>NZ_JACBOS010000004.1:0-9157 GCF_021532235.1 Brevibacterium sp. UCMA 11752 | reverse complement strand
CGGTCATGCCGATGCGGATGAACGGGAAATGCCGAGCGGTGCACATGTCCTTGAAGCGGACCTCTTCGGACCGCGGCACGGCCACGATCGCACGCGCGGTGGACTCGGGAGAACAGAGCGGTGAACACGTCGATGTCGTCGCGGTCGCACACCTCGTCGAGCCAGATGCGGGCACCTGTGCCGAAGCGCAGGCAGGATTCGATGAGTGCCTGCGACAGACCGCCCTCGGACAGGTCGTGCGCGGCATCGATCATGCCGTCACGCGAGGAGTGATGAGGATCTCACCGAGTTCCTTCTCCGTGCCCGGCTGTACTGCGGAGGCACTCCGCCGAGGTGGCCGGCAGTCACGTCGGCCCACGCCGAACCGTCGAGTTCGGCTTCGGTCGTTCCGAGCAGGTAGATGGTCTGGCCCGGTTCCTTCCAGCCGCTGGGTGTGGCGGGTGACGTCGTCGAAGACGCGAGGACACCGACGACGGGGTCGGGTGGATGGCCACGCCACCGGTCTGGTTGTAGAGGGAGACGTTGCCGCCGGTCACGGGAATGCCCAGGTCCTGGCACGCCTCGGCGAGGCCCTCGACTGCGGCCGCGAACTGCCACATGATCTCAGGGTCCTCGGGGGAGCCGAAGTTGAGGCAGTCAGTGACCGCACGCGGGATGGCCCCGGCGGTGGTGACGTTGCGGTAGGCCTCGGCAAGCGCCAGCGCTGCGCCTCGGGCCGGATCAAGGTAGCAGTAGCGACCGTTGGCGTCGGTGGCGATGGCCACGCCGAGGCCGGACTCCTCGTCGACGCGAATGACTCCCGCATCGTCGGGGAACGCCTGGCGGTGTTGCCCTGCACGTATTTGTCGTACTGGGAGGTGATCCAGTTCTTCGACGCCAGGTCGGTGCGCCTGCGAGCTGGAGGACGGTCGCGCGCAGCTGCTCGTCGCCCTCAGGCTTGACCAATCCAGCGGATTCCACGGTGTTCGCCGCGACCTCGGCAGTCCATGATGGCTCGACCATCGGACGTTCGTAGACGGGGCCGTCGTGGGCGACCGAGCGAGGCGGCACATCGACGATGACGTCTCCGTGCCATTCGATGATGAGGCGTTCGGAGTCGGTGACCTCGCCGAGGACGGAGGTTTCGACGTCCCATTTGCCCACGATCGCCAGGAAGTCGTCGAGGCGTTCGGGGGTGACAACGGCCATCATCCGCTCCTGGGACTCCGACATGAGGATCTCCTCAGGGGTCAGAGTCTCATCGCGCAGCAGTACGTCGTCGAGGGCGATGTGCATACCGCCGTCGCCGTTCGAGGCCAGCTCGGAGGTGGCGCAGCTGATGCCGGCAGCACCGAGGTCCTGGATGCCTTCGACAACGCCCGCGTGGAAGAGTTCGAGGCAGCATTCGATGAGGACCTTCTCTGCGAAGGGGTCGCCGACCTGCACAGCTGGACGCTTCGAAGGTTTGGTGTCGTCGAAGGACTCTGAGGCGAGGATCGAGGCTCCGCCGATGCCGTCTCCACCGGTGCGGGCACCGAAGAGGATGACCTTGTTGCCCTTGCCCGAAGCATTGGCCAGACGGATGTCCTCGTGGCGCATGACGCCGACTGCGAGGGCGTTGACCAGGGGGTTTCCCTGGTAGACGGAGTCGAAGACGGTCTCGCCGCCGATGTTGGGCAGGCCGAGGGAGTTGCCGTAGTGCTGATTCCGGAGACGACTCCGTGGAGCACGCGAGAGGTGTCGGGGTGGTCGATGGCTCCGAAGCGCAGCTGATCCATCACGGCCACGGGGCGGGCGCCCATCGAGATGATGTCGCGCACGATTCCGCCCACGCCGGTGGCAGCGCCCTGGTGGGGTTCGACGTAGCTGGGGTGGTTGTGGGACTCGACCTTGAAGGTCACGGCCCAGCCGTCGCCGATGTCGACGACGCCGGCGTTCTCGCCGATGCCCACGAGCAGGTGCTTCTTCATGTCTTCGGTGACCTTGTCACCGAACTTCGACAGATGCACCTTCGAGGACTTGTAGGAGCAGTGCTCGGACCACATGACCGAGTACATCGCCAACTCCGCCGAGGTGGGGCGACGTCCCAGGATCTCGCGGATCTGCGCGTATTCGTCGGCCTTCAGTCCGAGGTCGGCATAGGGCTGGTCCACGTCGGGATTCGCAGCAGCGAACTCGACGGTCTCCTTGACCTTCTTGGAGGCGGCCTGATCGGTTTCGACCTGCTGGGATTCGACCTGCGTGGAATTCGCAGAGTTGAGGTTACTCGACATGTCCTCTTAACGGCCCTTTCATACGACACGGCATCAGAGCCAATCTTAGCCGTGGTGCGGGGGAGGGGGAGAAACCGGTCTCATCGATGAGTGGATTATGTGATCGAGGCGACCAGTAGTCTGCGCCACATGCGGGTACCGCCTGAGGTCTCGCCAACTAGAATATGGGCCATGGCAACTCCCAAAATCGTCTTGTTCTACGTCTTCACCCCCTTGGCGGACCCAGAGGCAGTCAAACTGTGGCAGCATACTCTGGCTGAGAGTCTCGGGCTCAAGGGGCGCGTGATCGTGTCGAAGGACGGCATCAACGCCACCATCGGCGGCGACATCTTCGACGTCAAGCAGTATGTGCGGGCGACGCGATCCTATGAACCGTTCAAGAAGGCCGACATCAAATGGTCCAACGGCGAGGGCGACGATTTCCCCCGCCTGAGCGTCAAGGTCCGGCCCGAGCTCGTGACCTTCGGCACCGACGACGAGATCACCGTGACCGAGAGCGGAGTCGAAGGCGGCGGCGAGCATCTCAAACCGGGAGCCCTGCACAAGCTCCTCGACGAACGCGGCGATGATGTCGTCTTCTTCGACGGTCGCAATGCGATGGAGGCCCAGATCGGGAAGTTCCGGGATGCGATCGTGCCCGAGACGGACACCACCAAGGACTTCATCGCCGAGATCGAATCGGGCAAGTACGACGACCTCAAGGACAAGCCGGTCGTCACCTACTGCACCGGAGGAATCCGCTGCGAAGTTCTGTCCGTGCTGATGAAGAACCGCGGGTTCGAAGAGGTCTACCAGCTCGACGGCGGCATCGTCCGCTACGGAGAGACCTTCGGCAACACCGGGTACTGGGACGGCTCCCTCTACGTCTTCGACAAGCGCATGCACGTGGAGTTCGGCGAAGGAGCCGAATCGATCGGTCACTGCGTCGCGTGTGACAAGGCGACCCCGAACTTCGTCAACTGCGCGAACCTGGACTGCCGTGAGCAGTACCTGCGCTGTGAGGACTGCACGGAGAAGAACCGTCAGCCCTACTGCCCCGATTGTGTGCAGGCCGGTATCCCCGCCGAGGTGACCGCCGGCTGACGCCGCCCGTGCCGGATCCGTGTTGTGCAGCTTCTACCGAAGCAGGCTCTTCGTCGCCGCACCGATATCCGTCCACCTGAACTCGAACCCTGCCTGCTCCAGCCGCTTGGGCAGCACCCAGCGGCTCTTGAGCACCAGCTCCGACTCCTGTCGGAGGACGGTCATCCCGATTTCCAGCAGCCAACGTGGTGCCGGAATGCCGATCGGCATCCGGACGGCTCGTCTCAGGGCAGCCATCAGCGCGGTGTTGTCCGAGACTCCGGGACTCGAGACGTTGATAGGACCGGTGATCTCCTCGTGGGCATCGATGAAGCGGATCGCACGCACAACATCGTCGATGTGCACCCAACTGAACTTCTGTTTCCCATGACTGAGCGGATGTCCCCGCCAGACCTTCGGTCCTGACGCGTCGGGTCCGATGCCGCGGTAGCGAGTGTGGCCGAACCAGCGCCCTTCCAGCTGGGGACCGCCGGCACCGAATCTGGCCGCGGTCGCGAGCATATTCAACGCCGCGCCGTCACCGAGCACGATCGCCATCCGCAAAGCGACCCGTCTGGTCTGCAGGAGATCGCCACGGAAGAATTCTCGCTCCCAGCCTTTGGCCACATCAACTGAGAAGCCCTCACCGATGTCCCCGTCGGTCTCGGTCTGCGGCCGATCCATGGCATGACGGTAGACAGTGGCCGTGCTCGAGTTGATCCACAGACGCGGTGGCGCCGAGGCGGCCCTGACCGCATCGTTCAAGGTCCGAGTCGTCGTCACTCGTGAGTCCCAGACCTCCTGCCGGTTGCGATCGTTGTATCGACACCCCACGCTGCGGCCGGCGAAGTTGATGAGCAGATCGGCGCCATCGATCATGGCGGCGATTCCGTCCGGATCGTCCCAGGAGACATGTGTGCCCGAGGATGCTGCCCGCCCGATGGTGCGCACCTGGTAACCCCATGACAGAAGGGGAGCAAGGAGCGATCTGCCGATGAAGCCGGTGGCTCCGGCGATGACAGCTATCGGTGCTGAGCCGTTGTCGGGACGAGGAGAAACATTGTCCGCAGTCATGAAACGACCGTAACACCGGCAGAACCAAGCATCGGCGAGGTTCTGCGCCCACCGATCCCCGGTATTCCGGGGCCCGAGGCTGTCGCAACTGTCCTGGTGACGGGCGTCACGCTGAGTTTTCCGGTTTCGAGTTGCACGCACTGGTCGGCCTGGTCTAGAGTTGTATCTCGTTGCCCCGCAGAAAACGAGTTCTTCGAGAACAGTTTTCACCCGGTATGACCAGCACAAACACAGTTTGAGCAGGTTGTTCACAGGATGGGGATGGCAACAACAATTGAAACTGACACCCCCCGGTGTACGCCGCCATTTTGTGATGGTGTGTGGTGACGGGTGAGTGTGTGTGGTTTGAGAATCCAATAGCGTATTTGTTTGAACAGATAGTGATGCCAGAAACATTATTTCTGGTAAGACAATCACATGTTCACACACAAGTCACGGCCCCCTCGCCGGGGTGGTGACGCCAGCGTGTGTGGACATGATTTTTTTAAGCTGACCGCGGTCACCCCGTGACCGTAGTGTTGGCTGTCTTGCTGGGATTCATTCGTAACATAATTTTTTTATGGAGAGTTTGATCCTGGCTCAGGACGAACGCTGGCTGCGTGCTTAACACATGCAAGTCGAACGCTGAAGCCCGCAGCTTGCTGTGGGTGGATGAGTGGCGAACGGGTGAGTAACACGTGAGTAACCTGCCCCCGACTTCGGGATAAGCCCGGGAAACTGGGTCTAATACCGGATATGACAACCGAAGGCATCTTTGGTTGTGGAAAGTTTTTTCGGTTGGGGATGGGCTCGCGGCCTATCAGTTTGTTGGTGAGGTAATGGCTCACCAAGACGACGACGGGTAGCCGGCCTGAGAGGGCGACCGGCCACACTGGGACTGAGACACGGCCCAGACTCCTACGGGAGGCAGCAGTGGGGAATATTGCACAATGGGGGAACCCTGATGCAGCGACGCAGCGTGCGGGATGACGGCCTTCGGGTTGTAAACCGCTTTCAGCAGGGAAGAAGCCCCTTGGGGTGACGGTACCTGCAGAAGAAGTACCGGCTAACTACGTGCCAGCAGCCGCGGTAATACGTAGGGTACAAGCGTTGTCCGGAATTATTGGGCGTAAAGAGCTCGTAGGTGGTTGGTCACGTCTGCTGTGGAAACGCAACGCTTAACGTTGCGCGTGCAGTGGGTACGGGCTGACTAGAGTGCAGTAGGGGAGTCTGGAATTCCTGGTGTAGCGGTGAAATGCGCAGATATCAGGAGGAACACCGGTGGCGAAGGCGGGACTCTGGGCTGTAACTGACACTGAGGAGCGAAAGCATGGGGAGCGAACAGGATTAGATACCCTGGTAGTCCATGCCGTAAACGTTGGGCACTAGGTGTGGGGGACATTCCACGTTCTCCGCGCCGTAGCTAACGCATTAAGTGCCCCGCCTGGGGAGTACGGTCGCAAGGCTAAAACTCAAAGGAATTGACGGGGGCCCGCACAAGCGGCGGAGCATGCGGATTAATTCGATGCAACGCGAAGAACCTTACCAAGGCTTGACATACACCAGACCGTCCTGGAAACAGGTCCTCCTCTTTGAGGTTGGTGTACAGGTGGTGCATGGTTGTCGTCAGCTCGTGTCGTGAGATGTTGGGTTAAGTCCCGCAACGAGCGCAACCCTCGTTCTATGTTGCCAGCACGTGATGGTGGGAACTCATAGGAGACTGCCGGGGTCAACTCGGAGGAAGGTGGGGATGACGTCAAATCATCATGCCCTTTATGTCTTGGGCTTCACGCATGCTACAATGGCTGGTACAGAGAGATGCGAGACCGCGAGGTTTTAGCGAATCCCTTAAAGCCAGTCTCAGTTTCGGATCGTAGTCTGCAATTCGACTACGTGAAGTCGGAGTCGCTAGTAATCGCAGATCAGCAACGCTGCGGTGAATACGTTCCCGGGCCTTGTACACACCGCCCGTCAAGTCACGAAAGTCGGTAACACCCGAAGCCGGTGGCCCAACCCTTGTGGAGGGGGCCGTCTAAGGTGGGACTGGCAATTGGGACTAAGTCGTAACAAGGTAGCCGTACCGGAAGGTGCGGCTGGATCACCTCCTTTCTAAGGAGCACACATCAGAACCCCAACGCAGCATCCATTCGTGATGCTGGTTGGGCAGCTCAAGGGTGGAACATCCCTATCTGGCTCGTCCACACAGCGGTCTTCGAGGTATGTGCCTCGTGTGAGCGTGTTGGTGGGTGGATATGAATGAATACGTTATTGGGTCCTGGAATCACAGGCCCCACACAACACAGTCCTTCTTTGTGGCTGCGAGTGTGTGTGGTGTGGTGGTTTCATCTAACGGACCGACCCAGACCATAGTCACAGCGCTTCGTCGTTGTGGGTGTGGGTGGTGTTTGGTAGTGGTTTGAGAATCGTATAGTGGACGCGAGCATCAACAACACACCAGTGGTGTGTTGTTATGTAATGTGATTTTTCTTGTGAAATCCGAAAGTGTTTTTTTCGCGCACACAATCATCGACCATGAAAGTGGTTGGTATGAGTGTGTAAGAGCGCATGGTGGATGCCTTGGCATCAGGAGCCGATGAAGGACGTGGAAATCTGCGATAAGCCTCGGGGAGCCGATAAACGGGCTGTGATCCGAGGGTCTCCGAATGGGGAAACCCCGCCACATGAGAGTGTGGTGACCCGCATCTGAATATATAGGATGTGTGGAGGGAACGCGGGGAAGTGAAACATCTCAGTACCCGTAGGAAGAGAAAATAAAATATGATTCCGGAGTAGTGGCGAGCGAAACTGGAAGAGCCTAAACCGTGTCAGTGTCAAGCGTGCTGGTGTTGCTGACAGGGTGTTGTGGGGTATGCGTGTCTCACCCAGCATGGTGGGGACGTTGATGTGTGTTGCGTGTAGTCGAAGCTGGTGGGAAACAGTACCGCAGTGGGTGAGAGTCCCGTAGACGAAACATGTGACCCCGACGTTGTGCATGTCCCCGAGTAGCACGGTACTCGTGGAATGTCGTGTGAATCTGCCAGGACCACCTGGTAAGGCTAAATACTTCCTGATGACCGATAGCGGATAGTACCGTGAGGGAATGGTGAAAAGTACCCCGGGAGGGGAGTGAAATAGTACCTGAAACCATGTGCTTACAATCCGTCAGAGCCTCCTTGTTGGGGTGATGGCGTGCCTTTTGAAGAATGAGCCTGCGAGTTAGCGGTGCGTGGCGAGGTTAACCCGAGAGGGTAGTCGTAGCGAAAGCGAGTCCGAATAGGGCGAATGAGTCGCGTGTCCTAGACCCGAAGCGGAGTGATCTAGCCATGGGCAGGGTGAAGCGTGTGTAAGAGCGCGTGGAGGCCCGCACCCACTTCAGTTGAAAATGGAGGGGATGACCTGTGGTTAGGGGTGAAAGGCCAATCAAACTCTGTGATAGCTGGTTCTCCCCGAAATGCATTTAGGTGCAGCGTTGCGTGGTTCTTGCCGGAGGTAGAGCTACTGGATGGCTGATGGGCCCCACCGGGTTACTGACGTCAACTAAACTCCGAATGCCGGTAAGGTTCAGCGTGGCAGTGAGACAGTGGGGGATAAGCTTCATTGTCGAGAGGGAAACAGCCCAGACCATCAACTAAGGCCCCTAAGCGTGTGCTAAGTGGGAAAGGATGTTCAGTTGCGAAGACAACCAGGAGGTTGGCTTAGAAGCAGCCATCCTTGAAAGAGTGCGTAATAGCTCACTGGTCAAGTGATTGAGCGCCGATAATGTAGCGGGGCTAAGTACACCGCCGAAGTTGTGGCAGCACCCCTGAAGCCGTAATGGTGGGGTGTTGGGTAGGGGAGCGTCGTGCTGGCAGTGAAGTCGCCGTGTGAACGAGTGGTGGAGCCGGTACGAGTGAGAATGCAGGCATGAGTAGCGAAGACGGGTGAGAAACCCGTCCACCGGATGACCAAGGGTTCCAGGGCTAGGCTAATCCGCCCTGGGTAAGTCGGGACCTAAGGCGAGGCCGACAGGCGTAGTCGATGGACAACCAGTTGATATTCTGGTACCGACATTCAACCGTCAATACCAAAACACATGATACTAACTTTCTGGCTCGTCCTTTGCGTCTTCGGATGTGATGTTGGCGAGTTGGCAAGGACCTGAGTGTGGAGTCGGTAAGCGCGAGGTGTGACGCAGGAAGGTAGCCAGGCCACGCGATGGTAGTCGTGGTCTAAGGTCGTAGCACGTGGGGGTAGGTAAATCCGTCCCCACTTTGAGTGTGAGAGCTGATGGGCGCCCCATTTTGGTGGGGTGATCTGGTGATCCTATGCTGCCGAGAAAAGCATCGGCGTGAGGTTGTGTGTTGCCCGTACCCTATAACCGACACAGGTGGTCAGGTAGAGAATACTAAGGTGATCGAGAGAATCGTGGTTAAGGAACTCGGCAAAATGCCCCCGTAACTTCGGGAGAAGGGGGACCATCCCGGTGAACAGGACTTGCTCCTGGATGTGCTGGTGGGGTCGCAGAGGCCAGAGAGAAGCGACTGTTATTAAAAACACAGGTCCGTGCGAAGATGTAAGTCGATGTATACGGACTGACGCCTGCCCGGTGCTGGAAGTTAAGAGGACTCGTTAACCCTTTTGGGGGTGAAGCGGAGAATTTAAGCCCCAGTAAACGGCGGTGGAACTATAACCATCCTAAGGTAGCGAAATTCCTTGTCGGGTAAGTTCCGACCTGCACGAATGGCGTAACGACTTCTCTGCTGTCTCAACACGAACTCGGCGAAATTGCATTACGAGTAAAGATGCTCGTT
>NZ_JACBOS010000003.1:0-4213301 GCF_021532235.1 Brevibacterium sp. UCMA 11752 | reverse complement strand
CAGCGTGTGTGGACATGATTTTTTTAAGCTGACCGCGGTCACCCCGTGACCGTAGTGTTGGCTGTCTTGCTGGGATTCATTCGTAACATAATTTTTTTATGGAGAGTTTGATCCTGGCTCAGGACGAACGCTGGCTGCGTGCTTAACACATGCAAGTCGAACGCTGAAGCCCGCAGCTTGCTGTGGGTGGATGAGTGGCGAACGGGTGAGTAACACGTGAGTAACCTGCCCCCGACTTCGGGATAAGCCCGGGAAACTGGGTCTAATACCGGATATGACAACCTAAGGCATCTTTGGTTTGTGGAAAGTTTTTTCGGTTGGGGATGGGCTCGCGGCCTATCAGTTGGTGAGGTAATGGCTCACCAAGACGACGACGGGTAGCCGGCCTGAGAGGGCGACCGGCCACACTGGGACTGAGACACGGCCCAGACTCCTACGGGAGGCAGCAGTGGGGAATATTGCACAATGGGGGAAACCCTGATGCAGCGACGCAGCGTGCGGGATGACGGCCTTCGGGTTGTAAACCGCTTTCAGCAGGGAAGAAGCCCCTTGGGGTGACGGTACCTGCAGAAGAAGTACCGGCTAACTACGTGCCAGCAGCCGCGGTAATACGTAGGGTACAAGCGTTGTCCGGAATTATTGGGCGTAAAGAGCTCGTAGGTGGTTGGTCACGTCTGCTGTGGAACGCAACGCTTAACGTTGCGCGTGCAGTGGGTACGGGCTGACTAGAGTGCAGTAGGGGAGTCTGGAATTCCTGGTGTAGCGGTGAAATGCGCAGATATCAGGAGGAACACCGGTGGCGAAGGCGGGACTCTGGGCTGTAACTGACACTGAGGAGCGAAAGCATGGGGAGCGAACAGGATTAGATACCCTGGTAGTCCATGCCGTAAACGTTGGGCACTAGGTGTGGGGGACATTCCACGTTCTCCGCGCCGTAGCTAACGCATTAAGTGCCCCGCCTGGGGAGTACGGTCGCAAGGCTAAAACTCAAAGGAATTGACGGGGGCCCGCACAAGCGGCGGAGCATGCGGATTAATTCGATGCAACGCGAAGAACCTTACCAAGGCTTGACATACACCAGACCGTCCTGGAAACAGGTCCTCCTCTTTGAGGTTGGTGTACAGGTGGTGCATGGTTGTCGTCAGCTCGTGTCGTGAGATGTTGGGTTAAGTCCCGCAACGAGCGCAACCCTCGTTCTATGTTGCCAGCACGTGATGGTGGGAACTCATAGGAGACTGCCGGGGTCAACTCGGAGGAAGGTGGGGATGACGTCAAATCATCATGCCCTTTATGTCTTGGGCTTCACGCATGCTACAATGGCTGGTACAGAGAGATGCGAGACCGCGAGGTTTTAGCGAATCCCTTAAAGCCAGTCTCAGTTCGGATCGTAGTCTGCAATTCGACTACGTGAAGTCGGAGTCGCTAGTAATCGCAGATCAGCAACGCTGCGGTGAATACGTTCCCGGGCCTTGTACACACCGCCCGTCAAGTCACGAAAGTCGGTAACACCCGAAGCCGGTGGCCCAACCCTTGTGGAGGGGGCCGTCTAAGGTGGGACTGGCAATTGGGACTAAGTCGTAACAAGGTAGCCGTACCGGAAGGTGCGGCTGGATCACCTCCTTTCTAAGGAGCACACATCAGAACCCCAACGCAGCATCCATTCGTGATGCTGGTTGGGCAGCTCAAGGGTGGAACATCCCTATCTGGCTCGTCCACACAGCGGTCTTCGAGGTATGTGCCTCGTGTGAGCGTGTTGGTGGGTGGATATGAATGAATACGTTATTGGGTCCTGGAATCACAGGCCCCACACAACACAGTCCTTCTTTGTGGCTGCGAGTGTGTGTGGTGTGGTGGTTTCATCTAACGGACCGACCCAGACCATAGTCACAGCGCTTCGTCGTTGTGGGTGTGGGTGGTGTTTGGTAGTGGTTTGAGAATCGTATAGTGGACGCGAGCATCAACAACACACCAGTGGTGTGTTGTTATGTAATGTGATTTTTCTTGTGAAATCCGAAAGTGTTTTTTTCGCGCACACAATCATCGACCATGAAAGTGGTTGGTATGAGTGTGTAAGAGCGCATGGTGGATGCCTTGGCATCAGGAGCCGATGAAGGACGTGGAAATCTGCGATAAGCCTCGGGGAGCCGATAAACGGGCTGTGATCCGAGGGTCTCCGAATGGGGAAACCCCGCCACATGAGAGTGTGGTGACCCGCATCTGAATATATAGGATGTGTGGAGGGAACGCGGGGAAGTGAAACATCTCAGTACCCGTAGGAAGAGAAAATAAAATATGATTCCGGGAGTAGTGGCGAGCGAAACTGGAAGAGCCTAAACCGTGTCAGTGTCAAGCGTGCTGGTGTTGCTGACAGGGTGTTGTGGGGTATGCGTGTCTCACCCAGCATGGTGGGGACGTTGATGTGTGTTGCGTGTAGTCGAAGCTGGTGGGAAACAGTACCGCAGTGGGTGAGAGTCCCGTAGACGAAACATGTGACCCCGACGTTGTGCATGTCCCCGAGTAGCACGGTACTCGTGGAATGTCGTGTGAATCTGCCAGGACCACCTGGTAAGGCTAAATACTTCCTGATGACCGATAGCGGATAGTACCGTGAGGGAATGGTGAAAAGTACCCCGGGAGGGGAGTGAAATAGTACCTGAAACCATGTGCTTACAATCCGTCAGAGCCTCCTTGTTGGGGTGATGGCGTGCCTTTTGAAGAATGAGCCTGCGAGTTAGCGGTGCGTGGCGAGGTTAACCCGAGAGGGGTAGTCGTAGCGAAAGCGAGTCCGAATAGGGCGAATGAGTCGCGTGTCCTAGACCCGAAGCGGAGTGATCTAGCCATGGGCAGGGTGAAGCGTGTGTAAGAGCGCGTGGAGGCCCGCACCCACTTCAGTTGAAAATGGAGGGGATGACCTGTGGTTAGGGGTGAAAGGCCAATCAAACTCTGTGATAGCTGGTTCTCCCCGAAATGCATTTAGGTGCAGCGTTGCGTGGTTCTTGCCGGAGGTAGAGCTACTGGATGGCTGATGGGCCCCACCGGGTTACTGACGTCAACTAAACTCCGAATGCCGGTAAGGTTCAGCGTGGCAGTGAGACAGTGGGGGATAAGCTTCATTGTCGAGAGGGAAACAGCCCAGACCATCAACTAAGGCCCCTAAGCGTGTGCTAAGTGGGAAAGGATGTTCAGTTGCGAAGACAACCAGGAGGTTGGCTTAGAAGCAGCCATCCTTGAAAGAGTGCGTAATAGCTCACTGGTCAAGTGATTGAGCGCCGATAATGTAGCGGGGCTAAGTACACCGCCGAAGTTGTGGCAGCACCCCTGAAGCCGTAATGGTGGGGTGTTGGGTAGGGGAGCGTCGTGCTGGCAGTGAAGTCGCCGTGTGAACGAGTGGTGGAGCCGGTACGAGTGAGAATGCAGGCATGAGTAGCGAAAGACGGGTGAGAAACCCGTCCACCGGATGACCAAGGGTTCCAGGGCTAGGCTAATCCGCCCTGGGTAAGTCGGGACCTAAGGCGAGGCCGACAGGCGTAGTCGATGGACAACCAGTTGATATTCTGGTACCGACATTCAACCGTCAATACCAAAACACATGATACTAACTTTCTGGCTCGTCCTTTGCGTCTTCGGATGTGATGTTGGCGAGTTGGCAAGGACCTGAGTGTGGAGTCGGTAAGCGCGAGGTGTGACGCAGGAAGGTAGCCAGGCCACGCGATGGTAGTCGTGGTCTAAGGTCGTAGCACGTGGGGGTAGGTAAATCCGTCCCCACTTTGAGTGTGAGAGCTGATGGGCGCCCCATTTTGGTGGGGTGATCTGGTGATCCTATGCTGCCGAGAAAAGCATCGGCGTGAGGTTGTGTGTTGCCCGTACCCTATAACCGACACAGGTGGTCAGGTAGAGAATACTAAGGTGATCGAGAGAATCGTGGTTAAGGAACTCGGCAAAATGCCCCCGTAACTTCGGGAGAAGGGGGACCATCCCGGTGAACAGGACTTGCTCCTGGATGTGCTGGTGGTGGTCGCAGAGGCCAGAGAGAAGCGACTGTTTATTAAAAACACAGGTCCGTGCGAAGATGTAAGTCGATGTATACGGACTGACGCCTGCCCGGTGCTGGAAGGTTAAGAGGACTCGTTAACCCTTTTGGGGGTGAAGCGGAGAATTTAAGCCCCAGTAAACGGCGGTGGTAACTATAACCATCCTAAGGTAGCGAAATTCCTTGTCGGGTAAGTTCCGACCTGCACGAATGGCGTAACGACTTCTCTGCTGTCTCAACCACGAACTCGGCGAAATTGCATTACGAGTAAAGATGCTCGTTACGCGCAGCAGGACGGAAAGACCCCGAGACCTTCACTATAGTTTGGTATTGGGATTCGGTGTGGTTTGTGTAGGATAGGTGGGAGACTGTGAGACTATCACGCTAGTGGTGGTGGAGTCGTCAAGTGAAATACCACTCTGACTATACTGGATTTCTTAACTTCGGACCCTGATCGGGTTCAGGGACAGTGCCTGATGGGTAGTTTAACTGGGGCGGTTGCCTCCTAAAGAGTAACGGAGGCGCCCAAAGGTTCCCTCAGCCTGGTTGGCAATCAGGTGTCGAGTGTAAGTGCACAAGGGAGCTTGACTGTGAGACGGACGTGTCGAGCAGGAGCGAAAGCTGGGACTAGTGACCCGGCCATGGCTTGTGGAAGCGTGGTCGCTCAACGGATAAAAGGTACCTCGGGGATAACAGGCTGATCTTGCCCAAGAGTCCATATCGACGGCATGGTTTGGCACCTCGATGTCGGCTCGTCGCATCCTGGGGCTGTAGTCGGTCCCAAGGGTTGGGCTGTTCGCCCATTAAAGCGGTACGCGAGCTGGGTTTAGAACGTCGTGAGACAGTTCGGTCCCTATCCGCTGCGTGCGTAGGAAATTTGTGGAGGCCTGTCCTTAGTACGAGAGGACCGGGACGGACGAACCTCTGGTGTGCCAGTTGTACCGCCAGGTGCATGGCTGGTTGGCTACGTTCGGGAAGGATAACCGCTGAAAGCATCTAAGCGGGAAGCCTGCTTCGAGATGAGATTTCCAACCCCATTGTGGGGGTGAGGTGTCCTATAGATTATGGGTTTGATAGGCCGGGTATGGAAGCACTGTGAGGTGTGGAGTTGACTGGTACTAATACGCCGATCACTCATACAACCATTTTGTTGGTTGGTGTGTGCGAGTAACGTTTACGGGTTTTATAAGACTTAACGGGTCATGTTGCATGATGGTGTTCGCGTTCGCTGTACGGTTCTTGGACCGCTACCCACCCTTTTGAGCATTTGGTTGTTCGGGTGGTGGTGGTTTGTTGGTTTTGCGGTGGTGATAGTGGTGGGGAAACGCCCGGTTAACCGTTCCGATCCCGGTAGCTAAGCCCATTCGCGCTGATGGTACTGCAACTTGGTGGTTGTGGGAGAGTAAGTGACTGCCGCAATATTCTTTAATGGGGAGGCCATCCTGTCGTTGACAGGGTGGCCTTCCTGCATTCATGGGGGTTATTCCACTTTGGTGGGGTGGCCCCTTTCTTGTATTCATGCCCTGTTGTGGGTTGTGTTGGGGCTTGTCTCGTGTGTTGCGGGATGACCCCCTTTTTTCATATTCACGTTGATGGGGTGGCAGGCAGGTTCGAGCGACGACTCCGACGGCCGTACCGGACACCATGCGTCATACGCGTAGCGTGTGGAAGCCACCGACAGAAGCGTCCCCAGCAAGCCGCGAGTGATCACTGTTCGACTGCTCTGGACGGGGCACTGGCTCCTCCGCATCTGACTGGCCGCTCTCGTGCAACACTTCGAGATGAGCCCCCTATGCCTGGCCCGGCGCTTCATGGGCTTCTCTCCGAGCGTGCAGGTCCTCGTTGGTCTCGCAGAGGTCGTAGCCGTTCCATCCCACCGCGCGGCTGGGAGCCCTCCTCGCCGCGTTCGGCATGACTGTCGTGTTCCTGCTCAATCTGATTTTCGACGAGCCCGTCAAGCCGCTCTCAGGCATCATCGCGTTGAGGGCATCATCGAACGCATCGCCAACCTGCCAAGGCTCTGTCGCTTCTAAACGTGCAAGCGGACAAGGTCGACCGAGGCACGGCCGGTATCGACGAACCGCATCTTCCTGGCGATCACACGCTTGGCCGGACCTCTCCTTATCCAAGCAGCCTTCGGTCAACTGACGAAAGACGGATCAGCGGCCATCGATCTGAGATACGAAGACGGGAACCCGGCGAGTTCAGACTCACCGGATTCCCGTCTTCACTCAACTTAGAACCCTGACCTGGACTACCCGCAGCTCAACGTCCGAAGAGCTTCGAGAACAGCCCCTTCTTCTTTTTCGGCTCCTCAGCCTTGGTCTCCTGCTCCTCCAGCTGGCGATCGCCGTCCTGCCCCTTGTCAGCCGAGGACTCCGCTGGCTGTGGTTCGGAGACGGGCGGCTGCTCGGACCCCGTCTCGGGTGCGGGACGAGAAGAATCGGAGTCGCGCTCGTCACCTGGGCCCGCCTCGGCGGGGGATGGGGTCGGGGCGGTCTCGTGGGAGGTTTCGGTGGTGGACTCCACTGGCGACGACCCAGGTGTCGAATCCATCGATGGGGCGGCGGCCGAACCTGCGCCGGAGGCAGCGGTTTCAGGAGCCGGGCTCGGTGCAGGGGGAGCCGGCTGTGCAGCGGCCTCCGCGGCAGGAGTTCCAACGGATTCTTGGTCTGTCAAGGAAGCCCCGGTGGCCTGTGCATACTGCTGGGCTGCCTCACCCTCAAGCGGGGCACCCATCTCGCAGTTGGAGATCCGGCGTTCTTCGTCAAAGGACAGATCGGCCGAACCATCAGCGAAGAGCAGACGCAGCGCGCCCTCGGGCAACTCCGCGGTGGGGATGCCCCGCTTGCTCACATACGCCACAAGCGCGGCGCGATGGTCAGTCACCGTTGTCTGCGTCAGCCCCTGCATCAGGGCGCGCACTGTTGTCTTGACCTGAGGCTCGGGAAGTGTGAGCTCCGGAGCGTCGACAAGGAGCCAGACAGTCGTACCGGCACCCGCTGCAGCCGGGTAGTGTGCCCATTTGCCGGTGATCTCCTTCGCCGCGAGGGTCAGACGCAGCGCCAGCTCCTCATCGAGGGGGAGCTCTTCCGTGATCAGCTCAGCGACATCCTCGGCGGCGCCGAACTTGCGCACGTCGTGAGCGAGAGAGACGACGGGCTCGGGGAACTCGTTGATGTTCTCCCATCCCCACAGCCACGTGCTCTGCCCGTTCGACTCCGAGCCGAGCAGGTGCGGGCGACCACGCAGGACAGTCCCCTCTGAGGAGGTGAAGGTGAGATGCGGGTCGGAGGTGAAATCGACCTCCCATTCGGCATCGGCGATGAGTGCGCCGAAGTGCGTCTGCATCTCTGTGGAGAAGAAGACGGCGCGATTGACGAGGTCCTGCAAAGTTGTGCTCATGATTTCAAGACTAGAGGTGTGGGCCCGATTATCGAGGAGGCACGCGGAGCCACCGCCCAGGTCGGAGCTGGTTTCGCCGGGTCATGTCAGTGGCGTGTGGTGAACTGTAACGAATTGAGAGTCGGGTTCGACCTATTGCCAGGAAGGAGAATGCATGTAAGATTGCCTGTTGCGCTTTTGAATTTCTCAACGCCTTTTCGCGAACTACTCACATCTCTGGATGTCCACCGTGGCCCTATTACGCCTGTCCCTGAAATACGCTCGATCCTATTGGCTCTACATTGTCTTCGTCGTCGTCCTCCAGCTGGCTGCGACCATCGCGGCTCTATTCCTGCCGAGCCTGAATGCGCAGATCATCGACCAGGGAGTCGCCAAGGGCGATACCGACTTCATCTGGTCGACTGGAATGACGATGATCATCGTCTGCCTTGTCCAGGTCGTCACCGCTGTGACTGCCATCTTCTTCGGTGCCCGCACGGGCATGGGCGTCGGGCGGGATCTGCGTCGGGCCATCTACAGCAAGGTCGACGAGCTCTCGACGCTGGAGGTCGGCAGGTTCGGCAGCGCCACACTCATCACCCGTAACACCAACGATGTCCAACAGGTCCAGATGCTGGTGCTCATGACCCTGAACTTCATGGTCTCCACGCCGATCATGTGCATCGGTGGAATCATCATGGCGCTGCGCGAGGACGTGGGGTTGTCCTGGCTGGTATGGGTGTCCGTGCCAGCGCTGTTCATCGTCGTCGGCATCCTCGTCTACCTGCTCATGCCGCTGTTCCGACGGATGCAGGAACAGGTCGATGACATCAACGGAGTCCTCCGCGAACAGATCACCGGCATCAGGGTCGTGCGTGCGTTCGTGCGCGAACCTTTCGAAGCCGACCGCTATGCCGACGCCAACCGGGCACTGACAGAGACCTCGGTCAAGGTCGGCAACCTCTTCGTGCTCATGTTCCCGGCGATCATGATGATCCTCCACCTCGCCACCGCCGCCGTGCTGTGGTTCGGCGGCCACCGCGTCGACGCAGGCCAGATGGAAGTCGGTTCACTCACAGCCTTCCTGCAGTACCTCCTGCAGATCCTCGTGGCCGTCATGATGGGTGTGTTCATGATGATGATGATTCCCCGCGCCGTCGTCTGCGCTGAGCGCATCTCCGAAGTCCTCGATTCCACCTCGTCCATGATCATCCCGAAGGGCGTCGACGAACTCCCGCGCCGAGGGGAGCTTGAGTTCCGCAATGTCACCTTCGGCTATCCCGGAGCCGAGGTTCCCGTTCTTGAGAACCTCAGCTTCACCGCACAGCCGGGCACGACGACTGCGATCATCGGCGCCACAGGTGCCGGCAAGTCCACCATCGTCAACCTCATCCCCCGTCTGCTCGACCCGCAGTCAGGAGACGTGCTCATCGACGGTGTTCCCGTCAGCGCATTCAACCGGCATCAGCTGGCACAGCTGGTGGGTCTGGTGCCGCAGAAGCCGTATCTGTTCTCCGGCACGATCGCCTCCAACCTCCGGTTCGGAAACGAGTTCGCCGATGACTCCGATCTGTGGGAAGCGCTCACGACGGCCCAAGCAACGGATTTTGTGACCGATAAGACCGACCAGCTTCAGGCAGGCGTCGCCCAGGGTGGCACGAACTTCTCCGGCGGACAGCGACAACGGCTCTGCATCGCCAGAGCTCTGGCCGCCAAGCCGAGGATCTTCGTCTTCGACGACTCGTTCTCGGCTCTCGACGTCGCCACCGACGCCCGGCTGCGCAGCGCCCTAGACGAAACCACCGGCGATTCAACAGTCGTGGTCGTGGCTCAGCGAGTCTCCACGATTCGGGATGCCGACCAGATCATCGTCCTCGACGAGGGCAAGATCGTCGGCCGGGGAACACACGAGGAGCTTGTGGATGCGAATGAGACCTACCAGGAGATCGTCGAATCCCAGCTGGCCACGGAAGGGGTGAACTGACATGACGCACCAGGAATCCAACGAGTCAACGGCGTCAGACACCTCGGCGGCAACGACGACCGCTGACCCCGACGCGACACAGTCCGTCGACGAGGACTACCTGCCGCAGGGCGACGACGGGGACATGTTCGGCGACACCCCGGCGAGAAAGGCGAAGCACTTCTGGCCCTCGGTCAAACGACTGTTCGGACTGATGGCAACCGAGAAGCTCGGGCTCATCAACGTCGTCCTGCTCGTCATCGGTTCGGTCGTCCTCACCGTCATCGCGCCGAAGGTCCTGGGCAAGGCGATGGACATCGTCTATTCCGGCGTCATCGGGTCACAGCTGCCTGCTGGTGCGAACATCGACGACATCATCGCCGGGGCGCGTGCTGAAGGCAGAGACGACTTCGCCAATATGCTGGCCACCGCCGACGTTGTTCCCGGCCAGGGCATCGACTTCACCGCGCTCGGACAGATCATCATCGTCGTCCTCCTCATGTACCTCGTGGCCTCGATGCTCATGTGGGCGCAGGGCTACATCCTCAACGCCCTCGTCATGCGGGTCGTCTACCGGCTCCGGGAAGACATCGAACGCACTATCAACAAGCTGCCGCTGCGATACTTCGACACCAGGCAGCGCGGCGATGTGATGTCGCGGGTGACCAACGACGTCGACAACATCCAGCAGGCACTGCAGCAGGCCTTCTCTCAACTGGTTCAGTCCGCACTGACTATTGTGGGAATCGGCGTGATGATGTTCATCGTGTCCTGGCAGCTGGCGCTGCTGGCACTCATCGCGCTTCCGCTTTCCGCGGTCATCGCCGGAGTCATCGGCACTCGGTCGCAGAAGATGTTCAAGGCGCAGTGGAAACACACCGGCGAAGTCAACGGACACGTCGAAGAATCGTTCTCCGGTCTCGACGTGGTCCGCGCCTTCGGCCGCGACGAGATCATGCTCGAAGAGTTCGACCGTCGCAATGAGTCTTTGTACAAGGCCTCGGCAGGTGCGCAGTTCGTGTCGGGCATGATAATGCCGGCGATGCAGTTCGTGTCCTACCTCAGCTACGTGCTCATCGCTGTCGCAGGCGGCCTGAAAGTGGCCTCGGGGCAGATGACGCTGGGTGACGCGACCGCGTTCATCCAGTACTCCCGTGAGTTCTCCCAGCCGATCTCCGAGATGGCCGGAGTGGCGAACATGCTGCAGTCCGGTGTCGCCTCGGCGGAGAGGACATTCGAACTGCTGGATGCCGAGGAGGAAGAACCCGACGACGCGCAGGAGACGCTGCCGCAGCGTACCCCGGGCCGGGTCGAGTTCTCCGAGGTCAGCTTCCGCTACACCGAGGACACTCCGCTCATCGAGAAGGTCTCGTTCACGGCCGAACCAGGTCACACGGTGGCCATCGTCGGACCGACCGGGGCAGGCAAAACCACCTTGGTCAACCTGGTGATGCGCTTCTACGAAATCACCGGTGGCCACATCTACCTCGACGGCACCGACACCCAGGACCTGACCCGAGCAGACCTGCGATCCCACGTGGGTATGGTGCTCCAGGACGCATGGCTGTTCGAAGGCACCATTCGAGAGAACATCCGGTACGGCAGACTCGACGCGACGGACGAAGAGGTCATGGCTGCCGCACAGGCAACCATGGTCGATCGCTTCGTACGACAGCTCCCCGATGGATACGACACGGTCATCGACTCCGACGGTGGCAGCGTCTCTGCCGGTGAACGCCAGCTCATCACGATCGCGCGGGCGTTCCTCGCCGACCCGTCATTGCTCATCCTCGACGAGGCGACATCTTCGGTCGACACCCGTACCGAGGTTCTCGTCCAACAGGCCATGGCTGCTCTGAGAACGGACAGAACATCGTTCGTCATCGCGCACCGCCTGTCGACGATCCGTGATGCCCACACCATTCTTGTGATGGAGGATGGAGCCATCGTCGAACACGGCAACCATGAGGAGCTGCTGAACGCGGAAGGAGCGTACTACCGCCTCTACATGTCACAGTTCCGTGGGGAGGACGCGGAGGAGCAATTCACCGCCGAGGTGCTCGCTGAGTCAGAGACCGAGATCGGAATCCTCGTCGAGGATCGTACCGACATGGATGCCGCTGATGGCGCCTATGGCGCTGACGACGCCGAGTCTGCGGAAGGAAGTCACGACGGCGGGCGCGCCCCGAGAGGGCTGAAGGACGACACGGTCACAGACACCTGAACCCATTGCGACTGATGACATGGTCGCAACGGGCGAATCGGCCCCTGCAGCTTCGGCTGTGGGGGCCGAAGTCAATTCATGTCGAAGGTAACGATTATCGGCCCCAGATGACCGTCTCTGCACAATCGTGACATGGGCTCGTCTCAGCGCTCACGCTGTCCCTGGTGCTGTGCCGGGAGAGAAAGCCGAGGTGGGGGAGGAACCAGCACCGAAAGAGGCAGGGCGGACCGTTCCTCGGACCAGGTTGATGTCTCGAACGGATAAACATTGTGGAATTTCTCAATCACATTTCCGTCATGAACTAAAAGACCAAAAGTCGCCACCCGCTAACTACGTACGTATGGTCCATTTCATCACCGAACATGGCAGCCACGCAGATCTCTGGAAGGATCATCATGAAACGGCTGGCGCTTGCAGCAAGCATCGCACTGGCGATTTCCACGCTCGGAGTCGGTCCGGCGGCCGCGAGCACACTGACCGCAACTGAAGCATCGGCTGCGCAGGCAGGCACAGAGTCTCCGAGCGAAGACGCGGCCGATGCCGGTGAAGCAGACGACTCCGGTGCTGACGCAGCCGACCCTGGCACAGGCACGAATGAAGCAGAGGGTGATGCCGCGGCCACCGAGCCACCTGCGGACGAGGCAGCCGATCCGGATGCAACCGAAGACGGAGGGGAGAAAGACGGCGCCACCGACGGTGCAGAGGAAACCGAGGCGATCGATGCCAGCTTCTCCCTCGAGAAGACAGAGATGAGTGCCGAAGAGATCGGTGACCCCAATCAGGGGATCCGGTACACCGTCGATTCCCTCAAAGCTGGGGACGTCGTCACCGCTGAACCCGGTGAAGCCACCTCGACGACGGTCGAGAGCGACGGTACATTCACCGGGACGATCCTCGGCAACACAGAGCTCAAGACCGGTGACACGCTCAATGTCACAGTCACCGTCAAGCGTGAGGGAGCGGAATCGAAGACCTTCAGCGGCAGCATCGAGGTCGTGGCTCCCGATGATGAGGAGCAGGAGGCAGACCTGACAGTTTCGCCGAAGACTCAGAACGTGGACGACTTCATGAACAACGGTGTCCAGATCACCCTCGTCAGCTGCGTGATGGATGAAGAGGTCAATTTCCGCATCGCTCGCAAGGGCGACCCAGACACCACCATCTGGGAGGACTCACAGATGGCCGGTGAAGATGCGGCAGGATCCACCACGTTCATCCCTGGCACGGGCGGTGAGGGCTGGGTTGGTGACTTCGTAGTCACAGCTTCGTGCGGCGACAAGAATGCGGAGACGACCTTCACCGTGACCGATGGTGACGGCGACGATGCGAACTCGGATCTCACCGTGTCGCCCAAGACTCAGAGCCTGGAAGACTTCCTCAACGACGGAGTCCACATGACATTCGTCAACTGCCATGTGGACGAAGAGGTGACGTTCAGGGTGAGCACCAAGAGCGACCCTGACACCACCATCTGGGAAGAGACGCAGCAGGCCGGTGAGGACGCGGCCGGGCATGCGAGGTTCATGCCCCAAGGTGAAGGCGGCAAGGCGTGGGTCGACGAGTTCCTTGTCATGGCTTCGTGCGGGGATAAGAGCGCGGAGTCGACCTTCACCGTGACCGGCGACGAAGACACCGGCTCCGAAGCGAAGCTCTCCATCAATCCGGAGAAGATCCCTGCGGTCGACTTCATCAACCGAGACAAGGGTGTGACGATCACTGTCACCGAATGTGAACCCGGCAGCGAGGTCAAGTTCGAGGTCTGGGGGCTCGAACCCAGTGGGAAGCTCTACGAACAGAGCGCCGAGGCGAATGAGAACGCAGCCGCCTCGGTCCAGATCTACGGACTCGGCGACGATCCCGCACCCTACGTCGGCACCTACAAGGTGTTTGCGATGTGCGCGGACCAAGCGGAGATGGAAGGCGAATTCCTCGTCACCGGCAACGGTGGCGGCACCGATGGCGGCAACGCCGGCGAGGCCGGCGATTCCGGCCCAGCGGATGATTCCGGCAATGCCGGCTCGATGCCTCGCACCGGTGCCGAAATCACCGGACTCGGCGCAGGAGCAGTGTTGATCGTGGGAGGTGCTGCGACAGTTCTCTTCGCCCGTCGCCGCTCACAGCCCGGGCAGTGATCGGTGACCCGACGGGTTGGTGAATACCCCCGGCCCGTCGGCGCGAATCGACACTGACAGAAGGGCGTTCGGCCCCGGTGCACCGACTCATCGAATCTGCAGATGAGCCAGTGCGCCGGGGCCGAACTGCGTGCTACGACCCCAGCAGCGAAACTGTGTCGGCACCAACTCGCGGGCATGCCTTCTGAGTACCGTCGGACCCTTGTCGCATGAGGAACTGCGCCCATAGATTGACGCTTGTGGCAGCAAGGCTGCTTCCACAAGTATTCACAGCCGGTGCCTCTCTCAATGAGGCTCCACCGGCATCGATAGAGGAGGAAACATGTCGAACCCCGGTCAGCCGATCATCAAAAAAGGGTCACAAGGCGATGTCGTCAAGAGGGCACAGCGAGCACTGCGCAGAGTGCCGGATCATTCAGTGGCCGTCGACGGAATATTCGGGTCAGTCACGGAAGAAGCGGTCAAGAACTTCCAAAGAGGAGCCGGGCTGGACGATGATGGCATCGTCGGGGACAAGACCTGGGAAGCACTGCCTGACGGCGGACCGATGCCGGTGCTCAAGGAAGGTTCGTCCCATAAGGCCGTCGCCGACCTGCAGGAAGTGCTGAAGAACGGTTCGGTCGAGGGGGACTGGCCCTCACCAGGGGAGCCAGACGGCAACTTCGGAGCGGAGACCAAGGCTGCTGTGGAGGGCTTCCAGAAGTGGGGCGAGGCCGACGTCGACGGCGTCGTCGGTGACGAGACGTGGTCGGTCGAGATGCATGCGGCATCCGCGACTCTCGAGACGGCCGTCGGCCTCAAATGGGTTGAGGACTGACTCGGTCCTATTGCCTGGACCCACTCAGCAGTGGGTCCAGGCAATAGGACCGAAATCGCCCATTACGATTGGATCGCGCGCGACGCGCGAAGACATCAATGCGTGACGCCGAAGCTGAACGCCAGCTGAACCTGGCTCAGGGACATCGCCGCGCAGATGCAGAGTTCCACCTCATATCCACGACCGTTGCGACCTACTGAGCTGGAACGACGACGCGCTTCGGAGAACTGTGTGAGCCAGCACAGCTTCAGTAGTCTCAGCATCGACTCAGCTCAACGGGTGAGCAAGTTTCGTTGTCATCACGGAGTGACAGATCTGTCATGACAGGCCTGTCATGACCACAACGAACACAACTCCACAACCGTCATCCGACCTTCGTAGTGTGACTGGCACAACCGAATATGGCTGTTACGACCTTTTGCTGCGAAAGAAGGATGATCACAATGAAGAAGCTCGCACTGGCAGCTTCCATCGCTCTTGGCCTCTCCGCCTTCGGAGTGGGACCGGCGACGGCCTCCGATGGCTCGAATCAGGATTCGGTGATGAAGGAAGCGGACTTGGCGTTGAAATACCGGGAGATGACGCCTCTCGAGGTCACACAGGGCAAGGGCATCGAGTTCACGATCGACGGGCTCAAGAAGGGAGACGAGGTCACCACGAGCCTGGACAACGAGCTGCGGACAGTGGACAAGGACGGAGCGTACGACGGGGCGGTTGCGATGGATGAGGAGCCCGACGATACGAACGTGAAGTTCACGGTTACGGTCAAACGCGGTGATGAGCCGGACCGCGTATTTGACGCTCGCGTCCACATCATCGAGGGCGATCGGGGTGAGTACGATGACGGTACTCTCGTGATGGACCCGGAATCGACGACGCTCGATGAGTCGCTCTACCAAGAGGGACTCAACCTGACGATGGTCAACTGCTCGAGCGAGGACGAAGTCCTGTTCCAGGTGTTCAAGGAGGACGAGGAAGGCCGGTCGAAGGTCTGGGAGAAGAGGCAGCTCGCCGGTGAGGACGAGTCTGCATCAGTGAGGTACATGCCCAGGGACGGCATGCCCGATACGGGCGAGTACGAGGCCGTCGCCACGTGCGGTGATCTCGAGGACACGGCAGAAGTGACGGTCAAGCCGACCGAACCGCAGGAGTGAGGTCACTCCGGCCGACAACAAGGCACAAACTGCTGAGGGCCCCGAGGCGCGTCGTCATGCCGTGCTTCGGGGCCCTTTCGTGCACCGGTCTGTGAGCTCAGCCCCTGACCAGAGTGCGCACGGCAGAAGAGAAGAACCCCTGACCGTCGATGCCGCCGCCGTCTTCGGGTCCGAAACCGGCCTCGACAGCGTGTTCGGGGTGGGGCATGAGTCCCACGACGTTTCCGGCCTCATTCGTGATGCCGGCGATGTCACGCAGAGAACCGTTGGGGTTGAGCCCCTGATAGCGGAAGACCACGCGACCGGAGCCTTCGAGTTCGTCGAGAACCTCGTCGGTGGCGACGAATCCGCCTTCACCGTTCTTCAGCGGAATGCGAATGGTCTGTCCCTGTGAGTAGTCACCGGTCCAGGCAGTATTCGTGTTCTCCACGACCAGTTCCTGGTCACGGCAGACGAAATGCTGGTGGTCATTGCGGATGAGGGCGCCAGGCAGCAGGTGCGATTCGCACAGGATCTGGAATCCGTTGCAGATGCCCAGGACCGGCATTCCGGCGTTGGCGGCGGAGACGACGGCGTCCATAATCGGAGCGAAGCCCGCGATCGCGCCGCAGCGCAGGTAATCCCCGTAGGAGAACCCACCGGGCAGAATGACACCGTCGACACCGGCAAGCGTGGAATCGGCGTGCCACAGGTTGACCGGTTTCGCACCCGCAAGACGAACCGCACGTGCGGCATCACGATCATCGAGGGTGCCGGGGAATGTCACAACACCGATCGAGACTCCGGACTCAGCACCCGCCTCGGCGATGGTGGGCTCGGTGGCGACTGCGGTCATCAGGCTTCCTCGACGGCGCGAACGGCCACGACGTTCTCGATGACCGGGTTGGACAGGAGCTTCTCCGCCGCCTCCCGAGCCTGCGCGAGAACCTCATCGGTGACCTCACCCTCGACCTCGAGTTCGAAGCGCTTCCCCTGTCGCACCTCACCGAAACCGGTGAAGCCGAGTCGGGACATTCCACCGGAGATCGCCTTACCCTGAGGGTCAAGAATCTCGGGTTTGGGCATCACCTCAACGACGACACGTGCCATGCGTGTTCTGCTCCTTCAAGAAAGTGTTCGGGAGTTCCTCCCGCGCTCGCTGAAAGTCTATCAAGCACGGAAGGAACTGCCGCCTTCGGTCCGAGCTGCGGACGTCACCGGTCGGCCCAGACGCCACCAGTCGGCGGAGTCGTCACCGGCAGCGTCAGGAGTCGAAGCCCATGCCCACAGCATCGAGCGCTTTGAGCAGCGGACCTCGTCGGCCTTCGTTGCTGTCGGCTCTGATCATCGCATTCGTCGTCACCTGGATGCCCAGCCAGGCCACCGGCTCGGGCGGGAAGGGCAGCGGAAGCTTGCGCACCATCTCCAGCTGGGTCAGCTCGGTGTCCTGGCCGGACAGCAGGTCGAGCATGACCGTGCCGGCGAATCGTGAAGCGCCCACACCCAGTCCGGTGAAGCCGGCGGCCATCGCGACCTTCTTGCCGTAGGCCGTGGTGAAGAAGGAGAAGAAGCGCGAGCAGGTGTCGATCGGCCCACCCCATTTGTGGCTGAACTTCAGGCCGGCCAGCTGCGGGAAGGTCTCATAGAAGTGCTCGGCCAGGGTCTCGAAGGTCTCGGGGCGCTGGTCGTACTTCCACGACACCTGCCTCCCGTAGTGGTAGACCGCGTCCCATCCGCCGAAGAGGATGCGATTGTCGGCCGAGAGTCGGTAGTAGTGGAACCGGTTCGCGCAGTCGCCGATGCCCTGCCGTCCGCTCCAGCCGATGGATTCCAGCTGCTCATCGCTGAGCGGTTCGGTCATCAGGGCATAGTCGTAGACAGGGACGGTATGCAGACTGGCCCGCTTGAGCAGCGAGGGGAAGACGTTCGTGGCCAGAGCAACGCGATCGGCCGTGATGATGCTGCAGGGAGCGGTTCTGCTGTCCTCGAGGCTCTGGGCAGTCACCAGAGTCGTGACCTGGACCGTCGATTTCCGGTCACTGACATCCGTGACCTTCGTGCCTTCGAAGACCTCGACGCCGAGTTCTCGGATGACCCGCAGCAGCTCCCAGCACAGCTTGGCAGGGTTGACCATGGCGACCTCGCGCGAGTCCCAGAGAGCACCCTTGTAGGTCGGGGACTTCACGATCTGAGCCAGCTCCTCCTGGTTGTAGAAGATGAAACCGGCCTCTGGGTCGTGTGCTTCTCGCAGCTCCGGGACCTGGTAGTCCTCGGTCGCGACGTCGAGTTCACCGGTGCGCTCGAACTCGACGTCCATGCCGTACCTGGTCACAGCCGCGCCGATCGCATCGAGGTTCTCCCGCCCCAGTTGTGCCAGGCGTTCGTTCTCGTTCGGCAGATGGGACTCACCGTTGTCATAGCCGTGGGTCAGGCTGGCTGCGCAGAACCCGCCGTTGCGGCCAGAGGCAGCCCATCCGATCGAATTCGCCTCGACCAGGACGACATGGCGCCTTGGGTCACGCTCCTTTGCCTGCAGCGCTGTCCACAGCCCGGTGAAACCACCCCCGACGATGACGAGGTCGGCCTCAATGTTGTGGGTCAGCGGCGGCAGGGGTTCCGGGCGCTGAGCGGAATCGAGCCAGAACGGCACGGTGGAGGCGTCGGCCAGTGCGGCATTGACGTCCATGTCATTGCTCCTTCTGTCTGACCGCAGTCGTCTGCGGCCCAACGGCATTCGTCTGCCATCTGTCGGCATTCGTATTCTGCCTTGCGGCAATCATTGCAAGGGTGGCAACCCTCGGGCCCCAGGACCCACCTCGGCGAGGCCACCCGCCCACCTCGGCGAGGGGATCATCCGGCCATCGTCTTGATGATCTCTGTCGAACTTCCACCCGCCTTGCGCAGCACGAAGCCCACAAAGGCCAAGGCCAGGAGGGTGAGGAAGAACATCAGGGTCGAGATCGCCGCCACTTCGGGCCGCAGGGCAACCCTCACGGCAGAGAAGATGTAGACCGGCCACGGCGTGTAGCCGGGCTGTTGCACGAAGCTCGAGAGGATCGTGTTGTCGAGGCTGACCGTGAACGACATCAGCGCGCCGGCGAGGATGCCGGGAGCTGCGATCGGCAAGGTGATGTCCTTGAACCGGTTCCATGGGGTCGCGCCCAGGTCCGCGGCCGCATCCTCGAGTTGGGAGTCGATGCCGGCCAGTCGGGCGCGGACGATGAACGTCACGATCGCCATGGAGAACATCGCGTGCGAGATGATGAGCCTGACCAGACCGTTGTTCAGCGGTGTGATGCCCCAGTCGACGCCGACGGTGACGAACCATGGCAGGAACGAGATGCCGTCGACGATCTCGGGTGTGACCAGTGTCAGTCCGAGGATCGCTGTCAGGCCCAGGGCCCACCACGCGCCCTTCGGGGCCCGCGCCAGTGCCACGCCGCCCAGGGTGCCGAAGACCGTCGAGACGAGTGCGGCACCCACCGCGGCCTGGAGGCTTGTGACGACCGAGGAGATGATGATGTCGTTGTTGATCCCCGAGATGTAGGCGTCGAGGCCGAAGCCGCGGAAGTTCGCCAGCACCTTGCCGGTGTTGAACGAGTACGCGATGATCACCGCGATCGGGAGGAACAGGTAGGCGAAGACCAGGATCCCCCAGACGTGGAGTCCGATGTCCGTCGGGGTTCTGCGGGCGAACGTATTCTTCTTCGACATCTCAGGCCCTCCCATCTTTCAGCGGCACACTGTTGAGTCGGGCTGCGATCATCTGCCCCAGTTTGAGCAGACTGAATCCGACCCCGACGACCGCCAGAGTCGCGAGGATCAAGATCACCGCCATGGCCGCGCCGACTGCCCAGTTCTGGGCCGTGTTGAATTGGTTGGCGATGAGCTGCCCGACCATCGAACCACTGGCCCCGCCGAGGACGGTCGCCGTGACGTAGTCACCGTTGAGTGGGATGAACACGAGCAGGCACCCCGAGACGACACCTGGCATCGCCATCGGCAGCGTCACCCGCAGGAACGTCGTGATCTTGCCGGCGCCGAGGTCGTAGCTGGCTTCGCGCAGCTTCTGACCCGAGGAGTCGATTGCGACGAAGAGCGGCAGAATCATCAGCGGCAGATAGTTGTAGACGACGCCGATCTGCACGGCCGAGCGCGTGTAGAGGATGTCCAGCGGCCCGTCGAGCAGCCCCAGGCCCTGCATCCAGTCCGAAAGGAATCCGTCTGGGGAGAGCATGATCTGCCAGCCCAGGGTCCGGACCAGGAAGTTCGTCCAGAACGGCACCATGACCAGCGCCAGCGCCAGAGACCGCCTGGCCGGTGAGACCTTGATGGCCAGCCAATAGGCGAAGGGCAGAGCGATGATCAGGCACAGGATCGTGCCGACGACGGAGATCCTCAGAGTCGCGAAGAACGTCGACACGAAGCTGGCCGACATGGCCTCGGGGTACCGGTCGAAGGAGAGCTGGTCGGTGGCCACGGCCGTGAACTCGTCGGGTTTGTAGCCGAAGCTGTAGAAGATGACCAACGCCACGGGGATGATGAAGAAGAACAGCGCATACGCCCAGGTCGGGAACGACATCGCAGAGGCACCGAAGAACCTCGCTGACATGCCTCCGGGCTTCGCCGGCTGAGTTGTCTTCGCCGGCCTCTTGAGTGTTCCGGGTGTCTTCTCCGGCGTTGATTCGGCTGCCTGGGTGCTCATGCTCCGCTCCTTGCCTGCGCATCGGCGTAGATCTTCGTGCGGATCTGATCGGCCGGGGTCTGCTTGCTGGGTTCGAGACGGTCGAGGACCTTCTGAGACGGGAAGATGAGGTCCTGTTCGTCGAGGTCGGCCTTCTTCGCCTGTTCCGCCAGCCCCCGCGTCCCGATCGGGTAGCCGATGTAGTCGAGCTGTTCGACCGCGGTGTCCGGAGAGATCATCTGATTGATGAAGGCATGGGCGGAGTCGGGATGCTGAGCGCCGGTGGCGATGGCCCAGCAGTCCATCCACAGGTTCGCCGAGGGAGTCGGGAACACGAACTTCCAATCCTCAGGCTCGGCCGCCTCCGACAATCCCTGTCGGGCATCTCCGTTGAAGGCCTGCAGCAGGGTGAAGCTGCCCTGGACCATGCCCGTGGCGACATTGCCGATATAGGCCTTCGTGTTCGGTGCGAGCTTGTCGAGGACGATGCTGCGCGCCTCCTCGAGCTCCTTCTCGTCCTGGGTGTTGAGACTGTAGCCCAGAGCCGCCAGTGCGATGGCGCAGACTTCCCACGGGTCCTCGAGCAGCGAGGTGGTCCCGGCCGCCTCCTTCTGTGCGGTGTCGATGAAGTCCTGCCAACTCGTCATCTCGTGAGTGATCTTCTTCGTGTTGTAGACGAACCCTGTGGTCCCCCAGGCCTTGCAGATCGAGTACGTGTTGTCGGGATCGAAGTACTGGTGAGTGAAGTTCGGATCCATGTGCTTGAAGTTCGGGATGAGATCGAGGTCGAGCTCCTGGAGCAGATCGTGTTTGAGCATCTGCGGAATGTTCGATCCCGTCGGCACCACCACGTCATAGCCCGAGGTTCCGCGCGAGGTGGAGAGCTTTGCGATGAGCTCCTCGTTCGACCCGTAGGAGTCGACTTGGACGAGCACGTCGTTCTTCGCTTTGAATGCTTCGATGAGTTCGGGGTTGTCGTAGTCGCCCCAGGAGTAGAGGTTGAGCTTCGACTCGAGCTCACCGTCCGTGGGCGGTGAAGCGGCCATCGTCGTGTTGCGGCCACAGGCGCTCAGCGCGCCCAGACCGACGACGCCGAACCCGGCCAGGAGCGCTCGCCTGCTCAGCCTCGTCGAGGCAGCCCGGGGCGCCAGGAAATGCACATCGGGGATCCTGCCTGCCATCTCAGACACCGCTCTCATAGTCGTAGACGGCCACGTCGTCGGCATTCCAACTCAGATCCACCTCGGCGTCGGCGGCAAGCACGTCGTTGCCGGCGGCCGGCACCCGAGCCAGGAGCTCATCGTTATCCCCGGCCACGAGCATGTACTGGATGACATCGCCGAGGAATGACACCGACAGGACCCGACCACGAGCGGAGTTCGCGGCCAACTCTTCGGTCCCGGCAGGGGCAACGCGCATGCGTTCGGGCCGAATGGCAGCCCGCACCTTGTCTCCGACGCTCAGCGTCGAAGCCGTCCCCGACGCCGAGGCGGGTCGGATGTCGAGGGTGGGCGTTTCCATGACGGCGTTCGCCGTTCTCAACGTCGCGGTGGAGCCGTTGATCTCGGTCACCTCGGCGGGGACGAAGTTCTGTTTGCCGATGAAGCCGGCTACGAAGCCGTTGACGGGATTGGCGTAGATGTCTTCGCCGGAGCCGATCTGCTGGATCACGCCGTTGTACATGACCACGATCCGGTCACTCATCGCCAGTGCCTCGTCCTGGTCGTGGGTGACGAAGACGAAGGTCGTGTCCAGGCGGGTGTGGAGGCGTTTGAGCTCGAGCTGCATCTCCTCGCGAAGTTTGCGGTCGAGGGCCGACATCGGTTCGTCGAGGAGGAGGACCTGCGGTCGGTTGACCAGGGCTCGGGCCAGGGCGATGCGCTGCTGCTGACCGCCGGAGAGCTGTTCGGGCTTGCGTCCGGCGAAGTCCTCCATCTGGACCAGGGCGAGCACCTCACGGACCCGATCGGCGATCTCCGACTTCGGTGTCTTGGACTGCTTGAGGCCGTAGGCGATGTTGTCGGCGATGTTCATGTGGGGGAAGAGCAGGTAGGACTGGAACACCGTGTTGACCGGCCTGCGGTGCGGCGGAAGGCTGACGATGTCCTTGCCCGAGAGCAGGATCGCGCCGTCGGTGGGGGCTTCGAAACCGGCGATCATGCGCAGCAGGGTCGTCTTGCCGCAGCCCGAGGGCCCCAGCAGAGAGAGGAACTCGCCCTTGCGCACGGAGAGGTCGAGGCGTTCGATCGCGGTGTTGTCCCCGAAGACCTTCTTCACACTTTGGATCTCCAAGTGTTCGAGCTGTGTGGGCGCCGTTGTCTCAGACATGGCTGTCGTGGTCATGATTGCCTTTCAGCGGTGGTGGCGTCGTGGACGATGCGGCCGCCTGCGATCGTCATCTCGTTGTGCACCTCGGCGAGACTGCCTGGGGCGAGGTCGAAGGGGTTGGCGCTGGCCAGTGCGAGGTTCGCGATCTGGCCGGTGCGGATGGTTCCGTTGGCCCCCGAACGCAGCAGATGCGCGGAACCGGAGGTGTAGGCACGCAGCGCGGTGATCAGGTCGATGGCCTGCTCGGGCAGCAGCGGCGCCGGGTCGTCGGCGTCCGGATGCGAGCGGTTGACTGCCACATGGATGGCCTCCCACGGGTTCGGCGTCGAGACCGGCCAATCCGACCCCATCGCCAAGTGTGTGCCGGCATCGGCGAAGGACTTGAACGGATAGAGCCAGCGGGAGCGTTCGGTCCCGAGGTAGGGAAGGTTGAGGTCGAGGAGCTGCTGGTCGTGACAGGCCCACAGTGCCTGCAGGTTCGCGGTGATTCCGAGCTGAGCGAAGCGGGGAATGTCGACGGGGTCGACAACCTGAACGTGGGCGATGTGGTGTCGACGCTCCCTGTCCCCGGTGGTCTCGGGGCCCCCGATGGACTCGAAGGCGTCGAGAGCTGCCCTGTTCGCCGCATCACCGATCGCATGGCAGTGGATGTCGAAGCCTGCCGCGTCGAGGGCGGCGAAGGCTCGGTGCAGGTGCTCACGGGTGAAGTAGCTGATGCCGAACCCGCCGCAGGCACAGCTGTACTCGGCACTCATCGCGGCGGTCCGGGATTCGACGATGCCGTCGAGCATGAACTTCACCGAGGTGGTGCGAAAGCCCCCGTGGGTTCGCCGCTGGTCGAGCAGGGCGGCGACCTGAGCTTCGATGTCCTCGACGTCACGGGGCCACCACAGGCTGCCGACGACCTCGGCCGTCAGATCGCCTGAGTCCTCTGCCTCAACGTAGGTGTCGAAGGGGGAGCGGTGGCCGGAGTAGTCGCCGACGATGGCGTCCATCCAGGCGGTGACGCCGAACGCATGGAGGGAGGACTGCCCGGCGAGGAGTCCGGCGCGGATATCGGCGTCGGTGGCGGCCGGGACATGGGCGGAGACGAGATCCATGGCAGATTCGTGCAGGCACCCGGTCGGTGCCCCCGCTTCGTCCTTCTCGATCACGCCACCGGGCGGGGTGGGCGTGGAGGCATCGATGCCGGCCAGGTCCATGGCCTGCGTGTTCACCCACGCCGAGTGATGGTCCGCGCTGAGCAGGATGACGGGCCGGTCCGGGCTCAGCTCGTCGAGGATCACAGCGGTCGGTGCGCCGCCGGGGAAGTCGGCCATCGACCAGCCGCCGCCGGTGACCCAGTTGACGTCTGACGTGCCGGCGGCGGTCGCGGTGCCGGCTGCGGTCGCGGTCACATAGTCGCGAATCACCTCAAGCGAGGCCTCGAGGCCCTGAGCTTCGCTGAGATCGCAGGCCAGGGACTCCTGTCCGCCGAAGGTGGTGTGCACATGGGCGTCGACGAACCCGGGTGTGATCAGCTTTCCCGTGGCCGTGATGGTGTGTTCGGAAGGGTCCACAGCCGGGCCGGTGCCGATCTCGGTGATGATTCCGTCGCGGATGCTGATGCGGTTCGCAGGCAGGACGGAGTGTCCGTCGAAGATGCTGACGTCGAGAACGTCGAGGTTCATGGTCCTCCCGACTTCCTTGTCGAAGGTGAGGCCGAGCGCGCTGGACGCACTTGGCAGGATGTCATTGTATGTCGCCCGGGGCATCGGGCCACAGGGCTCGGACGGGCTGTTATCCGTTCGTGCCCGAGACCGTGACCGGTAACCCGCGGCAGAGTGTCAGGACGTGAAGATGGTGTCCTGCCATTCGTGGTGCGGGTCCTCGTGTTGGTCGATGAAGACGTGCTTGACCTGCGTGTACTCATCGAACGAGTACTGGCTCATGTCCTTCCCGAATCCGGAGGCCTTGTATCCGCCGTGAGGCATGTCGGAGACGATCGGGATGTGCTCGTTGATCCACACGCATCCGGCTTCGATGTCGGCCGCGGCACGCAGCGTCCGGTTCGTGGTCGTCGTCCAGGCGCTCGCCGCCAACCCGTAGGGGGTGTCGTTGGCCAGTTCGATGGCCTCGTCATCGGTGTCGAAGGCGATCGCGACGAGGACGGGACCGAAGATCTCCTCACGCCATACCTCGGCGTCGGTGTCGATTCCGCTGATCAGGGTGGGTGCGTAGTATGCCGTTGAGTCGGTGTCCCCGGGCAGAGCCTCGCCGAGGTGGTTCGTCGTCGGGATCGCTCCGCCGCAGTGGATCGTGGCCCCGGCAGCCCGGGCGCGGTCGACCATATCGGCGACCCGTGAGCGGTGGGTCAGCGAGATGAGGGAGCCCATGTCAGTGGCGGAGTTCGACGGGTTGCCCACGCGGACACCGTCCATGAGTTCGGTGACGCGGGTTGTGAAAGCCTCGAAGTGTTCGCGGGCGACGATGGCCCGGGTCGCCGCGGTGCAGTCCTGGCCGGAGTTGATGAGCGACCCGGCCACGGCACCGCGGGCGGCGGCTTCGATGTCGGCATCGTCGAAGACCACGAACGGGGCCTTGCCGCCGAGTTCGAGGTGGACGCGAGAGCCCTTCGCCGCGGCGAGTTCCATGATGCGTCGGCCCACCTTCGTCGATCCTGTGAACGAGGACATGACGACATCGGGGTGGGTGATGAGCGCTTCACCGGCCTCGAGTCCGTCGCCGGCGATGATGTTGATGACACCGGGGGCGAAGCCGGCGGCGGTGGCAGCCTCGGCGAGGATGAGTGAGGTCCCCGGAGTCATCTCCGAGGTCTTGAGCACGATCGTGTTGCCGGCTGCGACGGCGGGGAAGATCTTCCATGCGGCCATCTGCAGCGGGTAGTTCCACGGGGCGATGGAGCCGACCACGCCGAGGGGTTCGCGCCTGGTCATCGACGTCGACTTCGCCCAATAGGTGCCAGCGGCCAGACCTGTGAGCTGCCGGGCGGCCCCGGCGAAGAACTTCGCGTTGTCGATCGAGCCGGGCACATCGAACTCCTTGGCCAGGCGGATGGATTTGCCTGTCTGCCGCGACTCGAGTTCGGCGAGTTCCTCGGCGCGAGCCTCGAGCTCGGTGGCGAGGCCGAGCATCAGCTCCGCGCGCTCGCCAGGGGTGAGTGCTTTGAATGCGGGATAGGCGGCCTTCGCCGAGGCGACGGCTTCGTTGACATCCTCGGCGTTGGCGAGCGTGTACTCACCGGTCGTCTCGCCGATGGCGGGGTTGACGAGGGTGAAGGTGTCACCGCTGCCTTCGTGATAGGTGCCGTTCCAATAATGCATATCGTCACTTCCAAGCGAGTTGCACGTCTGTGTGTGGGCCTGCGCGGACCAGTGTGGGCCTGGTCACACACAGTATAGGAATCAGTGGGTTGAATCCACCGATTCCGTTGTGTGAGACGGCTTCGAGCTGAAAACAATGACCACCCGGCATATTTCCCTGCTGAATCAGTGGTCACGCCTGCGATTTTCGCGCTAAGTCTTTGGTTGCGGCCGGGGTCAGCACGCGTCTGAAGACAACGCCGCACCGCCGATATCACTGTCGTGCAGCGTTGTATCGGCGGTGCGGCGTTGTCTCGGTGTGAGAGGTGGTCCGGCTGTGACCAGCCTCAGCCGGGGAACTTCTGGCCGGTGAGCTTCTCGAAGGCCTCGATGTAGCGGGCGCGGGTCTTTTCGACCACCTCGGCGGGGAGGGGCGGTGGGGGAGTGTCCGAGGACTTGTCCCAGCCGGACTCACCGGTCAGCCAGTCGCGGACGAACTGCTTGTCGAAGCTCGCCTGCGGCTGACCCGATTCGTAGCTCGCCGCATCCCAGAAGCGCGAGGAATCCGGGGTCAGCACCTCGTCGCCGAGGACCATGGTCCCGTCGGGCAGTGTCCCGAACTCGAACTTCGTATCGGCGAGGATGATGCCGCGCTCACGCGCGATCGCCTCTGCCTTCTGATAGATCTCGATCGTCAGGTCACGGACCTTCTCGGCTGCCTCGGTGCCGATGGTCTCGGTGATCTGGGCGAAGCTGACGTTCTCGTCGTGGTCGCCCAGATCGGCCTTGGTCGCGGGCGTGAAGATCGCGGGCTCCAGCCGGTCGGCTTCGATGAGGCCTGCCGGCAGCTGGATTCCGCACACGGAGCCCGTGGCCTTGTAGTCAGCCATCCCGGAGCCGGTGAGGTAGCCGCGGGCTACGCACTCGATGGGCAGCATCGACAGGTTCTTGACGATGAGGCCGCGACCGGCCACTGCCTCAGGAACATCGGAGCTGATGACATGGTTGCCGATGACCTCGGAGAGCTGGTCGAACCACCACAGGCTCAGCCCGGTCAGCACCTTCCCCTTGTCCGGGATCTCGGAGTCAAGCACCCAGTCATAGGCAGAGATGCGATCCGAGGCGACCATGAGCAGCTGCTCGGCCGACGCGGCATCGGTCGAGCCCTCGGGAATGTAGAGGTCGCGGACCTTGCCAGAGTAGACGTGCGTCCAACCCGGAAGTTCGGGCGCCGTGGAGTCGAGCGCGGCGGCAGCTGGTGCCTCTTCCGGTGCCGGGTAGATGTCGGCCACCGTGATCTGCCCGCGAGCGGCCACCTCGGCGATGTCGGTGCGGTGCTGCTCGCCGTCCCACTTGACCTCGGCCACAGCGGCATAGGCCTTGGCCCGGGCCTCGTGGAGTCCGGTGCCCAGCGAGACGACGGAGAGCACACGCCCGCCGGCGGTGACGATGTCCCCGGTCTCGGCGACGTCCTCGGAGATGACCGTGTCCTCGGGGGCGAATCCGGCGCCCGTGTCTGTGGCACGAGCGGTCCCGGCGTGGAGGATGTGGACGTCCTCGAGCCCGTCGGCCGTGTTGAGTCCGCGGATGATGTCGCCGGTGCGCGGAGTGTTCGGGTAGTTCTCGGCAGCCATGACCACGGTCACCGAGGTGCGCGGATCCCAGTCGAGTTCACCGACCTCGTCGAGGCGCCCCTCGGCGGCGGCGAGCATGGTCTGGCCCAGCGGGCTGCGCAGACGTGAGAGCACGGACTGGGTCTCCGGATCGCCGAAGCGGACGTTGAACTCGACGACCCGCATGCCTTTCGACGTCAGGGCGAGCCCGCAGTAGAGAAGTCCGACGAACGGGGTGCCGCGGCGGGTCATCTCATCGACGACCGGCTGGGCGACGGTGTTGACGATGTCGTCGACTGTGCCGGCCGGGATCCAGGGCAGCGGCGAGTAGGCGCCCATGCCTCCGGTGTTCGGGCCGGTGTCGCCATCGCCGATGCGCTTGAAATCCTGAGCGGGAGTCAGCGGCAGAGTGTGCTGGCCGTCGCAGAGGACGAAGAGGGAGACCTCGGGCCCGTCGAGGTAGTCCTCGATGACGACCCGGTCGGAGACCTCGAGGCAGGAGCTGGCATGAGTCAGTGCCTCGGCCCGGTCCGAGGTCACGACGACGCCCTTGCCCGCGGCCAGGCCATCGGCCTTGACCACGTACGGAGCCCCGAAGTCATCGAGGGCGGCGGCCGCCTCGTCGGAGGTATAGGCGACCACGGCGCGTGCGGTGGGCACATTCGCGGACTCCATGACCTCCTTGGCGAACGCCTTCGAGCCTTCGAGGATCGCGGCCTCGGAACTGGGTCCGAAGACCGGGAACGAGGACTCGCGCAGGGCGTCGGCGACCCCGGCGACCAGCGGGGCTTCGGGGCCGATGACCACGAGGTCGACGTCGAGTGTCTCCGCCAGTGCCGTGACAGCGGTGGAGTCGTTCATATCGACGGCTTCGGTGTGCGCGATCGCTGCGATTCCCGGGTTGCCGGGTGCGGCGATGACGGCGTCGACCTGGGGGTCGCGACTGAGAGCAAGGACGAGGGCGTGTTCGCGGGAGCCCGAACCGATGACAAGAACCTTCACCCCACCAGCCTATAAGGTCGTAGGCTTGAGTGCGTGACTCGTTCCACTTTCGTTTCCGCCGACGCCGCCGAGTTGGCCTTCGTCGAGCGCAGCGGGTTCATCGAATCCCGCCACATCGGTTCCGTAGTCGTCCTCGACCCGGATGGATCGCCCCTGATCAGCCTGGGTGCGCCGGAGGCTCCCGTGTTCACCCGGTCGAGTCTCAAACCGCTGCAGGCGATTGCCGCGATGAGTCTCGGAGCGCAGGTCTCCGGCACCTGGGCGGCACTGGCGACCGCGTCCCACAAATGCGAGGCCGGCCACGCCGAGGCGGTTGCCGGAATGCTCGAATCCGCCGGCTTGAGCGTGGATGACCTGCAATGCCCGTCCGCGCATCCCGCCGACGGTGCCTTCCGCCGGAGCCTTCAGGAGGCCGCACGTCATCTCGAGCAAGACGACACTGATCCGGCATCGGCACTGTACTTCAACTGCTCCGGCAAGCATGCGGCGTTCCTCATGGCCGCGGCGGCCATCGGTGCGGACACCGCAGACTACCTCGACCCGAACCACCCCGTGCAGAAGAGGGTCGCCGAGGTGGTCGAATCCTTCGCCGGTGAGACGCCGGCAGCCGTGGGCACCGACGGCTGCGGTGCTCCCGTCTTCGCGCTCAGCCTCACCGGCCTGGCACGGGCGATCGGCCGTGTGGTGCGTTTGGGCAGCGCAGACGCTGCCACGGAAGACGAGAACCCGAGGACCACCTCGGCGAGGGAACCGTATGTCTCCTACGCCACCGAGGCCCGCACCCTCATGGACGCCGTATTCGCAGACCCGTGGGCGATCGAAGGCCACGGCAAACCGAATACGACGGTCATCGAGAGCCTCGGCGTCTTCGCTAAGGGCGGGGCCGAAGGCGTCATCGCCATGTCCACGAAGTCCGGATACTCGGTCGCGATGAAATGTCTCGACGGGTCCTCTCGCGCCACCGGAATCGTGGCACTGACTCTGCTGGCGAAGGTGGGAGCCCTCGCCCCGGGCACGGCTTCGTCCACGGGCTCAGCCCCCACCTCGGCGGGGGATGTCGTCATCACCGATGAGCTCCTCGACGAAGTCATCGCGGCGATCACCGACCCGATCACCGGCGGCACCGATTCCGAGGGACGGACGAGCATTGTGGGCAGGCTCGAGCTGGGCGAAGATGTAGCGAAGATCAGGTAAGAGGGAGAGTCACTGATGGCGATTCGCAGAAGGATCGACCCCGACGAGGGCCGCAACGCCCTTGAGATGTGGGTTGCGCACTCCGAGGCCGACGCGGCACCGGCAGACCGGTCGACCCTGGCCACGGCCGTGCGGTTCACGCTCGAGGAGCTCGCCTCGCGGGCGGAGGGCAACAGCGTCGAAGTCCGCGTCCCGCCCTTCGGCGTCACCCAGTGCATTCCCGGGCCCCGGCACACCCGCGGCACACCGCCCAACGTCGTCGAAACCTCGGCGCAGGTGTGGTTGGAGATCGTGACCGGCAGGACCGAATTCTCCGCCGCGCTCGCCGAAGGCTCGGTTGATGCCTCGGGCACGCGCGCCGACATCAGCGATTTCGTCCCCCTGTACACCTCAGCAGAATTGGAAGGTCGGCGATGAACGCCCAGATCACCCAGACCACCTCATTCATCGGCGGACGCCACGTTCCCTCACTGACCACCTACGCCAACGTCGACCCGGCCACCGGCGAACACCTCGGCGATGTCTCCCGCGGCGGGGCCGACGAGGTCGACCGTGCGGTCAAGGCAGCGGCCCGGGCGCAGAGGGAATGGAGGCGCTCGAGCACCGAGCAGCGGTCGAAGCTGCTGGTCACCACCGCCGAAGTGATCCGAGCCAACCGCGATGAGATGGCCGCACTGGAATCCGAGGACACCGGCAAACCGCTGACCCAGGCCTACGCCGATGTCGACGTCTGCGCCCGCTACTTCGAGTTCTACGGCCACACCATCGAGTCCTACTACGGGCACTCGATCCCCATGGCCGAGGACATGCACGTCTACACGCGCCGCGAACCCTACGGCGTGACCGGGCACATCGTGGCCTGGAACTACCCGCTCCAGCTCATCGGACGCGCCGCCGCGACCTCACTGGCCACCGGCAACTGCGCCGTGGCCAAACCCGCCGACGAGACTCCGCGCTCCACGGTCCGCCTGGCCGAACTCATCCATTCCGTTGGCTTTCCAGCAGGTGCGTTCAACGTGGTGACAGGCCTGGGCGCCGAGGCGGGGGCCGCGTTGGCGGCGCATCCGGGCATTGCTCACCTGGGCTTCGTCGGCTCGACTCAGATCGGTTCACAGATCGCCCACGCCGCCGCCGATCGGGTCATCCCGACGGTGCTCGAACTGGGCGGAAAGTCCGCGAACATCGTCTTCTCCGACGCCGATGTCGACGCGGCAGTCCCGTCCCTGGTGCGTTCGATCATCCAGAACGCCGGCCAGACCTGCTCGGCCGGGTCCCGACTCATCGTCGCCCAGGACATCCACGCCGAGGTGGTGGAGAAGATGGCGGCCGCGATGGAGAAGGTGACCATCGGCTACGGCATCGACGACCCGATGCTCGGACCCCTGATCTCGAAGAAGCAGCAGTCCCGCGTCGAAGGGTTCCTCTCCGACATCGGCAACGCCCAGATCATCACGGGAGGGACCAGGCCCGAAGGTCTCGCCGAGGACCTCACCGGCGGTGCCTTCATCACCCCGACGCTCGTCGACAACGTGTCCCCGGGCTCGAGGATCGCGCAGGACGAGGTCTTCGGCCCCGTCGTCGTGGCCATGACCTTCGGCGATGAAGAGGAAGCGATCTCCCTGGCCAACGGCACCGACTACGGCCTGGTCTCGGCCCTGTGGACGCAGAACATCTCCCGGGCTCATCGGGTCGCCGCCGAGGTCGAAGCCGGGCAGGTCTTCATCAACACCTACGGAGCCGGCGGGGGAGTGGAGCTGCCCTTCGGCGGGTTCAAGAAATCCGGCTATGGCCGTGAGAAGTCCATCGAAGCCTTCGACGAGTACACGCAGACGAAGACCGTTGTCGTGAAGCTGTGAGGTCCTGACGCAGTGCAGCGGACTGGTCACGACGCAGTGCAGCGGACTGGATACGGTCGTCGATGACTCCTGCCGTCCTCGGGCTGGTGCTCTTCGCCTCAGTCGCCCATGCCCTGTGGAACATCGCGGCGAAGTCGGTGTCGGGCAAGGGCTACGCCTTCGTGCTGGCCTATCACGGACTGTCGGCGATCCTGCTGGCCCCGATCGCGATCTGGCTGCTCGTCTCCGGAACACATGCGTTCAGTCTGGGCCTGCTGGGTGCCGCCGCTCTCAGCGCGGTCTTCCACATCGCCTACTCGGTGTCCCTGCAGTCCGGCTATGACCATGCCCCGTTGGGCGTCGTCTATCCCACAGCGCGCGGGGTCGGGCCGATCATCACGATCATCATCGCCGTGCTGTTCCTGGGCGAGCGACCCACAGCACCGGAGACCATCGGCGCCTTCATCGTCCTCGCCGGCATTGCGGTCGTGACCGTGCACCCGAGGCGGGTGGGCGGAGGCCGGACGACGAACGGAGGTTACGGGATGAGCAGAGGTCACGGGATGAGCAGCCACGGCGTGGGTCGTGGTCTGGCCTGGGGCGCACTGATCGGAACCTTCATCGCCTCGTACACCCTGTGGGACGACTTCTCCGTCAACCACATCACCGACTCACCGCTGCTCTACTTCGCCCTCTCCGAAATCTGCGTCGCGACCATCATGGCCGTGGGCATCGTGACGATCCCTGGAGGTGCAGGACGTCGCGCGGACTTCACATCGATTCTGGCCGGGCACAAACGGGCCCTGCTCACCGTCGCCATCCTCTCCCCGCTGGCGTACCTGCTCGTCCTCTACGCCATGCAGCAGGCACCGGTGTCCCTTGTGGCTCCCGTGCGCGAGACCTCGATCATCGTCGGCACACTGCTGGCCTGGTGGTTCTTCGGGGAGAAGAACATCGGCATGAAGCTGACCGGCGCGGTGGTCGTCGTCGCCGGCATCGGCCTCATCGCCCTCGGGTGAGGCTCCCATCCCGGCGAGATTCCCACTCCGAGCCACCGCTGGGTAAAAGTGCAGACGTTGAGCACTTGTGCCCTACTTCAGCACTTTCACCAAGCGGTCATGAAGGCGGAGCACCGGCGCGGTCATGAAGGCGGAGCACCGGCGCAGTCATGAAGGCGGAGCACCGGCGCAGCTTCAGCGCTTCTTCGCCTTCCGGCGGAGCACGCGCACCACTCGGGTCGGGCACACAGCGTGTGAGAGGACGGCCTGGGAAGTCGACCCGAGGATCGTTGACACGAAACCGCCGCGGCCGCGGGAGCCGATGATCATGAGTTCGGCGGTGTAGGTGGCGCTGATGAGCACCTCGGTGGCGGGGGCATCGAAGATCGACCAGCGAACGTCAACCTCGGGGAACTCCTCGTGGAGGGACTGCGCGGCTTCTTCTCGCGAGGTCACGGCTTCGTCGTACATCTTCTCGAGGTGCGTTTCGCTGGGCATCCATTCCGGCGAGAGCACGTGGGCAGCGGTGATGCCGACCAGGTGCAGCGGCAGACCATAGATCCGAGCCTGCAGCGCGGCCTCACGCAGGACCGGCCCATCGGTCTCGAACGGATCGATCGCGGCGACGATCTCACCGGTGAAGTCGGGGCGCCTGTCGCCGGATTCGGCGGTTGTCGTCTGCGCGTCGGAGGAGCGCACAGGAAGGTCGATCGGCAGGGGTCGCTCCGGCATCGGGCGTTGGGGCCAGGTACTGGGGATGACCACGGTGGGGCAATGAGCGTGCGCGGGCATCGCCAAGGCCACGGACCCCAGCAGGCGGCCGGCGAACCCACCGCGACCGCGGGCGCCGATGACCGCGAGATCGGCATTCTTCGAGTTGTCGACCAACGCCCCAGAAGCATCTCCCGGGAAGACCACGGTCGACACCGGCACCGAGGCATCGGTGACGGTTCGTGCGTTGTCGTCGACGAGCTTCTGCACCGACCTCTTGACCTCCGCATCGAAATCGGCCGGGTAGACGATGTCCGCTTGGGTCATATTGACGCCGGGAACGGTGTACGCCGCCACGAGGCGAATCTCGGAAGAGGTCAGCTGAGCGTGTCTGATCGCCCACTGCAGTGCGCATTGACTGTTGGCGGAGCCGTCCACTCCGACGATGATCGTTTGAGACATGTCCACCCCTATGTGAGAAGCCCTACTGTGTCTTCCTCCACCTTATGGGATCGGCCGCATAACTGCCTGGGAGTCGGCGAAGGAGTTCTCGACTAGACTGTCCGCGACGTGAAATGCGGGCACCATCGACCCGCCACCGACACTGCTGCCCAAGGAGATCATGAAGGACCAGATCGACGTCGCCGTTCGTCGCAGCCCCAAGTACTCGGTATTCATGGGACTCGGCGCGATCCTCGGCGTACTCGTCGCGGGTGTGCTCACGCTCTTCGTCGATCCCGAAGCGATGCCCACCGGCTACACAGTGGCCAAGGGAGCGGGGCTGCTGCTGCTCGTCCTCGCCGTGGGCGGACTGTTCCTCGGCGGCCTGCTGGCAGTGCTCCTCGACTGGATGGGTCGGAGGAAGTCACGTAAGTACCGAGTCGACGCGGAGATCGACATGGTCGATGATCCGAAGGAGATCGCGCGTCGTCGCATCGCCGAAGCCAACGGCGAAGATCCCGATGCCGAGGACGAGCCCCGAAACGAAGCCCCGAGTTCCGGAGTCTGATCCACTTGTGAAGCAGAGCTCACCGATGTGAGACAATCTTTCACGTGGCAAGAGGAGACGGGCAACTAACGCACGAAATCGACCCCCTGGACCGCGGACCTCAGGATGCTTGTGGAGTATTCGGAGTCTGGGCGCCGGGCGAGGAAATAGCCAAACTCACCTACTTCGGGCTCTACGCTCTGCAGCACCGCGGACAGGAGTCTGCGGGCATCGCTGCCAGCAACGGCAAGCAGATCCTGATCTACCGCGACATGGGCTTGGTCTCGCAGGTCTTCCATGAGCGGGATCTCGAACTTCTGCAGGGACACATCGCGCTCGGGCATACGCGGTATTCGACGACGGGCTCACCCTCGTTCGAGAATGCCCAGCCCACGCTGGGACCCACCCCGTTCGGGACAGTGGCACTGGCGCACAACGGCAATCTGACGAACTTCGATGAGCTCGAAGCTCTGGCCGATGGCCGTCGTGACGACGCCGACCAGGTCGTCAAGGACGCGACGAAGAAGGTCAGCCGGACCAGGCCCTTCCGCGACTCCTCCAATGACACCTCCCTGGTCACCGAGCTCTTCGCCACCGAAGAGGGCGAGAACCTCACCGAGGCCGCGCTCAATCTCCTGCCCAAGGTCGAAGGTGCATTCTCCCTGGCCTTCATGGACGAGAACACCCTCTACGCCGCCCGTGATCGTCATGGTGTGCGGCCGCTGTCGCTGGGCCGGATGGAGAACGGCTGGGTCGTGGCCTCCGAGACCTCGGCTCTCGACATCGTCGGTGCTTCCTTCGTGCGCGACGTCGAACCGGGCGAACTCATCGCCATCGACGAAGACGGTCTGCGCTCCTTCCGCTTCGCCGAACAGGACCAGGCTCGCTGCGTCTTCGAGTACGTGTATCTGGCCCGACCCGACAGCGTGCTCAACGGCAAGACCGTGCATGCAGCCAGGACTCAGATGGGCCGCCAGCTGGCCGACGAGTTCCCCGTCGACGCCGATCTCGTCATCGCCACACCCGAATCAGGAACACCGGCCGCCGTCGGCTATGCCGAACGCTCAGGCATACCCTTCGGCCAGGGGCTGATGAAGAACGCCTATGTCGGCCGCACATTCATCCAGCCCTCGGACACCCTGCGACAGCGCGGCATCCGACTCAAACTCAACCCGCTGCGGGAGAACATCGAGGGCAAACGCCTCGTCGTCGTCGACGACTCGATCGTGCGCGGCAACACCCAGCGCGCGCTCGTGCGAATGCTCCGCGAAGCGGGAGCGAAGGAGATCCATGTGCGCATCTCCTCTCCACCGGTCAAGTGGCCCTGCTTCTACGGCATCGACTTCGCGACCCGGGCCGAGCTCATCGCCAACGGCCTGAACATGGACGAAATCCGCGACAACCTCGGCGCCGATTCCCTGGGATACATCTCCCTCGACGGGATGGTCGAGGCCACCCAGCAGGAGCGCAGCCAGTTGTGCACTGCCTGCTTCTCAGGCGAATACCCGATTCCTGTCAACAACACCCCCGCCGACAAAGGATGTTGAGTTGAGCACCGATCCAGCTAAGTCCACCACCTATGCCGCTGCCGGCGTCGACGTCGAGGCCGGTGACCGCGCCGTCGAACTGATGAAGTCCGCGGTCGGGGCCACACACAACGCAAATGTCGTCGGCGAAGTCGGCGGTTTCGCCGGACTCTTCGACGTCTCAGTGCTCAAGGACTTCGAGCGCCCGCTGCTGGCCTCATCGACCGACGGCGTCGGCACGAAGGTCGCGATCGCGCAGGCTCTCGACAAGCACGACACCATCGGATATGACCTGGTGGGAATGGTCGTCGACGACATCATCGTGTGCGGTGCCAAGCCCCTGTTCATGACCGACTACATCGCCTGCGGCAAGGTCGTGGCCGAGCGGATCGCGGACATCGTCCGGGGCATCGCCGAGGCGTGTGCCAGTGCCGATGTCGCCCTCGTCGGCGGGGAGACCGCCGAACACCCGGGCCTGCTCGGAGTCGATGACTACGATGTCGCTGGTGCCGCCACAGGTGTCGTCGAGGCCTCCAAACTGCTGGGACCTGAGAAGGTCGCCGCCGGTGACGTGCTCATCGGGTTGCCATCCTCTGGTATCCACTCGAACGGGTACTCCCTGGTCAGGCACATCATCGCCGAGGCGGGGTGGGGTCTGGACCGCAATGTGCCGGAATTCGGCCGCACCCTGGGTGAGGAGCTCCTCGTCCCCACCCATGTCTACACCGGCGAACTCAACGCCCTCTTCTCTGCCCTGCCCGATGCCGTGCATGCGGTCTCGCATGTCACCGGCGGGGGACTGTCTGCCAATGTGGCGCGCGTGCTGCCGAAGGGTCTCGTGGCGAAGATGTCCCGTGCTTCGTGGGAGATCCCTCCGGTCTTCTCCACCCTCGGCGATCTGGGCGGAGTCCCGCAGGAAGACCGTGAACGGACCTGGAACCTCGGCGTCGGCATGGTCCTCGTGGCCTCTGCTGAGTCCGTTGACAGTGTGCTCGCGGCCTCCCCCGGCTCATGGGTGCTCGGTGATGTCAGGGTCGACGACGGTTCACTGGCCTCCGAACTCGACTACGTCCAGGGCGCCAAGGGCGTCGACGGCGGAGCCGCAATCCTCGCCTGAGGTGTGTCAGGCTGAGGGTGGCAGTGCAGCAATCAGGCAAAGCAGAAGGCGGAGGCCGCAGCCTCCGCCTTCTTGCTTGAGCGAATCCGATGCTCCCGTATCTGAGCGCCGATCACATCAGTGCTGATCGGTCAAGATTCGCGCTGTGTATAGTCGTCTTCTTCGTCGTCATCGTCGACGTTGTACTTGTCGGCGTAATCCGAATAGTCCGGCTCGTTGTCGTACGGATCTGACGAACCGGACGCCTGCGACTCGGAACCCAGTTCCTGCTGGAGTCTATTCAGGTCGGTGTCCGGGCTGTAGTATTTCAGCTTCCGGGCTACCTTGATCTGCTTTGCCTTTGCGCGGCCGCGACCCACTGGCGTGACCCCCTCCGTCGTCATGTGGGGCGAAGCGCCCCGGACTAGATCTCTGCTATGCGCTTAAATCCTACCTGTTCGTAGTGGGAAGTTCCATTTTGAGGCCCGACCTTGGATAGGGTGAACCCATGTCCTACAGTCGCGATTATGTTGTCTCTCTGCGGATCTTCGAACCCACCGTAGTCCATTCCGTATTGCAAGACGAGCAGGTGGAAGACAACCGTTCTCGTGTTGAGGAGCAGGTCTCCGAAGACGCGGATCAGCGCTTGATCTCCCTGCCGCCGAACCCTGTGGCCGAGTCCTTTCGCAACACGCCGATCTTCCTCCCGGCGTCTCAGACTTCGGACGGCGTGGATCGGTACTGCCCCGCCCAGGAGGACGTTCGCGGGTGGGAGGCGCTCGAGGCATTGAGTGAGCACACCTCGAAGGCGACGCTGGACATCATCGCTCCGAAGTCGGTGCGCAGGCGTGCGGCCAGTCGTCGTGCCGAGTGGCTCCAGGACACCAAGGATACTCGCGTCTTCACACGCGTCTCGGCGTGGGATGTGCCGCCGTCATGGTGGCTGTTCTTCTCGCTGAGCGAAGACCAGATCATCACGAATGAAACCGATGCCGGGCTGAGAGTGCTCATCCGTACGGACATTCTGGCAGCCTCGGCGAGGATGGAATGGGCAGCGGAGACCGTGGCCGATAAGTCCAAGGTCGTCGACATGGTCGAGCAGACATCGATTCTGGCCCAGTGGGTCGACGGCTTCGATATGAACTCCGTGCTCGAACTCGACCTGGGCGGGATGAGCGATGTGCTCTGGCCCAACGAGGCACCGGAGCTCGTCGATTCGTGGGTGACCGCGCTGAGCAACGACGATCCTGAAACCGCGGTCGCATCCTTCCAGAAGTACGCGGCGATGTGGGAACAGCTCAATCTCTACGCGCGCAGCTCCTGAGCTGAGCCGTTCAACTCCTGAGGGCCGCCGCCAGGTAGTTGGGGAAGGCGGGGTGGCGGCTACGATAGTCTGCGTACCCGCGGCGTCGAGAGAATGAACCACACAGCGCATGGATGAGAAGAAGCGTCGACTTGTGACGAACACGAAACCGCCGTCGGAGTCTGCCGAGGAGTCAACGACTGCCGCCGAACCAACGACTGCCGCCGAGTCTGCGTCTGCGACTGCCACGAAGCCGATGACGACGTGGTCGATCGTATGGCGTCTCGGAGCAACCGCCATGGCCCTCGTCATTCTCACCTGCGGACAGTTCCTCAACACCAACGACTTCTTCCCGCTCGGGTCACTCACCCAGTACGCGACCGCCAAGGACCTCAACGGCACGGTGAATGCGACGTGCATCGAAGCGCAGTTCCCCGGTGAGGACGAACCACGTCGGCTCGGCTTCAACACGGACACCGTCGGGATCGAACGCGGTGACATCGAATCCCAGCTCGATCGGGTCATCGCCAACCCGGAACTTCTGCAGACCATGGCCGACTCCTTTGAGCGCCTCCATCCTGACGAGCCGAAGCCGGAGCAGATGATCCTCTGCCGCACCGTGACCCAGTTGGAGAACGGCCGCAGCGTCGGCGAACCCGAACACAAGATCTTGGCGACCTGGGAGGTGCAGTGAGTAATTCCACCACCGCCGAGGCGAAGGTCGTCAATCCGATCATCGCCTGGTTCACGCCCCAGATCTCTCTGGCCCGCGTCGCGGTCTTCCGCGTCATCGTCTACATCTTCGTCATCATCGACGTGCTCACGATCTCCGCCGACGTCATCCCGCACGGCTGGACCCCCGACCTCTACAAACCGCTGTGGCTGGCCAGGTTCCTTCACATCCCACCGGTCAGCGTCCTCGGGGCGCAGATCCTGCTCGCCGCGATCATCGTCTTCGCTCTCATGGCTGCCGCCGGCGTCCTCCAGCGAATCAGCGGCTGGATCGTCGCGATCACCTTCGGGCTGTGGATGTTCTATACCCAGGGCTATGGCTACGTCGCCCACGACCACATGGCGCTCGTCATCGCCGTCGTGGTGCTGCCGACGGTCGGAGTCGCACGGTTCAGGGATGTGGGGACCACCTCGGCGAAGGCAGGGTGGGCGCTGCGAGTCGTGCAGATCTCCGTCGTCCTCACCTACTTCTATTCGGTGGTGATGAAGTGGATCGCCTCGGGCAACATCACCCACTGGGCCAACGGCGCCGTGATCATCTGGGCCCTGATGCGCCGCGGGGCCGAATGGTCGAAGCCGTTCCTCGAGATGCCTGGCCTGCTCATCGCCGGGCAGTGGGCGACTCTGGTGTTCGAGTTCCTCTCACCGATCGTGCTGTTCCTCAAGGGCAGATGGCTCTATGGTGCCGTCATCTTCTTCATGCTCTTCCATCTCATGACTTACATCGCCCTGGGCATCCACTTCCTGCCGACAGTCATCTGCTGGGCGGCGTTCCTGCCCCTGGAGAAGCTGATTCCGAAGCGGTTCGCCGCGACTCGCTGAGCTGTTCGCTGCGACTGGGGCTAAGAGTTCCGGTGCAGGGCGTCCAGCACTCGTTTGACGGCTGCGCGCTCGGCCGTGTCGGGAGCCATGACCGCCACGACCCAACGTGTGGTTGCGACCCCTGTCAGCGGGAGGAGCGTGAGCCCGGCGTTTTTCGGGGTCGTGAATCGCGGCAGCAGGGCGACCTGATCGCTTGAGGCCACGATCGCCTCGATGAGTCGGTTGTCCCGGATGCGCTGGGTGACCTCGAGCTCTCGTCCTGTGACGTGTGCGATCGACGTCAGGATTGTGGTGAATGGGAATCCGTGGGGAACGCCGATCCACTGAGCGTCGACGAGGTCCTCTGGTCTCAGCTGGTCCCGGCAAGCCAGGGGATGGGCGTTCGCGACGGCGACGTCGATGGGTTCGGTCGCCAGGCACTCGACGCTCAGCCCTTCGGTCCCGGCCGGACGTTCGGAGATCAGGCTGTGGGCGATGACGATGTCGACGTCGGAGGTCAGGCCCGCGAACTCGTGCTCGGCCAGATCCACATCGACGGTGCGCAGGGTGATCCTCGGGCTTGTCTCCCGCAGCCGTCGCAATGCAGAAGGCACAAGATAGGCCAGGGCGCTGGGCAGCCCGGCAATCTGAACGTCGCCGGAGGGATCGCCGAGGTAGTCCTCCCAGTCAGCCTGCACGCGGGCGATCGCTGAGGCCACGTCCTTGCCGCCTGTCGCCAGCAGTCTGCCCGCGCTGGTCAGCTTCAGCCCGCGGCCCTCGGGTTCGACGAGGGTGTGTCCGAGTTCCCGTGTGGCCTGTTTGAGCTGCTGCGATATCGCCGACGGCGTGCGAAACGTCGCCCTGGCCACGGCGGTCACGCTGCCGAGTTCGTCGAGCCGGCGCAGCAGCTCAAGATGCCGGGGGTCCATGTGCCAATGCTACAACCTTGAAGCTCGGCTATAAGGTCTGTGTAGAACATTTCGATTGTATTAACTGTCTGGCCACTCGAGAATGAAGTCATGTCATTGAAACACTGTCTGCTCGCCGCCTCGGTGGCCGTGATGTGGGGACTGAACTTCCTGGCGATCGACTTCTCGCTCGAACAGTTCCCGCCCTTCTTCCTCGTCGCCCTGCGCTTCGCCGTGCTGGCCATTCCGGCGCTGCTGTTCGTGCCGAAGCCAGACGTGAAGCTTCGCTGGATCGTGGGCTACGGGATGGGGTTCGGACTCCTGCAGTTCCTGTTCCTCTACTGGGCGATGGCGGTGGGGATGCCTGCGGGGCTGGCCTCACTCGTGCTCCAGGCTTCGGGGCCGTTCACAGTGCTGCTGGGGATGACGGTCCTGCGAGAGCGGATCCGCGGATCACAGATGGCGTTCCTCATCGTGGCCATGGCCGGGCTCGGCGTCGTGGGCTGGCAGAGACTGGACTCGAGCGCGAGCTTCCTGCCGTTCCTGCTCACCCTCGCCGGCGCCTTCGGGTGGGCGATCGGCAACATCTGCAACCGTCAGGCGCACTCGGTCGAGCCGGTGAAGTTCACGATGTGGATGTCGGTGGTGCCGCCGGTGCCGATGCTCCTTCTTGCGCTGGTTGTCGAAGGGCCAGACACTATCGGCCAGTCGCTGACGACGCTCATGACTCCCACCGGATGGCTGGGCCTCGCGGGACTCGCCTACACCGTCGTCATCGCCACAATCCTCGGCTCTGGCATCTGGTCGTGGCTGATGTCGCGCAACCCCGCTGGAGTCGTCGCACCTTTCTCGATGCTCGTCCCCATCGTCGGTATGAGTGCCGCGTGGTTCGTTCTCGGCGAGACGGTGTCACAGGGGGAGATGTGCGGAGCCGTGCTGGTCATCGTCGGCGTCCTCGGGGCAGGCATGCGTGCGGCGAAGGGACCGAAGATCCGCGCCGAGGTGGTGCCCACAGGCGTCGAAGACGTGGCCGACATCCCAGCGGGGACGCGATGTTGACCAGAGACCGCCAAACGGACACAGTTCATGGCGCGGATGATTCGACGCTACGATCACTTCACCACCAGCGGTGAGTCGCGGAAACAAGGCAGAACGATCGCGCTCGCAAATATTTCTCAAAGGAGAAGCAGTGTCATCGAAGTTCGCCGATCGCATCGCTCGCGTTCAGCCGTCCGCCATCCGTGAGCTGCTCAAATACGGTGACGATCCTTCCATCACCTCTTTCGGCGGCGGGTACCCGGATGCCGCACTCTTTCCCGCGGCCGAACTCCAGCAGATCTACACCGAGATCCTGAGCAAGGAGAGTGCGACCGCACTGCAGTACACCGCCTCGGCGGGACTGCCCGGATTGCGGGGCCAGATCGCCGAACGCATGTCGAGCGCGGGTTCGGCAACGGATGCTGACGATGTCCTCATCCTCCAAGGCGCCCAGCAGGGCCTGGACCTGGTGGCGAAGCTGCTCATCAACCCAGGCGATGTCATCGTCACGGAGAACCCGACCTTCCTCGGTGCCCTCATCGCCTTCAACCCCTGCCAGCCCGAGTACGCCGCCGTTGACATGGACTCCGAGGGCATGGACGTCGACGCCCTTGAGACGACCCTGGCCACGACCGAGAACATCAAGTTCATCTACGTCATCCCCGACTTCCAGAACCCGACCGGTGTCAGCCTCAGCCTCGAACGCCGGAAGCGCATCATCGAGCTGGCCAACGAATACGACGTTCTCGTGCTTGAGGATTCGCCCTACCGTGAGCTGCGCTTCGAGGGCGAAGCGCTGCCGACCCTGACCTCACTCGACACCGAGCACCGGGTCATCCACCTCGGCAGCTTCTCAAAGATCCTCGCCCCCGGAGTGAGGTTGGGCTGGGTGAGCGCGGCACCGGAGATCCTCGACAAGCTCGGTCTGCTCAAGCTCGCCGCCGACACACAGTCGTCCACGCTGAACATGACAGCGGTGACGCGCTTCCTCGACACCTTCGACATTGATGCCCACGTCTCAGCGATGCGCGGGGTCTACCGCGCCAAGCGCGACCTCATGGTCTCGACGATGACCGAACATTTCCCCGCCGAGGTGACCGTGACCAGGCCCGAAGGTGGGCTCTTCACCTGGGTGACCTTCCCCGAAGGCTTCGACGCGACCGCATTCATGGCCGAACACGCCCTGCCCGAGGCGAGGGTCGCCTACGTTCCAGGTGGGTCGTTCTTCCCCACCGAACAACGCAGCAACTATGCCCGGTTCAGCTACTCGGGCCAGTCCGATGATGAGATGGTCGATGCCCTGACCCGGCTGGGCACGATCCTCAACGAACACATCTGAGCGAGAACCACGAGGTGACGGCGGACGCTCCTTTGGGCAGTGGCATCGTGTCACGCGCGTTCGATCGGCAGCCAGAGCTCGGTGGTGGCCGTGCTGAGGTCCGCTGCCCGGTCGATGATCGCAACGATCGAGGGCCCGGGCCGCAGCTGCCACGGATTCGACGGAAACCACTCAGTTGCCGTCGCCGCCCAAGTCATCTGCAGTGCTTCGGGAAAGCGGCCGGCAGTGGTGAAGACCGCCCAAGTTCCCGCCTCGACGTCAATGACGTCGAGGTCCTCAGGCGCCGAATCGGGTGTCCCGACCGCGACGCCGTGCAGGTAGGTGAGCTCGGTGCCTTCCCGGTAATCCGGGTCGACATCGGCTGTGACCTGAAGCAGTCCGGTGGGCTCTGCATCGCTGAGGGATTTGAGGCGAGCGTGCTCATCCGCAGGCAGAGATTCGATGTGCTCGCGGATATGCGGGTTCTCTCCCTCGTGGATGAGGGGCACACGCTTGGCGTAGCCGATGAGTGAGAACGCCGGTTTGTCGGTGATTCGAGTGTCCATGGAAGAACTCCCTTCGATCGTCAGGCGGAACCTGATTGTTGATTGACTGCGAAGGGGGCCACCGTCGCGCCGAACCGCTGACGGGCTCACTCCGTGGACGGAGTGGAACGCTCGCCCGAAGGCCTCAGCCGATCCGTATCCGAAGCGGACCGCGATGCCCAACAGGCCCCGGCCGGCCGCCACATCGGCGGCAGCCACGGTCATCCGGCGACGTCGAACGTATTCCGACAGCGACATCCCTGCCAGGGACGAGAACATGCGCCGCAGATGGTATTCGCTCGTGCCGAGTGTCCGCGCCAACGATTCGACATCGAGATGCGAAACCCCTTCGCCTCCGACAGTGCTGCCGGTATCGGCGAGGTCCGACTCGATGAGGTCGATGAGCGTATTGAGTTCAACGATCACAGTGTCTCCCTTCACTCATCAATGGTTCCGCGCAGGCGGTGTGCACCGCCCGACAATCTCTGCCCGATTCAATCATGTGCGCGTTCGTGAGTCAGCACAGAAGTGCACCCCACTGCCGAACTGGTCGCTTCACCCCACGAGCGGTGCCAAATCGCCTCCGTGGGCATAGTGTCGTCTCATGGCCGTCATACCCAGGGCCGCTCCAACGCCGGAGCCACAGACCGCGCTCGCCGTCTCGGCGGTGCTCGGGGGTGCTCTGTGCCTGTCGATCTCGGCGATCCTGGTCAAGCTTGCGGGCGTGGATGCGGCGACGACGGCCGTGCTGCGGTGTGCGATCGCCGTCATCGCCCTCGTGCCCCTGGCTCTGTTCGAGCGCCGACGCCACGGTGGGCTCTCTCGAACAGGGATCCTCTGGGCGATCGCGGCCGGTATCGCGCTGGGCATCGACTACATTGCGTGGACTGCGTCGATCTACCTCGTGGGCGCGGGCGTCTCGACCGTACTCGTCAATGTCCAGGTGATCGTCCTGCCATTGCTCGCGCTGCTCGTCGATCGTGAGCGTGTGAGTCCACGTTTCCTCATCGCACTTCCGCTGATGCTCATCGGCGTCGGTTTGGTGGGAGGCATCGTTACGCTGACCGAGGTGGGGGACAGTGCCGTCCTCGGCACCGTTCTCGGCCTGATCGCGGGTATCGGCTACGGGGTGTACATGTTCCTCACCCGCCGTGGGACCAGGCGCAAGGCCGAGGGGACACTTCAGCCGTTGGCCTGGGCGACAGCCTCGGCGGCGGTGACCTCGGCGATCATCGCACAGTTCACCGGCGGCCTCCACCTGGCCGGGATCGGCCCGAAGTCGTGGATGTACCTCATTGCCTTGGCCCTGTTGGGGCAGGTGGTGGCGTGGCTGTTCATCAACAGGGGCAGCGTCCGATTGGTGCCGACGATGACGGCGAGTCTGCTGCTCATCCAGCCTGTGCTCGCCCTCGTGCTCGCGGCGCTCATCCTCGGCGAAATGCTCACCCTGGGGCAGGCGATCGGTGCAGGCCTCGTTGTCCTCGCGGTGGCCGTGGCCAACGGGGTGTGGCGGTTGCGGAGGAAATCCCACGCTGCTCGGAGCCCAGGGGACGAGCTCAGGGCGCCAGGCTCGGTGCCTCGGTGATTCCGAACCGTGTCTTCAGCGCTCGCTGGGCGGCGAACCAGCCGTTCATGCCGTGCACGCCGGGTGCCGGTGGGGTCGCTGCCGAACACAGGTAGGCACCGGGGACACCGAGGCTGTAGTTGTCCCAGCTGGTGCGCGGGCGGGCCATCATTCGGTAGAAGGAGACGAGCCCGGTGGCGATGTCGCCGCCGATGTAGTTCTGGTTGTGGCCTGCCATCTCCGATGCGGGGATCGAGTTGTAGGTGACGATGGTGTCGCGGAAGCCGGGGGCGAAACGTTCCATCTGCCTGATGATGTACTCGGCCGGGTCGATCGGGCAGTCGAAGGGTACGTGGCAGTACGTCCACAGCGGGCGCAGACCATCCACCTCACGCGATGGGTCGAACACGGTCGGGTCGGAGACCAAGCTGACAGGGTGGGTCGGCATGCGTCCGGCAATGACGTCGGCCTCGGCGGCGGCCATCTGCGCCCGGGTTCCTCCGACGTGGATGGTGCCGGCGCGGTTGATGTTCGGGTCGGCCCAGGGCACGGGCCCGTTGAGGACGAAGTCGACCTTGGCTGCGGCATTGCCCTGCTTGAAGCTGCGCAGCGATCTGTCGACCTTGGCCGGGATGAGGCCGGAGAAGATCTGAGCCGCATTCAGCGCCGAGGTGTCGAGTAGATAGGCCCGGGCGGGCGGCATATCAGAGACGTGCTCGATGCGCGCATTCGTCGTCACCGTGCCGCCGTGGGCCTCGAGGTCGGCGACCATGGCGTCGATGATCGCCTGCGAACCACCCACAGGGGACGGCCAGCCGGCAGCATGGGCGACGGTCGAGAGCATGGTGGCCGTGGCGGCCGTGCCCATGGCCGGCAGCCCACCGATCGCATGTGCGGCAACACCGGTGAACAGCGACTGAGACGTCTCATGTGAAAGCGGAATGTTCCAGGCCGGGCTCGCCTGCGACAGCAGCCGCAGTCCGAATTTCACCACATTGGCGATCCCAGGAACATCGCGCAGGGTCTCCGGGACGGAGCGCTTGTCACCGAGGGAGAGCCAGATCGCGTCATCGACACGTTCGAGGAGAGGAGCGAAGAACCGTCGCCATTCGGGTCCGGCCGCACCGAGGTGGTCGACCGTCGTTTCGAGATCGTGGAATGCCAGCGCAGCGGGCTGATTGTCCAACGGCTGGGCGTAGGAGACCTCCGGAGTGGTGAACTCGAGGCCCCGAGCGCGCAGATCGAAGTCAACGAAGAAGGGACTCGAGATCGCCAAAGGGTGCACGGCAGAGCAGATGTCGTGGGTGATGCCCGGAGCCAGGCCCAAGTCAAGGGTGCGGGCACCACCGCCGATGGTTGATTGGGCCTCGTACACCTGCACGGACAGCCCGGCTCGAGCCATGGTCACGGCGGCTGCCATGCCATTGGGGCCCGATCCGACGACGACGGCATCTACCTGGGGGTTGCTCATGGGTTCAGTCTAGGGGAGCGGGGTGACACACTCTCATACATCGAACAGTCCGATGACCCTCATCGTGGGCCAAGTTTTCGGGAGTAGTCTCAGAGCACATCGCAAGTCGCGCAGACGGCGTCGACGATGATCGGGATCGAAGGTGATCGGCGATGAGCACACAGACCGTCCATGACCGTCCGGGAACCCTGCCGACTCGGCTGGTGAAGACAGCCGGGCTCTTCCTCGCCCTGAGCATGGTGGCATTCGCCGCGCTGAATATCCTGGCGAACATTTTTCAGCACACATTCGTCATGATCGTCGAAGGGCTGATCGTCGGGGTGCCGTTCCTCGTGGCGGTCGGCTGCGCCGTCGGTGCGGTCATCGCGACGATAGTGAAGCACAATCGGCCTACCCCTGTGTGAGGGTGCCTCTGATCGCGGGGTGCGCCAGATCTTCGTTGTCGAGAATCCAAGTGGCATGGTCCCAGGGCGAACATTGCGCGAAGTAGAGACGCTGCCCGCCGACATAACGATGGTTGGACCGCGCCTCGGGATCAGAATCGAACTGCCCGGCGAAGCGTTCGTTCCCACGGGGCACAGACACAGCGAAGGGAACCTGTACCCACACACTTGCATCCCACAGCTCTCGAAGCTCGGGCCGGTGGAGAAAGATCCCATCCACGAGGAGGACGCAGTCCTCTGGCAAAGATACGTGTGCCAGTGGGACGGCTAGGTTGGCATCAACATCCCAGACCGCTGGCGTGATCGACAGACCATGTCTGAACGGAGTCACGACGGACCGAATGAAGGCATCGTAGTCATAGGAGTCCCGATAAAATGAATCGGGACCTAGACCGTTCTCGTACCGAATCGAGCGGGGATGATGGAATCCGTCGATGCTCAGTGACGCAAAGGGGCGCAATCCGTCCTGGCTGGCCACCTCGACGAGCTCTTGGGCTAAGACGGTTTTGCCCGCGCCGTCCAGCCCATCAATGGCGACAAGGACTCGTTTGCCGATATTGACCCCGCGCAGCAGTGAGAGCAGTTGGTGGAGAACTGCGCGACGGTCAGACATCAAGTGTGGGAGGCAGACATCGCGGCAACCTCGGCGGCTAAGTATTCGGCGATCCGGTCCGCGGCAGAGGTGCGTCCGGCCGTGCGTTCGCCCTCTTCGACGCTCGGGTTGTAGTTCGTGTTGGTGTTGATGTCGTAGACGACCTGGCGGCCATCAGCAGTCTCGATGAACTCGATTCCAGCGATGTCGATGTGCAGCTCGGCCAGGAGCGTCTCCAGCCTGCCGATGAGGGGCGTGCGCGCGGTGATGTCCTCACGCACGGAGAACGGATCGACTGGTGCTGCAGATGCGGAGGGGATCGCGCATGCCTCGGCGGGGCACAATTCGAAGGACCCATCGGAGACATCGACGCGCACCGCATAGTGGAACCGGCCGCCGACGAACTCGGCACGGGTGACGAACGGCTGCGCCGGCTGCACATATTCCTGGACCAGTGTGATTCCGTCGATCGGCTCGTTCGCACCACCGGTGGCGAAGTCACTCGCAGCCTCATCGAGTTCGGAATGAGACTCGAAAAGGCGCACGCCGAGTCCCTTGCCGCCCTGGTTGTGCTTGGTGATGAAGGGCGGGACGAAATCGCGCGCCGCCGTGGACAGCGCAGCACTGCCGAAGACCGCCGAGGTGCGCGGGGTGTCGAAGTCGCGAATGGCGAGCTCGCGGTTTTGGCGGATCTTGCTCACCTCGAGTTCGTAGACGTCTGCGCCGTTGATGACGGTGCGTCCTGCGGTCTGGAGCCAGGCGAGCACCGCACGCCCATAGTCCTTGACATGCGGATCCGTGCGAGTGTGCGCCGAGGCGGACAGCCGCGACCAGAACAGGCCCTGCGGCGGCTCTGTGGTGAGATCGATCGAGACCTCAGGCAGCAGCCACTCGACGAAGGGGATGCCTGATCGATCGAGGGCCTGCGCAAACGGCGCGATCCATTCGGGATTGTCATGAATGATGTAGACCGCAGGACCGTCCGTGACGGGAAGCAGCTGTGTGCTCATCTGTATTACCTCGCATCCTCCAGCGACGGCGAAGGGTGACTGGATGCACCCATACACCTGTTCTGCTCAACAATCCTAGTCCGAGCAGCCTCGTTGAAGCGAGGGACGCAGAATGTGAACCGGGCGCTCCAGCTTCACCGGGTCTCGTTCTGCGCGTACGCCTCGTCGAAGAAGGCCAGTTCGAGGTCGACGCCACGGTGCCAGCCGTGAGTCAGTCGGCCTCGCGCCGCGGCGGATTCTGCGTCCTCACCGGTGGGGAATACGCGCTCAAGCTCGTCGACGAGGAACTGCACCCAGGCCCGGAAGGCCCCACCGCGGTGCAGGTCGATCCACCCGGAATGGACCCGGCGTGGAGGCATCGGATCCGAGCGCTCGCCCCAATCGAGGTAGAGCCATTCGGCGATGACGAGCACGACGAGCAGTTCTGCGTAGGAGGCCGAGTCGACGGCTTCGTCCATGAGGTCACGGAACCCCTCGGTCGGCCCGGCCAGCTGGGGGTCAGCGTAGTCGGCGGCAGGGACACCCACCTCGGCGAAGGCCATGAGGAAATACGAATTCTCGTCGGCTTCGAGAAAGCCGAGCTGCTTGGCGAACCGCAGCTTGGGCCCGAGAGCATCGCCGTGAGCGACGCACGCGCCGAGCATCGAGAGGAACGATTCGAAGAACTGGTAGTCCTGAATCAGGTACCGACTCATCACGGAGTCATCGACCGTGCCGGCAAACAGCTCGGTGACGAACCTATGCCCGACTGCCGCCTCCCAGGTCTTTGCCGATTGTGCTCTCATCGCTGCCACGGCCCCACCTGGCTGCACATGAATAGTGGTCATCGCTGTGTCCTCACTTCCTCCGCCGGTGCTCACCGGATCAGGTTCAAAGGGTCTGCTCGCGCACTCTCAGCGCCATTTCTCGGCGCTCCCCTGGGGTGGTTCGAGCCTAACACCAGCTATGATCGTCAGGCTGTTCCCCATGTCACCCCCGCGGCGTAGACTCACATCATGGCTATCGCAAAGCAGCCCGTCATCGTCCTAGATGCCCCTGACGCCCGCGAACTCGCGGAGTTCTACGGCAAACTCCTCGACTGGGAAGTCAGAGTCGATGACGACGGCACCTGGGCAGAGATCACATCCGATTCCTGGCCGCCGATCTGCTTCCAGCAGGTCGAGGACTACCACGCTCCCAGTTGGCCGAGCCAGGCGCATCCGCAGCAGATGCACATCGACGTCATGGTCGACGACTTGGACGTCGGAGAGGCAGCGGTGACCGAAATCGGCGCCGGTAAGGCTGCCGAGCAACCGGGGGAGACCTTCCGCGTCTTCCTCGACCCTGCCGGGCACCCGTTCTGCCTCTGCGCGAACTGAACTCCCGTTTAGAGTGATCACATGCGCGTGATCACCTCCTTCGATGACCTCGAACCGGTTCCATGGGCCAATGGTGCGGGGGAGACGACCGAGCTCGTCTCGCTCACCGAATCCCAAAATCTGACCCCGAGCCGACGACGGTGGCGCTTGAGCATCGCGCGTCTGGACCGTCCGGCTGCATTCTCCCCATTGCCGGGCTTGGCACGCACGTTCCTTCCTATCGGCGCCGAGGTTGTCCTTGAGATCGACGGACAGGTGCACTGCGTCGCCCAAGATGAACCTCAGAGATTCCGTGGGGACCAGATTGTCTCCCTCATCGAACTGGGCACTCCGTGCTTCGCCCTCAACCTCATGGTCGAGTCCGACGACGGCGCAGAATCGGAACAAGTCGGGATGGAGATGTCGACGCGATTCACCGGTTCCGACTTCTTCGCAGTGACCTTGGAGTCGGGTGCCGGCTACCCGAGATTCCAAGTGCTGGAACTCGAGGAATCGGACGTACTTCCCGATCACCTCGGCGTGGCCATTCTGCACTGAGACGGCGATTGAGACGCCGGTTCTCGAGGCGGTCGAATTCAGACCTGCGAGTATCCTGCAAAGCGCATGTCCTGTGCGTCACACGGATCGGCATCATCGCAGGTCAACAGCCACGGAGGCGCTGCCTTCTCACAGTGTTGTCCCAGCTTCTGAGGGGGTGGGTCAGGAACTCCGAAAATGGACGGGCGATACTGAACTCAGGGACCAGTCATCGGAGGTATTTTGGTGTCGAATCAGAATGAGTCAGGCAGACTGAACGGGCAGAGCGTCGCAGCGTCCGATCACGACGGATCAGCATCGGAAGACGGCGAATCCGAATCGACCGTGCAGGCATCACAGACCCTGCCTCTGATCACTGAAGAACTCGCCGCCACACACGCCAGGAACACCCAGTCGACACCGACGCCGAGCTCGCACGTGAGCACACCGGTGATGCCGCCGAATCCGATCCGACGCGAAGAGCAGCCGGTGTCAGCAGGCTCGGCGACTCGGATGATGCAGGAGAACACCACTGCAGTCGGTGAATCGACAGCGAAGGATGACGTTGCCGAGAATGCGAAGGGCGACGACGGCGAGAAGAAGGAGAAGAGCGAGAGCAGGGTCTCGGCGACCCAGCTCGTCGCCGGTGCCGCAGCCGCAGCCACCTCCTCGGTCATCGGCGGGCAGCTGGGCGTTGCCGGAACGGTCGTCGGTGCAGGGGTCGCGAGCATCATCACCGGACTCGCGGTGACGCTCTACACCAGCAGCCTCGACAAGGGCAAAGAGAAGATCAGAGAAGTCGGCACGAAGCTCGCTCCGGCAGTGAAGGCGAAGTCACTCGGTGCCAAGACTCAGCGATCCCACGCCATCAGCACCTTCGGGAGCCTGAGCGACGAGGCGGACGCAGCCACGACCGTCGACGTTCCGTCAGCGCAGCACCCATCACCCGATGCCACCGAGGCGGCCAACGAGGAACCGAAGACGTGGTGGCAGAAGCTGCGCCGCAAACGCGTCCTCTACCCGGTGGCTATCGGGGTGGCGACATTCGGAATCGGCTTGGGTGCCGTAGTCATGGCCGAATCATTCACCGACGCCGACATCTCGCCCGGCACCTCACAGATCTCACGATCAGTGACCGGAGATTCCGGCACCGGGGATGACTCCGAAACATCGCAAGACGGCGGCGGCACTGCCGAATCCAGCTCCTCCGGGGACGATTCCCAGCCCGGCCAGAACCCGAATCAGGGCAGCGGAGCCGAGAGCTCGTCGACGAGTGAAGGACAGTCCACCTCGGCGAACGAGGGCAGCTCCACCACCTCCTCGACTGCAGATCAGACGGGGACCGACCAGGGCACCGATGCCAGTTCATCCACAACCACCGGCGACGACACCGCAGGAGCCGCCAGCGATTCAAGCGGATCCAGCAGTGCCGGAGCGGACACCTCGGGCGGGGGCGCAACCTCGACGGACGGGAGCTCGAGTTCCGGCTCGCAGGGTGAAGCAGGAAGCTCTGGCTCCGGCAGCTCGAGTGGAGGATCCAGCTCCAGCGGAGGCTCTGGTGACGGTGTGGGCAGCGGTTCCGGCTCGAGCTCTGCAGGCGGTGGAAGCGCCGCGACTGCCGCAGGCTGAGTGGCAGGAATATTGAGCAGGGTGGCCTTGGTTGTACCAAGTAGGGAACCTGGATAGCGTGAAAATCGGTTGCGCCAGTCTTCTGCACGCTGCCAGGAACTCGATATCAGGGGAGCCGTGATCGGCCTTCGCTTCATCGCATACAGGCGAGCGATGTTCGTCCTATGATGGATGAAGTGGACCGGGAAGAATGACTCCCCGTCGCTCAATCGGTTGAAGGAGAAGCAATGACTAAACACGCTGATCATGAACATCCAGGATTCGACGGCACGAAGCCCTCGACGACCGAATCAGGTGCCCCACGAGAGTCCGACGCGCACTCGCTGAGTGTCGGAGCAGACGGCCCGCTCCTCCTCCACGATGTTGCACTCGTTGAGAAGCTGGCTCGGTTCGACCGCGAACGCGTTCCCGAGCGCAGCCCCCACGCCAAGGGATCCGGCGCCTTCGGCGAACTCGAGATCACTGCAGACGTCTCCGCCTACACCCGGGCGAAGTTCCTGCAGAAGGGCACGAAGACACCGATGCTCGCACGGTTCTCCACCGTCGCCGGTGAGCTGGGCTCACCCGACTCCTGGCGCGACGTGCGCGGATTCGCACTCAAGTTCTACACCGAAGACGGAAACTTCGACATGGTGGGCAACAACACCCCCGTGTTCTTCGTCCGCGATCCCATGAAGTTCCCCGACTTCATCCACTCGCAGAAGCGCACCCCCGATTCGGGACTGCGCAGTAACAACATGCAGTGGGACTTCTGGTCGCTTTCGCCGGAATCGGCACACCAGGTCACCTACCTGATGGGACCGCGTGGCCTGCCCAAGACCTGGCGCAACATGAATGGCTACTCCTCGCACACCTACATGTGGGCCAATCAAGCCGGCGAACGGTTCTGGGTCCAGTACCACTTCCACACCGACCAGGGCGTGGAGAACATGACCAACGAGGAAGCCGGACGGATGGCCGGCGAGGACGCGGACATGCACCGTCGCGACCTGTTCGACGCGATTGAGCGCGGCGACTACCCGTCCTGGACCGTCAGCGTTCAGATCATGCCGTATGAAGAGGCCAAGACCTACCGGTTCAATCCCTTCGATCTGACGAAGACCTGGTCGAAGAAGGACTACCCGCTCATGGAGATCGGCAAGTTCACGCTCAACAAGAACCCGTCGAACCACTTCGCGCAGATCGAGCAGGCCGCATTCAGCCCCTCGAACACCGTGCCGGGCACCGGAATCTCGCCCGACAAGATGCTCATGGGCCGCGTCTTCTCCTACCCGGATGCGCAGCGCAACCGCATCGGCACCAACTTCAACCAGCTGCCGGTCAACGCTCCCATCACGAAGACCAATTCCTATGACAAGGAAGGTCAGATGGAGTACCACCATTCAGGTGATGCCCCGAACTATGCGCCCAACTCCTACGGCCGTCCGTACCAAGCCGAGGAGACTCAGGTCGAAGCACGGTGGGAGTCCGATGGTGAGCTGGTCCGCAGCGCCGCCACTCTCCACGCAGAGGACGACGACTTCGGTCAGGCACACACCCTGGTCCGTGAGGTCTATTCCGAAGAGGAGCGCCAGGGCCTCATCGAGACCGTCGTCGGTGCACTGAAGGACGGCGTGGAAGAGCCTGTGCTGACCAACGTGTTCACGTACTGGAAGAACATCGACGCCGAGGTGGGTCAGGCGATCGAGGACAAGTACAAATCCGAGACCGCGTGAGTCGGTAGCCGGTGCGGGAATCGGCGCAGAGCTGATGTTCCCGCCCGGCTGACTGCGGCCCGCAGAGGCCACTGGCCCGGATGCCTCCTAGTGAGACATCCGGGCCAGTGGCATCTGCGCGTCCGGCGGTGGCTCGACGGCTGAGCGCGGATCCGGGTCCGCGCACCGGACTGCGAGCTTAGTCGTCGATCTCGTCGAGTAGCTTCTTCTCGTCGATGGCCAGCTGCTCCTTGTCGAGGTGCTGCATGAAGTGCTTCTTGCCTCGGGCGTACCAGAGCACAACGCTGAGGACGAGCACGGCGAGGACCGCGATGGGGGAGTAGTTGAAGGTCGAGATGGTGATCGGCAGGGTCGGTGGCAGCACGAACAGGATGCAGATGAAGATCACCCAGACGACGGCGATCCACCCGATGACTGCGCTCCACCGGCCCAGATGCCACGGACCCGGCTTGAACGAGTCGCCCTTGAGCCGCCGTAGCAGGACAGGGGTGACATAGGCGATGTAGAGCCCGATCACCGCCACACTCGTCACCGCCAGATAAGCGGTCTCATTGAACAGCGCCGGCACCGTCAGGATCGAGGACAGCACGATGCACAGCCAGATCGAGTTCGTGGGTGTGCCGGTGCGTGGGTTGACCTTCTTCCAGTACTTGGATCCGGGGATCGCATCGTCGCGGGAGAACGCGTAGCTCATCCGCGAGTTCGCCGTCACCGAGGCCATGCCGCAGAAGAACTGGGCGCCGCAGACGATGAAGAGCAGGAACTTCGCCATCGTCGGGTTGTTCAGGGCATCGAGGAACACCTGCGCCGGCGGCAGTCCCGTTGCGGTGGCATTGAGAGCGGTCAGCCCCGCCTCGGAACCGTCCTGGATCGCGGCCGTGATCGAGTACAGCAGGATCCAACCGCCGATGATCGAGATCAGGACGCTCATGACGATGCCCTTGGGTGCTGCGGTCGAAGCGTTCTTGGTCTCCTCGGCCACGTGCGCCGAAGCGTCATAGCCGGTGTAGGTGTACTGAGCCATGAGCAGGCCCATGAGGAAGACGAACGGCATGAACGTGAACCCGGTTTCGTTGTGCCAGGCCGTCATGGTCCAGCTGAACGACTGATGCTTCGTGGGCATGATCCACAAGGCTGCGACGATGACGAGCACACCGACGATGTGCCACCAGGCTGAGACGCCGGAGAGCAGGTTGACCAGGTTGACGCCGAAGGTGTTGAGCAGACCATGCAGGGTGATGATGACGAGGAACAGGACGAAGGTGTTGAGCGCGGTGGGCACGACCCCGAAGGTCAGTGCCGCAAAGGCCATCATGGTCGTCGCCGCGCCGTAGTCGATGGCTGCGGTCACCGCCACTTCGCCGAGGAAGTTGAACCATCCCACGTACCAGGCCCAGTGCCGCTTGTTGCGTTTGGCCAGACGGCCGGCCCAGAAGTACAGGCCACCGGCTGTGGGGTACTTCGAGCAGACTTCGGCCATGGCCAGTGCCACGCAGAGGACGAAGATGCCGACCAGCGGCCACCCGATCGTGATCGCTGCCGGGCCGCCCGATCCCAGCGCAATGCTGTAGGAGGTGATGCAGCCGGCGAGGATCGAGATGATGGAGAAGGAGACCGCGAAGTTGCCGAAGCCCGACATGCCGCGCTTGAGCTCCTGTTTGTAGCCGAGCTCGGCAAGACTGGCCTCATCAGCGCTGAGGGCTGGTGCAGGATCGTCGGGTGGAGAGGATTCATTGCTCATGGGAACACCGTTCTTCTCGAAATGACTGTTTCCGCTGGCCGGTTGCCTGGCTGGCCCGATCGGTCCTCGCTGACCGATCGACATCGTCGGAATCCGGCTGTTGGCCAGGCACTGACACCGAGGCTGACACCTGCACCTCCGTCGGGAGCGTGACCGTACAACGCGTGCGGAAGTCACGAAAATAGTGCGTGATGCAGTTCACAACTCTGTTCTGACGTTGAGCTTGTCACCGCACCTATGGTTTGTCAATAGGTATTTGTTCAGACCGCAAAGCTGCACTTTCGCCAATTTCGCTCCAGCTATTGCGCACAAATGGTTCGGTGGCATACCTTAAATATGAGAGTCTTCCTGAATCGCCGCAAGCCGCCACTGCCGTACAGAACCGCCCCCGCAACGATGCGTGACCCAGTCCGTCGCAAGGATGCGAACTCATCGCCTGGGTGGGCTACCGAGAAGAGGAACCATGAGCGTGACTTCATCAGATATGACCCTGGAGCAGCTGCAGGCAGAGATCGCCGCCGGCCGCATCGACACAGTGCTCGTCGCCGCCACGGATATGCAGGGCAGGCTTCAGGGCAAGAGGATCACGGGCAGGTTCTTCCTTGATGAGGTGATGGACAACGGGACCGAAGGCTGCAACTACCTCATGGCCGCCGACGTGGAGATGAACACCGTCGACGGTTACGAACTCACCTCGTGGGAGCGCGGCTACGGCGACCTCATGTTCGTCCCCGACTACTCGACCCTGCGCCGCATCCCCTGGCACCCGGCGACGGTCATGGTCCAATGCGACTTGGCCTTCCTCGACGGATCCCCGTTGAGCGTGTCTCCACGTCAGGTCCTCAAAGCTCAGTTGGAGCGCCTGGAAAAGCTGGGCTATTCGCCCATCGGTGCCACAGAACTCGAATTCGCCCTCTACAACACCGGCTACCGTGAGGCGATGGCGAAGGACTACCGCAACCTCGAAGCCGCCAGCACCTACAACATCGACTACTCCCTCTTCGGCACCGGCCAGGTCGAAGGCTACCTGCGACGACTGCGCAACGAAATGGACGAAGCCGGTCTCTACACCGAAAGCGCGAAGGGCGAATGCAACCTCGGCCAGCTCGAGGTCGGCTTCCGCTACACCGACATGCTGACCACCTGCGACAACCACGTCGTCTACAAACTCGGTGCCAAGGAGATCGCAGACCAAGAAGGCAAGTCGGTGACCTTCATGGCCAAACCCAACGACCGCGAAGGCAGCTCCTGCCACATTCACATGAGCCTGCGCGACGCGGACGGAACACCGGTCTTCCCAGTAGGCCACGGCACCGAGATGTCGACGACGATGAAGCACTTCGTCGCCGGCGTCGTTGCCACTCAGCACGACTTCACCTATCTCTACGCCCCGAACGTCAACTCCTACAAACGCTTCGCCGACGGCTCCTTCGCCCCCACGGCAGTCGGCTGGGGGTGGGACAACCGAACCTGTGCCGTGCGGATCGTCGGCCACGGCCCCGCTCTGCGCTTCGAACAGCGGGTCCCCGGTGCAGACGCCAACCCCTACCTGGCCAGCGCCGCCCTCATCGCGGCCGGAATCCACGGAATCGAGAACGAACTCGAACTGCCCGAGGCGCTCGCCGGCAATGCCTACACCCAGAATGCCCCGACCATCCCACGCCGCCTTCACGATGCCGTCACAGCCTTCGAGTCCTCCGACGTCGCCCGGCATGCCTTCGGCGACGAGGTCGTGAACCACTACACCCACGCCGGTCGCGTGGAGATGGCGGCCTTCGACGCCGCAGTCACCGATTGGGAGGTCCGGCGTGGCTTCGAGCGACTCTGACCCAACGCTCGGCAACGCAGCCCTCGACCCGACGATGCGCCGCCCGCTCATCGGACTGCCCACCTACTACGGGCGCGGCCAGTTCGGAGTCTGGGACCGGGACGCGGCGTTCCTGCCCAGCGTCTACGTCACCGCCGTGACCCGCGCCGGCGGCCGAGTCGTCCTCCTGCCCCCAGAAGACCCCTGGACGCTGAACGAGGTTGCCGAGCTCGACGGCATCATCCTCACCGGCGGCGACGATGTCGACCCCGCACTCTACGATGCGCGGGCCCACCCCCGCACCCAGGTGCCCAACGTGCGTCGCGACTCCTTCGAGACCACCCTCTACCGTCACGCCCGCACCGCGAAGGTGCCGGTCTTCGCGATCTGCCGCGGCGCCCAGATCGTCAACACCGTCCACGGCGGTTCCCTGTACCAGCACCTGCCCGAAGTCGACGGCTACGGTGCCCACGAGGCGGAGAAGAAGGACGACTTCGCCGAGGTGGCTGTGAGAACCGTACCCGACACCGCCGTATCCGGCCTGCTCGGAACCGGTGCCACGGTCAGGTGCCACCATCACCAGGCCATCGATTGCCTCGGCGATGGACTGATCGTGAGCGCACGCTCCGCCGACGGCTGCATCGAGGCCCTCGAGACCCCAGACGGCTCGATGCTCGCGGTGCAGTGGCATCCGGAGGAGACTCTGGACGATCTGCGGCTGTTCGCAGGCCTTGTCAACGCCGCGGCCCGGAGTGCGAGAACACCCACAAGCACGACACCCGAAACCACACCAGCACAGATGACAACGGAGGCCCACCGATGACCGAAGTGATCAACCCCGCGACCGAGGCCCTCATCACCTCGGTCGATGCCCACGGCGCCGAGGCGACGCAGGATGCGATCGCCCGGTCCGCCGACGCCTTCACCCGCTGGCGGGCCACGCCCCCGGCTGAGCGGGCCGAGCTGCTGCGTGCCTTCGCCCGCGCCGTCGACGCCGACATCGACAACCTCGCCGCGCTCGAAGTCGCCGAGGCCGGGCACACCATCGGCAACGCCCGGGGTGAGGCCGGGAACGTCCGCGACGTCCTCAACTACTTCGCGGGCGGAGTCGAGCGTCACCTCGGCGATCAGATTCCCGTGGCAGGGGGAGTGAACATCACGTTCAACGAACCGCTCGGGGTCGTCGGAATCATCGTGCCGTGGAACTTCCCCATGCCGATCGCCGGCTGGGGCTTCGCACCGGCGCTCGCCGCAGGCAACACCGTGGTCCTCAAACCCGCCGAGCTGACCCCGCTGACGGCGATCCGCCTCGGCGAGCTGGCTCTGCAGGCAGGGCTTCCCGCCGATGTCTTCCAGGTCATCCCCGGAAAAGGATCCGTCGTCGGCCAGACCTTCACCGACGATCCCCGCGTCGCGAAGATCGTGTTCACCGGATCGAGCTCGGTGGGCGAGTCGATCATGGCCGACGCCGCCAAGACGATGAAACGCACAACGCTGGAACTCGGCGGAAAGTCCGCCAACATCGTCTTCGACGACGCCGACCTCGAACTCGCCGCGGCCACCGCACCCTACGGCGTCTTCGACAACGCCGGCCAGGACTGCTGCGCGCGCTCACGCATCCTCGTCCACGACTCTGTCTTCGACCGCTTCATGGAACTCCTCGAACCAGCAGTCTCCGGAGTGGTCGTCACCGATCCCAGCCTCGAGGAGGCAGAGATGGGGCCGCTCATCTCCGCCGGCCACCACGAGAGCGTGGCCGGATTCCTCGATGGTGTCGACATCGCGTTCACCGGCAGCGCCCCCAGCGGTGCCGGCTACTGGATGGCGCCGACGGTCGTGCTGCCGAAGTCACCGCGTGATCGCATCGTCACCGAGGAGGTGTTCGGGCCCGTCGTGACCGTGCAGCGTTTCCGCGACGAGGCGGAGGCGATCACCATGGCAAACGATTCGCCCTACGGCCTCTCGGGGTCGATATGGACCCGCGATGTCGGTCGCGGACTGCGGGTCGCCCGCGGCGTCGATTCGGGGGCACTGTCGCTGAATTCCCATTCCGCGGTGCGCTATTCGACTCCCTTCGGCGGGTTCAAACGCTCCGGCATCGGCCGCGAACTCGGCCCCCACGCGATGGACTCGTTCACGGAGACGAAGAACCTCTTCATCGCCACGGACTGAGCTGCAGACAAGCCAGCGGCCCGCAGCAGCACAAGCAGCACAAGCAGCACACCGCAGCAGGGCGCGGCGGCCGGCTTAGGTGGTCATTCTGGTCCGATGCCCTCTCCGGAAATCGGACCAGAATGACCACCTAAGACAGAAGCCACCGCGCCATTGCTCCACTGCTCCACTGCTCCACTGCTCCACTGCTCCACTGCTCCACTGCTCCACTGCTCCCACGAACTCCCAGTGCAGATCTCCCAGCAAAGGACACACCATGACCGAGACAGCAGCGACGGACTCGACCCAGATCATCTGCCGACGCCTCCCGGGGCGAACCGCAGTCGTCACCGGAGGTGCCAGCGGCATCGGCCTGGCGACGGCGAAGCGCCTCGCCTCCGAAGGCGCGAACGTCGTCATCGCCGACACCAACGCAGATTCGGGGACAGCCGCCGCCGAGGCGGTCGGGGGACTCTTCGTATCCACCGATGTCACCGATGCCGACCAGGTGGAGAAGCTGTTCCAGACGGCCTTCGACACCTACGGCAGCGTGGACGTCGCCTTCAACAATGCGGGAGTCTCCCCACCGGCAGACGCCTCGATCACTGAGACCGGCCTCGATGTGTGGCGAAAGGTCCAGGACATCAACCTGACCTCGGTGTACCTGTGCTCGAAGGCGGCGCTGACCTACATGCGCAGGCAGGGCCGCGGTTCGATCATCAACACGGCCTCATTCGTGGCTCTGATGGGATCAGCGACCTCCCAGATCTCCTACACCGCGTCGAAGGGCGGGGTGCTGGCCATGTCGCGCGAACTCGGCGTGGAGTTCGCGAAGGAGGGCATCCGCGTCAACGCCCTGTGCCCGGGGCCTGTCAACACCGAGCTGCTCCGAGAACTGTTCGCCAAGGACCCGGAGATGGCGGCCAGGCGCCTGGTGCATGTGCCGATGGGACGCTTCGCCGACGCTTCCGAGATGGCTGCGGCCGTGGCGTTCCTGGCCAGCGACGATGCCTCGTTCGTCACCGCACAGTCGTTCACCGTCGACGGCGGCCTGACGAACGCCTACACGACTCCGCTGTGAGCGGCGATGACATGACGGCAAGCGCCCCAGCCGCGGGAAGCCAGACCGCCGGCAGCCAGGTGACGGCGCTGCGGGCGATTGCTCCCGCCCGTTCGGGCAACATCTTCGAGGAGACGATCGAGTGCCTGCTTCAGATCATCCGCCTCGGGATCATCCCGCCCGGTCAGCGGTTCCCACCGGAACGCGAGCTCGCCGAGCAGCTGCGGGTCTCCCGGGCGACCCTGCGTGAGGCGATCTCGGAGCTGCAGACCGCCGGCTGGGTCAATGTCCGCCGCGGTCGTGGTGGCGGAACGTTCGTCTCCCGCACTCCGGCAGGCGGCTGGGCGCCCAGTCCGACCCATGACGCTGACACCGGCCTCGGGGCCGGGTTCTCCGCAGTCGAGGTCGAAGACACCCTGACGTGGCGTCGTGTGATCGAGATGGGAGTCGCCGAGGTGGCTGCCGGGCAGGATCTTACCGCACCCCAGCGAGGTCAGCTGGCTGCGGCCATGGACGCGAGTCGGCAGTCGAGCCTGGCCGAGTACCGGCGTCTGGACTCCCAGCTGCATCTGACCTGGGCGCAGGTGACAGGCTCACCGAGTCTGGTGCGTTCGATGGTCGAGAGTCGGACGCGGGCGAACAAACTGCTCGAGCAGATCCCGATGATCGAACCCAATCTGGCCCATTCGCACGAACAGCATCAACGGGTCCACAACGCGATCCTCGCCGGAGACGCAGCCGGAGCCCGTACAGCGATGGCCGAGCATCTCGACGGCACTGCAGCATTGCTGCGCGGCTTCCTCGCGGCACCCTGATCGCGAGCGGACTCGAGCAGACCTCAGCCCTTCGCGCCGGCCTCCTGCTGGGCGCGTTGGGCGATGCGTCCACCGGCCAGGACCATCTCGACCTGACGGGGCGAGAGCGTATGGCGGAATTCGAACTGTCGTCCGTCCACCTCGGCGCTCACAGTTGTGCCCTCGGCCAGCTGATCGCGCAGTCCCCGGAACTTAAGGACCTCACCCTGGGACAGGGTCTCGTAGTCGTTCTCATCTGAGAATTCGAGGGCGAGGACGCCGAAGTTCGCGAGGTTCTGCCAGTGGATGCGCGCCAGGGATTTGGCGACGACGATGCGCAGTCCCAGATAGCGCGGGGCGATCACGGCATGCTCACGGGAAGAGCCCTGGCCGTAGTTCTCCCCGCCGATGATCGCATGGCCGCCGGCATGGCCCGCTGCCCGTTCGGCGTAGCTGGGATCGACCTGGATGTAGACGAACTCGGAGATCTTGGGAATGTTGCTCCGGTAGGGCAGGACCCGGGAACCGGCGGGCATGATCTCGTCGGTGGAGACGTTGTCGCCGACCTTGAGCATGATCTCGAGATCGATGTCCTCGGGCAGCGGTTCGAAGTCAGGCAGTGAGGAGATGTTCGATCCTTTGACCAGCTCGACGCCCCGCGCCTCCTCGAGTGGAAGCGGTGGGACCAGCATCGACCGATTGGCGGAGAACTTCTCCGGCAGTTTGACCTGCGGATACTCGATGCCCAGCTCGCGTGGGTCTGTGATCTTGCCCGTCAGTGCTGCGGCCACGGCAGTCTCCGGCGAGCACAGCCACACAGCGTCCTCGTCGGTGCCCGAGCGGCCGGGGAAATTCCGTGGCATCGTGCGCAGGCTGTTGCGGCCCACGGCTGGGGCCTGTCCCATACCGATGCAGCCCATGCAGCCCGATTGGTGGATGCGAGCGCCGGATCCGACCAGTGAGGTCAGCCATCCACCGGCGATGAGGTCGGCGAGGATCTCTCGCGATGTCGGGTTGACGTCGAGTGAGATCTGCTCGTGGATGCGGCGACCTTCGAGCGTCTCGGCGACGACGGCGAAGTCCCGCAGTCCCGGGTTGGCCGAGGAGCCGATGACGACTTGGAAGACGTCCTCACCGGCGGCTTCGCGCACGGGGCGGACGTTGCCCGGCGAGGACGGCGCGGCGATGAGCGGTTCGAGCTGCGAGAGGTCGATGGCGTCGTGGAGGTCGTACTGCGCGCCTTCGTCGGCTTCGATCCGGGTGAAGTCTTCGCCTCGGTCGCTGGATTCGAGGAAGTCCCGGACCGCGTCGTCGGCGGGGAAGACCGTGGCTGTGGCGCCGAGTTCGGCACCCATGTTCGCAATCACGTGGCGGTCCATGGCTGTGAGGTCTTTGAGGCCCTCACCGTAGTACTCGATGATCTTGCCGACCCCGCCCTTGACGCCGTGACGTCGCAGCATCTCGAGGATGACGTCCTTGGCCGAGACCCACGGCGGCAGCGTGCCGGTGAGTTCGACGCCCATGATCTCCGGTGAGCTGATGTAGAGCGGTTCGCCGACCATGGACATCGCGATCTCGAGCCCGCCGACGCCGATGGCCAGCATTCCCAAGGCACCGGCTGCGCAGGTGTGGGAGTCGGAGCCGATGAGCGTGGCACCGGGTTTGCCGAACCGAGATTGGTGAACCGGGTGGGAGACGCCGTTGCCGGCGGGGGAGAACCACAGGCCGAATCGCTGCGCGGCAGAGCGCAGGAACATGTGGTCTTCCGGGTTCTTCTCATCGGTCTGCAGAAGGTTGTGGTCGACGTACTGAACAGAGGTGTCCGTGCGGATCCGGTCGATGCCAAGCGCTTCGAGCTCGAGCATCACCAGCGTTCCCGTCGCGTCCTGAGTCAGCGTCTGATCGATGCGGACTCCGATCTCGTTTCCGGGCGCAAACGTCCCGGATTCCAAATGTGAGCCGATGAGCTTCTGAGCGACATTCTCAGCCATCGTCACCCTCCTTGTGAAGTGGTCGAATTGCTGGTGCAGCACGCTCTCACGTGGTCTGTCCACGTTAGCTCTCGTTCAGGGAACTCACAAGGGTGGTATGCCCGGGAGCAGTGCGGGCGCGCGCGCGAAGGCGCATACTGGTCTCATGCCGGAACTGCCCGAGGTCGACGCACTCGTCCACTTTTTGGGCTCGCGGATCGTCGGAGACTTCATCACCCGAACCGATATCGGTGAGCTGAGCATCCTCAAGACGGCCGATCCGCCCTTGGAAGCGATCAGCGGGCTCGAGATCAGCGGGGTCTCCCGGGTGGGCAAGGCCCTCATCATCGAGTTCGACGGACTCGACCTGGTGTGCCGTTTCGCCCGCGCAGGCTGGTTGGTCTGGCACGAACAGGTGCCCACCGGACCGGTGAGGATGGGCAAGGGACCCTTGGCTCTGCGCATCCATTTGGCTTCCGGTGCCGGCTTCGACATCAGTGAGGCGGGTACGAAGAAGAACGCCTCGGTGGCTCTCGTCCATGACCGCGCCGAGGTGGCTGCTGTGGTTGGCGCCGGTCCCGATGCCCTGTCCATCGACGACGACCAGTTCGCCGCGGTGCTCGCGGACTCGAGCTCACGGATCAAGACCGTGCTCGAGGATCAGTCGCTCATCTCCGGCATCGGCAACGCCTACTCCGACGAGATTCTGCATACTGCGAAGCTCTCTCCCTTCGCCCCGGCCAACGGTGTCGACGCGGAGGCGCTGCTCGAGGTGATCCGTGGGGTGCTCGGTGCTGCCCGCGAGGCGCTGAACGACCTGCCGCCGGCGAAGGTCAAGACAGCGAAGAAGCGCGGACTTCGGGTCCACGGTCGCACCGGTCAGACCTGTCCGGTGTGCGGTTCGACCATCGCCGAGGTCTCCTATGCCGACAAGTCACTGCAGTACTGTCCCGGTTGTCAGACCGGCGGGAAGAAGCTCAGCGATCGCCGTATGGACCGGCTGCTCAAATAGCGGCGGACTCTTGGAACGTCGGCTCAACTGTTCTCGATCGTCCTCTGCAGCAGGGGAGTGACGCGGTATTGCACCATCTGCTTCATCGACACGAGGGTGCGTGTGCGTTTGACGCCGGGAGTTCCGAGGATCTGCCCGGCGACGCGATAGAGGTCATCGGTATCTCGGGCGACGATCTGGATGAGAGTATCGGCTGTTCCGCTGACACCGATGACCTCGAGAACTTCGGGGATCCGACTCAGCGCCTCACCGACCTCGTCGAGTCGTGACTGTTTGAGGTTGGCCAACACGTGTGCCCGGATCGGATAGCCGAGGCCAGTCGTGTCGACACGATGTCCGAACGGGTGCAGCCCCTCGGACTCGAGCCTGCCCAGCCGTGCCTGAGCGGTGTTCCTGGCCACCTGCAGGCGATGGGCCAGTCCCGCGATCGTCGCTCGCGGCTCGCGGACGAGTTCGAGAAGGATCCTCGCATCCAGCACATCTGCGATTCGTCGCCGTTGTCCCTCGGCCATGACACCACCATCTTTCCTCAGCGAAATGCTCACCAACTGCTCAATTCTATAACTCAGAACTGAGCATTATGCTCAATTTCAATTCGACATATTGAGCACCCCGATCAGACCTGTTTGGATCGTTGTGAGCCGGTCCGGACCTGGACCGACCTGCGGTTCAAGGAGGAATACGTGTCCGACCACTCTGCTCTCGACGCCCTCGACGAGATCCATGACCGCATCCTGTGGCTTTCGACCTCGATCATCCACCACGCCAACCGAGTCCGGCCCAACCGGAGCGGCCTCAAAGTGGGCGGTCATCAGGCCTCATGTGCATCGATCGCCTCGATCATGACCGCACTGTGGTTCCACGAACTGCGTGCCGAGGACCGCGTGAGCATCAAACCGCATGCCGGTCCCGTGTGGCATGCCATCAACTATCTCTTCGGCGAACTCGATGATGAGCAGATGACGACGCTGCGGGAGTTCGGCGGTCTCCAGAGTTACCCGAGTCGCACCAAGGACCCGGTCCCGGCCGACTATTCGACGGGATCAGTGGGCATCGGTGCCACAGCCCCGATCTGGGGAGCCGTTGCCCGCCGCTACGTCGACTCCAGCCTGCGCGACATCGGCACCGGACGCCAGTACTCACTTGTCGGCGATGCCGAACTCGACGAAGGAGCCGTCTGGGAAGCCGTCAACGATCCCGGAGTCAAGCATCTCGGCGAGATCGTGTGGATCATCGACCTCAACCGGCAGTCGCTTGACCGCGTCGTCCCCGACATCGCGGCCGGACGGATCGAGGCGACGTTCGAGGCCGCCGGGTGGCAGGTCATCACGGTGAAGTTCGGGCGTCTGCTCGAAGACCTCTTCGCCCGTGCAGGCGGGGACGCGCTGCGCCGGCGCATCCTCACGATGTCCAACCCCGAGTATCAGCGGATCCTGCGCTGCAGCGCCGATGAACTGCGCACTCGTCTGCCCGGAGAAGCAGGAAGTGAGGGCGAAGGTGACAGCGAGAGCGGTCGAGCACTGAGGGCCCTCATCTCCGGCCTCGACGATGCCACGCTCCTGGCCGCGATCAGGAACCTCGGCGGTCATGACATTCCGACCCTGCTCGAGGCCTTCGCTCAGATCGACGACTCCCGTCCCACCGCGGTCATCGCCTACACGATCAAGGGATTCGGGCTGCCGAGCTCCGGCCATCCGCAGAACCACTCGGCCCTCATCGACGCGGCCGAGTATTCGGCACTGGCCGAACTCAGCGGTCAGGATCCGCAGGCGCCGTGGTCGCGCTTCGATCCCGACACCCCTGCCGGTCGCATCGTGGCCGAGACCGCGCAGCGACTGGCCCGCCGCGAATTCGTCCCTGCCGCACCGGTCGAGCTGCCCTGCGATCTGGAACGGACGCACAAAGGGACATCGTCCTCGCAGGCGGCGCTCGGTCGGGTCCTCATGGACCTCAGCCGGCAGTCGCCGGAGACGGCACGCCGGGTCGTGACCGTCAGTCCCGATGTGTCATCGACGACCAACCTCGGCGGGTGGGTCAACAAGGTCGGCGTGTGGAGTGCGGATGCGGCGCAGAACTGGTTCGCCGACGATGCGGAGACGATCCTGCAGTGGAACGAGTCGGCACAGGGCCAGCACATGGAGCTCGGCATCGCCGAAACCAACCTCGTCGGCCTCCTCGGCGAATTGGGTGCGACGTGGAGCCGCTGGGGTGAGCCGCTGTTCCCGATCGGGGTGATGTATGACCCGTTCGTCAATCGTGCGCTGGAGCCGTGGACATTCGGCATCTATGCCGGTGGCCAGTCGATCCTCGTCGGAACTCCGTCCGGAGTGACGCTGGCACCGGAAGGCGGGGCACACCAGTCGATCACCACCCCGTCGACGGGCATCGAGGTGCCGGGGCTGGTCACGTATGAACCGGCCTTCGCGCAGGACGTCGAGTGGTCGCTGCTGCACGCGTTGTCGCTCATGGGCAGGCCCGGCGGCGAGTCGGCCTATCTGCGCCTGTCCACCCGAGGCGTCGACCAGAGCCTGGCCCGTGTGCCCGTGGACCCTGCCGCCCGGGAGCGTCGCCGACAGCAGGTCATCGCCGGGGCCTATCGGCTGAGAACTTCGACACGACCCGTCGTGCAGCTCGTCGGGATGGGCGCGCTCATGACCGAGGTGCTCGCGGCCGCCGATCGTCTGGAGAAGATGGGGATCGAAACCGACGTCGTGTGCGTGACGAGTCCCGGTCTGCTCTACCGTGCACTGCGAGCCGGGCAGCGCCGTTCGCCGGCGACAAAGTCAACTGGGTCAGTCGGTTCTGCCGCTGGTGGGAGCGGATGGATCCTTGATCAGGTGTTCCCTGCCTCGAGCGCGGTGCCCATGGTCACGGTCCTCGACGGTCACCCGCACACGCTGTCATTCCTCGCGACGATCAATCAGGTCGAGCATGTGGCGCTGGGCGTGAGCACCTTCGGGCAGTCCGGCGATATGGACGACGTCTACCGCTATCACGGCATCGACACCGAATCGATCGTGTCCGCGGCCCTCGACGCAGTGCGCAGCTAGACGATTCCCGCGCGACGTCGGCACCCCGACGTCGCGTACATGCGCTCACCTGCTGAGATAGCGGAATTTTTCGTGCCGGGGCACTCGTTGGACCAAGTGAACGACACCGAACCGATAGTGAACGACACTGAACCGATACAGGAGCATGATGACGCAGCAGCTGCAGATCCCCGGCACAGACCTTTCGATCTTCCCCATCAACCTGGGCACGAACACCTTCGGCTGGACCGCCGACGAAGCCGGATCACACGCCGTGCTCGACGCGTTCCTCGCCGCTGGCGGCAACTTCCTCGACACCGCAGAGTCCTACCCGGCGTGGGTTCCCGGCAACACCGGTCGCGAATCAGAGACCATCATCGGCACCTGGCTCGCCGCCCGCGGCAACCGCGACAAGGTCGTCATCGCCACGAAGGTCGGTGACCACCCGGATCACAAGACGCAGGACCCCGAGTACATCCGCACTGCCATCGACGCCTCCCTCGAACGCCTCCAGACAGATCATGTCGACCTCTACTACGCGCACCGCGATGACGAGGTGACCCCCATCGCCGAGGTGGCCAGAGTCTTCGATGAGATCGTGCGTGCAGGTAAGGCCAAGCATGTCGCCGTGTCCAACTACTCCAAAGACCGCCTGGCCGAGTGGCTGGCCGTGGCCGAGCAGGAGAGCCTGGCCAAGCCCGTGGCGATCCAGCCCCAGTACAGTCTGGTCTTCCGGCAGGACTACGAGACCGAGCTGAAGCCGCTGGCACAGGAGCACAACCTCGGCGTCTTCACCTACTTCAGCCTCGCCGCCGGATTCCTGACAGGAAAATACCGCACCGAGGAAGACCTCGAAGGCGCCAGCCGCGGCGGCATGGTTCAGGGGTACTTCAACGCCGATGGACTCAAGGCCGTCGACGAGCTGTTTGCTGTGGCCGAAGCTCACGACGTGGCACCGGCAACCGTTGCGCTCGCCTGGCTGCTGGCCAAGGGTGCGAGCGCACCGATCGTCTCAGCTCGCACGCCCGAACAGCTCGACGCACTGATGGCAGCCCCGGCCATCGAGCTCAGTCCCGAGGAGCTCGCCCGTCTGGATCAGGCTTCGGCTCCCTTCGCCTGAACAGGAGCGGTCGCATCGCCACCAGACCGAGGATGGGTCCTGGCAGGAGCAGCCACACGGCTGCCACGCCGACGGTGACGATGAGGCTCTGCAGGATGACGATGCTGATGACGCTGACGGCGAAGCCGAGGGCATTCATCGCCGTCAGCCCTGTGCCCGTCAGCTCCGCTGGAGCATAGCGGGCAGCGAGATCCGAGAACTGCGGAGAGTCCGCGATGACGAGGAGGCTCCAGAGCGCCAGGGCGGCGATGAGGAGAGGGCCGACGTCGGGCAGCAGGGGATAGATCAGGCACATCAGTCCAGAGCCGGCGAGAGCCACTGCCGCGACTGCGGCGCCACCGGTTCTGCGGCTGATGATTCCGCCGATCACACATCCCAGCACGCCGGCGGCGATGACGAGGAAGCTCGTCGCAGCCAGCCCGGTGGGGCTGCTCGGATCGGCAAGAGCCGCGAAGACGAGTGTGGGCACGACTGCCCAGAAGGCGTAGAGCTCCCACATATGGCCCACATACCCGAAGACGGCGGCGCGAAACATTCGGTCCCGCAACAGCCTGCGCAGCGGAGCATCCCCGGCGGCCGGCGCAGACACAGTCCGTGCGGCCGCCGGCTGCGACGCCTGCGGTGGCCGAGGCGTCTTCGTCCGCTGACCAGTACCGCGGTCGGCACCAGAACCGGCACCGTGACCGGAGATCGCTGCAATGAGCAGTGCCCCCATGACAGCCAGGGCCGAGGATCCCCACATGATCGACTGCCACGGCAGTGAGGTGCCGAGGGCTGACAGGAGCTGCGGCATTGCGGTGCCCAGGGTGAGCATGGCCACGAGCCAGCTCAGAGCCTGCGCGGACTTCGCCTGGGCCCGTTTGACGATCATCTTCATCCCCATCGGGTAGATGCCCGCGAGGCTCACTCCAACCGCGAAGCGAGAGATCCACACGAGGATGAGGTCAGGCGGGCCGAGCGTCCACGCGAAGTTCAGGCCAGCCCCGACGAGGCTGGAGACGATGAAGATCCGCTCGGGCGGGAACCGATCGGCAATCCCGGTCGCCGCGCTCAGCAGTGTCCCGGCGATGAAGCCGATCTGGGTTGCGGCGATCAGCCACCCGAACTGCGCCGGTGTCGACCCGAGCCATGATGAGAGACCGTCGACGGCGCCGCTGGAGCTGAACCACAGGGAGGTGCCGAACCACTGTGCCAGGACGATGGCCAGGATGGCGGCTCCTGCGCCCCGTCCCAAGCCCGATTGTGAAACAGCCATTGTTCCTCTCCATCGATCCCGGGTTCATGGTCCGACCAAGGATTCCATGGTGTCATGCGCCGCTGGTCGGGAACACCCCATGGGCACGGAGGGCCACCTCGGCGATGCTGGTGAGGAATTCGGTCGTCGACGTCCGCTTCTCCACGGGGGTGTGCACGCGCTGCACCAGGGCTTCGGTGATCCCACCGACAAGAATGAGGCTGGTCAGCTCGGCACTGTCCGCCCCCGACAGTGCGCCGTGATTCGGCAGATCATGGGCTTTCTGGAGATGAGCGACCGCAGCATCGACGGAGGCCGCCAGCATCCGCATCGTCTCTCGCCGCCTGGCCTCGAGGGAGTCGTTGACGCCGACGGCCTCGACCTCGAGAACGCGAGCCTTGCGCTCATCGCCCAACATCGGCATCAGCGCGGCGGACACGACGTGGACGGTGGCCTCGAGGAGACTCGCGCCAGGCGGGATGGTCAGCGTCGCCAGGGCCTCGACGATCTCCTGGTTGAGGACGACGTAGAGCTGTTCGAGCAGGGATTCCTGAGCGGTGATCGACTCCTGCTGCGCACCCGATCTGCGGGCGGGGAAGAGTTCATAGAAGGACCGACTCGAGACCCCGGACTCGTGACATAGCGCCTGGATCGACGTTCCGCGAAAGCCCAGCGTTCCGTACAGTTCGAGAGCGGCTTCGAGAAGCCTTTCCCGGCGGGCCCCATCACGGTCCGTTCGTGACGTCCCACGCCACAGTCCCACAGGCTCTCGAAAGTTCATGACTCCAGTGTAGTGAAAATTTTGATTTTCAATGGCAGTATTGTGACATGCCTTACAGCGTCAGACAGAAACATCGAGCCCCAGAGATCACCGCAGAGATCCGACCAGACCCCGTACTGCCGCGGGTCTGTGTCATCGGCGCCGGAGCCTCGGGCCTCGCTGCGGCCAAAGCCCTCTACACCGCGGGCGTCCCCTTCGACTGCTTCGAGAAGGGCACCGAATTCGGCGGCAACTGGCTCTTCGACAACCCCAACGGTGTCAGCGCCTGCTACGAGACCCTGCAGATCAACACCTCGTGTCCGCGCATGGCCTTCTCCGATTTCCCGATGCCGGCCGACTATCCCGATTACGCCAGCCACGATCAGGTCCATGCCTACTTCCGCGACTACGTCGCCCACTTCGGTTTCGGCCACACCATCACATTCACCACCGAAGTGACCCATGTCCGCCGAGGTGAGCGCGGCGGTTGGGATGTCGACATCCGTGCCACCGGCACAGGCTCCGCCGTCGAATCTGTCGAGACTGCAGCGACCGAGACGCGCCATTACGACGCCGTGATGGTCGCCAACGGCCACCACTGGGATGCGCGCTGGCCCGACCCCGGATACCCGGGCCACTTCGACGGCGAGCAGATCCACGCCCACGACTACCGCAGCGGAGACCAGCTTGAGGGCCGCGATGTCGTGGTCGTCGGTGCGGGCAACTCCGCGATGGACATCGCCGTCGAGGGTTCTCACCGGGCGCGCAGCGTCAATCTCTCGATCCGCCGGGGCCAGTGGGTGCTGAAGAAGACTCTCTTCGGAATGGCCGCCGATCAGATCGCCCTGCCCAGCTGGGTTCCCTGGTGGGCCACGAGCGCTCGGCTGCGCATCGCCGCGATGCTGTCCGGGGGACTGCGAAAATACGGTCTGCCCACTCCGCCCCATACGCCCGGCCAATCGCATCCGGTGCAGTCGGACGCAATCAGGGACCGCCTCGGCGCCGGTGCGATCACGGTGAAACCGGGCATCGAACGACTCGAGAGTGACCGGGTGGTGTTCACCGATGGAAGTGAGGCGCCGGCCGATCTCATCGTGTGGGCGACGGGGTATCGGGTGAATTTTCCCTTCTTCGATCCGGACCTTATCTCCGCTGAGGGCAATGACCTGCCGCTGTTCAAGCGCATGGCCCATCCCGACCGTCCCGGCCTGTTCTTCATCGGTCTCCTGCAGCCGGTCGGTGCTGTCATGCCTCTGGCCGAGGCTCAGAGCAGGCTGGTCGTCAAGGCGCTCACCGGCGAGTACGAACTGCCGAATCGGCAGGAGATGACCAGGCGCATGCGCGAGGACGATCGACGAAACAAACGGCAGTTCTACGATTCGCCCCGGCACACGATGCAGGTCGATTTCGACCACTATCTGTTGGAACTGAAACGTGAGATGCGAACGGGGCGACAGCACGCTCCTCGCAAGGGAAAGGTGACGGCATGACTGACAAGCGCACACTGAGCGGCCAGGTTGTGGCCATCACCGGCGGAGCCCGAGGCATCGGGCGGGAGATCGCCGCCGGCTTAACAGCCGCCGGGGCGAACGTGGCCATCGGCGACATCGACCTCGATGCGGCGCGGGCAACCGCTGCAGAGCTGGGGATCCACGCCAGCAGACTCGACGTCACGGATCCCGCCTGCCAGAGTGTTTTCCTGGAAGAGGTGACGCAGGAGCTGGGTCCCATCGACATCTTCGTCTCCAATGCGGGTCTGATGTGGGTCGGTCCCTTCACCGAGGAGCCTGAGGCCGCGGCCCGGGCACAGATCGAGGTCAATCTGCTCGGCGTCATCAACGGCATCAAGGCCGCGGCACCGGCCATGCTGGCCAGGGGGCGCGGCCACCTCATCACCGTGGCCTCGGCGGGATCGATCCTGCCCATCCCGGGAGAGGCGACCTATGGTGCCACGAAGCACGGTGTGCTCGGCTACCTCAAGGCCATCCGCGCTGAGATGCGCGGCACCGGTGTTCAGGTCACGGCGATCATGCCCGGAGTCGTCGACACCGCGCTGGCCGCAGGAACCTCCAGCGGTGCGGCCAAGCTGCTCACCCCCACCGAGGCGGCGCGTGCCGTTGTCAAGGCCGCTGCCAGACCGCGATTCGAGGTCACCGTTCCCGGGTTCATCGGCCCGGCCGTCAAGGTGGTCAATCTGCTGCCGACTGCGATCCGCGATCGGCTGTTCAAGGCGATGGTGCCCAACCAGCTGCGGGCGCGCAAGAACCAGAGGCAGAGCTACGAGGCCGCGTTCGCTGACCCGAAGCGCTGATGGGCCTCAGGCGACGATCTCGTCCTTGGGCTCGACGGCGTGAGCGATGGCCGCGCCGATGACGGTGCCGATGGCGATCGAGAAGAACGTTGCGCCGGCCGCGAGCAGGCCGCCCGCAACACTGCTGCCGTCGCCGAACTCGAGCTGCGAGGCATTGAGCAGGCCGAACGAACCGGGCGCGACGATGAGGAATGCTGGAACGTAGCTGATTCGCCAGATCGGCCCGCGGGGCAGTTGGGAGAGGATGACGGCCACCAGCGAGGCGGTCAGTGCTCCGGCAAGACCACCCACGGCGGCACCGAACTCGGCCCCGAGGCCCAGCTGTGCCAGTGCGGCGGCCGCGATCGTGAGAACGATCGGCAGCGTGTGCTCGAGCGGGGTGTACAGGTAGACCATCAGCCCGATGGTGGCGGAGAGGACACCGAGGGCCGAGAGCTGCCAGGCCGAATCGGTGAGCTGAGTGTTCCGCAGCGCTTCGGCCCCGGTGCCGGTGATCGCGGCGGCGCCGGCGACTCCGGCGATGAACATCGCCAGCTGCACCGTGGCCGAGACGAGCCGTGAACTGCCGGCAGAGAGTGCTCCGGCTGAGATTTCAGTCAGTCCGGTGACCACGGCGCTGCCAGGAAGCAGCAGCGCGAGAGTCGCGACGATCGTGCGCAGGGGACTCTCAAGCCAGTCGAGTCTGTAGCCGATGAGCACGATGACGGAGACGATGAACGCCGAGCTCACCGGCAGCAGCGGGCTGAGGTTGGGCCAGCGACCGTTGACTGCCAGGATGCCTGCGACGATGAGCGAGCCGAAGGCCGCGAACGCCAGATTGATCAGACCGGGCTCGAGCAGCAGGCACAGTCCGATTCCGATGGGGACGGCGCCGAGGCGGGAGAGCCAAGCGGGCCACCGCGGCGGCCTCGCGTGGACCTCGATTTCGATCATCCGTCCCGCGGCTTCGACCGAGAGTCGCCGTGCCCGCAGTGCGTCGACGATGTCGAGGAGCTTTGCCGTCTGATCGAAGCGCAGGTCGGGACCGATGCGTTCGAACTTCGTCGAATCCCCGGAACCGGATGTGAGGAACAGTCCACGGGGGAGGGCCGCGACGCGAAGCTTGCTGATGCCCAGCGTGCGGGCAAGGCCGGTCAGAGCATCCTCGACGTCGACCGAGGAGATTCCGCCCGCGAGCAGTCCGGCACCGATGGTGACCAGGAGCTCCTGGGAGTCCTGCGTCGAATCGCTCGCCTCGGACACGCGTGCCCCTCTCGATCGCAGTTCAGCCGACGGATTCGAAGACTACCAGGGTGGGTCAGGGGCGGTGATCCCCTCGACGGAGGAGCCGACGAGGACGGCCGCCGCGCGTTCGGCGATCATGATCGTCGGGGCGTTGGTGTTGCCGGTGGGCACCTGCGGCATGATCGAGGCATCGGCGATGCGCAGTCCCTCGAGTCCGTGGACCTTGAACGACTGCGGATCGACGACCGACGTCTCATCCTGTCCCATCCGGCAGGTGCCGACCTGGTGGTGGTAGGTCACGACAGATCCGCGAACGTAGTCCTCGAGATCCTCATCGGCCACCTCGGGGCCGGGGAAGATCTCTGTCGGCTGCCAATGTGCCAGGGCCTCGGCGCGTCCTATCTCCCGGCACTGCTTCACCGAGGCCACGAGGGCGTCGACATCGGCCTGTTCGGACAGCACGTTCGGGTTGACCAGCGTCGGGTCCTGTGGGTTCGGCCCACTGAGCGTGACCTCACCATGGCTCTTCGGCCGGACGAGTCCGCCCTGCAGGGTGAAGGCGTTGTCCGGTCCCGTCTGCAGGTTCGGCGCGGAGTCCTGGGCGTACATCGGCACGGAGAAGAACAGAGGTTGGGTGTCGGGCACCGGAAGTTCGGGCTTGGATTTCCAGAACAGGTGCACCTCGGCGGGGGCGACTTCACCCATCGGTACGGGCTCGGAGCCGGTGGTGAAGATGACCGGGGACAGCCAGTGATCCTGCAGATTCTTGCCCACGCCGGGCAGGTCGTGGATCGGTTCGACCCCGACCTCGCGCAGCTCATCGGCGGGACCGATCCCGCTGCGCATGAGCAGCTCGGGAGAGGCCAGCGCACCCGCGGTGAGGATGACTTCGTCTGCGTTCAGTGTCCCCACCCGTCCGCGGAAGTCGACCTCGAGGCCCGTAATCTGCTTGTCCTCGGTGAGGAGACGACGAGCATGTGTCGACGTGAGGATCGTGAGATTCCCATCGCCGAGGCGGGGCTTGAGGTAGGCCCGCCATGTGTTCAATCGCTTTCCGTCGCGGACGTTGAGTTGGATCCGGGAGATGCCTTCGACGCTGCCGGAGTTGTAGTCCGGGTTGTACTCGAGGCCAGTCTGCTCGCCCGCTGTGACCATGTCCTCCTGGATCGGGTTGCGTTCGTAGCCGATGCGCACATCCATGGGGCCCTCGGTGCCGCGTGCCTCTGTGATCTCACCGTCGTAGGTCTCGATGGCTTTGAACACGGGCAGAACCTCGTCCCATGACCAGCCGGGGCAGCCCGATTCGACCCACTGTTCGTAGTCCCAGGCGTCGCCGCGGACCCAGATGACGGCGTTGAGGGCGTTGGAACCGCCGAGGACCTTGCCGCGCGGCAGGTGGATCTTGCGATTCATCGCGGATGGCTGCGGGGTCGTGTAGTAGTCCCAGTCCTGAGCCGAATGCCAGAGCAGGCCCAGGGTGTTGAGGTGGTCGATGTTCGGGTTAGTCTCGTCGCCGCCGGCCTCGATGAGGCAGACCTTCTTGCCGGCGTCGATGAGCCTGCGGGCGATGACGCACCCGGAGGATCCGGCACCGACGACCACATAGTCGAAGTGCTCGGTGGGCAGTTCGGTCGGGAAGGTCTCACTATGCGCGGTGATCGAACCTGTTGGGCTGACTGCGCTGTCTGCGGTGGCATTCATGTTGCCAGACTAGTGATCTGGTTCACTGCGGCACAGGTGCGGTCGTCGACTCTGCACGCACGGGCAAGCCGTGCCGCTACCTGTGCGCGGAGGGTCAATTCGAGCTGCCACGTCCAGCCAGAGGTGCGTCCTGCTGAAATTCGGCCCGATCGGAGAAAGGGCCTAAGGTGACAGTCCGAAGGCTCTTTCAAGAAACGCAGGAGGCACGAATGCTGTTCGTTGCACGCATGGACGTCGTATTTCCCGAATCGATGACCGATGAGACCAAGGCCGATTTCCAGGTCAAGGAGAAGGCCTATTCGGCTGATCTTCAGGAGCGGGGAATCATGAAGGGCATCTGGCGCATCGTGGGGGAGTACTCCAACATCTCGATCTACGACGTCGACGACCTCGACTTCCTCCACGCGACCTTCCAGGGTTTCCCGATGTTCGCCTACATGAACGTCAAGGTCACACCGCTGGCCAAGCACCCCAATGCGACCACGGACGATTTCTTCCGCCAGCTCTGAAGCTCAGGCAGACCTGAGTTCATTTCGCCCACCTCGGTGAGGCACCCGATCAACGTGCCGCTGAGCGCCGTGTTCGCGCACCGAGGATGATGAGCATCAGCGACACCAGGCACAGACCGGCTATCACGGCAGAGGCGACGCTGATCGCCGTCCCCAACGTGCCGGCGGTGGCAAGAGCGCCCATGCCGATGGCCGTGGCGGCCTGGAGAACATAGGCGATGAGATAGAGCAGGGATAGGGTCGTGCCTCGGTGATGGACAGTGGTCGCCTGGTTGATCACGCCCAGCCCGCCGGTGAACGCGAACGAGTAGGCGACCCCGCCGACGAGGCACCAGGCCAGGAACAGTCCGATCGACCCGAAAGTCGCCGCTGCGGCCATGAGCCCAAGGCTGACGAGGGTCAGCAGCGTCCCTGCCAGTACCGAGACGAGTGGGCGGATACGTGCGAGCAGCAGGCCGGTGGCACCGATCGCCGCCGAGGAGCATCCCAACAGCACACCCACCGTTGCCGCGTTGGTCGTGTGGGTGAACTGGCCGATCATGTGTGCTCCGAGCGAGAGGAAGATCGCACCCACACAGTAGGCCAGCGAAACCGACAAGGTCGCGATCGAGAAGCTCAGACGCAGTCCCGGAGCAAGGCGCAGAGCCTGGGGCCGCCAGCGGCGAGTCTGTGAGGGGCGATCGTGCGGGGTCAGAGCAAGCGCGATCCCGGCAGTGATGGTCAGTCCCAGGAGGAGGACGTAACTCCAGAACAGAGGCATGGGGATGAAACGGGCGAACACTCCGCTGAACACAAGCGCCAGGGTGAGCCCGGCTGCCGTCGACACGGTCGCCAGAGAACTGGCGAATCGGGCATTGCCCGTCGAATTGTTCTCGACCAGGGACGCCGTCGCGGCACCCATCGCCAGCCCGGAACCGGCTCCCTGGAGCACACGTCCGACGAAGAGGAACGTGACGTTCGGGGCGATGGCGAACATGACGGCTGAGGCAGCGATCAGTGCCACGCCCCAGATCATCACCAGACGGCGCCCGAACTGATCGGAGAGGTTGCCGAAGACCGGGAGGACGACGATCAGCGCAAGCTGATAGGCGGCGAACACCAAAGTGATGATTGCCGGACTCAGATTCCATTTCTGGGCGTAGATCGGATAGAGCACGCTCGGCGCCCCGCTCGACCACAGCACCAGCGCAAGCACCGATGCCGAGGCCCAGAAGGCGCCCGTCCTGCCCAGCCTGCGCAGCGCGGGCATCAGTCGTCGGTGCCGAGGTGGGAGCGGAGCGCGGCGATGAACTCATCTCCGTGTTGGAACACTCCGCCGTGCCCGGAGTCGGGGAAGATGATGAGCGCACTGCCGGGGATGCGAGCATGCATATCGCGCGACAGAGCGGTGGGCACCATCCGGTCGTGGTCGCCATTGGCGATGAGTGTTGGGGCGCTGATGCGGGACAGATCCTGGGGAGCTGCCCGTCCCCAGGCTCCGATGACCGAGATCTGACGGTGAAAGGACGAGAGTGAGATGGGCTCATCTCGGTCCATGATCCGCTCACGCAGGCGAGCAAGATAGGCCCGCGCCGCCGCTTTTCCTGCGCGAGTTCGAGGGAAGAAGAGGAACTCCTTCGCATCGGTGCGGGCCAGTGAGGCCCGAACCATGTCCCAGTAGATATAGGTGCCGCCGGTCGGATGGTCGATTCCGGCCCCGCCGGCAGGACCAGTGCCGGCAAGCACCAGCCGTCGCACGAGCCCCGGGGCCTCCAGCGCCACCTGCTGTGCGATGAAACCACCAAGTGAGAAACCGAGCAGGTCGAACTGGGTCAGTCCGAGGGTGGTCACGAATCCTTCGACGGAATCCGCCATCTCTGCGACGGTGGCCGGGACCTGGCCGGTGGAACCGCCCACACCGGGCAAGTCGACGGCGATGACTCGCCGGTCGGTGGCCATTGCATCGACGAACCTCGGGTCCCACTCATCGAGTGTGGCGCCGAGGTGAGTGAGGAGGACCAGCGGGACGCCCCGATCCGGGCCCAGATCACGATAGACGAACATATGCTGACCGGCGACGATGCGGCGATTGGGTGTCGAGGCCCAGGTGGTCGGGCGCTGCAAAGCGAACTTCTCATCCACGAGCGGTCACCGATTTCGGATCGGTGGTGACCACGATCTTGCCGCGTGTGCCACCGGCGAGCACATCGTCCAGTGCCTCCTGGGTCTCGTCGAAAGCCCGTGCACGATCGATGATCGGGCGCAGGATCCGATCGTCGACGAGTTCCGCCACTTTCTGCATGGCAGCGCCGTCGGGAGCGATCAACAGGAATCGGTAGGTGACGCCGAGGGCGCGTGCCCTGCGGCGCACACGTGCACTCATGGCTCGAATGGCCAGCCGGACCACCGGATTGACTCCGATGCGGCGGGCGAACATCGGTTCTGGCGGTCCCGTGACTCCGATGACTGTGCCACCGGAGCGCAGCACCTCAAGCGAAGTCAGAAGTGTGGTCCCGCCCTGCGTGTCGAGGACGAGGTCGACCGGAGTGCCGTCAAGGCGCTGCACAAGGTCATCGCGTGTGTAGTCGATGACGATGTCGGCACCGAGTTCTCGAGCGGCATCGATGTTCTTCGTCGAGACGGTCGTTGCCACGGTGGCCCCCAGGCGCTTGGCGAGTTGGATCGCGATGGAGCCGACACCTCCCGTTCCGCCGTGGATGAGGACCGTCTGTCCCTTTGTCGTGTGGCCCATGTCCACCAGGGCCTGCCATGCCGTGAGCGCTGCGACGGGAAGACCCGCGGCCTCAACCAGGCTCAGCGATTCCGGTGCACGTGCGATGGCCCGAGCGTCGACGGAGAGGTACTCCGAAAGGGTTCCAGCGGCCGACAAGCCCACATATCCGTACACGGTCTCGCCCACGGTGAAATCGGTGACTGCGGCACCGACCTCGACGACGACTCCAGCGAATTCGCCGCCCATGACCTTGGGAAAGCTGACAGGGAAGAGGGCTTTGAACTCGCCGACCCTGAGCCGCTCATCGGCATGGTTGATGCCGGACGCAACCATGCGCACAAGCACCTCATGGGGTGCGGGGCTCGGAACGGGCATCTCGGTCTGCCGCAGTGGGGATCCGTACTTCTCGAGGACGAACGCCTTCATTGTGAGCTCCTGGCAAGCATGGGTAGTTACATTCTGTTACCAGTAGTACTCTAGAGCTATCCAGTAACACTTTGCAATCACTTCGGAGCTCGCATGATCACCACCCCACGGTCGAACTGCCCGATCAACCGTGCGCTGGAGATGCTCGGCGACCAATGGAGCCTGCTGATTCTGCGTGATATCGCGATGCGCGATCGACGTTCGTTTCGGGAACTGCTCGCCCGCAGCGATGAGGGTATCAGCGCGCCTGTCCTGTCTCGCAGGCTGGCCGACCTGACTGCGGCCGGATTCCTCCGCAAATCGGAGGTCGGCCGCGGCAAGCAGGGTCGGTACTCGCTGACCGAGCGCGGACTCGAGGTCATTCCAGTCCTCGTCGAGCTCGGCCGCCTCGGTGCAGCCATCGACCCGAACACCGCCGGGAATGCTCCCGCATTCGCCGCTGAAGGCACCGGCAGTCTGGAGGACCGGTTGCGCTCTCTGCGGGCCGCGCACCTCTGAAAGCGGAGTCCTGAGTAAGAGCCTCAGCCCTCGCAGCAGCCGCCGTCGGATCCTTCGCAGTGTCCACCCGAGGCCGGCGCAGGAACATCAAGGACAGGGGAGCGGTCGAAGAACCCTTCCGGGCGCAGCTTGAAGCCGACGGTATCGACGGGCATGATCGGCCAGTCCTCGACTCGGGGGAAATGCGTGAGGCCGAAGCTGTGCCAGAGAACGATGTCCTCACCGTCGACGTTGCGATCAGCAGCGGTCCACGCCGGCAGGCCGGCATGGCCTGGGTGCTGATTCGGGAAATCGCCGGTCGGATAGCGTTCGTCCTCGTGATACTGCGATACCCACAGCGCCTTCGACGCAAACGTCGCCCGCCGGTGAACCGAGGAATCCTCGGCCGCCAGCAGGGTCGGCAGTCCCGTGGGATGAAGTTTGTACCCGACAGGCTCGCCGAGGCGGTTGACCGACTCCGGGTTCGACACCACCCAGGTCCGAGCCTTCGACTGATCGGCATCGCGCTGGGCCGCCAGTTCCGTGCCCAGCACGGTGCGTTTGCGGCTGAAGGCGTTGCCGCGCGGATTGGTCTCGGAGACCGGCAGGTGCACCACGTCCTCCTCTTCGACTCGGCACTTGCCGCCGTCGAGGGCGAAGTCGAGACGCGCCCCGAAGAGATGCTGATGGAACGGAGCACCCAGCCCGGGCGCGATCTCCGAGGCGAAATCGCTCGATCCCTCCGGCAGTGCCGAGGTGAACACGACTCCCGTGGCCTTGGCCTCGAACTCGATGGTGCCGTCGAGGTAGAGGTACCAGTAGAAGCCGTAGTCGTAGTTGCCGACAGTGGTGAAGAAAGAGACGACGAAGCGTCGGTTGCGTCTGGTGTAATCGACACCGGACCACAGGTCGGAGTGCTTGGCCAGAATCGAGGCATCTTCCTCGTGCATGCAGACGCCGTTCTTGATCTGTCGCGGTTCGCCGAGGTTGTTCGCCACCCACGGGGAGAGGTAGGTGATGTCACCGAGGCAGTCACACCCCAGTTCGAGTGAGTTCGCGCATTGCCCGACGAGGTACTCTCCGGTGTCGAAGTAGTTCTGCCAGGACCGGACCGGTGAGGGATCGCCGTAGGGCACGACCATCTCCGCAATGGCGGCACGGTCGAGGATCGTACGGGTGCGCACGCCGTCGGTGAAGGCGATGTTGTGGAGGATCAGACCTTCACGCATGTCGAAGCCGACGTCGAGTGACCACTTCTCCCACTCGATGTGATTGCCCTCGGACAGGGTGAAGCTCGGGCCCTCGGGCTGGGTGATCTCGATCGGCTTCTGTGTGGTGCGCACCGGACCGGTCAGTTCGGGGTCGGTGTAGTTCCCGTGTTCGGCAGGCACCGGGACATCCTCGAGGTCGAGGATCTGATCGACTGACTTGTTCGTGACATCGGCATAGGCGACGAGACCGTCGATAGGATGTGCCCACGCGGAGTCCGATTCGTGCTGTTGGTGGAAGGCAAGGCCACGCAGAATCCGCCGGCCGCTCTCCTCCGGGTATTCGAAGACGCCTGCGGACAGTGGTGCCACACGCACCTGTTCGACGGGCAGGCCGCGACGGGCGAGGATCTCCTGCCACTTCGGGTCCGCGGCAAGCACCTCCTCGACGATTCCGAACTCCTCCTCCATGACAGGGAACTCGCCTTCGGCGGCGGAGTCCACCTCGGTCACGGACTCGATTGTCGAATGCGTGACCGAGACGATGATGTCGCGGGCCGTGCCAGCGGACTTGTCGATGATGAAGGCACGGAAACGGCGGTCCACCTCGGCGGCGGTGCGGGCCTGGCCGCGCACGGGATCGAGCAGTCCGACGTAGGCCATGCGCGCCTCGGCGGGGAAGTGCCCGGCCTCGCGCAGCACCGTGGTGACGGTCGCGATCTCGTCCTCGGTCGGCAGTGTGAACTGGGTGGGGGTGCTCGGAGCGGACGGCTCGGCGGGGGTTGAATGGCAGGACATGTGTGCACCTTTGCAACGTAATGTGTGTGCTGAGTCATGTATTAACCTACGCTTGTAGAAAATAAAGTCAAGAGCGGCTGGAGGAAGCATGCCCAAGATCGTGGACCACGACCAGCGTCGTCGTGAACTCGTCGAGGCGACCCTGCGCATCATCGTTCGGCAGGGCCTGGCCGGGGCGACGATGCGCGACATCGCCACCGAGGCAGGCTTCGCCAACGGTGCGCTCAAGTCCTATTTCGCCTCCAAGTCGGACCTGCTGGCGGCCACCTACCTGTTCGTCTTCGAGGCCACGAACCGTCGCGTCGGCCTCTCGACTGGGCATCTGCGCGGCCTCGCGGCGCTGCGGGCCTTCGCTTCGGAGGTCCTGCCGATCACGCCCGAGCTCCACGACGAGGCCAGGGTCGTCCTGTCCTTCTTCGCCGAGGTGGCCCAAAGTCCCGATCATGCCCGCACCACGCGCGAGACCATGGCACTGTGGCGGACCTGGATCCTCGGTTGGCTCGGGCAGGCCCGTGATGATGGTGATTTGGCCGCCGAGGTGGTCCTCGAGCCCGCGGCCGATGTCCTCCTGACATATCTGCTTGGTGCCCAGACCGCCGCGATGATCGGTGGTGAGACCGTCGACTTCGCGGGCTTCCGTGCCCAGTTCGACTTTGTCATCGCGCGACTGAGCGATGATCTTGACCATTCGGTCGGTAAATCCTGGAACGCTCGTGACTCCCTGCGCGGTTGGGGATAGAGTGAGCGCCAAGCGGTCGCCGACGCAGAGGTCGACGATCGGTCGTTTCTGCAGAGGACGAAGATGTTACTTGAGAGCACAGCCTCCGACTTCGATGGGTGGAAGTCCCTCGTCTCGGACTCCTTCGTGCCGCTGGACACCGAGCCCCAGCGCCGCGGCGGCTTCCGGGGCGCGATCAGCGCTCGTGACTACGACTCCGTGGTCATGTCCCACATCAGCGCCAACCCTCACGCAGTGCTGCGCACACCCAGCCTCATCTCCGCCGATACCGATACCGATACCGATACCGATATTGGTACCGGCACCGGCACCGGCGCCGGCGCCCAGAGGGCAGGCGGGGCGAACTACTACAAGGTCTCGCTCCAGCTCAAGGGGCATGGGCTGCTCGTCCAAGACGGACGGGAAGTGTCTCTGGCGCCTGGGTCTCTGGCCATCTATGACACCTCGAGGCCCTACACGCTCAGCTTCGACTGTGACTTCTCGTCCTATGTCATGATGTTCCCGCAGACGCGGGTCAATCTGCCCACCGATACTGTCCGTCAGCTCACGGCCACCTCGATCGGCGCTGACCATCAGCTCGGTGCGGCTGCCACCCAGCTCATCACTCAGGCCGGGGCCATGCTGCCCACGCTCAGCCGATCCGTGGGTATCCGGCTGGCCGGCAACGTCGTCGACCTGCTCACCACGGTCATGGCCGATGAGCTGTCTGCGGCAGAGGCGCCGGGGGAGAGGCAGCGACTGTGGTCGCAGATCACCACCTACATCGAGGACCACCTCGCCGATCCGCAGCTGACGCCGTCGACGATCGCCGCCGCGCACTTCATGTCGGTACGTGCCCTCCACCAGATCTTCGAGGGCAGTGGTGAGACGGTCTCCAGTGAGATTCGCCGCCGCCGGATCGCTCGCTGCCGCCACGACCTCGCCGACCCACTGCAGGTACAGGTCCCCGTCGCCGCTATCGGCGCTCGCTGGGGTCTGAGCGACCCTGCCCACTTCTCGAGGCTCTTCCGCAACGTCGTGGGATCGCCTCCCGCGCAGTTCCGTCGCAGCGCTTTGCGCTGACTCGGGTCAGCAGCCATCGACGCGGTGTTGTCTGCGCCGAAAGACAAGAGTGCTGCCTCCAGAGCCAAGACACTGATAGGGCCGATGAGAGAACCTGACGATACAGCCACTATCGTAAGGGGGATCACATGGGCGTGAATCTCAGCACTGGCAGCGAACCTGACAGCGCATCCCATCAACCAGCCACCGCGGGTCTCGACTCGCGCCGGATCGGCACAGTCGCTCTCGTCTTCATGATCATCGCGGCCTCGGCGCCCCTGACCGTGGTCGCCGGCGGTGTCCCGAGCAATTTCGCGGTCACCGGTCTCCTCGGAATCCCATTGTCGTTCGTCGTCCTCGGCATCATTCTCGTCCTCTTCGCGATCGGGTATGCGGCCATGAGCCGACACGTGCACAATGCCGGTGCCTTCTTCGCCTACATCTCCAAAGGGCTGGGAAAGCCCGTGGGGATGGGCGCGGCCCTGACCGCGCTGGTGGCCTACAACTCGATGCAGATCGGCATCGCCGGAATGTTCGGCTTCGTCTTCTCCTCCTTCCTCGATTCCCTCTTCGGTCTGCAGGTCGCCTGGTGGATCTGTGCGCTCATCGCCTGGGTGATCGTCGGACTCATGGGCATCAGCCGTGTCGACTTCTCCGCGAAGGTCCTCGGTATCATCGTCGGCACCGAGTTCCTCGTCGTCATCGTCTTCGACATCATCGGTTTCAGTCACAGTCCCGAAGGCGTCACCGCCGACGGACTGCTGCCCGACCAGCTCTTCGCGCCCGGAGTCGGCGCGGCTCTGGCATTCTCGATCGCAGCGTTCATGGGCTTCGAATCCGGCGCGATCTATAACGAAGAGGTCAAGGACCCCAAGCGCACAGCAGGCCGGGCGACGATCATCGCAGTCAGCATCATCGCCGTGTTCTACACCTTCTCCGCCTGGGCGATGACCGTGGGCGAAGGTGTCTCGAACGTCGTCGGACGCTCTCAAGAATTCGGTCCGGATCTCATGTTCGTCTTCCTCGGTGAGCATGCCCCGGTCTGGTTCGTCGACCTGTCCAACCTGCTCTTCCTCACCTCACTGCTGGCCGCGCTCGTCGCCTTCCACAACATTGTGGCCCGCTACTTCTTCGCCCTCGGCCGTGATCGGGTGCTGCCGACCGTCCTCGCCAGAACCTCCCGCCGAGCGGGTGCACCCGTTGCCGGGTCTCTGGCCCAGTCAGGGATCGCTCTCATCGTCATCCTCGTCTTCGCATTCGTCGGCGCCGGCAGTGAGGATCCGCTCTTCCCTGTTGTCACCCTCTTCACCTGGCTGACGAACATGGGCGCATTCGGACTCGTCTTGCTCATGGCGCTGACCGCGCTGGCCGTGGTCGGATTCCTGCGCTCTCACTCACACGAATATTCGTTGTGGACCAGGGCGATCGCACCAGGGCTCTCAGCGATCGGGTTGATCGTTCTGTTCATCGCCATCGTCATCAACTTCAACGTCCTCATCGGCCTCGAAGGCACCTCGGTGCTCTCCTGGCTGCTGCCCGCCATTGTGCTTGTGCCTGGCATCATCGGCACAGCTTGGACCTTCGTCCTCCGGTCGAGGCGCCCACAGCTCTATGCAGGTATCGGCACAGGTGGAAGCCTGGGATGAGACTCCAACCCGACCGATCCGTAATTCCCGCAACTACTTGTTCCACACCCAGAAAAGGAGAATCATGAGCACCGACCTCACCACTTTCGCAGGACTGCTGTCGACCATCGAAGACCCCAACGGTCGAGAACTGCTCGATCCTGCCACCGGCGAGGTCGTCGGTCGCACCCGTGAAGGCAGCACCGCCGACATCGACACCGCCGTTGCAGCTGCACGCAAGGTTCAGCCCGAATGGGCGTCGCGGACGTCGAAGGAGCGCAGCGATCTGCTGAACCGGGCCGCTGACGCGGTCGAAGCCTCCGCCGAGGCATTGGCCGAGCTGCTCTCGCGTGAACAGGGCAAGCCGCTCAACGGACCCAATGCCCGCTTCGAGGTCGGCGCCTGCGCCGCATGGCTGCGGGCCAATGCCGCCTTCGAGCTCGAGCCTGAAGTTCTTGTCGAGGATGAGGAGACCCACGCCGAACTCCACTACGGACCCGTCGGCGTCATCGGAGCAGTGGGGCCCTGGAACTGGCCGATGATGATCTCCGTGTGGCAGTTCGCCCCCTCGTTGAAGATGGGCAACACCGTCGTTCTCAAGCCCTCGGAATACACGCCTTTGTCGGTGCAGGCACTCGTCGCAGTCATCAACCAGGTCCTGCCCGCCGACGTTCTCACCGTCGTCCCCGGCGGCGGCGAGGTCGGCGCGGCCCTGACCTCCCACGCAGATGTCGACAAGATCATGTTCACCGGATCGACGAAGACCGGTCAGGCAATCATGCGATCGGCCGCCGATACTCTGGCCCGACTGACCCTAGAGCTGGGCGGCAACGACGCCGGAATCGTGCTCGAAAACGCCGATCCTGCGGCCATTGCCGGTGACCTGTTCTGGGGTGCGTTCATCAACACCGGTCAGACGTGTGCGGCGATGAAGCGCCTCTACGTGCCCGAATCCCTCTACGACCAGGTCTGCGATGCCCTCGTCGAGGTGGCCAAACAGTCACCGATGGGCGTGGGCCTCGAAGAGGAGAACGTGCTCGGGCCGCTGCAGAACAAGGCGCAGTACGACATCGTCGCCAAGCTCGTCCAGGCAGCCAAGGACTCCGGTGCCCGGGTGCTCACCGGGGGAGATCCTGTCGCGGACCAGCCCGGATACTTCTACCCGACCACGCTTGTCGCCGACATCGACAACGACAACCCGCTGGTCGCAGAGGAGCAGTTCGGCCCGGCTCTGCCGATCATCAAGTACACCGACCTGGAACAGGCCATCGGCTGGGCCAACGAACTCGAGGTCGGCCTCGGCTCCTCGGTCTGGGGCAGCGACCTCGAAGAGTGCAAGAAGGTCGCGGCCCGCCTGGAAGCAGGATCGACCTGGATCAACAAGCACGGTGCCGTGGATCCGCGGATTCCCTTCGGCGGTGTGAAGAAGTCAGGCTTCGGACTCGAGTTCGGACTCGAAGGGCTCAAGCACGTCAGCGTCCCACACGTGATCAGCTGGTAGCACTCGCCCGCCCTTCCTACCCCACTAATACTCCCCGACGTCACTGATTTCGCGTGGCGCCGGGGAGTTTTAGTGACGTCGGGAAGTTTTAGCGGGAGGTGCGCTCCGGCTCAATTTGTTTTCGGTAGCTGCGCCTCGGGCAGGATCTCCTGCACGATCTCGACGACCCGGGCCAGGGCCTTCGAAGGATTGTTGCGGCGCCAGCCGAGCGCCAATGTGAACGCATCCCCACCCTCGGCGAGGCGAACATAGGTGACACCGTCGATGCGGATGTGATTCGAGGACTCGACGACGATCGCGATTCCGACCTGCGCTCCGACGAGCGCAAGCAGGCTGTAGGGATCCGGTGCCTCCTGCGCGATGTGCGGAAGATAGCCGGCCTGATCGGCCAGGCGCATCATCGCCTCCCGCACCTGCGAACCGTGCGAAGGCGCGTAGGTGATGAACGGCTGCTCCTTCAGATCCGCCATGGAGACGCTCTCCGCCCCGGCGAGTTCGTGGCTGGTGGGGACCGCGACCATGACCCGTTCCTGCCGGATGACGTGGACGGCGATGCCTGCCGGCGCTGGCGGGGAGATGATCCCCATATCCATGGTCCCGTCACGAACGGCCAAGGCCGACTCACCGGAATACGTCTGTGGGTGCATCTCCAGGGTGATGCCGGGCTGTCGGTGCGCGACCTCCCGGGCGAGCAGGGACAGGATCGAATAGCCGCTCGTGCCGCCGAACCCGATCCGGACCCGGCCGACCACGCCTTCCTTCGCAGCACGGGCGATGCGTCGCGCGCCCTCGACCTGGGCCTGGATCGCGCGAGCGGGCTCGAGCAGCGCCTCACCTGAGGAGGTCAGTCGCACCCGGCGCGTTGTCCGTTCGAACAGCTGCACGTCGAGGTCCTTCTCGAGGGCGCGGATCATCTGGCTCAAGGCCGGCTGCGCGATGTGCAAGGTCTCCGCCGCCCGTCCGAAGTGCAACTCCTGTGCGACGGCGAGGAAAGCCGAGAAATGCCGCAGTTCCATGGTGCCCGCTTTCGTTGTCGTTCGGCCGTATCCGCAGACAGCCGAGCATTGATAAAGAATCGCAAATAATGACCATGAGATTACGTCTTGGACGCCGTGTAATACAAGTGGAACAGTAAGGAACCATGAACTACGTCGACCTCGATCCGGCCCTGCAGCCCCTCATCGAGACCTACCTTGAGTCAGCAGATCGAGAGCTGCTCGCTCCGGTGCTCACTGCACTTGGCGCCGATGCAGCGCAGCGCCTCGCTCCGCTGGCCGACGTTGCGGACAAGAACCCGCCGACGCTGGAACAGTTCAACCGCGAGGGCGATCGCGTCGACACGATCGACTACCACCACAGCTACCAGGAGCTGCAGAAGGCCGCCTACGAGGAATACGGCCTCTCCGCCCTTTCACACCGCGGCCTCCACGGCTGGGACGACGTACCACCCCACCTGGTCAAATACATCCTCTCCTACGTCTTCGTCCAGGCCGAGTTCGGTCTGGCCTGCCCCGTGTCCATGACCGATGCCGCTGCCCGGACCCTGCGGAAGTTCGGTGACGGGGAGCAGATCGCCGAGGCAATTGATCGTCTGATCTCGACCGATCCCGAACGTCGGTTCACCGGTGCGATGTTCATGACCGAGATCCATGCCGGCACGGACATCGCTCAGACTTCGACGGTGGCCGAACGCGACGGCGAGAACTGGGCCCTGTCCGGGCGCAAATGGTTCGCCTCGAATCCCGACGCTGACATCATCCTCACCCTCGCCAGATTCCCCGGCGGCGATGACACCACACGCGGAGTCGGACTGTTCATGCTGCCCAAGCACCGTCCGGACGGGACGAAGAACTCATATGTCATCGACAGGCTCAAGGACAAGCTCGGTACCCGGTCGATGCCCAGCGGCGAAGTCACTCTCGACGGGGCCTATGCCGTCCAGGTCGGGGCGCTCGAGCGCGGATTTCGGCAGATGGCGGAGATGGTCAACACCTCCCGCCTGTCCAACGCGATGCGTGCCACAGCCCTCATGCGCCGGTCGATCAACGAAGCGCTCGCCCACGCCCGCACACGTGTGGTCTTCGGCAAGACCCTCATTGAGGCACCCCTGATGCGCATGACACTTTTGCCGCTGCAGGCCGAGGCCGAAGCCGCACTCGGACTCGTCTTCTACTGCGGTGACATGCTGCAACGGGCCGATGCCGGTGACGATTCCGCGGCCGCGCAGATCCGCGTACTCACCCCGCTGGCCAAGCACTACATCTGCAAACGTGCCCGGTTCGTCACCGGGGAGGCGATGGAGGTCCGCGGCGGCCGCGGCTACATCGAGGAATGGCCCGATGCCCGCCTCGTCCGCGACTCCCACCTCGGCTCCATCTGGGAAGGCTCGAGCAACGTCATCGCCCTCGACGTGCTGCGCTGCATGCGCAAACAAGACACGCACCGACTCTTGGCGAACACGATGACGGAGAAGCTGAACACCATCACCCTCGCCGAGGCGGGTCCTGAGGTCAGTGAGCTCCTGACCAGATGGAGCGCGATCGTCGACCGCGGTGACGCCATTGTGAGCGCCGAATCCGAAGCCGCCGAAGCTCTCATCGGTGGGTATGCCGATGATCTGGCACAGCTGATTATGGCTACCCTGCTGCTCGAGCAGGCCGATGCCGAAGCCACCCGTGACGGCAACTTCCGCAAGCTGCTCGTCGCGAAGACCTTCATCGGCAGCAACATCACGGGTGACGAGTCCGCCGTGGTCGAAATCCTGTCCCACTTCGAGGACATCGTCGATGGGGCGAGTCTGACCAGCGAATCTGTCTCGGCTGGCACCGTCTCAACTCCTACACCCGTGGCCTGAAGCCACCTCAACCATCGGAGCATCACATGAGAACCACAGCAGAAGAAGCAGCACACGACGAAGCCCTCACTGCCGACGAGACCTTCACTGGACCGCTCGCGGGTGTACGCGTCATCGACCTGTCGAAGATCCTCGCCGGTCCCTATGCCACGATGTCCCTGGCCGATCTCGGTGCCGAGGTCATCAAGGTCGAGCATCCTGATGGGGGAGACCCCACCCGAGCCTGGGGCCCACCGACTGTGGGCGCCGATGCCACGTACTTCCACGCCGCGAACCACAGCAAAAAGTCTGTGACGATTGACCTCAAATCCGATCGGGGCCAGGAGCAGGTCCACGAATTGCTGGCTGAGGCCGATGTGCTGGTCGAGAACTTCCGACCGGGCAGCTCGCTGCAGCAGATCTTCGATTACAAAGAGCTCTCGGCCAGATTCCCGCACCTCGTCATCCTCCACATTTCCGCCTACGGAGACCACGGGCCGATGCGCGATGAACCCGGCTACGACATGGTTGCCCAGGCTCGCGGAGGACTCATGTCCCTGACCGGAGAGGCCGGGGGGCCACCGATGAAGTCCGGGTTCGCCATGGGCGATCTGGGTGCGGGGCTGTTCGGCATCATCGGCATCGTCTCCGCGCTCTTCGAACGCAGCCGGACCGGCAAGGGCCAATACCTGACGACCTCCCTCTATGAAGGCCAGCTGGCGTTGCACGTGAACTGGGCGACGAACTACTTCGCTGACGGCAAACGCCCACACGCGCTGGGCTCCGGCCACCCCAACCTCGTGCCCTATCAGGCCTACCCGGCCGCCGATGACTACTTCGTCATCGCCATCGGCAACGACTCCCTGTGGCAGCGGCTCTGCACAGCCATCGACCGACCAGACCTCGGCGGCGACGAACGCCTGTCGGTCAACCGTGGTCGAGTCGAGAACCGTGAATACCTCAACGCGGAACTCTCCCGCACCCTGCGCACAAACACCGTCGAGCATTGGTGCGCGAAGTTCTCGGCCACCGGCATTCCCGCCGCACCGATCAAACACCTCGACGAGGTCTATTCCGATCCGCAGACCGAAGCCCTCGGGATGGTCCAGACGGTCGACCATCCCACCGCCGGACCCATGCGGCAGGTGGCATTCCCCGTCAACTTCAACGGAGTCCGCCCACCCGTGCGTTCCGCGCCACCGGAGCTCGGAGCAGATACTCACGACATCCTCGACGCCGCCGCCCACCCACACCCAGCCACCACAGGAGCCTGAAATGACTACGACCGCCACTGCGCAGGACGCCGCCGACCTCGACAAGTCCGACCTCCTCAATCTCGAAGGACTCCTCAGCAAGTCCGAGATCGAACTTCGCGACAAGGTGCGGGCCTTCGTCGATGAGCGTTTCCGTCCGAACATCGCCGACTGGTATGAGAACGCCATCTTCCCCCGCGAGATCGTGGCCGAGATGGGCGAGCTCGGACTGCTGGGCATGCATCTGCACGGCTACGGCTGCCCCGGGCGAACCGCCGTCGAATACGGCCTCGCGGCCATGGAGCTCGAAGCCGGTGATTCGGGACTGCGGACCTTCGTGTCCGTGCAGGGATCCCTGGCTATGTCCGCGATCCACAAATTCGGGTCCGAAGAGCAGAAGAACCGGTACCTGCCGGGGATGGCCAAGGGAGAGATCATCGGCTGCTTCGGTCTGACCGAACCCACCGCCGGGTCCGACCCCGGATCAATGGCCACGACTGCCGTGCGCGGCGACGACGGCACCTGGACCCTCAACGGTGTCAAGAGGTGGATCGGGCTGGCCTCGATCGCCGACATCGCCGTCATCTGGGCCGCGACCGACGAAGGCATCCGCGGCTTCCTCGTCCCCACCGACACCGAAGGCTTTGAAGCGACCCCGATTGAGCAGAAGCTGTCGATGCGCGCCTCCATCCAGTGCGACATTACCCTTGACGAGGTCCATCTCCCCGCCGAGGCGGTCCTGCCCGAAGTCCGAGGACTCAAGGGGCCGTTCTCCTGCCTCAATGAGGCCCGTTACGGAATCATGTGGGGCGCGATGGGCGCCGCCCGCGACTCCTACGAGGTGGCTCTGAAGTATGCGCAGGAGAGGATGCAGTTCGACAAACCACTCTCCGGCTATCAGATCACTCAGCAGAAGCTGGTGAATATGGTGCTCGAGATCCAGAAAGGGATCCTTGTGGCCGTGCAGACCGGTCGCCTCAAGGATGCCGGGACGCTCGATCCGGTCCAGATCTCGGTCGGAAAACTCAATAACTGCCGCGAGGCGATCGCCATCTGCCGGGAGGCCCGCTCGATGCTCGGCGGCAACGGCATCACACTCGAATACTCACCGCTGCGGCATGCGAATAATCTCGAATCGGTGCGCACCTACGAAGGCACGGATGAGGTGCACACTCTGATTCTGGGCCGTCACATCACCGGTGAGCAGGCGTTTCGGTAGGCCGGGAGGCAATTGGACGGGGTGTTGAAAAAGCGTCGCGCGATGAATTCCACGACCTAGAGCGGAAACCTGACTCCCGTCAGCTCCTCCGACACCGTCCACAGGCGTCGGGCAACCTCGGCGTCCTTGGCTGCAGCTGAGCGGCCGACGAGTTTCGGCTGTCCGAAAGTCTCTTTGAAACGGCGCGGGCCGACGTAGCTGTTGCCCGGGATGTCAGCTGTGGCTGCGCACAGCGTCGGCACGGCGCCCTGCTGCTCGTCCTGTGAGATCAGACCGATCACGGCTTCGGTGACTGACGCGAGCAGTCGGTTCCCCCGCTGTCGGTAGAGATTCGTTGCCGCCAGCCCCGGATGGGCCGCGGTCGCGGTGACAGAGGAGGACACCTCGGAGAGCCGTCGCTGGAGTTCGGAGGTGAAGAGGAGGTTCGCAAGCTTTGACTGCCCGTAGGCCGCCATCGGTCTATACGGTCTGTGTTCCCAACTGAGATCATCGAAGTCGATGGTCCCCATCCGATGCCCGATCGAGGAGATGGTGACCACCCGATCGCGGATCTGGGGCAGAAGCAGGTTGGTCAGCGCGAAATGGCCGAGGTGGTTTGTGCCGAACTGGGATTCGAATCCGTCAGCAGTGCGACCCAAGGGTGGGGCCATGATCCCTGCATTGTTGATGAGGATGTCGATGGGGTCGGTGAAATCTTCAGCGAAGGCACGCACCGAAGCGAGGTCGGCGAGGTCGAGATGTCGTACATCGACTGTTCCGCGCATCGTCTCGGCCGCAGCGCGTCCCTTGTCCAAGTTGCGTACAGCAAGCACCACTTGGGCGTCCATGCCTGCGAGCATGGATGCTGCCGTCCGTCCGATTCCGCTGTTGCCACCGGTGATGACGATGGTGCGGTCGGCTGCGGATGAGATGTTGTCATCGAGCCTTGTGCCCATGAAGCCATCGTAAGCCCAAGTGCGGAACTCCGCGGTCCGTCGCACAATGTTAGGGTAGCCTTCGTGCCGAAGACTCCCTCATCAGGTTCGATGCTGCTGCGCAGAGCCGCCCGGCGTCGCCTCCGACTGCTCGTGCCCGGAGCCATCACCCTGTCGCTGTGGCAGGTCTGTGAGGCACTCGTCCCGGTCGCCATCGGCATCGTCGTCGACGTCGCGATCATCCCGCTCTCCCTTCCGATGCTCCTCGTCTCGATCATCGGCATCGGCCTGCTGTTCACCGTGCTCAGCCTCGGTTACAGATTCGGTGCACGATTGTGCAATTCTGCCCGCGAACACGAGGCGCACGCTCTGCGCGTCGAGATCACCCATGCGGCTCTCACCTCGGCGAGCCTTCCACCCGACCGAGCCTCCGGCGAAGTCCTCTCGATCGCTTCGGCAGACGCGGACACCGCGGCACAGTCCTTCGCCCAGCTGGGGCGGGGGATCGCTTCGGTGCTGGGCATGATCACAGCCGCCGTCTTCCTCCTCATCGCTGACCCCGTGACCGGACTCGTCGTCCTCATCGCCGTACCCATCGGCCTCCTCATCGTGGCCCTGCCCGGACGATCCGTGTCTACGAAAGCCAATGCGCAGCTTGAAGCGGTGGCACGCGCAGGCCGTTCGGCCTCCGACCTCATGCACGGTCTGCGCGTGATCAAGGCCATGGGCGGAGAGACCTGGGCCGTGAACCGCTACCGACACACCTCGGACGAGGCCGCGACCGCCGGCATCGCCACCGGTGAGAGGACCGGACGGCTCGCCGGGCTCGGCGCCCTCGTCATGTCGTTCGTGCTCGCAATCGTCCTCATCGTCGCCGGTCTGCGCCTCATCGACGGCCAGATGAGCGTCGGGGCGCTCATCGGCATCCTCGGCATGACAGCGTTCCTCACCGAACCGATGCGCGCGCTGGCCGAGATCGTCGGACTCTTCGCCCAATCCCATGGAGCCGCCCAGCGGATCTCCCAGCTTCTGGGGGACATCGACGGCGCCGAATCGACGACAGCACCGAACGACGTTGCCGCACCGACCATCGACATCGACAACGAGGCGATCAGCATCCGCGATTGGGCCCTGGGAGAGGACCGCACGGTCGACTTCACCACCACATTCGGCTCCCTGACCTGCATCGTCGCAGAAGCGCCCGAGTCGGAGGCTGCGCTGATCGCGGCCCTGAGCACTCACGCCCGCGGGACCGGACCGGACCAGATGGTCGTCTCACCCCACACTGTCGACCTGTTCGAAGGCACGATCCGCTCCAATGTCACCATGATTCTCGGCACCGACAATGCACCCGTTTCCGCCGAGGTGCTGGCGGCCTCCGGTGCCGATGAACTCCTCGACCTCGTCGACGCCGGACTCGACCACCGCATCCAGGAACTCGGAGGCAACCTCTCCGGCGGCCAGCGTCAGCGGGTGGCCTTGGCTCGCGCCCTGCACGCCGATCCCCGCATCCTCGTCCTTCATGAACCGACCACTGCGGTCGACGCCGTCACCGAAGCACGGATAGCGGCCGGACTCCAGAAGCTGCGCAGCTCACGCAGCGCCGCCGCAACGCTCATCTTCACCAGCTCACCGGCATTCCTCGCCGCCGCCGAGACCGTCGTGTTCGCGCCCACCACGGGCCCGAGCCTCGTGGGGAAGCATGCCGACCTCCTCGCCGCCGCAGACGCGGACGCCGACAACACGTCTGCCGAGGCCTATCGAAACGCGGTGACCCGATGAGCGAGCAGACCACCCTGGCGATCGCTTCCAGACGCCGCTCGTTCGCGCATCTGGCCCCGCTCCTTCGCGCACGGTGGGGGTGGCTCGTCATCCTCGTCCTCGCCGGAATCGCCAACGCCGGCGCCGGGCTCGTGGGGCCATGGGCGATCGGTCGCCTCGTCGACGAGCTCCCTGCCGGCGCCGGTTCTGACGTCGTCATCACGTGTGCGACAGCAGTGGCCATCGCAGGCGTGGTCATGGCGCTGGGCACTTGGATCGGCGCGTGGGCGCTGGCCCATATCGCGATGCCCATCGTCGGTGACCTGCGCACACAGGTCGTCGAATCCGCACTCAGGCTCGAATCCCAGCGCATCGAATCGACTGGCACCGGAGACCTGGTCTCCCGCGTCGCCGACGACTCTCGCAAGATCAGCGAGGCGGCCGCGCAGGTGCTGCCACTCGTCGTCGAATCACTGCTCATCGTCATCGTCTCCGCCGTCGGCTTGGCCGCGATCGACTGGCGTCTGGGCCTCGTCGGTCTCGTGGCACTGCCGATGTACTGGCTCACCCTGCGGTGGTATCTGCCCAGGTCGGAGCCGATCTACAAAGAAGAGAGAGCTGCTTTCGGCCGCCGCGCCGGTCGCCTCCTCGGCGGTCTCACAGGTGCCCGGACCCTGCGTGCCTACCGCGCTGAGTCAGGGGAGCTGGCTCGTATCGACTCCGCCTCCGGGCAGGCCCGGGACCTGTCGATCGGCGTGTTCAGCTTCCTGACCCGCGCCTTCTCACGCAATAACCGCGCCGAGGCTGTCGTGCTCTCCCTGCTCCTCATCGCCGGATTCGTCCTGGTCTTCGCTGGCGAGACGACCGCCGGTGCCGTGACCACCGCGGCTCTGGTCTTCCACCGCCTGTTCAATCCCATCGGCGCCCTGGTCGGCCTCTTCGACCAGATCCAATCCGCCGGTGCCTCGCTGACCCGCATGGTCGGCGTCATCGACGAAGCATCGGCCTCGCCGAGGCGGACGACCGATATCAGCATCGACCGCCCCGTACTGGTATTGGACGATCTGTGGTTCACCTACGATGAGGACCCGGAGTCGAGCAACCATGTCCTCAAGGGCGTGAGCCTGCGCTTGAACCCCGGCGAAGTCGTCGCCGTCGTCGGCACCACAGGGGCCGGGAAGTCCACGCTCGCACGGATCGCGGCGGGTCTGTCAGCGCCCACCCGCGGACGGGCCGGACTCGATTCGGGCACAGCCGCCTCGGCGGGGGACATGGTGGAACTGACCGATCTGCCGGAAGATGTGCTGCGCAACCACATCACGATGGTCGCTCAGGAGGTGCACACCTTCAACGGCACTCTGCGTGAGAACGTGGCGCTGCCGGTCCCGGATGCCTCAGATGCGCAGATCACCGCAGCCTTGAGCACGGTCGGGGCCGGTTGGGTCAGCGAACTGTCCAAGGGACTGGACACCGAGGTCGGTGACGGCGGAACCCGTCTGAGTGCGGTGCAGGAGCAGACGATCGCACTCGCCCGTCTGGTGCTGGCGAATCCTGACTTCGCGATCCTCGACGAGGCCACCGCTGAGGCGGGATCGGCGGGAGCTCACGTGCTCGAAGCCTCTGCCCGTGCCGCATTGGCCGGCCGCGGGGCTCTCGTCGTCGCCCACCGGCTCAGCCAGGCCGAGACCGCTGACCGGGTCCTCGTCATGGAACACGGCGAGGTGATCGAGGAGGGCAGTCACGAGGAACTCGTCGCCGAGAACGGTCGTTACGCGCAGCTGTGGTCGGCGTGGTCGGCGTGAGGTTATGGCCGTTGAGTGTGGACGCTCAGCGCCAGCGCTGCCAGGCTGCCTGACGGCTGACGTCGGCCATCTCGGCGACCCGGGCCCAGGAATTGTCCTCGGCCATCGTGCGAGCACTGGTGCCCAAGGCCTCACCGACCTCGGCGGAGAGGCTGAGCAGCGCCGAAAACGCCGCAGGGTCCGGCGAATGGGACAGATCGTGGACCGCCTGCCGTGCCGTGTCGAGCAGATCGGCCACAGCAGGGCCTGCCGATTCTCTGACCGGATCCGCGATCGGCTGGTTGTCGGGCTGCCTGTCGACATGCATCGGTTCGGGACTGTCTTCATCGAGGGTCACGATGATCATCTCCTCGGTAGAGTGCAGGCTGCGGGTCCAGCTGCGGTCGTGCCAATGATATTCGACCTGGCCACGCAGCGGCAGATAGACGGCAGTGTACAGGGTGCCGAAGGCGTTGTCGTAGTCGTCGCTGAAGACTCCGGGGCTGAGCATCGTCTGGGCCATCTCCTGCACATCGCATCCCTGCTCCACTGCCTCGGTGAGCAGGTCCTGGCGCTCGACGCTGCGGAACCGTCGCGCGTGGTCGGGGAATTCCGGGTGGCGACCGCGATGGTTCGTTGCAACCGGATCGTTGATGATCTCTGGGGTCATTCCCGGACCGACGTAGGCCGTCACCGACGTGCCTTGGGCATCGATCATGGTCAGGTTGTAGAACATGGACACCGGTATCGTCTCGAGTCGGCGCAGGGCCTCCGGCACGGAGCCGGCGACCTCCAGGAGGAAGCGGACGACCAGCGGCGCGGCGAAGCCGTCGCCGTCGCCTGGCCGCCCGCCGAAGGCCAAGGAGACGGCGAGCCCGTCCTCATTCATTCCGTCGAGCAGGCCCCACAGGCAGTCCGAGGTCCCGATCACCCGGCGGGAGTCGAAGCGAGTCGAGGCGTGGACCTGTTCGAACAGCTCCAACCCGTAGTCGTAGTTGCGTACCAGCGCTGGCTCAGGGGATTGCAGGGCAACCTGTGAACACCCGGGCAGGAAACGCGGCGGGTTCCACAGTGTGAGCATGCGAGCCGCGGTCTCGTCCCCGCGTGCGAGTTCGACCAGACGCTGCCAGGTGGGGACGAGTTCGGGCATGTGTTCGCGCAGTTTGGCCTCGGCCGTAGCCAAACTGGGGCGGGCGGTGTCCCCGTCGCGGAGATACCACGCCCGGTAGGCGGGCCACACGGTATCGAACAGTATCTGCCAGCGGGTCGAGGGGCGGTCTTCGGTGATGGCAAAGAAGTTGAATGAGGTCATGCGTCAAGGCTAAGTTGACACTTTCAATGTGTCAATAAAATCTTGACATCTCGTGGCGGCTGGGTGTTCGTCGGGCCTCAGCTGAGCCCCAGAATCGTCGTCGCAATGGTGAAGTAGATGATCAGGCCGGTGGCGTCGCAGAAGGTGGAGATGAACGGGTTGGAGAAGACCGCCGGATCCGCCCCGACGCGCTTGGCGATGATCGGCATCAGCCCGCCTACAGTCGCGGCCATGATGCACACGGACAGCAGGGTGAGGCCGATGACCAGCCCGATCGCCCGCCCATAGACGAGCCCGGCGACAATGAATCCCAGACCACCGAGCACAGCGCCCAGCAGCGCACCGACCCGCAGCTCGCGCCAGATGACCTTCCCGAGGTCGCGGATCCGCACTTCGCCCACGGCCAGCGCTCGGGTCACGGTCGTTGCGGCCTGGTTGCCGGTGTTGCCTCCCGTGCCGGTGAGCAGAGGGATGAAGAGGGCGAGGATGACGACCTGATCGAGCCGGTCCTCATAGACCTCGAGAACCTGGACGGTGAGGATCGCGGAGACCGCGAGGACCAACAGCCATACGATGCGGCTCTTGACCAGGCGGAAGATCGTCGAGGACAGGTAGGAGCGGTCGAGAGGTTCGGAACCGCTGGACCGGGCGATGTCCTCGGCGTCCTCCTCATCAACGATGTCGAGGACATCGTCCATGGTCAGGATCCCGACGAGGCGGTCCTCCTTGTCCACGACCGGCATCGCAATGAGCCGGTGGGAGAGGAACTCACGTGAGGCGACCTCACGATCGGTCAGCGCCTGCGTGCTGATCGATTCACGCACCATGTCCCCGACAAGACCCTCGGACTCGGCGGCGATGAGGTTGCGCAGGGACACCACGCCCAAGAGGACACGACCGACCCCGACGACGGGCAGGAGGTAGACGGTCTCAGGACCGTCGATGCGGGCGCGGACGACCTCCATAGCCTCGGCGGCCGTCCAATCCTCGTGGAGGCTGAGCACCTCGGGTGACATGTAGCGGCCGATCGCCTTCTTCGGGTAGCCGAGGACCGCGGTCGTCATCTCTCGTTCTTCGGCATCGAGGCCGCTCATCAGCCTGCGGGCGACGTTGGCGGGAAGTTCGCCGAAGAGTTCGGCACGGTCATCGGGATCGAGGCCTTCGACGATGTGGGCGACCTCCGGTTCCCGCAGGCTTTGGATCAGTTCCGCCTGATAACCCGGCGGAAGATTCTCGAAGACCGCGAGAGCGTCATCCTTATCCAAGATGCGGAAGAGGACCGCCGACTGCAGCGGAGTGCTCGTGTGGACGAGACGGGTCAGTTCGGGGAGTGGAATCTGATGCGTGAGATCCGCGATCTCGTCCATCGCGGACCGGTCGATTCGTCCCGACAGTGCGGATTCGAGGCGGTCGGCCGCCGAGTTCTCCACCGTCATGTCTGTCATGACTGCTCCTTTGCGTCCGCTGCCCGTGTGATCGCTGTCCACCCTATGCCACTGCCGGAGACGGAGCCCAAAGGGGCCAGCGCGCAGAGGGTACGATCGTCGCATGGTGGGGCAGCAGAACTATGCGACGACATTCGAGACCGGAACCGCAACCAGGTGGATCCGACGCGCGACGCTGATTGCGACCGCTGTGCTCTCAGTCGTTGTGCTGGTCAGCTACCCGATGCTGCCTGATCTGATTCCCACCCACTTCAACCTCGCCGGCATGGCCGACGGCTATGGTCCGAGCTGGACGGTGTTCGTCATCGTCGGCCTGCTCGCTGCCCTCATCGGCGCCACGTCCTGGCTGTCCACGCGGCCGCAGATGCTCAATTTCCCGGTTGTCGTGACTGAGGAGAACGCGCAGCAGATCTTCCGTGAGTCGGAGCGGATGATGGTGTGGGTCTCGGCCGCACTGTTCATCGTCTACCTCGGCACGGCCATCTCCTCCTGGGGCGGCTACGGAGCGCCCGCCTTCCTCGTGGGCATCCTCGGCCTGGCGCTCGCGACGATCATCGGCGTCAAACGAACACTGACAGCCGGCTGAGCTCAGCACGTTGCCGGTCAGCGTTTCTTCGCAGCCTCCGGCACCCGAACGGTGAGCACGGGGACAGGGGAGCGGAGGATGAGGCGTTGGGCCACGGAGCCGAGCAGGACCTTGCCCACACGGGAGCGACTGCGCACACCGAGCACGAGGCGATCCACCTCGGCGACGTGATCGCGCAGCTCATCGAGGACCGCGGTGACGGGATCACGATCCCCGCGCCCGGACCGGTTGATCAGCTTCACTTCGAGGTGACGAGGAATCTCATCATCGGTGAGGTCATGGAGGGTGAGGTTGATGAGGAGCAGGCCCGTGTTCAGTGCCCTGGCCTCAGCGACGGCACTGTCCAGTGCCGTGCGTCCCTCAGGGCTGTCGGTGACGGCTACTGCGACTGACATGTTGACTCCTTACTTTCTGCCGTACTTCGCCTTGAACTCGCGTTCGAACTCGGCCAGATCTTTGTCCTTGGTCTCGGGAAGAAGGAGGAACAGGAAGATGAAGGCGAGCACGGCGCAGCCGGCGAACATGCTGAATGTCGCCGTCATTCCCATCGCCTCGATGAGCGGCGGGAAGAACTGGGCGACGATGGCGTTCATGATCCACAGCACGAACACGCAGATGCCCATGGCGAAGCTGCGGATCTTCATCGGGAAGATCTCGGAGAGCATCAACCAGGTCAGCGGCCCGACCGTGCCCTGCATCGAGAATACGAAGAGGACGAGGAACACGAGAACCGTCCACGCCTGACCCGGTCCCGGCGGAATGACGACGGCGGTGAGCGCGATGAGGATGTGGAAGAACGCAATGAGGGCGTAACCGGTGAGGAACATGACCCGACGCGGCAGCTTGTTGAGCAGGAACATGCCCAGCGAGATGCCCAGCAGCGAGAAGACTCCGTTGGCGATGTTGCCGATGATCGCGACACCGGAATCGAGCCCGGCATTGGTGAGCAGCTGCGTGCCGTAGTACATGACCGAGTTGATGCCGGTCAGCTGCTGGAAGAAGCCGAGGCCCACGCCGATGATGACCAATCGCAGCACCCAGCGGGTTCCGAGATCGGAGAGCCCACCGGTGGCCTGCTTGGCGTCCTCGGATGCGAGGTGGGTGACCTCGGCGACCTCCGCCTCGGCGCGTTCGGGGGAGCGGACCTGTCTGAGCACCACGAGAGCCTCCTCCGTGCGGCCCTTCGAGATCAGCCAACGGGGGCTCTCTGGTTGGAAGATCATGCCCACGAGCAGCGCGATGGCCGGGGCGAGGGCGACGAGGAGCATCCAGCGCCAGATGGAGTCGACATGGCCCCAGACGTTGAAGATCACGGCGTTGATGATGAACGCTGCGAGCTGCCCCGCCACGATCATCAGCTCATTGCGGGTGACGAAGGAGCCGCGTTTCTCTGAGGGGCCGATCTCGCCCAGATAGACGGGGACGGTGGCGGAGGCTCCGCCGACTGCGATGCCCAGGACGAAGCGGGCACCGATGAGGAACTCCGCGCCCGGGGCCAGCACACAGCCCAGCGTGCCGATGATGAAGACACCTGCCAGCAGGAGGATCGTGTGACGCCTGCCGTAGGCGTCGGCGACGCGACCGCCGAAGACCGCGCCGAATGCGGCACCGACCATGAGGCTGGCGACGACGAGCCCCTCCGACAGCGGCGTGAGACCGAAATCTTGGCTCAGCGGTTCGAGCGCACCGTTGACGACGCCCGTGTCATAGCCGAAGAGGAGCCCACCGAAGGTGGCCACGGTGGCGATGACGCCGAGGCGATGCACAGGCCGACCCGAACCCGCATGCGGCAGGTCGAACTGTTTCTCGGAGCGATAACGCGAAGCAGACATGGATGACTCCCTTCTCCTTCTCTTTTCTAACACAGCCCGTTGTCGTGTTCTCGAACGAGGAGTGAAGCGAGCAGCGTGAGGCCTAGCATGGGGGTATGAGCGATCAGATCCCGGCCTCCGAGCGTCAGCCCTCCCGCAGCCAGTCGTTCCACCGACTGCACCGTCCGGGGGCGCCATTCGTTCTGCCGTGCGCCTGGGATGTGGCAAGTGCCCGATTGTTCGCCGAGGCGGGTCACCCGGCCGTGGGCACGACCAGTCTGGGTGTGGCTGCCGGAATCGGCGCTGCCGATGAGGACCGTGAAACCCTGACCGCGATGGCCGATCTGATCGGCAACATCTCCCGAACCCTGCCCGAAGTGCTGCTCACCTGCGATTTCGAGGATGGGTACAGCGACGACCCGGCGGCAGTCGTCGCTACCCTGCAACAGGGATTCGCCGTCGACGGCATCAACATCGAAGACGCCACCGGCGGCTGCCTCAGCGAACCCGCCGCGCTCGCCGCCAAGGTGAGCGCGATCAAGGATGCGCTTCCTGGTCTGTTCGTCAACGCGCGCATCGACACGTACTGGACGGGTCAGGACAGCCTCGGCGACACCCTTGAACGGATGCGGCGCTATGTCGACTCCGGGGCCGATGGGATCTTCGTGCCCGGGGATCTCGATCTGGAGACCACCGGGCGGATCGTCGACTCCTGTCCGCTTCCGGTCAATGTGCTCGCCAGTCCGCGCTTCTCACGTGACCAGTTCGCCGAGGTGGGGGTGGCCAGGATCAGCACCGGCTCCCTGCTCTACCGAGCCGCGATCTCAGCGGCAGTGCAGTCGCTGAGTGGGCTGAGCGAAGACCGCCCGGCGCAGACAGCGAACGTGCTGTCCTACCGGACGGTCTCCGAGCTGGGCGACTAGCCTCAGCGGGCCACGTAGCGTTTCAGTCGTCTATTCCGTCGTCGGCGAGTGCGTCGACATCGAGATCGTCACCGGCGAGTTGGGCGACTTCTGCATCGTCTTGGTCTTCGGAGATCATATGATCGCTGCGACGATTGCCCTGTTCGGCAGCGGGCGAGGAATCCGTGGAGAACTCTTCCGAAATGTCGGGGGCGTCATTCCCAGATTCCAAGCCCTGCGCGTCCAAGAGCTCATCGTCGGCACCTTCGATGCCGGTTCCCTCGGGGCCCTCTGCCCCGGGTTCGACGGCCGGAGAGTCTTCGGCATCGAGTTCGGTGTCCGCATCGAGTTCGGTGTCGACGTCATCGGCTTCGGCCTCGGCGGCGTTGAGCTCCGGGTCGTCGAGTTCGTCGGCGGTGGGCTCGTCGAGAGTGGGATCATCCGTCTCCGGCGCCCCCATCTCGGGTTCGTCCTGCCACGGTGTCGGATCGGTGGGATTGTCGCTCATGATCGCTCCTTCGGTGGTGGTCGATGGTTCTGTCTGTCGACGCCCACATTGTTGCACGAGCAGGCGCCAGCGCGCAGGTGCCCTGGTTCACCGTCGGTCGTAGCGTTCCTTCCACGTCTGCCAGTCCCAGGTGCTGAGGAAGTCTTCGGCCGCGGTCTCACCCGATCCGATGAGGCCGAGCTTGTCCGCCAGCGTCAAGGCGAAGTCGGTGCTGCTCTGGGATGCCGTGTCGACGAAGATCGTCCGGTCGGTGACCGAGGGTTCATCGATATGACGCCGGTCGTGGGCGTTGATCATGGTCGACAGCAGAGAGACGGCGTATTCGTAGGTGTTCGCATTGGGCCGCCATTGGGTTTCGGCCGTGGTTTTGGCTGAGAGCATCACACCCAGGGTGGGCCAACGAGCGGGCTGACTGTCTTTGCGATCGAAGATGTCGACGGGGAAGTTCGACAGCAGCCCGCCGTCGGCCCCGAGCACCGTGGCACCACCGGCCACCTGCGGATCTGCTCGCAAAGAGCGGGGCCGGAAGAAGAACGGGGTCGCGGCCGAGGCACAGACCGCCTCGGCGACGGACTGAGAATCCGGGTCGACGCCGAGCGCAGATCGGTAATCCCAGGGCAGTCGCAGCATGCGACCGCGGGAGACATCGGAGACGATGACGACGAGGCGGTACTGCCTCTCCGGCGGCAGCGCGCTGTGGGGGTCGTGCAGGCGCAGGTCTCCCCAGGTGCGGATGCCCTGATCAGCGAGGATGTCGGCTAGGAAGTCGTGGAGGGCGGTGCCGAGATACATGCCCTTGTGGAACAGAAGCCCCTGGACCTTCCCGAGCCACGGCACGAGCCGGAAGGCCGGACTGAGATCCTCGAAGTCGGTGAAGTCCTTGTCGAGAACCGTCTCGATGAGACTCTCCGGCGGAATGCCCGCAGCGGTCAGGGCTCCGACAACCGCACCGGCCGAGGTTCCCGCAATGCGGTGGAAGGAGTAGTCGGCTGAGCTCAGTGCATTGACCGCGCCGATGAGTCCGGGAAGCTTGGCCCCTCCGCCTTCGAGGACCAGATCGGTGACGGCCATGGCGTCCTCCTTCTGCGCAGCTTCGGTGTCTGAGCCACCGCGGGGTCGATGCTCCTCCTCATCATTGTCCATCGAGTAGGCGTATAGCCAAAGATGAGGAGGAGTTCGTGTCCCTCGTCAGCGTCGGGCAGGGGCCGGGGCTGCGGTCGGATCGGCGGAATTCAGTTCCTGTGCCGGCGAGGCGGTATTCGACTCCGCCGCCGCGGGCCGACGGCCGGTGAAATGATCCATGGTCTTGTTGACGCCGAGGAAGTCCAGCACCCGGTCGAAGGCCTGCGTCGGCAGCATCCGCATACTTGGCAGCAGACGGACCAGGGAGGGCATGACCAGCTGTTCGCGCCCGGATTCGATGGAGTCGATGACCTTGGTGGCGACGTTGTTCTCCTCGAGGATGGGCAGCAGGCGAGGGAACTTCGTGGTCACGCCCTCGAACATGCCGGTGTTGATGTAGAAGGGGCACACGACGAGAGTGTTGACGTTGCTGCCGTCGGTGCGCAGCTCATTGCGCAGGGACTCGGTGAAGCCCAGGGCGGCGAATTTGCTTGCCGAATAATCAGTCTGCTTGGCCACTCCGGTGAGGCCCGCGGCGCTGGAGATGGTGACCACGCTGCCGCGGTCACGTTCGAGCATTCCGGGCAGGAAGGCACGTGTCGTCCAATACAAAGCGAGGGTGTTGACGTCGTAGACCCGTCGGATGGCGTCCTCATCGGCGTCCAGCAGCTTCTTGCCGGTGACGATTCCGGCGCAGTTGATGAGGACATCGATCGGGCCGGTTTCCTCTGCGGTGGCTGTGACCTGGCTGGAGTCGCCCACATTGACGGCAAATGAGCGGGCCTGCGTTCCTGCCGCCACGAGTTCATCGCGTACGCGCTGTCCACTCTCGGCCGAGAGGTCCCAGATCAGAATCTCTGCGGCTCCACGTGCTGCAGCGTCGAGGGCCATCAGGCGTCCGATTCCGCTGCCTGCACCGGTGATCAGCACTCGTGCACCATTCATTCGGGTACCACGTGTCATATTTTTGCTCCTTTGCATCGTGAGTTTCAGCGCATGGTTCGGTTGGGAACTCTGTTACCGCCATCACAATACATGCCATGGTTACCGTGGCGTAACCGGTTGGTCCCATCTGTTTTCACTCTCAGGGGTGATGTCCGCCCGGATAGATGCCCCCTATCGTCGCCGATGGCCGGGGCAAACGCTCACGGTCTTCTTGCGAATGGAGTCAGTGTCGTGCGTCTCATCAAACAGCTCATCGCCGTCGTGGCAGTCACCGTCCTCGGAGGAATCGCGGCGAATATCGTCGGAGGAAACGGGGTATTGGCTCTGCTTGCAGGACTCATTACTGCAACCCTCACGCTCATCGTCTACCGCGCTGTCGTGCGGCGCACGGAAAATCGCCCGGTCACCGAGTTGTCGCGAACAGGCGCCGCCCGGTCGCTCGGCCTCGGAGCGCTCATCGGCATCGGCCTGTTCGCGCTCGTGATTGCGAATATCGCGCTCCTCGGCGGGTACGCGGTCGATGGTTTCGGATCTCCAGGAGCCTTGCTGGGACTGCTCGGTCTCATGGTGGCGGCCGCGGTCACTGAGGAAGTGATCTTCCGGGGTGTCCTGTTCCGAGTCGTCGAAGAGTGGACCGGCTCATGGGTCGCCATGTCGGTCACCGGACTGCTATTTGGTCTCATGCACCTGCTCAACCCCAACGCCTCCCTCTTCGGTGCGATCGCCATCGCGGTCGAGGCCGGCTTTATGCTCACCGCCGCTTATATGGCGACAAGACGACTATGGGTTCCGATCGGTCTGCATTTCGGATGGAATATAGCTGCCGGTGGAATCTTCAGCACTGAAGTCTCCGGAGCCAATACACCGCAGGGGCTGCTGGATGCGACGATGTCAGGCCCGGTGCTCCTCACCGGCGGAGACTTCGGACCTGAAGGCAGCGTGTTCTCCATCGGAATCTGTGTACTTACAGGTGCCGTCTTCGTCTGGATGGCTCATCGACGCGGCAGAATTCTTCCGCTTCGTGGTGGGCAGCAGATATCGGAGGCCTCCGAGCCAGTGCTCCACGAGAGCTGAATCTGGCAGGGTTGAATCTGGCACAGAAAAGCCCCCGGACTTCCGCAGAAATCCGGGGGCTTCCCCTGATTGTGGCTCCGACCGGCGTCGATCCGGTGACCTTTCGATTTTCAGTCGAACGCTCTACCAACTGAGCTACAGAGCCAGGTCGTCAACATACGTCAAGTATGTTGAGAGAAACAAAGGCCCTTCCGAAGAAGAGCCTTGTGCTCCGCGACCCTGACCGGACTCGAACCGGCGACCTCCGCCGTGACAGGGCGGCGCGCTAACCAACTGCGCTACAGGGCCTAACTTTGTTGCATCTGATGCGGTATCGGACCTTTCAATCCTACACCGTACCCCCAACGGGATTCGAACCCGTGTCGCCGCCGTGAAAGGGCGGTGTCCTAGGCCTCTAGACGATGGGGGCCCAGGTTGACCTCGGATTCCCCGGGGCAACGACGTTAAGCTTATCCCAACCATTTCGAAGAGTGCAAACCGGCAACCCGTGTCCTCGGTCACACTGCCTCGGGGGCTTTGAGGAGAGTGGTTCGGGGCCCGCGGGAGAACGGCCCACAGTCCCTTCGGAGATCATCCCGGTAGGCTGGTCGACATGGAAGACCTCAGTGAAGAAGAGTTCGAAGCGATCCTTGACGAGGCGCTCGACCAACTTCCTGCGGGCGTGACCGATGAGCTCGACAATGTCGCTCTTTTCGTCGAAGACCGGCCTGAGGATGGCAATACACATGTGCTGGGCCTCTACGACGGAACGCCGGTGGGGGAGCGCGGCATCTCCGGACTCGAGCTGCCGGACAATATCTTCCTCTACCGCGACAATCTCATTGCCTTCGCCGAGGACCGTGACCACCTGCGCAGCGAGATCGTCATCACCATCGTTCACGAGATCGCACACTTCTACGGAATCGATGATGAACGGCTCCACGAGATCGGCTGGGGCTGAGGCCGACAACCTCCGCAGTTGCCCGTGAACACCGGCGTCACCCCAGGTCGTAGGTGGTTTCTCACTCTTCATCAACCGTCATTGATTGGCGCTTGAGCCGGGACTTCGCTTATTGTGGGCGGGTACCCATCAGCATTCGATACAACATTCCGTCCGTATCGACGCGGGAACACAGGGGCGAATGCCCTGGGCAGAAGTGCTCCGCGTGTCCTCGCAGATTTACGGGCAGGAGGCACGACCCCTTTATGACAGTGGCATCCAAACCGACAAGCGCGGCTACCCCGGCCGTCCGTGTACTCAACCTGGCAGGCATCGATTACACCCTGCACAGCTTCGATCACGATCCGAGTACACGCCGTTACGGAACCGAAGCAGCCGACAAGCTCGGCGTAGGCTCCGATCAGGTATTCAAGACCCTCATGATCCAGGTCGACGGCGAACCCGTCACCGCCCTGGTTCCAGTGTCCGGGCAGCTCGACCTCAAGGGCCTCGCCTCCGCACGCGGAGCGAAGAAGGCCCAGCTGGCAGGCGTGGCCGAGACCGAACGTCGCACCGGCTACCCGGTCGGCGGGGTCTCCCCGTTCGGGCAGCGCCATGCTGTGCCGGTCGTCATCGACCGCACCGCACTCGAGCACTCCTCGGTATTCGTCTCCGCAGGTCGTCGCGGCCTCGAGATCGAAATCCGTCCCGAGGACCTCGTCATGCTGACCAATGCACAGGTCGGAAAGATCGCAGCCCTGGACTGATCAGTTCAGCACTGATCAGTTCAGCACTGATCACGCCCATTCGACGTCACCGACGGCGGGCTCTGCCTGCCCGGCGGTGAGGTCTGCGTATATTGCCAAGGCCGCGTCCACCTCGGCGACGGGGACCATCATGTCGATGACCACCGTGGCTCCGTAGTGCGACCGCGTCGCCCATCCTCTGTTCCCGGCCGCCCGATCCAGGGCGTTGGCCTGGGCGTAGTCGACTTCGGCGCGCACAGGCACCAGCTCATGCTTCGTCACCACGCGTGCCGTCTCCAATGCCGCCGAGGTGGCCTGGCCGTAGGCGCGGACGAGTCCTCCCGCACCCAGCAGAGTTCCCCCGAAGTACCTGGTCACGACCGCGACGACGAACGTCAGCTGGTGACCGGAGACGACGTCGAGGATCGGTGCCCCGGCCGTGCCTGCCGGCTCACCATCATCGCTGAAGCGCTGTGTGCGCGAATCCGGATCGAGGACGAACGCGGTGCAATGATGGCGCGCCTTCGGATGGGCGCTGCGGCGCTCGGCGATGACCTCCCTGGCCTCTGCCTCATCGGCGACCGGTGCGAGGAATCCGATGAAGCGTGACTTCTTGATCTCGATCTCGGCTTCGGACACGGCGGCGAGCGTGCGGTAAGGCATGCGAATCACTCTACCGAAGACCACCGACGCGGACCCCGCCGCCACGGACGCGGACCGTTTCAGCGGAATCTGATCTACGATGAGCGGACGAACCTGAACGATGGTGAAAGGGTGATGCGTTGTGCAGCAGCTCAGCGAGGCAGACATCTCTGAGATCAAGGACGAATCCGCCAGGGCCTACGAGCTCGATCGGGCACATGTCTTCCACTCCTGGTCGGCGCAGGAGCTGCTTGACCCGATGACCGTCTCCCGTGCGCAGGGATCGACCATCATCGACGGCCAGGGGCAGTCGTTCCTCGACTTCTCCTCCCAGCTGGTCAACACCAACATCGGGCACCAGCATCCGAAGGTCGTCCAGGCCATCAAGGATCAGGCGGACCTGCTGTGCACGATCAGTCCCGCCCACGTCAACGCCGCTCGTTCGGAGGCCGCCCGCCTCATCACCGACCGCACCCCTGCCGGTCTCGACCATGTGTTCTTCACCAACGGCGGTGCGGACGCGAACGAGCACGCGATCCGCATGGCCCGGCTGCACACGGGCAAGCATAAGGTCCTCTCCCGCTATCGCTCGTATCACGGCGGCACCGAGACCGCCGTCAACGTCACCGGCGACCCGCGTCGCTGGTCGAATGATCGCGGTGACTCCGGTGTCGTCCACTTCTTCGGGCCCTTCCTCTACCGGTCCGAGTTCTCTGCGACCACAGAGGCGGAGGAGACCGAGCGGGCGCTGCGCCACCTCGAGCGCACCATCGAACTCGAGGGTCCGTCGACGATCGCCGCAATCATCCTCGAGACCATTCCGGGCACCGCCGGCATCATGCTCCCGGGCAGCGACTACATGCAGGGGGCGCGTGCGCTGTGCGACAAGCACGACATCATCTACATCGCCGACGAGGTGATGGCCGGGTTCGGCCGCACCGGCAGATGGTTCGCCTTCGAGCACTTCGACGTGGTGCCCGACATCATCACCTTCGCCAAGGGCGTGAACTCCGGCTACGTGCCTCTGGGCGGGGTGATCATGGATGATGCGATCTACGGTTCGTTCGCACAGAAGGCCTACCCCGGCGGGCTCACCTACTCCGGTCACCCGCTGGCCTGCGCGGCGGCAGTGGCCACGATGCAGGCGATGGATGACGAGGGCATGATCGAGCACGCCGAACGCATCGGTGAGGAGATCATCGGGCCCCGGCTGCGTCAGATAGCGGAGAACTCGAAGCACGTCGGCGAAGTCCGCGGAGTCGGCGCCTTCTGGGCGATCGAACTCGTCTGGGACAAGGAGTCCCGTGAGCCGCTGGCACCCTACGGCGGAGACTCACCCGAGGTCGCCTCGGTGGTTGCTGCACTCAAGGAACACGGCGTGGTCCCCTTCAACAACTATCACCGTCTCCACGTCGTCCCGCCGATCAACATCAGCGAAGAGGACCTCGAAACGGGCCTGGGCGTCTTCGAGAAGGTCCTCACCGACCTCGACCTCTCCCGCTGATCCTCCCCGACGTCACTAAACACCCCCGGCGCCGGGCGCTATTAGTGACGTCGGGGAGGTTTAGCGGGCGTCGTGGGTGAAATCGCCGCCGAGGACCGTGGCGCGGACCGTGATCTGCGAGATCTGCTCGGGTTCCACCTCGGCGGGGTGGGCATCGAGGGCTACGAAGTCCGCGAGCTTCCCGCGTGACAGGGTTCCCTTGTCTGCACCATGCCCGGAGGCCTCGGCCGCGACCGAGGTGTAGGCGGCGATCGCCTCATCGGCGCTCAGGCATTCCACGGCCGAGCCCATGATGTCGCCGTCGCGGGTCTTCCTGGTCACAAAGGCTTCGATTCCGCGCAGCGCATTGCCGTCGGCGCAGGGGCGATCCGAGCTGCCGGCCAGCAGCACACCGGCGTTGAGGAAGGACTTCGCGCGGTAGATCAGTGAGCGGCGTGCGGGGCCCAGTGAGGCGTTCATTCCGTCGCCGATTCCTTCGGCGAACGCGGACTGCGGGGTCACGACGATGCCGTTGTCGGCCAGAGTGGGCAGGTGCTCATCATGGACGAGGCCAGCGTGCTCGATCCGGTTGGGGACCGCTCGGCGACCATACTTGGCCTGGGCGTCGACGATGTTGGCTACCGCAGCATCCACGGCCGCATCGCCGATCGCATGGACTGCGACGGACCATCCTGAGGCGTAGGTGTCCAGGATCTGCTTGCGCAGCACCTCGGCGTCGTCCTGCAGATAGCCGGGATGATCCTTGCCCTCGTAGTTCTCCCGCAGAGCCGCGGTCTCCCCGCTCAGCGCCCCGTCCATGAAGAACTTGACGGGCCCCAGCGAGACCAGGTCATCGCCGAGGCCGGTGCGCACTCCCGCGTCGAGGCCGATTCCGAAGCCGTCTGCGGAGTTCGCTGCGATCTCGTGGAGACCATCGGCCTGCGGCAACAGCTGGGCCCGGGCGCGCAGCTTGCCCTCTTCCCGGGCACGCAAATAGGCAGAGACCTCGATGGGGGAGTGGCCGATCCACCCGTAGGCGACGCCGCAGTCACCGAAGGAGGTGATGCCCTCCTTTGCATAGTACGCAGTCGCAAGGTCGATGGCGTCGACGATCGTGTCGAGTGAGTAGGGGCGGATGAGGTCCTGGACAAGTCCCTGCGCGGTCTCTTCGACCAGACCTGTGGGGTGGCCCGCCGCATCGGTGACGACCCTGCCGCCGACGGGATCGCTGAAACCGGGGTCGAGGATCCCTGCTCGCTTCATCGCCTCGGTGTTGACGATCGCGGCATGCCCCGAGGTCTGGCGCATGAACAGAGGCCGGTCGCCGGTGATCTCGTCGAGGCGGGAGAGCTCCGGGTACTGCCCGTCGTAGTCGCGGTGGGCGTAGCCGGTGGCGTTGATCCACTCGCCGGCCGGTGTCGTCGCTGCCGCTTTCTCGAGCGCAGCGTAGACATCGGGCAGACCGCCGGGCAGCGCTGTGACGTCGATGGATGCCAAGGTGAGTCCGAACCAAGCTGTGTGGCAGTGGACGTCGTTGAAGCCCGGAAGCACGGTGGCCCCGCCCAGCGATTCGACCCGATCTGCGGTGACGCCGTCGAGTTCCTCGTCGAAGCCGATGATGCGTCCGGCGAAGACGCCGATCTTCGTCGCCCGCGGACGTGCCGGGTCGAGCGTGTGGGCATCAAGATCGGTGAAGATCGCGTCGATGTTCATAGTGTCACCTTTGCAGCGTCAGAATCAGTTACAGCGTAGGAATCAGTTACAGCGAGAGAGCGCGGATTGCGCGGCGACCGAGGCCGCCGCGGCGTCGGAGAGCACGGAACGCGGTCCCAGCGCCCAACAGTTGGTAACTCCTGGTCGATCCGAAGCGAATTTTCGACCAGAAGTCACCAACCGTTGGGTCCGTGGCTGTGCAGCCGGTAGGAGGGAGCGCATCGGCCCAATCACACCCGGGCACCGCGGATCGTGGGATCCGTGAGGCAGCGGACGAGGGACGGACCCTCATTGGCGAGTGCCTTCTCGAAGGCGTCCCGGAAGTCCGCGGTGTGTTCGACTGTGAGACCCAGACCGCCGAAGGCCGTGGCCAGGGCTGCGAAGTCGGGGCTTCGCAAAGCAGTTCCCGTTGCCCGGCCCGGATATTCGCGGTCCTGGTGGCCGCGGATCGTGCCGTAGACGGAGTTGTCGTTGACGACGACGGTGAGGTTCACCCCGTACTGTGCGGCGGTGGCGAGCTCCTGGCCGTTCATGAGGAAGTCCCCGTCTCCGGCGATGCAGAACACGGGTCGCTCGGGGTGGACCAGGCCGGCGGCAACCGCGGCAGGGAGGCCGAAGCCCATCGACCCGTTGCGCGGGCCCAGCGCCGAGGGGAACCCATGCGTGGGCAGGAACCTGGTGGCCCAGCCCGAGAAGTTCCCGGCCCCGTAGGTGATGATCGCGTTGTCCGGCAGCAGCTCCTTGACATGGGCGAAGGCCTCATCCATGTCGACGAAGCCGTCACCGGCATCAGCAGAGCCAGAGCTCGCCGAGGTGGTGACCGGCATCCGCCATTCCTCGAGTTCTGCGCGGGCCTCGCGGATCCAGTCCGGCAGCGGCACCGGCTCATCGTTGCCGCTCAGGTGCTCATCGCCGACGGCGGGTTCATCGATGGACCCGTCCGAGGAGACCGAATAGGCGCGCGAACCGTCCTCGGTGAACAGGGCCTGGGCGAAGCGGTTGACCGAGGTGACGATGTGCTGGTCGAGGCTGCCGAAGTGTCCATGGGCGTCAGGGTCGGGGCCGATGACGACGGTCTTGGCCTCGGTGCCGATCGTGAAGGAATCGGTGGCCACATCGGTGCGGACACAGCCGAGGAAGATGTGCAGGTCAGCCTCGGCGAAGGTTCTCTTGGCCACCGCGGAGGCGCCGAAGCCGAGCATGCCGAGGAAGTTGGGGCAGTCATGGTCGATGCCGTCATAGGCACGGAAGGTGCCGATCACGCCGAGGCCGCGATCGCGTGACCATTGGGCGATCCTGCGCGAGGTGGCCGGGGACCAGTCCTCGCCGCCGATGATGAGTACGGGAGAATCGGCCTGGAGGATGCGGGCCCGCAGCTCTGTGACATCGCCGGCATACGGTGCGGCGGAGCCGTGTGTGCGCGGTGCCAGAACTCGACCGCCGCTGGCCTGGGCGAGCACCTCCTCGGGCAGGCCGACGACGACGGGACCGGGCCGGCCGGTCACGGCGGTGTGCATGGCATCGGCGACCACCTCGGCGGCCTTGTCCGGGTCATCGAGGGTCAGGACCTTCTTGGTCGTCGTCGAGAACCAGCCGTCCAGATCGAATTCCTGGAAGGATTCGCGACCTCGCTGGGCGGTGGGGATGAGGCCGACGAAGACGACGAGCGGCGTCGCGTCCTGGTGGGCGGTGTGCACGGAGACCATGACATTCGAGGCTCCGGGACCGCGGGTGACCATGGCGATTCCGGGGATGCCGGTCATGCGTCCCTCGGCTACGGCCATGTAGCCGGCTCCGCCCTCTTGGCGGCAGACGATGGGGGTGATGGTCGAATCGTGGAGGCCATCGAGCACGTCGAGATAGGACTCACCGGGGACCAGGTAGGCACGCTGGACGCCGTGGGCTTCGAGCTCGTTGACGAGGAGATGGCCGGCGGAAAGTGGCGCGGAGTTGTCCATGGCTTCATGCTTATCATTCTTTTGTCTCATGTGGGTGGGCTGTTGAACATTCGGTCGTGCAACGCCGTATGATCTTGGCACAACGGATTCCGCAGGGGATCGCTCGACATCGCTATACTTCATCGCCAGGAGGCTCAAGTATGACCGGCATCGACTCCGACGACCATTCGGCACAGGCATCTTTCATGCCTGGACCGGCAGCGGCCGGAGGGACGCCCCGGAAGCGGCTGGACTCTGACTCGGCCGGCGGTTCCTCGGAGACGGGATTTCGGTCTCGGCCGAAGAAGTCGAAGCTCGAACGCGATCCGGGAATGCCTGCGAGCACCTGGCGTCTGCGCTCGGATGCCTGGGAGTACCTGAAGTTCGCGATCAAGCGTCTGGCCATCAGCGGCGGGGACTTCTCGATGATCGCCGCCGACGGTGAGGTCTGGCGTTCGCTGCGCTCGCTGAAGACGATCGAACTGTACTGGGGCGGCTTCGGGCAGCGCTACGTCGAGGACATCGCCGAGCTGCTCTCCAACGGTGAGTTCGACAAGGCCCACGACATGATCACGCGTGCCGTCAACCGCCTGCGCGGAACCACAGTCCCCGACGTCGCCGAGGATGACCTCACCGAGGATGAGCGCGCCGAGCACAAGGACCGTCAGGATTCGCGCCCCCGCTTCGAAGTGCTCATCGTCGATGAGACTACGGAGGGCGGCCGTGATGAGCTGCACACCGACCTGCTCAAGCTGCGCAACGCCTCCGACCAGTTCATCTACGACTACGTCATCGTTCCCACCGCCGACGATGCGGTCGCGGCGGCGCTGACGAATCCGAACCTGCTCGCCTGCGTCATCCGCCCCGGCTTCACCGACCGGACCCGGCAGGTGCTCAGCCGCGATCTGCGCAGTGCCATCGAACTTGCCCACCAGGGCACGACCGACTCGCCGACGATGCCGATGAGTCCGCTCAATTCGGTCCGTCGAGTGCTGCGTCTGGCAGACACTCTGGCCGGTCTGCGCCCGGAGCTCGACCTCTACCTCATGGCCGGTGCCCACATCGAGAGCCTGGCCGGAGCCCTGACCCATCGGTTCCGTCGTGTCTTCCGCCGTGAGGACCAGTTCGAGCTCCACCTGTCTCTCCTGCGCCGCGTCCAGCACCTCTATGACACCCCGTTCTTCACTGCTATCCGGGAGCACGCGCGCCGCCCGGCCGGTGTCTTCCACGCTCTGCCGGTCTCCCGTGGCGGCTCGGTCGTGGGATCGAAGTGGATCAGTGACTTCGTCGACTTCTACGGTCTCAATCTGCTGCTGGCAGAGACCAGTGCCACCTCGGGTGAGCTGGACTCCCTGCTGGCGCCGGTCGGCACGATCAAGAAGGCGCAGTCACTGGCGGCCAGGGCCTTCGGCGCGAAGCGGACCTACTTCGTGACGAACGGGACCTCGACGGCGAACAAGATCGTCCACCAGGCCGTCGTCTCACCCGACGAGGTCGTCATGGTCGACCGCAACTGCCACAAGTCGCACCACCATGCGCTCATGCTCACGGGTGCCAGGACCGCCTACCTCGAGGCGTACCCGCTCAACGACGTCGCCTTCTACGGCGCGGTGCCGCTGAACCGGATCAAGCAGCTCCTGCTCGACTACCGGGCCGCCGGCCGCCTCGACGAGGTCCGGATGATCACCTTGACCAACTGCACCTTCGACGGGATCGTCTACGACCCGGAGAAGGTCATGGCCGAATGCCTGGCGATCAAGCCCGACCTCGTCTTTCTCTGGGATGAGGCGTGGTTCGCCTTCGCCCGGTTCCACCCTGTCACCCGCAAGCGCACTGCAATGGTCGCGGCCGAGCGGCTCGAAGCGATCCTCGACACCGACGCCCATGCCAGGGCGTACCGCGAGCAGCGTGAGCGTCTCTTCGATGCCCAGACCGGTGAGCCTGCCCCCGACGAGGTGTGGCTGAACGAGTCGCTGCTGCCGCCGCCGGATGCGGTTCTGCGCGTATACGCGACCCAGTCGACGCACAAGACGCTGACCTCGCTGCGGCAGGGCTCGATGATCCATGTCTACGACCAGGAGTTCTCTCACGGAGCGGAGGAATCGTTCCACGAGGCGTACATGACGCACACCTCGACCTCGCCGAACTACCAGATCCTCGCGTCCTTGGACTTGGGTCGCCGGCAGGTCGAGATGGAGGGCTTCGCCCTCGTGCAGAAGCAGCTGGATTTGGCGATGAGCCTGGCCTCCGCCGTCTCGCGTCATCCGCTGCTGAAGAAGACCTTCCGTGTGCTCACTGCGGCCGACCTCATCCCCGAGGAGTACCGGCAGACCGAGCGCACGATGCCTCTGCGCGATGGGCTGGCGACGTTCTGGCATGCGTGGACGACCGACGAGTTCGTCGTCGATCCCAGCCGTATCACCATCGAGATCAGCGGCACCGGAGTCGACGGGGACACCTTCAAACACGACTTCCTCATGGACCGCTACGGAATCCAGGTCAATAAGACGAGCCGCAACACGGTGCTGTTCATGACGAACATCGGCACGTCACGGTCAGCCGTGGCCTACCTCATCGAGGTCCTCGTCAAGATGGCCGAGAAGTTCAACGACCCGCACGAACTCCAGGCCGAGTACTCCCTTGACGAGCCGGCCGAGATCATGCCGCCGCTTCCGGACTTCAGCGCCTTCGCGCCGGAATACGCCGCCGAGGTGCCGGCTGAGGATCCGTCGAAGCAGCTGCCCGACGGTGATCTGCGCACCGCCTACTACGCCGGGCTGCGCCGGTGGAACATCGAACACGTCCTCCCGGAGGAGTTGGGCCGTCGGGTCGAGTCCGGGGATCAGCCGGTCTCTGCCGGGTTCGTCACGCCCTACCCGCCGGGATTCCCCGTGCTCGTGCCCGGTCAGATCATCACCGCCGAGGTGCTCGACTTCATGTCCGCCCTCGACACCAGAGAGATCCACGGCTACGACGCCCGGCTGGGTTACCGTGTCATCCTTCCGAAGGATCAGCTCGAGTCGAAGAAGTAGGCGAACATGCGCACGAATCGACTCATCCAGACTGTTGAGGCCCACACCGAGGGCCTGCCCGTGCGGGTCGTCACCGGGGGAGTCGGGGCCTTTCCCGGCGCCACGATGGCCGAGCGCCGGGACCGATTCATCGCTGATTCCGATGACCTGCGCACCTTTCTCATGTGCGAACCCCGCGGCAACGGCTGGCTCTCCGGGGCGATCCTGCAGCCGCCGACACGTTCCGATGCCGATTGGGGCGTGCTGTTCATCGAGGTCACAGGTGTGCTCCCGATGTGCGGTGCCGGCACCATCGCCGTGGCCACCGTCCTCGTGGAGACCGGAATGGTGACCGTGGAGGAACCGGTGACGCGTATCCGTTTGGACACGCCCATCGGGCTCATCATCGCCGAGGTGGCCGTCCGTGATGGTCGAGCCGAATCGGTGACCATCGTCAACGTCCCTTCCTACGCCCATGCCTTGGACCAGAGCGTCGATGTCGGCGGATACGGCTCGATCAACTGCGACATCGCCTTCGGCGGGAACTACTATGCGTTCGTTGAGGCAACGGGGGAGTGGGGCTCGGGCGGGGTCGGCATCCCCTTCGAACGCGACCGCGCCGAGGAATTCACCGCGGCCGGCCGAGCGATCATGGCCGCGGTCAATGAGCAGATCGAACCGGTGCACCCGGTCTCAGGGTTCCGGGGCTGCGAGCACGTTGTGTTCCTGGCCCCGGGGTCGACCGCCTCGCACACCCGCCACATCCTCATCAATCATCCCGGGTGGGTGGATCGCTCGCCTGGCGGTACCGGGACGAGCGCACTCATGGCCGTCCATCATGCCCGCGGTGAGTTGGGGCTGAATGAGGATTTCGTCAACGAGTCCTTCATCGGCACCTCGTTCACCGGCCGCCTCGTCGAGGAGACGAGCGTGGACGAACACATGGCCGTGGTCCCCACCATCACGGGCCGCTCCTGGCTGACTGGGACCGCCCACTACACACTCGACCCCACCGACCCGTTCCCCGCAGGGTTCACCATCTGAAGCGAGCTTCACGCTCTGAAGCGTCCTCGCGGGGACGCGTGAGCGGTTGTCCCCGAGAGCATTGCTGAGCGCCGAGAGCCGACTTCACGAAGTCGACTTTCGGCGCTCAGGTCGGCTCTCGACGAGATCGGCCTCCGCGGTCCGACTCTCAGCTCGCGAGGTTCTCGAAGACTGCTGCCATGCCCTGGCCGCCGCCGATGCACATGGTCTCGATTCCGTAGCGCGAGTCACGGCGTTTCATTTCGTGGAGCATGGTGGCCAGTATGCGGCCTCCGGTTGCTCCCACGGGGTGTCCGAGGGAGATCCCCGAACCGTTGACGTTGAGGCGTTCGGCGAAGTCGGACTCACCCAGCTTCCATTCGCGGGTGCAGGCAAGTGCCTGGGCTGCGAAGGCCTCATTGAGTTCGATGAGGTCCATGTCGGCCAGCGTCAGCTCGGCGCGTTCGAGTGCCTTGGCCACGGCCGGCACAGGACCGATTCCCATCGTCTTGGGCGCAACGCCTGCAACGGCCCAGCCGACCATCCGGGCGAAGATGCGCAGTCCGAGTTCACGCGCCTTCTCCTCGGTGGCGATGATGCACAGTGCGGCTCCGTCGTTCTGTCCGGAGGCGTTGCCGGCCGTCACGGTCGCCTCGGCGTCGGAGGACCCGAGGATCGGGCGCAGCTTGCCCAGCGATTCGACGTTCGCGTTCGGGCGGATGTGCTCGTCGGTCGTGATGACCTGCTCCGGGGTCTTCCGGGTCGCCGGAATCGTGATCGCTGCGATCTCGTCGTCGAAGGCGCCGGTGTCTCTGGCCGTGGCCGCCTTCTGGTGCGAGGCAACGGCGAATTCGTCCTGCTCCTGGCGACTGATGCTGTATTCGGCGCGCAGGTTCTCTGCGGTCTCGATCATCCCGCCGGGGACCGGGTAGTTCGTGCCACCAGCTGTGACTCGGCCACGTGCCAGGCTGTCCTTGAGGTCGATGCCGGAGCCCTTGACTCCCCAGCGGATCTCCTCGTTGAAGACGGCGCCGCGGCTCATGGTCTCGACGCCGCCGGCGATGACGACATCGGCGAAACCGGCGTTGATCATCGCTTGCCCGTCGGCGATGGCCTGGAGGCCGGAGCCGCAGCGACGGTCGATCTGGCGGCCAGGTGTGGTGATCGGCAGTCCGGCGTTGAGGGCGACCACGCGGCCGATGGCAGGGGCCTCCATCGTGGGGTAGCAGTTGCCGAGGATGACATCGTCGACGACGTCGACGTTCAGCCCGGATCTCGTGATGAGAGCTTCGAGGACCTGACGGCCGAGCTCTTCTGGTGGCAGGTTCTTGAACTGGCCGCCGAATCCGCCGACGGCAGTTCTCACGGGTTCACAGATGACAATGTTCTTCGCCATTCTTCCTCCTCGGAAGTGTTGGTGGGCCTCAGTGTCCCAAAGCGGTGGCTCAGCGTCCGAGCAGTTCATCGGAGATGATGCGCATCTGGATCTCAGACGAGCCCTCAAAGATCTTCGTCAAGCGGGCATCACGCCAGTGGCGTTCGACCGCGAAGTCCTTCGTATATCCGGCCCCGCCATGGATCTGCACGGCCTCCGAGGTGACCTTCTCCGCCATCTCGGCTGCGAGGTATTTGACCATCGCGGCTTCCTTGTCACAGCGAGCACCCGAGTCGATCTGCGTGCACACGTGATACATCAGGGCCCGGCTCGCCTCGATCTGAGCGGCCATGTCAGCGACCTTGAACCGCAGGTGCTGGAAATCAGCCAAGGGGTGGCCGAACTGGACCCGCTGCTTCAAATAGGCAATCGAATCTTCCAATGCGGCCTGGGCCAAGCCGATCGACCGGGCCGCGGTATGTGCACGCCCCACTTCAAGACCCGACACCGCTTGGTAGAAGCCACGATCTTCCTCTCCCAGCAGTGCGTCGGCTGGGAGGTGGAAGTCGTCGAAGTTCAGGTCCCAGGTCTTCCATCCGAAGTACCCGATCTTCTTCACAGCGGTCCCGCTCATCCCTTCGGGGAAGGTACCGCGTTCCTTCTCCACGAGGAATGCCGAGATCCCGCGATGCCGCTTGGCCTCATCGGTGGAGGTACGGGCGAAGAGGATGATGTAATCGGCCTGGTCGGCGAACGTGCACCACATCTTCGTGCCATTGATGACCCAGCCACCATCGTCAGCGCGTGTGGCCTTGCACCGTATGTTGGCGACATCCGATCCGGCCTCAGCCTCGGACAGGGCGAAGGCGCCGAGGTATTCGCCGGTGGCGACCTTCGGCAGCATTCGGGCTTCCTGTTCAGGAGAGAAGTTGCCGCCCATCCCGTTGCCTCGAGCCAAGAGTCCGCCGACGCTCATCCAGGCTCTGGAGAGTTCCTCGGCGACGAGGCAGTACTCGAAGACGCCGAGTCCCAGGCCCCCGTATTCTTCGGGGATGAGGATGCCGAAGAAGCCCATGTCGGCCATCTGAGACACGAACCAATCCGGGAACTGCCCCTCGACAGGGTCAAGCTCATTGGCCAGCGGCAGGACGACGTCGCGGGCGAACTCGCGAGCAAGCGCTTGGATCTCCAGCCGCTCCTCGGTCATGAAGTGCGGGGTGTCCGGGCGTGGCCTGGGCTTATGCGTCATGGTGTATCTCCTAGCTTTGAAGTCACTTCTGCGTCTCGAGCGGTTTGGCCGCCCATTCGCGCAGGACGGCTGCTTTGATCTTCGACCCGTTGGTACCGGCGGTCACGGGCATGGTTTCGACGAGGCGGACCTCGGTGGGAATCTTGAAGCTGGCCAAGCGCTCCTTGCAGTACGCCCTGATCTCCACCGGATCCGGATTCGTGCCCGGTACGGGTTGGACGAAGGCGACCACCTCAGGGGCTCCCGCTTCACTGTTGCGGCCGACGACCTTGACGATTTCGACCTCGGGATGGGTGATGAGGTGGAGTTCGATCTCGGCCGGGTCGACGAGGAATCCGCGCAGACGGATGACGTCGCCCATGCGGCACACGTATTCGAAGGAGTCGGGTCCCTGCGCGCGGCCGAGGTCGCCGGTGGCGAACCAGTCGTCGGGTGTGAAGTTCTTGGCGCCTTCGCCCTTATCACCGAGGTATCTGTCGACGATGTTCGCTCCGCGCAGCTGCACTTCTCCCTCTGACCCTTCGGGGACGTCGAGGTTCGAGAGCGGATCGACGATGCGGTACTCGTATGCGGGATCGGTCAGTCGTCCACCACCGGAGTAGCGAAGCTCCTCGGCGGTGTCGACGGGCCAAAAGGAGGTGAGGGCGAAGACTTCTGAGGAGCCGTAGACACCGACGGTCCGGGTTCCGAATTCTTCGGCGGCCCACTTCGCGATGTCTGCGGACATCCCCTGGAAGTCGGCCACGCCGGCCCAGTTCCACGAGCCGATCGTCGTGCCGGTCTCTTCGCATACACGGCGTACCCGCGAGAGCATGTCATCGGCGCCGACGAAGTGCGAGCCGTTGAAGTGGTCCCAGGCCGACACGAGTTCCAGCTCGTCGAAGACGGGGTGGAGGAGGACCGCGGCACCGCCGAAGAGCGCACCCATGCCCGCCGAGTATCCGAAGACACCGGAGTAGGGCAGCGGCTCGACGAGGACGTCGCCGGGCTCGAATCCCACGCGCGAGGCCACGTGCTGCGAATGGGAGACGACAGCGGTCTCTTTGTGAGCGGCCAGCTTCGGCATGCCCGTCGATCCCGAGGTCGTGAACGCGACCGACAGCCGGTCCGCGCTGGGTTCGACAGCCGACAGCTCCGGCGCCGAGGTGGTGGCACCGACCGCAGGAACGACCACTGCCCCTGAACCGAGGTCATAGTCGGCGGCAACAGGTTCCTCCGATGCCCCCGGCACGGCCCAGACGGCAACCGTGGGTGCCTCGTCCTGCGATTCGGCGACGGCCTTCCTCGCAGTGGCGAGGAAGTCGATGCCGCGGAATCCGTGAGCCATCACGAGGAGTTTGGGCTGTGCCTTCGTCAGTACATGGCCGACCTCGGCGACGTTGTAGCGGGTATTGACGCCGATGACATGGGCTCCGCGGGCCGAGGCCGCGAACTGCCAGGCGTAGGTGTCTGCCCAACTGGGCAGCCACACGGCCACGCAGTCGCCTTCGCCGACTTCATGCTCGGTGAGGAGGGTGGCGAACTGGTTCGCGCGAGCCAGCAGATCGGCGACGCTGACACGGATGTGTCCGTGGTCGAGGTCGCTGGTCTGAGCGCTGACAGGTACGGGGTCGATGAGGGCCAGTCGCTGTGGGTCGGCCTCGACCCACGATTTCAGGTGGCCGTAGAGAGTGCTGGGCTGTGCGGTCATGATCGGGTGGTCTCCGTTCCTTCGTCACTGGCTTCCAGGGTGCGCACCCAAGCGTCGACCTGGCTGGCGAAATCAGTCATCTCCTCCATCGGATAATGCCCGATCCCGGGGAGGAACGTGAACGATCCTCGAGGGATGGACGCGGCATCACGACGGACCGCCTCGGCGTCGATCCAGAGATCATCCTCACCGGCGACGAGGATCGTGGGGCATGCGATGTCGGGCAATCCTGCGCTGACATCGTGCTTGCCCCAGCCGATGAGATCCGAGTTCGAGATGATTGGATCCTCGCGGCAGTGCATGCGGGCGATGAGCGAACGGCGTTCTTCACTGACTGCGGAGCCGACGACGGCGCGTGTGCCCCAGTAGGTGCGGTCGCTGCGCGAGGGCGTCGAGATGTCGTTGAGTTCGCGGGTCAGTCCCCGGATGGAGACGTGGCCACCGCTGGCCCCGGCGGCCATCGCGACCGCGGCCCGGATGCGAGATCCTGCCCGCACAGCGAGGTCGATCGTGATCTTCCCACCGATCGAACAGCCGACGGCGACGAAGCGGTCGATGCCCAGCCGATCGAGGACGGTGAGTGCGAATCGGGCATATTCGCCGAGGTCGGTCACCGGCCCGTGTGCAGCGGGCTCGCTGCGTCCGTGGCCGGGGAAGTCGGGGACGATGACGCGGTAGCCCAGTGCCGCGAGCTCGGCGGCGACGTGGGCGTACTGGACGCCGCTCTGACCGGCGGTATGCAGAGCCAGCAGCGGGGTCGCGTCGGCCTCGCCCCAGTCTTCGACGAAGGCGAGGCGGCCGTCGATGACGAGCTGGTGCGCACGCAGCGTGGTCACTGCTGCGGTAGTGTTCGCACCGGTTGTCTCAGTGGTTTCGCTCAGTGTCGTCATATCAGGCCACCTGCTGGGTCTCGATGGAAGTCGTGTGTGCGCCGATGTATCCGGCGGTGCCGGCGAGGGCGCGGGCGTTGTCGATGATGCGGATGAGTGCGCTTGTCATGCGCAGGTATTCGTAGCCGGATCCTGCCGATCGCATCTTCCCCAGCATCGCGGTCTCCATGAAGCTGTTGTCGTCGGAGTTCATGAGATCGATGAAGACCTCGCCGGGGATGTCGAGGACGAAGTCGGCACCCTTGATCGCGCGGGCCACGACCTCGAGGACCTGGCCGCGGTAGCAGCGGATGTGCACGGGACGGCCGCCGATCGAGATCCCTATTGTTCCGTCGTAGGTCTCGATGAGGCGGGCGAACGACTCGTCCTCGCTCAGCCGACGGTGGAGCTCGGCGTTCCACTCCCTGCTGCCGGGGCACAGCAGGCCGGAGAAGGAATCGGAACGGTCGAGGGCCCAGGCGTCGGGCATCGTTCCGGTGAATGCCAACCGCAGGACGGCAACGGCCCTGGTGTCATCGTTGAGGAAGGCAGTCACCTCGGTGCGCACACTTGCGTCCCGATCGGGCAGGATCGCTGTGACGACCGCAGTCGGATTCAGCGGCTCGGCGACCTGCCTCTTCAGCTCGAGGTTGGCGGACACCAAGTCCGCTGAGACCAGGTCGGAGGAGTCGATGATCTCGGTGCGAAGCGCAGTCGCCACAGCGTCAGCCAAGGCCAATGTCGAACCCGGTGCGAGGGTGGGGGCGGCAGCGAGCAGTCGCTGTCCGGGGGCGAGTTGCGGTGTCATGGAGATTCCTTCCGAGGGGGCTTATGAGAAGATTGGTGGCAATGGACGAGTATGTGGACAAGTCAGGCAGGCGGCGGGCTGCGCCACGTTTCATCGACCGCGAAACGGTCGTCGATGCGGCGCTCGAAGTGCTCGCAGCGAAGGGTTTCCACGGGGCGTCGACGCGTGAGATTGCGAAGGCAGCCGGGACCTCGCTGTCGAACCTCTACAACTACTTCGGTTCGAAGAGCGAGATCCTCGAGGTCGTCCTCGAGGACACTGCGCGCACGCTCGCCGACTCTCTCGAGGCGGCAGTGACTGCGGCCGGTGAAGCGCCGTTGGCCAGGCTTGATGCGGCGGTGCGGGCCTATGTCGATTTCATCGTGGAGAAGCCGCGCGCCTCGGTGGTGGGCATCACCGAGTTCCGTTACCTCGAAGGCGAGAACCGCGCCGAGGTGGTTACTCAGCGTGATCGGACGGAGGAGGTCTTCCGTACCGCCATCGCCGACGGCCTCGATGCCGGGGCCTGCGATGTGGCCAACATCGGCTCGGCCACGCGTGGTGTGGTGACTCTGTGCAACTCGATGTCCACGTGGTACCGGCCAGACGGCGGACTTTCGCCCGTCGAACTCGCCGATCTCCAGGTCGACCTGGTGTTCGGCCTTGTGCGTGCCGCTCACCGGCCCGGCAGCACCGGTCGGTAGTCCGTAGCAGACCTCAGACTGACTGGCCACGATCGACTCGTTCCATGGTGCGCACATCGGCGGCCCCGCTGGCGGGCGGGAATGAGAACCGCGCTGCGTCCCATCCGGCTTCGAGCGAGGACCAGAAGAAGAACGAAACCTTGCGTTCGGCGAAGCGCCACCCCTCTGCGGTGCGGACCATCGTGTCGTCGTAGCGACCTGCAGCCAGCTGCGATTCGCCCTCGACGACGCAGGGCTGGAGCAGCCAGGTCGTGCCGGTGGCCGAGTCGCCGTCGAGGTCGAGGTCGACGGTTTCGTTTGAGCTGAAGTGCCACCACGAGGTCACGGTCGTCGAATTGAGCTTCGGGAAGAACTCGAGCATCTCCTCACGACCGCGGGCCGTCGAGAGTCCGACGAAGGCGCCATCGGCGGTGAATGTGTCGGCCAGAGCATTCCAGTGACCGTCATCGAGAGCCTGGCAGTAGCGGGCGCGAAGCTGTCCGATCGCCTGGATGTCCTCGAGGCGGGCGATGCGCTCCTCGAGTGACGCATTGTGCTCAGACATGTTCGACACCTGCTGCTTCCGAAGCTTCGCGCTCCTCGATGTCACGAGTGGTCTCGTGCAGGTTGGCCTGGAAGCGCTCCTTGATCGTGTAGACGGCGATGAAGGTGATGACTGCCATGACGATGATGTAGGCCGATACGCTCGCCGAGGTGCCTGTGAACTCGATGAGGGAGACCATGATCATCGGGGCCAGGCCACCGGCGAAGACACTGGCGAGCTGGAATCCGAGAGAGGCTCCGAAGTAGCGAACGTCGGCGGGGAACATCTCCGCGAACAGTGCCGCCTGCGGGCCGAACATCATTGCATGCAGTGTGAGACCGACGATGAGAGACAGAGCGACGAGGACGGGATTGCCGGTGTCGACGAGCCAGAAGAACGGGAATGCCCAGACTGCCATGAGCACTGTGCCCACGAGGAAGATCTTGCGGCGGCCGTGGCGGTCCGACCAGGCACCGAAGTAGGGGATCGTGAAGATCTGAGTGGCAACGGCGAGGCAGACGGTTATGATCATCGTCGTCTGTGAAAGACCGACGTTGGCTGTTCCGTAGGAGAGCATGCCGGAGATCATGACGTAGAAGGTGCCGTTGACGACGAAGAATGCTCCGGCTGCCTGGAGGATCTGACGCCAGTACCTGCGCACGGCGCCCAGCAGAGACACCTTGGGCATCTCCTTGCCTGCGGTCTCGGCTTGGGCCTTGGCCTGCATCGATTTGAAGACCGGGGTCTCTTCGATCTTCATCTGGACGAAGATGCCGACCGCGACGAGGATGAGTCCGGAGAGGAACGGCACACGCCAGCCCCATGCGATGAAGGCGTCTTCATCGACGAAGAGCAGGATGCAGAGGAAGAAGGCGTTGCCGATGATGATGCCTGCGACGGTGCCGAGCTGAACGAGGGAGCCGTAGAAGCCGCGACGTTTGATGGGGGAGTGCTCGGTCAGAAGCAGTGTCGCGCCGCCCCACTGGGCGCCGACTCCAAGTCCCTGGATCAGGCGTGCGGTGATGAGCAGGATGGGTGCCCAGATGCCGATTGTCTCGTACCCGGGCAGCAGGCCGATGGAAGCCGTCGCGAGGCCCATGATGACCATGGAAGCGACAAGGGGGCCCTTGCGTCCGAAGCGATCGCCGAGTGCGCCGGCGATGATGCCGCCGACTGGTCGTGCGATGAAGCCCACGGCGAGGGTGCCGAATGAGGCGATGGTGCCCAGTGCGCCGTCGAGGGAGGGGAAGAAGATGTGCCCGAACACCAGCGCCGAGGCGGTGGAGTAGATGAGGAAGTCGAACCATTCGAGGGCTGTGGCGAGGACCGAGGCACTCGCCAGCTTCGTCATCTTGCTCTCCTCGGGGAGGTCAAGATCGACGGCGTCAGGCCCGGATCGGTCGACGGGTGGTTCGATTGTTGAGGCCATAGCACTCTCCTTTGAGCAGGGAAGAACGTTCGTTCTTGTATAGTGAGTATGGCAGATCATATGAGGGCTGGCAATAGGGGGTCCGCAAAGGACCGTTCCGGCCCAGAAGAACGAAGGAGTCGGCAATGACGCAAGATCCCGCGCAGTCCGGACCGCCCCTAGGCAGGTCCATCTCCACCGATCACAGCCTCTACTTTGAGGACATGGACGTCGGCCAGATCTATCGGTCCTCCTCACGCACGCTTTCGGAGGCCGACCTCACACTGTTCTCCATGGTCTCCGGCGACTGGAACCAGGTGCACTCCGACGCCGAGTACATGGAGGCAGGCGGTGGTCGGCTCCTCCACGGAGTACTGGGGATCGCGGTGATCACCGGGCTGATGGACCGGGCCGGCTGGTTCACCAGTTCCGCGATCGCGATGACCGGCATCGACGACTGGAAGTTCAAGTGCCCGCTCCACATCGGAGACACGGTGACCATGGAGATGGAGATCCTCGGCAAGCGGCTGGTCTCGGCCGAGGACAAGGGATTCCTCGACCGGCAGTTCACCCTGTACAACCAGCACGGCGAGATCTCCCAGCAGGGACGATGCGGCTTCCTGATCAAACTGGCTGACAAGAGCCCGATGGCTCCACAATCGTGAGGTCTCGGGCCAGACGTGGGCTCACCGACCGGTGAATTCTTCGACGAATCGATTCTGCCAAGGGGTCTCTACCGCTCGAGCGTCGTAGCCTCGCCGGACAAGACTCACTGCTTCGTGTGGCGCGACGCCGTCGATGATTGCGATGCAGGCCATTGCCGTGCCGATCCGCCCCCGACCACCGCTGCAGGCGACGCCGACACGCAGTGACTCGGCGTGCTTCCACAGCTCGTGCATAGCTTCGGCAGCATCACGTGGGTCGGAAGGCAGCCAGAAGTCGGGCCACTTCACCCATCGTGATTCGTCTGCAGCAGACGGCGCCGCTATCTGTGACTCGAACTCGTGACGTTTCCCAAGCAGAATCAGCTCGAACCCTGGCGCTGTCTCCTCGCTGGCTGAGGCGGCGTGCAGTGAACGTCCTCGAACCAGCCGGCCAGAGGGCAGCTCGAGGACGTTCGGATCCGTTCTCTCCCACGCCATCACTCTGTCAGGATAGCCATCTGAAACACTGATCGGACCGTTTTCCAGCGATCGGCCCTCTTATCACTGACGGTCTAGGTTCTGCCATAGCCGCTCAACGCTAAGGTGCCCGCTCGGCGAAGCTGAGCTGCCCCTACCCCAGCTGCCCGGGATTGAGGACGCGGGCGAGGAAGTCCTTCGTCCGCTGCTCCTGCGGGTTGCCGATGACCTCCTTGGCGGGCCCGGCCTCGACGACGTATCCGCCGTCCATGAAGAGCACGCGGTCGGCGACCTGCCGGGCGAACTCCATCTCGTGCGTGACCACGACCATGGTCATCCCCGCCTCGGCGAGGTTGCGCATGACCTGGAGGACATCGCCGACGGTCTCGGGATCGAGTGCCGAGGTGGGCTCGTCGAAGAGCATGACGTCTGGGTCCATGCTCAGGGCTCTGGCAATTGCGACCCGTTGCTGCTGGCCCCCGGACAGGGACGAGGGCTTGGCCTCGATCTTCTCAGACAGTCCCACCTTCGCCAGGTTCGCCTCGGCGACGGTGTTCGCCTCCGCCTTCGAGCGCCCCAGGACCTTGGTCTGGGCGATGGTGAGGTTCTCGCGCACGGTGAGGTGGCCGAAGAGGTTGAAGGATTGGAACACCATGCCGATGCGGGTGCGCGCGGCATCGATGTCGAGATCGAGGTCCATCATGTCCATGCCGTCGACGACGATCGAGCCGCCAGTCGGGGTCTCGAGCGTGTTGATGCAGCGCAGCATCGTCGACTTGCCGGATCCCGAGGGGCCGATGACGCAGACGACTTCGCCCTTGTCGACGTCGAGGTTGATGTCCGTGAGGACCTGATTGGACCCGAAGCTCTTCTTGAGGTTCCGAATCGCGATGATCGGGGTCGCGGTCTCCCGCGCCGTGGTGGTTGTTGGGGACATCATTTCGCTCCTGGCTCGGCGGAACCGTATTTGCGTTCGAGGACGCGTGAGAGATAGGACAGCGGGATCGTGATGATGAGATAGCAGACCGCGATGACGATGAACGGGGTGAGGTTGGCTGTGTTGACGATCTCGGCTCGACCGAGTGCTGCGAGTTCGCGCCCGTCGACCGAGGACCCGAGGATGTAGGCCAGTGAGGAGTCCTTCGTCAGCAGGATGAGTTCATTGGTCAGCGGAGGGAGGATGATGCGCATTGCCTGGGGCAGCACGATCGTGATCATTGCCCGCGAGGACGACATGCCCAGTGAACGTGCCGCCTCGACCTGTCCCTTGGGCACAGCTTGGATGCCGGCGCGGATGGTCTCCGCCATGTACGCCGAGGACACGAGGCCGAGGGCGATCATGATGATGACCAGCTGGGGGAGTAGGAAACCGGGGAACGCGACGGGGAGCCCGAATCCCATGACGAGGAAGACAACGAGAGCCGGCAGTCCCCGGAAGAATTCGATGTAGATCGTCGCGAGCCAGCGATAGACACCGACCGAGGACAGTCGCATGAGGGCGACGACGAGAGCGATGGCCAGCCCGAGGACGAAGCCGAGGGCCGTGAAGATGACGGTGTTCTTCAGCGCACCGGTGATGACCCCAGGAAACATGCCGATTGCGATGTCGACCCGGCCGAAGGAATCGATGAGCGTCGGCCAGTCGGCGACGAACGCGATGACGACGGCAATGAGGATGAGGATCGCGTACTGGATGCCGCGGGAGAGCTTGGCCTTCTGGCGTTTGCTCATCTTGGCCTTGGGGGTGGCAGTGGCGAGAGGGACTGCGGGGCCGGTCTGACCGCCGCGTCCGGTCTCGGGTGTTGGTGACATGGGTGAGTCCTTCAACGATGGTGGCGTGGTGTGCCGAGTCTGCTCAGGTCAACGGGCGGCCGGCCCAGACGTGAAAGTCGAGGCCGACCGCCCGATCAGCGATCTCTATTTGGGAGCTTCGCCGAACCACTTCTTGTAGATCTTGTCGTACTCGCCGTTGTCCTTGATCTCCTTGAGGGTGTCGTCGACAGCCTTCTTCATCTGGGTGTTGCCCTTTTTCATGCTGATGCCGTAGTGCTCATCGGTCTTGATATCGAAGCCGATCGCGAAGCCCTTGTTCTCGGTGTTGTAGTTGTAGAGCACGCCGTTGTCGTTGATGACGGCATCGACCTGACCGGTCTTGAGCGCCTCGAGCGAGAGCGGGAGATCTTCGTAGGTGATGACCTCGGAGTCCTTGAAGTGCTCGGTCGCATAGTCGAGGCCAGTGGTTCCGGCCTGGGCGCCGATCTTGAATCCCTTGAGCGCTTTCTCGTCCTTGGCTGTCTTGTCGCCCTTGGTCAGAATGGCCTGATTGGCGGCGAAATACCCCTCGGAGAAGTCCGTGGCCTCTTGGCGCTCAGGCGTGATCGTCGTCGCCGCTGCCGCGACATCGCACTTCTGCTGGTTGAATTCCGCGCCCGAGGTGATCGTTTCGAACGAGGTGTTGATGATCTCCTGTTCGACGCCGAGCTTCTTCGCCACGGCATCGACGATGTCGACGTCGAATCCGACCACCTCGCCGTCCTTCTCGAACTGGAAAGGCTGGTAGGACAGGTGGGTGCAGGTCGTCAGCTTGCCCTCTTTGACCAGAGGGACTCCACCTTCGCCGGTCGCTGCCGGTTCCGATTCGCCTCCGCCGCCGCACGCGGACAGAGCGAGCATGGCGCCGACGGCCACTGTGGCCAGAGTCAAGCGTCGTTTCATAGTTCCTCCAGGAGAGTCAGTGACATCGATGTCATAGAAAGGTGTCGCTCGCGCGGGAAAAGTCTGAGCAACGTCTGAAAGGAATCGTACCGTGTCCTGGATCACATGAATGACGAACGGAGCCTCGCCGAGGCGGTCGTTGCCAAATCGTAGTGTTGAAGTTCCGTATCAGCCTGGGGCAGTCGTGACCCGGTCAGTCCTCGGCTCTGACCAGGTCCGAATGGAGATGGTGAGTCATGGCCGCACCAACGGCGGCCATGGAGAAGTCGACCGACAGCTGATTCTTCACCAGACGGTAGGTCCGAGCGGTTGCTTCGACGGGCTTCGCCGATGCGGCCACGAGGATCTGCGGTGACTGCAGGTCGAGAATGAGCCCGTGCTCAGCCGCAATCAGGGTGCCTTCGGCCAGTTCGGCGTGTCCGGTCGGTTGGGCCAGCACGAATTCGACGGTGGAGGGAGTGGGGCTGCGCAGGAACCCCGTTTCCATGTGCATGGGCTGCCCGTCGGGTGACCAGGTGCGCTGCTGGTAGACCAGGAAGGGTTTGCCGACGTCGCGGAAGGTCAGTTCTTCGCTGTAGCTGAAGGGGTCGATCGTGGGGTAATGGCCCGATCCGGTGCCCTGCCAGGTGCCGACCAAGGGTTGCAGCTGCGGTGAAAGTGCCATGGTCGTCCTCCCCGGATGCGGTTTGTCCTCGTCTCGATCCTAGGGCATTGGGACTCAGCTCAGCTCAGCTGAGCCTCCATGTCGAGGTCGGAGGTGTCCTTGGCCAGGAACAGGGCGATGAGCGTGAGGATCGCCGCCCCGATGATGTAGAGGCCGCAGTAGAAGATCGTTCCACCTTCGGCCTGCCACAGCGCCACCATGACGAACGGCGCGGGACCTGCACCGATGACGCTGGACATGTTGTAGGAGATCGCCGAGCCTGTGTAGCGCACATTGGCCGGGAACAGCTCCGGCAGGTACGCGGCCATCGGACCGAAAGTCAGTCCCATCAGGATGAATCCGACGATCAGGGCGATGATGACGCCTGGGGTTCCTGAATTGAACAGTACATTGACGACGAGGCCATAGGCGGCGATGAGAACCGTGACTCCCATGAGCATCTTGCGTCGTCCCAGCTTTTCGGCCAGCGGTCCGGAGACCACGGTGAAGATGCCGAAGAACACGACGCCGACGATGAGGTAGGTGAGGAACTCACTCTTCGTGTACCCCAGCCCAGCGACGAACCCGGCGGGATCGAAGCTCGTGCCGGCGGCCTCGGCGGCGGCCTTCGCCTGACCGGTTGTAGCCGGTGACGTGCCGTAGGTGAGGGTGAACGCGGTCATGAAGTAGAAGATCACGTAGGTCGCGAACATGATGAAGGTGCCGAGGATCAGCGGCTTCCAGCTCGTCTTGAAGACAGCAGCGAGCGGGGCCTTGGAGATCTGCTGCTTCTGGGCGACCAGCTGGAAGGCGGGAGTCTCCATGAGGGACATGCGAACGTAGAGGCCGACGGCGACGAGGAGAGCCGAGAGCAGGAACGGGATGCGCCAGCCCCAGGCGAGGAACGCCTCGGGAGAGGTCCATTTGTTGAGCCCGACGAAGAGCAGGTTGGCGATGATGAAGCCGACAGGGGCGCCCAGCTGCGGGAAGGTTCCCCAGATGGCACGTTTGCCCTTCGGAGCGTTCTCGGTGGCCAGCAGTGCCGCACCCGACCATTCGCCGCCGAGTCCGACTCCCTGGCAGAAGCGCAGAAGGACGAGGAGCAGCGGGGCCAGGACGATCCAGCCCGGAGTGCTCGCGGTCGGGAGGAGGCCGATGAGGAAGGTGCCGATGCCCATGATGAGCAGGGAGGCGATGAGTGTCTTCTTGCGGCCGATGCGGTCGCCGAAGTGGCCGAAGATGATGGAGCCCAGTGGTCGGGCGACGAAGGCGACGCCGAAGATCGCGAAGGAGCTCAGCAGCTGGGTCGTCGACGTCTGGTTCGGGAAGAACAGGGCCGGGAACACCAGCGACGAGGCGGTCGCATAGGCATAGAAGTCGAAGAATTCGATCGTGGTGCCGACCATCGAGGCGGTGAGAACCTTGCCCCGGGTGTTGTTCTTCCGAGTCGCTGCGATGACATCGGATTCGGACTCGGGGCCCGGCTGAGCGCTGGGGTTTCCCGGCTGTGTATCGGTGGACATGTTCTTTTGTGCTCCGCTGTTGTCGAGATACGAAGGCACGGGCGGGATGGTGCTCGTGTCAGATGAAAGTCGCCGGACACGGGCGTGAAAGGCGACTGCTAGACACTACTCCTGTCTCACGCAATGCGACCCGAAGGTATCAGAAGTTGAGATTACTTGTACGTCCGAGTGATCTGCGCGACTCAGACGCGAAGCCCCACCGGCCTCAGAGCTCGACGGTCGAGCGGTTCGTCGAGCCGCCTCGGCGCATGGCGATGGCGATGATGAGGACGATGAGCCCGAGCAGGCACAGGCCCACGCCCACCCAGGCCGGGGCGCGGTAACCCAAGCCGGCGGTGATGACGATGCCGCCGAGCCAGGCGCCGAGGGCGTTGGCGAGGTTGAACGCGGCGTGGTTCATGGCCGCTGACAGGCTCGGGGCGTCGTGGGAGTCACGCAGCAGACGCATCTGCAGGGCGGTCGTGATCATCGAGCCGGCGATGCCGATGAGGAAGAGCGCGATGATTGCGACCGCAGCGATGTGGGTGAAGGCGCCGAAGGCGGCGAGCACGATCGCGGAGAGGATCATGCCGCCGATGCCAGAGCGTTCGATGGACTTGTCGACGAGGGGCCCGGCGATGAGGGAGCCGGCGGTCATGCCGAGTCCGTAGACCGCGAGGACCCAGGGGATTGCGACCTCGGGGACGCTGGCGACGTCGGTCATGGTCGGGGTGATGTAGGTGTAGACGGCGAACATGCCGCCGAAGCCCACCGAACCCGCGACGAGGGTGAGGACGATCTGGCTGCGGCCCAGGGCCTTCATCTCGCCGCGAGCCGAGGGGATACCGGCCAGCTTCACCTTCGGTACGCCGACGGCAACCATGATGACAGTGAGGATGCCGAGTGCGGCTACGAGGGCGTAGGCGCTGCGCCAGCCGAACATGTTGCCCAGCGCCGTGGCGATGGGGACGCCGACGATGTTGGCGATCGTCAGGCCCAGCATGACCCGTGCCATTGCTCGGCCGCGACGGTGAGGGGCCACGAGCGAGGACGCGACGATCGCGCCGACACCCAGGTAGGCGCCGTGGGGGAGCCCGCTGAAGAAGCGCGCGATGTTGAACAGGGTCGCGTCGGGGGCGAGCATCGAGGCGAAATTGCCGAGGGCGAAGAGTCCCATGAGGCCCAGCAGCAGATTCTTGCGGTCCATGTGCGCAGCGATCGTGGTGATCAGGGGCGCCCCGACGACGACGCCGATGGCGTAGAACGACACGGCGTGACCGGCCTGGGGGACGGTGATGTCGAGTTCGCGGGCGATGTGGGGCAGCAGGCCCATTGTGGCGAACTCGGTCACACCAATGGCAAACGCGCCGATCGCGAGGGCGAAGACGGCGAACTTGTAGACCCGGCGTGGGTACGGCGCGTCGCTCATGGAGTTCCTTCGGGCGAAGTGAATGATTGGGACCGCGGTGACGCCCGAGGTCGGAGACTCAATCAAGCGATTCACTGCAACCGAACCAGCCTATTGCCCATCGACAGCCACCGATAGCCCCGTGGACGCAATGTGACGATTCGAACAGCGTCAGCCTTCTTCGTCCATCTCCGCCAGTGCCTGCGAAGCCACGGAGAACGCGGTGTTGGCGCTGGGTACCGAGCAGTAGATTGCCGACTGGAGCAGGACTTCCTTGATCTCGTCGCGGCTCAGCCCATTGCGCACGGCGGCCTTGACGTGCATCGCGAGTTCGGCCTCATGCCCACCGGCGATCATCGCGGTCAGTGTGATCGCTGATCGCATGCGCTTCTCGAGGCCCGGGCGGGTCCAGATCTCGCCCCAGGCGTAGCGGGTGATGAGGTCCTGGAAGTCGGCGGTGAAGTCATCGACCTTCGCATTCGCGCGGTCGACGTGAGCGTCGGAGAGGACCTGGCGGCGCACGGTCATCCCGGCCTCGCGCACCTCGTCCCGGCTGGCTTCACGTGGACCAGAGGCGGTGGGCAGATCCGCGGAGGCGGCGTCCGAGTTCTGTGCGCTCGCAGTGTTTCCGCCCCTGCTGTTTCCATCCAGGAAGTCGTGGAGCAGACCCGCGACGACCGCCGGTGCTTCGGCAGGCACGAGGTGGGCGGCGCCCTCGATGACCTCGAGGAGGGCACCGGAGATGCCATTGGCGATCTCGGCGAGTTTGGTCGGTGGGGTCGGCTGATCCTCGGACCCGGCGACGGCGAGAACCGGCAGGGCGATCTCCGAGAGGCGCGAGCGGACGTCGAAGGAGGCCAGTGCGTGGCAAAGCGCGGCATAGGAGAAGCGGTCCGCGTCCTGCAGCGAGTGCAGCAGGGCAGCCGAAGCATCGGGCTCCCGATCCATGAAGCCTTCACCGAACCAACGCTGGGCCGAACCGATGACCTGTGTGGGGGTGCCCGAGGTGGCGACGACCTCCGCGCGTTCCTCCCAACCGCTGGCCTCACCGATCTTGGCTCCGGTGCAGAACACGGCGGCACGATCGAAGCGGTCACCGTGGTCGAGGGCCAGCTGCAGGGCGATCGCGCCGCCGATCGAGTCACCGGCCAGGCTGATGCGGGCAGCAGCAGAACCGGCCACGTCGGGAAGGACTCGGTCGATGGTGGTCAGGACCGCCTCGGCGAGGTCGCTCATCGTCAGCCTGGGCACCTCGGACGTCCCCGCGGGGACGTCGACCGGCGTCGAACGGCCGTGGCCGGGCAGGTCGATGCCGATGACCGTCGTCTCAGGATCCACGCCGCCGAGGTGGGTGGCAGCTGACTGCCACAGCGCGCTCACCGAGGTGCCCAATGAGGGCAGAACGACGAGGACGCGCGGATTCGCAGTGGCGGTGGCAGTGGCGGTCGGTGAGGCAAGGACAGTTGCGGTGAGTTCCACGTCAGGTCACTTTCTTGAGGCGAAGGGGAGGAGGCCCGGCGATACGGGCTCGGGTCCGTTGATGGCGGCAATGATGGTCTGTCGGATATCTTCGGCGTCGCCGAGGTAATTCTCCGGAGAGAAGAAGCTCTCCAGATCGTCATCGGCCTGGCCCAGGGCTGCTTTGAGCGCGGCCACAGGGTCACCACCAGGGGCGATGATGTCCTGAACCTGAGTCTTCGTCAGCCGGTCGCCGAAGGCGATGGTGAGGCGTTCGGCATAGATGCCGGGGCTGGCGGCGTCCACGTTCTTCCGCATTGCATCAGGCTTGACGCTCAGTCCTTCGACCATAGTCTGGAGCATGATGAGGGAGGACACGGCAAGGCCCATGAGCTCGGACAGGGCAGGCCATTCGGCGTGCCAGGCTCCGTCGGAGCGCTCCTCGATCGCCTCGGCCGCGGTCGAAGTCAGTGTGGCCATGAGCCCGGGGGCGCGCATGCCGTTGCGGTGAAGGAGGACCGCCGAGGTGGGATTGACCTTCTGCGGCATCGCCGAGGACCCGCCGGTCGCGGCCAGGCTCAGCTCGCCGACCTCGGGGCGGGTGCCGATGAGCACGTCTCGGGCGATTGAGGCCCCGACCGTCACACATTGGGTGAGGTGAGAGGCCCAGTTGAGAACCCGGACGCGGTCGGTGTGCCAGGGCGCGGGAATGCTGGTGAGCGCGGCGTCGGGTCCGCGCAGCTGCACATGGAATTCGCGCAGCAGCGCCTCGGTCTGGGTTCCCGCGAACTCGCGGATCGCGGCTCGGGTGCCCGCGGCTCCTCCGACCTGCACGTAGTCGATGCGCGGGGTCAGGCTCTGGACCTCGTGGACTTCGGCGGCCCAGGAGGCGATCTTGAGTCCGAAGGTCGTCGGCAGTGCCGGTTGGGTCAGGGTGCGAGCCAAGCACACGGTCGAGGCATGATCCTCGGAGAGCCCGACGAGCACCTCGGCGATGACGTCGAGGCGTGCATGAGTCTGGCGGGCAACTCGGGCCATGAGCAGTCCTAGCGCCGAATCCATGACGTCCTGGCTGGTCAGGCCCTTGTGCAAGGCACGGGACGCATCCGGACCGAGTCGTGAGCGCACGGCCTTGAGGAACGGAATGACCGGGTTGCCACCGGATTCGGCGTCAGCGGCCAGCGTCTCGAGTTCGGCGGAGTCGGAGAGCAGCGACCGGGTGGTGGCTTCGATGCCCGCCACCGCCTCGGCGCGGGCATCGGAGGAGATCAGCCCGGCATGCGCCTGAGCGTTGATCCACGCCGACTCCACATCGCCGAGTGCAGACACGAGGGCGACATCGTCGATGGCCTCGGCGCCTCGCAGGTCGCCCGGGGCGAACAGGAGGCGCGTATGGGCAACGGTGTCAGTCATTGTGTGTCCTCTCCAGTGGCGGCAGCGGTGACTCGGTGTTCGTGAGTCCTGTCAGTCTTCGTGACTGGGGAACCGCAGGAATGGGGTCTCGTTCTCACCCTGCAACCGTATGTCGAAACGCAGCGATCCGTCAGCCCCGCGAGTCGCGATGAGGCGATCCCGCTCGGTCGCATCGAGGGAGGACAGCAGCGGGTCGGCCGCCAGAGCCTCGGTGTCCTCAGGGAGATAGATCCTGGTGAACAGCCTGTTCAGCAGTCCGCGGGCGAAGATGACGACGCTGATGAACGGTGCCTTGCCTGCCTCAGTCGCCCCTGGGTTGAGGGTGGAGAAGACGTAGCGGCCTTCCGGGTCGACCTCGTTGCGGCCGAAACCGGTGAAGGTGAATCCGTCACGGCGCAGCGATCCCGAATTGCGGGAGACGTTGCCGTCCTCATCGGGCTGCCAGATCTCGAGGATCGCATCGGGAACGGGAGCGCCGGCCCCGTCGTAGACATAGCCGTGGAGCTGGACTGCTCCGGCTTTGGCTGGGGGAACGAGTTCATTGTCGCCGGGCCACGGCATGGCGTAGCCGTAGAACGGGCCGACTGTCTGGCCGGGTGTTGCAGTGAGCTTCTGGTCAGTCATCGTCCTCTTCTTCCATCCAGGTGCGGTTGCCTCCGGTGAGCACGATGTCCCAGTTGTAGCCCATGAGGAATTCGTGCTCGGTGATGTTGTGATCGTAGGTGGCGACGAGGCGGTCGCGGGCCTTCTGGTCGGTGATCGACTGGTAGATCGGGTCGAGTGCGAACAGCGGATCGCTGGGGAAGTACATCTGGGTGATCATGCGCTGAGTGAACTCGGAGCCGAAGAGTGAGAAGTGGATGTGGGCCGGCCGCCACGCATTGTGGTGGTTCTTCCACGGATACGGTCCTGGCTTGATCGTCGTGAACGAGTAGGAGCCGTCGTCACCGGTCAGGGTGCGGCCCACGCCGGTGAAGTTCGGGTCGATCGGGGCTGGGTGCTGGTCGCGCTTGTGGATGTAGCGTCCGGCGGAGTTGGCCTGCCAGATCTCAACGAGCTGGTTTCGGACGGGCCGGCCGTTGCCGTCGAGGACGCGCCCGGTGACCTTGATGCGTTCGCCGATCGGCTCCCCGCCGGCCTGGATGGTGAGGTCCGATTCGAGATTCGCCAGGTCGCGGTGGCCGAATGCGGGGGAGAAGAGCTCGATGGTCTCCGGATCCGTGTGCCGAGGGTCCTTCGTCGGGTGTCGGAGAATCGAGGACCGGTACGGCGGGTAGTCCAGGCGCGGCTGTGTCTCGGCCGGTGTGCCGGCGGCAACTGCGTTCTTATGCTCGGTCTCGATGGCTTCGATCTCGGCAGACAGCGTCTGCTGTGACTCGGCCGCGTCGTCCGGGCCGGAGGGTTTCTGTGCTCCCATGTCGAACCTTTCTTCTCGGTGTGGAGGATTGTCTGTGCTGAGCTGCTCAGCCCTTGGGCCAACCTGTGTAGCACTCGGCGAGGTAGCGCCGCCCGTGCTCGGATTCGAGGATCGAATTGAGCTCGCCGAGGCTGCGCTTCGTTTCGAACGCATCCTGGCTGGGGTCGGAATGGAGCATCCGGGTCATCTGGTAGGAGAAGTTCTGAGCTTTCCACACACGTTTCGTCGCGGTCTGCGAATACCCGGCCAGCGCCTCGGCGTCGGAGTTCTTGAGAGCTGAGATCAGCGCCGGGGCAAGCACTGACACGTCGGCGAAGGCGAGGTTGAGGCCTTTTGCCCCGGTGGGAGGAACAGTGTGGGCGCTGTCGCCGGCGAGGAACAGGGAACCATGCTGCATCGGCTCGGTCACGGCCGAGCGGAAGGGCAGGATGTTCTTGTCGATGATCGCACCCGTTTTGAGCTGGAAGCCGTCGGGTCCCTCGACTCGGGACTGCAGCTCCGACCAGATGCGGTCATCGGACCAATCGGCCACCTCGGTGTCGGGGGAGGTTTGGAAGTACATACGCTGTACGGACTCGCTGCGCTGGGAGATCAGGGCGAAGCCGCGTTCGGAGCGGGAGTAGATGAGGACCTCGTGGCTGGCCGGTGCCTCGCAGAGGATCCCGAACCAGGAGAATGGGTATTCGTGGAAGAAGCGCTGCTTCGTGTCTGCTGGGATCATCGCCCGGCAGGGCCCGCGGGAGCCGTCGGAGCCGATGACGTAGCGGGCATTGATCGTCAGTTCCTCGCCGTTCTCGGTCGTCGCACTCACCCACGGCTGTTCGGTCTCGATATCGCCGATCGCGGTGTCGGTGACCGAGTAGAAGGTGGGGCGTCCGGTGCGTCCGCGGGCGGCGGAGAGGTCGACGAAGATCTCGTTCTGCGGGTAGAGCCAGACGGATTCGCCGATGAGGCTCGGGAAGTCGAAGGAGTGGCTGACGCCGTCGACGCGGATGTCGATGCCGTCGTGACGGTGGCCGGCTGTATGTACGCGTGATTCGATGCCCTCGGCCTCGAGCATGCGCACGGACCCGGCTTCGAGGATGCCTGCCCGGTGGGTGTGGGCGATGTCGTCGCGGCTGCGATTGTCGATGACGACCGAATCGATCCCTGCATTGTGCAGCGTGTGGGCGAGCAGCAGCCCGGCCGGACCTGCTCCGACGATGGCGACGTCGGTCTGAAATTCTGGCACCTGGGCCTCCTTGCCGTAATTGTCCTCTCAGTGTGCGCCCAGTCACTGACACAAGGCGAGGAAGTTATCAATGAATGAGAAGAAGAGCTGTGCAGACTCCAGGATCGGCGGGGATTCGAGCAGCGGTGTTGACGAACGGTCAGATTGTTGAGCAGAATGTAGGGCGTTGTGTTCACGAGGTGAGGTCTGAGCGTTTTTCTCAGCCAGCCTCGGTGAAAGATAGCTCAACACATGCATGTATCGTCACGGCAGCCAGCTGCCTACAAGCAGAAAGCTCATGAATGATCATCACCGGACTGATCGTCGGCCTGGCGCTCGGATTCGTCCTCCAGCGGGGACGTTTCTGCGTGACCGGAGCCTTCCGCGATCTCACGTTGACCGGGAACACCAGGTGGTTCTCGGCACTCATCCTCCTCATCGCCGTGCACTCGATCGGGTTGTTCCTGCTCAACGCGCTTGGCGTCATCACCTTGGAGGCCTCGCCGTTCCCCTGGTTGGCGTCGATCATCGGCGGCCTCATCTTCGGCTTCGCCATGGTGCTGGCCGGCGGATGTGCCACCGGCACCTATTACCGGGCCGGTGAAGGTCTCGTCGGCAGCTGGTTCGCACTGATCTTCTATGCGCTCGTCTCCGCAGTGATGAAGAACGGTCCGCTCGCCTCGGTGACGGAGGGGCTGCGCTCGATCACGATCGAAAGCGGCACGCTCCAGGCATCGACGGGGCTGAGTCCGTGGGTCTTCGTTGCGATCATCTCCGCCGTGGCCATTGCCGTCACCGTGCACCACAACAGGAAGACCTCCACGCCCGTCGCGACCCTGCCGCCACTGAAGAAGGGTCTGGCTCATATCCTCACGGAGAAGCGCTGGAACCCGTTCGTCACGGCCGTCGTCATCGGCGTCATCGCCACGATCGCCTGGCCGCTCTCGGCTGCGACCGGACGCAACTCGGGTCTGGGAATCACGACCCCCTCGGCGAATCTCACGACATTCCTGGGCACGGGCGACTCCTCGCTCGTCGACTGGGGCGTCATGCTCGTCATCGGCATCCTCCTCGGATCGTTCATCGCGGCGAAGGCCTCGGGAGAGTTCCGGATTCGCGTTCCCGATCAGGGGACCGTGGTCAAGTCAATCCTCGGCGGAATCGGGATGGGCGTCGGCGCCGCGATCGCCGGCGGCTGCACCGTCGGCAACGCCATGGTCTCGACCGCACAGTTTGAATATCAGGGCTGGGTCGCGACCTTCTTCATGATCGTCGGCGCTGGAGTCGCCGCGAAATTCACCATCAAATCAGGAGCGCGGACAGGTGCCGCGCAGCCCGTAGAGAGCAGGAGCGTATGAAACAGGTATTAGAGACAAACGGTCTTGTCTGCCCATTCCCCCTGGTTGAGGCCAAGGACGCAATCGGCGGAATGGACAACGGAGATGAGCTCGTCATCAACTTCGACTGCACCCAAGCCACCGAGGCGATCCCCCAGTGGGCGGCGGAGAACGGCTACCCCGTGACCCACTTCGATCGCACCGGAGACGCCAGCTGGACGATCACCGTGCAGAAGGCCTGACCGGCCACAGATCTCCTCTCGGTCACACGACCATCCCCGCTGCGGAGGCGGCCCTGCGAATTCGCAGGGCCGCCTCTGTGCTGCCCGCGGGAAGAGTGCGAATATCGACCCGGGGTCGGAGGCTTTCGCTGTTTGGTATTCGCAGATGTGCCGAAAAGCACAGGCGTGATAAGCATTTTTAGTGCAAAAGTAATTGTATGATAATGAACAAGTCACCACTGTTGGTGTTTTGTGCACATATGTGCCTTTTCAAGGAGTCAGAATGACGCAGTCCACGACGCGTTCTCGCAAGTTCAAGGCCATCCTCGCGGGTGGCATCGTTCTGGGTGTCGGAGCTGCGGTGACGCTGGCCGCCTGGACGGACAACGAATGGGCTGAAGGGACCTTCGGTGCCGGTTCGTTCAATGTGCAGGGAAGCACCAATGGAACCGATTTCACCGATCACACCAGTGCCGATGGTGCGGCGAATCTGACATTCGACCTCGACGGCGGCGACAATCTCACCCCCGGCGACACCGTGGCGGCCCCGTTCGTTCTCAGGCTCGACGGCGAAACCTCGTACGACGCGAGCGTGGTTCTCGAAAATGCGGCGGGAAGCGGCGGCAACGCTGAGGCGCTGACCTACGGAATAGTCTCTGTCGCCAACGCAGGCGCCTGCAGCGCGGACGCGACCGGCACCTCGATCGTCCCTGCTGGTACAGCCATCGGCTCTGTCGCAGGCGCCCAGGGCTTTGACCTCACTGCCGGGGCAGACGCCGCTGCAGGGGCACCCGTCACTCTGTGTTTCCAGGTCACCGCCAGTGACAGCCTGACACAGGGTCAGGCCGCAACTGCCCAGTGGCAGTTCACCGCGACCTCGGCTGAATAGCCAGATCGGTCTTCATGAGGTTCACCTCGGGTCCGCCGCGCGACCCCAACCCGCCTGAGCGGGTCTCGTCAGGGCCCCGCTCAGACAGTCGACGGCAAAACCGAGCTCATGCGCGGAATAGTCGAGTGCTGCGCAACCAGCGAATCAAAGCGGTTCTCGCGGGAGGCCTGGTCTTCGGCATCGGCTCCACCGCAACCCTGGCAGCTTGGACCGATACCGAGACCGCTTCGGGGTCATTCGAGGCCGGCAGGTTCAAAATCGACCTGTCAGTCGACAAGACATGGAGCAGCAGCCGTGAGATGACTTTCAAAGGCACCGGAATGTACCCGGGCTCGACGGTCTACGCTCCCGCCTACGTGAGGACGACGGCCGATACCACGATGAAAGGTCAGATCCAGGTCGCAGGCAACGGCGTAGCCGGGACCTCGAACACCGTTGCCGGAAATCTCGAATATCGCGCCGTGACGAAATCGTTTCCCTCGGCTGCTGAGGCCTTCGCCTCTGCCTGCGACGCCTCAGCGTTCTCCGGTTCGCCGAGCTATGTCTTCGGCGGGGGTACTTCCAAACAGCCGTTGAGGACGTCTGTCACGAGTACATCGAAGCAGACGGTCAGCTCCGCAGGAGGGTCGGTCCAGGCCTACTGCTTCGAAGTCGTCCTGCCGACCTCCACTCCGAGTGCTGCCCAGGGAACGAGCGCCGCCCATACGTGGACGTTCAACGGTGAATCTGTTCCGGCAGGTGGCTGACCGTGGGTAAGTGGCTCGGCGGAGCACTGCTCAACGTCCTCGCCGCACTGGGGGCGGTGTGCATCGTCCTCGTCATCCTCAGTTTCGTCTTCAACATATCGATCATGATGTTCAAGACGGGATCGATGAGCCCGACCATCGAAGCCGGATCGATCGCCTTCGTCCAAGAGATCCCCGCCGAGGAGATGAAGGTCGGAGACATCATCACCGCCGATCGCGGCGAGAACGTCCTTCCCGTGACCCACCGCGTGACGTCGATCTTGGACGCTGACAGTTCGTCCGGGCCAGTCACCTTCGAGATGAAGGGCGACGCCAACGAGGCGAAGGACCCCGAGCCGTACACGGCGGACACCGTCCGCAAAGTCATTTTCTCGATTCCAGGGGTCGCGCCCGCCATCCAATCGATGCGTAATCCATTCCTGCTCGGCGGCATCACGATCGCAGCTTCCCTGCTCGTCGTCTGGGCCTTCTGGCCACGACACGCGAAGAAGGACGATAGTGATGAACTCGCGGAGAAAGGCGAGGATGCCACCACGGCTGCGCAGCCTTCGGCGCACTTCACTGCCCAATCAGCCGTGACCCGCTCACCGAAGCATGCTTTCGTGCTGCCGGTCGCGGTTGTGCTGCTGGCGGCCAACAGCGGTCCATTCGGCTCGATCGATGGGCCGATGCCAGTGGTTGCAACCGCTGACGGCGTCGCTGCCTCCGCAGTCGGTGCCACCGCAGAGAGCACCACCGCCGAGGTGCGCGGGCAGTACCTGCGGATGCGTGCCGTTGGTGACGAGTCGAAGATGCTCAGCCTGAGCCCAGGTGCCTCTGCGGACTGGACTGTCGATGTCTGGGCTGACGCGCCGGACCCAGGGACGGTGGAGTTGGAGATCGGCTCCGGACAGCTCACGAGGGCGATTGCAGGCGAGCTTTTCGTTGATGTTCGATCGTGTGCAGAGATCGTGCCGCTGAACCGATGCCCCGATGGTGCCACCGATCTGATTCACCGAACCCCGCTCAACGAGCTCGGAGTCGCTCCGGGAAATGACCGCTTCCTGCTCGAAATGCCCAGTGACGAAAAGCGTCGAGTGCAGGTGACAGTCACTCTGGCCCAGAGCGCCGACGCCGAGGCAGTTGCCGGACAGCGAAGCAGTGTGAGACTGACCGCGATCGGACAAGGAGAAGAGGTGTCCATGGGCCCCGGTGGTCCGGGAGATCCCGATGATCCAGGCGAGTCCGGCCCAGATGCACCCGACGTTACCGGTGATCTGCCACGGACAGGCATCGAAGGATGGCTGTGGATCCTGCTGATTGCCTGCGCACTCATTGCCGTCGGTTCCGCCGTCGTCGCCAGAACACGAAGCGGGAGGAAGTCATGACTCAGCCTCGTAGGCATCAGTCGCTTCGAAGTCGGCGAATCCGTGCCCTCATCGCAGGACTCTTCCTCGTCATGCTCGTGCTCGGCCTATCGGGCGTGCGTTCGACGATGGCTGGATGGACGGGCTCGGATAAGGCCGCAGGGTCGTTCAGCGCCGCGACGATTCCAGCACCAGCCTTGACCAAATCCTGCGAATTCAGATCGGTCCTCGGCCTTGGGGCTCGAGTTAGGGTTTACTGGAAACCGCCGGCGGGCTATCAACTCGATGACATCGTCGTCAAAGCATCTACTCGTGGTCTTGGGTCCGTGTTGGCACCACTGACTGGGTTCAGCCTCACGTCGAACACCACCTCCAACGGTGACGGCACCTATACAACTGATGTACCCACCAACCTCCTCGGCGGACTGCTCGGTCTCGGAACCGAACTGGAGATCGCGTTCGTGGCCGAGCATGAAAGCGGTTGGCAATCGAAGTCCGCCTCCGTCGCGAGCAACGCTGGTCTGCTGGGCGGAATCGGCGGAAACTGTCGCAACCTGACATAAATACTCTGAGCCTCACACCGCCACCACAGTCTCCGCCCCATCCGCCACAGTCAGCCGCATCGCCGTGTTCTGCTCAACGAGGCTCCAGCCCTGATGTTCAATGCCCGACGACGACACGATCATCGCTCCATCGTCGATGCGCCGCCAGCTCATCCGGTAGTAGTGGTCCTTGTGATCGAGCGGCAGTTCACCGCCGGTGCCGGAAGTGTCGAAGTTCTTATATGGAATCGGTGTTCCCGAAGTCGCATGAACGACGATCATCTCCTCGGCATTGAGGACGAGCAGATTGATCCCCGGATGGTCGAAGTCTGCCTGCAGCATCCGGACAGTCGCGATGGTGGCGTCGAACAGAGTTTCGCCCTGACCCACGCGTCGCAAAATGAGGGCGAACATGATTGCGGTGTCCGTAGTTCCGCCGATGCGCTCGGCCTCGGCAGTCGTGACGTATTCGCGTAGGCGTTCTATCGGATGGATGGACCCGTTGTGCGCCAGGGCGATGTTGTCGGCGAGGAAAGGGTGCGAATTCTCGGTGAGGTCGACAGCCCCGTGCGTGGCCATGCGGAAGTGAGTGATCCGCGCGGCCGTCGGACGGATGGTGAGGACTTCCGTGAGATGAGGGTCGTCTGCTCCCTCGTGCGGGGTGCGATACCTTTCAAGACGTCCTCCCCGAGACACGGTGTCCTGCACGCCGGGTCCGGTGTCTAAGGTGCCCGAGGTGGTTCCCCGCGGACGGGCAGATTCGGCTGAATCAGATTCCGGTCGGATCCACGCGGTGCCCCAGCCATCGGCATGGAGTCGGCCCAAGTTCTGCCACTGCCGACATTCCTCGGCACCGATGAGATCGGCTGCGCTCGCCGGAGTGGGGGAAATATAGCCGAGAAGTCTGCACATGGTTCGTCGTTTCCTTCCGCAGAAGGCCGTCTGCCTTGCCGAGGCGGGTGTGTCGTGTCAGCCTACGCCGGTGGATCTCTCGACTGAGAAGTGTGAATTAGTTAGACTCTAACCAACGGATACACGTTTAAGTGTTAATAAGGAGTTCGCGTCATGACGGATCTCAAGGTACCAATACCGTCGATGGGCAGTGAAGAACTGAACTGGTCACCGGTCAATCCGGACATGCTCAGTCGTCGGGAGGTTCAGCGCCAGACGGGGGCCTATCGTGCCGTCCTGGTGCCAGAGATCGCGCAGTGGGAGGTGCGTCTGCCGGCTGAAGTACATGCTGACGTCGACGATGCAACCGGCGCTTTGGCTCGGGTCGACGGGTTCGCATCCGGAAGACTCGGCCCGAACGCTCGTATGGGCGGTCCAATGCCGACCATATTACTGCGGACCGAGAGTGCATCAAGCTCACAGATTGAACAGCTGACAACATCGGCTCTGCAGTTGGCGCTAGCGTCCATAGACGAGACGGTGAAGGCCAATGCCACAACAGTTCTGGGCAACGTGCATGCCATGGAGACCGCGATCGGGATGTCGGGTCAGATGTCCCTCGAGTCGATTCTCGACATGCATCGGGCTCTGCTGGAGGGCGATCGAATGATGGCTTCCGAGGCCGGAGCACTCCGCGAGCAGCAGGTATGGATCGGACCGGGAGGAAGTGGGCCGTTGCTCGCTGATTTTGTACCGCCGGCGCACCACCGAGTTCCTCCAGCGATAGACGATCTCGTCGCATTCATCGCGCGGGAGGATCTTCCCGTGTTAGTTCAAGCCGCCATCGCACACGCGCAGTTCGAGACCATACACCCGTTCGCCGACGGGAACGGCAGGACTGGTCGCGCTCTGATCCACGCAATTCTCAAGGAGAAGGGCCTTGTCACCACCTCGGTAATACCGATTTCGGCAGGGTTGCTCACCGACATCGGAGCGTACTTCGCCGCCCTCGGTGCATTCCGCTCGGGTGATGCCGGACCCATCATTGCTCAGTTCACTCGTGCCGCTCGTTTCGCCAGCCATTCGGGCAGGCAGCTCATGGACGAGTTGCTCACCGTGCTCAATGAGATGGAGCACGCGCTGGCAGGAGTGAGGCGCGACTCGTCAGCATGGACTTTGCTGCCCATGCTGATCGCGCAACCAGCAGTTAATCTCAGTTTCGTCGCCGTTGCCCTCGGCACCAATCAGATGACGGCGATGCGTGCGGTCGACACATTGGTCGATCGTGGCATTCTGCACGAGGCGACCGGACGTAGAAGGAATCGCATCTGGCAGCAGCCCGGCGTATTGAGCGTTCTCGACGCATTCGCTGACGGCGCACGAAGAGGAGGGCTATGACTAGACTTGAATCATGAAGATCACGGTACTCGAGGGAGACATCACCGAGGCGTCCGTGGACGCGATCGTCAATGCCGCCAACTCAAGTCTGCTCGGCGGAGGCGGCGTCGACGGCGCCATCCACACGGCAGCCGGACCCGAACTGCTCGAGGCCTGCCGAGAGGTACGCCAAACCAGCTACCCGCGCGGACTTCCCGCAGGTCAGGCCGTCGCCACGACCGCCGGCGCGCTCAAGGCCAAGTGGGTCATCCACACCGTCGGCCCGAATCGTCACCAGGGCGAGGCCGACCCCGAGGTGCTTGAGTCCTGTTTCGAATCCAGCCTCAACGCAGCCGAGGACCTCGGCGCCACCTCGGTGGCCTTCCCTGCCATCGGCGGGGGAGTCTACGGCTGGTCGGCCCGAGACGTCGCCGAGGCGGCCCACGCCGTCATCGTCGACGGCCGCGAACGCGGGCGCTGGGAGTCCATCGCCGAGGTGGTCTTCGTCCTCTTCAGCGACTCGATGACGAGCGTGTTCTGCCAGGTCTTCGACCACGACCAATGGTGAGGAAGATCCAATGAAGGTCCACGACGTCATCCCCGACATTCCGGTATCCGACATCGAAGCGGCCCGAGGGTTCTACGAAGACTTCCTCGGTCTGAGCACCGAGGAGTTCAACTTGGGCTGGGTGGCCCGCTTCACCTCGGCGGAGACCGGAGCTCACGTCCAGCTCGTCACGAAGGACGCCACCGCACCCGTCACCCCGGTGCTCTCGCTCAAGGTCGACGACATCGATGCCGCCTTCGCCGAGTCAGTTGATCGCGGACTCGACATCGTCCATCCGCTCACCACCGAGGAATGGGGCGTGACGCGCTTCTTCGTCCGCGATCCTGACGGCAACGTCATCAACATCACCCAACACCGAGTCACCTAATGAGGAAATCCGTGACAACGAAGTCATGTACGCAGGCTGTCGCCGATGGGATCTGGGGCGCCGGTGCCGACCTCATCGGCTACATCCCATCCGTCACCATCGCTCCTGTCATCGAGCATCTGGTCGCCGCCGACCGCGGGACCGCCGGAAGCTCGGAGCGAGTGAAGCCGCTCTCCCGCGAAGAGGAGGCAGTCGGAGTCCTCGGTGCACTGCCGCTGGCGGGGAAGTTCGGGGCCGTCGTCATGCAGGACAACGGCTTCGGCAACAGCCTCACGGCACTGACGACATTCTCGATGTCCTATCACCTGCCGCTCCTCATCTTCGCCAACACCCGTGGCGGTCCGGGGGAGTACAACTCGATGATCCACTCGATCAGCCAACCCATGCCGACGGTGCTGCGCACGGTAGGACTCCAAGTCCTCGAACTCGACCGCCGATCCTCGGCTGATGATTGGGAGCAGACCGTCGCCGAGGCGGGTGTTCACGCCCGTATGACCTACCGTCCGGTCGTTGTCCTCGGCTCCTTTTGGAACACAGATGGGAAGGTGGCCTGAGATGAAGCGCATCGAAGCACTCGACGTCCTCAACGAACTGACCGCCGAACTGCCGGTCGTGGTGACGTGTGCTGCGACCAGTCGTGAGCTGGCGTCCGTGGAGAACCGGGACAACCACTTCTACGTCCTCGACTCGATGGGCCTCGTCGGCTCCATCACCACAGGCCTCGCCCTGGCGGCCAAGGACTCCGACCTGCCCAAAGTCATCGGTCTCGAAGGCGACGGATCCTTGCTGATGAACCCGAACGTGCTGCCCACAGGGGGATTCTTAGGTCCCGAGAAGCTGCTCCTCATCGTCCTCGACAATCAGGTGTACGGATCGACTGCCGGACTGCCAACATATTCCTCCCGTGTTGACCTCGGCGCGATGGCCGAGGCGGCGGGCTGGACCGTCAGCCGGGCCGAGGACGAACCACAGCTGCGCGCCGAATTCGATCGCTTGCTCGAAACGACTGGGCCGATCCTGCTGCACGTGAGCATCGAGCCGGGCAACGCTGCCGGCATTCCCAAGCTCCTCGTCGACCCGGTGGTCCTCGCCCACCGGTTCCACAGCTGGCTGACGGCGAGATTAGGAGCTCACACTGCGGTATAGCCCCCGTCGATGAGGTAGTAGGCGCCGGTGACGAAGGAGGCGTCGTCCGAGAGCAGGAAGTTCACGACCTTTGCGACCTCCTCGGCGGTGCCCAGGCGGCCGAGCGGATGCTTGGCCTTGAGGCCTTCCAGGGCCTCGGCATCCATGCTGCTCTCCAGCAGCGGGGTCGTGATGTAGCCGGGCCCCACGGAGTTGATGCGCAGACCCTGATCGCCATACTCGGCAGCGGCGTTCTTCGTAATGCCGACGACGCCGTGCTTGGCCGCGGTGTAGGCGCCGTTGTTGATCGCGGCGACCGAGCCGTGGACAGACGCCATGTTCACAATCGCTGATTCCTTGGCTCCGGCTTTGAGCATCGCTGGGATCTGGTAGCGCATGCCGTAGAGCACACCGTTGAGATTGACGTCGATGACCTTGTCCCAGTTGTCCAGGTCGGTTTCGCCCGCTGGTACCTGCTTGCCGCCGATGCCGGCATTGTTCACGGCATAGTTGAGTCCGCCGTAGGTGTCGATCGCGAACTCCACGACCTTCGCGGAGTCGTCCTTGACGCTGGTGTCCTGCTTGATCGCCGAGGCGGTTCCACCGTTCCCGGTGATCTCATCGACAACTCGCTGGGCTGCGTCGAGATCGATGTCGGTGACGACGACCTTCGCGCCCCTGGCAGCGAGATCCTTAGAAATGGCTTCGCCGAGTCCGGAGCCTCCGCCGGTGACGAGCGCGACCTTGTTCGTGAAATCTGCCATTGCGATGACCTTCTTTCATTCTTCGATGAGCCATACTCTGTGGCTCTCACCAGCTGCAACGAAGTTCAAGGTGCCGAAATTCCGTCTGCTCGGTCACGTCGTCTGCTTCTTACCTTGCTACTGCCGAGCGGCAGTGGTTCAATGGGGAGAAAGTGATTGTCAAACGCAATCACTTCTGCTCAAGGAGGAGCGATGGCAAGAGTCACATGGGGTTTCACGAGCTCACTCGACGGGTTCATCACCGGCCCGAATCACGACATGTCCTGGATGGCCGGGCTCGGTTCGCTCTCAGACGGCACCGTCGAGGACCTCGCCTCGCAGGTCGCCGTCATCATCTCCGGTCGTCGTGGCTACGACGCGGCCAAGGCACAGGCAGCCGAGCGCGACGAAATGACCTCCGAAGCCTACGGCGGAGCGTGGGAAGGCACCGAGTTCATCCTCACCCACCGTCCCCAGGAGCTCGCCGAGGACACGACGATCACAGCCGTGAACTGCTCCATCGCAGAGGTGGTCGATCGGGCCCAGGCCATCGCCGGTGATCGTGACATCCAGATCATCAGCGCCGATATCGGCAGGCAGGCGCTCGAGGTCGACCTCATCGACGAGATGCAGGTCTTCGTCGCGCCCATCTTCCTCGGCGACGGCACGCGCATCTTTGACGTCCCCGGCGGCAGGCGCGTCTATTGGGAGCTCATCGCAGAGGATGACGCCAACAAGGACGCTTGGTTTCGCAGATTTCGCCCGAAGCAGCCGTAGGGCTCGGGCCACGGGTCTCAGGCCTCGCGCCTGCTCAGCTCCCACAGGGTGCGCATCGCCTCGTCATCGAAGTCCTCGCTGGCCGAGCCGTCGGGGTCACCGTCGTGGACCTCGGCGTGCAGCTGTTCCATCTTGCGATCGAGCTGGCCGACTACCTCGGCGGCCTGAGTGAGTTCCTCGACGAGCCGGTCGGGAACTTCGCCTGCGAACTTGTAGTGGATCTTGTGTTCCAGGCTGGCCCAGAAGACCATGGCGATGGTGCGGATCTGGACCTCGCAGATCACCGGGGTCGGGCCGCCGCTGAGGAACACGGGCACCTCGAGGATCGCATGCAGGCTCTTGTAGCCGTTGGGCTTCGGGTGGGCGATGTAGTCCTTGATCTCCACGACCCGAACATCATTCCGCGAGGTCAGCATGTCGAGCACATGGTAGGTGTCGGCGATGAAGCTGCAGGTGATCCGGATGCCCGCGATATCGGTGATCTTCGTGCGGATGACATCGAGGTCGAGGATGGAGATCTTGGTCAGCAGCTCGTCGATGACGAAGCGATGTTCCATGAGCAGTCTGGAGAAGTCGCGCCGCAGGGTTCGCACGCTCGGGACTTGACCAGGAGTCAGCGCCACGCTCGAGGGTGGGATTCGACCGGTCATCGTTCTCCATAGCTGGGCTGGTGAAGGAGCTGGCTGTTGAGGGGACGCCTGGCCAGTCTATCGGCGGCAGACCCCTGTCCTGTGTCAGTCCCGCAGCGTACCGTTGGAACATGTGCAGGAACATCAGAACCCTTCATAACTTCGAACCCCACGCGACATCGGACGAAGTGCACGCCGCAGCGCTCCAGTACGTGCGCAAGATCGCGGGCACGACGAAACCCTCCCAAGCCAATGCGGAGGCCTTCGAGGCAGCCGTCGACGAGATCGCTCACACGACTCAGCATCTCCTCGACGCATTGGTGACCACTGCTCCGCCGAAGAACCGTGAGGTCGAGGCCGAGAAGCGACGAGCCAGATTCAAAGCCCGCGCGTGACGAGCCGGGAGATCAGTCCACCACGGATTTGCCCTGAGCCTCGAGATCCTTCGTGATCCCCGCCGAGGCGGTGCGCAGGGCCTGCATGATCGCTGGGCCACCCACATGGTGCTCGGAGTCGACGACGACGCCGATGCCGGCGATCGTCAGCCCATGACTGTCGAAGACGGGAACCGCAATACCGGTGGTGCCGTCATCGATATGTCCGGCAAGTTCTGCGAAGTGATACGTCCGGATCGTGGCCAGCATCTTTCGCAGCACAGCCGGATCGGTCGTCGTCTTCTCGGTGATTGCGGCCAGCGGTCCGCGCAGGTAGGCCTCCCGCACGTGCTTGGGGGCGTGGGCGAGCAGCACCAGCCCACACGAGGACGCATGCGCAGGAAGTCTCCCCGCTGTCTTCGAGCGGTGGATGACTGCGGTCGGTTTCGACATCCGCTCGATGATGAGGACCTCACGTTCGCGCAGGATCCCCAGTTGGGTGTTCTCGCCGACGAAATCGTGGGCGGCCATCATGTGCGGTCTGGCCACGGTCGCGAGATCGACGGCGTCGGAGGCGCGGTTCGACAGCTCCCACATTCCCACTCCGATCCTGATCCGACCGTTGGGGTCACGCTGCAGGAGATTGTGCCGCATCATGTCGTTGATCAGCCGGTACGCCGTGGACTTCGGCAATGCCGCTCGTGCGGAGAGTTCCTCGGTGCTCAGGCTCTGGTGATCAGGATCGAAGGAACCGAGGACTCGGACCAGCCGATCGATCATCGAGTCGCCCGATTGAGAGTTCGCCATGACCGCAATCGTAGCCCCGGAGCACTCGTATTCTCAATCAATGGGCCAACGATGGCTCCCCGTGGTCCGCATCACTATTGTGGCCGATAAGCGTGGCAATCACGTGGATCACCCATGCCCGAAAAAGCCGACCTCGAAGGAGCGGGCGCCACAACAGTCACAACCCGACCAGAGCAGGAATAGGGGAGAAAGACATGAGCGAGAACAGCTTCCTAGGTGCCCAGTGGCACGGCAAGATCTTCACCGGCGCGTGGACGAACGGCGCAGACGAGTCCTATGACGTCATCGAACCCGCCACAGGCCAGACCTTGGGGCGCTTGGGCGCTGCGAACGCCGATGACGTGAACAAGGCCGCCACCCGTGCAGCGGCAGCACAGAAGGAGTGGGCGAAGACGCCACCTGCCGAGCGTGCCGCTGTCCTCCGCCGGGCCGGCGCTCTGTGGGCCGAGCACGCCGAGGAGATCTCCGACTGGATCGTCCGCGAATCAGGTGGGATTCCAGCCAAGGCCGGACTGGAAGTCAGCTCTGCAGAGCAGATCTGCTTTGAATCCTCTGCCCTGCCCAGCCACCCCAAGGGGCAGGTCCTGACCTCGAACGAACCTCGCTGGTCCTTCTCCCGCCGGGTGCCCGCCGGAGTCGTCTCCGTCATCGCACCATTCAACTTCCCACTCATCCTCTCCATCCGCTCGGTCGCTCCGGCGCTGGCCCTGGGCAATGCGGTCCTGCTCAAACCGGACCCACGCACCGCGGTCTGCGGCGGTGTCACCCTGGCCCGGATCTTCGCCGAGGCGGGGCTTCCCGAGGGACTCCTGCAGGTGCTCCCCGGAGGCCGGGAAGCCGGCGAAGCAGTGGTCTCTGCTCCCGAAGTATCGGTCATCTCCTTCACCGGTTCGACGGCAGCCGGGCGCAAGGTCGGCGAAACCGCCGGACGCCTCCTCAAGCGCTGCCACCTGGAACTGGGTGGAAACAACGCCCTCATCGTCCTGCCCGGGGCAGAAGTCGGTCCGGCCACCTCGGCGGGGGCCTTCGGCTCCTGGATGCACCAGGGTCAGATCTGCATGACCACGGGTCGCCATCTCGTCCACGAGTCCATCTACGACGAATACGTCGAACAGCTGGCCGAGCGTGCCCGGAACCTGCCCGTGGGCAATCCCGCCACCGAGGAGGTCGCACTGGGGCCGATCATCGACGACAAGCAGCGAACGAATGTCCGCGACATCATCGACAAGGCCCAGGCCGACGGTGCACGACTCGTCGCCGGAGGAACCGGCGAGGGTGCATTCGTGCCGCCGACCGTGCTTGCCGATCTCAGTCCCTCGAACCCAGCCTGGACGCAGGAGATCTTCGGACCCGTGGCACCCGTGAGTCGCTTCTCGACTCTTGAGGAGGCCGCGGAACTGGTCAATGCCAGCGAATACGGGCTGTCGGTGGGCATCCTCGGCGATGTGGGCATGGCCATCGAACTGGCCGACCTCGTCGACTCCGGCAAGGTCCACATCAATGAGCAGACCGTCTCTGATGAGGCGAATGTGCCCTTCGGCGGCACGAAGGACTCCGGCAACGGATCCCGCTTCGGTGGGGCCGAGGCCAACATCGAAGCCTTCACCGAAACCCAGTGGGTCACGATGCGCTCGCAGATCGCACCGTACCCCTTCTGATTCGCTGACCGTCCACCCACGAAGACGGTCCAACCACACTGACCTACTGAACGACCGGAGACACTGATGTCCACACCTGCCGCAGCCCCTAGCGCTGCCAACACTGCCCGCGCCAGCGATACCCGCTGGCCGGCGATCCTGTGTTGGCTGGCCGTCGCACTCGAAGGCTTCGACCTCGTCGTGCTGGGCGCAGTGATCCCCGAACTTCTGGCGACCAACGCCATCGGCTTCACTCCTGAGGCTGCGACCCTCGTCGCGACCTTGAGCTTGGTGGGTGTGGGCCTCGGTGCCGCGGCGGTGGGACCGATCGCCGACCGCTTCGGGCGCCGTTACACGATCATCTTCTGCGTGCTCTTCTTCTCCATCTTCACGATTCTCGTCGCGTTTTCCCCGAACGTCGCCCTGTTCACAACCTTCCGGTTCATCGCCGGACTTGCCCTGGGTGCCGTGATGCCCGGCTGCCTCGCCTACATCAGCGAGCACAACAAATCGGGCAAGACCGGCAAAGCGACGACCCTGACGATGACCGGCTACCACGCCGGTGCCGTGGCGATCTCACTGCTCGCCGTCTTCTACTCGCACAACTGGCACCTGCTCTTCATCGCCGGTGGTGTCGCCGGCCTCGTCCTCGTCCCGCTGCTGTGGTGGAAGCTGCCCGAATCTCAGGAGTTCGTCGCCGCTCAGGTCGCGAAGCAGGCACCTGCGGAATCCACTGCCGTGGCCCCGAAGACCGGCATGGCCGGACTCTTCGTCGGACGGTTTAAGCTGGTCACGATCGGTGTCTGGGCCGCCAGCTTCATGGGTCTGCTGCTCGTCTATGGACTCAATACCTGGCTGCCGAAGATCATGGCCGATGCGGGCTATGAGGTCTCCGACTCCCTCGTCATGCTCTTCGTGATGAACATCGGCGCCGTCGTCGGACTCGTTATCGCCGGCTGGTTGGCGGACAAGCACGGCACCAAACCGATCGTGCTCATGTGGTTCCTCTTGGCAGCCGTGTTCCTCGCGGCACTGAGCATCCCGATGACGAGCCAGATCCTGCTCAACATCGCCGTCTTCATCACCGGTGTCTTCGTCTTCTCCGCTCAGGTCCTCGTCTACGCCTTCGTCTCCGCGATCTACCCACCCACGGCACGCGGCACCGCGATCGGCATGGCCTCGGCAGTCGGCCGCATCGGCGCCATCGTCGGACCGTTCATCACCGGCACCCTCGTCACGGCAGGTATTGCCTACCCGTGGGGCTTCTATCTCTTCGCCGTCGTCGCCGTCCTCGGCTTCGCCGCGATGGTCATCGTTCCGAAGGCTGTGGACGCCGCAGGCCGATGACCGACTGGATCGATGCCGCGTTCGTCCGCGGAGGCACGAGCAAGGGACTCTACTTCCGTATCGATGCCCTGCCCGAGCTGGACAGGGTGCCAGCCCAGGGCGACGCCGGTGACACCTCGGCGTGGGATGCGATCTTCTGTTCTGCGCTCGGCTCCCCGGATGCCTTCGGCCGCCAGCTTGATGGCATGGGTGGTGGGATCTCATCGCTGTCGAAGGTGATGGTCGTGTCCGCGTCGACGCGGACAGGTGTCGACCTGGACTACACCTTCGGTCAGGTCGATGTCGCCGAGGCGGTCGTGGACTATTCGGGCAACTGCGGAAATCTGTCCTCGGGTGTCGTGCCCTTCGCCCTGCTGGCCGAGATCATCTCCGCGGCCGATGGGTGGCACGTATTCCGTCTGTTCAACACCAACACCGGCAAGCTCGTCGACGTCGGCCTCACCGTCGTCGATGGACAGGCCGCGGTCGCAGGGGACTTCGAACTCACCGGGGTCAGCGGCACCGGAGCACCGATCGAGCTCATCTACCCCGATCCGGCAGGCAGCCGCACCTCGGGGATTCTGCCCACGGGAGCTGCCTCGGAGTCGATCGACGTCGATGGAGGCATGATCGAGGTCTCCATGGTCGATGCGGCATTGCCGGTAGTCATAGTGCCTGCAGGCGCGATCGGTCTCAACGGCGATGAGTCTCCCGAGTCCATCGACGCCAATCGTCCCTCCACCCTGATGATCGAGGAACTGAGACGCAAAGCAGCCGTGCGAATGGGCTTGTGCGAGTCTCCGGAGACCGCCCCGCAGGTCGTGCCCAAGGTCGCGGTCGTGACCTCACCGAAGCCAACGACCCTGCTCGACGGCACCACCTCGGCGGCTGAGGATTCCGATGTCGTCGTCCGCATGATCTCCATGGGCCAGACCCACAAGGCTGTACCGGGCACCGGAGCAATGTGCTTGGCAGCTGCCGCGCAGATCTCTGGAACAATCGTTTACGGAATATTCCACAGATCCGAGCGTTCAATGCCCGGCCCCGAGGTGCGTCTGGGCACACCCTCTGGCGTTGTCACAGCCTCCGCCGTCTGGGATGAAGCGCAGAAAACCGTGACTGCTGCTTCCCTGTACCGCACCGCCCGGGTGCTCATGCGCGGCCAGGTCGCGGTTGAGAGCTGAAAGTGAGGGAGGAAAACGTTGATTCTACGATCAGAATCGACGTTCTCCTCCCTCACAATGGGTGGTCCGGCCGGTACGTGGCCGCCCGGAACCGTGTACTAGCTGCGTACTCTCAGCTTGCGTCTGCGCACGATGAGCACAATGCTCGCGCCGATGATGAGGAACCCAGCCGCAACGGACATGGTCAGCGCCGGATCAACACCCGTACGAGGCAGGTCGCCGCCAGCATCGCTTGCTGCCGCGTCTGAGGATCCACCGGCAGCAGAATCTGAGGATCCACCGGCCCCCGCAGCAGATGAGTCACTGGAACCACCCGAGTCACTCGCACCGCTCGAACCGCTGTTGGCATCCGCACTCACAGAAGCCGCCGAATCCGCACCCGCCGAAGCATCTGTGTCTGCGCCGTCGGCACCAGCACCAGCATCTCCACCCTCAGCACCTGCACCAGCATCTCCACCGTCAGCACCAGCCGAGGCCTCTGCGTTGTCGTTCCCGACCTCGTCCCCAGGTTCGAAGAGCCCCACGACGACAGGATCGTGATCGGAGGCGCGGAACTGATCCGGAGCGTAGAAGTCGCCCGCGTTGTAGTTGAAGCGGCTGTATTCCAGGGCCAGTGCTTCGACCGAGTTGATGTTCCAGACGTCGGCGCCGGTGATCGCATCGAAAGCGTTCGACGGCAGATCCGCCGCAGCCTGGTCGCCGGCGCCAGAGTCCGAAGAGTCCAGTGCCAGCACATGGTCGAGGCTGCCGGTGCGGGACTTGAAGACATAGGTCGCCTTGTCTGTCATCTCGGACGCGACATCCTTGAACCCGGATTCGTAGAAGACCTGCATCGGGTCTTCCTGCGTGTAGGCGTTGAAGTCGCCGAGCAGGTAGACGTAGTCGGAGTCCGCTGCCTCCTGCTGCTGACCGGCGAAGTCCACGAGGGACGTCGCCTGCTTCACCCGGTCAGCGTTCGAGGCACCCTGGCCGTCGCCGCTGTCCTCGTTGCCCGGACCTGAGCCCGAACCTTTGGACTTGAAGTGGTTCGAGATCGTCACGAAGGTCTTGTCCGTGTCAGGCTGACCTGACTCATCCTTCGGCGCGAATGCCTGCGAGAGCGGTTCGCGGGCGTTTGAGAACGCATCCTCATCATCAAGGATCGTCGAATCCTGGTGCGGGGCCACCTCGGCGGGCTGATAGATCAGAGCCGTGCGGATGACGTCCTCATCCGCAGGAACGTCGTCGGGGGAGGGCACGAAGTCCCACTTATCGGTGCCGGCAGCCTCATTGAGGCGCTGCACAAGAGTCTCAAGTGCATCATCGCGATCATCGCCGAACGCCGCGGAATTCTCGATCTCCATGAGAGAGACGACTGAAGCATCGAGCTTGCTGATGGCCGTGACGATCTTCGTCTCCTGGCGTTTGAGGCTTTCCGCGTTGGCAGCACCACGGGCATCGCAGCCGCCGCGAACGGTGATCGGGTTGCCCTCGCGGTCGTCATAGTAGTCACAGCCGGAGAGCTGATCGCCGGTCGTGGTGAAATAGTTGAGGACGTTGAAGCTGGCCAGACTGACCTGTCCGCCGATGTCCTCTGGTGCATCGGTGCGGGTGTCGGTGAAGCTGGCAGGCTGGATCGCCTCGGCGTTGTCGCCGGTCAGGCGCGTGGTGGGCTGGAAGCGCCACTTCTCGTGATCGAAGCCGAGCACCACCGGCGAGGTCATCGTTACCTGAGCGCCGACGCGCATCGGTTCGTCGTTCGAGACATACGGGACGACAGTGTCCTTGTCGTTTTCGAGGTAGTTGACGCTCGCACCGTCATCGAGGATGACCTCACGTTTGAGGTTCTCGGCTTCGACGGCCTTGGCCTCTGCACTTCCCGGTCGGGCGACTTCGGTGGGCTGGGGGGAGGGCTCCGTCGCCGGTGGCCAACACCACTTCGCCGTAGGCGTTCGTGTTGTAATTGTCGGCCACGGTCAGCTCACCGGTGGGCTGCAGCAGCATGCCTTCGAGGGCTTCACGGGCGGAAGCGTCGTCAGGGAACGCGTCTTCGATGGGCTTGACCGCCTCGGCGGGCTCATCCAGGACCGTCATTCCCGTGTTGCTGACTGAGATCTGAGTCTGCCCGTAGTGTTCAGAGACCGAGCCGGTCAGTTCAAGATGGTCGCCGAGGCTGACATCAGCGACTGTGTCAGGGGAGTAGACGAAGACGCCGTCCGAGGCGCCCGGAGTCTCATCCTCGGCACCGCCTGTGCCCGGCGTCTGCACGTAGTATCCGTTCAGCCCGCCGCTCGGGTACGACGCTGTGACGATGCCGCGGGTCCTGACGGTCTCGCCTTGCAGGGGGCTTTCATCGCCGGTGCCCTGAATATCGGCGATCGGGGTGACATCCTCTGGCACAGGGGAGTTGCCGCCGTCTTCACCGTCATCACCGGGCAGCGCGTCCGGAGTCGGCGCCGCGGAGGACCAGGTGCCGTCGATGAGTTGGATGGATTGTCCGCCCGCGGCGGTGGCTCCCGTGGGAGAGGCCTCTTCGCCGACGACGGCGTCGGGGGTGTTCTTGTTCGACTTACCCGTCACACCCTTGCCGTCGGTCACGCCGCCGACCTGTTCGAAGTCCACGAGCATGCCGTCGTCATCGATGGCGAAGGCCGAGGAGCCGTAGCTGCCGTCGGCGGCATTCCCGGACTTCACGGAGTTCGTGATCGGCACCTCGACCGCCAGCGCGCCGGCCTCGCCTACGGTGGTGCCGGCAGGAACGGTGGTGATGTTCTCGGCCGCTTGGACACTGCCGCCGCGAGTGACGGAACCGACCGTCCATCCCGAGACGTCGGTGCCGGGCTCGGCTGCGATCTCGATGAAGTCAGTGTCGAGCGTGTAGCCGATTTCGCTGATGTGCGGATCTTCGGCAGCGGTTGCCGGTGCTGGGGGAAGCGTGAGGCCGATTGCCGCGACGAGGCTGAGTGCCGCGCACGATGAAGCCGTCTTGGAGACTGTCATAGGAGCCTTTCGGATTCTCAAGCGTCGCGAGAGATCACGGCGCAGACGCAAGCACCGTATCGCTGTCCACGCTGACGTCTATGGCAGACATGTGAACGAAGTGTGAACTCTGCAAGAGAACGCTGGGTGCTCTGGTGTGATCGAGACTACTACATATGAGACCCTGCCAACACGAACGTCGGCTTGGACGCAGCGAGTCCGCGCTGGCTCCGGGAGATCTAAACTGGTGATCTGATCATCAGTCTGCAGGGAGGCAGAAGATGCGTGTGCTCGTCGTCGGCGCCGGGATCGCTGGTTCCACGGTGGCCTATTGGCTGCAGAAAGCGGGGCATCAGCCCACGCTCCTCGAGCGATCACACAGGCTGCGTCGAGGTGGTTATCTCATCGATTTCTGGGGTACTGGATTCGATGTGGCAGAGCGGATGGACCTTGTGCCTCGACTGCGACGCGAGGGCTACCCGCTCGCAGAGGCTCGCGATGTCGCCCTAGATGGGCACCGGATTGCGTCGCTCGACCCCCAGCAGTTCGTTGCGGGAACAAGTGGCCGATACGTCAGCATTCTGCGTTCAGACCTCGCCGCTGCAATCCAAGACAGCCTCGAAGGAGGCGTCGAGACGATCTTCGGGGACACCGTTGCCCGACTCACCGAGGGGGAGCGAGGCGTCCATATCGAGTTCTTGCATGCTGCCCCACGGGAATTCGACCTCGTGGTCGGTGCGGATGGGTTGCACTCACGCGTCCGTGAACTGATCTTCGGTGAGGAGTCGCGGTTCGAGCGAGACCTCGGGATCGCCGTCGCCGCGTTCGATGTCGACGGCTACCGCCCACGAGATGAACTCGTCGCCGTCTTGCATGCTGAAGTCGGGTTCCAGGCGATCCGTGTCGCGCTGCGTGATGACCTGACGATGTTCATGCTGACCTTCCGGCATCAGGGCCCGGTTCCCACTGATGATCTCGATGCACAACGGGACCTCCTTCGTTCCAGCCTGGCAGAGGCAGGATGGGAGATCCCGGCGATTCTTCACGAGCTGCCGCGGGCACGAACGCTCTACCTAGATCGGGCGAATCAGATCCGGATGCGCTCATGGACCAGCGGCAGAGTCGCACTGATCGGCGACGCCGCGGCGAGTCCGTCATTGTTGGCCGGGCAGGGATCGGCGTTGGCGATGGTCGAAGCCTATGTGCTGGCGGCCGAATTGGCTGCCACACCGGGGGACCATCGCCGAGCCTTCGACGCATACGAACGTCGGCTGACGCCGATGATAGCCAGCAAGCAGGACGCGGCCCATGGGCTCGGAATCGTCTTCGCTCCAGCGAATCGCCGCGACCTGCTGCTGCAGCGCTCGGTCGGAATGAAACTCATGAACATGCGACCGCTGGCCGGTTTGATGCTGGGGCGCAGTCTGCGGGACCAGGCCGGCCTTCCCACGTGGCCGGGCCGCTGAGGCTTCAGCGTATGTACACGATCGACGGAGTGGCACGCGCCGATCGCGCAGGGAACCGCTCAGGTCGGGAAAGTGAACCGTGTTTCGACGAGCTGATGATCGGACGGGAAACGGTTCTGCCGCTGGTTCGGGATGAGTTCGCAGCGTCCGCCGACATCGACGAAGCCGTCTTCGATCAGACCTTCGGCGCTGCAGCCACGCATCACACTGTCGACGACGTCGAGGCCGCGCGAGAAGATGAAGTCGATCCGATCACGGGGCTCGGCACCGTCGGCGCGGCCCGGTTCGGGCTTCTCCTGATGACCGGCGTGGGTGAGCGGCTCGATCGGAGACCATGTATCGGCCGGAGAGGCGACAGGGTCAGAGTGCACCGCGCGGAAGGTGTCGGTGAACCCGGCCGCCAGCAGTGCGTCGGGCGAGCGCCACGCGATATCGGGTCGATCAGTGCGCGCCGACCAGTCCCCGGTGGACGGGGTATTGAAATCACCGCAGATGACGACGGGCAGATCGGCCTGACCGTCCTGGCCGCAGATACGGTCGGTCTCAGACAGGATCTCTTCGATCTGCTCGAGGCGTGGTGCCTCCTCGGCATCGGCGACGTCCTGTCCTTCCCCCTGCAGAGCTCGGTAGACCGCATAGGGGTACGGCGCGAGGTGGACGGACCAGACGAGTATCTGCGGCGAGTCCGGCAGCGGACGCACGAGTGCTGCCTGGGCATAGGGCAGCGTGCTGGTTTCCACCACCGTCAGCTGTCCGGAGCTGAGCACAGCCGTGTCCCATCCCCGCTGCGCATGGTCTGCGAGGATCTTCGGTGCCAGGTTCTCTGCGGCGCTGCCCCAGCATTCCTGCAGCGCCAGAACGTCTGCTGGGAACTGCGCAGCGATCGCGTACTGCTTCTCTTGGCCGAAGTCGACTTCGCGGCCGCCGTACCAGACGTTCCACGTCTGCAGGGTGAATGTGGTCGAAGTGGGCATGGCATCTCCTCAATGCTCGGTGTCGATGAGCAGCGAACGGGTTCGGGGATCGAAACGCAGCTGCGCGAAGTGGCGCAATCGCACCTCGCCTGCCAGCTCGATGCTGGGATCGTTGTTGACTCCGATCACCGTGCATCCGGCCGTGTGCGCTGCTTGTGACCCGACCGGTGAGTCCTCGAAGGCGACCACCGTCGAGGCGGAGAGCCCGAGCCGTCGAGCCGCCAGAAGGTAGGGGTCCGGTGCCGGTTTGCCCTGGTCGACGTCGTCGATCGTGATGATGGCGTCGAAGAAGTCGAGCATTCCGGCACGTTCGAGGAGTCCGCGGACGTCCTCGCCTCGGCCGTTGCTGGCCACAGCTATCGGAATGGTCCCTGACAATGAGGCCACGAGTTCGGGAGCGCCGGGCATGGGAGCGGCGACGTGCTCGAGGGCGGCGCTGTAGGCGCGGTCGACCTCGCCTGCCGTCGGCGGTCGGACATCGCCGGGCGAGCCGGGTGCCTCGTGAATGCGCTGAAGTCGGGCCACAGCCTCGTCCGAGGTGAGTCCGCGCAGGTCCTCGGGCGAGAGGCCACTGGCGGACATCGATGTCAGGTAACCGGCCATGAGGTCGATCCAGGGGGATTCGGAGTCGACGAGGATGCCGTCGCAGTCGAAGACGGCACCGGAGAATCCGGTGATGGAGTCGCTCATGCGGGGACTCCTTCGGCGTCGGCGTCGTTCCGGTCCAGGCGCAGCGCGGGTTCAGCGGTGACCGAGGCATCGATGCGCATGCCGGGTTGCAAGTCATCGGCGTCGACCGAGGCCAGGGAGGCCGCCCACCGCGCCTTGTGGTCTCCGGGCAGCCCGAGGTGGACCATTGTGCGCTCGCCGGTGTAGGTGCTGTGCTTGACCTCGAGGAAGCCGTCCGCGGCAGAAGTGATCGACAGGTTCTCGGGACGGACGAAAACGGTGTGATGCGGTGCGGGCTCGATGGGAAGACGGTCGCGAATCGTCCAGTCTTGGCCCACGGCGAATTCGTTGATCGAGCCGACGAACCGGGCGACGAAGGCAGTGGCCGGAGACGAATACACCTCGTGCGGGGCGGAGTACTGCTCGATCCTGCCGTCGTTCATCACCGCCACGCGGTCGGCGATCGCCAGAGCCTCTCCCTGGTCATGGGTGATGAAGACCGTCGTCGTGCCCAGCGCCTGCTGCACTCGACGAATCTCATCACGCAGCGAGGAGCGGACCGAAGCGTCGAGTGCGGATAGCGGCTCGTCGAGCAGCAGGACCTTCGGCTGAGTGGCCAGCGCGCGGGCCAGAGCGACACGCTGCTGCTGCCCGCCAGAAAGCTGATGCGGGAAGCGGGCGCCCATTCCGGTCAGGCCGCAGATCTCGAGGAGCTCCTCGGTGCGTCGACGGCGTGCTCCGGCGTCGACCTTGCGGATCCGCAGGCCGTATTCGATGTTGTCGCTGACCCCGAGATTGGGGAACAGGCTGTAGCTCTGGAACACCATGCCCATGTCGCGGCTGTTGGGTGGCAGCTTGAGGACGGATTCGCCGCCGACGAGGACATCTCCTCCGTTGACCGGTTCGAAACCGGCGAGGATGCGCAAGGTCGTCGTCTTGCCGCAGCCGGACGGTCCGAGGAAGCTGACCATGCTGCCCGCTTCGATGTCGATGTTGAAGTCGTTGAGCACCTCGGTGCCGCCGTAGGACTTGTTGACGTGTTCGAAGCGCACGGCTTCGGGCTCATCTGTGTGTTCGATGCCCGATCGTGATGGGCGAGGGCGGTTATCCGCAGTGGTCATGGGGTCTCATCGTCCTTTCGAAAAGCACCGGCGGCCTGGGAGACGGCCGGTTCATCGGCTTCGGGCTCATCGTGCTCGCTGACAGCGCTCGGTCGATGGCCGAAGCGCGAGGCGCTCACGGTGGCGGCAGCCAGCAGCAGCCATGTGGTGAGGTTGAGCAGCACGGACAGGGTGATCGAACCGCGGAAGTTCGTGCTTGAGAGTGTATTGAGGAATACCGGCAGGGTGTTGATCGACAGAGTCGCGGCCACCGTGTACTCCGCAATGGACAGGGCGAAGGTGAAGAAGACCGAGAACATCACCGGTCCTCGGATGTTGGGAATGATGACCCGCCGCAGTGTGGTCCCGAGCCCGGCGCCGAGGATCGATGAGGACTCGAAGAGCGTGCGCAGCGGCAGGGTGGACAGCCCCGCGTCGATCGATCGGAATGTGAAGGGCAGGCACAGGATGACGTAGGTGCCGACGAGCACGAGCGGCAGATCCTGCGACTGCAGCATCGTATTCAGCTGCATGCCGAGGCTGCCCCGGCCCTGAGCCGCCAGGCTGCGCAGCACTGCTGAGAGTCCGGCGACGATCGCGATGGCCGGCACGACCAGAGGCAGGGTGCACAGGATGCTGAGCACCGACCGCAGCCGAGGCGCCCAGAGGTGGACGGCGACGACTGCAGGAACCAGCGTGACCACGAGGATGACGGCAGCGAGCACGGACACGACGAGGCTGCGCATGAGCGGGGCCACGATCTTTCCGGAGTCGGCCAGGCCGGTGAGCCCGGACGTGGTGAAGCTGCCGTCGGCGCGGAAGAACGAATATATCAGCGAGCTCAGCAGCGGAGTAAGGATGAAGATCGCCAGCGCCGCGAGCGGCAGCCACGCCAAGAATCTCTTCATCCGCGGGGAGCTGTTCAGGTGTTCAGCCACTTGGCGCTCCTCTTCATCAATGCGTTGTAGGCGATGAGGACGATCACGGCGATCGCTCCCGTCGTCACGCCCAGGGCCATCGCCACTCCTTCTCCGCCGGTGGCCGCAGAACCGGCGAGCTGGCCGGCGATCTCGAGCGGGATGAGGGGGAAGCCTCCCGTGCCGATGAGCACTGCTGCCGAGGCGTGGGTGCCGAAGGCGGAACCGAACATGAGCAGCCAGGCACCCAGCAGGGCGGGAGTGATCACGGGCAGTCCGACACGGCGCCAGAAGGTCACGCTGGTGCCGCCCAACGACGTGTTGGCCTCACGCCACTGCTGTCTGAGCGAGACGAAGCTGGGAAGCGTGAGAAGGATCATCGTGGGGATGAGGAAGTACTGGTACATGAGGATCAGACCCTTGACGCTGTAGAGCGTGAAGGTCGAATCGACCGCCGTGATCAGCGCGGTGAAGTATCCGGTGTTGCCGACCGCGACGATGAAGGAGAACGCCAGAGGAACGCCTCCGTCGTTGGCCAGCACGCTGGAGATCACGGCGGTGATGGAGTCGACGATCTTCGACTTCACGGTCGAGATCGCCCAGGCGCAGAGACCGCCGAAGATCGCGGCCACGGTGGCGGCGGTGAACGACAGGAGGAGGCTGTTGCCCAGGGCCATCGAACGCGATCCCGAGCCCAGCGCGGTGAAGTTGTCGAGGCCGAAGGTCTTCGTGCCGGGTTCGCTGCCGGGAACGAGGAGCGAGGTCGCCACCATTCCGCCGATCGGGATCACGAAGAACAGCACGATGATGACCGCGATCGGTGCCAGGGCCGTCCAGGCCGGTGAGAGGGCTCGCCTGCGCCGTGGGCCGGCCGGAGCAGGTTCTGCTTCGGCCGGCCCAGCGGTGCGGGGCAGTGACTGTGGAACTGAGGTCATCCGATGGCTTTCGCCCAGTTGTCAGCCAGGACCTTCTGCTGCGAATCCCGCTGTTCCTGAGTCGGCTGCGGCGCCGTCTGGTCGACCGCATCATCGAGCAGCTTCGACAGTGCATCGTCGTCGACCGTGTGGGCTTCGACCATGGCGTCGAGGCGACCGGGCAAGACGTAGCCTTCGAGCAGCAGGTTCTGTCCCTCGTCGCTGAAGACGAATTCCTGCCACAGGCGTGCAACCGCTGGGTGTGGTGCATCATCGTTGATCGATGCCGCGTAGTAGGAGGCGACGGTGCCGTCGGACGGGATGGAGATCGACATGTCCACCCCACCGTCAGCAAGGTCGTCCGCCCACTGCAGGAGCAGGTAGTCCCAGTTGACGGCAATCGGCGTCTCACCGGTCTCGAACGTTCCGGCCTCGGCCTCTGTCGGTACGAGGTTGCCCTTGTCCGAGAGCTCGGCGAAGTAGTCGATGCCCGGCTGAATGTCGTCGAGCGAGCCGTCGTTGGCCAGGGACGCGGCGACGACGGCCATGAAGCCGGCTTCGCCCGTCGTCGGGTTGCCGCGCATGGCGACCTTGCCCTTGTACTCGGGCTCGAGTAGCTCGGCGAAGCTCTTCGGGCACTTCTTCACGGTTTCGGAGTCACAGCCGATGGCCATGGTCCCGCCGAGGTGGTTGAACCAGGTGCCGTCCGGTGCCTTCATGTTCTCGGGGATGTCATCGGCGGTCTCGGGATAGTATTCGGCGAGCAGGCCCTCCTCTGCGGCGTCGACGGCGAAGGATTCGCCGGTGTCGAGGTAGTCGAGAGAGGTTTCCTGCCCCTGCCTGTTCTTGACCGCGTTGATGAGGTCTTGGCTCGCGCCGGTCGAGGTGTCGTTGTCGATCTCGATGTCGTACTTCTCCGAGAACGCGTCGAGCAGCCCGCCGTAGTTGGCCCAGTCGGGGTAGAGGCCCATGACATTGAGTGATCCCTCCGCCTGAGCAGCCTCGACGAGAGCGTCCATGCCCCCGCCGTCTTCGACCGACGTCGCCGATCGCCAATTGGCCGATTCCTCGGACTCGGCGCTGTCACCGCAGCCGGACAGGGCGGCCAGAGCGCCCACTGCGAGGGCAGCCGTGAGCTTTCGTGTGTGTTTGAGCATCGTCGTACTCGCCTTTCGGACTTGTGCGCAAGCGCATTGTGTTCTCATTCGAAGTGCTTCGATCCATCCCCACGATAGGGAACAGATGGAAGATAGACAACCTAGATCACTAGTGAGGTTCTAAGAGTAGAATAATCCTCACTAGTGAGCCCGACCGCGAAAATTCCGTGCGTATGAACTCTGCCGGGCTGCTCACAGCGTCGAGACAAGGTGACGGTGACGCTCCAGTGCGTGCGGTCATCGCCAGCTCGGAGCTTGCGGTAGCGTAGGTGCACGGCACTGACAGCAGTGCTGAGCGTGCTGGCTCTATTGGGAATACATCATGGGAGGACTGAAGGCGTGACCGAGTCGCAACTGCAGCCGTCTGGATCCGGCGGAGCGCGGTACGAGCAGATCGCGGAGCAGATACGCGAATCGATTCGCACGGGGGCACGGCAGGTGGGTCAGAGCCTCGAATCCGAAGCAGCTCTGGCCTCCGAGTACGAAGTCGCACCGGGCACGATGCGCGAAGCGCTGCGACTGCTGGTCAGTGAGGGAACCGTGGGAGGTCGGCGCGGAGCTCGCAAGATGGTGCTGCGCAGGCCTCGGCCGGCGGCAGTGGCTGAGGAGTTCCGCAGCTTCGCTCAGTGGGCCAGCGCGCACGGGCGGACCCCGGGCGGCCAGGTCATCGAGCAGCGCTGGCGCATTGCGGGGGATGAGACGGCCGCGGCACTCAAAGTCGATCCTCGTGCCCGTGTGCTGCGGGTTCTTCGTGTGCGTCTACTCGACGGCGAGAAGGTCATGGTCGAACGGACGAGCTACCCCGAGGATCTCGGCGACTTGGTCGAGAAGGTTCCCAACGATGCAGCCTCGGTCAGCCGCAGCCTCGCCCAGCAGTACGGGATCGTCTTCGCCGGTGCTGATCACGTCTTCTCGGCGACCGTCTGCGGTCAGCAGGATGCAGACCTGCTGGGGGTTGCACGCGGACGACCGCTGCTGCGCCACCTGCGCCGCAGCCGCGACAGCGCGGGGCGGCCGTTGGAGATATCCGAAGACCGCTATCTGGCCAACATCCTGTCCGTGGCGATGTCGAACGGTCGCAATGTCAACCCGATCAGCTGGCTGACTGCCGACGAACCGAACTGGTTCTGATTTCGTCGCCGACACCCGAACAGCAGACAGCGGCTCGGACACCTCGATCCGAGGTATCAGAGCCGCCGTCCGCCAACCGATCGGCTGGGTCAGAGCCAGCAGGTCGGCTGGGTCAGGCCTTGAGCTCGGCCGCCAGCTCGTGGAAGTCCCGACTGGGGTTGCCGAAGCGGTGCAGGGTCATCGACACTGCCTGCTCCTGCACGTAGTACCGCATCTCCACCCGCGCCGAGGAGGTCACCGGTTCATCGATGACCGCAACTTCGGGGCGTGGTGCGGTGGCCGCCAGCAGCTCAGGTTCCTGCGGTCCGAGCACGCGGATGCGGGCACCGACGGAGTCGTCGTAGCGTCCTTCGCCGACCATGTTCGCGAATGTCGCTGCGGACTCGGTCCGAGCTGCGACACCCGCGTTCGTGGCGGCGATCTTCACCTCGGGGGCCACCTCCTCGGCGACGGACAGCTGCACGGTCGACCCGACGCATTTCGCCGCGTGCAATGACCTCTCCAGATCGAACAGCGACGATGTCGAGGTCACTCGCAGTGTGACCGGGCGGGGCCGGTAGCGGAAGATGTTGGCCTCTGACTGCAGGCCCGTGTGATCCTTCGCCGCGCCGAACTCCCGCGCCAGCCAACGTTCGTCGTCGGCCTTGGCCAGTTCCAGGTTCTGGCTTGCGTCAGTGGCGCCTGGCAGTGTGGAGGGATCGTCGGTGTAGTGGCCGAAGAGCATGAGGTAGTTCGGGCCACCGGCCTTCGAGCCGAGCCCGACGGAGGACTGCTTCCAGCCGCCGAAGGACTGGCGCCGAACGATTGCACCGGTGATGCCGCGGTTGACGTAGGCGTTGCCGACCTGGACATGGTCGAGCCAGGTGCGCACCTCCTCGGGGTCGAGGGAGTGGATGCCGCCGGTGAGGCCGAAGTCCACATCATTCTGGAACTCGATGGCCTCGTCGAGGTCGCGGGCGTGCATGAGACCGAGCACCGGACCGAACACCTCGGTGAGGTGGAAGAAGGATCCCGGCTTGACGCCGTCCTTGATTCCCGGGCTCCACAGCCGGCCCGTGTCATCGAGCTGCTTGGGCTCGAGCAGCCAGGACTCACCCGGTTCGAGGGAGGTCAGGGCCCGTTCGAGCTTGTCGGAGGGATCCTCGGTCAGCGGACCCATCGTCGCCGACATGTTCGCCGGCCAGTCGACGACCATTGAGGAAGCAGCATCGATGAGCTGCTTGCGGTAGCGCTCGGAGTCGTAGGTCGAGCCGACCATGATGCCCAACGAGGCGGCCGAGCACTTCTGACCGGCATGTCCGAAGGCGGAATACACGAGATCGGCCACGGCCAGATCGCGGTCAGCCGCCGGAGTGATGAGCAGAGCGTTCTTGCCCGAGGTCTCCGCGTTGACGTGCAGGTCCGGACGGAAGGACTTGAACAGGGCCGCCGTTTCGGAGGCACCGGTGAGGATGACACGGTCGACATCCGGGTGGGCGACGAGATGACGGCTGAGGTCCCGGTCCGAAGGCGTGCACAGCTGCAGCACGTCCTTCGGGACGCCGGCTTCCCACAGGCAGTCGATGATGAGGGCCGAACAGTGCGGTGTGGGCTTCGACGGTTTGTGGATGACGGCCGAACCGGCCGCCAACGCTGCCACGGTGCCTCCGGTGGGGATGGCGATGGGGAAGTTCCACGGCGGGGTGACGACGACCATCTCATCGGGAACGAAGTTCGCTCCTTCGAGGGTCTCCAGCTCCGGGGCGTTCAGAGCGTAGTAGCGGATGAAGTCGATGGCCTCTGAGATCTCCGGATCGGACTGGGACGGCATCTTCCCAACCTCGGCGGCCTCGACGGCGATGAACTCGCCACGACGGGCGGCGACCACTTCGGCGGCCCGATGGAGGATCTCCCCACGACCGGCAGCACCCAGCGCACGCCAGGCTTTGGCAGCCTCGCGGCCATCGGCGATCATCTCATCGAGCTTCGCGGCCGAGTCGACCTTCGGCGTCTTCGGACGGTCGTCGAGATATCCGGGGGCGGTCGCCTCGGCGATGATCTCCTTGGCCCACTTCTGGTTCGCCGGCAGCGAGGGATCGGTGTCAGGCTCATTGAAGAACTCAGTCGGGGCGGGCCCGGAGACATCGCGTTCGGCCGAACGGTCCTGGTGCCGGTTCGGCCTCGGCGCGGTATCACCGTCGGTCTCGAGGATGTCCTCGAGTTGTGCAACTGACTCACGGAAGCGGTCCGCCTCCCGAACGAAGACCTCGTTGCCGTTGGCCAGGTCGAAGATGCCGGACATGAAGTTCTCGGACGACGAGTTCTCCTCGAGCCTGCGCACGAGGTAGGAGATTGCGACGTCGAATTCCTTCGGATGCACAGCCGGGACGTAGAGGAGGAGATCTCCGACGTCCTCTGTCACCGCGGCGGCCTGTTCCGAGGCCATGCCCTGCAGCATCTCGAACTCCACGCGGTCGGTGACTTCCCGGTCGAGCGACAGGTGGTGGGCGAAGGCGATGTCGAAGAGGTTGTGGCCTGCCACGCCGATGCGCAGCCCCTTCATCCGCTCGGGAGTGAAGAGCCAATGGAGGACGTGCTTGTAGTTCGCGTCTGTGGACTGCTTCGAATCGCACGTCGTCGCCGGCCAGCCGGCGATCTCCGCGTGGACGGTCTCCATCGCGAGGTTCGCGCCCTTGACGAGACGAACCTTGATCCCGACTCCGCCGTTGGCGACACGTTCATTGGCGAACTCGCTCAGACGCTGCACGGCGCCCAGCGCGTCGGGCTGGTAGCCCTGGATGACGATGCCGGCCTCGAGGTTCTTGAACTCGGGTTCGGCGAGCAGACGGGTGAAGACCGCGATCGTCAGCTCAAGGTCCCGGTACTCCTCCATATCCAGGTTGACGAACTTGGACCCGGTCGGTGCCTTCGCCGCCTGCTGGTAGAGCGGACGCAGGCGTTCGACCACGTAGTCGACGGTCTCGTCGAAGGCCCACATGGAGATCTGAGAAGCGACAGAGGAGACCTTGACGGAGACGTAGTCGACGTCTTCGCGGGCCAGCAGTCGGTGGGTCTCCTCGAGGTGATGGTCGGCTTCGCCATCACCGAGGACAGCCTCGCCGAGGAGGTTGATGTTGAGTCGGTGACCGTCTGCGGTCAGCGCGGCAACGGCCTTGCCGAACTGCTTGTCGCGGGCATCGACGACCATGTGCCCGACCATCTGACGCAGGCGGGTGCGGGCTGCCGGAACGACGACCTGCGGCAGTGCCCGAGCCAGAGCGGCACCGGTCTTGATCTGGGCGCGGTCGAGGGCAGACATCGTCTCGGGCGCAAGTTTGCCGACCTCAGCCAGGGCATCGGCGGCGGCGTGCACATCATCGGTGCGCACGACCCGGTCGACGAATCCGACGGTGAAGTCGAGGCCGTTGGGGTCGGAGAGCACTGCCGAGAGGCGTTCGGCGGCAGGGTTCTTGGCCGTGGTCTTGCTCGTTGCCACGCGCAGCCATTTGCGAACGGTGTCGATGGAGCGACTGGTGAGCTGATCAAGATCGGAGTCTGTGTGCAACAACTGCTCGTTCCTTTTCTGTTGGACGAACTCTGGATGAGTCTGGCTGGTGTCTGTGCCAGCTGTTCCCGCGTCGCCGTTGACCGTTGACGGGATCGTTGTGAACAGTATGCGCCGGAGAGAATACGGGGTGAAGGGCTCGTGACCAATCGCAGACATAGTTGAGTCAGAAGTAATAGAATAGCGTGATGTATTCCTCAGAAATGCGTCGTGACGCCGTTGCCAGGACGGCCTCGTCCTCCATCGCCGAGGTGGCAGCTGAGTTGGACGTCTCACCGTCGAGTCTGCGTCGGTGGATGGTGAGATCCGATCTCGAGGATCGTCCCCGAAGTGGCCGTCCGCAGATCCAGAGCACGGCCGATCAGGTGGTGGAAGCTCTCGTGAGCACGGCAGGGGCGAGGATCTCTGGGAAGGACTATTCGACCCGGGCGCTGGCTGATGCCACTGGCCTGAGCCAGAGCATCGTATCTCGTGCGATGAGGGGCATGACAGTGCCGCGGGATCAGGTGCGCGGTGGCGATGAGATCACTGCCGTAGCGGGAGGATTCCCCCTGGTCATCATCGGTATACGCGTTGCCGATCAACGAGCTGAACGCACGAGCGCAGTCTCAGCGCGGCGGGTTCAGCGCCGCATCGCCGGCATCGTGGCCGGTCTGCGTTCGGCAGGGGTCCAGCATTGGCCGCAGCGATTCGACAGCGAGCATCGCCAGACCGATGCAGCGGTGATGCTCGAGCTGCTTCAGGCAGGGAGCGACCGGGAGCGCTTCGTCGTCTTCGATCCTCATGGAGAGACGAACGATACGGCAGAGAGCGCGAACATCGCGGTCCACCGTGAGTTCGCAGAGTTCCTCGACGCCGTCAAATCCGCTCTCGCCACTTGCCGCGATATTCCCGGGTCTCTGCTCGACATGCTCGCCGTTCGCGTGCGGCATGGTTTCGAAGGCGTGATGTGGCGGCAATCGAGTCAAGCAGACCCCCGGAGAAGTTCCAACAATTCTGACTCAATGGAGATCTCTTCGTGGCTGCCGAAGGAGACGCGATCCATCACCGAGCATCTGGCGATCGCGCTGCGTGAGGAGATCATCGACTCCGGTTATGAGCCCGGAGACAGAATCAACCCGCGCCTCCTGTCACGCCGTATGCAGGTGCCCCGTTCCTCGGTGGACGCCGCACTCCGGCGCATGGTCGATGACAAGCTGCTTGACGGCTCACGTGGTGGCTCGAGAATTCCTCTGATCACGACCCTCGACGTTCTCGACCTCTATGCCGGGCGTATGGCGGTGGGGGAGGTTCTGCTGCGGTCTCTGGCGCTTCGGCCGAAGCGCTACTTCGTGCCTGTGCAGCTGGCGCTGCGGCAGGTGGAGGCATCGGCGGCGACGAAGAGCGGCATCGACGTCGAGGACGCAGACCTCCATTTCCAGCAGGAACTGGCCCGAGCGTCCGGACTGCGGCAGAGCGCTCGCGCCTTCGAAGCCCTGACGCTGCGTCTGCGTCTGTTCATCTCTGTCCTGCAGCTCGACTACTCACCGGCCAGCGATCGCATCCTCATAGACGACCGTGCCATCTTCAAGGCGCTGTCGCTGGGGGATGCCGACACCGCTGTGAGCGCCTGGCGGGGCAAGGTCGACAACGCGGTCAGGCACATGGCCGGACTTTTTGCTCGCCGCCGGTTCGACCAGGACCTCTGGGCACAGCTCACCCGGCGGCGTTGAACGGCCCCGCCGGACAACCTCGGCGAGGGTGACTGGTATAAATTTGGGGAAAGTCAGTGCTTGAGTCCGCACAGCCGAAAGGGATAGTTGAACCGTGGAGACCTTGATTGTAGGCGTGGCCGGCGGCACCGGCAGCGGAAAGACGACCTTGACCCAGGCGCTGCTGGACAAGTGCGCGGGACCACCCTCGGTGCTCTTTCACGACAACTACTATCGGCGGCGAGACGAACTGACGTACGAAGAACGGGAGAAGGTCAACTACGACGATCTCGACGCCTTCGACAACGACCTCTTCGTCGAGCACCTGCGCGCACTGCGGTCCTCACAGTCGGTCGAGAGCCCGGTCTATGACTTCTCGATCCACAATCGCAGCGATCGCACGACTCTGGTCGAACCATCGCCGGTGATCATCGTCGAGGGAATCCTCATCTTCGCAGAGCCCCGGATCTGCGAACTGCTGGACATCAAACTCTTCGTCGACACGGACGCCGATGTTCGTCTGCTGCGGCGGATCAAACGTGACGTCGTCGAACGAGGCCGAACCCTGCAGTCGGTCGAGGACCAGTATCTGGGAACCGTGAAGCCGATGCATGAACTCTACGTCGAGCCCTCGAAGCGCAATGCGGACATCATCATCCCTGATGGCGGGCACAATATCGTGGCCATGGACATGGTGCTCAATCGGATTCAGAGGGACGTCGGCTAGTATCCCGATCGGTTGGGAAATCTCGTGTCAGCAGCGACTTGTAGTGTACTGACATGAACGCGAGCATCGTTGTGGAGACGCCACCGGCGGATCATGATCTCATCGCGGAGATCGACGGCTTCGCCTCTATCCTGCGCGGCGCCGCGTCTGCGGTGACCGAGTCTGCTGCGCTCGCTCGGATCGGTGCACTTGAGTCCCTCAAAGCAACGATTGCTTCCGTGCAGTCGGCCGAAGCGGTGGCTTTCGAGGTGCTGCGTCGGCGTCGAGATGCGCTCAACCAGGTCCCGGACCGCGACTGCGGTATCCACGCTGCCGAGGAGATCGCCTTGGCGAAGAGAGTCTCACCAGGCAGCGGCCGGAGGTTCCTCTCCGCTTCGCGTGCAATCGTCGGCGAATTGCCGAACACATTCAAGGCACTGTCCTCGGGTGAGATCTCCGAGGACAAGGCACGCATCATGGTCGACGAGACCGCATGCCTGCCTTCCGCCGACCGACGCAAGGTCGACACTCGAATGAAATCGAGTATGGGGCCATCGGGTCTGCGGAGTCTGCGGACCGAAGCACGAGCCCTGGCAGAGGAGATGAACGACGAAGCCGCTGCCGAACGGGCGAAGAGGGCAACAGCCAATCGGCGTGTGACGATGACCCCGCTCGACGACGGGACGGGACGGGTCTCTGCGATTCTGCCCATCCAACAGGCAGTCGCGGTGTACGAAGGACTGCGCGAGGCGACAGATTCAGCCCTGGCGGCCGGAACGGCGAAAGGTCGCAGGCACAATCAGCTCATGGCCGACACCCTCGTCGAGCGGCTCACCGGTCAGGCAGGCGCCGAGGCTGTGCCGACCGAAGTCCACCTGGTCGTCGAGGCGGAATCCCTGTTCTCCGACGGCATGGTTCCCGCGTGGCTGCCCGGATTCGGCCCCCTGCCAGCCAAGACGGCCCGCAGCTTCATCGCCGCAAACGAGGCGGAGGTATTCATCCGCCGCATGTTCTCACAGGTCACCGATGGCCAACTGGTGGGCATGGAATCACGCTCGCGGTCCTTCACCGGATTGCTCAGGCAGATGGTCGTCTACCGCGATGACGTGTGCCGGACGCCGTGGTGTGATGCCAGGATCAAGCACGCCGATCACTCCGAGGGATATGCATCCGGGGGAGCGACCTCGTGGGAGAACGGCTCGGGCCTGTGCGCAGCCTGCAACTATGCCAAGGAACACCCGGGGTGGAAGCACGAGGCCACGGCTCGGGGGCTGAAGGTCACCACACCGAGCGGACTCGACTACGAAGCGGCAACACCTCCGTTCGTGAGACGAATGAGATACCCACGACCCGGTACAGCACCACCGGATGCGAACGCCGCCGACGGTTGGCGGCTGCAACTCGCCGGGCTGCTCGAACCGCAGAGAGACCCACCTGACGCCGATCCGGAGTCGGGCGACGTCGGCGGGCGCGAGGCGGAGCTGCCGTTCCTTCCGATCTCGGCCTCGGAGGCCAGGAAGTTCGTGGAAGCGGCGCCTGCGGGGGAGAGCACCGATTGCGAGATCGCCGAGGTGGTCGATCCTCTGCGCCTTCCACCGGCAGTGAGTCTTCGCTACCGTCCCCGGTCCCGTAGACCTGGCCGAACTCGGTCGTCTGGCCGGCGGCGTGTGCCAGAGTCTTCGACGGGAAGCACAATTGAGGAGACTCTGCGCTCGGGGATGCTCGACACCGGGTGACGTGCTGAGACTGCAACAAATCCGACACGGCTGACACCACGATCCGCCGCAGGATACTGAGTATGAATGTTGACGACGGCAGTTCTCACGGACCCTCCGCCCCAACAGCGCGCCTCCGCCGGATTGCGGCTCTCCTGCCGCTGGTAACTGTCGCCGCGTGGGTGATCACGATCTTCGTGCCCATCCTCGACAGCGGAAACGATGACGGGCCGAGGATCAGGATCACGTCGATGGGGGAGAACCCGTTTGATCCGGCGACTGCTGTTCCAGGATTCTTCGCAGTCTGGCTGTTGGTGGTCGTCTTCTCGATTCTGCCTCTGGTCTTCGGAATCTCCCGCTGGTGGTCCGGTGCAGCGATGGTCGTCGCCGCGCTCCTCATCGTCGTTCTCGTGATCGCCGCTCTCAACCCGCCGTCTCTGTTGTGGGACGGTCAGACTGCTGATGGAATGCCGACGGGCGGCATGGAAGTCGCACTCCCTGACTTCGGCTTCTTCGTGTGCTTGGTGGGGGCTTTGGCGCTTGGTGCAGCGGGGAGCGCCGGATCGTCTGCTGGCAGATCTCGTCCGATGCGGCAGCCATGAGTGCGCGCAAGACCACAATGAGGCGTCCACGCCACCGACCACATAGGCAGCGCCTGCGATTCGCTGCGAGGCTGTTGCCGATTCTGGCGCTGTGCGCGTGGGTGATCACACTGTGGGTGCCGGTTCTCGACAGTTCGCTCAACAGTCTGCACACCAGAGGGTCCATGAGAATTGTCGTCACCTCGTTGGGTGATGTCTCCCGCGGCCTGAGCGATCTCGATCCCGAATTCGTCATCATCTGGTGCTGTCTGCTCGCCTGTGTGATCTCGGCATGGCTCGTCGACCGTTTGCTGATGTGGGCCTGGGTCACGGTCTGTCTCGGCATCGCTGTCCTAGCGTCGCTGATCAACATGGTGGCCGAGCCTCCGTCGCTGATGTGGGACGGTCAGGACGAGAGCGGGAGGTGGATCGGCGGCATGGAAGTGGCCTCTCCCGCGGCGGGGGCTGCATTGTGGGCAATCGGGAGTATGGCTCTGATCGCTGCGGGGATCTGCGGCCTCATCGGTGAACGTCAGCAGTCGCCTGATCGTTTCCGCCCACGCATCCGCCGCTGGCTTGTCGTCAGCAGCCCCATCAGCCCCATCAGCCCCATCAGCCTCATCAGCCCAATTAGCCCCAGCAGCCCCATCAGCCCCAGCAACCCTGGCCGGTTCGTCGTCCGCCAGCATCGAACCCTGGCCGGCAGCGCTGCGCGTCTGCTGCCGCTGCTGAGTATGGCCGCGTGGATCGTCATGATCTGGGTGCCGATCATGGAGAACACGGCATCGGACGTCAAGGGTGTCACACTCACGTCTCTGGGCCTCAACACAACCGACCTCGTGGATATGAGCCCCGGCATCCTGCTTGCGTGGTCTGCGGTCATCCTCTGCGCGGCAACAGGTCTGACCATGGATCCACCTGCTTGGTGGTCAGCGGTCGTCGTGGCCTTCGGCGTGGGCCTGTACCTCATGCTGGACTGGATCCTGGCGAATCCGCCGTCTGTCCGGTGGAGAGGCGAAACGTCGTCCGGAGAATCGGTCAATGCCACCGTCTCCGGCTTTCCGGCGGCGGGAGTGAATTTTTGGGCTTTGGGGAGCTTCATGCTGATCGCAGCCGGCATCAGCGGATTCATTGCCCAACGACAACGCCGACGCCTCTTCAGATGAGGAATGCCCTCACTGCAGAGACGTCGGCGTCAGTGGATCCTACGAGTCACTTGATCCTATGAGTCGCTGGATCCGACACGTCACTGTTCGGAGACGAACACTCCGTCGAAGAAGCTGCCGATCTCGTCATGGGCATCCAACGGGAAGATGCCCGATACGTACTGATCGGGACGGACCACGACCACGGCACCGTCACGGCTGATGCCGCGCACGTCGAAGATGTCTTCATCGGGCAGCGTCGCGTAGATCTTCTCCACATACTCAAGGCTGAACTCGCCCACATGCGGGCGGAAGACCGTCGGCACATCGGGGAAGGAGAACTCCGTGTGTCCCTGCTGGTAGATGACGCTGAGCTCGAGGAGGCTGTCGAGGTCCTCGCCTGCACGACGGAATCTGACCAACGGCGAGGCCGGATCCGCGTTGAGCCAGTCGGCCAACTGGGTGACCTTGGACGAGGCGTTGTTACCCGGTACCGGCGCATCGGCGAAGACATAGACGCGCCAGCGGCCGTCGGCCCGCGCCCGATGGCCGAGGTGGATGTAGTTGGCGTCGCAGTTGCGCTGGACTCGAGCAGACTTGAACCTCTTGCCCACGGGGAAACCGGTGGCCAGCTCCTGGTGCTCGGTGGACGCGGTGATCATCGACTCGGTGTACTCGGTCATGAACCCGGCCGGGAACTCAGCGGTCTTGACGTAGAAGTCCTGCAGGTAAGTCTCGTCCGGCAGATCCTCCTGGGGAGTGGCCATCAGTGTCGACCATTCTTTGTCGAAGTCGATGAGGTTCTTCGCCGTGACCTGACGCTCGGCGGAATAGGTCCGCAGCAGCTCCTGTGAGGATCGTCCTGACAGCACCTGGCCGAGCTTCCACGAGATGTTGAACCCGTCCTGGATCGACACGTTCATGCCCTGACCGGCCTTCGCCGAGTGTGTGTGGCAGGCGTCGCCGGTGATGAACACGCGTGGACACGGTGATCCGGGAGTGGTGTCGTCGGTGTCGTCGAAGGCATCGGTGAGACGGTGCCCGACCTCATAGACACTGTGCCAGGCGACGTTCTTCACGTCGATGCTGTAGGGCTTGATGATGGCGTTCGCGCGATCGATGATCTCGTCGACGCTCGTCTGCCGCACCTTACGTGCATCGTCCTCTGGGACCTCGCCGAGGTCGACGTACATGCGGAACAGGTGCCCGCCCTCGCGGGGGATGTGAAGGATGTTGCCATGTTTGGAGGAGATGGCGCACTTAGTGCGGATATCGGGGAAGTCGGAGTTGGCGAGCACGTCCATGACGCCCCAGGCATGATTGGCCTGGTCGCCGGTCATCGTGCGACCGATCGACCGGCGTACGCCCGAGCGGGCTCCGTCGCAGCCGACGACATAACCGGCGCGGATCGTGCGCTCTTCGCCTGCGCGCGCTCCTGCGGTATAGCGAACGGTCACCGTCACCGGGTGTTCGGAATCGGCGTCACCGTCGACCCTCAGATCGACGAACTCGATGCCGTAGTCGGGCTCGACGCGTCCAGGGGACTGCTTGGCGAACTGAGCGAAGTAGTCGAGGACGCGAGCCTGGTTGACGATGAGGTGCGGGAACTCGCTGATTCCGGTCTCATCGTCCTTCGGCCGTCCCGTTCGGATGATGTGCTCGGGATTCTCCGGGTCCGGGTTCCAGAAGGACATGTCGATGATGTGATAACCCTCGCGGATGATCTCCTCGGCGAATCCGAACGCCTGGAAGGTCTCGACAGATCGGGCCTGGATGCCATCGGCCTGACCGATGACCAGTCGTGAGTCCCGCTTCTCGATCAGCCGGGTGTTGACCTCGGGATACTGAGACAGCTGTGCCGCCGCGACCATGCCCGCCGGGCCGCTGCCGACGATGAGGACATCGACCTCATCGGGCAGGTCCTGTGGACGATCGATTCCGTAACCTGCTGCAGCTTCGATCCGCGGGTCTGCGGACACATAGCCGTGCTGGTGAAAATGCATGTCAACCTCCGGTTCATCACACGTCTTCGTGACTTTCCCATATTAGCAGTTCATATACGATCTTGTGTTACTCAGGTCATCTTGAGCCAATGCCTATGATCGGGCTCACTGACTGCTCCTCCTCGTGGTCGGGGCCCAGGGGGATGCGCGAGCGGTCGCGTAGGACCAGCGTGGCGATAAGCGCGATCGCCGTCATGATGGCCAGATAGATGGCCACCGAGGTGGTCGTGCCGGTCGACGAGACCAGTGCCTTCGCGATCGTGGGAGCAAAGGCTCCGCCCAGGATCGACCCGATCGCATAGGAGACCGAGACGCCGGAGAACCGCACGCTGGAGGGGAAGATCTCGGCATACATCGCCGGCTGCTGTCCGTAGGTGAATCCGAGCCCGACGGTCAATATGACCAGCCCCAGGAAGAGCATCCAGATGCTGCCGGTGTTGACCAGCGGGAAGAGTGAGAAGATGCCGATCAGCAGGAGCATCCAGCCCAGCAGATAGGTGTTCTTGCGACCGATCTTGTCTGAGACGGAGCCGGCGATGATCGTGAAGATCAGCCATGACACCGCCGAGGCGGAGACGGCCCAGAGCACGGGACCGCGATCGAGTCCGACCGGTCCGGTTGGGTCCGTGGCGTAGTTCTGGATGTAGCCGCCGGTGGTCATGTAGCCGGCCGCATTATTGCCGACGAAGACCAGCGAGGCCAGGATGACGAGCAGCCAGTGGCTCTTGAACAGCTTGCCCAGCGGATTGGCGACCTGCTCCTTACGCTCGGCGATCTCGTGGAAGACAGGGGACTCTTCGACGCCGCGGCGGATCCAGTAGCCCACGGCGACGAGCAGGATCGAGAGGAAGAACGGCACCCGCCAGCCCCACTCGAGGAAGGCTTCGCCCGGGGCGATCGCGGTCATGAGTGCGAGCACGCCCGAGGAGAGGATGAGTCCGATGGAGACACCGATCTGCGGGAAGGATCCGCGCAGTCCGCGATGTTTGGGCTCCGCGTGCTCGACGGCCAGAAGAACCGCTCCGCCCCACTCGCCGCCGGCTGAGATGCCCTGGATGATGCGCAGGACGATGAGGAGGATGGGTGCCGCGATGCCGATCGAATCGTGGGTCGGCAGGAAGCCGATCAGAGCGGTGGCGGCACCCATGGCGATGAGCGTGATGATGAGGACGACCCGTCGCCCCAACTTGTCGCCGTAGTGTCCGGCCAGGAAAGCGCCCAGGGGTCGGAACAGGAAGCTGATGCCGACGGTGGCGAAGGCGACCATGGTCGACAGCGTCGAACCCAGCGGGCCGAAGAACAGCTCGTTGAAGATCAGCCCTGAGGCTGCCGCATAGAGGAAGTAGTCGTACCACTCGATGCTGGTACCGACGACGGTCGCGAATGCCACCCGACCTTGGGTGTGCTTTTTACTCACCATGACTCCTGTGTCGCTTTGAGGCTGCTGCGTTAGTGCCGCTGTCCCATGGGATCGCAGCTATCGGAACGCTGACGTGACCTCAGTCATGTGACGCGGACTACTTGTCCTCCGGAACCGTATCATATACGATCTGGGTGAAAGCCAATCGAAATGAGGTGCGAGATCGATGTCGACTCCAGCTGGTATTCCAGTCCGACCGGGCAAAATCATTGCCGTCCATGTGGCCTACGAGTCACGCTCAGCCCAGCGCGGAAAACGGCCCTCCCAGCCGTCCTATTTCCTCAAGGCCACCAGCTCTCTTGCCGCATCGGGTGAGACGATCGAACGTCCCGCCGGAACATCGCTGCTCGCCTTCGAAGGGGAGATCGCAATCGTCATCGGCACCGCAGCCCACTGCGTGAGCCAGTCGGAGGCCTGGACCTTCGTCGAAGGAGTGACCGCGTCCAACGACTTCGGCCTCTACGACATCAAGTCTCCCGACAAGGGCTCGAATCTGCGGTCGAAGAGCCGCGACGGCTACACGCCGGTGGGTCCCAACATCATCCCCGCCGCCGAGGCGGACCCGCAGTCCCTGCGCATCCGCACCTGGGTCAACGGCGAGGTCAAGCAGGACGATGGCACAAGTGCCGCCCAGCTGATCTTCCCCCTGACCCAGATCATCGCCGATCTCAGCCAGCACATGACCCTGGAGCCCGGTGACGTCATCCTCACCGGAACTCCCGCAGGATCAACTGTCGTGGCCCCCGGGGACACGGTCGAGGTCGAGGTCAGCACCACCTCGGCGAGCACCGGATCAGAGCTCAGCTCGGGCCGCCTCGTCACGAACGTCGTCGAGGGGCCGGGCGCATTCGACCCGAACCTCGGCAGCACCCCGGCCGTGACCGAAGCCCTGCAGGCCGACGCCTGGGGATCACGTGAGGAAGCAGGTCTGGCACCGGAAGAGGCAGCCAGCACTGGCCCGCTCAGCGAGGAGCTCCGCGCGAAACTGACTGAAGCACCCACTGCGGGCCTGTCCGCCCAGCTGCGTGCACGCGGGCTCAACAACGTGGTCATCGAAGGCGTCTCGCCCCTGGTGCCCGGCAGCAAGGTCGTGGGCACCGCGAAGACATTGCGCTTCGTGCCCAACCGCGAGGACCTGTTCAAATCGCACGGCGGCGGATACAACGCCCAGAAGCGGGCCTTCGACTCTCTGCAGTCCGGCGAGGTCGTCGTCATCGAAGCACGTGGTGAATCCGGCTCAGGAACCCTCGGCGACGTGCTCGCGCTGCGGGCCAAGGCTCAGGGCGCGACAGGCGTCATCACCGACGGGGGAGTCCGCGACTCCGCCGAGGTGGCCGGGATCCTCCCCGTGTTCTCAACGTCGAAGAACCCCGCCGTACTCGGCCGCAAGCACGTCCCGTGGGAATCCGACGTGGCCGTGGCCTGCGGAAACGCCACAGTGTTGCCCGGTGACGTGATCGTCGGAGACGACGACGGAGTCATCGTCATCCCACGCGATCTCGTTGAGGAAGTCGTCGATTCTGCGCTGACGAAGGAGATCGAAGACGGATGGGTGGCCGAACAGGTCGCAGCCGGCAATCCGATCGAGTCGCTGTTCCCGCCCAAGGGCGAATGGAAAGAGAAGTTCGACGCCTGGAAGGCCTCACGATGACAACCGCTGACGCCGTCGACGCACCGGCGGAGCCGAGCTCACTGAGCAAGGCGGAGACGGCCTACCGCTGGATCCGAAAGTGCATCGCGGATCAGACCTTCGAACCCGGGCACAAACTGGTGCTGGCTCAGATCGCTCTCGAGCTCGATACCTCCGTCGTTCCGGTCAGGGAGGCCATCCGCCGCCTCGAGGCCGATGGGCTCGTGACCTTCGAACGCAATGTCGGTGCCCGGGTCGCCATGGTCGACCAGAGCTCCTACGCTCAGTCGATGGAGGCCGTGGCGATCCTCGAGGGAGCCGCGACCGCGCAGGCTCTTGAATTCCTGGACGAGCACGATCTCGCCGAGGCGGATGCGATCAATGAGCGCATGCGTGACCTGCTCGCCGACTTCGATCCCACCGAGTTCACCCGCCTCAACCACGAATTCCATGCGGCACTGTTTCGACGGTGCCCGAACGAACGACTGCACACCCTGGTCGCCGTCGAATGGGACCGTCTGGCGCACCTGCGGAACTCGACCTTCTCCTTCGTGCCCGAACGGGCACGGGGTTCGGTCGACGAGCACTCGAGGATCGTCGCTCTCATCCGGGCCCGCGCCTCGGCGGAGGAGATCGAGCGAGTCGTGAGGAATCACCGCTCAACGACCCTGGCCAGCTACCAGGAAGCCCAAGCCAAAGCCCCCGATACCCCTGCAAGCACAGGAATCATCGACAGAGAAGAGGACAAGTCATGACCGAGTCCACTGCAACTCCGGCGAACCTGCCGGAGAAGATCCGTCACTACATCAACGGCGAGTTCGTCGATTCGATCGACGGCGAGGAATTCGACGTCATCAACCCGGTGACCAACGAGCCCTACATCAAGGCCGCATCAGGTAAGAAGGCCGACATCGACGCAGCCGTCGCCTCGGCGAAGCAGGCCTTCGACGAAGGTCCGTGGCCTTCGATGCTCCCACGTGAGCGTGCCCGCGTGCTCAACAAGATCGCCGACATCGCCGAGACCCGCAGCCAGGAACTCGCCGAGATGGAGTCCTTCGACTCCGGTCTGCCGATCACCCAGGCCAAGGGACAGGCCAACCGCGCCGCGGAGAACTTCCGCTTCTTCGCCGATCTCATCGTCGCCCAGGTTGACGATGCGTTCAAGGTTCCCGGACGTCAGGCCAACTATGTCAACCGCAAGCCCATCGGCGTCGCCGGGCTCATCACCCCGTGGAACACGCCGTTTATGCTCGAGTCCTGGAAGTTGGCTCCGGCCATCGCGACCGGGAACGCCGTCGTGCTCAAGCCCGCAGAATTCACCCCGCTCTCAGCTTCGCTGTGGCCGGGCATCTTCGAAGAGGCCGGACTGCCCAAGGGCGTGTTCAATATGGTCAACGGCTTCGGCGAAGAGGGCTTCGCCGGAGACTCCCTCGTCAAGCATCCCGACGTTCCGCTCATCTCCTTCACCGGTGAGTCGAGCACGGGTCAGACGATCTTCGCCAACGCCGCTCCCTGGCTCAAGGGCCTGTCGATGGAGCTCGGCGGAAAGTCACCAGCCGTCGTCTTCGCCGATGCTGACCTCGACGCCGCCATCAACGCCACTGTCTTCGGCGTATTCTCCCTCAACGGCGAACGCTGCACCGCCGGCTCGCGCATCCTCGTCGAAGAGTCCGTCTATGACGAGTTCGTCGAGCGCTACGCTGCCCAGGCCAAGCGTGTGAAGGTGGGTCTGCCGTCGGATCCCAGCACCGAGGTGGCCGCACTGGTCCACCCCGAGCACTACGACAAGGTCATGTCCTACGTCGAAATCGGCAAGCAGGAAGCTCGCCTCGTCGCCGGCGGCGGCCGCCCCGAAGGGTTCGATACCGGCAACTTCGTCGAACCGACCGTGTTCGCCGATGTCACCCCGGACGCTCGAATCTTCCAGGAGGAGATCTTCGGACCCGTCGTCGCGATCACACCCTTCAAGTCCGATGAGGAGGCGCTGCAGCTGGCCAACAACACCAAGTACGGTCTGGCCGCCTACATCTGGACCTCCGACCTCAAGCGGGCGCACAACTTCTCACAGGCCGTCGAATCCGGAATGGTGTGGCTGAACTCGAACAACGTCCGCGACCTTCGCACCCCCTTCGGCGGTGTCAAGGCTTCGGGACTCGGACACGAGGGCGGCTACCGGTCGATTGACTTCTACACGGAGCAGCAGTCCGTGCACATCAACCTCGGCGAGGTCCACAATCCAGTCTTCGGGAAGCAGTGAGAGGAAACCACATGTCCCAAACAATCCCAGTCCCATCAGTTCCGGCCCCGGACATTCTGCGGTGCGCCTATATGGAGCTCGTCGTCACCGATCTGAAGAAGTCGCGCGACTTCTACGTCGATGTGCTCGATCTGCAGGTCACCGAGGAAGACGAGAACACCGTCTACCTGCGGTCCATGGAGGAGTTCATCCACCACAACCTGATCCTCCGCCAGGGTCCGATTGCCGCGGTGGCCGCATTCTCCTACCGTGTGCGCAGCCCCGAAGACGTCGACGCCGCCGAGGCGTACTACCGCGAACTCGGCTGCCCGGTTGTGCGGAAGAAGGAGGGATTCGTCGCCGGCATCGGTGATTCGGTGCGCGTCCAGGATCCCCTCGGCTTCCCCTACGAATTCTTCTACGAGGTCGACCACGTCGAACGTCTGGCCTGGCGCTACGACCTCTACTCTCCGGGCGCACTCGTCCGTATCGACCACTTCAACCAGGTCACCCCGGACGTGCCGAAGGCCGTGGACTACATGGAGAACCTGGGCTTCCGTGTCACCGAGGACATCCAGGACTCCGATGGCACCGTCTTCGCTGCATGGATGCGGCGCAAGCCCACCGTGCACGACACCGCGATGACCGGCGGCGACGGACCGCGGATGCACCACGTCGCATTCGCCACGCACGAGAAGCACAACATCCTGGCCATCTGCGACAAGCTCGGCGCGCTGCGCCTGTCCGACGCGATCGAGCGCGGACCGGGCCGCCACGGCGTCTCGAACGCCTTCTACCTCTACCTGCGCGACCCCGACGGTCACCGGATCGAGATCTACACGCAGGACTACTACACCGGCGACCCCGACAACCCACGCGTGACCTGGGACGTCCACGACAACCAGCGCCGTGACTGGTGGGGCAACCCGGTCGTGCCCTCTTGGTACACCGACGCCTCCACGGTCCTCGACCTCGAGGGCAACCCGGTGTCGCTGACTCAGCGCACCGACGACTCCGAAATGGACGTCACTATCGGCGCCGACGGGTTCTCCTATACTCGCCGAGAGGACGCGACGACGAACTTCGGTGAACATTCCGGTGCTGACGACGGAGAAGACGAGTTCAAATTGGGCCACCAGCTCTGAGGAGACGTGCACATGCTCGATGAATCAACGATCGCGGCAATCGCCGACGATCTGGCGCAGGCAGAGAAGGACCGGACGAAGATCGGTCTGCTCACGGCGAAGTTCCCCGACATGACCGTCGAGGACTCCTACGCTGTGCAGAACGAATGGCGTCGCCGCGGCGAAGCATCCGGGCGCAGACTGATCGGTCACAAGATCGGACTGACCTCGAAGCCGATGCAGCAGGCGACGGGGATCAGCGAACCCGACTACGGTGCGATCTTCGCCGACCAGGTCTATGACACCGGTTCGGTCATCGACCACTCGCAGTATTCGGGCGTGCGAGTCGAGGTCGAACTCGCCTTCGTGCTGAAAGACGAGCTGCGCGGGCCAGACATCAGTCTCATCGATGTGCTGCGCGCCACCGAATACGTAGTGCCGGCGCTTGAGGTGCTGTCCTCGCGGATCGAGATGGAAGGCCGCACCATCGTCGACACGATCTCCGACAACGCTGCGTTGGGGGCCATGGTCCTCGGTGGCAATCCGGTGGCCGTCGACGCGGTTGATCTGCGCCGGGTCGGCGCACTGCTGTACCGCAATGAGTCGGTGGAGGACTCCGGCCTCGCCGCCGCCGTCCTCGATCACCCGGCCCGCGGCATCGTGTGGCTGGCGAACAAACTGGCCGAACACGGCGATGTCCTCCAGGCAGACGAAACCGTTCTGGCTGGGTCCTTCACCCGCCCCATGTGGGTCAGCCCGGGCGATACAGTCCACGCCGACTACGGAGATTTGGGAGTCATCACATGTCGTTTCGAGTAGAACTGCCGCAGACCTTCACCCAGCGCGTGACCGAGCTAGGTGACGGAGAATATCTGGCCGGAATGTGGGTCTGCTCCGGCTCGCCTGCAGCTGCAGAGATCGCCGCGGCCTCCGGGATGCAGTGGGTGCTCATCGACGCCGAGCATTCGCCGATCGGCCTGGAGACCACGACCAGTCTGCTGCGTGCCATGAACGGATATCCCGCGACTCCCGTCGTGCGGGTGCCTGTGAACGACCAGGTCCTCATCAAGCAGTACCTCGACCTCGGTACGCAGAACCTGCTCGTGCCGATGATCGATACCCCTGCCGACGCCGAGGCAGCCGTGCGTTCCGTGCACTACCCACCTCGCGGTGTGCGTGGGGTGGGATCGGCACTTGCGAGGGCCTCCCGCTGGAACGCGGTGCCGAACTATCTCGCGCGGGCCGAGGAACTTGTGTCCCTGACCGTGCAGATCGAATCGGCTACGGCGGTGGACAACGCGGCGGAGATCGCTGCGGTCGATGGGATCGATGCGGTGTTCGTCGGACCCTCTGACCTTGCTGCTTCGATGGGTCTGCTCGGGCAGCAGACGCATCCCGATGTCACCGATGCGGTGCTGCGGACCTTCGATGCGGTCAAGGCGGCCGGAAAGCTCGTCGGCGTCAATGCCTTCGATCCCGAACAGGCACGGAAGTACCTCGACGCCGGTGCCTCATTCGTCCTCGTCGGGGCCGGCGTCGGATTGATGATGAATGGCGCTCGCGCCTGGGCCGAGACCTGGGTGCAGGACTGAACGGCTGAACAGCAGCTGACGAGCTGAGCAGCTGAGCAGCGTGGCGGAGGCCCGAAGGACGTGGGTCCTCCGGGCCACCGCTGTTCTCCTTTCTTCTTACTCCTTGCTTCGGCGGCTGCCGGTGATGAGCAGCGCCGTGGCTCCGAGTCCGATGAGGAAGATTCCGGCGCCGATGAGCATTCCGTTGCCAGTGGTTCCCGTCCGCGGCAGCTGTGCCGGTGGGGCTGGCGCTGCAGGCTTGTCAGCGACGGGTTCGACCGGTGGTTCGGCTGGTGGTTCTGGTGGAGCGGGCGCTTCAGGTGGAGCGGGCGCTTCTGGCGGTTCCGGGGCTTCCGGCGGAGCGGGTGGCGTCGTGGGCTCCTCGGGTGGCATCGTCGGAGTCTCTTCGGGCGTCCTGTGCACTGTTTCAGCGGGGATGCCCCAGTCGCTCGTCCACTTCTGGTGCTCGTCAGTGCCCTGGATCGTGGTCACATAGGTGACCCACCCGACCGGCATGTCAACAGCCTCTGAGCTCACGGTTGCCTTTCCCTCTTGGTCTCCGACAACGGTGATGTCCTGGGAATGGAGCTCCGTACCGCTGACTTCCTTCGACTGCTGCGGCTCTGACTCTGAGTGATATGCCGTCATCGTGATCACAGCTTCACCGCCCGGGCGCAGTCCGCTGACCGTGACTTCGTCGTGGACGGCGTTGACCTCAAGTACCGCTTCCGTCTCGGCACTCGGGGTCCAGGGAACGAAGCCTGTCTCCCGCGGCTGACCGTGGGCGCCCTTCCATTCCTTGGTGGACTCGCCACCGGCGATGGTCTCGGTGAAGTACATCCATCCGTGGAAGTCCTTCGGGACTGTGATTTCGTCGGAACGATGCGTGCCGTTGCCGACGTCCTTCGACGTCACCTCTGCAATCACCTCGGCGTCGTCATTCTTCTTACCGGGCTCGGGTGCCGATTCCGTCTTCCACAGTTCATGTTCGACGGTCACCGTATGGTCTCCGACCAGGCCGGATACGGTGAACTTGTCGGTGATCGAATCGCCGGGCTGTGGACTCTGATCAGAGATGTCGGTGGACACACGAGGCTGCGAGGTCAAATCGACCTTCGCCTGAGCAGTGACCTCGACAGGTTCGTCAGGGGTGATGACGCGTTGGACCCGTTTGGTCTTCTGCGGTTCGTAGAGCAGGACAGACTCGGGAGCGAGACTCGCTGAGGCCTTGGCCGTGACTGCGCCCGGAGCGTTGAGTCTGAGGGTGGTGACAACGGGTTTCGCCCCGCTGGTCAGGAATTTCGGTGCGTCCTCGGTTCCGTCGACGTCGAGAGTGATGGGAATACCCGGCACGGCGGTGCCAGAGGCACTGGTCAAGGACACCGAGAGCGTGACTGTATCCGTCGTGGGGAGCTGGGGTCTCAAATGGTCGTCCTTTTCGTCATCGACGCGTTTGAAGTCACCGTCCTCGGGTCCCTGTTTGCCGTACGGCTCAAGCACCGGCATGGCCGCGACGGGAGTCAGGCTGACATCGAGGGTATAGGGGCCCGCGAGCTTCTTCGCCTCGGCGCTGATCTTTGAGAACTGCTTGGCAGCACCCTTGAACTTCTTTCCCAGATCGCCCGGCTCCTGCGGTGGAACCTTGTGATCGTGCGGGATCGCCTCATCCAGGCGCGCCAATGCGCTCAGGGCCGCCTGCACGTCCGCCGATTCGGATCCGGAGTACTCGTGCAGCGCCCACGCGGTCTGCGCGGTGGTGATCTTCTGCGCCTTCGAGGTCGTGAAGTACTTGGGCAGAGGCGACTGCTTGCCGGCATCGATGCAGTAGGCCTGCGTGTCATCGAAGGTTTCGTAGGAGCCGTACCAGGTCTTGCCCTGCGGTGCGTGATGCCAAATGCCCGGACCATAGGTGTCGCTGGCCTTGAGCATCGGCACTTCCCCAAGCGAGGAGGGCGGCCCTTGGGCCATGGCCGGACCGAGCCCGATGAGAGAAGCCAGAGCTAGGACCAGGAAGAAGAGAGCGGAGCGGAGAGTGAAGCGTCTGCGAGTAGTCATACCCTGATTTCACGACGGACGAGTCGAGCCTGACTAGAGCAGAAAATCTGCCTGTGAATTCACCCGGCGCCGTCCACAGGAAAACGAGCATGAGTCGACGGCGATCGCAGCGGGGGTGTGGACAGGCGAACGAGACCCCGCATGGGCATCGTTCCAGGTCACGATGGGTGCCATTGAGAATGGACGGGTAGCGCACGATTTCATGGCCCCTCTCCCTCGCCGAGGTGGTGTCGACAATGGTGATCCGTCCACATAGGAGCGAACTTGAGTGGCCCCCGAAAGTCAGCAACTGTTGCGGTACGGCAACACCGTTTTCGGTCTGACGTCAGCATTGGACCGTAAACTTGGCGAGGCGGTGAATTCCATACCAAGAAGGACGATATATGTCGCATCAGGCGGGCCCCGGCAACGGCCCCGACTCGCAGCAGGACGCGCATCCGGGCAATTCCGTGCCCCCGAGCGCGCAGCCGCCTCGGGTCGCCGACCCCCGGAACCTCAACGTGCCGCCTCAGCAAGGGATGCCGCAGCAGGGGCAAGTGCCGCCCCAGGGACCGCCGATGCAGGGACCGCCGATGCAGGGCCCGCCGCCACAGCAAGTCCCGCCGCCACAGCGCCCGAACAACGATCGGTTTCGGCCGCGACCGCAGCAGCCCGGCCCCGGTTCGCAGGGGCCAGGCTCTCAGCCGCCGCCGCGGCAGATTCCCCAGCCGGGGATGAACTCCGCGCCACAGACCCAAGGTAGCCCCCACCTCGGCGCCCCAATGAACCAGCCGCCGATGCCGGGACGCGTCTACGAACAGGCACGGTTCGCCCCGACCGTGACTCAGGAGATGCGGGTCCGCGCACGCATGCAGGCCCCTCAGCAGGTGGTCTCGGAAACTCCGTGGACCGGTGCCGTGCGCCAGTCCCAGCCGGAGGAGGAGCCCGGGTCGACCGCCAACATCATTCGTCTGGTCATCGCCATCCTTGCTGTGGTCGGGCTATTCGTCGGGCTGTTGGTTCTCGCTCTTCTGGGGGGACTGAGCTTCGGCCTCAGGCTCTTCGCCCTGGTCGCACTGTCGGCGATACCGCTGATCGGAATCATCGCCTATGTGCTCTGGCTCGACCGATGGAAACCGCAGCCGAAGATCATCCTCGGCCTCTGTCTCCTCTGGGGTGCCGTCGCTGCCGTCACCCTCACGCTAGTATTCTCCATCGTCGGCAAGGTCGCACTCTATTTAGCCGGCGTCGGAAGTCTGCCCGATGCCTACGGAGCAGTCGTCGAGGCCCCGGTCGTCGAAGAGACGACGAAGACCGTGCTGCTCGTCGTCATCGTCCTCGCCGCTCGGCGACACTTCGAAGGTCCCCTCGACGGACTCGTCTACGGAGCCCTCATCGGCGCAGGCTTCGCCTTCACCGAAAACGTCCTCTACCTCGGCGGAGCCTGGGAACAGAGCGGCGGGGACCTCCTGGGAACATTCATCCTCCGCTGCCTGTGCTCACCGCTGCTGCACACTGTGTTCTGCACCTGTGCTGGCGTGACCATCGGCTTCGCTGCCCGCAAGTGGAAATGGTGGGCGACTGTCCTGATGTGGCTGCCCGGCCTTCTCGTCGGCATGCTTCTGCACGCCGTCTGGAACGGAACGATGACCGGGTTGGGCCAGATCAACGGCATCGCGTCGATCATCGGTCTCATCGTCCTCAGCTTCATATTCACCACTTGCTGGATTGTGCTCGGGATACTTCTGCGGCGCAGCGAGCGACTCCACACACAGAACATGCTCGGCGACTACGCGAACACGGGATGGATGACTCACTCCGAAGTCGACATGCTCGCAACCTGGAAGGGACGCAAATTCGGCAAGCGCTGGGCCGATTCCTTCCCCGGCGGCAAAGAAGAGATGCGCACCATGATCCGCACCTCCGGAGATCTCTCGACCACGCGCATGCGGCTCCTCGCCGGAGTCGGCGGGCAGAAGGAACGTGACATCGAGAGCTTCCAGCTGAAGAAGTTCGCCTCCGCCCGCGATCGCCTTCTTGCCGCATCGGGAAGCGTGGTGCGCTGAGTCTCGTGATGCTCGTCGACGTCGTCATCATCGTCCTGGGGATCGCTGCGCTCTTCTCCGGGTTCCGCCAGGGTTTCATCATCGGCCTCGCCACCGTCGCCGGCTTCGTGGTCGGCTGGATCGTGGGCAGACTGCTCTCACCCCTGATCGAACGCCTGAGCGAAGGCACGCAGGTCATGGAGAATCCCGGTGTCGTCATCCTCCTCGCATCGATGCCGCTCGTCCTCAGCGTTCTGTTCGCCTTCGCCGGCAACGGGGTCGGCGTGTGGATCAAACGATCCATGGACTCTGAACTCGGGCAGGGCATCGACTCGATCGGCGGCACAGTCACCGCGGGCGTCGTCTACGTCCTCGTCATCTGGCTGGCGGCAGGTTTCATTCGGACCACACCGTGGGTCGAGCCGAACCGATGGGTCGCAGACTCCACGGTGATAGCGGCCGTTGACAAGACGATCCCGTACTCCTCACAGATCGCTCTGGGCGACATCTCCCAGGGTCTCGAGGCCACAGGCTTCCCGCAAGTCTTCTCGGGCCAGACAGAGCAGATCCGCGGCGTCGGAGAACCCGACTCAGCGATGGTCGACGTCGGTCGTGGTGTGGAGGAATCCGTCGTCAAGGTCACGACGACTGCCACCACCTGCCCGACAGGATCCGAGGGCTCGGGATTCGTCTACAGTGACGGACTCATCGCCACCAACGCCCACGTCGTTGCAGGCTCAACTGACCTCGCCGTCCAGGTTGGCGGTAAGGGCAGGCCGTATTCCGCCGAGGTGGTGGAATTCGATTCCGAGGCCGACGTGGCCGTCCTGCGGGTTCCCGAGCTCGATGCTCCCGCCCTCGAATTCGGCAGCGGGTTGGGACCGGGAGATGACTCTGTCGTCGCCGGGTTCCCTCAGAACGGGCCCTATACGATCTCTCCTTCGCGAGTGCGGGAGAAGATCGACGCGCGGGGCCTCGACATCTACGATTCGAGCTCAGTGGTGCGCGAGGTGTATTCGCTGCGTGGAATCGTCCGCGAAGGAAACTCGGGAGGTCCGCTGCTCGACGCGAACGGCGACGTGGTGGGGATGGTCTTCGCCAGGTCCGCCACCGATGACGAGACAGGGTATGCCCTCACGCGAGCGGAGATCAGCGACGAACTGCAAGCAGGAGCACAGAACCGGACTCCGGAGTCGACAGGGCACTGCACCGGCTGAGGAACTATTAGAGAGTCAGGCTGACTAACTATTTCACGTCAAGGCCGGCGAGGACGGCGCGGTGGTCACTCGAGCCGCGGCCGAGCACCTCGTCGGAGGTGGCGTCGAACCCGCGATAGAGGACATGGTCGAGCCGGGTGACGGGCAGGCGAGCAGGCCAAGTGAAACCGAAGCCGCCGCCGGTCTCGACCCGCGAATCCTCAAGTGGGGGAGACAAAGTCGAGAAGTTGGTATCCGTCGTCGCGGTGTTGAAGTCACCGGCCACGATGACACGCTCGGCTTCATCGGTTTCGACCTCTGTGGCCAACCTGCGGATTGCGGCATTGCGCATGGCTTCGTGACCAGGTCGCACCGAAGGCATGTGTACGGAGTAGAACCTGATGTCGCCGTGGTCCGTGGAGACTGTGGTGGCGAAGGCACGAGGCCACTGCAGTCCCAGGTCTACCTCTTCGGGTGCGGACATCGGCCATTTCGACCACACGCCGATCGTGTCGACGACCTGCGAATGCTGGAACGAGGAATCGAGTTCCTTGTGGATAATCTTGCCCGACAGGGACTCGAGCTCCTGAATCGTGACGATGTCGGGGTCAGCGGATACGAGACTCTTCGCCGCTGCGGTGGGCTCGGACAACCTGGCACCCACATTGTGCGTGGCGACGGTGACATCCGGGTCGCCTTTGTCGCTCGCCGGAATCACCGCAGAGCCGAACATCGAGGCCCAGACCACTGTCGGCACCAGGAAGCCGATTGCTGAGAGCAGCGAGAAGCGGATGAGGAACATGAGCAGGACCAAGGCCAGGAAGATTCCCGTCCACGGCAGAATGCTCTCGATGAGCAGCGCAATACCCATCCTGGTCGGCAGCAGGTGGTGGAGCAGGAGAAATGCGGCATAGGCGATGCCGAAGATCAGCGCGGTGATCCCCTTGGCTGGGCTATGCGTTTTCCTGGGTTGAGAATATTCCTCGTTCATCGATTAAGAATCTTAACCGCTGAGTCTGTCCTCATGCTGGGCGAGCCATGCGACGTGGCTCACTTTTTCGCCCAAGAATAGAAATCATTCACCGGTGGGCGGTGGCGGACCAGACCGTGACATCGGGGTGAGTGTCATAGCGGTAGCCGGAGCCTCTCATCGTCCGAATCACCGAAGAGTACTCTCCCAGACGCCGGCGCAGGCGTCGGATGTGCACGTCAACAGTCCTCTCATCAGGGACTTCGCCACCCGACCAGACGGCAGTGATGAGATCTTCACGGGGGAGAGTGGAATCGGCATGAGAGACAAGTGTCGCCAGGAGGTCGAATTCCTTGGTGGTGACATCGATGAGATCGCCGTCGATGCGCACCTCGCGGCGGGGGATGTCGATGCGCAGGCGCTCGGCGGTTCTGCTCTGGAAGTTCCCATCGAATCGGGATCCGAAGCCGCCTGTGGGGGCAGCTTCGCCGATTCCCTGCTCGGACTCGCGGCGCAGGGCCGGTGGATGGATCCGGTTGGGAATGCGCGAGCGGACCGGGCCGTGTGATCCAGCTGGGGTGCCGGTGGCGGCGGGGGAGCCGTTGGCCACGGCACGAACGGCATCGATGTCGTTGCCGCGACCTTCCGGGGCCAGAGCGATGACCGCCTGGGTCTCGGCCTGGGAAGCCAGCTCCTTTGCGTAAGCCTGCAGCTCCCCGGCGATCGCGGAGAGGTTGGTCCCATCGGCAGCCGCCTTGGACTCATCAAGACCGACGTAGACGATGATTCCACGCGCCGCCTTCGGCGAGGGCACGACGCCGGCGGGGCCGAAGGTGTGGGGCGGGTTCTGCGGGTCTACGGCACTCAACCGGGCTCCTGCGCGACGGATGGCAGCTGCGCTGCGTGGATGTGCGTACGCTGGTTCTGGATTCGACATGGCTGTCCTTTGCTTCGACCTGTCAGGCCGTTGTGACTGAATGAGTCCGCTGCGGAGTCTGCGTGTACTCGTTCGAAGCCGGACAGCGGAGAGGCGATCACCGACAACGAACGCAGAGCATACGCATGCCTGCGGGGCACATTCGCGTCGGGTGCGTCGAAGAAGTCATGACTTCATTATTTGTCACAAAACTCGCTGGTTGCAAAGGAAAGCCCGAAAATGAGACGAGTGTGACGAAATATGACGCCGAATTCTTCGTCACCCGGCGTCATCCAGCCTCGGTCAGTCGACGATTCCGTACATTCGGTCACCGGCATCGCCGAGCCCGGGGACGATGTAGCCCTTCTCGTTGAGCTTCTCGTCAAGCGCCGCCGTGTAGATCTCGACATTCGCCGACTGCGCGTAGTCCTTCTCGATGCGCGCGACTCCCTCTGGAGCACTGACGAGGCAGACCGCCGTGACGTCCCTGGCGCCCCGGGCGAGGAGGAAATCGATGGCCATGGCCAAGGTCCCACCCGTGGCAAGCATCGGATCGACGACGAAGATCTGCCGACCGCTGAGGTCATCGGGCAGACGATCTGCGTAGGCGCTGGGCTCAAATGTCTCCTCATCGCGGACCATCCCCAGGAAGCCGACCTCGGCGGTGGGGAGGATGCGCAGCATGCCATCGAGCATGCCCAGACCCGCGCGCAGGATCGGAACGACGACCGGGCGCGGTTCCGCCAGGCGGGTGCCGGTGAACGTCGTGACGGGTGTCGTGATCTCCTTGTCCTCGACCGCAACCGAGCGGGTGGCCTCGTATGCGAGGAGCATGACGAGCTCCTCGGTGAGCTGACGGAAGCGAGCAGAATCCGTGCTCTGGTCACGTAGGACGCTGAGTTTGTGGGCGATGAGCGGGTGATCGGCTACATGTAGGCGCATAAGAGAAATGGTACGGAACTTTTCATCTTCGCGCGTGGAACTGTGGTCAATGGTCGACCGAGGAGTCACAATGGGACCATGTCCTACTTCACTGAGATCCTTGCCGAAACTAGCGATGGTTTTCGTGCGCTCGATGTCGATGTCCGGGATGCCTCAGATCTCGACAGCCTGGTTGAGATGATGCAGGCGGCCGGCTCGGAAGACGGCGAATCGGTCGCAGTCATCGAGCACGAGGACGAATGGTTCGGCCTCGTGCGAGTCTGCGAGAACAACGAGATCAAAGTCTTCCTGTCTGACCTGCGTGCCGTCGAGCTCAGCCCCTTCGCGGATATATTCGCCGACTTCCTCGATTCGCAGCCCGATGCCTATGAGGCCGAGCCGGAGGAAGAATTCGGTCTCGAAGAAGATGCGGTCGCCGAGACCGATGACGACGACGAGGATGAAGAGGTTGCGATGCTCGAGTTCGACATCGACGCCGAATGGGGCGGAGATGCCGAGATCTACGCCGACCGCGGAGTCCTGCCCGCCGACCTCATCGAGCAGGTGGAGAAGTACCGCTCGGACCCTGCCCGCGTCGTTGCCCATGTCGGTGAGACCGTGGGATTCGCCGATCAGCTCCAGGCCGCCCGCTGAGCTCACCGGAGGAGGCTTCCCCAGGGGAGAGTGCGGATCTCGGCTTCGGCGCCCACGCACACTTCCAGGATTGGATGGCACTCGCCCTCGCCGAGGCGGCGCTGGCGAGTGCGCATGACGACGTTCCCGTCGGGGCCGTGGTGCTGAGCGCTGATGGTGCGGTGATCGGGCGCGGTCACAACAGACGCGAAGTCGATCAGGATCCGCTCGGACATGCCGAGCTCATGGCACTGCGCAATGCCGCCGAGGCGACCGGACGATGGCGCCTCGACGACGCTACCCTTGTCGTCACCCTCGAGCCCTGTGCGATGTGTGCAGGTGCTGTCGTCGGGTCCCGGATTGCGCGAGTCGTCTATGGTGCCTTCGATGAGAAGGCCGGTGCGGCCGGGTCTGTCTGGGATCTGCTGCGAGACCGCGCCGCGCTGCATCATCCAGAGGTCTACTCCGGAGTTGCAGCGACGAAGTGCCGGGGTCTGCTCAGTGATTTCTTCGCCGCGAAACGGGTGAATCCCGGTGGCCGAAGCACGCCGAGGGAGTGAGTCGGCACAGTGGCTCAGGTCACGCCCGCTCGATTTGGACGCCGCCTGGGGCTGACTGTAATGTTGTCCGCGGTGGCGTGTCCGAGCGGCCGAAGGTGCAACACTCGAAATGTTGTGTAGGGTAACCCCCTACCGTGGGTTCAAATCCCACCGCCACCGCGTTTTGCCTGAGCCGTGACATCGTTGGGAGACGGTGTCACGGCTCAGGTTTTTCTGTGCTCGAAGACGAGCGATGACCCTCATTCCTTCCCTCTGCGCCGACTGCGGTCGTGAGCCGCGGACCGCCACCCCGATGGCGGGGGGCAAGTGTGTGGTTTGCGATGATTGCGTGTGGTCGAGGCGGACGACTTGGCCATGGTCAGCAGCGTAATCAGAGTGTGATCGTTGACACATTATGCAAAACAGACTTAACTGGTCAGTCGGAACGGAAGTGTCTTTCCATGATGTGAAAAGAAATTTCTGTTGTGGAAGCTAGTGTCCGTTTCTCTGCGCATGTTCAAGGCGCATGGTCGCCGACGATGATGTTGCCGACTGATCAAATCGAACAACTTGAGGTGGTCCATGAAAATGGCTGACAACGACCAACAGCGGGACACGAAGACCGCTGACAACAGCAGCGGGAGTCCCGGTCTGCTCGACAGATTCTTCGAAATCACATCACGCGGATCCTCGGTCAAACAGGAGATCCGCGGCGGCATCGTCGCCTTCTTTGCGATGGCCTACATCGTCGTCCTCAACCCGCTCATCCTGGGCGGTTCCCAGGACGTCGCGGGCGGGGCGCTCGACTTCGCCCAACTGACTGCTGTCACCGGCCTCGTCGCCGGCGTCATCACGATCCTCTTCGGCGTCGTCGCGAAGCTCCCCTTCGCACTCGCCGCAGGGCTGGGCATGAACAGCTTCCTGGCCGTCTCCGTGGTCCAGGAAGTCACCTGGGCCGAAGCCATGGGGCTCGTGGTCATCAACGGTGTCATCATCGTCGTCCTCGGAGCCACCGGCATCCGAACCGCGATCTTCAACGCCGTGCCCCACGCCCTGAAGGTCGCGATCACGGTCGGAATCGGCCTGTTCATCGCGTTCATCGGGTTCGTCAACTCCGGCTTCGTCACCCGCACCCCGGCCGGACCTCCCGTCCAGCTGGGACAGGACGGGTCGATTGCATCGCTGCCGACGCTGGTGTTCGTCTTCGCTCTGATCCTCATCGGCATTCTCGTCGCACGTCAGGTTCCGGGCGGAATACTCATCGGCATCATCGTGGCCACAATCGTCGCGATGGTCATCCAGGCCTTCGCGAAGTTGGGAACCGTGGGCGACCCGGTCAATCCGGACCCGGTGGGCTGGAACCTGGCCGCCCCCGAGATTCCCAGTCAGGTCGTCGCATTGCCCGACTTCTCGCTCATCGGAGCCTTCGACCTGTTCGGGTCCTTCGAGCGCATCGGCGTCCTCGCTGCCACGATGCTCGTCTTCACCCTGGTGTTCACGAACTTCTTCGACGCCATGGGCACCATGACCGGCCTCGCCCGCAGCGCAGGGCTGCAGACCAAAGACGGAATGTTCCCCCGTATCCGCGGTGCATTCATCGTCGAGGGCATCGGCGCAGTTGCCGGTGGTGGAGCCTCCGCCTCGTCGAACACCGTGTTCGTCGACGCAGCGGCAGGTATCGCCGAAGGTGCTCGAACTGGACTCGCCGCCTGCATCACGGGTGCGCTGTTCCTGGTGTCGATGTTCTTCGCACCGCTCATCGGCGTCATCCCGATGGAAGCCGGAGCCGCCGCGCTCGTCGTCGTGGGCGCCATGATGGTCACGCAGATCCGCGAGATCGACATGAGCGACTTCCGCACCTCGCTGCCGGTGTTCCTGACCATGGTCACGATGCCGTTGACCTATTCGATCGCCAACGGAATCGGCGTCGGATTCATCTCGTGGGCCCTCATCCACGCGATGAGCAAACGCGGCCGGGACGTTCACTGGCTCCTTTGGGTCGTGTCCGCAGGATTCGTGCTGTACTTCGTTCGCGGGCCGATTTCAGCTATCTTGGGAGGATGACGTTTATGTCGGAGATCACAGCCTGGTCGAAAGGTCAGATCGCACACGGGTGCTGAGGACGATTGCGTCGTCGGCACAGCGGGTGTGACACCCGAGCCGCGACACCACGTTCTTCGCTGCTGTTCGCATGGATAACCAGAAGCTCGAAGAACGAAGCAATTGTTCCAACCATGCACTGCGCGCCGCATAGATGAGGCGCAGGAGGTAAGTGCGATGTCTGCCCCGGCAACTCAACGTTCCACCGCCCAGGTTTCAGTGAACTCGACCGTTCACGAATTCGACGGGCCACCACACACAAATGCTTTGGACTTTCTCCGCGGAGCCGGTCTCACAGCAGCCAAGGAAGGCTGCGCCGAAGGCGAATGCGGGGCCTGCGCGATCATGGTCGCCCGCCCCGACGCCGATGGGACGACCCGTTGGACCTCGGTCAACTCGTGCCTGCTGCCGGCCGCGGCACTCGACGGCCAGGAAGTCATCACGGCCGAAGGCCTCGCCGACGCTGAGTCCGTCCACCCCGTCCAGGAAGAGATGGCCGTGCGCGGCGGATCCCAATGCGGATACTGCACCCCCGGCTTCATCTGCTCCATGGCCGCCGAATACTACCGGCCAGAACGTGCCGAGGACGCCATCGCCGCCGACCACCACTGCGGCCCCAACGGCTTCGACATCCACTCCCTGTCCGGCAACCTCTGCCGCTGCACCGGCTACCGCCCCATCCGCGATGCCGCCTACGCTCTCGGCCAGCCAGAAGCTGGCGACACGATCGCACAGCGTCGGCAGAAGCCGGCACCCACCTCGGCGAGCACCGATATCCACCGAGCCGATACGGCCACGGGTGAACAAGGACGCTACCGTCGCCCGTCCACCCTCGCCGAGGCTCTCGACATCCTGGCCGCCGAACCCGAGGCTCTCGTCGTCGCCGGCGCCACCGACTGGGGCGTTGAGGTCAACATCAAGGGAGCACGCGCCAAATCAATGCTCGCCATCGATCGTCTGCCCGAACTGCGCGGTATCCGCCGGACCGAGGACTACATCGAACTCGGTGCGGCTCACACCCTGAGCGAACTCGAACGCGAACTCGCCGGCTCGATCCCGCTGCTGGGCAAACTCATCCCGCAGTTCGCCTCCCGACTCATCCGCAACGCCGCCACCATCGGCGGAAACCTCGGCACGGGCTCACCCATCGGCGACGCCCCACCGGCACTCCTGGCCCTCGAAGCACAGCTCGTGCTCACCTCGGTGCAGGGGGCACGGGTCGTGGACCTGGCCGACTACTTCACCGGATACCGGCAGACCGTCCGTGCTGCCGGGGAACTCATCACCGCGATCCGCATCCCGCTGCCCTTGGCACCCATGACCTCGTTTCAGAAGATCGCGAAGCGCCGCTTCGACGACATCTCCTCGGTCGCGATCGGCTACGCCGTGAGTGTCGAGGACGGGGTCGTGGCCAAGGCCCGGATCGGACTGGGCGGAGTCGCGGCCACACCGCTGCGCGCCGACGCCACCGAGGCTCTGCTGGAAGGTTCGGCCTGGACGCTTGAGACCGTGCACGGCGCCGCAGAGACCCTCGCCGCCGAGGGCACCCCGATGGATGATCACCGGGCGAGTGCGAAGTACCGGACCGCGATGCTGCGGTCCTCGTTGGAACGTTTCTATGCCGAACAGGAGGCAGGACGATGAGCCAGCTCTCACAGCGCCCCACCGATCCCATCGTCGGTGAGAGCCACCACCACGAAAGCGCCTTCGGTCACGTCACCGGAGCGGCCCTCTACACCGATGACCTCGTGGGACGCCTCGCCGGAGTCCTCCACGCCTACCCGGTGCAGTCCACTCAGGCACACGCCAAGCTGAATTCCGTCGACATCGGACCCGCCTACGAGGTGCCCGGAGTCGTCCGCGTGATCACGGCAGCAGACATTCCCGGCGTCAACGACCAGGGCGTCAAACACGACGAGCCGATGCTGCCCGTCGACGAGGTCATGTTCTTCGGCCAGCCCATCGTCTGGGTCCTGGGCAACGATCTCGAAGCGGCGAAGGCCGGGGCGGCAGCCGTGGCCGTCGACTACGAACCGCTGCCCTCTCTGGTCAGCGTCAGGGATGCGATCGAGGCGGAAAGCTTCCACGGCATCCAGCCCGTCATCGACAAGGGCGACGCCACCGGAGCCTTCGCCGATGCCGCGCACGTGTTCGAAGGCGAATTCGAGTTCGCCGGCCAGGAGCACTTCTACCTGGAGACCCAGGCCTCGCTGGCTCAGATCGACGAGAGCGGGCAGATCTTCGTCCAGTGCTCGACGCAGCATCCCACGGAGACGCAGGACATCGTCTCCCACGTCCTCGGGGTCCCCGCCCACGAGGTGACCGTGCAGTGCCTGCGCATGGGCGGCGGCTTCGGCGGCAAGGAGATGCAGCCCCACGGGTACGCGGCTCTTGCGGCCCTCGGTGCGAAGCTCACCGGTCGCCCGGTGCGCCTGCGGCTCAACCGGACGCTGGACATCACGATGACCGGCAAGCGCCACGGCTTCCACTCGTCCTGGAAGATCGGCTTCACCGCCGAGGGCAAGATCCTTGCCCTCGACGCCACGCTGACCGCCGACGGCGGGTGGAGCCTCGACCTGTCCGAGCCCGTGCTGACCAGGGCCATGTGCCACATCGACAACGCCTACTGGGTGCCCAATATCCGTGTGGCTGGTCGCATTGCGAAGTGCAACAAGACCTCGCAGACCGCCTTCCGCGGGTTCGGCGGGCCCCAGGGCATGCTGGTGATGGAGGACATCCTCGGCCGGGTCGCCCCGAAGCTGGGCCTGACAGCCCGTGAGCTGCGCCGCCGCAACTTCTACACCGCCGGCCAGGACACACCGTACTACCAGCCCGTGCGTCATCCCGAGAGGATGGAGGCGGCCTGGGACCAGGTCGTGTCCACCGCCGAGGTGGAGGCCAGGGAAGCCGAGATCGAGCAGTTCAACGCGGGCAGCGAGAACGTCAAACGCGCGATCGCGCTGACACCGGTGAAGTTCGGGATCTCGTTCAACCTCACGGCCTTCAACCAGGGCGGGGCCCTCGTGCTCGTGTACAAGGACGGGTCCGTCCTCGTCACCCACGGCGGCACCGAGATGGGCCAGGGCCTGCACATGAAGATGCTGCAGGTCGCGGCCACGACCTTGGGTGTTCCTCTGTCCACGGTGCGGCTTGCGCCCACGCGCACGGATAAGGTCCCCAACACCTCGGCGACGGCGGCGAGCTCCGGCACCGACCTCAACGGTGGTGCGGTCAAGGACGCCTGCGAACAGATTCTGGGCCGGCTGACACAGGTGGCCGCCGGGATCCTCGGCGCACCCGCCCACGAGGTCAGCGTCACCCGCGGCATCGTCAGCGCGCTGTCATCGAAGAAGACCATCACCTGGGAAGAGCTCATCAACGCCGCCTACTTCCAGCGGATCCAGCTCTCGGCCTCAGGGTTCTACCGGACCGAGGGACTGCACTGGGACCTGTCGATCATGACCGGCGAACCCTTCAAATACTTCGCCTACGGTGTTGCGGCGAGCGAGGTCGAGGTCAACCGCTTCGACGGCTCCTACACACTGCGTCGCGTCGACATCGTCCATGACGTCGGCGATTCGCTCTCACCGCTGATCGACCTCGGCCAGATCGAGGGCGGATTCGTCCAGGGCGCCGGATGGCTGACCCTGGAGGACCTGCGGTGGGACGAATCGGACAAGCCCAGCCGCGGTCGCCTGGCGACCCAGGCTGCGAGCACGTACAAGATCCCCAGCTTCTCCGAGGCCCCGGAGGTCTTCAACGTCTCGCTGCTGGACAAGGCACACGAAGAGGGCGCCGTCTACGGTTCCAAAGCTGTGGGCGAACCCCCGCTCATGCTCGCCTTCTCGGTCCGGGAGGCCCTGCGGGATGCCGTGGCCGCGTTCGGTGCCCATGGGGGCCTGGGGCCGTCGGTCGAGCTCGCGTCACCGGCGACACCCGAAGCCGTGTTCTGGGCCATCGAATCGGTGCGCTCACCAGCCATGACGGTTCCGGCACCGACGGCAGCCGAAGGCCTCAGTGTCCCATCATGACGTGGATGGACACAGCGGCCGAGCTTCGGAATTCTCGGGTGCCGGCCGTCCTCGTCACTCTCGCCTCGGTTCGCGGGCACGCCCCACGTGAGGCCGGAGCGAAGCTGATCGTCACTGCCGATGACCTGCATGGGACCATCGGCGGCGGCAATCTGGAGATGACGGCCGTCACCCGGGCCCGCGAGATCCTCGCGTCCGGGACGGAGACGACCCGGGCCGAACCCGAGATGCTCACGCTGCGGCTCAACGACAAGGCACCGGCCAAATACGGACGCCAATGCTGCGGGGGAGAGGTCAGCGTTCTGCTCGAACCGCTGCCCGTGCCCGCCGCAGTGGCGATCTTCGGGATCGGCAACATCGGACTCGAACTGACCCGTATCCTGGCCCGCCACGACATCGACGTCCACGTCAGCGATTCCCGTCCCGAGCACCTCGAGGAGCTCGACCGATTGGAACCGCCTGTGGCCCAGATCCATCGCGAGTTCGCCGTCGTCGGCGAAGAGGTGCTCGTCGGGCTGCCCGCGGGCACCCATGTGCTCATCATGACCCACGACCACGCCGAGGATCTTCACCTCTGCGATGCGGCACTGACCCGCGGTGACCTCGGCTCCATCGGGCTCATCGGCTCGAGCGCCAAATGGCAGCGGTTTCGGAAGAACCTCATCGCCGAAGGCCACACGCCCGAGGTCGTCGACACCATCGACTGCCCCATCGGCCTGCCCGACCTGCCCGGCAAGCAGCCGGCGACGATCGCTCTCAGCGTCGCCGCCGACCTGCTGGGCCGCATGGGCTGAACCACTTCGACTCTCTCAGCTTTCAAGGAGCACCACTATGTTCATCTGCCGCGCCCGTGTCTTCGACACACCGACCAGCCCCTTCGCCGGGGGCGCCCTGCGCTCCGACTCGGACGTCGCTCTCGTCGTCGATGACGGACTGATCATCGCCCGCACCGACTATGAGAGTGCGGTCGCGGACCATCCCGACGCCGAGGTGGTCGACCTCCGTGCCGGCGTCCTCATCCCCGGCCTCATCGACACCCACGTCCACTACCCGCAGGTCCGCGCCATCGGCTACCTCGGCAAGCCGCTGCTCGAGTGGCTCGACCACTGTGCCCTGCCCGAAGAGGAGAAACTCGGTGACGAGGCCTATGCCGCAGCCGTGGCCGGCGAGTTCCTCACCGGGCTGACCTCGGCGGGGACCACCTCGGCGATGGTCTTCGGTTCGCACTTCGCCACCGCGATGGACACCTTCTTCACCCAGGCCGCCGAGGTGGGTCTGCGGATCACATCGGGACTGGTCACGAGTGACAAGATGCTCCCAGAACCGCTGCTGACGAGCGTGGAGAGATCCGTGTCCGAGAGCCAGGACCTCATCGATCGCTGGCATGGGAAGGGTCATCTCCGGTATGCGGTGACCCCGCGCTTCTCCTTCTCGGCGGGTCAGGAGCTGTTGGCTGCCGGCGGCCGGCTGGTGGCGGACAACCCGGGCATCTGGGTGACTTCTCACCTCAACGAGAACCGCGACGAGATCGCCGGTGTCGCCGAGATGTTCCCCGAAGCGCTCGACTACCTCGACACCTACGATCGGGCAGGACTGCTGGGCCGGCAGACGGTCCTGGCCCACAACGTCCACCCGAGCGATCGCGAACTGGCACGGATGGCAGAAGTGGGGGCCGCCTCGGCGCACTGCCCGACATCGAACTCGAATCTGGCCAGCGGCTTCTTCCCGCTGCGCCGACACATCGAAGCCGGGGTCCGTGTGGCACTCGGCTCCGATGTGGGAGCGGGCACGGGCTTCTCCCTGCTCAAGGAGGGCGTCCAGGCCTACTTCATGCAGCAGCTGGACCCGTCCGGCGGACTGCCGCTGAGTTCGGCACACCTGCTGCACCTGGCAACGGCCGCCGGCGCCGAGGCCCTGGAGCTGTCAGATCAGGTCGGGGACCTGTCCGTGGGCAAGCGCTTCGACGCCGCCTATATCCGGCCGAGCGCTGGCGAGCCCTTGGCCGTGGGGCTTGAGCACGCCAGCAGCGATGACGATGCCTTGGCGAAGATCTTCGCCATGGGGACTCCGGCCGACATCGCTCAGGTGTGGGTCGACGGTCAGCTCGTCAAGGGCTGAGCCGACGTCAGGGGACGAGGCACCGTCAGGAACGGCGGTGCGCGAGCTGCTTCACTTCGGCGGTGTCGACGATGTCCCCGCAGTCGATTGCGGCCTGGATCTCCTCTGCCCGCTCATCGGGTACGAGGGGGATCTCCTCGCCGTCGCAGTCGACGAAGACTCCGTCGATGAACTGATCGCCCTCGCGCAGATCCTTGAGGTTCGAGGGTGTGAGGAAGCGTGCCGGTTTCGCGGCGTAGACGGAAGGGTTGGTCGAATTTCCGAAGCGCAGCTCGTTGAACAGGAGGTTCAGCAGCACTGCCATGATCGCGGCCGAGGAGATTCCCGAGTGGAAGATCGTCTGCACCCAGGACGGGAAGTGCTCGTAGAAGTCGGGCTTGACCACGGGGACGAGGGCGAAGGCGAGGGATGCGGAGACGATGATGAGGTTCATGTTGCCGTCGAACTTCACCTCTTTGAGGTTGCGTATGCCTGATCCCGAGACGGTTCCGAAGAGGATGAAGCCGGCGCCGCCGAGGACGGGCATCGGCACCGCGGCGACGACCTGACCGAGCACGGGCATGAGCCCCAGGAGGATGAGGATGACGCCGCCTGCGGAGACGACGAAGCGGGAGCGGACTCCGGTCAGCGCCACGAGGCCCACGTTCTGTGCGAAGGCCGACTGGGTGAAGGAGCCGAAGAAGGGCGCGATGACCGAGGAGGCCATGTCAGCGCGCAGACCGGCCGCGACCCGCTTCTTGTCGACCGGGGTGCCGATGATCTCTCCGACGGCCAGCACATCGGCCGCGGTCTCGGTCTTGATGACGAGGATGACGATGAGCATCGACCCGATCGCCGCGAGGTCGAAGGTCGGTGCGCCGAAGGGCAGCAGCCCTGGGATCGCCACGGGAGCGCCGTGCCCGACCTCGGAGAAGTCAGTCATGCCCATGGCGGCACCGATGCCCGTGCCGATGATGAGGCCGAGCAGGATCGACAGCCGAGAGATGGCGGCCGAGCCGACCTTGCTCAGCAGCAGGATGACGGCGAAGGTGATGAAGGCCAGGGCGATGTTCTGCACGGAACCGTAGTCCGTTGCGGCCTCATCGCCGCCCATGGCCCAATCGGCTGCTGTCGGGATGAGCGTGAGTCCGATGGCCGTGATGACCACCCCGGTGACCACGGGTGGGAAGAAGCGGATGATCCGCGCGAAGAAAGGGGCCACGACGAAGCCGATGACGCTGGCGACGATGACCGCGCCGAAGATGTCGCTGAGCCTGCCGCCGCCGGTGAGAATGGCGAGCATCGTCGCGACACCGGCAAAGGAGACTCCCTGGATGAGCGGCAGCTTGGACCCGACCAGGGGGACCCCGATGCTCTGGATCAGCGTGGCGATGCCGCCGACGAAGAGGCTGGCGGTGACCAGAGCGACCAGCTGATCGCCGTCGACACCGGCTGCCTTGCCGATGATGAGGGGCACCGCGATGATGCCGCCGTACATGGTGAGGACATGCTGGAGCCCGTAGGCGAAGAGCTTGGGCACAGGGAGCCACGCGTCTTCGGGTCGCTTGGACCCGGGCGGGAGGGACTTCGTCGTCGAATTCTCGGTCATATCTCAACCTTCCGGAGTAAGCCTCATTACTCTTCCGTATCGTGGATTCGCTTTTCCATAAAATGTGATCTCCACTACGTTCTGCCTCTTTTTCTGGGAAGTCAAATAGGCGATTCGGGTAGCTGGTTTCGGCGCTCGTGGCAAGTCTTCAGTGGTGTTCTGATTCCGAGGATCTCTGACTTGCCTGCGTCGGAGGGTTGACTCCATCTCACTTGCCTGCCTATGCTTGATTTCATCACACGGAAATGAATTTCCACAATACGGAAAACAATGAATCCGCACTCGCAGCGACGCGAAGGAGAATCCCTTGACGACATTCGATTTCACCAATGCCGACAGCTACATCCTCAACTGCTCCACCCTGCTCACCGAGCTGCCCGTGATGGAGCGAGCCCAGGCGGCCAAGGACGCCGGTTTCAGCCAGGTCGAGTTCTGGTGGCCCTTCGACGGCAACCCGAGGCCCACCTCGGCGGAGGTCGATGAGTTCATCGCCTCACTCGACAAGGCCGGAGTCGAACTCAAGGGCCTGAACTTCTGGGCCGGGAACATGGCCGCCGGCGACCGGGGCATGGTCTCGATCAAGGGCGCAGAGGCCGACTTCGCGGCCAACGTCGAAATCGTCGTCGAGATCGGCCGCCGCACAGGCTGCCGAGCCTTCAACGCCCTCTACGGTCTGCGCACCGAAGGCCAGACTCCCGAGGAGCAGGACGAGGTCGGACTCGAGAACCTCAAGCTCGCGGCCGACGCCGTGGCCGCCATCGAGGGAACAGTCCTCGTCGAGCCCGTCTCCGGAGCAGATGGCTACCCGCTCAAGCGCGCCTCAGACGCCGCCGCGGTGGTCCAGCGGGTCCGTGCTCAGGGCGTTGCCAACATCGCCGTCCTCGCCGACTTCTTCCACATGTCGATCAACGGCGACGATGTGGCCGCAGTCATCGAAGCCGACGCCGCGAAGTTCGGACACATCCAGATCGCCGACGCCGCCGGCCGCGGAGCACCAGGCACGGGTGAGCTGCCCTTGCAGGACTGGATCAACCGTTCCTACGAACTCGGCTACACCGGCTCCATCGCCCTCGAATACAAGCAGGACCGCGCCACAGCATTCGAATGGCTCGCGAACTGAATCTGCCTCCACTTCCAGCACTCTGCACGAGATAGGACACGAACATGAGCAAGACAATCGCATTCATCGGACTCGGAATCATGGGCCTGCCGATGGCCAAGAACCTCGTCAGTGCCGGCTTCACCGTCCGCGGCTACAACCGCTCACCCGAGAAGGCCGCTGAACTCGCGAAAGCGGGCGGCCAGGCCGCAGGCACCATCGCCGAGGCGGTCGACGGTGCCGATGTCATCATCACCATGGTCCCGGACTCCCCAGACGTCGAAGACGTGTTGACCGGCGAGGACGGAATCCTCGCCCATGCCGAGGCCGGCGCGTACTGGATCGACAACTCGACCATCCGTCCCGATGTCGCCAAGAGCCTCTCCGCTCAGGCAGCGGAGAAGGGTCTCAAACCCCTCGATGCACCTGTCTCCGGTGGCGAGGCAGGGGCGATCAACGGCGCACTGTCGATCATGGTCGGCGGCGCTCAGGCTGACTTCGATGCAGTGGCCGATGTCTTCGACGCGGTCGGCAAGACCGTCGTCCTCGTTGGGCCCTCGGGCTCGGGCCAGACCGTGAAGGCCGCGAACCAGCTCATCGTCGCCGGAAACATCGAACTCCTCGCCGAGGCTGTCGTCTTCCTCGAGGCCTACGGAGTCGAGACCACCTCGGCGCTGCAGGTCCTCGGCGGGGGACTGGCCGGATCGAAGGTTCTCGAGCAGAAGGGGCAGAAGATGCTCGACCGCTCCTTCGACCCCGGGTTCCGACTCGCCCTGCACCACAAGGACATGGGCATCGTCACCGCTGCAGCCCGCGAGGCAGGCGTCGCGATCCCACTCGGATCGGCCGTCGCGCAGCTCGTCGCCTCGACCGTCCAGCAGGGCAATGGGGGACTCGACCACTCGGGTCTCTTCACCGTCGTCGAGCAGCTCTCCGGGAAGAAGTAGACACCACCACGAACCGAGCCGGCGACAGCGTCGTCGCCGGCTCACTGAACTCGGCCCATGGCGGGCCACTGAACCCGGTCCGCTCGAACGTGGGCCGATGAAGCGAAGGAAGAACAATGACACGTATGCGCGCAGTTGACGCGGTGGTGCTCATCCTCGAAAAGGAAGGCGCTACCCAGACATTCGGCCTGCCGGGAGCGGCCATCAACCCGCTGTACTCAGCGATGAAGGCCCACGGCGGAATCAGCCACACGCTGGCCCGCCACGTCGAAGGTGCCTCACACATGGCCGACGGGTACACGCGGGCGGCGGCCGGGAACATCGGCATCTGCCTCGGCACCTCGGGACCTGCCGGGACCGACATGATCACCGGACTCTACGCCGCAGCCGCGGACTCGCAGCCCATCCTGTGCATCACCGGGCAGGCTCCTGTCGCGGTTCTCGACAAGGAGGACTTCCAGGCCGTGGACATCGCCTCGATTGCGAAGCCCGTGACCAAGATGGCCAAGACCGTGCTCGAGGCAGGACAGGTCCCCGGCGTCTTCCAGTCGGCCTTCCAGCTCATGCGCTCGGCTCGGCCCGGCCCGGTCCTCATCGATCTGCCGATCGACGTCCAGCAGACCGAGATCGACTTCGACATCGACACCTACGAACCGTTGGTGCCCTCGAAGCCAGCTGCCACCTCGGCACAGGCGGAGAAGGTCCTCGACCTCATCGCCGCAGCGTCGCATCCGCTCATCATCGCCGGCGGCGGCATCCTCAACGCCGATGCCGCGGACAAGCTCGTCGAATTCGCCGAGGCGACCTCGATCCCGGTCTCACCGACGCTGATGGGCTGGGGCGCGATCCCGGACAACCACCCGCTGCAGGCGGGCATGGTCGGCATCCAGACCCACGTGCGCTACGGCAACGCCTCGTTCCTGGAGTCGGATCTGGTCATCGGCATCGGCAATCGCTGGGCCAACCGTCACACCGGTGACCTCGGGGTCTACCGCAATGGTCGGAAGTTCGTCCATATCGACATCGAGCCCACGCAGATCGGGCGTGTGTTCTCACCCGACTACGGTGTCGTCTCCGACGCCGGTGCCGCGCTCGACGCACTGCTGTCCGCGGCACGGGGTCGGACTGAGGCTGCGAGCCTGCCGGACTTCACCGGCTGGGCCGGCGAGTGCACGGCGCGCAAGTCCACCGACCATCGCAAGACCAACTACACCGATGTGCCGATCAAGCCGCAGCGTGTCTACCAGGAGATGAACTCTGCCTTCGATGAGGATGTGACCTATGTGTCGACGATCGGCCTGAGCCAGATCGCCGGGGCTCAGATGCTCCACGTCTACAAGCCGCGCCACTGGATCAACGCAGGTCAGGCCGGACCCTTGGGCTGGACCGGACCGGCCGCGCTGGGGGTGGCGAAGGCCAAGCCGGAGGAGACGGTCGTCGCACTCTCCGGTGACTACGACTTCCAGTTCATGATCGAGGAACTGGCCGTCGGCGCGCAGCACAAGATTCCGTACCTGCACGTCGTCGTCAACAACTCCTATCTGGGGCTCATCCGACAGTCGCAGCGCGGCTTCGACATGGATTACCAGGTGTCGCTGGCCTTCGACAACATCAACTCCTCGGGAGACGCCGCGAGCTACGGCGTCGACCATGTGGCCGTCGCGCAGGGGCTGGGCTGCAAGGCGCTGCGCGTCGAGGACCCTGAGCTCATCGGCGAGGGCCTGCGGGTGGCCAAGGAACTCATGGACGAGCACCAGGTGCCCGTTGTCGTCGAGGTCATCCTCGAGCGCGTCACGAACATCTCGATGGGTGCGGCACTGGACAGCATCAACGAGTTCGACGTCCTCGCCCAGACCCCGGCCGATGCACCCACGGCGCTGACGCCGATGGGCGAACTGGCCGCGGCGAAGTAGGCTTCGGGTCAACGGGACCCGATGTCGGCCAGGTCACAATTGGTATACCATGGCCCCCGGGGGAGTCGGATGCGCGATTCCGACCCCTCGGGGACTTGTCTGACATGCTCGGCGCAGATGCTGAGGACAATGGACCCGGCTGGCATTGCCGGGGGAACTGCCCCGGCCGTCCAGGTTGGGTGAATGAGGAGGATTCATGAACGTCGATGATGCCGGTACACAGGCCACCGACCAAGCTTTTGACCTGGTCATCAAGGCGCAGAGGGCCATTCTGCCCGAGGGTGTCAGCGCCGCCGAAGTCGGTGTGCGCGAGGGCGCGATCGTCGAGATCGCCACCGGGGGAGCCGGACTGAGCGGGACCACCTCGGCGAATGCGCGCGTCGTCGAGCTCGACGCTTCACAGGTGCTGCTGCCGGGCCTCGTCGATTCGCACGTGCACGTCAATGACCCCGGCCGCAGCGAATGGGAGGGCTTCGCCAGCGCCACCCGCGCCGCAGCAGCCGGAGGCGTGACGACGATCGTCGACATGCCGCTGAACTCCCTGCCGCCGACGGTCAACGTCGAATCACTCGACATCAAACGCGAGGTCGCAGCGTCCAAGGCATTCATCGACGTGGGCTTCTGGGGTGGGGCGATCCCCGGCAATACCGGTGACCTCAAGCCCCTCTTCGATGCCGGCGTCTACGGTTTCAAGTGCTTCCTCGAGGACTCAGGGGTCGATGAGTTCCCACCGCTGGAGCCCGATGAGCTGCGCGCCGATCTGGCAGAACTCGCGAAGTACGACGGTCTGCTCATCGTCCACGCAGAGGACCACTCGGTGATGGCCGGAGCCCCGAAGAACTCAGGGCGCAAATTCAGCGACTTCCTCGCCTCGCGTCCGCGTGAGGCCGAGAATGTTGCGATCGCCCGCGTCATCGAGGCCGCCCGCGAGACCGGCGCCCGCGCGCACATCCTGCACCTGTCATCGGCAGACGCGCTGCCTCAGATTGCGGAGGCCAAGGCCGAGGGAGTGAAGCTCACGGTCGAGACCTGCCCCCACTACCTCGTCTTTACCGCCGAGGAGATCCCGGACGGCGCGACGACGCACAAGTGCTGCCCGCCGATCCGCGAGGAATCCAACCGCGAAGCGCTGTGGCAGGGGCTCGTCGACGGCACGATCGACTGCATCGTCTCCGACCATTCGCCTTCGACGGCCGAGCTCAAGCTCCTCGACACCGGGGACTTCGGTGCGGCCTGGGGCGGAATCTCCTCCCTGCAGCTGGGTCTCTCCCTCGTGTGGACAGAAGCAGCCAAACGCGGAATCGACCTCGCCGCGGTGGTGGCCTGGATGTCCAGTGCCCCCGCATCCGTCGCCGGGGTGAAGAACAAGGGCGCTATCGCACTCGGCAACGACGCGGACTTCGCAGTCTTCGCCCCCGACGAGGAGTGGACTGTTCACGCCACAGACCTCTACCACCGCAACCAGATCAGCGCCTACGACACGCGTACCGTCCGCGGCACCGTCAAACAGACGATCCTCCGCGGCGCACCCGTGAATTACGACGAGCCCCAGGGTCACCTCCTCCGCGCCCGCTGAGGCCCGCCTCCCTCCCTAAACCTCCCCGACGTCACTAATTGCGCCCGGCGCCGCGAGTGATTAGTGACGTCGGGGAGGTTTAGTCGATTCACTGCCGGCGTGATCCACAGGCTTATCCACAGTTTTTACGTTGGTGTGGCGAATGGCGCTGTTTGTTGTCATTATCTGCAGTATGTATTCGATAATGACTACGGCGCGACTTTTGCGTTCTGGATTCACCAAACGCGAGCTGGCGCGAGCTGAACGGTGCTGTGTCCGCAGAGTCGCTCGGGGTCGCTATGCGGTCGAGCGAACATGCGAGAAAGTCGAGCATGAGGGCATCTGGGCTGCTGTGCGTGAGGGGCATGCCCAGGAATTCGAGCTCTTCAATGACCGCAGAGACGCTGAGCAGTATCTCAAAGCCCTAGTGCGTGCTCGAGCAGAGAAGGTCAACGAGGAAGAGTCATCAGGCCGGCCGAAGCGGCGACACGAAGTCTTCTCGCACCTCTCAGCCGCTCTCATCCACGGGCTTCCGATTGTCGTCGTTCCCGAACAGCGGGTGGAGGTCATCAGGCGCGGCGCTTCGCGTAAGCATCGTTATCTTCGAGTCCGAAACACACCTCTGGCGCCCGGGAGCGTCATGACGATCGGCATCTACAGGGTAACCACACTTGAGCGGACCATTGTCGACGTCGCGCTGACCTATGAGCTGGCAACGGCATTGGCGATGATCGATCACACTCTGCGTCGGGAACTGACGTCGATGGAAGAGATTCAGACAGCCTTTGCGGAACGCGACGCAGCACGTGCTCAGAGGAGGGCGCGGTGTGCGCTGGATCTATCGGATGCGCGGCGCGAGTCACCGGCAGAGTCAGTCGCCGCCGCACGATTCTTCGAACATGGAATCGGTGGATTTGATCCGCAGGTGGAGTTCAGGGGCCGGGACGGACGTGTATTCGCCCGTGTCGACTTCTGTCACCGTGCGGCGAAGGTGATCATTGAAGTGGACGGCCTCGCGAAATACTCCATGGGCACCAGAACTCCTCGGAAGGCGCTTGAGGATGAAAAGGCTCGTGATGCGCAACTGGCCGCCCTTGGTTACAGGGTCGTCCATCTGACATGGAAGCAGCTCTTCCTCGCGGCGCCCTTTGAGGACATCAAGCGGATCGTGTCTGAACGAGTTGTTGCACGCTAAACCTCCCCGACGTCACTAAAGGCTCGCGGCGCCGCGCGGTATTAGTGACGTCGGGGAGGTTTAGGGAGAGGGAGGGTCAGGCGCCGAGCTTCTCGCGGAGGCGGGCGACGTGGCCTTCGGCGTCGACGTTGTATTCGACGTCGGAGAGAGTTCCGTCTTCGGCGATGACGAAGGTTGAGCGCAGGGTGCCTTCGAAGGTGTTGCCGCCCACCGTCTTCTCACCGAACGAGCCGTACGCCTGCGCCAGCTCCGCACCCGGATCCGAGAGCAGCGGGAATGTCAGCTGCTGGTCGTCGGTGAACGCCTGCAGCGCCTCGGCGTCATCGGGGGAGACGCCGAGCACCTGGAACCCGGCAGCGGCCAGGGACGAGAGGTTGTCGCGGAAGTCGCAGGCCTCGGTGGTGCAGCCAGGCGTCGCGGCCTTCGGGTAGAAATAGAGGATGACCTTCTGCCCGGCGAGGTCCGCCTTCGAGTAGGTCTTTCCGCTGGCATCGGCCAGAGAGAAGTCCGGTGCGGTCTGTCCGACTTTGAGCTGTGTGCTCATGGTGGTGAGTCCTTTCGTAGGTGACTGCTGGTGTCTTTGGTGGTCAGTTCTGTTGCGCGCCCGCGACGCCTGCGCCCGTGACGCTTGCTCTCGCGCCCGCGACGCCTGCGCCCGCGAGCGCGCACGCGTGGGCGGCGGTGGCTTCGATGAGTTCCTCGGCGCGGCCGGAGAGCTCGGCGAGGTCGGCGGGGCCCGGCGCGATCGACAGGGCCGCAGTGATGCCGGCCTCGCGGCATTCGGCGGGGCTGAGGGCGACGCGGCCGGCGATGACGATGATCCTCGCCGAGGCGGGGGCATGGTCGCGTACGGCCGCGACGACCTTCCCGCCCAGAGACTGGGAATCGAAGGATCCTTCGCCCGTGAGTACGATGTCGGCGGCGGCCAGGGCCTCGGTCAGGCCCACAGCCTCGGCGACCATCGTCGACCCGGGCACGACCTCGGCACCCAGCAGGCTCGTCAGTGCCAGAGGGATTCCGCCTGCGGCTCCGAACCCCGGCGTTGCCGCAAGCGACGACGCTTGGGCAGCCGAGCCGGCGAGCACCTCGGCGAGGTGGGCCAGTCCGGAATCGAGGACGGCAACGGACGTCGCATCGGCGCCCTTCTGAGGACCGAAGACTGCGGCGGCGCCACGAGGGCCGATGAGCGGATTGTCGACGTCGACGGCGATGCGCCAGCGGACCTCGCGGGCACGCGGATCCAATGCGGAGACGTCGACGCTGGCCAAGGAGGACAGCCCGCCGCCACCGGGGGCGATGGGCGCACCGGAGGAGTCGGCGAAGGCCGCGCCCAAGGCCGAGGCGATGCCGACGCCGCCATCGGTGCTCGCCGAGCCGCCGATGCACAGCAGGATCTCCTCCACCCCCTGGTCCAGGACGTGGCGGGCGATGAGGCCCACGCCGTATGTATCGGCGCGCTCGGGTGCGAGGGCGAGGTCGGAGACCTGGGGGAGGCCATTGGCCTGAGCCGCCTCGATGACCGCGGTCTTCCCATCAGCGGAGATGCCGAACAGGGCTGTCGTCGGCCGGCCCAGGGCATCCACGACCTCGATTGAGCGAGCCGGGGTGTCCCACACGGCCAGCAGGGCATCGAGGGTTCCCTCACCACCGTCGGCGAAGGGCAGGTCGGTGATCCGCGAGTCGGGGAACACCTGGCGGGCACCGCGAGCCAGGGCGGCAGCGGCAGCGGGGGCGCCGGCCGAACCCTTGAAGGAATCGGGCGCGCAGACGATCGTGGGTGCTTCCATGCTCATGACGTCATTCAACCTCATTGTCGAGAAAACGATGGCCAAGTGCCCAGAACGCGGACTGCGCGAGGGACTCTGCCATCATTATCCGCTTTGTGGAATTACTTTTCCAAATCCACCGGAAAAGGCCGCTGACGCCGACCGCGGAATTTGACTTAGCGCGGACCTGGGGTCAAACTCGAAGCAGTTAAATGGAAATAGTCTTCCGTGATGTGAAACACATTCTCAGTGGTTGTGCATCTCGATTTTCTCAGGAGGTCAATGTGGACCTAGGCGAGTTCAATCAGCTGTCGATCGATGACGCCCGCGCGACTCTGCGCCCGTGTCTCGATGTCGACCGGTGGATCGACGGGGTCGTCGCAGCGCGGCCGTTCTCCACTGTGCAGGCCGCCCTCGAGGGTGCCCGCACCAGCGCGACCCCACTGACCGATGACGAGATCAACCAGGCCATGTCCCACCATCCCCGGATCGGTGAGAAGGCCGAAGGCTCTTCCGCCGAGGCGGCTCATTCCTCCCGCGAGCAGGCTGGCCTGGGTTCCCTTGACGGTGACATCCAGGATCGACTCGCGGCGGGCAACGCCGCCTACGAAGAGCGCTTCGACCGCGTCTTCCTCATCCGCGCGGCCGGCCGCAGTCCCGAGGAGATCCTCGCCGAACTTCAGCGTCGCATGGCCAACACCGACACCGACGAACTCGCCGAGGTCGGCGAGCAGCTGATCCAGATCGCCGCACTCAGACTCGAAGGACTCCTCGCATGAGCTTCATCTCCGCCCACGCTCTCGACTCTACGCTCGGCACCCCTGCCGCCGACCTCGAGGTCACGCTCTACTCCGGAACAGAGGTGCTCGCCAACGCCCGCACCGACGGCAATGGTCGTGTCTCGGAATTCGGACCGGACCACCTCGGTGCCGGTGATTATCGGATCGTGTTCGGTACCGGTGCCTACTTCGAGGCCCAGGGACAGGATCACTTCCACCCCCAGGTGACGATCGACTTCACAGTCAAGGCAGGCGAGGCGCACTATCACATACCATTGTTGCTGAGCCCGTTCGCGTACAGCACCTACCGGGGAAGCTGAGCGGACGGCAACACCCATAAGACATCAGGGGAAGCAGGCCCCCTTACAGGATCGTGATCCTCAACAAACCGCCGAAGTTCGCCGGGTTCGACGCCCGGTGACCTCGCAAATCAATTGGTCACAGCGGCCATGTCGGACTCGGTGACGAGTGCGGCGCGGTCGTTGGCACAGGCAACAGGAGCAAGAAGATGAGCAAGGTGAAACTGACGACGAATCAGTACGGCAAGGCGGAGAATCGTCTGATGCGGGTCTACCGTGACTCCGAACGTCACGAGATCCGCGACCTCAATGTCACCTCACAGCTGTGGGGCGATTTCGAGACCGCGCACACCGAGGGCAACAACGAACACGTCGTCGCCACCGACACCCAGAAGAACACGGTCTTCGCCAAGGCCAAGGAACTCGGAGTGAGTTCACCCGAGCAGTTCCTCCTCGGGCTCGGCGAACACTTCACCTCCAGTTTCGACTGGGTCACCGGCGGACGCTGGGCAGCCGAAGAGTACGGCTGGTCGCGCATCAACGATCACAATCACTCTTTCTACAAGTCAGCGCCGGAGACCCGCACCGCGGTGCTCACCCGCGACGGCGACACCACCAACCTGATCTCCGGCTTCTACGGGCTGACCGTGCTCAAGACCACCGAATCAGGCTTCGTCGGCTACCCGAAGGACAAGTACACGACCCTGCCGGAGACCGACGACCGCATCCTCGCCACCGACATCGCGACCCGCTGGATCTACAACACCACGGATCTCGACTTCGAAGGCGTGTACTCACGAGTCAAGGAAATCATCCTCGACTCGTTCACCGACCACTACTCGCATGCCCTGCAGCACACCCTGTACCAGATGGGTGAGAAGGTCATCGAGGCTGTGCCGGAGATCGACGAGATCCGCTTCTCGTGCCCGAACAAGCACCATTTCCTCTACGACATCGAACGCTTCGGCTTGGAGAACCCGAACGAAGTGCTCATCGTCGCTGATCGGCCCTACGGGCTGATCGAGGCCACCTTCACCCGTGACGGGGTGGAGGAGAACAAGGACGCCTGGGCGCAGATCGCCGGCTTCTGCTGATAATTTCCATAGTCGGGTCCACGGGAACACCTTCCCGTGGGCCTGACGTGTTTGAGAGGGAGAACTATGACCCAGGACACAACCTCGGCGATCCCGAGGGGAACCGGTGACGAAGAGATCGACGAGTGGCTCGAGTCCTGGGAGGGGCTCGTCAACCAGCGTGGCACTCTGCGTGCGGCCGAGATCATGGAGGCCCTGCGCCGACGTGCCGCATCGAACTCGGTGGCCCAGCCCAAGGTCACGACCACCGACTACGTCAACACGATCCCGGCCGATCAGGAACCTGCCTACCCGGGCGATGAGCGCCTCGAGCGCAAGTACCGCAAATGGCTGCGCTGGAACGCCGCGATGCTCGTCCACCGAGCCCAGCGCCCCGAGATCTCCGTCGGCGGCCACATCTCGACCTATGCCGGTGCCGCGACCCTCTACGAGATCGGGTTCAACAACTTCTTCCGCGGCCAGAATCATTCCGGCGGCGGCGACCAGGTCTTCTTCCAGGGTCACGCCTCACCCGGCATGTACGCCAGGGCATACCTCGAAAACCGTCTGAGCGACACGCAGCTCGACGGCTTCCGGCAGGAGGCTTCGAAGGCCCCCAACGGGTTGAGCTCCTACCCGCACCCGCGCTTGATGCCCGACTTCTGGCAGTTCCCGACCGTGTCGATGGGGCTGGGCCCGATCAACTCGATCTACCAGGCGCAAATGAACCGCTACCTGCACAACCGCGGCATCAAGGACACCTCCGATCAGCGCGTCTGGGCCTTCCTCGGCGACGGCGAGATGGACGAGCCGGAGTCACGCGGCGCGCTCCAGCTGGCCGCGAACGAGGGCCTCGACAACCTCACCTACGTCATCAACTGCAACCTGCAGCGACTCGACGGACCGGTGCGCGGCAACGGCAAGATCGTGCAGGAGCTCGAAGCGGTCTTCACCGGCGCCGGCTGGAACGTCATCAAGGTCCTCTGGGGCCGCGAATGGGACTCCCTGCTCGACGCCGATCACACCGGCGAACTGGTGAGGATCATGAACGAGACCCTTGACGGTGACTACCAGACCTTCAAGGCCGAGTCCGGCGGATTCATCCGCGACAACTTCTTCGGCCGCTCACCGGTGACGAAGGGCCTCGTCGAGCACCTGAGCGACGACGACATCTGGAACCTCAAGCGCGGCGGTCACGACTATCACAAGGTCTACGCCGCCTACGAGCAGGCCGTGAACACGAAGGGCAAGCCGACCGTCGTCCTCGTCCAGACGGTCAAGGGCTACGGCTTGGGCACGACCTTCGAGTCGCGCAATGCCACGCACCAGATGAAGAAATTCACGGCCGCCGACGTCAAGGCCTTCCGCGACCGGATGGACATCCCGATCACCGACAAGGTCATCGACGAAGACCCCTACGCGGTGCCCTACTACCACCCGGGCAACGACGCTGAAGAAGTCCAGTACATGCTTCAGAAGCGGTCCAAGTTGGGCGGATTCCTGCCCAATCGCAAGCCCGAGAACAGCAAGAAGACCCTGCCTGCCGTGTCCGACAAGGCCTTCTCGCAGACCAAGAAGGGCTCGGGCCATCAGCAGGCCGCGACCACGATGGCCTTCGTGCGCCTGCTCAAGGACCTCATGCGCGAGAAGGGCATCGGCAACAGGATCGTGCCCATCATCCCCGATGAGGCCCGGACCTTCGGCATCGATGCATTCTTCCCGACCGCGAAGATCTACAACCCGAACGGGCAGAACTACCTGGCAGTCGACCGTGAACTGTTCCTGTCCTACAAGGAGGCGACCTCGGGTCAGCTGCTCCACGTCGGCATCAACGAAGCCGGTGCGGCCGCGGGATTCACCGCCGCCGGAACCGCGTACTCGACGCACGGTGAGCCGATGATCCCGATCTACGTCTTCTACTCGATGTTCGGGTTCCAGCGCACCGGCGACGCCTTCTGGGCCGCCGGGGACCAGATGACCCGCGGGTTCATCATCGGGGCCACAGCCGGTCGCACGACGCTGACCGGTGAGGGCCTGCAGCACGCCGACGGACACTCACCCGTGCTGGCCGCGACCAACCCTGCGGTGCGGATCTACGACCCGGCCTACGGATACGAGATCGGCCACATCATGCGTGATGGCCTGCACCGCATGTACGGCGAGCACGACCTCGGCGATGACGCCCGCAACGTCATGTACTACTTGACCGTGTACAACGAGCCGATGCTCCAGCCGGCCGAACCCGAGGATGTCGACGTCGATGGGATCCTGCGCGGCATCCATCGAGTGGCAGATGCCGGCACCGGCGCCGAGGCGGGGGCCGGGAATCGTCCGCAGGCTCAGCTGCTCGCGTCGGGAGTCGCGGTCCCGTGGGCACTTGAGGCCCGTGGCCTGCTGGCTCAGGAATGGGGCGTGGATGCGGCTGTCTGGTCGGTGACCTCATGGGCCGAGCTGCGCCGTGATGCGCTGAAGTGCGAGGCCGAGAAGCTCGAGAACTTCGAAGCCGAACCGCGGACGCCCTATGTGCGACAGCGTCTGGGCGCCGAGGCGGGGCCGATCGTTGCGACGAGCGACTTCGACTCCACTCAGCCGGACCTCATCCGTCCGTTCCTCAGTCAGGACTTCGCGACCCTGGGTGCCGACGGCTTCGGGTTCTCGGACACCCGCGCCGCTGCCCGGCGCCACTTCAAGATCGATGCGCACTCGATGGTCGTCCGGACCCTGCAGCTGCTGGCCGACCGCGGCGAGATCGCTCGCTCGGTGCCGGTTGAGGCGGCGAAGAAGTATCGCCTGAACGAGGTCAACGCAGGAACCTCAGGCACCGCCGGAGGCGATTCCTGAGGCTGGCAGCCTCAGCGGCGCTCTGCAGCGAAAAACGGGTGGTGTGTCGAGAAACGTGATTGCACATACGTTTCTCGACGCGCCACCCGTTACTGAGTTTTAAGGTCTGGCGGACACCAGAGTCTCGGCGCTCCGCCGTTGTATCGCGGATGCGGCGGCGCTCCGGCTGCTGCGCCCTAGGCTCCGCCGCGCATGTCTGCTGAGATCGCCTCGGCGGCTGATCGCAGCAGCGGGATGGCGCGATCTGAGAAGGCCTGGTCGACGCGGCTGATGGGTCCGGACACGGAGATCGCCAGGGGAGCGGGGGCATCGGGGATCGACATCGCGAAGCAGCGCACACCCAGCTCCTGCTCCTGCTCGTCGATCGAGTACCCGCGGTCGCGGATGCGCACCAGCTCGGCCTCGAGATCTGCGACGGTGCCGATGCTGTACTGCGTGGGCGTCGGCATTCCCGCAGTTGTGACGATGTGACGTACCTGCTCGGGATCGAGCCCGGCGAGCATCGCCTTGCCCACTCCGGTGTCGTGCATATGGGCGCGGCGCCCCACCTCGGTGAACATCCGCATCTGGTGCTGTGAGGCCACCTGATCGACGTAGACGACCATGTCTCCGTCGATGGTCGCGACGTTTGCGGACTCGCCGAGTTCGTCCACGAGCGTGCGCAGGTAGGGACGCGCGATGGCGCCCAGCTGGGATCCAGCGAGGTTGCCCAGGCGGATCAGGCCTGGCCCCAGGGCATAGCCGCGGTTGGGCAGCTGACGCACCACGCCGAGGTTGACCAGAGTATTGAGCAGGCGGTGAATCGTCGGGAGGGGAAGGCTCACCTCGGCGGCGATATGACTCAGCGTGGCAGAGCCGGAGGAGTTCGCGATGCATTCGAGGAGCCCGAAGGCGCGCTCGACGGACTGGACGCCGCCCTTCGTCTGGCGGATCGCAGGGGCCTTCGTGTCATTGCTGGTCATCCCAGTTCCTCTTCCTCGTCCATTGGATTCGTGTTCTTTGGATCCGTATTCATTGACTTGTGTGGCAGCTCGACGATGAGTGCCGACGGCATGAAAACCAGCATCGCTGTGCGAAACTGCCCCTCAGTCTAGTCCTGAAATGGAAGAAAGTTTCCGTTCACGAGCATTCTGGCTAGATTTTCCACTATACAGAAGATATTATCCGTACTACGGAAAAGACTTATCAGAGAGGATAACTCCCATGGCTGTTCCAAGCCCCGGATACTCAATCACTCTTCGAGTGGAGACTGCGGTCGGTCGGACATCCACGTCCGACCTCGTAGCCGCCGCTGCCGCCACCGGCGCCGCGATCACCGCGCTCGACGTCGTCGAATCCACCCCGCATACGGTGATGATCGACGTCAGCGCCGATACCCGCGATGTCGCACACGCCGACGAGGTATCGGCTGCACTCGATACGCTCGATGGAGTCGAGGTCCACAAGGTCTCCGACCGGACCTTCCTGCTCCACCTCGGCGGTAAGCTCGAATCCACCCCCAAGGTGCCTCTGCGCAACCGCGACGACCTCTCCCGTGCCTACACTCCGGGTGTGGCCCGCGTATGCATGGCCATCGCGGAGAACAAGGCCGATGCCCGTCGTCTGACGATCAAGCGCAACACCGTGGCGGTCGTCACCGACGGCACCGCAGTGCTGGGCCTCGGCGACATCGGGCCCGAAGCGGCGATGCCGGTGATGGAGGGCAAGGCTGTTCTGTTCAAGCAGTTCGCGGGCGTGGATGCCTGGCCCGTGGCACTGGATACCAAGGACACCGAGGAGATCATCTCGATCTGCAAGGCCATCGCCCCGGCCTACGGCGGCATCAACCTCGAGGACATCTCCGCCCCGCGCTGCTTCGAGATCGAGGCCAGGCTCCGCGCCGAGCTCGACATTCCGGTCTTCCACGATGACCAGCACGGCACCGGCATCGTCACGCTCGCCGCGCTGAAGAACGCGCTCAAGGTCGTGGGCCGCAAGCTCGAAGATCAGCGCATCGTCGTCTCCGGCGTCGGTGCTGCCGGCAATGCGATCATCCGGCTCCTCCAGGTCGCGGGGGCGAAGAACATCATCGCCTGCGGCCGTGACGGCGCGATCGGACCGAATTCGAAGGTCGACACAGAACATAAGGTGTGGCTGCAGCGCAACACGAACCCCGAGGGCTTCGAGGGCACCCTGAAGGAAGCCGTCGTCGGCGCCGATGTGTTCATCGGCGTCTCCGCTCCGAACGTGCTCGACGGCAGTGACATCCAGGCCATGAACAAGGACGCCCTCGTCTTCGCGATGGCCAACCCCGACCCGGAGGTCGACCCCGCCGAGGCGCTCAAGTACGCCGCCGTCGTGGCCACCGGACGCAGCGACTACCCGAACCAGATCAACAACGTGCTGGCCTTCCCGGGCATCTTCCGCGGGCTCCTCGACGCCGAGGCGACCGACATCGACGAGAACATCATGGTCGCCGCGGCGGACGCGATCGCTTCGTGCATCCCCGAAGACGAACTCCATCCGGGCTACGTCGTCCCGTCGGTCTTCGACCCCGACGTGGCGAAGAAGGTGGCGGAGGCTGTCGCCGCTGTCTCCTCCTGATCTTCGACCGGTCTCCTGAAACAGGGGGCCGGTCGCTGTTTTATGAGAGACAATGTTGGAAGACCAGTCCTCCCGCGCAATGATGCTACGAAAGAGAATGTGAAATTGGATCAATCAACGTTGGCCGACATCGACTCACTCCTGGCGGACACGGACGAGCTGCTGAGCACGCGGTATCCCGGCGAGCGCGAGGTCCGGCAGCCCGTGCACACCGTCTACGTCCCCGGGCACCTCTCATCCCCGGCCCTGCCCCGCGAATGGGGTGAGCAGGCGCTCGACTGCGTCGAGGCCAACGGCGGGATGGTCCAACTGGCCGAACGCGTCATCATCGCCTCCCGCAAGGAGACGCTGGCCCCCGACAGCCAGACGATGCCGAATCTGCACCAGGTCGCCCGGGAAGCGGAGATGCTCGCCGAGGCGGTCACCAAGAAGCTTGCCGTCGAACCGATCGAGGACCTGCGGATGGACTTCGAAGACGGGTTCGGAGATCGTGGTGATGCGACCGAGGACGACTGTGTCCGCCAGGCCGCGCGCAACGCGATCGCAGGACTGAGTGAGACGGGCGCACCGGCGTTCTTCGGCATCCGGTTCAAATGCATGGAGGCCGATACCCGGGCGCGCGGACTGCGCACCTTGGACCTGTTCCTCGCCGAGGTGATCGCCGCCCACGGTTCCCTGCCCAAGCAGCTGGTCCTCACTCTGCCGAAGGTGAGCACCGTTGACCAGGTGTCCGCCATGGTCCTTGCCTGCCGTGCGCTGGAAGCCGAGCACGGTCTGGCCGAGGGCTCGATCACCTTCGAGGTGCAGGTCGAGACCCCGCAGCTCATCCTCGGCGCCGACGGCACTGTGCCCCTGGCTCCAGTCCTCGACGCCGGTGCCGGGCGCATCACCTCCCTGCACTACGGCACCTACGACTACTCGGCATCGATGGGTGTTGCCGCTGCCTATCAGGCTATGGACCACCCGGTGGCCGACTTCGCGAAGAACCAGATGATGCTCGCGGTCGCCGGCACCGGCGTCCACCTCTCCGACGGTTCGACGAACATCATGCCCCTTGGCGAGCCCGAGGAGATTCAGCGCGCCTGGAGCCTGCACGCCGGACTGGTCCGCAGGCACCTCAAGCGCGGCATCTACCAAGGGTGGGACATGCATCCGCACCAGCTGCCCACACGCTTCCTCGCCACCTTCCGCTTCTACCGTGAGGGGGCCGAACGTGCGGCGACCCGACTGCGCAACTACGTGTTCCAGGAGGACTCGGCCGTCCTCGACGAGCCGGCGACCGCGCGGGCGCTGGCCCGCTACCTGGGCCGTGGACTGTCCTGCGGTGCCCACACCGAGGAATTCGTGACGGACCGGACGAAGATGTCGATTGCGACCCTCAATCACATCGCCGCCACCGGCGCGCCCGAGTGACCTGCCGGCACCCTCGGCGACACACAACCACCTGGTACTGACCACCCCCGTTCCGAAGGAGAACACGCACACATGACGACGACCGACCCCTACACCTACTTCGCGCCGACCGGAGGGCACCCGCCGCAGACGGACCTGCTCACGGACCGTGCGATCGTCACCGAGGCCTACACGGTGATCCCACGCGGAGTCATGCGCGACATCGTGACCTCGAACCTGCCCGAATGGACGGGGACCCGTTCCTGGGTGCTGAGCAAGCCGGTGGCCGGGGGTGCGGTGACGTTCTCACAGACCATCCTCGAAGTCGCCCCGGGCGGAGGCGCCGAGAAGCCGGAGCCGCAGGTCGAGGTCGAGGGGTTCATCTTCCTCATGGCCGGCGAGCTCGAGATCACCCACGAGGGTCAGGCCCACACCCTGACGCCGGGCGGCTACGGGTTCCTGCCCGCCGGTTCGACGTGGAGTGTGAAGTCCACCGGCGCCGAGGCGGCACGCTTCCATTGGATCCGCAAGCGCTACCAGCCAGTGGCCGGACTGGACCCGGAGGCCAAGTTCGGCCAGGAGTCCGACGTCGAACCCGCAGCGATGCCGGGCACCGACAACCGGTGGCGCACGACGCGTCCGTTGGATCCGGACAATCTGGCCTATGACATGCACGTCAACATCGTGACCTTCGAACCCGGTGCCGTGATTCCCTTCGCCGAGACCCACGAGATGGAGCACGGCCTCTACGTGCTCGAGGGTAAGGCCGTCTACCGTGTCAACGGCGACTGGGTCGAGGTCCAGGAGGGTGACTTCATCTCGATGCGCGCCTTCTGCCCGCAGGCCTGCTACGCCGGTGGACCGGGCCGCTTCCGCTACCTGCTCTACAAAGACGTCAACCGCCAAGTCGAGCTGTAGCTGCCGCCAGTGTCAGGGGTGAATGCAGTAACCGCTTGCCGGAAGTGCCTGGGTAGAGCACAAGTGACGTGCTCTGGCACTTCTGGCAAGCGGTTACTGCATTCAGCGGGCTGCACGGCCAGGCGCTGCTGGCTGTCAGCCGATCAGATCAGCTGCAGGGTGCGCGCGGTGTACTCGGAGAGCTCCTTGAGCAGGGTCTCGTCGTCGGCGAGGCTGCGGCCCAGCGAAGGCACCATGTCCTTGATGGAGGGCTCCCAGCTGCTGTACTGGCGAGGGAAGCAGGTCTTGAGCAGGTTGAGCATGATGGACACTGCCGTCGATGCACCGGGCGAGGCACCCAGGAGAGCGGCGATCGAGCCATCGGCGGAGGAGATGAGCTCGGTGCCGAAGCTGAGCACACCGCCCTTCTTCGAATCCTTCTTCATCACCTGCACGCGCTGACCGGCCTGGATGAACTCCCAGTCGCTGGGGTCGATGTTCGGGATGAACTCGTGCATCGATTCGAAGCGGGCCTTCTTCGACGCGGCCAGCTCGGAGACGAGGTAGGTGACGAGGTCTGTGTTGTCCTTGGCCACGTTGAGCATCGTGGGCAGGTTGTTCCCGCGCACCGAGAAGGGCAGGTCGGTGAAGCGGCCGCCCTTGAGGAACTTGGGGGAGAAGCCGGCGTAGGGTCCGAACAGCAGGTAGTCCTTGCCGTCGACGACACGGGTGTCGAGGTGAGGCACCGACATCGCCGGGGCGCCGAAGGATGCCTGGCCGTAGACCTTGGCATGGTGGCGGGCGACGAGGTCGGGGTTCGAGGTGCGCAGGAAGATGCCGGAGACAGGGAAGCCGCCGTAGCCGCGGCCCTCGGGGATGCCCGACTTCTGCAGCAGCGGCAGAGCACCGCCGCCGGCGCCGACGAAGACGAACTTCGCGTTGACCTTGTGGGTCTCATGGGAGAGCAGGTCCTTGACGGTGACGACCCAGCCGTCGGAGGAGCGTTCGAGGTCGGTGACCTGATGGCTGGTGCGGATCGTGGCACCCTTATCGCCGACATAGTTCAGCAGCTGGTGCGAGAGCGAACCGAAGTCGACGTCCGAGCCGATCTTCGTGCGTGAGATGCCGTTGACCTGACCGGGTCCGCGACCCTCGAACATCAGCGGCAGCCACTCGGCCTGGGTGTCCGGATCGTCGGTGTACTCCATTTCGGAGAACAGCGGATTGCGGACCATCTGCTCGTAGCGGTTCTTGATGTAGTCGCGTCCCTTCTCACCACGGCCGTAGCTGATGTGAGGGACCTGGTTGATGAAGGATTTCGGCTGGGCCAGGACGCCGTTGTCGACGAGGTGTGACCAGTACTGGCGGGAGTGATGGAACTGCTCGTTGATCTGCGAGGCCTTCGCGAGGTCGATGTGGCCGTTCTCGTCCTCAGGAGTGTAATTGAGCTCGCACAGGGCGGCGTGACCGGTGCCGGCGTTGTTCCACGGATCGGAACTCTCCTCGGCGACATAGTCGAGCTTCTCGTAGACCCGGATATCCCATTCGGGCTGAAGCTCGGTCAGCATGGCACCAAGAGTGGAGCTCATGATGCCGCCGCCGATCAAGACAACGTCAACCTTTTCCTGCGTTGAGGGCATTTCGACTCTCATCCTTCGTCACTGACTACATGTATTCGCCTCACAGACTACTCTCCGCGTCAGGCGAACCAGTAACCCGCCCCCGGGCACAGGAGTCCCATGCGAGGAACCTCACAGCCGATGATTGTCCGCGGTGTGAGGTGTTTTCCGACCATTCGGACTTTTAGCCTCTGGACCCCTTGTGTCGCCCGCCACAGGATGTGCAAATATGGGCACATGTCGAATCGCTTCCTTCTTCGTGATGCCCTGGCCGAATTCCCGCCCTATGTGCCGGGCAAACCCCCTGCCAGCGCACCAGGTCTGAAACCGTACAAGCTGTCCTCGAATGAGAACCATCTGGCACCGCTGCCGGGTGTCACCGACGCGATCGCAGACGCCGGGCGGGTGCCCGCGAACTACCCAGACCCGAAGTCGTCGAAGCTGGTGACCGATATAGCGGCCCACTTCGACGTCGATGAGGCGGAGATCGTCCCGGGCGCCGGAGCCTCGGAGATCCTGTCCGCGCTGACGAACATCACGCTCGAGTCCGGGACCTCGGTGGTCTACCCGTGGCCTTCGTTCGAGATGTACCCGATCCTCGCCTCGGCGCGCGGTGCGCAGAAGCGCCCCGTGCCCCTGCTCGAAGACGGTCGGCACGACTTCCCGGGACTGGTCGCCGCCATCGATGACACGACCCGACTCATCCTGCTCTGTTCGCCCAACAACCCGACCGGACCGTCGATCTCGACATCCGAGCTCGACGGCTTCATGGCCGAGGTCCCAGCCGAGGTCGTCGTCGTCCTCGACGAGGCCTACTTCGAGTTCGCCACCGCCGCCGAGGTGGTCGATGGGATGGACGCCTACCGGAAGTTCCCGAATCTGGTGCTGGCACGGACCTTCTCCAAGGCACATGGCCTGGCCGGTCTGCGTGTGGGCTACGGAGTCGCCGACCCGACGATCGCGAGCGCACTGCGTCAGGTGATCGCACCCTTCAGCGTCACCTCGGCGGCACAGGTCGCTGCTGTGGAATCGCTGTTGCGCAATGACGAGGTCCTCGTCCGAGCCAAGGAGGTCGCGGCCACCCGTGACCAGCTCGAACAGGACCTGCGCGATGCCGGGCTCACCGTCTCCGACTCCCAGGGAAACTATGTGTGGGTCAGCCTCGGGGCAGAGGATGCACAGGCATTCGAAGCCGCGTGTGCCGAGCAGGCCGTCGCCATCCGTCGTCTGAGCGGGGGAGTTCGGATCAGCATCGGCGCCGACGAAGCGCTCGAGAGAGTGCGTGAGGTGGCCAAGTCCTTCGCAGAGTCCAGGACCGCATGAGCATCACGGCCCAGATTCCGACACAGGAGCTGGAGGCTCGGCTGAGCCCCGGTGCCCTCGTCACGGACCGCGACGTCATCGACAGCTATGCCGTCGACAGGGCCCTGTTCTGCCCCGCCGGGCAGGCACTGGCCTTGGTGCGGGCGCGAACGGTCGACGATGTCGCGGCAGTGATGGTCTTCGCCACCGAGCATCGCATTCCTGTGGTCACTCAGGGTGCACGGACCGGGCTTTCGGGTGCCGCCAACGCAGTCGATGGCTGCCTGCTGCTCAATGTCGCCGGGATGGACGAGATCGTGGACATCGATCCGGTCAACCAGACATGCCGGGTCCAGCCCGGTGTCATCAACCGGGATCTGAAGACGGCGCTGGCCGAACACGGACTCTCCTATCCTCCCGACCCCGGGTCCGTGGCGATCTCGACGATCGGCGGCAATGTCGCCACGAACGCCGGCGGAATGTGCTGCGTGAAGTACGGAGTGACCAAGGACTATGTGCGCGCCATGACCGTGGTGCTCGCCGACGGCACCGTGACGAAGCTGGGGAGACAGACGGCCAAGGGTGTTGCCGGACTCGACCTGGCGGCCCTGTTCGTCGGGTCCGAAGGAACATTGGGCACCATCGTCGAGGTGACGCTGGCTCTCAAGCCGGCACTGACGCAGCCGATCACCGCCGTGGGAATCTTCCCTGACACCGCATCCGCCGGGCGCACAGTCACCGAGTACATGGGGTCGGGAGCGAATCCGTCGATGCTGGAGTTCATCGACGGGCCCAGCGTGGCGATGATCAATGCATACGGTGACTTCGGCCTGCCGGACAACGTCGGTGCGCTTCTGCTCGTGCAGTCGGATGTGAAGGGCGCGGGTGCGATGGAGGAGCTCGAAGCCTTCCGCAGGGTCGCAGAATCCAACGGCGGCACCGAGGTCTTCGTCTCCGACGATCCCGCCGATTCGGAGATGCTCGTCGCGGCCCGTCGAGCGGTGGCCCCGGCGATGGAGAAGTACGCGCACACCCGTGGCGGGGGAGAGCTCGTCGATGATGTGTGCGTGCCGCGCTCCGCTCTCGGGGAGTTCTTCGAACGCCTGGCGATCATCGATGCTCGCTTCGACGTCGAGGTCGCCACGGCCGGTCACGCCGGTGACGGGAACATGCATCCCTCGGTGGTCTTCGACGCCGGGGACGAGGCTCAGGTGGGCCAGGCGCAGGAGGCGTTCGCCGCGATCATGCAGCTGGGACTCGATCTGGGTGGGACGATCACGGGGGAGCACGGTGTCGGATTCCTCAAGCGCGAGTGGCTCGGGCGTGAGCTCGATGCTGGAGCCAGGCTGATGCACACGCAGATCAAGGACGCGCTTGACCCGCTGGGGATCCTCAATCCGGGGAAGATGCTCGGCTGAGTTCCTGCGCCGAGGCGACGAGGCCGGCGATGTCGCCCGGCGTCGTCCGGCAGCAGCCGCCGATGATGCGGGCACCGGAGGACACCCACGATGACAGGGTCGTCGGGCTCGTGTCGAGGGCCGCACCCTCGCGCCATTCCATCGCCGCCGCATCGTAGGTCTCACCCGAATTCGGATAGGCGATGAGCGGGAGGTCCGTGGCACTCGCCAACGTCTGCAGTGCGGGTGAGACCAGCGATGGGCGCACACAGTTGACGCCCAGTGCGCGGATCATCGTCGAGCCGGCAACCGCCTCGGCGAGGTCGGTCAGGGGTGTCCCGTCGGCCATGTGACGACCATCGGCCACGCCCCCATGGTCGGCCAGAGTCACGCTCAGCCAGGCAGCAATGCCGAACTCTTCGGCCAGGCCTGCGAGCACCCTCGCTTCCGGAAGCGAGGGCTGAGTCTCGATGGCCAGCAGATCGGCACCAGCACGGACCAGGGCCTCGATACGCGGGCGGTGGAAGTCGGTGAACTCGGCATCGCTCAAGCTGTAGTCGCCGGTGTACTCGCCGCCGTTGCCGAGAGCGGCCCCATACGGTCCCACGGACCCGGCGACGAGGGCGGTGCCAGCTCGGGCAGCGACCTCCACACTGGTCGCGATGAGACGCAGCCCCTCCTCGGCGGAGATCGATGCCCGCTCGAAACCCAAGGGGGTCGCCTGATAGCTGGCGGTCGTGACGATTCGGGCACCTGCGCGGATGAAGTCGGCGTGCACCTCGGCGAGCGTGTCAGGGGAGTCCCGGAGCAGGGCCGCCGACCACAGCTCGTGACGCAGATCGATGGCGCGGGACTCGAGCGCAGTGCCCAGGCCGCCGTCGATGATGATGGGCTCGCCGCTGACTTCCGCGGCCCGGAGCATCTGGATGAAGGTTGTCGACATGCTCCCAGTTAAACTTGTCGGGTGACCCGAATCGAATCCTCCGCAGAATCTGAGACAGCCTCCTCAACCGACGGCGGCGCCGACGCCCCGGCCATCAACGACCGCTCCCGATTCGGGTTCGAGATCGGAACCCGCCTCGACGAGGGTGGGCGCACCGGCGTCATCCACACTCCACACGGTGACATCGCGACTCCCGCCTTCATTCCCGTCGGGACGAAGGCCACGGTCAAGGCCGTGCGTCCCGATGAGGTAGAAGAACTCGGCGGTCAGGCGGTGCTCTCCAATGCCTACCACCTCTACCTGCAGCCCGGGTCCGATCTCGTCGATGAGGCCGGCGGGTTGGGGAAATTCATGAACTGGCCCGGCCCGACGTTCACCGACTCGGGCGGATTCCAGGTCATGAGCCTGGGTTCGGGTTTCAAGAAGGTCATCTCGATGGAGTCGACGGGGGAGCAGAACGATGATCTCGTTGCCGTCGGCAAGGAACGCATGTCGAATGTCGACGACGACGGCGTGACCTTCAAATCCCACCTTGACGGCAGCATGCACCGTTTCACCCCCGAGGTCTCCATGCGGGTTCAGCACGAACTGGGCGCCGACATCATGTTCGCCTTCGACGAGCTGACGACGCTGGTCAACACCCGCGGCTACCAGGTGCTGTCCTTGGAGCGCACTCGTCAGTGGGCTCTGCGCTGCATCGAGGAGCACAAGCGGCAGACCGAAGCACGCACGCACCGGCCCTACCAGGCGCTGTTCGGCGTGCTCCAGGGCGCACAGTACGAGGACCTGCGACGCAAGGCAGCCCACGACCTGGGCGCGATGGACTTCGACGGCTTCGGCATCGGAGGCGCGTTGGAGAAGGAGAACCTCGGCACGATCATCCGCTGGGTGTGCGAGGAGCTGCCGGAGAACAAACCGCGCCACCTGCTGGGCATCTCGGAGCCCGATGACCTGTTCGAGGCGATCAAGACCGGCGCCGACACCTTCGACTGCGTCTCACCCTCGCGCGTTGCCCGCAATGCGGCCATCTACACGCGCGATGGCCGCTACAACCTCACCGGAGCGAAGTATCGCCGGGACTTCGGGCCGCTTGACCCGGACTGCAGGTGCTACACCTGCCAGAACTATTCGCGGGCCTACCTGCGGCATCTGTACAAGGCGAAGGAGATGCTCTTCTCCACCCTGTGCACGATCCACAACGAGTACTTCGTCGTCAACCTCGTCGCCGAGATCCGTCGGTCCATGGAAGAGGGCCGCTTCTTCGAACTCGAGACCGAGGTGCTCGGCCGCTACTACGCGAAGCAGCGCAGCTAGTCTGCCTTGCCGCCGCCGGGCAGTTCGTAGCTGGGCTCGTGCTTCTTCACCAGCTTGATCACCCGGTAGGTGACGGGCATGAGGATGACTTCGACGGCGACCTTGTAGACGAAGCCGAAGACGATGTAGTTGATGAAGTCGAGGCCGGGTATGACGCCGGCGAAGGCGATGACGCAGAACAGCAGGGTGTCGACGAACTCACCGACGCCCGTTGAAGTCAGCAGACGGACCCATAGCTTCTGCTCGCCCATCCGCTTCTTCACGGCCACGAGCACATAGGAATTGAGCAGCTGCCCGAAGAAGTATCCGATCAGCGATGCTGCGACGATGCGGGGGTAGAAGCCGAGGACGGCGGCGAACGCGTCCTGGTTCTCATAGCCAGGTCCCGGCGGTGAGATGAGGACGAGCCAGAACACGAAGGTCGCCAGGATCTGCAGCCCGAAGCCGGTGATGACGGCCTTGCGGGCGGCCTTGAAACCGTAGACTTCGCTGATCACGTCGCCGAGGATGTAGGCGATGGGGAACAGGAAGGCACCGCCGTCGGTGACTACGGGTCCGAACCCGATGACCTTCGTCGCGGAGATGTTGGAGATGATGAGGATCGCCGAGAACACGGCGAGGATCACCGCGTAGTAGCGCCCCCTGGAGGAGGCGAAGGCCGCAAATCTGCTCGCAGCGCTCAGCGCATTCGAGCCTTCCGGGCTCGGCTCTTCCGAGCCTTCAGCCTTCGGCACCTTCTTCGACAACAGTGATTTCCTTCCCTCCGGTGATCGCCAACAGCTGCTCGTATGTCAGCGGCATCACCGAATTCGGTGTGCCGGCGGCAGCCCAGAGAACAGGATAGTCCTTCAGCGCTGTGTCGACATACGTGGGAATCGGCTGCGGGTGTCCACAGGGCGCGACACCGCCGATGACCTGGCCCGTTGCGGTGCGCACGAGGTCCTTGTCTGCTCGGTCAAGGGAGTCCGCGCCGATGAGCCTGGCCACGTGCTCCGTGTCCACGCGGTGACGTCCCGAGGTCATGATGAGCACCGGCTCCCCGTCGGAGGCGAAGATCAGGCTGTTGGCGATCGCGCCGACCTCGACACCGACCTTCTCCGCCGCCGAGGCTGCAGTGGGCGTGGCATCGGTGAAGAGTCTGATCTGTGGTTCGATCCCCTTCCCCTCGAGGACCTTGGCGACTTCAGCATGGTTGCGGTGTTCCTGTGGTTCGACGGCTTCGACCTCAGTGGGCTCTTCGACGGCTTCGACCGGTTCCTCCACTGGCTCCGCCAGCCCGCGACGGCGCAGCAGCGGCGCCACATCGGGGCGTGTGCCGAAGAAGCGTTCGATCGCGCTCATCGGATCGATGGAGAAGCCGGGGGCCAGTATCGCCTCGCGGAACGCATCGCCGGCCTCACGGTTGAGTCCGCCCTGAGCTTCGAACCATTCGCTGACCCAGGCCGCAATGACCTCCGAATAGAGGTAGGAGTAGTAGCCGGCGGCATAGCCTGAGGCGAAGATGTGGCCGAAGTAGGTGGTGCGATAACGGGGCGGAACGAGAGTGGTGAACCCGGCAGCGGCGAGGACCTCGGATTCGAAGGAGAGGACGTCGGTGATGTGTTCACCGGCTTCAAGGGAATGCCACGACAGGTCGAGCATGGCCGCAGCCAGGTATTCGGTCGTGTCGAATCCCTGCCCGAACTTCTCGCTCTCGATAAGGGCTGTGACCAGCGACTCTGGCATCGGCTCGCCTGTGTCGACGTGTTTGGCGTAGTGGGGGAGGACCTGCGGGTGGAAGCGCCACATCTCATTGAGCTGGGATGGGAACTCCACGTAGTCGCGTGGAACGGCGGTGCCGGCGGTCGACGGGTAGGTCGAGTTGGCGAACAGGCCGTGGAGGACGTGGCCGAATTCGTGGAAGAAGGTGTTGAGCTCGGTGGGGTTGAGCAGCGTCGGTCGGCCCTCGCCGGGTTTGGCCAGGTTGAGTGAGAGGGTGACGACGGGCAGGTGCCCGGTCAGTCGTGAACTCGTGACCAACTCGCCCATCCAGGCACCGCCGCGCTTCGTGTCCCGGGAATACGGGTCGAGGAGGATGAGTCCCAGGGTGCGTTCGTTGGTGTCCGTGACCTCGAAGGAGCGAACATCTTCGTGCCAGCCGATGACTGACTCACGCGGGGCGAAGGTGATTCCGTAGAGGCCCGTTGCGGCGCGGAAGACGCCCTCATTGAGGACAGTGTCGAACTCGAAGTACTTGGCCACCTCGTCGGCATCGATGCCGAACTCATCCGCCCGGTATCGCGCGAGCTGGTGCTTGACATCCTCGGGGGCGACATCATTCAGGCCGTAGCGGTCCTTGACCTGCGCCAGCTCCGTCGACAGCTGAGCGTTGGCCGGGGCGATGAGTGAGGAGACGATGTCCGCGGCCGCATCCGGTCCGCCGGCGGTCTGGTTGTCGACTGCGAATGATGAGTACGAGGGGTATCCCAGCAGTTTCGCCTGCAGCGCTCGCAGCGCCGTGGTGTCGGCCACCTGGGTACGGGTGTCGCCTTCGCCGCCTCGAGCCCCGCGCGAGGTCGAATTGTCGAGCACCAGTCTGCGGGTCTCGGCGGATTCCAGGGATTCGAGGACGAGCTGCTGAGTGAAGTTGTTCAGTGGCAGCAGATACCCGTCCGTGCCACGTTCGGCGGCCCGGTTCGCGGCGGCGGCGACCTGGTCCTCGCTCATCCCGGCCAGCTGCTGCGCGTCGCGGAGGTGGACTGCGAGATCCCGGGTGTCTTTCTGCAGTGCCCGGGAGAAGGAGGTCGCCAGGGTCGTGAGTTCGGCCGCGATCGTGGACATCTGCTCGCGTTCTTCTTCGCCGAGGCGGGCTCCCGCACGCACGAATTCCTCGACCGTGAGCTCCTGCTGACGTTTGTCCTCGGGGTTGAGATCGCTGGAAGGGACCTGTTCGATGCGGTGGAAGAGATCGACGTCGAGGAAGATCCGGGTCCGTGCCGCGGACAGACGATCCCACACCTCGGCGACGGCATCGGCGAGTTCGGGACGGAGATGATTCGACTCCACGGCGCTCACCACGGCCGAGATGCGGGCCATGGGAATGGTCGCGGATTCGAAGCGCACGGTTGTCGACACGAACGTCGGCTCGTTCTCATCACCGATGATGTCTTCGACCTCGGATCGCGCGAAGTCGGTGGCCGCCCTGACCGCAGCGATCAGTGATGCCGGAGTGACCGCGGAGAAATCGGGCAGTGAGAAGTCGCCCTGTGGGTCGAGGAAGGCCTCCCAGACATCGATGCTGTTCGGATCGGAGCTCATCGTCGACGTACCACTTTCTACACGGTTGAAGGATTGTGCCAGGTCTCGCCCTCGATCCTAACGCGTGAACACGCTGAAGCGCATGGTCGCTGGTTACACTTGTCACCATGGGCAAAGGGCAGGGAAAATCGCTGACTCTCAACAGCGCATTCCGGGTCGGCTTCACCGGAACGCTCGGTGTGGGACTCGCATTCGGGCTGATCACGGCCCTGCAGTCCGTGGCGACCGTCATCATCTACATCGGTCTGGCCCTGTTCCTCGCGCTCGGACTCGAACCGATCGTGCTGTGGCTGGTCGAGCGCAGGCTGCCCCGGTCCCTGTCGGTCGTCCTCGTCGTTCTGGCCTTCCTCGCCATCGTCGCGGGTGCTGTGCTGCTCATCGCCCCTGCCGTCATCAGCCAGATCCAGCAGTTCATCGGTGATCTTCCGGACATCGTCGCGAGCCTGGCGGCCACAGGGTGGGTCGCCGACCTCGAACAGAGATTCACCGGAGCGGTCGATCTCGACAAGATCTTCGCCAACCTCGGCGAGTGGGCATCCGACCCGAAGAACGTGGTGTCGTTGGGCGGCGGGGTCGTGTCCATCGGAGCCGGCATTATCAGCTTCCTCGCCGGCGTCGTCATCGTCGTCATCCTCACCATCTACTTCGCCGTGACGATGCCGACGATCAAGTCGGCCATGCTCTCCCTCGTCGCTGCGAGCTCCCGACCGACCGTCGAATCCGTCACCGAGGAAGTCACCCGATCCATCGGACGCTACGTTCTGGGTCAGGTGTCCTTGGGCATCGTCAACGGCGTGTGCTCGGCGATCTTCCTCACCATCATCGGTGCCCCGCTGCCGGCGCTGTTGGCGTTCATCGCGTTCCTCGCCTCACTCATCCCACTCGTCGGCCCGATCACCGGTGCGATCATCATCACCGGGTCCTGCCTCATGGTCTCTCCGGGGCTGGGGATCGCCGTCGGCATCTACTACCTCGTGTACATGCAGGTGGAGGCGTACCTGCTCAGCCCCCGCATCATGAAGACCGCGGTCAATGTGCCCGGTGCGCTCGTCATCATCGCGGCCATCGCCGGCGGCACCCTGGGCGGAGTCCTCGGGGCCGTGGTCGCTGTGCCCGTGGCCGCCTCGGGAATGATCATCATCCGCAAGGTCGTCGTGCCTGCGCAGGACGAGAGGTAGCTGCTAGTCCTGGTCGTCGGTGCTGTTGCGGCGGTTGCGGACGATGAGGCCGATGACGTACCTGACCAGGTAGTAGGTCACGAAGTAGGCGACGGCGATGACGACCACGGCCGTCAGCAGATCTCCGTTGCCCATCACAGGCGGGCCGAGGAACACCGCGACCGTGAGTGCCGCGAGATAGGGAATCAGGCGGAGAACCGGGCTGTCGACATCGCTCATGTTCGTCAGCGTACCAAGTGCCGGCTCCCTCGCCGAGGTGGGCGCTAGGGTTGAGTGCATGACACAGACACGGTGGAGTGCAGTCAGAGATGACCAGGTGCCCGACGATGTGGATCGTCTTCTGCTGACTGTCCCGGAGTGGTTCGGCAGGCCGGAATCCAACGCCGAGTACGTCGATGATGCACGAACCATGGAGACCTGGACGGTGCGAAACGAGGCTGGCGAGGTCGTCGGGGTCACGCTGGTGTCGTGGCATTTCGATCACTCTGCCGAAGTCCATTTCACGGTTGTCGACCGATCGGAACATGGGGCAGGAGCCGGCACAGCAATGATGCGAGCGATTGCAGCCGATGTGAGGAGAAGGGGCGCCACGCTGCTGCAGGTGAAGACGTTGGGGGCTTCGAACCCCGATCCCAACTACGACCGGACACGACACTTCTACCAGAAGATGGGATTCTTCCCGCTCGAGGAGACCGATCTGTGGGATGAGCAGACGCCCTGCCTGATCATGGTCATGCCGTTGGTCTGAGCCCGCGTCGTACTCGGTCAGAGGAGACGACAGTACGACTTGGGCTCATCTGCTGAGACGTGACTGTAGTATGGAAAACGGCATGATATGTGGCACACATCACAGATGGGATCAATCATCATGGCGCTCCAGCAGAAACCCACCCTGGTCTCGAAGATCTTCGCCGAATTCCTCGGTACCTTCGTCCTCGTCTTCGGCGGCTGCGGCGCGGCCGTGTTCGCAGCAAAGGTCGTCGGTGACGACGGCATCAACATGGGCATCGGATTCCTCGGCGTCGCGCTGGCCTTCGGTCTCACCGTCGTCGTCATGGCCTACGCCGTCGGACATGTCTCCGGTGGACACTTCAATCCCGCAGTGACGCTGGGCTGTGCACTTGCGGGCAGGACCCCGGTCAAGGACGCCGTTCCCTACTGGATCACACAGCTGGTCGCCGGCATCGTCGCCGGTGGAGTCGTGCTCCTCATCGCCTCGGGCAATCCCGACTATTCGCTTGCGAAGGACGGTCTGGCGACGAACGGCTATGGAGAATTCTCCCCGAACGGATTCTCCTTGGTCAGCGTGCTCGTCGCCGAGTTCGTCCTCACCGCCATCTTCCTCTACGTCATCCTCGGGACGACCGACGACAGGTCCCCGGTCGGAATGGCACCTCTGGCGATCGGCCTCTCACTCACACTCATCCACCTCGTCGCCATTCCGGTGTCGAACACTTCGGTCAATCCGGCGCGTTCCTTCGGTGTCGCGGTATTCGCCGGTGGAGACGCGCTCGGTCAGGTGTGGGTGTTCTTCCTCGCACCGCTCGCCGGTGCCGCCGTCGCCGGACTCACCTATAACCTTCTGTTCCCGAAGGCTGTCGAAGTTCCCATCACCGAGGGCGGATGACACTGCCACACTGGCCAGCGGAGCCACCGGCTTGTGGGCAGGTTCTGCTGCGAGCAGTGGAGGCGCGGGATGCCGCAATGGCTCAGCAGCTGTCGACCGATCCCTATGTGCCGCAGACGGGTTCACTGCCAGGAAACGCCACCATGCAGGAGGCCAGCGACTGGGTCGAACGCCAGCAGGGTCGTCACGCGGAGGGAGCTGGCTTCTCGTTCACGATTGCGCGGCGAACCGATGAGTTCGCGATCGGTCACTGCGGTCTCTGGCTGAAGGATCTCGACGAGGGGCGGGCGAGAGCTGGTTATGCCGTTGCACCGTTCGAGCGTGGGCGCGGCTATGCGGCCGAGGCACTCGCGGCCCTGACCGAGTTCGGGTGGACTGTACCGGGAGTACAGCGGATCGACCTATTCATCGAACCGTGGAACATCGCATCGATTCGCACCGCCGAACGGGCAGGCTATGTTCGCGATGTACTCCTGGTCAGCCATCAGCTGGTCGGCGGCGAATGTCGCGACATGATCCTGTATTCCTCGGTACGACGGGGCCACCCCAGGAGGTGATGAACCCCATGGCCGACTTGCTCGATATGGACTACCCCTTCACCGGCCGATGGCTGGTTCAAAACAGTCCCGCCGACCGGGTGCCGAGCCACGGCACGACACTCTTCGCGACCTCATACGCAATCGACTTCGTGCCGGTCGATGGCTCTGGGAGATCGGCGCCCTTCACCTTCGGCTCCCTCCTCCGTCCGGAACCTCCGGAGAGCTTTGTCGGCTTCGGCCGCCCGGTGCTCTCTCCGGTCGCAGGAACTGTCGTGGCTTCTCATGACACTGAGCGTGATCATTTCTCGTACCGCGGTGTCCCGTCGATCGGATACTCCCTGACACAGGCCCGGCGTGTCGGCGAGGGCTGGCGTGCGCTCGCCGGCAATCACGTCATGATCCGGTGCGACGGCGGTATAGTCTCGCTCTGCCATCTCCAGCATCTCAGCACACGAGTTCGGGCGGGACAGCACATTGAGATCGGCGAAGAGATCGGCCGGTGCGGAAACTCCGGCAACAGCACGGAACCGCACCTGCATGTCCAAGCGATCGACCGCGTCGACATTGAGCACGCTGTGGCTGCGCGCATTGCGTTCAGAGGCGCATTGCCGTCGAATGGTTCGGTTGTCTCGCGGTAGTGCGCTCGAATGAGAACTCGCCTAGTACGACCGGCTGATCCGAATCATCCTTGTGGCTTGATGCCGGGCACTGAAGAATGTGCCCATGGCCGACAAGAATCCGGATTGGGGCTTCGACAGATCGCTGGTGATCAAAGCGCCGGCTGCCCAGGTCTGGCCGCACGTGGCAGACCCGATTCGATTGAGCAGATGGTGGTGTCCGCCGCCGACAGTGCAGATCGACTTCGAACCACGAGTCGGCAGCCCCTACGAGGAGCACTACAGAGACGACTCCCACGAGTACGTGCTCACTGGTGAGATCACCGTCTTCGACGAGCGGTGCTGCATCGCGATCCTTCGGCGGACGAATGGGCGCTTCGGCCGATCCGACAGAGTCGAGATCACCCTGCAACCACACGGGGAGGATACGAAGGTGGTCATCGTGCATCGCTTTGACGACATTCCAATCGAACGCCGAGGCGAAGCGCGCGACTTCTTCGCCGACGGGTGGGACTTCAGCCTCGAACTCCTCCGGCGAAATATACTCAGAACCGACTAGAACCGGCGTCATCGTCTGTCGTACTTGGCGCCGAACGCATCCCGCATGAGAACGGCGAACATCTCCGTCATGCGGACAGCGACGCTCGCATGCTCAGCGATGAGGTCGGCACCCTTTTCACCGAGAGCTGCGCGAACCGGATTCAGCGCTGAGGCTGCCGGATCAGCTGCTGCGGCACGCAGCAGCTCCAACCGCCTGGACCCGGAGGTGTATCCGAGTTCGAACAGCGTCCAGTGAAACAGGTGCATGAGGCCGGTGTCACGGTCGAAGCCCTGATGAGTGGACAGCGATGACTCTTCGTCCGCGGTGAGATCGAAATCGCGGTGGAGCGAGAGTCCGAAATCCGTGAAGATCAGTCTGCCGTCGTGGATGAGGATGTTTCCCGGATGCACGTCGAAGTGGTGGAATCCCTGCTTCTCCATCCACGCCGTGGCATCGATGATCTGTCCCACGGCCTCAGCAAACACCGTCGATCCGCTGCCTTCGGCCACGCTTCGGCGCACCCACGACCCCAAGGTCTCAGGCACATGTTCAAGGAAGATCACCATACTTGTGGGCGCGGACGTCATCTCGGAGAGCTTCGTCTCAACTTGAGGCCAAGAGGTGCCCCATCGGCGCCTCGGGCTGTCTCCGTCGAATTCGCTGAGGTCGGATTCGCACTTCAGATCGACGATTCGCCACCCGAGCAGGAGCGGAAAGAAGTCTGTCTCCCCGGAACGGACGCAATCGGAGGTGAACGTGTGTGCTGCCAGCTCGCGCCCGACACCATGCGCCGGGCTCCCGATCCCGTAGTGGCTGACAAACGGCAGTCCAGTGTGATTGCGGGTGGCGGTCGGATCCGACGCTTCGCTGTGTGTGAGTGGAAGCTGCTTGATGAAGACAGGAGCTCCATCGATCTCAGCAGTTCTCGTGGTTCCACCGATGCCGACCCCTACTATCTCAGCGGCGTCGACGAGCGCACATACCTGTGAATCATCGAGTCTGTGGATCTCGGCAGAGATTCTACGGGCACTTTCCACGCGCCAAGTCATGACCTTACGCTGAGGCCGATAGATATCTGCTTCGGATGATTCGCGATCAGCAGGATAGAACGGTCGGACATCCATGGAGTCATTCTCTCAACTTCACGTCGAAATCGTGCAGGCTATTGTTCGCAGACTCTCTCCGCCCTATGGTGAGAGGACACGGACACATCCGCTCCGCGCAGTCGACCACGACCATGCACTGCACGCGAAACAATGCGTGCGATGCGAGCGGATGGACTCACAGGAAGGAGTGTCATGGCAGTCTACTCAGCACCCGGTACCGAAGGTTCGCTCGTCACGTTCAAGTCGCGCTACGAGAACTACATCGGAGGCGAGTGGGTGCCGCCGAAGAACGGCGACTACTTCGACAACATCACTCCCGTCACCGGACAGGCATTCACAGAGATCCCCAGCTCCACCGCCGAGGACATCGAAACCGCCCTCGATGCGGCTTGGGCAGCAGCACCCGCCTGGGGGAAGACCTCGGTGACCGAGCGTTCGAACATCCTCCTCAAGATCGCTGATCGAATGGAAGAGAATCTTGAGATGCTCGCGGTCGCAGAGACGTGGGACAACGGCAAGGGCATCCGCGAACCGCTGGCCGCCGACATCCCACTGGCCATAGACCACTTCCGCTACTTCGCTGCAGCGATCCGGGCCCAAGAAGGCGGCCTGTCGCAGATCGACGACGACACCGTTGCCTATCACTTCCACGAACCGCTCGGCGTCGTCGGGCAGATCATCCCGTGGAACTTCCCCATACTCATGGCCACGTGGAAGCTGGCACCGGCGCTCGCCGCAGGCAACTGCGTCGTCCTCAAGCCCGCCGAGCAGACTCCGGCCTCGATCCTCATCCTGGCTGAACTCGTCGGTGATCTGCTGCCAGCCGGTGTCCTCAACATCGTCAACGGCTTCGGAGTCGAGGCAGGCAAACCTCTGGCCTCGAACAAGAGGATCAAGAAGATCGCGTTCACCGGTGAGACGACGACCGGTCGTCTGATCATGCAGTACGCCTCGCAGAACATCATCCCGGTCACCCTGGAACTCGGCGGCAAGTCACCGAACATCTTCTTCGAAGACGTCCTCGCCGCCGACGACAGCTACCGCGACAAGGCGCTCGAAGGCTTCGCGATGTTCGCGCTCAATCAGGGTGAGGTCTGCACCTGTCCGTCTCGCGCTCTCGTCCAGGAGTCGATCTTCGATGACTTCGTCGCCGCCGGCGTCGAGCGTGTGCGAGCGATCAAGCAGGGCAATCCACTCGACACCGATACCCAGGTCGGTGCGCAGGCCTCGAATGATCAGTACGAGAAGATCATGTCCTACCTGCAGATCGGCAAGGACGAAGGCGCCGAGGTGCTCATCGGCGGAGACAAGGCCGAACTCGAAGGAGATCTCGCAGGCGGCTTCTACGTCCAGCCCACCATCTTCAAGGGCTCGAACAATATGCGGATCTTCCAGGAGGAGATCTTCGGTCCAGTCGTGGCACTGACCTCGTTCAAGGACTACGACGACGCCATCACCACCGCCAACGACACGCTCTACGGTCTGGGGGCCGGCGTCTGGGCCCGCACCGGCAACATCGCCTACCGTGCCGGCCGTGACATCCAGGCCGGCCGTGTCTGGGTGAACAACTATCACGCCTACCCGGCACATGCCGCGTTCGGCGGATACAAATCATCGGGAATCGGACGTGAGAACCACCTGATGATGCTTGACCACTACCAGCAGACGAAGAACCTGCTGGTCAGCTACTCGGAGAACGCACAAGGATTTTTCTGATGAGTGAATCGACACAGACAGCAGCACTGGAATCGGCCCCCACCATCGATGGGGAGGAGAAGTCCCGGGTGGCCATGACACAGGCCGCCGTCGACCTCCTCGGCGAATTGGTCGCCAAACACGGTCAACTGATGTTCCACCAGTCGGGTGGCTGCTGCGACGGGTCCTCGCCGATGTGCTTCCCAGAAGGCGACTTCCTGACCTCCGATGCCGATGTCCTGCTCGGACACTTCGAACTGCCTATCGACGACAGTGAGAAGTCCGGCCTCGACTTCTGGATGTCGGTCGAGCAGTTCGAATACTGGAAGCACACGCATCTGACGGTGGATGTGGTGCCCGGACGGGGAGGCGGCTTCAGCGTCGAGTCACCGACGGGCAATCGCTTCATCATCCGGTCGACACTCATGGACGTCGGCTGAAGCCAGTCAGTTCGCCTGGCGCTTCTGCTCTGCGCCGAGGTGGCGCTTCGGTGCCGCTCGGATGTGGGCTCGTTCTCCCTGTTTGCCGACGAGGCTGAGGAATTCGACTGGTCCTGAGCTGGTGGCGCCGAACCAGTGCGGAGTGCGAGTGTCGAACTCGGCGGCCTCGCCTGGTTCGAGGATGAGGTCGTGTTCGCCCAGGACGAGTCGGAGTCTGCCGTTGAGGACGAACGCCCAGTCATAGCCCTCATGGGTGCGCAGCTCTGGCACTGTCTCGTCGTCCCCGGCGGGAAGGACGAACTTGTAGGCCTGGATGCCCCCGGCCCGACGGGTCAGAGGCAGGATGGTGCGACCGTCACCACTGGGGATCGGACGCAGATTGATGCGCGGATCCCCAGTCGGTGGAGCATCGACGAGCTCGTCGAGAGTGGCTCCGAATGCGCGTGCCAAGGGCAGAAGCTGCTCGAGGCTGGGGCGGCGGTGACCGGCTTCGAGTCGGGACAGTGTGCTGATCGAGATGCCGGTCTCTTCGGAAAGATCGGTGAGAGTGATGTCGCGGCGCTGTCGCAGCTGCTTCAGGCGCGGTCCGACAGCATCGAGGGTGCGGTCCATGAGTTCATCCATGCTCACTATTTTGCCATTCGGCAAACTCATTTGCAATGGCGCGTCGTGCTTGTCACCATCGAAGTATTGGAACGTCGCAAAGGCAGTTCCTGATTTCTTGGGAGGACGAGAGGCATGAGCGTGGCAGAGAAGAAGAGCGCAATCAGAGACGTCGTGATCGTAGGAGCGGGAGCGGCCGGCCTCAGTGCGGGCCTGACCCTGGCCCGCGCACGCCGGAGCGTGACCGTGATCGACGCGGGCCAACCGCGCAACGCACCCGCGGACGGAGTGCGCGGGCTGTTGGGCCACGAAGGCATCAGTCCTCAGGAGCTGCTGACGCGAGGACGAGAAGAGGTGCTCGGCTACGGAGGGGAGCTCATCGACGATGAAGTCGTCGCCGTCAGCGGCGCCGAGGACGGATTCACGCTCAGCTTACGCAGTGGGAATGCGGTCGAAGGCAGGCGCCTGCTCATGGCCACCGGTTTGGTCGATGAGCTGCCCGAGATCCCGGGTGTCCGCGAACAGTGGGGCCATGGCGTGCTCCATTGCCCGTACTGCCATGGGTGGGAAGTTCGGGATGGCCGCATCGGAGTCCTCGTCACCACCCCGATGGCCGTCCACAAGGCATTCCTGTTCCGCCAGTGGAGTGACCAGGTGATGCTCTTCGCCGGAGACCACGAGCTCAGCGAGGACGAGCAGATCAAGCTGCAGGCACTCGACATCCCAGTAATCGAAGGCGGGATCGCCAGCCTCGAGATCATCGACGACACACTCACCGGTGTACGTCTGGACGATGGGCAGGTGGTCGCTGTGGACGCCGCGGTCGTGGCAACGCCGATGGTCGCGCGGACCGAACTGTTCGCAGGCATCGGTCTCGAACCCACGGCACATCCAGCAGGAGCTTTCATCGAAACCGAATCCTTCGGACTGACCTCGGTCCCGGGTGTCTGGGTCGCAGGCAACGCCACAGACATCGGAGCACAGGTCAGCGGTGCGGCGGCAGCCGGAGCGCTCGCCGCCCAGCACATCAACACCGATCTCATCTTCAAAGACCTCGATCGTGCAGCGGCAGAATTGAACGACGAGCAGGCCGGGAAGGCAAGCTGATGACTCACTCATTCGATAAGAACTACTGGGACGAGACCTGGGACGGCGAACGAGCCCCCATGATGAGCTCAGGCGATCCGAACCCCCACCTGGTCCACGAGATCGGTGAGCTCGAACCCGGGACTGCCCTCGATGCCGGCTGCGGTGCCGGAGCAGAAGCCATCTGGCTGGCGGACAAGGGGTGGGACGTCACCGGCGCTGACGTCGCCGACACTGCGCTGAACTATGCCGAGGATCGTGCGGCCGCTGCCGGGAAGGCCGGACGAATCGCATGGGTCCAGGCTGACCTGTCCGTATGGGAACCGGAGACGCAGTTTGACCTGGTCACCACCCACTATGCGCATCCTGCGATGGGGCAGCTGGACTTCTACGACCGCATCGCCGCCTGGGTGGCACCCGGCGGAACCCTGCTCATCGTCGGCCACCTCCACCACCACGGCCATGGCGAATCTCACCCACCTGCAGAAGCCTCAGCCACCGCCGACTCCATCACGGGCCGTCTCGATCCAGCGGTCTGGACCCTCGTCACCGCCGAAGAGGCCCAGCGGACGATGGTCGGACCTGGAGGCCGCACAATCACCATCGACGACGTCGTGGTCAGGGCACGGCGCGATCGCTGAGCCTGGTCACTTTCCGGGTGCCAGCACCTCCGGTTCTCCCAGGGAGAGCATGAGCCGATTGGCCCAGTTGAAGAAGGCCGCGCAGTTGAGGACGTCGACGATGTCCGCGTCTTCGAGACCGGCTTCGCGCAGTGCAGTCACATGCGCCGGGCCGAACGCCTGGGGCGTGAGCGTGAGCGCCGCGGAGGCGTCGACGACAGCATCCCAGACCGCGTCGCCGAGGTTCGGCGGTGTGTGAATGCCAGAGTCGAGCAGCGACTGCACCAGGTCGCGGCGCCCGGATTCCTCAGTGGCCCGGTCCGAGTGGATCGAGGCGCAGAACAGGCACCCGTTGAGACGTGAGGCCACGGTCGCGGCAAGCTCGCGTTCGGCCCGGCCGAGTCCGTCGGTGGTGTTGAAGAAGATGTCGAGATCGGTCAGCGTCCGGGCCCGCAGAGCCGCAGGATCTCTGGCCAACAGACGGAAGTAGGGGTTCTTCGCCCGCCCCGCCTCGATCAGAGCCTCGCGCTGGACATCGGTCAGCTCCGCCTCGGCGACGGGTGCGATCCAGGGCACCCACCCCAATCCGGACTGCTGGAACAATGAGGGCCGTTTGAGATCGGAGTAGGAGCTGACACGATCGCCCACCCGGGCCAGAGCTTCGCTGCCTTTCGAAGAGGCAGCGGTTTCCCTCGCCGAGGTGGCCTCGCCGTCATCGTCGACCGCTTCCGGTGGCTCGTCTGCGACGGGGGCCAGGGCCGCGGCCGGTGCGTGGACCAGTGCCGTCAGCCCGGTGCTGATGCGGATCTGGAAGTTGAGGAACGAGACAAGCTGCGCGAGCGTGACGATCGAATCCTCGTCCCATCCGGCATCGAGCAGCAGCGCCATATGTTCGGGTCGAGAATCTCGCGGATGCAGGACCAGAAGATGAGCGAACTCGAGCCCGGCGGCCAGCTGCGGACCGAGGACTTCGATGGACTTCTTCTCCACTGACAACCATGGTCCGATGACGTTCTCGTCAGCGAGTGCAGCGGATTCGAAGATTCCATAGGGACCGTGCCCGGATGACCGGGAGTCGAGTTCGGGCAGAGCCTCGTCGAGGAGTTCGGCGATTGCCCAGGACGCGACCTCGTCCTCGTCGCGAAGGAGGTCGCGGTAGAACTCCTCGGCGGCAGGAGATCCCAGCAGCCCGGCGGTGAAGGCGGCGACGGCGTAGCGATCTCGCTGGGAGAACTCCTCGGCCTCGGCAGGTTCCAAGAGAGCTTCGAAGCTGAGCTGCGCATTCTCCTTGGCCTGTGCACGGTGATCGCGGAGAGCATCGAGCGGGTCCTGCGCGGCGATTCCCGCCAGGGTGTTGATGATGTCGGTCATGTCAGGCCGCCTGTTCTGTCGTCAATGTCAGTCCCAGAGCCGGTGCCACCTCGGTGGCCAACAGCTCGATGGATCGCAGGGTGGTCTCATTCGTCGCGGGCACCGAGTGCACCTGGAAGCTGACGTCGGTGGCCCGTGAGAGGACACGGTCTGTCGAGAGGCGTTCGACGACCTGCTCGGAGGTGCCCAGGAACGTATCCGTGGCGACGAGCAGCTCATCAAGGCAAAGGCCCGAGGTGTCGTAGCCGACGAGGCGGTCTGCCTCGGACCGCAGCGCCGGTTCCGTCAGCGCACGCAGCGCCGGCAGATCCTTGGCCTCGGCGACGACGGCCGTGCGGGAGGCGAGGATGCGGGGCTCGATCCCCGCCGGCAGGTTCGACAGATAGGTGTCGATGACCGGCAGCTGCACCTCGTCGAGGGGTGCCCCTGGGTTGTCCTGTGCACGGGGTTGCGTGCGAGAGAGCATGAGGCCATCACCCGCGGCACCGGCCGCTCCGGCACCGCCGGAGGAGAAGGTGGCCTGCCAGAGTCGTTCGGAGAGTCCGCGACCGTCAGACAGGCAGGAGGCCTGCGGGTAGAGGGTGTGTCCGGTGTCCAATGATCTCCCTGCCAGCAGAGTCTTCAGCGCGGCGAGGTTGTCGGCGAAGACTTCGCGGCGGACATCGAAACTGGTGCCGAAGGCCGGGAACGACTTGGGGTTTCCGCCCGAACCGAGTCCGATCTCAAGGCGCCCGCCGGAGAGCACATCGGTGACTGCGACGTCTTCGGCCACACGCACACCGTTCTCCATCGGCAGGGTGATGATCGCTGTGCCCAGTCGAATCCGAGACGTCTGCGCCGCCGCATGGGCGAGGAACACGAGCGGGGAGGGAAGACCACCCTCGGCCGCGGAGAAGTGGTGCTGGGCGACCCAGGCCGAATCGAAGCCGTGGGTCTCGGCCGCCTGGATCTGTTCGAGCGCGAACCGGTAGCGCTGGTCGGCCGGAGCGTCCTCGAGCAGGCGTGTGAAGAATCCGAGCCGGGGTCCGGGGGAGCTGTTCGTCATCGTGGTGGTCTCATCTTTCTGCGGCTGCGAGCGGTGTCGGATTCTTCGCGTCCTCGCCGCCGTGGAGCATCACGGGGCGGGGGATCGCGTCGAGGAGGGTGCGTGTGTAGTGTGTCTGCGGGCGAGCGAAGAGGTCCTCCGTCGGTCCGTTCTCCATCAGGCGTCCCTGCGACATCACCGACACCGTATCAGCGATCTGACGCACGACAGCAAGATCGTGGGAGATGAAGACATATGTCAGACCAAGCTCCACTTGGAGCTCATCGAGGAGGTCCAGAATCTGGGCCTGCACGGTGACGTCGAGGGCGGAGACCGCTTCATCGAAGACGACGAGTTCCGGACCGGCGATGAGCGCCCGGGCGATCGCCACTCGCTGCAGCTGACCGCCGGAGAGCTCCTGCGGCCGCCGGTCGAGGAACTCTGTCGGCAGCGACACCCGGTCAAGAGCCTCGGCGACGAGTCCGGCACGCGAAGCCCTGGTCCCGATGCGGAAATTGCGCAGGGGTTCGGTCAGGATCTGCCGAATCGAGTGCTTCGGGTCCAATGCCGAATACGGGTTCTGGTGCACCAGTTGGACTCTGCGTCGAAAGTCCCGACGGCGGACGCGCGCGGCATTGCCCTTCACGGAATCGGCGGTGTCGAAATCGCCGATGCGAATGCGCCCGGACTGCGGGGTGAGGAACCCTGCCAGGGCCTTGCCGGTTGTGGTCTTGCCGGACCCGGATTCGCCCACGATGCCGTGTGTGGTCCCGGGTTGAACGCTCAGCGAGACATCGTCGACGCCGATGACCTGATCCTCGTTGCGGGCATAGACCTGAGTCAGTCCCTCGACGGAGACGAAGGCTGCTGAGGATGAGTCTGCCTGCGAGTCCTCGGCGGTCGCGGTGTGGCGCGCCTTCGTCTTCAACGCCGGAGCATCGGCGAGCAGTCGGGCGGTGTAGTCGGTCGCAGGGCGGGAGAAGATCCGAGCTGCCGGACCGGCCTCGACGACCTTCCCAGACTGCATGACGACGACATCATCGGCGCGTTCACCGGCGACAGCCAGATCGTGAGTGATGAAGAGGACGCCCGTCCCGGTCTCGGCCCGCAGCCCATCGAGGAGATCGAGGACCTGCTTCTGCACGGTCACATCAAGCGCCGAGGTCGGCTCATCGGCGATGAGCAGACGCGGACGCAGTGCGATGGCCGATGCGATGAGCACCCGCTGACGCATGCCTCCGGAGAGCTCGTGCGGGAACTGATCGGCACGCATCTGCGGACGATCGATGCCGACCTTGGCCAGCAGGTCGATGACCTGGCCGCGGGCGGACTTCCGGTCGGCACGCTTGTGGATCCGCAGCGCCTCGGCGACGGATTTCCCGATGGTCTGCAGGGGGTTGAGGGAACTGCCGGGGTCCTGGGGAACATAGCCGATCTGACTGCCGCGGACTCCCCGCCAGGCGCTGGCGCCCAGCGCACCGAGATCGACCTCGCCTAATCGGATGTGCCCACCAGTGATCTGCGCGGATTCCGGGAGCAGACCGATGACCGCGTTCGCGGTCGTCGACTTCCCGGACCCGGATTCGCCGACGACCGCGGTCATCGACCCGGCAGCAACGGCGAACGAGACGCCGTCGACGGCTGGGGCCGCTGCTTGGGAGTAGGCGACACTGAGATCCTGGACGGACAGCAGCGGTGCGCTCTCGGTCATGATGTCGCCTTTCGCAGGGTGTTGCCGATCTGATGGGTGGCCAGGACGATGGCCATGACGACGAAGCCGGGCAGCACGGTCAGCCACCAGGCGGTGGCCACGAAGTTGCGGCCCTCGGCGATGATGAGGCCCCATTCCGGTGTCGGCGGGGGAGTGCCGTAGCCCAGGAAGCCCAGGGTCGAGATCTGGAGGATCGCGGATCCGATCTGCAGCACGGCCAGGGACAGGACGGGCGAGATCGAGTTGGGCAGGATGTGGCGGAAGAGGACGGAGAAGAAGGTGCCGCCCGAGCCGTAGGCCGCGGCCACGAAGTCGCTTGTGTTGATCCGCACCGCCTCTGACCTCGACAGGCGTGCGAACTGGGCGATGGCTGTGACACCGACGGCGATGGCCGCGTTGATGGTGCCGAAGCCCAAGACGATGACGATCGAGAGGCTGAGCAGGATCGCGGGGATCGAGAGCAGCACGTCGATGAAGCGCATGAGCACATCGTCGAGCCAGCCGCGGCGGGTGCCGGCGATGAGTCCGATCGCCGTTCCCACGACAAGGCCGACGCCCACTGCCACGAGCGCGGCCAGCAGGGACTGAGATGCGCCGTAGACGACGCGGGTGAAGGCATCACGCCCGGTCTGGTCAGTGCCGAACCAATGGTCGAGGCTCGGGGCCAGCAGCGCGGGAGTGGTTCCGCCGTCATTGGGATCATGGTGGGTGAACAGCCCCGGGAAGAGTGCCCACGCAACGGCGATGAGCAGGACCAACCCGGAGATGATGGTGGCGGGCCCGATGCTCGCCCGGGTGCGGCTGCGCCGTTTCGATGCCGGACGCGGCGAGCCGGCGCCGGGGGTGCGGGCGAAGGTGTCGATGAGGCTCATGAGTGCGTGTCCTTCTCGTCCCAGTCGAGGTCGACTCCGACGCTGGCAGCGGTGGTCGTCAGCGCTCGGCGAGTGGGTTCGTCGGCAGGCTTCTTCCCCGCCGAGGTGGTTCCTGCCCCAGAACGCAGGCGTACGTCGATGACGGGATAGAGGAGGTCGACGATGAGGTTGATGATCACGTACGTCAGGGTCGCGATGACGACGACGGCCAGGAGGATCGGATTGTCGCGGTGGGTCACTGCCTGGGCCGTGATCTGGCCGATGCCGTTGCGCCCAAACACGGTTTCGGTGACCACGGCGCCGGCAACGAGTTCGCCGAAGACCAGGCCGATGATCGTCAGCCCGGGCAGGATCGCATTGCGGGCGACGGAGTGGACGAGGATCCACAGTTCGCTCGCGCCCTTCGCCGAGGTGACTTTGACGAATCCGGAAGCCTTGACATCGGTGATGGAGCGGATGAGGACCTGCGCGATCGGGGCCGACAGCGGAACCGCCACGGTCAGGGTCGGGAGGACGAGCGCCTCGGCGGGGGTGGGGGAGACCACGGAGACGAACCCGAGCTGGAAGGAGAAGATCTGGATCAGCAGGATACCGAGCCAGAACACGGGAATCGAGATGAACAGACTGGGCACGGAGTCGAGGATCTTGCGCAGCCAGCGAAACGGCCCGTAGGTCGCCAGCACCGCGATGACCACGGCCAGGACCAAGGCTGAGACGAACCCGGACAGGGCGAGGACCGCCGTCGAGGGCAGGGCCGCGGTGATGATCGTCGACACGGCGGCCCCGGTCTGAACGGAGAACCCGAAGTCGCCGGTGAGGAACCCGCCCAGGCTGAGGAAGTAGCGGCTGATCCAGGATTCATCGGCCCCGGTCTCGCTCCGGATCGTGGCGATCTGATCGGCCGAGAGGCCCAGTGCCGGGTCGGCGAACCTGGCGGTGACTCCGTCGCCCGGGATGAGGCTGAGCAGGATGAAGGCCGCGGTGAATGCGAGGAGGAGGACGAGAACAGCCTGCCCCAGGCGCAGGAAGAGGTATCGGACGTCGAGGATCATTTCTGACCTGCCAACCATGTGCTGTAGAAGTCGGGGCGACCCACCGGTTCGGTCGCGAAACCGTTGACTCGGCGGCGGAAGGCGAAGACCTGCGGCTCTTCGAAGAACGGCAGCACATAGGCGTTCTCAACGAGGTAGTCCTGGACCTTCTCCGCAGCCTTCTGGCGCTTCTTCGTCACAGGCTCCGAGGCGAGTTCGTCCAGCAGTCGGTCGACCTCGGGATCAATGCTCTCATCACCAGCGTCGTCACGGTCCTTCCCGTTGAGGAAGACGTCACGGTTGACCGAAGAGTAGTTCGACCGCAGATTGTCGAAGTCCGCGCGGGCGACCATCGAATGATAGATCTGCACGCGATCGAGATCGAGGGCGTCCAGCGTCTGCTTGGACTGGTCACCGGGATTGATGGACAGGCGCACGCCGACGTGGCGCAGCTGCTGCTGGACGAGCGTCTGCACCTCATTCGAGCGGGGCTGCGGCAAAGCGATGTTGACGGACAGTTCCAGGACCTGACCATCCTTGATGCGGAAGCCAGCGTCATTGCGTTCGGACCAGCCTGCCTCGTCGAGCAGTCGGTTCGCTTCGTCGGGGTCATGGACCCAGGATCCGGACTGGTCCTTGTAGCCCATGGCTCCCTTGGCCAAGAGCCCGGTGGCCAAGGGGTAGTTGGGGGTGAAGAGCTTGTCGACGATCTCCTGCCGGTCAACGGCGGCGATGATGGCCTGCCTGACCTTGAGATCGGACAGCAGCTCGTGTCGGAAACGGAAGTTGATGCTGTTGTTGATGCCGTTCGTGGCCTTGGCATAGAGGCTCAGACCCTGTTCCTTCACCCGGGGTTCGTCGGGGGCCTGGACGTCGCGGACACCGTCGGCCTGCCCGGAGAGCACGGCTCCGATGCGCACCGAGTACTCATTGTTGGCCAGGTAGTCGATGCCGTCGAGGTGGGCTCGGCCCTGGTGTTCGAAGTGCGGAGGCGCCCAGTCGTAGTCCTCGCGGACGCGCACGGACAGCTTCGTCCCGATCGTCTCCTCGGTGATGCGGAACGGACCGCAGGTGTGGATCTGTGTGGCACCGCCGGGACCGAATCCCTCGGCGTCGAGTCCCAGTGTCGAATCGGCGAGCAGACCGGCATTCATCGTCGATGTCGCCTGGGCAAACCCCGGGGAGGGGGCGCTGAAGTGGAAGCGGACCCGATGATCGTCGAGGACCTCGCTGCTCTCATAGTTCGAGATCTGCTCGGAGACCGGGAGAGTGCGGGTCTCGTCGCCTCTGCCGAAGAGGTCGAAGTTCTTTGCCACATTCTGCGCCGTCAGCGCTGAACCGTCGGAGTAGGTCACGCCCCTGCGGATCGTGAACGTGAATTGGGTGGCATCGCCGTTGATCTCCGGCAGCTGCGTGGCCAGCCAGGGGTGGAGTTCGAGAGTCTCCGGGTCCTGCCACAGCAGACGCGCGGAGATGTTGTTCATGATGCCGCCGTTGGGATAGAACCCGACCGAGGGCGGGTAGAGGAGTGTCCAGGTCTGAGGTTCGAAGTAGGTGAGGACTCCGCCCTGCACCGGGTCGCCGCCCTCGGGCAGCGGCTCGGTGTCCGAGGGTGTGCACGCGCTGAGGGTGATGATGGTGCCCAGTCCCAGCCCGAGGCTGAGGAAATTGCGTCGGCCGTAGGAACGCCTGGGGCTCGCCGAGGTGGAGGGACGGAGGTCCGTCATGGAATGTGGTCCTTTGTGCAGATGAAACCGAGGTCTGGGGTGGATCAGTTGCTCAAGCAGTTGTTGATATAGCTCAACAATTGGAGCTGGTGAGCCTCTTGAGATCGATGTGGATTCGGCGCCACAGCATTCGGGCCTCCGGTTGTGTCTGCATGTTTTGAGTTAAGCGCATCGGCATGCTGAGCGTCAATCTGATCGCTTAACATTGAGTCATGTTGCTGCCTCCGAAATTCGACCATCTCGTCATTGCTGTGCCCAATCTCGCTGAAAGTGTTGAGCAATATCACAGCATTCTCGGTGTGGAGGCTATTCCCGGGGGCGCTCATCCGGGTCTGGGCACGGCCAATGCTCTGCTTGGTCTCGAGGGGGTCGGTACCGGGGCCGGCCGTGATATCTACCTTGAGATCCTCGGCCCCGACCCCGAACAGGATCCGGGCCTCGCGGCTTCGCGCCTGGCGGGGATCACCGAGCCCACTGTGCAGCGGTGGGCGATCCACCCGGCCGACTTCGACGGACTCGTCACCTCAGCCGCACGATCAATCGAACCGCACATCGACCTGGGCGAGGTTCACGACATGACCCGCCGCACCCCCGAAGGCACGCTTCTCGAATGGAGACTGACGAGACGGACACCGCTGGCACTGGGCGGAATCCAGCCCTTCCTCATCGATTGGAAGGATTCTGTGCATCCCGCACGGCAGGCGATGCCCACTGTTCGCCTCGAGCGGTTCTGGGCGACGAGCCCAGATGTGGACACAACATCCAGAGTTCTGCGATCCTTGGGGGCTACCATCGAGGTTGAGGCAGGAGTCACCCAAACCCTGCACGCCACACTGAAAGGTCCCGGTGGATCATGGACGATCTGAGTACGATTCCCGCCAATCTTGACCACCTCATCATCACGGTGCCTGAACTCGAAGCTGGGGTTGCTGAATTCGAGCGCCTCACCGGGGTCCGCCCCGTCGCCGGCGGAAGTCACCCCGGCCGAGGAACCGCGAACTATCTTGTCGGACTTGCCCCAACAGGCTGGGACGCCGGTGCCCATACCTATCTTGAGATACTGGGCCCGGACGCACAGCAGAAGCCACCGGCAGACGGCATCCTGCCGCTGGATGCACATCTGGCGCAGGGCCTGACCTTGCAGACCTGGGCGATCCACCCACATGCCTTCCTCGCGAAGGTCGCCGGTGCGAATTCCGCCGACATCGACTTCGGTGAGGTCAACGACATGTCCCGGGAGACCGCCGAGGGCGACCTCCTCGAATGGCGGCTGACCTCCCGCTCGCCGCTGCCGCACGACGGTGCGCAGCCGTTCCTCATCGACTGGGGAGAGTCGACCCACCCCGCCGAGGCGCCGCTCCCTTCCGTGGAGCTGCTCGAATTCCGTGTGGAATCCCCAGAGCCCGAGGCGGCGCGGGAGGTGCTCGAGGTGCTCGGCGCTGGTGACACCGAGGTCGTCGAGGGGGCGGAATGCCGATTGCGTGCGCGCCTGCGCGGTCCCGGGGGAGAACTCACGTTCTGAGTCGAACCGCCCGGGAACGGGCACAGGAACGCTAGACTCGGCAGAGTGTCGAGAACTCCCCGTAATTCACAAGGCCCACTGCACTCACGACGTCCTCTGCGGACCGCCTCGGCGATCGTGGTCGCCTCTCTGCTCATCGGACTCAGTGCCTGCGCGCCCGAGTCCGATGACGAGACCCGGCCCGCGCCGTCGTCGTCCGAGACACTAGTACCGGCTGCTTCGGCCTCTGCCGAGCCGAGCGGGTCGGCATCGCCGAGTCCCGAGCCGAGCGAATCCTCCACGCCCGACGTCGAAGCCGCCGGTGCTGCCGGTGTGAGCGAGTCCGACATCGATATGAACGGCAGCGGCGAATGGGACCGCCCGAAGAAGGAGACGGGTCCGAACCGGGACGAGGGGAAGACCTTCACGGTCGCACTGCAGGTCGAGGACAATCTCCCGATCGACGTCGACGAGGCGGCCGCATTCATCATCACCACTCTCCAGGACGAACGCGGTTGGCAGGACCTCGATGATGTCTCGATCGAAATGGTCGATGAGGGCCCGGACGCGATGATCTCCATCGCCAGCCCCGACACGGTCGACGAGATGTGCCTGCCGCTGCGCACCCTGGGCAAGCTCTCGTGTCGCAACGGCAACAACGTCATCCTCAACGCCAAACGCTGGGTGTCTGCCACAGACGAATTCGACGACACTACCCAGTATCGGCAGTACCTCATCAATCATGAGGTCGGGCATGCACTGGGCCACGGCCATGAATCCTGCCCCGGTTCCGGTGAGACCGCTCCGCTCATGCAGCAGCAGACCAAGGGGCTGCAGGGCTGCGAGCCCAACGGCTGGCCCTCGAAGGGCTAGTCGGGAAGTCGAAGTCGGCACTCGGGAATAAGACCACCGCCTTCGTCGTTGATTGAGTCGTATAGGCTCAACTTTCGACAGGAGGTCAGATTGGCTACGTTCTTCGGATCCGCCGGTTCTGGCGGAGATTCATTCGACGAGTTCCTTGCCCGTTTTCTGCAAGGACAACAGGGCGCCCGCCAGGGGCGCAGCGTCGACATCAACAAGCTGCTGAGCAAGCGCAGTCACGAGGTCATCGACAACGCCGCTGACTATGCCAGAGAGCACGGTCAGTCAGAGGTCGATGCCCTGCACATTCTGCGCACGATGGCAGAGACCGAACCCGGCATCTCAGCGATTCGCCAAGCCGGCGCGGACCCCGAACAGGTCGCCCACGCCGTTGAGGAGCGCCTGCCCGCATCCTCGAGCACGAAACCCGAGGGAGCATTGACCCTGACCGGTTCCGGTCAGCGTGCGCTCCTTGACGCCTACCAGGTAGCGCGGGCATTCGGCTCGACCTACGTCGACCCGGAGCACCTGTTCTTCGCCTTCGTGCTCAACCACGAGATGCCTGCCGGTCGCATCCTCGCCCAGGCGGGCGTGACGCAGGAGCGGCTGCAGGCCGGAGCCGAGGCCGCTGAGGCCGGCGATCCGCAAGGCGGTCCCGGAGCCGGGCAGTCGGAAGAGACCATGCTCCAGCGCTTCGGGACGGATCTCACGGCGCTGGCAGCCGATGGTGATCTCGACCCGGTGATCGGACGAGCTGAGGAGATTCAGGAGACGATCGAGATCCTGGCCCGACGCACCAAGAACAACCCGGTGCTCCTCGGCGAAGCAGGCGTCGGCAAAACCGCGATCGCCGAAGGACTGGCTCAGGCCATCCACAGCGGCGAGATTCCGGCACAGCTGTCAGGCAAACGAGTCATCGCACTCGATCTGCCGGGAATGCTCGCGGGCACACGTTACCGCGGCGACTTCGAGGAGCGTCTGACAGGCGCACTCGACGAGATTGCCGAGGATGGCGAGATGATCGTCTTCGTCGACGAGCTCCACACCCTCGTCGGTGCTGGCGGCAACGGCGAATCCAACTCGATGGACGCCGGCAACATCGTCAAGCCCAGGCTGGCCCGAGGAGATCTGCACCTGCTCGGTGCGACCACTCTCAAGGAATACCGCACGATCGAGAAGGACACAGCTCTCGAACGTCGGTTCCAGCCGGTGCGTGTGGGAGAACCGAACATCGAGGATGCTGTGGCGATCCTCGACGGGCTCAAGGGCCGCTACGCCGAGCACCACAATGTGACGTACACACCTGAGGCGATCCGCGCCTCGGTGGAGCTCTCCGACCGCTACATCAACGATCGGTTCCTGCCGGACAAGGCGATCGACCTCATCGATCAGGCGGGAGCTCGTCTGTCGCTGCGTCGTGGGCCCAAGATCGATGCCCAGGCTCTGCGGACGGAGATCGAGCGGCTCGAAACCGAGAAGAGCACCGCCATCGGCGAAGAGAACTATGAGCGCGCAGGAGAACTCCGCGACGAGATCATGAGTCTTGGGGCGAAGCTGCATGCAGCCGAGAACCCGGACGGCACGATGCAGGCTGAGGCCGACGCCAATCCCAGCGTCGTCGACGCCGACCAGATCGCACAGGTCGTGTCCCGTGCCACGGGAATCCCAGCAGGGAACATGACTCAGGGACAGAAGGCCAAACTGGCCAAGCTCGAAGAGGTCCTGCATGGCCGTGTCATCGGCCAGGACGATGCGGTGACCGCGGTGTCCAAGGCCGTTCGCCGGTCACAGATGGGCATGGGGGACCCGAACCGTCCCATCGGCAGTTTCCTGTTCCTGGGCCCCACAGGCGTGGGCAAGACGGAGCTGGCCAAGTCTCTGGCAGCGACCCTGTTCGACGACGAGTCGGCGATGATCCGGTTCGATATGAGTGAGTTCGGCGAGCGTCACACCGTATCGCGCCTAGTGGGTTCGCCTCCCGGCTACGTCGGTTACGACGAAGCCGGTCAGCTCACCGAACAGGTCCGGCGGAAGCCGTACTCGGTGATCCTGCTCGATGAGGTCGAGAAGGCCCACCCTGACGCATTCAATCTGTTGCTCCAGGTCCTCGACGACGGTCGTCTGACCGACGGACAGGGGCGAACCGTGGACTTCCGGAACACCGTCGTCATCATGACGAGCAATCTGGGCTCCGAGTTCATGGCCGGCAGCACCCCGCTGGGCTTCAGCTCCACCGATGCGAAGGTCACCGAGAAGGACCTGAGTGCAAAGGTGATGGGCAAGCTCAAGGAAGTCATGCGCCCCGAGTTCCTCAACCGGATCGACGAGACCGTGATGTTCTCGCGGCTCGACCGTGAGCAGCTGCGCGTCATCGTCCGTCTCCAGCTGGAGCAGTCGGTGCAGCGTCTGGCGCACCAGGACATCAGCCTGAGCGTGTCCGAGGATGCTGTGGAATGGCTTGCCGATGCCGGGTACGAACCCGAGTTCGGTGCTCGACCGCTGCGGCGTGTGATCCAGCGTGAGCTCGACGACCGCATCGCTGACCTCCTCGTCAACGACGCGGTGTCAGAGGGCGGAACCGTCAGCGCCAGCGTCGAAGACGGAGCGTTGCGCGTGATCGTGTCATCTTCCGAGGTGCCCGTGTCGGCGTAGGTCAGTCACCGGTGCTGAGAAGGCCCGGGCCGGAGGATTCTTCCTCCGGCCCGGGCCTTCTTCTGTCCTTCGCCCGCGTGACCGGGGTCAGCCGTCGAGAAGGCCAGGGTTCTGAGCCACTCTCACGAGTGCCGCGGCCAGATTCGCGAACTCGTTCCCGGCGACCAGTTCGGCCAGTTCGTCGGTATCTTCGGGCAGGCCAGCGGTCTTGGCTCCCTTGTGAACGAGCTTGTCGGTGAACGGTCGGACCTCGGGCCACACCTGCTGCGCCTCACGCAGGAAGATGCTGGCTCCGGTGGGACCGATCCCGGTGAACTCCTGCAGGAGCTTCGAGATGCGAGCGGCGTCCGCCCCGGCCTCGTCACGCAGTCGGCGAAGATCTCCGTTCCACCGATCGATGAGGAGTGCGGCTGCCTCGTCCAGGCGGGTCGCAGTGCTCTCGTCATACCGGCGATAGCCTCCGCGCCCAAGCGCATCGACTCGCTGCTGCCACGTGCTCTCGCGCAAGCGCTGGGGCGTCCTCCACCCAGTGGAGAAGAGTTCACGTGCAGTTCCGACGGCGATATCAGAGCTGATCCGCGTCGACAGCAGCAGGCTGAGAACGAGGAGCTGCCACAGCGGAGCGGGTTTGTCCCGCAAGGTGATTGCCGCCTCGGCTGCGAATGTGCGACCGTGCTCATCCACCAGGCGGCGCGCGAGGTCTCGATGTGTGCTCATGTCGCAGATGCTAGGCCATCAGCCTGACAATCTCTTCAGGCGGCCGAGCTGCTCTGAATCTTCTGCTGGGCCTGGTCCTGCTCGTCAACTTTGAAGGCACGGTTGAGTACGAGACGCTCTGCCAAGGTCCATGCCGTCGTCGTCATGAGATAGAGGGTGGCCGCCAGCGGCACGAACAGGGCGATGACCGCCGTCATGAACGGCATGAAGCTCAGCACCCTGGTCACGCCGGAGAGGTCCGGCATAGCAGGTCGATCGGTGGTGGAAGCCTGGACCGGCGGCGTCTGCGGCATTTCGGGGGTCAGGAGATGCCGCGACAGGGCTGCGACGACAGTGATGATCACGACGATGACGGCGAAGACCGCAGTACTGACCACCGTCAGATCCCCGCTACCCAGGAGACCGACGAAGCCGGCATTGAGGGGGATGCCCAGCAGCGAATGATTGAGGAGCTCATTCGCATGCCCGCCGATCGTGGATTGGATGAAGATTCCGTAGACGGCCATGAGCACCGGCATCTGAGCGAGCACGGGCAGGCAGCCGGCCATCGGGGAGGCCTTCTCCTCCTTGTAGAGCTCCATGATCTTCTGCTGCATGAGCTCGGGATTCTTCTTGTGTCGGGACTGCAGCTCGGAGATCTTCGGTGCCAGCCGACGTCGCGTGTTTCCGGCTCTGACCTGTGACAGGCCCACGGGGATGAGGACGGCGCGGACGACGAGCGTGAGCACCACGATGGCCAGCGCGGCGCTTGCGCTGCCTGCCAGTGGTTCGAGCAGGGTCGAGAGCCAGGTGACGACCCAATAGGCGGCGTTGACGAGCAGTTCAATGGGTGGAAATTCGTAGATGTTCATGGTGAGTGCCCTCCTGGGCGCCGCCGATGCGCATAAGCATGCAGGCAGCAGTGGTGATGTCGTCATGGGGGTTCATGGACTGAACGACGCATGGCGACACACGGGCAGGCTCTCAGGGAGCAGGCAGGAGTGACGTCAGAGACCGCGCCTCAGGGCACGGCGATCAAGTCGTCGTTCAGGCGAAGGAGCGAACGACGAAGGAGGGGGCTCTGGCTTGCGCGGTGCCCGGAGTCCCGGGCTCCTCAGGTATGCGGAATCCGCGAACCTCGGTTCGCTCACGTCGCATCCAGGGACCGTGGGGAGCCAGGGACAGAGCCCTGACGAGAGCGTTCGCCGCCCAGGGCGCCACCGGTGACAGCAGCACCGCGCCCAGAAGCACGAGGACGATCAGATGCATGGACGACTGGGGAATGACCGAATCGACATCGGCGCTCAACAGCACCACGATGAACTGAACTGTCATCCACAGGTTCAGCAGCATTCCGGTCGACCTTCCAGTTGAAATCGTCGCTTGATTTTATCACGACGGTACTGCACGTCGTCTGGGAAAGCGGAACTGTCCGCTCACAGCGGCAGACTCCCGCTTGGAGCGGAAACACCTTCCCGCCTGGCGCAGCGGCAGCCACAGTGGTGACATGAACACACGAATCGACACCAGAAATGTCCCAATCCCGCCGAGGTGGGGCGACCCGGAGGATGCCCCCACACCGACGTCCATCCCCGAATCCCAGAGAATGCTCTACGCCTACCGCTCGGTTGTCTTCAACGGGGAGCTGCGTGATGAGAACGGCATGGAGATCATCTCCCGCCTCGTCCTCCTCTCCGCCGAGGATCCCCACAGCGACATCCACCTGTGGATCAACTCACCCGGCGGGTCGGTGCCGATGATGCACGCGATCGCCGACACGATCGAAACTCTGCCCAATGATGTGGTCACGGTGGCGTTCGGGTGGGCCGCCTCGGCGGGGCAGTTCGTGCTCATGATGGGCACACCCGGCAGACGACTCGCCCTGCCCCACGCCAGGATCCTCCTGCACCAGGGATCGGCAGGCATCGGGGGTGCCGCCGCGGACATCGAACTGCAGTCCGGGGATCTGCGCAACGTCCGCGACTCGGTCCTGCACCGCATCGCCGAGGCGACGGGGAAGACATATGAGCGCATCTTCGAGGATTCCCTGCGTGATCGGTGGTTCACCGCGAAGCAGGCACTCGACTACGGGCTCATCGACCGCGTCGTCGACTCCCCAGCCGATCTGCGCGGCGGGATCGGTGCGCCATGAGCCAGTACACGATTCCGAATGTCGTTGACCGCTCGGGTGGTGGGGAGAAGATCGTCGACGTGTATTCCCACCTGTTGGGCAACCGCATCATCTACCTGGGCGTGCCGATCGACGACGGGGTGGCCAACACTGTCATCGCGCAGCTGCTCCATCTCGAGGCGAGCAGCCGCGAACTTCCGATCCAGATGTACATCAACTCACCGGGCGGATCGCTGACGGCCATGACCGCCATCTACGACGCGATGCAGCACATCGGGGCACCGGTGGCGACCATCTGCGTGGGGCAGGCGGCCGCTGATGCCGCGGTGCTCTTGGCCGCCGGAGAGCCCGGCCAGCGCTCGATGCTCGAACACGCTCGAGCAGTGCTGCGCCAACCCCATGCCGAGGGTGCACGCGGAGCAATCCCCGACCTCATCGTCGCTGCCGACGAGATCGCCCGACAACGACGTGAGGTCGAGGCGATGCTGGCGCAGGGGACCGGGCGCAGCCTAGAGCAGATCCACGCCGACCTCGACCGGGACCTCGTCCTCGATGCGCAGGCTGCCCGGGACTTCGGCCTCGTCGATCAGATCCTCTGAGGCGCTCCCGGGCAGCAGTACTCCGTGGGAAGTCCCCTCAGATACTCCCGTGGTACGACGCCGAATCCGGCACCAGTGACTACGATCGGAGGATGAGCCGATCCAGGCGTGCCCCCGCCGAGGCGAGCGAGACCGATTCTGATCGTCCTGTCCGTCATCGACCTCGACTGCGCCTGGTTGCACTGAGCGTCCTGGCCCTGCTGCTGCAGCTGCCCTTCGCGCTGTTCATGGCCTCGTACGATGGTGCCGATGCCCTGGTCGGCGGTGTGCGCATCGCAGTGGCCCTGGTGTCCCCGATGATCTTCCTGCTGTGCGCACGTTGGCCGGGCCCGAGAGTCGCGATCATCGCCGGGCTGACGCTGGTCGACATTGTCGTGTGGGCCGCCCTGGCAAGATCCAGCCTGTCCGGTGTGTGGGCCCATGGTCCAGGCCGTCGTCCCTGGTCAGGGGAGGGGGCGGGCGGAATGTGGGCGCAGGGGCTGACCGGGCCTGAGATGACACCGTTCTATGCGGCGTTCCTCTTCGCTCTCGTCGTGGCCATGGTCCGCGGTCACCAGATCTGGGCCATCGCCTCGGCCGCCGGTGTCTGGTCGGGTGCCCTGCTCCTCGGGCCCTTCCTGGGAGTCGACTGGTCGGTGGGGCGTGTGGCCTCTGCAACGATCGGTCTGCTCATTACTCTGAGCATCGGAGCCTTCGCCCGACGCAGGCGCGAGGGCAGGAGGATCGCGGCCGAGGAGGCGCGGGCCCGGCACCATGAGGTGATTGAGGCCGAAAGACTGCGCATCGCCAGAGACCTGCACGATGTGCTGGGCCATTCCCTGTCTCAGATCAACGTGCAGGCCGGTGTGGGCGAACACCTCCTCGACCGCGACCCTGAGCAGGCCCGGCGCGCGCTCGCCGCCATCAAGGAGCTGAGCCGAACGGGACTCAACGAGGTCCGCTCCGTGCTCCACACGATGCGCTCGGACGCCGCCGACCCCGACTCAGCAAGTGCAGACTCAGCCAGTTCCGACTCAGGCAGTGCAGGCGAAGGCCTAGCCGAGCCGCTGGCCCCAGTGCCCGGCCTCGACGATCTGCCGGCCCTCATCGCCGCGATGACGGGCCGACCATCCATCCACCTCGATGACAGGCGCGAAGTTCGAGCCGACGGGACTCGAGAGACCCCCGGCAGTGCCGCCGATGCGGCCGCCTACCGGATCGTGCAGGAGGCGCTGACGAATGTGGTCCGCCACGCTCACGCCACTCAGGCGAACGTCAGAGTCTTCCGTGACGGCGAGTTCCTGCACATCGAGATCGGCGATGACGGCCACGGAACCGACAATTCAAGGCTCGGGCGAGACGACGACTCGGGCACCGGAATCATCGGGATGCGGGAGAGGACGAGACTTCTCGACGGAAGCTTCGAGATCACCTCGGCGAGCGGGGACGGCACGCACATCAGCGCCTGGCTGCCCTGGGCCAGCGGACACGCACGATCGGATCGGCAGGCTCAGATATGAGCGATATCTCGGTGGCGATCGCCGATGACCACCAGCTGGTCCGCGCCGGCTTCGCCTCGCTGTTGGACGCGGAACCCGTGCAGGCCTCCGGTGGGGAGGAGCTGCTGGAGAAGCTGGCAGCGACACCGGTCGACGTCGTGCTCATGGACATCCGGATGCCAGGCGGTGACGGACTGTGGGCCACCGAGGCGATCGCAGCCGATCCTGGCCTCGGCCACGTGCGGGTCGTGCTGGTGACGACCTTCGGCCTCGACGAGTACATCGTGCGCGCGGTCAGGGCAGGCGCCAGCGGATTCCTGCTCAAGGACACAGAGCCGGTTGACCTGATCAGAGCGGTGCGCGTCGTTGCCGAGGGTGAGGCGCTGCTCTCGCCCGAAGTGACCAAATACCTCTTGTCGAGGATGTCCTTGGGCCTGCGGGCGGAGCCGGCAAAGCATCTCGATGTGCTGACACAGCGAGAACGCGAAGTCCTCGCCCTCGTCGGTCAGGGGCTGTCGAACGACGAGATCGCCGGCCGGCTGGTCCTCTCCCCGCTGACGGCGAAGACCCATGTCTCGCGCATCATGACCAAAACTGCCGCTCGCGACAGGGTCCACCTGGTCGTGCTCGCCTATGAGTCCGGGTTGGTCTCCCCGGGGTGGCTGCGCGACCAGTAGAAGCTCATCCCCAGCGAGTACCTGAAGTGACTCCCGGTGGGGGATTCGCCGTGACGCCCGGCGGCGAAGGATGGATGTCATATCCACGAGCGACGTGGATTCCTGACAAGGAGGCATCATGCACATGGAACACGGACCCGCGGCCTGGCCGCTCTTCTTCCTCATCCCGATCTTCTGGGTGCTCATCATCGGATTGGTCGTCACCCTCATCATCACGCTCAACCGGCGTCGCTGGCGCCAAGCAGGGGGACCGCCCTGGGGGGATGCTCAGGGCCGTTTCGGATCGACGAAGAACGCGGAGGCGACCCTGTCTGAGCGCTTCGCCCAAGGCGATATCGACGAGGCCGAGTATCGGGCACGGCTCGAAGTGCTGAGAACCAATCAGCTCGATTCCGGGACGAGCTGAGACGACGAGCTGAGCCGACCGGACTGTGAGATCAGGCCACGAGTGAGAGCTGCGCCCGCCCACCGCTGAGCGGGACTGAGCGCCCGTCGACGGAGAACGCGGGCGCAGCTCTCGTCATGGACGAGGCAGCGAGAACGAGAACCTGAGGGAGTGCGAGGCCGAGAACCACGGCGATCGCCTCGATGACCTCCGACGATGGATCCTTGAGGCCGCGCTCGACCTCGGACAGGTACTGGGTTGACACTCCCGAGCGTCGCGACACCTGTGCCAAGGTCAGGGCCAGCTCGGTGCGGCGCAGCCGCAGCACCCGCCCGAGAGTCTCGCGCCACAGCAGCGCCGGGGCCTGATCGCCTTGTCCGTCCGTGACTCGAAGTGGTTCCATGGTGTGATCCTAGGAGCGTTCGGCTGCGGTGGCACGAGTTTCTGCTCTGAGCAGACGAATTGCAGCTGAGCAGCCGAGTTGCACCAACACCACAAGGTTAAGTTAGGCTGTCCTATGTTCATGTTGAGGGGTCGACAGCGATCCCCACAGTCGAAAGGGCAGGAATGTCAGCTCATCTCTCTCGCCGGGCCATGGCCATAGGCACCATCGTCACGCTCGCCTTCAGCGCGAGCGCCTGCAGCCAGGGCTCGGCGGATGCGGAGAAGTCGGCCTCAAGCGACTTCCAGACCGTCACGATCGAACATGCGCTGGGCAAGGCCGTCATCGAGGCCGAACCGAAGCGCGTCGTGACCCTCGGCCAGGGCTCGACCGAGACAGCCATCGCGTTGGGCAAAACCCCCGTCGGCATGGAGGAATACGCCTGGGGCAGCGATGACACCGGCTACATGCCGTGGATCCATGAGGCTGTGAAGGAGAAGGGGGACAAGCTTCCCACGCAGTTCCAGGGAGATACGGAGCTCGACGTCGAAGCCGTCGCCGAGCTCGAACCTGATGTGATCCTCGCGCCGTGGTCAGGCGTCACCGCCGATCAGTACAAGCAGCTCGACGCCATCGCACCCACGGTTGCCTACCCCAAGCAGCCGTGGACCATCGAATGGGATGAGCAGATCACCACCATCGGCAAGGCACTGGGCCAGAAGAAGGAGTCTGAGGGGCTCGTCGACGACATCAAGACGCAGCTCTCCGAAGCCAAGCGGTCCGAATACGAGGGACTCACATTCTCCTACATCTACAACGACGGACCGGGCACCCTCGGCGTCTTCTACCCCAATGAGCAGCGGGTGGCGATGGTCTCGGCACTGGGTCTGACCCCCGATCCCATCATCAACAAGCTCAAGACGAACTACGATGCTCCGGGCACGGACTCGGCTCTCATCGGCCTCGAGAACGCCGACAAGCTTGACGACTCTGACCTCATCTTCACCTTCTACTCCGATGAGAAGAGCAAGAAGGAGATCGAGTCACAGAGCGTGTACTCCAACATTCCGGCAATCAAATCCGGTGCGGTAGTCGCTCCCGAAGACCAGGCCTTCGTCACCGCTTCGTCGATCATCAACCCGCTCACCGTTCCCTGGACGCTCGAGCGCTACGTCCCGATGATCGACAAGGCAGCGAAGAAGGTCAAGAAGTAGGACGACAAGAGGCCGAGCGGCACACGGGGACGCAAGGTGGGCGCACTGCAGACAATCAGTCGAGTGCGCTCATCTTCTTCCAGTCGCCCCAGTTGTAGACCCAGTCGGAGATGTCGCTGGCGGCGGTGGACAGGCTGACGTTCGAGCCTGTGATCTCGACCGGATCGCCGAAGATCGCCGAGTCGTAGTACTGCTTGGCGCGCGCGGTCGACAGGTTGATGCAGCCGTGGGAGACATTCGCCGATCCTTGGACCCCTGTCGACCAGGGAGCGGCGTGGATGAATTCTCCGTTGTTGTGGATGCGCACGGCCCAGCGCACGTCGGTTTCGTAGTCCCACTGCTCGGACGTCATCGTGTAGTCTGCCGACTTCGACATGACCACATGCGTTCCGTTGTATGACGGAGACTTCGCCGCACCCAGCGAGGCGGGGAAGTCCATGACCTCTTTGCCGTCGCGGGTGACGGTCATGCGGTGAGACTTGGCATCGGCCTTGACGATCTGCTTGCGGCCGATGTCGAAATCAAGGGTGAGGTCGTTCTGGCCGACCGTCTTCGTCGTGGTGGGGACGTTCTTCAGTGGGGCGTCGACGGAGACCTTCGAGTGCGCGGGCCAGAAGTCCTTGGGGCGGAAGTGCAGACGTGACTGCGGATCGTCAGGCAGCCACGCCCAGGAGCCCTCGACCTTGCGCTTCTTGCCCTCGTTGTCGGTGACATTGACCGTCAGGCGACGCTCGACATCGTCACGGTACTGCTTGCTCACTGTGGAGCCGAAGCTGAGGATGATCGGTGCGCCCACGCCCACAGTCTGGTCATCGGAGAGGGTCGTGCGCACGGACATCGGCGAGGCGTCGCCGGCTGGCACCTTGACCGTGGAAGTGAAGTCGTGCTCCTGCCCATCCGCTGAGGTGGCAGTGGCCGAGAGCTCGTAGGTGCTGTCGGCGACGAGGCCGTAGGCCGAAACCCAGGCCGCAGCGTCGTCGGGAGCCAAGACCGAGTGCTCGTCCTTGGCAGCGTCCTTCTTCGCAGCGGCCTCGGTTGCAGCGGTTTCGCTTGGAGTCGCAGAGCCCGCCTCATCAGAGGACTTCTGGCTCTGGTCGGCTGCCTCGAGTTCGGCCCCGGCGGTGTCGAAGAAGACTCCAGGGTCAGATGTGATTCGGGGGTGTTCGGACTCGGTGATCGAAATGTCGCTGAGTGTCGCGTTCTCGACGCTGAGGCTGATGCGCTCACCCGGTTCGGCCGTTGACTCCGTGCCCGATTCGACGACTTTCCCGCTCTGTCCCGGGGTGGGTGACTTGGTGCCGGTCGGCTCGGCCGATGAGGTGGAACCGGAAGTCTTCGCTGACGATCTCTGCGCAGGGGACTTGGCTGCCTCGTCCTCGGAGATCGTGCCGATTCGGAAGACAGTTTCGGCAGCGGCTTCGGCAGTCTTAGCATCATCGCGAGTGGAATCGGGGTCAGAGCCCGAGGGGGTGCAGGCCGTGAGCAGAGCGATTGCCGATAGGGCAGCAACCGCCCCGTGAATCTTCTTGGGTGACAAAACAGGGATCCTCGTTCGAACAATGGGGATGAGAGCTGCAGACTATGCTAGTGAAGCCAAATCACGAAAGTATTAAAGCAATGCCTGAAATCGTCGGGAATTGCCCATTTCTCGCCGTCGAGAGTGTCCCTGACCTGGACTGACATAGGGGAGGGGGAGTTGTGGAATTGTGACCTTGAGATATGAAGGACTCCCCGTGCACCCGCCAGAGCTCGCTTACCCTTGCTGCCTTCCGGCCCTGGGGGAGTTCACAAGATGACGCCGCACGGGGAGCCATCGATCAGTGTAGTCGAGAGCATCCTCGAGGTACAAAACGAGGCGGCTGGATCAGTTGCCAGTGCTTCGTCGACGTCCACGATCGGCCTTGTCGGTGCTCTCTGCCGGCCGGCACTCAATTCTGCGAAGCTTGGCGAGGAGGATGTCGCGTTCTCGGTCATTGGCCGTCAGCGATGCCGCGCGTTCGAATTCGCCTCGCGCTTCCTGATCCCGGCCGAGGCGGGACAGGAGCTCACCGCGCACGCTGGGAACAAGGTGAAATTTCCCAAGTGCTCCCGTGGAGTCGATGTCATCGACGAGGGGGAGAGCGCGAGCTGGGCCATGCGCTTCGGCGATCGCGATCGCCTGGTTGAGCTGAGTGACAGGTGAGGGAACGGCTCGATTGAGCATGTCGTAAAGCGACGCAATGCGCACCCAATCGGTGGCCTCAACGCTACTGGCTTCGGCATGACACCAAGCGATCATGGCTTGGAGCGTATAGGGGCCGAGTGCAGCACGGAGACCTTGTGCGGTCCCAAGACTGCGAGAGCCGAGGCGTATGAGCGAGCGATCCCATTTCGATCGGTCCTGATCGGCTAACAGGATCGGCTCGCCATCCGCCCCCAGGCGGGCAGGGAATCTGGCCACGGTGAAGGCCATGAGGGCGACGAGACCGTGGACCTCCGGATCGTGTGGGAGCAGACCGGCAGTCACCCGGGTCAGTCGGAGAGCCTCCATTGCCAATTCTGGACGCATCCAGTCGGGTCCGGAGGTTGTCACGTGTCCCTCTGCGAACATGAGATAGAGGACCCCCAGCACTCCCTTGAGCCGCTTCGGCTGTTCGTCGGCCGGTGGAAGCTCGAAGGGAACCTGAGCATCTGCCAGGGCCCGCTTCGCCCGGACGATGCGCTGCTGCACTGTCGAGACTGGAATGAGGAACGCCCGGGCGATCTGTTCGCTGGAGAGTCCGCCCACAACCCGAAGCGTGAGTGCGAGCTGGGCGCTGCGACCGAGTACTGGATGACAGGCGATGAAGACGAGACGGAGTACATCATCCTCGATGTCGTCCGGATCCCAGGGGAGGCCACCCAAGTCCGCGTCCTGACGGCCTTCGAGCTCCCCGGCAAGCTTCACCAGACGATCGTCGAGTCGCTCTCGCCTTCGCCACGAATCGATTGCCCGACGCTTGGCAACCGTGGTCAGCCACGCGGCCGGGTTAGCCGGAACTCCGGATTTCGGCCACTGGGACAGCGCATCGGTCACTGCCTCCTGGGCGAGATCCTCGGCGAGCCCGAAATCGCCGACGTAGCGGGTCAGGGCCGCGATGATCTTCGCTGCCTCGATCCGCCACGTCGCGGCGATGACCCGGTGAACCGCATCGGTGTCATCGGCTGGGGCACTGGTCAACTGCCGGCCAGTTTCCCTTCGGCGATCCATTCCTGTTCCTTCTGGATCCACTCATTGTCCTGAGGAAAGTCCTCCGGTCCATTGACGCGTCGCACCTCGATCTGGGATCCGGCGCCCAAAGGGGCCCGCTTGGCCCACTCGATCGCTTCCTCCTGGGACGAGACCTCGACCATCCAGAAGCCGTTGAACAGCTCCCGCAATTCTCCATAGGGACCGTCTGTGACGACGGGATCGTCCTCACTGAAGTCGACGACTGCCCCTTCGGAGGCATCGGAGAGTCCGGCGCCGTCGGCCATGACCCCGGCGTTGACCATGGATTCGTTGTAGGCACCCATGTCGGCGATGATCTTCTCGAAATCGGCGGTTTCGTAGGCGTCCACAGCGGTCTGGTCGACTGCGCGCATGATGAGCATGAACTTCATGATGACTCCTTAGTCAGCAATGTTTCAGAGAGTCTCGGTCGAGACTCTCTCATGCACTACGTCGAACAAGTTTATGCCGCGTCGACACACGGCGGGAAAATTTTCTGCGCCCATTTCAACCGCCCTCTACTGGCTCGACCTGGGGCAGGGAGGTGAGGGCAAAGGCAGCTGAGGAGCGATTTCACCAACACTTAGTGTGATGGTTCACACTCGGCCGTCAGGATTTCGCATTGTCGACATGACTCGGATAGGCTGGCTCGCGGAGGATTCGCCTAGTGGCCTATGGCGCTCGCCTGGAACGCGGGTTGGGTTAACGCCCTCAGGGGTTCGAATCCCCTATCCTCCGCAGAGAGAAGAAGGCTCCCGTCCGAGAACATTTCGGATGGGAGCCTTCTTCGTTCGCTGTGCACAGGCGCATCAGCCTGCTCTAGCGCCTCAGCCCCAGGGCCTCAGCCCAGCGCGTTCGCGATGGCTGCGTTGAACGCGTCGAGGTCGCCGGGGTTGCGCGAGGTGATGAGATTGCCGTCGACGACGACCTCGGAATCCTCCCACTCCGCTCCGGCGTTGACCAGATCGGTCTTCGTCGAGACGAATGAGGTCAGCTTCCGCCCCTTGGCCACGCCTGATTCGGCGAGGATCCATGGTGCGTGGCAGATCGCGGCCACAGGCTTGTCTGCCGCGAAGAACGCCTTCACCAGTGCCACAGCGTCCTCGTCGAGGCGCAGGGCATCCGCATTGAGGGTGCCGCCGGGAAGCACGAGCGCATCGAAGTCCTCAACCTTGGCTGCAGAGACGGAGACGTCGACGGTGAACTCATCGGCATGGTCCCAGTCACCGTTCATCGCCTGCAATGTGCCGTCCGAGGGCGAGACGATGACCGTTGTGGCTCCGGCTTCGTCAAGTGCTCCGCGGGGGCTGGTGAGCTCGACCTGCTCGACCCCGCGGGTGAGGAGGAATGCAACTTTCTTGTCTGAGATTGCCATGATGCTTACTCCTAGTCAGTTGTCGGATCCGACTCGTCGCAGACGATCTGACATCGTCGTATGCGATCTCTCAGCACCGGGTGCTGTTCGTCGGTGTCGTCAAGGAGAACGCACCGACCCGGCCCCAGTATTCCTGCCGGCCACAGTATTCCTGAGCGCCCACCATCGGAGGCGACCTGGGATCAGCTGCTGAGGAACTCGCGCTGATCGTTGGTGAGGGGATCGGCGCCGACGCGGAGGACCACCTTGCCGGCAGGGTGTGAGCCCCTGAGGAAACGGTAGGCGCTCTGGACCTCGTCGAGTGAGAAGACCCCGGCGACGGGCACGTGCACATGTCCGTAGGCGATCGCTGTGGCAAGCCACGCCAGGTCACCGCGTTCAGCCGCAGTCTCGCCGGCGATGCTCACCCCGTACGTGTCGGCGACCTGTGGTCCCGCACCGATCGAATTGATGCGCCCGGCGAGAATGTCGAGACTCAGCAGCTGCTTGATCTCGGCCTCGTCCTGGGTCGAGAAAGCGGCATCGATGCCCTCAGGAACCGCCTCCCGCAGGCGGGCCTCGAGTCCCTCACCATAGGTGATGGGTTCGATGCCGAGATTGCGCAGAGCATCATGGTTGCCTTCGCTGGCAGTGCCGATGACGCGGGCGCCCAAGTTGAGCGCCAATTGGGCTGCGATGATTCCGACTCCGCCCGAGGCACCGGTGACGAGGACGGTCTCACCTTCGGTGATCACCAGGGCGCGGATGCCCGCGATGGCGGTGCGCCCGGCAATGTAGAGGCCTCCGGCTGTGTCGATGCCGAGACCCCGAGGTATCTTGTCGAGTCGTTCTGCCGGGTCCCGGATGAGCAGATGAGTCGTCTGCGTGCGGTGTGGCCGTCCCCCGAAGACGAGATCGCCGGGGGAGAAGTCGGTGACACCCTCACCAACCTTGTCCACGACTCCCGAGAAGTCGGCGCCGTTGCCCTTCGTGCCGGTGGCCTGCCCGAAGGCTCCACCGATGACGGCGAGATCGACGGGGTTGAGTCCGGCATAGCGGACGGCGACTCGGACCTCACCTGGACCGACTGAGGGGGCGTTCGCCTCGGCGATGTGGAGCTGGTCGATATCGCCGTTCTGGGTGTACTGGACACTGCGCATGATGGGAATGCTCCTCGCTGGTCGATGTGGCAGGTGCACGGGCTGTAAAGGTGTGCACCCGCCATAACCATCTGCGGTCGCGAGTTGTTCCGCAGCCTCGGCCGACACCAGCGGTGCCAGCAGCTAGGCTCAGTTGAAGCTGGGGAAGTCGAGCTTGTAGCCGACGTAGTTGCCTGAGACCGATGTGACCTTGACCGTGCCGTAGCGCTTCTCGCCGTAGGCGGTGACGTTGCAGGAGGCCGAGCCTTGCTTGGAGATGACCATCAGGTCGTTGAGGCATTCGACCTCGTCGACTGTCGTCCCCTGCTTGGAGTACGCCTTCTCAATGTCCTTCTCGAGGAGGGAGGCGGGAATGGTGCCGTTGCCGTGCTCATCGATGTCGAATCCGGGGTCATCGGCGCTGGCATGTTCGCCGCTGGAACTCGATGATCCTTCACCCGCCGAGGTGGAAGTGCTGTAGCCGTCACTTGACGACGAGCCCTGACTCGGCGAGGAATCGGGGGAGTCCCCGGCGGCGTCGTTCGACTGAGACTCCTCCGGCGATTCCTCAGCAGGATTCGCGGCCTCTTGCAGCTCGTCAGGATTCGCTGACGTCTCGTCGTCCTCCTGGCCCTGCGTCTGCTCCTGCTCGGGAGTGCCGAAGGAGATGTTCATATCGCAGGCCGAGAGTGACAGTGCTGCCGCAACTGCGCCGGCGACGGTGATGGTCCGAATGATCTTCGTGGTCTTCATGGTGAACTCCTGATGAGGTGAAGGTGATGTGTATGAGTTCACTCTGTCAACGGAATCCGCCGAGGTGGGGGCGTGTGTGTTCGCATTCGGAGACGTGTGTTCCAGGTTGGTGACAACCGCACATCGGAGACTATCCGTGGAAGAATCGAAGGAAATCTCGCCGAGGATGTCGAGAATGCGCATGTGGCTCCGTCCCAGGGATGTCAGCGAAGTTCGCGACGAGCAAATCATTAGAGGAGAAGATCATGGCTAAGTACCTGATGCTCAAGCACTACACGATGGCCCCCGAGTACATGCAGTACACCCCGATGGAGGAGTGGACGCCGGGCGAAGTCGACGCGCACATCGGCTACATGAACGACTTTGCGGCGAGGCTGAAGGCCAGCGGCGAATTCGTCGACTCCCAGGCACTGTCGCCCGAAGGGACCTTCGTCCGCTTCGACGGAGAGGGCAAGCCGCCGGTCACCGACGGTCCCTTCCCTGAGACCAAGGATCTCATCGCCGGGTGGATGGTCATCGACGTCGAGTCCTACGATCGGGCGCTCGAACTTGCGGGCGAACTCTCGGCGGCACCGGGTGCCGGCGGCGAGCCGATCCGGGAGTGGCTCGAACTCCGTCCGTTCATGGGTGTGACCCCATCTACGACGGACTGAGGGAGCTCGTTCCCATCGTGATCGGCATCCTCGAGCGGAGGGGAGCAGACTTCGCCACCGCCGAGGATGCCGTTCAGGAGGCGCTGATCGAGGCGTTTCGCACGTGGCCGGAGAACGAACCCCGGGACATGAAGGGGTGGCTGATCACGGTCGCCTGGCGGAAGTTCCTCGACCGCGTCCGTGCGGAGTCCGCGCGGACTGCGCGGGAGGAACATGCCTTTGCACTGGACACGGATGCGGCGACCACCTCGGCCGATGACACCGTCGCTCTCTATTTTCTGTGCGCCCATCCGGACCTCAGCCCAGCCTCGGCGGTGGCCCTGACCCTGCGGGCCGTCGGCGGACTGACGACCCGGCAGATCGCCGAGGCCTATCTCGTGCCCGAGGCGACGATGGCTCAGCGCATCTCTCGGGCCAAACGCACCCTGTCCGGACGCAGACTCAACCGCCCGGGAAGCATCTCCGCCGTCCTCATGATCCTCTATCTCGTCTTCAACGAGGGCTACTCCGGTGACATCGACCTCGCAGCAGAAGCCATCCGTCTCACCCGGGTGCTGGCCGCATCGATCGACCATCCCGAGGTCTCCGGGCTGCTGGCGCTCATGCTCATCCACCATGCCCGGCGCGAAGCTCGCTTCACCGCCGATGGGGCTCTGATCACTCTGACCGACCAGGACCGTTCCCGGTGGGACTCCCACCTCATCGCCGAGGGCATCGGCATTCTGCAGACCGCGCTCGCCCGCGAGGAACTCGGCGAATTCCAGGTGCAGGCGGCCATCGCCGCTCTTCACGCCGATGCACAACGAGTCGAGGACACCGACTGGCCCCAGATCGTCGAGTGGTACGACGAGCTGCTCAAGTTCCACGACAGCCCGATCGCTTCCCTCAACCGAGCTGTCGCGATCGGTGAAGCCGACGGGCCGGCGGCCGGACTGGCCCAACTGGACAGACTCGATGAGACTCTGCCGCGCTACTTCGCCGTCGAAGCCCACCTGCGAGAACGGGCAGGCGAAGATGAGGCGGCGGCGCAGCTCTACGTCAGGGCCGCGGCCCAGTCGAGCAACCTCGCCGAACGTGACCACCTCATCCGTCAGGCGGCCCGCCTGAACTCTGAGCACTGAACTCCGAACGCTGAGGACCGGGCGCCGAACTCGCGATAGTCTGATCGCATGGTTGAAGCAAGCGTGCACAGCGTCATGGAGACACTGGCGACGATGGAGGATCCCAAGGCCCGTGCCGTCAACGAGAAGCACGGTGACGATCACGGTGTGAATCTGACGAAGCTGCGGGCCGTGGCCAAGGAACTGAAGAAGAACGAGGAGCTCGCCGTCGAACTGTGGGAAACCGGGGATAGCGCGGCGCGTCTCGTCGCGATCCTCATCATGCGCCCCCGCAGCTATGACGCGGAGCGCTTCGACGCCATGCTGCGCGATGCACGTGTGCCGAAGGTCCACGCTTGGTTGGTCAACTACATCGTCAAGAAGTCGAAGCATGCCGAGACACTGCGCCTGAGCTGGATGGCCGACCCCGATCCGGTCGTGGCTTCGGCCGGCTGGGCACTGACCAGCGAGCGCGTGAACAAGTCGCCCGAAGGCCTTGACCTGCCTGGTCTCCTCGACATCATCGAGGCTCAGATGCTCGACGCCGAAGAGCGCCTGCAGTGGGCGATGAACGAGACCCTGTCCTATATCGGCATCGAGAACGAACAGCTGCGTCCACGTGCCATCGCAATCGGCAACCGCCTCGGTGTCCTCAAGGACTATCCGACCCCGCCGAACTGCACCTCCCCCTTCGCGCCGACCTGGATCACAGAGATTGTGGCCCGCCGAGAGGCGCAGTGAGCGTCGTCTAGACCGCCACGATATGCGGGTGCTGTCGGTGGAAATCGGTGGCCTGTTGGAACGCGTGCCCCGCGGCCAACAGCAGACTCTCCTGAAAGTCACCGGCGACGAACTGAGCAGCCAGAGGGGTGCCGCGATCGGAGAATCCGGCGGGCAGGGTGATCGAGGGCATGCCGCAGTTGTCGATCGGTGCCGTCGGAACCGTCACCGCGGCAAACAGTTCGGCATCCGAGCCGAGGTTCTCCATCTGCGTGATCGTCGGCGAGGCGGCTCCGATGCCCGGAAGCAGCAGCAGGTCGATATCGGCCATGAGGCCGCGCATACGACCGGTGAACGCCCGCCTGGATTCGAGCAGCTCGTGGTAGTCGACGGCGCTCAGTCCGCGCCCGATCTCGATGAGCCCGGCGAGGTCGGGTCCGTATTCGGCTGATCTCGAGGGGTAGTTCTCCGCATGAACGCCCGCAGTCTCGATTCCGCACAGCGCAGTCCATTCCTGTGCCGCTTCGGGGAACCCGGGGGTGCGCACATCGAGGACGCGCCAACCGAGGTCGATGAGCACCTCAATCGTGGACTCGAGCATCTCATTGGTCGCCTCATCGAAATGCTCGGCGGCCAGTTCGCGGTCGAAGCCGACGACCGGAGCATGGTCGAGTTCGAGCTGCCGGCTGTAGCGGGGGACCGGTTCGAGGGCAGAGGTCGGGTCGTTGGGATCATGCCCGGCGATGGCCTCGAGGATGATGGCGGCGTCCCGTGCGCTGCGCGTCATCGGGCCGATGTGGTCGAGGCTCGGTGCCAGCCCGAAGATGCCGTTGCGCGAGACCCGGCCCCACGTGGGTTTGAGTCCGGTGACCCCATTCGCCGAGGAGGGCAGCCGGATCGATCCGCCCGTGTCCGAGCCCAGGGAGCCGTAGCAGAGGCCGGCGGCGGTCGCGACGCCCGAACCGGATGAGGAGACTCCTGACCAGGTGTTCGGTTCCCAGGGATTGACCGGAGTCGGCAGGTCGGGGTGGTGGCCGGTGAATGCGCCTTCGGTCAGTCGCAGCTTCCCGAGGATCACGGCCCCGGCGGCCCGCAGGCGCGCGACGACGGTGGCATCGTAGTCTGGCCGGAAGTCCGCGTGGATCGTGGTGCCCGCGCCCGTCGGCGCGTCGTGGGTGTAGGCCAGGTCCTTGACCGCCAGCGGCACGCCGTGCAGCGGTCCCAGCCAGTCCCCGCGAGCCAGGCGCGCATCGAGGGCATCGGCTTCGGCCAGTGCCGATTCCCGCATCAGGGTGACGAAGGACAGAAGGTGGGAGTCGAGCTCGGCGATCCGATCGAACATGGCCTGCGTGGCGTCTCTGGAGCTCAGTCGCCCTGACCTGATGAGTTCCGATACTTCGTGCAGTTCGCGGAACTCGAGTCCGCTTTTCGCCGAGGTTGTGCTGCTGCTGGCCATGGACGCCTCCTTGCATCGGTTTTCCTCATGCTATCGGGGAAAGTCCGGAAGGTCACTGCTGGTCAGATCCACCACCGGCGAGTTCCCGCAGGGCTTGGACGTGAGCGTCGAGACGATCGCGGCCTCCCGAGGTGATAGACACCCAGGTGCGGGGCCGCTTGCCGACGTAGCCCTTGCTGACCTCGATCATGCCTGCCTTCTCGAGAGCGGAGATGTGTCGAGAGAGCACTGAGTCTGAGACCCCGAGAGAATCGCGCAGGAGTTTGAATTCGGCCCTGTCCCGATTCTTCAGGCTCGCCACGATTCCGAGTCGCGTGGGATTGCCCAGATCTGATTCGATCCGAGCCAGGGAGGCGCCGAGGTCGGGGATCGTCTCGTGTGATTCGTTCTTCATTCCGGTGCCTCGCCCCTTCTCAGCGGCGCAGACCGAAGAGGGCCATGATGGGGGAGAGGACCCAGAGGAAGCCGGCGGCAGCGAACGGCACCCAAGAAGTGGGGGTGAACGAGTCGACGATGATCGCTGTGAAGAAGGCGACGAAGATCAGCGGCAGCCAGGTGCAGAGCAGGACGGTCGAACGACGACTCCAGCTCAGAGCCTTGACGACATAGACGATGATGGCCGGCACCAACCAGGCGCCTCCTGCGCCGAGGAGGATCAGCTGAGTCGTATTGTCCTCGATGATCCCCACGGCGAGGATTCCCACGGAGACGGCTGCGCTGTAGACGAAGAGCATCGTGACCAGCGGCCAGGCGTCGCCGGATCGGGCCTGAGTCTGGTGTGACTCGACCCGCGAAAGAAGGTCCTCTGCCTGCTGCGGAGTGGGCGTGCTCATGACAACTCCTTCGTTGCTGTCTTCACCGAGATGCGGTGTCCTCCGAGTGGAAGTGATTACAGACTAGCAAGTACTTTCCATGTTGGAAAGTACTTTCGCGAAGTTCATCTCAATGAGCGTCGTGCGCACCTCGGCGACTGCTTGTGGTGCCCGGCGCTCACATGGCCGCAGCCGCCACGGTGGCCGCGAGCTCGGTCGCGCTGGTGAGGTGGTCCTCGGTGACCTCGCCGGTGACGATGAGAGGGTCGAAGGCGAGTTTCCAGCCCAGGCCCGTGGTGATCTGCTTCATCGCGGTCTCCGCTCCGGTCGTGTCATAGCCTCCGTGGATCCAATAGGAGAACGGGCGACCCGCGGTCGGTTCCCTGACCTCGTCGTATGTGGTGTCGAAGAAGTGCTTGAGCGCACCGGAGATGTAGCCGAAGTTCGCGGTCGTACCGAGGACGAAGCCATCGGCGGCGAGCACGTCCGCGGACGTCGCCTCCAGCGCGGAGCGGACCGTCACGTCGACGGCACCCAGCTCCGGCATGCGCAGTCCGGACAGCGCCGCCTCGGCGATTTCAGTCGTTGCCTGTGACGGAGAATGATGAACGAGCAATATGCTGACCATGGGACCAGACTAACCCTGCAGCAGTTCGACGAGGGAGGATTCGTGGCAGTCATCTTTGATCCGCTCCGAGGGCGGACGCGGCCCGCGGCCAGCCACAGTGATGAGGAGATCATCGACGTGCTCACCGGCGCTGACGGGACCGTGGGAGTTGACACCTCCGGGTGGGCGGTGCTGACCGGGGCCGGGATGAGCACGGACTCGGGAGTTCCCGACTATCGGGGGCCCGACGCAGTGCCACGGCAGCCGATGACGATCCAGACCTTCCTGTCCCACCCCGATCAGCGGGCCCGCTACTGGGCGCGCTCCTGGGTGGGCTGGCCGCGCATGCGCTCAGCGCGTCCGAACGCGGGCCATCTGGGACTCGCGGCGCTGCCCGTTGCCGGAATCGTCACGCAGAACGTCGACGGACTCCACCAGGCCGCGGCGAGGCAGATGGGCAGCGACAGCCCGGTCATCGACCTGCACGGCAGCCTTGATCGCGTCATCTGCCTTGACCAGGGGCACATGTTCGACCGCGACTGGGTCCAGACCAGACTCAGTGAGCTCAACCCCGACTTCGCGAAACTCGTGGGAATCGACCCGATCGATGTCGAGACGGCGCCCGACGGTGACGTGGATCTGGAGGAGACGGCGAACTTCATCGTGACCGATTGCCCCCGCTGCGGCGGATTGCTCAAGCCAGACGTCGTGTACTTCGGTGACTCCGTGCCGCCGGCACGGTTGCAGGACGCGAATCGCATCTGCGATGAGGCGAGCGGAATCGTCGTGCTCGGATCCTCGCTCGCGGTGCTGTCCGGGCTGCGATTCGTCCGGGCTGCCGCGAAGGAGTCGAAGCCGGTCGTCATCGTCACCGACGGTCCCACCAGGGGCGATGAGCTCGCCGACTACCGCTCGATCTCCCGCGTTGCCGATTTCGTGCAGGACTGGGCACTCAGAGGAATCCAAGGCGATGATGACAAGCTTCAGGCATGACCAATCTTGCGCGAACCGAACGCCTCCGCCTCGTCGATACAGCCAACAGGGCCGGTGAAGACGCCCCGACTCTGTGCGAGGGCTGGACGACACGTGACCTGGCCACACACCTGGTGATTCGCGAGCGTCATCCCGCTGCCGCCCTCGGCATCTTCATGCCGAAGTTCGAGGGCAAGCGTGAGGAGCAGGAACAGGCGTATGCCTCGATGCCGTATTCGCATCTGCTGGGTCTGGTGGCATCCCCGCCGAGGTGGACCCCTGGCGGGTGGCCCGGCGTCGAATCGGTGATGAACACCGCCGAATACGTCGTCCACCATGAGGACATCCGCCGTGCTGCGATCGAGTGGATCCCACGCAGGCTGTCGCTGCCGGAGAACCGCGCGGTGTGGGCCGCGTGCCGAACCGCGCTCCTGCCCTTCGCTGCCAAGGCCGAGGGTCGTGTGGAGATCTCCAGCCCCGGCTTCGGTCAGCGCAGCGCCGGCAGGCAGACCCGTGAAAGCAACGGGGAGGCCGGTGGAATCACCATCACGGGCGAACCCGTGGAGATCTTGCTCTACCTCATGGGTCGTGAGCGCCGTGCCCTCGTCGACGTGAAGTGAAGCGACTGCTCCAACAGGCGAAACGGGGGAAAACCCCCGAGGAGCGCAACGGTTTATATCATTCACTCCGCCGCGCAGAGTTCCTAGGCTGGTACCAACAGCACAGAGACGAGCAGAGGCAGAATCATGGACACCAACTACACCCCCAACCTTGACAGCAACCAGCACTCCGGCAGCCAGGGCTACTACGATCCGACTCAGAACTACGGCACAGGCGCGCAGCCGCCGCAGTCATACCGTGCTCGAGCCGAGGAGGATCCGGGTAAGGTCCTGGGGATCATCTCCCTGGTCGCGACCCTGTCGACGTTCCTCGGTTTCAACTTCCTCGGCCCGATCATCGGCATCATCACCGGTCACATGGCACGCAAGAACTCACGCGGCGCAGGCTTCGCCGACAACGAGATGGGCAAATGGGGCTTCATCCTCGGCATCGTGTTCATCTCGGTGGCAGCACTGGGCGGACTGCTCGGCCTGTCCATCGCAGGCTTCGCCGGGCTCGCCGGCCTGCTGGGAGCCTGAGCTTCAGACAGACTGAGACTCAGTACCCGACCCAGGCTCCGCGCTCCTGATCGAGCACGCGAGGGTGGAGCAGGGTCGAAGCCTCAACGTCACCGACGGAGGCCCGATCACGGTCGGGCGGGAACGTGGTGGAGGAAGCGAGCACCTCAGGCGTCGCGAATTTCAACCCCCCGGGAGCATCAGCAGGCATTGTCACGTCCGGACCCTTATCGCTGGTCCCGTCGTGATCAGAGGCATCGGCGAGGAAATAGCCCCAGTCACCGAAGCTGGGGACATCGACGTGATAGGGCGTGGTGGTCAGGCCCGCCTCGGCGACAGCCTCTCCGATGCCCCAATACGCCTCCGGCGCGAAGTACGGGGAGCCGGCCTGGACGACGAGGCGGGCCTCGGGGGACATCACCTGCTTGATGAGACCGTAGAACTCGATGCTGTAGAGCTTCGAGGTGGCCACATCGTCGGGGTCGGGCAGGTCGGCGATGACCGCATCGTAGGCGGTGTGCTCGGCTTCACGCAGCCAGGTGAAGGCGTCCGCGGCGATGGTTCTCACCCGAGGGTCGTCGAGGGAGTCTTCGTTGAAGTCGGTGAAGTGGTCCGAGGTCTTCGCGAGTTCGAGGACGCGTGGGTCGAGGTCGACGAGCGTCACTGATTCGACGTCGGGGTACTTCAGTATCTCCCGCACGGCCAGGCCGTCCCCGCCGCCGAGGACGAGGACATTGCGCTTGGGGCCGTCCATGAGCGGATGGACAAGGGACTCGTGATAACGGTATTCGTCGGCCGAGGCGAACTGCAGGTCTCCGTTGAGATAGAGCCTCGTGTCCCCGGTCTTCTGCGATTCGGTGAGCACGATCTCCTGATAGTCCGTGCGCTGGGAGTACACGATCGGGTCGCGGTAGAGACGCTGGCGGGTCGTCATCTCGATGTCGTCGGTGAACACCCAGACCACGGTGAGTCCGCCGACGATGAGGACGAGCAGGCCCGCCAAAATCACCTGTGTGCGGGTGCGGATCTCGGTGCGGAAGAGCCAGAGGACGATGAGGATGCCGACGACGGCGTTCGTGATCCCCACAGCCAGAGCGCCTCTGGGCAGACCGAAGACCGGAAGCAGGATGAACGGGAAGGCGAGGCCGCCGACGAGCCCGCCGACGTAGTCCGCTGCGAAGAGATCGGCCACGGCACTGGAGGCCTTCTGCGCACGGATGCGTTGGACGAGCTCCATGAGCAGGGGGATCTCCGCGCCGATGAGAGCACCGATGACGAAGGCGAGGGCGACCATCGCCACGGTGTAGACGTCGGCGAAGGCGAATGCGAGGTAGAGCAGGATGACCGAGAGCCCGCCGATGATGCCCAGGGCCGCCTCGATGAGGGCGAAGGCGACTGCGGCGAACTCGGTCAGGCGCTTCGTGGCCAGGGACCCGATGCCCATCGCGAAGACCATGACCGAGAGGACGATCGAGGCCTGAACAATTGTGTCGCCGAGGAGGTAGGAGCCGAGTGCGACGAGCGCGAGCTCGTAGACCATGCCGCAGCTGGCGCAGATGAAGACGGCCAGAAGCACGAAGAAGCGGGCGGGTCCTGGCTTCAGCGGCAGCGTGATCGGTCTGCTGCCGCCGATGGTATCGGCGTTACTGGACTCTGTCGGTGAACTCAAAGGAGCGCTGCGGCCATGATGCCCGCGATGCCCACGTGAGCGGAGGCATTGACCCAGACTTCAGGGTGAAACGCATCGGGTTTGATCATGTCGCCGAGCTTGCCGGGGGTGAAGGCGTCGATGAGCAGGAAGCTCAGGGCCATGAGGATGATGCCGACGATGCCGAAGACCAGGGTGGAGATGATGCCGAAGACGAAGTCATCCGAGCTGGCCCGGATCGCGGCGATGACGATGATCGCCACACCGAGGAGGTCGGAGGCGACGAGGATCACGGCATTCTTCGACTTCTGCTGCCAGAGGATGACGTGCAGCTTTCCGGGGGTGAGGAGGTCGACGACGAAGTAGCCGATGAGCATGAGCGCGAGGCCGCTCACAGCGTAGGAGAGGACGATCCCGATCTCAAGGAAGAGTTCTGCCAACATGATTGCCTTTCAGAGTGCTGCCGGTGCTGTCATTTGCCGCGAACGCTGTCATTTGCCTGTGCCGGGTCCGCCGCCGCGGAATCCAGAGCCGTCGCCATAGTTCGATCCTGTGCTGCTGGAGCTGCCACCGAAGAAGGGCAGGAAGAAGAATCCTCCGCCACCGCCACCCGAGCCGTCCGAGTCATCCGTGCAGCCATTCATGATGTTGCCGAGGATCAGGACGATGACGATGAGAATGACGACGGTGGCGCACCCGGAGCGTCTCTTCGGGCCGCCGGAGTTGTTGTTCGAGGGCCCGGAGCCGCGATTGCCCCCGGATCCGCGGTCTCCGCCGCCGGAGCCGCGCCCGTTCTCGGCGTCGAAGTTGAAGGAGCCTCCGCCCATGGAGACGTTGGGATCGCGACTCATGATCTCCTCCTCAGCTGACTGTGGCTGTGCACGATCTGTCGGTGCTGCGGATAGCAGTGCCAGCTCTGCCAGGAGACCTGCTCAGCTGTCCTGTCTGTGAGCGCCAATGCTGTGAGCGCACCCGGTTCACCGGGGAAGTCGACGACGAGGTGACGGTCGTGGGCACTCGAACGGGCCACCACCTCGGCGGCGGCATCACTGAAGCTGCCGGCCACATCTGTCAGCTCGCATCGGAACTGATGTCGGGCGAAACCCGACCAGGTTCCAGCAGTGGTGCGGGTCGTATCCCAGCCAGGATGCTCATCCTCGCTGAGGCAGGCGAAGGTTTCGATGAATGAGTCAGCGTCGTTCTCGCTCAGGATGACCTGGTGGGAGGAGCCGATGACGTGGAGTTCGAGACGCGAGCGCTCCTGCCCATTCGACGACGGCAGGTCGATGAAGTCTGAGGCCAGAGGGGTGATGCGGCCGTGTTCGAGGCTGAAGGTCAGCGCCTGGGCGGACGTATCGGCGAATGCCACGTCGACGCTCACGTGCTGGGTCGGCACCGGCTCGGTCAATGAGGGAGTGAGTGTCATCAGCTGCCCGAATAGATGGTGAAGGAGCCGACCGGGATCGATTCGCCGGTGCTCACTTCCCAACGGCCGTGGTCGAAGCGTTCGAAGGCGAGCAGCTTGTGGTCATCGGACTCGTAGTCGACGTAGTCCACGCCGCCCTTCTCATTGAGGCCGGTGGTGCCCTCGGAGCGGTAGGAGGCGGTCCCGTGCTCGACGAGTTTGTACTCGGTGCCCTCGATCGTAATGGTCTTGGCCTTGGGCTCGATGTCGAGCTCGGGGCGATCACTCCACCGGGAGACCTGCAGGTCGGGATCCTTTTCGACGGTCAGCCACAGGCGGGTGGCGGATTGGTCGGCCTGGAAGAAGTGCTCGGCCCAGTCGTAGCCGCCCTCGGAGATGCGCAGGGTGCCGCGGACGAAGAACTTCTCATTGCCGAATTCGAGCAGGTCACCGGCCTTGATCGTCTCCGGATCCCCGCCGGTGTTCTGTTCGGGGGCGAACGGATCCTGCGGCCGGCGGGGTGCGGCCGCGTTCTCTTCGAACTTGCGGCGGCTCGCGGCGCGCCTGCGGACGATGATCACCGTGATGATGATGACGACGATGAACACCAAGACGGTGATGAGGATGTTGGAGGACACGGGTGCCTGCTTCACTCAGTTAGCCGGAACTTTCACACTCAACTGTAGTCGAAACGTCCCTCGAGCGCGGTCATGGAATCCGCAGAGAAGAAGCCGAGATCCCGGTTGAGCGCGTGCATCGGCCTGTTGCCCGCCGCTGTGTAGGTCTGGACCCATGAAGCCTGGGCGGCCTCCGGGACGTCGTGGAGCTGGCGCATGTTCGCGACCTTGAGTCCGCGTCCGATGCCGCGACCGCGATACGCACCCTCGACGAAGGTGTCCTCCTGGATGACGATGTCCGGTTCGTGGCGGGAGACCATGATCTCCGTATAGCCGACAGGGGCAGGGCCGCTGGAGTCGTCGTCGCTGTGCGCGATCGAGCTGACGAGGATCCAGCCCTGCTCCGCCATCCGCTCCTCATGGGTGCGAATTGCGCTCGCACCGGCATGTTTGAGGGTGCGAGTGAGTTCGCCGACGGGGACATCCTCGTCCATCTGTTCACGCAGCCTCGCCCAATCCTCGACCGCTTCGTCCGGGCAGCCGCCGATCCATGAGGTGATCGACAGGGAAGGATCGGGCGCTGTGGTCAGACGCGACTTCGCATCCGGGTTCTTGTAGCGGTTCGCATCGTCGTTCAGGTAGGCCGGCAGGTCGAGCAGGAGGCGATGTTCCTGGTTGCCGATGCGCAGGCTCTGGGCCTGAGCGAAGGCAACGCCCTCCGGGCAGTAGGTCTCGGTCTGGACCAGCTCCGTGCGCCCGCGCAGCAGTTCCTCGACGACTCCGGCTATCGAGGTGCCGTGACCCCGGCGCCGGCAGTCGGGCACAACCCCGATCTCGACATCGGCGGGAGCATCGGTGACGATGTTGATCTCCGCACCGCCGATGGCCTCCTCGCCGAGGTGGGCCAGGAGTGCGATGTCCACCTTGTCCGAACGCGGGTGGGCGAACTGGGTGAGGGTGGATTCGAGACTCTGCCACCAGGGTGCGGTTCGATCAGCAGTGTAGGCCTGACGCATGAGGCCGTGCCAACGCGTGAGCCCGTCGACATCGTCGGGCTCGATGCGGGTGATCCGGACATCGACCATGTCACGAGTCGACCATGGCCCGGCACGGATTTCAAGGATTTCGGTGCGAGTCCCTGCCGTCCTCAGGTCCCGCCTCGGCGGGGGGATCGTCTTTGGGAAGGCGCGAGCCGATGTGCGCATCGGGACGATTCATCACCCGGTAGACGAGGAAGGCACCCACACTGACGACCACGATGATGGCCAGGATGAGGAAGATGACCGCGCCGAGACCGGGTTCCATCACTTGGCCATCCGGCGGCGGTCGAGGAAATTCGCGAAACGGGCGCGGAAGGAACCCATGCCGACCGAACCGGTGACTCGGATGATCGGCTTGCGGCCCTCTGGAACGGCGTTGACCACGGACTTCACCGAACCCCATGATTTGGACAGGGAGTCGATGTTGACGGCCCAGTCATCGGGGATGACGACGATCACAGACCCCATGCCGGCGACGACTTCGACATCGATGACCTCGAGGCCGGTCTCGACCTCGAGGAAGTTCAGTTCGATGTTCGCCCCTGTCGGGTGGCACCGGATATAGGGAGGGACCTGCCATTTGGCGCGACGGAGCTCGTTCTCCCAGCCGGCCCTGATGACCAATGGCTCTCCTGTCTCGATGGCCTGCCCTGCGGGAGTTGATCGGGTGAGAGAGGCGCCGGGACGGAAGCGATCGGAGGGCAGATCGGTGGTGAGGTCGGAGAGGACCTCGTCGAGATCGATCGGGAACCGGGCGGCATGGACCTTCTCCATGCGCTCGTCGAGTTCCTCAACTGTGATACGGCCGTCGCCGGCGGCTTCGCGCAGGACTTCGATCGCTTCGTCGCGCTCTTTGTGTCCGATGCGGTAGGTCTTCGCAGGGTCGTTTTCGGCAGGGGAGTTGTCGGGGGAATCGGGGGTGGAGTGGCTCATAGTCTCTATCGTGCCCGATTCACACCGCCGCTTACAACGGACTGCACCGGGCATTGGGTGCGGCGATGGGCTGCAGGTCACCGTGGCGTCGAGGAGCGGTCCGTGTGTCGTGTCAGCCGTTGGCATTAGGCTAGGGGCGTGTCCACCGCACTGTACAGAAGATACCGCCCAGAGACCTTCGATGAGGTCATCGGTCAAGAGCATGTGACCGATCCGCTGAAGGCCGCGATCGAACGTGGCCGCATCAACCATGCCTATCTGTTCTCCGGCCCCCGAGGCTGCGGCAAGACCACCTCGGCTCGGATCCTGGCGAGGTGCCTCAACTGTGCCAAGGGTCCGACTCCTGTGCCCTGCGGTGAGTGCCCGAGCTGTGAGGACCTGGCCAACGGCGGCCCGGGATCCCTCGACGTCGTGGAGATCGACGCGGCCAGCCACAACGGTGTCGACGATGCCCGTGACCTGCGTGAGCGTGCGATCTATGCCCCGGCACGCGACCGGTACAAGGTCTTCATCCTCGATGAGGCTCATATGGTGACCTCGCAGGGCTTCAATGCTCTGCTCAAGATCGTCGAAGAGCCGCCGCCTCACATCAAGTTCATCTTCGCGACGACCGAGCCCGAGAAGGTCATCGGCACGATCCGCTCGCGGACCCATCATTACCCGTTCCGGTTGGTTCCGCCCGAGGCGCTGGGCAACTATATGGAAGATCTGTGCAACCGCGAAGGTGTGCAGGTCGCCAAGGGTGTGCTGCCGCTCGTCGTGCGCGCCGGCGGCGGTTCCGTGCGTGACACACTGTCCGTCCTCGACCAGCTCATCGCCGGTTCGGGTCCCGACGGTGTCGACTACGCCGGAGCCATCGCACTGTTGGGCTACACTCCTGACTCCCTGCTCAGCGATATCGTCGATGCGTTCTCCGCCGGTGACGGCGGCGGGGTGTACCGGGCCGTCGAACGTGTCATCGAGTCCGGTCAGGATCCGCGTCGCTTCGTTGAGGACCTGCTCGAGCGCATGCGCGACCTCATCGTCATCAATGCTGCTCCCGAGGCCGCTCATGCCTTCCTGCCGGAGGTCCCTCCCGACCGCCTCGAACGGCTGACTCTGCAGGCCAGAGGGTTCGGTCAGGGCGAACTTTCGCGTGCCGCCGACCTTCTCAACCAGGGTCTGACCGAAATGTCAGGAGCAACCTCGCCGAGGTTGCAGCTCGAGCTGATCTGCGCGCGTATTCTCCTACCCGGTTCGGGCCGCAGCCGTGATGCCGTGCTCAGCCGTGTCGAACGGATGGAACGTCGGATCGGCATGTCCGCATCCGGAACGGCTGAGAACATTCCGCCCGCCCCGCAGGATGGAATGCAGGACAACACTGCCCAGCCGGCTGCCGGTGCCCAGCAGCGAGAAGCTGCGCCGTCGAGTTCGGCGCAGGCAACGCAGTCACCTCAGGCACAGCCTGCGCAGGCTCCCGCTGCGCAGGCCTCAAGCCAAGCACCACATGATGATTTCGACGACCTCGCCGAGATGGCTGTCGCTGCGGAATCCATGCTCAACGAGCCACCGCGCTCGGCTCCAGACCCATCACTGTCAGCGAACGCAGCCGCAGAAGCGGAACCTCGTGAAGAGCCCGTGGTCGAAACTGCTCCGCAGGAGCAGACTGCCCAGGCGCAAGCACCCCAGAACCAGGCTCAGGCGCCTCATGATGAGGCGGGGCAGGCCCGACCTGCACCGGAACCTCGAGCGCAGCGTGAGCCAGAAGTCAGTGCGCCATCTCAGGAATCAGCCCCAGGCGCTGGCTCTGCTCCGGAAAGCGTCGCCGTAGCCGGTGCGGGCAACATCGGTGGCGAGATCGAAGCCATTCGACGGGCCTGGCCGAGCATCCTCGCGGCGGTCGAGAAACGCAGTCGCCTGACCAGGGCGATCATTGCTGCGAATGCGATCCCGCAGTCGTTCTCTGAGGGTGTCGTCTACCTCGGATTCAACAACGCCGGTTCCGTCCAGGGCTTCCAGCAGAGAGACCACGCAGCGAAGCTGGCGATGGCGATCAATGATGTCCTCGGCATCCAAGCTCGCATCGATATCGGCGACGTCGGTCGTATAGGTGGAAATTCGAGTCAGGCGGATGCCGGGCGCGGAAGCGGTGGCAAGGGCGCCTCGGCACCGGTGGCGAATGAGGCCGCCGGCAATCGTGGGCAGGCTCCCACACAGAGGCGACCCAGCCCTCAGGAAGTCGCCGCGGTCGTCGGCACTCGCGAGGTCGACAAGCCGCAGGTTGATCACGAGAAATTCTGGGAGACCAGCGGCTCTCCTCAAGGTCCTTGGTCCGACGACGACGAGGAGGGAGAACAGCCGGCGTCACATGAAGCTCCACAGTCACCGACTGACTCCGAACCCGACACCTCAACGGACGTGCCTATTCAGGCCAGCGACGATTCAGGCAGCCACTCTGGACCAGGAGGAGAACCCGGCTCGAGTGAAGAATTCACGTCGGGTGAACAGCCCGGCCCGGACGGCCTCGCCGGGTCGGCCGATCAATCGCAACGGGTCGACGAGCCCGCGGCGTCCGAAGATCCAGAGGAATCTACAGAATCCCAGGGACTGTCGGAGTCCAACAAGCCGATGATCGACGAGCCAGCCCGGGAGGCCGCAGAGCCTGACGATCCAGCGGCGGATTCGGATATCGTCGTGCCCGATCTCTCGGACGATGACTTCTTCAGCGGCCCTTCCGACCATGCGTCCGATCAGCAATCGGAAGGTGATCCACTGGCGCACACCACGTCACCGGCGCCTACTGCATCGCAGGCGCCCACCACATCACAGACGACACCGGACGCACCCATGGAGTATGTGCAGCCACGGTGGGAGGAGCCGACCTGGCACGATGGGCCAAGTGCTGGCGACCCGAACGCTGGTGCCCCGAGCGCTGACGGCCGGAACGCCGGCGCCCCGAACTTCGGTGGTTCCTCAGACGGCGAGGCTTCGTCGAACGATCCAATCGACGAGTCCACGAGCGCGGGTTCGGGAGCTGTGGAAGTGGGAGCGCTGGTGGTGCCTCCTCCAGAGGATGATGATCTCGACTTCCTCGGTGACTACGCAGATGGGGATATGGGACTGTCGGATTCTGCGGCACAGCCAACTTCGCAACCGCAGTCGCAGGCTCAATCGGCACAGTCCTCGCGACCTCAGGGACACGGGGGCGCGAAGCCATTCAAATCCCGTTTCGCCGCTCTGGCCGAGAAGCACGGAGGCGCCACCACACAGCAACCGGCCCAGACCGGAGCAAACGCGTACCCGCAGGATGCGAACGGCTCATTGCCCGGAAACGGTGCGGTGGACGACAGCGCAGGTGCTCAGGCCCAACGCTCCGGTGCCGACGAAGACGATTATGATCCGGAGACGGATCTCGATGTCTCGGAAGCTCCACAGATCGGCGTGGCCGTGATCGCACGCGTCCTCGGCGGCGAAATCATTGATGAAAGAGAAGTATGAGCGCGGTTTACGAAGGTGCCCTGCAGGACCTGGTCGAGGAATTCGGCAAGCTTCCGGGCATTGGCCCGAAGTCCGCGCAGCGGCTGGCGTTCCACATTCTCCAATCTGAATCCGCCGATGTCAGCGCCCTGGCTCAGGCCCTGACCGAAGTGAAGAAGCGCGTGCGCTTCTGCGATATCTGCGGCAATGTCTCTGAGGAGGCAGAGTGCACCGTCTGTCAGGATCCGCGTCGTGATCGTTCGATGATCTGCGTCGTCGAAGAGCCGAAGGATGTCGTCGCCATCGAACGCACCCGCGAATACAGGGGCCTCTACCACGTCCTCGGCGGCGCGATCGACCCCATGGCAGGAGTCGGTCCCGACAATCTGCGTATCAAAGAGCTGATGCCGCGTCTGCAGGACGGTGAGGTCAAGGAATGTGTCATCGCCACCGACCCCAACCTCGAGGGTGAAGCCACAGCCACCTACCTCGTGCGGCTGCTCAACTCTCTGGGAGTGACCGTGACCAGGCTGGCCTCGGGACTGCCCGTCGGGGGAGACCTTGAATACGCCGACGAGGTCACTCTCGGGCGTGCTTTCTCCGGCCGCCGCGAAATGGACTGATCTGACTCCACAGCTCCGCCTCTGCTGATCGTTCCTCTGGTCAGTGCTCGTCTTGCCGTCAGTGCTCGTCTTCTGTCGTCAGCAGTCGTTCGATCCCTGTCCTTGACACCATATCGATTATCGTGAAGTATATTGTTTATCGATATATCGACTAACGATAACCATTTGCGAGTCGATGCGGTGGATCTGGGCCGGAGACTTGACGTTCCCACCGGGATTCGCCACGAAGAGAAGGCAGGATCATGACACAGGAAAACGGACGCAGCGAACTGCCCGAGGAGCCAGACGACACCGTCAGCGGAAGTCTCAAGGGTGGGATGAAGCGCGGAGACGGCGCTGCCAAACAGAAGGCCCTGGGCACGGGCTACGAACTCTGGGTCGGAATGGCGCTCGCGTTCTACGTGATCTTTGCCGTGACCGAGCTGGTCACCGACCTTGCTCATGCGCAGATCAGGCTTCCGCTTGAATTCGAATCCGACGCGGCAGCCGCGCTCGATTTCCCGGGGGCGGAGGCAACGCTGAGTGGCTTGACTCAGATAACAGTGGCGACCACCGATCTGGCCACCGCGACGCTGGTGCTCCTTCTCATTGCGAAGATCGTTCTGACACTCACCGCCGTCGTCGCCGCGGTCTCGATAGTGCCTGTGATCCGGGGCATCGCCAAGGGCGACCCGTTCACTGCTCGGTCGATCAATGCGCTCGGGGTACTCGAGAGCGTCATCGCCGTCGGGTGGTTGGTGTACTTCGCTGCCATGGTGCTGGGCAGCAACATGGTCTCGCGCGACCTCGACATCGCCGATGATGTCGGCCCCGGCGTGACGACCGTCCAGGCGTTCGTGCTCTTGGGTGTCGTCGGTGGAGTCGAGCTGCTGCGCCGCTGTTTCAAGTCGGGGCAGAAGGCCCAGGAAGAACTCGAGGGCCTCGTCTGATGGTCGAGGAATTCGAGTCGCTGCACGTCGTCTGTCATCTTGACTCGGTGCTGACGCAGAGAGGGCTGAGTCTGACTGAGCTCTCGAGGCTTGTCGATGTGTCCTTGGCTAACTTGTCGGTGCTCAAGAACAACCGCGCCAAAGCCATCAGATACTCCACGCTCATCGCATTGTGCCAAGTGCTCGATTGCCAACCTGGCGACCTTTTCACCGTCAACGTTCGGCCCGACTGAGACGAGCAGAACGCGTCACTGGCGAAACGCCCGCGATCGTTAGCAGCTCGGGGATCTCAGTGGATCCACGACGTAGAACCCGGGGACCTGAGCAGTGTCTGAATGACGGGCGAAGGTGAAGTGAAACGGCTGACCTCATACAATGGTCAAGGTGCCGGAGAGCCGACACGGCTGAAATCCTGATCGATGCAAGCACGAGACAACCATGTTCGGAAGCATGGAATCGATCGCCCGGCACGGAACTTATCAGCGATAAGGAAGAGACTGCAGTGAGCATAGTCGTCCAGAAGTTTGGCGGGTCCTCGGTAGCCGATGCGGAATCGGTGAAGCGGGTGGCCAAGCGAATTGTCGAGAACCGTCAGGCCGGTCACGAAGTTGTTGTCGTGGTGTCGGCCATGGGAGACAGCACCGACGATCTCATCGACTTGGCCCAACAGGTCTCTCCGATGCCCCCAGCCCGTGAGCTCGACATGCTCCTCACTGCCGGTGAGCGCATCTCCATGGCGGTTCTTGCCATGGCGATCGCCAACCTCGGCGAGGAAGCACAGTCATTCACAGGCTCCCAAGCCGGTGTCATCACCGACGAGCAGTTCGGCAAGGCGCGCATCATCGACGTCACGCCAGGCCGAATCCGCTCGGCACTTGACCAGGGATACGTGGCCATTGTGGCCGGATTCCAGGGAGTCAGCCAGACAGCGAAGAACATCACCACACTGGGACGCGGCGGATCGGATACAACCGCGGTAGCCCTCGCGGCGGCACTGGATGCCGACGTGTGCGAGATCTACACCGACGTCGACGGCGTCTTCACCGCCGATCCTCGCATCGTGCCGACCGCGCACAAGATCGATGAGATCGGCTACGAGGAGATGATGGAGATGGCGGCTTCGGGCGCCAAGGTCCTCATGCTCCGGTGTGTCGAATACGCCCGCCGCTACAACGTGCCGGTGCACGTACGGTCCTCATTCTCACGTAAGCAAGGCACCTGGGTGACTGACTCACCCATTCCTGAAGCCTTCCGGCCGACACGGGGAGCGAAGGCCCCGGCAGCGGAATCAGAAACGGAGTCCAACATGGAACAGGCAATCATTTCCGGAGTCGCCCATGATCGCTCGGAGGCCAAGGTCACGATCGTCGGCGTTCCCGACGTTCCTGGCAAAGCCGCCGAGATCTTCAACACCATGGCTGCGACAGAGATCAACATCGACATGATCGTGCAGAATATCTCCACACGAGAGCCGGCCAAGACCGACATCTCGTTCACCCTGCCGATGGACGATGGCGCCAAGGCGCTCGAAGCCCTCGACGCGGTGAAGGCCTCGATCGGCTTCGACCAGGTTCGCTACGACGACCAGATCGGCAAACTCTCCGTCGTCGGTGCGGGCATGCGCTCTCACCCCGGGGTGACCGCCATCCTGTTCGAAGCGCTGAGCGAAGCCCAGGTCAACATCGACATGATCTCCACCTCGGAGATCCGCATCAGCGTCGTCACGAGAGCAGATGTTCTCGACGACGCAGTCCGCGCCGCGCATGCCGCGTACGGACTCGACAGTGAAGACGACGAAGCAGTGGTTTACGGAGGTACCGGACGATGAGCGTCAATATCGGAGTAGTCGGAGCAACAGGCCAGGTGGGCGGCGTCATGCTCGACCTGCTGGCAGACAACCCAGGATTCGAAATCAAGAGCCTGAGGCTCTTCGCCTCGGCGAGGTCTGCAGGCAAGGTCATCGAGTTCAACGGTGAGAAGATCACCGTCGAAGACGCCGCCGAGGCGGACCCCAGCGGACTCGACATCGCCTTGTTCTCCGCCGGTGGAGCCACCTCCCGGGCGCAGGCGGAGCGTTTCGCCGCGGCCGGAGTCACCGTGGTCGACAATTCATCGGCCTGGAGATCCGACCCCGAGGTTCCACTCGTCGTCAGCGAGGTCAACCCTGAGGCTCTCGACGCGGTGGCCAAGGGCATCATCGCCAACCCGAACTGCACCACGATGGCCGCTATGCCGGTCCTCAAGGCGCTCGACAACGCCGCCGGACTCAAGCGGCTCATCGTCAGCACCTACCAGGCAGTGTCGGGATCGGGTGTGAGCGGAGTCGAGGAACTCGCCGGTCAGCTCGAAGCCGGGGTTGCAGATTCCCGCAAGCTGGCTCGCGACGGCAGCGCCGTGACTCTGCCTGCGCCGGACAACTACGTCGAGCCCATCGCATTCAACGTCCTGCCCATGGCAGGGTCCATCGTCGACGACGGTGAGCTCGAGACCGACGAAGAGAAGAAGCTGCGCAACGAAAGCCGCAAGATTCTCGGTAAGCCGGATCTCCTCGTCGCCGGCACCTGCGTGCGCGTTCCCGTGTTCACCGGGCACAGCCTGAGCATCCACGCGGAGTTCGACTCCGAGATCACCCCGGCCAGGGCCACCGAGGTGCTCGCTGAGGCACCCGGTGTCGAACTTGATGATGTGCCCACACCGCTGAAGGCGGCCGGCAAGGACGCAAGCTTCGTAGGCCGCATCCGCGCCGACCAGTCTTCCCCGGAGGGCAAGGGACTCGTCCTGTTCGTCGCGAACGACAACCTCCGCAAGGGCGCTGCTCTGAACACGGTGCAGATCGCCGCCCTGCTGGCGAAGAAGGTCGAGGCACAGGCGGCCTGAGCAGTCGAATAGCCGTATCGAACGCCCGGGAGCCTTGCTCTCGGGCGTTCGACATTGCCGGAACGTCTTCGAACTCGGAGCAGATCGAGCGCGGCGAGGACACATAAACAAGTTGCTATATATAAATATTTATATTAGTGGTGGGGCGCCAGGCTGAGTATTGTGTTCGAGGTTGATTCATTGATCACCGCTCACACTCTGAAAGGCCCACCATGCGTTCTTCCCGACTCAGCATCGCATCCGGAGCTGCTGCCCTCACTGCTGTTCTCGCACTGAGCGGTTGCGGGTCAGGCGCATCCGGCGCGGACTCCAAGAACGCCGATCTCTCGGTCGTGACCTCGACCAATGTGTACGCCGACATCGTGTCCCAGGTGGCCGGGGACTTCGCGAAGGTCACGGCGGTCATTGACGATCCCAACCAGGACCCTCATTCCTATGAGGCGACGACCCAGGACCGATTGAAGCTGTCGAAGGCCGATCTGGTGGTGCAGAACGGAGGCGGCTACGACTCGTTCATGACCACGATGCTCGAGGCCTCCGACGTCGACGTCGATACCATCGATACAGTCTCGATCTCGGGCCTGCCCGGATCTGAAGGGGTCGGCAATGAGGGCCATGACCATGGCGACGAGGAAGCCCAAGCCGGTGGCCACGCCCACGACCACGGCGAGGATGAAACCCACGACCACGGCGAAGAAGAGAGTCACGACCATGGTGACGGGGAAGCCCACGAACACGGGGAATTCAACGAACATCTGTGGTACTCCGTCCCCACGATGACGAAGCTCGTCGATGAGGTCGCAACCCACCTCGGCGAGGCTGAGCCTGAGCACAAGGATGACTTCGCAGCCAACGCGGATGACTATAAGAAGACGCTGGAGAAGCTGCAGTCTCAGATCGACGACGCCAAGGCAGAACATAGTGGAGATGAGGTCGCGGCGACCGAACCCGTGCCGCTGTGGCTGTTTGAGGACATGGGACTGAAGAACATCACCTCCGATGAGTTCCTTGAAGCGGTGGAAGAGGGCAATGACGTGCCGCCTCTGGTGCTGAAGAAGGCCGAGGAGCAGATCTCCTCGGGCGAGGCGGTGCTGCTTGGGTACAATACTCAAGCGGCAGGTCCACAGGCAGAGCAGCTGAAATCTACGGCTGAGAAATCCGATGTTCCGGTCGTCGACCTCGGCGAGACGATGCCGGCCGATGCGCACTACGCGGATTGGATGGGCGACTACATCACCGAAATCTCCACTGCGCTCGAAGGACATGAACACTGAGAATGGCCACTGATTCCGACGCTACTCCCAAGCAGACCGCATCCGCCGATCACCCTCCGGTGATCCGTCTGCGCGATGCCGAACTGCGATTCGGAGAGCGTGTGCTCTGGCACGACCTCGATCTCGACGTCGCGCCGGGGGAGTTCGTGGCGGTGCTGGGCCCGAACGGGACAGGAAAGACTTCGCTGCTCAAGGTGCTGTTGGGCCAGCATGCGCTGTCCACCGGCTCGGCTGAGATCAATGGCCGGAATGTCCACTCGGGGAACTCGGCCATCGGCTACATCCCCCAGCAGCGCGGAATCGACCAACACACCCCGATGCGGGGTCGCGATCTGGTACGGATGGGCATCGACGGACACCGTTGGGGCCCCGGCCGGTTCCTGAAACGCCGCCGACAGCTGGTCGATGAACTCCTCGAATCCGTCGGCGCCCGAGAATACGCGGACGCCCCAGCCGGGACCCTGTCCGGCGGTGAGCTGCAGCGACTGCGCGTGGCTCAGGCCCTGGCCAACGACCCCTCGGTGCTTCTCTGTGACGAGCCGCTGCTGTCCCTGGACATCCACCATCAGAAGGTCGTGGCCAACCTGCTCCATGAGCAGCGAGTCAAACGCAACACCTCAGTCGTCTTCGTCACCCACGAGATCAACCCGATCCTGCCCTACGTCGACCGCGTCCTCTACATCGTCGGCGGCCACTTCCTCGTCGGCACCCCCGCAGAGGTCATGACCACCCAATCGCTGACCCGACTCTATGGTTCCCCGGTCGAAGTCGTCCGGGTAGGCGGTCGGCTCATCGTGGTCGGCGGCGAAGCCGAATGCGTGGATCACCACGTCCACGAGGACGAGATGAGCATGGAACGAGGTGCGATCTGATGTCGGCTCAGGAGATCTTCGGCAGCCTGTTCACCTTCGAGGACTACGGCGAACTGGTGGCGCTGCTGACGAACTCGCTCATCGCCGCCGGACTGCTCGGCGTCGTCGGCGGACTCATCAGCGTCTTCGTCATGGCCCGCGACATTCCCTTCGCTGTCCACGGCGTCTCCGAACTCTCGTTCGCCGGTGCCGCCTTTGCCCTCCTCATCGGTTTCGATGTGGTCGGCGGGTCCATCATCGGCTCAATCATCGCCGCACTCATCATCGGCATCGGCGGGGCCAAAGCCTCGGAGAAGAACGCCATCATCGGTGTGCTCATGCCCTTCGGGCTGGGCCTCGCGATTCTGTTCCTCGCCCTCTACGACGGACGTGCCGCCAGCAAATTCGGCCTGTTGACCGGGCAGATCGTAGCCATCACCCCGGGCCAGATCATGACCCTCGTCGTGTGCTCGCTGATCGTGCTCCTCGTGCTCGCCGTCATCTGGCGACCACTCATGTTCGCCAGCCTCGACCCCGAGGTGGCACGCGCCAAAGGGGTGCCTGTGTCCGGGCTGACGATCGTGTTCATGCTCGTCCTCGGTCTGGCCGTGGCATTGAGCGTGCAGGTCGTGGGCGTCCTCCTGGTCCTGGCTCTGCTCATCACTCCAGCCGCGGCGGCCACCCAGCTCTCGGCCTCCCCGGTGTGGGTGCCGGTGTTCAGCGTCATCTTCGCGGTCACCGCCTCCGTCGGCGGCATCCTCATCGCACTGGGCTCGCCTGTGGTGCCGATCAGCCCATTCGTCACCACGATCTCCTTCCTCATCTACCTTGTCTGCAGGCTCGTGGGGCAGCGCCGGATGAAGCATCTGCATCGCCGCCGCACGGCCCGTGCCGCCGATGAACACGACAAGCCGGTCGCGTTCCCTGCCTGAGGTGCCGTTGGCAGTCTGTGATTGTGGGCTCGCGTTCGAGAACGCGTGATTCTTCGAACGGGAGCCCACTATGACGGAAGCTCGAGGGCCGGGTCCAGGCCGGGATCCCGAGGCCGACTAGAGTTGGACGAATGAAGAAGCGTGCACTATTCGCCGGCGCCCTTGCAGTCCCCGCGGCGGCTGGAATCTGGGGCGCGGTCATCGAACCGCACCTCTTCGCCGTCCGCCGCCACACTCTGCCGATCCTGCCGGCCGGTGCACAGAGCGTCCGGATGCTGCACGTCTCCGATCTGCACCTGGCGCCCTGGCAGAAGCACCGGGCCGCCTGGGTCAAAGCGCTGACACGACTGGAACCGGATGTCGTCGTCAACACCGGAGACAACCTCTCTGCAGACATCGTGCCCACTGTCCTCGACGTCTTCGACGGACTTCTTGATGTACCCGGCGTCTTCGTCCTCGGATCCAACGACTTCTTCTCACCCAAGGCGAAGAACCCAGCCACCTACCTGCGGTCCCCCTCCGAGGTCAAGCACCGCACACAGCCCGACCTCGACGTGAAAGCCCTGATCCGCGGGTTCGAGGCCAGAGACGAAACAGTGAGCGAAGTGTCGACCGGTGACACGCCCAGCAGCACCCGCGGATGGCATTTCCTCGACAACGCCGAGGCAACTCTGACGATCCGTGGGACCCGCATCGACTTCTGCGGCCTGGGGGACTCCCACATCGACCGGGACCGGATCCAGCCCAGCGACGGTCAGGGCCGCGGCCCTGACGCGTTCGACTACCCTCGCTTCGATTCTGAAGCTGGGGTGAAAGTCGGGGTCACGCATGCGCCCTATTCGCGGACGCTGGAGGCGTTCACCTCGGCGGGGGCTGACCTCATCATGACCGGGCACACTCACGGGGGACAGATCCGGGTGCCCTTCTGGGGCGCGCCGGTGACGAACTGCGACCTCGATCGGACACGCGCGAGAGGCCTGTTTCCCTATCGAAAATCTCTCGTCGAAATCTCCGCCGGATTGGGTTTCTCGCCCTTCTCACCGGTGCGTTTCGCCTGCCGTCCCGAGGTCAGCCTGTTGACGCTCGTCCCTGGAGTCTGACGTTCTCAATGATTTTTGAGAACTTGCACAAGTCGTATTAGCTAAACTTGGTTTCATGGTGTCTCCTGAGTCAAATCCGAATCCGACCAAGACAGGCGCGTTTCTCCAGTTCGTCGCCGTGAGCGCGGTGGCGGGAATCGTCGCCGCCGGTCTTGCCATCCCCGGAGTCGGTGTAGCTACTGCCAGTGCAAACAGTGCCGTCGAGATCTTCAATTCACTTCCCGCGACCCTGGAGATCCAGGACCTGGGAGAGAAGTCGACGATGCTCGCCTCCGATGGTTCGGAGATCGCGGAATTCTACTGGCAGAATCGAGTCGAAGTGCCTCTCGACGAGATCTCAGATCATATGCAGGACGCGACGATCGCCGTCGAAGACTACCGGTACTTCGAACACGGCGGCGTCGATATCGAGGGCATTGCGCGGGCAGCGGTGCACAATATGGTGTCCTCGACAACGCAGGGCGGATCAACGCTGACTCAGCAGTACGTGAAGAACGTGCTGGCGGAGAACGCCCATGCCGAAGCGGACAAAGAGGGCGTGTCAGCGGCCAAGGAGTCAGAAGGCACGGCCGGCTATGCGCGTAAGCTCCGTGAAGCCAAACTCGCGGTGGCAGTTGAGAAGAAGTACGACAAAAAGGACATTCTCAACCGCTACATGAACATCAACAACTACTCCGGTTCACCCAACGCCTACGGAGTGCAGGCCGCCGCCCATAAGTATTGGGGCATCGATGCGAAGGACCTGAATATCGAGCAGTCGGCGATGCTCGCCGGCATTGTGCAGAACCCTTCGGCCTTCAACCCGCAGCGTTTCCCCGATCAGGTGAAGAAGCGCCGCAACACCGTCCTGGGGCAGATGCTCAAGTACAAGCACATCACTCAGAAGGAATACGACAAGGCGGTGAAGACCGACCTCGACCTCGATCTGCATGAGACGCCGAACGGCTGTACCTCGGCCAAGAGCAACGCAGAGTTCTTCTGCGACTACGTCGAAAACGTCATCAAGAATGATGACACCTTCGGCGAGACCGTCGACGAGCGCCTCGCCTTCCTGCAGCGGGGCGGACTGACGATCAAGACCAGCCTCAACCCAGACATTCAGAAGATCGCTGACAAGGAGATCAAGAAGCGTGTTCCTGTGGGCGATCCGTCCGGCGCCGGACACGCTCTGGTCACGATCGAACCGGGCACGGGCGAGGTCATCGCCATGGCCGAGAACCGCGAATACACGGTCGGCGAGGTCAAGAAGAACGAAAAGAACAAGAAGACCAGCATCAATTACACGGTCGACAGGAAGCACAACGGCGGTGGCGGATTCCAGGTCGGTTCGACTTGGAAGCCCTTCGTGCTGGCCACGTGGCTGAAATCCGGTCGAGGTCTCAACACCACGGTCAACGCTACCAAGCGCAACTTCCCTGCAAGTTCCTGGAAGTATGAGGGCTGTCCGAACATGGCCGGTGACTGGGACCCGAACAACGCCGGTGACGGTGAGGGCAAGGGCTCGATGACCGCGCTGGAAGCGACGAAGAAGTCCGTGAACACCGGTTATGCGGCTATGGGCAACCAGCTCAACATGTGCAAGATCATGGACACCGCTATGGACCTTGGAATTCGCTACGGCAGCGGCGAGAAGCTCGACTTCAAGAACAAGGCGGGCTTCATCCAGGCCCTGTCACCATCCTCGATTCTGGGCACGACGGAGACAACACCGATTGCAATGGCCGCGGCATTCGCGACCTTCGCGAACGAGGGCGAATTCTGCGGCCCGAAGCCGATCGTCTCCATCAAGGACCGCTCAGGCAAGAACATCGACGTGCCGGGAGAAGGCTGTAAGCGAGTCCTCGACAAAGAGGTGGCCAAGGGTGTCGCCTACGCTCTGACACAGACGTTCAACGGCGGTACCACCACCCAGCTGAAGATCGGAGCACCAGCAGGTGCAAAGACCGGTACGACGAACTTCGATGTCGGCCACACCTGGTTGCTCGGGTTCACGAAGACACTGTCGACTGCGGTCTGGACAGGTGACCCGTCAGGTACACGCGACTGGAGAAACAACAGCGAGGGCGTTGTCCGCGGACACGTCTACGGTGCCACGATCTCCGGTAAGACCTGGCAGGCCTATATGAATGACGCGGTCAAGGAGACGAAGGGCAACACCGGATTCCCTAAGCCGAGCGGCAAGTACATGGGCGGCGGCGGTGGTACCGGAGGCGGCGGCGGTACCGGAGGCGGCGGCCAGAACGGTGGTGGCGGCACCGGCGGCGGTGGTGGCGGCAGTAACAACGGCGGCGGCGGTGGCACCGGCGGTGGCACCGGCGGTGGCGGCGGCAGTAACAACGGCGGCGGCACCGGTGGTAACGGCGGCGACGGTGGAGACGGTGGCGGCGAAGCGCCGGGGCTCGGCGGTAACTGAGCACCGGACGCCCTGAGAGGCAGAGCCTGAGAAACGGAGCCTGAGAGACAGAGCCTGAGGGACAGTGGGGTGGGACGATCGTCATGATCGCCCCGCCCCACTCTCTTCTGTCAGCGGTGTTCACACTGTGGCATGGCTGGCGGTAGGTGCACGGGTTCTCGGCTAGGGTTGGGAACGACAGTGATCGGCCGGTCGCACTCCTGGAGGACGATCGGCTGTCGGTCCATGCAGACGCTCGTACCGATGACGCATCGGGGACTCGGGCACACAGAGACTCAAGGAGAATCATGACCAAGTGGGAATACGTCACCGTGCCGCTCATCGTTCACGCAACGAAGCAGATCCTCGACCAGTGGGGCGAAGACGGCTACGAGCTTGTCCAAGTCGTCCCAGGCCCGGACAACAACGGCCTGGTTGCCTACCTCAAGCGTCCCAAAGCCTGAAGCAACAGTGCCTGAAGCACCACAAGCCTGACGCATGAGAGTCTGGGCGCTCATCTGACCTGTAACACCCTCGTCGAAGGACAAACTATGTCGAAGACCCTAGACCGCATCGCTGAACTCGGTCTCACCCTGCCCGATGTCGCCGTTCCCGCTGGCGTCTATGTCCCGGCGCTTCGCACCGGCAACTACGTCTACACCTCGGGCCAGCTGCCCGTCGTCGACGGGAAGCTCCCGGCGACCGGCCACATCGGCTCCGACGTCGACCTCGAGACCGGCTACGACCTGGCACGGACTGCAGGGCTCAACGCTCTCGCCGCGATTGCCGGCGTCATCGGCGACCTGGACAAGATCGTGCGCGTCGTCAAAGTGACCGGTTTCGTGAACTCGGCAGATGACTTCACACAGCAGCCATCGGTCATCAACGGAGTCTCCGAACTCTACGGTGAGATCTTCGGCGACCGCGGCCAGCACACGCGCAGCGCGGTGGGAGTGAACACTCTTCCTCTCGGCACTCCGGTCGAGGTCGAGGTCATCGTCGAGGTTGAGGACGATGCCGCTTAGCGGACGCTCTCTGCCCGTCTCGTCGGAGCTGCGTTGGCTCTTGGACCAATGGCAGTCCGACGGGCGGTTCCCGGTCCCCGAAGCTCCACGACCCGCCTCGGCGATCGTGTTGATCAGGGACTCATTGGAAGGTTTGGAAACCTTCATCACCCGGCAGCTCGATGCCCGCGGAATCGAAGACCGCAACCGCCTGTCCTTCCCTGTGAGCAACCTGCGCCCCGGCGACCTGCGCAATCTGCCTCTGGCCGGATGGAACTCGGCTCGCTGCGCAAGGACTCTGAGCATCGAGAACAAGTCACGGGCGCTGCACCATTTCTCGGCTGCGGCACGCATCTCGTTCGCCGCAACCGGTGTGCTGCTGGGCGAAGACGTCGATCGTGACATCGTCGCCGCGCCCCAGACGGATTGGCGCGGAACTCGGGCACGGCTGTTCTCCAATGAGATCTCCTGGTCCCAGATCCTGCGCGAACGTGATCTCAAGCTTCGCCCGGACCTCTGCAAACCCTGGCTGCGTTGGATCAACACGGGGACCCAGCTGCACCGTTTCGACACCACCTATTTTGTGGCCACAGTGCCCTTCGGACAGAACGTCGACTTCCTCTCACCGAATGAGACCTCGGGAGGGTGGAAACGGCCCAAGGAGATCCTTGCCGAGACAGCAGGAGATCCCGACAAGATCAGTGCGAGCACACGCATCATCGCTGAGAGCCTGATAGATGTTCCAAGCGTCGGAGCCGCCATGGCCCAGGTCCGCGACCTGCATCCGCTGCGACCAGAGGTCACCAATGAAGACGGCGAATGGCGCGTCGTCATCCACCCCGGACGCGACCTCTACCGCAAAGGCACTCTGCGTGACTACGCGATAGCCGTCGGTGACGACGAGAACGACCAGAGCCCAGGATTCCTGACGCTGAGTGACGATGACAACAACGCCGAAAGCGGCGAGGAGGAGACCGACGAATCATGAGGATCCGCGCGAACAACCCATCCCCGATGACACTGACGGGCACCAACACCTATGTCATCGCCTCGGCGGACGACACCACGGCAGTGCTCATCGATCCGGGCCCTGAACTTGCGCAGCACCGTGAGAACTTCCTGGCTGAGCTCGGCGACAGGAAGCTCTCGGCCATCATCCTCACTCATCAGCATGCCGATCACTCGGAGATGCTCGGAAGTGTGGAGCGGTGGGCGCCCGAGGTGCCCGTGTACGCGGTCCTCGAGAAATTCGGCCGTCTGGCACCTCCTGTGGCCGATGGTGACATGATCGCATTCGGCACTGACACAGCGGATGTCATGGAGGTCATCGCGACTCCGGGACACACGATGGACAGCATCAGTCTCATCCACGACCACGTGCTCTACAGCGGCGATACGGTCCTGGGGGAGGGGACGACCATCGTCACCCACCCGGAGGGCTCTCTGCGCGACTACCTTGAGTCACTCGACCGTTTGATCCGACTCCACGACAATGGCGTGTTCACGAGCATCGAACCAGCGCACGGTCCTACGATCGAATCGTCCGCCGAGGTGCTCACCTACTACCGTCGCCACCGGCTCGAACGGATCGAGCAGGTCAAGGCCGCTTTGGGAGAGGGAGCGAGGACAGCATCTGCGGTCTGCGACATCGTCTACCACGATGTCGATCCCAGCGTCCGGGGAGCCGCCGAGCAGATCGTGCGGGCGCAACTGAACTACCTCGGCGCGCTCATGCCCGAGGACGGATGAGGGGCGATAGGACGAAGCGACAGTCGAGACGGCGATTGTCGCTCAGCCCGTGGCTGTATCTCGGGCTCAGCGTGCCTGCCATCGTGCTCACGCTCTTCCACACGTGGGGCCTCGGATACTCGCTGAGCAACCGCGGCAACCCTGATCAGCCATGGTGTCCCGCCACGCCAGAGGGCATACCTCTCGAGCATGGATTCGGCTATGACACGAGCTTCTTCCCGCCGGGGATCAGGTGCAGCGTCGGTGCCACTGGAACCGGATGGTCGGACGAACGCTTCACTGTGCTGCCGCTCGACTTCACAATCCTGGCGGTTGCCGGGATCATCGCACTCATCGGTGTGATCGTCCTTTTCCGGCGGGCAACAACCTCACGTCTCCTCGCCGATTGAGGCGAAACTCTAGCATTGGTGCCGAGGTATACGATGGCCCACCTCGGCGATGGCCCTCTCATGAAACAAGGGACTCCCCAGCCATAAAGCTGGGGAGTTCCAAGTTGTGCGACCGCGACAGATATCAGCCGTAAAGCGCAGCGATCAGCGGGCGCGGTTGCGCATCCGCTCCATGTCGAGGATGACGACGGAACGAGCTTCGAGGCGGATGAAGCCACGAGCTGCGAAGTCGGCCAGGGCCTTGTTCACGGTCTCACGTGAGGCACCGACGAGCTGCGCGAGCTCTTCCTGCGTCAGATCGTGCGCGACGAGGACACCGTCGGGTGCCGGCTTCGAGAAGCGAGAGGCAAGGTCCAGCAGCGCCTTGGCAACACGACCGGGAACATCGGAGAACACGAGGTCACCAACGGTCTCGTTAGTCCGGCGCAGACGCTGTGCCAGAGCCTTGAGCAGGTTCATTGCGGCCCGTGGGCGCTCATCGAGCCACGTCGTGAGGTCCTCATGCTTGAGGCTGAGCAGCTCGGACTGAGAGACAGCGGTGACGGAGGTGGAACGTGGGCCTGGATCAAAGAGGCTGAGCTCACCGATGATCTCGCCCGGCCCGATGACCGAGAGCAGATTCTCGCGGCCGTCGGAGGACTCGCGGCCGATCTTGAGCTTGCCGCTGGAGACGATATAGAGTTCGTCACCGGCATCGCCCTCGTGAAAGAGCACGGTTCCCCGACGGAGACTCCGCGGGTTCATGAACTTCATCAATGCGCTTGTGGCTTCATCGTCCAAACCTGCGAAGAGCGTGGCGCCCCGCACAACTTCAATATCCACTGTGTCCTCCTTGTCGTGGTAATCACAGATAAATCTACCTGGTCAACGGTGCTGATACCAGCAAAGGCGCGGGAGTTTGCGGCATTAGTGCAAAACAAGGGGTTTTGCTTGCGTTTCCTCCACCCTCGCCGAGGTGGGCCACGGTTGCGTACGGACGACCCCGTTCGACGGACAGCTGCAGAGCCACCTCGGCGATGTGAGGGGCGCCACTGCGGAAATGCAGGGCACGGATTAGGATGGTGAGTCGTGTTGACGGTGGCAGAGAAGAGCGCGCGGAAGTTCGCCAAGGAAACCCCATTGGGCCGGACCCGACGCGCGAGGAAGATTCATCGCATCCTCGCCGAGGTGTACCCGAACGCGAAATGCGAGCTCGACTTCGAGACCCCATTCCAGCTCCTGATTGCGACCGTCCTGTCTGCGCAGACCACCGACATCCGGGTCAACGCGGTGACTCCAGGGTTGTTCTCCGTCTTCCCTGATGCTCACAGCCTCGCGGTGGCCAACCTGATCGAAGTCGAGGAACTCATCCACTCGACCGGCTTCTACCGAGCCAAAGCTCGCAACATCGTCAAACTCGCCAATGAACTCGTCGACACCTATGACGGTGAGGTCCCCAACTCATTGGACAAACTCGTCAAGCTGGCAGGAGTCGGACGGAAGACCGCGAATGTGGTCCTCGGCAACGCCTTCGACACCCCGGGCCTGACCGTCGACACGCACATGGGGCGGTTGGCACGCCGCCTCGGATGGACCGAAGAGGAGGACCCGGTCAAGGCTGAGCACGACATCGCGGCGCTGTTCCCAAAGAACGAACTCACCCTGCTCTCCCACCGAGTCATCTTCCACGGACGACGCATCTGCCACTCGCGCAGACCGGCCTGCGGAGTGTGCCCATTGATGGCACTGTGTCCCTCGTTCGGGGTCGGGGAACTCGATCCGGAGAAGGCGCGGGCGATGCTCAGATTCGAAATGGCGCCCCAGGCATGAGCGCCGAAGCATGTGAGTATCCACCGGCGGGGCCAGGCTCGGCAGTGCGGGCGTCGACCGGGCGGGACTCCGTTTCGCACGATGAGACCCTGCGGACGCAGCTGGAGAACCTCGCGGCCTCGAATGGTTCGCCCGAGTGGCTCAGGCGGGCACCGACACCGGTTGACGAATCGGTGCGTGACGCGGCCGTCCTCATGCTCTTCGGCAGGGGCGGTCAGCCGCGCACAGATGCCGGCCGTGCCGAGTCATCACGTCTGGCGGATTTCGGAGTCGACGACGTCGACATCGTTCTGCTGCAGAGGGCAAGCACCTTGCGCAATCATCCCGGACAGGTGGCGTTTCCCGGAGGCGGACGAGACCCAGAAGACGACTCTCTGGTCGCCGCGGCCCTGCGTGAAGCTCAGGAGGAGGCCGGCATCGTGCCATCGACGGTCGATGTTCTCGGTCAGATGGACCCGCTCTACATTCCCGTCAGCAAGTTCCAGGTCACGCCTGTCATCGGGTACTGGGCGCAGCCCGGTGTCGTGCGGGTGATGGACGAGGCAGAGTCGTACTCGGTCTACCGGGTCTCTGCTGCCGACCTGGTGGCACCGGCCAATCGAGGAACGTTCTCCCGGCCGGACCTGAAGGTCACGACACCGGCCTTCGACGTCGGAGTGCTCAAGGTGTGGGGCTTCACCGCAGGAATCCTCGACTTCGCTCTCGACCATCTCGGCTGGGCCGGGGACTGGGATCGCGACGCACACATAGACATCGACTTCTGAGGCTGTTGCTCCTTGCCTCGAAGGCGACTGCTCAGGGGCAGAGACGTACAGGGGCAGAGTCGCACAATGGCAGGGGCATACTAGGGCAGAGCGGCGCACAGACTCGGCGGAGCACAGACCTCACCGTCGGGCGACAGGTCGCCAGTTGGGAACCTAGACTCCTGACCAGGGGAGACGCCTTCGAAAAATGTCGTGTCAGGGGCGAGTACTAGCCTTATCCGTATGGAAGCGGAGGCGGTTCCCGAAGTGATCACCGAGATCCACCGGTGGCATGAGTTGCTGTCGGATCTGCCTCCCGCCCTCAGCGAGGTCGAGGCCATCGACCGGATCACCGCACTTGAGGAACTGACGGCTGCCGCTGCTGCTGCCCAGGCCCGAGAAACATTGACCTTCGACATGCGTCGACGCAACAGCGAGGCCGAAGATGGAGTGGCGAGCAGAAAGCAGGGGAGAGGAGTCGGGGCGGAGATCGCCCTGGCACGAAAGGTTTCCCGGGCGCGGGGCAGCGCGCTTCTCAAGTTCTCGCGCTCCCTGCTCATCGACCTGCCACACACCTACTCGGCTCTGAAGGTCGGCAGCATATCCGAAGAGAAGGCTCGTGCCGTGGCGAAGGAGACCGACTGGCTGCCCAGAGATAAACGACGTCAGGTCGATGAGCGTATGGCGGGACGCCTCGCCGAGGTGGGCGTCGGGCGGCTGGGCAATGAGGTCCGTGCTCTGGCACAGCAGATCGACCAGAAGGCCGCCGTTGAACATCTCGAGAAGTGCACCGAGGAGCGGGCGGTCTCGGTTCGCCCAGCCCCTGGCAACATGGCATACCTCAGCGCACTGCTGCCCATGCCGCAGGCCGTTGCCGTCTACGCGAATCTGAAGAAGTCGGCAGCCTCCCTCATCGGGACTGGCGAGGCGGGCCGACGCTCGCAGCCACAAGTCATGGCAGACCTGCTCGTCGAGCGGACGACAGGTCAGGAATGCGCAGCAGCAGTTCCGACTGAGATTCATCTTGTGATGAATGATGGCAGCTTGGTGGGTCCCGGTGACGCTCCCGCCTGGCTTCCCGGCTTCGGGCCATTGCCCGCGGGAGCCGCGCGCACGTTTGTGGCCGAGAACGAGGCCACCGTATTCCTGCGCAGGCTCTACACCCGCCCCGACGACGGCCAGCTGGTGCGCGTGGATTCCCGACGCAGGGAGTTCTCAGGGCTGCTGCGACGCATGATCGTCATCCGTGACGACGTGTGCCGCTCACCATGGTGCGATGCGCAGATAAAACACGCTGACCATGCCACGGCCTTTGCCGCTGGTGGCGGCACCGAATGGGACAATTCCTCGGGCCTATGCGCCGCCTGCAACTTCGCCAAGGAGCTCAACGGCTGGACGCACATATCGGATCCCGAGAAGCTGGTCGTGAAGACCCCGACAGGCCACCGCTACGAGACACGAACCAAGCCCCTCGACTCCCGAGCCAGCAATGGCCACGCTGACGATGATGGGGCTGATCGTGAAGCGGATGCAGCGAAGCGCCAGCGGCGATTCCAGGAAGCCGACCCGGCTCACGGCCCGCCGGCAAGACGACAACGGCCCACCGACAGGTCGTTGCCCGATCGCGGGACAAGTGTGGTCGAATACCTGTTCGGCACCCGAATCCGCGCATTCCTCTCCGCGAACTCAGCCCGGTGAATGCACCGGAGGCGCCGGGCTGAGCCCGACGCCAGCGATTTGGCCGAATCGATCGCAGTGCCCGGAACCGGGTTGCCCTTGAGCCGGGAAGTGCGATCGCGACGCACATAGCGACATCGACTTCTGAGCCGTGACGACGGTTTCAACGTCGACTGGCCTTGATTTTGAACTGTTGTGCCGTCCACACGATGGCGATCACCAGGATGACCACGCACCAGACGACCGCGAATAGGGCCGAATTGCCCATGTCGGTACCGACGAGCAGGCTTCGCAGGGCATCGATGATCGGGGTGATCGGTTGATTGTCGGCGAACCAGGTCAGCCATCCGGGCATCGTTTCGACCGGAACGAACGCACTGGATACATATGGCAGGAACAGCAGAATGAATCCGTAGCCGTTTGCCGACTCCGCTGATTTCGCGGCCATGCCGATCGCCGCGAACAGATAGGTGATGGTGAGGATGTAGATCGTGATGAGGGCGATGACGGCCACCCACTCCGCCACGTTTGCAGACGGGCGAAAACCGATCGACACGGCTACCACGAAGACGACTCCGGTGGCGAACAGATTCTTCACCACGCTCGCCACCACATGTCCTGTGATCACCCCGCTTGCTCGGACCGGCATCGTTCGCAGCCTGTCGATGAATCCTGAGGTCATGTCATTGGCCACCGACAGCGACGTTGAAGCCGCGCCGAATCCGGCACAGGTCAGTATGATTCCGGGAACGATGTAGTTGACGTAGTCTCCGCCCGGGTCGATGGCTCCACCGAAGACGAAGGTGAACATCAGCATGAGCAGGACTGGGAGCGCGACTGCCATGAGCATGGATTCGATGTCCCGAACGGCATGACGAAGACTTCGACCGATGAGGGCTAACTCGGCATTGATGCCTCGAGGAGTGGTTCGTCGTTGAGCAGGTGACGGGTATTTCGTCGTCGGTGACGATTCTGCAGTATTGGACATGATCATTCTCCTGTCTGCGGCTGTTCTACGGACGTGGTGGGGGCAGTGAGTGAGAGGAAGACGTCGTCAAGGCTGGGATGGCGGAGACTGACAGAGGCCTCGGCGAACTCTGGCTCGACTGTTGCCAGGACGGAAGAAATATCGCGCACAGTTCCGGTGGTCGGCACCTGTGAGATGGTCGTGCCACGATCGTCGTGGACCGCCACCATGCCCTGACCGACCTTCGCCTTGAGTTCTGCCGGTGTGCCCAGCCCCGCCAGGCGCCCGCGATCGAGCAAGCCGATTCGGTCGGCCAAGGCATCTGCTTCCTCGAGGTACTGAGTGGTGAGGAAGACGGTCGTGCCGCCTTGTGCCAGTTCCTTCACCTCATCCCACAGCTCGCGACGCGAACGAGTGTCCAATCCAGTCGTCGGTTCATCAAGGATCAGCACATCGACCTGCACCACCAGGCTCAGCGCCAGATCGAGTCTGCGCCTCATGCCGCCGGAGAGGGCGGCGACCCTCGTATCGATGAATGAGGTCAGGCTCAAGCGCTCGGCCAGCTGCGTGGCTCTGACCTTCGACTCCCGGGGCGAGAGCCCCGACAAGCGTGCCAACAGGATGAGGTTCTCCCGGGTTGAGAGATATTCGTCGACGGCCGCCGACTGTCCCGTGACGGCGAAGCGGCGTTTTGCCTCATTCGGGTCTATGGCGACATCGATCCCCGAGACGAGAACCGAGCCCGAATCCGGGCGAATCAGAGTGGTCAGAATGTTGATCGACGTCGTCTTTCCGGCCCCGTTCGGACCAAGCAGGGCGAAGACTTCGCCCTTGCTGACACTGAGGTCGAGTCCCTGGAGAACCGGGTTCTTGCCGAAGCTCTTGCGAACACCGGAGAATTCGATCGCAGTCGTGGGCGTCGAGGAATCCATTGCTTCGGGGTCCGAGCCAGTTGACGTCATTGTGCGTTTCATGTCGTGCCTATCGTGAGATCCTGCGTGCATTTTACTGTGTACGTATAAAACTGTATATGACCATAACACGCAATATATGGCGTACACAATATAAGCTTGTGAAATGACCACAGAAGAACCGATCGAGCAGCTTCCACGCGGAATCGCGCTGGCCTGGGGTGTCGCCGCAACACCTCAGCGCGGGCCCAAGCGCGAAATGAGTGTTGAGCGAATAGTCGATGCTGCCATCGAGATTGCCGATCACGACGGCATCCAGGCGGTGTCGATGTCGGCGGTCGCCAAACGCTTGGGGTACACGCCGATGTCGTTGTATCGGTATGTCAGTGCCAAGGATGATCTGCTGCTTCTCATGCAGGAGGAGGCGACGGGACTGCCTCCGGAGACCGAGGGTGTGGAGAGCTGGCGCACTCGGCTCGAGGAGCTCTATGAGGCCCAGACGAGGGTCTACACGACGCAACCGTGGTTGCTGTCTCTGCCGATCATGGGCACTCCCATCACGCCCAACAGCTCGGCGTGGTTGGACGCGAGCCTCGAGGCGCTCCACGACACTCCGCTCACGCAGGGCGAGCGCGTTGCTGCCTCGCTCCTCGTCACCGGCGCGGCCCGGTGGAAAGGCGCCGTGTTCGCTGGCTATGAGGAACAGGGCCGCGTCACCGGTCTGAACGAGGCGGAGCTGGCACAGCAGGAATCTCAGCTCTTCGATGCCGTCATCTCCTCTGACGGTTACCCTTCGCTGCGTCTCGCCATCGACGCAGGTGTCTTCACATCCGAGGACGACCCATTCGGTTTCGGGCTCGAGCGCGGACTCGACGGCTTGGCAGATTACATCGACAGAGTCGGGCTCGAGCGCGGCGACGAAACCTCAATTGCCGCCGGGCAGGTCGCTAAGACCGCCTCCGACGTGGGCGAATCATCGGCTCCAGGGGCGACTTTGCCTGCTGATGACACGCCAAGCGCCGAACAGTCGGTCGTGACCGATGACGATCCAGACGTTGTGGCCGACAAGAAGTACCGCGAGTCGCAGAAGGCTGTCAGGCAAGCGCAGAAGGTGCTCGCCGAGGCACGCAAGCGGGAGCGTCAGACTCTGAGGGAAGCGAAGGAACGAGTCGCGAGAAAGCGTTGAGTCCGCTGTAGAGGTGGTCGTGGTTGATTGCCACCAAGGTGTGAATGCGGATGGTGGTGTTGGGCTGAGCCCAACACCACCATCATGTGCTCAAGTGCACTTGCCTCTGAGGCTGACGAACAAGCCGGAAGCCCAATCACCGTCCAGTGATCAAGTGGCAACCGCGAATCTCTGCGCCAATTCCTCAGTACCGAGGGCCCGAGGGATTCTTCACCGCACGCTTGACCGACGCGACCAACGACTTGGCCGAACCGATCGCCGTACCCGGGACCGGGTTGCCCTTCTTGAACAGCGGCAGAGCAATCAGCACGAGGATGATGGCGAGCACCGCAAGGATGCCGAAGACAATGAGGAAGCTGCCCCACCATGGCCATCCCAGGCCCTCGTGGAATGCGGCCGCCCCGGCGAAAATCACCATGAACGATGACAAGAACAGAAAGAACAGGGCGACGACGGCAAGCGCCGAGCCGATGCCCAAGTTCTTCGCACCGGCTGTGGCCTCAGCCTTGGCCAGCGCAATTTCTTCCTCGGCGATCGCTTTGGAATCGTCGCCGATGCCTTTGATCAGTTCGCTGATCGACCTCTCAGCCATGAGTGCTCCTATCGACAAAAACGTGGACAATCTTTCTTAAGAGTAGTCTGAACGTGCGTGGTGACCAAAGAAATGCGGCCAGTAAAACGAGAAAAACCCGCCAGATGAATACGGAACGGCTCATTGCGAGCATCCGTTCTCATCGGCGGGTTCGTCTCAGAGCCCGGTCAGTCCTTCGCTACCGATTCTTCGATCAGGTCCATGACCGATGAGTCGGCCAGGGTCGAGGAGTCTCCCACCTTGCGGTGTTCGGCGACGTCCTTGAGCAGGCGGCGCATGATCTTGCCGGAGCGGGTCTTTGGCAGTTCGGACACAATATGGACTTTCTTCGGCTTCGCGATCGGCCCGATGTCCTTGCCGACGTGTTGACGCAGCTCTTCGGAGATCTCTGGGGAGTCTTCGACGTCATTGCCCACGATGACGAAGGCAACGACGGCCTGACCGGAGGTATCGTCCGCTGCTCCGACCACTGCCGCCTCGGCGACATAGGGGTGAGCGACCAAGGATGACTCGATCTCGGCTGTTGAGAGACGGTGCCCGGATACGTTCATCACGTCATCGACACGGCCGAGGAACCAGATGTCTCCGTCCTCATCGCGCCGGGCGCCATCCCCCGCGAAATAGGTGTTCTCGAACCGCGACCAGTAGGTCTCCTTGAAGCGTTCGGGATCTTTCCAAATACCGCGCAGCATCGATGGCCATGGCTGGCGGATGACGAGGAGCCCGCCCTCCGGACCGGCTGGGCTGTTGCCCTCATCGTCGACTACATCGACGGAGATGCCCGGGATAGGACGCTGCGACGAGCCTGGCTTCGTCGCCATCACGCCGGGAAGCGGAGCGATCATGTGTGCGCCCGTCTCCGTCTGCCACCAGGTGTCGACGATGGGGCAGCGCTCACCGCCGACGACGCGGTGGTACCAACGCCAGGCCTCAGGATTGATCGGCTCGCCGACGCTGCCGAGCAGACGCAGGCTGGAGAGATCGTACTTCGCTGGAATCTCCTCACCCCACTTCATGCATGTGCGGATCGCCGTTGGAGCGGCGTAGAGGATCGTTGCCTTGTACTTCTCGATGATCTCCCACCAGCGTCCCTGGTGGGGCGTGTCAGGAGTGCCCTCGTAGACGATCTGCGTGGCGCCGGCTGCCAATGGTCCGTAGGTGACATAGGAGTGTCCGGTGACCCAGCCGACGTCGGCGGTGCACCAGAACACGTCGGATTCGGGCTTGATGTCGAAGACGGCCTTCATCGAGTACAGAACCTGGGTGAGGTAGCCGCCCGAGGTGTGCAGGATGCCCTTCGGCTTACCTGTGGTTCCGGAGGTGTAGAGGATGAACAGCGGGTTCTCGGAGTCGAAGAATTCGCATTCGTGCACAGGGCTCGCGGTTTCCACACTCTCGTGCCACCACTGGTCCCGCCCGTCGACCATCTCGACGTCCTGACCCGTGCGGCGCACCACGAGAACAGTTTCGACGGGAGTGTCACCGTGTGACAGGGCGTCGTCCACGGCCGGTTTGAGGCTGGTGGCCTTGGCACGACGGTAGCTGCCGTCGGCGGTGATGACCACACGTGCTTCGGCATCGATGATGCGTGAGCGCAGCGCATCGGCGGAGAAGCCGCCGAAGACCACTGAATGGGCGGCGCCGAGGCGGGCGCAGGCCAACATGGAGATCATCGCTTCGGGGAGCATGGGCAGGTAGATCGCCACACGATCGCCGGCTTTGACCCCGAGATCGGTGAGGGTGTTGGCTGCCTTGGACACTTCGGCGAGCAGCTCCGCGTAGGTGAAGGAACGGGAGTCGCCGGGTTCGCCTTCGAAGTTGATGGCAACGCGATCACCGTTGCCGGCGATGACATGGCGATCGAGGCAGTTGTAGGCCACGTTGATTTTGCCGCCGATGAACCACTTCGCGAATGGCGGGTTGGTCCAGTCGAGTACTTCGCCGAAGTCCTCATTCCAGTCGACGAGGTCACGAGACTGCTCGGCCCAGAAGCTCAGGTAGTCGGCATCGGCCCGCTCGTATTCGTCGGCCGTGACATTGGCGGCAGCAACGAACTCTTCAGGTGGGGTAAAGGTTTCGGATTCTGCTGTGCTGTCGGTCATTTTTCCCTCCGGCTTCTTTGATGGATCGAAAATTCTAGTTGCACTGTATACCCGAGGTGGGGCCCAGGGGCACCGTCGTCCGTTCGATGAACGGTGGTGTCCGGGGGTAGCAATCACTCAGAGGCTGTGCTATAGGACACACTCTAGGCACCGAGCGGTACGCGGGGGAGACGTATCCAGAGATTCACCGGCACCGGACAGGCGGCATAGAAGGAGTGCGCAGGGGGTCCTGTTCTGCAAGGATGGGGGAGGAGTCTGTCAGGATGGAAACTAGACAGACACATGAAGTTTGACGACCCTGTCCCCAAGAGCGACTGGAGTAATCGATGAGTTCGCCGCAGCACCCCACTGGATCGGGACCACAGCCGTGGCATGATCCGCACGCGCAGAACCCCCGCCCCAACAGCCAACCACAGTTCGGCCAAGGGCCGGCATATGGATCAGGACCTGCCTACGGTGCAGGACCTGATCCTCAGTCCTCCGGACCCGGCGGATACGGCGGCGGGCCTGTCGGCTCGGGAGGACCAGGTCCCTATGGTTCGGGAAGGCCCGGTCCCTATGGTTCGGGTCCAGGTCCGCAGAACTCGGGCCCCGGTCCCTATGGTTCGGCACCGGCGCCGGGACCATACGGTTCGGGCCCAGCTCCAGGCCCGCAGAACACTGGTCCAGGCCCTTACGGCTCGGGAGGCCCGGGACCTTATGGTTCGGCACCTGGTCCCTATGGTTCCGCTCCAGGCATGCAGGGGTCAGCACCGGGGCAGTTCGGTTCCGCAGGTCCAGCAGTCCAGAAGAGTGCGCGCAGCGGCCCGGGCCTCCTCGGGCCGCTGACCTTGCGCGATCTGTTCCTGCTCTTTGCAGGACTCCTCTCACTGGTTGTCCTCTTCGTGCCGTTCAAGGGCGATGGGTTCGTATCGGTGTCGCTGTGGCATTGGACCATCGACGCTATGGGCACCTTGACATTCGACGTGTTCGGAATCTGGTTGATTGTGGCGGCAGTCTTCGTCAGCAAATTCGGCAACGGCGGACTCAGAGTCGGTTCACTCAGCCTTGATCAGGCGATCTCGGTTCTGTCCGGCGCTGCGTTCACCTTCGCCTTCGTCCACCTGCTGACGTCGGTCCAGTACTGGCACGTCGGTGCGTATCTTGCCTTCTTCGCAGCTCTGATTGCCTTCTTCGCGGGCGTATTCACCATGCTTCCTTTCTTCAGCAAGGAATTCGCGGTTCGCGATGATGTTGCCGCACATCCGAAGGCACGCCCCGTGAGCAAGCGCGCACCGCATCCAGCTCCTGTGGCGAACGTGCCAGGCGCCCACAACGGCCCAGGCGGATTCGGTGCACCCTACGGTGGTCAGTCCAATGGACCGATCGGTTCGCAGGGTCAGCCAGGAGCACCCCTACATCCAGGTCAGCAAAGTGGACCGGGTCAGTTCGGCGGACAGAGCCAGTTCGGCGGCCCAGGTCAGCAGACTGGCGCAGGCCAGCCAGGTGGAGTGGACCAGTTCGGCCAGCCAGGACAGTACGACCAGCAAGGACAGTACGGACAGCCAAACCAGCCAGGACAGTCGGGGCAATTCGCTGCGCCCGCAGAGTCGGCAGCAGCCGGTCAGTTCGCTGCGCCAGAACAGAGTGGCCAGCCTGTTGGGCAGGACCAGTTCAGTCAGCCCGATGGGCAGGACCAGTTCGGTCAGCCTATCGGAGCCGAACAGGGAAGCCCATATGCTCCGCCGGAGCAGCAGGCGCAGGAGTTGTCTTTCGATTCTGCATCGGCCGCCGATGACTCGGAAGACCAGGCGGTTCAGAGCACAGGGTCGGGCCAGACCTACCTCGGCGCCCAAGACTCACAGGATCCCCAGCACACGCAGAGCGAACCGACGCAGACGTTCGGCTTCGGCGCTCAGCATGAGGAATCGCCGTGGAGCAACGACGGCGAAACAGCAGTTCAAGCTCCCGTGCCTGCCGAGGGCTCAAGCACCAGCGGTTCGAATGACGGAAGCGACTCCCGTGATGCGAGTGGCTCCGGCGAGGAAAGCCGGGGCAACACCGAGTCGAAGTCAGGCAGTGCTGACCACGATTCGTCGGGAGCGGGCACGACCGCTGCCGTCGCAGGCGCGGGCGCAGTCGGAGTCGGTGCCGCTGTTGCCGGAGTAGCCTCAGCGAGCTCAGAATCTGAGTCGAAGTCGGAATCAGAACGTCGTCGCGGACGCCATGCCGCTCCCAATTCGGATGGAGAATCCGAAACAGCTGAGGGACGGGCCGATGGCCGGGCCGAGCGTTCAGAAGGTGGCCTCGACCGCACCGAAGGCGCCGATCGTGAAGTGGTCAGCGACCAGGGGAACAAGGCCGGAACCACTTCAGGTGCGGCGGTGACGTCGACGCAGAATGATTCCTCACCACTGACCGACGACGACTCCGCATCTCCCGCGGAGAGCAGCTCGTTTGCATCGAAGGTCAACGCTCACGAATCGGACACCAACGTTCGTGCCTCCGAAGGGGTTGCGCTGAAGCCGGAAGACGACTCAACCGACTCAAGCGACTCAACCACCTCAACCACCTCAACCGCTTCAGCCGTCTCGGGCGAATCAGCTGACTCAACCGCTTCGGCGAATGCCCGACGCAGCGAGAGAAGCACGACCGCCGACGAGGACCGTGGAAGCGCGGCCGGCGCCGACAGGTCACACACCGGGGCTTCTGACGACGATGCCACCGTCGTCAACGGTTCCCCCGCAACTGGTGCTGCTGGTGCTGCTGCCGCAACAGGTGCGACTGGTGTCGCGGAATCAGCTCCGGAACGTACCACCCACCCGGAAGCTGACGAACCGACGCAGTACGTGCCGGTGGCCGGCTATGGCAGCAACCGACATGGCGGCAACGGCTCGGACACAGGAGAGGCGAGCGGGCGCGGCGGAGACAACGCCGAGAACGCGCCTTCGGCTCCACAGTTCGGAGCAGCGACCGCCTCGTCGAGTTCCTTCGCGATCGACGAAGAGGAAACTGTCGTCCAAAGCGCAGTTCAACCGGGCACCAGCCTGGACGATCGCGAGGACCGCTCGGGTGAGAACCAGAACGATGCCGACCAGAACGAATCCGATCAGGGTGCCGGCCAGCACGTGATTCAGGCGTTCTGGTTCGCCGTTCCCGAACCGCGCGAAGCCGTGGACGCGACCACCGGAATGCCGGTGTTCACGATCTACCCCGGAGACTGGTTCCTCGGTCTTGAGGACAACGGTTCGTGGTTCAAGGTTCGTGATTCGGACGGTCGCGAAGGACTCCTGCGCAACACAGAAGGTGTCCAGCGCGGCTGAGACCTAAACGGTCGACTCGTGTGCTCGGGCTGTGGACAACGGTCCGAGCACTCGTCGTCTGACCACCTGGGCAGATCCTGTCAGACTGTGCCCGTGAGGGTTCTGACCATGCGAGATGCTCAGGCCGACTGAGATGGGGCGGCTCCTGTGACTTGAGTGCACAGGAGCCGCCCCATCTGTCTTTTGTCCACAACCCACCGTGCGGACCTGTCCTCAGGACATACTGCGGGTCCACGCTGTCACCATGCAGGTAGCACTCATCACCGACCTCGGCGCCATCACCGACGAATGCGCACGAGTCGCCGAAAGTATCGGCATTTCGCTCAAGGTCCTGCCTCCGGACTCGGGCGGCTGGCAGAACGCCTCTCTCATTCTCCTCGGCGAGGATGTTCGCGAGGCTCCGGCTACGGACCATGCGGACCGCATCCTCGTCGTCCTCGACGGGGACGAACCCAGTTCGGCGTGGAAGCGTGCGGCCCACCTCGGCGTCGAACAGTTGGCGGTTCTGCCCTCCGCAGCGGAGTGGCTGAGTGGACGCATGATCGCAGCCGTCGAACCGCCTGTGGCCCCCGGCGTCACTGTCGGCGTCGTCGCCGGGTGCGGAGGAGCGGGCGCCTCGGTGCTTGCCTGTGCTCTCGCCCGCCGTGCCGGACCGGATGTGAGTACGGTCCTCGTCGACGCTGATCCGCTGGGCGGTGGACTCGATCTGGTGCTCGGCGCAGAACAGGTTCCGGGCCCACGCTGGGCCGATCTCAGTGCATCACGGGGACAGCTTCGGCCCTCGACGCTGAGTCAGGCGCTGCCCCGCCACGAGGGCCTGGCTATCCTGTCGTGGGGCCGCGACGACATCCTTGACCTCGACCCGGACGTATTCGACGACTTCCTGGCGGCCGCCGGACAGGCATTCGAACTCGTCATCGTCGACTTGCCTCGTCACGCCCCACCACAGTGGACGCGCCGCTGCCATCACGTCCTGCTCGTCTCCCCGGCACGGGTCCGGTCCGCAGTCGCAGCGTCTCAAGTCGCCAAACGCCTGTCCCAATCCCATCCCGACGTCCGTCTTGTCGTTCGCGACACCGGCGCCGGAGGTCTTGACGCCGCGCTCCTCGCCGAATCCATCGGACTCGACCTCGCCGGCAGCATCCGTGACGATCGTGGCCTGTCCGCCGCCGTCGACCGGGGCGAGGGCATCCCCGGCGGGGCACGACTGGGAAAGCTCGTCGACCGGCTTCTGGGGGAGTGGGTGGAATGAGCGAATGGCTCGACGCCTCACTCGTGGCAGAGGTCCGCAAGACCCTGCTCGACAATCCGGGGCCGGTGACCACAGCTGCCGTCGCCGAGGCGGTTCAACGCACCGGGCGGGTGCTCGGTTCCAGCGCCCTCCTCGAACTCGTGAACCGACTGTCCGCGCAGCTCTCCGGAGCAGGTCCCCTCCAATCAGTGCTCGAAGTCGCTGATACCACCGATGTGTTCGTCAACGGACCACGTGAGATCTTCGCCGACACCGGAACGGGACCCCACCTCCTCGACCTGTCCTTGGGTTCTGAGGACGAAGTGCGGTCATTAGCTGTGCGCTTGGCGGCTCTGGGCGGCCGCCGTCTCGATGATTCGAGTCCGTTCGTCGATGTCAGGCTGCCCGACGGGGTACGTATGAATGCGATCGTGCCACCGATCTCCGGTGAGTACACGACGATCTCCTTCCGAGTTCCCCGGCATGCCGGCTTCACCTTCGACCAGCTGCTCACCGGCGGATTCATCCCCGAAGAAGTGCACGAACTTCTCATCTCGGCGGTCCGATCCCGAGCCAACATCCTCATCTCCGGCGGCACCGGAACCGGAAAGACGGTCCTCCTCGGCGCGCTTCTGGGTCTTGTCGATGCAGAGCACCGCATCGTCATCGTCGAGGACTCCCGAGAGCTCATCGTCGGACACTCCCACGTGGTCCAGCTCGCCGCACGTCAGGCCAATGTCGAGGGCGGCGGTGAAGTGACGCTGACGGACCTCGTTCGAAACGCCCTGCGGATGCGGCCCGACCGCCTCGTCGTCGGAGAGTGTCGAGGCGCCGAGGTGAGGGACATGCTCACCGCGCTGAACACCGGCCACGAGGGCGGCAGCGCCACGATCCACGCGAACACAGCCGAAGCCGTTCCCAGCCGCCTGGCAGCGCTGGGTGCACTGGCGAACATGAGCCCACAGGCCGTGTTCTCACAGTTCTCAACGGCAATCGACCTCGTCATCCACCTGCGCCGGATCGGAGCCGACCGAGGAATCACAGAACTGGCCATCCCCACCAGGGAGAGCAGCAGCGGGGTGACAATGGAACCCGTCTGGGGCCGACCATCCCCACTGTCCGAGGGCACATTCAACCGTCGAGCCCTGAGCCGATTCGAAGCAGTGCTCGAGCAGAAGGCTGCCTGATGATCACCGCCATCGCCGTGCTGGTGGCCGTGAGCATCATCCTCAGCGCGCCGCTTGATCCGGCATCGCGACTGCAGGATCTGCTCCGCACACACCCGGACAGGGACGACTCCCGCCGAGGTGGACGATCGACCAAAGAAGATCCCGAACAGGACAAGCTGTGGGCCATCTCTGCGGTGGAGAACTGTGCGCACCTGCTCAAGGTGGGAATGACTCCGCAGGCAGTGATGGCGACCCTGAGCCGGCAGAACGCACAATTGGCACCGATCTCTCGTGCGATCTCCTTGGGCGAGGAACCCGGACGAGCCATTGCCACCAGGGGCGCAGCACTGCCGCCTGCCGCCGCCGAAGTCTTCGCCGGCATGTCGTCGGTGTGGACCGTGTCGGAGCGTTCCGGTGCACCTGCCGCCGACATGATTCTCCGCTATGCCACGGCCCAGCGCAGCGCCCTCGATGCTGATCGGGAGCGACGCATAGCGATGGCTGGGCCTCGAGCGACAGTCCGAGTCCTCAGCTGGCTGCCGTTGATCGGGGTCGGTCTCGGGCTGCTCATCGGCGTCCAACCCGTTGAACTGTTCTCAGGACTTCCTGGCCGGTTGAGCATCGGCGGCGGTCTCGCCCTCTACTTCGTCGGGCGCTGGTGGATGCGACGAATGATGGCTCGGGCGGAGCGCTGATCGATATGACCACAGTCCTGATGGGAGTGCTCATCGCGATTGGAGTCCTGTTGTGGTCGGACAGATCCGACGGGCGGCTGAGACGCCTGTTGAACGGGCGGAGTCAACGACGGCAAGGCGGAGTCGAAGCGCCCCAGAGCGATTCCCAGCCGGACTCGAAGAACCAGTCTCGGGTCGTCGATGACCTGCTCGCATTCGACCTCGATCTCGTCGCCATCTGCCTCACCTCCGGGCTGCCGATCCCGGTCGCTCTGGCATTGACCGCCGAGGCGACAGGCGACCGGTCCGGGTTGGGGCGAATCTCGCGATCCATGACGATCGGGGGCCAGGACCTGTCCGACGATGATCGGCTCATCCCGGTCCTGGAGGTCTTCGAATTCTCCGAACACACAGGCGTCGGACCCGCACCACTCATCGAATCCGTCGCGAAGGAACTCCGGGACTCATCCCGCAGGCGCAGACAGGAAGCGGCTGCGGCTCTGGGCGTCAAACTCGTCGTACCGCTGGGAGTCTGCATCCTCCCAGCTTTTCTGCTGCTCTCCGTCGTTCCCGTGGTCATTTCGCTGCTGTCTGACCTGACGACTGTCTTCTTCTGACAGAACCCGTCACCCATGACAGAGCCCCTGACCCAGGGGCCGACCGCGCGTTCTGACTGTCGTGAGTGATTGTCGACCGACCGTTCAGCTGGCCTTGGTAAGGTCGGGGGATGGCACCGGTTACGCCCTTCAATCAACTGTCCAACGTCGAACAAGCCGAAGAATACGCCGACAAGCTCTTCACCGGTCGACACGTGAGGCTTCGTCCGCTGCAGCAGGAGGATCTGCCCTACCTCGAACAGTGGTGGTTTGATCCCTCGATCGTGGTCCTGCAGAACCACACGGTGCTGCCGCGACCCGAGGGCGGGGTGTCCGAACAGTTCGCACTGTGGAGCGCGAACAAAGACACCGATGCGGTCGGTTTCAGCATCGAGCTGCTCGAGACCGAGGAATTCGTCGGTCACGTGACACTCTTCGGACGGAATTCGATCAACCAGTCCGCCACACTGGCCATCGTCCTCGGACCCGAGTTCCACGGCCGCGGCTATGGCTCCGATGCCGTGCGTCTGGGCATCAAATACGGCTTCCTGCAACTGGGACTCAACCGTATCGAGCTGCAGACATGGGCGTTCAACACCCGCGGCATCGCTTCGTACACGAAGGCCGGATTCGTCGAAGAGGGACGTCGCCGTGAGGCTGTCTTCTTCAACGGTCGTCGCCACGACGAAGTCCTCATGGCAATCCTCAAAGAGGAGTGGGCCGGCCGGGGCTGACTCGTGTGCTTCAACCTGTGGAATCAGCCTCGACTCATGTGCGTTTCGACTGTGGACGCTGAACCTGTTTCCACAGCCCGATTGTGACCTCTGGACGTGAGTCCTAGTCTCATCCAACACTGAAACTCTCATCGCAGACCGCGAATGATGGCTTCAACGAGGAGGAGACTATGAGCATAGAGACAAAGCCGACCGACTGTGACGGGCCACCCTACCCGCAATGGGGTCAGGTGCGAAGCGTCGATACCAGCGATGTCGATTGGTCCGGAACAGCCCTGTACTCCGGCGCTGTCACGGGCACCGATGCGGATGCTGCTGCGGATTTCAACGACGGTGAAGAACCCTGGCGAGAGGATGGCACTGCAGAACCCTGGGGTACTGACGCGGGGGCGACGACCGCAGAATATGCGATCACCACCCTTGCTGCCTGCGGATTCGCGGCGCTTCTGGTCGTCATTCTGAAATCGGAGCCGATCAAAGAACTCGTCACCGGCGTAATCCAGACCGCCCTCGGGCTCGGAGCCTGACATGGCGACCGGATGCTCCTGTGACTCACGAAGACAGAAGCAGCACCGGGATGCGGGAACGGCCACCGCCGAATTCGCAGTGGTCATGCCCGCCATCGTGCTTCTCATCATCGTACTCACAGGGGCAGCCGCTGTCGGCTTCTCCCAGTTGAGGGCCTTCGACGCAGCCAGATCTGCCGCCCGAGAGATCGCCCGCGGTGAACCACAGGCAGCGGTCGTGACCGAAGCCAAGAAGCACGCTGGAAATGCGTCCGAGGTGCTGGTCCGTTCCGAGGGAGGATATTCGACGGTGACCGTCACCATCGAACTCCCCGCAGCGATCATCTTCCTCAGCGAAGTCGAAGCAGCAGCGACGGCGCGAACAGAAGGAAGTCGCTTCACTGCCGGCGAGGCCCTGGGCCAGCCCGCTTCAGGTGGACTGCCGTGACGAACATCGTGGTCGGGCTATGCTCGATGATTCTGGTCCTCGTCACCGCTATCGGCGGCCTCAGCCAAGCCTTCGCAGCCCACAGCACAGCGCAGAGTGCCGCCGACCTTGCGGTGCTCGCGGCGGCCGACGCAGTTCGCGGACTCGCCACCGGCGACCCCTGTGACATTGCCAAGGAGGTCGCGAAGCGCAACGGTGCGGTGCTCGACGACTGCCGTGCATCGACGTCAGAGCAGAGTGCCTATGTCCAGGTCGAAGTCGACATCCCCGGTCCGCTGCCGAAGGTGAAGGAAAAGGCCGTGGCCGGGAAATAGAAGGAGTGGTCAGAAACGACGGAGATCGTCAGTCCAACACGGTGCGCAGCAGTCGCAGAGCCGCATCCTTCTCCAAAGGTTCATTGCCGTTGCCGCATTTTGGTGACTGCACGCACGAAGGACAGCCGTCGACGCATTCGCACGCGGCGATCGCATCACGTGTCGCGCCCAGCCACCCTTCGATGACCTCGTAGCCGCGCTCGGCGAACCCGGCCCCACCGGCGAGCCCGTCGTAGACGAAGACCGTGGCCATTCCGGTGTCAGCGTGCAGCGCGGTGGAGACGCCGCCGATGTCCCACCGGTCGCAGCCGGCGAACAGCGGCAGAAGACCGATCGAAGCATGCTCGGCTGCGTGGACGGCACCGGGCAGGTCGGCATGGACGATCTCGGCTTCGTCCAACAGCGTCTGCGGAATCGTCCACCACACGGCTTTGGTCTCCAGGGTGCGTTCGGGCAGATCGAGTTCGTGTTCGGCGATGATCGCCCCACCGCGCTTCGCCCGCATCCGGTAGGCGATGACATGGTCCTTCACATCGACCGTCCCGCTGTGCACGGACACGCCGGAGGACAGAGTCCGCTGCTGATCGGTATCGACGATGTCGATCTCGGTCTGGGACCGGGCCTGCGTCGTGTAGTCGACCTCGGCACGTTCGACCAGCGCCACATGATCCTCGAGATCAAGGTCGAGGACCGTGAAGTCGGCGCCCTGATGCGTATAGACCGCACCGGGATGAGCCCCAGTGAAAGCACCGGACTCGTCGACGGTGCCCAACAGTGCACCCGTGCTGGCCTCGACGAGCCGGAACTGTCCACCCCCGCTGCCACGGATGTCGGACATGTCCGCCGCGGACGAGTCCTTCGCCCAGAACCACCCGGTGGGTCGTGCGCGCAGGAGCTTTCGCCCGACCAGGTCAGCGAGCACCTCGGCGGAATTGTCGGGGAAGTGAACGAGATCCGCCTTCGTCAGCGGTACCTCGGCGGCCGCGGCACACAGGTGCCCGCCCAGAACATGCGGATTGCCGGGATGGATGACACCAGCATCGACGGGAGCATCGAAGATGACTTCGGGATGGTTCACGACATAGGTGTCCAGCGGGTCATCACGGGCGATGAAGACGGCCATCCACCGCTGCCCCGCACGTCCCGCACGACCGGCCTGCTGCCACAGTGACGCCAGGGTTCCGGGCCACCCGGAGATGATGACGAGGTCGAGGCCGGAGATATCGATCCCGAGTTCAAGAGCGTTCGTCGACGCCACCGCCAGAAGACGTCCTGATCGCAGTGCCGACTCGAGGAGTCTGCGCTCCTCTGCAAGATAACCGCCGCGATAGGCCGCGACCTTGTCCTTCAACGAGTCATCGACCTGACCGACCTGGTCACGCACGGTCGACGCCAATGCTTCTGTGCCGCGGCGGGAGGCGATGAACGCAATCGAACGATAGCCTGCGCACATCGCGTCGGTGAGGATATCTGCCGCTTCGACAAGGCCGCTGCGGCGCTCGCCGCCGGGGGAGACCGGTGGCTCCCAGAGAGCGAAGCTGCCCGAGGCGCGGGGAGAGGAATCATGGCTCACCGCGTGCACTTCTCGTCCCGTGAGCTTGGAGAACGCCTCATCCGGGTTCGCCATCGTCGCCGACGCTCCGATGACCACAGGGTGAGCCCCATAGTGCGCGGCGATGCGCAGCAGGCGGCGGAGGATCAGTGCCACGTGGGAGCCGAAGACTCCTCGGTAGCGGTGGGCCTCGTCGATGACGATGAAGCGCAGCGACTTGAATAGCCGAGCGAACCGTTCGTGCTGCGGCAGGATCCCGCGGTGGAGCATGTCCGGGTTGGTGAAGATGATGTTCGCATGCCGTCTGGCCCAGTCCTTCGACGCCTGGGAGGTGTCGCCGTCGTAGGTCGCAGGCCGCATGCCCTGGACGATGAGCTTCTCCAGATTCGCCAACTGATCAGCGGCCAAAGCCTTGGTCGGTGCGATGTAGATCGCCGAGGAGGTGCGCAGCTTCGCACGGGTGCTCTGAATCGATTCGAGGACCGGCAGCCAGAACCCCAAAGATTTCCCTGAGGCAGTCGGAGTGGCGATGACGACGTCCGAACCGTCCCTCGCCGCCTGCGCTGCTTCGAGTTGGTGGTCCCACAGCTGGTCGACCCCGATGGCATGACAGGCGTGTTTGAGTTCCTCGTCGATCCACTCCGGCCAGTCCGACTCATGTTCGAACCGTTGTGGAATATCGCGCACGTGGACGATCCGTTCATCTCTGGCACCGAATCCGGTGACGATGTCGAGAAGAGCAGAAGAGGCCATGGCCCCAATTATGGCGCAGTCAGAGTCATCGGGGTGCAGTCGCTAGGATTTGTGTGTGATTGAACAAGACATGACTCTCGTGGCAGACCGACTCTACCGGGCCGGATACACCGAGCCACGGCTCCGACAGTTCTGGGGTGGACCCATCGCCTCCGCGCTGGTGCGCAACAACGCTGCCCCCGCGATCCACTTCTGCCAGACGGTGCTCGAAGCAGCCGAGGATCAGACGGCGTTCGACGAGCACCTGGCGGCACTGGCGATGCTCTTCCACTTCCATCGCGAGATCAGCACCGAAACGGCGCGCGCAGCCCTCGGCGAGGACGCGTTCGATATCGCAGTCGACAGCGGACTGCTCGTGACCAGCAGCCGTGGCACGACAGATAATGGTGATGAGATGTCGAACGCCGGGGTGAGGGAACCGGGACATGTGTCCGCTCCGTTTGCGGTCACTCCCTATGATCTGCCGGTCGGTGTTCCACGCGGCTTCCGCCCCGGCGACGAAAACCTCTATCTCGTCAGCGACCATGGAACTCTCATCAACCCCGATGTTCTCGACGGCGACTTCGTGCTCGGACTCGGCGGGGCCGGACGCACGCTCGTGTCACTGACACCGCGTGACCATGTCTCCATCTCCGCCGACATCGGCACCGGGTGTGGGATCCAGGCTCTGCTGTTGGCCCGCCACAGCGACCGAGTCATCGCCACCGACATCTCAGAGCGCGCTCTGCACCTGACCGGACTCAGCGCCGGACTCAATGGCGTGGACAACATCGAACTTCGAGCAGGATCCATGCTCGAACCGCTCAGCGAACCAGTCGATCTGCTCGTGTCCAACCCACCCTTCGTCATCACCCCGCGCACCACCGTGGCCAACTTCGAATACAGGGACGGCGGGATGACCGGTGACCGGCTGGTGCGGTCCCTGTTCACCGCGATTCCCGACCACCTGCAACCGGGCGGACGGTCAGTGTGCCTCGGGAACTGGGAGACCACCTCGGCGGTGGATGCAGGGCCGGAGGCCTGGGTCACGGACCCGGATACCTCGGTGCTCGTCATCGAACGTGAGGCGCTCGACCCCATCGCATACGCAGAGACATGGATCAGAGACGGAGGCATCCCTCGTGCCAGCGAGGACTGGAACGCGGCAACTGCAGCCTGGATTGAGGACTTCGACACACGTGATGTGACCGAGGTCGTCTTCGGATACGTCATCATGCACAGGGCCGAGCACAGCTGCGCCACAGATAACGATGTCCCAACGATTGCCGACCACACTATTGCCGGCAACGGCGAACAGCCATCATCCGTGTTCAAGACAAGGGTCAGGACCACCTCGGCGATAGCGAACAACCCGCATGGACTCGGACAATTCATCGCGACCACATTCGCGCTGCGATCGTGGCTGGCGACTGCCGGTGCCGAAGAGATCGCGAACACCGTATTCACCCGCTCCCCGGACCTCGTCGAGCACCGCCACCATATGCCCGGAGAGTCAGACCCGAGCTCGATCACGCTGGAACAGGGCATCGGATTCGGTCAGGTATTCGACCTTGACACAGCCCTGGCCGGATTCGTCTCAGTCGCTGACGGAAGCCTGACTCTGCGGCAGACAGCGGTGGCTCTTGCACAGCTTCTCGACGTCAACCCGACCGCACTCGAAGACCAGCTCATCGCTCAGGTGAGACAGCTCGTCACCGCCGGTGCACTGCTGCCGGTGAACGAGGGGAAACAGGAATAACGGTAGTATCGAAAGCCGTTGCCGTTGAGGTTCGCTGCATCAGCCCGATGCAGGTCGGGCACGATCATCAGTGTTACATTGGGCCGGATCGTCCGTTTATTCGATCAACCGGCGCCGTGAGAGGAATGTGAAAGCGTGACCACAACCGAGAAGCAGCCCCGCCGTCTCGTCATCGTCGAGTCCCCGACGAAGGCGCGAACGATCGTTGGGTACCTCGGAGAGGGTTACGACGTTGAGGCGTCGGTCGGCCACATCCGCGACCTTCCCACCCCGTCCGAACTCCCGGCAGACATGAAGAAGGGACCGTACGGAAAGTTCGCTGTCGACGTCGACAACAACTTCGATCCCTACTACCGCGTCGACCCGGGCAAGAAGAAGAAGGTCACCGAACTCAAGCGCCTCCTCAAGGACGCCGACGAACTCTATCTCGCAACAGATGAGGACCGCGAAGGTGAGGCCATCGCCTGGCACCTTCTCGAAGTCCTCAAGCCGAAGATCCCCGTCAAGCGCATGGTCTTCCACGAGATCACCCGCGAGGCCATCGAGCGGGCACTGGAGAACACCCGTGAGATCGACACCGCTCTCGTCGACGCACAGGAGACGCGCCGCATCCTCGACCGCCTCTACGGCTACGAGATCTCGCCCGTCCTGTGGCGCAAGATCCGTGCGGGCCTCTCCGCCGGCCGTGTCCAGTCGGTGGCGACCCGACTCGTCGTCGAACGCGAACGCGAACGCATGGCGTTCGTCTCCGCCGACTACTGGGACCTCGACGTCGACTTGGGACTGCCCGATGGCACCAGCCCGTTCGCCGCGAACCTTTCAACCCTCGACGGTGCACGCGTGGCCTCCGGCCGAGACTTCAATGACAAGGGTGAGCTGAAGAACTCCTCGGCCACCGTCGTCGACCAGGCCAGAGCCGAAGCGCTGGCCACGGAGCTCAAGGGCACCGCGAAGGACGCGCTGACGGTCACTGCCGTCGAGTCGAAGCCGTATTCGCGCAAGCCTGCGGCACCGTTCACGACCTCGACCCTGCAGCAGGAAGCCGGCCGCAAGCTGCGCATGAGTGCTCGTCAGGCCATGCGCACCGCCCAGTCGCTGTACGAGCACGGTTACATCACCTATATGCGTACCGACTCCTCTGCGCTGTCGGGTCAGGCGATCTCCGCGGCACGGAAACAGGTGACCGAACTCTACGGTCCCGAATTCGTTCCGCAGTCGCCTCGCACCTACTCGGGCAAACAGAAGTCGGCGCAGGAGGCCCACGAGGCGATCCGTCCCTCCGGTGACTCCTTCCGTACCCCGGCCCAGGTCTCGAAATCGCTCAGCGGCGAGGAGTTCCGTCTCTACGACCTGATCTGGAAGCGCACAGTCGCCAGCCAGATGGCCGATGCCAAGGGCAAGACCGCAACGATCAAGGTCCGCGCCGACCTCGCCGACGGCCATGATGCGGGCTTCAGTGCCAGCGGCACCGTCATCACCTTCCGCGGGTTCCTCGCCGCCTACGAAGAGGGCACCGACGCCGGACGCTATGACACGAAGTCCGGCGAGTCACGCCTGCCGCAGGTCGAAGAAGGACAGTCGCTGTCCGTGGTCAAGGCCGAAGCCGACGGTCACACGACGGCCCCACCGCCACGCTTCACGGAAGCCAGCCTGGTCAAGCAGCTCGAAGAGCTCGGCATCGGCCGACCGTCAACCTACGCCGCCACGATCTCTGTCATCCAGGACCGCGGATACGTCACTTCCCGCGGCAATGCGCTGGTACCCAGCTGGCTGGCGTTCTCCGTCGTCCGCCTCCTTGAGGAGCACTTCACAGGCCTCATCGACTACGCGTTCACCGCCGACCTGGAATCCGAACTCGACCGGATCGCCATGGGCGAGGAAGACCGCAAAGCGTGGTTGGCCCGCTTCTACTTCGGCGACAAGTCCCAGGACCGCGAAGGGCTCAAGGAAGTCGTCGACGACCTCGGCGACATCGACGCCCGCGAGGTCAACACCGTGCGGATCAGCGAAGGCGTGAATCTGCGTGTGGGTCGTTATGGGCCCTACCTCGAGGTCCCGGCCTCCGAAGAGGGCGCGGACCCGAAACGCGTGTCTGTGCCCGAGGATCTGGCCCCGGATGAGCTGACCGCGGCCAAGGCCGCTGAACTCATCGAATCGCAGGGTGATGGCGACCGTGAACTCGGTGCCGACCCAGAGACCGGTCACACGATCGTGGCGAAGAACGGACGCTTCGGCCCCTATGTCTCCGAGATCCTGCCCGAGCCCGAGGAGAAGCCCAAGCGCGGAGCGAAGAAGCCGAAGCCTCGCACCGGCTCTCTGTTCAAGTCCATGGATCTGAATTCGATCGACCTTGAGACGGCACTGACCCTGCTCAGCCTTCCCCGGGTCGTCGGCCAGGACGAAGAGGGCACTGACATCACCGCCCAGAACGGTCGCTACGGTCCGTACCTGAAGAAGGGCACGGACTCACGGTCGCTGACCGACGAAGAGCAGATCTTCAATATCACCTTGGACGAGGCGCTGAAGATCTACGCCCAGCCGAAGCAGCGCGGTGGCCGTCAAGCCGCAGCGCCATTGAAGGAACTGGGCGAGGATCCCATTTCGAAGAAGCCGGTCGTGGTCAAGGACGGTCGCTTCGGCCCCTACGTCACCGATGGTGAGTTCAACGCCACTCTGCGCAAGGACGATACGGTCGAGTCGATGAACATCGGCCGCGCCGCCGAGCTCCTGGCGGAGAAGCGTGCGAAGGGACCGGCTAAGAAGAAGGCGCCGGCAAAGAAGGCACCAGCGAAGAAGGCTCCCGCTAAGAAGACGACGGCTGCCAAGACGACCGCTGCAAAGAAGACTCCGGCGAAGACAGCTGCGAAGTCGACGACAGCTGCGAAGTCGACGACAGCTGCGAAGTCGACGACAGCCAATAAGGCCACGACAGCCAAGTCGACGACAGCCAAGAAGGCCGCGGCAACGAAGACGACAGCCGCTAAGAAGTCGACGACTGCGAAGCCGAAGACTCCCTGACGAGCCTGGGTCGGCTAGCATCGACGCCCCTTAGGTGGACGGACGCCCCTTAGGTGGACGTTTTGGACTGATTTCCCGCTCTGGGATCGGCCCAAAACGACCATCTAAGTCGTTCACAGTGGCTGAGATGGGAGTCACCAGCTCTTATTGAGCACCTTCACCCGATGCGTCTGCATCTGATGTGTTCGCGGCTGATTCATCGGCGAACGAGTGCAGAGCCTGACCATCGAGACGGAAGGTCTCCCACTCATCCTGAGCCTTCGCGCCCAGCGAGCGGTAGAACCCGATCGAGGGCTCGTTCCACTTGAGCACGCACCACTCGAGGCGGGTCAGACCCCGTTCCTGGCAGATCTGGGCCAAGTGCCCCAGCAGGGCTTTGCCCGCCCCGATGCCGCGATGATCAGGGTCAACGAACAGATCCTCGAGCCAGATCCCATTCTTTCCAGTCCAGGTGGAGAACGAATGGAACCAGATCGCGATGCCGATGATCTGCCCTTCCACCTCGGCGACGAGCCCATAGGTGTTCGGGTGGCCATCGGCTGGGAACATCACCGCCGCGAAGTCGTCCTCGGTGGCGTCGACCGCGTCGGGTTCCTTCTCATACACGGCCAGAGCATGGACCAGTCGGAGAATGTCCGGCAGATCATTCTTCCTCGCCTCGCGCACATTCATGAGGTCACAGTCTCCAATCGCTTCAGCGTCGCAGTGCAGGAATTGTCGCAGTCCAGGACTTGTCGCAGATCTAGGGGTGTCACAGCAGGTGAGTGCCGGTCTTCTCCGGCAGTGCCGCGAGCTCGTCGGCGGTGGGCTCACCGGGCGCGTGCGGATCGGCATAGGAGTAGTAGGAGGCGAACGCCTCGGTGACGGCATCGATCGTGATCTCGGGGTGGACTTCACTGATCGAACCGCCCGTGGCAGGGTCCCACCCGATGCCCAGGGCCGCCTCGACGTCGGTGAGGACGGCACGGATGGGACCTGGATCCTCGACGATCACGGAGGACGAGAACAGCCACGCACCTGAGACCACCCGCTGTGCGGTTCCGATCGCCTTGATCCGACCGGCCACGTTGATGCTGTGCTCACCGGGGCAGTATTCGCCGGGAATCTCGCCGAGGCGGGCGTCGACTCCGATGCCACGCAGAACCTCGACGTAGTCCTGCCCGAACCCGGAGAACCTGGCGGTCGTGTCCTTGATGAAGGCATCACTGGGCTCGATGTGATCGATGACCAAGGACCCCCGGTGATAGGCCGCGGCTCGCCCGCCGAGGCTGCGCAGAGCTGGGGTGAATCCGTGATCTCGGGCTGCTTCGACGGCCGTCGGGAACCCGGGGAGGAAACGGTCCCTGGCCCCGAATGCCACCGTCGGAGCAGGGCGGTACATCCGCAGGGTCGCCTCGCGGCTGCCATGCTTGACCGAGTCGAGGAGGACTCGGGCGAAGGCGAGCTCCTCGATCGGACTTAGTCCGGTGGTTGCAACTGCTGACATGGCGGTATTCGTAGTGTGCACGCAATCAAGAGTAGAGGATCAGGCGTCGGTGAGAAGAGATCCGGCCGGTTCCAAGAGATATGTCAGTCGCGGCAGATATTGTAGGGCTGTGAGTATGTTGACGACTACAGGACATCGACTTCCCGGAGCCCCTGGCCGGTTGGTTGCCGAGACCGCTGCTTGGGGCGCACTGATAGTGCTCGTGGCGATCAGCTATGTCGTGGCGGGCACCAGCGGATTCTTCGCCACGATCGGTGGGCGGGCGTTTACCGCAACGGCAGACAGCATTGGTGCGGGAGGCTTCGACAACCAGTTGGGAAGCCTGTCACTGCTCATCGTCTTCGTCCTCGCCGGGGCCGGACTGTTCATTCCGCAGAAGATCTTGGCGAGCAAGGGCCCGGCCGTGCGCAAACTCGCGCTCAGCATCGCCGCTGTCATCGAGGCCGGGTTGCTCATCGTCCTCTCCCTCGCACCGAGTGCCTGGCTGACCTGGGTCACCGCACTGTTCCTCGGAGCCGTCGTCGGCCTGCTGATGAGCATCAATCCGTTCACGAACGAGAAGCCGTGGCGTCGAGTCGGCATCCCCGCGGCGATCCTCGTCTTCGTCGCATTCTCCTTCCAGATCATCGGTGGGTCCGCCGCAGGCACTCAGTCCCTGGGGTGGATGAGTCTCCTGGTGGGTATCGCCATGGCCGTCGGCGCCGTGATCATCTTCCTCACTCCTGAGCGTGCTCTCCACGCCGAAGCAGCGACAACCGGCGCATTCCCCTCGACCAAGGCACGCGTGGCCAGACCAGCCGCGACCATTAAGATGCCGTGGGTCTGCATCGCGCTGTTCGCAGTGCTGGGAACCACCGTCATCCTGGCCCAGCCGACCGCTGTCGAACACAGCTTCGGCCAAGCCGGCTTCGCCGTCATGATTGCGTCGTGCCTGGTGGGTTGGGCCATCGGCTTCGAGATGGGGCCCACTTTCGCGCCCGGAATGTCTCGGCCGCGCGTCTCCGCCTTCGCGTTGACCGTGTCCGGAATTCTGCTGATCGCCACGGGAGCCATCAGCGAGCTCTCCGGCAAGGTCGTCCTTTCCGCAGTCATCGCCTTCCTCGTCGGAATCGGGGTCCGCTCACAGCCCTATGACTTCTCGCGGCGGATCGGAGCCGTCGGCGGCGCGGTGGTCGCCCTCATCCTCAACTCCATCGACTTCGGCATCACCATCCCTGTCGGCTCGGCCATGGAATGGCTGCTGGCCCCCAGCGACGTTGCCTTCGGAATCTTGGGACTGGCCGCTCTGGTCGCCGGAGTCATCGGACTCTTCATCTTCGACCCGCACGGTCTTCAGGGACTGTCCGTCGACATCGTGCATGGATTCCGTCCGCCCAGCGCCGCCGAGAACGGAGCGAACGACGGTATCGGAAACTCCGCGGAACGACTGGGAGCCGGATTCTTCATCGCCATCGAAGGCGGCGATGGTTCGGGCAAGAGCACACAGATCAAGCGAATCTCACAGACCCTGGCCGACGAGGGACACAACGTCGAGGCGACCCGGGAACCAGGCGGAACCGAACTGGGACGACAGATCCGTTCGGTGCTCTTCGACTCCGAACCACCGAGCCCCCGCACCGAGGCGCTGCTCTTCGCCGCCGATCGCGCCCACCACGTGGCCTCATTGGTCGATCCGAGTCTCGACGGCGGAAACATCGTCATCACCGACAGGTACATCGATTCGACGATCGCCTACCAGGCCGCAGGCCGCAACTTCGACCCGAAGACGATCCTGGCGCTGAGCAAATGGGCCACTCAGGGACTCGTCCCGCATCTGACGATCGTCCTCGACATCGATCCCGACACCGCCGCGGCCCGGATGGGCAAGCGCGGCGAGAACAACTACCTCGACGAGGAGAACAAGCAGTTCCACCAGCGGGTCCGTCAGACCTACCTGACCCGTGCGCACAAAGAGCCCGACCGCTACGTCGTCCTCGACGCATCGGTGTCGGAGGATGAACTGACCGCCGAGATCCTCACCGCCATCCGCACCCGTCTGCCGCGGCAGCTGGGCAGCGCGGCCGCCACCGATGCAGGTGTGGTCAAAAGCACTTCAACCGACGCCGAGGTGGAGGAGAGCCATCCCTCCGAAGCCGTCGTCGACGCGCCCGCCGAGGAGTCCGATGAGGGGGCATCGACTACCGCCGACGAGTCGGTCGCACCCGAGCCCGGAGTCCGATTCGTTCCCGCTTCGAACGAACGGTTCATCCCGCAATCCGCTGACCGCCTCGAATCCGAAAAACGCAATGACGGAGTCGAAACGGAGAGGGTCGACCTCGGCGCTGATCTGCGAGGGCCAGACGAACAGGGCGATGATGAAGCGGCCACGACGGTGCTTCCAGCTCACGCAAGCGCACCTGAACCCGAACCAGAGCCCGAGTCTGAACCTGAGTCCGAACCCGAGACCGACGAGGATGCGGCCACCACGGTGCTGCCGTCCCGCGGAGTCACGCCGAGTGCTCCCTTGGCGGATGACGATGATGAGGACGCGGTGCCGACGAATGAGATCGCAACTCCTGACTCGGAGGAGGCAGAAACCCGTGTGGTAGGTCAGGTCGACCCCTGCAGCGGTGACGGGACTCCACCGAGGTCCGAGGCTCAGCCGGGAGGCGGGACCGACGCGGGCGACGAAGATGCAGCGACAACGGTCCTGCCCATGCGAAACGCCCGACAGATGAGCCGAGAGCGACTGCATGCCCAGGCTGAGATCGAACGTCAGGCACGCGAGCGGCTGCGCAAACAGCGAGAACGCAACCATCAGCGTTTCAACAACCCGGAAGGTCACTGAGTGAGCGTCTTCAATGAGCTCGTCGGCCAGGACGACGTCATCACCCAGCTCAAGTACGCGCTCTATTCGCCGGGTGCGATGACCCATGCCTGGCTATTCACCGGGCCCCCTGGGTCCGGTCGATCCAATGCAGCACGAGCCTTCGCCGCTGCCCTGATCTCCGGCAGCGAGGAGCCCGACGAGGTCACCGCCCGTGTACTCAAAGGTCATCACGAATCGCTGACGATCATGTCGACCCAGAAATCGGTCATCGCGATCGATGAAGTGCGGGAACTTGTGACGAGAGCACAGTCGGCCCCGGTCAACTCTCAATGGCGGGTTGTCATCATCGAAGACGCGGACCGTATGAGCGAGCGCACAGCCAACGTGCTGCTCAAAGCCATCGAGGAGCCGCCACCTCACACCGTATGGCTGCTGTGCGCGCCGAGTCCCATCGATGTGCTCACCACGATCCGTTCCCGGTGTCGCCCTGTGCGCCTGCGCATCCCCTCACGGGAAGCCGTGGCACAGCTCCTCATCGAACGCGACCATGTCGACGAGGACAGAGCCAAGTGGGCCGCCGCCGTGGCGCAGAACCACATCGGTCGCGCCAAGTACATGGCGCTCAACGAATCTGCCGGTGAGGAGCGTAAGCAGATCCTCGCGATCCCCGGCAAGCTGACCTCCGTCGGTGCGACGATCCGCTTGGCGGGACGCATCGTCGATGAAGCCGCAGAGACAGCGAAGTCCCGTGTCGAGGAACGCAACGCTTCGGAGCGCAGCGATCTCATGGCGACTTTGGGCATCGAATCCGAGAAGTCCATCCCTCCCTCGGCGAGATCTCAGATCAGGAAGCTCGAAGAGGAGCAGAAGCGCCGGTCGGTACGCGCCCGCAATGACGAACTCGACCGAATCTTCCTCGAACTCATGAGTCTCTACCGTGACATCCTCATGCACCAGTTGGGGATCCGCGAGGGATGGATCAACGCCGGAGAAGTCGATCTCATCGCCGAGCAGGCGAACCGGGACGGCCCCGACACGACTCTGCTGCGCATCGACGCCATCACCGAGGCGAGACGACGGCTGCAGACGAACATGTCACCCGTGCTCATCGTCGAATCGGCGTTCGTGCTGCTGTCGAACCCCTGGCTGCTCGAGGACCGTACGGGCGCACTCTGAGGCTCACTCCTCGTCGAGGAGCTCACCGACCAGAGCAGTGGTGAGCTCAACACGGCGAGGGATCCACACCTGCAGGGCATGTTCGGTTCTCGCGTGCGAACCTCCGCCCACTGTCCCGAGTCCGTCAATGGTCGGTGTTCCGACTCCGGCTGTGAAGTTGCCGTCCGATCCACCGCCGACGGCCACAGACCGCAATGGCGGGTGCCCCAGGTGAGCACTCAGCCGCTGGGCTCGGGCGTAGAGCCCCATCGCCATATTCTCCTCCAGCGGGGCACGGTTGATGCCACCTAGGACGTCGACCTTGGCCCCGGCCACAGTGGGGGAGAGGGAGTTCATGATTGCGTCGATGCGTTCCTGTTCTGCGACCGAGGCGGCCCGGGAGTCGACACCGACAACAGCCTTGGCCGGCACGGTGTTCGTCGTCGAACCGCTGTGCATGACGGTCGGCACAACTGAGGTTCCCGCAGACGGATCATGAAGGCCCGCGATCTTGACGACCTGGTTGGCGACCTCGATCGTGGCGTTGATGCCCTTCTCGGGTTCCACGCCCGCATGAGCGGCCAAACCGGTGACTTCCAGTGAGTAGATGGCGACACCTTTTCGGGCGATCTTCACAGCCCCGTCGGGTGCGCCGCTTTCGAAGACCAAAGCCGCCTTGGCTCCACGGGCTTCGTCCTCGATGATCTGGCGTGAGCCGGGGGAGCCGAGTTCTTCGTCTCCGGTCATGAGGATGCTGACGCCATCGAGAGTGCCGCGCTCCTCGCGCAGACGCGCCATCGCGTAGAGAGCGATGAGCAGACCGCCCTTCATATCGTCGGCGCCCGGTCCGCGTACGACGCCGTCGGTGACCGAATAGGGGAAATCGGCAAGAGTGCCGGTGGGCCACACAGTGTCATGATGGCCGATGAGCACGACCGTGCGGGGCCCGGGCCCGAAGCGCCACAGCACGTGTGGGTGCGAGTCGGTTTCGATGATGTGAGGGGCAGCCCCCAGCAGACCGGTGCCGATCCGAGAGACGAGCTGAGCACTGCGGGCCAGCGATTCGGGGTCCTGGGAGAACGACTCACATTCGATGAGCGCCTGGAAATCACTCATGAAGTCCTTCGAGTCGAACTCGACCACGTGCGTCACCCTTTTCTCTTGTGGAATGTCTGTCTCCACCAGGTTAACCGGTGAGCAGCCGCAGCGGCGTGAGGGCTGGGAGGCGTCAACTGCCTCGGCGAAGATCCTTGACCTGGGGGCGAGGAATGTAGCCGGCGGACGAATAGGCGGCGACGGCGCTCCTGTTGGAACTCTCCGTACAGACTGATGCCGACGACGATCCCAACTGTTGCAGGCGTCTTGCCGCAGCGATCGCCATGGCCTTTCCATAGCCGTGACCCTGTTGGTCGCGGTGGACGGCCAACGGTTCGAGCAGTCCGGGACGGTTGAGACCCGCAGACCATACTGTCACCACGGCGACCGGCAGACCGCTGTCGTCATACCCCAGCAGGCTTCTTGCCCGGGAGGAGAAGGGGCCAGACATCATCGTGTGCCATCTGTCGACGAATCGCTGTCTGTCGTCAGCGGTGTAGGGCACACCGCGAAATGCCGACCAGTGAATGGCCGTCCAGGCCTCAGCATCGTCTGGCCCGGCAACCTCGACTCGAATGTCGGGTTGTTCCACCGGCAGACTCAAGTCACGATTCATCGGCGTCCACGGCTCGTCTGTACCCCATCCACGGGCTTTCAGACTATCGCAGAGGCGAATTGCTCCCCGAGCTTCAACAATTGCTGTTCCCTTTTCGAAGACAGTGATGTCCGTCCCCGAAGCAGTCCTGTCCGATGAGTTGATGTCTGTTTCGATCTGCCGTGCCAAAGCGTCATCGTGAGTGAGATCCGGGTCAACAGACAGACGGAGAAGGTTCTCGCCGTCAAGCAATCCGATTGCCAGGATCCTGTCCTGGCATCGCCAGACCCGCAGTGCCTGAGCTGTTGCTGCCCCACCTCTCAGCGAATACCAGCCCAGGTCGCCTGTGTGGAGGTGAACAGGGCCGGCATCGGACTGCCATCGATCGAGCACGGCACCGATATCGGGAAGTTCTGAGACCTGAGGGACGGTCAGCACAACGGTTCTCATGTGACTCCTGAGACGGGAAGAGAATGCGCAGGGAAGTCCAGCATATGTGAGCTGTGTTACGTAGCTGGGGTTCGGCTGCGCTCCTTTTGACCAGGAGTCCTGGTTTTGGCTAGAGTTAGCTCGGTTGCCGCCTTAGCTCAGTCGGTAGAGCGATTCACTCGTAATGAATAGGTCGCGAGTTCGATTCTCGCAGGCGGCTCGGCAACAACACCCCAGGTCAATAGCCTGGGGTGTTTTCATTGCTGGCACCGTCCTCGTCTCCAATTGTGGGTTATAGGCCAAAATGTGTGTATGGGTAGGGCGTGTCCGGCCCATGCTTGTACCGTCGCCGCATCGACGCCGCGACGAAGCCATAGACAGATCGCGGTGTGGCGCAGGTTGTGTATTCGACGACCCTTAGCCGTCTGGGGGCAGCGCGCCGACTTCTTGAAGCCTGAGGCATGAAGGCGAGTTCCTGTGCTCGACGTGAACGGCGGATCATCTCCGGCTTTGTCGCCAGCACACGTCTCGATCAAGCTCAAAACTCGATCTGCGACGGGGACAGTACGGGCACGACGTCCCTTCGCCGTTTTTACAGCGATACCCTCCGGCGCAGCTCGTCGTACCACCAGCACGGGTACAGGAACACGTGAGAAATCGCCCACGGTGATCGCTCGCAGTTCCGACCATCGAAGCCCAGTCCAAACCCTGCATCAGTCCCGGCCGTATTAGTGGGGTGCACGCTTGTTGTGGCACCCGCCAGCGCGGCGGAAGCCAACGTGCCGGACGAGCTTGCCAAGAACGGTGGAACGATCGAAATGGTTGCAGCAGGCGAGTCAAAGACACTTGAGATCTCACCCGGTAAGGCCGAAACCCAGAAGGAGACTCCAGCTCCGTATCGCGGGTACAAGGACAGCAGCCAGGTTCATGTCAAATCATACACTCGAGCTGGCCTGCAAGAATTCGGCGGACATGCCTCCAATCTCCGATGCGGATCATACGGGCCAGGGAGTTGGGGCCTGTGCCACATCGGGGAACGTCACAAAGGCGGCTGGGCGAATAGGGGAGCAGGGACCGACTGGTTCGACATGATGGAGTTCGCAACCAAGCTGACGCTTAAGAAATCCCAAATAGTTGTGAGGAAAGCCAACGACACGTACAACTACTGTGCACCTGTAAAATTGAAATGCAAGGGCAAGACCTACGACACATTCAATACCAATGCGTCAGTCTCATTCAAAGGCACAAACATTATCACCACATACCAGGCAAAGAAGTGCGAATGACCAAGAAGATCCGAGACCTCGACTACGTTCTCGCCGGACGGTTGGCCGACATGGTCGGCGCGGAAGGGGACGTTGAAGTTCGTGGACCCGAAATGACATTCCCGATGCGTGACAACGAAGGCTCACTCGTGAGTTTTAGCATCGACATTCGTGGCCTCGCAGACGAAGTCGAAGCCAACAGTTCCGACGCGGTCATCGCGATGGGAAACAGTCGTGGAGCACAACGCGCTGCTCTCGCTCTTATTGCAAACGGTATCCGCGAGGATCATCACGAAGAATGGGATACGTCTTCCAGCGGTGAGATCGTGTACCACGATGACGATTACGAACCGATTGTAATCGACATGGAGAACTTCCCAACTAGGCGACGTAACTAGAGTCATCTCGTGTAGAACAACCCCCGGGCCGTCATAGCCTGGGGGTGTTTATGTGGGGATTCCAGCCGTGCCTGATTCTCCGCGTGTCGTCTCTGGTAACTCTGCCGTGCCCGGTCACAAGTTTCGTGCGTGATCGTAAGACACCTCGACGCGGCTGAACTCGGCACGACAATCGCCTTGCCGATCCTCTCAGCCCCAAGATGCTGCCGCAAAGGCACCCTCACCAACATCATCCCCAACCACGGATCCCACACCAGCATCCTCATCATCGGCGCCCTCCAACACGTTGTTCCCAACGGCGTGAGCGTGTACGTCGAACAGACCGTCGTGGTCATCGGACTATGAGCACCGTTGATGAGACGGGCTGGGGGCCCAGGAACAGCCAGATCCTATCTAAGCGCCGGCCCGAGGGACAGTTTGGCAACCGTCCGAACGCGGGCCTCGAAGTCAGCAGGGTCCACGGCGGCAATAGCAAGTACGCAAAGCAGGCCGGGCAACGTAACCCAGGCCCCCTATGACCGCGTGATCTGAGTGCTGAATCTCCGATCGAAAGCACCGGTCACGGCGAGGCCTCCGCTCAATGCCGCGACAAGGATGATCAGCAGGACGACCAGCGTCGGCACCACTTCTCCAACCAAATGTCTGCTTCCGCCGATGAGCATCGTGGCACTGGACCACCAGCCCGAACGGCTCGGGTCGAGAAGATTCGCCAGGGTGTTCCAGACGGTTCCCCAGACAACGGCGCCGACAGCGACTACGACTCCGGCCAGCACACCCAGGGCGTCGGTCACGGCGAGGACGACGATAACCACAGTCAGGAAGACGAGACTGAAGAATCCGATGATCGCGATCAGCCGGAGGCCCGGGTAGGCGCCGAGGCTGTCGACGATGATTCGTCCCGGCCATGCCGTGCTGACGGCGGCCGCCGTAGTCAGTGCGAGTGTCCCGGCGGCGGCCAGTCCGAATTTCTGGCTCAGCAACGTTCTTCTGGGGAATGGTCTCTGAGGTGACAGCGATCGCCATGGCCCGAGGATCGCGACCTGCAGTCCCGCCGCCCGATTGACGGTCGCCGATGACAGCATGGCCAAAGTGACCGCGGCGAGAATGAGTGCACTGATGATCGCGGAGACTCTGGCACTGCTCGACGACTGTGGAGCGTGCGATTGGGAGGATGTGGCAGCGGGGTCGGACGGCGAGGCAGTCACCGGTGCAGGTGCAGAGGGCTGGTCATGAGGCGAAGGACTACCCTCATCCGATTTCTGGCTGAAGTAGTCGACGGCCGGTGGGCCGCTGACTTTCTCAACATTGATGTCGAAGGGCCGCTCGAAGGCGCGTTGGGCCTCTTTCGAAGTACGTGGGCAGGCCTGCTCCCCGGTCTCGCATCCGAACTTCTGGGCGACGATGCGAATCTGTTCGGAGACGTGCTCCTCCGCTTGGCGGATGACCTGATCCTGGTATTGATTGAGAATGAACTTGTCTTCGTTCAGTGCCTGCGGATTTGCAAGGACAGTGATCGTGTAGCGCGGGGCGTCGATGTCACCGCGGTAGTACGCTCTGATGTCGTCGATGGCCTGTGGAGTGAGGTCCTTCGGCATTAGGACTGCGAGCACCGAAGTCCCATCCTCCACTTGAGAGCGGGCAGCTTCAGGTGAAAGCTCGCGTTCAGTCGTGGAGAAATCGGGAGCGACCACGCCTTGTTCGAGCCTGGTGAAGAACTGATCCGAAAATGACAGGTAGTCCGTCATTGCGCTCTGGATCGCCGGCATCTCGTGCGGTTCGTCGTCCGTGCCGACCGCAATTGAGAAATTCGGGGGTGAGCTAGGTAGTTGTTCCGCTGTCGTCGGAACGGGGGCCGGAGCCTGGCCCCTCTCGTCGGCACCCGCCCGTTCGATGGCGCCGAAGAGAGGAACGAGGACGGACAGGGCTATGACATATACGCACAGCGAGGCCATGATCGGCCAGAAGTACATCCGGCCCACCCCTCCCCGGGACAGAATCGAGGTCACCGCGAAGAATTGACGCATGGTTCATCTTCCCATCGACCGGCGATTGTTCTACGCGCGCAGGCGGCCTACTTCTTCTTGGGTTTGAACGACGTTGAGCACGTCCACGTCGTCTTGCCCTTCTTTGCGACCACGGACACCTTGACCTTCTTGCCCGGGGTGGCGCCGGAGATGTAGTACTTCAGCGAGGCCTTGCCCTTCTTGGAGGCGGTGGCCTTCTTCTTGGTCTTCGTCGTCTTGTAGTGAGCGGTCGTCGTGATCTTGGACTTCGAGCCGACCTTTGACACCTGGACCCAGGTGTTCGAGTACTGGCGCGGTTTCGAATTCGACATTCTGACCGCGCACGTCTTCGAAGCAGCCTCGGCGGGCGGGGCGTCGAGCACGATGGGGCCAGCGAGCAGGCCGATGGCCAGGAACAGTGCGAGGAGCTTCGACCCCATGCGGGCAGGGACGAATCGGGCAGGAATGATCGAGGACATGATTCTCCAGAAAACTAAGAGTGTTAGGCGGGTTAATTCTAAGCACTTCGGGCGTGGTTTCTATGTCTCGAAATCATCTTTCCTCAAGTGAAGTGAGTCACATGGGAACTCGCGCCAGGCTCCCCGGTGTCACAACCTGGTTTTCGTGTTGACCATCACAGGCAACTGGTATTGAATAGGGGTGCGAATGTTACTGAACGATCGATTAGCCAATGAGGTTGAGCGAGCGTCATTGACGTATCCACGGCTGAGATCACGAACCCGATCCTCGGCCGTTCTCTAGGACTGTGAGGAACAGATGAGCGAAGCGTACATCTACGACGCAGTGCGCACGCCGCGCGGAAAGAACCGCGGCGGAGCCTTGCACAGCGTCAAACCAATCGATCTTGTGACAGGGCTCATCGATGCCCTGCGCGAACGCAACCCCGATCTCGACGACAAAGCGATCGACGACATGGTCTTGGGCGTTGTCTCACCCGTCGGTGAACAGGGCGGAGACATCGCTCGCACCGCGGCGCTCGTCGCAGGCCTCGATGAATCCGTCGCCGGTGTTCAGGTCAACCGGTTCTGCGCATCCGGGCTCGAAGCGGTCAACATCGCCGCACAGAAGGTCGGCAGCGGATTCGAGAACCTCGTCCTGGCTGGCGGCGTCGAATCGATGTCGCGTGTTCCCCTCGGCTCCGACGGGGGCGCATGGGCACAGGACCCGGCGACGAACTTCGACACCTATTTCGTGCCCCAGGGCATCAGCGCCGATCTCATCGCAACCACAGAGGGATTCAGCCGCACCGATATCGACGAATTCGCCGAGGAATCGCAGAAGCGCGCCGCCAACGCCTGGAAGAACGGCTACTTCGAGAAGTCGATCGTCCCTGTCAAAGACATCAATGGTGTGACCCTGCTCGACACCGATGAGCATATGCGTCCCGGTTCGACGGTGGAGTCTCTGTCGAAGCTGTCCCCGGCCTTCACCAAGGTCGCTGCGCAGGCAGGCTTCGACGAGGTTGCTCTCCAGAAGTACCACTGGGTCGAGGAGATCGACCACGTCCACACCGCAGCGAACTCCTCGGGAATCGTCGACGGGGCCAGCCTCGTCATCATCGGCGACGCCGAGGTGGGTCAGACGATGAATATGAAGCCGCGCGCTCGCATCGTCTCCACTGCCGTCACGGGATCCGAGCCGACCATCATGCTCACCGGTCCCACACCCGCGACGCAGAAGGCGCTGGACAAGGCCGGACTGACTGTCGAGGACATCGACCTGTTCGAACTCAACGAAGCCTTCGGTGCAGTGGTCCTGAAGTGGATGAAGGACCTCAACATCCCGCACGACAAGGTCAACGTCAACGGCGGAGCAATTGCCATGGGTCACCCTCTGGGTGCCACCGGTGCCATGATCCTCGGCACCGTCCTCGACGAACTCGAACGTCGTGATCTTCAGCGTGGCCTCGTCACACTGTGCATCGGCGGCGGAATGGGCATTGCGACGATCATCGAAAGGGTCTGACATGACGAACACTGAAACGACTTACTCCCATTCCACTGACTCGGACGGAATCGTCACCGTCGTCCTCGACGACCCGAATTCCAAGGTCAACACGATGAACGACCATTTCAAGGATGCCTTCGAGGGCGTCGTGGACTGGCTCGAAGCAAACGTCGATGACATCACCGGCGTCGTCCTCACCTCGGCGAAGAAGACCTTCTTCGCAGGCGGAGACCTCAATAAGCTGCGCGCCGCCGACCCTGAGAACTCGGAGGCCGAAGCCGCACTGACCAACCACATGAAGGCGGTCATGCGCCGCCTCGAGACGCTGGGCAAGCCCGTCGTCGCAGCCATCAACGGTGCCGCGCTCGGAGGCGGCCTCGAGGTCGCGCTCGTCGCACATCACCGCATTGCAGCGGAGGACGTCTCCAGCCTGCGGGTTGGATTTCCCGAAGTCTCCCTGGGCCTCCTGCCCGGCGGTGGCGGTGTCGCCAGAGCCGTACGCCTGATGGGCCTCCAGAATGCACTGCAGAAGGCCATCCTGCCGTCGACGAAGTTCAAGGCAGCCGAGGCCCTCAAGCTCGGACTCATCGACGAACTCGCCCCCGTGGCCGAGCTCGAAGATCGTGCCAAAGCCTGGATCAAGGCCAACCCCGAGGCGACTCAGCCCTGGGACGTCAAGGGCTTCAAAATCCCTGGCGGATCACCCACCTCACTGTCACTGGGCGCGATGCTGCCCGCACTGCCGGCGCTCCTGCGTCGTCAGACCAAGGGCGCACCGATGCCCGCTCCGCGCGCGGCGATCGCTGCCGCCGTCGAAGGTGCCTACGTCGACATCGACACGGCACTGGCAGTCGAAACCCGCTACTTCGTCCACCTCACCCACACCCCGGTGGCGAAGAACATGATCAAGGCGTTCTTCTTCGACCTCGGGCACATCAACTCCGGTGGCTCGAGGCCTGATGGCGTCGAACCGCGCCAGGTGAAGAAGCTCGGCGTCCTCGGCGCCGGAATGATGGGCGCTGCGATCGCCTACACCGCAGCCAAGGCCGGCATCGAGGTCGTCCTCAAGGACGTCAAGATCGAGGCCGCGGACAAGGGCAAGGCCTATGCGCGCACGCGTGAAGAATCAGCTCTGGCCAAGGGTAAGACCACCGCGGAGAAGAGCAAGGCCGTCCTCGAGCGGATCACACCGAGTGCGTCGGCCGATGACTTCGCCGGCGTCGACTTCGTCATCGAAGCGGTCTTCGAATCGGTGCCCCTCAAGCAGCAGGTGTTCCAGGAGATCCAGGACGTCGTCGACTCCGACGCAGTGCTCGGCTCCAACACCTCGACCCTGCCGATCACCGACTTGGCCACCGGGGTCAAGCGCGATTCCGACTTCATCGGCGTCCACTTCTTCTCGCCCGCTGACAAGATGCCCCTGGTCGAGATCATCCGTGGTGAGAACACATCGGACGAGACCCTGGCACGTACCTTCGACCTCGTGCAGCAGATCAAGAAGACCCCGATCGTCGTCACCGACAGTCGTGGCTTCTTCACCTCCCGTGTGATCGGCACATTCATCGCCGAGGCGGTCGCCGCCGTCGGTGAGGGCGTGGAGCCGGCATCGGTGGAGCAGGCCGCACTGCAGGCCGGGTACCCGACCGGTGCCCTGCAGCTGCTCGACGAACTGACGCTGACTCTGTCGCAGAAGATCCGGAAGGAGACCGAAGAGGCGATCGAGGCCGCCGGAGGAAAGCGCGAAAGCCACCCCTCCGATGTGGTCTTCGACTGGATGGTCGAGGAAGCCGGACGCACAGGCCGCAAGGACGGCGCCGGATTCTACGAATACGACGAGGACGGCAAACGCGGCAAGCTGTGGCCGGGCCTGCGCGAGAAGTACGACTCCGGTTCCGCGACCCAGCCCTTCACGGACCTGCAGGAGCGGATGCTCTTCGCTGAAGCGATCGAGACGATCAAATGCCTCGACGAGGGAGTGCTCACCTCTGTGCCGGATGCGAACATCGGTTCGATCTTCGGCATCGGTTTCCCCGCCTGGACCGGTGGCGTGCTCCAGTACGTCAATCAGTACGAGGGCGGCCTGAGCGGTTTCGCCGCACGTGCGAAGGAACTTGCGGCAACCTACGGTGACCGGTTCACCCCGCCGGCTTCGCTCATCGAGCGTGCGAAGTCGAACGACACCTACGAGTAGGATCCGCACGCAGGAATAGCTCGGCGGCCTTTCGGTGTTCATCAGGTATCCACTGATGACTACCGGAAGGCCGCCGTTATGCGTGCAGCAGTCTATGACCAGTACACCGATGACTTCGACGACATCACGGTCCGTGACGTCGATGACCCGAAAGTCCCGCCGGCATCCGTGCTCATCGAGGTCCGCGCAGCGGGGGTGAACCCGGTCGACTGGAAACTCGTCGGCGGTCACCTCGATCCGGTCATGCCGACCCAGTTCCCGGTCACTCCCGGCTGGGATGTCGCCGGAGTCGTCATCGGACTCGGTTTCGACACTCCGGAATTCTCCATCGGCGATGAGGTCATCGCCTACGCCCGCAAGGATGTGCTCGGCGGGGGCACATTCGCAGAGAAGGTCGCGGTTCCCGTCCACGCGGTCACCGCCAAGCCGAAGGAGCTCAGCTGGGAACAGGCAGGTGGACTGCCGCTGGCCGGCGGCACTGCCCTGCGCACCCTCGAGGCGCTGGGCGACATCAACGGAAAGACCGTGCTCGTCCACGGGGCATCAGGGGGAGTGGGCAGCTTCGCCGTGCAGATCGCGAAGGCCTTCGGCGCCCGAGTCATCGGCACCGCCTCGGAGGCCAATCATGACTACCTGCGCACGCTCGGAGCCGAACCTGTCACCTACGGGGACGGACTTCGCGATCGTGTTCTCGAGATCGCGGGCGGCCCGATCGACGGGGTCGTCGACTTCGTCGGAGACATGCTCGAAACCACCCTCGCGGTGCTGAAGAACGGCGGAGCGCATGCCTCCGTCGCAGACCCCTCGGTGGCCGAACACGGAGGACGCTACATCTGGGTGCGACCCTACGGCTCGCAGACCGCGCGAGTGGCCGAACTCGTCGACTCGGGCGAGCTCACGGTCGAAGTCGCGAACACCTACGGTCTTGACCAGGTGCCCGAGGCCTTCAAGGCCAGTGCCACCGGCCATACCCGCGGAAAGATCGTCATCGTCCCCTGAGCGACGTCAGGCGATACCCAGCGCCGCGAGAGCGGCGGCGCGCAATTCGACCCCGACCACCTCGGCGCTTGAACGCCTGGCCTGGTACGGGGTCGAATTGATCATGCCGAAGACTGCGTGGACACGCACCGTCGCGGCATCGATCGACCAATCCGAGTTGGCGCGCGCCACGACCTCAGCCCAGTGGCTGACATAGCTTCTCTGCAGGCGACGGACAGTGCGCCGTGAGGACTCGGGAAGGGCCGCGAGGTCACGATCCTGAATCCGAATGAGCTCGGGCTCGCTCATGGCGAAGGCGACATGGAAGTCGATGAGCTCGACCAGCGCCGAGGCGGCCGCGTCGTTCTCATGACGGGCGATGATCGCGTCCCCGCCCGAGTTCAGATACTCGGAGATTCCGACGAGCAGCTCCTCGAGGACCGCTTCCTTCGAGTCGAAATGACGATAGACCGCCGGGGCGGAGATCCCGGCACCCTTGCCCAGATCATCGAGGCGGACCCCGTGGAAACCATGCTGAGCATAGAGGGTCTTCGCCACCGAAAGAAGCTGCTCACGACGCGCAGCCTTCGCCGCTGCGCGGGTGGTCCTCGCAATTCCCGACCCTGCCGTCGCTGAGCGCGCAGATGCCTTCGGCTCCATATCCGACACCTCATCTCTCGTCCGCACCCGGCTCGAAGTCTGCTCGATCGTGCGCATTGTCACAATGGCCTTTGAGCAGTATCATAGCAGTCAGTTAACAAATATTAACTGAAATGGGGAGTGGAATGAGAGCAGTGGGAACTGCGGTCAGTCCGGCAACGGGGCAGGCAAACGCCGAGGCCCATGCCGAACTCATCGCTGAACTCCGGGAGCGGATCCGGGCCACGGCCCTGGGCGGACCCGAAAAATCCAGGCAGCGCCACATCGACCGCGGCAAGCTGCTTCCACGCGAGCGCGTCGAGAATCTCCTCGACCCGGGCACAGTGTTCCTCGAGCTCTCGCCGCTGGCGGCCAACGACATGTACGACGATGCCAGTCCCGGAGCGGGAATCATCACGGGCATCGGCCGCGTCAACGGACGCGAGTGCATCATCGTCGCCAACGACGCCACAGCCAAGGGCGGGACCTACTATCCCGTCACGGTGAAGAAGCACCTGCGCGCCCAGGAGATCGCGAAGGAGAACAATCTCCCATGCATCTACCTCGTCGATTCGGGCGGAGCCAACCTCCCGAATCAGGACGATGTATTCCCCGACCGCGAGCACTTCGGCCGGATCTTCTTCAACCAGGCCACGCTTTCGGCCGCAGGCATCCCGCAGCTGGCAGCCGTTCTCGGTTCCTGCACCGCCGGCGGTGCCTACGTTCCGGCCATGGCCGACGAATCGATCATCGTGAGCGAACAGGGCACGATCTTCCTCGGCGGCCCACCGCTGGTCAAAGCGGCCACAGGTGAGGAAGTCAGCGCAGAAGACCTCGGCGGCGGAGCACTCCACTCACGCGTCTCCGGAGTCACCGACCACCTCGCGGCCAACGACTCCCACGCCCTGGAGATCATGCGCGACATCGTCTCCACGCTGGGACCGAAGCCGGTGGCCAACTGGGACATCGTCGAATCCCGCGAACCGCTGCACTCTCCCGGGGAGCTCACCGCGGTCGTTCCCGTCGATTCGAGGACTCCCTACGATGTCCACGAGGTCATCGCCCGCCTCGTCGATGGTTCCGAATTCCATGAATTCAAGGCCGAATACGGCACCAGCCTCATCACCGGCTTCGCCCACCTCGATGGACATCCGGTGGGAATCGTGGCGAACAACGGCATCCTCTTCGGCGAGTCCGCGCAGAAGGGCGCCCACTTCATCGAACTCTGCGACCAGCGCAGCGTGCCGCTGATCTTCCTGCAGAACATCTCGGGCTTCATGGTCGGCCGCGACTACGAAGCCGGCGGCATCGCCAAGCACGGAGCGAAGATGGTCAACGCCGTCGCCACCGCCCGAGTGCCCAAGTTCACCGTCGTCATCGGCGGCTCCTTCGGCGCCGGCAACTACTCGATGTGCGGTCGTGCCTACTCACCTCGCTTCCTGTGGATGTGGCCCAACGCCCGCATCTCCGTCATGGGCGGCGAACAGGCTGCCAGCGTGCTCTCAACGGTCAAACGCGACCAGATCGAAGGCCGCGGCGAGACCTGGAGCGCCGAAGAGGAGGACACGTTCAAGCAGCCAGTCCGCGATCAGTACGAAGCTCAGGGCAACCCGTACTACTCGACGGCCCGCCTCTGGGACGACGGAATCATCGAACCCACCGACACCCGCCAGGTGCTGTCCCTGGCACTCGAACTCGCCCGTTTCGGACCCATGGAACGCCCGCTGAATGCCAGCGGCTACGGCGTCTTCAGAATGTGAGCTCACCCATGTTCAATACCGTACTCATCGCCAACCGCGGCGAAATCGCGCTGCGCGTCATCCGCACCTGCCGCCGACTGGGCATCAGAACAGTCGCCGTCTACTCCGACGCCGATGCCCACGCCGCCCACGTCAAGGCCGCCGACACCGCCGTGCACCTGGGTCCAGCCCAGGCCTCCGAGTCATACCTGCGCATCGATAAGGTCATCGCCGCGGCGAAGGCCACCGGCGCCGAGGCGATTCACCCCGGCTACGGATTCCTGTCGGAGAACGCTGACTTCCCTGCCGCATGTGACACCGCAGGAATCGTCTTCCTGGGCCCCGGTGCCGAAGCCATCCGCACCATGGGCGACAAGATCACCGCGAAGAACGCCGTCTCCCAGCGTGGAGTTCCCTTGGTGCCCGGCACCAAGGACGCCGCCATGAGCAACGAGGCCCTCGTGGCGGCTTCGGCCGACATCGGCTTCCCGGTGCTCATCAAACCCTCCGCCGGTGGCGGCGGCAAGGGCATGCACGCGGTCTTCGAACCCTCCGAACTGTCCGCAGCACTGGACACCGCCCGCCGTGAGGCCGCGAGTTCCTTCGGCGACGACACGCTGTTCCTCGAACGCCTCGTCGCGACCCCGCGTCACATCGAGGTCCAGGTGATGGCCGATGCGCACGGCAATGTCATCCACCTCGGCGAACGCGAGTGCTCCCTGCAGCGCCGCCACCAGAAGGTCATCGAGGAAGCTCCTTCGGCACTGCTCGACGAGGCAACCCGGGCACGGATCGGCCAAGCAGCCTGTGAGACCGCGAAGTCCGTGGGATACCGCGGGGCAGGCACAGTCGAGTTCATCGTCGGTGCCGACCGCCCCGACGAGTTCTTCTTCATGGAGATGAACACCCGGCTGCAGGTCGAGCATCCGGTGACCGAAGAGGTCACAGGCATCGACCTCGTCGAGCTCCAGCTGCGCGTCGGAGCAGGTGAAGAGCTGGAACTGAGCCAGGACGACATCACGATGACCGGTCATTCGATCGAGGCGCGCATCTACGCAGAGGACCCCTCGCGCGGATTCCTGCCCACCGGCGGTCGTGCCCTCGACGTCGTCTTCCCCGAAGGCGAAGGCATCCGCGTCGATGCCGGACTCGAAGCCGGGCAGACGATTGCCTCGGACTACGACCCGATGATCGCCAAACTCATCGTCCACGCTCCGGATCGGGCGTCAGCCATCGCTCGCCTCGATGCTGCGCTTGCCGCCTCGGCGGTACCGGGGATCGTCACGAACATCGACTTCCTGCGCACTCTCATCAACCTCGACGCAGTGGTCTCCGGCGATCTCGACACCTCACTCATCGACAACCTCAGTGAGGACCAGCTCGCGCATGCACCGAGCGAGACTGACCGTCAGCTTGCCGCTGCGGCCGTACTCGTCACCGGCGGTCTCGCCGGAACCGAACTGACCGGAGCGATCACGGCAGCACAGCTGCCGCAGAACTCCGCGACCGCCTCGGCGTGGGGGAGACCATCTGCCTGGCGGACCTCACGTCCGGATTTCCGTCCCACCGTGGCGCTGAGCTCCGGGGGAGACGTCACCGATGTCGAATCACACCTCGGTGATGTCTCCGTCGATGACAGCGGCCTCTGGCACCTGACGATCGACGGTGTGCAGCACACGGCCCGCGTGTTCTCCGATGCTCGCGATCGCAGCATCTGGGTCAGCAGCGACCAGGGCGTCTACACGTTCACCCGTCCCCAGGCCGATACGTCCCTGACACCGGGACTCGACGGCGCCGAGGTGCTCGCACCGATGCCCGGATCCGTCGTCGAGGTCCGAGTGGAGTCCGGAGACCACGTCGAACAGGGCGATCCGATCGTCGTCGTCGAGGCGATGAAGATGGAACACGTGCTCACCGCGCCGGCCACGGGAATCGTCACCGTCACCGCAGTCCAGGGCGTCCAGGTCGGCCTCGACGAGGTGCTCGCCACCGTCGTCGACGAAGCCGCCGCGGACGCAGCCGACGACGCCACAGCAGCAAACGACTGACCACCAGAAACTCACTGACCACGCACACAGCGGGGAGGAAATCATGACAGCTTTCGTTCCGGGCATGCTGCCCGAAGAATACGAAGACCTGCGAGCCGGCGTCGCGAAATTCGCCGACGAAGAGGTCGCACCAGTATCCGCCGAACTCGATGCCAAGCACGAGTTCCCCTACGAACTCGTGAAGAAGATGGGACAGATGGGCCTCTTCGGCCTGCCCTTCGACGAAGAGTACGGCGGCATGGGCGGGGACTACTTCGCGCTGACACTTGCCATCGAGGAGATCGCCCGCGTCAACCAGTCGCTTGCCATCACGCTGGAGGCCGGAGTCTCCCTGGGAGCAATGCCGATCTACCGCTTCGGCACCGAGGAGCAGAAGCGCGAATGGCTGCCCAAGCTCACCGATGCCTCCGGGCTGGCCGCCTTCGGCCTGACCGAACCGGAAGCAGGATCCGACGCCGGCGGCACGCGGACCAAGGCCACCTTGGAGAACGGCACCTGGACGGTCAACGGCGGCAAGTGCTTCATCACGAACTCGGGCACCGACATCACGCGTCTGGTCACAGCCACCGCCGTGACCGGAACCCGAACCTCCGGCTCCGGCCGCGAGGTCCCCGAGATCTCGACGATCATGATTCCGACGGGCACCCCCGGCTTCACCGCCGAGCCCGCCTATGACAAGGTCGGCTGGAACTCATCGGACACGCATCCGCTGACCTTCGACAACGTGCAGGTGCCCGAAGCCAACCTGCTCGGCGAACGCGGTCGCGGCTACGCGAACTTCCTGCGCATCCTCGACGAGGGCCGCATCGCCGTCGGTGCGTTGTCCGTCGGTGCCGCCCAGGGCTGTGTCGACGAATCCGTGAAGTACGCGAAGGAGCGTCAGGCCTTCGGCAAGCCGATCTCCGACTTCCAGGGGATCTCCTTCAAGATCGCCCGGATGGAGGCCCGCGTCGTCGCAGCCCGTTCCGCGTACTACCTCGCGGCATCGCGCATGATGGCAGGGCTTCCCTTCAAGAAGGAAGCCGCGATTGCGAAGATGGTCGCCGGTGAGGCCGCAATGGACAACGCCCGCGACGCCACGCAGATCCACGGCGGCTACGGCTTCATGAACGAATACCTCGTCGCCCGCCACTACCGTGACTCGAAGATCCTCGAAGTCGGCGAAGGCACGACCGAGGTCCAGCTCATGCTCATCGCCCGCGAACTCGGCATCTGAGCTCAGCCGCAGTCCCACCGCCCGCCGAGGCGGCTCGATACTTCCGTACGGAAGTGCAGGGCCACCTCGGCGGGCGGTGCTGTCATCTGTCTGGGGCAGGCTCCGTTAGTGTGGAGCAGAAGATCAGCCGAGCAAGGGGAGGGTGTACGTGGATCTCAGCATCGTGACGTCCGTCCTGGGCGTGGGGTGGATCGTCGTCGAATATGCGGTGAAGATCATCGCCGTCGGCGTCGTCCCTGAGGACCGCAGGCCCTCGTCGTCCTCGGCCTGGCTGCTGCTGATCCTGTTCGTGCCGATCGTCGGGATCCCTCTGTTCCTCATGCTCGGCAGCCCCTACATCAACCGACGGCGGGCTCGCATCCAGGCCCAGGCCGATGAGCTCATGCACGAAGGTGCCGACGATCTGCCCGACGTGCCCCCGTCGCTGCACACGGCCCCCGGCTTCGTGTCGATCGCCCAGCTCGGGCGCAGACTCACGGCTCTGCCGATGGTCACCGGCGACAGCCACGGTGTCATCTGCGACTACGAGGCCAGCATCGCGCGGATGGCCGGCCTCGTCGACGAGGCGCGCGAATACGCGCATGTCGAGATCTACATCATGGCCTGGGATTCGACGACCGATGTCTTCTTCCGGGCCCTCGAACGTGCCGCAGACCGGGGCGTGAAGGTCAGGGTTCTCTTCGATCACATCGGCTCTCGGAAGTATCCGGGATTCCACCGTCTGGGCAAGCGCCTGACCAACGGCGGAATCGACTGGCATCTCATGCTTCCCTTCATCCCCTGGCGCGGAAAGACCAGGCGCATCGATCTGCGCAACCATCGCAAGCTGCTCGTCGTCGACGGGAAGAAGGCGATGATGGGGTCCCAGAACATGATCGACTCCTCGTACCTGAAGAAGGCGAACGTGAAGGTCGGGCGGGCCTGGCACGACATCATGGTCGAACTCTCCGGGCCCATCGTCGCCGCCGTCGAAGCGGTCTTCGCCACCGACTGGTACACCGAGTGCGGAGAATCCCTGGGGATCAGGTCCTATGATCGCGACGCGTACGAACCCGATGTCGGCGGGCAGACGAGTGCCATGCAGCTGGTTCCCTCAGGTCCCGGCTTCACCACCGAACCGAACCTCAAGGTCTTCAGCTCGCTGATGTATCTGGCACAGAAGCGCCTGGCGATCGTGAGCCCGTACTTCGTGCCCGATGAATCCCTGCTGGCCGCTGTCGTCACCGCCGCCGAGCGCGGGGTCGACGTCGAACTCTACGTCAGCGAACAGGCCGATCAGTTCATGGTCGACTACGCCCAATCCTCGTACTACCGGTCGCTGCTCGAGGCGGGGGTGCGGATCTTCCTCTACCCGAAACCGCAGGTTCTGCACACGAAGTGCCTCATCGTCGATGACGAGTACGCGGTGATGGGGTCCTCAAATCTGGACATGCGCTCATTCGGCCTCAACTACGAGATCAGCCTGCTGACGACAGGGGGAGACCTGGTCGACGACATCGCCGAGGTGGTCGTGGACTACCAGCGCACGAGCCGTGAGCTCTCCCTCGAGGAATGGGAGCAGCGACCCTATATTCGCCGCTACCTGGAGTCCGTGATGAGGCTGACCTCGTCGCTGCAGTGAGCCTGTGGCGGCCGCGTTGGCTCGAATCATGAGCAAGAGTGATGATGCGCCCAGCCCCAGCACCCAGCACCCAGCACCCAGCACCCGGCGATACGCGGGCTGCGCGTCGAATAGCGGCTGTGCACGTGCGTGCTTCGACGCTCAACCCGTTTTGCCGCGAGAGAGGGGCTGCACTGTCCTCTGGATGCTTCGTTTGATCTCGGCGAATATCCGGGGCCGGAACAGGTCGCCGAAGGTCAGGTTGAACACAGTGAATCCGGCGTTGAGCAGGTTCATGTTGCGCTGGTGGTTCCTTTTCGCAGCTTCATCGGGGCCATTGGGATTGAGGTAGAACTTTCCGACTCCATGGACTTCCACGACCACCGGTGCCTTCTCGTGGCGGAAGTCATTGCGACCGATGAACTCACCGGAATCGGTGTAGGCGTCGAGCTGAGGCACCATCCCTGTGATGCCGTGTCGGTAGAACTTCACCGCGCAGAAGGCCTCAGACGGAGACTCGTATTCGGCGTTCGAGAGCTTGAGCGCCAGCTGGGCTCTCCTACGACCGCGCTGGCCTTTGACCAGCCGATCTTCTATGTCGTGGACAGACACCGATCCGGCGCGCACAGCTTGGGAGATGAGTGGCACTGAGACTTCGAGTGAATGGTCGAGAGCAAGGTCGGCGAGTGTGCGCGTCAACGTGGTGACCGGATAGGCGAAACTGTCGGCGGTCTTCTCGGCTGAGAGGTCACGAGAGTAGATGTAGAGGCTGCTGTAGTTGCGGGTAGGAGACCGCCTCGAGATCTCGACCTTCGGCGTTCCCATGAGGACTGGGTCGAGGCCGTGGATGAGCGCAGCGGAGACATGCGAGAACACATCACCTGGTTGAACCGAATCACGACGGCAGGCGATCTGCAGCCGCAGTGTCTCGGCGTGGTCCCTGATGTCGCCGTAGGCTCTGGGGAACGTTGTCTCCTCAGCCTCAGACAGATGTGCTGCTGCCTTATGGTGTTCCTGATCGCACTTGCGAGTAATCACATAGCGGCCTCTCCTGACCTTACGCAGGCAGCACCGTTCGGACTCCGACAACTGGGCTCGAGTCATGCCGAGTTCGCGGAGCTGCTGGGTGGTCAGCACTTGAAACATGGAGTCAGTATGCGCCCGAGCTGTGCTAAACGCAATCAAGAGTCACCAAAAGATATCAAACAGTATTTAACTACAGTGCTGGGTGGTGGGGAAGGCGCGCACTGCAAATCGGGCTGAACGTCGAAAACCATATGTGCACATAAGTTATTCGACACTCAGCCAGTTACTCGCCGGAGGTCTCTGGCCACGAGCCTGTGTTTCGACGCGGGGGCCGTTTCTCGGTCGGCAGGTCGCCTCAGGCGGAGCCGGTGACGTCTGGTCCCAGCGTCCCTCGCTGATCGAGGGGGACGTCAAGGAGATCGTGGACGCCGTTGACGATCTCGTTCGGGCGGAATGGGAAGCGGCGCACATCCTCGGCGGTGGAGATCCCTGAGAGGACGAGAACCGTGTGCATGCCCGCTTCCATCCCCGCGATGATGTCGGTGTCCATCCGGTCGCCGATCATCGCGGTGCTCATCGAGTGAGCGCCGATCTGGTTGAGTGCGGATCGAAACATCATCGGATTTGGCTTGCCCACGACATAGGGGTCACGGTTCGTGGCCTTCGTGATCAGCGCGGCGATGGCGCCGGTGGCAGGCAGGACGCCCTCGGGGCTGGGGCCGGTGGCATCGGGGTTAGTCACGATGAAGCGTGAACCGCCGTCGATGAGGCGGATCGCCTTAGTGATCGCTTCGAAGGAATAGGAGTGGGTCTCGCCGACGACGACGAAGTCCGGATCCTTCTCGGTCATGATGAACCCAGCTTCATGGATGGCCGTGGTCAGTCCCGCCTCGCCGACGACGTAGGCGGTGCCGTGCTCGACCTGGTTGGACAGGAAGTCGGCGGTGGCCATCGCGGAGGTCCAGATCTTCGATTCGGGAACGTCGAGGCCGTTCGACCGGAGCCGGGCAGAGAGGTCCCTGGCGGTGTAGATCGAATTGTTCGTCAGCACCAGGTAGGGAATGTCTGCCTGTCGCCACTGTGCGAGAAGCTCGGCCGCGCCCGGCAGTGGATTGTTCTCCTTGACCAGGACGCCGTCCATGTCGGTCAACCAGCATTCGATCGAATCGCGATCCATGTCTCTCCTGAAGATAGTCGTTGAGCCGATGCCACCAGCCTAGCGGGTCGATGCGTCCGATCCGGATTCGCAGAAGACCCTTGACATCTGCGTCTCAGGCCGTATTGTAGTAACCACTTAATTAAGGAGACGCTGAAATGAATCTGAGTTCGCTGTTCGGCGCTTTGGCTGATCCGACTCGGCGGGCGATGATCGACCGCCTGCGAGCAGGGGACCTCAGCGCAGGAGAGTTGGCGCAGCCGCTGACCATCAGCAGGTCGGCAGTATCGCAGCATCTCAAGGTGCTCGAGGACGCTGGGCTGATCACCAGGACCAAGAGCGCACAGACACGGATCGTGCATCTCAATGCCGAACGGCTGACGACGGCCACGGACTGGCTGCTGTCAGCACGCGAGGACTGGGAGCAGCGGTTCGACAATCTCGACCAGGTGCTGGCCGAGAAGAAGTGATCGACTCAAGGAGGAGAACCATCATGAACCAGAACAGCATGTCCGCCAACAGCACCCCATCCGCCACCGACGAACCCGGGTTCACCATCGTCCGCGACTTCGCAGCACCACGTGAACGGGTCTGGGATGCCTGGATCAACCCCGATGTCATGGCTCGCTGGTACCACCCGGAGGGACTGCACACCCCGCGGGATTCGGTGAGCGTCGATCTCAGAGAGGGCGGAATATACGCCTATACGATGATCGTCGACGAAACCGGTGAGGAGTTTCCCACCGGTGGGAAGTACCGCCACGTCGATCCACCTCGGCGACTGGACTTCACGTGGGGAAGTCAGGGCGAGGAGGACCTATCGCCGCTTGTCAGCCTCGAGTTCGAGGAGATCGACGAGGCGATGACACGGATGACCTTTACGCTCACAGGGCTCCCGAGCGACTCCGGCGCCGTCGACAGCGTCTTTGACGGATGGACCTCCGCCTTCAACGTCTTCGAGGCCGAGGTCGCTGGGTGAATCCCCGACGGAAGGTGGCCCGGGTTCGGACAGACGGACCCGGGCCACCTGTCGTTCGGTCCCAGGCGATAAGCTCACATCACGACAAGTGGTCAAAGACACACTGCGATCAGCAGTGACACAGAGGAGTGACGCATGAGTGAGCAGAAGGTCATCGAACAACGAGGTCTGTGGCTGGACGAGATGGAAGTCGGCGCGATCTACAAGCACGCGCCCGGCCGAACCATCACCGAGGCGGACAACACCTGGTTCACCGCCGTGACCATGAACACGCAGGCCCTGCATCTTGACGCAGCCTTCGCAGCGACCGAGCCCTTCGGACAGCGCCTCGTCAACTCGATGTTCACCCTCTCCACCCTCATCGGTCTGTCGGTCACGCAGCTGACTCAGGGCACGATCGTGGGCAATCTCGGCTTCTCCGAGGTCTCCTTCCCCGCCCCGCTCTTCCACGGCGACACCCTGTATGCGGAGACGACGATCCTCGACAAGCGCAACTCGAAGTCCCGGCCCGGCCAGGGCATCGTGACCTTGGAGCACCGCGGCTACAACCAGGACGGAACCCTCGTGGCCAAGGCTGTGCGCCAGACCATGATGTTCGACTCCAGCCACGCCGACGAAGCAGGGGCGCACGCCGCCCAGCAGACTGAACCGACCCAGCCCGAAACCGGAAAGTGAGCACCACCATGGCATTGGACTTCAAACCCGCCTGGCTCTTCGTCCCCGGCGACCGCCCCGACCGCTACACGAAGGCCGCCGAACGCTCCGACATCGTCATCCTCGACCTTGAGGACGCGGTCAACGACGCCGACAAGGCCACCGCCCGCGAAGCGATCATCGACTATCCGCTCGACCCCACACGCACCGTCGTCCGCATCAATGCCCGCGATTCGGAGCACCTAGGCGATGACCTCAAGATGCTCGCCAAGACCGAGTACACGGCCGTGATGCTGCCGAAGTCCGAGCACGCCTCAGACCTCACGGTCCTCGCCGACTACCAGGTCATCGCACTGATCGAGACGGCACTGGGCGCGGTCAACGTCGCCGAGATCGCCGCCGCACCCAACGCCTACGCGCTCATGTGGGGATCTGAGGACCTCATCGCCGACCTCGGCGGGGGATCGTCGCGCACTGCCGAAGGCGGCTACCGCGACGTGGCCAAACACGTGCGCAACTCGACCCTGCTGGCCGCCCGCGCACACGGAAAATTCGCCCTTGACTCGATCTGGGCGAACATCCCCGACCTCGACGGGCTGAGCGAGGAAGCCGAAGACGCCGTGCAGTCCGGCTTCAGCGGCAAAGTCTCCATCCACCCCAACCACGTTCCCGTCGTCCGCAATGCGTTTCGCCCTAGCGAAGAGCAGCTGACCTGGGCGAAGGCCGTGCTCGAACTTGCGAAGACCGAGAAGGGCGCCTTCGCCTACGAAGGCAAGATGATCGACGCACCCCTGCTCAAGCACGCCGAGCTCATCGTCGCCCGGGACGTGTGAGCCGGTCGAAAGGGCCATGACCATGAATGACGCCGATGCGCTCATCGCCACCCAGATCCGTTCCGTGCTCGCCACAGCAGAGACAGGCGGGGGAGTGGCCCCGATCGTCGAGGCCGGCGACCCGATACTGCGCTCGGTGACTCGCCCTTCGACGGGCAGGTCGACGATGTCGAACTGGCTCAGCTCGCCGAGGTGATGCGGGCAACCATGCTCGCCGCCCCGGGCGTGGGGCTGGCTGGTCCGCAGGTGGGAATCGGTCTGTCGATGTTCGTGGCCGAAGACCCCGGAAGTCTCGACCCTGAGACCGCCGAGGTGCGGCAGCGGTCCCCGATGCCCCTGCGCGTCGTCCTCAACGCCGACTACACCCCTGCCACCTCGGAGAACGTCGCCTTCTTCGAAGGCTGCCTGTCGATCCCCGGCTACCAAGCCGTCGTGGCTCGTCCCCGCGAGATCGAGCTGAGAGGCCAGGACCTCAACGGCACGCCCATCGCCGAGGTGGTCTCCGGTTGGTCGGCACGCATCGTCGCCCACGAGACCGATCACCTTGAAGGCGTCATGTTCCTGGACAAAGCAGAGATGCGATCCTTGTCGACGAACACCTCGGTTGCGAGGTTCTGGAGCCAGCCTTCCACACAGAAAGCCGCCGCCGAGCTCGGGTTCACCCTGCCCAGCGGCATGCTCATGTGAACTCGACCGGGAATAACTCGCACACATCATGGTTGTACGGAATATGAGTGAACTTCGTACCCTGACCTTGGGCGCCGGATGCTTCTGGTGCCTCGACGCCGTCTACCAGCGGACCACCGGAGTCACCTCGGTGATCTCCGGTTACACCGGAGGACATACGCCGAATCCGCACTACCGTGAAGTCTGTTCAGGCACCTCGGGTCATGCTGAGGCGCTGCAGGTGACATTCGATCCGGAGATCGTCCCGGAAAGCGTCATCCTGGGCCTCTTCTTCACCGGACACGACCCCACGAGCCTCAATGCTCAGGGCTACGACGTCGGCACCCAATACCGGTCGGCCATGTTCTACGCCGACGAAGAGGAGAAGGCACGCTTCGAGGCCGCCATCGCCGAGGCACAGGAGATCTTCGAGGCTCCGATCGTCACCACGCTTGAACCCTTGGGCATCTTCCACACCGCCGAGGCTGTCCACCAGGACTTCTACACCGAGAACCGCAACAACGGGTACTGCCGTGTCATCATTGATCCGAAGCTGTCCCATGCACGGGAGGCGTTTGCGGATTGGGTGAGCTGAATGTCGAAACACAAAGACTCGTCTGAGCATCGCGGCTCGAAGAGGAAGAAGCCGAAGAGCGACGGTGCCTGCGAGGTGACGAAGGGGCGCGTGCGCGCCCACTTCCTCGACGGCGAGACCGGCCCCTGGGCGAAGAAGCTGGCCGCGGGTCCAAGCGCTGAAGAGACATCAGCAGCGGCACCGGCACCGGATGAGCAGACGGCGCTTCCCTCGCACCGACTGGGTCCGGACTATTCGGCGCCGAGTTCCATCGACATCGTCGCCGACCCTGTCCTGCACGCGATCTCCACCCGGCGTTCGATCTCAAAACTGGACCCGGAGACACCCAACGACTCCGACCTGCGCGAACTCATCCACGCAGTCTCCTCGGTCGCCGATCACAAGGGGCTCAAGCCCTGGCGGTTCATCATCATCCGCGGTGACGACAGGATCCGTCTCGGCGCGGCCCTCGATGAAGCGGGAGGGGTGCACCGGAAGTCCGGTGAGATCAACGAGAAGCCGCTTCGGGCAGAACTCCTCCTGGCACTCGTCGCCGCACCGCAGGACAACCCCAAGGTTCCCGAATGGGAACAGCACGCCACAGCGGCCGGAGCAGGTCACCTGCTCGAACTCGCTCTGTGGCAGGCAGGTTGGGGCGTCATGTGGCGCAGCGGAAACCTCACGAACGAACCTGCCGTGCGCAGACTCCACAGGCTCAAGGGCCAGGAACTGCTCATGGGCTGGCTCTACATCGGGGCGGTCCCCGAACGCTACCGACAGCGCATGGCCAACAGCACCCGACCACTGCCGGACCCCGAGCAGTTCCTCGATACCCTGTGACGAACGACGACAACTCGACGAACCACGAGAACTCGACGAACAACGACGACGAACGGGCAGAGTCGACCGTTGCCTCGCGCCGCCTGCCGAAGGAGATCTACGTCCTCGTCGCGGCGGCCTTCATCGTGGCTCTTGGCTATGGCATCATCGCCCCCGTGCTTCCGCAGTTCGCGGCGAGCTTCAACTTCGGAGTCACTGCCGCCACGATCGTGGTCTCTTCCTTCGCCTTCTTCCGGTTCGTGTTCTCACCGTCCTCCGGACGCCTCGTCGACGCCTTCGGCGAACGCCGCATCTACATCTCCGGTCTCCTCATCGTCGCCGCCTCCACCGCAGCCGTCGCCTTCGCCCAGAACTACTGGCAGCTGCTGATCTTCCGTGGTCTGGGAGGCATCGGCTCAACGATGTTCACAGTCTCAGCGATGGCCCTGATCATCCGGCTGGCCCCGATCGACGCCCGCGCCAAGGCCTCGAGCACCTATGCCACGGCCTTCCTCGTCGGCAATATCGCCGGCCCCGTCCTCGGCGGTGCGATGGCCGGATGGGGCATGCGCATCCCGTTCATCATCTACGCCGTCGGGCTCCTCATCGCCGCCATCGTCGTTCGCATCTTCCTCGCCTCCACCGCCTCAGAAGGCTCCTCGACCAAACTCGGGCGCGCACGCCTGGAAGCAACGAAGGACGAGACGCAGATGGAGGTGATGACGTTCAAACAGGCGTGGCAGGACTCTGCCTACCGCGCCGCCCTGATCTCTGCCTTCGTCCAAGGCTGGTCGGCCATGGGCATCCGTGTGGCCATATACCCGCTCTTCGCCATCCAAGCGCTCAAGGCCGACACCGCGGTCGCCGGTCTGGCGCTGACGATGTTCGCGATCGGCAATGCCTCGGCGGTCACCGTCGTCGGCAGATTCGCTGACACCTATGGACGCAAACCCTTCATCCAATGGGGCCTGCTCGTCCTCGGCGTGACCACCTCGGCGCTGGCGTTCACCGATTCGATCTGGCTGTTCTTCCTCCTCTCCGTGATCGCCGGAATCGGCTCAGGATTGGCCAATCCCGCCCAGCAGGCCACCGTTGCCGATGTCATCGGACGCGATCGCAAAGGCGGTCGCGTCCTGGCGAAGTACCAGATGGCGCTCGACGCGGGAGCAATCCTCGGGCCCGTCATCGCCGGTGCCGTCGTCGACCACTTCGACTACTCCTGGGCATTCATGCTCACAGGTGTCCTCGGCATCCTGGCCGCTGCGTACTGGATCACCGGTCGTGAGACCCGGCCGCGGGTGGTGCGCAAAGCGGAGCAGAACGAGCGGATTGAGGACGATCTGAGCTGAGCTCGGCAGTGCCCGGGCGCTCAGGGTCTGCTCACGTGATTTGGATAGTGTGAATCACTAGTATTGGTCCACGGAGCACCATCCCCTGCAGGCGATCCCTGCGCATGCGTCACCGACAAGAGAGTCACCACGTGAGTTTTCTGACCCGTTTGAGCCTGAAGAACCGCGCACTCATTGCGCTCATCTCAGTCGTCGCCATCATCTTCGGCATCATCGGGGCGGGAGCGCTCAAGCAGGAGCTGTTCCCCTCTCTTGAGAACCCGCAGGCCACGATCACCGTCTCGTATGAGGGTGCGACTCCCGAAGCCGTCGAACAAGAGGTCACCGATCCCCTCGAAGGTGCGCTGACGGCACTGCCCGAAGTCGAGGACATGACTTCGACCTCCTCGGCAGGCAGCTCCTCTATCACTGTGAGCACCGAGTACGGCGAGGACTCCGACGATGTCGTCAAGTCCCTCCAACGTGCGGTCTCACAGGTTCAGGCCACTCTTCCCGACGGTGTCGAACCCACCGTGAACACGGCCGGAACCGATGACATCCCCGTCCTCGCACTGTCCGTGACCTCGGACGCCGATGAGGACAAACTCGCTGCCAACCTCAACGACATCGCCGAACCCGAACTGAAGAAGATCGACGGCGTCTCCCAGGTCATGATCGCCGGTGCGAAGACCAAACAGGTTGAGGTCACCATCCGGCGTGACGACCTCGAAGACGAGGGAGCCAACCTCGACGAGATCGCCGGCATCCTCCAGTCCAACGGAATCCCCACCTCGGCGGGCGAATTGAAGAGCGATGAGGGCACCGCGCCGGTCGAGGTCGGCACCCGCATCCGCTCCGTGGATGCCATCAAGGATCTCGTCATCAGCGGCAAGGACGACCCGATCAAGCTCTCCGACGTCGCCGACGTCACGATCGAGAACCAGCCCGTGGAATCGATCTCGCGCACCAACGGACAGCCCTCGCTGTCGGTGTCGATCATGAAGGAATCCGACGCCAACACCGTTGACGTCTCCGATGCTGTGTCCCAGAAGCTGCCCGATCTTGAGAGGTCGATGGGGGAGAATACAGAGTTCGTCTCCGCCTTTGACCAGGCACCATTCATCGAGCAGTCGATCCACGATCTGCTCGTCGAAGGCGGACTGGGGCTGTTCTTCGCGGTCCTCGTCATCCTCGTGTTCCTGCTCTCGGTGCGCGCCACGATCATCACGGCGATCTCGATTCCGCTCTCACTGCTCATTGCCATGGTCGGTCTGTGGATGGGCGGTGAGACCCTGAACATGCTGACCCTGGGCGCTCTGACGATCTCCGTCGGACGCGTCGTCGACGATTCGATCGTCGTCATCGAGGCGATCCGACGACGGCACGCAGCGGGTGGTGAGAAGTTCGCGAACATCCTCGCCGCAGTCTCCGAAGTCTCCGGGGCCATCACCGCCTCCACGCTGACGACCGTCGCCGTATTCCTGCCGCTGGCCTTCGTCTCCGGCCAGACCGGCGAGATGTTCCGACCCTTCGCCCTGACAGCCACCATCGCCCTGCTCTCGAGCCTGTTCGTGGCGCTGACGATCGTGCCCGTCCTCGCCTACTGGTTCCTGAGGCAGCGTGAGGCGAAGGTCAAGCTCACCCGCGCGGAGAAGAAGGAGATCCGCCGCAATCGCAAAGGCATGCTCTCCGAATGGAAGAGCGAGAACAGGGCCGCGAAGAAGGCGTCCAAGAAGCAGGACATCCTCACCGCCGGACGCCATGACGGGCCCGCCACCGAGTCCACGACTGCGAGTGCCGCCACCGCCTCGGCGGGGTCAGGCCTCGACTCCACTGTCGAGGGGACCGGTGCGGTCGATGAGCTTGCCGGCATGCATTCGCCGGTGACGCGACTGCAGAAGACCTATATGCCGGTGATCTCCTTCTCCACCAAGCACCCGGTCGTGATGATCCTCGTGGCGGTCCTCCTCCTCGTCGGAACGGGAGCGATGGTCCCGCAGCTGAAGACCGAGCTCTTCGGCGACACCGGCCAGGACAGCCTGCAGGTCTCGCAGACCTTCGACCCCGGCACCGATCTCGATGAGGCCTCGAAGCAGGCAGAACCGGTCGAGAAGGTGCTCAAAGACAACAGCGATGTCGAGTCCTATCAGCTCTCCGTCGGGGGCTCGAACTTCGGGTTCACCGATGATTCGGCACTCACCGGCACCTACACCGTCAACTCCAAATCGGGCGTCTCGGCTCAGTCGATCTCCGACGAGCTGCAGAAGGAATTCGACGATCTGGGGGATGTGGGAACGGTCGAGGTGCAGAGCCAGAGCTCGATGCCCGGCGCTCAGACCATCGACGTCACGCTCTCGGCTTCGGATGCCGAAGAGCTCGACGATGCGACGAAGGCAGTCACGGACAAGCTCGAAGGCGTCTCGGGCACCCAGTCGGTGACCAGCGACCTCGAAGCCGTCCAGCCCGTGATCGAGGTCAAGGTCGATCATGAGAAGGCAGCCGAGGAGAATCTCACGGAAGCCACCATCGGCCAGTACGTGCAGCGGGCGATGCACGGCCAGAACATCGGTGAGGTCGTCATCGACAACGTGTCGCATTCGGTGCTGCTCTTCGACCGCAACGCCGACACGGTCGACGAACTGCGTGACCTCAAGATCCCCGGCAAGCCGAAGGAGACCGCCCCCGCCGGTGGCGCCGGCGCTGCTGGTGCTGCTGGTGCAGCAGACGGTGGTGCCGGAGCTGCGGGCGGAGCCGGTGATGCCGGAGGAGCCGGTGCTAGCGGTGGAGCCGGTGCCGGCGGGGGAGCCGGTGGCGACGCCGGTGGCGCTGGTGACCCGGGCGCCATGGCAGGCGCTCCGGCACCGACGTCTGAGCCTCGGTTCATCGATCTCAGTGACGTCGCAGAGGTGAAAGAGGTCAAGACCGCGCCGACGATCCGTCACACGGATTCGCAGCGCTCGACCACCGTGTCGGTGACCCCTGCCGGCGATGACCTGGGCACCGTGTCCGCCGATGTGCAGTCCGCGCTGGGCGAGGTCGACATCCCCGACTCGGTCAGCGTCGACACCGGTGGTGCCACGCAGGAGCAGAACGAAGCGTTCTCCCAGCTGGGCCTGGCCATGCTCGCCGCGATTCTCATCGTGTTCGTCATCATGGTCGCCACGTTCAAGTCGCTGCTGCAGCCGTTGATCCTCCTGGTCTCGATCCCGTTCGCGGCCACCGGATCCATCGCGCTGTCACTGCTGACGGATACTCCGCTGGGCCTGACCTCGATGATCGGTCTGCTCATGCTCATCGGCATCGTGGTCACCAACGCGATCGTGCTCATCGACCTGATCAACCACTTCAGGGCGCGGGGCGTCGACTTGCGCGCGGCCATCGTCCACGGTGCCAGACTGCGCTATCGCCCGATCCTCATGACCGCGGCAGCGACCATCTTCGCGCTCGTGCCGATGGCGCTGGGCCTGACCGGCGGGGGAGTGTTCATCTCGAAGCCGCTGGCGATCGTCGTCATCGGCGGTCTCGTCAGCTCGACTCTGCTCACGCTCATCCTCGTGCCTGTCCTCTACCTCCTGCTCGAAGGGGCGAAGGAACGTCGCGGAGAGAAGAAGCACGTGAAGAACATGGCCCGCGGCCAGGTCCTCGACGTCGCCGAAGCGAGAGCCGCGCAGCATCCGGGCTCTGCGGATCATTCGCGCTCAGAAGCTCAGACGGACACCACCGCCGAGGCAGGGTCGGTGGCCACAGCCGAACGCACCGAGGCGTCATCGTCGGCTTCGGACACCGCGGTTGAGCGTCCTGACCACAGTGAGCGCCCCGACACGGGTGAGGAACCGAAGCACTGAGGCCTCGCCCACTACAGTGGGATCCATGAGAAGCGAGCTCGAACCACAGGAGAAGAAGCGCCTGTGGTTCGAGCTCGGTCTCGTTGCGGCACTCTCGCTGGGCCAATCGGCGGTCTATGCGATCGTGCGGTTGGCCGACATCACCACCCGCGGTCCGATCAGCGACGCCCAAGCGAAGCTCAACACCTCGCTGTCGCCGCGACCCGGATTCGACCTTGTCTACCAGATCCTCGACATCGGGTTCACCCTCGTGCCAGTGCTCCTGGCCCTCTACCTGCTGACTCGCGACCCGAATGCCGCGCCCCTGAGCACACGGCTGGGCGTGAATGGCCAGTGCGGAAAGGACCTCGGCCGCGGAACGCTCATCTTCACCATCATCGGCATCGGCACCCTCGCCGTCTATGCGGGCGGCAGGGCACTGGGGATCACGGCCGAGATCCAGCCGGCCAACCTCGGCGATCATTGGTGGACCATTCCCGTGCTCATTCTGGCGGCGGCGAAGAACGGCATCGTCGAAGAGGTCATCATCTTCGGCTTCGGGGCCGAACGGCTCCAGCGCCTGGGCTACGGGATGTGGCCGATCATCATCAGCCTGGCAATCTTCCGTGCCAGCTACCACCTGTACCAGGGCATCGGGCCATTCATCGGCAACGTCGCCATGGGCATCATCTTCGGGTGGTACTTCATGCGTCGGGGCAGGCTGATGCCGCTGGTGTGGGCACATTTCATCATCGATGCCGTGGGTTTCCTGGCACCGGGAATCCTCAGTCTCGTCGACATCGGCTGAACTGGTTCACACGCAGTTCATCGAACCGTAGTTCTGGGTCCAACTGACCCTGAAAGTCTCAATTTGGTGAGCCCGACTCAGTTTCGTGAGCCAGGGCCGACGGACACGACCCGAGGAGACAACTGAACCGATGGCACCCCTACGTGAACTTCTGCCCATGGCCAGCCACGTCCGTGGCAAGCGCAGCCCCGTGACATGCGCGCTCAAATGCGACAACGCGTGCACGAAGGCGATCTGCAACACCTCGTCCAACAGCTACTTCCGCGACATCGTCGGAGCGCAGCTGTCCCGCAGGGCAGTGTTGGGCGCGTCGGCGGCAGGAGCACTGGCCATCGCAGTCACGAGCGCCCCGAGCCCGACCACACGCGCAGCCGCCGCAGCCGCAGGCACCGGCGGCAGTCTCGACTTCACCGCGATCGACCCGGTCCAGCACGAGGTCGATAAGTTCATCGTCCCCGAGGGGTACTCCTGGCACCCCGTCGTTCGCTGGGGCGACCCCCTGTTCGCTGACGCACCGAAGTTCGACCCTGAGAACCAGAGCGTCGAATCGCAGCGCCGCCAGTTCGGATACAACAACGACTACCTCGAGATCCAGGTCGACGAGAGCGGAGACGGCAACCGCGCCCTCCTGTTCTCGAATCAGGAGTACACGAACGATGCGATCATGTACCCCGACAGCATGGACAAGGCCACTCAGCGCGCCATCAGCCGCGACGCACACGGGCTGACAGTTGCCGAACTGGTCCGAACCAATGAAAAGACCCCGTGGAAGGTCGACGTCAACGGCGCAAACAACCGCCGCTTCCTCATCGACACCGAATACGAATTCACCGGACCGGCAGCCGGATCCGACCTGCTTCGGACGAGGGACTACCCCAACGGCGACAAGGCTCAGGGAACCCTGGGCAACTGCTCGGGAGGCCTGACCCCGTGGGGCACTCTGGTCTCCGGCGAGGAGAACTTCAACTCCTACTTCAAGGCGCAGGGCACCTCGGCGGCCGACAAGCGCTACGGTCTGACCAACGAAGCCTCCGCGAACGGTTGGGAAGAAGACCTGCAGCGATTCGACACGAACAACTCCGGCTACGCCAACGAGGCGAACCGATTCGGCTGGATCGTCGAGGTCGACCCGCGCGACCCCGAATCGACACCGCTCAAGCACACCAACTTGGGGCGCCTCAAGCATGAGGGAGCCAACATCACGATCGCCGACTCAGGTCAGGCCGTTGCGTACATGGGCGACGATGAGAAATTCGACTACCTCTACAAGTTCGTGTCCAAGGGGAAGTACGTCGAGGGCGACCTGTCCCACAACATGACCCTGCTGACCGAGGGTGACCTGTACGTAGCAAAGTTCACGGGCAACTCCCCGAAGGGTGAGATCGATGGCAGCGGCGACGTTCCGGCCGACGGCGAGTTCGATGGCAGCGGACAGTGGCTGCCGCTGATCAAGGACGGCAGATCGCGGGTCTCAGGCATGGCCGTCGAAGAGGTGCTCGTCAACACCCGACTGGCAGCCGACAAGGTCGGTCCCACGAAGATGGACCGCTGCGAGGACGTCGAACCCAACCCCGTCAACGGGAAGATCTACGTCGCGTGCACGAACAACTCGGACCGCGGCGTGGACGGCAAGGCCGTGGCCGATGAGGCGAACCCGCGCACCGAGAACCGAGACGGACACATCGTGGAACTGACCGAACGCAGCGGCGACCACACCGGCACTGAATTTGACTGGACTCTTCTGCTGGTCTGCGGTGACCCGAAGCAGGGCGACACAACCTACTTCTCAGGTTTCCCCGAAGACCAGGTCTCGCCTATCTCCTGCCCCGACAATGTCACCTTCGACTCTGCAGGCAACCTGTGGATCTCCACCGACGGTGCACCCGATGGCATCGGCTACTGCGACGGTCTGTTCAAGGTCACCATCGAAGGTGAGGAGCGCGGACGCGTCGAGCAGTTCCTCTCAGTCCCTCGTGAAGGTGAGGTCTGCGGACCACTCATCCACGACTCCTACAACTCGGCGTTCGTGGCCGTCCAGCACCCCGGTGAGGACGGCGCATGGTCGGACCAGCACTCGCAGTTCCCCGACTACGTCGACGAGACGGATGTCGACAAGGGCGTGGCCGCGCTTCCCCGCCCAACAGTGGTCCAGGTGATCAAGGGCAGCGGCGAAGAGCCCACAGACCCTCCGACAGAGGACCCGAAGGACGCAGACCAAGACGCTGACGCCGAAGGCAACGAGGACGGTTCGTCCGATGGCAGCGACGGGGCTGACGGCGGCGCGTCCGACGGCGGCGATGGAACCTCCTCGTCCGAGGGATCGAAGAGCGGATCGCAGGACGGCGCCAAGGACGCAGCTGCAGCGGCCGGAGCAGCCGGCGCAAGTGACGCCGGTTCGAACGGCGGCTACGGGTCCGGCGGTTCGGGGTCCGCTTCGGGCGCGAACGGCGGATCCGGCTCAGGTGGCTCGGGCTCCGGCGGTTCGGGTTCCGGTGGCGGCGGTGACCTGCCGCGGACCGGCAACGACAGCACTCTGCCGCTGCTCGGCGGAGGTGCAGGCCTGCTCGCCGCGGGCGGCGCCATGGCAACGGCCGCGCACATGCGCAAGAAAAAGGCAGCAGAGGGTACCGAAGACCTCACAGAGGGCTCCGCGGAGGTCTGACTCCGCGGCCTCTCCAGCTTAAGTGGACGTTTTGGGCTGACAAACCCCTTTGTCTTCAGCCCAAAACGTCCACTTGAACGTGGACCGGTGGCGTTCGAGCGTGAACCTGGCCCACACCCGGCGATACAGCAGCCACTGGCACTGTCGCGTGACTTTTACCGGTACACGGGTGGGGAACCGGCCAGCGAAGCTGACCTGAAGCGGCGCCGTCGCTTCTCGCCGACAGTCTTCGCACCCGCGGAGTCGAGCAGATCATCGCTCACATCCATCCAGATCACGAAGCATCGCGGCGGGTCGCCGAGCAGCAGAGCGCAGAGGGCATCACACCGCGTTGGTGTGATGCCCTCTGGACTGTGCTGTGCACCGCCGGTCGCCCGGCAACGGCTGCGACGGCATCTCAGATGGTGACGAGGCCGTTCTTGGCGGTGTCGAAGCTGATCGACATGATGCCGGGGGTGCCGTGCGGCGCCGACCAGTCGATGTGGATCTCCGGGATGGGCTTGGGATCCTGGGTCCCCAGCCAGTCGCGGAGTCGGTCACGATCCCCGGCGATCTGCAGGGTGTCGATGGCGACATCGCCATTGGTCTTGTAGGACGAAGGATGCTGAGACGAGTCGGCTGCCCACTTGATGAAGAACGGAAGCTGAGGGTCGGCGATGAGCCCCTTGATTCCGATCTGCAGCCACTTGAGTTCCAGGCCTGATTCCGGGGTGCGGTTTCCGTCGACGGCTTTGCGTTCGAGACGAGTCTCCACTCCGGCGAGGTCATCGACCGAAACGCACCAGCCCATCCAGCCGCCGCCGAGCTCGGAGCGAGCTCGCACTGCCTGGCCGAAGGGTGTTGACAACGCGGCCGGGTGCTCCAAGGCTTCGACGACTTCGAGGTAATGACCGTTCGCGAGAGGGAAGATCAGATTTCTGGTACCGAATCGAGGATGCACACCACCGTCGTAGGGAACCACGCCGAGCTTCTCCGAGATGCGCTCGGCGGTGGCTTTGTACCCGTCTGGTTCGCTGGCGAATGACACATGATCGAGTTTCATGTCTCGACAATCGCATAACCTAGCTCACACTTCTCATTAGGATCACCTAAGTAGTGGGTCGTGCCAGGTGCGGCAGCGACTCGTCTGATGAACGCAGAGACCGCCCGGAAGGCGAGGTCCGGGCGGTCTCTGATCACGGTTGAGGCGATGCTTCACACCGCCTCGGTGAGGGTGAACTCAGTGAGAGTCTTTGAAGCGCTTGATCGAAGCCTCGACCTCGGCCTCAGCCTCAGCGCGGCCGACCCAGCTGGAGCCCTTGACGAACTTGCCCGGCTCAAGATCCTTGTAACGGGTGAAGAAGTGCTCGATCGAGTCGAGGGTGAACTGATCGACGTCGCCGATGTCCTGGTAGCTCTCCCAGCGGGGATCGCCGGCCGTGACGCCGAGGACCTTGTCGTCGCCGCCTGCTTCGTCTTCCATCTTGAACATGCCGATGGGGCGCACATCGATGAGGACGCCGGGGAAGAGGGGTTCGGGCAGCAGCACGAGAACGTCGAGCGGGTCCCCGTCGTTGCCCAGGGTGTCCTCGAAGAAGCCGTAGTCAGCGGGGTACTGCATCGAGGTGTAGAGGTAGCGGTCGAGCTTGACTCGACCTGTCTCATGATCGACCTCGTACTTGTTGCGCGATCCGCGCGGGATCTCGATTGTGGCCAAGAGTTCCATAGTGCTCCTTCAAGCTAGGGTTGCATCACTAGAATAGAGCTTACAAGTCCCCACGAACGACAACCACAACGGCTACGGCGAGGACGATGGCAATGAGAATGAGAGCCCGCGCTTGAACCAGACTCCGGAACGGACGAGGCAGAAGCGGTCGAAGAAGGCTGTCGCCGGCATCACCGCAGGCAGCCTCGCACTGGTGCTGGCCGGCATCGCAGCTATCGACGCCTACGACGTCTTTCCCGAGCTCCCGGGAATCCTGACCACCGACCCCGCCGTCGAGGTCCAGGCGGTCCCCGCACCTCACGCACAGGGGAAGGACATGACTGCCCCCGCCTCGGCGCTGGATGATTCCGCACCCGTGCCCACCAAGATCCCCGACACAGTGGACAAGGTTCTCTCTGATGCCAAGGTCAAGGGCTTCGGGATCGAGATCCGCGACGGGCTCAGCGATGACATCCTCTACGCAGAGAACGAGAACAGTCCTCGCACCCCGGCCTCGGTGACCAAGGTCCTCACCGCCTCGGCGGCGCTGCTGAGCATCGGCGGCGAGAAGCGACTGAGAACGACCACGGAATTCGACCCGTCCACTTCGACGGTGACGCTGACAGGCGGCGGTGACTCACTGCTGGGTGCGGGGGAGTCGCAGCCGGGTGCCGTGAACGGTCACGCGGGCCTGAAGACGCTGGCTCAGCAGACCGCCGAATCACTCAAGAGCCAGAACGTCGCCGAGGTGGCCCTTGACTTGGACACCTCCCGGTACACGGGCGAGGACTTCAGCCCCGGGTGGGAGCGTGCCGATATCGCCAAGGGCGTCATCACCCCGATCCAGCCGCTGATGATCGACACCGGTTATGTCGGCAGCAAAGACAAGGAGTGGCGGGGCCGCAGCGAGCACCCGGCCAAGGACGCCTTCGCTGTTTTCTCCAAGGAACTCAAGGCGGCCGGGATCACGGTCACCGACACCCCGAAACCTGCCGCGAAGACAGGTGAGGACGCGAAGACCGACGGTGATTCCGACACCACCGAGCTGGCGGGGGTGGAGTCGGCCACGATCTCCGAAATCGTGGAATATGCGCTCGTACACAGTGACAATGTCGTCGCCGAAGTCCTCGGCAATGAGGTCGCCATCGCCCAGGGCGAGCCGGGCAGCCTGGAAGCGGGGCCGAAGGCTGTTCTTGCGGCCCTGTCCGATTCCGTGGACCTGGGCAAGACCCACCTCGAGGACACCTCGGGCCTGTCCTATGACAACCAGATCAGTCCGCACGACCTGACGACGATCCTGCAGGCATCGGTCGTCGCCGACGATTCGCTCGCCAGCCTCATCAGCTATATGCCCGTCGGAGGACTGACCGGCACGCTCACGGACAGATTCACCAAAGATAAGACCGCAGCCGGTACGGTGCACGCGAAGACGGGGACCCTGTCGACCGTGACCTCACTGGCAGGAGGGGTGCTCGATGCCGATGGACGCTATCTCGTCTTCACCCTGCAGATCGACGATGTGGACAAGGACAAAATTTTGGAAGCCAGGAAGACAGTTGACGATATCGTCGCAGCACTCGCGGATTGCGGCTGCCGATGATCGTCGATGAGAAGTTCGCCGCCCGCACAGCCCGGGAACTCGTCCCTGCGGCGCGTATGCCCGACACCGATGAACTCGACGCGCTGGTCGCCGGGCTCAAGGACAATGCGCTGACGGCGCAGGAACTCGTCGTCGACTCGTTCCTCCTCGACCCTGCCCATGCCGATGACGTGCGCAGTCGCCTGGGCGCCGGTTCCGTGCTCGTGCTCGATCAGATCGGCTGGATCAAGGCCAATGCGCAGTCGCTCAACGGCATGGTCGACGCGGACTCCCTGCCCGCCCCGGTCGGTCCGGGAGCCGCGAAAGCGGCCGCCGTGGAACTGGCAGGCGTGCTCTCGCTGCTGTCGACTCGAGTTCTGGGCCAATTCGACCCCTTTGCGGTGGACACTGGCCGGCTGATGTTCGTCGCCCCGGCTGTCCTCATCGCCGAAGAGGCGATGAACGTCAAACCGCGCGACTTTCGCATGTGGGTGGCCCTGCACGAGGCCACGCACCAGGTGCAGTTCGCCACCGCGCCCTGGCTGCGTGAGCATATGCGCTCTCTTCTGTCTCAGGTCGTCGCGACTCCGCTCAAGGCACCGGGCATCAGCGGTCTCGCTGACGTCTTCTCCACTGTGGGCCGGATCATCAAGGGCGATGCGAGCATGGTCGATCTGATCAGGGACGAGGGGATGCGCAGCGCCCTCGACGAGGCGACGGCGATCCTCAGCCTGCTCGAAGGGCACGCCGACGTGGTCATGGACGAGGTCGGCATCGAAGTGATCCCGAGCGTGCGGAAGCTGCGACGCAAGTTCGAAGCCCGCCGCGACGCCGGTCAGGGCGGATTCCTGTCGAACCTGCTGGGCATGAACCTCAAACTCGCCCAGTACCGCGACGGCGCCACGTTCGTCCGCGCCGTCCGCAAGGAAGTCGGCCAGACCGGTTTCTCCGCCATCTATGCCGAACCGGAGAACCTGCCGAGGAGCGAGGAGATCCACACCCCGAGCCTGTGGTTGGACCGTGTCCACGGCTGAGGCGCGACCACCTCGGCGACCGAGCCTCGATCCGGCCAGCGGAGCGATCCGCACCAGTGTCCGTGAAGCCTTGACCCAGTTGGGCAGCTCCCGGCCCAACATCATCGTCGCGGTCTCCGGGGGAGCGGATTCGATGGCGCTGCTGCACGCCTGCGCCTTCCTCCACCGACGTGGGGAGCTGCATGCGCAGGCCGTGACCGTCGACCATGGTCTGCAGTCCTCGACCGCCGAGGTGGCCCGCCGGGTCGTCTCCATCGCCGAATCCTGGGGTGTGCCCGCCGAGGTCGCCACCGTCACCGTCGCGGCCGGTGACGAGGGCCTCGAAGCTGCCGCCCGCGATGCCCGCTACGGCGCACTTGAAGCCGCCCGGGAGGTGCAGGGGGCCGAGTGGGTGCTGACCGCGCACACCCGCAGCGACCAGGCGGAGACGGTGCTGCTGGGACTGATGCGAGGTTCGGGCACGAGATCCCTGGCTGGAATGGCTCTGCGCACCGGCACCGTGGTGCGTCCCCTGCTCGACATCGAACGGGCGACCAACGTCGCTTCGTGCCGGGCTCAGGGCATCGAAGTCTGGGATGACCCGATGAACGCCGACGATTCCTTCGCCCGGGTGCGTGCCCGGACCCTGCTGGCCACCCTGGAGGCCGACCTGGGCCAGCCTGTCACCGCGAATCTGGCCCGCACCGCCGAGCTGTGCCGTGCCGATGCCGACTGCCTCGACGGGCTCGCCGAGACCTCTGCCGCCGCCGTGCGCGGACGTACCGAGGTGCCGTTGGCCGAATTGGCGGGAATGGAGGATGCGATCCTCTCCCGGGTCGTCCGCGAGTGGCTGATCTCCCTCGACGTGCCCGCACAGAGCTTCGGCGCCGCCCGCGTGGCCCGACTGTGCGCCCAGATTCGCGAACCTGGGACCTCTGATCGCCCACACGCTCGTCTGTCGCTTCCCGGTGACACCGAAGTGATCATCACCAGGCAGCTCCTGTGCTTCCGTCGCGAGGCGAAGACCGGCTGACTGCAGCCCACTGTGGTTGGGCTCAGACCTTGCCGTCGACCAGGTGGCCGCCGGTGGCCACCAGCTGCCCGTTCTTGAAGACGTCGCGATCGGCAGGGCAGTCCATGATCGCCGAGGTGACCGTATCGGCCTCGAGCAGCATGAAGTCCGCCGGAGCACCGATGCCCAGACCGAAGCGGGCATCATCGACCAGTGCGGTTCCGTCCGGTCGGGCGCCGGCCATCACCTGCGCCCCACCTCGGGAGGCGATGTCCAAGCAGGCCTCGATGTCCGCATCCAGGCGATGCCCATTCGTGAATGCCAGCTGCCAGGTCCGCCGCAGCAGGTCACCGTCACCGTAGGGACTCCAGTAGTCGCGCTGACCGTCCTCGCCGAGACCCACAGCCACCCGATTCTCACGCAGACTGCGCTGCGGCAGGACGCCGTTGTTCGGTGCCACCGTCGTCAGAGAGATGCCCGCCTCGGCGACGAGTTCGATGATCCGTTCGACCTCTGGTGCAGGGTTGGAACTCAGGGCGAAGGCGTGTGAGATCGTCACCTTCCCCTCCATGCCGAGAGTCTTCGTGCGGCTGGCGATCTCCTCGAACGTGAACACGCCTGCGCTGCCGCGCTCATGCAGATGGATGTCGATGCCTTTGCCGTGCTTCTCCGCAAGCCCGAAGACGACGTCGAGATGCGCGACCGGATCGCGATCATATTGGAGCGGATCGAGTCCTCCGACCAGATCAGCGCCCTCGCTCAAGGCCAGGTCGAGAAGATCCCTGACACCCTTTTCACGCACGATGCCGGCCTGCGGGAAGGCCACGATCTGAGAGTCGAGGACCCCCGCGTGATCGGCCAGTGCATCCCGGACGCCGATGAAGCGCTCGAGACCGCAGTCGGCGTCGATCTGGGTATGTGAGCGGATGCGCGTACCGCCGGAGGAGACGATCTCTGCGATCACGAAGGCCGCCTGATCACGGACGCTGCGCTCGCCCTGCCGCCAATTCTCCCGATCGTTCATGATGAAGCCGTGCAGCGTTCCGTCGGCAGTGTGGGGACGGAAAGTCTGGCCCATCCGGTTCGAATCGAGATGGGCATGGACGTCGCCGAGGCTGGGCAGCAGCGCTCGCCCAGCCCCATCGATGAAGTCAGCCCCATCGATGTCTTCGGAGCTGGCGGCGTGGGTGCGGCCGATCGCCTGCGCCGAGGGCGTCGGCGTGAACGAGGTGAAACGTCCGTTGTCGATCTCGACATCAACGGTGTGGGCATCGGCGGTGCGGGGAAAGAGGCGAACATTTCTCAGAGTGGTCATCGTCGTCCTTGACAGTAGGAGGGCACGTGATCTCCAAATGGTATACCGTTGTGTGGTTCGGGTACGGGCCCCGGCAGGTACGGGTCCACAACGAGTGCAGACCCCCGGGCCGAGCGAGCACAGCGTCTGAAAGGATGAGCCAATGACCTCTCAGCCCGAATACGGCCATCGTACGGGTCGGGGACTCGACGTGCTGGCACTCGTGGGCCTCATCCTCATCGCCTGCTCCCTGCGACCGGCCGCCTCGTCCCTGGGCCCCGTCCTCTCCGAAGTCCAAGGCGCCTACGCCCTGGTCGAATGGCAGACGGGCCTGCTCACAGCACTTCCCGGCCTGATCTTCGCAATCTGCGGGTTCATCGCCGTACCCGTGCTCAAGAAGATCGGACTCTTCAGCTCGCTGGCGATGACCTGCATGCTGATCGCGGTCGGAGTGGGCGCCCGGGTCCTCGTCGACAACTGGGTCGGCTTCGCCGGGCTGACTGTGGTCGCGCTGGCCGGAATGTCCATCGGAAACGTCATTCTGCCGGTGTACGTGAAAACGCGCTTCCCCAACCGAGCCAACCTCGGCGCCACGGCCTTCACGGTGTCCCTGGGACTGGGCGCGATGTTCCCCGCCTTCCTCACTGCACCGCTCACCGGCCACTTCGACAACTGGCGGGTGGGACTGGGCATCTGGGCACTCGTGCCCGCCTGCGCACTGATCACCTGGATCATCCTCAGACTCGTCCGATCCGTACCCCAACTGGATCAGCCCGAGCAGGACACGCACGAGGCCGGCCCGCCTCGGCGACATATCTTCACCTCAGCCAAGGCCAGATACATGGCGATGTTCTTCGGTCTGCAGTCGGTCAACGCCTATGTCCAGTTCGGATGGCTGCCGCAGATCTACCGTGATGCGGGGATCGATCCGGTCCTCGCCGGACTCATGCTCACGGTCGTCACCCTCGGTGGGATCCCCGGCGGCTTCCTTGCTCCGCAGATCATCATGCGCAGCATCCTGCCCCGCTTCTTCCTCGTCAGCTTCTCCGTCAGCGCCGTGTGCGGCTACCTCGGACTGCTCCTCATGCCCACCACCGTGCCGGTGCTGTGGGCAATCCTCCTCGGCTATGGCGGCTTCGCCTTCCCTGCCGCGCTCGCGCTCATCACGGGCCGCACACAGGCCGTGTCCATCACTGCCCGGACCTCGGCATTCGTGCAGTCCAGCGGCTATGTGCTGGCCGCGATCGGTCCCTTGGCCGTCGGCGGTCTCCTCGGACTCAGCGGCGGCTGGTCGGTGCCGCTGGGGTTCATGATCTGCGTTTCGGCGCTCATGGGCGTGACCGGGTACCTTGCTGCCGCCCCGGGGACCGTCGACGATGAGCTGGCAGCACCGAGCTCTCGCGGCGCAGCATCAGACCTCCGCGGCGGCACGAACGACCTCCGTGGTGGCACGAACGACCTCCGTGGTGGCACGCCAGGGCAGAAGTGAATCATAATGGAGACACACCCACCCCAAGCGAGGAGATTCGACACCTGTGGACATCAACGATCTCGGCAATGACATCGAAAAAGTACTTGTCTCGGAAGAACAGATAGCCGCACGACTCGTTGAACTGGCAGCCGCCATCGATGAAGACTACAAGGGCAAGGACATTCTGCTCGTCGGCGTCCTCAAGGGTGCTGTCATGGTCATGGCGGATCTGGCTCGCGCGATCCATTCGCCCGTGACCATGGACTGGATGGCCGTCTCCTCCTACGGTTCGGGTACCAAATCGTCCGGTGTCGTGCGCATCCTCAAGGATCTCGACACTGACCTCTCCGACCGGCACGTGCTGATCGTCGAGGACATCATCGACTCGGGCCTGACTCTGTCCTGGCTGGTCCAGAACCTGCGCTCGCGTGGAGCGGCGACCGTTGAGATCTGCACGATGCTGCGCAAGCCCGAAGCAGTCAAGGTCGACATCGACGTCAAATACATCGGGTTCGACGTTCCGAACGAATTCGTCATCGGCTACGGACTCGACTATGCCGAGAAATACCGCAACGTTCCGTTCGTCGCGACCCTGGCTCAGCACGTCTACAGCTGAGCGTTGCGCATGAGCGTTCCGCGCATTGACTGAGTGCCTGCCGCACCCGGGAACAAAATCGGGTGCATTCGAGCTATGTCAGTGCGAGGTATTAGGCTGTGGGGGATGTTCCCAGGCAGCCTCGGTAGCCTGAACAGGTTGCCCACATCTTTTTCCTGAGAGGACTTATGGCCGAGTCGAATAAGCGTCGCCCACTGCTCAACAAGGCGACGAAGGGCCCATTGGTCTGGATCGTTCTGGCACTCCTCGTAGTGTCTATCGGTGCTCTGCTCTTCAGCCGAGTCGGATTCAGCCAGATTGACACCCAGCAAGGCCTCGAACTGCTCCAGGACGACAAGGTCGAACAGGCCAAGATCGTCGACAAGGATCAGCGCGTCGACCTGACCTTGAAAGACGATCTCAAGATCGAGGGCAAGGACTTCGGCAAGAAGGTTCAGTTCTTCTACGTGGAGCAGCGTGGGGAACAGATCGTCAAGGCCGTGGACTCGGCCGAGCCGAGCAAGGGATACACCGACGAGGTGCCCAAGCAGAGCTGGCTGATGTCCCTGCTGGGAACTCTGATCCCATTCGTCATCATCTTCGTCGTCTTCTGGTTCCTCATTTCGCAGATGTCGGGCGGGAAGATGATGAACTTCGGCAAGTCCAAGGCGAAGCTCGTCAACAAGGAGAACCCGGACGTCACTTTCAAGGACGTCGCCGGTGTCGACGAGGCTCTTGAAGAGCTCGAGGAGATCAAGGAGTTCCTGGCCGAACCGGAGAAGTTCAAGGCCGTGGGAGCCAAGATCCCCAAAGGCGTCCTTCTCTACGGTCAGCCCGGTACCGGTAAGACCCTGCTAGCGAAGGCAGTGGCCGGTGAAGCCGGTGTGCCCTTCTACTCGATCTCGGGCTCTGACTTCGTCGAGATGTACGTCGGCGTGGGCGCCTCCCGTGTGCGCGACCTGTTCGAGCAGGCTAAGACGAACGCTCCCTGCATCATCTTCATCGATGAGATCGACGCCGTCGGTCGCCAGCGCGGAGCCGGCATGGGCGGCGGCCATGACGAGCGCGAACAGACGCTCAACCAGCTGCTTGTCGAGATGGACGGCTTCGACGTGAAGACCAACGTCATCCTCATCGCGGCCACAAACCGTCCCGACGTTCTCGACCCGGCGCTTCTGCGCCCCGGCCGCTTCGATCGGCAGATCCCGGTTGAGGCCCCAGACATGAAGGGCCGTCAGCACATCCTCGAGGTCCACGCCGAGGGCAAGCCCCTGGCAGATGACGTCGATCTGGCCCAGATCGCCAAGCGCACCCCCGGATTCTCAGGCGCGGACCTGGCCAACGTCCTCAACGAGGCGGCTCTGCTGACAGCTCGCGAGGGCGCGACGGTCCTCGACAACCGGATCCTCGACGAGGCGATCGATCGCGTCATCGCCGGACCGCAGAAGCGGACCCGCCTGATGAACGACAAGGAACGCCTCATCACCGCGTATCACGAGGGCGGACACGCACTTGTGGCCGCGGCGATGAACCAGACCGACCCGGTCACCAAGGTCACTATCCTGCCCCGCGGCCGCGCCCTGGGCTACACCATGGTCCTGCCGAGTGAGGACAAGTACTCCACGACCCGCAACGAGCTGCTCGACCAGATGGCTTACGCCATGGGTGGCCGCGTGGCCGAAGAAGTCGTCTTCCACGATCCCACCACCGGTGCTAGCAACGACATCGAGAAGGCGACGAACATCGCCCGGAAGATGGTCACGCAGTACGGCATGAGCGACAAGCTGGGCATGGTCAAGATCGGAGACGATCAGGGCGAGCCCTTCGCGGGTCGCGGCTACGGCGGGGGCGACGAGTACGGCGATGCGACACTGTCCTCGATCGACAGCGAGGTTCGCGACATCATCGACGCCGCCCATGCTGACGCCTACTGGGCGCTGACGCACAACCGCGACGTCCTCGACGACCTCGCCTACCAGCTGCTCGAGCGGGAGACTCTTGATCAGGCGGCACTGGCAGAGATCTTCACCCCCATCGTCAAACGCCCCACGCGCGATGTGTGGCTGGCCAATGACGAACGCCCGGTCTCCGAACGCGGCCCCATCGATCCGCCTGCACCATTGAGCGGGGACCGCAACGGCAAGAGCAACGGCAACTCGGAGGTCGACACCACCGACGTTCCCGGCGCCGGACCGACGGGTGCGAACGGACCTCACGTGCCCCATAACCCTACGGGACCGATCAATCCCAACGATCCGACCGGTCCATCCGGACCGACGGGTCCATCCGGACCGACGAGTCCACGCAATACCGACGGCAGCGGGGAGAGCGGCTACTGATGTCAGAGCTCGAAGAGGTGACGGAGGTCCTCGGCAAGGCGCCTGCCGGCACCGGCAATAAGGTCGACCAGCCGCGGATCGCCGCCGCCGTGCGTGAGATCCTCATCGCCGTCGGTGAAGATCCTGATCGAGAAGGACTGCTGGAGACCCCGGACAGGGTCGCTCGTGCCTACGAAGAGGTCTTCGCCGGCATCCACCGCGACCCGGCCGACGTTCTGGGCGTGACCTTCGACATCAGCCACGAGGAAATGGTCCTCGTCCGAGACATCGACCTGTATTCGATGTGCGAACACCATCTGGTGCCATTCCACGGAGTCGCCCACATCGGCTACATCCCCAGTAAGAACGGCAAAGTCACCGGACTGTCTAAGCTGGCCCGCCTCGTCGAGATCTATGCTCGTCGCCCCCAGGTCCAGGAACGATTGACGACTCAGATCGCCGACGCACTCGTCGAATACCTCGAGCCTCAGGGTGCGATCGTCGTCGTCGAGGCCGAACATCTGTGCATGACCATGCGGGGAGTCCGGAAACCGGGTGCCTCGACCATCACCTCGGCGGTGCGCGGGCAGCTGCGCGAAACGGCATCCCGAGCAGAAGCCATGAGTCTGATCATCCGGAGATAGAGGTCGCACATGCCCACACCGGAACGCACGAAGATCATGGGCGTCCTCAACGTCACGCCCGACTCCTTCTCCGACGGCGGTCGCTACTTCGACCACGACGCCGCCGTCGCCCACGGTTTCGACCTGCTGCGCTCGGGCGCAGACATCATTGATGTCGGAGGGGAGTCCACTCGCCCCGGCTCGGTTCGAGTCGATGAGGCGGAGGAGCTGCGCCGCGTCGTCCCCGTGATCAGAGAGCTGGCCGCCGCGGGTGCCGTCATCAGCGTCGACACGATGCGAGCCAAGGTCGCAGAGGCATCACTGGATGTCGGCGCCCACATCATCAACGACGTCTCCGCGGGACTCTCCGATCCGACGATGCTGACCGTCGCCGCCGAGACCTCAGCCCCGGTCGTGCTCATGCACTGGCGAGGCTACCTCGACCGTGCGTCGGCGTCCTTCCACTACGACGATGTCGTCGCCGAGGTGATCACGGAGCTGAAGACGAGAATCGATGAAGCGACGGCCGTCGGTGTGAAGCATGAGAACATCATCCTCGACCCGGGCCTGGGCTTCTCAAAGAACGCCGAACACAACTGGCAGATCCTCGGAGCCCTCGACGAATTTGCGGATCTGGATCATCGGCTCCTCGTCGCCGCCAGCCGCAAACGCTTCATCTCTACCCTGCTCTCACCGGAGGACCCGAAACTCGCTGAGGAGTCGGCGAAGGATCAGGCCACGGCAGCGATCTCGGCCCTGTCGGCCAGGGCAGGAGCGTGGGCGGTGCGCGTCCATGAACCTTCCACCTCAGCGATCGCGGCCAAGGTCATTCACGCCGTGAACTCACATGCCCCGGCGGCCGCTCCGGATGAGCGTGCAACGGAGGCAGACGCATGAGTGCCGATTCGGATCGGATCGAACTGCGCGGGCTGAGAGTCCGCGGCAACCACGGAGTCTTCGACTTCGAGAAGCGTGAGGGCCAGGACTTCGTCATCGACGTCACCCTGCACACCTCCGTATCGCGGGCCGCAGCCACGGACGACATCGCCGACACCGTCCACTACGGCGATCTGGCCGAAGACGTCGCACACATCGTCGAAGACAACACCTTCGACCTCATCGAGACCCTGGCCGTCCGGATCGCCGAGCACTGCCTGGGCCTGGCTGAACATGTCGAAGTTGTCGTCCATAAGCCCGGAGCTCCGATCCAGCGCAGCTTCAACGACGTCAGCGTCACCGTCATCCGTTCCCGTGACACCACCGACGCTGCCGACTCCACCGGCGCCGCCACGGCCGCCACGGTCGATGATGAGCCGGCCGAGACCGAGGCGTACCTCAATCTCGGGGCCAACCTCGGCGATGCGGCCGACACACTCGAGCAGGCCGTTGCCGCACTCGATCGACATCCCAAGATCACCGTGCTCAGGCGATCCTCCCTGTACCGCACCGCGCCCTGGGGCGGAGTCGAACAGAACGACTTCCTCAATCTGGGCCTCATCGTGGCCACCAGCCTGCCCGCCGCACAGCTCCTGGCCGTGGCACAGGGAATCGAAGTCGCCTGCGGCCGGACCCGGGAACTGCGCTGGGGACCACGCACCCTCGACATCGACCTGATCCGCTTCGGCACCGAGCCGGCAGAGCTCATCATCGACACCGACGCGCTGACCCTGCCCCACCCACGGGCGCACGAACGTGCATTCGTCCTCGCACCATGGGCCGAGCTCGATGCGGCCGCAGAAATCCGCACACCCACCGGTCCGCGACCGATCACCGCCGTCCTGAGCGAGCTGGGCGACCAGGAAATCACGCGAATCCCGGCCCCATAAGGGGCCAAGGTTTGAGAGACTTGGAGCTATGCAGCGAACATCGTCGGGGACTCTCGTCATCTGGGCCGTCATCGGCGCCGTGGTGGCGCCGACGGTCGACGTGCTGCTGGAGAGTCAGGGCTTCGCACTGCCGGGGCTGCCCTGGTTCGCCATCATCGGTATGCTCATACTCGCTGCAGTCCTGCTGGTCCTGGGTTGGCCGATCAAGAAATGGAATGACGGCGACCGGACCAAGGAGATCGACCCTCTCCAAGCAGCCCGCGTAGCCGTCATGGCCAAGGCCAGTGCCCTGACAGGGGCCGGACTGGCCGGTTGGTATATGGGCAACGCCGCCTACTACTTCCTGTCCGCACCCGGCATCCGCAATGATTTGGCGGCAGGTATGCTGTTCGCTATGATCGCAGCCGCAGCGTTGATGATCGTCGGCCTGATCGTCGAAGGCTTCTGCGAGCTGCCCCCTCAAGATCCACCAGGAGCCGAAGCAGCATGAGCCGCGAATTCAACTATCTGTCCGGAACAGATGCCGACTTCAACCGGGTCAGTCCCAAATACGGTCTCAAGGAGACGATCGCGACTCTGACGATGCTCGTCCCGATGATCATCGTTGCTCTCGTCTTCGCCATCATCTTCACTTCCGAAGTTCCATGGCTGCACGCGATCTGGGCCTGCCTTGTGGCGTTCACCGTCTTCCTCATCGTCATCATCATCCGTCAGGCCAAAGCCATCGGCTATGCCGAGAGGGCCGACGACCTCCTCATCCGGCGCGGCATCATGTTCCACAAGGCCACGGTCGTCCCGTACGGACGTCTGCAGTTCGTCGACGTCGATGCCGGCCCCATCGATCGCATGTTCGGCCTGGCCACCGTCAAACTTCATACTGCCTCGGCGGCCACAGATGCCACCATTCCGGGATTGCCACGCGCCGAGGCCGATCGTCTGCGCGACAGCCTCGCCGGCCTGGGTCAGGCCAACTTGGCAGGGCTGTGAGCATGACTGAGGACGGACCGAACGGCCAACCTCCCGAACCCGCGACCAAGCCGGCAGCTGAACCCGCGACCAAGCCGGCAGCTGAGCCTGCAGACCAGGATGCGGCGGCTCCCGAGGTGTGGCACAGAGTCCACCCTCTGACACCGATTCTCGAAAGCTTCGGCGTGCTCGTGGGTATCTTCATCGCGGCCGCCTACGGTCTGCAGAACTTTGCGCAGACTGCCATCGAAAACCTGGCCAGGGGCGATGAGGTCGACCTGGGATTCGCCGGTTGGCTGCGCACCCACCCCCTCGTCATCCTCGGCGGCGTCGGAGGGCTCGTTCTCATCCTCCTCATCACCGCACTCTTCAGTTGGTTGGCCTGGAGGGTGATGGGCTATCGGATCGATTCCGAGTCCATCTACTATCGACGCGGTCTGCTGTCGAAGAAGCTGCGCAAAGCCAGGCTCGACCGCGTGCAGTCGATTGACCTGCAGCAGAAGCTGCTTCCCCGACTGCTGGGAATGGCGGAACTCGTCTTCGACGTCGCCGGAGGCACCGACTCCAACATCTCCCTGAAGTATCTGTCGAAGAAGCGTGCAGAAGGACTGCGGGACGAGCTTCTCGCCGCTGTCCGTGAGAAGAGGCAAGGAGCTCACCAGGGGGAGCGAACCCCGGCCTCGGGAGGATCCGCCGAGGCGGTCCCTGGCACAGCTCCGGGCGCCGTCGGTGCGCCCGCCGGAACCGAACCCCGAGCTTCCGGCGATGCCGAAGCCACGGGCGCACCAGGCGATTCCGGTGCAGAGCCGGCCATCGATCGCAGCGTACCCGAACGTCGCGATGACAGCATCGGCGTACGCCTGAGCAAACGCCTCGGCTCACTGGCCGAAGGGGCCTCACAGGAGGCGGAGTCCAGCATCAACGAACTTCTGGCTCCATACAATGTCTCCGCCGACGTCAGTGACGAAGGCGAGATCGTTCGCGTGCCCGTGCACCGGGTCGTGGTCTCCTCGCTGTTGAAGTCAGAGACGATCATCTCGGTCTTGGTCGTGCTTATCGTCATCGCCGCAGCCATCGTTCTCCTGGCTATGGGGCTGACCGAGGCCTTCATCCCGATGCTCGTCGCAGTCATCCCCGGCCTCTTCGCAGCTTTCTCCGCCTTCAGGAAGAACCTCGACAACGCGAACTTCGTGGTCAAACTGGGAGAGAACGGACTGGCCGTCAACCACGGGCTCGTCTCCACCTCCCGCAAGGTGATCCCACTCGACCGTCTGCAGGCCGTGTGCCTCCATCAGCCGCTGCTGTGGCGGTGGGCCGGTTGGTGGAAGGTCGAATACAACCTCGCCAGCGCCGGAGGCTCGGGCGAGACGAACATACTGCTGCCCGTCGGCGATATCGACCAGGCACTGCTCATGGTCGGCCTCGCGCTCCCGGATCCGCAGATGCCAGACGAGGTCAGCGCCGCGACCCTGGTGCGATCAGCCATGTACGACCGCAAGTCCGAGGACCCGCAGGCCGAAGCCGCAGAAGAGCTCTTCCACGGTCAGCCCCGTTCCTCCAGGCTCATCGACCCTTTGGTGTGGAAGCGGCGGGCCTATGTCGTGACCGGTTCACTGCTCGTGCTGCGAATGGGTGTCCTTGACCGTCGAGTCGACTTCGTACCGCATGTGCGCGTGCAGTCGATGAGCTATCACCAGGGTCCGCTCATGCGCGCGCTCGGTCTGGGCACGGTCGCCGTGCACTCCACGGCTGGTCCCATCGACCCCCGCGTCACCCATCAGAGTGTCGACGACGCGAAGCGGTTCTTCAGTGAGCACTCGAACCGGACGCGACTCGCGCGGCAGCGTTACGACGAGGAAGCCCGCAGGGCCAAGGAAGGCAGGCCATGAGCCAAGCAGGTATGGGCCAAGACGGGGCCCCTCGTCTGGGAATCGGAATCATCGGCTGTGGGAAGGTCGGCGCGACCATCGGAGCTGCCTGGCGCGAGGCCGGTCATGCCATCATCGGTGTCAGTGCCACCTCGGCGACCAGCCTGCAACGGGCCGAGGAGATGCTGCCAGGAGTACCGGTCCTGCCACCGGACGATGTCGCAGACCGTGCCGAGCTTCTGCTCCTGACCGTCCCTGACGATGAGATCGAATCCCTCGTCAGCGGTCTGGCGAAGGTGTCACGAATCCATTCGGGGCAGATCCTTGTTCACTGCTCGGGCCGGTACGGAACGGACGTCCTCGAAGCCGGGACCAGCCTCGGCGCGCTGCCGATCGCACTGCATCCATCGCTGTCTTTCACCGGCACCGCAGTCGATCTTCCACGCCTGCGGCAGTCGACGATCGCCGTGACCGCACCTGCACCGATCCGTCCTGTGGGCCAGGCGCTCGTCGTCGAAATGGGTGCCGAGCCGATTGACGTGGCCGAGGCCGACCGTCCGCTCTACCATGCAGCCATCACCCATGCCTCCAACCACTCGATAACGATCATCAGCGAAGCGATGGAGATGCTCGCCGAGGCGGGAGTCAGCGACCCTTCACGTGTGCTCACAGCTCTCGTCGATGCGAGCGTGACGAACACCCTGCAGAACGGTCCGAAGGCCCTGACCGGACCCGTCAGCCGCGGAGACGTGGGCACGGTCTCTGCGCACCTGGCAGCGCTCAGTGAGTTCAGTCTCAACGTCTCCAACCCTGCGGCTCGCAACAGCTACATAGCGCTGGCCAGATCGACGACCGCCAAGGCGCTGAGCTTGGGACGGATCACGCAGTCGCAGGCGCAGGAGATCCTGTCCCGTCTGGACTGAACGACGTGCTGGAACTGCTTGCAGGGGCCGGCGATCGGTTGCGAATTCCCCCTGGGGCCGCGCTCACGGTAGCCTGGAGGGTATGGCAGATACCGAGTCGAACACGCCCGAAAACGCAGACCTTTCACCCGAGCATCTCGATCCCGAACAGATCCGGATCCGAAAGGAAAAGCGCCAGCGACTCTTAGACTCCGACACCGATGCCTATCCGGTCGGAATCCCTCGCACGCACACCCTCGCCGAGGTTCATGCCGCCCATGACGGGCTGGAAGCCGGCGACGAGACCGAGGACATCGTCGGCGTCGTCGGCCGTGTCGTGTTCGTCCGGACAACGGGCAAGCTCTGCTTCGTGACACTGCAGTCGGGTGACGGGACGCGCCTTCAGGGCATGCTGTCTCTGCGCGAAGTGGGGGAGGAACGACTCGGCGACTTCAAGACCGACGTCGATCTGGGCGACTTCCTGTTCGTCCACGGCAAGGTCATCAAGTCCAAACGCGGCGAACTCTCTGTGCTCGCCGATTCCTGGACGATGGCGAGCAAGGCGCTGCGTCCGCTGCCGGGCCTGCACACCGAGCTGGCCGAGGATACTCGTGTGCGTCAGCGCTACCTTGACCTGATCACCCGCGAAGACGCACGGAAGAACATGCTGGCGCGAGCAGAGGTCATGTCGTCTCTGCGCCGGACGTTCGCAGAACAGGACTTCGTCGAGATCGAGACTCCGATGCTCCAGTTCATGCACGGTGGTGCTGCAGCACGGCCATTCAAGACACATATGAATGCCTATGACATCGATATGTTCCTGCGCATCGCGCCGGAGCTCTTCCTCAAGCGGGCGATCGTCGGCGGCATCGAGAACGTCTTCGAGATCAATCGCAATTTCCGCAATGAAGGCGCCGACTCCACGCACTCACCGGAGTTCGCGATGCTCGAGGCCTACCAGTCCTACGGCGACTACCACTCGATCGCCGAACTGACGAAGACGCTGGTCCAGAACGCGGCACAGGACGCCACCGGATCTCTCGTGGTGAAGTTGGGAGACGGTGAGGACTACGACTTCGGCGGTGACTGGCCCGTGGTGAGCATGTACGAGACCTTGTCCGCGGAATCCGGAGTCGAAGTCACCCCGGAGACCGGACTCGACGTCCTGGACAAGATCGCAGCCGATAACAACGTCGACCTGGGTGGAGTATTCCGCTCACACGGCAAGTATGTCGAGGAGCTGTGGGAGCACTTCTACCAGGACAAGCTGTGGGTGCCGACATTCGTCACCGACTTCCCCGTCGACACCTCACCTCTGGTTCGTGAACACCGGACCAAGAGGGGCGTCGTGGAGAAGTGGGACCTCTATGTTCGCGGCTTCGAATTGGCCACAGGCTATTCCGAGCTCGTCGACCCGGTCATTCAGCGTGAACGGTTCGAGGCTCAGGCAGCCGACGCGGCCAAGGGTGATGAAGAGGCGATGGGACTCGACGAGGAATTCCTCACCGCGATGGAACACGGAATGCCGCCGACCGGCGGTATGGGAATGGGACTTGATCGTCTGCTCATGGCTTTGACCGGCCTGGGAATTCGAGAAACGATTCTCTTCCCATTCACGAAGCCAATTGCCTCCGGTAATTCGGAAATGGCTGAGGAAGGTTGAGCACATGATGGATCTGATGAAGGCACTATTGCCTTCGATCTGTGTTGGTTTGCTGTTCTGGTACGTGATGAGAAACATCCTGCGTGCAGATCGGACCGAACGAGAGCAGATCGATAAATTCTATTCAGAGCATGAGGTTAGCGAATTAGGCGATAATCATGAATCAGATGTTAAGCTGACTGCGACAAATACTTCTGATTATGAAAAGAGTGAACATGGCAAGGGAGATGCGACTCGTTCTCACGGATGATTTCGATGGCTCGGAGGCGTCGGAAACCGTTCGCTTCAGCCTCGACCAAGGTACCTACGAACTCGAACTGTCGACAGAGAATGCCGAAAAGCTCCGTGAAACGTTCGCCCCGTTCATCGCCAAGGCTCGTCGGGTAGCCAACCCGGGTGGCCGTGGACGTCGTGCAGGGGCCGGCTCCACCGCGGGTCCGAAGCGCGACACTGCCAAGATCCGCGAATGGGCACAGGCAAACGGTTACCAGCTGGGCGATCGCGGACGCATTCCGCTTGAAATCGTCCAGGCATACGAAGCTGCAGACAGCTGATCCGCCTCAATCCAGTCACCGCCGATAACTGAAGCGGTATAGCGAATCGATTGATTGCGACTGATTCGATAATCGCTTCCTGAAGGACCAACGGTTGAACCGTTGGTCCTTCAGTGTTTTTGCTGATGAGTTTCGCAAGCCGGGCTTCCGGAGTCGGCACCGGAATATCCACCCCGCGGATGACGTTGGAGTGAATGACGTCCCAGCACCATTGCCGAATATGACGGCTGACTGCAATCACGTTGTCACTTGACCGCCGACAGTAAAGTTAGACGATTTACTCAATTCCCATCCGCGGTAATCTATGACCGCAGCAATTTGTGGAGTATCTCGATTTCCCGTTGCGAAGTACGGAATCGACACACCTCAGGGACACGGAGAACCGGAATCTGCGCAGGACGAGGCGGCAGTATGTCGTGCAGAGGAGTGACGAAGGGGCGAACACCGAATTTCGCCCACAGCCAAACGGTTTCGGCTGATGGCGAAACGTGCAATAGATCGTGGCCAATGGTCGTTAGGCTCTAAAGAATAACAAGACCGAGGAGGGTGAATATGTTCGAGCGGTTCACTGACCGAGCACGCCGAGTGGTAGTGCTTGCCCAGGAAGAAGCCAAACTACTCAAACATAACTACATCGGAACCGAGCACATCCTGCTCGGGCTGATCCACGAGGGTGAGGGCCTGGCAGCCAAAGCACTCGAGGGAATGGACATCTCCCTCGAGCAGGTGCGCGACCAGGTCCAGGAGATCATCGGACAGGGGCAGCAGGCACCGAGCGGGCACATCCCGTTCACGCCGCGTGCCAAGAAGGTCCTCGAGCTCAGCCTCCGTGAGGCGCTGCAGCTGGGACACAGCTACATCGGAACCGAGCACATCCTGCTCGGTCTGATCCGCGAGGGCGAAGGCGTTGCCGCACAGGTGCTCGTCAAGCTGGGCGCCGACCTGGGACGAGTTCGCCAGGAAGTCATCAAGCTTCTGTCGGGCTACCAGGGCAAGGAGCCCGTCTCCGCAGGTGGACGCGAGGAGGGAACCCCATCCGGTTCGCTCGTCCTCGACCAGTTCGGAACGAACCTGACCGCAGCCGCCCGCGAAGGCAACCTCGATCCGGTCATCGGCCGGCACGAGCAGATGCAGCGCGTGATGCAGATCCTGTCCCGCCGGACCAAGAACAACCCTGTCCTCATCGGTGAACCCGGTGTCGGCAAGACCGCAGTGGTCGAAGGACTTGCCTTGGCGATCGTCAACGGCGAAGTTCCGGAGATTCTGGAGGACAAGCAGCTCTACACCTTGGACCTCGGTTCACTGGTGGCAGGCTCCCGCTACCGCGGTGACTTCGAGGAACGCCTGAAGAAGGTCCTCAAGGAGATCCGCACACGCGGCGACATCATTCTCTTCATCGACGAGATCCACACTCTGGTGGGTGCAGGTGCCGCTGAAGGTGCCATCGACGCTGCCTCGATTCTCAAGCCCATGCTGGCGCGAGGTGAGCTGCAGACGATCGGTGCGACGACTCTCGACGAGTACCGCAAGCACATCGAGAAGGACGCTGCACTCGAACGTCGCTTCCAGCCGATTCAGGTTCCTGAACCATCGCTGGCGCATTCGATCGAGATCCTCAAGGGTCTGCGCGACAAGTACGAGGCGCACCACAAGGTCACGATCACGGAAGGTGCACTTTCGGCCGCCGTGAACATGTCGGATCGCTATGTCAACGACAGGTACCTGCCGGACAAGGCAATCGACCTCATCGACGAAGCAGGCGCCAAGCTGCGCATCTCGCGTCTGTCGGTGCCGCAGGAGATCCGCGACCTGGAGGAGCAGATCCTCGAGGCCCGTCACCGCAAGGAAGCCGCCATCGACGCTCAGGACTTTGAGCTCGCGGCATCTGAGCGTGACTCCGAGATGAAGCTGCAGCAGGATAAGGATGAACAGACAGAAGCCTGGCGCAAGAGCGGCAAGGACACCTCTGCGGTCGTCGACGCGGAGCTGATCGCCGAGGTGCTGGCTGCAGCCACCGGTATTCCGATCTTCAAGCTCACCGAGGAAGAATCCTCGCGTCTGCTGCGGATGGAAGACGAGCTGCACAAGCGCATCATCGGGCAGAACGACGCGGTCAAGTCGATTTCCCGTGCCATCCGCCGGACCCGTGCGGGTCTGAAGGATCCGAAGCGCCCCTCCGGGTCGTTCATCTTCGCTGGCCCCACCGGTGTCGGCAAGACCGAGTTGGCGAAGGCTCTGTCGGAGTTCCTGTTCGGTGATGAGGATTCGCTCATCAGCCTGGACATGTCGGAGTACTCGGAGAAGCACACCGTGTCCCGACTCTTCGGTTCTCCTCCCGGCTATGTTGGCTACGAAGAGGGCGGCCAGCTGACGGAGAAGGTCCGTCGCAAACCGTTCTCAGTGGTCCTCTTCGACGAGGTGGAGAAGGCTCACTCGGATATCTTCAACTCGCTGCTGCAGATCCTTGAGGATGGCCGTCTGACCGACTCGCAGGGTCGTGAGGTGGACTTCAAGAACACCATCATCATCATGACCACCAACCTGGGTACTCGAGACATCTCGAGTGGCCTGCAGCTGGGCTTCCAGGTTGAGGGCAACACGAACAACAACTACGAGCGCATGAAGCAGAAGGTCAACGAGGAGCTCAAGCAGCACTTCCGCCCCGAGTTCCTCAACCGTGTCGATGACACGATCGTCTTCCCTCAGCTGAACAAGGAAGAGATTCTGCAGATCGTCGATCAGTTCCTGGCACGTCTGGACGCCCGTCTGGCCGATCAGGGCATGAAGGTCGAGGTCAGCGATGCGGCCAAGAGTCTGTTGGCCGACCGTGGCTACGATCCTGTCTTGGGCGCTCGTCCGCTGCGTCGGACGATCCAGCTCGAGATCGAAGACCACCTGTCCGAGAAGATCCTGTTCAAGGAGATCGGCAGCGGTCAGACCATCAAGGTCGACGTCAAGGGAGAGGGCAAGGAAGCGGAATTCACGTTCGAGGGCGTGGAGACCGAGAGCATTGCCGCCAGCGGTCCGGATGATTCCGGTTCCGGTGGAGAACTCGCTGGTGCCGGTTCGTCCGGCGGCAGCGGATCGGGAAGCTCCGCGTCCTGATCTCCTTCTAGAGCGTTGAAGAGCCCCGGGGGCACAGCACAAGCTGCGTCCCCGGGCTTTTTCATGCCCGCTGGCCGATGGTGTTGAATGAAGATATGAGCTCAGCCCCAGTCGACTTCGACCATCACCAGGTCTCCTCAGACCATCACTTCAACCATTCCCTTCCCGGCGGGCTCTACCTGCGCAGGGCGCGCACGAGCGACGTCAAAGGGATTGAGGCATTGGTCGCACCGCTGGCCGAAGAGCGCATTCTGCTCGCCAAGGACACCGTCACCTATTTCGAGACCCTGCAGGAATTCTGGCTGGTGGTGGACCCGCAGGCGGACGGAACCGAAGTTCTGGCCGGCTGCGCCGCACTGCACATCATTTGGGCGGACCTTGCGGAGGCGCGCACCGTTGCCACCTCGCCGGCCTATCGGGGGCGTGGAGTGGGTAAGGCCCTCATCCGGCAGCTCCTGGCAGACGCCGTGGCGATCGGCGTCGACAGGGTCTTCTGCCTGACCTTCGAGACCGGATTCTTCGGTGCACTCGGATTCGAGCCGATCAAGGGCATCCCTGTCTCCCCAGAGGTCTACGTCGAACTCCTGCACTCCGCCGACGAAGGTGTGGCAGAGTTCCTGGACCTCGCCCGCGTCAAACCCAATACCCTGGGCAACGCCCGGATGATCAAGTTCCTGTGAGGATCACTGCCCGTCGAACTTCGAGATGAACTCTTCGACGATGGAGACCGTATCCTCGGGCGCATCTGAGAGCCCAAGCGCGCAGCGGCAGCGGCGCTCACCCGGGAAGACGAAGCATCTCACCGTCCTGAGTTGCCAGACCGTCAGAGATCAAATCGCCGATGAGGCGGGAGATCCGATCCGCATCTGCGCTGAGTTCCCGTACTTGCGCAAGCTTCGTCGATGTGTGGGAAGGGAGCGAGTCGAGCAGCTTGAGATCCACCTCGGCGGTGGATGCGGTGAAGAGATCGAAGGAGACGCAGCCGAAATTGTCGCTGCCGTCGGAATGTTCGTGCGCGGACTTGAGCACATCCATGATGGCACCGCGCAGCTGACGGTCCGTGCCCGCCCACTTCTGTGTCTTCGGCTTCACCGCCGAGGCTGGCCTTCCCGCCTTCTGCCAGGCGCACATGTCGCTGAGCGGGCAGGTCTCGCAATGGGGGTTCCTGGCCGTGCATATGAGCGCCCCGAATTCCATGACCCCGGCGTTCCACTGCTTGTGATCTGTCTCGGGAACGAACTGGCTGGCCCATTCGGTCTCTGCGCGTCCCGGTGAAGCTGAGGGACGATCGCGGCCAGCGAAGAGCCGGATGAGAACACGGCGCACATTTGTGTCGAGCACGGTGGTGCGCTCACCGTGGGCGAAGGAGGCCACAGCCGCTGCGGTGTAGGAACCGATGCCGGGGAGACGCTCGAGCTCCTGCGCAGTCTGCGGCACGTGACCGTCGAGTTCCTCGGCGATCACCCGTGCGGCTTCCTGGAGTCGCAGTGCCCTTCGTGGGTAGCCGAGGCGGTCCCAACTGTGGAGCACTTCGGCGGTGGGCGCCTGTGCCAGATCTGCGGGCGTCGGCCACTTGTGCATCCATTCCCGCCACCGGGGTTCGACTCTGGAGACTGGAGTCTGCTGCGACATGATCTCGCTGACGAGGACGGCCCAGGCGCTGGTGTCTGCATCTCTCCAAGGCAGAGGGCGAGCAGCGGTTTCGAACCAGGTGATGATCGTCTCGCGAACGTGGTGGATGTCCGCGTTCGCGACGGTGGGGAACGGAGAGTCGCGGCGCGAAGATCTCGATTCGGAAGCGGCTCGGTGTGTCATTTGGATGCTCAATCGCTTCGGCCTAGGCTCAAAGCGATGACTCCTTCCAATCGTGGTTCGCAGCCGAAGAACGGCGCCAGGCAGCCCCGCCAGTCTAGCGGGAAGCTGCCATCGCACGTGTACCGTCGGCGACGTTACGCGCTGTTGGTGGCCAGCCTCGTGGTGGTCGCACTATTGGTGCTAGGCGTCGTCGGAATCGTCAAAGGACTGGGTGGGGGCAGCAGAGACGAACCTGTCGCCGAGGAGACACCGTCGGCAAGCACGACCTCTGCAGCACCGGTCCCAGACGAGAAGGCCGCAAGTGGGAAGTGTCCCGAGGAGAAGGTCGGACTCAAAGCCAAGGTCGACAAGAAGAGCTTCAAAGAAGAGGCCAAGCCCAAGTTCGAAATGGTGATCGAGAACAACCACACGGCCACATGCCTGATCGAGGTCGGCACCAAGGAGCAGGAGTTCCTGGTCGAGAAGAACGGTGACGTCGTCTGGTCATCGAAGTTCTGCGCCGCCGATGAGGACGAGAACGCTGAAGTCTCGACCGAGTTCGCGCCGGAGTCTGAGAAGACTGCTCAGTTCGAATGGAATCGGGTACAGGTCGACAAGAACTGCAATCGCACGAACAAGGCCTTCGGACCGGGGGAGTACGAGCTCGTCGTCAAACTCGGCGATGAGAAGAGCAAGCCAGCGAAGTTCGAACTGGAGAAGGACGCCGCCACCAAGGCCAAGGAGAAGAAAGAGGCCGAGGACAAGAAGTCGGAGGAAAAGGAGTCCGAGGCGCCTGACGAGAAGCCATCGGAAGAGAAGTCAACAGAGTAGTAGATCCCTGCTGACCCAGCCGGCTGTTGGTCAGGCTCCGCGGTAGGACCCCACGCCCCAGGAATTGCCGTCATGGTCGCGGAAGTCGAATTCCCGACCGCCGTGAGGCTGCGTTGCCACGGGACGGACGATCGCATGGCCCATGTCGACGATCTCCTCGTAGAGTCGGTCGACCTCCCGTTCGGTGTCGACGACGACGTAGATAGAGCTCCCGCCGACGCTGTCCAGAGCCGAGCCGTCATTGCGGACGGAGCCGAACATGATTCCGCCCGTCTCGCCTAGTGCGTATTCGGCGTGGACGACGATCTCGGGATCAGACTCGTCCCTGACGATGAGCCTCTCGGTGAAACCGAGCGCGAGCAGCAGAGCGGTCGTTGCGGCCGCGTCTGTGGTCCTCATTGCGGGAAAGACTGTCGTGGTCATACTTCCAGGATGCGCCATTTTCATGCAGATGTCCCGGAATTTTTACCGATTGCCTCCCAAAAGTAACTCGACAGCCTCCGAAACGTGTTCACATTCCTTGACGCGCATCCCCTGGGGGGTGGAGACGTTGCGCAGCGCACCGTGGGCGACGATCGCATGGGTGATGCCCAGGCGTGACGCCTCATTGAGCCTCTGCCCGAGGTTGGGTACATTGCGAATCTCGCCCGAGAGGCTGATCTCACCGATAGCCACGAATTTTGCGGCAAGCGACTTTCCGATCGCGGCCGAGGCCAGTGAGAGGCAGATCGCCAGGTCGCTGGCCGGTTCTGCCAATTTCGCGCCCCCGACAGTTGCGGTGAAGACATCGGACTTGGCCAGACTGATGTTTCCGATCTTCTGGCTGAGCACGGCGAGCATCATCGCCACACGGGAGGAGTCCACGCCGGAGACAGACCGGCGGGACTGTCCGCCGGCGGACTCGGTGATCAGTGATTGAACTTCGACGAGGAGCGGACGTTTGCCTTCCTGCGTCACGGTCAGACAGGTCCCTGGAGGATTGCTGCCGCTGCGGGAGAGGAAGAGGCCAGACGGGTCCTCGAGGCTCTTGATGCCGTTCTCCTCCATGTCGAAGCAGCCAACATCGTCGGTCGGTCCGAACCTGTTCTTCACGGCTCGCAGAAGACGCAGTCGGGAGTGACGTTCCCCTTCGAAGTTGCACACCACATCGACAAGGTGTTCGAGAAGTCGGGGGCCGGCGATCGTGCCGTCCTTCGTGATGTGGCCGACGAGCACAGTCGGCAGAGACCTGGCCTTCGCCTCGCGGATCAGGGCCGCGGCCACTTCTCTGACCTGGGTGACCCCGCCTGGGACCCCGTCGATCTCGGAGGAGGCGAGCGTCTGGATGGAGTCGACGATGAGCATTTCGGGCTCCTCTGCCTCGATCATGCCCAGGACCGCGCCGAGGTCGGTCTCCGCAGCCAGCAGCAGGGAGTCCTCGAGGGCGTTGATGCGCTCGGCCCGCAGCCGCACCTGCCCAGCCGATTCCTCACCGGTGACGTAGAGAACCTTGGCCCCGAATTTAGCAACGCGCGACGCGACATCGAGCAGCAGCGTCGACTTGCCGACACCGGGCTCGCCAGAAAGGAGAACGACGGCGCCGGGGACGATCCCGCCTCCGAGGACACGGTCGAATTCGCTGACGTAGGTGGTCTTCGCCTGGGCCAGTGTGGAGTCGATCTGGTTGATCGACTTCGCACCGCTGGACTTCTTGACCTTCGTCTTGACCGAGGACTTGCCGGCGCCCTTCTCCTCGAGCGTGCCCCAGGCCTGGCATTCGGGGCAGCGGCCCAGCCACTTGACGGTCGAATAGCCGCATTCGGTGCAGGTGAAAGACATAGGACAATTCTGGCACGCCCTACTGACACGGAGGGGGTGCAGACGCAGAGATCACTGCCGGGCCACAGGAGCCGATCAGTCCAGCGCGGTGAGGATCCTGGGCCCATCCTCGGTGATGGCGATCGTGTTCTCCGAATGCGCGCCGTTCGATCCGTCGGCCAAGCGCAGGGTCCATCCGTCCTTGTCCACGGAGAGCTTCTTCGAGGTGAATGACCACCATGGTTCGATCGCCAGTGTGAGACCGGGCTTGAGCACCAGGCCGCGTCCGCCCTTCCCGCGGTTGGCCACGTGCGGATCCTCATGCATCGTGTGGCCCAGCCCGTGACCGCCGAAGTCGAGGTTGACCGGAATGCGCTGCTCATCGGCGACATCGCCGATGGCCTTCGATATATCGCCGAGGCGGCTGCCCGGCTGGGCGGCGGAGATGCCGGCTTCGAGTCCTGACCAGGTTGAGTCGATGAGGCGCTGATCTTCTTCGCTGCCGTTCCCGACGATGACGGACCGTGCTGCATCGGCGACCCAGCCGTCGATGGACACGGCGAAGTCCAAGGTCAGAAGGTCGCCGTCCTTCATCACGTATTCGTGGGGCTTGCCGTGGAGGACCCCGTCATTGACCGAGAGGCAGATGACGTTTCGGAAGGGGCCCTCACCGAATGATGGTGCATAGTCCCAATAGCAGGAGACAGCGCCGGCCTCTTCGATGAGTTTCCTGGCGCGCTTCTCCAGATGCATGATGTTCATGCCCGGTTCTGCGATCGAAGACAATTCGGCCAGTGTCTTCGCGACGAATCGGCCGGTGACCGCCATCTTGTCGATCTCGGCGGGTGTCTTCAACTCAATCACAGGTGTTCTCCTTCAGTATGCACGGGCTCAATCGCAACTTTAGTCGTTCCGGTCCCTCCCGTCGCGGTCGCACCTGCTTTCCGTGATCAAGCAGACAGTTGCGAGTGAGTTCCATTGCAAGGAATCATGCTGGCAGGTAGGTTCCGAACCATGCGGAACATCATCATGGCATTCATCCTGGGGACGGCATTTACGAACTCGTTGCTCTCGGGCGTGGAATCAGTCAACGATGGAGGGGTGAGCTGGGTCTTCCTACTGATCGTCTTCCCGCTCGCCGCGCTGGCAGGGCTCGTGGCCCTGCTCCTCGAGCACAGAAAGAAGCGGGCGCCGGCTGAAAGCCGACGCCCGGATTCTCCTAATACTGATCAGCAGCCAGAACAACCTCGCTGACTATTGCGCCAACTCATCGGAATGTTTGCGCTGCGCCAAACTTCTGCGGCGATAGTCGAGCCAGACGAGCGATCCGAGAATCGGTAAGGCGATGATGAATACTGCCCACGCCAGCTTGGTGGGCGCATCGACTTTCGACTGAGCCAGCGACACCAATGACCAAATTGCCAGACCGATGACGACGAGGAGGACCGCGGTCCAGGCGAAGTCGTACCAAGCGGGGAGCAGCGGAGTCTCAGACATTTCAGCAGACTATCTCATCTGACAAGTGACCTTCAGAGGAACTCCACACCCTGGGCCAGCGGGAGCTCACCCGAATAGTTGACGGTGTTCGTGGCCTGCCGCATGTAGGCCTTCCACGAGTCGGTGCCGGATTCGCGGCCGCCGCCGGTCTCCTTCTCGCCACCGAAGGCCCCGCCGATCTCCGCACCGGAGGTGCCGATATTGACGTTGGCGATGCCGCAGTCGGATCGGGACAGGAATTTCTCCGACTCGGCCAGCTCCGAGGTGAAGATCGCCGATGACAGACCCTGTGGCACTCCGTTGTGGATGTCGAGCGCCTCGTCGAGATCGTTGTAGGTCACGACGTAGAGGATCGGGGCGAAGGTCTCCGACTCCATCACCGAGGTCTGGGCAGGCATCCGCACGACCGCCGGCTCCACATAGTGTGCGTCGGGTCGATCACCGTCGAGGACGCGCCCACCGCCGGTCAGGACGGTGCCGCCTTCCGACTCGGCCTGTTTCAGGGCCGCCTGCATCGCCTCGAATGAGCCCTCATTGATGAGCGGTCCCACCAGCACTCCGTCCTCGGTGGGAGACCCGATGCTCAAGGTCTTATAGGCGGCGACGATCTTGTTTACGAAGTCATCGGCGATGGATTCGTGGACGATGAGGCGGCGCAGCGTGGTGCAGCGCTGTCCCGCGGTTCCTGCGGCAGCGAAGACGACACCGCGCAGCGCCAGGTCGATGTCGGCACTCGGGGCCACGATCGCACCATTGTTGCCGCCGAGCTCCAACAGGAGGCGACCGAAGCGCTCGGCCACGACGGGTCCGACCTCGCGGCCCATGCGCACCGACCCGGTGGCCGAGACGAGGGCCACGCGCTCATCGCGGACCATGGCATCGCCGATGTCCCTGCCGCCGACGAGGACAGGGACGAGCCCCTCCGGTGCACCCACCTCAGCGGCGGCGCGGGCCAGAAGGGACTGGGCGCCAAGGGCTGCGAGCACGGCGTTCTCCGAGGGCTTCCACACCACGGCATCGCCGGCGACCAGGGCCAGCGCAGTGTTCCAGGAGTAGACGGCCACAGGGAAGTTGAAGGCCGAGATGACGCCGACGACGCCGAGCGGATGCCAGGTCTCCATCAGCCTGTGTCCGGGGCGTTCGCTGGGCATGGTCTTGCCCCACAGCTGCCTGGACTGGCCCAGGGCGTACTCGCAGATGTCGATCATCTCCTGCACCTCACCGGCGGCCTCGGACGGGGTTTTGCCGGCCTCGACAGTGATGATCTTTGCGAGATCCTCCTTGTGCTCGCCCAGCAGTTGCCCCCAGCGCTGAACCAATTGGCCGCGCACTGGTGCGGGAACGTCACGCCAGGCAGCGAACGCCTCGGCGGCTGCGCCAATCTTGTCTGCAACGGACTCCTTGGTGTCCGCAGCCAGCGTGCCCAGGCTCTGGCCGGTGATGGGGGAGCGGGCAGGCAGGTTCGCCGGGGCTCCAGGTCCGGCGTTGAGCACGGCCGCCTCGACTCCGCAGGCCTTAAGTCCGGAGGTGAGGAGATCGGTGATGGTCTGGTCGGTGGGCAATGCAGTCATTGCTGTCCTTTCGCTGGTGCATCTGGTGAGCGGGAATCTGATGATGTGGTTGAGTCACGGTCGATTGCAGTGGGGGAGGGGTCGTCAGACGATGTTGAGCTCCTTGCGCAGGCCAGAGGTGGCGAAGCGTCGTTTGTCCAAGCCGGAGACGTCGACGAAGGGCTGATGCCCGGTCATGAGGTCGGCGACGACCTCTCCGACTGCCGGGCCCATGAGGAACCCGTGGCCGGAGAATCCGCAGGCGTAGAAGAAGCCTGCGAGTTCCTCGGCCTCACCGATGAGCGCATTGTGATCGGGCGTCATCTCGTAGAGTCCCGCCCAGCCGCGCTTGACTTCGACATCGCCCAAGGCCGGAGCCCGAGATTCGATGAGCTCTGCCAGGGTGGGCAGCCAGTCGGGATTGCGCTTGTCATCGAATTCCCACACGTCCGTCTCGTCCGGGCATCCGAAGAGCAGGCCCGGACCCTCCGGATGGACGTAGAAGCTCGTGGAGAAGTCGATGGTGAAGGGCAACCGCGACAGTTCGATGCCCAGCTGCGTTTCATCCACGGGTTCGCTGACCATGATCTCGCGGCGCAGGGGCCTGACCGGCAGATCGACTCCGGCTGCCTCGCCGATGAGACCGGACCAGGCGCCGGCGGCACAGACGACCTGTGCACATTCGATCCTGCCCTTGCTGGTCGTCACCGCGCTGACTCTGCGGCCGCTGTTCGAACCGTCGCTGCCCACCGAACCGGCATCGCCGGCGGTTTCGAACCCGGTCACCTCGCACTTCTTGAGCACCTGCACACCCAGGTTCCGTGCGGCATTCACGTACCCGGACACCACGGCCTCAGGGGTGCAATGACCGTCTCCGGGATTGAAGGCACCGGCCACGAGTCCCTCTGTGTCGATGTACGGGGCCAGATCAGCCGCCTCGGCGACGGTGAGCATCCGGGAATTCAGACCCATCCGCTGCTGGAGTTCGACGTTGGCGGTGAAGGTCTCGGCATCCTCGGCGGAATCGAGGAGGAAGAGGTACCCATTGCTCACCAGATCGATGTCGACGCCGAACTCGCTCTCGAAGCTGCGCAGCACTTCGAGGCTGCGTGTGGACAGGGCGATGTTGACCTCATCGGAGAATTGGCTGCGCACCCCGCCGGCGGCCTTTGACGTCGACCCCGAACCGGGGACGTCGCGTTCGACGAGGACGATGTCCTTCACGCCGTGTTTGGCCAGGTGATAGGCGATGGATGCTCCCATGACCCCGGCACCGATGATGACCACCTCGGCGCTCGTCGGGGCCGTGCCTGTCGGTGATGTGCTCTCCAACTTCAACCTCACTGTCTTCTGCTGCGAACGCCCTTCCTTGGCCGTCGCGGCAACGGGGAGCGCCGACGTCGATGTCGGCGTATTGCGGCTCACTGCCCATTGTGGTTCCAGTCACGTTTAAGGACAAGAGCGAGTTCATGAAAACTGTTTTTAGCAAACCTGAAAACAGCTAGGCTGTGGCCATGGCATGGACTCTGGGACAGCTGCGCACCTTCGTCACGGTGGCCGAACTCGGGTCGATGACCCGAGCCGCGGAACAGTTGGGCTACAGCATCGGGGCGGTCTCGCAGCACATGAGCGCCCTGCGCCGCGCGGTCGGTTCCGAGCTGTTCCTTCGTCGAGGCAGGGGGATGGTCCTCGCCGAAGCCGGCCGAACGCTGCTTCCGCGCGCCCGAAGCATCCTCGCCGCCCAGAAGCAGGCAGAGATGGCGATGCTGGGCAGGGACTTCCGCAGCGAGGCCATCGTCACGCTCGGCGTCTTCGGTTCGGCATCGACGAGGGCATTGCCGGCCATTGTGCGCCTCCTGGGCCAACAGCACCCGCACATCGAGGTTCGGGCCCGGGAGATCAATGTCGAGACTATGTCGGCGGCCGTCATCGACGGAGCCATCGACTTAGGCATCGGGATCAACTATCCGGCCGTGCCCCTGCCGCCGATGCGGGGTCTGAGCTGGACGACGGTGGCCAGTGAGGACTTCGGCATCGTCGTGCCCGCGGGCGCACGGGGTCCCACACAGCAGGCCTTGGCCGAGGCCGATTGGATCCTGCCCCCGGCCGAAGAGCTCTTCGGCCGAGCGATGCGACTGGCCACCTCGGCGCTGGGGATCGCTGCGAAGGAGACCCACATCGTCACCGACACCGCCGTCGCGCTCGCCCTGGCAGGCACGGGACTCGGGCTGACCCTGGCGACGCCGATCATGATGTCCCTGGGCGGGCCCGACGTCGACCTCCATCCCATCGCCGAGGCGGGCGGCAGGGAGATCATCGTTCTGACCTCCCCGGACCCGGCAGATCCGGTCGCTGCCGTCGCCGAGGTGGTGGCCGAGGTCTTTCGTCCTAGGATGGGGCCATGAGCTTCGATCATCAGTGGAACCGCATCCGTGAGACCAATCCCGACCACTCCGCGAACTATGCGCAGCGGTGGCGCACTCTCGCCGCCTCCGGCCACGACATCGGGGGAGAGGCGAGGTTCGTCAATGCGATGGCACCGCGTGGGGCGCGTATCCTCGACGCCGGCTGCGGCACCGGTCGTGCTGGTGGCCTGCTCTTAGGCGAAGGGCACAGCGTCTACGGCGTCGACCTCGATGAGTTCCTCATCTCAGTCGCCGAGGAGGACTTCCCGAGCGGTGAATGGCACACCGGCGACTTGGCCGAATTCGACTTCGCAGATGCGGGCATCAACGACATCGACGTGGCGTTCTGTGCCGGCAATGTCCTGTCCTTCCTCGATCCCGCCTCGCGTCGCCAGACCCTGGGCAACATCAGATCGACGCTGAAGTCCGGTGGACGCTTCGTCGCCGGATTCGGGGCCGGCCGCGGCTACGACTTTGCAGACTTCATCGACGATGTGAAGTCGACCGGGATGCTCGTCAACCTCAAGCTGTCCACGTGGGAACTCCACCCCTTCGAACCCGACAGCGATTTCCTCGTGCTCATCGCCGAACGTGTGTGAGCGCGGGCTCTGAAGTGAGCAATCGCGCCTATGAGGACGAGTTTCTCGCCGCCATCTATGATGATGACAATCCGGATGGGCCAGATCACGACTACTTTCGTGAACTCGCACGAGACCTGTCGGCCGCCTGCATCACAGATCTGGGATGCGGCACAGGGATGCTGACAGCAACCCTGGCAGCACCTGATCGCGTCGTCGTCGGCATCGATCCTGCCGCAGCGATGCTCGAAATCGCTTCGAAACGGCCCGGTGGGGACATGGTTGAATGGCGCCTGGGAACATCGGAACTGATTGAGACGAAATCAAGCGACCTGATAGTGTTGAGCGGCAACGTCGCGATGCACATCCTCGGTTATGAGTGGAAGTCGACGCTGCAAGACATCACCCGAGGACTCCGCGAGGACGGAATCGTGGCCTTCGAAGCTCGCAATCCAGATGCTGAAGCCTGGCGGAACTGGAACACGCATGCCGAGACCCGGCAGACCGCAGTGGGGCGTCTGCGCGAAACGACGGCCACCTCGGCGCCGGACGAGCTGGGCATCATCACCATGGACAGCGTCAACGAATTCCTTGATGCCGATGAGGTGATCAAGGTCAGTCAGCGATTGCAGTTCCGGACGTTCGACACTTTGCGTGACGATCTAGGTGCAGCCGGTCTGTCCGTGCGCAATGTCTGGCGGGACTGGGATCGTACTCCGTTCACGGGATCTGTCGACGAACCGCTGATGATCGTTGAAGCGGTGAGCGCAGACGTGGCTCTTGGAGCGCAGGCCGAAACATGATTGGCTGGTGGCGTCGGGCCGACACGGTCCGACGGAATTCGCACAAACACAGGAGCGGTCAGCATGATTTTCATCGTTGTGAAGTACGACGTGAAGCCCGAGAGCGTCGATGAGTTCCCCGAGGCGGTGCGCACCTTCACCGAGGCAGTGCGACAGGAGCCCGGCAACCTGTGGTTCGAATGGTCCAAGAGCCTGGAGAAGGACAACGAGTTCGTCCTCATCGAAGCATTCACCGACGAAGGGGCAGAACCCCACGTCAAAAGTGACCACTTCGCTGCCGGCCTCGAGGCTATGCGTCCGCACCTGGCGTCGACGCCGAAGATCATCTCCCGCAAGATCGACGGCGAAGGCTGGGACGAGATGGGCGAACTGCAGATCGGCTGAGGCCTCTCTGCAGCGCTGAGCATTATCGGCCCGCTGAGCATTCACGGCTGGGCGATAGTTGCCTAGACTTCACTCATGGTGACCAAGGCGATGAATGTGGCGGCAATCGAGAAGGCTCTCGGCGAATCCTGGGCGGATACCAAGGCCCGCCTCGAATCGGCCGGGGGAGCGTCGGCGAGTCACAAGGAACTCGCCGACGCCCTCTACCCGCAGTTCGACGGAGTCGTCGAGAAGCACGGCTGGTGGGTCCAAGGCGCGGTCGTGGCCTATGAGCAGGAGATCGGCCGACGGGTGCCCGGCCAACGGGCCGACGGCACCTTCGATGTGGCGGTCTCACGCACCGTGACCGGTCAGCGTGATGATGTCATCACCCGATTCGCGTTCCTCATTAATGAGGGAACGCTGGCGGGCCTGGCCCTCGACGGGGAGGCGCGCACGTCGAAGACGGAGAAGCGCTCCTTCTGGCGGGCGAACCTCGAGGACGGAACCAAGTTCGAGGCAGCCGCCGAACCGAAGGACGAGAACAGGACACTCCTCGTCCTCACAGTCTCCAAACTCCCCAGCGCCGAGAGACTCGAAGAATGGCGAGCCGATCTCAAGAACCTTCTCCGGCAGCTCTGACGTCTTGCCGACGGTGTGCGCGCTCAGCCGCCGACGATCGGATTCCAGGTTCCGAGTATGTGTGCGGCCACGATGGCAAGAGTACACACTGCCAGAGACACCACCACCGCCAGACGGTCACCGGAGCCGAAGGTCGACTCCCGACGCCAGGTCCGCCCCGGACGACCGAACGCCCGGCCCTCCATAGCCATCGCCAAGGTGGTGCCGCGACGGATCGACTGCACCAACAGCACGAAGATGCCGGCGAACAGACTGCGCGTGCGCCGGATGATCGAACCGCCGGCAATGCCCCTGGCCCGTCTGGCCATCGCCAGGGTCTGCCACTCACTGACGAGGAGACCGAGCAGTCTGCTGGCCGCCAGCACCGAGACGACAACCACCTCGGGCAGCCGCAGCCGCTGGACGAGCGCATCCGCCAAGTCACGGGGATCGATGGTGGAGGCGAGCACGATGAGCGGAATCGCCAGCGCCAGGGCTCGCAGGAAGATCGCCGCCGCAGCCTCCAGCGAATCAGTTGTCATCAGGATCGGACCGACGTCGACGACCACCGCACCTGTCTTCTCCGCCAAGATCGCTGTGCCCCACGCGGCCAACAGTGCACCGAGAGGCAGGAACCACAACCGCAGGAGCGCCGCCCGCAGGTCGAGTCCCGTCGCCGGCAGCGCAAGCAGGCAGAACCCGAGGACGATTCCTGCTGAGACCATGTCGATGCTCAGCAGCGTCCCGACCATGAGGATGAGCGCCACAGCGATCTTCGTCAGCGGATTGCACCTGACCAGCGCCGTCCTGCGCACAAGGGGGATGAGCTGGCCCGGATCGTGAACTGCGGCCGGTGACGGTGTTGGTGCACTCAAAACTCTCGCCCCTCCTGGATGTCTCCAGCTCCGGTCTTCTCCGCTGTGGGCTGCTTGGCACCGCCGAGGACGACGCGTCTGGCACCGATCGCGTCGAGGAAGGCATGGTCGTGACTGATGGCGACCACCGTTGATCCGCGTGCGAGGACATCGAGGAACTGCTCGACCAGCCCTGCCCAGGTCAGGGCGTCCTGACCGAAGGTCGGCTCGTCGACGATGAGGACCTGCGGTCGGGGAGCCATCATGGCCGCTACCGACAGGCGCCGCTTCTCACCTCCCGAAAGCCCCTGCGGATGCGCCTCGGCGAGAGTCTCAAGGCCAAGCGCCTGCAGCAGCTCGACGACACGCTCCTCAACCTGGCCCGCTGACCATCCGGACAGACGCGGACCCAGCGCCAGCTCTAAGGCGACGCTGGAGCGCAGAAACTGATGCTCCGGCTCCTGGAACACCATCCCGATGCGAGGAGCCAGAAATGCTGAGGGCCAGCGGAAGGGCCGGTCATGTTTAGCCCCAGCCCGCAGAGAGCCCAGCGCGGCGACTTCTCCACCGAACTCGGGAATGAGGCCGGCCAAGGTCAGGGCCAGCGTCGACTTGCCGGCCCCGTTGGCGCCGACGATACCCACGGCCTCACCAGCCCGAATGGACAGATCGAGACCGGTCGCGGCCGGAGCCTTCACCCTCGGTCGAGCAACGCTGAGCTGCTCGGTCTGGAGGACGACCTCTCCGGTAGCCACAGCAGCAGCTCTTGATACGGACTCCACCGGATTCCGATCGTCTCCTGCCAAGGATTCTGTCGTTCCCGGCACCCAGACTCCACACTCGAGAAGCACCTCGGCGAGTTCGGGATCACCGAAGACCGAACTCGGTGTGCCCTGCGCGAGCAGCCCATCTGGGCCGAGGACGATCACGGTGTCCACATGATCGAGCCACAGTTCGACCCGGTGTTCGACGATGATCATCGTCGCCGAGGTGGCCGCCTGGGTATCGAGGACAGCATCACGGACGGAGGCGGCCGAGTCCGGATCGATATTCGCCGTCGGCTCGTCGAGGATGATCACCTGTGGTGCCATCGCGTGGACTCCCGCCAGTGCCAGCCGCTGTTTCTGACCTCCTGACAGTGCCGCGGTGGGATGGTCATGGGGGAGGTCGAGACCCATCGTCTGCAGCGAGGCGGAGACGCGGGCATCGATGATCTCCGCAGGCAGTCCCAGGTTCTCCATCCCGAAGGCGACGTCGTCGCCGACGCGGGAGAAGATCACCTGCGAATCGGGATCTTGCAGGACCAGCCCGGTCTCACCTCGGCGAGGATCGGGTGGCAGGTCACCGATGAGCAGCTCGCCGGCGGCTTCGCCGGATTCGGCGGGGAGGACCCCGGCGATCGCATGCAGCAGGGTGGTCTTGCCAGCCCCGGATGGGCCCAGAAGAAGCACCTTCTCACCTGCGTCGATGTGCAGGTCGAGGGGGACGAACGCAGGCTGCTCGCGATCGGCGTGGCGCCACGAGTACCGGCGGGCAGTGATTGGCAGGGCCATCAGCGCAGGCGACCGGAGGCGAAGGAACTCAGCGCCCCGGTCTTCGCGATCGCGCGGTAGGCGAACCAGGCGCCGATGCCGGAGATGACGACGCCGGAGATGACGGCGCACACCGTGTAGGCGGCTTGGAAGCCGAACTGCCATTCGGCGTTGTACATGATGTTCTCGCTCACGGACATGAACGCGGCGGCCAGGAGGCCGGCCAGGCTCGTGACCCACAGGTTGAACTTGCGATAGCCGAAGGCTGCGAAGATGAGTTCGGCGCCGAGGCCCTGGACCAGCCCGGACAGCAGGACGGTAGCGCCGAAGTGGGAGCCCAGCACGGCCTCGACGATGGCGGCGATCATCTCGCACAGCAGTGCGGCACCGGGCTTGCGGATGATGGCCCCGGCCAACGGCCCGGCGAGGACCCAGAGCCCGGCGATGAGGCCGATCGAGGGAGGGAAAGCCTGGAACCCGAGTTCGAGGACCTTCCAGCTCAGGGCCAGGACCCAGAAGATGAGTCCGACGCTGATCCCGAGCACAGCGGTGACGACATAGTCGACGACCCGCCACTGCTTCGTCGTCGGTGCGTGGGAATGGTTTCGCGCGGTCTTCGAAGTGGATTCAGGCGCGGCTGTTTCTGGCATTGTGCCTCCTCATATCAAGGAGGGGTAGAAGAGTCTCGACTTCCTTCGGCGGTGCTAGCCGCATCAGGTTCGAGGGTCTGCAGCTTCATCTGCACTCTCAGCGCCCCTATTGGCGCTCCCCTGTCGTGTAGGGCCAACTGTACAACAGTTCACGGCAGTGCCCCGTGGCGAAAAGTTCACCTGCCGTTGACTCGGCGGCCGCCCGTCGGGGTCGAGGCTTTCATTACCGGCGGGTAGGAATGATCGGGTGAAAACACAACATCATCTGATCAGGCCACTGGGCTTCCTGTCCGCACTGACGCTGCTGGCCGTGCTCGTCTCGGCACCGATTCCGGCACATGCCCAGGAACAGCTGCTCAGCAGCGATCCCACCGCGAAGAGCCAGGAACGGACATCCGCGATCACCGATCCCGTCCTCCAAGTCGGAGCCGACGAGCGAACGCGCAACCTGTCGTGGATGAGTGAGAGCTCCGGCGGGGGAGAGGTCCGCTGGGCCAAGGCTTCCGAACTTGAGGGTTCGGCGCTTCCCGCCGATGCGAAGCGCGCCACGACGACGAAGTCCGGGCTCTCAACTGATCTCAAACGCCACTACAACCATGCGATTATGACCGGGCTGGAGCCGGACACCGAATACGTCTACCAGGTCGGAAGCGAGGATGACGGCTTCTCACCGGTGGCGCAGTTCGATACGGGGACAGCGGGCGGGGGCAGCGAGTTCCTTGTCTTCGGCGACCCGCAGATCGGTGCCGGTGGTGGCAACCCCGACGATGCGACCGGCTGGAACAGGACGCTCACCTCGGCGCTGGGGACAGCGCAGGATCCGCGGTTGGTCTACTCTCTGGGCGATCAGGTGAACTCCGCCAATGACCAGGGCCAGTACGAGGAGTACTTGGCACCTGAGGCGATGACAACTGTTCCGCAGGCGACGACGATCGGCAACCATGATGTCGCATCGAAATCGTATGAGCAGCATTTCAATCGGCCCAACGTCAGTCAGGACCACGGTGAAGGTGGAGCCATCACCTCCGGCGGGGACTACTGGTTCATCGATTCCGGGGTTCTGTTCATCAACATCAATTCGAACAGTCATGACACCGACGAGCACGCCGAATTCATCGACGAAGTCGTCAAGGCCCACGGCGACGAGGCCCGGTGGAAGGTCCTCGGTTTCCACCACTCGATCTATTCGACCGCGACGCATAACAGCGACCTTGATGTGAAGAAGCTGCGTGAGGCGATTCCACCGGTTGCTGCACGCAACGACATCGACCTCGTGGTGTCCGGTCACGACCACATCTACAACCGGACGTTCCTCATGGACTCCGAGGGCAAGAAGGTCGAAGATTCCGATGCCGGCTTCGAGCAGGAAAAAGACGAAGGGCAGACGATGTACCTGACGCTGACCTCATCCTCGGGTTCGAAGTACTACGACTACGTTCCGGGGTTGGAATGGGAGGCCAAGAGCGTGCACAACGACACCCCGGCCTTCACCCGAGTGCGGGTGAGTGACGAAGCTCTGCAGGCAACGACCTATGAGGTCCCAGAAGGCGGTGCACAGGAGCCGGAAGCGCAGGCAGCGTCCGAGAAGATCGACGATGTCGAGATCACCCGCGCCGGAAATGACGCTCCAGAGCCGGGAGCCGACGTGGAAGCAGATGCGAACGCGGAAGCCGACGGTGCGGACGCTGGCGGCGGCGCGGACAGCGTGGATGCGGCCACCAGCTCAGACGGGACTGAAGCTGACTCGGGCTCGGACACCGCCGAAGCCGACGGTACGACCGAGACTGACGGCACAAACGAGTCTGACGGCACAAACGAGTCTGACGGCACAAACGAGTCTGACGGCACAAACGAGACGGACGGCACAAACGAGGCCGACGGCACGACTGCCGGCGTGGAAGCCGGTGCGCAGGAGAATGCCACCTCTGCTGCGGCCAGCTCGGGTGCCACCTCGGCGAACGTAGGTGCAGATGCGGACGCCGGCGATCTCCCGCGCACCGGCACTCAGCTCGGTGTGCCGATCATTGTCGGTGCCACCGCAATCATCATCGGCGCGGTGCTGCTGTTCATGTCAAGGCGCCGACGCAGTCTGCGCTGACGCTACCGGCGCGGTCTGCGCTGACGCTGCCTGCGCGGTCTGCGCTGACGCCGCCGGCTCAGCTCGGGACGACCATGATCGGACCGTCCGCGCGGTGGAGGACTCCACGGGATACGGAGCCCAGAAGCGCACTTCGGACTGCTCCGCGTCCGCGGGTGCCGAGGACAGTCAGCTGTGCGGTCTTTGCGGCTTCGACGAGAACCTCGGTCGGGTCTCCGATGGGCACCTCGGCATCGACCTGCAGATCGGGGAACTGCTGAGCCACTGCCGCGACCTCGGCCTCGAGCGCTGCCTCGAGCTGCTTCTTCCTCCGAACGGAGACCTCGGCGCTCAGCTCCAGTTCGGGGTACCAGTAGAGCCATTCCTCGCCGGCTGGGAGGACGGAGATGATGTCGAGGGCGGCGCTTCGGGAGCTGGCCACCTCGGCGGCGGTGAACATCGCCAGACGTCCGGCATCCGAGCCGTCGACGGCGACGACCACCGGGGCATCATCCGTCTCCGTTCGGTGGCCCGGGACCACGATGGTCGGGCAGTGGGAGTGGGCAGGCAGTGCTGTGGAAACCGAGCCGAGAATTCGGCCCATGAATCCGCCGCGGCCTCTCGCGCCCACCACCACTGTCCGTGCGTGTGCGCTCAGATCTTTCAGCACCCCGGCCGCGTCTCCCCGATCGGCGCGGTAGGAGACCTTGCCTACGTGGTCTCGCAGGAGTCCGGCCGCTTCACCGAGGAGTTTCTCGACCGCTCGGAGTGAGGCCTGCTCCTCGTTCTCCTCCGGCATTGATGCGATGTTCGGATAGATCATCGCAGGAACGGTATAAGCGGCGACGACGGTGAGAGCGGCGCTGCGGCGAGTGGCCTCGGCTGCCGCGTACTCGAGGGCGCGCGCGGCGAGTTCGGAGCCGTCGTAACCGACGAGGATTCCGAGGTTCATCGATGCTTGGTCGGCGGTGTGGTTCTCGGCAGTCATGGCAGACCTCCCGTGGGGGCCGACTGTACCCGGACGAGGACGATGGCCCCGTCATCAGAACCGTCCTCGTGGACTCAGTCTACCAAGGGACCTCTACGGAGTGTAGAAAAATTGTCAGATCGCGAAGCCCATATGCGCCAGTGCGTAGCGGAGGATGTGCTCCTGACCGTGGCACATCTCGCCGACGATGTCAGAGCGCAGCGTTTCCTCCGGCGTCAGCCAGTCGAGGCTCAGTGCATCCGCGCGAGGAGTGCACTCGCCTCGGACTTCGAGGATGAAGCACATTGAGATCGCATGCTGGCGAGGGTCGTGGAGGAGCGAGGAGCCTTCGGTGGGGAAGTATTCGGCGATGTGGAACGGTGCGATCGCAGGCGGAATGACCGGCAGTGCCATCGGTCCGAGGTCATTCTCTGCATGGCGCATCAGCGCTGTGCGGATGCTCTCGTGGAAGCGGATCCGCCCGCCGACGACCTCTCGGCCCAGTGTTCCGTCGTCCAGGCTGCGCAGCAGGAGACCGATCCTCTCGACGTCTCCCGATTCGCCCACCCGCACAGGAATCGCATTGACATAGGGGATGGGCAGTCGCCGTCGCAGCTGAGCGAACTCGGCATCGTCGAACCAGTTATCGTCGAAGTCCAGAGCAGTGCGCGTCATGGCTCAATTGTGGCACATCGGCACGTGATGCAGTTCACTCCCGCTGGTATCCTTGAGAACATGGTCTTCGCGAATGTCGGCACCCTCGGGACACTGCCCGGACAGCGCGACGTCCTGGTTGCTCTCCTCACCCGTCGCAACGACTACCTCAAGCGGATCGGCTGCCTGAGCTATGAAGTCGGAGTCAGTGATGATCATCCCGACACCATCTTCGTCATCGAACTCTGGGAGAGCGAGCATGCACACCGAGAGTCCCTGCAGCTGTCGGAAGTCCAGGCCTCGATCGCAGAAGCCCGCCCCATGCTCTCCGGTGAATTCGGCGGTTACCGCTTCGACATCGCAGGGTCACCCCTGCGCGACTGAGCCTCGCATCTCGTGGATGGCTCCTCACTTCTGCACGGCTTTCTCATATCGCGGCTGCGCGGCTCTCCCGGACCGCGGCCGTGCCAGCGAATCTTGCCGGATCGGCATTGCGAGACCGGGTGGTGGGAACTCGGTGCGGTCGGGTAAAGTATCTTGATGTCGAGATAAAATTCTGACCAGACCGTGACAGTGACGTGACGTAGCCTACAGTTGTGTCAGCCACTGGAAGACCTGAACGGTCAAGGACGTTTGAAGGGGTTAACCATGATCGATCATGAAGTCCGCACGCACAAGAGCTCAGAGAACCTGGCTCGCGAAGACCAACTCGCCTGGAAGATCGCCGAGGTCGCCTCAGACCCGACTCCGGTGGACTCAGAGGTCACCGAAATGGTGATCAACCGCGTCATCGACAACGCCTCGGTGGCCGCAGCCTCGGTGCGCCGTTCGGCCCCGCTGCACGCCCGTGAACAGGCACAGACCCACCCATACTCACCCGGAGCCACCGTCTTCGGTCTGCCCCTGGGCGAGCACTTCTCCCCGGAATGGGCTGCCTGGGCCAACGGAGTCGCGGTTCGTGAACTCGACTTCCATGACACCTTCCTCGCCGCCGAATACTCACACCCCGGCGACAACATCCCACCAGTCCTTGCAGTCGCCCAGCACAAGGGCATCAGCGGCAAGGACCTCATCAACGGCATCGCCACCGGTTACGAGATCCAGGTCGACCTGGTCAAGGGAATGTGCCTGCACGAGCACAAGATCGACCACGTCGCCCACCTCGGCCCATCCGCAGCAGCCGGCATCGGCGCAATGCTCGGCCTCGACACCGAAATCACCTTCCAGGCGATCCAGCAGGCCCTGCACGTGACCACCGCGACACGTCAGTCCCGCAAGGGCGAGATCTCCTCGTGGAAGGCACACGCTCCTGCATTCGCCGGCAAGATGGCCGTCGAGTCCGTCGACCGTGCCATGCGCGGTGAGGGTGCGCCCAACCCGATCTATGAAGGTGAAGACGGCTTCATCGCCTGGATCCTCTCGGGCCCCGAGGCTCGTTACACCATTCCTCTGCCGGGTGCAGGTGAGGCCAAGCGCGCGATCCTCGACACCTACACCAAGGAGCACTCGGCCGAGTACCAGGCCCAGGCGCTCATCGACCTCGCCCGCAAGCTCGGTGGCGAGATCGAAGACCTGACGAAGATCAAGCGCATCGTCATCCACACCTCGCACCACACGCACAACGTCATCGGCACCGGCGCGAACGATCCGCAGAAGATGGATCCCAAGGCCAGCCGCGAGACCCTCGACCACTCGATCATGTACATCTTCGCCGTGGCCATGGAGGATCAGGGCTGGCACCACGAGCACTCCTACGCTCCCGAGCGTGCCGGACGTCCTGAGACCGTCAAGCTGTGGCACAAGATCGAGACCACCGAGGACAAGGAATGGACTCGCCGCTACCACTCGACCGATCCCAATGAGAAGGCCTTCGGCGGCCGCGTTGAGATCGAATTCGAGGACGGAACGACCCTGGTCGACGAGATCGCAGTGGCCGACGCGCACCCCTTCGGTGCCCGTCCCTTCGCCCGCGCGAACTACATCGAGAAGTTCAAGACCCTGTCCGAGGGCATCCTCACCGGTGCCGAGCAGACTCGCTTCATCGACCTGGCCGAGAACCTCGAGAACCTCGACGCGAAGGGTGTCGCCGAACTCAGCTTCACCGTCGACGGACTCGAGCACACCGGCTCGAAGGGCATCTTCTGATGTTGGGGGCAACCGCAACGCCGGCCGAGCGCCGCGCAAAGTTCCGCGAACTCCTCGCCGGTGACCAGATCGTCCAGTTCCCCGGCGCCATCAATCCGATCAACGCTCAGATCATCGAGCAGACCGGATTCGAGGGCGTCTACATCTCCGGTGGCGCCTTCTCCGCCGCCATGGGCCTGCCGGATATCGGACTCACCACCCTCACCGAGGTGGCCGATCACGGACGTAACATCGCCCGGGTGACGAACCTGCCGACCTTCATCGACGCCGACACCGGCTGGGGCGAAGCCATGAACGTGGCGCGCACCATCCAGGAATTCGAAGACGCAGGAATCTCGGGGATGCACCTCGAAGATCAGGTGAATCCGAAGCGCTGCGGCCACCTCGACGGCAAAGAGGTTGTCACCGCCGCTGAAATGAGCAAACGCATCGCCGCCGCTGTCAAGGGCCGTCGGGATGAGAACTTCGTCATCAGCGCCCGCACCGACTCCCGTGCAGGCGAAGGCCTCGACGCGGCGATCGATCGTGCGAAGGCCTACGTCGACGCCGGAGCGGACCTGATCTTCCCCGAAGCCATGCGCGACCTGAGCGAGTTCGAGAAATTCGCCAGCAGCGTGGATGTTCCGATTTTGGCGAACATGACAGAATTCGGAAAGAGCGAACTGTTCACGACCGAGCAGTTGGCGAACGTCGGAGTCAAAGTCGTGATCTACCCGGTCACAACTCTGCGTCTCGCCATGGGTGCGATCAAATCGGGCCTGCAGACCATTCGAGATCAGGGCACCCAGGTGGACCTGCTCGAGGGAATGCAGACCCGTGCGGACCTCTACGACACGATCGACTACGCTGCGTACAACGATTTTGACGCAGCCGTATTCAACTTTTCACAGGAGGGTCACCAGTGACCGAAGAAATCAAGAAGGGCCTCGCCGGCGTCGTCGTCGACACCACGGCCGTTTCGAAGGTAGTCCAGGAAACGAACTCGCTCACCTACCGCGGGTATCCCGTGCAGGAACTCGCTGCACAGCGCAACTTCGAGGACGTCGCCTACCTGATCTGGAACGGTGAACTGCCGACGAAGGCTCAGCTCGACGAGTTCAAGGCCCGCGAGCGCTCACAGCGCACCGTCGATGACAAGCTGATCCAGCTCATCCTCGACCTGCCCAAGGACTGCCACCCGATGCACGTGGTGCAGACGGCCGTGTCCTACCTCGGCGCCGTCGATCCTGACGCAGACGTCGAAGGCGAAGAGGCCAACCTGGCTAAGGCCGAGCGTCTCTACGCCCAGCTGCCGACGATCGTGGCCATCGACCACCGTCGCCGCCATGGCCTCGACCCGGTCGCTCCGACCGAGGACCTCGACTACGCCGCGAACTTCTTCAAGATGGTCTTCGATGAGGTTCCCGACGAGGCGGTCGTGCGCTGCTTCGACATCTCGATGATCCTCTACGCGGAGCACTCGTTCAACGCGTCGACGTTCACCACCCGCGTCATCACCTCGACGACGGCCGACCTGTACTCGGCAGTCGCCGGTGGCATCGGCGCCCTCAAAGGCCCCCTGCACGGCGGTGCCAATGAGGCCGTCATGGCGATGCTCGAAGAGGTCGGCACCGCCGACAAGGCATCGGCGTGGATCGACGACGCCCTGGCGAAGAAGGCCAAGATCATGGGCTTCGGACACCGTGTCTACAAGAACGGCGACTCGCGCGTTCCGACCATGCGCAAGGCCTTCGAGAACATGGTTGCGGCGAAGGGCGCAACCGATCTCCTCGATCTCTACAACGCCTTCGAAGAGGACTTCGTCTCACGCAAGGGCATCTACCCGAACCTCGACTACCCATCAGGTCCCGCGTACCACCTGATGGGCTTCGATACCGATCAGTTCACCCCGATCTTCGTCATGGCCCGCATCACCGGCTGGACCGCTCACATCATGGAACAGCAGGCCAACAACGCTCTGATCCGTCCGCTGAGCGCCTACGACGGTCACGAGCAGCGCGAGGTCCCCGAAAACCGGGGCTGAAGCGCCACAGCTGAAAGGCGATAAACATGACCGTTGACGGCACATACCGTCCGGTCGATCTCGAGGGTTTCGACTTCACCGTCACAGGTGGAGTCGGAACCCTCGTCATTGATCGGCCCGAAAAACGCAACGCCATCTCCCGTCCGATGTGGCGGGCCCTGCCGGAGATCATCGCCGGCATCGACGCCGATGACTCGATCGGGGCACTGGTGATCACGGGCGCGGCCGGGCACTTCTCCGCCGGGTCCGACATTGCGGACCTCAACGTCGCCCTCGCCGACTTCTGGGAACTCAATTCGACCGCCGAGGCGGCTGTGGCCAATGCCCGTACCACGACGATCGCGGCCATCACCGGCAACTGCGTGGGCGGGGGCACCGAGATCGCGGCCGCCTGCGACATCCGCATCTCGGCCCCCGGCTCGATCTTCGGCGTCACGGCTGCGAAGCTCGGCCTCGTCTACCCACCGGGTCCAACCCGCCGCCTGGCCACCGTGCTCGGTGACTCCTGGGCCAGGTATCTGCTGGTCACTGCCTCGATCGTCAAGTTCGACCAGATGCGTGAGCTCGGCTTCTTCCACGAGGTCTCCGAGGCTCCGCTGGAGTCGGCACAGGCGATGGGGGAGAAGATCGTCGGACTCTCGCGTCTGTCGCAGATCGGCTCGAAGGCAGTCCTCGCCGGAGACCTCATGGAGACCGCCGGCACTCCGGATGCAGACACCGCGTTCAACCCACCACAGTGGCTCGACGAGGCCTACCAGGATGAGATCGCCCGCGGACAGGAGGCGTTCTTCGCGAAGCGCCCGCCCGAGTTCGGCTTCCGGGGCACGGACTGGGCCGAGGGGTCGATACCTAGGAGCTCGGCACCGGAAAAGCCGTAAACAGTGGTTAAACTGATCGAATGCGCCTAGCAGTCCTCGATATCGGGTCCAACAGCGTCCACCTCCTCGTGGTCGACGCTCACGTCGGAGCCCCTCCCTTGCCTGCCACCTCCCACAAAGAGATCCTGCGCCTCGCCGAGTACTTAGGCGATGACGGGATGATCGATGCCGCAGGTCAGGAACGACTGCACAACTTCATCGCCGAGGCGGTGGAGATCGCCGAAGACCAAGGATCGGAACAGATCCTGGCGTTCGCCACCTCGGCGGTCAGAGATGCCCCGAACGGTACCGAGCTCATCGATGCCATCAATGCTCAACTCGGCGTGACCCTCAACGTGATGTCCGGCAAGGACGAAGCACGGGTGACTTTTCTCGCAGTCAGGCGCTGGTTCGGCTGGTCGGCGGGCAAGATCCTGCTGCTCGACATCGGCGGCGGCTCCCTTGAAATCGCGGCCGGTCAGGACGAATACCCGGAAGCGGCCGTGTCAGTGCCCTTGGGCGCTGGTCGCACCTATTCCGATTTCCTCCCTGATCCACTGCCCAGTGCCGATGACATCCACAGCCTGCAGAAATATGCGCGGTCCCAGATCGGTCGCATCGCCGGCAAGATCAACCGAGTCGGCACCGCCGATCAGGTGGTCGGGTCATCGAAGACCTTCCGTTCGCTGGCTCGGATCGCCGGCGCGGCGCCCAGCGGCGACGGCATCTACGCGCCACGCAAACTCTTCCGCCGTGACCTCGCCGGAATCATCGAAACACTGTCCTCCCGGACCCCCGAAGAGCGCGCGACGCTGCCCGGAGTCTCCCAGGCTCGGGCCGGACAGATCCTCGCGGGCGCCATCGTCGCCGACGCGGCCTTCGCCATCTTCGACGTCAACGTCATGAGCATCTCCCCATGGGCACTGCGGGAAGGGATCATCATGCGCAAACTCGACCTGCTCGATTCCGCGGAGACCTCCTCGGCGATGCGGGTGGAACTGGTCTGAGGGGTTACGCTTCTGGTCGTTATGTTTCCCTTCTGCGCATTGCCTGTTAGATTTTTCCTAACTGCCGCACACGACCCGAACCCACAGTTCGGGGCGTGATAATGGTGGGAACACACACGCTCGGAGAAGGAAAAGAACTGTCAATGCGAAATGGCGAGCTGTCCCCATCGTTCCGCGATGAAGCCCTGCACACCCTCGAGAACACCACTCCCGACAATCCGCTGGACGTCTTCGTCGTCGGCGGCGGCGTCACCGGAGCCGGCTCTGCATTCGATGCCGCCACCCGCGGACTGAAGGTCGGGGTCGTCGATGCCAAGGACTGGGCCTCGGGCACGTCGTCGCGGTCCTCGAAGCTCATGCACGGTGGACTGCGCTACCTCGAGATGCTCGACTTCAAGCTCGTGGCCGAGGCGCTGAAGGAACGCGACCTCCTCCTCCAGCACACGGCGCCCCACCTGGTTGAGCCCGTCGCCTTCGTCTTCCCCTTCGAACATCGCCTCATCGACCGGGCATTCATCGGATCCGGCGTTCTGCTCTACGACACCATGGCCACCCGCCCCGGTCGCAAACGCGCTCTGCCCCTGCATCGGCATCTGGGCAAGAAGGCACTGACCTCGCATTTCCCCGGCCTGGCCGATGATGCCGCTGTCGGTGCCCTCGAATACTACGATGCGAAGGTCGACGACGCCCGCTTCGTCATGACGCTCATCCGCTCAGCTGTGGGCTACGGCGCCGCCGCGGCCAACCATGTCTCCGTCATCGACTACCTCCACGACGGAGAACGAGTCTCCGGCGTCCGAGCCCGCGATGAGATGACCGGACGCGAGTTCGACATCCACGCCCGCCGCACAATCCTCGCCGGGGGAGTCTGGACCGAGGAGCAGCAGGACCTGGCCAAGGCCGACGCAGGCCTCCAGGTGCTCGCGTCCAAGGGCGTGCACATTACCGTCGACCAGGACAAGATCAGGGCCGACCCAGACACCGGCATCATCTCGAAGACGGAGAAGTCCGTGCTCTTCGTGATCCCGTGGGAGGGCTACTGGGTCATCGGCACCACGGACACCCCGTGGGACCAGGACGTCGACTCTCCGGTGGCCAACTCCGACGACATCGACTATCTGCTCAAGCACGCGAACGCGATCCTGACCGAGAAGCTCACCCGCAACGACGTCATCGGCGTCTACTCCGGACTCCGACCTCTGCTTCAGCCCGTGGTCAAGGAGGGCCAGGCCTCGACGAAGGTATCGCGCGAGCACACGGTGATGGAGATCGAACCCGCACTCGCCGCGATCGCCGGCGGAAAGTTCACGACCTACCGGGTGATGGCCGAGGACGCCGTCGACTTCGTCCTCGGCGACGATGCGAAGGATCGGCGCTCACTGACCGAATCGGTCCCGCTGCTCGGCGCCCAAGGCGTCGGCGCAGTGAGACGAGGTCAGGCAGGCATCGCCGAGAAGTACGGCTGGGACGAGGACCGGGTGAAGAGACTCATCCGCCGCTACGGCACCCTGCTTGAGGACATCCTCGACCTCGTCGACGAGGACCCCGAACTCGGGCGCCCACTCCCTGGCGCGCAGCGCTACCTGCGCGCAGAGGCCCACTATGCGGCGACCTCGGAAGGTGCCGTCCACCTCGGCGATATCCTCGAGCGCCGAATGCGCCTCAACTATGAGGTCAGGGACCGAGGCAAGAGCGCCGCCGAGGCGGTCGCCGCCATCGTGGCGCCTATCCTGAGTTGGGACGATGAGCGGGAAGCGAAGGAGATCGCCGACTTCAATGCTCACGTCGACGCACAGATCGCCGCCGAATCCACCCACGACGATGTGTCCGCTGCGGCACTCGTCGAGGAGACACTGAAACCGTAAATCCGCTAAGCAGGACAAACATAGGAGTTTGTGAAATATGGGTACTATCTTCCTCTATGAGATCGGCGGAACGGCGATGCTCATGCTGCTCGGCGTCGGTGTCGTCGCCAATGTGGTTTTGGGCAAGACCAAAGGCAACGGGGGAGGCTGGCTCCTCATCTCGTTCGGATGGGGCCTGGCAGTCTTCGCCGGTGTCTTCGTCGCCTTCAAGACCGGAGCGCACCTCAACCCGGCAGTGACCTTCGGCATCATGTCGAGCGGAGCTGCGGAATACGCGGACGGCATTCCGGTCAACTTCGTCAACACCGTCGCCTACCTTGCGGCCGAGATGATCGGTGCCATGATCGGTGCGGTCCTCGCCTGGGCCGTGTACAAGAAGCACTACGACGAGGAGAAGGACGCCGGCAACATCCTCGGCACCTTCTCGACCGGTCCTGAGATCCGCAGCTACGGCTGGAACTTCGTCACCGAGGTCATCGCCACATTCGTCCTCGTGTTCGTCATCCTGCTCTTCGGCGGAACCCCGGACAAGCTGGGACCACTGGCCGTCGGTCTCCTCGTCGTCGCCATCGGCGCCTCCTTGGGCGGTCCCACGGGCTACGCGATCAACCCGGCCCGTGACCTCGGACCCCGCATCGTCCACGCCCTGCTGCCGATCCCGAACAAGGGCAAATCGGACTGGGCGTACTCGTGGGTGCCGATCGCAGGACCACTTGTCGGCGCCATCATCGCCGGACTGCTCTCCCGGGCCTTCGTCTGAGACAGCGAACCGCCGTCTGAGACAGCGAACCGCCGTCTGAGCCGGTCGAACCTTCGTCTGAGTCACCAGCAATCCACAGCATCACATCGCCATAGGAGTCAGCATGAGTCAGGAAAAATTCATCCTCGCCATCGACCAGGGCACCACCTCGTCGCGGGCCATCGTCTTCAACCACGACGGACAGATCGTGTCCTCGGGCCAGCTTGAGCACGAGCAGATCTTCCCGCGGGCCGGCTGGGTCGAACACGACCCGTTGGAGATCATCAGGAACACGAACGAGGCGATCGGTCAGGCTCTGACCCGCGCCGGCATCAACCGCCACCAGCTCGAGGGTGTGGGCATCACGAATCAGCGTGAGACCACGGTCATCTGGAACAAGAACACCGGCAAGCCCGTCTACAACGCGATCGTCTGGCAGGACACACGGACCCAGAAGATCTGCGATGAACTCGCCGGAGACGAAGGGCCCGACAAGTACAAGGAGCGCGTCGGCCTGCCCCTGGCGACGTACTTCGCGGGACCGAAGGCCAAGTGGGTCTTCGACAACGTCGAGGGCGTCAAGGAGTCTGCTGAAGCCGGCGAACTGCTCTTCGGCACCATGGACACCTGGGTTCTCTGGAACCTCACCGGCGGCGTCAACGGCGGAGTCCACGTCACCGACGTCACGAACGCCTCGCGCACGATGCTCATGAACATCAAGAGCCTCGACTGGAACGAGGAGATCGCCGGCGACATGGGCATTCCTGTCGCGATGCTCCCAGAGATCAAGTCCTGTTCGGAGGTCTACGGCTACGGCGCCAAGAACGGCCTCATCATCGACACTCCGATCTGCGGCATCGTCGGCGACCAGCAGGCGGCGACCTTCGGTCAGGCGTGCTTTGAGAAGGGCCAGGCCAAGAACACCTACGGCACCGGCAACTTCATGCTCATCAACACCGGCAACGAGCCCGTGGCCAGCAAGAACGGACTGCTGACGACTGTCGCCTACAAGATCGGCGACAACGCGGCCGTCTACGCACTCGAAGGCTCCGTGGCCGTGACTGGTTCCCTCGTGCAGTGGTTGCGCGACAACTTCGGCATCATCTCCGAGGCCCCCGAGGTCGAGACACTCGCGAAACAGGTCGACGACAACGGCGGCTGCTACATCGTGCCGGCTTTCTCGGGACTCTTCGCCCCGCACTGGGAGTCTGACGCACGCGGAGTGATGGTGGGACTGACACGCTTCGTCAATAAGAACCACATCGCCCGGGCGGCTCTCGAATCGGTGGCATTCCAATCCCGCGAGGTCCTCGATGCGATGGACCTCGATTCGGGAGTCAAACTCACCGAGCTCAAGGTCGATGGCGGCATGGTCGCCAACGAAACGCTCATGCAGTTCCAGGCCGACCTCCTCGGCGTGCCCGTCATCCGCCCCGAGGTCGTCGAGACCACGGCTCTGGGTGCGGCCTACGCCGCAGGCATCGCCGTGAAGTTCTGGAACGGCGAGGAGGACGTGAAGAGCAACTGGCGTGAGGACAAGCGCTGGCTGCCGTCGATGGACGAGGACACGGTCGCTCGCGCCTACCGACTGTGGAACAAGGCAGTCGAGAAGTCGAAGAACTGGGTCGACGAGGACGTCGAAGCCCTCCAAGGCTGACATCCGGCCGAGGCCGGCCCTCGCCGAGGTGGGCCTCAGCCGAGGTTGATCGTGAACATGCGCTCTGGCACCGCCGGGGACACTGCGTCGAGGACGTGGGTGATCTCTGTGCGGTGCCAGCCGTGTTTGGCATAGAGCGCATTGTCGACGCAAGCACGGCGAACTCGAAAATCAACTACTGATCCGGCCTCGCGACTTCAGGGCATATGCTTTCTGAGGGAATATGGAATCTTCGAGGACTAAACTGGGTGAGATGAGCAGGGCGAAACGGTCGAAGTCAGCACGTAAGGTCTACACCGCAAAGAATTCCGCGCGGTCCAATTCGCGACGGCACCGTGAGTACTTCGACAGTCATCAGGTCTACGACCACGAGACCCAGCACAGTTCGGACCACCAGATCCGGATCGGACTCTCCAGCTCCTCGGTGTCGCCGATGACCGTTGCCGAGACCTTCTCCCAAGCAGCCGAACTCGGCTACGACGGTGTCGAGATCATGGTCACCCACAATGCCGAAACCCGCGACGTCGACCTCATCAACGGCCTGGCCGCGGAGACCGGACTCGAAGTCATGTCCCTGCACGCACCGACCCTGCTCTTCCTGCCTCGCGTCCTGCACAAGGACCACTGGGAGAAGCTGCGCATCACTGCGAACCTCGCCAAGGAGGTCGGTGCCAAGACTGTGGTCCTGCATCCGCCGTTTCGGTGGCAGGGGGAGTACGCGCTGGGCTTCGTCGACGGTGTGCGGCAGGTGTCGGAGGAGACCGGAGTCGTCCTCGCCGTGGAGAACATGTACCCCTGGCGCGCAGGCGTGCGCGAGGTCCTCGTCTACTATCCCGACTGGAACCCCCTCGACGAGGACTACGATGCCCTCACCTTCGACTTCTCCCATGCCTCGACGGCCGGCATGAACGCTGTCGAGACCGTGTCGGAGATCTTCGACAAACTCCGCCACGTCCATCTCACCGACGGCTCCGGATCCCTCAAGGACGAACATCTGATCCCCGGCGCCGGCACCATGCCCGTGGCCGAAACCCTGCAGCTCCTGGCCAAACGCAACTGGTCCGGCGACGTCGTCGTCGAAGTCAATACACGCTTCGTGACGAAGAAGTCCACTCGAGAGCAGATGCTCGCCGACTCCCTTGCCTTCGCCCGCACCCACCTCGGCCTTGAGACCGAGGACCGCCACCGCAATGCCTCGAGCCACGTGCGCACCAGTGAGCAGCGCACGAGCGAGAGACAGTCGAACACCTGAACACAGCACGCACACCGACTGAACCACCACAGAAAGGCAGGTCTGATTTGACCACCATCGCCTCCATCGGCACGGGAAACATGGGCTCGGCACTGATCAAGGGAATCCTGAGCGCCGAGGAGAAGCTCGAGGTTCGAGCGACGACCAATTCGGCCGCCTCGGCGAAACGACTCGCTGCGGAGCTCCCGAGCGCGACCATCATCTCGTTGGAAGACGATGCCGAGGCCAACCAGAAGGCCGCTGCAGGGGCGGACTTCGTCTTCCTCGGAGTCAAACCGTGGATGATGGCCGACACGCTGCGCGAGCTCGCCCCGAGCCTGGATGCGGAGACCGTCCTCGTCTCGATGGCCGCCGGTGTCGCCATGGACGATCTGGCCACGCTGGCGCCGAAGAACCCGATCGTGCGGATCATGCCCAACACCCCCAGCTCCATCGGACACGGAGTCATCGCCCTCGCCCCCTCCACCGAGGTGGACGGGACCACAGTGGACACACTGCGGACTCTGCTGTCAGGAGCCGGACTCGTCGTGGAACTGGACGAATCCGAGATCCCCGCCATGACCGGAATCTCCGGCTCCGGAGTGGCCTACTTCTTCCTCCTGGCCGAGACGATGATCGCCGCCGGTGTGAAGATGGGACTGAGCGAGGAGACGGCCAAGCAGATGGTCGTGGCCACTGCGGACGGAGCAGGCCGACTCCTGAGCGAGAAGCCGGACCCGAGCGCACAGCGTCAGGCAGTGAGCAGCAAGGGTGGCACCACACTCGCCGGACTGCAGACCTTCATCGACGCAGGGCTCTTCGATATCGCCGAGGCGGCTGCCCAGGCCGCAAGTGACCGGTCCCTTGAAATGGAGAAGGAGAACTCCGAAGTCATCAACGGCTGATAGCCAAGGCCGACCCGGCAGCCCGGGTCACCAGGGCTGTCCGAATCAGGGAAGGGCCCCGGCCGAGCGTGCGATGGACACTGCCTCATGCCGGGTGCCGGCCGAAAGTTTGACCATGGCCGTATTCAGGTAGGACTTCACGGTCGACTCCCGCAGTCCCAGCCCCTCGGCGATCCGGACATTCGACCATCCCAATGCCACATGCGAGAGAATGTCGGTTTCCCTGGGGGAGAGGCTGACAGTGGGTGTCGGGTTCGGGAACAGATCCGAATTGTGGCCGGAGAGGATGTCGGCCAGGCGGTTCTCCACGACGGTCAGTCTCTGGCGCATCTCGTTCTCGTCGACGCCTGAACGGATCGAGCGCAGTTCCGCATAGGTGCGGCGCAGAGCTTCCCTGCTCGAGGACTCGAGATCGGAGTAAAGGCGCTCGGGTTCTGCCGGTTCCTCGGGTTGTGGGGGCCGACCGAGCCGACCCAGATCCACTGACAGCTGCCGGACACGTTTGACCAGGTCGCTCGTCTGCGGCGCCGCAGAGTTGTAGTTTGTGCGATGACCGCAGTAGATCATGCCCGTGACGTCACCGCCGCGCAGCGTCGGGACGGCGATGAGCACCTTGATTCCCTCGCCGAGGATCTCTTCGTCGTAGTGATGGGTGATGAAGGGGTCGAGTCCGTAGTCCTTCGTCAGCTGGGGAGTGCCTTCGGTGAGCGCACGCCCACCGAGCCCGCGTCCGGTGCTGACGATGAGCGAGGATAGGCGGTCCTTGCCGCCTCCGGCCACCGCCTCGACGGTGACCTCGCCCTCGTCGACCGTTCCGCCGAAGACCACATCACCGGTCCCGCTGCGGTGCAGAGAGTCGATGGCTTCGATGAAGAGTCGGCGAGTCTCGGCCTTCAGCGCCCGAGATTCTCTGGTTTTGGCATTCATGTGAACAAGCTACCAACTTTCGGTGGTATTCCCCAGCGCCAACTGACCGTTAGTTTAAAGTTGTGTGATTCAGACCACTGATGCTCGACGCACGTTTCGAATGGAGAAGCAATGACCGATCCCGTGAGTACTCGGGTCGATTTCCTCGTCGAAGAGGAGAATCCCGAATTCAAAGCACTTAAGCGCAAAAGGTTCTCGGTGGTGATACCACTGTCGATCGGATTCATGGCGTGGTACTTCCTCTACGTCATCCTGAGCACCTACGCGCACGATTTCATGTCCACGAAGGTCATCGGTGAGATCAACCTCGGGCTGATCCTCGGGCTCCTGCAGTTCGTGACGACCTTCGCGATCACGATGTTCTATGTCTCGTTCGCGAACAAGAAGCTCGATCCGCCGGCCTCGGCGATCCGTGAACGCCTCCAGCAGCAGTCGGAAGGAACCACCCCATGAGCACAGTCGCCATAGGAGACCTCTTCGCTTCCAGTCTCGACAAAGTGTCCCAAGGCGTGACCGAGGTCGAGAACAACCCGATCCTCAACATCACGATCTTCGCCGCCTTCGTCGCGGTGACGATGTTCATCGTCCTGCGGGCCAGCAAGAACAATAAGTCGGCTTCCGACTACTACGCGGGCGGCAGGTCCTTCACGGGCCCGCAGAACGGATTCGCGATCTCAGGTGACTACCTGTCTGCGGCTTCGTTCTTGGGCATCTGCGGCGCCATCGCGGTCAACGGCTACGACGGCTTCCTGTACTCCATCGGCTTCCTTGTCGCCTGGCTCGTCGCCCTGCTCATCGTCGCAGAGCTGATGCGCAACACCGGCAAGTTCACGATGGCCGACGTGCTGTCCTTCCGTCTCAAACAGCGCCCTGTACGCATGGCCGCAGCGCTGTCGACGCTGGCAGTCTGCTTCTTCTACCTCCTGGCTCAGATGGCCGGAGCCGGTGGCCTCGTGTCATTGCTCATGGGTATCGACGGCAAGCTCGGCCAATCATTGGTCGTTGCTGTCGTCGGCGCGCTCATGATCATCTACGTCCTCGTCGGAGGCATGAAGGGAACCACCTGGGTCCAGATCGTCAAGGCGGTCCTGCTTATCCTCGGTGCCTTCGCCATGACCATCTGGGTGCTCGCCCTCAACGGGTTCAACCTCTCGACCCTTCTCGCCTCTGCGGTCAACAACTCGGGCGTCGGGGAGGCAATCCTCGAGCCGGGTCAGAAGTACGGTGAGAACCCGCTCGACTTCATCTCCCTGGCCTTGGCCCTGGTGCTCGGCACCGCTGGCCTGCCGCACGTTCTGATGCGCTTCTACACGGTCCCCTCTGCGAAGGAAGCTCGTCGTTCGGTCGTCTGGGCTATCTGGCTCATCGGTGCGTTCTACCTGTTCACCCTGATCCTCGGATACGGTGCGGCAGCACTCGTGGGTGCCGATGCGATTGAGAACGCACCGGGCGGAGTGAATTCGGCGGCACCGCTGCTGGCGCTCCACCTAGGCGGGCCCGTGCTCATGGGCTTCATCTCGGCAGTGGCCTTCGCGACGATCCTCGCTGTGGTCGCCGGTCTCGCGATCACCGCGGCAGCGTCCTTCGCTCACGACATCTATGCGAGCGTGATCAAGAAGGGCAAGGTCGAAGATCCCGATGCCGAAGTCAAGATCGCGCGTCGCACGGTCATCGTCATCGGTGCCGTGGCGATCATCGGCGGCATCGGAGTGCAAGGGCAGAACATCGCATTCCTCGTGGCGCTCGCCTTCGCAGTCGCGGCCAGCGCGAACCTGCCGACGATCGTCTACTCGCTGTTCTGGAAGCGCTTCACCACTCGCGGTGCGGTGTGGTCGATCTACGGCGGTCTGGGATCGGCGATCCTGCTGATCGCGTTCTCGCCGGTCGTCTCCGGTTCCGAGACAGCGATGATCCCTGGAGCAGACTTCGTGCTCTTCCCACTGTCGAATCCCGGAATCATCTCGATTCCGCTCGGCTTCCTCCTCGGCTGGATCGCGTCGATCACCGACAAGACAGTCGAGAGCCCCGAGCTGGCAGCGGAGATGGACGTTCGCGCCCACACCGGGTTCGGCGCCGAGGAGGCCGTCGAGCACTGAGCGCGAGACATGGTCCTCGTACGACATGATGCTCGTGCGGCTTGATGCTCGTGAGTCAGGATGCTGAGGGGGTGGCTGCGGCCGCCCCCTCAGACGTTGTTGCTGCATGCCCCTGCAGGGAACTCCATCCCGAAGACATACCGATATACACTGGGTGGGTCGATATACACTGGGGGAGTCGATATACACTGAGGGAGTCTCAGCGGGAACACTCTCGCCGCTTCAGGGTATATTCGCTGGTGAGAACATGTTTCGCCGGTCAAACGCGGGCGTAGCTTAATGGTAGAGCCTCGGCTTCCCAAGCCGATGACGCGGGTTCGATTCCCGTCGCCCGCTCTCGTGCACGTTGGTGGGGTCCAGTTTCCCTCATTGCCGTTCCTGCGCTCCTTCCTGCGCTCTTTCCTGCGCCTTAGTCACCGCGAACCCGCTGCTCGCTTGCCCAAAGTGCACAGGTACGTCACTTGTGCTCTACCTGCGCACTTGTTCCCAGCGGTTGTGTACGCGACCACCAGGGATCTGCGCCTTTGCAGTTTGCTGACGGGTGAATGTCAGCGGCGGAGCGCGCATGGGTGAAGTCCATGTTCCTCGTCGTCCCTTGTCAGCCACAGCAAAAGTCACGTCGGTCGCCGCCGCATCCGTTGGCGACTCAGGCTCGTTTCGTTGTGGACGATGCCGTGACTCAAGTGCGTGAACCCTGTGGAGGAGAAACCAGCTTCCACAGGGTTGAGTGAGTCCATTGAATCGCGTCGCACCTGCACCTGAGCATTGGCCCATGTACAACATTGTGCGAACTCGAGAATTGCACGCCAACGGGATCCACAGCCGCAGAATCGGCAGTGCGGTCGGCTGCTGTCTGCTCAAACTTACGTTTGGCATGTATTCGATTGTCGCTAGGTGTCAAAGCCCTCGTCACGGCAGAATCATGGACCTCATCACTGATGAAGCGTGGATCAAGACGGTTGGCGAACAGACGGATGCCACGGGACGGAAGAGCTACGCCCTGCTGGATACTATCGAGAAACTCAGAGTTGCGTCTTATCCGCTGTACCGGTCCGACGATGTGGTGTGCGGAGTCTCGGCGGCTTACATTCACGATCTGCCGTTGTACCGACCGCCACGTGGACTGATCCATGTGGCGAATCCGTCCCGACGGTGGAAGAGCAACGACCTGTCCCGCACGACCAGATCGATACCGGACGAGGATTCGGTTCACATCGGCAAGATGACGCTCACCTCACCCGTGAGAACGGCCCTTGACCTCATTGGGCACTTGGGGGAGCCAGCGGCATTCGCTGCGCTGGAGAAGGTTCTGCGGAGAGCGGTGTTCGGCTCTGAGCTCCGTGCAGACGATGCGGCACGTTTCGGATATCCTAAGAACACCGGTCAGCTTGCGCGAACGTGTATCGATGAGGGCTTTGCTCCGGTCGTTGGTCGGCTTCCGAAAGGGCACCGGCGGGCAGAACGGCTGCTTGCCTCCATCAGTCCATTGTCGGAGAGCTATGCCGAAAGTCTATGTGCCTACAACCTCTCAATTCTCAAGATCTCGGGCTTCGAACAGCAGGTCGATGTGTTCGATGGCCACCGACGTATCGCGCGGGTTGATTTCATGCACAGGGCCTCGAAGACGATCATCTTTGTGGACGGCGTGACGAAATACGTCGACAGCGGGTTCTCCCTGATGCGGAAGGAGTCTGCGCAATACAATCGCCTCATCGCAATGGGCTACCGGATCGTCCGGCTCAGTTTCGTCGAGGCAGTCGACTTGGAATCCCTCGCGACCAAACTGTACGGCCAGGCACCGTGGCTACGCGGGGCTGAGCGCGTCTGAATCCAAGCATTATGACGCCGCTACGAAGCAACCACTTGGCATAAGTGCCCACGTAGTGCACAAGTGCTCTACCTATGCACTTTCAGCAAGCTGGTGCTGTTCGCCAGCCGATAGGGCACCGGCCCGCACTGCTCCCCGCTGGCCCGCACTGCTCCCCGCCGGCTCGCACCTCGCCTGCGGCTGAGGTCGCTCTTCGCTCAGTTGTCCTACGGGCGTCCGGCGAAGCGCCCCAGCAGCTCCACGTGGCCGGCGACGATGAGCAGGTCCTGCTTGCCGACGCGGGTCGTGGGCTCGGCGTATGTGAAGTCGCGACCGGGGCTCTTGATGCCCACGATCGTGACCCCGTACTTGTCGCGCACGCCGGACTCGCTGAGGGTGAAGCCCTGGATCTCACGCGGGGGACGCATCTTCACGACTGCGAAGTGGCCTTCGTCGAATTCGATGTACTCCATCATCCGCGAACTCACCAGGTGCGCCACCCGCCGGCCGGCATCGGATTCGGGGTAGAGGACATGGTGGGCGCCGATGCGGTGGAGGATCTTGCCGTGTGAGGGGGAGATGGCCTTCGCCCACACCTGACCCACGCCCAGATCGACGAGGTTGGCCGTCGTCAGCACACTGTCCTCGATCGAGGTGCCGATGCCGACCACAGCCGTGGAGAAATCACCGGCACCGACCTGCCGCAGCGCATCGATGTTGGTGGCATCGGCCTCGACGACATGGGTGAGCTTTCCGCTCCAGTCCTTGACGAGCTCGGCACTGTGCTCGATCGCCATGACCTCACGTCCCAGCTTCGCCAGCGTGGCAGCGGTCGATGACCCGAAGCGTCCGAGTCCGATGACCAGGATTGAGGTGTGTTCGTTAGCCAACGACAGGCCTTTCTTCGGGGTAGCGGTACAGGCGCACCGAGTCCTGCATGGACAGGGCTGCCGCCAGTGTAATCGTACCGAGACGGCCGATGAGCATGATCACGGACAAACAGTACAGGCCTGCCTCATTGACCGTGGCAGAGACCCCGGAGCTCAATCCCACGGTGCCGAATGCGGAGATCACCTCGAACAGCACCTTGTCCAGCGGCTCGGCGGAGATCTGCAGCATCGCCAGAGTGCCGATGAAGACGATGATCGCACCCGTGAGGAGAACAGAGATCGAGAGCTTGATCGTCGACGAGGTCAGGCGCCGTCCGAAGACATGCACGTCCTGCAGACCGCGGGCCTCGGCATAGGCGGCCAGCACCAGCACAGCTACGGTCGTGACCTTGATGCCGCCGGCCGTTGACGACGATCCGCCGCCGATGAACATCATCAGGTCCATGAGCAGGTGTGAGGATTGGTTCATATCCGCAATGTCCATGGTCGAGAACCCGCCCGAACGCGGCATCACCGCCATGAATAGGATTTCGACGAACGTGTGGCCCGCGTTCTTGTCACCCAGAGTGTCGGGGTTGGCTGATTCGAAGATGAGGAGGAACAGGAGGCCGATAGCCAGGACTGCGGTCGTCGTCGTCAGCGTCAGCTTCGTGTGCAGGTCCCACTTCTTCGGATGATTCCACTGCATGGCGATCATGAGCACAACGGGGAATCCCAGCGCGCCGACGAAGACGCCGAGCATGAGCAGCGAGAGGATCCATGGGTCGGATGCGAAATAGGCACCGCCGCCGGGGTGGATCGTGAAACCGGCGTTGTTGAACGCCGAGATCGAGTAGAACACCGAATACCAGAGAGCGTCGCCGATGTTCTCGCCGCGGATGAGGAACCGCGGGAACATCAGCACCGCAAGAATCGCCTCGGCGGTGACGATGGTGATGACCACGGTCTTCAGCAGTGTGCCGACCTGGCCCAGATTGAGCGCCGAGGTGGCCTGCTGGGCGATGAGGCGCTGCCTGACTCCCAGCCTCCGAGAGACCGCCATGCCCAGCACAGAAGCGAGGGTGAGGATGCCCAGGCCACCCACCTGGATACCGGCGGTGATGACCGAGATCCCGAAGTCTGACCAGTAGTTCTCCGTCACCACCGGAGTCAGGCCCGTGACGCAGACGGAGGAGACGGCCACGAATACGGCGTTCGCAATGTGCTCGGCCTGGGGCACCGAACCGGGATCGCGCATGCTCGCAGGCAGCATCAGAAGAATCGCGAAGAATGCCACCACCGCGATGAAGGATCCGATCGCCAGACGAGCCGGCGAGGCAACGGCGAGGTCGTCGACGAAGTCGCGGACCCACCGGCCGGGGCGCAGGATCCGGTCGAAGCGCTGCGGGGAATTCTTGGACACAGACTCTATGGTAGATCCCGAAGCGTGCGAATCTCCGTAGGTGAGCTGTGCCATATAGCATGGTGCCCATGGCCGATAGCGATGTATATGTCGTCTGGGACGACGCGGTGACCGGGTACAACTTCGGTCCCAGCCATCCCATGCACCCTCTCAGGCTTGATCTGACTGCGAAATTGGCCATCGACTTCGGCCTCTTCGATGCCGACAACGTCCATATCCACGGCGTCGGTGAGGTCGAAGAGGACACGCTGGCGAATCTCCACGATGCGGACTTCATCGCCGCGGTGAAGAAGGTCGGCGCCGGTGCCGAACTCAGCGATGAGGATGGGAAGAAGTACGGCATCGGCACCGAGGATGTGCCCGGGTTCGACAACATGCATGCCGCCTCGGCGATGCTGTTCCAGGGCTCGGTGGACTCGGCGCGGGCCATCATCTCCGGGGACTACTCCCACGCCGTGAACTTCACCGGCGGAATGCACCATGCGATGCCCGATCACGCGAGCGGGTTCTGCGTGTACAACGACATCGCCGGTGCCATCACCGAATTCCTCAAAGCGGGATACGTGCGCATCGCCTACATCGACCTCGATGCCCACCACGGGGACGGCGTCGAGAAGTTCTTCTGGGACGACCCTCGGGTGCTCACGGTCTCGATGCACGAATCGGGGAAGTTCCTGTTCCCCGGCTCCGGCTTCCCTGCCGACATCGGGGGACTGCGCGCGGCCGCCTCGGCGGCGAACATCGCACTGCCGCCGCGCACACTCGACGCGGAATGGCTGCGGGCCTTCGACGCCACGATCCCCGCGATCATCGGCGGATTCGAACCGCAGATCATCGTCTCCCAGCACGGCTGCGACGGACATCGCAGCGACCCACTGACACACATGCGACTGAGCGTCGATGCGATGCGGGTGGCCACCGAATGGGTCCGCGACCTGGCCGCCGAACACACCGACGGAAAATGGCTGGCGACCGGGGGAGGGGGCTACTCGATCATCGACGTGGTGCCCCGAGCCTGGACCAATGTGCTCGCGATCTCCGCCGGGCTCGACATCGATCCAGGTGTCCGCATCCCGGGCCGCTGGGCCAACTACGCGCAGACGAAGACCGGGCGGGAAGCGCCCCTGTCGATGACCGACGGCTTCGACGGCACATTCACTCGCTGGTCGAACGGGTTCGACCCCGAATCCGAACTCGACCGCGCCGTGATGGGCACCCGCAAGAATCTGTTCCCGTTCTTCGGCCTCGACGCCTACTTCGACTGAAGCCAGTCGCCTACTTCGACTGAAGTCGGCCGCCTACGTCGACTGTGGCTCACCTCCCCCGGGATCGCGAGACCGCCAATCCGCGGATCGTGCCAGCGGCGCTGTGGATCTGGACACAGTTTTGGGAAAGCAGAGGCCCAAGCGATAGAATTGCACGGTTAGTTCAAAGGGTGGGCACCAGATGTTCACCTCCACCGACGATCACAAGGGGTACCCGCGTGGGCTCAGTCATCAAGAAGCGCCGCAAGCGTATGTCGAAGAAGAAGCACCGTAAGCAGCTTCGCAAGACACGTCACCAGCGTCGCAACAAGAAGTAAGACCGGACACGGTCCTACGCCCCCGCTCGAATCTGAATTCGGCGGGGTTTGTTGTCGCCCGATGAGGAGTGTGCAGTGGTCACATTGACCTTCCTGACACGCGCCGACTGCCACCTGTGCGAGACCGCAAGGGATGCCATCGCCGAGGCTGTGGCTGGCAGAGACGTCAGTGTCAGTGAGATCGACATCGATACCGATGATGATCTTGCCGGACAGTACGGCTGGGATGTCCCAGTGGTCCTGCTCAACGGCCGGCAGCACAGCTTCCATCGGGTCGATTCGGGCCGGCTGTCGAGAGCACTTGAGGCTCTGGGCGCATGAGATCGTTTGAAGGAGTGACGCGTTTTCGTGGGCGAGATTCTGTCCGCCAACAGCATTGAGGGTGTCGTCCGAAAGGACGTGCCCGAACGCGTCATCTCCCGACTCCCGATCTACCTGCAGACGGTTGAGACGATCGCTGCAACGGGTCAGTCAACGATCTCCTCGGAGGCGTTGGCGGCCCGCAGCGGTGTGTCGTCGTCGATTCTGCGCAAGGACCTGTCCCAGCTGGGACGCTCGGGTCGGCGCGGGGTCGGCTACTCCTGTGAGGATCTCGCCTCGACTCTGCGCACATTCCTCGGTCTCGACCGGTCGCGCACCGTTGCCATCATCGGCGCCGGTCGCCTGGGCTCAGCCCTGGCAGACTACGCAGGATTCAAACGCCGCGGACTTTCACTCACCGCAATCTTCGACACCGATGAGGCCAAGATCGGAACCGTGATCGGCACTCTGCCGGTCTCAGACCTCACCGAACTTGCCACCTGGCCCGAGGACATCGACCTCGTCGTCATGGCAGTACCCGCATCCGCGGCACCGGCGGCGGCTCATATGGCCGCCGAGGCAGGCGTGCGCGGGATCCTGAACTTCGCACCCACCGTGCTCGACGCCCCGGATTCGATCCGCGTGCATCAAGTCGATCTGGCCAGTGAGCTGCAAGTACTCGCATACTATTCGGCGCTAGATTCGGCACCGCTCAACCCAGGTTTTGAGGAGCACAGGAATTGACTCTCTTGGTTCTCGGCATTTCCCATCAGTCGGCCCCGATCGACATGTTGGACGCCCTCGCATTCGGCACCGGTGAGGTCGGAGCACTGCGCACCGACGCTTTGGCCGGCGACAATGTGGAGGGACTCGCGGTTCTCTCGACGTGCAACCGCCTGGAGCTCATCGCCGATGTCACCGCCTTCCACGGGGGCCTCGCCGATCTCGGCAATGCCCTCGTCTCCTCCATCGACAAGGAATGGCAGGACATCGCCGGGCACTTCTACGCCCACTACGATGCTCAGGCCCTGGAGCACCTGCTCAAGGTCTCCTGCGGTCTTGATTCGATGGCGATCGGCGAAGCCCAGATCCTGGGACAGCTGCGCTCGACATTCACCGAGTCGCTGTCGGCGGGCGCACTGACTTCCGACCTCTCGCATGCACTGCAGCAGAGCCTGCGGGTGGGCAAGCGCGCCCATTCGGAGACCGGACTCGATGAGGTCGCCCGCTCACTCTTCAGCGCCGCCCTCGAAGCCGCCCAAGCCCACATCGGATCCCTGCGGGCCGCGAATGCGCTGGTCATCGGTGCCGGCGCTATGTCGGGCCTCGTCGTCTCGGGCCTGCACAAGGAAGGCGTGGCGCAGACCACGGTGCTCAACCGCACCGTGGACAAGGCAGAGCGCCTCGTCGCCGAGGTGGGCGGCCGTGCCCGCGAACTGACCTCCCGGATCCTCGCCGAGGAGATCGCCGACGCCGACCTCATCATCTCCTGCACCGGTGCCCGGGAAGTCGTGGTCACCCGTGAGGACATCCAGGCCGGTCTGTCCCAGAACCCCAAGGGCGCAGCGAACAAGGCCTTCGTCGATCTCGCCCTGCCCCACGACATCGACCCCACGGTGCGCGAGTTCGAACACGTCGCGCTCTTCGGTCTCGCCGAGATCCGAACCATGCTCACCAGCTCTGCGAACCAGCGTGACGCTGCGGTCGTCGAAACCGTCGAATCGGTGCGTGCGATCATTCAGGAAGAGCTGGCCAAGCTCGAGACCGGTGCCAAGGAACGATCGGTCGCCCCCACAGTCACGGCGCTGCGCAGCCACGCCAAGGATGTTCTCGCCGCGGAGACGAAGCGTCTGGAGAAGAAGATCGGCGCCGATGTCGATGACAAGGCCTTCGCTGAGATCCGCAAGTCCCTGCACCGTGTGGCGGAGAAGCTGATCCACACGCCGACGGTCAAGGTCAAGGAACTGGCCGTCACGGACTCCGACGTCGACTACGCGCAGGCGCTGATGCAGCTCTTCGATCTGCCGACGAACAAGGTCGCCCACTCGATCGCGAAGCCAGAGACCAAGATCGCCACGGCCTCGAGTGCGAATCATGTTGAGGCCGACGGCGTGCGTCCCGTGGCCGACCACACTCTCGACATCGTCGAACCCGAGCACTTCTCCGGTCGCACGATCCGCTTGGGCACTCGCCGCTCGAAGCTCGCACGCTCCCAGTCCACGGCGATCGCCCACCAGCTGGCGGCACTGACCGGCTGGCGCGTCGAGATCGTCGAGGTTGTGACCGAGGGCGACGTCAACATGTCGCCCCTGACCGGATTCGGCGGCACCGGCGTCTTCGTCTCCGCCGTCCGGCAGGCACTGCACCAGGGCAAGATCGACATCGCAGTGCATTCGCTCAAGGACCTGCCCACCACCCCCGAGGCTGGCATCCAGATGGCTGCGATCCCGCCCCGGGTCGATCCCGCCGATGTCCTCATCGGCCGGGACGGTCTGAGCTTTGCGGATCTGCCCGCAGGCAGCGTCGTCGGCACCGGTTCCCCGCGCCGTGCCGTGCAGCTGCGCGCCGCGAGACCCGATATCGAGGTCCGCGGGGTGCGCGGAAACGTCGATACACGCATCGCCCACGTCCGTGACGGACGGCTCGACGCAGTCGTGCTGGCCGCGGCCGGAGTCCGCCGCATCGGCCGCTTGGCCGAGGCCACCGATTCCCTCGACTTCGACACGATGCTTCCCGCCCCCGGGCAGGGAGCCCTGGCCGTTGAGACGCGGGGAGCAGACAGTCCCTTCGCCCTCGACAACGAGGTCATGGCTGCCGATGCCGAGGTCCGCGATCAGCTCAAGCTCCTCCACGATGAGACCACCGACCTGGCCGTGACCTGCGAGCGGGCGATCCTGTCCCGTGCGGAGGCCGGATGTTCGGCCCCCATCGGTGCGCTGGCCACAATCCAGGGCTCGGACTTCGTCGTCGACGCGGTCATGGCCGATGACGACGGAAACCTCGCCCGCACTCGCCAGAGCGCCCCGCTGCCCATGACTCCGGACGTGGATCTGGACTCGGGCAGCGCGAATCAGCTGTCGATCACAGGCAAGGAGTTCGCTCGGCTCGCCGACGAACTCGGCACCGCAGCGGCAGAAGATCTGCTGGGGCAGCTCGGCATCGATCCCGCCCAGTCCGCGGATCACCTCACCCCTGTCAAAGTCCAGGAGCAGGTATGACTACCGGCCAGGTTCAGCCCCGACGTCTTCTGCCCGTCTCACCCCGCGTCGTCTTCATCGGCAGCGGTCCAGGTGAGTCGGGTCTGATGACGATCCGCGGCGCCGACATCCTCGCAAACGCCGAGATCGTCGTCTACGACACCCACGTGCATTCTGAGATCGTCACCGCCTACGTGCCGCAGGCCACTGAGATCATCGAGGCTGCTGAGCTCGGTGCGACGGCCTCGACACGGGGACGCAAGCTCGCCGAGCTGGCTCGCCCAGACAAGACCGTGGTGCGGCTGAGTTCCGATGACGGCATTCTGTTCACGACGACGACTGCCGAGGCCGCCGTGTGCCGCAAGGCCGACGTCGACGTCGAGATCGTGCCCGGAGTCGGACTCTCCGCGGCCACCTCCGCCTACACCGGAACCGCGTTGACGACGAATCGCGTGCGTTCGGTCCGCTTCATCGAGGCAGGCCCGCAGACCCACGTCGACGTCTCCCGGCACCGCAACACCACCCACGTGCTCACGGGCACGACAGCCGATCACGAACAGGCGATCCGCGCTCTGCTCGACGACGGCTGGGATGAGAACACGAAGGTGCTGCTGGGCTGGGGCATCTCCACCACCGATCAGACGAGTGTGGAGACCACCCTGGGGCAGGCCCTGACGATGGCGCAGTCCGGCGGAGATCGTATGGTGGTCATCATGGGACAGGGAGTGGAATCGCGAGGCGCACTCAGCTGGTTCGAGACCAAACCGCTCTTCGGATGGCAGGTCCTCATCCCGCGGACGAAGGAACAGGGCACCTCCACCGCCGAGGCGCTGGGAGAGCTGGGTGCTGTCGGCACCGTTGTCCCCACGATCGCCGTTCAGCCCCCGCGCACGCCGACGCAGATGGAGAAGGCGATCCGGGGCCTCGTCGACGGGTCCTACGAATGGGTGGGCTTCACCTCGGTCAATGCCGTCCGCGCGGTGCGCATGTGGTTCGAGGACTTCGGTCTCGACTCCCGTTCACTCTCCGGTGTGAAGGTTGCGGCCGTCGGGGGTCGCACCGCCGCTTCACTCATCGACTGGGGCATCACCCCCGATCTCGTCCCCGACGGAGAGCACTCGGCACGTGGCCTCGCTGCGGCCTGGCCGGACTACGTCGACGACATCGACCCCATGAACACGGTGCTCCTGCCGCGCGCCGACATCGCCACCGAGGTGCTCGTGGCCGGGCTCCTGGAGAAGGGCTGGGACCCGGACGACGTCACGGCTTACCGCACCGTGCGCGCCTCGCCGCCTCCGGCTCCCATCCGGGAGGCCATCAAAGCCGGTGACTTCGACGCCTTCCTCTTCACGTCCTCCTCCACGGTGCGCAACCTCGTCGGGATTGCCGGAAAACCGGCAGCCACCTCGGTGATCTGCTGCATCGGACCTGCCACGGCGAACACCGCGGCCGAACACGGCCTGCGAGTCGACGTCCTCGCCGAGGAAGCCAACCTCACCTCCCTCATCGACGGATTGGTCGAATTCGCGATGTCCGCACGCGAAGACGACCTGGCGGCGGGAACCACCCCGACGCGCCCCAGCCAGAAGCGCCGCAGAAAGAAGGCCTGATATGACATTGGTCCCCGGAACCGTTCGGCCCCGCCGCCTGCGGACGACACCGGCCCTGCGCCGGCTCGTCTCCGAGTCGCGCCTGCACCCGGCCGATCTCATCCTGCCCATGTTCGTCAAGGAGACGCTGAGCGAACCGGCACCGCTGACCAGCATGCCCGGCGTCGTCCAGCACACCCTGGATTCCCTGCTCGAGGCAGCCAACGAGGCTGTGGACGCCGGTGTCGGCGGACTGATGCTGTTCGGAATTCCGGAACACAAGGACAATGAAGGCTCCCAGGCTGATGATCCCGAGGGCATCCTCAACCGAGCGTTGACGCTGCTGCGGGACAACCTCGGCGATTCGACGGTCATCATGGCCGATCTGTGCCTCGACGAATTCACCTCTCACGGACACTGCGGAGTCCTCGATTCCGCGGGCGGCGTCGACAACGACGCAACCCTGACGCGCTACGCCTCGATGGCCGTGGCGCAGGCTCGCGCCGGAGCCCACGTGGTGGGACTGTCCGGGATGATGGACGGTCAGGTCGCGGCCTGCCGGGAGGCATTGGACCTGGAAGGCTTCACCGACGTGGTCGTGATGGCCTATTCCGCAAAATACGCTTCGGCGTTCTTCGGTCCGTTCCGCGAAGCCGTGGATTCGGAGCTTCAGGGCGACCGCAAGACCTACCAGCAGGATCCCGCGAACGGCCGCGAGGCCATGCGCGAACTCGACCTCGACCTGGCCGAAGGTGCCGACATCGTCATGGTCAAGCCCGGCATGCCCTACCTTGACGTCCTCGCCGAGGTGGCCTGTGAGTCGCCGGTGCCCGTGTGGGCCTACCAGGTGTCGGGGGAGTACGCGATGATCGAATTCGCGGCCTCTGCCGGAGCCATCGAACGCGAACGCGCCATCGAGGAATCCCTCATCGCCTTCAAGCGTGCCGGAGCCGACGCGATCCTCACCTACTGGGCCACAGAGGTCGCGCAGCGACTGACCTCGCCGACGCAGGACGGGGCACTCTGATGAGCGAACCACGCTGGCTCAGCGGCCCCGATCAGAAAGCCTGGAGAAGCTATCTCACCGGGTCGCAGCTGCTGACCACGCAGCTGGACAAGGAACTGCGGGAGCATCACAACATCGGCATGCCCGAATACGAGATCCTGGTCCGGCTGAGCGAACATGAGAGCCGGACGATGCGCATGGCTCTGCTCGCGATGGACACGACGATGTCGCGTTCGCGTCTGACGCACAGCGTGGCTCGGATGGAGAAGAAGGGCCTTCTCGAGCGCTTCTCGATTCCCGAAGACGGACGCGGAGTCAACTGCCAGATGACCGATGCAGGCTGGGAGCTGCTCGTGACCATGGCTCCCACACATGTGGAAAGCGTCCGCGACCACCTCGTCGACCTGCTCGAGCCAGAGGAGATGGCGACTCTGGGGCGCGTGTTCGGCAAGGTCACCGCCCACATGCGTGAGATCGGCGAGGGGCCCGTTGATTCTCCACCGGCCGATGTCGAACCTTCGACGTCTGCGAACTGAGCTCACCGACTCCACTACCATCTGAACCGACCACCGATCCGGCGACTTCTTCAGGAGAACCCATGAAACACGAGACTGCGAAGTCGGCCGCGCTGTTCGAGCGCGCCGAACATGTCATCCCCGGTGGAGTGAACTCACCGGTGCGGGCCTTCAAAGCCGTCGGAGGCACCCCGCGCTTCATCACCTCGGCGACCGGAGCATGGCTGCGCGACGCCGACGGCAATGACTATATCGACCTCATCGGATCGTGGGGCCCCATGATCATGGGCCACTCCCGCCCCGAGGTGGTCGCCGCCGTGCAGGAAGCCGCCGTCAAGGGCTTCTCCTTCGGCACCCCGTCGACCGGTGAGGTCGAACTCGCCGAGGAGATCGTCGCCCGCGTCGAGCCCGTGGACCAGGTCCGGCTCGTGTCCTCGGGCACAGAGGCGACCATGAGCGCCATCCGGTTGGCCCGCGGCTACACGGGTCGGGCGAAGATTGTGAAGTTCGCCGGGTGCTACCACGGACACGTCGACGCGCTTCTGGCCCAAGCCGGATCCGGACTGGCCACCTTCTCCCTGCCCGACACCCCGGGCGTGACCGGTGCTCAGGCTTCGGACACCATCGTCGTCGACTACAATGATGCGGCAGGATTGGAGGCCGTCTTCGCCGAACACGGTGATGAGATCGCCTGCGTCATCACAGAGGCCAGCCCGGGCAACATGGGCGTCGTGCCTCCTCGCGACGGCTTCACCAACACCATCCGCCGCCTGACCAAGGCCCACGGTGCTCTGATGATCAGCGACGAGGTGATGACAGGCTTCCGCGTCTCGGCCGCAGGATGGTACGGCTATGAGGCAGAATCACTCGGCTACCCGGAGGGGCCTGCCGACCTGTTCACCTTCGGCAAGGTCATGGGCGGCGGCTTCCCTGCCGCGGCCTTCGGCGGACGTGCCGACGTGATGGAGCATCTGGCACCGACAGGACCGGTCTACCAGGCGGGAACCCTGTCCGGAAACCCTGTGGCCACTGCCGCCGGCCTGGCCACGCTGAAGCTGACGACCGAACTCGATGTGTACTCACACATCTCCCGCGCTGCGGACATTCTGCGGCCCGCAGTCGCCTCTGCGCTGGAGGCTGAAGGTGTGGCACACACCATTCAGTCGGCGAATTCGATGTTCTCCGTCTTCTTCACCGACCATGAGGTCATCAACTACGACGACGCCCGGAGACAGAACGTCGAGCGCTACTCCGCGTTCTTCAACGCCATGCTGGAGGCCGGCATCCACATGCCGCCGAGCGCCTTCGAAGCCTGGTTCCTCTCCTACGCACACACCGATGAGATCCTCGATCGGATCATCACGGCACTGCCGGCCGCAGCCAAGGCGGCAGCGGGTGTACCGAACACGCAGGGGAACTGATGACGACGATCCACCTGGTCAGGCACGGGGAGGTCGACAATCCGGAGGGCATCCTCTACGGACGGCTGCCGAACTTCGGTCTGACCGAACGCGGCCATGAGATGGCCCGACGGGTCGGCGAGCACTTCGCCGCAGCCTCGGCGCCCCCGGTCGAGCTCGTGTGCTCCCCGTTGCTGCGGGCGCAGCAGACGATCACCCCGCTGCGCCAGCGACTCGAGTTGCCGGTCTTCACCGATGACCGCGTGATCGAAGCCGCGAACTCCTTCGAGGGCCAGAAGGTCAACGGTCGCAGGTTGGCCGAACCGCGCAATCTGCTGCGGCTGTACAACCCGCTGACACCGTCCTGGGGTGAGCCCTACAGGCAGATCGTTCTGCGGATGCAGGCGGCCATGGCCAGCCTGCGCGCCAAGCTGAGTAAGCACGGACCTGAGGCCGAAGGCGTCATCGTCTCCCATCAGCTTCCGATCTGGATGACACGCCGGGCGGGGGAGCAGCGTTCACTCGTCCACGACCCCCGACGCAGGGAGTGTGACCTGGCATCTATCACCAGTTTCACATTCGAATCGTCCACACTTGTATCCGTGAGTTACGAGAGCATCTGTGCAGATCTGCAGCCTGGGCAAGCGGTGGCGGGAGCATGAATGCCCGCCCCGATCCGTTCAACCGCACCAATCCGATGAACCGTCGCACGCTCCTGACCGGACTGGTCGCCGGCACCGCTGTGGTTCTCAGCGCGTGCAGTGAGAATGACGAACTGGCCGATCAGGCCGGATCCGATCAGGGATATGTGTCCGGCTCCGGTGTCGTCTCCCAGGTGGCCAAGGACAAACGCGGGGAGCCTCTGGAGCTGAACTTCGAGACACTCGACGGGAAGTCGATGTCACTGGCCGACCTCCGGCCCACCCCGGTCGTCATCAACCTCTGGTACGCGGCCTGCCCACCCTGCCGGAAGGAAGCCCCGGCGCTGAAGTCCCTGGCCGAGGAATTCGGTGACGAGGTCCAGTTCCTCGGCGTCAATGTCCGCGACCAGGAAGCCGCAGCCAACGCGTTCATCTCGAACTACCAGATTCCCTATGCGAACATGCTCGACACCAACGGCGACATGGTGGCTCTGCTCTCGGGTGTCCTCCCGCCGCAGGCCACACCCTCCACAGTTGTCCTCGACGCGAAGGGTCGCGCCGCAGCTCGAGTCGTCGGAGAGGTCGATGAGTCGACGCTCAAAGGACTCATCGAGGACGTGCAGGCGGAGTGAGTGGAATCGGGGCGGACTTCGCCCAGACGGTTCTCGACGGGCCGCTGCTTCTGGCCGCCGGCGCGGCCGCACTGGCCGGACTCGTGTCCTTCGCCTCACCCTGCGTGCTGCCGCTGGTCCCCGGCTATGTCGGCTATGTCACCGGGCTGAGCGGGTCCTCCCTCAAAGACAAGGAGACCTGGCGGGTCGTCGTCGGGATCGCACTGTTCGTTCTCGGGTTCACCGTCGTCTTCGTCCTGCTGGGGACGGGGTTCTCGGCCCTGGGCGCACTGTTCTCACAGTGGCAGGGACTGCTCATCCGGATCCTCGGCGTCGTTGTCATCATCGCCGGCTTCGTGTTCATGGGCGGCTTCGGCCTGCTCCAGACCGAGCACCGGATCCGGGCTCGTCCTCAGGCAGGGCTCTGGGGCGCGCCCGTGCTCGGCGCGACCTTCGCCCTCGGCTGGGCCCCATGCGTGGGCCCGACACTGTCGGCAGTACTGTCGATGTCGGTCAGCTTCGGCGGCGATGGAACGATCTGGCGCGGCGCACTGTTGGCGTTCGTCTACTGCCTGGGGCTGGGCATTCCCTTCATTCTCCTGGCGGTGGCGATCCACAAGGGTGCAGGCCGCCTGACCTGGGTGCGCAGGCACCAGACGGCGATCGTCCGTGCCGGGGGCATCATGCTCATCGTGTTGGGCGTTCTCATGGCCTCGGGGCTGTGGAACGCGTGGATGACCTCTCTGCAGGGTCTGATCTATGATTTCGAAGTGGTGATCTAGTGGCGAAGAAGACCGCTGACAAGAACGCTGACAACAGCAAGCAGGTTGGCAGCCACAAGTCCGGTGTGACCCAGCCGCAGTTGGGATTCATCGGCATGTGCCGGTGGGCGTGGCGTCAGCTGACGACGATGCGGGTGGCACTGATCCTCCTCCTCGTCTTGGCCCTGGCCGCGATCCCGGGCTCCCTGCTGCCGCAGCGCATTCAGGATCCGGGCCGAGTCACCACATTCCTCGAAGCCAACGGGGCGTGGGGGCAGTTCCTCGACACGATCCAGATGTTCGACGTGTACTCCTCGATCTGGTTCTCCGCGATCTACCTCCTCCTCATGATCTCGCTGATCGGCTGCGTGATCCCACGCTCGGCCCAGCATTGGAAGGCCATGCGTTCGGCCCCACCCAAGGCGCCGAGGCGGTTGGGTCGGATGCCCGGATACGAATCCTTCACCTCGGCGACCGGATCAGCCGAATCCCGCGAAGCCGCAGACCAGGGATTCCTCGACACCGCCCAAACCCGGCTGAAGAAGCTCGGCTACCGCACCGTGCGCCACGATGATCACGTGGCCGCCGAACGAGGCTACCTGCGCGAGACCGGCAACCTGGTCTTCCATATCGCCCTTCTCGTGGCGACGCTGACGATGGCGATCGGATCCCTGTTCGGGTATCAGGGCCAGCGGATCCTCGTCGAGGGGGAGACATTCACGAACTCCCTGGTGGCCTACGACTCGTTCGAACCGGGCTCCTATTACGACGCCAACAACCTGCCGGATTTCCGGCTCAAACTCGACAGCTTCGAATCCACCTTCGACGACCAGGCTCCGGGGAGTCAGTTCGGCCAGCCCCGGACCTTCGATGCGAAGGTCACGGCCACCGCTGATGGGAAGAGCGAGAAGCACACGCTGCGCGTCAACGAACCCGTGCGCGTGGGCGGGACGGGCGTCTACCTGACCGGAAACGGCTACGCTCCGGAGGTCACGGTCAAGGACGCCAAGGGCCAGGTCGTGCAGTCCGGGCCGCAGGTGTTCATCCCCGACGGCGGAGACCCCGGCTACACCTCCGAAGGCGTCATCAAGGTACCCGATTCTGCTGGGACTCAGATGGGCTTCGTCGGCGTATTCCTGCCGACCGCCACTCAGAACGAGAACGGCGAACTCGTCTCGAGCTTCGCCGAACTGCGCAATCCCTACCTCGTGATGAGCGGGTACACCGGTGACCTCGGCCTTGACAACGGAACGCCGCAGTCGGTGTACACGATCGATGCCGAAAACATGACGGAGATGACCGATGCCACGGGCAACCCTCTGCTCATCCAACTCGCCGAGGGAGAGACTCAGAAGCTGCCCGATGGCGGGTCGGTGACGTTCGATGGGGTCAAACGCTATATCGCCGTCGACATCTCGCAGGACCCGACACAGGGTCTGATGCTCGTCAGCGCGATCGCCGTGCTGCTGGGTCTGGGTCTGTCCCTGTTCATCCCACGTCGACGCATGTGGGTGCGCATCAAGGATGGCCAGGCCGAAGTTGCGGCTCTGGCCCGTGGTGAGGACCAGATGGTCGAACGGGCTGCGAAGGACCTCGCGAAGGACCTCGCGAAGGATCTCGCCGATGAACCGGACGATGATCCTGACGATGATTCCGAGGAAAGGATCTGACGATCCTGACGAACGGAAGGGCCCGGTTCGGAGCGCTCGAGATCGGAGGCCCGAGATCGGAACGCTCAGGGTCGCGAGGCCCGAGATCGGAACGCCAGGGGAGACGAATGATTCGCTTTAGGTACTACGCGGAGTAGAATTGTCGCGGGTCGGCCCCGATGAGGGCTGTCCTGACGCAGCAACAGCTGTCCTGGCACAGCAACAGCACAGCAACACCCACGACGCAATGGAAGAGCACCGCTGGTGCGGAGGATGTATGGACGTCAACACTGACCTCGCAATGTGGTCGAATCAGCTCATCATCTCGGCGATGGTCGTCTACGCCGTCGCCATGATCTTCTATGCCTTCGACCTGTTCGGCGGGCGCGAACTCAAGCAGACTGAAGCCGGTGCGACGAGTGCCGCCAAGCCCTCGAATGTGCGACGCACGAACAGGAAGGCCACCACGGCACTCCTCGACCCGCCGCAGACCGACGTTTCGGCTGAGATCTCGGCCGGATCAGGCAAGGAGAAGCCTCGGCGCGGGGCAAGGATCGGCACCTCGCTCCTCGTCCTTGCTGCCCTTCTTCACGTGGCCGCTGTGCTCACTCGGGCGCTGTCGGTGATGCGTGTGCCGTGGGGCAACATGATGGAATACGTCCTCACTGCCACGGTGATCACCGTCATCGTCTTCCTCATCGTCAATGTGAAGAAGGACATCCGCTACCTGGGAACGATCGTGGCCGGGGGAGTGCTCCTGTGCTTGGGCCTGGCCATTACGGTCTTCTACACACCAGCCGCGAAGCTCATCCCGGCACTCGACTCGTACTGGATCGCCATCCACGTACCCATCGCAATCCTGTCGACGTCGCTGCTCTACATCTCCGCGATCCTCGCCGTGTTCCAGATCCTGAAGAACGCGCAGGAGACCAAGAACCCGAAGTGGCTGCGGTTCATGCGTCGGATGCCCGCGAGCATCGACCTGGAACGGTTCTCCTACACGATTGCCGCAGTCGGATTCATCACGTGGACGTTCACCCTCATCGCCGGCGCCATCTGGGCCGAGGTGGCGTGGAGCCGCTACTGGGGCTGGGACTCGAAGGAGATCTGGACGTTCGTCGTCTGGGTCATCTACGCCGCGTACCTGCATGCCCGCGCCACACGCGGTTGGGGACCGACAAAGGTCGCAGTGCTCAACCTCATCGGCATCGCCACGGTGATCTTCAACTTCACCGTCGTCAACATGTACTTCAACGGCCTTCACTCGTACTCGGGGCTCGGCTGATCTGCGGTCAGGGCTGCACAGCAGCCTGAGCCGAGCTGCAGCCAGCGTCGAGTAACGGCCGGCGACGAGGCAGAGCACAGCTACGTCACGACGTTCTAGGGCTGATCTCCGGGCGATGCGCCTGATCACGACGCTCTGCAGTCCGAGCACAGTCTTTGGACTGCGCACCAGCACCAGCCTATTGCTGGTTGCACGATGCTCTTGTGCTCTTGTGTGCCGCCGAGGTTCCAATCGACTGCAGAGGAGTCCCCTCGCCCACTCGCGCGGTCCAAGGTCTGTGCGCAGTCAATAAGCGTCCAACGGACTGCGTGAGCCTCAATGGAGCTGTGTGAGCCTCAGCGCAGGAGCAGAGCCCGCTCAGCGTCGGTCAGACGAGAGTGAGGGCCAGCGCTCAGTTCGAGTGGCCGCGTCCGTCGCCGGTGGAGCCGCCCGAACCGTGTTCGTCGGTGTCGGCGGAATGAGTGTCGGAATCGGCAGAAGCATCGTCGCCGATGTCATCTGCTGCGTCGGGGGTCTTGTCCTCGGGCTTCTGCGCTTCGGGAGCGTGCTTTCCCAACTTGACGTCGCGATCGACTTTGCGCAGATAGTCATCGTCATCGTCTGGGGCGCTGGGGCCGCGCTGACGAGGCGCTGCTGAGGGCTTGTCCTCAGTACCGCGGCCGAAGAGGTACCAGAGGACGAAGCCGATCACGGGGATCAGCAGAATGATGATCGCCCACACGGGTTTGGGCAGGACTCGGATCAGACCACGATCGCGCAGAAGGCAATCGAAGAGTCCGTACAGTGTGACCGCTGCCGCCAGGACGATCGCGGCAATGAGTATTCGAGCCATGCACCCAGGATAGTCCACTAACCTGAGCACCCGCCCACACGGGCGGTGATGAATCACTGATGTGGACGGACTAAAATAGGTGAAATGCGCAACTTCTGGATCTATACATTGGCTCGTCTGGGCATCATCGTCGCCGTAGGGCTGATTCTGCAGCCATTCCTCGGGTTCAACCTCGTGATGGCGATGGCTGCAATCGTCATCGGAGCCATCCTCAGCTACCTCTTCCTGGGCGGCATGCGCGCCAAGGTGGCCGAGGATATCGAGAAGCGAGTTGCGAAGCGGAAAACGGCGCCGAAGCGCAAGAGCGTCGACGAGGATGCCGAAGACCGTATCGTCGACGAAGGGAACTGAGGCAGGCTACAGCGCCGACCAGGCTACAGCGCCAGGCCCAGGCCCATCAGGGCGGCGAAGGCCAGAGCGGTGAGGCCCGTCGATTTGATCGGTGGGATGAGCCCGGGGCCGGTGGTTCCACGCAGCACCGTCTTCAACGGGTTGAGAGCGGGCACCAGCGCGAGGACGGCCAATGCTACGGCCGGATGACCGTCGAGGATCGCCAGGACCAGCAGTGCGAAGGGCACGAGCACGAGGCTCGCAAATGCGATCCGTGAGCGGTTGTCGCCGAGGCGGACAGCCAGGGTGATCTTATCGGCTTCGATGTCGGTGGGGATGTCGCGCAGGTTGTTGACCATGAGCACCGCCGAGGCGAGCGAACCGATGGCAATCGCACCGGCCCAGCCGCTGAGGCTGAGTCCGCCGACCTGCATCCACATCGTGCCCAGCGTGGCCACCAGGCCGAAGAAGACGAAGACGAAGACCTCGCCCAGCCCCATGTATCCGTAGGGCTTCTTGCCGCCCGTGTAGAACCAGGCGGCTGCCACAGCGGCGGCGCCGACGATGAGGAACCACCATGCCTGCGAGATGAGGATGAGCACGATTCCGGCGACCCCGGCGATGCCGAAGAACAGGAAAGCCGCACGTTTGACCGCGTTCGGCTCGGCGAGGCCCGTCGCTGTGAGACGCACGGGACCGACGCGGACATCATCGGTGCCGCGGACACCGTCGGAGTAGTCGTTGGCGAAGTTCGACCCGATCTGCAGGCAGAGGGAGACGAGGAGGGCGAGCACCGCTCGGAGGAAGATCTGCAACAGCGAATGGTCGTGGCCGTTGCGCGTGTAGTCGCCGATGATGAAGGAGGTGAAGCCGCCGACGGAGCCGATGGCAGCGCCGGTCCCGATGAGAACAGGGGCTACAGCCAGCGGCAATGTTCGTAGTCGGGCTCCGGAGATCCACTGCGCGGCAGTTGCCATTGGGCGGGATACCTTCCTCATAAAAATTGGAACCGTCTCATATTACCGATTGTTCACTTGTTAGGGTATTCGGGCGGCGGAGCTCTGTGGTGCTCAGTCTCAGCCAGCTCGGCGGCAAGCCTGGCCGCAGCCTGTCGGTCGGGTTTGCCGATCGACCGATTGGGGATCTCAGTGACGGGAAAGACCAGCCGAGGCAGCAGCTGCCCGTTCATTCCATGGTCGAGTCCGCCCAGACTCCGCGCGAACTCACGCGGTGAGCCCATCGAGCCGGCCACGGTGTCGGGCACCTGACCATCGATGCGGACGAGGGCGACGAGCAGTTTGCCCCACTCCTCATCGGGCACCCAGGTCACGAGCACCTCGGCGATCCCATGGTGCTGCCAGGTGGGCAGCAGTCCGGTCTCAAGGGCATGCGGCGAGACGTTCGTGCCCCCGGAGACGATGATGTCATCGGAGCGGCCGAGCACCGTGAGCACCCCTTCGTCGAGCCGACCCAGATCGCTCGTGTGAATGGTCCGTGTGCCGTCATCGTCGGTGGTCAGGCCCGGGTTGTCGACGGGGCAGATGCGGCCCTCAGCAGTGATCTCGACGTAGGAATCGGCCACGACGCGACCGCGCAGGTCGATCGTCGAGGACTCGGTGATCGTGATCTCGACACCATCGAAGGGGGCCCCGTTGTACACGCACCCACCTGCGGTCTCACTCATCCCGTAGGTCCGCACGATGTGCAGGCCTCGTGCGTCGGCGCGTTCGAGCAGGGCTGGCGAGATCGCGGAACCGCCGAGGAGGATGGCGTCGAACTTCGCCGCAGCGAAAGTGGCCCGGTCATCGGCAAGGATCCGGTGCAGCTGAGTGGGCACAAGTGAGGTGTAGGACGGTCGCTCGCCGGATTGTGCGAACAGCTGCTGGGCCTCGTCGGCGAAGGAACCTGCGGTGAATGTCGCCGAGGTGGTCCTGATCGGTTCCCGTCCCGCGAGCCGGGCGCGCAGCTCCACCTGGAACCCGGCAATGTGGTTGATGGGCAGACTCAGGTGCCAATCTCCGGGTCCGGACAGGGATCGTTCGGTGGCCCGCGCCGAGGTGGTCAGCGCCTCGGCGGACAGAGCGACGGCCTTGGCCGTGCCCGTCGAACCAGAGGTGAAGAGCACCAGCGCCGGCGCCCGGCCAACACCCATCCACTGACTGGGAGCCACCTCGGTGATGGCGGCATCACGCGTACGGGGCAGGACGAGGATCGAGCGGCCGTCCAAGGCACGATCGATCGCACTGGGCAGATCCGCAACGGACTGTGCGTTCATGTGGCGGAGGCGCTCAGTAGTACCAGGGGTAGGGGGACCAGTCGGGGTCGCGCTTCTCCAGGAAGGAGTCACGGCCTTCGACCGCTTCGTCGGTCATGTAGCCCAGACGGGTGGCCTCACCTGCGAAGACCTGCTGTCCCATGAGCCCGTCGTCAACGAGGTTGAATGCGAATTTCAGCATCCGCTGGGCGTTGGGGGACTTGCCGAGGATCTCCCTGGCCATGGTCAGCGCGGCGGTCTCGAGGTTCTCATGGTCGACGACCTCGTTGACGGCACCCATGTCGGCCATGTCCTGCGCCGAGTAGGTGCGGCCGAGGAAGAAGATCTCGCGCGCCTTCTTCTGACCGACCATCTTCGACAGGTAGGCGGAGCCGTAGCCGGCGTCATAGGAGCCGACATCGGCGTCGGTCTGTTTGAACTTCGCATGCTGGCGCGAGGCAATCGTCATGTCACAGACGACATGGAGGCTGTGGCCACCGCCCGCAGCCCAACCCGGGACGACGGCGATGACGACCTTGGGCATGGTGCGGATGAGTCGTTGGACCTCGAGGATGTGGAGGCGACCGGCACGGGCCGGGTCCACGGACTCGCGGGTCTCCCCGGAAGCGTACTGGTAGCCGGAACGGCCGCGGATGCGCTGGTCGCCGCCGGAGCAGAAGGCCCAGCCGCCGTCGCGTGAGCTGGGGCCGTTGCCGGTGAGCAGGACCGCGCCGACGTCGGAGGTCTGACGCGCGTGGTCGAGGGCTCGGAAGAGCTCGTCGACGGTATGCGGGCGAAAGGCGTTGCGGATGTCGGGACGGTCGAAGGCGATGCGTACGCAGCCCAGGTCGGTGCCGTCGGGATTGACCGCGCGGTGGTAGGTGATATCGGTGAAGTCGAATCCGGAGACTTCACGCCACTGGGAGGGGTCAAAGATTTCAGAAACCGTCATGGCCCCAACCCTATCGCCTGTCACCCGACCGATATGGTTGCTCCATGGCTGATACGGAGCAGATCCCCGAGTCGATCGCTGAACTCGTGCCGAATTTCAAGGTTCTCAAACTCCCCATGGTCACCCGGTTCCGGGGGATCACCGAGCGCGAGATCATGCTCTTCGAAGGCCCCGACGGGTGGGCGGAGTTCTCCCCATTCACCGAATACGATGCAGCCGAATCCTCACGCTGGCTGCGAGCCGCTCTCGACTTCGCCGGTCTGCTGCCGGGAGCCGCCGAGGCTGGCCCCAGTGCCGTCGGTCAGTCGGCTGACAGCGCAGGTCAGTCGGCTGCCGCCGTCCGATCCGTGGCCGTCAATGCGACCCTGCCCGCGTGTGCAACCTCCGAGGTCGAGTCGATATTGGCCCGTTACGGCCCCGTCGGTACAGTCAAGGCTAAGGTGGCTGAACACGGGATCGACTCCCTGCCGGATGACTTGGAGCGGCTGCGAGAGTTTCGGCGCCTGTTTCCTTCAACGTCGCTGAGACTCGATGCGAACGCCGGCTATACGCTGCCCGAGGCGCTCAGAGCCTGCGCCGAGTTCGCGGAATTCGACCTGCAGTACTTCGAACAGCCAGTCGCGGCCGTTGAAGACATGGCGCGGCTGCGCGAGCAGCTCGATGGACTGCCTGTGGTTCTGGCCGCTGATGAGTCGATTCGCAAGGCCGAGGACCCCCTGCGAGTGGCAGAGCTGGGAGCCGCCGAGGTCGTCATCGTCAAGGTTCAGCCGCTGGGTGGGATCGCTGCCGCACGATCGATCATCGAAGCCTGCGGTCTGCCGGCTGTTGTGTCTTCGGCATTGGAATCATCTGTCGGATTGGCTGCCGGTGCCCAGCTGGCGGCCACGCTGCCGCGCACACCGGCGAGCCGGGAACTCCTCGGTGAGCACCCGGCCTGCGGTCTGGGTACTGGGAGGCTCTTCGCCGAGGACGTGGTGAGCACGGACCTCAGCCTGCGTCCTGTCAACGGTCAGATCCCGGTGACGCGAATCGTCCCGGGCCCACAGCGCCTGGAGAGGCTGGCGGTGGATCAGGGACGATTCGACTGGTGGTCGATGAGACTGCAGGCGTGCTGGAGGGTTCTGCGACCGTCGCTGCTCAGTTCGCGGTCTTGAGGCTGCTCAGTTCGCGTTCTTGACGGCGTCGACGAACGTCTTCGCGGTTTTGGGCACCGCTTCTTCATCCCCGGTGTCGGCGATGTTGGCAGCGGTGACGATGTTGTTGCCGACGCGGCTGGTGACGGTGTCGGTGTCGAGGACGGTCTGACCGCCGGCACCGATCTTGGCGTGGACTCCCACGGTCTCGTCAGCGCCTTCGACGGTGGCATCGAAGGACTCGTAGGACATCGTCATCTCGATGCCCTGTGACTTGATGGTCACGTCGCTGCACTTCTCGGCGACCTTGGTCGAGTTCCTCAGCTGTGAACCGGCGGCATCTTCGTCGGCCAGGCTCATGAGCGCGACGCTCATAGTGTTGTCCGCTGAGGTTCCAGCGAGTGTGGTGCCGTTGCTCGCCTCGGTGGCGTTGAGAGCAGACATTGCGAGGTCCTTGCACTCAGCAGGTTCGTATTCGGCGCTTTCGAGGGCCTTGATCGCTTCGCTGCCGGAGGCCGCTCCGATATCGACGGACTTGAACGACTGACCATCGACATCTGTGGATTCGATGATCTTCTTGAGCTGATTCTCGTCGAGCTGCTGTACTTCGGGAGTCTCTTCTGCGGCGGGCTGTGCGCCGCCTGCTTCCTTGGCCTGACTGTCCTGGGAGTCAGCTCCTGAGCAGCCAGTCAGTGCCAGTCCGGCGATGAGAGCGATGGCTGGGAGTACGCGTTTCATGGGTGACCTCTCGAAGTCAAGGTTCAATCAGATGGAGGAAAGTCGGTCACGATGGTGTGACCTTTATAACCATAGATAACAGCCGTCTGAGATCCGTCATCGACATGTGCCGATTCCGACACATCTGTTGTTTCCTCTGCGTCTTCGGATGACCTTGCGGCTCGCAGCTGGACGTCGGCTGAGGCAACTCGTGGGGAGGCGTCTGATTCGGTGGCTCGTGCCGGTGCGGACGATTCATCCGGCGTCGACGCGATGCGCACCGTCGTGATCTCGGACTGCCCCACCGTCGTGAAGTGCTGAGTGCGCTTGCCCGGAATGATCGGGTCGTGCATGGCTGCAGCCAAGCGCCCGGTGAACGTCAGACGCCCCTTCTTGTCGGCCCGCTGCGGATAGTCGTTCGTGCCTGTCGGCCCGGTGACGGAGATGTCGTATCGGCGACCGGGTTCGTACAGGCCCGGTGTGCGTACCCGGAAGCTTCCGGTTCCAGTCAGGGAGAAGCCAGCTGTGCTGACAGAGCCGAAACACACGATCTGAGCTCTGCGTCGCGAGATCTCGACCCGCCATCCGTGGATGTCGAAGAGGGCGTGCCCGGTGAGATATGAGAATTCACCACCGTCCGCGACGCGGGGACCACCTCGGCGGCCTTCGACGTTGCCACTTCGGCGCTCGATGCTGCGGTGATTGGAGCTGGCATAGTCACGCTGACGTCGCAGGGTCTTCAGCCAAGCGCCCAGCTCTCGCTCCCAACTGTTCCAGTTGTGCAGGCCCGTCGTGCGGGGAAACCACGAATGGCGGATGCCCAGCGAGTTCAATCGCGCGGAGAAGCGCTCGCCCTGCTGGTTGACCATCGATTCGAGGAGGTCACGATCTTTTGACTCTTCGAGACTTCCGGACCCTGCACTGAGCCACAGGTTCAGGCCGTGCAGGTTCTCCGCGAGGCCGTAGGGGGAGTTGGCGATCCATTCGCTGCGGTCGGTGACGGGATCGCCGAACAGCGTCATCGACTTCGCGCCCTCCCGCATGGCGATGATGTCGAAGGCAGGGATCGCAGACAGAGGGTCGAGTGGGGAGGAGAAGGCCGCTGCCCAGCTGTAGCGGTCCGGGTGCCAGGCTGCGTATTTCATCGCCCCGTATCCGCCCATGGACAGTCCCGCCAGGAGTTGGTTCTCCGGTGCGAAGTCCACGGAGAAGTTCTTGCGCAGGAAGTCCGGGATCTCCTTGGTGTGGAAGGTCGGCCAGTCGTGGACCTCGCTGCCGACTGCCACGCGAGAGTAGGTGCCGGCCCCCGCATCCGGCATGACGACCAGGTAGGGCGAGTCGAGTGTGAGCTCCTCGGCGGACCCGAAATCCGTCCATGATCGGAAGTCGTCCCCGCCGCCGTGATAGAGATGGATGACCGGGCTGACCTCCTGCGGAATTCCCGGCAGCAGCACGCGTACTCCGACGGTTCGACCGAGCGCGGGGGAGTAGATGAAGAACTCCCGCAGTCGGTTCGAGAGTTTGCGTTTGTCTCGGATGTGCCATTTCCTCGCGTCCTTGCCGCGAGGTTCAGGGCCGAGGAATGAGCTGTTCTGGTCGAGGGTGGGGAAGCGTCCTCTGTGGGAGCGCGCGGCGGTCAGCGAACGGATTGCACGCGCCCCAACCGCGAAGAGAATCGATCGGCGCATGGGTCAATCGTAGGGAGTCAATGTGAACCGCAGGTGGGTTAGTGGTTGAATATCAGGTGATGTTGAATTCGAGCGCAGTGGCGCAGCAGATTGCCTGTGGGTTGGCGTCGTCGGGAGTCACCGAGGTCGTCATCGCACCCGGGTCCCGTTCCGCACCGTTGATCTATGCGCTCGCCCCTCTCGCCGAGGCGGGCGTGATCCGTACGCACGTGCGCATCGATGAGCGTGATGCCGGGTTCCTGGCGCTTGGCCTGGCACGAGGACTGCGCAGTAAACAGGCCGCTGCAGGTGCCGGTGCTGCTGCAGGCGCTGGTGACGGTACCGCTGGCACTGGTGACGGTACGGCTGGCACTGGTGACGGTACGGCTGGCACCGAGGGTGCTGCTGCCGGCGCCGTGGCGCTGGTGACAACATCGGGTTCGGCTGTGGCCAACCTGCATCCTGCGGTGCTTGAGGCCTCCTACGGTCACCTTCCGCTCGTGGCGATCACGGCAGATCGTCCTGCTCGGATGCGGGGGACTGGTGCAAATCAGACCATCGACGACCAGTCGCAGGTGCTCAGCGATGTGCGCGCTCGAGTCGATGTGCCTGCCGGAAGTGCCGATGCACAGCACTTGCTCGCCGAGGCGGTTGAGCTCTCGCTGGGCACGGACACCGGTAGAGCCGGCCCTGTCCAATTCAACGTGCAATTCGATGTGCCGCTCGTGCCGACTGTGACGGAGCTCGCCGATTGGAAAGCCACGGTGCAGACGCTGGCAGCGGAGTCAGCGGAGTCACTGGAGTCACTGGAGTCAGCGAGCAACACGACGGAGCCCGCCTCCGCAGATCATCTCATCCCTGCGGAGGCACGCGATGCCGCGAGCAGCCCCGCGGATGCTGCGCGCCGCGCCACGAATGCTTTGAGGAGCTCGTTGGTCCGAATTCTTCCTGGCACGGTCATCGTGGCCGGAGATGCCGGCGGCTGCTCGGCCCAGGCTCTGAAGTCCTTGGCTGAGGCTTACGCAATCCCAGTCCTGGCTGAGCCCTCGAGCCCTCTCACCTCTGCGATGCGGAACTCACCTGCTGCGGTTCCGGCGCATGCCAGTGTGCTCAGCGAACGCGAGGACCTGCGATCAGCGATCCGCACTGTGATCGTGCACGGGAAGCCGACTCTGACCAGGCCTGTTGCCGCGCTCCTTGCCGATTCTAAGGTGTTGGTTCAGCGGTTGCCCGATGACGTCGACGCGGTGCCGCTATCCGTGTTGCTCTCCGGGCCGGAAGTCAAGGAAACCAACGACAGCACCCGCCACGGAGATCGGGTCGGCGGCGAGGACGGCCCCAGCGATACATTCTCGCCCGCGAGCGAAGACACGACGTGGCGCGACGAGTGGGTGAAAGCCGGCGAAGCGATCATTGCCGCGTCTCGGCGTGAGCGCGAGCGTGCAGGCGTGTCGAAGCCGACGATCGCCCGGGCGATCACTGAACATCTGGCCGCCCGCACAATCAACCTTTTTGCGGCGAGTTCAAATACGATCCGTTATCTCAGTGAGGCCACCGACGTGCGAGCGCGAATCCACGCCTCACGCGGGCTGGCCGGCATCGACGGTCTGATTTCGACCGCCACGGGGCTCTCCCTTGCACTCGAAGAACAGGTCGTACTGGTCATCGGTGACGTTGCAATGCTCCACGACGTGGGTGGCCTGCTCACGCCGAGCGCCGAAGAGGCCGGGAACGTACTCATCGTCGTCCTCAACGACGATGGGGGTGCGATCTTCTCCGGGCTCGAACACTCGCAGGAGCACGTGGCACCGTATCTCGAAAGATACTTCACGGTTCCTCACGGTCGGGACTTCAACGATCTCGCGACAGCCTATGGGTGGGAATATTCATGGGTGGGACCTCATGACGAGTCAAGCCTGCTCAACGACTTCATCGCAGAGTTTGAGAAAGCTGTCTGCGGCGTAGAGGGCGACAAAGTAGCGGACAGCCCACAAACGAGGACGCACGGCCGTCGGATCATCGAAGTGGATCTGGCCTGATCAATCTGATTTGAGCACTGTGACCTGAGCAATTCACCAGAGCAATCGGACCTGAGCAGAAGGACCTGAGCGGAAGGACAAGACAGAGGGATAGCGCAGAGGGACTGACCCGGGGACCGTTCAGGGGAAAGAACTTCAGCCATCGCAACCATCGGCGGCTCAGTTGCCGCGGCGGTTAGTCACCCGGTGTCCCGCAGCATCAGCTCCTCGAAGAGTGCTTCTACCGAGCTCAGCCGGGGGAAGTCGACGACGTCTTCGTTCGCTTCCGGCGCGGATTCGCCGCCGGGGTGACTACCTGCTGCGCCGGAACTGCCGCAGCAGCCTGGTTCGTCAGAGTCTGCGGGTTCATCAGCGTCTCCCGAAGCGGTGTACTTTCTCGGCGGTGGATGACTGAGCTTGGTGACGAACGGGGGAGTGGCCGTCTCGTACTCTTCACCGGTGGGGGTAGAGACGGTGAGGTCGTCGGCAGTCCCCTCGTGCTTCCAACCGGGGTGCTCCTTGGCATAGTTGCAGGCCGCGCACAGTCCGGAGGCGTTGGACCACTGGGTCTCTCCGCCTTCGGCTACAGGGTTCGCATGGTCGGCGTGCTTGATCGGGGCGTCACACCACGGGGTCCGACACACGTCGTCGCGGAAGACGACCATTCGTCGCAGCAGGCCGCCGAATGTTCGCCTGCGTGAGTCCATACCGACTAACTGCCCTGTGTCCGGTGAAGTGAACATGCGGCGGATGAAGGACCGGGCCCGATCTGCCGCAAGGAAATTCCGGGCCGTCTTGGCCGGTAATGGCCCATAGCTCGGAATCCACGCAGGAACCTGTCCGTCAGAGAACAGGCTTTCGGCCTCCATCACTAGATGGACCTCAGTGGGCACATCACCGGCAGAGTCCTGTCCCGTAAGCCGTTCGACGAAGATATCGGCCATCAGCTGGTTGCGGCCGCGGTCGAAGTCCTGGCCGTTGAGCTTGTGCTCGGCGGCAGCGGCGTCCAGACTTTCATACGCAGCAACGGCTTGCTGCAATGGCAGCGTGGCGCTGAGCATCGCCATGCCGTTGTTCAGTGCGCTCAAGGACACATGGCGATTCGCACTCGCGGCTTCGGCCCTTTCATGCGCATTGTCGGAGGACACATTGGCCGCCAGGGAGCGGGCCTCGGTGCGTAACCGGCGACTGCCGGCAACGGAGGCACGGTCTTTGAGCTCCTCGTCGACGAAGAGACGCTCGTCGGGAGTGAGCCAGGCCGTCTCATCGGCGATGATGCGAGCTTTGGCTTCGGAGATGGAACCGTCGGCCAGCGCCTCGTAGGTGCGAGGCAGATCGTTGACGACGGCTTTGGAAGTTGAGAGAAACTTGCGCCCCGTCGCCGGCGAGACCCGTTTGGCCAATGCGATCTCGTTGCCTGCGTACTTTCCCTGTTCGCGTTTGGGCACGTCGTTGGCAGCATCTTCGCGCTGGCGGTGCCCATGGAAGGCGACGGCTTCACGGGCCTGAGCGGCGGCGGCAGCAGACGTGAGCTCCTCCAGGGCACGGATGCGGGTCTGGGCCTCCCACGCATTTTCTGCTGGTTCGAGGTCACGCAGAGTCGTGCACCACCGATCGATATCGGTGGTGATGCCCGGAAGCCGGGCCCACGATCCGGGACCCCGATAATCGGGGTGGTCCGGGTCATCCGCGGGATGCGTGAACATGTGAAGAGACTATGCCGAGCCACTGACACAGCCACTGACACGAGCCTTGAAGACCTTGACAACGTGTCAAGGCTACGAGGCTCAGCTCAGGGGCTACGAGGCTCAGCTCAGGGGCATCGCGCCCAAGTCCTATTCCAACCCCAGCGCACGGCGCATCGGAGCGAATTTGGCTTCGGTCTCGGCCACCTCGGCGAGGGGATCCGAATCGGGCATGATGCCGGCGCCGGCGAACAGGCGGATCCGATTGCGGTCCTCGAGCTGTCCGCAGCGCAGGGCGATTCCGAACTGACCGTTGCCGCGGTCGTCCATCCAGCCCACGGGGCCCGAATACCGGCCACGATCCAGCGGCTCCAACTCGTCCACGTGGGCAACCGCGCTGGCCTGCGGGTATCCGCCGACGGCCGCGGTCGGATGCACAGCGGCCGCGATGTCGAGGGCATTGAGGCACGAGTCCCCCGGCAGGTGGGCCGAAGCATCAGATGCCGAGTGGATGACGTTGGCCAGGGGCAGCAGGTGCGGCCGCTCGTCGACGGTGACATCATCAGCGACGAGTCCGAGGCTGCGTTGGAGCGAGGCGATCGCGAAGGCATGTTCGGTGCTGTCCTTGTGCGCGCTCAACAGCTTCCTGGCAGCGGGCATCTCGGCCGTCGGGTCGTTCTCCACCCGATACGTGCCCGCGAGCACACGCGAGGTCACCCGGTTGTTCTCGACGCCGATGAGCAGCTCCGGCGTGGAACCGATCAGGCCGGCGACATCGAAGGTCCAGCAGCTGGGGTAGCTGCGGTTGAGTGCACCGAGCACGGACCGAACATCGATGTCATCGTCGGTGGTGACAAGCTCGTCACGGGCCAGCACGATCTTGCGCAGCGTGGAATCGTCGGCGAAGGCGTCCACCTCGGCGGAGTCTCCGACGGGCGTGAGCATATGCGAGACCTTCGCGACCAGATCCGCCCAGGAATCGCTGTCGAGGTCACCGGGGGAGGCCGTCGCCGAGGTGACGCGGCGCAGCGGTTCGGACTTCAGCACGGGCGGGGTTGGGGTGGTGCCCTCGGCGATGATCGACGTCATCCACACGCGACCGCCTCGGCGTCCGAGCACGAATTCGGGGACGTGGATAAGGGAATCGACCTCTGATTCGCCCGAGTAGGCGACGGTGGCGAAGCACATCAGCCCGGAGCCGAGCAGATCGACCTCGTCCTCGATGGTCGCGGCGCCCGTGATGGCCTTCCATGCGTCGGAGAGCTCGGTGAAGCGATCGCGGCCGCGGGCACGGATGCGCAGCGTGCGACCGAAGCCGATGAGGCCCGAGGTGTCGCGGACCCAGCAGGAGAACGCCGAGGTGGGCAAAAGCTCCAGCGTCTGCTCGACGGTCGTGGGCAGTCCGGATTCGAAGGGGAATCCGGGCCCTGGTTCGACGTCGTCGACGAAGCGAGATCGCACGTGCAGGCGCGGGGGCGCTGTGCGGATGTCAGAGGTATCGAAGGTCGTAGTCATTTCAGGCCCACTCTAGTCGAGGATTTCGACACGACGATGATGACTGTGGCCAGTTCCACACCGTGAAGAGCTTGGAAACGAGTCCGCGAATTCGCCCCCGGCATCAGGTGTTGAGAGAATAGTGGCATGAACCGTGCTCAGCTGGACAAGCAGCCCGACGATGTCGCATCGATGTTCGATGACGTCGCCTCCCGTTACGACCTCACCAACGACGTGCTCACCTTCGGTCTGGCGCGCACCTGGCGCCGGACGGTTGCGCACTCCGTGGCTGCCGGACCCGGCGAACGCGTCCTCGATCTCGCTGCTGGTACGGGGACGTCGTCGATGACGTTCACCCATCACGGCGCCGAGGTGGTCGCCGGTGACATCTCACAGGGCATGCTCACCGAGGGGCGTCGTCGCCACCCGAAGATCGACTTCATCTACGCCGATGCGATGGATCTGCCGTTCTCCGACGCCAGCTTCGACGTCGTCACCATCTCCTTCGGCATCCGCAACGTCAACGACGTCGACATCGCGTTGGCAGAGATGCTGCGCGTGCTCAAACCCGGTGGCCGACTCATCATCTGCGAGTTCTCGACACCGACGTTCGACCCCTTCAGCCTCGTCTACAAGGAATACCTGATGCGGGCACTGCCCGCCGTGGCCAAAGCCGTGTCCTCGAACCCCGAGGCCTACGTCTACCTGGCCGAATCGATCCGTGCCTGGCCTGACCAGGACGAATTCGCCCACCAGATCCTCGGCGCCGGCTTCGACCAGGTCAAGCACCGCAACCTCACGGGCGGAATCGTCGCCGTCCACCACGCGCTCAAGCCGGGCGCCGAACGCTGACCATGAATAACTTCGAGGCCGAGGTAATCGTCGTCGGGGCCGGCCCTGCCGGATCGGCCATCGGCACCTACCTGGCGCAGGCCGGCCATGAGGTCATCATCCTGGAGAAGTCCGGGTTCCCTCGGGATAAGATCTGCGGCGATGCGCTGACCCCGCGTGCGGTCAAGGAAGTCGGGTTCCTGGGGATGGAGACCCCCGAATCCGAGGGGTGGCACAAGAACAGAGGACTGCGCCTCATCGGCGGCGGGCACCGCTTGGAGCTCGATTGGCCCGACATCGGTGGCACTCCGAACTATGGGCTCACAAAGCCGCGGATGGGTATGGACGAGGCCTTCGCCCGCCACGCTCAGCGCAGCGGTGCCAGGCTGTTCGAGCAGGTCAAGGCCATGTCCCCGGACGTCGGCGAGGATGGCTGGATCAAAGGCATCCACGCCTCCGGAACCGACCATCGTGGCCGTCGGATCGGACCTGAGGCTCATTTCAGTGCCCCGATCGTCATCGCCGCCGACGGTGTGTCTTCACGCCTGGCCGTGGCGATGGGGTTGGAGAAGCGCGATGATCGCCCGATGGGTGTGGCCGTGCGCGCCTACCATTCCTCGCCGAGGCATGCCGATGACTACATCGAGAGCTGGGTCGAGATGCGTTCGAGCAATTCGGCGGGCGAATCCGAGGTTCTGCCCGGGTACGGATGGCTCTTCCCGCTGGGCGACGGCACGATCAACATCGGTGCCGGCCTGCTGGACTCCTCACCTCAGTTCGGTTCCGTGGACTTCCGAGCGATGATGGGGCAGTGGATTGCGGATATGGGACACGAATGGGGAATCGACGAGTCCACCTCGTTGGGCCCGATCAAATCCGCGGCGCTGCCGATGGCCTTCAACCGCACCCCGCACTTCCACAAGGGGCTCCTGCTCGTCGGCGATTCGGGTGGGATGGTCAATCCCTTCAACGGGGAGGGCATCGACTATGCCCTTGAGTCCGCTCGACTGGCCGCCGAGGTGATCTCCACCTATTCCCGCTACCCGCAGCGCGTGATGCGGGAGAAGCTGCAGGAATACCCCGCGCTGGTGGGTGAGTCCCTGGGCGGCTACTTCACCCTGGGGCGCGTTTTCTCCGCCATTATCGGCCACCCTGCACTCATGCAGTTCGGAATCAAGTACGGTATGGGTGTTGAGGTTGTGATGGAGTTCGTCGTGAAATTGCTGGCGAACCTCTACCGCGACCCGAAGGTCTCTGAGGCCGATCTCATCGACCGGGTGATTGCAGCTCTCACCCGAATCGTGCCGGCGACCAGCAATGCCTGAGCTCACCAGCGACTACAACACTGACTACGATGAATGACGAGGACATGAGCCACCTAGCCTCTCCGGCGACTTTTATCGGTGCCGATGCCCAGCTCGCGGCGGATATCTCCACTCAGTTGGAAGCCGTCGAGCGCAGGCTCTACGAAGTGACCGCGCAGACGCGGAAGCTGCCGGACACCACGTCCAAACATCTCCTCGCAGCTGGTGGCAAGCGTGCCCGGCCCAATCTTCTGCTGCTCACGGCCCGCCTCGGTGAGGCCGATCGAGAGGAGATCATCGACGCTGCCGTCGCCGTGGAACTCATCCACTTAGCCTCCCTGTATCACGATGATGTGATGGACGATGCCCCGGTTCGCCGAGGTGCTCCGGCCGCACACGAGGTGTGGGGCAATTCCGTTGCCATCCTCACCGGCGATCTCCTGTTCTCGAAGGCTTCAGGAGTGACGGCGAAGCTCGGCCCCGATGCCGTCACGGTTCAATCCGAGACCTTCGAACGGCTCGTCCTGGGCCAGCTCAACGAATTCGCAGGCCCGCCCGAGGACGCGGACGCGATCGATCACTACATCCAGGTGCTCGCGGACAAGACAGGATCTCTCATCGCCACCTCGGCGCAGTTCGGGGTCATGTTCTCACGCGCGGATCAGGCGCTGGCCGAGCCCGTGCGGGTATTCGGCGAACGTGTCGGCATCGCCTTCCAGCTCGCCGATGACATCATCGATCTGACGGCGGCCTCCTCGGTGTCAGGCAAGACCCCCGGCACTGATTTGCGCGAACGCGTTCCGACCTTGCCGGTGCTCTATGTCCGGGCCGCTGCGGCCGACGGTGACAAAGCCGCCGCCGAGGTTGTCGACCTCCTCGACGCGGATCTGACCTCCGACGAAGCGCTCGAGTCCGCCCGTGCGGCTCTGGCCGCTCACCCGGTGACGGCCCGTGCACGCGACGAGGCGACTCGCTGGGCCGAGGACGCGAAGGCAGCGCTGGCTCCGGTCCCCGAAGGACTGGTCAAGGAGTCCCTGTTCGCGTTCGCCGATTCGGTGGTCTCACGCACAGCGTGAGGATCTGATCCTTGACGATCAAAGCGACTGCTGAGGCAGGACGTCGACGGCGACTGACCACGGTCGACTGGGTCGGACTCGGCGTGCTCGTGGTCTTCCTCATCATCGGCCTGAGCTGGTCGAAGTGGATGCCCTATTGGGACAAGGCCTGGACGATGAGCCAGACTTCCGTCTGGGACGGCAGTCCGCTCTTCGAAGCCGCGGGGGACACGTTCTCCTTGGCCGGAGCCTGGGACTTCACACTGGTGTACTTCATCGCGGTGTGGAAGGCACTGCTCGTGGCTCTGGTGGTGGCTGCGGCCATCGATGCGCTGGTGCCGCGAGATTGGCTGCTGCAGGTGATGAATCGTCGGACCCACACCAGCCAGTCACTCGTCGGCGCGGCGATGTCGCTGCCGTCGATGATGTGCACCTGCTGCGCGGCCCCGGTGGCTGCAGGCCTGCGGAGTTCGGGCGTGATGCGAAGCGCCGCCTTGGCCTACTGGGTGGGCAATCCGCTCCTCAACCCTGCAGTTCTGATCTTCCTCGCGCTCGTCCTGCCCTGGCAGTACGCTTTCACCCGACTTGTGTTCGGAATCCTCATCGCTGTCGGTGCCAGCGCGCTCATCGGCCGGTGGATCAAGGGGCGCGCCGAGGTGGTTCCCGAGCAGAGTCCGGAGCCGCCGAGGATGTCGTCTCTTTCCCAGCGTTACCTGCGATCGCTGTCGAAATTCACGCTCATCCTCGTGCCCGAGCACCTCGCCCTGGTCTTCGTCATCGGACTCATCAGTCCATGGCTGTCGGGGGTGTACGGGCTCGAGGCTCAGGTCGGTGCCCTCGCAGTGCTCATCGCTGCTGTTGTGGGCACACTCCTGGTGATCCCGACCGGGGGCGAGATTCCCATCATCATTGCGCTGCTCGCAGCAGGGGTGGGAGCGGGCGTCACCGGAGCCCTGCTGATCGCACTTCCGGCACTGAGCATCCCGTCGATGGTGATGGTCGGAAAGTCCCTCGGCTGGCGCACCACCACCGCAATGGGTTGTGCTGTCGCCCTTGGAGGGGTGCTCTCCGGGGTCGTGCTCATGCTCGTGGGCTGAGGCTGGCCTGCTGGCTGGCGCCGGCGCGGCTAGAGTCTGCGGCGGCTGTGGCGGATCATGTCGATACTCAGCAGGACGACGGCGATCCAGATGACGAAGAATCCGATCCAACGGGTCGTCGACATCATCTCACCGAGGATGAAGACGCCGGTGATGAACTGCATCGTCGGGGTGATGTACTGCAGCATCCCGACCCACGACAGCGGAATTCTTCTCGCCGCAGCGCTGAAGAGGATGAGTGGAATCGCCGTGGCCGGGCCGGTGATGAGGATGATGATGACGTGGCTGGCACCGAACCCGGTGAACGTGGAGAGGCCCTGTGCGCCGAGGACGATGAGGAAGATCAGACTGGGCACGGACAGCACGGCACTCTCGATCGTCATGCCTTCGAGGGCTCCGACCCGATTGCCGACCTTGTTCTTCACGAGTCCGTAGAGACCGAATGAGATGGCAACGGTGAAGGAGAGGTAGGGCATCCGACCGAGGCCGATGCCGACGATGAGGACGGCGATGAGGCCGAAGCCCACAGCAGTCCATTGCAGCGGACGCAGCTTCTCGCCGAGGAAGATCACGCCCAGGCCGATCGAGATGAGCGGATTGAGGTAGTAGCCAAGTGACACCTCGACGAGGCGGCCCGTCTCGACTCCATAGATGAACGTCGTCCAGTTGATCGCGATGAGCACCGAGGCCAGCGTGAGCAGCCAGAAGGTCCGACCTGAACGCACCACAACCCAGGTGCGTCTGAAGCCGCCGGTGAACGTCAGCAGGATTGCGCAGAAGAGCAGCGACCAGACGACCCGATGCGAGACGAGCTCCAGGGCCCCGGTCGGGGCTGCAGCTGCGAAGAGCAGGGGGATGAGCCCCCACAGAAGGTAGGCGGAGAGTCCGTTGATCAGCCCTGCACGGCGGAAGGCGTTCTCATCGGGGGCTGAATCTGCGATCACACACAGAGTCTAGTGAGTCGCAGCAGCCTGTCGGACCACTGGTGGCGCCGGACTGCCTGTGACGTGGGACCACCAGTGATCGGGACTCAGTCCAAATGCGGTCGTCGTCGGTTCTGCCGGACCATGTCCGTGCACAGCAGGATCACGGCGATCCAGATGATGAGGAACCCGATCCATCTTGTCGTCGACATAGCCTCACCGAAGATTGCGACGCCGAGGACGAACTGCATCGTCGGTGCAATGTACTGCAGCATTCCCACCCAGGACAGTGGAATTCTCCGGGCGGCTGCGCCGAAGAGGATGAGCGGGATCGCCGTCAGCGGTCCTGTGGCCAGGAGCAGGATAACGTGCCAAGGCCCGAATCCGATGAAAGTCCCATTGCCCTGCACAGCGAGGTAGGCGAGGAAGGCGAGGCTGGGAATGGTGAGTACGGCGGTTTCGACGGTCATGCCTTCGAGCGCACCGACCTTCCCGCCGACCTTGTTCTTCACCAGGCCGTAGAGGCCGAAGGACAGCGCCACCGTGAGCGCAAGATAGGGAAAGCGGCCGATCCCGATGCCGACCACGATCACTGCTGCCGCTCCGAAGCCCACCGCGGCCCACTGCAGCGGGCGCAGCTTCTCCTTGAGGAGGATGACGCCCAGCCCGATCGAGATGAGTGGGTTGAGGTAATAGCCAAGCGAGATTTCGACGAGGCGGCCGGTTTCGATGCCGTAGACGTAGGTTGTCCAGTTCACTGCGATGAGCACGGATGCCAGAGCAAGCAGCCAGAAGACCTTCCCCGAGCGCATCACCAGCCAGGTGCGGACAAAGCCCTTGGCGAAGAAGAGGAGGATGGCGCAGAAGATCAGCGACCAGATGATCCGATGGGCGACGATCTCGAGCGCGCCCGTCGGAGCCGCAGCGGCGAAGAGCAGGGGAATGAGACCCCAGATGATGTAGGCAGTGGTTCCATATCCCAGTCCGACGCGTCGGAAGGCAGATTCTTCGAGTGCAGAGGCGTTCACAGGCCGAGTCTAGGCAACGCACAGGAAGCTGGCGATTCCGACTGATGCCTGAGATGAAGCCGAAGGTGGGGATGCGAGCTTCGTCACGTGTTTGTTAGGAGGGCCTTCTTTGCCGATATGATGGGAGATGACTTACTAGAGAGGTGTGAGAATGACGCGTCCCTTCCGTGTGGCTATTGTGGGTGCCGGCCCTGCCGGCATCTATGCGGCCGACCTTCTGACCAAAGCCGAGCGTGACTTCGAGGTCAGCATTGACCTCTTCGAGCGCTTGCCGACACCGTTCGGACTGGTCCGGTACGGAGTGGCTCCCGATCACCCACGCATCAAGGGCATCATCAATGCCCTCATTAAGGTCCTCGATCGCGGTGACATCCGCCTGTTCTCGAACGTCGAGTACGGTGCGGACATCGCTTTGGGCGAGCTGACGGATCGCTATGACGCGGTGATCTTCTCCACCGGCTGTTTCATCGATGCCTCGTTGAACCTGCCCGGAGTGGATCTGCCTGGCTCCTACGGTGCTGCTGACTTCGTCAACTGGTATGACTCGCATCCGGATGTTGCCCAGACGTGGCCGTTGGATGCGGAGAAGGTTGCGGTCATCGGCAACGGCAACGTCGCTTTGGATGTGGCACGTGTGCTGGCGAAGCAGCCTGACGATATGCACACGACCGAGATCCCTGATCATGTCTACGAGGGTTTGAAGTCCTCGCGGGTCACCGACGTGCACGTGTTCGGTCGGCGTGGTCCTGCGCAGGCGAAGTTCACCCCCTTGGAGCTGCGTGAGCTGGGGCATGTCAAGGACGTCGACATCATCGTCTACCCCGAGGACTATGAGTTCGACGAAGGCTCTCTGGCCGCGATCGAGTCGAACAATCAGACCAAGCAGGTTGCGAAGACACTGACCGACTTCACTATGCGTGAGCCGGTGGGGGCCAAGCGCCGACTGCACCTGCACTTCCTCCATTCCCCGGTCGCCATCCTCGGCGAGGACAAGGTCACGGGGCTGCGCACGGAGCGGATGGAACTCGACGGGTCCGGTGGAGTCAACGGCACCGGCACCTTCCATGATTGGGAGATCGACGCCGTGTACCGCGCCGTCGGCTATGCCGGCACAGCACTTCCGCAGCTGCCCTTCGACTCCGGCCGGGGAGTCATCCCGAACCATGAGGGTCGGGTCGTCGACGCAGATGACCAGAAGGTCTCTGCCGATGCAGACGTGGTGCAGGGCGTGTATGCGACTGGTTGGATCAAGCGTGGTCCTGTCGGCCTGATCGGTCACACGAAGGGTGATGCCCTGGAGACGATCAGTCATATCCTCGACGATCGTGCCGCGGGTGTCCTGACGGAGCCCGTGTATCCGGATGACTCTGCGATCGTCGAACTGCTTGAGTCCAAGGGCGTCGACTACGTGGATTGGGAAGGCTACCACCGCGTGGAGACAGCAGAGAAGGCGCTCGGCGAAGCCGAAGGTCGTGAGCGAGTGAAGATCGCAACTCGCGAGGGAATGCTCTCCGAGGCCCGCAGCCACCTGCAGGCGGAAGCTGCCAGCCAGCCCGCATCGGGCCACTGACTTCGACAAGCCACTGAGTCAGACAAGGCACTGAGTTCGACAACTCAATCCAGAAATATGCGAGCGCGTCACCGTATCGGTGGCGCGCTCGTGGTTTGATGGGAGCAGTGAGGACCCTGTGACAGAGGAGGTACGGTGAGCGCGGATTCGGCGATGAGGGAAGTGGTCTCGCAGGCCTATGCGCAACGGCGCGACGCCTGGGAATCTGCCGCCGTGCGAATCAAACACTGGCTCAAACAGCAGCAGAAGGGTCTCCTGAAGGACAAGGACATCTCCCGCCTTGACGTCGACGGGCATCGCATCAAGGATCCGGCTCGCACCATCGCCAAGCTCGTCGAAAAGACCGCCGACGACCCGGAGCTGCGGATTTCCTCTCCACATGACGTTGAGGATCACATCCGAGACATCGTCGGAGTCAAGGTGCTGTGCAAATCACCGCGCGACCAGAAGATGATGTTCGACTCGCTCAGAGATCCGGAGCAGCTGGGCGCCTTCGTTCTCATCGAGCAGAAGAACTACGTTGACCCACCCAAGCCCAGCGGGTACCGGGCCTGCCACGTGACCCTGCAGATTCCCTCCGACCAGGGTGATCCGGTCTTCGCAGAGATCCAAGTCAAGACCAGGCTCCAAGACGCCTGGGGCGAGCTGACTCACGAGGATATGTACAAACCCGGCGCGGCGATGAAGCCCAGTGAGCTGCACGGTGAGTTCGCACGGGCGATGGCGAACATGCTCGCAACTGTCGATGATATGGCCGATACTCTCGCGGTCGAACTCTCTGCCCTGACGAACCCCGACCTCGACACCGGTGTGCCCTCAGCCACCGACGACACGATCGAGGTGAAGGTCAGGGCCACGGGCCCGAAGTACGCGTTGGCGGTCGACGGCGATGGTCGCCAAGGTCTCATCCCCGCCTTCGCCGTCCGCAAACTCAGCGACTCCAAGGGCACGATCAAGGTCAACGACTTCGTCAGCGTCGACGACCGCCTGCGAGTCACCGTCGAAGAGGATTCAAAGGGCCTGTACTACATCCCAAGGGAACTGGCCTGAGTCCAGATTCGGCCTCAGCTCACTTCTGGAGCGTCTGCTCTATAAACATTTGTGGAGCAGACGCTCTACAATGCGAGAGTGGAAGCGAATAACCGCGGTCGGCCGCTCGAGTTCGATCGATCTCGGGCCGTGCTCGACGCCGCCCGATTGTTCTGGCGCCTCGGCTACAGCGGAACGTCGACTCGGCACCTGAGCTCGGTGATCGGTATCTCGACGTCGAGCCTGTACGCGGCATTCGGCAGCAAGTCCGGATTGTTCGACGAGACCGTTCGCGTCTACGCCCGGCGGTACACCGCTCTGTACGAAAAGGCAGTAGCCGCGCAGTCCATCCGGACCGTCGTCGATGAGCTGCTGAGATCCTCGGTCATCGAGTTCACTCAACCTCCGGATTCGCACCCAGGTTGTCTCATCACCAGTGCAGTCATGTCAGAGGTACCGGCGACGCGCAAGGCGCGCGGAGACATATCCACTATGTTGACGACGAATGAACGACTTCTCCGAACTCGCCTCACCCGGGCGATCGACGAGGGCGAGATCCTGGGCGGAACCGACGGCGATGTCGTCGCCGGCTTTGTGCAGGCGATCTGGCATGGTCTGGCTGTCCAGGCGAAGCACGGTGTCAGACGCAACGAGCTGCTGCGGATCTCCGATTTCTCCCAGAGGGCCATGTGGTCGACATACTCGAGGTGAGCTCAACCTTGTGTCATCGGGCCGGTCGGCGAACGCGATTGCGAGGGTCTTCACCGCGGTCACCTTCTCCTCCGCGAAAGAGGGCCAGGAAGCCTCCTGTACGTTCAGATCGGTCTCGGCCGACACCGTGTGAGGAGTATCCAGCACCGACGTCGAGGTGGAGACGCTGAGCGATTCGCGATCGCAGTCCTGCAAAACCGACAAGCTGGTGGACAGGTTGTCGGCCATAGCATCGCGGCCGTCGATGACACCGGCGACGAGGTGGACCGAGGCTGGAGTCTCCGCGGCAATGCGGGCAATGCAGCCCGGGTCGGACGCGCGGGTGGCGGCGGAGACATCGACCCCGAGGGCCTCGATGCCAGAGTGCGCCAGCGCGGACAACCCTGCTCGCAGTCTTCCGCGGGGGGCGGTGACGAAGATCTGTGGTCGCGTGTTCGACCCGCTCAGTGCGGTGTAAGCACGGGAGGCCGCCTCGGCGAGCTCGGAATCGGAGTGTTCGTCGAAGTCGGTCACGAGAGCAGGTTCGTCCAACTGAACCCAGTCGACTCCGGCCGCAGCGAGAATGCTGATGACGTCGAGGTAGGCGACAGTGAGTTCGTCGAGCTGGTCGAACGTCGAGGTGCTTGTATCGGGGCTGGTCTTCGCCAGTGCCAGCATGGTCACGGGGCCGACGAGGACAGGTCGGATGGTGTGACCGGCGGCTCGTGCCTCCGACACCAGCGAGAGAAGGTGCTGCGGGCGGGCCCTGAACCGGGTGGGATACCTAAGTTCCGGCACCAGATGGCGGTAGTCGGCATCCAACCACCTGTCGATGCCCAAAGGCGTTCGCTGCCCAGTGGCACGTGCCACGGAGAAGTATTCATCGAGGTCGAAGTCGGTACCGGTGGGCTCCGACTCGATGAGTCCGATGCTCAGGGCAGTGTCGAGGACATGGTCGCAGTGGCTGTAGGAGGCAGGGATCGAATAGTCCTCGTCCAAGCCAAGCTCTCGCAGGCGACTGTAGGTGTTCAGCCGCAGGGAGCGCATGGACTGTGAGAAGGCCTCGGCATCGATGCGGCCTGCCCAATAGTCCTCGAGGGCCTTCGCCTGCTCGCGATTCGGGCCGATGTGCGGATAGCCGATAACGGTGGCTGTGGGGAATGTGCTGGACATGCAGCCATCCTGCCGTCGGCCTCGGGGAGGCGGTGGGGCAGGCGACTATCGCCGACACCTGCCGTCATGACCAGATCAGTTAACGTCTCGAACCGTCAGGCAACGTCTCGAACCGTCAGACAACGCCTCGAACCGTCGGACAAAGTCTTGAACTGTCAGACGGAGTCTCATTGAGATATGCCGACCGAAGCGACGGCCGGTGGCGGGTGCAAGCGGGGATGTGGGTGAGGGGAGTGCTGCGAACCGATCGTTGCGGCTCAGCGGTAGTTGACGAACTGCAGGTCGAGGTCGAGATCCTTGCCCTTGAGTAGGGCGATGACTTCCTGCAGGTCGTCGCGCTTCTTCGAGCTCACCCGCAGCTCCTCGCCCTGGATCTGTGCCTTGACGCCCTTGGGGCCCTCGTCTCGGATGTACTTCGAGATCTTCTTCGCATTGTCCTTGTCGATGCCCTCTTTGAGGCTGGCATCGATACGGTATTCCTTACCCGAAGGATAAGGTTCGCCGTCTTCGAGGGACTTCAGCGAGATGCCGCGCTTGACCAGCTTCGACTGGAAGACGTCGAGGATCGCCTTGACGCGATCCTCGCTGACGGCCTTCATCTGGATCGCTTCTCCGGTCCAGGCGATCGAAGCGTCGGTGCCGCGGAAATCATAGCGTGAGTTGATCTCCTTGGCAGCCTGGTTCAACGCGTTGTCGGCCTCCTGCCGGTCGACCTTGCTGACGACGTCGAATGAGGATTCGCTGGCCATGAATGCTCCTTGTGTGGTGAGAAGATGGACGAGTATCTGGTCACCGAGTGTAGTCGAGACGCATAATTGTGACCTGCGTCTATCGAGTTGGTGATTCGGGGTGGGTGCTTGTAGTATTTTCAAGTGCTCATCGAGCACACACTGCGGCAGATTGCCCGAGCGGCCAAAGGGAGCTGACTGTAAATCAGCCGGCATTGCCTTCGAAGGTTCGAATCCTTCATCTGCCACGCAGAAGTGAGAAGCCCCGTGATCTTCGGATCATGGGGCTTCTTCGCATCCACCCCTATTGCGCGGCCCCCGGCGCTTCTCTACTGTGGAAGAAAAGCCGAATGGAATCGTCGTCATGAACGAAGAACAGCCTCCCCGCCGCATCGGTTCGCTCGAGGATCGCAACGCGATCGTCGAATCCGCTCTGGACAAGGCGATCAGACGCGGCGATTTCGACGACCTGCCCGGTCTGGGCAAGCCCCTGTCCGGTCTCCACAACTCGGAGGATCCCGACTGGTGGGTCAAGGCGAAGATGGATCAGGAAGACATGAGCGGCGTAGCTCCCGCCGCCTTCCAGCTGCGCAAGGAGAACGCCGTCGTCGAGGACACGCTCGATGCCTTTTCGAAGGAGTCCGACGTGCGCAGCTATCTCGCCGGGTTCAACGATCGTGTCCGTGACGCCATCATGGATCTGCGCGAGGGGCCGCCCGTGTTCACTCCGCCCCGGAAAGTCGAGGATGAGGTCGCGGCCTGGCGCCGGCGCCGAGCTGCGAAAGCTGCGCCGACGACAAACCCGCCCCCGGCCCCGACCGCAGGTCAGGGCGAGGAGCGGGAACAGCCTCGGCGGTGGTGGCAGAGGAAACGGAGTTAGATCTCCGCGCGCAGACGTTCGAGGGCCAGGTGAGACAGCATTGCCGCCTGATCGCCGAGCACGGTGTCGTCGAAGATGACGAACGGAGAGTGGTTGTCGCCCTGCCGTTCCTCGGGCACATCCGTGCGTTTGGCGCCGAACATCATGTAGGTGCCCGGAACCTCCTGAAGGACGAACGAGAAGTCCTCACTGGGCATGATCGGGTGCGGTGAGACCTCCACCCGGTCTTCGCCCAGCAGGCCGCGGACCTGGTCTATGGTCCATGCGGTCTCAGCTTCGTCGTTGACGGTCACCGGATACTGAACCTGGAAGTCCACCTCGGCAGTGCATCCGTGGGCCTCCGCGATTCCTCGAGCCAACTGCTTCGATTGCGCCCGCACCGTGTCCAATGACTCCTGGGACAGGGTGCGGACCGTGGCACCGAGGCTCGCCGAGGCGGGGATGACGTTGATCGCCTCACCCGCCGTCAGCTGGGTCACGGACAGGGCGATCGGGTCGAAGGTGCTGATGCGTCGGCTGACCATATTCTGCAGCGCGGTCACGAGTTCGGCCAGGGCCGGGACCGGGTCGATCGCCGACTGCGGCTGGGATCCGTGGCCGCCGCGTCCGTGCAGGGTGATGTGGAGGACATTGGAACCGGCCTGCAGAGTTCCGGGCTTCGTCGAGACGACTCCTCTGGGGCCCATGTGGACATGGGCTCCGAAAGCGGCGACCACCCGGGGCCCCGCAGCGTCGAGGACACCCTCGTTGATCATCACTGAGGCGCCGTTGTATCCCTCCTCGCCGGGCTGGAACATGAAGACGACGTCGCCTGCGAGCTCTTCCCGGTGCGCATGGAGCAGCAGAACAGCCCCCACGAGTCCCGCGGTGTGCAGATCATGGCCACAGGCGTGCATGTTCCCATTCGTTGACCTGAACGGTTCGTCGGTGAGCTCTTCGACGGGCAGCGCGTCCATGTCGCCGCGGAGGAGGACAGCCGGAGCATGCGCGGGCCGCCCGGGGTGGGTTCCACGCAGGACTGCCACCACCGAGGTGGTCTCAACGCCCGTGCTCACTTCCAGATCGAGCCCTTCCAAAGCGGTGAGAACCGCAACCTGGGTGTGCGGCAGGTCGAGCCCGACCTCGGGGTGGGTATGGAGCCGACGACGGAATTCCTGCAGCTGTGGCAGGAGGGCATTCGCCTCGCTCAGAAGGGTGCTCACAGCATTCCCACGAGGACGCTGGCGATGATGACGGAGCCGGAGCTGACCGAGGTGAAGCCGCCGACGAGCATCGGTGGCAGCATGACGTTGAGAAGGGCTTCCTTCTCGTCTTCGTCACGGGCGATGGAGCGAGCGACCTCGTTGGTCAGCAGGTAGTCGGCGGGGAAGCCGTACATGGCCGTCAGTGCCACCGACATTCCCAGCGGGGCCTTCCACCTCAGCAGCTTCGTGGCGATGTAGCCGCCGGCGACGATGCCGATGCCGCCGACGATGAGGATCGAGATGGTGGGCAGGAACGCGTTGATGACGTCCTGAACCGAGGCCGAGACCAGGGGAGCCATGACGATCGCGATCACGCCGGACATGGCGACGCCGAAGGAGTTCGACCGTTCCATCGCTTTGTCGGGCGACAGGCCGATCGCGGTGGCGGCGATACCGAGGATGAGCGCGAGGATCGACGACGGAATGTGCGTCGGGACGGCCAACAGAGTCGCGATGGAACCGCCGACGAGGATGAGGAAGAGCATGAACAGCTGGTTGTCGACCAGGAACGCCGGAAGCGTCACGAGCTTTTTCTTCGTGGCGGCTTCTGCCTCGTCCTCGGTGTGAGCGGCGGCGAGTTCATGGAGCTCTCCGCTGTCGCGCAGGTTCTTGGCGTAGCGGCGGAGCAGGAAATTCGTCATCGGCATCGACGGCAGCGACTGCAGCATGAGCACGAGAGCCGGAAGTACGATGATCGCCGAGGCGGCTCCGGACGCTGTCAGACCCTCGGTTGTGAGGCTGGTGGCGACGATGCCGCCGGCCAGAGGGCCGGAGCCTGCCACGGAGGTCTCGAACCCGAAGATGGGCGCGATGATGAGGAAGACGAGTCCGACGGCGACGACCATCCCGGAGAGCGCGATGACGACCGAACGCCATTGCTTGAGCATCACTCGGAGCGGAATGAGCGTGCCCATGTGGAAGAGCAGCGGAGCGACGAGAATCGTGTAGACCTGGACAAGCATCGAGTCATCGATGACGGTCTCCGGGACGATGCCGATCTTGGCGAAGATGAAGATCCCCAGCATCGCCACGAGGAGGCTGGGGACGCGGGCCTTGGACCAGATCGAGACCAATTCGCCGATGGCGATGAAGCCGAGCACGATCGCGGCAGCATAGATGCCTTCCATAGCGATCCTTTCGAAGGTGGTGAGTGTCGTGTGGGCTCGGTCGTCACATCCACAACGGCGAGGATATGAAGCAGCTCACAGAGAGTACGTTATTGCCTGTTTTCGGATAGTGCCTATGCCTTTCTCAGCATTCAAGATAATGAAGACGATTCAGGTCCAGTGTGACCGTGCGATGAGGGGAGACGGAGTGTGCCCGGATTGAGGCGAGGGCCGGGGCAGGGCATAGTCTGGGCGTATGAGTTTTCTGCAGTTCCTGCACGAACGAGGCATCGCCGAGCGACCTGGTTCCTCGAAGCGTCCACTGGTGATCGCGCACCGCGGCTATTCCGCAGTGGCCCCGGAGAACAGCCTCGCCGCAGTGGATGCGGCACGTGCCCTCGACGTGGACTTCATCGAAGTCGACACCTCGACGAGCGCCGATGGGGTCCCTGTCATCCTCCATGATCCGGATCTGGATCGGACCACGAATCGGAAAGGGCCGGTGGCGAACCTGACGGCGGAGGAACTCTCCTTCGTCGACGCCGGCTCCTGGATGGGTCCGGGATTCACCGGTGTCCGGATTCCCACACTGGCAGCCGTGATGCGAGATATCCAGCACCGAGGCGGTGAACTCCTGCTCGAACTCAAAGGGGAGTGGTCCTCCGGTGCGGTGGCTCAGATCTCCGAACTCGTCGTTGCGACCGGGACCGCTGACCGGATGGTCGTACAGTCCTTCAACACCGAGACTCTGGCAGCCTGCAGAGACATGCTGCCGATGGTCTCACGGTTCCTTCTGCGCATGGTCCCGCGCCCTGAAGACATCGAGGTGGCACGGGCCCTGGGCGCCGTCGCGATCAATCCCTCCTTCAAGGGCTTCTCCATGCGCAGATCCGTTGTCACCGAGTTCCGTGACAATGACCTGGGCGTATTCGTGTGGACGGCTGATTCCATGGACGAATGGCGTGAGCTCCTCGATGCCGAGGTCGATGGCATCATCACCAACCAGCCCGGCCGTCTGCAGGGATTCCTGGCGGGTCGATTCGACCCGGTGAAGTGAACTCCTGCAGTCTGTGAGTGACGTCACTGAACGCCGATTTGCCCTCGCTGCGCGAAGCCGTGTAAATTCTTACCTGTTGCCCCGATAGCTCAGTCGGTAGAGCATCTCCATGGTAAGGAGAAGGTCAAGGGTTCGAATCCCTTTCGGGGCTCTCGTGCCGCTTAAATGCGGTGCTGGGGCGGGGTAGCTCAGCTGGTTAGAGCGCACGACTCATAATCGTGAGGTCGGGGGATCGAGCCCCCCTCCCGCTACGCTCTAAGTCCCTCACCAGGCCAAACGGTCATGGTGGGGGACTTTTTCATGCCCTAAACCGGACCAATAATGCGGTTACGATGCGCTTTGGAACCACTTATCGAGCACGCCCACCACGCAAGTCGGCCCAATGTTGAGCTTCTGCACGTAGTGCTCGCCGTCACTCCAACCTCCGAATGCCCGAGCTGCTTAGACGCGTTATCGAGGCCATCGGCACCGTAGATCGTCGTCGCCAGTCCCGAATACCAGCCCACGAAGGCCGAAGTCGAGGAACGGCGCGTGTATGAGCGTGAGAAGAAGCGCAAGCAGCGCCGAGACACGACGGGCAAATTCGCAGGTCAGGGGCATGTCCCCGAGGGACATTATGGGGACTCCCGAGGGACAAACGGGGGAGCCCCGGACGTGTCCCCACACGGTCCCACCGTCCCGGCCCGTCCCCAACCCACACCTAACGGTGTGGGGGACGCGCCCGCCAAACCAAAACCCGCTCGCAAGTCCCGAATCCCAGACGACTGGGTACCGAACGACTCCCACAGGGAGAAGGCTCGAGAGCTCGGCATCGACCTTGACGCCGAAGCCGAACGATTCCGAAACCACGCCATCGCCAACGGCAAAACCTTCGTCGATTGGTCCCGCGGCTTCCACACCTGGCTCAACAACGCACTCAAGTTCGGCACCCCAACCACCAACCGACCAGCGAAGCGGGACTCACCCCGCACGTTCGACCAAATGCGCCACGACCAGAACCTTGAACTCTGGTCACGAGTCAAAGCTGAAGAAGAAGGAGACGACCCATGGCAAAGACAGCTCGGAGCCTGACCATGGACCTGCTACGGTTCATCGCCGCACACGACGGCCGCACACTCACCGAGGACGACCTCGACGCATGGGTGTTCCCCGTCGCGGATAACCCGACGATCCTCGCCGACGACTGGCGAGCAGCCATCTCCAAGCACTACGCCGCAGAAGGAGCAACACGAGCGCGGCCCGGCGACATCCTCGCCGAAGCCAAGCGGATCCGCGACCGACGCATCGGAGCCAACCGTGTGCAACTCGAAGCGAATCCCCAGCGGGTGCCGTGCCCACCGGAACTGCGATTCCAGAACAGGAGGGCATCATGATCGCCCTCATCGTCACCGCCGCGCTCATTCCGGTCGCCGTCGTGGCCGCAATCATCCTCGAACCACACGTGGAGTCATGGGCGACACGAAAACGGCTCAGCGAGGCGCACAGAGACTCCGGCGGAACCTCAAACACCAGCAATCCTAAGCCCGAACCTCACGCAACCTCACCAAACGTTGGGGTAGAAACTGAACCTCACCAACCGCGTGTCAGGGCTGGGAAAAGTCCCGTAAGTGAAAGGAAGCTATGACCATGAGCAACTACATCGACCTGGAACCGCAAATCTCCGACTACTACGGCACGATCCCGGGACAAGAACGCCGTGCAGGGATCTGTGATGCACTGCGGTTCCTGGATAGTCACCCCGAACATGTGCCCGGACGAACAATCACGGAGGGCGAGCTAGACAAGATCGCTGACGAATGCAGGATCGATGACACGGCGGTTGTTTACATTGACAACTTCGCTAAACGCCTCGGCATCACCGTCGTCCCGGAGCCGACTGAGGCTGAGAAGCTGGCGGAGATCATCAGCGAGTACACCTACAACTCCGAACCGCAGGCATTGGCTGAAGCTCTAGTGCGGGCTGGCGTGAAGGCACCGGGAGGCGAGAGCGATGACTGCTGACGAATGCATCGAGTACGACAAGAACGGAAACTATGTGCACCACGACGATTGCGAATGCTGGTGCCACTGGGCGTTCGGAGGCGAGAACGATGACTGACCTGACCGAGTGGATCAAGGAACGCCGACGCATCCACGACGCAGCAACAGAAGGGCCCTGGGCGAAAGAAGAGGACGAAGCGTGGGGAGACACCTACGCAAGTCTGTCCATCCAAAGGGTAGGCGAGGCGTGGGACTCCGACCCTGCGCACGCCTGCTGTGACCCCCTCGACGGCGAGAACGTTCTCGCAATCGTGGATGCGCATAACACGCTCCCGGCCCTGCTGACAGCGGTAGAGAACGTGCTCGAAGTATTGGACGCGGGTGTGCGCGATGGGGACGGCGCCGAACTGATCCGTAGTGTCGCATTGGCTGAGATTGAGGAAGCAATCAATGAGTGACGAACTGCGGGATAAGATCGAGACCACCTTGGTCCAGGCTGGCGCACGCGGCAGGCATCGGCGGAAGCTACAGGTCCAATTCCGCAGCAACCTCAGCCGGCATAACCGCGATCGTGATGCCCGCCCGACCCATCACCACCCCTACGAACTCTTTGCCGGAGTCGAAGGGCTTCGCGAGACGACGGGCAAACCCCCGGTTGACGTATCCGTAAATGTGCTTCGAACCGGGACGAGCGACAGCAATCGCGTTCGGATCGTACTTGTTCTCAGGTTCACGGCGAAGGTCGATATGATCGCCGACTTTCAGCCGTGCGGCAGGGTAGTTCTTCCACCCTCGAACATTCAGATAAAAGATCCCAAGCCGTGCCAGGGCCAGGTTGCCGGGGGAGGGCTGCTTACCGGACTCTTCGCTGACGAACCGGTACTCGCCTTCGCGGCGCTCAACTCGGAAGGCGAGTGTTCCAGCGGAGTCACGAACCAGTTCGGAATCAGCTTCTTCTTTCGAGAGCCACGTTTCGCTGGCCGAAGCGCCGGTATTAGTCAGATCAGAGGTATCCGGTGCAATGGTGTCGACAGGCTGCTGAGGACTCGATGGCGTGAGAAATTTCGCCACCAACCAACATATGAGTGCGATGGCCAGAAGGATGCCGACTACTACCCACATGAGGAGACCTCCATGTCAACCGTTTCAAGAACTTTAACCGAAGAGTCCGGGGAGGAGAAGCAATGAACTGGCCCCGGCGCGGATCATTGAGGACCGGTATCCAGGTGCTCGATCGGGAACTGACGCGAATGGTCGTTTTTGGATCTAGTTCGAGGCTTCTCCCACGACACTGTTGCAATCGAATACGACGGGTCGGGAGGAGTCAAAGTGATGATCTGCCAAGGAACCACCGTCCCGAGGCCCTGCCAGTCTCGTTCGTCCTCAGGCATACCTTCGGCCCACCACACAACGACCGCTGTTTCGGCAGGGTCATATCCGATGTGTTCGACGCGCAACTCACCGGGCTCACTTTTCAGCTTCCGAAAGTTCACCGCTCGCCACTCATCGAGTCGACGTTCTCTCTTGCGGCTCTGAACCTGAGCGATTGTGGTCACGATCGTGGCGAACAGTGCGAGGAGCGCGATGACGGCAGAGGCTGTGGCAATGAAGTCTGAGGTGTCCATAAGCTCATCCAAGCATGAAATCGAGGGCCCTAAGGAGAACGCATGAGCTGGGACGGCAAAGCGGCAGCGAGAGCTTACGAACGCGCAGCTGGAGAGGAGCAGGGAAGCTGGTTCGAGGAAGGCGCAGCATGGCAACGATCAGCCCTGGAAACGCCGGAATCAGTGGACAGGGCGGCCGAGGCGATCTGGGCACGAAACCACGGACCAGCGGAGAGGCCCGTCATATGGGGAACGACGCTCGAAGAGATTCGGGAATTATGGCGGGAAGACGCTCGCGCCGTAATCGCCGCACGGAACCAGAAGAAGTGGTGACCATGAGCGACTACATCACCCGCCGCTACGGGTCGAACCGCAACCGCCACTGGTAGGGCATCGCGCACCGGGCCTGGCTGCTCGGCAGTGGCCAGTACATCAAGGGCAACGACCCTGTGGACAGGTTTTAAGTGAATCTCACCTGCCGATCGCTAAAATTCGGACGCAACTCAGTCCCTTCCATCTTCGTGTTCGTCGTAACCTGCCCACCTGACAGCCGACTCGGGGATACCCTTTAGGCCATACGCGCCAAGGGCCGCAGAGAACCATTTCGGGAACTCAGGCAAGTCAGACACCAAGCTCCCAGTAGCTATATAGATCACGCAGGTCATCAGGGCTAAACTCAAAACAATCAAGGATTGTCTCAGAATGCGCCGCTGAAACTCCGACAGGTCGGAGTCAGCTTCGACGGTGAGCTCCTGCCAATCCTTTTCCAGAGCGGCAGCGAGGTCGGGATTCTGGCCAAGGGCAGTCGCCTCGTCGACGACAACTGAACCGTCTTCAACTCCCTTTACAATCGATTGCACGGCTTCAAGGTTGAAACGACGGCCCACTTCCGTCCTGTCGAAGATCATCCGACCGTACTGCTTAGAGAAGTCGTCCAAATAGCCCAGCTGTGGCATCTTTATATTGATCTTCGGCACGGGCGGCATGCTTGCCGCGGTAATCTCGCGGATGCTGTCGTTGAGTTGGTTCATTGAAGCCATCTCGGACATCTGCTTTCGCATGACTTCAACTGCAGGCGAATGTAGAAACTGAAAATTCTTGAACTGTGCGCTCATCATCTTTGCGATTTGGGCCGCGAGCTTCTTGTTGAACTCGCTATTGAAATCACCAAAGTTTGCCGTAGTCATCCCAACACCCTATCCCGGAGAACTACGTCCTGCGTGGCCGCGACGAGCTACTGCAGAAACGCTTTCCATCGGCCTTGCCGGCGTTCGAACGCGAACCGTTCCGCCCGCTACCTCCTGACCCGGTCCACAACATCCGGGGCGTAGCTGTAGGCAGCATCCGTATCGACCAGCCCCTCGAGCACAACAGTGTACTTCTCGACCGGCAGGTTGATGCGCCGGCACAACTCTTCGCGGGCTGCGGCAGACAACGCGGTCTTCTCCAAAACGAGGATCAACCGATCATGCGCGGACAGTTCGTTCACGGTGCCAGGAACCATATAGGCAAGTTTGGCACGGTCGACTGAACTTCATACTTACGTGCGATGTGGAGACGCTGCACCGACTCATACAGTTGCGGGTACATCAAGAAAGGATGTGCGAATGACCGCAACCACAAGAAGCGTCACAGTAGTCGCTTCGATACTCAGCTCTGCAGCTCTACTGCTGGGAACCGTAGTCCCTGCGCAGGCAAGCACACCCGCTACGTTGCACAAAGTGTCGACCACCAACTTCGTCGACGAATCCTGTGTGAAACAAGTCGAGGAAGCCTACGAGAAGGTTGGCCAATCGGCGGAAGCCAAAGACCTCGAGCTCTGCGAAGGCAAGGTCACCGTCGAAGAAGGCGCTACTGAAACGGTCGACCCAGCAGAAGCCAAGGCGTTCGCTGCCACCGAGAACATGGGCGAGCAGGAAACTGCTCTGGTCGTTGAGGCTGCGAAAGCAGGGAAGATAAAGAGCAAGAAGTGGAAGCACGCCTATTGGGGCGGCTCCAACTATGAGAAGCATGCAGGTAGAACCTACTGGAATGGTTCGAAAGCTTGGGTCAAGAAGTATAAGGGTAAGACCGGATATCACACTTGCCACTCCGAAGGTTCGTGGCAGGTTGGCTGGTCTGTCAAGCCAACCCGGTGCACCAAACCCAAGGCTGGCACCTATGCGGATTCGTACTACCGGTTCGACGCTTCGCTCTTCGTGAAGGGAAGTCCGATCACTCTCGGCGTGGGCCTTCACTACCGCACGTCCAAGTCAGGGGCAGTCAAAACCTGGCAGGTCGGCGGCTAATATTGAATCAATCATCAACGCAGTCAGGACTAAACAGATGCAGGTGCAAGATATGGCGACCGATCAGCGCGAACGATTCCTCTCAAAGACGGAATGGAAGTTCATCGGCTTCCTCGCACTCGCATTTGTGTTGACACCGATCTTCTACGGTCTGCCCTTACTTAGCCCTTTGTTTGCTTTAGGCACGAGCGTCCGCTCGCATAAGGCAAAGATGGTGTGGCTCTGGGTGATCTCATCGGTTCTGGTTCTGATGTCGATCGCACCGTTCATCCTGAGGATCGCTGGCCTGAGCAACTTCATCGTCGAATGACATCGTGAGGCACCAGGCTTCGATCGAGCCTCGGCGCGTATCCGCTATTTGTTGGTAGTCGAAGCAAGCAGCCCCTGAGCCTGAATGGCCGGGGGCTGTTCGCGTTCGTCAACTTGCACTCAGATTCTCGCGTGTCGTCCCTGGTAAATCTCCCGTGCCCCAGGTTTAGCTACGGGCATGATCGTAAGACACCTCGACGCAACTGACCTGACTTGCTTCACTTTGGCCGATTTTGAATGATTCGACGGCATATCTCCTGGTGACCGGACTGTATGTAGGGAATTTGGGACACTAATCGGGTCCGTAGAATGAAGGCATGAGCCTGCGACTGAGGAAAGTCCCGACCGCATCTGGGGCAACCGCGGTCCAGATCGTGACGAAACGCCACGGCAAACTCACCGTCATCGAACACCTCGGCTCCGTTCACACCCCAGCCCAACTCGCAGCACTCGAAGAAGCCGGCCGGGAAAAGATCAACGAGTCCACCGGACAACGAGCCCTCGACCTCGACACCGGCGGCAACGTCTCGACAACGTCGCGCCGGCGAGTGAAGGGATCAGCATCACGGCTGCTCATCGACACGATCCGCACCGCCTACGACAGACTCGGATTCGACGTGGTCGATGACATAGCAATCTTCCAGCTCGTGCTCGCAAGGCTCGTCGAACCCACGTCGAAGACTGACAGCATTCGTGTCCTCGACGAACTCGGTGCCGATGTCAAACACCGCAGCACTTTCACCCCGTGTCTGCAACGGATCAATGCCGACTCCTATCGAGAGACCATTGCAGGCAAATGCTTCGACTACTCAGTCGCGACGACCGGGATCTCGCTGATCCTTTATGACGTGACCACCTTATTATGCCGACGTCGGCATAATGGCGTTTATGCCGATGTTTTGATTATGCCGATCAATGAGTCGTCGTCCCTGGTCAGATCGTGAACGTCTAGCGGAAACATCGGCATAACAGGCATGGTGAACCTCCACCCAACCAATTGGAGGAACCCTCGATGAAAAGAATCATGCCCCTGACTGCCCGGGGCCCACTGACAGCCACGATCGATGAACTCAGCTCGTGGATGACCAGCCAGGGATATGCCCGCACCATGGTGCCCCAAGTATTGGGGGTCGCTCGCGGCCTCAGCGCCTGGATGGACGACCACAACCTGACAACGACTGATCTGACCCCCAGCGTTCTCAACGATTTTCAAACACACTATGGTCCAACAACGCCAGGACACACGATCGTGACCGTAAGACTTCCGGTGTTGCGCCGCTTCTTCATCGAATCAAGGCTCCTCACCGATGCTGACGCCCCTCGCAAACGGCCCCGACCTCCAGATGGGAAGCAGTCTCCGCCTCTGCACAACGCGACCGAAGGACAACTTGCCGCATGGGCTGATTGGCAACGACGCACACGCAACATCAGCGACGGCTGCATCCGATATCGACGCATGTGGGCGACAGAGCTCGTCGATTCTCTTACACACACGAGCACCGAAATCGATTGGAGTTCTTGCACCCCGACGCTGCTCAACACCTATGTGGGACAACGCTGTACTGGATACGCCCCGGCCTCGCGTACAGCGATCATCGACTCAATCCGTTCTCTCATGCGATGGGCGCTGGCCACAGGACGCATCGACCGCGACCTTGCACCCGCGATCCTTCAAGCCCGAACCTCACGGGCCACCATGCCTCGCGGACTCTCGACTGGTCAGGTCCAAACCCTCCTGACTGCCTGCAACCAACGCACTGTCATCGGGATTCGCGATGCCGCGGTCATTTGCCTCCTATGGCGACTGGGACTACGTGCCGGGGAATGCGCCGGGCTGCAACTGGATGGTCTCAACTGGGCAACAGGATCACTGACCGTCGTGGGTAAGGGACACCGTCGGCTCACTCTGCCGATCCCGCATGATGTCGGCGACAGCCTCATCGCCTGGCTGCGGGTGCGCCCCAGTGACGCGACGGACCGGGCCGTGTTCGTCCGCGCACGAACACCCATCCACGGGTTGACCGGCGCGGGAATCTCCGACATCGTCAAACATCGGGCCGACAACGCTGGACTCGGTCTTGTCCATGCTCACCGGCTGCGCCACACAGCGGCGATGCACGTCATCGCCACCGGCGGCAGCCTGACCGAAGCACAAGAACTGCTCGGGCATCAGAACGCAGCGATCACCAGTGTCTACGCAAGAGTCGATCTCAACTCCCTGCGCGACCTGACCATACCGTTTGGGAGAGTACCGGAATGAATCTCCTCGACGAACTCAACTCCTATCTGGGGCAACGACGCAGCCTGGGATACGAACTCAAGACCACCGAGTACCTGCTCCGCAATTTCTGCAACTGGGTAACCGATCAGACGAAGACTCAGACGTTCACAGTCGACGACGCCGTCGACTGGGCCAGGAACCGTCCGAACACGGCTCCTGTGTGGTGGTCGCAACGGCTGACAGCGATTCGCCCCTTCGCCGCGTGGCTCAATGCCCGCGGCGAAGACATCCCTTTGATCCCGAAAGGATTACTGCCGACTCCGACAACACGACGCATCCCCTACATCTACTCACAAACCGACCTCGATCGTCTCCTGAACTCTTGTCCGACGTTCTATGCCCACCCCAGAGTGGCGGTGACGATGCACACGATCATCGGGTTGCTCGCCGCCACTGGAATGCGGGTGGGTGAAGCCCTTCGCCTCAGGGTTGCCGATCTCGACGTCGACACCCATGTTCTCCTCGTCCACGGCCGTAAGACACCACGAGACCGTTACGTGCTTCTGCACCCAAGCACAACGACGGCCATCACCACGTACCTCTCCTGTGCCGAACGCTTAGCAACCCGTCCGTCTCCGACCGGCCCGATCTTTGTCAACGCTCGCGGCACCGATTTCGTCCTCGAAACCATCGAACAGCACTTCGCCGCCCTCGTCGACGACCTCCAGCTGGTGCCTGCCGACCAGAAACGGCCCCGAATGCACGACCTGCGCCACACATTCGCCACCAAGCACATGATCGCGGCATACACGCATGGACACGACCCCGCCAGAACCCTGAGCCTGCTCTCGACATGGTTGGGCCATTCCAGCCCCGAACACACTTACTGGTATCTCAGTGCCGCTCCCGAACTCCTCGCAGCCGCTGCGCATCGGCTCGAACCCTCCCGTGTGGAAGGACCACAATCATGACCATGCTCTCCCAGCACTTGCAGGCCTACTTCACGACATTCGCTCACAACCAACGTAGCCTCTCACCACACACCATCACCGCCTACCGGGATACGTGGCGGATGCTGCTGACCTTCCTCGCAGCAGAAATCAACACTCGGCCCGATCTTCTCGACTTCGGCCACATCGACGCGGCCAACGTCTCCGCGTTCCTCGATCACCTCGAAAACGACCGGGGCAACACCATCGCGACGAGAAACGCCCGCCTGACCGCCATCCGCGCAGTCCTCACCCGTGCATTGCCCAACCAGCTCGACCACGCTGGCACCCTGGCACAGGTCTTAGCGATTCCACCCAAACGCGGACCACGCTCGGATGTCGAGTTCCTCACCGGTGAAGAATCGACAGCGCTGATCAATGCACCCGACCATAACCGGTGGACGGGCCGACGCGACTACGCCTTGCTCGTCCTCGCGGTCCAAACAGGACTGAGGATCAGCGAACTCATCAGCCTCACTCTCACCAACATCCACTTCGGTGCTGGTGCCGGCGTCACATGCTTAGGGAAAGGCCGACGTCGGCGAGTCACACCAATGACAACCCCAACCGAAACCGTGATGAGAGCCTACATCGACGACCGCAAGAACCGGCCCGGAACTGCGCTGTTCTGCGGGCCACACGGCAACGAGCTCTCCCGCGACGCCATCGAACACAGGCTCCGCATTCACGTCGCGGCAGCAGCCGCGAACTGTCCGAGTCTGGCCAGGAAACACATCACCATGCACACCCTGCGTCACACAGCCGCGATGAGCTTACTCGCCGGAGGAGTCGATATCTCAGTCATCGCCTTGTGGATGGGACACCAGCGAACCCAATCGACAGACGTGTATCTCCACGCCGATATGACGATCAAGCAGACTGCACTTGATCGGACACGACCGCTTGATACACGGCCAGGAGTCTACAAGCCAGAACCTGACATCCTCGCGTGGCTACACGAACTCTGATTATGCCGATGTTTCCGCTAGACGTTCACGATCTGACCAGGGACGACGACTCATTGATCGGCATAATCAAAACATCGGCATAAACCTTATATTTTGAAGCAGAGAAGGAAGACAGGCTCCGCAAGGTCGGGTACTCCAAGGAACGCCGCGTCGATCCACAGATCGTGGTCGGCCTCCTCGTCGATCGGACCGGATTTCCGTTAGAGATCGGGTGCTTCGAAGGCAACAAGGCAGAAACGTTCACGATGATTCCGATCGTCAAAGACTTCCAAAACCGCCACGGCGTCACGGACATGGTCATCGTTGCTGATGCCGGGATGCTCTCAGCCGCGAACCTCAAGGAACTCGATGATGCCGGGCTACGGTTCATCGTCGGTTCGCGGCAGACGAAAGCACCGAATGATCTGGCGACGTTCTTCACCTGGAACGGCACCAACACTGATGATGGGCAGCTCGTCGATACGCTGACCCCAAGGGCCACAGTCGGCTTGGACAAGAACCGGACGCTGACTCGTGCTGAGCCCGTGTGGTCACCGGTTGAGCATCCGAGGGCGTGGCGGGCAGTGTGGCAATACCGGTGCAAACGCGCTGTGCGGGACAGGGAAACACTGAATCTGCAGCGTAATCGGGCGATGCGGATCATTGATGGGGAGTCGAAGCCGAAAGCCGCATGGTTCGTGAAGACGAAGGGGTCGACGAAGGTCTTCGACGAGTCCAGCTATGACAAAGCAATGGGTCTGGCCGGGTGGAAGGGGTACGTCACTAACATCGAGGCCAAGGTCATGACCGCCCGTGAAGTCGTGGGTTCCTATCATGATCTATGGCATGTCGAGCAGTCTTTTCGGATGTCGAAGACCGACCTTCGAGCCCGTCCGATCTTTCATCGCACACGGGACGCGATTGAGGCGCACTTGACGGTCGTGTTCACGGCGTTGGCGGTCGCGAGGTTCATGCAAGAAGCCACAGGGTTGTCGTTGAAGAAGGTCATCACCACGTTGCGGCCACTACGTGAGTTCGTGGGTGAGATCGATGGGCAGGAGCTCGTGTTCCCACCCGAAGTCCCGCCAAACGTTGCCGAGCTAATTAGCAGCGTCGAAAGTTTCGGGCCCGGGCCGGGGTACTAAAGTGAAGCAACTCAGGTCGGACCATGCCGCATACCTTGCGGGGGATTCGGGTCAGTGATGAAAACGTCGCAGAGCTTTCCATGTTGTGCGGTTACGACGACGATCTCGCGAAACTGGCCACGGCAACATCGAACAGGATTCGTGGTCTGCTGACACAGATCCATCCCGGACTGGAGGCTGTCATCGGTGCTCACTTGGACCATCCTGCGATGACGGCGCTGCTGGTGAAGTATCCGACTCCGAAGGCTTTACGTCGGGCCGGTAAACGCCGGGTTGAGACACTGCTGGCCAAACACGCACCCAGAGCGTGGAAACGCTGGGCGACAGCGATTTTCACCGCCTTGGAAGAGCAGACTGTGGTGGTCGCGGGCACCGATGCGGCAGGGATCGTCCTACCGCAACTGGCCACAGCTTTGGCTCAGACGAGGTCGTCGCGGGACGAGGTCTTTGCACGGATCGAGGAGTTGGTGGAATCGCATCCTCTTTTCGAGCTCCTGACGTCGATGCCGGCAGTCGGCGTCAGGACAGCGGCGAGAATCCTGACCGAGGTCGTGGGCAAGGACTTCGCCACCGCCGGGCACTTGGCCTCTTACGCCGGTTTGGCACCGGTGACGTGGAGATCGGGGACGTCGATCCGTGGTGATCATTCGTCCCGCCGGGGCAACAAAGTGCTCAAACGGGCGCTATTCCTATCGGCATTCGCAGCGTTGAAGGACCCGTTGTCGAGGGCGTATTACGACCGAAAACGTGCCCAGGGCAAGAAGCATAACCAGGCCCTGATCGCGCTGGCTCGTCGACGCTGCAACGTGTTGTTCGCGATGCTGCGTGACGGTGCCTATTTCCACGTACCGATGGAGGCCACCGCCGCGTAGACAGGCTCACAAGCGCCCACGTCCAGTCCGAGACTCCGGTCCCGGACCAATCAGTACTGCCCAGCATCAGCCGGCAAGACTATTCGAAGAAGTCCCCGTCACCCCTTGACGAAAACCATAGGGGCACCCTCCCGCTACACTGACAGAAGAACCTCCACCTGCTGGGTGGGGGTTCTTCTGATTCACCGCTCACTCGTGCGGCTGCGCAGTGACGTCCTCTGGTGCGAATTCCGCCGCGAACTTCCGAAATGTGCTGCACAAGGCCCAGTAGATGGCCGCGGACACCGGGGCAACCAAGAGGACCTGCCACCATGACAGATCCTGTGAGCCCCAGCCGAGGAGTTTGAAGCAGGAGTGGACGCACAGGACGAGGATCATCAGGGTGATCGCTTCGCGCCGGTTGCGGCGGCGTTCGGAGGTTGACTCCTTCATAAAAAACAAGGTTACCTGAATAATTGAATCTTCAGGGTGATTGTTTTCGGTGGACCCGCGATTGCCGTGAAGCTAGGATGATCGTTACTCAACTTGTTGACTAATGGAGCCTGTGATGAAAGACCTCTTTCCACATCTGCACGGACCGCAGGATCTTCGTTGTCGGCCTTTGTGCGGGCGGACCCTGATGACGGCGACACTGTGAGCGGTGATCCCACGCTTCCGCTGCGATACGTTGCGATCGGGGACAGCCTCTCCGAGGGTGTCGGTGACGAACCCTGGCCCGATGGCAGTCCGCGAGGCTGGACCGATCGCCTGGCCGCACTTCTGACAGCGCACTACGGACAGGATCGGCCAATTCACTATGCGAATCTGGCCGTGCGCGGTTACAAGACAGCCCAGATCGTCGACACGCAGGTCCAGACGGCCATTGCGCTGCGGCCCAGCTTCGTGACTCTGACCGCCGGAATGAATGACATCATGCGGCCCCGGGTCGATTTCGGCGCCCTGAAGAGTGCCCTCGCCGGGATCGTCGAGCCACTGATCTCTGCTGGCGCCGAGGTCTTCGTGGTCCCCATCCCCAATATCGCCGGAGTCTCGCCGGCCGGACGACTGATCAACACCCGACGACTGCGACTCAATGCGATCTACCAGCACCTCGTCGATACCCACGGAGTCCTGCCGTTGACCGATACCACGAATTCGGTTTTCGAAGATCCCCGGGCTTGGGACGAAGATCGCCTTCACTTGGCCGCACTGGGTCACGAGCGGCTCGCCTGTGCCGCAGCTGCCGGCTTCGGCCTGCCGATCGACTTCGACTTCCTGGGCGCCCCTGACGGGCCAGTGTCACCGCGCACAGTCAGCACCGAAGCAAACTGGTGGTGGAAACACGTACGGCCTTGGATCTATCGACGACTGACCGGCAAGTCGTCAGGGGACGGTCGAGCGGCCAAACGTCCCGACCTGGGGCCGATCGTCGCCGACTGACGTTAGGAGTTTGCCGTCCGGTCTGCGAGTGTCGCCAGCACGAACTCGCACCAGCGGATATTCTCCTCTTCGAAGGCGATCCCCCGCGCCAAGGTGAGGTACGGGCCGAGATGATCCGCCTCGGCGAGGTAGTCCCGTTCGCTCCGGCCATCGAGCAGGTGGCTGCGAGTCTGCTCGTAGTTCTTCAGCTTCCTCTTCGAAGCCTCGAGCTTGTCGTGCACATTGGCCGTGATCGATGCGGCGTCACCGAGCTCCATCGACTCGACCTGGACGAGCAGTTCGTCGCGGATGGCGGTCGGTTTGGGGGTGCGGATCGTGAAGTCGTGCAAAGCGGCACGGCCGGAGTCGGTGAGGGAGAACAGTCGTTTGTTCGGTCGTTTCTGCTGGTGGACAGCTCGGGCCTCGATGAGGCCGGCCGCCTCCATCTTGTCGAGCTCGCGGTAGAGCTGCTGCGGCGAGGCGGCCCAGAAGTTCGAGACGGTCACGTCGAATGCCTTCGCCACGTCGTATCCGGAGGCCTCGCCATTCGAGATCGCGGCCAAGATCGCATCCTGAAGTGCCATAGCCGACACCATAGCCTGGCATCCCGACCGATCCCAAAGTTGATTGTTCCGGACGTAGACTCAGGTCACACACTTGCCCACCGGAGGGAATCAACGATGATCGACACTCGGCTCAGCAACTGGCTCCTGGACTCCGACCCGGCCCTGCGCTGGCAGGTCGAGCGCGACCTGTTGAGCCTCGATGAAGACGGTTGGAGGGAAACGCGGGCGAAGGTGCCGACCGAAGGATTCGGCCGTGAGCTTCTCAGCTATCAGGATGCTGACGGGCAATGGGCCGGGGGTGCGTACTTTCCGTCGGACTTCAGGGGCGAAGAGGCTCAGCCGTGGACGGCCACGACTTGGGCGCTCAATCAGCTTCGAGACTGGGGAGTTCCCGCCTCGGCGCTGGAGGGAACAGCGGAGAAGCTGGCGCCGGTGAAGTGGGAATACGAAGACATGCCCTATTGGGGCGGGGAAGTCGACGTCTGCATCAATGCGATGACGCTGTCGAACGGTCTGTGGCTCGGTGCCGATGTCGATGGGATCGTCGACTGGTTCCTCGACCATCAACTCGACGACGGAGGCTGGAACTGCGAATGGGTGGAAGGGTCGAGGGTGGCCTCTTACCATTCCACGCTCAATGCCCTGATCGGACTCCTCGACTATCAGGTGCGAACCGGCGATGTTGAGCGGGTGGCGGCCGCAAGGGCCCGAGGCGAGGAATACCTGCTGCGTCGTGAGCTCTTCCGCAGGCTCTCGACTGGGGAACCCTTCTACGATCGCGCATTCAGCCTCGCCCATCCTCGGCGAGCCTATTACAACGTCCTCGCTGCGGCCGACTACTTCCGGGAGGCGGACTGCTTCCGGGCGGCGGCAGACGGCACCGGTCCCGATCCGCGCATGGCAGAGGCGATCGAGGTCATCAGATCGCAGCGTCAAGACGACGGGACCTGGCTGCAGGGGCACCGGCTCGACGGCGACGTCTGGTTCCACATCGACGTGCCGAGAGGTGAACCGTCGAAGTGGGTGACCCTCCAGGCAACCCGAGTTCTGGACTGGTGGGATTCGGACTAGAAGTCGACTTCGCTCGGGTCGAGGCCGGGGAACTTGACCTCGTACTTGACCATATCGTTCTTGTGGTCGACGAGTTTGACCGAGCCGAAGTACGTCTTCTTCTTCGTTTGAACCTCGCAGCTCGTCAGGCCCCACCAGTCCATGATCTTCATATCGTCTCTGCACTCGACCGCCTTGACCTTCATCTTGAACTTGTTCTTGAACAGGTCGTCGATGTCGGCTTCAAGTGATGCCTTCGGCACCGTTCCGTCGCCTTCCTTGTTGACCTTGATCCCGTCGTCGCTGGCCCAGGAGGTGGCTTTCGGGGAATCTTTGAAGGGATCCTCATGCTGGGTCTTGCTGGGTTCCGGCTTCGCGGCATCCGACTGTCCAGCCTCTGTGGACTCTTCCGTCTCAGCAGCCTCGCCCTGCATGGCACCCGGGGCCTTGGTCTCTTCACTCTGCGCGGTCTCGTCGGTCTTCTTCTCATCACCTCCGCCGCAGCCGCTCAGCGTCAGGGCCAATGCGACACCAGCCGCGGCGATGACTGCTCCTGGTCGCGAGAGTGACTTCTGCATCGGATTCATCGTGTTGCTCCTCATCGGAATTCATCAGTGCCAGGGATGACTCATCTGACACCACGGGCGTTGTTCGTTCATTGACGATTCTGCCATCACTGCACCGACACCGAAGGCTTTCGCTGTTCAGTTCCGGAGACACATGTGTCCATCCAGGCACATGACGTCTGACCCCCGCCACCGCCCTGGTCTCGACTACGATGACCGGATGATCCCCACTACGACAACGGCCGAAGGCACTGCCCTTCCGCTCCTCGGACAGGGCACCTGGCACATCGGCGACGATCCTGGGCAGCGAATCACCGAGATCGCGGCGCTGCGCGAAGGAATCGAGCTGGGCCTGAGCCTCGTCGACACCGCGGAGATGTACGGTTCCGGACGATCCGAGAACCTCGTCGGAGAGGCGATCGCACCCGTGCGGGAGGAGGTGTTCCTCGTCGACAAGGTGCTGCCGACGAATGCCTCGGAATCCGGTACGATCGAGGCCTGTGAGCGGTCCCTGGCTGTCCTCGGAACCGACCACATCGACCTCTACCTCCTCCACTGGCCAGGCTCATACCCGGTGGAGGAGACGATCGCCGCCTTCGAGAGACTCCGCGAACGGGGACTCATCGGAGCCTGGGGCGTGAGCAACTTCGACCCGGCCGAGATCGCGGACCTGCCCGCGGTGCCGCTGATCAACCAGGTCCTGCTCAACCCGTCCCGCCGGGGTCCGGAGTTCGACCTTCTGCCCGCCCACCGCGACAGCCGACCGCACATCACGACGATGGCGTATTCGCCCGTGGAACAAGGGCAGCTGCTTAAAGATCCCACCCTCGCCGAGGTGGCCCGCCGTCACGACGCGACCACCGCCCAGATACTCCTGGCCTGGGCGATCCGGTCCGGTGACGTCATCGCGATACCCAAGGCCTCAAGCCCAGACCATGTGCGGGCCAACGCTGCAGCGGTCGACATCGATCTGACGAGTGATGACCTCGCTGACATCGATCGTGCATTCCCCGCCCCGACATCGCCGCTGCCACTGGAAGTGATCTGAATGACCCTGCCATCGATCGGTCTCATCTCCCACGGCACCTCGTCGCCAGAGGGGCGCAGGGTCATCGAAGCGCTCGCCTGCGCCGTCACCGAGGATCTGCACTGCCGAGGACTGGCCGCCGAGGTGATGCTCGGCCACGTCGATGTCCAGCACCCTGATGTCGCCGAGGTGCTCTCGACCCTGCCGTCCGATGCCCCAGTGATCCTCGTACCGCTGCTGCTCTCCCCGGGCTATCACGTGCATGTCGACCTCGCTGAAGCCGTCCGTGCCGCGGGAGGCGCCGATGGACGAACGAAGCCAGGCGCTGACCGACCCGAAGCGAGCGTGCGAGCCGAGAGTCGTGACATCCGATTGACGCCGACGCTGGGACCGGACCCTCGTCTTGCCCGCATTCTGGCTGAGCGTCTGCCGGACCTCGAAGCCGAGGACCAGGTGGTGCTCGCGGCCGCAGGATCAAGCGACGACAGAGCCAACGATGCCTGCCTGGACATGGCTGAATCTCTGGCTCATGAGCTCTCGAGGCCCGTCGTTGCAGGGTTTCATGCCGGCGGGGGAGACCGCCTGGGCGATATTGTTGAGCAGAAACGTGGGTCTGGTGCACGCACAGTGCTCTCGAGCTATCTTCTGGCGCCGGGATTCTTCCAGGATCTCACTTCGACGCTCATTTCCGGCTCTCGCGAGATCCTTGCTCGACCGCTGCTCCACGACGGCGCGGAGACCCCGCCATTGCTGGTCGACGTCGTTCGTGACCGGGTAATCGCAGCACTCTGAACCGGGGTCAATTTCTACGACCAGGATCGTCATCGTTCTACTTATGTCGTCATGTGTCACTAAACGACACGATTGGGGACCCTAATTTGTTGAGCAATCGATATCTCTTGTAGCGTGACTCAACAAAGGTTCACAGCAGCGTTTGGAGACGATCGTGTCCGCACATGTAGAAGAGATCAAGCAGACTCCGAGGTCTGGGGCTTCCACGCGGCCGGCCCGACCGAAGAAGTCAAACGGTCAGTGGAAGATCGACGGTCAGGAACCGTTGAACAAAAATGAAGTCGACAAGGCCGAGGACAACGGCCTCAACGTCCGCACCCGGATCGAAGAGGTGTATTCGAAGGGCGGCTTCGCCTCGATCACCGACGATGATCTGCATGCTCGTTTCCGCTGGTGGGGACTGTATACGCAGCGGAAGCCCGGCATCGATGGCGGCCGCACGGCCAAGCTCGAGCCGCATGAGCTCGAGGATGAGTACTTCATGCTCCGGATCCGCATCGATGGTGGCAAGCTCACCACCGAGCAGCTGCACACCATCGCGGGCATCTCGAACGACTTCGGCCGCGGCAGTGCCGACCTCACCGATCGACAGAACATTCAGCTCCACTGGATCGAAATCGAGAATGTGCCCGAGATCTGGGAGCGCCTCGAATCCGTGGGCCTGCAGACGACCGAGGCCTGCGGCGACGTCCCACGTGTCATCCTCGGTTCTCCCGTGGCGGGCATCGCCGCCGATGAGCTCATCGACCCGACACCGGCGATCGAAGAGATCTCGCGCCGCTACATCGGCGACCCGAGTCTGTCGAACCTGCCCCGCAAGTACAAGACGGCGATTACCGGCCATCCCAGCCAGGACGTCGTCCATGAGATCAACGACTGCTCGTTCGTCGCCGTCGAACATCCTGAGAAGGGCATCGGCTACGACCTGTGGGTCGGCGGAGCACTGTCGGTGGTTCCCCGATTCGCCGAGCGACTCGGCGTGTGGGTCGCGCCCGACCAGGTCGTCGAGACCTGGCTCGGCGTGACGGAGATCTTCCGCGACTACGGTTTCCGCCGTCTGCGCAACAAGGCACGTCTGAAGTTCCTCATCGCCGAATGGGGCCCGGAGAAGTTCCGTGAGGTCCTCGAGACCGAGTACCTCGGGTACAAGCTCGCCGACGGTCCTGCCCCGGAGAAGCCTATGACAGCGGGCGATCACGTGGGCGTGCACAAGCAGGCCGACGGAAAGTACTACATCGGAGTCAGCCTCATCGCAGGTCGCGCCTCGGGCACCCTGCTGAATCAGATCGCCGATCTGGCGCAGAAGTTCGGATCCACGCGACTGCGCACGACTCCGCATCAGAAGGTCCTGCTCCTCGACATTGACGAAGCAGACATCGACGAGGTCGTCGCAGGCCTCGATGCCCTCGGCCTCTCCAGCCGGAAGGACCTGTTCCGCCGTTCGACCATGGCCTGCACCGGCATCGAATTCTGCAAGCTCGCGATCGTCGAGACTAAGCAGACTGCCGCCGATGCGGTGACGACGCTCGAAGAGCGCCTCGCGGGTATCGACCTGCCCCACCCGATCAGTCTCCACCTCAACGGCTGCCCGAATTCGTGCGCACGCATTCAGACCGCCGACATCGGGCTCAAGGGTCAGATCGTGACGACCGACGAGGGTGAGCAGGTTCCCGGGTTCCAGGTCCACGTCGGCGGGGGGTTGGCCTCGAAGGACCGCGACGAAGCCGGCCTCGGCCGCACGGTCCGCGGCCTCAAGGTCACGGTCGACAACCTCAGCGACTACGTCGAGAAGCTCGTCCGCCGGTTCCTCGACGCGCGAGGCGAGACGGAGACGTTCTCCGAATGGGCACACCGAGTCGACGATGAGGAGTTGGTATGAGCACCACGGAAACCCGAACCGCAGAAGCGCTGCCCACGCCTACCCGCCACCGGCGCGACATCGAGGAACTCAAGTCCCTCGCCGAGGCGGGGGCCAAGGAGCTGGCAGGCGATCCCGACAACGGGGTGGCCGAGGCCAACCCGGCCGACGTCATCCGCTGGGTCTCACGCAACTTCGAGACCTCCACCTGCGCGGTGGCCTGCTCGATGGCAGACGCGGCCCTGCCGCACTATGTCGCCCAGTACCTGCCCGGCGTCGACGTGCTCTTCCTCGACACCGGCTACCACTTCGCGGAGACCTATTCGACCCGCGACGAGGTGGCATCGAAGGTCGACGTCAACATCGTCGACGTCCTCCCGGAACAGACCGTGGCACAGCAGGATGCCCAATTCGGTGCCGAGCTGTTCAACCGCGACCCCGGCCTCTGCTGCGCCCGGCGCAAGGTCGCACCCCTGAAGAAGTCTTTGGCCGGCTACGAACTCTGGTTCACCGGAGTCCGCCGGGACGAAGCACCGACCCGCGCGAATACGCCGCTGGTGACCTTCGATGAGAAGAACGGGCTGGTCAAGGTCAACCCTCTGGCTGCCTGGTCCTTCGACGATCTTCTCGACTACGCCGGTGCCTTCGACGTGCCGGTCAATCCACTGCTGTCGCAGGGATATCCGTCCATCGGATGCCAGCCCTGCACCAACCCCGTGGCCGAGGGGGAGGACCCCCGTGCCGGCCGTTGGGCTGGAACCTCGAAAACAGAATGCGGGCTGCACGTATGAGCATCGATCACACACCACTGTCCACCCTCGACGTCCTCGAATCCGAAGCGATCCACATCATCCGCGAGGTCGCCGCCGAATTCGAGAAGCCAGTGCTGCTGTTCTCCGGCGGCAAGGATTCCGTCACCGTCCTCCACCTCGCGGCCAAGGCCTTCTGGCCTGCGAAGATCCCGTTCGGTCTTCTCCACGTCGATACCGGCCACAACTTCCCGGAGATTCTGAAGTTCCGCGATGAGACCGCCGCGCGCTACGGCATCGACCTGAGCGTGGCGAAGGTCCAGGACTACATCGACGACGGTCGCCTGCACGAGCGCGCCGACGGAACCCGCAACACCCTGCAGACCCAGCCGCTCATCGACGCGATCGCCGAGGGCGGATACGACGCCGTCTTCGGCGGAGCCCGCCGTGATGAGGACAAGGCCCGCGCCAAGGAGCGCATCTTCTCCCTGCGCGATGAATTCGGCCAGTGGGATCCGAGCAATCAGCGCCCCGAGCTGTGGAACCTCTACAACGGTCGCCATGTCAATGGCGAGCACGTGCGCGTGTTCCCGATCTCGAACTTCACCGAACTCGATGTGTGGAGCTACATCGCCCGGGAGAACATCGCCCTGCCCCACCTCTACTACGCCCACGAGCGCGAGGTCTTCCAGCGCGACGGCATGTGGTGGTCAACGGGTGAGTTCTCGGCCCCGCGGCCCGACGAGTCCGTCATCCGCAAGTCGGTGCGCTACCGCACCGTCGGCGACATGAGCTGCACGGGCGCCGTGGAATCCGACGCCGACGACATCTCCTCGGTCCTCGCCGAGGTGGCTGTGACCACTGTGACAGAACGCGGAGCGACCCGCGCCGACGACCGGATCTCGGCCGCGGCGATGGAAGACCGCAAGAAGGACGGATACTTCTGATGACCACGACACCAGACACCACCGCTGCCACGCAGACGAAGACGCTGCTGCGCTTCGCCACGGCCGGCTCCGTCGACGACGGCAAATCGACGCTCGTGGGTCGACTCCTCCACGATGCGAAGGCAATCCTCGCCGACCAGCTCGAAGCCGTGACACGCACCAGTGAGGAACGCGGCTTCGTCGGAGGCGAATTCGACTTCGCCCTGCTCACCGACGGCCTGCGGGCCGAACGGGAACAGGGCATCACGATCGACGTCGCCTACCGCTACTTCGCCACCGACAAACGGTCGTTCATCCTCGCCGACTGCCCCGGACACGTCCAGTACACCCGGAACATGGTCACCGGAGCGACGACCGCCGACGCCGTCGTCGTCCTCATCGACGCGCGCACCGGAGCCACAGAACAGACCCGACGCCACCTCACAGTCGTCCACCGTCTGGGCATCGGGCACGTCATCCTCGCGATCAACAAGATCGACCTCCTCGACTACGATCAGGTGGCGTACGCGAAGGTGAAGGCCGAGATCGAAGCGCTGACGGCTGAGATCGGACTCGACTCGGCTCATCTGATCCCGGTCTCTGCACTGGCTGGTGACAATGTGGCCGAGGTTTCGGCGAACACGCCGTGGTACCAGGGTCCCGCGCTGCTGGAGCTGCTCGAGAACCTGCCCAGCAAGGAAGAGGACACGGCCGACCTCGAGCCCTTCCGCCTCGACGTGCAGTCCGTGCTGCGCCCGCAGGGCGGCCTGGCACCGGGACTCGACCCTGATGAGTTCCGCGACTACCGGGCGGTGACGGGCCAGGTCACGTCAGGACGGATCCGCCTCGGCGATGAGATCGACGTTCATCCGGCCGGTCTGCGGACCACTGTGGTCGGCATCGACACGGCGAATGGCCCGCTGGAGACCGCGGGCGCCCCGCTGTCCGTGGCGCTGCGTCTGGCCGACGACATCGACACCGCGCGCGGCAGCGTTCTCGCCGCTGCCGGAAGCCTGCCCGAACCTCGCAAGGCACTGCGGGCCGAGGTCTTCCCCTTCACCTCCGAGGGACTGCGCTCCGGTGACCGGGTGCTCGTCAAGGCCGGCACCTCGACGGTCAAGGCGATCGTGACGATCGAATCGAAGCACAACCTGCTGACCTCAGGATCCGAACCCGCCGAGGTGCTCGCCGGTAACGACATCGGCACTGCCGAGGTGAAGCTGGCCACCGCCCTGCCGATCGCGGACTTCCGCGAGCACGGACGCGCGGGCGGCTTCCTCATCATCGATCCGCAGACCGGGTCCACCGTGGCCGCAGGAATCCACACTCCCGAGGACGAAGTGTCATGAGTCTCTTCACTCCTCAGGCACCGGGCAGCGTGCTGCTCATCGGTGCGGGACCCGGTGATCTCGGCCTGCTGACCGTCAAAGGCCTGCGCGCGTTGGAAGCGGCCGAGGTTATCGTTGCGGACCGCCTCGGCGCGCGTTCGGTCATCGACCAGCTCGAGACCGAGCGCGGGGAGTCACTCGACGCCGAGATCATCGACGTCGGCAAGACCCCGGGGCACCATCCGGTTCCGCAGCAGCGGATCAATGAGATCCTCGTCGAACAGGCTCGCGCCGGGCGCCGTGTGGTCCGGCTCAAGGGCGGAGACCCGTTCGTCTTCGGCCGCGGCGGCGAAGAGCTCGCCCACTGCCACGAAGCCGGCGTCGAGGTGCAGGTGGTGCCGGGAGTCACGAGTGCGAACTCGGTTCCTGCCGTTGCCGGAATCCCGCTGACTCACAGGGGACTGGCCACTGCGTACACGGTCATCACCGGCCACGATCAGCTGACCGAACTCGGCGGAGGACGCGACCACACGGTCGTCGTGCTCATGGGCATCGGCACATTGGCGCATTCGGCGATGATTCTGGCCCGCGGCGCCCGCGGGGGAGACTGCCCTGTCGCGATCATCGAAGACGGGTTCGGAGACAACCAGCGGGTCACTGTCGGCACTCTCGATACGATCGCCTTCCAGGCCGCACGCCGAGGTGTCCGCTCACCGGCCGTTGTCATCGCCGGTGACGTCGTGGCCTTGAGCCCGTATGCCGTCGGAGCCTTCGCCGCAGCGCAGGTGTCCGAGCCAGAACTCATGAGGAACCCATGACCTACATCATCGCCCAACCCTGCGTCGACCTGAAGGACCGTGCCTGCATCGACGAATGCCCCGTCGACTGCATCTACGAGGGCAGCCGCTCGCTCTACATCCATCCCGAGGAATGCGTCGACTGCGGCGCCTGCGAACCCGTCTGCCCCGTCGAGGCGATCTTCTACGAAGACGACGTCCCCGACGAATGGGAAGCCTACTACTCTGCGAACGTCGACTTCTTCGACACCATCGGATCCCCGGGCGGAGCCGCCGCGCACGGAGTCATCGACGGCGACCACCCCTTGATCGCGGCCCTGCCGCCCCAGAACACCGACGACTGACTGTCCTGAGGAGAACCATGACGACGAATCCCTTCCGCGTGGCCATCGTGGGCGCCGGCCCTGCCGGCATCTACGCGGCCGACCTGCTGACCAAAGCCGAGCGTGACTTCGAGATCAGCATCGATCTCTTCGACCGGCTGCCGACACCGTTCGGCCTGGTCCGGTACGGAGTGGCCCCCGATCACCCACGCATCAAAGGCATCATCAATGCCCTCATCAAGGTCCTCGATCGCGGTGACATCCGCCTGTTCTCAAACGTCGAGTACGGTGCCGACATCGCTTTGGGCGAGCTGACCGATCGCTATGACGCGGTGATCTTCTCCACCGGCTGCTTCATCGATGCCTCGTTGAACCTGCCCGGAGTCGATCTGCCTGGCTCCTACGGTGCTGCTGACTTCGTCAACTGGTACGACTCGCATCCGGATGTTGCCCAGACCTGGCCGTTGGATGCGGAGAAGGTTGCGGTCATCGGCAACGGCAACGTCGCTTTGGATGTGGCACGTGTGCTGGCGAAGCAGGCCGATGACATGCACACCACCGAGATCCCTGATCATGTCTACGAGGGTTTGAAGTCCTCGAAGGTCACCGACGTGCACGTGTTCGGTCGGCGCGGTCCTGCGCAGGCGAAGTTCACCCCCTTGGAGCTGCGTGAACTGGGGCATGTCAAGGACGTCGACATCATCGTCTATCCCGAAGACTATGAGTTCGACGACGGGTCGCTGGCCGCGATCGAGTCGAACAACCAGACCAAGCAGGTTGCGAAGACACTGACCGACTTCACTATGCGTGAGCCGGTGGGGGCCAAGCGCCGTCTGCACCTGCACTTCCTCCACGCGCCGGTGGCCATCCTCGGCGAGGATGCTGTGACCGGCCTGCGCACGGAACGCCAGGAATTGGACGGCACCGGGGGAGTCACGGGCACGGGAGAGTTCATCGACTGGGACGTCGAGGCCGTCTATCGCGCCGTCGGCTATGCCGGCACGCCTCTGCCGCAGCTGCCCTTCGACGAGGCCAAGCGTGTGATCCCGAATCACGAGGGACGAGTCGTGGACACAGGAGAGCAGGCTTCGGCGGCTGAGGCCGATGTCGTCCAGGGCGTGTACGCGACCGGTTGGATCAAGCGTGGTCCTGTCGGACTCATCGGTCATACCAAGGGCGATGCCCTGGAGACGATCGGGCACATCCTCGATGACCGCGCCGCCGGCGTACTCACCGAACCGCTGTTCCCCGATGAGGACTCGATCGTCGAACTCCTCGAGTCCAAGGGCGTCGACTACGTGGATTGGGAGGGCTACCACCGGCTGGAGACAGCAGAGAAGGCGCTCGGCGAAGCCGAAGGTCGTGAGCGAGTGAAGATCGCAACTCGAGAGGCCATGCTGCGTGAGGCCCGTGATCAGGTCAGGAGCGAATCCCACTCCGGCACCTGAGCCGAATCAGAAGCTGGTGGGCGTAGGCTCGAGGTGATCAACAGCCCCCAAGCAAGGTTCGCACTCGTTAGAGGAGACGCACTTCCGTGATCGACACATCAGCTCGGGTTGCCGTCATCGGCGGCGGAATCGCAGGCGCCTCGGTCGCATTCGGCCTGGCTTCACGCGAGGTCAGCGTCACCATCTTCGACGATGCCATGGCCGGTCAGGCGACCGCCGCCAGTGCTGGCATCATTGCTCCGTGGGTCTCGACGAGCACCGGCGCCTACTACGAGACCTATGCCGCCGGAGGCAACTTCTACCCGGATTTCCTCAACCGCCTCAGCGCTCTGGGGATCCCCGATCTGGGATACCGCAGATCCGGTGCACTCGTCGTCAACTCAGATCCTGTCGTGCTCGCCGAGGCGGCCCGACTCATCCGTGATCGTGCCGCAGGTGCCGGGTCCGTTGCCGGCGAGGTCCACGACATGGACTCTGCGAATCTGCGCGAGATCTTCCCGCCGATCGCCCCGGAGATGACGGGCCTGTTCATCACCGGGGGCGGTCGAGTCAATGGTCGCACCCTGCGAGATGCCATTCTGACCGGAGCACACGCCTACGGCGCCCGGCTTGTGCACGATTCGGCGAGAACTGTCTCCACCGGACACCGAGGCGGCAGCTGGAAGGTGGGGACCACCTCGGCGACGGAGGACTTCGACGCCATCGTCGTCGCCGGTGGAGCCCGGAGCACGGAGATGCTGCAGCGGCTTGGTCATAGCGTGGCGATCACCGCGCAGCGAGGGCAGCTGGTTCACCTGGGTCTGCACGGGATCAACACCTCGCCATGGCCGACTGTGCACCCGCTCGACCACCACTACATCACTCCCTTCGACGGAGGCAGAGTCGTCATCGGCGCTACCCGTGAGGACGGTGTCGGATTCGACGTCCGCACAACAGCTGCAGGACAGAAGCAGGTCCTTGACGACGCACTGAGGATCGCTCCCGGACTCGCAGAGGCCACGGTGTTGGAGACGAGAGTCGGAGTCAGGCCCATGTCCACGCGCACGAGCGGGCTGCCCTATGCCGGGGCTGTCCCCGGTGCGCAAGACCTGTGGCTGGCTTCCGGCTTCGGTGCGGGCGGGCTGACGATGGGTCCGCTCATCGGCGACGCAATCGCCAGAGCGATCCTCGGCCAGCAAGCAGCAGAGATCGCGCACTTGGGCCTGTGACCTCGCAAGACAGTGTCTTGCTAACCTGAAGCCATGAGCGCGCAGCTGCCCCGAGCCTTTCGGTGGTTCTGGGCGGGCGAAACCGTATCGGGATTCGGCAGCTGGATCACCATCCTGACCCTGCAGGTCATCGTCGTCGACTACCTGCACGCGGGAACCGTCGGCCTGGGCTGGATGAACGCAGCGAGGTGGCTTCCCTATCTCCTCCTGGGCCTCGTGCTGGGTGCGCTCATCGATCGGGTTCGCCGCAGGCCCGTCATGATTGCCAGCGACCTCGTGCGTGCGCTGCTGCTGTGTGCGATTCCGGTGCTGTGGTACCTGGACCTGCTGAATCTGAGCGCGCTGCTTCTGCTTGCAGCGGTTCTGGGAACGGCGACTCTCATCAACGACAGTGCCTCACAGGCCTTCGTGCCCCGTCTCATTCCGACACGGAGCCTGCAGTCTGCCCATGCCAGGATCGACGGGACCAACGCCGTCGCCGAGACGGCTGGTCCGGCCATCGGCGGTGCGCTGCTCGCGGTCGTCGCGGCACCGTTCGCTGTGCTCGTCAATGTAGGCACCTTCCTGTTCTCGGCGGTCGTCGTCTCTCTCATCCACGTTGAGGAGCCGAGCCGATCGCGGGCCGAAGAATCTGCCGAGCCGAACCTGCGCCGGGAGATCGGAGCCGGGCTGAAGTGGGTCTATTCGACTCCGAGCCTGAGAGATCTCGCCGTATGGACCCATGTGTGGTTCGCCGCGCAGGCCATCCTTGCGGCTGTCACCGCAGACTTCTTCCTCAACGACATCGGCGTCGACACCTTCTGGTTCGGCATCGTCATGGCCGGCAGCGGCATAGGCGGAATGATCGGCGCGCTGAGCTCTCGTGCGGCGGGGAAGCGGCTGGGCAATGGTCGGGCGGTGATCCTCGCGCACGTGTGCTCGGCTTGCGGAGTACTCGTCCTCTTGGCGGCAACGGTCAGCGCCGTTGCGGTGCCCGTCCTCTTCATCGGAGTCTTCCTCCACGGATTCGGCATCGGGGTGAGCAACTCCCACGAAATGGCCTACCGACAGTCGATCACTCCCGACGGTTTCCAGGCGCGGACGAACACGACGATGCGATCGACGAATCGCGCAGTCGTGGTCATCGTGTCGCCGCTGGCCGGAGCCCTCGCTGCCGCCACGAGCTCTGAACTCGCGCTGATCATCGCCGCTGGGATCTTCACCCTGGCTGCTGTCGGCCTGTGGTTCTCGCCGTTCCGCACAGTGCGAATCGCCACCTGAAGCACTGAGCAGCCGCAAGTTTCACTGAGCCGCCGCGTGTTTCACTGAGCTGCCGCGTGCTGCACAGCGCGCCGGAGAAGTCAGTCGACGATCGGTGCGCTGATTGCTTTCGCCAGGGCGTCGAAGGCCCGGATCGTGGGGAACAGTTTGGTAGCATCCTGCGGCAGGCCCCAGCTGGAGAGCTTGACGCCGACGAAGTTGGCTCCCGGGTTCATGTAGATCATCTGCCCGTGGATGCCCAAGGCGAGGAAGGCGTGCGAATCCGGGAAGGGGAACCAGAACTGGTTGTGATACATCCCGCCGGGCATCCGATTGTCATCGGGACCGTCGGCGAAGGCCTTCCTGGTGTCCGCATCGCCGGTGAGCGTGTCCCCGACCCACGAGGTCGGTACCACCTGTTCACCGGTGAGGGAGACTCCCTGGTTCGCATACAGGTAGCCGAAGCGAGCGAGGTCGCGCAGAGTGGTGTTGATGCCACCGTCGAACATGCCCACACCGTACTGGTCGGTGGCGATGAGCGCATCGCGTTCGGCTCCGATCCGCGACCACAGCACGCGCGACATGAGGGCCTGCATGCTCTCACCGGCGATCTTCTCGCACACCCAACCAAGCACATCGGTCTCACACGAACGGTATTCGTAGACCCCACCGTGCTCGGACTTCGCCTCCAGCGTGGTCAGGAACTCATACATGCCCTTGGCCTGGCCCTCGGGGCTCGTCTCAGACCAGCCGATCGACTCCTCGATCTGCCTGACCTCGGACTTCGGGTCGAGGTAGTTCTCCGAGAACTTGATTCCCGAGCGCATGTCGAGGATGTGACGCACCGTGGCCCCGGCATATCCGGAGGAGGCGAGCTCGGGGACGTAATCGGTGACCAGACGGTTCGGATCGAGATCCCCGGCGCCCACGAGCACACCGGCCACCGTGCCGACGAGTGATTTGCTCACCGACATCAGCAGGTGTTCGGTCTCCGGGCGCATCGTGGAGAAGTACTCCTCGGTGAGCACCGTGCCGTTGTGCATGACCATCCACGCATCCGTGTCGCTGGCCTCGATGACGCTGCGCACGCTGCGAGCCTCGGAGAACTCGGTCTTCGGAACCTCGATGCTGCCCAGGTCCTGCAGCTCCACGGGCAGTTCTGCCACAGGTCCGGCCCCGCGAGAGATCGGCGTGGTGGGCAGCACCTGATCGACGTGCTGGAAGGACCAGCGGACGTTATCGGCGTCCTGCCAGTTGTCCTTGTCGATGACGGGGGCGACGGGCACAGTATTGTCCGGCGACGTCTCGGTCACTCTCCACCTCTTCGAATTCGTCTCGTGCAGTCGGCAGTATTTGCGTCAGTCCGTGAAGAGATTACCACCACGGATGTCAATCGCCCTTTGCTCCTGGGCCGCCCAGAGCCGGTGAGGGATCCTCCACAGCAACAGGCACACCGGCGTACATCGCACGGATCGAATCGATGAAGTGCTTGGCCCGGATGCTCAGTGCGTTCGGACCCCCGGCCTTGGTCTGCAGCGGGTTCTTCGTTACGAGCACACCGAGGTCGGCGCCCTTCCACCGGTATTCTCCGGCCCCGAAGATGCGCAGGAAGAACACCTCATTGCCGTTCTGCAGGGGATGCCAGTCGAGCGCGGCGCGTTTGTAGGTCAGAGTCCCGTACTGATCGAGGAAGTACTGACCGGTCAGCGGTGAGTGCGTGATGTACTCGGTGATGTCAGCGGTCTCCTTGATGACCATCTGGCTCCACTCATCAGCCCCGGAGAGCTCTTCCCACCGCTCATTGATCTCATCGACGTCGAGATCGAACTCGACGTCGAGGTATTCGAGCAGATGGAACAGGAACAGCGGTACGTCGGCATAGGCGCCGGCGGTGACGTTGGTGATCGCCGAGGCTCCTGAGATGCGCGGATTGAGCTCGCCCAGATACACGTCATCGGAATCCAGATCGACGAGCACGTCGACCTCGAAGAAGCCGCGGTAGCCTCGCTTGCGCAGTCCCTCACCCATGCGCCGCACCAGTTCCCTGGCCCGGGTGCGCTGGTCGGCGGTGAGCACATCGGGGGTCATCTCATTGCCGCACCAACCGCCCTTGTACGGGGTGAGCTCGGCGAAGCCGGCCAGTTCGGTGAGGAACGGGCCGACGACGACTCCGCTGCTGGTGATCACCGCTTCCACCGCCACGGGCGTGTTGTTGATGCGCTTCATGATCTTCAGCTGCTCGCCGATGATGTCGTGCTTGTGCCGGTTCCAGTCCTCCTCGGCGGCGATGAAGAACGTCGTCTTCCCCGAATCCCCGTAGGGGGTCTGGACAACGAGGTCGGTGCCCAGGTTCTCCTTCTCGGCCTCGGCGTTGAGCTGCGCATATGTGTCGGCTGTGGTGAGCACATTGGGCACGGAGAAGGCCCCGGCCTCATTGCCGAGCTTCGTCGTCTCGATCTTCGAATCGAGCTGGTTGCGCAGCGTCGCCGAGGGCAGGATGAGGTCGTAGCCGAGTTCGCGGCAGATTCGCTCGGTCTCCTCGTCGAAGAAGACCATGGCCACCTTGGGCCGTTCACCGTGGGGTATGTTCGCCGTCATATGGGCGCGCACCTCGGCGTTGAGGAGGAGCCAGTTGTTGATCGCCTCACCACTGTCGAATTCGACGAACGGCTTGTAGCGCGGGGAGAACACGCGGGGGTGCCCGCCGTCCCATCCGTCGTAGTACGTGATGTAGGAGAAGTTCCGGACCCAGCGGTCGAGGCCGAGCAGGTTGAATGGGGTCGCACCGATGAAATAGATCGGTGTGATGTTGGTGCGGAAGAAGTGGCGGACCTCGGAGATGTTGCGCAGCGGCCGTCGGATCTGGACCCGTTCGGCCTCCTTGCCCGCATAGGCGGCATCGGTGCCGACATGGACTTCGACATCTGCCGGATCCGGCGCCGAGGTGGAAACTGGGGCGGGCGCGGCTGCCGGCACTGCCCGGGGCGGGGCGGCAGCGGCATCGGGGATGCGGGCCTCGGTCGAGGTGGCTGGTCGACCGGTGCCGGGAACCGCGACAGCGTCCTTGACCACACGCCTGTTCGAGCCTGCTCCCGTGCCGGGCGTGCTGGCCGGCGTGCCCGGCCCGTCCGTGTTCCCAGCCGTCTTCGACGGGGTTGGGCCTGCAGGTTTTTTCGTCATGGCACTACTCCTTGTCAATACATCTGGCCTCACTGCTCGCAGTCACCTGAGCCGTCCGCCCGCTTCATCGCGGCGATGATTCGGACGTCGAACGTCAAACGTGATGTGGACAACAACCTATATCAGTTTTCGGGGCTGAGGACGATGGTGCATCAATTGGATGAACCCGATGCGAATTCGCGGTCAAATCCGAGGTCGAGCGCACCAGTCGGGTGAATTCCCCTCGCGTGGTGAGGGGCCGCTAGGCTGGGATCACCACGTCTTTTCGAAAGAGAGCCACTATGCCGGTGAATACCGATAAGCAGGGAACCAGCTATTCTCTGCCACGCCCCTATGAGGTGTCGCGGGAGGCGGTCGCGGAATTCGCGCTGGCCACCAATGCGAAGGCCGACTACCACTTCGAGCCCGAGGCAGCGACCGCCCTGGGCTATCACGACGTCGTGGCACCGACCACCTTCGCCGTGATCATCGCGCAGAAGTCCGAAGCGGCCTACATCAGTGACCCCGAGTCCGGCATCGACTTCTCCAAGGTCGTTCACGGTTCGGAGCAGTTCAGCATCACCCGGCCCATCGTCGCCGGTGACAGCCTGGACGCCACGACCCACGTCGACGGCGTGCGCGCGTCGGGCTCCAACGCCATGATCACCACCCGCACAGAGATCACCGACGCCGCCGAACAGCCTGTCGTCACAGTGAGCTCGACCATCGTCGTGAGAGGAGACGGAGAATGAGCGTCACCGACTTCTCCCAACTGACCATCGGAGACACCGTCGTCGAAGCCGAGATCCCCTTGTCGCGAGCATCGCTCGTCGACTACGCGGGTGCTTCAGGCGATCACAACCCGATCCATTGGTCCGAACGCTTCGCCACCGAGGTGGGTCTTGAGGGAGTCATCGCCCACGGCATGCTCTCGATGGCCGTCGTCATCGCCCCCGTCGTCGAATGGATCGGCGATCCGGGCGCGATCGTCGACTACCGGACACGGTTCTCCGCGCCGGTGCTCGTCCCCGACGCCGAATCCGGCACACCGGCCACACCCACCGCCACCCTGTCGATGGCCGCGGTGGTCGGGGCCGTCGACGGAGCTGTGGGCACCGCCCGCATCGACGTCACGGTGAAGTCCGGTGACCAGGATGTGCTCAGCCGCACTCAGATCCGAGTCTCGCGGTGACGAAGGATCTGGCAGAGTTCACGACGTTCCATCTCGGCGGCCCAGCAGCCAAGCTGCACATCGGCGAGACCAGGGACGAACTCGTGGACTTCTCTCGTGACCATCCCCTGAGTCTGTCGGCGCAGCCCGCGGCCGATGTCCTCTTCATCGGCGGCGGATCGAACCTCCTCGTCTCCGATTCCGGCTTCGACGCCGACGTGTGCGTGATCGCCACCAAGGGAGTGACGATGACCGATACCTCGGAGACCGAAACCCGTGTCACCGCCGAGGCGGGGGAGAACTGGGACGAATTCGTCGCCTTCACCCTCGGCTGCGGTCTCTCGGGTCTCGAGGCCCTGTCCGGGATCCCCGGCTCCGTCGGAGCGACTCCGATCCAGAACGTCGGCGCCTACGGGACAGAGGTCGCCGAACTCATCACCTCGGTCGAGGTCTTCGATCGCCTCGCCGGTCAGGTCCGTCACCTCAGCGCCGTCGAACTGGAGTTCGGCTACCGCACCTCGGCACTCAAGCGTGCGCAGCAGAGAACGGGCACTGCCCAGTACCTGGTGCTGTCGGTGACCTTCGACCTGAACCGCAGCCCGGACTCACTGCCGGTGCGCTACGCACAGCTGGCCTCGGCGCTGGACGTCGAGATCGGGGAGTCGGTGCCGGCCACGCTGGTGCGCACCAGCGTCATCTCCCTGCGCAGGTCCAAAGGCATGGTTGTGGACCCAAGCGACCACGACACCTGGTCAGCGGGTTCCTTCTTCACGAACCCGATCGTCGACGACCCTGCCGAGCTGCCCGCCGAGGCACCGCGCTACCCGGTCACCGATCCACTCAGCGGATCGACGATCGAAGGACGGACGAAGACCTCGGCCGCCTGGCTGATCGAACATGCGGGATTCTCCAAAGGCTTCAGCGTCGGAGAGGGGCGGGCAAGCCTGTCGACCAAACACACCCTGGCGCTGACGAATCGCGGCCAGGCGGCGACGGAGGACGTCCTCGAACTCGCCCGCACCGTGGTCGACGGGGTGAATGAGAAGTTCGGCATCGTCCTCGAGCCTGAACCCACGTTCATCGCCTGCTCGCTCTGAGACCGTGCCCTGGAATGCAGCCCGTGTCGCCCCGCCGGAGAACCTCAGCCCTGCTGATCCTCATTGCTGTGGTCGCAGCTGTGACCCTGCCATGGGCACTGCTGTCCGCACGCGCTGATCTCAGCTTCGGCCCGCATGAGGCCAGCTATCAGATCACGGCAGACTCCCGGCTGACCGTTGACTTCGGTCCGCTGGGCAAACTGCTCGTCCCCGCAGACGATTATCTGCCGCTGGGGCTGGGACTCACTGTCGACATCGGTCAGATCCCGGTCTCCGGAGCAGACGAGGACGACTCCCACACAGGTGCCTCCGAACGGCGTTCTGACAGTAATTCCCCCGACGGGTCAGACGGCGCCTCCGACGGATCGGAGCAGGGAGTCGGGGGAGGAGCGGTCGATGCCCTGGGCGGCGACATCGCCTCCTATGCCTCCCTGTTCTCGGCCCCACAGGCACAGGTCAACGAGGTCGTCGACGGCCTGACCACAGCGATCCTGGCCCGGTGGGCCCTGGCCGTCTGCCTCATCAGCGGTGCGGTCGTCGCCCTGGCGTTCATCCTCGGGCCCGTTCGGCTCGCCGGGATCGGGAGGGCTTTCGTGGGCAAGGAGCTCATCGGCATCGGTCTGGTCACCATCCTCGTCCTGACAAGTGTCGGCACAGCAGTCCTCACCCGCCCCAAGCCTCTCGACGCCGATCCCGCCTTCGACGGGACCCCACTGGAGGGTGCCCAGGTCACGGGCCGCCTCGGCGGGGTCATCGATGCCGCGTTCACAGCGGTCAAGGACTTCGCCGACGACAACGACGCCTTCTACGACCAAGTGCTGGAGAACCTGCGCACTCAATGGACCACGCGCCCCCAGACCGGCAACTGGTCGGATCAGGGATTGGTGCCTCGGCCCGGTGGGGACGCAGAAGGGCTGAACGCTGACGTATCGACATTCGTCTTCGGCTCGGACCTGCACTGCAACATCGGCATGGCCCGGGTTGTCGGCGTGGTGACTCGGATGAGCGAGGCCGATGCCTACATCGATGGGGGAGACGTGACGATGACGGGCACCTCGGCGGAGAACTACTGCTTTGACGTGCTCGACGACGAACTGCCGGACAAGCTGCCGCGGATGATCGTCAAGGGCAACCACGACTCCGCCGAAACCACCAATCACGCGAGAGGCAAGGGGTGGAAGGTCCTCGACGACACGAGTGCGACGATGAGCGGAGTGACGTTCTTCGGCGGACCGGACCCCCGTCGGACCGTGTTCGGGTCGGGGCCGCAGCTTGAGACCGATCTCACCGCCGATCAGTACGCGCAGAAGCTCAACGACGAGGCCTGCGCGAGCGACTTCGACATCATGCTCATCCACGATGCGCGGATCGGGGCTCCGTCACTGCGCTCCGGATGTGCGCAGTACAGCCTCAGCGGACACTGGCACAGGCGAGTCGGCCCGGAGCCCCTGGGCAGCGGAGTCCGCTATGTGAGTTCGACGACAGGCGGCGCCCTGGCGAACGCCCTGACCCCGGGGCCGCTGAAGATGGACGCGGAGCTGAGCATCGTGCGCGTGGACAATCGGACCAAACGGCCCATCGACGTCCAGATCGTCACTGTCAGCCCCGACAAGACGGTCACGATCGAGCCATGGAAGACCTTCCCCGAGCCTGTGCCGCTGGTCGCTCAGCCGCCGCAGACTCAGCCCGCGAACGAGGAGGACTGAGGGGTGATGAAGTCGAGTTCAGGCAGCTGGCGGAGCCCGGTTCGACTAACTGCGGTCACAGACGGTATGCTCGTTTCTCGTGGTTGGACACAACTCGGGGAACACGAATCGAGGGTGTCGAATCGAAGGGGTGTGGCGCAATTGGTAGCGCAACGGTCTCCAAAACCGTAGGTTGCAGGTTCGAGTCCTGTCACCCCTGCGCAGTTGATATCTGCTTGAGTCATATCGGCGAAACGCCGTCCTCGACGGGCTTGAACAATTGTGCTGTCCCAATGGAAACCGACCGAGTGAGGATGTGTGGAAGACACACCGGCAAAGAAGACTGGAGATGAGCCCAAAGGCACCAGTCGCAAGCAGCTCGGGTTCTTCGGACGAATCCTGCAGTTCTTCCGCGAGGTCATCGCGGAGCTGAAGAAGGTCGTCACCCCGACACGTAAGCAACTGGTCAATTACACCCTGGTTGTGCTGGGCTTCATCCTCTTCATGATGCTTCTCGTGGTAGTTCTCGACCTCGTGTTCGGCAAGCTCGTCGGATTCGTCTTCGGCGGAACACCGCTGTGGCCATTGTGGTGACTCACCCCCAGCGGTGATCACTTGGATTTCAAACACGTTGCAGACCCTTCACTCCCATATGGGAATCACTACACGCGAAGCGAGGAATTGATCGGTGTCGGATACCAGTTCACCTGAGCAGGAAACCCCTGAGACACAGAACGCCACTCCAGAGGAGTCGAGCGTTGCACCAGTGGTGGAAGACGTCGAGAACGAAACCTCCGCTGTGAGCGCGGACGACGCGCAGGTCGAAGACGCATCCGCTGACGAGGCTGTCTCCGAAGAGACACCTGCCGACGATGCCGTCTCTGACGAAGCCGCCGTCTCCGGCGAGGATGTCGTCTCTGACGATGACAGCGCCGCAGCCGACTCTGCTGAGGTTGCCTCAGGCGATGACGCAGCAGCCGAATCAGCTGAGACGGATGAGGCATCTGCCGCCGACGAGGTCGACCCGGCCGAAGAGTTCAAGTCGGAGCTGCGCATGCAGGAGGGTGACTGGTACGTCATCCACTCCTACGCAGGCTACGAGAACCGCGTCAAGCAGAACCTTGAGAACCGTTCCATCAGCCTCAACCTCGAAGAGTTCATCTTCGAGTCCCAGGTGCCGATGGAAGATGTCGTCGAGATCAAGAACGGCCAGCGCAAGCAGGTCCGTCGCGTGCGCATTCCGGGCTACGTGCTCGTGCGCATGGAACTCACCGATGAGTCATGGGGCGCGGTTCGCCACACCCCGGGCGTGACCGGATTCGTGGGCAACGCCTACGACCCGACTCCTCTGTCCATCGACGAGGTCTTCACGATGCTCGCTCCGATCTTCGAAGAGCGCCAGGCCGAAGCCGCTGCCGCCGAAGGTGTGCAGGCCGAGCAGGCCGCGAAGTCCGCCCCCATCACCGAGGTGGAGTACGAGGTCGGCGAGTCCGTGCTCGTCAAGGAGGGTTCCTTCGAGGGTCACCCCGCAACGATCCAGGAGATCCGTCCGGAATCACAGAAGCTCACCGTGCTGCTGTCGATCTTCGAACGCGACGTTCCCGTCGAGCTCAGCTTCGACCAGGTCTCCAAGCTCTGAGCAGATTTTCACGGTAGGAAAGGGCCCGGTGATCTCCGGGCCCTTTCGTCATTCACGCCCAGTGATGCCTGTCACCGACATTTGCTCCAGGGTCTGCAGGCATGGAATACTGGTGTGGTTTGATCTCGGTTCCCATCGGAAGCCGATTTCGGACGATGCGCCGTATTTCTCTGGCGCATCGAAACTTCAAGATTAAGGACCGAATATGCCTCCCAAGAAAAAGGTAGCCGGCCTCGTCAAGCTCCAGATTCAGGCAGGTGCCGCTAACCCGGCGCCTCCGATTGGTCCGGCGCTTGCCCAGCACGGCGTCAACATCATGGAATTCTGCAAGGCCTATAACGCCGCAACAGAGTCCCAGCGCGGGAACATCGTTCCCGTCGAGATCACGGTGTTCGAAGATCGTTCGTTCACCTTCATTCTCAAGACCCCACCGGCTGCAGAACTCATCAAGAAGGCTGCAGGCGTGAAGTCAGGCTCGGCTACTCCTCACACCGACAAGGTTGCTCACCTGAGCGCCGACCAGGTTCGTGAGATCGCCACCACGAAGATGCCTGACCTCAACGCCAATGACCTGGATCAGGCTGACCGCATCATCGCCGGCACCGCTCGCTCCATGGGCGTGACCACCGACATCGAGGTCTGAGACCAGACATTTCACTGTGGTAGGGCTCGCGCAGCCCGCACCACGACTGCAAGGAGAGAAGCAGATGGCAAAGCGTTCAAAGGCCTATCAGGCCGCGGCAGAGAAGATCGCCGCAGATGTGACATACGAACCGGCTCAGGCAATCGCACTGGCCAAAGAGACCACAGTGGCGAAGTACGATGCCACCGTCGAGGTCGCCCTCCGCCTGGGTGTTGACCCACGTAAGGCGGACCAGATGGTGCGCGGCACCGTCAACCTTCCGCATGGTACCGGTAAGACCGCTCGGGTCCTGGTGTTCGCTGCCGGCGACCGTGCAGAAGCTGCCCGTGAAGCAGGTGCTGACTTCGTCGGCTCCGATGACCTGCTGGAGAAGGTGGCCAATGGCTTCACCGACTTCGACTCGGCTGTTGCCACCCCTGACATGATGGGCAAGGTCGGACGTCTGGGTAAGGTTCTGGGTCCACGTGGCCTGATGCCGAACCCCAAGACCGGCACCGTGACCATGGATGTCGCCAAGGCAGTGACCGAGATCAAGGGCGGAAAGATCGAATTCCGCGTCGACAAGCATTCGAACCTGCACTTCATCATCGGAAAGGTCTCCTTCTCCGAGGAAGCACTGCAGGAGAACTTCGATGCAGCGATCGAAGAGATCCTTCGTCTGAAGCCGAGCTCCTCGAAGGGCCGCTACATCTCGAAGGCAACCGTGACGACATCGAACGGTCCTGCCGTTCCGATCGACGGTTCATCGATGCGCGTAGTCTGATCCCTTTGAGGGATTGAACCGCGTTCAGCAGTTCTGGGCGGGAAGTGAGCGATCACTTCCCGCCCTTTCTGTTCCCCGGCAACCATCATTCGGCCTTGCCCGGAGGAGGTATCGCGGATAGATTGTGATCACTGAAGACCACTGTGTGCCAACCGCCGATGGGGGTGGACAGCTCCGCCATGCATTCGACTCCGCTGCTTCGCGATGATTATCAGCGCATCGTCCGTCGTGCCCATGACAATCTGGCATCACTGACCGCTCCGGAGAGTTCGGGCCCGGGAGTCCGCCCCGCCGTCCTCGAGTCCTGGAACCGATCCCTTGGCCGTCTTCGTGATCCGGGTGGAGTACGTGTGCGCATGGCCTATGAGGCCGATCAGCTCGCCGAGGTGAGGCGCCGTCATCCGTTCCACTCCATCATGGGCCTGCTGCAGTCGCATCTGATCGAACCCGCCAAGGAGGCAGGGCTGCTTGTGGCGCTCGGTGATGAGCAGGGGCGTCTCCTGTGGGTCGAGGGTGAGCGCGCCGTCCGCAGCCGTGCCGAATCCATGGGCTTCCTGCCGGGCACTGACTGGTCGGAGGACGTGATGGGAACCTCCGCCCCCGGACTCGCTTTGCGCTCGCGCAGTGCCGTGCAGATCAGTCAGGCCGAGCACTTCTCCGCAGAGGTGCACTCGTGGAGCTGCAGTGCAGTGCCCGTGACCCATCCGCTGACCGGTCACGTCCTTGGCATCATCGACGTCACCGGCGGCGATGACGCGGTATCGTCCATCGTCCTGCCGTTGCTGAACTCCACGGCTCAGGCCGCCGGCGTCGGATTGTCGAAGCTCTACACCCCGGACTCCGGTGGGCTGTCTGTCGGTACCGGTGACGGTGCCTACCTCGAAGTCACCGGGGCTCGTCCCCAGCTATCGGGCCCGGATGGCACCCGAATCACGCTGTCGGGACGACATGCTGAGATCCTGCTGCTCCTGGCGCGCAACCCCGGCGGCATCAGCAGCGCTGGGCTCGCCGACCGGCTGTGGGCGCTCGGTGGAAGTGAAGTCACTGTCCGGGCGGAGATCGCGCGTCTGCGCAGAACGATTGACCACCTCGGCGACCTGCGCCTTGATGCCCGCCCCTACCGACTGCGGGGAGACATCGACAGCGACGTCGAACGCACGCACCGGGGCCTGGCCCAAGGGGACGTGGAGACCGCGCTCAACTTCTATCAGGGGCAGGTGCTGCCCGAATCCGATGCGCCCGGCGTTCGGGAGATCGGTGCTGAACTGCAAGCGCTGATTCGGGAGAGTCTGCTGCAGAACGGAACTTGGCAGCAGCTGTGGCGCTATGCGGGATTGGCCGAAGCTCGGGAGGATTCGGAGGTGCTGATGTCGGTGCTGCGCTTGGCCCCACCCGAAGCACCCGAACGCAACGCGGCCGTCGTGCGACTCGAAGCTCTCGGATACTGAGTTCGAGGGGCTGCAGCTGACACCCCTCCATGCGTGATGCAACCCACATGCAACGTTGCCCTGCGTAGCGTGTGGAGCAATCGGAGACAGACATCCGATCGCCGCATACGCATCAAAGGAGTTGCAATGACTGTTTACGCTCAGCCTGGTCAAGACGGATCGCTCGTCACCTACAAGTCACGGTACGAGAACTTCATCGGCGGACAGTGGGTCGCTCCCGTCAATGGGAACTATTTCGAGAACCCGACGCCCATCACGGGTAAGACGTTCTGCGAAGTGCCCGCCAGCACCTCGGAGGACATCGAGCTCGCACTCGACGCCGCGCACAAGGCGGCTCCGGCCTGGGGCAAGACCTCACCCGCGGAACGCGCCGTGATCTTGAACAAGATCGCTGACCGGATCGAGGAGAACCTCGAGATGATTGCGGTGGCCGAGACCTGGGACAACGGAAAAGCCGTCCGTGAGTGCCTCAACGCCGACATTCCCCTGGCCATCGATCACTTCCGCTACTTCGCCGGAGCAATCCGGGCACAGGAAGGCGGACTCTCACAGATCGATGACGATACGGTGGCCTATCATTTCCATGAGCCGCTCGGCGTGGTCGGTCAGATCATTCCCTGGAACTTCCCGATCCTCATGGGCGTGTGGAAGATCGCGCCGGCGCTGGCCGCAGGCAATGCCATCGTCCTCAAGCCTGCCGAGCAGACTCCGGCCTCGATCCTGGTCCTGATGGAACTCATTGCCGACCTGCTTCCCGAGGGAGTCCTCAACATCGTCAACGGCTTCGGGCTCGAAGCAGGCAAGCCCCTGGCATCGAACAAGCGGATCTCGAAGATCGCATTCACCGGAGAGACGACGACGGGCCGCCTGATCATGCAGTACGCCTCGCAGAACATCATCCCGGTCACGCTCGAGCTCGGCGGCAAGTCCCCGAACATCTTCTTCGACGACGTCAATGCCTCGGATGACGCCTACTGGGACAAGGCCCAAGAGGGCTTCACCATGTTCGCCCTCAACCAGGGCGAGGTCTGCACCTGCCCGTCGCGCGCACTGGTCCAGGAATCGATCGCCGATCCCTTCCTCGAGGCGGTTGCAGAACGGACGAAGAGGATCGTGCAGGGCAACCCGCTGGACACCGACACCATGATGGGCGCGCAGGCCTCCAACGACCAGTTCGAGAAGATCATGTCCTATCTCGACATCGGAAGGCAGGAGGGCGCCGAGGTGCTCACCGGCGGAGCCCGGGCCGACCTCGGCGGGGACCTGTCCGGCGGCTACTACGTGCAGCCGACCATCTTCCGGGGCAACAACAAGATGCGGATCTTCCAGGAGGAGATCTTCGGCCCGGTCGTTTCGGTGGCCACCTTCAGTGACTACGACGACGCCATCGCCACGGCGAACGACACTCTCTACGGACTGGGCGCCGGCGTCTGGTCGCGCAACGGCAACACCGCCTACCGCGCAGGCCGGGACATCCAGGCTGGTCGTGTGTGGGTCAACAACTACCACGCCTACCCGGCACACGCGGCCTTCGGCGGGTACAAGGCCTCAGGCATCGGACGTGAGAACCACCTGATGATGCTCGACCACTACCAGCAGACGAAGAACCTGCTGGTCAGCTACTCGGAGAACGCCCAGGGCTTCTTCTGAGCTGACTGGAGTACAGCACCGATCCACCCGCACCTGAATAGCAATTCACCATCATCACAAAGGAGTCAATGATGTCAGGAATGAAAGCAGCAGTCGTCGAAGAGTTCGGCAAAGATCTGACCGTCGGGGACAATGAGATCCCCGAACCGGGACCGGGACAGGCACTGGTCAAGCTCATCGCCTCCGGTGTCTGCCACACGGACCTGCACGCGGCCCACGGAGACTGGCCGGTCAAGCCGAAGGTTCCGCTCATCCCCGGACACGAGGGTGTCGGAACCGTCGAGAAGGTCGGCCCCGGCGTCACTGATGTCAAGGTCGGCCAGATGATCGGCAACGCCTGGCTGTGGGGCGCCTGCGGAACCTGCGAGCACTGCCGCCAGGGGTGGGAGACCCTGTGCGAGCAGCAGGTCAACGGCGGCTACGGCATCGACGGATCCTTCGGTGAGTACATGCTCGTCGACACGAAGTTCGCCGCGATCATCCCCGAAGGATCTGACCCCTATGAGATTGCGCCCGTCCTGTGTGCCGGAGTCACCGTCTACAAGGGTCTCAAGCGCACCGAGGTGAAGCCCGGGCAATGGGTCGTCATCTCCGGCATCGGCGGGCTCGGCCACATCGCCGTGCAGTACGCGGTGGCGATGGGGATGCGCGTCATCGCCGTCGACGTGGCCGACGACAAGCTGGCCTTGGCGAAGAAGCACGGAGCGGAGATCACGGTCAACGCCTTTGCTGAGGAGCCGGCCGACATCATCCAGGAGAAGGTCGGAGGCTCACACGGTGTGCTTGTCACGGCGGTGCATCCGAAGGCATTCGGACAGGCGATCTCAATGACTCGCCGAGGCGGAACCATCGTCTTCAACGGCCTGCCCCCGGGTGACTTCCCGGCCCCGATCTTCGACATCGTGCTCAAGGGGCTGACGATCCGCGGATCGATCGTCGGCACCCGCCAGGACATGGTGGAAGCCTTGGAGTTCTACGCAGCGGGTAAGATCCATCCCACGTTCAGCAAGCGGCCGCTCGAGGACATCAATGCCATCTTCGACGAGATGATCCACGGCAAGATCGACGGTCGCGTCGTCATCGAATACTGATCCGCTCGGTGCCACAGCAGCTCTCCGGGCGCTGCGCAGCCTCTCTGCAGGTTGCGCAGCGTCCGGATGCTTGCCAGCGGGCACCGGTGGTGTCAGCCGGGCAGGCGCCAGCAGGAGTGTGGCCAGCATCTCTGTCATCGATTGGACTTGGTGCGAAGTCCTTCGATAGACTTCAACTACCCAAGACCGTCGGTCTTTTCGGAACCAGCAGAATCCGCAATCGGATCCTGTTGCCCGGAAACGAAGACTCCAATGGAGTGACCTGCGCAGGTGAGCACGAGATTCTTCCGATGAGTTCCTATGATCTCATCATTCGAAGCGTTTCACGCATACCTGCGTGGAGCGCTTTTTTGGTGTCGGGACACGATCGCACGACTTACGAAAGGAACTACCATGGCGAGGCCAGACAAGGCAGCCGCAGTAGAGGAGCTCAAACAGCAGTTTGAGAACTCCGACGCTGTGTTGCTGACCGAGTACCGCGGTCTCACCGTTGCGCAGATGAAAGATCTGCGCGTTTCACTCGGTGAGAACGTCAGCTACGCCGTGGTAAAGAATACGCTCACTGCTATTGCAGCCAAAGAAGCCGGAATCAACGATCTCGATGAGTTCCTCAACGGACCCACCGCGATCGCATTCGTCAACGGTGAACCACCAGAGGCTGCAAAGGCATTGCGTAACTTTGCCAAGGCGAATTCTCAGCTCGTATTGAAGGGCGGCTACTGGGATGGTGCCGTCCTCAGTGCTGAGAATGTCAACAAACTCGCCGACCTCGAACCACGCGAAGTGCTGCTTGCAAAGGCAGCTGGTGCAATGAAGGCAAGCCTCCACCAGGCGGCTTACCTGTTCACCGCTCCGATGGTCAAGGCCGTGCGCACTGTCGACGCTCTGCGCGAGAAGCAGGACGACGCTCCTGCTTCAGACGCCTGAGCAACACCCCATAAACCCGGTCGCTCACAGTGACCACCAAAGGAAGGACTGGCCACCATGGCTAAGCTCACCCCCGAAGAGCTCATCGAAGGCTTCAAAGAGCTCACACTGATCGAACTCTCCGACTTCGTCAAGAAGTTCGAAGAGGTCTTCGAAGTTGAAGCTGCTGCACCTGCCGCTGCTGTTGCCGCTGCACCTGCTGCCGCTGCTGAGGTTGCCGAAGAGCAGACCGAATTCGACGTCATCCTCGAATCGGCCGGCGAGAAGAAGGTTCCCGTCATCAAGGAAGTTCGTGGGCTCACCTCCCTCGGACTGAAGGAAGCCAAGGACCTCGTCGACGGCGCTCCTAAGGCTGTCCTCGAAGGCGTGTCCAAGGACGCAGCCGAGAAGGCCAAGGAAACCCTCGAGGGCGCGGGCGCAACCGTCACCCTCAAGTGATTTCTCCGGCAGCAGTCTGACTGCTGCCGCTTCGAAGAACCCCACAGCCGATGCTGTGGGGTTCTTCGCATTCACAGTGGGAGCCGGCGATGTTGCAGGACCGCAACCTGCTGCGGCTTCGGTGACAGCCTGCCCTGACCTATTCTTAAGTGGTGACTGACAGCGCCACCGCCACCAAACTGCGCAAGAGGCTGAGTTCCACACTCCGTGACGCCTGGCAGAGCGATCCTCTGTACATCGATCCGATCATTGCGCCGGGACTCACTGACAGTCAGAATGCGGCGGTCGAGCACGCATCGAAGCAGGCAGGGCAGTCAGGCATTGCGCATTTCGTCGCGATTACACCTGTGCTGCCGAGGTCAGACGAGCCGAGATGGGCCCGCTTCACCTCTGATCTGGCATATGCGATGCACAAAGACAACGGCGGGGAGCAGACCATCGTCCTCTTCAGCCAGGCAGACGATGCCGCGCGATCCTACGCCTATCTCGTCGATGCGAACGGGCCGGCGATACCCCCGGGCTCGGACTTTCTTGCACGTTCGTCCAGTGATGACTTTCTGCCTGTCGAGTTGGCAGTGCCCTATCAGCTGCAGATTCTCGTCGCGGCTGCGAAGGGGACCGAACCTCCGTCGCCCCCGGACTTCGACACTCGCGATGCGGGGGATCGCAATGAGGACTACATCGAAGCCACCGGGCTGGACAACGGCAACCCGGACGCCCTCGTCTTCGGTGCGACGGCTATTGCCGCCCTGGGGCTGAGCGTCTGGGTGCTGCGCCGTCGGGAGAAGTACTCCTGGCGGAACTCACTGACGACGAAGCCGGACCTCGTCAGGACGCAGCAGCTGCCCGAGCGCGTAGAAAGTGCGCTCGAACCGCTTCCCGAGCCGCAGGATTCCACCGAAGAGATGTGGTCGTTGTATGACCGCGGTCGGCGAGTGCAACAGGCGATCAGGTCGCTCATCGAGGCTCATCTCGATTGGGCGCAGAGCGTCGACTTCTCGCACCGCTTCGGTGTTGAGAACCTGCTGAGCACGCACAAATGGGTACGTGCTCGGCTGCGCGGTTCGACCAAGGTCAGCTCCGAAGCGCCTCGGTTCTGCTTCCTCTTCCCTCACCACCGAAGCACGATCGAGACGTTCGCGCTCCAACAGGACGGGACCACCCTGACAGTCGACATGTGCGGCCGCTGTCGCCGCGAGATCAACGACGGGCACGAACCGGAATGCCTCATGGTGCCCAAACGGCCCGGATCGAAGAAGCCCGTTCCCTACTATCAGCGCTCCGATGTCTACGCCCTGTCCGGTTTCGGCAGCTTTCAGCCCCTCGAGGACGCAGTCCTGGAGTCACTGGGAACACCGCCGACGTCCGCGACAGGAGGACGAGGATGAACACGGCAGCGAAATTGGGCGCGGCAATCATCATCTTCGGTGCTGTCGCAACTGGTTCATCGATCTACAGCCACTCCGAATTCGACGAGGCCAGAGACGCTCGCATCGTCGCTGAAAAGGGCGACACGATCACGGTCGATTCGATCTATCTCGATCGTATCGAGGGCCGATACGACCGGAACTACGATCGGAGCCGGTACCAGGAGATAGCAGAGTCGCTGCAGTCCGACCCGGTCTATATCGACGCCTATCAGGCATTCGAAGTCGATGACGAGAACCTGGCGACGATCAGAGATGAAGTCAAAGAGCTCGACATGCCGATCTACGTCGCGTTCCTGGCCGCCTCGCAGGTCGATGATGCGGATGGACAGACCGAACTGCTGGCTGGGCGGATCGCCGAGGAGCTGCCCGACACGCGCGCCACAGTGGTCGTGGTCGGGGGAGTGACCGAAGGTATTGCCGACAAGGGAGCCGACCGGCGTGTGGCTTCCTACGACGTCGCCACAGACGTCGACGACAATCATTCGGCCGTGGCGCGCAAATACGTGGAAGCGCTCAAAGCGGCCGAAATCGAGAACTCGCAGTCCAGCAGCTCGCGAAGTCTCGACGATGAGCTGCAGCCGATCGTCGTTGATGAGGACACCTCCACCGACCCGAACACGCTGGCCTATCCGAGCGGAGCAGCCGTCGGGGGTGCGGTGCTCGGCCTCATCGTCGGCGGTGGTCTGGGCATCGGGGGAGTCCTGGCGTGGAGAGCGGTCAAGAAGAGGAAGCAGAACACGTGACAACTGATGCACAGCAGATTGCCGAGGCACTCAAAGATGACCCGTTCCACATCGATGGGTCGGTCGAGGGGTCTCTCAACGCGGATCTCATCGACCAGGCTCGGGAGACGCCGAAGGGATTGGACTATGACGTCTATGTCATCGCTGTCGACGAACACTCTCTGAACCGAGATCTGCTGGAGCAGGTCAAGGTGTTCCACGGAGGCGAAGGTTCGTTCATCATGATCAACGGCGACTCCGAGATCGCTGTCGATGTGAACTTCGCGGACGACCATGACCTCAATATGCAGGTGATGGACCAGCTGTCGGTCGCCCGTGACGAGTGGAACAACAGCTCTCCGGCGACGACGAAGCTCAATATCCTCCTCGATCTCTATGCGCAACCGCAGGAATACAAGCACGAAGAAGCCGTGACCGGGCAGGAAGCGCCCGGCAGCGAGGTCCAGACCGTTGATGGCTCGGGATCCTTTGTCCCGATGTTCCTCGGCGGGGCGGTACTCATCCTCGCTCTCGTCATCGCCGGTATCTGGTTCACCCGCTCGCGACGGCAGCGTCGCGAGGTGACGCGGACCCAGCAGCGATTCCAGTTGCCTGATCGGCTGCTCAACCGCGTCGACAGCCTGCAGCGGCGATCACTGCGCGAGACCATCAATGCCGACACGACTCAGTTGGCCGCGGAGATCGATCGGCTGCAGACGCAGAACCTGAACACCGCGAGTACCGCCAGAGTCGAACGCGGACTCGACGCCTATCAGATGGCACGCACGATCGTCGACGACGAAACATCCGAACGCATCGATCTGGCCGGAGCGATGGTCCTCCTCCGGCAGGCGGGACGCGAAATCGCCGAGGTGGGTGACAGCAGGAAGAGGAGGCGCAGTCCCGGTGCAGGAAGCGGACTGCCGCAGAGTCTGTGCACCATCAATCCGCTGCATGGGGAGGCGCAGTCCACGACGCGCCTCGACGCCGATGCCTCAGGTGTACGTGTGCCCGTCTGCGGAAGCTGTCAGAACGACCGGCAGCGCGGCAACCAGCTGCAGTGGATCTTCGACGGTGACCGGCCCTATGTCGAAGGCGACAGCGTGTGGGCGCAGACGCTGTTCGGCGCCATCGGCTCAGACCTCGTCACCGCCCTGCACCGGCAGGGCAGATGACCTGCTCACGGGGCAAGCTCCGGTCATAGTCACCGGGCATCGTACGGGCGGGCAGAGCCACCTCGGCGTCGGCTTGATTCGATCTCAGACCGTCGATGTCCTCAAGCTGACGTACGACGAAGTCCCGGTCGACGGGGACTCCATGCCCGGGCACGAACACTGTGGTCTCGGGGAAGGACAGCAGCGTGTGCAGACTGGTCACCCACTCGCTCAGTGAAGCATCGTTGCCTGCCTGCGGGGGAGCCCCCTCCTCCACCAGATCACCGGTGAACACGATGCCCTGATCGGGCAGGCGAACGACGAGATCTGCTGTGGAATGCCCGCCCAGCACGTGGAATTCGACCCGACAGTCCCCGAGGTCGAGCGCAACCCCCGACTCAGCAGCATCGACGGGGGAGACGTCGACGATGAGGCCGCTCGGGTCCTCGGGCAGCTCGGTTGCGAACTCGGCGGTCTCGGGGGCGTTGCGGACGGCGTCGAGGGCGATCCATGCGGACGCTTCCTGGTCTCCGGCGAAGGACTCGGAGGCGTGGAAGGTCTCGATTCCTGATGCGGCCAGGGTGGCATTGCCGAAGAAATGATCCCAATGGTCATGAGTGATGACGGCAGCAATGGGATTGACGCGGCCAGTGACCTCGAGGCTCAGACGCTGTGCCGTGTCGGCCAGATGCTTCGCCGTGCTGGGCCCCGGGCCCGAGTCGACGATGAGGCTGGCGCGGGAGCCGGTGATGATTGCGCAGTTGACCTCGGCGGGATTCTGAGAGAGAACACTGACATTGACCATGGGTGCAGTCTAGAATGTCAGCCCATGGAGATCACTCACATCCCAGCCGGATCTCGCAGCGGCGAAGAGATCGAGGACATCCTCGCCGAGGTGCTCGACTTCGATACGCTCATCAACCGAGCATCGGGGCTCGGCACCGATTTCGACCCCCGCACTGACGAGGTGCGGCGGGAGTTGCTCTCACCCACGCAATACCTGACCAATCAGACGTGGATCGCTCGCCTCGGCGGGGCCATCGTGGGCAAGGGAATCGCCTACCTGGCATTGCAGGACAACCTCGATGTCGCCGAGGTGTGGTGCTCGGTCCACCCTGAGCTGCGCCGACAGGGACTGGGTTCCGAGCTGCTGGCTGAGATGGAGGCGAACCTGGCTGCTCAGGGCCGAACACAGCTGACCAGCTTCTGCGAGATCCCACCATCGGCTCGTGACGCCGATCTGCGGGGTGCACATCTCGCGGCCGAATCCGGCGTGGGAAGCCTGCCAGTGAACCAGCCGGACGTCGCCTTCCTCATCCGACACGGCTTCGCCTTCAAGCAGCTCGAGCGGTGCTCCGTGGCGAATTCCGCCACGGCGGCACGGCTGCCCGACGCTGAACTCGATGCCGGCTATACGATCGAGACGTGGACTGGGCCGACGCCTGAACACCGGCTCGACGCGGTCGCACTTCTGCACCAGAGGATGTCGACGGACACACCAGGCGCCGAGGAATTCGGTGAGGAGGAGCAGTGGGACGCCGCCCGGGTCCGTGCCCTCGACGCGAAGCGGACTACAGGCCGGGAGCTGGTGAGCACGGCACTGGCGCTCAAAGGCGAGGCGGCCGCCGGCTTCACCGAGGTCGCACACTTCGACGAACGCCCTGAGGTCGGGTGGCAGGGATCGACTCTGGTGACGCGAGAACACCGCGGACACGGACTCGGGGCGGCACTGAAGATCGCCAATCACGTTGCGCTGGGGGAGCGTACCGGCGTGGAGCGAATCTACACGTGGAATGCGGTGGAGAACTCGTGGATGCTTCTCATCAATGACAGGGCCGGATTCGCAACCTGGGCCTGGGTCGGTCTGTGGAAGAAGCGTCTTGCATGACTTGACCGATTGCTATAAGCTTGATATTTGCGTTGATCTGCCTGTGGCGTGCCTTCATATAGCGGGGGGCACCTCATTTCCACTCAAGTGAACCACGTTGTCGCCCGGTGTCGAAATCTGACACACCTGGGGTCGTCGACGTGACTTCGGGTGGAGGGTCAACCTATCAATTGGTGAAGCACTCGGAAGGATCCCATTGGCCGCCGCCAACGATAACACCAGGACCGCTAACGCCCCCAAGAGAATCTCCTTCGCGAAGATTCGCGAACCGCTCGAGGTTCCCGATCTGCTCGGTCTGCAGACAGACAGCTTCGATTGGCTCATCGGCTCGGAAGCGTGGCAGGACCGCGTCGCCGAGGCCATCGAAATCGGAGACGATTCCGTAGCAACCACCTCGGGACTCGAAGATATCTTCGAGGAGATCTCACCGATCGAGGACTTCGGTGGATCGATGTCGCTGTCGTTCCGGGAGCACCGGTTCGAAGCCGCCAAGTACTCCATCGATGAGTGCAAGGAACGCGACATGACCTATTCGGCGCCACTGTATGTGACCGCCGAATTCATGAACAACAACACCGGCGAGATCAAGAGCCAGACCGTCTTCATGGGCGACTTCCCCCTCATGACCGACAAGGGCACGTTCATCGTCAACGGCACCGAGCGTGTCGTCGTCTCGCAGCTCGTGCGTTCGCCCGGTGCCTACTTCGAGTCCAGCGTCGACAAGACCACTGACAAGGACATCTTCACCGCGAAGATCATCCCTTCCCGTGGTGCATGGCTGGAGTTCGAGGTCGACAAGCGCGACCAGGTCGGCGTTCGCCTTGACCGCAAGCGCAAGCAGTCGGTCACCGTTCTGCTCAAGGCCCTCGGCTGGTCCGAAGCGAAGATCCTCGAGGAATTCGGCGAGTTCGAGTCCATCCGCGAGACCATGGCCAAGGACACGGTCAACACGCAGGACGAAGCGCTGCTCGACATCTACAAGAAGCTGCGCCCGGCAGAGCCTGCGACCGCTGAAGCGGCACGCAACCTGCTCAACAACCTGTACTTCAACCCCAAGCGCTACGACCTGGCCAAGGTCGGCCGCTACAAGGTCAACCGCAAGCTGGGCGTCGATGCACCGCTGAGCGACTCGGTCCTGTCGACCGACGACGTGGTTGCGACTATCCGCTACCTCGTGTCCCTGCACGCAGGCGTTGACACCTCCAAGGGCGTCCGTGACGGCGAGAACATCGAGCTCAACGTCAAACTCGACGACATCGACCACTTCGGCAACCGTCGCATCCGTGCAGTCGGCGAGCTCATCGAGAACCAGGTCCGCACCGGACTCTCTCGCATGGAGCGCGTCGTCCGTGAGCGCATGACGACCCAGGACGTCGAAGCGATCACGCCTCAGACTCTGATCAACATCCGCCCTGTGGTGGCTGCGATCAAGGAGTTCTTCGGCACCTCGCAGCTCTCGCAGTTCATGGATCAGAACAACCCGCTCGCGGGTCTGACTCACAAGCGCCGCCTCTCCGCTCTGGGACCTGGTGGCCTCTCGCGTGACCGTGCCGCCATGGAAGTCCGTGACGTTCACCCATCGCACTACGGACGTATGTGCCCGATCGAGACTCCCGAAGGCCCGAACATCGGTCTGATCGGCTCGCTGGCCTCCTACGCCCGCATCAACCCGTTCGGTTTCATCGAGACGCCTTACCGCAAGGTCGTCGATGGTGTCGTCACCGATGACACCGAGTACCTGACTGCCGACGATGAGCTCGAGTTCAACATCGCGCAGGCAAATGCGCCGCTGACCGAAGAGCAGCGCTTCGCCGAAGTCGAAGTTCTCGCACGTCCTAAGGGCGGCGGCGGCGAAGCCGAGTTGGTCCAGTACGACACGATTGACTTCATGGACGTCTCCGCGCGTCAGATGGTGTCTGTTGCGTCCGCACTGATTCCGTTCCTCGAACACGATGACGCCAACCGTGCCCTCATGGGCGCGAACATGCAGCGTCAGGCTGTGCCGCTGGTGATGTCGGAGTCCCCAGTTGTGGGCACCGGCATGGAATACCGTGCCGCTGTCGACGCCGGCGATGTCATCACTGCCGATCGCCCAGGCGTCGTCACAGAGGTATCCGCCGACTTCGTCACCGTTCTGGCTGACGATGGCACGATGCAGACCTACCGCGCTTCGAAGTTCAAGCGTTCCAACCACGGAACCTCGTACAACCAGCGCATCATCGTCGACGAGGGCGATCGCGTCGAGCCGGGCACGGTTCTGGCAGACGGACCGTCGACTCAGAACGGTGAGATGGCGCTGGGCAAGAACCTCCTCGTGGCATTCATGTCATGGGAAGGCTACAACTTCGAGGATGCGATCATCCTCTCCCAGCGTCTCGTCCAGGACGACGTTCTGTCCTCGATCCACATCGAGGAGCACGAGGTCGATGCTCGCGACACTAAGCTCGGTGCCGAGGAGATCACTCGCGACATTCCGAACATCTCGCCGGACGCCCTGGCAGACCTCGACGATCGCGGAATCATCCGCATCGGCGCCGAGGTCACCGACGGCGACATCCTCGTCGGCAAGGTCACCCCGAAGGGTGAGACCGAGCTGACGCCGGAAGAGCGCCTGCTGCGCGCGATCTTCGGTGAGAAGTCCCGCGAAGTCCGCGACACCTCGCTGCGCGTGCCGCACGGCGAGATCGGCACCGTCATCGGTGTCCGCGTCTTCGACCGCGAGGAAGACGACGAGCTCTCGCCGGGCGTCAACCAGATGGTCCGCGTCTACGTCGCTCAGCGCCGTAAGATCACCATCGGTGACAAGATGGCCGGTCGTCACGGCAACAAGGGTGTCATCTCGACCATCCTGCCTGTTGAGGACATGCCGTTCCTGGCAGACGGTACCCCCGTCGACATCATCCTCAACCCGCACGGTGTTCCGCGTCGTATGAACATCGGCCAGGTCTTCGAAGTCCACCTCGGATGGATCTCGAAGCAGGGTTGGAAGATCGAGGGCAACCCCGAGTGGGCTGCCGAACTGCCGGAAGCCGCTCGCGAAGCCGAGGCCGGCACGAACCTGGCGACTCCGGTCTTCGACGGTGCACACGAGCAGGAGCTGCGTGGACTGCTGGACTCGACGACTCCGAACCGCGATGGGGATCGACTCATCGATTCCTCGGGCAAGGCCCAGCTGTTCGACGGTCGCTCCGGAGAGCCGTTCCCGTACCCGATCGCTGTCGGCTACATGTACATGCTCAAGCTCCACCACCTCGTCGACGACAAGATCCACGCGCGTTCGACCGGTCCGTACTCGATGATCACCCAGCAGCCGCTCGGTGGTAAGGCACAGTTCGGCGGTCAGCGCTTCGGTGAGATGGAAGTGTGGGCCCTCGAGGCCTACGGTGCGGCGTACACGCTGCAGGAACTGCTGACGATCAAGTCCGATGACATCCCAGGCCGTGTGAAGGTCTACGAGGCCATAGTCAAGGGCGAGAACCTGCCCGATCCGGGAATCCCGGAGTCGTTCAAGGTCCTCATCAAGGAGATGCAGTCCCTGTGCCTCAACGTCGAAGTTCTGTCTTCGGACGGAGCCGAGGTTGAGATGCGTGACGGCGAGGACGAGGTCTACCGGGCAGCTGAAGAGCTCGGCATCGACCTGTCACGCCGTGAAGCCCAGACCGTAGAAGAAGTCTGAGGACTTCCACTTCAACCGACACAACTTCGCGATGAACGGGATGTTCATCGCCAGGAAAGAGGATTTACGTGCCTGACGTCAATTTCTTTGATGAGCTACGTATCGGTCTTGCCACTGCGGAATCCATCCGCGGCTGGTCACACGGTGAGGTGAAAAAGCCTGAGACCATCAACTACCGCACACTTAAGCCCGAGAAGGACGGACTCTTCTGCGAGAAGATCTTCGGTCCGACCCGCGACTGGGAGTGCGCCTGCGGCAAATACAAGCGTGTCCGCTTCAAGGGCATCATCTGTGAGCGCTGCGGGGTCGAGGTGACCCGCGCCAAGGTTCGCCGTGAGCGCATGGGACACATCGAGCTGGCCGCACCGGTCACTCACATCTGGTACTTCAAGGGCGTTCCTTCGCGCTTGGGCTACCTGCTGGACCTGGCACCGAAGGACCTGGAGAAGGTCATCTACTTCGCTGCCTACATGATCACCTCGGTGGACGAGGACTCTCGCCACCGTGATCTGCCCAGCCTGCAGAACAAGATCGACATCGAGAAGCAGCAGATCGGCACTCGCCGTGACGCCGACATCGATCGTCGTGCCAAGAAGCTCGAAGAGGACCTGGCAGCTCTCGAGGCCGACGGCGGCTCCGCCCCGGCCAAGAAGAAGCTGCGCGATGTCGCCGAGAAGGAAATGGAGAAGCTGCGCAAGAACGCCGACCGTGAGGTCGACCGTCTTGAGCAGGTGTGGGACCGGTTCAAGAGCCTCAAGGTCAATGACCTCGAAGGCGATGAGAGCCTGTACCGCGAGATGTTCCACCGTTTCGGTCTGTACTTCACCGGTGCCATGGGCGCCGAGGCGATCCAGAAGCGTCTGCTCGACTTCGACCTCGAGGCCGAGTCCGAGAAGCTGCGCGAACTCATCGCCACGGGTAAGGGTCAGCGCAAGACCCGCGCCCTGAAGCGTCTCAAGGTCGTCAACGCGTTCCTGACCACTGACAACAACCCTGAGGGCATGGTCCTCGACGTTGTTCCCGTGGTGCCGCCGGAACTGCGCCCGATGGTGCAGCTCGACGGTGGACGTTTCGCCACGTCTGACCTCAACGACCTCTACCGTCGTGTGATCAACCGCAACAACCGCCTCAAGCGACTGTTGGACCTCGGTGCCCCCGAGATCATCGTCAACAACGAGAAGCGGATGCTGCAGGAAGCAGTCGACTCGCTGTTCGACAACGGCCGTCGCGGTCGTCCGGTGACCGGACCGGGCAACCGTCCGCTGAAGTCACTCTCGGACATGCTCAAGGGCAAGCAGGGACGTTTCCGTCAGAACCTTCTGGGTAAGCGTGTGGACTACTCGGGCCGTTCGGTCATCGTGGTCGGTCCGCAGCTGCACCTGCACCAGTGCGGTCTGCCGAAGACCATGGCTCTGGAACTGTTCAAGCCCTTCGTGATGAAGCGTCTGGTCGATCTCAACCATGCGCAGAACATCAAGTCGGCAAAGCGGATGGTCGAGCGTCAGCACCCTCAGGTGTGGGACGTCCTCGAAGAGGTCATCACCGAACATCCGGTGCTGCTCAACCGTGCACCTACTCTCCACCGTCTGGGCATCCAGGCGTTCGAACCCCAGCTCATCGAGGGTAAGGCCATCCAGCTGCACCCCCTCGTCTGCTCGGCGTTCAACGCTGACTTCGACGGTGACCAGATGGCAGTCCACCTGCCGCTGAGCCCTGAGGCTCAGGCAGAGGCACGCGTGCTCATGCTCTCGGCCAACAACATCCTCAAGCCTTCGGACGGCAAGCCCGTGACCATGCCCTCGCAGGACATGATCATCGGTCTGTACCACCTGACCTCCGAGCGCAAGGGTCTGGCCGGCGAAGGACGCTCCTTCACCGGTCTCGGCGAAGCCATCATGGCCTTCGATCGTGGCGAGCTGGACCTCGGTTCGGTCATCACGATCCGTCTTGAGAACGTCGTCCCCGGCGACGATCTTGAGGTTCCCGAAGGTTGGGAGGCCGGCGATCCGCTGGACGTGCAGACCACTCTGGGTCGCGCACAGTTCAACGACTACCTGCCTGCCGATTACTCGTACGTGAACTCCACGATCGACAAGAAGGCACTCAGCCGCATCGTGAACTACCTGGCCGAGGAATACCCCAAGGTCGAGGTCGCACACACCTTGGACAATTTCAAGGCCGGCGGCTTCTACTGGGCAACTCGTTCGGGAATCACCATCTCGATGTCCGACGTGGTCTCACCTGAGGCCAAGACCGAGATCATCGATGACGCGGAAGCCCTCGACACGAAGGTTCAGCAGCAGTACGAACTCGGTGCGCTCACCGACGACGAACGCCGCAACGAACTGGTCAAGCTGTGGACCGAGACGACCGAGAAGGTCGACAACGTCATGCGGACGAACTTCCCGGAGGAGAACTCGGTTCTGCGTCTGGTGGAGTCCGGTGCATCAGGTAACTGGATGCAGGTCCGCCAGCTGGCGGGTATGCGTGGACTGGTGACGAACCCGAAGGGTGAGATCATTCCTCGCCCGATCGTCTCGAACTACCGTGAGGGACTCTCGGTGCTCGAGTACTTCATCGCCTCGCACGGTGCTCGTAAGGGTCTGGCCGATACGGCTCTGCGTACGGCTGACTCCGGTTACCTGACTCGTCGCCTCGTCGACGTGTCGCAGGACGTCATCATCCGCACCGCTGAAGCCGATACGAACAAGGGCATCACCCTGCCTGCAGCCGAGCGTGACCACGAGGGCAAACTCGTTCCGCACGAGTATGCAGAGACGAGCCTCTACGGCCGTCTCACGGTCTCAGACGTCTCCGACGCCGATGGCAATGTCATAGTGCCGGCGAAGACCGACGTGACCGCCGAGACGATCGATACGCTGGTCGCCGCCGGGATCGAAGAGCTCAAGGTTCACTCCGTGCTCACTGCTGATTCCGATACGCAGATCTCGGCCATGCACTACGGTCGTTCGATGGCGACCGGAAAGCTCGTCGACATCGGCGAAGCAATCGGCACCGTCGCTGCCCAGTCGATCGGTGAGCCGGGAACCCAGCTCACCATGCGTACCTTCCACACGGGTGGTGCGGCGGCGTCCACGGGTGACATCACCCAGGGTCTGCCGCGTGTGACCGAGCTCTTCGAAGCTCGCACACCGAAGGGCTTCGCTCCCATCGCCGAGGCGACCGGACGTGCCAAGGTCGACGACAGCCGCAAGACCCGCTTCGTCGTCATCACACCCGATGACGGTGGCGAAGAGATCGAGCACGCAGTCTCCAAGCGTGCCCGTCTCCTCGTCGAGGACGGACAGAACGTCAAGGCCGGCGAACAGCTGGTCATCGGCGCTGTCGATCCGAAGCAGGTGCTGCGCATCCGCGGTCGTCGTGAGGCCGAGCGCTTCCTCGTCGAGCAGGTGCAGAAGGTGTACCGCTCGCAGGGCGTGGGCATCCACGACAAGCACATCGAGGTCATCGTGCGCCAGATGCTGCGTCGCGTGACCGTGATCGAGTCGGGCGACACGAACCTGCTGCCCGGCGAGCTGGTCGACCGCGGCCGCTACCAGGGCGAGAACCGTCGTGTGGTCGCCGAAGGCGGCCAGCCGGCATCGGCTCGTGACGAGCTCATGGGTATCACGAAGGCCTCTCTGGCCACCGATTCGTGGCTGTCCGCCGCATCCTTCCAGGAGACGACACGCGTCCTCACCGAGGCCGCAATGGAAGGCAAGTCGGACACCCTGCTCGGACTCAAGGAGAACGTCATCCTCGGTAAGCTCATCCCTGCGGGCACCGGCCTGCAGACACACCGCGACATCGTGGTGGAGCCGACCGAAGAGGCGAAGGCCGAGATGTTCACGAACAGCTACGGTGACTTCTATGCAGGCATCGGTTCCGATTCCGGATCCGCCATCCCGCTGGAGGACTACGACTACGGCGCCTTCAGCTGAGGCTGATCGTCTGAGTCGTTCGCAGCTGCGAAGCTGCGGCTGGCGCTGAATCACCAGACTGACTCGACAGGCACAGCAAGAGGGGCACCCACCATGAGGTGGGTGCCCCTCTTGCTATGTCATATGCGGTCCCCGCGAATGTGGGCGCGAAAGTGGGTGTGTCCGCGGCGCGCGAGCAGAAGCATTGCCGCAGAGTATCCTCGGCCAATGGCCTCGAACTCGGTCAGAAATACAACGGTTGGCAAGTCCTGGTCGAATATCTCGAACAATTCGACCAGAACTTACCGACTGTTGGCCTGCCGCGGCCTCTGACTGTGTGTCTGCGTTGCGCGGTGGCTTTGTTGAGCAGGACGGCTAGCCGAAGAGGACTTGCGCCTCTTCCCAGCGTTGGAGCGGAACAGACTTGAGCCGGTCGACGGCGGTGGCCATATCGACCGAGACGATGTCGGTGCCCTTGAGACTGGCCATCTTGCCCCAGTCGCCGTTGTGCGCGAGATCTGCCGCAGCCATCCCCAGGCGCGTGGACAGGACCCTGTCGTAGGCCGTGGGGGAGCCGCCTCGCTGCAGGTGTCCGAGGATGGTGGCACGGGACTCGATTCCCGTGATCTCCTCGATCTTCGGAGCCAGGAAGTCTGCAATGCCGCCGAGGCGGGTCCGCCCCTTGTTGTCGACACCGCGGTCCGCGACCTGCTCGTCGAGCCCCTCGGGAATGAAGCCCTCGGCCACGACGACGATCGGAGCACGGCCGCGGTCCCTGGCCGAGGTCACCCATTCCTCGATCTGGTCGAAGGAGACGGGAAACTCCGGCATGAGGATCGCGTGAGCGCCGCCGGCCATTCCCGCATGCAGCGCGATCCATCCGACGTTGCGGCCCATGACCTCGATGACCATGCATCGATGATGGGACTCCGCCGTTGTGCGGAGCCGGTCGATGGACTCGGTCGCGATGGCTTGGGCCGAGTCGAAGCCGAAGGTGTAGTCGGTGCCGCTGAGATCGTTGTCGATGGTCTTCGGGACACCGATGATGTTCAGCCCCTCCTCATTCACGAGTCGGGAGGCCCCAGCCAGTGTGCCCTCTCCGCCGATCGCAACGATCGCGTCGATGCCGTGTGCGGTCATCACCTCGCGCATCCGCTCCGGCCCGCCGCCCTCATAGGGGTGGGTGCGGGAGGTGCCGAGGATGGTGCCGCCTCGGCCGGAGAGTCCACGAACGTCGAGCATAGACATGTCGAACACATCGTCTTCGAGCAGGCCGCGCCAACCGTCGCGGATTCCGACGAACGTATCCTCGTGGGAGCGGATGCCCTTGCGGACGATTCCGCGGACGACCGCGTTGAGTCCTGGGCAGTCTCCGCCGGAGGTCAGTACACCTATCTTCATTCCAATTGCCCCTGATCCTTTGTTCGGTAGCCTTTGGCCAAATGCACGTCGTGACCAGCCATGAAAGAGACGCCCTTGAGGATGAGCGTCCCGTTCGAACCGTCTCCTTTGGCGGAGCCGCGGATCTCATTGCCGGCCATGATGTTGATTGTGTCGTCGCGGATCCGCACGCCAGGAGGGACGTAAATGTCGTGGCCGGCCATCATAGAATACGAGGTCAGCGACACGGTGACTCCAGGTCCCATGACGTCGCACAGGTCGATGTTGTCGCCGCCCATGAGCGAGTAGGTCGTCACCTCGGCCGTGCCGGCTGGCACATCGAGTTCGCGGCCGGACATGATGGCCACCGAGTTCATCGGCGCCGATGTGCCCGGTTCCGCCATCGGAGCCAGCGAGGTGGGTCCGGCACTGCGGTCCAGTGATGTCCTCGCGGTCGTTCCGCCGGTCTGGCGCTGCAGGGTGTGGTAGAGCTCGTGCCCTTCGGGCAGATCGACGATGAGCGGCATCAGTTCGTCGAGGTACTTCGCCGAAATCGCCTCATCCTGACGTTCAGCCGTCTCTTCCGGGTCGAGCCGACCGTTGCTGACCGCGTCGGTGATGACTCCGAGAACGGCGTCGCGGTCCTTGTCAGAGGCTCGGATGCGGGGCGCGGGCGAGTGCGGGGAATCTTCTTTGGCCATGACGCCCAGTGTAGCGGGGACCACACATCTGCCGTTGAGATCGGCCGCAGTCGAGTCCCACAGGCTGGCCACAGCTTCGACCAATGCTGGGCCTAAGCCCGCGCGGAACTGTTGTCCTCATGAGACAGCACAGCATCCCTTGGGGCCAGGCCGGCCCCCACGCCCACCAACGGACCCAGACCGCAGACACCCGGACACCGACGACGGTCGACCTCGTCGTGCCCGTCTACAACGAGGAAACCGCCCTGGCGGCCTCAGTCGAAACGCTGCTCAGAGCCACGAGCGAAGGGGACAGCCACGTCACGATCATCATCGCTGACAATGCCAGCACCGACTCCACCCCGACCATCGCCGAGACGCTCGTGGCGAAGCATCCGAACGTGCGGTATGTGCGCCTTGAACAAAAGGGGCGCGGCCGTGCCCTGTCCACTGTGTGGTCGGCCTCGAGCTCGGATGTCGTGGCATACACCGATGTGGATCTGGCCACCGACGTCCGAGCCCTGGCCCCGATGGTCGAGGTCATCCGATCCGGGATCGCCGATGTCGCGATCGCCAGCAGGCTGCTGCCTGGTCTCGCCATCAGCCGCGGGGTGAAGCGAGAGGTCATCTCGCGCTGCTACAACCGTCTCCTGGGAGTCAGCCTGGGAGTGGGGTACAGCGACGCACAGTGCGGGTTCAAGGCGATGTCGGCCAAGTCCGCGAAGATGCTGCTGCCCATGGTCGAGGACACAGAATGGTTTTTCGACACGGAGCTGCTCACTCGCGCCGAATGGGCGGGACTGCGCATCCACGAATTCGGCACCGACTGGGTCGATGACCCGAACTCCTCCGTCGACGTCCTCTCCACAGCGTGGTCCGATGTGCGCGGGATCGTTCGTCTGCGGAGATCGACGCGAAATTCGAGTGAGATTTCGCTGGGCATCAACGAAGTTCCGGCCCCGAACACCGGTGCTCAGATTCTGCACTTCATCGATGTCGGCATCGTCAGCACCCTGCTGTACGCTGTCCTCTTCCTCTGCGGGGTGCAGATGCTCTCACCCGCTGTGGCCAACCTCGGCGCGCTTCTCGTCTCAACGGTGGCCAATACGGGCCTCAACCGGAGACATACCTTCGGCGTCCGTGCTCCTCACCATGGCCTCGCCGCTCAGGTCAAGGGCCTGGCGGCGTTTGCCCTGTGTCTCGCGTTCACCTCGGCGGGTCTGGCTCTCACCTCTGGGTTCACGGGCCCGCTGGCGACGATCGGGACGCTGACGGTGCTGACGCTGGCGAACCTTCTGGCCACGATCGTGCGCTTCGTTCTGCTGCGGACCTGGGTGTTTGCGATCTCCGCTCACCGCAACTCGAGGAGGCCACACCATGTTTGAGAACTCTTCTGCGACGTTTGGGCGAAAGCAGCTGCGGCGGTTCTGGTACCCGGCGGCTCTGACGGTGCTGACGCTGGCGACGATCGCGGCGTTCCTCACCAACCTCAGCGCAAACGGCTGGGCGAACTCCTTCTATGCGGCGGCTGTGCAGGCGGGATCCCAGAACTGGGAGGCCTTCCTCTTCGGCTCTCTGGATTCCGCGAACGCCATCACCGTCGACAAGCCTCCTGCGTCCCTGTGGGTGATGGCGCTCAGCGCTCGCATCTTCGGGTTCTCCTCGTTCTCGATGCTCCTGCCGCAGGTGCTGCTGGCCGGAGCGACGGTGCTGCTCGTGACCCATTCGACGAGGTTGGCCCTGCACGGACACACCGGCGACACGGTGGAGCGCCTCGCCGGGCTGGGCGCCGGCCTCGTGTTCGCGCTCTCACCGATCGTGGCTCTGATGTTCCGGTTCAACAATCCGGACGCGCTGCTGGTCACGCTCATGGTGGGTGCGGTGGTGGCGACCCAGCATGCGCTGCGAGCCGTGGGCGGCACCCGAAATCCCGCGAGGCGTGCCGCCATCCTTTGGCTTGCGCTCGCCGGCATCGGTCTGGGCTTGGGCTTCCTCACCAAACAGTTCCAGGTGCTGCTCATCGTGCCGGGACTGGCAGCGGCCTGGATGTTCTTCGCCCGCTGCTCATGGCTGCGTCGGGGGCTCCTGCTGCTTGTCCCGATCGTGTCGATGGTGCTCAGTGCCGGTTGGTGGATCGCCCTCGTCGAGCTCACTCCTGCAGCGAATCGTCCGTATGTGGGTGGCTCACAGAGCGACTCCTTCCTCGAACTGACCTTCGGCTACAACGGGTTCGGGCGCCTGACCGGTGATGAAACCGGCTCCGTCGGTGGCGGCGGGGGAGGCCAGGGCGGTGGAGGCTGGGGAGAGACCGGGATCGCCCGACTGCTCACCGGCAGCTTCGGTGCCCAGATCGCCTGGCTTCTGCCGACGGCGCTGCTCCTGCTCGCCGTGGTCGTCGTTATGCTCATCCGCGCCGAGGTGGCCCGCCGTCGTCGCCCACGCAGCACGCAGCTCCCGGTCGAGCCCACATCTGGCAGCCTGGCAGCCGCCGTAGTGATGTGGGGATCGTGGCTTGTGGTGACCTGGCTGGTGCTCAGCACCATGAACGGCATCGTCCACGAGTACTACACAGTGGCTCTGGTGCCGGCCATCGCCGTGATCGTCGCCATCGGCGTCGCGCTGCTGCTGACACGCAAAAGCTATGGTGCCATCCTGCTGTTGGCGCTGGCCTGGGCGCTGACGGGTGCGTGGCAGTTCATTCTCACAGCCTCGATGAGCGGGATCCCAGGTTTCCTGCGCTGGAGCGTGCTCGCGGTCTCCATCCTGGGTGCGCTGTTCCTGATCGGAGCAGGTCACAGGCTGCGAGCAGGCCACGACGGCCAGCGTCCGCATCGAGTTCTCATCGTGGCGATCGCTTTGGCGGCCATCATCGCCAGCTCGGCGATCCCGGCACAGCTGAGTGCGCGCACGATCGCCGGATCGACTCAGGGCTCGATCGTCACGATCGCCGGAACGAGTTCGGGAATGGGCGGTCCTCGCGGTGGCGGCAATGGCGGCGGTGGCGATGGCGGCGGTGGTGGCGGGGGTATGGGCGGTCTGCTCAACGGAGCGATCCCAGCGGCCGAACTCACCGAGCTCCTCGGGGAGGATGCGTCCGACTACACTTGGGTGGCTGCGGCGACCGGTGCCAACCAGGCCGCCGGCTATCAGCTGGCACTGGAGGAACCGGTCATGGCTATCGGCGGATTCAACGGCACTGATCCCTCTCCGACTCTCGAGGAATTCAAACGGCTCGTCGCCGAGGGCCAGATCCATTGGTACATCGGCTCCGACGGTGAGGGTGGCGGACCTGGGGGAGGCGGACCTGGGGGAGACGGAAGCACGTCGTCCACCTCGGCGGAGATCTCCGAATGGGTCGAGGCGAATTTCGAGGCCACGACCGTCGATTCTGTTTCGCTCTACGATCTCAGCACCGAATGAGGGGGATAATCGAATCATGAGTCCAACAGCCATAGGCACCGAAGCACCGCCGGCCCGCGTGCTCATCGTCGATGACGAGGCCAACCTGGCCGAGCTCCTGGTCATGGCCTGCCAGGTCAGAGGCTGGGAGGCCGTGAGCGTGGGCACCGGCAGAGATGCAGTGGCACGGGCCAGGAACGAGCACTTCGATGCGATCGTCCTCGATGTCATGCTGCCGGACCTCGACGGATTCGCCGTCATCGAGAAGGTGCGCGGAGAGGGCATCGAGACTCCAGTGGTGTTCCTCTCCGCTCGCGACGAGGTCGATGACCGGCTCACAGGGCTGCGCCTGGGCGGCGACGACTATGTGACGAAGCCATTCAACCTCGACGAGGTCGTCGCCCGGGTCGAAGCCAGGCTCCGGCGCAGCGCACCTGTCGTCCCGAGCGGTGATGAGGAGCTACTGCGGGTGGGTGATCTCGAGCTCGATGCCCGATCGCACGAGGTGAGCCGGGCAGGTCGCCCGATCGATCTCACGGCGCGGGAGTTCGAAGTGCTGCTGCTGTTCATGCGCAACCCGCGCGCAGTGCTCTCGAAGGCGCAGATCCTCGACCGCGTCTGGGACTACGACTTCGGTGGCAACGGCAACATCGTGGAGTTGTATGTGTCGTACCTGCGGAAGAAGATCGACGCCCCGTTCGAGGGCCTTCCGAACCTCTTCCACACCAAGCGCGGAGCTGGTTACATCCTTCGGGCCGATCAGTGAAAGCTGTTCCTCCTGTGCGCCGATGGCGGCTGCAGACACGACTGATCGTTCTCGCCAGTCTCGTCCTGGTCCTGGTGGGAGCCGGGATCGGGGCCGCGTCATGGTGGAGCGTGCGGACTTCTCTGATGTCCGATCTCGACAGTCAGCTGGCCGGGATGACGCATCATGCCCGCGTCGATCCCGGGCCTGGACAGAAGCCGGGGGACCGTCCGACCTCGAACGAGACCGATTCGTCGACGTCGGTGGACAAGGCGCTTCGCTACCTGTTCCAGCCAGGGGTGGGCGACGGTGCCCTGGTGGTCGTCGGCACGAATGACTCCGGTGAGGGTCTGATCGCCGAGGCGGGGCGCACGCAGCCGCAGACCCTTCCCGTCGGCGCGGTGGATGTCCTCCTCGACGTCGACGCGGTCAGCGGTGGCGAGGAACCCGGTCCGAAGACGGCAAGCACCGCCTCGGGGCATCGCTCGGTCGATGTTCCCGGCTACGGCACCTACCGTGTCGCAGCCTTCGACGACAAGGGCACGACGACCGTCTACGGAGTGCCGCAGAACAGCGTCGATTCCGCGCTTGAACGAACGGCCTACACCACGGCGCTCGCGGTGCTCATCGGCGTGCTCGCCACGGCACTGCTCATGGCTGTCATCATCCACAGGCAGCTGCGCGATCTGAGAGATGTTGCGCGCACAGCCCGGGAAGTGACGGACCTCGAGCTGGGGGAGGGTGAACCTGAACTGGCGCTGCGGGTGCCGTCCGATCTCGCGATGCCCGGCACCGAGGTCGGCGACGTCGGTGCCTCGGTGAACCGGATGCTCGACCACGTCGGCTCCGCCCTGGACGAACGGTATCGGGGGACGGAACAGATGAGACAGTTCGTCGCCGATGCCTCACACGAACTGCGGACACCGATCGCCACGATACGGGGGTGGGCAGATCTCACCCGACCGTATCGGGATGAGCTCCCCGCACAGGTGCAGACATCCCTTGGCAAGATCGACTCGGGGGCGATGCGGATGTCCACGCTCGTCGACGACCTGCTCCTCCTTGCCAGGTTGGAAGCCGGGCGACAGCCGACCAAGGAAAACACCGTCGATGTCTCTGCGCTGCTCCTGGAACTCGTCGAGGACGCGCACGTGCTCAGCCCTGAACATGAGATCCGTCTGGATCTGCCCCCGGATGCCTTGGAGATCCGCGGCGCCGATGATCAGGCGCGTCAGGCGGTCGCCATCGTACTGACAAATGCATGTGTGCACACGCCCGCAGGTACGCGAGTCCATGTCGAGGCCGAACTCGGTGAAGAGTCCGACGCCGAGGAGACGGTGATCGTCCGCATCAGCGACAACGGACCGGGAGTCCCCGAAGAGATCCGCGACACCGTCTTCGATCGTTTCGTCCGCGGCGACGCGGCACGAACCAGGGCCGAGGGAGTGCGTGGAGGCTCCTCAGGTCTGGGCCTGGCGATCGCCGCCGGGCTCGTCGAACTCATGCATGGCACGGTATCGATGACGACCTCCGACGCCGGCACCGTGTTCGAACTGCGGTTCTGGGCCGCCTGACGATCAGGAGACGAGCCCTCTCGCGATTGCACAGCCTGGACACAGCCTCGGCTGGGACTGGCGACAGCCGAGCACACGAGAGTGGAATCACTGACAACCAAGGAGATTCCATGACAGACAACCAGAATCCGAACCTTCCCAACCCCAACTCCGATCAGAATCCCGATCAGAGTAGGGCCATCCCGGCCGAGGCGGTGCCGAGGGATCCCGACCATCCGGTCAATGTCGGTCTGACTGGCGCGAACGGTGGAACTGGTCGAAGGAAGAGACGTGTTCCGTTGATTCCGGCCGTCCTGGCAGGAGCTGCCCTATTCATCGTCGGAGGCCTGGCCGGGGGAGCGGTGGGAGCCTCAACGGTCGTGATGTCGAATGAGAGCGGGACGAGCCAGGGTCCGGGCGCACCCGGTGGCCAACAGGGTGGCGGCCAGCAGGGTGGTGGCAAACAAGGTGGCGGTGCAGGACCGGGCGGAGGCCCGGCACCGGGCGGTCAAGCCGGAAGCGGACAGGACTCGACCAGTCAGGACTCGACCAGTCAGGATTCGGACAACCGGTCAACCCAAGGATCGGACGACCAGGCCGCCGATGCCACCTCGGCGACGGAAGACGCCAGCGAGGAGAATGTGGCGCTCTTCGACTTGAGTACTCTGCTGCACAATGCCGCAGTCCTCAATCGAGAGGACTGATCGCACTCGCGACGAAGTCGCCCGGTTCCATCCCGGATATGACTGTGCCCCCACCACCGGTCGTGGTGGGGGCACAGTCGTGCGTTATCAGATCACTCAGCGGTGCAGATCGAAGCGGTCTGCTTCGACGAGCTTGCTCCAGGCCTTGACGAAGTCGTTGACGAACTTCTCCTGGGCGTCATCGGAGGCGTAGACCTCGGCGATGGCGCGCAGTTCTGAGTTGGCGCCGAAGAGCAGGTCGATGCGGCTTCCGGTCCACAGCTTCTCGCCTTCGGGGGAGAAGCACTCGTAGACGTTGGCGGATTCGGACGGACCGATCGGCTTCCAGACGTTGCCCAGTTCCAGGAGGTTGACGAAGAAGTCATTCGTCAGCTCGCCGGGACGGTCGGTGAACACTCCGAGCTCGGAGTCTTCGTAGTTCGCGCCGAGGACGCGCAGTCCACCGATGAGCACGGTCAGCTCCGACGGGGTCAGACCGAGCAGGCTGGCCCTGTCCAGGAGGAGGAACTCGGCCGAGAGCGGAAGATCCTCGGTGAGATAGTTGCGGAACCCGTCGTGAGTCGGCTCCAGGTACGAGAACGAATCGACGTCGGTCTGCTCCTGGGTTGCGTCACCGCGGCCGGTCGAAACCGGAACGCTGACGTCATGACCGGCGGCCTTCGCCGCGGTTTCGATGCCGACGCCGCCGGCGATCGCCAGGACATCGGCGAACGTTGCTCCGGTGTCCGCGGCGATGCCTTCGAGGACGGTGATGACCTCGGCCAGCTTCGCGGGCTCGTTGACTTCCCAGTTCTTCTGCGGTTCGAGTCGCAGGCGTCCGCCGTTGACTCCGCCGCGGAAGTCGGAGACACGGTGGGATGAGGCTGCGGCCCAGGTGGTCGAGACCAGCTGCGAGACGCTCAGACCCGAATCGCGGATGGCGGACTTGACCGCTTGGAGCTGATCCGAATCGAGCGGTGTGCCAGCCGGGACCGGGTCCTGCCAGATGAGCTCTTCGCTGGGGACCTCGGGTCCGAGGTAGCGGGTGGACGGGCCCATGTCACGGTGGGTGAGCTTGAACCAGGCGCGGGCGAAGGCATCCTCGAAGGCCTTCTGGTCGTCCTTGAAGCGGCGTGAGATCTCACCGTAGATGGGATCGAAACGCAGCGAAAGGTCAGTTGTGAGCATGCGGGGCTCACGGCGTCCGTCGCCCTGCGCCATCGGAACCATGTCATCGCCGCCGCCGTCGACTGGGCGCCACTGCAGGTGTCCGCCTTCGTTTTCGAAGACCTCCCATTCGTAGGCGAAGAGGATGTGGAAGAACTCGTTGTCCCAACGGGTCGGGTGGTAGGTCCACGTGACCTCGATGCCGCTGCCGACGGTGTCATTGCCCTGGCCGGTGCCGAAATCGGACTTCCAGCCCAGTCCCTGCTCCTCGATCGGTGCGGCTTCCGGATCTCCGCCCTTGTGCGACTCGGGAGCTGCGCCGTGGGTCTTGCCGAAGGTGTGTCCACCTGCGATGAGGGCGACTGTCTCCTCGTCGTCCATGGCCATGCGACCGAAGGTCTCGCGGATGTCGATGGCCGCGGCCAATGGATCCGGCTTGCCCTCTGGGCCCTCAGGGTTGACGTAGATGAGGCCCATGGTCGTTGCCGCCAGCGGCTTCTGCAGTTCGCGGTTGCCCACGTAGCGCTTGTCGGTGCCCAGCCATTCGGTCTCGGAGCCCCAGTAGACGTCATTGTCAGGTTCCCACACGTCCTTGCGGCCACCGGCGTAGCCGAAGGTCTTGAAGCCCATGGACTCGAGACCCACGTTTCCGGCGAGGATGAAGAGGTCAGCCCATGAGATCTTCTTGCCGTACTTCTTCTTGACGGGCCAGAGCAGTCGGCGGGCCTTGTCGAGACCCACGTTGTCGGGCCAGGAATTCAGAGGTGCGAAACGCTGCTGCCCTTCGCCGCCGCCGCCGCGTCCGTCCTGGACTCGGTAGGTGCCGGCGGAGTGCCAGGCCATGCGGATCATGAACGGGCCGTAGTGACCGAAATCCGCGGACCACCAGTCGGCGTTCGTCTTCTGGAGCTCTTCGATGTCGGCCTTGAGCGCGTAGTAGTCGAGACTGGCGAACTCGGCGTCGTAGTCGAAGCCTTCGTCCATCGGGTCGCGGGCAGGCTGGTTCTTGGCCAAGATCTTGAGATTGAGGCGATTCGGCCACCAATGCGAGTTGGCATCGCCCTGGCTGGGATTGACCAGCGAGTCGGCTTCGGGCGCCGTCGCCGCTGCCGAAGTGGAGTGGGCGACTGGACAGCCGCCGGCGGTGGAAGTATCGGGCATAGTATTCCTTTCACTTTCGGGCCCCGTCAGGACCCGGTTGAAGACAAAGGTGTGGCTTTGTCGATGGGTGGATCGGTTCAGACCGCCGAGGCGGGTTCGGGGCTGACCGAAGGCGCTGCAGACGCAGCGCAGTCAGGACACAGGCCCCAGAAAGTGACTTCGGCCTGTTCGATGACGAATCCAGCGTCGTGTGAAGGGGTCAAGCAGGGAGCCTGCCCGACCGTACAGTCGACATCGACGATGAGATTGCACGAGCGGCACACGAGGTGATGATGATTGTCCCCGATGCGTCTCTCGTAACGGGCCACGGACCCGGACGGCTGAATGCACCGGACGAGTCCGACCTCGGTGAGCGTGTGCAGCGAGTCGTACACCGCCTGATGTGATACCTCGGGAAGATTCTCTCGAACAGCGCGGATGACAGTCTCGGTGTCTGCATGCTGGTGGTCACACACAGCCGCGAGAACCGCGACTCTCTGCTTCGTCACGCGAAGGGAACTCTCCCGCAGTGCTGCGGTCGGTTCCGATTCGTGCCTTTCCTTGTTCTCAGCCACAGCAACAGCTTGCCGCCTTTTCTTGAATGAGTCAAGGAAACGATTGTCCCTGGTGCGCGAAGGAGCGCGCGAAAGAACCGCGGCTGTCGCGGACTTCGATCAGCGAAGAGCTCGGATTTCGGTACGCGAAAGGTAGGTGCGCCGGGGGAGAGGGTTCTCTGCGCCCGGGTGGCGGGGGTTGTGTCGTGCAGCGCACAGCGGCTGGTTTTGACCAGATGTGGGAAACCGCGATATTCTAGGATGCGACTGATTGTGTTATCTGCGTCGGCGAACGACCATACCGGATGTTTTGTGAGATCCGGACCCATTGTGAGAATTCGCCAGAGGCAGGCCGCCGACGTGTCATTCTGCATAGGTTCTGTGTCATTGCGACACACCCGAGTGCAGGGTTCAGGCCGTCGCGCGAATACTGGCATCGGGCGTGAAGCTTCACCCGGTGTTCAGTCGGATATGTCCCACGGTTCACAAACATGGCTGATGCCATGGCCAACGTTGGGAATTAGGTTTATCGAGAAGCAAACGGAGAACGCTTAGTGCCGACAATCCAGCAGCTCGTCCGCAAGGGACGACATGTCAAATCCGCAGGATCCGACGCTCCTGCTCTGAAGAGCAGCCCGCAGCGTCGTGGAGTGTGCACCCGTGTGTACACCACTACACCCAAGAAGCCGAACTCGGCTCTTCGCAAGGTCGCTCGTGTCAAGCTTTCGAGCCAGATCGAAGTGACTGCCTACATTCCAGGCGAAGGACACAACCTGCAGGAGCACTCGATCGTGCTCGTGCGCGGTGGTCGTGTCAAGGACCTGCCAGGTGTGCGCTACCGAATCGTTCGCGGTTCGCTTGACACCCAGGGTGTCAAGGGCCGCCAGCAGGCACGCAGCAAGTACGGTGCGAAGAGGGAGAAGAAGTAATGCCACGTAAAGGTCCTGCACCCAAGCGACCGATCGTCATTGACCCGGTCTTCAGTTCGCCGATCGTCACGCAGCTGATCAACAAGATCCTGCTCGACGGAAAGCGTTCGACCGCTGAGCGCATCGTCTACGGTGCTCTCGAAGGTACCCGTGAGAAGAACGGCAATGACCCAGTTGTCAACCTGAAGAAGGCTCTCGACAACATCCGCCCCTCCCTCGAGGTTCGCTCTCGCCGTGTCGGTGGCGCAACTTACCAGGTTCCGGTCGATGTCCGTCCGGTTCGTTCGACGACTTTGGCACTGCGCTGGCTCGTGGCTTACTCCCGCCAGCGTCGTGAGAAGACGATGACCGAACGCCTCATGAATGAGATTCTCGATGCGAGCAACGGCCTCGGCGCCGCTGTGAAGCGTCGCGAAGACACCCACAAGATGGCCGAGTCCAACAAGGCCTTCGCCCACTACCGCTGGTAATCGTTCCTCTTCGGAACCCTGGCCGGCAGGCGTCATGCGGCGCCTGTCGGCCAGGCAGCGGGGGAGCCGATCACATCATCGAGTGAGAGAGAGACACCGTGGCACTTGACGTGCTCACCGACCTGAATAAGGTCCGCAACATCGGCATCATGGCCCACATCGATGCCGGTAAGACCACCACAACCGAACGCATCCTTTACTACACCGGTGTGAACTACAAGATCGGCGAGACGCACGACGGTGCCTCGACGATGGACTGGATGGACCAGGAGCAGGAACGTGGCATCACGATCACGTCGGCTGCCACCACCTGCTACTGGCACGACAACCAGATCAACATCATCGACACCCCGGGCCACGTCGACTTCACCGTCGAGGTTGAGCGCTCACTGCGCGTCCTCGATGGTGCCGTCGCCGTCTTCGATGGCAAGGAAGGCGTTGAACCGCAGTCCGAGACCGTGTGGCGTCAGGCTGACAAGTACGACGTGCCACGCGTGTGCTTCGTCAACAAGATGGACAAGCTCGGTGCTGACTTCTACTTCACCGTCGACACCATCCGCGAACGCCTCGGAGCCAAGCCGCTGGTCATTCAGCTGCCTATCGGTTCCGAGTCGGAGTTCGCCGGGGTCGTCGACCTTCTTGAGATGAAGGCCTACATCTGGCCTGATGAGTCCAAGAAGGGTCAGGACATGACCGAGATCGAGATCCCTGAGGATCTCCAGGACAAGGCCGTAGAGTACCGCGCCAAGCTCGTCGAGGATGTTGCTGAAGCCACTGACGAACTCATGGAGAAGTACCTTGAGGGCGAAGAGATCTCGATTGCCGAGATCAAGGAGGGCATCCGCTCTCTCGTCGTCAACTCCACGGCGTTCCCTGTCATGTGCGGTTCGGCATACAAGAACAAGGGCGTCCAGCCCATGCTCAATGCCGTCATCGATTACCTCCCTTCGCCTCTCGAGGTTCCTCCCATGATCGGTGAGAACCCTCGTGACGAGGACGAGAAGCTGACTCGCAAGCCTTCCAAGGATGAGCCCTTCTCGGCTCTCGCGTTCAAGGTCGCCACCCACCCGTTCTTCGGCACGCTGACCTACGTCCGCGTGTACTCCGGACAGGTGAAGTCGGGCGAGGCCGTTCTCAACTCGACGAGCGGCAAGAAGGAGCGCGTCGGCAAGCTCTTCCAGATGCACTCCAACAAGGAGAACCCTGTCGAAGAGGCCATCGCCGGCCACATCTACGCGTTCATCGGTCTCAAAGAGACAACCACCGGTGACACGCTGTGCGATCCGAGCGCCCCGATCGCTCTCGAGTCGATGACCTTCCCTGAGCCGGTCATCTCTGTGGCCATTGAGCCCAAGACCAAGAGCGACCAGGAGAAGCTGTCGGCTGCCATTCAGAAGTTCGTCAGGGAAGACCCGACATACCGGGTCGAGCTTGATGTGGAGACAGGCCAGACCGTCATCCGCGGAATGGGCGAACTTCACCTCGACATCCTCGTCGACCGTATGCGTCGCGAGTTCAAGGTCGAGGCGAACGTCGGCAAGCCGCAGGTCGCCTACCGTGAGACCATTCGCCGCACTGTCGAGAAGTACGACTACACCCACAAGAAGCAGACGGGTGGATCGGGACAGTTCGCGAAGGTCCAGGTCACCTTCGAACCTCTCGAGGTCGAAGGCGATACGATCTACGAGTTCGAGAATGCCGTCACGGGCGGACGTATTCCGCGCGAGTACATTCCGAGCGTCGACGCCGGTATCCAGGACGCCATGCAGCTTGGTGTCCTCGCCGGTTACCCGATGGTGGGCGTCAAGGCCACACTCATCGACGGCGCCTACCACGATGTCGACTCCTCGGAGATGGCATTCAAGATCGCCGGCTCGATGGTCTTCAAGGAGGCCGTTCAGAAGGCGAAGCCGGTTCTGCTGGAACCGGTCATGGACGTCGAGGTGCGTACCCCAGAGGAATACATGGGAGACGTCATCGGCGACCTCAATTCCCGACGTGGCCAGATCCAGTCGATGGACGACGCTTCCGGTGTGAAGGTCGTCAAGTCTGTGGTCCCGTTGTCGGAGATGTTCGGTTACATCGGTGATCTGCGGTCGAAGACCCAGGGCCGTGCGGTGTACTCGATGACTTTCTCCAGCTATGCGGAGGTCCCCAAGGCAGTCGCCGAGGAGATCGTCCAGAAGATGCGTGGCGGAGAGTAATCTCCGGTCCCCGGTCGCCACGGTGAGCAAGAACATGTTCACCGAAATGAAAGATAACCAACAAAGGTCTAAGATATGAACCGCATATCTTTTGCCAACCACGAGGAGGAACCCAGTGGCAAAGGCTAGTTTCGATAGGACTAAGCCGCACGTCAACATTGGCACCATCGGCCACGTTGACCACGGAAAGACCACCTTGACCGCCGCAATCACCAAGGTGTTGGCGGACAAGTACCCAGATCTCAATGAGGCTCGCGCCTTCGACCAGGTGGATAACGCACCTGAGGAGAAGGAGCGCGGCATCACCATCAACGTCTCGCACGTTGAATACCAGACCGAGAAGCGTCACTACGCTCACGTCGATGCCCCTGGTCACGCCGACTACATCAAGAACATGATTACCGGTGCTGCTCAGATGGACGGTGCAATCCTCGTGGTTGCCGCTACCGACGGTCCGATGCCGCAGACTCGTGAGCACGTTCTGCTCGCACGTCAGGTTGGTGTGCCTTACATCGTTGTCGCACTGAACAAGTCCGACATGGTCGATGACGAGGAGCTCATCGAGCTCGTCGACTTCGAGGTCCGCGATCTGCTCTCGAGCCAGGACTTCGACGGCGACAACGCTCCCGTCATTCCTGTGTCCGCTCTCAAGGCGCTGGAAGGCGACGAGAAGTGGGTCAAGAGCGTCGAAGACCTCATGCAGGCCGTCGATGACAACGTTCCCGAGCCGGAGCGCGACATCGACAAGCCATTCCTCATGCCAGTGGAAGACGTCTTCACGATCACCGGTCGTGGAACCGTCGTCACCGGTCGTGTGGAGCGCGGCGTCCTGCTGCCTAACGATGACATCGAAATCGTCGGCATCAAGGAGAAGTCGTCCAAGACGACCGTCACCGCCATCGAGATGTTCCGCAAGACTCTGCCTGACGCACGTGCAGGCGAGAACGTCGGACTGCTCCTGCGTGGAACGAAGCGCGAAGACGTGGAGCGCGGACAGGTTATCGTGAAGCCGGGTTCGATCACGCCTCACACGAACTTCGAAGGCCAGGTCTACATCCTGAGCAAGGACGAGGGCGGACGGCACAACCCGTTCTACTCGAACTACCGTCCTCAGTTCTACTTCCGCACCACGGACGTCACCGGCGTCATCACGCTGCCTGAGGGCACCGAGATGGTCATGCCCGGTGACAACACCGACATGTCGGTCGAGCTGATCCAGCCGATCGCTATGGAAGAGGGCCTCCGCTTCGCTATCCGCGAGGGTGGACGTACCGTCGGCGCTGGTCGAGTTACCAAGATCACCGCCTGATATACGTTCGATCACTCAGGCTTCGGCCTTGAGCTCGGGACTTCGGTCCTGAGAGATCGATTCGGAACCCCGGTCCAATGGGCCGGGGTTCTGTGCATTCACAACGGGGACCAGCCTCGGCGCGTGACCTGCCTGACTTGCACCGGCAGGCGAACATGAAATGCCTCACAAGACAGATGCCTGGAATTGCGCCGAAGAAGTGCTATGTGACAAGATAGTGAAGTTGCGTTTTGGACGTTGACCCCTGCACTGCGGTAGAGATACCGCGAACAGTCCGGAACACTATCGGATCGATGAATCTGCCTTGAGCGGGTTCGGACCGAGCAGCCAATGAGTAGAAGCGCCGTCGGCCCTCAACGAGAATCGAAAGATTCTCCGCAAGGATTAGCCGACACGCCCGACCTCGGGGGTCGGTCATGGTCAGCCGGCACAGACCACAGAAGATTTCGATCGACTGTTGGTTGATGGCCGGAAGTAACTAAAGAAAGAGACGACGCCATGGCGGGACAGAAGATCCGCATTCGGCTCAAGTCGTACGACCACGCTGTGATTGACAGTGCTGCACGAAAGATCGTGGACACCGTCACTCGCGCAGGTGCGACTGTTGTGGGCCCCGTGCCGTTGCCAACGGAGAAGAACGTTTACTGCGTCATCCGTTCGCCACATAAGTACAAGGACAGCCGTGAGCATTTCGAAATGCGCACGCACAAGCGTCTGATCGACATCGTCGATCCGACGCCGAAGGCAGTCGACTCGCTCATGCGTCTCGACCTCGCCGACGACGTCAATATCGAGATCAAGCTCTAAGGGAGGCAGACATGGCGAACAATCGTTCATCAGCTCTCCCGACCACCCGCAAGGTCAAAGGCCTTCTGGGAACCAAGCTGGGCATGACTCAGGTTTGGGATGAGCAGAACAATCTCGTACCGGTGACCGTAGTGGCCGCCGGCAGCAACGTCGTGACGCAGATCCGCAACGAGGAAACCGATGGTTACCCCGCACTGCAGATCGCGTTCGGCGAAATCGATCCTCGCAAGGTCAACAAGCCCACTGCGGGCCACTTCGAGAAGGCAGGCGTGACACCACGCCGTCACCTTGTCGAGCTGCGCACCGCAGACGCTGCTGACTACGCACTGGGTCAGGAGCTCGGAGTCGATACGTTCGACGCCGGGATCAAGGTCGATGTGACCGCAAAGACCAAGGGTAAGGGAACCGCCGGTGTCATGAAGCGTCATGGCTTCCACGGCGTCGGCGCCTCCCACGGACAGCACCGCAACCACCGCAAGCCGGGTTCAATCGGCGGAGCCGCGACCCCTGGTCGCGTGTTCAAGGGTATGCGCATGGCCGGCCGTATGGGTGCAGTCAAGCACACCACCCAGAACCTCACGATCCACGCCGTGGACACCGAGAACAACTTCCTGCTCATCAAGGGTGCCGTACCTGGCCCCAAGGGCGCAGTCGTTCTCGTTCGCTCGGCCGCGAAGGAGGGCTGAACGTAATGACTGATGTCAAGACAGTCGACGTCGTCGATGCTTCTGGTGCGAAGACCGGATCCGTTGACCTGCCAGCCGAGATCTTCGGCGTGCAGACCAACGTGCCGTTGATCCACCAGGTTGTTGTCGCGCAGCTGGCAGCAGCCCGTCAGGGTACACACAAGACAAAGACCCGCTCCGAAGTACGCGGTGGCGGTCGCAAGCCCTACCGCCAGAAGGGTACCGGTAACGCCCGTCAGGGTTCGATCCGTGCTCCTCAGTACAACGGTGGTGGAGTCGTGCACGGGCCGGTTCCCCGCGATTACTCGCAGCGGACCCCCAAGAAGATGAAGACCGCTGCTCTGCGCGGCGCTCTCTCGGATCGCGCACGTCTCGATCAGGTCTTCGTTGTGAAGAACCTGATCACCGGCGAAGCACCGTCGACCAAGCAGGCGAAGCTCGCTCTGGCCAGCCTCTCCGATCGCAAGAACACCCTCGTGGTGCTCAACCGTGACGACGAGCTCACCGAGCGCAGCGTTCGCAACCTGCCTCATGTTCACGTGCTCACCTCCGATCAGCTCAACACATACGATGTGCTGATCGCCGATGACATCGTGTTCACCGAGTCAGCGCTGGAGACGTTCCTGGGCGGATACCGCAAATCGGAGGACGCATCATGAGCCTGAACTTCAAGGACCCACGCGACGTCATCGTCGCTCCGGTCGTCTCGGAAAAGACCTACAGCCTGATGGACGAGGGAAAGTACACCTTCATCGTCGATCAGGGGTCGAACAAGACTGAGATCAAGAACGCCATTGAATCGATCTTCAATGTGCAGGTTGCCAAGGTCAACACCCTGAATCGTCAGGGCAAGCGCCGCCGCACTCGCACCGGTTGGGGAAAGCGCAAGGACACTAAGCGTGCCATTGTCGCCCTCAAGGACGGATCGATCGACATCTTCGGTGGATCGCTCTAAGCGATCCTTCGTAAAAGAAGGACAAGACTCATGGGAATCCGTAAGCACAAGCCGACGACCCCGGGCCGCCGTGGCTCATCGGTCGCCGACTTCGTCGAAGTGACCCGGTCTACACCGGAGAAGTCACTTCTGCGCCCACTGCCTAAGCGCGGTGGCCGCAACAGCCAGGGACGCGTGACCACTCGCCATCAGGGCGGCGGCCACAAGCGTCAGTACCGTGTCATCGACTTCCGCCGCCATGACAAAGATGGCGTACCGGCGAAGGTCGCACACATCGAATATGACCCGAACCGCACTGCGCGGATCGCTCTTCTGCACTATGCAGATGGCGAGAAGCGCTACATCCTCGCCCCGCAGAACCTCAAGCAGGGCACACAGGTGGAAGCCGGTCTGGGTGCAGACATCAAGCCGGGCAACAACCTTGCCCTGCGCAACATCCCAGTCGGTACCGTGCTGCACGCAGTTGAAATGCGTCCAGGCGGCGGTGCCAAGATCGCTCGCTCTGCCGGTTCCTCCGTGCAGCTCGTTGCGAAGTACGGCCGGTTCGCTCAGCTGCGGATGCCTTCGGGCGAAATCCGCAATGTTGATGCTCGCTGCCGTGCGACGATCGGCGAGGTCGGCAATGCCGAGCAGTCGAACATCAGCTGGGGTAAAGCAGGCCGCATGCGTTGGAAGGGCAAGCGCCCATCCGTCCGTGGTGTCGTCATGAACCCGATCGATCACCCACATGGTGGTGGCGAGGGCCGTACTTCGGGTGGTCGTCACCCAGTCAGCCCGTGGGGTCAGTCAGAAGGCCGCACACGCCGGCCGAACAAAGAGAGCGACAAGTACATCGTGCGCCGTCGCCGGACCGGCAAGAAGCGCTGATTGGAGTACTGACTTATGCCTCGTAGCCTCAAAAAGGGTCCTTTCGTCGATGAACACCTGTACCAGAAGGTGGCTCGTCAGAACGAGAAGAACTCTAAAAACGTAATCAAGACATGGTCTCGTCGCTCGATGATCATCCCGGATTTCCTGGGACACACCATCGCAGTACATGACGGACGCAAGCATGTTCCAGTCTTCATCACTGAAGCCATGGTCGGACACAAGCTTGGCGAGTTCGCACAGACACGGACGTTCCGTGGCCACGAAAAGGACGATCGCAAGGGTCGCCGCCGCTGACGCGGGGCACTCTTACGATCCTAGACAAGAGAGAAGGAAGCGATGGAAGCCAAGGCTAAGGCGCGTTACCTGCGCGTCACGCCTCGCAAGGCTCGGCGCGTCATCGACCTCATTCGTGGTCAGCAGGCGACCGAAGCACTTGCAGTGTTGAAGTTTGCAGAACAGTCGGCATCAGATCCGATTTACAAGCTCGTTGCCTCCGGAATCGCCAATGCGCGTACCCGGGCCGACGAGGAGGGCATTGCGTTCGACGAGAACGAACTGGTCATCTCCGAAGCATTCGTGGACGAGGGACCAACCATGAAGCGGTTCCGCCCGCGAGCTCAGGGTCGCGCTTTTCGCATTGAAAAGCGCACAAGCCACGTTTCAGTGGTCCTGGCCAGCGGTGACGACCTGCCTCAGCGCAAGAGCCGGAAGGGGAACCGTTAATGGGCCAGAAAATCAATCCGAACGGATTCCGACTCGGAATTACCACGGATCACAAGTCAAAGTGGTTTGCTGACTCGACTAAGCCGGGACAGCGCTACAGCGACTACGTGCTCGAAGATGTGAAGATCCGACAGATGATGACCAAGGGCCTTGAGCGCGCTGGCATCTCCAAGGTGAACATTGAGCGCACACGTGATCGTGTCCGAGTCGACATCCACACTGCCCGCCCGGGCATCGTCATCGGGCGTCGTGGAGCCGAAGCCGATCGCATTCGCGGTCAGCTCGAAAAGCTCACCGGCAAGCAGATTCAGCTCAACATCCTTGAGGTGAAGAACGCTGAGATCGACGCGCAGCTCGTTGCTCAGGGAGTTGCCGAGCAGCTCGCAAGTCGTGTGGCCTTCCGCCGCGCGATGCGCAAGTCGATCCAGAGTGCTCAGCGTGCAGGTGCCAAGGGCATCCGCGTGCAGTGCTCCGGCCGCCTCGGCGGTGCTGAGATGAGCCGTTCCGAGTTCTACCGCGAAGGTCGTGTGCCTCTGCACACCCTGCGTGCGAACATCGATTACGGCTTCCACGAAGCACACACCACATTTGGTCGCATCGGCGTCAAGGTGTGGATCTACAAGGGCGATATGACCGACAAGGAGCTTGCTGCCGAGCAGGCCAAGGCTCCTGCAGCTCGTGGCCCCAAGGGCCGTGGGCGCGGCCGTGGAGGCCGTGGTCGTGGACAGGAAGGCGCAGCAGCACCGCGCCGGAATGACGCAGCGCCGAAGACCGAGAACAATGCCGAGGCCCCTGCGGCTGAGGCCGGATCGGAGGGCTGACACATGTTGATCCCTCGTCGGGTTAAATACCGCAAGCAGCACCACCCCAAGCGGGGCGGCGCAGCCAAGGGCGGCACCAAGGTGTCGTTCGGTGACTACGGCATCCAGGCCACAGAGCCTGCCTACATCACCAACCGGCAGATCGAGGCCGCACGTATTGCCATGACGCGCTACATCAAGCGTGGTGGCAAGGTGTGGATCAACATCTACCCAGATCGACCGCTGACGAAGAAGCCTGCCGAGACCCGCATGGGTTCCGGTAAGGGTTCGCCTGAGTGGTGGGTCGCCAATGTCAAGCCGGGTCGGGTCATGTTTGAACTCGCCGGTGTGTCCGAGGAAGTTGCACGCGAGGCGCTGCGTCTCGCGATCCACAAGCTTCCGCTCAAGGCCCGTATCGTGGCCCGCGAAGGTGGTGAGTGAGTATGGCAATCGGTTCGAAGAACCTTTCCATGGACGCACTTGACGGTTATGACAACGAGCGTCTGCTCGAGGAGCTCAAGAAGGCTAAGGCCGAGCTGTTCAACCTGCGCTTCCAGTCGGCCACCGGCCAGCTGGAGAGCCACGGTCGGCTCAAGGCCGTGCGTCGCGACATCGCTCGTATCTACACCGTGCTCAATGAGCGGGAATTGGACATCCGTCCGAACCCCGCTGACGCTAAGGAAGAGGACAAGTGATGGCGGAGACCACCAAGCCCGAGGCAACGCCTGCGGACCGTAACTCCCGCAAGACCGCGCGTGGTTACGTTGTTTCCGACAAAATGGAGAAGACCATCGTCGTCGAGGTGGAGGAGCGCAAGACGCACCGCCTGTACGGCAAGGTTCTTCGCCAGTCGGTGAAGTACAAGGTTCACGATGAGGAGAACGCCGCTGGTGTCGGCGACCTCGTCCTCGTGTCCGAGACGCGGCCGGTTTCGTCCGCGAAGCGTTGGCGGCTCGTCGAGATCATCGAACGCGCCAAGTAAGCCGACGCCACCCCTCCCACCCGGTCCCGCCCACGGTCTCCAGCAGATCGTGGGCGGCTACCGGGAATGGGGTGAAATGTCATTAATCCGTTCCGCAAGGCTCATCCAATCGTGTGAGAACCGGCGCGACGACAGGAGAAAATAGTGATTCAGCAAGAGTCGCGACTCAAGGTCGCCGACAACACTGGTGCCAAGCAGATCCTGGCAATCAGGATTCTGGGTGGTTCCGGTCGGCGTTATGCCTCGATCGGTGACACCATCGTGGCAACCGTCAAAGACGCAATTCCTGGTGGAAACGTGAAGAAGGGTGACGTCGTCAAGGCTGTCATCGTTCGCACCGCCAAGGAACGCCGTCGTCCCGATGGTTCGTACATCAAGTTCGACGAGAATGCAGCAGTCATTCTCAAGACTGACGGCGAACCACGCGGAACCCGTATCTTCGGACCCGTGGGACGCGAATTGCGCGACAAGAAGTTCATGAAGATCGTCTCCCTGGCACCGGAGGTGTTGTGAGCATGGCGAACAAGCTCAAGATCAAGAAGGGCGACCTCGTCCAGGTGATTGCAGGCGCCCGTCAGTCACGGGGTGGCGATCGTGGGAAGCAGGGCAAGGTTCTTGCCGTGTACCCGGAACGCAACCGCGTCCTCGTTGAGGGCATCAACCGCGTGATCAAGCACAAGAAGGCAACGCAGACTCAGGCCGGCGGCACTGCCGGTGGCCGTGAGACTCACGAAGCCCCAATCCACGTGTCCAACGTGGCGCTCGTTGATCCTAAGGACAACAAGCCCACCCGCGTCGGATACCGCGAGGAAACTGTGGAACGCGATGGTCGCGATAAGACCGTCCGCGTCCGCGTCTCGCGTCGAACCGGGGAGGAGATCTGATGACGGAAACAACAACGAGCCGTCCAGCGCCACGCCTCAAGCAGGTTTACCGCGATGACATCGTGGCCAAGCTGCAGGACGAGTTCAAATACGCAAACCCCATGCAGGTTCCCGGTCTGACCAAGATCGTCGTGAACATGGGTGTGGGTGACGCAGCACGCGATTCGAAGCTGATCGAAGGCGCAATCAACGATCTCACTCTGATCACCGGTCAGAAGCCGATCGTGACTCGGGCGAGGAAATCCATCGCCCAGTTCAAGTTGCGCGAAGGTCAGCCCATTGGAGCCCACGTCACCATGCGTGGAGCCCGTATGTGGGAATTCGTCGACCGTGTCATCTCTCTGGCTCTTCCGCGTATCCGCGACTTCCGCGGCCTCTCGGATCGTCAGTTCGACGGGAACGGTAACTACACCTTCGGTCTCACGGAACAGTCGATGTTCCACGAGATCGATCAGGACCGGATTGACCGCGTCCGGGGTATGGATATCACAGTTGTGACTACAGCGAACACCGACGACGAGGGACGTGCACTTCTGCGTCACCTCGGGTTCCCGTTCAAGACCAAATAATCGCTACGTTGCAGGTCCAAGCACGCTTTGCGTGGGCGGAAACCGTAACGAGGAAGGGCTAGAGCCCAAATGACAATGACTGATCCAGTCGCAGACATGTTGACACGTCTGCGCAACGCCAACTCGGCTTATCACGAGGACGTCAGCATGCCGTTCTCGAAGCTGAAATCCAACATCGCTGAGATCCTCAAGAGCGAGGGCTACATCACCGGTTGGAGCGTCGAAGACGCTCAGGTCGGTAAGACTCTCCTCATGGACCTCAAGTTCGGTCCTAACCGCGAGCGTTCGATCGCCGGCCTGCGCCGTGTGTCGAAGCCCGGGCTGCGCGTCTACGCGAAGTCGACCAACTTGCCTAAGGTCCTCGGTGGGCTCGGCATCGCCATCCTGTCGACCTCGTCAGGTCTCCTGACTGATCGTCAGGCCGCCAAGAAGGGTGTGGGTGGGGAAGTCCTCGCCTACGTCTGGTAAGGAAGGAGAGAAGAATATGTCACGTATTGGCAAGAACCCGATCTCCGTCCCGAATGGCGTAGAGGTCAAAATCGATGGCCAGGATGTCGCCGTCAAGGGACCTAAGGGCGAGCTGTCCGTCACCATCGCCGAGCCGATCACCGTATCGCTCGACGAAGGCGTCGTCACAGTGGCCCGTCCGAACGAGGAGCGCGAATCGCGTTCGCTGCACGGACTGTCCCGCACCATGATCAACAACATGATCGTCGGTGTGACCGAGGGCTACTCGAAGGCTCTCGAAATCGTCGGCACCGGTTACCGCGTGCAGGCCAAGGGATCGAACCTCGAGTTCGCTCTGGGCTACAGCCACTCGATCACCGTTGAACCAGCTGAGGGAATCTCCTTCACGGTCGACGGACAGACCAAGCTGGCCGTTCACGGCATCGACAAGCAGCTGGTCGGAGAGACCGCTGCCAACATCCGGAAGCTGCGCAAGCCTGAGCCTTACAAGGGCAAGGGTGTTCGCTACGTCGGAGAAAATGTCCGTCGCAAGGTCGGAAAGGCTGGTAAGTAGAGATGGCCTTTGGCAAAAAGGAAAGCTACGGCAAGGGCAGGGCTGCGGCCCGCAAACGTCGTCACGCTCGTCTGCGCAAGCATGTCAGCGGTACGCCGGAACGCCCACGCCTGTCAGTGACTCGCTCCACGCGCCACGTCTTTGTCCAGGTCATCGACGATACCGTCGGCAAGACCTTGGCATCGGCCTCCACCATGGAAGCCGACCTGCGCACACTCGACGGTGACAAAACCGGCAAGGCTCACAAGGTCGGCGAACTGGTAGCCCAGCGCGCCAAGGAAGCCGGCATCGAAGCTGTTGTATTCGACCGTGGCGGCAACGCCTACCATGGACGTGTACAGGCAATCGCCGAAGGTGCACGTGAAGGAGGATTGGCCCTATGAGCACTGAAGAGAACAAGGAACAGCAGCCAGCTGCTGAGACCCGCACCGATAACAACAGTGATCGCTCCTCACGTGGCCGCGGTCAAGGTGGTCAGGGTGGTCAGGGCGGCCAGGGTCGTGGACGCGGCGAGGGCCGTGGACGCGGCGGTCGCGGTGACCGCGAAGAGAAGAGCCAGTTCATCGAGCACGTCGTGACGATCAACCGTGTGTCGAAGGTCGTCAAGGGTGGACGTCGGTTCTCCTTCACCGCCCTCGTCGTCGTCGGTGACGGAGACGGCATGGTCGGCATGGGCTACGGCAAGGCTAAGGAAGTTCCTGCAGCCATTGCCAAGGGTGTTGAGGAGGCGAAGAAGAGCTTCTTCCGCGTCCCCCGCATCCAGAAGACCATTCCGCACCCGATCCAGGGTGAGACCGCTGCCGGTGTCGTCATGCTTCGGCCTGCCGCTCCCGGTACCGGCGTCATCGCCGGTGGTCCGGTGCGTGCGGTCCTCGATGCTGCCGGCGTTCAGGACATCCTGTCCAAGTCGCTGGGATCAGCCAACGCAATCAACATCGTTCGCGCGGCGATCAAGGCCCTCCAGAGCCTCGAACGCCCAGAGCAGGTCGCGGCACGCCGTGGTCTGCCTGTGGACGAGGTCGCCCCTCACGCATTGCTGCGGGCGGCTGCTGAAGGCGAGAGGAAGTCCTGATGGCAAAGCTCAAGGTAACCCAGCGCAAGTCCGATATCGGTGGCAAGCCGAACCAGCGCGCGTCGCTGCGTTCGCTTGGACTGAAGCGGATCGACGATGTGGTGGTGTGCGAAGATCGCCCGGAAATCCGGGGAATGATCAACGTCGTGCGTCACCTCGTGACTGTGGAAGAGGTGGATTGATATGTCGAATGACGACTCACTGAAGGTCCACGATCTCCGTCCTGCCCCTGGAGCAAAAACCGCCAAGACCCGTGTCGGTCGTGGTGAAGCTTCGAAGGGCAAGACAGCCGGACGCGGAACCAAGGGCACACGTGCCCGCTACCAGGTTCCTCACGGCTTCGAGGGTGGACAGACTCCGATGCACATGCGTCTGCCTAAGCTGCGCGGGTTCAAGAACCCCGCAAAGGTGACGTTCCAGGTTGTCAATCTTGACAAGCTGTCGGCCTTGTACCCAGAAGGCGGCGACGTCACTGTCGCCGATCTGGTTGCCAAGGGCGCCGTGCGTCCAAAGCAGCCCGTGAAGGTTCTGGGCACCGGTGAGATCACCGTTGCTCTGAACATCACTGCGGACAAGGTCTCGGGTTCAGCACTCGAGAAGATCCTGGCTGCAGGCGGAAGCGTCAGCGAAGCCTGAACAGCACTCGCACAGCGGGTCTGAACTCTCAGGGTTCCTCAGAAGGGGCGGTCACATTGTGATCGCCCCTTCTTCGTGCTCGAATTCTCGAGCCCGCGACCTGGGCGAAGATGCCTCAGAGTCGGTTTCGACACAGTCCCGACGATATCGGGCCTGAGCAGTCGTCCAAGCGGCCTCTCGGTTTCAGCCTGACGGTCATAGCCTGGTAGTCTTTTGCAGGTATTTGTCTCATTCGCCAGGTTGTATCTTCGACCCTGACTTTTTCATCCCCCAATGAGGAGGACGCTTGATCGGCGCAATTCGGAGGGCCTTCAGAACGCCCGACCTGAGGAACAAACTCCTCTTCACCCTGGGCATTCTCGTCATCTTCCGGCTCGGTTCGTTCATTCCCTCGCCGGGAATCGACTACACCCAGGTCCAAGAGTGCGTGGCGTCCCCGCAACTGAATGAGGGCGGGTTCGCGATGATCAACCTGTTCAGCGGTGGTGCACTGCTGCAGCTGTCGATCTTCGCTCTGGGCATCATGCCCTACATCACCGCCAGCATCATCGTGCAGCTTCTGCGCGTGGTCATTCCGCGCTTCGAGTCGCTCCACAAAGAGGGCGCCTCAGGCCAGGCGAAGCTCACCCAGTACACGCGCTACCTGACCATCGGGCTGGCCGTGCTCAATGCCACGACCCTCGTGTCCACCGTGCGCTCGGGAGCCCTCTTCGGCCAGATCGAAGGCTGCACCGACCTCATCACCAACGATACCTGGTGGGGCATCGCCGTCCTCGTCATCACTCTGGTGGCAGGCACCGGCCTCATCATGTGGCTCGGCGAGCAGATCACCGAACACGGAGTGGGCAACGGAATGTCGCTGCTCATCTTCACCTCGGTGGCTTCGGCCTTCCCGTCGTCGCTGGGAGCGATCTTCCGCGAACAGGGCATCGACATCTTCCTCATCGTCATCGCCGTCGGTCTGGTGCTCGTGGCCCTCGTCGTCTTCGTCGAGCAGTCCCAGCGCCGCATCCCGGTCCAGTACGCCAAGCGCATGGTTGGTCGACGGATGTTCGGCGGGACCTCGACCTACATCCCGATCAAGGTCAACATGGCCGGTGTGATCCCGGTGATCTTCGCTTCCTCGGTTCTCTATCTGCCGAGCCTGATCTCGCAGTTCTTCGATCCCGAGAGCAAATGGGTGGAGTGGATCAACACTTACTTCACACGCGGTGACCACCCCATCTACATCGCCACCTACGCCGTACTGACGATCTTCTTCGCCTACTTCTACGTCGCGATCACCTTCAACCCGGAGGAAGTCGCCGACAATATGAAGAAGTACGGCGGCTTCGTCCCCGGCATCCGTGCAGGAAAGCCCACAGCCGACTACCTGAGCTTCGTGCTCAGCCGCATCAACTTCCCGGGCTCGCTCTACCTTGCCTTCATCGCACTGATTCCGCTGATCGCGCTGGTTCTCATCAACGCGAACCAGAACTTCCCGTTCGGCGGCACCTCGCTTCTGATCGTGGTCGGAGTCGGTCTCGAGACCGTCAAGCAGATCGATGCACAGATGCAGCAGCGCCACTATGAAGGTCTGCTGCGCTGACCGACCCCGACCGCGGAAATCCATTGGAAGGAAATACCTTATGAGCTCACGCATCATTCTGATCGGCCCCCCTGGCGCCGGCAAAGGCACCCAGGCCGCACGACTGTCCGAGGCGCTGAACATCCCCGCGATCTCGACCGGTGACATCTTCCGTGCGAACGTGAAGGGCGAGACCGAGCTCGGCAATCTCGCCAAGCGCTATATGGACGCCGGCGAGTACGTCCCCGACGAGGTGACCAATTCGATGGTCGCCGATCGACTGGGCCAGGACGATGCTGCTGAGGGATTCCTCCTCGACGGCTACCCGCGCACCAGCGCACAGGTCGACGAGCTCGATCGGATCCTCGCCGCTCAGGGCCATGAGATCGAGCAGGTCGTCGAGCTCACCGCTGATATCGACGAGGTCGTCGCCCGTCTCCTGGCGCGTGCTCAGACCGAGGGTCGCAGCGATGACAGTGAGGACGTCATCCGTCACCGCCTGGACGTCTACGCCGAGCAGACTCAGCCCTTGACCGACATCTACCGCGAACGCGGCCTGCTGCGCCAGGTCGACGGACTCGGTGAAGTCTCTGAGATCACCGACCGAATCCTCGACTCCATTCGATGATCTTCGGTCCCCGGATCGAGCTGAAGTCCCCTGAACAGCTGGTCAAGATGCGCCGGGCAGGCCTGCTCACCCACGAGGTGCTGAAAGCTGCTCGCGGGGCAGCAGTCCCGGGTGCAACCACCGCCGAGGTGAATGCGGCCGCCGAATCCGTGATCACCGAGGCGGGGGCTCAGTCCAACTTCCTTGGCTACCAGGGGTTTCCCGCCGTGGTGTGCATCTCCGTGAACGAGGAGATCGTGCACGGCATACCGGGCGAGCGGGTCCTCGAGTCCGGCGATCTCGTGTCCATCGACGGCGGAGCCATCGTCGATGGGTTCCACGGTGATTCTGCTTTCACAATGATCATCGGCGGAGACGCCGCTGGGTCGAAGGCGGACATCGCGCTCTCCCGGGCCACGGAGACGGCCATGTGGGTGGGCATTGCCGCGTTCGCAGCAGGGAACAAGGTCAGTGACATCGGGGATGCCATCGACGATCACGTCTCACGTGAAGCCCCCGATCTTGGACTCGTGGAGGAATTCACTGGCCATGGCATCGGAACAGCTATGCATATGCCGCCCGAGGTTCTCAACTATCGGGCGCGTTCGAACGGGCCTAAGATCAGATCAGGAATGTGCCTCGCGATCGAACCCATGCTCACCGCCGGCAGCAGCGAGACCATCACCCTGGCCGACGACTGGACCATCGTGACCGATGACGGATCACGTGCCAGCCATTGGGAGCACAGCGTCGCCAGACATGATGGGGGAGTCTGGGTACTCACCGCTGAGGATGGGGGAGTGGCTGGTCTGGCACCGTTCGGAATCACTCCTGTTCCTCCGGCCGGTGCTTGAAGCAAATCGTCGATTCAGGTCTGCGGCGTCGGCTGCTTTCGCTTGAGGTCATTCGTCGTCACGATGTGCATGATGACGAACAGCGCCGAGGCTGACATGAGACTCAGTGCGAACATCCATGCCGCGGTCTCCTGAATCCCGAAGCCAGCGATCATAAACGCGGCGAAGGTGATGAAGGCCGTGATCGCTCCGCTCAGCACCGCGGCGGTGCGTGCGGTCTGGAAGACCCGCTGATTCTTTTCGTACACTCTGGCGTCCATGATGCTGCTCCTCGTACTCCTGACCGTCTTTCCGGCCTGCTCGACAGGATCCTTGCGCTTTCACGTTAGGATCTGGGCATGACGGGTGTCCACGATCACACGAAACGTCGGGAAGATGTGGGCGATCGGTATCGTCTGACCCGCATCGCCTTCGACGTCATCTCCGCCTTCGGCTGTCTGCGCGCTCAGGGTCTGCCCGGGCCCGTGATCGTCGGTGTCCTGGCCGAACACGGCTATTCGTCCTCGAGCGTGCACAATCAGCTGGTGCGGATGGTTCAGCGCAACATTCTGACCAGCGAGAGACTCGGACGAGTCTCCATCTATCGATTGAGTCCGCGCATACGCTCCGGCTTCATGGACATCGCGGGTGACCGCGAGGAACCGACTTTTGAGGGTCGGTTCCACTGTGTGATGTACTCGATTCCCGAGTCAGCGCGGATGCAGCGTGACCGGTTCCAGTACGTGAGCAGAATGCTCGGGTACCGCCAGCTGCGCCCTGGACTGCTTCTGTCCTTTGCAGATCTCTCAGACGCACTGTCGGCTCAGCTGCCGGCAGTCGTCGAACCGGGCTGGTGCGAATACGCGACGATCGAACCTGCGGATATGGCTTCCGCGAAACGAATGACTGCGCGAGCCTTCGACGTAGAGTCCGCGACTCTTGAGCTTCCACCGCTTGAGAGCGAGCTGGCTGCACTGAGCCAGGATGGCAGCCAACCGGGTGGTGGACTCCCAGAGATGCCGTTGGTGAAGTTCTTCGACATCTATTTCCAGGTCGCACGAGCAGTCATGACGCATCCGATACTTCCATCGGAGCTGGTCGGATCCGACCAGCCTGCCCTGCGCTTCCGCACTCTCATGGACCGCTGCAACCTGGAGTACTACCTGAGATTCGACCAGCAGATCCTGGAGTGTGCTGGTTCGAGTTCATCCTTCGACCTTATCGAGTGGCTGCCGAACAGCTGAGCCGACTGTGTCCGATGGGAGCACTGTGCTGACTCCGAGCACTGTGCCGGTTCAGGCCACTGTGCTCGGTCAGAGCGCGGCCGCGATGCGCTCGATCGCTTCGGTGAGCAGAGGGCGCGGAAGTGCGAAGTTGAATCGGATATGACCTGCGCCTATTTCACCACACAGGCGCCCCTCGGTGATCGCGACGTGGGCCTGGGAATTGAAATGTTCGGATAGACCGGTGTCGAGTCCGTATCCTCGCAGATCCAACCACGCCAGGTACGTGCCCTCGGGCGGGAGGAATGTGGCATTGGGCAGATGGGTGGCCAGGAGGTCGGTCAGAAGCTCACGATTGCCCTTGAGATAAGCGGTGATCTCGGCCAGCCAGTCACCTGACTGGGTGTACGCCGCTGTCGTGGCCAGGATGCCGGGGTTCGAAGCCGCCCCCGAGACGAAGTTGCCCTTCTTCGCCCAGATCGCGCGGTCATCTGCACTGGTGAAGATGAGTTGCGCGCATTTGAGTCCGGGAATGTTGAACGCCTTGGACGCGGCCGTTGCCGTCGCAGTATGGGACGCAGTGGTCTCATTGAGGCTGGCATAGGGAATGTGACGGGCCGGTTCGTAGACGAGGGGCGCGTGAATCTCGTCGGAGAACACACGTGCATCGTTGCGCTCGACCACCTCGGCGAGCTCCAGAAGCTCGCTCTCCGTGTACACCTTCCCGATCGGATTATGGGGATTGCACAGAACCAGGGTGGCCCCGGGCACCAGCGCGGCATCGACTGCATCGAGGTCGACGGACCACCCTGTCTCGGACCGGATCATCGGCACCTCGATGAGCTCTCGACCTGTCACCGCGGCGACATCGAAGAAGGGCATGTAGGCGGGCGTCGGAAGGACGATCGGGGTGCCGGCCGGGGTCAGGTGAGTGAGGATGCCCAGGAAGCTTGCGATGACATCGCTGGCGAGCTCGACATGCTGCTCCGGGAACTGCCAGCCGTAGCGTTCGGCGCAGAACGCCGAGGTGGCCGATTTGAGGTCGGAGACGATCGACTGCGGTGCATAGCCGAAGAGATCACGCTCATCGACCTCGCGCAGAGCCTGGCGCACGCCTGGTGCGACACCGAAGTCCATCTCTGCGATGAACGCGCCGAGGCTGCCCGGGAAGCTTGACCACTTGCGTCCGCCTTTGGCGATGAGTGAGTCTTCCGAGATCGAATCCAGGTCCTGCACGTGATGCTCCTTCGTTGGCGGTTGCGAGACTGTCCGGTTTCACGCTAGCAGGGGAACCCCCGCGTGCGCGGTCCGCTCTGACATGCACGGTCACGGACTACAGTGGACCGTGCGACTGGACCCGGACCCGGTCATTGAAACAATTGAGAGGCGGTGGTCGCGATGTCTGCACAGCCGCAGTCGGTATTCCGCCGGAATCAATGGGCTCTGAGCCTGGCGCAGCTGTTCTCCGGCGTCGGCATCGCCACAGGGTTCGCCGTCGGCGGGATCCTGGCGGAGCGTCTGACCGGACGCACGGAGCTCGCCGGATTCGCGCAGACGGCGTCCATCCTCGGCGCCGGACTGCTTGCGGTTCCGCTGGCGAAGCTGGCTGAACGCAGAAGCCGGCGCCTGGCATTGGCCAGCGCCTACGCGATCGCGCTCTGCGGTGCCATTCTCATCGTGGCCGCGATCCTGTTCGGCATCGACATCGCCTTCTTCATCGGCATGGGCTGCTTCGGAGCGGCGACGGCCGCGGGGCTGCAGGGCCGCTATGCGGCCACGGATACGGCTCCCGACCATCTCAAAGGCTCAGCGATGTCCGTGGTCGTCTGGGCCACGACGATCGGATCCGTCATCGGACCCAACCTCTCAGGACCCGGTGCCGGGCTCGGCCGAGCCCTGAATCTCGACCCATTGTCGGGTCCGTTCGTCATCGCGATCGCAGGCTTCGCTCTTGCCCTGATCAGCGTCCTCTTTCTGCGCCGACTCACACCCGTCACACGAGATGAGTCCTCGACATCCCCTCGCCGAGGTGGCACCTGGCAGGCCATCAGGCGTTCCCCGAGCGCGCTCATGGGTCTGCTGTCCGTGGTCACCGGGCACATGATCATGGTGGCGACAATGGTGATGACACCGCTTCACATGGACCACCACGGGCTCGGCCTGGAACTGATCGGCATTACGATCGGCGGCCATATCCTCGGCATGTACGGACTGTCCCCGGTCTTCGGCTACCTGACCGACAGATATTCCGCCGGTCGAGTGATTCTCCTCGGCCACGTACTGTTCGCCGTGTCCTTGGTCCTCGGATTCATCGATGCTCTCGGCGAGTCGTCGTTCATCCGATTGTCGGTGGCCCTGTTCGTGTTGGGCCTGGGGTGGAGCGCATGCCTCATCGCCGGATCCACCCTGCTGACCAAAGAGATCGATCCCGCGCATCGTATGTCGGTGCAGGGACTCTCAGACGCAGGAATGAACTTCGGGGCCGCCGCGTTGGCGGCACTGTCCGGACCGCTGCTGGCCTTCGGCGGATTCGCATCGATCACCCTGATGGGCTTCCTCGTGCTCGCGATAGCCGTCATCGTGAGCATCCGAGCCGGGTACGGAACTCGACACACGACCTGAGCCTGGGACCGCCTCGGCGAGGGAGAGAATGATTGTAAGGGACTTCACTCCCGTAAGCCAGCACCGTGTGGAAGAATCTTCGGCCATAGTGTAGGGTTGTTGATTGGTCTGTTCTCACTCAACTCACCCTTTTTCAGTTGTGGGCGGCATTTGCCATCCGCAACTTTTCATGTGGTGAGGTGGGCCACGGACCATGGGGTCGTCGGGGTAAATCGACGATACACGATTACGTCGAACGCGAAGTTTTCGCGGGAATACGAGGTTAGCGAACGATATGGCCAAAAAAGAAGGGGTCATTGAGATCGAAGGCGCCGTTGTCGAAGCCCTCCCGAACGCATCGTTCCGGGTTGAGCTGAGCAATGGGCATAGGGTGCTTGCGCATATCTCAGGAAAAATGCGACAGCACTACATTCGAATTCTCCCTGAGGACCGGGTCATCGTGGAGCTGTCTCCATACGATCTTTCGCGTGGGCGAATCGTTTACCGCTACAAGTAAGGATCTTCGATCATTCGTACCCGCCCCTGCGCAGGGGTAAGGGTCGGAAGAAGGAAAAACCATGAAGGTTAAGCCAAGCGTCAAGAAGATCTGCGAGAATTGCCAGATTACCCGCCGTCACGGCCGGGTCATCGTCATCTGCTCCAACCCGCGTCACAAACAGCGCCAGGGTTGAGCAGCTCTTCGAGCAGACAGAGGCACCCGTAAGGGGCTTCAGCAGCACCACACCCGCGCAGACCTCGCCATCTGCACCGCCTATAGGGCGGTGTCAGGACGATACCTTCGGTCGGGGGCCGAGGACCTTGGGACACCAAGGACAGGTCTGCATCAGCACCTCCGGAACTACAACAGGAGATAGTACCTATGGCACGACTTGCCGGAGTCGACATCCCGCGTGAAAAGCGCGTGGAAGTCGCCTTGACTTATATCTACGGTGTGGGCCGCACCCGTGCGCGCCAGACCCTGACGGAAACGGGAATCAGCCCTGATACCCGTGTGAAGGACTTGAGCGATGCCGAGCTCGTCCAGCTGCGTGACTTCATCGAGGGCACATTCCAGGTTGAGGGCGACCTCCGACGTGAGGTTGCTGCCGACATTCGCCGCAAGGTGGAGATCGGAAGCTACGAAGGCCTGCGTCACCGCCGCGGTCTGCCGGTTCGCGGACAGCGGACCAAGACGAATGCGCGTACCCGCAAGGGACCGAAGCGCACCGTGGCCGGTAAGAAGAAGTAATATGCTCACCCGGTTGACCAGCATCAGCCACCTCGATCAGGAGTAAAACACATGCCTCCCAAGTCACGCGCCGCTACAGTGCGCAAGCCTCGCCGCAAGCTCAAGAAGAATATCGTTGCCGGCCAGGCACACATCAAGTCAACGTTCAACAACACCATCGTGTCGATCACTGATCCGACCGGTGCTGTCATCTCCTGGGCCTCCTCAGGTGAGGTCGGCTTCAAGGGTTCGCGTAAGTCGACCCCTTACGCCGCACAGATGGCCGCGGAATCCGCTGCCCGTCGCGCACAGGAGCACGGCCTCAAGAAGGTCGACGTCTTCGTCAAAGGACCAGGTTCAGGACGCGAAACCGCGATCCGTTCGCTGCAGGCCGCCGGTCTGGAACTGGGCACCATTCAGGATGTCACTCCAGTTCCGTTCAACGGCTGCCGTCCCACCAAGCGCCGCCGCGGCTGATCCTTCCGTGTATCTGCGACCGATGACGGGGCAAGCCCCGGCATCAGTCGCAGAACGGATTCCACGATAAACCGAACCGTTCTTCATGGCTTTAGTCCATGACGTGCAGTGCGAACGTCATATAGCGGATGTTCGCTGAAAGGAAGCCCACGTGCTCATTGCACAGCGCCCAACGCTCACGGAAGAAGTCGTCTCCGAGAATCGCTCACGGTTCGCCATCGAACCACTCGAGCCAGGATTCGGCTACACCCTCGGCAACTCACTTCGTCGTACCCTGCTGTCGTCGATTCCAGGTGCCGCCGTCACATCCATCCGGATCGACGGTGTGCTCCACGAGTTCAGCACCGTTCCAGGAGTCAAGGAGGATGTCACTGAGTTCATCCTCAACCTGAAGTCCCTGGTCGTGTCCTCGGAATTCGATGAACCGGTCGTTGCCTACCTGCGCAAGCAGGGCCCCGGCACCGTGACTGCCGCCGATGTCTCTGCTCCTGCCGGAGTCGAGATCCATAACCCAGATCTGCATATCGCCACGTTGAATGGTGAAGGCCGTCTGGACATGGAGCTGACCATCGAACGTGGACGCGGTTACGTTTCGAGCGCTCAGAACAAGAACGCGGATGCAGAGATCGGTCGGGTCCCCGTTGACTCGATCTACTCGCCGGTTCTCAAGGTCACCTACAAGGTCGAGGCTACTCGTGTTGAGCAGCGCACCGACTTTGATCGCCTGGTCCTCGACATTGAGACCAAGCCGTCGATGACCCCACGCGATGCGATTGCATCTGCGGGTAAGACACTGGTCGAACTCTTCGGCCTGGCTCGGGAACTCAACGTCGAAGCCGAAGGCATCGAGATCGGACCCTCGCCTGTTGACGCAGCTCTGGCTGCCGATCTGGCACTGGCCATCGAGGATCTCGATCTGACCGTGCGCTCCTACAACTGCCTCAAGCGCGAAGGAATCCACACCGTCGGCGAACTCGTTGCTCGCAGCGAAGCCGATCTGATGGATATCCGCAACTTTGGTTCGAAGTCGATCGACGAAGTGAAGGCCAAGCTCAACGAGCTGGGTCTGAGCCTCAAGGACAGTCCCGCCGGGTTCGAGCCCGGTCTCGTTGATGAGGACCAGTCCTACGTCGAAGACGAACAGTACTGATTAAGACCTAGGAGTAAGACACTATGCCAACCCCAACCAAGGGTCCTCGTCTCGGAGGCTCCCCAACACACGAGCGCATGATGCTCAACAACATGGCTGCGGCCCTGTTCGAGCACAAGAAGATCACCACGACCGTGACCAAGGCCAAGCGCCTGCGTCCGGTGGCGGAGCGCATGATCACTCACGCCAAGAAGGGCGACCTCGCCGCCCGTCGTCGCGTGCTCGGTAAGATCGGCGACAAGTCGATCGTGCACGAGCTGTTCACCTCGATCGCCGAAACGATGGCCGATCGTCCCGGTGGATACACACGTATCACCAAGATCGGTCCCCGTGCCGGTGACAATGCGCCCATGGCCGTCATCGAACTGGTTCTCGAGCCCTACTCGCCGAAGCAGGCAACTGTGAAGGAAGCCGAGCAGGCTACCGGGACCGCAGCCGCCGAGAACGAGACCGAAGAGGTCGTCGAAGAGGCTCCTGCAGAGACCACCGAGGAAGCAGCCGACTCGGCCGCAACCGAAGAGGTCGCTGAAGAGGCAACCGACGAAAGCGCCGAAGAGACCAAGTAAGGCTCTTCAGTCGCAACATCTCAGGCGGGCACCCGATGGGTGCCCGCCTGAAGTGCATTCACAGGAGAGTGGTCGCGTACGTCGCACAAGAGGATCCTCAGCCACGCCCCGTCAGCAGCATGTCGTACTCGTAAGTCGGTCAGGAACGACTCAGCGGCTGTTCCTCCCGGTAGTGGTGGAGGAACAGCCGCTGAGTGTAGGGCGCTATGAAGCCGGCGGGCTCAGCTCGCCCGACGACCGTGTGGCCGTCAGGCGAGCCGCTGGCCCTCACTGCACGCGCGAGAGCTCGACAGACTCGTCGAATTCGCGGTCTGTATCCGCATCGGGCTTGTACGTGAACTTGCTGACCACGACCGCCACAATGAGGTTGATGGCGAAGCCTGGGATGATCTCGTAGATCTGCTCGGTCAGCGGGGTGCCGAGCTGCCCCCAGATGAACGCGACAGCCGCACCGGAGATGAGGCCGAAGAGTGCGCCCCAGTTGCTGAGCTTCTTCCAGAACAGGGTCAGCAACACGATCGGCCCGAACGAAGCGCCGAAGCCGGCCCAGGCGAACGCCACCAGGTCGAGGATGCTGTTCGACGGCTTGATCGCCAACAGAACGGCGATGACAGCGATGACGAGGATGCCGAGGCGTCCGAGCAGAACATAGGTCTTGTCCTGCAGAGTGCGCTTGGAACCAGTACGCAGCGCCACGATCTTGTAGAGATCCTCGATGAGTGCTGAAGACGTGACGACGAGCTGCGATGAGATCGTCGACATGATCGCCGCGAGCACAGCCGCCAGAACGAGACCTGCGATGAACGGGTGGAACAGGATCTGTGCGAGATCCAGGAAAACCGTCTCCGGGTCGGCCGGCTCCATGTTGGCGTGATCGGAGAAGTATGAGATCCCGACGATCGCGGTGGCAACGGCACCGAGAGCCGAGATTCCCATCCAGCTCACACCGATCCGGCGAGCAACCTTGGCATCGGCCGGGGTCCGCAGGGCCATGAACCTCACGATGATGTGCGGCTGGCCGAAGTAGCCCAGGCCCCACGCGAGAGCGGAGATCACAGCCAGGTAAGTGCCGCCGGCCCAGAACGGCCCGCTGCCGAGGACATTGAGTAGGCTGGGGTTGATCTCCTTGACGTTGGAGATGACGGTTGCCGGTCCGCCGGCATTGAACACGGCGACGACCGGCACCGCGATGAGCGCCACGAACATCAGCAGACCTTGGGCGACGTCGGTGAGTGTGGCGCCGAGGAATCCGCCGAAGAGCGTGTAGATCATGGTGATGGCCGCGACGAGGAGCATTCCGGCCATATAGTTCAGCCCGAAGCTCGATTCGAAGAACTTCCCGGCAGCGACCATGCCCGAGGACACGTAGAAGGTGAAGAATACGAGAATGATGACACCGCAGACGATGCGCAGCAGGCGTGTGTTGTCCTTCAGCCGCTGTTCGAAGAAGCTGGGAATGGTAATCGAATCGCCGGCCTTCTCCGTGAATGCACGCAGACGAGGGGCCACGAACTTCCAGTTCACCCAGGCCCCGACGGTCAGGCCCACAGCCATCCAGGCTTCGACCAGCCCACCCACATAGATGGCTCCGGGCAGTCCCAAGAGCAGCCAGCCCGACATGTCAGATGCTCCGGCGCTCAGTGCCGCAACGCTGGGGCGCAGCCCGCGGCCAGCCAGCATGTAGTCGTCGAAGCTGTTCTTGGTTTTGCGGTACGCGAACCAGCCGATGGCCAGCATTCCTGCAAAGTACAGGACGATTGCAATTGTGCGGAAAGTGGTTTCCGTCATTATTAAGTCGTCTCCTTTTGTAAACCGGGGCGACTCTACAACGGATTGCGCAACGGGTGTGAATTGCCTAAGAGAATGGTCAAGGCTTATTCAGGATCGCCGAGGTGCTCAGATCAGTTGAAGACGACCGTGCGGTGACCGTCCATGAGGACCCGTCCTTCCGCATGCCAGGCCACTGCTCGTGCCAGTACCGCTGCTTCGACATCCTGACCGCGCTGGACGAAGTCGGCGATGTCGCGGTTGTGATCGACGCGAGCGACATCCTGCTCTATGATCGGCCCCTCGTCGAGATCAGGGGTGACGTAGTGGGCCGTGGCACCGATGATCTTCACTCCGCGGGCGTGCGCCTGGTGATACGGCTTTGCGCCCTTGAAGCTGGGCAGGAACGAGTGATGGATGTTGATGACGCGGCCCTCCAACCGGGCGCAGAGATCGGGGGAGAGGATCTGCATATAGCGCGCGAGGACAATGAGCTCGACGTCGAGCTCATCGACGAGTCCGCTCAGACGCGCCTCGGCAGCGTCCTTGGTCTCACGAGTGATCGGAATGTGGTGGAAGTCGTGGCCGTGAAATTCGGCCAGTGACCGCAGGGAGTCATGGTTGCCGGCCACACCGACGATATCGATGGGCAGCTGATTCGAGCTCTGCTGGAACAGCAGAGTATTGAGGCAGTGCGCGGCCTTCGACACGAGGACCAGAGTTCTCGTCTTCTTCTCCACCGGCTGGAGGCTGATCGTCATATCAAAACGGTGAGCCGCCTCGGCGAGGGAGGACTCCAGGGCCCCGGCATCGGAATCGTGGTTCGTGACGAACTGGACACGCAGGAAGAACTGGAGGGAATCGGGGGAGGAGAACTGCTGGGACTCGGTGATGTTGGCACCGAGTGAGGCCAGGACCCCGGTCACGGCATGCACGATTCCGGTTGCGTCCGGGCAGGTGACTCGCAGGATCCATTCTCGACTCATGCGCTCGATTCTAATGGTCGTACCCGGTGTGCTCCGAAACCGGCCCATCATCCGGATGACGAACGGCTCATCGGTGTGATCTGGTTCGCTGTTAGCATTGTTTCCGGGTGCTCGCGGAGCCGATCGCGGTGTCCCACTCATCACTTTGGATGCCACAGGAGTGTATACATGACTGATAACACGATGCAGGCTTCGCTTGCAGACATCGATCCACAGATCGCGGAAGTCCTCGACCAGGAATTGGGCCGTCAGCGTTCGACTCTCGAGATGATCGCCTCGGAGAACTTCGTGCCGCGCGCAGTGCTGCAGGCACAGGGATCCGTGCTGACGAACAAGTACGCCGAGGGCTACCCCGGGAAGCGCTACTACGGTGGCTGCGAGTACGTCGATGTCGCTGAGACTCTCGCCATCGACCGGGCCAAGAGCCTCTTCGGTGCCGAATACGCGAACGTGCAGTCACACTCAGGTGCTTCGGCCAACGCCGCCGTGATGCACGCCCTCGCCCGCCACGGTGACAAGATGCTCGGCCTGTCGCTGGCCCACGGCGGTCACCTCACCCATGGCATGAAGATCAACTTCTCGGGACGCCTCTACGACGTCGCCTCCTATGAAGTCGATCCCGACACCTACCGCATCGATATGGACAAGGTGCGTGAGCGAGCACTCGAGCATCGCCCCGAGGTCATCGTCGCAGGTTGGTCCGCCTACCCGCGCCAGCTCGACTTCCAGGCCTTCCGCGACATCGCCGACGAAGTCGGAGCGAAGCTCTGGGTCGACATGGCTCACTTCGCCGGACTTGTCGCCGCCGGCCTGCACCCCAACCCGGTGCCCTTCGCCGATGTCGTGTCATCGACGGTGCACAAGACCATCGGCGGTCCACGCTCAGGCTTCATCCTCGGCAAGGAGGAGTACGCGAAGAAGCTGAACTCCGCCGTCTTCCCGGGACAGCAGGGCGGTCCGTTGATGCATGTGATCGCGGCTAAGGCAGTGGCGTTCAAGCTCGCCGCGTCCGAAGAGTTCAAAGCCCGCCAGGAACGGACCGTACGCGGAGCCCAGATCTTGGCTGAGCGTCTCTTGGCCGACGATGTTGCCAAGGCCGGTGCAACGGTCCTGACCGGCGGAACCGACGTCCACCTGGTCCTCGTCGACCTGCGCAACTCGGCCCTGGACGGACAGCAGGCAGAAGACGTCCTGCACGAAGTCGGAATCACCGTGAACCGCAACGCCGTTCCGTTCGATCCCAGGCCGCCGATGGTGACCTCCGGTCTGCGTATCGGCACCCCTGCTCTGGCCACCCGCGGGTTCGGCGATGCCGAATTCACTGAGGTCGCCGACGTCATCGCCGAGGCGCTGAAGCCCGGTGCGAACGTCGACGCACTCAGCGCTCGGGTCAAGAAACTCAGCGACAACTTCCCCCTCTACGAAGATCTGGAGCAGTACTGATGGCAGCACAGATACTTGACGGCAAGGCCTGTGCGAAGGAGATCAAGGAAGAGCTGAAGACGGCCGTCGCGGACCTGGCCGAACGGGGCATCGTTCCCGGCTTGGCCACGGTCCTCGTCGGTGAGGATCCGGGATCGAAGTGGTATGTGGCGGGAAAGCACCGTGACTGCGCCGAGGTGGGCATCCATTCCATCCGACGTGATCTTCCGGAGACGGTGAGCCAGGACGAGCTCCTGTCGGTCATCGACGAGCTCAACGCCGACGACGAATGCACCGGATACATCGTGCAGCTGCCGCTGCCGAAGCACATCGACACGGACACGGTCCTCGAACGCATCGACCCGGCCAAGGACGCGGACGGACTGCATCCGACCAACCTCGGTCGGCTCATGCTCAACGTCAACAGGGAGATCACCACTCCGCTGCCGTGCACCCCACGCGGTGTCATCGAGCTGATGGCGCGCAATGGGATCGAACTCGCCGGCAAGCACGTGGTGGTCGTCGGCCGCGGAGTCACCGTCGGTCGGTCGATCGGTGCGCTGCTGACCCGTCGCGAGTACAACGCCACGGTGACGCTGACGCACACCGGAACGACGAATCTGCCCGAGCTGTTGGCTCAGGCCGACATCATCGTCGCGGCTGCGGGCTCGGCTCGGATCGTGACCGCCGAGGCAGTCAAGCCCGGAGCGATCGTCCTCGACGTCGGAGTCTCCCGTGAAGAGGACCCGGAGACCGGGAAGTCGAAGATCGTGGGAGATGTGGACCCTGCAGTCGCCGAGGTGGCGGCTTGGGTGTCACCGAACCCCGGCGGAGTCGGGCCCATGACTCGGGCACTGCTTCTGAAGAACGTCGTCGACGTCGCTCAGCGGGCGGCCGCAGCCGCCTGAACGGTTCACGTTCTCAGACCGACGGCCTCCCACACCTGTGTGTGGGAGGCCGTCGGTCTGAGTTCTGCTGTTCCGGTCTCTGTTCGCTGGTCAGGCCAGTGCGTTCGTCACTCCTCGAGGAGTTTGAGCTCGAAGAACACGCGCGGATCTCCGGCACCCGCATAGTCTTCGATGAGTTCACCGGTGAACCCGAGTGAGGAATGGAACGAGATCGCTGCGGAAGAATCCGGCATGGTTGTGGCCTGCACCGATGAGACTCCCACGGTTCGCGAGTGTTCGATGAAGTGCTGGTACAGGTGACGACCGATTCCCTTATGTCGGAAATCCGATCGGGCGGCAACCAGGTGGATGTAGGAAGGGCCATCATGGGGGATGACGCCGAGCAGATAGCCGACGATCTCCGAACGGTATCTGGCCACCAGTCCCGATGTCACGAACTGGCGGAACCAGTAGGCATCGTGATCGCCGCTCAGGTCCCGGTCTCCCCAGAAGTTCTCCTGCGCACCGAGCAGGAACTCGCGCATCTCACGGGCGTCTACTTCGTCAAGCGGGCTGATGCTCAGCTGCTCAGAATCGAAAGTCTCGTCAACAGCCATTACGCCTCCTGAAATATGTTTCTTTCCATCACTCTATAACGCCCAAGCCCGTATGAGTAGTGCGCTCATGCCATGATAGAACACATGATTCGGATTGCATCAGTCAACGTCAACGGAGTTCGAGCAGCATGGAGAAAGGGGATGCCCACCTGGGTGGACAGTGCGAAACCCGACTTCATCACACTGCAGGAAGTCCGGGCCGCCAACGACATCGCCCTCAAAGTGCTCGAGGACACCGAGTACACCACGATCAGCCACGACGCCGAGGCGAAGGGACGCGCCGGAGTCGCCGTCATGGCACGCACGGAGCCGGCCGAGGTACGCGAAGGACTCGGTGCGGACGGGTACTTCGACCGCGCCGGCCGGTGGGTGGAAACGGACTACCGTCTCGGTGACGGGTCGCTGCTGACTCTCGTATCGGCCTACGTCCATTCCGGTGAGGTGGACACCCCCAAACAGGAGGACAAGTACCGCTTCCTCGACCGAATGACCGTGCGCCTGCCCGAACTCGCAGAGCACGCCGACCACGTGCTGGTCACCGGTGACCTCAACGTCTGCCACACCGAACGCGACCTGAAGAACTGGAAGGCCAACCGCAAGAAGGCGGGATTCCTGCCCGAGGAGCGCGCGTACTTCGACGGCTTCTTCGGCGATGTCGGCTTCGTCGACGTACACCGGAAGCTCAGCGGCGATGTCGACGGCCCCTACACCTGGTGGTCCATGCGCGGACAGGCGTTCGACAACAACGCCGGGTGGCGCATCGACTATCAGATGGCGACACCGGAACTTGCCCAGGCGGCAGTCAAGGCCACGGTCGACAAGGCTGACAGCTGGGCCGAACGCTGGTCCGATCACGCACCGCTCGTCATCGACTACGATCTCCCCGCACCGAAGTAGGCCGCAGACTGGTCGTCAAGGTGTGCGAGCTGGTCGTCTAGGTGTGCGAGGAGCCGAGTTCGATGAGCAGCACGCCGATGAGGATGAGACCGATGCCGAAGAGCATCTTCCGCGTCAGCTTCTCCTTGAACAGCGCGCGGCCGGCCAATGCCGTCAGAGCCACCCCGGTGGCGGCCCACATTCCGTAGGCCACGCCCAAGGGGATGCCTGTGCGCAGCGTCAGGCTGAGCAGGCTGAATGAGACGAGGTATCCAGCGGCGACTCCCGTGTACCACCATCTGCTGCCGCCGACCGATGCCATCCGCAGACAGATCGTGGCCGCGACCTCGAGGACGATTGCGATGGCGAGCAGAATCCATCCGATGATCATGACTCGCCTCCCGGCCCGGTCTGCGGTGGGTCTGTCTCGGTCTGCGGCGCGTTCGGGACAGTCTGATGCGCGTCGTCTTCGCGGTTGCCGACCTCGACGAGGATGACGCCGGCCATGATGAAGACGATTCCTGTGATCATGACGGGTGTGAGCGGTTCAGCGAAGAGGACGAGGGAGAGGATCGCGGTGAGTGCGACTCCCGCTGCGCCCCAGATTCCGTAGGCGATGCCCAGCGGCATACCGACGCGGAGGGTGAGGCTGAGGAAGACGAACGCTGCGGCATAGCCGAGGCCGACGAGGATATAGAGGGCGGGGGAGTCAAGAGCTCCCTTCAGCGCCAGGGTGCCGGTCACCTCGGCGAAGATGGCACCCATCAGAAACAGCCATTTGCGCACATGACAATTGTCGACCATGGTCTTCCGGCAGGGAAATCGGGCAGCTTCCTGTCACGCGAAGAGGCCCGGGTCTGTGCGGAGGAGTCTCCACACAGACCCGGGCCTCATTCAGGGCTCATCGGCGCTGAACCTCAGCAGCATCGAACCTTCGGATTGCGGTCCTGCTCATCGGTGAGGTCACGCCAGAACTCCTTCTCTCCCATGGCGCCCTCGCGAGTGCCGTGGCGGCGCTCGTAGGACTCCATGTAATGGATGTAGGCGTTCTCGCCCATGACCTCCTTGAGGTACCACAGGAGTCCTGCCGCGCCTCGGCGAAGCGATCCCCATGGGTCCTTCACGAGACGCTCGAGCGGATGTGTGCTTGCACTGGTCATGGTGTCTCTCCTTTCCGTGCCGCTGTCACGGCACATGGAACACGGTCACGGTCGTCTGTGCGGGGAACGCTCGTCCCACTGGGCCTGGACCTCGCGTTCGGCCTTCCGTGCGATGAGACCTGCCGGCGCAAATATCTTGGTCTCCGTGTAGGGCTCCTGGGAGGTGGGCAGCGATCCCTTCCTGATGGCTTCGATGGACTTCCACACGGCCATGATGACGACCATGGCAACGAGCAGTGCGAAGACGATGGAGAGAGTGCCCTGGACGAAGGTGTTGCGGACGACGGCATTCATCGCCGCCACGCCTTCGGTGTTGCCCAAGGAGGTCTCCCCGGCGGCCAAGGCGTCCTTGTAGGCGAAGTGCTGAGCCCAGTAGCCGAGGACGGGATCGGATGAGAAGATCTTCTGCCAGGACGCGGCCATGGTGACCACGAGGTCCCACACGAGCGGTATGCCGGGGATCCATGCCCAGCGGGCCAGACCCATCTTGCACACGATGGCGAATATCACCGCCAGCGCAATGGCGGCCAACAGCTGGTTGGAGATGCCGAAGAGCGGGAACAGCGTGTTGATGCCGCCGAGAGGGTCGGTGACTCCCATCAGCAGGATCGACCCCCAAGCCGCGACCATGATCGCCGTCGTCAGCCATGCGCCCGGGGTCCACGAAGGATCCCGGAACTTCTTCGAGAAGTTGCCGAGGGCGTCACTGAGCATGAAGCGGGCGACGCGGGTGCCGGCATCGATCGTGGTGAGGATGAACAGAGCCTCGAACATGACCGCGAAGTGGTACCAGAACGACATCCACGCGGGACCGCCGAAGATGTTGTGGAGGATGTGCGCCATGCCCATCGCCAAGGTCGGGGCGCCACCGGTGCGGGAGACGATGCTCTCTTCGCCGACGTCCTTGGCTGCCTGTTCGAGCACCTCGGGACTCGTCGCAACGCCGGACATGCCCAGTGAGTTGTTGATGAAGTCCGAGGCGCCCTGCGCTGTTCCACCCGTGAGCGGTTCGGCGGCGTTCATCGCGAAGTACAGACCCTTGTCGAGGCAGATTGCGGCCACCAGAGCCATGATGGCGACGAAGGACTCCATGAGCATTCCGCCGTAGCCGATGAGGCGGGCCTGGGATTCCTTCTCGATCAGCTTGGGCGTGGTGCCCGAGGAGATGAGCGCGTGGAATCCCGATAGGGCCCCGCAGGCGATGGTGATGAAGAGGAACGGGAACAGAGCTCCGGCGAAGGCAGGGCCCTCGGAGTTGAAGGCGAACTCGGTCACAGCCGGCATCTGCACACTCGGGTTGACGATGAGGATGCCGACAGCCAAGAGGATGATGGTGCCGATCTTCATGAAGGTCGACAGGTAGTCACGCGGTGCCAGCAGGACCCAGACCGGCAGCACAGCGGCGAGGAAGCCATAGATCATCAGGCACCAGGCCAGTGTCACCTTGTCGAGGTGGAAGAACTCCGACCACACGGGCGAGTTGTGAACCCAGCCGCCTGCCACGATGGCCAGGATCAGGAGGACGATGCCGATGACGGAGACCTCGACGACCTTGCCCGGACGCAGGTAGCGCATGTAGATGCCCATGAACACGGCGATGGGAATCGTCATGGCGATCGAGAAGACACCCCAGGGGCTCTCGGCCAGTGCGTTGATGATGACGACGCCGAGGACGGCGATGAGGATCACCATGATGAGGATGATGCCCAGCGAGGCGATGATTCCGCCTGTGCGACCAAGCTCATCGCGAGTCATCTGACCCAGCGAGCGGCCGTTGCGGCGCATCGAGAAGAACAGCACCAGATAGTCCTGGACGCCGCCGGCGACGATGACGCCGAGAACGATCCACAGAGTTCCGGGCAGGTAGCCCATCTGCGCGGCCAGGATCGGTCCGACCAGTGGCCCGGCACCAGAGATGGCGGCGAAGTGGTGGCCGAAGAGCACTCGGCGGTCGGTGGGTGCGAAGTCGCGTCCATTGTCATTGAGCTCTGCAGGCGTGGCCCGTTTCGGGTCAGGGCGGCAGATCTTCCATTCGATGAACTTGGCATAGAAGCGGAACGCGATGAGGTAGCTGCCCACGGCAGCGGCGACGAACCAGCTGGCCGACATCTCCTCTCCGCGCACGAACGCAACCATGGCCCATCCGGCGGCCGCGACCAACGCGATGACCACCCAGATGACGATCTTCACCGGAGTCCACCGTGGTTTCTCGACCACAGCCACCGGTGGCAGCCCTTCTTCGGTTCTGACGTATTCGACCGACAAGATTTCCTCCTCGTTGAGCTCGATGACTTCGCACCGAATCTTCATTGCCCATGACCAACGGTCACCGGCCGAACAAGACTGTTGACCGAACCATGTGAGATACCTCGATGAATCATGTGATCTGCATCGTCACTATACCGTTTGCCGGGGGTGCGGAGGTGGCTGAGGTCACCCGAGTCCTCGGCTCGCACGGGGTGGTCTGCGATGACGCGGGGTTGAAGTGGCATTATGGTCCTATGATGACTTCTTCTCTGCCACGCACCGTTTCCGGCATCCAGGCCACCTCTGATTCACTGCACCTGGGTAACTACATCGGAGCTCTGCAGCAGTTCGTGGTGCATCAGGAGTCACACGATGCCTTCTACTTCATCGCGAACATGCACGCGATCACCGTCGAACAGGACCCCAGCGACCTGCGTGAGCGCACCCTGCGCACTGCTGCGCAGTTCATTGCGGCGGGTATCGATCCGGAGAAGTCGACGATCTTCGTCCAGTCGCAGGTCCCGGCACACCCGCAGCTGTCATGGGTCCTCGAATGCACCACGTCGATGGGCGAGGCGAGCCGGATGACGCAGTTCAAGGACAAGTCGGCCAAGCAGGATCATGTGTCCCTGGGTCTGCTCACCTACCCAGCGCTGATGGCCGCCGACATCCTCCTCTACAACCCGCAGATGGTGCCCGTCGGCGAGGATCAGCGCCAGCATCTCGAGCTGACCAGAAACTTGGCCGAACGCTTCAACTATCGGTTCGGAGAGACCTTCGTCGTTCCTGAGGCGCAGATCCTCAAGGCCACCGCGAAGATCTACGACCTGCAGAACCCCTCGTCGAAGATGTCGAAGTCCCTGCCCAGCCCGCTGGGCCGCATCGACCTCCTCGACGACGCAAAGTCACTGACGAAGAAGATCAAGTCCGCCGTCACCGACGATGGCAAGGAGATCGCCTACGACCCGGAGTCCAAGCCCGGAGTCTCGAACCTGCTCACGATCTACTCCTCCCTGACCTCGCGGTCGGTCGATGACATCGTCGCAGAGTACGAGGGCAAGATGTACGGTCACCTCAAGGTCGATCTGGCAGAGATCGCCGTCGAAGCCCTCACCCCTGTGCGAGAGCGCACCAATGAGCTCCTGCAGGACCGGGCGCAGCTCCAGGCCATCCTCGATTCGGGTGCGGCGAAGGCCAATGAGATCGCCGAGGTGACCCTGCGAGAGGTCTATGACAAGGTCGGCTTCGTCTGAGCCGACTGCAACCCGATCCGACCTGACGTGCGATGAGTGTGAAGGAAGAACCGTGGCGAAGAAGAAGCCCGAAGAGGGACCGCTGAACCTCACCCCGGACATGCTGCACACCGCGGCACGGATGGAAGACCGGCTCAACAGCTGGCTGCAGAACCGCGCCACCGATCACACCTATCAGCGCACAGTCATCGCCTATGACACCTATGGCGGCACCGGGTGGGTGAGAGTGCTCGGACGTTTGGTCCTGACCCCGACCGGTCAGCCTGCGGCGGACGTGCAGGCGAGCATTCGGGGATGGAAGTCCTTCGTCAGTGTGCCTCTGCCCAACGACACGGCCTGGGTCCGCGTCAATGACGAAGAGCACATGGTCACCGCTGATAGGGGCGGCATCATCGACACTGTCATTCCTGGTGACTTTCAGCCCGGTGAGACGGAGATCGAACTGTGGACCGATGGCTCGCTCGTCGATTCCGCTGCCGTGCGGATCATCGGCGAGGACACGACGTTCGGCATCATCTCCGATATCGATGACACGGTCATGGTCACCTCACTGCCGCGACCATTTCTTGCCGCGTGGAACACCTTCGTCCTCAGCGAGCATGCCAGGTCGCCTGTGGCGGGAATGGCTGTGCTCTATGACCGGATCACCTATATGCGCCCGAATTCTCCGATGGTCTATCTGTCGACGGGAGCGTGGAATTCGGCCCTGACGATCAAGAGGTTCCTCTCTCGCAACCTCTACCCGATGGGGCCTCTGCTGCTCACCGATTGGGGGCCGACGACGACTCGCGTCTTCCGTTCGGGTAAGGAGCACAAACGCAACTCTCTGGAGCGCCTGTCGCGTGAGTTCCCGTGGATGAAATGGCTGCTGATCGGCGACGACGGTCAGAAGGACGAAGAGGTCTACGGAGAGTTCGTCGACAACCACCCCGACAATGTCGCCGCAGTCGCGATCCGGCAGCTCACCGTCGGGGAAGCGGTCTGGGCAGGTGGTCGTTCGAAGCGCCACGGTCGCGGCCAGGGCGTGCCGTGGATCTATGCCCCGGACGGTGCAGGTCTGTCTTCGCGCCTGACCGAACGGGGCATCATCTCCACGATCTGAGAGTTCGGTGCGGCTCAGCCGACGCCGACAGCCGTATTCAGGCGAGCGTCGAGCTCTGTCTTCGCGGCCTCGAACTGCGCGGCAAGACTGTCGACGAGTTCGGCAGCGGTGCTTTTCTCGTGGAGCACGCCGATGCCCTGACCCGAGCCCCAGATGTCCTTCCACGCCTTCGAGTCCGACCCTTCCTTCGTGCCGAAGTCCATCTTCGTCGGGTCGGCCTCGGGAAGATCGTCGGGGTCGAGTCCCGAGGCAGTGATCGAACCGCGCAGGTAGTTGCCCTTGACTCCGGTGAAGTAGCTGGAGTAGACGACGTCCTCGGCAGCGGAGTCGACGATCATCTGCTTGTAGTCGTCGGTGACGTTGGCCTCTGCCGTCGACAGGAAGGCCGAGCCCACATAGGCGCAGTCGGCGCCGGCGGCCAGTGCTGCGAGGACCGAGCGGCCGTGTGCAATTGCGCCTGAGAGCAGCAGCGGACCGTCGAACCAGGATCGGATCTCCTGGACCAGCGCGAATGGGGAGAGCGCTCCGGCATGTCCACCGGCACCGGCGGCCACGGCGATGACGCCGTCGGCGCCCTTCTCCACGGCTTTGTTCGCGAACTTGTTGTTGATGACGTCATGGAGGACGATTCCGCCGTAGGAGTGCACGGCCTCGTTGACCTCTTCACGTGCGCCCAACGACGTGATCACGATGGGCACCTGGTGGCGGACCACCTCGGCGAGGTCGGCTTCCAAACGGTTGTTCGAGCGGTGAACGATGAGGTTCACGGCAAACGGTGCCGCCGGACGATCGGGATTCGCTGCGGTGAACGCGTCGTTGCTCTCTCGGATCTCGTCGAGCCAGTCGGTGAGCATCGAGGCCGGACGGGCATTGAGGGTGGGGAAGGAACCGATGATGCCGGCTTGGCACTGGGCCTTGACCAGGTCGGGGCCCGATGCGATGAACATGGGGGAGCCGAGCACCGGAAGCCGCAGCTGGGGGAGAATATTGGCGAAAGAATTCATTGTGCCTCCTTTGGGTGGATGAACGTTTCCACTCTAACTGAACGATTGTTAAAAGGGATCATGTGACCGAATACGCCGATGGCGCAGACGAGTTCACCTCGCCTGCGCCATCGGTGCAGCCGTGTGCGGACTGCTGCGTCGTGCGGTGGATCAGGAATCCGTGAAGTTCGCGTCCCGCTTCTCGACGAATGCGGCCATTCCCTCGGACTGGTCGTTCGTGGCCAGGGAGGAGTGGAAGAGACGACGTTCGTAGCGCAGTCCCTGCTCGAGCGTCGTTTCGAATGCAGTATTGACCGCCTCTTTCACCATCGCCGAGGCGATGCGGGACTTCGACGCGATCGTCTGTGCGATCTCGTTGGCCGTTGCAAGCAGTTCCTCGGGTTCGACGATACGTGCGACGAGGCCCGAGCGCTCGGCCTCCTCTGCGTCCATCATGCGTCCGGTCAGGCACATGTCCATGGACTTGGCCTTGCCGATTGCGCGAGTCAGACGCTGGGATCCGCCCATACCGGGGAGGACGCCGAGGTTGATCTCGGGCTGGCCGAACTTCGCTTTCGTCGACGCGATGAGGATGTCGCCCATCATCGCCAGCTCACAGCCGCCGCCGAGCGCGAAGCCGTTGACCGCGGTGATGACCGGTTTGCGCACGTCAGTCAGGCGGGTCCAGCCGGCGAACCAGTCGGCCTTGAACGCGGTGGCGAAGTCGAGATCGGACATCTCCTTGATGTCGGCGCCCGCGGCGAAGGCCTTGCCGCTGCCGGTGATGATGATGGCCTTGACCTCATCGTCGGCATCGAATGCGGCGGCCGCGTCGGTGACGTCGGTGAGCACCTGCATGTTCAACGCGTTGAGAGCCTTCGGGCGATCGAGCGTGATGGTGGCAACACCCTGGTCGACGGATGTGAGGATTGTTTCGTAGTTGCTCATGCGAACACCTTCTCTTCGTGATCGGTGGTGAGGATGTCGTTGACGCTTTCGTCGCTGACCTCGTCGAATGCGGACGGGGACCATTGCGGGTTGCGGTCCTTGTCGATGACCTGCGCCCGGATGCCCTCCTTGAGGTCGGGGCGGCGCGTCAGCGCAACGGCTGCGCGGTAGTCCTGTTCGAGGACCTCGGCCAGGGACATGTCTCCGGCCTTGCGCACGGCGGCCAGGGTCACCTTCACCGAGGTGGGTGCCTTGGTCCCGATCAGCTTCCCGGCGGCATTGGCATCAGGGTTCTCATGTGCGGTCAGCGCCGCGACGATGTCCTCTGCCCGGTCCCCGGTATAGCATTCGTCGATCCAGCCTGCTGCCTCGGCGAGTTCGTTCTCCGGTGCATCGGCGGCGTAGCGGTTGATCACCGTTTCCACGTCGCCGCCTGCTTCGAGGTCGGCGATGAGTCCTGGCACATCAGCGTCGGGCACGTAGTAGTCGGCCAGTCCCATGGCCAGCGCGGCTCCTGCTCCGACCGGCAGTCCTGTCAGCGCCAGATGGGTGCCGAGCTCGCCCGGCGCATTGGCCAGCAGATGTGTGCCGCCGACGTCGGGGAACAGTCCGATGCCGGTCTCCGGCATCCCGATCTTGGTGGAGTCGGTGACGATGCGGTGGGAGCCGTGGCCGGAGATTCCGACGCCGCCGCCCATGGTGATGCCGTTCATGATGACGACATAGGGCTTGGGGAATTCGGAGATCTCGTGGTTCATCTTGTATTCGCGATTCCAGAACCGGGCGTTCTCATCGGTGCCGGCCACAATGTCGTTGTAGACGGCCTTGATGTCGCCGCCGGCGCACAGGCCGCGTTCGCCGCGTCCGGTGACCAGCACGGTCTTGATCGTGTCGTCATCGCGCCAGCTCTTCAGAGCGTCATCGATGGCACCCACCATTTCCTGGCTCAGCGCGTTGATCAGCTTCGGCCTGTTGAGCTCTATCCGGCCCACTCCGTTGGTGATCGAGGTGATCACCGATGCTTCCGTCGGCGGTGCCGCGGTCTCTGTCGTCATATCAGCCCACTCCTGTGCTCTTGCGCGAAATGATCACGCGCATGATTTCGTTGGTGCCTTCCAGAATCTGGTGGACGCGCAGATCACGCACCAGCTTCTCAATTCCATACTCTGTCAGATAACCGTAGCCGCCGTGCAACTGGAGTGCCTTGTTGGCCACCTCGAAGCCGGAGTCGGTCGCGGTGAGCTTGGCCATTGCTGAGAGCAGTGAGGTGTTCGGGTCGCCCGCGTCGTAGGCGCTGGCGGCGCGCCACAGGAGGGAACGAGCTGCCTCGAGCTTCGTCTGCATCTCTGCGACGTCGAAGCGCAGGGCTTGGAAAGCGGAGAGCTGCTCGCCGAAGGCCTGCCGTTCGCCCATGTAGGCGATGGTCTTCTCCAGGGCGGCCTGTCCGCCGCCCAGAGAGCAGGCGCCGATGTTGAGCCGGCCGCCGTCGAGGCCGGACATGGCGATCTTGAAGCCCTGCCCGGGGTTGCCAAGGAGATTCTCCTTCGGCACGCGGACGTTTTCCATGATGACCTGTCGGGTCGGCTGAGCTCGCCATCCCATCTTCTGTTCGTTGGGGCCGAAGGAGAGACCCTCCATACCCTTTTCGAGGATGAATGCGGAGATTCCGCGCGATCCGTCCTGGCCGGTACGCGCCATCACCAGGTACGTTTCGCTGGTGCCAGCGCCAGAGATAAACTGCTTGACGCCGTTGAGGACATAGGAGTCACCGTCCTCCCTCGCCGAGGTGCGCAGAGCGGCCGCGTCGGAACCGGCGTTGGGTTCGGTGAGGCAGTAGCTGCCGAGGTGTTCCATCGAGACGAGCTTCGAGAGGTACTTCTCCTTCTGCGGGGCGTCTCCGTACTTGTCGATCATCCACGCCACCATGTTGTGGATGGAGATGTATGCGGCGACCGAGGGACAGGCGGTCGACATGGCCTCGAAGATGAGGGCTGCATCCATGCGCCCCATCCCCGTGCCCCCGGCTTCTTCGCTGACGTAGATTCCGCCCATGCCCAGGTCGGCCGACCTCTTGATGACGTCGACGGGGAAGTGGTGGTCGGCGTCCCATTCCAGAGCATGCGGTGCGATCTCGGAATCGGCGAATTCGCGCACCATGCCGGAGATAGTCTGTTGTTCTTCGGTGAGACCGAACGGCAGGGCAGCTGCTGTGCTGCGGGACATGGTTCCTCCACGGTTTGGGCTATTCACGATTGAGGCTTGTCGCATACGTGATGACGTTCACCACGATACGGAGAAATTACTTGGACGTCCAACTAATTTCGCGCAGCCGGTTCGTCGACGAGTCGGTCAGCAGAAGGGCGACAGGCTCAGGCGTGGTCCTCGAGCTCGGACCGAAGCGATTCGAGATGGGGGAGGAGCCCGCCGAGATCGGTCCCGGCCAGCGCAGGTGAGCTGAAGACCTCGTCATTGAGGGCGGCGGTGGCGCGTGAAGAGAGTTCCCGACCGGTCTCGGTGAGATCGACGAGCGTTGTGCGACGGTCATCGGGGTGGCTGCGTCTCTTCACGAGACCGGCCTTCTCGAGTCGATCGACCGAATTCGTCGTCGATGTGGCGTGGACCTGAAGACGCGCAGAGATCTTCGACATCGGCAGTGTCCCCGACTTGGTGAAGGACAGAAGGGTGAGGACTTCATACCGTGAGAACGTCAGCGCAAATGGTTTGAGGGCCGCATCGACCTTGGCGAGGAACAGCTGATGGACTCTCATCACAGAGATCACAGTCGTCATGCCATCGGTGGAATCTTTCCAACCGTGCGCGAGCCACTGTTTCCTGGACTCCTCGATCGGGTCGAGTCTGCTCGTTGCTGTCTTTTCCGCCGCCATTGTCGACAGTGTAGTGAAGTGAGAAGATAAGCGCATGTGTGGTCGACTCAATATGTCCCTCGATCCGGCAGATCTCGCCGATGAGCTCCGTCTTGACGTCATCTCCTACGACTACACGCCCAGATACAACGTGCCGCCGGGGTCATTCGTGCCGATCGTCGTCGAACGACTCGATGATGAAGGACAGCTGACACGTCGACTGGAGACCGCTTCGTGGGGGCTGGTCCCGGGATGGGCGAAGGACACGAAGATCGGCTTCAAGGCTTTCAATGCCCGTTCGGAGACCGTCCTCGAAAAGCCGATGTTCAGACAGTCCATCAAGAGGCGTCGTTGCGCTCTTCCGATTCCCGGCTATTACGAGTGGGAGACAACAGAGGACGGAAAGCAGCCGTGGATGATGTCAGCAGCTGGTGATGACCCGCTGTTCATGGCCGGCCTGTTCGAGTTCTGGAAGCAGCCTGATCAATCCTGGTTGGTGTCGACGACGATCCTGACGATGGAAGCGGCGGGACATCTGCGTGATGTTCACCATCGGATGCCGGTCTTCCTCAACCGTGGGGGTGTCGATGAATGGATCGATCCAGCGGTGCCGAGTGCCGAGGTCCCCCCACTCTTGGAAACGACACTCTCGCAAGTCGACCCCGCGAGCGTGACGCGACATCAGGTGGGCAAGAGCGTGGGCAACGTTCGCAACGACGGCCCAGAACTCATCACTCCAGTCGGTTGACCGGCAACTGCAGGGTCGCGCGAAACCGCGGAAGATCTACGGTTCGGCTCCTGCGGCACAGCGGTCGCCGCGAAGACTTGACCCGCCGCTGCGGGAGAGTCGAACGGGTCAGCATCATGAGGTGTATGCGGCAGAATCCACTCGTTTTGCACACCCCGCCAGATGTGTGTAGTGTGTACCGAGTTGCCAGCCCGCAAGGAACGGCAACGGTCACTCTGACCAGGTTTGATCCCGGCAAATTGAAGATGAACTTCAAGTTGCGAAGGTCCAAACAACACTGTAGAGTGGATATCCGCTGGTACGGCGGGCCGCAAGGCAGAAAGTACACAATTGAAACTGACACCCCCGGTGTACGCCGCCATGTTTGATGGTGTGTGGTGACGGGTGAGTGTGTGTGGTTTGAGAATCCAATAGCGTATTTGTTTGAACAGATAGTGATGCCAGAAACATTATTTCTGGTAAGACAATCACATGTTCACACACAAGTCACGGCCCCCTCGCCGGGGTGGTGACGCCAGCGTGTGTGAACATGATTTTTTTAAGCTGACCGCGGTCACCCCGTGACCGTAGTGTTGGCTGTCTTGCTGGGATTCATTCGTAACATAATTTTTTTATGGAGAGTTTGATCCTGGCTCAGGACGAACGCTGGCTGCGTGCTTAACACATGCAAGTCGAACGCTGAAGCCCGCAGCTTGCTGTGGGTGGATGAGTGGCGAACGGGTGAGTAACACGTGAGTAACCTGCCCCCGACTTCGGGATAAGCCCGGGAAACTGGGTCTAATACCGGATATGACCAACGCTCGCATGAGTGTTGGTGGAAAGTTTTTTCGGTTGGGGATGGGCTCGCGGCCTATCAGTTTGTTGGTGAGGTAATGGCTCACCAAGACGACGACGGGTAGCCGGCCTGAGAGGGCGACCGGCCACACTGGGACTGAGACACGGCCCAGACTCCTACGGGAGGCAGCAGTGGGGAATATTGCACAATGGGGGAAACCCTGATGCAGCGACGCAGCGTGCGGGATGACGGCCTTCGGGTTGTAAACCGCTTTCAGCAGGGAAGAAGCCCCTTGGGGTGACGGTACCTGCAGAAGAAGTACCGGCTAACTACGTGCCAGCAGCCGCGGTAATACGTAGGGTACAAGCGTTGTCCGGAATTATTGGGCGTAAAGAGCTCGTAGGTGGTTGGTCACGTCTGCTGTGGAAACGCAACGCTTAACGTTGCGCGTGCAGTGGGTACGGGCTGACTAGAGTGCAGTAGGGGAGTCTGGAATTCCTGGTGTAGCGGTGAAATGCGCAGATATCAGGAGGAACACCGGTGGCGAAGGCGGGACTCTGGGCTGTAACTGACACTGAGGAGCGAAAGCATGGGGAGCGAACAGGATTAGATACCCTGGTAGTCCATGCCGTAAACGTTGGGCACTAGGTGTGGGGGACATTCCACGTTCTCCGCGCCGTAGCTAACGCATTAAGTGCCCCGCCTGGGGAGTACGGTCGCAAGGCTAAAACTCAAAGGAATTGACGGGGGCCCGCACAAGCGGCGGAGCATGCGGATTAATTCGATGCAACGCGAAGAACCTTACCAAGGCTTGACATACACCAGACCGTCCTGGAAACAGGTCCTCCTCTTTGAGGTTGGTGTACAGGTGGTGCATGGTTGTCGTCAGCTCGTGTCGTGAGATGTTGGGTTAAGTCCCGCAACGAGCGCAACCCTCGTTCTATGTTGCCAGCACGTGATGGTGGGAACTCATAGGAGACTGCCGGGGTCAACTCGGAGGAAGGTGGGGATGACGTCAAATCATCATGCCCTTTATGTCTTGGGCTTCACGCATGCTACAATGGCTGGTACAGAGAGATGCGAGACCGCGAGGTTTTAGCGAATCCCTTAAAGCCAGTCTCAGTTCGGATCGTAGTCTGCAATTCGACTACGTGAAGTCGGAGTCGCTAGTAATCGCAGATCAGCAACGCTGCGGTGAATACGTTCCCGGGCCTTGTACACACCGCCCGTCAAGTCACGAAAGTCGGTAACACCCGAAGCCGGTGGCCCAACCCTTGTGGAGGGGGCCGTCTAAGGTGGGACTGGCAATTGGGACTAAGTCGTAACAAGGTAGCCGTACCGGAAGGTGCGGCTGGATCACCTCCTTTCTAAGGAGCACACATCAGAACCCCAAGGCAGCATCCATTCGTGATGCTGGTTGGGCAGCTCAAGGGTGGAACATCCCTATCTGGCTCGTCCACACAGCGGTCTTCGAGGTATGTGCCTCGTGTGAGCGTGTTGGTGGGTGGATATGAATGAATACGTTATTGGGTCCTGGAATCACAGGCCCCACACAACACAGTCCTTCTTTGTGGCTGCGAGTGTGTGTGGTGTGGTGGTTTCATCTAACGGACCGACCCAGACCATAGTCACAGCGCTTCGTCGTTGTGGGTGTGGGTGGTGTTTGGTAGTGGTTTGAGAATCGTATAGTGGACGCGAGCATCAACAACACACCAGTGGTGTGTTGTTATGTAATGTGATTTTTCTTGTGAAATCCGAAAGTGTTTTTTTCGCGCACACAATCATCGACCATGAAAGTGGTTGGTATGAGTGTGTAAGAGCGCATGGTGGATGCCTTGGCATCAGGAGCCGATGAAGGACGTGGAAATCTGCGATAAGCCTCGGGGAGCCGATAAACGGGCTGTGATCCGAGGGTCTCCGAATGGGGAAACCCCGCCACATGAGAGTGTGGTGACCCGCATCTGAATATATAGGATGTGTGGAGGGAACGCGGGGAAGTGAAACATCTCAGTACCCGTAGGAAGAGAAAATAAAATATGATTCCGGGAGTAGTGGCGAGCGAAACTGGAAGAGCCTAAACCGTGTCAGTGTCAAGCGTGCTGGTGTTGCTGACAGGGTGTTGTGGGGTATGCGTGTCTCACCCAGCATGGTGGGGACGTTGATGTGTGTTGCGTGTAGTCGAAGCTGGTGGGAAACAGTACCGCAGTGGGTGAGAGTCCCGTAGACGAAACATGTGACCCCGACGTTGTGCATGTCCCCGAGTAGCACGGTACTCGTGGAATGTCGTGTGAATCTGCCAGGACCACCTGGTAAGGCTAAATACTTCCTGATGACCGATAGCGGATAGTACCGTGAGGGAATGGTGAAAAGTACCCCGGGAGGGGAGTGAAATAGTACCTGAAACCATGTGCTTACAATCCGTCAGAGCCTCCTTGTTGGGGTGATGGCGTGCCTTTTGAAGAATGAGCCTGCGAGTTAGCGGTGCGTGGCGAGGTTAACCCGAGAGGGGTAGTCGTAGCGAAAGCGAGTCCGAATAGGGCGAATGAGTCGCGTGTCCTAGACCCGAAGCGGAGTGATCTAGCCATGGGCAGGGTGAAGCGTGTGTAAGAGCGCGTGGAGGCCCGCACCCACTTCAGTTGAAAATGGAGGGGATGACCTGTGGTTAGGGGTGAAAGGCCAATCAAACTCTGTGATAGCTGGTTCTCCCCGAAATGCATTTAGGTGCAGCGTTGCGTGGTTCTTGCCGGAGGTAGAGCTACTGGATGGCTGATGGGCCCCACCGGGTTACTGACGTCAACTAAACTCCGAATGCCGGTAAGGTTCAGCGTGGCAGTGAGACAGTGGGGGATAAGCTTCATTGTCGAGAGGGAAACAGCCCAGACCATCAACTAAGGCCCCTAAGCGTGTGCTAAGTGGGAAAGGATGTTCAGTTGCGAAGACAACCAGGAGGTTGGCTTAGAAGCAGCCATCCTTGAAAGAGTGCGTAATAGCTCACTGGTCAAGTGATTGAGCGCCGATAATGTAGCGGGGCTAAGTACACCGCCGAAGTTGTGGCAGCACCCCTGAAGCCGTAATGGTGGGGTGTTGGGTAGGGGAGCGTCGTGCTGGCAGTGAAGTCGCCGTGTGAACGAGTGGTGGAGCCGGTACGAGTGAGAATGCAGGCATGAGTAGCGAAAGACGGGTGAGAAACCCGTCCACCGGATGACCAAGGGTTCCAGGGCTAGGCTAATCCGCCCTGGGTAAGTCGGGACCTAAGGCGAGGCCGACAGGCGTAGTCGATGGACAACCAGTTGATATTCTGGTACCGACATTCAACCGTCAATACCAAAACACATGATACTAACTTTCTGGCTCGTCCTTTGCGTCTTCGGATGTGATGTTGGCGAGTTGGCAAGGACCTGAGTGTGGAGTCGGTAAGCGCGAGGTGTGACGCAGGAAGGTAGCCAGGCCACGCGATGGTAGTCGTGGTCTAAGGTCGTAGCACGTGGGGGTAGGTAAATCCGTCCCCACTTTGAGTGTGAGAGCTGATGGGCGCCCCATTTTGGTGGGGTGATCTGGTGATCCTATGCTGCCGAGAAAAGCATCGGCGTGAGGTTGTGTGTTGCCCGTACCCTATAACCGACACAGGTGGTCAGGTAGAGAATACTAAGGTGATCGAGAGAATCGTGGTTAAGGAACTCGGCAAAATGCCCCCGTAACTTCGGGAGAAGGGGGACCATCCCGGTGAACAGGACTTGCTCCTGGATGTGCTGGTGGTGGTCGCAGAGGCCAGAGAGAAGCGACTGTTTATTAAAAACACAGGTCCGTGCGAAGATGTAAGTCGATGTATACGGACTGACGCCTGCCCGGTGCTGGAAGGTTAAGAGGACTCGTTAACCCTTTTGGGGGTGAAGCGGAGAATTTAAGCCCCAGTAAACGGCGGTGGTAACTATAACCATCCTAAGGTAGCGAAATTCCTTGTCGGGTAAGTTCCGACCTGCACGAATGGCGTAACGACTTCTCTGCTGTCTCAACCACGAACTCGGCGAAATTGCATTACGAGTAAAGATGCTCGTTACGCGCAGCAGGACGGAAAGACCCCGAGACCTTCACTATAGTTTGGTATTGGGATTCGGTGTGGTTTGTGTAGGATAGGTGGGAGACTGTGAGACTATCACGCTAGTGGTGGTGGAGTCGTCAAGTGAAATACCACTCTGACTATACTGGATTTCTTAACTTCGGACCCTGATCGGGTTCAGGGACAGTGCCTGATGGGTAGTTTAACTGGGGCGGTTGCCTCCTAAAGAGTAACGGAGGCGCCCAAAGGTTCCCTCAGCCTGGTTGGCAATCAGGTGTCGAGTGTAAGTGCACAAGGGAGCTTGACTGTGAGACGGACGTGTCGAGCAGGAGCGAAAGCTGGGACTAGTGACCCGGCCATGGCTTGTGGAAGCGTGGTCGCTCAACGGATAAAAGGTACCTCGGGGATAACAGGCTGATCTTGCCCAAGAGTCCATATCGACGGCATGGTTTGGCACCTCGATGTCGGCTCGTCGCATCCTGGGGCTGTAGTCGGTCCCAAGGGTTGGGCTGTTCGCCCATTAAAGCGGTACGCGAGCTGGGTTTAGAACGTCGTGAGACAGTTCGGTCCCTATCCGCTGCGTGCGTAGGAAATTTGTGGAGGCCTGTCCTTAGTACGAGAGGACCGGGACGGACGAACCTCTGGTGTGCCAGTTGTACCGCCAGGTGCATGGCTGGTTGGCTACGTTCGGGAAGGATAACCGCTGAAAGCATCTAAGCGGGAAGCCTGCTTCGAGATGAGATTTCCAACCCCATTGTGGGGGTGAGGTGTCCTATAGATTATGGGTTTGATAGGCCGGGTATGGAAGCACTGTGAGGTGTGGAGTTGACTGGTACTAATACGCCGATCACTCATACAACCATTTTGTTGGTTGGTGTGTGCGAGTAACGTTTACGGGTTTTATAAGACTTAACGGGTCATGTTGCATGATGGTGTTCGCGTTCGCTGTACGGTTCTTGGACCGCTACCCACCCTTTTGAGCATTTGGTTGTTCGGGTGGTGGTGGTTTGTTGGTTTTGCGGTGGTGATAGTGGTGGGGAAACGCCCGGTTAACCGTTCCGATCCCGGTAGCTAAGCCCATTCGCGCTGATGGTACTGCAACTTGGTGGTTGTGGGAGAGTAAGTGACTGCCGCAATATTCTTTATATGGGGAGGCCATCCTGTCGTTGACAGGGTGGCCTTCCTGCATTCATGGGGGAGTGTTTCTGGTTGGCTGTGATGGTCGGTGAGAGCAGGCCCCCTTTTGCAATTCACAGGCACTGACGGTCAGGCGTACGGGTGTGCGCTCATGCAGGGGCGAGTCCCAGGAAACGGCGAACCTCCTCGGTGCCGGCGACCTCCACTGGATCCGGACCCCGGACGATGTCCGAAGCTGCCAGAAGCAGTTGGTGTTCGGGGTGAGCAAGCCCGTCCTGTGCGATGATGGTCTTGACCCCGTTGGGGGAGTACCCGAGCTTCTCTGAGACTCTGCGGCTCGCATCATTGCCCTCGAAATATCCGGAATGAAAGACGGAGGCATCGAAATGATCGGCAAACGCCGTCACGGCAGCCCTTCGCATCTGAGTGCCGTAGCCCTTGCCCTGCTCTTGCAGGGCCAGCCACGAACCTGTTGAGACTGACCGGGTGCGGACGAAGTCTTTCGCGCTGACCCCCTGCACGCCGACAACTCGACCGTCGACCCTGACGGTGAACTCGATTGTCCACTCATCGACTCGGAAGTTCGCCCGTGTGCTCCATTGATACTGAGCGATTGACCGTGCAATTTCCTCACTGGTGCCCGAATCCCAATTGATGAGAAAGGCCGGTTTGCCGTGCCTGCGAACACCACCAGCGGCGATAACGGCCAATTCCGGATAGTCGGACTCGCGCACGGGTGACAATTCCATATCGCCGCACGTAATTCTCAAGGCAAAAGGCGGCCAGACTTCTTCTAATTCCATATGTCGAGTCTAAACTCGTCATGGTTGCGGGAACGGCAATTTCCGAAACTCGCATTATATCAAATGTGCGCCCCGACACCGTAGTGTCCATTATTCGGGCGTATCAGCTCATGTTATGCGGATCACGGTAAGTTGATCCCATGAGCTTACATCCATCACTGCAGCCAATCTTCGACACTGTGCTCCATCGCAATCCCGGAGAGTCGGAGTTTCATCAGGCGGTACAGGAAGTTCTCCATTCCCTGGGCCCTGTCGTTGACAAACACCCTGAATACCTCGAACTCTCAGCTTTCGAACGCCTCTGCGAACCGGAACGGCAGATCATCTTCCGGGTGCCGTGGATCGACGACCAGGGAGTCGTGCAGATCAACCGTGCATTCCGAGTTCAGTTCAACTCTGCTCTTGGCCCCTACAAGGGCGGTCTGCGTTTCCACCCATCGGTGAACCTGGGAATCGTGAAGTTCCTCGGCTTCGAACAGATCTTCAAGAACGCCATCACAGGTCTGCCCATCGGCGGCGGCAAAGGCGGCTCGGACTTCGACCCGAAGGGGCGCAGCGACCTCGAGGTCATGCGCTTCTGCCAGTCATTCATGACTGAACTCTCCCGGCACATCGGCGAATACCGTGACGTCCCGGCTGGCGATATCGGGGTCGGCGGCAGGGAGATCGGCTACCTGTTCGGGCAGTACAAACGGATGAAAAACGAGTACGAAGCCGGAGTTCTCACCGGCAAAGGTCTGTCCTACGGGGGCTCCATGGTCCGCACCGAAGCAACCGGCTTCGGCGTCGTGTACTTCCTCAAGGACATGCTCGCCGCAGCTAAGAAGAACATTGACGGACGGACTGTTTCGATCTCAGGGTCTGGCAACGTCGCTGTGTTCGCAGCAGAGAAGGTCGAGGCCTTCGGCGGCACCGTGATCACCATGTCGGATTCTGCCGGGTTCATCCATGATCCTGATGGAATCGATACGGAGATCGTCAAGCGCATCAAGTTCGAAGAACGCGGTCGGATCTCCGAATACGTCGACGAACGCGGCGGCCGTGCCAAGTACTACGCAGGCGGCAACGTCTGGGACATCGAGGTCGACGTCGCGCTTCCCTGCGCTACCCAGAACGAACTCGATGAGGAGTCCGCGAAGACTCTCGTCCGCAATGGCGTCATCGCCCTCGCAGAAGGCGCGAACATGCCCTGCACGCCAGAGGCGGTGAGGACCTTCTCCGAGGCCGGTGTGCTTTTCGCACCCGGCAAGGCAGCCAACGCCGGTGGCGTGGCCACCAGCGCCTTGGAAATGCAGCAGAACGCCAGCCGCGACACCTGGGACTTCGACTTCACTGAAGCTCGTCTGGCCGAGATCATGGGAGACGTGCACGACAGCTGCGCCGCTGCGGCCGCAGAGTTCGGTTCACCCGGTGACTACGTTGCCGGGGCCAACATCGCCGGCTTCATCCGGGTCTCGGAAGCGATGCTGGCACAGGGCGTCGTCTGACCCAAGCGACCAGGCGCAGACAGCCTCGGGACCGAGCAGCGCACAGCGGCCCTCCGATTCTCAGACAGCTTCGCACGAAGCTGTCTGAGAATCGGAGGGCCGCTGTCGTTGGTCTGGCTGCCTCGGGTCAGCGGGGTCCGATAGATCCGTAGGCCTTGCGCCACCTCAGCAGCGGTTTGTCCTTGCTGCTTTTCTCGCCGGCTCCCAAAGATACGACCTCCCCGACGACGAGGCTGTGTGTGGCCACTTCGAGGATCTCCGTGGTCCGCAGCTCGAACCAGGCGATCGCATTCGTGAGCACAGGCTGACCCGAATGGGGTGCAGGAAAAGTATCGATGCCTTTGAGTGATCCGTAGAGGGGCTGTCCGGAAGCGCCCAGGCGTTCGGAGATGTCCCGCTGTGATGAGTTGAGCACGGAGATGGCGTAATGCTCACTCGTCTCCAGCGTCTCCATCATGCGCGACCCGCCATAGATGCTGACTGCCATCGTCGGCGGATCATAGGACACGTCGAGGAACGAGTCGACGGTGATCGCGTGCAGGGCATTGCCGCGCTTGGCGGAGATCACAGCCACAGCAGCAGCAATATCGTCGCTGAGTTCGCGATAGCGTTCTGTGAGGGAGTCCTCGTGAGTTCTGTCCATGGCACTCATTCTAGGGAACTACAATGGAGCCATGACCTATCCAGCATCAGGTGGTTCAGCAACAATCGAGCGTGAGCAGTCCGAGCAACTTGTTGAACCCGGAGACCACGAACGTTTCAGCCACTACGCACCCAAAGACAAGATCATGGAATCCATGGTCACGGGCACACCGCTGATCGCCCTGTGCGGAAAGGTGTGGGTGCCTACCCGAGACCCCGAGCGGTTCCCCGTATGCCCGCGTTGCAAAGAGATCTACTCCACGATGTCTGAAGGACCTAAGGAGTAAATGGCCGCGGAACGTCTCCCAGGGACATCCGCCGCCGAACAACTGCCACCGGCCTTTCCCGAGCGTGCTGCTTGGGGAACGGCCGGAAAGTTGCGCGCCTGGCAGGCTGAAGCCCTGGAGCAGTATTTTCGGGAGCAGCCGAAGGATTTTCTCGCGGTTGCGACACCGGGCGCAGGCAAGACGACATTCGCTCTGCGAGTCGCTGCCGAGCTATTGGCGCAGCGCGTCGTCAACCGAGTCACCGTCGTCGCACCCACAGAACACCTCAAGGTGCAGTGGGCTGATTCCGCCTCCCGCGTCGGCATCAAACTCGACCCGCACTTCAAGAACGCCCAAGGCAAGCACGCCCCCGGTTATCACGGTGTGGCCATCACCTACGCGCAGGTGGCCGCAAAACCGGTGCTGCACCACAACCGCACTGCGGCAGGCCGCACCCTCGTCATCCTCGACGAGGTCCACCACGGAGGTGACGCACTGTCATGGGGCGATGCCGTGCGAGAGGCCTTCGGTCCCGCCGTGCGCAGACTCTCCCTGACCGGTACCCCCTTCCGGTCGGATACCTCACCGATCCCATTCGTCACCTATGCTCCCGACGAGAACGGAATCCGCACCTCGGTGGCCGACTATTCCTACGGCTATGGGCGGGCACTCAAGGACTCCGTCGTCCGACCCGTCCTGTTCCTCACCTACGCCGGCACCATGTCCTGGCGGACCAAGGCCGGCGACGAGATGTCGCACGTCCTCGGTGAAGAGACGACGAAGGACATCAACTCTCAGGCGTGGCGAACTGCTCTCGACCCCGGCGGCGACTGGATCCCAGCCGTGCTCAAGGCAGCAGACCGACGCCTGACAGAGGTCAGGCGGACCGTGCACGACGCCGGAGGCCTCGTCATCGCCACCGACCAGGACAACGCTCGAGCCTACGCCAAGGTGCTGCGTGAACTGACCGGCGAAGCACCCACAGTCGTCCTCTCCGACGAAGCAGGAGCTTCGGCACGGATCGAGAAGTTCCAGAACTCCACCGACCGTTGGATGGTCGCCGTGCGCATGGTCTCCGAAGGCGTTGACGTGCCGCGACTGTGCGTGGGGGTCTATGCGACCTCTTCGGCGACTCCGCTCTTCTTCGCTCAGGCCATCGGACGTTTCGTGCGTGCACGCAAACGCGGTGAGACGGCGTCTGTGTTTCTGCCCTCCGTCCCGATCCTCCTTGCCTTGGCCAACACGATGGAAGTTGAACGTGACCACGCCCTCGACCGGCCGAAGAATGAGGACGAGAACGATGTCGTCGTCTTCGACGACCAGGCCATGGAGCAGGCAAATCGCGAAGAGGGGGCCTCGGACCAGCTGGGCTCGTTTGAGGCACTGGGCGCCGAGGCGCTCTTCGACCGGGTGCTCTTCGACGGCGGCGAGTTCGGCACAGGCGGAGCGATCGGTTCCGAGGATGAACTCGACTTCATCGGCATACCCGGACTTCTGGAACCCGACCAAGTCCACGAACTGCTGCGGACCCAACAGGCGCGTCAGGCGAAACGGAAGACGGATGCTGCACCGCCAGCACCAGAACCCGAGCTGAGCGAACTCGACCACAGGGCGATGAAAGAGGAGCGCAACCAGCTCCAGAGCCTCGTCGGTGCCTGGTCGCGCCGCACGGGAACGCCACATGCGACAGTCCATGTCGAGCTGCGCAAAGCGTGCGGAGGTCCCGCAGTGGCACAGGCGACCCAGGAGCAGATCCAAGCTCGGATCAAGAAGCTGCAGGGCTGGTTCGTCGGCAAGAAATGACGCCTCACCGACTTTATGGGGAGACCTCAGCTCGACTGGGTCAGGGCCCGGTCATTTGGGGTAGAACACAGTCGGGATCGCCGGTTCGCCGTCCTGCATGCGACGGGCCGAACGTGGCAGCTCGGCCAAGGACTCATCATGCCGAGCGCAGGCCTTCGTGACTCCCGCGGCACCGATATAGGACTCGTCGATCTCACCGTCGACGACGAGGTCAACGGTCAACGATCGGCCATCGCCGAGGTCGTCCGGCAGGGTCGGGATGCCGACGGCCTCTTCGACCGCGATCGCACCATCGATGAGGCGCAGAGCGTCCTTGTGTCCTCCGCGTGAGGGTTTGCCGGTGGAATTCTTTGCCACCGAGGTCCATGCCCCCGACTCGTCGGCACGAGCCACGAGCTTGTACACGAGTCCGGCCGCCGGAGCACCCGAGCCGGTGACCACTCGAGTTCCGACGCCGTAGGAATCGACGGGGGAGGCAGCGAGAGCAGCGATCGCATATTCGTCGAGATCGCTGGTGACCGTGATCGTCGTATCGTGAGCGCCGAGGCGGTCGAGGCCGGCACGGACTTCGCTGGCCTGCTCGACGAGGTCGCCCGAGTCGATGCGCACCCCGCCCAGGTTCTCGCCAGCCAGGCGCACAGCCGTGGCCAGCGCCTCCTCGACGTCATAGGTGTCCAGGAGCAGCGTCGTGTCGGTACCTAAGGATTTGAGCTGAGCGGCGAAGGCCTCCTGCTCCGAATCGTGGAGCAGAGTGAAGGAATGAGCGGACGTGCCGATCGTGCGCAGGCCGTACCTGAGTCCGGCGGCGAGATTCGACGTCGACGCGAAACCGCCGATGACGGCCGCGCGCGCAGCGGCGACCGCGGCATGTTCGTTGGTGCGGCGACCACCCATCTCCGCGCAGGGCCGATCTCCTGCCGCCTGGGCCATTCGCGAGGCCGCCGAGGCGACCGCACAGTCATAGTTCATCGCTGAGAGGATGAGCGTCTCGAGGATGACCCCCTCTGCGAAGGTGGATTCGATCGTCATCAGCGGCGAACCCGGGAAGTAGATCTCGCCCTCCGCGTACCCGCGGATGCTGCCTGAGAAGGAGTAGTCGGCCAACCAGTCGATGGTCCTCGAATCGACGATCTGCTCACGGCTGAGGAACGAGAGCTCCTCGTCGCCGAAGCGGAAGTCCCGGAGCATCTCGAGGATGCGGCCAGTTCCGGCAACGACTCCGTAGCGCCGACCGGCAGGCAGGCTGCGGCCGAAGACTTCGAACAGGCTTCTGCGGTGAGCGGCGCCTGATTCCAGGGCTGCCTGGACCATCGTCAATTCGTACTGATCGGTGTAGAAAGCCGTCGAACCGGACCGTGTGAGATCACTCATAGGCGCGATACTACGTCACGACAGCGTCAGTGTTCTGCCGTAAGGTGGAAACGTGAGCAATCCAACGACTCCAGTTCTGGAGCCGGACGTCGACATTCGACCGGCGACAGAACAGGCAAAGCCATGGAAGACCGTCGTCTTCAACGACCCCGTCAACCTCATGAGCTACGTCAGCTACGTGTTCCAAGCCTACTTCGGATATTCGACCGAAAAGGCGCATTCGCTGATGCTTGAAGTCCATGAGAACGGTCGCTCCGTCGTTGCCACAGGCGGACGTGAAGCCATGGAGAGGGACACCCAAGCCATGCACGAGTACGGTTTGTGGGCCGCGTGCCAACCTGAAACAGGATCCGACTGACATATGGCAGCAATTGACGCTCGTGGGGACGATGTAGTCCTCAAACTCGAGGACAACGAACGATCCCTCATGCTCACCGTATTCACCGACCTGGCAGCGCTCCTGGCAGAAGACGACAACGAAGACGGACGTCCAGATTCGGAGAACTGGGAGGCACGCCTGGGACTGGTCGACCGGCCACGGCCACAGGACCCGGCGCTGCTGCGCCTCTTCCCTGACGTCGACCCGCTCGATGAGGAACGTTCGAAGGAGTTCCGGCGCCTCACTGAGTTCGACCTGCAGCAGGCGAAGGCCCATAACGTGCGCATCGTTCTCAACGGTCTGGCCAAGGGCCCTTCGATCGCTTTGAGCCACGATGAGGTTCTGGCCTGGATGAAGGGCCTCAACGACCTGCGCCTGGTCCTGGCCGTGCGCATAGGCATCGACACGGAGGAAGCTCAAGAGGAGAAATATGCTCATCGGGACGACCTTGACGAGTCCGAAGATCTGACACTGACCCTGTACGACTTCGTGACCTGGATTCAGGACCGACTCACGACCACCTTGCTCAGCGATCTGCCGGGGGACGACGACGAATGAAACTCACTGCCATCGGCACAGCCGGCTCCTTCCCCGGGCCCAATTCGGCTGCCAGCTGCTACCTCATCGAAACCGACGAGGAATCCCCGACGCGCATCGTGCTCGACCTCGGTTCCGGGGCGCTGAGTCCCTTGCAGCGTGCCGTCGACACGGATGGGCTGACCGCGGTCGTACTCAGCCACCTGCACCCCGACCACTGCATGGACATGACCGGGCTGTACGTCAAGCACTGCTACGATCCGAAGTTCTTCAACGGCAATATCTCCGACACCGGATCGATCCGCACGAGGACGAACGTCCTCGCCCCGGCCGGCGCACAAGAACGACTGACCCGGGCCTACTACACGGACCCCGGGAAGTCCCCAGTCGCCGCCAGCGCACATGACACTGACCTCAGCCATGCCTTCGACTTCGCCGACCTCGACCACGGGACCAGCCATCAGGTGGGAAGCCTGCAGATCGAATCCTTCCTCGTCGACCACCCGGTTGAGGCCTACGCCCTGCGAATCACAGACGCCAAGGGCGCGGTGATCACCTATTCCGGTGACAGCGACGAATGCGACAACCTCGTCGAAGCGGCCCGCGGAGCAGACCTGTTCCTCTGCGAAGCTGCCTTCCAGGAAGACCGCGACAGCGCTCGCGGCATCCACCTCACCGGCAAACGTGCTGGCCGAGTTGCTCAGGCCGCAGATGCCAGATCCCTCGTCCTGACTCACATTCCCTCCTGGACGGACTGCTCCATCGTCCGTGGCGAAGCCGCCCGCGAATACCGTGGGCCCATCGAACTGGCCAAACCGGGCAACAGTTGGACCGTGTGAACCACCGCAGCGATCGACGCCGACGGGCCCTCTGAAAGACCAGCCTGAATTCCCTGAGACCAGATCAGATCAGCAAAGATCAGCACCGACTACCGAAAGAGGCACACAGTGCGCGCAGACGGACGAACCGCCGATGAACTCCGCGAAGTGACCATCACCCGCAATTGGATCAACACCGCCGAAGGATCCGCCCTGGTGGAATTCGGCAACACCCGCGTTCTGGTTGCGGCTTCGCTGACCGCGGGCGTGCCGCGTTGGCTCAAGGGCCAGGGCCGAGGCTGGGTCACCGCCGAATACGCGATGTTGCCGCGCGCCACGGATTCGCGCAACACCCGTGAGTCCGTCAAGGGCAAGCTGGGTGGACGCACACATGAGATCTCGCGGCTCATCGGCCGCAGCCTGCGTGCTGTCATCGACCTCGAGAAGCTCGGCGAGAACACCCTCGTCCTCGACTGCGACGTCCTCCAGGCCGACGGCGGCACTCGAACCGCTTCGATCACGGGTGCCTACGTGGCACTGGCCGACGCGATCGACAAGGGTCGTTCAACGGGAATCATCCCCGCCGCGAACAACCCGATCAAGGATTCGATCGCCGCGATCAGCGTCGGCATCATCGACGGTGAGCCCGTCCTCGACCTGCCCTACGTCGAAGATTCGCGTGCCGATACCGATATGAACGTCGTCATGACCGGCAGCGGAGCGTTCGTCGAGGTCCAGGGCACCGCCGAAGGTGCCCCCTTCGACCGTGAGGAACTGGGTCGCCTGCTCGATCTCGCGGCCAAGGGCTGCACCGACCTTACTCGCATCCAGACCGAGGTTCTGGGCAGATGAGCACCTTCGTGCTGGCCACCCACAACGATGGGAAGAGGCGCGAACTTCTCGCGATCCTCCTCCCCGCGTTAGGGGAGGACACCCACGTTATGACCGCCGCCGAGGCGGGTCTGGGCGACATCCCGGAAACCGGAGTCACCTTCGCAGAGAACGCCCTGATCAAGGCCCGGGCCGCAGCGCAGGCCACCGGCCGCACCTCCATCGCCGATGATTCGGGGATTGCCGTGGACGTTCTGGGCGGGGCACCGGGAATCTTCTCCGCCAGATGGGCGGGCCGACACGGAGACGATCGGGCCAACCTCGAGCTTCTGCTCGCCCAGCTGTCCGACATCTCCAGCGAACATCGCGGGGCGCAGTTCCGCTGCGCTGCCGCAGCAGTCACCCCGGACGGCCACGAATTCTCAGCCGAAGGAGTCATGCCAGGACGTCTGGCCACGAGCCCATCAGGGGAGCACGGGTTCGGCTATGATCCGATCTTCATTCCCGACGGGGGCGACATCAGCGCGGCGCAGATGACACCCGAGGAGAAGAACTCCCGGTCACACCGGAGGGTCGCCTTCGACAAGCTCGCAGCAGTCCTTGCCGCACAGGCAGGGCTCTGAGACGGGATCGTCGAGCTCCGGACAGGTGCCGGAGTCTGCTCGTTCGCTTTTCCACGATATGAACTCCGGCGCTTCAGCTGGTGAGAACTTCCGCTAAACTGACGAGGCCGGTGCACATCTGTGCAACGTCCGGCCAGAGAAGACGTATGAGCCAGTGTGGGTTCGTGAATTTGGGAGAGCGATGAAGACTCCGCGTGTCAGTTCGTGGATGGCAGCCGTGGTTGCCTCGAGCCTGTTCCTGGCAGGCTGTTCGGCAGGAGCTTCGGACTCCGGCGAGCAGGCGAAGAAGGACTCGATGACTATCGCCTTCACCGCTGAACCCGTCAACCTCGATTTCACCTCCACCTCGGGGATCGCCATCCCTGAGGCACTGATGGAGAACGTCTACGAATCTCTCGTCCGCGTCGACGGTGAGGGAGAGATCCAACCGGGCCTGGCCGAGGACTGGGACGTGTCCGAAGACCGCAAGACCTACACCTTCAATCTGCAGAAGGGTGTGAAGTTCTCCAACGGCGCCGACCTCACAAGCGAGGACGTGAAGTTCTCCTATGAACGAGTGCAGAACGATTGGAAGAACGCCCTGAAGTCCAAGATGGACGTCGTCGACTCGATCGAGACCCCCGATGACCTCACGGTCAAGATCTCACTCAAGAAGCCCTCGAACACGTGGCTGTTCAATATGACCAGCCTCGTCGGAGCCGTCTTCGACACCAAAGGCACCGACGACCTGGCCAACGAAGCCATCGGCACAGGACCCTTCGCCATCGAGAAATTCAGCCGCGGTCAGTCGATCGACTTCGCAGCACGCGACGACTACTGGGGTGAGAAGCCGGCAGTCAGCAAGGTTCAATTCAAATACTTCAAAGACGCCGTTTCGGCCTCGAACGCCTTGAAATCCGGAGAGATCGATGTCGTCTCCAATCTCCAGGCCCCCGAACTGGCCGGCGAATTCCAGAGCAGCGACTACCAGATCATCTCCGGCACCACGAATGGTGAAGTCGTGCTCTCGATGAACAACGCGAAGGGCATCTTCAAAGACAAGAAGGCTCGCGAGGCGGTCATGCATGCCATCGACCGCAAGGCAGTCCTCGACACAGCATGGGCCGGCTACGGCGAGCTCATCGGCTCGATGGTCCCGCCGACCGACCCGTACTACGAGGATCTGACAAAGGTCTGGGACTACGACCCGGCGAAGGCCAAAGATCTCGTCAGGGCAGCCGGCATCGAGGGGGAGACGTTCGCCTTCACCGTGCCGAACCTGCCGTATGCGAAGGCGATCTCCGAGATCGTGTCCGCGCAGCTCGCCGAGGTCGGACTCAAGGCCGACATCGAGACGCAGGAATTCCCCGCGGTCTGGCTGGACAAGACCTTCACCGAGCACAAGTTCGACATGTCGGTGATCAACCATGCCGAACCCCGTGACATCCTCACCGTCTTCTCCAACGACTACTACATCGGCTACGACGATTCGAAGACGAAGAAGATCGCGGAGAAGGCCGACACCGGCACAGAAGAGGAATATGTCTCAGGGATGAAGGAGATTGCGAAGACGATCACCGAAGACGCTGCCTCGGACTTCCTGTTCCTGTTCCCGAACCTCGTCATCGCCAAATCCGACGTCGCCGGAATCCCCGCAAACAGGGTCTCCGACTCGTTCCGGATCGCGGATCTGAGCTGGAACTGAAGTACCCTCACCCATGATCACCTATGTGGCCAACCGTGCGATCCAGTTCGTTCTGGCGCTGATCGTCGCCTCGGTGGTGGTGTTCGCACTCATGAGCATCCTGCCCGGCAACGCCGCGCAGGTCGCCCTGGGAACGAACGCCACACCTGATGCGGTGGCGGCTCTCGAAGCTCAGTACGGTCTCGATCAGCCGCCGCTCATCCGCTACTTCAATTGGGTCGTGGGCATGCTCAGCGGCGACTTCGGAACCTCATATGTGACTGGGGCCGCGATCACCCCGGTCATCGTCGGCAGCGTCCAGGTCACCGCGATCCTCGTGATCGCTGCGATCATTCTCGCGATCGTCATCGCCGTTCCCTTGGGCACCTTCGCCGCTCTTGAACAGCGCAACTGGATCGGAGTCACGATCTCCGCGCTGAGCCAGATCGGCATCGCCGTGCCGAACTTCCTGGCCGCCATCATCCTCGTCATCATCTTCTCACTGACGCTCGGCTGGTTCCCTTCCCAGGGATGGATGGCCCCGGTCGAAGGATTCGGCGGGTTCCTCATCCGTCTGGTGCTGCCCGTCGTATCTCTGGCACTCGTCCAGGCCGCGATCCTCACCCGGTACGTGAGATCGGCGGTCCTCGACGTCATGCGTGAGGACTACATCCGCACCGCCCGGGCCAAGGGCCTGACCCGAACCAAGGCCCTGTTCGTCCACGGACTGCGCAACGCCGCCATCCCCGTCATCACCGTGGCCGGAGTTCAGCTCGCGACGCTCCTCGTCGGTGCCGTCATCATCGAACAGATCTTCGTCATCCCCGGCATCGGCTCCGAACTCGTCCGAGCCGTGGCCAACCGCGACCTCGTCACAGTCCAGGGAATCGTCATGGTCCTCGTCTTCCTCGTGCTCATCATCAACCTCATCGTCGACGTGCTCGTGCCCGTCGTCGACCCTCGGATCAGGAACGCGTCATGAGCGGGAACCCGAGCACCACCTCGGCGGGGGATGCCTCTGTGGATCGGGGCAGACGCGCGAAGCTTCGGCTCAACGCCTCGATGATCATCGGTGCCGTCCTCATCCTTCTCATCGTCGCGCTCGCATTCCTGTCCTTCGTGTGGACCCCCTACGATCCCAGCGCAGTCGATCCGGCCGCACGGTTGCAGTCATCGAGCCCCGAGCACCCCTTCGGCACCGACAAATTCGGTCGCGACACCCTGACGTGGATCATGTACGGTGCCCGAATCACCCTCATGGTCGGAATCGTGGCCGTCGGCATCGCCGTACTCATCGGCACACCCATCGGCATCATCGCCGCGGTCTTCGCACAGTACCCGTGGGGTGCGTGGCTGAGCGCCGTGATCATGCGCGCCAACGATATCCTGCTCGCCTTCCCTGCACTGCTGCTGGCGATCGTCTTCGCCGCCGTCTACCAGCCGGGCACGGGGCCGGCCATGGTGGCCGTGGGAATCGCTGCGATCCCCGGGTTCGCCCGCGTCGCCCGCTCCGGCACGATGCAGGTGCTCGCCTCCGAATATGTGCGAGCGGCCAAGGCCTCGAACCGGAGCGCCCCAGCGATCGCCGTCGTCCACGTCCTGCCCAATATCGCCGGCATGGTCATCGTGCAGGCCTCTGTGGCATTCGCGATCTCCGTCCTCGCCGAGGCGGGCCTGTCCTTCCTGGGACTGGGCACGCAGGCTCCCGTGCCGTCCTGGGGACGGATGCTGCAGGAGTCCCAGCAGTTCCTGTCCACCCAGCCGCTGTTGGCGCTGTGGCCCGGACTGTTCATCGCCCTCGCCGTGCTCGGGTTCAACCTCCTCGGCGACGGACTCCGCGACCGATTCGACCCGAAGATGGAGGCCCGCGGCAATGGCTGAGAACCTGCTCGAGGTCCGTAACCTCACCATCACCCCAGCAGGCGCCGAGGCCTCTGTTCTCCACGACGTGTCTCTGAGCCTGGCCCCCGGTGAGAGGGTCGGACTCATCGGCGAATCGGGGTCGGGGAAGTCACTGACGGCACAGTCCGTGATGGGACTGCTGCCCGAAGAGCTGCGGGCCCAGGGCACCGTGTCGCTCCAGGGCTTTGCCGGAAACATCCTCGATGCGAAGGAGAGGACCCTCGCCACGATGCGTTCGGACCTCGTGTCCATGGTGTTCCAGGAGCCGATGAGCGCACTCAACCCGCTGATGCGCATCGGCGACCAGATCGCCGAGGTGCTTCGCATCCATGGTGAAGTGGCCCGCGGTGACATTCTCGGTCGAGTCCTCGACCTGCTGACAAGCGTGCACATGCCCGATCCGAACAGTGCCCGCTACGCCTACCCGCACCAGATGTCGGGCGGTCAGCGACAGCGTGTGATGTTGGCGATCGCCCTGGCGAACTCGCCGCGGCTGCTCATCTGCGATGAGCCGACCACCGCACTCGACGTCACGGTGCAGAAGCACATGCTCGATCTCATCTCCGAACGCGTCGCCGCCGTGCAGGCAGGACTGCTCTTCATCACCCACGACCTGGCCGTCGTCGCCGGAGTCTGTGACAGAGTCATCGTCATGTACGCCGGTCGCATCGTCGAGACTGGCAGCGTGGCCCAGATCTTCACCAACCCAGCGCACGAATACACGCGCGGACTGCTGGCCTCCTCTGACCTTGAGGCCACCGACGCGCACGGTAAGCTCTTCACTCTCAAGACTGCACTGTCATACGCGGGACCGAATGACGAGGCGAGACAGATCGATGGGGCCAGACCGATCGACGAAACAGGGGCGGGTGAGGAGGTTGCGGCGGACGACGAGGACGAGCAGTCCTCCGCGGCTGATCGGCCGGCCGATGTGCGAGAGCCGGCACCCGCCTCGGCGGGGGAAGCATCCACAGGCGAGGGATCCGCACCGCTCATCGACGTCAGCGGAGTCTCGAAGCACTTCCGCTCGCGAGGCCTGCTGCTGCGGCGACGCTCCCCGGTTCGCGCACTCGATGACATCAGCTTCAGCGTCGCTTCCGGGCAGCGCCTGGGAATCGTGGGGGAATCGGGGTCGGGCAAATCGACCTTGCTCAACCTCCTCTCCGGATTGGATCGTCCGACCTCAGGGCATGTTCGGGTCGGCGACATCCGTGTGGAATCGGCGAGCTCATCGGCGCTGAGGTCGCTGCGCGAGGATCTGCAGATCGTCTTCCAAGACCCCTTCGCCTCCCTCGACCCCCGCATGCGGGTCGAAGACATCGTCTCCGAACCCCTCATCGCCCGCGGTATCGCACGAGAGGAGCGACTCGCCAGGGTCGAGGAGATGCTGCTGGCCGTGGATCTGGACACGAAGGCGATGCGCCGCTATCCGCACCAATTCTCCGGCGGACAGCGACAGAGGATCTCGATCGCCCGGGCGCTGGTGACCCGGCCGCAGATCCTGGTCGCCGATGAACCCGTCTCCGCCCTCGACGTCTCCGTGCGCTCCCAGGTCCTCAACCTGCTCACCGACCTCGTCGATGACTACGCGCTGACCCTGCTCTTCGTCTCCCACGACCTCGGCGTCGTCAGACACCTGTGCTCCGACGTCATCGTCATGAAGGACGGGCACATCGTCGAATCAGGGTCGACCGAGGACATCTACGCCCACCCGCGTGAGGAATACACACGCAGCCTCATCGCGGCCACCCCCAGCCTGGCCGGAGCGCTCGCCTCAACCACCTGAGCCCGCCCCCTGCGCCACTGACCTCACGATGCCACAGAAGAAAGGACGGCAGATGAGCCACACCACGCTTGCCGACCACACAGCAGAAGCCATGACCAGAGGCTACACCTCGGGAGACTTCGATCCACTCGAGGTCCTCTCCGCAGTCGTGGACCGGATGGACGAATGCGAACCCGTCATCAACGCCCTCCACCACCGCGACGATGAGCGCTCACAAGCTGCGGCAGAAGCCAGTGCCACCCGTTGGCGCGAGGGCCGATCTCTGGGCCCCCTCGATGGGGTCCCGGTCACGATCAAGGAGAACGTCGCACGCAGGGGAGTGCCGATGCCCAGCGGGCATGCTTGGGTCGAAGTGCCGGTGTCGACGCACGACGCCCCGATCACGCAGCGCCTCGAAGAGGCCGGCGCGGTCATCGTCGGATCGACGACGATGCCCGACTGGGGCATGCTCTCCTCCGGCGTCTCCTCGCTGCACGGCATCACCCGATCACCCCTTGACCCGAGCCTGACCACCGGAGGATCCAGCGCAGGGGCAGGCGCCGCTGCCGCTGCCGGCTACGGTCCCATCCACATCGGCTCCGACATCGGAGGATCGATCCGCCTGCCCTGCACCTGGTTGGGACTGGCTGGCCTCAAACCCAGCTTCGGGCGGGTTCCGCTCGATGCCCCGTATATGGGCAGGTGCGCCGGGCCGCTGGCCAGGACGATGGCCGACGTCAAGGCCGCGATGGATATCATCTCCGCCCCCGACGACCGTGACTACTCCAGCCTGCCGGTCTCCGCCGACGAGGCTTCCGACCGTCCCGACTTCGACCCGAAGGGGCTGAAGATCGGACTCCAGCTCGATGCGGGATGCGGAGAACCCGTCAACCCGGAGATCGCGTCCACCATCGCCGAGGCTGCTGACCGCTTCGCACAAGCCGGAGCCGTCGTCGACACCGTCACCCCGTTCATCGATGATGAGCTGCTCAGAGACATGGACCTGTTCTGGCGTGTGCGCTCATGGAGTGACCTCCATGCCCTGCCGGTGGAGGAACAGGCTCTCATCCTGCCCTACATCCAGCAATGGGCCCAGGGAGGGGCCGACGTCACGGGACTGCGCCTCATGGAGTGCTACCACAGCGTGCAGGAGATCAGACGTCGCAGCGTGGCAGCCACAGCAGCCTACGACCTGGTCATCTCGCCCGTCTCACCCGACGCAGCATTTCCAGCAGAACAGCCCATGCCCTACCCGAAGGTTCACGAACCGATGGGACACATCGGCTTCACCATGCCCTACAACATGTCGGAACAGCCAGCAGGCACCGTCCTGGCCGGTTACACGAAGGACGGGCGCACCATCGGCGCCCAGATCTCGGGACGTCGCTTCGCCGATGAGCTCGTGATGGCGGCCGGCTCCTGGTTCGAACAGACGGCAGGAGTGCCGGCGCCTGGCCGGGCTTCGATGAGCTGACGACGACACAAAGGAGGGCCTGAGTTCTGCAGAACTCAGGCCCTCCTTGCTGCGCGTACTCACTGTGGTGGGACCACCTCGGCGAGAGCGTCGACGAACGTCATCGACGAATCGAATCAGAAGTCGAAGAACTCAACCGAGAGCTTGTCCCCGTCGATCTTGACGCTGCCGGAGACCGACAGCGTGTTGCCGTTGGAGAAGTACGAGGAACCGGCCTTCTGGCCCTGCACAGTGAAGTCGAACTTGCCCGGCTTCTTGGTGAAGAACGAACCGGTGTTCGTGTCACCTGAACCGAAGCTCGCCTCAACCTCCGGCATGTCCTTCATGTCCCACTTCGCGGTGTTCTTCTTCGCCAGATCAGCCAGCTTCTTATCGGAGCCGCCGACAGGGATCTCAGTCGGATCGAACTTGATGAACTTGCACTTGGGCTTGATGTCCTTATTGTCGAAGCACTTCTTGAGCTCCTTCTCGACCTGCTTCTGAACTTCCTTCTGGAAGGCACCAGTCGGTGCGAGATCAAGATTGAGCGTCGTCGGAGCGGCCTCTTCGTTGTTCGGCTTATCACCCGGGGCGAAGGCCTGCGGGAAATTCACCGCTGCAGTGTCTTTGGCTTCACTGACCCATTTGCTTTTGGGGATCGAGAATTCGTAGTTGCCCGGATAAACCGCGAATGAGGTGGTGCCCGCCTTTGCCTTGTAGTCGTTACCATTGACGCTGAGGCCATCGGACGCAGGGATGTCGAGTGCGATGACGTTGAGCGCAGGCCCGGTCAGCGACCACTTGTCGAAGAAGAGATCCTGTTTGCCATCCTTCTTCGCCTTCAGCTCGACGTTGTATTTGGTGCCGTCGAGATCGTAGGAGACGACGACTGTGCCCTTGTCACCATCGACCTTCGAGGACTCGACCTTTGCATTCTCGACCTTCGCCGAGGACGCGTCGGTGAAATCCTTGGACAGGAGGTCCAGATTCGTTCCCTCCGGACGAGGAGAGGGCGCGATCTTCTCAGCCGCAGCGAAGTCGCCCTTGCTCAGAGCCGATACGTAGTCCTCGGCAACCTTGTCGGGGCCATAGTTGTTCTTATTCACCGTGTTGACGACGAGGAACCCGACGAGGACGAGAATGATGACGAGAGCCACCGCACCCAGAGCGATGAAGAGAGGCATCCTGCTCTTCTTCTTCTCAGGGTTGGCGTCGGCACGCGTAGCGGTGGCTGCGGAGCCGGCGAATCCAGGAGCCGGCGCCGGCTGTGGGATCGCCTGGGACTGGCCGGGGCCCGATCCCGTCCGTTGTCCGTTGGGACCCGAGCCGGTCTGGTACTGGCCGGATGGACTTGGCTGGCCTGGCTGACCTGGCTGACCGGACTGATAGGGCGAATTCTGTGCCGAGCCCGACTGGTACGGTCCGCCTGGGTAGGGTGCGCCGCCCTGGTACTGGCCGGGCTGCTGCTGACCACCGGGCTGCTGCTGGCCGCCGTTGTAGTTCGGAGCCTGATTCGAGCTGGCCTGCTGCACTTCTGGACGCGGCGGCTGTGACTGCTCGGGCGGGGAGGGCTGTTTGCTGTTGGGCTGATCGTTTGCAGCGAATGGAGGAGCCTGATCATCCCGGTAGGATGGAGCCTGTTCGGGACCGCGGGCAGGCGCCTGCGAGCCGGAGCTGCCTGTGTCCACCGAATCACCAGTGCTGTTGTCCGCCGACGTCTCCGAACCCGATCCCGTTCTATTGTTCTCGGGTGGGTTCTTGGGAGGTGGCGGGAAATTCGGTTCGTCGTTCCCGTTGCTCATCGTTGGATGCATCCTTCTTGTCTACAAGCGTGTCCTGGCGCAATTGTACTTCCCACTGCAGAGAATCGCGCGGTCAATACCAGGAAGAGGGCGCCGAGTCAGCGAAAATGGTAGGGATGCACACTTCTCCTCACCCTCGGACCCATCGCCACCCAGTTCTGCTGGGACTGCTGGAGGCACTGCGAATCGACCTCATCGCCGTTCCCGCGGCCTTCGTCATCGCCACCGTCTTCTGGATCATCGGACTCGGCTCACAGCTGCCGTACTCGATCATCCCGGAGTGGGCGTTCGCCCTGTGGGGCGTCGTCCACGGACTGAGCGTGTCGACGATGGGCTTCGACTTCTCTCTGGCACCGAGCCTGGTCACGTTGGGCGTGTGGTTCTTCTTCGCCGCCGGTGCCAAACGGTTGGTCGTGCGCTTCACAGAAGCAGATCCCGATGACGCCGATGGCCTGGACACATCCTGGTGGAAGCAGATCCTCGTCGCGTTGGCGACCTACATCCTCGCCTATGCCGTGCCGCTGAGCGTATTGGCCCTTGTGGTGGGGGAGGGGACGCTGGCACCATGGGGCTTTCTCCGACTTGCCCTCATGCTGCTGTCCGCCTCGGCTGCCGGCTTCCTGTGGGTCCGCGGCGTCGACGACATTCCACGATTGCAGGATCTCGACAGCGAGGTGTGGGACGCCGGGGCCCATCTGGTCAAGAGACTGCTCTGGGGAGCCGCGTTCCTCTCGGTCCTCGTCATCGCCGTCGGCATCGTGCTGAGGTGGGACGAATTGGCCCAATCGCTGCAGGGTTACAGCTCCCCGCTGTCTGCCGGTGTGGGTCTGCTGGTCATTCAGATTCTCTTCGCCCCGGGAATCCTCTTCGCCTCATTGTCCTGGATCGCAGGCACAGGCGTGAGCGTGGGAGACGGGGCCCTGAGCTCGGTGTTCCATGCTGCGCCAGGACCAGTCCCGCACGTTCCGGTGCTCCAGCTGCTCGTCGGCAACTACCCAGAGTGGACGAACGCAGCGCCGGTGCTGCTTGTATTGCTCGGAATCCTCAGCGTCATCCTCGGGCGAGATCATGCCCGTCTGGTGATGCTGGCTTCATGGCCCGGGCTGGCCACTGCAGCAGTCAAGCTCTTCGTCGTGCTCCAGGTCCTTGCGATCTTCGCTCAAGGCGCCATGGGCCCCGTGGGCCTTGCGACGTTCGGACCCTCGCCACTGACCTCTGCGCTCGTCATCACCGCATGGGTGGCGCTGGGGATGGCCGGAGGGCTGCTCCTGACCAGGCTCTCGGATATGCAGGCCGGAACCAGGGCCGCCGATGAGGAAGACGGTTTCGCCGACGAGCCCTTCGGCCACATCGCCGATGAACGAAGCGCCGACTATTCAGACGAAGACTGAGCAGGCTGACAGAGGATTCGGTCAGCGGAGGCCTCAGTTCGTTCCTGGCAGTTCCTGGCCGGTCAGCTGCTTGAACCAATCACCGAGGCCGGTCTGATATTCCGTGGTGCAGGAGAGCTGGGCCTGCTGCGTGATGGCATCGCGCACGCACTCCTCATACTTCGACTGGACCGGCCAGAGGACAACGGACGACAGCGTCGAGAAGATGAGGTAGAGGCTGAGCAGGCCGCCCAGAATGCCCAGGGACATGTTGCGCTTCTGCTTCGTCCTGACCACGGCGATGATGTAGCGAATCGACCACACGATGGCGGCAATGGCGAATGCGATCGCCGCGACTTTGAACGGAAGCGGATACGTGAACGTCAGGACCGAGGCGAGGATCAGCAGGATCAGGACTAAGCCGTGTCGAGCGGGCGCGGCCTGCTTCTCCTCTTCGGGAGTGGGCGCGCTTTTCTCTTCAGTATTGTTTGGTGACGTCACAGCAATAGTTTGTCACAGTCCACTGACAAAAGCCTTGACGGAGGTCAGCGTCCGCGTTGTTTCGGCCCGCGACCGACAGCAGATGATTCAAACGTTAGAATGGGACCGTGCGCATCGTTCTTCTGGCATCCGGCTCGGGTACCCTCACGCAGGCAGTCATCGACGCATTCGCCGAATCGGAGCGTGGAGTCGAGATCGTCGGGGTCGGTTCTGACTCGCAGACGGCGGGTGTACTCGACCGGGCGAAAGCCCACTCGATCCCCACTTTCGTCGTGCGACCCAAGGACTGCGCGAGTCGCGAGGACTGGAACCTCCACCTGCGCGATGCCGTCGCAGACCTATCGCCGGATTGGGTGATCTCTGCAGGATTCATGCGGATCCTCGGCCCGGATTTCATCGCCGCCTTTCACAACCGGATCATCAACACACACCCGGCTCTGCTGCCGGCGTTCCCCGGTGCCCACGGAGTCCGTGATGCGCTGGCCCACGGTGTGCGTATCACCGGAGGCACCATCCACCTCGTCGACTCCGGGGTCGATACGGGCCCGATCATCACCCAGTTCGCGGTTCCCGTCAGCGACGCGGACACGGAAGACACGGTGCACGAACGCATCAAAACCCAGGAAAGAGCCGAGCTCGTCCGCCTCCTGACCCACCTCGCCCATAACGACCTCATCATCGATGGACGGCATGTCAGCGGATATGCCACCTCGGCGTCCCCAGCCTGACCCACTTACCAACCGCACGAAACGGCAATCGAGCCTTCAAGGAGGACTTGTGACAGGAACCCGCGCGATCAAGAGAGCGCTCGTCAGCGTCTATGACAAATCGGGATTGGAGGACCTGGCCCGCGGACTGCAAGCCGCCGGTGTGCAGATCGTGTCCACCGGTTCGACAGCAGCGAAGATCGCCGAGGCGGGCGCTGCGGTCACGAAGGTCGAAGAGCTGACAGGATTCCCCGAATGCCTGGAAGGCCGTGTGAAGACACTGCACCCGCGAGTCCACGCCGGCATCCTCGCAGATTCGCGCAAGCCGGATCACATGAGCCAGCTCGACGAGCTCGAGATCGAGCCCTTCGACCTCGTCATCGTCAACCTCTACCCCTTCGCCGAAACCGTGGCCAGCGGAGCCGGATTCGACGACTGTGTCGAGCAGATCGACATCGGTGGACCCTCCATGGTGCGGGCGGCGGCGAAGAATCACCCGAGCGTCTCCGTCATCACTGATCCCAGCGATTACCCCGCTGTCATCGAAGCGGCACAGGGACAGGGCTTCGATCTCGACGCCAGGCGAGGCTTCGCCGCCCGCGCATTCGCCCACACCGCTGCCTATGACACGGCCGTTGCTTCCTGGTTCGCCTCCGAACTCACTTCCGGTGTACAGGAGGCAGAGGCCGAGGATGCAGCCTCGACCGCGGGCAAGTCCGCTTTCGCCGGTGTGACTGGGGAGAAGCTGAGGGACCTGCGCTACGGCGAGAACCCTCATCAGGCAGCGGCAGTGTATTCCGATGGCACCCGTGGAATCGCCGGTGCGAAGCTGTTGGGCGGCAAGGCGATGTCCTACAACAACTACACGGACACAGATGCTGCGATCCGCGCGGCCTTCGACTTCGACCGTCCGGCAGTGGCGATCATCAAGCACGCCAACCCCTGCGGGATCGCCGTGGCTGATACTGCGGCAGCCGCACACAAGGCAGCCCACGAATGCGACTCCCTGTCCGCCTATGGCGGAGTCATCGCGACCAACCGCGAGGTCGACGCCGAGCTGGCTGCCTCGATCAAGCCGATCTTCACCGAGTGCCTTGCCGCACCCTCGTTCTCTGCCGAAGCACTGGAGCTGCTGTCGAGCAAGAAGAACCTGCGCCTGCTCGAACTCGGCGACATCGACTTCGCACCCGCGGAGATCAAACCGATCACCGGCGGATTCCTCGTCCAGGACCGGGATGCGTTCCAGGCCGACGGTGATGCCCCGGAGAACTGGACCCTGGCCGCAGGCGCAGCCGCGACGCCCGAGGTTCTGGCCGATCTGGAATTCGCGTGGAAGGCCTGCCGTGCAGTGAAGTCCAACGCCATTCTCGTGGCCAAGGACGGCGCGTCCGTGGGCGTAGGCATGGGCCAGGTCAATCGAGTCGACTCGGCGAAGCTGGCCGTCGAACGTGCAGGGGAGGAGAGGGCCACCGGTGCAGTGGCAGCCTCTGATGCCTTCTTCCCCTTCGCCGACGGACTGCAGATCCTCATCGATGCCGGTATCGGCGCGATTGTGCAGCCGGGTGGCTCGATCCGCGATGATGAGGTCGTCGAAGCGGCTGACAAGGCGGGGATCACCATGTACCTGACCGGGAGTCGCCATTTCTTCCACTGAGAAGACGAGGGCCCACCCACCACGCCATGCCAGGCGTGGGCGAGGCCCGATCGCCAAGCGCTGGATCTATTGGAAGCGGCGCTACTCGAACCCCGTACTTCGCGATTGGGCTCTCCTGGGCTGTCTGCTGGGCATCTTGATTGCGGCCGCATGCACCATCATCGACTTCCGTCTCGGCGCGATCGTCATGGCCGTCGTGCCGGCGGGGCTGGCGACGATGCGTGCGATGCCCCCGCCCTGGGACGAGGTCTGGACCAACCGATCGAAGAGCGTTGACATCGGAACGGGCTTGTTCTTCGCCCTGGTTCTCGTGGCGTTGGCGTTCGTTGTTCCGGAGTCACGCTGAAGCTGCTGGCAGTCGAAATACGGTTACTTTGTGCATTCCCTGAGAAACCCGAAGGTTCGGTTACACCAAAGCAGAATAAGTGGCAGGGTGAGTGGTGTAAGAAGGTTCGAAAGGACCTTTTCCATTGAAGGGAGACAGTATGGGACTCGACGATCTTACAAACAAAGCCAAGGACGCCGTGAATAGCGACAAGGGTGAAGAGTTCAGCGATCAGGGTCTTGATAAGGCTACTGACTTCGCCAATGACAAGACCGGCGGCAAGTTCGAAGACCAGATCAACCAGGGTCGCGACGGAGTCGACGGAAAACTTGGCAACGACTGACTTTTAAATCCATCGCCGCGTCTGGCATGGAGAAGCGCCGAGGTGAATGTATTTTCACCTCGGCGCTTCATCTATGTCTGCGGGCCGGCGAACCGGATGGTTGGCAGCCCGGCAGCCCGGAAGTCCGGCAGCCCGACAGTCGGACGAAAGTGCGCGAGTGGGTCTCTCCGCGTCGTGGCAGTCTCAGCCGAGCTTTTCGATGGGGGCATAGCGCAGCAGGAGGCGCTTCGTTCCCAGGGAGCCGAAGTCGACGACCGCTACTGTCTTGTCTCCGACGCCGTTGACCTCTGTCACGGTGCCGAGGCCGAAGGACTCGTGTGAGACCTTCTCGCCCACCGACACGGTGATGACCTCTCGGTTGGGTCGGATCCGATTCGGGAAACCAGCCACAGGAGACGAGGAGTTCGCGGACCCTGAGCGTGAGCGAGACGAACCGCCCGTTGCCCGTGAGGAACCGAATCCGCCGCCGCTCGAGCCGCTGTAGCCATGGCCGCCACCGCCGTAGCCGCCGGACGAGAAGCCGCCGCCGAGGCTGGATGAGAAGCTGCCGGTGTTCTCCCATTCGATGAGGTTCTCGGGAATCTCGGCGAGGAACCGGCTCGGCGGGTTGTACTGCGGCTGACCCCACATGCTGCGCGTCTCCGCGCGAGTGACGATCAGACGCTGCCGGGCTCGGGTCAGACCCACATAGGCAAGACGACGTTCTTCTGAGAGCTCATTGGGATTCTCGAAGGAACGAGCATGCGGGAAGCCTCCGTCCTCGAGGCCGGTGAGGAAGACGACCGGGAACTCCAGACCCTTCGCTGTGTGCAGGGTCATGAGCGTGACCTGTCCCAGTTCGGCATCGGGGATCTGATCCGTGTCGGAGGCCAGTGCTACTTGCTCGAGGAAAGCCTCGATCGACGAATTGCCGGCCGCAGCACTCGCTGGACTCTGCACATCCGCATCGTCCTCGGTGCTCCCACCGTCAGCTTGGGCTTCGCCCTCAGTGTCGGCTTCATCAGCGTCATCACCCGTTGCAGCGAGGGCCTGCGTGGCGACGAAGTCTTCGGCCACGGCCACGAGCTCAGCGAGGTTGTCGACACGCGACTCGTCCTGTGGGTCCGTGCTCTTCTGCAGTGACTCGAGGTAACCGCTCTGCTCGAGAATCGCCTCGATGACGCGCGACAGCGGGGCAGCCTCGGCGGTGGCTGCCAGATCTCGCATGAGGTCGTAGAACTTCGACACGGAGGTCTTCGCCCGGGCAGACAGATGGACGATCTCATCAAGACGCCCCAGCGCCGTGTAGAAGCTGATGCCCTCACGATCGGCGAAGTCCGCGACGATGCCCTCGGTACGGTCACCGATGGAGCGTTTGGGGACGTTGAGGATGCGGCGCAGGTTCACATCGTCATCTGGATTGGCGACCACGCGCAGATACGCGAGGGCATCCTTGATCTCCTTGCGCTCGTAGAATCGTGTGCCGCCGACGACCTTGTACGGGATGCCCGAGCGCACCAGAGCATCCTCAATGGCGCGGGACTGAGCATTGGTGCGGTAGAAGACGGCGAGGTCACCATAGGTGTACTTCTCGTCGTCGATGAGCTCATCGACCCGGTCGACGATGAAACGGGCCTCCGACTGTTCGTTCTCCGCTACCCAGCCGACGATGGATTCGCCCGTGCCTTCCGAGGTCCACAGCTTCTTGTCCTTGCGGTCCTGATTATTCGAAATCACAGCGTTCGCAGCATCGAGGATGTTCTGCGTGGAGCGATAGTTCTGCTCCAGCAGAATCGTCTCCGCATCGGGGAAGTCCTTCTCGAACTCCACGATGTTGCGCACGGTCGCCCCACGGAAGGCGTAGATCGACTGGTCTGCGTCACCGACGACGGTCAGCTCGGCGCCGGTGGCGCCACCGGCGCCGTCGCCGGCCAGGGACTTGATGAGAGCGTATTGAGCCGGGTTCGTGTCCTGGTACTCGTCGACGAGGATGTGCCGGAACCGTCTGCGGTAGAAATCGGCCACTTCGGGGAAGGCGCCGAAGAGATGAACGGTCTCGGCAATGAGGTCATCGAAGTCGAAGGCATTGGCCAGACGCAGACGAGAGGTGTAGCGCCTGAACACATCGGCGAGGACCTCATCGGCGGGGTTATTCGGCCGGGGAGTGAAGTCATCCGGCGTCTGCAGGTCGTTCTTGAGATTGGAGATCCGGTGCAGCATCGACCGAGGCGTGTACTTCTTCGTGTCGATGCCGAGTTCCTTGAGGATCTGGGACACGAGCCGCTGAGCATCCTGGGCATCGTAGATCGTGAAGTTGGTCTTCATGCCCAGCACTTTGGCCTCACGGCGGAGGATGCGCACACATGAGGAGTGGAAGGTCGAGACCCACATCGCTCGCGAAGCCGGTCCGACGATGGAGCGCACGCGCTCAGCCATCTCCTTGGCCGCCTTGTTGGTGAACGTGATCGCCAGGACCTCGCCGGGGTGTGCCCGACCGGTGGCCAGGGCATAGGCGATGCGCCTGGTCAGCACGGTCGTCTTACCCGAACCGGCACCCGCCACGATGAGGAGCGGTGAACCCGTATGGGCAACGGCCTCGCGCTGTCGCGGGTTGAGTCCGGTGAGGAGTTCGGCCGCACGTGAGTCGGCTCCCGGAGTGGCTTCTTCGATGTTTTCAGCTGCAGCAGTCATGTCCGGATCAACGATACCGTCAGCGACTGACGCAGAGAAAAGGGCAGTCAGATAGGCAGAGAAAAAGCTCCGCCAGCGGCCCGGACCAAATGCACGGGTCGCCGGCGGAGCCGGAATCGTCTGGGACGAGAACCTCAGTGGACGAAGACGGCCACCAGCACGTTGATGATCGCTCCGGCGAAGACCAGGTGAGCCATCGTCGCCGAGGGATTCTTCACCGCGCTCGCCACGGCTGTGTCGGCGTCGCCTCCGGCCGGGGCAGCACCCGCAGCCGGTGCGGAGGCGAAGGCCTTCTGCTTCTTATTGCCGATGAATGCGAAGACGGTGACGAGAATCGCAATGAGGAGCTTGATGCCGAGCTTCATGTGGTTGACTTCGCCATCGCCCATCTCTGCCAGACCCATCAGCAGAAGCCCGGTGATCAGCTGAAGATAGGCGCCGTGCAGCATGCCGGGAGCAACTTTGGGAGAGCGGATGAGGGTGAAATATCCGCCCACGATGATCGCCATTCCGATCAGATGCAGGGCCACTAGAATCTCGCGAAGAATTTCCATACGGTTCATCGTAGTGGCATGATGGTGTCTCGTGAGCGCGGGCCCTCAACTGGTGCACGCTGTTCCGCCCTGGTGTAATGGCAGCACGCCGGCCTTTGGAGCCGTGTGGTATAGGTTCGAATCCTATGGGCGGAGCTGGCCCAATCCGACTTGCGAAGGATTCAACACATGTCGCAGACCAGACCCATCGCCGTCATCGTTCTGGCCGCTGGCCAGGGCACCCGTATGAAGTCGACCCTGCCGAAGGTGCTGCACCCGATCGGCGGTCGTTCCCTGCTCCACCACTCGATCGCGGCAGCGGCAGGAGCCACTCCCGAACACTTAGTCGTCGTCGTCAGGCACGAACGCGATCAGCTCGTCTCCCATCTGGACTCACTGCCGATCAGTTCGACGCAGACTGTGCTCATCGCCGATCAGGATGAGATTCCCGGCACCGGCCGCGCCACCGAATGTGCGCTGACCCAGTTGCCCGACGATCTCTCCGGCACCGTGGTCGTGACCTATGGCGACGTGCCCCTGCTGACTGCTGACACGATCAACAGCCTCGTCGAGGTCCACGAGTCCTCACACAATGCCGTCACGGTCCTGTCCGCCGAGGTGGACGATCCCACTGGCTACGGACGCATCGTCCGCGACGCCTCCGGAGCCCTGCTGCGCATCGTCGAGCAGAAGGACGCCAGCGACGACCAGCGCAGCATCCGGGAGATCAACTCCGGCATCTACGCCTTCGACGCCTCGGCGCTGAGGGACGGTCTCGCCTCACTGACTACGGACAATGCGCAGGGTGAGAAGTACCTCACCGACGTCATCGGATTCTCTCGCGAGGCAGGTCAGTCCGTCGCCGCCACCGCCACCCAGGATCTCTGGCAGGTCGAGGGCGCCAACGACCGCGTGCAGCTGGCCAATCTCGGCAAGGAGCTCAACCGCCGCGTCTGCGAGAAGTGGATGCGTGCCGGCGTGAGCATCATCGACCCAGACACCACGTGGATCGACATGGACGTGTCCCTGGGTGAGGACGTCACGATCCTTCCCGGAGTCCAGCTCCTGGGTGCCACCGACATCGGCACCGGTGCCGTCGTCGGCCCCGACTCAACTCTCAAGGACACCGAGGTGGGTGCCGGGGCACAGGTCGTGCGCACCCATTCGGAACTGGCCATTGTGGGAGCCTGCGCCACAGTCGGACCGTTCGCATACCTGCGACCTGGGACCAACCTCGGCGAGGATGGAAAGATCGGCACCTTCGTGGAGACGAAGAACGCTGACATCGGACGGGCCGCGAAGGTGCCGCACCTGTCCTACGTCGGCGATGCTGAGATCGGCGAGGGTTCCAACATCGGTGCCGCATCGGTCTTCGTCAACTACGACGGTGTCGAAAAGCACCGCACCGTCGTCGGAAAGCACGCACGCATGGGCTCGGACAACATGTACGTTGCCCCTGTCACGGTAGGCGACGGCGCCTACTCCGGTGCGAGCACAACGGTGCGCAAAGATGTCCCTGCGGGAGCGCTTGCCATAACCGTGGCGCCACAGCGTAACCTGGAGGGCTGGGTCGTCAGCAACCGCCCCGGCACACCTGCAGCGCAGGCAGCCGAGGCCGCATCTGAAGGGGAACCGGCAAGTGAATGAAATTACGACGGCGGGCGAAAAGAAGCTCGTCCTGGTCAGCGGGCGCGCGAACAATGAGCTCGCTGAACAAGTCGCTGAGAACCTGGGGACGGAACTTCTCCCCACTGACATTTACAACTTTGCCAATGGAGAGATCTACGTCCGGTTCTCCGAATCGGTCCGCGGCTGTGACGTCTTCGTCCTCCAGTCGCACTGTGCACCGATCAACGAATGGCTGATGGAACAGCTCATCATGGTCGACGCACTCAAACGTGCTTCGGCCAAGCGGATCACGGTCATCGCACCGTTCTTCCCCTACGCGAGGCAGGACAAGAAGCATCGCGGACGTGAGCCTATCTCGGCTCGCCTCGTGGCCGACCTGTACAAGACGGCCGGTGCCGACCGCATCATCACCGTGGACCTGCACACCGCGCAGATCCAGGGCTACTTCGACGGACCGGTCGACCACCTCATCGCGATGCCGATCCTCGCCGGCTACGTCAAGGACAAGTACCCGACCGAGCTGGCAGTGGTCTCACCCGACGCCGGCCGCATCAAGGTCGCCGAGAACTGGTCGAACTCCCTGGGCGGAGTGCCGCTGGCATTCATCCACAAGACTCGCGACATCACACGACCGAATGAGACCAAGGCCAACCGCGTCGTCGGTGAGGTCGAGGGCCGAACCTGTGTCCTCGTCGATGACATGATCGACACGGGCGGGACCATCGTTCAGGCCGCCGACGCCTGCATGGCCGCCGGAGCCACCGGAGTCATCGTCGTCTCGACACACGCAGTGTTCTCCGGACCGGCCGTCGAGCGCCTGTCGAACTCCGTGGCGCAGGAGGTCATCGTGACGAACACGCTGCCGCTGACCGAGGACAAGATGTTCGACAAGCTCACCGTGCTCTCGATCGCCCCGCTGATCGCCCGCGCCGTGCACGAGGTCTTCGAGGACGGATCGGTCACCAGTCTCTTCGAGGTCTGAGCCACCTTCCGCGATAGCTTCATCCGAATCGAACCCCGAGCCGATCTTCAGGCTCGGGGTTCGATCTGTCTCATCGGAAGCATCGCCTGCCGGGGCTCGACCGACGCTCTACACTGGAGACAACCGAGTGAAGGGAACCGTGACGATGTCGTCCCATGATTACAACCGGTACCGGGTCAGCGTCTCCGGCGGGGAACTGTCCGTCGGCGTCTGGGAGCCTGTGGCCTACGGGCCGGGCCGGGTTCCCACCATATGCGTCATCCACGGCATCACCTCGAATCATCTGTTCTTCGCCGGTCTGGTCGCAGGACTTCCCGGGGTGCGCATCATCGGGCCCGACCTGCGCGGACGTGCTGACTCCCGTCTGCTGGGCCCACCGTTCGGGATGAGGGCCCATGCCGAAGACGTCCTCGTCGCCATCAACACCTTCGCCGAGCCTGGGCCTGTCACTCTGGTCGGACATTCCATGGGCGGGTTCGTCGCCATGACCTTGGCCGGTATGGGCGCAGGTGTCGATTCCGACGCCGAGGTGGCCGATCGTTTCCGTGGCCCCGTCCTCATCGACGGAGGACTTCCCCTGCCGGTGCCGCGGGTCGGAGAAGACGAGGTCCCCGGGGCACTCGATGATCTCAACGACCATGATCTCGACACCGACGACCTCATCGCCGCGGTGCTCGGACCCGCGTCTGAACGGCTGTCGATGTCATTCGGGTCGGTCGAAGAGTACCTTGCATTCTTCGCCGCTCATCCTGCCTTCGTCGACGGCCTCGACACCGTGGCCTCGGAGAGCTTCGTCTACGATCTCGCGGCCAAAGACGATCACAGCTTCCAACCCTCGACGTCGATCGAGGCGATGCAGGCCGACTCGGCGGACATGTACACCGGCGGTGCCTTCCGTAACGCGCTCGCCCAGATCATGAGCAGCCAGCGGCGCCAGGCCGAGGTGACGTTCCTCTTCGCCGAGCGTGACCTCATCGCATCCGAGCCCGGTCTCTACCCACCGGAACTCGTCGCCTCCTACCAGCAGCGGTGGGAGGATCTGACCGTCGTCGAGGTGCCCGGTACGAACCATTACGACATCCTGCTCACGGAGTCAGGCATCGACGCCTGCGCCGAGGCCGTGACCGCCCGACTTGGCGCCACCGACGACGGTGGCATAGAATCGTAGGGTTGCCTCGGCGAGGGAAACACATGTTTCCGTTATCGACGCGGTCCTGACCCACAGCGCTGACCGGCCCTTCGGAGCCGAATTGAGACAGCGACAGTGCGGTTGAAGGCTGTTTCGCCGTGGTGCTTGCAAGATAAGTTCACCACGAAGGAGAGAAAATGGCTGACTTCAAACTCATCGCCGAACCCCGCAACGAATTCGGCAAGGGCGCTGCCCGTCGGACCCGCCGCGCAGGACGCATCCCTGCAGTCGTCTACGGACACGGCGGAGATCCTGTGCACATCTCGATTGACGGCCACGCCACCATGATGGCCCTCAAGCACGCCAACGCCCTCTTCGAGATCGAAAGCACCGACGGTGCCAAGAACGTTCTCGCAATCGCTCGCGACGTGCAGACCGACCCGGTCACCCGTCAGATCGAGCACCTTGACCTGATCATCGTCAAGCGCGGCGAAAAGGTCGAGGTCGACGTTCCTGTCCACATCATCGGCGAAGCCGCTCCCGGCACCATGGTGCAGCAGGAAGAGTCGACGCTCCTCATCAAGGCAGACGCCACCAAGCTGCCTGAGTACATCGAGGTCACCGTTGACGGGCGCGCCGCCGGCGAGCACGTTCTGGCCGGACAGATCGAATTGGCCTCGGGCGTCGAGCTCGCTGCCGATACCGAACTTCTCGTCGTCAACGTCTCGGAAGAGGCCGAGATGGACACCGAGTCGGATGCAGATGAGACCGACGAAGAGTCGACCGACGAGTCGACCGAGGAAGCGGCAGAGGAGAAGTCCGAGGACGAGTGACCTCGACTTCTTCCGTCTGCGCCCAGCTTCTGGGCACAGCCTGAGATGTGAATTCGGTGGGTCGTTGAAGAGACGGCCCACCGAATTCGTTCTGTGAGCACATAGAGTGCAAGAGTTCCTGGCTGATCGGGTGGTCTCGATGAGCAGCGAGAGAGAATGAGCGAAGGACGACGATGACGAACGAAGCATGGCTGGTCTTCGGCTTGGGCAATCCCGGCCCCAAATACGAATCGACGAGACACAACATCGGGCAGATGGTCATTGCCGAACTCGCACATCGCATCGGCGTCAATCTGACACGGACCAAACTGCGCTCCAACGTCGGCACATCTCGACTGCCCACAGGTTCAGTCCCCGGAGTTCCCGGGCCGCGAGTGGTGCTCGCGACATCGACGGGGTTTATGAACGAATCCGGTGGGCCGGTCAGGCAGCTCGCCGATTTCTACTCGATCGACACCGATCGGATCATCGCCGTCCACGACGATGTGGACATCGCCTTCGACACGATCAAGGCCAAGGTCGGTGGGGGAGAGGGCGGACACAACGGACTTCGCTCGATGACCTCTGCGCTGGGGACGAAGAACTATCCCCGCATCCGCGCCGGCGTCGGCCGGCCCATGGGACGTCAGGACACCGCGGACTACGTGCTCAAGCCCTTCTCGAAGGACGAACGCGCCACGCTGCCGATCTTCATCTCGGATATCGCAGACGCCGTCGAGATGTACATCGTCGACGGCCTCGAGAAGGTGCAGCTCAAATACCACTCAAAATGAGGATGGCGGTCACCGCTGAGGGATAGGTCACCGCTCGGCGGCAGGTCGCTTCTCAGTCGCGGAGCCCGGACGCTTGCGGTGGATGAGCCAGGCGGCGAGGATGCCTCCCGCGAAGCCGAACAGATGCCCCTGCCATGAGATCCCGTTGTCCTGCGGCAGCAGTCCGAAGATCATGGATGCGCCGTAGGTGATGAAGACGAAGAACCCGATGGCGAAGTAGACGATCTTGCGGAGCACATCCTCGGTGAACCAGGTGCGCACAGCCAGGTAGGCGAAGAAGCCGAACACGATGCCCGAGGCGCCGACGACGTGCTGGCCCACCGGCAGCGTCGTCAGCCAGGCACCGAGCCCGGAGACGACGGCAGTGATGACGGTGACGAGCCAGAAGCGGCGTGCCCCCTCGACGGCGATGCACAGCCCGAGGATGAGGAAGGGGAACGTGTTGGCCATGAGGTGCCCGAATCCCGAGTGCAGGAGGGGAGACGTCACCACTCCGTAGAGGGACAGCGGGGTCCAGGAGGCCAGACTGAACATGTCGAGATCGACCGGCAGGATGGTGTCGACGATCTCAATGGCCCACATGATCGCCAGCAGGACGAGCACAGGGACGAAGCGTGAGAGCCGGTGATCGCGGCTGACAGTGGTCCGCAGATTGGCGACTTTGGGCTGGCCTGCGGGTGGGCGGCCGCCTGACCTGGGCGAATCGGGGGTTGTTGAACCGTTGCCGAAGATGAACTGGGATTCTTCGGGGGTGAAGCGAGGGGACTGGTTGGAACTCATGTCCCAATTGTCGGTGATGAAGCTTGGAGAACCCCGAAGAATCGGGGCCTGCGGGCAATCGTGTCCGATCCGTTAGTCCCGTTACAGTCTTGAGATCTCCGGTGCCTCAGTCCACGGTTGTGCTGCCGATGCGTTCCTTGTCCTCGTTCACGGCTTCGACGACGATCCGGGAACCGGCAGGGGTGATGTCGGCCGCGGTTTCAAACCCCGTGCGATCGACGACTGCGGTCTCCTCGAGCTGCTCCTCGCTGTCGCCGCTGAGGATGCGCCAGGCCTTGACATCGCTGGCTCCGTTCCAGCTCATGTGCACTCGTGTGATGCCCTCACCGGGCTCGGATTTCGTCGCGGTGGGCGGTGCTGACGGAGTCGCCTGCCAGTCGAAGCGATAGGCCCTGTAGTTCGATCCGCCCGTGAAAGTGGCATCGTAGAGCAGCTTGCCATCGTTGGTGAACTCCGAGAAGTACGGTTCGGAGCCCCAGCCGATGACTACATTGCCGTTGTCGAGTTCCTGCAGATTGCCCTGGCTTCCCGATGAGCGATCATCGGGGGCCGGGTACTCGGTGTCGACGCTGGCCTTGTGCGCTTCCTCATCGACGTCGAGGCGCAGGCCTCTGGTATCGCCGAGGCGGGGTGCAGCATGGTTGTCGAAGAGGGTGATCATGCCGTCGTCGCGGCGGACGGCGTCATGCTGCCAGGCGAAGGCAGCTCCCTCGCCCATCTCGAAGTCGCTGGCAGACCCACCCAGCACCCAGTTCACGTCGGCGCTCTTGCGATCGAGCTGATAGATCGCATGTGTGTTGCGGGCGGAGACGAGCAGCGAATCACCACCGTCGTCGACGGACACCGAGTTCAGATGGATGTAGTCGAAGGGCTCCTCTTCGGTGCCTTCGCCGTCCTTGAGCGTCGACTGCGTCTGGTCGACGGGAACGTCGTCGAGTGATCGCCATTCGACAACGGGATCACCGGAGGCGATGTCGACCTCCTGGGCCACTCCTTCCCAGGCCCAGCCGTCCTTCGCGCCGCCGACGGAGCTGAGGTCTGTCTGCGTCTTGATATAGGACAGGAGGAGCATCGTTCCGTCGTCTGTGATCGTCGTCTCGTGCAGATCGGCGGTTTTGTGGGCGAGGTCCCCGCCCATGCCGACACGTGCGATCTCGTTGTAGCTGTCGTCGAGCATGACGACCTCGCCAGCTGTTTCGGGCGTCTCTGCCATTCCCTCCCACCAGGTGAGGACAGGTTCGTTCCTGTACTCCTGCACCCGCAGGTCCCACATCTGGCCCGATCCCTGTCGGATCCAGACCGGTTCTCCGTCTGAGTCGAGGATGAGTCCGCCGACCCAGGATTCCCCGTCATCGGCGGTCTGTCCCTTGGGGGCGAGGAACGTCTCGAGGTCTTTGTCTTCCTCGGGCTGCTGTGAGCTGACGGCGATGTCGATCTTCGGCGGGTTCAAGTCGGGCCGGGTATGGAAATCCCAGCGTTCGGGTTGGGGGACTTCCTCTTCAGCGGTGCATCCTGACAGGAACAGCGTCGCGGCCGCCGCAGTCGCGAACAGAGTGCGATAGGACATGACCTCATCTTCACACGTTTCCACGAAGAGTGGTCAGAGCTCGGTCGCCGCCGTTTCTCGTGTCAGGTCTGTGGCTTAGAATTGCATGGTGCTCAACGGACTCGATCTCACACGCCAGAACTCCACCATCACTGACCTCGTCGGAGCGTTCAACGACCCGGAGACAGCAGGCGGGACGATCGATGCGATCAGGGGTCTGTGGCCATCGATCCTGCGCCGAACTTTGGTGGCCGGCGACAACGATCCGTCCACCTCGGCGCCGCAGCTCATCGTCACGGCCACCACGCGTGAGGCAGAAGACCTGGCGCGGGCGCTGGCGGACTGGGTTCCGGAGGAATCGATCGCGATCTTCCCCAGCTGGGAGACCCTCCCACACGAAAAGCTCTCACCTCGGTCTGACACCGTCGGGCAGCGTCTGCAGATTCTGCACCGCCTGGCCCACCCGAGCCCGGACCGGCACCTGGCCTTCATCATCGCCCCTGTCCGCGCATTCCTGCAGCCGCTGGTCAAGGGCCTCGGCGACATCGAGCCGGTGGAGTTGGCCGTCGGCGACGAGTACGAGATCGACCAACTGTCCCACCGCCTGACCGAACTTGCGTACTCACGCGTGGACATGGTCTCCCGCCGAGGCGAATTCGCCGTCCGCGGTGGCATCGTCGATATCTTCCCTCCGACGGAGGATCATGCGCTGCGCATCGAATTCTTCGGTGACGAGATCGATGAGATCCGCGAGTTCTCCGTCAGCGACCAGAGATCCATTCCCGCCGAGGCGGAGGCGCAACCGCTGAAGCTCTCGGCTCCACCCTGCCGGGAGCTCCTGCTCACCGACTCAATCCGGGAGCGAGCGGCCACGCTGTCGCCGACGCTGCCGGCAGCAACGGACATGCTCGACAAGATCGCTGGTGGAATCGCCGTCGAAGGCATGGAATCACTCTCGGCGGTGCTGGCAGACGGCATGGAGCCGATTATCGCGCTGCTGCCCGAATCCACGAAGATCATCATCACCGAACCCGAACGTGTGCACGCCAGGGCCGCCGACCTCGTCGTGACGACGAACGAATTCCTCGAAGCTGCATGGTCAGGAGCCGCAGCCGGCGGCGAATCCCCGATCGACCTCTCCGCCGCGACCTTCCGGACCATGGAAGAGATGGAAGAAGGCGCTCGCCTCATCGGCTTGGCCTGGTGGGAGCTCGGCGGATTCGCCACCGACGAAGAGCTCGTCTCACCCGCGGAGAATCTGTTCTCCGTTCCGGCTCGCGCACCTCGGGGATATGCCGGTGACGTCGAGGCGATCCTCACCGATGTCAAGGGGCTCATCCACGACAGGTGGCGCATCCTCGTGCTCACCGAAGGGCAGGGACCGGGCCAGCGGATGGTCGAGGTCTTCTCGGAGGCTGGGGTGCCCGCGACCTTCGTCGACGACCCGACGGACATCGCCGATGCTCTGGTGACCGTCACCACGGCCGCGCCCTTCGGAGGATTCGTCTTCGACGACCTCAAACTGGCCGTGCTCACCGAAGCCGATGTGCTCGGTCGCGCGGCAGCCACCTCGACGAGGGACATGCGGCGCCTGCCCACCCGGCGCAAACGCAACCAGGTGGACCCGCTCAACCTGGCGCCCGGGGACTTCGTCGTCCACGACCAGCACGGCGTCGGCAAGTTCATCGAGATGACCCAGCGCACCACCGGCAAGGGTGCGAACAAGCACACCCGCGAATACCTCATCGTCGAATACGCCCCGGCCAAACGCGGTCAGCCCGGCGACCGACTGTACGTGCCCAGCGATGCCCTCGACCAGGTCAGCCGCTACGTCGGTGGGGAGAGCCCGACCCTGAACAAGATGGGCGGCTCCGACTGGTCGACGACGAAAGCCAAGGCCAGGAAGGCGGTCAAGGAGATCGCCGGAGAACTCGTCCGCCTCTATTCGGCCCGACAGGCCACCGTCGGCCACACCTATGGCCCGGACACACCATGGCAGCGCGAACTCGAAGACGCCTTCCACTACGTGGAGACCGCCGACCAGCTCACGACCATCGACGAGGTCAAGGGCGATATGGAGAAGGCAGTCCCAATGGACCGTCTGATCTGCGGCGACGTCGGCTACGGAAAGACCGAGATCGCAGTCCGAGCAGCATTCAAGGCGATCCAGGACGGCAAGCAGGTCGCTGTGCTGGTGCCCACGACTCTGCTCGTCCAGCAGCACTTCGAAACCTTCGCCGAACGCTACTCGGGCTTCCCCGTCACCGTCGGTGCGCTCTCTCGGTTCCAGACGAAGAAGGAATCGGACAAGGTCGTCGAAGATCTGGCTGCTGGCAAGCTCGACCTCGTCATCGGCACGCACCGCCTGCTCAGCGGCGAGGTGAGGTTCAAGAGCCTGGGCCTGGTCATCATCGACGAGGAGCAGCGCTTCGGCGTCGAACACAAGGAGACGCTCAAGGCGATGCGCACGAACGTCGACGTGCTCGCGATGTCGGCAACGCCTATCCCGAGGACCCTGGAGATGGCCGTGACCGGCATCCGTGAGATGTCGACCTTGGCCACCCCGCCCGAGGAGCGCCATCCGGTGCTGACCTACGTGGGTAAGAAGGAGGATAAGCAGATCAAGGCCGCGATCCGTCGTGAACTCATGCGCGAGGGTCAGGTCTTCTACATCCACAACAGAGTCAAGGACATCGAATCCGTGGCCGGCCACATCGCCGAACTCGTTCCCGAGGCCAGGATTGCGATTGCCCACGGAAAGATGAACGAACAGCGCCTGGAGCAGGTCATCGTCGACTTCTGGGAGAAGAAGTTCGACGTGCTCGTGTGCACGACGATCGTCGAGACCGGCATCGACATCTCCAACGCCAACACGCTCATCATCGATCACGCTGATCGCTTCGGTCTGTCCCAGCTGCACCAGCTGCGCGGCCGGGTTGGTCGAGGCAGGGAACGGGCCTACGCCTATTTCCTCTACCCGGCAGACACGACGCTCACGGAGACAGCCCACGACCGTCTGACGACGCTGGCCGCCCACACAGAGCTCGGCGCCGGCATGCAGGTGGCCATGAAGGACCTCGAGATCCGCGGTGCCGGCAACCTCCTCGGCGGACAGCAGTCCGGACAGATCGAAGGGGTCGGATTCGACCTCTACGTGCGGCTTGTGGGGGAAGCCGTTGCGAACTTCCGCGGCGAGGACACTGAGCCCGAAGCAGATATGCGCATCGAGTTGCCCGTCGACGCACACCTGCCGGCAGAGTACGTCGACCACGAACGGCTGCGGCTCGAGGCCTATCGGAAACTGGCTGCCGCGGCGAACGAGAGCGAACTGCAGGAAGTCCTCGACGAACTCGTCGACCGGTACGGGCCCTACCCGGAGGCCGTGGGTGTGCTCGCCGATGTCGCCAGACTGCGGATCCGGGCCAAAGCCTCGGGCATCAACGACATCGTCGTCCAAGGCAACTTCGTGCGCTTCGGTCCGCTCGAGCTTGAGGATTCGCAGCTCGTGCGCCTCAAACGCCTGTACCCGAAGTCTCTGCTCAAGCCCGCGATCCGGTCGGTGCTCGTGCCCAAGCCGATGACCGGAAACGGCTTCGATGCGAAGGAGATGACGGATTCCGACATCCTGCGTTGGGCCCACCAGTTCCTCGACGCGATCGTCCCAGTCGTCGTCTCAGAGGTCGTCGAAGCCGGCGTCTGAGGCCGGGGTCGGAATGCGAAGAGGCCGCAATGAGTGAACCGATCTGATCGACGCAGAACGAATCTGCACGTATTCTGAGAGTTCACATTCTTCCGCCGTTCCTGGCGTAGAGTGCGAATACGAGTACAGACGTACCGTGAGACTTAAGGAGAGACACCATGGGTTTTGACGACAAGTTCGACAACAAGACTGAAGAATTCTCCGGTAAGGCCAAGGAGACAGTCGGAGACATGACCGGCGATGACGAGCTCAAGGCTGAGGGCTCCGCGGACCAGCTCAAGGGCAAGACCAAGCAGGTCGGCGAGAAGGTCAGGGACCTCGGCAAGGACGTCAAGGACAAGTTCAGCAAGTAATGCAGAATTCGACCCCCATCGCGCCCGCGGTGGGGGTCATTCTTATTGTTCGGCCCTCGTAGTGTGTCGAGCCGTCACAGCGGTGCAGGAATCGGAAGGTGTCACGACAGTGGAGCAGGCAGAGACAACCGGCGTCATCGGCGCTCGAACTGAGGGCGCGATCGAGGCGATGGCGACACTGCGGCGCCGGTGCCCGTGGTCGAGCAGGCAAGATCACGGAAGCCTCGAGAAATATGCGCGCGAGGAGACCGAGGAGCTCATCGAAGCACTCGAAGACTACCGAGCTGATTCGAATCCGGGCCACCGAGCCGCCGTCGTCGAAGAACTCGGCGATGTCTTCTACCAGGTGCTCTTCCACTCCGCGCTGCTGGACGAGAGTGCTTCCGCCCCCTACGGGCACACGCTGGGGCTGATCATCGAAGGGCTGGAGGCAAAACTCATCCGGCGTCATCCCCTGGCCTTCGGTGAGGGCGCCAGTGATGAGCACATGGCCTCCCTCGAAGACGTCGAGGCCGAATACCGCCGGATCAAGACAGAAGAGAAACAGCAGAAAGACACGAATCAGTGAGCTTGGATCGCATCGATATCGAAGGTACATTCAACTTCCGTGACATCGGAGGATCGCCCACCTCGGCGGGGGAGTCGAGCGTCGAAAAGGGGAAAGTCTTCCGGTCCGACGGTATCGCCCAACTGACAGACAGGTCGCGGGCCGACATCAGAGCACTCGGCATCAGAACCGTCGTCGATCTGCGTGACATCGGGGAACGATCCAAGCTGCCCGACGCACTCGAGGGCCTCGACGTGGAGCACATCGAGCTGCCCATCTTCGACGATCACTTCTTCCCTGAGAAGCAGCTCAGCCGCGAGGAGATGCGAGAGGCCGCCGAGGCGACCGGAATGGATCTCTCCGATCGCTCGCTGAGTAAGATCTACGAGCTGATGATCAGTCATTTCGGAACGCGACTGGCCAAGGCCGTTGATGTCGTTGCGCGAAGCTGCGAAGGCGGAGTCGTCTTCCACTGCTCTGCCGGCAAGGACCGGACCGGCATGGTCGCCGCCTTCATCCTCGCACTCCTCGGCGTCGGGCGTCATGAGATCCTCGAGGACTACGCGATCACCTCCGAGCATCTGTCGGGAGGATTCCTCGAGAACATCACCCGGAATTTCGCCGACGCCGGCATCTCCGGCAACCTCGCGGAGACGGCAACAGCAGCCCCGCCGGAACTCATGGCGAAGATCCTTGACTCCATCGACGCAGAATATGGCGAGAACGGTGTCGAAGCCTATCTGCTCGAGCATGGAATGGATCCGGCGAGCCCGGATAAGCTGCGCGAACAGCTGTTGACGACTGCTGACAGGGAAGAGGCCGTCCGGGACTGAGAATGAGCTCGGTCCGCCGGTGCATTAAGCTGTCCTGCAGGCACATGTTCCCCATGTGAAACCAATTGCGAAGGAGTAATCAGTGGCTGAGATTGTTGCCGCAAACGCCCGTGAAATCCTGGATTCCCGGGGAAATCCCACCGTCGAGGTGGAAGTGCTGTTGGCCGACGAATCCGTCGGTCGTGCCGGTGTCCCGTCCGGTGCCTCCACCGGTGAGTTCGAAGCTGTTGAGCTGCGCGACGGAGACCCGGAACGTTACCTGGGCAAAGGCGTCACCAGTGCTGTTGACGCAGTCGTCGACGAGATCCACGAAGTCATCGTCGGCCTCGAAAGCGATGATCAGCGTCTGGTCGACCAGGCCCTGATCGAACTCGACGGAACCGAGAACAAGTCCCGCCTGGGCGCCAATGCCCTCCTGGGCACCTCGCTGGCAGTGGCTCGCGCGGCCGCGGTGTCGGCGGATCTGCCGCTCTACCGCTACCTGGGCGGGCCGAATGCCCACGTCATGCCCGTTCCCATGATGAACATCCTCAACGGTGGATCACATGCCGATTCCAACGTCGACATTCAGGAATTCATGATCGCCCCGATCGGCGCTGCCAGCTTCCACGAAGGTCTGCAGTGGAGCGTCGAGGTCTATCACGCGCTCAAGGGCGTGCTCAAGGAGCGCGGCCTGTCGACCGGGCTCGGCGATGAGGGCGGGTTCGCACCGAACCTCGACTCCAACGCCGCGGCACTCGACCTCATCCTCGAGGCCATCGAACTAGCCGGGCACCGTCCGGGCCGCGATATCGCGGTGGCACTCGATGTGGCCTCGTCCGAGTTCTACTCCGATGGTGCCTACGAGTTCGAAGGCGAGAAGAAGTCGGCGCAGGACATGGCCGCCTACTACGAGGGTCTGCTCGCCAAGTACCCGCTGGTGTCCATCGAAGATCCACTCGACGAGAACGATTGGGAAGGTTGGGCCACCCTGACCGAGTCCATCGGCTCAAAGGTTCAGCTCGTCGGCGACGATCTGTTCGTGACGAATCCCGAGCGGCTCCAGCGCGGCATCGACACGAGCACCGCCAACTCGCTGCTCGTCAAGGTCAACCAGATCGGCACCTTGACAGAGACCCTCGATGCGGTGTCGCTGGCACAGACCAACGGTTACACGACGATGATCTCGCACCGTTCAGGCGAAACCGAGGACACGACGATCGCCGACCTGGCCGTGGCAACGAACGCCGGTCAGATCAAGGCCGGTGCTCCGGCACGGTCCGAGCGCGTTGCCAAGTACAACCAGCTGCTGCGCATCGAAGAGCAGCTCGGCGACGCAGCCCGCTATGCCGGACGAGGAGCCTTCCCGCGCTTCGACGGCTGAATGGCTTCGCACCCGAGGCGGGTGTCAGGTGATCATCAATGGTCACCCGGCACCCGCCTCGGCGGCATTCATCGACAAGACCTCCTGTCGATGACAAAACCACCTGCCCCGCGCAGTTCATACAGCTGCAGAGGTTGTTCATGCGGTTGCGGGTGAGGGGTCCTGCCGCGTCTGCCGAGCGCATCCTCGGATAATCACCTCGTGCTCATGAGGATTCGTCTGATCTCTTCGAACTTCGCCTCCGTGAATAGCTCTTTCCAACTGATTCTGATGACTCGCCACCCTTGATCGCGCAGCCATTGTTCTCTGCGCCTTTCGCGTTCGAGTTCGTCACGGGGCACCCCCGAGCCGAGATACAGCTTTCCGAGTCCATCGATTTCAACGATCAACCGGGCTGCCTTGTGGCAGAAGTCGACGCGAATCCGACGTCGCAGCGAGGTCGCGTCGAACACGATTTGAGGGACGAATCCGACGAATCCGTGTTGAAAGAATCTCACCGCGGCGATCGACTCGGCGGGGGACTCGCGACGGGCATCGGCCAAGTCGAGAGCGAGTTGAACCTTCTTGGTGTTCCTGGTCTCCAAGCATTGAGCCAGCGTCGCGAGGATCTTCTCCCTCGTCGTCAGGCCTCGGTGCAGAGCGTTGTCGAACATGGAAACCGAAATATCAGGATTGTATGTGCGAGCCACATCAATGAGCGTGCGTTCGAGCGTCGTCACCTCGGTCCCGCGAACTCCCTGCCGGTGCTGCTTCGGGATCGTTACGCCCCTGACATGGATGCTCTTGAATCTGCGGTTGACTCCGGGGCGCACCACCTCCACCTGATGGGTGACGGGGTATGCAATCGGCAGGCCATGGATGAGAGCAGCGGAGATATGTGAGAACACCTCGGCCGGAGGCGTTGCCGACGACGTTCGAGTGTCTGCGGTTGACTCAGAGGAGGTGCCAGTTTCCCCCTGACGCTCCTGCTGTCCCTGCTTCTGCTGTGCCTGCTTCTGAAATCTGACTTCGCATCGTGCCATGACTGCGGCGTCGAGTTCTTCAATCTGATCGCGGATGTCTCCGTGCTCCGTGAACTCCGAATGCGTTCCCTCATCGATGCTCGCCCACAGCCTCCGGTGGTCTTCCACGGTGCAGACGTGTCTGACCGAATAGACGCCGCGAGACAACCGACGAACGCAGCAGCTTCGGGCCCGCCGAATGTCTGCGTGAGTGAATCCGAGCCGGACGATCTGTTGTGTGGTCATAATTTTGTACATGACATTAAAATGCATCAAAACAGACAACATAGCAATGAATGGCGTTAGAGATGTGTATAACCCTGTGGATAAGTCCTGTTTGAGGTGGAAGCTGGGAGGGGAGTGGTGAGCTGCGGAGCGTTGACTTCCGGAGCTTTGGAACCCGCATCTGCACCCTGCGCCCTGCACTGTGAGCGCCAAATCACCCAATAGCAACGGGAGGTTTTAGAGCCAACGGTGCCGGGAGCTGAACTAGTTGTAGGACGTAGAGGCAAAGGTGGGACGTGCACCCCCGGACGACGGACCAGTTGACGATGCGTGCGGCGATCGGCGGAGCTGCCCGCCGAGCTGCCAGGCGGATGGAGTGGGCGCCTTGGGGCGGCCGGGGCGAGTGCCCGGGGCGGCCGGGACTGGCGGGTGAAAGACGCGTGACGGGTGCACGACGGCAGCGAAGGAGCGCGGCGGATGCGGGCTTTCGAAAAATAGAACACGCCACGACACCCAAATCCTCGAAGTCCGGATGCTGACACGGCAGACTTGGATGTGTTGCGACAGCCTTCCCCATCCCCGGTCGCAGAGGAAAGAGACATGGTTCCGAGCAAGCCTAGAAAAAGCGCCCCCAAATCGGCTCCGGGCAGAGCCGCTCCCCGTCGACGCCCTGCACCGGTCGTCGAGGCTCAGCCCACCGAAGACACTCGCAAGCGGAAGCTGTCCTGGCAGACGGGAGTATTCCTCCTCGTCATCGCCATCGTGCTCGTCACCTTCCTGCCCTCGATCAACTCGGCCCTCAAGCAGGCACAGCAGATCGCGGCACTCAACAGCGAGATCGAATCGACGAAGTCCGAAGTCCAGGGACTGGAGGAGAAGAACGAGAACCTCAAGGACCCCGCATATATCAAACGTAAGGCACGCAAGGACCAGTACTACGTCGAAGAGGGCAAGAACGCGGTCATCGTCACCAACCAGGAGGCGATCAACGGTGACGATTCGGATACGGACCGCCCGCAGCGCAAACAAGCCTGGTACCTTGAGTTGCTGGAGTCGATTCAAGAGGTCGGCAATACCGTGGAGAAGGGCTGATGATCACAGAGTGCACCGAGGCGGACTTCGCCATCCTGAAGGACCAGCTCGGGCGGATTCCGCGCGGCGTCGTCGGGATTGCCGCCCGCAGCACATCGGGTGAGCCTCTGGTCGTCGCCACCGCTCCAAGGCTCGAGGACGGCACCCCGTTCCCCACCGCCTTCTACCTCACCCATCCCGCTTTCGTCACCGAATGCTCGCGTCTCGAGGCTTCGGGAATCATGGCCGAGTGGTCCGCTGAGCTTGCCGAGGACGAAGAGCTCGCAGCCTCCTATGCCAAGGCTCATACCGCTTACCTCGCGACGCGATCCGAGATCGGTAAGACGGCCGGCCTCGCCGAGGTGGAGGAGATCAAGGACTACTCCGCCGGCGGCATGCCCACCCGAGTGAAATGCCTGCACGCCTTGGTCGGCCACTCACTGGCCGCCGGCCCCGGGGTCAACCCGATCGGTGATCGCGCAATCTCGTTCATGACCGACGTGCCCACTCCGGCGGGCGCAGAGAACGCCTCGGCCGAGGCAAGCGAATAGGAGAGACTCATGCGAGTTGCCGCCTTCGACTGTGGGACCAATTCCCTGCGTCTGCTCATCGCCGACGTCGACGCGCACGGACAGATGACCGAGCTGCGTCGTGAGACCCGGATCGTGCGCCTCGGCCAGGGAGTGGACGCGACGGGTGAGTTCGCCCCCGAAGCCTTGGAGCGCACGTTCGCCGCAGCCCGGGAATTCGCCGAGGTGGCTGCCGAGTACTCACCGGAGAAGCTGAGATTCGTCGCCACCTCCGCCAGCCGCGACGTGAAGAACCGAGACGATTTCTTCGCAGGCATCTTCGGCATCCTGGGCGTCGTGCCCGACGTCATCACCGGCGACGAAGAGGCTCATCTGTCATTCCTCGGCGCCACCGTCGGACTCGGTGCCGACAGCGGACCGTTCCTCGTCATGGACCTCGGCGGGGGCTCTACCGAGCTGGTCCTCGGCACGGAAAGCGTCACCTCGGCGGTCAGCATGGATATCGGATCCGTGCGCCTGACCGAACGCCACATGTCCGTCGACGTTCCCGACCAAGCACAGATCCAGGCGGCCGTTGACGACATCGATGCCAACCTCGACAAGGCCGCAGAGATCGTCGATCTCACCGCCCCGCGGACGATGATCGGAGTCGCGGGCACTGTCACGACACTGGCCGCTGGAATCCTCGATCTCGACAGCTACCAGCGCGAACGCATCCACGGCACCCATCTGAGCGTGGCCGACATCGACGGCGAAGCCAACGAACTGCTGCGGATGGGGCGTGAGGCTCGTGCGGCACTCCCGTACATGCACCCCGGACGCGTCGACGTCATCGCGGCGGGGGGACTGCTGTTCGCCCGAATCGCGGCCCGCATTGACTCCGCAGTCAGGAGCGCGGGAGCCGACCTTGACATCATGGTCTCGGAGACGGACATTCTCGACGGCACCGCGCTCGACCTGGCGCGACCGCAGTCGTGAGGCTCGGCGCACCGCGGACACCGACAGCTTCCCAGCGCCCACGCGCTGGAAGGCGCACCGCAAAACTCGCCATCGTCGGTTCTCTGGTGCTGGGCCTGGTCATGGGCACGACTCAGCCAGCACTCGCTGCGCCCGAGCCGGGACCTGGACAGTGGTACATCAAGAAGTACGGCATCGATGACATGTGGAAGAAGTCCACGGGCAAAGGCGTGAAGGTCGCCGTCATCGATTCCGGCGTCAACGCCAAACATGAGGACCTCAAGGGCGTGGTCGGCAAGTCAAAGGACTTCAGCGGACTCGACAAGGACGGCAAGACCCCGATCGGCGGCAAGACGACGATCCACCACGGCACCGCCGTCTCTGGAGTCATCGCCGGCCAGGGACAGGGCGCCGGACCCACCGGTGTCGCACCCGACGTCGACATCCTGTCTGCCTCGATGTGGTTGGGCCCCGACCGCCCGAAGGAATCAGGCTCCACTCGTGAGCAGGCCGACAAAGCCATCCGCTGGGCCGTCGACTCCGGCGCCAAGGTCATCAACATGTCGCTGGGCTGGGACGATCCTGCCTGGCCCTCCAGCTGGGACGAATCCTTCGCCTATGCCTATGAGAAGGACGTCGTCATCGTCGCCTGTGTCGGCAATGCCTCCCAAGGCGCGACGCAGGCGTGGTCGCCGTCGACGGTGCCCGGCGTCATCGGCGTCGGCGGACTGGGCAAGAACAACCGAGTTCTCTCCGAGTCAACTGCTCCTGGAACAGCTGTGGACCTCATGGGGCCGGCGGAAGACATTCCGATTCCGTACTACTCGGGCGGCTACGCAGAGGGACAGGGATGTTCCTTCGCCTCACCGATCGTCTCGGGAGTGGCAGCGCTGATCCGGGCCGAAGACCCAGACCTCAGTGCCGACGAGGTCACCGCCAAGTTGGCCTCGACGGCCAAACCCGTGCCCGGGCATAAGGGGCAGAGTAAAAAGGGTAAGCCGGATCCCATCGTCGGCTGGGGTCGCCTCGATCCGAAGGCCGCGATGAAGTCCGACGTCCCGAAGACAGTTCCCAGCTCAGCCGACGCACTCGCCGACTGGGTGACGATGCACCGGCGTGCGAAGTCCGACCCGGCTGAGACGGAGAATGCGGCACCAGCAGAGGACAACAACCCGAAAGCGGTCGCGCCCAAGGACGTTGTCTCATCACAGTCGACGCCCCAGCTGGGCTTCTCGATTCTGGGCGCCGGAGGCCTCATCGCGGTCATCCTCTTCGTGCTCTCGGCAGTGGTTTTCATTCGTCGCAGACGTTGAGGAAACACCGTGCTGAACCTCTGATCTGGACCGTCGAGATGCAATTAGTGAAAGTTTTCACAAGGGCCTAAGATGGGAATATGGCACTCATCAGAAACTCAAAATTGCGTCCTCGAATCCTCGTCGTTGGTGGCGGCTACCTTGGTCTCGTTACCGCTCAGAATCTGTTGAAGAACCTCGGCCGTGGCGAAGCCACAGTGACCGTGGTCGATCCCAACCCTTATATGACCTACCTGCCGTTCCTCCCCGAGGTGGCAGCTGGGTCCATCGAACCGCGTCACGCCGTTGTGCCGTTGCGTCGCAACCTCTCCGGTGCTGAAGTCATCACCGCGAAGGTCACCTCGATCAACCACGGCGACAAGTTCGTCACCGTCGAGCCCGAGAACGACGAAGCGTTCGAGCTCGACTACGACCACATCATCATGGCCGCCGGTTCGGTGGCGCGTGCTCTGCCGATCCCCGGCCTCAAAGAGAACGCCATCGCGCTCAAGCGCATCGAGGAAGCTGTCGCACTGCGCGATCACCTCCTCAGCCGCCTGTCCGATGCCTCGCTGATGGAAGATGACGACGAGCGTCGCAAGGCGCTGACCTTCGTCTTCGTCGGCGGCGGATTCGCCGGCATCGAACTCCTCGCCGAACTCGAAGATGTCGTCCGCTCTGCAGTGGCTCAGTACGAGACGCTGACCGAAGCCGATGTTCGCTTCGTCCTCGTCGAAGCTCTCGATCGCGTTATGCCCGAGGTCGGCGAAGCTCAGGCCCGCTGGGTTGTGGAGCACATGCGCGAACGCGGCATCGATGTGTACCTCGAGACCTTTCTCCAGGACTGCACCGACAAGCACATCAAGCTCTCCAGCGGCGAAGAATTCGACGCCGACACCATCGTGTGGTCGGCTGGCGTCAAGGCCAACCCGATCCTCGTCGACTCAGACCTGCCTCTCGATGAGCGCGGCCGTGTCACCGTGCGCGCCGATCTGCGCGTCGAGGGCGACAACGGTGTTGTCGAAGGCGCTTGGGCCGCCGGCGATAACGCTGCCGTGCCTGATCTCTCCGGTGGCGGCGTGGGTGGCTACTGCGTGCCCAACGCTCAGCACGCCGTGCGCCAGGCACCAGTGCTGGCTGCCAACGTTCTCGCCGCACTGCGCGGAGAGACCGAGTTCAAGCAGTACTTCCACAAGACCATCGGCACCGTGGCAGGCCTCGGCCTGTACAAGGGCGTTTCGCAGATGGGCGACTTCGAAGCCCGCGGCTTCCTCGCCTGGCTGATGCACCGCGCCTACCACGGCTACGCGATCCCGTCAGTGGACCGCAAGGTCAAGGTCTTCGGCAACTGGATCCTCAACGCCATCGTCGGCCGCGACGCCATGCCATTGGCCGATCTCGATGTTCCTCGCAAGAACTTCGTCGAGGCAGCCAACTCAAAGCCGGCTCCTAAGAAGGAAACCGCCAAGGCCTGATGCCTGAGTGCAGGATTCGCGTCCGGTCATCACCGTGATGTGAAGCCTGATGAGGTCTGAAGAATGCCGGGAGTGCAATTGCACTCCCGGCGTTCTTGCCATTGACGAGGGGCGGAATCAGAGCGCCCGAGGCCCGAATCCCGAGATGGTGCGCCGCTGGGCTCCGAGTATCTTAGTTCGCGACGGTGAATCGAGAGTCGATGTGCTTTGCATCGACGATCTCGTCGACCATGGCCACCGCGAAGTCTTCGGCTGAGATCGAATCGCCGGCGGGCGTCTCGAGCTCGGTCTTGTAGGTTCCCGTACGTTCACCGGGGCCGATCTCAGGGGCGGGGGAGATCAGAGTCCAGGGGGAGTAGCTGCCTGCACGCATCAGCTCAAGTGCCCTCGTGCCGGTCTCCGATTCAGCCTTATAGGCTTCTGGAAATCCTTCGGTGTCTTTGAGCATGGTGTCGCCGACGACGAGTGATCCGGCACCGCCGACGACGAAGACGCGCTTGTCTCCGCTTGACTGAGCCAGTGTCTCCAGAGCTTTCAACCACTCTTCGTGGGGCCCGCCGGTGCGGCTGGGGCCGGTTGTCGAGACGATGACGTCGTGATCGGCGACGACCTGTCGGTCGAACTCGGCGTCGCCCATGTCGCCCTTGAGATTCGTTGCGGCTCCGGGTACCTCGGCGCCGGTTCGAGTGATGGCCGTGACCTCGAGGCCGCGCTCGGCGGCTTCCTTGGTGACGCGGGATCCGATCATTCCGGAAGCTCCGAACAGTGCGATCTTCATGGTGTGTCCTTTCGTTGAAGCGGCTGTTGCCTCAAAGATACCCTTTGGATATTGAGTACCTCAAAGATACTATTGGGCTATGAGTATGAGCAGTTCCTGGGAAGGCGATGCTTTCGATCCCGAATGTCCGACCCGAGTCGTCCTCGACCGCGTCGGTGACAAATGGACGGTCCTCATCATCGAGGTCCTCGATGAGGGCCCGAAGCGCTTCAGCGAAATTCGGGTGGCGATCGGTGGGATCACACCGAAAGTCCTCACATCGACCCTGCGGTCGCTGGTGGCAGATGGGCTGGTGACCAGAGAAGTCTTCGGCGAGGTACCTCCACGAGTGGAATATGCGCTGACCGAACTAGGACGGTCCCTTCAGGAACCCGTCGCCGCCCTGCGCCGGTGGGCGGAGTTCAATGTGGCAGCCATTTCGGATTCCCGAGACCGGCAGGCGGACGCGGGCACGCTGCCGCGCAGAGCGGGAACGAGCTGACCATCGTCGGTCAGCCCCTTCTCCGAATACCACTACGGAATCGGCCTGTCCAAGGGAGACGTTGAACTCCGCAGTGCCGTCAGTGATGCCACTGAGCTAGCCGTCGATCGATACTAGTCACGCTGGTAGTAGTCAGTCACCGGTGATCTCCGCGAGCACCTCGGCGAGTTCGCGAAGCTCACCCGCGACGCGGTACTTGCGAGGAGACCCGGTGTACGTCCAATTGCTCGTGATCATCGACGCGCTCGCACCGCTGGTGGTGACGGAGTACTCCTCACGGTTGAGCTGCGCCGTTCGGTCGGCGATCAGCCGCTGGCGCAGCTCGGGGGAGAGGCCCTTCCAGTGGTCGGCTGCCTCGTATCCGAGCTCGTGCCAATCGGCGCCAGCTTCACGGTAGGCGAGCGGGCGGTTCGACCCCGTGGCCAGAGCGCTCCTTGCCTGGGATGTCTCAGGTGCTGAACCTTGGCCGATCTCGCCCGAGGCGGCCGAATTCGCGAAGAGCACGGCAGGTCCCGGCGCGGCGGCGACGCGGGGATCTCTCGTATCGTCGACGGACAGAGGTGGTCCCTGCGGGGTGAGCAGCACATTCGTCATATCACCATCTTGCCCGGGCGAACGCCCGGATGCGAACCTTCAGGCTCGCGCTTGACGTTCAGATGGCGGCGAGGAACTCACGGACCCGTTCGAGCAACAGCTCAGCCGCGCCTGCGTCGAAGGAGCCCAAGGACGAATCGGCGAAGAGATGCTGATCGCCAGGGTAGACGAAGAGTTTTGCCGAGGGTGCGGAGTCGGCTAGATCGCGGGCAGCGGGCAGGTCCTCTTCGAAGAATTCATCGTCTTCCTTGCCATGGATCTGCACCGGCACACTCTCAGGCCATGCGGGCCCGAATTCGGAGACCGGCAGGCAGGCGTCGATGAGGAGCGCACCGCGGGCATCGCCGCGGGTCTGGGCGAGCATCTGGGCGATGGTCACGCCGAAGGACAGGCCCGCGAAGACGAGCCCTGTTCCTGGCGCCGGTGTTGCAACGAGGCCGCGCTCACGGATCGTGTCGAACCCGGCCTCGCCGGCATAGGCGAAACCCTCCTCGATGGATCCGAACGTACGGCCTTCGAACATGTCGGGCACGTGCACCGTATGTCCCGAGCCTCTCAGCTCCTCGGCGAATGCTGCGACCCCGTCGGTGAGTCCCTGTATGTGATGGTAGAGCACGATCTCGGCCATGGCGATGAATCTCCTTTGACTGCCTTTGGCGAATGATCCGATTGTACGCAGGAGAGAAGCGCGTGGCGGGCTGAGAATGACCGGCAGAGAACGGCGGGGCGAAAAGAGTCCCCCCAGTGGGACTCGAACCCACACTTGATCGATTTTAAGTCGACTGCCTCTGCCGATTGGGCTATAGGGGGATATGCGGGCTTTCGGCCCGTTGCGCTGACACTGCAAGTGCAATGCCAGCACTCACTTTATAGGGTACCGGGAACTGCCGCGATCCGAGACACGGCAGCGTGGCATCCGCCGCGATCTGAGACACAACGACGAATAGAATGTGAGATGGCTAGTCTCAAACTCATGACAGAGAATCCGCCCAACAGACAGGCCTGGGTGATCCTCGTCATCGGAGTGCTGTCCCAGATGGCGGCCACTGTCGCGATCACCGGCCCGGCCTTCCTGATTCCCTACATGCACACTGACCTCGGCTACACGCTGACCCAGGCCGGCACCGTGGCTGCGGCGCCGAGCTTCGGCCTCATCCTCACCCTCATCGCCTGGGGTGCCTTCGCCGACAGGTTCGGCGAACGACTGGCCATGACGCTGGGCATCGCCCTGACTGCTCTGGCCTCGGGCCTGGCCGTGGCGGTGGTCGGCTCACCGGTGTGGATGGTCGTCATCATCGCAGCCTCCGGAGCGGCCGCCGCGTCCGTGAACTCTGCCAGCGGACGTGTGGTCATGGGGTGGTTCCCCCGCCACCGACGCGGATTGGCCATGGGCATCAGGCAGATGTCGCAGCCGCTGGGTACCAGCGTGGCCGCCCTGAGTGTCCCGCCCATCGCCTCATCCAGCGGGTTCCCCGGGTACCTGTGGTTCATCGTCATCGTCACCGGTGTCATGGCTGTGATCTGCTTCGGATTCGTCCGGGATCCTCCCCGCGCCGAGGTGGCACCCACCCCCGTACCCACGTCCACCGATGATGCCCGGCAAGGACCCACCTCGGCGAAGGGAGAGGCGGAAACGCCCACCTCGACGAGCAACCCCTACCGGATGGATTCGTTCCTGTGGCGAATCCACGCCGTCTCCGCGCTGCTGGTGATCCCACAGTTCGCGTTCTCCACCTATGGCCTCATCTGGCTCATCGCGAACCAGCACATCAGCCCCGGCATCGCCGGCGGCATCGTCGCGGCGTCTCAGATCGTCGGAGCGATCGGGCGCATGATCGTCGGCGGCCTCTCCGATCGGCTCGGCTCCAGGGTCGGACTGATGCGGATCGTGGCCATTGCGGCCGTCGTCCTCGTGGCAGCGATCGCGTTGATCTCACTCACACCGATGCCCGCGGTAGCGACAGTGGTGTTCATTCTGGCGTCCACGGTCTCGGTGGCAGACAACGGGCTGGCCTTCGCCTCCGTCGCCGAGGCTGCCGGCCCGCAATGGTCGGGCAAGGCCATGGGCACGCAGAACACCGGACAGTTCGTCGTGTCCGCGATCTTGGGTCCGGGATTCGGAGCGCTGATCACTGTGTTCGGCTATCCGCTGTCTTTCGCCATCGTCGCGGCAGCGCCTCTCCTCAGCCTCGGGATCATTCCAAAACAGGACATCGATCGGATAACCTGATGTTCATCTTTGCTCAGTACTGTGCCTGAAGATTGGTGACGACCGCGAGATGACGAGGCCAAGCCGCTGACGAAGACTATAGCTGTCGATGTGAAGGAGCGCCCGTGAACAACCTGCTCAATGAGAATCTGCGCGAATACATCGACAAACTTCGAATCGAGGGCTATCAGGTCGAGGATTCACACACAGCGGATCCGCATCTCATCGATCCGATGGGGCGTGCGGTCGAGACCTGGCGTGAGGGCTATCCGTACCCGGAGCTCATGGACCGAGAGGAATACGAGCTCGAGAAGTATCAGCTGCAGGTGGAGCTGCTGAAATTCCAGTACTGGGGGCAAGACACCGATCGTAAGCACGTCATCGTCTTCGAAGGCCGTGACGCTGCCGGCAAGGGCGGGACGATCAAGCGCTTCACCGAGCATCTCAATCCGCGCGCGGCGCGCGTCGTGGCCCTGAACAAGCCCTCGGACAGGGAAACGGGGCAGTGGTATTTCCAGCGCTACATCAGCCACCTGCCCACCAATGGTGAGATCGTCATGTTCGACCGGTCCTGGTACAACCGAGCCAACGTCGAGCGGGTCATGGACTTCTGCACGGACTACGAGTACGAAACGTTCATGGAACAGGCCCCGGTGTTCGAGAAGATGCTCATCGACTCCGGCATTCACGTCACCAAGTTCTGGTTCTCCGTGACCCAGCGGGAGCAGCGGACCCGTTTCGCTATTCGCCAGATCGACCCGGTGAGACAGTGGAAGCTGTCTCCCATGGACCTCGAGTCCTTGGATCGCTGGGACGACTACACCGTGGCGAAGGAAGAGATGTTCCGTCGCACAGACACCGATCATGCTCCGTGGATCACGATCAAGAGCAATGACAAGAAGCGGGCACGACTCAACGCGCTGCGCTACTTCCTCAATCAGTTCGACTACGAGGACAAGGACACCTCGATCGTCTTTGAACCCGACCCGATCATCGTCCGCCGCGGACGCGACGCCGTCGACGACTGAGCATAACCACCGTCGAGTGACACCCGATCGCCGGCGCGCCAATTACTGCCGTCCGACCTGAAACCGGCTGTTCGGGAAGGGCTTTCTCAGTCCGGTGGTTCCCAAGCCGTGTCCTCTTCCTCCTTCGTGTCCCCGCCGCGGACATCGCGGTCTTCGTCTTCTGTTGAGTCCTTATCCACCGAGCGCTCTGCTTCAGCCTGGACGTCCTCCGGATCCGTGTCGATCGATACGTCGTGCTCGGTGGCAATGCGCTCGAGCTTCTCCTCGGGTGTCTCCGAGCTGCCCTCCGCTTCAGCGTCGGAGTCGACTCCGACATCGAAGTCAGGCACCTCCTGCTCGGTGGGCTCATCCATGCTGGGGGCGCCGTCTGGCAGGTTCTTCTTCTCGTCACTCATGGTCCTCTGCTCCTCTCGTTGTTCGAAGCGATCTAGTCGTTCGATCATCGACCGGGTGTCCACGGGAGGGACATCACGAGCCGTATCTTCGACGCTAGTCATGCTGCAGCGTTCCATCAAGGCCGTGACCTGCGATCGGTGGGAACTGGCATGCGCCGCCAAGGCGGCATCCATCCGCGTCTATTCTCGATATGACGTCCCAGAGCGTACGGACAGACGCAGGAAGGACCAACAGACGCAGGACGGAGAATTCGGCCGGGTGGAAGGGGAAAGACCACCCGGCCGGAATTGTGGAGCGGGTCTGATCCCGCTGTGCTCAGGCTTCTCGCCGGGCCTTCCTCAGTGCACGGCGTTTCTTGTGGCCGGCAAAGCTGAGCCAGAAGAGGACGATGGCCAGGAGGACGAAGAGTCCGCCTCCGGCAATTCCCGCGTCGACCCAGAACTGGGGCGGGAAGAGTCGGATGAGGGAATCGTCGCTGTAGAACTCCCAGGTCCCGTCGGAGAAGAAGATCTTGTGGAATCCGCGGAAGAAGGTATCCCACCCGAGGAATGCCAGCACTGCCGCGGCGGCCATGGCGATGATGCTGATGATGGCGCCCAGACGCAGCCCGACGTGGATTCCCATGCCGTGCCTGCGTGACATGTAGAGGCCGAAGAGAACCGCGCCGATGAGGCCGATCATCGCAATCAGGTACAGCAGTGAGATGAGGTCCTTGACGTCGGCCATGTGATTGAGCTCTTCGGAGATGAAGATGGGCTCGCCATTGGGCATGATCACATCGGCGAGGTAACGCCGAGAGTCGAGGTTCGCCAGGTAGTCGATGACGTAGGTGGCGTAGTGTTCGCGGTCGGCGCTGCCGAAGCCGAACTGGTCGGCCGGGAATCCGGGCCGGAAGTACTCGAACTTGATGAACAGTCCGGAGGCGACGAAGCGCACGGCCAGGGCCAGGAGGATGAACGGTATGGCCAGTGTGATCCAGATGGTGCCGATGACATCGAGGACGCTGCGACGGCGTTCGGGCACCTCAGGGTCATGGGTCTCGGTGGACGTCGCGGCTTGAGTCACGGCGGCCCAGTCCGCTTCGCTCATCACAGCAGTGCGAGCGTTTGCAGGAACTTCGCGGGTCCGGGCAGTTTCGGGGGGATGCGAGGAGTGAGCGGGGGCAACGCGGACGGGTCCGGTTGAGGGCCTGGGTTCGTCCTTGGCGATCGGCTCCCGGATGGGGTCGAACGCCTCGGTGTCGGTCGAAGGATCGTTCGCGGCCTCCAGCGGGGGCTCCGTCTGCTTTTCGGCAGCACTACTGGATCCTGAACTCATCCGCCTGCTCAGGAGGTCTTCGGTCTCGTTCTTCTCGTCTCCAGCCACGTTCCCATTGTCAGTGACCCGGGTGGGCAAGCAGGCTCCGACACGCCACAGACCCCCAGATCACCGAGGCGAACGCGATCGCCGAGGTGGCCCGCGGTCCCGAATTCTGCCCCGCAGCCCGCCCGGATGGGCAGCCCAGTGGGCCGGTCGGCCAACTCAGTAGGGCCTGGCGGTCAACCCGCTAGAGTCGGTCGGTCAACTCAGTGGGGCTGGGCAGTCAGCCCAGCAGAGCAGCGATGATGACGAGTGTCGGCACTGCCAGCACGGTGGTGATGAAGACCGCATCACGCATGAGCGCCTCGGACTGTCGGTACTGCATGGAGTAGATGTAGACGTTCTGCGCCGTCGGCAGAGCCGAAGTGACGACGATGGCGAACAGAGCGATGCCGGAGTATCCCAGCAGGGGACCGCCGATGACCCAGGCCAGGGCTGGCTGGATGACCTGCTTGGCGATCGTGATGTACGTCAGCTGCTTCCTGGATCCGGGAGCAGGCAGCCCCCAACCGTCCTTGAGCGAGATGCCGAAGGCCAGCAGTGCTCCCGGGACCGCAGTGGCACCGATCATGTCGATGGGCTCGAAGATGAAGCGAGGAAGTTCGAAACCCGTCGCCGAGGCGGCCACACCGGCGGCAGCACCAAGGACAATGGGGTTCCGGAGGATCTGGAGCACGCCGGAGTACCAGCGCTGATCGTGCTTCTTCTTCCCCGCGGCGTCGAGAACGGCCATGCCGATGGGTGCGAGGATGAGCAGCTGGAACAACAGCACGGGCGCGACATATCCGATGTCGTGGAGGACGTAGGCCGCGATCGGGATTCCGAGATTGCCGATGTTGACGTAGCTGACGGCCCAGGCGGAGAACATCGCCTCGCCGGTGCTGCGTTTGCGGATGTATCGGGTGAGCACGAACAGCAGCGCGCCCACGATCACGGCGGACCCGCCCGTGGCCAGGAGCGCTGTGTTGAAGATCAGGCCCAGATCGGTGTCGGCAACGGTGACGTAGAGCAGGGCGGGGGTGCCGGCATAGAAGACAAGCTTCGCGATGACCTGCTGACCGTTGGGCCCGAGGACGTCGGATCGTCCCAGCACGAATCCGACCAGGATGACACCTGCGATGACGGCGAAGCCTTCGAAAACAGCCAGCATGGGCTACCTGTGGTCCTCGCTTTCCGGATCAGTCGGCTTCGGCCGAGGCAGACGGTGGTGGTCGGGTCAGGCTGTGGTGGTGGGGTCAGTCGGTGGTGGCAGAGTCGACGGCTACATAGGCAGCGGTCGCGGTCACGGCGGCGACGCTGAACACAGCGGGCCAGGCACCGATCTTCTTCGCCAGGGGATGAGAGGCTCCGAACCCGCCGAGGTAGCCCAAGGTCAGTGCCGTGCCGACGGGCCAGCCCGCCTTGGTGAACCAGGTGCGGGCCGCGTAGGCACCGGCGGCTGCGAGTACGACTCCGCCGAGGGGACGGATCCCGGTCTCGCGGGCGGTCAGGAACCCGCCGACGAGACCTGCGGCGACAAGTGGGGCGGTCGAAACTTCACGTGCGTCCTTCATATCGTCCAGTTTAGGCAACGCCGGACGGGAACCGGACGGCGGTCTCACAACGAGGAACGTCAATCGAGGGAGATCTTGATGACCGAGGCGATTCCGAGAACGGCGATGAGGCAGACCGAGCTCGTGAGGAAGAGAATCGCCCAGGGGGTCGGACGCCCCCGTTCGGCTCGAATGGACCCCGCTCCGAGGCGGTAGCGCCTGACCTGCAGGGCGATCGCGGCGATCGCCAATGCGATGCAGACGACGAAGATCACGACCGACAGTCCTTCGAACACGTTGATCCAGCGGATGAACAGGAGGCTGACAACGGTCATCGTCAGGCTGGTGCGCAGCCAGGACTGGGTCGTCCGCTCGGGTTGCAGTCCCGGATCGGCATGTGGCTGGGGCCGTCTGGGTCGCGGCGTGGTCACAGGACTCCGGCGAAGACCAGAACGAGGAGGCCGGCACCCAATGCGGTGGCCAGGCTGACGATGGGAATGATGAGAGGCAGCGGCAACGACGTCTTGTGGCGCATGGCCGATTCGATGCGGTGCCATCTGAATGCCGCACCTGCGGCGAGGATGAATCCGATGACCATGAGCACGATCGACAGAGTCGCACGCAAGCCGGAGGTGAAGATCTCCGAGGTGAAAGCCTCGACGGCAATGCCACCGCCGATGAATGCCAGCGCCGTGCGGATCCATGACAGGAATGTGCGTTCGTTGGCGAGGGTGAAACGCGGATCGGGATCGTCGCCGTCGGGAAATATCTGTCGGGCGATCCTGCTGCGTGAGTCGTCGTGGGTCACGTATCGAGGATAACTGCTGCGGTCGAATACCATGTCAAGGTACGACGATTTCCGCTGAAGTTCGCTTCCAGACGCGGAGTCGCCGGTAGTGCGATGTGGGCGCGACGGTGAGTTCGATGTCAGTGGTGCGGGCGGTGCAGCCGATGACGAAGGTGAAGACGCTACATGACTGACAGTGAAAACAGGCCGCAGCCATCCGGTCCCGGCGATCCGGCAGACCCCGGTGCGGCAGACCCCGGTGCAGGCACGGGTGTGCCCGAGGCCGAGGGGCCAGCCAAATGGAAGGTGATCGGTCCCGGCCTGGTCGTGGCCGCGACCGGTGTCGGTGCCGCCGACATGGTGGCGACCCTGGTGGCCGGCAGCCAGTTCGGCTACGGACTGATGTGGGCGGTGATCGTCGGTGTGATCCTCAAGATCGTCCTCGTCGAGGGCGCAGGTCGATTCACTCTGGCCACGGGGAAGACGATCTTCGAAGGTTGGACGTCTCTGGGGCGGTGGACGACCTGGTACTTCGGGCCTTACATCATCATCTGGGGATTCGTCTACGGAGCCACCGCGATGAGTTCTGCCGCTCTCCCTCTGGCCGCACTGTTTCCGGGAGTCAACCTCACCGTGTGGGCGATCGTCATGGGCCTGGCCGGTTTCGCCATGGTCTGGTTCGGGCGGTACTCCGTCTTCGAGAAGATCACCGCGGCCCTCGTCGGAATCATGTTCGTCACCGTTGTGGGCCTGGCAATCATCGCCGTTCCCAACATTCCGGAAATGCTCACCGGCCTCATCCCGCTGATTCCGGAAGGCGGCGTCATCTACACCTTGGCACTGGCCGGCGGTGTCGGCGGCACAATCACCCTGGCTGCCTACGGCTACTGGCTGCGTGAGAAGGGTTGGCACACACCCAAATGGATGCGTGTGATGCGCATCGACAACTCCATGGCCTACGTGCTGACAGGGATCTTCGTCATCGCCATGCTCATCGTCGGAGCCGAGGTCGTACGCGCAGCCGGAGTCTCCATCTCTGCCGATGACAAGGGTCTGATCGAACTCGCAGATGTCCTCAAATCCAAATACGGCGATGTGGTCGGAACCGGCTTCCTCGTCGGCTTCTGGGCCGCATCCTTCTCCTCGATCATCGGAGTGTGGAACGGTGTCTCGCTCATGTTCGCCGACTTCTGGGGACACATGCGCAAGAAGCCCGCTGGTCACCCCGACACGCTGACCGGCGGAAAGTACTTCAAGTTCTACGTGTTGTGGCTGACCTTCCCGCCCATGCTGCTCTTCCTGCTGGGCAAGCCGATCGGTCTGATCCTGGCCTACGGTGTGCTCGGATCGCTGTTCATGCCGTTCTTGGCGATCACACTGCTCGGTCTCCTCAATGGAAAGAAGATCCCGAAGAAGTGGGCCAACAAGCTGCACACCAATATCGCTCTGGCCATCACAGCGCTGCTCTTCATCATCCTCGGCGTTCAGCAGCTCTACTCGAGCCTGGCTCCGCTCTGGGGCGGATGAGAAGTCGCCTGCCGCACCGGCGGGAAGACTCTGTTCTTCTTCCCGCCGGTGCGGCAGACTTGATCCATGGCCCGCGACGATGCGATGAAGACGATCCTGAAGAACCACCTGCAGGCATGCCGCAACGATCTGATGTGGAAGCTGGACGGACTCGGCGAGCGGGAACTGCGGATGCCGCACACCGTCACGGGCTTCAACCTCGCAGGCGTCGTCAAACATATGGCCAACGTGGAGATCGGGTACTTCGGCGACACCTTCGGCAGGCCCTGGCCGAATCCCGAAGAGATCATCACCGATGAGCAGTTCGACGCCGACCCGCAGGGCGACTGGTATGCCACGGAGAGCGAAACGGCGGACTCCGTCCTCGAGTTCTACAGACGAGTGTGGGTCTTTGCAGACGAGACGATCGACACCCACGCACTCGCGGCGCAGGGCACAGTTCCACATTGGTCGGCTCAGAAGGCTGCGGTGTCTCTGCAGCAGATCATGGTCCACGTCCTCGTGGACCTCGCGCGGCATGTAGGACAAGTCGACATCGTTCGCGAGAGCATCGACGGGCAGGTCGGACTCAACCCGCGCAGTCCGAACATGCCGGAGGGCCAGGACTGGGAGGCCTACCTCGCCAAGCTGCAGTCGTTGGCTGATAACACCTGAGCACCTTCACGCACCGCTGCCGGGCGGGTCCTCGCACGTGGGACTGGATGCGTACACGCACGGGAGGTGCCTACCTCGGCGGGGCAGACGATAAGCTGGGACTGAAATGGCACATGAGAACTCAGCATCCTCGACCCCAGGCCCGGGCGACTCGACTCCGGGCAAGGGGGACTCAACCCCGCGTACGGAACCGTCGTCACCTCGCGCCGGCACACATTCATCGCGCAAGGACTCGCCGTCGCCGAAACGGCAACCTCGGCGGAATAATCAGCGGCGCAAGAACGCCGGTGCCGGTCACCGGGAGCGCCGGGCACGGCTGAGCGCTGCCCGCCGGTCACAGTCGGTCGATGTCACTTACCCGGCCAACCTGCCGGTCTCCGCGGCGAAGGACGAGATCGCCGCGGCCATCCGCGATAACCAGGTCGTCATCGTCGCGGGTGAGACGGGATCGGGCAAGACCACCCAGCTGCCCAAGATCTGCCTAGAGTTGGGGCTGGGAGTCAACGGACTGATCGGGCACACGCAGCCTCGGCGAATCGCTGCCAGGACAGTGGCCGAGCGCATCGCCGACGAGCTCGGCGAGGACCTCGGCGGGACCATCGGCTACCAAGTTCGCTTCACCGCGCAGGTCGCGGATTCGACCCGAGTCAAGGTCATGACCGACGGCATCCTGCTCTCAGAGCTCTCTCGGGACAAACTGCTGCGCGACTACGAAGTCATCATCATCGACGAGGCTCACGAACGCAGCCTCAACATCGATTTCCTCCTCGGCTACCTCAAAGAAGTGATGGGGAAACGGCCCGAACTCAAGGTCATCATCACCTCGGCGACGATTGATCCGCAGTCCTTCGCCGCGCACTTCGACGACGCACCGATCATCGAGGTCGCGGGCCGAACCTATCCGGTCGAGGTGCGCTACCGTCCGCTGGTCGACGACGAGGAAGATGACGAGGTCGATGGACCGGGGGAGTCAGGCAGCTACGAAACAGGGCCCGAGGAACAGACCGAAGGCATCATCGCAGCCTTCGACGAACTCAGCGCCGAAGATCCCGGCGACATCCTCGTCTTCCTCTCCGGCGAGCGCGAGATCCGCGACACCGCCGATGCTCTCGAGGCTCACCTGCGCAAACGGCCACGCCTGAGCAACTGGGAGGTCGTGCCGCTCTTCGCCCGACTCTCCGCCGGTGAACAGCAGAAGGTCTTCAAACCGCACTCCAGGCCACGACTCGTGCTGGCCACGAACGTCGCCGAAACATCCCTGACCGTGCCCGGCATCAAATACGTCATCGACGTCGGCACCGCCCGCATCTCCCGGTACTCCAACCGCACCCGCGTCCAGCGTCTGCCGATCGAACGCATCTCCCAGGCGAGCGCGAACCAGCGCAAGGGCCGCTCAGGCCGTACCAGCGACGGCATCTGCATTCGCCTGTATTCGGAAACAGACTTCGACTCGCGACCCGAGTTCACCGACCCGGAGATCCTGCGCACGAACCTGGCCAGCGTCATCCTGCAGATGGCCGATCTCGGGTTCGCGTCGAGTGACAAGGAGATCCTCGAGTTTCCGTTCCTCACCCCGCCGGAAGCTAAGACAGTTCGTGACGGACGCACCATGCTCTCCGAACTGGGCGCCCTGACCAGCGATAAGGCCGGAACGATCACGGTCACCCCCACCGGCCGGCAGCTGTCGCTGCTCCCGATCGACCCGAGACTGGCGCGCATGGTCATTGCCGGCGCCGAGGCGGGATGTGGGGGAGAAGTCACCATCATCGTGGCCGCGCTGTCCATTCAGGACCCCCGCGAACGTCCCACCGAGGTGCGAGCTGCCGCCGACGAGAAGCACGCCCGCTTCACCCACCCGGGCAGTGACTTCCTCTCCTACCTCAACCTGTGGAACTACCTGGACGACCAGCAATCGGCGCTGACGAGTTCGAAGTTCCGTCGCCAGTGCAAGGCCGAATTCCTCAACTTCGTGCGCATCCGCGAATGGCAGGACCTCGTCGGTCAGCTGCGCTCTCTGCTCGGATCCGCCGGTATCCGCGTCAACAAATCCGTATGGCGCCCTGTCGACGCGTCTGGTGCCGAGAATGCGCCGTCGTCCGGCTCGTCTTCTGGGTCGAATGCCCTCGCCGAGGCGGGTCCTGGGTCCGCGTCGAAGGCTGCCGCAGCGGCGACAGGAGCGAAGAGCGCCAACGGAAAGGTCGGATTCGCCGAACTCAGTGCGCAGAAGAACGGCGGACACGATGACGCGAAAGACTCCGGACAGAGTGCTGCCAGCGCGCGGCTCGACCCGCATGCCGCGGCCATTCACCGTGCGCTGCTGACCGGGCTGCTGTCGATGATCGGCTCCAGGTCCGAGCGCAACAAGGACTATCAGGGGGCCCGCGGCACCCGCTTCGCGATCTTCCCCGGTTCGGGTCTGTTCAAGAAGAAGCCCGACTTCGTCATGGCCGCCGAACTGGTCGAAACCTCCAGATTATGGGCACGCACCGTCTCAGCGATCGAACCCGATTGGGTCGTCGAAGCGGCCGGTGACCTGGTGACCAGACAGTATTCGGACCCGCACTGGTCGAAGAAGGCCGGCGGCTCGATGGTCTACGAGAAGATCTCACTCTACGGAGTCACCCTCGTCTCCGACCGCCGCGTCGGATACGGCAACTTCGACCGGGAGGCCGCGCGTGACATGTTCATCCGCAAGGGCCTCATCGAAGGTGACTGGCACGAACGCTTCGGATTCCTCGACCACAATGCGACGATCATCGATGAGGCAGAGGCCCTGGCCTCACGCACACGCAACCGCAGGGTCCTGGATCAGGACGATGCCCTCTTCGAGTTCTACGATGAGCGGATTCCGGCCACGACCACCTCGGCGGCGGACTTCCGGTCCTGGTGGAAGCAGCAGAAGCGTCGCGACTCGCATCTGCTGGATCTGACCACGTCGATCCTGCTCAGCGACGACAGCGAAGAACTGACCGCCTCGGTGGCCGACGACTTCCCGATGGAATGGGAACTGGTCGACGGTTCGTTGGCGAAGCTGCGATACTCCTTCGAACCAGGCAGCACCGAGGACGGGGTGACCGTCGAGCTGCCTGCAGCCGCCGTGCCCCTCGTGGATTCCGACGAATTCTCTTGGCAGGTCCCGGGACTGCGGGAGGAACTCGTCGCGGCCTACATTCGGTCGCTGCCGAAGAACAAGCGCCGCTACTTCGTGCCCGCACCGGACGTCGCCCGCGACATCCTGCCTGTCCTCACCCCCTATCGCGGGGCTCTGCCCGAGGTGCTCGCTGCTCAGCTGAGCGAACGCGCAGGCGGGGGAGGTCTGAACGACCTGGTGCCCATCACCGTGACCGCCGAGGACTTCGACCGCGACCGAATTCCACCGCACCTGAGGATCCGCTTCCGTGTCATCGACGGGACCACCACAGTTGGTATCGGCGAGGATCTGAACAAACTGACGGCGACGGCCAAGCCCCAGGTGCGCAAGGCTCGGGCGAAGCAGGTCTCGTTCAATGCCAAGACCGGGCTGACCTCGTGGTCGTTCGGCACACTGACTGGCCCAGACGAGGCAGACGTCGGTGCCGTACCGGGCCTGGCCGACCGTGGCAGCAGCGTCGACCTCATTGCCTTCGATACAGCTGCCCAGGCGCGCCTGGCCTCGCGTGAGGGACTGATCACCTTGCTGAGCCTGCGCACGAACGAGGCACTGAAATACCTGCGAGACGGAATGACGATCGATGAGAAACTCGTCCTCGCCGGTCACCAGAAGTCCTCGGACGAAATGCTCCACGCACTTATTCGAGCCGGCATCCGCACTGTCGTCGAGACCGAATTGGGACCAGCAGAAACTGCCTGGGTGGCAGATTCGCAGGAGTTCGGACGGCTCGAAACCACCATGCAGGCCACGCTGACCGACATGTGCTCGAACCTGCTGCCTCACCTGATGAAGGCGCTGCGGTCCACGACCGAACTCGACCGGCGTGTGTCGAAGGCCTCGTCCCTGGCGATCCTGTCCAACCTCGCCGATGTACAGGCATGGCGCGGATCGCGAGTCACGGGTGCGTCGGTTGCTGCGATGTCCGGGCAGATGGTTCGCGAGCTGCCGAGGTGGGTGCAGGCAGAGGTGGTCCGCATCGACGGAATGCAGAATTCGCCGATGCGTGACAAGCAGCTCATGGACCGGGTCAGCGGCAGTCACGACTCCGTGATGAAGAAGGTCGGCAACAGATTCCCCGAACTGTCCAAGGCAGACTGGTCGAAGGTTGTCGTCTCGGTGCCCAGTGAGTGGCGGGACGTGATCATCATGCTCGAGGAGCTGCGCGTCAGCCTCTACGCGAACTCGCTGGGAACGGCCCACCCGGTGTCGGAGAAGAGGATCGCAAAGGCCCTCGCGCAACTGTGAAGCTAGGCGGGAGCAGAGGTGAAGTAGCCGGCGAACAGCCACCATATGGGGAGGATGGCCGCAGCCAGGAAAGCAGCGACAGACCACCAGATGCGCCATTTCCAGGTACGCCTGCGGGTGCCGATGAACAGGAACACGAGGTAGAAGACGAGGCAGAACGCACCGGAGAGACTGAGCATCACCATGCTGAAGGCCTCCAAACCGGAGGTTCCGAGGTCGAAGAGGTAGCTGGTGACCTGACCGATCTCGAGTGAGAACTTGATCGCATACACGAGGAAGGGGATGCCGAGGATCGCTGCGAGAATCAGCGGTAGAGCCTTGAGTAGGCGTTCCTTCGGTTCAGAGCGTCCGGCGTATTCAACAAATTCCTCATTCATCGCCACCCAGCTTAAACGCAGAATCCGACAGGACGCTGGACGCCCCTGCGGTACCGCTCCTGCAGACTGAACACAGCCGCAGGCGCGCACCGAATACAGCCGCAGGCGCAGACGCGCACCGAATACAGCCGCAGGCGCGCACCCAATACAGCTGCAGACGCACGCCGACCACAACTGTGACTGACCGGACACCCGGTCAGAGACAGAAGAGAGATAAGATATTTTGGTGACTTCTGGCCAGTATTCTGACAAGGACATTCGAACCCAGGCGGCTCGCCGCCGGACGTTCGCTGTCATTTCGCACCCCGACGCGGGTAAATCGACGACCACCGAGGCGCTCGCGCTGCACGCGCGAGCCATCGGCAAGGCAGGCGCCACCCACGGCAAGGCCGGTCGCCGAGCCACTGTCTCCGACTGGATGAAGATGGAGCAGGACCGCGGCATCTCGATCTCCTCGGCCGCGCTGCAGTTCGAGTACCGGGATGCGGTCTTCAACCTCGTTGACACCCCGGGCCACGCGGACTTCTCCGAGGACACCTACCGTGTGCTCTCGGCCGTCGACTGTGCCGTGATGCTCATCGATGCGGCCAAGGGCCTCGAGGCGCAGACTATGAAGCTCTTCGAAGTCTGTGCCCACCGCAACATTCCGATCATCACCGTGGTCAACAAATGGGACCGTGCCGGTCTCGACGCTCTGGAGCTCATGGATGAGGTCCAGGAGCGCACCGGCCTTCTGCCCACCCCGCTGACCTGGCCTGTCGGACAATCCGGTGACTTCAGGGGAGTCCTTGACCGTCTCACCGGTGACTATACGAAGTACGACCGCACCAATGCCGGTGCCGCCATCGCCGGGGAAGAGACCTATACCGCGAACAAAGCCATCGAGCTCGAAGGTGATGCCTGGCAGACCGCGGTCGACGAATCCGATCTCCTCGACATGGAAGATCAGAACCACGATCAGGAGACCTTCCTGGCCGGTAAATCGACCCCGGTGATGTTCGCCTCGGCAGTGCTCAACTTCGGGATACACAAACTCCTCGACATGCTCGTCGACCTGGCACCTGCTGCAGAGGCCCGGCTGGACAAGGACGATGAACCCCGTGACGTGGCCGACCCGTTCTCCGGATTCGTCTTCAAGGTCCAGGCTGGAATGGACTCCAACCACCGTGACCGGCTGGCCTACATTCGCGTCTGCTCCGGCGTCTTCGAACGCGGCTCCGTGCTCACCCACGCCGCGACCGGAAAACCCTTCGCCACGAAGTATGCGCAGCAGGTCTTCGGACGTGACCGGGATGTCGTCGACGAAGCATTCCCAGGTGACGTCGTCGGTCTGGTCAACGCCAGTGCTCTGCGCGTCGGCGATTCGCTCTACTTGGACAAGAAGGTCGAATTCCCCGGGATTCCGACGTTCTCTCCCGAACACTTCATGGTCATCCGAGCCAAGGACTCCTCGAAGTACAAGCAGTTCCGCCGCGGCATCGAACAGCTCGACCACGAAGGCGTCATCCAGGTGCTGCGCTCTGATCTGCGCGGCGACCAGGCCCCAGTTCTCGGAGCTGTCGGGCCGATGCAGTTCGAGGTCGCCGAGGACCGGATGAACAACGAATTCCACGCACCCTGTGCGTTGGAGCGCCTCAACTTCTCGTTGGCCAGGCGCACCACACCGGAATGCGTGCCGACTCTGGCAAGGGAACGATCAGTTGAGGTTCTGCACCGGTCTGACGGTGAGCTGCTGGCCCTGTTCTCGGATCGATGGCGGCTCCAGGGCGTGCAGAAGAATCACCCGGACCTGGTTCTGGAGCCGCTCGTCGTCAGCTGAGCGCACATACCGCGATCGGCGGAGGCCAACCGCCAGCCGATCACACGTCTCACCGTTTCGGCGAAGACGTCTCGCCGTTTTGACGAGGACATTAAGATGAATAGTCGGGGTCATTCCAAGGTGGCCCCAGTCGGGGAGACCCGACGCTCGGGGAGACCCGGAATGACAAAGGAGATATCACAGACGTGGGAACGAAATCGATTCGAGTCGCGATTGCCGGATTGGGCAACTGCGCCTCTTCCCTGATCCAAGGTGTTGAGTATTACCGGGATACAGCCCCGGGCAGTAAAGTACCGGGACTCATGCACGTTGAATTCGGGGACTATCACGTCGGTGACATCGAATTCGTCGCCGCATTCGATGTCGACGGCAAGAAGGTCGGCGCGGATATTGCTGAGGCGATCACGGCCAGCGAGAACAACACGATCAAGATCGCAGACGTGCCATCGACCGGCGTCGAGGTTCAGCGCGGACCGACCCTGGACGGACTCGGCGAGTACTACCGCGAGACCATCGTCGAATCCGACATCGAACCGGTTGACGTCGCGCAGGCGCTGCGCAACGCGAAGGCCGATGTTCTCGTCTGCTACCTGCCCGTGGGTTCGCAGGAGGCCGTGGAGTACTACGCGCAGGCCGCAATCGATGCGAAGGTCGCCTTCGTCAACGCCCTGCCCGTCTTCATCGCCGGCACCAAGGAATGGGACGAGAAGTTCCGTGCCGCCGGTGTGCCGATCGTCGGCGACGACATCAAGAGCCAGATCGGTGCGACCATCACCCACCGTGTGATGGCCAAACTGTTCGAAGACCGCGGCGTCGTCCTCGACCGCACGTACCAGCTCAACGTCGGCGGCAACATGGACTTCAAGAACATGCTCGAACGCAAGCGCCTCGAATCGAAGAAGATCTCGAAGACCCAGGCCGTGACCTCGAACACGACGGCGCAGCTTGAGCCCCGCAACGTCCACATCGGACCCAGCGACTACATCGAGTGGCTCGATGACCGCAAGTGGGCCTTCGTCCGCCTCGAGGGACGCAACTTCGGTGATGCTCCGGTGTCGCTGGAGTACAAGCTCGAGGTCTGGGACTCACCGAACTCGGCCGGCGTCATCATCGATGCCGTCCGTGCAGCGAAGATCGGCCTCGACCGAGGTGTAGGCGGGGCCCTCATCTCCGCATCCTCGTACTTCATGAAGTCGCCCCCGGAGCAGAAGGGTGACGACGCTGCTCACGACGCAGTCGAAGCCTTCATCCAAGGAAACCTCGACCGCTGAGCTGAACGCCACAGCAACCTGAGAATGCCGATCGCACCAACGTGTGGTCGGCATTCTCTCTGCCCGCGGGCGTGCGCATGCTCGCCCGCCACCTCGGCGGATGCCGGCAGGCGATCCAGGATATGAGATCGGCTCGCCGCAATCGGTGTTGTCCATAACACTGAGAACTTGCACACAGTGGTCCCTGCCACACATAGGTCGTGACCGGCCGACGAGGTGAACAGCTTCGTTCGGCTCATCTGCACACCCCATTGACGAACCACCGAGGAGCATCGATGTCGCGCAACGCCGCTGTCACCGACACCACACTGAAGAAGCCGGCCGAGCTCAGCTGGCTGATGCGCCTGCTGGTCATCATCGAGAAGGCCGGAAACAAGCTTCCGCACCCTTTCTGGCTGTTCCTGTCACTGGCCGTCGTGGTCATGATCCTCTCGGCGATCTTCTCCGCCTCCGGCCTGCAGGCCGTCAATCCGGCCACCGATAAGACGGTGACTGTGACCAATCTCTTCAGCACGGAATCCCTGCGTGAGATCGTTGCCGGAGCCACGAACAACTTCGTCACGTTCCCACCATTGGGCCTGGTCCTCATCGTGCTCATCGGCGTGGCCGTGGCCGAGCAGTCCGGGCTGATCCCGGCAATGCTGCGCGGAACCATCGCCGGTGCCTCACCGAAGTGGATCACGTTCATCGTGGCACTCGCCGGCACCGCCTCGTCGATCGCCTCCGACGCCTCCTACATGATCATGATTCCCCTCGGCGGGCTCGCGTTCAAAGCTGTGGGACGCAACCCGCTGCTCGGCTGCCTCGTTGCCTACGCCGCCACCTCGGGCGGATACTCCGCAGCACCCATGGTCAACTCCTTGGATACGATCCTCGGCGGGCTCTCCACGTCGGCGGCCCAGATCATCGACCCGGAATATGTGGTCAGCCCCGTCGCGAACTTCTACTTCAACTTCGTCTCGATGTTCGTCGTCGCGGTCGCCGTCACCCTGGTCACCGAACTCCTGCTGACCAAGCGCGCCGACCAGATCGAACTCGACGAACCGGATGAGAACGACCCTGACAACTTCGACGTCAAAATGGCACTGGATGCCAACGAGAAGCGCGGAATGGTCTTCGCTGTGCTCAGCATCGTCGCCTGCGCTGCGATCCTGTTCTTCCTCGCACTGCCCGAAGGCTCCTTCTTACGCGATGAAGCCGGCAGCTTCGGTCCCGAATCGGGCCTGATGGCAGGAATCGCTGCCATCATCGGCTTCGGCTTCTTCATCATCGGCATCGTCTACGGCTACGCCACCGGATCGATCAAGAAGACCTCCGACATTCCCGACATGATGGGCAAGGGGCTCCTGCCCTTCGTCCCCGTCATCGTCCTGTTCTTCGCCGCCAGCCAGTTCCTCGCACTGTTCAAGATGTCCAGTCTCGGCGAGATCCTCGCGATCAAGGGAGCTGAGTTCTTCGGTTCACTCGACACCGGAACGTTCGTCATCCTCCTCGGCGGATGGCTGCTTGTGGCACTCGGCGCCCTGTTCCTGACGTCGGGATCGGGCCTGTGGACGCTCATGGCGCCGGTCCTCGTGCCGATGTTCATGCTCCTGTCCATCGCCCCGGAGACCACGCAGGCCCTCTACCGCATCGGCGACTCGACGACGAACATCATCTCCCCGATGAGCCCGTACTTCGTTGTGGTCCTCGGCTTCATCCAGCGGTATAAGAGGGATGCGGGAATCGGCACCGTGCTGTCGTTCACCATTCCGCTTTCATTCGCGATGTTCGTTCTCTGGGGACTGCTCTTCTTCATCTGGTGGGCCACCGGAATTCCATGGGGCCCCGGAGCCGCCACGAGCTACCACATGGGCTGAGGTCTCTGGTTCGGCTCGCGAGGTGGGGCGGATACAACGCCTGCCGTGGATGTGGGAATAACCTGGCCGCCGACGAGCGTTACGATCGTGCAACGCTCGTTGGCTCGAGCACTGGTTCTTCAGTGACTGTCCAGCTCAGGTGACTAGACTGGGACCATGATTCAACTCTCGTGCGGCATTTCGTCTGTGCGAGCAACCTGCTCAGATCGAAAGGATCTCGACCGTGAGTAACCCCATGATGAACCGGGCTCTCAACCAGGGAGTTCAGGCCGGACGCAACGAACCGGTCATGTCCGACCAGGAGCTCAACAACCTGTTCGACCAGCCTGCCGCGCAGAACCGCAACGCTGGTCCGCAGACCGCCGAACGCGCAATGACCTACGACGACGTCATGATGAAGACGGGTGTTCTCTTCGCCATTCTTCTCGCCGGTGCCGTCGTCGGTTGGTTCGTTCCGCCCCTCGCTTTTCCCGCGATGCTCATCGCCCTGGTCCTCGGCTTGGTCAACGCCTTCAAGAAGGAACCCAGCAAGGCCCTGATCATCGGCTACGCGGTCTTCGAGGGAGTCTTCCTCGGTGGCATCTCCGCGATCTTCGAAGCCCAGTTCTCCGGAATCGTCGTCCAGGCTGTGCTGGCCACACTCTGCGTCTTCGGCGTCATGCTTGCCCTGTTCAAGTTCAAGGGTGTGCGGTACGGCTCGAAGATGAAGAAGTTCATGATGATCGCCATCGGCGGTTATGCGATCTTCTCGCTCATCAACTTCGGCATTGCGATGTTCACCGGCACCGGTGGTGCGCGCAGCATCGAAATCAACATCATGGGATTTGAAATGCCGCTCGGTGTCATCATCGGCATCGTCGCCACCGTGCTCGCAGCCATGACACTCATCATGGACTTCCAGATGATCGAGCAGGGTGTGAAGCAGCGGATCCCGGAGAAGTACTCCTGGATGTGCGCATTCTCCCTCATGGTCACCCTCGTGTGGCTCTACATTGAAATCCTGCGCCTCATCTCCTACTTCAGGAACTAGACACCCCAGATCCCGGGACCACCCCAGCTGCGTGGTCCCGGTAGCGGTGTCTATGATTGAGCCATGAACAACGTGACGGCGGACCTCGACACAGAGGTCCGCCGTCTGCGTATCCGCATCATCGGTCTCAACCCGCGTCAGCTCGCCGAGGCGGGCCCGAATTCCCGTGTCACTGCAACGGGGGCGCACTCTCGTCGGAACACCATCGCCGAGGCGCTCGCACAGTTCTCGTCCATCGGCTCCGGTGGTCGTAGGGTTCCGGATCTGGGTGATCAGAGTCTGGCCGACCAGGTCGTCGTCCTTATCGAAGAGGGGATCGCCTCGGCCAGAGAAGTCCCGGAAGAATCGCGGCAGGAACGACTGGAGGCGCTGCTCGACGCAGCGATTCGACTCCGTCGCGAACTCGCCTAGTTCTCTTTCCCACCGAGGCCCCGTGAGTCGACGTCATCATTCTGTAAGAATTCTCGCCCCCTCCGGGAGGCGCAGACGAGGATAATCAACAGCACCATCCGCTGCTCTGAGAAGGTGCCACACTGACGATGACAGATCGCCGCCCGCTGCTCTTCACCCTCGCCGGAATCGTCGCGACTCTCGTGTACTTCGGCGCCGCCGAGTTCATCGCCGGTGCCTTCTCCGCCACCTCGGCGCCTCTGCTGATCCTGGGTCAGACGATCATCCCGCTCGTGCCGACGGCCATGATCAAGGCCGCCATCAGCATCTTCGGCACAAACGACAAACTCGCCCTCGTCATCACTCTGGTCATCGTCGGAGCGATCCTCGGAGGAGTGATCGGACGGATCGGCCTGCACCGGCGTGCCCTGTCCTTCGTCCTCCTCATCGGCCTTGGGATCCTCCCCGTGTTCCTGCTGCTGAGCACCGGCGGATCGCTCATTGACGCGGTCCCGGCTCTCGGGGGAGTGGCATTGGGATGCGCGGCGTACATGGGGCTGATCCGCCTCGGTGATGGCCGAGAGCTGCGAGCCGAGGACTCTCAGCACACAGATCGGAGTGCCGACATCGACGGCCAGCCGGGCAGCGACCGCCGCGCCTTCTTCGGTCTCGCCGCAGGACTGAGCGCGGTCGGCATCGCCGCGATCGCGGCAGGCCAGTCGGCATCGATTCTCGCCCGGAATGCGGCAGGAGCGGTGACGAAGCTCGTGCTGCCACAGCCGGCCACCTCGGCGCCTAAGATCCCAGCCGGAGCCGAGCTGGACATCGACGGACTAGCACCGATCATGACAGCCACTGACGACTTCTACCGCATCGACACCGCGCTCATCCCACCGTCCGTCGACGCTTCCTCCTGGTCCCTGCGAATCCACGGCATGGTCGACGAGGAAGTGACGATCACCATGGCAGAACTGCTCGAGCTGCCATTGGAGGAGCACCGCGTGAGCCTGACCTGCGTCTCGAACGAAGTGGGCGGTGACCTCGTGGGCAACGCCACCTGGTTGGGCTACCCGGTCCGAGACCTGCTCAAACGTGCGCAGCCGAAGGACGGGGCTGACATGGTGCTCTCGACATCCGACGACGGCTTCACCGCCTCGACACCTCTCGAGGTGCTCACCGACGACCGAGCGTCTCTCTTGGCGGTCGGCATGAACGGCGAACCGCTGCCCCGCGACCACGGATTCCCCGCCAGACTCGTCGTACCCGGACTCTACGGCTTCGTGTCGGCGACGAAATGGGTGACTGAACTCGAAGTCACTCGATTCGCCGACAAGGAGGCCTATTGGACGAAGCGCGGCTGGTCCACTCATGGGCCCGTGCTCGTGGCCTCCCGGGTTGATGTTCCCCGCGCCGGTGTCCATGTCAACCCGAACAAGGAGGGGCAGATCATCACCGCCGGAATGGCCTGGGCTCAGCACGTCGGCATCGCCGAGGTGCGAGTGCGCATCGACAACGGCGACTGGCACACAGCGGAACTGAGTGAGGAACTGACCACCGACACCTGGCGACAATGGCGATGCTCCTTCGACGACGTGGAACCGGGCTCCCACACCGTGACGGTCAGAGCGGTCGACGAAGACGGCAACGTTCAGATCTCCGAACGCCACCCCGCGATCCCCGGCAGCGCCACCGGCCTCCATGAACGGGACTTCATCGTCGACTGAGCACCCGGATTGCCGGGACTGACCAAGCGAGCGGGCCGGACGCCCGAGCCAAGTCTGACAAAACGTTGTATCCTCACCTCAACATGGTGGTGAGCCCCGTGGAAGCACAGGTCGCCCCGCGCAGTCTGTGGTTCGGCACGGTTCAGTCACCGCCGCATCCTGTTCAGCGTCACAATGAGGTGGTCTCAATGTTCGGTCTCCCGACGGCAACTGTCGTCGTCATCTTCGGCATCCCCGCGATTTGGGTGATCTACACGTTGGTCTTCGTCTACCTCTCGCGCGGTTGGAAGGCCGAAGACGTCGCCGAAGACCAGGAACTCACCTCACGCAATGCCAGCGGAGGGAACGGGCCAAACGGCCCGGCCACCTCGGCGAACCATGACCGCAGGTCCGGGACCGAGAACGGGGGACTGGCATGAACCTCGAAACCTGGTTCCTCATCATCTACTTCATCGCCATGGCCGGAATCGGCGTGTGGACGCTCAAGACCGGCAACAAGGGCAGCGAAGGCTATCTCCTGGGTGGGCGCAGCCTCGGACCGGCCGTGACCGCGCTGCGTCTGCAGTCCTCATCGATGTCGGGCTACATGTTCCTCGGCGCCGGCTCCCTGGCCTACACCAAGGGCTACTTCTCACTCTGGTACGCGATGGGCGACATCGGCGGCGGAGTGCTCAACCTGTCGATCCTCGGCAGGCGGATGCGCAAACTCTCGCAGATCTTAGGGTCACTGACCTCGATCGAATACCTCGAACACCGGTACCCGTCGAAGTGGATCCGGGCGATCGCGGCCCCGGTCGCCGTGTTCTGCATCTTCTTCTACGTGATGAGCCAGTTCATCGCCGGCGGCCGCGGCCTCGAGATGGTCACCGGCATTCCCTACGCCTGGGCCCTGCTCGTCGCCGTCGGCGTCATCGTCTTCTACACCTTCCTCGGCGGCTACCTCGCCGTGGCCTACACCGACTTCGTCCAGGCCATCATCATGCTCATCGGCATGGTCTGGATTCTCATCGGCACGCTGCAGGCAGTGGGCGGTTGGACGGCCGGCAACAACGCCGTCGGTGAGATCAACCCGAATCTGCTGACCATGTGGGGCCCCGACGGCATCGGCTCCGTACAGTGGGGCGTCATCATCGGCGCGGTCCTCGTATTCTCCATCGGCTACATGGGCTGGCCGCACGTCAACGTCAGCCACATGGCCATGAAGCGGCCCTCGGTCGCGCGCACGGCGAGCATGTACGCCACCGGCTTCAACCTCCTGTTCATCCCTGCGCCCTACATCGTGGGCATCATGGCGCTCATCATCCTGCCCAACCTCGACAACCCCGAACTCGCGGTCTTCCAAGTCGCGGACACGGTGCTGCCGAACTTCGCCGTCGGCATCGTCATGGCCGGCATCATGGCGGCCATCATGTCGACCGCGGACGCGCTGCTGCTGCAGTCGGGCACGATCGCCAGCCAAGATCTGTTCCAGCGCTTCATCAAAAAGGACATGTCCGACAGCCAGTCCGTGTGGGTCTCGCGCTTCACCGTCCTCATCCTCGCCATCATCGGCTACATCGTCGCCGTCAACGATCCGCCGGCCGTCGCCGAGGTGGTCATCTTCTCCACGACCGTGCTCGGTGCCGCATTCGTTCCCGTCTACGTGGCCGCAGCCTGGTGGAAGAAGGCCAATGTTCCTGGTGCGATCTCCCCCATGGTTCTTGGCACCGTGTCCTCGGTCGTGTGGCAGCTGACCGGACTCGTCGATGTCACCGGCGTCGACCCGATGGGAATCGGCATCGTCTGCTCAACCCTGGCACTCATCCTCGTGTCTCTGGCCACCCAGAAGTCTCACCCGGTGCCGGCGCACGTCGTCGCCGCACTGAAGGAGACGGACAAGATCGGTGCCATCCCTGCTCACATGCTCACCGGGCAGAACGATGCGCTGGCAGCACAGGTGCCCAAAGATGCGTGAGCATTCTGATTCCGGTTCTACTGGCCAATCCAGCCTGATCGCTCCCGATGCGGTGCTGAAACTGGCACCGAACATCACCGCAGCCGAGGCGCTATCCGTATTCCGGCGCAAGCTCCCCGAGGCGGAGGCTGAGGTTCGAGAGGTGCTCCACCCGTTCTGGTGGACGGCGCTGCGCGCACGGACCCGCGGCCTATTCGCCCGATCCGCGAAACCAGGGTCTGCGGTGTCGCCGGGCCAACGGATGAACGTTCTGGTCAACGCCTATTCGGGCAAGGGCTTCATCGCAGACTTCGAACCCCGTGGTGAAGCTGTCGCCGTCGCTGAATGGGTTGATGCCTTCGATTCCTCGGATCAGGCTGGTCCCCACCCGGGCGTGGACCAGGTGAGGCGAACAGCGCGTTCACTGGTGCGTACGAAGGTTGTGAAGACGGTGAAGCTGGGTATGGTCATCAGTATTGACGAAGCCGCTGCACCCAGCGGGGTCCTCAAACCGAACTGGATCGTGACCGGAGCCAACGAGAGGTATTCGGCGACGATCCTCGTCGACGGCCTCGACTCCTCCCACTACATCGTTCGGGTCGAGAAGCTGGTACAGGACTGAGACGCGTCCCCGCGGGGACGCCTCGGCGGGACAGCACAGATGCGTCAGCCCCAGTTCTTCGCATCAGAGAGGCAGAATGGGTGCCCTGCGGGATCGATGAGCACCACCCAGGTTTCGCCTGGCTGTGGATCGGCGCGGGTCGCTCCGAGTTCGATGCAGCGAGCGGCCGCAGCTTCGATGTCATCGGCGGCGAGATCGAGGTGGAACTGCTTGTGCCCGTCGTCGGGCCAATCCGGGCGTTTGTAGTCCGGGATCGTCCCGATGCCCAGAGCGTTGCTGGGGCCGGTGAGCATTGCGTAGTTCTGGGTTATAGGCCAAAATGTGTGTATGGGTAGGGCGTGTCCGGCAGGCTAATCCTGATGGTTTCACCGTGATCGTCCACCCCAACCTTTCTGGATACCGTTACCGTCCTCGAGACTGAACGAGGTCCCGTACAAAGACGTTGTCTCCGGGCGGCCGGCATCTGGCCTCGTGACTATTCGAGTAGGTTTCCTGGTCCACGCAGCCGACGTGACGAAGTCCCACGGATCCCTCGCAGCTTCTGTCTGCAGATACAACAGTCAGTCGACTCCCCGCCTGGCATGATCGGCCGGGAGGCCCCTGTGGAGTCGCAGGAATTCCTTGATAGCTCTGTTCGGCCCGCCCTCTAAAGGGTTGGTCGTCGTCGCGACCGTGATTCCTTCTTCCACCAGGTCCAGCCAAACGAAGAGTTGCTCGTCACGGACCAGTCCGGCCAGGAGTCTCCACGCCCGCCTGGTCCGTAGGTGTGTGTACCACCAGGTCTGGCCCGGTCTGACGTGCGAGGGTCGAGGAGTGCCGGCGTGGGCTCGGGTGCGGTGTTTGAGGAAGGTCTGCCACCGCGCTTCCCATGCAGCGAACTCACCCATCCACGCGGCAGCCTGATCGTGAGTCTTGACCTGAGTGAGCATCGTGTAGATCGCGAGAAGTTCCTTGTTCGCAGGCAGATTCGGTCGCCGTGTGAGGTGTTTGTTTCCGCCCTGGCGGATATGGAAGTAGCAGCGCTGGATACGCGTCGATGGCCACAGCCTCCTGATCGTCGTTATCAGGGGCCCGTTACCGTCAACGACCGCGACGACGGGGGCCGGGATCCGTTCGATGAGCGCCGTCCATGATGCGGTCTTTTCCTGGTCACACCACTGCCAATCGATGACGTGTGTGCCGGTGGTCGCGATGAGGACGCACCATCCGTTGAAGTAGGTGCCATCGAGCATGATCTGGTCACGGATCTCGCCTGTACGCGACAGGGTGGGGGCCACGTTCCAACACCACTGTGTGCGCCTGGCGAAGGTGCGTGTGCTGGTGGCGAAGTCGCCCCTGTCACGGGTACTCGTCAGCCAGGCCATGAAGCTGGCGAACTCGGCTCTTCTAGTGACATCAGCCCGGGTTTGAGACGTCGAGGCGCCGCAGTGCTTGCACCGCCACCTGGTCCGTCCAGCAGTGGTCTTGCCGTTCCTAACGAGCTTGTTCGCACATACACCACAGCGGGGATGATTCCTGGGAATGGACACTGAACATGCTTCCAGACCATGTTCAACCCCGTCTTGGCCTACTGCCTACTGGGCAAAGGCCCTATCCTGTACACACAATCTGGCCTATAACCCGTAGTTCTCGTCTGAGTACGCCACCGGCCAACCCAGCACCGCGGAATAGAAGTCGCCGAGCGCCGAAGCGTCCGGGGCGTCGAGCGTGACCATCGCGAGCTTCGCGACAGGGGTCCTCGAGGTGGTGGAATCGGAAACTTTCATCTCTGTGTCAGTCATGTCTGCCATTCTTGTTCCATGGACGAGGTCGTCGATAGGAAAAACCCGCCACGTGGCGAAACACCGCCCGACCACTTCTACGGACGGGTGCTCAAACCGGCAGAGATGCTCGAGCACGCTCACTACTCAGCCGTCACGGACGTTGCCGAAGAGCTGCGGCCGTGGGTGAAGCGCTATTGGTCGGTGAACTGGGATCTGGCCGCTGACGAGCGCTATCAGACGGCGACGGTTTCGGAGCCTACGATCAATCTCACTCTCGAATACGGTGACATCGGCCGAGCGAACACAAGCGGTGCAGGAATCTGGCTGACCGGTCCGGTGACGGGACGTCGATTCGATGTCGGGCTCTTCGGCCGCGGCGGTGTCATCGGAGTCAATTTCCACCTCGGCGGCACTGTGGCCTTCGCGAACGAATCACCCGCGACGATTCGGGATACGACGGTGCCTGCTCGGGCCTGGTTCCCGGGCATCGACGCCGACCTGCCTGTCCACGGTGATCTGCCTGTCCACGATTGCTTGGCTGTCGGTGATCGCCTGAAAACCGAGGACGGCCTGGCCGCTGTCGTGAGCGCGATCGAGAGTTGGTTGCTGTCTTTTCGTCCGCAGATGACCGAGGGCTATGCCAGGTTCCGCCAGATCCTCGTCCTGCTCGATGACCCGACGATCATCAGCCTCGGCGATCTGGCGCTGCACAGCGGGACAAGCGAGCGTTCGCTGCAGCGACTGTTTCAGGATCACTGCGGTGTCGGGGTCAAACAGATCCTGGTCCGGGCACGGATCAGGGACGCCATTGCCGCATTCGACCGGGGATGGGACGGAGCATTCGGTGAACTGGCTGCGGAGCTCGGGTGGTTCGACCAATCGCACTTCACTGCGGATTTCCACCGCGTCACCGGATACACGCCGACCGAATATCTCAGTGCTCACAAGAGGAGCGGCCATCCACAGCAGTGAACCAGCCACAGCAGTGAATCAGATTGGTGCGGAAAGGGCCGGGCGGAGCCGAGACCATCGCAGGTCAGCGTCGTTTGGCGATGCCGAAGCCGGTGTATCCGAGGATGATCGCGAAGGCGAAGCCGACATAGCAGAACACGGCCCACGGGGCGTAGTCGAGAACGGAAACTCCGAGGACACCGGCCATGTAGACGCCAGCCGAGGACCAGGGAATCAGCGGAACAATGACCGTGCCTGAGTCTTCGAGCGTGCGTGAGAGGTTCTTCGCGTACAGGTCCCGGTCGGCGTAGGCCTTCTTGAACAGTTCGCCAGGGACGATGATCGACAGGTAGGAATTTCCGGTCACCACAGCCATCGTGAGGCAGGAAACCACGGTTGAGAGGACAAGATCTCCCGTACGCTTCACGAACTTCAGCAGAGACCGAATGATGGTCTCGAGAGCACCGGATCTGGACATGATGCCGGCGAAGGCGAAGGCACTGAACGCGATGAGGATGACACCGGTCATCGATGCCATGCCACCCTGTGAGACCAACTCGACGACCTGCGGGTCCAGATTCTTCAGGGTCGAGGACCCGACCTCGAGCATGTCCGGGGTGAACCCGTCGACGGTGGACGCGAAGATCGATTCGAGGCTGACCTTCTGGAAGATCGCAGCGAGGATACCGGCCACCAAAGACGAGCCGATGATCGTCGGAAGTGTGGGCAGTTTGAGAATCGCTCCGCCGAGGACGATGAGCATCGGCAGGAGCAGGAGGACGTTGAAGGAGAAGAGACTGTCCAAGGTTCCCGTGACGGCCGTGATCTGCTCCGAATCGGTCCCGCCGGACTGCTGGTTGATGCCGACGAACAGGTAGAGCGCCAGCGCCACGATGGTGGCCGGGATCGTGGTGTAGAGCATGTGCCGAATGTGTTCCCACAAGGTGGTGCCGGCAGCGATCGGAGCCAGGTTCGTCGTATCCGACAGCGGTGATAGTTTGTCGCCGAAGTAGGCACCGGCGACGATGGCACCCGCAGTGGCCGCCAGCGGTGCGTCCAAGCCCGCGGCAATTCCCATCAGTGCGACGCCCACAGTTCCGGCCGAACCCCACGATGTTCCGGTGATGACCGAGACGATCGCGGAGATGACGAAGGCGATGAGAACGATGAACTGTGCGCTGATGAGCCCCAGGCCGTAGTAGATCATCATCGGAATGGTTCCCGCGATCATCCACGTGCCGATGAGGATGCCGATCGAGATGAGCACGAGCAGAGCCGGCATCGCGGTGTCGAGCTTCTCCCTGATCCCGAGGAGCATCTCCTCCCAGCTCAGCCCCATCCGCAGAGCCACCAGGCCGGCGATGATCGCGGAGAGGATCAGCAGCGGTTCGGGTGCGAGCCCGAGAACGCCGTAGCCCACCGCCAACAGGATGAGCATCGCGGCCAGGGGGACCAGTGACCACCCCAGGGGCGGACGCTTCTCCTCCACATCGGTGGAGGTGGGAGTCGCCGTGTTCTGCTCGTGGCTCATTCGAAGGTTCCTTGGATCTGCGGGGCGCCGCTGCGGACGCACTCTCGTCCTCGGGCAAAGGCGAGCTGAATGGTGTGGCTGTCATCGGTGAGGAGGATGTCGGCATCCGCACCGGGGCGGAGGCGTCCCTTGTGCTCGAGGCCGAGGACATCTGCGGTATTGGAGGTAACGAGTGAGATTGCCTGAGTCAGGTCGACACCAGGCAGGTCGGCACACGCCCACACCTGCTCGTACAGAGTCGTCTGCTTGGCAACATCCATGCCGATGAGACGTCCGTCGGAGTCGAACTCCGGCAGGCTGCCGTTGGCATCGGAGGAGAGAGTGAGACGGCTGAGATCCCCGCCGAGGTCGATGTAGCGTTGCAGCGACTGCGTCGTCGTCGACGAGGCCGTCATATCGACCATGGCGCCCTTGGCGGCCAGATCGACCGCGTCGGCCAGCAGTTCGGGGGACCGGGTGATGTGGGTGGCGTAGACGGCCTGGGGCGCGATCGGATATTCGTCGAGGAGCCGGTGCAGCGGGGCAAGTCGGGTCGAGTAGGGACCGACGTGGAAGTGAGTGATGCCGGCCTTGCCGGACAGCAGTCCACCCACATGTGACTGGCTGACGAGCTCGGCCAGAGCCTCGACGGTGGGTTGGAACGACCGCCGATCCGAGATCGCGACCTCTCCGACGCCGATGACCTTGTCGATGAGGACGACATCGTCGATGACAGCACCGGTCAGCGTCCGGGCCGGAACTTGGTAGCTGCCCGTATAGATATAGGTGGTGATGCCCTCGGTCTCGAGAGCTCGGGCCTTGGCGAGGAGATCGGAGTGGCTGCGGGTCACCCCGTCGGTTCCCAGGCAGCCGATGACGGTGGTGACTCCGGCGCTCACGATGTCGCTGATGCGGATCTCGGGAGTGCGGTTTGCGTACCCGCCTTCGCCCCCGCCGCCGGCGATATGAACATGCGGGTCGATGAAACCGGGAGTGGCCGTGAGCCCCTGGGCATCAATGACTGTGGCGTTGGGAAGACCCTGGAGCGCCTCGGCGGGCAGATCGCCGATGAAGGTGATCTGCTGCCCCTCGATGAGGATGTCCTGCTTCCCGAGCCGTTCCGGGGCGCAGATGTCTGCTCCGCGCAGCAATGTCACCATGATTCATCTTCTCCTTGCGACGCTTCTTGCTGCCGTTATCCGGGGATGATCCCCTTGCCGTCGACCTTTGGGATGGCCGCGAGCAGCTTCTTCGTATAGGGATGCTGCGGGTCATTCCAGATCTGTTCTGTCGAACCGACCTCGACAATGTTACCTGCCTCCATCACGGCCACACGGTCCGCGATGTCACGGACGACCGAGAGATCGTGGCTGATGAAGATCATGGACGCACCGGAGTCGATGGCCAGGTCCCTCATCATCCGCGCGATCCTGGCTTGGAGAAACGCATCCAGGGAGGCGATCGGCTCATCACCGACGAGCACCTTGGGACCGGCAGCCAGTGCACGCGCAATGGCGATGCGCTGCCGCTGTCCGCCCGAGAACGAATGCGAGAACCTCTGCGCAGCATCGACAGGCAGATCGACCGCTTCGAGGAGGGACTCCACCGTCCAGTTGTGTTCCGGGTCGAGGGCAAGTGCGTCAGTGAGCTGATCCCTGATGCGTCTGCGCGGATTCAACGACGCGTAGGGGTTCTGAAAGACCATCTGGACTCCCAGGAGATGCTTGGGCCGGCGAGCCAGGCCCAAGGGCTTCACCGGGTGGGATTCGAAGGTGATGGTGCCGCCTGCGGTCTTCTCGAGTCCGCAGATGAGCTTGGCCAGTGTGGACTTCCCGCAACCAGATTCGCCCACGAGGCCAAGGACTTCCGAATGCCCCAGCTGCAGTGAGACGTTGCTGACGGCACGGAATCGGCCGCCGCCATTGAGCTTGTATTCGCAGGAGACGTTCTCAAGTTCGAGCAGTGGAGCCTGGGAGGCACGAGGAGGGTCCTCGGTCGTCGTCGTGGTTGTCATCAGCGTGAGACCTCCGCTCCGGGCAGTGATTCGATGAGCGATCTGGTGTACTCATGCTTCGGTGCGGTGATGACAGGTTCACGATCTCCGGTCTCGACCACCAACCCGTTCTTCATCACGACGATGGTGTCGGCCACCGAGGACAGCACACCGAAGTCGTGAGTCACGAGGAGGACGGCCAAGTTGAGGTCATCACAGAGTTCGCGCAGCAGGCGCAGGATTCCGGCCTGCACAGTCACATCGAGGGCAGTGGTCGGTTCATCGGCGATGAGCACGTTCGGATCGCAGATGATCGCCGAGGCGAAGGCGATGCGCTGCAGCTGACCACCGGAGAACTGGTGCGGGTACTTCCCGATCGCTTCATCAGGGTGGGGGACGTGAGTGCGTTCGAGGATGTGGACGACGCGCTCGAGGGCGTCCTTCTTCGAGGCCTTCTTGTGATGCCGGTAGTGATCGGTCATCTGATCGCCGATGGTGAGCATGGGATGGAACGCCGAAGCTGGATCCTGGAAGACCATCGACAGCTGCACGCCGCGCAGGCGGTTGTGGACCTTGGCGGGTATCCCCACCAGCTCGGTGCCGTCGAAGTCGATGCTGCCGCTGAGCTGGGCACCGGCGGGGGAGAGGCCCATGATCGCCAGTCCTGTCTGCGTCTTGCCCGAACCGGAGGCACCTGCGACACCGGTGATCTTTCCCGCCTCCAGATCGAACGAGACATTGCGCAGGATGTGCTTCTCCACCCTGCCCGTCCTCACCGATAGGTTGAGGTCTTGGATGCTGATCATGCTCATGAGGTGGTTTCTCCCACTTCCTGTGCGGTATGCGGGTCAAGGGAGTCGCGCAGGCTGTCTCCGATGAAGTTGAAGGCCATGACGATCGTGAGGATGCACAGGCCGGGGAAGAACGCGATCCACCAGGCGGCGAACTGCGAGACTCCCTCGCTGATCATGGCGCCCCAGTCCGGTGTCGGTGGGACGACGCCCAGGGACAGGAACGAGAGACCGGCCATCGTGAGAATCGCCGAGCCCACATCGAGGGTGGCAAGAACCACGACAGGAGAGAGCACATTTGGTGAGATCTCCCGGATGAGGGACTTTCCGGCGCTGAAGCCGAGGAGGCGTCCGGCGACAACGTATTCGCTGTTGCGTGCTGACATGACCAGAGATCTGGTGACGCGGGCGTATGAAGGCCAGGAGACGAGGAGGATGGCGATGATCGCGTTCTTCAGGCCGGGTCCCAGTGCTGCGGCGATGACCATGGCGAGGATGATCGTGGGGAAGGCGAAGACGAGGTCGGCGATGCGCATGATGATCTCGTCGACGGCTCGTCCGAAGTAGCCGGCGATCGCACCGAGGACGGAACCGAGCACGGCCGAGCAGATGACGACGAAGACGGCTGCCGGCAGTGTGGTGCGTGCGGCCACGATGAGTCGCGACAGAACATCACGGCCCAAGGTGTCGGTGCCCAGGAGGTTTTCGCCTCCAGGAGCACTGAGCCGGGGGAAATCCTGTGCCAGCGGATTGAACGGTGCCAGAAGTGGTGCGAAGAGCGCCACGATCAGCCAGATGGTCAGGATGATGGCTCCGATGAAACCCAGCGGAGTGCGCAGTGCCTTTGGAAAGCGCAACTGCCACCGTTTGACACCGCGGTCGACAGGATTGCGATCTGCCGCCTCGGCGCTGGCGGATGTGGTGTTCGTCGGCGGCTGTTTGGGGGTCCCGATGCTCATCGCACCCTCACTCTCGGATCCACGAAGCCGTAGATCAGGTCGACGATGAAATTGACGATGATGTAGACGATGCCGATGACGAGTCCGACTCCCATGATGACGGGCAGGTCGAGTGTCGTCGCACCGCGGAAGGCGTACTGTCCCAGGCCGTTCCACGCGAACACGGTCTCTGTCAGGACTGCTCCGGACAGGAGCGAGCCGAAAGCCAGGCCGACGACCGTGATGATCGGGACGAGAGCACCGCGGAAGATGTACTTGAAGACGACCGTGCGCGCCGGCAGCCCCTTTGCTCGGGCAGCGGTGACGTAGTCGAGTCGGATGATGTCGAGAACGCTTGAGCGGCTGAACCGGGTGAGCAGGCCGATCGTGAACAGTGCCAGCACACACGAGGGCAGAATCAGATGCCCGAATGCGTTGATGAACGTCGACATCTGACCGGCCAGGAGAGAGTCGACGGTGTAGAGGCCGGTGACCCTCGGCGGTGGAGTGATCCACGGGTCAAGGCGCCCGGCACCGGGAACGACGCGGAGTTTGAAGAAGAAGACGTAGTAGCCGACCGCGGCGATCCAGAATGTGGGCGCCGAGATGCCGATGAGGCTCAAGGCGCGGATGGCGTGATCGAGGATCGTGTTCTGCTTGAGCGCGCTGGCCAGTCCAAGCAGCAGGCCGATGATGACCGAGATCAGGATGGCTCCGATACCCAGCTCGATCGAGGCAGGGAAGACCTGGCCGATCGACTGGAGGACTGGTGTCCGGGTCTGGTTCGAGACACCCATATCGCCTTGGAGCAGGTTGCTCAGATAAGTGAAGTACTGGACGATGAGCGGCTGGTCGAGACCGAGGCGCTCGCGGGTCGCGGCGACGATCTCCGGGTCCGCCGCCGCCCGGTCGCCGAGGATGGCGGCGACCGGGTCGGTGGGGACCAGGTTTGTCATCAGGAACGTCACGATCGTGACACCCCAGATGAGGATGAGGCTGATCCCGATCCGGATGAGGATGTAGCGCAGCAGCGGGGGCAGCAGCGGTGGCTTGATGCGCTGTGCTTCGTCGCTGCTCGGCGGGTGGACGGTAGAGCTATCGGTGGTTGAGACCGACATCCTCACTCAGCTTTCGCGAAGTCGAATGTGATGTCGGCATTGGAGACGTACTTGTTGATGCTCGATCCCACTGCCACGGTGTTGACGGGCTGGACGAGAGGAATCCAGACTCCGGTGTCAGTGGTCGCCTTGTACAGCTTGGCGTAGGCGGCGTCACGGTCGCCGTCCTTGGCCTTCTCCGCTTCGGCTGCGAGCTTCTTCAGCTTCGGATCGGACTTCCAGTTGACGCGGTCGGCGACGCTGCCGCCGGGGATGAAGACGTTGTAGTTCGTGGGATCCGGGTAGTCCGCACCCCAGGTGCCGATGCCCATGGGCTGCTTGGCCGAGCGGAATCCGTCGAGCTGTGTCGAACTCGGTGCCGGTTTCAGTGCGAGGTTGATGCCGGCTTCCTTCAGCTGAGCCTGCAGGGTCTCCGCCAGCTGAGCCAGGTCGACTCCGTTGACTGACTGGTCGCTCGAGTAGTGGAAGGGAATCTTCTCACCGTCGTAGCCGGCCTTCTTCAGCAGCTTCTTCGTCTTGGCCAGGTCCTTCTCCGGTGCCTGATCCTTCGGCACAGCACCGACGAACTCGTTGGGGACGAGGCTGGCCATGCGCTGCGATCCTTCTCCGGCGAGGTCGATGAGCTTGTCGTAGTCGATGGCAGACATGACGGCCTTGCGGAAGTTCGGATCGGCGGCAGGTCCGCCGAGCTTCTCGTCGGTGTTGTTGAAGATGTAGAGGCTGCGCGTCGAGGGCAGGCTCGCGATCTCACCCATGGAGTCATCGATCTGCTTCGCCTGCTCGGAGTTGAGGTCGTAGGCGACCTGCGTCTGGCCGGACTGGATGTCGGTCAGCTGGGTCTCTGCGGAGACGTTGCGCAGTACGACGCGCTTGTACTTCGGTGCGGGTCCGTTGTAGTGCTCGTTTGCCGTCAGCACCACCTGACTGTCGGCATCGTACTTCTCGACCTTGTACGGACCCGAGCCCTGCGAGTTCTCGTTGAGGAAGGCTTCGGCGCCGTCCTTCTCGTCGGTGGTGCCTTCATTCTCCTTCACGACCTTCGAGTTCACGATTCCGATCGAGGCGTTGGGGAGAATGTAGGGGAGCGCAGGATTGGGCTTCTTGCTGGTCAGCTCGACGGTCTCGTCGTCGACCTTCTTGATGGAGACGCCGTCGAGGAAGAACGAGGGATTGCCCTTGATGCCCTTGAGCCGTTCAAAGGAGAAGACGACGTCGTCCATGGTGACAGGATCGCCGTTGGAGAACTTCGCGTCTTTCTGCTTGAGCTTCAGCGTCATCTTCTTGTCGTCATCGGACATCTCGAAGGAGCAGAGGCCGTCGGTTGGCTTGGTCAGGTCGCCGTCCTTGAATTCCAAGGCGGTCTGATAGATCGCAGTGTCGATCGTCGAGCCGGTGAACTCGAACTGTCGGTGGGGATCGATCGTCTTGAGGTTGAACGCGGTCTCAGCCACGATCGTGTCGCCGGCCTCGCCTCCTCCCTGGTCTCCTCCGCTGCAAGCAGCCAGACCGAAGGTGAGAGCGAGAGCTGAACCGATTGCGAGCGCTCGGCGGGGGAGGCGGACCTTCATGTGAGATTCCTTACGGTAGGTGTTGTAGCTCACACTAAATCCGAACCGGCCCCCGTTCAATCAGCCATGCCACAACGCTGAGTGTTTTCTGCTGTGGCATTCTGCCAATGTCTCACCAGGTGGGAGCCTCGGCCCGATCGCTCTTCGGGCAGCCGTCGCGGCGCTGGGGCGGCTCCTGCAGCAACCCCTGGGGCGGTGCCTGCAGCAACCGCTAGAGGGCGGCTCGTTTGACAACCGCTAGGCGGCTCCTGCGGCAACCGCGGGGGCGGCTCCTGCAGTAACCGCTAGGCAGACGTGTGTAAGTGCGTCACTTGTGCTCGACATTCACACGTTTGGCTAGCGGTCGCAGCCTGCGGGCCCGGGAGGAGGGCTCGATCTCGCCGAGGCGGGCCCGCATGCCGTGCGTGCTGCGCAGTGTTGCATGGGGTTGGGCGGTGCTGCATGGGGCTGCGCAGCGTTGCATAGAGTTGCTCAGCTTTGCATGGATGTACCCAAGTCAGATGCGCCCAGGTCGGATGCGCGCAGGTGGGGCGCGCCAAGTCCGAGTGCGACGTCGGTGGCCGCCGAGCTGGCCCCGACCGCCTCGGCGTCCCAGTCGGTCCTGTCGATGTCGGGGATCGCTTGGCTCATGATGTTCTTCCAACCGCGATGCCACTGGGCGGGGAAGGCCGAACGCAGCAGGTCGAGCATGATCGGCACGGCCGTGGACGCGCCGGGCGAGGCTCCGAGCAGTCCGGCGATCGACCCGTCCGCGCCGACGACGAGCTCGGTGCCCTGCTGCAGGGCACCGACCCGCTTCGGGTCAGGTTTCACCAATTGCGCACGCTGCCCGGCCGGTACCAGCGTCCATTCGTTGAACCTGGCCTTCGGGTAGAAGCGGCGCAGTTGGGCGAACTTCTTCTTGGGCCCGGCCGCCAGCTCGGTGACGAGGAACTTCACGAGGTCGAGGTTCTGCAGGCCGGCCGCCGCGATCACATGGAGATTGTCGCGTCGCAGGGTCGTGAAGAAGTCCCTGAGGTGACCGTGCTTGAGCAGCTTGGTGCTGAACGTCGCATAGGGGCCGAACATCAGGTGCTCCTCATCGTCGATGATGCGTTTGTCGAGGTGAGGCACCGACATCGGGGGAGCGCCGACATCGGCTTGTCCGTAGACCTTGGCATCGTGGCGGCTGACGACGGCAGGAGTGGCGCTGCGGTAGAACGAAGCTCCGACGGGCAGTACGGCATAGCCTCTGACTTCGGGGATTCCGCTCTTCTGCAGGAGTTTGAGGGCAAACCCGCCGGCGCCGACGAAGACGTGCTTCGCATTGATCGAGAAAGGTCGGGCCGGCCTCGACGCTGTGCCCGAGGCCGTCGCCGGTCCAGCGGTCTTGCCTCTGACAGTCCAGCCTGCTGCTGTGCTGCGCAGTTCGGTGACCTCATGGTTGGTGTGGACCTCGTTACGGGCTTGGTCTGAGACGATGTCCAGCAGGCCTCGCGTCAGGGCGCCGAAGTCGACATCCGTGCCGCGCGGATTCCTGGCCGCGGCAATCGGCTCACCGTCATCGGGTCGGCCCTCCATCGTCAACGGCGCCCACTGTGCGATCTCACCGCGATCGGTGGTGAAGTCCATGTCTGCGAACAGGGGGTCAGCACGCAGCGTCTCCACGCGCTGTCGCAGGTAGTCCACGTCGCGGTCACCGAAGACGAGGTTCATGTGAGTTGTGGTGTGCACGAATTCGGTGGGGTCCAAGCGCCCGGTCTGGGCCAGGTGAGCCCACCACTGCCGGCTGAGGTGAAACTGGCCGGCGATCGAGGCGGCCTTCGTCCCATCACCGGGTTCGGGCATGTAGTTGAGTTCGCAGAATCCGGAATGTCCGGTGCCTGCATTATTCCAGGCTCGGCTGCTTTCACCGGCGATGTCGCTGGCCCTCTCAAGGACGACGATGCGCATGTCGGGGTCGAGATCGGCGAGCATTGATCCCAATGTCGCCGACATGATGCCCGCACCGATGAGAACGACATCGGCGTCGGGCAGGTCCTGTGGTGTGACGGGGCTTCGCTTCATATATTCACCATGAGCTCTGAAGAATCATCCGTCCAATGAATAAGAACATCGATACAATCCGTACATGGATGAATTGCTCTCCGGCCAGGCCCCACAGTTGGCGGCTCTGCTCGAGCTCGTCGAACAGGACGGGCATATGACCGATGCGGCAGCTATCCTCGGTATCCCGCAGTCGACGATGAGCCGACGTATCCACGGCCTGGAGAACCACCTCGGCGTGCCCCTCATCGTTCCCGACGGTCGGGCGATCAGCCTGACTGCCGCTGCCCGCGAACTCGCGGATTCGATCAGGGGGCCGCTGCGAGAGGTTGAGATCGCGATCACCGACATCGCCGAGGCGGCCGACCCTGATCATGGTGCCATCCGGTTCGGTTTTCCGCTCACAATGGGAGCGGGTCAGATCCCCGATCTGCTGGCCGCTTTCAGCTCCCGGCATCCGGGCATCAGACTCGACCTCAAGCAGGCGCACGGCGCTGAGCTCGCCCGCGACCTGCAGAAGGGAGGACTGGATCTGGCAATCATCATTCCGCCCCCGGTTGAGCTGCAACATGAGGTTCTCGCCTCACAGGAAATCGTGGCCGCACTCCCTGCTGACCATCGGCTTGCGGGCAGGCGCAGCATCACCGTTGCTCAGTTGGCGAGCGAGGAGTTCATCGCCAACCCCGCGACCTACAATCTGCGCAGCCTCACCGATCTGTGGTGTGCAGACGCCGGGTTCGTCCCGCGGGTCAAGACCGAGGTCACCGAATTCTCAACGATCCGCGAATTCGTCAGCCGGGGGATGGGAGTGGCGCTGATCCCGCGCAATGTTCGCTTCATGGAGGGCATCGCCGAGGTTGAGCTGCGTGGCGGTGACTATGTCCGTGAGGTCTCACTGTGCTCCGCGGTGCGCCGACCCAGTCGCGTCGTCGCTCGTCTGCGCGACTTCATCCACGAACGTGCCCAGGAGTGGGCGGCTCCGTAGCCGCGGTACCGGCAGTCGCACCGTGACAACCGCTTGGCAAAGGTGCGCAGGTGCGTCACTTGTGCTTTACCTCCATACCTTTGGCAAGCGGTTGTGAAGAGTCCGTCGTCGGTGAGTGCTGCGAGCGCCCACCGGCCAGTTGCGTTCTCTTACGCCTTCGAACGTGCCAGCAGGTACACGAAGTAGGGGGCGCCGATGAGGGCGATGATGAGACCGGCAGGAATCTGTGCAGGAGCGATGACCGTGCGGCCCAATGCGTCGGCGACGACAAGGCCGAGTGCGCCGAGGAGCATGGCCGTCGGGACCACCCGGGCGTGCTGAGCGCCGACCAGAGCCCTGGCGGCGTGCGGGGCGACGAGGCCGATGAACCCGACCACGCCGACAGCCGAGACGCTGACGGCGGCAAGGACTGCTGCCGTGATGAGCACGCCCAGGCGAACGGGTTCACGCGGAACTCCGACCAACCTCGGCGTATCGTCGTCGAGGGCCAGCAGATCCAGCTCACGGGTCCAGACGAAGGCCAAGGGAATCGCTATGAGGAGTACGAGTGCGACGGGTGCGACGTCGGCCCAGGCCCGACCGTAGGTGGAGCCGGAGAGCCACGTGAAGAGCGCAGGTGTGTCCCACGGATTCGCTCGAACGAGGAACAGAGTGGTCAGAGCGGTGAATCCGAACCACATGCCGATGCCGATGAGAACGAGCCGGTCGGTGTTCATCCCGCCGCGCCAGGAGAGCCCGTAGACGATGGCGAATGCGATGAGTGCACCGGCGATGCCCGCGGTGGAGATGAGCACGACCGTGGCGCCAGGTACGAGAGTGATGACGATGACGGCGCCCAGTCCCGCACCACCGGTGATGCCGAGCAGCCCCGGCTCGGCCAGCGGATTTCGGGCACTGGCCTGGACGAATGTTCCCGACAGTCCCAAGGCGGCGCCGGCTGCCAGCGCCGCAGCCACACGTGGTGCGCGGGAGTCGAAGGTGAAGGAGATGACGGGTGCCGCCTGGTCACGGATCCACAGCAGGACATCGCCGAGGAGGTAGAACCGTTCGCCCGAGAGCAGGCTGAGGACAGTCACCACGACAAGGAGAACTGCGCCGAACGCGATGACGAGCCCAGCCCGACGCGGACCGTGCATCCGGGACTGCGCCGCCGAGGTCGCCTGGGCAGGCCCCGAAGCGCGCATGGATCTCGCCAGCAGCACGAGGACGATCGCACCGAGCACCGTGGTCGTCACACCCGAGGGCAGGGTGATCGCCTCCGTGGCTCCGACGATGGCGCGCAGCACGGCGTCGGCGAGGATGACGATGATTGCGCCGATGAGCGCCGTGGCCGGAATCATCACTGCATGTCGGCCCAGCACCGGCACCAGCCGAGCGAGCAGCCGGGCGATGACCGGTGCGCACAGACCGACGAATCCGATCGGCCCGGCCAAAGTCACAGCCGTTGCGGTGAGGATGACTGCGAGCAGAATCCCGATCGCGCGAGTCGACCGGATCGGCACACCGAGGACGGAGGCGGCATCATCGCCGAGGCTGAGCAGATCCAGGCGTCGCGACAGCAGGACTGCGGCAGCGACGATGATGGTGATGACGGGAATGCTGCGGATCGCGGCGGTCCCATCGAGCTGATTCAAGGTGCCTGAACCCCAAGAGTAGAGACTCGTCGTCTCCTCTTGGAACAGGATGAGCAGGGTCGAGGTGCCGGCTTGCAGCGCCAAGGCGGTCGCAGTGCCGGCGAGCACGAGGCGGGTCGTCGACGATGCCGCACCACCGGCAAGCCCGAGCACCAGAGCTGCGGCGAGCAGCCCGCCGATGAAGGCGACGCCTCCGGAGGCCCACACCGGGATCGCGATGCCGAAGGCGGTGACCACGGTGACTGCGAAGTACGAACCACCGGTCACGGCAAGGGTGTCTGGTGAGGCCAGCGGATTGCGGGCCAGCGACTGGAACAGCGCACCGGCGACGCCGAGGGCGACACCGACGAGTATTCCCGCACCCACGCGCGGAAGCCGGGACCCGATGAGGATGTCACGGGCACTCGGACCAGCCTCGGCGGAGGAAGACATGGATCCGGTCAGGGTCGCGAACAGGTCACGGAATCCGATCCCTGAGGTGCCCTGCGTGATGTGCCATGCCGAGAGCAGAGCAAGGACGATGACCAGGCCGAGCAGGACCCCGGTGGCCGAGAGCGCACTGAAGACTCCGGCCTTTCGCTCGGGTGAGGCAGGCTTCGGCTTCGAGCCATCGCTTGCCGAGGTGGTCGTGGGCATGGTCGTGGGTGCGGGAGGAGTCATGGACTACTTGGTCAGCGCCTCGACGTAGGCGTCGAGAGCCTGCTCGGACGATTTCGGTCCGCCGAAGGTCCAGATCCCGGAGGGGAACGCAAAGGTGCGATCATCCTTGACGGCGGGAATGTTGGACCAGATGTCGTTCTTCTCCAGGAGCTCGACATAGTCCTCGGACTCGGGATCATCGGTGCCGGTGTAGAAGAAGTTCGCGTCGCCGACCTTCGAGATGCCCTCGATATCGGTCTGGCCCAGTCCGTAGGCGGGATCGACCTCGCCGTTCCATGCATTCTTCAGGCCCAGTTCCTCGCCGAGTTCACCGAAGAGCGATCCCTGACCGAAGGGACGCAGCGCCACATTCGAGCCGTTCACCCACCCGTCGAAGTAGACGAATTCCTTGGTGTCGAGATCGGCGGATTCGAGCGCCTTCTTCGACTCCTCGACCTTCGCATCGAATTCGGCCAGCACGGTATCGGCGCGCTCGCCGCGGCCGGTGACCTCGGCGACGGTGGAGAAGGTGTCCTTCATATAGGCGACCGGGTCCTTGCCGTCGGCTCCGGTCATCGCCATGACAGGGATGCCCTGGTCCTCGAGCTGGCCGACGATCTTGTCGTCACGGGAGGTTGTCTCGATGATGACGAGATCAGGGTTGGCCGAGAGGATCGACTCCACATTCGGCTCCTGCCGGGTGCCGACGTCGGTCGTGTTCTCGGGCAGCTTCTCTGCCGTATCCCAGGTGGTGAAGCCCTTCGCATCGGCGACGGCAGCAGGATCGACGCACAGGGAGAGCAGGTCTTCGGTGTACTGCCATTCGAGTGAGACGACCGTAGATGCGGGCTTGTCGAGTTTGATCTGGTGGCCGGTGTCGTCCTTGACGGAGACTGGGTCCGCCGAGGTGGTGCTCGAGTCGTCCGCGCATGCTTCGGAGGTCGACTCGGAGTTTCCGTCTTCGGCCGAAGCCTCGGTGCCCGTCGTGCCGCAGGCGGACAGCGCGAGGGCACAGGCGGCGGAGAGGGAAGCGAAGGCGATGACGCGCTTGCGCGGACGTGTTGGGGACAGGGTATTCACAGAGGTGTCTCCTTCTTCAGAGGTGAAGCAACGGTGTTGTCAGTGATGGATTCAGGAAGCTGCTGCGAGTGCACGGCGACGGCGGGGCAGCGCCTCGATGCGCACCATCCCGGTGTCCTCATCGACGAGCGTGCGGATCGGCAGCCCGTAGACCTCGGTGAGCACGTCGGCGGTGAATACCTCTTCGCAGGTGCCCGTGGATCTGACTCGGCCCTGGCTGAGCAGGACGATGTCATCGGCGACCGCGGCTGCATGGTTGAGATCGTGGAGAACGACGCCGACGGCCGTTCCGTGATCGTCGGCGAGGTCGCGCATGAGGTCGAGGATCTCGGCCTGATAGCGCAGGTCGAGGTGGTTCGTCGGTTCGTCGAGCAGCAGGACCCCGGTCTCCTGTGCCAGGCAGGTGGCCAGCCAGACGCGCTGCAGCTCGCCGCCGGAGAGCTGATCGACGGCACGCTCGGCCATCGAGTCGGTGCCGGTCAGTTCCAGAGCCTGATCGATCGCGGCCCTGTCAGCATCGGTGAGGGAAGCGAAGCGGCGCCGGTGCGGGTGGCGACCGAAGGCGACGATCTCACGCACACTCAGCCCGGAAGGATGCGGTCGGGACTGGGAGAGCAGAGTGACCGTACGGGCGAATTCGCGTGCCGACAGCGCGGGCGTCGGAGTGGTCGACCCCGCCGAGGCGATGGTGACCTCGCCGGAGCTGATCGGATGCAGACGAGCCAGGGACCGCAGCACGGTCGACTTCCCGCTGCCGTTGGGTCCGATGAGTGCCGTGACCCGACCGGGAGTGATTGAGACGGACACGTCATGGACGACCGGTGTGCGGTCGTAGCCCAAATGCAGGCCCGAGGCGTGCAGCGCAGTGATGTTCATCGTCCCGGTCGTGTTCATGATGCATAGCCTAACCTAAGTAAGGGTGGGCTGGGTTACAAACTTCGGCGGCACGGGTCCGCAGGATTTGCGGGACCGGCTGAATCGCTGCCTTCGCGCCCCGCGAGTATGACCTGTTTCACATTCCATGTCAGTGCCTGTCCGTAGGGTGGATGTGCATACATAGGATGGGGGAGAACCTAGGAGGAACCCATGAGATTCGTCGCCACCGGAGACTGGCAGTTGGGCATGACGGCGCACTATCTCAGTGCCGAAGCCCGCCCGCGGTTTCACCGTGCCCGCCTCGATGCCGTCAAGCGCATCGGTGAGATCGCTGCCGAGCAGTCATGCGAATTCGTCCTCGTCTGCGGTGACGTGTTCGAGTCCAACCAACTCGACCGAGCCATCATCTCCCGCACCTTCGAGGTTCTGGCCGCCTTCACTGTGCCCGTCGTCCTGCTGCCGGGCAATCACGATCCCCTCGACGCCGCCTCCATCTACGATTCCCCCGCCTTCATGTCCCGGCAGCCTGACCACGTCCACGTCCTGCGCGACAGCGAACCGTTCGAAGTCATCCCGGGCGTCGAAATCGTCGGTGCCCCGTGGTTCTCGAAACGTCCCCAAGGCGACCTGGTCGCCCAAGCAACCCAGAACCTCGCCGAGGTGGCTCCAGGGTACGTGCGCATCATCGCCGGCCACGGTGCCGTGAGCACCTTGGATCCCGATCGGGAATCTCTGGCCACGATCGACACCGACAGTCTCAAGGCTGTGGTGAAGGAGGGCCGTGCCCAGTTCGTCGCACTGGGTGACAGGCACGCCACCTATTCCGTCGACGAGACGATCTGGTACCCAGGTGCCCCGGAGGTGACCTCTCGACGCGAGGACGATCCCGGCAATGTCCTCCTCGTCGATGTCGACCCCCAGACGCATACAAGCGCGGTGGAGAAGGTGCACATCGGCCGCTGGTCCTACCTCGTCGTCGAGGAGGACGTGAACTCGGACGAGGACGTCACCCGCCTCGAACAGCGACTGACCGACATCCCGAATAAGGACAGCACCGCAGTCTGGCTCGTTCTCAGAGGCACACTGTCCACAGCAGCGAAGTCGCGCCTCGATGAAGTCCTCGACCACGCCGCAGACCTCTTCGCTCTCGTCTCGCTGTGGGAACGGCACACGGACATTGCGGTGGTCGCCGCCGACGAAGACTTCGCCGACCTCGGTCTGAGCGGATACCTGCAGGAGACCCTCGACGAATTGGCGGAAGCCGCGGCAGGAGACGACCCAACTGCTGCAGCGGCACAGGACGCACTGGGGCTGCTGTATCGATTTGCGAGGAGCGGATCATGAGATTCCATTCCATCCACCTGCGCAATTACCGAGGCATTGCGGACTCCCGAGTCGAATTCGGCGATGGCGTCACCGTCGTCGAGGGACCCAACGAGGTCGGCAAGTCCTCAATCCATGAAGCCATCACCCATCTGCGCGAAGACAAATCGAGCTCGCGCAAGGCCAGTGTCAAAGAGACCCAACCCGTCGGTGTCGATGCCGGACCCGAGGTGGACCTGCACCTGAGCACGGGGGACTACGAAATCAAGTACCGGAAGCGGTGGATCAAACAGCCCTTCACCGAACTCAGCGTGATCAGACCCAGACCGGAACAGCTGAGCAGCGATGACGCCCACGACCGGTTCCTCTCGATCCTCGCCGACACCGTCGATGTCGATCTCCTCGTCGCCCTTGACGTGGCGCAGGGAGAAAGCCTGGCCCAGGCGCCGCTGGCTCAGATCAAGGCACTGCACTCCGCGCTCAACGAATCGGGCATCGAGGTCGCCGATCACGACGACTTCCTCGACCGGATCGAAGTCGAATATTCGAAGTACTTCACCAAATCCGGCAAAGAGACCGGAGACTACAAAGCGGCAAATGCTGAAGTCCCCAGTGCCGAAGCCGCTTTCGAAGAGCTGCGTGAACGCAGCCGCGGAATGGACGAGCTCGTCGACAACCACGCCAGGGCGGCTGCCCGTCTGGAATCCGTCCGGGGGCAGCTGTCACAGGCCCTGAATGACCGTCACGAAGCCGAACAGGCGGCGAAGGCCGTGGCTGAACTCAAAGCAGTGCTCGAACAGACGATGGAACAGGCGAAGTCGGCACAGCGTGATGAGCAGATCGCCCGGGACGCTCTGGACCGACGCACACAGCTCATCGACGATGTCGCTGCGGCCGAGGAGACCGTGACTGCGACCCGGACTTCGGTCACTGACCTTGAAGCGACGCAAAGTGACATCGACTCGGACTTCGCTCGCACGCAGAAGACCCTCGAGGACAAGCAGCGCGCGCTCGACGAGGCACGTGCATTGGCGAAGGCTGCAGCCAAAGACGTGACCGAGGCGCGTGCCCGCACTGACCTCACCGAACTCACCCGTCGACTCGACACTATCCGTGACCATGATGAGAAGAAGAGCCGGGCACAGGCGACGATCGGGTCGATTGCGGTCACCACCAAGGACGTCGAGGCGCTGATCTCGCTGGAGACGGAGGTGAGGATCGCGGAGAATGCGAAGACCTCTGCCGCGGCACAGATCGTTGCGAAGCGCCTCGGCTCACAGGCCATAGATGTCGATGGAACCGCGCTGGGTGATGGTGCAACTGGAGAATTCGCCGCGATCAAGGACGTGCGAATCACGATCGAGGGCATCGCTGACATCACCGTGCGTCCGGGAGCATCGCCGGTCGAGCTGGACAAGGCACTGGCCTCGGCCAAACAAGCCTTCGACGCAGAGCTGCAGCGCCTCGATGTCGACTCCGTGGCCCAAGCCCGGGAAAGAGCCGATGTTCGTGCTGATGCAGAAGCAGTCAAGGCAGAGGCCGATTCGACGCTCAAGGTACTCCTGGGCCAGGACAGGCGCGACAAGCTTGAAGCCGCGCTCGCTCGCGCACAGCAGATCCTCGGAACCGATGGAATCGGCCCAAGCACCGAGGGCAATCCCGAGGACGGCGCCGAGGCAGACAGTCCTCATGATGAGAGAACCCTCAACGAGCTCGAAAAGGCAGTCACAGAGTCCGAGAAGACTGTCGACGACGCTCAGTCCGCGGTGGATGCCGCCCGCGTCGAACTCGAACGAACTCGCACGAACAGAGATGACGCGCGCGTGGAGACGGTCCGGGCACAGACCAGCCTGAAAGAAGCCGAAACTCAGCACGAGCGACTGACGAGCAGTCTGGCTGCGGCAAGGACGACGAACTCTGACGCCGATCTGGAAGAAGCGGTGAAGTCTGCGAAGGCTCAAGCGTCGAATGTCGACTCACAGGTCAACGAAGCACGAGTCGCCTACGAGGCAGCCGACCCAGAGTCCTTGGAGATGCAGCTGCAGAACGTGCGGCAACTCGTCGGCAGCAAGGAAGCCCAGCGAGAGGAAGTGCGACAGGAGGTCGATCGTCTATCTGCCCTCATCGACGATCGTGCCAGTGAAGGCATCTACGAAAAGCTTGCGGCTGCCGAAGAGGCGCTGGAATCGGCTCTGAGGAAGCAGGCACGGCTGGCCCGTCAGGCGACGGCAATCAACCTGCTGCGCACCACAGTCCTCAAACACAAGGAAGAGTCCCAGCGGAAGTACGTGGCTCCGTTCAAGGAGCAGATCGAGCGTCTGGGCAGGCTGGTCTTCGGGCAGGGACTGTCGGTTGAGGTCTCCGAGGACCTTGAGATCGTCTCACGCACCTTGAACGAACGAACCGTGCCCTTCGAATCGCTGTCAGGCGGAACGAAGGAGCAGCTTGCGCTCATCGGCAGACTCGCAGTGGCAACACTCGTCGACAGTGATTCTGGGGCACCTGTGGTCCTCGACGACGCCTTCGGCTTTGCCGATGCGCAGCGGCTCAACGCGCTCAACGTCATCCTGAGCACGGTTGGGAAGAGTGCTCAGGTCATCCTGCTCACCTGCCAGCCGGATCGCTTCGCCCGCCTCGGCGGAGCGAAGACCGTGAGCCTGACGTAACTTCTGCCGCGTCTTCGCCAGCAGCTCAGTCGAGGTATTTCAAACCAGTGTTCTGCAGAGAGTCACGCATGGAGTAGATATCGAGTCCTAACTGACCCTGCCTGAACTGTTGGCGCTTAGCCTCTTCATTGTCTTCACGCCGCTGAGCAGCGTGGACAACGTCGGCAACTCGATCCCGAGGCACAACGACGACGCCGTCATGGTCGGCTACGACCACGTCGCCCGGGTGAACAAGCGCATTGGCACAGACAACAGGGACGTTCACCGACCCCAGAGTTGCCTTGACCGTTCCTTTTGCATTGATGGCGCGGGAGAAGACCGGAAAATCAAGGTCCTCTAGTTCAGCGGTGTCTCGGCAGCCACCATCGATCACGAGCCCACGTCCGCCGCGAGCTCGAATCGAAGTGGCGAGAAGTTCTCCGAAGAAGCCGTCGTCGCTTTCGGTAGTGCATCCGGCGACGATGACATCGCCTTCCTGCACCTGTTCGGCCGCGACATGCAACATCCAGTTGTCGCCGGGTTGCAGGAGGACGGTGATGACTGGCCCGCATAGTTTGGCCGATGAGTAGACTGGCCGGATATAAGGGCGCATCAGGCCCACACGCCCCAGAGCCTCGTGAATGGTTGCAACTCCGAACGCGCTCAGTCTCTCAACGTGTTCAGGGTCGGGACGTTGCGTCTTCGTGTGTACTACACCGAGGTCGAACATAGTATCTTCCTTTTCCGTTGGTGGTTCGAATGCTGATGGCACTTGAGAGATCGACGACGACCTCACAGACTGAAGACAGGGATCAAATCGCCGGCGAAGGCAGTTGGGCGTCGAGGCGGGGATAGACTCGTCGCACATTGCGTTCGAGGATGGCTTGGCGCTCTTGCTCAGTCAGTTCAGCATTGCGGATATAGCGGACTGTGTCATCGAAATTGAATCCAGTTGTAGGATCAACGGTGCGCACTGCGCCGATCATCTCCGAGGCGAAGAGAACATTGTCCACAGGAATGACCGAGAGCAACTCGTCGATCCCAGCCTGGTGATAGACGCATGTGTCGAAGTAGACGTTGCCGAGGAGGTGCTGCTCGAGGTCTGGTTTTCCGAGGGCCTGTGCGAGACCACGAAAGCGCCCCCAATGATAAGGGGCAGCGCCGCCACCATGGGGGATGACGAGTTTCAGCTCAGGGAATCTGTCAAAGAGGTCGCCCTCGATGAGCTGCATGACTGCTGTGGTGTCCGCGTTGAGATAGTGGGCTCCAGTTGTGTGAAATGCTGGATTGACTGATGTTGATACGTGGACCATTCCGGGCAGTCCGTATTCGACCATCTTCTCGTAGATCGGAAACCATGACTCGTCGGTGAGCGGTGGTGACGTCCAGTGACCGCCGGAAGGGTCAGGATTGATGTTGAGCGCCACCACATCGTGCTCGTTGACACAGCGATCGATCTCATCCACGCAGCTTGCCGGATCAACTCCGGGAGCTTGTGGCAACATGATCGCGGGGGAGAACCGGTCCGGATACAGGCGGGCGACTCGAGCACAGAGGTCATTGCAGATGCTTGCCCAGGCGCTGGAAGTTGAGAAATCACCAAGGTGGTGGGCCATGAATGAGGCTCGTGGAGAAAAGATCGTGACATCGATTCCGCGTTCGTCCATCAACCGCAGCTGATTGCCTTCGAGTGATTCTCGAATCTCGTCGTCGCTGATCCTCGGTCCGCCCACATCCGGTGCTGGTCCATTTCCAAGTGCAGCGATCTGAGCGTCTCGCCAAAGACCAAGTGGGGCCGGCGCTGTTGTGTAGTGTCCGTGGCAATCGATGATCAACGTTGGGTTCCTTCTGAGTGAGTCGGATTTTTGGTGGGCGGAGAATTCCAAATGGACCGGGGGACGAATACCTGACCTGCCATGAGAAGTCGAGCCGTTCTGGTGAGCCCCGATCGAATGACCTCGTTGTCTCGGACCTGCAGGTCCACTGGAAACGCGCCACTGGGGTGTTCGATGTCCAGGGTGCGCAGTTCTCCCTCTCCCGAATCAGACAGGGGAAAGGCGATAGTGCCGTCTGTGCTTGCTGCGGTCGCAACGGTCAGCGCCGCCAGCACTCCGATCGAGGGGTGAACCGTGTGTGGGATGAAGCTTCGGGTCTTTATCGCACCGCCATCGGTTGGGGGCGCGATAATGGTCATCTTCGGATAGCTCTTGTCTGTTACATCGCCCATTCCCATCCTGTGACCGGCCACAAGGCGCAGATGTTCGAGTGTGTTCACCAGTGTGGAGTCGGATGCCAGATCGGTCGTCTCTTCCGAACCGCTGAGACGGAGATCCTCTGCTCGCAGCAGCACCAAAGGCTGGCCGTTGTCGATCATGGTGGCCTCGATCTGGGAACCGTCAGGAAGTGGAAGCGAGTCGAGTCGGTTGCCGGTGGGCAGAAGGCTCGGCGCAATTGAACCAGCAGTATTGACGAACATGATCGACACCGGACTCGATGTTCCCGCCACGCCGTCGATCGCCGTTGCCCCCTCGTACCTGACAGCTCGGTCGTTCCGCCCAGGCACCCGCGGTGTCTGAATTGTGATGGTCGCGATGAGACCAGTGTTGGTAGTTCTCACCGTGACCTCGGTGGAATCGGAGTCTGGGATGATCAATCCAGACTCCACGGCAAACGGCACGACAGCAGAAAGCATGTTCCCGCAGTTGGCCGTCGTTTGGACCGATGTTTCATTCGGCTGGAGCTGAGCGAACTCGAAGTCGACATCGACCTCATCTAGTGGTGAGGGTGAGACGATTCCGACTTTGCTGGTGAGGGGATGCCCACCGCCGAGGCCATCCACCTGCAATGGATGCGGACTTCCCATAGCCGCGAGAAGAACCTGATTGCGGGTCTCAATGTTCGCGGGTAGATCCGATGCCAGAAAGAACGGGCCACGAGATGTGCCGCCGCGCATCAGACACATCCTGATGGCGCTCTGGTCGTTGGTCGGAGCGAAACCGCGGTGAGCACGATCTGCCATCTTCACTTTTCGTCTCCGATCGCCGAGGCAGTCTTTGTTAACGCGCTATCGGCTCGTTGGACCACAGGGATTTTCGTGTTCCTCCCGAACAGAGCCAGGACGATCGCACCGACTACCCATATGCTCGCGATGAAGACGAATACGGAGGCGTAACCGGTCGAGGTATACAGTGACGCGATCACCAGGGGCCCGATGGCATTGGACAGACGACCGATTCCATAGGCGATGCCTGTTCCCAACGATCTGGTTCGAGTATCGAAAAGCTCTGGCGAGTAAGCGTAAGCAAGCGACGTGTAGCCACGCTCAAACATGTTGACCAGGAAACCGAACACGACGACCATGATTGGGTTGAAAGTGAGGCCGTAGAGCAGTCCTGAGATGCCGATCGTCGTGCCGAAGATGACGAGCAGCCATTTGCGTTCGAACTTGTCTGTGACGAATGCGGCGAGCAGGGAACCGAGCGGTGCGCCAATTGTGGCCAGAGCGACATAGAGGATGGAATCCTCAATGCTGATCCCCTGTTTGGACAGCAACGTCGGTGCCCAGCTGGAGTACCCGAAGAAGCCGACGGTCTGAGTTACCCACAGGACGGTGAGGACGAGCAGAGGAACCAAGTAGCGCCGCTGCAGAATCGTCCGCAGCCCGGAGGTCTTCTGTTCGCGGACTTCTGCCACGGGCGCCAGTGGTGTGGGAAGCTCCCCGGCGAAGGCGGCTACCTTGGTCTCCATGTCCTGGAGAACGCCCTCACCTTGAGAGAATCGCCTCTTGCTTTCGAGCCAAAGGGGCGATTCGGGCAGGTGCCGAATCATGAAGAGAATGACAACGCCGAGGGTGCCCCACAGGAATACCAGTCGCCATGACCAGTCGTTGATCGGAACAATCGCGCTTGCGATCAGGTTAGTCACCGGGGTGCCGCAGATCCCGATCACCATCGCATACGCGAGGTATTTTCCACGAACCTTCGCAGGGAAGATCTCATTGACGTAGATGACGGCGACGACAGTCATCGCTGAGAGTCCGGCGCAGGTGAGGAATCTCAGGATTCCCATCGCATAGATGTTCCATGCGAACACCGTCGCAGCAGAGAAGACAGAGAACCAAACGGTGGTGTAGAGGAAAGCTGTCTTGCGGCCTGCTCGATCAGCCAACCATCCACCGATCAGGGAGCCGAAGAACATTCCCACGAATGAAATCGACGTGATGTAGGCGATGTGGTTGACGTCGAGGCCCCAGACTTGGGATATCTTGGGTGCCGTGGTCGAAAACGTATTGATGTCGGCGAATTCGAAGAAGTAGGCCACGGCCACGACGACGATGATGATTTTGTGGAATCGAGTGATCGGCAGTCGGTTGATTCGATTGGCAGAGTTGGTGGTTTCCATGGTTTTGCGTGCTCGCTTCCGGAAGGCTCAGGCCCAATAGAGTGTGGTGGGATTGTCAACCAGCACTCGCCGTAACTGAGCGTCCGATTCAGTGATCTGAGCCAGATAGTTCAGCAGGACGGCGTCATCGGGCATGTGTGATTTGAGATTCGGGTGTGGCCAGTCGGTGCCCCAGAGCACAGTGTCGGGAAATTCTCTGATGACCCGCCGAGCAAAGGGGGCAACATCTTCGTAGACGTGTTTTTCACCTGATTGTGCGTATGGCCCCGAGCGCGAGATTCTCTCAGGACAGCTGACCTTGACCCATGCCGAAGTTCTGTCGACGAATGAGATGAAACTGGTGAATTCGGGTCCAGCGGCTGACTCTGAAACATCCGGCCGGCCCATATGGTCGACAACGAGGGGGACGGGGAGCCCGGCGAGAAAATCGGTGAGCTCAGGCAGGTCTGCGCTTTCGAAGTAGATGACGATATGCCATCCGAAAGCTTTGATCCTGTCGGCAATCAGCTTAAGTTCGGCAAACGGAGAACGACTGACCAGACGCTTGACGAAATTGAACCGGACCCCGCGCACACCCTGCTCGTGCAGCAAGCTCAGTTCCTTCTCGGTGATCTCAGGCGATACGGAGACGACGCCGCGTGAAGACGACGGAGCCGTTCGGAGCACCTCGAGAAGGGCAGAATTGTCAGTGCCATGGCAAGTCGCTTGGACGATCACTCGACGACTGATGCCGAGATCCTCATGCAGCTGGAACAGATCCGCTTTCGAAGCGTCACACGGAGTGTATTTTCTGGTTGGAGAGAACGGGTAGACATCGCCAGGGCCGAACACATGGCAATGAGCGTCAACCGTTCCTACCGGTAATTGGAGGTCCGGCACTGATCGATTGCGTTCCCAATCCAACCAACCTGGCGTAGGTGCAAAGGACATCATTGTCGCCTTTCTGGCTTATTAATCGTCGCTGATGCAACTGACTCTACATTGTTAACAATAATGTTGACAATCAAATTCAGGTCAACTTTCGATGACATCACCAGATAGTCTGTGTAAGACGAGCACATCAAGTTTCGGAGTGAATAGGAATGGGCGTCTCCACAGAGGCATCGAGAGGCAGACCGGATAGGCAATCGAGCGGCGCGTTACGTGTCACCGCTGCTGAGCTCGGTCGTCGACTCCGCGACGCAATCGTGTCCGGACAATTGGTGCCGAACCAGCGGCTCATCGAAGCTGATCTGGCCGAGGAGTATGGAGCGTCGCGTGGAAACGTGCGGATAGCCCTGACCGAGCTCAGCTCAGAAGGACTCATCGAACGCGTGCAGAACCGCGGCGCACGTGTAAGAGCCGTGTCTGCAGATGAAGCCGTTGAGATCACGGAAGTCAGGGGCGCACTCGAGTCACTCTGCGCCAGCAAAGCGGCCGAACGAGTTTCCGCCACGGAAATCGAACAATTGCGCGAGATCGGCCGTCGGATGAGCAAAGCCGTCGAACACAATGACAGGGAAGCCTACTCTGCGGGGAACAAGGAGCTGCACGCGCTGATCATCCAAATCAGCGGACAGCAGGTTGCAGCCGAAACGATCAAGCGCCTGCGAGGCCAAGCGGTTCGCTACCAGTACAGACTGGCTCAGAAGCCGGGCCGACCTGCAGAGTCGCTGCCCCAGCATCTGGCCATCATCGAAGGCATATGCAGCCGAGATGCGAATGCGGCCGCGAACGCAATGCAGGCACATCTCAACAGTGTGGCAGTCGAGATCAAGGCAACGGAAACTTCTGCCTGAGGCAGCAGAACCGCCACCGCAGCCGCCCGTCCGGAATGCCCAAACAAACTAACACGGCCGCCGCGTCAAGCAGACGCGGCGGCCGTGGCAGGCTGACGTCATTGGCAGCGTGCAGTCGATTGGCGGATCAGTCGGTACCGGCTGCCCCTGCTTTCGCCTCCTGGGCCGCAGCAACGGCATCGGCGCGAATGGTGCGGCGCAGAATCTTGCCTGAGCTGGTTTTGGGCAGCTCGTCGATGATGGTCACCTGACGTGGCGCTTTGTACGAGGCCAACTTCTCGCGACAGAACTCGACGATCGCAGCCTCGGTGACCTCGTCGGCTTCAGGGCCCGACTGCAGAGTCACGAACGCGGCGACACTCTCGCCGCGGTACTCGTCGGGAATGCCGACAACTGCTGCCTCTTGGATTGCAGGGTGTGTGTAGAGGACGTCCTCAACCTCCCGCGGCCAGACCTTGAACCCGGAGGCGTTGATCATGTCCTTCTTGCGATCGACGATGAAGAGCCATCCGTCCTCGTTCATGTATCCGACGTCGCCGGTGCGCAGCTCCCCATTCGGGATCTGTTCGGCGGTGGCCTTCTCATTGTTGATGTATTCGGAAACGACCTCAGGTCCCGAGATGGCGACTTCGCCGATCTCGTTGGGGCCCAGTGGTTCGCCGAAGTCATCGAGGATGCGGATCATGGTGTCCGGCTGGGGCAGACCGCAGGAGAGATTGCCGCTGTCAGGGTCAACCGGTGCTCGCAGTCCAGGGGGGACGGTGGCGACCTGAGCGCAGGTCTCTGTCAGGCCGTATCCCTGGCCGATGTAGACGCCGGTCCTCTGCTCGAACTTGTTCACCAATCCCTCGGGCAGCGGCGCACCGCCGGACATGATGCGTTTGAACGATGAAAAGTGATCGGGTGTCGCAGACGGATGAGCCAACATCGCGGTGTAGACCGTCGCCGGTCCGGCCATATAAGTCGGCCGCTCGCGCAGGAAGAGTTCGAGAAGCGATCCCGGGTCGAAACGATAGTTGAGGACCAGACGTGCGCCCCCGGCGACACCCGCGATGAACTGGCAGACGAAGCCAGTGATGTGGAAGATCGGCGCCAAAGTGAGGAAGCCATCGCCTGGCTCGAACGACGGTGTCCGCACACAGTAGCGGGAGTTGCTCGACACGGAGGCGTGAGTCCCCGATGCTCCCTTCGACCGGCCCGAAGTCCCCGAGGTGTAGACGACAATCGCTCTGTCTTCGGGCTTCGGAGCAACCGGTGTGAAATCGGTATCCAGCCTGGACTGGACGACGGCCTGGAAATCGGGGAGATTCGGCACCTGATCCGCGCCGGGATTCTCACCAGGAGTTCCGGGCAGCTCATCGAACATGGAGAAGATCGCCTCGGGGCCATCGGTCTGGAAGCCGCGATCATCGTTGAGCACAACCACAGGAAGAGATGCCGCATAAGGAGCGACGCGATTGAGGAATGCAGCCTTTGAGACCATGAGCCCCTTGACCTCGGCATCGGCGAAGATGTGCTCGAGCTCGCCTCGATACATGGGATTGAGCGGCACAACCACACCACCGACCTTCCAGATTCCGTAGGTGGCGATCATGAAGGCGGGAGTGTTCTGATCATAGATGGCGACCCGGTCGCCGAACCCGATGCCCTGCTCCGACAGATAAGCAGCGAATGCGGTGGAGTACCGGTCGAATTCCGACCAAGTCAGCGTGAGCCCGTAGTAGCTGATGGCCTCTTCATCACCGTACGTTGCGACCGTCGCGGCCAGGTCGCGCAGCGTTGTGGACTTCTCCAAGGTGTGCGGCTCGTTCGCAAGATCTCCCCAGGTCTTCAGCCAGGGACGGGTGTCTGTCCACGTGCTCATCTCTTCACTTCCTTCATCGTTGAATGGGGTGGCGCACAGCTTGTCCAGTTGACCAGCTATTTGCGGTACTTCTTCATCTCGTTCCGAGCGATTGAGCGTTTGTGCACCTCATCGGGGCCGTCGGCCAGGCGCAGGGTGCGCATGTGCGCCCACATGCTGGCCAGCGGGAAGTCCTCGGTGACACCGGCGCCGCCGTGGACCTGGATCGCACGATCGATGATCTTCAGCGCCATGACCGGGGCGACGACCTTAATCTCAGCGATCTCGTTCTTCGCGACCTTGTTGCCGTGCTTGTCCATCATGTCCGCCGCATGCAGCGTCAGCAGCCTGGCCTGATCGATCTCGATCCGGGCCTCGGCGATCCAGTCCTGGATGTTCGCACGAGACGACAGCTTCTCACCGAAGGTCACCCGCTCCTCGGCGCGCTTGACCATGAGCTCCAGTGCTCGTTCGGCCGCACCGATCGCACGCATGCAATGGTGGATTCGGCCCGGGCCCAGACGGGCCTGACTGATCGCGAAGCCCTCACCTTCGCCCTTGAGAATGTCGCTGGCGGGGACACGGACATCTTCGAAGGTGATCTCGGCGTGGCCCTCCCGATCGTGGTAACCGAAGACTGGGAGGTTGCGCACCACGGTGACACCGGGGGCATCGATCGGGACGACGAGCATCGACTGCTGACGATGCACCTCGGCGTCGGGCGAGGTTTTGCCCATGACGATGAGCACACGGCAATTGGGGTGCATGCCATTCGAGGCGAACCATTTGCGGCCGTTGAGGACGAAGCCGTCCTCCGTGGGTTCCATGCGCATCTCGACGTTCGTGGCATCGGAGCTGGCAACCGCGGGTTCGGTCATGGCGAATGCCGAGGCGATCTCACCGTTGAGCAGCGGCCCCAGGTACTTCTCCTTGTGCTCAGCGGTGCCGAAGCGAGTGAAGACTTCCATGTTGCCCGTGTCGGGGGCGTTGCAGTTGATGGACTCCGGCGCGATCTCGATGCTGTGGCCGGTGATCTCGGCCAGGGGCGCGTACTCGAGGTTCGTCAGTCCCGGCCCCCACTGGGGATCGGGGTGGAAGAGGTTCCACAGTTCCTGGCTCTTGGCCTCGGCCTTGAGGTCCTCGAGGATCTGCGGCTGCGTGTGCGGGCTGTCTGCCGCCGCCATCTGCTGGGCATAGACGGACTCCGCGGGGTAGACGTAGTCGTCCATGAACTTCGACAGGCGCTCCTGGTAGTCGCGGCCGCGTTCAGTCGTTTCCAGCATGTGTGGTCTCCTCTTTGAGTCGGTTGGCTTCGTTGAGTCGGTTCTGATAGCGGCTCATGCCTTTGAGCCAGCGGTCGTAGTCGCTGCCCTTCATGCGGTACATGTCGAGCACCTCGGGGTGGGGGAGGATGAGGAACTGCTCTGCTTCGACGGCATCGAGGGCGACGTTCGCGACGGCGGCGGGTGTGAGCACCGTGCCGGCTTCGGTGACTGCTGCCTGTGCCGGCCCATCGGCACCACTGGCGCGCAGCAGATCGGTGTCGACGCCCATCGGCGCGATGACCGAGGCCCGGATTCCATCATCGCGGTAGGTCAGGGACACCCATTCGGCGAACCCGACCGAGGCGTGCTTGGTCACCGAATACGCGGCCGATCCGATCTGTGTGAGCAGGCCCGCCGCCGAGGCGGTCGCGACGAAATATCCTGCCCCGGCCTCCTGCCAGCGGGGGATGAGGGCTTGGGCTGCGCGGATGTGGGCGCGCAGGTTGACGTCGATGATCGCGTCCCAATCGCCGTCGGAATCACCGAGTCCCGCGGGACCGATGATGCCGGCGTTCGCGAAGTACATGTCGACCCCGCCGAGGCGGTCGTCGGTGAAGGCGATGAGATCGTCGATTCCGTCGACCGAGGATACATCGCCCACCCACGCTTGCGCACCGGACCCGAGCACTGCAGCGGTGTCGGTGACCGCGGGGGAGAGATCGGCGAGGACGACTCGAGCACCGCGCGCGATCAATTCGGTCGCCAGCGCCGCACCGATCCCGCCGGCGCCGCCGGTGACGATGACGCGCTTGTCGGCAAGGGGGTTCTTCACACCGCCGCCGGAGACCGTCGTATTGCCGAAGGAAGCCGTCGTGTTGTTCTCAGGTGCGTTCATGACTTCTCCAGAAGGGTCAGAGCCTGGCGAGCGAGGTCTTCGACCCCGGCGCCGGCGGCTTCCGGATCGAGATCGAGGTCTCCCATCTTGCCGGTCACCAGGCGCGTGTAGACACCTTCGCGGATGCACGCGAGCTTCCACATCGCGAAGGCCTCGTAGTAGCCGACGTCGTGGACCTCGTGTCCGCTGACCTCCTTGTAGCGGTCGATGATCTCCTCGGCTTCAGGGAAACCGAGGTCGGGGGTCGGCACCCAGATGCTCGTGTAGTCCGTAGGTACCGTGAGCATCGCGACGAAGTATCCCAGATCGGTGAGCACCTCGCCGACTGCCGTGAGCTCCCAGTCGACGACCGCGTTGACACCGCCGTCGGGGGCGAAGATCATGTTGTTGGGCTTGAAGTCGCCGTGGGCCAGGCCAACGGGGCTGCCGGCCGGATCGGGCATTCTCTGCGCCAGAGCGTCGTGGACCTCATGGATGATGGGGATGTCGCGCATGGAGATCTCTTCTACCTGCCCGAGCCAGCGTCGCAGCTGCCGTTCGATGAGACCGCCGTTTCGGCGCAGATCCCCGAGGCCGACCTCGTCGATGTCGACGCGATGGATCGCCGCCAGCGTATCGACCATGCCGAACGCGCACGCCCGCTTGTCGTCGGTTCCCGGTCCAGCAGGTATCCGCGCCCAATCGGAGGGTTCATTGATGGCGAACCCGGGGCAGTGCTCCATGAAGACGAAGGGCACGTCGAGGACCTCAGGGTCGTCGACGATGTCGATGACGTGGGGGACGGGCACAGGGCTGTCAGACAGCGCTGCCATGATCCGACCCTCACGGGAGACATTGTGGGCACTTCCACCGGAGTGACCGAGCGGTGGCCGTCGGAGCACCCAGCGCGGGAGTCCGTCCACGGTGATCGTGAAAGTGAGATTTGAGCGTCCGATGGACATGACTTCGACGCCGAAGTCCGTGACTCCGAACCGGTCCTCAATCCATCGCCCGATGGTTGAGGGATCGAATCCTGCAGGTGCTGTGGTCAACGTCGACCCTCCCGAGTGAACAATCGTTCAGTTTCAATCACAGTATTCAACCCAGGCGTGGGAGTCAAGCTGAAATCGTGATGCCGGTCACCAGTGAATGTGATAGTGATGAGTGGGTCATCCCACGCTTCTTTCATCCACAGTGAGGAAATCATGAGAGCCATTCGCGTTGCCACCCTGACCGGACCAGACGATGTTGAGCTTGCGGAAGTCGACCGGCCGACTCCGGGGCACGGCGAGGTCCTCGTCGAGGTCGCCTATGCCGGCGTGACGTTCCCCGAACTGCTCCAGACCAGGGGCATGTACCAGGTTAAGCATGACCTGCCCTTCGTCCTCGGGTCGGAAGCAGCCGGCATCGTCGCCGAGGCGGGCCCTGGGTCCCGGTTCTCCGTAGGTGACCGTGTGGCTGCGATTCCAGGCAAAGGCTCGTTCGCGGAGTTCATGGTCGTCTCCGACGAGCAGACAGTGCCCGTGCCTGATGGCATCAGCCTGGCCCACGCTGCCGGAATGCCGATGAACGTGCTCACCGCGGACTTCGCGCTGCGCTTGAGGGCGCAGGCGAAGGCCGGACAGTCCATCCTCGTCCATGGCGCAGCCGGGGGACTCGGATCGGCGGCGGTGCAGATGGCGCTGGCCATCGGCCTCGAGGTCATCGGCGTGGTCTCGACCGAGGCCAAGGCCCAGACGGTGCGCGAGCTCGGCGCTACACATGTGGTCATGGCAGAGGGCTTCAAGGACGCGACCAAGGAGATCTGCCCGAACGGAGTCGACTATGTCTTCGACCCGGTCGGCGGGGACCGCTTCACGGACTCGACCCGAGTCCTCGCGCCCTACGGCCGACTTCTCGTCCTCGGGTTCACCGCCGGTGAGATCCCCTCGGTCAAGGTCAACCGTCTGCTGCTGAAGAACATCTCCGTCGACGGTGTGGCCTGGGGTGCCGCGACCCGCGAGCGGCCCGGCTACATCGCCGAACAGTGGGACGCGATCGCTGACTATGTGGCTGCGGGTAAGCTCAATCCCGCGATCCACGGCACCTACCCGCTCAGCGACGCTGCGACCGCGATCGGCGAACTCGACTCACGCAGCGTCCAGGGAAAGGTCCTCCTCGAAGTCAAAGGCGAATGACTACTTCCTGCGGTAGCGCTTGGCGATATCGCGGCCGACGAGTTCCTTCATCACCTCGTTCGATCCGCCGAATATCGCCTGGACGCGGCTGTCCTTGAACGCTCGGGTGATCGGGTATTCGAGCATGTAGCCATAGCCGCCGAAGAGCTGCAGACACCGGTTGATGACCTCGATCTCGAGATCAGACCCGAGGTACTTCGCCTTGGCCGCATCGACGGGAGACAGTTCTCCGGCGTTGAGGGCCAGGGCGCAGCGGTCGACGAATGCTTCGAGGGCATCGACGCGGGTCTCGAGCTCGGCGAGCTCGAAGCGCGTGTTCTGGAAGTCACCGATCGTCTGCCCGAAGGCCGGTCTGGTGAAGACGTACTCGCCTGTCCATGCAAGTGCTGCCCTGGCACCCGCCAACGTCCCGGATCCGATGAGCATGCGTTCGGTCGGCAGATTGACCATGAGGTGGATGAACCCCTGGTCGAGCTCGCCGAGGAGGGCATCGGCGGGCACGCGCACATCGGAGAACGACAGCTCCGAGGTGTCCTGGGCATCCATGCCCAGCTTCTTGAGCTTGCGTCCTCGTTCGAAGCCCGGTGTGCCGTCATCGACGATGAACAGGGACGTGCCCTGGGACGGTTTAGCATCGGGATTTGTGCGTGCGACGACGATGACGAAATCGCAGTGATAGCCGTTGGTGATGAAGGTCTTCGCACCGTTGATCACCCAGTCGTCGCCGTCGCGTACGGCCTTGGTCGTGATGCCCTGGAGGTCTGAGCCGGCATTCGGTTCGGTCATGGCGATCGCACTGATCGAATCGCCCGAGGCCAGGCCCGGCAGGTACTTCTCCTTCTGAGCCTGAGTGCCGAAGGCCAGAAGATAGCCGGGAACGATGCCGTCGGACACGCCCCATCCGCTCGTGGTCCCGCCGACACCTCGGCGGGCGATCTCTTCGCTGCGGACCATCTCGAACCGGAAGTCATCGACCCCGGCCCCGCCGAATTCCTCGGGGATGGTCAGGCCGATGACGCCCGCCTCGGCGGCCTTCTTCCACATCGATCTGTCGACGAGATGGTCTTCCTCCCAGGCCTCGACATGGGGTACTACCTCACGGTCGAGGAAGGTTGCGACGGTGCCGCGGAAGGCTTCGTGGTCCTCGTTGTACAGGTTTCTCTTCACAGGTGGTGTCCTCTTCGTCGATCGGGTTCAGGCAGTTTCAGAGCAGTTCGAGGATGGTGGCGTTGGCCTGTCCGCCGCCCTCGCACATCGACTGCAGGCCGTAGCGGATTCCCTGCTGCTGCATGTGGTGGATCATCGTCGTCATCAGCCTTGCACCCGAGCCGCCGAGGGGATGGCCCAGTGCGATGGCCCCGCCGTTGGGGTTGAGGCGGTTGATGTCGGCGCCGGTCTCCTGCAGCCAGGCCAGGGGCACCGAAGCGAAGGCTTCGTTGATCTCGAAGACTCCGATGTCGTCGACGGAGAGCCCGGATCTCTTCAGCGCCTTCGCGGTCGCGGGAATGGGGCCGGTGAGCATGATGACGGGATCGGCGCCGGCGAGGACGGCTGTGTGCACCTTCGCAATCGGAGTCAGGCCAAGTTCCTTGGCCTTGGCCGAGGTCATCATCAGCAGGGCTGCCGAACCATCAGAGATCTGAGAGGCGTTGCCGGCAGTGACGACGCCGTCCTGTTTGAACACGGTATCGAGACCGGCCAGCGTGTCCACACTGGTGCCGCGGCGGATGCCCTCGTCGGTTCTGACCTCTCCGGCGTGCGTGGGGACGGGGATGATCTGTGAGTCGAAGTGACCGGCATCGGTGGCTGCGGCTGCGAGTTCGTGGGAGCGCACGGCGAGTTCGTCGAGCTGGGTGCGGCTGAGCTTCCACTGTTCGGCGATCATCTCAGCGCCGATGCCCTGGTTCGGCTTGACGTTGTCAAAGCGGGCGTTGAACTTCTCACCGTATGGGGACGCGCCGGCGGCAGATGAGCCCATGGGTACGCGGGACATGGACTCGACGCCGCCTGCGACGACGACATCGTAGTGACCGGCGATGAGCCCGGCCGCAGCGAAGTGCACGGCCTGCTGCGAGGAGCCGCATTGCCGGTCGACGGTGACGCCGGGCACCGACTCGGGGAGCCCGGCGGATAGGGCGACGGTGCGTGCGATGTCACCGGTCTGTTCGCCGGACTGGGATACGCATCCGAAGATGACGTCGTCGATGGCTGCCGGATCGATTCCGGTCTGGGCAACGACGTCGGCCACGGCGGTGGCGCCCAGGTCGGCCGGGTGGATGCCCGCGAGCATGCCCTTGCGCTTTCCTGTCGGTGTGCGCCGTGCGGCGACGATGACTGCGTCGTTCATCTGTGCTCCTCTGTGACGGTGACTGTGCGGTGCCGACTTCCGTGCCGGTTCCTATGCCGGAATCTGCGCCGGCTTCTGCGCCGAGTGGCGAAGAAATCCGGCGTGAAGAATGTGACCCAGATAACTGATTGTGCGTTAAGATTTTCACGAAGACGAGAAACAGTCAAGACGGACCGTAAGTTCGCCAGGTAGTGGTTTCGGCGAATGCAGAGGAGTCATCAGATGGAGATTCGCGACCAGGTTGCTCTCATCACCGGCGGAGCCTCGGGGCTCGGCCTGGCCACGGCGAAGCGACTGCTGGCGGCCGGGGGCAAAGTGCTAATCGTCGACCTGCCGAGCTCACGCGGGGACGATGCGGCCGCCGAGCTCGGCGAGAACGCCAGCTTCTTCGCGGCCGACGTCACCAGCGAGGAGCAGGTACAGGCCGCCGTCGATGCCGCTGCTGCGATGGGTCCGCTGCGCGTTGTCGTCAACTGTGCGGGCATCGGCGGTGCGGCTCGTGTCTCCGGCCGCAAGGGGCCGTTCCCACTCGACATGTTCGCCAAGGTCGTCAGCGTCAACCTCATCGGCACCTTCAACGTTCTGCGCCTCGGTGCGGCGGCTATGCAGGCGATCGACGCGATCGGTGAGGAGCGCGGCGTCATCATCAACACCGCTTCGGCGGCGGCATACGACGGACAGATCGGTCAGGCCGCCTATTCGGCGTCTAAGGGCGGCATCGTCGGAATGACTCTGCCGGTCGCCCGCGATCTGGCCAGCAGCAAGATCCGGGTGATGACCATCGCTCCCGGCACGTTCAAGACACCGCTCATGCAAGGGGCCTCCGAGGAGACGCTGGCGAGCCTGGGGGAGCAGGTGCCCCATCCTTCCCGCCTCGGCGAGCCCGATGAGTACGCCTCACTGGCTGAGCACATCGTGTCCAACCCGATGCTCAATGGGGAGGTCATCAGGCTCGACGGTGCGATCCGGATGGCCCCGAAGTGACTGTGAACCAGCCTGAAGCAGCTGGCGCCGGAGGCGGACAGTCCGACCGTGTGGGTCAGGCGGATCGGACCGCGCGGTCGAAGGAACTCATCCTCGACGCGACGATCGAATGCCTTCTCGCCGAAGGCTATTCGGCGACGACAACGATGAAGGTCCAGGCCAAGGCCGGAGTGACCCGGGGCAGGCTTCTGCACCATTTTCCGTCGAAGCGAGAGTTGCTCACGGCTGCGGTCACCCGCCTCGGGCAGCAGCGTCTGAACCGGAATCTCGAAAGCCGCACCGACGACTTCAGTCGGTCCCTGGCCAGACAGCGTCCGCCCGCCGGCGAGGTGGGGCCGCGCTCCGACTGGGCCGTGACGACCCTGTGGGCGGGGCTGATGCACTCGAGCTTCTTCACCGCACTCGAGCTGTGGATCGCCTCGCGGACCGACGATGCGCTCGCTGACAAGGTCAGAGCACACGAGAAGAGCGTGTTCGAGAGAGTGCGGGAGAACGCCCGCGAGCTGTTCGGCCCGGTCATCGCAACTCACACAACGTACGACCACATGTTCTCCGTGCTCTTCTCGAGCATGCGAGGGATGGCCGTGACCTACACGTTCTCCCACCTCGACCCCCAAACCGAACCGATGATCGCAACCTGGCAGCAGATCGCACGGTCCCTCCTGACCGATGCACCTGCCGAGGGCCGAGCCTGAACCGACCCGATGACCACCGACGTCGACGATGACAAGGGAGTGACATGTATCCAGGAAAATGGGCCGCGAAGAACCCCGACAAACCCGCGCTCATCATGGCTGACACGGAGGCGGTGCTCACCTTCGGCGAACTCGAGGACCGGTCTCTGCGACTGGCCAACCACCTGCGCTCGATAGGTTTGGAGAAGGGCGATCACATTGCGGTCATGGCAGAGAACCGGTTCGAGATCATCGAGGCCCTGTGGGCGGCACTGCGCACAGGCGCGATCATCACGGTCGTCAATTCTCACCTGACTGCAGCGGAATCGGCCTACATCGTCGATGACTGCGATGCTCGAGTTCTCCTCCTGTCAACTCAGCTGGAGAAATCGAGCGAGGTCGCCGCCGGGTGCCGGCAGGTCGAGAACCGGATCCGCATCGATGCCGTGTCCGACGGTGAGGCGGGGGAGGTCTTCTCCGGCTGGGATGAGTATGAAGCGGTGCTCGCGGCCGCCTCGGCGCTCAGGCCCGAGGTCGAGCCTCGCGGTGACGACATGCTCTACTCCTCTGGCACGACCGGACGACCGAAGGGCATCCTGCCCGGAGCCACCGATCTGCTCATCGAGGATGAAGACGTTCCGCTCATCAGTTTGTTCCGCACCCTCTATGGATTCGACGATGAGACGGTCTACCTCTCGCCCGCGCCTCTCTACCACGCGGCACCTCTGCGATTCGTGATGACGACGCACTCACAGGGCGGCACCGTCGTCGTCATGCCCCGCTTCGACGCCGAGGAGGCTCTGGGCCTGATTGAGAAGCACCGTGCCACGCACTCGCAGTGGGTACCCACGATGTTCATCCGGATGCTCAAACTGCCCGGCGAGGTGCGACGCTCCTTCGACGTCTCCAGTCTCCAGGTCGCCATCCACGCCGCCGCACCCTGCCCGCCCGAGGTCAAACGGGCCATGATCGAGTGGTGGGGCCCAGTGATCTATGAGTACTATGCCGCGACCGAGAGCAACGGCTTGACCATCATAGACAGCCAGCAGGCGCTGGAGAGACCGGGCTCGGTCGGCCGTGACGGAGTCAAGGGCATCGTCCACATCTGCGGACCCGACGGTGAGGAACTGCCGCCCGGGGAGATCGGAGTCATCTACTTCGAAGCCACGGCGGCACTGTTCGAGTACTACAAGGACCCGGCGAAGACCGCAGCCTCCAGGCACCCGGATCATCCGGACACGTGGGCGACGACAGGGGACATGGGCTACCTCGACGAGGACAGGTTCCTCTACATCGCTGAACGTGCCACGGGTCTCATCATCGTCGGAGGAGTCAACATCTACCCGCAGGAGATCGAGAATGCGCTCGCCCTGCGGCCCCAGATCGCCGATGTGGCTGTGGTGGGTAGGGCCGATGACGAACTGGGCCAGGCTCCCGTCGCATTTGTACAGTTGGCCGATGGCGTCGCCGAGGCGGGGCAGGCCGAAGAGATCCGCAGCTGGCTCGTCGATCGGCTGGCCCGGTTCAAGATTCCCCGCGAGTTCTACTTCGTCCCGGAACTGCCGCGAACTCCGACCGGGAAGCTGGTCAAGCGCAAGCTGCCGGATCCTGCGACACTGGCGGACTCTGCGACGATGGCAGGGTAGCCGGTGCCGATGCCAGGGCGAACCGCACTCGGATGGGAGAGCAGTCGGCGATGCGAGCAGACGGTCGTTTTCAGTCGCCGTAGACCTGGTCGAAGGCGCTCATATCACCGACAATGACGAGTTTCGTCGTCGCCCGTGACATTCCGACGTAGAGCATGTCCAATGTCCGGTCGGGGTCGCGGAAGCCGTTGATGCACAGCACCACGACGGGGCGTTCGAGACCTTTGAAGCCGAGGACGTGTCCGTAGAAGATGTCATCGGCGGCGAAGAACTGATCCCAATAGGCAGAGGTGCCTTCGGTCTCGACGATCTCTCGTTGGACCGGGTGTCTGCTGCCGGTTGTCAGCAGTGCGATGTCGCCGGGATTCCAGCCGGCGTCCATGAGGGATTCGACCTGGGAGTCCGCCTCGGCGAGAGCATCGTCGATGTCGACCTCACTCCACTCGATCTCCTCACCGGGCCCATTGCGGGGAATGGGCTGTTCGAGGGCGAGATCGGCGAAGCCGGCGACGATCTGTTCGGAGTTGCGCAGATTCTCATCGAGTTGGATCGGGTTCATCGTGATCGGTGATTCGCCCTCACGGCCGAAGATCCGCTGCCGTTCATCGGTGAAGACGTAGAGTGTCCCGTCGACTTGATTGCGCAGGCACGATTGGACTGCCTCCCACCACAGGAGGCTGAAGTCCTGGCCCTCGTCGATGACGATCGCGTCGAAGAGCTTCTTCCGCGGACGCTCGTCTGCGAGATCTTTGAGCTGCAGCGGCAGGCGGCGCTCCCAGTAGTCGGAATCGTCATCGCTGCCGGGCGCCGCTCCCCACGAGATCGGCAGATCATGGAACAGGCCCACGTAGGCGGGGCGATCCTCTTCGGGCCATTGGGCGGTGAAGAGCTGGAGGAACCGGCCCAGGCCGCGGGAATAGCACATGAGGGCGACCCGTTTGCCTTCGCGAGTGAGCGACTGGGCCTTGAGCAGCGCCAGGTAGGTCTTGCCCGAGCCCGCACCGCCGCTGATCTCGGCCCGGTTCTGATGGCGCAGAATGCTGATGAGCTTCGCCTGTTCCCGGCTGAGCTCATCGGCGCGGTCGGAGATCTCCGTGGCCCTGAGACTGACGTTCTCCACCGCTTGATTCGTCCGACGTAGGTTCTTGAGGACGAATTCGTGCGGAGTGGAGATATTGTCGCGCTCAGGGTTGAAGTCGTATCTCAGCTGGATGGAGATGACATCGGCGATCGACCCGAGCTGCGTGGAGTCGACGATCTGGCGCCGAGGTGCGTCCGGTTGGTCCCAGTCCTCGGGCAGCTGCGTGTAGGGCAGCACCGCAAGATGGCTGATGGGCCCGGGCAACGTTGAGACCCGGGTCCGCAGATAGTCGACGAGGGTGTGCTTGGCGACCATCGCCTGCTCGAGCGGGGAGACCTTGAGTCGATTGCGATGACCCTGAGAATCCTGCGTGATCCAACGCCCGTCATCGACGCCGACCCGACCACCCTTGACCTCGATGACGGTGATGCCGAAACCAGGCCAGAGCACCAGGATGTCGATCTCGACGTCCTTGTCGTCCCCGGTCAGGCGCTGGCCGTGAACCATCGTCGTGTCGTCGGGAAGCTGCTCGCACAGAGCATTCCACACTGCCGCCTCGGCGGTGGAGCCATTGAAATCAGGCTGCTGCGGGATCAACGTGACCATAGCCCGAGACTAGCCGAGGATAGGACTATTTCTCAGCAAGCACGGACTCTTCCGAAGGAACGTCTTCGTCGATTCTGACCGGAGTATGCTCGCCCCCGAGGTTCCAGAACCGGGTGACGAAGAAGCAGACGACTCCGAGGGCAACGCCGATGACCGAGAATGCCAGCTCGGGTGCAAAGGTCAGCAATCCGGCCACAATGAGGAGGGCTCGCATCATCCAGTTGGGCCTGCGTCCGACGATGACCAGCCAACCTTCGAAGGCACATCCGAGGAAGAATACCCCGACGATGGCGAAGACGAAGGTGATGAGGACTTCGGGCACCGGTGCTTGTGCGACGAGGGCAGGATTGAGCGCGAAGGCGAACGGGACCACATATTTCACGGCGCCCAAGCGCATCGCGACCAGGGAAGTCTGCATCGGTGGAGTTCTCGCGATGTTCGCCGCAGCAAAGGACGCGAGGGCAACAGGGGGAGTGATGTAGGAAACCGTTGCCCAGTAGATGACGAAGAGATGACCGGCGATCGGATTGACTCCCAGCTCCACGAGAGCCGGAGCCATGACGATGGCCAGGAAGACATAGACCGCGGAGACCGTCATGCCCATGCCCAGGACAAACGACGTGATGGCTGCGGCGATGAGGACAAGAATGAGGTTGCCGGAGAATGCATTGACGAGTTCGCGAGCCAGCGACAAGCTCACTCCGGTCATCGACAGGCCCCCGACGATCAATCCGACACCGGCGATGATGCCGAGGATCTCGGCAATCGTCTTGCCCGAGCTGTAGAGGAACTCTCCGAATCCTTTGAGGCCCATGCGGTACTTCTTGGACAGGACTGCCACGACGAGAAGGAATCCAACGATCCAGTAGGGAGCCTGGCTCTCATTCTTCTGGATCACAAGGAGGAGGACCAGGCCGAAGAGAGCCGCGAGATAAGCCCAACCGAATACAACGACCTTGCCGACGTTGGGCAGAAGATTCTTCGCAACGCCTTTCAAGCCCGACTTGGCAGAATAGGCGTCAGCCTGAACGAAGATTCCGATGTAGTACAGAAGAGCCGGGATGACAGCGGCCAGCGCAATCTGTCCGTATGGGACGCCGACGAAGGACACCATCAGGAAGGCGGCGGTGCCCATGATCGGCGGCATGATCGTACCGCCGGTGGCAGCCGTCGCTTCGATGCCCGCCGCGTAGCGTCCGGTGAAGCCCGCCTTCTTCATCGCTGGAATAGTCATCGGACCAGTGGTGAGCACGTTGGAGACGGCGGACCCACTCATCATCCCCATGAATGCTGAAGAGATGACTGAGACTTTGGCGGAGCCCCCGCGGAAACGGCCGAACAGACCCATCGCCAGATCGTAGAAGAACGTTGCCCCGCCGGAGTGCTGAAGTGCGACTCCGAAGAGCAGGAAGCCGACGAGAATAGTCGCACCGGTCTGGAGAGGCAGTCCCAGGATGGAGTCCACACCCATGGCATGGATCTGTGCTGCAGTTTTGATGTCGAAGGGGATTCCCTGCAGGAATGGGATCGGAATGTAGGCAGTGAATATCGGATACAGGGAGAAGACCAGGGCGATGATCGTGACGACGAGGCCCGCCGTGCGGCGCAGTGCTTCGAGCACCACGATCCAGAACACGAATGACAGCGCTGAGGCAGTGGGCACCGGTGCGTAGTCCCATCCCAAGGTCACGATATTTTCTGCGTTGACGCAGAAGTAGGCGCACGTGGCCAAGGTGATGAGGGCCAACGCGATGTCGTAGATGGGGACCGGCCTGTCATTCTGGGACTTCTTCGCAGGGAAGACGATGAAGACGATGGGAAGGAACGCGGCGAGGACGGCGTACATGTACGCGTTCTTCAGCAGGGAGATTCCGCCCGGGTTCCAGAAGAACGCCTGATTCATCGCAATGAGCACGCCGATCACGGTGAGCGTGATGACGGTGGCTTTCCAGAAAGGGGTGATTCGGACGTTCATTGTCGTTCCTCAACTGATTCGCGGCCTGGGCACTGGCGGTGTCGTGGTGCTGCGTCTGATCCGTCGGCGCGAACGTCTGCACTTCTTCCTTGAAAGCTGCGGACGTGCCCGGACGAATAGTGTGGTGTGTTGCATATATTACTTGAATGACAATAATCTAGGTTCATATATTCTGCAATATGTCAGCGGGACGTCCGTGTCTGATTTCTGAGACTTCGCTCGTGCCACTGAGAACGACACCGTGATCCATGCCGATGTGGAAGGCCGAACAATGAAGTTTCGCGCATTACTCGCAATTCTCTTAGCTCTTACGCTGGCACTGAGCGCCTGCACCCCGCCGACAAAGAAGGTGAACGGGATCCGCGACCCGTTGGTATTCGCCACCTATGGCACCGGAACGTCGACCTATGCGGACTTGGCCGCAGTGACGGATGCGGTGTCGACAGATACCGACGCGCGACTGCGAATCATCACCTCCGACACAGCGATCGGCCGACTGGCCCCGATGAAGGCCGGGATCGCCCAGATGGGCAGGCTCGGTGATGAGTACATCTTCGGGTTCGAGGGGCAGAACGAGTTCGCCAGCGAGAACTGGGGGCCACAGGACCTGCGGGTCGTCTGGGCGCCGCTGTCGCCGCACTCGCTGCTCACGCGCAAGGCCGACGGGATCAAGACCCCCGCCGATCTCAAGGGCAAGAAGATCCCCAACGTGACCGCAAACCCATCAGTGAACGGAAAGATCGAAGCCTACCTTGCCTATGCGGGGCTGACCCTGGACGATGTGGAGCTGGTCGACGTCGCCTATTCGGAGCAGCCGGCGGCGCTAGAATCAGGCCAGATCGATGCTCTCTATCAGCAGGTCTATGGTTCTTCGCTCTTCGAGCTCGAGTCGAAGTTCGACGTCAGTTGGATTGAACTCGATCCCAAAGACAAAAAGGGAATCGCACGGGTGCACGAGCTGGCACCGCAGCTCAACATCCTGCCGTTCGAAGATGCGCCAGGTCAAGAGGAGGGTACCAGCACACACGGATTCGTCTACACCTTGCCGATTTCCACCTATGCGGATGCTTCGGAGGACGAGGTGAAGAAGCTGGTGAGCTCGATGGCATCGACATTCCCGAAGTACAAAGCGTCAACGCTCAATACGCCGAGGTGGAAGCCCGATGATGTTGAGACCATGCCTCGAGTCATTCCTTTCCACCCGGGCACTATCGCGTGGCTCAAGGAGAACGGTCAGTGGACGGACGAAGCGCAGAAGCGCAATGACGAACTGATCGAGCGAGGCGAGAAGCTTCGCGCGGAATGGAAGAAGTTCATGGACACCAAACCGAATAAGGACGACATTCCCAAGAAGTGGGGCGAGTGGAAGGTCTCGGCTGACCTGTAAGAGGCGAGGCTCAACAAGGTCTAGAATTTGAGGTCACCAGTCGGCCAGGCGCACCGCAACATGCGTCATTGTGGGGAAACGCTTTCGTCCGAGACAGCGAGTACGAACGGCGTGGAAGGTGAAAAGTGGAAGTTCAACAGGCGCGTGTGTTCATGGCTCTCGCAGAGGAGCTGCATTTCGGCCGGGCTGCGGAACGACTGGGGATGGGGCAGTCGTTGTTGAGTCGGACGATTCGGCAACTCGAGGAAGAGCTCGGCGCCACCCTGTTCCAGCGGACTACTCGAAACGTGCGCCTGGCTCCGGCAGGGTCGGCACTTTTCGAACCAGCCCGACAGATGATCGGTCTGCAGCGAGTGGCGGTCGATTCGGTGAAGCGCGCGGCGGCTGGAGAGGTCGGGCAATTGAGTTTCGGATTTGCACGCGCGTCCTCGCGTGGCATGGCGGCCTCATTGGTGGCGGCGGCATACGAAGACCATCCCGGCATCACGTTCGCCATTGAGTCCAATGTCTTCGCCGACGAAGGACTGACCCGGTTGGCTGATGGGAGCCTCGATCTTGCGCTTGTGAGGTGGACCCGGCAACCGCCGACCATCACCGGGCGGCCCGTGCTGATCGAACGCCCCGTCGTCACCCTGCCTGACTCGCACCGTCTCGCCCGGAGGAAACTCATTCGCGTCGATGAACTGGCAGATGAAGACCTGCTCTCTCTCCCAGCGAACCCGAACTCGACTCTTCGCGAGACGACAATCCGACTGTGCTATAACGCAGGCTTCTCGCCTCGGGTGATTCTCGAGCTTCCCGACGCTCAGACGATCTCTGCCCTGATCGCAGCGGGCATGGGAATCACCATCACCTTTGACTCGGTCGCGGCAACCATGCGTGAGCCCGGCACGGTGACGGTTCCACTCGACGTTACGGACGAGTCGTCGGTGGTCTATCTTGCACACCTGCGGACTCATGGAAGCGCATCGTTGTCTGCCGTGTTGGCAATTGCAGAGACCGTCCTGCCGACGGTGGGCAGCACCAGTGAATGATTTTGGCTGAGTAGTCTGCTGACGTGGCCAAGGACAGAACTCGACTCTCACTTCGATTCTTCGACGAGTTCCTGTTCTTCGAAGACGACATCGGCGCCCTCTTCGGGAAGACCAGAGCCGCGCAGCGACGCGCCCTTCGTCTCCTTCATGAAGATGGTTGCGATGAAGCCGATGACACACGCACCCATCACAAAGTAGGCAGGCACGATCGTGTTCCCTGTGGCCCCGATGATCGCTTCATTGGCTGAGGGCGCGGTGCCGCCGAAGATCGCGGTCGAGACGTTGTAGGAGATCGCGAAGCCGGCGAAACGCACCGGGCCGGGGAACATCGCAGGGAATGTCGCCGAGATCGTCGAGATCTGCGGAATGTAGAGGATGCCGAGAACGGCCAGGCCGATGAGTGCCCAGACGAAGCCGTTGGCCATGAGCATGAACATCGGAATGGCTGCAACGAACAGTCCGATGAGAGAGAAGTACCAGACCGGTTTGCGTCCGACCTTGTCCGAGAGTATTCCGCCGAACGGAATGAGGACCATCATGAACGCCTGGGCCAGGAACATCACCGTCAGCGCGGAGTTCGAGTCCATGCCGACCGGATCCTGCAGGTAGGCGGGCATATAGGACAGCAGTGTGTAGTTGACGACGTTGACCGCGACGACCATGCCGCCGAGGATGAGCAGCTGCTTCCAGTAGTCGGTGAAGAGAATGCGGAAGACCTCCTTGACCGACTTGCCCTGGTCGTTGTCGTCGAGTTCCTCATAGACAGGGGATTCGTCGAGCTTGGTCCTCATGTAGAGACCGACCACGCCGAGGACGCCGGCGAAGACGAATGGAATCCTCCAGCCCCAATCCATCATGGTCTCTTCACCGAGACCCAGCTGCAGCAGCAGAACGAAGAGCGAACCGGCGGCCATGCCGGCCAGGGTGCCGAATTCGAGGAAGCTGCCGAAGAATCCGCGGCGCTTGTCTGGGGCGTATTCGGCCATGAACGTCGCGGCACCGCCGTACTCTCCGCCCGAGGAGAAGCCCTGAACGACGCGGAGGAGGACGAGGATGATCGGTGCGGCGACACCGATGGTGGCATAGCTCGGCAGGAAGGCGATGAGGAATGTCGATCCGGCCATGAGCAGAATCGTCAGCGCAAGCACTGCCTTGCGTCCGAGGCGATCACCCATCGGTCCCCAGACGATGCCGCCGAGCGGGCGGAAGATGAAGGAGACAGCGAAGGTCAGCAGCGCCAGGAGTTGGCCGTGGCTGCCGGGGAAGAAGTGCTGAGTGATGTAGGTGATCGAGACCGCATACAAGCCGTAGTCGAACCACTCGGTGGCATTGCCGACCGCCGAGGCGGCGACGGCTTTGCGGACCGTCTTGAGGTCCGGCTCGTGTGGGGTCGCGGGGATGGTGGCCTCGGGATGCGTGTTGGAGTTACTCACGTGTTCCTCCGATCGTGTGGAGCCAACATTGTGATGGCCCTCATGAGAGAAGCGACTATGTACGCTACGAGCATCTGCTGAGCGAATCAAAGCGAAAATGCTGTCAAGCCAACGGCGTGTCTGCAGGCACTCTCAAAAGTTATGACGCCCTGACCAGCGGGTATGTAAAAAATAAGTGAAATCTGATTGCACGTTGAGGTTCACATGGAATTCGAAAGATATCGTTACCTCCCGACGGTTGACAGAAAATCGCTTTGGTGACGGACTTCGGTTGGGGGGTGAGTTGAGAGTAGTGTACGCACTCCGTCGGCGTCCGCGAATCCAGACAGCTCTTTGAAGCCCTGGGACTCGACCCACGACCTCACTGACTACGCACGCTTCACCGTGTTCACCGGCACGACCGGGAAACCAACGACCTCTACTTCGATTGGGATCGAGTGCGCGGCATCACCGAGGATGGTGCCATGCTCGTACGCCCTTCGTCGTCACCGTCGGAGGCGGTTCAGCGACAGGACTGGGCAAAGCGGTGGCACTGGAGACGAAGGTCCAGATCATCGCCGTGCCGACCACGTTCTCCGGTTCGGAAGCGACGAACGTGTGGGGCCGGACCGAGAACGCCCGCAAAAGGACCGGCATCGACGATACGGTTCTGCCGGCGACAGTCGTCTACGACGCCGAACTCATCCGTGACCTGCCCGGCGACCTCGCCGTTGCCTCCGGGCTCAACGCACTGGCACACTGCATCGACTCGCTCTGGGGCCCCCGAGTCGACCCGATCAACCAGGCACTTGCCGTCGAAGGGATTCAGGCGCTGAACGAGGGGCTGCCGTCGGTGCGGGCAGACTCGACGGACTTCGACGGACTCGAACGCACCCTCTACGGCGCCTATCTCGCTGCGGTGGCGTTCGCCTCGGCGGGGTCGGGGATGCATCACAAGATTGCCCATGTGCTCGGCGGAACCTTCAACCTGCCGCACGCGCAGACGCACGCCATAATCCTGCCCTACGTCCTAGCCTTCAACGCTCCGGCCGCCGGAGACGCAGAGCAGCGCATGGCCGCAGCCTTCGGCGCAGCGACTGCACTCGACGGGCTCCAGAGACTTCGCGGCGCTGTCGGCGCACCGACGGCGCTATCGGAATTCGGCTTCTCCGCCGCCGATGTCCCCCACGCAGCCGAACTGTCACTGCAGGCCATTCCCGCGAACAACCCGCGTGCAGTCACCGCCGAAGGGCTGAGTGACCTGCTGACCGCGGCACTCAACGGCAGCGACCCCGCCACCCTGGGCTGAACACCAACCGCTGAGCCGAGCACCGGCCCCAGATCTGAGGCGCCAGGGAGGACGCACCTTGACGATCAGCAATGACACCACAGCAGCCAACGGAGACCAGGTCTCGCCCCAGCTGAAGTGGAGGCGAGACTCATTGGCGCTGTGACGGTTCGTTTCGCTTCTGGGGCCTGACCCCGACGCCGTACTCGATTCCAGATGACGGACCGGTCGGCCAGCTGCATGCCGACACAGGGCGCTCGCCGGTGCGGGCCGGCCACCTGCACCTCATAGTCACCGAACCTCAGATGCGCACCCTTGTCACCCTCATCTTCGTCGAGGGCGATGAGCTGCTGACCGCGGACACCCCCACTCCAGACGGTCGTGACCCGGAGGGCCAGACCTGCTCGCGGGCGCGTTTCGACATTGGGCCAGCACCTGAATGGGCCTGAGTATCCCGGTGCACTGGTGTCGATCTTCGGCATCGGACATGATGAGGATATGACTGATGCAAACAACAGTGCCCACACAGACGCAGCGACGATGAAGGCCATGAGTCAGACCGAATTCGGTGGCCCTGAGGTTCTCCACGAGGTGGAGCTGCCAAAGCCGAAGCCGGGACCCAGCCAGATCCTCATCAAGGTCAAAGCTTCAGGCGTGAACCCCACGGATTGGAAGCACCGCAGCGGCCCCCGCTTCCTCCCCGATCCACCATTCGTCCTCGGCTGGGACGTATCAGGGGTGGTCGAACAAGTGGGTGTCGGAGTGACACTCTTCAAGCCGGGCGATGAGGTCTTCGGGATGTTGCCCTATCCCTTCGGCGTCGGCGCGCACGCCGAATACGCTGTGGGACCGGCACGAGCCTTCGTGCCGAAGCCGGGCACCGTCGACCACGTGCAGGCGGGGGCCATCCCACTCGTGGCGCTGACCGCGTGGCAGTCCCTGGTTGACACTGCGAAGATCGCCCCCGGTGACCGGGTTCTCGTCCATGCCGCTGCCGGCGGAGTGGGGCACGTGGCGGTGCAGATCGCGAAGGCGCGAGGAGCCTACGTGATCGGAACGGCGAGTGCACCGAAGCATGATTTCGTCCGCGGCCTGGGTGCTGACGAGATGATCGACTACCGCGAGGAGGACTTCGTCGAGGCGGCGCGCGACATCGACATCGCCTTTGACACCATCGGCGGTGACTACCAGCTGCGCTCTCTCCGGGCTCTCAGGCCAGGTGGGATCATGGTGTCCACGGTACCTGTCCCGGCCGCAGGGCTCTTCGAGGAGGCCGAAGCCCTGGGAGTCAGGGGTGAGACCATCCTCGTCGAAGCCGACCAGGCAGGCATGCTCGAGATCGCTGCGCTCGTTGCAAGCAGACAGCTGCGGGCAACGATCGCAGCCACGTTCCCGTTGACGGCTGCTGCGAAGGCACATGAAGCAGGTGAGACGAACGCGACGACAGGCAAGCTGGTGCTGACCATGGAGTAGGGATGACCAGGGAGTGAAAGAGGGGGAGGGCCGCGCGAGGATGCTCACCCTTCCTCTTGGCCATGCACCCCAAGCTCGTTGATCCAGATCCACTCCTCAGGCAGGGGCGCCCACGCAGCCACATCACGTCTGGCCTTCGAACTGTCCGCGAGGACAACGACGTGCCTGGCGCGTTCGGCGATGAGCTCCTTCGTCCGTGCTTCGTCGAGAGTCGGTTCGCCGAGTCCCTTGGCAGGATCTACCGCGTCAGCACCGAGGAAGGCGACATCGACGTGGAGTCGGCTGAGCGCATGGTCGCTCAGCGCACCCGTCGTCCCATGGGACATCGTCGAGACCTCACCGCCGACCATGATGACCTTCGGTCCCATGGGGTGGGCAAGCGCCAGCGCAATCTCGAGCCCGCGCGTGATGATGGTGAGATCACGACGATCGCGGATGCGCTCTGCCAAACGCACCGTCGTCGACCCGGCGTCGAGGAAGACCGTGCGTACGGTCCCCTCGCCGAGGTGGTCCATCGCGGCCGCGGCAATGACATCCTTGGCCTCGGCGTTGGCCTCCATCCGCTGTCCCAGCGGAGGTTCGACATAACCGGCGGCAGTGGCCCCGCCGATGGTCCGGATGACCTCGCCGGTCTCCGACATCTCGCGCAGGTCGCGACGGATCGTCGACTCTGAAGTCTCCAGCTCGTCGGCCAGCCGGGAGATTGTCCACGAACCGGTCTTGAGCAGAGACAGGATGTCCTCGCGGCGCTTCTGTGTGCCCGTGCGAATCGCCATGGTGAGAATCCTACTTCGGCAGGTACTGGTTACTTGGGCAGGTATTCGGCGCGGATGCCGTCGACGAACGGTGCGTAACCGATCGCGGCGGTGTAGGCCGAGCGCATGGTGCCGGCATCGGCGATGCCCTGACCGGCGATGTCGAAGGCCGTGCCGTGATCGACCGAGGTGCGCAGGATCGGCAGGCCCACGGTCACGGAGATCGTGCCGTCGAAGTCGAAGGTCTTCGAGGCGATGTGGCCCTGGTCGTGATATTGAGAGAGGATTCCGTCGAAGCGGCCGGACAAACCCTGGTGGAAGACCGAGTCAGCTGGAATCGGACCGGTCACCTCGAGACCGGAGTCGACGACGCGCTCAACGGCGGGTCGCAGGATCTCGATCTCCTCGTCACCGAATGCGCCGTTCTCGCCACCGTGCGGATTGAGCGCGGCGACGGCCAACCTCGGCGAGGCCACACCGTAGAGCTGCAGGGCCCGGTGGGCGCGTTCGATGGAATCGACCTGTGTGTCGATCGTCAGTGCGTCGATGGCTTTGCGCAACGACATGTGGCGGGTGGCGAAGAAGATCTGGAGCTTGTGCTCGGGAGCCTTCGTGTTTTCGACGACGAACATCGTGTCCTGCTTGGTCACGCCGGTGAGCTCGCCGAGCATCTCCGTGTGGCCCAGGTGCTTCGACCCGGACTTCCATACGGCTTCCTTGTTGATGGGGCCGGTGACGATGCCGGCGATCTCACGATTCATCGCGGCCTTTGTGGCGACCTCGATCGCGGTCACGGCGGCCTGACCTGCGCGAGCATCGACGACGCCCCACTCCGGCAGATCATCGCCGAGCACGCCGATGTCGAAGACGTCGATGACGCCCTGCCCGGCGGTAGGTGTTGACCAATCGGTGATGGTTCTCAGTTCCACGTCGAGTCCCAAGACGTCGACGGCACGTTTCATCACGGCCAGGTCGGCTACCGCGACACCGTGCTGGTCCTCACGGCCGGAGAATTCGGCGAGCACGGTCGCTGTGATCTCGGGGCCGATGCCCACCGGGTCGCCCACGGTCATGGCGAGTACGGGTGCGGTCATGTCAGTCTCCTTATGTGGTTTCATCTGTGAAATGTCATCCCTGTCCGACGCGAGAGGTCGCCACCAGGTAGTCGAGGCACTTGACAGCCGTACCCGAGTCCCCGATGAGTCCGCCCTTCGTCACGATCGGCAGGCCGTCTGCGCTTCCTCCGACGAGGTGACCGCCCACGGCCAGTGGGACGATCTCCTTCTCGATCTCCATCCCGACTGCGCCCACGGCTCTCATCACCATGGCCGTGACATCGCCTCCAGTCGTATAGAGGCCTGTGATGACGGGGGAGCTCATGACGGCGGCCGCAATCATGGCCAGTCGCTTCGTCGTCATCTCCGATTGCTCATTGCTGAGATCGAGCAGGTCACCGGACTCGAGCACGGTGGCGATGATGATCGCCCGCGCCGAGGTGACCTCCTCGACTCGCTCGAGTGTCGCCTCGACATCGGGGAGGTTCTCCTCATCGAGGATGGTGCGGATCAGGGTGATCGTCGAATCCTCGGCGAGTTTGGCCAGCTGGGCTCGTGTCACCTCAGTGGCCGACCCTGAGATTCCGAGGATGGCACCGCCGGGACGAGACGGCAGCAGGGACAGTGCGAGGGCGAGGCTGCCGGGACCGGGGTCGATGGTCACCCAGTCGAGGATCTCGCCGTTGGGTAAGCCGGCTATCGCTCGGGGGCCGAAGCCGTCCGCCCCGGTGGAGTCTTCTGCGATTTCCTTCGTCACTGATGCGACCACGGATCCAACCAGTCTGATGTGGTCGGCGGTCAGGGCATCGGCGATGATGATGTCAGTCCCACTTGAGATTGCGCCGAGTACTTCGGATCGAATCGCATTGTGGCCCGAGAGCACTGTCGAGATCTCGATGAGGTGGCAGTCGAGATCGGTGCCGGCCCGCAGGATCGCTTCGACATCGGAAGTGTGCATGGGGGAGCGGACATCGTGTTTGAGTTCAGTGTGTTCGAGGAGTCGTCCCTCAAGGAGCTGCTGGCCTTGGACGGTGGTTCGACCTGCAGTGGGAAACGCAGGAATGCAGAGACCCATGACATGTTTCTTCTGTCCGCCGCCTCCTTCGGCCGATGCGGCTGCCCTTCTGCGAGCATTGAGTGCAGCCTCGGCGGAGGGACCGACATTGCCTCGCAGCGTGGTGTCGATGCGACAGGCAACGAGGTCGATGTCGTTTGTGACGCTGATGAGCGAATCGGTGAGCTCGGCAGCTTCCTTCGGCGGCAGGTGCCGGGAGTCGGCATTGAGCACGACTGCGTCGTAGTCGTCGAGGAGGTCATCGAGGTTGACCTTCTCGCTCCGGTTCGTCCCGGTCACGGTGATGGTCCGCAGGCCAGCCTCGGCGAACAGGGCACCGCAGGCATTGCCGCCGGTGAGGTCGTCGGCGACGATGAGGATTCGTGGACTGTGCTGGCTCATACGATCAAGTCGAGCACGAACAGCAGCGGAATCGAACCTGCCCACACGGCGGTGGTGATACCCGACCAGCCCTTGATGGCATTGATGCCGTCGAGGCCGGTGAAGCGAGTGACGACCCAGAAATAGGAGTCGTTGAAGTAGGAGAAGACCATCGAGCCCGCGGTGCAGGCCATGACCGCTACCAGTGGGCTCAGACCCAGGGGAGCGATGAGCGGGGCGGTGACCGAGGCTGCGGTGATCATCGCGACTGTGCCCGAGCCCTGTGCGATCCGGACCAAGGTGGCGATGAGGAACGGCACAAGGAAGGCCGGCAGGCTGATCGACGCGATCGCCTCGGCAAGGGCATCGCCGACACCTGATTCGGTGAGGACTTTGCCGAAGGCTCCACCAGCACCGGTGATGAGCAGAATGAGACCCGCCGAGGCGGCTCCATCGGCCAACCAGTTCTGCACTTTGTTGCGCGGAGTCACGCGGGGCAGCAGGGTGTAGACGGCGAGGATGAGGCCGATCATCAGCGCGATGACGGGGTTGCCGAGGAACGCCAGCGGGGCGACCCAGGACGAAGGCTCGTAGGCGTCGCCGGAGAGTTCACCCTGATTGCTCTTGTCGATGGCCGTCGACACGGTGTTGGCGACGATGAGCAGCAGGGGAACGATGAGCGGCAGGAATCCGAGGAAGGCTCCCGGATTCTTCGTCGCACCGGTCGCGGTGTCCGCGTTGTCACCGGTCGCGGTGGCAACTCCGCCGTGACCAGCATCCGTGCTGCCGCCTCCACTGGTCCCGCCGGCGGCATGTCCTTCCGTCGAGTTGGTCGTGACCGAGCCGTATACTTCGTGCTTGACCGTTGCGTTGAGCACGGGTTCGAGCTTCGGGCCGATCCAGCGGGCGTAGATGACGACGACCGGCAGGAGAATGACGGTGAAGATGACGCCGGTGAGGATGACGGCACCGATGTCGGCGCCGAGGATGCCTGTCGCGGCAAGAGGTCCTGGGGTCGGTGGGACCATGTGGTGGGTCAGCGTCATGCCGCAGCCCAGAGCGAGAGCGAGGGTGACGTAGCCGCCGCGCTTGACGCGGGCGATCGAGCGGGCCAGCGGGTTCATGATGACGTAGCCGGAGTCGCAGAAGACCGGGATCGACACGAGTGAGCCCACGGTGCCCATTGCCCAGGGCTCGCGACCCTTGCCGAAGGCGCTCAGGAAGGCACGGGCCAGTGAGTCCGCGGCACCGGAGACCTCGAGGATCTTGCCGATCCCGACGCCCAGGCCGATGACGATGCCGATGCTGGCCAGTGTGTTGCCGAAGCCGGTGGTGATCGCGTCGACAAGCGAGAGCAGGTCCTGACCGGCGACGATGCCGGTGACGACCGATGCTGTGAGAAGCGCGATGAAGGCGTCGAGGCGGGTCGCCAAGACGATGACGACGATCGTCGCGATCCCGGCGATGAGCGCCAAGATGAGTTGCAGATCCATGAGATCCTCCGCAGTGAGGCCGACTCAGTCATCGAGCCGGGATTGATCCGAGCCGACTCTCAGCGAAGCCGATGAGTCAGACACGAAGTTAAACAGCATGAGCAAGTATTGCCGATACATGCGCAACTATGCAATGTGTGTGCGCCTTTGCTCCCGAAACGGTCTCGCCGTGCCGGTCTGCGACCCCTCGAATCGGCTGTGCCTCAACGGTCGGTGAATGGTGGTCGATTTTCGACTCCCAGCCGACCACCAGTTACCGACCGTTTGGCTCTTCCGCGCTACATGCTGAGGTGCTGGGCGAGGAGCTTGCCGAAAGCGGACATGTCGGTGCGTTTCGAGACCCTCAGGATCGTCCACCCTTCTGCCTCAATGAGTTGTCGCCGTTCGATGTCACCGGCAAATTGTTCTGGTGAGGTGCGATGGTGGTCGCCTTCGTACTCGATCGCCAACTTGATGCCGGGGTAGCCGAGATCCGGGCGGAGTGTGATGTTCTTGATGTGCGAATGGATCTCCGGGTGGACGTGAGGCTCTGGGAAACCATGTCTGATGATCCACAGTCGCAGCCACGTCTCGCGCGGTGAGTCGACAGTGTTTCGAAGGAGTGAAATCGCCTCCTCGAGCAACTTCCGGCTCCGCACCTGCTTTCGGGAGGCCAGCTCGGCCCGGAAGTGTTCGATCGAAGTTTTCGGACCGCTGAAGCGCGTGGAAACCACAGCATCTCCCATCTGGACAAGTTCCGAAATGTCGAGGAACGGCGCGACTTCGATCAGCAGATGCGGAACAGAGAGAAGCGGAAGATCGAAGAAGTCGTTGTGGTTCAAGCGCTGATGGCGATGCAAGACGATCCCAGGTCGGTTGACTCTGATGCATGAAGCGTCTCCAGCAATGTGCAGTGCCTGGTCCCGAATGCGATTCGGAATTGGGAGACCGTAGAGGCGGGCAGCCGTCCACACGGTGCCGACAACGTCCGGGCGCAACAGTCGAAATCCACGCAGCCTGGTCGCCTCCCGTAGCCAGGTTGCTCCTGCCCACAGAGGAGTGGGCGTCGATGCCTCATCGTCTCTGTCGATCCAGACGTTGCGAAAGATCCGCACGTATCGGGAGTTCGTCTTGAGCGAGTGGGCAGTGATGCGCCTGGCTGCAAGGTCGTTCCTGGTGAATGGTCTCGGCGCGCTCTGGAAAATAGTGGGTTGAGAATGCCAATGTGTCATACCCGACCACAATGAACTTGAGCGTCGGACTCGTCCAGGCGCCAGCGGAGCCTTGTGGACAGTCTGCCGTCATGCACAGCTGAAATGCGTCGAAGTGCACTTGGGAACCGAACGACCGCTTGTATGGGTATGAGTGCTGGTCACCGCCGAATGCTGTGTGTGGTCGGCTCGCGCAGGACTCGACGTCCGTATTAACCGAAGGTGTTTGAGCCCAAGGCGATCGATGTTATCCACACCGAAGTGAGCGCAAGTGGCTGATTGTGCCTGCAGGCCAACGGTCATTCGGTGCTCGTCGTTCCCTGATCCGCCAACGGTCGGTGTTCCCTCATCCGCCAACGGTCGGTAATCGGCGGTCGATTTTCTGCACCCAGTCGACCACCAAATACCGATCGTTTGGTGTCGACTGCCTGCGGTCGCACATGCGGGTGGATAGTCGATGGCCGCAGTGAAGCCTGTCCCTCGGCGGGGCTCGGGTGCGTGAACTCACCACTGTAGCCTTGGGTTTATACCCCTCAGGGGTATAGATTGAGGGTATGGGAGCACAGTACGAACATGAGAACCATTCCGGTCACTCGGGAGTCGGTGAGAACCTGAGCCACGATGCCGATAGCGGTCACGTTGACCGCGAAGCGCGTATGCCCGCGGGGCATGAAGGGGACGCCAGCCACGGCGACCACACTGACCATGCGGGTCACAGTGGCCACGCAGACCACGCCGGTCATGGCGACCATAGTGGCCACACTGACCATGCGGGTCATGGCGACCACAGTGGCCACAGTGGTCATGCAGGTCATGGCGACCATGTCGCGCAATTCCGGCGGCTGTTATGGATCATGCTCGTCATCGCGATCCCGGTCGTCGCCTTCAGCCCCATGTTCGGCCACCTCGTAGGCTATGAGGTTCCCGAGGCCGGTATCCTCGGCTGGCTGCGTTGGCTCTCACCGATTCTAGGCACCGTCATGTATGTCTGGGGCGGCAAGCCGTTCCTGACCGGCGGTCTCAGCGAGCTGAGGGACCGCAATCCGGGGATGATGCTCCTCATCGCACTGGCCATCACCGTGGCATTCCTCTCCTCCTGGGGCTCCTCACTTGGTCTCCTCGATGCCGAGCTCGACTTCTGGTGGGAGCTGGCGCTGCTTGTCGTCATCATGCTGGCAGGGCACTGGCTGGAGATGCGCTCCCTGGCACAGACCACCTCGGCGCTGGACAGTCTGGCGGCGCTGCTGCCCGATGAAGCAGAGACGATCGTCGACGGTGAAACAGTGATGGTCGATCCAGCCGACCTCAGACGCGGCGACACTGTCGTTGTCCGCCCTGGTGCAGCGGTCCCTGCCGACGGCCGGGTCATCGACGGCTCGGCCAGCATGGACGAGTCCATGGTCACGGGAGAATCGACGACCGTTCGCCGTGCGGAAGGCGATACCGTCGTTGCGGGCACAGTCGCCACCGACTCCGGACTGCGCTTGGAGATCACGGCCACCGGTGATGACACTGCGCTCGCCGGCATCCAGAAGCTGGTCTCCGAGGCACAGAACTCGACCTCTCGGGCACAGCGCATCGCCGACAAAGCCTCGGCCTGGTTGTTCTGGTTCGCCCTCGGCGCCGCCGTGATCACCGCGATCGTCTGGTCCCTGGTAGGTATGCCGGACTCGGCGGTCGTGCGCACAATCACCGTCCTCGTCATCGCCTGTCCCCACGCCTTGGGCCTGGCCATCCCGCTCGTCGTGTCCATCGCCACCGAGCGGGCAGCCCGCGGCGGCGTCCTCATCAAGGACCGGCTGGCGCTGGAGACGATGCGCTCAGTCGATTCGGTGCTCTTCGACAAGACCGGCACCCTGACCAAGGGCGAACCGACAGTCACCGCGGTTGAGGTCACGACCGAGGACCGCACCGAGGATGAGATCCTTGCGCTCGCCGCAGCTGCAGAGGCGGACAGCGAGCACCCCCTGGCGCATGCCATCGTTCGCGCCGCTCGGAACCGTGGGCTCGATGTCCCGGTGGCGACGAATTTCTCATCCTCCCCAGCGGTCGGCGTCAAGGCTCAGGTCGATGGCGCCGAGGTGGCCGTGGGCGGGCCGAATCTGCTCAGTGAGCACGGTGTGGGCGAAGCTCCGATCGCCGCGCAGTGGAGCAGGGAGGGTGCCATCATCCTCCACGTCATTGTTGATGGAAGCGTCATCGGCGCACTCAAGCTTGCCGATGAGATCCGACCTGAATCCCGCGAAGCCGTCGATGCGCTGCACCGGCGTGGTGTGCAGGTGGTCATGATCACCGGCGACGCCGTGGCGGTTGCCCAGACTGTGGCTGCCGAACTCGGCATCGACCGCGTCTTCGCCGGGGTCCACCCTGCGGACAAGGCGGCCAAGGTCGCCGAGCTGCACGGAGAGGGCCGTAGGGTCGCGATGGTCGGCGACGGAGTCAACGATGCACCGGCCTTGGCTGCCGCAGATGTCGGCATCGCCATCGGAGCCGGAACCGACGTGGCCATCGGCTCGGCCGGAGTGATCCTGGCCTCCGATGACCCCCGGTCCGTGCTGTCGATCATCGAACTCTCACGGGCGACGTTGAGGAAGATGAAGCAGAACCTGTGGTGGGCCGCTGGCTACAACCTCATCTCGGTTCCACTCGCTGCCGGTGTCCTGGCCCCCATCGGCTTCGTGCTGCCGATGAGTGTGGGTGCGATCCTCATGTCGATCTCCACTATCGTCGTCGCACTCAATGCCCAGCTGCTGCGTCGGCTGGACCTTCGCCCGGATGCTTCAGCCTCGGCCGCACAGTGAGCGAGTTGTCAGGCCGGCCCGTGGCTGAAAGCTGAGATCACCGTGTCAGAGTCTGATCGATCGAGCTGCCGCCGATGCCCAGAGTCACCTGCGTGCCCCATGGGTCGGAGACGCGGACCGAACGGCCGTCGTCGGCAAAGTCCATCTTGCGTGCGCTGAGGCGAGCGACCAGTGCGTCGAGGTCCTCGCGGCCAGGCACGGTGATGGCGACATCGCCGAGGCCGAGGCTGGCTGCGCGCGGACCGACACCGCGGCTGTTCCAGGTGTTCATCGCGACGTGGTGGTGGTATCCGCCAGCCGAGGCGAAGAGGACGCCGGGCATTGAGGCGAGCGTCGGCTCGAAGCCGAGGGCGTCGACGTAGAACTTGCGAGCGGTCGGCACGTCGCCGACCTGCAGGTGGACGTGACCGATGATTCCCGGCAGGGTGTTGGCCTGTGCCAGTGTCTGCTCGTCGAGGTGTTCGGCAAGGAAGGCGTTCGGATCGAGGTAGATCGTGTCCATGCGGACTTCACCATCGGCAGAGCGCTTCCACTCCGAGCGGTCGCGGTCGACGTAGAGCTCGATGCCGTTGCCCTCCGGGTCGGTGAAGTAGAAGGCCTCGCTGACGAGGTGGTCGCTCGAACCCACGAACTGGCTGTTCGTATTCTGCGCGGCGTGGGCAACGGTCGCAGCCAGCGAAGCCTGGTTCTCGAACAGGAAAGCGGTGTGGAAGAGACCAGCCTGGGTGCGGTCGGCCCCGGGCAGATTGGGTGTGGCGACGAGCTTGACCAGGGGAGTGGCCCCGCGGCCGAGCACACGGTGGATCTCACTGCCGCGCGACACCTCTTCGAGGGGCTCCATCGCGAGGGCATTGGAGTAATAGGTCGACATCTTCTCGAGATCGCCGACGCGCAGGGTGACGGCGTCCATTCCGGTGGCAGCGCTGAGTAGGGTGTCGTTGACGACAGGCGATACGGTGTCGGATGCTGTGGTGTTCTCGGTGACGTTCATGTCGCCCTCCTGGCTCAGCGAATGGTTGCAATCTAATAGTTGAATCGTCAACTATCATTCTATAGTGGTGTAACCGAGGGTACAAGGCGAATATTCCCGGCCATCGATTCAGACGCTCGAGCGACACATCGGTAGGGCGTGATAAGACAGAACGAACTGCTGACCATGGACGCCGAAGGCTTCCGTGGCCGATTTCAAAGGAGATGATGGCATGAACGGCGCCGAGAGCTTGCTGGAGACACTGGGCCACAACGGAATCGAAGTCTGCTTCGCCAACCCTGGCACCTCGGAGATGCACTTCGTGGCTGCTCTGGATCGACAGCCCCACGTCCGTGGTGTGCTCGGACTCTTCGAAGGGGTCGTCACCGGGGCCGCCGACGGCTACTCGCGGATGCTCGACAAGCCTGCGGCCACCCTGCTGCATTTGGGGCCGGGTGCCGCCAATGGTCTCTCCAGCCTCCACAACGCTCTGCGGGCCCGGGCCTCGATGGTCAACATCATCGGCGATCATGCCGGCTACCATCGGAGCCTCGACGCACCGCTGACCTCTGACATCGAAAGCGCACTGCGGCCCTTCAGCAACTGGGTGCGCACATCACCGTCGGCGAACTCGATCGCCAAGGATGCCGCGGATGCCATCGGCTACAGTCTCTCGGGCCAGATCAGCTCGCTCATCCTCCCCGCCGACACTGCGTGGAATAGTGCCGATGAGTACACGCAGCCACCGAACGCGATCGCGCCCACCCCGGCCTCAGCCGATCCGGCCGAGATCGAAGCCGCAGCAGTCCGCCTGCGAGCTTACGGCCCATGCACAGCCATCCTCCTCGGCGGGCGTGCCCTGCGCTCGTCGCAGTTGGAGGTGGCAGTCCAGATCGCCGAGGCGACTGGTGCGACTTTGCTGGCAGAGACCTTTGCCGCACGGACCGAACGAGGTGCCGGTCGGCCGATGGTGACGAAGATTCCGTACCCGGTCGAGCCGTCTGTCGAGCTCCTGAAGAACTTCGACTCGCTCATCTTCGTCGATGCGAAACCGCCCGTCGCCTTCTTCGCCTACCCCGACAAGCCGAGCGTGCTCACCGTACCGGGCACCGCCTTCTTCACGCTCAGTCCCATCGGCGCCGACTCGCTGCAGGCACTTGAAGACCTTCACGAGGCAGTCGGGGCTGGATCGGCGGACAATCACCTCGCCGGGGCCGCGGACGGTTCATTCGAACGGTCTTCTCTGCGCGCGGAGTTGGCTCCGGCGCCTGTTCCCAGCGGCACCATCACTGCGGCGAAGCTCGCCGCATGGCTCTCGGGTGCCATCCCCGAGAATGCGATCGTCCTCGACGAATCCATCACCACGGGCCGGGACTTCTACGCACGGACGGCTGGGTCGCAACCCCACGACTACCTCGGCGGCACCGGCGGATCCATCGGCTGGGCGCTTCCCGTCGGTGCTGGGGCTGCGATCTCGAGTCCCGACCGGAAGGTCGTCGTTCTCGAATCCGACGGTTCGGGAATGTACAACCCGCAGTCTCTGTGGACCTACGCGCGGGAGCAGCTCGACATCGTCGTCCTCATCTTCGCCAATCGGAAATATCAGATTCTGCGCAATGAGATGTCCAATGTCGGCGTCCCTGATTTCGGACCCAAGGCCGAATCTCTGCTCGACATCGGCAACCCCGCCATCGACTGGGTCTCCCTCTCTCACGGCATGGGTGTGCCGGCGACGCGAGTCGAGACGATCGAGGACCTTGATCGCGAGTTCCGCGCGGGCCTGACCGATTCGGGCCCGCGACTCATCGAGGTCCTCGTCTGATCTCACCCGAGCGATGTCAGCCGAAGGTGTCGCCTGCCTTCGACTCGTCAACAGCGGCATGTGAGCCATCGGGATTGAGATAGAGCTTCACTCCCTCATGCATGGCAATGGACTGGAGACGGGCCTCCGAATGGTCCTCGGTGTAGCCGACCTTCTGACCTTGGCCGATATTCACACTCGTGAATCGTTTTGCCAGATGGCTGATCGGATTGATGGATCTGTGTGATTTCTTCACTTCTGCGGTCATGATGTTTCGCCCCGATTCAACGCAGATTTCGTAGACCCATTATAGTTCTGGCGGCTGTGAAAGCTCCTGGGATTCTGCTCGGAATAAGCTATCGGAGACAGGGTTTGAGGGCCACCCGGAGTGCAGGGAGCCGGCCGAATGTCGATAGGGTGGAACCATGAAGTCTGTTCCTCATCTCGTCTCGGCATTGACCGTGACTTGTGCCCTTGCGCTCGGCGGCTGCAGCGCCAAAGAGTCCGACACGAGTGACATCGAACCCGGACAGAGCGCCGAGGTGCCCACCAGCGACTTCAACAGCACCGATGCACTCGGTGACCATCTTCGCAGCAGCATCGATGAGGCTCATGTGCACCGCGAGTCCGAGAGCAACCCGGACTTCGACCATGAAAGAGACGTCGACCGCCTGCACGTCGAGTTCCCCTCATCCGGACAGCCGAACACCGATAAGAAGGCCACCGCCGACGCGGTTCAAGGCGCAGGAAACGCCGAGTTCGACTATGACATGCTTATGATCACCGGCACCACCGATGAAGGCACCTGGTCATACATGTTCAGCCCCGACACCGTGAAGGACCTGACCAAAAGCGGCGAGGCCGTCGAAGCGGACACGGTGTGGGACTCGGCTGACCAGGACTTCGATTCAGTGCATCGCTGAATCGCAAGCACGCGCGGAAGCGCAAGCGCAAGCGCTCGACCGATCTCATCTGGTTCCGGGCCGGATCACCCGATGACGGCCTGAGCGATGAGGTTGTCGAGCCTGCGGACATCGAGGCCCTTGCCGATCCTGATCTTGAGGTGACCGGCCCGGGTCCACAGCTCGAGCTCGGCGTTGAAGTCCAGCTTTCCGCTGTTCTCACTCGACCACATGTTGATGGACGAATAGGGGATCGAATACATCTCGATCTTCTTACCTGTCAGGCCCTGAGCGTCGCGAATGATGAGTCTCTTGTTCGTGAAGATCGCCGAGTCGCGGATCGTTCTATATGCAGCGACCGGAGTCTCTCCTGCCACCAGAATCGGACTTAGGTCATCTGGAATAGGGCACTCGGAGGTGAAGGTCCACCCTGCCAATGCCTGAAGTTCGTTAGCCATGACCGAATCATACTATGAAAGTAGTCGAGCGTTGAAACCGCTTGGGCTCCACCCCAGTTGAGGCGGAGCCCAAGCAGGACATCGTCTGGCAGATCAGGCTCGAGGATCGACGATGATCTTCACGTGCTGCTCATTGTTGTTAATGAGCTCGTCGAAGCCGCCCGAGACCAACTCATCGAGCCCAATGCGCCCGGTGATGAAGGGGGAGAGGTCGATCTTCCCGCTGCGGACGAGTTCGATCGTGGAGGGATGGTCTCCCGAGTATCCGATGGTTCCTCGCAGATCGATCTCCTTGAGCACAAGCTTCGGCATATCGACCTCAGGCTTGTGGCCCCAGATGGAGACGTTGACGATCACTGCTCCCGGACGAACCGCGTCGAGCAGCATGTCAAGTACCACTGGAACCGATGAGCATTCGAACCCGACGTCTGCGCCCTGGCCGTTCGTGCGTTCACGGACCCTTTCGGCCACGTCGCCTTCTCGTGGATCCAGAACTTCGTCGGCAACTCCGGTTGAGAGCGCCATCTTCTTCCTCGCCTCGGATAGCTCGGAGATGAAGACCGTGAGGCCCTCCGCCTTGAGCACGGCGGCGGTGAGCAGGCCGATTGGGCCGGCTCCACCGACGATGGCGACCTGATCGGACTTCGCGCCGGAGCGGACGACCGCATGATGGGCGACGGAGAGCGGCTCGATGAGCGCGGCCTGATCGAGGGGGATCTCACCGATCGGATGGACCCACCGCCGCTGTACGACGATCTTCTCCGACAGTCCACCGCCGCCACCACCGAGCCCGATGAAGTTCATATCCTGCGAAAGCTGATAGCTCTCCCCGATGCTCGTATCGACATCTTCGCCGATGATGTAGGGCTCGACGACGACGTTCTGTCCCACCTCAAGATCGGAGACGCCCTCGCCGAGGCTGGTGATGGTTCCCGAGAATTCGTGGCCCATGGTCACCGGTGCGGATTCACCCGAAATCGGATGCGGGTGTCCCTCTGGCGGGACGAAGATCGGGCCTTCGAGGTACTCGTGCAGGTCGGTCCCGCAGATTCCGCACCACGCTACGTCGATTGCGACGGTTCCGGGCTTCAGTGCGGGCTCGGGAATGTCTTCGATTCGGATGTCGTTGCGATCATAGAATCGTGCTGCCTTCATAAGAGTCGGCCCTTTCGTCATTGAGAACGAAGCCGGTCTGACCAACGGCGGAGATCATCGATGACTCGTGAAGGCCGTGGCTCCTGGCCGAAACTCTACTTCGCGACGACCCGCACTGCATCGCAGCCTTATCGTCTTGTGAGAATCTTCGCGCTCAGCAGGATGCCTGGCCGGGATGCCCGCATCGCTATTTCTCGACGACGACCCCGTCAGGATCAGCGAACACCATTGCGCCGGGGAGAATGGTGGCTCCACCGACTTCGAGGGTCACATCGAGCTCACCGTCACCGGTCTTGGAACTCTTACGCGGGTTGCTGGCCAGGGCTTTGATTCCCAGGCCCATGGAGGCCAGCGCCACTCGATCGCGGACGGCTCCGTTGATGACGACGCCTGCCCAGCCGTTGCTCACGGCGAGCTCGGCGATCATGTCACCCATGAGTGCGGTCGCGATCGAACCGCCGCCGTCGATGATGAGCACGGCCCCGTCACCGGGCTGGGAGAGAGTCGACTTCGCCAACGCATTGTCCTGGTAGCAGCGCACGGTTCGAGCTGGACCGGAGAACGAGTCCTTGGCGCCGAAGTCACCGAAGTTCAGGGCAATCGAATCCAGTTCTGGTCCTCGCTCGTCCCAGAGATCAGCGGTCGCGACTGTCATGGTGTTTTCCTCCAGGTAGGTGAGTCACGCAACTAGGGCAGTTGAGAAGACGTTCGTCGTTGGTTCCAGACTATGCGAATGCTCCGGCGCGAGCATAGAGTCCGGGCACTCCACCCGAATGGATGAAGACCACGCTGTCGTCGGGTCCGAACTGCCCCTGACGGACCAGATCGACGAGGCCGGCCGCGGCCTTCCCGGTGTAGACCGGATCAAGCAGGATGCCTTCGGTCTGAGCGAAGAGTCGCACGGCTTCGACCACCTCCGGGGTCGGCAGCGCATAACCGGTGCCGAAGTAGTCGCCCAGGCCGAGACTGCGTTCGCGGGGGACTGCCGGCAGGTGAAGGAACGAGGCCACCTCGTCGACGAGGTTGACGATCTTCGGCTCCTGGTCCTCCTGCGTGCGACTGACATTGATGCCGACCACGGGAATCAGACTGCCGGCGGCGTGGAGGCCGGCGACGAGTCCGGCCTGCATTCCAGCAGACCCACTCGGGGCCACGATCGACGATACGTCCAGACCCACCTCAGCGAACTGGGCAAGCAGCTCCTGTGCGCAGTCGACATAGCCCAGGGCGCCGGTGACGTTCGAGCCGCCGACCGGGATGACATAGGGATTGCGGCCCTGAGCCTTGAGCTCGCCGGCCAATGCGGTGGCACGAGCAATGAGGTCACTGCCGTTGGGATGAACCTCAACCGAATCCGCGCCGAGGAGGTCGAAGAGCAGAAAATTGCCCGTGTGCTCCGGTGGATTGCCGCCGGCATCCGCTGGGATCGGCGCGCCCTCGGATCCGAGATCCTCCTCGAGGACCAGGTGGCATTCGAGCCCCTCACGCCGGGCTGCCGAGAGCGTGAGTCGACAGTGGTTGGACTGCACCCCGCCCGCGGTGACGAGGGTGTCAGCCCCTTGTGCCAGGGCATCGGCAATGAGGAACTCGAGCTTACGAGTCTTGTTCCCACCTTGAGTCAGACCCAACTGGTCATCACGTTTGATCCAGATCTGCGGCCCGCCCAACTGCGTGCTCAGGTGCTCGAGATGCTCAAGCGCGGTGGGTCCGTTGGTGTACCGGCGGCGGGGCAATGTGTTCAGGTCAACCATGGTTCCCGAGTCTACTTGTCACCCGCTGTCGGCAGGTTCAGTGAGACGGCTGGGTGCGGTCCTTGAAATAGACGTGGTGAACCGCGGGGTGCAGGCCATGAGTCGCGGCTTCGTTGTTGACACCGAAGGTCAGCAGTTCTCCGGTGACCTTGTTCTTGTAGACCACGGAGGACGACTCGTCGGCCCCGTCAGCCGCGATGCGATCCCACTGAGTCGCATGCTCGTCACCATGCTCGGACAGGGCTTCGACGACGCCGGGTGTGGCGTATTCGTTGACCTCCTCGTCGGAGCCGACACCCCACGCCTTCACGAGCGCATCCGCGTAGCCGGACGCATTCCTCGGATGGCCATCGCTGTGCGCATCGCTGACAACGTTGACTTCGGCGCCGGACCCGGAATCTGCTGTGGAGTTCGTTGCAGCCAGCGCGGATCCGCCGGTGAGCGCGACTCCCGCAAGGCCGGCGATCGCGGCGAGTGACAGTGCTGCTGCTCGTTTGCGAAAGGTGGTGTTCATAGCGTCGTTGCCTCCTGCTGTGACGGTCAGTGCGAGTGACCGTCAGTGATATGTCATCGATCCCGCTGATTATCGTCATTGCAGGTGAGCGACGAACAACGGTCCCTGAGAAAACGCTCAGTGACTGTTGCAGTTCTGCGAATTTCACATTGCGATGAGGTCGCAACTTTGAGATATTCGCATGGAACCTTGTGGAAAAGTCGCATCAATGGCCCTGACAAGGACACTTTCAAGGAAAATGTCGAAATAGGATCGTGATCAAGAATTCTCGCGTGATCAAGAATTCTCGGGGGAATCCACCTCGGCGGGGGAGATCTCCGAATCATCGGCCTTGTCCATCCAGTCCTTCCCGTCGAGCACGCGCGCGACCATCATAGAACTGGCCTGGTCGCCGACCGCGTTGACGGTGGTGGCCGGGGGATCGATGACGGTGCCGATGATCTGGATGATGGGCAGGGCTGCGGCCGGGAAGCCGTAGAGGGTGATGATCATCAGCTCGCCGATGAACCCGCCCGAGGGGATGCCTGCCATGACCATCCCGGCCAGCAGTGCCACGGCGATGCCGATGAGGATGTTGCCGGGGGTGAAGAAGTCGCGGCCGAAGACGGCGAAGAGGAAGGCGATCTTGAGGATTGCGGACAGGCTCGAGCCCTCCATGTGGATCGTCGCCCCGATCGGAACGATCGTCTCCCGAATATCGCGGGGCACGCCGATCCGCTTGCCGGCTCGCAGATTGGCTGGGATCGCGGCCACCGAGGAGGAGGTGCCCAAGGAGATCGCCGTCGGTTCGATGATGTTCGACCAGAACGCGGTGATCCCGCGTCGGCCGCCGGCGAGGAAGGAGTAGAGCGTGAAGGCGAGAATGAAGTAGGCGATCGCCACCGGGTAGTAGACGAGGAAGGCGCGGACGTAATCGCCGACCAACTGCGCCCCGAGCTCACCGATGAGGGCCGCGAAGTAGGCGCCCAGGCCGATCGGGGCGTAGTACATGATGATCGAGGTGAATTTGAGGAAGACCTCGGAGCCGGAATGGAGGAACGCAGCGAACGGTTTGCCCGCCGGGCCGATCTTCGACGTGGCGATGCCGACGATGACGGCGAAGACGATGAGGGCGAGCATGTGTTCGGCGGAGAGGATCTTCGAGAAGTCATCAACGACGAAGGTCGACACCAGCTGATCGCCGATCGACCCGACCTCTTCCACATCTTTGGGCTGGGTCATCTCGACCTTGACTCCCTCGGTGGCCTTGGTGATCCACAGGGCCGCGATCATCACGATCGAGGCGATGATGCCGGTGATGGCGAAGATGCCGAGCATGCTTCCCAGGATCTTGCCCAAGCGCGTGGCCGAGGACATGCCTGCCACCGCCGAGGAGATGGAGAAGAAGACCAGCGGCACGACGAGGGTGAACATCATGTTGATGAACAGGGTGCCGAAGGGTTTGATGACCGCGGCCTTCTCACCGAAGATCAGCCCGATGATCGCTCCGATGACGACGCCACTGAGGATGAACAGCGGGAACCGATAGTTGCGCAGGACCTGCGCGAACTTCGACGACGACCAGGGACGGGCGGGGGACTGAAGCTCGGAGTCAGCGGGAGACGACATCTGTCCTGCCTTTCAGCACGAGGGACACGGCAAGGGCCACGACGCGGCCGTGGCTACGCAGATACTAATTCAACTATGGGAAGGAGGTGCGCTTGTTTCAATGGCGCAGCTTGACTCAACGGCGACACGACCACCAGGACAAACGAATCTGCTGAGGGGTTTCACCGAATGGATCCCCCTGTTACGGTGGCGGCACAAGCGGAATGTCCTCGTCGTTCCCCACAGATTCGGTTTTTGGAGCGACCAGGCTTTCGCACCATCCGAGGAAAGGAAAACGATGACAGTACTCTCACCGTCGACAACCACGGATCTCTACCCCACTCGCACCGGCGAGACGACTGAAGTGCTCGACCGCAGGGGTCCGATCGCCTTCGGCTCGGCCGAACAGGGCCCCCTCGATGCGAAGTCGCTGCAGCATTACGATGACAAGGGCTATCTCACCATCGACGAGCTCATCACCCCGGAGGAACTCGAGACGTTCCGGGCCGAACTGCACCGCCTGGCCAATGACCCGACGGTCAAGGACGATGACGCCACCATCGTCGAGGCGAAGTCCAACGAAGTCAGGTCGATCTTCGACATCCACCGCAGCAATGAGATCTTTCGTAAGATCGCCAATGATCCCCGGGTCATCGCCCGCGCGGAGCAGCTGCTGGGGTCCGAGGTCTACATCCACCAGAGCCGCATCAACTACAAGCCCGGGTTCGTTGGCAAGGAGTTCTCCTGGCACTCCGACTTCGAAACCTGGCACGCCGAGGACGGCATGCCCGAGCCACGTGCAGTGAGCCTGTCATTGTCGCTGACTGACAACTACTCGTTCAACGGGCCGCTGATGATCATGCCCGGTTCGCATCAGCGCTACATCAGCTGTGTCGGCGGCACCCCGGAGGACAATTACAAGAAGTCACTGGTCATGCAGGGTGCGGGCACTCCCGATCCGCAGACGCTGAGTGACTTCGCCGATGCCTACGGCATCGATGTTCTCGAGGGATCTGCCGGTGGTGCGGTCATGTTCGACTCCAACTGCATGCACGCCTCGAACGGCAACGTCACCCCGTATTCGAGGTCGAACATCTTCATCGTCTACAACTCGGTGGAGAACACATGCGTCGAACCTTTCGCCGCACCGAAGCCGCGGCCCGAGTTCGCCGGCAGCACGGATTTCACTCCGGCTGGTTCCTAGGAGATGAAGCCCGGCACCTGGATGAACAGGTGTCGGGCTTCGTGCTTGGGGCGTGCGAGTGTCAGTCGTTCGAGTCGTGGGAGTCCGCTTCCGGATCGATCTTCGACTCGTCGATGGCCTCATGTGAGCCATCCGGGTTGCGGTAGAGCTTCACGCCCTCGCCGTCGGCAGCGGTTTGGGCTTCCTCTTCGACGTGTTCCTGAACGTATCCGGGAGTTGATCCGTACGAGACGTCCGGTCCGCTCGCCTTCGAAGCCACCTCGTCGAGTTTGTCGTTGATCTTCTCGATCTTCTTCCGCTGATCCTGATCGTCAGTCATGTCTCAACACCCCACTTCGTCCAGATCGGTCTGAATGTCCATTCTACTCCGAGGCAGGTCGGAGGGGAGCAGGAGCGGGCCCCTTGGCACCGACAGTCAGATCACAAGATGGTTTGTCGATTAGGGCTGCGTTCCTGGTACCGTCGCTGACCGTGAAAGATGCATCGGCCTCCACCGCTCGTCCCGCTGCCTCCCGTCCGAACGATCGCATCGTCTCGATCGATGTCATCCGCGGCATCGCGATCGCCGGCATCCTGCTCGTCAACATCACCTATTTCCTCAACAGCGCCGGTCAAACCGGGAAACCACGAGGCGCCGATGCCGTGATGTGGCAGGTCGTCGACATCCTTGCATTGGGGAAGTTCCACTTCGTCTTCGCCTTCCTCTTCGGCACTGGGGTCTTCATCTTCCTCTCCCGACTGCGGGCGAAGGGCCGCTCCACCTGGGTTTACATCCGACGTATGCTCATCCTCATACTCGCCGGTGTGGTGAACTCCGCACTGGGAGGCATCGATGTGCTGACCTCGTACGGATGCCTCGGTTTGGTGCTTCTGCTGCTCACTCTCCTGCCGAGATCGATTCTGTTCATCGTCGCCATCGCCGCGGCGATCATCCCCGACTCTCTGCACCTGGTCTCAACTCTTTCTGCCGCGGGTCCTGAGGTTCCGGGAACACTGCTGCTGATCTTGGAGTTCGGTCGCACACTGGGTCATATGGCCCTCGGGTTCTGGCTGGCCGAACGCGGGCTGTTCGCCGCAGGAACTCGGGTTCCGGTTACCCGGATCTTTGTGATCGCCCTGGTGGTGTCGGTGCCTGTCTGGATCTGGACCATCGCTGCCGGGACAGGGACGGAGGCGGCTCATGACATCGCGTTCCGCACGGCGATGATCCCCGGCCTCATGTACATCGCCGGGCTGATCCTGCTCCTTCGTCTGCCGAGCGCGCGGAGTTGGCTGTCGTTCCTGCGCTTCTACGGCCGGATGGCGTTCAGCAACTATCTTGGTCAGACCATCATCTGTGTGACGGTGCTTCCGCTGTTCGTTGATGCTGGTCAGCTGTCTGCCCTCTCCGCATTGAGTTTCTGTCTCGGCGTCATAGTGGTCCAATGCGTGTTCTCCATGCTGTGGCTGCGTTGGTTCCGTTTCGGGCCCCTGGAGTGGGTCTGGCGCTGCGGCACCTATTTGGAGATCACGCCGTTGCTGGTGAGAGGATCGAACCGGACCCCGTGAGGTAGTCCGAAACAGTATCGCCAGAGGCGCTCGGAGGTGCATGATGGAGTTATCAGGTTTGCGCACCGACAGCCGAGGGGAGGTATAGCCATGTCTGAGAATCCTCAGCCGGAGAAGGGCAGGGACGAATCTTCAACCACCCCCGCCGAGGCGAGCGACAGTTCCGAAGGAAGGTCAGAGTCAGAGCAGATTCGTTATGACCACGAGGACGAGATGGTCGACGAATGGGAAGACGAATCATTCCCCGCCAGTGACCCGCCGGGGCATTACTGACCGGGCCACGAGTGTGGTCCGGTGCACGAGGCCGACCGGGACCCGCGCGAAATGATCAGCGCACTGCCCCGACAGATCGAGACATCGGTTCGTCGGGGCAGTGCGCCGTGTTGTGCAGTGGGGACTTACTGGTTGACATGGCTGAGCACGTCCAGCGTGGTGGTCACCTTCTTCGACATCCGCTCCTCGGCCATCGTCACTGCCACAGTCGTGTTTGAGTATTCTGAATGTATGACCCACGACCCCATGCTCACGAATAATCCGAGCACGCAGGATGAGAGCACTGCCGGGACGACCACACGCAACACCGACGCGCCAATGCTGGGCGCAACGCCGAGTGCCGCAGTGGGTCGCTATTTCCGCAAGTACGCTGTCGTCTCAGGACGAGCCAGTCGCAGTGAGTACTGGTGGATAGCGCTGCTCAGTCTTGTCATCTACGGTGTCGGCGGTGCCCTCGCCGGTGTGTTCCAAGTGGCAACCGCTGGAACGAACGCCTACGGCGACGTCAGCGACGAAACCACATTCGGTGCGGGACTGATCAGCTCACTGCTGTTCCTGTATTTCCTCGCCACTATCCTTCCCAACATCGGTCTCGGTGTGCGCAGACTCCACGACGTGAGCCTGAGCGGGTGGGTCATACTCATCGGCATCGTGCCCTTCTTCGGTTCGCTCATTCTCTTCGTCCTCTCCTTGCTGTCGAGCAACCCTTCCGGACAGCGATTCGATCGACGGTGAGCGCGGACGACACGACCCCGATCACCGAGGGGCAACCTCGGCGGTGATCACAGAAAGGAAGCAGGACAATGTCACAAGCACCAGGTCCTCAAAACGCCGGAATCGCAAGCGGGGTCACCCCACCGGACTTGTCCTACTTAGCCACCATCGACGTTGATGTCGACGCACCGATCACCATCGGCACCACGGTCGACGGGTTGCGCAAGGTCGTCCCGATCCGCGGCGGAAGAGTCGCAGGCCCGGGACTGCGCGGAGAGGTGCTTGACGCCGGTGCCGACTTCCAGCAATACCCCAGCGAAACCGTGGCCTACCTTGCCGCCGATTATGTACTGAAGACCGACGACGGGCACCACATCCTCGTCGAGAATCGGGCACTGCGCACCGGCAGCAGCAACGACCTGAACAAGCTGATGAACGGCGAACAGGTCGATCCTGTGCGAATCTATTTCCGCTGCGTACCGCGACTGAGCGCCGATCAGTCCGGCCCGTATGCCTGGCTCAGCGACGTCCTGTTCATCGGCTCCGGTGTCCGCAGCCCCAATGGCGTGCGGATCGACATCTTCCAGGTCCACTGACCCCTGCCAACTCCGCTCGCACCATCCAGTGCCACAGACATCGGGCCCAGGACCTGATCGTCACACTCCTGCAGCTTCTCTGACGTCCGGGCGACGGTTGGCCTCAACATCGACTCCGCGCATGCCCAGGAGCACGACTGCCGCCAGCAGAAGCACCACGCCGACGAAGACGTAGATCGCCTGCGGACTCCATCCACCGTCGAGCATCGCACCAGTGGCGGTCGGGGCGATGATCGCGCCGAAGCGACCGATCCCGATTCCCCAACCCACACCGGTCGAACGCAGTGAAGACGAGTAGGACTGCGGGGTCAGGACGTAGAGGCCGGCAATGCAGCCGTTGCTGAACATGCCGACCAGGACACCGACGATGACGACCAGAACGATCCACTGCGCGGTGAAAATGAACACCGCCATCAGGATCGCGGCCAGCACCGAGAAGCACATCAGCACCGACCGGGTCGACCAGCGGGAGGTGAAGAGCCCGAAGACGACAGAGCCGATGGCCCCGCCCAAGGTCAGTCCGACAGTGACGATCATCGACAAGGTATCGGTGAGCCCGGTTTCGTGCATGAGGCGCGGGGTCCAGGAATTGACGAAGTAGAAGCCGAACATGACGATGAAGAACGTTGCCCAGACGACGAATGTGACCCGGCGGTTGCGACGGTTGAACAGAGCCCGGACACCTGAGTCGCTCGTCGCGCTCTCCTCTGCGATGGTCGTGGCGGAGAGATCAACCGTGTCGGTGAAGCCCAGTTTCCGGGCAATGACGTCGAGCTTCTTCTGTGTGTTCGCCGGTTGCCGGTTGTAGAGATAGGACGGTGATTCCGGCACCAGCAGCAGGACGAGAATGAGGGACACCGTGGCGAGGCATCCGCCGAGGACGAAGACCGAGCGCCACCCTGAGGTGGCGATGAGCGAGACCATCACCGATCCGCCGAGAGCTGCACCGATCCCGTAGCCGGCGGTGTAGATGCTGATGACCAGGCCGCGGCGCTTGCGGGAGGCGTACTCCGCGCAGATGACATTAGTGCCCACCAGGATGCCGCCGACACCCAGTCCTGTGACGACGCGCCAGATACCCAGCTGAGCCGCCGAGGTGGCGGTGGCGGAGAGGAAGAGACCGCAGATATTGACGATGAGAGCCACAATCGTCATGTTCCGTCGCCCGATCCGGTCCGCAACCGGGCCCAGGACCAGGGCGCCGATCGCCATGCCGAGCAGCGCCGCACTCATCACCAATCCGAGCACCGTCCCTGAGAGGGAGAACTCCTCGCTGACCTGGTTCGAGGAGAAGGAGATGGCAAGGACGTCATAGCCGTCCAGGGCGTTGAGAAAGGTGCAGATACCGACGATCAGCCATTGATAGGCCGACATCCGAGAGGTGTTGAGTCGTTCGCGCAGGTCCACCGCATACTCCGATTCTGAGGTGAGATAAGCACCCGCATCATTGCGAGATACCTATGATAATAGGGAAAGCGTGACGCTCAGCACATTATCAGTGGCTTCAGGCTCGGGCAATGCTTGTGCATTTCCGAATGTGCCTATTGCGTCCAGGTGCGACCAGTCGAGGTTCCAGCAGTCGAGGTTCCACTGGCGGGTGATGGTTTACCGACGGAAGACTATTTACCTATGGACATAGGTAAATACCTATGCGTATAGTGATTTCAAGAACCCACCGCAGTGTTCACGAAAGGAATCACCACGTGGAGGCAACGACCGCTACCAAGGTGCTGGATGACTTCTCCTTGGAGATGACCGGCAAAGACGTCCCCAGCCTGCAGCAGGCCGCTCATGCGATTCCTCAGGGAACGCGCGTCAACGTCACGTTCCTCGGCAACGAGAATCTGCAGATGCGTGTCGAGGCCGCCAAGGAAGTCCTCGAGCTCGGGTTCGTTCCCGTTCCTCATATCTCGGCCCGCAGGCTGAAGTCAGAGACCGAGCTGCGTGAGTTTCTTCAGGCTCTGCAGCAAGCCGGAGCCAGCGAGCATGTCTTCGTCGTCGGGGGAGACCCGGCAGCTCCCGAGGGCCCCTATGCCGATTCGCTCTCGGTCATTCGTACCGGCATCCTGCAGGAATACGGGGTGACTGAGGTGGGAATCGCGGGTTACCCAGAGGGCCATCCGGACATCAGCACGGCGAGCCTTTGGGAGCACATGGAGGCCAAGAGCGCGTCCCTGGCAGAGCAGGGGCTGGGTCAAGTCGTCCTCACTCAGTTCGCCTTCGACGCCGAGGCGGTCGTGGCGTGGGTCCATGAAGTGCGCAGCCGCGGCATCGAGTCTGACCTTCGCATCGGCACGCCCGGTCCCGCAGGCATCAAGCGACTCCTGGGCTATGCCCGCCGATTCGGTGTGGGCACCAGCGCGGGTATCGCGAAGAAGTACGGGTTCTCGCTGACGAATCTGATCGGCACTGCCGGACCGGAGCGATTCCTCAAGGATCTGACCTCGTATGAATCCATCATTTCGGCGTCCTCAGGGGTCAAGACCCACTTCTACACCTTTGGCGGACTCGCGGCCACAGCCGAATGGGTTCAAGACTTCACCGCACAGGCCTGAACACCAGGCTCACACAGAGATAAGAACAGAGAGGTTCATCGACCATGACCGACAATCTCCAGAAGATCCTCGATTCGACCAATGCCGTCGACCATCTGCGCAATTCGCAGATCGGTTCGTACATCTATCCGGTCGTCCCCGCTGACTTCACCAACTGGATCAAGGAACAGAGAGCATGGCGTGAGACCGCTGTCCTCTACGATCAGTCGCACCACATGGACAACGTGTTCCTCAAAGGCCCAGATGCCATCAAGCTGATCTCCGACACCGCGATCAACTCGGTTGCCAAGTTCGCAGTGAACAAGGCCAAGCAGTACGTGCCGACCACCGAATCCGGCCACGTCATCGGCGACGGCATCCTCTTCCACGAGGCCGAAGACGAGTATGTGTACGTGGGACGCTCACCCGCGTCGAACTGGCTGCTCTACCACGGTGAGACCGGCGGCTACTCGAACCTCGACATCGAGGTCGACCGCAGGTCCCCATCACGGCCATACGGTCACGCTGTCAGCCGCCGCTACTACCGCTTCCAGATCCAGGGCCCCAACGCCTGGGCGATCATCGAAAAGCTCAACGGCGGCGAGCTGGAGAAGCTGAAATTCTTCAACATGTCGACCATGACCATCGCCGGCAAGCAGGTTCGCACCCTGCGCCACGGCATGGCCGGTGCCCCCGGCCTCGAGATCTGGGGGCCGTACGAGGACCACGACGTGATCCGAGATGCCATCGTCGAGGCGGGTGCCGAGTTCGGTCTGCTGCCCGTCGGTGCGCGGGCCTACCCGTCGAACACACTGGAGTCGGGTTGGATCCCCTCGCCGCTGCCGGCCATCTACTCCGGAGAGGCCGAGCGCGGCTACCGCGAATGGCTCGGCGCCGACAGCTACGAAGCCACCGGGACCCTGGCCGGATCGTTCGTCTCCGACAACATCGAGGACTATTACCTGACTCCATGGGAGCTCGGCTACGGGTCGTTCGTGAAGTTCGACCACGACTTCATCGGCCGCAGTGCCTTGGAAGCCATGGATCCGGCAGCCCAGCGTAAGAAGGTGACTCTGGCCTGGGATGCCGATGATCTGGGTGAAGTGCTGGCCTCCCCACTCAATGTCGATGGACCGAATTACAAGTACTTCGACCTGCCCTTGGCCAACTACGGTTCGGCGAACTATGACTCGGTCGTCGATGCCGATGGCAATGTCGTCGGCTTCTCGATGTTCACCGGGTACTCGGCCAATGAGCGCCGAGGTCTGTCCTTGGCCACGGTCAATCCCGACGTCCCCGAAGGAGCTGAGCTCAAGGTCGTCTGGGGCGAGCCCGATGGCGGTACATCGAAGGCATCGGTCGAATCCCATGAGCAGACCGAGGTCGGCGTCGTTGTCAGCCCCGTCCCGTATTCGACGGTTGCACGTCAGACCTACCGGGGCGGGTGGCGCACCGGCCAAGACGCCTGAGAGTTGTAGTCTGAGGGGGTTCGGGCAACAGGCCCGGGCCCCCTCGCTGATTCACAGAATAGGAACCACGATGAGTCTCCGAAGCGCTCTCCTGGCGTTGCTGCGCATCGGCCCGATGTCCGGCTACGAGTTGCAGAAGCAATTCTCCCAATCCGTTGGCCACGTGTGGCATGCCCCGGATTCGCAGATCTATCCCGAGTTGCGGAAGATGGCGAAAGAAGAACTCATCATCGCTGAGGAGCAGACTCGCGGATCTGCTGGAATGCGCCGTGTCTATCATGTCACCGAGGCGGGGGAGCAGGCCTTCATCGACTGGATGCACAGTCCGTTGAAGTACCAGCGCACGCGCGATGCCGCTCATTTGAGGGCCGCATACCTCGAGTCGGCTGACCAGGACGCCGTTTCTACGTTCCTCAACGAGCACATAGCCCATTGGACGAGCGAGCTCAAAGTCTGGGAGGACGAGATCGTTACCATCGAAGCTCTCGAATCTCCGATGCTCAATCGTCGTCTGGCAGTCACGGCCGATGAGGATCGTGAAGTCACCATCGCGTACAAGAAGTTCGCCTACGAAGGTCTGGCCGCCCGAGCCCGCAGCGAGATCGAATGGGCCCAGCGAGGCCTGAAACTCAGCAAGAGGCTCGAACGAAAGCACGCGCAGACCGCACCATAGGGCGCCGGGGCTCTCCTGCGAGACGGTCCCCACGTACTTCACACGGACGGTCGACACTGCATCCGCGGACCAGAATCCAGATCACAGTGGCGGTCATCGGTGTGGTCTCGTTCGCTGCGTCTTATTACTACTGCGACCTTTCGAGCAGACGCCGGGCGGGTTAAGTGTGATTGTGAGCTAGGTGCAAAAATACAGTGTCACTCTTGTAAAAATGTGATCTGTTTCATACTATTGTCATACTTCGAAGGAGAAGAGGACAAATGGCTCAGAGTGCTTCACTGTCACCAGAATCCGTCAAAAAGAGTGAGCCATACATGTCAGGTAATGACACGTCTCAGGCCCTCGCAGAATCCATCAAGAAGCTGCGCACATCGCAGAAGATGACTCAGAGCGGGCTTGCTTCAAAAGCGCAACTGAGCACCTCGTTCATCAGCCAGCTCGAGCGAGGAAACACAGATGTCACCTTCAGCACACTGACACGATTATGTGCGGCTCTCGGCACGACAATCGGCCATCTGTTTCCGGCAGACCAGCCGAGTGGCCGAATAGTACGGTTCGACGAATACAGGCACTTGGACTACAACGGAGTCGACAAGTACGTCCTCACCCGTGAAGAGATGGCAGACGTCGATGTCTGCCTGTTCGACTTTCCACCAGGGTCAAGCACCGGCACTCGAGTCCCGCCAGGGGTCGATCGCACCGAACTGTGGATCTGCCTGACAGAGTACCTCGGCATCGACATCGGCTCAGATGTTCACTTCCTCAAAGCCGGTGACAGTTTTGACTTCGCCTCCGATCGAACAAACACGGTCTATAACCCAGGCCCAAATTCAAGCAGGGCTCTCTTAGTGATCAAGAATCATAAGAAATAGAGGAATCATGACGAAACGATATTCTGCAATTGCTGCGGCACTGATATTGCCATTTGCCCTCACAGCATGCATGCAAGGGGGAGCGAGCACCAGCGAACTCAACGCAGAGGATTTCAAGGACCCGGTTGCCGGTGAAATCGCCGAAGGGTCGTTGGACGGTACGACGATGACGTTTGTCTCCTGGGGCGGAGGATTCCAAGATGGTCAAACGAAGGCATTCTCTGAACCATTTGCTAAACAATCCGGGGCAGAGGTGCTTTCGGACGGACCTACAGACGCCGCTAAACTCAAAGCTCAAGTCGATTCCGGCAACGTCTCCTGGGACGCAATCAATGCAAGCCCCACGCAGAACGCTGCGAATTGCGGCACTTTGTTCGAGAAGCTGGATCTCTCGCTCATCGATACCAGCAAGATCCCCGAAGGTACGCCGCAGGGCGACTGCTACCTCCCATCCCTGGTCTACGTCTATGGAATGTTCTATGACGCGGACAAATACGGCGACAATCCCCCCACCGGGTGGAAAGACTTCTTCGATACGGACAAGTTCCCCGGCACTCGTGCCGTTGAAGGCCGTCCGTCAGCTACCGCTGGAACATTCGAAGCAGCACTGTTGGCTGATGGAGTGAAGCCGGACGATCTGTTTCCCCTCGACACCAAACGGTCATTGAAGAAATGGGACACGATTAAGAAGGACGTCAAATACTGGCAGACAGGTGCTGAGCAGACTCAGATGGCCCAGGCCGGCGAAGCCGATATGATCTTCGGCTGGAGTGGCCGGATCTATGAGGCCAATCAAAACGGTTCCAACTTCAAACCAGTCTGGGATCAGGGATTCCTTGCCAGCGATACCTTCTCGATTGCCAAAGACTCGCCGAACAAGATCGCTGCACATGCCTACATCAACTACGCGTTGGGAGCGAAGCAGCAGGCAGAAATGGCGGAGGCGACCAGCTATTCGCCTGTCAACGTGGATTCCAAACCGAAATTTGAAGGCGAAGCCAAAGAATTCAATGTAACGCGGCCCGAAGTGCTCGACGTGACGCTCCCACAGAATGCCGATTACTGGGGAGAGAACCAGGAGGAGCTTTACGCCGCGTGGGGAGATTGGCTCAACAAATGAGTGGTTTCGTGAAGGTGTTCTCTCATGAGTACTAAGCAATCGCGAACAGCAGTGCTGGCATGGCCAGCACTGCTGTTGGTGGCGCTCGGCTTCATCGTCCCTGTCGCAATCATCTTGGTGATGAGTGTGACGGACCCGGAGCCGGGCACCCAGAACTTCGAGTGGTTGGCCACGAACTCGACCGCTCACGATATCCTGTGGCGAACGATCTACATTGCGGTGTTGGCAACCCTGATCACCGCAGTGTTGGCCTACCCGTTCGCTTATCTGATGGCAACCAGTTCGACCTTGGTCCGCTCGATTCTCATGGTGGTGGTCCTGCTGCCATTCTGGACCTCGATGATGGTCCGGGCATTTGCGTGGATCATCATCCTCCAGAAGAACGGACTGCTCAATACGGTCGTCGGCGCTTTCGGCATCGATCCTCTGACCATTCTGGGCACGAATACTGCTGTGCTCATCGGCATGTGCCAGATACTCATGCCGTTTATGGTCCTGCCGATGGTGTCTGTCATGGTCGGGATCGACTCCCGATTGCCCTTGGCAGCACGCATCATGGGGGCTCCGAAGTGGAAAGCATTCCTTCAGGTCTATTTTCCGCTGTCCCTGCCCGGGGTTTTCGCTGGGTCGTTGATCGTTTTCATCCTGTCGTTGGGCTTCTATGTCACACCGGCACTTCTGGGTTCACCGAGGCAGCAGCTCATTCCCAATGCTCTGTTCACACAGGTGCTTGAGCTGCTCTCGTGGGGCAGGGGAGGCGCATTGGCAGTTGCCACTCTGGTCATGGTCGGAGCAGTCTTCCTGCTTCTCTTCCTTTTAGCCAAGGTGATGGGCATCAAGATCGGAAAGATCGGGGGCGGGCTGTGAATAAATCACGCGTAACGCTATGGGCCGCATGCGTCTTCATCGGGTTGTGGCTTGTTGCTCCAACGCTCATCGTCATCCCGATGAGCTTCAATGAACAGCGATCGTTGGCGTTTCCTCCCAAGGGCTTCTCCTTGCGATGGTTCGAGAACTTCTTCAGCGACGCACAGTGGCTCGGAGGTTTCCTCAACTCTGTGCAGATTGCGCTACTGACAGCTGTCTTGGCAACAGTGCTGGGAACACTGGCTGCCTACGGCTTGTCCAAGGTCAAGGGCATCAGGGAATCAATCGGCCGTAACTTCCTCGTCATTCCGATGATCATTCCGTCCGTCATCTTCGGCGTCGGACTCTACAGCCTGTTCCTCAGACTCGGTCTGGTCGGAACGCTGCCTGGATTCCTCATCGCCCATACCGCACTGGCCGTCCCCTACGTTGTCGTGACGGTGGGGTCGACGCTGGCTGCATATAACGTGTCTCTCGAAAGAGCAGCTTGGGTCTGCGGAGCCAATAAGTTCCGCGCATTCATCGGCGTCACCGTTCCCATGCTGATGCCGGGCATTCTCTCCGGAGCATTCTTCGCATTCATCACTTCCTTCGATGAAGTGGTGGTGTCGATGTTCATCTCAAGCCCGTATCTGCAGACACTGCCCGTCACGATGTTCGCCGGGATGCAGCGTGAGGTCGATCCGACGATTGCCGCCGCGGCGACTCTCATCATGATCACTACGACCGCTGCCGCTATCGGCGGAATCCTGTCTCAACATCTCAAGAGGAAACGCACATGAGCACACAAGTCATCGGTGCAGCACTGAGTCTTCGCGACATCAGCAAACGATTCGGATCCGTCACTGCTGCTGCGGACGTCAACCTCGACGTCGAGCCGGGAGAGTTCATCTCCCTGCTGGGGCCCAGCGGTTCCGGTAAGACAACGACGCTCAACATGATCGCAGGGTTCGAAGAGCCCAGCGGCGGTCGAATCATGATCAACGAGAAAGACATCACCGATATCCCCATCCATCGCCGCAACATCGGCATGGTGTTCCAGGGATATGCCCTGTTCCCGCATATGACAGTGGAGAAGAACGTCGAATACCCGCTCAAACAGCATGGGTTCGACAAGGCCGAGAGGAGGCGAGCCACCGACGAGGCTCTGTCAAAGGTCTCCCTCGAGAAGTACCGGGCTCGGATGCCGGCACAGCTGTCCGGAGGTCAGCAGCAGCGAGTGGCACTTGCGCGTGCGATCGCTTATAGGCCGCCACTCCTGCTGATGGATGAGCCGTTGAGCGCACTGGACAAGGCGTTGCGTGAAGGACTGCAGACAGAGATTCGTCGCATTCACCGAGATCTGGGCACCACGGTCGTCTATGTCACTCACGATCAAGATGAAGCGATGGCACTGTCTGACCGTATCGTGGTGTTCAATGAGGGGCGGATTCAACAGATCGGAACACCCAACGAGCTGTACAAGAACCCGAGCAATGAATTCGTTTCGCAGTTCCTCGGCGAATCAATCCATCTCGACGGATTGATCGAAGAGCAGGGAAGCGGCCACGAGTTCGTCAGAGATGACTTCCACTTGGCCACCGAGGTCGATCATCGTGGTCCGGCGCAGTTGATGATCCGACCCGAAAGCGTCGAGCTCATCAGCGCTTCGAGCGCTGAACAGTCAGGTCCGACCGTGGAAGCAGAGATCCTTGACAGGGTCTACGTCGGACATTCGGTGAAATACATGGTCTCCTGCCGAGGTGGGGGAGGCGTTGTCCGATCGCGGGCGACCGACGTCGATGACTTCGCCATCGGTCAGGAAGTGCTCTTGACCTGGGAAGCTGATCGATCTCGCATCCTACCACTGGCCACCTCGGCGAAGAACGGGGAAGAATCATGAAGAACGGACATCTGTCCCACTGGCTCGACTCCACCAGGGACCTCAGTCGAACTCGGCAGCGGATCGAAGGATCCACTCAAGCGGACGTGGTCATCATCGGCGGCGGATATACAGGACTATGGACCGCCTATTGGACCAAGAAGCAGGATCCGTCGCTCGATATCGTTGTGTTGGAGAAGGAATTCGTGGGATACGGAGCCTCCGGACGAAACGGCGGTTGGATCAGCGGAAAGACTGTCGGCCTGCGCCGAAATCTCATGTCTGAATCGGTCAGTGCAGAACAGGTCTTAGAGATCGAGCGCACGTGCCACCACGCCGTCTTTGAGATCGACGATCTGATGGCCGCCGCAGGCAAAGACATCGACGCGCACAGAGGCGGTTGGATGCAGATCGCTCGCAGTGACAGCGAATTTTCCCGGTTGCGGAGCCATGTCGAAGAAGACCGGAGCTGGGGGTTGACCGAAGATGAAATCGCTCTGCTGAGTGCGGAAGAGACCTACGACAGAATCCATGTGCCGGGAGTGCAGGGTGCCGTCTACAGCCCCTATTCGGTCAAATGCAATCCGGCGAAATTGGTGTACGCACTCGCGGAACTATGTGAAGATCTCGGTGTCAAAATCTATGAGAATTCTCCAGTAGAGGAGTTCTCCGATGGCGATTGTCAGACCACTCGTGGACACGTGCGTGGGTCAGTGGTCGTTCTGGCGACCGAGGGATACACCTCGGCGCTGCCCGGCAGGAAACGGGACCAGTTGCCGATGGTGTCGTCGATGGTTGTCACTGAGCGGATTCCTGAGTCGCAATGGGAATCCATCGGCTGGTCGGGCTACGAATGTTTGAGCGGCGCACAGCACATCTACTTCTATGCCCAGCGAACTGCCGACAATAGGATCGCTATCGGCGGGCGCGGAGTGCCATATTTCTGGGGATCGCGATTCGATACGAGCGGGGAGCTCGACCCAGGGACCACATCTCAATTGGGAGAGATCCTGCAAGGACTGTTCCCGACTGTGCCCATCAAACTTGCCCACTCGTGGCGAGGGGTTTTGGGAGTTCCTCGTGACTGGTCGCCCTTCATCGACTATTCCAAGGCGAATCGACTGGTTCGTGTCGGAGGCTACGCCGGGCAGGGGGTGACGGCCTCCTACGTAGCCGGACGCACGGTGGCCGGACTCATCTCCGAGCAGGATTCTTCGCTGACAGGGTCGGCGTGGGTCCGGAACATGCCGCGAAAATGGGAGGCTGAACCATTGCGCTGGATCGGCTCGCGATCTGTGCAGATGATGTACAAGGCGGCAGACACGATCGAGCATCGAAGGGGAGGTGCGGACACATCTGTGTTCGGTCGCCTGGCCACTAAGATCTCGGGACGATAGGACGGAGGCGGCCGGATGATCTTGAGAATTGTCATCGTCGACCGATCTGATGGCGCGGATTCCTCCCGTCTGGGCGACCTGGGCTCGGCAGTGAACGTCCCGGGTGCCGAGTTCAAGGTTCAGCGGTTGCTGCCCGCGGATCTTCGACAGGTCCATCCCGACACATCGGTGGTGTTCGTGCGTGCGGGATATTGGAATGACGTCGAGGGTCTTCTCGAACTGGCACCGGCAGTGTCATGGGTGCATGTGAACATGACCGGTGTCGACCATTTGCCCGTGGATCGCATGGAATCAGCCGGAGTCATTCTCACGACTTGTCGCGGAGTCCTCGACCTTGCAATTGCTGAATTCGTCCTCGGCAGTGTGCTCCTATGGTCCAAGGGGCTGCTCCGTTCAGCCCTCGATACACGAGAGCGCCGAACAGATTACCGAGAGCCGAAAGCGAATTCCGAACTGAACGCTCTGATCATCGGAACGGGAAACATCGGTTCGGAGTGTGCGCGAGTGTTTCGGCAGGCGGGTTTCGGACGCATCGTCGGCATTCGCCGAACACCTGTTCCGCTTCCTGACTTCGACGATGTGGCCAGTGTGGAGGTGCTGCCGATTCAAATCAGTCAACATGATGTAGTTGTGTCCTGCCTGCCGGCCACCAGCGCGACCGATGGGCTGATCGGCTCCGCCGTGCTCAGGCAGCTGCGCAAAGAATCCGTCTTCATCAACGTCGGGCGAGGATCAACCGTCGATCACATGGCGCTGGCAGAAGAGATGAATGCTCGCGCTGGAACTGTTGCCGTCCTGGACGTCACCGAACCCGAGCCACTTCCGATGGATCATCCGCTTTGGGATTGTTCCAACGTCGTGATCAGCCCACACATGTCAGGAGATACCGTCGGCAGGCACGACGCCTTCGCAGCTCTGTTCGTGGAGAATCTGCGGCGCTATTGTTCTGGGGACGAACTGCTCAATCGCGTTGGACAACCGCCTGAGTCAGCGTAAACGCTTACCAGCATCTGTTGACGGACCATGCCGCGTAATCACTTCGCCCGATAGTCCGGGACTTCAGACTCCTACGCCCGCAACTGGTGACAGCGAACTACGACTTGGTTTGCAGGGCGAAAGCATGGGTGCTTATCGTCAGGAGCTTATGCCGGCTCGTTCGAAGCCCTGTATACGAGTCCACCGGTAGCGCGTCCGTCTGTCACACTGCACCAGGATTCGCAGGAACAGGCCGCCGGCAATGAGGCCACCGAGGAGATCTGTGGCCCAGTGCCACCCGAGGAGGAATGAGACCACCACGGAGTTCACGCTGATGGCGACGACGACCCAGCACAGAATATGGACGAGCCGTCGGGATGCGCCACTGTAGTGGGCGATGAGGTAGACGGCGGCGCCGTAGATGAGCACTGCCTCGGCGGCGTGTCCGGAGGGAAAACTGATCCCACGATCGCCGAACTCGAGCAGACCGCCTTGGAAGAATCTCGGATCATGCAAGGTCGTCGATGGGCGGGCCAACAGAACCTTCAGCCCCCCGATGCCGATGAAGAAGGCGCCCTCGGCTGCCAGAGCGAATCCGATAGGACGCCAGGACTGCCTTCTGCGGGCGAGCACAATCGCAACAATCGCCAGCACGGGCATACAGACTGCCTGCCCGGCGATCCTGTCGAGAATATTCTGTGCGAACCACACCAGATCAGGGTTGAAGAGGTAGAGCCAGCGACGATTGAGCTGGTAGTCCCAGACTCGTAAGGGCCCCATGGCGACGACGGTCAACACGGCAAGTCCGAGTGCCAGCGCCCAAATTGAGGTTGCCCGAGTAAGCCATCCCCTACTCTTCGCCTGTACTCGGTCCAGATCGGTGGGAAGGCCGGTCTGACCATCAGGCGCCATGCGAGAATCGACAACCATCAAGGGCGAGTTTAGTCGGTTCTCGGTGTCCACGTGGAAACGGCTGGATAATGGGAGCTGAACCATTGGCGCTATACGTCCATCAGCACTATTGGCGTTATGACGTGGCTCACGTAGCATCAAGTATGGACGTCGTTGACTTTGTTCCAGAGCCCAATCAATTCGTCTACACTTTTGGCGGATCCCAACCGGTAGCCACGATCGCACCCGGCACAGTTCTACGACTGTGGTCCGAGGACGCCTTCAACAATGCGATCACCTCGGCCGCTGACATTCCCAGCGAGAAGCTCGACTCACGATACCTTAACCCGCAGACGGGACCGTTCTACGTCGAAGGAGCCCAACCGGGGGACACCCTTGCCATCCACATCGTCGAACTCACTCCTGCACGCAGTTGGGGAGCTTCGGCGATGATCCCGTTCTTCGGCGGACTGACGGCAACGGACAGAACCAGCCTCTTGCACGATCCTCTGCCGGAAGGAGTGTGGATCTACGAGATCGATTCCGCCGCGCAGACGGTGGGATTCCAGACCCGCAGGGGCGATTTCGAACTGGCGCTGCCTCTCGAGCCCATGCTCGGCACCGTCGGCGTAGCGCCGGTGGGCGGTGAGGTGCATTCCTCGCTGACACCCGAACGATACGGCGGAAACATGGACACCCCCGAGATGAAGATCGGCACGACAGCCTATTTCGGAGTCAACGTCGACGGCGCCATGTTCTCCGTCGGCGACGGTCACTACCGCCAGGGTGAGGGGGAAGCGTGCGGCACAGCGGTCGAGGGCGCAATGAACTCGACGATCATCGTCGACCTCATCAAGGGTGGCGCTCCGACGTGGCCGCGGCTGGAGAACGACGGCCATTGGATGGTCGTCGGGTCCTCGAGACCGATGGAGGACTCGTGGAGGATCTCCCAAGTCGAAATGATCCGCTGGCTCGGCGAGCTCTACGGACTGGAGACCATGGACGCCTATCAGCTGCTCACCCAGATCTCCCTCGTCCCCGTCGCCAATGTGGTCGACACCAACTACAGCGTCGTGACGAAGATCGCGAAGTCCCTCCTGCCCACGCGCAGTGCCTTCGACGGGAACCACGCGGACCTGCGTGATCGTGCACGTTCCTTGTCCTAGTTCCAGAGAGCATCGAGGAGAAAGAGTTCCGTCATGGACTTGAAGATCAGTGGGAAGACAGCAATGGTCACCGGGGGTACACGGGGTATCGGGCGTGCCATCGTCGAGGCGTTCATCGCCGAGGGTGCCAACGTGGCCTTCTGTGCACGAAACGCCTCAGAGGTCGCCGAGGCGGAAGAATCCTTGGCTTCGAAGGGCAGAGCCATCGGCACTGTCCTTGATGTCCAAGACTCCACGTCTCTGTCCGAATGGGTCGAAGCCACGGCCACAGAGTTCGGCGGAATCGACATGGTCGTCAACAGCGTCAGCGCCCTGGCGATACCGGATACCGAAGAGAACTGGTATGAGTCGTTCAACGTCGACATGATGGGCACGGTCAACCTGTCCAAGCTCGTGATTCCATATTTGGAGAAGAGCGATATGGCATCGCTGATCTCCATTTCGAGTGTCTCCGGCCGAGAAGCTGACTTCGCCTCCGGGCCCTATGGCACGATGAAGACCGCGATCATCGGCTACATGGCCGGACTGGCGCTCAGCCTTGCTGACAAGGGAATCAGGGTGAACACTGTGTCGCCGGGCAACACGTATCACGAGGATGGAGTGTGGCCGGGAATCGAGTCATCCGACCCCGAGCTGTTCGCACAGGCGATGAGCCTGAATCCCACAGGACGTATGGGAACACCGCAGGAGACCGCTGCGAGTGTCGTGTTCTTGTCGAGTCCGCTGTCGAGCCGGACGACTGGGGCGAACCTGCTGATCGACGGAGCGTTGACTCGCGGAATCCAGTTCTGAGGTCAGAGAGCCTGAGGAGACTGCTCAGCCGTTGGATTCGTCGGGCTCGTCATGTTCCCTGTTCGCGGCCTTCGAGCCCAGCCCATCTCCGTCGAAGCCCTGTCGACGTTCCTCTGCTTCAAAGTCCTTCGTGTCGAATTCGATTTGGTCGACGCGTTTCTGTGACGGTGCCGCATCAGCAGCTTGGTCAAGGTTCTCGGCAGCTTTGCGAATTCCGTCTTCGGTGGACATGTAGATCACCTTTCGCATTCGAGTGTGAGGTGGCGCCCAGTCTACGCGCTCCTCACAACCCCAACACCCGCACCGCATTCTCCTTCATGATCATCGGCACGGCTTCTTCTTTGATGCCCAGGGTTTCGAAGTCGTTGATCCAGCGCTCTGGGGTGATGAGCGGGAAGTCGGAGCCGAAGAGTGTCTTCGTTTTGAGCATCGACCCGATCGCGCGGGTCAGCTGCGGTGGGAAGTACTTCGGTGACCAACCGGAGAGGTCGATGAACACATTGGACTTGTGCGTGGCGATCGAGATTGAGGCGTCGGCCCACGGCACGGATGGGTGGGCGAAGATCATCGTCAGCGTGGGGAAGTCAGCGGCCACGTCATCGAGGAGCATCGGGTCTGAGTACCGCAGCTTGATGCCGCGTCCGCCGGGGAGGCCGGCACCGATTCCGGTCTGCCCGGTGTGGAAGAGCGTAACCAGACCGTGCTCGGCGCAAGCTTCGTAGATCGGGTAGTACGTGCGATCGCTGGGATCGAATCCCTGCAGGCTGGGGTGGAACTTCATGCCCCTGACCCCGTAGTTCGTCGCGAGATCGTGGACCCGGGCAATCGCCTCGGCGGTGTTGAGAGGGTCGACGGAGCCGAAGGGGATGAGCACGTCGTTGTGTTCAGCAGCCTTCTCGGCGATCATCTCCGACGACACCGCGGGGTGCCCGCCGAGTGCCGTCCTGGCATCAACAGTGAAGATCACGGCCGCCATGTCCCGCTCCCGGTAGTACGCTGCGAGGTCATCGACCGTGGGCGTGCGGGGGACCGGTGCCTTGAAATACCCCGCCGAGGCGTCGAGGAGTTCCCGATCGAGTGACGTGTGCTGGTGGTCATCGGCTTCGACATGGGTGTGCACGTCGATTGCGGTGATCTTCGAGAGATCGATATTGGGCTGGTAGATCATGAGTGTCCTTCCGGAAGCGGGGTGGTCGGCATCGTGTTTGTGTGGGTGGCGGGATCTACGGCAACTCGCCGTACTTACGTTTGAGGGCGATGAGCTCGAGGAGCATGTCGTCGCGTTGCTTCGCGAGCACCGCCGGGTCACGGTCCTGAAGTTCCTCATCAACGCCGGCGATGAGCTTCTCCTTGAGATCTTCGCCGAGGTGGACCTTTTTGAGGTCGTGCATCCACACTTCCTGAGGTGGCCCCAGATGGTCGAGCACGTGCCGCATGCCGCCGGACCCACCCGACAGGGACTGCTGCGCGAGCGGCCCGAGGATGGCCCAGCGCAGGCCCGGCCCGTAGGAGATCGCGGTGTCGATATCGGATACGGACACGACTCCCCGATCGACGAGCGAGTACGCCTCCTGCCACATGGCGGCCTGGAGGCGGTTGGCTACATGTCCAGGGAGCTCGGCGCGGACAAGGATCGGCTTCTTCCCGACCGCCCGATAAGTCTCCATCGCACGCTCGATGACCTCCGCCGATGTGGCCGATGAGGGGACGACCTCAACTAGAGGGACCAGGTGCGCGGGATTGAAAGGGTGGCCGACGACGATGCGCCCTGGCGCCTTCGTCGCCTGTGCGCTGAGCTGGCTGGGCGAGAACCCGGAAGTCGACGAGGCGATGACCGCAACCTCAGGTGCTGCTGCGTCGATTTCGGCGAGCATGGACTGCTTGACCTCGAGGCGTTCGGGTCCGTTCTCCTGTACGAAGTCGGCATCGGCGACCGCCTCGGCGAGGCTGGGTGCGAAGGTGAGATTGTCGAGCACCGAGGTGCAGTCCCGATGTGCTTCAGCGTCGATTTTCTCCACCTGCTCGCGCAGCCGGTGCTCGGCACCGTCAGCAGGATCGAACGCAGTGACCGAGTGCCCGGCGGCCAGGAACCCGGTCGCCCAGGCGGCGCCGATGACTCCGGTGCCGATGATTGCCACGTTGAGAGCAGAGCTCGACGAGAATTGAGTGCTCATGCGTTCACCTTCGCCTTCCGCGATTGCGCATACTCCACATACTCATCGAGGGAGCGTGGGTCCTGCAAGGCACCGGCGCTCGCCACCGAATCGGCGGTCGCGCCCTGAACGATGCGCTTGACCGGAACCTCGAGCTTCTTGCCTGTCCGACCCAGCGGAATCCGGGACACCGGGACCACCTCGTCAGGGGTGTGACGTGGTGACAGGCGCGTCTTCAGCTCACGCGAAATCCGGCCCGAGAGCTCAGAAGTGAACGACACACCGGGCTCACATTGGACGAAGAGCACGAGTTCGCCCATCCCACCATCGGGGTCCTCGAGGTGGATGACCAGGGCATCTGATACCTCGGCGAAGGTGTCGAGGACCGAGTAGAAGTCCGCGGTGCCCAGCCGCACCCCGCCCCGGTTGAGCGTGGCGTCCGAGCGTCCGGTGACCACGACCCCACCGCCGGTGGTGAACTTCGCCCAGTCGCCGTGGCGCCAGATGCCGGGGTAGTTGTCGAAGTACGCGGCCTCATAGCGGGCATCACCGCCTTCACCCCAGAAGGTCACCGGCATGGAGGGTGTCGGTTGGGTGATGACGAGTTCACCCAGCTCATCACTGACCTCGTTGCCGGAAGCGTCGAAGGCCGTGGCCGCGAACCCGAGGGTGACTCCCGACATCTCACCCGAGTACACAGGTGTCAGCGGGGAGGCCTGGAGGATTCCTGTGCACACGTCGGTGCCGCCGCAGCCTACGTTGAGCAGCACGTCCTGGCCGAACTGGTCCATGACCCATTCGTAGCCCTCGGCGGGCAGTGGTGCGCCGGCGGCTCCGAACTGTGAGACCGTGGACAAGTCGAATTCCTCAGTGGGGTTGAACCCGGCCTTGCGTGCGGACATGATCGCCCCGGGCGCCACACCCATCAGCGTCGCCTTCGTGTTTGCGGCGATGCGCCAGAGTTCCTTCGGATCCGGATAGTTCGGATTGCCGTCGATCATGACGATTGCGGATCCCACGACCAACCCGCCGACCAGGGCATTCCACATCATCCACGCTGTCGTGGAGAACCAGCAGAACTGGCTGCCTGGGCCCAGATCGAAGTGCAGCCCGTGGTTCTTCAGTGTCTCGAGCAGGATGCCGCCATGGCTGTGCACGATGGCCTTCGGCTTGCCCGTCGTGCCGGAGGAGAAGAGGATGAACAGCGGATGGTCGAAGGGGACCGGTTCGAATTGCAACTCCGCTGTGGCGGCTCCACCGTCCGTGCTCGCCGAGGTTGGCCGGAGCCCCGCATAGTCGACGACGTCGATCGCGTGCTCGAGTCCCGAACCGCTGGTGAACTGTTCGCGCGATTCGGCATCGAGGGTGAAGTTCCCGTAGTCGACGGAGACGAGGTGGGTCAGCGAGGGGAGCGCTGCGAGGACCTCGGTGAGTTCGGCGCTGCGGTCGACGGTCTTGTTGCCGTACATGTATCCGGGGATGGCGAAGAGCACGGTGGGTTCGACCTGGCTGAAGCGGTCGATGACTGACTGCGTGCCGAACTCGGGGGCGCAGCTGGCCCAGATCGCGCCGAGACTGGCCGAGGCGAGGAAGGCGACGAGTGCCTCGGGCTGGTTGGGCAGATAGCCGACCACCCGGTCGCCCTTCTTCAGGCCCAAGTCCACGAGGCCGGCGCGGACTCGTGCCACTTCGGCGCGCAGCTGCGCGAACGTCAGTGTGGAGTCATCGCGGGTCTGAGACACCGCGGTCACGGCCACATCGTCGGCCTGTTCGGGAGTGCCGAAGGAGTGCTCTGCGTAGTTGAGTGTTGCTCCAGTGAACCACCGAGCGTGCGGCATGACTCGTTCCTCGAGCACCGAGGTGTAGGGAGTGTGGGACTGGACTCCGAAGTACTCCCAGACGGTTTCCCAGAAGTCCTCGATGTCGGTGACCGACCACTGATAAAGCTCGTTCCAGCCGGTGAGCGCAGAGCCGAACTTCTGGTTGACCCAGCCGAGGAAGTCGCCGATGCGGCTGGTCTCGAGGGCATCAGTGGGAATCTCGCGGATGATTGTCGACATATCGGGTCCTCTCACTTCGTGACTTTGGGGCCGGAGCCGTCGAGGAAGGCGCGCATGAGGTCCTTGGCCTCGGTGCTCGATTGGGCGACGGTGGCCATGAGGGACTCCATCATGTAGCCCTCGTCGCGTCCGGATTCGACGATGCGGGGCAGCGCCTGGGTGATCGCGTAGTTCGTCACCGGGGAGTTCGAGGCGATCGAAGTGGCGAGTTCGCGTGCCTTGGCCAGTCCTTCACCGGCGCCGACGCGGTAGTTGACGAGTCCGATGGCCTCGGCTTCGACCGCGTTGAATCGGCGTCCGGTGAGCATCATGTCCTGGACGCGGCTCAGTCCGATGAGGCGGGGGACGCGGACAGAGGCGCCGCCACCGACGAAGAGTCCGCGCTTGCCTTCGGGCAGAGCGAAGTACGCGGATTCTTCGGCCACCCGCAGGTGTGCAGCAGAGGCGAGTTCGAGTCCGCCGCCGATGACTCCGCCCTGGAGGACGGCGACGACGGGGATCTGGGATTCGGTGATCCGGTTCATCGTCGTGTGCCAGCCGCGTGAGTGGTGGAGGCCGGCCACGGCGTCGCGTTCGGCCATCTCAGACAGGTCGAGGCCGGCGCAGAAGTGATCGCCGGTGGAGTTGAGGACGATCGCGGAGACCTCGGGTGGGGTGCGGAAGAACTCGCCGAGGCTGGCCACCGTCGCGTCATCGAGTGCGTTGCGTTTGGCCGGACGGTCGAGGGTGAGGATGCCGATGTTGCCCTCGGCGCTGAAGTGCAGCGTGTCGGAGATGTCGACCGTGGTCGGCTGTGCCGAGACGTCGGTGAGGTGGGAGGTGGGGAGATCGGTCATGCATTGTCCTTCGGTGCTGGTGCTGATTTGTCAGTGCTGGGGTCTGAGAGGCTGGTGGTTGCGTGGGCGCCGAGTCCGCCGGTGCTGCGCAGGGAGACCTTGTGGACTTTGCCGGAGCCGGTGCGTGGCAGGGAATCGACGAAGTCGAAGTACTTCGGCACCTTGTATTTGGCCAAGCGGGCCAGGAGGAACTCGCGCAGCTCGGAGGCGCTCGGCTGCTTCGCCTGAGATTCTGAGGTGGCGACGATGAACGCGTGTCCCACCTCGCCCCACCGGTCATCGGCTGCAGCGACGACGGCTGCCTCAGCCACGCCTGGGTGGTCGAAGAGGGCGGATTCCACCTCGGCGGGGTAGACGTTCTCGCCTCCGGAGATGAACATGTCCTTGAGCCGGTCGACGATGAAGAGGAAACCGTCGGCGTCGAGGTACCCGATGTCACCGGTGTGGAACCAGCCGCCGGGCGAGAACGCCGCATCGGTGGCGGCCTGGTTGTTCCAGTAGCCGCCGGTGACATTGGGTCCGCGGACGACGATCTCACCGTTGACTCCCGCCGAACAGGCGTTGCCGGAAGCATCGCGGACCTCTACCTCGGTGAAGGGCACGGCCCGTCCTGCCGAGCCAGCCTTGTCCAGGGCGAATGCGGCGGGCAGGAAGGTACATCCGGGGGAGGTTTCGGTGAGCCCGTACCCCTGGCAGAACATGATGTCCTTCGCCTGGTAGGCCTGGATCAGGGAGACGGGGATCGGGGCGCCACCGGAATTGACGAAGCGCAGCGATGTGAGGTCCGCGGTGTTCCACCTCGGTGATTGGAGCATGTCGGAGAACATGGTCGTCACCCCGGCCATCCAAGTCAGTCCCTCGTGTTCGACGGCGTCGAAGGCACGGTCAACGTCCCACGTGGATTCGATGAGCATGTGCGCCCCGCGCAGATAACTGGTCATCACCTGTTGGTCGAGGCCGATGACATGGAAGAGCGGAGCAGTGACCAGGGTGACGTCATCGGCGGTGAGGTCCGTGTTGAGGAGGAGGTTGAAGGAGTTCCACAGCAGGTTCGCATGTGTCAGCACCGCACCTTTGGGCCGCCCGGTCGTCCCGGAGGTGAACAGCAGGAACGCCAGTTCGTCACCGGTGACGTCGGCGGCAGGCACATCGGGGACGTTCGCCGAGGTGGCAGGGTCCTCCCAACGTACCGTTTCCTGGGCGACGTCCGCGCTGAGTCTCTCTGCGGTCTCGGACATGTCGGGGGCGACGTACAGGTGAGCCACCTCGGCGAGGGCGAGCTGATAGTCGAGCTCGGCCGGGGCCAGGCGCCAGTTGAGCGGGATGAAGATTGCCCCCAGGCGCAGGCAAGCCAGCAGAACGACGATCGTCGCTGGATGGTTGGGACCCAGGTAGGCGACCCGGTCACCTCGGCGAACACCCTGACTGTGCAGGTCAGCGGCGCAGGCCAGGGTGCGTTCGTGCATCTGAGTATAGGAGTATGCGTTGCCGGCGAAGGTGATGGCGGTCTTCTCGCCGTAGTCGGTGGCCTGGCTTTCGGAGAGCCTGGCCAGGCTGGGGTGGGCGAAGGTCACAGAGTTGGTCCTTCCATGGCTGCCGGTGGCGTGGTGTTCGTCGATGGTGTGTGAGTGACTCCTGGAGTCTCGGCGAAGTGCTGTTCGGACAGGGTCCGTGACTTCGTTTCTCCCAGGCGCCAGATGCAGAGGATGCTGATGGCGGCCACCGCCAGGAGAACGATGGACAGCGGAATGGTCGACGGTGACCCGGTCGAGCTCATGATTGCGGCGAAGAGCACGGGGGAGATGCCCGCACCGATGCCGGCGATCTGATAGCCCAAGGAAGCACCCGTGTAGCGGTGCTCGGTGTCGAAGAGCTCCGAGTAGAGTCCGGCTAGTGGGCCGTAGATCATCGGGTGGATGATGCCTTGGCCGATGACCATGCCGATGGTGATGATCAGACCATTCTTCGTCTCCAGCATGGGGAAGAGGGCGAAGCCCCAGACGGCGATGAGCACGGCTCCGGCGATGACGAGGGGCCTGCGCCCGATGGTGTCGGAGAGGCGGGACCAGCCGATGATGCCGAAGATTGCGAAGAAGGAGGAGAAGGACAGGGCGTTGAGGATCGTCTGTCGTTCGATGCCGATCTGGACGCCGTAGGCGATGGAGTAGGTGGTGAGCAGACCCTGGAACATGAAGGCAGAGAGGCCTACGCCGACGGCGAGCACAAGCGTCAGCGGCTGCTTGCGCAGGGTCGCGATGATCGGGATGCCACGCTTTGGCGTGCGCTTCTTCGCTGCGAGGAATTCGGGGGATTCGTCGACGGCGGAGCGGACGATGACGCCGATGATCAGGAGGAGCACCGAGGCGAGGAACGGCAGGCGCCAGCCCCAGGCGATGAAGGCATCCGGGCCCATGGCTGCCAGCGTGCCGGCGATGACGAGCGCGGAGACGAGCTGGCCGGTGGGCGCTCCGGCGCTGGTGAAGCTGGCCCAGAAACCGCGGTTCTTGGTGGCGTGCTCGGCGGACATGAGCATGGCGCCGCCCCATTCGCCGCCGATGGCGACACCCTGGATGACGCGGATGAGGATGAGGAGGACTGGGGCGATGAGCCCGGCCTGGTCGTAGGTGGGCAGCAGGCCGATTGCGGTCGAGGCGATGCCGATGGTGAACATGCTGAGCACGAGCATGCGTTTGCGACCCAGCTTGTCGCCGAAGTGGCCGAAGATGATGCCACCCAGGGGACGAGCCAGATAGCCGGTGGCGAATGTGGCCAAGCTGGCCAGTGTGCCGATGGCTGGGGTGAGGTTGGAGAAGAAGACGTCCTGGAAGACAAGGGCGGCGCAGACGGAGTAGACGAAGAAGTCGTAGTACTCGATGACGCTGCCCAGATACGCCGAGGCGGCTGCTCGTTTGAGCATCGGTGTCGATTTCGTTGGCGTGGAGTTCGCGGAAGCCATGTGATCCTCGCTGATTAAGTGGCTTGAATGGTTGTCGGGTGCGGTGAGGAGGAAGCCCGATCCTCACTGACCGGGCTCGCATCGATACTATGCATCATAGCGCGGTCGCGTCAACGAAATGCGATATATTGTCGTGGTTGAGTGCAGAGGAGACCGTAAAGTAGTTCCATGACGGTCCACCCTCAGTCACTCTTCTTTGCGCTCGCCGGCCTGCACATGCTCGATGACCCCAGGCCGTTGAGTGGCGCGTCGATCGTGTTCGTCATGGGCAAGCTGGGTGTGGGGGAATCAGCCGCCCGGTCCGTACTGCAGCGGATGGCGGCAAAGAAGTTCGTCGTCCGTCACAAGGAGGGCCGCAAGACCTTCTACACCCTGTCTGACCGGGGTCGTGTGATTCTGCGCGAAGGTCAAGAGAAGATGTTCGCCGGCTGGCAGCCCCAGGATTGGGATGGCCGTTGGACCTTTGTCCGAATCCAGGTGCCTGAGTCGAAGAGGACTCTGCGGCATCAGATGGCATCACGGCTGTCGTGGGCTGGGTTTGCCCAGGTTGATGGTGGGCCGTGGGTTGCTCCTGGGCAACATGATGTGGTTGCGATTCTGGGGCCGGAGCATTCCGAGATCTCACCGATCGTCGTCTATGGCATGCCGCAGCCGCCGACGACTGATGAGGTGCTTGTCAGTTCGTTCGACTTGGAGGCATTGGCTGCCGACTATGAGGGGTTCGGAGGGAAGTGGCGAGCCGTCGCCCCCGCTTCGCTGTCTCCGGCTGACGCGCTGGTCAAGCGCGTGGAGCTCCATTTCGACTGGCTGACGCTGACGCGGACGGATCCGCAGCTGCCAGTGGTTTTGCTACCTCAAAAATGGCCAGGTGCTGTGCAAGGAGATTTGTTCCGAAGGCTCAACGAAGGCTTGGATGAAGCTGAAAAATTTGTTCTGCACAAGCTGTTCTCCGGCGAGCTTTGAAGCGTCGTACATCTGAACATGGGGTGATTCATTTGTGTGACTTGAACGAAGTTGCCATGTGGGGGTGGCGAACTACGACCACCCCTGCATATGACAACTCATCCCCATCTATTTACAGTTTGAAAGAATCATTGGAAAACGAGTTGGGCGTTCCCTTCATCGCCACCAGTCCGACGATGCTGATCAGACAGAACGTAATCATAAATGCGGATACCGCGTAGATTGTTCCGGAGGCTCCGAACACTGCAGTCGCAATCAGTGGTGCGAATCCGCCGCCCAAGCATGCACCAATGGCGTAGGAAAGTGACACGCCACTTGCTCTGAACCTGGCAGGAAACAGTTCTGCAAATAGTGCCGCCTGAGGGCCGTAAGTAGCAGCAAGCCCGAATGTCAGAACAACGACCGAAAGAATCATGAGGAACTTGTTTCCGGTGCTGAAAAGAGCAAAGAAAGGTATGGCCCATACGATGAGGCCGACATAACCCCCTAAGTAGACCCGGAGGCGTCCCACGCGGTCACTGAGGCGGGAGAATATTATCATTGAGCCGAACCACGTCAAGCACCCAACTAGCAATACGTCGAGCATGAAGTTTCTGCTCATGCCGACGGTGGCTGTTCCGTAGGAAGTAAGGAAGGCAAGGAAGATATATCCGCACGCGTTATTACCGAGAAACGAAAGTACGGCGAGGAGGATTCGCTTCTTGCTGGTCTTCAGGAGCTCCCAGAGGGGAACTTGTTCAAGTGTGGAATGGTGGGCAAGAGATTTGAAGACTGGGCTCTCGTCGACTTTACTTCGAATAATGAAGCCGAGTACTACCATCAGCGCACTTAACATGAATGGAACGCGCCAACCCCATGATTCGAACTGAGATTCCGACAGGGTGAACGTGGCACCTAGTATGACAACGTTTGCGAGAAACATACCTGCAGGAGTCCCGAGCTGGACGTAGTTGCCGAACCGTCCCCGTTGTCCGTCAGGCGCATGTTCGACTGCCATCAATGCGGCGCTGCCCCATTCGCCGCCTGCACTCAAACCTTGGAGCAGTCGCAGAACAACGAGTAGCACAGGAGCCACAGCCCCTATCTGCGCATAGGTCGGCAACAATCCGATTAGCGTCGTGGCGACACCCATCATGGTCAGTGTTATGACCATGACCTTTTTACGGCCAATCCGATCGCCGAGGTGACCAGCAAGAATTCCTCCGAGCGGCCGTGCTATGAATCCGATCGCGAACGTAGCGAACGCTGCCATAGTTCCTGCGAGTGGGGAGGCTTCCGGGAAGAATAATCTACCGATAACCAGCGCAGATGCAATGGAATAGACGTGATAGTCGTACCATTCCACGCTAGTCCCAACTGCACTTGCAAGTGCGACCCTCTTCTTTTGCTTTGGGTCGATGGGAATCGTGGCGCTTGTCGATTCAGTGGTCATCAGTCTTCCTATTCGTCAGTGGAAAGGTCAATTGGTCGGCGTCGGGGCGAGGAAAGGTCAGGTTCCCCTGGTTATCCGTTCCTGTTCCCAGAATGTAATGGCTTCGGTGTGGTCCACGTTGCCCAATGTGGAAAGGGCATTCGTCATAGTGCCGGCTACCGCAGTGCAAACCGGGGCTGGATCATCGACAGCAGCAGCAAGATTCTTGGCAATGCCAACATCTTTCGAATAGAGCGCGAGCGAGAATCCAGAGCCGTACTCCCGATCAACGACATGGGGTCCGAGAACATTTTCAGTGACCCAGCTGCGGCCTGTGGAGGAATTGAGAACATTAAGTATCGTGTGTTGGTCCAAACCGAATCGATCTCCAATTACCAGTGCTTCGCAGGCAGCCGTAGTTGCCGCAGCAGCGACGAAATTGTTGAGAGCCTTCATCGCGTGTCCTGAGCCGAGATCGCCGGTGCGGAAGATAACACTGCTCATTGATTCCACAATTGGAAGAGCTTTGGCTATCGCCTCAGCGTTGTCACAGCCGAGCATGATCGAGAGCTCACCGGTCGTTGCTTTGGAGACTCCGCCCGATACAGGTGCATCGATGAGAGCTATTCCGTGGCCCTTCAGTATTTTTCCAAGTTCTTTAGTCTGCGTGGGATCGGACGAGGACATATCGACGATTACGGCATCAGGCGCCAAATGGTGGACTACTCCATCTCCCCAATCGAACAGAGCTTGGGAGACAATTGTGCTGGTCGGGAGCATCGTGACAACTATCTCGACCTCGGCGAAATCGCTTGGTGAGGATGCGGCCACAGCGCCAGATGCATAAGCGATCTTACTTGCAAGGTTCTGGTCTGTGTCTCGGACAATGAGGTCGAATCCAGAGTGAGCGACGTTAGCCGCCATTGGCGCTCCCATATTGCCCAGCCCTATAAATCCCACTTTCGTTGACTCACTCATCGTTGGGCTCCGTCGTGGACTCTGAAAGGACTTCCTCGAACGCGCGGAGCCCGTCAATGGCTGCGGGCAACCCGCAGTACAGGAACGAATGAATCATCACTTCGCGAATTTGGTCCGTGGTAATCCCGTTTGCAATCGCTCCGCGGAGATGAATGCGAATCTCGTGCGGGCGCCCCAGCGCGACCAGCATCGCAAGGGTGACGAAACTGCGTGTGCGAAGATCCAAACCTTCGCGTTGCCATATGTCGCCAAAACAGTAGCGAGTGACGACATCTTGGATCTTGTCGTTGAAATCAGTTGTCGTTTCAACCTGCTCTTCGGCACCCGCTGGCCCGAACATTGAGCGCCGCAGGTCAAGTCCCTTTTCATACAGCTCGTCATGGATCATGTGATGACATCCTTTCAATTGGAATTGTGGTTCTGGGTCTCAATCTAGTGACCTGCTGCTCTAGTCTTCTTGTCCATTGCCGCATATGTCTTGTAGCAAGGCGCACGTAACTCACGTTGTAACCGACATGAGCCAGTTACTTGTACTTTTGCGTTGACCTGGCTTGTCTTTGTCCTACACTCGAGAACACACACTGCTCTGAGCCGGAGTGGATGTCAGATCGCAGATTCCTATGGTTCAACGTAGAAGCGAGGTGGAACTTGATGCCGGTCTTGACGAGTAGCGCACCTACTTCTCCAGTGGAGGTCGACTCTTTTGAAGCATGGCGGGAAAGGATGTCGAATCGGTTTGTCCGGCTTCATGTGAGCACGACTCGCCCCGATGACTTTCACGGGCGAATTCAGGGCCGCCGTTTTGATGATGTCAACCTCTCTCGAATCTCAGCATCGGTGCATCAAGTTGATCGGTTGCCTAAAGACATCAGGTCGGATGAAAACCGGTATTACAAACTGAGCTTGATACTCTCGGGGTCGGGGTTGATTGTTCAAAATGGTCAGCAGGCGACTTTGGGGTCAGGCGATATGGCGCTATACGACACGGGACAGCCATACAGTGCGACCTTTGCTGACCACACGGATTCAATCGTGATGGTCTTTCCGCGAGAAGCAATGAGCGTTCCGCGAGATGATGTCGACAATCTTTTGGCTCATGCTCTTCGGCCTTCCCAGCCAGGTTTAATACGTGTGGCTTCGAGCTTTCTGGAGCAAGTCGGAACTGCTCTCGGAACAGTTTCGGGACATACCGGAATACTTCTGGCGCATAACGCGCTCGACGTAATGAACACTGTGTTATATGCGGAGCTTGGTCTCGACTCAATTGCGTCACCGCGCGCATCAGCAGTCGCGGCAATTAAGGACTATATTGAACACCAACTTGCTGATCCGAGTCTGAGCCCCAGTACGGTTGCCGCTGCTCACTTCATGTCGACGCGACGTTTGCAATATCTGTTTGAAGAGGCGGGAACCACCGTGTCCAGTTGGATTCGTCAACGAAGGTTAGAACATGCGCGGCGGGATCTGCTTGATCCGTCGCTTGCCGATCTTTCGTTGATTCAAATATCAAGTCGCTGGGGTTTGGCAGACGCTCCACATTTCAGTCGCTCGTTCAAATCCGCGTTTGGCGAAGCTCCTAGTGAATACCGACGGACGGCGGAGCAGAACGGTGACCGGGAGCGGAGCTCCTGAGATTGTTGACAGACTGGATTACGTGGGTCATTCCTGTGGAAGTCGAAATCTGACCATGAGTTTGAGTGTTCGATGCAGGATCATTTCCATTTTCGAGAGATGGCAAATTTGATCAGATTCTTCGCCCGCCTGGTCAATGCCGCGCCCGAAGGCCAAATCACCTCAACCCCGACCGGTTCAACCGCTGGCTCAATCTCCTTCACCACCAGCGGATACCCCTCATAACTCGAAATATTGTTCAGCCGCTGAACCAGCACTCCGTAGCCAAGGCCACGCCCGACGAGTGTCCGAACCACTTCATAGCTGGTCGTTCGGTGACGGATCTTCGGTTGCAGGCCGCGGTCGGTGAACATTGACAGCGTGTGCTGGCTTGATGGGGGAGAGTCGAGGAGGATCATGTCGCGTTCAACCAGGTCTTCCAGCCGAACGGTCTCCCGTGAGGCGAACAGGTCATCCGCCGCCAGAACGACGTGTGCCGGCTGAGAGAAGAGCTGCGCATGGTTCGGAGCACCAGGGACGAGCGTCTCGTAGACGAAGGCAACGTCGATCTCGCCTGACTCCAGTTTGCCCGCCATGAGATCCTGCGTCGTTTCTACGATCTCTAAACTCACGCGTGGATGCCGTTCCCCGAACTCGGCGAGTAGCACCGGCAGGATCATCGGCGCCAGTGTGGGGTAGCAGCCGATGGTGATCGGCCCCGCAAGCTCGCCATCACTGGTTTTGAGGTCGCGTTCCAGCTCGTTCGCCTCATTGATGAGACTTGCTGCTCGCGCTGCCACCTGCTTTCCGGCTGTGGTGAGCACCAAACCGTGTGCCTTCTTACGGATACACAACTGTGCACCCATCTCATGCTCGAGGGCAGTGATCGAATCAGAGATCGCAGACGACGAAACGTGCAGTTCGGACGCCGCGGCAGAGATCGTGCCCAGCCGTGCCGCCGTAATGAGATACGAGAGCTGGCGCAGTGAGAAGTTCGGGACCTGGTCAATGTACATATTTGCTTTTCCGGACTAGTTGTTAGATTTATTCCGCTTTTCCTTTTATAGCATCAGTCCCAGACTGGACAGTGAACGCGGTCACACCGACTGCATCCAACAAGTGCTTGACGAACTCAACGATGAGGGAGACGACGATGACTTCTGGGCTCCGCACGAACACGGACCAAGCGATCACTTCGGCCCCGGTAGCCGACTGGGTGAGGATTCCGGATCTCTACGAGGATCCGTTCCCGATCTACGAACGGCTCCGCGCCGAAGGCGGTGTCCACTGGGTGCCCGCGGTCAACCGCTTCCTCATCACCAGCTACGAGGCCGTCAGCGCCACCGAACACGACCAGAAGATCTTCTCCGCAGACGAAGAGGGTTCCCTGCAGATCCGAGCCATGGGCCACTCCATGCTCCGCCGCGACGACCCCGAACACTACGTACAGCGCCGCGCCTGGCAGACCGTCCTCAAGCCCGGATACGTTAAGCGTGTCTGGACCACGATGTACCGCGAAGTCGCCGAAGACCTGCTGGCCGAACTCATCGACAAAGGCCCCGGTGCCGACCTGATCTGGGATTTCTCCGCGCCGTACGCCGCGGAGACTCTGCGGCGCATGCTCGGCCTTTACAACGCCGACCAATCGGACCTCCAGCGCTGGTCCCAGACACTCATCGACGCCACCGGCAACTACGCAGATGACCCCGACGTCTGGGCCAAAGGCGAGAAGTCCTTCAACGAAGTCGACACGGCCCTCGACGAGATGCTCGAATACCACCTCACCCACCGCGACGACTCGCTCATCTCCGGATTGCTGTCTATGTCAGGCGACATCATGCCGATCGAGAAGATCCGCGCGAACATCAAGATGACCATCGGCGGTGGACTCAACGAACCCCGCGACGCCCTCGGCGTGGCAGCCCTGGCCATGTTCGACCACCCCGAGCAGCGCAGCGCCGCCATCGCCAACCCCGCGCTGTGGCCGACCGTGTTCGAAGAGACCATCCGCTGGATCGCCCCCATCGGTATGTACTCCCGCCAGACCACCCAGGACACCGTGCTTGCCGGCACGCGCCTGCCCGCCGGTGCGAAGCTGGGCATCTGCGTGCTCTCGGCCAACCGTGACGAAGCCATCTGGGACCGGGCTGATCAGTTCGACATCCACCGCGAGGCCAAACCACACCTGGCCTTCAGCAAGGGTGTCCACGTGTGCCTGGGCAACTGGGCGGCACGAGCCGAGATCGCCGAGGTGGCCCTGCCCCTCCTCTTCAACAGCCTCGACGGTCTCGCCATCGACGAGACCCAGGAAACCTGTGTGGGCGGCTGGGTCTTCCGCGGAATGCTCAACCTCCCCGTCACTTGGTCCCAAGCCAGTGCCGGGCCCAACTACGGGGTCACGGCCAGCGGGGGAGCCACCTCGGCGGGGGATTCCGCTTCCGCCGAGGGGAAGGGACCGAAGGTTGCGGTCATCGGTGCCGGGCCGGCCGGTTGCTTCAGCGCGAAGGAGATCCTGCGTCAGGTGCCCGGATCCACCGCTGACGTCTACGACCGACTTCCTGTGCCCTACGGGCTGCTGCGCTACGGTGTCGCCGCCGACCACCAGGGCACCAAATCCGTGTCCACACAGTTCGACCGCCTCTTCACCGATCCCCGGGCGACGTTCATCGGCAACACCGACCTCGGTACCGACGTGACCATGGACGAGCTCAAAGCCAACTACGACGCCGTAGTCCTCGCCAGCGGTCTCACCCACGACCGTCCCCTCGGCATACCCGGCACCGAACTCAAACACGTCTACCGAGCTGGCACCATTACCCGCCTGCTCAACGGCCACCCTGATGAGGCGGAGACGGATTCCTCCGAAGCCGAGTCGATGGTGCTCGGATCGCGGGTAGCCATCGTCGGCCAGGGCAATGTCGCCGTCGACATCCTGCGTTTGCTGACCTGTCAGTCGGCGACATTGGAGGGCAGCGACATCGATGACCTCATTCACGGATCTCTGCACAGCGACATCGCTCGCATCGATGTCATCGGCCGCTCCGAACCGCGTGCTGCGAAGTTCGACCCTGTCATGATCCGCGAGCTCGCTCGCGTGCCGGGGCTGACCCATGTGCTCCACGGGGTCGATCTCGACGCGGTTCCCGTCGGCAAGGATGCCAAGCTCGATGCCTTGCGTGATCTGCTCGACTCGGAGAGTCGGGTGGGTGGTGACTCGGAGCAGGGGTATGCCTCGGCGAAGGAAATTGATCTGCACTGGTGGTTCGCGAGCACCCCGGACCACATCACCGGGTCATCTGTCGGCGAGTCTTCGCCGTCGGATTCGGCTGATGCTGTCGCCGGAATCGACTTCATCCATGCTGGTGAGGCGGTCCACCTCGATGTGGACTCGGTCATCACCGCCATCGGCTTCGTTCGCGACTCGATGGCGGTCGCGAAGCAGGGCATCTGCCCGGCCTCGCCCATCCCCACCGACGGGAAGATCAACGACGGACTCTTCGCCATCGGCTGGCTCAAGGGCAACGGACGCGGCACCATCCCCGACCAGCGCACCGACGCTCGCGCTTTGGCTGCGACGATTGCCGCCGAGGTGACCGCCGGGTCGATCTCGACCAGTGCGGCAGGCATCGAACCGAATGAGAACGCCACCGACTTCAATGGCTGGCGCCGGATCGATCTCAAGGAGCGCCTCGGCGCTGGTGTCGGTCGATGCCGCTCGAAGCTCAGGACTCGTGCGGAACTGCTTGAGGCTGCACGGGACGACAGTCTCGACGAGCAGCTCACGGTCGCTTCCGCGAGTGCTGCGAAGGACCTGGCACCGGACGTGCCGGTGTCCATCCTCTTCGGTACGGAATCAGGCAACGCAGAACTCGTCGCAGAGGAACTCGGCACGTTCCTGGGGGAGCGGTCAGATCTGGAGATCTCCGACCTGGCAACGGTATCTCCAGGGGACCTGGACCCGAAGCGGTTCTACCTGCTTGTGAGCTCGACGTATGGAGACGGTGACGTCCCGAGCTCGGCCACACGGTTCTATGACGAGTTGAAAGGGTTGGACGTCGATCTCGCAGGAGTGCGCTTCGCTGTGTTCGGGATGGGCGATGCAAGCTACACGAAGACATACTCGCGTGGAAGCGAGCTTCTCACCGAAGCACTCGAGGCGCGCGGCGCAACCAGAGTAGGCGAGTACGGTCGCCACGATGCCGGGGGACCCGTGCCCGCAGCGGAGGCCGCCAGCGAATGGGCTCAAGGAGTCCTGACGAACTTGACCACGGAACTCGTGCGGGCCTGAGCCGGGCTACTGTGTTGCATCACCACTGATTGACGGCCAATGACTCATCACCGAAGCCCAGATGGAGTATCCGAGGGCTCCGGCGACTCTATCGAATGGACTCGCGACGGCTTCGCTGCGGTTGCAACTGGTCGTCCATTGGCGTAGAAGCCCGACTGTGCCGTCCCTGTTGGGTAACAGGGTGTCGGGCAGTCAACTGCTGGTCATGCTGATGCTGGAGGCATCACAGCTCCTGCCGTCGCGGGCGCGCTCTCGTGATTATTTGTCAAGACTACATGGGGCGACAACTCAAATAGTAAGACTGAGAGTAAAAAATATTGTACTCAATTTGAATTGGTTGTACTGTCTGTGAGGTGAGTAACGATTCAGACCCTGACGCATCGATCGGAGACCGCCTTCGGCGCCGTAGGAAGGCCCTCCACCTAACACTCGAACAGGTTGCCAAGGCAGCAGGAATCACCACTGGCTATTTGTCCCAGCTCGAACGCGGGCGGTCGTCTGGGAGCGTCAGCACATTGCAGAAGATCTGTGGAGTTCTGAAACTCACTGTGGGTGACCTCTTCGAGTCCAATTCAGACACCTCGCGCCCGGTCTTACGTTTCGCTGACGCAGGTAGTCGTACGTTTGGCCAAGGTGCGTCAAAGTTCAAGCTCACACCCGCTCATTTCGACCATTTAGAAGTGCTTTTAGGTGTCTTCGAGCCGGGCGGAAACACTGGCAGTGCGGCCTATACTCACGGTGCCTCTGAAGAGCTCCTTCTCGTTCTGGACGGCAATGTGGAAGTTGAGGTCGATGGCGAGGAGCATCGACTCGGCCCGCTGGACTCCATGACATACAACAGCAGTCAACCTCACAAAGTTTCAGAAAGTACGGGCACCTCTCCAGCCACCGTCACGTGGACGATGGCGCCACCTACATACTGATGAACTCGTGAGTGCGACCTTGCATTCTAACGAAATCTGAACTCAAAGAGGAGCAATCTTGGCAACTACCCTGGACGATCGCGTTCCAAATAGGAAGAACGAGATTCGTGGTGTCGGTGGAATGGCGTTTACTGAACTGTGGGAACGATTCTCATTCTATGGTCTGCAGAGCATTCTCGCCTTCTACCTTCTCTATGAACTGTCGGAAGGAGGGCTAGCGCTTCCGGCTGCCGCGGCGGCCGGTATCACCGGCGCCTACGGTGGCGCTGTCTATCTTGCTCAACTGTTGGGAGCGTGGACGGGCGAACGGCTGGTCAGCCCTCGTTCAATGGTTCTCGGCGGCGGCATCGTCATTGCGCTTGGACATATCACCTTGGCCATCGCCCCTGGATTCCTAGGGCTGAGCATTGGTCTCGTCATGATCATTTTTGGGACCGGTGCTCTGAAGACCAACATCACATCAATTGTGGGCTTCATTCTTGACGGCGAACCTGCGGCAAAAAAGGACGCAGGGTTTTCCTACTTCTATATGGCCATCAACTCCGGGGCGGTTCTCGGCCCATTGACCACCGGATTCGCACAGAATCAATGGGGATTCCACTTCGGTTTCGGACTCGCTGCAGTCGGCATGATCATCGCTCTGATCCAGTATGTCTATTCGTCAAAGTTCTTGCCTACTCGAGCGAGCGAAGTCACTCGGCCACTTCCTGCCAGCTCTAAACGCAGAGTCGCTGTAATTGCCCTCGGCGCAGTCATCGTCGTTACCGCAGCTTCAGCCTTTGGCCTGCTCAAAGCAGAGAAGCTGTCGACGATTGTCACAATAGCTTGCCTGATTGCAGCGGCCGCATACTTCACCACGATTCTGAGATCAACCAAGGTCAACGCTTGCGAGCGTCAAAGGATCAGGTCCTACATCCCGTTGTTTCTGGCCTCGAGCCTGTACTTCGGACTTCTCTTCGCGAAGTTCACGGCTATCTCGCTGCTGGTCAATGACCGAGTTGACCTGACTGTTGGAAGCTGGACTTTCCCCGTCGGCTGGATCACCATGATCTCGTCGGCTTCTGGGGTGGCCATGTTGCCTGTGGCAGCAGCGATTTGGAAGCGGATGGGACCACGACAGCCCAAAGCCGGAACGAAGTTTGCCATAGGACTCGTGCACATCGGTTTGGGATTCGCATACATTCTGTTGATCTCGATGGCCTTCCACGGGAGCTCTATTCCGTTCGTATACATCGTTGTCTTCATGTTCGTCATGGGCAGTTCGGAGATCTTCGTCGGCCCAATTGGGCTTTCGCTGGCCACCCAGATTGCGCCGAAGGCATTCACCGCTCAAATGGTGGCAATCAACTTTCTCACCCTGGCCCTGGGCTCTTCCATCTCAGGTTTGTTGGGGCAATACTTCACAGTTGTTTCGAACGACATATATTTCCTCACCATCGCGCTCGGCGCTGTCATCGCAGGGCTAGTGCTATTCGGAGTACGCAAGCCTGTCCACCACGGACTCTATTCAGGGATTTAGGGGTGATGAAATTGACCGGTCAGAAAATTGCGGTCGTTGGAACGGGCACGATCGGAGCTCAGGTCCTCTGGCAGTTGGCCAAGAAGAATGTAGACGTCACTGGCTACGAACTCTATAGCCCAGGACACTCACGTGGCGCAGCCGGTGGCGAGACTCGACTGTTTCGTCATCTGGAACCCGAGTATGTTGAGTACCTTCCAGTCACCAGCAGAGCTGACGAAATTTGGAATGAGTTGGAGATGGAGTCCGGCTCACGACTGCGCAACCTTAACGGCGCGTTGATGATCGGCTCCGAATCGTCGCCGTCAACTGCCAACGCATTGGGTGCAGCAGACCGTCTCGGCTCTGGAGCTGAGGTCTTCACTCGAAGCGATTCGCAGAAACGCTTCCCGCAGTATTCACTGAATGACGATGAGATTGCGATTCTGGATAAGGCTGCGGGTACGATCTATCCCGAACGTACCGTGAGAGCAGCGGCAGACGCCGCAGCGAAACGGGGAGCGCGAATCGTGCGAGAGTGCCGAGTCGACGACATTCAGCAAGAGAGCGACAGAGTCTCAATTTCGACCGGCGACGAGACAGAGCTTTACGATCGCGTCATCGTTGCCGCCGGAGCTTGGACTTCAATATTGCTTCCCGACATGGCACAGTTCCTTGCTACTCGGCGGCTGTTGTCAGGATGGTTCCTACCCGCCGCTGGCAAGGGAATCGATGGAATGCTGCCATTTATGCGCCTTGATCCAAACTATTCGTATGGCCTGCCGACTGCGGATGGGCTCGCAATGAAGTTGGGTGTCGGGTTCCCACACCATTTGCCTGTCGCCACCCCAGACACAGCTCCGATGCGAATCACTGATGCCGATCTCGAACCGGTGAGAGCAGTCGCCAAGGACCTATTTCCGGACTTGGACGACTACCCGATGCGGGCGCAAGCCTATTTTGAAGCTTATACTCACTCCCGGCGAGAATATATGAACTTTCATCCGACTATGTCGAATGTATTCGTGTGTGCGGGATTCTCAGGCAAAGGGTTCAAGAACTCACCGTTCTTCGGTGAACTGGCAGCCGACACGATTCTGGGGCGCAAGCCGTCAATCCCCGAGGCACAGTTCATTCTCGATTTCGACCATGTTGCCCAACTCCCTGTGTGACTACGTCGGGCTGTGTGACTACGGCAGGAAACGCCGACTCAGGTTCATAACTTCTGACGATCAGCTGTACCCGACGAGGTGTGCGAACACGACTGAGACGATCGCGATCTTAAGGGAGATGCGCGGAGGGACGTTGTGATAGGAGAAACGGTTCGACGCAGTTCTGGGGTCAAAGCGCTCCTCCTTGTCGTCTTAAGGCAGTGGGGCCCTGCCGTCGGGCACATCGTCAACTGAGGGTAGTAGGGTGCGTGGATTGCTACGCTGACTACATGATCTTCGGGGGAGTTGATCTGGCTGCAGAGGCCAGACGGACAGGTATCGCTGAAGTCAGCGATGACGGAGAGCTTGCCGTGAAGAACGTTCACGTTGGCGCAGATGATGAACAGCTCGCCGACCTCGTCCTTGCATCCGTGAAGACTGGTCTGGATGTCCCCTTGGGATGGCCAGATTCCTTTGTCCGTCATGTAGTTGAGCACGCTGCTGGCGAGATGTTGCCTCCAATATCTACCGACTTAACCTGGCGGCGGGCAATGGCCATGAGGACGACTGACCTGGTGGTGCGTGACCGCACAGGAATCGTGCCGCTGAGCGTATCCGCCGATAAGATCGCCTATCCCGCGCTTCGTTGGGCTGGAGTCGAAGCGCGGTTGAGAGTCCAAGGCACCGATGTTGCTCGAGACGGCTCGGGAAGAATATGCGAGGTGTATCCGGCGGCCACACTGAAGTGTTGGTTGCTGCCGAGCCGCGGATACAAAGGAAAGCAGAATAAGGCTCTGCGAGTTGATCTCATCACTCAACTGACACGGGTGTTTCCCTCGCTCAATTGGAACGGTCACCAGGAAATCTGTGCGAGTGACGACAATGCTTTCGACGCGGTGCTCGCGGCGCTCATGGCCTATCTCGTTCATCAAGATCTCGCCGTTCCACCACCACCCGAAGCGAGTGACGTCGTCTTGCGTGAAGGATGGATCTGGCTACCGGAGACTGATCCGTTCTTGGGCTGATGGCTGACGACGAACCGGAGCAGATCCGCGACTACTGCACAGTCCTGATCTCGGAGCTGCGCTCAACGACCATGTGGGCTGCGTCAAGTGCCTGCCCCAGGAATCCCGTCCCGAACAGCTTCACATGGGCAAGGAGTGCGAAGAAGTTGTGCACTGGAAGGTCGTCTCGCCAACCCTCGGCCATCGGATGGACCGCCTCGTAGCCGGCGAAGATCTCCTCAAGGTGGGGTGTGCCGAAGAGCGCCAGCAATGCGAGGTCCTCGAGCCGATGACCACCGTGGGCGGCAGGATCGATGAGGGTGCAGCCCTCGGGCGTCCACATGAGGTTCCCAGACCAGAGATCGCCATGGACTCGAGCAGGCTTCTCCTGCCCGGTCCCGGATATTCCGTCGAAGACACCAGTGGAGATCGCTTCGATCGCCGAGGTGATTGTTGCCTGGTGATTCTGCGACAAACTCGCGCTGATGTCTGCGGCAATCGGATTCAGTCGGCACTCCACCCAGAATTCGGTGAACGTGGCACACGAGACGACCTCCACTTCGAAAGGGGAGTCGAGCGGGCCGAACCACGCGGGTTCCGCTGGCGCCCAACCGAAACCTGGCGCACCGGAGTCGTGCAGCAGCGCGAGCTGGCGACCGAAGCTGAACGCCGAGCGGGCATCTGGTGCGGACGCTTGGAGACGGTCCAGGCGCAGACCGTTCTTATCCTGATCGACAACACCGACCACGGGAACGACGTCAGGTTCGGCCAGCCATTTCAGGCCGGCAGCCTCGGCGGCGAAGAAGCCCCGCGGGGCACCGGCCCGTTCCTTGACGAAAGTATCCATGGCTCCAGGGTAGCGGTGCGTGTTCTGGCTGACAGGCTGTTTGAATAGCCACCGCTCAGCTGTACCCGATGAGGTGGGCAAACACGACGGCAACGATGGCGATGGTGATCTGAACAGCGATCAGCGGCAGCATCCAGCGAACCCATCTGATCCAGGGAACTTTGGCCAGCGCCAAAGCAGCCATGAAGAAGCCGCTGGTGGGGAAACAGAGATTGCCGATGCCGTCGGCGAGTTGGAATGCCAGGACCGCGGTCTGCTGAGTCACACCGACCATTTCTGCCAAGGGCGAGAGAATCGGCATCGTCAGTGCCGCCTGGCCGCTGCCGGAGGGAACGATGAAGCTGACCAGGCCCTGGAAGAAGAACATGCCGACGGCTGACAGCCACGGCGGCAGGTGACTGATGGCCGCGGCGAGGTTGACCAGAATGGTGTCCAGGATCTGACCGTCTTGGAAGATCACGAGGATTCCGTAGGCGACCCCGATGACGAGTGCACCGGTGACGAGGTCTCTGGCGCCGTCGATGAAGGACTCGGCGGTTCCATTCATTCCGAGACCACCGACAACGCCCATGACGATTCCCATGAGAAGGAAGAGCCCTGCGATCTCCGTGAGGTACCAGCCCAAGGTGGAGACACAGATGGCGAGTGTCACCAGCGTGGCGATGAGGACAACGAAGACCAGCTTGTGGCGCAGAGTGAACGTCAGGGTCTCCGAGTCGCCATTCTGCCTGATCTCATCGGCGAGGGAGTCCTGACCGTAGAGCATGCCCTTTGTCGGATCCTTCTTCATCCGCTGTGCGTAACGCATGACGAAGATGATCGCGACACCGAGGAGGAGGACCCAGAGGACGAGTCGCAGCCACATGCCGGAGAACAGAGGGAGTCCAGCGATTCCCTGGGCTACGCCGACGGTGAAGGGGTTCATGAAGGCGGCCATGAAACCTGAACCGGTGCCAAGGAGCACGACCGCTGCGCCGACCATCGAGTCGTAGCCGAGGGCGACTGCTATCGGCACGAGGATCGTGATGTAGGGGATGGTCTCCTCGGCTAGCCCGAGCATGGCGCCGGTCAGTGAGAAGAACGTCATGAGGACAGGGATGAAGAGGATCTCCTTGCCCTGCAGCTTGCTCGTCATAGCAGCCACCGCAGAGTCGATGGCACCTGTTGCCCTCAGCACCCCGAAGGATGCACCGACGATGAAGACATAGAAGATGATGTCGGCGGCGCCGATCATCCCGTTGAACACCGCGGTCAGGACGTCCCAGAATGATGCCGGTGTCGGATCGACTGCATGGAATGTTCCATCGATGATGACGTCGCGGCCATCGACCGTTTGACGATCGAAGACGCCGGCAGGCACGAAATGAGTGAGAATAGCGGCGATCGCGGTGACGGCCATAAGAATGACGAAGACGTGCGGCATCTCGCGTTTTCGTCGAGGTGGGGCAACGGTTTCACGAACATCGGTGTCCTGTGATGACATTTCGGAATCAGCCATGATTCTCCTGCTTCATTGCATAGGCACGACAAGTATATTTCCGTTGAATCACCCTACCCTGGGTGCAATTCGGTGAGGCCGCATTCAGCATCGGACCAGTACTGCTGGTTTGAACGAGACCAGATGTACTCTGATGGGGTATCTCGTACGGCAAAGGAGCAATGAGTGGACGCACGGTTCCAGTCCGCGCTTTCGACTGTGAGCTTCACCCATGTGCGTGCACTCAGAGCAGTCGTCGAACACGGGTCACTGAGCTCAGCGGCGAAAGATCTCGGGTACACCACCTCGGCGATCTCACAGCAGATATCTGCACTTGAGCGAAGCCTGGGCGTCTCTCTCTTCGAACGTGGACCACGAAGCGTCCGGGTCACAGCCGCCGGAGAACGGATGTACGAGCTGAGCGCGGATCTGCTGGAGAGCATCGCTGGGATCGCAGACATTATGCGCGGATATGCAAGCGCAGAACAGGGCATGCTCCGACTCACTGCTGCGGGAAGCGGTGCCGCGCAGCTGCTTCCCCGCGCAGTCGCCGGCATTACCTCGAAACATCCGGCAGCCGAGATCTCCTTGGTCACCCCGGGAACCTCCGACAGCGTTGTCGAGTCGATCAAGGCCGGATTTGCCGATATCGGAATCATCTACGAGTACTCACCGACGTCCAAACAGGTCCTTGAAGGATTGACCAGTACTCCTCTCCTGCACGAAGAGATGGTGGTCATCGGCCGCGATCAAGGTCCTTCCGGTGAACGCAGCTCGATCAGAGACTTCGCAGAGGAGAATTGGGTCTGCGGGAGCAAGGGGAGTACCCAGGACCAGATTCTGCAGCACCTCGGCGAACGTGAGGGTTTCGTACCGAGGATTGCCCACCGCAGCGACGACCCTGACGTCATTCGAGGATTGGTCAACCAGGGCCTGGGAATCGCATTGGTCCCTGTCCTGTCGCTCGGCATCGACCGCAGCATCCATCTGTATCGACTGACGGATCGACCGGTGCACCGTCGAGTCCAGATCCTCTATCGCGCAACGGATCACAACCCGCTCATCGCCTCGGCCATTCACGCTTTCGTGAAGGCTGCTGGCGACTATCTCACCTGGACTCTGACCGCATTCGGAGTGACCTTCGACGCTCCCATGCTCACCTTGGACACCGAGCTTCAGGGAAACTGAACCTGTCCTTCAGTAACCGTGAACCTGAAAATCCACTCGATGTGCGGCGGCATGCGCTTGAATGAGTATCCATACATACTCGTGACACAGCAGTCGCGAACGGGGGAGAGGGCCGAGTATGGACGACTACATCGTCTGCCGATGCGAAGACGTCTCTTTCGACGACATCCGGCACTGTGTCGACGATTCTGACACTATCGATATTCATGAGGCGAAACTCCGACTGAGAGTCGGAATGGGCACCTGCCAGGGCCGTGTGTGCGGGCCGCTGCTCGAAAGGTGCTTTGCAGGTCACGCGATCGGTACGCTCGAGCGCAACTCAGTGCTCAGGCCCGTGCTCCTCGCCGACATCGCCTCCGAAATGTCTGCGGGCAAAGAATGAGTCGTATCGAGAACCACCCTGTCCTGGGCCCCGATAGTTCCGAAGAGGTCGGGATCACCGTCGACGGCCGAGAGATGTCCGCAAAGGCGGGGGACTCCATCGCTGTCGCGCTGTGGGTCGATGGGCAGAAGGTGCTGCGACGCAGTAAGACGGGGCAGCCGCGCGGAATGTACTGCGGGATCGGCCATTGCTTCGAATGCCGCCTCCTCGTGACCGGCGAAGACGGTACGAAAGTCAGCGTTCGTTCGTGCCTCACACCTGTGCAGCAGGACATGCGCATCACCACGGAGTCCGGAGAATGAGAACCGTTGACGTGGTTGTCATCGGTGCGGGACCTGCGGGCCTGTCGGCAGCCTCCAGCATCGCCGAGGCCGGGCCCACCCAGGTGCTCGTCGTCGATGAAGGACCGATCCCGGGCGGACGACTGCGATCCCAGCTCTATCGTCGCGGAAGCGACTGGTATATCGGTGCCGAACGCGCCGCATCCCTGACACAGCGGGCACGCCGAGCCGGCGTCATCATCGAATCCGGTCGGCAGGTCTGGTCACTCGACCCGGGGTTCGTCCTCGGGCTCAGCGGCGGTGAGTCGATCAGCGCCGACTACATCGTCATCGCCACGGGTGCGGCAGAGAAGACGCTTGGGCTGCCGGGGTGGACGATTCCGGGTGTCCTTGCCGTCGGTGCCGTTCAGACGATGCTCAATGTCAATCGTGTTCTGCCGGGGGAGCGACTCGCTGTCGTCGGAATCGACCCGCTGTCCCTGTCAATCGTCGATGAGCTCGCCGCCGCTGACATCGATGTTGCCGGTGTATTCCTCCCGCCCCCGCCAGGCAAGTTCAGTGCGCCGGAGCAGCCGAGCGCCGTGTTCACACGACTCGGCGGTCTGCATCGCCTTGCCCCGAACCGGTTGCTTGGCCTGGCTATGAAGGCATTGACGATCCCCGGTATGGCCGAGGTTGTTGCACGAATCTGGCCCAGCACTGGTATCCGCATGGCCGGAATGCCGCTGCATCTGCGTGAATGTGTCGTGGGTATCGACGGTGACGACGATGTGCGATCCATCCGCACGAAGCGAGTGAACACGAACGGTGAGCCTGTCGGCAGGGAACGTGTGGTTCCCGTGGACGCCGTCTGCCTCAGCGGCGGTCTGTATCCCCTGCAGGATCTCACTCGTGACTGTCTGCTCGTCGACGTACCGGAACTCGGCGGGCAAGTCCCCCTCCATGGGCCCAACCTGGAGACAGGCACCGCTGGCATGTTCGTCGCCGGCAACATCACGGGAATCGAATCCGCCGAGGTGGCTCGCGCCCAGGGTGAACTCGTTGGGACCGTCATCGCCGAGAAAATTGCGGGCCACGAAGACCAGTCGGAAGCTGTGATCACTGCACGTGCTGACGTCGAAGAGGCCCGTGCCTCTGCACCGCTGACGTTCATGCCCGAGATCCATGCAGGTCGGCGTCGAATGCACGAACTCTGGTGCGATTACCTCAGTCAGGATGTGCGCGCATGAACGATCCCGCTGCCGACGTCGTGATCATCGGCGCCGGAGTCATCGGCACATCGGCGGCCTGGCGACTGGCCCAGTCAGGTCTGCGGGTTGTCGTCATCGATTCCGGAGCCCCGGGAGCTGGCGCCTCCGGATCCTGCGACAAAGCGATCTACCTCCAGTCGAAGCGGCCCGGGCTGCCGATGCGCATGGCACTGGAATCACGTGCGATGTATTCGACCCTGTCCGAGGAACTCGACGCCGACATCGAGTTCGCGCCTGATGGGGGAATGGTGGTGATCGAAACCGAATCCCAACTGGACTTCATGAAACGGTTCATCGTCGAACAGAAGAAGGCCGGGATACGGGTTGAACTTCTCGACGGTGACCGTGCCAGAGATCAGCAGCCGGCTCTTGCCGAGCATGTTCTGGGGGCCAGTTACAGTCCCGACGACGCCGAGGTGAATCCGCTTGCTCTCAATGCTGCGCTCGCCGACGCAGCTGTTCGCGCCGGTGCTCGCATACATCGGCATCGAGAGTTCCTCGGGGCCATAGCCAAGTGTGGACGAATCGAAGGTGTGAGGACTTCGACCGGTGTGATTCTGACGCGGATGGTCATCAACGCTGCGGGACCATTCGCCGCCCAGGTCGGGGAGCGCGCTGGCATCAGCACGCCGATCATCCCGCGGCGGGGGACCATCCTCATCTCCGACTCACAGCCGCGGATGGTCCGAGGCAATCTGCTGTGCGCTCAGTACGTCGCAGCCAAGCACTTAGCAGATATGCCCGGTGCCGAAGAGCCGCCGCCATACGGCATCGGGCTCTCACTGGGCCAGACCGCATCGGGGACCCTGCTGGTGGGTGGAAGCCGCGAATTCGCCGGATTCGACAAGCGTCCGCCCCGCGACGTATTGACCGCGATAGCTTCCCACGCGGCACGGATCGTTCCGGCTCTGAAGAACGTGCGCATCATCCGCGCGATGACCGGTTTCCGCCCCTACACCGGTGACGGTCTTCCGATCATCGAACGTCATGACGAACTCGACGGGTGGATCACTGCCGCCGGCCACGAAGGCGACGGCATCGCCTTGACTCCGATCACCGGTGTCCTCGTGAAAGACCTTGTGACGGGGGAGAGCACAGCAGGAGACTACCTTCCGCACCTAGGCAGAGCACGGTCGACATTGAACCCACGAAAGCAGGCATCATGATCGTCGTCATCGGATCCTTGGTGGTGCTCTTCGCCATCGCGCTGATCAAGAAGATTCCCTATATCGGCGGCAATATCCAAGTCGCGCTGCTCGGTGGTGGTCTCGCTGCTGCTCTGTTGTCCGGAATGGCGCCGCTGAAATACATCCAGGCGACTATCGACGGGATCGACACACTCGCCTGGGTCATCGCGTTGAGCATCTTCGGCAGCATCTACGCCGAGACCCAGGTGAGAATCGGTGCGATGGACACGACGATGTCGTTTCTGCGTATCCTCTTCGGCAAATCACCTCGGGGACTCATCGCCGCGACGTTCGTGACACTGACGCTTGCCGGCTCCCTCCTCGGCGATGCCATTGCCGCAGCCACTGTCATCGGCTTCCTTGTAATCCATTCTCTGGCGGAGATGAAGATCAAACCTGTGCAGATCGGCATGATCATCCTTCTCGGTGCTTCCCTCGGCTCGATCATGCCTCCTATCAGCCAAGCCGTGTATCTGGCAGCTTCGCTGGTCAATACCGACCCTGACCCCGTGACCCTCTGGTCGTATCTCACAGTGACGATCGGAGTGATCCTGGCGATACTCGAATCCTTCCGATTCGTACGTCGGCCCCGGATCCCAGGAACTGATTCCTCTGCAGAATTCGACCTGGGCGGCAACTTCACAACGGCGGCTGCAGTCCACGAAGCTCAAGAGACACGCTTCAGTCAGCTGCGCACGTTGGGCCGGGAACGATGGGCCAGCATGATCCCACTGGCCGTCCTGGTCATCATAGTTCTACTCAAGACCGGACTCGGATATGACATCTTTGCGGAGATCCCTGGGATCAAACAGTTGACGGCGTGGATGAACACCGTACCGATTCTTGCCGGTCTGGCATTTCCTGTCGTCATGGCGATCATCGTGGCCACAGTCGTTTCCTTCTTCTTCAAGAAGGTGCGTCGAGAACCCATGGCAACGGTGAGCAAAGGTCTGAAGAATGTCAGGCAGACTGTCGCTATTCAGCTGTGCGCAGCCTTTCTCATCGGTTGTTTCTACGAGAGCGGTGCGGTCGATACAGTCTCTGCCATGGCCGAGCACGTTGCCGGCTCCGGAGTCGCGGTCATCAGCACCATTGCCTTGATGATCCTAGGTATGCTCATCGGCTCGCAGACGGCGGCGCAGACCGTCGTGGTGCCATTCGCCTCACCGATACTGGAGAATGCCGGCGTCGACCCGACGAACATCGCAGTGGGAATGAGCCACATCGCTGCTTCCGCTCAGAATCTGCCGCCAGTCGGTCTCACCGCATTCGTCGTGTGTGGTTTGGTGGGCGCGACTTTGAAGACCAAGGTTGATCCGGTGAAGGTCATGGTCCTGGCTCTGCCGAACTCGATGTATTTCATCATCCTCGGGTTGCTCTTCCTCCTCCTCGGGTGAGAACAACGATGACGCAGAATACTCGACCGCTCGGTGTGCTTATGCTGGAGAACGGATTCGATCGGATCCCCGGCGATATCGGCAATCCGGATACCTTCGACTTTCCCGTCATCTACCGCACCGTGACAGGCGCGACGTCGAAGCGGGTCGTGCACCGACAGGACTCTGGTCTGATCGATCTCTTCGCCGAGGCGGCAATCGAACTCGTCGATGACGGTGCTGTTGCGATGACGACGAGCTGTGGGTTCCTTGCGAGATTCCAAAGCGAGCTCTCTGCCCGGATATCCGTTCCATTCACAGCCTCGTCCATCGACTATCTGAATAGGCTTGTGGGGGTTCACTCTGCGGTGGCAGTGATCACGGCGGATTCCGGCGCACTCAATCCGAGTGTCCTGGGCCCGACGGTTCTGGTTCCAACCGCGATCGTCGGGTTGGAGAACTGCCCAGCCTTCAGATCCGCCATCATCGAGGAGACTGCTCGGCTCGACCCAGCAGCCGTCGCGCGAGAAGTCGCCGACGTGGCACGTCAGCTCGCTCGTGAGCATCCTTGGCTGGACGCAGTCGTCCTCGAATGCACAAATCTTCCGCCCTACCGGGCTGCCATCGCAGATGTCCTGAAGATTCCGATCTACGACTCTGTGACTCTGGCTCATGATCTTATGGGGGAGACCACCACAGACCATGGACATGCGGCTGATCGCGATCTGTGAGGGGCGCAGGTTGACGACAACCAGTCACATCTGATCATGGCGACCGTCGCCTGATCGACTTTGTCGGCCCCAAGTACGCGTTTTCAACTGCTGAAACGGAGCCGTCGAGGCAGTCCCTCCAGCAACGGCAGCCACAGTTCAGAGGCTGAGGGGAAGCTCGGAACCGCGTGGCGCAGAACATGAACGGGTACCTGCCCGACGATCGCCACCGTCGCTGGGTGAATCATTTCGGCGGCCTCCGGGCCGACGAACGTGGCTCCGAGGAGCAGGCCGGTACGAGCGTCGACGACAATCTGTGCCGTTCCCTCGGCATCATCGCGCAGAAGCGAGGTGCCCGCGCTGCTGGTGAACGGCAGCCGGGAGACTTCAATCTCGTGCCCATCCTTCCGGGCCTCTGCCTCTGTCATTCCCACCGAGGCAACCTGCGGATCACTGTAGACGACTTGAGGGACGGGAGGATTTTCGGGGACGGATTCGGATTTTTCGCCCGTGGCACGAGCACGGATCTGTGCGCCGATGACGCGTGCACGATATTTGCCCCAATGAGTCAGCGGTGCCTCACTGCTGGCATCTCCGAGGGCATACAGCCAATCGGGCAGGCGTCCCGCTGAGATGTCCTCGTCAGCAAGTCCCACGCTCTCAAGTCCGAGCTCGTTGAGCCGAGGCTCTCGGCCCGTTGCCACGAGGATCTCATCCGCTGTGACGGTGGACTCTCCGTTGGGGCCGAAGGTCTGGACTGTGACCTGTCCACCGTGGATCTGGCCCAGCCCGGTGTCTTCGGCGCCAGGACGGTAGCAGGCCTCAACCTTGGTCTCTCGGTCGACGATGACTCCTGCACTCTCGAGTGCCTTGGTGACGTGTTCTCCTGCGAACGGTTCCTGATTGGACAGAAGGCCCTGACCACGCACGAGCATGCGCACGCGAGTGCCAAGTGCTGCCATCCACGTCGCGGCTTCCACTGCAACGACTCCGCCACCGACGATGATCAACGAATCCGGCACCTCCCTGACGCCGGTCGCGTCACGGGAGAGCCAGGGTGCGACATCGACGAACGTCGGAGGCACGGTCGGCTGAGAACCGGTGGCAATGACAACCGCATATCGCGCATGCACGACCACCGGCTTCGGTTCGTTGATCAGGACTCGCCGTTCGCCGATCAGCTGTGCGTGACCGCGTTCTATCCGCAGGCCAGCACCCTGCGCCCAGTCGATCTGGCCCTTGTCATCGTAATGAGAGACCCACTCATCGCGTCGCTGCAGAAGTGCATCAGCCTCGATACGAGTACCGGTGAGACCCTTCAGGTGCTGGGTCTCGTGGGCAAGTTCAATGGGACGCAGCATCGTCTTCGAGGGGATGCATGCATAGTAGGAGCACTCTCCGCCCAGCAGCTCCTCTTCAATGATGATCGCTTCAAGATCGGAGTCTTCGGTTGCGTACTGGGCGGCGTTCTCACCGACAGGGCCTCCGCCGATGATGATGATATCCGTGGTCAGTGTTTCAACCTTGGTGTTGGCGTCTTCGGTACTCATATCGAACCTGCGCTTCCTTCATTCTGTGGGATTCAGCTGTGTTTTCGCTGCCTCTATATGGTCAGCATCGCCCGTCTGCAGTGCGTAGAGCCCGAGCTCGACCGGCGAGGTGGAGAACAGTTCGCCGCAGTGTTCGGCGAATTTCGGCCACACTTGACCGCCCTTGTCCACGTAACGCTGGATCGTCGCATCGAATGCCTGCGCCGAGACGCTGGCATGGTGGAACATGAAGTCCCTGGCCGGGTCGCCGATGGCAGCAGTGGTCCAGTCGAGGATGCTGAGGTTTCTCGCCCCGTCCATGAGCTGGTGTGCCGGATACACCTCTCCGTGGGTGACCGTGGTGAAGGTGGGCCAATAGGCGTCATCGTCGAGCCACGCAGACCACCGCTCACGCAGACTCTGGGCCACATCGAACTCGGCCACAACGCGAGCGATGTCATCGCGTTTACGCTGTCTCACCTCGGCGGGAGAGAACTCATCAATGCCCGAGGGACGCACGAGCGCGGGATCGACGGAATGGAGCTCGGCGAGGAAATCTGCGAGGGACTGGAGGTATTCGGCCGACTCGAGGTCGAAATGCCACTGCGGTTGGCCCTGGTCATCGATCGTGAGTCCGGGAGCACCTGGCAGCAGCGGATAGGCGATGAGGTCTTCGGTGTGGATCTGCCAATCGGGAACCGCGACACTCAGGTGGGGAGCGATGGCACGGAGGAAACGGCCCTCGACGGCGGCTCGGTCGGTGACGTCGGGGCGACGAGGGATCCTCAGCACCCAGGACTGGCCGTCGACCGCCTCGGCGATGGCGACTTGGAAGTCGAGGCCCAGCTCATTGACGTTGATGGTCTCGGGATCTATCTCGAGACCATGCGTACTTGCGAGCTCTCGGATGGTCGTCGTCTGTGAACTGTCGGTTGGCATCTGGTCGCCTTTCGAGAACGGACTCGTTCCGTTGGGATCTGCGGTCAGTCTAGGGCGGGGACCTTCGGCTGCGCACGGTGAATTTTCTGGTCACGCAGGATGACGATGCCGACGATCATCTCCCACACTACGATCGCGTACATGCCGATGCGTTCCCAGGTGCCGTCGGCCAGGATGGTTCCGGGAATGACTCGGACGTCGACCTGGAGCATGACGATGCCGAGGATGCCGACGAGGCCGATCACAACGCTGAAGGCACCGAGCAGGCTTCCGCCGCGCACGAGGTGATTGCGGCGCCTTAAGAGGGCAGTCCCGAAGCAGATCGCTGTCAGGTGCCCACCGATGAAGGCGAGGAACGCGCCGAGGAGGTGGATCCCTCCCAGTCCGAGGCTGTTGTTGTGCGCTCCTCCGTTGACCACGGCAATGAGGACCATACCGAGGGCATGGGCAATGGCGAAGGCGCTGATCGGCAAACGCAGGGGAAGTCGCGATCCGCGCACCATATATATGGTCGCAGTCGCGAACAAGACGCCGTGGACGATGAAGGCGATGTTCATGACCATGTGCAGCGGCGAATCAATGGCCCGATCACCTAACATTTCGACATCGGGCACGCCGAGATCGCTGATGTAATTCATCGCATATGAATAGTCAGGGAATGCAGATGCGGCAAGAGCCTCGGCGAGGAGATAGACGAGGCCGGCGAGAATCCAGCAGATCGCTGCCATGGCCCCCGAGTCGGGTGTCGCAGCCGCATCAGATCGGATGTCTCGCATTCTGCTAACACTAGATGGCCCAAAGGTGCAATAAAAGGGTCCATTTGGGCTCTGTGGCACTCGACACGCCCAAGTCGTTACTGTTCAAGCGCTTGTCAGGGGTGAATTGCCGTGCAAATATGAAATCATCCTTTTGATCGGATCCACATGATCAATGAGAACCGAATAGGCAGCAAGGAGAGAGCGCATGAGTACAACTACCATTATCTGGATAGTCGTTGCGATCGTCGTTATTTTGATTGTCGTCGGCATCATCATCGCGGTCAGCCGTAAGGCCGCAGCTAAGAAGCGCGAACACCAGCGCAAGGAGGCCGCCAGGATCCGTCAGGAAACAGCTGAGTCCGAGCATGAAGTCCATGCTCGGGAAGCGGACGCCGATCACCGCAAGGCTGAGGCCAAGAAGGCCGATGCCGACGCTGAGGTTCAGGCCGCAGAGGCTAAGCGCAAGCAGGCTGAAGCCGAGAAGCTGGACGCTGACGCCGCTGAACGCGATCGTCTTGCCCAGGAGAAGCGTCTCGAGCAGGAACGCCAGCTCAAGCGTGCCGATGAGCTCGATCCCGACGTCGACACGCATGGCAACAAGAACGCCGCTCCCGGTGCAGCCGCTGGTGCGGGTGCCGGTGCAGTGGCCGGTCATGACAGTGACGGTCACGACCGTCACCATGACGACCGCCTGGTCGCCGATGGTCGTCCGGTTGCGGACGAGCGTCATGCGGGCCACGATCCTCGTGCTGCTGAACAGCGTCCCGTCGATGACGGTCGCCCTGTTGGTGACGGTCGTCCCGTTGCCGATGAGCATCACGCGAGTCATGATCCTCGTGTCGCCGACCAGCCTCAGGCACCACAGGCTCAGCAGCCGCCGGTTGCAGGCGATCCTCGTGTCGCTGACCAGGGCCAGGCACCTGCAGGCCAGCAGCCGCCAGTGGCCAACGACCCCCGCGTCGCTGACCAGCGTCAGGCTCCGCAGGGTCAGCAGCCATCGGTCGCCAACGATCCTCGCTTCGCCGATCAGGGGCAGCCACCACAGGGACAGCAGCCTCCGGTTGCCCACGACCCCCGGGTCGCTGACCATGGTCAGGCTCCGCAGGGCCAGCAGCAGGCACAGCAGCCTCCGGTTGCCCACGACCCCCGGGTCGCTGACCAGCGTCAGGCGCCTGACGGCCAGGATCCGCGCTTCGCAGACAACGGTGCAGGTCGTGCACCAGGTGAGCGCCTCGGCGATCGACCTGTCGACGATGGCCGTCCCGTCGCGGACACCAACCAGCCGGTCGAGGACGATTACCGTATGGGTGGCAACCGTCCAGCTGCGGATGGTCGTGCTCCTCGGGCGCCCGAGGGTGATCCGCGTGCCGCTGAGAACGATCCTCGTCTCAACGACCGCAGCTACGATCCTCGGCCCACCGAGCAGAGGACCTTCGAGGACCCGGACACCCCGCGGCACTGAGAGAGTCTCAGACTCCCACTAGGTTCATACGCCTGTGGGTGCAACACCAAGTGTTCAACAGTTAGGGAAGGGACAAGACTATGGCTACCATTCTCTGGATCATCGCAGCACTGCTCGTCATTTCGGGCATCTTCGCGATCTTCCGCAAACAGATCCTCTGGGGAGTCATCCTCATCGTGGTCGGTTGCCTCGTCGGTCCGGGTGGAGTGAGCATCTTCACTTGACCTGCTGAGGCACCACTGCGGCGCCCCAACCACTTCAGGGTTGGGGCGCCGCAGTACGTTGTCAGCAAATGCGCCTGACGGACTGTCAGGATCAGCCGTTGAGGTGCTCGATCGCGTAGTCGGCTTGCGAGGTGGTGAACTGACCGCCATATTCACTGGTCAGCTGGTCGTGGATGGCGGCCGGAGACATCGCCATTTCATTCTGGTAGGTCTTGGCTGACTCGAGCGCATTGCTGTTCCAATCGGCGTCGATATTGTCGACGGCGTACTGGGCAGCATCATCGGTGAACTGACCGCCGTATTCGCTGGTCAGCTGATCGAAGATTCCCTGTTTGCTCATGTGCATCATGTCAGAATAGGTCTCGGCCGAGGTCAGAGCCGAGGTGTACTCAGCTGGAACGCTTGCCTCTTCTTCAACGGCTGGTTCCTCTTCAACGACCGGTTCTTCTTCAACTGGCTCCTCAACTGCGGTGTCCTCTGCTGGGGCCGCGGCGGGCTCTTCGGCAGGTTCCTCGGCGACAGGGGCTTCCTCTGCCGCGGCTTTCTCCTCCGGAGCTTCGTCGGCAAGGGCCTCTTCACTAGGCTCCTCGATGGCTGCAGGTTCGGCCTCGGCGCTGGGAGCCGGGTCAGCGATCTGCGTTGAGGCCGTCGACTTCGGCGACAGTGCGCCGATGAGGATCCCCAGGGTAACGAGGCCGCCGGTGACGATCCAGGCGACCTTCTTATGCTTCTGGTATCCGTTGAGCGGCAGGCCCCGCTTGTCCTTCTGTGCGCCGGTGAGAGTGAGAATGAGGTCGACCAGGACCCAGATGCCGAAACCACCCAATGTGATCAGCTTGAGAATTCCTGTGCCGATCTTTCCCAGATAGAAACGATCGACTCCAAGTCCGCCTAACAGCAGAGAGAAAAGCCATGTTGCAATGAAAGATTTCTGTCCGGCCTGCTGCTGTGGCGGAACCCACGCGCCTACGAAGGTGGTTGGGGGCATCTGCTGTGTCATTATCACTTCCAGTTTTTCGATACGAAACAAGTACAGAAATAGTCTACCCTGTGGTTGAACGATAAACTATAAATTTGAAGTGATTCTGCTCACCGGATGAAAGGGTCACGCAGCTGTTCTGTCAACGCCTGTGCGGGGCTACAGTAGCTGGTGACTCCCGACGTCATTGGCTCAGAGAGGAACCGTCATGTCAGAAGCTCGTCCGCCCTTCCCGCCTTTCACCGCCGACACCGCCGCACAGAAGGTGCAGGGCGCCGAAGATGCGTGGAATACCCGCGACCCGCAGAAGGTCTCGCTGGCGTACACACCGGATTCGGTGTGGCGCAATCGCGATCAGTTCCTCTCAGGCCGCGCGGAGATCGTCGACTTCCTGACCGAAAAGTGGGAACGCGAACTCGACTACGCCCTGCGCAAGAGTCTGTGGTCGTTCAGCGATGACCGGATTGCCGTGCGCTTTCAGTACGAATGGCATGACACGACTGGACAGTGGTGGCGCAGCTACGGCAACGAACTGTGGGAATTCACCGGTGATGGTCTCATGTCCCGCCGCGAGGCGAGCATCAATGATGTCACCATCGCCGAGGTGGATCGGCGGATATTCGGTCCCCGTCCACCCGAGGAGCACGGTCAGGACATCGACCTCCGCTGACGGAGTGCCACCTCGGCGACGGTGCTGGATCCGTGCGGACCGTGCGCAGTGCTGAGGTCACAGAAAGACCACCGGTGATCACGTCTGCAACGTGATCACCGGTGGCTGTCTGTTCGCGGACCCTCACAGGTGAGGGACAGTCATGTCAGTTCGACGGGGAGCGAGTCTCCGCGCTGAGGAACCACGCCTGCTGCTCCAGCTGTGAGATGAACTCGTGGAAGATGTCGGCCGTGGTCGGGTCGGCCTCATCGACTTCGTCGTGGACCTTGCGCATGGTCGCGACCGTGGCTTCGACGGCGCGCACGCTGAGGTCGATGGCGTCATGAGTCGTGATCTCTCCGGCCGGGAATTCCGGCAGCGACGACTGCTCGGCAACAACGCTGGGGCGACCGTCGGCGGTGGCATGGAGGGCTCTCATCCGCTCGGCAATGCTGTCCGAACCCGTGCGGGCGATGTCCACAACCTCATCGAGGTTGAGGTGGAGGTCGCGGAAGTTGGGGCCCACGATATTCCAATGAGCCTGCTTGGCGACCAGCTGCAGGGCGATGAAGTCGACGAGGACGGACTGCATATTCTTGGCCAGAGCGGGGGAGGCAGTGAAGCCGTGCTCCGCGTTCTCGGCCTTTGTGGTCTTCGTTCCGGCTGGCTGGGGTACCTTGACTGATTGAGCCATGATTCGTTCCTCCTAGAACAGTGCAACGACGTGCCGTATCCGGGCACCTGGTGCCGACGATAGCCCTCATTCTTGGGTATGAGGTTAACGTTGCCCAGAATTGGGAGCGGATACACTGAATCGATATGGAATCTACTCCACGAAATCTTCGTCAGAGAATACAATGTCTCCGCACCATCGCACCCTGGGCTGTTGCCGGGCTCGCCTGCGCCGTTCCCCTCACCATTGGTGCATCGATGGCCATCGACCTCGTGCAGAAGCGCGGCCGGAAACAGCGCAAGGCGCCACGGCCGGGGACCTTCCACGCCCGCGTCGAGGACTCCGACCTGAGCATCTATACCGACGGATCGACGCTCTACGATGACATGCTCGACGAGATCGGGTCCGCGACGGAGACGATTCAGATGGAGACCTTCATCTGGAAGAACGACGAGGTGGGCCAGAAGTTCATCGACGCCTTCAACGCAGCAGCCGAGCGCGGCGTCGACATCCACCTGATCTACGACGGCTTCGCCAACTTGACCATTCCCCGCTCCTTCTACGACCAGCTCGACGAGTCGATCAAGGTTCTGCGGCTGCCGGCGGCCAGGAAGCTCTGGAAGGGGCCGGTGCGTCAAACCGGGTTCAACCACTCCAAGATCCTCGTCATCGACAATGACGTCGCCTTCGTCGGCGGCTTCAACATCGGTTCGCTCTACTCTCGTCACTGGAGGGACACCCACCTCAAAGCGGCCGGACCCGGCACCTGGGGGCTGCGCCAGTCCATCGCGCAGGTGTGGAACGAATTCCATGACTCCGATGAGCAGATCGAATGGGTCAAACCGACCGCATGGGAGTCGAAGCTTCGGGTCTCAGCCAACCTGCCGATACAGCTCGTCTACCCGATCCGCGCGATGTACATCAACGCCTTCGAACGCGCGCAGGACCGGATCTGGCTGACGACACCCTACTTCATCCCCGATCAGCAGCTCCTCAAGGCACTGATTGACGCGGCCGCCCGCGGAGTCGATGTGCGGGTCATGGTGCCCCAGGAATCCAACCACGTCCTCGGCGACTATCTCTCACGAGGATTCTTCGAAGAGATGCTGCGCTCCGAGGTCACAGTTCTGCTCTACGAGGCGGCCATGATCCACTCGAAGATCGCCACGGTCGACGGGAAATGGTCGACGATCGGCACCGCGAACATCGACCGCCTCTCACTGTCATTCAACTATGAGACCAATGTCGAAGTCATCGATCCCGACTTTGCCGCCGAGGTGGAGAAGACCTTCCTCAGCGACGCCGAGCACAGCAGCGTCCTGGGCCGCGACTGGTTGGACCGTCACCCGGTGGCCCACGTCGTCGAAGCCGCGCTGCGGCCAATGCGACCCTTCCTATGAGTGTCTGAGTAAAGCCCGGGTCCTGAGGAAAGCCGCGGCAGGATTCAGGACAGAGCGGAAGCGGCAGAGTTCAGGACAGGAGCTCGGTCAGCGTCTCTGCTTCCTCGGCGCATACGGCGCACCCTGCCAAGTGCACGTCCATGGGCACATCGCGGTAGCTCGAATCGGCAAGCGTGTGTTCGACGTATTCGTCGATGCGAGCGAAACACTCATCACATGACAGGTACGGGTCCGTGTCGACGAGCAGTTTGGTGATCGAGTCCGGGGTCAGCGGCTGGTGCGGATCGGTCATGGCGTCCTCCTACCGGCGAGTGCCTCGAGATGACCGGAGGCGATAAGCGCCTCGCGCAGTCGTTTCCGGGCACCGTGGACATTCTTGTACAGCGCATTGCGAGTCGTGCCCAGCCTCTGGGCCAGGACATCGATGGGAACATCGTCGATGAGCAGAGCGATCATGATCTGTCGTTGCCGGGCAGTCAGCGCCGAGACCAGGGCAGAGCGCACGGCGCGGGCCAGGTCGCTGCCCTCGGCGAGGCTGGCCGGGCCATAACCGGGATCGACTTGCGGCAGAGTCTCCGAGAGCGTGACCTCACGGTGGCGCCACGCCTGCCGACGCACGGCGACTCCCGCCTGCAAGATGCCGAATTTGTACACCCAGGTGCTGAATCTGCTGCGTCCCTCGAACTCCTGAAGCCTGCGCAGCACTGCCAGATGGGCATCATCGGCAGCCTGCTGAGCCAGATCTTCAAGGTCGGTCGTGCCCGCCCCCGGCAGCTGATGTCGCAGCCGCCACACCTGTGCGCGAGTCGCCCTGAGCAGCAGCTCGTGCAGTCTGCGCTGCGCTTCGAGGGCTTCGGGGCTCGCAGGTCGCTGGGCAGTTGCCGAGGCGCCGGGGCCCGCAGACCCAGCTGTTTCGGACTCGCCAAGGTGCAGGTGCCAGTTGTCATCGTGCACACAGTCAGGGGTGGAGATGGGTACATCACTCACGATCGTCATTGTGCCACCGCCAGGCGAAGCTCAGAAGGGTCATAGTTTCTCAGTGTCGGGCGGGGGACCGGACCTTACCGCGATCGGGAAAAAATTTCCGAGAAATAATATCCTTCGCCCAGGTAAGACCGGCAGAGGTCGAGGACACCTACTGAGTACAGGACGCCATCAGGCATTCTCCGCTCATTCGTGAAAGGTCACTCTCATGTCACACAAACTCGCCACCCCTGCTGGTGCCGGAGCAGGCGCCGGTACAGGAACCGAAGCAGTTGATTTCAGGTCCCACCTGGGTTCCGACCGGGCCTTCTTCCTGCTGCGCACCGTCTTCACTGTTGCACCGATCCTGTTCGGACTCGACAAGTTCTTCGGGCTGCTCACCAACTGGGACAGCTACCTGGCACCTTGGATCGACGGGATCCTGCCCGGGACGGCACACCAGGCCATGTTCGCCGTCGGCATCATCGAGATCATCGCCGGAATCGTCGTCGCGGTTGCTCCGAAGTTCGGGTCGCTGCTGGTCGTGGTCTGGCTGGCCGGAATCATCCTCGACCTCGTCTCGATGGGCCAGCACTTCGATATAGCCCTGCGTGACTTCGGGCTGCTGGTCGGCGCCTTGGCACTGGCCGCGCTTGCCTTCGACAGGCCGGCGAAGACGCCAGCGACGGGCCGGTGAAGACACAGGCGCCCTGACCGGCGGCAGGGGCACATCGGTGACGTCGGTCTACGGCGTCTCGCCGAGCCCCTTACCGAGCTGGGCCATGACGTTCTGGGTTTCCTGCGTGAGGAGATCGAGAGCGAAGCGGATCGTCGACCGGTCCTGAGCGCCGGCGCGCGTGACGGCGGCGATGTGGCGGGTAGGTGCGTGTTCGCCGGTGAGGGGAATGCGACGGACCGGATGCAGGTCCTGGGAACGTGAGAGACGAGATGCGACGCAGACGCCGAACCCATCGTGGACGAGAGCGGTGCCGGTGTTCCAATCGTTGGCGTAGTGCCCGATTTGTGGGGTGAATCCGGCACTGGCGCAGTTGGCCACGACAAGTTGGTGGTAGGTCGTACCTGGTCGTCCCAGGATCCATGTCTCCTCCCGGGCGTCGGCGATCGTCACCGAGGCGCGATCGGCCAGGTGATGGTCGAGGGGGACCATCAGATCGAGTGGGTCGTCGATGAGGAACTGCTGGGTGAAGCGATCATCGGCCCCGGCCGGTGTGTCCGTGGTCACGGCGACGATGCCCAGATCGACGTCCCCGGCCAGCAGGAGGTCGTAGCATTCACTGGGTTCGGCTTCGATCGTCTGCGTAGCCAGGTTCGGAAATCGAGCGTTGAGGGCGCGCATGGTCTTCGGCAGCAGAATGCTCGCAGCAGTGGAGAACGCGCAGAGCGTGATCGATCCGGTGACGGTGTTGGCATAGTCGTCGAGATCAGACAGGGCCCGCTCCCACTCGGCGGTCATGACATCGAAGTGACCGAGCAGTGAGTGCGCGGCAGGGGTCAGTCGAATATTGCGACCTCGCTGCTCGAGCAGCGCGACACCCAGTTCCGTTGCCAGCGCTTTGACCTGATGGGAGACGGTCGAGGGCGAATAGTGCAGAGCCTCGGCCGCGGCAGTGACCGTGCCGTGTCTGGCGATCATACTCAGCATTGTGAGCCGATTGTCGATCATGCGGCTCCATCGAACGGTAGCCTTTATGTTCTTACGATAGACAACACTACTCCATGGGTCGCATCATGGAATCAGAGCGCCGCGGGCACTCCGTCGGCACCTGCATGTCAGCTGTCGATGGTCCGTGCGCTTCCGGACGATGACGATATTCACATTCCACCAAACCTCGAGGGCTGCATCGATCGCTGCTGCCCGGAAGGTGCCGAGTTCCGAAGGAGGTTTCTGCTTGCCCGAATACGCACGCATCAGAGGATCGAGGCGCCAGTTGTGGATCGGTGCCGCCGTGCTCTTCACGCTGTCGGCCGCAGCCAACCTCGCCAGCCCCCTGTATCCGCTCTACCAGCAGACCTACTCGATGGCCGACTCGACGATGACGGCACTCTACGCAAGTTATGTCATCAGTTGTCTGCCCTCGTTGCTGCTGTTCGGATCGGCTGCAGATGCCTTCGGTCGCAAACCGGTGCTGTCGGCCGCGATCGGACTGGTCAGCGTGGGTACCGCAATGTTCGCCTTCGACACGGTCGGAGTGAGTGGACTTTTCGCCGGACGCGTCCTCACCGGCATCGGGTTAGGACTGGGAACTGGTGCCGGCATCGCCCTCATGGTCGAGGCCTCACCGGCGCGTCGATCATGGCTCGGGTCGACGGTGGCAACGATGTCCTTCGTCCTCGGAACCGGGGCCGGTCCGATCCTCGCCGGAGGACTGACAGAGGCGACTGAGAGTCTCACGGTTCCGTTCTTCGCCATGCTCGGACTCCTCCTCTGCACCGCTGCGCTGGTGCTGGTTCTGCGCATCCACAAACCCATCACACGTCAGCGCTGGAGACCGACCTGGCCGTCGGTGCCGGGCCCGATGCGCTCGAGCTTCAACATCGCCGCGGTCACCGGGCTGCTCGGTTGGGCGGCGCTCGGACTCTTCCTCGCACTGCTGCCCTCGATGACCGAGTCTGCGATTCCCCAGTCGAGCACTCTGGCCTCAGGGCTCATCGTGGGTTCGGTGCTCGTCGTCTCCGCTGCCGTTCAGCTTCTTGCACCGAAGCTCCAGCCGCGGGCCGCACAGACCATCGGCCTGACACTGATGGGGATCGGCGCCGCACTGCTGCTCAGTTCCAACCTGCCGAGCCTGAGCGCGTCGACAGCGCTCGTACTCATGGCCATCGCTGCCCTCGCCACAGGAGCCGGACACGGCCTCAGCTATTGGGGTGCGAATCGGGAGATCGACGTGCTCACCCCGTCTCGTCAGCGTGCCGGCATCACCGCTGCTCTCTATCTCGCGTTCTACGCCGGTGCGGGACTGCCGGCGATCATCGTCGGCACGATCGCCATCGGCACTTCACTCATTGACGCCATCATGATCTTCACCTTGGTTCTGCTTCTGGCCGTCATCGTCTTCATCCCGATTCCCAGCCTCGCGCTGACGACGGTGCGCCGGTCCCGCGCCGAGGCGAACACGGACTCGGAGGCGCGCAGAAGCGCTGGTCATACCGCGTGGACTCCACCGCAGAGGGCCGCGCCGACGACTCAGCCCAGGACTCATCCCAGTGGGGAACCGTTGACCCCGTTCGCAGCGGAGAGGGAATAGCATTCGGACAGAGACGATTCACCACCGATCCGAGGATTCCACGATGACACTGACACCGGAACTGAGAACCCAGCTGAGCGCCTGGCGACGGGATTTCCACAGATTCGCCGAGCCGGGATGGACGGAGTTCCGGACCACCTCGGCGATCATCACGGTCCTTCGTGACCTCGGGTGGGACACGGTGTACGGTCCCGAGCTTCACGACGCCGGGGCCAGATTGGGCGTGCCCAGCGCCGAGGTGCTGGCGAGCGAACGTGACCGTGCGGTGGATCAGGGGGCCGACCCTGATCTCGTCGAGGCGATGGGGGACGGGTTCACCGGTGTGCTTGGCGTGTTGGAGACAGGACGACCTGGGCCGGTCGTCTGCTTCCGCTTCGACATCGATTCGAACGACCTGGTCGAGCTGGCCGACGAGAGTCATCGCCCGTTTGCCGAGGGATTCGCCTCGGTCAATGTGGGTGCCATGCACGGCTGCGGACACGACGGACACGCCGCCATCGGCCTCGGACTGGCCACGGCCCTGGCGCAGGTGCAGGTGCAACATGAGCTGAACGGGACGGTGAAGATCATCTTCCAACCCGCCGAGGAGGGTGTTCGTGGGGCTCATTCGATCGTGGCCGCCGGCTGGTTCGACAACGTCGACCTGTTCGTCGCCACCCACCTGAAGTCAGACGACGCCAAGGGCAATATCGTCACCGGTTCCGACGGATATCTGGCGAGTACGAAGTTCGACGTCACATTCACCGGCATCGGATCACATGCCGGGGGAGACCCGGAGAACGGGAAGAACGCGCTGCTGGCCGCTGCCTCGGCGAGCCTCAACCTGCACGCGATCCCACGGCACTCCGCAGGTGCGAGCCGGATCAACGTCGGCACCTTCCACGCTGGTGAGGGCCGCAATGTCGTCCCGCGGGCGGCGATGCTCAGAGTCGAGACTCGCGGCCAGGACAGCGACATCGACGCATTCATGTTCGCCCGTGCACAGGACGTCATCGCCGGTGCCGCGCGCATGTACGACGTCGACCACGAGCTGACGGTGGTGGGCAAGGCCGATCGGGAGGATCCGAGCCCCGAGCTGCTTCCCTACATCCGGACCTGCTTCGCAGATGTCGACGGGGTCGCTGAGATCAGGGACTCCAGCGGAGTCGGCGGCTCCGAGGACGCCACCGCGATGATGAAGCGGGTCAAGGAACGCGGCGGTCTGGCCACCTATGTTCAGATCGGCATGGACACCACGGCCGGCCACCACACCGAGCGCTTCGACGTCGACGAGGACATGCTGGCCCTCGGTGTGGAGGCTGAGACGGCGATCGCGCTCGGGGCGGGGGAGTTCCTGACAAGGCTGGCGCGCTAGTCGACTGACGGTGATGGCAGCGGTGTCTCTGCTCGGCGCCTCGGCGCGTAAGCGGGTCTTCGTCCCGAAGCAGGCGGAGTCAATCACGGAAACAGCGTCCGATAAACTCATGTGAATGTCGAGAATTACGTGCCCTGACCTGAGTTCGAAGGTCGTCACTGCAGAGGCAGCGGCTGTTCTCATCGGTCACGGCGACCGCGTCGCCATGAGTGGATTCACCGGTTCGGGATATCCGAAGTCGGTGCCCGGTGCCATTGCAGCGCAGGCTCGCACTGAGCACGATGCCGGTCGTGACTTCGGCATCGAGCTGTGGACCGGCGCCTCGACCGCACCCGAACTTGACGGAGTCCTCGCCGAGGCGGGAGCCGTGAGCAAACGACTGCCCTTCCAGTCCGACCCGGCAATGAGGAAGTCGATCAACGCCGGCGATACGGAATACGTCGACACACACCTCAGCCACTCGGCCCAGCAGGCGTGGTTCGGCTTCTACGGAGACCTCGACGTCGCCATTGTCGAAGTCGCTGCGATCCTGCCCAACGGCCTGCTGGTACCCGGCAGCTCGGTCGGCAACTCGAAGACATGGCTCGACCTGGCCGACAAGGTCATCCTCGAGGTCAACTCCTGGCACCCGCGCGCCTACGAAGGTTTCCACGACGTCTACTACGGCACCCGCCGCCCACCCGAGCGCCTGCCCATCCAGCTTCTCGAGCCCATGCAGCGCATCGGCGACCCCTACCTGCGCGTCGATCCCTCCAAGGTCGTCGCCGTCATTGAGACGAACGCACCCGACCGAAACCTGCCGTTCAAGCCCGCTGACGAGGATTCGAAGGCCATTGCCTCCCACCTCGTGGACTTCCTGCGCCACGAGATCCGGGCCGACAGGCTGCCTCCTGAACTGCTGCCGCTGCAGTCGGGCGTCGGCAATGTGGCCAACGCCGTCATGGGCAACCTGGCTGACAGCGAATTCGAAGGACTGAGCGCCTACACCGAGGTCATCCAAGACGGGATGCTCGACCTCATCGACAACGGCAAGCTCGCCTCCGTCTCGGCTACGGCCTTCTCACTGTCGGCCGAGCGTGCCGCCGACTTCAACGAGAACATCGAGTCCTACAAGGGGCGCATCCTCCTGCGCACACAGGAGATGTCGAACCATCCGGAAGCCATCCGCCGCCTCGGCGTCATTGCGATCAACGGGATGGTCGAAGCCGACATCTACGGCAACGTGAACTCCACCCACGTGATGGGTTCGTCCATCATCAACGGCATCGGCGGGTCCGGCGACTTCGCTCGCAATGCCTACCTCAACTTCTTCGTGTCGAACTCCTTGGCAAAAGACGGAATGATCTCCTCGGTAGTGCCCTTCGCCAGCCACATCGACCACACGGAACACGACACCCAGATTCTCGTCACTGAGCAGGGACTGGCCGATCTGCGTGGACTCTCCCCGGTGGCACGAGCACGGACAATCATCGCCAACTGCGCGCACCCGAGCTATCGGGACCGCCTCGGCGATTATCTGGATCGGGCGATCGCAGAGAACCCGAACGGACGCCACACTCCGCACCTGCTGGGTGAGGCGCTGTCCTGGCACGGGAACTTCCAGGCCAACGGGAGCATGTGAAGCCCGCCAGTGCGGTTTGCTGAGTCAACCAGTGCGGTTTCCTGAAGCAAGGAGCCGGACCATTCGTCGATCCCGCGTCACCTATTCGTCGATGCCGCACCACTCGGCGATGAAGAGCGCCATGGATTTCGTGCACTTGCGCACGGATTCGATGCTCACACGCTCGTCGAATCCGTGGATGTTCTCCGAGACCGGACCATAGACCAGAGTCGGCATCTGTCCGTAGTTGACGAAGACTCGACCGTCGAGATAGCCGGGAGTGGTGAAGCTCGTGAGCTCGGCGTCGAAGGTCTCACGGTGGGTGCGTTCGAGGAGCTCTTCGGCATCACTGCCGGGCTCGAGGACGTAGCCGTCGGCGTAGAAGCCGTTCGGAGTCAGTACCGTTTCAAAGGTCGGGCGAGCTGAGGAGCCGCCGTCCGCTGACCGTCCGGCGCCGGCATCCCTCACGCATTTCTCGACTTCGGCCCAGGCCTCATCGGCGTTGGTTCCGGGGTAGGTGGCGACGCGGACCTGGAGTTCGCACCAGGCCGGCACGCTCGAAGGCCAGTCGCCGCCGCGGATCTCACCGAAGTTGAAGTTGATCGGGTGATCGAGGTCCTCGAAATACGGGTGCTCACCCTTCCTGTCATTCCATGTCTGTTCGAGACCGCGCAGAGCCTGCATCACGTCGAACGCGGCATCGATGGCGTTGAAGCCATTAGCCATCTCGCGTGGATGTGTGGGGTTGCCGCTGACTCGGACCGTGAACCACAGAACTCCCACATTGGCTCTGACCAGGGCATCTTCCTCGGGCTCTGAGATGATGACCGCGTCTGCGGTGTATCCGCGCAGCAGTGCCGCCAAGGAACCGTTTCCGGTGCATTCCTCCTCGACGACGGACTGTAGGTGCACACGGCCGGTGAGGTCGAAACCGGCCTGACGAATGGCGCCGAATGCGAACAGATTGGCGATCAGCCCTGCCTTCATGTCACCGGCACCGCGGCCGTACATCCACCCGTCGACCACCTCGGCGTCCCAAGGTGAGCGCGACCATCTGTCCTCCGGACCCTGCGGCACGACATCGATGTGGCCGTTGAGGATCAGGGACTTCCCGCTGTCCTGGGCAGGCTGGTACGTGCCGACGATATTGGTCATCCCCGTGTAGTCGACGGTGGAGGGACCGAAGCCGGGGTGGGCCTCCAACTCGGGGGAGTCGATGATCCATCGGTCGATGTCGAGGCCGAGGTTCTGCAGACGGGACTCGATGAGATCCTGTGCGGGCTCCTCATACTCACGTCTGGACGGCGAATTCACCAGCTCGGCGGTCGCCGCCAACTGTTGGTCGAATCGGGCATCGACCGCCGCAAGGATCCGTTGTTTTGCGTCGTTGGTGATCATTGGCTCTCCTTCGAGTGCAGCTCGTTGAGGTGTGGGGTGTCGTCGAGGTATGCGGTGCTGATTCGAGACTAGGGGACCGCAGATCACGGGTCATTGGATGAATGTCTCGCCTTTGAGCACCGCGGTGTGCATATGAACCTCTGGGCCGGCAATCGTCGGTCAGTACCGTTGCGTGTCCTGCGTCAGGATCAGCGCGATCGCCGCATCACGGGGAATGGTCACGTCCAAACCGGTGACGTCGTGGAAGGACTGCAGACGTTTGAACACGGTGTTCCTGTGGACATAGAGCGAGTCCGCCGCCTCCTGAACCGAACCGTTCTTCAGGTAGGCGGCGATGGTTGTGACCAGACGCTTCATTCTCTCTTCAGGCTCTTCGCCCACCGAGCTGACAAAGTCACCGAGCAGTTCATGCTCGAAGCCGCTGATGAGGGGCTCCACCGCGGTGCGGGCGATGGCGGCGAATCCTTCCTTCACCGTGACTGCAGAGCGACCCGGATGAAGCTCGCCGAGGTGTTTGGCCAGTGCCGCTGCCCGTGACACCTGCCCCAATCCGTCGACCTTCGAGATGTATCCGCCTGCGAGCTCGGGCAGTTCGTCGACCAGGCTGATCAGCGTGCGCCGATGACGGAACAGATAGGTCATCTGTTCGTCTTCGTAGGAATGTGCTTCGAGGGTCGAGAAGCTCTGCTCCAGACCATCGGTGATGACATTGGTGGGAAGTGCGATGAGTTCGAATTCACCGTCGTCTCTCATGCCGAGAACCGTGGCGATGGCACTGATGTCGTCATCGTCGGCGTGACCGGAGAACAGTTTTGTCAGGGCGCGTTCGCGGGCGGTTCTGCGCGAACGCGCCATTTCCCCCGTCTCGTTGAGAAAGGACCGCTGCACTTCTGTCGCATAACGTTCCACAACGTCGAGGACGCGTTCTCCGTTGTCCATGAGCACGCCGGTGAGATCTGGCTGCGCAGCCCGATGAAGTGCTCGCCACAGCACCCGAAAGTTGATGCGCACAGCCTCAGTGAACTGATCGACTCGCAGGCCCTGTCTGGCACGTCGTCGTCCCAAAGCATCTGGAAGGGACGATTCGCCGGCCATCTGTTCAGCGGTAGACAGCCGCCGGAGGAAGAGGTCGAAGACCTGCTCAGCGGTTCCGGTGAGATCGGAGGCAGGAACGCGGCCGTGGGCGTAGCCCTCATGCTGAGCAAGTTCGGCGATGAAGTCGTTGAGAAGCTGTGGGGTGTCCTGTCGCACTCGCTCAAGGAGTTTGTGCCAAAGCGGATCGTTCATACTGCATTGTTGCACCGAGGGACTCAAGCCTGGTGAGTTGAGGGACCTGGGCGAGACGAACGGACGCCGGGCCAGGGCTTTCACATGGTCAGCAACCTCGACAGGTCAGCACTTACCTCGTGAGAATCGTCGGCACCGCTGCGACTACCCAGGCCAGTCCGGGGCCTATGAGGCACATGAGGCCGGCATAGCCGATCATCTGCTTGTAGTAGCGATCGCGGATCGTTGAGTGCACATTGGCCAGCAGCATCGCACCATTGGTCGAGAACGGACTGATGTCGACGATGGTTGCCGCGATCGCCAGCGCGGCGACGAAGCCGCCCACATGCACGTCGCCTGATTCGAGAAACGGCACGGCCAGGGCGATGACGACGCCGATGATCGCCAACGATGACGCCAGTGCAGAGATGAGGCCCGACATGTAGAAGAGCAGCAGGGCAGCCAGCAGCGGGATGCCGATGGCCGAGATCCCGGCCGAGACCCATTCGACGGTACCCGCGGCCTGGAGCACGGCGATGTAGGTGAGGACTCCGGTGATGAGAATGACGACCGACCATGACACCTTGGTCATCGCGGCCTTACCCGCTGCCGGGTGGATGAAGGTGAGAACGATGGCGATTGTGATCGTCACGATCCCGACGTCCCAGCTGAATATCAGCACGGACAGCGCCATCGCGATGAGTCCGATCAGGGTCGGCACCTGGCTCCGAGTCAATCTGGTGGTGCTTGTCTCAGCTTCGGCGGACAGGGCATCGTCCGCCTCGGCGCGCAATCCAGGTCGTCGATGAAGGACGAAGTAGACGACGAGAGCGAAGACCACGTTGAAGATCAGCGGCGCCAAGAACAACGACAACGGTGTCGGAGTCAGGCCGTTCTTGGCCAGGTAGTCGTTGATGAAGATGCCGTAGACGCTGATGGGGGAGAAGGCCCCGGCCAGTGCACCGTGGACGACGAGGAGGCCGACCATGAACTGGTTGATCCGATGTCTACGTGCGAACGACAATGCCAGCGGCGCGATGATGGCCACGGCGAAGAGCGCACCCAAGGAGATGAGGATCGCGGTGAGGGCGAAGAAGATCCACGGCATGAGCGCTGTCCGACCGCCGACGAGCTTGACGCACCAATTGACGATGACTTCGATGACGCCGTTGTTCTGGGCGAAGCCGAACAGAAAGGTCAGTCCCACAAGGGTGAGGAACAGGTCGACGGGGAAGCCGGCGAGGAACTCCTCTGGGGCCTGGTGGAGGACGAGTCCGCCGACTCCTGCCGCTGCGACGAAGCCCAGCAGGCCCATGTTGATGTCACGCCATGTGCCGATGACGAACATCAGGCCGAGGACGATCACGCAGATCAGTTCCGCACTCATGGAAGCAGTGTCTCCTTCATCTTCACTATGACGATCATCGACCCACGTTTCGGCGGGGTCTGCGGATGGAGCCGCATGTCACACGCTGTTCAACCTAAGCGAAATCTCAATTGCCGACAGCGCTATCTCGCAATGCAGGCAGCGGCGCGGGCGTGGAGTGCGCCGCTGCGGATGGCCGGTGGTGCAGTCCGCAGTGGACAATCAACTCGCCAATCACTCCACTGCGTACAGTGTGCTGAGTCACCAAATCACTAGAGTTTCACTCGGCCCATCAGCTCTGCCTGCGACCGGCTACGAGAACCTGCGACCGGCTACGAGAACCTGCGACCGCCCGAGAGAACCTGCGACAAAGAAAGTTGACGATCGTCATGCCCAACGATGTGAATGAACCCAGCCACGCCGAGGTGCTTCGCGCCGCCGACGCCATCGTCGCCGCCTTTGCGACGACCGATGCGAAGGCCTACTTCGCAACCTTTGCCCCCGACGCCACATTCATCTTCCACCCTGAGAGCAACCGCTTGGACTCACGTGCGGAGTACGAGGAGACGTGGGACTCATGGATAGCCGAGGGATGGTCAGTCGCCGACTGCGTCTCCTCAGCCAGGCTCGTGCAGACTTTCCCGGGCGGAGCGATCTTCTCTCACACCGTCGATACGACGGTGACGACGAGGGAGGGCGCGGAATCTTATCGGGAACGTGAGAGCATCATCTTCCGCCACCTCGGCGACGGAAATCTCCTGGCGATCCACGAACACCTGTCGACTGTCCCCGACACTGTACCTGCGGATGCGTCCGCTGATGCAGAGCCCAACGTCGCCGAGGTGGTCGCCCAGTGAACTGGTACCGCAGCCTCGAATCGCGATTGGAATCCGGAAGCGACGATTCCGGAGTCATCCGCGGGCGCTTGGGCACAAGACGAATGTTCATGATCTGGTTGGCCGCCAACCTCGTCGTGACAACCATGCTCACCGGCACACTCTTCGTCCCGGGCATCGACTACGTCACCGCCGTCGTGGTCATCATCGCAGGCACGATCATCGGCACAATCGTGCTCACTCTGATCGGGAACATCGGCACCCGCACCGGCCTGGCCACCATGGCGATCACCCGGGGAGCATTCGGCCCCAAAGGCAGTTATCTGCCTGTCGCAGCCAACGTCGTCATCCTCATGGGCTGGAGCTGGGTCCAAGCCATGCTCGCGGGCATCAGCGTCAACTTCGTTGTCGCGCAGACGACCGGATTCTCCAACCCGATCCTCTTCTCCGTTCTGTGCCAGGCCTTGGTCGTCGGGCTTGCCATCCTCGGGCATGAGGGCATTGAGAAGGCCGAACCTTGGTTCGCGCTCCTCATTCTGTTGGTCATGGCATATGTCTTCGTCATCGCCTTCAACGGGCACTCACCGAGCGAATACACTGCGATTCAGGCCGATCCCAGTCTGGAATTCACCCCGGTGCTCGCGCTCGACATCGTCATCTCGACTGCGATCTCGTGGACTGTGCTCTCCGGTGACCTCAACCGCCTGGCCAAGAGTCAGAAGTCAGGGATCATCGGCTCGGGCCTCGGCTATATCGCCTCCACGGTGCTTGCTATGGTCCTCGGTCTCACCGCCTTCAGCTACCTCCTCCTCGACGGCGCAGACGCGGCTCCCTTCGACCCGACCGCGCTGGCCGCGGAATTCGGATGGGCGTTGGCGATCGTCATCTTCCTGTCCGTGATGGCGACGAACACGATGGTTGTCTATGGGATGGTCAACTCGGTCGTCGGCGCGCAGAGGCGGATGAAGCTGAAGTTCCTGCCGGTGGCATTGGTGCTCGGAATCGTCTCGATTCTCGGATCGACTTGGTTGGCCCTGCTCGATCAGTACACCGACTTCCTCACAATGATCGGGGCCTTCTTCGTTCCCGTGTTCGCGATCCTCATCGTCGATTACTACATCATCAAGCGTCGGACCTATACGAAGGACATCGTGAGTGACGCCGGAGGCATCTACTCGTACACGCGCGGCGTCAATTGGGCCGCAGTCGCCGTGTGGATAGTCGGCGCCCTTGTCTCCTACCTGCTCACCTACGCATTCCCGAGCCCGATGGGCGCGACGATCCCGTCGTTCGTCGCCTCGTTCGTTCTGTATCTGGGCCTCTCCTGGCGTTCACGACAGCAGTTCGCCGAGGTTGCCGGCAGCCATCTGTCCACGTCCAGTGAGTGAGTGGGTTGGGCTGACAATGCCGCACCAGAGTTCTCGTGTCAGTGCCGTCTGAGAGTATTGACCAACAAAACGATTCGGACGGTTCCAATGCTTCGAAGGAGAATCAGAAATAATCACGGGTTTGCTATATACAATTAACATTCGAATAGTATAGAATATGACTATCAGTTAACTTCTTCAGTGCTCGACTCACTCTTCCCGACATAGATGTACGAGGCAGGTGATACACGATGAAAAGCACATCCGAAACGCATGACGGGCAACGTAGCGAACGAAGCAAGAAGCCCGACTCTGCTGGCAAGGGCGCCAGCGCGAGTGCAGATGAAAGTGCGTCGCCACGTTACAGCGTTCGCTACGAATCGAGTGTCACCAATCTCGGCAGTGCATCTGCTGAATACGACCGGGCGCAGCTGAATGTATTCGAACTCAGTGCGGGAGTCATCCTCGAGCAGGTCATCCAGCACGACGGAGCCGACGTTCCTGAAGAGGACGACCCGTACACGTTCGCCACGATTGCCGGCTCGGTCGATCGATGCCCAAAACCCTCAGAAGAGGAACGAGTCAGAGAAGCCAACCTACGTATGACCGTCAGCGATTTGGCTTGGAACTCGGGACCGCCGGAAGAATTCGACCTCGACGAGCCCTGCGCCGAGCTCGTACTCGTTGTCGACACCCCGACGACGATGATGGCCTACGATGCCGAATTTGCGCAGAGCGTTCGAACGCCCACGGTTGAACCCGAGCCGGAAGCTCCTGAACCTCCGGACTTCCCTGGTTTCGAGCCCGACACCGATTTCTCGCGGTGGATCCACGACAATGTGTTCACCGAGGACCTCGTGGAGATTTCGGCAATCTTCGGAACCTCGACGCCGCGCACCTACCGCCGCCTGACTGCGGCGATGACGGTGATACACGGTCTTCCACGATTCGCCGACCGAGTACGAGACGGCGAGTTCACGCAGGCTCATGTTGATGCCGCTGCCGACCTATGCCAAACGGTTGCCATGCGATTCCTGCCCCGACTGGACGAACATCTCTCTGTCAGAAGAGCAGATGTGACGAGCGAGTACTTCCGAACCGCACTGCGCAAGAAGATCCAGCTCCTCGAACCTGCAGAAGACCGGGCAGAAACAGCCGCCCGTCGACGGAGAGTCGATGTCGACACATTCAAGGATGGAACGGCATGCATGACTCTGACAGGGCCGGCTGCTGAGGTCCATGCCAGCTTTCAGCGCATCCAAGCCATGGCGCGAGCGATTCATGCGGGACAGGCCAACACGTTCAACCTGGCGCCCGGAGTTGAGGTTATCGACGAGCGCACCATCAGCAATCTCATGTTTGACATTGCGACTCGGCCCCAGCCGAAGCTGAGCATCAGGGTCAAACGCATCGACCCAGTGACGGGAATCCAAGGCACCACAGAATCCTCGCTTCTTGATGACAAGGGAAACCCTCTGTTTGATTTCGATGACCAGGGAGTCAGTGGGCTGACCGATTGTGCGAAAGATGCCGCAGGGCCGTCTCCGAAGGGCACAGCCTTTTCCCCCGCTCCGCCACCGCAAGAAGATATCGCAGAGTATGAAGTAACGGTTGGCATGCCCACCGACCAGTGGTGGATGGCGAACCAAGCCGCCGTCGTGGTCACGGTCCCGTACCTGACGTTGACCGGCGAATCAGAGCTTCCGGGCACACTCGCTGACGGTTCGCCGGTGCCAGCAGAGACAGCGCGACGCATCGGTGCCCGTTCGAAGGCGCTGACGAGAATACTGACGGATCCGGCGACAGGCACACCCATCGACGCGAAGGCCACCACCTACAGAATTCCGAACGATGTTCGGAGAACACTCATCGCAAAATGGGCGATCTGCACAGTACCGGGGTGCAGTCGAAGGGCGGAGAAGTCGGAGATCGACCACGTCATTCCATTCGACCATGACCATCCTGACCAGGGTGGGCTCACTCGCTTCAGCAATCTGCATTGTCTCTGTAAAAAGCACCACGCGGTGAAGACTGCCCGAAACTACTCGGTGCGGATGCCGGAATCTGGACTGGTCGAATACGAGTTCTCCCATGGTGTGACAACCACGGTCGCGGCTCCCGACCAGCCCGTCGACGCAGCTCAAGCCATCGAGTTCTACGCACTGACTGGTATCAGTCCCAGAAAGTGGCGATTTCCCAAAGACAAGGTTCCTCCACCGCCGTACGTCCTTGAACTCATGCCCGGTGAGACGACGATTCGAGAACGCGACGAAGCGAGGAAACGCGAGCAAGCAATCGCCGACCATCAGCGACAACTGCAGGAGAGCTATGACCTGGCGAAAGCCAAGCGTCGACAATTGATGGTCGATCGGATGTCGGACTGGCAGAACGCGGTATTCCAACGCCGCCTGCCACCGGGACCGAACCCGGTGACTATGAAACGGCTGCCGCGAGGTCGCCGCAGGAATCAGCCGTACCACCGACCGAAGAAGTCAGGCGACTACCGTACGTCGAAGATCGAGTATGTCCGGATCAAAAGGGCCTGGCAAGAGGCACGCGTGCAATGGGAACATGATCTCGCGAAAGATCCGCCGCCATTCTGAGCAGACTGGAAACGACGAGACCGTTCAGATGATGCCGGAACCCGTGGTCAAACCGGACCGCTCGACGAGGACAGCGATACGGACCCGGTTGCTGGCATCGAGTTTGACGTTCACCCGGTTGAGATGAGTCTTCACGGTGGCCTCGCTGGAGTAAGTCGCCTCGGCGATCTCACGATTCGACAGCCCTCGTGCCACGAGGACAGCGATCTCACGTTCCTTCGCTGTCAGGGTGGAGACGAGCGCGGCGGCATCGCGTTTGGTCCGATGATCCTGTTTGGCTGTGATGGCTCTGATGATCCGCATCGTCGCCTGCGGTGCCAGAATCGACTCACCGACGTGGACCTTCCTGATGGCCTCGGCAAGCTCCGCAGGACCGATGTCCTTGAGGAGGAAGCCACTGGCACCTGCTTCGAGAGCACCGAAGAGATAATCATCGGAATCGAAGCTGGTGAGAGCAATGACTTTGGGCGGCCGCACACTGTTGGTCAACCGCGCAGTTGCTTCGATGCCACCGATTCCCGGCATCCGCACATCCATGAGCACGATGTCAGGGAAATGAAGTGCCGCCTGCTCCAGTGCACCTTCGCCATTGAGAGCAGTTCCGACCGTGTCAATGCCCTCGGCGACCTGAAGTATGGCCTTGAGCCCAGTCAGCACCATCGAGTCATCGTCGACGAGGAGGACGCGGATACTGGGAGAAGTCTGAGCCATGAAAACAGACTACAGGAGGCCTAGGACACGACAGCGGCGAAGCCGCGTGGGCACAGCATCGGCAGCATCGGCAGGGGAACGGCGCCACAGAAGAGCGCCGTGACGCAGGTGATGAGCGTCCCAGAGGTTGGTCAGCCCTGAGGTTGGTCAGCGCTGAGACTGGTCAGCCCTCAGGTCGGTCAGCGCTGAGCCTGGTCAGTGTTGAGACCGGCGTTCGAACGGCGGGAAGGATACGTCGACGACGAACAGCCCCTCACGCGGTCCGATGCTGACCATGCCCGAGAGCAGGTGCGTTCTTTCACGAATTCCCTCGAGCCCGGCTCCCGAACCGCTCGTCGATAAGTCCGATTCCGGATCTTCGTTCGTCCTGGTCGTCGGCAGCGCGTTCGATACGACGATGCGCGCTCCCCGGTTTGCCGAAACGCTCAGGCTCAGATCCACAGGTGCACCGGGGGAGTGCTTCAACGCGTTCGTCAGCGACTCCTGCACGATGCGATAAACCGCTCGGTCAAGCACCGTGGGCGCACTCTCAACGTCTTGCATGATGATTGACGGACGAATCTGCGTGCCGGTCGCCTGAACCGAGGCGATGAGCTGCGGGATGGAGTCCATGGAGGGCAGGCTCGGCGGAGTCGACGTCGGTCCCAGTCGGCTCTGTTCGCCGAAGTTTCCTTCACGCACACCGCCGACGAGGTGGCGCAGATCGTCTAATGATGCACGTGCCTCTCGGCGCAGGGCAGAGGCGACGGTCGCCACCTCGGCGTCATCCTGAGTTCCGACTTCCAGCGCCCCGGAGTGCAGGGAGATGACGGACAACCGGTGGGAGAGGGTGTCGTGGAGCTCGCGGGCCAGGAGATTGCGCTCGGACTGGCGAGCTAGTTCCGTAGACAGCGATTCGCTGCGTTCGGTTTCACGCTGGGCGATCGTCTCGACGGTCTTCATTCTGCGAGTCCGACGCAGCAGCAGTCCGAACCCGATGCTCACCCCAAGTCCGACGACGCCGGCGATGATCGTCATCAGATTCATCGCCAGCAGAGAGTCCGCTGGTGGGGCAGAAGCTTCGACGTCGGTGATCACCGCAGGATCACCCACGATCATGAGGCCGAATGGGTTGAGAGCAGGAGGCAGGAGACAGTGACGGATCACTCCGGCGATGACGAGCACCGACCCGATGACGGCGGTGACGACCATCCGCACCCGAGGTCCGCGGATGACGATATGGAACAGGCCGATGAGGAGCAGGAGCCCATCGCCCCAACCCGCGGCGAGGAGAGCCCCGGCGATGAACGGCACGAGGGGCCAACGACGACGGACGAAGACGCTGAGCCAAACGAGACTCAGCAGCAGGACCACGACGATTCCCGTGTTCGTGAGTTCACCGTTGCTGCCGAAGGCCCACGGGTTCGCCTGCAGCGCCATTGCCGAAATGACTAAGCCCGTCACATAGGCGATGACGCCCACAAGGATGCTCACCGCCAGTTGGGCTCCGTGCCGGAGACGCCGTTTGTGTTCCGAGTGCGAGGCAGCACCCGGATGTGGCGTCGCAGAGGCGGCAGGCATCGGTGGCTGGGCCGGCCTCGGTGGGACGGAGGAGCCATGATGCGGCGGCGGGAACGGATGAATTGTCACAACAGGAATCGTAACCGCACGAGCTGACACCGGACGTCAACCTTCAGGCTGGCGCCGCCTGGCCGATCGATGATCGAGGTCGAGCCGAACGGTTGATGTCCAATCTTCGCCGAGGCGGAATGCTGAAGGAGTATCAACGCGAACCTCGCTATTTCATTTGCGCCAGCTGCTTCGAACCGCCTTCCAGCGGGGCGCGGCGCTCATCATCAAAGGAGCATGATGTCCACTCACAACGACCCACACACGCAGCCCGGTACTCAGCCGCAAGCACAGCCTGGTGCTCAGCCTCAGCCGCACCCTGGAGCCCAGCCTCAGCCCGGTGTCAATGCGCAAGGTTCCACCTACCGCGTGCCTGGTCCGCAGATGGCCGGCTCGCCGATGGCTGACCCGCAGGCGTCCGGTTACCCGGGTGCTCGACATCCGAGCGCGGGCCCCGCAGGAGCCAGTGGCTACGGTGGCCCCGGTGGGTACGATTCTGGTGCGTTTGGCCAGGGCGCCTATGGACCTGGTGGTTACGGTCCCGGTGCCTATGGTCCAGGCAGCTCAGGACAGAAACCGCCGAAGCGGAAGAAGCCGCTGCTCAAACGCTGGTGGTTCTGGATTGTTCTCATCCTTGTCGTCGTCATCATCGGAAGTGCCATCTCCGGCGGGGGAGACGATTCGGCAGAGAATACCGAATCCTCTGCTGCCGTCGCCGAGGACGAGGCGGCAAGCGGTGACAAGGCGAAGGAAGAGCCTGCCGCGGACAAGGCGGCCGAAGAAGACGCTGCTGCCAGCTACGGCATCGGCGATGTTGTGGCCGCCGATGACTGGGAAGTCACCGTCAACTCGGTCAAGGACGGCGTCTCCTCAGTCGGCGACGAGTACCTGGGCGCAGAGGCCCAAGGCCAGTTCGTCACCGTCAACCTGTCCGTGAAGAACACTGCTTCGGCGCCGGACTTCTTCTGGGAGGACAACATCAAGCTCGGCGACGAAGCTGGGAACACCTATTCCGCGGACTCGGAAGCCGGACTCTATGCCGACGCTGATTCCATTCTCTTCGCCGAGGAGATCAACCCGGGCAACACGGCTAAGGGCGTTCTCGTCTTCGACGTCCCCGCCGATGTCTCACCGGACAAGCTCACCTTCGAAGGTGGACTCTTCGCTGATCCGATCGAGATCTCACTGGGCTGAGCGACATGGTCAGACCGGGCCGACTGGCAGAAGCCAGGGACCGCCTCGGCGGTCTCTGGCTTCTGTTTTCCCATTTTCCGGTTCATCGCAGCGTTCTCAGGTTCAAAGCGGTGTTCTCAGGTCCAAGGCGGTGTTCTCCGGTTCAAGGCGGTGATGGATCCGAATTCTCACGGGACGCCTATCCGTGTTTGCTACTGTCACACTGACGAAGTGTGCCAGGTGAGTCGACCTTTCGGGTCGGCGCAAGGCCGAATAATCGGCGCAGGGCCGCAGAAGGAGAACCGGAATTCGTGCTGTTCAGCAAGCTGTTCGACAGATTCCTGCCACCGGACCGCAGATTCAACCCTGAGGCGCTGGCTTGGGTGGCGGTGATCTTCACTTCCATCGTGATGCTCGCCGTCGAGTCCTCGATCGCGGTGGGAGTCCATGAAGCCCCTGTGGCCCTGGCATTCATCGTCACCGTGATCCACGCGGGGTCGATGCCGCTGTCGATGCTGCGCCCGCTCTTCGGCGCGATCGTCTCCGTCGTCGCCTGCGGTGTCCTTCCGCTGCTCGGCCCGTACCTCTCAGGTGCTCCCTGGCCATGGATGGTGCCGATGATGATCACCCAGATCCTCATCATCCTCATTGTGGGGCTCCGGGCTCACTGGGGTGTGGCCTTGGCCGCGCTGCTGGCGAGCATCGCAATCTCAGCAGCGGCTGCCGTCTTCGGGCATATTCAGTACCCCGAGAGCAGGTCGGAATCCTCGATCGTCAACATCGTCATCTTCTCCTGCATCGCAGGTGGCTTCTATGTGGCCGCAGTCATCGTCCAACAGTGGCATCTGATCCGATCGCAGCTGCTGCAGGAACAGGAGAATACCGCCGAGGAGCATTCGAAGCGCGTCGTGGTCGAGGAGAAGACGCGGATTGCCCGCGAACTGCACGACATCGTCGCCCACAGCATGTCGATCATCAACATCCAGGCCTCGAGCGCACCTTTTCGCCACCCCAACATCGACGCAGACGTGGAGAAGGAGTTCGAAGACATATCCATCTCCGCCCGCCACGCCCTCACCGAGATGCGAGGACTGCTGGGAGTTCTGCGCAATGACGATTCGGGCCAGCAGCTTGCACCTCAGCCGAAATTCTCCGAGGTCGAAGGTCTGGTGAAGAAGGCACAGCAGGCTGGAGTCAACGTCACCATGGAACGCAGCGGGGGACCGCTGGATCGCAGCCTGCGCGACAGCACCGGGCTGGCGGGTTACCGCATCGTCCAGGAAGCGCTGAGCAACGCCATCCGCCACGCCACCGAATCCCAGATTCACATCAAGATCGACAGCGGCGGCACCGCCCTGTGGATCAACGTCGTCAACACTGGCGGGAAGGGCCCGTCGGAGGCGGCGAAGAACGAGGTCCATCGTCATCAGGGCCTCATCGGGATGCGAGAACGCGCGGCCTCGGTCGGAGGCGAGCTTCGAACCGGCTGGACCAGCAGCGGCGGTTTCGAAGTCGAGGCCGTGCTGCCGCTGGCCGTGGCCGATTCGCCTAAGGGCGGTTCCAGTAAGCGTGATTCGGGTAAGCGTGATTCGAGCGAGCGCGATCTGGGCGAGGCTGACTCGGACCCAGATTCAGACATAGCCACAAATTCAGAATCAGACTCAAACGGCGCAGACCTAAGCGCAGACGACTCAGACATAAACGCAAATGACTCAGACATAAGCGCAGACGACACGTCAGATCAATCGCAGGGTGATGAGAGGAGCAACGCGTGATTCGCATCGTGATTGCTGATGATCAGGCAATGGTTCGAGCAGGCTTCGCCGCGTTGTTGGACGCGCACCCCGACATCGAGGTGGTGGGTCAGGCGCAGGACGGCGTCGAATGCGTCGGCCTCGTCACCGAGCTGAAGCCTGACATCGTGCTCATGGATGTGCGCATGCCGGAGCTCGACGGCATCGAAGCCACCCGTGAGATCCTCTCGTCCAGATCGCGGCAGGCGGCCCGGCAGACGACGAACCCGCAGACCATGAGCCCGCAGACCACGAACCGGCAGGCGTCGAAGTCGGCATTGAGCACTCAGGACACCAGCGCAATCGACGATGACGTTCCGCGCATCATCATGCTCACGACCTTCGACATCGACGACTATGTCTTCGATGCGATTCGTGCCGGTGCCAGCGGCTTCCTCCTCAAGGACGCCCCACCCAACGAACTCGCCGAGGCAGTGCGGGTGGTGGCATCGGGTGAGGGGCTGCTTGCCCCGAGTGTCACCCGCCGAGTCATCGAGCACTTCGCCGCAGGACCGCAGACATCGAACGCGGCCGCCCTGCCCGACCTCACCGACCGCGAACGCGAGATCCTGGTACTGGTGGCACGAGGTGAGACCAACACGGAGATCGCTGCCTCACTGTTCATAGCAGTCCAGACCGTCAAGACCCATGTTTCGCGAATTCTCTACAAACTCGACGCCCGAGACCGCGCTCAGGCAGTCATCGCCGCCTACGAATCCGGGCTCGTCGTGCCCGGCGCCCAGGTCTGATGACGCAACCCCCTACCTGGGTAGGGGGTGAAATACGGTGCTCTGGGGTGATGCCAAGACGATGATCCACCTCGTACCGTAAGTAATATGGAACCAGTAGATGTCGTGAATAGGTCGCTGTCGACGCCCACTCTTGGAAAAGAGTCAAGGGCCGAGGTGCTGGAGCAGAGGCGAGCCAATCGCGGTACCGATAAGCAGGAGTTCACCAGCGACTTCAGCGCGCTGATGGCTCAGGTCAAAGAAGCCGGTCTGCTGGCACGACGCCCCGGCTGGAACACGCTGCGCTTCGTCCTCCTCGGACTCTCCTACGTCGTCGCCTTCGCGATGCTCTTCCTCATCGGCGAGAGCTGGTGGCAGATGGCCACAGCAGTCGTCTTCGGAATCCTCTTCACCCAGACGGCATATGTCGCCCACGACGCAGCTCACCGTCAGATCTTCACCAACGGCAAGGTCGGTGAGTGGGTCTCCACCATTGTGGGCAACCTGTTCATCGGTCTCAGCTATGGATGGTGGCTGAAGAAACACAACGCTCTTCACCACGCCAACCCGAACAAAGCCGGAGTCGACGGCGATATCGCACCGGGCGCCCTGATCTTCGACCCCGATGATGCTCAGGGGCTCACCGGAGTGAGGAAATGGTTCGCCTCACACCAGGGATGGTTCTTCTTCCCGCTGCTGACTTTGGCGGGCCTGCAGCTGCATGTGAACTCAGTCAAGGCAATCCTCGTGGGACAGTCCTCGATCAAGCGCCGCTGGATCGAAGGCATCTTCATCGGAATCCGCATCATCGGCTTCCCGCTCATCGCCATCTGGGCCGCCGGCCCCCTCATCGGCAGCGTCTTCTTCATCGTCCAGGTCATGGTCTTCGGACTGCACATGGGCGGTTCGTTCGCTCCCAACCACAAGGGACAGCCGATCGTTCCCAAGGACGTGAAGATTGACTTCCTGCGCCGCCAGACACTGATGTCACGCAACATCTCGGGCGGACGTCCGATGGGCTTCCTCATGGGCGGACTCAACTACCAGATCGAACACCACCTGTTCCCCAGCATGCCCAGCGTCAACCTGCACAAGGTTCAGCCGATGGTCCGCGAATACTGTGCTCAGAAGGACATCAAATACACGGAGACGACGCTCTTCGAATCATTCGGCATCATCGTCCGCTACCTCAACCGGGCCGGACTCGGTCAGGCTGATCCCTTCGACTGCCCGGTCACCGCGCAGTTCCGCTCACGCTGATCTTCACAGCATCGCTGGATTCTCCGGCCAGGTCCGTCAACGCGGACCTGGCCGGTTTTTCGTGTTGAGGTTCATGCCTAACAGGAGCATTCCGGACAGGGGCTTTCTGGGCAGGAACTCGAGCCGTCTTCTCAGGTGAGCTTGTCGTGGGCCCCTGAGACCCATTCGGCGTAGCGTTCGGCCGAGGTCGCCACAGCCTCCCTGGCTCCGCTCGAGATGGTCTGCCCGAAGTTGCCGTACATCCGATCGAAATCGAGGTCAGCCACCGAAGCTGCGATGCGTCTGACAACACCTGCCGACAGCGGCAGATAATTGGGGAAGCTGCGCATGAACGTCACCCACCCTGAGCGGGCGACCGGCGCGATCGTGTCTCCACTGAGCATGACGCCGCGACCGTCCTGGCCGGTCCACATGGCCACCGCGCTTCCAGGGAAGTGACCGCCTATGCGCATCAATCGGACCCCGGGAACAGGTTCAGCAAACTGATAGTAGCGCCAGATGTTCATTCCTTCGCGCTGGACCCAATGGGCATCTGCACGGCAGACGAAGATCGGGGCATCGTCGAAGGCCGCGCTCCATTCGAGCTGCAGGCCGAACATGTGAGGATGACTGGCAGCGATGGCCTGAACCCCGCCGAGGTCCGAGACTGCGGCGATGACGTCCTCGTCGATGTAGGGCGGGATATCGAAGAGCAGATTGCCATGCTCGGTCTGAGCCAGATAGCACGTCTGACCGATGCCCAGCTTCGGCTCCACACGCAACGCGTAGAGACCTGGTTCGCGTTCGACGATGGAGATGCTGTGGTGTTCGAACTCAAGTTGTCCACGCGTCGTCCAGTCCTGCCCGGACGTCGGCAGCCACTGGCGATCATCCGAACAGATCGGACACACATCCGGTGGAGGCGTGCTCGTCTCGACACCGCAAGTGCGGCAGATCGTCACGTTCGTCAGTGCTGTCATCGGTGTGTACCCCCTGCACCCGAGGATAGTCGTCGAGTGCAGGTGGGGCCAGGTGACCGGTGTCAGGTGTGGCGTGCCATATCGTCATCTGTTCCACAGCCGTGGGGCGAAGGAACAAGTCAGCTCACGGCAACCCTCTGCTTCGAATGAGCCTTGAGGTGACCGACGAGGATGAGGACGATACCTAAGGCGAACCAGCCGATGAGCGCCCACCATTGCATCGCCATGGGCGCATCCGGGAAGTAGGACAGGTCGCGCAACAGAGTCCCCGAAGCGCCGGGGACGAAGAACTGGCCGATGTCTCCCCAGGCTCCGGCGAGGAATTCCCTGGGCGCCTGGAGTGAGGCGATCGGGTTGCCGATGAACATCGTGAGTACAGCACCGATTGCGATACCACCCGGACCTATCAGTGAGACGAAGCCGTTGATAAGTGCCGCAGTCGCTGCTACAGCAAGGCCGGCAGCCAGAACGTTGAGCCCGAAGTTGCCTTGCAGAATTCCGAACCACGTCTGCAGAACGAGGGTGAGCGCGAGTCCGCCGATTGCGCCGTAGGCCACGACCGCAACCGCGCGCATGCGGCGAGAGTGGACGAGCATGCTGGTGAGCACGCCGCCGACGATGCCACCGATGGTCAGGGGCAGACCGGCGATCGCAAGGCCGGCACCGGTGGAATCGTCGTCGTTGAGCGGCACGACATCCGTGACCGTGACCTCAGGGACCTCCATCGCCGGGGCGTCTGGGGCCTGTGTCTGGTTGCCTGGGTTTTGCTGTGGGGCACCAGGATCGGGCTGAGACCCGGCTGGCTGAGAGGACGCTGCGAGTGCATCCTGCATCTCCTTCATTCCGTCCTGCATGCCCGAGATCGCCTGCTTGTCGATCTTCTGCTGCATCTGAGCGGCAATCCCACTCAACTGCTGGGCAACAGGAGGGGAAGCGGCAGTCGAGGTGAGGATCTCTGGGTCGTCGCTCAGCACGAATGCCCCGTAGACCTCACGTTCACGGATGAGCTGCTGCGCCTCGGCGCGGGTGTCGACCTTCTTCAGATCGAGCATCCCATCGGGAGCATCGGCCGTGATCTGATCGATCTGTTCCTGATCGCCGACAGCCGCAATCGGAAGGTCTTTGGGATCAGATGTGACAGTCGGCCAGCTGAATGCGAGCAGGATGACTGTGACGATTGCCGCGGCGAAGACAGCGGCGAGCAGCGCCTGTTTGAGGCTGGGCTTGCGCGCGCTCGTCTCGGCCGTGCTCGTTCTGCCGCGACTATCGTCGGTGCCGTCCGAGCTGCTGAGGATTCTCGTCTGCATGCCTGTCCAATCATTGAAAACGAATACTCGTTCTTTTTACTCTGTCGAGTACGATATATCAAGAATGATCATTCTTTTTTGGAGGTTTGGTGCCGAAGGTCACGGATGAGCACAGGGAAGCCATGCGCACGCGGATTCAGGATGCCGCGCTTGCGTGCTTCTTTCGCAAGGGCTTCGTCGGCGCTTCGATGGCCGACATCATCAAGGAGGCGGACTTGTCCGCCGGAGCCGTCTATGTCTACTACTCGTCCAAGGCGGAGCTCACGCTCGACGCCGCTAGGCGAATCATGGAACAGCGCGCGGCTGAACTGCAGGATTTCGGAACAGCAGACGAGGTTCCACCTCCACACGAGGTCTTCCCGAAGCTTCTGGATACGATCCTCCATGACGCCCCTTTCGCTCCGCTGCTGCTGCAGGTCTGGGGAGAGGCGTCGCATTCCCCCGATTTCGCCACAATCGCCGCTGAGATCTACCACGAACTCATCGCACGATTCGAGGCCTATCTGAATGTGTACTTCCGTCGGAGTGCGGGGCTTGCCGAAGGCGTCGCACAGGCCAGGGCGCATCAGATCGCGCCGGCCGTCCTCGCGCTCATGCAGGGTGCCATCGTTCAGACCGCGATCTTCGGTGACGCTTCGCATGCGCGGATCACGGATGCCGTCGAAGCGATGTTTGCTCAGCTCGTGGACTGAGGTTGCGCCGGTAGGGCGCGTGGACCGAGGTTCTGTCGGGACTGGGCCGATCTGCCGATCGCCACCGGAGCCTGCCGATTGCCACCGGAGCCTGCACGCTCTTCCTGGTCATGATGTGATCACTGTGCGCCGCTGTGTGAGGAATGATCAACAATGGCATCTGAAGCGCACGATCTCCCGATGAAAGGATCGTCACCACTGATGTCGACCGCCTACCTGCCCACCACGATCAATGATTCCGAGCACACTGTTCTACGCGGAGCCACCCTCATCGACGGCAACGGCGGTAACCCTCTCTCCAATGCTGAGATCGAGATCAGGGACGGACGCATCGTCTACGTCGGCGTCCAGCGCACCGAAGGGGCCACCTCGGCGGGGGAGGGCGACGACACGGGTGGCAGAGCCCCCTGTGTCATCGAGTTGCAGGGCAAGACGATCATGCCCGGCTTCATTGACTCCCACGTGCACCTCGGACTCTCGATCGAGAACCAAGAGGCGAACCTCGCCCGCTTCGCCTCGGAGAGGATCGTGCGCAGCGCTGTCAACGCCCGGGCCACCCTCATGGCAGGAGTCACCACTGCTCGCGACCTCGGCGGAACCGACCGCGGCGTGCGCGACAGCATCCAGCAGGGGCTGATCCTCGGGCCACGGATCCACCTGGCCATCACACCGCTGTCACCGACCGGCGGACACACCGATTTCACGATGCCCAACGGCTTGTCCACCATGCCTGCCATGCCTGTCGACCCGATCATCGACACCGATGACGACGTCCGCCGGACCATTCGCACCCTCGTGCGCTCGGGCGCGGACGTGATCAAGGTCTGCACCACCGGCGGCGTCTCGAGCCCCTCGGATACTCCCGATGACATCGGCGTTCCCGAGGAACATGTGCGACTCATCGTCGAAGAGACAGCCAAACGGGCAGGCCAGCCCGTCGCGGCCCACGCTCAAGGAGCCGAAGGCATCAAGGCAGCCATCCGCGGCGGCGTCCGCTCCATCGAACACGGGTACGGAATCGACGACGAAGGCATTGAACTCATGCTCGAACACGGAACGTTCCTCGTCCCGACGCTCAGCAGCGCATTGCGGATCCCGGACCCGAAGAACGTGCCCGACTACCTTTACGAGAAGAAGGTCAGATGGTCCGCGATCGCGCGCGAACGCGTGGCCGTAGCGATGGACGCCGGCGTGAAGGTTGCGCTGGGAACCGACGCCGGCGTGTGCCCACACGGACTCAACCTGCGCGAGGAGATGCACGCGGTCGAACTCGGCCTCTCACCGATGCAGGCGATCGTGGCGGGGACGAAGAACGCGGCGGAACTGCTGCGCCTGTCGGCTGACGTGGGCACCCTCGAGGAAGGCAAACTGGCCGACCTCGTCATCGTCGACTTCGACCCGTTGGCCGATATCACCCAGTTGGCCGACCCGGCGAAAGTCAGGGTCGTCATGCAGGGCGGGGCGCTGATGAAGGACTCCGCGAGATGGTTCCCAGACGCGCCGGTCCGTTCGCTGCTCGGGTGAAATTGCGTCGACCGCTGAAACAGTCCGAACTTCAACCGCACAGCGCTCCATCCACCTACCGCTTCATCCATCCGCCGCTCCACCGTACATTGCTTCATCCACGATCAGAGAGGAACCACTATGACCCACGATTTCGCTGCCGAGGCACAGTCTCTGGCGCCCGAACTCATTGACCTTCGCCGCAACCTGCACCGCAACCCCGAGCTGGGTCTCGAGCTCCCGGTGACTCAGCGGATGATTCTTGACGCCCTCGAGGGACTGCCCTTGGAGATCACAACCGGCAAGGGGCTGAGCTCCATCGTTGCCGTGCTCCGAGGCGGCAGACCTGGGCCGACAGTGCTTCTGCGCGGTGATATGGATGCCCTGCCCGTTGCGGAGGAGAACGATCTGGACTTCGCCTCGACCAACGGCAATATGCACGCCTGCGGCCACGATCTGCACGTGGCAGGTCTGGTCGGGGCCGCGAAGCTGCTCAGCGCACACCAGGAGGAACTCGCCGGTACCGTGGCCTTCATGTTCCAACCCGGTGAAGAGGGTCCGGGTGGTGCCGAAGAGATGATAGATGAGGGCATGTTCGACACCATCGGCGCAGTCCCCGATGCTGCGTACGCCATCCATGTCGCTCCCGGGGCACACGGAATCTTCACCACGAGACCCGGCACCCTGATGGCCGGAGCGAACACCCTCCACGTCACCTTCCACGGACGCGGCGGCCACAGCTCACAGCCGCATGCCAGCATCGATCCCGTCCGGCCCACTCTCGAATTCGGCCAGGCGCTCTACTCGATGGTCACCGGCACGTTCAGCGTCTTTGATCCGGTTGTCGCCGAAGTCACGCAGCTGCAGGCCGGCGATGCCGTCAACGTCATCCCGCCCTCGGCGAAGATCGGCGCTTCCGTGCGGACGCTGTCAGCAGCTTCGACGAAGAAGTTCGCCGAGGTGGCCCCTCGCCTGGCCGAGTCGATCGCTGCCGCTCACGGGTGCACCGCCGAGGTGGTGTGGACCGAACAGTACCCCGTCACGGTCAACGATGACGGCGAGGCCGCGTTCGTCGCAGGTACGATTACAGAGGCTTTCGGTGAGGACAGGTACGTCGAGGCACCCACCCCGCTCATGGGGTCCGAGGACTTCTCCTACGTGCTCAACGAAGTTCCGGGCGCGTTTCTGTTCTTCCTCGTGTCTCCGCAGGATATCGACCTGGAGACTGCGGCCTGGAACCATTCGCCACAGGTCCTCTTCGATGACGCCCATCTGCCGGACCAGGCCGCAGCCCTCGCCACCCTGGCGTGGAAGCGCTTGCTTCGAGACTGAGAGGCGTGTGTGGTGCGGGGAGAGCGGTGAATCACACGGAGTCACCATCGTCATCGACCGAATGGACACGGTCCTCGCGCATGCTCACCTTTTCCACACCGGGGAGGTCCAGCAGTGCAGGGACCAGGAGATGCAGCGGCGGTCTGCCTTCGAACTTCACATCGATCTGGACCATCCGCACTCCGTCCTCGTCCTCGAAGCGTTTGGAATCGAGGATCGTGTTGGAATACCCCATGTCCCCGGCCACGGCGAGGATGTCACGAAGAATCCCGGAGCCGTCCCGGTAGGCGATGCGCAGCATTTTGCGGTGATCGCTGTCGGGGATCCGTCGGATCAGGGGAGCGATGACGAACAGCGTCAGCAGATGCAGTGCGGTGAGCATCACGGCCAACGTCAACATTCCCGCCCCGCAGGCCATACCCACGGCCGCCGTCACCCACACGGTGGCGGCAGTCGTGAGTCCACGCACCATGTTTCGTCCCTTGAAGATCACACCAGCACCTAGGAAGCCGACACCCGAGACGATCTGCGCGGCAATCCTCGACGGATCCAGACGGGCCTCGTCGCCGAGCACACCGGCGAACCCGTACGCAGAGACCAAGGTGAATGCGCACGTGCCGATGCCCACCAGCACATGGGTGCGATAACCGGCGCTCTTCTGCCGGAACTGCCGTTCGAAGCCGATCAGCGAGCACAGGATGAAGCTGGCCAGGAGCAGCTCGGCCTCGATGAGGCCGGTCGGACCGAAGAAATCGATATGTGAACCCATAGGTATCCGACTGTAGACCCAAAGCATTCCAGGCTGAAGATCGCGTCACATCAGAGACACATCTGACCGGCCGGAGCATCAGTGTGCTGGTCGCCGACAGCAGTGAGCGGGACACGGGTTTTCGGCCGGCACACCCGCGTCAGATGCGGCCAGCTGATCACACGGTGGAGGGGATCCACTCCCTCTGATCCGCGGGCTCGGGATCCGTGGGGCACCGACTGTCATCATCGGGATACTCAACCCCCACCTCGGCGGTCCGATGCTTCAGCCCGTCGCCGGCGGTGGGTGCGGCTGTGTAAGCCCCCGGGGCCGTCGACTCTGCTTGGCTCGCAGGCTCGAACCGGTCGTCGACGATCGTCGAGCGCACGGTCGCAGTGGAGCTTGAGCCCTCGAAGGCCTTCGCCTGCTTCCGGGCCTGCTTGTTCCGCTCCCTCTCCTGTTCGAGGTGGAGATTGCCGAAGTCATGTTCGGTGCGAGGAGGTTTGATGCTGTCGATGAGGAACACCAAAGCAAGGGAGACGAGCCCCCAGAGCCCGAGGACCTGCATATGCTCGGTGACGACATCGCTGTCGAAGTAGATGATCGAACGGATAGTCTCCACCGCTGCCGCCATCGGCAGGAAGTCGTGCAGCGTGGTGAAGAACGACGGGATCATGTACTCGGAGATCGCCCCGTTCGAGGCCGGCATCCCGGCGAACATCAGAGTGCCGATGACCGGAATGATCGCGAGCATGCCGATGAGTCTCTCGAAGACCATGGCGAACATGGCGATGCAGAAGATCGCGATGATTCCGGCTCCCCACAGCTGAGCGAAATGACCGTCGACGGCTCCGGTGATCGGGCCGGCGATGAGGGTGACGACCAGTGACATGAACGGTGCGTACACAGCGGTCAGCGGGATCATCCGCTTCAGCGGTCGGCTCCACGGGTTCGCGTTGGCTCCGACGATGACCACCATGAATCCGGCGAGGACCCAGCCCATGGCCACGTACATGACGACTACGCCGTTCTTGTCCCGGTCGGGCAGCGGTGCGACGTTGTCGACCTTGAGCTCCATGTCCTGCTGGGAGGCGACCTGATCGAAGATCCGGTTGACGACCTGGTAGGCACTGTTGTTGCCGGCTTCGTTCGCAATCAGTCCGAACTCGGCATTCTTCTGAGTCGGCAGCACGAGTGCTGCGACCTCGTCCCGATCCTCGACCTGGGCACGTGCCTCTTCTTTGTCCGTCGTGGCAGTGAAGTCGAACATGTCCTTGCCCATTGACTTCTCGAGGTCGGCGATCGTGTCCTTGGCCTGCTCGGTCGAGGAACCGACGACGGTCACGGGCATGTCCTTGGGCGTGGGAGAGCCCATCGCACCGAGCATGAAGGTGAGCATCATCGTGACCATCGCCAAGGGGAAGACGATGAGTGAGATGTAGCGCCACACCTTCGAGTCCGGGCGTCGGCCGCCGTGCAGCGACGGGATGTTGACATCGAGTGGCTTCGGATCGGGATTGCGTCGGTGGGAGATGAAGTCGTAGGCCTTCGTCAGCAGCAGACCGACGACGGCGCCGATGGCCAGCACGAGGAGGTGCCCGGTGACGCCCGCGCCATCGAAGTACAGCACGGAGCGCAGTGCTTCACCGATCGCGGGCATCGGCAGAATTTCGTGCGTGAAGCGGTAGAACGCCGGCATCGTGTACACGGGGTAGGACAGATTCGACGACGGCATGCCGAGGACCATGAGGAAGAAGATGCCGACGATCACTCCCAAGGCACCGACGATTCGGGTGATGAACAGCTGCACGCAGGAGATCGCAAAGACTCCCAGCCAGGCGATGCCGAGGACGGGGAGAGTGTCCTTGACATCGACGATGTCGAGGATCGGGCAGGCGACCGTCCAGACCAGGCCGGCGATCACCGCGGCCCAGGCTCCGAGAATGGGGACGATGCGTTTGAACTTCAGCAGTTCGGGGGAGTTCGAGCGCAGCACGCTGAAGGGCAGGTATCCGGCCATGACGATGGCTGTCATGAGGAACATCGCGCCGAGTCCGGAAGGATCGTCGTCCGGCAGGGATGCAATGTCCTCGGTGTCGACGTCGAGTCCTTCCTCCTGCAGGGCGGGCATGACGAGGCCGGTGACCGTCGTCTGCTGTTGGACTCCTGCACCACCCGCGGTGTAGAGGGTGGCCTTGTCGCCCTTGATGACGACCGCCGCCGAGGCTTCGCGATCGTGGACCTTCTCGCGCGCGGTGTGAGCGTCTTCGACGGTATCGACGTCGAGGGCATCCGGTTCGGCACCGTTGAGCGCAAACTTCATGTCCGCGGCCTTCGAGTCCGAACCGGCCACGACGACGGGCATGTCATTGGCTGAGGGAGAGTGCATGGTGCCGAGGTATCCCGTGATCATCATGCCCACCATGATGAGCGGCATGATGAAGATCGCTGCCGTCCGGCCGATCAGTTCTGCCTTGGCCCGCTTCGCGGCTGCAGCCTCTGCCTCAGTCTCGGTGGTGTGCTGCTCGTCCGTCGATTCCGGAGGCAGGTAATGGTCCGAGTCATGGTCGTGGTCATGGTCCGAGTCATAGCCGTCGTTTTGACTGTTGTCGTGTGAGTCGTGCTCACGGGCCTCGCGGCGGGTGAGCGGTGGTGGTGTGCCCACAGTCGTCCTCCTGATGGATCGGAAGTCGAGTGATCAACGTTGACCACCTTGAACTCGACCACTTTAAGACACGTGACTTAGTATTGTGAAATCAACATGGATTTGCCAAGGTGAGGGCGATGCTCGCCGAGGTGGTCAGGTCGCTGATATCGCGACAGGGATTCCGCATCGTGAACGGCTTGAAAATGGAAGAATAGGGACTATGGGAAGCCAGAGTGACAGAGCGCGCGTCGTGCTGCTCAACTCCGCCGAGGAGCTCTTCGCCATCCACGGCATCGATGCTGTGTCGAATCGCCGCATCGTCGACTATGCCGGGGCGGCGAATCATTCCGCGATCTCATACCACTTCGGGGGGCGAGACAGTCTGCTGCGCGCACTCGTGGAGCGTCATGTCGCCGAGATGTCCCTCCGTAGGGACGAGTATGTCGCAGGCCTGGGTGAGACCCCGAGCATTCATGATTTCGTCCGCAGCAGAATGGGCCCGCTGTTCGACGTTCTCGCGGATCTGCCGCGGCCCAGCTGGCGTGCACAGTTTCTCGCTCAGGTGGGGATCGTGCCCTCGGCTGTCGAGATCATGAAGTCCGTGATGGCTGAGTCCTCCCTGCCTGACGGGCTGAGATTCATCCACGGCGAGATGGAGGGCATTCCCGAGGCGGTCCTGCGTGGCAGGGCCTATCTGCTGGCCCATATGGTCACCAGCGCGTGTTCGGACCAGGAGGCGAAGATGAATGAGGGGACCCATAAAGGCGATTGGGAGCAGGTAGGGCGGTTCCTCATCGATGCTGCCGCAGGCATGCTCGCAGGCCCCGTGACATCACCGGACGGTGCGATCCGCTATCCGTCGATGCCGCTTCTCTGACGGGTGTCTCTGCGCGACTGAATAGGTCGCGGCCTGTCGAATCAGCTGCAGCCGTCGGGGCCGCACACCGCGCCGTCGCGAATGGTTTCGTCTCCGCCGGCGAGTACCGTGAGCTTCTGGCTCTCGCCCCACGCCGTTTCGAGCGCCTGTGCGAATGCTTCGGGCGGTTGAGCGCCGGAGATTCCGTATTTGCGATCGACGACGAAGAACGGGACTCCATTTGCGCCGAGGGCTCGTGCCTCTGCAATGTCGGACTTCACCTCGGCGGTGAATTCGTCGGTGGAGAGGACTCGACGGGTTTCGTCGGCGTCGATGCCGACAGTTCTGGCCACCTCGGCGAGGTACTCGACGTCACCGATATCGCGGCCCTTCTCAAAATGGCCGGACAAGAGCTCTTCTTTGGCCTGGTTCATGACCCCGTGGGTCTTGGCCAGGTGGAGGAAGCGGTGGGCGGTGAAGCTGTTGGCCACAACGATGGAATCGAAATCGTAGTTCAGCCCCTCACCGGCGGCCTGCGCGGTGACGTGATCGAACATCTGCCGGACCTGGTCAGCAGGCATTCCCTTGGCCTGGTTGAGGTACTCGGTCTCTGTTCCCGTGTAGTGGTCGGGCAGACTCGGGTCGAGCTGGTAGCTGCGCCATTCGACCTCAATATCGTCCTTGTGCGCGAAGCCGTCCAAGGCGGTCTCGAAGCGACGTTTTCCGATGAAGCACCAGGGGCAGGCGATGTCTGACCAGATCTCTATCCTCATGACAGGTCAAACCTGGGTGCGGCTCGGGTTATTCCCGTCGTTACGCCATCCTGTAGCCGTTGCCACTGGCCTCAGTGATGGCGAGATAGAGGAAGCCGAGAATTCCCAAGGGGATGGAGACGAGCCAGACGATCAGATACAGCCATATCTTTACACAGAACACGAGGATGACAAGGGGCCACCCAATCACTCGGAGTCCAGCGAGCGCCTCGGCCATCGGCTGAGTCGTTCTGAAGTAGATTTCTCTTGCGAGTGGATAGAAGACGAAGAGTGCGATGCCAACGAGGATTCCGACGAGAGTGAGATCGTCCACGAGGCGGTTGAAGCCTGCAGCAGGGTCGAATCCGGCAGACCAATCTTCGAAGTCCACGATTGAGTAGAAGACCACTATCGGAATCACCGCAAGAATGAGACTTGAGGTCAGTCGAGTGTATTTGCGATTCAGCCAGGCCCCGCCTATGAAGCTAGGAATTCTGGCCAGTCTTGTTGTCGTCTCTCGACCTTCGTCTGCGCCCATGGTCGAAATCATATCCGGCAAAGAGCCTTGATGATGTGTTCGCCGAGGTTCAATGAGGTGAGGTGCTTAGGTGACGTGCTCGAATCTGATCAGAACAGGGCTTCCTGGGGTGGTGTGAGGCTCGCGGCCTGAGTCTGGTTGAGTGAGGGGCTGTTCGTTCGGTCTCCGCGCTTGGTCTTCGGGTAGTCGTCATCGGAGGAGCCGCGCAGGTCGTATGCGTCGATGAGAGGGTTGATGCGCCGACTCAGCCAGGCTCGGTACTCTTTCGACGCGTACGAGGACTTCGCGTACATGCGACGGTAGCGGGGGAGCAGGTCCGGATGTTCGCGTTCCAGCCAGGTGAAGAACCATTCGCGGGCACCCGGCCGAAGATGCAGGGCACCGTAGACGACCCTGCTCGCGCCCGCCTCTTTGATTGCGCGGAATGCGGTATCGAGATGCTCCATCGAGTCGGTGAGCTTCGGCATCACCGGCATGAGGAAGACCGTGACCTTGAATCCGAGGTTCGCAGCCGCCTTGACTGTGGCCAGGCGTGCGGTTGTCGTCGGTGTGCCTGGCTCGATCGTCTGTTGGAGCGCGTCATCATAGACGGCGATCGACATGCTGATCTCCACGTCGACGTCCTCTTTGGCACGGGCGAGCAGCGGCAGGTCGCGCCGCAGCAGGGTGCCCTTGGTCAGCACAGACATCGGAGTCCCATGCTCGGCCAGGGCGGTGATGATGCCCGGCATGAGTGCGTAGCGACCCTCGGCGCGCTGGTAGGGGTCCGTATTCGTGCCCAGGGCGACCAGCTCACGTGACCACTTCGGTTTGGCCACCTCGGCGGCGAGAACTTCGGGGGTGTTGACCTTGACGATGACCTGCCGGTCGAAGTCCTCACCGGAATCAAGATCGAGGTATCGGTGGGTGCTGCGGGCGAAGCAGTACACGCAGGCATGAGAACACCCGCGGTAGGGATTGATCGTCCAGGTGAATGGCATCGAGCTGGCCGCCGGCACCTTATTCAGGGCCGACTTCGCCAGCACTTCATGGAAGGTCACACCGGCGAACTCCGGTGTTCGAACACTGCGCACCAGACCCTTGAGGCCGAAGAGCTCTGCAGGAGGGGCATCGTTGCCTGCAACTGTCGTGCCTGCAGCTGTCGTGCCTGGCGCTGACCCTGGCGCCGACTCTGTCCCGGGGGTCGGGGTAAGTGTGCTCTGCTGGTTCCACCTCATCACCCTATTCGAACACGTGTTCTAGTCGGCGTCAAGGCTGGTCGGCGCGGTTTCGGGGTGACTTGTCGGGCGAAGAAGTCGCGATCAGGAGACTGTTGTGCCCTTGAACTCGCTGCGATGGAAGACCAGAGCCTCGGTGCCTGAGTCGGTGTCCTCGGCGCTGTCGGCATCGAGGATCTCGAGCAGTGCGACGGTGTGATCGCCGGCCTCGATCTCGTTGTAGAGACGCGTCCACAAGTGGGCAGGGCTGCCCGGGATAGTCAGAGCGCCATCTGCCGTGACCTCGGGGTCGATCCCAGCGAAGCGCGAAGCGCGGTCCTTCGAGGCCAGCTGCCTGGCTAGGGGTGACTGATGGGTGCCGAAGAGGGAGACTCCCAACGCGGGTGCAGTCCGCAGGAATGGCCACGTGCTCGAGCTGGTCTGGACGGCGACGCTGATCAGAGGAGGGTCGAGTGAGACTCCTGCGGTGACAGTCGAGGCGACGAGTCCGAGGGGAGTCCCGTCGACCTCCGCGCCGATGAGCGCAACGCCCTGTGGGAAGTGCGAAAAGGTCTCGCGCAGAGCATCCGGTGACACGGCTGCGGCTCGTGCGATCGACGTCATGAACTTGCCTCCGGTGGAATGTATTTGCTGAGGGGGTGAGGATGCTGAGAAGTTCCGCTCAACAATGCCTTAGTGATCTCAAATGATCATCACAGATATTGCCACCAAGTGCATCCCGATGTGACACCAGTGAGTCTTCGTGTGTCCCCATATGACGATCAAAGTCCAACAGTGACGCGGCGGCGACATGAACCGCCACACAGTCCCTAGATTGCTCAACGAAACTCTGGACTTGAATAGGCATTCTGAGCACGTAGATGAGGGAGAATCCCATGGCACAGCCCTCCGTAGCGGAGACGATCACCCAGACCCCACCTCGGCGGCTCTTGGACGGGAAGAAGAGAGTCCTCGCCTCAGCCTTCGCCGGCACCACCATCGAGTGGTACGACTTCTACCTCTACGGCACAGCGGCGGCACTGATCTTCAACGTTCAGTTCTTCCCCAGCGGCAGCGAGCTCGGCAGCAGCCTGGCCGCATTCGCCAGCCTCGCGGTCGGATTCTTCGCGCGACCACTGGGCGGCATCATCGCCGGGCACCTCGGAGACCGAGTCGGACGCAAGGCACTCCTGGTCGTCTCCCTGCTGTCCATGGGCACCGCCTCAACGCTCATCGGGCTGGTGCCGAACTTCGACTCCATCGGCTGGTGGGCCGCTGGCGCACTTGTCGTCCTCCGGATCGTGCAGGGACTGTCCGCCGGTGCCGAATGGGGCGGATCCGCACTGCTCTCGGTCGAACACGCCCCGCCCCGGAAACGCGGATTGTTCGGATCCTTCACCCAGATCGGCTCGGCGGCCGGAATGCTGCTGGCCACCAGCGCCTTCTTCATCGTGCAGAAGCTGCTCACACCCGAACAGTTCGAAGCCTTCGGGTGGCGCATCCCCTTCCTGGCTTCGGCACTGCTCGTGGCACTGGGACTGTGGATCCGCCTCGGCGTCTCCGATGCACCGGAATTCCAAGAGCTCAAGGCCTCCGGAAACGTCGCCAAGGCGCCCCTGCGCGACGTGCTGACCAAGCATCCGCGCGTCCTCCTGGTGACAATCGGACTCCGTCTGGCGCAGAACAGCGTCTTCTACCTCATCACCGTCTACATGCTCAGCTACCTGGCCGAGAACCGCAACGACTCGACCGCCGGCGTCACTGCCGTCATGATCGCCTCGGCCATCGGTCTGTTCACCGGGCCTCTGTGGGGGTGGGTCTCTGACAAGGTCGGTCGCAGGCGCGTGACCATCGGCGGCATCATCGGCGTGGCCGTATTCGGATGGATCTTCTTCGCCTTCCTCGACGCCGGCCCACTGGCCTTCCTGCCCATCGTCGTGATCCTCGGCATGAACCTCGCCCACGACGCCGTCTACGGTCCCCAGGCAGCCTGGTTCGCCGAACAGTTCCCCATCGAGATCCGCTACTCAGGGGTGAACATGGGCTACCAGCTGGGCACTGTCATCGGCGGTGGCATCATGCCGATGGTCGCGGCCCTGCTCTACGTCGTCGGCGGCCACTCGCCCTGGCTGATCTGCGGCTACCTCACACTGCTGTGCCTGCTCTCACTCATCGCGGCCCTGGCGGCAAAGGACCCTGCCCGCGAGCTGGCGATCAGCGACCCCGCCCACGACTGAGATCCATGACCTGACACTGAAGTGCATGACCTGACATCTGCCACCTGACATCTGCCACCTGACACCGACAAGGAAAGAGACACACGATGACGAAACCCATTATTCTCAACGCCTTCGACATGATGACCCCGGTCCACCAGTCACCCGGACTGTGGCGCCACCCTGACTCCAGGGTCGACGAATTCACGCAGCTGTCCTTCTGGACGGATCTGGCAAAGACCCTCGAAGAAGGAGGATTCTCCTCCCTGTTCCTCGCCGACATCCTCGGCGTCTATGACGTCTACGGAGGCAATGCCGACGTGACGAACCGCGGGGGAGTCCAGTTCCCCCTCCTCGACCCACTCGTCGCAGTTCCCGCTATGGCCGCAGCGACGAAGACGCTGGGATTCGGCATCACCGCCTCGGTGACCTACGAACAGCCCTACCTGCTGGCCCGGACCCTGACGACTCTTGATCACTTCACCAACGGGCGCGTGGCCTGGAACATCGTCACCAGTTACGTCGACTCCGCGGCACGCAACCTCGGGCTCGAAGGCCAGATCCCGCACGACGAGCGCTACGACCGGGCCGATGAGTACATGGACGTCATGTACAAGCTCTTCGAAGGCTCGATCACCCCCGAGGCACTGCGCGCCGACGCCGAGGCCAATGTCTTCGTCGACCCCGAACAGGTCCACGACATCAACCACGAGGGCAAGTTCTTCACCGTGCCCGGGCAGGCGCTCGCCGTGCCTGGACCGCAGGGAACACCGCTGCTGTTCCAGGCTGGTGCCTCCAAGCGCGGACAGGAGTTCGCCCTCGACCACGCCGAGGCGATCTTCTTCTCCGGACCCACGCCGCAGATCCTGCGCGCCTGGGTCGACAAGGTCCGCGACGGACTCGAAGAACGCGGACGCGCCCGCGACAGCGTGAAGATCTTCGCGCTCGCCACCGTCATCGTCGACGATACCGACGAAGCAGCCGAAGCCAGGCTCGCCGACTACACACGCTACGTCGACACCGAATCCGCGCTCTCGCTCTTCGGCGGCTGGACCGGCGTCGACCTCTCCGGCGCCAAGCCGGACGACCCGCTGGAATACGTCGCCACGGACGCGAACCAGTCCGCGCTCGCCTCCTTCACCACCATGGCCGGCGACAAGACCTGGACCATCCGCGACCTGGCGGAATTCGTCGCCATCGGCGGACGCGGACCCGTCATCACCGGCTCGCCCGCGACTATTGCCGACGAGTTCGAACGCTGGATGTCCGAGGCCGACATCGATGGCTTCAACATCGCCGCTGCCGTCCGCCCCGCCGACGCCGAGCGATTCACGAAGTACGTATCGCCCGAACTGCGTCGCCGTGGTCTCCTGCCAGAACCGATCGAGGGTGCCACGGTCCGCGAACAGCTCACCGGGCAGGGCCCCCGCCTGGCCGATGACCACAAAGGTGCAGGGTACCGGTTGGGAGCCGACGCGCTCGTATGAGCCGGTACATGTGACCCTGTGAGCTGGCTCGTAGGGGAGAGCTCGCCTGTGCAGGGGTTCGCCCTGCATGGAGTTGGCCTGTGTGGGAGCTCGACCTCGTGGCCGGTGGATGAACGTCTCGTGATTGACCTGCGAGTTCATCTGCCGGCCACTTCTGGTGGATAATGGTCTGCGGCCATTTTCCGATCCGCCGATCGCCTGAGGATCCCGCATGAGCGCAGCGACGCCACAGACTTCTGCCGAGTCCACCTCGGCACCCGCCTACAAACGCAAGGCGCTCTTCGCCGCAGCTGTCGGATACGGGCTCGACGGCTTCGACCTGCTCATTCTCAGCTTTGCCCTCGGCGGGATCATCGCCACCTTCGGACTCAGCGACGTCGAGGCAGGATCGCTGTCGACGATCACCCTCTTCGGTGCGGTCCTCGGCGGCATCATCTTCGGATCACTGGCCGACCGCTACGGCCGTGTCCGGGTTCTCACCTGGACCGTTCTCATCTTCGCCGTGTTCACCGGGCTGAGCTCAATTGCCCAGGGATACTGGGACATGGCCGCCTACCGGTTCATCGCCGGCATCGGCATCGGCGGCGAGTTCGGCATCGGCATGGCATTGGCCGCCGAGGCGGTGCCGGCCAACCAGCGGGCCCGCGCCACCTCTTGGGTGGGCGTGGGATTCCAGATCGGCGTCTTCGCCGCCGCGATCGTCGCCGCTCCGGTCATCGCTCTGTGGGGTTGGCGGGCACTGTTCATCATCGGTCTCTTCCCCGCCATCTTCGCCTTCGTCATTCGCCGAGGTATCGAGGAGCCCGACAAGTTCGTGCAGTCCCAGCGAGGTCATACGGCGGGGGAGTCGGGAGACTCAAGCGAGTCGGCAGGCTCACCGGACCTTCCGACCTTCGGTGCAAAGATCCGTGCGCTGGTCAAGGACAAGGCGACTGTGAAGATCTCCTTTGCCCTGATCGTCCTCTCGACGGTGCAGAACTTCGGATACTTCGGCATCATCGCCTGGCTGCCCAACTATCTGTCCGAGAGGATGGACCTCGGCGTGACGAAGGGATCGCTGTGGACGGCGGTGACGGTGATCGGAATGCTTGCTGGCATCCTCATCTTCGGTCAGGTTGCCGACAGGCTGGGCAGGCGACCGGCGTTCTGGATCTTCCAAGCCGGGGCGATCGTCTCGATCCTCGTCTACAGCCAGATGACCGACCCGACCGCACTGCTCATCGGCGGCTTCTTCATGGGGGCCTTCGCCAACGGCATGCTCGGCGGGCACGGGGCTCTGCTGGCAGAAATGTACCCGACGCAGGTGCGGGCCACGGCACAGAACGTCATCTTCAACATCGGCCGTGCCCTGGGCGGACTCGCCCCCGTGGTCATCGCCCTTCTTGCCGACTCCTTCGGATTCGCGTTCGCACTTGCGCTGCTGCCGACCATCTACATCATCCAGTTCCTCGCCATGTTCCTGCTGCCGGAGAAGCGCGGCATCGAATTGGAGTAGATGGCAGCCCCGGCAGAGACGGTGAAGGACGGTGAGGGAGGGCCTGTCCGACAAGATGCAGTCGGTGCCGTGTTCCCAACCCCGCGTCATTGTGGCCGCGCGTTCGACATTTCGCTGTATATCGCACGCCAGTCCACAAGGACGCTCACTGGAGAGCTGGTTATGCGAGGTGGTGTTCGAGCAGCCTGGCGAATTGCTCCATGTTGGTCCTCTTGGACACTCTCAGAACCGTCCAGCCTTCGGCCGTAATTGCCGCGAGCCGACTGTTGTCTGTGGCGAACTGTTCGTCGGAGCTTCGGTGATGATCGCCTTCATACTCAATAGCCACCTTCTTGTTCGGATAACCGAGGTCCGGGTGGAGAACAGCATTCACGAGTGGGCAGGCGATGGCAGGATGGACAGCGGGCTCGGGGAAGCCTTGACTGATCAGCCAAAGCCTCAGCCAAGTCTCACGTGGGGAGTCGACGTTTCCGCGCATCAGCTCGAGAGCCTTCTCTGCGGTGTGTCTGCCATAAATGCGATCGCGGGCAGCGACCTCTCGTCTCAGCGCGGAGATCGAGGTGAGGGGGCCTGCGTGCCACCGACCGATGGCTGCGTCTCCGAGCGTGGTGAGTTCCTCGATCGTCAGGAGTGGGGCGAGTTCGAGGAACAGCTGCGGCACGGAGATGAGTGGCAGTTCGAAGAAATTCGAGGTTTTCAGCTCTTGGTAGCGATGGGACACGACGCCTTGTCGAACCTTCGCTGTATTAGGCGATGTGACCACATGCAGACTGTGTTCGTCGATGCGGGACGGAAGTGGAAGTCCGTAGAGGCGAGCGGCGGTGACATTGCTGGCGGCGATTTCGGGGTCGAGCTGGAGCAGGGCCTGCAGATGCGTCTGTCTCAGCAGCCACTCGTGATCGGCCCATAGCGGGGCGGGGACAGAGGTTTCGGGGCGAGTGTCGATCCACACGCCCCGATAGAGCTGGAGGTACCGGGAATCGGTTCTCAACCGATAGAGGCTGATTCCGAGGTCTGGAGCCTGGTGGCGGGTGAACGGCACGGGTGCAGTCAGGAACTGTACCGGACGGTTCCCCGCTAAGCGGAGCTGCTCCCAGCTCGCAGTGCTCGACTGCTTTCCTGGAACACGTTTGGTCTTCATGATCAACTACAGTGGCGCTCTTCGGCCGACGACGAAACAGAGACGAAAAGGCCTGTGGATGGCCTTGCGCCGTCCACAGGCCGTTCGCACATGAGTGCTGGTTCTCGCCGAAGGTCTGTGCACACGAGTCGAGAGTGTATTCGGCCCCGTCACCTCGGGCTGAACCCACTGGAAGCTCCCCGCTCCTCGGGAGGCAAGCTCTTCAATGAGGGCTGGCGTTCGAAATATCCCCAGTTTTCGCACGCGACTCCACTATGACGGAGATTGCCGACTCGGCCAGCGGGGTGCAGTCGGCGACCGTGACATATTGTGACGACTGGGGGAGCGGGCGGGGGCGTGGCCAGACCATACTGAACGATTGTGAATAGTCCAGAACCAGCCGGCACTTCGGCGCACGCACCAGACACGACCGACTCAGGCCCCACCTCGGCGGCGGAGGGCACAGCCAGCGGGACGAAGTCTCCGCGGATCATCCGCAGCGCCTCCGACATCCACTCGGTTCTCGCCGAATTCGGATCCCAGGGCACAAAGACCAAAGCGGTCATCATCCTCGCCCTCGGCGGGATCTTCATGGACGCCTACGACTTCTCATCTTTGGCCTTCGGCATCACCGCGATCAAGGAGCAGTTCGGGCTCTCCGGCTTCATGACCGGGCTCGTCAATGCCTCGATCATGGTCGGCGCGGTCATCGGGGCGCTCTTCGGCGGATACCTCGTCGACCGCTTCGGCCGGTACAAACTGTTCATGGCAGATATGGTCTTCTTCGTCATCGCCGCCATCGGCTGTGCCGTGGCTCCCAACGAATGGGTTCTCATCTTCTTCCGCTTCGTCATGGGCATCGGCGTCGGACTCGACCTGCCCGTGGCGATGGCCTTCCTGGCCGAGTTCTCCAAGCTCAAGGGCAAGGGCAACCGTTCCCAGCGCGTCAACGCCTGGTCACCTGCCTGGTATATCGCAACAGGGATCGGCTACCTTGTCGTCCTCATCATCTTCGTCAGCCTGCCCTATGACCAGCATGCCATTCTGTGGCGACTCGTCGTCGGCTTCGGTGCCGTTCCCGCGCTCGTGGTGCTCCTCGTCCGTCGCCGCTACCTTGCCGAATCACCCGAGTGGCTGGCCAACCAGGGCGATCTGCGCGCGGCCGTCGACGTCATGCGCTCACACCACAACCTCGACGTCAGGCTCGCAGACGAAGTGGGCGGCACGAGGACGACGGCAGCAGCTGACGCCGGTGGCGCCATGCAGGAATCGACGAACCTTGCCGGTCAGGAATCGAGGAACCTTGCCGGGCAGACCGGAGATTCGGCAGCTACCGGGCCGAGTGCTGGGTCCCTCCAGACTCCCAAGCGCGGCGGCAAGTGGAGCGGGTTCGCAGAACTCTTCGCCCCGCAGTACCGCGTGCGCACGATCGTCGCTCTCTGCGTGTCCGTGTTCTCCACCTTCGGCTACAACGCCGTCGCCTACGGCACCCCGCTGATCATCACGACGCTGTTCCACCAGACGCCGCTGGTCACCATCATCGCCTCACTCGTCATCAACCTCGGCTTCGGTGCCATCGGCGGGCTGCTGGGCATGAGCATCATCAACCGCTTCGGCACGCGCCGCATCACCCTCGTCGGCTTCGTGATCCAGGCGGTGGCACTGGCCCTGCTGGCCATCGTCGGCATCCCGACCGGCGCCCTCGTCCTCGTCTCAGTAGCGATGCTCGCGGCCTTCGTCTTCGCGCAGGCAGGTGGGCCAGGGGCCAACCTGATGAACTACGCGACTCTGTCGTATCCGACGAGGCTGCGCGGCATCGGCATCGGCTTCAACCAGTCCGTGCTGCGGGCGTTCTCGATCGTCTCCCTCATCATGTTCCCGATCCTGGCCGGTTCCATGGGCACAGGGGTCTTCTGGATCGTCGCCTGCGCACCGTTGGCCGGAGCCATCGCCGTCGGCATCGTCAAATGGGATCCGACGGCCAAGGACGTGGAAGAAGAAAATGGTATGCCAAATATATGATAGCTGGATTGTTGCGATTGAGCCTGTGACCAGCCGTTGAGCCGCCCGCACGATCGCTGTAGTTGAGCGTGTAGGCGGCTCGATTGCGAATGTGTCGTTGCGCACCGTCTGTGACTGGGGTTACGCTGAGTCGGATAGAACTCGCCGTCACAGTGCTGTGGTCTCCCATTTGGTATCCCAGCTCTGTGCCCTTCAGATTTGAGTGACACCCATGTCAAAGACCGAGGCCACGCAGGACTCCGCACCGAAGTGGATGGGGCCGAGCCCCGAGCAGTTGGCGGCTCATCGCATCAGCCCGCGGTTCTACAACTCGGATCTTGCGCCCAGCCGCAAAGAAGGCCGCAGTTGGACCGCCTACAGTGTCTTCACCCTCTGGGCCAACGATGTGCACTCACTGGGCAACTACGGGTTCGCGCTCGGACTCTTCGCCCTCGGCCTGGGGGCCTGGCAGATCCTCGTCGCGCTGCTCGTCGGCGCAGCACTGCTCTTCTTCCTGCTCACACTCTCCGGCTTCATGGGCCATAAGACGGGAGTGCCCTACCCGGTGATGAGTCGCATCGCCTTCGGCATCCACGGTGCGCAGCTGGCGGCCTCAGTCCGCGGCATCGTCGCCATCGCCTGGTTCGGCATCCAGACCTATCTGGCCTCCAGCGTCCTCAACGTCCTTCTGATCACCCTCGTCCCCGGCCTCCAGTCGTGGGCCGACACCGAGTTCCTCGGACTCTCCGGACTGGGCTGGTTCTCGTTCACACTGCTCTGGATCGTCCAGGTCATCATCGTCAGCTACGGCATGGAGATGATCCGAAAATACGAGGCGATCGCCGGACCGATCATCCTCGTCACCTTCGTCTCATTGGCAATCTGGATGCTCTCCCGCGTCGACTTCTCCATCTCCTGGGCCAGAGAGGACGCCCTGTCCGGCTGGCCGATGTGGATGCACATCCTCGGCGGTGGGTCCCTGTGGGTCGCGATCTACGGCACCTTCGTCCTCAACTTCTCCGACTTCACCCGCGCAGCGAAGAAGAAGGGCTCGATCGTCGTCGGCAACTTCTGGGGCATCCCTATCAACATGCTCGTCTTCGGCCTCGTTGTGATCTCGCTGGCCGGCGCTCAGTACAAGATCGACGGCACGGTCATCACCTCACCGGCCGACATCGTGCAGACCATCGGCAATCCGATCCTGTTGGCGCTGGCCTCCCTGGCGCTGCTGATCCTCACGGTCGCCGTCAACCTCATGGCGAACTTCGTCGCCCCGACCTACGCGCTGACGAATATGTTCCCGCGTCATCTCAACTTCCGCAGTGCGGCAATCATCAGCGCGGTCATCGGCTTCGTCATCCTGCCGTGGAATCTCTACGACTCACCGGTCGTCATCGTGTACTTCCTGGGCGGACTCGGCGCGCTGCTGGGACCCCTGTTCGGCGTCATCATGGTCGACTACTGGGTGATCCGGAAGACGAAGGTCAACGTTCCCGAGCTCTACACCGAGGCGGGAGACGGCGAGTACTTCTACCACCGTGGAGTCAACTGGCGCGCCATCGGCGCCTTCATTCCGGCTTCCCTCATCTCCCTCGTCTTCGCCCTGGTTCCCGCGTTCGCAGGACTCTCCGAATTCTCGTGGTTCAGCGGGGCAGGCATCGCGGCCATCATCTACTTCATCATCGCCCGCCGGAACTTCACCTTCCGCGAGGTCGACGGCGAGGAGATCGCCGTCCCCACCACACACTGATTGAGAGCACATCGTGAAAATCCTCGTCGTCAACGTGAATACAACCGAGTCGATGACTGAGTCCATCGCCCGTGCGGCACGGGAGGTCGCCTCGGCAGACACCGAGATCATTGCGCTGACCCCCGACTTCGGAGCCGAGTCCTGCGAAGGCAATGTCGAGAGCTATCTCGCGGCGTTGGGGGTCATGGATGCGGTGATGAGATACCCGGGGGACTTCGACGCCGTCATCCAGGCCGGATACGGCGAACACGGGCGCGAAGGACTCCAGGAGCTCCTCGACGTTCCCGTCATCGACATCACCGAGGCAGGTGCCGCCCTGGCTATGTTCCTCGGCCACAGGTATGCGGTCGTCACGACGCTTGATCGCACGGTTCCCCTCATCGAGGACCGGCTCCTTTTGGCGGGACTCAACACGCACTGCACTTCGGTGAGGGCCTCCGGGATGGCCGTGCTGGAACTGGAGAATCAACCCGAGCGGGCCGTGGAGGCGATCGCTGATCAAGCCGCCGAGGCGGTTGAACGTGATCGTGCAGAGGCCATCGTCCTCGGGTGCGGGGGAATGGCAGACCTCAAGCGGGTCATCGTCGAACGCTGCGATGTCCCCGTCGTCGACGGAGTCACCGCCGCAGTGAAGCTGGCCGAGTCACTGGTGGGGCTGGGACTGAAGACCTCGAAGGTCCGTACCTACGCGCCGGCCCGTCCTAAGCAGCTGAGCGGGTGGCCCTTCAGCGCTGCGTGAGGTCACTCCTCGTCGCCCTCGTCGACGGCCCGGGCGAGGCGTTCCTTGTGCTTGTCATGCTGGTCCTGGCTCGTTCCGAGGTGCCGGGCGGCCAGATCTCTGACTTTCGCCTGATCGCGATGGGCGATCGCGTCGTAGAGCTGAGCGTGCTCCGTGGCGACGAAATCGAGGTCGTCGTGCTGACTGAGCTGCCAGCGCATACGCGAGTCGAGGAGCTCGCCGATCTCGGCCAGGAGCCGGTTGCCGGAGAGTTCGGTGACGATGGCATGGAAGTCCGCCGCAGAGCGGTGGGCGCCGACGACGTCACCGGCCTTCGACAATTCCTTGCCCTTGGCCATGGTGGCCTCGAGCTTGGCCAGGCCCTCACGATTGTGTCGCTGCGCGGCGAGTTCGAAGGACAGAATGTCGAAGACGGTCCGCACTTCGTTGAGGTCGGCGATGTCACTGGGGGAGAACTCGCGCACCGTCGACCAGGTGTTGGGCCGATTCGCCACCAATCCCTCGGCGGCGAGCTGTTTGAGAGCCTCACGGATCGGCACACGGCTGACCCCGAGCTCGGTGGCCAGGTTCCGCTCGACCAGTCTGCTGCCGGGCAGCCTGACGCCGTCGATGATCTCGTTGCGCAGCACTTCGGTGACCCGCACGGTCTCAGAGCGCGGGCCATCGCTGCGCGGACTGTCATTGTTCTTCACCAGGTCATTCTCCCACCAGTGTTCTGCCCAGCGTCAGCGCTTCATGGCTCGCCCGAGGGCATCGAGGCCGACCGAACCCAAGTTCAGCGCCTTGGTGTGGAAGGCCTTGAGGTCGAAGTCCGCTCCGGCTTCGGCCTTGGCCTCATCACGGAACTGCTCCCACAGTCGCTGTCCGATCTTGTAGCTCGGTGCCTGTCCCGGCCAGCCGAGGTAGCGGTCGAGTTCGAAGGCGAGGAACGACCGGTCCATCGCCACGTTGTCGGTGAGGAACTGCCAGGCCTTCTCCCGGTCCCAGGTCCCTCCGCCGAGGCTCTTAGGCGCCTCGAGTCCCAGGTGGAAGCCGATGTCGAGGACCACGCGGGCCGCGCGCAGACGCTGTGAGTCGAGCATGCCCAGGTAGTCTGAGGGATCGTCGAGGAAGCCGAGGTCAGCCATGAGCTTCTCTGCGTAGAGGGCCCAGCCCTCACCGTGGCCGGAAACCCAGCACATGAGTCGGCGCCAGCGGTTGAGGGTGTCAGAGACATAGGTGGCCTGGCCGACCTGCAGATGATGGCCGGGCACGCCCTCGTGATAGACGGTGGTCTTCTCCTGCCAGGTGGCGAACTCGGTGACGCCTTCGGGCACCGACCACCACATGCGGCCCGGGCGGGAGAAGTCGTCTGTGGGTCCGGTGTAGTAGATGCCGCCGGTGGCCGAGGGCGCGATCATGCATTCGATCGTGCGCACGGGTTCGGGAATGTCGAAGTGGGACTTCCCGAGTTCCGAGATCGCCTCGTCGGCGACCTTCTGCATCCACTCACGCAGCCCCTCGGCTCCGTGCAGGGTCCGTTCGGGATCGTTGTTCAGCGTCTCCATGACCTCGAACAGGTCGGCACCGGGCTGGATTCTCGCCGCGACCTCACGCTGCTCGGCATCGATGCGGGCCAATTCCTCAAGACCCCACGCATAGGTCTCATCGAAGTCGACCTCGGCGCCGAGGAAGTCACGGGAGTGCAGGGCGTAGGCCTCGCGACCGCAGGCCTCATTCTCCGGGGCTGCCGGGAGGAGTTCGGCAGCCAGGAAATCGGCGAGATGGCCAAAGGACTCACGGGCCGCCTCGGCGTGGGTGCTCAGCTGTTCGCGCAGCGACGACGGGACGTCGGTGGCGCCGGCAATGAGCTGGTCGAAGTTGCTGCCCGGTTCGGCCAGTGTGCGGGCCTGTTCGATGACCTTCTCGATCTGGATCCGGGCCGCGACCTGACCGCGGCTCTTGGCCAGAGCCAAGGACTCCTGATAGCCGGCCACGGAGGTCGGGACGGCTTCCATCGTTGTGGCGATGGTCTTCCAGCCCTCGGCGGTGTCGGTGGGCATGAGGTCGAAGGCGTCGCGGATGGACTGCAGGGGAGACTCGATGACGTTGAGGCTAGAATGCTTGAGCCCGGCCTCGAAGTAGTCGCGATCAACACTCAGACGGTCACGCATCGCATCGATGGTCACGAGGTCGACGTCGTCGAGTTCGGCGGTCTGCTCAACCTCGGCGAGCTTGGCCAATGTCTCGACAGTGAGATCGTTGGCGGCAGCCAGGCCAGCGGGGGAGAAGTCATCGAAGCCTTTGGCACCCTCGATGCCGAGATAGAGGGCGAGGGAGGGGGAGAGCGCAAGTGATCTGTCGACAAATTCTTCAGCGACGGCGTCAACGGCCGACGGGGTTCTCTTCTGGGTCATGATTCTCACCCTATATGACTGAGAACACAGCAATCAGGCGACTAGAGCAAGATCACCCTGGGATGGTCCGCCGGCAACGGGAGCCACCGGATAGCATGGATTGGTTCCCAGCCCGATCTCAGCGAATCACCGATCTCAGAGATTGACCGATCTCAGCGATCAGCCGATCACAGCCGATCAGCACTGACCGCGAAGCGCCGATCTCAACGGGCAGCCTGGGGACGGAGCGCATCATTCGACAGGAAGAGAGACTGATCTTCAGTGGCACGGGCACAGCTATGGACCAAGGACTTCGTCGTCGGCATCGGTCTCAACCTGTCGATGTCGATGGTGTTCTACCTCCTCATGACGTCCATGGCAGGCTACGCCGTCGCCAGATTCTCCGCAGGTGAGGCAGCTGCCGGCTTCGCGTCCTCCTCCTTCGTCGTGGGTGCCGTCGTCGCGCGTGTGCTGACCGGAAAGTACCTGGACTTCATCGGTCGACGGAAACTGCTCATCATCACGATGGCAATCTCGATCCTCGCCTCCGTGGCCTATATCTTCGCCGACACCTTGGTCTGGCTCCTCGCCATCCGCATCATCCACGGCATCGCATTCGGGGCCGGCAACACGGCCATCATGACCGCGATCCAAAGCGTGATCCCTTCCTCTCGCCGAGGTGAGGGCACCGGATACTTCGGCACCGCCACCACGCTGTCGACGGCTCTGGGGCCCTATCTTGGTGTCGTCCTCCCGCGCGCCTACGACTTCCCGATGCTCTTCGGCGCCTCGGCGTTCATGTCGCTCGTCGCCTTCATCCTCTGCTTCATCATCAAACTGCCGAAGCAGGAACTCAGTGACTATCAGCGACGCAGCAAATGGCATCTCAAACTCTCCACACTCGTCGACCCGGCAGGTCTGCGGATCGGTTCGATCATGCTCGTCGTCGGCACCGCATATGCCGCGGCGCTCGTGTTCCTCGCCGGCTATGCCGAGGACAACGGTGTCGCGAGTGCTGCCTCCCTGTTCTTCGTCGCCTTCGCCGTGGCCTCACTGATCGCACGACTGTTCGTCGGTCGCCTGCAGGACACCCTGGGCGACAACTTCGTCATCTACCCCGTCTTCGTCTTCAATCTCGTGGGCAACATCCTGCTGGCCATGTGGCCGACCATGACGGGGATCATCCTCGCCGGCGTCTTCGTCGGGCTGGGATTCGGATCCCTCATGCCGTGCATGCAGGCGATCGCCGTGAAATCGGTGCCGATGTCGCGAGTGGCCGTCGCAACCTCTTCTTTCTTCTTACTCCTTGACGCCGGATCGGGTATCGGGCCGATCATCCTCGGCGCCATCATGCCGCTCACCGGCGGTAACGGCATGTTCATGCTCTGCGGCGGTCTCGTGGTGCTGGCCATGATCCTCTACTACTTCGTCCACGGCCGTCGCCGAGGTGGTCGTCCAGGTCGCGAATACCTGCACTGAGGACGCCGTTGGCCAGACGGAGGACGCTGCCCTGCCTGCTGGACGGAGATCGCCGTTGGCCGGACGGAGGTCACAGCCGGGTGGACGAAGGTCACTGCCTGCTGGACGGAGGTTTCTCCGCGCGTGGGATCGCGATAGTCTGAACGCACCGCTGACACTCCCGGATCGCAAGGACTGGCCATGAAATTCGCGCTCGCGCAGATCAACTCCACCACCACAGTTGCGGACAACCTCGACAAGGTCCGGGACTACACGAACAGGGCCGCCGAGGCGGGCGCCGCGTTCGTCGTCTTCCCCGAGGCCACGATGTCCGCCTTCGGCCCGGGCCTACGCGATTTTGCCGAGGCGAATACCGAGTCCTGGCGGACGGCGATGGCCGAATTGGCGACCGAGGCCGGAATCACCGTGATCGTCGGCGAGTTCGCCACCTCAGGCGAGAAGGTGATCAACCTGCTTGCCGTTTACCCGCCCCGGGGTGAGCGCCGCGACTATGCGAAGATCCACCTCTACGATGCCTTCGGCTTCAAGGAATCCGATACAGTCGTCCCCGGTGCGGACCCGGTCGTCATCGACCTCGACGGTGAGAACGTCGGACTGACCCTGTGCTATGACATCCGCTTCCCGAAGCTGTATGCAGAGATCAGCCGTCGTGGTGCCAAACTCGCCATCGTCTCCGCGTCCTGGGGTGCGGGGAAGGGCAAGGTCGAACAATGGGAGACTCTGGCTCGTGCCCGGGCACTGGACTCCAACATGTTCGTTGCCGCCATCGGCCAGGCCGACCCCGAAGTCAGCGGTGTGGAGGTGCCGAAGAAGGGACCGACCGGCGTCGGCCACAGCCTCGTCTCCGATCCCTTCGGTCACGTCATCTCCTCACTCGGGGGCGAAGAGGCTCTTGACGTCGTCGAGGTGGACCTCGCCGCTGCGGGCAAGGCTGCCGAAGCCATTCCGGTGCTGACGAACGCCAAGCTCGGGTACTGAGCCGCCGCGCGGAGTCCGGGTGCCGGCGAACCGATGGGGTCCGGGAAGCGGACCGGGAGTGTGCCACAGAACACAATAGTTGCACTTGAGGCAAAAATGCACAGCGTGCAATAATGTGACTATGCATTCCACATCTTCTGGCGAGCCCACGCGCGCCAACTCGGCTGCGGACGAGCCTGGACGCGCCGATGGCGCCGCCGACCCGAACGCCGCTAGCGTCGCGAACGGCGCCGCCGACCCGAACGCCAATGCCGACTCGAACGTCACTGCCACCGACCAGCCCGAGGGACTGCGCGAGCGGAAGAAGCGCGAGCGTGGCCAGGCTCTGCGTCAGGCAGCCCTCGAACTGGCACTTGAGAACGGGTACGCCAACGTCACCGTCGAAGACATCTGCGAACGCTGCGGGGTCTCACGGCGCACCTTCTTCAACTACTTCTCCAGCAAAGAAGAGGCCCTGCTGGGCCGCGCCGACACCGTCTTCGACGATGAGGACCAGCCCGCCATCGAAACTTTCGAAGCCGGCGGTCCGAACGGTCGACTCCTGGCCGACCTCCAGCACCTGCTGGCCTCGGTCGTACGGACACGGATGAACAAACGTGAAGAGATGCACCAGTATCACCAGCTGCTGAAGCAGGATCCCTCGCTCATGCAGGTTCAGATGTCTCGCATGGGCAGCAATGAGCGCCTGTTCCGCGAGATGATCCAACGTCGCCTCGATGGGGGGACGACGACCTCGAGAACCCCTGCGACCGACGAGAACCCGGCGGCCACCTCGGCGACCAAGGCCTCGTCCGATGATTCCGGCTCAGGTCACTGCCATGACGACGGCGACGGGGTGTCGGTGTCCATCCGCGCCGAGGCCCTGGCTGCATTGGCGATGATGTCGATCAAGGCGACGTTCATGCGTCTGCGCAAGGTCGAGGGCGACCCGGCCCCGGTCATCGAAGAACTGTTCGACGAACTACGAGACATCTTTGAGGAGGAATCGGCATGAGTTCAGCAATCGAAACTGCGGAGAAAGCCCCGATCGTCTTGACCAAGAAGACGATCGTCCTGATCTTCTCCGCGCTCATGGCCGCCATGTTCCTGGCGACCCTGGACCAGACGATCGTGTCGACGGCAATGCCGACAATCGTGGGTGAACTCGACGGTGTCGAGCATCAGGCCTGGCTGGTGACCATCTACCTGCTGGCGATGACCATCGTCATGCCGCTGTATGGAAAGTTCGGCGACATGTGGGGTAGGAAGGTCATCTTCCTCGTCGCGATCGCGATCTTCGTCGTCGGCTCATTCGGGTCCGGCATGGCCCAGTCCTTCTGGGAACTCATCGCCTGGCGCGGCTTCCAGGGACTGGGCGGCGGCGGTCTGATGATCCTGTCGCAGGCCATCATCGCCGACATCATTCCCGCCAGCGAACGCGGCAAGTACATGGGCCCGCTCGGCGGCCTGTTTGCGATCTCAAGCGTGCTCGGTCCGGTCCTGGGTGGATTCTTCACCCAGCACATGGACTGGCGCTGGTGCTTCTGGATCAACGTCCCGATCGGCATCATCGCATTCTTCATCGCGCTCTTCGCCCTCAAGCTGCCCAGCCACAAGTCGGATAAGAAGGTCGACGTCCTGGGCATCATCTTCATGGTGGCAGCGACCTCGCAGCTGATCCTCGTCACCAGCTGGGGCGGTCACGACTATGACTGGAACTCGCCGACCATCATCTCCCTGATCATCGGCACTGTGGTCTCCGCTGCCATCTTCGTCTATGTCGAATCCAAGGTCAGCAACCCGATCATCCCGATCTTCCTGTTCAAGAACAAGACCTTCGTCCTATCGACAGTCATCGGCCTGCTGCTGGGCCTGGGCATGTTCTCCGCAATGGCGTTCCTGCCCACGTTCATGCAGATGGCATCCGGGACAGATGTGACAGGATCCGGCCTGCTCATGCTGCCGATGATGGCCGGTGTCATGCTGACCTCCATCGTCTCCGGCTTCATCGTGTCGAAGACCGGCAAGTACAAGATCTACCCGCTCTTCGGCACCCTCATCGCCGGCATTGCTCTGGCCTGGATGACCACGCTGACGGCCGATACCTCGATGGTGCTCATCGGATGCATGATCTTCACCATGGGCTTCGGCCTGGGCCTGGTCATGCAGATCATCGTCCTCGTCATTCAGAACTCCGTGGCCCCGGAACTGGTGGGCACCGCAACCTCGACGAACAACTACTTCCGCGAGATCGGTGCCTCGGTGGGCACGGCACTGTTCGGGTCGATATTCACCTCCCGGCTGGCAGACAAGGTCGGCGAAGCGATGTCGCAGGCACCCGGCGGTGGTGCAGGTGCGGGTGGTGCCGGGGCTGGCGCTCCGACCACCGACTCGCTGACACCGGAGTCTGTGGCCTCGCTGCCCGGACCCATCCACGACCTCGTCGTCAACGCCTACGCGGATGCCTTGGCACCCTCGTTCTGGTACATGGTGCCGGTGTTCCTCGTGGCCTTCGTCCTCGCCTGGTTCCTGCCGCAGCTCAAGCTCTCCGACGTCGCCGGAATGGTGGCCCGCGGTGAAGCTGTCTACGGTGACGATATGGGCGGTCCGACACGAGGCGTGACGAGCGCTTCGGGGGACTCGGTGACGGGTTCGGGTGACTCGGCAGCCGGTTCGTCGACGGCCGACGGGCGTAGTACTCAGCGTCTGAGCACGGTCACCGTCGATGACGGATACGCACCTCATCCTGGAGTCGATACAGGAACCATCCATCAGGTGGGGGCCAACCATGAGGTGGGTGCCAATCACCAGGTGGAGCCTGGAGCCGACCCGGCGAAGGACCAATACCGGCTGAGGTGAGCTGACACCCCCAATGCCACCGACCCGCCGGTGGCATCGAGGGGACTGCTTACCGTCGAGGGGACTGCTTACCGTCGAGGGAGCCAGCTGTAATCTGCCCGCTCGACGGTAAGTGGTCCCCTTGGCGAACGGGCACAGGGTGACATGCTTCGGGCGCCGGCAGTTCAACTGTCGGCGCCCGAAGTGTGTCGTCCGAGTGTTCAGTGCTGGCTGTCAGCGACCTACTGTCAGCGTCCCAGCGTCTGCGTCCAGGCTTGGGGGAGACGTCGGCGCACGTTGCGGCGTGGGGCATTGAACCCTGCGCGATCGTGCTTCGCCGTCTCCATCTGGTCCAATGCCGCCGCCTGATTGGCAGCATAGGCAAGGGCCACCTGGCGGATCGCAACGACGGCCGCCACCGCTGCAGCCTTGGCCAAGTCGTCGCTGACGGGCTCGCCGTCGTGTGCTCGCACCTGCGTCCGATCCTCGACCGCCGAGGTGGCTGTGGCCTCTTGTGCATCCTGGCTCATAGTGGGATGTTACCGTGCTTGCGCGCTGGAGCGTCAACATGCTTGTTCTTCAGCGCCCGCAGCCCGCGCACGATCCGGTTTCGGGTCTCGCTCGGCTTGATGACCGCGTCGATGTAGCCCTCTTCGGCCGCCAGATACGGGTTGAGGAGGGCATCCTCGTAGTCCTGGATCAGCTCGTCACGCAGCGCATCGACGTCCTCGCCCGCTTCACCGGCGGCCTTGAGCTTGCGCCGGTAGACGATGTTCGCCGCACCCTGAGCGCCCATGACCGCGATCTGCGCGCTGGGCCAGGCGAGGTTGATGTCTGCGCCGAGCTGTTTGGATCCCATGACGCAGTACGCTCCGCCGTAGGCCTTGCGGGTGATGAGAGTGATCAGGGGGACCGTCGCCTCACCGTAGGCGTAGATGAGCTTGGCCCCGCGGCGGATGATGCCGCTGAACTCCTGATCTGTGCCGGGCAGGAATCCGGGCACGTCGACGAAGGTGAGGATCGGAATGTTGAAGGCATCGCAGAGGCGCACGAAACGGGCGGCCTTCTCCGAGGCATCGATGTCCAACGTTCCCGCCAGCTGCATCGGCTGGTTCGCGATGACCCCGACGCTGACTCCCTCGACGCGTCCGAATCCGGTGACGACGTTCGGGGCGAAGAGTTCGGAGACCTGCAGGAATTCTGCATCGTCGAGCACGGTGGTGACGACATCGAGGATGTCATAGGGCTGTGACGGCGAATCCGGCATGAGCGAATCCAGGGCCTCATCCTCAGGTGCGACGCTCAGGTCCGATTCGAATTCGTCGGCATCGGCGGGGTCGAGGTTGTTCTGCGGCAGGAATGAGAGCAGGTCGCGCACATAGTTCAGTGCATCGTCCTCGTCGCTGGCCAGGTAGTGGGCATTGCCGGACACGGTGTTGTTCGTGCGGCCACCTCCCAGCTCCTCATGGCCGACCTCTTCGCCGGTGACGGTCTTGATGACGTCGGGGCCGGTGATGTACATGTGACTGGTCTGATCGACCATGATCGTGACGTCGGTCAGCGCGGGGGAGTACACGGCACCGCCGGCCGATGGGCCCATGATGAGCGAGATCTGCGGGATCACGCCGGAGGAAGCCACATTGAGGCGGAAGATCTCTGCGAACAGGGCGATCGAGCCCACACCCTCCTGGATTCTGGCGCCGCCGGAGTCGTTGATGCCGATGATGGGGCAGCCCAGCTTGATGGCAAGCTTCTGGACCTTGACGATCTTCCGACCATTCGCCTCGGCGAGGGAGCCGCCGAGGACGGTGAAGTCGTGAGCGAACACGGCCACGGTCTTGCCCTCGATCGTGCCCAGACCGCACACGACACCGTCACCATCGGGGCGGTTGTTCTCCATCCCGAACTGGTGGTTGTGGTGGCGCGCAAACTCGTCGATCTCCTGGAACGAATCCTCGTCGAGGAGCGCTTCGATGCGTTCGCGAGCGGTCTGCTTGCCGCGTTTGTGCTGGTTCTCCACCGACTTCACATTGCCGGTGTGGGCCGCGTCCCGGCGCTGGACGAAAGCGTCGATGCGCTCGGCTGTTGTACGTGGGGTATCCGTCATGCCTCCACAATAACGACGCACGGTGCGATCATTGTGCACTCTCGCCAAAAGAATCTAAAGTGGACTGGTGAACAGCCAACACAATTCCTTCCTCGTCGATGTCGAATCACTGCGCCGCAAGGCTGCGGACCGTGGTTTCGATCTACCCGCTGTCATCTGGGACGACGTGTGTTCGTCGACGAACGACGAGCTGGCTGCACTGGTGCGCGGACAATCCACCCTCACCGACGTCCCCACCGATCGCATGCGCCGGATCGCGTGCTCAGAGAGCAGCGACCTCGCCGAGGTGCCCGCCGAGTTCTCCGTCTACGGCACCGATCATCAGAGCGCCGGCCACGGCCGTTTGGGTCGGACCTGGACAGTGCCCCCGCGCCGGTCCCTGACGTTTTCGATTCTGCTGGCACCGGGTTCCGTCTTCGACTCGTGGGGGTGGATTCCTCTGATCGCCGGTGAGGCCGTGCGAGCCGCCATCGCCGAGGTGGGTGTGCCTGCCGTCCTCAAGTGGCCCAATGATGTGCTGACGCAGGACGGGAAGAAGCTGTGCGGGATCCTCGCTCGGGTCGAACCGCTGCCGACAGGGCCGCGAATCGTTCTGGGCATGGGAATCAATACCCGCCTGCAACGTGATGATCTGCCTCGTGAGAGCGCCAGCTCCATTGCGATCGAAAAGGATACGGACGGCTCAGAAGTTGCTCATGAAGACTTGTTAATCTCAATTCTGAGCACACTGATTCCTGCCTACAGGGAGCTTGTCGAGTATGACGATGACGATTTCAGCCGGAGCACGGTCGGCGAAGAGGTGCGTGCGAATATGGTGACACTCGGGACACAAGTCAGGGTCGAACGGCCAGACGGAAGCAACCTCTACGGCCGTGCCACGGGGCTCGACGCCGGTGGCGACCTCATCATCGACGATGACATCAGCGTCAGTGCAGGCGATGTCCATCACCTGCGACCAGCCGGTGACATTATGGGGCCCGAAATCACAGGGACAGAATCTGGGGGCCGCAGATGACAGGCGTCTCGGACTTCACCGCCGAATTCAACATCGTGCCCGACGAGGCTGCGGGCGGCACCGACGACACCGCGTCGAACGGCGTCGACTCGAACGACACTGCTTCTGACAGGGCAGCTTCGGACGACTCAACGTCGAACGGGACAGAGGAGCAGGAGTCCACCCGGTCCACCCGGGGGCAGGACTCCGCCCAGCAGGACAGCAGTGACGCTCAAAGGTCGTCTGAAGCTGGGGAATCGAGCCAGGGACCCACCTCCTCCCAGGGACCCAATTCGATTCCGGTGATCACGGACGACCAGATCGACTCGTCGCCGAATGCCACTGAGCCCCCAGCCGCCTCGGCGCCACCCTCCATCCAGGGGATCGAGCACGGCGACGAGGACCTGCCCGCCACACTGCCGGCCACCTCGGCGATGTCGACGGTCCCCTGGGCAGAAGATGAGGAATCAACTGACGAGAACTCCTCAGGCGATCAGGCGGGCGGCGATTTCTTCGGAGGACTGCACGAAGATCCGCGCACCGCGGCCCTGCAGATCCTCGACGAGGCAGACGAAGACGAAACCATCTACGAAACCCGCACCGCGGCCGAACGGCTCGAAGAGATCCTGCTCGACGGCAAACGCGTGCTCGACCGGCGTGAAGCGGCGAAACTCGGGGGCATCTCCACGGTCTCTGCGCGCAAGATGTGGCGAGCATTGGGCATGTCCCAGACGGACGGCACAGAGAAGGCCTACACCGTCAGCGACGCCCATGCGCTGCGCATGTGGGCCAAGCCTGTCGCCGACGGCCTCATCGATCAGAGCACTGCCTTGTCGCTGGCCCGCGCGATCGGTCAGACCACGGACCGTCTCGTCGTATGGCAGATGGAGACTCTCGTCGACTTCCTCACTGAGGAGGAGGGCCTGACCGATCCCGAGGCCAGACGCGACGCGCTGCAGCTCGTCGAGGACATGGTCGATCCTCTGCAGAAGATGCTGACGTATTCCTGGCGGCGCAACCTCGCCGAGGTGATGGGACGGCTCAACGTCAACGTCTCCGATGGTCTGGCCATCGACAACAGGCAGGGCTGGTACGACTCCTCGATGCCGCTGGCACGCGCGGTCGGCTTCATCGACCTCGTCTCCTACACGCGTCTTTCACAGAAGATGGAGCCCAGACAGCTGGCGAATCTGGTGCAGGAGTTCCAGGGCATGGCCTACAACATCGTGGCCACCGGAGGCGGTCGAGTCATCAAGACCGTCGGCGATGAGGTGTTCTTCGCCGCCGAGACGCCGTTGGCCGGAGCAGAGATCGCGATGACCTTGATGGAGCGTGTGACAGCGGCCGAGGATCTGCCGCAGGCCCGCGTCGGATTCGTCTGGGGCAGGGTCCTGTCTCGCCTGGGCGACATCTTCGGGTCGAGCGTCAATCTGGCTGCCCGGCTGACCGCGGTTGCCGATCCGGGAACGATCTTCACCGATGAGGACACGGCTCGGGTGCTCTCCGCCTCGGATGCCTATGTGTTCGAGCGGCGCGAATCTCTGTCGCTCCAGGGGCTGGGGGAGACCGGCATCGGCGAGATGAAGCGTGGAACGGCTGCCCGAATGCAGCTGGACCTCGACGACGACGAAAACTGAGCCAGACGCCACGGCATATCCCGCACCGTTAGGTCCACGCCGCACCGGTGGACGCACTTCGCACCGTTAGCTGGAAGTCATACAGCTGCAGTGGTTGTCTATGCGAGTACGGGTATCACTGGTGAAGTGGTCTTTGATCGAGATCACTTCTGACGGCAGGGCAGCTTTTCCTCGCCAATTCCTCAGAACAGCGCTGTGTCGTCGTCATCGTCGTCATGGGAGACGATGACGGCGTCGTCGGAATCGATCTTCGAACGGGCGATCTCTTCTTTCGCCTCATCGAGATCACGCCCGTCATCAAGGTCGAGATCGAGCTCGTCGAAATTCGTCGCCAATCCCTGCGTGCGGGTCGCAGCCGGGGACGTCGAACCTCCGCCGGGCTCGCCACCCGCAGCGCCCGCAGCGGAGCCGCCACCAGCAGCACCGCCATCACCCGCGGAGCCGCCTGCAGCACCGTCGCCGACAGGATCTTCGGCGCCGCCGAGGCGAGGGACCGTTCCGATGACGTCGATCTTGGACTCGAGGGGCGAGCCTGTGGCATCGCGCTTGGACATCTCGGCTGGAAGGGTCCTGGCCCCTCCCGCCTGGGCAGCCGCCTGCGGGGTGTCGCCGACCCAGGCCAGGGACAGCTCGGTTTCGCCCTTGAGGAACTTGTGGGCACGCACACCCGAGGTCGCACGGCCCTTGGTCGGATATTCGGAGAAGTCGCTGACCTTGATCGATGACGATGGTGCGCCGTAGAAGTTCTCACCACTGGCGACTGTGACCACGGCGAACGTGCCGACGCTGGTGTCGGCGTCGCCGTCCTCGTCGGTCTTGGCCTCCTTGGGAGTCATGCCGAAGAACAGCGCACGCGCCTCGGCGGCGACCTTCATCCCGGCCACACCAGAGGCGTTCCAGCCCTGTGCCCGCAGCCCGGAGGCATCGAAGGCCAGCAGCTGCGCATTCGAGGTCACGAACACCGCCAGGGACTCATCGATGTCCTTCGGCTGAGCAACGCCGATGACGGAGTCCTTGCCCTTGAGTGTGATCGCTTCCCACTCGCTCTTGTTCGGCCTGGCAGCCACGGACACGCGTTTGACGACTCCGCCTGCGGTGCCGACGACGAACTCACGGTCGAGGTCGATGAGACCGAGGACAGTCTCATTCTTCTCCAGCGTCACGTAGTCGGCGATCTTGACGCCGCCGGCGACGTTCGGACGTGTTGCAGCCGGCGGCAGAGCCGGCAGGTCGACGACATCGACCATGTGCAGACGACCTGTCGAGGTCACCGCACCGACCTTGCCCTGAGTCGTCGACACGATCTCCGATCGCAGCGCGTCATGGCTCGAGCGCTTCCCGATCCTCTGCAGCGCCGAGGCATCAGCGGTTCGGGCGATGCGCCCGGAGGTCGAGAGGAGGACCCGGCAGGGAGCGTCGGCGATCTTGAGGTCAGACTGGGCCTTCTTGCCCTTGGCTGAGAGCTCCTTCATCGATCCTTCGATGAGAACCGTGCGCCGAGGCGATCCGATGGCCTCCGCCGTCGCCTCGAGCTCCGTGGCGACGAGTTCGCGCAGCTTGGCCTCATCGGCGAGCAGGTCCTCGAGGTAGTCGATCTTCTTACGCAGTTCGTCACGCTCGGCTTCGAGCTCGATGCGCGAGAACTTGGTCAGCCTGCGCAGCTGCAGATCGAGGATGTAGGTGGCTTGGAGCTCCGAGAGCTCGAAGACGTCCATCAGACGTGTGCGCGCCGTGGCCGCATCGTCGGAGGAGCGGATGAGCTGGATGACCTCGTCGATGTCGAGGATCGCAATGAGCAGACCCTCGACGAGGTGGAGGCGGTCCTTGGCCTTGCGCAGCTGGAACACGGTGCGGCGGCGGATGACGTCGATGCGGTGGGCGAGGTAGACGGTCAGCAGCTCGCGCAGACCCAGTGTCCGCGGCTGGCCGTCGACGAGGCAGACGTTGTTCATGCTGAACGATTCCTCGAGCGGGGTCTGCCGGTAGAGCTCAGCGAGGACTGCCTCCGGATTGAACCCGTTCTTGATGCCGATGACCAGACGCATTCCGTTCTTGCGGTCCGAGTAGTCATCGATCGAAGCGATGCCGGTGAGCTTCTTCGCCCCGACTGCGTCCTTGACCTTGGACACGACCTTCTCCGGTCCCACGAGGTAGGGCAGCTCGGTGACGACGATGCCTTTGCGGCGGGCGTTGATGTTCTCGATCGAGACCGTGGCTCTGGTGCGGAACGTACCGCGACCGGTTTCGTAGGCCTCACGGACCCCATCGAGGCCGATGATCCGTCCGCCGGTGGGCAGATCGGGGCCGGGGATGAAGCGCATCAGCTCGGCCAGGCCGGCCTCAGGATTGCGGATCAGGTGGCAGCAGGCGGCGATGACCTCACCCGGATTGTGCGGAGCCATATTGGTGGCCATGCCCACGGCGATTCCGGACGTGCCGTTGATGAGCAGATTCGGGAACGCACTGGGCAGAACCTCGGGCTGGGTGAGTGTGTTGTCGTAGTTCCCGACGAAGTCGACGACGTCCTCTTCGAGGCCTGCGATCATCTGCATGGAGGCCGAGGTCAGCCGGGCCTCCGTGTAACGCGGGGCGGCAGGACCGTCGTCGAGGGAACCGAAGTTTCCATGGCCGTCGACGAGCGGTACGCGCATGATGAAGCTTTGGCTCAGGCGCACCAGCGCATCGTAGATCGCAGTGTCACCGTGGGGGTGGAGCTTGCCCATCACATCGCCGACGATGCGGGAGGACTTCACATGTCCACGCTCGGGGCGCAGACCCATGTCGCCCATCTGGTAGACGATGCGACGCTGGACGGGCTTCAGCCCATCCCTGGCATCGGGCAGGGCGCGGGAGTGGATGACCGAGACCGCATATTCGAGGAACGAACTCTCCATCTCTGACGAGACGTCGACATCGATGACTCTGCCTTCGGTCATGGAACTCCTTTGACGCACGAATTTTCCGCTCCGGGTGCTCTCTCACACGCCGAGGTTCGGCATCGACAACGGAGAGCACCCGTCGATTCTAGCGTTCGATTTGAGTTCTACGGCTCAAGCCCGCATTTCCGGGGCGTCCGTGTCGTTGTCTGAAAGCGTCCGCGGCGTGAAGATCGGGGCGCGCGTGTGTTGTCGAAGTGTGTGAGCGTCTGTGCGCCGCAGCGGCTTCAGAACTGTGCCAGCGAAGAGTTCAGGTCCGAAGAGTTCAGATCTGTTCGGAGAGGTCAGGCCTGTTCGGAGAGTTCAGGCCTGCGTCGTGTTGCTGTCCACCCACGTGAGGAACTGCCCCATGAACGATTCTACGTGGGGGCGATCGGCCGTTCCTGCGATCAGTTCGGTGATCATCATTCCCATCACGGAGCTGTTCATCGTGCGAGCCATCTCAGCATCGACTTTGGCCAGTCGCATGACGAACTCGTCGATCTTCGCGGTGTTCTTCTGCTTCGCGGCCAAGGCTTCGTCGGGCAGGGCCGGGTCGAGGCTGAGCATGATCATCGTGTAGAAGCGGTTGCGGTCGGTGGTCAGCCAGTTCATGCAGAAATCGACGGAGATCTCCAGCGCGGACTTTCCGCTGTCCCGGAACATGTCCGGCAGACGGTCGAGCTGCTGCGAGTTGAGGTCTCCGATGCGCTCCATGATTCCAGTGATCAGGGCATCACGGGTACGGTAGACATTCGATGTCGAGCCGACGGGCAGCTCGGCGAGGGCATCGACTGCCCTGTGGGTGAGTCCACGAACTCCCTGTTCGGCGACTACAGCAATCGCGGAGTCGGTGACGACGTCTCTTCGTGAAATCATTTCTTTCAGGCCTCACTCTCGTGAGGCACCCGCAGTGCAGGTGCCTTTTGGATGGTGGATGGCCAGTGGCTGGCCACAGACTATGGCCAATGTATGGCCACACACTAAAACACGAATTCATAACGTTTCGTGCCGAACGGATACAGACACTACCTGCAATAGAGAAGAATTGGTATAAGACTCGCCAAACTGGCAGTCGGTTCTCACTAAATGGGCCGTATCTGAATTTCCCGGGCGTGTCAGCTCAGCAGTCTCCGCGTCGAATCGATCCGTGTGGAATCAGTGAGCAGATCAATCCTCACGCTCAGAAGATGTCCGCCGGTCACGGTGGCGACCATGGGGTGGATTTCGAGTTCGAGGATCTGCGGGTGCCTCTCGACGAGCACCGACAGGCGTTCGAGCACATCCTTCAGTGGATCGATATTCACCGGTGGCAGACCCCGATAGCCGAACAGCCTCGGCGAGGACTTGACCGATCGGATCATGTCCTCAGCATCTTTGTCCGTCAACGGGGCCACGCGATGTTCGACATCGCCGAGCAGCTCCGTCGTATCCCCGGCCAGGGAAAACGACAGCAACGGCCCCAGCAGCCGGTCCTCGCCGGCGCGGATGACGCAGGGCACTCCCGGGGGAGCCATGGCCTGCACGTCGACCAGAGGGTCCTCGTCGACGAGTAGGGAGCTGATGGTCTCCTGGATCGCTTGGAAGTCCTCGCGCAACTCCTCCGGTGAGTCGATGTTCAGTCGCACACCACCCAGCTCCATCCGATGGCGCAGCGTGGTCGATACGGCCTTGAGCGCGACCGGATAGCCGATGTCGTCGGCAGCGGACAGGGCTTCGTCCACCGAGGCGGCGGTGATGTGGGGCAGCACCTCGATCCCGTAGCAGGACAGCAGAGCCCTCGCCTGATCCCGCTCGAGCCGAACGGGTCGGCCCGTCTGGGCCTCGGAGAGTGCGGATTCGATGATAGTGCGCACGCCCTTGTCGTCGAGGTCTTCGACCTCAAGGAAACGGCCGTGGTCAGCGCCTCGCCAGCGGGCGTAGTCGGTGGCTCTGGCCAGGGACCATACGGCGTCTTCGGGGCCGACGTAGCTGGGTACGGTGTGCGAGTTGCGGTTGCCTTCGCTGTCGCTGAGGTGAGTGGTCAGCTCGTCCTGGACGCCTTGGATGCCGAGGAAGCAGGCCACGGTCGTCTTCTGCGAACGGGCCGCCGCCTCGGCGAGGTGGGCCGCGATCTCGGATTCCTCAGCTCCGGCCGAGGGGGTGAAGGTGACGATCACGGAGTCGATGTCCGCGCGGGCATACATCGCCTCGAGCTCGTCCCGGAACGTCTCTGCCTCGACCTCCGGGTGCAGAGACACCGGGTCGGCTTCGACGTGCAGACCCTCGGAGCGAGCTCGCTGGATGACGAGGGTGGCCATCGCCGCCGAGTTGCCGACGACTCCCAGGCGCCTGCCCGCGGGCAGGGACTGGGTCGAGAACACCTGGGCTAAGTCGAAGAGCTGGTGGATCGTATCGGCTCTGATCACGCCGGCCTGACCGAGCACCTGGTCGAGGGTGTTCGGTGCCAGGGATGAGGTGCGCACGATGTGCCCGGGCGGCAGCTCGCGGCCGGTGAGGTCGGATTTGATGACGACAACCGGTTTGACGCGTGAGACCCGGCGGGCGATGCGGGCGAACTTGCGCGGGTTGCCGATCGATTCGAGGTAGAGGCCGACGGTCTTCGTCGCCGGATCCTCCTCCCAGTATTGGAGGACGTCGTTGCCGGAGAGGTCGGCGCGGTTGCCTGCGGAGACGAATGTGGAGATGCCGAGTCCGCGCTTCTTCGCCGCCGCCAGCAGAGCGGTGCCCAACGCGCCCGACTGGCTGAACAGGCCGAGCGTGCCCGATGCCGGCAGGAACGGAGCCAGCGATGTGTTCAGCGAGATGTTCTCGGACTCGTTGACGAGGCCGAACGAGTTCGGGCCGACCACGCGCATCCCGTAGGCGCGGGCGGTGGAGACCATCTGGCGCTGCAGCTCGGCCCCGGCCTCACCGGTCTCGGCGAATCCCGAGGAGATGACGAGGACCGCTTTGACCCCGTGGGCCGCGCACTCCTGGACCACCTCGGTGGCGGACTCCGCAGGCACAGCGATGACGGCGAGGTCTGCCTTGCCGGGCAGATCATCCAGGCTCGGATACGCCTGGACTCCGGCGATCTGGTCCACTTCCGGGTGGACGACCCAGAGGTCGCCGGTGAACTTCGCCGAGGTGATGTTGCGGATCAGGAGATGGCCGGTGGAGTTGCGTTTGCGGCTGGCTCCGATGACCACCACCGAGGTGGGGTGGAGGACCGTGCGCACGCTCAGTGCCTCGGCACGGTGCTCCCGAGAGGCTTGGACCTCGATCGACCGTGCCGTCGGGTCGATGTCGAAGTTCACGGCCACGACGCCGTCGTCGAAACCGCGGGAGACCTCGTAGCCGGCGGCCTGGAAGACCTGCAGCATCGATCGGTTCTGAGGCAGCACCTCGGCGGTGAATCTGCGGATCCCCAGATCCCGGGCTGCGGCGGCGAGATGCTCTAGGAGGATCGAGCCGATGCCGCGTCCCTGGTGGGCATCGGCGATATTGAAGGCCACCTCGGCGGAGGTGGTTGAGATCTTGTCGAAGCGGCCGACGCCGATGATATCGGATCCGACCAGCATGATCATGGCCACTCGGTCGCGATGGTCAACGGTGACGAACCGGTCCAGATCGCGCTTGGGCAACCGGGGCAGCGGGGCGAAGAAACGCAGGTAGATGGACTCGGGCGACTGGGCCTCATGCATCTTCGAGAGTGCATCGGCATCGCCAGGGACGATGGGACGCAGATGGGCGGTGCCACCATCGCGCAGGACGACATCGGCTTCCCACTCGGAAGGATAGTTTTCCATGCTCCCAGCATAAGCGGATGGCGAAGGTCCCGGGCCGAACATGACCTGCAAGGTCGCAGAGCGGGAGCCGAAGGAGTCGCAGAGCGGGAGCCGAAGGAATGGGGCGAAGTGGGAAGAGTCGGGCGAGTACGGCACAATGGGAGTCATGGCTTTACCCGAAGTTCTCGTTCACGATCTGCAGTCGGCCGGATACTACCCACAGCTCACACAGGGGATTCTGGCTGATTCTCTGTTCGACGAACCGGTGCTTGCTCATTTCGTTCACATCGATACGCATGTCGACATCGAATCCATCCACCGTCACGTCACCGCCTTCGTGCTCACCGAGACACGTCTGCTGCTTGCGCACGTCGACGATGACCCGAACGCTGCACCCGGTTCCAAACCGCGGGCCGTGACGAGCAGCGAGGACATCGAACTCGAGCGTCTCGGCACCGTCATGGTCGGCCGGACGTTTGCCGACCCTGCTGCATTCATTCCCGGCGACAAGCCCGTCGAGGTGTCTCTGACCATGTCATGGGGCGCCTCTCGACGGATCGAAGCCTTCCCGGAGACCTGTGGTGACCCGGACTGCGCGGCCGATCACGGCTACGGCGGATCCATCTTCTCTGAAGACGTCATGCTGCGCGTGTCCGCCGAAGCCGAAGGTCAGGCGGCAGTTGATCGCATCGGAGAATTCGCCGGAAAGCTGCGTGCCGCGGTGTTCCAAGCCAGGCTGCGGTCTCGCCGCTGATGGCAGATGCGAGCACTTCACCCCTGACGGGGCCACCCGACTACTCCGGGCCCATCCTCTCCGACGTGGTTCCCGCCGCGGCCCTCAGCCTCGGCGCGGGGGACATCTTCGATGATTCGGCGCGTGCTCGGGCACAGTCGCTGGGCCTTGACCGGGATTCGAGGACGACGATCGTCGTCCTCATCGACGGTATGGGAGAGAGCCAGCTCAAGCAGTACAGCGGCTACACTCCATTCTTCCGGTCCCTGGCGGCCTCACGACGGACCCTGTCCACAGGGTTCCCCTCGACGACCGCGAACTCCTTGTCCTCCTTGGCCACAGGGCGTCTGCCCGGTGGACACGGCGTCGTCGGATACCGCGTCCTCGACCCAGCCAAAGACGCTGTGTTCAACCAGCTGACCTGGGACCTCGACGTCGACCCGGTTGCCTGGGTGCCCGATGCGACCCTGTTCGAGCGGCTCACCGCGGCCGAGGTCGACGTGGTCAGCCTCGGCGAGGCGAAGTTCGCCGGTCGCGGCCTGAATCGGGCTTCCCTGCGTGGGGGCCGGTTCCGGGCTTCGAAAACGCTCGAACAGCGCTGCGCTCAGGCCATCGAAGAGGCGAAGGCTCCCGGCCGTCGGCTGGTCTACCTCTACTGGGGCAACCTCGACAAGACGGGCCACGTCCACGGATCGAACTCCTCGCAGTGGACCGAGGAGCTCGAACACGTCGACCTGGCACTGTCGCAGCTGGCCAACGGTCTGCCTGCCGATTCGTCGATGATCGTCACCGCCGATCACGGCATGGTCGACATCGACCACAACTTGCGTCTCGACCTTGCCGATGCCCCCGAACTGCGGCAGGGCGTCAGGCATGTCGGCGGCGAACCGCGCGCCGTCCACCTCTATGCCGAGGAGGGCGCCGAAGCCGACATCTACTCGGCGTGGACCGAGACAGTGAGGGACAGGGCGCTCATCCTCAGCCGCGATGAGGCCATCCGGCGCGGCTACTTTGGTCCCGTCGACCCCCGCTTCCGTCAGCGCATCGGCGACTTCATGGTCATCTGCCAGGACGAATTCGCCATCGTCGACTCGGACAACGAATCCGCCTCCGCTATCGCGCTCATCGGCCACCACGGGTCGACGACGGAACGCGAACTCCACATTCCCCTGCTCGTGGTGTGAGTCGAGTCCGTGAACACAGTAGTGTGATGAACAGAGCCTTTCGATGAACAGAGCATCCAGGAACCCACAGTGACAGAACCCGAACCGGCGGCGACTGCACTTCGCTGGACCGAGGACGGAGCCGAACGATCGGCGACCTGGCATTCGGAGAACCAGTCGGCCGCCCCGGCACAGGTGACGGTCATCAGCGACGACATCACCGCCGATGCCGCCTACCGGCTGGCCCGATCGGGGACAGCGCTGCTGTGGCGCGGGGACTATCACAACGGACGTCAGCTGCTGCAGGCGATGGACCGCCGCTTCAAACGCAACAGTGCCCGCCGCGGCGGCGGCAAACATGGAGCCGGCAAGCGCTCTCGCCGCAAGCTGGACAACCCCGGCGGCGATGCGGGAGGCCTCAGCGGTGCAGGTGCCTTCGAAGCACAGCGTCGCTACATTGCTGAACGAGCCCGTCTGCTTGGTGCACTGATCGTCGAACTCGACGGCGACTACCTGCTGAACCTGCGCCGTGCTCCCGATGTGAGCTTGGCCTGCGAGGCCGCCTACGGCCCATCGACAGGACCGATGTGCGTCTCGCTGACCGAGCTGAACGGGGTGCTCAGTGCTTACCAGTGGCAGCTCAGGGGCGTGGCCATTCCCGCCCTTGGCGAGGACATCCACCCGCGATACGGCGTGTTCTCCCCGATCCGCGGCGAATACGTCGACCTCGTCGCACAGACACCGTTTCCCGACTCCGGCACCGGCATCTTCTCCACACCGAACTCACCCACATCCACATCGAACTCTTCCGCACCGCAGACATGCGCACCGAAGACGGCCTTCGACCTCGGCACGGGCACCGGCGTCCTCGCCGCTGTGCTGTTGCGCCGCGGTGTCGACCGGGTCGTGGCCACGGACATCAATCCGCGTGCTGTGGCGTGTGCGCAAGAGAATCTGGGCCGCCTCGGTCTCGCCTCATCCGCCGAGGTGGTCGAGGCTGATCTCTTCCCGCAAGGACGCGCTGACCTCATCGTGTGCAACCCGCCGTGGCTGCCCGCTCGGCCGACGTCTGCCCTCGAGGCCGGCATCTACGACCCGGGATCCGATGTGCTCCACCGCTTCATCGACGGGCTGGCCGCGCACCTGAGCCCGGCGGGCGAGGGATGGCTGATTCTGTCCGACCTCGCCGAGCACTTGGGCCTGCGGGCCCGGGAGGAACTGCTCGAACGCATCACCGCTGCTGGCCTGCGCGTCCACGATCGACACGACACGACCCCGCGCCACCCCCGTGCCGCGGATGCCGAGGACGAACTCCACAGGGCTCGCGGGGCCGAAGTCACTTCGCTGTGGAGACTGCGTCGTTCCACCTGAGGCTGATCTCCTCATCCGAGCTCAAATGCTGAACCTGCGCATCTCATGTCCGCGGCGGACGATAGGATGGTGTACGTGACTTTTCCTCGTGTTGGTGTCATTGGCGGCGGCCAATTGGCACGTATGCTTGCCCCTGCCGCAGAAGCCCTCGGCATCCGCTTCTCGGTCCTCGCCGAGACCGCTGATGCCCCGGCCACCCAGGTCATCAATGAGGTGAGCGTCGGAGACTATACGGACTTCGCGACCCTCAAAGCCTTCGCCGAGACGGTCGACGTGGTGACCTTCGACCATGAGCATGTTCCGCCAGAACATCTGCAGGCCCTCGCCGAGGCGGGCCACGCCGTCCGCCCGGGACCACAGGCCCTCATCTTCGCTCAGGACAAAATCCTCATGCGCAGGAGAATGGACGAACTCGGCCTGCCGAGCCCGGCCTGGGCAGAGATCACCTCGCGCACCGATGTCGAATCATTCGCACAGCGAGTCGGATTCCCCTTCATCCTCAAGACGCCTCGCGGCGGCTATGACGGCAAGGGCGTGCGTGTCATCGACACCATCGATGAGGCCGTGACCTGGCTCGACGAGGTCGGGCAGCTGCTCGCCGAGGAGAAGGTGGACTTCACCCGCGAGCTCGCCGTCATGGTCGGACGCTCCCCGATGGGCCAGACTGCGGTGTGGCCCGTCGTTGAGACCTGGCAGCAGAACGGAGTGTGCAAGGAAGCCATTGCTCCCGCGCCGGGACTGGCGGCAGGCAAATCGAGAGAGATCACCGAGGCGATCCTCAAGGTCGCCGGTGCCCTCGACGTCACCGGTGTGATGGCGATGGAGCTGTTTGAGACCGCCGACGGCTTCCTCATCAACGAATTTGCGATGCGTCCCCACAACACCGGTCACTGGACTCAGGACGGGGCCGTGACCAGCCAGTTCGAACAGCATCTCCGCGCGGTCCTCGACCTGCCCCTGGGCAGCCCTGCGGCCCGTGAGGACGTCTCTGTGATGGTCAACATCCTCGGCGCCGACCACGAAGACCTCTACCACCCCTATCTGCATGTGATGGCCCACGACCCTGCGGTCAAGGTCCACCTCTACGGCAAGGGCGTGCGCCCAGGCCGTAAAGTCGGCCATGTCAACGCCTACGGACAGGACGCGGATCTCGTGCTGGCTCGCGCCCGTCATGCTGCGGACTTCATCGCCGGCATCGACGTCAACCCGCATCCGCAGATGCCTGCCCCGGCAGATCTCGACGCAAACACGACGCCATCTGCCGATGACTCGGCCGGCACTGCCGCCACCTCCAGCGACGAAAGGGCCTGATATGCCTCCAGCGAATGACGATGACTCCACGAGCAACGAGAACTGCGCAGCCGTCGGAATCGTCATGGGATCGGACTCGGATTGGCCGACGATGAAGGCCGCGGCCGAGGCCCTCGACGAACTGGGCATCGGCTCGACCGCTGAAGTCGTCTCTGCCCACCGCATGCCTGAGGACATGATCGAATGGGCCAAGACCGCAGCAGACCGCGGCCTGCGCGTCATCATCGCCGGCGCCGGGGGAGCGGCCCACCTGCCCGGAATGATCGCCTCGATGACCCCGCTGCCGGTCATCGGCGTTCCCGTCCCGCTGAAATACCTCGACGGCATGGACTCACTGCTCTCGATCGTGCAGATGCCCGGAGGCGTCCCTGTGGCCACCGTCTCGATCGGCGGAGCCAAGAACGCAGGACTCCTCGCCGCCCGAATCCTCGGCGCCGGTGACACCGATGCAGCGGCGGGAATCCGCGGTCGACTCGACGAACATCGCCAGCAGCTGCGGCAGGCCGCTCTCGACAAAGGGCAGGCTCTCCAGCGATAATAGGAGTACTTAACGATCGATCAGTAATAGGAGAATGATGTTCGACCTCTACCAGCCCAGCGAAGAACACGAAGAGATCCGCGCCGCAGTGCGCAACGTCGTCGAGAAGAAGATCACTCCCTTCGCCGCCGAGGTTGACGCCGATTCCCGCTACCCGCAGGAAGCCCACGACGCTCTGGTCGAGACCGACTTCTTCGCCGCTCACATCCCCGAGGAGCACGGCGGGATGGGCGCTGACGCGCTGGCAGTGGCCATCATCATCGAAGAGGTCGCACGCGGATGTGCTTCGTCATCACTGATCCCGGCCGTGAACAAGCTCGGCAGCATGCCTGTCCAGCTCGGCGGCAGCGAAGAGATCAAGGCGAAGTACTTCCCGCAGGTTGCTCGCGGTGAGGCCGGATTCTCCTACGGACTCTCAGAACGCGAAGCCGGGTCCGACACGGCCTCGATGAAGACACGCGCCGTGGCCGATGGCGACGACTGGATCCTCAACGGTGTCAAGACCTGGATCACGAACGCCGGCGAGTCCGAGTACTACACGGTCATGGCCGTGACCGATCCCGACGGTGCGCGCGGCCGCAATATCTCCGCCTTCGTCGTCGAGAAGTCCGATGAGGGCTTCACCTTCGGTGAGAAGGAGCGCAAGCTCGGAATCAAGGGCTCACCGACGCGTGAGCTCCTCTTCGACAATGTCCGACTGCCCGGCGACCGCATCATCGGTGACCCCGGTGAAGGATTGAAGATCGCCCTGCGGACCCTCGACCACACTCGTGTGACCATCGCCGCCCAGGCCATCGGCATCGCCCAGGGCGCGCTCGACTACGCGATCGGCTATGTGAAGGAACGCGAACAGTTCGGCAAGAGCATCGCCTCGAACCAGGGAGTCCAGTTCATGCTCGCCGATATGGGCATGAAGCTCGAGGCCGCTCGTTCGCTGACCTACACCGCTGCGGCCAAGTCCCAGCGCTTCGACGACGACCTCACCTACTTCGGCGCTGCGGCCAAGGCCTTCGCCTCAGACGCGGCCATGGAGATCACGACCGATGCCGTGCAGCTGCTCGGCGGTGCCGGTTATGTCGTCGATCATCCCGTCGAGCGGATGATGCGTGATGCGAAGATCACACAGATCTACGAAGGCACCAACCAGATCCAGCGCATGGTGATGGGGCGCAAGCTCATCGGCTGAGGCCAGACCCGCCTCGGCGGGGGAGAGACCAGGCTTCAAGGAAGACGGCCATCGCTGACGGGCGATGGCCGTCTTCGACCCTGTGCTCCCATACTGAGGCCCACAGATCGCGTGACTGTGATCAAGTACACCTGCGACGACGCGACATGCGCAGGGCAAATGTGCCGGAATCCCAGGTTCGCACGCGCCACAATGGATGAACACAGTGGACTCTCCAGAAGGTTTGGCACAGTAGTCTGTGTCGCCGCGGGCTTCAGGTCCGCGCGGTGGCCATAACAGCAACGAGCGCGAGGTAAAGGTAGGTCAGTGGCCGAAACGAGATACGTCGACCCCATTCATCACCCGTCGTACGCCTCACAGCCGACGAGGGATGTACGGGCGTGGATTCTTCTCCTCGTGACAGTCCTCATTCCCGGGGGAGTGCAGCTGCTGTTCCGGTCTCGTCGCTGGGCCAAGATCTCGCTGTCGATCACCGCAATCACCTGGGTCCTCGCGATCATTGCGCTGATCGTGATTCTCATCGACAAGAAGTTCCTCTTCACGATCGGCACGAATCCCTTCCTGCTGACGTTCCTCACGATCTGGCTGCCGGTGATCGCCATCAACTGGATCGTGTGCCTCTTCGACACCTTGCGCCGGATCAAGCTGGTCACACTGTCTGCGAGGGCGCGCAAGCGCTTCCTGGCCGCGTTCTGCGCGCTGGTCCTCGTCGTTGTCGGCCCGCTGGCCTGGGGCACGACCCTGCTGGACTCCCAGCGCGGACTGATGTCTGACCTCTTCGCCTCCGGGAAGGCCGCGAAGCCCGTCGATGGTCGCTACAACATCCTTCTCCTCGGCTCAGACGCCGGCAAGGGGCGCACCGGCATCCGCCCGGATTCGTTGTCCCTGGTCTCGATCGATGCGAAGACCGGCAAGACGGTCATCGTCGGCCTTCCGCGCAATATGGAGAACGTGCCGTTCCCCAAGGACTCGCCGTTGCACCAGTACTACCCGCAGGGGTACAACTGCGGCGACGAGTGCCTGCTCAACGCGGTCTTCCAGCAAGGTGAGCGACACAAGGACGAGTTCGAGAACCCGAAGCGAGCAGGGGAGCAGGCCACGATGGATGCCACCTCGGCGATCACCGGCCTCGAAGTTCAGTACTTCGCCATGGTCAACCTCAAGGGGTTCGAGAGCCTCATCGATTCCCTGGGCGGGATCACACTCGTCTCGGGTAAGCGGGTGCCGATCTCTTCGAAGGTCGATCCGAACACAGGCGAGCATGGCCCGGTCAAGGGTTGGATCGAGCCGGGCAAGCAGAAGCTCGACGGTTTCCATGCTCTGTGGTTCGCCCGCTCTCGTGAATTCTCCAGCGACTACGAGCGGATGGTCCGGCAGCGCTGCGTGCAGACAGCGATGGTCAAACAGCTCGATCCCGCCACCGTTCTGACTCGGTATCAGGAGATCGCCAAAGCCACCCCAGGAGCGCTGGCGACGGACATTCCCTCCTCAGAGGTGGACGACTTCGTGGACCTGGCTCTGAAGGTCAAGTCGCAGAAGATCGAGTCCCTTGACCTCACTCCACCCAACGTGACACCATCACAGCCTGACTTCGACGCAGCCAGGTCCTTGATTGCGGACACGATCGAAAAATCATCCAAGGATGCTGAGCAGGACAAAGGCGCCCAGAGCGCGCCTGGCGATACGTCCGGAGCCGTTGCAGGGGTGAATGCGAGCCGGGGGCTCACGGCTGGAAGCAACACCCAGGTCAGTGCGCAAAGCGGTAGTGAAGGCGGCTCTGACGAGGGCGAAGAGAGCGCAGAGAGAGCCATCTGCTACGTGCCCTGAGATGTCGATCACCTGGCCGACCTTGTGCGTTGGCCGTGAGAAGCAGGGAATTGCACAGGATTCCGGGAAAAACTTTCCCTCGGTGTGTCCCTTGCAAACACTGGGAACCACACCGGTGTAATTTGGTTATTTTGTTATTTGGCTAGTCTGACACGCCGTATATGTGTAACAATTTTGAGATGTTGGGATTACCCACCGTCCTGCCAACGGTGAGATGATTCCAGGGCCTGAACTTCCCTGACTTCCTCGAAAAGGCTGTAACGATGAAATACTTATTGCCCACAGTCGCGGGCTGCGCTTCAGTCGCACTCGTCGGCACCTTAGCGGTCACGGCACCGACTGCCTTCGCGGCGTCGACTGAGCCGGAAGTGACTCAAGAGGCGCTGAGCGTGAGCGAAGACGGACTCAACGTCCCCGGCGCCCGTGATTCCAGTGACTCCTCTGCCAACGCCACCAACCAGAGCGCAACCAGCAACCTGCCGAACATCTTCAAGTCGCCGACCGCTGCCGCCTCGACTCAGGTGCCAGCAGTCGTCAACGCGAGTTCGGGTGCCTCTGCTGCTGCCGGTTCCACAGGGTCGGTCAATCCCGTCTCTGCAGGACTGTCCGCACCTGAAGGTGAAAGCGAATCTGCTGAATCGGACGCCACGACCCCGAAGGCTGACCCATCGGCACCCGCTGAAGATTCCGAGAAGAAGGATGACGCGTCCGAGGACGAGAAGTCCGAGGGCTCTGAATCATCTGAGGAATCGAAGGACAGCGACGACATCTCGGGCTCGGTGCGTCAGAAGACCGAAGACGGCGTCAACATCGCGCTGATCTCCGACGTCCTCGACGTTCCGTCCAAGAACCCCAGCCTGATCGGCTTCACCTTCTCCGAGTCGACGGCCAACATCCGCATCCAAGTCCGCGTCAAGAGCGGATCTGATTGGGGCAACTGGCAGTCGCTCGACGAGGAGAAGCAGGAGCAGGCGAAGAACGAAGGTTCCGAGCCGTTCACCGTCAACCGGGCCTCCGGTGTGCAGATGCGCATTCTGGGCGACAAGGCACCCAGCGATGCCGAGCTCGTTCTCGTCGATCCGAAGCATAATCCCAATGATGCTGCGGCCGTGGCCGAGAACGATCCGGTGGAGATCAAGCCGCAGAGCTCCGATCCGTCCGAAGACGCAGCAGATACCTCAGAGACGACTCCCGGCTCCACTGCCGGCTCGGCCGAGGCTGCCGCGAGCACCGAGACAGTGGCTGCATCAGGTCAGGCCGAGGTCACCAATCAGAACTACGTCCCCGGCTCCTCGTCCACGAACAACGTGGCCAAAGCCGCCAAGGTGCCGAAGCCGAAGATCGGCTCGCGCGATTCGTGGGGTGCCAAGGCATACAACGGCAGCCCCGACTACGCCAGCAGCGTCAAGCAGGCTGTCGTTCACCACACCGCCGGTTCGAACAGCTACTCGGCTGAAGACGTTCCCTCGGTTCTGCGCGGTATCCAGTCCTACCACCAGTCGGGTCGAGGCTGGGACGACATCGGATACAACGTCATCGCCGATAAGTACGGCCGTCTCTGGCATGCACGCGGCGGCGACATCAAGAAGGCCGTCATCGGTGCTCACGTGGCCGGCCACAACTCCGGTACATTCGGCATCTCGGTGATCGGCTCCTATGACAAGTCGGCTCCGCCGAAGAAGACCAGGGATGCTGTCGCCTCGGCGATTGCCTGGAAGCTTTCGCTCGATGGCGTCAAGCCGAGCAAGTCGACCGTCGTCGCGCACCGCGACCTCGCGAACACCAGCTGCCCTGGTGACGCCTTCTATTCCAAGATGGGCGAAATCCGTTCAACTGTCACCGACATCATGAAGTCCGGCGATCTGCCGTCCGATGAGAAGAAGGACGACGACAAGAAGGACGACAAGAAGAAGGATGACAAGAAGGACGATGACAAGAAGGCAACGCCGAAGCCCAAGACTGCTATCGAGAAGTACGCTGCTGACCACACGAAGGAACTCGGCAAGGCCACTGGCAAGGAACACGATGTCAAAGGCGTTGACGGAGCACGTGCTCGCGCTTACGAGAAGGGCAACGTCTACTGGTCCAAGAAGACCGGTGCGTACCACCTGACCGGAGCGATCAAGAACTCGTACAAGGGTGACGCTGTCACCCAGCTGGGCCTGCCCACCTCGCAAGAGAAGGGCGGCCTGAAGGACGGGGGATCGGCGCAGTCGTTCCAGAAGGGCAAGATCTACTGGTCGAAGGACACCGGTGCCCACTACACCACCGGCACGCTCCTGAACTATTGGGGTGACAAAGGTACCGTCAAGGGCCACCTTGGTTACCCCACGTCGAACCCGGTGTACAAGGACGGACGAGGAGAGCAGCTGTTCGAAGGTGCCCGACTCGTCTGGGCCGAGGGCTATGGAACTACAGAGTTCTCGCCCACCGGAACCATTGAAGGCGGCGTAGTCGACAACAATGGTCCGGGTGACACCGATGATGCCAACGCTTCCGGTGGTGCCGATGAGTCGGCACCACCGGGGGACAGCGCCACCGATGGCGGTTCGGCTGCAGACTCCGGGGAAGGTTCTACAGACGACAAAGACGCCAAGGGTGACGACAAGGATTCGAAGGACGACGACAAGTCGAAGGACGAGGACAAGTCCAAAGACGACGATAAGTCGGACGCGCCCAAGGATGACAAGAAGGACGAGGACAAATCCAAGGACGACGATAAGTCGGACGCGCCTAAGGATGACAAGAAGGACAATGACAAGTCCAAGGATGACAAGAAGGACGACAAGTCCAAGGACGACGACAAGCCGTCCAAGGCTGAGAAGATCCAGGCTCAGCGTGACTCCATCGTCGGTGAGGCGAAAGCCCACCTCGGTGTGAAGTATGTCTGGGGCGGAACCTCACCGACGAAGGGCTGGGACTGCTCGGGCTACACCCAGTACGTCTACGGCAAGCACGGCATCAAACTGCCGCGCACAACAAGCCAGCAGCGCAACGCCGGCACTGTCATCCCTGCCAGTGAAGCCAAAGCAGGCGACCTGATCTGGATCCCAGGCCACATCGGCATCATCTCTGAGACCAAGGGGCAGATGTACGATGCTGGCTCGACCCGGACGAACACGACGAAGCGCAGCTACAGCTGGATGCTCGATCGTGGAGCGAAGGTCATTCGCGTGGTCGGCTGACGGCAGCACGGTGGCATCGGTCGAGTAGAACTCGGCAGGTGGTTCCAATGCCTCGCGGTCGGTTCTGAAAAGAACCGGTCGCGAGGCATTTTTCTGTTCCTGTTCACCTGCGACTTGGGCCCGGATGTCCATAGACTCTCCTTGCGGCTGGCCCGCCTGTCTCGTGCGGTCAACCTCACGTGCCGCTCCACGGGCCCTTAACCACGCGGTGAACAACAGATGTCCTGGCCTGAACAGTCAGTGAAGCCACTTCGGAAAACCATGATTAGTCAAGAGGGACGCGCTAACGTGGAGAAACACGCACGGCAAATGCATGTGTGTTCATCTGAACAGTCCAGCCGAAGGGGACCAAGACAGTGCGTCGATTGCACAACACGGTCAAGAATTTTGCTTGGGGCAGCACGGACGCGATCCCGGCGATCCTGGGAACTGCGCCAGACGGCACTCCTTGCGCTGAGCTTTGGCTTGGAGCGCATCCTCTCAGCCCCTCCCGTCTGGACATCGGAGCGTCTGACCAGCAGCGCACGGCCTACCTTTCCGCGCAGAAGGGGTCATCGTCATCGTTGGACGTGAAGACGGACAGCAGCACTGTCGGACCCAACCTCATCGAATACCTTGCCGGTGACCCAGAGGGTCTGTTGGGCCACGACTCGCTGCAGGTATTCGGGCCACGTCTGCCGTTCCTGCTCAAGGTCCTCTCCGCGCAGAAGGCACTTTCTATTCAGGTTCACCCGAATCCAGAGCAGGCGGCCATCGGATTCGCCCGGGAAGAAGCCGAGGGCCCCGATCTCGACGCTTCGACCCGCAACTACAAGGACCCGTCGGCCAAACCGGAACTCATCTACGCTCTCACCGAATTCCACGCGCTGACCGGATTCCGTTCGCGCAAAGCCGTGCGTGCAACCTTCGAACGTCTGCTGTCGCTGTCACTGTCACCAGCTTCCCTGGACTTTCTCGGTGACGTGATCTCGGCGCTGAAGTCCGTGACCGAGGCTAAGGCCTTCGCCAAGGCAGTCGAGCTCGTCCTCGGAGACGCCCGGTCCGCCGGCTTTGTGGACGAGGTCGCCGGTCAGGATCTGGCAGAACTGCCAGAAGGACACATCAGTCGTTCGGGCACAGCCGTCGATCCTGCTGAGACCTTCCACGAGCTTGTGGCTGACTATCCTTCCGATCCTGGAGTGCTTGTGGCACTCATGCTCAATCGCGTCCACCTGCAGCCCGGGGAAGCCCTGGCGATGGAATCAGGTGTGCTGCACGCCTACCTCGGCGGAACCGGAATCGAGGTCATGGCCTCGAGCGACAATGTTCTGCGCGGGGGACTGACGAACAAGCACATCGATATTCCGGAGCTGGGAAAGGTTGCGAAGTTCGCCTCCGCCAAGCCTCGAATGGTTGCACCTGACCGCGACGGAATCCTCCTCGGCGCGACCGAGGATTTCGCACTGCAATCACTGCGGTGCCCACGACTGACTCAGGTCGAGCGCCGAGGTGCGAGCATCGCCCTGTGCACCTCGGGAAGCATCACTCTGACCTCCCTCGGGTCCACAGTGACACTCACACGTGGCCAGAGCGTCTTCATCGCGGCAAATGAGCCCACAGTGACCGCAGACGGCCACGGAGACCTGTTCGTGGCCACCACCGGACTCGACACCTCGCTGCCCTTCGCCTGAAGCGTCCGGGGCCGGGGCAGGGCTGGAAGGCGACTGACGTCCGTCGTTGCTTGTTGGCCCGGGCGGGTTCGAAGTGAGTTGGCTGTGCGTGTGTCGGCGGGTTGAGCACCACGCACAATCAGCAGCTATTCACCTCTTTGCGGGTGTTGTTTTAGGCACTGACGGTAGGAGTAGCTGAGCTATACGTGGTTCGTATGAGCAACGGGATGGTTTGAGAGCAGCGGTGGGGTATGCGCGCGGGCACGAGGCGCAAATGAGCGCACACATGCGACAGAGGCCATTCCAAGTCGAATTCCCTGTTCGGAATCGACCCGGAATGGCCTCTGTCGTGTCTCGGCTCGGAACGGCCTCAGGCGGCTCCGCGCCGCAGGCTACAAATGGCCGCAGGCGACAAAGCGCCGGAGCAGCAGTGCCTCAAGCGGCGTCGACGCTGATGGTGGGGACGTCGTCGGGGACGTTCACCTCGGCGCCGGTCTTCTCCTTGACCTCTTCGACGGTGACTCCCGGAGCCAGTTCGACGAGGGTGAATGAGTCTCCGGAGACGTCGAGCACGGCGATGTCGGTGATGACGCGGCTGACGACGCCCTTGCCCGTCAGCGGCAGCTCACAGGACGACAGCAGCTTGTGTGAGCCGTCCTTGGCCACATGGTCCATGATGACGATGACGCGCTGGGCACCGTGGACGAGGTCCATGGCCCCGCCCATTCCCTTGACCATCTTGCCGGGGATCATCCAGTTTGCGATGTCGCCGTTCGTGGCGACCTGCATCGCGCCGAGGATCGCGGCATTGACCTTGCCGCCGCGGATCATGCCGAAGCTGGCGGCGGAGTCGAAGTAGGAGGCACCGGGGAGCATCGTGACGATCTCCTTGCCGGCGTTGATGAGATCAGGATTGACCTCGTCCTCGGTGGGGTACGGGCCGACGCCGAGGAGACCGTTCTCCGACTGGAGGACGAGGTCGACTCCCTCGGGCAGGTAGTTGGGCACGAGAGTCGGCATTCCGATGCCCAGGTTGACGTAGCTGCCGTCTTCGAGTTCCTGGGCTGCGCGGGCGGCCATCTGATTTCTTGTCAATGACATTTCGGCTCCTCAGGCTTCGCGAACGGTACGTTTTTCGATGGGCTTGTCGGCCACCTGTTCCGGGGTCAGCTCGACGACGCGGTGGACGAAGATGCCGGGAACGTGGACGTCATCGGGATCGATCTCGCCTGGCTCGACGAGCTTCTCGACCTCGGCGATGGTGATCCGGGCCGACTGTGCGGCCGGGGGATTGAAGTTCCTGGCCGAAGAGTTGAAGACGAGATTGCCGTGGCGGTCTCCGATGGCGGCGCGGACGAGCGCGTAGTCGGGAGCCAGGGACTCCTCGAGGACGTATTCCTTCTCTTCGCCGAAGGTGTCGAAGACGCGGGTGTCCTTGGCCGGTGACTCCTTGACGACGTTGCCCTCGGCGTCGTACTTCCACGGCATGCCGCCGTCGGCGACCTGAGTGCCGGCACCGGTGATCGTGTAGAACGCCGGGATTCCGGCACCGCCGGCGCGCATCTTCTCTGCCAAGGTGCCCTGCGGGGTCAGCTCGACCTCGAGTTCCCCGGAGAGGTACTGGCGGGCGAATTCCTTGTTCTCACCGACATAGGAGGCGATGATCCGGCGGAGGCGGTGGTCGGCGAGCAGCAGGCCCAAGCCCCGTCCGTCGACTCCGGCGTTGTTCGAGATCACCTCGAGGTCCTTGGCGCCCTGGTCCTTGAGCGCTCGGATCAGGAACTCAGGCACGCCCACGACACCGAAACCGCCCACGGCGATCGATGATCCATCTGCAATATCGGCTACCGCCTCGGCGGGAGTATCAACTACTTTGTCCATACGCCCAGTCTGCCACGTACCTCGCCGAGGCTGCTCGCCAGGTCCGCAATGCGAGCCTCGTCCATCCCGTTGGCCAGCACAGACTCACCCCCGCGAAGGAGGTGGCCCAGGAACGTCGCCCATTCGTCTGGGCCCGGAGTTGAGTTCGAGACGAGGATTCCGGATCTGGAATCGTTCGGGGAGTCGGACCACTGGAGCTCCTGGCCACCGACGATGAGAGTCCCGGTGGACTGGAGCCGCCGAGGTGTCACGTCTGGGTAGGCGCGGATTGCTGAGTTGACGTCGATGAAGTCCGCATCGACCGGTGTGCTCAGCGCCAGTGCCGGTGGGTTGTAGACGAAGACCTCCTCGGCATCGGCCAGTTGCTCATCGTCCTGGTGGCCCAGCGGTACGAAGGCGTGGAAATCACCATCCGGGGCCGGTGACCTGTCCGTGCCGAGCACGACGCGACCGTCGGCGAGGAGGACGCTGAGAATGGCGACGAGCTCTCGCCAGTGCAGCCCGGCAGGCAGCGGAACGAAGAGCGTGAAATCAGGGCCGAGGTCGTAGTCGCCGAAGAGGCCGACGCCCTTGTTCACCCAGTTCGCCACGACTGGACCGGTGAGGTCGAGCCGGTCGAAGTCGGGGCCGCGCCAGAAGAGGACGGGTCCGCCGGTGCGGCTGATGATGGATAGATCCACGAGGGATGACCTGCTTTCTCGATGATGATGGGGCGTTCAGTGGGACGGGAGCCCGATGGTCAGGGAGTCAGGAGCCCGATGGTCAGGGGGTCAGGAGGCCGATATTGATGCGGACCCCACGGGGGAACGCTCCGAGCTCTCCGTCGGCCCACTCCCACTTCGTGGTCGCGCTGAGGTCCTCGGCGAAGAGCGCAGTGTGCATGCGCTCGACGAGAGATCCGAGGCCGACCATCGCCTCCAGCAGGGGAGGACCACCGGCCTGCGGTGTCGCCGGAGAGTCGGAGGGGGCCATGGTGATCCGGGAGCCGGACCCTTCGATGCGCATCCGCCAGGCAGCCTGACCGGGGGTGCGTGACGCTCCGGCGCGGACGACGCGGATGGCGCGTGAGACGCGTTCGAGGATGTCGTCGCTGTTGTCACCGGCCGCGGCACGGCCGGGCAGCTCGGTGACGCCGAGACCTCTGTGGATTGCTTCGACGTGGCCGTAGCGGAACCAGTCCTCCCCGAGGTCACGGCTCAGGGCCTTCGCCCCGGCTCGGCCGTTGTCGAGATATCCCCCGGCGCCGCGTACGAGTGCCATCGGCAGTCCGCGCGATGATCCCTTGACGAGATCGGCTGCGGCGGCGATCTCATCGGCCACCGCGCGCACGGTCACCGATTGCACCCTGCCATCGTCATCTGGTCGGCCACGCTGATCGTCGAGGCCTGAGAATCCGGAGAGACCGAGCGCGAAGTCGCCGACGCCGATCCTCCACGGCCGCGAGATGGTGTCGGAGATGACGACCCCGATCCGCACGGAGAAGGACTCTTCGACCCGCAGCCGCAGCTTCTGCGCCGAAGCATCGCTGTCGTGAGGGTGGAGGACGACGGCGCCGCTGGAATTCGACTGGTCGAGTCCGGCGGCCGCCTGCACGGTTCCTGACTGGGTGCGCACGATCTGGACGGTGGACCCGGAGGCATAGGTCCGCTCGGCAACGAGGTGATTCGACGAATCCTTGACGAGGTCCTCGAACTCCGCCCGGTCCTTCACGCTGCGCAGGCGTCCATCAGCTTTGGACACCACCTTCGAGGCGATGACGAGGATGTCGCCGTCCTTGAGGTCGATCCGATTCCGGCGCAGAGCGTTGACAAGGATCGCTGCCAGATCGGAACCGGCCGCGATGTGCTCCTCGACGGGAGGCGCATACACGGTGAGCAGTCGGTCATTCATCGCCGCGTCCCTGTCGTCGTCGGGCCGCCTCGGCGCCCGGATTCAGTGGGCGGATGCGGGGAGCGGGCGACGATTGCGAGTGATTCGACTCTCATGTCTCCATATTCCCACTGACGGCGAATGATTTCGAAATTCTCCAGATTTGCTCAGCTGCTCACTACAGGTTGTGTCAGTATCAGATAGTGGTCGCTACATGTGGTGTTACCGGAGCGTGTGTATGTGAAGGTGTGTTCGATTAAACCTCAGATGCCCACTGCAATACTCCACAAGGGCTTGACGGGGCGGTAATGACACGCGTGTAATTTATACTTAACAGGGGAACGCACTTAGCACGAATCCTCGGATTCGAGCATCCACCACGCTGACACGGTCAGCACGAGCTTCACCTCCGGAATCATCCGGGGAGCCGGTCGCACCCAGACCATTCGGCTCTTCGAACGGTACCGGAATCGGAGCTCGCAGTGGTAGGTGAGCTGAGAGTGAGAAAGGGGAAAACCGTGCAAAGCGCACAGAGCAAAAGGCAGGAGAGGGAAGACTTCTCCACAGTCGTGCCTGGAGTCACTTCTCGAAGTGCCGAAGACTGGTTCGTCGAACCAGGGGCCCGAACACCGGATACTCTGCCTGATCCATTGGCGATCGATCCGAACGATCTGACACCGCTTCCCACGGACAACTCCGCAGTATCGCCGCTCTCACTGCTCTTCGGGGCAGCCGAGGACGGCGAGCTGTCCTGGCAGGACCAAGCGCTGTGCGCTCAGACCGACCCCGAGGCGTTCTTCCCTGAAAAGGGCGGATCGACTCGCGAGGCCAAACGTGTCTGTGCCTCGTGCGATGTCCGGTCAGACTGCCTCGAATACGCGCTGGCGAATGACGAGCGCTTCGGAATCTGGGGCGGTATGTCTGAACGTGAACGCCGCCGACTCAAGAAACAGGTCGTGTGAAACCTGCCGTCACCGTTGTCATCGCCTCAGGCGATGACAGCAGCAGGGTTGAGCTCGAAACAGCTCTGAGCAAGACCTACCCCGAGATCCCGATCGTGGATCTCGGGGGTCTTGCCGTCACAGAGGCACTTGCACTCCCCGAGGTTGCCGAGAGCACCCATCTGTGGTTCCTCACCGCAGACTCACGCCCGGAACCCGATTGCCTCGAGGAGCTGCTCGACGCCATCGGCGCAACCGAATCGATCGCCGCCGTCGGTCCCAAGATCATGCACGGAGACCACATCGTCTCCGCCGGAGTCACCACCACCTCGGCGGGAGCCAGGGTCAACCCGGTTGCCGACGGAGAGGTCGACCAGGGCCAGCGCGACGGCCAATCGGAGACACTGGGCCTCGACTTGCCCGGCATGCTCATCTCCACCACCGAGCTCGAAAGAATCGGAGCTCCGTCACGCGTCCTCGGCGTGGCCTATCGCGGTCTTGAATACTCGCGTCGACTGCGCGACCTCGGCCGCCGAGTCGTCGTCGCGCCACGCGCCGGACTCACCGTGTCCGCAGACTCGGCCGCCCAGTTGGGCTCCTCGCCTCTGCCGCCACTGTCGAAGTCTCAGATCCGTACAGAACAGCGCTACCGGCTCAGCCTCGCCACCCCCGGATTCGCCGGCATCTTCTGTCTCCTCATTCTCACCCAGCTGAAGAACACCCTGGCGGGACTCCTGTCGAACAACGTCCGCGCCGCCTCCTGGTACTTCTCCGCACTGCTCGGGCTCGTCTCCGACGCCGGAACCACCTCACGGCTGAGGCGGTCCAACGCTCGCCGCAATCGCTTGGCCAAACGCACCACCGACTCCCATGTGGCTCCGCTCTACGCGGACCCGGACGAACTCGCCGTCCAGCGCAGGAGCATGAACTCCGCCGAGGAAGCCCGTCTGGCTCAGGCCGATTCGGCCACTGGCAGCGGCCCCGGCGACATCGACGAAACCGAGCTCAACCCGGTCGGTGACACGGAAGAGGCCATCGACTCGTTCTCACGCCTCGAAGTCACCGGCGGTTCGGGACTCTTCCGCAGCCCCCTGACCTACCTCCTCCTCGCGGCCGCAGCACTGAGCGGCTTCGTCTCCTTCCGTCTCTTCGGCCCCGGCCACCTCGTCGGCGGTGCACTGGGATCCACCGACGTGACGGTGGGTGATATCGTCGCCCGACTGCTCAGCCCTCACCTTGACGTCTCCACCGGTGCCGCCGTTCCCGCCGACCCCTACCAGCTGGTCCTCGCGGCCCTCAGCGTTCCGTTCCTGGGCCACGTCGACATCATGGCCCGGACCCTGATCGTCCTCGCCCCGGTCCTTGCCGTCATCGCCGCCTACCGGGCCGCGGGCGCAATCGTGAAGCGACGGTGGGTGCGCGGATTCGCCGGTCTGCTGTGGATTGCGGCCCCACTCTTCGTCACCGCGCTCTCCGACGGCCGCCTCGGCGTGATCCTCGTCTGGATTGCGGCACCGCTCTTCGTCATCGCCCTGCGGCGCAGCCTGCGCACAGGGTCGATCGCCGCTGCCGCGGGTGCCGGACTCCTGCTGTTCCTGATGATCGCGGGCATGCCGCTGATGCTTCCTCTGGGCATCATCCTCACCGTGGTGCTGGTGTGCACCGGACGTGGTCTGCGCCACCTGTGGCTGCTGGCCCCGACCCTGTTCCTGGCCTGGCCCTGGCTGATCGGCCTCGTGAGCGCCCCGGGCGCGCTCTTCGTCATGCCCGGACAGACCCTGGCTCCACCGGCACCGCCCAGCTACCTCCTCGCGGTCGGCTTTCCCTCGACGATCGACATGAGCTGGCTGGCCGGTCTCCTGTCCGCTGTCGGCCTCAACGGCGTCAACCCTGGGATGCTTCAGCTGTGGGCACCGGTTCTGGTGCTGCCGATGCTCATCCTCGCGTTCCTCACCCTCATCGAAGCTCACCTCAAACTCTCACGCCTGATGTGGGCCGTGGGACTCTACCTTGCTGGGCTTCTGCTGGCCACCGTCCAGGTCCTCATCCCGGCCCAAACCGGTCCCTTCCACCTCATCGGCTCCTATCCTGCCGCGGGACTGACCCTGCTCAGCCTCGGCGCGATCATGCTGCTCACACTCGGGGCTCAGACCACGACGACGAAATCGTCGAACTCCCGGCGACTGCCCATGCGCGGTCTGTCCGGACTCGTGGCCATCGCCGCAGTCGGACTCATCATCGTCAGCGCCGGACCCAGCACCACCTCGGCGGACAAAGTCACCACCCAGGAACACGGCACCGTCCCGGCGTTGGCCGCTGACCGGGCTGCCGGTGATGCTCAGGCACGCACGTTGCGCCTCGATGTCGTCGACGGCGAAGTCCGGGCCCGCCTTCTCTCGTCCGCCGATGGGACCGTCATCGGGACCTCGACCATCCGGTCCGCCGAGGCAGTCGGCGGCTGGCCGTGGGAGCGCCGACCCCTGCCCATCACCGAGGACCAGACACTCATCGCTCAGGCCGCCGCGGCACTCTCGGCCGATGACGCCGGAGACGTCCGCACCATCCTCGGTCAGCTGGGCGTGGACTTCGTCCTCGTCGACTCGGACGCGAAGAATCTGACGAACTCAGTGGCCGCCGCCGACGGAGTCGTCCAGGTCGGTCCGACCGAATCGGGTGGCCTGTGGCAGGTCGACACCCCCTACAGCGGCCGGTTCCTCGTCCGCGAACCCGACGGCACGATGAGCACCGCACCGATGCACGGCACCACCGCCGAGGTGGCTCCAGGTGAGGACGGGCGCACCCTGATCGTGTCCGATAGTTCCGACAACATCACCACCAGCCTCGATGGCAAGGACCTGCCGAAGCCAGGGAAGTCGACGATCAGCTGGGCCTCCGAGTACTCCTTGCCAGCTTCCGGCGGCGAGGTCGAACTCACCTACGGTTCGTCGCTCTATGCCCCGGGGGTCATCATCGGCTGGATTCTCGGCCTCCTGACCATCATCGTCGCGATCCCCTTCGGGTCTCAGCGCCAGACACGGGCCTGGTCACGAACGACTCGGGGGAAATCCGAGCCAGCGACTCGGGGAAAGTCCCAGCGACAGTCTGAACCCGCACCCGAGCATTCTGTGGAGGCGAAGTCATGAAACACATGCGCAGCATCGTGACCTTCGCGGCGATCGCCGTACCGGGAGTCCTCGTCGCCACGACCTCCTTCCTGACTCCGCTGACCCCAGGCACACTCGACCGCAGTCCCGAGCAGGTCAGAATGCCCACCGCCGACACCCGTGTGATCTGCCCCGGTCCGCTCCTGACCGATGATGAGGCAGAGGGCACCGACGCGGAGTTCGTCGACGACTCGAACGTGTCCACACGTGCCGTCTCCGCCTCCGCGCCGATCAGTGCCGCAGACGGCTCGGTCTCCGCAGCCCGTCTCCAGGTAGCGGATCTGGGTGGGTCGGCGAACTTCGACAACCCCAGCTCCGACGGCTTCGTCTCCGGTGACGATCCGATCGACAAGACCAAACTCATCACCGGGTTCGCCCGGCCCGGGGCACCGGCGCTGACAACCGGCGTCGAAACCGTCGAAGGCACCTCCGGAGACCTCACCGGGCTCGCGACACTGACCTGTGGTTCGGCGGCGAGCAACTTCCGGATCCTGGCTGGCTCCGGAGCCGCAGGATCGAACTCCCAACTGCTGCTGAGCAACCCCGGCGACGTTCCCGTGCAGGCCGAAGTCACACTCATGACACCGTCGGGAGAGCGTGGGGAGCCGACAGAGGTCAGCATCAAGGCTGGGAAGCAGCGAGCCATCCGATTGGGTGGACTCGCCGCCGGAGCGGAATCGCTGGCCGTCGATGTCAACGTCGACGGGGGAGTCGTGGCCGGCTCCCTCCAAGAGACCGTGCTCGACGGTCTCACCCCTCAGGGCATCGACCTGGCCACGAGCGGAGCAGACGCCGATACGCAGCAGGTCGTCACCGGACTCGACGGGAAGGACGCACGCCTGCGCGTGGCCAACCCGAGCGATGACCTGGCAGAGGTATCGCTCAAGGCCTATGGGCCCGATGGGGAGATCGACATTCCGCGCTCATCGATGACCGTTGTCGCACACGGAGTCGCCGAGGCCGACCTCGGCGATCTTGACGCCACAAGCGTCGTCCTCGATTCGGACCAAGCCATTGAGGCCAGCGCATTCATCGGTCAGGACGGGAAGAAGGGCAGCACAGACTTCGGCAGCATCAACGCCACCGACACCCTCGCCGACTCCCAGGTCATGGCCCTGCCGCGCACAGGCACCGGGAAACTGTACCTCTCACCAGGGCAGGGACAGGTGCAGGTGAGAGGCATGCTCGACGACGGTTCGCTCACGGAGGCCCAGTCGATTGACCTCAATCCCACCGCCACCACCGAATTCAGCCCGGCCGAGGTCTCCCCAGACGCAGTCCGCGCCATCGTCATCAGCGGTGAGAACGCCTCAGGTTCCCAGTCCGACGGTGTCCACGCCAGCTATGTGGTCACCACGGACTCAGGGATCTCCGCGGTGCAGCCGGCCCCGGCACCTGCCGGTGTGGCCTACCGCGACATCCGTCTCGGCTAGGAATTCCTGAGGATCTCGACCTGGTCGGCGACGACTTCGGCGATGAGCGAGTCCCGCTGCCCGCTGCTGTGATATTCGATGACCCGCCGGTAGAGGACGATGTGCGTGAGCCTGTTCGCGGTAGCCGGAAAGACCCGGCCGAAGGCGGGCTCGGTGGAACTCGCCGGTGGAACCGCATCAATGGCCAGCACCACCTCGGCGAGCAATGCCGGTTCCTGCGCCCGGAAACGGGCGAACTCCTCGGCCGCGACACGTGCGAAGCTCTCCGCCCGACGCAGACGCGCGGGGACGTCGGCCAGGAACAGCGGGGACCGCAGTCCGCGGCCATGCCGATCACGATGACGCCTGGTACTCATGAGTCAATATTGTACTGACCATACGGCCCTGGCTGACCAGGACAGGCGGTACTCGCGTGTAAAGTGGTTGACTGTGTCAGCCGTGAGATTGTGTTCAAAAGTCAGCTGCTCGCGCAGTGCCGCAGCCACCATGACGTACGTGCACGCTGATGCCTGTGTCGTCATCGGTCCGCTGTCGCGTCGCGCCGAGCCCGGTGCCCATGACCTGTGCGCCGACCATGCCGAGAAACTGACCCCGCCTGTGGGTTGGCAGCTCATCCGCATCGAAGGTGAGCAGGCCCCGCCCGAGCGCACCCATGACGATCTGTTGGCCATCGCCGACGCCGTCCGGGAAGCTGCGGGACGTCCCGGAGAGGGCGTCAGAGCAGGTGAGGCCGCATCGGCATCGTCGTCCAGGTCGCCCTCGACCTCCGGAGGTCGAAGCGACGGATCGATGCCGGGTCGCAAACACGGCCACCTGCGCATCATCGGCGACTCATGACCGAGTCCATGTCCGGCGCCGAACCCAGTCCCGAACTCGTCGGCGCCCGCACCGCTGCGCTCGAACCCGCAGTCGGTGCCTACGACATCCGCGGCCGCATCCCCGACCAGCTCGATGCCGATGTGCTCTTTGCCCTCGGCTGGGCCACCGCCACAGCCATGTCGGAGCTCCATTCGAGCGCCGAGGTGGTCGTGGGACACGATATGCGACCCAGTTCACCCGGTTTCGCCCAGGCCTTCGCCGCTGGCATCGAGGCAGCCGGATATCGAGCGGTGCTGTTGGGTCTGTGCTCGACCGACCAACTGTACTTCGCCTCCGGGATCTTCGACCTGCCGGGTGCGATGATCACCGCAAGTCACAATCCGGCCGACTACAACGGGATCAAGATCTGCGGGCCACGTGCCGCAGGAGTCAGCCTCGCTTCGGGGCTGGGACGGATCAAGGAATTGGCACCGCAGGCGCCGGCACATGTCGTCACTGACACCTTCCACAGCTCCGCACCCGAGGTCGACGCCGATGCCGCCGTGGATATGCGCAAACGCTACGTCGAACGCATCCGGACTCTGACCCGCGTCGGCGAGGTCACAGGCCTGAAGGTCGTCGTCGACTGCGGCAACGGCATGGCGGGCAAACTTCTCGGAGAGGTCTTCGGCACCGATTCCGGTTACGCGAGTGTGCCCTTCGACGTCATCGGGCTGTTCACCGAACTCGACGGCACGTTCCCCAACCATGAGGCGAACCCGCTGAAGCCGGAGAACCTCCTCGACGTCTCCCGTGCAGTGCTCGACCAGGGTGCGGACTTGGGACTTGCCTTCGACGGGGATGCCGATCGCTGCTTCTTCATCGACGAAACCGGAGCGACCATGTCGCCCTCGGCCGTGGGCGCGCTCGTCGCCGAACGAGAGATCGTTCGCGCCAAGGCCGCAGGCATTGCTGAACCTGTGGTCATCCACAATCTCATCACCTCCCGCAGCGTTCCGGCCACAATCGCAGCCGCCGGCGGGCGGGCCGTGCGTTCGAAGGTCGGGCATTCGGGCATCAAAACGCTCATGCGCACCGAACATGCCGTCTTTGCCTGCGAGCACTCCGCTCACTTCTACTTCGACGAGTTCTACGGTGCGGACTCCGGCATGCTCGCAGCCTGCCACCTGATTGCCGCCCTGGCGAAGACAGTGGCACCGGCGTCACGACTCGTCGCCGACTACGACCTCTACGTCCAGTCGGGAGAGATCAACTTCACCGTGGCCGATCCCGATTCGGTCCTCAGCGCCTTCTCGTCCGAGTCCGGTCACTTTCCGACCAACACGGTCGACGATCTCGACGGCATCGGGCTACAGGGAGACGACTGGTGGATCAACCTGCGCAAGTCGAACACGGAGCCCCTGGTGCGACTCAATGTCGAAGCCAGCGATCCGGAGAGCCTGCGCGAACTGACCGCTCGGGTCAGTGAGTTCGTCGAGGCTCGCAGGCAATAGACTCGAGACAGACGACAACAGTTTCCGTTCCCGATGGAGGTACCGTGCTCGATTCCACCGACTTCAAGGTTGCCGATCTGAGTCTGGCCGAGGCCGGCCGACACCAGATCCGACTCGCCGAACGAGAGATGCCAGGACTCATGGCACTGCGCGAAGAATTCGGCCAGAGCAAGCCGCTGACAGGAGCCCGCATCGCCGGCAGCCTGCACATGACGGTGCAGACAGCCGTGCTCATCGAAACCCTCGTCGCACTCGGGGCTCAGGTGCGTTGGGCCAGCTGCAACATCTTCTCCACTCAGGACGAAGCAGCTGCCGCTGTCGTCGTCGGCACCGGCAGCGTCGACGCACCGGCCGGTGTGCCGGTCTTCGCCTGGAAGGGCGAGACCCTCGAAGAGTACTGGTGGGCCGCAGACAAGATCTTCGACTTCGATGAGGGCGCGAACCTCATCCTCGACGACGGCGGTGACGCCACCATGTACGTCCTTAAGGGTGCACAGGCTGAAGTCGACGGGGGAGTGCCCACCGCGGGCGAGGACGACCCTGAGGAGTTCAAGGTCCTACTGGCACAGGTGCGGAAATCACTCGAGGCCTCACCCGGCCGCTTCGCTCGCATGGCTGCCGGCATCAAGGGCGTCAGCGAGGAGACCACGACGGGAGTCAACCGTCTCTATCGCCTGGCAGAGGAAGGGAACCTTCCATTCCCCGCCATCAATGTCAACGACTCGGTGACGAAGTCGAAGTTCGACAACCGCTACGGCATTCGCCATTCCCTGCCCGATGGTCTCAACCGCGCCACCGATGTCCTCATCGGCGGCAAGATCGCCGTCGTCGTCGGCTATGGTGACGTCGGCAAGGGAGCCGCCGAGGCGCTGCGTGGTCAGGGTGCCAGGGTCATCGTGACGGAGATCGACCCGATCTGCGCCCTGCAGGCGACAATGGACGGCTACCAGGTCGAACACCTCGCCACGGTGGCACCGACCGCTGACATCATCATCACAACCACCGGCAACACTCGTGTGGTCGGAGTCGAGGTGCTCCAAAGCCTCAAGCCCGGAGCGATCGTCGGCAACGTCGGACACTTCGACGATGAGATCGATCTGGCCGGGCTGGCCAAGATCTCCGGAGTCTCCAAGGTCGAGATCAAACCGCAGGTCCACGAGTGGCGCGTGCCCGTCCCTGCCGAACTGGGTCTGGACCGTGAGCTGACGGACTTCCTCGTCCTGTCCGAGGGCCGCCTGCTCAACCTGGGCAACGCGACAGGTCACCCATCGTTCGTGATGAGTGCTTCGTTCGCCAACCAGGTGCTCGCCCAGATCGAACTCTGGGTCAGCCCCGATCGCTACGACAACGATGTGCACAGGCTGGCGAAGGAACTCGACGAGAAGGTTGCTCGCCTCCACCTGCCTGCTCTCGGAGCGAATCTGTCCGAACTGTCGAAGGAACAGGCCGAATACATCGGAGTCGACGTCGCCGGACCGTACAAGCCCGAGCACTACCGGTACTGAGCCGCTGATGAGGTGGCTGCCGAGATGGTGCTGAGTCGAATCTGAGCCTGTGGAACCCTAGCGGTTCTGCAGGCTCAGTCCATGTGGGAGGGTGTTGACTCCTGCGCGGAAGGCTTGGGACTGTTCGCTGCGGCGCTGCTGTTTGGCGAACTCGGCGGAGCGTTGCCGGTGGATGACCGCTGACAGGAACTGTTCGGGCATCGTGCCCTCCGGCGGTGCCGGTGCGACATAGGGATTGAGTTCGGTGGCGAGTTCCTTCGCCCGCTCCCAGCGCGATTCGCGGCCCAGGTTCTCCGACATCGACAGGAACTGCACCACCCGTCGGTGCAGTCCGGCAGGCAGAGTGGCGATGTCGGTCTCCGCCAGCCAATTCTGCAGGTGCGGTGAGACATGCGTGCGGACCGGTTGGGGCGGGGCGGTGCGTTCGCTGACGGCCATCGTCCCTGCCATATAGTCGCCGAGGCGCTTGGACTGCGGCGAGACCAGCCCGGAAAGGGCCGCCAGGCCGCCACCGGTGGAGAGGATTTCGAAGGGCCAGAGAATGGCGCGGATGAAGGAATGCCTGGCTCGCACGGCTCCACCGTCGTCGCGGACGACGCGCAGGCCGAGGGCGAGTTTGCCGATTGAGCGGCCATGGGTGAGGACTTCGATGATCATCGGAAGGAGCACGAACACCGAGATGCTCATGATGGTCGTGACCGATGTCAGCAGGAGTTCGTTGACGTCGAGGATCTGCAGCAGGAACCAGAACATGGCGATGATGAGACCGATGTTGACGATCGAGTAGACGATGAAGTCGATGAGGCAGCTCAACGCGCGCGCCGCCAGGGCCGCGGGCTGGATGCTCAGCTCGACGGCTTCACCCGTCACCAAAGTACTCACGAATCCATCCTGTCATAATTCGCATCGCCACTTCATGGCCGATCGCCTCGGACACCGATTCTGGACGGGAGGAGTCTCCGATAGGGTTGAACCATGGACCCGAATCTGCTGGCCGAACTGCACGGCGACGAGTGGCGAGAACTGTCCATGCTGGCGAAGAAGAACACTCTCAGTCCGGCCCAGACCCACAGATTCCTCGACCTCTATCGAGACGCATCGAAGGACCTGTCGCGGATCATGACGGTGGCCCCTGACTCATTGGAGGCTGCGCGGCTGTCGGCGATCGTCCACCGCTCACGCAACCATCTCTCGGCGGTTCCCGCCGGCGGGCTGAGCGGTCTCTCTCGCTTCTTCGTCATCAGTCTGCCGCTGTCGATCTACCGACTGCGGTGGGACTTCCTCATCGTCGCCGTGTGCTTCCTGGCGGTGGCGAGCTTGGCCGGGATCTGGGCTGGCATGCACCCGGAGGTCCTCGAGACCTTCGGCGACCACGCCTTCCGCAAACAGTTCGCCGAACATGATTTCGTCGACTACTACAAAGAGAACCCGAACGGTTTCTTCGCCGTAGGGGTGTGGACGAACAATGCGTGGATCGCCGTGCAGTTCGTGCTCTTGGGCATCACCGGAGTCTTCGTCGTCTCTGGCCTGTTCTCCAACGCAGTCAACGTCGGCTTCTCCGGTGCGATGATGTTCGAGTTCGACCGCGGCTCCGACTTCTTCCTGTACATCCTCCCGCACGGAATCCCCGAGATCAGCTGCATCATCCTCGCCGCTGCGGCGGGACTGAGACTGTTCTTCGCCTGGGTGGTGCCGGGGCCGCAGCTGCGGCGCAATAAGCTCGCTTCGGAGGCCAGGTCGCTGCTGACCGTCGCCGGTGGTCTGGTCATCATGCTGTTCATCTCGGGACTCATCGAAGGATTCGTCACCCCGAACCCGATTCCACCGGCCCTGAAGATCGCCATCGGCGTGGCCTATACCGCGCTGGTCATCGCCTACGCCTGGTACTTCGGCAAACGTGCCGCCAGGGCCGGGCTCAGCGCCGACCTCGACGAGCACCAGGCTGGCTACTCGATCATCGCCACCGACCGGTAGAGATCCTCGCCACCGACCGGTAGAGATCCTGACCACCGACCGGTCAAGGCCTCCACTGGCCTGTGAAGCGCCTACAGCTTCCCGGTGGCCTTGAGATTGATGTAGAGGTCAGCCAGCGCACCGGGCAGGTCATCGGGACCGGCTTCGACGGACTGGACACCTGCTCCGCGCAGACGGGTCTGCAGTGACTTCGACGTCAGCAGCTCCGATTCCGCAGCGGCGGCCGTGAAGATCTCATCGGTGCTCTCGCGCTTGGCCGCCAGCTCACCCAAGCCAGGATCCTCCACCGAGGCCAGCACCACCCGGTGACGGGCCAACAATGTCGGCAGAACCGGCAGGATCTCATCGGAGACGCTGCCCTCATCCAAAGCGGTGACGAGGACGACGAGGGCATGCTGGCGTGACGTGGCCAGAACAGTCGTCGAAATCTGCTCCCAGTCGGCATCGTAGAGTTCCGGGTGGACCGTCGTCAGCGCCACCGACAGGTCATGGACCGGGTCCTTCGACCGATGGCTCGAGGCGATTGCGCGGATGCGTGCATCGGCGACGACGACATCGACGCGGTCACCTGCTCCAGAGGCCAGGGCCGTCAGCAGCAGAGCAGACTCCAACGCGGCATCGAAGATCGTGCCGTCTGCGCACCGTCGCGCAGCCAGCCGTGAGGAATCGACGACGATGACGACCCTGCGGTCACGCTCGGGACGCCAGGTCTTGACGACCAGGTCCTGGGAGCGGGCACTGGCGCGCCAATCGATTGAGCGCACATCATCACCGTCGACGTAGTCGCGCAGCGAATCGAACTCCGTGCCCATACCGCGGATCATCACGGCGGACCGCCCGTCGAGTTCTCGCAGCTTCTGCGTCTTCGAGGGAAGTTCGCGGCGAGAGATGAACGGAGGCAGGACCCGCACGATCGCCGGAACATCGAAGCTCTTCTGCCGGGCGATGAAACCGAGGACGCTGCGCGAGCGGATGGTGACCTTGTCTGCGTGCAGTGCCCCGCGGCGCACAGGCAGAAGCTGTGTCACCACCTGCGTGCTCTCGCCTGGGGGGAGGTCGAATCGTGAGCGGGTGCTCTTCGCCCCGGCACTGGGTGACCACGCATCACGGACCGCGATGCGCAGACGTCTGGGGGAGTCGTTGACCACGGTGAGGGTGCAGTCGGTGGCGTCACCCAGTCGGACCATGGGCCCGGGCGTGCGCTGGAGGGCGACCAGCCTCGGCGGGGGTACGAGGAAGAAGTCGAGCAGCGCGACGATGACGATGATGCCGGACACGATCAAGGCACTCGTCCATCCCGGCACGAGCATGACGGGGATGAGCCCGAGCAGGGCCAGCAGGAGCAGTCGTGTGGTCATTCAGCGCGGGACTTCGGTGGTCGCGATGATCGAGTTGAGGACCTGATCGACGTTGAGTCCGTCCATCTGCGCCTCGGGACGCAGGATCACACGGTGACCCAGGGTCATGTGCGCCAGGGCCTTGACGTCATCGGGGGTGACGTAGCCGCGACCCGACAGCCAGGCATAGGCGCGTGCGGCACCGAGCATCCGCGTGGCACCGCGGGGAGAGACGCCCAGGGCCAATGATGGTGCCTGTCGAGTCGCTCGGGCCAGATCGACGATATAGGTGATGACCTGCGGCGCGATGTAGATCTCGGCGATTCGCTCCCGAGCCTGGGCGATCATGGCCGAATCGACGACCGGGGTCAGCCCCGCCTCGGCGAGGTGGGAGGCGTCAAAGCCGCGCGCGTGACGGTCGAGGATCTCGAATTCCAGTTCACGTTCGGGCAGTCCGAGCACGAGTTTGAACAGGAACCGGTCGAGCTGCGCCTCGGGCAGGGGATAGGTGCCCTCGTACTCGAGGGGGTTCTGGGTAGCTGCGACCATGAAGGGTTCGGGCAGGGCACGGGACCCGCCGCCGACCGAGACCTGGTGTTCCTCCATGGCCTCGAGCAGAGCCGACTGCGTCTTGGGCGGCGTGCGGTTGATCTCATCGGCGATGAGGATGTTCGTGAACACCGGGCCGGGTCGGAACTCGAAGTTCGACACGGATGCGTCGTAGACCAGGGAACCGGTGACATCGCTGGGCATGAGGTCGGGCGTGAACTGGATGCGGGCGTTGTCGAGGCTGACCGAGGTGGCGAAGCTGCGCACCAGCAATGTCTTGGCGACACCGGGCACACCTTCGAGCAGCACGTGGCCCTGGCACAGCAGGGCGATGAGCATACCGGTGACCGCTTCGTCCTGGCCCACGACGGCCTTGGCGATCTGCGCGCGCACATCGATGAACGAATCCCGCAGAGGATCGCGCTCCTGAGCCGGTTGGGGCTGCGCCGCCGGCTGGGTCTGCTGCGGCTGTGCGGGGTTCTGCTGCTGGGCGGAGTTCTCGCCTGGAGCCTGTGTCATGAGATCTCGCTTTCGATGAGAGTGAGCAGATGGACGATGTTCGCCAGATCTGAGTCGGTGCGGGGCACCGCGGAGGAGAAGACCGATTCGACCTGGGCCGGGTCGCGGCCAGTCGCGTTGACGATTCCGGCGATGATGTCGTGGCGGCCGGCCTCAGGACCCAAGGCCAACCGTTTCGCGATGCGCAGCAGGGCGCCCGTGCGCAGAGTGTGCAGAGCCCCGGTCCGGTCATGGCTGCGAGCGGCCAGAGCAGCCCGCCCGTGCACCGTCTCCACCGCGGGAACGATGGCCGGGAGGCGTTCGACGGCCAGAGGGCCGAACCTGCGGCCGAGGATGAGCAGCAGGATCAGCACGCACGGAGCCAGCCACAGGGCACCGGCGATGAACCAGCTGGGCACATAGTCCAGAGTCGACGGAGCCGACTCGGACTCACCGGATTCGGTGGGGTAGTAGACGACAAGATGGTCGGTCTGTGACAACTGGGAGAGCACCAGCGAGGCATGGCCCTCCTCATCGATGCCGGCATTGGTCACCCAGTCAGAATTGCCGAGCACGGTGACAGGGAAATCGCCCTTGCCTCCGCCGCCCTCATCGACGATGAGCTGTCCGTGAGCCGACCCGGGGGTGACCTCGCCGCCGGCGATCTGAGTGACGCCGGGGCCGGCGAACGGATAGCAGGTGCTCAGCCCCTGAATACCCTTCCGTGCCTCGGCGTACTGCGCATCACCGGTCTCCACCGCACCTGCAGCCCGGGCGGCCGGGACCTCGCAGTCAGGCTGTGAGATCTCATCCGGTGTCGCCAGGGGGCTGAGGCTGTCATCGACCGTGATGCGGTCGGTGAAGTCCTGGACCGAGTAGCCGGGATCGATGAGGGTCAGCCGGTTGTCATTGGCGGCGAGTTGGGACCGGAAGCCGTCGATGTCGCCCTGCGAGAGCAGATCAGCCTTCGTCGGGATCAGGAGTGTCGTCCCGGGCTGGCCCGAGGCTTCATGGGCGGTGTCGAAATCCTCGGTGGTGGTGACATCGACCCCATGGTCGCGCAGCGTCTCGACCATGGCCTTCGTGCCCTCGCGAGCCGTGGAGTCATAGTGCAGCGGTGCCTCGGAGTCACGATCGGACGTCATCAGCATCGTCGCGATCACGGTGATGAGGATGGCGACGGCCGCGACGATCCACACTCCAGCCGATCTCAGTCGAGCCGTCAGGGGCACAGCCGCACGCGACCGTGTGCCTCTGGTGGCGACGTCGATGAGGGCACTCATGATGCCACCGCCGATCGGTGCCGGGGGCTCAGGGCGCTCAAGGCCTCATCGAGTGCAAGGAACTCGGTATAGGTCGCAGGCAGCGAAGCGGTTGAGGTCCGGGCCGAGTCCTCGCCGAAGAGGAGGTCGTTGAAGACCTCCGCAACCCGGGCCAGCTCCAGCCGGTGCTCGGGCAGTGCGCCTCCGGCCGTACGGCTGAGCTCGCTGGCCGTCGACGCCGAATCGAGTGTGACGATGTGCTTCTGGGACAGCACGGCGAAGATGGCGCGTGCGGAGTCGATGACCGCGGACCTCATATCGCCGCGCTGCGCGGCGGCCCGCGCGCTGTCCCTCCAGGGACCGGGCTCAGGTGAGGCGACGACAGGATCGAAGGCCGCCAGCGGGAGAGTCGTCTTCCGCAGCCCGACCCGTCGGACCCGCCAGATGATGAGACCGACGATGGCGGCCAGGGCCACGACGACGATGAGGATCAGCCACGGAGAGTTGCCCTGCAGCGCCCCGGAGACGATCGCGTTCCAGATGTCGCTCAACCATTGTCCGAGCTGTTCCAGAGGGGTCAGGTCGGTGTCGGAGTACTCCGTCTTCGACAGTTCGTGCTCGACCCACTCACGGCCGGTGTCACGGTCGATGACCGAACTGCTCAGCAGGCTCATGCGGTGCCCTCCTCGCGACGGATGAGGACCAGGTCGAAGCCTTCGGAGCGCATGCGCTGGTCGAAGTAGCAGACACAGACGAGGCACGAGAAGTAGGCGAAGAGAATCGCCGAGGACACGGTCGTCAGGAGCAGGAGAATCGCTCCCGCGATGACGAGGATGATCGTCATCGACATGGAGCTGGCGTCAGCGGTGCCGATGGCGATCGTGGCGATCACGGTGATGACCGTGACGAGGGGCGTGATGACGAGCTGAACCAGTTGGTTGGACAGGAGGTAGCCGAGGCCCAGCTGTCCGAGGGTGCGCCAGAAACCTGTGCCGGTCAGGCTCCAGGAGCGCTTCAGCCCGGCACGTACACCCAGCCTTTCGACGGAGATCGCGGTCCCGGTGAAGGCGAATCGCAGGTTGAGCCAGATCAGGGCGCAGAGCCAGAGACCCAAAGCGATGAAAGCGGTGACGATCGCGAGGACCGTGTTGTCGAACAGTGCGAAGAGAAGAGAAGGCAGTCCGAGCAGAATGAGCAGACCCAGATTGATCGTGCCCAGGAGCGCTGCGGCGAGAATCAGTGACCACCGGCGCCCGCGCAGAGACATCCACGACTGCGTCAGCGTGGTCTTGCGTGCCCCGAACGAGCTCTCGGCACCAGCCGCGGCCAGCCCGGCAAGGAAATGGGCGACGCCGAGGCTGAGCAGGCTGATCGCGAACGATCCCATCTGTGCGAGCAGGAAGAACCCGGACATCGCATCGTCATTGCTGACGAGTTCGTTGAGGAAGGGCAGGAACTCAAGGACGACGAAGGTTCCGACGGCAGTGAGGAGGAGAGTCCAGAGCGTGAACACGATGAGTGCCGCACCGATGGTGAGGCCGGGGATGAAGCGCAGAAGCCGGAAACCGGAATCGAGCACCTCGAAGAAGGTCAGCGGTCGTTTGGCCAGGACTCCACGCGGGGAAGGCGGGTGCCATTCGTGATGCGTCGGGCCCTGACCTCGTCGTTGCCACTGACCGGTCTGCCAATCGACCTCGGAGGTCCACGCATTCGATCGTCCCATCACCAAGCAATCCTGCCATGTTTCGCAGTCCGCCGCCGAGTCGAATCGCCCCCTGAAGTCGAGTTCACAACGTCTGCGTTCACGGGTGGGGGTGTCGAGGTCGAAAGATTGGACTCTCATAAGCGACAATGGACAGATGAACGCTCGTATCCTCGTAGTTGATGATGACACGGCTTTGGCCGAAATGATCGGAATTGTGCTCAAAAGTGAAGGCTTCGAGCCCTTTTTCTGCGCTACCGGTGATCAGGCCTTCGGAGAATTCGAGAAGGTGAACCCGGACCTCGTCCTCCTCGACCTCATGCTGCCCGGAAAGGACGGACTCGAGGTCTGCCGAGAGATCCGCGAGATCTCCTCGGTGCCGATCATCATGCTCACGGCGAAATCTGACACCGTCGACGTCGTCCTCGGGCTCGAATCCGGTGCCGACGACTACGTTCCCAAACCCTTCAAGCCCAAGGAGCTCATTGCCAGGGTGCGAGCCCGCCTGCGGATCTCCGAACCTCAGGCGCCGGAGCTGCTCACCGTCGGCGATGTCGTCGTCGACGTTGCCGGTCACACCGTGACCAAGGGCGGTTCCCCGATCTCACTGACTCCGCTCGAGTTCGATCTGCTGGTGGCCCTGGCCCGCAAGCCATGGCAGGTCTTCTCCCGCGAGACCCTGCTCGAAGAAGTGTGGGGATACCGGCACGCTGCGGACACGCGCCTCGTGAATGTGCACGTGCAGCGTCTGCGTTCGAAGATCGAACGCGACCCGGAGAAGCCAGACATCATCGTCACCGTTCGCGGCGTCGGATATAAGGCAGGCAGAGCGGCGTGAGTCGCTCCCCGGCTGTGGGTGGAGCGATCCGCACCGCAGCCTCGGCGATCCGGACGTTCTGGAAGTTCCTCCTCCGCTCGTTCAGTCATTCCCTGCAGCTGCGGATCGTCGTCCTCACCATCGTCCTCACCTCCGTGGCCATCTTCGGGGTGGGGACGTACATGTCACAGCAGATTTCGCGTGGCCTCTTCGACACTCGGCTCCAGTCCCTGTCATCCCAGGCCGGGACCATCGTCTCCGAGCTGCGCAGCCTCGCCCCCGTCGACGGGCAGGCCGTCACACAGGAGAATCTGAGCTCTCAGCTGTCGTCGATCTACAACCGGTCGACCGGATCCGTGTATTCGCTGACCTTGGAACCCAGCGATCCGAACTCCTCGTTTTCGACGGTCAGTGCCGGGTCGACAGACTCCGACGGTGCGGCGACCGACGTTCCCATCACCGATGAGCTCAAGGACGCCATCGGCAAGGCCCCGACCGACGATATGCTCTACCAGTCGGTGGCGCTTCCCGATGGGTCCGGCCCCGGGCTCCTGATCTCCCAGGAGCTCCAGATCCCCAACGCCGGTCAGTTCCAGCTCTACTATCTGGGCGACTTGTCCGAGCAGCAGGACACCCTCGACTTCGTCCAGAGGTCGATGCTCGTCGCTGCCCTCGTTCTCGTCGTTCTCGTGGGTGCTGTGGCGTGGATCGTCACCCGACTCGTCGTCACACCTGTGCGCACCGGCGCCGAGGTGGCACGTCTGATCGCCGATGGTGACCTGGACGAACGCATGCCCGTCCACGGCAATGACGAAATCGCGGTGCTGGGGGAGTCTTTCAATGACATGGCCGATACCCTTCAGCACCAGATCCAGCAGATGGAGCGACTGTCAGTCCTCCAGCGCCAGTTCGTCTCCGACGTCTCTCACGAGCTGCGCACACCTCTGACCACCATTCGGGCTGCTGCGGACCTCATCTACGACTCCCGTGATGACCTCGATCCCGTCACGGCCCGCAGCGCCGAGCTGCTGAATTCGCAGGCCGAGAGATTCGACAACCTCCTCTCGGACCTGCTTGAGATCTCCCGTTATGATGCCGGTGCCGCTGCCTTGGTGGCCAAGCCCGTCGACATTGGAGCCATCGTCACCTCGATCATCGAGACAGTGTCGATGGTGGCCGATCAGATGCACACGAACATCGTCGTCCATGCCCCGTCTTCGCCTGTGATGGCCGAAGTTGATCGCGTGCGCATCACCCGGATCGTGCGCAACCTCGTCGTCAACGCGATCGAGCACGGGGAGTCGAACCCGATCGACATCTATGTCGCCTCCAACGCCGAGGCGGTGGCCGTGAGTGTGCGCGACCACGGTGTGGGAATGAACGACGAACAGGTCGAGCACGTCTTCGACCGCTTCTGGCGTGCGGATCCCGCCCGCAAACGCACCCTGGGCGGATCTGGTCTGGGACTGGCGATCTCGCTCGAGGATGCCCACCTGCACAATGGTTGGCTGCAGGTCTGGGGCAAACCTGAAGAAGGCTCATGCTTCCGTCTGACGATCCCGCGCCGTCCCGATCAGGAGATCACCTCTTCGCCTCTGCCTCTGCCGCCTCGGGATGCCCAGATCCAGGGTGCAGCCCTTGTGGCCGGTCCGCTGTCCTCGGACGGTTCCGTGCGGATCCAGACCGGATCCATTCCCATCGTGGTTGAGACCGGTCAGACTCCTCCCACCGACGAAGGGTATGTTGATGTGCCCGAGGTTGTCCGCAGTCACGCTGACATCATCGATGACGACGCTGAGAGTTCGGATGCCGAGGACAGCTCCAAGAACTCCGAACCCGCAGTCGACGTACTCGACCACGCCGACGCAGACACTGCTGCCGACGCAGCCAGCGATACCGACGCAGCCACCGATACCGACGAAGCCACCGATACCGCTGAATCCACCGAGCACGCCGGCGACGCAGAGACCGATTCTGATGCAGACACCGAGCCTCCAGTCGGCGACGACACTGACCTTGACATCGACATGGACACCGTTTGGCCCCCGGATGCAGCACCCAAAGGAGGATCGCAGTCATGACGACGTCCCGAAGTAAGAAGGGTCTGCAGATGCTCATCCTCGCAGTCTTGGCCAGCCTGGCGCTGGGGGCCTGCTCCTCGATCCCGAGCAGTTCGCCCGTGGGACACATCGAAGCAGGATCCGGTGACCCGGGTGCCAGCAGCGCTCGGATCCCAGACGGACCCGAACCCGGCGACAGCGTCGGTGACATCGTCCGCGGCTTCCTCTCCGCCGGCGCGGGAACCGGAAACAACTTCTCTGTCGCCAAGTCCTTCCTCACCGAGGCCGAGGCACAGGAGTGGAACCCGCAGGAATCGGTGTCGCTGCTGCCCAATGACACCGATCTGGATTCGGTCAACCAAAATATCACCTCCGACCAGAAGACGCTGACGATGTCTGTGCCGGTCGTCGGACTCGTCAACTCGTCGGGAATCTTCAACTCCGCCAAATCGGGTACCCAGTCGAATCTGGAGTTCTCCCTGCGGCAGGAGAATGGTGAGTGGCGCATCGCCTCGGCGCCCGACGGTCTGCTGATATCCCAGACAGAGTTCCAGACGATCTTCCTCAACTACTCGCTGCAGTTCTTCACCTCCGACTACTCCTACCTGGTTCCCGATTCCCGCTGGTTCCTCCGCTCCTCGTCGACGCCCACAGCACTCATCAACGAACTCCTCAGCGGCCCGGCCTCCTATCTCTCGGGCGCGGTCGTGACGTCGATACCCGACGGAGTGAAACTCAGCGATACGAACGTGGTGACCATCGAGAACGGCGTGGCGCACATCGCCTTGAGCAACCAGGGTGACGCGCCGACGGACCAGGAGAAGGGAATGATCCGACAGCAGATCGCATCGACGCTGAAGGTCATCCCGTCAATTTCGAGCATCGAACTGACCATCGGGGGACAGGCCGTGTCGGAGAGTCTGCAGCCGAAGACCGACTCCTCGGTCCAGGTCGACGGGCCCCCGGTGGTGCTGGCCAAAGACCGGCTCTCACGCATCTCGGGCACAACCGTGGCGAAAGTCGAGAACAGTCCGGACCTGTCGAAGGCCAAGGCCAGCGACCCGGCGGTCTCGTTCGACGATTCGCTCTACGTCTACCTGCAGAACTCCGGGAAGGAGCTGATGCGCCTCAAGGCCGACACCGTTGACGCGACTCCGATCCTCAAGGGCAAGAGGCTCGTACGCCCCAGCATCGATCGGTTCAACACGGTCTGGACCGGGGAACGCGACAATAAGGGAAAGCTCACGGCCATCGGCGAAGACAGCAAGGAGTACACGATCGCCGCGGACTTCCTCTCCGGTCGAGACCTCATCGATGTGGAAGTCTCCCGCGACGGCACTCGGATCGCGCTGTTGAGCAGGCACAAGGGAGAGCCCTCACGCATCGACGTCGTCGGCATCCCGCGAGACAAGGCGGGAAATCCGTCCAGCGCCGTGTCCGACGCGCCGATCGAGGTCGGGTCGAACTTCGACGAGATCAAGGACATCTCCTGGGCCGGATCGACCTCGCTGGTGGCGTTGGCCGCATCGGAGGGCGAACAAGTCCAGCCGTTCCGCATCGGGGTCACAGGGCCTCCTGCACAGCTGGGAGAGGTCCCCGACGGCAGTCGGATCGCCTCCGGTGAGGACGGTCGTTCGATCCTGGTGACGAGCTCATCCGGAGAGATCTACTCCTACAATTCCAATGCTTGGCAGAAGCTCATCGACATCTCGGCGAAATACCCCTCCTACCCAGGCTGAGGCTCCGGAGAGCCGGAGACAGCGGCCCCGCCCGCAGACGCGGCATAGTAGATTTCTCCCATGGGACTGCTGACCGAATTCGGCGAACTCTTCCTGCCCCGCCGGTGTGCCGGCTGCGGGCGGGAGGACGTCTCCCTGTGCACGGCGTGCCTGAACCTTCTCGGGGGCATCCCGCGAGCCATGGAACCGAGATACGGTCAGATTCCCGTCGTCGGAGTCTCAGAATACAGCTCGCAGATTTCTCATATGGTGGTCAGCTTCAAAGACAACGGCCGCCGGGACATTCTCGACCCTCTTGCCCTGGCGCTGGCTCGTTCTGTCACAGCAGCCTTGGAGTTGGCTCATCATCCGGGAGGTCGGGTCAGACTCTTTCCCGCGCCGAGCTCCCCGCGGGCGCTGAGACGCCGAGGCGGCTCCCACACCGCAGCCCTGGCTCGCCGTGCGGGAGAACTCGTCCCCGAACTGTCTTTGGAGGTGGTCGACGTCCTCCTCACCAGACGCCATCACGATCAGGTCGGTCTGGGAGCCCATGCCAGGGAGCGCAACGTGGCGAAATCGCAGTATCTCAACCCAGCGATGCTGCCTTCGATGTTGTCTGGGGAGGGCGGTGAAACCGCGCTGGAATCCGGTGTCGATCTTCTCGTCGATGACTTCGCGACGACCGGAGCGACTCTGGCAGAAAGCGCAAGGGTATTAGCATCGGTGCAGATCAGACCCGTTGCAGGAGCCGTTCTCGGTCTCGGCCGCGGGGGCACTCGATTTGTCTCTCCCTTTACTGTATAACGGGGGGTACCCATCCAAGGGAATGGGATCGGATGAATCCGAAGAACGAGTCGCTAAGGACGCATCATGGACATTGTTGTCAACGGACGTCAACTGACCATCTCCGACAGCTTTCGCGCCCACATTGAGGACAAGATCGCGAAGGTCGAGCAGCTTGCACCCCGAGCCCAACGAGTCGAGGTACACGTCGCTCATGAGAAGAACTCCCGTCAGCCGGAGACGAGCGAGCGAGTAGAGCTCACGGTCGTTGCGAAGGGCCCGGCCATCCGTGCGGAGGCCATGGCGAGCGACAAATATGCAGCATTGGATCTGGCCTGGGCGAAGCTCGTCGAGCGATTACGGCGCGCCAGAGACCGCAACAAGGTTCCTCGAGCCGGTCACCACCGGAAGGAATCCACAGCCGAGGCCCTGGCGAAGATGCCCGTCGCCGAGTCTCTGGTTCCCGATGAGGGCCAAGCGATCGACGCGAACGAATCCGCGAACAACGATCAGACGAACGGCCGCATCAAGGCCGAAGGGGACTCACCCGTGGTTCTGCGTGAGAAGACATTCGACGGCGCTCCCATCGGCATCGAAGAAGCGCTCAACCGTATGGAGCTCGTCGGACACGACTTCTATCTGTTCATCGACGAGGAGTCGAGCAAACCCTCTGTCGTCTACCGTCGCAAGGGCTGGAGCTACGGTGTGATCACTCTTGATCACGAACTTCAGGGCGTCGCGGACTGACCTGAACACTCGAGAAGCACGATCGCCGAGGTGGGAACCCCCACCTCGGCGATCTGCGTCTGCGGTCGTATCCGGTCTCAGGCTCGAGCACCCTCGCGACCCCAGGTGACGAGGCGCCAGAGTGTCTCCAGCGGTCCCTGTCCGACGAAGCGCAGCCACAGCGCCGAGACGACGATCTGGATGACCATGATGCCGACGCAGACGATCACGCCTGCCAGATATCCGCCATGGTCATCGAACTGCGCCAGGTCGGGTTCAACGGCCTTGACGGCGAGCATGAGCAGTGTGGCTCCGATGTAGTTGCTCAGCGCCATGCGACCCAGCGGTGCGAAGACCGGCCGCAGAAGCGCCTCGGCGGGGGTGAGCATGAGCAGCATGACGATGACGACGAGGCTCAGGGCCATGGTGATGCCCAGTCCGGCCGTAATCCACTGGTGCAGTTGGCGGGTGTGGAAGTCGGTGAGGAGGAAGCCGAGGACGGAGATGGTCGCGCTCAGCGCACCGATCAGGGCCAGCCGGTCCGGATGACGCAGAGCACGGCGAACCATGTCGGTGTACCCAAGAGCAAATCCCAGCAAGAACAGGCCCGGGATGATGACGAGTCCTCCACCGGACCACACACCTGCGGCCAGGAGCAGCGCTCCGCCGAGTGCGGACGACACGGCCAGGGCCCGGGCCGGTATCCAGGTCGAGGGAAGCAGGATGACGATCGCCGCGATTGCGTACGGCAGCAGAGCTTCACCGGGCTGTAGGACCATGTGGCCGGCACCGAGGAGTCCGAGGAACAGGAATCGGCGCAGCAGCGCCAGTCTGGGGCGGGGGCTGCGAGCCGTGGCGGAGTTCCACATGATGCCGAAGCCGATGCCGAAGAGGATGGAGAAGATCGGGAAGAACCGGTTCTGCACGATGTCCTGCTCGAAAGCGCGGAGGCTCTCGACGGCGCCGGATTCGTCGAGAACGCCGAGGCCGAAGATCGGCGGGAGATTGACGATCATGATCCCGCACAGGGCGATCCCACGCAGCACGTCGAGAGTCGCAATCCGGGCCCTGCCTGCAGGACGGCGCGTGGCGGTGGCAGGGGCGCCGATGTCGATGGCGTTGCCGGTGTCGATGTCGATACCGGAGTAGGTGTTGGCGGCGGCTGTGGGTGCGGACGATGGTTGGTCGTTGGTGTCTGAACTCATGACTTCCATCCTGGTCGAGGCCCGATGTTGCCCGCATCGGCACAATGGCCGAAAGTGTGAGCAGGGGTCAGCCGTTCGGCCGATTCATCACGCCCGACTCCCACATCCGAGCGGCGATCTCGACTCGATTGCGGGCGGCGAGACGTGCCTGGATATTGCCCAGGTGAGACTTCACGGTGCCCAGCGAGATGTAGAGCTCGGCACAGATCTCTTGATTGGTCCGTCCTCGCGCCACAAGGCGAGCGACATCGTTCTCCCGCTCGCTGAGGTCGGCAACACGGTCCTCACCGGTTCTGCTGTCCTGGGAGCGGCGGCTGAGCAGATCCAAGGTCAGTGACGGTGAGATCAGGGCGTCACCGTTCGCGGCGGCTCTGACTGCGGCCAGCAGCAGGTCGGGCCCGGCGTCCTTGAGGAGGAATCCGCTGGCACCGCCGGCCAGGGCTGCGTCGACGTAGTCGTCATCGTCGAAGGTCGTGACCATGATGACCTTGGAGATCGGCGTCAGGCGGGGCAGTGCCGCGAGACCGTCGAGTTTGGGCATGCGGATGTCGAGGAGGATGACGTCGGGACGTTCGCGCTTGGCCAGCTCGATGGCATCGACCCCGTCAGCGGCCTGCCCGACCACCGTGATCGAGTCATCGGCGTCGAGGATGAGTGAGAATCCCATCCGCACCATTTCCTGATCGTCGACCAGTGCCACTGAAATCACGTTCGTCCTCCGTCGCCTCGTGTCGGACTCAACCCTGAACTCTCGAGGTCAAGGGTATCCGAGTCTCGAGCACCCAACCCCCGTCCCGGCTGGGCCCGGCGAACAGATCCCCGCCGAGGTGGTCGACCCGCGTTCGCAGACCGCGCAGGCCCGTTCCGCTGCCGGAACCGATCCCACCGGAACCGGGACCGTTGCCTACAGTGAGGACGATGTCATGACCGGAGCGGTCCCCGGGCCCCGCCGAGGTGGTCGATCCGGGCCTCGCCGAGGCTGTGGTGAAGACGCGGACCATGATCGGCACCCCGGCTCCCGCATGCCGACGGATGTTCGTCAGCGCTTCGGCCAGCACACGGTCGAGCACGGGCCAGATGGTGGAGGGAACCGCCTCGGTGTCGGTGCCATCGATGTCGATTCTCAGGTCCTGGGCACCGGTGAAGCCGTTGGCCCGGTCGAGGAGGGCCTGGATGCTGGAGGCGACGGGGGCTCGGGCCCCGGACTCGCGTGAGTCGGTCGCGGTGTTTGAGACCAATGACCGGATCTCGTCCAGCGCTCGGGTCCCCGACTCCTCGATCTTGCCCAGAGCGGTCTTGAGGACTCGGGGGTCCTTGCTGCGCACCGCAGCCTGGGAGAGGACGACGATGCCGGTCACCTCGTGGGCGACCAGATCGTGGAGTTCGGTGGCCATCCGCCGTCGTTCCGCCTCGGCGGCGGTGGCATGGCGTTCGATGAGGGAACGGTCGATCATGCGCAACAGCAGGCCCAGGGCCAGGCTGACCACGATCGCGGTGGAAGCACCGAAGGCGAAGGTGAGACCGTCGGCCCAGCCCATCAGGCCGGGTTCGACGATATTGCCCACGGACAGCAGGATGAGAAGCAGCAGCTGCGTGCGGGTGGCGAACCATCGCGCGAGCATCACCACCGTCACCAGACTCAGCCACATCACGGTCAGGCTCAGAGTCGAGGCGAAGACGACGGGGATGAGGGCGAGGAGAAGGAGGAGGGCGGCCAGCGACAGCAGACCGAGGCGCGGGGTCCTGCCCCCGGTGGAGCGGGATTGGGTGAGTACCAGGATCGGCAGGACCGTGGCCAACGCGAACAGGTTGGCGATGACGAGCAGCCAGCCCGAACCGGTGAGCAGTTCGAGCAGGAACGTCAGGGGCAGTGGAAGAAGCCACAGCCACGTGATCACAGTCTTCATCGCTTCCCAGTCTAGTCGGGCCTGCTGCTCACCCTGCGGATCATCCTGCAGCGTCGCAGCCGGGGGAGGCGTACTCGAGTTCGACGACGACGCCGGAGTCCGTGACAGCAGCACCCTTGACCGTGACGTCCTGATCCAACTCGATCTGACCGGCGCGGTGGCCATCGGCGAACAGCTGCAGTCGGTCGCCGGCGGTGTCGGCGGAGAAGGTGACTGTGGAACCGTTGATCATCGCGGCCTCTGTGAACGACCCGTCAGCCCGTTCGATCGGATCGACATCACCGTCCGGGTGGTCGAAGGTGACGAACCGTGACAGGCGGTCCGCATGACCCTGACTGAGTCGGTGGACGAGCAGCTGGTCCTTGTTCGTTCCGGCCTGCAGCCTGAGATCGACATAGGTGAGGTCTGCGGAATCGGCCATGGCGTAGAGGATGTAGGGCCTGCCATGGACATCGACCGCTGTGGCATCGGTCCCGCAGGCGTCGAGGAAGTCCTCAACCTGTGCTTCGAGGGAGAGCTTCGACTGGTGTTCCCAGACGAAGAGAGCGCCGATGGCGGCGGCGATGAGGCAGAGTGCAGAGGCAAGGGCGATGACGGCTTTCTTCATGGTGGGTGTTCGTTCCTTCTGTGAGCAGTTGCGGTGACAGTGACGATCCTTCCGGTCTGGGGGTGGGTCCGGCTTCGGCCGAACGGCTGATCCTGCTCGGCCGGATGGACGGATTCCGAGGCCGTGTCAGTGCGGTGTTCTACTGTGGGTCCATGCAGAAGATGACACTGTCGGCAGCGCGCAGGACGGCGATCGCTGCGACCGGCCTCGACAGGCAGCGCCCGGCTCAGGTGACTGCTCGGCACTTGAAGTCGACGTTCGCGAGAATGGGGCTGACCCAGATCGACTCGGTCTCCCGCGTTGTGCGTTCGCACTACCTGCCCTACTATTCGCGTCTCGGACCGTATCCGCGTGAGACCCTCGATCGACTCTTCTACTCAGCACCCCGCATGGGCGTCGAATACTGGGCCCACGCAGCGGCCTTCGTCCCGCCGGAGACCTACCGTCATTTCGAACGCACCAGAGCCGAGTGGTGGCGCAACGACTACGGTCAACGGCACCCCGACAGCGGCCCGGAGTTCCGGGCTCTGCAGCGATCGGTCCTCGACGTGCTGGAGTCGGGACCGAAGACAGCACGCGGGGTCGCAGACCTCGTCGACCATGAGATCCCCGAACGCAACCGCGATCATTGGGGTTGGAACCCCAGCCAGGTCAAGATGGCACTCGAGGCACTGTTCGCCGGCGGCGTCATCAGCGCCGCGGGCCGCAACGATCACTTCGAACGCGTTTACGCCCTGCCACACGATGTCATTCAGACGCTGCCGGCGCCTGAACTCGCCTACGGTCCCGCTGGCGGCCCTGAGGTCGGTCTCGATCCCGAAGCCGCACGAGCTCGCGGAATCTCAGGCACGGCCAACAATGTGCTCGAGCTGACCCGGATTGCGGGCCAGGCACTGGGCATCGCCCGCCCGGACTGCCTGGCAGACTACTTCCGGCAGGCACGCGCCACCACCGATGAGGCGATCAGGTCGCTGGTGGCCTCCGGCGAACTCGTCGAAGTCGACGTTGAGGGGACTCGGGCACTGAAGTGGCATTCGGCGAGAACTCCTCGCTCCGTCTCGGCCAGAGCCCTCCTGGCTCCATTCGACCCACTCGTCTTCTACCGGCCGCGAATCGAATGGCTCTTCGGCTTCCACTACCGGATCGAGATCTACACTCCGGCCAAAGACCGGGTGCACGGGTACTTCGTGCTGCCGTTCCTCCTCGGCGAACGTCTCGTCGGTCGAGTCGACCTGCACCGGGACCAGGCAGCCAACACACTTCGGGCGCTGAAGGTGACATGGGAACGGGGCGAAGAACACGAGGAGGAACTGGCGCTGGAGCTGCGTGAAATGGCGAAGTGGCTCGGATTGGGGGCTGTGGATATGAGCGGTACTCACCTGCCATTAAGCTAGGGAATATAGAGTCGTTCGAGTTGTTGTCAGGCATTCATGCCGATTAGGAGAAAAGTGGCTAATTTCCTCGAGAAGCTTCTGCGCACCGGTGAGGGACGCACGCTGAAGAAGCTCCGCCAGTACACGGATGCGATCAACGCGCTGTCCGAGGAGTTCAGCGAGATGTCAGATGCTGAGCTGCGGGAGGAAACCGATCGTTTCAAGAAGCGCTATCAGGATGGGGAGACCCTCGATTCGCTGCTTCCCGAAGCCTTCGCCGCCGTCCGTGAGGCATCGGGCCGAACCCTGGGCATGCGCCACTTCGACGTCCAGCTGATGGGCGGGGCGGCACTGCACCTGGGCAACATCGCTGAGATGAAGACAGGTGAAGGCAAGACGCTGGTCGCGACGGCGCCAGCCTACCTCAATGCACTCACCGGCGGTTCCGTGCACATCATCACGGTCAACGACTACCTGGCCACCTATCAGTCCGAGCTGATGGGCCGCGTGTTCCGGTTCCTGGGGATGGAGACCGGCTGCATTCAGGCCAACATGTCCTCGGACAACCGTCGCAAGCAGTATGCCGCGGACATCACCTACGGTACGAACAACGAATTCGGCTTCGACTACCTGCGCGACAACATGGCCTGGTCTGCCGATGAACTTGTGCAGCGTGGACACGCATTCGCGATCGTCGACGAGGTCGACTCGATCCTCATCGATGAGGCTCGCACCCCGCTCATCATCTCCGGTCCGGCCGAAGGCGATGGCAACCGCTGGTACGAAGAGTTCGCCAAGGTCGTCAAACGGCTCAAGACCGACCGTGACTACGAAGTCGATGAGAAGAAGCGCACCGTCGGTGTGCTCGAACCCGGCATCGAACGAGTCGAGGACTACCTGGGCATCGGCAATCTCTACGACGCAGAGAACACCCCGCTGATCAGCTTCCTCAACAATGCGATCCGCGCAAAGGAGCTCTTCAAGAAGGACAAAGACTATGTGATCCTCGACGGTGAAGTCCTCATCGTCGACGAACATACCGGTCGTGTGCTCAAGGGCCGTCGATACAACGAGGGTCTGCACCAGGCCATCGAGGCCAAAGAGAACGTCAAGGTCCAGGCCGAGAACCAGACCCTGGCGACGATCACCCTGCAGAACTTCTTCCGTCTCTACGAAAAGCTCTCCGGCATGACCGGTACGGCAGAGACCGAGGCCGCGGAATTCATGTCGACCTACAAACTCGGCGTGGTCCCGATTCCGACGAACAAGCCGATGCAGCGCGTCGACCAGTCGGATCTCGTGTACAAGAACGAGGTTGCGAAGTTCGACGCCGTCGTCGATGACATCGCTGAGCGCCACGAGACCGGACAGCCGGTCCTCGTCGGCACCACCAGCGTGGAGAAGAGCGAATACCTCTCCAAGCATCTGAAGAAGCGCGGCATCCGCCACGAGGTCCTCAACGCGAAGAACCACGCAGGTGAAGCCTCCATCATCGCCTTGGCGGGTCGGAAGAATGCCGTGACCGTGGCAACGAACATGGCCGGTCGCGGTACCGACATCATGCTCGGTGGCAACGCCGAGTTCCTCGCTGTGACCGAGATGGAGGAGCGGGGCCTGGACCCCCAGGAGAACGAAGAGCAGTACGAGGCCGAATGGCAGGACGTGCTCAAGGCAGCGGAGAAGCGAGTCAAGACCGAAGCCAAGGAGGTCGTCGAATCCGGTGGCCTGTACGTCCTCGGCACCGAACGTCACGAATCCAGGCGCATCGACAACCAGCTGCGTGGACGTTCCGGACGCCAGGGCGACCCCGGTGAGAGCCGCTTCTACCTGTCTCTGACCGATGACCTGATGCGGCTCTTCGGCTCCGGTGCCGCTGAGCGGATCATGGCCACCGCCAATGTTCCCGACGATGTTCCGCTGGAATCCAAGATGGTGTCAAGAGCGATTCTCTCGGCACAGTCACAGATCGAACAGCGCAATGCCGAACAGCGTAAGAACGTCCTCAAATACGATGACGTGCTCAACCGTCAGCGCACGGTGATCTACGACGAGCGGCGTCGGGTCCTCGACGGCGCAGATCTGGAAGAACACGTCGCGAAGTTCCGTGAGGAAGTCATCGACGCCTATGTGGCAGAGGCAACCACCGGACCGGTCGAGGACTGGAAAGTGGGCGAACTCTTCGAGGCGCTGGGCAAGATCTATGAGCCGTCCATCACCGAAGAGGACCTAGCCGAAGAGGTCGGGGGAATCGGCAACCTGACGAAGAACCGGCTCAACCGGGAGATCCAGTCGGACATCGGGGTGTTCTACGAACAGCGGGAAGAAGCTCTGGGCGAAGAAGCCACCCGTGAACTCGAACGACGGGTCGTGCTCTCGGTCATCGACAAGCGGTGGCGCGAACACCTCTACGAGATGGACTACCTGAAGAACGGCATCGGTCTGCGTGCCATGGCGCAGAAGGACCCGCTGGTGGAATATCAGCGTGAAGGCTTCGACATGTTCAAAACCATGCAGGATGGGATCAGGGAGGACGTCGTCCGCCTCACCAATACCCTTGAAGTGACCGTGAACCGTGTCGAGGATGATTCTGACGACGATTCCGAGGTCGAGGTCGACGCGGCTGAACTGCGTCACACCACACCCAAGATGCAGCTGTCAGCCCCATCAGAGGCCGGTTCGACCTCGTTGTCCGAGTCTGAGGACGAAGATGCCGGGAACGCAGCCGATCAGCCGGCCAACCGTGCAGAACGTCGCGCGATGAAGAAGGCGAAGAGCTGACCAGTCTGTGACGGCGGCCTCACATCGTCTGCAGTGCCGTCATCGTCCACCGGGTGGTGAGCAGTTCCAAACGAATTGCCACCGCCCGGAATCGATTCTGGGTGCGAACCACGACGGTGACTTCAGCGATCGCGCTGGTGACCCTGCAGACTCTGGCGTTGCCTGCCTGCAGGGTGCGTGTCGCGCCCAGGTCTCCGAACGGTCTGGTCGGTGCCACCTCTGCACGCAGCTGGGCGCGCTGGTCGATCTTCTCCAGCAGGGTCCGGTCGACCCAGCGTGAGATGGAATCGCTGCGTCGTATGCCGGCGAAGATCTCCAGGCACGCCACCGCCAACGATGTCGCAGTGGCGGCAATGCGACTGTCATCACTGTCTTCTGCGGTCTTGTCCTGCTTCGCAGTCTGAGCGGTTGCAATGGGGCTCGGTACGCCGCTGCTCAACGGCGTCGATGCCACCCGAGGACGTGAAAGCACCAGTGGGGCAGTCATGGCTGAATCTCCAATCGTTGGCCGGGCATGATGAGGTTCGGGTTCGCACCGATCACGTCTCGGTTGGCTGAGTAGATGTCGTCGACGATGTCTTGCGTAGTGCCAGCGGACGAGGGTTGATCGGCTGCGATCGACCACAGGCTTTCGCCGGCGCCGACGATATAGGTATCAGGGTCCTCGTCATGATTGTCAGGGGTGTCGCTGAGGGGATCGTCGATGTCCTCGTCCCGACCTTTGTCACCGTCGGCCGAACCGGCGTTTTTGGATGAATCGGCGTCCTTGGATGAACCGGCTTCCCCGGGCGGTCGCTTCTGCGGTGGGGAAGGTGAAGGTTCGGCATCTGGGAGTTCAGGTTCAGCAGCAGGAGATGTCGGGTGAGCTTTCGGTGGGGCGGTCGGCCAACCAGGGTCAGGCGGGGGAACGTCGGGCAGCGCAGTCGGCCAGCCGGGATCGAGCGTGACACTCGCCGATCCAGCGGACGCAGCGTGAACTTCGTTCATGAGCGTATCCGTCGGCGGGGGAGAGGCCTGGGCGGCGTTGACAGCCAGGCTTGCTGAGGCTGCGGCGAGAACGCTTGAGCGCAGTATCGTCGGCACGATGCGCAGTACAGACTGGGTGACGATCGCTCTCATGCGCCCGTTGGGCAGCAGCCTGATCAGCAGCGTCAGAAGCGAGACCACTCCGAGGCGAGAAAAGAGCACGGCAGCAGTGCCGACGACGATGATGACAACGAGATCAGTGGTGCTGCGAGGCGTCGGCAGGTGAAGCCAGGTGGTGATGAACGCACCGATCAGACACAGCCACGAGACGCTGCAAGCTATCAACAGATACATGAGAGACGTCCTTCATTGGAAACGTATCTCAATACTGCCGTTAGACATCATTTGATGTCAATAGATAAATATAACTACGAGGCTGTAGTTCTGCTGATCGGTGCAGAAGCTCTTGCGTGTCGCTCTTCGCTGCGGCAGGCTTCACATCATGGACGATCGGATCGACGCTCTTCTCGCGGATGTCGAAGCAATGCACACGTCCCGGGAAGTCCACGCCAGGAGAGGGGAACTCGGTGACGAAATTGCCGCTCATGCCGCGCAGCACACTCTGCGCGAGCGACTGCGGGGTGCAATCGGTCAGCCGGTGCAGGTCGGTGTCGCCGCTCGTGAAATATCAGGGACAGGTGTCTTTCTCGGCCATGGGATCTTCGTGATCGCCGGCGCAGAGGCAAACATTGTGGCGATCGACTGGATACGAGAGATGCGCACTCGATCCCGACGGCACAGCTGCGAATCCGGTCCCCTGGAGCGGTTGGGCATGGCGTCGGCTCTGAGGCGACTGGCCGCCGACCATGAGGAGATCTCCCTGGAATTGGCGGGCGAGGGTGGAACTGTTCGGGGGCGCAGCAACATGGTCGCCTCGGACTACGTCGAGATCTCCGGGCGGATCATCCCGCACCGTTCAATCGCTCTGGTCCGGGCCCGAGTCAACCCCTTCGCTTAGGCGTGGCTGATCGGAGGCGGTTGACGAGCCGCTCGTTGATCGGGGAGCGGAGTGTGGAGTGACCTGTCTTCTCTTCAGTCTTCGAGCGAACCGGTCTTGATCTCGTGCTCGGCGCGTTCGTACATCCGCTGGATGTACGCCTCGATCTCGGTCTTCTCCACGCGCCACTGTCCGCGCCCGCCTACCTTGATGGCGCGAAGATCTCCGGTGCGGACCAGGGCGCGGGCTTGAGCGATCGAGACATTGAGCAGATCGGCCACATCGGTGAGCGGCAGGAAGCGATTTTCGACGACCATGAGGGCCCCTTCTCATTCCAGGTGACTGATTGCTTGGTGACTAATTTTGTCAAAACCATTGCTTTGACCTCGTTTGGTGTTCAATACTATCACTCAGAAACAGTTCCTGTCATGGGAAATTTTCCAAAGGTGGAGATGCAATGGAGCTCTCGAAACGAATTCGTCGGCCGAAGTGGACCGATGCCAGGCTGCTGGTCGGGGCAGTCTTAGTTGTTGTGGCCATCGTCGCGACCTATCTGCTCATCAGCGCGGCGAACGCAACCACCCGTGTGTGGAGGACCAGCGCGGTTCCTCTTGTCCCAGGTCAGGTGGTCAGCGCTGATGATCTGACTGTCGCTGAGGTGAATCTGGCTGATATCGGAGACAAGTACCTTTCTGCGGATGCCGGCTTCCCGGAACATTCGAGTGTGCGGGCCGTCATCGCTGCCGGTGAGCTTCTGCCGGCCTCGGCCCTGGCCCCCATCGCCGAGCTCGAGGGCAGGGTCGTGGCGATCGATGTCGCCGGCTCCGTCCCCACAGTCGTCGACACCGGCAGCCTGGTCGACGTCTGGGCCCAACCGGAATCGAAGGGACTCGATGATGAAGGAGTTGACCCGCAGCAGATCGTGACCTCGGCTCCGGTCTCGAACATCACCCGTGAGGTTGGCAGCTTCGGCGTCGGAGATGGTGCCAGGATCGAAGTCTTCGTCGCCAGTGCGGAGCTCGGCGATGTCCTCGGCGCACTCGACGGCAACAGCGTCCTCTCGGTCGTCGGTGCCCCCGCTGAAGTCAGGGCCGAGGGCGGTCAGTCATGACACAGGTGCTCCTGGCCGTGGACTTCGAGTTCGATCTGATCCTGTTCGAGCTCCTCAGCGAGGTCGACGACGTCACCATCGTCGCCCGACCAGCAGATGACGTCGAACTTCTGGCGCTGTGCAGGACGGGCAGCGCCGACGTCGTCATCGTCGGTCAGTATTTCCCAGGATTGGATGCGCAGGTCATCTCCGCGATCCTCGCAGCAGGAACCGCAGTGCTGGGATTCGGCAACGACACGGTGGCACTGGAGTCCCTCGGCATCGTCAGCAGCGTTCCGTCCTCCGCAGATGCCGAGTCTGTGGCGCAGGCGATCGACGATACCCGCGATTCCACCGTCGTCCCGCCCCGACCCCTCACTCCGCCCGGATCGCTGAAAGGGCAGGGACGCATCGTCACGGTATGGGGTACAGGCTCATCTCCCGGTCGGACGCTGACGGCGGTCAACCTCGGCGATCATGCTGCCAGGCAAGGCCACCGCAGCGTCGTCGTCGACGCCGATACCGTGGCTGCGATGGTGGCCACGACTCTGGGGCTGACGGAGGAGTCGGCGCATCTGGCCAGCTTGTGCCGACTCGAGGTGGAGAAGACCCCGCCTGTGGACATCTCTGCCGTTCCGCATGCCGTCGTGCGCGATGACTTCCATGCTGTCACCGGACTGACCAGGCCAGACAGGTGGCCAGAAGTTCGCGCTTCGGTTCTGACAGCGGTGCTGTCCCGTCTGGCCAAGATGTTCGACCTCGTTGTCGTCGATGTCTCCGACCGGGTGGATCCCGACGATGACTTCGCCGATCCGTTCTACGACCGGCACTGCGCGACGCGCGCCGCGCTGGAGGCCGCGGACACCGTGCTCGTCCTGGCCGCAGGCGATCCGATCGGTCTGCAGAGGCTCGTCAAACTGCTGGGCACCGAAAGAGTGGAGTCGATGGGGTCCAAGATGCGCATCGGCATCACGAAGGTGCGCTCAGGGGCTGTCGGCCACCCTGCCGAGGTGCGGATTCGGGAAGTGCTCGCCAGATTCGTTCGCCGAGACCCCGACTTCATCTTCAGCGACGACCGGGCAACAGCCGATGCCGCCATGCTGTCCGGGCACACCCTCCATGAGGAGAATCCGAAATCTGTGCTCAGCCAGGAGATCGCTGCCGCGGTGGCCGAGCTGCTGCCGCCCCGGAAGCGCTCACGGAAGTCGGGTGCGGGGCGACGGGCGAAGTCCCTTTAGGATTGGAGCATGTCCATTCGCTGCTATATCCCGACCACACTGACCGCAATTCGCCGAGGGCTCGGCTCCGTGCACGCGGTCGCCCCCGATGTCCACGGTCGTGAATTGGGCGGGGATGAACTCGAGGCACGAGAATTCGATGCCCTGTGCATCGCAGCCGCACTGGCCGCCACTCAGTCCTTCGACGATGCTGCTGCAAGCGGCCAAGAGTCTGCATCGGATCCGGGGCCCGCAGACGGGCCGGGAGCTGCCTCACCGCGAGCCGTCATCGCCTACGACGCACCTGATTCGAGCGCTGGCGAAGACCTGGCCGAAGGATTCGACGTGCTCACCCTGCCCTCGGTCGACATGACATCAGTTGCCAGCATCCACCTCGACGAGGTCGAGATCTGGGAAGAAGCCGCCGCTATCGCCGCTGACAGGGGACACGAGGCAGCGGAGGACCACCTCGGCGACTCCGATCTTCTCTGGTACGACGCGAGCGAGTTGGCCGAGCTGCTGCGCGAACGCGGCTGAGTCCCGATCAGCCCGGACCGCTCAAGCCAGCGCCTCAGGAGTGTTCGAGCTTGGCCAGACGGTCGGCAAGTCGCTTCTCTAGAATGGGCACAACTGCCTGTTCGATCATCGACCCGAAGAGGGGAATCGAGGAACTGATCTCGGCGCGCACCGACAGAGAGGTTCCCGAACCATTGCGAACCAGCGCAATGAGCGCATCGATCTCAACGGGCACTCCGGCCGCATGAGCGGTCATTCGGATCTCTGCGCTGTCGCCGATGACATCGCCGGGAATCATATAGACCTCGACGAGTTCGGCATCCGCCGGAAGGCGAGAAGCCAGGGCGGAGGGCATTTCACTCTTGGGCATCGGCGTCTTCACCGTCACCTCGGTGTCGGGGTCGATCCGCTCGGCATGGGCCTCGGATCCCAGGGACTGCCAGGTCGAGACATCGGCAAGTCGGAGGAGAAAATCCGACAGAGCCTCCGAGTATTCATGGTTGAGTGTCAGAGTTCGCATGGCTCCAGTTTGCCAGGAGATCAGCGTCGTGGCGCGGCATGGCTGTCGGCGTGCCTTTCTCCGCATTTGAGCATAGTGTGGGTGGTGGCGGTTCGATGTCGAGCCGCTGTCAATTTTGCGCGCTGATCATAGAGGTGACATGGTGTCTCAGGTCTCATATTCGGACATTGCAGAAGAGTGGAGGAAGCAGAGGGGGCAAGGTGCCCCGGAGAACTTCATCGAAGCGTACTATCCGCGTTTCGAACCTGGCACTTCCGAAGCAGGAACAGAGGCGCTGGCCGCAGCGGCCGCCTCACACTACGCTCTAGGACTTGAGTACGACGGCAGATCACCGGTGATCTCCATCTACAACCCCGACGTCGACTCTCCCGAGTTCCGCGATAACCACACTGTCATCGCCATGGTCCTGACCGACATGCCCCACCTCGTGTCCTCGATCGTCAGCGATCTGGCCACCAGCGGTCGTGCCATCCGTCAGGTCCACCACCCCATCATCGCCGTCGAGGGACAGGGCTCGGACCTGTCCGTGCTGTCTCGGGCCGAGGCCCCAGCGGTCTCTGCCGATACCGCTGGCATCCCTCTCGTATCCGAACCCGCCGAGGCTAGCGGATCCCTCCTTCCGCAGCAGCAGTCTTGGATTCGCCTCGAGATCGATCGACTCCCCGAAGAGGATCTCGCCGGGCTCGAAGACCAGCTGCGCAGCGTCCTCGACTACGTTTCGGCCGCGGCCACCGACGCCAGCGCCATGGCGATCCGGGCCAAGGACATTGCGAAGGAACTGCAGGCGCAGCCGCCACGTTCAGAACTCGCCTCCGAGGCCGAGGCAGCCGCCGAGCTGCTCAACTGGCTTGACGGCCACTTCACCTTCCTCGGATACCGCGAATACGACTACTCTCACGATGAGAGCCAGAGCAGCCTCGAACCGATTGAGCACACGTCGCTGGGCATCTCCACTCTGCGGCCGCTGGTGAAGTCGCCGCTGAGTCGGGCTGTGGCCGATAAGGCCAATGAACCGCATGTGCTGGTGCTGACGAAAGCGAACTCACGTTCACGCGTGATCCGCGGATCATTCATGGACTACATCGGGGTCAAGACCTTCGACTCGGCCGGTGAGATCGTCGGTGAGCGCCGCTTCGTCGGCGTCTTCAAGCCTGAGTTCTACAACGACAGCGTTCTCAACATCCCGGTCATCAACCGCAAGGTGCGCAAGATCCTCTCCGCCAGTGGATTCCCTGCAGGATCACATTCGGCGAATGAACTCCTGGGCGTCCTCGAGACCTACCCGCGCGATGACCTCCTGCACGACGAGACCACGACGATCTTCGATGTCGTCATGCAGATCGTGGACATGCAGGAACGTCGCCAATCACGGGTCTTCGTCCGCCGTGACCCCTACCAGCGGTTCGTCTCCGTCATCCTCTACCTGCCCCGCGACCTCTACGACACGGCGGCGCGCATGCGAGTCCAAGAGGTGCTGCGGAAGTTCTATCACGCTGAGAGCGTCGACTTCGATGTGCTGCTGACCGAATCCGCACTGGCCCGCATTCACTTCGTGGCCCGTGTCGCCCGTGACGTGGAACTGCCGCAGATCGAACCAGAGACCGTGGAGAAGCGGATCGTCGGCGCCGTGCGCTCCTGGTCCGAAGACGTCCACGCCTTCCTCGCTCCCACGGAGCGAGGTGACAGCGACAGCTCCGTTGCACGCGCAAACCGGTGGTCGAAGGCCTTCCCACCCAGCTACGAAGAACACCACTCTCCGGCCGACGCCATCGCCGACGTCGCCCGGTTCGAAGCGCTGGAGTCCGGCGACGGCCCCGCCGTGCGCCTCTACAGTCCCGAAGAATCCACGGACGCTCCAGTGCGCCTGGCCCTCTACCGCAACGAACGTGTCGGGTTGTCGGAAGTGCTGCCGTTCCTCACCGCCTTCGGAGCGACCGTAATCGACGAACGCCCCCATGAGCTGGACCTCGCCGACGGGTCGCACCGCTACATCTACGACTTCGGACTCACCTTCCCCGAAACCCTCGACGACGGTGACTGCGAACGGATCTCCGAGGCGTTCATGGCCGGCTGGGAGGGCAAGAAGGAGGCAGGAGTCTTCGACCGCCTCGTCGTCTGCGGAATGCATTGGAAACACGTGACGATCATCCGCGCGCTGGGCAAATACCTGCGCCAAGCCGGCTTCACCTACTCCGACGCCTACGTCGGCGAGGTCTACAGCGACAACCCGGAGATCTCACGGCTCCTGGTCGACTACTTCTTCGCGAAGTTCGATCCCACCGCTGACGGAGCCGCACGCGAAGACAGGATGGCCGAACTCAACGAATCGATCGAATCGGCACTCAGTGATGTTGCCAGCCTCGACGCGGACCGTGTCCTGCGGTCTTCTCTCGAACTGCTGCGCGCCACAGTGAGGACGAACTACTTCCTCGACGAGACCGGCGAGCTGCCGACGGCACTCGTGCTCAAGATCCGCGCCAACGAACTCAGCTTCGTGCCCAAGCCCAAACCAGCACTGGAGATGTGGGTGTACTCGCCTCAGGTCGAAGGCGTGCACCTGCGCTTCGGCACAGTGGCCCGTGGCGGCCTGCGGTGGTCCGATCGTCGCGACGACTTCCGCACCGAGGTCCTCGGCCTGGTCAAGGCACAGATGGTCAAGAACGCACTCATCGTGCCGACCGGTGCCAAGGGCGGATTCTTCCCCAAGCAGCTGCCCCCGATGAGCGACCGGGACGCGTGGATGGCCGCCGGCCAAGCCGCCTACGAGGTCTTCATCGAAAGCCTCCTCGAAGTCGCTGACAACCTGGTCTACGGCGCGAACGGCGCCCAGGAGGTCGTCCACCCGGACCGCGTCGTGAGACACGACGGAGATGACTACTATCTGGTCGTCGCTGCCGATAAGGGCACCGCTCGCTTCTCGGATGTGGCCAACGCGATCGCCGAACGCCGCGACTTCTGGCTCGGCGACGCCTTCGCCTCCGGCGGATCCGTCGGCTATGACCATAAGAAGATGGCCATCACCTCTCGTGGTGCCTGGAAGTCCGTGGAACGACACTTCCGGGAACTCGGAGTCAATACCGCCGCCGATGACTTCACAGTCGTGGGCATCGGAGACATGAGCGGTGACGTCTTCGGCAACGGCATGCTGCGCAGCGAACACATCCGCCTCGTGGCAGCCTTCGACCACAGAGACATCTTCCTCGACCCGAATCCGGACGCAGCACGCAGCTTCGTGGAACGCAAGCGTCTCTTCGACCTGCCGCGCTCAAGCTGGCAGGACTACGACCGGGAGCTCATCTCCACCGGAGGCGGAGTCTTCCCCCGATCGGCGAAGTCCATCGATCTCAGCTCCGAAGCCGCGGCCGTACTGGGACTCGAGCCCGGTAAGCGCAGCCCCGCCGAGCTGATGTCACAGATCCTCAAGGCCCCCGTCGACCTCGTCTACAACGGCGGCATCGGCACCTACATCAAGTCCTCGGACGAGAGCCATGCAGACGTCGGAGACAAAGCCAACGACGCCATCCGCATCGATGGTCGTGACGTGCGCAGCCGGGTCGTCGGAGAAGGCGGCAACCTCGGTGTGACCCAGCTGGGCCGCGTCGAAGCGGCGCTGAACGGCGTGGCGATCAACACCGACGCCGTCGACAACTCGGCAGGTGTGGACAGCTCCGACCATGAGGTCAACATCAAGCTGCTTCTGCGCACCCTGCTCCACAAGGGCGCCTTCGCCGCAGAAGATCGCGAACGTGTGCTGCTGTCCTTCACCGACGACGTCGCCGACCGGGTCCTGGCCAACAACTACGCACAGAACGTCGTCCTCGGTGAGGCTCGGGCCCAGACAGAGTCCATGTCGGGCACCTATGGCCGGATGTTGAGATACCTGGAGGAGAACGGCGACCTCGATCGTCAGGTCGAGTTCCTGCCCGATGCGCAGGAACTGACCAAACGTGAGTTCAGCGCCTATGTCTCCCCGGAGCTGGCGGTTCTCCTCGCCTACGCCAAGATGCATGCCGCCGATGAGATCCTGGACAGCGTGGTTCCCGATGAGGAGTGGATGAAGCGGGAACTGACCTCCTACTTCCCCGACTCCCTTGTCGAGAAGTACGGAGAGCTCATCCCGGAACACCCCCTGCACCGGGAGATCGCGACAGCCAAGCTCGTCAACCGGATGATCGACCGCGGCGGACTCACCTACGTCTACCGGATGCTGGAAGAGACTCCCGCATCGGTGCCGCAGATCGCCCGTGTCTTCGTCGTCGTCTCCGAGATCTTCGGACTCGATGACTTCTTCGAAGCGGTGTGCGCACTCGACAACAAGGTGCCGACCGCAGTCCAGGTCCAGCTGCAGCACGCCTATGTGCGTCTGCTCGATCGGTCTTCGCGCTGGTTGGTGCAGCAGGCACCTGACACCCTCGACGTCGATTCCGGCATCGAGCGCTACGGCAACGTCGTCGCAGCTCTGCGAGACCGCGTGCCCGACCTCGTCGACGGCTTCGACGCCGAGAGCATGAGGGCAACGGCACAGGGCTACATCGACGAAGGCGTGCCGAGCGAACTCGCATGGCGCGCCGCAGCCCTGCTCGATGAGTTCGTGCTTCTCGACATTGCCCAGCTGTCTGCCCGGGCGGGTGAATCCGCAGAGGACGTCGCTGAACTCTACTACGCTGTCAACGACAAGTTCTCCGGTTCGCAGGTGCTCACTCTCATCGGCGATCTCGACCGCAGCGACCGGTGGTCGGCCTTGGCTCGGGGCTCGCTGCGCGATGACTTCTACTCGTCCATCCTGTCGGTGGCCGGCACGGTCCTCGCCGCGACTGACTCGCCGATCTCCGGGACTCCAGACGAGCGAGCCGGTCAGCGTCTGACCGAATGGCTCGAACGCAATGAGACCGTGGCTGCACGGGTGCTGGACACGACCGAGACGATCCTCGGACTCGAGACCGTCACCCAAGCCCCGCTGTCGGTGCTGCTGCGCATGATGCGCGGTGTTGTCCGCTCCTCGGCATGGGAATCGGAGCAGGCCGTCTGAGCAGTGACCCCAACTGATCAGTGATAGCGTCAGATCATTGCTGACGTCGACAGACTTCGCGGGCTTGGAGCCTGCGGGTCTGTCGGCTTCTGTGCCGCCATCATCGGCCTGTGCCGTTGCCCATCCGGAAGAAGAACACAGTGCTCAACGAACTCCTGGCCGCCGAAGGCATCACTGACGAAACCGATGTCGAACACATCCACCTGTTGGTGGGGGACTGGCAGCTCATCTCCGACCTGTCCTTTGCCGACCTCGTCCTGTGGGTGCCCTCGGCCAGCGGGGCCTACACAGTGGTGGCGCATTCGCGTCCGACCACGGGTGCGACCCTGTTCAATCGCGACCTCATCGGGGCCCGAGCCACCGGACTCGAACGGGAGCTCCTGGACACGGCGGCGAGCTCACATGAACTGGTGACGAAGGTGGCGCACGCGAAATCCCTCGGCGTCAACGCCGGAACCGATGACACGGAAGTCTCCGCCGAGGCGGTGCCCCTCGTCCGTGGGGGAGTGACGATCGCCATCTTGGTCCGGTACTCCGAGGAGCTCCGTCGTCGCGGTTCCTCGCGCCTGGAGAAGTTCTACACACAGTCCGCGATGTCGTTGCTGACCATGATCGCGCAGGGTGCCTTTCCCGACCGGGAGGCACCCAGCGGAGCCCGGCACGGCGAACCGCGCGTCGGAGACGGCATCTTCATCCTTGATCGTGACTCCCACGTCCAATACGCCTCCCCGAACGCGGTCTCTCTCATGCACCGTCTGGGCCACCGCGGTGAGATCGAAGGGGACTACCTCGCCGAGGTGGTCTCGAGTCTGAGCACGGAGCTGCGTCAGGTCGATGAGACGCTTCCGCTCGTGCTCACCGGTCGTGCCCCCTGGCGGACCGAGCTCGAGGTCGGTCGGACGAGTGTGTCGCTGCGGGCGATCCCGCTGACCGATGACGGCACTCGCACCGGCGCGATCGTCCTGGCTCGGGATGTCTCGGAGATCAGACGACGCAAGCGCGAACTGCTCTCACGGGATGCGATGATCAAAGAGATGCACCACCGGGTCAAGAACAACCTGCAGACCGTTTCGGCACTGCTGCGTCTGCAGACTCGTCGGATCGACAGCCCCGAGGCGAAGGGTGCTCTGACGGAGGCGATGCGCCGAGTCTCGATCATCGCCGTCGTCCATGACGTGCTCAGCCAGGGAGTCGAATCGGAGGTGGACTTCGACGAGGTCGTCGACAAGGGGCTGCGCCTGACGCCCGAGCTGACGAGTCCACTGGTCCAGATCAGCCTCAAGCGCTGCGGCAGCTTCGGCACCATCTCCTCAGCGGACGCCACCTCATTGGCCCTGGCGATCACTGAGCTCATCACCAATGCGATCGAGCACGGGTTCCCGGTCGCTGAGCAGGAGAACCTCGCTCCGGGCGAAACGCTCACCGGACATGTGTGGGTGACTCCGGAACGCGAGGGCGATCACCTGCATGTCACGATCGCCGACGACGGTGTGGGACTGGGGGAGGACCACAGTCCCGGCAACGGGCTGGGCACGCAGATCGTGAAGACCCTGGTCTCTGCCGACCTGGCGGGTTCGATCCAATGGCAGGAACGTGAGGGCGGCGGGACCGTGGCGATTCTCGACGTGCCTCTGCGCCCCGACTCCTACGACTGAAATCGGCAGAAACCGGCCTAAATCAGCAACTTCACGACAAAACACCCTGCGACCAGTGAATCACCCCTTGGCAAAGGGGTGATTCGGCACTGACAGTGCGGGGTTCAAGGCTGTGGGTCGGGTGCTGTGGGTCGGGTGCGGACACGATTGAGTCCCTTGCTCAGAATGCGAAGATCTCGTATTCCGAGCAAGGGACTCAATTGGCGAATATCTGCGACCGCCTGTCTCTAGCCGCTGAAGGAATCAGCCAGCGCGGCGGGCACGTGCGGCGCGACGTTTGAGCGCACGACGCTCATCTTCGCTGAGACCGCCCCAGACACCAGCATCCTGACCGGACTCCAGAGCCCACTGCAGGCAGGTCTCCACTACTTCACAGCGGCGGCATACAGTCTTAGCCTCTTCGATCTGAAGCAGGGCAGGACCGGTGTTTCCGATCGGGAAGAACAGTTCCGGATCCTCATTGAGGCATGCTGCACGATGTCGCCAATCCATGGTGACCTTTCGACGAATTAAGTGAACGCGGTTGACCACACCCAAATTCCAGGCGCGCAACTCTCTTACCCAAGGTTCACATAACCGTTTTGGGCACACAAGGGTAATGCAGTGTGAAATTTCTGACAAATATTTTGTTCATTGTCCTGCTATGGGGCCCTTGACGCAAATTCGTCCACTATCCGTCTTTTTCGAGGCAGCAGGCAACGATGACATCATGATGCGTCCTTCCTCTGAGGTGTGCCAAGTTCACGGCTAGACTGGCGATGAAACGACTGGTCACCTCGGTGGCGGCTCCAATCACCGCTGACTCAGTCGAACACGAGAATCTGAACTCAACGTGAACCAATGGAGGACTCATGACAACGGACAATCTTTCCCAGGCACGCATCATCTCTGTCGGCGGGCACACCCCTCAGGTCGATCCTGGTGCGTTCATCGCGGCCGGTGCCACCCTGGTCGGGGACGTGAGGGTGAAGAAGGGCGCGAGCGTCTTCTACGGCTGCGTGCTCCGAGCTGAAGCCGCCCCGATCACCATCGGCGAGGACTCGAATGTGCAGGACAACACCGTCATGCACACAGATGAGGGCAAGCCGGTCGTCATCGGCTCACGGGTCTCCATCGGCCATCAGGCTCTTGTCCATGGGGCAGTGGTCGACGACGACGTCCTCATCGGCATGCACGCCACCGTCCTCAACGACGCCCACGTGGGCTCCGAATCACTTGTCGCCGCAGGCGCGATCGTCCTGGAAGGCACCGAGATCCCACCCAGGTCGCTGGTGGCAGGAGTCCCGGCCAAGGTGCGTAGGGAGATGACCGACGACGGCATTGAGAAGGTACGCCAGAACGCTCAGTCATACCTGCGTCTGTCAGCACTGCACCGAGATACTGCCGAAGTCATCGACGGAGTCTGAGCCACCTCGGACTCTGGGAGGTCCTGAGTCTCAGACTCTTCGAGTGGTGCTTGAGGCCCTGGTCATTGAGCGTTGTCAGAACCGAGGCGTCCATTCGCTCTGTCGTCCGCTATTTGAGAGGATTGCTCTGTGAACACTGAATTTGAATCCACTGCAGATCGAGTCGTCATCATCGGTGGTGGCCCGGGCGGATACGAAGCCGCACTGGTTGCCGCCCAATTGGGTGCGGACGTGATGCTGATCGAGCGCAACCGCTGCGGTGGGGCCGCTGTCCTCACCGATGTCGTTCCGTCGAAATCACTCATCGCCACGGCCGAGATGATGGAAGAGATCGGCCGCTCTGAGAGCTTGGGCATCCGCATCTACGACAGCGAGGGCGATGACGGCGATACGGTCGTCGCGGACCTCAAGGCCGTCAATAAGCGCATCCTGTCGCTGGCCGACGCCCAGGCCAATGACATCTACGAAGCCCTGGTTCGAGCAGGTGTCAAGGTGATCCAGGGAACCGCGACCCTGGCTGACCGAGATCATGTCAACGTCGTCGAAGAAGGCGGCACAGAGTACACGCTCGAGGCGTCGACGATCCTCCTGTCTGTGGGCTCTCATCCCCGTGAACTCGACTCGGCGAAGCCGGACGGAGAGCGCATCCTCTCCTGGACGCAGCTCTACGACCTCGATGAGATCCCCGAACACCTCATCGTCGTCGGCTCAGGCGTCACCGGTGCGGAATTCGCATCCGCCTACCGTGCGCTGGGAACGAAGGTCACACTGGTCTCCTCCCGTGAGAAGGTCCTGCCTGGTCAGGACGAGGATGCTGCCGACGTGCTGGAGTTCGTGTTCCGCAATAAGGGCATGAACGTCCTTTCTCGGTCGCGCGCCGACTCGGTGAAGCGGACCGAGAACGGTGTCGAGGTGATTCTGTCGGACGGCCGTCGTGTCGAAGGCTCACACTGCCTGATGGCCGTCGGTTCCATCCCGAACACCGAAGGCCTCGGCCTGAGCGCCGCGAAGGTCAAGGTCGCCGAGTCCGGTCATATCAAGGTTGACGGCGTTTCGCGCACCTCCCGCTCCGGCGTGTACGCGGCAGGTGACTGCACCGGTGTGCTTCCCCTGGCCTCCGTAGCGGCGATGCAGGGGCGGATTGCGATGTTCCATGCGCTCGGTGATGCCGTGCAGCCGCTGAAGATTCGTCACGTGGCATCCAATGTGTTCACCGCCCCTGAGATCGCGACCGTCGGCTTCACCCAATCCGACTACCGGGAGAACTCGACCGACATCGATACGGTGATGTTGCCCCTGGACACGAACCCTCGCGCCAAGATGCTTGGCATCAAGGACGGATTCGTCAAGCTCTTCGCCCGCCGAGGTTCGGGTTCGATACTGGGCGGAGTCGTCGTCGGTCCTCGTGCCAGTGAGCTCATCCTGCCGATCACCATGGCTGTGGAGAACCGCCTGACAGTCGATCAGCTCTCCGCTTCGTTCGTCGTCTATCCGTCGGTGAGCGGATCCCTGACAGAGGCATCACGGCAGCTGCACCGCCACCTGTAGAAGATTTCTCTCTCCGAACTGTCGATATCGGGACCAGCCACCCGTCAGTATGGTGTCAGGCACCTTCGCTTGACGTGCTCAGCAGATGCTGGCGCACAACTGAGGTAAGGAGAGAGATATGAAGTACGCACTTCTGCTCATGGGAAATGTCGCCGATGCCGAATGCGGTGCGGACGAGGGACCTGATCCCAGCGAGTTCATGGCCTTCGATGAGGAGATCAACGCGGCAGGCATCGTCGTCGGAGGATTCGCCCTCGAAGGACCTGAGACCGGTGTGCGTGTCAGTACTGCGGCTGCTGAAACCGTCGTAACCTCGGGACCGTTCGCAGAAAGCGGTGAATTCGTCGGCGGAAGCTACGTCATCGAGGTCGCGAATATCGACGAGGCGATCGCGTGGGCGGAGAAGAGCCCGGGGTCCGCTCTGGGCCACATCGAGATACGACCCCTCGCCGACTACTGATGGCCTCTGCAGGCAGGGCCGAGCAGCCGGCAGTCGCTGCGATTCTCCACACAATCGATGTTGAGGACCGTGGGCGACTGCTTGCAGCTCTGGCAGCGAAATTCCATGATCTCGACCTTGCCGAGGATGTCCTCCAAGAGGCCATGGTGCGGGCCCTGGAAACCTGGACTCACCGTGGTGTGCCGCAGAATCCGCAGGCATGGCTGATGACTGCTGCGAAGAATCGGGCACTCGACATCATTCGCTCCGATGCGGTGAGGGCGCGGCGACTTGCCGGACTTCGCATCGAATCCGAGGCCGACAACGGTGATCATGTCGACCACGCAGTCCGCCTCGGCGAAGAGCTGAGCTCAGTGGGCATTCCCGATGAGCGACTTGGCCTGTTCTTCACCTGCTCACACCCGACCCTGAGGGAACGGGAGAGGATCGCCCTCATCCTGCGCTTCCTGGCTGGTCTGAGCACCGCCGAGGTTGCAGCAGTGTTCCTCGTGGATACGACGACCATGCAGCAGCGCATCGTCAGAACCAAGAAACGGATCACCACAACGGGCATTCCTTTCGGCACACCCACAGCGGGGCAGCTGCACGGGCGCCTTCCCGGGGTCCTGAGGGTTGTCTATCTCATCTTCACTCAGGGGTTCACACCCACGACAGGTGTCGACCACAGCCGAACCGATCTGCAGCGGGAGGCAATAGCATTGGCGCGGCTGCTCGTGACGCTTTTGCCGCAGCTGACCGAGGCCAGAGGCCTGCTGTCGCTTCTGCTGCTCACGGGTGCGCGAGCCCCGGCACGAACTGACTCCGCCGGGGTGCCAGTGCCCTTGGCCGAGCAGGACCGCAGGCTGTGGGATCCGAAGCTCATCGCCGAAGGACTGGGGCTGGCGCTCACTGCCGCGGGTGAACCAGGGGCCGGCTCGTACACAGTCCAGGCCGCGATTGCGGCATTGCACGCTGAGGCCGTCACCTATTCGGAAACCGACTGGGCGCAGATCCTCGTCCTCTACGGCCTTCTCGCACGACTCGAGCCAGGCCCCGTCGTGGAGCTCAATCGGGCTGTGGCCAAGGGAAAGGCGAAGGGTCCTGAGGACGGGCTCACCGCGCTCGAGGACCTGGCCGCGGAACCAGGATTGGAGGGGTATCGCCCCTTCCACATCGCACGGGCCCTGACATTTGGTGAGCTGGGGATGCCCGAGCATGCAGAAGCGGCTTTCAGGAGGGCACTTGACTGCCCGGGCAATGATGCCGAGTCCGATTACATCGAGACACAGATCAGGGATCTGCTCTCCTGAGACCGTTTCAGGCGGCGTTGAACGGTCTCAGGCACCGCTGAACGGTCTCAGGCGGCGAAGCGGATGATCGGCTCGCCCGACCTCACCGAGACGCCGGCATCGACGAGCACCTCGGAGACAGTGCCTGAATGACCGGCCTTGAGCGGCTGCTCCATCTTCATCGCCTCGATCACGGCCAGGGTGTCACCGGCTTCGACAGTGTCACCGGCTGCTACGGAGACTGACACGATCGTGCCCTGCATGGGTGCGTTGAGCGAGTTCGAGTCGTCGGCCAGCTGAGCCCCCTTGCGGCTGAGGCTGCGCTTGCGGCGCGGCACACTCGGACTCGGGACGTGCCCGAGGTCGGAGATGACGTCCTTGGGCACCGAGACGGTCATCCGGCGGCCATCGACCTCGACCACAACACTGAAACTATCGGTTGATGTGCTCATCTGATCTCCTGGTTGCGGGTCGGCAAGTGGATTGACGAAAGTGGTTTCGAGCCAATTGGTCCAGACCTCGAAGTCCTGGGCGAAGGCCTTCTGCGCGACGAGTACGCGATGGAGGGGAAGCAGAGTCGATACGCCCTCGATGCGGTACTCATCCAAGGCTCGTCGTGCTCGTGCCAGAGCCTGGTTCCTGTCGGCTCCGGTGATGATGAGCTTGGCCAGCATCGGATCGAAGTCCGTGCCGACGACGCTGCCTTCGCCGATGCCCGAGTCCAGGCGCACGCCCGGCCCGGCCGGAGCTCGGTGGTTCTTCACCGTACCCGTTGCGGGGAAATACGTCGTGGGGTCTTCGGCATTGATCCGGAACTGGATCGAGTGACCGCGAACCTGCGGGAACGCGTCAGGAAGGTGTTCCCCAGAGGCGATGCGCAGCTGCCAGGCGACGAGGTCGACGCCCGTGACCTCTTCTGTCACCGTGTGCTCGACCTGGATCCGCGCATTGGCCTCCATGAAGATGATTGTGCCGTCGGTGCCCAGGAGGTATTCGCAGGTGGCCGCCCCGACGTAGCCGACATGGGCGAGAACGCGGATTGAGGCCTCGGTGACGAGTCGCTCCTGATCGGGGGTGAGGAACGGCGCTGGGGCCTCCTCGACGATCTTCTGATTTCGGCGCTGCAGGGTGCAGTCGCGGGTGGAGAGGACCTGCACATTGCCGTGGGCATCGGCCAGACACTGGGTCTCGATGTGGCGCGGGCGCACGATCTGCTTCTCAATGAGGCATTCGCCGCGTCCGAAGGCGCTGAGCGCTTCACGGGTGGCGGCGGTGTAGGCGGTCTCGAGGTCCTCGGCCGCGGCGCAGGCGCGAAATCCGCGTCCGCCGCCGCCGTGGACAGCCTTGATGACGACCGGATAGCCGATCCTGTTGGCCACCTCGGCGGCGTCTGTCAGATCTGCGACGGCTCCGTCGGAGCCGGGAGCGACAGGAGCAGAGACAGCCTCGGCGACCTCACGAGCACCGGACTTGTCACCCAGGAGCTCGATCGCCGACGGGGGAGGACCGATCCAGGTCAGACCGGCATCGATCACGGCCTGAGCGAACAGGGCGTTCTCAGCCAGATATCCGTAGCCGGGGTGGATCGCATCGGCACCGGAGCGTTTGGCCAGGGCGAGGATCTTGTCGATGTCGAGGTAGGTCTCCCCGGGGCCGGCTCCGTCGAGGAGCCAGGCGTCGTCGGCCAGATGCACGAAATCGGCGTCCGAGTCCGCGCGGGTGTAGACGGCGATGGCTTTGACACCGAGGTCGTGGGCCGCCCGAATGATGCGCAGCGCGATCTCACCGCGATTGGCGATGAGGACGCGGCGCACAGCAGCTGTGGGGACGAGGTTGTGCAATGCTGCAGTCGACTGTTCGGGGAGAACTGTGGTCATGGCGCTCCTTTGTATGATCACAGAACAATTTAGAGATCGACACCAAGCGTTTGTAGGTCAGAGATAAAAACTTCGGCCGAAAACTTCAAAGGCTTCGGGCGTGTCCGTCTGACCTCAGTGATTCTACTCGCGTGGTGACCACAGATCGGGCCAGAACAGGCCCGAGTCGCGGACCAGATCACGGATCACAGGGAGGCTGAGACCGAGGACGGTGAGATGGTCGCCGGCAAGGCGTTGGACGAACGCTCCTCCGTACCCGTCGATGGTCAGCGCACCGGCAACGTGAAAGGGCTCCTCGGTCGCGATGTATGCCTCGAGCTCCTCAGGAGTCGGCTCGCCGATGAGCACCGAGGTCGTCGATCGCTTCGAGCGAATGTCGACGAGCTCGAAGTTCGCCGTCGACGAGTTCGCCTTCGACGAGTTTGCCCGTCTGAGCACGGCGAGCGTGTGTCCCGAGTGCAGCTCGGTCCACGCCCCCGCTATGTCCGCCCACACCTCACGTGTGCGTTCGGCTGTTCCGGGCTTGCCGATCGCGTCGCCGTCGTGTTCGAGCAGCGAGTCCCCGGCAATGATCACTGCGGTATCCGCTGCGGCCAGCTGCGCGGGAGGGGAGGCGAGCACACGATCGATGACGGCACGCGCCTTCGCCTCGGACAAGGCCGTGGTGAGATCCGCGACGGAACCCGCAAAACGTGACTCGATGGCGGACTCGTCGACTTCGGAGACGATGATGATCGGATCGATTCCCGAAGCGGTGAGGATCTCTCGTCGGGACGGGGACTGTGAGGCCAGGACGACAGGGATCACGAGGCTGCCTCAGCTTCGGGGACAGGATCGGCGTCAGTCTCAGGTTCCGTCTCCGACAGCGGTGCAGGGGCCGGCCTGCGTGCGCCCTCGCCCTTCTCCGGGATGTCGAGGCTGCGGTCGACCTCGATGGGGGCCTCGATGCGATCGGCGATCGCTGCGAGAACGGTCGAGGACAACTGGGCATAGCCCAAAGTGCTGGGGAAGCGCCCGGACTCGTTGAGCAGTGATCTGCGTGTGGTCCCACTCAGCGAACCGGTGGCCCGAAGCGGAGTGGCGCGGGCAGCCAGAGCCGCCAGCCACTGTGAGCCGGCGAGCACACGTGAGGTCCTTCGCAAGGACGTCTTGAGCGGATCCCGCAGGCCCGGAAGTCCGCCGAGGTTGGGGCAGACCAGCACGAAGACCGTGTACCTGCCCTCTCTCTGAAGCCGGTTGATCGCCTGGTTGAGCACGGGAATTCCGATGGTGCCGTGAATCGGGTGGATGATGTCGCCGGTCCCGATGGAGATGATCGCGAATCGACGCTGTTCGGTCCACGAATCGGAGAGCTGGCGCGAGAGCCAAGCGGAGCGCAGGATCTCATCGACTTGCCTCGGCAGATCTTCGGACAGAGCTGAGGGGCGCGCGGTTGATTGGACGCGAACTGTGGTGCCCAGGATACGGCCGAGTCCCCGGGCGATGAGGTTGGGAGGAGCCAGCGTCGGGTCGTCGACATCGATTCCACACAGCCATGAGTCGCCGATGATCGCCAGCGCGGCGGAATCCTCATCGTCGTAGTTGCGTGGGGGAGCGACCGCCTCGGCGAAGGTGGAATACGCGCGCTGGGCGTCATCGTCGAACGCTTTGCGAAGCGCGCCTGCCTGGTGGCGGAGGAGACCGACGGCCGACGCGCCGACACCTACAGCGGTCCCCGTCATGGTGGCCAAGGTGTACAACATGCGTTTTCCCACGAATTTCCCTCCTTTAACCGTCATCATTGCACTTCCCAGAGGCTCCCAACAACTATTGTTGAGTTATGTCTGACAATGAGAAGAAGCAATCCCCGAATCGGTTTCGTGGGGCCTGGGACGCGTTCCGCAAAGGCCGAGATGATGGCCGATCCAAACCTTCTGAGCCCGCCTCTCGTGTGCAGGACGTCAGCGCTGAGGAGATCGCGCACAGCCGCATCGAAGCCGAAGCCGTCCCCTATGTGGCACCCGGTCTCAAACTCGCGGCCGCATGGTCCTGGCGTTCGCTTGTCGTGCTCGTTGCCATCGGCGTCGCGTTCTGGCTGCTGGCGAAGATCTCGAGCGTCGTTCTGCCTGTGCTCATCGCCCTCCTGCTCACAGCGCTCCTGGCACCGTTCACCAACTGGATGGTGAAGAAGGGGCTGCCCCGGGTCGCCGCCGCTTTGACCGCCTTCCTCGGATTCATCGTGGTCGTCTCGGGACTCTTCACCCTCGTTGGGCAGCAGATCTACTCGGGTATGCCAGACCTCGTCGATCAGGTGATCACAGGATTCGCCGGCATCAGCGACTGGTTGGCCAGCAGGCCCTTCGGTCTTGATGCTTCCACGGTCTCCGGCTATATCGACGATTCACTCGATGCGGCCACGAACTTCTTCCAGAACAACAGTTCCCAGCTCCTCGGCGGAGCGTGGCAGGCGACGTCATCGGTCGGCACCTTCCTCACGGGTGCCGCGGTGTGCCTGTTCGCGACCTTCTTCTTCCTCTACGACGGAGAGAAGATCTTCCGCTGGGCGATGCGTCTGCTGCCTCTGCCAGCTCAGCCCATTGCCACCGGAGCTTCGGAGCGTGGCTGGACCACCCTCGTCCAGTACGTGCGTGTCCAGGTCCTCGTGGCCGGCGTCGACGCCATCGGCATCGGCATCGGTGCGGCGTTCCTCGGGATACCGCTGGTCATTCCGATGACGGTACTCGTGTTCCTGGCCTCGTTCGTCCCCGTCGTCGGTGCGATCGCCTCCGGTGTTGTGGCTGTCCTGGTCGCTCTGGTCTCAAGCGGGCCTGTCAGTGCCCTGATCATGCTGGCCGTGGTCCTCGCCGTGCAGCAGATCGAAAGCCAGATCCTGCAGCCGTTCCTCATGGGCAAAGCCGTGTCCGTCCACCCGTTGGCAGTCATCCTCGCCGTGACAGCCGGTGGTTTCCTGTTCGGCATCGTCGGCGCGCTGTTCGCTGTTCCACTGGTCGCCGTCCTCAATACGGTGGTGACCTACATCGTCCGTGCCAAGAACCCGAACAGTGCCTCCGATGGTGAAGGCGATGAGGCCGCAGCCGTCCTCGAGCGGGCAAAGGGCAAGCTCGATACCGCTGTTCACGAGGCTGCAGTCGAGGAATCTGACGGTGACTCGACGAAGGGCGACAGCCGAACCGACTGAGTGGGTCCGAGCCAGTTGATCAGGACAATGAATGAAGCTGCAGCACAATGAATGAAGCAGTGGGCGGGTGATCATCACCCGCCCACTGCTTCATTCTGCTTGGTGGCTGCACCCCGTTCGCGGCCTTCGATCAGCCGGAGAAAGGCTCGATGCCCTTGACCTCGACCTTGATCTCCTTGCCGTTGGGAGCTTCGTAGGTGGTCTTTCCTCCGACGGCGACACCGAGCACCGCGGCGCCCAGTGGGGACTTCTCCGAAAACACGTCGATATCCGAATCGCCGGCGATCTCACGGCTGCCCAGCAGGAACCGCATGTCGTTTCCGGCCACCTTCGCGGTGACGACGGAACCGGGGGAGACGGTTTTGCCATCGCTATCGCTGGATCCGACCTTCGCAGACTGCAGGAGCAGCTCGAGCTGGCGAATGCGTGCCTCCTGCTTGCCCTGCTCCTCGCGCGCCGCGTGGTAGCCGCCGTTCTCCTTCAAGTCACCCTCGTCGCGGGCGGCTTCGATCTTCTCAGCAATCTCTGCACGTCCCGGTCCGGAGAGGTGTTCAAGTTCCTGCGACAGGCGGTCGAAGGCTTCCTGAGTCAACCATGTTTCTTCCTGGGTGACATCCTCGGTCATGACTTCTCCTTCTTCGGTTCGGTGCACTGACAGGCGCGTCAGGCAACGAAAAACCGGGCGTTGGGTACGCCCGGATGTTGAATGAAACTACAGTCTAACGCATCTGCACGCGAAAACGATGATCTCCGTCACGCGCGCTTACATCTGTTGTGGGCCTTGTGGGCGTGACGAATGCGAGGCGTACCGTGCCCCACGGCAAGCGTGCAGAAGCTGCTATTCGAACCAGCAGGCGTCGGCGTGTCCGGACGACGCGAACTGTGTCGTGGCCAGATCGACGTCCATCTGTCTGGGCGAGTTGGGGTCGGCGGCGGGATCGGCCGGGAGAGTGATCTCGGTGAAGCCGACGATGGCCTCATTTTCGTTCGTCGCCTGCACGATACAGTGAACATCCCGATCCTGATCAGGAAATATTGCCACTGTGACCTGTGTTAAGGAAGAGTCGACAACTGAATAGTCGAGTGTCTTGGGGGTCGTCGGATTGGTCTGTGGACGAAATGCCACAAACGCAATCGCGATGATCAGGGCAGAGACGATGACGACGGCGATGATTCTGGCTGTTTTTCCGAGATGCCGTTTGGGCTCGCGGACTCGGCCGTATCGATCATCATGCAGTGGCTTTCCCACTGTTACCTCAGTCATTGAATTCCTCATCTACGAACGTTGCGCACTAATCTAGAGTAGTCGATCCGTCTCCCGCGATCATTTCAGCCATTGCGCAGGAAACGGAACGTCACCAGGCTGAATCGAAAGGGACACACCAAACATGACTTCGCTTCCGTACCATGGACTGCGTCTGCTGACGGTTCATGCTCATCCTGACGACGAATCCTCGAAAGGTGCGGCCACGAGTGCGAAGTACGCGGCACTCGGAGCTCGAGTCCTCATCGCCAGCATGACCGGTGGTGAAGCCGGCGACATCCTCAACCCTGCACTGCTGCAGAGCCCGAAGGCCAGCCGCGATATCGCAGGCCTGCGTCGCGAGGAGATGGCCACGGCCGCAGCGGCTCTGGGCGCCGAGCATGTGTGGGTCGGACACGTCGACTCGGGACTGCCCGATGGTGACTTCGACAACCAGACGCCTCCCGGCTGCTTCTACCGAGTCCCCGACGAGGTGGCCATGCTGCCCCTGGTGCACATCATCCGCAGCTTCCGCCCTCAGGTTGTGACGACCTACGACGAGCTGGGCGGGTACCCTCACCCCGATCACATCAAGAACCACGCCGTGACGATGGCGGCCGTGGCGGCCGCAGCCGACCCGGACAAGAACCCGGAACTCGGCGAACCCTGGCAGGTTGAGAAGGTCTACTTCAATCAGGACCTGTCCGCGAAGAAGTGGGTGACCATCCACGAGAAGATGACCGAGGCTGGTCTCGAGTCGCCCTTCGCCGACCACATCGAGGACTTCAAGAAGCGCGATGCCCAGCGGGTCAACTGGCTGAGCACGACGATCGACTGCGCAGAGTTCTTCCCCTCACGAGATCGTGCACTTCTCTCCCACGCCACACAGATCGATCCGGAGGGTGGGTTCTTCTCCGCCTCGCGCAAAGCCGCGCGGACGTACTGGCCCACGGAGGAGTTCGAGCTCGCCATCGACAACACCGGTCGCACGGCTCTGACTCCCGGCGTCGATTTCCAAGAGACTGATCTCTTCGCCTCGGTGACCATGGATGACGGTCGCAAGGTGCCCGCAGAGGGCATGCTGCCGGCATCACCAGACGAAGATGACTACGACGAAACGACAGGTGAGAGTGCATGATTCTGGCTGCAGCACAGGACGCGACCCCCAGCGGAGGTCCCGATCCCGACCTGGTGACTCCCGGCACGATCGGCTTCGTGTCGACTTTGGTGATCGTCATCGTCGTGATCTTCCTCATTCGCGACGCGCTCAAACGAGTTCGTCGTGTACGTGCTCGCGCACATGCCGACGATGCGTATCCGATCCCGATGCGCAAGCACGCCGTGCCCAACCAGTCAAAGCTCTCCGGCGAGTCTGCGCCGGTCGCGGATGAGAAGTCATCGACGGCCGAGGCCGAGAATTCGGAGACTGAGCACGGCGACGCCGGGCAGGGCGAACCAGAGCAGCACAAGCCCTTCAGCTGAGCCCGCAGCTCACGCCTAGTAGGCGGCCACCGCGGCGACAAGGAGTGCGGCAAGATGGCAGCCGTAGCCGGCGACCGTGAGAATGTGGAAGATCTCGTGGAAGCCGAGCCATTTCGGTGAGGGATTGGGCTTTTTGATTCCGTAGATCACGGCTCCGACGACATAGCAGACTCCGCCTGCCACGACGAGGATTCCCACCGCAGGATTGCTCGCCCAGATCTGGGGAATGTAGCCGACTCCGGCGACGCCGAAGCCCACGTAGATGGGAACGAAGAGCCACCTCGGCGCCGTTGTGAAGATGGTCCTGAAGGCCGCCCCCAGAATGGCTGCGCCCCAGAGGACGGACAGGAGCAGGATCGTCTGGTCTGTGCGCAGGGTCAGCACCGCCAGGGGCGTATAGGTGCCCGCGGTGATGAGGAAGATGTTCGCATGGTCGAGTCGGCGCAGGATCAGTCGAGCTCGCGTGCGCCACCGTCCCCGGTGGTAGACGGCGGAGGTTCCGAAGAGCAGCATCCCGGTGATGGCGAAGATCGCGGCGGCGATCCGTGACTCGATGGTAGGGGAGATGATGACCAGAGCCAGGCCGCCGACCATCGCCAAAGGAAAGGCCGCTGCGTGGAACCAGCCACGCAGCTTGGGTTTGACCTGACCGGCCAATTTGTCCAACTCACGCCGGAGAGCGGACCGCCGGCGGGCGATGCGCACAGGGTAGCCGGACTGCGACTCCGCTGAGGGTGTGGAGTCGACTGACCTCTGACCTTCGGAGCCCGGTGACGATGGTTCAGTGACTGGAGCGTTCATGGTTCCAGGATATCGACCTCAGCTGAGGGATCGTGCAACGGCATCCTCGGCGGAGTCGCCGACGGCGCGAGGCCGTCCGGGATAGTACTGTGTAAGGTGGTCGAACCGACCGGACATCGAGTGTGAAAGAGGACAGTGTGGCGCGACCGGTGAGCCTGCTCTACCGTCTCTATGAGCGGCGGCTCCTGCGCGAGCTGGACAAATCTGTACCCGTGCCCAGGCACGTCGGTGTCATCACCGACGGCAATAGGCGCTGGGCGAAGGAATTCGGTGCCACCACCGCCGACGGGCACCGGGCTGGGGCAGAGAAGATCGTCGAGTTCCTCGGCTGGTGCGACGAGATCGACGTCGATATCGTCACGCTCTACGTCCTGTCCAAGGAGAACCTCGCCAGATCCGCCGAGGAGGTCGAGGTCCTCATCGAGATCATCTCTGATCTGGTCGAGAAGATCGCAGCCCTCAAAGGCGTGCGGGTGCAGTTGGTCGGGGACCTGGAGATCCTGCCACCGGGCCTGCGGGCACGTTTGGAGGCGGTCACCTCGGCGGGGGACTGCCAGATGCGCGTCAACGTCGCCGTCGGCTATGGAGGACGGCAGGAGATCGTCAACGCGGTGAAGTCCCTGCTGCGCCTGCGCACTGATGAGGGTACAGATCTGGAGACGATCATCTCCGAACTCTCCCCGCAGCAGATCAGCGAACATCTCTACACCAAGGGGCAGCCGGACCCTGACCTCATTATTCGTTCCTCCGGTGAGCAGCGCCTGTCCGGGTTCCTCATGTGGCAGAGCGCCTACTCGGAGTTCTATTTCTGCGAAGCGTACTGGCCCGACTTCCGTCGCACCGACTTCCTGCGTGCGGTCCGCGACTACGGACTGCGCCAGCGCCGCTTCGGAAAATAGGTCTCGGGCTCACCTCGGTTCATACGAAGTTCACGCCCACGACTCTCCCGAACACGCGTGCCGTCACTCAGTCGGCATCGATTCGGGGATAGGTTGGCAGTAGTTGGTCGACACCAACCCGAGATCAGGGGGATGTCAAGACTCGGATCTCGGCGGTACTCACGCCACAGGGGTCCTCATGACCGCACATACCCACACTTACGTTCTCGACACCTCGGTGCTGCTCTCCGATCCGGGGGCACTGTTGAGATTCGCAGAACACCATCTCGTCATTCCGCTTGTCGTCGTCTCCGAGCTGGAAGCCAAACGCAACCATCCGGAACTCGGTTTCACCGCCCGCAAGGCACTGCACATCCTCGATGACTTCCGTTCCGAATTCGACCGGCTCGATGAGCCGATCCCTGTCGGTGATGCCGGCGGCACATTGCGAGTCGAACTCAATCACGTCGATGCATCGACGATGCCGATCGGCTTCGATCGTTCGGAGAACGACACTCGCATCCTCGCCGTGGCCCGGAATCTGGCGGCTGAAGGCCAGGACGTCATCGTGGTCACGAAGGACGTGCCGATGCGCGTGAAGGCTTCGGCCCTCGGGCTGCACGCCGAGGAGTATCTGGCGGAGCTGGCCACCGATTCCGGATTCACGGGGATGAGCGAACTGTCACTTGACGAGGCCGAGATGTCGCAGTTCTACGAAGAAGGGTGGGCCACCACCCAGGCGGTCTCCGATGAGGTCGTCAACACCGGCGTCGTCATCACCTCACCACGTGGTTCCGCACTCGGTCGTGTCCGCTCGGGCAAGCGGGTGTCGCTGGTGCGCGGCGATCGTGACATCTTCGGTGTCCATGGCCGCTCCGCCGAGCAGCGAGTAGCCATCGACATGCTCCTCGACGATGCGCTGGGAATCGTGTCCTTGGGAGGGCGAGCCGGAACGGGGAAGTCCGCACTCGCCCTCATGGCCGGCCTGCAGAAGGTCCTCGAGGAAGGCAAGCATTCGAAGATCATGGTCTTCCGCCCGATCTATGCCGTAGGCGGACAGAGCCTCGGGTTCCTCCCCGGCAGCGAGGGCGAGAAGATGAACCCGTGGGCAGAAGCGGTCTTCGACACACTTGGGGCTCTGGTCAGTAAGAACGTCATTGAAGAGGTGATGAACCGTGACTTGCTCGAGGTTCTGCCGCTCACCCACATTCGCGGCCGGTCCTTGCATGATGCGTTCGTCATCGTCGACGAGGCACAGTCGCTGGAACGCAATGTGCTGCTGACGGTGCTCTCACGCATCGGTATGAATTCGAAGGTGGTGCTGACCCACGATGTGGCTCAGCGAGACAATCTTCGAGTGGGTCGACATGACGGCGTCGCCGCTGTGATCGAGAAGCTCAAGGGCCATGACCTCTTCGCCCACGTCACCCTGACCAGGTCGGAGCGCTCCGAGATCGCAGCCCTGGTCACCGATGTGCTCGAGGAGTTCGATCCCTTCCGCTCCTAGCCTGCGCAGCGCGCCGCGCGCACCGGCGACTCGAGAGGCGACGGCGCAGTCGATAGCCGACTTCAGCGTCGATGGGCGACCGTGGCCTTGAGGGGCGAGTTCAGGGAGTCCGCTCTCGACGCTGCGGTGTGCGCTCGATGAGGTGAACGCAAGGGGCCGGCTGCCAGGATGTGATGTCCTGGCAACCGGCCCCCTGTGCTGAGCGACGTCTGCTGTGTGGACCACTCGCAATCTGTGTGGCCTACTCGCAGTCTGTGTGACTTACTTGTAGTCGCCGATCATCGTGGTGACGTCGAGTGCCTTGTCGAGGTCAGCCTCGGTGATGGAGCCGTCGGAGACGAAGCCGAGATCCATGGTGGCTTCTTTGACCGTCATCTTGTTGGCCACGGCGTGCTTGGCGATCTTCGCCGCCGATTCGTAGCCGATGACCTTATTCAGCGGAGTCACGATGGAGGGGCTCGCCTCGGCGAGGAAGCGGGCGCGTTCCTCATTGGCCTGGAGCCCGTCGATCATCTTCTCGGCCATCACGGTCGAGGAGTTCGCGAGCAGCCGAATGGATTCGAGCAGGTTTGACGCCATGACAGGAATGCCGACGTTGAGCTCGAAGGCGCCATTTGTCGACGACAGCGCAACGGTGGTGTCGTTGCCGATGACCTGGGCTGCGACCTGGATCGTGGCTTCGCAGATGACAGGGTTGACCTTGCCGGGCATGATCGAGGAACCGGGCTGCAGGTCGGGGATGGCGATCTCGCCGAGGCCGGTGTTCGGTCCCGATCCCATCCACCGCAGATCGTTGCAGATCTTCATGTAGCCGTAGGCGATCGTGCGCAGCTGGCCCGAGGCTTCGATGAGTCCGTCGCGGTTGGCCTGGGCCTCGAAGTGGTTGCGTGCTTCCGTGATGGGAAGTCCGGTCTCTTCGGCGAGGATCTCGACGACGCGTGCGGAGAATCCGGCAGGGGTGTTGATGCCGGTGCCGACAGCAGTTCCGCCCTGAGGAACCTCGGCCACACGTGGCAGTGATGCCTCGATGCGCTCGATTCCGTAGCGGACCTGGGCGGCATAGCCGCCGAATTCCTGCCCCAGCGTCACCGGGGTGGCATCCATGAGGTGGGTGCGGCCTGACTTGACGACCTGGGCGAATTCCTTCGCCTTCTTCTCCAGCGAGGTCGCCAAGGTCTCCATAGCCGGGATCAGCGAGTTGACCAGTGCCTGGGTCACGGCGACGTGCACCGAGGTGGGGAACACGTCGTTCGAGGACTGCGAAGCGTTGACGTGGTCATTGGGGTGAACGTCGATGTCCTGGGATTCCAGAGCCTTCGTCGCTAGGGAGGCAAGAACCTCGTTGGTGTTCATATTCGACGATGTTCCCGAACCGGTCTGGAACACGTCGATGGGGAAGTGGGCGTCGTATTCGCCGGCGATGACCGCCTCGGCGGCCTTCTGGATGGCTCCGGCCCGGTCAGCATCGAGGACTCCGAGTTCCAGGTTGGCCTTCGCGGCTGCCTTCTTCACCTGAGCCAAAGCGGCGATGTGCGCCGATTCCAGGGTTTTGCCGGAGATCGGGAAGTTCTGCACGGCGCGCTGTGTCTGTGCGCTGTACAGGGCATCTTTGGGAACTTTCACTTCTCCCATGGTGTCGTGTTCGATGCGAAATTCTTCGCTCATAGTTGTCCTTTCCGACATGGTGTCTGGGCTATTCGTCTTAGTTTGTCGGCCGCAGATGCGGCCGTGGTCAAGCGAAGTGGGTCGAGACCGCGTCTTCGTCACCGCCGTGCTGCGCGACGACCGTTGTGCGACCGTCATGCAGCTGGTAGGTCAGGCCGACGATGATAAGGCGACCTTCTTCGACTGCGCGGGAGATGATGGCAGAGAGCTGCATGATCTTCTCGACGGTGTCCATGGTGTTCTGCGCGACCGTCTCATTGACGGTTGTGCGGTTGTGTTTGCGTGCCCTGGCCACAGTAGGCAGGATCCGGGCTACGACGTCGGAGATGAACCCGGGGGGAGTCTCTCCGGAGTCGTAGGAGTTGTACGCCGCCGTCACCGCGCCGCAATTGTCGTGACCGAGCACGACAAGAAGGGGAGTGCCGAGAATTTCGACCCCATACTCGAGGGAGCCGAGGGTCACGGGATCGACGACCTGTCCGGCATTGCGCACGACGAACATGTCGCCGAGGCCGACGTCGAAGATCATCTCCGCTGCGACTCGAGAATCCGAACAGCCGAAGAGGGTGACGAACGGCATCTGGTTGTTCGACAGTGCCTCACGCCGAGCGGTGTCCTGATTGGGGTGCTGCGGGACATCATCGACGAAGCGACGGTTGCCTTCGAGCAGACGGTTCCATGCCTCGTTCGGCATCAGAGAGATCCTAACTTCCGGTTGTCAGGCCAGGGATCGAATCGGTGGTGTCCGAATTCGACAGTGACCGGGGTGGATATCAGAGGGTGGGCTCAGATGAGTCCTCGGCGGGCTGCCTCCTCGGCGGCCTCGACATACGAGTGGGTCTTCGCTGCCTGATGCTCGGCGAAGACCGAACGCACGGTTCCTGACTTCGAGCGCATGACCAGCGAGTGAGTGGTGACGTGTCCGCCGTCGAACTTCACACCGTCGAGCAGGTCGCCGTTGGTGATGCCTGTGGCCACGAAGTAGCTGTTGTCACCGGTGACGAGGTCATCGGTGTTGAGCACCTTATCGACGTCGAGCCCGGCTGCAGCCGCAGCCTCACGCTCGGAATCGTCCTGTGGCCACAGACGGCCCTGGATGACTCCGCCCAGTGCCTTGATCGCGCAGGCGGTGATGATGCCCTCGGGGGTGCCGCCGATTCCCATCAGCATGTCGACACCGGTACCGGGACGGCAGGCGGCGATGGCACCGGCGACATCACCATCGGTGATGAGCTGGATGCGGGCCCCAGCGGCGCGGATCTCGTCGATCATTGTCTGGTGGCGCGGACGATCGAGGATCATCACGGTCACAGAAGCTGGATCATTCGTGCCTTTGCCCTTGGCGACGCGGCGGATGTTCTCTGCAACAGGCAGACGCAGGTCGACGGCATCGGCGGCAGCAGGGCCGGTGACGAGCTTCTCCATGTAGAAGACAGCCGACGGGTCGTACATGGCACCGTCTTCGGTGACAGCCATGACCGAAATGGCGTTGGGCATCCCCAGTGCGGTCAGGCGGGTGCCGTCGATCGGATCGACGGCCACATCGCAGTGGGGGCCTCCGCCGTCGCCGACCTGCTCACCGTTGAAGAGCATCGGCGCTTCGTCCTTCTCGCCTTCGCCGATGACGACTCGACCGGCCATGCGGACGGTCGAGATGACGTTGCGCATTGCGGCGACAGCGGCACCGTCGGCAGCGATCTTGTCGCCGCGGCCCACCCAGGGGGCAGCTGCGATAGCGGCGGCCTCGGTGACTCTGACGAGTTCGAGGGCGAGGTTGCGGTCGGGAGCGTCGGCTCCGACCTGTGCTTTCTGGGACCAGGCATCCGTCACAGCGACGGGAGGAGCCTCGGCATCCACTCGGCCTCGTTCATGATGAGATTTCACGTCAGCAGATTCATTGGAGTCACTCATAAGTCCAATTGTGCCACCCCACACGTTCGGCGCCGACATCGGGACGATTTCGCACCGTGACTGTGGCCGCCATCATGAAAGCCCGCCCAGGATTGGCCCTTGGAGCCTTCCCCGAGGACAATGGCGATGTGAACGCCCAATCTGATACCAACACTGTGGGAACGCAGGCACCCGTGACGCGCATGGATGCCGGTCCCGAGGGAGTGCCAATGGCTGACGAGTCCGGAGTGATGCTCCCGGGGTCCAGGGAAGAGATGCGCTTCCTTCGGAAGAACTCGAACTGGGTCAATATGATCATTGCGATCTTCGCCTGCCTGGCCGTCGTCGCAGTGGTTCTGCTGATCGCCCCTCAGCCAGAGGTCGACTCCCAGCGTGTGGTCGACTACCAGACGATTGCGGAGCAGTCCCAGGACAGCGCCGACTTCGATCTCATCGTGCCTGAAATCCCGAGCGGGTGGACCTCGAACGAGGCGAACTTGGACCGTGTGGGCGAATCCGACCACACTTCCTGGTACATGTCCTTCGTCGGAACTGAGCGGCAATGGGTGAGCATTGAGCAGGCCAAGGCCACCGAGAACTGGGCCGAGAACCAGGTCGATGATGCGATTGCTGCTGAGACGGTGACCGTCGGCGGCTCTGACTTCCAAATCTATCGGACTGAGGACGCCAAGGAATATTGGGTCACAGGCAAGGGCGACACTTTCGTCGTCATCACCGCAATCGCGACGCCCGACACCATCGACGCCTTCGCGAAGCAGGTTGCCTCACAGCTGAAGTGAGGCTCAGTCCTCGTCGTCCGAGGATTCTTCGCGCGCCTTGTCGAGGCGCTCACGTGCCCCATCGAGCCATCCCTGGCAACGGTCGGCTAGGGCTTCGCCGCGTTCCCACAGACTCAGTGAGTCCTCCAGCGGTAGGTTTCCTGCCTCCAGCCGTTTGACGATTCCGACCAGTTCTTCTCGTGCCTGTTCGTAGCTGAGGGTGCTGATGTCAGCCTGGTTCTGCTGGGCTGTTGGTTCTGTCATGATTGCGTCCTTTGCGGGATTGTCTGTGCCGATATCTGATCGAATGTGGTGGGGCCGGGCACTATCATCACTCGGTTGCCTGGCTGCCATCTGTGCTCTCCTGTACGGCCGTCACCTCGGCATCGAAGCGGCCGTGCGCAACACGCACGTGGACGCCGTCGCCGGCTGTGACCTCGGCCGAGTCTCTGATGGCTTGGCCGTCATCGCTTTGAACGACGGCGTAGCCGCGTTCGAGCGTCCGTAACGGGGAGAGCGAGCGTGCTTGTGAACGCAGGTGGTTGATTTCGGTCTGCCCCTGCATGATGCGCGTCGTCGTCGCCTGAAAGCTGCGTCGACGGACCAGCCGCAGCTGCTCTTCGTGGGCGGTCACCATAGTCTGCGGCTCGGCCAGCACCGGACGTGATCGGACCGCGGTGAGCATCTCCTGCTCCCGGTCGATGATCCGGTTGACGGCGGCATCGAGTTCCGCCCGCGCGCGCAGCAGGTTCATTGCCTCCTCGGCCACATCCGGCACGATGCGTTTTGCTGCGTCGGTGGGAGTCGATGCTCTCATATCGGCAACTTCATCGAGGATCGGGCGGTCGGCCTCGTGGCCGATCGCCGACACGACGGGAGTGTTCGCCTCAGACACGGCCCGGACCAGGGCCTCGTTGGAGAACGGCAACAGGTCTTCCATGCTCCCACCGCCGCGAGCGATGACGATGATGTCGATCTGTGGGTCGGCATCGAGTTCGGCCAGGTTCTTCATCACTCCTGGTACGGCGTCGGGGCCTTGGACGGCGCAGTTGCGGATTTCGAACGCGGCGGCAGGCCAGCGCAGGTGGACATTGCGAACGACGTCTTTCTGAGCATCGGAGTCCCTGCCGGTGATCAGGCCGATCCGATTGGGCAGGAACGGCAGACGCATCTTTCTGCTGGGGTCGAACAGGCCCTCTGCTCCGAGTTGCTTCTTCAACCGTTCGAGCCGGGCAAGAAGCTCACCGAGGCCGACGGCCCGGATGTCATTGGCCCGCATGGTCAGACGACCGGTCTTCGTCCAGAAATCTGCCTTGAGGTTGGCAACGACATGGCTGCCTTCCGACAGCGGTGCGCCGGTGCGCTCAAGGACGTTCTTCCAGATCTGGACCGGCAACGACATTTCGACATCGGTATCACGCAGAGTCAGGTAGCTGGCCTTGCCGCGGTGATTGAGCTCGACAACCTGTCCCTCGATCCACACACTCGACATGCGATCGATATACGACTTCATCTTGCTTGAGAGCAGACTCAGGGGCCACGGGTTCTCCGCTGTCGTCTCGCCCGCTGTCGCAGCCAGTTCCTGAGCGTCGACTGTTTCGCCGAGGGTCCCGGGAGTGCCGGAAATTCGTTGCGCCATGTTGTCTCCCCTTCCAATCCACCACCCTAACGAACGGTGGTGACATGGCGAATCATCGCCGCGCAGGAACTCAGGCGGTCGGGGATGGATTCCGGATGGTGGGCGCGTGTGATGTGGATTGCTTCACGTTTGTAGCCGTTGTTCAGGTCCCCGGCCTAAACTGAGCTTGTGACTGCGATATCTGTACCTATGCCTACCATCCCGCGCAAGCGTCTTGCTCCGGAGGACATCCGGACGCCCGAAGGCACTGACCAGAAGGTGCTTCTGGCCGCCCCGCGCGGATACTGTGCCGGTGTTGACCGCGCAGTGATCGCCGTCGAGCGCGCACTCGAGCACTATGGTGCTCCCGTCTACGTGCGCAAGGAGATTGTGCACAACCGTCATGTGGTCGACACCCTCTCCGAACGCGGCGCCGTCTTCGTCAACGAGACTGATGAAGTTCCCGAGGGCGCTCGACTTGTGTTCTCCGCGCACGGTGTGTCTCCTGCGGTGCACGCCGAGGCGGCCGCTCGTGAGCTGTCCACGATCGATGCCACATGCCCACTGGTGACGAAGGTCCACCGCGAGGCAGTTCGATTCGCCCGTGACGGTTACCGAATTCTTCTGGTCGGCCACGCAGGTCACGAAGAGGTAGAAGGCACGATGGGAGAGGCTCCCGACGACATCACGCTGATCCAGAACCCTGAGGAAGCCAAGACTGTCGAGATCGGCGGTGCAGAGAGCCTGGTCTGGCTCTCACAGACGACGTTGAGTGTCGACGAGACGATGGAGACGGTCAACATCCTGCGCGAACGGTTCCCCCACCTGCAGGACCCTCCAAGCGATGACATCTGCTATGCCACCTCGAACCGGCAGGTGGCCGTGAAGAAGATCGCCCCGCAGTCCGATCTGGTTCTGGTTGTCGGCTCAGCTAATTCGTCGAATTCCGTGCGTCTGGTCGAAGTTGCTCTGGAGCACGGGGCCAAGGACGCACGTCGCGTCGATTTCGCTCGAGAGGTCGACGAATCCTGGTTCCATGATGTCGCAACGGTCGGCGTGACCTCAGGAGCGAGCGTGCCGGAAGGACTGGTCCAGGACCTTCTCGAACTGTTGGCCGAGTACGGCTTCGGCTCGGTCGAGGAAATCGTCACAGCGGAGGAAGACATCATGTTCTCCCTGCCGCGCGAACTGCGCAAGGATCTCAAGGCCGCCGGGAAGAAGACATCGAACAAACGTGATGGTGCTGACCGGGATCACGACCTGATCTGATCGGTCTCTGGTCTAGTCGGAGCCCGTATGGCGACGTCTCAGATCAGTGGGATCCTGTGCTGCGAATGGATCCTGTCCCGCGGTGCTTGGCCGTGTGAGTTCTTCAGCACTGACTCCGCGGCTGCGTGAGTCGAGCTCAGCAACTGCATCGAGTTCGGTGGCAACGATTCCCGTGTTCGGAAATTTTCGGGCAGTGACGAGGAACCGCGACTCCAGTGAAGAGACGAAACGATTGTAGTCCTCAACCGATCGATCCAGACTCGATCCCATCCGCGTCACGTGCGTGACCAGAGTGCCGATGCGTTCGTAGAGTTCGGTGCCGAGTTTGAGCACCTCCGCCGCGGACGTGCTCATGTCCGCCTGTCGCCAATTGAGCGCCACGGTCTTGAGCAGAACCAGAAGCGTGGCGGGGGAAGCGAGCACGACGTTCTTGCCGAGAGCATGATCAATCATCTTCGGATAGGTGGACGCGGCCGAGGACAGCAGCCCGTCCGTGGGGACGAAGCAGACAACGAAGTCCGGGGCCGAGTCGAAGGACTTCCAATACTCCTTGGATGCCAGCGAATCGATGTGTCGCAGCAGTGCGCGAGCATGATCATCTGCGTTGGAGTCAGAACTGTCCATCCGGGCAGACAGTGGGGTTTTGGCGTCGATGATGATCGTTCCGCCGCCGGGTAGGTTCACGGTCATGTCGGGGCGATGGCGTTTGCCATCACGCATACTGCTGACCTGAGTCTCGAAATCCACGTGGGGGAGGAGGCCTGCATATTCGACGATGCGTTTGAGCTGGACCTCGCCCCAGTCTCCACGCTGAGTCGTCGAGTTCAGCGCGCTTGCCAGTGATCCGGTGGACTCCTGCAGTCTGAGGTTCTGTTGGCTCAGGTGCCCGATCTGCGTATTGAGGCGCGTAATCTGTTCCAGCTGTGTTCGGTCCTGGGACTGAAGGTTCTCCTGCAGGTGATTGACACTTGCCGCCAACGGACCGATGGCCGCGGTGATCTCTCCGGCCATCTGCGCATCGGCTTCCAGATCCTCTGTCCGGCTGGTGAGGATCCGAGACGTCGTCTCCGCTCTCGTGAGTCGCTCGATATAGCGAGAACGCGTGTGCGCGCGTCCGAGGAGGAAGCCGAGGACGACGCTGATGGCGATCGCCAGGATGAGGACGACGATCACTCCGGTGGCGGGGAAAGAATTCATGACTTAAGCGTGACAGACGGCACTGACACGAGATTTAGACCCGCACCTCGGCGCCGGGATAGACTTAGCTACCGTGGCTCTAACTATCGGAATCGTGGGACTGCCCAATGTCGGCAAGTCGACCATGTTTAATGCATTGACCAAGAACCAAGTTCTCGCGGCGAACTACCCGTTCGCGACGATCGAACCAAACGTGGGCGTGGTGCCGTTGCCCGACGCGCGCCTGACTCGATTGGCAGAGATCTTCAGCTCGGAGCGAATCCTCAACGCAACAGTCGACTTCGTCGATATCGCCGGCATCGTCCGCGGCGCATCCGAAGGTGAGGGTCTTGGCAATCAGTTCCTGGCCAACATCCGCGAGGCTGAAGCGATCTGCCAGGTCATTCGCGGTTTCGTCGATGACGACGTGATCCACGTCGAAGGCAAGATCAGCCCCGCTGATGACATCGATACCATCAACACCGAGCTCATCCTCGCCGATCTCCAGACCTTGGAAAAGGCGCGGCCGCGGATCGAAAAGGAAGTGAAGGGCAAGCGAGCCCCGGCTGAGCAGCTGAGCTCGATCGACTCCGCTGTTGAGATACTCGAGAGCGGAAAGACTCTTTACCAGGCGATGCAGGCCGACAAGTTCGATGTCACGGAATTGCGCGAACTTCAGCTGATGACCGTCAAGCCGTTCCTCTACGTCTTCAACGTCGATGACGATGTGCTGGCTGACGAGGAGAAGAAAGCAGAGATGCGTGCCCTGGTGGCACCTGTCGAAGCGATCTTCCTTGACGCCAAGTTCGAGTCGGAGCTCGCCGAGCTCGACGAAGAGGAAGCCCTTGAGATGCTGGAATCCACCGGCCAGGAAGAAGCCGGACTGGACAAGCTGGCACGCGTCGGATTCGACACTCTGGGCCTGCAGACCTACCTGACGGCCGGCCCCAAGGAATCCCGTGCCTGGACGATTCCGAAGGGCGCAACCGCCCCCGAAGCTGCCGGCGTTATTCACACGGACTTTCAGAAGGGCTTCATCAAGGCTGAGGTCGTCTCCTTCGACGACCTCGACGCCAACGGCTCGATGTCCGCAGCCAAATCAGCCGGCAAGGTCCGGATGGAAGGCAAAGAATACGTGATGGTCGACGGCGACGTCGTTGAGTTCCGCTTTAATGTATAAATAAGGCTCTGACCAGGGATTTTACATTTTGGCTACCGTGGAGCTGGGTACTCGCGTTCCGGTTCTACATTTGCAGCTCATCTCAAAATCCGATGATCTCGGGGTTTTGCTGGTTTCCGCCGGCGTCTCGAGGCAAACTGTGCCGTTGACTCTCCGTCGTTGCACGTTCGCCGAATTCGGATGCGCATGAAACCGTTGGTACGGGAATCAAACTCGTTCTGGACCTCGTTTTGGCTGATGCCGCTGACTCAAAATTCGACCTGTTTCAAAATTCGGGCACTCGCCATGTGACTGATTCAGGGCGTCAGATCGTCGATGGCTCATTCTGCAGCGTTGCTCTTTGTGAGCGCGCGTAGGATCTCTTCCCACTTTCCATCAGCCGTCAGCTGCCGATGTCGCCGTGCCGCTGTCTGCCACGATCCGAGCGAGACCGGGAGTTCCCGCCATGTGATACCCGTGTGTTCTCGGTGCAGGATCGCATCCACAACCGTTCGAGCGTCTACCCTCGGTCGTCCGCGTCCGCGCGCAATGTCAGATTCTACGATGGGCTTGACCAGTTTCCATTGTTCGTCGGTGAGTAGCTGACACGGAGGATTCACGAGGGCATCTTTGTCGAGATCGCTTGCATTGGCGTCGCTCGCCTCCTCGGAGACGTCTCGAGCAGCTGCTTCTACGCCGCGCGTGACGGAACACTCCGAGCACCGAGCCGTCGATGGTGGGTTGCTTCCGGCAACCGAACGCTCTACATGCCCGCAGGTCATCTTTAGTTGCCAGGTGACGCGCGGTGTGGGAGGCCCGCCCAACAAATCCCGCAGAAAATCACGTTGGTCCGGACTCAGGGGCAGGGGAGGGCAGCACCTATGACAATGTTCTACGCTGCATTTCTCGATGTTCCAAAAGCCAAGGTGGCAATCCTCGTGTTTGGAACGGAAGTCGGCGTTATCGGCGTTGATTGCAGCGCTAGTACCGGCTTGATCGTTCATAGATGGCTTGTCGAGAAGGGGACGGTCGCATTCGCGACAGGGTTCGCCTGATGCGAACGCCTCGTACGGCTGGTAAAGGTCAAGGTCGATCCACGTTCGACGTTTCGCGTCGGACGCGATTTCCCAGGATTCAACGAGCAGCGCCAGCTCGTGGGATCTTTGCCGGACAAATTGCCGAGCGTCTATATTCCCGGCATTGAGGCTGCTTTCTTGATTGCCATTGGGGGCCTGTGGTGATTTGGGCATGGCCACCACGGCCTCCCTCCCGGTTGTTGGCTATGGCCACGGTCTGGTGTTGAACAGGGTCTTCTTGCGAGACGTAACTGGAAGCTATAACTTCCTGGAACTAATGACTTCCAGCTTAGAGGCTGGTTAGGTGGCAGAAAAGCTTAAGACAGTGCTCGGATCGCGTGTACGCGATGTGCGGCTCGGACGACGTCTGTCGCAGGAAGCTTTCGCCGAGGAGCTCGGAGTGTCGACTCGATATCTCGCCGGGATCGAGCGTGGGGAGCGCAATCTCAGTTTGGATTCGATCGACGCTCTGGCCAAGCAGTTGGAAGTCGAGGCTCTACAACTTTTGACTCGTCCGTAACGATTCGCGCTTATGCCTAACGTTCGCAACAAATGGTTTACAGGACCCGTTCGAGACTTGATCTTGTAGCCGCAGCCCTGTGTGGACATGAGAAGACGAGTCAGGCCGATCTCTTCGCGAAGTCCGCGCAGCCGATGGCCGCGTACCGTTGCTAGCATCTGCCGATTGTTCTCTTCGACCCGCGTTCGGTCCACGGGTTGTTGGGCGAGGTGGTCCTCGAGTGTCTTGCTCAACGTGAGGACTCGGTGTCGTCAGGAACGCGAGAGTCGCTTAGCTCGCGATGAGCACAAATGTGCTGGGCCTTGTGGAACTGATGCTTCGCTTCGAGATGTTTGGGTTCTTCGTGCAGATCTCTGTCCGGATCACTATAAAATAGCGGTCGTTCGCATTCTCAAGCCGGCTATGGATCTCGTCCCAGCCTCGGCTGATCTGCCAGAGCTGTTGAATGCACGCTGTCTTTGAGCTGAAACTCCATGCGGCCCGTGCATTAGAGTCACCGCCAGTGCGCGGGTGCGGTTCGAACAGATTGGTTCGACGAAGCAAGGTTTCTTCGCCGATGGTAGTCATGCCTCCTGTCTCGGTCATCCGACGACAGAAGTGAATCACTATTCTTCTTGGAGTAGAGACCTCGGTAGAGAAAATCCCCCAAGTGCGCATCGAAGAGAGGCGTGGGGGATGTAGTGATAACAAGTCTACGCCGTTGTTGGAAGTTCCGTGCCAGGAGACGCGTAGCACGGGAGGATTTCTATGGGCCATAGCCCGAAGCAATACCTGAGGGCGTGCCAATTGCGTCGCCGACAACTAGGCTCCGTTGGAACATAGCCAGTCTCCCACTGGCCGACATGGCCTGCTCCCATAGTCCATGCAACAGGTCAGAGCTTTCACAACCGAGCGAAAAGCTTGCCCGGCTCCAACAGATCTGCACCCTCACTTGCTGCCACCATCATGTTGAAGTGAGCCCCATGCCCCTGTATGTCGAAGAATTGCTGGAACTGCCTGAGGAAGTCTTTGGTCCGTCCGACGTCGATCGTCTGGTCTATGTCGTCCGCAATGGTGTGCGACCCTGAGTTGGCCCATACGTGAAATTGGGAGACCATTCTTTCTTCGGTGGGCGATACATTGCTGGGTCGTTCAAAATCTTTTACATCCCCGATCGTCTTGAAATAGCCTTCGAGGATCCGCCTGACAATGTTGAATACGCCCACACGGACCAAGTCAGATTCATCTTCGACGCGAGCGGCTTCCACAACCGAATGCCATAGGAGCGCGTAGCTGCCACGGATCTTGGATCTATTTTCGTCGTCACGAACTGTGGTGAGCCCGCTCAGGTCCTTCACCAGCCGGAAGTACCGGCGATCTTTCGGAGACCTAGCCGAGGTATAGGCTGCTTCATGATGGAATTGAGTGTTGTGAGTCAAGACTATGAGTTGGCGGAGGTTGGTGTCTCCTTTTGTAGCCCGCTTGGCGGCGTCACGGATGTATGCGGCGATCATGAAAAGGGCATCGCTGTCTAGGCTCGAGATCGGATCGTCGATTACAGCCACTACATTTTCGGGTGCTCCACTGGCCACTGCGCTACCGAAAAGCGACTCCCAAAAGTAGGCGAAGCAAATGAAAGACTTCTCGCCCTCAGAAAGCGATTCAAATGCCTGGGTGCCGTCTTCGCGGACAATGCGGTAGCCACCATTGGATTCGTCGACGTTGGTTAGGCTGAAGCGGTGGAATCCCATCGCTACTAGGAGCTTATTGATCCTCTCGGCCACCTCGGCAGTATTTGAAATGGAATTTCGAAGGGTACCCATCTTCTGATTCGAGACCTTGTCTTGTTGTTCGCTTTCCGCGATCTTGGTTCTTAGGTCGGCGATCGCCTGCTTCTTCTTCGATTCGATCCCCTTGAACCTCTTTAGTTCGATACTAACGGCGGTACCGGACAGGAACGCGGACCAGCCATCGTCGACGAGTTTCTTACGCTCTGCTACGAAATTCTCAACGATCTGGTTATGTTGGTCGATTCTCTCATTTTCGGCTGTGACGAGCTCCGAAAGCTCCGCGACCACTATATTTACGTCCGAGACGTCAAACGGACTTGTCGGGTGTGCACTTCTCTCACGAAGTTGAGAGGAGAGAAGCCTCGCTGCCTCGCGGACGTGAGAAATCGACGTGCTGAATTGCTCTTCATCGAGGTCCGACTGCCCGCTGATTGCGGCTTCTACGGCAGAGATCTCTACTTCGAGTGTCTCAGCGCAGATTTTCACCTCGCTTGCAATTCTGGTCGAGCGTTCAAGTGCGGCGTCGAACCCGCCCTCGAAATATTTTGCTAGTTCACTCTCAAGATCGACCGGTGCCTGGTTTTGACAAAACGGGCACTTCCCCAGCGCCCTGCCAATGTAGTCTCGCCCTTTGCTCACCCAGTCTTCATTGTGAAGATGCTGTATAAGTTTTGCGAACTCGCCGCCGCCGCCGTGGGGGCTTTTACTTCCGACCTCGGCGACATCCTCAGGTGGTATCAAACTCTGCGTTTTAATGGCGGGAAGTCTCGAGCGCTTCTTTTTGTCGCCGCTCAGAGTTCGGGCTCGAGTTTTGATTGCCTTCCAGCCGGCATTGGAGTCCGAGGACTCCGATTTGCCGAACCGCCCGCATGCCTCTTCAAAGAACTTGTCTTGATTGCCGCGGAATCCTGCGAAGACTATGGGGAGTACAGATTCGTCAATGTCTTTGTGGGCGCTGAAGACCAAGCTTCGCGCCGCAAGCCGTGCGCTTTCTATCTGTCCAAGTAGCCCATGCGTGTCATTCGGGCTGGAGTCCGAACCAATTGAAGTCTGCCACGTGTCGCGGTTCTTTTCGCGTCCCCGATTTTCGTCTTCTAAGGTAGTGATCTGATCGTTGATCTCCGCGGATTTGTCGCCGATGGTGAATATGCCGTTCACGCGCTCTGTAAGGACTCGTGAGCGGTAAGCCTCGTTGAACACACGTATAGGGAGATCTGTGGCGGCCACTTCCCAGGTTGCCCTCATAGTCACATCGGCTGGCTGTTGAGCCAACATATTTGAGATTGTTGACTTCCCTGCGCCATTAGGGGCGAAAATAAAGTTGACCTTCTTGAGGTCGTTGAGCCGTAGAGGCTTCTCTCCGAAACAGTAGTCGGCCTGGACGATGATTGACTCTATTTCCACATTTCCCCCATTGATATTAATGACGCGCGGACCAAAACGGGGAGGCGACCTGAGCAGCATCGCGGCCCTACCTGACATTATAATGTTGGCTTCGTCACACTGGAGTACATATTTAGTTTGTCGGCACTCAGCGCGATGCGCGGCGCAGGGACCACCGACCGCGCCGGGGGAGTGGCTTGATGGCTTTTCGAGACTGGCAATGAATGGCTCGGCGCTCTTTTGTAGGTGAGCGTTGCCAGGGTTCCCGGGTCTCGTTTTTGCCCTCGGCGCGGTTGGCAGATGTACGAAACCGTGGGGATACGATGGAATTTAGATTTTCAAACTGACATCTGGCTACGAGACTGACGGGGCGCGTCCTTGTCCGACGACTGTTTGAATCTTGACGAGACTCGCGAGTGCGTGTGGGAACACTGTGGAGGGGATGATCAACCGCGCCTCCACGGGAGTCCTCCGTGGTTTCCGCGCATAGGCGGAGCGAGGCTCAGGACGACTCGATGACCCGCCAGCGGAACTCGACGAACGGGGCGACGTACTCGTGACCGCTAGTGTCTTCACGCTGGACCTTGATGATGTCGACGACAGCCAGTCGGCCGTGTTCGTTCATCAGCACGAGGCTCTGGCCAACGCGGGGAGTCACTGCCCGACCTGGCGTCAGGTGATGAGCAAGTCCGGTGTCCTCCGTCTGCTCGGTTTGGATCACGCCGACGGCCTTAATTCCGTCCTGATACACGTACACAGAGTCATTCCCGCACCCGCTGACGTTTAAGCCAAACTCCGCATCGCCGAAGCCCCAAGTGAAAGTGTTGTGGGTCGCATCGCGGTACTCGAAATGCGCTTCGCCTTCGAGATCAGGACTGCGCCATTTCGACGCATTGGTGCGCAAGTCTTGCTGCTCGAGGCGCGTGGCTCGCTCGCGGAGCGTCGCGATCGGCGTCGCGCTGTCGCGGTTAGCGGCGAGGCCAGTGATCCAGCGCCACAGATCCTCGATCTGCTCGGCTCCGGGGAACTGCTGCTGACTGCCGGGGGAGTGGTTGAAGTCGAATCCCTTGGGCATATGACCGTCAAGCCATGCAGGCAACGTGCATCCATGGTTGTCGATGAAGAGTGCGGACAGCCAGGCGGCCTCGTGGTCCGCGTACTGCTCGGCGATCCAGCGGTTCTCCTTACCTACCCCGGAATCTGGCATGGTGTCGGCACGCTCGACGTAGTTACGGTCGGTCACGAGCAGCACGCGTCTGGATTCGCCGACACGACGCATGAAGCCGTTGAGGTCATCGCCGTAGTCGACGTCGGCGTCGATGAGTACATCGAACCCCAGTGCCTTGAGCTGCGCCGCGAGCAGGCGTACCCACTCTCGGCGCTTGTCGGACGTCCAGGCGTACGAGATGAACAGGTCTGCGCCCACCGGGCTCCCATCTTCGATCGGCAACGCACTGGTCTTGGATGTGCGCCAGTCCCTAAAGCATATGGGCGAATCCGACCATAATTGGTTCATACAGGATGGAAGAGAGCTGTTCCTTCCGCTTGTCGCTCAGACTGTCGGTCCCGTCGGGACGACTGTCGTCATGACGAAGGGGTCTGCAATTGAAATCGAAGAGGTCCGCAGATGCGCGACGTAGGGGGAGCCACATCGGTGAGGGCGATTCAGGTGCGACCGTAGTGATGGTGCGCGCATGACCGGCAAGAAGTGCACAGCGAAGCTCCATCACTATGTTCCGCAGGGGTACCTTCGAGGCTTCGCGACGGACCAAGCGCGCCTCAGGGTTGTGCCCCTCGACCGCTCCCGGCAGCCGTACACGCCGAGCGTGAAGAACGTGGCTGCGCAGAACCACTTCCACACGGTCGGTGAGTTCGATGAGCCGGATGCGTTCGAGAAGGCGCTGAGCGAGCTCGAGGGCCGGGCCCTCGGCATCATCAGGGGCTTCGCCAACGGCGAGTTTCCTCCCTCCGAGGAGAATAGGTGGGCCTTCTCCCACTACACGGCGTTGCAGAGCGTGCGCGGGCCGGATACCCGGAGGACGACCGAGCATATCTGGGCGACCATGGTCCGGCTGGAGGTGGGTGCCGGTGGCCGCAAGAACGTCGGTGTCTGGATCCGGGACAATCTCGGATTCGACCCGACGCCTGAGCAAGAGGATCGAATCTGGGACGAGGCCACCCAGCCCGGTGGGCCGCCGATCGGATTCTCCAACCTGGCTCACATTCAGAACGCAGTCGAGACGGCGATCGAGCTGACGTCCTATCTTGCTACCCGCCCCTGGGCTCTAGTTCGCTTCGACCGACGATCCCTCATCACATCGGATGCTCCTGTCAGTCTGGTGCGACGACCGGACGACGAGCCGTGGGAGGGAGTCGGCTTCGCGACGGCAGGGGGAGTCACGTTCCCGCTCACGCGCAAGTTGGGGCTGCTCATGAGTGATCCCATGGCGACGCTGGACGGTGGCGGAGCGGACGATCCGCGTGTCCAGCAACTCCGCGAGATGGTGCTTGCCGGACGGATCGACCGAATCCAGCCCGGGACCACAGCAATGGAGAAACTGTTCAATCTGCAAACCGCGGAGTCGGCCAGGGAGTACGTCTTTCACCACCCCGAGGACGAGCCGTACGTCCCTGTCAATCTGCCCGAACCGGATCTGGTCAACATCAAACCGATGGGAGGACTCATCAACATGGACTTCGACGGTGAGCCGCTGTTCGTGCCCAAGGGACGCGAGGGCCGACAGGATACGAGGGGAAGTGCGGAGAGGACATGACGACTCAGAAGGCTCGGACTAGCTTCGTCGGCAATAATGTTCTGGTAGAGGAGTGTGGCGGATGAGCATGGGAGATTCGGTGAGCGACGCGATCGACCCGACGTGGTGGGAGGACGTGCTGGCGGCGGCGGCGCGTGACGGCACCTATGAGCCGCCAGAGTTGTTGTCAACGCATCTTGAGCGGGCGGCTGCCGATCCGGCTGTCAGGGGGCTTCACGAACTAGTGCTGCGGGTGTTGGCGGCGGTGTCGTCGGCGATGCTGAATGTTGATGACTGGCTAAAGCCGTTCACACCCGCGATGCAGTTCGATGGCAAGCGGACGGTGGTACCGGCGGACTTTGATGCTGACCAGGTAGCGTTGCTTACACGTATCGCTCCGCTAATCGAACGTGATGATCTTCGGGCTCGGGTCGCTGATGTCGCCTGGTTCTACGGGGACCGGTCGGACATCGCGATGTTGGACCGGGCCATCGACGCCTACCGGGCCGCGCCGCTGACGGACTATGTCTGGTTCAGTGTGGGGAAGGACGCGTGGGTTCGGGCCTTCGCGCTTGCAGCGCGGAGCGGCGCGAACGGCAAGGCCCGGGTGCAGGAAATGTCGGGCGTGCTGAAGGCTCAGATCCTGGCCCGCCAGGTGACGGACAACTTCAAAACAGTGGGATTCGCGGAAACCTTGCGCCAGCACGGTCGTGTCGACGCTGCCGGGCGCGCTGAGGTGCGCGAAGCGCTGTTCGCGCTCGCGGCACAGGCGTCGTTCGTAACTCCTCGCCTGTCACGCCATCTCGAGCGTGAGGCGCTCGCATGGCTTGGTGGTTCGGACGCGGCGGCGGCGAACTCTGCGACCGAGCGCGTTGCGCGGACCTACATCGCAGAAGCCGACTCCCGCATTCAGACGGACCCGAAGGCGGGCGCGCTGGTCGAGGGCCATTTCCTGGAGAAGGCCATCGCAGTCCTCCGAACCGTCCCGCGTTCCTACCGGCTCGAGAACGGACTCGACGAACTCATCGGCGACCTCCGCATTCGGCTGCGTGAGAGCCGGGAGTCGTCGATGGAGCAGATGATGCGTATCCAGTCGGACCCGGTTGATCTGACTGACGCCGTGTCCTACGCCCGGTCGCAAGTCTCGGGTCACGCGGACAAGTTCGACGCGCTCGCTACATTTGCGGCGCTCGCACCGCCGCTAGACGAAGCCAGTACGCGCGAGAACGCCGCGAAGATGCTGGAGGGCAGCATCAGCCACATCTTTGGTTCCTCTACGTTTTCCTCTGACTTCCGGAAGATTGCATCGAGGCCCGGGTCTTCTGGCCAGGCCGATGAGGACGCGGTGTGGGCCGAGATGGTCCGGACGGTGTTCTTTCATTCCCAGTTGCTCGGAAAGGGCATGATCCAGCCTGCGCAAGAGATCCTGACTACTGAGCACCGGTTCAGTCGGCAGTACATGATCTCGCTGTGCGTGGAGTCGCCCACGGTACCCGAGGGGCATGAGACGTTGTGGGGCGACGGGCTGGCGCTCGGCTTGGGCGGAAACTACGGGTCTGCGGTCTCTGTTCTGGTCCCGCAGTTGGAGCAGGTCGTGCGGGTCATGCTGAGGCGGCACGATGTGCACACGCTGTTCGTCGATGAGCACGGCATAGAGAGTGAGAAGAGCTTGAACGCGCTTCTCGACATGACCGAGACCGAGGACGTCTTTGGTGCAGGGATGGTCATGGAAATGAAGGCAATGTTGGTCGTCCAAGGTGGTCCGAACCTGCGCAACGATGTCGCGCACGGCCTTCTCGATGATAACTCGGGGTGGAGCTACTCGGCGCTCTACATTTGGTGGTTCTGTCTGCGCCTGGTGACGTGGCCGGTCATCGAGATGATCAGCCGCGCTCGGACCCAGTCAACAGAATCTGGCTGAGACTCGAAGGCAAAGGGTAAAGACGGCGACCTCGGTCCGTCGGCGCAGGCGGCTTGAGGCCCAGATGTCTCTAGGTGCCTGAATACGGTGGTCCGGCTCAACGAATAACGGAGTTCCGCTTCAACGTGTGAAGCTCGCGCAGAGTGTCATCCTCGCCGTGGGCGATAGCTGGGATGGGCGTGGCTAGTCGTCTATTGAGCCTTAGCCGCCGTAGTGATCGAGCATCCGACGCGACAGATAGCGTACGTCGGTTTGCGTTTGCTCACGTGCCCACTCCAGTTCATCGTCGCCAGAGGCTGCGGAATTATTGCGGACGTTGTGTGCTGCGCCGACACAACGAGAGCACCATTCTCGATTGATCACTTCGTCTGCGGGAAGAGGTCGGCCGTACACATACGCAGCGACCGGACCAATGTATGGGTCACGGCTATAGCCGCCAGATGGGATGTGGTGTTCGACTGACTGGCAGCCGAACGGAGAGCCCCAATGCTTCACCCTCCCGTTGCCACCAGACGACTCGACAACGCTATAAGCGGGGGACTGGACGCAGTAGAGGGTGGGCTCGCCAGTGACATTCGGTGCAATGAAGTGGGCTTGCGCCTCATCGCTGAAACAGTATTCGCAGTAGGACCGACCCCGTTCACGAGCTACGACGGGTTCTGCAACTACAAGAGCTGCAACGAGTTCATCCGTGTATGGTGCGTCGGCCTCGCCAAACGCCTCGCCAGGCTCGCTGCGCCAAGGCTCGCCGAGGTATCGGGTGTAGTCTCTGCTACTCGTCCATGCGTCATGTGTGGGCGACCATCGGACCCGCTGCCCCGATCCCATCCGGTGGTTAAGCACTACCGCATAGAACTGCGAGAGGACATTGAGCTTCTCACCTGTGGGCGCAATCATGGCTCAAGTATGGTCCATCGTCTCCACCGGAGTGATCAAGAAGAGATTGTTCTGTGCGACAACTTGGTCGAATTCCGCTTCAATGTGCAGCCGCGTGTAGGACCTAGAGTCTGAAAAGTGCAGGACTTGCACCAGCCTACGTGTGGCAGGCTTAGCTCGCGGCATCAATTCAAACGCCGAGTAATTCAGACCGACGGGTGGTAGCGCGTTGGGCGTCGTAATGCGCCGAACGCGTGCTTCCGTTGTTCGACGTTGATGCTGCGGCGCAGGAAGAGGTCCGTTGGCAGGTGGCGCACCTGAGCGAACGTGGGCGAACGGCGCTGCGGTTGCTTACGCAGCTAGGGACTGACTCGTCCAGTCCTCTTCGGGACTGAGCTTCTTTCGCGAGGTATCCTGGGTGTGATGATCCGACTGATTCAGTCCCAGGTAGGTTAAAGCGCCAGAGGTGACCGCATGCATCCTAATGTACGAAAGCGTGGCGACGTGGTGGAGTTCCGGTTTAACGTATAGCGTTAATGACGGTGTCCGTCATGCACTGGTGTAGTGATCAGATCGTTCGGCAGCAAGGACACCGAGCGCATCTGGCATGAGCAGTACGCCAAGCGCGTCGACCGGACGGTGCAGAGGGCGACCTTGCGGAAGCTCGAGCTGAGCCATGCGGCGAAGGATGTCGAGGACCTCAGGGTCCCGCCAGGCAACCGCCTGGAGCGTCTGGTCGGCGCCCGACGCGGGCAGTACAGCATCCGCGTCAACGAGCAATGGCGACTCTGCTTCGTCTGGAGAGAGGGAGGTACGGACAATGTCGACCTCGTCGACTACCACTGAGAGCGACCTGATCGAGCCGATCCACCCGGGAGAGATCCTGATGGAGGATTTCATCGAGGGCTTCGGGATCACGCAGAACAAGCTGGCCGTGTCCATCGGTGTGCCACCGCGCCGGATCAACGAGATCGTTCATGGTCAGCGGGGCATCACGGCTGACACTTCGATCCGGCTCGCGCGCTATTTTGGGACTTCGGAAGAGTTCTGGATGAACTTGCAGTCGAACTATGAGCTGCGCCTGGGGCGTCGTGCTCTGGGCGAGAAGGTTGCTGCGATCATGCCTCTGGCTGTCGCGTGATCGAGTTGCCGCCACGTCGTGTGATCGGCAAGGTCGTTGCATAAGTAGCGCATGAGGAACAGATCTTTGTGCTCACCCATGGTGACGCCCCGATGGAGATTACGGGCGTCCAGATTCCCGCCGGATCGACTGGGCAGGGTGAGACCCCTAGCGATGCGGCCGTGCGAGAAGTGTGGGAAGAGACGGGCCTGCGGGTGCACGCGATGTCTGTGCAGCCAGGGGTCAGGCCCGGGCCGCGGTGAGCTCCTCCCGAACGATGCTCGTTCCCGCGCTCAGCACGCTCAACTTCCCGAGGGCAACATCCCGCGAGAACGGTGCCATGCCGCAGTTCGTGCTTGGGATGAGCTTGTCCGAGTCGACGAATTTGAGTGCTTTGCGCAGGGTGTCGGCAACTTCCTCCGGAGTCTCGATGGTCTCATTCGCCACGTCGATGGCCCCGAGCATGACCTTTTTGCCGCGGATGAGCTCGATGAGGTCCACCGGGACACGGGAGTTATGGCACTCCAGTGAGACGATGTCGATGGTCGACTGCTGCAGGAGCGGGAATGATTCCTCGTACTGGCGCCATTCGGACCCGAGGGTTGCCTTCCAGTCATTGTTGGCTGTGATCCCGTAGCCGTAGCAGATGTGCACGGCGGTTTCTGCGCGCAGTCCTTCCGCAGCTCTCTCCAGCGTGGCAATTCCCCAGTCCTTCATCTCGTCGAAAAAGACATTGAAGGCGGGCTCGTCGAACTGGATGATGTCCACTCCGGCTGCTTCCAGGTCCCGCGCTTCCTGGTTGAGGACTGCGGCGAACTCCCAGGCCAATTTCTCGCGACTCTTGTAATAGCCGTCGTAGAGCGTGTCGATCATAGTCATCGGGCCCGGGAGCGCCCATTTGATCGGTTGGTCGGTCTGCTGCCGGAGGAACTTCGCGTCGTCGGCGAACACCGGTTTCTCACGGCTCACGGCGCCGACCACGGTCGGCACGCTTGCGTCATAGCGATCGCGGATTCGAACCGTCTCCCGCTTCTCGAAATCAACACCGTTGAGGTGTTCGATGAATGTGGTGACGAAGTGCTGTCGGGTCTGCTCCCCGTCGCTGACGATATCGATGCCGCGGTTGGTCTGCTCGTGGACTGCGATACGCAGTGCATCGCGCCCGCCCTCGGCCAAGGCATCGCCCTGCAGGTTCCACGGTGACCAGAGGGTCTCAGGCTGTGCGAGCCACGACGGTTTCGGCAGACTGCCGACGATCGAAGTGGGCAATAGTGTCGGCGTCATCGATTCTTCTCCTGTGGTCATGCAGCTGGAACGGGATAGTCGGCGGCCCACTGTTCGAGCATTTCCCGGTGTGGGTTGACGAAAGCCTCTGCCGTGTACTTCCCCTGCTTGATTGCGAGCTGACTGCGTTCGGCGCGATCGTAGGCGATCGAAGTCTCCGAGAAGTCCTGCCGTTTCAGCGTCGGTCGGTAGGTCTCTTCGGCGGCAACGTGTGCGTTGTAGATCTCCGGTCGATAGATTCTTTGGAAGGTCTCCATCGTGCTGATCGTGCCGATGAGCTGCAGATTGGAATAGTCGTTGAGCAGGTCTCCGCGGAAATAGAATGCCAGCGGCGCGACACTGCCGGGCGGCATGAAGTATCTCACCCGCAGCCCCATCTTTCCGAAGTAGTCGTCGGTCAGCGAATACTCGTCTTGCTGATACTCCACGCCGAGAATCGGATGGTGGTTCTTGGTCCGATGGTAGGTCTTACTCGTCGACACACTGATGCAGACCACAGGGGCTATCTGGAAGCGTTCCCGATACGCTGCGGAATCGAGGAAGTGCTGGAACAGTTTGCCGTGCAGATCGCCGAAGTCGTCGGGGACGGTGAATTCGCTCGCTGCATCGTTGACTGCTGGAAGTCGTACGCTGAAATCGAAATCGCGGACGTAGGACGAGAAGTTGTTTCCCACGATCCCGGGGTGGCGGTCACCAGTCTTTCGATCGAGGATCTGGATATCCAGAACCTCGAGCAATGGGAATTCCTGATCGCCGCCTGCAGCCCTGAACTGGAGCTCCCCGGAGACGATCTCGAGGTCGACGGTGTAGCGGTCCCGATCGGGGTTGTCCCAGTGGGCGAGGTCATTGAAGCGGCGATTGATGGTCGTCAGGGTGTTGCGGAGGTTCTGCTGACGGTGCTCGCCCCTGGCGAGGTTCGCGAAGTTCGTCGTGGCCCGTGAACTATCCGATGGCGAGTAGTGCTCGTCGAATCGGGTGGTGGTGATGCTGAATGTGAACTCGGTTGTCATGGACGTCCAATTCCGTAATTGATCGGCCGGGCTCGGCCTTGCGGAGGTCTTCGAAACAATCCTGCAGGCAACTGGCGGATATCGGGTAACTTGGCGCAACTATGGATTCATATAGTCTTTATCTATGTCCCGAGGATTGAGAAGCATCACGCTGCTGCAGCTCCACTACTTCATCGAGGTCGCGGCGGAGGGTTCGATCACGGCCGCTGCTGATCTGCTCTATGTCTCCCAGCCGACGATGTCTGCAGCTATGAAGGATCTTGAGACCCGGGTGGGTCGGGCGTTGCTCTTCCGATCCGCCCGCGGGGTGACACTCACTGTTGATGGTGCGGAGTTCCTCGGTTATGCGAGGCAAGTCGTTGAGCAGGCGGAGCTCCTCGAGCAGCACTATCTCGGTCGGCCCCCGTCGCGACGTCTACTCGGGGTATCGGCGCAGCACTACTCGTTTGTCGTTGATGCGTTCGTGCGGATGGTCAAGGCCAGCGATGCGGCCGAGTATGAGTTCTCGCTGCGAGAGACTCGCACCTGGGACATCATCGAAGATGTTCGCACGCTCCGCAGCGAGCTCGGCATTCTCTACCGGAACGACTTCAATCAGAAGGTCATCGACAAACTGCTGCGGGACTCCGGGCTTGTCTTTCACCCGCTTTTCGTTGCAGTCCCGCACATCTTCATCTCCCGGAAGAACCCGCTTGCCGCCCGAGATCGCGTCACCCTCGACGATCTCGCCGACGTGCCACGGCTCACCTTCGATCAGGGAGCGAACAACTCGTTCTACTTCGCCGAGGAGATCCTGTCGACTTTGTCGAGCAAGCGGGAGATCCGGGTCTCCGACCGTGCGACGATCTTCAATCTCATGATCGGGCTCGACGGCTACACGATCTCGACGGGCATCATCAGCGATGACCTCGATCCAGAGATCGTCGCGATTCCGCTCGACGCCGAAGAACGTATCGAGATCGGCTGGATCGACCATTCCGGGATCCCGCTCACCGAGCAAGCGCGCCGTTACCTCGAAGAAGTGCGGGCCGTCATCACAGGTTTCGGTCTCGACCTGCTGGGCTAGCTCCGAGAATGCTGTCTGCGTCAATGATGCTCGCGCGCAAGGGCGATTGCTCACCTGACCGGATCATGCCCTGCGCTAGAGTGACCCCTGGCGTCAGCATATGATCGCAACGGTGAGATCTGATGCAGGTGGAATGTCAACCTGAAAGATCGAAAGTTGAGGATAGAAGATGACCAACAGCACGAGCTCGCTATCGCACTCGGAAAGAGGGGGCGTCGCGAAGGTATTCCGGGTAATGGTCCTCGTCCTCGCGCTCATACTGGGCGTGATTGCAGCGATCTTCGGACTCGCATCACTGGTTCCCGGACTTGGGCCATTCAGCACGGTTGCGGCTCGGTTCGCGCCCACCGTGGCGCCGATAGCGGCTCTGGCAGGACTGATCGTGCTCGTCGTCGGTATCGTCGCTATGCGCAGGGGGCGTCGGCGCACAGGTGCAGTCACGACAGGGCTCGGCGGGATCGGCGCGGTCGCTAACATCGCTGTGGTTGTCGTTCTCGTCGGCGCCATCACCTCGGCCGGCGGATCGGTCAATCTCTTCACCGCGACGTTCGGGCTCTCCGCAATGGACGCGGCGTCGCCCGACCGCCAGGAGGTGTACGACAAGACCAGCGAGGGGGATGACCTCTCCCTCTCGATCTACGAGCCGAAGAATGTGAAGCGCTCGACACCGACCATCATGGCCGTCCACGGTGGCGGCTGGATTGCGGGTAAGCCAAATGCAGTGAGCTCAGAGCTTCGCACCCTGGCTGACCACGGCTACTTGGTAGTGGCGGTCGAATACGAACTTGCCACCAAGGACAACGAGACTTGGCAGAGTGCGCCCTCGCAGGTTGCGTGCGCCGCGAGCTGGATTCAGGACCACGCCGACACGCTCGGTGCAGATATGGATCGTCTCGCGTTCTGGGGTGAGAGCTCAGGCGGAAACCTGGTCGCCAACACCGCCGGCGCCGCAGCGGACGGCACCGCCGAGTCGTCGTGTGGTGGGAACGTCCCCGTTCCCGCTGCGGTTGTCGCCGACTATCCCGCGTTCGACGTGACGGGCCTCTACGACAACGCGCCTGCTGGCCCGGGCGCGGGCACAGGCTCGCGCATATTTGCGACCAGCTACACGGGTGGCACCCCCAAGGAATTCCCGAAACGCTACGCTGCGGTGAATTCCTCCGCGCACCTCACTGCTGCGGCCCCGCCGACACTCGTGATGACCGCGATGCGTGATGACGTCATCATCCCTGCTGACCAATTCGCGTGGGTCGACGCGGCCCGAGACCGTGGAGTCGACGTCGAGACGGTGCAGATTCCACTCGCGAACCACGCCTACTCGCAGAAAGCGAAGAACTCCATCGGCAGCCAGGGGCACCTCAGCATCGCAGAGGCCTACCTATCGGAACAGCTTCGATAACCTGGCGGTGCAGGCTCGGCAAGCACCTCGGCGACTCAGCGTGAGAATCGGTTTCGGGTGGCTGTTCGACAACAGAAGCTGACGCAATCACTGTTGAGCGTTCATGAGCGAACGCAGTGCTATCCTGCCGTATGGCCACCATCAGAGTGAACGGCGTCGACCTCGGTGTAGAGAGCTTCGGCCGCGAAGAGGACCCCCTTGTGCTGCTCGCCGGCGGAACCACTCTGTTGTCGTGGCCCGACTCGCTCTGCGAACGGGTGGCCGAGGGCGGGCGCAGAATCGTTCGGTACGACCTGCGTGATTCGGGTGCTTCAACCACCAAAGACCCGGAGAACCCGACGTACGACCTGCGCGATCTTGCCGATGATGCCGCGGACCTCGTCACAGCTCTCGGCGCGGAGTCCGCCCATCTCGGCGGGCACGGTGTCGGAGGCATGATCGCCCAAGTTGCTGCGCTGGATCATCCGGAGTCATTTTCGGCACTGACGCTGGTGAGTACCCGACCGGTTGCGCCTGGCCCTGTCGATGATGACCTGCCGGACCATGATCAGACGGTGATGTCTGCCGTGTTCTCGAGACTTCAGCCTGAGTGGACGAACCGCCGAGCCGTAGCCGAGTATGCAGCTGGCAGCGCCGCCATTCTGGGCAACGATCCCGCACAGGCGCTCGAGATCGCAGCTCGGATCTGGGACCGAACTCCGACATCGGGGGCCTCGGTCCACCAGGCGAACCAGTTGGGCATGACCTTCTCCCGGATCGACTGCTCACCACGCTGGCGAGAGCGCCTCGGTGACCTGCGAATACCGAGTCTGATCGTCCATGGTCGAGCCGACCCCTTCTTTCCCGTCGGCAACGGTGAAACGCTTGCCGCAGAGATCCCTGAAGCGCAGCTGCTGATCCTTGAGGAGATGGGGACACAGATACCGGAATGGGCGGCCGGCGACATCGCGAACAGTATGCTCGGCCTCTGAACCCGAAAGGAATCCCTTGCGCATACTGCTTCCCGAGTCGCTCGTCCCGGTCTATCTCAAGGCCACCGGCGCGAATCGTCCGTTCGTGACCGAAGAAGGAGCGCGCCGACGCATCGGCGAGCGCTTTCTCCGGCCTGCCTCCTACGGTCCGCCCTCACGCTTGGAAGGCGTACGAGTGGACCGTCGGCTGCCCGATCCGAACGGATGGCCGGTCTATGACGTTGAACCATCGGCTCCCGCCGGCCACAAGACACGGCCGAAGTCTGTTGTTGTCTACGTCCACGGTGGAGGCTGGGTCAACGAAATCGCTCCCCAGCATTGGACGCTCATCGCCCGTATTGCTCGAGAGACGAATCAGCGCGTCATCGTGCCGATCTACCCGCTGCTGCCCTTCGGCACCGCGCGAGAGGTCCGCGACGGCGTCGTGGACCTCTCGCGCCGTACTCGCCTCCGGTCAACAGTTGCGACTGGCTGGAGATTCCGCCGGTGGTCAGATTTCGCTTTCTGCGGCACTGTGGCTTCGTGACGAGGGAGTGAAACTGCCGACCACGATGCTGTTGGCACCGGCTTTGGACCTGACGTGGAAAAATCCGCAGATCGACGTGGTCCAGCCCTTCGCCCCCTGGCTGGGCCGCCCCGGTGGGCGAATCTTGGGCGAGGAATGGAGCGGTGACGATGAAATTGTCGATCCGGTGGTCAGCCCCCTGTTCGGCGACATGGTCGGGCTTGGACCGCTGACGATCCTCGCCGGAACACGAGACGTGCTCAACCCGGACGCGCATGTGCTGAGGGACAAAGCCCGTGACGCCGGAGTGCCAGTGGAGTGGCACGAAGGCGAAGGCCAGCTGCACGTCTATGCCCTCCTGCCGACGAAGGCAGGGGAGCAGGGGGCGAGGGCAATTGTGGAGAGCCTGAGACCGACCACGTGAATCAGTCAAGCCCGAGCTTGCGGACTCAGCTCACCTCGGCGATGCGGGTGTACGGGTACCCAGATTCCCGGTTCTGAAAACTCAAGATGCTCGGATTCTTGACCTCACCGTTCTGGATCTCGATCGCTCGGGAGATGGTGGGGACCTGTGCCCAAGCATCCGGTCCCTCCAGAACCGTGCTCAGATAAGGCAAGATCGCTTCGCTGATCTCCCAGGTCGCGGAGTTCCACAGGTATGACGGGGTGTGGTCGACGGCGTAGTAGTTGACACCTTGTCCGACTGTGAACATCGGATTCTCGAAGCCTGTGGGCGTCGCCCATTCGAAGCCCATGCCCTCATCGCATGAGACATCGATGATGAGGCTGCCGGGAGCGAACTCCTTCAGGTCCTCTGTGCGCAGGTAGGTCATCGGTGCGGAGACATCTTGGAGCGTGCAGTTGAGCACGATGTCGTGTGAGGCGAGGAAGGTCGGGAGGAGCACGTCGCCCTCGTCCGTGACCACCGTCGACAGGTGGGTCGGACCGTCGCCGGTGTTGAGCTGGGTGATATGTGCGCTGTGAATCGGTGAACCCACAGCTGAGGCCCCTCTCTGCGTGAGGACCTGGATATCGTAGATCCCCTGGGCCTTCAGCGCAGTGACAGCACCGCGCGCGGTGGCACCGAAGCCGATGACGACCGCACTCATTCGGGGACCATAATCACCGGTCGAGCCGCGAAGGCTCAATGCGTGCTGGACAGAACAGTAGCCGGCGAGCTCGTTGTTCTTGTGAAATACGTGCAGGCTGAAGTCTCCCTGCCGAGTCCAATGGTTCATCGCTTCGAAGGCGATGAGAGTGAGCCGACGATCAATAGCGGTCTGCGCCATCGCCTCATCCTGCACGCAGTGCGGCCAGCCCCACAGAACGCGGCCTTCGGGAATCGCCTCCACGTCTGCCGCCTGCGGTTTCGGCAGTAGGAGGACCTCAGCGGACTCGATGACTTCGGAGCGTTCCGCGACTCGTCCGACACGAGACTCGATGTAGCCGGGCTCCAGCTGGAAATCCTCAGCATAGCCGCGTTCGACGATCATTTCAGCTCGTACCTCGGGGTCGATGCGATCGAGGTGATGAGGGTGAATCGGGAGTCGCCGTTCGTTCTCCATCGAAGAACCGGCAAGTAGGCCCAGAGTGAGAAGACCGCTGGTGGGCGTCCTATCATTCGCCGAGGCGGTGGAGTCGGCAGTGGTCGGTTGAGCGGTGCCGGTCATCCGGCCTCCCATCGTTGGGGAACCAGAGTCAGCTCCCCCTCGACTATAGCCGAGCCATCCCGGAACCGGCGTTCCGCGCAATCAAGGACACCCCTGAGGCGTGAGCATATTCAGGACAGCAGTCGTGCGAAGTCTGTGAGAGCCTGGTGTCCAACCAGTTCTCCTGGCATCAGTGGGAGCTCGGACAGAGGGATGTCGGGCAGCATCAACCGCACCCTTTCAACCTGGGAGTCCTCCGCGTCACGGCGATCCTTGAGCAGTTGCCCCGCGTCAGAGGGGGAACGCCGATTGGCGACGAGCGCCGCCAACGGTACATCGATGGCCTTGAGAGACTCTGCCAACTCCAAGGTCTCCGCAACCGGCATCCTCTCGGGAGTGAATACGACGAGGAATCCGGTGCGCGAACGGTCAGTGACGACCTTTCGCAGATTCTCGAAGCGGTCTCTGCGGCGAATGAGCGTGCGACGGAGCTCAGCGTCAGCCTCGGCGGCGGGATCAGCGCCGGACGTGCCCGCGATGCTGCGCATTGCTGCCGAGTAGCGTTCTGAGCGATCACGATTCTTCAAAAGTGATTCGGTCCAAGTCGTCAGCTGCGCAGGCAGTGTGAGGAGCCTGAGTGTGTGGCCGGTTGGAGCAGTGTCGAAGACGACGAGGTCGTACTCGTCTATCCCCAGTGCGACTGCGTCGGCCACTCGTTCGAGAACCGCTGATTCGAAGCTGCCAGGAGCTTCCCGCGCCAGGGCCAGATGACGCTGCGCATGGGGACGCATGCGTTCGGGCAACATCCGCCTCATCATGCGTTCGACGGAAGCCAGGTGGCGTTCGAGTGTGGCCTTCGGATCGATCTCCATTCCATCGACGAGTCCGTCGGATGCGTCAGTGAAGGCAATCAGCCGCTCGGGCGCATCGCCGACCTCACGGTCCCAGAGATGCCCGAGGTTGTGGGCCGGATCCGTGGAGACGACGAGGACGCGCTGTCCCTTGAGCGCGTGCGCGACAGCCAGGGACGAGGCTACCGTGGTCTTGCCGACGCCGCCCTTTCCTCCGACGAAGACGACACGAAGGCCGTCTATCGAGTTCAACAGCATGCGATGTGGTCCAGAGGTGAGTCGGGCATGCCCATGCGGCGGTGCCAGGCGTGGAAGTCCTGGTAGAGGCTGGGGAGGAACTCCGCCGTGTAGTAGGCGGCGGGATCCGGTACACCTAGTGCTTCGCCCAGAACGATCAGCGTGAAGAAGTCGTCCTCACTCTGTTTCTCCCGGGCAAACATCTGACGGTATGGTCCTTTGTAGAACTCGTCCAAGCCGTCGCGGAACGCGGCCCAGCGCTGGGCGAACTCACTCGTCCAACGCTGGGCCGCGTACATACCGCTTTCATCGGGCAATGATCAGACCTCTTCGCGTACGGCTTCGATCTTCTCATCGGCGTCCTCGGGCTCCGGCGGCTCCGATCGAGCTCGGATGATCGCTCTGATGCCTTCGATCGCTACGAACACGCTGCTGACGATGATGATGCAGTCGATCGCGAAGAGCAGCCAGTCCGCGCTTCCCGGTGTTGCGAAACTGAAGAGCTGGTCGATCGCGGCCCAGAACGACATGACGAATACGATGGCCAACGGTATGAGCGCCGGCCACGGGTTGCGCCGCTTTCGGATGAGCATGACCGCGAGGATCATCAACGTCAACGATGCCATCAGCTGATTGGTCGTACCGAAGAGCGGCCAGATGCGCAGACCGCCTTCTCCTCCCAGTCCCTGTGAGAATGTGAGGCCCATGCCCAGCACGACGACGACTCCTGTCGCCGTGTATTTGCCGATCCTGAGGTTGACGCGTTCGCCCATCTCTTGGACGACGAATCGCATCAGACGGAATCCGGTGTCGAGCGAAGTTGCGGCAAACAACACTGCCATCGTGGCGAGAACGGTGGTGCTCAATGACGCAGGCAGGCCCAGACCTGATTCCATGAGCATGCCGCCGCCTTGGACGAACGACTGCACACCGGCTTCACCGAACTTGCTGTAAAGCTCTTGCCACTCAGCAACGGTGCGAAGTCCGGCGGAGATCGCGATGATCGTTCCCAGTGCTAGGAGTCCCTCACCAACCGCACCGAAGTACCCGACGAATCGGGAATCAGTCTCCTTGTCCAGCTGTTTGGAGCTGGTTCCGGAGGAGACCATGCCGTGGAAACCTGAGATAGCGCCACAGGCGATTGTGACGAATAGCAGCGGCACGATGCTGGGGGTGCCCTCCGGAACATTCATGTTGATGGCAGGAGTCACGATGTCGTGGGCACCGTCGGCGACGAACATGCCGATAACCACAGCCCCGTAGAGAAGGATGAGGCCGATGAACAGCTGCACGCCGTTGATGTAGTCGCGCGGCTGCAGAAGCACCCACACCGGCAGCAGAGACGCGAACGCTCCGTAGATGAACAGCGTGAGGATCCAGAAGACGGTCGGCGTCATGCCGAGGAAGGTCTCCGGCAGGACGACGGGTACAGCATCGCCGAGGACGATGAGACCGTAGAGAGCGATGACGCCGACGATGGTCACCGCCACCAACGGCATGCGCAGGCGGTATACGGCTACGCCGACGAGCAGTGCGACGCCGATCGCGCCCCAAGTCGGAATGACCGCGGTCGGAGTGGAGATGAGCAGTCCGGTGATGACAACGGCGAATGCTGCGATCACCATCAGCAGCAGAATGAAGATCACGATCAGGAACAGGCCGGCGCCGCGTTTGCCGATGTAGCGGCCGGACAGCGCACCGATCGACTGGCCCTTGTTTCGAACCGACGCCCATAGCGCACCGAAGTCGTGCATACCGGCGAAGAAGACAGTGCCTAGTGTGACCCAGAGGAACGCGGGTACCCAGCCCCAGATCAGCGCGACGGCCGGACCGACGATGGGTGCGGCGCCCGCAACCGAGGTGAAGTGGTGGCCCCAGAGGATGAATTTGTTCGTCGGGACGTAGTCGACCCCGTCTCTGAGTTCGTGAGAGGGTGTGCGGAATTCGTCATTCAGGCGATAGACGCGTTTCGCGAGGTACTTCGAATACACAAGGTATCCGAGTGCCAGGATCGCGAGACCGATCACCATCAGGAGGACGGGACTCATCAAGTGTGCCTTTCGTCATTGCGTCATTGCGCAGACGGATTGAAGTTCAGTCGGTGCTGTGCGCCAGTATACCAACGTCAGAGTTTCGTTTGAACTTCCTCAGTAGTCAGTGTGAATGAGTCAGTGTGACTGGTTGAGAGCTCCTGCAGCGAAGGCGGCCTGACCGACGTGAACGGCGGCATCGTCGACGATCGAAGTCAGTCGTACTCCGCGGGTGACCGGGGGAGTCCAATTCTCGTCGATCACGTCATCGAGATCGGTCTCCGAGAGTTCGCTGACGTAGCGACCCAGCGCGCTGAGCGTGGCTTCCACATAGTCGACGAGCAGCTGCTGATCATCGACTTTGATCTCAGCCGCCTGCTCCGGCGTGTGCCCGAGACCGACTGCATCACCGGATTCTCCCAACCCGAAGCGTTCACGGAACTGCCCCCACACCTGCTCGTCACCGGTGAGGTCAGAGAGCTGGACATCGACCTCGCGTCCGCTGTGCCAGAGTAGCCATGCAATCGAATTGGGATGGTCGCCGGGGTGGGAGTTGAGCTGTTCGGCAGTGAGGGCCGGCAGGCGCTTGGCTGCGTCGACAGGGCGCTGAGCCACATCGGTGAGAATCTCAATGCTGTTCATATGCCCCATTGTGCTCTTCATTGCCATCCATGTCATGCGGCAATGAGGTTCTGTCGTCTGCACGCGCCAGGTTCAGGCGCGCACCTCAGTCGAGCCTCGGTCGTCTGCGATTGCGTTTGATCTCGGAGCGCAGGAGCTCTGCTCGGACGCGTCGACGGCGGGAGTTCCTCGATGGCTTCGTCGCCCGACGTTCCACAGGTGGGGCGAGCGCTTCGCGCAGCAATTCGGCCAGCCGTTCTCGTGCGACGTTGCGGTTGCGCAGCTGAGAGCGCTGCTGTTCGGAACTGACCGTGAGCACAGTGCCCGAAAGCCGCGCCGCAAGTCGCTGAAGCACACGATTGCGCTGCGACTCGCTCAGCACGGTCGTCGACCCCAAGTCCACGCTCAGCTGCACCCGGGAATCTGAGGTGTTGACATGCTGTCCACCGGGACCTGACGACCGTGAGAACTGCTCCGCCAGTTCACTCGATGGCACCACGAGACCCTGAAGAATCCCAGGACCGGCGGGTACACGCAGGTCATCCATCGAGTTCAGTCTCCTCTCGCAGCCGCGGCACGACCTGTTTTTCGGGCCGAATGCCTGACTTATCGGCGTAGAAGGCGCGGACTCGATCCATGTCGGCAGAGATGTCACCGGTGATGTCGATCGTGGGTCCGAGCCCGGTGGTCATCGTGGTCCGATCGACGTAGCCGAGTGTGACCGGCATGCCGGTCTTCTGGGCGATTCGGTAGAAACCTGACTTCCAGTGGGTGTGGCCACCGCGGGTTCCATCAGGGGTGACGACCAGGCCGAAGACTTCACCAGCGTGGACACGTTCGATCACCTCGGCGACAATGCGGCTGGGATCTGAACGGTCGACGGGAATTCCGCCGAGCCCGCGCATGATCGGATTGCGCCACCCCTTGAAGAGGCTGTGCTTGCCCAGCCAGTGCACCTCGATTCGCTGAGTCCAGGCGATCGAGAGCATGAGGACGAAGTCCCAATTGGATGTGTGAGGGGCACCGATGAGTACAGTGGGTCGGTTCGGGGCGGGCTGGGTGACCAGCTTCCAGCGGCTGAATGTCCAGAAGGCGCGGGCAGCAAGGCGTCGAAGCATGCCCTCTACGTTAGAGGACTTTGTTCGCCGGAGGCGAAGGCAGACCGACTGTGCCTGAAAGAGTCAGCATCATCGGATCTGCTTCGCATAGCGTGTGTGCGCGCCGGAGAGGAGTTCGAACAGCTGCCGGTGTGAAAGCTCAAAGCCGGTGCGGAGCATGATTCGTCGGGCGAAGGGACCTGTGCGGCCACGTCGCTGGACGGAGCCTCGAGTCAGGTAGTAGACGACGTATTTGGGTCCTGGTCTCGGGGTGGCCGTGTCGAGGGAGATCCGTTCGATCTCATTCCACGACACAAACGTCGCCGGCAGAACCACCCCGCGGTGGGACTCTATGAGACCGGCACCTGAGACCACGAGCGCATCTGCCCGGCGGAGGCGAACGGCAACGACGATCGGAGCCACGACGATGCAGCCGATGAGGCCGATGGCGATCGCCCACATTCGCGGATTGAATGCGAAGAGCATCCAACTGACATTCTGATCAAGACTGCTCGTTACGATGAGGAACGCGAGACCGACGAGCACTGCACCGGTTGCGAGCGCTATGCACAGAATGATGACGAGTCTTCGGGAAGATGTTCCCACGACGACACTTCGCCCACGATCCATCGCATGCAGAGCAGCAGCGGTATTCGGGGGCCTCGACATGGCAATGAGAATACCCGTTGTGGAATAAATCGCAGTCATTTGGGGCTGTGCCCAGTGTCAGCGCCACCAGCACACCGACAAAGGAGAAGCACATGTCTGATGCAGACCGCGTAGTCATTCTCGGAGGCCACGGAAAGATCGCCCTCATGGCCGCACCGAAGCTGAAGGAAGCCGGATACTCGGTGGATTCCGTCATCCGCAATCCGGATCAGACCGCCGAGGTGGAGGCTGCAGGCGCGAACGCCGTCGTTCTCGACATCGAATCGGCCGACACCGGCAAGCTCGCGGAGCTCTTCACCGGAGCAAAGGCCGTGGTCTTCTCGGCAGGTGCCGGTGGCGGCAATCCTGACCGGACCCGCGCTGTGGATCTTGAGGCAGCGAAACGCTCCATCGACGCCAGCGCACAAGCAGGAGTCGATCGCTACGTCATCGTGTCCTATGCCAGTGCGGGCGTCGACCTCGACCGGGTCGACCCGGAGAGCTCGTTCTACCCTTACGTTGAAGCGAAGCACGGAGCAGATGAGCACCTGCGTGCAAGCTCCCTGAATTACACGATCCTCGGGCCCGGCGGTCTGACCTCGGAGCCGTCGACGGGCAGCGTGCTGCTGGCCGATGGCGCCGGTGACGTCGATGGCACGACCCCGGACAGTGACACGCGAGTGACCTCACGTGAACTCGTCGCCGATGTGATGACCCATGTCATCGCCAACGATGCCGCGAAGCGAGAGACCGTGAACTTCTATGACGGTGACACTCCGATCGCCGAGGCTGTGAAGTAAGACGTCGCGACACACGTATTTCGCGTCACACAGATGGGGAGATCGAACTGAGCGTTCGGTCTCCCCATTGGCGTGCTTACGACGTCTTCACCCTCGATCTTTCCTGTTCCAGAGTTGGTGGGTCAGACCACTCGACGAGCCGATCGTCTCGATCGTGAAGCGGTCCTCGATGCCGCTGATGCCATCCCACAGCGAAACACCCGTGCCCAACGTGATCGGAACGATCGCCACGGCCATGAAGTCGATGAGGTCAGCGGCGAGGAACTGGCGAATGGTCGACGGACCACCGCCGATGCGCACGTCGAGGCCGTTCGCGGCGTTGATCGCCTGCTCCAGTACCGCCTCGGGAGTGTCATCGACGAAATGGAAGCTCGTCCCGTTGGGAAACGCCATCGCCTCCTTCGGATGGTGGGTGAGGACGAAGCACGGGGTCTTGAAGGGCGGTTCCTCGCCCCACCAGCCGCGCCAACCATCATCGCGCCATGGTCCCTCCTGCGGCCCGAACTTCCTCCGACCCATAATCTCGGCGCCGATGCCCTGTCCCCACATTGCGAACAGCGCGCGATCAAGTGTGACGGGCCCATCGACGCCGCCGATCCCTTCGATTCCCTGTCCGTCGAACCAGCCGAAAAGTGCTTGGGCACCGCCGATCGGCTCGTCGAACGTCACATAGTCGCCGGCGGAGTAGCCGTCCAGTGAGACGAATTGACTGTGTACGCGTACTCGAACCATGATCACTCCGATGTGATAGTCAGCGATGAGTGAGTCAAGCGTAGAATGTAGTGATTGCCGATTGCAACCACTTGGGAGGATGAATTGCGAAGCGAACCGCGCTCGGGCTGCGCGATCAACGCGGCCGTCGAAGTCCTCGGTGATTCCTGGAGTCTCATCGTGCTCCGCGACATCGTGTTCGGCAATCGCCGCCATTTCCGCGAGCTCCTTACCCTCAACGACGAGTCAATCGCCTCGAATATGCTCGCCAGTCGCCTGAAGAAGCTGGTCGACGAGGGATTGCTGACCCGGGCCGACACGGTGCGCGGCCAAAAGGCCGCCTATTCCCTCACCGAGGCGGGAATCCAAGTGGTGCCGGTCATGGTCGCCCTCGGCGCCTGGGGAATGAACCATCGTCCGACCTCTCACGAGCTGACAGTGAGAGCCCGAATTCTCGCTGAGTCGCCCGAGCTGGTCGACGATCTCATGGACGAACTGCGGGAGGCCCACCTCGGCGTTGCGCGTCCTGAATCTCCTCGGCCACGGGCCTCGGAGCGTCTGCAGGCCGAGTACGAGGCTGCTCTCGGAGAGACGTGATGAGGGAGTCGATTCGGTGAGACTGCCCGCAGCGTCATCTGAGGTGGGAGCCGGGAGGTGTGCCGCGAGGGGGCAGCGCTAGGTGATCCAACTCCCTGTGAGCGATGATCGAGACGATCTCGATCAGCTTGCCGTCAGAGACTGTGCATGCCATGAGTCCCAATGTGCGGCCGCTCGCCGTCGATACGAGGATGCCGGGTTCACCGTTGACGCCGACCCGACGAGCCTCGATCCTCTCCGGATCCCCACGTCTGACTGCAGCCAGCACGTCGTTTGCCCCCAGCTGAACTGTGTGGCCATGCGCCGTGCAGCGATGCCAGGTGACGCTCGGATCGAGAACATGCAGCAGGGCGTCGAAGTCACCGTCTCGTGCAGCGATAAGGAATGCATCGACGGCTGCGCGCCTCTTTGTCAGGTCGCCGCTGGGGGCGGGGACATCTTTGATCTTGCGACGAGCACGGCTGGCCGCCATCTTCGCGGCCGCGCTTGATCGACCGATGATCGTGGAGATCTCGACGAACGGAACTGCGAACAGGTCGTGAAGGACGAAGGCGAAACGCTCTTCTGGCTGCAGTGAATCGAGCACAATCATCATCGCGGGGCCAAGTGAGTCCGACCGGACTGCGGAGTCTTCCGGGTCGTCCTCGTCGTCGGTGATGACGGCTTCGGATATCCAGGCATCAAGAGACGATTCACCGCGACTCCTGCGACGGCGCAGGACATCGAGACAGATGCGTCCGACGACCCGGGTGAGCCAGCCGCCGAGGTTGTCGACGTCCTCAGGGTCCTGTCTGTTCAGTCGGATCCACGCCTCCTGCACGGCATCCTCTGCGTCGGTGCCCGATTCGAGCACCTTCGCTGCGAGTGCGGTGAGCCGCGGTCGATGGAATTCGAAGTCCGAGGCCAAAAGAGATTCCTCGATGGCTGTTACCTTTCTGCGCCGCGCTGCGTCATCAGGGTGAAGGCCCGAACGGGCACATACGAACACGAAGGAACGTGATGATGAATATCGTACTGTGGATTCTTGCCGGCATGCTGGCGGTCGCATTCGGAATCGGCGGCGCCGCTCAGATCATTCTGACCAAGGAACGCTACCGTTCGCTGGCCCGCAGCCAGCACTGGGTCGATGACTTCGGATCGAGGCACGTCAAGGCGATTGGAACGATCAAGATCATCGGCGTGATCGGCCTCGTCCTGCCTCCACTTGTCGGCATCTTCCCCGTTCTGTCTCCACTGGCCGCATGTGGTCTGATGCTGGTGATGGCAGGGGCGGCAACGACGAGATTCCGGCGCAGCGAATGGGGCCTGATGGTCGGCGACACGGTCTATCTGCTGGCTTTTGCATTCCTCGCCTGGGGCCGGTTCTCACTGGCGCCATTTGGCACGTGAGTGCGAAGAGGACCTTGTCAGCACCGCGGCTGTGTGCTTCTATGGAGTAAGTGATTGCAGAATGCAATTGCTGTGGATGTTGAACCCACTCATCGATCTCACAGGAGCGATCATGTTCACCGGACTGATGGCCAGCATCACCGTCAATGATCAGGACCAGGCGCACGGCTGGTACTCGACGGTCTTCGAGCGAGACCCTGATGTCGCGCCGATGCCGGGACTGCTCGAATGGCATTTCGGAAGCGAGTTCGGACTCCAGGTCTGGACCGAGCCGAAGCGCGCCGGCTACTCGACCGCGGTCATCGGAGAGTCGGACCTCGATGCACTTGCCGATCGACTGTCCGCCGCCGGCATCGACCATGGCGGGCTGCAGCCGGGCGGTGGTCAGCGGATACTGCAGATCGCTGACCCCGACGGCAATCGAATCGTGTTCTCCGGTGAGTGAGTCTGCAATGAACCCCATGACCGACACCAGTCGACTGAGCACGGAGATCGCACGTCCCCGCGGGGACGTCTGGGAGGCTTTCGCCGACACCGAAGCCAGGCAGGAGTGGAGCGTGCCCGATGGTGATGGCCTCATCTATGACTACGACGACTTCCGTACGGGCGGCAGCGCTCGATATCGGTGTGGGATCCCCGAAGTGCTCGAGTTCAATGCGGCCATCGACTACGTCCGCGTCGAAGAGGAGACATTCGCCGTCCACACCGACACAGTGTGGCGCGGGGGCGAACTCCTTGCCACGGGACTGATCACTTGGTCCTTCACCGACGTCCCCGCGGGGACGTCGGTGACGATCGTCGACCAGGTTGTGTCGTTCGTCGGAACCGGCATGATCGAGGGCAGTCGAAATGGTCACCGAATCGCCCTCGAGCAGCTAGGCACCTTCGCCGCCGGCCCAGGGCAGGTCCGCTCCAGCACGGCTGACGGTGATCGCCGCCCGACGTGAGGCATTCTCGCCGAGGTGTGTGAGCGCATCTTCGTTCATGTCCTGGAGTCGTGGACGGGCGCCCTGCAGGTCGTGCACAAGGGAGGCCATGAAGGTATCTCCGGCACCGATCGTGTCCCTCACCTTCACTGCTTCTGCCGGAACCCTCACCCTCGCCGAGGCGGTCGAGAGGATCGAGTCCTCCGATCCGCAGGTGAGTGCGACCAGTTTGGCCCCGAGGTGAAGGATCCGACCGATCTGGGCATCGGCACTCTGACCGGGATAGAGCCAATCCGCGTCGACATCGCTGAGCTTGACGACATCAACCCGTGAGGCGAGAGACTCGAACCGAGCCAGTGCCTGTTCTCGGTCCCCGACGATGGAAGGCCGGATGTTGGGGTCGAAGCTCAGTAATGCCGAGGAGTCTCGTCTGCGCTGGAGAAGAGAATCGACGGCGGCGGCACCGGGGGAGAGGAATGCTGCGATCGAACCGACATGGATTGCCGCCCAGTCGCCGCTGTCGACCAGCGATGCATCGGGGTCCCAGCGCAGTGAGAACTCGTATTCGGCAGAGCCGTCCGCTGACAGCAGCGCTCGTGCCGTCGAGGTCGAGCCGGTCGGGCGTGCATGCACACGGACGTGCGACTCCCGCAGGTGAGCCAGAAGGAACCCACCGTGAAAGTCATCTCCGACATCGGTGAGCAGCTCGGCATCGGCACCGAGGCGCCCCAGGCCGAGAGCGACATTCGCCGGCGCCCCGCCCGGAGCATACCGATCCGGTGATCCGGCCGAGCTGACGATGTCGATGAGAGCCTCACCGATGACAAGAATGCTCATGGGCTCGAGTCTATGCGCACACGACCGTTCGGGTCCCTCATCAGCAGGAATAGGACACATATAGTGCAGAGGTCGACTTTGCCATCAGTTCATGTCAGTGCCGTCTGGAATCGTTGACGCATGGACAAAGACACCATGGAATCAGAAGTCAGAACGATCGTCGATGCAGCCTCAGCTCGCATCCTCACGCCGAGGGCAGGCGAATGCTTGGTCTGCTACGTCTTTCGCCAGCTCGGAGAATTCGGTTGCGACGGAACACATCGCTTCGCCCTGACATTTCGGGACCGAACAGCTCCTCGGGCCACAGCGCTGATGGAACGCTTGGGAAGCATGGGCGCCTGCTGCTGCGACTGCGAGGTATTCAACAACGCATACACGTTCGCATCACGACCGTGGATCACCGGGGCCTCATTCGGGGAAGCCATCGGCACAGGGTTCGAATCCCAAGAGCCGGTCGACCTGCGTGAGGAATTCGGCATCAACGAGCCACCCGCGAAGATCTTCTACCTGTGCTGCCAGTTCGTGCGTCGAGGCTCGACGCAGCCCTGCCCGAACTGGGTGCGAATGAGTCGGTGGTGAGAAGCAGGGCGATTGGATTCCGGCAGAATAGGACACATGCCTCTACGCCTGCCGCTGTTCCTCGACTGTGATCCCGGAATCGACGACGCCATCGCCCTCGGATATCTGCTGTGCCAAGACGATGTCGACATCATCGGCATCGCAGCCTCAGGCGGCAACGTGTCCACCGCCCAGGTGTGCGCCAACGCTCAAGGCTGGCTTGAACTTGCCGGACGGACGGAGATACCCATTCACCCGGGAAGCGAGTTCCCCTCAGCTTGGCCGACCGAAGGCACCGATGGATACTCTGCGATGTCGCCTATTGCCGAGCCCGAGTACGCCGACCTCACCCACGGACCCACCGGTGCCGGATATGCGCGGCTTCCACAACCGGCGACACCGGCCAGCACCATCAGTGCCGCTCAGGCCTGGGTCGAAGCCGCACGGTCTCACCCCGGGCAGCTCATCGGCGTTGTCATCGGACCGTCGACGAACCTTGCCCTGGCCATTGCCATCGAACCCGAACTGCCCAACCTGATGAGACGACTCTTCATCATGGGCGGTGCCTTCAACTATCGCGGCAACACCCATCCGACCACCGAATGGAACGTCACCTTCGACCCCGAGTCGACAGCGAGCGTCATCGCCGCCTTCGACCACGCTCACCGCGAGGGCGCTCTTCGGGCTCTGCCGGTGATCGCCCCGATCGAAGCCACCGAGGCTCTTGAGATGACTCCCGCACGGTTGAGAACGATCCTCGACGCGGCACTGGAGCCGCAGGACGAGACGGGGGAATCGTCTGGTGCTGGTGAGAGATGGGGCAACTGGCTGGCCCAGATGGCCGAAGCCCTCCGCTTCTACTTCGAGTTCCACGAATGGGACGGTCTGGGCTACATCGCCCACATCCATGACCCCTTCGTCCTCGCCTGCGCCCTCGAATGGGCACGCAGCGACGAGATCACAACCACCTCGGCGGGCAGCGACGAACCCATTGCGAACGGAACTCGAGGCACACTGCCGTGGGCCACGACGATCTGTGCGCCCGTCGACGTCGAACTCACCGGTAAACTCACACGTGGCGAAACCGTCGCCGATTGGCTGGGACGGTGGGGGAAGGGCGTCAATGCCGAGATCATCCGCACGATCGACGCGCAGACCTTCCTCGACCACCTCGGCGAGACACTGAGCAAAGGACCCCATCATGACCACGAAACCAAGACAGTCTGGGCAGGGGCCGGCACACACCGTCGGTCCCGCACAAAACCAGAGCACTGAGAGTCACGGCACTAAGAGTCACCAGAGCCACGCGCTTCCTCTCGCACTGACCTTCCTCGGCACCATCGTCATCCTCGGCACATATATCGCGGTCCTCCTGACGCAACCGGCCAACCTCGGCACGAACTTGGGACATACGACCCTGTGGGTCATGCTCGGATACCTGCTCGGGGGAGTCCTCCTCGCCGCCGGCACACTGCCGCTCATCCCGCGCAGCATCCTCGCGCTCATCCCCGTCGCCATCGCCGCCAATATCGTCATCGGCCATGTCGTCGGCAATGTCACCCCCATCCCGCTCTACCTCGACTCGATCGGGACCGTGATGATCGGCGTCCTCGCCGGTCCTGCAGCCGGAGCGTTCACCGGCATCATCTCCAACCTCATCTGGGGAGTCACCCTGAGCCCCAGCGTCATCGCCTTCAGCTCCGGGGCGGCCTTCATCGGTGCAGCCGCAGGGTGGGCGGCACGGCTCGGTGCCTTCCGCACTCCCTGGTTCGCCGTCATCATCGGCGCTCTTGCAGGAATCCCTGCCGGAGCACTCGGCGCTCCTGTGGCTGCCTACGTCTTCGGCGGCGGTCTGGGCTCGGGCACCGGCGGCGTCGTCGCCGTCCTGCAGGCAGCTGGCCTCGAGATGCTCAACGCGACATTGGCGCAGAGCCTGTTCTCCGACATCATCGACAAGGCACTCATCTTCGCCCTGGCCTATGTGGTCGTGCGCACCCTGCCACGGCGAATTCTCGACAGGTATCCGTTCACCGACCACAGTCTTTCGCGCAGTTCCCGCAATTCGGACAATTCGCGCACGCCGGCGCAGGTCGGCTGAATGACCTCGACTGTTCTCGACCGGGAGCAGCAGGCCACACACCGTTGGCATCCAGCCACCGAGATCATCATCCTCGTATGCTCTCTGCTGCTCGTCTTCGGCATCCCGTCCCCGGTCGTGCCCATTGCCATCATCTCCGCCACGCTCATCGCCGCGGTAATCTCACCCGCAGTGAGGCTGCGCACCTGGGCGATCGGCGTCGGCGTGCTGTGCCTGCCGACGCTGATCGTCCTCAGCGTCGTGCAGGGACTCTTCTACCCCGGTGCCGAGGTGACCGTGCTGTGGCAATACGGTCCCGCCCAGCTCACCGTCGAAGGACTGGCGATCGCCGCTCAGATCTGGCTGCGGGTCAGTGCGCTCGTGTCCCTGTGCGCATTCTTCGGACTCGGAGTCGACTCGGCTCGCCTGTATGACGGGCTGCAGGCCTTGCGGCTGCCCTCCTCGGTGGCCTATATCTGCGCTTCGGCGATCGGCCTCATCCCACTCATGCGCACCCGCACTCAGCAGATGATCGAGGCCCGTGCCAGTCGCGGTTGGGACATGAGCAGTTGGGTGATCCGCACCCGGCTGCTGCCGAGCATCGTCACCGGCCTGTTCACCTCCATCCTCATCGAGGTCGAACAGCGTCACGAGGTGCTCGAACAACGCGGTCTCGGAGAATCAACGCAGGTGACGTCATTGCAGGATCACCACGACGGCCCGAGCCAATGGTTGCTGCGCCGAGGCGTTCCCCTCCTCACCTGCGTCCTCGTCGTGTGCTCCGTGGCCGATGTCCTGCCTCTGCCCACTGCCGACCAGATGATCTGGGGTGGCTGAGACCATGCTTCTCGAACTCACCGGCGCCGGCTTCACCTACCGCAACGGTGCGGTCGCGACACTGACCGACATCGACCTCCGCCTGGCCCCCGGGCAGATGCATGCGATCCTCGGCGAGGTGGGCGCGGGTACGTCCACCCTGGGTCGGCTGATCACAGGGTTGTTGTCCGAACGTGGAACCAGCGTCGGGCACATCCGCGTCGCGGGGACTGCGGTGATGCTCGGCGATGACCCCGAGGCGCAGCTGAGTGGAATGACGAGCCTCGTCGCCGATGAGGTTCAGCTGTCCGGGCGGCTGCACGGGGACGAGGTCTCAGCGGTCGAGAGGCGCGCACACCAGGCCCTTGACTCACTGGGCATCGACGAACTGTGGCGGCGACGCCTCGACACTCTCTCCGGTGGTCAGCGCCAACTCGTCGCACTGGCGGGACTGCTCACCGGGAATCCATCATTGCTGGTCCTCGACCAGCCCTCGCTGTCCCTGGACCCGGAGACTCGGCGGCGCCTCGGCGCAGCGCTTCGGGCCTTCTGCGACGCTGGAGGTGCGGTCCTCATTACCGCACATCAATTCGACGAGGTGGCCGAAGCCTGTGACCAGGTGAGCATCCTGGAATCCGGTCGACTGATCAGGACCGGCATCCGCCCCTCAGCCAGCGAACTTGAACGACAAGGGATCTGGGACACTCGACCACGTGGGCAAGGAGAGCCACGTGAGCCACACCAGTCCTGTGAGCCATATCAGTCATTTGAGTCACGCTGGACGGACCGCTCTGAAGCTGCCGGAGAGTCGGCCCCGGCTTCTGTCGCACTGTCGGTGCGCGGGCTGAGCGTCGCCCGCGCTGGGGTCTCCGTTCTGACCGACATCGATCTCGATCTCGCATCAGGTGAGATCGTGTCGATCATGGGATCCAACGGTGCAGGGAAGTCCACCCTCTTGCACAGTCTCGTTGGTCTACTCGGAGCCGGGGCCAGAACATCGGGCACGATCACCGTCGATGGCAACGGACCTCCGATCAGCCTCGGCGAGGCTCCTGCCCATGAACGAGCACAGCACCTCGGCTGGGTGGGACAGGACCCGGGCAGTCAGCTTTCCGCTGCGACCGTGCGCGAAGAGCTCATGCACGCAGTGCCGCTACCCGCGCACAGACGCCGCGACAGGGCAACGATCCGCACTCGCCGACAGGAGGCGGTCACCTCGGCGTTGGCGAGGACTGGGTTGGATTCTTTCAGCGAGACTCATCCCTATGATCTGAGCATCGACCTCCGCAAGGATCTGGTGATGGCCTCGGCGCTCATCTTGAGCCCTCGGATTCTCCTCCTCGACGAACCGACTCTGGGCAGAGACCGCAAGGCCATCGACAGACTGAACATGTTCACCAAGGATTTCCGCCGCCGTGGTGGATCCGTCCTGGCCACCACCCATGACCGCCACTGGGCCGCAACGACAGGCGATCGCATCCTGCTTCTGGACGAGGGGCGGGTGAATCAGGACGAGCAGTGCAGGGGAGCGGCCGGTTGAGGCCGCTTCAGGTGATCCGCTCAGAAGTCGTACGTGGCATCCGTGGTCGGGGCTTGTGGCCCGTGGATCTTCTGCAGATGCACATGCCTGATCAAGCGGATGACTGGCCGGATGAGCATCTCAACGCTGCCGAGGACGAAGAGGCAGGTTCCCGTGAACACCCACGCCTCGGAGAAGAACATGAAACTGCCGATGAGGAACCAGCTGCCGATGAGAACATCGTTGACGATGCTCAGCACCTGATAGCGCTGCCGGATGACGAGTTCGTCATGTCCGATGCGGATCGTCAGGTTGTGGTCGTCATCGGTCATATCGTCCTCCTGGACTCAAAGAGTGTGGACTGCGACTCGCGGCGCCGAACTCGCTGCTCGCCCCTGACTCGATGCTAGGCGGGACCAGCGCTGCTTGACCATATATCCGCAGGTGATTGCGACTGCCTCGGCCATGTCAGCGCCGAGTCGTAGCGTGAGGTCATGGATAAGAACGTGAATTCGTTTGATGCACTGTACGCCGAAGTCGGCAGTCACAGATCCGTGATGCCATGGGACGAGCTGCTCGGCTTCGTCCGCCGTTTTCCCCAGGTCGCCGCGTTCAACGCGGCTCTCATCGCGCAGCAGAATGCCGGAGCGATATTCGTCGAGACAGAGCACGCATGGCGGCAGAAGTTCGGCAGGCTCCTCACAGACGAAGCCGTGGCATTGATCGTGCTTCACCCCTTCGCTCCGGTTCGCTTCGTCTACGATGTCGAGGACACCCACGGGCCTCCGGTCCCCGATGCCGCACTCAACCCCTTCAAGGCAGTTGGGGCACCGACGTGGGACGGGCATCGTCTCGTCATGGACGTCCTGCACCGAAAGGGGCTGGACCTCGCCGGTCTGCCGAAGACGCAGAGTCCCACTGTGATGTTGAAGCATGTGCTCGATGAGCTCGCACTGGTCTATGCCGGACACCTCGGAGCTTTCCCGAAATTGGGGATTGCTGCCAGTGAGACGGACATCGATGGACGACAGTCCTGCTTCGAAGCCGAATGCATCACCTGGCTGATCGCCGGACGCCTCGGCCTGAAAATGGCGGCGACCGGATCGTTGAAGGGCTACCTCAAGCACGGTGAGCTCCTGCCCCCGCTGTCCAGGGATCGGGTCCTGCACTCTGTCAATGCCATCGAAAAGCTCTTCGGCGGGGCACTGGCCTTCGGCCGAACCATCCGCGAGGACGTGCCGAGCCTGTTCCCGCTGCCCGAACAGTGGTCTCTCTCCTCCTGACGGGTGACATCAGCCTGCCGATCCTCGACACACACCCGGGGACAGGTTTCTGCTGATCCCTGGTCAAAGGGGCGGCGGGCGAGCAGAATGCCTATATGTCCACAATCCCGAACAGATGGACCAAGGCCACCGTCTATCCCGACATGTGGGTGGACCCCGATGGCGATCCACGCAATACCGACGGCACGAGTCCCGACGGCGAAGCCGAGACTCAGCTCGAGTTCATCCGGGACTACCGTTTCACCCTGCGGATGAAATGCGCCGAGCTCGATGCGAAACAACTGGCCACACGCTCGGTTCCGCCGTCGACGATGTCGCTCCTGGGGCTGCTCAGGCACATGGCTGAAGTCGAACGTGACTGGTGCAACTGGATCACAGAGGACGAGCACCGGCCCTCACTCTATGGTGGCCTCGATGCGGCATTCGACGTTTCAACGGCCGATGACGACATGCTGGCGACAACCTTGGCAGATCTCGAAGCGGAGCAGGTGACCACCGATTCCGAGGTTGCCAAGCACACAGATCTGGGAGCCCGCCTCGGCGAATCGCAGATAGCGGTGAGGGAACTCCAAATCCATCGGATCGAGGAGTACGCCAGGCATCGCGGGCATGCTGACCTTCTCCGGGAGTGCATCGATGGCCGAACGGGGCAGTGACCACGGAGCAGAAACGGGTACCCTTGATTGAACGATCTCAATGAGGAGACATCATGACCCGCGCAGTGCAGATCACTTTCGATTGTCACGACCCGATCGGGCAAGCCACTTTCTGGGCAGGGACGCTCGGATACGTCATCCCTGGCCCTCCCGGAGTCAGCCTCAGCGCCGGTGACGATCCTTTTGTCGCGTGGAGGGAATTCGTCGCGGGGCTGGGCATCGACTTGAAGCCGGAGGACTTCCGCGCCGCGATCGAGGATCCGCACGGACGCGGCCCCCGAGTGTTCTTCCAGATAGTGCCCGAGGACAAGATCGTCAAGAACAGAGTCCATCTCGATGTGCGTGCTGCCCCCGGGCTGCAGAACAGCGAACGGATGCAGGCGTTGGAAGTCGAATGTCAGCGTCTGCAGGAGCTGGGCGCACAGCGTCTCGAACGGGTCGATCCCAACCCGCCGATGGAGACAGGATTCATCGTCATGGCCGATCCCGAGGGAAACGAGTTCTGCCTCGACTGACTAGGGCGCTGACCAGGATGAGAATCCTCTTAGCAAGGGGGCAGCGGGCGCACCTCCTTGTTACCGTTGAGAGCATGAAGACACAGAGATGGGCCACGCGAGCCGCTGCAGGAACCATGATCTTCGCCTTCGCCCTCACCGGCTGTTCAAGTGGGGACTCAGGTGATGGTCAGGCTTCGGAGACCGAGGGCAAAACCTCAGAGTCACCTGAGGCCCAGAACGACTCTGACGACGACGAATCAGACGACGCTGAAGCAGGCGATGACGATGCCGGCAGCGATAGCGGCGCTGAAGACACGAAGTCGCAGGGCTCGACGACAACCAGCTCCTCGGGGTTGGCCGCTGATGCTGATCTGAGCAGGGAATCACCATCAGTGGCACCCGAGGATGCTATTGCCACGGCGAAGAAGGAAGCGAAGGACGGCACCGTACACGGCATCGAACTCGACTTCGACGAACGCGACAAGGCCTGGCAGTACGAGGTCAAGGTCATCGCCGGCTCCACCGACTTCGATATCGAGATCGATGCTGAGACCGGTGAAGTCGTCGACACGGAGAAGGACTCCTCGGACGACAAAGAGCAGGCCATCGACCTGAATGACCCGATGACCTTCGACGAGGCGCTCAAGCTTGCTCAGGGCAAGGGCTCGGGCCGACTCGACGGATGGAAGCTCGAATCCGACGACAACCGTATCGAATACCAGTTCGATTTCGATGACAAGGGGGAGGAGATCGAGGTATCCGTCGACGTCGAATCGAAGAAGGTCACCGTCGACGACTGACCATCGCCGCATCCTGTGCACCCCAGTGCCGCATCCTGAGCACCATCACGACAGCTGGGCACTGTCAGGACGGAACATCGCGGCGTAGGCTGGCGCCATGCCTTTGAACCCAGTTGCTTCGCCTTCGCCGGCAGGGCGTCTCGACGTCATTGCCGGCCCCATGTTCTCAGGCAAATCCGAGGAACTCATGCGCCGCGTCCGGCGAGCAAAGATCGCCGGGGTCAATGTGCTCGTCCTCAGCCACTCTCTCGACACACGGTCCGATCTGTCGACGATCACCTCTCACGACGGGATCAACATTCCTGCGGTACCCGTCGGTGACGTCGAGTCCCTCGCCGCGGTCGCTCGCGCCGAGGACTATGATCTGGTGGCCATCGACGAGGCCCAATTCTTCGGACCTGACCTGGTACCGACCGTATTCGACCTCGTGGAACGTGGTGCTGCAGTCATCGTCGAAGGCCTGTGCGTGACGTTCGACGGCGGCCCCTTCGAACCGATGCCGACATTCATGGCCGTGGCCGAGGACGTTCTCAAACTCACCGCTGTGTGCACGATCTGCGGCAGGGATGCCGTCTTCCACCAACGTGTGGGCACCCCCGGGCTCAGTGTCGACGCCTCGGAACCGAGTGCCACAGACATCGATGCCAGCCATGTCGGGGGCCTCGAATCCTATGTCGCACGTTGTCGGGAGCATTTCGCTCCACCGCACTAGACGCAATCGGTCACGACCGCATCAGAGCAGCTGCTCAGTCCTCGATGCTCTCCCACACCTCACGCCAGATCCGGGCCAAGTCCGGAACCTGATAATGGGCATTGAGACCGCTGGGCTGAGGTACGACGTGAAGGTTGATGTCCTCGGGCCAGCCATCGATGAGAGACGTGTCCTGCTCGCCGAGGTGGGCCTTGGGCTGCGAATATCCGATCCGGAACGATGTGATCCCAGCGACTGCGACTACCTTGGGGCGGATGTCGTCGAGTCGGCGGACAAGTCTGGCCGCACCCTCGCGCAGTTCGTCCTTGTCCAGCTCATCGGCCCGGGCTGTGGCCCGTCCCACGAGATTGGTGATGCCGATGCCGCGTGCCAGCAGCTGTGCCTCGTCCTCGACGGCCAGGCCCAGGGAAGCGTCGACGAGGTGATCGGTCAGACCTGCCTGATGCAGAGACGGCCAGAAGCGGTTGCCCGGTCGGGCGAAGGGTGCATTGACCGCGGCCGTCCACAGGCCCGGGTTGATTCCGACGATGAGCATCGAGAGTTCACCCGGGCGCCCGGGGAGAACGTCATCGATGGCGTCGGGATTGTCAGTGGCGAACGCAGCGAGGTCGTCCTTCGTCGGCTTTCGTCCGCCTAAGGGCGATGGTCGGCGGGAGCTGGTGAAACCTTCCTCAATCACGCTGTCCACACTACCGTCGAGTCAGAACGGGCGAATCAGCGCCCGTCGACTCACAACCATCGGGAGACCCATGACGCACGAATACGGGCAGCAGACTCATCAGCACGTGCGACCGCACGCCGGTGAGTCAGCCCCCTTCCATTTCGAAAGCACGTGGAGGGTCGATGCCAGTCCGACAGAGGTGTGGTCCGTGCTCTCCGATGTCGAGTCGTGGCCGCAGTGGTGGCCGGGTCTGCCCGTGGCGGTCCCCGCCGATGACAGGATCGTGCCCGGCAGCCGCGCCGACATTCAGGTGCAGAGCCCGATCGGTGTCTCCTTGAGATTCGGAATCGAACTTCAGGACACAGGCCCGCCGCGCTTCGTCTCGTTCTTAGCCACCGGTGATCTGAGAGGGATCGGTGAGTGGACCTTGGAGCAGACGGGCCCGATCACCACGATCAGCTCCGTGTGGTGTGTGACCACTTCGCGCTCGTCGATTCGCATGCTGCGTCCCGTGGCAACGTGGATGCACTCACGTGTGATGAGAGCCGGGCACCGCGGTCTGGCCAGACGACTGAACCGTCTCATGCCCTGAGGCCGACCACGCATCGATGCCGCCGGCCAGGGACCGCAGACGCACGGACTCGGGTGCCGCATCGCGCAGAAGCTGTACGGCCTGAGCGGAGCGGGCCCCTGACTTGCAGTGGATGACGACCTCGTGAGGCAGCTGCGTGACAAGAGCTTCCACCGAGGCCCACCCCTCGACCTGCAGCGCACCCAGCGGCAGGTGGACGGATCCGGGTATCGATGCCAGCTGGCGCTCCCAATCGGCCCGCACATCGATGAGGAGGGCGGAGGAAGGATCAGCCAGATACTCATCGACCCTGATCTCGTCCTCCCGATCTGCACCGTCATCGTCTCCTTCTGTACGGGCAGCTGCGCAGGCCACTGCCACCTCGGCGAGGTCGGTGACAGGTTCGCGATCAGGGTCCGGTGAGAACCTCAGCGTGGAGTAGTCGGACTCCAGTGCGTCATAGCGCAGCAGGCGACCGATCAGGGGAGTGCCGATGCCGCAGATGAGTTTCACCGCCTCCGTGGCCATCGCCGAACCGATGGTGCCGCACAGCACCCCGAGGACACCGCCTTCGGCGCAGTTGGGCACGGAATCGGCCTCGGGGATGTCGGGAAACAGGTCGCGCAGCATCGGCCCGTGCCCGGGAACGAAGGTGCTCACCTGACCGGCGAAGCGAAAGATCGTGCCCCAGATCAGTGGGGTGCCGGTGAGTTCGGCCGCATCATTGGACAGGTAGCGGGTCGCGAAGTTGTCCGCACCGTCGAGGACCAGATCATGGGAACCGAACAGCTCGAGCACATTGTCGGGACTCAACCGGTCCGCAATAGCGTGAACCTCGAGCAGCGGATCGAGGCGCAGCAGGGCGTCACGGGCGGAATCGACCTTGGCCCGCCCGATATCAGCGTCGCGGTGGAGGACCTGGCGCTGCAGGTTCGAGGCTTCGACCACATCGTCGTCGATGATCGTGATCGATCCGATCCCGGCTGCGGCCAGGTAGTGCAGAACCGGGGCGCCCAGCCCTCCAGCACCGATGACCAGCGCCGAGGCGGCCCGTAACCGGCGTTGTCCTTCGACCCCGATTCCGGGCAGGCTCAGATGCCTGGCGTAGTGTTCAAGTTCCCGCGGGCTCAGAGAATCACTCGGTTCGACCAGCGGGCCCGGATTGTTCGCCTCGCTCATCTCGGGGTCACCATCCCGTCGAAGGTCGATGAGGCCAGGGCCAACGGTCGCTTGGGGATGCGCCCGGCATGGGCAGCCAGATGACCGGACTCCACGGCAAGGGACATCGCCCGGGCCATGGCGCTGGCATCATGTGCCCGGGTCACCGCGGAGGCCAACAGGACGGCGGTGCAGCCGAGCTCCATCGCCGAAGCCGCATCAGAGGCGGTGCCGATTCCGGCATCGAGGATCACAGGCACCTGGGCGCGGCTGACGATCGTCTCGATGTTGTGCGGGTTGAGGATACCCAGCCCGCTGCCGATCGGAGCACCGGCAGGCATGACCACAGCAACCCCGGCATCCTCGAGCCTCTTGGCCAGGGCCGGATCGTCGTTCGTGTAGGCGAAGACCGTGAAGCCGTCGAGCACGAGCTCCTCCGCGGCCCGGAACAGCTCCACCGGATCGGGCAGCAAGGTCTCTTCATCGGCGATGACCTCGAGCTTGACCCAGTTCGTCTCGAGAGCTTCCCTGGCCAATCGGGCAGTCAGCACAGCATCCCTGGCCGTGTAGCATCCAGCCGTATTGGGCAGGATGCGGATACCCAGACGCTGCAGCAGGGCGAACACCGAGTCCTGGGCAGTGCCGTCGTAGCGGCGCAGTGCTACGGTCGTGAGTTCTGTGCCCGATGCTTCCAGCGCCTGTTCGAGGATGCTCAGCGAACTTGCGCCGCCGGTGCCCATGACGAGCCGGGAGTTCAGAGTCACTTCGTCGACGTTCCAGGTCATATCAGCCTCCCTGCACTGCGGTGACGATGTCGACGCTGTGGCCCTCGGCCAGGGTGAAGCCCGACCACTGTCCGCGCCTGATGACCTCACCGTCGACGGCGAGCGCGATGCCCAGGCGACTGCCGTCGACGGGGGTGCCGTCGGTGCCGATCTCCTTGTCGACGATGCCGGAGATGAGGTCCTTGGCTGTGGTGGGACCGGCGAGTGCGTGGCGCTCGCCGTTGAGCGTGATGGTGATGGTGTCGGTCACGGATGACTCCCTGCTGGTTGCTGAATCGAAACGGTGTGCTGCTGAGCGTCCTGTGTGTCCGCCGGTGGGTGCTCTGAATCGAAGCGTTCCGGTCCCACTGCTTCCAGTGACCCCGATGGCGCCCATGAGGTGTCGGCTCTGGTGGCAAGGTCGGCGGTGAGGCCTGCACCCAGCGGGGCGAGGAGAATGCCGTGCCGGAAGAAGCCGGTGGACACCACACAGCCGGGATCGATGCGTCCGATGATCGGCACGTCATCGGGTGAGCCCGGTCTGGCGCGGGTGGTGATGTCGGTGATCTCGCAGTCGAGGATGGCCGGGACGAGGCGCTCTGCATCACGAAGCAGCTGGTGGACTCCGCCGGCGTTGGTTCCCGACCGGCCGTCCTCACGGCTCGTGGCCCCGAGGACGAGTTCGCCATCGGGACGAGGCACGATGTAGACGGGCCGAGCATTGACCAGACCGCGGATCGTGCGCGTCAGCAGTGGGGCCAGGGCCTTCGGCGCCCGGAGTCTGATCACCTCACCCCATACTTGGCGCAGAGGCAGCGTCGGTACCCCCACGATGTCATTGCACGAAGCGCCAGCGGCGACGATGACCTGATCAGCAGTTAACCTCGTCCCATTGTCGAGCTCGACGCCCACAGTGCGCCCTGCTGCCTTGAGCAGACCCGTGACGCAGGCCCGGACGATGTCATCACCGAGGACGGCTGTCAGTGCACCGGTGACTCGACGGGGATCGATCGAATGATCTCCGGGGATCGTGACGGCTCCGCACACCCCGGGTGCCAGGGACGGTTCCAGGTCACGGGCCCGGGAGCCCGCGATGAGGGAGACGTCGAAACCGGCAGAGGACTGCAGGTTCATGAGCTCACGCAGGGAGGCGAGGTCGGCCCGGTCACCGGCACACACGAGGGTCTCGGTGCTCGAGTGTCCCAGGTCATGGCCCGAGGCGGCAGTCAGCTCGGCGGCGAAGTCCGGGTAGAGGTCCGCCGAGGCACGCATGAGCGGATACAGGGGCGACTGCCCCCACACCACCTCGGCGGCCGGGGCCAGCATTCCCGCCGCCGCATGGGAGGCACCCATGGCAGGGGCAGGATCGACGATAGTGACGCGCACGCCGCGTCGGCGCAGATTCCAGGCGGTGGACAAGCCGATGATTCCAGCTCCCACAACGATGACGTGCACGTGCTGCTCCCTCCGGCGGCATGATCCGCATCAGGTTGAACGGTCGGCACAAAGCCCTCTCAGCCCCTTTATGAGGCTCCCGCGAACTCCTCTACTCTAGGAGCATGGCCGCAGATATGACAATGGACGCCGCACTCCAAGACACGGATACAGCCACAGACAGGGGCACACGTCTTGACCGGCTGCGCACGGCTAGGCTCTATGTCTGCACCGATTCCCGCAGCGTGCAGGGCGATCTCCCAGAGTTCCTCGATGCCGCCTACGCCGGTGGCGTCGACATCATCCAGCTGCGCGACAAGGGCCTCGAAGCCCGGGCCGAGATCGAAGCACTCGAGGTGCTCAGGGACGCAGCCCACCGGCACCAGAAGCTCTTCTCCGTCAACGACCGCGCGGATGTGGCCCTCCTCGTCGGCGCCGATGTCTTCCACGTCGGCCAGGGCGACCTCACCAGCGAACAGGCCCGCGCGGTCCTCGGCCCGGATGTGATCCTGGGCCGCTCGACCCATTCCATTGCCCAGGCCGATGCCGCCGAGGCGGATCCCGAGATCGATTATTTCTGCTTGGGTCCCGTGTGGGAGACCCCTACCAAACCCGGCAGACCAGCCATCGGCACCGACCCCCTGCGCGCGCTCGCCTCCAGCGCGTCCAAGCCCTGGTTCGCGATCGGCGGGATCTCGGCCGTCGAGCGCCTCACGGAGGTAAGAGCCGCCGGTGCGCAGCGCATCGTCGTCGTCCGTGCGGTGACCGCAGCAGAGGACCCCGCGGCCGCGGCTGCGGAACTCAAACAGGCATTGTGACAGCGCGCGGCGCAACAGCAAAGGAATCTATCTGACATGGGAGAGCACACAGTGAAGATACTCATCGCCGGAGCCGGCGCGACCGGCGGGGCGTTCGGCACCCGCCTGTTCGAAGCAGATCGCGATGTCACGTTCCTCGTCCGCGAGGCACGAGCGCAGACGATGCGTGCCAACGGCCTGCGATTCGTCGCCCCCGGTGAGGACCGGACGAATCACATCCCCGTCCTCACCGCCGCCGACCTCGCCCAGGCTGATCCGGCAGCTGCCGACTCCGCCGCTGCCGATCGCCAGGATTCGACTCCCTTCGACCTCGTGATCGTCGCGGTCAAGGCCAACGGCTTGGAATCGATCATCGACGACATCAGACCCGCAGTGGGGGAGCAGACCCTGATCATTCCGTTCCTCAACGGCATGGCTCAGATCGAGCGATTGGTCGAGGAATTCCCCGGCCAGGTTCTGGGCGGTCTGGTCAAGATCGTCGGAACGATCAAGGACGGAGCCATCCACCAGATGACCGACCTGGCTATCATGACCATCGGCGACCTCGACGGGGGAGTCGTCCCCGATCCCATCGTCGAGGCTCTTGACGTTCCCGGCTACAGACTGCAGATCCTTGAGAACATCACGGACGCCCTGTGGGAGAAGTGGATCTTCATCGCCGCGGCAGGAGTCGTCACCTGCCTGTTCCGGGCCCCGGTCGGAGCGATCATGGCGGCTGGCGGACAATCGCACATCGTGGGAATCGTCGACGAGCTCGAAGCCGTTGCGAGCGCCGGGGGACACCCGGTCTCGGCCGAGGTCAGGGACATGACTCTGGCCATGCTCACCGCCGAGGGCTCGTCATTCACCTCATCGCTCTATCGCGATGTGACCTCGGGTCTGCCCAGCGAAACCGAGCACATCCTCGGCCACCTCGCGCGAACAGCCGCTGACCTCGGTGTGCAGACACCCCTGCTCGACCTCACACTTGTGCAGCTGCGGGCGGGGGAGTCGCTGCGACAGAGTTGAGCGTCGAAACTGAACCGACGGTCGAGACAGAACTGACCTCTTCGACGCCGAGGCGCAGCATCGTCAGGTACGGTTCACCGGGGATGGTGTGGGTGACTGCATCCGATCCGTGCGGAGCTGTGAACGTCACCATCGGGATCGAATCTGCGCGGTCGAGAACCAGAAGGGTCTCGTATCCGCCTGGCCCCACCGAGTGGGCGGAGCCGACGGGAAGTTCGCAGGCCAGTGTCTCCAGCGGGTTGTCCGATGAAGGCGGCCGGTTCATCTCCTGATCGGCGACATCGGCGAACTGCTGGGCCGTGATGAGATATGCCTTGGCCGGTGTGGGGCCTGGTACGTGATGGTCATAGAAGGCCATTCCTCCGCCGCCCCACACGGTGGAGGTGCCGGCGAAGTAGATGGATCCGGGAAGTTCGATGCCTATCTCTGCCAGCGGCGGAGCGGAGTCCCGAGCGCCGGGATAGGTGACGAACGCACCTGGGGGACGGCCGCCCTGCAGGTAACAGGCGAGCCTGTCACGATGCATGTTCGACCCATAGCTGACATACCACACGAGACCTTGAGACATCCCATTCATGATGCCACGTCAACGGCTGGGACTGTCCAATCTGCAGAGTCTCGGTGTGCCGTTCGATCCCCCTCTGATCGGGCTTTCCTCCTGGCCAGAAGTCTGCGCGTGAGTTCAGCAACACCGGTGATGGTGAGTGCGATGCCGATGCCCAATCCCACCCCGAGCAGCGGCTGGTCCTCGAACAGCACACCGCCGAGCAGACCGATGCCCGTCGAATACAGCGCCCAGGCCAGGCACCCTGTCGCATCGAAGGCGAGAAATCGAGGGACCGGATACTTCAGCATCCCCGAGGTCACGGTGGTGGCCGTGCGTCCGCCGGGAACGAAACGTCCCGCGATGAGCACAGCGCCGCCTCGGCGGGCGAATATCTCCTCGGTGCGTTCGAGGAGCCGACGTGCACGCGGACGCCGGGTCCACCGAGACGCCAACGCCCCACCCCCGCGCCCGACAAGGTGGGCGGCGAAGTCACCGGTGAGGGCACCGACTGCTCCGGCCAGCAGGAGTCCGCCGGGGTTCGGTGTTCCGGTGGCCGCATAGGCCGCCGCGGTGATGAGAACCGTTTCGGAGGGCACGATCGGGAACAGGGAGTCGAGGCCGGCGATGACGAAGACGAGGAGGTACACCCACGGCGATTCGAGCGTTGCGGCGAGGATGTCGAAAGCGAAGTCCATACTCATCCACGCTATTGACCGACAGGCGAGCTCGGAACGCGGCGAAGAGCAGTCTCGCCTGCAGGAGCCCGGAGTGACAATGCGGAAAACCGGAAACGGAGACTGCGGTCGGACCCATGGGACTTCGCGCCCGGCGTTGCTACGATCGACCTATGCCCTGGCCGACGTCGCTGACCGCGCGGATTCCCCGAGAATCCCGCATGTTCGTCACACGTTGGAGTGCCTCGGTGCTGGGCATCCTGTGGGGCGTGCTGCTGTGCCTTCCGCTGCTGCTCGCCGCGATCCCCACCCCGGCCTCGCGACTGAGCCGGAGGGTCCTGGCCTGGGAACGTTCCCGGCAGGAGCGGGGATTCGGCATCCTCATGGGTTCGGACCCGATTTCGGACCCGATGAAGCGCGGCTTCTTCGTCCTCAACGGTGTGGTCGCCGGCCTCATCGCCATTCCAGTGCTCAATCTGCTCACGGGTTTCCTGCTCGTCACCATCGGCTCGCTCATCCAGGGACTGTTCATCGGCGGCAGCATCACCATCGGCTTCGACTTCTGGACCATCAACCAGCCGACGCTGTTCGTCGGAGTGCTCTATGGAGCCGCGAACCTCATCGGGGTCATCGTCCTCGCCGAGTTCGCCAATTGGCTGCACGGCAGAATCGACTCCAGGTTCACCGAGACCAGCCGCCCCAACGCGCCCCACACCCGCATCACCCAACTTCTCATGACCCGTCACGGTGTGGTCATGGCCATCGACGAGGAGCGGCGCCGGATCGAGCGGGACCTCCACGACGGAGTGCAGCAGAATGTCGTGTCTCTGTCCGTGCTCATCGCACGTGCCCAACGAGCGAAGGATCAGGACAAGGTCAGCGCCCTCCTCGACGACGCTCTCGTGCAGTCCCAGGATCTCATCGATGAGATGCGCGAGGTCGCCTGGCGGGTCTATCCCACAGCACTGGACGAACACGGTCTGGGCACCGTCCTCCACCGGGTAGCCGATCACTGCCCGATCCCGGTCACCCTCACCGCCGTCCCCACCCGCCGGGTATCGCAGGCCAGTGAATCCGCTGCGTACTTCGTCGTCCGGGAGGCGGTGACCAATGTGGTCAAGCACGCGAATGCGTCGACGATTCGAATCAGCGTGGTCGCCGATGAACAGAAGCTCATTGCCGAGGTGGTCGATGACGGCACCGGGGGAGCCGACCCTGCCGGCAGCGGGCTGAAGGGACTGTCGCGTCGGGTCGGAGCACTGGACGGGACGATGACGATTGAGAGCACAGAGAATGTCGGAACCACAGTGAGAGCGGAGATCCCCTATGTCTGAACCTGGCATGCCTGAATCCAGCGCCGAACCCCTGAGCGTCGGCCCGATGAGAGTCGCCTTGGCCGATGACTCGGTGCTGTTGCGCGAGGGGGTGCGCAGCCTGCTCGAAGACGAGGGCATCGCAGTTGTGGCCTCTGTCGATGACGGGCAGCAGCTTCTGACCGCGGTCGCGACTCAGCGCCCGAACTTGGCGATCGTCGACGTCAGGATGCCACCGACCCACACCACAGAAGGACTCGAGGCCGCGCTGGAGATCAAGCGCCGCTTCCCGGACATCGGAGTCCTTGTACTCAGCCAATACGTTCTGCGCGAATATGCGACCGAGCTGCTGAGCACCGAGACCGTGGGAGTCGGCTACCTGCTGAAGAACCGGGTCACCGACATCGACCGCTTCCTCGAGTCCGTCAATCGGATAGCGGAGGGCGGAACCGTCATCGACCCCGAGGTCGTCCGGCAGCTGCTGAGCTCGTCCGAGAAACAGAACTCCCTGTCAGCGCTCACCCCTCGTGAGAACGAGGTCCTTCAGGCCATGGCTGAGGGGCTGTCGAATCGCGGTATAGCCGAACGACTCTACGTGTCCATCAGCTCCGTGGAGAAGGCCATCAGTTCGATCTTCGACAAGTTCAGGCTGCACGCAGGGGAGACCACGAGCCGGAGGGTCGCGGCGGTCCTGCACTACCTCGATCAGTCCTGAGCCGACGGAGACCAAGGTTCTCAGAGTTCGGAACGGGCTCGGGCACCGATGCGCAGATTGAGGTCCTCGAGCTCGGCCAGCACATCGCCAGCACCCCAGATCTGATTGCGCTTGCGACTGGTCAGACCGCGCAGGACCCCGGCTTCCATCAGCGCGGAGACCGCCCTGTTCGCCGAGGAGCTGGAGAGTTTCAATGAGTCCTCAAGGTCGTCGATCGTGAACACCGGGTCCGATGCGAGGTAGCTCAGGATCCTGGCTGCGGCGCTGTGCTCACGTGGATGGCCGAGGAGGTCGGCCCACTCATCAGGCAGTCCAGCCAGCCGATGCGCGGTCAGCTGAGCTTCCTCCGCCGCGATCACCGATGACGTCGACCACAGCGATATGACCGGTCCGGCGTCGCCTGAGTGATAGGAATTCAGCGCGGCGAAGTAGCGGTTGCGAACCTCGACCAAGGCGGCAGCCAGGGGAACGGTGATCCCGGTCGTGACGCCGCGTGAGTGGAGGATCCCAGCCGCCAAGGCTCGTCCGATCCGACCGTTGCCGTCGGTGAAGGGATGGATCGCTTCGAACTGCGAATGGGCGATGGCGGCCTGCGCGATCGTGGGAATGTCAACGCGGCCGGCGAAGGTCAGCAGATCGTCCATGAGCTCGGGGACGAGTTCCGGGGGTGGGGGAACGTAGAGCGCGCCACGGGGCGAATGGTCGGAGCCGCCGATCCAGTTCTGCATCGGCCGATGTCGGCCCGCCAGATGAGCCTCGCCGGCATCGTCCTTGAGCAGCAGCCGATGGGCGCGAGAGACCGAGTCGGCACTGATCGCTCCCGATGTCAGCAGATCCAGCGCGCCCGTTGCAGCGGCCATCGCAGTGGCCGAAGAATTGGACTTCGCACCGTGGAGGGCTCGGACGAAGTCGTCGATGGGGGCCTCTTCGGCTTCGATCTTCGATGAGGCGATCGATTCGCTGCGCAGCAGCAGGTACGACAGTGGGATCAGGGTGCGACCGTGCTCGGCATCGAGCCGGGAGATCGCGCGGACCGCGGTTTCTGAGCGTGCGGCGAGCTCGGAGGGCAGGCGCAGTTCGACTGAGCCGATGCGGGCCGGAATGGAGACGGACACCTCGGCGAATTTTCTGTCATCGATCGTGCCGCCGCGGAACTCCTGGCGCCACGGTCTGGTTTCTGCCTGCGCTGCGGGCACGGGAACGGCAGAATCAGGCACAGGAACGGCGGAGTCGGACATGGGAATAGTCTAAACGATAAGCCCACATAGAGAAATAAATGGGAATATCTCTCATGGTGATCCCAGTTCCAGGGAACACGGCCCTCTCGCTAGACTCACAGCTCAGGGACGGCCAAGGATACTAGGAGCGCCAGAGGCTCACAGTGCTCGCAGGCGTCTCGAAGCCGATGAGATTCAGTGTCGAAGACGAGGAGAACGATGAAACGGCAGCTGCCCGACGTGAAGGAACTCGCCCCTCTCCTGCAGTTCAGCCTGCCCAGGCTCGACAGGGTGGGTGCGCGACTCGACTCCGCTGCCGACATCTGGGACCTGCGTCGCATCGCGAAGCGGGTCACCCCCACGGCACCCTTCGACTACGTCGACGGCGGCGCGCTCGATGAGCACACGCTGCGCAAGAACCGTCAGGTCTTCGCCGACGTCGAACTCCTCCCACGGATCCTGCACGGAGTCGACGCCCCGAACACATCGACGACGATCGCCGGTCAGAACACAGCACTGCCATTCGGCATCGCCCCGACAGGCTACACACGGATGATGCATTCCGAAGGTGAGGTCGGGGGAGTCCGCGCGGCGACAAAGGCAGGCATTCCCTTCTCGCTGTCAACGATGGGCACACGGTCAATCGAAGAGGTCGCCCAGGCGGCACCGGGATCCACCCGTTGGTTCCAGCTCTACCTGTGGAAGGACCGTGAGCGCAGCCTCGACCTGCTTCAGCGAGCCCAAGCCAGCGGGTACGAGACCCTGCTCGTCACAGTCGACACTCCGATCACAGGCCAGCGCCTGCGAGATAACCGCAATGGGCTCTCAATCCCACCGAAGCTGACCCTGAAGACGATTCTCGATGCCTCCTACCGGCCCGGCTGGTGGTTCAACTTCCTCACCACCGAGCCCCCGAAATATGCCTCCTTGTCGAACACCTCTCAGTCCCTGGCGGAGATGACGCGGACCATGTTCGATCCGACACTTGACCTCGAAGACCTCAGATGGATCCGGCAGCAGTGGAAGGGCAAGCTCTTCGTCAAGGGAGTCCTCACCGCCGAAGACGCCGACAGGGCCCGGTCCATCGGCGCCGACGGCCTGGTCGTGTCCAACCACGGAGGACGCCAACTCGATCGCGCACCTGACTCCCTGACCGCACTGGCGGAGGTACGAGCGGCCGTGGGCGAGGACATGGAACTCATCCTCGACTCCGGAATCATGTCCGGAACCGACGTCGTGGCCGCTCTGTGTGCCGGAGCGGACTTCGTGCTCGTCGGCCGGGCCTACCTCTACGGACTGATGGCCGGCGGGCAGCGGGGCGTAGAGAAGGCCATCGACCTGATCCGGGCAGAGATACTGACTGCCATGGGACTGATGGGCGCCCGGAACATCTCCGACCTCGGACCGCAGCTGGCCAGGGGGCTGCCGACAGCTCCCGGTTTGCCCAACGACGTCCCGGGCGAGCGCCTCACACCTGGAGGAGGCGCTTGAGCAGACGGAACTGCTGACCGGCGGCGGCCTCGAGGTCGCTGCCCGTCCGGCTGTCGGTGTCGGTCTGCTGCAGCGCCCAGTCGTCGAAGGCCCTCAGCATGGTCGCGGCCGCCAGGGCCTGGAGGTCTGCCGGGCAGTCCGCATCGATGGCACCGGCCTCCCTGCCGATCTCCAGCACCGACGAAATCCACTTCTGGTAGCTGCTCTCAAGGCTGGTGACCCCGGGATCGGCACGATTTTCATGCACGATCCGCCACAGCAGTTCGATTGCCCGAACCTGCGGCCAGACACGCAGGGCATCGTCGAACGCGTGTGCGGCAGTCTTCCAGAAGTCTGAGGCGAAGCTGCTCGGGTCCGGCGGAGTCCATTCTCTCCTCGCCAATTCGCGAAGCTCATCGACGACCAGTGACAACAAGGATTCCTTGGAGTCGATGACGTGATAGAAGGAGCTCTTGCTCATCGAAGCTGCGGAGATGATGCTGTTGAGGGAGGCCTGTTCGAAGGGGCGGGAGGCGAATTCCTCGGCGGCAGCGAAGATCAGCGCCTGCCCCTTGGCGCTCGGCATACGTGCGAATGCAGAAGCTGACACGATCTCTTCCTCACAATCTCTGGACCAGGTGGTCCAGTCAATGCTACCGTGATTGGACCACCTAGTCCACTCTGCGCATGCTGACCGCGAAGACATCGCGCAGACAGGGACCAGCTGCAGGGACCAGCTGCAGGAGATGACGACGCGAGGAGATGTCATGATCACGCACGTGCCCTTCGATGAGCAGTATGAGGCCGCGAAGACAGAGGATCTGCGCATTCTCGTCGTGGGTGCCGGAATCGCCGGAGTCGCGGTCGCCCAACTGCTGCGCAGGCAGGGCAGACATCCCGTGCTCATCGAGCGTTCGCGAGATTCCGAGACGATGACCGATGACGATCATGCCGGATACATGCTCGCTCTCATGCCGATGGTCGACCCGGTCTTCGATGATCTCGGCGTCCGCGAGCAGTACCAAGAGAACAGCGTGGCCATCGACCGGTACGCATTCCACGCCCATACAGGCGAAACGCTGCGCGAGGACCGTCTGGGCAGTCTGCTGGCCCGCTATGGGCAATACAGAGGAATTGCCAGGGGAGAGCTCCTCGCCGTCCTCTCGACCGAGACCTGCCCCGTGGCCTTCGACTCATCGCTGGTTTCCCTTGCCGCACTCGACCCTGCCGCTGACGCCGGCCCTCGACCGGCACGGGTGGAAGTGTCCACCGGGGTCCACAGCGAGGACCATTATCTGCACGGTGCGGAATTCGACCTCGTCATCATCGCCGACGGTCTGAACTCCCACAGCAGACGCCTCGTGCCAGGCGGATCAGCCGAGAGCTCTGTCGACACGGCATGGGGCGGGTGGGTTGCCTGGGCACCGGCAGATGCTGACACCGACCAGGTCGACGAACTCTGGGGCGAGGGATTCTTCCTCGGTGCCTACCCGGTCAAGGACAGGATCGGAATCTTCCTCGGCGCTCCAGATTCGCGGGAACCACTCGGCGCCAGACGCTTCGTTAACGAGGTTCGCAGCCAGCTCACCACCGTGAGTCCCCGGATCGACGCAGCACTGACCGCCGTCGCTGAGGCCGAGGATCCGTATTTCTGGGCACTGCGAGACTTCCGCAGCTGCCAGTGGGCCACGGGCACCACGGTCCTCCTCGGAGATGCCGCGGCAGGTTTCCTCCCCACAGCCGGAATCGGCGCCGGAATGTCGATGGAGTCTGCCCGGATGCTCGCAGCATCCCTCGAATCCACCTCACCGGAGCGGCTGCCCGAGGCACTGACTCGCTTCGAGGCCGCCCAGCGGCCCAGGGTCGAACAGGCGCAGTCAACCTCTCGTGAACTGGCACGATTCATGTTCTACCTGCCGCGGGCCGTCGCCGGTCTGCGAGACCTGATCTTTAAGCTGGTAAGCGTCAAGACTGCATTGGCACCGATTATCGACCTCCTCAAACACCCGGCCAGACCGGACGAAGTGCGCAGCACCGACATCTGAATGTGGTAAGAATGGCCGGGGCCCGAACGGGACACCGGTCGCACGACAGTCAAGGGACACGATGAACGAAACAGCCGCCTCGGTGAGGGAGAACCGCGAACTCAAACGGGGGCTGAAGTCACGTCACCTGCAGATGATCGCCATCGGCGGTGCCATCGGCACCGGACTCTTCCTCGGATCCGGCGGCACGATCTCCCAGGCCGGACCCGGCGGCGCACTTCTGGCCTACGCTGCGATCGGCATCATGGTCCTCTTCGTCATGCAGTCCCTGGGCGAGATGTCGACACATCTGCCCGTGGCCGGTTCCTTCCACACCTACGGCTCGAAATACGTCAGCCCCTCATTCGGCTTCGCCATGGGCTGGAACTACTGGTTCAACTGGGCCATCACACTCGCAGCCGAACTTGTCGCGGCCGGGGTCATCATGTCCTTCTGGCTGCCGGACGTCCCCTCCTGGGTCTGGGCCGCGATCTTCCTGGCCCTTCTCTCCGGACTCAACTTCCTTTCGGCCAAGGCCTTCGGGGAAGGCGAATTCTGGTTCGCAGCCATCAAGGTCACCGCTGTCCTCACCTTCCTCGTCCTCGGCGTGCTCATGATCGCAGGCATCATCGGTGGGCAATCACCGGGTATGAGCAACTGGACGAGAGGCGAAGCGCCATTCGTGGGCGGCTGGGTCTCGATCATCAGCGTGTTCATGATCGCCGGCTTCTCCTTCCAGGGCACCGAGCTCGTCGGTGTGACCGCAGGCGAGTCAGCCAACCCGCGCCGCGATATGCCCCGGGCCATCCGCACCGTGTTCTGGCGCATCATGCTCTTCTACATCGGCGCAATCATCATCATCGGCTTCCTCTTGCCCTATTCGGACCCCTCGCTGCTGGCCTCTGCCAACAACGAGGACGTCACGGCCTCGCCCTTCACCCTTGTCTTCGAGCGCGCCGGCATCGCCGTGGCCGCATCCGTGATGAACGCCGTCATTCTCACCGCAATCCTCTCGGCCGGCAACTCCGGCCTCTACGCCTCGACCCGCATGCTCTACGCAATGGCCAAGGAGGGAACCGCGCCGAGGCTGTTCGCCCGACTCAACGAACGTGGAGTTCCCGTCATGGCCCTGCTGGCCACCGCGGTCATCGGGCTGTTCGGATTCCTCTCCGAGGTGATGGGTGACGGTGGGGCCTACACGTGGCTGATCAACGTCTCCGGGCTCTCCGGATTCATCGTCTGGGTCGGCATCGCCTGGTGCCATTTCCGGTTCCGCCGTGCCTACGTCAAACAAGGCCGAGACCTCGCGGATCTGCCGTATCGGGCTCCGCTGTTCCCGATCGGACCGATCATCGCGCTGGTCATGCTGGTCATCGTCATCATCGGCCAGAACGTCCAAGCCATCGTCGAGGGACGGGTCCTCGAAGTTGCCTCCGCCTACATCGGACTGCCCGCCTTCCTGCTGCTGTGGCTCATCCACCGACTGGTCACCGGACGTCGCTCACGCACGGTGGGTCTCGTTGAGATGGACGTCGAAGGACTCGAGATCAGGCCCGAGCGGGAATCGGGCAGTTTCGACTGACCGTCACTGTGGTCCGCTGCGCCTGGCTGTCGCAGAAGTCTTCTTGCATACGTTAAGCTAGGCTTGCCTAACTCACGAAGAAGGATCTCATGCGCAGAATTCTCGCCCCCATGCTCGCCTCCGTACTCCTGCTCGCTGCCTGTGGCGGCGGCGGTGGTGAGAAGGAAGCGGCCTCCGGTATCAGCATCGACACCAAGTTCGGCTCCGTCGAGGTCCCGAAGGACCCGCAGAAGGTCGTGGCGCTGGGATGGGGAGACGCGGAAACCGCGTTGGCACTCGGTGTGCAGCCGGTCGGAGCCTCCGACTGGGTGGAGTTCGGCGGCAAGGGCGTCGGCCCCTGGGCCGAGGACCTCTACGACCAAGCCCCGGAGATCATCGAGACGATGGAGCCCGATTTCGAGAAGATCGCAGCTCTCGAACCTGACCTCATCCTCGATACGAAGAGCTCCGGTGAGCAGGAGCGCTATGACCGACTCTCAGAGATCGCCCCAACTGTGGGAGCGCCTGAAGGCGGAGACAACTACCTGACGACCATGGACCAGCAGGTCGACCTCGTCTCCCAGGCCCTGGGTAAGGAAGACGAAGGCAAGAAGGTGCTGAAGGATCTCGACAAGAAGTATGAGGCCGCTCGTGAGGCCCATCCGGAGTTCGACGGGAAGTCCGTGAGCGTGGCCGCGAAGACCTCGGAAGGTTGGGGAGCCTACGTCGAAGGGTCGGAGCGAGTCCAGTTCATGGAACAGCTCGGATTCAAGCAGTCCGAGAAGGTCGCAGCCCTCAAGCCCTCGGGCTTCACCGCCACCGTGTCCGAAGAGAAACTCGATGATCTCGACGCGGACCTGCTCGTGGCCTTCCCGATCTACATCCCCGACGCCGAAGTCACCGAGGACGCTGCCTTCAAGCGCATCCCAGCTGTCGAGGACGGGCACAGCCTGGTGCTGACCGAGGACCTCAACGACGTGAGGCAGGCATTCTCACTCAACTCGGTGCTCTCCGCGTCGTTCGCCGCGGAGAAGATGCCCGAGCTCGTCGCGGATGCTCTGAAGTAGCGGCCGCACTCAAGCAGCTCTCGCACTCACAAGGCCGTCACGCTTCCTCACACTGCGGCACGCCACGCATCAAGACCGATATCGATGATGCGGGCGTGCCGCACGTCTGCCAGAGAGTCGATGGCCAACCATTCGGCGCGGTCCGTGGTGCCGTCGATCTCGAGAGTCCCCAGCATGCCTCCGGTGATATGAGCCTCATAGACGACGCGGACTCCCTTGAACGGACGCGAGACCGATCTGCGGCGTGCGGAATTGCTGCGATTCTCAGTGAAGGTGTGTGTCGTCAGCGGCCGGACCAGCTCGGCGTCGAAGCCCGTCTCCTCTTTGATCTCCCGGATCGTGCCTGCCTCGATGCTCTCGTGGAACTCGATTCCACCGCCGGGCAGAGTCCACAGCGCATGGGCCGGTTCGTTGCCGCCGTTGAACCAGCTGAGAAGGATTTCCCGGTCCTGGTTGACGATCACCGCGTACCCGGCCAGTCGTGTGTCGTAATCGGAGAAGTGCATGGACTCAGCCTACCTGTGAGTATCTCTTCCCATGCCGCAGTCCGGTGAATAGGCTGATCAGATGGCTGAAGCAGCGAAATACCCGAACGAGCACATCATCGCCACCCGCACGATCGACGCCCCTGCCCATACGATCTTCACCGTGTTGGCTGATCCGGCTCGGCACCGGGACACCGAACCCACGGACTGGGTGCGAGGCGCCATTGATCCGACGCCGATCACGGCCACCGGACAGATCTTCTCCATGAATATGCGCTTCGATGAAGCCAGCGGTGACTACCGGATCGACAACACCGTGACAACGTTCGAACCCGATCACGCGATCGCATGGGATCCCGGACAAGCCGATGAGAGCGGTCATGTGGCCCCCGGCGGTTGGCGCTGGCGCTATGACCTCGACGAGAAGGACACCGGCACCGAGGTGACACTGACCTATGACTGGTCACGCACAACACAGGAGATCCGAGACGCATTCGGCGGCTTCCCCGTTGTCAGCCCCGACTATCTCGACCAATCGCTGCAGGCCCTGGAGCAGGCGGCCACCGACAGCACATGACCTGGTGAGACGTGCCGGGTAGGCTGGAGGCGTGACTGATATCGCCAGCAGACTCGTCGGCAGCGCCGGAGAGCGCATCGTGTTCCTCCACGGACTCTTCGGCCGCGGCAAGAACTTCACCTCCATCGCCAAAGCCCTCGAGCCCGACTACTCGAGCCTCCTCGTCGACCTGCCCAACCACGGTGATTCGGACTGGACCGAGGATTTCAGCTACGTGGGCATGGCCGACTCCGTGGCCGCGATGATCGCCGAGGTGACCGATCCCGAAGATCTGCCCGTGCACCTGGTCGGTCATTCCCTGGGCGGCAAGGTCGCCATGATCCTGGCCCTGCGCCATCCGGAACTCATCGACCACCTCGTCGTCGTCGACATCGCCCCCACTGCAGGCGGGTCCCTCGGCGTCTTCGAACATCTGCTCTCGAGCCTCGCCGAACTCGATCTCAACGAGATCGAGTCGCGCACCGCTGCGGATGAAGCTCTGCAGGAGAAGATCCCAGAGGACACGATCAGGGGGTTCCTGCTGCAGAACCTGCGGACCACCTCGGCGGGGTACGCCTGGCAACCCAACCTCACCCTGCTTCATGAGAGCCTGCCCGCGATCGGAGACTTCCCCGAGACGGGGGAGGCGACCTTCGACGGCCCGGTGCTCTGGATCGCCGGTGAGACATCGGACTACGTCTCCCGTGAGGAACTGCCTCTCATGCGCTCCCTCTTCCCCCGCGCAACCCTGCTCACCGTCAAGGGATCAGGCCACTGGGTCCACTCCGAGAAGCCGAAGACGTTCATCTCCTCCCTGCAGGCATTCCTCGCACGCACGTGACGCCGCGAACTCACCTGGGGTGCCCCGATCTCACCTGTGAGACCCCGAAATCGGGACAGTCTTGGTGAGGAATATGCTGGTGGGCAGTGGCGTTGAGCCACACAGAGATCCATTGAGCCACACCATCACAATCTTCACGAGGAGGAACGAGTGAGCACAGCGATCCCGGCCGATACCACGGCCAAATTCGCCGACTACGCAGACGGATCACGACTGGTCAGCACTGAATGGGTGGCCGAGCATGCCGGTGAACCCGGACTGGTCATCGTCGAAAGCGACGAGGACGTCCTCCTCTATGAGACCGGGCACATCCCCGGCGCGGTGAAGGTCGACTGGCACACCGAACTCAACGACACCGTGACGCGTGACTACGTCGACGGTGAGGGCTTTGCCGCCCTCATGTCCGCGAAGGGCATCTCGCGTGAGGACACGATCGTCTTCTACGGCGACAAATTCAACTGGTGGGCCGCCTACGCGCTGTGGGTCTTCTCGCTGTTCGGACACGAAGACGTCCGCCTCATGGACGGCGGCCGCTCCAAGTGGCAGGCCGAGGAACGCGAACTGTCCACGGAGAAGCCACGCCGGGAACCGACCGAATACCCGGTCATCGACCGTGACGACTCAACCCTGCGTGCGTTCCTGCCCGAGGTCAGAGACAGCCTGGGCAAGCGTCCCCTCATCGATGTGCGCAGCCCCGAGGAATACAGCGGAGAGCGCACCCACATGCCCGCCTACCCCGAAGAGGGCGCACTGCGCGGAGGACACATCCCCACTGCAGCATCGGTGCCATGGGCGAAGGCCGCAAACGAAGACGGCACCTTCAAATCAGCCGAGGAGCTCAAGGCCATCTACACCGACGAGGCCGGGCTCGGCACCGCCGATGAAGTCATCGCCTACTGCCGCATCGGCGAGCGCTCCAGCCACACCTGGTTCGTGCTTCAGCACCTGTTGGGCTACACCAACGTCCGCAACTACGACGGTTCCTGGACCGAGTGGGGCAATGTCGTCGGCGTTCCCATCGTCACCGGATCAGAGGCCGGCGAGGTGCCCAGCCGCTGATGACTGCCGATACAGACGCCGCGATGGCCGACAATTCCGATCTGCCGGAGAGTCTGGTCGAGATCGTCGAGGACTTCGCCGAGACCGAAACCGGTGATCGGCTGCAGCTGCTGCTCGAATTCGCCTCGGAGCTGCCCGAGGTGCCGCAGCGCTACTCCGATCATCCAGAACTGCTCGAGCCGGTGCCCGAATGCCAGTCGCCGATCTTCCTCGTCACCGAGGTCGAGAACCCCGAGCAGGGCGATGCCGCGATCGTGAAGCTGCATTTCTCAGCGCCTCCCGAGGCGCCCACGACACGTGGCTTCGCCGGGATCCTCCACGAAGGTCTCAATGGCCAGACCGCCGAGGTGGTCCTGTCCATCCCGTCTGACCTGCCTCTGCGGCTGTCGATGACGGAGATCGTGAGCCCGTTGCGGCTGCGGGGGATGAGCGGCATGCTGTCGCGGATTCAGCGTCAGACGTCCGAGAGGATCGGCAAGATCACAGGTCAGTGATCGGGAAATCGTTTGGATGAGCCGACTTTTTCGACTAGATTGTGGTTAGCCTGCCCTTAATTAGTCGATGCTAAGGAACCCTCCGATGACCGGTCTCGCCACCACCGCCTCGGCGAATCCGTCTGAGGTGAACGGTCGGAAGGCGAGTCGGGCGCTGAAGATCAGAAGAACCGTCGGGCTCGTCATCGCGATTCTGGCCTTGGTTGTCGTGGTGCTGGCATCGCTGGCTATCGGCACCCGGGACATGCCGATCTCGGAGGTCCTCGGAGCGTTCTTCAACCCCAGCGGCAGCGACGACCAGCTGGTCGTCCTCGAACTGCGCTTCCCGCGGACCGTGCTCGGCATCCTCGTCGGCATGGGGCTGGGATTGGCCGGCGGGCTCATCCAGGCGCTGACCCGCAACCCTCTGGCCGATCCGGGCATCCTCGGCGTCAACGCCGGGGCCTCCTTCGCAGTGGCCGTCGGCATCGGGTTCTTCGGAATCACGTCGATCAACGGCTACATCTGGTTCGCTTTCCTCGGTGCCCTCGTGGCCACGACCGGTGTGTACATCATCGGTTCCTCGGGCAGGAACCGCAGCGTCGATCCGATACGCCTGACCTTGGCCGGAGTCGCGGTCGCCGCAGTGTTGACCGGGCTGACCAAAGGAATCCTGCTTACGAACGAACGAGCCTTCGATGCCTTCCGCGCCTGGGACGTCGGAGCCATCGCCGGCCGCGGGTTCGACACGGTCTCAGCGGTCGCCCCTTTCACCATCGTCGGCATCGTACTCGCGCTGTTCCTGGCCCACTCGCTCAACGCGGTGGCACTCGGCGACGATCTGGCCGCCAGCCTCGGCACCTCGGTCAACCGCACCCGCATCATCACCATTCTCGCCGTCACCCTCCTCGCCGGCGGCGCCACCGCTGCCGCCGGGCCCATCGGCTTCATCGGACTCATGATTCCCCATATCGCCCGTTGGATCGTCGGTCCCGACCAGAGATGGATCCTCAGCTACTCCGTCATCCTCTCGCCCATCCTGCTCCTCGTCTCCGATGTGCTCGGACGCGTGGTGATGAAACCGGGTGAACTCCAGGTCGGCGTCGTCACCGCCTTCGTCGGCGCGCCGGTGCTCATCGCCCTCGTTCGCAGAAAGAAGGCGAGCGGACTGTGAAGACATCGAACTCACCGATCGGTGAAGCCCCTGTGCTAGTTCCGGGACACCGCGTTCTGCCGGGGGAGCGGATCAACTTCGGTCGCCCCATGCTGCGAGCCTTCGGCTTCCGCATCGATCTGCGCGTCGTCGTCACAGCCGGCATCGTCACTCTCCTGGCCCTGGGCTGCGGATTCCTGGGGCTGCTGCTCGGCGAGTTCTCATTGACCCCGGGCGAAGTCTTCCAGGGGCTGTTCGGCCAGGCCGACAGACGCATCGTCAACACCGTCGTCGCCGAATGGCGGGCACCGCGCATCATCGCCGGAATCGTCCTCGGCGCCGGCCTGGGCATCTCGGGTGCGGTATTCCAATCACTGACCCGCAACCCGCTGGGCAGCCCCGACATCATCGGCTTCTCCACCGGTGCCTACACCGGCGGCATCGTCACCATCATTGTCTTCGGCTCCAGCTTCGTCTCCACCGCCTTCGGCGCGATCATCGGCGGCCTCCTCACCGCCATCGTGGTCTACCTTCTGACGTGGAAGGGCGGCGTCCAAGGCTTCCGCCTCATCATCGTCGGCATCGCACTGACCGCCATGCTCAACGCCTTCAACACCTGGCTGATCATGCGCGCTGACCTCGACCTCGCCATGGCCGCAGCCACTTGGGGTGCTGGAACACTCAACGGCATGGGCTGGTCGACCCTGCTTCCGGCCGCCATCGGCACGGTACTGTTGGGGCTGGGATGTGGGCTCTTCTCACGTGGTCTGGGAACCCTGGAGCTCGGCGATGACACCGCCAAGGCGCTCGGCGTGCGCAATGAACCGGTCCGCGCCGGTCTCATCCTGGTGGCCGTAGCTCTCGTCGCCGTCGTCACCGCCGCCGCGGGACCGATCGCCTTCGTCGCACTTGCCGCCCCGCAGATCGGACGCAGAATCGCGAAATCCCAGGGCACCAGCCTGCTTTCAGCTGCGGCGGTCGGAGCACTTCTGCTCGTCGCTGCCGACCTCATCGCCCAGCATGCCTTGGGCGAGACTCAACTTCCCGTCGGAGTCGTCACCGTGTGCATCGGCGGCATCTACCTGATCTGGCTCCTCATCCAAGAAGCTCGGAAGGCACAATGAGCATCACACCTGATACGACTGACGCGACGCCGGACACGACCGACACGACGTCAACGGACACAGCAGCGTCGGCTCCGGCTCCGCTGGCCGCCCGCAATCTCGATCTCGCCTACGACCAGCGGCACGTCATCGCCGACCTCGACGTGGAGATCGCACCGGGCAAGTTCACCGTCATCGTCGGCCCCAATGCCTGCGGCAAGTCGACTCTGCTGCGGGCACTGGCCAGGCTGATGACGCCGACGAAGGGCACGGTGCTCCTCGACGGTGGAAACATCGCGAAGTTGAAGACGAAGCAGATCGCCAAGCGCTTGGGGCTCCTCCCACAGACCTCGATCGCACCCGACGGCATCACTGTGGCAGAGCTCGTGGCTCGCGGACGTCACCCACATCAGTCGTTCCTCAAGCAGTGGACTGAGCAGGATGAGGTCGCCGTGCTGACGGCACTGCGTGCAACGAACACCGAAGAGCTCTCCTCCCGCCAGGTCGACGAGCTCTCCGGGGGCCAGCGGCAACGAGTCTGGGTGGCGATGGTCCTGGCGCAGGAGACGCCTCTGATGCTTCTCGACGAGCCCACGACGTTCCTGGATCTGGCCTTCCAGATCGACCTCCTCGACCTGTTCGCTCAGCTGAATCACGAACACGGCCACACCCTTGTCGCAGTCCTACACGACCTCAACCAGGCCTGCCGCTACGCCGATGAGATCATCGCGATGAAGAACGGCGCGATCGTGGCCCAGGGCGCACCGGCCCAGATCATCACGACAGAACTGGTTCACCAGGTCTTCGGCATCGAGTGCACCGTCATCGATGACCCTGTCACCGGTGCACCCATGATCGTTCCCGGCAAACCGAAGAAGACCTTCGCAGACCGCTGAGCCGCGATTCCAGACTGACCCCCTGTCCGACACATGCTCGGTCCGACACATGCTCGGTCCGACCGAAAGTTCGTCGTGCTGAGGAGATAGGACTCAGCTTTCGAACGGACCTTTGCTCCGCCTCGGTGCGTAGTTCGGCTTAGGTCCTGCCCCGTGATCGGCTGTTGAGGACGTGTCCGCGCTCGAGGATGGATCTGCTGACCTGTCAGCCGGAACCGTCTCAGCAGGCGTTTCGTCGTCCTTCGAAGCGGTGGCTGTGTCCTTGTCGTTCTTGTTCCCCGACTTCAGCAAAGCGGTGAAGCCGATAGCGATACCAGCCACGATTCCTCCCCAGACGGCGCCGAGGATGAGTGAGAAGAACGTGTTGACCAACCAGCCGAGGAATCCGCCGACTCCGGCGATCGCGGCCACTGGCTCTTCGAGGTGGTGGACGAAATCGTAGAGGGCATGGAATCCGAGCTCGTCAGTACCGACAAGAATTATGTGTCCACCGACCCACAGCATGGCGAAGGTGCCGATGACTGACAGGCCTCCGAGGAGCTTGGGCATGGCCTTGACGAGGAACCGGCCGAACTTCTGCGTGCTCGGCTTCTCCTTCTGCGCCATGTGCAGGCCGATGTCGTCCATCTTGACGATGAGAGCCACAGAACCGTAGACACCGACGGTGATGGCCAGGGCCACGACGACGAGGATGATGGCCCGTGGGAGCAGCTCCTCGCTGGCCACCTCGTTGAGGGCGATGACCATGATTTCGCAGCTGAGTACGAAGTCAGTGGTGATGGCCGAACGCACGATCTTCTTCTCGGCGTTGCCGTCATCCTTCTTACCGTGCTTGGACTCCTTCTTCGGCTCTTCATGGTGCTCGACCCACCCGAACTTCTCGAAGATCTTCTCCGCACCCTCGAAGCACAGATAGGTGCCGCCCACCATCAGCAGGGGAGTCAGCAGCCAAGGGACGAACTCGCTGAGCAGCAGGATGATCGGCAAGATGATGAGGATCTTGTTGATCAGCGAACCGAAGGCGATGCGCTTGATGATCGGCAGCTCCCGTTTCGGGTCGACGCCCTCAACGAATTTCGGAGTCACCGCAGCATCGTCGACGACGACGCCGGCGGCTTTCACTCCCGCCCGGGAAGCACCTGCGGCGACATCGTCGAGGCTCGCTGCCGAGAGTCTGACGAGTGCCGCTACGTCATCGAGGAGTGCGAACAGACCGCCGGCCATTTAACGTCCTTCGTCGGATTCGTCTGAAGCGGCGGCGCGATTCAGCACGCCGAGATGGTTGCCGCTGTGATCGAAAACGGTGAGTACGTCACCTTCGGCCTCAACCCGGTGAACCCGTCCCACCCAGGCTTCCATCCCCATGACGGCACGCTGTGTGGTGGCGAAGGGTTTGACGACCGCTCCTGGCTCTTCCGCTCCCCAGGTGGTCGAGATCCGGTTTCCGCCATCGCTGCCGGTCAACGTTCCGTCCTCCTCGAATTGGAGGAACGCGGAGGACCCGTCCTTTGTGCTGATCCACTTGCCGTTGACTGAATTGGTCATTTGTCTTCCTTCTCCAGCCCGCCGACGACTTTCCCGCTGGCGTCGGCGATCTTCATGACGTTGCCTTCGACAGTTGCCGACGATGCTTTGGACAGCCATGTGTCCACGCCTGCACATGCTTTCTGGGTCGTGGTGAATGAGGAGATGAGAATCTTGTCCCCATCGACTTCCCACGTTGTCTTGATTGCATTGCAGCCATCGGTTCCCTTGACCTGTCCGTCTTCGGAAAACTCGAGATACGGATCTCCAGCTTCAGGAGAGGTCCATTTTCCGGTGGGATCAAGGGCCGCGGAGTCGGCCGAATCCGAGGGCGTGTTGGTTTCTGTGGGTGCGGAGCTGGTCGGTTCGCTGGGTTCGGAGCCTGTCCCGCACGCGGCAAGGGGGAGGACGAGGCCGAGAACAGCAACTCCGATCACACGTCTGAACGTAGCTGAAGGTCTGTTTTCAGTGAGATTGAGCATGCACCGATCATAACGGCCAGCCTTGAGCGCATCATGGAGAAGACGGCGAGTTGGGTGTCAATTCAGGTTTTGTAAGTTGTGTTCACCATCAACGCGCATTGTGCTTGCGTCTCATCGTTGCCAAACCGTAATCTTTCACGTGGTTGAAAGACTGTTCTCAGAAACGTCCGCGCGATTGTTGAGCTGCGGGTCGAAGAGGGCACAGGCAAACGCAACAGTGAATCCGATCAAGGGAACCAAAGAGTATGCAGAAGAAACTCGTGCAGAGTTCGCTGGCACTGACCGCCGCTGCGGCGCTCGGTCTCGGCAGTGCGTTCGTCGCATCCCCTGCCATGGCCGACAACGCCCCGCAGAAGCTGGATGTGCAGAACGACGCCCAGGTGCAGAAGGCACTGTCCGGCCTCTCAGGCGTCAACGCCTACGGTGCCAAGGACGGAAAGCTCAACCTCGGTGTTGAGAAGAAGACCGACGAAATCAAAGACCTTGAAGAGAAGTTCGACAACATCCACGTTGTGGACGGCATCAAGGAACTCAAGCCTTACGCCAAGAAGGACCTCGTCGGCGGCGCCGGCTACCTGGCCAACTCGCCCGCAGGCAACGGCGTTTGCTCCACCGGTTTCTCCGGCTGGGACGGCGAGGGCAACCCCGTCGTGCTGACCGCAGGACACTGCTCGAAGGTCATCGAAAGCACCGGCGAGATCACCGGCGACACCAAGGTCGGCGACACTGAGAAGCCTTCAATCGCAGAAGCCAATGGCGGCGAAGGATTCCAGCCTTCCACAATCGGCACCGTGGGAGAGTGGGGCTACCACAGCTACGGCAGCGGCGATCTCCTCGAGGGACCCAGCGACGACTGGAGCGAGCCGAAGCCCACCGACATCGACTTTGCTGTGATCAACGTTGACAAGGACAAGTACAACGTCAAGAACGGCGTCACTGATTGGAAGAGCGCAGACTCCGACGATCTGTCCACGAGCCTCGCCACAGACATCACCGGCGTTGGGGCACACAAAGAGACGACCGTCGAGAAGTCCGGCCGCACGACTGGCCTGACCGAAGGCGACGTCATTCCGTTCGAAGAGTACCCATTTGAGTACTCGAACGTGGGTGGACGTTGGGTTCACGGCTTCGGTGTGACCTCACCTGAGTCCGATCCCTTCTCGCAGCCGGGCGACTCCGGTGGCGCCGTCTTCCAGGGTGATACCGCAGTCGGTGTCATCTCCGGTGGCGGACCTGCTGCCGACGGCAGCCAGTTTGGCTGGGTTGCCGACCTCGACTACTCGCTCGAGCAGTCCGGTGTCGACTTCCAGGTCGAGAAGCCAGGCGACGAAACCCCCACCCCTGAGACCCCAGCAGCACCCAAGGCTGAAGACCAGACCATTGAGCCCACGGGCGATGTGACCGGTAAGGCCAAGGCCGGCGCCGAGGTTGAGGTCAAGTGGGAAGCTGCCAAGGGCACCCAGGCCGCTGAAGACGGATCCGAGACGGTCAAGGCCGACAAGGACGGCAACTTCACGGTCGAAGGCCCTAAAGCCGAGGGCGAATACGACTTCACCGCAACTGCCACCGTGGACGGCGTGGAATCCAAGCCTGCCGAATTCCAGGTCACAGTTGAAAAGGAAGAGACCGAGACTCCTGCTCCAGCCGAGCGCGAGATCAACGTTGACCCCAAGGAAATCGCCGCTTCTGACTTCGTGAAGGAAGACAAGGGCGTGACCGTCACGGTCAAGGGCTTCGACGAGGGAGAGAAGGTGTCCCTCAAGGTCGCTTCCGGTCCCGAGAACGTCGAAGGCATCACCCTCGACGAGACCGCCAACGAAAACGGTGCAGCTGCGTTCTCGATCTACGGCACGAGCGAAGCCGATCCTTCGGTCTACCTCGGCAAGTACGACGTGAACGTGACCGGAGCCAACGACACCGATGAAGAGAAGGCTCTTGCCGGCTCCTTCAACGTTGTCGAAGATGAAGACGGCAACGGCGGCGGCGGAAACGACGGCGGCGATGACGGCGACAATGGAAACAAAGATGACGGCGACAATGGTGACGGTGGAGACGGTGGATCTGATCTGCCTCGCACCGGTGCTGAACTGACCGGCCTTGCTGCCGGTGCCGGACTCCTCGTTGTTGGTGGAGCTGCAGTCGTTCTGACGATGCGTCGGAACAAGAAGAACTGAATATGACTCACACGGTCAGCACATGATCGTCTGAGAGTTCACTCGAGCGCCCCTGGTCTGCGGACCGGGGGCGCTCGTCTGTCTGCGGCTAGACCAAAGGAAGCCTGGGGAGAACTAGCCGCCCAATGGTTCAGCAAATCATTTCAGCAACATCTGTTGTTTCGTTCATTTAGTTCACAGATTGCGGTCTACTTTCTTGGTAGTCGCTGTATGCAGGTCGTAACCTTATCGTGACCAAGGTCATCAAGTTGTGATATCGCAACCTCCTGATAAGAGAAACGGAAACGTATGCAGAAGAAACTCGTGCAGAGTTCGCTGGCACTGACCGCCGCAGCGGCGCTCGGTCTCGGCAGTGCGTTCGTCGCATCCCCTGCGCTGGCCGATGGTCCGCAGAAGCTGGATGTGCAGAACGATACTCAGGTGCAGAAGGCACTGTCTGACATCGAAGGTGTGAATGCCTACGGTGCAAAGGGCGGAGAGCTCAACCTCGGTGTCGAGAAGAAGACACCAGAGATGATGGATCTCGAGAAGAAGTATGACAATGTCAACTTCACAGAGGGCATCAAGGAACTCAAAGCGTACGCCGGCAATGACATCGTCGGTGGCGCTGGATACACGGTTGGAGAAGGCAGCACAGCCAGCGGGGTCTGCTCGACTGGATTCTCCGGCTGGGACGGCGACGGAAACCCTGTTGTACTGACCGCGGGTCACTGTTCAAAGATCATTGACGAGGCTACCGGGGCGATTACCGGAGACAGCACCGTCAACGATACTGAGGCGCCGTCGACGGCTCCCGCGAACGGTTCAGAGCAATCTGCGCTGAGTGGAATTGGTGTCCTTGGCAAGTGGGGATTCACCAGCTTCGGCAAGAGTGGTCAGCACGACACTTCAGAAGATCCGTCCACGGCGCAGAGCAGCGACATCGACTTCGCAGTGATCAACGTTGATGAAGAAAAGTACAACGTCAAGAACGGCGTGACCGACTGGAAGAGTGCGGGCGACGACGATCTTTCGAAGAGTCTCGCGACTGACATCACCAAGGTTGGTTCTCACGCGGACGGCAAGGTCCAGAAGTCAGGTCGCACCACAGGCTTGACTGAAGGCGAGGTCGACGCCGAGTACAACGCCAAGTTCGAATACGCCAACATTAGCGGCTACTTCGTACACGGTTTCGCAGTGACTTCGCCCAAGGATAAGCCCTTCTCTCAGCCGGGCGACTCGGGCGGCGCTGTATTCCAGGGCGACACCGCTGTTGGTGTTATTTCCGGTGGCGGACCGCTGGACTCGACCACACAGTTTGGCTGGGTAGCAGACCTTGATCACTCGCTTGTGGAAGCGAATGTCGACTTCCAGCTGACTGATCCGAATGAAGAGCCTCCAGGCGACGACGACGCGAATGCTGATGCAGGCGCGGATGTCAAGGACGCCGACGCGGACGCTGGTGCTGACGCGAAGGATGCTGACGCAACAGCTGCAGCCGACGCTGATGCCAAGGACGCAGAAGCCTCAGCAGCTGCCGATGGCGACGACGCGAAGGCTGAAGCTGATGCCGATGCAGGCGCTGACGCGAAGGATGCAGATGCAGCTGCCGCCGCTGACGGTGACGACGCAAACGCCGATGCCGACGCTCCGGACGCACCTGAAGCGCCAGCAGTCGACGATCAGAAGGTTGACGAAGGCGGCCAGATCACCGGTAAGACCGAAGCCAACGCCAAGGTGAAGCTTGATTGGAAGCCTGTCGCCGCCAACGGCGAACAGTCAGCAATCCAGGCTCAGGCCGCAGCAGAAGGCACTGTAACTGTCACCGCTGACGCCGACGGAAACTTCACTGCAGAAGCACCGTCAGAAGCTGGCGAGTACGCATACACGGCTACCGCTACCACCGATGCCGGAACTTCGGACCCAACTGAGTTCACCGTCACCGTGGAAGCTGCTGCTGACGAAGCAAACGCCGACACCGACGGTGCAGCCGCCGCTGCCGATGCGGGCGCAGAAGCCGACGCTGGCGCCGAGGCCGATGCTGGTGCCGAAGCTGACGCAGGCGCGGAGGCAGACGCTGGTGCAGCTGCTGACGCCAAGAATGCAGAATCCAACGCTGATTCCGACGGATCGAAGGACGGCGAGGCTCCGGCCGAGCGCAAGATCTCCATCGAGCCCAAGGAAGTTGCTGCTTCTGACTTCGTGAAGAAGGACAAGGGCGTGCAGATCACAGTCGAGGGCTTCGAAGAGGGCGAAAACGTCTCCCTCGAGGTTGTCGCTGGTCCGAAGAATGTCAAGGGCATCACTCTCGACGAGACCGCGAACGAGAACGGCGTCGCCGCCTTCTCGATCTACGGAACCAACGCCTCCGATCCTTCGGCCTACCTGGGCAAGTACGACGTGCAGGTGACCGGAGCCAACGACACGGATGACGAGAAGGCACTTGCCGGTTCATTCACCGTGGTTGCCGATGAAGATGGCAACGGCGGCGGAAGCGACGACGGTGACGGTGGAGACGGTGGATCTGATCTGCCTCGCACCGGTGCTGAACTGACCGGCCTTACTGCCGGTGCCGGACTCCTCGTTGTTGGTGGAGCCGCAGTCGTTCTGACCATGCGTCGGAACAAGAAGAACTGAACATAGCTCAACCGATCAGCTAATGATCGTCTGAGAGTTCATGAGAGTGCCCCTGGTCTTCCGATCAGGGGCACTCTTCTCATAGTCAGAACTACGGTGTCAGGGCACGGGTGACGAGCTGCCGGCCGATACCTCGGCGCTGGTGAACTGGGTGGACGAGCACATCCTGTAAGTACATGACCGAACCGAAATCACTGATGACACGTGCCAGGCCGATGAGCTCGCCATCACGCCGAGCGGATACGACATGAGCCGAAGACAGCACACTCTTATGGAGGGACACCGGGTTTTGTGTATACGTGGACCATCCCACCGAACGATAGAGCTCGATCAGCTCGGTGGCCCCAGGCACTGAATTCGACGCGTACTCGACCCCGTCCTCGAGCTGGGGAGTGAACATTGGGAGGTCGTGCCAATGAACATTGATGCCCGCCCCAGACTTCCATTCCTCGCGCAGAATGGCATAGGCGACCGAGTCTCTAGGCGTTCGACCCGCCACGGGCCACGCCCGTCGATAGTGTGCTTCCTTCGACCAGCCTGCGCGGATGAAGGTCGAACGCATAGCGATATTGTCATCGCGAGTATTGCCTTCGAACCGATCGACGTCCATAGTCATTAACACATGATCGGTGATGGCGCGCAAGCACTCGGTGCCGAGTCCCTGTCCGCGAAGCTCCGTTGCCAGCCGCAGGTCGAACATGGGTGTGTCATCAGTGAGGTCTTCGAGCCGCACTATGCCGAGGCTGCCCAACTGTTCATGCTGGAGCCAGAAAGTGTCGTAGTCATCACTGCGAAAAGCACCCGACTCAATCCGCTCTTCGACCCCGGCAGCAGTCCATCGCTCAGGGCGGACGTGGAAGGGAAAATCATTGCTGGTGAAGAAATCGATGAGTCCGGAACGATCGACGCCATTGGGATCGAGGCGTGACAAGGATATGCTCATGGTCACCAGGCTAATCGGATGCGCGATGAGGGGGAGCGAGAGCATTGAGCCTCGATGATGACCCATTCGACTACCGCATCACGAAGTCCAGCATGCTCATCATTACGCGCAACGGCCGAACCGTAGTGGAACTTGGCGGCAAGAAGGCGTCTGCATTGATCCCCAAGCTTGGTGCCAGCGACGAATCCGATCAGCAGCTGCTTGCTCGTGTCACCGGCAACTACCGCCGCGGGAACGAACGACAGGTCAACAAACGGCACTGACCGGACGATTGTTCAGTCCTTGGTAATGTGTGTCACATGAGTCAGAAGAATCCGAGCGAATCTCCCATGAGCGAGTTCGCCTCCGCCATTGCAGTCAAACGCGAGTCGGAAACCAGCTTCAGCGCTGAGCTCGACGGAGAGTGGAGTGTCGCCGGCGCGGTCAACGGAGGATATCTCCTCAGCGTCATCGCGCAGGCACTGCGGAACAACAGCCCGAAGGCTCCCGACTCATTGGTGCTCTCGACCTACTACCTGGGTCCCAGCCAGGGCGGCCGAGCCGACATCGCGACGCGACTCATCCGCGAGGGCCGATCCAGTGCCACCTTCGCCGTTGACCTGTCCCAGAACGAGGCACCGACGATCACCGCCCTGGCGACGATGGGCAGCCTCGCTGATCTGCCTGACGATGTCGCGACCACAGCCAGCCCGCCAGAGCTGCCGGACCCGGATCAGTGCATCAGCGTCGCCGAGGCACCCGGAGACTTCGTCAAGTCCGCCCCCTTGGTCAAACGCTACGATATGAGACTTGATCCCGAGACCGCCGGTTTCGCCGCCGGTCGGCCCAGTGGCCGCGGTCTGCTCCAGGGGTGGATCCGCTTGGCTGACGGGACCGAACCAGACTCGCTGGCGCTGCTGGCATTCCTTGACGCGTTCCCACCGGTGATGTTCGATCTGGGCCGCTTCAACTGGGCCCCGACCATGGAGCTCACCGCTCATCTGCGTGCCGTTCCAGCGCCAGGCTGGATCAGGGCGAAGCTGTACACGCGCAACATCGCCGGCGGCATGTTCGAAGAGGATTGTGAGCTCTGGGACTCCGCTGGCCGATTGGTCGCCCAGTCCCGGCAGCTGGCACGACAGCCGCGAGGTTGAGAGCTGAATTATGGCAGGAGGCCCGCGCCGAGTCAGAGCCTGCGTCTAGAGTGTGAGGTCAAACAGGCATCATTATGAAAGGACCACCAGCCATGGCGTCTCTGTCCTCGCTGAGCATCACCTTCGACTGCAAAGATGTCGAATCCCAGTCGATATTCTGGGCCGAACTCCTCAACGCCGAACTCGATGACGGCGCAAACGAATTCGTCGCCAGCATCGGCGGCGTCCACAGTGGCGAATCGACGACTCCCGGCATGCTCTTCCTCAAGGTCGAGGAACGTGGCGAGGGAAAGAACCCCTTACACATCGATCTCGATGACCCGAACTATCCCGCCGATGTCGACCGTGCGGTGGCATTGGGGGCCGAGAAAGTTGAATCGTTTGCCGAGTTCGGCATCGAATGGACCACGCTGAAAGACCCCGAAGGAAATGTCTTCGACATCGGTCGGAAGACACCGACTGAAGAAGGCGAAATATGACCTCGAGCCCGCGGCCAGCAGACCCGGCCGAAGCACCGAGGGAGCGACAGGGGTTGGAAGAGTTCCTCGACTACTATCGTGCGGTGCTGCGCAGAAAGGTCGAAGGGCTGGCCTCGGCCGACCTCAACCGTCGGGTCGGTGCATCGCCGCTGACTCTGGGCGGGATCATCAAGCACCTCAGCCTGGTCGAAGAATCATGGTTCGTCGAAGACATCCTTGACCAGGAACTCTCCGAACCGTGGGCGAGCATTGACTGGAAGGCCGATCCCGACTGGGACTTCGAGAGCGCAGCCGAGGACACGCCCGACTACCTATTGAGGCTGCATGCCAAGGCCTGTGACCAGTCGCGGGAAATCCTCGCCGGCATCGATGACTTGGATACGCTCATGGCACGTAAACCGTCCGCGGGCGAGCGGTTCAACGTCCGGTGGGTGCTCATCCATATGATCGAAGAATACGCTCGACACGTCGGCCACGCCGATCTCATCCGCGAAAGCATCGACGGGGACACCGGCGACTAAGACGCCACGACGGTGATATCGAGCCTATTGTTGGCACCTGGGAGTGTGAGTCTCGTAGGCTGAAGGAACTATGACTAACTCCAGCTCCGAGGCGGCCGCTTCCGTGAAGACCACCCGTTCCAAAGCTCTGATTCCCCTCGATCTGCTCCGCGGTTTCCTGATCGGCTCCGCCGAGCTCGTCCCCGGGGTCTCCGGCGGAACGATTGCTCTCGTGACCGGAGTCTACGACCAGCTCATCGACTCGGCCGCCCACGTGGTCAAGGCGGCTAAGACTGTGATCACCGGCCCTGACCGGTGGAACGGCGCCCGCGCAGAACTGCGCCGCACAGACTGGTTCCTCGTCATCCCAGTCCTCCTGGGCATGGCGACAGCAGTCCTCAGCATCGCTGGAGTGATGGAAGGCTTCGTCACAGCCAACCCAGAACTTGCAAAGGGGCTGTTCTTCGGACTCGTCGCTGCCAGCATCTGCGTCCCATTGCGCATGCTGCCGGCGCGCAGCGGGCAATCTCTGCTGCTGGGTATTCTCGTCTTTCTCGCCGCTGCAGCTCTCGCCTTCTGGATGACCGGACTGGCAGGAGGTTCAGACGTTGAGAACCCACCACTCATTGCGGTCTTCTTCGTCGCCTCAATCGCCATCTGCGCTCTGGTCGTTCCCGGCGTATCGGGATCGTTCTTCCTCCTCGCAGTCGGCCTCTACGCCACCACGCTGCGCGCGGTCGACGAGCGCGACCTCGTCTACATCGCTGTATTCGGACTCGGCGCGATCCTCGGCCTGGCATTGTTCGTCAACATCCTGCGCTACTTACTGCACAATCACCGATGGTGGACTCTGGTCGCGATGGCGGGCCTGATGCTCGGCTCCCTGAGAGCCCTGTGGCCGTGGCAATCCGATGCGGAAGCCGGAGGTCTGCTCGCGCCCTTCGACCCGATCGCTGCCCCGATCATTCTCGCCGTCATCGGTGCTGCAATAGTGGTTGTCCTCATCGTCATCGAGTCCAAGTTCGCGTCGAAGGCCGCCAAGGACAACCTCGTCGAACAGTAGAGACAACATAGTTTGTGCAGATTTCGCTCAGGATTTGCTCAGGTTCGTCGAAATTCAGATTAGAGTGGGAGATCTGAATCACAACGACATCTGGAGACTTATGCGCTTGCGAAGCTTGGCCTCGTCCACTTTGGCACTGACACTCATCGTTGCAGGCCCAGCAGCCGCCTCGGCGACGGGGTTGGGGAGCGGGCCTCCGGACAAGGAACAGGCAGCGGCCACGGGCGAACTCACCCTGTTGGCGACGACCGATGTCCACGGTCACGTCCTCAACTGGGACTACTTCGCCAATGCGCCCTACCCCGACGGGGAAGAACTCGGCATGTCGCGTGCCTCCACCCTGATCAAGGATGTCAAAGAGGCCAAGGGTGAGGATTCCGTGCTGCTCGTCGACAACGGTGACACGATCCAGGGCACCCCATTGACTTACTACTACGCGCAACAGGAGCGCATCACCGAAACTGGTGACACGCATCCGATGGCCAAGACCTTTAACCATGTCGGCTATGACGCACAGGTCGTGGGCAACCACGAGTTCAATTACGGCCTCGACCTGCTCGCCAAGTACAAAGAACAGGTCGACTTCCCCGTCCTGGGCGCGAACGTCATCAATGACGACGACGATCAGCCCCACCTCGATCCCTACACGCTCGTGAAGAAGAACGTCTCCGGTCAGGAGATCACCATCGGCGTGCTGGGCGTGACGACCCCAGGAAGTCGGATCTGGGATAAGAACAAGCTCTCCGGCAAGGTCCACTTCGATGACCCCGTCGAGACTGCGAAGAAGTACGTTCCGGAGATGAAGGACGCTGGGGCAGATATCGTCGTCGTACTCTCACACTCGGGCAAGGACCCCGAAGGCCAGACCTGGGACCCCTCGAAGCTGCAGGAGAACGTCAGTACCTCTGTCGCGAAGGTCCCCGGAGTCGATGTGCTCGTCGCTGGTCACACCCATCAGGATGAACCGAGTCAGGTCGTGTCACGCGAAGACGGGACAAAGGCGCTCATCACCCAGCCCAACTACTGGGCGCGGTCCGTTTCCGAGGTGGACCTGCCCATCAATCTCGAAGACATGGGGATCGACTGGGGGAGTGCCGAACCCGAAGTCATACCACTTGCCACGCAGGGTGATGTCGCTGAGGATCCGGAGATCAAAGATCTCATCGATTCCCAGCATAAGAAGACCGTCGACTACGTCAACACGAAGATCGGCTCAGTGACTGAGACCATGAGCGCCGAGACCTCGTACTATGAGGACACGGCGATCCTTGACTTCATCTCAAAGGTGCAGTCCGAGACGGTAGAGACCGCGTTGGCAGACACCGAATACAAAGACGTGCCCGTCATTTCGCAGGCCTCACCATTCAGTCGCACAGCGAAGTTCCCGGCCGGGGACATCACCATCCGCGACGTCGCCGGGCTCTACGTCTTCGACAACACCCTCGGCGGAGTCGAGGTCAATGGTTCGCAGCTGCGCGACTACCTCGAGTTCTCCGCTCGCTACTTCAAGCAGACAGAAGAGGGCGCAGACTTCGACCCGGTCGACGGAACCAACGCCATCGACGAAGGCCTCGACCGGCCGATTCCTGACTACAACTACGACGCGCTCTCGGGCATCGACTACGACATCAACGTGTCCAAGCCGGTGGGCGAACGCATCGAGAACCTGACCGACAAAGAGGGAAATACTGTCGGCGATGATGACACATTCATCCTCGCGATCAACAACTACCGTCAGTCCGGAGGCGGCGACTACCCGGTCGGTGACCTGAAGGAGGTCTACAACGAACAGGTCGAGGTCCGTCAGAGCCTCATCGACTGGGTCAAAGACAACGAGGTTGTCGATCCCACGGAATTCTACGATGAGAACTGGCAGGTCGTCACGACGACGCAGGACCCAGGCGACGATGACGAAGCGTCATCCGAAGCTGCGGCAGAAAACGAAGCTGATGCCCAGGCAGAAGCCGAGGGGACCTCCGACGGCGGCAACGCCGATGGAGCAGACGGCACGGACAGTGCCAACGGCGACGATACCGCTGCCGCCAACGACGGCGCGAATTCCACGGTCGACGATGACGCCACGGTCGACGATGACGCCACGGTCGACGCTGACGCCACGGTCGATGCCGACGATGGGACCACCTCGGCGAACGGATCGGATTCTGACAGTGGCACGGACAATGCCAAGGGATCCGACTCTTCCAACAGCAGTGGGAATGCGAATGCCGGCGGCGATCTGCCACGCACGGGCGCGGAACTGGGGACGTCGATCGGGATTGCAGCAGCCATCATCGCACTCGGAGCGGGATTGGTCTGGTTCGCCCGCCGACGTCGGATCTGAAAGGGCGATTGTCGTGTCGGTGAACTCACGTAGGGTGGGAACCGACAGCAACGATCACGATAGAAAGCGAGCGAGAAGCATGGCGAAAACAGCATTCCAGGGCACACCGGTCAAGACCGTAGGCGAGCTCCCCGAGAAGGGCGCACAGGCACCAGCATTCAGCCTCGTGGGCAACGACCTCGGCGAAGTCAACTCCGCCGACACAACGGGCAAGCGGGTTGTCCTCAACATCTTCCCGAGCGTGGACACCGGTGTCTGTGCGGCCTCGGTGCGCAAGTTCAACGAACTCGCCGCGAGCCTGGAGAACACCACGGTGCTGTGTGTGTCCAATGACCTGCCCTTCGCACAGGCCCGTTTCTGCGGTGCCGAAGGCATTGAGAACGTTGTCGCCGCATCCGGGTTCCGCAGCGCCTTCGGCAAGGAGTTCGGTGTGACCATGGTCGACGGACCCCTGGCCGGACTGCTGGCCCGCTCAGTCGTCGTCCTCGACGAAAAGGGAACTGTCATCCACAAGCAGCTGGTCGACGAGATCGGCACCGAACCGGATTACGACTCGGCGGTCGCCGCACTCAGCGCCTGAGTGTGTCGGATCCGGTCGCCGCTTTGGGGCGCCGGGTGCTACATGTCGAATACCTGCACGGGCAGCGCGTATTTCACGCCTGCCCGTGTTCCGGCTTCTGAGGCGATTCCGGGGATCATGTCTGAGGGCAGTGGATGGTCGGGCAAGGCCTCGAGATAGACGGCATGAGCCTCCAAGGAGCGCACGGCCCGGTCGACGTGTTCGTCGTCGAGGACCACCGCATGGGTGGGATCAGCCCCGTTGACCAACAGCTTGTCGGCCTTCCATGCTTCGAGTCCGTCGTCCTTGAGGTCGGTGAAGACCCACGGGTTGTCGGCATCACGGATGGCATCGATCGTGGCGATGCCGGCCGCCCGATGGTCGACGTGGTTCAGGCCCCACGGCATCTTGAGTTCCCAGTTGGTCACCATTACGGCATCGGGTTTGAATTGGCGGATCTTCTTCGCGATCGCATGCCGGAGCTCGACGCTGGGCTCGAGAAGACCGTCGGGGAAGTCGAGGATCTCAAGATCCTCTACTCCGACGATCGTGCACGCCTGTCGCTGCTCACCTTCCCGTAGAGGAACAACCTTCTCAGGGGACATTTCGCGGATTCCGGCTTCACCTCGAGTCAGAAGCAGATAGGACACGGACTTTCCCTGGTCGGTCCATTTGGCCACAGCCGCTGAGGCACCGTATTCCATGTCATCGGGGTGGGCAACGATGCACAGGAGGCGATTGACATCATCGTCGTCGAAGATCGGAAGCTCAGTCATAGTCCAAGGCTAAGCCCCGCGCGGCACTTGTGCCAGAGCAGGCTGGGGTCGCGATGGGTACGATATGAGGGGCGCTGTTGAAAGAGCGCCGCTCCACAATTGGAAAGCGGGCCCATGTATCGGAGTCTCCTCCTGGCAAGTTTGATGGTGTTGGGCCTGTCCCTCTCCGGGTGCTCAGCTCTGCGTGTGAGCACAGACGAGGGCGATTCGCGTCCGGTCAGCGTCGGCATCGACGATGGGTCCGAAGGAGAGGCGCACCAGGAGTCCGATGCCCCTGCAATTCCTGCGGGAATGGCTCAGGTGACGGTCGATCTGGGTCCCGAATGCCCGATCAAGGTGCAGATGGCCATGGACAGCGAATGGAACGGCGACCTCGCCTACGACAGCTATCAGCTCTACAGCCGCGATAACGGTGCCATCATCACCGTCAACTGCTATGAAGCGGACGACGAAACGGCCCAGAGCATCATCGATACGGCACAGGAACAGACCTTCGGGGAATCGCGATCAAGCATTCTGGAAGAGAAGTCCGGGACAGTGCCCGGTGGTGCGTACTGGACGGTCCACGGGCTGCTCGCTCGCCAGGAGATCAGGGCCATCGATGAAACCGAGTCCGTGCTCTATGGAGCCATCGCCGGGATCTCGGACAACGGTCGACTGTACAAGCTCAGCGTCGAGATGGTCACGGTGTCAAGTGACCAAGCCACCGCCGCGCAATTCGCGCAGATGCTGCCGACCGTCAGCTTCGCCGATCAGATCCTGGAATCGCCAGCACTCTCATAAGTACGTGTGGGCTGTGCTCCTTTGCGGCGTTTGAGCAGCTCTCTGGCCGCGATCCGTCCCGCACGGGTGGCACCGACAGTTGAACTCGCCGAGCCGTATCCGACGAGAAAGACCCGTCGGTCGTTCTTGACCGAGACTTCGGTTTCCATCGAGATTCCTCCATCTGGTGTGCGCAGGCGCAGCGGTGCCAAATGGTTGAGAGCGGCCCGGAAGCCGGTGTTCCAGAAGATGACATCGATCTCTTCGACACGTTCATGTTCGAAAGGCTGCCATGACTCCGGCATCGCCAAGTGATCGCTTGCCGAGGGCCCAAGACCCTCCGAAGTCGTCTGATCCTCGGCGGCTCGCCCGGGGAAGTGGACACCGTGAGGCAGCACCGCATCGAACATTCCGCGTGAGACGAGGACCCCAGATTCGACGCCGTATCGGAAATCCTTTCGTATGGGCAGGCCCGTGGTGCGAACCACGCTGGCAGGGGCGAGGCCGGCCAAGGTCCGGGAACGCACAGCGCGTTCGACTTCGAGGCCCCAGCTGCCGTCGAATTCTCGTGAGGTGAAGTTCGGGGGCCGACGCGTGGCCCACAGCGTTTCGGTGACTTTCGCGAGTTCGAGCAGGAACTGGGTTGCCGAGATGCCGCCGCCGACGACCAAAGTCCTCAGGCCCCGGAAGTCCTCGACGTCGCGGAAGTTTGCGGTGTGAAGTTGGCGGCCTTCGAACTCGGCGATGCCGGGGACGAACGGAACATAGGGATGAGTCCATGTACCGGTCGCATTGATCAGGTACCGGCTCGTGAGCTCAACACGTTCACCGTCGATTTTCGAGGTGATTTTCAGGGGGCCGGAACCGGGGGTGGGTGATTTCACGGTGACCACCTCGGCGGGGCGGACGACGCAGAGTTCGAGTTCGCGTTCGAAACGCGAGTAGTAGTCGGAGACCACCGCCGAGGCTGGTATTGAGGGATCCGGTGTGCCCAGTGGGAACCCCGGAAGGTCTGCCACATGGTTCGTCGACCCCAGTGTCAGGGAATCCCACCGTTCACGCCACGCGCCGCCGGGGCCGGCACCGGCATCGAGGACGATGAAGTCCTTGCCGGGCACCAGTCCGTCGCGCCAGAGATAGTGGGCAGCCGAAAGGCCAGCCTGACCTGCGCCGATGATGACGATCGGCCAATGGGAGTCGACCAGCAACTCCGAAATGCGGCACACCATATTGCCATTGTTTCAGGTTCCTGCCATTCCTGCCTTCGGGCCAGTGCCGCGGATGGTGATTCCGAGCAGTGAAGAATTCGATGCCACTGTGAGCGGAGGGTCAATTGCAGTCAGGTCCCCGCGGGTTCATGTAGCAATCCTCATCAACGAGGTAGCGGTGGAAGCGATAGACATCGATGGAGATGTCGTTGCTTGCCACGTGTGCGAAACCGTCGATGGGCAGCCATGGGCCACCGTCGACGGAGAATTCGCCGCTGAACGTCGCGGTCATGCCGACAGTTTTCGTTCCGGTCTTCTGATAGTCATGACCAATCTGCGGTTCGTCGCCTGGCCGTGGCTTCGCCCCTGTCTTCGATGTGGTGCCGCCGGTGTCGTCGCCGAAGTCCCAGTAGTACTTTTCAGGGGTGACCTTCACCGTGACTGCATAGGTCAGCAGGGTCATGTCGATGTAGCTGGTGTCGGCATCCGTCCAGAAGGCAGCGGGCTTGCCGATGACGGCCCAATCCTTTGGCCAGGCATGAATCGTTGGGGCCGGAATGTCGAAGGTCTGGAACTGAGACTCAGGAATACGGGTGGGTGGCTCGGGCCTGACAGGAGCACCGCCTCCACCGCCACCCGGGCCAGGGCCGGGGCCTGGACCTGGAAGGTTCGCACAGATATGACCGACCTCTTCGAGGACACAATCGGGTTGACCGCCTCCGCCGCCGGAGCCCCCGCTGTCAGAACCTCCGCCACCGTTACCGCCGCCTCCGGAGCCGCCGCCTCCACCTCCGCCGTCGGACCCGCCTCCTCCACCGCTACCTCCGCCATCGGACCCGCCTGCGGGGCCAGGGGCAGGGCCGGGCGGCGGAGGTGGCTCAACGACACTACAGTCGCGCCCTGCCATTGAACCGCAGTCCGGGCCGGCTGCGAAAACAGGAAACGGCACAACTATGGATAAGAAGATAACTGCGCTGAAGATGATTAGTTGTGTATTCTCTAGGCGTCTGCGCACTCTTTGCTCCGCAGATATTGATTCGCAACTTTCCACTCGCCCTCTACTTTGGTGACTACATGTTGCATCGTGATTCCCTTTGGCGAGACCGAAGGAAGCGGCTCTCCCTGATTAACCACGCTCCAGTCTGAGTCTCGGGTACAGAACAGGATAGTTACGGCGTCATCGTCGGAATCACTATCAGGTAAGGCAACGGACTCAATTTGGACATCATAGAATTTGTAGTTTCCCGCCATGTATTGGTCTTTGGAGCGCATAGTCTGGGCTTCGGTTTCGAGTGATTTTAGTGAGCCATCGCGGGCGAATTTATCTGTGTTCTTATTGTCTTTCCCGCCAGAAGAAAACACACGGTTGATGGTGGCGATGTACCCTTCGAACGCCACCAACGCACCTTCAACGGCTTCCGTCTCCTCGGGGCTCAAATCGAGTTCGGTCTCGTACGCGGGGATCGTCGGCTGCGGATCAGTTACCGGGGAAGAATCCTTGGCAGGCAGTGTCGATGTCGGTGCGGCGACTGGGGAATGGTCTTCGCATCCTGAGAGTACGAGGGGCAGTGCAAGGGCCGCTGCCAACGTCAGTGCTGTCGTCGTTCGATAGCGGATACGTCCGCCATATCCAGTCTTCATTCCACGCCTCTGTGGTCGAGAACTCCGGCGCAGATGTACGAATCGCGCCCGGAATCTCTACATTATGCGAGAACCGTGACTTTGAGAACAGGCGAAGTTGAATCTGTGGATAACTTGCCCGGAAGTGAGTGGACTTACTTCTTAGCGGCTTTCGCGGCGGCCTTCTGCTGCTTTTTGAACGCGCGGACTTCCAGCAAGGTGTCCTCATTGACCACATCGGCGATTGAACGACGGCTGTTTTCATCACCGTAGTCACCAGCTGCCTCTCGCCATCCATCAGCGTTGAAATCGAACTGCTTGCCGAGGAGTGCGAGGAAGATCTTCGCCTTCTGATCGCCGAAGCCAGGCAGCTTCTTCAGGCGTTTGAGAACTTCGGGGCCAGTCGGATCTCCGGATGTCCAGATAGCTGAAGTGTCGCCATCGTATTCGTCGACGATCTCCGCTGCGAGCTTCTGCACCCTTGTGGCCATCGACTTCGGGAAACGATGCACCGCCGGTTTGATCGAGAACTTCTCCAGGAACTCATCCGGATTCATCTCAGCAATCTCGACCACATCGAGCTTGCCCAGACGCTCAGCAAGCTTCGCAGGCCCAGCGAACGCCACCTCCATCGGCACCTGCTGGTCCAGCAGCATTCCCATCAGCAGGGCGAAAGGGTCATCGGCAAGGAGGGCGTCGGCATCGGAGTTGCCGGAGAGGAAAACTGAACTCATGCGTCCATAGTGGCATGTAACCGGCCCGCAAGCACCTCAGAGATACCATCGAGTCATGATCTGCCCTTGTTCTGGAATGCCGCCCGGCGCCGACTATGACGATTGCTGCCGTCCCGCCTTGGACGGACAGGCATGGCCAACGACTACTGAGGCACTCATGCGCTCCCGCTACACCGCATTCGCCCGCGGAAACGAAGACCACCTCTTCCGCACCTGGCACGCCAAGACCAGGCCGGCCGACATCGGGCTCGACACCGACACCACCTGGTTGAGCCTGAAGATCATCGGCACGACAGGCGGATCGGAATCCGAGGAAACGGGAACGGTGCACTTTCGCGTCACCTGCAGAGACCACCTCGGCGAACACACACTTGAGGAGAACTCCTCATTCGTTCGCAGGGCCGGACGCTGGGTCTACCTCGATGCCATCGACTGATCGGCGTCACCAACGAACTGTGTCTATACTGTTGGCAGCGGCGCATCCATCGCCCAACCTCGGTCGTGATCCCAGCTCACTGACCATCCGGTGAAGGGGAGAGAATCCTCGGACGAACCTGTCACGGTGATCTCCAGACCAGGTTTCGTGCTGGGGGAGACTTGGTTGTTGAGGATCAAACGCCATGACCAAGCACAAAGACTTCAAACATCTCGTTCGTCAGCGCATGAGTTCAACGGGGGAGAACTTCACCTCCGCCCGCGCTGCACTGCTGGAGGGCCGAGTCCACGAGCATCAGAGCCACAGCGAATCACCGCCGACAGATCCCACGGCAGAAGCCTTCAGGGCCAAAACGGTGAGAACGTTCATGAGCGATGGCCGCCTGGTGTCCATCCCTTCGAAGCGCAAGGCGCTCGTCGTCATCCTGTTGGAGATTCTCAGAGTGTTCGAGACCGACCGGATCTACCGTGAGAAGGACGTCAACTCGATCCTCGAAGCCTTCCATCCGGATTTTGCACGACTGCGTCGGGAACTCATCGATTACAGATACCTGAGTCGCGATGGGCACACCGGTCAGTACTGGGTGAACGATCCGCTGCCTGAGCGCAGTGTCAACCTCGTCCAGGAAACGGCTGCCTTCGAGACGTTTCTGCGCTGAGTCGGTGACCACGTATCCTTGAAGCTCGGGAAAACAACGGGCATTCACTAGGAGTCTTCATGGGCCAGGCATACCACGCCGATTCGACCGATCTCAACGACAAAGAGATCCTCACGTGGGACACATTCGGTACGTCGGCCAGGGAGATGGCGCAGACCATCGCCGACTCCGACTACGACCCCGAGATCGTCATCGCAATCGCCCGTGGCGGCCTGCTGCCAGCCGGTGCACTGGCCTATGCACTCGGCCTCAAGCTCTCCGACGCCATCAACGTCGAGTTCTACACCGATGTCCATGAGACTCTGCCCGATCCGATTCTCTTGGCACCGATGCTCGACATCGAGGCCATCAGAGGAAAGAAGCTGCTCGTCGTCGACGACGTCGCAGACTCAGGGCGCACCCTCGCGCTGGTCCTCGAATTGCTGAAGAAGCACGGCGCCGAAGCCCAGTCCGCAGTGATCTACGCAAAGTCAGCATCCATCATCGACCCGGACTTCGTTTGGAAGCGCACGGATCAGTGGATCGTCTTCCCCTGGTCGGCCGAGCCCCCGGTCGTCGCCTCCAAATAAGCTGCAGGCCATGATGAACGCCTGGCGGGACGTCGATGCCCCGTGCGGTCGGGTCCGAGCCTACGTCGACGGCAACGTGATCCGCGCTCGGGGCATCCGGTATGCCCGCGCGCGGCGTTTCGCCCATCCCGTCGATGAACCGCCCGCAGACGTCATCGATGGCAGAGAGCCCGGTCCCGGAAGTCCGCAGTACCGGCGCGACCCGAACGCGGGAATGACCTTTGACCAGCTCGGCGGCCTGCCCACCAGTGAAGACTGTCTGCGGGTGAGCGTGACAACTCCCGTGGACACAGACGAAGACCACTCAACGCTGCCTGTGCTCGTGTGGATCCACGGCGGTGCTTATGTCGCTGGCGCCGGGGATGCGGAGATCTACGATCCGCATACCCTCGTCGAGGAACAGAACATCATCGTCGTCTCGGTCACCTATCGCCTCGGCGTTTTGGGATTCTTGGGAACGGGCAAACCTGAACATTCCAATCTCGGCCTCCTCGACCAGATCTCGGCTCTGCGCTGGGTCCAGCGCAACATTGCGGCCTTCGGGGGAGACCCGCACAATGTCACGATCGCAGGGCAGAGCGCGGGTGCTGACGCCTGCGCGCACCTGATGATCGCCGAGGCGACCGATGACCTCTTCCACCGCGTGATCCTGGCCTCGGCGCCACTGGGACTCGCCGGTGGCACCGAACCGATGAACTGGGCCATGGCGAAGGTCGCAGAGAAGATCGACCCCGACGCCAGCGTCGACGACATCCTCGCCGCACAGGACGAAGTGCACAGGGCGGCATTGGTCGGTGGACTGCACGCCGGTATGTGCTTCGGCGTCCATTACGGCGCTTACCCGCTGCCGGCGAAATCCGACACCGACGCCGCATGGTCAGAAGCCGCACGCAAATACGACGTGCTCATGACCCGCACCGAACGCGAGATCGCCTTCTTCGCTGGTTTCGTCCCGGCCTTCCGTCGACTCCATAATCGGCACCTGACCTCCCCGATGCTCGAATCGCTGATCTCCGGAATCACCTCGGCGGTCTACACTCGTGCAGCCAAAGAATTCTACGATCGGCACCGCATGGCAGGCGGCCAAGGCACACGCCTCCTCATCGTCTCCCGCGGCGATGGCAGCTTCTTCGACGCAGCACACTCCGGGGACCTTCCTCTGCTGTTCCCGGGCGACGTCTGGCATGACAGTTTCCTCGACTACGGCGAATCGGCGCAGATCGCCGGTCCGGAGCTGCGCAGAATCTGGGGACGGTTCACGACCTCCGGCGCACTGCCGCGGGTGCCTGTGCCCGGACTCATCGACATCCTCGGGTGATCCAGCTCCGGGTCGCGTCAGTGCCGTGGACTATCGTGGGCACATGGACTCACACCAGGTCTCAGCCGCCCGTCTGATCTCCCAGGGACTCATCGATTCTGCACGGTCGGACAACGTCACGGCACAGTCGGTGGTCCGAGATCTCGGGTGCGTCCAAGCTCAGGCGCTCGGTGGTGCACTGGTCTCAATCGCGCTGCGCACAGGAACCTCGGTCGCTGCCGTCCGTGAGGCGATGGATTCCGGGCACATCATCCGCACATGGACGCAGCGAGGAACGATCCACCTGGCCGCAGCTGCAGATCTCGGATGGATTCTCGGGCTGACCGGACAGCGGACCTTGAAAGCCGTGGCGAAGCGGCGAGAGGTCTTCGGCATCGACGATGCCATGGTCGACGCCGCAGCGCAGTTGGCCGAAGAGGCGATCCGTGCCCGCGGGCCCCTCACTCGCCAGGAACTGCTCGATGCCTTCGCACCCCTACAGGCAGGCAAGGAATACGGGCACGAACGCTACCTCATCACCACCCTGGCACTGCGCAACATCATCGCCCAGGGACCGATGGTCGAAGGCAAAGACGATATGAAATACGTCCTCACCGACCAATGGATCCCGAACCCTGTCGAACTCGACGCTGAGGCCGCTCTGCACGAATGGATGCGACGCTACGTCCTCAGCCATGGGCCCGTGACGATCGACGATGCCGCACGGTGGACGGGACTGCCCAAGACCCCGGTGCGCAAAGCCATCGCCGCAGCCGTCGCCGACGGCGAGATCATCGAGGTCAGCATCGAGGACCGAGAGCACTACCAATCGCCCGAATTGGACGATCGCCTGCACGAGACCCAGTCACAGGCGAACGAACTCCTGCTGCTGCCCGGATTCGACGAGATCATCCTCGGCTACAAGGACCGCAGTGCCACATTGGATCCGGCGCATGAGAAGCTCGTCGTCCCCGGCGGCAACGGCATGTTCAAGAACACCCTCATCGACGGCACCAAGGCACGGGCAACGTGGAAGCGTTCACCGCGCAAGACCGGACCACGTCTGATCATCGAGCCCTTCGACAACCAAGCTGTCGACTATGACCGCGCCGAGTCTGTTGCCGCCTCTCATCCGGCCTTCGCCTGAGGCTGCGATGAAGGTCGGAGTCCTCGCCAACCCGAAGCACGCACGAACCATGCGGGCCTACGCTCGACTCGTCGAGGTCCTCAAACGGGAACGGATCACGTATCGCAGCGCAACAACTACACCGCAGTGGCCGGGGACCGAGCAGACCTCGCAACTGCTTGACTGGGGTGCGAACCTCATCGTCGTGCTCGGAGGTGATGGCACACTGCGAGCCAGTGCTCCAGTGCTGGCCGCCGCGCGGGTGCCCGTGCTCATCATTCCGACCGGAACTGCGAATGTCCTGTCCAAGCACATCGGAATCCGATCGGCGGGGTATGCGCTGAAGCTGGCCGACATGCATTTGGGGTCCCGGTCGATGCCCGTCTGCCACGTTCCCGTGAACGAAGCAGACTGTTTCACCTCGACTGGTTCACGCCGTGAGCACTTCGTGTCATTGGCAGGAATCGGGGGAGATGCGATCGCAATATCCGAGAACGCGCGATTGCCGGCGGCCCTCAGGTTGGGAGTTCTCGGCTATGCCTACGGTGCCAGCCGGGCGCTCTTCACCCCACTGATCAAGGCCCGACTCAAGGACCCACACCCGGCCAGCCCACAGTTCGAGGGCACGACCGTCACCGAGGTGTGGTCGGTGATGGCAGCGAAGACTTCTCGACCTGCCGGACCAATCCCGGTATTCGACCACGCCGAGGTGGGCGCAGGTAAGTTCGAATTTCTCGCTGTAGAGCTGAGGTCGACACAACCCGGTGACCGCCTCGTCGAATGGGCGCAGATCGGCTGGGCCAGTGTGAACCGCCGACCGGCATCTCACCCCTCGATGCACTACTGGCGAGGAACTGAACTCAGCATCCGCCTTGAGGCTCCGGCCCCGGTCCAGCTCGATGGTGACCTCATCGGTGACTGCCGCCGGCTGGACCTGCGCGCCGGGACGACCTCGCTGGCGGTCTTAGCGCCGAACTAGCGGCGACGACGGGAGGTGCCGAAGATTCCGCGTGTGATCTCTCGGACCGCAGTGCGAGTGAACTGCTTGAACGCCGAGGACTTCACGACCTTTGAGAACATGCTGTCGTCCTCCTTCTGCTTCGACCCCGAAGACGACCGCGAACCTGACCCCGACCGGGAGCCCTGCGAGTCCTCCGGGAACGCAACCTTGTCCGTGGCCACCTGCTCCTCGTCATGGGCCTCAGAACCTGCCTCCAGGCGCTTCGTGAGGATCTCGCGAGCAGACTCATTGTCGATGGCAGTGCCGTACTTCTCATGCTGCGGAGAAGCCGCAACAGCGGCCTTGATCTCATCCTCGGACATCGGTCCCATCTGCGACTCGGGTGCACGCATCCTCGTCGGAGCCACGGGCGTGGGAGCACCCTCCGGGTCCATCACCGTCACGATCGCCTCGCCGATACCCAGCGAAGTGAGCAGCTCCTCGAGATCGTAGTCGGACTTCGGGAACGTCTGCACAGTCGACTTCAGCGCTTTGGCATCGTTGGGAGTATGCGCCCGCAGCTGATGCTGAATGCGCGAACCCAACTGGGCCAGCACATCATCGGGGACGTCCTTCGGAGTCTGCGTGACGAAGAAGACCCCGACGCCCTTCGAACGGATAAGACGCACAGTCTGCGTCACCGACTGCAGAAACGCCTTCGAGGCATCGGCGAAGAGCAGGTGCGCCTCGTCGAAGAAGAACACAAGTGAGGGCTTGTCGGCATCGCCGACCTCTGGCAGATCCTGGAACAGGTCGGCCAACAGCCACATCAGGAACGTGGAGAAGAGCGCAGGGGACTGATTGAGCTTCTGGAGCTCGAGGACAGAGACGATTCCAGCCCCGTTGTCGTCAAGGCGCAGCAGATCGGCGGTGTCGAATTCGGGTTCGCCGAAGAACACATCGCCGCCCTGAGCAGAGAGCTCGGAGATCTTTCGCAGGATGACACCGACGGTGGCCTTCGACGCCCCACCTATGTCTTCCAAATCGGCCTTGCCCTCATCGGAGGTGAGGAAGTTCAGCACCGCGCGTAGGTCAGAGAGATCGAGCAGCGCGAGACCGGCAGTGTCGGCATAGTGGAAGACCAGTGAGAGCACCGATTCCTGGGTGTCGTTGAGCTCGAGGACCTTCGAGAGCAGGATCGGTCCGAATGAGGTGACGGTGGCCCGCAGCGGAGTTCCCAGTCCCGAATCTCCCAACGTGTAGAACTCGGTGGGGTTGGCCGATGACTTCCACTCCTGGCCCGAGGCCTCGAGTCGTGTGTTCAGCTTGTCAGAAGCCTGGCCCGCCGCACCGATTCCCGACAGGTCGCCCTTGATGTCGGACGCGAAGACGGGAACACCAGCGCGAGAGAGCTGCTCGGCCAGGACCTGAAGGGTCACCGTCTTACCGGTGCCGGTGGCGCCGGCAACAAGTCCGTGCCGGTTGAGCATCGACAGAGGGATCGAGATGGGCGTGTCCTTGTCGGGGCCGTCCTCGTTCAGCGCCACCCCCAGATCCAAGGTCTGCGCATCGAAGGTGTATCCGGACTTGAGTTTCTGCAGCGTCTCATTCGTCATGGTTCAATCTTTACACGGTCGCGCCGAGGCTGTGCAGGAATTCTTCGTGGATCCTCAGATCCGTCCCAAGCTCCGGATGGAAGCTGCCGCCCCAGATATTTCCCTGCCGCACCAGCACGGGAACCTCGGCGTATTCGCTGAGTACGTCGACACCGGTCCCCAGATCCAGAATCTGCGGGGCCCGGATGAATGTCGCGTCGAATGCGCCGTCGAGGCCGGTGACCTGAACTGGTGCACGGAAGGATTCCCGCTGCCTGCCGTAGGCGTTGCGAGCCACAGTCACATCAAGCCCGCCGAGGCGGTCGAAACCGTCCAACGAAGCATCCGTGAGTCGATCCGCGAGAAGAATGAGCCCGGCGCACGTGCCGAAGACCGGCAGTCCAGCACTGATCTTCTCTCCGAGTGCGGGGAAGAGCTCAGTCGTGGCGGCGATGCGCACCATGGCCGATGACTCACCGCCGGGCAGGATGATGGAATCGATGTTCTCAAGGTGCTCGGGTCTGGTGACCTTGCAGGAGTCGGCCCCCAGGGAGTCGAGGACACCGAGGTGTTCTCGGAAGGCTCCCTGGAGGCTGAGGACGCCGACTCTCACCAGCCGCGCTCCGCCAGGCGGTGGGGTGCTGGAACATCTGCGACGTTGATGCCGACCATCGCATCGCCGAGCCCACGTGAGGCCTTCGCCACGGCGATCGGATCGTCGAAGTGGGTGGTCGCCTCGACGATGGCCTTGGCACGGGCCTCGGGGTTTCCGGACTTGAAGATGCCGGATCCGACGAAGACGCCGTCGGCGCCCAGCTGCATCATCATGGCAGCATCCGCCGGAGTGGCGATGCCGCCGGCGACGAAGGTCACGACGGGCAGTCGGCCCAGGTCGGCGACCTGCTTGATCAGGTGGTACGGGGCCGCGTGCTCCTTGGCCGCGACATAGAGCTCGTCCTCGCTCTTGGCGCCCAGGGCTCTGATCTCGGAGTTGATGGTCCGCAGGTGGCGCATCGCCTCGGAGACGTCACCGGTGCCTGCCTCACCCTTGGAACGGATCATCGACGCGCCCTCTGTGATGCGCCGCAGAGCCTCGCCGAGGTTGGTCGCACCACAGACGAAGGGAACCTTGAACACGGACTTGTCGATGTGATTGACGAAGTCTGCGGGGGAGAGGACCTCGGATTCGTCGATGTAGTCCACACCGAGAGTCTCGAGGATCTGAGCTTCCACGAAATGCCCGATACGGGCCTTGGCCATGACCGGGATCGACACGGCAGCGGTGATGCCGTCGATGAGGTCGGGGTCGCTCATTCGGGCCACTCCGCCTTGAGCGCGGATGTCGGCGGGCACACGTTCGAGCGCCATGACGGCCGAGGCTCCGGCTGCCTCCGCGATGCGTGCCTGCTCTTCGTTGACGACGTCCATGATGACGCCGCCCTTGAGCATCTGGGCCAGGCCGGTGTTGAGCAGGGTCTGTGTCTGTGTCATTGTCGTGCTTTCAGTTTGCGGTGAGCCCGATGTGATGGGCGAGTTGATCGGTGAGAACGGCCGTTCACCACAACACTAGATCCCCAAGTGGCTTACCAGGAGTGCCAGAAAACATGAAAAGTTTTAGGCCAGTATGATCGATGCATGCCTCCAACTCAGCCGACGCACTCCGATGATGCACCGCCGGACACAGTCCTGCCCCGGGCCGACGGGATCGCACTGCCCATCGACATCGACCGGGATGTGCCGACGCCGCTGCCTGATCAGCTGGTGGCGGAGATCAGACGACTCATCGCCGCCGGAGCGGTTCGACCCGGAGAGCCGGTGCCTGCCAGCAGGCGTCTGGCCGCCTACCTCGATGTCTCGCGTGGGACAGTCGAAACCGCGTACGCCCAACTCGTCGTCGAAGGGTTCCTCACCACGGCCGAACGCTCAGCCACACGGGTGAACCCGGAGCTGCCGAACACCGCGCGCACACGCAACCCGCGTTTGCGCCCACCGCAGGTTCCACGACGCAGGCTGCGCAGCTTCGTCGACCTGCGTCCCGGATTCGGCGGAGACAACCCGCTGCAGGAACCCGCGTTTCGCAGAGCATGGCGTGATTCGCTCGACATCGATCCGGGTCCGATCGATCCCTTGGGTCAGCCGCAGACCAGATGGGCGATCGCCGACCACCTGCGCCTGACGCGGGGGATGAGCGTCGACCCCGATGACATCATCCTCACCAGCGGATCCCGGGATGGGCTCCGCCTGCTCATCACGACGGGAGTCGAGGGTGCGATCGGCGTCGAGAACCCCGGATTTCCGGGACTGCGTCAGGCCATGTCGGATCGCGATCTCAAGCCGATCGACACGACACAGCTGCCTGAAGGCACCGCTGGCTACCTCGGCGCGGTCGTCGTGACTCCCAACCACCAGTTCCCGCATGGGACCACCATGCCCATCGACCGACGGGTCAGACTCCTGGAATGGGCACAGGCGACCGGCGTCATCGTCATCGAAGACGACTACGACAGCGAAGCCCGCTATGCCCGCACAGTGGTGCCCACCCTCTACGATCTCGCGGTGTCCACCGACGCTCCGGCACAGGTGGTCCACATCGGCACGTTCTCAACTTTGCTGACCTCTGCCGTGTCCACCGGGTACATCATCGCCCACGGGGAGCTCGGCCGCCGATTGAGCATCATGCGCACTGCCTTGGGCCCGGCGTTCTCACCGGTCATGCAGACAGCGATCGCGTCGTATCTGAGTTCGGGAGGGCTGCGGCGCAGAATCTCGCGTGGTCGGCGCAGGCTCAGAGCCGCCGAGGCGGTCCTTGCTCAGGTCGGTTCGATTCCCGGTCTCGTCCACGAAGGTCGAACCCTCGTCATCGAGACAGGAGAGGCCACCGCGGCACAGCTTCGCACCGACCTGGCAGAGCGAGGGATCCTTGTGGCTTCGCTGGCAGCCGGATGGAGTGCGGACAGTGACGTCAGGCACGGTATCGTCATCGCCCACTCGAACGTCGAAGCCGCCGTGCTGCACCAGGCGTTGGAGACGGCGCAGTCGCTACTGGGTGAGGCCGACGAGAGATGATCCGGCAGGAGTGGTTGAGTAGGATCGGGGAATGATGAAATTCGGTTTCGTCGCCGATGGCGTCTTCAAACTGCTCGTCGCGGTCGCACTCTGGGCGTTTCTTCCCGCGGTCGAGTCATTCCTGCTCGCGCCCAGGTGGCTGGCGATCACGGCGATCGTCCTGCTCTTCCTCAGCGCTGCCACGGAGATCTCCTACGGCGCCCGCAAGGGTGAGAAGAGCCATGTGAAGTACCTGGCGATATTCGATTCGCTCTGGGTGGTCTCGACGATCATCGCCGTGATCCTCGCCCTCGTCGGCAGCTCGGCGGCAGGCTTCGTCTGGCTCGGCTACACGGCGCTCGGCTCGTTGGCCATTGCCGTCGTGTTCACCACCGGGGCCAATGGCCCCGATTTCGCCGAGGACGAGGCTTCCGGTGCTGCCACAAGGCGCAGCGAGTGACTGAAACCGTCTGGCACTGAGAACGCGGCTGACCGCGTGTGACCCTCAGCGAGTGACCGTCAGCGGTTGAACGCGATGGCGGCGTGGTAGCCCGCGGGCAGGCCTGACTCCAGGTCGAAGATCTCGACGTCGGGGTGCGGAGAGCTGGGTGACGCCCCGGCGCCGATGTAGTCCATCCCAGGGTCGCGTGCCAGGCCAGTGCTCAGAGCCTTGAGGAAGGCTTCTTTCCGGGCCCACACGCGCACGAAGTCTGTTGCCAGATCGGAGGCTGCGACCTGCTCGAGTTCGACTCGCTCCTTCGGGTGAAGCAATGCCATCGCCTCGGCGGCAACCGCATGCTCGGGCACAGCTTCGAGGTCGACCCCGATGGGATCGTCGGCGACGGCGACGAGAACCAAGCGCCTGGCCCGAGTCACGGAGAATTCGCATTCCTCAACTCGCGGTTTGCCGGCCGAGTCGAGGCGAATCTCGATGTCGGCAGGGTCGCGGTCCAGGTGTGTGCCGAGGACATGACGGAGGATGACTCGACCTGCAGCCCAGGTGGCCGCGGCATCGGGTTCGAATTCCGTCGCATAATTCATTTCCTGCTTCGTCAGCGACGAGAGATCGATGCGCGCCCATTCGGCCTCGGCGTCAGTGTCGGCGAGGACGATGGTCGAATCGAGTTGGGTGGGCAGGAGTGTGAAACCGGGGTGGGACTCCATGTATCAGCGGCCCAGAGCCTTCGAGATCTTCTTCAGCTTGCGGTTGAGCACGAAGATGCGCACGGATCCGATGATGCCGGCGATGAAGATTCCGCCGATCGCGGCGAAGAGCATGGCAACGCCGAGGGGCAGTTGGAACTGCCAACCGAAGTACCGGAAGTCGGCGGGGACGTTGTTCTGCAGGATGAAGATGAGCAGGAGCACGACGATGACGGCGCCGAGGATGAGGGATGCCCACATTCCCGCCGACATGCCGGAGCCGCCCTTGAGCTGTGCCAGTTCGGCTTCCTTGCCCGCAGGAGTCGGGTCCTCGCGCTGCGCCGGTTCGGTCTGCTGCTCGGATTCGATGCGCTGTGTCGGATCAACCTGCTGAGTCGGTGCGACCTCGCGGGTGCTGCCGGTCGCCGGATCCTCGTCGCCGAGCACGGACTGCGTCTCGGCCAGCAGCTCGTCGGGCGTCTGTGATTCGCCACGTGGGTCTTGAGTACTCATGCGCCCATCATAGTCGCTGATGGGCGCATGAGTGAGGTGTTGCTGCGTCTGACCTGAAGAAGTCAGATCAGACCTTTGCGCTCAGGGTGGAGATGATCTCATTGAGCGTAGCCGAAGGCCGCATGACCGAGTCGAGCTTGGCCTCCTCCGGGTAGTAGTAGCCACCCAGGTCGGCAGGGCTTCCCTGGACTTCGAGGAGTTCGGCCGAGATCTTATCGGCGTTGGTCTCGAGAGCTTCGGCAACAGGCTTGATGGCCTCGGCCAGAGGCTCGTCCGTGGTCTGCTGGGCCAGGTTCTGCGCCCAGTAGAGGGTGAGGTAGAAGTGGCTGCCGCGATTGTCGATCTCGCCGACCTTGCGTGAGGGCGACTTGTTCTCTTCGAGGAACTTGCCGGTTGCTGCGTCGAGGGTGTCGGCGAGAACACCGGCACGGGCGTTGCCGTGGACGTTGAACTCGTGGCGGAAGGATTCGGCCAAGGCGAGGAACTCGCCGAGCGAATCCCAGCGGAGGTGGTTCTCCTCGACCAGCTGCTGGACGTGCTTCGGGGCCGAACCGCCGGCACCCGTCTCGAACAGGCCGCCACCGGCGATGAGCGGAACCACGGAGAGCATCTTCGCCGAGGTGCCCAGCTCCAGGATCGGGAACAGGTCGGTGTTGTAGTCGCGCAGCACGTTGCCGGTCACCGAGATGGTGTCCTTGCCCTGGCGAATGCGATCAATCGAGAACTGAGTCGCCTCGACCGGGTTCATGATGCGGATATCAAGGCCCTCGGTGTCGTGGTCACCGAGGTACGCCTCGACCTTGGCCCGCAGGTTGCGGTCGTGGGCGCGGGTCTCGTCGAGCCAGAACACGGCAGGGGTGTCGGAGAGGCGGGCACGGGTCACAGCAAGCTTGACCCAGTCACGGACCGGGATGTCCTTGGTCTGGCAGGCACGCCAGATGTCACCGGCGGCGACACTATGGGACAGAATGACCTCGCCGGCGGAGTTGACGACCTCGACGACGCCGTCCTGGGCGATCTCGAAGGTCTTGTCGTGGCTGCCGTACTCTTCGGCCTTCTGGGCCATGAGTCCGACGTTGGGAACGGTGCCCATCGTGGTCGGATCGAAGGCGCCGTTGGCACGGCAGTCCTCGACCACGGTCTGGTAGACACCGGCGTAGGAGGAGTCGGGGATGACGGCCAGGGCGTCCTGGGTCGCGTCGTCCTTGTTCCACATCTTGCCGCCCACGCGGATCATCGCCGGCATTGAGGCATCGACGATGACGTCGGAGGGCACGTGCAGGTTGGTGATTCCCTTATCGGAATTCACCATCGCCAGGGAGGGGCCTTCGGCGATGCCCTTCTCGATACCGGCCTTGACGCCCTCGGCCACGTCGGCCGGGAGAGCGTCGAGCCCGCCGAGGATGGCGGCCAGTCCGTTGTCCGAGGTCAGACCCGCCTCGGCGAGGGCTGCACCGTATTCGGCGTAGACCTCGGGGAAGAACGCCTCGATGACGTGACCGAAGAGGATCGGGTCGGAGACCTTCATCATGGTGGCCTTGAGGTGGACGGAGAACAGGATGCCTTCGTCCTTGGCCCGTGCGATCTGGGCCTTGAGGAACTTGTGGAGTTCAGCCACATCCATCTTGGTGGCGTCGATGACTTCGTCGGCGAGGACCGGCAGCGATTCCTTGAGCACGACGGTTTCGCCCGAGGCGGGACGCAGACGGATCTGCAGGGTGTCATCGGCCGGGATGACAACGGACTTCTCATTGTCACGGAAGTCCCCGGCGGCCATGGTGGCGACATTGGTCTTCGAATCAGAAGACCACTCACCCATCGAATGAGGGTGGGCCTTCGCGAAGTTCTTCACTGCCTGTGGTGCGCGACGATCGGAGTTGCCCTCACGCAGGACCGGGTTGACTGCTGAGCCCTTGGCCTTGTCATAGCGAGCCTTGGCATCGCGCTCATCATCGGTCGACGGCTCGTCCGGGTAGTCGGGCAGTTCATAGCCCTGGGACTGGAGCTCGGCGATGGTGGCCTTGAGCTGGGGGACGGAAGCCGAGATGTTGGGCAGCTTGATGATGTTGGCTTCTGGCTTCTTGGCCAGATCGCCCAGTTCCGACAGAGAATCAGCGACCTGCTGGTCTGCAGGAAGGCGATCGGTGAACTGTGCCAGTACACGCGCGGCCAGGGAGATGTCTCGGGTCTCGACCTCGACGCCCGCTGAGGTGGCGAATGCTTCGATGATCGGCTTGAGCGAGTACGTCGCCAGGAGAGGCGCTTCATCGGTGCGCGTATAAATGATTTTGGCCATGGTGATGGACTACTCCACATCGTCTTGGGGTTTGACCACCCCATCCTACCGTTGCCCCGGTTGTGCTCAGCTTCCCGGTAGGGTTCTGTTTCGTCACACACAACTAGACAATGATCACGAACAGTTGAGAAATCATTACGAACACCAGTGAGAGGACGACGGTGGCCAAGCTCTACTTCCGTTACGGGGCGATGAATTCCGGAAAATCGACCGCCCTGCTGCAGGCCGCCTTCAACTACGAGGAACGCGGCCAGCGAGTTCTGCTGGCCAAACCCCACATCGATACGAAGGGTGCCGGTGAGATCGTCTCCCGCCTCGGTGTGACCAGAGAAGTCGACTTCCTCATCCCCGCAGGCTCCGACGTTGAGACCATCTACCGTGAGCACGCTGACTACGTCGATCATGATGCTCTGCTCGAATCCATCGACACGCCTAAGGCCCGCGTGGCCTGCCTGCTCATCGACGAAGCTCAGTTCCTCGAACCGCTCCAGGTGGATTCGCTCATGCGCATCGCCACCAACGCCTCGGTGCCGGTGATGTGCTACGGAATCAGGACCGATTTCCGGACCAAGGCCTTTCCCGGCTCTGCCCGACTACTTGAGATTGCTCACACCTTGGAAGAGCTCAAGACGATCTGCCGCTGCGGACGCAAGGCGATGTTCAACGGACGGCTCGTCGACGGCCAATTCATCTTCGACGGTGACCAGGTGGCCATCGACGGCAATGCGGTGACCTATGAATCACTGTGCCCACGCTGTTATCTCCAGTACTCGGGCGGTAGGCTGAGTGCGGTGGTCTCCTGACCTTCCAACAGCACTCCTGACCTCGAACATCTCATCTGATCTCGAACCTCGCTAGGAGCACTCTTGCGCATTGCAGTCCACCCCCTCAATGACAATCCGGGTTCACCGGCCATCGTATTCGGAAACGCCCTCGGCACCAGGGTCTCCCTCTGGGCCGCGGTCGCGGCCAGATTCGCCGATGACTACCAGATCTACCTCAGCGATCTTCCCGGTCACACACTTCCTCGAACCGATGACGGCGCGGACTTCACGGTCTCCGATCTCGCAGCCGGGCTCGTGACCAGCCTGGCTGAACTGGGCGTGGAGAAGTTCACCTACTGCGGTGTCTCGATCTCGGGCGGCATCGGACTGACGTTGGCACTCGAACACCCTGACTCGCTGACCGGTCTTGTGGCTTGTGCGACGGCGACGAAGTTCGGCACCGACGAATCCTGGGCCGAGCGAATCAAGGACGTCGCCGAGGACGGCACCCGCGGCCAGCTCGACGACACCGCCGACCGGTGGTTCGCCGCCGGTTTCCTCACCGAGGACATCGCATCGGGACCGGCCATCCTCACGGACCTGGCAATGATCGATGATGCTGCCTATATCGCCTGTGCAAGGGCTGTGACGCAATACGACGTGACTGGGCGCCTTGAGGCCGTGACCACGCCGACCCTGTTCATCGCCGGATCACAGGATCCGGGCTGCACCCCCGAGGCCATGACCGAGCTGTCGGCACAGGTGGCCGACTCAGCGATGGTCGTCATCCCTGATGCGGCTCATCTGCCGATGGCCGAACATCCCGACATCGTCTTCGACCACATCGAGGCGTTCTTGAGTAGGGTGTAGATGTAGTCCACAGCATCCGATCTTGCTCAATGAGGAGCGCAGATGACTCAGGAACAGCACTCACGAACCGACAACTCCGTCGAGCTCAATGAACTCTCACCGGGTGAGAGGGCCCCTGGGTTGTCCAAGCAGGCGGTGCGCATTCGCTGGACTGGGTTCCTGCTCGGGCTCATCCTGTCGACCCTCGTCTATGCGATCATGCCCGACGGGGTCGAGCACGGCGCGAAGCTGACAGCTGCTGTCGCCGTGTTGATGGCTGTGTGGTGGATGACCGAGGCGCTGCCGATCGCGGCTACCTCTCTGCTGCCGCTCGTGGCCTTTCCCGTCTTCGGCACCGAGGTCGAGATGGACACCGTCGGTGCGTCCTACGGCAACCCGATCATCTTCCTGTTCCTCGGTGGATTCCTCATCGCCCTGGCCATGCAACGATGGAACCTGCACCGGCGAATCGCCCTCATCACGCTGTCCGTCATGGGCAACAAGCCGGGACCGATGATCGCCGGGTTCATGATCGCCACCGGCTTCGTCTCCATGTGGGTATCGAACACGGCGACGGCGGTGATGATGCTGCCCATCGGAATCTCCGTCCTGATGATCGTGAGCAAGGTCATCGGAGGAGCCGTCACCGACGCTTCGGGCACCGACGCCGCGGACTCGGACGACAGTCAGGACGACACCGGGCTCGACGCAGTGGTGAAGTCCAACTTCGGCACAGCACTCATGCTGGGCATCGCCTATTCGGCATCAATCGGGTCCCTCGGCACCATTATCGGCACACCGCCGAACCTCTTCCTCGTCGGCTACCTCAAGGACAACCACGACATCTCCATCGGCTTCGGCCAGTGGATGCTCGTCGGGGTCCCTCTAGCGGTCGTGATGATGGTCATCGCCTGGTTCCTTCTGGTCAAAGTGTTGTTCAAGCCTGAGATCGATGAGATCCCCGGCGGTCGGGAACTCATCCGTGAGGAATTGCAGAAGCTCGGTCCGATGTCGACCGGGGAAAAGCTGGTGCTGGGCATGTTCGTCCTCGCCGCAGTCAGCTGGATCTCCCTGCCGCTGATCTTCGAGGAGCCACCGATCAGCGATGAGGGCATCGCGATGGTCATCGGTCTCCTCCTCTTCCTCATTCCCGGCGGAGCCAATCGCGGAGTCCGCCTCCTCGACTGGGACACTGCCGAGAAGCTGCCCTGGGGTGTGCTCCTCCTCTTCGGCGGTGGTTTGGCCCTGTCCGGGCAGTTCTCCTCCTCGGGACTGACTGAGTGGATCGGCAAGTCCACGAGCGGATTGGGAGTCCTGCCCACAGTCTTCGTCGTTGCGATCTTCGCCTTGATCATCCTGTTCCTCACGGAGCTGACCTCGAATACCGCGACCGCGGCCACCTTCGTTCCCGTCGTCGGCGGGGTGGCGCTGGGACTTGACCTCGATCCGTTGCTGCTGACGATTCCGGTGGCTCTGGCCGCGACATGCGCATTCATGCTTCCCGTTGCGACACCGCCGAACGCCGTGGCCTACGGTTCGGGATATGTGACGGTGGCGCAGATGGTCAAAGGCGGACTGTGGCTCAATGTCATCGGAATCGTCCTCATCACGGTCACGGTGTATGTCTTGGCCGTACCAGTATTCAACATCGTGCTCTGAACGACGAGAAATCTTGGCAGACTGGTGGCATGACTCAACTCTTCTCACCCATGACAATGCGCGGAACTGAGATCGCCAACCGCATCTGGCTCGCCCCGATGTGCCAGTACTCCTGCGAGTCCGAAGATGGGATGCCCAGCACCTGGCATCTCGTTCACCTGGGCGCGCGTGCCCAGGGCGGGTTCGGGCTCATCCTCACCGAGGCCTCTGCTGTCCTCCCCGAGGGACGAATCTCACCTCAAGATGCCGGCATCTGGAATGACGATCAGGCAGAAGCCTGGTCCTCGATCACCGATTTCGTCCATTCGCAGGGCAGTCGCATCGGTGTGCAGCTGGCACACGCGGGCCGCAAGGCCAGCACCTACCGTCCTTTCGAGGGCAACCCTCGGGGCAGCGTCCCCGAATCCGAGGGCGGTTGGCCCACCCTCGGTGCCAGCGCCATCGCCTATCCCGGATACGACGCGCCGCAGGAGATGACGAAGGACGACATCGCCGAGGTGGTCGATGCCTTCGCCGCGGCCGCTGTCCGAGCCATCCATGCCGGGTTCGACCTCGTCGAACTCCACGCCGCCCACGGCTACCTGCTCCATTCGTTCCTGTCTCCGCTGTCGAATGAACGCAGCGATGAGTACGGCGGCGACCTCGCCGGACGTTCGCGAATGCTGACCGAGACCTACCAGGCCGTGCGCGCGGCCGTGGGCGAGGAGGTGCCCGTATTCGTCCGTCTCTCTGCCAGCGAATGGCGTGAAGGCGGCTTCGACATCGCCGAGGCCGTCGTGGTCTCCCGTGACCTCAAGGAACGCGGTGTCGACCTCATCGATGTCTCCTCCGGAGGCAACTTCCCGGTCAAGGTTCCCGTCGGCCCCGGATACCAGGTGCCGCTGTCGGCGGCGATCCGCGCAGAAGGTGTGAGAACAGGCAGCGTCGGCCTCATCACCGATCCTGGACAGGCGGAGACGATCCTAGCCTCGGAACAGGCCGACGCGATCTTCCTGGCCCGGGCGGCACTGCGCGAACCGGCCTGGCCGCAGCGAGCAGCCCACGATCTCGGAGTCGAACCGGGACCGTATCCACCGCAGTACACAAGAGGAGCATGGTGAACCGACAATGACGAACACTATCGAAACCGAACACGTCGTCATCCGCAGCATCGCAGTGTCCGAGATGGCGAACAACGTCTACCTGATCACGGCCAAGGAATCAGGGTCCCAGGTCCTCATCGACGCAGCCGACGATGCTGAGGCGATCAAGGATCTCATCGCCTCGGGGACCGAGGACACCTCGGCAGATCCTGAGCTGCACGCGATCATCACCACACACCAGCACTGGGATCATATTCGGGCTCTTCCGGCCACCTCGGCGGAGTTCCCCGATGCGATGACGATCGCAGGCAGCGATGATGCGGAGGCGATCACAGCGGCTGAGGGCGTAGAGATCACGCGAACGGTCGACCACCTCGACGTCGGAGACTTCGGCGGCTTCGTCCTGCAGGCGATCGTCCTCCGCGGTCACACGCCGGGATCGATCGCCCTGCTGCTGCGCGACGGGGGAGAGACGATCCTCTTCTCAGGAGATTCGCTGTTCCCCGGTGGACCCGGCAAGACCTGGAGCACAGAGGACTTCACCTCCCTGATGGACGATCTGGAGGAGCGGGTCTTCGACCAGCTGCCCGATGAGACGAAGGTGCTGCCCGGACATGGTGATTCCACGACGCTGGGCGAAGAACGCCCGAAGCTGAGCGAATGGCGCGAACGCGGCTGGTGATCAGCTGGGCAGGGCGGCGAAGCCGATGCCTGCCCAGATGATGGCAGTCACAAGTGCGGCGATGATACCGAAATTCCACGAAGTTGTGATGGTGCGTTCGCCGCGAGGGTTCGCCAGCTCCTCGTCGCTGAGGCCGGAGTAGCGGTCGAGCACGGTATCGACAGCGGGATTCGGATTGTCCATCAGCCTGCGGATGCCGTGTTCGTCCTTCTCCATCTTCTTACCCCTGCCGGCCAAGGGCCACGACGAGTAGACCTTCTCATGGGTGCGCACCCCGAGTCCGAAGTGGATGTCGAACCCGTCGACGAGGTTCCACGGGATGTGTGTGGACTGCATGGGATTGATCAGTGCGATCTCCTTGTGCCTGAGCTCGACGCGAGGAAACCGGTAGAGGGCGTAGACGACGGTGATGATGGCGACCGGGATTCCCGCCACGGCCAGGCCTCGTATTGTGAAGTCTCCGACGATGATTGAGCCCAAGCCGATCACGCAGAGCCCCGCGATGACGATGAAGAGCACTGTGGAGCTCGTCGTCCGCACGATCGTCGGTTGATTGTTCCCTGAATTGCGATCCATCTCACTGTTCACCACCTGAACATCCTATCCACTGAGACTGCAGGTTGCGTGCATGTTTCCTTGGTCTCGAAACAGTAACGATTGTGAAATATGCTCAGCATGTGGACTCTGTCACAGTGTCGCGTGAATTAACTTTGAGGAATTCCATGTGAAAAACATGAACGCGGTCACACTCCCGACCAGGGAGTGATCGAGCGCATCACGCCCCGGATTGTGGGCGTGGCTACACGGGCGAAACAGCCTCATGACAACAAGGAGAGAACGTGAATAAGCGCTTCCTCGCGGCCGGAGCCTCAGTTGCCGCAGCAGCAATGGTGCTCACTGCGTGCACACCCCCCGGCGGCGGAGACGATGAGAAGTCGTCAGAGAAATCAAGCATCAACATCGGATGGAACGAATCCTTCCGGTCGATGAACACATTGACGGCCAACGGCAACGCCACATCGAACGCCATTCTCACCTACATGATGAATGACAACTTCGGATACTACGACGGTGAACTCGAGGTCCAAGACGGATCTCTGGGCAAGGTCGAGCAAGTCTCAGAAGACCCGCTGAAGGTCAAGTACACCTTCAACGACGATGCCAAATGGTCCGATGGCACTCCGGTCGATGCGGCCGACTTGGCTCTGACCTGGGCCGGCACCTCGGCCAACTTCAACACCGTCGAGCAGAACAACGCTGACGACGGTTCGGTCAAGGAAAACGACGCGAAGACGGTCTACTTCGACTCGTCCACTGCCGGTTCGGCACTGGTCAAGGACTTCCCGGAGATCTCGGAAGACGGTAAGGAGATTACTCTCTCCTACTCCAAGCCCTATGCCGACTGGCAGACCGAATTCGGCACAGGTGCCGACGGCGTCGGACTCCCTGCTCATATCGTGGCCAAGAAGGCCCTGGGCGTCGACGATCCCGAAAAGGGCAAGCAGGCGATCCTCAAGGCGATCAAGGACAAGGACACCAAGAAGCTGTCCAAGATCTCGAATACTTGGAACACGGGCTTCGACTTCACCTCGATGCCCAAGGACAAGGATCTCCTCGTCCACAACGGTCCGTACAAGATGACTGACTTCAAAGAGGGCCAGTACGTCACTCTCGAACTCGATGACAAATACACGGGACCGATCAAGCCGAAGGTCGACACCGTCACGGTTCGCTACAACGGCGACCCGATGGCCATGATCCAGGCGATCGAAAACGGCGAAGTCGACATGACCCAGCCACAGGCCACGGCCGACGTCCTCTCCGCTGCTGAAGACCTTGACGGTGTGAGCGTCGATGCGGCCGACGGCGCAACCTACGAGCACGTCGACTTCACCTTCGACAACAAGGGTCCCTTCGACCCAGAGGCCCATGGCGGCGATAAGGAGAAGGCGAAGAAGGTTCGTCAGGCGTTCCTCAAGACCGTTCCTCGTAAGGACATCGTCGACAAGATCATCAAGCCGCTCAACGACAAGGCCGTCACCCGCGATTCATACTCGCAGGTTCCCGGCTCGCCGATGTACGACGCGATCACCAAGGAGAACGGTGTTGCCGACGCCACCGACGTCGACATCGCCGCAGCCAAGAAGCTTCTCAAAGAGGCCGGCGCCGATGCACCCAAGGTCCGCGTGATGTACGACAACACGAACTCGCGTCGTCAGCAGGAGTTCCAGCTCATCAAGGAATCGGCTGAGAAGGCCGGCTTCAAGATCGAAGACGTCGGAGACGTCAACTGGGGCACCCGCCTCGGCGACGGCACCTACGATGTCTCGCTGTTCGGCTGGCAGTCGGAAGGTACCGGAGTCACCGAGAACGATGCGAACTTCCGCACCGGCGCGCAGAACAACTACGGCGGCTACTCGAGCAAGAAGATGGACAAGATCCTCGACAAGCTGCTCGTGTCCAAGGAAGACGAGCAGGAGAAGCTGCTCGTCGACATGGAGAAGCAGCTGAGCGAGGACGCCTTCGGCGCACCGATTTTCCAGTTCCCTGAGTTGACGATCTACCGTGACAAGGTCAAGAACGTGAAGTCCACGGCCGTGTCACCGACCATGTTCTGGAACTACTGGGAGTGGGAGACCAACTGATCCGCGACTGACGCGGTCGGTTCTCCTTCACCCCCAGCTGCTGTGGGGATCACTCTGTGATCCCCACAGCGGCGTTTTCGGAAGATTGAAACGGACACCACCCAATGACAAGATTCATCCTCAGACGACTCCTCTCGACAGCACTCGTGCTCCTGGTCGTGACCTTCGTCCTCTACCTCCTGCTCAACGTCGCCCTCGACTTCTTCTGGGACCTGCGTTCGAGCACATCTCCCAATATCGAGTCACTCTACGAGTCCCGTCGCCGACTGCTTGACCTCGACACTCCTGCGATCGTGCGCTACTTCAAGTGGCTGGCTGGCGTGGGCGGCTGTGTGGTCGGGCAATGCGATTTCGGCATCGCCTGGAAGTCCGGCCAAGAGGTCACCTCTCAGCTGCAGGGAGCGATCGTCAATACGGTCAAGCTCATCACCGCTTCGACAATTGTGGCCATCGTGCTCGGCATCGCTGTCGGCATGGTCTCGGCGATTCGCCAGTACTCGGGCTTCGACTACTTCATCACCTTCGTCTCGTTCCTCCTGTACTCGCTGCCTGTGTTCTGGGTTGCGGTTCTGCTCAAGCAGTACGGCGCGATCGAGATCAACAACTTCATCAACGATCCGACGCTGAGCAGCTGGGTGCCGATCATCCTCGTCTGCGTTGCGCTGGGACTGTTCTGGATGGGTGCCTTGGGAGGCAGCCGCAGACGCAGACTCATCACCTTCCTCGCAGCCACGGTCATCACCTTCGTGACGATCTACTACATCCTTGCCAGCGGTTGGCTGCAGCAGCCGAGCATCGGCATCGTGGGAGTCGTCGTCATCGGCCTCGGTGCAGCTGTGGTCATGACCTTCCTGTCGACAGGTCTGAAGAACAAGCGAGTGCTCTATGCATCGTTGGCGATGGCTGTCATCGGGGCTCTGCTGTATATGCCGCTGCAATACCTCTTCTACTACCAGGAGATGAACTGGCTGTGGATGTTCGGACTCCTGATCGTGACGATCGGTGTGGCCGTCGGCGTGGGTCTGGCGTTCCGCGGACCCGATCCCTGGGACACGGTGCGCACCACCTTCTTCACCGGTGTCATCATCGCTGTGCTCATCTTTGCCGACCGTGTGCTGCAGGGTTGGGGCGACTACTCCGACCAGCCTGCGATCAACAATCGACCGATCGCGACGATCGGCGCATCGACGCCGAACCTCGAGGGTGACTTCTGGATAGCGAACCTGGACACGTTCACCCACCTCCTCCTGCCGTCGATCGCACTGATCCTCATCTCCTTTGCTTCGTACACCCGCTACACACGCGGTTCGATGCTCGAGGTCATGGGTCAGGACTACATCCGCACGGCACGGGCCAAGGGGCTCAACGAACGAACTGTCGTCATGCGCCATGCACTGCGCAATGCTCTGCTGCCGTTGGCATCGATCATCCCCGTCGACATCATCACGATGATCGGCGGTGCCGTGATCACTGAGACGATCTTCGGCTGGAACGGCATGGGCAAACTCTTCATCGATTCGATGAGACAGTCCGAACTCGATCCGATCATGGCCTACATCCTCATCACGGGCCTGCTCGCCATCATCGCCAACCTCGTCGCGGACTTCCTCTACGCAGTCCTCGACCCCAGAATCCGAGTGAACGCATGAGTACCAACAACGACAACGAAAATGCTCTCGCGCCCGACGACGTCGGGGACAACGCGATCGAAGCCAAGGAAACCGAAGGTCTGTCCCAGGGCAAGATCGTCTTCCGGAAATTCCTCCGCCACAAGGGCGCGATGATCAGCATCGGCGTATTCGCATTCGTCGCCCTCTTCGCCTTCTCATCGGTGGGCTTCGGCCCGGTGCCAGGCTGGTGGATCTTCAACCACACAGCTTCGGGACCGGTCGTCAATCCGGGAGGCGCGCCCACGTGGTCGTTCTCGAACTTCTTCTCCTTGGGCCAACACCCCTTCGGACAGGACGAAATCGGTCGCGACAATTTCGCGCGTGTGATGAAGGGGACGCAGATCTCCATCATCGTCATGGTCATCATCGGCCTGGTCTGCCTTGTCATCGGCACGATCGTGGGTGCAGTCGCCGGTTACTACCGCGGATGGATCGACTCCCTGCTGATGCGCATCACAGACGGCTTCATCATCCTGCCCGTCATCGTCATCGGTTCGATCCTCGGCAAGATGGTCGGCGGCGCGAACGGACCGCTGCTGGGCTTGGCCCTCGGCGCAATTCTATGGACGGGCCTGGCACGACTGGTGCGCGGTGACTTCATGTCATTGCGTGAACGAGAGTTCGTGGACTCGGCTCGTGTGGCCGGAGCCAGCGACTTCCGTATCATGTTCAAACACATGCTGCCCAATGCCATGGGCGTCATCATCGTCAACACAACGCTGGTGATGAGCCAGGCGATCGTGCTCGAAGCGGCACTCAGCTACCTCGGCTTCGGCATCCAATCACCTGGAATCTCGTTGGGCCAGCTCATCAGCGAATACCAGACCTCCTTCGCCACACGTCCGTGGCTGTTCTGGTGGCCCGGTCTGTTCATCATCGTCATTGCTCTGTGCGTGAACTTCATCGGCGACGGTCTGCGCGACGCGTTCGACCCGCGGATGAAGACCATTCCCAGCTGGAGGAAGATGAAGAAGGCCGAGCGCATGACCCAGAAGAAGGTCGCGAACACGACGCAGAAAGAGGAGGCGAAGTGATGACTGAACAGACAAGCACAGCCAAATCACCGGTCCTCGATGTCAAAGACCTGGGAGTGAACTTCTGGGTCAACGACGAATGGTGGATGGCCGCTGAGGAACTCAACTACACGGTCAACGCCGGTGAAGTGCTCGCAATCGTCGGAGAATCCGGGTCCGGCAAATCGCAGTCGAGCATGTCACTGCTCGGCCTGCTGCCCAGCAACGGACGGGCCACCGGCTCGGCCAAGATGGGCGGCACCGAACTCATCGGCATGCCGCCGGAGAAGATGCAGCAGATCCGAGGAAACGAGATCTCCGTCATCTTCCAAGAGCCCATGACGGCGCTCAACCCGGTCTACACGGCAGGTTTCCAGATCGTGGAGACACTGCGTGTGCACCTGGACGTGGGCCCCACTGAGGCCAAGGAGCGCGCTCTCGAACTGATGCGTCTCGTCGAGATCCCGGACCCGGAGGAGCGTTTCCACTCGTTCCCGCACCAGCTCTCGGGCGGACAGCGCCAGCGCATCATGATCGCTCAGGCTCTGGCGTGCCAGCCCAAGCTGCTCATCGCCGATGAGCCGACCACGGCACTGGACGTCACGGTCCAGGCTGAGATCCTCAAACTCATGCGTGAGCTGAAGTCGAAGCTCGACGCCGGCATCATCCTCATCACCCACGACATGGGTGTGGTCGCCGATATGGCCGACCGCATGATTGTGATGAAGGCGGGTCGCGTCGTCGAATCTGGCAATGCGGAAGAGATCTTCTACAATCCGCAGCACCCGTACACGAGACAGCTCCTCGAAGCCGTGCCTCACCTTGGCACAGCCATTGAGGGAGAAGCTTTCGGGGCCGATCTCGCCAACGTCGAGGACTCGACGGTCGTGCACGAGAGGGAAGCCTCCCACGGCACCGCCGATGACGTCACGGCGGGCAGCAACGATGACGGGGCTCACCCGCCGAATGCGACTCTCAGTCCCATGGTGACCGAGGGCGGAGCAGACCGAGTCTCGGGTCTGGCCGAGGCCGCGGAGGCGGCCGGACAGCCCGAGCAGGACCACGACGACATCGAGATGGACTCGACGGAGACGTACTACCATCCGGGATCTCAGGCTGACTTCTCGCAGCCCTCCGCACTGCAGCTGCGCGATGCCGCGATCGAGTATCCGGCGATCGGACGGAAGAAGGCGTTCCGTGCCGCCCATCACATCAACCTGATGGTCGCTCCTGGAGAGGTCGTGGGACTGGTCGGAGAATCCGGGTCGGGCAAGACCACTATCGGTCGTGCCGCATTGGGTCTTCTGCCCACTGTCGAAGGCGATATGGTCGTCAACGGCACGAGCATCAAGGGCCTGAGCAACAAGCAGCTGCGACCGCTGCGCAAGGAAGTCGGGATCGTGTTCCAGGATCCCGGTTCCTCGCTCAACCCACGCCTGCCAGTGGGCGAGTCCATCGGCGAACCTCTGTATCTGCACGAGGGGATGAAGGGACCGGCGCTGAGCAAGAGCGTCGAAGAGCTGCTCACCGCGGTGGAGCTGCCGACATCGATGCGCAACCGCTATCCGCACGAACTCTCGGGCGGTCAGCGACAGCGGATCGGCATCGCCCGAGCACTGACGCTGCGGCCGAAGCTGCTCATCGCCGATGAGCCGACTTCGGCACTCGACGTCTCGGTCCAGGCGAAGGTCCTCGACCTGTTCGAGGGGCTGCAGCAGGAGTACGGATTCGCCTGCCTGTTCATCAGCCACGACCTGGCCGTCATCGAACGCATCGCCTCGCGTATCGCAGTGATGCGTCACGGTTACCTCGTGGAGATCGGGAAGAGCTCGCAGGTCGTCGCCAACCCCGTCCATCCCTACACCCAGCGGCTGCTGTCCGCGGTGCCGGTCCCGGATCCGCGCGAACAGCGCAAGCGTCGTGAAGCCAGGGACGCTGTCCTAGAAGCCACGGCCAACGCCTGATCTCCGGTCAGCACAGCGGCCAGCGCGACCACTCGGTGGTCGCAGCGGACGGGTCGGATTCGCTTTCGAGCGGATACTCACTCGACACTGCGGCCACCGAATGCATTCACATTCGGATTCCTCTCAGCCGTTTTTGAACACCACCTGTCATTTCCGGTAAGTGTGTGGCCGTATAATGGTCTGTTGGGTCCGCACCGGACCAATCTCTCTAGCTCATAAGGTTCTTGATGACTGAAGCCATCACGCGTCGGGAAAACCGTCGCAACGTCGCAATCGTCGCCCACGTCGACCACGGCAAGACCACTCTGGTCGACGCCATGCTTCGCCAGACAGGTGTGTTCAGCGAACACGGTGATTTTGCTGAACGCGTCATGGACTCCGGCGACCTCGAACGCGAGAAGGGCATCACCATTCTCGCGAAGAACACCTCGGTTCTCTACAACGGACCCTCAGCCGGTGACGATCCCATCGTCATCAACGTCATCGACACGCCGGGTCACGCTGACTTCGGGGGAGAGGTCGAACGCGGCCTATCCATGGTCGACGGAGTCGTCCTCCTTGTTGACGCATCCGAGGGCCCTCTGCCCCAGACCCGCTTCGTGCTGCGTAAGGCGCTGGCCGCGAAGCTGCCGGTCATCCTCCTGATCAACAAGACCGACCGTGCCGATGCTCGCATCGACGGAGTCGTCGAAGAGGCCCAGGACCTGCTCCTCGGTCTCGCCTCCGACCTTGCGGATGAAGTCCCCGATCTCGACGTCGACTCGGTGCTCGACGTGCCCACAGTCTTCGCCGCCGCCAAGGTCGGCGCCGCTTCGCTCGAACAGCCTGCCGATGGTGAGGCCCCGTCCAATCCGGACCTGGAGCCGCTGTTCAAGACGATCCTCGAGACCATTCCGGCTCCGGAGATCAACGATGACGACATCCTTCAGGCACACGTCACCAACCTCGACGCTTCGCCGTTCCTGGGCCGTCTTGCTCTGCTGCGCATCTTCGGCGGCACCCTGCGCAAGGGCCAGCAGGTCGCCTGGGCTCGTGGCGATGACATCAGCTCGGTCAAGATCACCGAACTCCTGGAGACCCAGGGCCTGGATCGGGTGCCGGCCACCGAGGCGTCTGCCGGCGACATCGTCGCAGTGGCAGGCATCCCCGACATCATGATCGGTGACACGCTCACCGACTTGAACAACCCGAAGCCCCTGCCTGCGATCACCATCGACGATCCCGCGATCTCGATGACCGTCGGCATCAACACCTCGCCGCTGGCGGGTCGCGAAAAGGGCACCAAGGTCACCGCGCGCATGGTCAAGGACCGCCTCGACCAGGAACTCGTCGGCAACGTGTCCCTCAAGGTCCTTCCCACTGAGCGTCCCGACGCCTGGGAAGTCCAGGGACGTGGCGAGCTCGCGCTGGCCATCCTCGTCGAGCAGATGCGTCGTGAGGGCTTCGAGCTCACCGTCGGCAAGCCGCAGGTCGTCACCAAGAAGGTAGACGGCAAGGTCCACGAGCCCTTCGAAGAGCTCCAGATCGACGTTCCTGAGGACTACCTCGGCGCCGTCACTCAGCTCCTGGCCAGCCGCAAGGGTGTCATGTCGACCATGACCAACCACGGCACCGGCTGGGTCCGGATGGAATTCACCGTCCCCGCACGTGGCCTCATCGGATTCCGCACCCGGTTCCTCACCGAGACCCGCGGAACCGGCATCGCGAACTCCTTCTCAGCCGGATACGGCCCCTGGGCCGGCAACATCGAGTTCCGGACCAACGGATCCCTCGTCGCCGACCGTCCCGGCTCTGTGACACCGTACGCGATGATCAACCTGCAGGAACGCGGCAGCTTCTTCGTTCAGCCCACCTCTGAGGTCTACACCGGCCAGATCGTCGGCGAGAACTCTCGCGCCGATGACATGGACGTCAACATCACGAAGGAGAAGAAGCTGACGAACATGCGTTCAGCCTCGGCGGACTCCTTCGAAAACCTCGTTCCGCCCCGCAGACTGACACTCGAGGAAAGCCTCGAATTCGCCCGTGAGGACGAATGCGTCGAGGTCACGCCGGGTACAGTGCGCATCCGCAAGCTGGAACTCGACCCGAAGGAACGCGCGAAGACCTACGCCAAGATGCGTAAACAGAACGCGTGAGTTCGAACAGCACAGTATGACCTCGAGCGCTCAGGACCCCATGACCGTCGTACCCCGCATCCTCTTCGTGCACGCTCATCCCGACGATGAGACGATCACGACCGGAGGAACGATCGCCGCATTGGTCGGCGAGGGGGCGCAGGTCACGGTCCTGAGCGCCACACGAGGTGAGGACGGTGAGGTGATTCCCGCCGACCTCAAAGGTCTTGAGGGAAATCGGGCAGGGCTGGCCCGCGTGCGGGAATCAGAGATCGCCGAGGCGATGGCTGCCCTGGGTGTGCGCGAGCATCTGTTCCTGGGCGGCAGCGCCCGCACCTTCGAAGACTCCGGCATGGAGTGGGGCGCCGATGGTCATGCCGTCGCCGCCTCGACCATGCCGGCAAATGCTCTCTGCGCGGCCGAACTGACGGCCGTTGCTCGCTACATCGCCGCCGTCATCGACGAAGTCCGACCGCATGCGGTCATCACCTACGCTTCCAACGGCGGCTATGGTCACCCCGACCATGTGCGCGTCCACGAGGCAACCGTCGCTGCCGTCGACACAGCCGATTGGAAGGCCGGGCGACTCCTGTTCGTCGATGTCCCGGCTGAAGCGGCCCGAGAGACATTCGACCCGAACCAGCCGGGATTTGCCGACACCGGTTTCGCACCGGCTCAGACGATCCCGACCAAGCCGCCTGTGAGCGATATCGTCGTCGCCCAGGACATCTCTTCTGTCCTCGGCGCCAAACGTGGCGCCTTGGCCGCCCATCGGACCCAGGTGACGGTCTCCGGGGCCTTCTTCGCCCTGTCGAACGGCATCGGCATGAAGATCCTCGACCACGAGTACTACTCCATCGGCGCAGGAGCCCCCATCTCTGACCTGCGGCTGCGTTCGGGTCCCGCACCCCATGTGCTCACCGACCTCGACATCGACGCCTGTGAGTCGCAGGATTCCGGCGCCGGAACCGCGGCCGGAGCTGCCGGCTCCGCCGCTCCTCCTCTGCGCCGCCGACGTCGGGAGCCGAAGAAGCCGGGCTTCTTCGCCTATGCCCACGCGGTGGTGCTGGCCGTACTCATCGGCTTCCTCGGCGCCATGCAGCACCTCAACGTGAGCGTGTTCGACCTGGCAGGAACCCCGGTCATCCTGCCCTGGGGGCTTGCCCTGTCCCTACTCCTGGTGGCCTGCGGACTTTGGCACCTCAAAACGATGTACCTGAGCTCCTCACCGATGCTCATTGCCGCATTCGTCATCGTCATCCTCTCCTATATCCTCGGCCAGCCGACGTGGCTGCCTGGCGCGGACATCATCATGACCGGGATGCTGCGCTCAGCAGTCTGGCTGATCGGTCCGATGCTCATCGCTGCTGTCTTCGCGTTCATCAAGGTGCGGCGGCCCGAAGCAGCCCGTTAGAATCGGGAGAACTATGCCGACTCAGACCCTGTCCCACTCCTCACCGAATCCCGGCGGTCGCCCGCAGGGTACGACGGAGACCCCGAAACGCAAGCCGTGGTTGATCGCGCTCTTCATCGTCCTCGTACTCGCTGTCATCTACCTGGTAGTCGGGTTCCTCACCGGACGAGTCCTGTCGCCAGGGACGACGGTCGCAGGCATCGATATCGGAGGCCAGTCCACCACCACGGCCGAAGCGACTCTGCGAGAGGAGCTGGGTGAGACGGCCGGGGCGAAGATCGAGCTCAAGGCGGGAAAGCCCACCGCCGAACTCGACCCAGAGAAGGCCGGAGTCAGCTTCGACATCCCGGAGACCATCAGCCGGGCCACCGGATTCACGCTGGATCCGACGATCATCTGGGACCGGCTCTTCGGCGATGACGAAATCGAACCCGTCATCAGCATCGACAACGAATCCTTCGAAGAAGCCACCGGCAAGGTGACGAAATCCCTCGAGGTTGATCCAGTCGACGCCGAGGTCAGCTACGTCAAGGCCAAGCCGGAGATCAAAGACGGCACCAACGGTCAGACCGTCGATGCCGAACAGGTGCGTACAGCCATCGAGGATTCGTGGCTGCGCACGGACGATGCACTGCCGGTCACAGCGAGCAAGGTCGAACCCGACATCACCACAACCGAGGCCAAGGACGTCGCCGACGGCTTCGCCGAAGACGCAGTGAGCAAGGATCTCACGGTGCGCGCGGAACCTGCGAAGGACGCCGACTCGGATGTCGATGCCGGCGATCTCACGATCAGCCCGACAACGATCGCGAAGACACTGACCTTTGAGTCGAAGGACTCGAAGTTGGCCCCCGTCTTCGACGAAGAGGACCTGCAGAAGCGTGTCCTGTCGTCTAACAGAGACGTCGGCAAACCAGCGAAGGACGCCAGCTTCACGATCAAGGACGGTAAGCCTGAAGTGGTGGAGTCCGAAACGGGAATCGGCATCAAAAAGGACGAACTGACCACGGCCGTCACCGACGCCATCACGGGCAAGACCGACAAGCCCACGGTCACGCTCGCCTCGGTGAAGCCGGACTTCACCACGCAGGACGCGAAGAAGGCCGACGTGTCCGATGTGATGTCGGAATTCTCAACCGGCTATTCCTCGGAACCCAACCGCGACACCAACCTCAGAGTCGCCGCGAAGAAGGTCTCCGGCACAGTCGTTCAGCCGGGGGAACAGTTCTCCCTCAACGAAACCATCGGGCAGCGCACCGCAGCCAACGGATACAAGGCTGCTGGAGTCATCTCTGATGGCCAGATGAAGGAAGACTTCGGCGGTGGAGTATCCCAGGTGTCGACGACGCTGTTCAACGCCGCCTTCTTCGCCGGCTTCGGACTCGACGAACACCAGGCTCATTCGCGCTATATCTCCCGCTATCCGGAAGGTCGGGAAGCCACGCTGGACTGGTCGACCATCGACATGAAGTTCACGAACACATCGAAGCAGCCGATCGTTCTCGACATGTATCTGTCCGGTGGTGAGGTCCACGCGAAGGTATTCGGCGACAAGAAGCTCAAGGTCGGCTCAGATTCCTCCGACCGTTACAACTACAGTTCGCCCGGCTCCGTGACCGATTCGGGCCCCGAGTGCACGCCGCAGACTCCGAAACAGGGCTGGTCGATCAAGATCACACGGACGATGAAGGACATCGAGTCGGGCAAGACTTCGAAGGACTCATTCGTGACCGTCTACCGGCCGGTGAACAAGGTTGAGTGCAAGGACTGATCTGCCTCAGCCGCGACTGGCGTACCAGGACCGGTGTCGGACTGTGGCACCGAGTGATGTGAAGAGGTTCAACGAGGCCTCATTGCTGGCCTCCACATCAATGAGGTATGAACGGACTCCTCGCTGCGACAACAGTGCGGCAGCGGCCCGGGCCACAGAACGGCCTGCCCCGCGCCGGCGCAGATCCGGATGGGTGACGAGGTTCGTCAGCACACCCCATTTGCTGCGCTCAACGATTCGGGCACCGGCCACCATGGACCGGCTGCCATCCGGATGGTCGGCATAGGCCGTGATGAACTGACAGGGATCCGAGGCTTCGATGAGCCCACGGAAGGCCTCCTCCGAACCCGGGTCGCGCTCACTGGCCCACGCCGCATAGTGCATGGGACTCGGTTCCTCACTGACGTCGATCGACAGGCCGGGTGCGGCCGCGTCACCGGGATGCGTTGCCCCAGATGCCGCCTCGGCGGTGGAACCGGCCAGCAGAAACACCGGCTCAGAGGGAGAATATCCCCGGGCCGAGAGAAGTGGTGCCAGACCTTCGCACGCCGGGGCAAGCGAATTGGAATCCTCGCTCGAATAGATCTGGATGCAGCTTGGCTTCTGGCGTGCCGAGTACCAGGCCTCGACAGCATCGAGGCTCTGCTCCCAGTCCATTCCGGTGTCAGTGACCGGAAGGCAGCTGTTGGCACGCCTGGTCACCGATTCGGAGCTGCGCAGCAGCCAACCCTTCTGCAGCAATCCGATGTCGGCATCGGTCTCGGCGCTCTCATTGCGCAGATTCTCCATGTGCAGCCAGGAGATGTCCTGAGGCAGCCATGCCGCGGCAGAGATCCTGCGCAGGTCGACTGCAGAGACGATCTCGTGGGTGCGACCCGATTTCGTCGGTGCGGGCGGAACTTCGTGGACGAGCATGATCTGCTCCCGGGGGATGCGGATCGGCCCGCGTTTGGTCCCGATCTCCACCGATGACTCGTCAGCGCTGTTGACGACGCCGAGGGCATCCGAGGTCGAATGCGTGTCGCCGGGCGCGAGCGAATACCTTACGACCACTCTTTTGCCGGGCTGCAGATCGTCCACTTGTCGCCTTCCGTCGAAACGCCTCTAAGTACTGGAGCCTCCAGCCTAATCCAGGCTCTGCCGCAGTCGCTGCAGGCGTGACGGAGGACACGAATGTGAAAGCAGGATCACGTCGACCCGATGGGACCCTGCACAGTCAGAAGGCGTAGTCTTAGGCTGTATACGTGCAACCTCGTTGAGTCTTAATAGGAGTCGTACTCGTGACGTACATCATTGCCCAGCCTTGTGTCGATCTGAAGGACAAGGCCTGCGTCGACGAATGTCCGGTCGACTGCATCTACGAAGGTGAGCGCAGCCTCTACATCCACCCCGACGAATGCGTCGACTGCGGTGCCTGCGAACCGGTCTGCCCGGTGGAGGCGATCTTCTACGAAGACGACACTCCCGAAGAATGGTCTGAGTACTACAAAGCCAACGTCGAGTTCTTCGACGAGCTCGGTTCACCAGGTGGTGCCGCGAAGCTGGGCAACACGGGCCTGGACCACCCGATCATCTCTGCCCTGCCCCTGCAGCAGCACGACTGAGCCATGTCTTCTCGCTTCGGCCTCAACTTGCCCGACTACCCCTGGGACCGGCTCACCGAATTTCGCAATCGGGCCGCAGAACATCCTGACGGCGCCTGTGATCTGTCCATCGGCACACCGGTCGATCCCACACCGCAGGTGATCCAGTCCGCGTTGTCCGACGCCGGTGATGCCCACGGCTACCCGACGACGGCAGGTACGGATGAGCTGCGCGAAGCCATCTCCTGGTGGTATCAGAACTGGCACGGGGTCAGGCTCGACCCCGCCGCCGAGGTGCTGCCCACAATCGGTTCGAAGGAAATGGTCGCGTGGCTGCCCACCCTGCTGGGCCTGCGCCAGGCCGGTCTGGACGTGGCCTGTCCGTCGGCGGCCTACCCGACCTACGAGATGGGCGCCACGATCGCAGGCGTCGACTGCCGGCGCCTCGACGCGGCAGACGTTGCCGCCGGAGCCTCCCTCGACGGGATCGGTCTGCTTTGGATCAACACCCCTGGCAATCCCACGGGGGAAGTGCTCGACACCGCTACCCTCGCAGAGGTCGTCCGCCGGGCCCGCGGCGCCGGAGTCATCCTTGCCTCAGACGAATGCTACGGACTCCTGAATTGGGAATCCGAGTCTCCCGCTCCGAGTGTTCTCAATGCCGCCGGTTTCGATCACAGCGGTGTGCTCAGCGTGTACTCGATGTCGAAGCAGTCGAACCTCGCCGGGTATCGTGCGGCCTTCGTGGCCGGGGACAGTCAGCTCATCGGTGATCTCACCAAGTCGCGCAAACACGCCGGCATGATCGTGCCTTTCCCCGTCCAGGCTGCGATGATCGCCGGTCTGCGGGACACTGCTCATGTCTTCGAGCAGAAGGAACGCTATCGGACTCGTCGAGAGCTGCTGCGCAGCGGACTCGAAGCCTACGGATTCCGCATCGATCACTCCAGTGCGGGTCTCTATCTGTGGTCGAGCGCCGATGTCAACTGTTGGGACTCACTGTCGGAATTGGCAGACATCGGCATCATCGCCGGTCCTGGCGAATTCTATGGTGAGGCCGCCACCGATCATGTGCGCATCGCCCTGACCGCAAGCGATGAGCGTATTCGCGCCGCCGCACAGCGCTTGCACCAGGCGGCCGGCTGAGCCGATCGGCAGCCAGAAGGCTGGTCACTTCAGTACCCGAATTTGAGCCCGAGAACCCTCTGTGCGGCCAGTTCAAGTAGGTTACTGTCCGGTATCAGCGGGTGGCTGTGATTTTTTGATTCTGACAGTTATCGGTAGTCTTTGAGGGAATTGTGCAAGACACCTCAGGAAGTTCTTGAGGTGGGTCCAAGCTGAGGAGAACATATGCCATCGGATGCGAGTCTGCAGGTCGGGGACACAGAACTGACACTGCCCGAGGTGGCATCCTCGGCGGGCAACAACGGATATCGCATCGGCTCTCTGCTGAAAGACACCGGCGCGGTCACCTACGACCCAGGGTTCGCCAATACGGCATCAAGCTCCTCGGCCATCACCTACATCGATGGTGACGCGGGCGTTCTGCAGTATCGCGGCTATCCCATCGAGCAGCTTGCCGAGCATTCCAACTTCGTCGAAGTCAGTTACCTCCTCATTCATGGAGAACTCCCGACCCAGGAGCAGTACGACGCATTCGATGGTCGGCTTCGCGGTCACACCATCGTCCACGAAGACCTGCGTCGCTTCTTCCGGGCCTTCCCCTACGATGCGCATCCGATGCCCATGGTGGCAGCTGCCGTCGCGGCTTTGTCGACTTTCTACCAAGATGACCTCGATGTCTTTGACGAGGGCCAGGTCGACACCTCCACATTCCGACTGCTCGCGAAGATGCCGACGATCGCCGCGCTTGCCCACCGCAAGAACATGGGTCTGCCGGTCATCCACCCAGACAACTCCCTGAGCCTCGTCGAGAACTTCCTGCGCGTGAACTTCGGCGTTCCCGCAGAGGAGTACGAGCCGGACCCACTGGCCGTCAAAGCCATGGACCAGCTCTTCATCCTCCACGCCGACCACGAGCAGAACTGCTCGACCTCGACGGTGCGCCTCGTCGGCTCGTCGCAGGCAAACCTGTTCCAGTCGATCTCCGCCGGTGTCAACGCTCTGGCCGGTCCGCTGCACGGCGGCGCGAACTCCGCAGTCCTGACGATGCTCGAGGAGATCTCGGCCTCCGACGATGGTCCCGAGAAGTTCATGGAGCGTGTGAAGAACAAAGAAGACGGCGTTCGTCTCATGGGCTTCGGTCACCGCGTGTACAAGAACTACGACCCGCGGGCGAAGATCATCAAGAAGACCGCCGACGAGGTCCTGGCGCGTTCCGGTGGCGACCCGCTGCTCGAGGTGGCACAGAAGCTCGAAGAGATCGCACTGGCCGATGACTACTTCGTCGAGCGCAAGCTCTATCCGAACGTGGACTTCTACACCGGCCTGATCTACAAGGCTCTCGGATTCCCGACGAATATGTTCACGGTGCTCTTCGCCGTCGGTCGTCTTCCGGGCTGGATCGCCCAGTGGCGCGAGATGATCAACGACCCGGAGACCAAGATCGGCCGTCCGCGCCAGATCTACACGGGTGCCTACTCGCGTGACTACAAAGACATGAACGAGCGCTGATTCGCACCGTCATTCTCAACCGGCAGACCGGGCCGTAACCGGCACCGCTGGTGGCAATAGGCACCGCTGGTCAAATACGCCCTACACTCAGCACTGCTGCAACCCGTTGCAAGACGGTGTTCAGCAGCCGAGTGTAGGGCGTATTGTCATGTCTGCCCTGGCCGGCACGCTCACGCCGGCTGTCCGAGGCTGAGACATGACAAGGCTGAGACACCACGAGGTTGAGACACCACAAGGGCGCGCCCACTTTCGTGGACGCGCCCTCGTGGGTGTCAGTTCACCGCCTGCTCAGCAAAGAGGCCAGCAGCCTGAAGTTCAGTGAAGGTCGGGGTTGAGCTCAATGCCCTTGGACGAGCGTGAGATCGCCTCGACGGCGCCGGTGACGGAGTTGCGGCGGAAGAGAATGTTGTTCTGACCGCTGAGTTCGGAGGCCTTCACGACCGTCTCGTCGTCACCTGGGACGGTGACGCGCGTGCCGGCGGTGATGTAGAGCCCGGCTTCGACGATGCAGTCGTCTCCGATGGAGATGCCCACACCGGAGTTCGCACCCAGCAGGCTGCCGTTGCCGATCGAGATGCGGTGCGTGCCGCCGCCCGACAGGGTGCCCATGATGGAGGCACCGCCGCCGATGTCGGAACCGTCGCCGACGACGACGCCCTGGGAGATGCGTCCCTCGACCATCGCCGAGCCCAGCGTGCCGGCATTGAAGTTCACGAAGCCCTCGTGCATGACGGTCGTGCCCGAGGCCAGATGTGCGCCGAGGCGGACACGATCGGCATCGGCGATGCGGACACCGGAGGGAATGACGAAGTCGGTCATACGCGGGAACTTGTCCAGACCGAAGACGGCGACAGGACCCTTGGCCAGCAGCTTGGCGCGGGTGGCTTCGAAGTCCTCCGGAGAGCAGGCGCCGGCAGAGGTCCACACGATGTTCGCGAGGTGACCGAAGATCCCGTCGAGGTTGACGTCATTGGGCGCGATCACACGGTGAGACAGCGCGTGCAGGCGCAGGTAGGCATCGGCGGCTGAGGCGGGACCGGCGTCGAGATCGATCGTCGTGGTCACGACCTCGGTTCGAGTGCTACGGGCTTCATCGGTGCCGACGAGGGCATCGAGCCCGTCGGTGTTCGCACGGGAGGCGGCGGTCTCCTCGGCGGCGTCCGGGGTTTCTCCCGTGCTCAGGGTGGGGTACCAGGCGGTGAGGACTGAGTCGTTGTGCAGGGTGGCCAGGCCACGCGCGGAAACTATGCGTTCTGTCATGCCACCAAGACTAGTCGGTGGCGGCAGTACTAGGCTAAGCGGTATGACTGTCGATCCATCTGCTGAGACCGAATCCGTTTTCACCCCCGCCGGTGACCTGGCCGATTACCTGTTCGAAGCACTCAATAACCCTGCCGAGCTCACGGGTCGCCTATGTGCCATCGAATCGGTCTCCGGCAATGAGACGACGATCACCGATGCCGTCGCCGAGGTGCTCAACCGTATCGGTGCCGGGCCCGGGCCGGACCTGGAGATCCTGCGCGACGGAGACACCATCGTCGCTCGCACCCAGCTGGGGCATCCCGAACGCATCGTCGTCGCCGGTCACCTGGACACGGTGCCGGTGGAGAACAACCTGCCGCCTCGGCGCACGCACCTGGACGGTGCCGATTACACCGACGCCGAGGTCATCTGGGGCAGAGGCGCCTGCGATATGAAGGCAGGAGTCGCGATGGCGCTGGTCACTGCCGCGGCCCTGCGCGAACCGAACCGTGACGTCAGCTGGGTCTTCTACGACCACGAAGAGGTCGATGCCTCCCTCAACGGACTCGGACGAGTCTCACGCAACCACCCCGACTGGCTGGGCGGTGATTTCGCGATCCTCGGAGAACCCTCGAACGCTTCCGTCGAAGGCGGCTGCAACGGCACCATCAGGGTCAACGTGTCCACGACGGGGGTCCGTGCCCATTCCGCACGTGCCTTCATGGGGGTCAACGCAATCCATGCCGCCGCAGAAGTGCTGGGGCGCCTGGCCGAGCACGAGACCGGGACCGTGAACGTCGACGGACTCGACTACCGTGAATCCCTGTCCGCTGTTTCGATCTCCGGGGGAGTGGCGGGCAACGTCGTGCCCGATGCCTGCACAGTCGCCGTGAACTACCGTTTCGCCCCGAGCAAGTCCGCGGCCGAGGCGGAGGGCTTCCTGCGCGAGTTCTTCACCGGCTTCGACGTCGTCGTCACGGATGCGGCAGAAGGCGCCAGGCCCGGTCTCGATCGCGAGATCGCTCAGGACTTCATCGACACACTTGGGCTTTCACCAGCACCGAAGCTGGGATGGACCGATGTCTCGAGGTTCAGCGCATTGGGAGTGCCTGCAGTGAACTTCGGGCCGGGCAACCCCCTGTACGCCCACAAGTCCGATGAGCATGTCGCCGTCACAGAGGTCGAAGAGAGCGCCCGGACGCTGCGCGACTACCTCGAAGGGCGCTGAGACCCGATGGGCGAGCATGATCCGGCTGCCGGCGGACCAACTGTCAACGAACCAACCGTCAACGAACCAAGCGCCAACGATCCGGCCGTGGCCGAATCCCCGAGCGATGGCCCCGCACCCATAGACGCTGCGTTCTACAGCAAAGGGCCTCTGCGTCTGCGCGGCTCTCAGGTGCCCACGACCACAGCGGACCAGAGCCTGCTCGAATCCCGGGACACCTCCGACTGGGTCCACGAGGACCCCTGGCGAGTGCTGCGGATCCAATCCGAATTCGTCGAGGGCTTCGGCTCGCTGGCAGAGATCGGACCTGCCGTGTCGATCTTCGGCTCGGCCCGACTGAGCGCGGACACGCAGGCCTATCAGGACGCCCGTGAGATCTCCCGACGAATCGCCGCCCGTGGCAACGCGATCATCACCGGCGGCGGACCAGGCATCATGGAAGCCGGGAACCTGGGCGCCCGGGAGGCGGGAGGAGTCTCGATCGGGCTCGGCATCGAGCTGCCCTTCGAATCCGGACTCAACGATCACGTCGAACTCGGCGTGAACTTCCGCTACTTCTTCGTCCGCAAGACGATGTTCCTCAAATACTCACGGGGCTTCGTCGTCATGCCCGGCGGCTTCGGCACCCTCGACGAACTCTTCGAAGCCTTCACCATGGTCCAGACCGGAAAGGTCACCTCGTTTCCGATCGTGCTCTTCGGCACCGCCTACTGGCAGGGACTCGTCGACTGGATGACCACGACCCTTCTGGCCGAAGGCACCATCGGCGACCGGGACATGAACCTGTTCACCCTCACCGACGACATCGATGAGGTCGTCGACATCATCGGCACCGCCATCGCCGAAGACGGAGACGGACAGTGAGGGACGCAGCGCAGCCAAGCCCCCACCTCGGCGGCTTCCGCCTGTCACATGCCCGGCCGGGCAATCCTGCCATCATGGCCGTGATCAACAGGACCACGGACTCCTTCTACGAATCAGCGTCCACCGCCGAAGAAGCCATCGACGCGGTCGCCGCAGCTGCGCAGGAGGGAGCGCACATCGTCGACATCGGGGGAGTGCGAGCCGGCCGGGGCCGGGAGATCTCCGTCGCCGAGGAGATCGACCGTGTCTGCCCCGTCATCGAAGCCGTCGCACACAGTCACCCCAACATTCTCATCAGCGTCGACACCTGGCGTCACGAGGTCGCCGAGGCGGCCTGCGCGGCTGGAGCCGGTCTGCTCAACGACACCTGGGCCGGTGTCGATCCCGAGCTGGCATCAGTGGCAGCGAAGAACGACGTAGGCATCGTCTGCTCGCATACGGGCGGTCTGTCTCCGCGCACCGATGCCCACCGCAACCGATACGGCCTGAGCGCCGGCGAAGTCGTCGACCGCACCCTGGCCGGAGTGATCGGGCTGGCCGAGGCCGCCCTGGACGCCGGCGTCACGGCCGAGAAGATCATCATCGATCCGACACCTGACTTCGGGAAGAACACCTATCAGTCACTGCGGCTGCTGCGTGAACTTCAGGTGTTCACCGAGACCCGATTCCGAGTGCTGCTGGCAATCTCCCGTAAGGACTTCGTCGGCGAGGCCATCGGCGACGTGGGACCCTCGCAGCGACTCCACGGAACGATCGCGGCCACCGCACTGGCCGTAGCCAAGGGTGCCGCGATGATCCGCACCCACGACGTCCGTGCCACTGCAGACGCCCTCGCGGTGACCCTGGCGATCAGCGGAGATGCGGTACCCGAACACACCGTGCGCGGCCTGCGCTGAGCAGGTGAGCCCACTGTGAGAAAATGACCGTATGCCATTGTGGATTGTGATCGGAGTGGCCGCAGCGATCTTCGTGCTCGTGATCGTGCTGGCGGCAACATTCAACGTCTTCTCCGCCGAATCTGCTGAGGAGACCGAAGCGGCTTGGGAGCCTCTGCCTCATGACTTCACACCTGAGGATCTCGACGGACTCTCGTTCCGGCCCGCCCTGCGGGGCTATCGCATGGAGGACGTCGACGAGGCGATGAGAGTGCTGCGCACCCGCATTCACGAGTTGGAAGCCGCACGCGGGCAGCAATGAGCAGAGCCCACGACCTCCCCGGAATCACCCTCGCCCCTGAAGTCTTCAGCTCCTCCCGCCTGTCACGATTCGGCAACCTGTTCCTCACCCTGCCCGTGTGGGTTCAGGCCATCGCCGTCTACTTCGTCTCACGAGTCGTGAGCATCTCGATCTTCGCCGCTGTCCTCAAGCGCCAGGACCCGGCGAACTGGTCCTCAAGTCCTGTCACCACCACCCTCAACGACTTCCTCAACTTCTGGGACGGCGGCTGGTACGGCCGAGTCGCGAAGGAGGGTTACCCGAGCATCCTGCCGACCGATGAGTCGGGAGCGGTGACGGAGAACCAATGGGCGTTCTATCCGCTGCATCCGGCCGTGGTCGGCAACCTCTCGAGCGCGACCGGCCTGAGCTACGAGGTGATCTCACCGATCGTCTCGACAGTTGCAGCCGGACTCGCCGCCATCGTCATCCTTGCGCTGTTTCGCAGATACACGGACCCGGGACAGGCCCTGACGGGTCTGGCCCTTGTCATGTTCTTTCCCCCGGCCGCCATCTTCTCCACCGGGTATGCGGAGTCTGTGACGCTCCTCCTGCAGGCCACCGCGCTCTTCCTCGTCGTCGAACGCCGCTACCTGAGCGCGATACCCGTCGTATTCCTGATGGATCTGTCCCGCCCCATCGGCGTCGCCTTCTCCTTCTTCATGCTGCTGCACCTCATCGATCGTTTCGCTCACCGCAAGCAGGATGCGTATCCCGTCGCCGAGGTGGTCCGATCCTGGGCCTTGGGTGTGCTCTCGTGCGTCGCGGCCCTGGTCCACCCCGCCCACGCGTGGTTGACGACGGGATCGTTGACGGCATACACAGACACCGAGGCGGCATGGCACACGGGGGAGTCGACCTACCTTGTGCAGTGGTTGGCTCAGGCCAACAGTCTCATCGGTCCGCTGGGCCCGGTGCTCCTCTTCGTCGTCATCGCGGGCATGGTGGCCCTGATCTTCTCCCCAGCGGGGGCCAGGATGGGCCGAACCCTGCAGTACTTCTGCCTGGCCTACGGTGTCTACCTCCTCATCTTCTTCACTCCGCAGACCTCGACGCTGCGACTGCTGCTGCCGCTGTTCCCGATGGCGCTGACCCTTTCTCTGGTCCGCTCTCGGGGGTACCGGGCGGCGGTGCTGTGCGCGTTCGTCCTGCTTCAGATCGTGTGGGTCGCCTACCTGTGGCACTTCACTCCACCGGCGGATCTGCCGCCCTGACAGACAGGATCAGATGTCATAATTCGATCGCGTTACCCGTCCTTGACCGGATCATGGAATAATCGTGTGTATAACATTCGGTTCATCGAGCGTGAACCGTCTTTGCATAATCAACGGAAGGAAGAGCCCACATGGCAGCCCAGAAACCCCGCACCGGCGACGGACCTCTGGAAGTGACCAAAGAAGGTCGAGGCATGGTGATGCGGCTCCCAGTCGAGGGCGGAGGCCGTCTGGTGATCGAACTCAGCAGAGACGAAGCCACAGACCTGCACGACACCCTGGCCGAGACCTTGGGCCAGTGAGCAGCACAGCACATTTTCCCAGCTGAGCAGACAGCTCAGCGAAACGAACAGCAGAGACTTCGCAGAGTCTCTGCTGTTTCCGCATTCACCGCCGGGTCTTCTGCACCATCAGCAGGCCCTGGCCGATGGGCAGCAGGACGCGTTCGAGGCGTTCCTGTTCGGCCAGTCGGTTGAGCAGTCCCCGCGCCGCCTGGGTCCGCGGCGAACGGTCGACGGGATCTGCTACGCCGCCTTTGAGCAGCGTCTGGTGGATGACGAGAAGCCCGTGCGCGTCGAGCAGACGCAGTGCAGGTTCGATCATGCGTTCGAGGTTGGTCGGTTCCGAGTCGATGAAGACCATGTCATAGGCGCTCGGTGCCAGCCGTTGGAGGACGTCTTCGGCACGCCCGCTCATCAGGCGCAGACGGCTGTGTCGGATGCCTGCCATGTCGATGAGGTCGCGGGCGGCACTCTGAGCTGTGGAGTTCGTGTCGATCGAGGTCAGGATCCCTGCATTCGGCATTCCCCGCAGCAGCGCCAATGTGGAGGTGCCGGCGCCGGTACCGACTTCGACCGCGGCCACAGGTGTGAGCAGACGGGCCAGAAGAGTCAGCGTCGACGCCGTCGTCTGCGACACCGGGGCCAGGCCGTTCTCGTGTGAGAGCGCCCGCGCGGCGTCCAGGAGCGGATCAGGCCCGTTGTACTGTTCGGAGAAGGTGAGATCACCTGCGTTCTCGCGTGACAATCGACCCTCCCTTTCGGCTGATAATTGGTTCCAAGTCTAACCGCTCCCGGGTTCGATTCCGTGGGTCCGCCACAGCTCCTCGAGATCTTCGACGTCGACGAAGGCTGATCTGCTGACCTTCTCATGCGTGTGCGGGGTGCCCTCCTCGTCCCAGTGTTCGCGAGCCGTGGGAAGCAGGGCCTCCGGCAGCACTCCAGCGGCGTTGACGACCCTCCACCAGGTGACATTCGAGCCGAATTCCTTCATCACCCGCCCGACGTAGCGCGGTGAGCAGGAGGCGACCAGTCCGATGGCCCCGTAATTGACGACGTTGCCCTCCGGCACAAGTTCGACGATGCGCAGCACTCGTTCCACGACCACCTCGTCCATTCGCGCAGCTCCCTCCTGTGGCATGTGACCGATCCTGTGCTGACCGTGAGTCGAGCCTACTGCGCTGCACGGTAGACTTGTTCTCATGTTGGGTATCAACGGCACCGAGATGTTGATCCTGGTGGTAGTCGCTCTTGTCGTCATCGGGCCCAAACGCCTGCCCGAATATGCGCAGAAGCTGCGCGACCTGGTGCGCCAGATGCGTCGCATGGCTGAGGGCGCGAAGGACAGTGTGCGTCGAGACTTCGGGGATGACTTCAACGACGTCGATTGGCAGAAGCTGGATCCGCGCCAGTACGATCCACGCCGGATCGTACGCGAGGCTCTCGTCGAGGAGGATTCAGCCATCCGCGAGTCGAAGCTTCGGGAGCAGTCCACGCCAGCCAGCGACAAACCCGCTCAGGCGATCGATTCCGAGGGCTCCACAGACCTTGCAGATTCAGCTGCCGAGTCTCGCCCGAAGACCCTGTCGCCGATCGAACGATTCCAGGCCCAGACCGTCCTGCGTGACCGCTCCATCAACGCGCCCTTCGATACTGAAGCAACCTGAGTCAGAACGACCTTGATCGGGACGAGCTCAGATAGGACAGCTTGGCTCAGAACGACCTGGCTCGGAACGACCTGGGTCGGGACGAGCAGACGGATCAGACGGGGCTGAGGCCCAGAGATCGTCCGGACAGACCGCGTGAGCGATGAGCCAGCGTCGAGGCCAGAGACGCGAATTCCCGCGCGGCAGGGGAGTCCGGTTGTCCCAGAACAACTGGGGTTCCGGAGTCCGAACCTTCGCGGACCTGAGTATCCAGCGGCACCTGAGCCAGCAGTTCGACCTGTGAACCGATCGTCTCGGACAGATTCGCGGCCACTTGGGCCCCGCCTCCGGAGCCGAAGACATCCAGTCGAGTGCCATCGGGCATCTCCATCCAGGACATGTTCTCAATCACACCGGCCAGCCGCTGGTCGGTCTGAGTCGCGATCGAACCTGCGCGTTCGGCGACCTGTGCGGCAGCCTGCTGAGGGGTGGTGACGACGAGGAGCTCGGATCCCGGGAGCAGCTGCGCCACAGAGATCGCAATGTCGCCGGTGCCCGGAGGCAAGTCGAGAAGGAGCACGTCGAGGTCGCCCCAGAAGACATCGGTGAGGAACTGCTGGAGGGCGCGGTGGAGCATCGGTCCGCGCCATACGACGGCCTGGTTGGCCGGCACGAACATGCCGATGCTCATGACCTTCACATCGTGTGCGACCTGCGGAATGATCATGTCATCGACCCGAGTCGGCTTGCCGGAGAGTCCGAGCATGACCGGGATCGAGAAGCCGTAGATGTCGGCATCGACGACGCCCACCCGCAGACCGCTCTGGGCCAGAGACACGGCGAGGTTCGCAGTGATCGAGGACTTGCCTACGCCGCCCTTACCCGAGGCGATCGCATAGACCTTCGTCAGGGAGTCAGGCTTGTTGAACGGGACCTCGCGGCTCGTACCGGCGCCCTGGAGCTTCTCGCGCATCGCGGTGCGCTGCTCGGGAGTCATGGTGCCGAGGATGACCGACACCTCGGTGACGCCCTCGACCTTCGACACCGCCGCCGTGGTGTCCTTGGTGATCGTGTCCTTGAGAGGACAGCCGGAGATGGTGAGAAGAACGGTGACGGTGACCTTGCCGCCGTCGATGCTGATGGACTCGACCATGTCGAGTTCCACGATGCTGCGGCGGATCTCCGGGTCGATGACGCCTGTCAGAGCTTCCCGAACGTTGTCCTCGGATGGTTCACTCATGTGCTCACGTCCTTTCTCTTCCCGATGAGTGTTCTCGGGGCCTTCAGCCTACCTGTTCGTCGTCGGAGCGGTCACTTCGGATCGGATTGTCCTCAGGTGCCTTTGCGTCCTCTTCGAGTTCCTTGAGCAGGTCTTTGAGCTCGGAACGGATGAAGTCGCGTGTGGCCACCTCGCGCATGGCGATGCGCAGAGCAGCGACTTCACGGGCCAGGTATTCGGTGTCGGCGAGGTTGCGCTCGGCACGCTGCCTGTCATGTTCGAACTCGACACGGTCACGGTCTGTGCTGCGGTTCTCTGCCAACAGGATCAGCGGTGCGGCATAGGAGGCCTGCAGCGACAGGATCAGCGTCAGGAGTGTGAAGTTCAACGACCGAGGATCGAACTGCCAGGCCTCGGGCAGGAGAGTGTTCCAAATCAGCCAGACGGCGCAGAACACGGTCATACCGACGAGGAACGCGGGAGTGCCCATGAACCGGGCGAAGCCCTCGGCACCACGGCCGAAGGTCTCCGGCGACATCGCGATGTTGGGGAGTTTGCGTTTGCTTGAACGGGGAACGTCGAAATCGTCAGCAGCCACTGCTATCCCCTCCTGAGATCATCACGACCGGTGACCCGCCAGTCGTCGGGCAGCAGCTCGTCGAGGACGTCATCGACGGTGACAACACCGATGAGGTGGTCGTTCTCGTCGGTGATCGGCACGGACACCAGATTGTACGCTGCCAGCAGTTTGGTGACCTCGCCCAACGGCGAATCCGGAGGCAGCGCCTCGACCTCCGTGTCGAGCATGATGCCGACCGCCTCGTGCGGAGGATGTCGCAGCATCTCCTGAATGTGGACGATGCCCAGATACTTGCCCGTCGGAGTCTCGATGGGCTGGCGGCAGACGAAGACAGCTGCCGCCAGTGCAGCGGGAAGGTCCTCGCGTCGGACATGGGCCAGCGCCTCGGCGACGGTGGTCTCGGGGGTCAGGATGACCGGTTCCGTGGTCATCAGCCCACCGGCGGTGTCATCGTCGTAGGACAGCAGGGTGCGCACATCCTCGGCGTCATCGGGCTCCATCAGTGCGAGGAACCGTTCTGCCTGCTCATCGCTGAGCTCGCCGAGGAGGTCGGCCGCGTCATCGGGTTCCATCTCTTCGAGCACCGTCACCGCACGTTCGGTGTCGAGAGCGGAAAGCAGCTCGACCTGTGTCTCATCGGGCAGCTCCTCGATGACATCGGCCAAACGCACGTCGTCGAGGGCCCGGGCGACTTGGAGTCGACGTTCGGGCTTCATCTCGAACAGGACATCGGCGAGGTCGGCGGGCTTCGTGTCCTGGTAGGCCGCAATGAGCTGTGTGGCCTCCTGATCGACGTCGGAGTCGGCCGGATGCTCGGTGTCGGTCCAGGAGATCTGCATCGTCTCACCGCGCCGTCGGAATGCCGAGAAGGCACTGCGTTCCTGGACTCTTCGCACAAAGAGGCGAGTCACCTCCCAGTCCTTGTTGACCTGCTGTTCGATGCCGACGTCTTCGATTTGGATGGGGGAGTCGTCCTCGCGCAGGCGCAGACGACGGTCGAGGAGGTCGTTGATCACCAGCGTCTCCGAGCGGCGCTGTTCGAAGCGGCGCATGTTCACCAATCCGGTGGTGATGACCTGACCGGAGTCGATTGAGGTCACCCTGCCCATCGGCACGAAGACGCGTCTGCGACCGGGAACTTCGACGACGAGGCCGATGACCCGAGGGAACTGCCGCATGGTGGCGCGGTAGACGATGACGGCGTCTCTCACGCGCCCGACCTGGTCCCCGAGAGGGTCGAAGACGGGGACGGCGATGAGGCGCGCGACGAAGACTCTTTTCGGTGGACCACTCATGATCTCAAGCCTACGGGGTCATGGACGCAGTGTGAGAGAGGCGGCACGGATCGGGATCGTCGAGCTCCGCCATTCCGACATCACTTGTTGTTCATTAACGGGCCGTGCCGAGGTCACACAGGAGTCTCTCAGCCTCCCTAGGGTCTTTTCTCGGCAGAACTTCCCACTACCGAATACAAGGAGACCTTTATGTCTGAAAGACGAATTCGTCCGCGTGCGGTGACGGGACTCAGCGCCTGCGCAGCTCTCGCCCTGATGGCGCCGCTGGTGGGCGCAAGCTCCGCAGCGGCCGCCGATTCCCCCGCCGAACTCTACGAAGGCCACGTGCAGGTGGACCGCGGCCAGGCCGATGACCCTGAGACTCTGAAAGGTCAGGTCTTCGATGACGTCAACGAGAATTCGAAGCTCGACGGAGACGAAACGGGCATCGCCGACGTCGCCGTGACCAACGGCGTCGACGTCGTGCAGACCGACGGCAAGGGTTCCTACGAGCTGCCCGTTCGTGACAACATGACGGTCTCCATCACCCAGCCGTCCGGCTGGCAGGTCCCGGTCGACTCGGACAACTTCGCGCAGTTCAGCTACAACCACCTGCCGAAGGGTTCGCCACAGCTCAAGTTCGGTGGAATCAAACCGACAGGGGACACCCCGAAGGCCGTGAACTTCCCGATGATCGAGTCATCGGCGACCGCCTCGGCGAAACAGGACTGCGCAATCGCCTCCGACACCCAGGCCTATGACAAGACCGAAATGGGCTACGCCCGTGACGGCGCCGTCGGCGACCTTGCCGATCGTGACGACTACAATGGCTGCGGCGTCCTCCTGCTCGGAGACAATGTGGGCGATGACCTCAGCCTCAACGACGAGCTCCGCGATATCTATTCTGAGATGAACGGCCCGGTTCGTGCCGCTCCCGGCAACCACGACCAGGACTACGACTCCCCGGACGACGCCCACGCACTCGACACCTTCCGTGACCAGTTCGGACCCGGCCACTTCTCCTACGACGTCGGCAAGACGCACTTCGTCGTCCTCGACAGCATCGAATACTCGGGCAACCAGTCGACGAAGAAGTACAAGGAGAAGATCGGAGCAGAGCAGCTCGAATGGCTCGAAAACGATCTCAAGAATGTGCCGAACAACGCCCACGTCGTCATCGCGACGCACGTACCGATCGTGACTCACAAACAGGTTGTCGCCGAGGACGCCAAAGAATTCTATGACGTCATCTCCGACTACCCGAACGCGGTGACCGTCGGCGGTCACACGCACACGCAGGAGAACCTCGTGGCTGGTGAGCAGCGCAAGGAATGGGCCGACGAGGGCATCGACACCCTCCCCAACACCCAGATCGTCGCCGGTGCCGTCTCCGGTGACTGGTACTCGGGCGGACTCAACGCGGATGGGCTGCCCTACTCCTTCACCGGTGATGCCTCCGAACCGGGCGTCCAAACCCTCTCATTCGACGGTTCCGACCGCAGCGAACGCTACACCGTCCGCAACGAGTCCGATGACCACCAGCTGCTGCTGGGCGTGAACTCACCAGAATGGCGCGATTGGGCACAGAAGGCACAGGACTGGCAGGACGCCGACAAGGCAGGAGAAGAGCCAAAGGCGATCTCCGAGCGCGTCGTGACCCGTGACGACCTCAAGCAGGGCGACTCCTGGCTGACATCGAGCTTCCTCGCCGGCACATCAGATGCTCGGGTCGAGGTCAGTTTCGACGGCAAGTCGAATACCGTCGCCGAGCACACCCAGCCCGGTAAGGGCGAGTCGCTGGCGAAGGGCTGGGAGTACACCGATCCGTACACGGCCTCACAGAACCTGCGGACATCGGGCAGCGTCGGACAGTCAAGCTCGCACCTGTGGCGAGCCGAGTTGCCGACTGATCTCGACCTCGGCACCCACAGTGCCGAAGTGACCGGCACGGACCGCTACGGTCGTGAGTACACGGAGACCATCCGCTTCACCGTTGTCGAGGACGAAGCCGCTGCGGAGCAGACCTCGAAGAAGCAGCTGACGAAGGACGGCTTCAGCACTCAGCAGGAGAAGAAGGTCGACGAAGACGACCGTCAGGGACTCGACTCGGACGAGGCTCGCCAGGCGAACTCGAACTGATCGGTTCCCCTGAGCGAGACTGCTGAATCAGAGCGAGACTTCTGAAGCAGATCTGCACAGCTGGGGGCGGGCGCCGACATCACTGATGTCGGCGCCCGCCCCCAGCATCTGTCTGCATTCGGCTGTCCGAGCCGCAGCTGTGATCTGCTCAGGGCAGTGCGGCGAAGGCCCCTGCAAATTCGGGGGCGACATCGCTGAGCGTCGGCGGCTGGCCCCACGAGTCTTCCACCGATGCAGCGGCGACGTGAGCATCGATGACCGCCAGGCTCAGGGCATCCGCGGCAGTCGCCGTGATCATCACCTGATCAAGTGTCGAGGCTGCGAAGTCATCAGGAAGTGCCACTTCGCCGGTGGCGATGCCGAAGACCGTGTCACCGTCGAAGAGCGTGTGCGAGGGCCGGATCGCGCGGGCGATTCCGGCCTGGGCACCAGCGGCCATACGCGTGACCTGGGCAGGATCCAAGGCCGCGTTCGTGGCCACGATGGCGATGGTCGTGTTCTTCGCCGAGGTGGCCTCCACCGTGGATGTGGGAGCCGTGGGCAGATGCCCGATGCTCGGCAGATCGAACCCATAGGAGTTCAGGAGAGGGTGCGTCCACAGCGTGCCATCGGGCGTCCCGATCGTCCCGAACGGGTTAGCCACCACAAGCGCGGCAACGAGGTATCCGCCGGGCAGACGGATCGAGACGGATCCCAAAGAGCTGCGCATGCTCTGCATTCCCGAACGAGCACCGAGACCCGCGCCCAGGCTGCCCCTGACGGCGGTGGGCTCTGCCCCGTCGTGGGTGGATCGAAGCGCCGCACGGGCCGCGGTCGCCCCGTCGGAGTCCGTGGGCGGACGCACGGGCCCATCGCCTCGTCCGAGGTCGAAGATCGCGGCAGCAGGGACGAGTGGAACGACGGTGTCCGTCAGGCCCGGGGCAGGGAATCCACGTCCTGCCTCGGCGAGGGTGCGAACGACACCGCTCACCGACTGCAGTCCCAGGGCTGAGCCGCCGGTGATCACGATCGCATCGGCACCGTAGGAATGAGTGCCGGGAGCGATGACGTCGGTCTCATGGGTGGCCGGGCCGCCGCCGCGGACGTCGACGCCCACCCGGGCACCCGGTGGGGGCAGGACGGCAGTGACCCCGGTCAGCCCATCCGGGGCGAAGTGACCGGCGTGGCCCACAGCGATCCCCGGGATCTCCAGAATTCCCCGGCCCCGGATCGGAGCAACGGTCATCGTCCCTGAACCCAGGCCTCGACCTCGGCGCGGGTGCGCGGGAAGCCTGCAGAGAGGTTGTCGACACCGTCGGCAGTGACGAGGACGTCGTCCTCGATGCGCACACCGTTGCCGCGGAATTCCTCGGGCAGGAGCAGGTCATCGGTTTTGAAGTACAGGCCCGGTTCGATCGTGAAGACCATGCCGGGTTCCAACGCTGCATCGAGATACATCTCTGCGCGAGCCTGGGCACAGTCGTGGACGTCGAGTCCGAGGTGGTGGCTGGTTCCGTGGACCATCCAACGGCGGTGATGCTGGCCCTCCGGCGACAGCGACTGTGCCGCGGAGACCGGCAGGATGCCGAATTCCTCGAGTCGGGCGGCGATGACCTCCATCGCCGCTTCGTGGATCTCGCGGAACTTCACCTCGCGGTTGACGTGGTCAGCGGCGACGACGAAGGCCGCGTCCGAGGCGTCGAGGACGGCGTCGTAGATCTTGGCCTGGACCTCGGTGAAGGTTCCGGAGACAGGGAGCGTGCGGGTGATGTCGGCTGTGTAGAGGGAATCGGCCTCTGCCCCGGCATCGACGAGGACGAGGTCCCCGTCCCGGACCGCACCGTCATTGCGGATCCAGTGCAGAGTGCAGGCATGGTTGCCGGCGGCCGCGATCGTGTCATAGCCGATGCCGTTGCCATCGGATCGGGCAGCCGTTTCGAAGGCCGTCTCGATGACGCGTTCGCCGCGACGATGAGCGAGAGCGGTGGGCAGAGCGGCGATGACGTTGTCGAAGCCCGAGCGGGTGATGGCGACGGCCTCACGCAGAGCCTGGACCTCGTGCTCGTCCTTGACAAGTCGCAGCTCGGACAGCAGCTGGGCCAATTCGGCATCGCCGGCCTCCGAGGTCTCGAGATCGGCCTGCACCCGAGTGCGGGCGACGTCGATGACCGAGTCGATGCGGACATCGGCCTGGCGGACGAGTCTCACGGAGATCGCACCGAGGTCTTTCGTGATCGCATCGTCGACCGTCGCTGAGCTCTCAGTGGCGATGCCCGTCATCGTCGACATCGCCTCGAGATCGGCGCGGGGTCCGACCCAGTACTCGCCGTAGCGGGAATCGGAGAAGAACTCGACGGTGTCCGAACCCGCGCGGGGACGGAAGTACAGGGTCACGCTGTGGGCGTCGTCCTCGGGTTCGAAGACGAGGACGGCATCCGGCTCGGAGTCGGCTTCAAGACCGGTCAGATGGATGAATGCCGAATGGGCACGGAACCGGTAGTCGGTGTCATTGGACCGGACCTTGTGGCCACCGGCTGGGATGACCAGTCGCTCACCGGGAAAGGCTGCGGAGACCTTCGCCCGTCGGGCGGGAGTGAATCCGGCTGCGGCGAGAGCCTGGGCGTCAAGCGGTGTTCGGTCCCACCCCTCGGCGACGAAATCGCGGAAAGCCTGCGAATTGGGGCGGTGGGAGCGGTTGTTGACGCGATCGTCGAGGGCCTGGGTCTTCTCGGTGCTGTCTGCATTCTGGGCTGTCATGCTTCCATTCTAGGCACTGCCCGGAGACCATGCCGGGACGAGGACCAGTATCCCACGCGACTGCGGATAGACTGGGTGCATGGTCAACGATCTCCATGTGCACACTGCATTCTCGGACGGGACTCAAACCCCGTCCGAACTCATATCCGAAGCGGCGATGGAAGGCATCGATGTACTCGGCGTCACGGACCATGACACCACCGCCGGGTGGGCGCCCGCAGAGGCTGCCGCACGGGTCTATGGGCTGGGTCTGGTTCGGGGAATGGAGATCTCGTGTCGGCATGAGGGAATCAGCGTGCACCTGCTGTCCTACCTCCACGACCCCTATGACACCGACTTGGCAGCGGTCGTCGAGGAGACTCGACGTGCACGTCTGGACCGCACACACCTGATCATCGACCGCCTCGCGGAGGACTATCCCATCGACATGGATGCGGTCCTCTCCGTCTCCGGCGAAGACGCGACCATCGGTCGACCCCATATCGCTGACGCTCTGGTGGCTGCAGGCCTCGTCGAGTCACGTACCGAAGCCTTCGCCTCGATCCTGTCCAGCCACGGAAAATACCATGTCAGCCTGCCGACGATCGACCCCATCACGGCCATCTCACTGATTCGAGATGCTGGGGGAGTCTCCGTCTTCGCCCACCCGCGTGCCGCGATGCGCGGCCTGGTCGTTCCCGATACGGCAATGACCGAATTCATCGCAGCCGGTCTCGACGGACTTGAAGTCGATCATCGTGACAACCCGCCGAGTGAACGTGAGGTCATGCGCAGGCTCGCCCACGACCAAGACCTCATCATCACCGGATCGAGTGACTACCACGGCACCGGAAAGCCCAACCGCCTGGGCGAGCACGCGACCTCGGACCATATGTTCGCGAAGCTCCTCGATCGTGCGAACTCCCGTCCCGGGGGAGTCGACTTCATTCAGGGCTGAGACACAGCCGCTGGGTGCCGACCGGTGCTCTCCGATCTCAACCGAGGATCCTGCGCAGGCGCAGCATTCCCCATGTCAGGCTGAGCGCGTAGGACAGGACCGCGGTCAGTCCGAGGTAGCCCACATACTGCACGACCAGCAGCAGAGGCGAGGCTTCGACGACGAAGAGATGCTCGAAGAACAGTTCGAGGAAGAACACATGAACGAGAAATGCGCCGAATGAGGCCGACGCCAGTTTGGTGAAGAGGCGTTTCGAGCGTTCGCCCAGTTCGATGCGGGAGATGATGAGGATGACGCTGACCGCCAGTCCCACGATGAGCGGATTCGCATTGGCGATCGGATACTCGTAGTCCGATTCCCACCAGAAGACTCCGGCCGCGCAGACTCCGAAGGCGAGTACCAACGTCCACATCGGCGGACGAAGGTCCTTCGCATAGTGGATGAAGAATGCACCCATACAGAAGTACACCACCTGGTAGGTTGCAAAGCCCCACTTCCACGCGTCCTGGCTGGAACCGAGCTGTTCGAGCACGAACGGCGCCCACACACTCGAACAGGCCAGCACGACGGCCAGGCCGGCGAGCTTCCACGGCCGCTGTCCGCGCCAGAACAGGACAAGGGTCCCGCACACGAGGATGAGCGGGATATAGGCGTAGAGGTACCAGAGATGGAATGCAGGCCGGCCGGCCTCGAGGAAGGTTCGGACCAGATCGTGGCGAACGTCGACACCGTCGCTGTCGAAGAGATTGAAGCCGAGGATGAAGATGATCGACCAAGCGAACAGCGGCACGAAGTGACGGATGATGCGGTCCCACACCTTCGCCCCCGACTTCGGAGGCGCACCCACGAGGGTCGCCCAGCCGGCGATCATGAAGAACATCGGGACCGCCCACGGATTGACCGCCTCGGCGAGGTGGCCCAACAGCCAGGCATTGCTGTCCGCGTCCTGACCTCGTCCGATGAGGACTCCACCGGAGTGGCCGACCATCACGGTCAGTCCAGCCAGGACACGCATGACGTCGACGTCATGTCGGTGGCCCCGGGAGGCGAGAGGGAATTCCTGAGTCTGGATCTGGGGACGGATACCATCCTGTGCTGCTGCGACGGACTCCGCGTCCGGTCGATGTGAACCGAACAAAACTCACTCTCGTTCATGCTAGACGACATGGGCTCCGCCATTGTCTGGGCACGAATTGAACGCAAGATGAACGAGCGGCCCCAACCATAGTGGTCGGAGCCGCTCGTTCATCTTGCGCCTGTGTGGGGCCTGTTGCCTATTCCGCGGAGGGCTGGCTGTCGCTGGGGGCACTCGAGGTGCGTCCCACAGGCCTACCGCCACGGGTGCGTCGTCGTTCGCGGTTGCGTCGTGGCTTCTTCGGTCCTTCGTCACCCGCGGAGGAACCGCTGCGACCTGAGGAACCGCCTCGGCGCGGTTCGGGCTTCTTGGGTCCGGAGTGGTCCTCGGCGCCTTCGGTCTGCTGTCGGCGCAGACGACCCTTTGTTCCCTTCGGAATGGAGAGATCGGCGAAGAAGTGCGGCGACGTCGAGTAGGTCTCGGCTGGCTCGTCATGGTCGAGTCCGAGGGCCTTGTTGATCAGTCGCCAGCGAGGCATGTCGTCCCAATCGACAAGGGTGACTGCGATGCCGGTGTTGCCGGCACGGCCGGTGCGGCCGATGCGGTGGACGTAGGTCTTCTCGTCGTCTGGGCACTGGTAATTCACGACGTGGGTGACATCGTCGATGTCGATTCCGCGTGCCGCGACATCGGTGGCGACGAGGACATCGACCTGACCGTCGCGGAAGGACTTCAGGGCCTTCTCGCGCTGCGCCTGACCGAGGTCGCCGTGCAGCGGCTTGACCGCGAAGCCGCGGTCGCTGAGCTCGGCGGCGAGCTTGTCCGCGGTCCGTTTGGTGCGGGTGAAGATGATGGTGCGTCCACGTCCCTCGGCCTGCAGCATCCGGGCGACGAGTTCGCTCTTGTCCATCGAGTGGGCACGATAGACGTACTGAGCCGTGTTCTTGCCCAACAGCGACAGATCTTCGTTGTCGTGGGCGCGAATATGGGTGGGGCGGCTCATGTAGCGGCGGGCCAGGGTGATGACCGCGCCGGGCATGGTGGCGGAGAAGAGCATGGTCTGACGGTGCGCGGGCACAGCGTTGATGATCTTCTCGACATCGGGCAGGAACCCGAGATCGAGCATCTCATCGGCTTCGTCGAGGACGACCGTGCGAACCTTGTGCAGCCGGAGGACCTTGCGACCATAGAGGTCGAGGAGGCGACCGGGAGTGCCGACGACGACATCGACACCCGACTTGAGCTTCTTGATCTGCGGATCGAAGTCCATGCCGCCGTAGATCGTCATGATGTCGATGTCACGCTGTGTCGAGGCCGTCACCAGATCGGCAGCGACCTGCTTGGCCAGCTCACGGGTGGGCACGACGACCAGAGCCTGAGGGAGGCGTGTCTCGGTGCTGTCAGACACGATGTCCGGCGTGTTCTCCGGGGCTGACGGGACAGCGCCGTCTTCATTCTTGCCGGTGACACGCTGCAGGAGAGGAATGCCGAAGCCCAGCGTCTTGCCGGTTCCTGTCTTCGCCTGTCCGATGATGTCGGCCCCGGACAGTGCCACCGGCAGCGTCATCGCCTGGATCGGGAAGGGATGTGTGATGCCCTTGGCAGCCAATGCGGCCACGATCGGTCCAGCGACTCCAAGCTCAGCGAAATCTGGTTCTGTCTCCGCCATGTTTCAAACTCCTTTTAGCGCCTTCGCGCTCGTCATGGTCGTGAACCGGTACTCTTGAGTTATGCCCGATTCTGCCCCATTGGCCGGTAATAATGCTGCTACGCTCGCGCTGCTGGCGTTCGGCGAGTTGACCGCTTTCGAACGAATGGCCACCAACGCGACGACCGCGGTGCACATGGACGATAAAGTCACTCTGGCGCGGCTGGCCTCTCTGTCCTTTGCGAACTTCGAAGAGCTCTCACAGCACATCAGTCGATTGGGCCAGGATGCGGTCGAGCTCTGTCAGCATTTCGAGCCGACCTTCACCGTGCTGGCTGAACGGACTCGTCCTCGTGACTGGCACGAAAGTCTCATGAAGGGATTCGTCTTCGACGGAATCATGAATGACTTCTACCGCACGGCCGTGGAGGAGCTCAGCGAGCCCGGATACAGCCTGGCAATTACAATTCTCGATGATACACGTGCGACCGAATATGTGCGCAATCGCCTGACGGCCGACGTCGCTGCCGACACCCAACTGGCCTCGCGTCTGGCGCTGTGGGGACGCAAGCTCGTGGCCGAAACATTGGGGCGCGCACGCAGCCTTCTCACCGATCCTTTTCTGGGCATCGATGAGGAGCTGGTGGTGGCTTCGATGCCGGCAGTGACGGCCAACCACTCGAAGCGGATGTCGGCCCTGGGTCTGGTGGCCTGAAGCTCCTTGATTCCGTTGAGTGAATAGGCTGAGGGCCCGGTCAGAAACCGGGCCCTCAGCCTATTCACGGGGAATTCACCGAGATGCGGCGTTCATCCGCGCACGATGCGTTGTGCAGGCAGTCGTTCAGGCACCGAAGCCGACGCGACGGGCAGCTTCCGTGCCGATCTCGACGTAGGCCAGAGCGGAAGCCGGGACGAATACCTGGCGTCCCTTCAGGTCTGTGAAGGACAGCAGCGAATCGGCCTTGACGGATTCTTCGATGCGCGCGGCCAGATCCTTCGGTGTCTCGTCAGATTCCATGACGATTTCGCGCGGTGACTGCTTGACGCCGATCTTGATTTCCATTGTGCTCCTTGTACGGGTCGTGGTGTGAGTCGTCCTCAGCATAACGTCAGCGAGGTCGTGTTTTCTTCCCTCGTCAGATCAGAGTTCGCAATCACTTCGTGGTGAAGGACTGGAGGCCGCCCCAGCTCATCTGGGTGAGCAGGCTGACGGCGGTGTCGACGTCGATCTCCGGCGTCGTCTCGAGCTGCTTGACGACGACCTCGGCGGTGCCGATGAGAGTCCGGCACAGCATACGGGCCTGGATGTCATCGAGATCGGTGTAGCTCTTCAGTGCAGTCATGACACGTGATGCGGTGCGTTCTCGCAGGCTGCGGATCCGCTCCTGTGCCTCCGGTTCGTAGACATCGGAGTTGAAGAGGATGATGAACTCCTCACGATGGGAGACAACGAACTCGAAGTAGGAGCGATAGGTGGCACGAACCTTCTCATGAGGATCATCAGTTGATCCGATCGCAGCGTCGAGCGTCGTGTCGAGGTGCGCGGCAGAATCGTCTATGAGTGCCAGGTAGAGGTCTTGCTTCGATGCGAAGTGCTGGTAGAGGACAGGCTTTGAGACACCGGCCGCCTCTGCGATCGTGTCCATCGAGGTGGTCCGGTATCCGCGAGTCGCAAAGACCGAACGTGCCACCCCCACCAACTGGTCACGGCGCTGTTCACGGGGCAATCTCTGTTGCGGGCTTGACATTCCTTCATGCTACGCGAAAACGAGGTCCGGGACCGGTCAACGCGCTCGGGTCTGGCCACATCGTTCTCATGTCCGTGGCTCATGATGGAATACGAGTATGGATGAAGTGACTGATGGGATCAGCGCGAAACTGCTCGCGGGGGAGTCGGTGACAGTCGTCGGACGTCCCGGGACGGGCAAGACCTGGATGCTCGAATCCGTGTATGCACAGCTGATGGCCGAGGTCAGTCCCGCCTCGGTGCTGGTTCTCACGCCCAACCGCGATCATGCCGATGTGCTGCGCAACCGTCTCGCCGTACCCACAGACGCGGTGCTGGCCTCGGCCCCGGCTCGAAGCATCTCATCGTTCGCCTACGGAATTGCGCGCGCTGCTCACACGACGCAGACCGGCGATGACCTCGAGTTCATCTCGGGCGCTGATCAGGACGTGTTCCTCGCCGATCTCCTCGCCGGCCACGAACTCGGCCATGGCCGTGGGCCGGCTTGGCCCGCCGAGATCACCGCGGAGGTGCGATCGACCTCGGCGTTTCGGACCGAGGTCCGAGATTTCCTCAACAGAGTCATGGAATTCGATTTCGGTGTGCGGGTCCCGGCCCCGACCGTCGGCGGCGGGCCCGCGCAGACACCCGAGTTCGTGTTCGACTTCGGGCGCAGCGTGCTCGATCGTGCGCTTGAGCGGCATCACGATCCGAGGTGGGAGGCGGTAGCCCAGGTTCTCGACGAATACCTCGACATCATGAGCATGCCCGGCTACGGAGGCACGGACTCTGCGACTGTTCTGGCGCGGGCGGCATTCGAGGTTCTGCGCGAACCCGCCGAGGTGACCGCGGGCCGATCCTGGACCTTTGCGCCCGATGCGGTGCCCACCGTGGTCCTTGCCGACGGGGTTCAGGACTTTCCCGCTGCGAGCTGGGGTCTGCTTGAGCAGCTGCGTGAGCGCGGAAGTGCTTTGGCGCTCTTCGGCAGTCCTGAGACCGTGACTGGACGTTTCCACGGAGCTGATGCCTCGATCATCGATCGCAGCGCCGCCGATGACGGATTCACCACCGTGATCCTGCCTGAGGTGAAGGGCACAGGGCCCGACACCGTCAACGTCAGCGATGACTTCGGCCGTCGCATCACCACTCGGTGGGGCCTGCACCATATGCCACGCCCCAGCGGCGTGCCTGACACCTCAGACGAGGCCTCGGTCGCCGTTGATGACGCTGTTCCCGCGTCTTCGCAAGACCTGCCGGATACGGTGGAGACCCATGTGTTCGAGGGTGCCGCTTCGAGCTACCGGTACCTGGCACGTCGAGTGACGAGTTTCGTCGAAGACGGACATGCATGGTCGGATGTGGCTGTGCTGTGTCGCAACACGTCGACAGCTCGAGTCGTCGCGAACGAACTGAGTGCCTCCGGCGTGGCCACCGCGAACATCATGCAGCCTCTCAGCGTCGACCCCGCCACAGCACCGCTGCTCGAGCTGCTCTCACGCACCCCGGACTTCGCCGACGACGAATCGATCGCCGCACAGGCCCTGGCCTTGGCCGGAAGCGTCTATGTCCGCCTCGACCCGGTGCAGATCAGGCGGTTCAAGCGTGTGGTGAGGAAGAATTTTCCGGCAGCGAACAGTTCGAGCTCGCTGGCACAGGCGCTGCGCAGCGATGTCGACGACGCATCCCCAACCGAGCTGGCGACGATCTCCCGGATGCTGCACGCAGCAGCCGAGGTGCGATCGGTCGACCCGCATCAAGCCCTCTGGATGATCTGGGAGGCCTCAGGCGTCGCAGAGAAATGGCAGTCGGAGGCCCTTCGCGACCCGGAATTCGTGGCGAATTCGCACCTGGACTCGGTGCTGCGGCTGTTCACCTTGGCGCAGAAGATCTCCGATCGTGGCGGATTCACAGCCCGCTCGTTCGCCGGGATCGTGGCAGAGCAGGACATCGCGCAGGATTCCCTGGCTGCGCGGGCCGGCACAGACGATCACGTACAGGTCGGCACCCCGTCATCCCTGGCACATCTGCGAGTCCCGCTCGTCATCATCGCCGAGGTGAACGAAGGAGTGTGGCCCAACCCGAAGATTCGCGGCGGCATCCTCGGGCTCGATGATCTCAGCTCTGTGCTGACAACTGGTGAGACCGCGACCGGTGACCCGGGCTACCACGCCCACGCCAAACGGAGGAATCTGCGTGAAGAGGGCGAACTCTTCTACACGGCGCTGACTCGCGCCGAAGAGCATGTCATCGTCACCGCAATCTCCGATGCCGAGAGCAATCCCTCGCCCTTCTTCGACGTGATCGCGGCGCGGACAGCGAAGGGCACAGAAGAAGCGGACAGCTACGCCATCACTCACGAGGACGAACTTCTGCCGCTGTCCCTTGAAGAGATGGCTGCACACACTCGGGCACGACTGCTGAGAGCCGCAGCTGAACCGGCACAGGAAGAGCCCGACGAAGACGTGGATGCCTGGGCGCAGCTGCTGGCGGCACTGACTGCCAAGAGCACGGCAGTCGAACCACCTGAACAGTGGCGCGAGATCGAAGACATCAGCTCCTCCGAGCCTCTCTTCACCTCCGAAGACACGGTGAGAGTCTCACCGTCCCAGGTCGAGTCCTTCACCGACTGCTCGCTGCGGTGGTTCCTCACCCGCAACGGCGGTGACAGGCCAGGTTCCCTGGCGCAGAGCTTGGGGACGATCATCCACGCCGCGGCGGAGAACTTCCCACAGGGCCCGCCCTCGGCGATCCGCGACTACGTGGACAAGGAGTTCACGACACTCGAGTTCGACGCGGAATGGGAGAGAGATCGCGAACGCACCTTGGCGATGAAGATGGCCGACCGCCTCGGCGAATATATCAAGACCGCGCCCGGTGAACCCATCGGCGTCGAAGCCCAGGTGTACGCCACCGGGGTTGATGACAAAGGCCAGGAATGGAAGGTCACCGGTCGCCTCGATCGGCTCGAGCAGACGCCGGACGGCATCCGGATCGTCGACTTCAAAACAGGAAAGAACGTGGTCAGAGGTCAGGAGATGCCCCGTCACGCCCAACTCGGCGTTTACCAGGAGGCGATCAACTCCGGGACCATCACCATCGGCGAGGACCAGGTCATCGACGCCAAGGCCTATGGTGCCGAACTCGTGTTCCTGCGCAATTCCAAGCAGACGACGAGAGAGCAGTCCGCGCTCGAGATCGACGAGGATCCGGGCTGGGCCCGCGACCTCATCAACGGTGTCTCCGATCGTATGCGGGCTGCCCAGTTCCCAGCCAGGGTCGAGCCTCAGAAATGCCTGAGCTGTCCTGTCCGCACCTCCTGCCCGGCAATCGGGCCCCAGACCTTGGAAGAGTCCTGATGCGCTTCACCGCAGAACAACTGGCCCGCCTGACCGCCGCCGACCCTGCTCAGGCGTTCCCCCCGAGCGAAGAGCAGCGAATCATCATCGAAGCCGACCCTCAGCAGTCGATGAAGGTCACTGCCGGCGCCGGCTCCGGCAAGACGACAGTGATCTCCCAGCGGGTGGTGTGGCTCGTAGCCAACGGCTTCGTCGCGCCCGAAGAGATCTTGGGACTCACCTTCACTCGGAAGGCCGTGGGCGAACTGGGTGGTCGGATCAGGGTGCTCTTGGCCCGCCTGCGCCACAGCCTCGGGATGGGTTCGGACATGAGCCTTCCCGGTCTCGACAACCCCACTGTCTCGACCTACAACTCCTATGCGGCCTCGATCGTCAGCGAGCACGGAGTCAGCATCGGCATCGAACCCGAGACGGTGCTCCTTGATGACGCCGCTGCTCACACCATCGCCGGCTCGATCATCGACTCAACCTCAACAGAGGAGATCCCCGGCAACTTCGCACGAGAGACGATGATCGCCGACATCATCTCGCTGGCAGCGGCGATGAATGACCACGGTCGCGACGTCGAGGAGGTCACTGACTATCTCGACCAGTGTCTGCAGGCACTGGTCTCAAGCAAGGGCAAACCCGTGGACCCCAACGGTCGCCGGGCCAAGCTCGAAGCAAAGATCAAGACAGCGAAACTGGCCGGCGCATACATGAGCGCCAAACGTCGCAACTTGGCCATGGACTTCTCGGACCAGGTTCGGTTCGCACAACGCATCCTCGACGAAGTGCCGGCCGCTCGCAGTGCCGAGCAGCAGCGGTGGTCAATCGTCCTCCTCGATGAGTTCCAAGACACCTCGGTCGCCCAGCTGAAACTGCTGCGCGATCTGTTTCATTCCACCGCGGTGACAGCTGTGGGAGATCCCCGACAGGCCATCTACGGTTGGCGCGGTGCCAGCGCCGACAATATGATCCGCTTCTCTGCGGACTTCTCAAACGTGGTGCCGCTGACCCTGAGCACCAGCTGGCGCAACGACCACACGATCCTGAAGGTCGCCAACCGAACAGCGGACGGACTGGCCGGGAGCCGGGAGAAACCGCTGACAGCTCGCACAGGAGCAGGAGACGGTGACGTGGCCATCGACATCAGCTCAGGAGCGCATGACCCCGACTTCCTCACCGTCGGACTCCGGTCACTGACCGAATGGGTCGCCACACTGCCCGCAGGATCGTCGACAGCGGTCCTGTGCCGCAAACGTGCCCACTTCGCGCCCGTTGCCGCAGCGCTGGAGGCTGCGGGTCATGCCGTTCACGTGCATGGCTCATCAGGTCTCCTGAGCGACCCCTTCGTCGCCGATCTGCGGGCAGTCCTCACTGCCGCCGTCGACCCGATGGCCGGCGACAGTCTGATGAGGCTGATCAGCGGTCGCCTGCTGGGTCTCGGCGCCACAGACATCGCCGCCCTGCAGACATTCACCCGGAAGCAGAACGATCTGCGACTGAGCGAGTTTCTGGGGGACAGCCCTGACGGCACGGGAATCGTGCCCGAGGCCATCGATCAGCCCACGATCGTCGAAGGCCTCGACGAACTCGTCGATCTCTCCGACGCACTTGCAGGCTCGGCAAACACCGGAAGCGCACGAGCCATGGTGAACAGCTTCCGCAATTCGGGTCTGAGCTCGGTGGCACTGGAACGACTGGTGAGATTGGCACGAGCTCTGCGTCATGTCCGTTCCGGTTCCGGCACCATCGCCTCGATCATCCGCACCGCGATGACCGAAACCGGAGTCGACTCCGACATCTGGGGGCTGAGCGATTCGCTGCGCAACCTTCATCGCTCAGCGATTGACTCCTTCCTGTCAGCAGCAAGCCAATATTCTGCAACCGATGACCAGCCATCGGTGCCGGGTTTCCTGGAGTGGCTGACCTTGATGGAGGCAAAGGACTCACTGAGCGTGGCTGAACCGAATTCCGCCTCAGACGCGATCGATATCATGACCGTGCACGCCTCGAAGGGCCTCGAATTCGATGCAGTCGCTGTGCCGTCACTGGTGGTCAAGGACTTCCCGACGGAACCGCGTGACAAAGAGGGGTGGATGGACAGGACCGCTCTGCCGTATCCGCTGCGGGGTGACCGAGCCCATCTGGTTGACTATGATCTTCGCACTGCCGACTTCGACACGAAGAAGGCACTCGACGAATGGGTCAGCGAATTCATCAAACCAGCCATCGCCGACGCACATGAGGAAGAAGAGCGCCGCCTCGCCTACGTCGCATTCACCCGAGCCAAGCACTATCTGTGGTTGGGCGCAGAACTGATGGGTGCCAGAGCCAACCCCGACGAGCCGTCCCCGTTCCTGACCGAAGCGATCGAAGTGCTGCAGCGCGACGTCGAGATGCCGGAACCTGCCGAAGAATCCGCGGAGGACCGTATCGAGACAAGCATCTGGCCCGTGCCGCGAACAGAACGTGTGTCCACGGCTCGACGTGCGGCCGAATGGGTCAGCTCCGCCGCACCAGCCGGTCTTGGCGAACTGGCAAAGCGCCCGGGGCTCGTGGGCGAATATGCGCGACAGGCACTGCGGATCAGCAGCCGTCCAGGCACAGCAAGCACAGGAAGCGTCCCGGATCGACTGTCGGCGACCGCTCTTGTCTCGTGGCGCAGAGACCCACAGCAGTTCATCACCCAGACCCTGCGCCCGATCCCGAATCCGCCGAGCAGAGCCGCCGAGATCGGGACCACCTTCCATTCCTGGGTCGAGCAGCATTTCGGACAGGCGAGCATCGACGTCGACGACGAACAGCAGGTCCAGGCCATCGACAAGACCACGATTGAGCGTCTGCAGCAGACGTTCATCGACTCCGAGTTCGCGAGCAGGCATGCCGACCACATCGAAATGTCCTTCGAACTGGTCCTCGGCCGATTCAGAGTCCCCGGGAAGATCGATGCGGTATTCATCACCGGCGATCATGCTGAAGTCGTCGACTGGAAGACCTCCAAACAGCCGGATGAGAAGACGCTTGAGGTGATGAAATGGCAGCTGGCTCTCTATCGTTTCGCCATCCAACGTGTCCACCCCGAAATCACCGAGGTGACGGGAACCTTCTACTTCGTCGGCAGCGACGACATTGTGAAGTTCACTCAGCTTCCTGAGGAAGCCGAGATCATTGCGTGGCTGGAGGACAACGACAGCAGATGAGGCGGTGAAACAGTCTGGGCCGGCGAACGGATGCGGTCCTCAGCTCAGGACCAGGTCCGGATCAGGGGCGGTGAACTCCGTCGTCGGGCTCAGCATCGTCTGAGTCAGCGTCATCCGGTTGAACATCGTCCAGTTCAGACTCCTCGTCGATGACGGTCTCGGTCTCGAGCCCAGCATCGGTCTGCGACTTGCTCTGTGACTCCGACTCGCGCTCGTCCGGCGCCATACCCGCCTCTGGAGCTGAGCCGTGGTCGGTGCTCGCGGCTGCCGGACCGGGGGAAGCGGCATTGGGGGCTGCGGCGTCCTTCGCGAAGAGGACGTCGTTGAACGAGGACAGAAGTTCTCCCGCGTCCTGTACAGCCTCCTCATCGCCGGAATCCACCGCTTCGAGGAGCCAGTCGAGGACAGCGAACTCGGCCAGGAGTTCGGCACGAGTGATCACATGTTCGTCGGCGCGGGGTCGTGAGTTTCTGTACTCACTGAAGAATGTCGGCACAGCGGCAGGGTCGATGAGCGCAGAGGCTGCGGCCAGATCGATGGCAGGATCGGAGACCCGCAGACGTTCGATTCCCGACAGCGCGAGCACCCGCTCCTGGTCGGTGTAGACGCTCGTCTCGTCGATCGCTCCGTGGATGGGGGTGGCGAGGAAGCGCCAGAGGGAGACCTTCTCGAACTCCTCTTCCCAATGTTGGAGCAGATCCGCCGGCACCCGGCCCGTGGCTGCGGCCTGATCGAGGCGCTCCAAGATCTGAAACTGGAAACGAGACGGGTCTTCGACGGGGAACCCCGCCTCGGAGATCGATTCCGGAGCCGCCGAATGCAGGGTGGCCAGGGCCTGTGCCAACGAGCTCGCCCGCGCGATGTCAGCGATGGCCTGATCGCCTACGGGGGCACCGGGCAAGGGCTCGATGAGAGTCACCGTGATGGGCGCAGACGTATCGAAGTAGTCGGCCTCAACCTCGATGATGGCGCGCAGATGGGGCCAAGTGAACCCGGCATGCGGGTACATCGTGTCGTAGATTCGAGCAGCTTCAGCGGCCGAACCGGTGTCTGCGGATCGATCGAGACTCGTCTGTGCCGTCGCAACCAACTGCTGCTGACCATCGTCAAGCAGTACTCTGATTCCCAACCCCAGTGACGGCAGGGGGACCCACTGCGTCGGGGTAAAGTCTTCGAGCATCGTTGCCGCGACAGCTGCCAACTTGAGCGCCTTGGTATTCACCCTCCCCAATCTACCGTCTGGCGCGGCCGGAGACCGGAGATTCGGCTGTTGAGCGTGTCAGCACCCACACTTCCGGCGTCAGGGCCCTGCGTTATCGTGGAGGGCATGAAGCCACTGCCACTCGTGAAGCCGATCAGTCTGGCCCGCCACGGAATCGATCGAGACCATCTCTCTCGTGGTCAGGACGGTGACCTGCAGGAACTGTGGGCCAGCGGAGCAAAACCCGTGTTCGAACATCGTGGGTCACTCCTCGTGGCGGCCGGGGGCCTGTTCATCAGCGACCCCGGAATGGTTCCGGGGGAGCAGACAGAGATCTACCTCGGCCGCGATGACGAAGGAAACCGGTACATCGGGGTCTCCCTTGATGATTCCGGTCGCAGCCAGCTCGACACCTCGCTGGCGACTTCTCGTGCCCGCGACGCCACAGATCTGCTGACCGCTCCGGGCGAGGGTATCGACAGCGCCGAGCCTGTGTGGATGCCGCTGCGTCAGCTGGCCGAGTCTCTCGACGACGTGCAGGTGTCTCTGGCATGCGAGATCGTGGGCCTGGGCAATTGGCACAGAGCCCACCAGTTCTCGCCCCGCACAGGGCAGCCGACCCGTCCCACCCTCGGCGGCTGGGTGAGAACGGACCCAGACAACGGCAGCGAACACTTCCCTCGCACCGACCCGGCCGTGATCGTCCTCATCATCAACACAGACGAGGACGGGGTCGAAAGAGTGCTGCTGGGAAACAATGCAGCGTGGGAAGTCGACCGCTACTCCCTGCTGGCCGGATTCGTCGAACCCGGTGAGACCCTGGAACACGCAGTCATTCGTGAGGTGTTCGAAGAGGCCCACGTCGAAGTCGTGGACCCGAAGTACCTCGGATCCCAACCCTGGCCGTTCCCGTGCTCACTCATGCTCGGCTTCTCAGCTGAGGCTCCGAGCCTCGAATTCGCTGCCGACGAGGCCGAGATCGCCACCTTGACCTGGTTCACGCGTGAGGAACTGCGCGCAGCCATCGAACACGGCACGGTCCGGGCACCTGGACTCGTCTCGATCGCAGGGCAGCTCCTCTACAGCTGGTTGGACAACATTTGAACGCTCAGGCCGCAGCGCTGCTCGACGCTCTCGACGAGGAGCAGAAAGAGGTCGCCACCCAGTTCTCCACACCGGTGATCGTCCTGGCCGGAGCCGGAACGGGCAAGACCCGTGCCATGACCCATCGCATCGCCTACGGCATTGCCACCGATGTCTTCCCTCCCAACCACGTTCTGGCTCTGACCTTCACCGCCAAGGCAGCAGGAGAGATGCGGTCTCGTCTGCGCGACCTCGGGGTTCCCGCTGTCCAGGCTCGAACCTTTCACTCGGCAGCTCTTCGCCAGCTGCGCTTCTTCTGGGATCGATTCGCGACCGGCGACTTCCCCCGAATCATCGACAATAAGGCCGGGATCCTCGGTTCAGTGCTGCAGAGCATGGGGATCGAGACCAGCCGGGAACTGAATCGAGATGTGGCCTCCGAACTCGAATTCGCTGCCGCGTCCCTCCTCGGTGTCGATGACTATGCCACCCAAGCCGCAGCACGCGATCTTCCGGGACAATTGGGCGTCGAAGACATGGTGCGCATCTTCGAGGCATACAGCGAAGCGAAGACACGCGGCCGATTGATGGACTTCGAAGACGTTCTGCTCGTTCTGGACGGAATGCTCGCAGAATACCCGGCCATCGCAGCAGACATTCGTGATCAGTATCGACACTTCGTCGTCGACGAGTTCCAAGACGTCTCACCCCTCCAATATGATGTGCTCTCGCGCTGGCTGGGGCCACGGGACAACCTCTGCGTAGTCGGTGACCCGGCACAGACGATCTATTCGTTCGCCGGAGCAGATTCTTCACTTCTGAGGACCCTCGACGCGTCACTGCCTACGTCGACGACGATCCAGCTGGTCCGCAACTACCGGTCGACGAAGGCGATTGTGTCGACGGCGAACAACCTGCTTCGGCATACATCCCGCTCGGCACTGACCCTGCGCACAGACAATCCCGAGGGACAGCAGCCGGCGATGACCGAGTATCCGACCGATGACGCTGAAGCCGCCGGGGTCGTCAAGGCCATTTCTGCCGAGATCAACGCCGGTCGCCGACCGCGAAACATCGCGGTTCTGTTCCGTACGAATGGACAGAGTACCGCTTATGAGCAGGCTCTGGCGGCGGCCGGAATCCCGTACGTTCTGCGCGGCGGGGAAAGGTACTTCGCGCGCAAGGAGGTCAAAGAGGCCGTCCTCATGCTGAAAGCGGCCCGCGCCACCTCGAGCGGCAGACCCCTGCCGGAGGTCGTTGCCGAGGTGCTGGTGTCCCTGGGATACTCGAGCAAACCACCCGCGGCAGGGGCAAGCAGACAGAAACTGGAATCTCTGAAGGCTCTGGTCGATCTGGCGGAGACCCATCAGTCAGGATCTGAGCTGCCGGTGCCATTGGAAACGTTTCTCGCAGACCTCAGCGATCGAGCCGAACACCAATTCGCCCCTGACATCGAGGGTGTCACCCTCGCCTCATTTCACGCGGCCAAAGGTCTTGAATGGGACAGTGTGCACCTCGTCGGGCTCAGTGAAGGCCTGTTGCCCATCAGCTACGCCCAGACGCCGCGAACGGTCGCTGAGGAGCGGCGTCTGTTCTATGTCGCACTGACTCGTGCGGGCCGTGACCTCAGCCTGAGCTGGTCACAGTCACGCCATGACTCCAAGCAGCGACCACGTAAGCCGTCCCGATTCCTCAGTGAACTCGGGCGAGTCGATCAAACAGTGGGCCAGGGCCGTCGGACTGCGACCTCGGTGGCGATGAATCGCTGCAGATCGTGTGGCAAGGTGCTCGTATCCCAGGTCGACCGAGCCCTGTCCAGGTGTGCGAACTGCCCTGCCGACGTCGACCTCGAACTCCTCGACAGACTGCGACGATGGCGGGCCCACGTCGGTTTGGAACAGGGACTGCCTCCCTATCTCGTTCTCACCGACACATCGATCTCCGCGATCGCAGAGATCAGACCGCAGGACATGACGTCATTGGCGAAGATCCCTGGAGTCGGCGCCACCAAACTCGAACTCTATGGGTCAGGGTTACTGAGCCTGCTCGTCGATTAGGTCGAAGTGGGGGACGGAAACGCGGCACTGGCAGCGAGGATGGAACGACAGAGCCTCGTCTGTGCCGATACCTGTGGCCAGAGAGACGCTTCTGCGCACCGGTTCGGTGTCTGGGCGCAGCAGAGCTCGTCTGAGGATCTGGACGGCGTTGAGTGCGCCCACTCCACGTGACAAGGGATCGCTGAGGCTCTCACGGTCTGGCAGGGCTCGGACGTGGGGGTACTGGTCCAGCCAGGAATCATCGGCGTCTTTCCTCCGCAGGCACTCACACACGGCGCACGGCGTCGTCCCGGGCCGGATGAGACCGCTGATCTCGAGAGAGTATTCCCCGATCACGATCTGGCAATGCGGGACCTCACGGTCCGTGAGCCAAGTGGCAGTGTGAATGTCTGGTACGAGGTACGAAGTTGTGATCACCAGCGGTGAGGACATCAGATCGAGGTCTTCGACGCGATGCTGATCTGCTATGGCGAAACCGGAGGCGGAGAGATACTGTTCTGTGACGGCTCTCAGCGGCCCCACCACCAGAATCGGCGAATCTCCTAGGACCCGCGATACACGATCTGGTGAGAGGGCGAAGATCTGCGCAGTCGCCAACAGCGGCGAACTCTTCGTCGTCATGACGGCATCGGAATCGTCGGGAACCATGACGCCTGCTTCATCGAGCAGTGTGATCAGCGAGCTCGCCCGGCCCAGGTCGGCACCGAGATCCTGAGCTCTCGAGTAGTACTGGGCTGAACCGACACCCATCCGCAGCTCCTCGACGAGAGCGACATCTGCGGGCAGGAGACCGTCGATGAGGGCAGGATCATCGACGCCGAACTGCACGCACGATGGTGAACGCCATGTGATCGGCACACTGGGAAAAATTCGGAACATGTCTCCACCTCGCCTCGAACGCCTCGAACTTCCACAGTAGTGAAGGTGGACGACATCCGCCATGGCCGAGATGGAACTGTGGAAAACCCTGTGGAAAACAGTTGAGGGCAAGCCGGAAAATGCATTCCGACGTGCCCTCAACCGCTGTGTGCCCCAGGCGCTCGCGGAGACTCGTGCAGCTTCCCCTTCCGCACGCATCTCCGGGTTTTCCGGGGTCAATCATAGAACCTATTCTGCATTTGCCGCCCCGTCAATGTCGGTTCATGCACAGACGAGTCAACAGCGTGTGGATAACCTGTGGATATCTCGCCATGAGCTGTGGAGAAAAGGTGCCTTGAATAATTGAAGGAGTTGCTCCGCGGAGAGTGAAAGCGTAGGTCACTTCCGCACCTGGAGCCCATGGCGGGCAATTCGGCCTGTGGACAGCCCGGCAGGCAGTGCAGAATATCGATACTCAGGAAACTCACAACTAGAGACGAGCGAAATAATGTCCGTTGAATTTCCTATGATTGGTCTGTGGCAACTCAACAGCGATGGACCGAAGAGGACGTGCTGCGGGCGATTGCCCGCGGAGAGATCGAAGTGCGCCGCTCTACACGTCGGAAGAAGACCATCTCGGTCTCGAAGGAAGTGGATACATACGTTCTCAGCACGCCTGTGAGATACAGCGTGGAGCACAATATTCGGTCGTTGACCGATCTCTTCAATCGGCTTGCCGCCAGGGACCATTCTTCGGCGGCCGACCTCGTCTCTCTGGCGGATGAGATGAGCCAGCGCTATTTCGACGGACGTCTGCGTCCGCAGTCGATCAGGTGGGTGACGAATCAGAACATCAGTCGATGGGCATCGACGACGACGTCGTCAGGCGACATCAGGGTTTCCCACCGTCTGCAGACAGTGCCTCGTTGGGTGTTGGAGACAGTCATCGTCCATGAACTTGCGCATCTGCAGATAGGCCCGCATTCCAGGGCATTCCACGAGTTGGCGGACAGGCACCCCAGGCAGGCGGACGCGAAGCTCTACCTTGAGGGTTTCAGTGCGGGGGAGCAGTTCAGCCGGGGTGGCGGTCGCTGAGCTGCTGGGATGCCACCCCTGCCCGGTAGAGCTTCGGCAGTCGTACGACGAGATCGGGTATGAGTGAGGATGGCAGCGCGCTGAGCGGGAACCACTTCACTGCGAGGGACTCGTCGGAGACGACGGGGACCTGATCCACGGAAGCGACTGCGGCGAACACCACGTCGAAATGACGTTCACAGGCGCCGAACGAAGCCGAGAGATCATGCACATGGAGATCGATCGGGGCAGGTGAGAACCAGGTCAGCCGGCTCAGCCCGCTCTCCTCCATGGCCTCTCTGCGTGCCGCTGAGCGCAGACTGTCGTCCTCGGCCTCGAGGTGCCCACCGAACTGACCCCAGAGGCCAGCCTTGCGGTGGTGGTTGAGAAGCACGGACTCGGTGTCAGGGTCGAAGACGAGGCAGCTGGCAGTGACATGCTCAGCGCCGACCCCGCGGCGCAGTGCTCCGTCACCGACGGCAGAGAACAGGCGTTCGAAGTCGGCCGCGAAGTCAGTCGGCGTTGATGTGGCACCGATCTCGGCGCGAGCTGTGTCGAGATGAATCATTCAGTTCTCGCTGCGACCGCCGGTCTCATCGCCGTCGTCTGATCCACCGTCGGAATCTGAGTCGGCATCGGATGCGTCGGTATCTGAGCCGGCATCGTTCTGCGGCTCCGATTCTTCGCTGGACTCGGTGCCTTCAATGCCTTCGTCAAGAATTCGACTCAGTGCTTCGTCAAGGGTGGATTCGCTCGTCCATTCGGCGTGCCGGCGTTCGGAGTAGCCCAACGGGTCGTCGAGGTCCTGTGTAGTCGGCAACAGGTCGGGGTGGGAGAACACCTTGTCTCTGGCCCCGGTGCCTCCCTGGGTCTCGAGGTATCCGAACAGAGCCGCAGCGTCGCGCAGACGCCGTGGATTGAACTCCAAGCCGACCAAGGTTGAGAAAGTCTTCTCGGCAGGGCCTGCCGTGGCTCGGCGGCGGCGCAGGGCCTCACGGATCTGATCGCGTCCGGGAAGATGCGCACAGGCGGAATAGACGACCACGTCGACCCAGCCCGCGATGACTGCGAGGAGGTTCTCCAGATTCGTCAGTGCCTTCTTCTGATCCTCGGTGGTCGGAGGATTGAACAGGCCCTGACGGATATTGTCGCTGAGGTCGGAGATGTTGGACGGATCGACCTGCGAAGCCATGTCCTCAATCTGTGAAGTGTCGACCTTCAGACCCTGCGCATAGCGGGTCAGTGCAGTTTCGACCTGTGCGCTGAGCCAGGGAGCGCGTTCGAACAGTGCGAGGTGCGCGAGTTCCTGGGCGGCCAGGTAGATCCTGACTTCCGAGGCGTCGACGTCGATCTCGGAGGCGAACTTCTCCACGTTGGTCTCCACGAGCACTGCGCTGTCATGAGGCAGCAGGGGCAGTCCCACCTCGGTGCCGGTGAGAACGCTCTCCGACAACGCACCCACTGCCTGACCGATCTGCATGGCGAACATCGAATCGCTCATCGAGCCGAACATCGATGAGGCACCGGCGAGGATGCCCTTCATCTCTGCCGGAACCTGAGTTTCAAGGGTCTCTGTCAGGGCAGTGGACATGTTCTCTTTGATCGGGAGAACGAATTTCTGCCACCCCGGCATGGTCTCACTGACCCACTCCGCGCGGGTCAGAGTACGTGCCGTTCGATTGGCCACAGAGAATTCGGTCGCCTCGGCGAGCCACAGTTCAGCAAGTCGGAAGGCATCTGTGGTCGCTTTGACGGATTCCTGACCCACCGCAGGGTCAGGGGTCGGAACGGCCTTCTGCGCGATCGACGTCGCCTGCGCCTGGGGATCGGCTCCCTGTCCGAAGAGACCCTGCATCTGATTCATGATGGTCGACATCATCGCCGGGTCGATCTGGAAACCCTGCGCACCAGGATTGCCGTCCTTGTCATCGCCCTGACCGGAGCCGGGACCGTTCGCTCCGAACAGCATTCCGAAGATCTGCTCGAACGGATTCTGCTCGTTGTTGTTGTCATCGCTCATTTTTCTCAAAGCCCCCAAGGATCGGTTTGTCTTATACGTTAACGGTTCCGCATGTGGGAAGCTTCCCAATTCCGGGAGGTTTCGGATGATGTTCGCACCGGGCGAAAGGAGTCTGTGAAACTCACGGTCAGGTTTCAACTAGACTAGTTGGGCGGTGCAGCGAAAGGATCACATGACAGCTAATGCCCCTCGGGCCGTGCCGGTGCCCGCAGCACCGACGCGTGGCGACACTCGACGACGCGCTCCACGTCTGACCACGACTTCAGGGGTCATGACATACATCCTCATCGCTCTTGCGGTTTTGCTGCCGGTGCCATACATGCTGCAGCTGCCGGGGCCGGTGTTCAACACCCTCGGTGACTACCAGGACAACCCCATGATCGACGTCTCCGGTGCCAAAACCTACCCCACCAGTGGCCGCATCGATATGCTCACAGTGGCTGTGAGCGGCGGCCCGGGCCGGGATACCTATGCTTCGCAGGCGCTGGGCGCTCTGCTCCACGGCAAGGAGACGGTCATCCCCACGGAGGCCTACTACCCGCTTGATACGACGCGGGAAGACGTGGCCGCTTCCAATGCGGTGGAGATGTCATCCAGCCAGGACGTGGCCGTTGCCGCAGCAATGGGACAGCTCGACAAACCGTATAAGGTCCACCTCCTCGTCGGTGATGTGGTTCCCGATTCGCCGGCCGAGGCGGCACTGCGCAAGGGCGACCGGATCATTTCCGTGAACGGGAAGAAATTGGATTCCGATCCGGCAGCTGCACAGGTGATGAGTGAGACGGTTCAATCCTCCGACTCGGTCGACCTCGTTGTCGAACGCGGTGGGAAGAACGTCGATGTCGCGCTGAAACCAGAGACGATCGACGGGCGCAAAGCCATCGGTATCAGCATGAAACAGGACTTTGAGTTCCCAGTCGATGTGGCCTTCAACGTCGAAGGCATCGGCGGCCCCTCAGCGGGCACCATGTTCGCATTGGCGATCGTCGACGAACTCACGCCCGGTGCTATGACCGGTGGAAAGCATGTGGCAGGGACCGGCGAGATCGATCCTGCAGGAAATGTGGGCCCCATCGGTGGGGCTCGACAGAAGGTAGCGGCCTCGACTGCGAAGGGTGCGAAGCTCTTCCTCTCGCCCGCAGACAACTGCGCAGAGGTCATCGAGGCTGCCGATCAGTCCAAGATCACGGTGGCGCGCATCGACACGCTCGATGATGCGCAGAATGCCGTGGAGCAGTACGCAGCCGGAGACACTTCGGATCTCAAGAAGTGTTCAGCTGGCAGCGCCGACAACAACGAGAAAGGGCAGTAGTGAGCTCTCCGTCCTCACCCACCTCCGCACGAATGCCGACGAACCGGCCCAGACGTTCGCCCCTATTGCTCACTCTCGTGTCAGTGGCGATTCTGCTCGTTGCTTTCATCTCATTCACGCAGGTGTACACCGAAATCCTGTGGTTCAAACAGATCGATGCCTCGCAGGTGTTCCGCACCATGTGGTTCACCCGCGGACTGACATTCGCGGCCGGATTCGTGGTCATGGCGGTCCCAGTCTGGCTGAGCCTGCATCTGGCCTTCCGCAATCGTCCGGTGTACGCGCCGACCACTCCGCGTCAGGAGAACCTCGACCGGTACCGTGAAGCTATCGAACCGCTGCGCAGGGTCGCGACATTCGCCATCCCAGCAGTCGTCGGCGTGCTCAGCGGAATCACCGCTTCCTCGCACTGGAACACCGTTCTCCAGTGGATGAACTCGACCTCCTTCGGTTCGCAGGACGCCCAGTTCGGGATGGATAAGTCGTTCTTCGTCTTCGTTCTGCCCGGTCTGCGACTGATCGGAGATCAAGTGGGGATGGCCGTTCTGCTGGCGCTTATCGCCGCACTCGTCGGGCATTATCTCTTCGGCGGCATCCGTCCAGGGGAGCAGAAGGGTGTCATCCTCACGAAGACGGCCCAGTGGCAGCTGGGAATCACCGTCAGCGTTCTGGTCCTCGTTCAGGCGGGCCGTCTGTGGCTGGCCAGGTACGAACGGATGACGTCAACCGGCGGCATCGTTCCCGGTGTGACCTACACCGATGACAGGGCGGCGCTGCCGGCCATGGCCATCGTTGCAATAGCAGCGGTGTTGGTGGCGTTCCTGTTCGTCTATACGGCTTGGAAGGGGAACTGGCGGATCTCATTGATCGCGACCGCGACGCTCATCGTCCTCGGCGGCATCTCGATCATCGCCTATCCCGCGATGGTCCAGCAGTTCCAGGTCGGCCCTTCTCAGCAGAGCCTGGAATCCGAGTACATTCAGCACAACATCGATGCGACTCGTGATGGCTTCGACTTCGACGACATCGATGTGACTGCGTATGAGCCGAGCACCAGCGGTGAGAAGGGCGCTCTGCGGGCAGACGCTGAGACCGCTGCGTCGATCCGTCTTCTCGACCCGAACCTGGTCTCGGACACGTTCCGCCAGCTGCAGCAGGTCAGGCCCTACTACTCCTTCCCAGAGCAGCTCGACGTCGATCGCTACGAGATCGACGGCGATATGCGCGACACTGTGATCGCGGTTCGTGAGTTGGCCCCGGACTCGGTGAATAACCAGAGCTGGTACAACCGTGCGATCGTCTACACCCACGGGTTCGGTGTCGTTGCCGCCAATGGCAACCAGCGCAGCCCTGATGGTGAGCCGTTGTTCATGGAGTCCGATATTCCGCCTAAGGGGGAGTTCCCCGAATACGAGCCGCGCGTGTATTTCGGTGAGAACTCACCGGACTACTCGATCGTCGGCGGCGAGAAGGGCGCGACACCACGGGAGCTCGATTATCCCTCCGATGAGGAAAGCGGTTCGGGCCAGGTGAATAACACGTTCACCGGCGACGGCGGTCCGACCTTGGGCAACCTGTTCAACCGTCTGGCCTACGCGCTGAAGTATCAGGATGAGCAGATTCTGCTCTCCGATGCAGTCAACGATGAGTCGCAGATCCTGTACGAGCGTCACCCACGTGAGCGCGTGCAGAAGCTGGCACCGTTCCTCAAGATCGACGGCGACCCGTACCCCGCTGTCGTCGACGGCAAGATCAAGTGGATCCTTGACGGTTACACGACGGCAAAGGACTACCCGTATTCGACGCCTCAGCCGCTGCAGGAGGCGACCGAGGATTCAGTGACGGCAACTGCGCCCAACGCGGTGGCCACACTTCCGGATGAAGAGGTCAACTACATTCGGAACTCCGTCAAGATCACGGTCGATGCCTATGACGGCACGGTCGACATGTTCCAGTGGGACAAAGACGATCCCGTCCTCAAGACGTGGATGAAGATATTCCCTGACCTCATCAAACCGTCGTCAGAGATGTCGGGTGACCTGATGAGCCACGTGCGGTATCCGGAAGATCTGTTCAAGGTGCAGCGTGATCTGCTCACGAAGTACCACGTGACCACGGCCAGTGAGTTCTACACCGGCCAGGACTTCTGGACGCTGCCCACGGATCCGACGAAGGAGGCCAACAGCGGTCTGACGCAGCCTCCGTTCTACATGACTCTGCAGATGCCGGGCCAGAAGACTCCGTCGTTCTCGCTCACGAGCTCCTACATTCCAGCGCGCTCTTCTGAAGGGCAGGCACGGAATAACCTGACCGGCTTCCTGTCAGCGGATGCCGACGCCGGCAGTTCCAAGGGAGAAGTGGCAGATGGCTACGGCAAGCTCCGTCTTCTGCAGTTGCCGCGTAACACGACGGTGCCCGGTCCGGGTCAGGCACAGAACAACTTCAACACTGCCCCCGATGTGCAGCGCAGCCTGAACCTGCTGCGTCAGGGCGAGTCTGAAGTTCAGAACGGCAACCTGCTGACGCTGCCCGTCGGCGGCGGCCTGCTCTACGTGCAGCCCGTCTACGTCCGGTCCGCCGGCGACACGTCCTACCCACTGCTCCAACACGTGCTGGTGGCCTTCGGTGAGGACATCGGATTCGCTCCGACCCTGGATGAGGCTCTCGACCAGGTCTTCGGCGGCGACTCCGGTGCCAAGGCCGGAGACGCCGGCACTGAGGACAGCGGCTCCGGCGAGTCAGGTGGGTCGAGCAGCGGCGGTGACTCCGGTGCCAAGCCTGCTGACCAGAACCTCAACGAGGCGCTGCAGGAAGCCAAGAAGGCGATGGAGGACTCCGACGCAGCCCTGAAGGAGGGCGATTTCGAGAAGTACGGAAAGGCTCAAGATCGTCTCAAAAATGCGATTGAGGATGCGGTGGCAGCCGATCCGTCTCTGGCCGAGGATGGTTCAAAGGACGGAGCTTCGGCTCCGGCCAGTGCCCCGGCCGATCAGGGCGGAGGCAACTGACGTCTGCACCGGTCGACGCTGAATGAGTCGAGCCCTTGGAATCCGATCGGATTCCAAGGGCTCGACTTCTGTGCTGGTTCTCAGAGGACGGTCAGCGCAATGGGGGAGGAGACGTTCTTCCCGTTCAGTCAGTCGGTCAGATAGCTGTCGAGGTCATCGACGATCTGCCCCGCGCCGATGGGGCCCAATCCGAGGAACCATACGTCGTCATCGACTCGGAAGGCTCTGCCGTCCTCAACGGCCGACAGGCCCGTCCACTGGCTGCCGGAGAGTGCTGTGGTCTCACCGGTTGCCGCAGGGTCGCCATAACTGGTGTAGAAGACGTAGTCGCCACCGGCCTGATCGAGGTTCTCCGGAGAGATCTCCACCGCGAGTTCAGCAATGTCCTGGGCTTCGGGACGAGCGAACCCGGCGTCATCGAGGATGACGCCGATCAGGGACTTGTTGCCGTACAGCCGCAGTCTCTCGGGCATGAAGCGTACGAGCGATATCGTCGGTCTGCCTTCGACTGCCTCATCGAGATCGTCGGTGGCTCTCGTGTAGTCGTTGAGCGTGTCTGCTGCTTCATCTTCCATACCCAATGCTTCGCCGACGAGAGCGAAGTTCTCCTTCCAGGGGAACCCCGGACGAATCGAGAATACGGTGGGTGCGATGGAATCGAGTTCTTCGTAGAGGGTGTCGGCACGCAGCTGGCTACCGAGAATCAGGTCTGGCTCGAGTTCGGCAATCGCCTCTAGGTTGAGTTCGTTGATAGTTCCGACCGTGTCGACGCCCTTGACCTGATCGGCAAGATAGGACGGCACTGCGTGTGCCCCCTCGGTTGTGACCATGCCGACGGGCGTGATGCCCAAAGCGAGGACATCGTCGAGCTCACCGGTGTCGAGGACGACGACGCGTTTGGGCCGCTCTGCTATCTCGGTGGTGCCATTGGCATGTCTCACCGTGCGTGGGAATGCTCCGGGCTCGGCGTCGCTGCCAAGCTTCGCGGTTTCCTTGTCTGCCGTGGCGAAGGCTTTGCCACCGGTGGCGACGTCCTTCTTGCCGGTGCCCTCGTCCTTGTCGGTGTCGGCGCCGGAGGTGCAGGCGCTGGTGAGCAGGAGGACTGTCAGTGCGGTCGCGGCCACGGCGCGCGTGCTGCGGGAAGAAATGGTCACAAGGTAAGCATAACCTTGCCATTGCTGGAGCTCAGCCTTTTGAGATGCGTTGGGCGTCCATGTCGAAGTGAAGACGAAGAATCCCCAGCCAGAAGAACTGACTGGGGATTCTGCCACTTTGGTGGCGGGGGCAAGATTTGAACTTGCGACCTCCGGGTTATGAGCCCGGCGAGCTACCGAACTGCTCCACCCCGCGGCGTTTGTTTACTCGTTAAATACTACGTCCTCGCAAGTCAGAAGCATAATCGGGTGCATTTCGCGCAATTGCTCTCTGGTGCCCCGTGGAGTCGGACTCCCAGGAGAAGTGAGTCAGAAACAGAGGCGAGGCAGAAACAAAAAATGTGCCGCAACATCGAATCAACGATGCTGCGGCACATTCACAACGTGGCGGGGGCAAGATTTGAACTTGCGACCTCCGGGTTATGAGCCCGGCGAGCTACCGAACTGCTCCACCCCGCGTCGTGTTCTCTACTCTACACGAGCTGTTTCCTGCAGGCCAAACCGAAGCCAGGTGACGTCCGCCACATGTCCACCTGCCGTTCACCTGAGATACGCAGTCTGAAATCAATGACGACTCAGGCTTGCAGATGGTTGAAAACTAAACTATAGTCACACTTGTACTTCAAATTTCAACCAAAAGGAGAAATCATGACTGCTCTTCCACAGGGACTCACCGCAGGAACCTGGAACATCGACCCCGTACACTCCGAGTTCACGTTCACCGCTCGCCACGCCGGCGTCTCGAAGGTCCGCGGACACTTCGAAGACATCGCGGGCACCGTCAACGTCGGGGAGAACCTCGAAGACAGCACGGTCACCGCCGAGGCTGACGTCGAATCGATCAGCACCCGCAATCCTCAGCGCGACGGTCACCTCAAGAGTGCTGACTTCTTCGAGGCAGAGACCAACCCGAAACTGACTTTCAAGTCCACCGGGATCAATGCAGCGTCCAACGATGAGTTCGAACTCATCGGAGACCTCACCATGCGCGGCGTGACCAAGGAAGTCGCCTTCGCCACCGAATTCAGCGGAGTTGCCACTGATCCCAACGAGAACCAGGTTGCAGGCCTCTCGGCTGTCGCCAAGGTCGATCGCAAGGACTTCGGCATGGAGTTCAATGCTGTTCTCGGCGGCGGCGAGCTGCTCGTCTCCAACAAGATCAAGATCGAACTCGAACTCGAGCTCGTCAAGGCCTGAACCGCCTGATACTGCCACCGGTGCACTGACGCCGAGGCGGTCGCATCGAACAAAGAATGGGGGCGGATCGCAGCAATGCGATCCGCCCCCTGCTCTATCTGCGCTGGGCAGTTGTTTCAGTGCTCAAGCGGCGCCAGTGAGATCAGCTCTCCCTGCGCAACGCATCGGGATTCTGGTCCAACTCGGCGGCGAGGTCGTAGAACAGCTGTGCCCCGCGATCGACATCGGCTGCAGACTTGCAGAATGAGTAGCGGATGGATGACCGGTATGCCGTATGTGCAGGGGACCCAGTCCGGCACAGGGCAGGAACGGGAATCCCGACGATCGAGTACCGCCTGGCCAACAGGTCGTTGAGCTCGAAGGCGTCAAGATCGGTCAGGGCCGAGAAGTCGACGACGGTGAAGTACCCGGCTGCCGGCGTTGACGCGATGATTCCGGCAACGGCACGACATGCCGGCACCAAAACGTCTGCGCGCTGCTGCAGCGAGGCACGGTTCTCGGTGATGAAGTCGGAGTTGTCGGCCAGGCTGCGCGCCACACCTATCTGCAGGGGGCCGCTCGCGGTGAACGTGAGGAATTGTTTGACTGCTTGGATAGCGCGGAGGGCCTGGGGCTCAGCAATCACCCATCCGACCTTCCAGCCGGTTGCGTTCCATGACTTCCCCGCCGAAGAGACAGTGACAACCCGTGAACTGTCGTCCATGGCAACCGCCGGAGCCACGTGCGGCGCGTCGTCGAGGATGAGCTGCTCGTAAACCTCGTCGGTGAGAACCCAAGCATCCGCGGCGACTGCCGCATGGCCGATTCGAGCCAGGTCTTCGGCGCTGAACATGAACCCAGTGGGATTGTGCGGGGTGTTGACAATGATGATCGAAGGAGTGGATTCGGCATCACCGACAGCGTCGTCGAAGCGAACCCAGTCCGGTTCGAAGCCTCCCGTGTCGGTGGGCAGGATCGGCACAGTGACCAATGAGCCTCCCGCCGCGGCGACAGCCGCCGGGTAGCCGTCGTAGAACGGCTCGAAAGTGAGAACGGTGCCTCCACGGGGCAGGAGCGCGAGAATGGCTGCGGTGAGGCCTTCTGTGGCCCCACACGTATACAGCACGTCCTCCGCCGAGATCTCGTGACCGAAGTCCCGCCGCCGCTGTTGAGCCACAGCCTCGAGCAGAGCAGGAAAGCCCCGTCCCGGAGCGTACTGGTTGTATCCCTCGCGCATGGCATCAGCAGCGGCGTCGATGAGCTCGGCAGGAGGGGCAGTGCCCGGTGCGCCCTGCCCCAGATTCACGGCTCCGGTCCGCTCGGCCAATGCCGTCATCTGTCCGTAGATGGTTTCACCGATTGTTCCGTCGGCCCTGATCAGACCGGCTGCATCAGCCATAGAATGCCAGAGATCGGCACGCATCACATCGGGCATCGGTTCCTCTTCCTCTGAAATGATTGGGTTTCGGTGCGAACTCATACTTGAGTGCGGGGAGGACGGGCGGCAGGAGCAATTCGTCCCAGCGAATCAAGGGCACGTTCATGCAGGCGCGAATTGCTGGCCAGGGCATTGCCGCCGAAGGGTCCGCTGACCCCTGCCGTGTTTGTGAACGTCCCACCGGCTTCCCGAACGATCGGAACCAGCGCACCCATGTCGTAGAGCTCGAGTTCGGGTTCGCATGCGATGTCGACCGCACCTTCGGCCAGAAGCATGTATGAGTAGAAGTCGCCGTAGCCTCGAGTCCGCCACAGGCTCTCACACAGGAGAAGGAATTCGTCGAGGACCCCGAGGGCCTTCCAGCCGGACAGCGAAGCGTAGGACATCGAGGCATCCCCGAGGGACTCGACGTCGGAGACGTGGATGCGTTTGGCGGCCTCTCCCAGCGCCGAGGTGAATGCTCCTTGACCTGCCTGGGCCCACCAGCGGCGTCCGAGAGCGGGAGCGGAGACCACGCCGAGGATCGGCGTCTCGCCGTCGTAGAGCGAGATCAGGGTGGCCCAGATGGGAACTCCGCGGACGAAGTTCTTAGTGCCGTCGATCGGGTCGATGATCCACCGCCTCGGTGAACTTCCGTGGGAACCGAATTCCTCTCCGAGGACACTGTCGGCCGGTCGTTCGCGGTGGAGGCGTTCCATGATCGCGGACTCCACAGCCCTGTCGCATTCGGTGACGGGAGTCAGATCGGGTTTGGTCTCGACGGTGAAGTCCTGGGCCACGAAATGACGGTAGCTGATGGAGTCTGCGAGGTCGGCGAGTTCGGTTGCCAGGTCGAGGTCGTTCATTCCTCCACCTTATCCAGTCGAGGGCAGCAGCCTGCGCAGCGACTCCAACCGTGAGACTCCGCCGGGTCCCGCATTGCCGGCAGCGACCCAGGCGTCGAGCCGACAGCCCGGCGCATCGGCCTGATGGGTGCACCCGCGTGGGCACTCGGCGGTGGCTTGGACGAGTTCAGGGAAGGCTGAGATGAGCGTGCCCCGATCGACGTGGGCGAGTCCGAAGCTGCGGACGCCGGGTGTGTCGACGAGCCAGCCGCCACCGTCAAGACGAAGGCAGATCGCCGACGACGAGGTGTGCCGACCGCGCCCGGTGACGTCATTGACATGGCCCGTGGCTCTCTCAGCGCGGGGGACCAGCGCATTCATCAGAGTCGACTTTCCCACACCCGAATGTCCGACCAAGACGCTGATCTGGCCCTGCAGACGATCGAACACAGTCGCATCGGTCAGTGTTCCGTCGGGTCTGAGCCCGGATGACACGATCTCGACTCCGGTCTGCGAGAACCGCTCAATGATGTCATCGGCCGGTCTCAGGTCGGTCTTGGTCACGATGAGCAGGGGAGCGATGCCGGCGTCGAAAGCCGCTGTCAGTGCCCGATCGATGAGCCCGTATGAGGGCTCCGGATCCTCGGTGGCGGTGACGATGCCCATGACATCGACATTGGCAACGATCACTCGTTCCGTCGGATCCGTGTCGTCGGCGCTGCGACGCAGCAGGGACCGCCGCTCTGTGATCTCGACCAGTCGCGCCAATGATCCCTTGCTGCCCGAGGTATCGCCGACGAGTTTGACGATGTCGCCGGGCACCACTGCGTCCTTGCGCAGGTGGGAGGCTCGTACAGCCGTGACGTTTGAGGTGGTGGCACCTGCCCCACCGGAATCACGAACGTCGCCGGTATGATCGGCGACGACTACTCGATATCGCCCGCGGTCAACGGCAGTGACGAGTCCCTCGATCGCCTCGTCGTGGTTCGGCCTGTTCTTCGTCCGTGGCCTAGATCCGCGCCTGCTCGGGCGAGGGCGGTAGTCCTCGTCGCGGTAGATCCGTGCCATCTCAGGCGCGCCGACTCAGCATGTCTTCCCACAGCTGGGTGAATTCGGGCAGTGTCTTCGCCACAGTGTCGGCGTTCTCGATGACCAGTCCATCGACGTGCAGACCGAGAATGGCTCCGGCCATGACCATCCGGTGATCGTTGTACGTGTGCCACGTTCCGCGGCGCGGGGCCGAACCGGTGATCGTCAGAGACGTCGGCTGTTCGTCCACGTCGACGCCGATGGCACCGAGCTCGCGGCGCAGGGCAGAGAGCCGATCGGTCTCATGCCCTCGGAGATGACCGATCCCCGTCAGCTTGGACGTGCCGTCGGCCAGTGCCGCCAGGGCAGCTACGACGGGCGTGAGTTCACCGATAGCAGAGAGATCGAGGTCGACTGCTCGCAGGACTTCGGGCCCCTGGACCCGCAGACCGTTGCGGTCCAGGGTCACAGTACCGCCGAAGGCTTCGGCAATGGCTCGGAATCCGTCTCCGGCCTGTGTCGTATGAGCTGGCCAGTCGAGAACGGTGACGTCGCCGTTGGTGGCCAGAGCAGCGGCGACGAAGGCCGCTGCGTTCGACAGATCCGGTTCGACGTGGACGTCGAGCCCGCGCGGCAGGCCAGGCTCGACGATCCATCGTTCGGGTTCGGGCTCTGTGACGTCGACCCCCGCATCGGCGAGGACTTCGATGGTCATATCGACGTGGGCCCGGCTGGGCACAGAATCGCCGCGATTGACGAGCTCGATTCCCAGGGGCAGCGCAGGGGCGGTCAGGAGCATCCCCGACACGAATTGGCTGGAGGCGCTGGCGTCGATCTCAAGGTGCCCACCACGAAGGTGGGATTGTGCGTGGATCGTCATCGGCAGCAGATTGTTCTCTGCAGTGATGGAAGCGCCGAGGCGGGTCAGAGCCTCGATGATGACTGACATCGGCCTGACCCTGGCCTGCTCGTCACCATCGAGGACGATCTCACGTCCGGTGGCGGCGGCGAGCGGAGGAACGAAGCGCATCACGGTTCCGGCCAGACCGCAGTCGATGGTGATCGGAGGACCTTCGCGGTGTGCGGAGAAGTCAATGGGGGTGATGTGCAGACTGCCGTCGACTTCATCGATGTCGGCCCCGAGCGCTCTCAGCGCCTCGACCATGAGCACCGTGTCACGGCTGCGCAGCCATCCGCGCACGATCGACTCGGAATCGGCCAGAGCCGCGAGGATGAGATAGCGGTTGGTCAGGGACTTCGAACCGGGAACGCTGACATTCGCGGTGACGCCGCCACCGGCGGCTGGGGCCAGCCAGTCGCCGGTGGCGGGTGCAGTGAGATCGGGTGTGTCAGTCAACGCCAAGCGCACTCATTGCCTGTTTCGAGGTGTCTTCGACCGAGGACCAGAGATCTTCGGCGGCATGCTGTGTGCGCCACCAGAGTCCTGGCTTGCCCGCTGTGTCGACACTGGCCAGCAGTGCGCCGCCGAGCATCGAGGTGCGGATCAGGGTGCGCTCTGTGCGCGCCCGTTTGTCTTCCTTCGACGTCGTCTTATCCGCAGCGATACGCTCACCGACGGTGTCGAGGAGGTAAGTGCCGACGAGGATCGTGGCGCTGACGCGGGGGAATCTGCCGATAGCCAGCAACGATCCCGCAGCGACCTGAGCCGCTCCTGTGGCGCGTGCCAAGGTAGGTGCGTCGATGGGCACGTCGATCTGTTTGCGTGCCAAATTCAGCAGCGGACCGATCGATGCGGCTGCCGCTTCTGGTCGGCGCAGACGGTCGACCCCGTTGCTGATGTAGCCGGCGGCCAGCATGGGCCGTGCGAGGAATCTGATTGGAGACACTATGGTCCTTCCTACGTGTCGGGCATCTCACTGGCAAGCATAACGGCTGTCCGGGAATAGTGGGGGCTCGCCCCGGTGTTGAATGAGGGAACACGCACTGGTGAGGCGATCCTGCCGGTGCCGAGTCGAAAGGCAGAAGGAGAAGTCTGTGAACGCCACTGCCGTCCTAGAGAGAACGGGCGTACCATTGACTACGATGACCGAATCAGTCAAAGAAGTCCCCGAGACCAAGGCCGAGCGTTCGGCCCGTTTCGAGCGTGACGCTCTGGAATATCTCAATCAGCTCTACGCAGCTGCGTTGCGGATGACCCGAAACCCTGCCGATGCCGAGGATCTCGTCCAAGAGGCCTACGCGAAGGCCTATGCGGCGTTCCACCAATACAAGCCGGGAACCAACCTCAAGGCATGGCTGTACCGGATTCTGACGAACACGTTCATCAACAACTACCGGAAGAAGCAGCGCCAGCCACTCGAACACGGCAGTGAGGACATCGAGGACTGGCAGATCGCCCAGGCCGCGAGCCATTCCTCCTCCGGTGGCCGATCGGCGGAGCTCGAAGCACTCGACCATCTGCCCGACTCCGACGTCAAAGACGCGTTGTCGGAGCTTCCGGAGGATTTCCGCATGGTCGTCTACTACGCAGACGTCGAAGGTCTGCCGTACAAGGAGATCGCTGAGATCATGGATACGCCGATCGGCACCGTGATGTCGCGCTTGCACCGGGGGCGCCGTCAGCTGCGTGACAGGTTGGCCGATTACGCAGCAGATCGCGGCTTCTCCAAACCTGCGGGAGGTGCGAAATGAGCGATGAATGCTGTGAGAGTGTGCGTGCAGAGTCTCTGACGCGCATCTACCATTATCTTGACGGAGAGCTGACGACGACGGAGATCCGTGAGATCTCTGTCCACCTCGAACAATGTCCGTCATGTCACGACGAGTATGAGATCGAGGCACTGCTCAAGGAGCTGGTGCGCAGGTCCTGCAGCCGGGAAGAGGCACCGATGGGGTTGCGTGAGAAGATTCGTCAGCGCATCGCCACTGAACAGTCCGTCTGGCCCGGAGCCGGAGCGTAGTCGCCTGTTACAGGCAAATGAAGAGGGCGGGGAGAATATCCATTCTCCCCGCCCTCTTCACGTATCCTCGTCGATTCGAACGAATCAGCCGAGGGGACGCTTGCCATGGTTCGCCTTGTTACGGCGGCGGTCGTGACGCTTACGGCTACGCTTGCTCATGATTTCACTCCTTCGCTAGATTCTTCATTCTTTCATGACCACTGTGCCCGGGCAAAGTGTCACTCGGGTCCCAGAGACCAGACTCGTACGGCTGTGTGAAGGTCAGGAATCGCCCATGGCATCTTGGACACCGAGCCACGGGAACCACCCCCGGTGCAGAACCAGCCAGGCCAACAGACCGTAGCCTTCCTGTCCGGGAAGATGCTCGCGCGAGGATGCGATCTCGCGCTGCCACACAGGATGGCCGAGCAGTGGCGTGAATGTATCGACATAGGCGATGCCGCGTCGTTTTGCGACATCGGAGAAGCTCGTATTGAGCTCAGCGATTCCGCGATTGCGTTCGGAGCTGTACTCAGGGGGAGGCCCGATGACGAACGCCGAAACCTTTCGTGCCAGTGCCTCGTCGAGAACATTGGCCACATCGAGACGGGCGCGGGCGACGGAACGACCCGAATCGAGATCGCCCGAACCCAAAGCCAGGACCAACCGATTGTCACCGTCCGAGGTGAACCTCAGGGACGCCTCGGCGATGGTGCGAGCATGCAGACCTGAAGAGTCCTCGTGCGGCACCGCCAAAGGGAAGACCTTGAGATCGGGCAGGCTGGGCAACGTCCTGGCAGTGACGCGTCCAACCCACCCGAGGCCACGACCATCGCCGTGACCGGCGACCAGGGGGCCACCGATCACAGCAACGGTCGTCGGAGTCACGGTGCTCACCGGCGGAAGATCCGGTCGATGACTTCCTGCTGCTGGACTTCGTGGACATGCTTGAGTCCGGTGGCAGTCGCAGCGGAGGCGGGACGTGAGATCACGGTGATCTCACGGTCACCCAGCAGCTGTGGCATGTTCAGCGCCATGAACGGCCAGGCTCCCTGGTTTTCAGGCTCTTCCTGTGCCCAGACCAGCTCGGCGCTGTCGGGGTACCGGTCGAGCAGAGCCGTGATGGAGTCCTCGTCGAGCGGGTAGAGCTGTTCGACGCGCACGAGTGCAGTCTTCGTGTCTTCACGCTTCTCCCGCTGAGCCAGCAGCTCCCAGTAGAGCTTGCCGGAGACCATCACGACGCGGTCGACCTTCTCTGGATCGACGACGGCATCGTCGATGACGGCCTCGAACGTTCCCGAGGTGAAGTCCTCGGGAGAGTTGGCCGCGGCCTTGAGCCGCAGCATCGACTTCGGTGTGAAGACGATGAGCGGACGCTTGTTCGTCGTCATCGCGTGGCGACGCAGCAGGTGGAAGTACGACGCACCGCTCGATGGCAGAGCCACCGTCATGTTCGACTCAGCACACAGCTGCAGGTAGCGCTCGATGCGAGCAGAGGAGTGGTCCGGTCCCTGTCCCTCGTATCCGTGGGGCAGGAGCATGACGACGCCGGAGTTCTGCTGCCACTTCTGCTCCGAGGACGAGATGAACTCGTCGATGACGGATTGGGCACCCTGCGCGAAGTCACCGAACTGTGCTTCCCAGGCGACCAGGGCATCCTTGCGCTCGACCGAATACCCGTATTCGAAGCCGACTGCCGCGTACTCGCTCAACAGCGAGTCGTAGACCCAGAACCGGGCCTGTTCGTCGCTGAGATTCTGCAGCGGCGTCCACTCGTTGCCGTTGACGGCGTCGATGAGCACCGAATGGCGCTGCACGAATGTGCCGCGACGCGAGTCCTGGCCGGCGAGGCGGACAGGAATTCCGTCCATGAGCAGCGAGCCGAAGGCCAGCAGCTCGGCGAAGCCCCAGTCGATGCCGCCGGACAGCGACATCTCTTTGCGCTTCTCAAGAAGGGCACGCAGCTTCTTGTGGATGGTGAAGTTCTCCGGAACAGCGGCGAAGGTCTCGCCGATGTGGTGCAGAGTCTCCGTGCTGATCGCGGTCTCAGCATTGTTGAATGCTTCGATGTCGCTGGGCACATGCGGTGCATTGAAGGCATCACCGTCATAGGGGCCGGTCTCGGCTTCCTTGGTCTCGGCGAACGCCGATTCCAGCTTCGACTGGTAGTCCTTGAGCGCTTCGCTGGCTTCCTCATCGGTGATGCACTTTCTGCCGACAAGCGATTCGGTGTAGAGCTTGCGCACCGAACCCTTCTTCTCGATGAGGGAGTACATCAGCGGCTGCGTCATTGATGGATCGTCGCCCTCGTTGTGTCCGCGGCGGCGGTAGCAGACGAGGTCGATGATGACGTCGCGGTTGAATTCCTGACGGTATTCGAACGCGAGTCGTGCTGCTCTGACGACGGCTTCGGGGTCATCCCCGTTGACGTGGAAGATCGGTGCGTTGATCGACTTCGCAACGTCGGTGCAGTAGAAGGACGAGCGGGCCGAGGCCGGAGGGGTGGTGAAGCCGACTTGGTTGTTGATGATGATGTGGATCGTGCCACCGGTCCGGTAGCCGCGCAGCTCCGAGAGGTTGAGGGTCTCGGTCACGACACCCTGACCTGCGAACGCCGCGTCGCCGTGAACGAGGACGGGAAGCACGGTGAAACCGGCTTCTCCCTGGTCGATGAAGTCCTGCTTGGCGCGCACGATGCCTTCGAGGATCGGATCGACGGTCTCGAGGTGGCTGGGATTGGCCGCGACGTAGACATCGGTCGAATTGCCCGCAGGTGACGTGAAGGAACCCTCGGTGCCCAAGTGGTACTTGACGTCGCCGGAGCCCTGAACGCTGTCGGGAGACATCGTTCCGTCGAACTCACGGAACATCTGCGCATATGACTTGCCGGCGATGTTCGTGAGCACGTTGAGACGTCCACGGTGGGCCATACCGATGGCGACCTGTTCCATACCGGTGTCTGCCGACTGGTTGAGGACTTCGTCGAGGAGGACGATGGCTGATTCGCCGCCCTCGAGGCTGAAGCGCTTCTGTCCGATGTACTTCGTCTGCAGGAAGGTCTCGAAGGCTTCGGCCGCGTTGAGGCGACCGAGGATGTGTCCCTGCTCTGAACGAGTCAGCTCCTGATGCGGAACTTCGATCTTGGCCTGGAACCAACGGCGCTGCAGCGGATCGGCGATGTGCATGTATTCGAAGCCGATGGTCCGGCAGTAGCTCTCGCGCAGGAGGCCGAGGATGTTGCGGAAGGGCATCATCGGCTTGGCCCCGAAGCCGCCGGTGGGGAACTCACGTTCGAGATCCCACAGGGTCAGACCGTGCTGGTTGATGTCGAGGTCCGGGTGCGAACGCTGACGGTACACGAGCGGATCGATGTTCGCCATGAGGTGTCCGCGGGTGCGGTAGGCGTCGATGAGTTCGATGACGCGCGCGGTCTTGTTGACATCGTCCTGGTCTTCGGCCGAGACGTCAGGCACCCAGCGCACAGGCTCATAGGGCAGGCGCAGCGACTCGAAGACATCGTCGTAGAAGCCGTCCTCGCCGAGGAGGTAGCTGTGGACGAGCTTGAGGAACTCTCCGGACCCTGCACCCTGGATCACGCGGTGATCGTAGGTGGAGGTCAGTGTCAGGACCTTGGACACGGCCAGCTTGTTGATCGTGTGCTGGCTGGCACCCTGGAACTCTGCCGGGTAGTCGAGTGCACCGACGCCGATGATGCATCCCTGCCCCTTGGTCAGACGAGGCACGGAGTGTACGGTTCCGATTCCGCCGGGGTTGGTCAGTGAGACTGATGTGCCCGCGAAGTCGTCAGCTGTGAGCTTTCCCTGCCGAGCCTTGTCGACGAGACCGTCGTAGGCATCGACGAACTGGCGGAAGGTCAGAGTCTCAGCCTTCTTGACGTTCGGCACCAGAAGAGTGCGCGAACCGTCCTTCTTCGGCACATCGATCGCCAGTCCGAAGTTCACGTGTGCGGGAGAGACCATGACGGGCTTGCCGTCGCGGACATCGTAGGACACGTTCTGCGAGGGGAAGTTCTGCAGAGCTCGGATGACGGCGAAGCCGATGAGGTGGGTGAAGGAGACCTTTCCACCACGGGTCCGCTTGAGGTGCGAGTTGATGACGATTCGGTTGTCGATGAGTGCCTTTGCCGGCAGCGCCCGCACGGACGTGGCCGTGGGAACTTCGATCGAATCGTCCATGTTCTTGGCGATCAGCTTGGCCGGACCGCGCAACGGGGTCACGGTCTCTTCGGGAGTCGGCTTCGGCTCGGTGTCCTTCACGACGACCTTGGGCACGGACTTGGTCTCGGCCTTCAGAGTCTCGCTCTGTGCCGAAGACGGGGAGATCCCGCGGGGACTGTCATCCGCAACAGAGTCTGCGCCCGAGGTGTCTTTGGCGGACTTGTCGGCAGGCTTCGCAGGAGCCTTCGATGCTGATTTCACGTTGGACTTCGCGGCCGGCTTGGTGCCGGTCTTCGCGGCGGGTTCGGCGTCTGCAGTCTTCGCTGCTGCTCCATCCCCGTTCTTTTCGTACTTGTCGAAGAACGGCCACCATGACTGGTCGACGGAGTTCTTATCGGACTTGTACTGTTCATACAATTCCTCGACCAACCACTCATTCGACCCGAAGTCGTCGACGGTGCGGTTCGGAGTATTGACGGACACGGCGTTGATCGCCTACTTCCTGATTCAAGAATTGCTGCTTAACGACATGACCAGCCTAACGCGATGTACCCGAGTATGTCCGCATAGGGGACAATAGTGTTATGCGTTTCATCTCAAATGACCCGAATAATGATCTGACCTACTCAGATGTGTTCCTGGTTCCCAATTCGTCCTCACTGACTTCCCGGTTCGACGTCGACCTGTCGACGACCGATCCGACCGGCTCCACGACACCGATCGTCGCCGCAAATATGACCGCCGTATCCGGTCGTCGGATGGCGGAGACCATGGCTCGCCGAGGTGGCCTCGCGGTACTGCCGCAGGACATCCCCCTATCGGCTGCCCAGGACACGATCGAGTGGGTGAAGAGTCGCGACCGCGTCTTCGATTCGGCATTGCGGTTCTCCCCGGAGGACACAGTGCTGAGCGCCCTGCACGTCCTGGCCAAACGATCCCACGGCTACGGAGTGGTCGTCGATGACTCCGGCAAGCTCGCCGGAGTCATCGATTCGACGAACCTCAAGGGCGTCGACCGCTTCACTGCGGTGTCTGCGCTGCTCGAACCGTCGCCGCATGTCATCAGGGCCTCGGACATCGACTGGTCCGATGGGGCACAGCTGGAGTCTCTGTTCGAGTCCATGAACGAGGCCCGGACTCCGTTCGCAGCCGTGGTCGATGACAGCGACAGGGTGCTGGGATCCCTGACTCCCAAGTCGCTGCTTCGGTCATCGATCTACGCCCCCAACCTCGATGACCAGAACAGACTGAAGATCGCCGTGGCGGTCGGAGTCAACGGCAACGCCGTCGAACGAGCCTCTGCCCTGGTCTCAGCCGGTGCCGATGTGCTCGTCGTCGACACTGCCCACGGCCATCAGGTGAAGATGCTGGACACCTTGAGCTCGATCGCGGCCGCTGACCTGGGAGTGCCCATCGTCGCCGGCAATGTCGTCACCGCTGATGGTGTTCGCGACCTCGTGTCGGCCGGCGCTCAGATCATCAAGGTCGGTGTCGGCCCCGGTGCTATGTGCACGACGCGCATGATGACGGCCGTCGGCCGTCCGCAGTTCTCGGCTGTCCGCGAATGCGCCGAGGCTGCCAGAGAGCTGGGTGCGCATGTGTGGGCGGACGGGGGAGTGCGCTACCCCCGGGATGTGGCTCTGGCTCTCGCCGCAGGTGCATCACAGGTCATGGTCGGCTCGTGGTTCGCCGGCACCCATGAGTCCCCGGGAGATCTTCTCGTCGACGGCGAAGGCCGCAGATACAAGGAGAGCTTCGGCATGGCTTCGGCGCGGGCGGTGGCGAACAGGACTCGGACGGAGTCTGCGTTCTCCCGCGCACGCAAGGGCCTGTTCGAAGAGGGCATTTCTTCGTCGACGATGTACATTGACCCAGAATCTCCTGGTGTCGAGGATCTGCTCGACGGCATCACTTCGGGCGTACGCAGCTCGTTCACCTATGCAGGAGCCCGCAACCTCGGGGAATTTGCCGAACTCGCAACAGTCGGAGTTCAGAGCGCTGCAGGGTATGACGAAGGCCGCCCTCTGTCCCGGAGTTGGTAAGATCCAGCCATGCACAGTGACAGTCCCAGCCGGCGGGAAGCCGGCGCCCCAGACGACGACCCTCACCCGCTGAGGCTCGATCGCATCACCTGCCCTGATCTCCTGACCGCGAACGGCGGGGATCGTCACTGATGGAATGGCTCTACCTTGCCTTAGCCCTCATCCTCATCTGCGGCACCGGCGTCTTCGTCGCTGCCGAGTTCTCCCTTCTCACGCTCGATCGTCACACCGCAGACAAAGCGGTGGAAGACGGCAAGTTCGGGGCCAAGACGCTCCGTCGTTCGATGACCCACCTGTCCACGCAGCTGTCTGCGGCCCAGGTGGGCATCACCATCACCACCCTGCTGACCGGTTATCTGATGGAACCGTCCCTGGGCAAACTCCTGGCTCCGGTCTTCGAATCCTTGGGCGCGAGCCCGGGTCTCGCGGCTCCGATCGCCCTGACGATCGCTCTCATCGCATCCACGTTCCTGTCGATGATCTTCGGCGAACTGGTGCCTAAGAATCTGGCGATCGCAGTGCCGTTGGCAACCGGCCGCATTGCCGCGCCGATGCAGTATGCCTTCTCGCTCGTCTTCAAGCCCGTGATCAGCGTGCTCAACGGCACCGCGAACAAGATTCTTCTGTCCTTCGGCATCGAGCCTCAGGAAGAGGGCTCGGTCGGTCGGTCGCCCGAAGAGCTCACATCTCTGGTGCGTCACTCCGCTGAAGAGGGGATGCTCGATGAGCAGACCGCCGACCTCCTCGAACGGACGCTGAGTTTCTCCGAGCGCACAGCAGAGGACGTGATGACACCGCGCACACGCATGTCATCGGTGGTCAAGGATACGACCGCACGAGCGATCATCGAACAGGCCCGAGAGACAGGGTTCTCCCGATTCCCGGTGGCAGGCGAAGATAAGGATCATATCGTCGGTGTCGTCCATGTCAAACAGGCCTTTGCGGTTCCGCTGCCCAATCGTGACGATGCCTACGCCGGAGGACTGATGACCGAGGTGACAGAGATTCCTGAAACGCTGCGGCTCGATCCGCTTCTCATGGAGCTTCGGGCCAAGGGCCTGCAGATGGCCGTCGTCGTCGACGAATTCGGAGGCACCGCAGGTGTCGTGACGCTCGAGGACGTCGTCGAAGAACTCGTCGGTGAGGTCGCCGATGAGCACGACCGGATGCGTGTGGCGGCACGGCCGGCTCGGGATGGCACATGGATCGTTCCGGGACAGCTTCGTCCCGACGAAGTTTCGTCGACGATCGGACTCGAGATACCGGAAGACTCCGATTACGAGACTCTGGCGGGCTTCGTCCTCAAAGAATTGGGGAGGATCCCAGAGCCAGGGGACCAGATCCGAACTGATGACGCGCTGATCCGTGTCGAGCGGATGCATGGTCGCCGGGTCGAGAGATTGCGCATTCTCCTTCGTGCGACCGACGCAGCCGGCTATGAACAGGGCGGTGAGTTCTGATGAGCGCTGACTGGTTCGGCCTGATCTGGCTCGTCGTCCTGCTTCTGGGCAACGCCTTCTTCGTCGCAGCCGAATTCGCAGTGGTCGCGGCCAAACGATCACAGCTCGAGCCCCGGGCTCAGGAGGGGTCGTCCGCGGCGAAGACCGCTCTCTACGCGATGGAGCATGTCTCGGTGATGTTGGCGATCTGCCAGCTCGGAATCACCGTCTGCTCTCTGCTGTTGGGCAACGTGGCAGAGCCGGCCATCCACCATCTCCTGGCAGGGCCGCTGGAAGGACTGGGCATTCCGGCCGGGCTGTCCTCGACTATCTCCTTCATTCTGTCTCTGGGCGTCGTCACATATCTGCATGTGGTGATCGGTGAGATGGTGCCCAAGAACATGGCTCTGGCAGCCTCAGCTCGCGCCGTGATGCTGCTGGCACCCCCGCTCGTCTTCCTCTCCCGAGTCTTCGGCTTCGTCATCAAACCGCTGAACGGTCTGGCCAACTCGATCCTGCATCTGTTCAAGATCGAAGCACGCGACGAGGTCAACGAGGCGTTCACGATCGAGCAGGTTGAGTCGATCGTCGCCGAGTCCAAACGCGAGGGTCTGCTCACAGACGACACCGGGCTCCTCAAGGGCGCACTGGAGTTCAGCGACAAAACAGCAGCCGACATCATGGTCCCGATGTCCGAACTGATCACCATCTCTTCCAGTGTGACTCCTGATGAGCTCGTCACCATGGTCGGAAAGACCGGGTTCTCGCGCTATTTCGTCACTGACGAGGACGGGTATCCGCAGGACTATCTCCATATCAAAGACGTCCTCTATGCCGACAGCACGCTCGAATACGGTGCACCGGTTCCGACGAAGAGATTCCGCCCCCTGTTCACGGTGACTGCAGGTGACGAAGTCGAAGAGGCCCTATCCCAGATGCAGAAGGTCGGCATTCACGTTGCCAGGGTCGTGTCTGCAGAGGGCAACGTGCTGGGACTGCTCTTCCTCGAAGACGTCTTGGAAGAGCTCGTCGGGGAAGTCCAGGACGCCATGCAGCGGGGTCGATACGAATACTGAGCATGACATCACGCAGGCACGGCGATGAATGTGTGACACGCGTCATCCAAATGCCCGTCCCTTTGTAACAATATGTTACCTAAGGCCCCCACCGGAGCCCGCAAATACGCGTTCTGCGACGCCCTGGTGGGGGCTAAAACATGTCAAACGCCAGGTCACACGCCAAGTGTGAACGGAAAGTGACAATGTGTAACGAGCTCGTTATAGTGTTGTGACATAAGGTTTTCGTTCGCCCGGATACATGGCGGCCGAAATACGGACAACAGTACGGAGTAATATGTCGAGTGAGTCCTCGACCGCAGAGATGCCACTGGTTCGCCGTCGCGATCTGCGCAAGCAGCACACATCTTCACCTGTGCCATCTGTCTTTTCGAAACAGACCGCGACATCGGTGTCGCAGCATTCGAACCCGACTCCATCCGCACCCCTTTCGCCGCGTCGCGCCGCGATGGCTGCAGAAGCCAGGGCTGCCGCAGGATCGCCCCGTAGGGCCGCGATGGCCAAGGAGGCCTCGGCGCGTCCCGACCATGGCGGTTCGGCCTTCGTAGCCGCACGCATGGGCAGCCGCGGATCCGACGGTTCACTGCTGCGTTCGGTGCGTCGACGTCGTGTGACGACCTTCTCGGCCTTGGCCACTGTCTCTGTCACAGGAACCGCGATCGCCGCCGTTATGGTCGCAGGCAACATGAGCGGCAATCAGGAAGTCAAGGTCGACGAGACTGCTGCCGACAGCCAGACTCGCGCCATCAATGCCGAATCCGTCTCCGCCGACATCAAGGCAGACGACGAGAAGACGAGCATGGCCATCGGCGCCCCGAGCGCCAAGCAGACCAAGGTCGAGGCCGCTTCGCGTGCCATCACCAAGACCGTGCTTCCCGGATGCGAAGGCGAGGCTCCGAAAGGCGAGGCATCCAACGGTGAGGTCCCCGAGGAATGGCTGTGCGATATCGGCGTCGGCAACCACCAGCTGCGTTCGGACGCTGCGGTGTCCTTTGCCAAGATGAATGCTGCGTTCAAGAAGGACACGGGCAAGGAACTGGCAGTCACCGACTCGTATCGGTCGCTGGAATCTCAGATCTCCGTCGCAGAACGCAAGCCCGGATTCGCTGCTCGTCCCGGCACATCCAACCACGGCTGGGGAATCGCGCTGGATCTCGGTGCAGGAACCCAGAACGGAACCGGCGTGCAGTATGAGTGGCTCGTCGCCAACGGTGAGAAGTACGGGTGGGAGAACCCCGACTGGGCCAAGCGCAACGCCTATGAACTCTGGCACTGGGAATACGTTCCAGGGCGCAAGGACCTCAAGGGCGCCTGATACCGACATCCGCGTGCAATCGAGACTCGATTGCACGCGGATTCGTTTTGGGAAGCACCACAAGTCGGTGATAGCATTGCATCCGTTGCCCGCGTAGCTCAGTGGATAGAGCGTCTGCCTCCGGAGCAGAAGGTCGTAGGTTCGAATCCTGTCGCGGGCACCACACACCGTCCTCCTCATCAGCTGAGGTGGGCGGTTTCTGCTACCACCGCTTATGGTGGTTCCTAAGCAACCTCAACCAGCTGATGAAGGTCCTGATGACGACTCCTGCGGATGTGACGAACGCCGATGTCGTGCTCAGCGCACAATCGGTGCGAAAGAGCTTCGGTCGCGGCGACACCGCTGTGACGGCCCTCGATGACATCACGGTGAACTTCGAAGCCGGCAGGTTCAGCGCGATCATGGGCCCCTCGGGCTCGGGGAAATCCACGTTCATGCATGTCCTCGCCGGACTCGACAGAGTGGATTCCGGAACCATCACGATGGGCGGCCAGGACATTACTGTTCTCAATGACAAAGAACTGACCCAGCTGCGGCGGGACCGCGTCGGATTCATCTTCCAGGCATTCAATCTCGTTCCCACCCTGACCGCTGAACAGAACATCGAGCTGCCGGTGTCCCTGGCTCGCAAGAAGATCGATCCGGAGTGGAAAGCAGAAGTCGTTGAGCGTCTTGAGCTGGGGGACCGGCTCAAACACCGACCGCACGAACTCTCCGGTGGCCAGCAGCAGCGCGTTGCCGTGGCTCGCGCCCTTCTGACGCGTCCGGACGTGATCTTCGCCGATGAGCCCACAGGCAACCTCGACTCCCAGGCAGGAGCAGAAGTGCTGGCCCTGCTCCACGGTGCGACCACCCGCTACGGGCAGACGATCATCTTGGTCACCCACGACCCCGTAGCCGCCTCACACGCCGATCGAGTCGTGCTGCTCAAGGACGGACGAGCCGGGGGCGAAGTGCAGCAGCCGAGCAGGGAATCCGTGGTCTCCGCGCTGGGTGAGCTGAGCGATCTGTGATCGCAGTCGCTCTGGCGGAGATCCGAATCCACTGGGCGCGATTCCTCGCAGTGGGTCTCGGCATCGCGCTGGCAGCAGGCTTCGTGGCCTCGACCCTGATCATCAGCTCATCCCTGCAGACGAGCCTGAAGGAATCGGTCGGGCACACATTCTCCGAATCGGACCTCGTCATCGTTCCGGCCCAGGACGTCTTCGTCAATGGGCAGGAAGTCTCTCCTTTGGCGAAGCCTCTGGAGCGGGTCGACAGTGTGAGCGGTGCGGCCGTCAACGCTCGCACGACCACCACGGGTCGAGGTCAGTCCTTCTCTGAGAGCACGTTCGCTCTGAGTCCTGTACCCGCGGATACGAGCCTGGACACGTTCTCCATCACCGAAGGCACACGGCCCGACTCAATCTCCGACCTGGTCCTGGACGAGGCGACTGCGACAGATCTGGGTGTGGGCATCGGCGACGAGATCCGCTTCTCCGTTGCCGCAGTATCCGTCGGATCTGATGAAGATTCGATGCCCGTCTACCGGGGACCGAGCCAGAGCAACACGACGTTCACCGTGGTCGGTCTGGCCTCCATGGGCAGCGGTCCTGCGACTGCAGGCATGCACCGAGGAATGACAACCTCGGCGAGCTATCAGGAGTACTTCGCTCAACAGGGCGACGTCATTGCGATCCAGATCGCGCTTGACGCGGGTGCGGATCCGGCCGCGGTTCTCCCACGTCTGCAGGCGACGATCGATGACTCTGCACTGCAGGGGAGTCTGGAGGCGATGACGGTCTCCGATGCCGTCGACGTCAAAGCCGAACGGCTCTCCGGCGGCAACGAGGTCATCACCTGGCTGCTCCTGGCCTTCGCCGGCATCTCCGTCATTGTGGCGATACTGGTGGTGTCCAACACCTTCTCCGTCATCGTGGCCGGGCGCAGACGCGAACTGGCACTGCTGCGCTGCCTGGGAGCCTCACGCCTTCAGCTCTACGGGTCTGTGGTCACGGAGGGCACGTTCGTGGGACTGCTCGGGTCGATCGTGGGTGTGGCCGTCGGGGCAGGCGTCAGCTTCTGCCTCGCTGCAGGAGCGAAGCAGATCTGGCCCAACGAGTTCGACTACTTGAGCCTGAGTGTGCCCCCGTCGGCATTGTTGATCGGCATTGCCGTCGGGGTGCTTCTCACGGTGCTCGCAACCATCCGACCGGCCCGCAGCGCCATCGCGGTGACCCCGCTGGAGGCGCTGCAGCCCTTCGACGAGGCGCTGTCTCCTTCGGGCCAGAGCAGGCTGCGCCACATCGTCGGGTGGTCGAGCATCGGCCTCGGAATCGTGCTCCTCCTCGCCTCGATCTATCTGGTTGAGCAGGCGCAGGCATGGATCCTGGGCGGTGCACTTGGGGGAGCCCTTCTCGTCTTCGGCATTGTGCTGTGCTCCGTGATGATCATTCCCCCGATTGTCGCGGCCATCGGTGACCTGGCCTTCAGTCCCTTCGGCATCCCGGGGCGACTGGCCACCCTGAACACCTTGCGCAACCGCCGGCGAACAGCCGCGACCGCAACTGCACTCATCATCGGCGTCACCCTTGTGGCGACGATTCTCGTCGGCGGAATGTCAACGAAGGCAACGATGGGTTTCGGCCTCAACCAGCGTTATCCCATCGACATCGCTGTCCCGCTCGAAACCACCGTCGACCGCGACGAAGCCGATGCCGTGAGGGACATCGCGGGCGTGGAAGCCGTCGTCGTCGCTCATCGGGCACAGGTGATCGGCGATCACGGTGACTCGCCCCCTGAGCTCTATGTCATCGATCCCGAGTCCGCGCAGACCGTGATCAGCGAGGGTGCCGAGGCTCCGGTTGCCGGGAAAGTGCTCGTCCCGAAGGACTTCGCTCCCGACAGCATCCGCATCAAGGGCCTCACCGAGGCGACGGTTCCGGTTGAGAAGGCCGGTGACTCGAGTCTGGTGTACTTCACTACCCCAGATGTGGGCAACGACCTTGGCGTGTCCGCAACCTCCACGTCGGTGCTGGTCAGGGTCGACCCGAACGCCTCGGTCTCAGACATCTTTCGGATCCAACAGGACGTGGCCGAAGCACTCGACGTCACCACCGACGAGGTCGCCGGTTCAGCAGTGGCCCGTGGCCAATACTCCGAGTTCATCGACGTGCTTCTCGTTGCTGCCGTGGCCCTCCTATTCGTTGCGGTCCTCATTGCCCTGCTCGGTGTCTCGAACACGGTGAGCCTGTCGGTGATCGAACGTCGGCGGGAGAACTCACTGCTCCGGGCCCTGGGTCTGAGCATCTCCCAGCTGAGATCACTTCTCGCTCTCGAAGCCACCCTCATCTCCTCGGTGGCTGCGCTCATCGGGCTCCTCCTCGGCGGGGCGCTCGGCATCGTCGGCACTCATCTGATCACGCACGACTATTCCAATCGGCTCATCGTTGACTGGTCTCTTGCCTCCACTTTGGGCATCCTGCTGGTGGCGATCCTTGCGGGGCTGCTCTCCGCTTTGGCACCGGCCAGACGGGCCGCGCGGCTGTCACCGGTCGAGGGACTCAAGCAGGAGAACTGACCCCGCCGACACTGGTGCGGTGGCCAGGATGATAGAAATGCAAGCATGAAATCTGGGTGGGCATCCGGTCTGATCGTCCTCGGAATCGTTGTCGCAGCATTCAACCTTCGCCCGGGCGTGACCGGGCTGTCGCCGCTGCTGGACGCGATGGGCTCCGAGATCCATCTCAGCGCGGTGTTCCTGGCAATCATCGGGATGCTGCCGCCGCTGCTCTACGGAATCAGCGGCTTCATCACGCCACGGCTGTACAACCGGTTCTCCGGACTGACGATCTCACTGGCAGTGATGATCATGATCACGGCTGGCCTGGGCCTGCGTGCGATCGTCGACTCTCCCGCACTCTTCCTGGCACTCAGCGTTCTCGCACTGCTGGGTATGGGCATCGGCAACGTCGTCGTGCCACCGATCGTGAAGTCCTACTTCCCTGACCGTGTCGCGCTGATGTCGACAGTGCACGTGGGGCTGCTGCAGCTGGGGACTTTCATCCCTCCACTCGTGGCAGTGCCACTGGCATCGAAGTTCGAATGGCGCGGTTCTCTGCTCGTGTGGGCTGTCTCCGCGGCGCTGGGGATCGCCGTCTGGGCCGTGATCGCTGTGCTCAGACCTGCACCCCGGTCGCAGGTCTCGGCCACGGTCGTCGGCGGAAGCGAACTGCTGCGACTGGTCAAGACCCGCCGAGCCTGGGCACTGATGACGATGACCGGACTGACCTCATTCAACAATTTCATCCTGTTCACTTGGCTGCCTACCCTGCTGACACGATCGGGTTTCGACCCGGCATTCGCAGGAGCCATGCTCGCCCTCGTGACCGCCATTCCCCTCGTCCTCGGGTTCGTCCTGCCGCTTCTCGCGCAGAAGATGCGCACAGCTTCGCCGATAGTCGCGGCCTTCTGCGCCTGCCTGGCTGTCGGATACCTCGGCCTGTGGCTCATGCCTCAGGCAGCACCAGTGCTGTGGACGGTCCTGCTGGGCATCGGAATCTCGACCTTCCCGCTGGCTCTGACCCTGATCACCCTGCGCTCACGCAGCGCTGAGGCCTCGGCAGCGCTGTCCGGGTTCGTTCAGGGCGGCGGTTACCTGATGGCCGCTACCGGGCCCCTGATCTTCGCCTTCCTGATCCAGAGCTTCGATGTGATGTGGCTGGCTTACGCTGTGGTGCTGGCCTCCACCGCGGTGAAGTTCGCGGTCAGCTTCTCCGCCTGTCGTCCCGGCTCGATCTGATCCAGACAACGACTATGACACCTGATTCGCCGTCGACAACCGGACACGAGTAATCTGAACGAGTGACCCCGGAACTTCTGCAGACCGCTCTGGCGCGTGCACTGGCGAGCAGCGCCGCCGCACGAGGAATCGACAGTGACCCTGTACCGGGCTCGACCCTTCGCAGGGCGCAGGCACAACCTCACGGCGACTGGGTCTCGACCATCGCACTGCGCAGTGCCGCATCTCTGGACACCGAGCCCAGAACCCTGGCAGCAGAGATCGCTTCACGACTGCGCGATAACACCGGAATCACCCGTGTCGACGTCGCCGGGCCCGGGTTCCTCAACATCACAGTGAGCCCCAGCAGCCTCGCCCAGGTCGCCGCCGACATCGTCGACGCAGGCACGGCTTTCGGCCCTGATCAGGACACGGCAGCGCGCATCGAAGCCACAGTCGATGAACGCATCTCTTCCAACCCCGAACTTCGGACTCTGCTCCCTGCAGTGGGAAGCGATGCGCTTCGCTTCCTGGCCGCACGCAGCAGCACGGCCTCATCGCCTGCGGCAGACGTGGGATTGCTGCGCACGGCCCACCCAGACAACCCCGTGTACCTCGTCCAGGTCGCGCATTCCTCGGCCCGTCGTGTCGATCGCCGCGCGGCAGCGGCTGGCATCAGCGCCGCCGGCTTCGACCCGAACGCCCTGACCGATGCCACCGAGACCGCGCTGGCTGCGGCCCTGGCAGACTTCATCACCACGACCGATGCCGCCGCCTGCGCGGACGAACCTCGGCGCATCACCTACCTCCTCGAAGCCACCGCACAGCTGTTCCTGGACTGGGCGAACGCATGCCCAGTGACACCGAGAGTCGATGAGGACATCAGCCGACTCCACGCTTCCCGGCTGGTCCTCGACCGAGCCGCCATCATCGTCCTGGCCACAGGACTTCGACTACTGGGCGTTCGCGCCCCGGAGAGGATGTAATGCCTGCCCACATCGCCGGCACCATGCACGCGACCCCTGCACCCGTGTGGCTGCCCTACCCCGAGGACGTCAACGCCCTCCTGCCCAGCTTGTGGTCGGACAACGTGACGAAGTCCGACTCCGGCGTCCTCACCGTCGCCGGGCACCCAGTCACTGATCTCGCTGAACGCTACGGCACCCCGACCCTCGTCATGGATGTCGCCGATTTCACCGCCCGCGCCGAGAACTATGTCAGCGCGTATTCGGCCGCATTCTCCGCGAACAAGGGACTGTCTGGTGTCGACGTCTTCTATGCGGGCAAAGCATTCCTGTGCACCGCTGTCGCCCGGTGGGTCCACGAGGCCGGACTGGGCCTCGACACCTGTTCCCTGGGAGAGATGATGGTGGCCCGCGCAGCAGGAGTTCCGGGGGAACGGGTCGGTCTGCACGGCAACAACAAATCTGTGGCCGAGCTCGAATATGCCCTCGACTACCGTGTGGGACGCATCTTCGTCGACAGCCTCGACGAGATATCCCTGCTTGAATCGATCGCGGCCGCGAAGGGCGCCGTTGCACCTGTGATGCTGCGGGTGACGGTGGGAGTCGAAGCTCACACGCACGATTTCATCGCCACAGCTCATGAGGATCAGAAGTTCGGACTCTCGGTCTCCGCGGGAACAGCAGCGAAGGCCGCCGCGGCAGTGGCGAACTCACCGCATCTGCGTTTCGACGGTCTGCACTCGCACATCGGTTCGCAGATCTTCGACATCTCCGGCTTCCAGGTCGCTGCCGCCCGAGTCCTGGCTCTGCGAGCGGAGATCATGGACGAACACGGTGTCGATCTGCCCGATGTCGACCTGGGCGGTGGCTTCGGCATCCGATACACCTCACAGGACACGCCCATTCCGGTGGCCGAGATGGCCCAGGAGCTCGCCGCGGTGGTCGCCAAGGAGTGCCGCGGACTGGGCACGAACGTGCCGCGGATCTCGATCGAGCCCGGACGCGCGATCGTGTCCCCGTCAATGTTCACCCTCTACCGGGTCGGCACGGTCAAAGAGGTCGACACCGACAACGGTGTGCGCACCTACGTCGCCGTCGACGGGGGGATGAGTGACAACATTCGGACGGCTCTCTACGATGCCGACTATTCGTGTACCTTGGCCAATCGGAACTCCAGTTCCGAACCCGCCATCGTGCGCGTCGTGGGCAAGCACTGCGAATCCGGTGACATCATCGTCCGAGACGAATACATGGGATCCGATGTGACCTCCGGGGACCTTGTTGCGGTCCCGAGCACCGGTGCCTACTGCCGGTCACTGGCCAACAACTATAACCACCTGCCCAAACCAGGCGTCCTGGCCGTGACAACGGATAAGGTTGAGTGGATCGTGACGCCCGAGGACTACTCTCAGATGTTGCGCAGTGATCCGGGAATGAACGTCGGTGAGCGCGTGTGAGTGCCACTGAAGACAGCGAAAAGGTGAACAAATGCAGGCTTTGAAAGTTGCCATGCTCGGATGTGGGGTCGTCGGCACCGAGGTCGCCGCCCGCATCCAGAACCGGAGCGAGGCTCTGGCCGAACGGATCGGTGCGCCTCTTGAGCTGAGCGCAATCGTCGTCCGTGACACTGCGAAGCAGCGTCCGGGGATCGATCCGAGCCTGCTGACGACCGACGCAGAGACTGCCATCGCTGATGCCGACATCGTCATCGAGCTCATGGGCGGCATCGAGCCTGCCAAGACGCTCATCCGCTCGGCACTCGACCACGGCTCCTCCGTCGTCACCGCCAACAAGGCCCTGCTGGCCGCCAACTACGGCGAGCTCATGTCCGCGGCGGACACGGCAGGAGTCCGTCTCGAGCACGAAGCCGCCGTCGCCGGTGCCATTCCCATCATCCGTCCAGTCGGTGACTCGCTGGCCGGGGATCGGATCGACCGGATCATGGGCATCGTCAACGGCACCACCAACTACATCCTCGATCAGATGGACTCCGAGGGCTGGGGCTTCGATGAAGCGCTCAAGACCGCGCAGGAGCTGGGATTCGCCGAGGCGGACCCGACCGCCGACGTGGGTGGACATGATGCTGCGGCCAAGGCCGCGATTCTCTCGTCACTGGCCTTCCACGCTCCAGTCACGATCGACGATGTCCACGTCGAAGGCATTGAGGACATCACCCCCGAGATGGTCGCCACGGCTCGGGACCAAGGGTTCGTCATCAAGCTCCTCGCCGTCTGCGAACGAGTCAGCGAATCTCCTGCCGGGCCGGGGCTGTCCGCTCGCGTCTACCCGGCACTGCTGGGACGCAATCACCCTCTTGCGACGGTGCGCGGCGCCTTCAACGCGGTCTTCATCGAGGCCGAGGCCGCTGGTTCGCTCATGTTCTACGGTCAGGGCGCCGGCGGCGAGCCGACGGCGTCTGCGGTCCTCGGCGATGTGGTCTCCGTGGCCCGTCGCAAGGTTCTCGGCGGTCGGGGACAGTACGAACGTCCCTTCCACAAGGACTCGACGATCCTGCCGATATCGGCGATCACCACCCGGTACCACATCACGCTCGACGTCGTCGATCGTCCGGGCGTCCTCGCAGCAGTCTCTGAGGTCTTCTCCGATGAAGGAGCATCGATCGAACTCATGCGCCAGACGGTGGGAGAAGTCGACGAACAGGGCACACAGCACGCGAAGCTCGTGCTGGCCACCCACTCGAACACCGACGCGATCCTGCGGGGAACGGTCGACCGCCTCGGCGGCCTTCCCGTGGTGCGCGCCGTCAAATCCGTGATCCGTGTAGAAGGACAGTGAGAATGACCGAATTCCCCAAAAAGCAGTGGCAGGGCGTCGTCGAGGAATACCGCAGCCTCCTCGACATCTCCGAGACCACACCGGCGGTGACTCTGGGTGAGGGCGGAACTCCGCTCATCCACGCGGAGAAGCTCAGCGAGCTCACCGGCGCTGACGTATGGGTGAAGTACGAAGGCCTCAACCCGACGGCGTCCTTCAAGGACCGCGGTATGACCATGGCCATCACCAAGGCTGCGGCTCAGGGTGCGAAGGCCGTCATCTGTGCCTCGACCGGCAACACCTCAGCCTCGGCGGCGGCCTACGCCACCAAGGCCGGTCTGACCTGTGCCGTGCTCGTGCCCACCGGCAAGATCGCCCCGGGCAAGATGAGCCAGGCCATCGCACATGGGGCCACGCTGCTCGAAGTTGACGGAAACTTCGACGACTGCCTGACTCTGTGCCGGAAGCTCTCCGAGTCCTACCCGGTTCACCTCGTCAACTCCGTCAATCCTGATCGCATCGAGGGACAGAAGACCGCCTCCTTCGAGGTTGTCGATGTCCTGGGCGACGCCCCTGACATTCACGTGCTGCCTGTGGGCAACGCGGGCAACATCACCGCCTACTGGAAGGGCTACCGCCAGTACCAGGAGATCGGCGCCTCGACCCGCCTGCCGCAGATGTGGGGCTTCCAGGCCGCAGGATCGGCACCGATCGTGCTCGGCCACCCCGTCGACGAACCCGATACGATTGCCACCGCCATCCGGATCGGCAATCCGGCCAGCTGGCAGCAGGCCATCGAGGCGCGTGACTCCTCCGGCGGAGTCATCGACTCGGTCACCGACGAAGAGATCCTGCGCGCACACAAGATTCTGTCCCGGGAAGAGGGGATCTTCGTCGAGCCCGGTTCGGCTGCCTCGGTGGCTGGTCTGCTGAAGATGTCCGAGGCGGGCAAGGTCCCTGCCGGTGCGAGAATCGCGGTCACCGTGACCGGTCACGGCCTCAAGGATCCCAGCTGGGCACTGCACACGGCTGACGGTTCCGAGATCGAGCCCAAGCGGGTCTCGGTCGACGCCGTCAGCGCGGCACGGGCCCTCGGGCTCGAAGACAGGTGAGCGTGAGGATCCAGATCGAGGTTCCGGCCACCTCGGCGAACCTGGGCCCTGGCTACGATGCCTTCGGCCTAGCACTCGGGATATTCGATACTCTGACCCTGACGATCCACGACGAGGCCGTCGATCCCAGCGCCTGTGTGAGTGTGACAGGGGAGAGCGCCGAGACTCTGCCGACGGATCGGTCCCATCTCATCATGCGCGTGATCGTCGATGTGCTCCATGCAGAGTATCCCGACGCCCCCGCAGACTTGGGGGAGAGGCTCAGCCTGGACTGTGTCAACCGGATACCACATTCGCGCGGACTCGGATCTTCCGCGGCCGCGATCGTGGGCGCCATTGCGCTGGCTGGCGAGATCGGGGCCTACGCCGGCGGTGACAAACTGAGTCGGCAGCGCGTGCTTGAGCTCGCCTCCGAACTCGAGGGCCACCCTGACAATGCAGCTCCTGCCGTGTTCGGGGGATTGACCATCGCCCTGCCGGACCCTGCCCGCTCGTGGCAGGTGCCGTCCAACACCCTCGCCGAGGTGACCGTGCTGGTGCCCGAGGTGCGTTTGGATACGGAGATCGCACGAAGCGTGATCCCCGTATCCGTCGAACATGAGGTCGCCGCAGAGAACTCCGCACGTGCCGCGCTGCTCATCCATGGCTTCGTCACCGATGCCTCTGTTCTGCTGGAGGCCACCGACGATCGGCTCCATCAGGAGTTCCGACGCGAGGCTTACCCAGAGTCGATGGTCATTGTCGACGGTCTGCGCGACGAGGGCCTGCCGGCAGTGATCTCGGGCGCAGGTCCCACCGTCCTCGTCCTCGCGAGCACGGTCCCTCCAGCGCTGCTCCCGCCATCGGTGACACTCATTCACACCGCGATTGACCTCGGCGGATATCGCGTCCAGGCAGAGAGTCAGTCACCGGATTCGCGTGATCGGCGTTGAGCAAGTAAACTGATGGTGTTCCGTCAGTGATCGGATTCGATGATATGAATCGCGAATCCACTGTCTATGTCACAAATTCTGGAACGTCTCCTGCTCATTCTTAGGCAGGTTATCTTTCACAATGCACCGTCAACGGTGTTTCCGTCGCCGTGAGTAAACGGCTCTTGCCGCACGGCCGAAAGAGGGAGAAGGACCTTCGTGTCTGAAACCACTACTCAAGATTCCACGCCACGCACCGGCAGTCTGACCGCTTTGCGTCTGCCCCAGCTCCAGGAGATGGCAGCGGGACTCGGGATCAAAGGGTACCGTCGACTTCGCAAAGGCGAACTGATCGACGCCATCAACAACCACAATGGCCCACAGAGCGGTCCGGGACAGGCTCAAGCAGCCCCGAAGACCGCACCGGCCGTTTCCGCAGGCTCTGAGAAGGAAGCCAAGGAAGACAACAGCGGTTCCGACGCAGCACCCGATGAAGCCAAGCGTCGTCCGGCTCGTCGCAACGCAGCTGCGACATCTGACGATGATGCCGTCGCCGCCCAGGGAACGACTGCCGCAGCGACGTCTGCTGAAGCCTCGACCGTCGCAGATAAGCCGGTCGCAGATGATGCTTCGTCCGAATCAGCCGGTGAGCCGGACAAACAGCGTTCTCGTCGCAGCCGTTCGCGCTCGCGTGGCGCTGAGCCGCAGAACGAGGACAACGGACACGGTTCCGATGACTCGGGTGAGCGCTCGGACCGCAATGATCGTGGAAACGGCCGCAATCGTCAGAACGACGACAACGACCGCGGCAACGATCGCAACGGTGACCGCAACGATCGCAACAATGACCGCAATGATCGCGGAAACGGTCGCAACCGTCAGAACGACGACAACGACCGCGGCAACGATCGCAATGGTGAGCGCAACGATCGCGGAAACAACCGCAACCGTCAGAACGACGACAACGATCGCAACAACGACCGTGGCAACGATCGCAACGATCGCAATAACGACCGTCGCGGACGCCAGAGCGATGACAACGATCGCGGCAATGACCGCAACAACGACCGTCGGGGTCGCAACAACAACGATGACGACGATCGCGGCAACCGTCGCGGACGCGGTCGTGACCGTGACCGCAAACGTCGCGGAGGACGCGGCGGCGACGAGCCCGAGATCCGCAACGATGACGTGCTCATCCCTGTCGGCGGCATCCTCGATGTGCATGACAACTATGCATTCCTGCGCACCTCCGGCTACCTGCCCGGACCCAACGATGTCTACGTCTCGGCTTCGATGGTGCGCAAGAACCAGCTGCGCAAGGGCGACGCCGTCGCCGGTGCCATTCGCCAGCCTCGCGAGAACGACCGCAACAGCAAGCGCGAGAAGTTCGACGCCCTGGTGCGATTGGACTCGGTCAACGGCCTGACCGTCGATGAAGCCCGGAGCCGTGTCGAGTTCTCGAAGCTGACACCGCTCTATCCGCAGGAGAGGATGCGCCTGGAGACCACCTCCAAGCAGCATTCGACCCGGCTCATCGACCTTGTGACTCCCATCGGCAAGGGCCAGCGTGGTCTCATCGTGGCACCCCCGAAGGCGGGCAAGACGATGATCATGCAGCAGGTCGCCAATGCGATCACCGAGAACAATCCGGAAGTCCACCTGATGGTCGTCCTCGTCGACGAACGTCCCGAGGAAGTCACGGACATGCAGCGCGCGGTGAAGGGCGAAGTCATCGCTTCGACCTTCGACCGTCCCGCCGATGATCACACGACGATCGCCGAGCTGGCCATCGAGCGCGCCAAGCGTCTTGTCGAAATGGGTTCCGACGTCGTCGTGCTCCTGGACAACATCACCCGGCTCGGCCGCGCCTACAACATTGCGCAGCCAGCCTCGGGTCGTATCCTCTCCGGTGGTGTCGACGCGAACGCGCTCTACCCGCCGAAGCGATTCTTCGGTGCTGCCCGCAACATCGAGAACGGCGGTTCGCTGACGATTCTGGCCACAGCCCTCGTCGAGACCGGTTCCAAGATGGACGAGGTCATCTTCGAAGAGTTCAAGGGCACCGGCAACATGGAGCTGCGTCTGTCGCGCCAGCTCGCTGACAAGCGCATCTTCCCGGCAGTCGACGTCAACGCGTCGAGCACCCGTCGTGAAGAGATGCTGATGACCAACGAAGAGATGAAGGTCATGTGGCAGCTTCGGCGCGTACTGTCCGGACTCGAACAGCAGCAGGCTGTCGAGCTCCTGATGTCGAAGCTGAAGGAAACCGGCTCGAACGTCGAATTCCTCATGCAGGTGCAGAAGACGACGCCACTGCAGAAGTCTTCCACCGACAACAACTGAGATGGCCGACGATGACACCCTCAAAGCCAGCGTCAGCGCACTGCTCGACGAGCATGCACGCCTGCAGTCGGAACTCTCCGATCCTGCGGTGCACGCTGACGCTGGCCGCGCCAGGAAACTGACCAGGCGCTACGCCGAACTCGATAAGGTCGCAGTGACCGCTCGTCGGTTCGCTCAGCTCGAAGACGACGCCGTCGCCGCAGAGGAACTCGCGGATGACGACGCCGAATTCGCTGCTGAGGCCAAACGCCTGCACGAGGAGGCCTCGGAAGTCGAGGCTGAGCTCAGAGATCTCTTGGTTCCCAGCGATCCAGACGATGCACGTGATGCGATCATCGAGATCAAAGCTGGTGAGGGTGGTGACGAATCGGCGCTGTTCGCAGGGGATCTCCTGCGCATGTACCAGCGCTGGATCGACTCACGCGGATGGTCCTCGCAGATCCTGGATGCCACGCATTCTGATCTCGGCGGCTACAAGGACGTCACCCTGGCTCTGAAGGCCAAGGACGACGGTGCCTACGGTTGGGTGAAGTTCGAAGGTGGAGTTCACCGGGTCCAACGCGTGCCCGTGACCGAATCCCAAGGACGCATCCACACCTCGGCCGCTGGAGTGCTCGTATTTCCCGAGGTGGACGAGCCTGAGGAAGTCGCACTCGATGACAACGATCTGCGCATCGACGTCTACCGGTCCTCGGGCCCCGGCGGTCAGTCCGTGAACACCACGGACTCCGCCGTGCGCATCACCCACGTGCCCACAGGCATCACCGCCAGCTGTCAGAACGAGAAGTCACAGCTGCAGAACAAGGAAGCAGCACTGCGCATGCTCCGGGCCCGCATCCTGGCCAAACAGGCCGACGAAGCCGCAGCCGAGGCCGCGGACATCCGACGGTCCCAGGTTCGCACCGTCGACCGCTCTGAACGCATCCGCACCTACAACTTCCCCGAAAACCGCATCACCGACCATCGGACGGGCTACAAGGCCTACAACCTTGACCAGGTTCTCTCCGGTGACCTCGATCCGGTCATCGGCTCCTGCCGTGAGGCTGACAAAGCAGCACGACTCGACGCACTGGGGGACTGACCTGATTCCGCGCCCTCCCAGTCCCGAAGAGGACGTGTCGACGGTGCTGCGCGGAGCGGCACGGCTGCTCGCCGATGTCGGCGTCGCCAACCCCGACTCGGACTCCGCGGCGCTGCTTGCCCATGCCTGGGGAATCGACGCCTCCGACTTGGCCCGCAGACGCCTGCTTGGCGATGGTGTCCCCGCCGAAGTCACTGAAGTCTTCGCTCAGCTCATCGATCGACGACGTCAGCGCGTCCCACTTCAGCACATCATCGGAGTCGCGGCCTTTCGGCACCTCGAACTGCAGGTGGGCCCTGGAGTGTTCGTTCCCCGGCCCGAGACCGAGCTTCTCGTCACCGAGGTCCTCGAAGAGTTGGACAGGCAGCAGAACGCACATGAGCCCTTCGTCATCGACCTGTGCTCGGGCTCGGGTGCGATCACGCTGTCCCTGGCTGCCGAACATCGCCAGCTGCGCATCATCGGCGTCGAGCGCGAAGCTGAGGCCCTGAACTGGTCGCTGAAGAATCTGGCCTCGCTCAGCCTCGGCGACTCCAGCGTAGAGCTGATCAGCGGTGACGCCACGAGGTTCGCCGACGAGCGACCTGAGCTGTGGGGCAGCGCGGATGTCGTCGTGACCAATCCTCCCTATGTGCCCGATGAGGCTGTGCCGCGCGATGCCGAAGTGCGCGAACACGATCCGGCAGCCGCTCTCTACGGAGGATCGACGGGCCTGGAGATCCCAGGCCTCATCGTGAAGCAGGCGGAGAAGCTGCTGCGTCCCGGTGGCTTCTTCATCATGGAACATTCCGAGGAACAGGGGCCCGGCGCCTGCGAACTCATCATGTCGACGGCCAGTCTCAGACGGGCCGCCACTTACCCGGACTACACTGGACGCGACCGCTACACCGTGGCTCATCGTGTGTCAGGGGTCGACCTGTGACCATGGACCACCCGGTTGGGGCCACTGACCACCGCGATCCGAAACGGAGGATTCGTGTCGAGACGATTCGACGTGACCCAAAGCGACATCCGTGACCTTGTCCTGGACGAATGCGCCAGGGTGAGTGAGACGGGCAATCTGCTCGTCATCCCCACGGACACCGTGTATGGGATCGCTGCAGACGCATTCAGCGCTTCGGCGGTTTCCGCTCTGCTGGCAGCGAAAGGCCGCGGACGTGACATGCCGCCGCCTGTCCTCGTCCCGCGTGCGGAGACCGTCTTCGGCCTCGTCGACGGTGTCGACGAGAGGATGCTTTCGCTGACCGCCCGGTTCTGGCCCGGACCGTTGACGATCATCGCGAATGCACAGCCGTCGTTGGACTGGGATCTCGGCGACACCCATGGCACCGTTGCGGTGCGCATGCCCGACGACGAGTACGCCCTCGCCCTGTTGGGGCGGACGGGGCCACTGGCCGTGTCCAGTGCCAACACCTCCGGTGAGCCCGCCGCCACCTCGGCGGATGAGGCGATGGAGATGTTGGGCGACGATGTCGACATCTACGTCGACGGCGGAGTGAGAGCGTCGGGAATCTCCTCGACGATCATCGACCTCACCAGCGAAGTGCCGCGTATCGTGCGCGAGGGTCCCGTGACCATCGAAGAGCTGCGCGAGATCGTCCCCGATGTCATCGGCCTGGACGGCTGAGTGCGCGCCTACCTCTTCATCCTCATCATCTCGGCCCTCGTGGCTTACCTCCTGACCCCGATGGTCAGGCGGGTAGCCGAGCGAGGCCAGATCTTCTCGCCTCTGCGCGAACGCGATGTCCATTCCGTCCCGACGCCGAGGTTGGGCGGGGTCGCGATGTTCGGGGCGGTGATCGTGGGCCTCATCTTCGCCTCCCAAACACCGTTCCTGCAGAGGATCTTCTCGGATATGGGACCCATCATCGGCATCGCCGGAGCGGCCACCGTGCTGTGCGTGCTGGGCATCATCGACGACATCTGGGATCTCCACTGGATCACCAAGCTTGCAGGGCAGGCACTGGCAGCTGGATTCATGGCCATCAACGGCGTGGCACTGCTGTCGATCCCCTTCGGGGGCGTGATCATCGGTTCGCCGCGGATGTCGATCATCATCACCATCCTCGTCGTCCTTGTCACCATCAACGCTGTGAACTTCGTCGATGGGCTCGACGGGCTGGCAGCGGGAGTCGTCGCGATCGGCGGCAGCGCATTCTTCATCTACTCCTACGGTCTGGCCCGGGATGCATCGCCTGAGTCCTATGCGAACCTGGCCTCGCTGATCACCGCAATCCTCGTCGGCGCCTGCGTCGGCTTCCTCCCGCACAACTTCAATCCGGCGCGGATCTTCATGGGCGACTCCGGGTCGATGCTCATCGGCCTCCTGCTGGCAGCATCCACCATCCGCGTCACCGGCCAGGTCGACCCGGCGCTGCTCGGGGAAGAGCGAGTCTTCGCGACCTTCCTGCCCATCGTGCTGCCCGTCGCCGTGATGTTCCTGCCGCTGCTCGACCTGGGGCTGGCAGTCATCCGTCGTCTCATGGCCGGCCAGTCACCGTTCTCCGCAGATGCGAAGCACCTCCATCACAGGATGCTCAGACTTGGGCATTCTCATGCCCGGGCCGTCCTCATCCTCTATACCTGGACCGCGCTCATCGCATTCGGATCTGTCATGCTCCTGCTGATGCCGTGGATCTACGTCGTCTGCATCGTCGGCGGACTGTTCGCCATCACCCTTATCTTCACGTTCTACCCCCTGCGGGTCCGTCAGAAAGCCAGAGAGGAAATCTCATGACCGATGAGTCACCGCGTCAGGAAACCTACGTTGAAGCAGCATGGACCAGAGTCTGGAAGACCATGTTGGTCCGCGGCGTCATCCTCGTCGCCGTTGTCGCTGTGCTCGGAATGGGTATCGGCTACCTGGTCTCCGGGATCGAAGGCTTCAATGGCGGGGCCGTCGGTGGGGGACTGGCCGCGGTGTTCATCATCGTCACTCTGGTCATCATGTATGCGGGACGCAACCTGGGACTGACAGCGATCGCCGGATTCCTCGGCATGGGCTTCCTCTTCAAGGCGTTCATCTTCATGATCGTGATCTGGCGGATCAAAGATGCAAGCTGGCTGGACGGAACTGTGGCGTTCCTCACTATCGTCGTCGCGGTGATCGGTTCCTCGCTTATTGAAGCGCTGACTGTGGTCAAGGGCCGCGTGCCCTACGTCGATCCCGACGCGAAATAGGCGAATTAGACGATTGCGCCGGGCCCTGCCAGAAGATGTACAGTCAAAGGTGATGAATTTGTCGGCAGCTCTCTACAATTGGTAGAGTTGTTGCGGTGCTGGAGCCAATTGTTGCTCCAAGTCGCTCCTGAACCTATACCTGCACAATCAATGTGTGGATCAGGCCAGGCCACTGAGGCTTTTGACCATGGGAGAGTAAAGGAAACGTGGGAACACTCAACGCTGCGAACACAACGATCCAAGCCGCTGAAAGTGGTTTTCACGCCCCATCCATGGCGGAGTTCTTTCCCGCCGCGTTCCTCTTCGAAGGCACTCCCTTTGAGATGAACCGCGTGATGCTCATTCGCGTCCTCGCCACTATCGCAGTCGTTGTTCTGCTCGCTGTGTGGGCCAAGCGCATGAAGCTGGTACCCGGCCGTTTCCAGTCAGCTATGGAGCTGGCCATGGAGTTCGTCACCGTCGGCATCGCCGAAGACACCATGGGCAAGGAAAAAGCCAAGAAGTTCATGCCGCTGATTGTGGCGATCTTCTTCGGCATTCTGTTCTGGAACGTCACGAAGCTCATCCCGTTCCTCAACATGCCGGGCACTGGCGTCATCGGCCTCCCGATTGTCCTCACCCTCGCGGTCTATGTCACGTACCACTGGGCTGGAATCGCCGAGAAGGGACTCGGCGGCTACCTCAAGGATTCGCTCATTTTGCCTGGCGTCCCCTGGCCGATGCACATCCTGCTCATCCCCATCGAGTTCATCACGAAGTTCATCACTCAGCCGTTCACTTTGGCGATCCGACTCTTTGCCAACATGATGGTCGGTCACCTTCTTCTTGTGCTGTGCTTCTCCGCGACGAGCTTCTTCCTGTTCGATGCTGCGAACGGATTCCAGTTCTTCTCGATCATCACCTTCGCCGGCGGGTTCTTCGTCTTCATCCTGGAGATGCTGATCGTCGTCCTGCAGGCCTACATCTTCGCTCTTCTGTCCTGCGTCTACATCAACGCAGCCATTGCGGACGACCACTGATTTAACACCCAGAACCGTAACTCTCGAGTTGCATGGTCGGGCCAACCACCCGACTTCATTATGAAAGGAAAAGCATCCTATGGATATGCTCGCCGCAGTTGAAGGTAGCGTTTCGACTATCGGATACGGCCTCGCCGCTATCGGCCCAGGTATCGGTGTCGGTATCGTCATCGGCAAGACCATCGAAGGAACCGCTCGTCAGCCTGAAATGGCCGGCGCACTGCGCGGAAACATGTTCCTCGGCATTGCGCTGATCGAGGCCCTGGCCCTGATCGGCATCGCCACCCCGTTCTTCCTGCCCTGATCACGAAGAGGACTAAACGATGACTCCGGTAACTATTCTTGCCTCCGCTGAGAACCCGCTTCTCCCCGCGTGGTACGACATCGTCTGGAGTGCCATCTGTCTGCTGATCGTCTTCCTGGTTGTCTGGAAGTACGTCCTCCCGGCCTTCAACAAGACCCTTGATGAGCGCGCAGAGCGCATTCAGGGTGGAATTGAGAAGGCTGAGAAGGTGCAGGCCGAAGCCGATGAGGCTCTGGCCGAGTATCAGAAGCAGCTCGCCGACGGCCGTGCAGAAGCTGCACGACTGCGCGCCGAGGCTCAGGAAGAAGGCGCCCAGATCATCGCCAATATGAAGACCCAGGCTCATGCCGAGTCCGAGCGCATCGTCGCTCAGGCACAGACGCAGATCGAAGCCGAGCGTCAGTCCGCCATGGTGCAGCTGCGTTCGGAAGTCGGCACCCTGGCCACTGATCTGGCATCGCGCATCGTCGGTGAATCTCTCACCGATGATCAGCGTTCTGCCAACGTGGTCGATCGCTTCATCTCCGATCTCGAGTCGCAGTCTTCGGCACAGCCGGTCAAGGGGGCGTGATGCTCCAGTCGAGCAGATTGTCCCTGCAGGCCGTACTTGAAACCGCCAACGCTGAGATCTCCCGCGGTGACGCGCGAGAAATCGGTGCTGGTGAACTGGCCATCGTTGCCGTTCTCGCTGAGAACGTCACGTTGCGCAAGGCCTTGGCAGACTCGTCCGAGTCGGCTGAGAAGAAGCAGCAGCTGCTGCGGACTCTGTTCTCGACTCGGACCACCAATACGGCCCTGCGTCTGAGCGAACTGGCTGTGAGCCAGCGCTGGGCGAGGACTCAGGACTTGGTGACCAGCCTTGAGGTTGCCGGAGTGACGGCTATCGCAGCTGCTGCTCAGGCGTCCGGTCAACTCGGCCAGGTGGAAGAGGAAGTTTTCCGCTTCGCCCGTCTGTGCGAAACCGAACACGAACTGGCGCGGGCCCTGGAATCCGATGCATCCGCATCGACTAAGCGCTCGCTCATCGCAGACTTGCTGGCAGGTAAGGCACAGGCCGACACCATCACACTGATCGAGCAGGCGGTTCTGTACCCACGCGGCCTCCGCGTGGCGAAGGCTCTGGATCAGTACAGCGATATCCTCGCGGCACGACAGCAGCGTTCAGTCGCCGATGTCACCGTCGCAAAACCGTTGAGCGAAGCTCAGACCCAGAAACTCGCGGCCGCTCTGTCCGCCAGCTACGGACGCGATCTCGTGCTCAACGTTCAGGTCGACCCCGAAGTCGTCGGGGGAGTCCGGGTTCAGGTCGGCGATGAGATGATGAGTTCCACAGTGGCCGATCGTCTGGCCGAAGTTCAGCGCAAGCTCGCAAGTTAAATCGAGGGGCCGGCCAGTCCGGCAGCACAGGCGGCCCACCGGTCGTCGGACACAAGTTTTGAGTAAAGGAAGCAGGGAAACCAGATGGCGGAACTGACAATTCGCCCGGAAGAGATCCGGGACGCTCTCGGGAAGTTCGTTGACTCGTACAACCCCGAGAGCTCGGTAAAGTCCGAGGTCGGCAAGGTCGTCACCGCAGGTGACGGAATTGCCCACGTCTCGGGTCTGCCCGGCACCATGGCCAACGAACTCCTCCGGTTCGAAGACGGCACCTTGGGCTTGGCACAGAACCTCGACGAGCGCGAGATCGGCGTTGTCGTCCTCGGAGAGTTCTCCGGGGTCGCGGCTGAACAGAACGTCTACCGCACCGGTGAGGTTCTCTCCATCCCCGTCGGCGACGGATACCTCGGTCGCGTGGTCGATCCTCTGGGTCAGCCAGTCGACGGACTCGGTGAAGTCGAGACCGTCGGACGTCGTGAGCTCGAGCTCCAGGCAGCAGGCGTGATGGATCGCCAGGAGGTTCGCGAACCTCTGCAGACCGGCTACAAGAGCATTGACGCTATGATCCCTGTCGGCCGTGGACAGCGCCAGCTGGTCATCGGTGACCGCAAGACGGGTAAGACCGCCCTTGCGATCGACACGATCATCAACCAGAAGGCCAACTGGGAAACCGGTGACCCGAAGAAGCAGGTTCGCTGCATCTACGTCGCCGTCGGCCAGAAGGGTTCGACCATCGCGGGTGTCCGCCGTTCGCTCGAAGAAGCGGGCGCACTGGAATACACCACGATCGTGTCCTCTCCTGCTTCTGACCCTGCAGGATTCAAATACCTCGCCCCATACTCCGGTTCGGCCATCGGTCAGCACTGGATGTATGAAGGCAAGCACGTCCTCATCGTGTTCGATGACCTCTCGAAGCAGGCCGAGGCCTACCGTGCAGTGTCACTTCTGCTGCGCCGCCCGCCAGGCCGCGAGGCTTTCCCAGGAGACGTGTTCTACCTGCACTCGCGTCTGCTTGAGCGTTGTGCGAAGCTCTCCGATGAACTCGGCGGCGGTTCGATGACCGGTCTTCCGATCATTGAGACCAAGGCCAACGACGTCGGTGCGTTCATTCCGACTAACGTGATTTCGATCACCGATGGTCAGATCTTCCTGCAGTCGGACCTGTTCAATGCGGGCCAGCGTCCTGCAGTCGACGTGGGCATCTCCGTGTCCCGTGTCGGTGGTGCCGCTCAGACCAAGGCCCTCAAGAGTGTCTCCGGCACATTGAAGATCTCCTTGGCCCAGTACCGATCGCTCGAGGCGTTCGCGATGTTCGCTTCAGACCTCGACGAGACGACCAAGCGCGACCTGGCTCGCGGTGCTCGACTGACCGAGCTGCTCAAGCAGTCTCAGTTCTCGCCGATGCCCTTCGAGAAGCAGACCGTGTCGATCTTCGCAGGTACGCACGGCTATCTTGACGAGATTCCCGTTTCCGACGTGCTCAAGTTCGAAACTGAGCTCCATGATCACATCGAACGCAAGACCGGTATCTTGACGACTATTCGTGAGACGCTCAAGCTCGATGATGACACTTCGGCAGAGCTGGACAACGTCTTGACCGAGTTCACCCGGAACTTCGTCAGCTCCGACTCCAGCGGATCAAAGGCAGGCAGCGAAGACACTGCCACCGCCTCATCCGATGAGGTCGAGCAGGAGCAGATCGTTCGGCAGAAGCGTTGAATCTGATCCGTAACAGCGAAAGGAAGAACTGATGGGAGCCCAGCAGAGGGTCTTCAAGCAGAAGATCCGCTCCACCTCGTCCTTGAGGAAGATCTTCAAGGCCATGGAGCTCATCGCTGCTTCACGGATTCAGAAGGCCATTGCTCGATCGCAGTCTGCCAGCCCATACGCCAACGCCCTGACCCGTGCGGTCTCGGCGGTGGCGAGTGAGTCCAACGTCGACCACGTGTTGACGACCGAGCCTGAGTCGGTCACTCGTGCAGCAGTGCTGGTGATCGGCCCAGATCGTGGATTCGCCGGCGCCTATTCGGCGAACCTGCTGCGTGAGGCTGAGGAGCTCAATCGCCTGCTGCGCAGCGAAGGCAAGGACGTATCGCTCTTCACCGTCGGAGGGAAGGCCAAGAACTACTACACCTTCCGCGACCGTGCGATCGAACAGTCCTGGACCGGGATCTCTGAGATGCCTACTCCGGAGAATGCTCGGGAGATCGGTGAGGCTCTGCTGCAGAGCTTCAATACCGATTCCGCGCAGACCGGTGTGGATGAGATCTACATCGTATTCACGAAGTTCGTCTCCAGCGTCAAACACGACCCGGAATACCGGCGACTGCTTCCGCTCGAGGTAGTCGACGCGGACGAGGTCGCCACCGGCGGTCCGTCCGAACCGGCGAAGGACGCAGCTGCGTTCCCTCTCTATGAGTTCGAACCCAGTGCCGAGGCCGTCTTGGATTCGCTGCTGCCGCGCTACATCGACTCGCGGATTCTGTCCGCGCTGTTGAGCGCCTCTGCGTCCGAGCAGGCTTCGCGTCAGGCTGCGATGAAGACTGCGACCGACAACGCAGACGATCTGATCAAGACCTACACCCGGTTGGCCAATACGGCTCGCCAGGCGGAAATCACCCAGGAACTCACCGAGATCGTCGGTGGGGCCGATGCCCTCGCGGCATCATCAGCCGGCGACTGACCGGCGAGAGCAGAGAAGAAAGAGACCATGACTGCCACAGCTACGGATACCTCCCCGGCGCAGGGCACAGCCCTCGGCCGGATTTCCCGAGTCATCGGCCCGGTTGTCGACATCGAGTTTCCGCTCGACTCCGTGCCAGCGATCTACAACTCCCTTTCCACCTCGGTGGAACTCTCCGAAGGCACGCGCAAGCTGACCTTCGAGACTGCACTGCACCTGGGCAACGGCCTTGTGCGTGCCGTTTCCCTGCAGCCCACCGACGGACTGGTTCGCGGCCAGGAGGTCGTCGACTCCGGCGCTCCTATCACCGTGCCGGTCGGCGACGTGACCAAGAACCACGTGTGGAACACCACCGGTGACTGCCTCAACCTCGAAGAGGGCGAGAAGCTCGAGATCAGCGAGCGCTGGCCCATCCACAGGACAGCTCCTGCCTTCGACGAACTCGAGTCGAAGACCGAGATGCTCGAAGTCGGCATCAAGAGCATCGACCTCCTCACCCCGTATGTCCAGGGTGGAAAGATCGGCCTCTTCGGTGGTGCTGGCGTCGGCAAGACCGTCCTCATCCAGGAGATGATCTTCCGCATCGCTCACAACCACAACGGCACCTCGGTGTTCGCCGGTGTGGGTGAGCGCACCCGTGAGGGCAATGACCTCATCATGGAGATGGACGAGGCCGGCGTGTTCAAAGACACTGCCTTGGTCTTCGGCCAGATGGACGAGCCACCAGGCACCCGTTTGCGCGTTGCGCTGTCGGCACTGACCATGGCGGAGTACTTCCGCGATGTCCAGAACCAGGACGTGCTGCTGTTCATCGACAACATCTTCCGTTTCACGCAGGCAGGCTCCGAGGTTTCGACCCTTCTGGGCCGCATGCCTTCGGCCGTGGGCTACCAGCCCAACCTGGCGGATGAGATGGGTGTTCTCCAGGAGCGCATCACCTCGACTCGTGGTCACTCGATCACGTCGATGCAGGCGATCTACGTTCCCGCCGATGACTACACCGACCCGGCTCCGGCAACGACGTTCGCACACCTGGACGCGACGACCGAGCTCAACCGTGACATCGCCTCGCGCGGTCTCTACCCGGCCATCGATCCACTGACCTCGACATCGCGTATCCTCGATCCGCTGATCGTCGGCGAAGAGCACTACCGTGTCGCCAACGAGGTGAAGGCCATTCTGCAGAAGAACAAGGAACTGCAGGACATCATCGCCATCCTCGGCGTCGATGAACTCGGTGAAGAGGACAAGCTCGTCGTCCACCGTGCTCGTCGCATCGAGCAGTTCCTGTCGCAGAACACCTACACCGCTGAGAAGTTCACCCAGGTGCCCGGCTCGACAGTTCCGCTGGCTGACACCATCGAAGGGTTCTCGAAGCTCTGCGCCGGCGAGGTTGACCACATCCCCGAACAGGCGTTCTACAACGTAGGTGGGCTTGATGACGTCATGCGCAACTACGAAGAGATGCAGAAGTAAGCCATGGCTGCACTCGATGTGAACGTCGTAGCAGCCGACCAAAAGGTATGGGCTGGTGAGGCCAAGCGCGTCATCGCCCGTACCTTGGACGGCGAGATCGGCATCCTCCCAGGCCACGAGCCTGTTCTTGGTGTCGTTGCCGATGGTGAAGCACGTATTCTCACGACCTCTGATGAGACCATCCGGGTCAAGGCCGATGGTGGATTCCTCTCGGTCGAGAATAATCGCGTCATCATTGCCGCTGATCAGGCCGAACTTCTCTGATCCGTCAATTAAACTGGCAACCGTGAACCCTTCCGTCCTTCTGATCGTTCTGCTCTCGTTAGTAGGACTCGCCCTGGCTTTGATCGTCGTCGTGACGATTCGACGCAGGTCGATTTCGAAGCTCTCCGGTGCTTTTGACTGTTCCATCAACGTGGGCGAGGAATCCTCTTCTCGCCCACGTTGGCGTTTGGGTGTAGCAGTGTTCTCAGTGGCATCACTGGACTGGTATCCCGTATTCGCGCTGACTCGACGCGCCGCAGTTCGTCTCCCGCGTGCCGACCTCGATATTCTCGTCCGCCGCAAACCCACGTCCGGTGAACAGTACTCGGTGCTGCCCGACGCAGTGGTGGTGGACTGCTCCTACGGGAAGGCTGACGGCCGACCCCGTTCCGTATCTCTGGCCATGGACACCGAATCGCTGTCTACGATGGCCTCCTGGCTGGAATCATCGCCCCCCGGCTTCAACCCGACGATGGGAAGGTTCACCTGATGGATGTCTTTCGCTTGACCGGTCCGAGTCGACTGCGCGGCGAGGTCGATATCAGGGGAGCCAAGAACAGCGTCCTCAAACTCATGGCGGCCAGTCTGTTGGCCGTCGGCCGAACGACGATCACCAATGTGCCGGCGATCCTCGACGTGCGGATCATGGTTCAGCTCCTGATCCGGCTCGGCTGCAGCGTCGATTACGATGCCGATCGCGGCGTCGTCAGCATCGACGTCCCCGCCGAGGTCGGCATCCAGGCGGACTATGAACTCGTGCGAGCGATGCGAGCGTCGATCTCCGTCCTCGGGCCGCTGACCGCCCGGATGCGCGCAGCACATGTAGCCCTTCCCGGCGGCGATGCGATCGGCTCCCGGGGCCTGGATATGCATCAGGCAGGTCTCGAAGCTCTCGGTGCAACGGTGCATCTTGATCACGGCTATTTCGTCGCGGAGGCTCCCAGCGGTCTTCATGGAACGGACATCGTTCTCGAATTCCCCTCCGTCGGTGCTACGGAGAACCTGGTCATGGCGGCAACGTTGGCCCATGGCGTGACAACAATCTCGAATGCGGCCAAGGAGCCGGAGATCGTCGACATCTGCACAATGCTCGTCGATATGGGCGCCCAGATCAGTGGGATCGGCACCGCCGACCTGACGATCACCGGTGTCGACGAACTCCACCCGGCCGACCACCGAACAGTGGGGGACCGGATCGTAGCTGGAACCTACGCGTTCGGCGCTGCTCTCTCGAACGGTGATGTGACCGTCAAGGGAGTCGGACTCGAGCTGATGCCCAATATCGCGATCAAACTCCGCGACTCGGGCGCCACTGTCGATGACCTCGGCGAAATCGAGCTCGGCGATGGCACGCGTGGACATGGGTTCCGCGTCATCGGTGCCGAGCGTCCGCACGCGATTCGCGTCGCGACTATGCCGTTCCCCGGCTTCCCCACGGATCTGCAGCCGTTCGTGATCGCTCTGAATTCAGTCTCAGACGGTGTCGGACTGCTGTCGGAGAACCTGTTCGAAGCTCGTTGGCGGTTCGTCCAGGAGATTGCCCGACTCGGCGCGAAGGTTCGAGTCGACGGCAACCACGCCCTGATCTCCGGTGTCGACAGCCTGTCTGGCGCCGAGGTGGAAGCGTCAGACATCCGCGCCGGTGCCGGTCTGGTGATGGCGGGCCTGCGGGCCGCTGGAATCACAGAGGTCTCCGGCATCGACCACATCGAACGCGGCTATGAGAACTTCGTATCGAACCTGCGCAGGCTTGGCGCCGACATCGAACGCGTGGAAAAAGCCGATATCCTCAGCTTCGAATAGGACTCAGAACAGACGCGAGTCAGGGTCGTCCATACCGCGCAGCGCATCGTAGTCTAAGACGACGCAGCGGATGCCACGATCCTCGGCCAGGGTCCGAGCTTGGGGCTTGATCTCCTGAGCGGCGAAGACTCCCTGGACCGGCGTGAGCAGCGGGTCTCGGTTCATCAGTTCCAGGTACCTGCTCAGCTGCTCAACGCCGTCGATATCGCCACGTCGTTTGATCTCCACGGCAACGGACTTGTGGCCGTGGTCGCGGGCGAGAATGTCGACTGGCCCGATGGCCGTCATGTATTCGCGCCTGACCAAGCTGTACCCGTCTCCGAGAGTCTCTATATGTTCGGCCAGCAGCTCCTGCAGGTGGGCTTCCACCCCGTCTTTGACCAGTCCGGGATCGATGCCGAACTCATGCTGGTCATCGGCGATCACCTCGGCGATGGAGATGACGAGCTTGTCACCTGTCTTGGCCTGGGAGACCGTCCAGATCTCGGCTAGGCCGGCCTCCTCCTGTTCCTGGCTCGGATCAGTGATTCTGATCGAGCACGGGGGAGTCATCCAGTTCAAGGGCTTGTACGATCCGCCATCCGAATGGATGAGGATCGAGCCGTCGGCCTTGAGCATGATGAGACGGGTGGCCATGGGCAGATGGGCGGTCAGACGACCGGCATAATCAACGGAGCACTTAGCAATGACGAGACGCACGCGCTTCACTCTACGTGAGAGAATGGGCAGATGCCACGATCTACCTCCTCGCGTCGCAAAAACAAATGGCAGCAGGCCCCGCGTGAGCTCTCCGACTCTGTGAGTGGACTGCGCACAAATCGAGATCTGCCCGACGGGACATGGTCGGTGCAGAACGTTGCCGGCAATTCTCAGGGCAAGGTCTATATCTGCCCAGGGTGCGGACAGGACGTGGCGTCGTCGACGGCGCATATTGTTGCCTGGCGACAGACCGCGCGACACGGCACCGAGGTGGGAGTGGAGTCCCGCCGCCACTGGCACACGAGGTGCTTTCAGAAATTCAGGTGAGGGTACTGGTCGCGGGCCGATCGCAGGCGGACCAGGAATCGAGACCAGAAGAAGGGGCCAGTTCTTTGTGAACTGGCCCCTTCTCAATGGTGCAGGCTGTGGGAGGGTGAAGACCTCAGCGCAGCGAATTCCCGGAACGCGACGCCTTGGTGTTCTTGCTCTGCGACCCCGAAACCTGAGCATCGATGGCTATCGTGTCAGCATCGGTGGCTCCATTCGGCAGGTCGGAGTCCTCGGCTTCGTCGGAATCGTCCGTCGTGGCAGGCTTCTCGGATTTCGACTGAGCTCCCTGAGGCTCGGCCGCCTTGGTGGGCACGTTCTCAGCCGGTGCCTCCGCAGCGTCCGTGGAGTCCACTGAGGCAGCTGTGTCGGCTGGGCCGTCCGTGTCCTTTGCCCCGGCATCCGCGTCGTCAGCAGCGATGTCATCAGCCTTGTCTGTCTCCTCGGGATCCTCCGCCAGAAGGTCGGCCAGCTCCTGTTCATCGGCGATCTGCTCGGTGGCATGGGACGCGGATTCAGCCTTGGCTGGGTCGACGGAATCGCCGCCCATCACACCGGGCATGGCGAACAGGGAACGGAGCTGATCGAGCTGTGCTGTGATCGTCTTGCGCTGCTTGGTCAACAGGTCGACCTGGGACTGAGCCGATGCCACATTGCGCTTGGCTTCGGCCGCGGACTCCTCAATGGTGGCTTCGGCCGTTGCCCGGGCTTCACCGATGAGGGTCTGCGCGCGAGTCTTGCCGTCGGCAATGATGTCGTCAGCCTTCTTCACCGCATCCGAGCGGGTCGTCTCCGCTCTCTCCGCGGCCTCCTTTGCTTCTGCATCTGCCTTCGCCGCACGCGCCTGAGCCTCGTCGATGAGTTTCTTGTTCTCAATCTGGGCGGAGTCGTAGCGCTTCTTGCGATCGGCCTCGGCGGCCTGGCGCTTACCAGCCAGCTCGACCTCGAGTTCGTCAGAGGCCTTCGTCGATGCCGCGTCGCGAGCCTTCGCAGCGGCGAGGAGTTCGTCGGCTTGCGCCTGAGCAGTGCTGATCGACTCATCTGCCTGGCTCTTGGCTTCGGCCCGCAGATCCGCGGCCTGCTTCTCAGAAGTGGCCCTGAGCTCAGCGAGCTCGTGTTCGAGGCTTTCGCGGGCTTCCTTCGTGGCAGCCTCATTTGCCTCTTTGGCCTGGTTGTATTCGCGTTCTGCCGTCGCCTTGAGCTCTGCGGCGCGCTTTTCGGCAGCTTTCACAGTCTCGTCGGCGCGCAGCTCGGCCGAACTGATGATGGCATCGGCCTCGGAGCGGGCATTGGACAGAGTGTCGTTGCTCTCCGTGTGCATGCGGGCACGAGCCGAAGCGGCTTCGGCTCGTGCCTTGTTGCGGATCGTCTCTGCGTCGGAGTTTGCCTGCGAGAGAGTCTCGCGTGCCTGGGATTCAGCGATCTTGAGCAGATGGTCGATGCGGCTCCCGGGAGGACCTGAAGCCTCGGCGCTGTCATTGGCAGCCTTCTTCAGCTGGGCCTTCGCCTCCGAGAGTTCTCCGGCGATCTGAAGTTTCGCGCGATCAGCGTTGATGACCTGACTTCGGGCATCGGAAAGGGCCTTACGAACGGACTCGACCTCGGTTCGCAGCTGCTGCAGGCGAGAATCAACTTCACTTTTTTCGTAGCCGCGCATCGCTGTGCGGAATTCTTCGGTGGGCGTCACTGAAGTGGACTCCTGTCGTGTCAAGGTATGTGGTCAAATCGTCCCACCACTACTCTAACGGACTCACTATGAGTGTTGGGTGCGAATTCCTAAGTCTGGACGTCTCCTGCCCCGATGTGACATAACCCCCGTGACCGAGGCCACAGACAGCTGGACTACCCTTGGAGCAGACAACACTTCATCGACTTCCCTCGCTGTGAGCGGGGTACGAATATCTGAGGAGGAAAAATGGCTGAAGCAGTGATCGTCGCGGGTGCGCGTACTCCGTTCGGGCGTCTGCAGGGAGGTCTGTCGTCGCTGACAGCTGTGCAGTTGGGCGGCAAGGCGATCTCCGGCGCACTCGGTCGCGCAGGGATCACCGGCGAGGACGTCGAGTACGTCATCATGGGGCAGGTTCTGCAGGCCGGGCTCGGTCAGGGACCTGCGCGTCAGGCCGCGGTCGAAGCCGGCATCCCGATGCACGTGCCCGGTGTCACCGTGAACAAGCTGTGTCTGTCCGGCATCAACGCGATCACACAGGCGGCCCAGCTGGTGCGGGCAGGGGAGTACGACGTCGTCGTCGCCGGAGGGCAGGAATCGATGAGCCTGGCTCCCCACCTGCTGGAGAAGTCACGTTCGGGCTACAAATACGGTGATGTCGTGATGAAGGACCATATGGACTATGACGGTCTGTGGGATGCCTTCACCGACCAGGCCATGGGTGGTCTGACCGAAGATGCCAACGCCGGTGACTTCGAATTCTCCCGTGAGGATCAGGACGCCTTCGCTGCCCGCTCACATCAGCGTGCAGCGCAGGCCTGGGAATCGGGCGCATTCGCCGATGAAGTCGAGGCAGTCACCATCTCCGCTCGCAAGGGTGACGTGACCGTCTCCGCCGATGAGGGCGTGCGCGCCGAGACGACCCCGGAGTCGATGGCCAAACTGCGACCGGCCTTCCGCAAGGACGGCACGATCACAGCCGGAAACGCCTCGCAGATCTCCGACGGTGCATGCGCTGTCGTCGTCATGTCACGTGAGAAGGCTGAAGCGCTCGGTGCCCCCATTCTCGCCGAGATCCGCTCGCACGGGTGGACGGCAGGCCCCGACTCGTCGCTGCAGCATCGGCCTTCACAGGCGATTCAGGCCGCTGCCGCGAAGGAAGGGGTCGCGGCTGATTCGTTCGACCTCTATGAGATCAACGAAGCCTTCGCTGCAGTCGGACTCGCCAGTTCGAAGGACCTGGGCATCGATCCTGAGAAGGTCAACGTCAATGGTGGTGCTGTTGCACTGGGCCACCCGATCGGCGCCTCCGGAGCGCGCATCGTATTGACCCTTGCGCTCGAGCTCCAGCGCCGAGGTGGCGGCACAGGTGTCGCCGCCCTCTGCGGTGGTGGCGGCCAGGGTGACTCGCTCATCGTGTCCGTGCCCGCACGGAACTGACACAGATACGAAAGGAGAGCGTCATGCTCGTCGCATTCTCCGTCGCTCCCAGCGGCGGTGACAATACGGACGCATCGGTCCACGATGCGGTTGCCGCAGCTGTCGAGGTCGTTCGACGGTCCGGGTTGTCACACCGAACTGATTCGATGTTCACCACGATCGAAGGTGAATGGGATGAGGTGTTCGCTGTCGTCAAAGAGGCCACCGACGTCGTCGGTGAGTTCGGCCCGCGAGTGGCGCTGGTGCTGAAGGCTGATATCCGTCCGGGCTACACCGGTGAGATCGATGGCAAGCTCGAGCGTCTGGAAAGGGCCATCGACGCACGTGACGACGGCTGATCAGTCTGCTCATCACCGTCGATTGGTACCGACAGGTAAGTTGGGCACAGGTGAAACTTTCGGGAAATTCCTAGTGACGCAGGTCTCATTCGGGTCTACTCTTTCTTTAAGGAAGAAGGAGATGAACAATGAATGGTTCCACGTATTTCACTACAGCCACTGCACTGACGATGGTCGCCCTGCTCGGATTCATGGCTGCCGGATTCTTTCCGGTCATCGTCGACTTCGCCTTCGCCATCGAAGCGGTGGCCGTCATCCTCGCCCTCATCGGACTGGTCGCAGTCTCATTCGTGACGGTGCGTAAGTCACTGGAGCGTGTCGCTCGCGAGTACTGATCCGCACGTCGAACACCCCTGATGCGGGGTGAGAGCAACTGCCCGGACACAGCGGCCCTCATTGATGCCTCGGAGTTCAATCTCTGGGACACTGATGAGGGTCGCTTTCTGTTCTCGTCCGGGCATCGGTTAGGATATTTGAGCCTCCGTAGCTCAGTTGGATAGAGCAACCGCCTTCTAAGCGGTAGGTCGCGGGTTCGAGCCCCGCCGGGGGTACTTTTGGGGTACTTCTTCTCAGACTGACAGGCCAAGTGACGCTCCGAGTATTCGCACCAATGACCAATTACCTCACGTTACGGCGTGGCAATTGGTGCACGGCTGGGAAAACGTAGAGAGTGGATGCGTGATGACAGACAGTAAGAGTGCCGTGACGCCACCAGTGGGAGGGGCGCTGAGCGATATCGCGAAGCGAGTCTCAGAAACCCGCTTCACCCTGCAGACCGAAGACTTCGCTGACGGTCGCGAACTGCATCGTCAGCTCTCGTCGGAGTTGACTGATTACCTGCTGCCGCGGATCAATCGGACGCAGACGCCCTTCATGATCGCCGTGGGCGGATCGACCGGTGCTGGCAAATCCACGCTCGTGAATTCTCTGGTGGGACGAGCAGTGAGCCCTGCCGGAGTGCGCCGACCAACGACGGGCAACCCGATCGTGGTCCACAACCCCGCCGACACCAAATTCTTCGAATCACAGTCGTTCTTGTCCGACCTGCCCCGCAGCACGGACCCCACGACCTCGACCCCATCTGTCGTGCTCATCCCCAACGACGACGTCGAACCCGGCACCGCCGTGCTTGACTGCCCGGACATCGACTCAATTGCCGAGTCGAATCGCGAGTTGGCCCGACGAATCCTGATGAGCGCCGACCTGTGGATGTTCGTGACCACAGCCAATCGCTATGCCGATGCCGCACCCTGGGCGCTGCTGAGGGACGCCGCGGTTCGCAACACCTCCGTGGCCATCGTGCTCGACCGGGTGCCGCCGGAGGCGAACCGTGAGGTCAGGCACCATCTGTCCAGCCTGCTGTCGGAATCAGGTCTGGCGAATTCTCCGATCTTCGCGGTGGCTGAGCTGGAGCTGACAGACGGCCTGCTGCCACACTCAGCGATCTATCCGATCCGATCCTGGATCAATCAGGTGAGCTCGGAGGGCCAGTCTCAGGAGCGCATACGACAGCGGACCCTCACCGGATCGATCGGCGCAATGCCGGCCCAGGTGAAGTCTCTGGCCGACTACGCAGAATCGCAGGAGTCGGCTTTCGACGAGCTGCAGCTCAGCCTTGATCAGACCTTCAATGCTGCGGGCGGAGGACTTGCCGAGATATTCTCCGACGGTCGCGTCCTGCATGGAGAGGTCAATGCCAGATGGCAGGACTTCGTAGGAACGGGACAGCTCTTTCGCGGTCTGGAACCCACGATGGCTCGCATGCGAGACAGAATCTCCGCTGCGGTCACAGGCAAGCACGATGCTGCTTCGCCGCTGCACATCGCGATTCTGCGCAGCGCAGCGATCTCACTGCGGGAACAGGCAATCGGTGTCGTTGACGAGATCAGTGCTCAGTGGCTGCGCAACCCGGCCGGATCGGCGTTACTGGACGCACACCCCGAACTCCGACAGAGCGCGAACGACCTTGAAGACTCGGTCAAGTCTGCCGTCAGCGGATGGTCCAACGAGGTGAACGCTCTCGTGCGAGACATCGGCCAGGGCAAGAAATCTAAGGCCAGGATCCTGTCGTTCGGCGTCGGCGGAGTCTGTGCCGTCGTCGAATACGCGGCATTCTGGGACCCCAAGTACACATATGCGGACAATCATGATTCGCGCAATGACGCGAATGTCGCTCTCAGCCTCGCCGGCACGATCTTCGGTGAACAGGAGGCCGTGAATATCATCGGATCGATCAGAGATCGCTTCCTGACGACAGCGGCAGGAATCGTCGGTGACTGCCGCGGGCCTTTTGACAACGTATTACGACTATCCGCGGTACCGGCGCGGCAAGCGGGCGTTCTGCGCGCCTCCGGTGATCGACTTGAGGTGGCATTGTGAACGATCCTGCACAGTCCGAGATCAGACGTCGGGCCGAAGGCATCCGAGAGACGCTGTCTCTGGGCCCTGACAAACTGAGTCCTGAAGTTCGCAGGGACGCGCAGAACCTGCTCGACCGCGCCGAGGACCGCCTCGGTCTCGGCGAGGAATTCACCGTTGTGGCCTTCGCAGGTTCCACTGGTTCGGGAAAATCGTCGCTGTTCAACGCAGTCGCCGGGCTGGACATCGCCCGGGTTGGTGTTCGCCGTCCGACCACTTCCCGCCCCACTGCATGTGTGTGGGGCGAAGGCGGTAACGACATCCTCAACTGGCTGCATGTTCCAGAGCGCAGCCGGACCTGGCGTGAATCGGCGCTCGACGGCGACGATCAGCGTAAACTCCACGGTCTGATTCTGCTTGATCTGCCTGACCACGATTCGACCGCTGTGAAGCATCGCGTCGAATCTGATCGACTCGTGGGCCTCGTCGACGTTGTCTTCTGGGTCGTTGACCCACAGAAATATGCTGACTTCTCACTGCACTCCGAATACCTGGCAAAGCTGGCAGAGAACAGCGCGAACATGGTCGTCGTTCTCAACCAGGTCGACAAGCTCAGTGACGAAGAGCAGAAAGCTGCTGCTGACCACCTGCAGCAGCTGCTCGTCGAGGACGGGCTCACCGACACCAAGGTGCACTTGACGTCCGCAGTGACACGAGAAGGTGTTCCTGAGGTCCGGTCGATTTTGGCTGACACAGTCGATTCCAAGCAGGCCGCCTCAGAACGCCTATTGGCTGACATGCAGGCCATGGCGAAACGTATGCAGAACGAACTCGGCGAGCCCGTGGTTCCACCCGATGAACGACCGGGAGCTTCGCGTCTGGTGGAGACGATGTCCGATGCCGCCGGCGTCGAGGCTGTCGCGCAGACCGTCCACGATGACTATATTCGCCGGGCCTACCGCAAGACGGGGTATCCGGTGCTGGCATGGATGCAGAGAAATGCCCCCGATCCGCTGGGAGCCAAGCACGGTCAAGGCAGAGATGAACTCATCCGCGCGTCGGTGCCCGCGACCAGCAGAGCGCAAAGCTCTCAGGTGCGCCTGATGGCCCATGAACTCATCGCAGAATCAGTGTCGACAATGCCGCGACCGTGGCAGAGCGCAGTCGCGGAGGCTGAGAAGGCGAGCACCGCCGAGCTGTCCGAAACGCTGGACTCGGCCGTGACCGCTGTGGATATCAAACCGCAGACTCCCGGTTGGTGGTCCTTGGCCAGGTTTCTGCAGATCATCTTCTTCATCGCCACGATCCTCGGTCTGCTGGGTGTCATCGCCACAGCGATCCTCGCCATCGTCGTGCCCGGAGCGCTTCCGGGATGGAGCTGGATTGTGAGTATCGGCTTGTTGGTGGTGGGGATCATCGGATCCGTTGTGACTTCGGTGATCGCCAAGTCCGCGCGGAACAAGGGCGCGAACGAGGCGGCCAGCGACGTCGATCGCAAACTTCGCGAGGCGGTTGGGAGCGTGGCACAGAGCTCCTATCTGGAGCCCGTCAATGCTGTGATCGGTGAACACCGGCGCGCCTACGAGACGCTGCACTGACACTTCTGTGCACATGAGCGAGGACTCATGTGCCAATGCCCTGTGGACGGCCAACAACCGTCCACAGGGCATTTTTCATGTCTGGACATCAGTGCTGCCTGGCACGCTCACTGGTGGTTGACGTGTTCGGCCGATTCAGACCGTTTCGTCCCCGATGGGCGATCCGGCAGGGCAGATCACGAAACTACCCAAGAAATGAGGCAACACGATGTCCATCATTCCGATCAACCTCAGCGGTACTGTGGCTGCCGATCCGCAGAGCCGGACACTTCCCTCGGGCAGAGCCTGCGCTTCCTTCCGTCTGGCGGTCAACCATTGGCGCCTCGACAAGGGGACCGGGGAATATGTCTCCGATACAACGTCGTGGTTCAGCGTCGACTGCTATGGACCCTTGGCCAGCAATGCCTCGATGAGCCTCCATCAGGGAATGTCCGTGGTGGTGCAGGGGACCCTGAAGATCCGCGAATGGTCGACAGCGGAGAAGAGCGGAATCTCTCCGACCGTCGTCGCCGAGCACATCGGTCCCGATCTTCGCTACGGAACCGCCCACTATCAGAAGGCCGGCAGTGTGAACCGGCAGCACGAGGGTCAGCAGCAGGAATCGTCAGGCAGCGACTCAGCCTGGGGGAGCCTCGCCGGGACAGGCGCAGGCGAGGTCGGGCCCGATGCCTCCGAAGCGTCGAGCCTCGGTGCTGGGAACGAGGGAGAAGGCGACGCGGAAGGCGCAGAAGATGATGTGACTGCCGAAGCTGGAGGAGGAGACTCCGGAGACCTTGATGATGCCATTGTTCGTGACACGGTGAGCGCAGCGGCGCCGTTCTGAGTGGGGCGGAACAGAGCCGCATCACCGTCATCGCACGGATCACGTGAACAGGTCGAGGCTGGAACACGTCGGATCTGACCGCGATAGTGCGAGCAATCGGTTAAGGTGAGACTGTTAATCGTTCCCACCTGCTGAGGTTGTTGATGCGTCTCGTTCCCCTCCTGAGCCTCGGAGCTCTGACCTTAGCTCTGTCGGGCTGTTCGCTGCTGGGCATCGGTGGTGACAACTCTGATCCGACGCCCGCCCGGACTCCGACGAAACCGGTTGCCGAGGTCGACAAAGTCGTCAAGGCCCTCAAGCCGCTGACCGGCGATGAGGAGAAGGTTCCGTCGACGAAGAAGTTCTTTACGACCATGATCGATGCAGGCTACGATGCGGACCAGCTCGAAGCCACAATCGACGATTCGCCATTGGGCAATGACGTTCCCTCGAAGATGTTCGGCGTCAAAACCGACAAAGGCTGCGTCATCGGAGAGATTCGGAAGGGAAAGGCGACTGCAGAGTTGATGCCTCCCACAGAATCGACCGGGTCGTGTCTGTTCGGCGAGGTCGAACGTCCGAAGGGTGTGAAGGCACCTGAAGGTGACAAGCGCGAGAAGGACGGCGATTCCAACGGTGCCGGGCATATGCCTGGTGAGGACATCAACGGCAAGGACGGAGCCTCAGAGAGTCCGGCGCCAGACGAAGGGTCGGAAGGCACCTCGTCGCAGGGAACATCATCAGACGGCTCTTCATCCGAAGGTTCTTCTGAGGGCACATCCTCCGAAGGAACCTCGTCCGAAGGCTCTTCGTCCGGAGGGACATCGTCTGAGGGCGGCTCCTCCGAAGGTTCATCTTCGGGTGAGGCACCGTCACTCGGCGGCGGTTGATCCAAGGGTTTCGAGCAGTGACTCAATTGGCACTTGTGCGTGCTGAACCGATAACCTGAGGTTATTATGGCCGAATTCATTTACACCCTTCACAAGGCGCGTAAAGCGCACGGCGACAAAGTCATTCTGGATGACGTGTCGATGTCCTTCTACCCAGGTGCGAAGATCGGCATGGTCGGTCCGAACGGTGCCGGTAAGTCAACGATTCTCAAGATCATGGCCGGACTCGAACAGCCGTCCAATGGTGAGGCTCGGCTCAGCCCAGGCTTCACAGTGGGCATCCTGTTGCAGGAGCCGCCACTGAACGAGGACAAAACTGTTCTCGGCAACGTCGAGGAAGGCGTCGGCGAGATCAAGGCGAAGCTTGACCGCTTCAACGCGATCTCTGAGGAGATGGCCAGTCCCGATGCAGACTTCGATGCCCTGATGGAAGAGATGGGCAAGCTGCAGGAAGCGATCGACGCTGCGGATGCCTGGGACCTCGACTCTCAGCTCGAGCAGGCGATGGATGCTCTGCGCTGCCCACCGCCGGACGCTGACGTCAGTGTGCTCTCAGGTGGTGAACGCCGCCGTGTGGCGTTGTGCAAACTGCTGCTCGAAAAGCCTGATCTGCTCCTGCTCGATGAGCCCACAAACCACCTGGACGCGGAATCTGTGCTGTGGTTGGAACAGCACCTGCGGTCCTACCCCGGCGCTGTCATCGCAATTACTCACGATAGGTACTTCCTCGACCACGTGGCCGAATGGATAGCTGAGATCGACCGCGGACACCTCTACCCCTACGAGGGCAACTACTCGACCTACCTGGAGAAGAAGCAGGAGCGTCTGCAGGTTCAGGGCAAGAAGGACGCGAAGCTGTCGAGGCGCCTCAAGGACGAACTCGACTGGGTCCGGTCCAACCCGAAGGCCAAGCAGACGAAGTCCAAGGCCCGTCTGGCACGCTACGAAGAGATGGCAGCAGAGGCAGAGAAGACCAAGAAGCTGGATTTCGAAGAGATTCAGATCCCTGCCGGTCCTCGCCTCGGCGATATCGTCATCGAAGCCGACAGCCTGCAGAAGGGCTATGACGATCGTCTTCTCATCGACGGGCTCAGCTTCTCATTGCCGCGTAACGGAATCGTCGGTGTCATCGGCCCCAACGGCGTCGGCAAGACGACTCTGTTCAAGACCATCGTCGGACTCGAAGAGCTCGACGGGGGAGACCTCAAGATCGGCGACAGCGTCAAGACCTCCTACGTTGACCAGTCCCGGGGCGGAATCGACCCCGACAAGAACCTGTGGGAAGTCGTTTCCGACGGACTCGATTTCATTCAGGTGGGCAACGTGGAGATGCCTTCGCGGGCATATGTCTCCGCATTCGGGTTCAAGGGCCCGGACCAGCAGAAGAAGGCCGGCGTGCTCTCCGGTGGTGAGCGCAACCGCCTCAACCTGGCACTGACCCTCAAACAGGGCGGAAACCTGCTGCTGCTCGACGAGCCGACCAACGACCTCGACGTGGAAACGCTGGGTTCCTTGGAGAATGCACTCCTGGAGTTCCCCGGTTGCGCCGTGGTCGTCTCGCACGATCGTTGGTTCCTCGACCGTGTGGCCACGCACATCCTTGCTTGGGAGGGCACAGAAGACAACCCTGCGGACTGGTACTGGTTCGAAGGGAACTTCGAGTCCTACGAGAAGAACAAGGTCGAACGACTCGGTGAGGACGCGGCTCGCCCTCATCGCGTGACGCACCGTCGCCTCACCCGCGACTGACTGATTGAGCTCTGTGCGCTGCGCGCTATCAGCGCAGCGCACAGAGCTGATTGCCTGCAGAAGATGCCCCGGTCGTCGACCGGGGCATCTTCTGTTGCCAGGTGTCAGTGTGTTGGGGTCAGCCGGCCTGTTGAGCTAAGTCAGCCCGTTGAGCTAAGTCAGCCTGTTGAGGTCAGTCAGCGTTCTGGCGCAGCTGACTAACGGGAGAACAGCTTGCCGAGGCGCAGCAGAAGCTTGAACAGATACATCACGGCGATGGTGCCGACGATCCCGATGACGATTGATAAGAGCGCAATCAGCGCCAGGTTCATGTCCATCGCCTCGCGGAGGAGCACCAGGGCCACAATCGTGATGATGATGAAGAGCGCGACGTTGACCAGACGAGAGAGGATCCTTCCGAGGATCTCGATCATCGCGGTGTCGTGGTTCACTGAGGTGCCTTGATGCGGACCATGCCCTCCTGCGCCACTGTGGCCAGCAGCTCACCGGTCTGAGTGAAGATCCGCCCGTAGCCGAGACCGCGGCCTCCCTGGGCGGCGGGAGACTCCTGAACGTAGAGCATCCACTCATCGACCCGGACTCGACGATGCCACCACATCGCGTGGTCGAGGCTGGCCACCCGGAGCCCTGGACTCGTCCAACTCAGTCCCTGACGGCGCAGAACCGGTTCGAGCAGATTGAAGTCGCTGGCATAGGCCAGTGCAGCAGCATTGAGCACCGGATCATCGCCGAAGGGCGAGCTGGCGCGGAACCAAACGTGCTGCCGATCGCGCTGGCGGTCATCGGTGGAGGTGAGATACAGGGAAGCCTCGACCGGACGGATCTCGAAGGGTCGTTTATTCAACCATTCGGTGACCAGTGGTGTGTCCTGTCCTGCGAGAATGTCGCGCAGCTCCGGGCACTCCAGTGGACCGGGCAGGCCCGGCGGCATGGTCTCAGCGTGCTCAAGGCCCCCCTGCTCGACTTGGAATGAGGCGATCAGGGATAGGATCGGCACATCCTTCTGATAGGCGTGGACACGCCGAGCGGAGAACGATCGCCCGTCACGGAGTCGCTCGACACCGAACTCGATCGGTTCGCTGACATCCCCGGCACGAAGGAAATAGCCGTGCAGTGAATGGATGAGGCGATCATCCGGCAGGGTCGCGGCAGCGGCCACTACGGATTGCGCCACCACCTGACCGCCGAAGACACGCCCATCTGGCTTGTACTGGTTCTGTCCGACGAAGTAGTCGCTCTCTCGAGACGCCGAGGCGGAACTCAGGCTGTCGAGTTCGAGCACTTTGCGCAGTGTGTCGACGTTCGCCTTCGCAGTCGTGGGTTCTACATCGCTCATATGGGCCTCCAGCCTGCGACAATGATTCTCGTCCTTGTGGTCACGATCCTATCGCGGCCCTCACCGCCGCAGTGAAAGTGGCATGATGGGTCTTATGCGCACTGGCACCACAAATCCCCATCTGAACGAATTCACACGAGTACTGCTGGAGCTGAGATGGGGTGATATGGATGCCTACGGCCACGTCAACAATGTCACCCAGCTGCGACTGCTCGAAGAGGCACGTGTCCGAGCGTTGGGGTCACCGACGCACAGCACCGATGCGCCCACAACCCCCGGCCAGCTGGGAATCTCGGGCACAGTATCGGGGATCTCGATTCCCGCGATCTTCGCCGAGGCTTCGAACACCACCGAGCTGCTCGTCGCCTCGCACGCGATCGAATATCGCCGACCGATTCCCTATCGCGCGGGACCCATTGCCATTGATCTGGTCATCAGCGAGGTCAAACCGGCGTCTGTGACGATCGGTTACGTCATCGCCGAACCCGATGGTTCGGTCGCCTATACGCTGGCGGAGACGGTCATCGTCTTTGTGGACAGAACAAGCTCTCGACCACGGCGTCTGAGCCAGGAGGAGACAGCAGCTATGACAGAAGTCATTCGACCAGCCGTTCCGATGCGGAGTCGCCGGTGACGGAACTGGAGATCGCCGATCCGCTGGCGATGAAGGACCTGGCCGCATTCACTTCGCTGGCGCATCGGCTGGACCCCGATGGAGCCATGCGTCTGCACGTATCGTCGACCGTGCTCGTGGTGACCATTGCACCCCTGTACCCGCATGGGATCGGAGACTCCACACCCCTGGTGCTGGCTATGCGCATGCTGCGCCTGAACGGACCGGAAATGGACGGTCTCGATGAGGTTGTGCCCTTGGCCAACCTCAAGGATCGGTTCGCCAGAGAGGAGAACGCCACCCGTCTGCCAGTCCCGCCGAACTCGGTGCTGGTGTCCTGGACCGGCATAGCACCCCCGAAGGGTCAGTGGGTGGCCCGTGACAGAATCACCGGTGATGTGCTTCGTTCGACCGCCGAGGCGGGAGTCGCGGAGATCAGCGACGGTGCTCCCGAGGGCGCAGGCTCACATGCGGTGAAGGCGCTGCGTTCGCGTGTGTGGTCGAAGCCGATGACAGCCGTAGGAGGTAAAGAGCTGCCCGGTGGGCTCGCGTTCGCCGCGAGTGCGCTGCGGTTCGTACCGGAGGCCGAAACCGCCTCGGCGGGGGAGACCAACGAGGAATACGAAGTCTTCGCGACCTCCGGGTGGCTGCGTATCTCGACTCCCGGAGGGCATCTGCTCACCCGGGCCCGATGACCCCTCAGCAGTGACCCTCAGCGGTGACAGCTGAGCGGTGACAGTTCGGCGCGGATCCCGCAGGCAGAGCCGCACTGTCAGACCGGATTGCTGTTCGTGTTGACCATGGCCGTAGCCGCTCGTTGAAAGTAGTCCCAAAAGATCTCGTCGTAGAGCGGCGGCAGCGCGACATCATCGAGTGCTGCCCGCATGGACGCCAGCCACCGGTCACGAGCGTCGAAGTCGACGGCGAAGGGGAAATGGCGCATCCGCAGTCGCGGGTGGCCGCGTTCTTCCTGGTAGGTCGTGGGACCGCCGAAGTACTGCTCCAAGAACATCTGCAGCCGGTGCTTGGCGCCGGTGAGGTCGTGTCCCTCCGGGTACATCGCGATGAGCACCTCGTCGCGGTCCACATGATCGTAGAAGACATCGACGAGGCGGGTGAAGGTGGGATGGCCGCCGACAGCGTCAAAGATGGTCTCGTTCGATGTCTGGGTCATGTTCAGCTCTCTCCGTCTGAGGTGTCGGTTCCGGCTTCATCCGTCGTCGACCGGATCTCGTCATCACTGGGCAGCGGCGAGGGCCCCTGGTCCTTGGTTCGCTGTGACACATGGGTGGCCCGAGCCTGGTCATCGGCGTCGGCGTCGCCTTCGGAGGTGCTGTCAGGTGAGTCCGTCGACCGCGGAAGCGTCCTGAGGACGGTCTCCTGAATGATCGGGATGGTGATTCCGCGCCTGTCGAACTCATTCGTGAGTTCCGCCCGGAAGGCACGTTCGACCATCCACTGCAGGTTGGGCTTCGTCTTGATCATCGTTCTGATCACCCTGTACTCGGCAGAGAGAGACTGGACGCCGGCGATCTCGGGGAGTTCGAGCATTGCGGAGGCAACCTGCGTGTCCTTGGCCATTTCAGCGGTGACTGTTTGAGTGATCTCACGGTAGGTGTCCATGGAGGTGGAGTAGTTGACGGGGATCTCGAGCACTGCACGCGCCCAGCCCTGCGACAGGTTGCCGACTCGCATGATCTCACCGTTGCGCACATGCCACAGGGTTCCCGTGAGATCACGGACAGCCGTCTTGCGGAGACCGAAGTCCTCGACCTCGCCGACGGCTTCGCCCAGGTCCACGGTGTCGCCGATGCCGTATTGGTCCTCGATGACCATGAAGAACCCGGACAGGTAGTCCTTGACGAGCTCCTGAGCGCCGAAGGCCAATGCCACACCGACAATTCCGGCCGAGGCCAGGATCGGTGCGATATTGAAGTTCAGCTGGTCGAGGACCATGAGGATCGCGATGACGCTGATGATGATCGTCGCCACGGATGAGAGCATCCGACCCACGGTCTTCGCCCGTTGCGCGCGGCGCTCACGGATCACAGTCGGCTCGATGCCGGTCCGCTGGGATTCCATGACCGTGCTCGAGAACTTGCTGTTCTCCGTCTTCTTCTCGCTGCCGACGGTGCCCTTGGCCACTGCAGTGGAGAAGCGTCGGATGAACAGCCGCATCACCATGTTGAGCACGATCGCGCCGATGATGATGATGACGATTCTCAGCGGAGCGTCGAGGAGGAAATCCCAATCGATCTTGGGCGCGGACATGAGGTCAGTCTTCAGTGCATCGAAAGTCATGATGCCACGAGCCTAACGGCCGAATGTCAATGTGCCCTTGGAACTGCTGGACACTTCCTGAGCGCTCAGAGCTCGCTGGGCATCTGCAAGATTCTCACGCATCAGGCGAAGCAGACCTTTGGGAGCCGCGGGGTGATCGTCCAGCCACGCCCGGGTGGCTTTGACAGTGTGCTCGCTGACCGGGGGGAATAGCCGCAGCGTCATGGTCTGCGCCATCTCCAAGGTCCTCGTCTCCCACCATCCGGAGACCCGCTGGAAATATTCGGTGGAGAAGTCGCGCAGTGGTTCCTCCGAGACGAGGATCTCACCGGTCTCCGTCTGCAGGCCGGAGGCGAATCCCAGAGCCAGTGCCGCGAGTTCCGAGTTCGGGAGGTCAGCCTCGTCAAGGATGCGGATGAATGCCTTCGACTTCGCCGCCGAGGTGGGGCGTGCGCTGCGAGCGGTCGCTGCCTGACGCGCCCCCGTGGCCGAAGGGTCCGTCTTGGTCATGGCCGTGATTGCGGAGTCATCGATCGCATCGTGTGCCGCGAGTGCGATGATGATCTCCCAGGTGAGATCGGTGTCGATGGTGATCCCGTGGACTGTGTCCCCGGTCGCGTCCAACCAGGACTGCAGCTGGGAGATCTGGGTTTGTGATGAGGCATGTTTGATGAAGCCGCGGAGGAATTGGAACGCCTGGTCTGTGCCTCCGGGCACCGTGTCGAGGAGTTGTGCGAACCGGTCGGCGATGGACGTGTGAGCCTCTGCCCGCGCTTCCGGGGGCAGGTAGGCCCCGACAGCGGTCTCGAGCTGACGCATCTGGGAGAGCAGTCCCGAGGAATGCGTCACGGCCGCACAGTTGTCCAGGACAGTGGTGATGTAGTCCTGGGCCGGACGCTGTCCGTCGCGGACAGTGTCCCAGAGGGCCCCGAGGACCAGCAGCTGCGTCAACGAGCCATCGAAGTCCCCGAGCCGCTTGGCCGCGACGTCCATGCTCTCGCGATCGAAGCGGACCTTCGCATAGGTCAGATCCTCGTCATTGACGATGATGACGTCGGGCTTGGACAGGCCGCGAGCCTCGTCGACGGTGGTCGAGTCCGAATCGATGTCGATCGGGAAGCTGTGGGTGCGGACCAGTCGGCCCTTCCCATCGTCGGAGTAGAACCCGATGGCCAGGCGATGCGGACGCAGCGACGGAGCCGGCTGTCCTTCGATGATCCACGGCTTCTGGGTCACCTGCAGCTTCGTCACCACCTCGGCGCCGTTGTCGGACTCGGTGTGGAGCTCTGCCTCGAGGAGGTTGACACCTGATTCCTCGAGCCACAGCTTCGACCAGGTGGCGAGGTCGCGCCCGCTTGTCGCCTCGAGCTCGCCGAGGAGGTCTGGCAGTTCCGTGTTCGACCACGCGTGCTTGTCGAAATAGCGTTTGAGGCCGGAGAAGAACTCTTCTCGACCGACCCACGCGACCAACTGTTTGAGCACCGAGGCGCCCTTGGCGTAGGTGATGCCGTCGAAGTTGACCTCGACATCTGCAAGGTCTTCGATGCTGGCGACGATCGGGTGTGTGCTCGGGAGCTGATCCTGGCGGTAGGCCCACGACTTCTCGATCGTGGCGAACGTGGTCCATGCATCCGTATACTTGGTGGCCTCGGCGGTGGCCAAAGTCGACATGAATTCGGCGAAGGACTCGTTGAGCCACAGGTCGTTCCACCATTTCATCGTGACCAGATCACCGAACCACATGTGCGCCAGTTCATGGAGCACGGTCACGGTGCGGCGCTCGACGAGGGCCTCGGTGGGCCGGGACCGGAAGACGTAGTTCTCCAGAATGGTCACGGCACCGGCGTTCTCCATCGCACCGGCATTGAATTCGGGGACGAAGAGCTGATCGTACTTCTCGAACGGGTAGGACACCCCGAACTCACGTTCGTAGAACTCGAATCCGGCTCGTGTGATGTTGAACAGGTTCTCTGCATCGAGATGGTCGAAGAGAGACTCGCGGCAGTACAGGCCAAGGGGGACAGGAGAGCCATCGGAGGAGATGAGCTCGGAATGCACGCTGCGGTACGGGCCGGCCACGATCGCAGTGATGTAGGAGGAGATCGGAGTCGTCGGGGCGAACTGCCACACTGCGGTGTCCTCGACCGGCGCTTCGTCGAGTTCGGTGAAGACTTCGCTGGGATCACCGGGAGTCGGAGTGGGGGAGTTCGACACGACTGTCCAGCGCGCAGGCGCCACAACTGTGAAGGAGAACGAAGCCTTGAGATCGGGTTGTTCGAACACAGGGAAGACGCGTCTGGCGTCGGGAACCTCGAACTGTGAGTAGAGGTAGACCTCATCGTCGATGGGATCGACGAAGCGGTGCAGCCCCTCACCGGTGTTCATGTAGTAGAAGTGTGCATCAATGACGAGCTCATTCTCAGCGGCGAGGCCCGGCAGAGTGATCCGGGACGCGGAGACGACCTCGGAGGTCTCGAGATCGAGTCCGTTGAGCCGGATGCGTTCGACGCTGGCGGTGATGGCATCGATGAATGTCGTGGACTCCGGAGTTGCGGTGAAGCGGATGCGGGAGCGAACTCGGAAGCTGTCGCCCCCTCCTGTGAGAATCAGGGTGTTCTCGTAGCTCGAGACGTCGACGAGGGATGAACGTCTGCGAGCTTCCTCGCGGGTGAGGTTGTATTGGGGCACTTTGAGGTGACCTCCGCTTCGGGTCCGGGTGTACTTCGCCATTCTTTCATGGACGCATTCCTCATCGGTGCCAAGGCTTGATAAATTGGCATCGGACATTGCGGGAGTTTCGTCGGATCCCGCGCCCACCCTAACGAGGAGTGAAATTGAGCAGAGAGACACTTGACCTGTGGTTCGACACGGCCTGCCCGTGGGCATGGATGACGTCGCGCTGGGGTCTTGAGGTCGCCAAGGTCCGCGACATCGATGTGAAGTTCCATGTCATGAGCCTGAACATCCTCAACCGGGACAAGGACATCCCTGCCGACTATCGAGAGCTGATGGATCGTGCTCTGGCACCCATGCGCATCGTCACCGCTGCAATCGCCGAACATGGCGAGGAGCTCACCGAGCCTCTCTACACGGCGATCGGAACCCGTATCCACCCAGGCGGCGAGAAGGACTTCGACAAGGCCGTCGCCGAGGCGTTGGATGAGGTCGGTCTTCCGGCCGACTTGATGAAGTACGGCGAACGCGACGACTATGACGCTGCTCTCCAGGAGTCTCATGATGAGGCGCTGGCACTTGTCGGTGACGATGTGGGCACACCGGTCTGCCGAGTAGCCGGGACGGCATTCTTCGGTCCGGTCGTCACCCCGGCGCCGAAGGGCGAGGACGCAGGTCGACTCTTCGACGGAGTTCTTGCAGTCGCCTCGACTCCTGGCTTCTTCGAGCTCAAGCGCACACGCAATCAGGGTCCGGTCTTCGACTGAGGCGCTGACCTCGACTCACACACGTCCAGAAGCACAAACCACACGCACAGTCTTTCCCGGGCATCTGGCCCCGGACACTTCGAAGGAGTGACCACATGAAGGTTCATCTCGGCACCGACCACGCAGGATTCGAATTCAAAGAGGTTCTCAAGGCCCACCTCGGCGAGTCGGGTTACGAGGTCGTCGACCACGGCGCGCTCGAATACGACGCACTCGATGACTATCCCGCGTTCTGCATCGCCGCGGCACAGGCTGTCGTCGATGACCAGGCAGCGGGTGTTGAGGCCCTCGGCGTCGTCATCGGCGGGTCCGGCAACGGAGAGCAGATCGCTGCGAACAAGGTCAAGGGAGCCCGGACCGCCCTGGCTTGGAACACTGACATCGCGAAACTCGCGCGCGAGCACAACAACGCCCAGATCGTGTCGGTGGGTGCCAGGCAGCACACAGAGGCTGAGTCGATCGCCATCGTCGATGCCTTCCTCTCGGAGCCCTTCTCCGGCGAAGAGCGGCACGAGCGTCGGATTCGGATCATGGACGAGTACGAGGCCACAGGCAAGGCCGGACTGTGATCATGGGGGACACGCTGTGAAGATCCGTGGAGCCGTGCTTCGGGACATGGGTGCCCAGCGCCCTTACGCTCAGACTCGGCCGATGTCATTCGAGGATCTCGAACTCGACGGGCCCGGACCCGGTGAGGTTCTCATCCGTCTGAGTGCAGCCGGTGTCTGCCATTCCGATCTCTCCGTCGTCGACGGCAACCGGCCTCGGCCACTGCCGATGCTGCTCGGGCACGAAGGCGCCGGAATCGTCGAACAGCTCGGTGCAGGTGTCGATGACCTGGAGATCGGCGATCAGGTCGTCACCGTGTTCCTGCCGCGCTGCGGCGAATGCGCGAACTGTCTCACGGACGGCAAGCTCCCGTGCACTCCGGGCAGTGCCACGAACGGTGCGGGAACATTGCCGTTCGACGGACACAAGGTCCGCCTTCACGATGATTCGGGTGCCGAAGTGCTCCACCACCTCGGTGCGTCGGTATTCGCCTCCCACGCTGTGCTCAATCGCGCCTCCGTCGTCCCGGTGGCCTCGGACGTTCCCGCATCGATCGCGGCAGTGCTCGGCTGCGCGGTCCTCACAGGCGGGGGAGCGGTTCTCAACGCGGGAGTTCCGGGACCTCGGGACGAGGTCATGATCGTCGGGCTGGGCGGGGTCGGGATGGCTGCCCTGATCACGGCCCTGTCCATTGAGACTGCCGGCGTCATCGGCGTCGACGCGAATCCGGACAAACTGCTCCGGGCACAGGAACTGGGCGCGGCCGAGGTCTACACTCCCGAGCAGCTGGGCCAGCGACGGGCACCGATCGTCATCGAATGCGTCGGCCATCCGCGGGCCTTCGAAACCGCGTTCTCCGCGACCGCGGTCGGCGGGAAGACCGTCACGGTGGGCCTGCCTGCCCCGGACGCGCAGTCACACATCACCCCGGTCACTCTCACGGCCGAGGCACGCACCGTCATCGGTTCGTACCTGGGTTCGGCGGTGCCCAGCCGTGACATTCCCGTCTACGCCGATCTGTGGCGGCAGGGCAAACTGCCGGTCGAGGAACTGGTGTCGGACACAATCGGCCTCGAAGACCTCAATGAAGCCTTCGACGCTCTGGCGGATGGAACCGTTGTGCGGCAGGTCATCGACTTCCAGCGCTGAGGTCGGAGGGAATGCGGAGGATCCGGTCGTCGCCGTCGGCCGGATCGCCGCGCCCGTCGGTGTTGTTCGTCAGGATCCATACCTCGCCACTCGGTGTCGTCACCACATCACGCAGGCGACCGAACTCACCGGCGTAGGAACTTTCGGCCTTGGCGACATCCGCCAATGGCACGGTCCGCAGGAGCTGCCCGCGAAGGTTGGCGATGAGGATTGTGTCCTGGCTGATGGCGATTCCACTCGGGCTGGCCTGGTCGGGGCTCCACTGCTGAACCGGATCGATGAAATCATCGTCATCGGCCCCGTCCTCTGAGATCCCTTCGACCTCCGGCCATCCGTAGTTGCCGCCGGCCTTGATGATGTTGAGTTCATCCCAGGTGTCCTGGCCGAACTCGCTGGCATACATAGTCCCGTCCTCGTCGAAGGCCAATCCCTGCGGATTGCGGTGCCCATAGGAGTAGACGAGGGAATCGTCGAAGGGGTTGTCCTCAGGCACACTGCCATCGGGCTTCATCCGCAGGATCGAACCCGAGAGCGACTCACGATCCTGTGCGGCACTCTGGTCGCCAGCATCGCCGACCGTTGCATAGAGCATTCCGTCCGGGCCGAAGGCCAGGCGCCCACCGTTGTGGAATCCGGCCTTGGCGATGCCGGAGACGATCGTCTCCGGCGAGCCGAGTTCGATCCCATCGGAACCGCGCGTGATCGGAAAGCGCTGAATTCGGTTGTCCGATTCGGCCGTGAAGTAGGCATAGAGACTGTCGCCGCGGACGCTCAGTCCCAAGAGACCACCCTCACCCGAGGCGGAGACGCCCGCAACCGTGGCAACCTCCCTGGCGTCTGCCGGGCGCTGAGAGTCGATTTCGAGGATCCGAGCGGAATCCCGTTCACTGACCAGAGCAGTTTCCTCATAGAAGGCAACCGACCATGGGGCCTCCAGGTTCTGCGTCACCACCTCCGACTCGGCATCGGGCCGGCTGTCCTCATCGGCCCCGTTGCCGTTCTGCGAAGCGGGAGCCGTCGAGCCTGCTGAGGGCGAATCTGAGAGGGGCGTATCTCCCTGATCGGAGTTGCAGCCACTCAGCGCCAGCCCGAGTGTCACCGCGATAGCGGCGCGTCTGCGAGCGGTGCCAGCAGCTCGGTCTCCGATCTGCGGCGCGAGGTGGTGCGCGCCCGTGCGTGGCAGCACCGTGGGTAGAAGGGGACTGTCGTGTCGTCGGATCGGCATCGGCGGCGCACCTTTCGGCCTCGGCAATCTGCGAGCCTGCCCTCCCATTGTCTCCTGTGCTGACGAAAGATGGGAGGCGAGAATCATGAGACTGAGTGCAGCGCCAGGAGCGGCGGGCAAAGGTACGAAGAAAGCCGCCCGGACATTCAGTCCGAACGGCTTCACTATCGTCGGGATGACAGGATTTGAACCTGCGACCCTCTGTTCCCAAAACAGATGCGCTACCAAGCTGCGCCACATCCCGCGACGTAGACAATCTAACCACAGGCAGGGGTCAAGATGCACATCGATTCGGCCCCTCATTGCGAATGGGATGCAGGTCACAGGCCGCACCAGAGGTCGCAGCAGGCAATGTGACTCAGCTCATCTTCAGTCGATTTGGCGGGCCATGCGGAAGTCGACTATAGTCGTTAACGCAACACGGGGATGTAGCTCAATGGTAGAGCCTCAGTCTTCCAAACTGATGGTGCGGGTTCGATTCCCGTCATCCCCTCCGCTTCCCGGTCGGACCATACGGTCCGACCGGGTTTTTCGGTTCCTGAACGATCTGTCGACCGCAGCGCGGTGGGCTCTCCGGTAGAATCGCCTCCTGCCCAGCACCATGTGCCCGGGTACCCGCATCAATTCTGCACGACCGAGGCGGCACCACTTACAGCTGATGGTGGCCCACGGCAGAAAGCCAGTTGCCACATGAATCCCGAGCACCAGTCGCGTCGAGTGCCCTGGCCCCGGCTGAACCGCCGACAGGTCCTCACTGGTGCACTCGCAGGGGCAGGCCTCCTCGGTGCAGGCTTCGCGACGTCCTCAGGCACCGACATTCTCGCCCAGGCGGGCCGGAATGATCCCCTCCGCTCCGCCACCGTCGCCTTCACCTCTGGGACCTCGCGCGAAGGCATCGGCATCGAGATGGTGCAGCGCTTGGCACCGAACTCGCGTGTCATGCCCGGAATAGAAGACCTAGGGCCGGCGGCACGGCAGCAGCAATTCCTGGACCGGTGCACTGCATGGATCACGCAACTGCCCGATCATCGTCGCGATCTTGCCACCTCGGCGCTTCTCGATCTGTGGGTACTCACCGACTCCCTGCCGGCGACGGTGGCCAGCTGGGACCAGCCGTGGCGATACATCTGGCCGCGGGATGCGGCGTTCGCTGCGGTTGCTCTGGCCCGAGTCGGAATGGTCGACCTGGCGTGGCAGCACCTTCTTCACCTGCAGTCGCTGCAGTCGCAGGACGGGTCATTCGCGGCACGGTTCACCCCTGACCTCGGGCTGGCCCCGGACGAACGCCCATCTCAGTTCGACGCTCTTGGACTTCTGCTCTGGGCCGTCAGCGAGGTCCATGCTGTCGGGGCCCGGACCACAGGGAGAAAGGACGGAGCGGTCACCCTCGAGACGATGGCACCGATGCTGCGTCGTTCTTCCCGGCACCTGCTCCACCTCACCGAGCGGGGCACAGTCCTGCCCCCGGTGTCGTCCGACTACTGGGAAGTCAGCGAATCCCAAGTCACGCTCGGCACTGCAGGACCTACACTGCTGGGCCTGCAGGCACTCGTCAGGCTGGCTGAGCACAGCAGCGGCCTGTGGGATCACATCGATGGGGGAGCCGAGGCACTCGGGGACAGCTGCAATGCATTCGAAGCGACATTCTCTCGAACATTCATCGCCAACGGACTGCAGCGCTACCCGACCTCGGGAGGACTCGATTCGGCGGTGGCCTATCTGCCCGCGGCCGGAGCGGGCCTGGACCTTGGAGAATCGACCCTTGACCACGTTTGGGAGCGACTTCGCCAACCCGCCGGCGGGATCAAACCGGGGCACGGGTGGATCTTCGATCACACGAGCTGGACCCCGTCGACATCACTCATGGGAGTCGGGTTCGCCCGCATCGGCGCCACAGCACAGGCCGATGGGGTGCTCGACTGGTTGAGCAGCCATCGCACGCAAGCCGGCTCCTTTCCCGAGAAGGTCAGTGCAGAAGGCGCGGCAGTGTCCGTGGCGCCTCTGTCGTGGACGGCATCCAATGTGATCATCACTCTCGACGAGCTCCATTGCGCCCGACCCTGACCCCAGCTGCAGGTGCCTCCGCAGCGGCATGTGTTCACGGTGATTGGCTCAGCGCTCCATCAGAACCGGCATCGATTGCGCTCCTCGCGAACTCCGGGCCCGCGGCGGCCCGCCAGTTTCGTGTTTTGTCCCGTGTTTCGCGTAATATGGGTGACTGCGTCTTGCGGACGTGCGCGATCTCATCGTGGACTTTCGCTCCCTCCAGGTCACCAGATGACCGATTATGCATGACTGTCGAAATTGAAAGGTCGCACTGTGAAGAGCTCCGTCGAGCAACTCGACCCCACGCGGGTCAAGATCAGCGTGGATGTCCCATACGCCGAACTCAAGCCGAGCATCGACGAGGCATACAAGACCATCGGTGGCCAGGTCACTATTCCGGGCTTCCGGCAGGGCAAGGTCCCTGCGCGCATCATCGATCAGCGCGTTGGCCGACCCGCAGTGATCCAGGAGGCCGTGAACAACGGTCTTGACGGGTTCTACCGCGAGGCTGTCGAAGAGCACGATCTCAAGCCATTGGGCCAGCCCGAGGTCGAGATCTCCGAGGTTCCCGGCCTCGACGGCACCGAAGACGGCGACCTGACCTTCACCGTCGAGGTCGATGTGCGCCCCACGATCGAACTGCCTGCCTACGACACCATCAGTGTCGAGGTCGACCCGATCGAGGTCACCGATGAAGACGTCGACGCCGAGCTTGAGCAGCTGCGCACCCGCTTCGGAACGCTGAGCTCCGTTGACCGTCCCGCAGCCAAGGACGACTTCGTGACGCTCGACCTCGTCGCCACCATCGACGGCGAAGAGATCGACACCGCCTCCGACATCTCCTACCAGGTCGGTGCCGGGACCATGCTCGATGGCATGGACGAAGCACTTGACGGTCTGTCGGCAGACGAGACCACCACCTTCGAGACCACCTTCGCAGGCGGAGAGCACGCCGGTGAAACCGGAACAGTCTCCATCACACTCAGCGCGGTCAAGGTTCGCGAACTTCCAGAGGCTGACGATGACTTCGCCCAGCTGGCCAGCGAATTCGACACGATCGACGAGCTGCGTACGGATCTGCGCGAGCAGGCCGCGAAGCAGAAGGAGACCGACCAGGGTGCTCAGGCACGCGACAAGGTCCTCGAATCACTGATCGAGACCCTCAACGTGCCCGTTCCTGAGAAGGTCGTCACCGACGAGGTTGAGCGTCACCTCGAGTCCGAGAGCCGCGTGGATGACCATGAGCACCGCAAGGAGGTCACCGAGGAGACCGAACGCAATCTCCGCACTCAGTTCATCCTCGACTCGATCGCCGAAGTCGAAGAGGTCGAGGTGACACAGCCCGAGCTCATCGAATACCTCATCTCTGCGTCACAGCAGTACGGCATGAACCCGAATGAGTTCGCGCAGATGCTCGACAGCTCCGGACAGGTCAACGCACTGGTCGGAGAGGTCACACGCCGCAAGGCCCTGGCCGCTGCTCTCGCCGGTGCTGTCGTCAAGGACACTGCGGGCAACGTCGTCGATATGGAGGAGTTCACCTCTCCAGCTGAGGAAGAGGCACCTGAGGGCGCCGATGACTCAGACGATGCCGTCGCAGCCGAAGGCGACGACGAGAACTGATTTCGAGCCGCTTCTGCGGTGACAGAGCCGACAACGGTGGGCACGGGAATTATTCCGTGCCCACCGTTTCGCATAGGTGCATCAGACGGCCGCAGCCAGGCGCGGGTCTCATCTGGCACGAATCTCCCCAGCAGACGCGGGCTAATCCGGTGCCCGATCACGCTGATGGCGAACACAGGCGTTCCGACGGACTAAATCCGACCGGTGAGCAGTTAGAGTCCATATCAAGCCAACCAAAGACCAACAGGAGTGAAACGTGAGCGCACATGAAATGACAGCGCCCGTCGGCCTCGACGCCGGTGGGGCAATGGGTCTCGACGACCATATTTTCAACCGCCTGCTCAAAGAGCGCATCATCTGGCTCGGTTCGGAAGTGCGTGACTCCAACGCCAACGCGATCTGTGCCCAGATGATGCTGCTGGCGGCAGAGGACCCCGACGCAGACATCTCGCTGTACATCAACTCCCCGGGTGGCTCGGTCACCGCGGGAATGGCGATCTACGACACCATGCAGTACATCAAGCCGGATGTCTCCACCGTCGCAATGGGAATGGCCGCATCAATGGGGCAGTTCCTGCTGTCATCCGGTGCACCAGGGAAGCGGTTCGCCACCCCTCACGCCCGTATTCTCATGCACCAGCCGTTGGGTGGAATCGGCGGCACCGCCACCGACATCAAGATCCAGGCAGAGCTGATCCTGCACATGAAGAAGCAGATGGCAGAGCTCACCGCCGAACAGACGGGCAAGACCCTGGAACAGATCCTCAAGGACAATGACCGCGACCACTGGTTCACCGCCGAAGAAGCACTGGAATACGGCTTCATCGACAAGATGGTGACCCGTTCGTCCGACGTCACCGACAACTGAGTGGGAGTCAAGGAAGAATGAATTCAATGAACTTTATGCCAGGGTCCACCGCCGGCAACATGCCGCAGTCCCGCTATGTCATGCCCCAGTTCGAAGAGCGGACTCCCTACGGCTTCAAACGCCAGGATCCCTACACGAAGCTCTTCGACGATCGCGTGATCTTCCTGGGCGTCCAGGTTGACGACACGAGCGCCGACGACGTGATGGCGCAGCTCCTGGTCCTCGAATCTCAGGACCCTGATCGTGATATCACGCTCTACATCAATTCGCCGGGCGGTTCCTTCACTGCGATGACTGCCATCTACGACACGATGCAGTACATCAAGCCGGAGATCCAGACCGTCTGCCTCGGTCAGGCCGCCTCGGCTGCTGCCGTACTGCTGGCAGCCGGCACTCCGGGCAAGCGTCTGGCTCTGCCCAACGCTCGAGTCCTCATCCACCAGCCTGCGATGGAGGGCCAGGGCCAGGGACAGGCTTCGGACATCGAGATCCAGGCCGCAGAGGTCTTCCGGATGCGCCAGTGGCTGGAGACGACCCTGTCGGGTCACTCCAACAAGTCACCGGAGCAGGTCTCCAACGACATCGAACGTGACCTCTTCCTCACCGCCGAACAGGCGAAGGACTACGGTCTCGTCGATCAGGTTCTGACCTCTCGCAAGGCGGTCTGAGACACACGAACATCTTCGGGCCCGGACAGCCATCGGCTGTCCGGGCCCGAAGCGGTCTGTGCTGCGAAGTTGCCACCTGGTGCGGCGCCGAGTAGTTTGGGCCTTCTCAACAGCATGGGTGCGTCCATCTTCTCCGACACACCGAATGGCGGTTCTGGCCGCTCATGTCAGTCCCGTATGGGAAGCTATTGAGGTACAGGAAACACGAGCGGTAGAGTTGGGGCCAGGTGCCCCGGCGGAAGGTTGTGACAGTGGCTCGCAGTGCGGACGGAGCAGACCTGCTCAAATGTAACTTCTGTGGGAAATCCCAGAAGCAGGTTCGGAAACTCATCGCCGGACCTGGAGTCTACATCTGCGATGAATGCATCGGGCTGTGCAATGAGATCATCGAAGAGGAGCTCAGCGAAGGCACCTCCGAGCACACCGACATCGAACTGCCAAAGCCGCGCGAGATCTTCGACTTCCTCCAGGAATACGTCGTCGGTCAGGAACCCGCGAAGAAGGCCCTGTCCGTGGCCGTGTACAACCATTACAAGCGCATCCGCTCGCTGCAGAGTGATGAAGACACGAAGACGCTGGGCTCCGATGACACCGAAGTCGAGATCGCGAAGTCCAACATCCTCCTCGTGGGCCCCACCGGATCGGGCAAAACCTATCTCGCGCAGTCGTTGGCGAAGAGACTCGATGTTCCCTTCGCCGTCGCAGACGCGACAGCACTGACAGAAGCCGGCTACGTCGGCGAAGACGTCGAGAACATTCTGCTCAAACTCATCCAAGCCGCGGACTTCGACATTCAGAAGGCCGAACACGGCATCATCTACATCGACGAGATCGATAAGATTGCACGCAAGTCGGAGAACCCGTCGATCACTCGAGACGTCTCCGGCGAAGGTGTCCAGCAGGCGCTGCTGAAGATACTCGAAGGCACTCAGGCCTCCGTGCCGCCGCAGGGCGGACGCAAGCATCCCCACCAGGACTTCCTCCAGATCGACACCACGAATGTGCTCTTCATCGTCGCGGGAGCCTTCGCAGGTATGGAAGAGATCGTTGCCGGCCGTAAGGGCAAGCACGGCATCGGGTTCGGTGCGCTCCTGCAGTCGAAGAACGACGAAGAGGACCTCTACGCCGACATCCTGCCCGAGGATCTGCTGAAGTTCGGACTCATTCCCGAGTTCATCGGACGCCTGCCTGTACTGGCCACTGTCTCCACGCTGGATCGTGCGGCGCTGATATCGATCCTCACAGAACCGAAGAATGCCCTGGTCAAGCAGTACCAGCGCATGTTCGAGTTCGACAATGTCGAGCTTCGTTTCGAGACCGACGCACTCGAAGCCATCTCGGACCTCGCGCTCCTGCGCGGCACCGGGGCACGTGGACTGCGGTCCATCCTCGAAGAGGTCCTGCAGCCGGTCATGTTCGATGTTCCCTCCCGTGAGGACATCGCCGAGGTGGTCGTGACCAGAGACGTCGTGGACAAGAACGTCGCCCCGACGCTGGTGCCGCGCGAACAGCCTCGGACATCCAAAAAATCAGCCTGACTCGTCGCATTAGATGAGGCTGTTCGCTGATACCAGGCCTCTGAAGTACGACAACTATCGCCGCCTCTGGCTGGCCAACATTGTCACCGTCATCGGTGCTCAGATGACGGTAGTCGCCATTCCCGCACAGATCTATCACATCACCGGATCCTCCGGCTATGTGGGTCTCAGCGGTATCTTTGGGCTGGTTCCGCTCATCGTGTTCGGACTGTGGGGCGGTTCCCTGGCCGACGTCATCGACCGTCGCCGTCTGCTCATCATCTCCACAGTCGGCCTGATCATCGCGAGCTCGCTGTTGGCTCTCATCGCAGTCATGCAGCTTGGGAACGTGTGGCTGCTGTTGTCCGTATTCTCTTTGCAGCAGGCCTTCTTCGGCCTGAACCAGCCGGCCAAGGGCGCACTCCTGCCGACCATCGTTCCGCTCGAGCTTCTCCCGTCTGCCAACTCGCTCAATATGACGGTCATGACATTGGGCGCTGTCGCAGGACCGATCATCGGTGGCGCTCTGATACCGGTCGTCGGCTATCAGACGCTCTACATCCTGGATGCGCTGTTCCTGGCTACAACGCTCTACGCAGTGCTGCGTCTGCCCGCACTGGTACCTCAGAAACAGCCCGACACGCGTTCGGGCGTCAAAGGGGTCATCGACGGCTTCCGCTACCTGGCAACGAACACCGTTGTCATGGTGTCGCTGCTGGTCGACGTCATCGCCATGGTCTTCGGAATGCCCAGAGCACTGTTCCCGCAGATTGCGACCGAGTCCTTCGGTGGTCCTCCTGCCGGAGGCATCGTCTTCTCGCTGCTGTTCGCATCTTTGGCAGCAGGCAGCGCCTTGGCAGGGATCTTCTCCGGCTGGGTCTCTCGTGTCGAACGCCAGGGTCTTGCGGTGATCACAGCGATTCTCGTCTGGGGCACCGCCATGTCTGTGTTCGGTCTGTCCCTGGAATTCGCCTCAGGATTCTTGGCGGCGGCCCTCATCGTCGCGCTTCTCGGCCTGGCCATCGGCGGCGGCGCCGACATCATCTCCTCCGCCTTTCGTTCCACGATGCTGCAGGAGGCTGCCAGCGATGATATGCGAGGTCGCATGCAGGGCGTATTCATTGTCGTCGTCGCAGGCGGCCCACGCATTGCCGATGTTCTTCACGGCACTGTCGCGGAGTTTACGAATACGACCATCGCCTCCGCCGGAGGGGGCCTCATCGTCATTGTGCTTGTCATCGCCTGTGCGTTGATCTTCCCGAAGTTCCGTCGCTATCGCGTGGAGCGCGGGGGAGCGGGGCAGCCACGGACGTCGGTGGCCTGAAGCGCTCGTCCAATGCGGAGAGCCCGAGGCAACCCGGTGCTGATTCGGGTGGCCTCGGGCTCGCATTGCGCTGGAGCTGGAACACCTCTGAGGGAGAGCGCTTCAGCCATGGTCCGGCTAGGCTTGAGCGGTGTACACGGCGTTCTCAGCAGGCTGGACGACGACGAAGCCGGGGCCGTGGAAGGCAAGCTGAATCGATTCACCAGAACCGCGACCGAAGAAGGTCCCGACGCTGACGTCGGTCTTGATCTGCGGTGCCAGAGATGAGGACCAGCACACCGCGGCCTGCGGGTCGACGAACGTCGGCTGCTGCGAGCAGTCGAGGACCATGGGCTCGCCCTTGCAGCAGATGGCAGCGGTGCCTTGCCCGTTGAGTTCGAGGTTGAACAGCCCGGAGCCGCTGGCCATGGCACCGATTCCGCCCTTGATCCGCTTGATCTCCCAGTTGAGAGCATCGTCGAAGGCCAAGAGGTTCGCGGTGTTGACCGTCAGCGCATCCTGCTGACCTTCCAAGGCCATCATGAATATGTTCGAGGCCTCTCGAGCGAAGAATACCTCGCCGTGGCCCTCAACCTTCATCACATTGCCGCCTTCACCGGTGGCGGCCTTCTTCATGAACTGTCCCACCGACTTCGATCCCTGGTGAGCGAAGCGGACGTCGCCCTGGTAGGCGACCATGGCACCCTTTGTTGCGATCATGGGCGCGTTGGGCGTGATCACTGTGCGCAGCATCTTAATCGATTGCAGAGTCCAGCGTTCCTGGTTCTGGATCTCTGCGTTTCGCTTCGAAAAGAGTTCACTTCTCATCGTTCAAGAGCCTTTCGTCCATGAAGAAGCTTCGTACTCCTTCAGTTGTCGAGTTCCATCGTAAGCGTCCGGGCACTCCACATGCCGGAGAATTCTGTTCTGATTGTGGAACAGGCGTGGACGGTCAGTCCTGCTCGATGAAGTCGATCTCGGCGACTGTGATCTCTTCACCCTTCACCTCAGTGACGAGATTCTGGATGCGTCCAGCGGCCGTCAGGTCGGCTTGGGCACTGTCGATCGCTGCGACCACAGCTGCCGGAGCATGGATGGTGAGGCTGCGCACCTGGGTCTTCTGGGAGACCTTGGCCTCGGTCTTCGACCTCCGGATCTCGGTGAGCACCGAGGCGACAGACATGAGCAGGTCCGGATCCACAGACGAGTCAGGCTGAGTCAGCTTCTCGTCCCCAGGCCACGGTGACCTGTGCACAGATCCTTTTCTCCACCATGACCACACCTCTTCAGTCACGAAGGGCATGATCGGGGCGAAGAGACGCAGAAGCACGTCGAGGGCAGTTGCCAGAGTGACGTGAGCCGAAAGCTGATCGTCCTCGCCCTTGGCGCCGTACGACCGGTCCTTGACGAGCTCGACATAGTCATCGGTGAACTCCCAGAAGAAGCTCTCCGCGGCACGCAGAGCGTGTGCGTAATCGTAGGCCGCCATATGCGTTGAAGCCGTCTCGACGACCTCGGCGAGCTTCTTGAGCAGAGCACGATCGAGATCGTGCGTCACAGAACCAAGCTGGCCGACAAGCCCGGAGTGAACTCCCTGGGCAAGCGCGAACTTCGAAGCGTTGAGCAGTTTCATGGCCAATCGGCGCCCGATCTGCATCTGCGTCACGTCATAAGCTGTATCGGCACCGAGTTTGGCGCTGGCCGCCCAGTAGCGCACCGCGTCGGGGCCGAAGCCCGGTTTCGCCTCGCCGAGGATGTCAGAGGGGACAACGACATTGCCTTTCGACTTCGACATCTTCTTGCGATCCGGATCGAGGATCCAACCGGAGAGGCCGGCATGCTTCCATGGTGCAGCGTCATTGAGCGAGTTGGCACGGACGACAGTGGAGAACAGCCAAGTGCGGATGATGTCGTGGCCCTGAGGGCGCAGATCGAAGGGGAAGACCTTGGAGAAGAAGTCTTCATCGCGGCTCCAACCACCCAGCAGCTGGGGGGTCAGAGATGAGGTCGCCCAGGTGTCGAGGACGTCCGGATCGGCGGTGAAGCCGCCGGGCACGTCACGCTGGTCAGCGGTGAAGCCGGCCGGCACCTCGGCGATGGGGTCGGTGGGCAGGGACTCGGGAACGATCGGATCCGAGTAGTCGGGTTCCCCAGCCGAGTCCAAGCGATACCACAGTGGGATCGGCACGCCGAAGTAACGTTGGCGGGAGACCAGCCAGTCACCGTTGAGATTCTCCACCCAGTTCTCGTAGCGTGAGCGCATGAATGCCGGATGCCACTCGATCTCTCGACCGCGGGCGATAAGCGCATCACGGAGCTCGGCCGAGCGTCCGCCGTTGCGGATGTACCACTGGCGGGACGTGACGACTTCGAGGGGCTTGTCGCCCTTCTCATAGAACGGAACAGGATGCGTGATCGCTTCGATCTCGCCGATGAGGTCACCGGATTCGACGAGCATATCCGCGATCTCCTTGCGGGCGGTGAAGGTTGTCTTTCCCGCCAGCTTCTCGTAGTTGGCCACAGCATCGGGCTTCGGCGACGACGCGATCCATTCGGGGACCTCGAGATTGAGTCGACCACCGCGGTTGATGACGGCGCGCATGGGCAGGTCGAGTTCACGCCACCAGGTGACGTCAGTGAGGTCACCGAAGGTGCAGACCATGGCAATGCCGGTGCCCTTGTCCGACTTCGCAAGTTCATGGGCGCGAACTTCGACGCGCACGCCGAAGAGAGGTGAGACGTACTTGGATCCGAATGAGGAGGTGTAACGCTCGTCCTCGGGATGAGCCACGAGTGCCACTACCGCGGGGATGAGCTCCGGACGGGAAGTGAGAATGACGATCGGTTCCGCCGAGGTGTCGGCGAGGCCGTCGGTGCCCTCGGGATAGAAGTTCACCTTGTGGTAGGCGCCGTCCCTCTCCCGGTCCTCGAGTTCCGCCTGCGCGACGGCAGTGCCGAAGGTGACGTCCCACATGGTGGGGGCGTCCTGGGAGTATGCGTGACCGTTTGCGAGGTCGGCGAGAAAGGCCTTCTGGCTGACCGAGCGTGACGTGTCATCGATGGTGCGGTAGGTGTACTTCCAATCCACGGACAGGCCGGTGGAGCGGAAGAGGTGTTCGAAGATCTGCTCGTCCTCGGCGGACAGGGTCTCGCAGAGTTCGATGAAGTTCTGACGCGAGATCTTGACGAAGTCACGAGAGTTCTTCGCAGGCTTTGCCGGCGGCTCGAAGTTCGGGTCGTAGCCCTGGGTGGGATCGCAGGTGACCCCGTAGTAGTTCTGGACGCGTCGTTCCGTCGGCAGACCGTTGTCATCCCAGCCCAGGGGGTAGAACACGTTCTTGCCCTGCATGCGCTGATATCTGGCGATGATGTCGGTCTGCGTGTAGGAGAATACGTGCCCGACGTGCAGAGACCCCGAGGCGGTGGGCGGGGGAGTGTCGATCGAGTAGACCTGCTCACGATCCGTATCGACGTCGAAGGCATAGACTCCGCTGTCGCTCCAAGCGGCGTCCCATTTGTCCCGAAGTCCCTCAAGAGCCGGCTTATCCGGCAGGTTCACTGACTCGTGCGTCGAGTCCGAAAAGGCAGGTGTGTTCATAATTGTTGATTTTCTCACCCGGGCGGCCTGGGGCCAAACCGATGATCGGGCGTGAGCGGACTTCAGAGGTTCGAGCCAGTGGCACACGCTGCCGGAGACACACACTGAATGGAGCGTGAGATGCATCCGCGGACAAAAATGAGAATATTGGACCATGGCGCCCTTGGACAGAATCCGATCAGAGAACCTGCCGCCGACGTCGACCGCGTGGATGAACCCGGCCCGTGCGATCGCGATTGTGGCAGTCGTCGCCATCCATTCGCTGGGAACCGTCGTGGAGGAGAACTACGCGACCATGGGTCCCGACTGGTGGGTCGCCAACGGCTTCGACTCCGCAGCTCGGTGGTCGGTTCCTGTGTTCATCATGATCTCCGGGGCGTTGGCACTGGACCCGGCCCGCGGGAACAAACCGCGTAAATTCCTCAGCAAGCGCGTGTGGAGAATCGGAATCCCCCTCGTGTTCTGGACAGCCGTATACGTCGTCTTCAGGCGCTTCTATCTGCTCCCGACAGACGACGGATGGAACCCGGGAATCGCGATTCTGACCGGTTCTCCGTTCGTGCAGCTCTACTTCCTCTACGTGCTCGCCGGCCTGACGCTTCTGACCCCGTTCTTCCGGCTGCTCAGCGTTCACGGTTCGCGGCGCCTGCAATGGGGGACTGGTCTGATCTTTCTGGGCATCGGCATGCTCGACCAATGGGCGAGCATCGTCTTCGACGTGGGTGAGGCCAATATCGCCACACGTTTCCTGCCGATGGCCGGCTTCTACATCCTCGGGTGGGTGCTGCGGGACGTGGTGCTCTCCTCCCGCGGTGTGGTGCTGGCATGGCTGGCACTTGCCGGTGCAATCGCGATGACCATTGTGTGGGCGGGACTCGGCCCGGGCGAGAAGCCGTGGGTCTTCCCCTACGAGTACCTATCACCGGGGGTCGTCATCGCCTCTGTGGCCGCCTACCTCCTGCTGCATCATCACTTGGATAGCGGTTTCCGGCTCCTGCACTGGTTCTACCCGTACTCCTTCGGGGTGTTCCTGCTCCACCCCCTCGTGCTCTACCCCTTGCGCAATGAGATGGGCCTGCCTACGACGGTTCCCGGTGTTCTCCTCCATGCCATCGCGATGCCGATCGTCTACACGATCATCTGCGCTGTCATCACCTGGCTGGCGGTCAAGATTCCCGGTGTGCGCGCCGTCTTCGGCGAAGGCGGTCCCCGCAACCCGCATTCGAAGCCGAACCCACGGGCGCGCCGAACGAAGAAGGCCGACCCGGACACCGCGAGCGCTTAGCTGCCACGGAATCTGCCGGACGGGGATGAAACTCCGTAGACTGATCGGTGTCCCCGATGATCGTGTCCTCGACCAGACACGACGCATCCGGTTACAGACGCGACATGCCCAGATCCAGATGCGGTACGTCAAGGTACAGATCCAGGCCTGCAGCCACGAACAACGACGGCACGAGCAACGACGAAGAAGTACGGAGAAATACAGCGATGGAAACACTCAGAGCAGTGGTGACAGGAGCGAGTTCGGGAATCGGCGCCGCTACGGTGCGCCGGCTGCGCGAACAGGGCTGGGACGTCGTTGCCGTGGCACGGCGAGAGGAGAAGCTGCGGGCACTGTCCGAGGAGACCGGCGCCAGCTATGTTGTAGCCGACCTCACCGATGATGCCGCGGTCGCAGCGCTCAGTGCCGAGGTGCTGGCTGGAGGGCCTGTGCACTCCCTGATCGCCAACGCGGGTGCCGCGTTCGGCACCGACACAGTCGCCGAGGCCTCGGTCGACGGCTGGCGTGACATGTTCGATGTCAATGTCCTCGGAGTCCTCCGAGTCGTCAAGGCATTTCTTCCCGCTCTGATCGAATCCGGGCGTGGAGACATCGTCGTCATGTCCTCGACCGCCGGTCACCAGGCCTATGAAGGCGGCGGCGGTTACGTCGCGGCCAAGCACGGCACACATTCGATCGCCGCGACGCTGCGGCTCGAACTCGCTGGTGAACCCGTCCGTGTGATCGAAATCGCCCCCGGGATGGTCGCCACCGATGAATTCACGCTGAAACGAGTCGGCGGCAGTCAGGACAAAGCCGACAAAGTCTACGAAGGGGTGGAGAACCCACTCACCGCAGATGACGTCGCCGATGCCGTGGTCTACTCGCTGACCAGACCGCACCATTTCAATGTCGACCTGATGGTGATCAGACCGATTGCACAGGCCGCACAGCACAAAGTTGCACGCCACCAGGGTCTCTGAGTTCGGAAGTCGGGCGGCTGCACTCAACCAGATGGTCGACACACCGGGCCAGAAGGCTGACACCCTGGGCCAGGTGGTCGACACACCGGGCCAAGGTATACGATTGAGGGTGCAGCGATCCGGCCATCACCGGGGAGCATCCGGAAGAACAGTGCGTTCGTCCCGTGCCGAAGGCTTCGGCGCGGCAGAAGGCATTCAGTAGAACCGGACGGTTGGACCCGTCATCACTCCGGCTATGAGCGATCCGCTGATCGTCTGTCTCACCCGACAGTCGTTGAGGACGGATAAGCGAGGTGGTACCGCGGCAGACATGTCGTCCTCGTGACAGTGACCGCAGTGACTCAAAGGACGCTCATGACGCAACCGTTGTATCCCAAGGTATCGACCTCGGCCTTCGGCCTCAGTGCCTCGCCGGATTTCCCCGCCATCGAAGACGCCGTGCTCGACTACTGGAAACAGGACGATACGTTCCAGGCCTCGATCGACCAGCGCGACCCCGGCGAGAACGGTGAGAACGAGTTCGTCTTCTACGACGGACCTCCCTTCGCCAACGGACTGCCCCACTACGGTCACCTTCTGACCGGGTACGTCAAGGACGTCGTCCCACGCTTCCAGACGATGCGGGGCAAGAAAGTGGATCGCCGCTTCGGCTGGGATACCCACGGCCTTCCCGCAGAGCTTGAGGCCGAACGTCAGCTGGGCATCACCGACAAGTCGGAGATCAGCGGCATGGGCTTGGCCGCATTCAACGATGCCTGCCGTTCCTCAGTCCTGAAGTACACGAAGGAATGGGAAGAGTACGTCACCCGCCAGGGTCGGTGGGTCGACTTCGACAACGACTACAAGACGCTCAACGTCGAATACATGGAAAGCGTGATCTGGGCGTTCAAACAGCTCTGGGACAAGGGGCTCGTCTACGAGGGCTACCGCGTTCTGCCCTACTGCTGGAAAGACCAGACTCCGCTGTCTAACCACGAACTGCGGATGGACGACGATGTCTACAAGTCGCGCCAGGATCCGGCCGTGACCATCGGATACAAGCTCAAGGACTCCGATGAATGGGTCCTGATCTGGACAACGACGCCGTGGACTGTTCCGTCCAACCAGGCTGTCGCGGTCAATCCCGAGATCCCGCTGGCAGCCGTCGTCGCCGGTGAAGACGGTGCACAAGAGCTGCAGGGAAAGACACTGATCCTCGCCGAGGCGCGCCTCGGCTCATACTCCCGTGAGCTCGGGGAGAACCCCGAGGTGCTGCGCACGTTCTCCGGCAGTGAGCTTCTCGGTCGTGAATACGAGCCTCCCTTCCCGTACTTCGAAGGTCGCCAAGAGGAGTTCGGCGAACGGATGCACACCATCCTCGAAGCCGAGTTCGTCACCACGGACGAAGGCACCGGAATCGTCCACCAGTCTCCGGCTTTCGGTGAAGAGGACAAGGACCTCACCGATTCCTACGGCATCACCGCCGTGCGTCCCGTCGACGACGCAGGCTGCTTCGACTCCACGGTCGCCGACTACGCGGGACAGCAGGTCTTCGACGCCAACAAGGGCATCATCAAGGACCTGCGCAACGGCACCGGGCCGATGGCAGGTCGTTCGGCACTGCTGATCCGGCACGAATCCTATGAGCACTCCTACCCGCACTGCTGGCGCTGCCGCAATCCGCTGATCTACCGCGCTGTGTCCTCCTGGTTCGTCCGGGTGACCGAGTTCAAGGACCGCATGGTCGAACTCAACGAGCAGATCAACTGGGTGCCCGACAATGTCAAGCACGGACAGTTCGGCAAATGGCTGGAGAACGCACGCGACTGGTCGATCTCACGCAACCGCTTCTGGGGTTCGCCGATCCCGGTATGGACCTCAGACGACCCCTCGTATCCGCGCACCGATGTGTACGGGTCCCTGGCCGACATCGAGGCCGACTTCGGTCGTCTGCCGGTCAATGACCAAGGTGAAGTCGACCTCCACCGTCCCTGGGTCGACGACCTGGTACGGCCCAACCCTGACGATCCGAGCGGTCAGTCGATGATGCGCCGCATCCCTGAGATCTTCGACGTCTGGTTCGACTCGGGGTCCATGAGCTACGCACAGGTCCACTACCCGTTCGAGAACTCCGAATGGTTCGACAATCATTTCCCCGCCGACTTCATCGTGGAGTATGTCGGACAGACTCGCGGCTGGTTCTATCTCCTGCACGTGCTCTCGACAGCGATCTTCGATCGTCCTGCCTTCACCAATTGCATCTCCCACGGCATCGTCTTGGGCTCCGACGGAGCGAAGATGTCGAAATCGCTGCGCAACTATCCCGACGTCAACGAGGTCTTCGATCGCGACGGCTCCGATGCGATGCGCTGGTTCCTCATGGCCTCGTCCATCCTGCGAGGCGGCAACCTCGTCGTGACCGAGCAGGGTATCCGCGATGGAGTTCGACAGGTCGTTCTCCCGCTCTGGAACACCTGGCAGTTCTTCGCCACCTACTCCAACACCGCAGACGGGGCAGACGGAGAGAAGGCCGGCTACCGGGCCGAATCCCGCTATGATTCGAGCCAGGTCCTTGACCGGTATCTGCTGGCGAAGACTCACGACCTGATCGCAGAGTTCGCGGACGCCATGGAGGGCCTCGACATCTGGGCGGCCTGCGAACTCGTGCGCAGCTACCTCGACATGCTCACCAACTGGTACGTGCGTCGTTCCCGTCGCCGCTTCTGGGACGGCACCGAGGCGACCCACGAGTCATTCGACGTGTTCTACACCTGCCTCGAAGCCTTCTGCCGGGTCGCAGCCCCGCTGCTGCCATTCACCGTCGAAGAGATCTACCGTGGGCTCACCGGCGAACGGTCGGTCCACTTGGCCGACTACCCGGATGCGAGTCTGTTCCCCGCCGATGATCAGCTCGTGTCCGCGATGGATCTGACCCGCGTCATCTGCTCAACGGCTTCCTCCGTGCGCAAGGCCAACAAGCTGCGGGTGCGCCTGCCTCTGGCCAAGCTCACCGTTGCTGATGACACCGACCTGGGCAGCGAGTTCACCGACATCATCTCCGATGAGCTCAACGTCCGCGAGGTCGAAGTGCTCGACGTCGCCGAGGCGGAAGCTGCAGGATTCTCCCTGTCGCAGAGTCTCGTCATCAATGCCCGCGCCGCAGGCCCCAGGCTGGGCAAGCAGGTGCAGCAGGTGATCAAGGCCTCGAAGACTGGCGATTGGTCGGTCGCCGACGACGGCATCGTCACCAGCGGTGGAATCGACTTGGTCGATGGCGAATACACCTTGGAGTCGGTGGCCGAATCCGGCACGGAGGGAATGGAGCTGGCTGCGCTCGACTCCGGCTTCCTGGCACTCGATACACGTGTCACCCCTGAGCTCGAGGCCGAAGGCGTCGCTCGTGACGCGGTCCGCGCCATCCAGGGAATCCGCAAACAGCTGGACCTGCACATCTCCGAGCGGATCACCGTCGTCATCGAGGCGGAGACAAATCTGGCGTCCGCGCTGAGCGCCCATCAGGACCTCATCGCCGGTGAGACCCTGGCCACCTCACTCGACTTCGCAGACGTCGAGAGTGCCGGGCAGGTCTTCACCCCTGAAGAGCTGCCTGCGGGAACTCGCCTCGCTGTGAGCAGAGCATGAGCACGGACGAGCGCGACGAGAAGTCGCAGTCCCAGCTTGTGCGCGTGTATGCGGCACTGCTGGCACGAGCGGGGGAGACCCAGATCGAGGTCCGACTCGACGCGACTCGTCGTGCGTGCGAGCTCCTCGGCGACATTCATCAGGCCGCACCGGTCATCACGGTGACCGGAACGAACGGCAAAACCTCGACCGCTCGCATGATCGACTCGATCGTGTCCGCTCACGACTTGAGAGTGGGCCGCTTCACGAGTCCGCATCTGCATTCGGTGACCGAGCGGATCTCTGTCGACGGCGGTCCTGTCGCCGCTGAGACCTTCGTCCGCATCCACGACGAGATCTCACCGGTGCTCGACCTCGTCGACGCGGAGCTCGTCGCCGAGGGGCGTGGAAAGCTGACCTTCTTCGAGGCGCTGACGATCCTGGCCTTCGCCGTGTTCGCAGACGCCCCCGTCGACGTGGTGGTCACCGAAGTGGGGATGGGCGGCGAATGGGATTCGACGAACGTTGCCGATGCCCAGGTCTGTGTCTTCACGAAGATCGGCCTCGACCATCAGCAGTTCCTCGGTGACACGCTCACCGAGATCGCCACCACCAAAGCGGGAATTCTCAATCGCAGTCTCGATCCTTCCCCAGCACCGAATCCGGTCGCTGTCATCGCTGCACAGACCGAAGAGGCGCAGACTGCTCTGGACGCCGAGGTGGAGCGGCGGCAGACTCTCGCGTTGACCGAGGACCGCAGCTTCCGGCTTCTCGACCGCACAAGAGCGGTCGATGGACAGCTCATCACCGTGCAGGGGGTGCGGGATGTCTACACCGACATCTTCCTGCCGCTGCACGGCATCCATCAGGCACACAATGCCGCCGTTGCGCTGGTCGCGGCGGAGGCGTTTCTGAGTGATGAGGACAAGCCGCTGGTCCTCGACACCGTGGCCGAGGGCCTGTCACGAGTGACGTCACCCGGCCGGGCCGAGCTTGTCCGGACAGGACCGGCAGTAGTTGTTGACGGGGCGCACAATCCCGACGCTGCCCATGTGCTGGCCGATACCATCACCGAGGCATTCGACTTCGACTACACGGTGATGGTTCTGGCGATGTTCGCCGACAAGGACATCCTCGGCGTGCTCGAGGAGTTTCACCGCAGCGCCGATGTGTTCGTCGTCAGCCAGGCACTGAATTCTCGCGCACTTGATGCCCATGAACTCGCCGAGGCTGTGCGCGAATGGGTGGATGAGGACTCCGTGATCGAGACACCGGATCTCAACGCTGCCCTGATGAAGGCCATCGACCTGGCCAACAACTCCGGGGCGACGAGCCCGGGAATCGTGGTCACTGGCTCTCTGCACACCGTGGCAGAGGCCCGTCTGCTGCTCGGCAAGGAGGAATGATCCGATGAAATCGAAGTTTCCCGTCCTGTGCGGCTCGATCCTCATCTGTGAGCTCTTCGTCGTCTACTTCGCAGTGCTCACTGCCTACGGCCTGGCGGTGAAGGCAGCAGGATCTCTGAGCTTGGGGCAACTGCTCCTCGGCGCGTCCGTGATTGCCGCTCTGGCCATCGTGTCGGTCCTGCTGCTGCCACGACGCATCGGTCAGAAGCGACCGGGTGTGGCACTGGGCTGGGTCGTGCAGATCCTCCTGCTGGCTTCGGGATTCCTCGTCACCTCGATGTTCTTCGTCGCAGCGATCTTCATCGCCCTGTGGGCGGTGTCGGTGTACTGGTCGGCGAGAATCGACAGGGAAGTGGCGGAGCGAGCCTGAACCGCCTCGGCGGTCAATGAACTCAACGGCGGTTAAACTGTGACCGCCGATCATCGCACTAACGAAAAGGACCGGAATGGAACGCACTCTCATCCTCATCAAACCCGATGGTGTCGCACGAGGACTCGTGGGACAGATCCTCGCTCGGATCGAATCCAAGGGATATGCCATCGATGCTCTGTCGCTGCGCACCGCGACCGCGGAAGAACTCTCCGCGCACTACGCAGAGCACGAAGGCAAACCCTTCTACCAGCCCCTCGTCGACTTCATGTCCGAAGGACCGATCGTGTCGATCATCGCCTCCGGTCAGGGAGTGATCCCTGGATTCCGTTCGCTGGCGGGTGCAACCGACCCGACAGCGGCGGCGCCGGGCACCATTCGCGGCGATCTTGGCCGCGACTGGGGCGAGAAGGTCCAGAAGAATCTCGTGCACGGATCCGATTCCGTTGAATCTGCCGAACGCGAGATCGGAATCTGGTTCCCCGCCGTATAGATCTCAGCGCACAGACGCGGGTGCCCTGCAGCTGTCCTTCCTCAGAGGGAACGGCCGCAGGGCACCCGCGTCATTTCATGGCAGTGGTGAGCTATTCAGGACGTGCTCAGAACAGGGTCGAGAAGAAGTTCCAGAACTGAACGACGATGCAGGCTGCGATGACGAGCATCCACAGAACGAAGATCGCCACATTCTCCTTGGCGAGGACTCTGGCGATCGGATTCCGCGCGATCCGGGCGCCGAAACTGCCGGCCAGAACATTGTGGGCCGTGACAGCGACGAACATCGGGATCGTCATCGTCCACACCACCATGCACCAGGGGCAGCCGACGCCGATCTTGTAGATCGAGACGTAGAACAGGAACATGACGAGAACGGTGCCGAGGGCGAGGCCGATGTTGAGTCCGACCATGATCCACTTCGGGATCCTCGTCCCTGCCAGGAGCAACACGCCGAGGAGCAGTGGGAATATGAAAGCGCCGATTCCCAGGAGCTGATTGGGGAAGCCGAAGAGCTGGCTCTCGGGAGACTCCATCACCGATCCGCAGGAGAAGAACGGGTTGAGGTCGCAGGAGAGCACCGCGTTCGGGTCCTCCAACTTCTCGTACTTCTCGACGGCAAGAGCGAAGGACGCCAAGTAGCCGACGACGGATGCAACGATGAGGAAGATGCCGAGACTGGTCGGCCGCAGGACCCAGGATCGGGTCTGCGGCACCACATCGATATCGTCGTCAGGGAGAGTATCTGCGGTATTCACACTCCAAGAATGCCTCCCCGGACACTGCGCGGCAAACGGGGCGGCTGCGAATAGTCACATATCTGAAGTGACGGAGACCACAGACGGCGGACATCGACCGGAGCACTTCGGTTGATCTGTGACATAATGGCCAGACGGATACTTGCTCTCACACCGAGCAGGAGAAGTGCCTCCACCGAGTCGAGGGTACGACCTCGCAGGTCGACACCAAGAAGAGGCAGCACCGAAGGCCTACGCGCTGAGCGCGAGCTGGAAGTGCCATCCACAAGTTTCGGTCCGACTTGGACCATGCAAGGATCCGAAGATCCGTGAGGTGTGGACGGAGTCTTCGGACTGGGAGAAATCATGAATGACGCGTCGAATGACGGCAACGAAGCAACAGAGGGCATCCTCGCCGATCTCGCCAATCTGCAGCAGTCGGTGAATTCCGCAGACTCCTCTCATGAGGATGTCGACGAGAGCATCAGAGCGAAGCTCGACAACATCGCCGAGGCTGCGGAGTCTCTGCGCATGCCCGAGCCGAGCAATGACGACTCGGACGAGGACATCGAGGACGTTCCCGAGCAGGGGCAGGGCACACCGAAGAATGCCCGGGACTCCGCAGCCAACAGGGGACTCGTGTTCGAACAGTTCGTCCGCGAACCTGCCGGGGGTCCGCAGAATGCAGCGAGCAACGGCCGGGGGAGCGAGACGAACGATGCCTCGGAGGTCGATGACGACGATTCTGCCGACGCTGCCGCGGATGCCGTCTCGCCGGCACCGGCCCCTACATTCGATCCCCGCAACCCCTTCGCGGCGCCCGCTGTGGACCCCGCGCCTGCTCCGACCCCGCGCAGCGCACCAGCCGTGCCGCACGACGGTGGACTGATCTTCCAGGTGCCCAAAGCCGAACTGGCTCAGCCCGTCCAGGTCGAGGACGACACCGATGATTCGGATGACGGCGACGAGTACGACAACGACTCGGACTACGCGGAGGCATCCGACGCCGACACGAACGGCGCGAAGAGCGATGACTCCGACGACAATGACTCCGACGACAATGACTCCAACGATTCCGGCGGCCGTCGGCGTCGCCGTGGAGGCCGCGGCCGCCGCTCCCGCGGACGCGAGGACAACGGCAGCGAATCGGATCATGAAGATTCGCCATCGTCAGCGGAGGAATCTGCCGACGAGGATTCCGACTCCCACTCGAACAGCGATTCCCACTCGAACAGACGCGAGTCACGTTCCGGCAACCGGGCGGAGAAGAAGACTCAGCAGGCAGATTCGAACAAGTCCGCCGCCGCCAAATCCTCTGATGACAAGAACTCCGGCCAGCAGTCGGAGAATCTCACTGACTCCGGTGATGATGACAGCGATGACGATGACGACAATGGTTCGCGTCGCCGTCGTCGCCGTCGCTCACGGACCCGCAGCACAGACAACGATGAGGTGACCTCGCTGAAGGGCTCGACACGCCTCGAAGCCAAGAGGCAGCGCCGTAAGGAAGGTCGTGAGGCAGGGCGCCGCCGCCCCGTCATCACCGAGGCCGAGTTCCTGGCCCGTCGTGAATCCGTGGATCGGACCATGCTGGTGCGGGAAAGCGGCGAGCAGACACAGCTGGTCGTCGTCGAAGACGGGATCACAGTCGAGCACTACCTGAAGGAGAACCGCCAGCAGTCGTCCCTCATCGGCAATGTCTACCTGGGCAAAGTCCAGAACGTACTGCCGAGCATGGAAGCCGCCTTCATCGACATCGGCAAGGGCCGCAATGCTGTGCTCTACGCCGGTGAAGTCAATTGGGACGCCCTCGGCATGGATGGCAAGGCTCGCCGCATCGAGGTGGCGCTCAGCCCCGGCGACGCCGTCCTCGTCCAGGTCACCAAGGACCCGATCGGTCATAAGGGCGCCCGTCTGACGAGTCAGATCTCCCTGCCCGGACGTTTCCTCGTCTACGTTCCCGGCAACTCCATGACCGGAATCTCACGCAAGCTGCCCGACGTCGAGCGCAATCGACTGAAGAAGCTGCTCAAGGAACTCGTCGGTGACTCGAATGGAGTCATCGTGCGCACCGCAGCCGAAGGAGCAACGGACAAGGAACTCGGCCGGGACGTCGAACGACTGGCGAAACGGTGGGAGACCATCGAGAAGAAGTCGAAGTCGACGAAGGTGCTCGCGCCCCAGCTCCTCTACAGCGAGCCGGACATGATCGTGCGGATCATCCGCGACGTCTTCAACGAGGACTTCTCGTCTCTCGTCATCGACGGCGACGGCGCGTGGAACACGATTCACGAATACGTCGAGGCCGTGGCACCGGATCTGCTCGAGCGCGTCCACCGCTACAGCGAGGACGAAGACATCTTCGACCACTACCGGGTCGAGGAACAGGTGCAGAAGGCGCTGCAGCGCACCGTCAACCTGCCATCGGGTGGTTCGCTGGTCATCGACCGGACCGAGGCCATGACGGTCATCGACGTCAACACCGGCAAGTTCACCGGTTCAGGTGGAAATCTGGAAGAGACCGTGACCCGCAACAACCTGGAAGCGGCCGAAGAGGTCATCAGGCAGGTGCGCCTGCGGGACATCGGCGGCATCATCGTCGTCGACTTCATCGACATGGTCCTCGAATCGAACCGGGACCTCGTTGTGCGTCGCCTCGTCGAGTGCCTGGGACGCGACAGAACCAAGCATCAGGTCGCCGAGGTGACCTCCCTGGGTCTTGTGCAGATGACGCGTAAGCGCATCGGCACCGGACTCGCAGAGTCCCTTGTCAGTGCCGGGGCCGACCTCTCCGGTCGGGGACTGCTGCTGCCGGGCTCAGAAGAGGACGGCTCGAAGGCCCACCACGGCAATCGGTCCAACCACAACGACAACTCGAACAGCAAACGTGATCGCAAGCGTCGCAGCGACAATAAGTCGTCGAAGTCCAACGACTCCGAAGGCCATACCGACGCCGACGATGCCTCGCGTTCGGCCGTAGCCGCAATTGCCAAGGCCACGCTGAAGAAGGACGAGACGGAGTCCAAGGACGCGAAGAACTCTCAGGACAACTCGGTTTCGAGCGACACCGAGTCGACGCTGAACAGTGACACCACGAAGGAATCGCAGGGCAACGAGTCCGCCGATTCGAACGGCCGCGGAAAGTCGGGCCGATCCCGGACCCGCAACAGCCGGAAGCGGTCCGATGCCAAGTCCTCGGAAACGTCGGAGCCAACGCACGACGAGTCTGCTCAGGACAAGCCAGTCCAGGACAAGCCAGTCCAGGACAAGCCGGCCCGGGCGAAAAAGCCTGAGGTGCCTGCTGCCGAGCTACCGCTGATGATCGGTGCAGACACCGCGACCAAGGTGGCCAAGGCTGAACCGGTCAAGGCAGCACCGCGGCGGAAGCCCGCTGCCAAGGCTCAGGCTGCTGATGAGTCGGCGCAGCAGTCGCTGCCGACCTCATTCGTCATCATCGGCGAAGACTGAACATCATGTCCGCACTCATGTGACTGATGCGGACAGACGACGAGGCGTTCCGCCACCGATCAAGAGGATCGGCGGCGGGACGCCTCAGTTCTTGGATTCCTGATTCCTCGTTGTGCTGATGGTCGGCTGCGCAGCCTGATCACCGCAGAGTACGATCATGAGATTCGATACGAGATCGCTGCGCTCGAGATGACCGAGCTTGACGATCCCACGTCCCTCGATCTGCTCAATGGCGGTCTCGACCATGCCGACAGCACCTTCGACGATGAGCTGGCGGGCTGCAACAACCGCTGTAGCCTGCTGGCGTTGGAGCATGGCGCGCGCAATCTCCGCCGCGTAGGCCAGTTGCGTGATGCGCGATTCGATGATGGTCACGCCAGCGGCAGCGACTCGTGCTGCGACCTCATTGGAGAGTTTCGACGTGATCTCATCGGCGTTGTCGCGCAGGGACATCCGGTTCGGATCCGAGGAATCGTAGGCATAGGAGTTTGCTATGTGGCGCACAGCAGTCTCGGCCTGGATGGCGACGAACTCCTCGAAGTCATCGACCTCGAACAGTGCCTGAGCCGTGTCTTGGACCTGCCAGACGACCACGGCGCCGATTTCGATCGGATTACCGTCGAGGTCGTTGACCTTCAGTGTGGATGTCTCGTGGTTGCGGATGCGTGTCGAAACTTGAATCTTCGAATAGAAGGGGTTGACGAAGCGCAGTCCGGATTGGCGAACTGTGCCGACGTACTTCCCGTAGAGCTGGAGCACGACAGCATTGCCCGGAGCCACCGAGGTGCACCCCTTGAACATGAACATCGATGCGATGAACATGACGATTGCGAGCACGATGAGGATGACCCCGACCGCGGCCTGGGCCACGGTCATGATGAATCCGAACACTGCGAGCAGAAGCGCCAGGAGCAACAGAATGACCCCGCCGATGATAGCGAAGTATCCAGATACGCCGCCCGCCGAGGTCTCCCTGACACGTTCGCCCTCGACCGATGCGATTCTCGACGGCCCGGGTCGGCGCTGGCGCGGAGGAACTCCAGGGGACATCTGCGGTCCACCCTGCAGGGGCCGCTGCGGGTGACCCTGAGAACCGGAGCCGGGTTGCTGGCCGCGCCCGGGCAGAGGTTGCTGTGGTGTCGGCTGAGATCCGGGTGGCTGATTCGGAGGAGGACCGTGCTGATGAGGGTTCTGAGTCATGATTTCAGTCTAGGACACAGAATGAGACGTGCATCTCACCAATACCCCTTCAGTGTGACGTACGTAACAGTTGGATAACTGTATTCGTGTCCTGTGCTGTAGAGCTTGCTACCTTCCAAGGGGTACGGCAGGTTATTGCACCATGAACACTTTGTTATTGGCAGCAGATGCCCCCAAATCACCGGTTGATGATGCAATCAACTCCTGGTTCGATCCGATCGCCACCTTCTTCGGCGGGATCATATTCTTTCCTATTACGCTCGGACCGATCTCCTTCCCCTTCGTAGTGCTCTGGCTGATCGGCGCAGCCTTAATCTTCACCATCTATTTCGGATTCATCCAAGCCCGAGGATTCAAGCTCTCGCTCGAAATAATCCGTGGAAAATATTCGTCCAAGAACGACCCGGGCGAGATCACCCACTTCCAGGCACTGGCCTCCGCGTTATCAGGCACAGTCGGCCTCGGCAACATTGCCGGTGTCGGTGTGGCTATTGCCCTCGGTGGTCCCGGTGCTACCTTCTGGATGATCATCGCCGGGCTCCTCGGCATGTGTACGAAGTTCGTCGAGTGCACACTGGGAGTGAAATATCGAGAAATCGACGAAAACGGCGTTGTTTACGGCGGTCCCTTCAAATACCTGCCTATCGCGTTCCGTAAGTTCTCCAAGCCCATCGCCGGCCTGCTGACCGGAATCTTCGCAGTCTCCATCCTCATCTTCGGCGTCGTCGGCGGAGGAATGTTCCAGGCCAACCAGACTTTCGCTCAGGTTCGTACCGCCACCGGCGGTGCAGACGGCTTCCTCGCCGGTCCTGTGGCGTCATTGATCTTCGGCATCATCTTTGCTGGTCTCGTCGGTCTCGTGATCCTCGGTGGTATCCGGTCCATCGCCCACGTCACCGACAAGCTTGTTCCCGCCATGGGCATCTTCTACGTTCTTTCGTGTCTGCTGGTCCTGGCCATCAACTTCGGCCAGATTCCGACAGCCATCGGGCAGATCTTCGAGGGTGCATTCGCACCGCAGGGAGTTGCCGGCGGCATCGTCGGCGTCATGATCATCGGGTTCCAGCGCTCAGCCTTCTCCAACGAAGCAGGCATCGGTTCGGCCGCGATCGCACACTCGGCGGTCAAGACTCGTCGGCCCATCTCGGAGGGCTTCGTAGCACTTCTCGAGCCCTTCGTGGACACTGTGATCGTCTGTACGATGACCGCCCTGACCATCATCGTTGCCAACCAGCCCTCCTACACCAACGACCTTGGTGAGGGTGAGATCGGCGGCGTGGCGCTGGCGTCCGATGCCTTCTCCACAGTGGCCGGTTGGTATCCGGTGCTGCTGGCGATCGCGGTGGCGCTCTTCGCCTTCTCCACCCTCATCACGTGGGCCTACTATGGTGAGCGGGCCTGGGCCTATCTCTTCGGCAAGTCGAAGGGCGCGGTCACGGTCTTCCGTGTCCTCGTCTGCGTGTTCGTGGTCATCGGCTGCATCGCCAGCTTCAGCAAGATCGTCGAGTTCGCGGACGCCGCACTGTTCCTCTGCGCCTTCATCAATATCCTCGGCTTGTACATGCTGATGCCTGTGGTGAAGAAGGAGATGAAGAAGTATCTGGCCGACCGCAAGGCCGGTACGCTCATGGACCCCGACACGAAGGACGCCGTTCCTGTGGAGGAGCTGGTCTGAGCGCAGCTTCTCTGAGGCCGATTCCGCGAAGGCGCGGGGTCGGCCTCCGTGCGTCGTCGATGGATTGCGTTGAGTCTCGTTAGACTGGTGCACGTGGATCAGATCAACGACAAGACACATGCCCAGGAGCGACTGTTGGAACTGCGCGGAAGCATTGACAACATCGACGCAGCGCTCATCCATCTGCTCGCCGAGAGGTTCAAGCTCACGGAGACAGTCGGTGAGTTGAAGGCTGACCACGGTCTGCCTCCTGCAGATCCTGAGAGAGAGGGCAGGCAGGTCGCCCACCTCCGTAGGCTGGCCGAAGATGCGCACCTGGACCCGGAGTTCGCGGAGAAGTTCCTGACCTTCATCGTCGCCGAGGTGATCCGTCATCACGAACGGATCGCTGAGACCCGAGAAGCCTGAGTTGTCCAACTCGAGCGGTTTGCCCAACAGCGGTCGAATCCACTAGACTTGATCGTCGGTGCGCACGACGCACCACGGCTGGTGATTCCTCTCAATGGGACACCCGGGGAAAACCTTCCTCGGGAGCCAAGGGATCAACCGCCGTTCGTTTGTGTATGAACAGAAAGGGTTCGACCATGGTCTATGCCATTGTCCGTGCCGGTGGCCATCAGGAAAAGGTCAGCGTCGGAGACATCATTACAGTCAACCGAATGAAGGCGAAGGCCGGGGAAAGCGTCGAACTCGATGCAGTCCTCCTCGTCGACGGTGAGACTGTCACGACCGACGTTGATGCCCTGTCGAAGGTTGCGGTCAGCGCCGAGGTCGTCAATGAACTCCGCGGCCCCAAGATCATCATTCAGAAGTACAAGAACAAGACCGGTTACAAGAAGCGTCAGGGCCACCGCCAGGACCTCACCCGTCTGAAGATCACGAACATCAAGTAAGAGGAGACTTCACATGTCAAGCAAAAAGGGAGTCAGCTCGTCCCGCAACGGTCGCGACTCGAACGCTCAGTACCTCGGTGTGAAGCGCTTCGGCGGACAGGTCGTCAAGGCCGGAGAGATCATCGTTCGCCAGCGCGGAACCAAGTTCCACCCAGGCGCCAACGTCGGACGCGGCGGAGACGACACACTCTTCGCACTGTCCGCAGGAGCCGTGGAATTCGGCAAACGCAACGGTCGCAAGATCGTCAACATCGTCGGCGCTTGATCGACTAGTTCTGTTTTTCCCCTGGTAGGGGTCCATGAAGGGTGAGTCTCGAGACTCACCCTTCATCTGATATAAGGACATTATGGCCACCGAGTTCATAGACCGTGTCACAGTCCATCTTTCCGCCGGAGACGGCGGCAACGGCTGCGCCTCGATCAGGCGCGAGAAGTTCAAACCCCTTGGCGGCCCTGACGGTGCCAATGGCGGTCAGGGCGGTGACGTCAAGTTCGTCGTCGACGCTCAGACCACAACGTTGCTCCCACTGCACCACCGTCCGCATCTGACTGCGAACGACGGCGGCATCGGCAAGGGCGATCTGCGCCATGGTGCGGATGGCGGTGACCTCATCATCGCCGTCCCTGAAGGCACGGTCGTGAAGAACCAGAACGGCGAGATCATCGCCGATCTCGTCGATGCCGGAACCGAATACGTCGCTGCCGCAGGCGGCCGCGGCGGGCTCGGCAACGCAGCTCTGGCCTCATCGAAACGCAAGGCCCCGGGCTTCGCCCTGCTGGGTGAGCCGGGCGAAGCACTCAGCTTGGTGCTCGAGCTCAAGACGATCGCTGACATCGCGCTCGTCGGCTACCCTTCAGCAGGCAAATCCAGTCTCATCGCGGCCATGTCTGAGGCCAAGCCGAAGATCGCGGACTATCCATTCACCACACTCGTGCCCAACCTCGGCGTGGTCCAGGCCGGCGATGTGCGATACACCATCGCCGATGTCCCAGGCCTCATCCCGGGAGCATCAGAAGGCAAGGGCCTCGGCCTCGAATTCCTCCGACACGTCGAGCGCTGCGCCGCGTTGGTCCACGTCGTCGACATGGCGACCTGGGAACCGGGCCGTGATCCCGTCTCAGACCTGACCATCATCGAATCGGAGCTCGCTGCCTATGCCGTCGACCTCGACGACGGAAACGGTCTGCTGCCGCTGTCGGAACGTCCGAAGCTCGTGGCGCTGAACAAGATCGACATCCCCGACGGCAATGACCTAGCCGATATCGTCCGCCCCGATCTGGAGGCTGCCGGTTATCGAGTATTCGAGATATCCGCCGTCAGCCACATCGGTCTGCGGGAGCTGTCCTTCGCGATGGCTGAACTCGTCTCAGCCGAACGTGAGCGGCGCGCAGAGCTCGAGGCGACGCCGAAGCGTGTCGTCATCCGTCCCAAGGCCGTTGACGACCGCGGCTTCCAGATTCAGGCCGAAAGCGACGAGGACGGACCAGTCTTCCGCATCCGCGGCGTCAAGCCCGAGCGTTGGGTGCGGCAGACGGACTTCGCCAACGACGAGGCTGTCGGGTATCTCGCTGATCGCCTCGATCGCCTCGGAGTCGAAGAGTCTCTGTTCAAGGCCGGTGCGAAGCCAGGTGACACAATCGTGATCGGCGGAGACGACGGCGTCGTCTTCGACTGGGATCCGACAAGCGTCGGCGGCGCCGAGCTGCTGGGCACCCGCGGTACCGACCTGCGTCTGGATGAGGATACTCGTTCCACTCGGAAGGAACGCAAGGCCGCATTCCACGATCGCATGGATGCGAAGGCCGCTGTTCGCGCCGAGTTCGAACAGGAGCGTCTCGCAGAGCGTGCCGGTCGCGGTCGCGAAGGATCCGCCGATGTCACCTCCGATTCCGAGTCCGGTCAGGAATGAGCGACAGCCAGTCCATCGATTCTGGCAGCATCTCGACGCGCACCGATATCGCAGCTGCACGCCGCATCGTGATCAAGGTCGGCTCCTCGTCTCTGACCACCCTCGACGGGGGGTTGGACGAAGCAAAGCTGATCGCGCTCACCGATGTCATCGGAGCCCATCGTTCTGCCGGACATGAAGTCATCCTCGTGTCCTCCGGTGCGATTGCGGCCGGGCTCGAACCGATGGGGCTCAGCAAACGGCCCCGTGACCTTGCCACACAGCAGGCCGCTGCCGGAGTCGGCCAGGGTCTGCTCATGGCCGCCTACACCCGGGCGCTGGGTCGCTACGACCTGGTGCCCGGCCAGGTGCTGCTCTCAGCCGATGATCTGATCCGACGCACTCGGTACAAGAACGCTCAACGCGCCATCGACAAACTTCTGGCCCTCGGGACTCTGCCGATCGTCAACGAGAACGATGCGGTGGCGACAGAAGAGATTCGGTTCGGTGACAATGATCGCCTGGCTGCACTTGTCGCACACCTGTCGCACGCAGATGCCCTCGTCCTGCTCTCCGATGTCGACGCTCTCTATTCGGGACCGCCGAATCTGCCCGATTCTGTGTGCATCGAGCAGGTGTCCTCCATTGCCGATCTCGGCGACATCGCCATCGGTGGGACCGGGGCAGCTGGCACCGGCACAGGAGGCATGGCGACGAAGGTCGAAGCAGCGCTCATGGTTGCCGACTCGGGCATACCCGCGGTGCTGACCTCGGCAGAGAAGATCTCAGCAGTGCTCGGTGGTCAACATGTGGGCACGTGGTTCTCTGTGACGCACAAACGGCGGGGGACACGTCTGCTCTGGCTGCGCCATCTGGCCCGCACCTTCGGCTCGGTGACCATCGACGATGGAGCCGAATCCGCTGTGCTCTCCCGCGGAACCTCCTTGCTGGCTGCCGGTGTGACCGGGGTGACCGGGGATTTCGAAGCTGGCGACCCGATCGAGATTCGGAACCTGGGCGGTGAGGTCATCGCCCGCGGCATGACCAACTTCTCATCTCACGAACTGCCTGGGATGTTCGGCCTGTCCACGGACGAACTTGGCACCCGACTCGGAAATGATTACCGTAAAGAGGTCATCCATCGCAATGATCTCGTACTCACTCACGTGAGCGGGGGGAGATAGTCCATGACCGCTGTATCCGAGATACATCCCAAGACCGTCCGGGGTGTCACCAGAGTAGTCAGGAACGCTAAGAGCGCTGCCGCTCACCTGGCGACGTCATCGACGGCAGAGAAAGACGCCGGGCTGCGCGCGATCGCCGACGCCCTGCGTGAGAATTCCGACCGTATCGTCAAAGCCAATGAAGTCGACATCGCCGCCGGCATCGACAACGGAATGAGCGCAGGTCTCCTCGACCGCCTGCGGCTCGACCATGATCGCATCGAAGCCATGGCCGCGTCAGTGGGAACGGTCATCGATCTTGACGATCCCGTGGGCAAAGTCGTTGTGGGACGAGTTCTGCCCAACGGCATCCGACTGACTCAGAACCGTGTGCCCATGGGAGTCATCGGTGCGATCTACGAAGCCCGCCCCAACGTTACTGTCGACATCGCGATCCTCGCGCTCAAGGCCGGCAATGCCACTGTCCTACGCGGAGGCTCAGCGGCCCAGAACTCCAACGCTGAGATCGTCTCCGTGCTGCGCAAAGCCGTGGAATCGGCTGGTCTGCCTGCAGACTCGATCAATGGAATCGACCAATACGGGCGTGACGGTGCCAACGTGCTCATGAACGCGCGTGACTACGTCGACCTCCTCATTCCACGCGGTGGCGCTGAGCTCATCAACACAGTGGTGCAGGATTCGCTGGTTCCAGTGATCGAAACCGGAATCGGGAATGTCCATATGTTCATCGATTCATCGGCCACCGTCAAAAATTCGGTCGACCTCGTGGTCAACTCGAAGACACATCGTCCCAGTGTCTGCAATTCGCTTGAGACCCTGTTGGTCCATGAAAAGGCAGCCAAACGCGTTCTTCCCAAGATACTCGACCGACTCGACCAGGCCGGGGTCGTTCTGCACGCCGACACCACCGTCGCGGCGCTGGCACCGGAAACGATGAAGGTCAAACGTGTCTCTCGACGCGATTGGGCGAAGGAATATCTTGACCTCGAACTGGCAGTGAAGGTCGTATCGGGAATCGACGAGGCGATCGAGCATATTCGCGCCTATTCCTCAGGCCACACCGAAGTGATCGTGACCAAGGACATCGATAATGCTGAGACATTCGTCACAGCTATCGACGCCGCAGCTGTCGGAGTCAACGTGTCCACACGGTTCACCGATGGGGGAGAGCTCGGCTTCGGTGCAGAGGTGGGAATCTCGACCCAGAAGCTCCACGCCCGCGGACCCATGGGAGTCGAACAGCTGACGACCACGAAGTGGGTCATGATGGGCAATGGACAGATCCGCAGCTGACTCAGCTCGGCCCAGAGCGCACCGACGGTGCGCTCAGACCCCACAGATACTCATGTCGATGCCCACTTGTCTCACTGTTCATGAGAAACTGAAGGCATAAGCACTGCGACGCAGACTGACCGCGTCATCATCATCGAGAAGGAGAGAGCACGTGAACGCAAGCCTGTTGACCACCGTTGCCGAAGGCGCGGAGAAGGCAGCCCACCACACCGAATTGCCGATGGATCCGATCTTCTTCGGACTCATCACCCTCGCGATCTTCCTCTCGATGGCAGCTGTGAGCCGGTCGTGGAAGGGCATCTCCAACCGCCACTGATATGGCTAAGCAAACACGCAGGGTCGGTGTCATGGGTGGCACCTTCGACCCCATTCACCACGGTCACCTGGTCGCAGCCAGTGAAGTGCAGTCGACCTTTGATCTCGACGAGGTCGTCTTCGTGCCCACCGGACGTCCTTATCAGAAGGATGCCGGAGAGGTCACCAGCGCCGAACATCGGTATCTGATGACCGTCATCGCAACCGCGTCGAACCCGCGTTTCACGGTGTCTCGAGCCGACGTCGATCGTCCAGGTCCCACTTACACCATCGATACCCTGCGGGACCTGGCCAAGAGCTACGGATCCGACACAGAGATGTTCTTCATCACCGGCGCGGACGCTTTGGCTCAGATCCTGACGTGGAAGAATGTAGATGAGCTGTTTTCCTTGGCTCACTTCGTCGGAGTGAGCCGCCCGGGGCACGAACTTCGCAGTGAGGGTCTTCCGGTGGACCGGTTGAGCTTGGTGCAGATCCCTGCACTGTCGATCTCGTCCACGGATTGCAGACTACGGGTGATGGATGGGGCGCCTGTCTGGTATCTCGTACCGGACGGGGTCGTTCAGTACATCGCGAAATACGAGTTGTACAGGAGTGAAAATGGCTGAGGAGCAGTTCACGTCACGCCGTGCCAGACGAGAAGCCGAGCGGGTGGCTGCAGAACAGGCGTTCGAAGCACGAGAGACACCTGAGCAGCCAGAAGAGCCGTCATCGGGCGACCGTTCCGAACTGCTGAACCCGCCTCCAGCACGGGCCCAGGCACCCGAATCGCGGACGGACACCGAGTCACCGCATCAGACCGCCCCTGAACGCGGCGCATCATCTGCCGATCAGACGCGGGAGTCGGGGCCTCCGGTTGAAGCGGCAGAGCCCGTCGACCCACAACAAGCCCCCTTGCCTCATTTCGATTCGCGCACCGCCCGTAAAAGCTACCTGCGCGATAACGGACTGTCTGTTGAAGGCGACCTCTCAACCGGAGCGACCCCTGTCATCGCAGGACCGGAAGCAACCTCGCCCGAGGAATCAGATGAGACCGCAGCCGGTGAGGACGAATCCTTCGACACTGCTGGATTCGGCGGATCGGCCGACGAAGTCGCCGCACGAGATTTCGAGTCTCCGGTCACCGCGGCCTCCGCACCGCGACCGACTTCCTTCGACGATGCTCCGCACGATGCACTCTCCCAGCCGATCGAAGATCTGGACCCGGGAGCAGCAGCGACGAGCTCCCCCTCCGGGGCTGCAGAATCGCCGGTCGAAGATTATGCTCTTTCGTCTGCTCCCAGGCGGCCCACTGCTGAACCAGCGCCGCCTGTACGGTCGAGGCCTGAACCGGCCCAGCCTGAGCAGCGCGCGGGGGACTCATCAACCCCGGCCCAGTCACCAGCCCCGCCGCAGTCATCAGGACTTGGAGAGTCGGCACCCGCCGGCGATGCGCTCAACGATGATGCCGCCGATGAGGGTGGCGGGACGAGCCGCTCACGGCGCATGCCTATCGTGCAGCCGCCGAGCAGCTCCGGAGTGCGGGTCGTCACGGCGGCCTCAGCCCAGATTCCGGAGGTCGACAGCCCGGCGACGACCCCAGATACCGGTACCGACCAGTCCTCGAGGGGCCGCACCGATTCCGGCCAAGGCCAGGGCGCAGGGACGACATCAACCACCGACTCGTCTGCTGCAGGAACAGGCACCTCCTCCGATGACTCGGCTCGTGCACTTGCGGCCAACCCCGAGACCCGTCCGATGGAGACCGTGCCAGAGGCCTGGGCACTTCCCAATCCTGACTACGAGGACGAAGAGACTGAGGATCCTCCGGGGACACGTATTCGCGCCAGCGAGGTCACCGGTCACGACGGCCGGATCCTAGTTGGGGAAGAACCATCCAAAGTACCCTATGTAGTGCTGGGTGTCGCTGCGCTCTTCGCAGTCGCACTCATCGTCATTGCACTGGTCATGTTGCTGTAATCATCTGAAAGGCTCTTGTGAGCGAGACCATTGAATCAACCCAAATGCTGAGAACTGCCGCACGTGCGGCAGACGAGAAGTTCGGCACCGATCAGGTGGCTCTCGATGTGAGTGCCACCCTCTACATCACCGATGCCTTCCTCATCATCTCGGCGGAGAACGATCGGCAGATCGCATCGATCGTCGACGCCGTTGAAGAGGCCCTGCAGACGGCCTATGGTCACACGCCTCTGCGCCGTGAAGGTCGGGGGAGCGGGGACTGGGTCCTCCTGGACTTCGGTGACATCGTTGTCCACGTCTTCTCGCAGGAGCAGCGCGAATACTACGCGCTCGAACGCCTGTGGAAGGACTGCCCGGTCATCGATCTGGAACTGCCGGCGGCGGCTGTCGCCGACGACTCTCAGTGACCAGTACCGTCATCTTCTGGCGACATGGCCAGACCGACTACAACGTCGAAGGCAGGTTCCAAGGTCAAAGTGACATCCCGCTCAACGAACTCGGGCGGACTCAAGCCGCTCAGGCAGCGGGCTACTTGAGCGAACTGCAGCCTGAACTCATTGTCTCCTCCGACCTGTCGCGGGCCGCTGACACTGCCGACGCACTTGCTTCGCTGCTGAACGTCGGTGTCACACGCGATGAGCGTCTGCGTGAGACCGCCTTCGGCGAGTGGGAGGGCCATACTCGGGACGAGCTCAGTGCATCTTGGCCAGACGAGCTCGAACAATGGCTCAGCGGAGCTGACACAAACCCACCCGGTGGGGAATCCCGCACCGAGTCGGGTCGTCGAGTCGCCTCGGCGATCACGGACATCGTCGCTGGTTCGGAGTCCAAGACCATCGCCATCGTCGCTCATGGAGCTGTGCTGCGCGCAGCCGCAGAACTGCTGCTCGGCATGGACGGGCCAGGTCGCCTCGCTGTCCTGGGAAACTGCGGACATGGCGAATTCGGATTCACCGGCCACAGCTGGATCCTGCGCAGCTGGGGCACAGTACCCTCCTGACGCGTGCACAGTCCCCTCATGACGCGCGCGCTGCACAGTCCTGACCTGTGCACTGCACTGGACTGCACACTGACGACTCGTGCACTCACTGCCGTGAGGCGTGAACCTTGCGAATCATGCCCACCAGCGCCTGGGCCGATGAGTCCCAATCAAAGCGTTTGGCCTGCCTCTGCCCGGCCGCTGAGAGTTCGGACCACAGTGTGGCATCGGTGAGACGTTCGATCGTTGTGGCCACGTCGCCGGCATCATCGGGGTCGAAGTAGACAGCAGCCTCGCCAGCGATCTCATGGAAGATCGGAATGTCCGAGACCGCCACCGGCACACCCTGGGCCATCGCCTCGATGACAGGAAGCCCGAATCCCTCCTCCTGAGAGGCAGTGACCAGTGCGGTTGCGCCCTCGAGCAGATCTGCATACTCCGCATCGCTGACCCCCCGGTGGAAGATCACCTTCGCCCGATTGGGGATCAGTGCACGTAACGCGGCCTCACGTCTGCCGTCGATTCGACTGGCGATGTGCAGCGTCCATCCCGGCAGATGCTCCAGCGATCGAATGAGGGTCTCGACGTTCTTATAGGGCAGGAACGCGCCCATGTAGACCAAAGAACGCGCATCGTTCCTGTTGACGGAGCGTATTCCGGAAACGGCAGCCTCGGCGGCATTGGACACCACGGTCACCGGTTTCGATGACAGATGGTGCTCTGCGATCAGGTTCTTCGTCGTCCGACTCACGGCAGCGATCGCATCGGCGCGTCCCAGCAGCAGACGCTGCGGGGCGTAGCTGAGGTGGTAGGCCCGCCACAGCAGCCGGAGCGCCGCGGGCAGATCTGCAGGGGGCAGCGGATGCGAATAGTAGATGAGATCGTGGACGGTCAGAATGAGGCCGTACCTGCGTCCCGTCGATCCCATCACCTGCATGGTGGAGAAGACCACATCGGCGCCGAGGTCGTTGAGCTTCTTCGCAATGAAGACCTCCTGCGGAGATGTGGGGGAGTTGAGTCTGACCCATGCACAGTCGGGGAGGAGATCCAGCTGAGCTTCATCGCTGATGATCGCAGTGACCTCGATGCCGGTTCCCCGCACGGCTGAGAGCAGAGCAGCGAGCAGGCAGGATCCGTAGCGGGAGATGCCATCGTGGTGGGTCGTTCGTGTGAAGCGGGCATCGAAGTAGACGCGGATCGTTTCATTCGTCTGTGTGCTGTTTGTGCTTTTGCTCATGGAACTCCGAGTCGATAGTCTGATGACCTGTAAGTCTGCGTTCATCCGAGATTGTGTTCATCGTGACGAAGGGTCAGTGAGTGAAGAAACCATCACCTGCGTCCGTGGCACTGAGGCTACGGACATGATCCTAACGGTTCTCGCTCTTGCCTCACTCATCATTCTCACCCCCATCATCACTCGCTGGCTCGGTCGTGGCAGCGGATGGCTCCTGGCCGCCGCCTATCTCGGCATCGCCGGTCTGTTCACCCCCACCGCCGCCGAGGTGATGGCCGGGGCCACTCCGGAAGTGACCTACCAGTGGATTCCCTCCTTCGGTGTCGATCTGGCCCTGCGCGCCGACGGCATCGGCGTCATCTTCACCTACATCGCACTGATCATCGGCGCAATCGTCTTCGTCTATTCGACCGGCTACCTGTCCCAGGGACGAAACACGAGCTTCTACTGGCTGATGGTCATCTTCACCTTCTCGATGGTGATGCTGGTTCTCAGCAACGACCTCTTGGTGCTCTTCGTGTGCTGGGAACTGACGTCTCTGGCCTCCTTCTTCCTCATCGCCCGGTCGGGCTCGCCCGGCCAGGGGCCCTCTCTGCGCACCATGTTCATCACCTTCATCGGCGGACTCTCCCTGCTGGTGGCCACCGGAACCATCATCGCGGTCACCGGAACCACGAACGTCCACGATGCGCTGAGCTCGCCCGTCTGGTCGGGTCAGGCACCGGTGACGACGCTGGTCGCGATCCTCATCGCGGTCGCGGCGATGACCAAGTCGGCCCAGTTCCCCTTCCATTCCTGGCTGCCTGACGCGATGGCCGCAGCCACACCGGTCTCCGCGTATCTGCACGCGGCCGCCGTGGTCAAGGCTGGCATCTTCCTGCTCCTCCGCTTCACACCTGCCTTCCACGCCACCCCTGCCTGGAACACGCTCCTCATCGTCGCCGGCCTCATCACCGCCTGCATCGGCGGCTGGTTCGCTCTCAACCAGTACGACGTCAAGAAGCTGATGGCCTATTCCACGGTTTCGCAGCTGGGTCTCATCACTGCGGTGATCGGCGTCGGATCCGAAGCGGCGATCGCCGCTGCGTGCCTGCACGTGATCGCCCACGCCCTGTTCAAATCCGGCCTCTTCATGATGGTCGGAGTCGTTGACCATCTCGCCGGGACCCGCGAACTGACTCGGATTCCACAACTGATGCGAGCGGCTCCGGGGTCCTTCTTCGTCATGATCATCGGCTGCGCCTCCATGGCAGGCATCCCACCTCTGCTCGGCTTCGTCTCGAAGGAATCCCTCTTCACCGCATTCGCTGACACTCCCGGTTCGGACTGGACCGGATGGGCAGCCCTGCTGGTGGCCGTCGCCGCCTCGGTGCTCACCTTCGCCTACTGCGCGAAGACTGTCTGGGGGGCATTCATCGATGGCAAACCGGTGGAGAAGGCGAGACTGGGCCACGGGTCACCCGTCATGCTCGTTTCCGCTGCGATGCCGATCCTCGCCTCGATTCCGCTGAGCTTCGTCCTGTTCGTCTTCGACAACCCTCTCGATCAGGCAGTCCAAGCGGCCATTCCCGACGCAGGCGAAGCAGTGCACCTTGCCCTCTGGCACGGGGTGAACAAGGAACTCATAGCCTCACTGCTGATCATTGCGATCGGCGTGATCATCATCGTCAACCGCTCCCGCGTCTTCGTCTTCTTCCACCGAGCAACCCTCGGCTTCGACGGCGCCAACGTGATGAGCGGTCTGACGTGGGTCCTGCGTCGAGCCGGCCGCGGTCTGAGCATCTTCGCCAAGCCGATGAACTCCGGCCCCTACCTGGCCATGTCGCTGGGCGGTCTCGCCGTTCTAGCCTTCTCGGCCGTCCCGATCATCTATTCGGACCTGCCTCCTCTGCAGGAAGGTCTGTGGCGACCCATCGACATCGTCCTCCTCGTCCTCATCACCGTGGCCGTGCTCGTTGTCTGCAGCTCCCACTCCCGCCTGACCACAGTGGTTGCTCTGTCGGGAGTCGGCATTCTCGCTACTGTCCAGATTCTGGCTCTCGGCGCTCCGGACGTCACTCTGACTCAGCTGCTGGTCGAGGCGATGACGATCATCGTCATCATGTTGGTCTTGCAGAAGCTTCCACGTTCCTTCTGGAGATATCCGAAGCGCCTGCAGGCCACCCGCGTGATCTTCGCCCTCATCGTCGGACTTGCCGCCACCGTGCTGACACTGGCTCTCAACGGACGTCGGGAGCGGTCAGATCTCGGTCTGTACTACATCGAGAACGCCCCCGACATCAGCGGCGGGCACAACATCGTCAACACGATCCTCGTAGAGTTCCGTGCCTTGGACACCCTCGGCGAGCTCACCGTCCTCGGTATGGCCGGAATCGCAATCGTTGCGGTGATGTCGACGGTCAAGGACAAGTTCATCGATCCTCCCGCGGAGAACATCCCCGAACCGCCGAAGAAGGCGTGGATCTCAGTCCGACCTCGGGGCACGACCGCCTATCGCGCTGTCCACGAGGCGTGGCCCAACGTGATTCCGCCGCAGCTGACGATCAAAGTCCTCGGACCGCTGCTGGCTATCAGCTCACTGGTGATCTTCTGGCGCGGTCACAACGAGCCCGGTGGTGGCTTCATCGCCGCCCTGGTCGGCTCTGCGGTCATCGGCCTCCTCTACATGTCCACGGCCAAGGACCGGGCGATCGGTCCGCCCAAGGCGCCCCTGTACCTCATCGGATCGGGAGTGGCCACAGCCGTGGGAACGGGATTCATCGGGCTCATCTTCGCAGGCTCCTTCCTCGAGCCCTTGCACGGCTATTTCCTGGGTCAGCATTTCACCACTTCGATGCTCTTCGACCTGGGTGTGTATCTCGCGGTGGTCGGCCTCATACTGGCGTCCTTCAATCTCCTCGGAGTCTCGGATTCCGCCGCCACGCCCGCCGGCGACGATGTCCTGACCAACGGAATCATCCGCCGTGACGTCGAACGCACCCGTGAACGCGCCGACGAACTGCTCTACGGGGAGCTGAGTGGACCGATGGACGCTATCAGAGGAGAACGCCCGCCCCGCGACCGTCGGTCCCGAGTCGCCGACCCGGATGCGAAGGTGAGAGCATCGTCGACTCATATCCTCCACGGCGACGCTCCCATCGAACGGTCCAGAGGCGATGCAGCGGGACAGTCACGAACAGATGAGCAGGAGGGTGTGAAATGATCCTGGCCCTCACAATCGGAGTGCTGACCGCCGGCGGGGTGTACCTCATGATGCAGCGATCGATGGTCAGAGGCGTCTTCGGACTCACTCTCATCTCCCATGCTGCGAACTTCATCCTGCTCTCTGCCGGAGTCAGCGCCTGGCGAGTCGAGCCCATCAGCGGTCGCGGTGATCAGAGCCTGGCCGCCGACCCGCTGCCGCAGGCCTTCGTTCTCACCGCCATCGTCATCACCCTGGCGGTGACGATCTTCATGCTCGCGCTGGCCGTGCTCGGCCATGACGACGATCAGAAGCGGGCCCCTGAGACAGGGGAGGAACGAGAATCATGAACCCAGCATTCCTGCTCCTGCTCATCGGCGTGCCGCTCCTGTCATCGGCGCTGAGCGTGCTCATCACCTCCCGCACCTTCGACCGCATTCTGCTGTTGGCGACCCCGAGCTTCGTCGGCATCTCCGGCATCGTTCTGCTCTTCGTCCACCACCGGCAGCCGGTGCTCGCCCACTCCGTCGGCGGCTACGTCCCCGGTCTGGCGATCCCGTTCGTCTCCGATACCTTCACCGCTCTGATGCTGGTGCTGACCTCGCTCACAGCGATCGCGAGCTCCGTCTTCCTGATCACGACCGGTGAGGACCAGTACCGTTTCGTCCCTGCCCTGATCCTGATGATGCTCACCGGTGTCTACGGAGCACTGCTGACCGGCGATCTGTTCAACTTCTTCGTCTTCGTCGAGGTCATGGTGCTGCCGGCCTACGCACTCATCGCGGTGACCGGAACCTGGCGCCGCCTCGGCGTGGGTCGCATGTACGTCATGGTCAACCTGCTCACCTCGACGATTCTGCTCATCGGGGTCGGCTTCGTCTACGGTGCCACCGGCACCGTCAACATCGCGATCCTCGCACAGTTGGGGGCACCGACCGGGCAGGCGGCGCTGGCAATCGGCGTCGTCCTCTTTGCGCTGATCATCAAGGCCGGCGGTGCACCGTTCCACGGCTGGCTGGTTCGCAGCTATCCGAACACCTCGGCGGGGATGATGTCGCTGTTCTCGGGGCTGCACTCGAAAGTGGCCCTCTATGCGATCTATCGGATCTACACTTCGGTCTACGGCGAGCCTGCCGCTTGGGCCAATGTCATCGTCACCATCGCCATCATCAGCATCATGATCGGCTCCCTGTCCGCATTCGGGCAGAACAGGGTCCGCAATGTCCTCGCCTTTCAGATGACGGCGGGAGTCGGTCACATCCTCGTCGGTGTGGTCCTGCTGACCTCGACTGCGCTGGGTGCAGGCGCCTTCTACATGGTCCACCACATGATCACGATGTCGGGCCTCCTGCTCATCATGGGCGCAGTCGAACAGACCTACGGCACTGGGTCGTTCAAGAAGCTGTCCGGGTTGGCTGGTCGCGAGCGGTGGGCGACAGTCCTGATGATCCTCGGTCTCTTCTCACTCATCGGCCTCCCACCGACCTCGGGTCTGTGGGGCAAAGTCGGTCTCATCAAGGCCGCAACCGCCAGCTCGGACTCCCTGGGCTGGTGGCTGGTCGCGGCGATCGTCGTCGGCGCTCTGATCAGCCTGCTCGCACTCCAGCGGACGTGGCGCAACACCTTCTGGGGTCCGCCGATGCAGACCTACCGTCCCGATTCGGCAGAGACCGGGCGCGCTCCGGCCGTACCCATCGTGAGAAGCGTCCGGATCCCTGCGCGCCTGCTGGTGCCGGGAACGATCATGATCGCGATCTCCGTGGCCATCTTCGCCTACCCCGAACCGCTGCTCGAGATCACCGCTCGCGCCGCGGCCGGGCTGCTTGACCACAGCGCCTATATCGAGGCGGTGACGGCCCCATGATGCGTCTCATCCACGGCATCTCGTACCTGTTCTACATCGGCTGGGCAATCGTGACCGGGTCGCTGACCATCGTAGTCCGGCAGTTCCTGCCGGGCAGATCGTACGCGCACCCGATGATCGTTGAGGTCCCGCTGCGGTGCGTCACCGATCTCGAGGTCACCCTGTTCGCCTCCTCGATCACGATCACACCCGGCACACTGGTCACGGCCATTGCCGCGGGCACCTCCACACAGCCGCCGGTGCTCTTCGTCCACGCCCTGTTCGAGGATTCTGAGGAATCCGCACTGGAGGGCCTCTACGACATGGAGTCACGGCTGCTGGCGATGACGCGGGGCCGGGCTCCAACCACTGCCGCAAGCACCGTCACCGAGGTTGAACAGGAGGAAGGACGCCCATGATCATCGTCGTCAGCATCTGCATCGTCATCCTCGCCGCGGCCGTCATCGTCGGCCTGGTGAGGGTACTGACCGCCAAGGACCTGGGGTCGCGGGCGATCGTCAGCGATCTCATGTACTTCTCCGCCATCGGCATGCTCACGATGTTCGGCATCCTCGTCTCCTCGTCGATCGTCCTCGACGCAATCTTCCTCGCATCCATGGTCGGCATCCTCGCCACCATGGCGCTGTCACGGATCCTCACCAGGGGGCTGCGCTGATGAATGATGCTGTGGCAACCGCCCTCGTCGGTGTCTTCGGGATCAGTGGGTCCCTCCTCATGCTGTTCTCCGCGCTTGCGATGTTCCGGGTCCGTGACGCCTTGTCCCGGATCAATGTGTTCTCACCGGCCACTGGCCTGGGGATGCCGCTGATCGTGGCAGCAGTCTACGTCTATGACATTCACACGGAGGGTTTCAGCTGGGGCTCACTGCTCATGGCTGTCGCAGCTGTGCTGTGCCTGATCATCGTGTCCTCGGTGGCCAGCAACACGCTCTCGCGTGCCAGCGTGCTGTCCGGACAGCCCGTCTACCGCAAGACCGCACCGAACCGACTGGCCCGCCCACCTGCGGGAGTCGTCGACGAGGACCTCGATTCCCCTGATCAGCCGAGGGACGGGGCCTGAGCTGTTGGGCCGTGGCTGCTGAGATCGGGCCCCGGCCGGCTATTCCCTGCCTGTGGTGCGCATCGTGATGTTGATTCTGCCCCCGCCGAGGTGGTCCAGACGACCGTATTCAGGCGCGGTGGCCTCCCGGATGGAGGTCACCCCGTGATAGGCGAAGCGGGCGGGTCCGCCGAAGACGAAGGCATCGCCGGAGGCCAGCCGAATGTCCTCATAGGGCTTGTTTCGGCTGACGGTGTTGCCGAACCGGAAGACACACGTGTCACCAAGTGAGAGTGACACGACTGGTGCAGGATCGGATTCGTCCTTGTCCTGGTGCATTCCCATCTTCGCCCGAGCGTCGTAGTAGTTCACTAAAGCCACGTCCGGACAGTACGCTTCGGGCACAAGACCCCAGAGGCTCCTGAAATCAGCGGGGGAGTCGGGATCCTCAGCAACCACCTCGGCGGCGCTGGAGACGACCTGGCGGCCCAGACGAGTCATCCAGTCCGGGAATGAGAGCACCCGCTGACCGTTGACATCGCGGGCGTGGCGATCATAGCGGCCCGGCTGCCAATGCCACCCCAGGCCAATGGTTCTCACACTCATCGGATGCCCGGCGATCGACGTCGCATGAGCAGGCACCGGACCGGACTGCCACTTTGCGTATTGTCTGATGATCCAGGTTTGAGCCGCCTCGTCGAGGAATCCGGGGAGCCAGACCGCCCCTGGTGCGATGACGCGGGGGCGGCGGTCGAAGGCCTCGTCGGCGAAGAGTGACTCCATGGCAGGACGAATCCGAACTCAGAGTTCGCCGAGCTCGATCGACTCGTCCTGCAGTCGCGCGGCAGATACGCTCGTGCCGATGAGTGCCCGAAGTTCGTCACCGACGTCCCAGATGTTGACGTTCATGGCCGCTGTGACGGTACCGCCGCGAGTCCAGAACACGATGAACTCACCGCTCGACTTTTCGCCGCGAATGACGACATCGTCGTCACTGCCGCCATGCCCGACGTATTCCATGCCGAGATCGTACTGGTCCGTGTAGAAGTACGGTTCCCAGTCGTAGACCTTGTCCCCGCCGGTGATGGTGGCCGCCGCGACGTCGGCTTGGCGCACCGCGTTGTCCCAGTGTTCGACGCGCAGTCGCTGGTTCAGCAGTGTGTTCTGGGCTGCAGCGATGTCGCCGATGGCGAAGATATTGGCATCGCTTGAGCGCATCTGCTCATCGACGATCACGCCGTCATCGGTCTCCAAGCCCGCAGCAGCGGCCAGTTCGATGGTCGGGTCAGCACCGATTCCCACGACGACCAGGTCGGCAGGAAGGTCACCGGCACTGGTCCGGACGGACTCCACGGCCTTCGTTCCCGAGAAGCCGGTGGTGTCAGCCTCGGTGACGAAGTCGATGCCGTTGGACCGGTGGAGCTCTTCGAAGTACTCACCGATCTCTGTGCCGAGGGCCGACTTCAAAGGGGGAGTCGAGCGCAGGACGACGGTGACATCGCATCCGGCGTTCTGCGCTGCCGCGGCGACCTCGAGGCCGACCCAGCCACCGCCGATGATGACGACCTTATTGTCCTGGCCGAACTGCGAACGGATAGCCACAGCGTCACCGGCATCGCGAAGGGTGTGGATGTTGCCCAGATCGGCGCCGGGCACATCCAAGGAGCGCGGCGTGGAGCCTGTGGCCAGGATGACCTGTCCGTAGACGAGGCTCTCGCCATTGTCGAGCGTGATGCTCTGCTTCTGCACATCCAGTTCAGTGACAGTGGTGCCGAAGAACGTCGTCACATCGTGGGCGGGATACCAGTCAGCACCGCGCAGTGCCGACTCGGCGGGGTCTGATCCTTCGAGCATGACCTTCTTGGACAGATCCGGACGGTAATAGGGTGCGGCCGGATCGGAGCCGATGAGAGCGATCGACGCGGTGTAGCCGCCGTCGCGGAGTGCCTCGACCGCTGTTCCGCCGCCGATTCCGGCGCCGATGATGACAGTTCCGAATTCCTGAGCCATTGCCTGTCCTTCCGAGAGGGGATTTCTTCCACCCTGTACCGCCGGTCACAGAGAGTCAACTGGGGTGAGGGGCTCAGCTTCGCCGTTTTGTGCACCATGGGGGCTTCGGCGTAAAGTGAGAGCCGAAGGGGCTTTAGCTCAGTTGGTAGAGCGTTTCGTTCGCAATGAAAAGGTCAGGGGTTCGATTCCCCTAAGCTCCACAAGTTTTCACAGGGACAGGTCGGTCTTCCAGAGACAACTTGTTCTCCCAGAGGTGCAGAGGTGGTCGCGGGTTGAAGCTGCAGACATTGACCATGACCGGCATTCTTGGCCTCGCAGGTATCGTGCACTTCCTCAGACCCGAGACCTTCGACTCGATCGTTCCACCCCGTCTGGGCAATCCCCGTTTCTGGACCTATGCCAGTGGTGTCGCTGAACTCGGCTGTGCCACGATGCTCGCTGTGCCTGCCACACGCCGACTGGGCGGAACGGCCTCTGCCGCGCTCATGGTCGGTGTCTTTCCGGCCAACATCTACACCGTGAAGAAGCACTGGCACAGTCCTCGGGGACGTGCGATCGCCCTGGCTCGTCTCCCACTGCAGGTTCCCCTCGTGTGGATGTCCTGGAATATCGCGGGTGGTCAGGCCGAAGCCTCAGACTGAGGTCTGGTGGGCAGCGGTGACCATTTCTGACGTCGCCCGGGTCATTGACACATAACGGTCCACCCCACCCTGCACACCGGTGCCGAAGCGCTGAGGGTCCACGACGATGACGAGATCGAATTCCAGCCCCTTGACCTCAGCTGGCCCCATCACGGTGACCCGTTCAGTTCTGATGACGTTCCACGAGTCCGGTTCCATCGTGATGACACAGACGATTCCCTCGCTGTGAGAGCCCAACCACGCACTGACTAAGGAAGGTATCCCTTCTGTGCAGATGTGACGGACTGGGACACCTGACTGGCGAACCGAACGCGGTACATTGGCGTGCGGGATGACCGCACGGATCACGGGTTCCGCTTCGCTCATCACCTCGGCGGGGGTGCGGTAGTTGATGCTGAGGTGAACCTCCTCGACATTGAGTCCGAGGTGGCTCAACCGCTCGTCCCAGGTCTGGAGGAATCCATGACGTGCTTGTGCCGGGTCACCGACGATGGTGAAGCTCTTGGACGGACACCGGTCAAGGAGCATGTGCCACTGTGCATCGGTGAGCTCCTGCGCTTCGTCGACGATGATGTGACCGTAGGGTCCCGCGAGGCGGTCAGAGGCGAGGGCCTCCCGAGCTGACGGGTTGTCCAGCGCGCCTCGCAGGTCCTCGCCCTTGAGCATCTGCATCTGCATCAGCTCACTGTCGTCAGCGGCAATGAAATCAGCAACGACATCGTCCATGCGGTCCTGCTCAGCTGCCGCCTCCAACTCGGCACGACGACGCTGTCTCAGGTCAGCAGGATCACCGATACGACGTCTGCTGCGTCGATGAATGGAATGTCCTCCTTCGTCCACTCTCTGGCTCCGGATCGCTGCAGCCGCGACACATCTTCGTCGCTGAGTCCGGGTGCGGCCAGACTCAGGTAGGCCGGGACAGTCCAGAGATCACCCGCGATGTCCAAGGGGTCGAGAATCGGCCAAGTGGTTGTCAGAACCTCTCGCAGATCGGGGTCCTTTCCGATGAAGACGCGGACCTGGTCTGGTTCGGCGTCCTCATCGGCATCGACGACGATCTCGGTGAGAATGTCCAGCAGTTCGTTCCAGACCAGATCACGCGCAGTGTTGTGATCGACGTCCGTATCATGCGCTGAGAAGGCCGTTGCCCAGTCGCCCGGAGTGACCGTGACATCACCCCACACCGTGAAGATCGTCAGGGCGGTGGTGGGAGCCTGCTCATAGATGCTCACGGCACGGTCGATGACTTCGCCGGGATTCAGCATCCCTTTGAGGCGAGCGCTGCGCTCGTCGTCGCTGGCCGCAGGGGACTCTGGGACCAGGTCGTCCAGAGTGCAGAGGCGCACACCGTTCTCGCCCAGGCGCGGCAGCACATCGTCGACATAGGACAGATACGCGGAATTCGGGCCGACGAAGAGCAGGCCGCCGCCGCTGGCGATGCCGCGATCGGAGTAGAGGAGGTAGGCGGCACGGTGCAGGGCGACGACCGTCTTTCCGGTTCCCGGCCCACCGTCGACGACCAGCGGCGAGTCGGCCGGGGCACGGATGATCGAGTCCTGGTCGGCCTGGATGGTGGAGAGGACATCGTGCATCTTGGCCGATCGGCTGGCCCCCAGAGAGGCGATGAACGCAGCCTGATCGTCGAGGGCGGCGCTCTCATCGACGCGCGCCGTGGTGAATCCTTCGTCCCAATAGTCCGTGATCTGTCCGTTCGACCAGCGGTAGCGGCGACGTGTCGACAGTCCCATCGGAGAGGCGAGGGTGGCCGCGAAGAACGGTTCGGCCAGGGGTGCCCGCCAATCGATGAGCAGGCTGCGCCCGCCTTCATCTCGCAGCCCCATTCGACCGATGTAGACGATCTGACCAGAATCAGCGAACACCATGCGACCAAGGCAGATGTCGAGGGCGAAACGCTGCAGCAGATTCAGTTCGGAGGACAGACGATGGATGGCGGAATCGCGGTCCAGTGCGGCTTCTCCAGAACCTCTGGGGACACGACGGAGATCAGCGAGCCTGGACTCGACAGTGGCAAGTTCGCTGTCGATGCGATCGGAGATGCGAGCGAAATGGGCGTCATCGGCCGCGATGAGCTTCGGCGTGTTCTTGGCAGCGAGTCGGGAGGGCATATTGAAGACGGTGGAAGGCACACGGAATCCTTTGTCTGAAGAGTGAAGACCCCATTGTTCCCCCTGACCAGGGCCTTGCGGCAAGCCCCCATCCATGGCATATTCTGATAATGGCAGGGACTCCGGAATTCGCGTCACAGGCATTGCAGACATTGCGCCGTCTGCGCTTCTCCGCGGCCACCGCCGCTTTCCAGGTCGAGGGTGCGAGGACCATCGGCGGTCGCGGACGAACCATATGGGACGACTTCGTGGACGTTCCCGGCAATGTTCTTGACTCCAGCACCGCTGATCCGGGTCCCGACAGCTATCACCGCAGCGCCGAGGACGTCGAGTTGCTGGCAGGTCTCGGCGTCGACCGATACCGGTTCTCGATCTCCTGGGTCCGAATCATCCCCGACGGGAAGCAGGGGACAAAGCCCAACGCCGTGGGCCTGGACTATTACGAACGCCTCGTCGATGAACTCCTGGCCGCCGGGGTGACCCCCGAGCCCACCCTCTACCATTGGGACCTTCCAAGTGGCCTCGAGGCCACGGGTGGGTGGCTGAACAGGGACACAGTCCATCGCTTCGGCGAATACGTCGAAGCTGTGGCGGACCGTCTCGGTGATCGAGTCCGCCATTGGTACACGATCAACGAGCCGGCTTCGACGTCACTGCAGGGCTATGCGCTCGGGGAACTGGCGCCGGGACGCTCGATGCTCTTCGAGGCTCTGCCGAGCGTCCATCACCAACTCCTGGCCCACGGGACCGCAGCGACGATACTGCGTGAGCACGGAGCCCAACAGGTCTCACCGGCGATCAACCACAGCCGAATCCTTCCGGAAACGGATACGCAGCACGATCACCTCGCTGCCGAGACCCTTGATCTCATCTACAATCGTCTCTTCGCCGATCCGCTGCTCCTGGGGGAGTATCCTGATCTCGACGCGCTGGGAACCCAGATGCCGATCCGCGACGGGGACATGGAACTCATTTCGACGCCCAGCGATGTCTACGGACTCAACTACTACAATCCGACAACTGTGCGCGGAGTCGACGAGGGCCCACTGCCCTTCGATATGGTGCCGACTCCACAGGCTGCGACCACCGGTTTCGGACCGTTATGGCCGATTCGACCAGACACGCTGCGAGACTTCCTCATCGATATGCGCACACGCTACGGGGTGAGGCTGCCGCCCATCGTGATCTCTGAGAACGGTGCGTCCTTTCCCGAACCCGAGGTGTGCACCGGACCGATCCGCGACGACGAACGCATCGCCTACCTGCGTGATCATCTCCTGGCTGTCGCCGGGGCGATCGAGGCCGGTGTGCCCATCGCCGGGTACACCGTGTGGTCGCTGCTGGACAACTTCGAATGGGCCGACGGCTACACCCAGCGCTTCGGATTGGTCCACGCGAATATGGAGACCGGTGAGCGGACGCCGAAGGCCTCGTATGGGTGGTACCGGGACCTCATCGCCTCGGTTCGGGCATGAGCGCGAACCCACCAGCGGCGGGCCACCGACCGGACAAGAGGGTCGGACCTCTGTGGATGGTGTGGTTCACCCTGGCCTGGCTGGCCATCTGGACGGTTCAGCTGACTCCTATCCAGCTGCTGCTGCCATTGCAGCTCGACACCCAAAGCGGACACTGGCTGAATGGAGTCATCTGGTCCGGAGTCGTCCTCTCCGCAGGTGGTCTGGCAGGCATCATCGCCGCCCCGATCGCAGGGAGCCTCTCTGATCGAACACGTTCACGGTGGGGCCGCAGGCGTCCCTGGGCCATCGGCGGTTCGCTGGGTGCCGCCATTGGCCTCCTGCTCACCGGCTGGGCGCAGGGACCACTGTTCGTCGGCGCCGCCTGGATCGTCGTGTCCGTCTCGGTGGCCATCGCCTCGGCGGCGCTGATTGCTCTCATCGCCGATCAGCTCGACTCGCAGCGGGGGACGGCGTCGGCGTCTGCGAGCTCTGCGCAGGCCGTCGGCATCGTCGTCGGAGTCGGACTGGTCGTACTCCTGGGACTCGGCCTCGGCGCCTCCTATGCGCTCCTGGCCGGGATCATCACGGTCGTCGGGGTGGGCACCGCTGTTCTGCTGCCCGATCCCGCACCGGTCCACCCGAGAATCCTCACGCTGCAGGCGGGGCGGGAGCCGATCACCCGGGTTCGAATCTCGTCGCTGCTCGACCACAATTTCAAGTGGCTGCTCGTGTCACGGTTCGTCGTCAACGTGGGCAACGCCTTCGGCACTTCTCTGCTGCTCTTCTTCCTGATCTACGGAATCGGGGTTCCGGCAGAGAGCGCCGAAGACAAACTGCTCGTCCTGATCGTCATCTATACGGTCTTCGTCGTCATCTCGTCGATCGTGGTGGGAACCGTATCGGATCGTTCGGGCAAACGTCGCTTCTGGACGATCGCCTCGGCGCTGGTGCAGGCCTGTTCGGGAGTCATCATCCTCATCAGCCCCGAATTCGTCACCACCGCAATCGCCGCTGCCATCATGGGCACCGGCTACGGTGCGTACATGGCGGTCTCCCTGGCCTTCGCCACAGACCTGCTGCTCGATCCCGACGACCATGCACGGGACCTGAGCATGGTCAACAATTCCGCCGCATTGGGACAGCTCGTGGGGCCATTGCTGGGAGCAGGACTCGTCGCTCTCGTCGGCGGATTCTGGCTTCTCTTCGCAGCCGCATCACTGGTCTCGATCGTCGGTGCGGTGATGACGTTGACGGTGCACCCGAAGTCGATGCTCCTGCGCTGACTCTGGACAGAAGAGGGTGTCAGGAGATGCCGAGGAGCTTCCCGCTCTTCGCCAGCTCAGGATCGGTGCAGGAGGACAGATCGAAACAGCAGGGGCGTCGCTTTCCCGAGTCCAGCTTGGAGATCGCGACCTCCACACGGCGTGCGCGGGTATCAGCGTTCTTCGTCGCCTGGATCCACCGCACCCACTCCCACCGCGCCATCGGCGTCAGCCCGGCCCATACTTCGCTCAGATCGGGTGCGTCGTCAAGTGCTGCGGCGAAGTCATCGGGAATCGAGGTCTCCGGCCATTCCTTGGTCGGAGTCAGCGACACGTCCACAGTGTCGGCATGGTCTGCACCCAGCTGTGCAGACAGCTCGTCGGTGACATTGATCCAATGTCCGCGCATTCCGTCGGGTTCGACCACCGTAGTGACGTCGACCCCGCCGACCTGCCCATGCGCGGCGACCTGGCCACGGGAGGGCAGGTCCGCACTGGCATCGGCGGGCAGGCGCAGGATCGGTCTGTCGTTGATGATCTCCAACTGCGTGGAGAATGTGATGGTTGTGGGAGTGCTCTTCTTCGTGCTCATGGTCACCAGGATAGTCTCCTGGCACATGCGTGACTTCTCGATTCCTGACAGCCTGATGACTCAGCCTGTCTCGGTCTCATCCCAGTTTCCGTCCCACCCAGTCGGGAGATGCAAACCCGATCCTCCTGAGGCGTTCCGACACGTCCCTGGGGAACGGTGCGGCCGCGCCCGAATTCTGGTCCACGTGCACAGCAATGAGCTCCTCGGTCGCGATGAGCTGCCCAGCGGCTCTCATCTCGTAGGCCAGATGCATCTTCTTCGACCCAGCGGAGACAAGGGTGGGTATGATCTCTACCTGTGCGCCGAGCCCGACCTCGTCGAGGTAGCGGATGTGGGACTCTACTGTGTAGAGCGAGGTGGAATGTGCCTCACGATGTTCCTGGCCGAGCCCGATCTGGTCCATCACCTGATCCGTGGCGTAACCGAAGATCAGAACGTAGAAGGCTTCGGACATGTGGCCGTTGTAGTCAATCCAGTCTGAAATCACCTGGGTCCGATAGGTCCCGAGTTCGATCGGCTGCGATTGACTCCGTGGTTCTGGTTGACCGCTCAGTTCAGTCTCGGTGGACACCCCTTCCGCTTCGGAGGCTTCCGCCGAGGTTGTCCGCCGCTGCGTTCCATCTGTGGCTTCGAGGTCGGCCGTGAGCCTGCGCAGGGCGATGATGCCTGCGTCCCGCGTGGCGATGAGATCAGGAATCGTCTTGTCACCACTGGCCACTTCACAGCCGGCCACGACATCATCGCGCAGCTTCTGTGACAGCTCCGGAGCATCCAAACGGGTCCAGGGTGATTTCAGCGAAGGACCGAAGTGGTCGAGCATATGTGCCATTCCGCCCTCACCGCCGGCCAGATGGAAGGTGAGCATCGGTCCTTGGAACGGCCAGCGCAGGCCGGGACCATCGGTGATCGACCGGTCGATCTGATCCACCGTGGCCTCGCCATGGTCGATCATGTGCAGAGCCTCTCGCCATTGCGCCTCTTGGAGCCGATTGGCGATGAACCCGGGAACCTCGTGGTCCATTCTGATCACGGATTTCCCGATCCGGGTGTAGAACTCGGCCGCCCAGTCGATGGCCGCAACGGCAGTGGACTCTCCGCCGACGACCTCGACGAGTGGGATGAGATAGGGCGGGTTGAACGGATGCCCGACGACGAGGCGTTCGGGATGCCTGGCGTTGACCGCCATCTCGGTCATGCTGTAGCCGGAGGTGGACGAGCCGATGACGACGTGTTCGTCACAGACGGCATCGATGCTGGCTAGGAGGCTGCGTTTGAGTTCGAGGTCCTCCGGAGCCGACTCCTGAACGAAACCGGTCCCTGACACAGCCTCGGCGAGGTCAGTGTGCACCGTCCAGGCATGACGGTCTGCGCCTGCGACCATGTCGAGTTCGGCCAGTGCGGGCCAGGCTGCATCGATGAGGCGGGTGAGCTTCTCGGCCGCATCCGGTGCTGGGTCCCAGACTCTGACCGTGTAGCCCTGAGCCAGGAAGTAGGCGGCCCAGCCGCCGCCTATGGTGCCGGCTCCGATGCAGGTGACCGTGGTGATGGATGCGAGGTCAGGATAGGAGGGGGCAGTCACAGCCGCGCTCACAGGTCGAGTCCCGTCACGATCGGTGCCTGCACCCGCAGGTCGAGGATGTTGCGGGCCTCGTCGGGTGTGGCAACCTCCGCGCCGAGATCCTCGATGATGTCGACAGCGCGTTCGGTCAGCGAGGCGTTGGTGGCCTTGACCCCTTTTGCCAAGTACAGGTTGTCTTCAAGCCCGACCCGGGCATGGCCTCCCGCGAGAACTGACTGGGCAACCCATGGCAGCTGATTGCGACCGATCGCGAAGGAGGTGAACTGCGCTCCGGGCGGCAGCATGTTCACCATCGCCGTCAGGAGCCCGGCATCGACCGGTGCTCCGTAGGGGACTCCCATGCACAGCTGGTAGAGCGGCGGAGGATCGATGAGGCCCTCTTCGACGAGCACATTGGCGAACCACAGGTTTCCGGTGTCGAAGATCTCGAGCTCGGGGCGAACGCCCAGCGTCTGAATCTTCTTCGAGCCCTCACGCAGCATGTCAGGGGTGGACACATAGATGTTCGATCTGTCGCCGAAGTTCAGGGAACCGCAGTCGAGGGTGCAGATCTCGGGCAGCAGCTCTTCGACGTGGGGAAGGCGTTCAAGGGCATTGACGAGATCCGTGCCCGGCATGTGAGTGGTCGGATCCTGGGGATCGACGACGAGATCTCCACCCATTCCTGCGGTGAGGTTGATGACGGGGTCGACGTCGGAGGCACGTATTATGCGCACGACCTCGCGGTAGTGGGCGACCTCCCTGGAACCCTGCTTGGTGTCGAGGTCGCGGACGTGGATGTGCACGACGGACGCGCCGGCACGAGCGGCCGCGATCGCATCATCGGCGATCTCCTGCGGTGTGACGGGCACGTGCTCGCTCTTGTTCGCTGTGTCGCCGGCGCCGGTGACGGCACAGGTGAGTATGACCTTGCGATTCATGATGACTCCTCATCAGGGTTGGTGTTGACGATTGCGCGTTTGAAGTAACTGGAGAGTCGACGGCGGAAGGTTGCCACGTCCATGATTCCGGTGAGGACCTTGACCCCGAGGCCGTCGAGCAGCGAGGTCAGCTCATCGGCCATGGCCTCACTGTCGCCGGGGCGGAAGAGCCCAGCGGACTGACCGGCTTCGATGGTGGAGCGCACGGTGTGCGACCAGCGTTCGTAGTGAGCCGGGTAGTCAGAGGTATGGGCGTCTTCGAGACCGAGCCGAGCCCAGGTCTGGAGCCAGATCGACCACTCGCTGCGTGAGGTGCGGCCGATGGGCGACTGGAGTTCGAGCAGACGTTCGAGCCGGCGGTGGGGGTTGGGAATCTCGTCGAGCCAGGCGATCTGACGGTCGAAGGCGAGCTTGACCGAATAGTCGAGTGTTGCGTCGAAGAGGTCGGACTTCCCATCGAAGTAATAGTGAATGCTCGCATTCGAGATCCCAGCGGCGTCTGCGATGTCTGCGATCCGCACCGTTTCATAGCCATGGCGGGCGAACAGATCCCATGCCGTCTCGACGATGAGCCTGCGCGGCGAAGAGTCCAGGGATGGCCCAGGACTCCGGTCAGTTCCTGATTGGAACCGCAGAGGAGTCGCGGACACCTGCGATTCGTCGCCGAGCAGCCACCTGACCGTCACTCCGGTAGCGGTGGCCAGAGCGAGGAGCTCTTCGGTGCCGAATCTGCGTCGGCCCGACAGAGACTTCGACAGCTTCGTCTCATCGATTCCAATGCTCGCGGCCACATGTCGTTGGGACAGATCGCTGGTGCGCAGTGCCTCTCTGGCCCGTTGGGCTGTGACACCGGCTCTGCTGACACCGGCGCCGTTGACACCGGCTGCGTTGCGATCCGTCATGGCCGCCAATCTATCTTCCCTATGCGCAGATCGCAAGTAATACTGGTGATACATCAATACTTGCGACTGGCATTGTTCGCATCGGTTGCCATGCTCGCGGCCTGGAGGCCGCCGGGATCAGAGGGGAGCGGATATTCTCGAAGGGATGAACCGATCACCTGATGACACTGTTCCCACATCGGAGGGGCCCATGAACGACAATCTCCATTCACGCATGCACGTCGTATCCGACGAGACCCGAAACCTCGTCAACCTCGTCCTCGACTACTCGCGTCGGCGCACCTTGGCCGTCGACACTCCACTTGACCATCCGACGACCGAGACCGAACTCAGACGACTGGCCGGACCGACCATCACCGAGGATGGTGTCGGGTCATCTCGCGCGCTGGCGATCTTCGAGCACATCTTCGCTCCCGCCTGCATCACAACTGACCACCCGAAATACCTGTCCTTCATTCCGAGCGCGCCGACGAAGGCGGCCGTGGCGTTCGACCTCGTGGTCTCCGCCAGCGCGCTCTACGGAGGCTCGTGGCTCGAGGGGGCAGGCGTCGTCCATGCCGAGAACGAGGTCCTATCCTGGCTGGCTGGAGAGTTCGGGCTGCCGACGAGCGCCGGCGGCGTCTTCGTCCAGGGAGGCACGATCGGCAACCTGTCAGCTCTCGTCGCCGCGCGTGATGCGCGCAAGGCCGCGCTCGGCGAAGAGAAGCCGGGGCGCTGGGTCATCGTGTGCAGCGCCGAAGCGCACTCCTCGGTCGCCTCGGCAGCAGCCGTGATGGACGTCGATGTGGCGCCCGTACCGACCGGTGACGACGGCATTCTGCGTCCCGACGGCGTCAGGGCCGCGCTTGAAGAACATGGTGATGCCGTCATCGCTGTGGTCGCGACCTCGGGGACGACGAACTTCGGCACCATCGACGATATCGCCGGAATTGCGGCGCTCAAGGATGACTACGACTTCTGGCTCCACATCGACGGGGCCTATGGGCTGGCTGCGATGCTCTCACCCCTGGCGCGGCACAAGTTCGCCGGAGTCGAATCCGCCGATTCGGTCATCGTCGATCCGCACAAGTGGCTCTTCGCCCCGTTCGACGCCTGCGCGCTCATCTACCGCGACCCGACGCTGGGGCGGCGAGCGCACACCCAGCGCGCCGAATATCTCGATACCCTCACCGACGCTGAGGAGTGGAGTCCTTCGGACTACGCCATCCAGCTGACCCGGAGGCCTCGGGGCCTGCCGTTGTGGTATTCCCTGGCCAGCTACGGTGCCGAGACCTATCGCGAAGCCATCGGCCATTCGATCGAGCTGGCGATGCAGATCGGCACAGAGATCAAGAAGCGTCCGAATCTCAAACTCGTCCGCGAGCCCGAACTCTCGGTCGTCGTCTTCGAACGTGCCGACTGGTCCCGTGAGGACTATCAGCGGTGGTCGGACCGACTGCTGGAAGATCAGCGGGCCTTCGTCGTACCCAGCTCGCACCAGGGGCGGCCCAATGCCAGGTTCGCGATCGTCAATCCGCTCACGACCTTTGAGGATCTCGTCGACATTCTTGACACGATGGAGTGATTCGACGCTCTGAGGCTGGTCAACACTAGGCGTGAAGCCGTGCTCAGCCCTTGGCGTGAGGGCGGGGCCGCGGCCTGAGCTCGACGGTGAATGTGGGCAGGAGGAACTGCGTGATCGGTCCGATGCCCACAGCATAGAGCGCGGTGCCGATGCCGAAGACGCCGCCGAGCAGCCAGCCGACGATGACCACACTGACCTCGATGAGGGTGCGCACCAGTCGGATCGACTTGCCTGTGACCCGCGACAGGCCCGTCATCAGACCGTCACGGGGGCCGGGACCGAACTGCGAGCCGATGTACATCGCCGAGGCGACGCCGTTGAGGATGATGCCACCGACGAGGAGTGCGATATTCCACCACAGCTCCTCAGGTTGGGGCAGGAAGAGCCGCGTCAGGTCGAGAGAGGGGCCGATGAGGAGGGCGTTGAGCACCGTCCCGAGTCCTGGCTGCTGCTTGAGCGGAATCCAGATGAGGAGGACGAGGAAGGAAGTGATCGTGACGATGGTGCCGAATGTCAGCGGCAGGTGCTTGATGATGCCCGAATGCAGAACGTCCCAGGGCATCATGCCCAGCCCGGATGTCACGATCATGGCCATCGATGCGCCGTAGAGGTAGAGGCCGAAGAGCAGCTGCGGCAGTCGACGGGGGAGTCGGCCGCTCTTGAGCTGCTGGATCGGACCGATATTCGCGAGTTCGCGCTTCGGCACAGGTGTCGATGACATCGTAGGTCTTTCCGGTTCGTTCTGACTGATATGACCATCTTGTCTCGAACTGGCCTTGTAAAAAAGAGCCAATTGGAAGAAAGTGGTCATATCGCCATCGGTCGGGTGGACGAGCCATCGACACAGCGAGGTTGCCATGAGCACGGCAGTGATGAGCGGACCCAGGTTGGCAGGCATCATCGGCACTGGGCCGTGGCCCGGACCAGCCTATGATTCGCTGACGGCAGGGATCTCGCGCGCCATCGGCGACGGCCGCATCCCGGTCGGGGCCAGGCTGCCCAGTGAGCGTGAGGTCGCAGCCGCGACCGGCCTGTCTCGGACGACGACCACCCGCGCCTTTGCCAAGCTGCGCGAACAGGGGTTCGTCCTCACCCGGCGCGGCTCCGGAAGCGTGGTCCAGATGCCGGAAGTCCCGGGCGGTCGCATCGATCATCTCCTGACCCCGGCCGGAGCCGATGAGGCGGAGATCGACCTCACCTGCACCGCCTCGGTGGCGCCGCCATCGCTGTTGGGAGCCTATGAACGCGCGGTCACGCAGATCCACGCCTATCTGCCCGGTACCGGCTACTATCCTTCGGGCCTTCCCGTTCTCAGGGAGCTCATCGCCGAGAGCTACACGGCTCGCGGTGTCCGCACCGATCCGGATCAGATCCTCATCACCTCGGGAGCCTTCGGTGCCGTGGCCATCGCCGTGCGCGCACTCAACGAGGGTCGAGGCCGGGTGCTCATCGAGAGTCCGACCTACCCGAATGCGATCGCGACCCTGGAAGGTGCCGGTGCCTCCCTGATTCCCTATCCGCTCGAAGTGGGCCCGGCCGGACACCATTGGGACATCGAGGCCATGGACCACATCGCACGCCAGACCCGTGTGCGATCGGCCTACCTGATCCCCGACTTCCACAACCCCACCGGGGCACTTCTGCCCGAAGAGCAGCGCCCCGAACTCGGATCCATGCTCCGGCGCAACTCCATGGTGCCGATCTTCGACGAGTCCTTGGTCGAGCTGGTGCTCGATGGAGGTCCGACACCCACGCCGATGGCGGCCTTCGTGCCCGACTCGATCACAGCAGGAAGCACCAGCAAGATCTACTGGGGCGGACTGCGCGTCGGGTGGCTGCGAATTCCGGCCCACCGCATCGAGGCGATGGCGTCCACGCGTCTGAGTCTCGACCTCGGCGCGCCTGTGCTTGAACAGCTTGTCGCCGTCGAACTCATGCGTGACCATGACACGATCGTCGGCGCATACCGCGACAAGCTGCGTGCGGCCAGGGACAACCTCGCCGCGCAGGTGCGCGCTCATCTTCCTACGTGGCAGGTGATCGTGCCCAGCGGTGGCATGGCGTTGTGGTGCCGCCTGCCCGAGGACCGTTCGGGTGCCCTTGCCGTCGCCGCGAGACGACACGGACTCGGTTTGGTCTCCGGGCCCAATTTCGCCCCCGCCGGAGGCCTGGACCGCTGGGTCCGTCTGCCGTACACCGTCTCCGAGACGCAATTGGATGAGGTCGGCCCCCGCCTCGCCGCTGCATGGGAGGATGCTCTGAAGTCCACCGACCGTGTCCCGGCCGGGCGAGCGCGGATCGTCGCCTGAGACGGTCTGGGTACCATGAGGATATGGACGAGGATCAGACCGTGAACGAGGGACTCAGCCACAACGGACAGTATTCGACTGCGACGACGGCTGAGGACTTCCGGATCAACCTCGCCGAGGTGAATCGGCGCATCGAATCCGCGGCTGCACGGGCCGGCCGCGACTCCTCTGAGATCGAATTGCTCCCAGTGAGCAAGACAGTTCCTCAGGAGCGGATCCGGGAAGCCGTTGCCGCCGGCTGCCACAAGCTCGGCGAGAACAAGGTGCAGGAGGCCTTCCGGAAGTCGGCCGAGATGTCTGACCTGGACATCGACTGGGCCGTGATCGGTCATCTGCAGTCGAACAAAGCACGTGACGTCGCGAAGTTCGCCTCCGAATTCCAGGCTCTGGACCGGCTGAAGGTCGCAGCTGCTCTCGACCGACGTCTCGAAGCGGCGGGTCGCAGCTTGGACGTCTACGTTCAGGTCAACACCTCGGCAGAAGAGTCGAAGTTCGGGATGCCGCGGGACGAACTGCTGAACTTCCTGCGAGAACTGCCGCAGTTCCCGAACCTGAACGTACAGGGCCTGATGACTCTCGCAGTGTTCTCCTCCGACCTCGATCGTGTCCGCACCTGCTTCCAGGGTCTGCGGACGCTGCGGGACCAGGCGCAGGAGACCGACCCCGAGCTGATCGGTGCCGGGAAACTCTCAATGGGCATGTCCGGGGACTACGAAGTGGCCATCGAAGAAGGAGCGAACTGCGTTCGGGTAGGCCAGGCCATCTTCGGCAGAAGGGCACTGCCTGACAGCTACTACTGGCCCGAGAACGGCTGACTGCCCTCGCGTGTTCGCATCACTGACCAGACATCAGGTTCTCTGGTACCTCATCGCCATAGTCGCAGGTGCCCTCATCGGGCTGGGACTGCCGGTGGCATCATCGATCGCCGCCGCTGCGATCACGCCATGCCTCATCGCGCTCCTGTTCGTGACATTCCTCGATATCCCGTTCGATGCCGTCCGTGATTCCTTCACCGACATGAAGTTCCTGGGCGCAGCTGCCCTCGTCAACTTCGTTCTCGTCCCGTTCGTCGTCGCCGGCATCTATGTCATGATGCCTCCTGCTGAGCCCTTCATCCTGCCTGTGCTCATCGTTCTCCTCACCCCCTGCATCGACTACGTCCTCGTCTTCACCCGATTGGCCGGCGGCGACCACGTAAGTCTGCTGGCACTGACGCCGGCGCTCATGCTCGTCCAGATCATCCTCCTGCCGGTCTACCTGTGGATCATTCTCGGCACCACCGGCGTGGGACTGATCGCGCCTGGGCCTTTCATCGCCGCTCTCGTCATCTTCATCCTCCTGCCGCTGGGCGCCTCAGTCCTCGTGCGTCTCCTGTCTCGGAGGTCGACGGTCGTGGATCGCTGCGTCCAGAGTGTCTCGGGGTCGATGGTGCCGCTGATGATGCTCACCCTGGCTGTGATCGCCGCGGCGCAGGTGCCCCTGATCGCTTCGCATCTGTGGGAACTTGGCGGTGCCATAGCGACATTCGTCGTGTTCGCGGTCCTCATGACCTGCCTCGGCGCGATCCTGGCTCGGGTGCTGCCTCTGAGCGTGGGCCAGGGCAGAGCCCTCGTCTTCACCGCTGTCACCCGCAATTCGCTGGTCATGCTCCCGATCGTGCGCGCCATCACCGCAGACGGCATCGGTCCATCGACCGTCGTTGCGCAGACGATGGTCGAGCTTGTCTTCATGCTCCTTCTGGTCCGTCTGGTCCCGCGAATCCTCCCGGACACCGCTGTGTCCGAAAACCGCTAGTATTGTCCTTCTTCTGCGAGCAGAATGGTCACATGCTCACGACAGATCAGTGCTACCAGGCAGTGGCCGGGCGCGACAGGCGCTTCGACGGAATGTTCTTCACCGCGGTTCATTCAACGGGCATCTTCTGCCGTCCGTCCTGTCCGGCGAGAACTCCGCTGCGCAGGAACGTCGGCTTCTACCAGACCGCAGCGGCAGCGGCGGAGGCCGGATTCCGGGCCTGCAAACGGTGCCGACCCGATGCCAGCCCGAATTCGCCTGAGTGGGACATTCGAGCCGATGTCACCGCCCGAGCCATGAGACTCATCCAAGATGGCCTCGTCGATCGGGAGGGGATCTCCGGCCTCGCCTCGGCGTTGGGATACAGTCCACGGCAGCTGGGACGAGTGCTGCAGTCCGAGATCGGCGTCGGGCCGCTTGCCATCGCCCGCACCGAACGCGTCAGGACTGCTCGCACGCTGGTCGAATCGACGACCTTGTCGATGAGCGAGATCGCCTTCGCAGCCGGATTCTCGAGCATTCGACAATTCAACGACACCTTCCGCGCCGTCTATTCGTCGACTCCGAGGGATCTGCGCACCAGCGCCGGGGAAGCGCACACCGGACAGGACATCACTGTCCGCCTCGCCTACCGGCCGCCATTCGACCATGCTCACCTGTTCAGGTATCTGGGTGTGCGTGCGATTCCCGGAATCGAGGACGTCACCGGTGATCGCTACACCCGTTCACTGCGCTTGGCTCACGGACCTGCTGTTCTGACCCTGACACCGGGTGCCGGAGACTACATCGAATGCCACCTCCGTTTAGCCGATACCCGCGACCTGGGAAGCGCGGCCGCCAGGGCCAGGCGAATCCTCGACCTCGACGCGGACCCCATCGCTGTGCGAGCGACACTGACCGAGGCGGGCCTGTCCGCGCTCATCGACAGGTATCCGGGCATCCGCTCCCCAGGAACAGGCGACCCCGTCGAACTCGCAATTCGAGCGGTCCTGGGGCAGCAGATCTCCGTCAGCGCCGCGCAGACTCACCTGAATCGCCTGGTGACCACCTATGGTCAGGTGCTGCCTGATGAGCTGAGAGTCGGCACCGTCGACCGGGTCTTTCCCACCGCAACCGCAATCGCGGAGATCCCCGACGAGCATTGGTCGCTGCCCAGCCGCAGGATCAGCACCCTGAGAACGCTGAGCTCACACCTGGCAGACGGCTCGATCGATCTGGGTCCGGGATGCGATCGGACGGAGGTCAACGACAGCCTGCTCGCCATCCCTGGAATCGGTCCGTGGAGTCTTGGCTACATTCGGATGCGTGCTCTGGGAGACCCCGATGTCCTTCTCAGTTCGGACCTCGGAGTCAGGAAGGCTATGGAGGAGCTCAACGGTTCAGGCACGGACATGACCGGTTGGACCCAGAAGACAGACCGCGCACGACCCTGGAGGTCCTACGTCACCCATCTGCTGTGGGCCCATCACTCGCAGCCACAACTATGAACAAGCACAGCGAATCAGGAACGGAGAACACAATGACGATGACACTGACCCAGCCCACGGCGAACGCAGTGCGATACTCGATCATCGACTCGGCGTTGGGGAGGATTCTTCTCACCTCCGACGGCGATCACCTGACCGGACTCTACCTGGATGATTTCGATCAGATCCTGGAACGACTGGCAATGCCAGGCGATGCCGAGCCGGTCCTCGACGACGGACTCACGGTGTTCGCGGCGACGGGGGAGCAGCTGGCCGAGTACTTCGCGGGCTCCCGCGTCGCCTTCGACATTCCATTGGCCCCGAAGGGCACCGAATTCCAACGCGAAGTCTGGCAGGCGCTGACAACGATTCCCTACGGAGCCACCGCCGGATACGGGGAACTCGCTGCGTGGATCAGCAGACCGACAGCGGCACGTGCAGTGGGAGCCGCCAACGGGCGGAACCCGATCAGCATCATCGTTCCCTGCCACCGTGTGATCGGAGCGGATGGGGCACTGACCGGTTATGCCTGGGGTGAAGAGAAGAAGCGAACCCTGCTCAACCTCGAGGCTGGTCACTGACGGCAGCCTCCCACTCACTCGAGCCTCGCACACAAAGAAGGACCCGGCCTCATTGTGATGAGACCAGGTCCTTCGTGCGGTGGAGGTAAGGGGATTCGAACCCCTGACCTTCTCCATGCCATGGAGACGCGCTACCAACTGCGCCATACCCCCGCTTGCTCGATCAATATTACTCAGGTGCACGCGGGACGACAAATCGGCGGAGAGTGACGCTGACCACACTCATGTGGTCAAGAGGTGGCTGGCACGCGGAATCTGCGGGTGACTGGGACAGGGAGTCTGATGGCGGCCGGGGCAGGGGATCTGATGATGGCCGGGACCAGGCGATCTCCCGGTCCCGGCTATCGGACATCAGATCATGGGCCGAACGTAGTAGAGGTACTTCGCGACTTCGCGTTCGCGCTGCTCCTTCACGCGCTCATCTCGAGCGAGTCTGCGAAGCTGCGCCTGACGACGGTCTCGACGAGTGACCTCATTGTGGTTCTTTGCGGCGGCAGCCGGGCGGCGGGCCCATTGGATCAACTTGAGCCCGGCGTTCAGTGCCACACGCCGCGGATAGGTGAATGTGAATACCGTGGACAAAACGATTCCTTAATGTTTTCGGGCAGGGGTAATGCCCAAATGAGGGTTAGTGTTAATGTTCGAGGACAATGAGCTGAAGAAAGGCCCGAAGACTCGAATGAAAGCGACTTCTGGGAGATGAATTCACGGATCGATGTCCGCCATGATCTGAGCCTCGGTGAGGATCAGATGAATTGACGGCAGCAGCCCACAGGCAGGCTCAATTGGATGAGTGGTTCAAGGCCCCGAAGGTCGATGGTGTTCATGAATGAACGCACCTGGTGAACAACGGCGTCCTGGCCGAGGTCACTTCAGGCGTGAATGCACCGTGTGAGCGCCAACGGTGGCGACACAGCGGTATGGCCTGGATGATCCTGCGGCAGAGAAAGTACCGGCGTTCAGATGACCGGTGGAGAAAGACGTAAGATGCGGCTGGAGTTCAGCCGACGAGCCCTTGTCCGCCAATCAAGCAGGCAGTGTTCCCGAGCCAGCGGTGCTGGGGCTTCGGAAATGCGATAATTTTCAGCATAGTTCTGCGCTCCCTTCTTGGTCGTGGATCTCGTTTGAGCGGCGTCAGTGCTCAAGATGGATTATTGCAATTCTGGGGTTTGAGCGAATCCGTAATTGCACTGTCGAATTTATCACAGATGAAGAACTGTGTGTAGGTTTTGTTCATTCTTTCTGAACTTTATTGCGGCTAAGGAGAATCGTGGCCTATTCGGACCGGTCATCGATCCGCACTGTCCCGTGGAGCGCCTTTCCATCGGGCTCGGAATGTGAGGTCGAAGAATGCCCAGCTGCCGACGTAGAATCTTCTCAGACTCGCGACTCACTGGGAGAAGATCATGTCACAGCCTGCTGCCACCCCTCGACGACTGGTCGTCGGATACATCGCCACCGACCGTGGACGCGACGCCATCGCTCTGGCCATCTCACTGGCACGTTCTGCTGGGATCGAACTCATTGTGACGATCGTGCGTCCGGAGTCATCGACCTTCACCGCAGGCAATTCGATTCCGCAGGACGGCACCGGGATCGTCTCGCAGCAGCTCGAGGACTGGCTCGACGAGGCACTGGCCCTGGTGCCCGATGATGTCACGGCCCGAGGTGTCATCCACACCTCGTCCAATGAGTCCAAAGGTCTGATGGAGGTCGCCGAGACCGAAGGCGCGCTCGGTATCGTCATCGGTGCTCGAGCCACGACGCTGATGCGCTCATTCCGCATCGGGACGGTCGCGACCTCGTTGCTCCATTCCTCAGTGGTCCCGGTGGTGCTGGCTCCGGCAGGCAACTCGGACATCGGTCCCGTCTCCCGAATCACCACACTCTTCGGCGCCCGCCCCGGAGCGGCAGCGCTGATCGGCGCCGCCGTGCAGTCAGCCGCTGCCCTCGACGTCGACCTGCGACTGCTGTCTCTGATCGAGAACGACGGGCTCGGCGATGACGATACCGTGGAGATTCAGGAATTCGCCGAGGAGTACGGGGGAGCGGTGCTGGCCGGCCGCGCGGCCGAGATGTTCGAGTCGGGCCGAGCCGTCGTCAAGTCTCAGGCCGGAGCCGACATCGAGGACGCTGCCGCGAACGTGGACTTCCAACCCGGCGAGATCGCATTCATCGGTTCGAGCAGACTCGGCCGAGGCGGTCGCGTGTTCATCGGTGCTCGTGCCAGGCGACTGCTGCGTGTGCTGCCGGTACCTGTCGTCGTTGTGCCCCGGCGCGCAATCAGCACCGCCTCGACGAAGTGAGCCTCTCTGCTCCAGCGCGCACCGACTTCACCGTCGACGGTCACCCAACCGCCGTGTGGGTGCACTCCTCGGGATCGACTGCGCGTCCTGTGCTCATGGTCCACGGATTCCGCGGCGACCACCACGGAATGGACCTCATGGCAGGGGCAATCCGTGATCGCGATGTCATCGTCAGCGATCTTCCCGGATTCGGCCTCACGCCTCCGCTGTCGGCAGGTCTGAGCCTAGACAGCTACTGCGATCATCTCGTCGGACTCATCGCAGAGGTGACTTCGCGTTGGCAGGCCGCGCCGATCGTTCTCGGCCACTCCTTCGGGTCGATTCTGGTCGCGCATATGGCTGCGCGTCGACCGGGCACTGTCGGTGAGCTCATCCTCATCAACCCGATCACGACACCGGCGCTCGAAGGCTCCGCCAAAGTGCTGACGGCTCTGACCCGTCTCTACTACAACCTCGGAGCCCGGCTGCCGGAGACGATCGGTCACCAGCTGCTGGCCAATCCGGTCATCGTGCGGGCGATGAGTGAGGTCATGGCCACGACCAGTGACCGCGGGCTGCGACGCTATATCCACGACCAGCATGCTCGGCATTTCTCCACCTTCAGCGATCGGGATTCACTGGCAGCGGCCTTCGAGGTCTCGGTCGCCCACACCGTCACCGAGGTGGCCGGCGACCTGAGGATGCCCACGCTCGTCATTGCCGGAGACAAGGACGCCATCGCCCCGATCCCGGCGACTCGCGAATTCGTATCGGAGTTGGCGAGTGCACAGTTCGTCGAACTCTCCGGTGTGGGGCACTTGGTGCACTATGAACGTCCCGAGGCAGCCGCCTCGGCGATCATGGGATTCTGTCGCGGCAGGGACTGAATCAGGGACTGAACAGCGAAAGAGGGCCGATGCGAATCAACGCATCGGCCCTCCTTCGTTCATGCCAGGGTCTCAGCCCTTACGGTCGACGATCCAGTGATAGACCATGGGGACGATGAACGCGAGGCAGGAGGCGAGCAGGCCGGCCCAGAAGAGCCAGAACTCGGTCCCCGGGGCGCCGTAGAATCCGGCACCGAAGAGGTAGAGACCGAACACGAAGAGGGCAAACGAGAAGATGAAGACGATGACGTCAGGCAACGTGGCTGAGTTCCGAGTTCTCTTCGTGGTGGCGATGTTGGACATGTTCTCCTCCGACGGTCATTGGGGTGCAGACTGACACACTGAAATTAAGTCTACACGCAGTAGAGAAGATTCCGGGTGCGGCTGACGCCCGAGTCACGGTGGTAACCGATCAGTCGCGGGCGGAGCTCTTCTCCGGGACCAACCAGCCCAGAAGGGCGGAGACGATGGAGATGATGATCGCGGCGAGGATGGCCGAAGGGAAGAAAGTGTCGATGGTGAACTGGAACGGGGTGAAGCCGCTGAGCCAACTGGTCAGCGCCAGCATGATCGCATTGATGACGATCGAGAACAGTCCCAGGGTCAGACACGTGATCGGTGCAGACACGAAGCTGAGGATCGGTTTGATGAACGCGTTCGCCAAACCGAAGATCAACCCGACGACGAGGTAGGAGATGATCGTGGCGGCGATCGGTCCGGTCTGGTCTTCCACGACTCGGTTTCCTGCGATGGCAACGCCAGGCAGTATCCAAGCCGCAACCCAGATCGCACATGCGTTGACGACTACTCGAGAGAGGAAGTTCATGCAGATATCTTCCCATTCTCGTCTGCATTCTTACTGAGTCGCGGATGGGAATGAGGTCTGTGCCAGAGAGCGAAGGTGAGCAAGCTCAAACGCTTGAGTTCACGATCACCCTCGTCTGCAGGCTCCGATCCCGGTAGCCTGGAAGAAGCGCCCACTGGCGCCGACACAGACAGCAGAGTGCATCTACCGAGTGATTTTGATCCAGGTCACCACGGCGGCACCGATCCCCGTCGCAGTGATGGGGGAGAAACTGGATTGATATGCCCAGCAACGAAACCCGCACCCGTCCCGATCAGATCGCAGCACCGACGCTGCGGAGCATCGTGGGCCGCACCTACTTCCCGATCGCCTTCGTGGCCAGATTGCCCTATGCCATGGTGGTCATCGGTGTCCTCACCCTCGTCGTCGCCGGCCGCGACTCGCTGAGCCTCGGCGGAATCAACTCCGCCATGGTCGGCCTGGGAACGGCGATCTTCGGCTCCTTCATCGGCGCCGCCGCCGACCGTTGGGGACAACGCCGCGTCCTGCTGACCATCGGCTTGCTCAACAGCGTCGCCCTGATCTTCATGGCCTGGGTCGTCTTCAGCCCCCTGCCTGATTCCGTGGTGCTCATCGCCGCCTTTGCCATCGGCGCTACAGCCCCGCAGGTCGCCCCGATGTCACGCTCTCGCCTCGTTGAGATCATCATGTCCAAGCTCAACGGCCCCAGACAGCAGAAGACTCTCAACGGCACAATGGCCTACGAGTCGGCAGCCGATGAGTTCGTCTTCGTCTTCGGCCCCTTCATCGTCGGCCTCCTCGCCACGACCTTCCACCCGGTCGCGCCGATCATCGGCGCGGTCATCATGACGCTGGTCTTCGTGTCCTCTTTCGCCCTCCACCCCACGGGCAGGGCAGTTGTGAGCACCTCAGCACAGCCACGAGTCCAGGCTCCGGCCAAGGAGCTGTTCACCTTCGGCGTCTTCGTCGTCGTCCTCGGCGTCTTCGGCATCGGGCTCGTCTTCGGGTCGACGCTGACGGCGCTGACCTCACTGACGAACGACCTCGGACGCCCCGAGGAAGCCGGCCTCATCTACGGAATCATGGGCATCGGCTCTGCCATTCTGGCCATCACCGTCGCGGTGTTCTCCCCACGCTATGCTCTGTGGGCCCGGCTGCTGTCCTTCGCACCCCTGATGCTCATCGGAGCCGTGATCATGGCGTCGTCGACGTCGATGGTCATCGTGGTCATCGCCCTCCTGCTCATGGGCTGCGCGGTCGGGCCGACCTTGGTGACCCTGTTCAGCCTCGCTGCCGAACGCAGTCCGCTCGGACGCTCGGCGACCGTGATGTCCATGGCTGGTTCCGCGATCATCGTCGGCCAGTCGGTGGCATCGGCAGTCAACGGAATCCTCGCCGAGGAGGCCGGAACCTCGGCCGCAATGGCTGTCCCGATGGCGGCTTCCGCACTCGTCCTCGTCGCCGGCCTGCTCAACCTGCTCGTCGGCAAAGAGGCCCGAAAAAGAGACCTGGTTCACTCGTAGTTTCCGCTTTCTGGGACGCGTAGTCCCAGCATTGAGATCGTGTGACCTGAGCAATAACGGGGAGTAGCATTGCCGCTTGTTCACAGTGAATCGCGCACCGCAGTGCGCGTTTGCACGCCACAACGGAAAGCACAATATGTCATCAAGCACCTCAACTACTGAGGCCGCGCGGAACGACACCCGATTCTTCGGGCACCCGCTTCCGCTCATGCAGCTCTTCAGCCTCGAACTGTGGGAACGGTTCTCCTACTACGGCATGAACGGCATCCTCGCCATCTACCTGTACTTCCAGGTGTCCGAGGGTGGCCTGGGCATGCCTCAGCCGACAGCCATCGGAATCGTCGGCGCCTACGGCGGCGCCGTGTTCTTGGCGACGATCCTCGGCGCATGGGTCGCGGACCGGATCCTCGGCGCGGAGAAGATCCTCTTCTACTCGGCGATCATCATCATGGTCGGCCACATCTGCCTGGCGCTCATTCCCGGCTTCGGCGGAGTCGCCGCCGGTCTCATCCTCGTCGCTCTCGGCTCCGGTGGCCTCAAAGCCAACGCCTCGGCCCTCGTCGGTGAGCTCTATACGGAGAAGGACCCGCGCAGGGATGCCGGGTTCACTCTGTTCTACATGGGCGTCAACATCGGGGCCCTCCTGGGACCGCTGATCACCGGGCTCCTGCAGAAGGAGATCGGCTTCCATTTCGGCTTCGGTGCCGCAGCAGTCGGTATGGCTCTGGGATTGATCATCTATGCGACAGGGCGGAAGAACCTGCCGGACGAATCGCGCGGCGCGGTCAACCCGCTGCCGACCTCGAAGCTCTATCTCTTCGTGGCGGCCATCGTCGTCGCAGTCATCCTCATCGTCATCCTGTGGATATCAGGAATCGTCAATCCGGACAATCTGGACTGGTGGATCGCCGGAATCTCGGCAGGAGCAGCGGCCTGCTACTTCATCGTCATGGGCGTGAGCCCGCAGACGAATGCCGATGAGCGCTCACGCGTGCTGGCATTCATTCCCTTCTTCATCACCTGTGTGGTCTTCTGGTCCCTGTACCAGCAGATCTTCGGGACGCTCACTGCCTATTCCGACTCGCAGATGAACCGTGAGATCTTCGGCTGGGAGATGCCGATCAACTGGCTTCAGCTCATCCCGCCGATCTTCGTCATCGCCTTCGCTCCGGTCTTCTCGGCCATCTGGTTCAAGCTGGGCACACGCCAGATCTCGACCCCGGTCAAGGCAGGGCTCTCGCTCATCCTCATCGGCATCGCGTTCCTGCTGTTCCTGCCGTATGCGAATGCCGGCGAGCATGAGACTCCGCTGCTGTGGGTGGCCTTCATCTTGCTGCTCTTCGTCTTCGCCGAACTCCTCATCTCACCGATCGGTCTGTCCTTCTCCTCGAAGGTCGCACCGAAAGTGTTCCAGTCACAGATGATCGCCGTGTTCTTCCTCGCCTCTGGCGTGGGAACCGCACTGTCGGGTGTCCTCGGCGGCTACTACTCGGCCGACAACCAGACGCCGTATTGGACTTCGATCGGCGCAGCATCGATCATTCTGGGGTTGCTGGCACTAACCCTGACCAAGCCGATGCTCAAGGCACTGCGCGGAATCCGCTGATACGGGGTGCGCGCACAGGGGACGCTTCCCGTGCGAGCATGCTCTGACTCGATGAGACGCCCTGGCTCACACCTCGTGATCCAGGGCGTTTCGTCATGTGCGCGGGAGAAGCCTGGCGCCGCTGGATGACAACTGCGGCCGACTACACCCCGATGAAGATGGGCAGCGCCTCGGGATGATGTGCGTGGACGATCGTGAGGAAGACGAGCGCGTCGAAGAGGAGATGGACCGTCACGGTATAGGGCAGCGACTTCGTTCGAGTGAAGATATAGGCCTGAACCAGTGCGAACGGGATCGTCAGCACCGGGCCGATCGATCGATAGCCCAACTCCCACAGGAACGACACGAAGATGATGGTGGTGAACACGTTCGCAGTCCAGAAAGCGAAGTGCTTGCGCAGCAAGGCGAAGACCGTGCAGATGAAGAACAGCTCATCCCAGATGCCGACAGCGTTGACGCCGAAGAAGAGTCGCACGATCTCATCCCACTGAGTCACCGGCGGCCAGTTGAGATAGACCCCGGTGCGCATGAAGTACTGAGGGAGGACAAGCCAGGCGACGACGATGACGAAGGCCAGCCAAGCCCATTCCAGGCGCGACCACTTCTGCCCCCGACGCAGAGGGAAGACGATGGTCCGGTCCTTGAACCCGTATCGGGTGATCAGCCAGGGCCCGATCACCACGGCGGACAGCACGACTCCCATCCGAGCGATGTTGGACCAAGAGATATCGGCTGCCACCGAGATTGAGGAGATCAGTCCCAGACAGCCGGCGATGACGCTGAGGTCGCGTGCGAACTCTCGGTCGGCCATCCATGCGACGATGAGGGATGCCACCATCGGCGCGTAGCCGAAGGCCCTCAGCTCAGGAAACGTGGTTCCGAGACCGAACAGGACGAAGGCGGACAGCGCCAACAGGACTGCGGCCAGCCCCGGCCAGGAAATGAGATCGAATCGTTTGGAATCAGGTTCGAATCGCGTTTGTGTGTCCACGCTTGACACTCTAAATCACCACAGTCCGAACACGAGCGCTGGAACCGGCAACTCCTCGTAGTATCTGACACAGGCGAAAGGACACCCGTGGAACCCGAGGAATACTGCCGACTGATCATCTCATCGGCCCCGCCGCACACCGTGGAGACGATTCCCACAGCGTCGGCGATCGACAGAACCGCTGCCGCTGACGTGATCGCCGACGCGCCCATCCCAGCGTTCGCCACCTCGGCGATGGACGGCTTCGCATTCGATGAGTCGGCACTGGACAGTTCCCGGGCCGGCGCCGAGGTGGCCCTCAGCGGTGACATCCCCGCCGGTGCCGTGCCGGTGGACATCGCACCAGGCACCGCAGTGCGGGTGATGACCGGAGCGCAGGTGCCCTCCAGCGCTGTAGCGGTCGTTCCCGTCGAACTCACCGATGCCGAGGCCACAGGGCCAGCTCCCGAGCACATCCGTGTCCCGTCGTGGCCCACGAGGCTGCACGCCGGGTGGAACATCAGAAGGGTAGGGGAGGACACCCAGGTCGGAGACGCCGTCATCCGATCCGGCGAGACGATCAGCTCCGCAGGTGTGGGCACACTGGCCATGATGGGACGCGAGACCGTCAGTGTCCTTCGCCCTCTCACCATCGGTCTCATCGTCACCGGGGATGAGCTGCGCACCGGTCTCACCACGTCGGTGCAGCCATTCATCCACAACTCGAACCTGCCCATGCTCAGCTCAGCGATCACGGCCGCCGGAGCCATCCCCGTCGAACGCAGCTGCGGTGACGATCCCGATGCCTTCCTCCAGATCATCGACGAGCTCTCAGGCCGAGTCGACCTCATCATCACCACCGGCGGCATCAGTGCCGGTGCCTTCGAAGTCGTCAGACAGGCACTCAGCGGCGACCACTCGTCGTTCCTGCGTCTGGCACTGCGACCGGGTGGGCCCCAGGGGTACGGACGCTGCGGTGATGTCCCACTGCTGCATTTCCCGGGCACACCGACCGGAGCCTTCCTGTCCTTCCACCTCTTCGCACGCTCTCTGCTCGAGGCGCGTCTCCTCGGATCGCGGTGGAAGAAGGCCGTCTACGCCGGTCCCGACATCATCGGACATAACAAGGCCGTCAGCCTGCTGCCTGGCAGATTCACCACAGCCGGAGATGTCGAAGCCCTGGACCGGTCACGATTGCGCGACTTCGCCGCCGCCGACGTCATCATCCGTGCACCTCGAGCCCCAGGGACGATTCGGACCGGGGACATCATCGCGGTCCTCGACTGCTGAAGCCAACTAGACTGAGGCACATGTCAGCACATGCACTCACCCCTGCGGATACGAAACGCTATGCCCGTCAGATCCGCCTCAACGGGTTCGGTCCGCAGGCCCAGTCCGCGCTCCTCGCATCTCATGTGCTCGTCATCGGCGCCGGTGGGCTCGGGGCACCGGTCCTGACGTACCTGGCAGCGGCCGGGGTCGGACGCATCAGCATCATCGACCCCGACACGGTGGAACTGAGCAACCTGCACCGCCAATTCATCCATTCCGAGGCGCGCGTGGGCCACCGGAAGGTCGATTCCGCCAAAGCCCGAATGGGCGAGCTGAACTCGACCCTCGACATCATCACCCACCCCGTGCTGCTGACACCGGACAACGCCCTCGAACTCATCGGTGCAGCCGATATCGTCATCGACGGCAGCGACAACTTCGCGACCAGGTACTTAGCCAACGACGCCTGTGAGATCCTGAAGAAGCCCCTCGTCTGGGGCACGATCCTCGGCTTCGACGGGCAGGTCGCCGTCTTCGACACGAGGCGGGGGGCAACGCTGCGCGACCTCTACCCGGTCGTCCCAGCCCCCGGATCAGTACCCGACTGCGCCACTGCCGGTGTCCTCGGAGCTCTCTGCGGAAGCATCGGTGCGGCCATGGCGATGGAGACGATCAAGGTCCTCACCGGCATCGGCACACCTCTCTACAACGCGGTCTCCATCCACAGCAGCCTCGACGCCAGCTGGGAGAGCATCCCGGTCGGACGAATACCTGAACGTGAGTCGATCACGGAGCTGGGCAGCCACCTCGGCGACTATGGTGATGCACTCGGCAGCCTCGGTGCTGAGACGACCGCCGGGACGCCGGCGGGAAATGATCCGAGCGTGACGTGGGGGTCGATCACACCCGGCACTCACCTCGTCGACATCAGAGACGAAGACGAGGTCTCGGCAGGAATGGTTCCAGGCGCTCGGCACATACCGATGGACGTCCTCGTGGACGATCCCGGACTGATCGCGGGGAACGGTAAAGTGGCTCTCTACTGCCGTTCGGGAGTGCGCTCTGCCCGGGCCTGCGCACAGCTGCGCGCGCAGGGCAGCGAGGTCAGCTCTGTCTCCGGGGGATATCTCGCGTATCTGTCACTGCCGCACTGACGAACTCAGCCGCCTGCGAAGGGCGGGAGGATGTCGACGGTATCGCCCTCGCTCAGAGGCGCGTGAGGATCCGTGGCAGCGATCGCGTTGACCAGGAAGCTCGAGCGGGAGATGACCGTCCTCGCCTCGGTGGCGGCATCCTTGGTCAGGGTCGCGATCAGCCCGTCGATGGTGGCAGCCTCGGCGCTGCATTCTTTGGTTCCGAAGGCCTCTCGCGCGGCTGCGAAGAAGCGGACTCTGATCTGGGGCACTTATCCTCCGATGGCGCTCATGGGACGTTGGGGCTGTTCGAAGCTCTCGGAATCCATGCCGTGGCCGGCCAGCTTCTTCCAATGCGCGCCCTTCCACAGGTTCGCGATGGCTTCATCGTCGGCACCGCCCCGCATGGCGGTGAGCAGATCCACCTCCGTGTGTGAGAACAGGCAGGTGCGCACTCGTCCCTCTGCAGTCAGACGGGTGCGGGTGCAATCGGCACAGAAGGGTCGGGTCACCGAGGCGATGATGCCGACGTCGCCGATGACGGTCTCCGGATCGTCCCTGCTCGCAACCAGGAACTTCTCCGCTGGAGCACCACCTCGCGGCGCAGAGTCGGGGGTGAGGATGAAATCGGGTTCGAGCAGGGCGAAGATGTCGGCGGCCGTGATCATTGTGCCGCGTTCCCAGGAATGTCCGGCGTCGAGAGGCATCTGTTCGATGAAGCGCAGCTTGAGTCCGCGTTCGAGACACCAGCGCAGCAGCTGCGGAGCCTGATGGTCGTTGACGCCAGGCAGCAGCACGGCGTTGATCTTCACCGGATCCATGCCGGCAGCCTGGGCACCCTTGATCCCGTCGAGCACCCTGCCCAGGAACGGGCGTCGAGTGATCGTCGCGAACGTCTCGGGATCGACGGTGTCGAGCGAGACATTGATACGGTCGAGGCCCGCGTCCCGCAGCTTCGCGGCACGCTTGTCGAGACCGATCGCATTCGTGGTCAGAGCGATATTGGGGCGGGGCTCGAGTGCGGCGACTCCGGCGATGATGTCGGTGATGTCTTTGCGGGTCAGCGGTTCGCCACCGGTGAACCGGACCTGGTCGACGCCGAACTTCTCGACCCCGATGCGCACGAAGCGGATGATCTCCTCGGCCGTCATCGCCGCATCGCGAGACATGAACTCCACACCCTCCTCGGGCATGCAGTAGCTGCAGCGCAGATTGCAGAAGTCGGTCAGCGAGATGCGCATATCGCGGGCACGTCGGCCGAAGGTGTCCAGGAGCGAATCCTCCTGATGGGCCGTAAACGTCTCGCCCGGGTCCACTGTCGGAGTTCTCAGAACGGGCGTGGGCAGGCTGATCTTGCGCATTCTGCCATCCTCCTTGATCAACATCTTCGCTATCATCGTCCCATGACTACCGCCATGATGCATCGTCGCCGTGTGCTCGACACGATCGGCCCACTCCTCGACACGCAGACAAGGCCGATCGGCGAACTCCTCGACTCACCGCGGCGCCTGAGCACTACCGTGAGCTCACCGATCGATGTTCCGGGTTTCGACAACTCCAGCATGGACGGATATGCCGTAGCCGCCTCCACGCTTCGCAACGCGGCACAGAGGCACGACGCAGACGCCAAAGGCATCGCACATACAGTCTACGGCCCCATACCGGTACGCGGCAGGGTTGCGGCCGGAGCGCGCGGCGGAGAGGTGGCGCCCGGAACTGCGGTCGAGATCATGACTGGGGCACCGCTGCCTGCGGGCACCGACACGGTGATCAAGATCGAGGATACGCAGCCGGGGAACTTCGAGTCCTCGGAGATCACCATCACCCTGCCGGCCACGGATACAGGCCCTCAGCCGGGTGACTTCGTGCGGTCTCGAGGCAGCGACGTTGCCGCCGGAACCGCAGTGCTCAATGCCGGACTGATGCTCACGCCGGCTCACCTCGGCGTTGCAGCAGCGTGCGGGATCACCGCGCTCGAGGTCCAGAACCTGCCTCGGGTGCTCATCGTGAGCACCGGGGATGAGATCACCGCCGATGCCGCCGCCGGAATCCATGACGCGAACTCGATCACCCTGGGTGCCAGTCTCCGCCGCCTGGGCGTCGACACGACCATCGTCACCGTCCCCGACGATCCGCAGGCACTTCTTCACGCTGTGCAGGCATCCGAGAGCGACCTCGTCATCTCGACCGGCGGGATCTCGAAGGGTGCGCATGAGGTCGTCAAGCTCGCCGCCGACCTCGACGAAGCCTCGACCATGGTCTTCGAACCCATCGCGATGCAGCCAGGAGGACCGCAGGGATGCGGAACACTGGCCGGAACCGCATGGGTGGCGCTGCCCGGCAACCCGGTCAGTGCCCTGATCAGCTTCGAGATGTTCATCCGCCCCGCACTGTTGGGACTCGAAGTGGACGAAGACCCGCGCGAAACCGAATACCACCGTCTGCTCGGGGGACTCGACGAGGCCCCGCCGAGCGGAAAGCTGCAGGTGCGCCGGGCCGTGATGACCGGTGAGGGCCTCGAGCTCATGGGCGGATCCCGCTCCCACCTGCTCCACAACTATGCCCAGAGCACGCATCTTGTCTTCATCCCACCGGCAGCTTCCGGCGCGCAGTCGGATGAGACTGAGCCCGGCGCAGGCGATAGGCTGAAGACGTGGAAGATCACATGACACTGACGCACATCGACGATTCCGGCGCCGCCCATATGGTCGACGTCGGAGACAAGGACGTGACCAAACGTCGCGCCGTCGCCACCGCACTCATCACCACTCGACACGAGGTCATCGATATGATCGCCGAGGCGGGTCTGCCCAAGGGCGATGCTCTGCCTGTGGCCCGGATCGCCGCAGTCATGGGCGCCAAGCGCACCAGCGAGCTCATCCCGCTGTGCCACCCTCTGCCGCTGACCGGCATCGACGTCGACTTCGAACTCCTCGATGACGCCGTCCGCATCAATGGCGCCGTCAAAACCGTGTCGAAGACCGGTGTCGAGATGGAGGCGCTGACCGCTGTCTCCATCGCCGCTCTGACCATCTTCGACATGATCAAGGCCGTCGACAATCAGGCGATCATCGGCGATATCAAGGTCACCGAGAAGTCGGGTGGACGCAGCGGCGACTGGAGCCGGGACACATGAGCGTCATCCACACCGACATCGTCGAGACCCCGATCAGCACCGACGCCCTCGAGCCCGATGTCCTCAACGACACCTGCGGTGCTGTGGTCAGCTTCTCCGGTGTCATCCGAGACCACGACGACGGGCGGGGCGTCCACAGGCTGTCCTACGAATCCCATCCGCTGGCAACGACCCAGATCGCCGAGGTGGCCGCTGAGATCGCGTCGAAGCACCCGGTCGTGCGTCTGTCCGTGGTCCATCGTGTCGGTGCACTCGAGATCGGAGACGTGGCCCTGGCCGCCGTCGTCGCCTCACCACATCGTCATGATTCCTTCGCCGCGTGCTCGGAGCTCATCGACGAGGTCAAGGCGCGGGTCGCGATCTGGAAGCATCAGTTCTTCTCCGACGGAGACGATGAATGGGTGGGAGCACTCGAATGACGGAACTGCGCATCAATGATGCGGCCCGGTTCCTCGGGGTCAGTGATGACACCATCCGCCGGTGGGTCAGCGAAGGAAAACTCACCCAACACAAGGACGGATCCAATCGGGCAGTGGTTGAGGGGCGCGAGCTCGTGGCGCTGGCGCAGTCGAGTTCTGCGGCCCTCGATGATCCGACCGGTGTCGTGAGTTCTGCCCGCAATCGGTTCGCCGGTCTTGTCACCGATGTGGTCATCGACGGGGTCATGGCGCAGGTCAGTCTCCAATGCGGTCCTTTCCGCGTCGTGTCTCTGATGTCAGCAGAGGCCTGCAGACAGCTCGAACTCGAACCGGGCAGTCTTGCCACCGCCTCGGTGAAGGCCACGATGGTCTCCATCGACACTGCGGCAACCGGCTGACAAGTTCACCCTCGTTGTCGTAGATGATGAGATGAATGTGCGTTTTATCCGCGAATGCGGGTTTAATGGACGGATGAAGCATCTATCTGCAGCGTGCATCGTCGCACTGCTCACACTCACCGCCTGTTCGACCGGCTCAGGCTCGGATTCGGGCTCGGACCCGGGGGAGAAGACAACTCTGACGGTCTTCGCCGCCGCATCATTGACCGAGGTCTTCGACGATGTCGCCGAGGAGTTCAACAAAACCGAGCCCGACGTCGAGGTGAAGTTCTCCTTCGCAGGCTCCTCCGATCTCGTCGCACAGATCTCGGAAGGGGCTCCCGCAGACGTGATCGCCACCGCCGATGAGTCGACGATGAACACGCTCAACAGTGATGACCTACTGGCCGGGGCGCCGCAGATCTTCGCCTCGAACACGCTGACCCTGGCCGTGCCGAAGGGAAACCCGGAGAACATCGCCTCGTCGAAGGACTTCACGGGCAAGGACCTCGTCGTCTGCGCGCCCCAGGTCCCCTGCGGCGCCGCCACCGAGAAGTGGGCGCACCAGAATGATGTCGCACTCGACCCCGTCAGCGAGGAGAACTCGGTCACTGATGTTCTGGGCAAGGTCAGTGCCGGCCAGGCCGACGCCGGCATCGTCTACGTCACCGATGCCGCCCGTGGAAACGGAGACGTCGAACAGGTCGCGCTCGACGGCGCGGACAAGGTCATCAACAAGTACCCGGCGGCGACGGTCGGAGCGAGTGAGAACCAGGAAGCCGCCGATGAATTCGTGTCGTTCCTGAAGTCTGACGAGGCGATCAGGTTGTTCGACGACGCCGGATTCTCGACTCCCTGATCTGACCGTTCTGACTTGGGAGCCCTGATATGAGCAATACGCGCAGGAGACGCGGCCACTCAACGGTGCCGGCGTGGCTCTGGATCCCTGCGGGGCTCGGCATCGCCTTCCTCCTCGTCCCGATCATCGGGATGATCACACGAATCGAGCCCAGCCACCTCGGCGAGATCATTCTGTCGCCGGAATCTCAATTGGCTATGGGACTCTCACTGCTGACCTCCGTCATCGCTGCTCTGGTGAGCGTGAGCATAGGCTTCCCCCTGGGCTACCTGCTCGCGACGCGCACCTTCCGCGGGCAGCGAGTCGTGCGCACGCTCATCCTGCTGCCACTCGTCCTGCCGCCGGTGGTCAGCGGTCTGGCACTGCTCTACACCTGGGGGAGAACAGCCTTCCTCGGGTCCCTGCTCACCGACATGGGACTGGGCTTGGCATATACAACGGCAGCCGTCGTGTTTGCGCAGATCTTCGTGTCACTTCCATTCATGGTCATGTCCGTCGAGACGGCGGTCGCCGCCCGGGGGCAGGACTTCGAACTCGCCGCGGCCGAGCTCGGCGCAGCGCCCAACCGCGTGTTCTTCCACATCACACTTCCGCTCCTGCGCCAAGGAATCATGACCGGCGCCATCCTCTGCTTCGCCCGAGCACTGGGGGAGTTCGGTGCAACTCTGACATTTGCAGGCTCGCTGTCGGGGGTCACCCGAACGATGCCGCTGCAGATCTATCTGGTCCGCGAATCCGACCCGCAGTCGGCAATCGCCTTGTCCCTGCTCCTCATCGTCGTCGCCCTGGTCATCATCGTCCTCGCCTACCGTTCTCCTCACGCACCCAGGCTGCGCTCTCCGGGTTCGGCCGCGGCACCGGCACCGGCCGTGGCACCGGAGGCGGTCGAGGCTTCGACACTCCGGCCGGGTCCGTCTTCGACGTACTCTGGAGGACACACCCCCGAGTCGCACACCGAACGACCGCAGCCGGAGACCTCCGCGGTTCGTCTCAGCGCCAGGCTGCCTGAGCGCGGTATCAACGTCGATCTCACGATGCCGACTGGCTCGACGACGGCGATCATCGGTCGCAACGGTGCGGGGAAGTCGAGCCTCTTCCAGCTGATGACCGGAGCGATCTCTGCCGAATCCGGCTCCCTGCACATCGGTGCTGAGACCGTTTTCGACCTCGACGCGAACAGATGGCCGCCCGTTCACGCCAGAGGCATCGTCCACCTGGCTCAGAACCCGCTCCTGTTCCCGCATCTGAGCGTCATCGACAATGTGGCCTTCGGACTCAGAGCTCACGGACGCCGAACTGCGGAGGCACGAAGAATCGCCGGACGCATGCTCTCGAGCCTCGGCGTCGGTCACTGCGCGGACCGCAGACCCGATGCCGTCTCCGGGGGACAGGCAGCCCGCATCGCTCTGGCCCGAGCACTGGTCACCGATCCGAAGCTGCTGCTCCTCGACGAGCCGCTGTCTGCCCTGGACGTCGACGTCAGGGTCGAGACGCGACGCGTGCTCGGCCAGGTGCTGTCAGATCGAAGCGCTGTCATCATCACCCACGATGTCGACGACGTCACCGCCCTGGCGTCGACGCTGGTGCTCATCGACTCCGGAAGCGTTGCGTTCAGCGCACCCGTGGGTGAAGTCGGAGCCAGCCTGTCGACCGCTTCTCGCCAGTGGCCGGACTTACCTGGACACGACTTCCTGCAGAGCTTTTGCGACGGGGACGCAGAAGGCATACTGTGCAGTAGATCACGCTAGCACCATCGAACCTGCACAAAGGAGCACAACGACGTGGCAGAACTTTCCTATTCCTCAGGACCGTCAGACACACCACTGCTGGGAGAAACCATCCCCGCGCACATCAAGGCGACTGCCGCTGCTCACGCGAACGGTCCTGCGCTCGTCGACCGGTATTCAGACCGTCGGTGGACCTATGCCGAATTCGACCGCGATACCGATGCCCTGGCCATCGGACTGCTGGAACGTGGAATCAAGAAAGGCGATCGGGTCGGCATCTGGGCGCAGAACGTCGCCGAATGGGCACAGATCCAGTACGCTACCGCGAAGATCGGCGCAATCCTCGTCAACGTCAACCCCTCCTATCGCAGCCACGAGCTCGAATACGTCGTCAAGCAGTCGGGCATGAGCATGCTCGTCTCTCAAATCACCGCCCCGCCCCACTCGGATTTCCATGCGATCGCGAGCGAGGTCGCGGCGAAGGTGCCGGGACTCGAACTCGTCTTCCTCGATACGCTTCCGTCCGACCTCCTCGGCGATGCGGTCATCGGCGAACGTGAATCCTTTGCCCGACTGATCGGCAGCGGTCGCAGCCTCCTCGACGATGAGAGCGCCAAGTATTCGGTCCGCCTGCAGAAGCTCATGGACGAGCTCGCGATGGACGACCCGATCAACATCCAGTACACCTCCGGCACGACAGGCTTCCCCAAAGGGGTGACGCTGAGCCATCACAACATCCTCAACAACGGGTTCTTCATCGGAGAGATGCTGGGCTACTCCTCGAAGGATTCCGTCGTCCTGCCGGTCCCGTACTACCACTGCTTCGGGATGGTCATCGGAAACCTCGCGGCTCTCAGCCACGGCGCTGCCGTCATCCTGCCCTCTCCCGGATTCAACCCTGTGGCGAGTCTGAGCGCAGTCTCCGAGGAGAAGGCGACCTCGCTCTACGGTGTGCCCACGATGTTCATCGCCGAACTCGAACATCCTGACTTCTCGAACTACGACCTCAGCTCGCTGCGCACCGGTGTCATGGCCGGCTCGCCCTGCCCGGTCGAGATCATGAAACGCGTCATCACCGACATGAACATGGAAGAGGTCGCCATCTGCTACGGCATGACGGAGACCTCGCCGGTGTCCATGATGACCCGCGTCGATGACAGTCTTGAGGCTCGCACTCAGACCGTCGGCCGTGTCATGCCCCATCTCGAGATCAAGATCGCCGATCCGGTCACAGGTCAAGCCGTCCCACGCGGACAGAAGGGGGAACTGTGCACCCGCGGATATGCTGTCATGCTCGGGTACTGGGAGAACCCAGAGAAGACCGCCGAGGCGATCGATGAGTCCCGTTGGATCCATACCGGCGACCTCGGCATCATGGACGATGACGGCTACGTCGACATCTCCGGCCGGATCAAGGACATGGTCATCCGCGGCGGAGAGAACGTCTACCCCCGTGAGGTCGAGGAGTTCCTCTACCATCACCCCTCGATCAGAGACGTCCAGGTCGTCGGGATCCCCGATGAGAAGTACGGCGAGGAGCTCATGGCCTGGGTGATCCTCAAAGACGGCGTCGAAACCTTGGACGCCGCGGAGGTCCGCGAGTTCTGCTCAGGCAAGCTCGCTCACTTCAAGATCCCGCGTTACGTCGAGGTTCGGGAATCCTTCCCGATGACGGTCTCGGGCAAGATCCGCAAGATCGAACTGCGCGAAGAAGGCGAGAAGATCGTCCACACCACGATCGCAGGCTGAGCACGATTCGCCCTTTCGCGCACGGCGTTAGGGCGCAGAAGAGACTGCAGCCGGCTGCTGACCCAGGTCACAAGTCGGTTGCAGTTTTTCTGGCAAGACGTCACGTTTTTCATGTGAGAACTTTATTCACTAAGATCAACTCTCATGAGAGCTGAATCACAACCGCTGGTGTCAGTCACAGATGTCGAGAAACACTACGGTGATTTTCACGCTCTGAAACACATCAACCTCCATATCAAAGAACGCGAAGTCGTCGTCGTCATCGGTCCGTCCGGATCCGGCAAATCGACGTTGTGCCGTACGATCAATCGCCTGGAGACCATCACCTCCGGTTCGATCACGATCGACGGCAAGGAACTGCCTGCTGAAGGCGCGGCCCTGGCAGAGCTGCGCTCGGACGTGGGCATGGTCTTCCAAGCCTTCAACCTCTTCGCCCATAAGACGATCCTCGAGAACGTCACCCTCGGTCCGATCAAGGTCCGCAAACTGTCCAAAGCCGAAGCCGAAGAGCAGTCAATGGCTCTGCTCGAACGCGTCGGAGTCGCCCACCAAGCCGATAAATACCCAGCACAGCTCTCCGGCGGGCAGCAGCAGCGAGTCGCTATCGCCCGTGCGCTGGCGATGAAGCCGAAGGTGATGCTCTTCGACGAGCCCACCTCGGCGCTGGATCCGGAGATGATCAACGAGGTCCTCGACGTCATGGTCGGACTCGCCGAAGAGGGCATGACCATGGTGGTCGTCACCCACGAGATGGGTTTTGCAAGGAAGGCTGCTCACCGCGTCGTATTCATGGCAGATGGTGAGATCGTCGAGGTCGCCGAGCCCGAACAGTTCTTCACCAACCCCCAGACCCCGCGTGCCAAGGACTTCCTGTCCAAGATCCTCACCCGCTGATCACACCGAACGAAGTTGTCGGTCACACAGCACCACACTTACAAGGAGAAACGATGAAGAAGCTCAGACTCTCAATCGCATCTGTTGCAATCGGACTGCTCGCTCTCAGCGGCTGCGGTCAAGGCGGAACCCCGGATGCTCCTGCCGAGGGCGACGGCGCCCAGGCGGAAGCACCTGAGTACGCAGTCAACGACAGCGCCGATTTCAAAGATTCCAAGACCTGGAAGGCTGCCAAGGACGCCGGCGAGCTGAAGGTCGGAGTCAAGTACGACCAGCCCGGCCTCGGCAACGTCAAGGCCGGCTCGGAACAGCCCGAGGGGTTCGACATCGAGATTGCGAAGATGGTGGCCGCGCAGCTGGGCTTCAGCCCGGACCAGATCAAATACACGGAGACGGTCTCTGCCAACCGTGAGCCCTTCCTGCAGCAGGGAAACATCGACATGGTCGTGGCCACCTACACGATCAATGACGAACGCAAGAAGGTCGTCGATTTCGCCGGGCCGTACTACGTCGCCGGGCAGGATCTGCTCGTGGCCGCCGATTCCGACATCGCCGGTCCTGATGACCTGGCCGGAAAGAAGGTCTGCTCCGTGGACGGCTCGACGCCGGCACAGAACATCGAAGAGAAGTACAAGAAGGCTGAGCTCGTAGCCTATGACACCTACTCGAAGTGCGTCACCGACCTCCAGTCAGGCTCAGTCGACGCTGTGACCACAGACGACGCGATCCTGCGTGGATATGCCAAACAGTACGAAGGCGAATTCAAGGTCGTCGGCCAGCCGTTCACCGAAGAACCCTACGGTGTCGGTCTGCCCAAGGGCGATGACGCCATGCGCGACGCAGTCAACGATGCCCTCCAGAAGGGGATGGACGACGGTGACTGGAAGAAGGCATTCGAATACTCCCTCGGCTCCGCCGATGATGTCGAGATGCCCAAGATCGACCGTTACTGACCAGCCTTCAGATTGACATGATGCGAGGGCACCCAACGGTGCCCTCGCATCGATTAAGGAATCTGGAATGGATTTTCTGCAACTTCTCGAGATGTTCTTCTCAGGCATCTGGGGAACCATCAAACTCTTCACTGTCGCCTTGATCGGTGCCCTCGTGCTGGGAACGATCCTGGCTGGAATGCGAGTCTCACCGACACCGGTCCTGCGGTTCGCTGCCTCAACGTACATCAACGTCGTGAGGAACACGCCGCTGACGCTGGTGATGTTCTTCTGTGCCTTCGGTCTGCCGTTCCTCGACATCCGATTCGGCTCGACCAGCTCCTTCAACTCCTTCATCTATGCAACGCTGGCGCTGACGGCCTACACAGCATGTTTCGTCGCCGAGACCCTCAAATCGGGCATCTCGACGATTCCTGTGGGCCAAGCCGAAGCCGCACGGGCAGTCGGGCTCACCTTCGGACAGACCCTGAGCCAGGTGATCCTTCCCCAGGCTTTCCGCACCGTCATTCCGCCCCTGGGCAGCGTCATCATCGCGCTGCTGAAGAACACCTCAATCGCCTCGGCGTTCAACAACCGAGAGCTCATCTCGGCCATGCGCAATGCCATTGAGGTCCGCGGAGACCTGGTGATCCCGCTGCTGTTCGGGACTGCCCTGGCTTACCTGATCCTGGCGCTGATCCTCGGTCGAGTCTTCGACTACCTCGAGAGGAAGCTGGTGATCCTGCGATGAGCGCACCGACTCAGGTCCTGTTCGACGAGCCCGGCCCCAAGGCTCGCCGCAACAACATCATCCTCTCGATCGTCTCGGCCGTCGTGTTGGCCGGCCTCATCGCCTTCGTGATCTGGAAGTTCGCCGATGCTGGTCAGCTGGACTCGGCGAAATGGTATCCATTCACCTTCTCCCAGATTCAGCTGGTCCTCCTCAAAGGCATGGGGGCCACCCTCAAGGTCGCTGTCGTCGCCTCCGTGCTGGCACTGGTCGTCGGCGTCGTATTCGCGCTGCTGCGGCTCTCGAGCAAAAGGGCCATCTCGGTACCGGGAACCATCGTCCTCGAGTTCTTCCGCGGGGTCCCTGTCCTGCTCCTCATCTTTGCGATGTTCCTCATCTTCGGCAACACGATCGGAGCGTTCTGGTCCGTCGTCATCGGCCTCACTCTCTACAACGGCATGGTTCTGGCAGAGATCATCCGTGCCGGTATCCTCGCAGTCCCGAAGGGGCAGAGGGAAGCCGCCATGGCCATCGGCCTACGCCCGGGGCAGGTGATGAGCTTGGTGCTGATGCCGCAGGCTCTGCGCGCCATGATGCCCACGATCATCGCGCAGATCGTCGTACTGCTCAAGGACTCGGCCTTGGGATTCATCGTCACCTACCAGGACCTGCTCTACCAGGTGAATCTCATCGGCCGCGAGTACAACAACCTGCTGCCGACGTTCCTCGTCGGTGCCGTGCTGTTCATCATCATCAATATGATCGTCGCCGGAATCGCCCGGTGGCTGGAGAAGCGACTGCAGCGCAAGGCCACCGCGCCCGTCGGGGCAGAAGGTCTGTCAGCGAAGACCGCCGCCTGATCGACCGGAACGGGGTGGCGTCGGTGAGTGAAGATCCCGGCGCCACCCTGTAATGTTCGTGACAAGGACGATGCCGCTGACAAGGAGTCCCATATGCAACCCGAACTCAGTTCCACCCCCGTCACGGTGGTCAAAAATCCCGGTCGTGAACGGTTTGAGATCTTCACCGCTGAGGAACCGGTCGAGTTCGCTGGCTTCCTCGGCTATCGGGTCATCGATGACGAGACTGTCGAACTCCAGCACACCATCATCTCCGAAGGCTTCTCTCGCCGCGGATTCGCGCGCACACTGGTCACCACTGTCCTCGATCAGATCCGGGACGAAGGCGGCCGCATCGTCCCGACGTGCAGCTATGTGCAGGATTATCTCCAACGCTTCCCGCAGTACGCCGACCTCGTGACGCAGGCTTGAGCACACAGACCACAGGGCTCGAGACGTCGATCACCGGGGCAGGGCGATTCGCACCAAGCCCAAGCGGTGACCTGCATATCGGCAACATTCGTTCGGGGCTGCTGGCGTATGTCCGCGCGCGACAGACCGGGCGACGGTTCCTCTGGCGCATCGAGGATCTTGATCGGGTCCAACCCGGTGCGGCACAATCACAGCTCGAGGTCTTCGCTGAGCTGGGCGTGACTCCTGATGAGCCGCCGCTCGTCCAGTCGGACCGTATCGACGTGTACACCGAAGCGCTGAGCCGCCTCGCGGGACAGGGTCTCGTCTACGAGTGCTACTGCTCACGCAAGGACATCCAACAGGCGCCATCGGCACCGCATTCTCCGCCCGGAGCGTATCCCGGGACCTGTCGTGATCTGCTGGAGTCCGAACGAGTTCAGCACCGACAGCGTCTTTACGAACAGGGGCGCCGCCCGGCACTGCGATTGAAGACCGACAACGCTGAAGTCACGGTTCAGGACAGGCTGCTGGGCGAGATCACGTCCCCGGTTGATGACCTGGTCCTCAAGCGCGGCGATGGAGTCTTCGCCTACAACCTCATCGTGATCGTCGATGACGGTGCCAGCAGTGTCGACGAAGTGGTGCGCGGGGACGACCTGGCCACCTCGGCGCCTCGTCAAGCTCATCTGGCCCACCTGCTGGGCCTGCCGCAGCCCTCGTGGCTGCATGTTCCACTGGTCGTGAACACAGCTGGCAGACGCTTGGCCAAACGTGACGGCGCGGTCACCTACCAGCAGCTGCGCGCCCAGGGCTGGACACTCCAGGATGTCTACGCGTGGATGTGCTCATCCCTCGGGTTTGCAGGCTCAGCAGGATCGTGGTCATCTCTCGATGACATGGTGGCAGGCGTGGACTTCGATCGTCTTCGTACCGGGGAGACTGTGTTTGTTCCGCCGACAGGCGCAGATGGCTGAAGGCTCAATCATCTGACTGTCTCAGGCCGCTGCAGTAAGGCCTTCGGTGATGACCTTGCTGTAGATGGATTCGAACGTGTCGAGCGTGTACTCGATGTCATGCTTGGCGACCACATTGAGCGATGCCCTGGACATAGTGTCGAGATCGGTGTCGGAAAGCTCGCAGATCTGGGTGAATCGCGAGGCCAGCTCCTCGATATCCCGCGGCGGGAACAGGAATCCATTGACACCGTCCCTGACCAGGTGTGGAAGCGCAACCGCGTCAGCGAGGACAACGGGTTTGCGTGAAGCCAGTGCCTCCAGCGTGGCGATGGACTGGAGCTCAGCTGTCGATGGCATGCAGAAGAACGTGCACCGCTGGTAGGCGTCCATGAGCTCTTTGTCGCTGATCTTGCCCAGCACGTGGATGCGATTGGCGATTCCGAGATCCGCGGCCAGCTCCTTGAGCGGCTCCTCCTGATCCCCGCCACCGACGATGTCGGCTTCGAGCCCGAGCGCAGGGTTGGTCTTTGCAACCGCTTCGACGATGTCGGCGGCGTGCTTCTCCGAAGAGAGGCGGCCGACGAAGAGGACACGCGGCGGAGCCGCGACCTCGGTGCCGGAAGCCGCGGTCGCTCGCTCAGACGCCGTTGGCGACCCTTCGGACGCCTGCTCGGACGGGGCAGTCTGATCGTTCCGGACGGCTTGATCGTTCTGAGCAGTCTGATCGTCACGCAGGTGCGCGAACCGTTCCAGGTCGATACCGCAGGAGACTGCGCGAATCGGGGAGGTGAACCCGTTCTGCGTGAGCAGGTCGGCAGCGAGCTGCGTGGGAACCGTGATGAAGTCTGCTGACTGGAATTTCCTGCGCAGATCCCACCACGCCACGGCAGTGCCACCGTCGAGGAGGGATTTCGGTGCCCGCAGATAGGGTCGAACATTATCGGGCATGAAATGGTTCGTGGCGACCACGGGAATGCCGCGTTTGCTCGCCTCCGAAAACGCGTAGCGACCGATGACGAAATGCGCCTGAGTATGCACGACATCGGGCTGAAGAGAATCGAGGAGGCGAGACAACTCGGGTTTCGTCTGCCAAGGCATGCAGATGGTCCACGTCGGATGCAGGGGCCAACGATGTGAAGTCAGTCTGTGGACCGTGACACCGTCTTCGGTGCTCACCGAGGCCTTTCCTGTCGCGGAGGGACAGGCGACGTGAACATCATTGCCGCGGGCAGCCAGCCCGGCGGCCAGACGTTCTGCGAACTTCGCGGCGCCATTGACCTCGGGTGCGTAGGTTTCCGTCGGAATGAGAATGCGGCGGGCTGGGGTGTGGCTATGCGCGGACAGGATTCAACTCTCCTCGGTGTCGGTCAACTGGTCTGTGCGACGAGCGACTCGACGCTGGTGTTCTCGATCTTTGACATCGGGGTGATACCGCGACAATACAACGACGCCCAGACACGCGACCAATCCTGTGGCTGCGATCATGACGACAAGCCATACCGGAGCAGATGACGCTTCCCCGAGAACGACCGAACCAAGGACCACTGCGCCGATGGGATCAACGACAGTCAGGCCGGCGATGACCATCTCCGGGGGGCCGGCCGCATACGCGTTCTGGACGAACCAGGCTCCGATCGCAGTCGCGGCGATGAGGCCGATGACGTTGAGCCACGTGACCTGGTCGATTCCTGCGCGGAGCAGCTGCACGCTCACGAGGTGTGTATTCGTGGCCACACATGCGAACAGCAGACCCGCAGCCATGATGAGCACGAGTTGGGGCGCACTCCGGAAGAACAGCATGATGCCCAGGCCCAGCGCGAGGATGACTGCAGTGATCCACACCAGGGGCAGCGCGTCGGATCCCAGATGGACCTCTGTTCGGGCAGTGGTGGCTGAGAGCGCAACGAAGATCGTCACCCCCACAGTGCACCAGATGACAGCCTGCACCAGACGTCGGTTGACCTTGAGCCCACGATGGCGCACACCCAGAAGGACGGACACGATGAGGGAGAAGGCACCGACGGGTTGGACGACCATGACCGGTGCCAGCGCCAGAGCGACGATGTTTCCCACGGTGCCCAGACCGGTGATGATCAGTCCGATCAGCCATTTCCTGTTGCTCAGCAGCTCTTTGAAGTGAGCCCAGCTCAGCCCGTTGTGGGAGTCGTTCTGATCTGCGACGGCGTCATGCTGGTACAGCGCTCCATAGGCCAATGCCACCGCAGCAAGGACGGCGAGGGCGATTGCCACTAAGGTCACGTGCACTTCTTCCGCTGCATGGGTGGGGTGAGGAATCCCCTTGATTTTACAGTGCGGTCACCTCGCCGAGGTGGTTGTTGACTGAGTTTGTCCTGACTGTATGGATTCCACGCTGTCCGGTGGTGGGGTTAACCGGAACTGTGAGCTAAAGCACTGTTGTCCGCTTTGTCGTGGGCCGAGTGTCTTTGCTAAGCTGACACAACGTGCGCAGGCAACTGCGCCTTTCCTCCGTAGCTCAGTTGGCAGAGCATTCGACTGTTAATCGAAGGGTCGCTGGTTCGAGCCCAGCCGGGGGAGCAGCTCAGGCCCCGTCCAGAAGGACGGGGCCTTTGTCGTCCCCGCGGTTCCGGCGCACTGGCCTGGATCGCGCGCCGAGCAGGCGGGAATAGTTGATCGATCAAGTAGGTTGTCGAGGGTATGAAGGCATTCGGGTTCTTGAGTTTCGGTCACTACGGTTCGGGAAGTGCTCCGGGGGAGTACGGGGCGAAGGAGGCGCTGCAGCAGGCAGTCGAGATCGGCGTCGGGGCCGATGAGATCGGCGTCAACGGCGCGTATTTCCGGGTTCACCACTTCGCTGAGCAGGCGGCCTCGCCGATGCCGCTTCTGGCAGCGATCGCGGCCAAGACCTCTCGAATCGAGGTCGGGACCGGTGTCATCGACATGCGCTACGAGAACCCTCTCTATCTGGCAGAGGAAGCCGCTGCCTTAGACCTGCTCTCTGATCAGCGAGTGGCTTTGGGCATCAGCCGGGGATCACCGGAACCAGCCGACCGAGGTTGGGAAGCCTTCGGCTACAGCGACAGCTACGATGCGAAGGCCGCGAACATGGCCCGCGAGAAGTTCGCGCAGTTCCTGTCAGCAATCAAGGGCGAAGAACTCGCCCCAGCAGATCCGACGCAGTTCGGTCCAGGCAGGAAGCTGCGCGTCGAACCTCATTCTCCGGGTCTCGAACAACGTGTCTGGTGGGGCGCCGGTACTGCGGCGACCGCCGAATGGGCCGCTGCCCAGGGCGTGAATATGATGAGCTCGACCCTGCTGACCGAAGCTACCGGTGCATCCTTCGGCGCGCTGCAGCGCGATCAGATCGATCGCTATCGCGCAGCATGGAAGGACGCTGGCCATGACTGGACTCCGCGCGTGTCCGTCAGCCGCAGCATCTTCCCGATCACCACGAACCTCGATGACCTCTACTTCGGTCGCCGTTCAGGTGGAGAAGGTGATCAGATCGGGATCATCGATGGTACGCGCTCGACTTTCGGCAAGACCTATGCGGGCGAACCCGACGAACTCATCGAGGCGCTGAAGGCCGACCCCGCGGTCGAAGCCGCGGACACGGTCCTGTTGACGATTCCCAGCCAACTCGGCGTGGACTACAACCTCCACATCCTGGAGTCCTTCGCCAGCTACGTCGCTCCTGCTCTGGGATGGCAACCAAATACATCCGGCCCGGTGACCGGTTCCGCCGTGTGATTTAGCCCGAGGTCTGAACACTGGCACGTATGATGAAACAGTTCCCACATAGGGAACTGTCGAATCGACTTGGTTCCGTACGGCAACCTCTGTGCGGAATGCAGTCTGAACAGAGGTGATCAGGTGAGCGACGGCCAGCGGATGAATCAGATTCAAAGACGAATCGTCCTCATCGGTCTCGTCCCGCTCTTCATGTCTCTGCTGTCGGTATCCATCATCAACGTCGTCCTGCCCGCCATTGAGGCGGATCTTCAGGCATCGTCCTCGGCTCTGCAATGGGTCCTGACCGGCTATGCCCTCTCGTTCGGCGTTGTTCTCGTCGCGGCAGGTCGAGCAGGCGACGTCTTCGGACGCGGCCAGCTGTTCATGATCGGAGTGGGCCTGTTCGGCCTGGCCTCACTCGTCGCCGGCATCGCGCCCGGGGCACTGACGCTCAACATTGCTCGCGTCTTCATGGGACTCGGATCCGGACTGCTCAATCCGCAGGTCGTCGGGCTGCTTCAACAGTACTTTCAAGGGCCACAGCGCGGGCGCGCGTTCGGACTGATGGGCACCACCGTCGGCCTCTCCGTTGCCACAGGTCCTGTCCTCGGCGGCGTCTTCATCGCTCTCTTCGGCCCGGAGTTGGGTTGGCGTGCGGCTTTTCTGGTCAATGTCCCCTTCGCGGTCATCTCCCTCATCCTCGCCAGGAGCTGGCTGCCGAAATCAGCCTGGCACCCCATCTCTGCCAACGACGGCACCGATGCGAGCTCGACAGCCACCTCGGCGACTAATGGACAAGTCCCGAAAAGGGATCGAGACCTCGATCCCGTCGGAGTGGTTCTGCTCGGTGTCGGTGTCCTCCTCGTGCTGCTGCCCTTCGTCGAGTCCTCTGTCGGGTGGTTCATCTGGCTCGGCTTGCCACTGGGAATATTCACCATCTGGCTCTGGACCCGTTGGGAGTGCCGGTACTCTGCCCGTGGACACGCTCCCATGGTCGACCTCAACCTGTTCAGCATTCGCAGCTTCAGCAACGGTTCGATCATCATCACCCTCTACTTCATGGGTGTGACGAGCGTCTGGGTGCTCATCGCGATGTACATGCAACAGGGCTTGGGCCACACTGCGCTGGCAGCAGGCATGATCGGACTTCCGGCTGCGTTGCTCTCTGCTGTATCGGCAGATGTGTCCGGACGTTTCGTGTTCCAAATCGGACGCCGACTCGTCGTCTGGGGGATCATCACCTGCCTGGTGGGTCTGGTCTCGACGATCGGCGTGGTTTTCCTGCTCACCCAGGGCATCGGCAGCGAATGGTGGATGCTGCTGACTCTGTGCTTCATCGGTGCCGCGCAGGGCATGGTCATCAGCCCTAACCAGACCCTGACCCTGCAGGAAGTGCCACTGAAGTATGCGGGCTCGGCCGGGGGAGTCCTGCAGACCGGACAGCGCATCGGCACGTCGATGGGATTGGCCATCATGACCGCTTTGGCCTTCGCTGTCACGGCAGTCAGCGATTGGAACATCGGAATGATCAGCTCATTCGCAGCGATTGCGATCATCGTGGTTCTGGCCGGAATCGTCGGTTTGGCCGAGGTCAGGCGAGGCCGACGCCGTCAGCTCTGAGCGCAATAATGTTACGGAATATAGACAATCGAGTCTGTTCTCATGTGGAAGACTGTGAACGCACGTTTGCCCATGGAAGGACATATGGTGGTTGAGGCGGTACACGATCTGGACCTTGCTCTCGAGGAGTTGGTGCGCTCAGGTGGGATCGAAACCTATTTCGCCCCCGTCGTCGATGCGTACACCTTCGACAAGGTGGGATATCAGATCCTGCAGGCCCCCACAGATGACCCGGCACTCGGGCACGCTGAATCCGAGATTCTCCGCCGCGAGATGCATGCCTCGGCAATGATCGGCGACATCGATGCCTCGCTTCGAGCAACAGCGCTGAGGACCGCCGAGGCAGCCGGACTGCCCAAGTCGAACCGACTCTTCCTCCATGCCGAGGGCGAATCCTTCGCCACCCTTGAAGATCGCACCGAAGAACCCGACCGTTCGGTCATCCTTCAGCTCGATGCCTCCCGCGTCTCATCGTCGCCGGCATCTGTACTCCGCGCAGTGCGTCAGGCGCGCTCGATGGGATGGGGTGTAGGCATGTCATCCGTCGGGGCTGACCTGCGCAGCACCTCCTTCGTGCCTCTGGTCAATCCGTCTGTCGTCGGTCTTCATCCCGACGTACTGCGCATCGACTGCGAATCGCACCTGGCCGAACTGAATCGTCTGCTCCACGCTCACCTCGAACGCACAGGCGCAGTGATCCTCGCCGAGGGCGTCACCACCGAAGACGATCTCGACCGAGTTCGCGCGTTGGGCGCACGCTTCATGTCCGGTCCGTTCTTCGGTCCCGCAACCAAGCAGCCCGAACCATTCGCCGAGCCGATCGAGGACGGATTGATCGATCACCATTCGCGTAACCTCGCGGCTCTGGGCACTCCCTATTCGATTGCCCAGGGTCTGCGGCGCGAACCACTCGTGATGAATCGTGAGCTTCTCGTCGCTCAGATCGCTGCGCTCGAAGAACGCGCCCTGGCTTCAGGTGCCGCCACAATCACCCTCGGCGTCTTCGGTGAAGATGAGACCTTCTCCCAAGCCACCCGAGACCGCTATGAACGTATTCGCGACACGGTCGGTCTGACGGCGATGTTCTCGGGTGGGTTCACGGAGCCGCCGATCCCGGGTGTGCGCACAGGAGTCGTGGACGCATCAGATCCCATGCGCAATGAGCACGGCGTCGTCGTGGTCGGTCCCGACTGGTCAGGTCTCGTCGCGGCGTCCAAACGCAACGATCCCGGCAGTGACGGTCAGACCGTGTTCGACGTCTACATCACGACCGAGCGCTACACCTGTGTCGACGCCGCTCGAAGTGCGCTGACCCGCATATCACCGGTCTCCTCAGCGAGCTGATCGTCTCCTGCCCCTGACCGGACTCTGCCTTCGAGGGAATGGGGCAAGAACGGGATCTGACGATGCAGCCATGCTCGGCTGCGCGTGAGCCGAATGGGTCCAGGCCGTCAGTTGGTGTTAATCTTATTTCTGCTCGCCCCCGTAGCTCAGCTGGTCAGAGCAGGGAACTCATAATTCCTTGGTCGTCGGTTCAAGTCCGACCGGGGGCACCGCTGTTGTAGTCTTCGTTCATGTCTATTGTCGTCCGATCCCGGCTGTCCGAATAGGGACTGCGCGACTGGGTGAGGGACTGCGCAACTGTGTGTCAGTCACGATCTTCTGCTTGAGGGGCTTTCCTGCCCCAGGTGAAGACATCACCGGAAAGTGGCGCGTATGCCGTCCACTCGGCATCGGGACCGGCCTCGGCCACCAGTTGCGTCACGCGCTTCTGCTCGGCTTCGAGCTCTTCAGCGATAGTCGAAAAGGCTGTGGAGGCCCCCTCATTGTCTGCCGGTCTGCGGCTGTGAACCGTGTACGTCGGTGCAGTGGTTTCGTAAGAGGCGAATTCGATGACGAATTCCTCGCCGAGTTCGTTCGCGACCCGTCCGGCCAGATCGATGCCTGTCTTAGTGAAGGCTCGAGCAAGCTCCGGTGATTTCCAGTTGAAGTCGGCGTCCAACGCTTCGTAGTACGACCGTTCCCACGCTTCCAGCTCGCGAATCAGTCCCGAGGACAAATCGGTGTCCTCATAGTCAACGGGGTAGACGAGCCAAAGGACGGTGTCAGCATAGTCTGGGAACATTCGCACAGTGGTCGGTGTAGCGCCTTCCTGCAGCATGGCGCCATCGTAGCGCACAAGGTCGCTGGTTCTTACCGACCCTTCGTTCGTCCAGCTCGGGCAACCCGCGGACGCGCTCCCTTCCCGTCCTCGAGCAGAACCTGGCTACACGCGACGCCACCAGGTCATTCAGTGCTTGGCGCACAGACAAAACTCGTCTATCATTGGCTCTAGCACCTCCTTTCGGATCGTAGGGGAAGACGTATCCGAGGTAGGAGGCACAAATGGATATGACACAGGGCGTACTATTCGTCCACTCAGCACCTCGCGCGCTATGCCCGCACATCGAATGGGCAGCGGGCGGGGCAATCGGTGCACAGGCACGCTTCGACTGGACACCCCAGCCGGCAGCGCCAGGCCTTGTGCGTGCCGAAGTCTGCTGGCGTGCGCCAGCAGGTTCTGGTGCTCGCATCGCATCCGCTCTCCGCGGGTGGGACTCACTGCGCTATGAAGTGACCGAGGAGCCTTCCGGCGGAGTCGACGGCGGCCGTTGGAGCCACACTCCAGACCTCGGGATCTATCACGCAGTCACCGACTCTGCAGGCAACATTCTGGTTCCCGAAGATCGCATTCGCTCCGTCATGGAACGCGCTTCCGGTGATCCGGCCAAACTCTCCACTGAGATGGCTCTGGCCCTAGGCGAAGCCTGGGACGAAGAGCTCGATGCCTTCCGCCACGCAGGCGAGGGCGCTCCGGTGCGCTGGCTGACCAAGGTCGGCTGAGCCTCTCACCAGACTTCCGGCGCCGTCGGTTCTACCAAGACGCACGAAGGCTGCTGCAACACGACTATGGGCACACCTGCCTACCTCGGGTGTGCCCATAGTCATATGCAGATGCGCCAGCATACAGCTCTACGACGACACGAGTTCGGTCCCAGTGTCGCCTCGTTCAACGGTGAGCCAGATTATCTCGTCTGAGCAAGCGGGATAATCTGACTCAGCGTTGATTGAGCGGACAGGTGGTTGACTGAGCGCACGAGTCACTGAGTTGATCGGTGGCCCAGACGCAGATCAGGCCCCAGCATGATTGCTGGGGCCTGATCTCATGGTCGCTCAGAGGCTCGATCAGTTGTGACTGGACCGCCGCCTCGAGAAGCGCTGACGTATCACACGGACTTGAAGGCGACGACGGCATTGTGCCCGCCGAAGCCGAACGAGTTCGAAATCGCTGCGATGTCTCCGGCTGGAAGTTCTGCAGGGGTGTCGCGGACGATGTTGATGCCCACGACCTCCGGGTCGACCTCGTCGATGTTGATCGTTGGGGGAGCGGTGCGTGTCTGCAGCGCCTTGACCGTGAGGATCGACTCGACAGCGCCTGTTCCACCCAGCAGGTGGCCAGTCATCGACTTCGTGGCACTGACCAGAGCGTCACCGACGTGAGAGCCCAGCAGCTGGCTGATCGCCAAAGACTCAGGGATATCACCAACCGGTGTCGAGGTTGCGTGAGCGTTGACGTGCTTGATATCTGCGGGGCTGAGCTCCGCATTGTCCAGCGCACTCTGCATCGCACGCAGCGCGTACTGTCCGCCTGGCTCACCACCGGTGATGTGGTAGGCGTCGTTGGAGATGCCCCAGCTGGACACCTCGGCGTAGATCTTCGCTCCGCGCGCCTTGGCATGCTCCTCGGTTTCAAGGATGAGGGTACCCGCGCCTTCGCCCATGACGAATCCATCGCGATCGACGTCATAGGGACGTGATGCAGTCTCAGGGGAGTCGGTGCGGCGTGAGAGTGCCTGCATGGAGTTGAAGGAGGCGATCGTGATCGGATGGATCGCAGCTTCGGAGCCGCCGGCGATGACGACATCGGCGTGACCGGAGGCCACAACGTCGTAGGCGTGGCCCAGGCTCTCGGTCGACGACGCACACGCCGAGACCATGGTCTGGACACCAGCACGGGCCTTGAACTCCATGCCGATGGCTGCTGCGGGCCCGTTGGGCATGAGCATCGGAACGGTCAGCGGCATGACCCGGCGTGGGCCCTCTTCCTGGAGCGTGTCCCAGGCATCGAGCAGAGTCCAGACACCGCCGATTCCGGTCGCCCAGGAGACTGCGGTGCGGTCTGGGTCCGTCTCCTCGAGGCCGGCATCAGCCATGGCCTCACGGGCGGAGATCAGAGCGAACTGGGAGGAGGGGTCGAGGCGCTTGGCCTGGACACGTTTGAGATTATCGGGCACGACCTGTGGGTCGACCTGTGCTGCGAAGTCGACGGCGAGGCCGTACTTCTCGGACCAGTCATTGTCCATTGTGTGGACGCCGGACTTGCCGGCCAGTATGGCTTGCCACGTGGCATCGGCCGTCGCGCCCAATGGGGTTACCGCACCAATCCCGGTGACGACAACTTTAGGTGTCATGGTACAAACCTCGTCGATAGTGTGGACACGGCCCGTCGGTGGACGGGCCGTGTTCGGCTAATTTCTCAGGCCTCTTGAGCCTTGTTGATGTAGTCAACAGCGTCCTGGACGGTGACGAGGTCTTTGACGTCGTCATCCGGAATCTTCACGCCGAACTTCTTCTCAGCGTTGACGACGATGGTCATCATCGAGATGGAGTCGATGTCGAGGTCATCGGTGAAGGACTTGTTGGCCTCGACTGCTTCCACAGCCAAACCGGTTTCTTCGTTGACGATCTCTGCCAGTCCAGCGAGGACTTCAGCTTCGGTGAATGCCATTTCTTTCCTACTTTCTAGTGTCAGCCGAGGGTTGTTCGACCGGTTGAGGAACTTTTCGACGAGTGTCCCGCCGAATATCTTAGGACATTCACGGAGAGTTTTCCGTGAATGAACCCGTTTAAGGGAGGCGGATCACTTGTGCGCCGAAGACCAGACCGGCTCCGAAGCCGATCTGCAGGGCGTATCCGCCGCTGAGTTCAGGCTGTTCGCGCAGCAGACGTTCGGTCGCCAGCGGGATGGAGGCCGAGGAGGTGTTGCCGTTGTCGGCGATGTCGCGGGCGATGACGACGTGCTCGGGCAGCTTGAGCTGTTTGGCGAGTTCGTCGATGATTCGCATGTTCGCCTGGTGCGGGATGAAGGCAGCCAGGTCGGCGGCTTCGATACCGGACTCGGCCAATGCCTCTTTGGCCACCTCGGCGCCGTCCCAGACGGCCCAGCGGAATACGGTCGGCCCATCCTGACGCAAGGTGGGGAAGGGAGTGTCGCGGTTGTCGCGGACGTCGTAGAGAGACTCGGTCATGCGGATCGTCGACCAGTTCTCGCCCTTCGAGCCCCAGACGGTCTTCGAGATGCCCGGCTCGTCCGATGACGAGACGACGACAGCACCGGCTCCGTCACCGAGGATGAAGGAGATCGAACGGTCCTCGGGGTCGATGACCTCGGAGAGCTTCTCGGCACCGATGACCAGAATGTTGTCCATGGCGCCGGAACGGACCAATGCGTCGGCCTGTCCGATGCCGTAGCAGTAACCGGCGCATGCCGCACTGATGTCCCAGGCGGGGATGTGGCCGGTTCCCAAGCGGTCAGTCAGCGCTGCCGCCGCCGAAGGAGTGAAGTATTCGAAGGTGACGGTGGCGATGATGATGCCTCCGATGTCTTCGGGCTTGAGTCCGGAGGAGGCGATCGCTTCCAGCGCGGCCTCTTCGCACATGTCGATGACACCGACGTCCTTGCTGGCACGACGCCGGGTGATGATGCCGGTGCGCTGGCGGATCCACTCATCGGAGGAGTTGATGGGTCCGGCGATGTCGTCGTTGGTGACGAGGTTTTCGGCACGATAGGCGCCGATGCCCATGATCTTGGAGAAGGTTCCGGATTCTGCGGTCTTCAGTGTTGGCATGATGGTCTTCCTTTGATGATCAGGCGTGGGCCGCGGCGAAGTCACGCGCACCGCCGAGGTCTGCAGCGGACTTGATGGCGAATGTCTCCACGCCCTTCATGGCGCGTCGGGCGATTCCGGTCAGAGTGCCACCGGGGACGAGTTCGATCATTCCGGTGATTCCCGCATTCAACAGCGTCTCCTGGCACAGATCCCAGCGAACAGGGTTCGTGACCTGCTTGACGAGGCGGTCGACATAGTCCTGACCGCTCTCGACGACCGTTCCATCGCAGTTGCTGAGGACATAAGTGGAAGGATCTGCGATCTCCAGCGCCGAGGCAGTGGCGGCCAGTTCCTGGGTCGCCGAAGCCATGTACTCGGTGTGGAAGGCACCAGCTACGGGCAGAGCGATGACGCGTGCTCTCTCCGGCGGGTTCTCCGCCAGCTTCTCCAGATGCTCCAAGGATCCCGCTGCCACCGTCTGTCCGCCTCCGTTGACATTGGCTGGGCTGGCACCTGCTGCCTCGATGGCTGCCAGAACGTCGGCAGGTTCGCCGCCGACGACGGCTGACATGCCTGTGGGAGTCTGCGCCGCGGCCGCTGCCATCCCTGCGCCGCGCACTGCGACGAAGCGCATGGCATCGGCTGGAGAGAAGACACCGGCGATCTGTGCGGCAGCGATCTCGCCCACGGAGTGCCCGGCGACATACTCTGCCTTGGCTCCGAGCTCAGCGGCGCATGCGATCGCTGAGGCGACGAGCAGCGGCTGTGCCAGTGCTGTGTCCTTGATGGTCTCGTCATCCGATTCGGTTCCGTGCAGGCGCAGGTCGATCCCGGATGCGGAGGAGAGTTCGTCGATCTGTGCGGCGAAGGCGTCGAGTTCCAGGAAGGAACTCAGAAAACCCGACTTCTGGGCGCCTTGGCCCGGGCACGTGATTGCTAGCACTCAGTTCTCTTTTCACTCGACTTCGGTGTTCAATCTAGTGGATGGATCTTTTAAATCAGTGTGTTTTGTCGGTGTTCGACAATAGCCCGGCATCTGACAGTCGCCCGTAGACCAATGCGATGTGGATGACGAATGCGTCGCGGGAGACCGTGGGATCGAGTGAGATCGCCGAGGTGATCTTCCGGAGCCGGTATCTCACCGTATTCGGGTGGACCGAAAGTGCCTTGGCCGTGGCTTCCAGAGACGATCCGAATTCGACGTAGGCGCTGACCGTTTTGAGCAGTTGCCCGGTCCCCGAGGTCAATGGTTCGTAGTACCGGCTGATGAGTTCGTTCAGGGCGACGGTGTCTCCGGCCAGGGCGCGTTCGGGCAGGAGCTCTTCTGCCCTGACGGGGCGGGGGGAGTCGGGGCGGGCGGTGGCGGCCTTGAGCGCCATGATCGCTGCCTTCGCCGAGGTGGCGGCCTCTGCCAGGCTCGGAACTCTGGGTCCGACGATTACTTCGGATGGTCCGAAGGATTCGGAAAGTTCCTCAACGGCTTCATCGAGTTCGGTGGCACCGCCGAGGACGATGAGCAGTCGGTTATCGTGAATGCCGACGAGGGCATCATCGGCCCATTTCCGGGCCTTGCGTCGGATGACGTCGAGGCCGCGCTTGGCTGACCTCTGCGGGGCCCGTCCGACAAGTACGCTGACGGGACCTTCCGACTGCCACCCGAAGGCAGCAGTGCGGCTGGCCAGCTCATCGACGGAGTCGCCGCGAACCAGAGCATCAACGACCATTGCCTCTAAGCGAGCGTCCCAACTGCCCCTGGCCTCGGCGGCTCGGGCATAGACGTCTGCGGCGGCGAAGGCGATCTCACGAGAGTAGACGAGAACGGCCTCCCGCAGCGCCGGCTGCTCGACCGCACGTGCAATGTCGGGCACTCTCTCCTCGACGACTTCGACGACGATCTTGAGCAGCTGAAGAGTCTGCTGGAGACTGATTGCTCGGATCAGGTCGCGTGGGGCGGACTTGAAGATCTCACTGACGACTCGCAGATCCGTATCGGGTTTGCGGTACCAGTCGATGAAGGACGAGATGCCCGACTGCGCCAACAGCCCGACCCAGGATCGATCAGAGGGGGACATGCTGCGGTACCAGGGGAGCCGAGCTTCAAGTCTCTGCAGGGTCACAGTGGAGAGGACTCCCACTCCTGCCCGCAGACGGCGTGCCGTCTCTGCCCGGCGCCGGAGCGTCTCGGCGTCAGTTGTCATAGGCACCACTTTAAACGCTTCGGCACAATTCGCTTGTGTGCGACACACAAGTTTTTGTCGATTGAGACAAGTGTGGCCGGAGTCTTAGAGACTCCGGCCACACTCATAGCGGTGTCGAGTACGTTATCGAATCCGCCGCTCAGCGCGATGCGATCAGGCGCCGGCACCTTCGGTCGAGCCTGAGGTACCCGCGGTGACGTCGTCGAGCTGGTACTTCCGTGCCGCCTCGGCGGCCTTGTCGATCGAGATCGCCCCGGTGTCGGCCAGGGAGATCAGAGCCTGTGTCACGACCGAAGGCCCATCGACGTGGTAGTAGCGGCGCGCTGCTGGACGGGTGTCCGAGATCGCGTAGCCGTCGGTGCCCAGGGATGTGAAGTGGCCTGGCACATACTGACGGATCTGATCCGGAACCGCGCGCATGAAGTCCGAGGTCGCCACAACCGGCCCCTCAACCTCAGCCATCTTCTGAGTCACATAGGGCACGCGTGCCTCGGCATCGGGATCGAGCAGTCGGCCGTCTTCGGCATTCAGGCCATCGCGACGCAGCTCGGTCCACGAGGTCACCGACCACACGTCTGCCGATACGCCCCAATCCTCGGCCAGCAGCTCCTGGGCTTCGAGAACCCAGGGGACGCCCACGCCGGAGGCCATGAGCTGGACCTTCGGGCCGCCGTTGTCCGGGCCCTTCGCCAGGAGATACATACCCTTGAGCACGCCGTCGACGTCGAGGTCCTCTGGTTCAGGGGGCTGGACCATCGGCTCGTTGTACATCGTCAGGTAGTACATGACGTTGGGGTCGCGCTCATCGGCCGGATCATACATACGGTGGATGCCGTCACGGACGATGCGGGCGATCTCGTAGGTGTAGGCGGGATCGTAGGACACGATCGAGGGGTAGGTCGACGCCAGCAGATGCGAATGCCCGTCACCGTGCTGCAGTCCCTCTGCCACGAGAGTGGTGCGCCCGGCAGTGGCTCCGAGGATGAAGCCGCGTGCCATCTGGTCGCCTGCCGCCCAGAAGAAGTCACCGCTGCGCTGGAAGCCGAACATCGAGTAGAAGATGTAGAACGGGATCATCGGCTCGCCGTGTGTGGCGTAGGAGGTGCCGACGGCGGTCAGTGCCGCGGTGGCACCTATCTCGTTGATGCCCATATGGAGCAGCTGGCCGTCGGTGGCTTCCTTGTAGGCGAGGAAGAGATCCCTGTCGACCGAAATGTAGTTCTGGCCGTGCGGGTTGTAGATCTTCGCCGTCGGGAAGAACGAGTCCATGCCGAACGTGCGGGCCTCGTCCGGGATGATCGGCACGATGCGTTTGCCGAATTCCTTCTCCCGCATGAGGTCCTTGAGTACGCGGACGAATCCCATGGTGGTGGCGATCGTCTGCTTGCCCGATCCGCGCTTGCCTGCATCGAAGGCCTTGTCGGCGGGCAGTTTGAGATCGATGTGCTTGCTGCGACGCTTGGGGGAGTAGCCGCCGAGCTTCTGACGCCGTTCCTGCATGTACTTGATCTCCGGAGCGTCCTCTCCGGGATGGTAGTACGGCGGCTGCTTGGGGTCTGCTTCGAGGTCCTTGTCGGAGATCGGGATCTGGAAGTGATCGCGAGCCAGCTTGAGATCGTCGATCGTCATCTTCTTCATCTGGTGGGTCGCATTGCGAGCCTCGAAGTGAGGCCCCAGCGAATAGCCCTTGACCGTCTTGACGAGGACGACAGTCGGCTGCCCGGTATGTTCGAAGGCTGCTTTGTAGGCTGCGTAGACCTTGCGGTAGTCGTGACCGCCGCGTTTGAGGTTCCAGATCCTCTCATCGCTGTAGTCCTCGACCATGGCCTTGGTGCGCGGATCGCGCCCGAAGAAGTTGTCACGGACGAATCCGCCGGACTCTCCCTTGTAGGTCTGGTAGTCACCGTCGGGGGTGGCATTCATGAGGTTGACCAGTGCGCCGTCGCGGTCCTTGCCCAGCAAGGCGTCCCATTCGCGGCCCCACACGACCTTGATGACGTTCCAACCGGCGCCGCGGAAGTAGGCCTCGAGCTCCTGGATGATCTTGCCGTTGCCGCGGACCGGTCCGTCGAGGCGCTGCAGGTTGCAGTTGATGACGAAGTTGAGGTTGTCGAGCTCTTCGAACGCGGCAACCTGGAGCATTCCGCGGCTCTCCGGCTCGTCGAGCTCACCGTCACCGAGGAAGGCCCATGTCTGCTGTTGGGAGGTGTCCTTGATGCCGCGGTTGTGCAGGTACTTGTCGAACTGTGCCTGGGCGATCGCATTGATCGGTCCCACACCCATCGACACCGTCGGGTGTTCCCAGAAATCAGGAAGCTGGTGCGGGTGCGGATACGACGGCAGACCGGCGGGTTTGCCGTTGATCTGGTGGGACTGCTGCTGACGGAATCCGTCGAGATCGTCTCCGCTCATCCGGCCTTCGAGGTAGGCGCGGGCGTACATTCCGGGGGAGGCGTGACCCTGGTAGAAGATGTGATCGCCGCCGCCAGGGTGGTCCTTGCCGCGGAAGAAGTGGTTGAGTCCGACTTCGTAGAGCGTGGCGGACGAAGCATAGGTTGAGATGTGTCCGCCGACTTCGACTCCGGGCCGCTGGGCACGGTGGACGAGCATTGCGGCATTCCAGCGGTTCCAGCGCCGGTAGCGGCGCTCGACCTCTTCGTCACCGGGGAACCACGGTTCGTTCTCAGGCCCGATCGTATTCACGTAGTCGGTGGCTGTCAGGCTGGGCACGCCGATCTGCTTCTCCCGCGAACGCTGAAGCATCCGCAGCATGACGTAACGTGCGCGTGACCGTCCGCCCTCGTCGATGAGGCCGTCCAGCGATGCCAGCCACTCATCAGTCTCTTCGGGATCGATGTCGGGCACCTGGCTGGGCAGCCCATTGAGTATCGGTCCGCCCTGTTTCCGATTGTCCACGGTGTGGTCCTCTCTTCCGCTCCACGATCTTCGTTGGTGTTGAGATCCGGGTGATCGAGTGGAATGGAAGATCAAATCATGATTGAGCCCAGGGTCCACCAGATACTCCCATCAGCCTAGTCCTCCCGCGCGAACTTCGCTGGGGCGAAATCTTGTGATCTCGATGACGAGTTCGTGGTCTTCGATGCTCTTTGACGTGGATTGCACCGGGTTGGCGCGCCGTCATTTGCACCTCCGGCACACTTGACGGAACAATAAGGGCATGAGTAACTCCTCTTCTGAAAGGACATCTTCCACGTCGACCCTCCCCAACGAGCTGGGCCAGAACCTTGGTTTGGCTGCGGGAGACTATGTGCAAGAAATCGGCTACGACGATGACGTCGACTTGGACCTGTGCCAGGCGATCGAAAACATCATCGGTGAGAAGATCGCGGACGGTGATGTCGATGATGTCTTCGACGTCATTCTGATGTGGTGGCGCTCCGACGACGACGACCTCATTGATGGTCTCGTCGACGCGCAGGCAACATTGAAGGAAGGCGGAGTCGTCTGGCTCCTGTCTCCCAAGGCAAGTCGCCCCGGGCATATCAGCCCGGCCGACATTTCTGAGGCAGCTCCCACAGCTGGCATGCATGTGACCTCGACGGTCAGCGCTGCCGAATACTGGGCCGGCTTCCGTTTGGTGGGCAAGAAGAACTATTCATGATCCTTCGGCCCGGAGACCGGGCCCCCGATTTCCGCGTGCCCGATCAGTGCGGGTCTACGCTCCACCTCGCCGAGGTTCTACGTCGCTCGGCTGTCATCCTCGTCTTCTTTCCGTTCGCCTTCTCACCCGTTTGCGGTGATGAGGTCAGCGCCCTTGATGACCTGCGACAGTCGCTGGAGGTTGAGTTTCTCCCGGTCGAGATCATCGCCATGTCCGTGGATTCGAAGTACACACTCGCCGCGTGGTCGGAGGAAAGAGAGATCGGCCTTGATCTCGGCTCGGACTTCTGGCCGCACGGCGATGTGGCCAGGTCGTATGGGGTCTTCGACGCTGATCACGGTGTGGCCGAACGCGGAGTCTTCGTCATCTCCCGAACAGGTACGATCGTGACCAGTCGTCAGGTCGCACGAACCGAGACGCGTGACTTCTCCGTTGATGTCGCTCAAGCGCGAGCACTCTGCGGTTGAGCCAATGCGATCATCGGATCAGCAAGGAGGAATGAAACATGGCCACCATCTTCACCAAGATCATCAACGGGGAAATTCCGGGCACTTTCGTCTACCAGGACGACGTGTGCGTTGCATTCCTCGATGTATCGCCGATGACCGAGGGCCATACGATGGTCGTGCCCCGGGACGAGATCTCACACTGGATCGACGCCGACCAGGACCTGCTCGACCACCTGATGGCGGTGGCGCGACAGATCGGACGTGCTCAGCAGGAGGCCCTCGACTGTGAGCGCATCGGGCTGCTCGTCGTCGGCTACGAGGTCCCGCATCTGCACATCCACGTCCTGCCGACGAACTCGATGGACGATTTCGACATCTCTGACCGTGCGCCCATGCAGACCCCTGAACAGCTGGCAGGGCCCGCCGAGAAGATTCGACGAGCCCTGGAGCAGCAGTCCTGACTGCTTTTAGGAATCCGCGTGTGCGTCCAGGTAGAGATTGAGTGAGTCCCGGACCAGCTCGGCGCCCTCGGTGCCCCCGTAATTGGCACCGAAACGCGGATCGCTGACGTACATGTCTGCCAAACCGCGGACATATCCGTCCATATCACCGTCGGGATCATTTGCCGGAGTCCCCGGCACGGCTGTCAGCCACTGAACGTGACGACGGGCCATCTCCTGGCAGCACTTCGTTTCGGGGCCGACCCCGGCCTCGGCGGCGTTCGCCCAGTCCTGACTCAACTGGTCGACTATCGCCTTCCAAGCCTGCCTGTCTTCGGCGCTCATTGACTCCCACCATTGCGCAGACGACTCATAGGCGGCATGGCCCCAGCGTTGCGTCACTTCTTCTTTGTGTCTGCGATGGTCGAAACCGTCGAACATTTCCTCTGCCATGAGAGGTTCACCTGCTTCCAATCGTGCGATGGTCGCGGTGACGGCGGCGATCTGCCGCTCGACGCGGTCACGCTCGCGTCCGAGCATTTCCACGTGTTCGGACAATGCCGCGATCGGGTCCTCGGTGCTCTCGAGCACCTCGGCGATCTTCGTCAACGGCATCCCGAGTTCCCTGAGCAGGAGAATGCGCTGCAGGCGCAACAGCCCTGTCTCGTCGTAATAGCGATATCCGTTGTCGGCAGTGTACGTCGGTGGCAGCAGTCCGATTGCGTCATAGTGACGCAGCGTTCGGCTCGTCGTCCCCGTCATCCGCGCTGTTTCCTGTATGGACCAGTCCATGACGATCAGCTTAGAAGTTGACGTCGCGTCAATGTCAATGAGGAAAAGAGTACACGCCCTCCTCGGATCGGCAGCGGCAGAAGGTCGGCCGGCTCAGGCTGCGGCTCGGCTCGCGTCGAGAGCGACGATGAGATCGTCTGCCAGGTCATCGACGTGCTCGAGCCCCACCGAGAGCCGGATGAGACCGTCGCCGGGTTTCGCCGTGGCCGCAACCGGCCTGTGAGTCAGTGACGCCGGATGCTGGATGAGAGTGTCGACGCCGCCCAGGGACACCGCGTGGACGACGAGGCTGCAGTGTTCGACGAAGCTGCGTGCGGCCTCGAATCCGCCGGCCAGCTCCAATGCGATCATGGCTCCACCACCGGACATCTGGCGCCCGAGCAGTCCGCGCGGGTCCTGGCCGTCCAGCCCCGGGTAGTGGACGACGGCGACGGCAGGGTGCGCAGCCAGACGCTCGGCGAGTTCACCGGCGGTGGTCTGTGCCGCGCGCATGCGCACGGCAAGGGTGCGCAGTCCCCGATGGAGGAGGTAGGCACCCATGGGGTGGAGAAGGGCTCCTGTGATGGCTCGGACCTGGCGCAGACGCATCGCCCAGTCGGAGTTCGTGGCGATGATGCCGCCCATGGCATCGCCATGACCGCCGAGATACTTCGTCGCGCTGTGCAGAACGAGGGCTGCTCCGTGGGAGATGGGCTGCTGGAGCACGGGGGTGCAGAAGGTGTTGTCGACCAGCACAGGCACGTTGCCGGCGGCTGCGACGACGCCGTCGAGATCCACGAGGTCGAGACTGGGGTTGGCCGGGGTCTCCACGATGACGAGTCCGGTGTCGTCCTCGATCGCCTGGGCGATGTCGGATTCTTCGGCCCAAGTGACCCGCGTGCCCAGCAGTCCGGATTCGAGGAGGTGGTCGCTTCCGCCGTAGAGCGGACGCACTGCGACGATGTGGGGTGTTCCTGCGCTGACGGCTGCGAGGAGGGCCGCGGTCATTGCGGCCATGCCCGTGGCGAATGCGACCGCTTCGTCGGCGTGCTCGAGCTCGGCCAGGGCCGTTTCGAAGCGTGCGACACCGGGCTGCCACAGGCGCTGGTAGACGGCCGAATCGCCGTCCTTGAGCGAATGCCCGCTCGCCAGCCATTCGTAGGAGTCACCGCCGGTGGCGACATCGTTGACTGGGTTGGTGGTCGAGAGGTCGATGGCCGGAACGTGGACTCCTGCCTCGGTGAGGCCTTCCATGCCGCCATGGACCATGAGCGTTTCTGGGTGCAGTGAGGTCATGTCAGCATTCAAGCTATTCCTGTTATGAACCGCAATCATCAGTCAAGAATCCGTGATTTTCTGTATTCCCATCGAAGCTTCTTGAATCTTATATGCCAGACTGTGAGTCATGTCGCAGAAAGTGGAACTCGATGATGTTGATCGACAGCTGCTCAAGGCTCTCAGCGATGATGCCAGAGCATCGGGCACCGCCTTGGCCTCGGCGGTCGGCATCTCCGAGTCGACGGTTTCGCTTCGCCTCAAACGTCTCAAGACGCTGGGCGTGATCAGAGGCTTTCGTGTCGACATCGATGCTGCAGCTGTGGGCATCCCGCTGCAGGCTCTGATCTCCATCCGTCTGGCCAAACATGACCGAGCTGAGATCGATGCCTTCACCGCCGCGGCACCGCAGTTCCCCGGGGTGGTGCGGATGTATCACATGGCCGGAGCCGATGACTATCTGCTCCACATCGTCGCCACCGACACCGAGGCGGTCCAGTCCTTCGTTCTGGACTACCTCACCCGCTACCCGGCGGTCGCCCACACCCGAACCAACCTCATCTACAAGGTTCAGGATGGTTCGGCCTGGATTCCCGACGGCGCCTGAGCCTCGCTGCGGTGCCTGATCACCGTCGAGAGGCCATAATTGAACCATGACCGCTCAGAAGACACAGCCCACCGACGTTGACGTCAACGAGTTCCTTGCAGCTGCCGTTCCCAATAAGCGACGCGAGGATGGGTTCGCGCTGGCTGCGATCTTCGCCGAGGTCACCGGCACGCAGCCGGTGATGTGGGGTCCGTCGATCGTGGGGTACGGACAGTATCAGTACGTTTCGCCATCGAATCCGCGCAACCGCGGTCACTGGCCAAAGACCGGGTTCTCACCCCGTAAGACTCAGCTCTCGCTCTACGGGCTCAAAGACTCACCTGCCGGAGCGGCGCTGCTGAGCAGCCTCGGTACGTACACCGAGGGCGCTGGATGCGTGTATGTGCGCAAGTTGGAAGACATCGACGAGGCGGTGCTGCGCAGACTCATCGCCATTGCGTTTGGCCGCCCAGATGACCCCGAGCCAGCGCCCTGATCACAGCCTGGACCGCAGGGTCGCACTGATGCTTCGGCTGAGTCAGTGTCGACTGGTGATCGTCAGTCCCTGTTTGCGCTGATGGACTGAGAAATATCGCAGGCCTTGGGACTCATCGGCGAGGAAGCGTCGACGAGAGAGACGCGGCAACCAGACTATCTGGCCCGGTGCGAGCGGGATCGTGGTCAGCTCTGTCTCCAGGGTTCCGCCGCCGTCGAGGATGTGGATGAGCACATCGAGGCCGGGCCCCATGTGTTCCTTGATCTCACCACCGGGTGCGAGCGCGATGATGTTCGCATCGAGATCACGCGACTGAGGCTGGAGCTGCCATACGGAACCTGAGGTCTCCGCAGGCCCGTTGAGTTCCTCCACATCGGCCAGGACGCGGGGGAGAGGCGTCGCTGCCCGTTTGCTGATGAGGACCCGGAAATCCTCGTCATCTGATGACTGTGGTTCCCAGGCCATCGCCTCGGCGAACTCCTCCTCCATCTCACCCTTGAGATTCTTGGGTTCGTGGTCGTTGATGAGGATCAGACCTGAACCGACATCGAGTTTCTGATAGGCCGCCATGATGAGCGGATGCCGCTCAGGCTTGGGAACCGTCCGAACGTCAATGGTTTCGGATACTGGGCCATCGGCCATGGTCAACCTCCAAAGTCAGTCTCACATCGATCAACTACAAGTTAGCATCAGGACTGAGAGGTCTGCGCAGCAAAAATCGAACGAGCAGGACAGGACAGATGATGACTGACAATTCACACGCCCAGAACCTCGGCGAGCTGGCCGACGAACTTCTGGAAAAGGCACGGGGCGCCAACAGCGGGCGGGCAGCCCACAGCGTCTACAGCGGGCGCTATCTCAAGCAGGCCCTGCTGACGTTGACGGCAGGGACCGCGATGGCAGAGCATGACTCACCGCCAGAGGCGACGCTGCAGGTGCTGCGGGGGAGTGTGGCTTTGTCATCAGCAGAGGACTCGTGGGACCTTCGCGTCGGAGACCTCATGACGATTCCTCCGGAGCGACACTCCGTGCAGGCGCACGAGGACTCAGCATTCATGCTGACCATTCGAACCGATGTCAGCTGATCATCCGGCGCAGTTCCAATGTGGATTCCACCGGTTCTGACCAGGCGGGATATCCACCGGGGCACCTAAGGACAAGAAAAATGTGCCGCAACATCGAGTGAACGATGTCGCGACACATTTCATTGGTCGGGATAGCGGGATTCGAACCCACGACCTCCTCGTCCCGAACGAGGCGCGCTACCAAGCTGCGCTATATCCCGTGACCAGGAACTACTATAGCGATGGCGACGCGTTCTGAAAAATCGGTACGGTCAACCGACTGTGAATGGAAGGAAAGTCTCATTGGCACTGACTGCCGGGAGCATCACGACAACCGCCCTCGACATCCTTTCACGCTACGGATTGGGCGATCTGTCGATGCGCAGGCTCGCGCGTGAGCTCGAGGTTCAGCCCTCCGCCCTGTATTGGCACGTCAAGGATAAACAGGAGCTCTTCGTCCTCATCGCCACACGCATGAACGCAGAGGTGGATGCGCGATGCCCGTCGACTTCTGACCCACTTGTAGCTGTGATGGCGCTGCGTGACATCCTGCTCACATACCGTGACGGTGCTGAGATCATGTTGCTCGGCTACTCGATTTCCCCCAGCGAAGTGACTCCCAGCGCGTTGAGCGTCGACGCATTGGGACAGACGGTCTCCCAGGGTGTGATGGCACATGCGCTCGGGGCCGTGGCGATCGAGCAGAACCGCAGCCTCTTCGGCATAGGGAACGACGATGCAGGTGAGAACTTCGCGACAATCGCGGCACGCCTCCTTCGCACCGAGGTCGTCTGAACGAACAAGTCGACAGGACAAGCAATTCGTCTGCCCGCCTGCCGTATGGCATACTGGTCAAGCGCGATCGAGAGCCATAGCTCTCGATTTGCTGTGGGGCCTATAGCTCAGTTGGCTAGAGCATCTCGCTTACACCGAGAGGGTCGGGGGTTCAAGTCCCTCTGGGCCCACCTTTGAACAGTTGATAAGTTGCCTGGTGAGAAGCCTAGAAGTGCTAGTCGGGCCGTTGGATTTGGCTCATTTGCCCACATTTTGCCCACATTTCATTCTTAACTGTTCTGATCTATGAGCATCCAAAGCCTCTGAAACCTGGTCCAAATCGTCGTCGAAAAGGTCCGAGTACGTGTCAAGAGTCATCGCCGCCGATGCATGACCGAGCATGTGTTGGAGAACCTTGACGTGGGCGCCTGACTGAACAGCCAGGCTGGCAGCTGTGTGGCGCATATCGTGGATACGCATTTGCGGCGGAACCTCCGCCTCTTCTTTGGCCAATGCCCACCATGAACCACCCGTCCCACCTTCGCTGCGACCTTTCGGCTTTGGTCGCAAAATGAATCCGCCACGGCGCGGAGCCTCGAAAACCAATGAGGCGTGTGACTTTTCTGCGCAGAAGTCTTTCAACTCATCCGCAAGGAAGCCGGGCAGAGGTGCGGTTCGCTTCTTTCCACTCTTCGGAGTGCCCACGTGGAATTTGCTACCTGACTCAACAGCATTGCGCACGATTCTGACTCGTCGCTTCTCAAAGTCCAGATCGCCGACTCGGAGCCCTGTAATCTCTCCCCACCTCATGCCTGTGTAGCAAGCCAGGTAAACGAGCAGCGGCACTCCGAAGTGCTTGATCGAATGTTCAGATGATCCGCCGATATTCCCAGTAAGCCTGCGAAGTTGAGCCTCTAGACGGTGAGGCTAGGTGTCTCACTTGTCGGCGATCGGACGAGTGCCTAGGTCCAATCAGGCAGCCGACGGGCCCACCTGTGAACAGGTTGACCAGTCAGCTGCCCTTCGCTATGAGTCTAACCAGGCTAGAAGCCCGCGGATTTGCGTTCGTCGTCTGTTGCCAGGCGAAGAGTCTCTACCGACACGACGTTAGTAATCCCATTTTTCTCAGAGACGTATGCCTGTCCGATCGAATCGTACATAGAAAGCTCACCGACGGTGTCTGGGCCGGGAGTATCTCGGACCACAGCGTAATCAGATTTGGTGTCGTCGCTGACGACTATCGATCCAATCGGTATTTCGTTAATTGCATCCACGGGCTGAGTGGTTTCCCTTCTTCCAATACGCGGTAACGATGCCGGCCTCTTGCGGCTTCCTGAAGCCTTTGAACTTTACCTTCTTGGTGTTGTAAACGACGCACATGGTGCGGTTCTGCTTCTTGCCTTTGCCGATTTTGTATTGCGCCGCAAAAACAAGAAGGCCGTTCTTCGCGCGATGTGGCTTCTTGGAATTCAGGGCTCTGGCCCACTGCCGCTTCGCGGCCGAAGACAGCTCGTGATTTGAAGTATTGCCAGTCGAGCCGCCTTGCTTGATATGCACGTAGCCCCATTTCGTGGTTCCGTACCGGAGACCCCCGGTCTTGCCAGATACCTTTGTCTGCCACATTACCTTTCCAGGGTTGGTAGCGGCTTCAGCGGTGTTGGGGGCTACGAAGGATAGTGACCCAGCGAGTAGACAAGCCACAGTTAGGGCAGCAAAGACTCGGATGGTGGACAATAACGACTTGTTCAATTTTTCCTCTTTTTCAAGTTGGATGTACGGCCCACCCGACCTCCGGATTTTGCTCCTTGACGAAGTTGGCTTCGATAGCGGTAGAGCCGGTGAGGCCAGTCCCATCGGCTTATACCTGGACGACATTGGGTGACGTGGTTTCGGGGTGCGCGTCGAGTAACTCGCCATCAGTTCGGCGAAATTGGTCCGACTGGATCAGCCTCGGACCAGGAACACAGGCCTGGATGGGCGCGCGTTCACTGTGTTCGATCGGGCATTTGATATTAGTAGCAGGTACACAGGGAAGTCCTTTCAGTAGTTGCAACTTCTCCACTGTCCCCGATGAGGTTCGATCAGCACATCCCTCAAAAAGATGAAATTGTCCACCTTTGGGGTCACTGTCTGTACACAATTGAGATTGCTGGCCGCGCTACGTGTGATCATGCCGCAATTTGGATTCAGTCCTCATCCAATGGCACTCCGAAGTGCTTGATCGAATGCTGGCGTGCTGAGCGTTGAACCCATGTACGGTCCAGGCTCACCTCGTGAGGTTTGAACGTCTGGGGTCCCGCAGGGGAGTCGATCGTATTGGGAGTTCCTCAAGAATTACCCGAATGCCGATGATCTGACTCTCTATGGTGTCGGCGATGGTGAGAAGTCGACCATGACGATCACCGAGTACCGCCTCAAGCCACCGGAGGCAGAAGATGACCACTACAGCGTCGATGCCGGTTCGTCTGTGAAGCTGACGTTTGATGACCTGACGAAGAACGACAAGGTCCTCGACGGTGAAGTTACCGAAGTCACCGGCGACGACGTCAAAGGTCTGACGTGGGATGCCAATTCCGGTGAGATCACCTTCGATGCCTCAGAATATGAGCCCGGCGAAGAAGTGACGTTCACCTACAAGGTTCGTCACACCCAGGATCGAGACAAGAATCGCTCGGGGCAGAATGACGAGGCTGAAGGAACGGTCACCATCACCATTGGTGAGGACGGCAAAGCCCACGCCAGCGCCCCAGCTGAGAAGTCCAAGAGCGCCGAGCTCGCGGATGCGAAACCAGACGATGATGAGAAGTCGGCCGAAGCTGATGAGACCTCATCCGGTGACGCTGATGATTCCAAGGCTTCAGATGAAGCTGGCGATGACGACGAGAAGAGGCCAGATTCCATGGTGAAGGTCTCGAACGATATGGCGATCGCACCGGTCGACGAAGAGGATTCTGAGGACTCGGACGAATCCACGACCGAGGATGATGCCGGCAAGGGCTCAGAGAAGGTATCGAACGATATGGCCCACGGGACTGTCGAGGATCCTGAGTCGACTGATGAAGAAGAGTCGCAGAAGCCTGATGCCAGCGGTGAAGAGGCGCCCAAGGACGAGAAGTCCGATGACGAGCAGAAGTCGGTCGCTCCTAAGGCTGTCGATACTCAGCCAGCCAAGAAGAAGGGAGATTCCACGGGCGACAGTTCGTCGAAGAAGAAGTCGAGCAAACCAAAAGTCGCCGAGACTCAGCCTGCCGAGAAGCCAAAGTCTGAACCTGCACCGAAGGCCGTCAACACACAGCCCGCTAAGAAGAAGGCAACTCCGGCACCCAAGGCTGAGGCTCCGAAGAAGGCTGTCGCTAAGGCTCCGACGAAAACGGTGGAAAAGCCAGCGAGCTCACCCACACAGCCAAAGGCACCCGTGGCAAAAGCACCAGCGCCCAAGGCTCCCGAGAAATCGAGCAGCGTGACGACAAAACGTGCCTCGAATCCGAAGTCGCTTCATTCTCCGTCCTCGGTTCCGAATGCTCCGGCGAAATCAGACGGCGGTACGAGTGCCGAGAAGGTGCCCGCACCAAAGGCGAAATCCGGCCAGTCCACCGGTGCCTCAGCGTCTCCATCGGGGGCCAAATCCTCGGAGCCCAGCAGCTCGAGTTCAGCCCCATCGAAGGGTGGCGGACAAACATCAGGTGATGGGGCATAGACCTAGTGAGCGCAATTTCAACTCAGAAGGACACACCATGACAATCATCGACAACGACACCGACCTGACCGCACTTCCCTTCGTCGTCATCACCCTCGACAAGGGCACCCAGGAGACGGAGTACCACGGCTGCAAATCTGCCTCCGAGGTCCCCGACTTCGTCATCGACGGCTACTCTGACCTCGATGACTCGGAGGCTCTCAAGGCCCGCATCTCTCTGATCGAGGATTCGGTCATCCCGGTCATCACCGAGCTTATCTACGGTGGCTATCTTGCCGAGAACGGGCAGAAGCATCTGGAGCAGCGTGACGAGGAGATTCTGCTCTCGGGCTTCAAAGATGATTTCGGAATCATCGACTGGACGCATGAGGAGATCCCGCTCATCGTTGCCAGCACGCAGTTCTCGCCGAACACCGATACTCCTCGGCCTACGGGCAATGTTGAGATCATCGAGGTCGACAATGAACTGGCTGTCATCCGTGCTCTGGCCAGCAAGAAGATCCTCAACGTGATGGAGAACAACGGCTGAGGAAGACCGAACGAGTCCCTGCACCTGTCGACTGCGCTGAGAATCGGCGCATAGATAGGGGTAGGGACTTTTTCGTATCAACACACGGAGTACTGAATATATGGCTGATGAGACGACTTCCAAGGGCAATTCGACGAAAGTGAAGATTGGAGCGATCGTTGCGATTGTGCTTGCGCTGCTGGTCACAGCGGTGTCGTGTTCCGTGAATACGCTGCTGTCCGACCCGACTTCTCAGTCGAAGGTCACAGATTCGAAGACGCCGAACCCGTCTTTCACTATCCCCGCCGATGAGGGTGATGAGGGCGACGATGACCAGACGGATAAGTCGGCCTCGAATGAGCCGTCAGACACTTCAAATCCGTTTGGTGACCCAGGACGTGACAATGCCTCGGGTGGCCAGCCAGATGACGGAAGTGACAATTTTGCGATGCCGCAGGCACCTTCAGACAACGCACCCTATATTCCTGACCCGACTGGCCCTGGCAGCTCTGATGACGACGACGAAGAAGACGACAAGGGAGCGAAAGATAATGAGGGTGACAACGGCTCTGATGATCGCGAAGGCAGTTCGCCCATCGTCCCTCCAAGCCCACCGAACCCGAACCCCGGTGACGACGATGATGCCGGCAGCGGTTCGTCGGACGGTGACGATAGCACCAACACGGCTTCAGCTTCAGCTAACGCCAACAACGATTCCGACGGCAGCGGCAGTGCCCCTGATTCGAATACGGGGTCCGATTCTGCCCAGAGTGGCAACGATGACGGCAGCGGCGATAACGCTTCATCCGACGCCTCGAGTTCAGACGGTGGCTCGACTGGCTCCGCGGATGGATCCAGCAACAGCGACGGCTCCGACTCCAACGCGAATGGTCACGCCAACGCCGGGGGCGGGGACGACGACGGCGAAGATCCCGACCCGCAGTACCCGCCAGTGGCCGAAGACTCTGTAATCAACGGGCTCAATGGCAAGCGCGGCGAAGCTGGGACCACACTGCTCGTGACCGAGGCGCCGGAAGATAAGGACGCCTATGAGACCTCGGACCCATTCGGCCAGATCGAGGTCACAGACACGGACGGCGATGCTATCGATGAGCTATTGGCCTCAGCTCTCGACCGCTTCGACCTCCTGCATGACTATGGCGAGGATGCTGTCGTCGTGGTTCATGTCGAGACTGAAGAGAGTGCCGACGGCATTCGCGTCAGCGTCAGTTACGAGGTCTTCACTCCGATTGAGCCTGTTGCCGAAGACGATGAAGCCACCATTGACACTGCGAAAGACGATTCAGTGCTCATCGATGTCACTGGCAACGATGACTTCCGCGGTGACATCACTATCGCAATTGTCGATGCTCCAAAGAATGGCCAGGCAGCCGTCGAAGCACCTCAATCCGTTACACACCAGACGAGGGAGATGCCGTCCGCGATTCGCTGAAGTACTCAATCACCGACGCTCGCGGTCAGACCGCAGAGGCCAAGGTGACGATCACCATCGAGAGGCCTGATGAGTCCAGTGAGCCAGAGCCAACAAAGTCAGCTCCAGTCTCGGTGCCGACTGCTCCGTCAGTGAAAGAGTCAATTCCAGCTCAGTAGGTGTGATTGACGGTGGAGGTGGTGCCAACTAGTGCTCGTACCGAAACCATGAGTATTTCGCGGTGTTGCTGAAGACGTTTCGTAGCCCACTCATCATGTGTTGAGTGGGCTCGAAGCGCAGAAGATGCGTACTGCCAGGCGGTGACCTGACCGAGCAATAGAGCAAGCACGTCGACTGCGTTGTCACCAAAGAATTCAGTGAGGGCGGCGACCTTAGGCGCGTAGGCTTCGATCTCATCGGCCGATGCCTTAGCTCTTTCCAAGTTCGCCCATGAGGTGAGTCGCAGAATCTCCGGGTGGGCGACGAAATAGTCGAAGAGTGCTCCTGCATACGCAGGTAGGTCTTCGGCAGTGAAGGGCACCTCCTCAGCCATCTCCGTCAGCGCTGTCGCCACGACCAGATCGAATAGGTCACCCTTCGGTCCGAAATGGACGTAGATCGATCGTTTATTGACCCGCCCTTCATCAGCGATCCGATCCACACGGGCTCCAGCGAGACCGAATTGCGCAAACTCGGCACGCGCTGCGCTGAGAATACGTCGCTTGGTGTCAGTGGCATCTGGTGGCATGTCCCCAGTCTAAAGGTAACCATCTAGTTATTGACGCCGGGGTCGCCATGTGACAAGCTTTCGTCCGTAAGTATCCAGATAGTTACCTAAGGAGTAGCCATGTCCCAGAAGATCCTCATCACCGGTGCCAGCAGCGGATTCGGTCAGGGAGCCGCACTTGAACTCGCCCGGCAGGGCAACGAGGTGATCGCAGCAGCTGAGACTTGGCCCCAGGTCCGAAGCCTTCGTGCTGATGCTGTCGCAGCTGGAGTCGAGCTGACAGTCATCAAGCTCAACCTGCTCGACAGTATCGATGTCGCACATGCAGGAACATTCGACGTGGACGTGCTCGTTCTCAACGCTGGAGTCATGGAGGGCGGAGCCGTCGTCGACATTCCGATTCAGCGCGTGCGGGAATCGTTCGACATCAATCTGTTCGGGCACCTCGAACTGGTCCAGGCAATTGTGCCGAAGATGATCGCCCGCAAGAGTGGTCGAATCGTGTGGACGTCGTCCATGGGCGGGATACTCGTCGTGCCATTCCTTGGTGCCTACTGTGCCACCAAGCACGCGATCGAAGCTGTCGCAGGTTCGATGAAGGCCGAGCTCGAGCAATTCGGAATCAAGGTTGCCACAGTCAATCCAGGTGTCTTCGGAACCGGGTTCAACGACACTGGCGCCGAGAGCTACGTGCAGTGGCACGATGCCGGCACCGCACACGTTCCGATGCCCGATTTTGGCCCCTCGCTGGCGGATCAGGCGGATCCACAGGAGATGGTCGATGCAATGGTCGAGACAGTCATCTCCGATGACCCGGACTACCGGACGATGAGACCGCTGGAGACCATCGAGGCCGCCAAGCAGTGGCAGGAAACTGAGTGGACGCAGAAGGCCTGAGGCCAGTCATCATCAGAAAGGATTTGAACAATATGTCACGCCCCACGATCACCCTGGAAGCCGCGAGCAAGATCATCGACGCCGGGCAAGAGAAGGCGCGCGATCTCGGCCTGAACGCCGTCTTTGCAGTCCTCGATGGCGGAGCGAACCTCGTCGCCTTCCAACGAATGGACGGAGCTTGGTTAGCGTCCAACGATCTTGCACTGGCGAAGTCTCGGACCTCGGTCATGTTCGAAGCACCGAGCGAAGCTCTGAATTCGCCACTACAGGCTGGAGAGCCATTCCCACACTTTGACCATACGAACGGAGGGCTCCTTCTTATGGGTGGGGGAGTCCCGATAGTCAACGACGACGGACAGCTCATCGGTGCGCTCGGAGTCTCGGGTGGCACTCCGGAGCAGGACGCCGAGATCGCCCGGACAGCAATCAGCTAAGCAACATTTGCGACCGCATGGCTTTATGTCGAGCGAAGCGTTGAAGTAATCAATAGGCAGGTGGGGAATCGAGACGGCTCGATACCCCACCTGCCTATTCAACGACAGCACTTCATTCGTCCAGGAAGCACTATGGCGACCGCGACAAGACAGAATCCGTACCCGCGAAACGGGGCAACGTTTGCCGCGCTCACATAACAAAGGGCCTCGACGCTGACTTGTTTCAGTGTCGAGGCCCTTTGTTGTGGGTTCGTCTATTTCTTGCTGGCGAGCTCAGCCTTGCGCTCGTCGATGAGCTTCTTCATGTGGCGCTGAGCCCTGAGACTTCCTTGAGGACCGAGTTCGATTGAGGGCTCTGATACGATCCCTTCCAGGTCGCGCTGGGGACAAGATCCAGAGTTGCTGAGAGATCTAGTAGCGCGGTTCTGTCGTTCGGCTTCAGCCACTGTTAAAACACGGTCCAAGACCGGCGGGTTGATCTGCCCACAATTTGCCCACAATTTCTTCTCAAACCCCTGTTTTCAGAGGTGCTAACGTGATGACTGTGGCCCTAGAATTCAAGGCCCACACCCCCCACCTGGGACGTAGAAAGATTTCAAGTCCCTCTGGGCCCACCGCAGTACCTGCCCAGTGCTTTCGTTCCATTTCAGATCTTTAGCGGATATCGCTCCCGATCAGCCACGGCAGCGTCTGCCTTCTCCAGGTTTCCCCGCCGTCTTCCACTGCACAATGCGCCGATTTCATTGCCGCAAGGGACTTTGTCCATTTAGTGGGCATCGGACATGACAGCACAGTCGAAAAGCCGATACGCTGAACGCGTCTGTACGCCAGTACTCTCACAGTGCTGCCCTGGGCCCTCATCACCGAGTGTCCATGATCTACGTCCGGCCTAAAGGAGCACCATCATGTCAACCGACGAGCAGTTGACCGGCACATGGGTCATCGACCCCGCACATACTCGCCTCGGATTCTCGAGCCGTCACGCGATGGTCACCCGTATCCGTGGTGCTTTCAACACCGTCGAAGGCAAAGCCGTCATCGACGCTGCGGACCTCTCGAATGCCGAAATCACCATCACGATCGACGTTGACAGCGTTGACACCCGGACCCCCGATCGTGATGCTCACCTGCGAAGCGCCGACTTCTTCGGTGTCGAGAACTATCCGACGATCACATTCAAGTCCACCGGGGTCGATGAGGTCGAAGAAGGAAGCTATATCGTCAACGGCGACCTGACGATTCGCGATATCACCCGACCTGTCTCTGTTCCCCTCGAGCTGCTGGGAGTCGACCGCGACCAGAATGGTGATCTGAGAGCTGGTCTCGAGGGCAAGCGCCGCATCGATCGTAAGGACTGGGGCGTGACGTGGAATACGACCTTGGACTCCGGCGGCCTGCTCGTCAGTGACAAGATCACCCTCGAGTTCGAGCTCTCCTTGATCAAGGAATAGTCAGAAGCACGGATCGCATGGAGAGGCGGTCAGAGGGCACTCCGCAGTGTCCCCTGACCGCCTCTTAGTCGTGTGCCATGGTAGCGCGGTCCTTGCTGCAGACCTAGCTGCTGATCGCCATCTCAACCGGGCCGTCATCCTCCCAGTCGAGGATCTTCAGCAGATCCTCCTGAGACACCGATACGCAGCCTGCGGTCTTGCCGCTGCCGGTGTTGACGTGGAGGAAGATCGCGGAGCCCATTCCGGGTGTCCCAGCCTCGTTGTAGTCGATGACCTGTCCGTAGTTGTACGCCGGGGTCTGGTACATCGACTCGCCGTTGTAGCCTTCGGACTTCTTCTGCATTGTGTTGTAGTTCTCCACTGCGTCGCCGTCGACCCAGACGTCGTCCTCCGTGACTTGGACATACTTCGACCCGCCGAATTGCTCGGGTTCCGCTTCGACTCCGAAGCCGTAGCCGATGCCGAAGAGGCCAGACGGGGTCATGCCGTCACCCTCGCGCTTCTCACCCGGCGCAGCGATGCCGTTGGAGCCGACATGACCGTCGGTGCTCAGCGCCGAATAATACTCACCGTCCCACTCTTCGCAGGCCATGACCGTGGCGTCAGCGCCTCCGGTGCCCTTGACCGTGATGACTTTGTCCGCCGTTGCGGCTGAGGGGACCGAACATTCCTCGCCGAGGTGCGATGGTCTGTCTCCGGCATTGCCGTCGACCAGGCCCGCCCCGAGGCCACCGGCCGCCTGGGCGGCTGTGCCGGTGAACATTGGACCAGCGACGAGCGCGAAGGCAAAGCCGGACACCAGCCCTCGACGTATTCGACGTGATCGGTCAGTTGCAGGTTTCATGATTCCTCTCCTCTTAGTCGGATTCTCATCATTGGGGGAAGGGCCTACGTCTCCGTCGAGAATACTGCGCTCACGGTGATCCGGGTGGTGTTCGCCCTTCGAGTTCGTGATCCGTGTCGATATCGGGACCAGTGCCGTCCCTGTCGGTGCTGTCGACGTCGGGGCCGGGGCTGACGATGTCGTCCTGATCGGTGCCGCGCCACTTCGCGATGCCGCGCATCACCTGGTAGATGATTATCGCCGAGGCGGAGCCGAGGGCAATGCCCTCGAACTGCAGATTGCCGGGAGTCCAGGTGAAGTTCGCGATTGCGACGATCAGCGCGACAGCGGCGGTGTTGAGGTTGATGGGGTTGGAGAAATCGACTTTGTTCTCCACCCAGATGCGCACGCCGAGCATTCCGATCATGCCGTAGAGGACGGTTGCCGCCCCGCCGAGGACGCCTGGGGGAATGGTGGCGATGATCTCTCCGAACTTCGGCAGCAGGCTCAGGATGAGGGCGATGATGCCGGCGCAGAGGTAGGCCGCCGTGGAGAAGATCCGGGTCGCCGCCATGACGCCGATGTTCTCTGCATAGGTCGTCGTTCCTGATCCTCCGCCGGATCCGGCGAGCATCGTCGAGAATCCGTCAGCGAAGAGGGTTCGGCCGGTGAGCTTGTCGAGGTCACGTCCGGTCATGGCCGACACGGATTTCACGTGTCCGATGTTCTCGGCGATGAGGACGAAGACGACGGGGAGGAAGAGTCCCAGATAGCCCAGGTCGAAGGCCGGAGTGTGGAATTCGGGCAGCCCCACCCAACCAGCCTGACCAACAGTCGAGAAGTCGATCTGTCCCTGCACCCATGCGGCACCGTAGCCGACGAGGACGCCGATGAGGATGGACAGTCGTCCGAGCATTCCGCGAAACAGCACAGTGGTGAGCAGAATGGTCACAATCGTGATGACTGCCGTCAGCGGCGCCTCCTTGACCCAGTCCCAGGCGGCGGGTGCCAGATTGAGTCCGATGAGCGCGACAATCGCACCGGTGACCACCGGCGGCATGGTGACCTCGATCCACCGCACTCCGGCGAAGTGAACGACGATACCCACCAGCGCGAGAGTCACGCCCACGGAGATGATGCCGCCCTGTGCCAGTGCCATGGCATGGGAGTCGAGGTCCTCACCCGAGGTGGCTGCGAACCCGGTGACGGCACCGATGGGCGCCAGCAGTCCGAAGGACGACCCCAGATAAGAGGGCATCATGCCCTTCGTGATGAGGAGGAAGAGCAACGTCCCGATGGCGGTGAAGAACAGTGTCGTCGAGGGTGGGAACCCGGTGAGCAGCGGCACGAGGAACGTCGCTCCGAACATCGCCACGACGTGCTGTGCTCCGATGCCCACGGTCCTCGGCCAGCTCAGCCGCTCTTCCGGAAGGACCGTCTCACCGGGACGAATTGTCTTGCCGTCCCCATGCAGCTTCCACCCCTTGCGGCCGTCCGTCGAGTCGTTCTCTGCGCTCATCGATTTGCGCGATTCCACCATCAGTCCCCTCATCCGACCGCCCTGCGGCGGCTTCCAGCCTGTCGTCGTTCGTTCGTCACCGAGAGCAGTCTATTCGCCTCCGGCATTCGTCGAGGCGGCCGCGGGGAGGCAACAGGTTTGATACGCTATTGAACACCGTTCACGACGAGGTGGCCGGGCATTGTCCGATACAGCCGTGCTCGACCTCCCCGCAGCAGACTGCATGCGCCCATTGCGCCGCACCTATGAAGGAGCACCACCAATGACCAGCTGGTTCTACGACCTTGCCGAATCCGTGCTCGACGGCCACGCGATCACCGAAGAACAGGCGCTTCGACTTCTCACCGCCGACGACGATGACCTCGTCTCACTCGTCGATGCAGGTGCCAGGATCAGGCGCCGGCACTTCGGAATGACAGTCAAGGTCAACTACCTCGTCGATCTCAAATCGGGGCTGTGCCCGGAGAACTGCAGCTATTGCTCCCAGGCGCTCGGCTCCCAGGCACCGATCCTCAAATATTCGTGGCTGAAGACCGATGAAGCGGTGAAACAGGCCAACACCGGAATTGACGGTGGAGCCTCTCGCGTGTGCCTTGTGGCCAGTGGCCGGGGACCCGGCAACAGGGACATCGATCGCGTCACCGATATCGTGACCCAGTTGAAGGACGATCATCCCGAGGTCGAGGTCTGTGCCTGCCTGGGCCTGCTCAAAGACGGACAGGCAGAGACACTGCGCAATGCCGGAGTCGACGCGTACAACCACAACATCAACACCGCCGAATCCTTCCACGACACCATCGTCACCTCGCACACATATTCCGATCGCACGGCCACGATCGCCAAATCGAAGGCGGCGGGTCTTTCTCCCTGCAGCGGCCTCATCGTCGGACTGGGTGAGAGCAGCGAACAGATCGTCGAGGCCCTGTTCGCGCTCAAAGACCTCGACTCTGCGTCGATCCCGATCAACTTCCTAGTGCCATTCGACGGCACCACGATGGAAGGCCAGTGGAACCTGACGCCGACTCAATGCGTGAAGATCGTGGCGATGGCCAGATTCGTCTGCCCCGACAGGGAAATCAGGCTCGCCGGCGGGCGCGAGATCCATCTCCGGTCCCTGCCGGCAATGGCTCTGCACCTCGCGAACTCCATCTTCCTGGGTGACTATCTCACTGCAGAGGGACAGGCCGCCGAGGAGGACCTCGCACTCATCCGCGACAACGGCTTCACAATCATCGGGCAAGTGGACACCCCGACCACGGCCGCGACTCCCACGCTGAGGAGGCGCGGCGCAGGGACACAGCAGACAGCCAACGCCTGAGGCCGCAGACGACGGAGACCGAAACGAAGGAAGGCCGCCACCGGGGCGTGATCCCAGTGGCGGCCTCCTACCGCGAATATGCTGACCCAACTGCTGTTCAGATATCGCGGAGTTGGCGTTTGAGGATCTTGCCTGCCGAGTTCTTCGGCAGTTCGGCGACGAAGTCGACGCGTTTGGGAACCTTGAATCCAGCCAGACGGCTCTTGACGTGGGTGACCACGTCCGCCTCGGTGAGCTCACCTTGCTCAGGTTTGACGACGACAAAGGCGGTGACCGCCTCGATCCACTTCTCATCGGCGACGCCCACAACCGCCACCTCGGCGACCTGCGCGAGTTCGAAGATCGCATCTTCGACCTGCCTGCTGGCCACGAGGACGCCACCGGTGTTGATGACATCCTTGACCCGGTCGATGACCTCGATGAAGCCTGCGTCATCTCGTTTGACCAGGTCACCTGAATGGAACCAGCCGTTGTCGAAGGCCTCGGCTGTAGCTTCGGGCCTGTTCCAATAGCCTTCGCACAGCTGTGGGGACCGGTAGAGGATCTCACCCTGCTCACCGATCGCAACATCATTGCCGTCATCGTCGACGACCCGGGTCTCCACGAACAGCACTGGGCGTCCTGCCGAGCCGGGGTGGTCGTCATGCTCCTCTGGCCGCAGCACCGAGCAGAGCGGTCCCAGCTCCGACTGACCGAAGCAGTTGTAGAAACCGAGCTGCGGCAGTCGTTCGCGCAGCTTCGTCAGCACCGGCCCGGGCATGATCGAGGCACCGTAGTAGGCCTTGCGCAGACTGTCGAGATTGCGTGTGTCGAGATCAGGGCTGTTGGCCAGTGCCACCCACACTGTGGGAGCGGCGAAGAAGGAGTTGATCTCGCGTTCTTCGAAGATGGCCAGCAGCTGTTCGGGAACCGGGGCGGGGACGATGATGTTGTGCGCACCGATCGCCAACAGCGGCAGCAGGAAGACGTGCATCTGTGCCGAGTGGTAGAGGGGCAGTGCATGGACGACCCGATCCGAGGCGGAATGGTCGAGGCTCATCAGTGACGACATGTATTCGTGGACGAGGCCACGATGTGTCATGATCGCGCCCTTCGGTGCCGAGGTGGTCCCTGATGTATAGAGCAGCTGTGCGACGTCCGTATCGGCGAGGTCGAATTCTCCCGTCGCCACCGGTGCGATGCCGGTGGCAGTCGCGGGCGCGAGGAGTGTGGAGAAGTCTTTGACCTGAGCACCGGCCCCGGTCGGTGTCGCGGTGACCGCGTCGAGGAGGTCGCCGTCGGCGAAGACGATCGTCGCTGAAGAATTCTCCAGGATGAAGTCCAGTTCCTCGTTTTTCAGCTGGTAGTTGACGGGCACATGGATCAGTCCGGCGCGAGCACAGCCGAGGTAGAGGAGCAGGAAGAGGTCGGAGTTCTTGCCATACGCGGCGATCCGATCGCCTTTCCGCGCTCCGAGGCTCAGCAGTTCACGTGCAACGGCGGTCACGGCGGTGTCAAGATCCCGATAGTTCCACGTGCGATCGGCGAACTCGACGGCAATGTCGGTGCGGAAGCGTTCGGCGCTGCGACGCACGATGTCGGCGACGGTGGAGGAGAAGTGAAGATCGGGCGATGCCGAGTCTGTGTGGTCTGTATTCGTCGCATTCGTAGTCATGACCCAAATCTATAGCTGAACGATCGTCAGGTGAACCGCGTCGCACACTTTTCTGGCGCGTCCCACGATCCTCACACCGCTGGCCCCCTCGATCGCAGGATCGCTCCGGGCGTATCTGTCTGACCGTGACCGTCCGGATGTAATACTGTGGTGGCATGAGATACCCGAAGGTCAGTGAATGTGTGGACGTCTTCGAAACACTGTGGCCGACGGCCCTGGCCGAGAGCTGGGATTCTGTGGGTCTGTCCGTGGGGGACCCCGATGCCGAGGTGCGTTCGATCCTGCTCGCGCTCGACCCCATGGACGCGGTCATCGCCGAGGCGGTGGTGCTGGGCGCCGATCTCGTGTTCAACCATCATCCGCTCATGCTCAAACCCGTGAAGTCCGTCAACGCCGCAACCCTGAAGGGCGGCGCCGTTCACACCCTGATCAGCAACGACATTGCCTTGTTCAACGCCCACACGAATGCGGACTCCGCGCGCGGGGGAGTCTCAGATGCGCTCATCTCCCTGCTCGGCATCGAGGACGCAGTGCCACTCGTCCCTCATGCGGAGGGATCGACCACCGGTATCGGCCGCGTCGGAGACCTCCCCACGCCGACACCCGTCCGCGATATCGCCCGCACTCTCTCGAACCGTCTGCCGCGGACAACGACCGGCGTGCGCATCGCCGGCGACCCGGCCGCGGCTGTCACACGAGTCGCCGTCTGCGGTGGAGCGGGGGACTCCCTGTTCGACGAGGTCAGGGCCAGCGGCGCAGAGGTCTACATCACCGCTGACCTTCGCCACCATCCCGCCACCGAGGCCCGCGACACCGCCAACAGGCAGGGAGGTCGACCACAGCTCATCGATGTCTCCCATTGGGCTTCGGAGACCGTCTGGCTCACCGCGGCCGCCGAAGCGCTGGAGACGGAATTCACCGAGCGCGGACTCAGCGTCGCACTGCAGCATTCGGCGGTCAACACCGATCCCTGGGTCGAACGCTATTGACTCGCTGCACACGACCCCCGACGCCTCGATGACAAGGAACCCAGAATGCTGATCACCGCCGAACAACGCACAGAACTCGAGTCACTCATCGAACTCGCCTCCCACGGACGCGCGCTGCGGCACGAGCACGACAATCCCACCCAAGCGTCGGAGCTTAAAGACCTCGTGTCTCAGCACAAGGAGCTCGAGACCAAGAAGACCGAGGCCGCCGAGGTGGTGGAGAAGTTCCGTACCGAGGTTGCCGAGCATGCCGCGTCCATCGAGACTCAGAATGGCCAGATCAAGAAGAAGACGGTCGAACTCAACGACGGCACCGGACTGACCAGCCGAGATCTCGTGAACCTGCAGGGCGAGATCTCCGGCCATGAGGAACGGGTCGCTGAACTCGAGGAGGCTGAGCTCGGCTCCATGGAGGAACTCGAATCCGCTGAGGCCGCGCTCTCAGAGGTGGAGTCCTCCCTCGCCGAGGTGATCGCATCCGGCCGCACCATGCAGACGGCCATCAAGGACCGCAAAGCGGAGTTGGCCGCGGAGCTTGAGGCCAACAGCGCCTCGGCTCAGAAGCTGAAGGCCGACCTGCCCGAGACATTGGTTCGACAGTTTGACCAGAATGTCGCTGCGGGCGGGCCCGGAGCCGCGATCCTGAACGGGCCGAACTGTCAGGCCTGTGGCCAGGAGATCAGCGGCATGGCGTGGAAGTCCATGCTGCTCGAGGACCCGAATCAGACCTATGAGTGCGAAGAGTGCGAGGCGGTTCTGCTGCGCAAGGGCTGAGGTGGGCCCACGGACTGTGACTGACCTCTGAGAGCTGCAGGGGCTCAGTCGCGCAGGACGATTGTCAGCGCCGCCGGTCGGCTCTTGGCAGGTGGGGTGAACTCGACCTCATAGGACTCTTCTGCCCGTGAGAGCAGATCCGCAGAGCTGGTCGGCAGCTCACGCTCGTCTGCGAGCAGTCGGCCGACGAGTTCGCCGCGATAGTACTTCGCCCAATGGGAGACCACGCTGCGTTTGGTGCCGTTGACCTTGACTGCTCCCAGGGTCACGACCTGCTCATGCGGGCCCGGCCAAGCGGCTCGGTAATCGCTGGAGCGGCAGTCGAGGATCACCTCGGCGGGGTCGACCGTGAAAGATTTGGCCAAGACCGGTTTCCACCACGACGACAGCTTTCCGAGGGTACCAAGGTCCGTCTTCATCGCCAGCCGATAGGCGGGGATCGGATCGAGACCGTTGACCTGGCCGAAGAGTGCTGAGAACACGTGAACGTTGCGCAGCCGCTGTGCCAGGGTCTCGTCGGCCATGGCATCGGCAACGAGGTCCGGGGCGCCCATCGCTTCGTAGAGGACTCCGGAGTACGTCTGCAGGGCCGGGGCGCAGGGGATGGTGTCGAGACTGACATTGCGTTCGACGTCGGCTGAGAGTGAGGCTCCCACACCCAGCTGATCCAGTGCGTCTTTTCGTTTGGAGACCTTCTGCAGGGCACTCAGGACCTTCTTGCGCTGCGGGTTGAGATCCGGCGCCGAAAGCTCTGGGAGGTCGAGTGGGGAACCCGAGCTCGCGGGAGTCTTACCTTCTGAGGGCGGCAATAGGATCTTCACCTCACCATCGTAGGTCCCAAGCCCTGGGCCTCGAATCGCTGTCCACGTTAGTTTCATCACTGCTGGCTCGAGGCTGCGATGAAGGGGCCCGGTGATGAGGGTAGACTTCTGTACTCGAGGACAGGTCACCAGACGGTCGCGGCTCTCTCACGAGGGCTGAGGAACGTCCGGGCTCCACAGAGCGGGGATGGTGGGTAACACCCACCCGGGGTAACCCGCGGGCCAGTGCAACAGAGAGCAGACCGCCCAGTTTCGACTGGGTAAGGGTGAAACGGTGGTGTAAGAGACCACCAGGGTGCCGGGTGACCGGCGCCGCTGGGTAAACCCCATCCGGAGCAAGATCAGACAGGCGACGTTCGAGGCTGCTCGCCGAGTCGTCGGGTGGATTGCTTGAGGCCGGTGGCAACATCGGTCCCAGATAGATGACCGTCCGTCGAGAAGGGCAACCGACTCGATGACAGAACCCGGCGTATCGGTGGCCTGTCCTCACCTCACGTCCGGCTGTCGAGTCAGATCTAGGCAGAGCCCTTCTTCACTTTGGCTTTGCCGTTATTGGCGGCCAATATGGCGGCGCCGACGATTCCCGCGTTGTTGAGCAGCTTCGCCGGCTTCAACTCCGCGCGCGTGCGGATCAGGTGCAGGAACTGTGTGTGCGACTTCGAGATCCCTCCGCCGATGAGGATCACATCCGGGGCCACGAGAAGCTCCACTTGGGAGTAGTACTGCTGCAGCCGTCCTGCCCACTCTTCGTAGCTCAGGTTCTCGCGCACCTTGACCGATTCCGCGGCCTGAGTCTCGGCGTCCCGACCGTTCATCTCGAAATGTCCCAGCTCCGTGTAGGGCACCAACCGGCCCTGGGTGAACAGCGCCGTACCGATGCCGGTGCCCAGGGTAGTCAGCAAGACCGTCTTCTTCCGGTGCTTGCGCCCAGCGCCGAAGGTCATCTCCGCCAGCCCCGCTGCATCAGCGTCGTTCATGATGAAGAAGCGGCGCCCTGTGTGCTCGGCGAGGATCCGGGTGATGTTCGATCCGATCCAGGTCTGGTCGAGGTTCGCTGCATAGTCCACATGGTCGTCACGGACGACCCCGGGGAAGCCGCAGCCGATCGGCAGGGCGTCGAGAACCGACCGGTCATCGACGACTCCCAGTTCGAGTGCCGTGGAGACGAGGAGCTCGATGAGTTCGGCCATCGCCGCACCGACCTCTGGGGGAGTGCTCGGCTTGGGGGTGAGGACGCGGACCCGCTTGAATGCGAGATTTCCCGTCTCTGTGTCGACGAGGCCGGCCTTGATGCCGGTTCCGCCGACGTCGACTCCGATGGCGAAGCGTCCCTGCTGATCGTCTGTCATCTCAGTCCTGTCGATTCGGTCCCGCAGCGATGGCTGCATCGGCATCGGGGAGGGTGAGGATATCGGCACCGGTCTCGGTGACGACAAGTGTATGTTCGAACTGGGCGGAGCGCTTCCGGTCCTTGGTGACCACGGTCCAGGCGTCGTCCCAGACGTCCCAGGCGACGGTTCCGAGGTTGAGCATCGGTTCGATGGTGAAGATCATTCCCGGTTCCATCACCTCGGCGTGGGCGGGCGCGGCGTCGTAGTGGGGAACGATGAGGCCGGTGTGGAACTCCCGTCCCACTCCGTGTCCGCTGTAGTCACGGACGACTCCGTAGTCGAAGCGCTTGGCATACTTCTCGATGACTCGACCGATGACGTTGATCTCGCGGCCCGGTTTGACGGCTTTGATTCCGCGCATCGTGGCCTCCCACGTCCGCTCCACGAGCAGACGGGACTCGTCATCGACCTCGCCGGCATAGAAGGTGTAGTTCGTGTCTCCGTGCATGCCGTCGATGTAGGCGGTGATGTCGACGTTGACGATGTCCCCATCGGCGATGACCGTCGAGTCGGGGATGCCGTGACAGATCACCTCGTTGAGCGACGTGCACACGGACTTCGGGAATCCGCGATAGCCCAGCGTCGAAGGATAGGCACCGTGGTCGCACATGTACTCATGGGCGACTTGGTCGATCGCATCGGTGGTCACTCCGGGTTCGATCATGTCACCGACAGCGGCCAGTGCGTTCGCTGCGATCCTGCCCGCCGCACGGACCTTTTCGATCTCCTCGGCGGAGTAGAAGTTGCTGCCCCTGCCTTCGTCGGCATCGGCGCGGCCGACGTATTCAGGTCGGGTGATGTTCTGGGGGACACCCAGTTCAGGAGAGATGGTTCCGGGCGTGAGCAGGCGAGGCGTATCAGTCATGGTGACTCCGATTCTAGAGCGGTTGAGCCCAGATGTTCCACAATTGCGCTGCCTGTCGGTGTGAGGGGGCCATCGGAGAGGAATTAGAATGGAGACAGGTATTGTCGCCTGCGTGTGCGACGACAGGTTGCCACGATGGACGAGAGGCAACGGAAGGGGAAATGATGAACGAGCAGACTGCCTCGGTCGGTCCCGAGTTCTCCGGTCTCAGCGATGTGGTGAGTCTGACGAGCGCACCCCAGCAGATCGCTGACCACATCCTCTCCGGCATCGCTGTGGGCGCGCTTCCCGAGGGCACACTGCTGCCCGGTGAACGAGCCCTTGCCGCCGATCTTCAGGTCTCACGCTCGAGTGTGCGCGCGGCACTGCTGCGGCTGGAGCGTCTCGGAGTCGTCGAACGGCGGCGTGGGCGCGGCGGCGGAACTTTCGTGTCCAGCGCGGAACCGACGGCTCTGGCCCCGATGGCCGGTCGCATCGGTGAGTTCCATGCCGAACGCAGAAATCTTCTCGATGCCCGTGCGATCTTCCAGAACAGTCTGGCCGCGACTGCGGCTCTGCGGCGTACTGAGGAAGAGCTCACGGAGCTCCGGGAGTTGGCACAGAGGTACTCTGAACGCGCCGAGGCGGGTGTGGCCAGAACAGCCGACGCGCAGTTCCACTTCGCCATCGCTCGAGCCGGGCACAATCCCGAGCTCGTACGCATGGCCATCGACATCGACACCAGGATCAACGCAGGCTTCCGCCACGACCCCTTCTCCCACAAGCTCTTCGACCATGCGGTGGCCGATCACGCAGCCATCGTCGAGGCGATCGCCGACCAAGATGCGCAGGCCGCCGGCCAGCTGTGCGAGGAGCACTTCCGGTCGACGACGATGCCGCCGGCCAGCTGAGCTCATTCCGGCTCGGCCGCGGCTTCCCGCGCCCGTCTCCCACGCGTCTAGGACTGCTCTGAAGCAATCAGGACCGCCCTGGGACAAGGCGGAAGGCCGACACCAGGACAAAGGGTGTCGGCCTTGCGCATCTGTGTTTCAGGCGAGGTTCACCCGAACTCGTGCGCTCAGTTCGCCAAGGCGTGCTCGACGGAGACGGCCTGCAGGCCGAAGGCCTCGGCAACGTTGTCGTTGGTGACGTGCCCATTGTGGATATTGAGTCCACGTGCCAGGCCCGAGTCCTTCGACAGCGCTGCGTGCCATCCCTGGTTGGCGATCTTGACCGCAAACGGCAGAGTCGCGTTCGTCAGTGCCGCCGTGGCCGTATTCGGCACCGCACCGGGCATGTTCGCCACACAGTAGTAGATCGAGTTGTGCACCTCGAAGGTGGGATCATCGTGGGTGGTGGGCCTCGAGTTCTCGAAGCACCCGCCCTGGTCGATGGCGATGTCGACGAGCACTGAGCCCGGCTTCATGCCCGCGACCATCTCGTCGGTGACGAGCTTCGGTGCCTTCTTGCCGGGAATGAGCACCGAACCGATGACCAGGTCGGCAGAGGCCAGGGACTTCGTGATCTCGTATTTGTTCGAGACCTTCGTCGCGATCGCACCGGCAAAGGTCTCATCGATCTGACGCAGGCGGGGAATGTTGATGTCGATGACCTCGACGGCAGCACCCAGGCCCAGGGCCATACGAGCGGCGTTGGTGCCGGCGACTCCTGCGCCGATGACGACGACATTTGCCCGTTCGACACCGGGCACGCCTGAGAGCAGGATGCCGCGACCGCCCGAAGCCTTGAGCAGACTGTGGGCGCCGACCTGCGTTGATAGCCGCCCGGCGATCTCACTCATCGGTGCCAGCAGCGGCAGGCCTCCGCCGTCGGGCGCAACCGTCTCGTAGGCGATCGCGGTGGTCCCCGCACTCATCAGTGCCTGAGTCAGCGCTTCATCGGCGGCCAGGTGCAGATAGGTGAAGAGGATCAGGTCCTTGCGGAGGAAACCGTATTCTTCGGCGATGGGTTCTTTGACCTTGAGGACCATGTCCCCGGCGGCCCAGGTGGACGCCGCGTCCGCAGCGATCGCGGCACCGGCCTCGGTGTACTCATCGTCGGTGATGAATGACCCTACTCCGGCACCGGCCTGAACCGTGACTTCATGTCCGTGTGAAACGAGCTCGTGGACACCGGCAGCGGTGATGGCGACGCGGAACTCGTTGTTCTTGACCTCTGTGGGCACTGAAATGCGCATAGCTTTCCTTCTCTCATGTTGCCCCATGATGTTGGCCCATGGGCAGTTCCAGCCAGATCGAACTGTGGCTGAGGATACATCCCACTGTATTCCGTTGAAGGTCTGCAGGGCAAACCTTTATCGGCAGGATTCGTGCAATTGTCTGCGGATTCGGTGGAATATCGACCACACGGGCACGGAAAAACCATATTTTGTCGCGTTCAGGCACAGAAGCGGTCCATTTTTTGCAGGTCACAGGCGTGCGCAAGCGAAGTCGTGCGGTGAGGTCCTGGCGGCGACGGGCAGAACCGGTAAGCTGAAATTTGTCAGGGATTCACCACACCCACGATGAAGGGTTCGACATGGGACTGTTCAAAGATATCGACGATGCCGATTCGAAGTACTACTTCAATCTGAAGACCAACTCGGTTGAGCGTGGCCTGGTCAGCGATGCGGACCACCGCATGGGCCCCTACGAGACAGAGGAAGTGGCTCGAGCCGCCCTCGAGCGGGCCCAGGCCCGCAACGAAGAGTGGGAAGAAGACGACAAGAAGTGGAACGGCTGAGGAATGTCGCGTCAGGAAGAATTCGTTCTTCGCACCGTTGAAGACCGTGAAGTCCGCTTCATCCGCCTGTGGTTCACCGACGTCCTCGGCGGGCTGAAGTCGGTCGCAGTGGTTCCGGCAGAGCTTGAAGGAGCCTTCTCCGAGGGAATCGGCTTCGACGGGTCCGCCGTCGAGGGGCTCTCACGAGTCTATGAGGCCGATATGGTCCTCAAACCCGATCCCTCAACGTTCTCGCTGCTGCCATGGCGTGGCGAGAAGGAACCCACCGGGAGGATGTTCTGCGATATCCACGTGCCCGGGGGAGAGCCGGCGCAGGCTGATCCGCGCAATGTTCTCAAACGGACGCTGGCGAAGGCCGCGGAGAAGGGTTTCTCCTTCTATGTTCACCCGGAGATCGAGTTCTACCTGTTCAAGACCGACAACCTCGATCCCGGCACCGGCATCTTCGAAGGAACCAGGCCCATCCCCGTCGACACTGCCGGCTACTTCGACCATGTCAACGGCGGCACCGCCAACGACTTCCGCCGCTCCGCAGTCACCATGCTTGAAGCCATGGGACTGTCCGTCGAGTTCTCCCATCATGAGGCCGGCCCAGGGCAGAACGAGATCGACCTGCGCTACGCCGATGCGCTGACCATGGCCGACAACATCATGACCTTCCGATCGGTGATCAAGGAAGTCGCGATCTCTCAGGGCGTCTACGCATCCTTCATGCCCAAGCCGCTCAACGATCATCCGGGCAGCGGAATGCATACCCATGTCTCACTCTTCGAGGGGGAGAACAACGCCTTCTTCGAGCCCGGAGCCATGTATCAGCTGTCGAAGACCGGCAAGCAGTTCATCGCCGGCCTCCTGACCCACGCAGCAGAGATCACTGCGGTGACGAATCAGCACGTGAACTCGTACAAGCGTCTGTGGACAGGTCACGAAGCCCCGTCATACATCTCCTGGGGACACCGGAATCGTTCGGCCCTGATCCGCGTGCCGCAGTACAACTCGGGGAAGTCCTCCTCCGCGCGCATCGAATACCGGGCTCTTGACTCCTCTGCCAACCCGTACCTGTCCTATGCCCTCATGCTTGCGGCCGGGCTGAAGGGCATCGAAGAAGACTACGAGCTGCCTGAAGAAGCCGAGGACAACGTGTGGCAGCTCTCGGACACCGAGCGCCGTGCGATGGGGATCCAAGCACTGCCCTCCAGCCTGTCCCACGCCCTAGAGATCATGGAGCAGTCCGATCTCGTCGCGGAGACGCTGGGCGAAGAGGTCTTCGACTTCTTCCTGCGCAACAAACGGCAGGAATGGAACGACTACCGCGCTCAGGTCACTCCGTACGAGCTCAGCAAACACTTCACCTCGATGTAGTCTCATGGCCCGAATCACTTCGCGCACCTCGGTCGTCACCGAGTCAGCCGCTCGCTTCCTCGACGAGATCAATGAACTCCTCGGCCAACCCCTGGCCACCGACTCACGCTTCATCGATCTCCTCGAAGCGACCCCGGATCCGCACGCGGCCGCCCTGGGTCTGCTGCGGGTCCTGGAGGCCGCAGGCGAGTCTGCGCCGCAGTTCCTCGATGCCATCCGTTCGGGGACCGAGGCAGATCTCGCCGAGGATGAGATCGACCGCGCTCTGCTGCGACGGGTGCTCGCAGTCATGGGCACATCCGAGGCGATGGTCGACCACCTTGTGCGGCATCCGGAGTCTCTGCCGCAGCTGGTGGAGCGGTCACCGTTCCTGATGATCTCCACCCCAGCAGCCTCGGCGGCATCGTTGCGCAACGATCTGCTGGCCAGTGTGGGAGCCGATCCTGATGATCCGGCACCCACTGCGGACCACCTCGGCGAGGAGGCGATCAAAGATCTCCGTCGCACCTATCGCGATGCACAGCTGCGGCTGGTCGCCGATGATCTCGTCGCCGAGGCGCCCGAGGAGATCGTCGATCATGTGATGGCCGTACTCTCGGACCTGGCGGCTGCTGCCATGGATGCCGCTCTGGCCATCGCCAGGGCAGAGCTCGATCCCGAGGGAACGGTTCGCATCGCTGTGATCGCCCTGGGCAAGACCGGGGCGCGCGAACTCAACTACGTCTCCGACGTCGATGTGGTCTTCGTCCTCGATTCGTCGACGACTGATGAGCAGCGCGATCTCGCCACGGAGGTTGCCCAGAGGATGCGCGGCATCCTCTCCGATGCCGGCGCGGAGCCTGCACTGTGGGAGGTCGACACGGCGCTGCGTCCCGAGGGCAAAGCCGGGGCACTGGTGCGCACGATGTCGGAATTCGCCCGCTACTATGCGGACATCGCGAAGAACTGGGAGTTCCAGGCTCTCCTCAAGGCTCGGCCAGTGGCCGGTGACGTCGGGGTGGGCGAGGAATTCGTCGAGACGCTCCTGCCGCTTGTATGGGAGGCCGCCAGCCGTCAGGGGTTCATCGACGGCATCCGCTCGATGCGCCGTCGCGTGGTCGACCTCATCCCTGCAGCCGAGGCGCCCCGGCAGATCAAGCTGGGACGTGGAGGACTGCGCGATGTGGAGTTCTCCGCACAGCTGCTCCAGCTGGTCCACGGTCGCACGGACGAGGAGATCCGCACACCGAACACGCTCGTGGCTCTGGAAGAGCTGGGCGAGCACGGCTACATCGGAAAAGAGGATGCCTTCGTCTTCTCCGCCGCCTACCGGTTCATGCGTGTGGTCGAACACAGAGTCCAGATTCCGCGGATGCTGCGCAATGCACTCATTCCCGACGACGACGAGAAGCTGCGCATCCTCGCCCGATCGGTCTTCACCTCCGGCTCACGGAGCGGATCCCGGCTGGAAGAGACCCGCAAGGACTATGCGAAGCAGGTCACCCGTCTCCACGATCAGATCTTCTACCGACCCATCCTCGACGCGGCAGTCGGAGTGCACGGTGCCGTCGTCGACGCCCACAACCGGGGCAGCAGCATGCAGGCTGCCGCCGACCGCCTCCAAGCCTTCGGCTACCGCGACCCGCAAGGCGCTTTGTCCCACATCAAGGCGCTGACGTCGGGCATGTCACGCACGGCACTTGTCATCAAACAGGTGCTGCCGGCGCTGCTGGACTGGTTCTCCGACGGAGTCAGCCCCGATGCCGCGCTCCTGGCCTTTCGCCGGCTCACAGACTCGCTGTCATCCTCCGGCTGGTTCCTCAAGATGCTCCGTGATTCCGGTCTGGCCGCGAAGTCGGTGGCCGACGTGCTCTCGCTGTCCGGCTATGCCAGTGAACTGCTGCTGCGCCAGCCCGCCGCGGTCGCCTGGTTGGACAACTTCGACAACCTCACACCCCGCGATCCGAAGGCCCTCGAGGCCGAAGTCGGAGGCCTCCTCAAACGACATGCGGCATCTGCGATCACACCGATCCGTGAGACCTACAGCCGTGAGCTCCTGCGCATCGCTCTGCGTGACGTCCTCGATGTCGGGGACCGGGCGACGGTCCCCGGCGACCTTTCGGCACTGATGGATCTGGCAGTCAGCGGCGCCCTGCAGGCCGTCCGCATGGACATCGACCAGCCTGAGACGCCGCCGTACGAGTTCGCGATCATCGCAATGGGCCGGTGGGGCGGAAACGAGATCGGCTACTTCTCCGATGCCGACGTGACGTTCGTCTACCGCTCTGTCGGTGAGGAGCTCGGGGCTGAGGACAAGGCGAAGCTGAGCAAGCACGTCAGCAAGCTCGCACTCGGTCTCGGCAGCCGACTCAAGGCCAGCGACGCTGCCCAGGGCATCGATCTCGATGCGGATCTGCGGCCTGAGGGTAAGAACGGGCCGCTGGTCCGAGCCCTGTCGTCCTACCGGGCCTACTATGCGAAGTGGTCTCAGCCCTGGGAGGCGCAGGCGCTGCTGAGGGCGCGTCCGGTCGCCGGTGACTCCGGCCTCATTGAGGACTTCACCGAACTCATCGATTCGCTGCGGTATCCGGTGGAGATGACGACGAAGGCGCTGACCCAGGTCCGCACGCTCAAAGCGCGGATGGAGGATGAGCGTCTGCCTCGCAATGCGGACAAACGGCGACACCTCAAACTGGGTCGGGGGAGTCTCTCCGACGTCGAGTGGACGGTCCAGCTCCTGCAGCTCCAGCACGCCCACCAGATTCCGGGCTTGCGGACAACCTCGACACTGGCAGCTCTCCGTGTCGCAGCCGAAGAAGGGCTCATCCCCACGGATGATGCCGAAGAGCTCGCGGCCGCATGGCAGTTGGCGACCGATGTGCGATCAGCCGTCATGCTGTATCGGGGACGCACAGCCCAATCGCTGCCGGAGGAGCACTTCGAGCTGGAGGCCACGGCCCGACTGCTCGGATATCCGGCGGGCGGCGGTCACGAACTCGAAGACGACTATCTGCGCACCACCCGCCATGCCAGGAACATCATGGAAGAGCACTTCTACGGCTTCTGAGTAACTCGGTCAGTCCTCATCGAACTCAAGGCCCAAGAGTGCGTTCTCAACGACTTCGGGCAGAGCCGGATGAATCCAGTACTGCCGCTTTGCCACCTCGTCGGCACGCTGTCCGAACGCCATCGCCTGGATCAGCGGCTGGACGATCATCGACGCTTCGTGACCGACGATGTGGGCGCCCAGGATCTGATGCGTCGACGTATCCGCGATGAGCTTCACGATGCCGGGGTCATCGGCCATCGCCCACCCGTACGCCACGTCGGAGTACTTCTGCACCTTCACACTGATATCGTGACCGGCCTGCCGGGCCTCATCCTCTGTGATACCGACGTAGGCAACCTGGGGTGAGGTGAACACAGCACCGGGAACCGCGTGATGGTTGACCTCCCGCAGATCCGCCTCGGCGGCGCTGCCCGGCGCTCCGGCCGCCACGTCGACGGCGAGATTGTCACCGACGACAGCGGCCTCGTGATTGGCGACGTGTTTGAGCTGGTGCGGGGAGCTGATGTCGCCGAGGGCAAACACGCCGGGGACCGGCTGCCCGTGGGCGAGGACACGCTGGCGTGAATCGACGCTGAGACGCGCATCATCGAGAACGTCGAAGCCGGCTTCGACCACATTCAGACCTCTGGTGTTCGGTGTCCGTCCGGTGGCGATGAGAACCGCATCCGCGTCTATCTGCGAGGGAAGATCGACATCGCCGAGGCGGCCGCTTGCCTTCAGAGTCACCGACACCTGGTCGTCGTCGAAACTGTATGAGGCGACCTCGGCTCCGCGGTGAACCGTATGGGTGCGTTCGAAGAGGTCCGTGAACTCCTGTGAGACCTCCTCGTCGATGTTGCCGAGCAGGCGGGGGCCACGTGCGATCACCGTCACCTCGGTGCCGAACCCGGCGAAGACGTGGGCGAACTCCATTGCGATGATGCCGGATCCGATGATGACCAGCCGTTCGGGCTTCTCAGGAATGCGCATGATCGAGTTCGACGTGAACACGGGATAGCCGTCGGTGTCCACACGCTGCGGATCCAGGCCTTCGGCTGCGGGGATGACAGGGGAGGCGCCGGCCGCGATGACGATGCGATCGGCAGTGATCTCCTGGCCCGAGGCGGTGCGCACCGTCTTGGTACCAGTGAAGTGAACGTGTTCTGCCAGAACAGTGACATTGGGTTGGCGATCGCCGCTGCGGTAGTCCCGGCCTCCGGCTTCGATGGCGTCGACACGGTCGAAGATGCGCTTCTGCAGCGCCGGCCAGTCGACGCTGTTGAACTCTGTAGAGAGGTTGTAGTGCTTCGCGTCGGCAGCCTGTTCGGCGATCGTGGCGGGATAGACGAACATCTTCGTCGGAATGCACCCGACGTTGAGGCAGGTTCCGCCGAAGTGCCACTCCTCAGCAATCGCCACGTTGAGGCCGGAGAATCTGTCGTCGAGGAACATGTTCCCCGAGCCTGTGCCGATCAGAAGGAGATCGAAATGCGTCATTGTCCATCCCTGTGTCAGTTGTGGTCACCATAGAAGGCCGCCCTGGTCAGAAGCGCTGAAGGGCGCCACGGGTGACAACCCGTGACGCCCCCACTGTATTCCCTGCAGCTGCTGGCACATACGCCTTGGAGCAGTCCGCGAGCCCTAGGACTGTGGCTCAGAGTGCGTAGTAGAGCTCGAATTCTGTCGGCGTCGGACGCAGACGTGCAACGTCGATCTCATTCTCACGCTTGATCCGAATCCACGTCTCGATCAGGTCGGAGGTGAAGACGTCGCCCGCGGTGAGGAAGTCGTGGTCCTTCTCGAGCTCGATGAGCGCCTCATCGAGGGAGCCGGGGACCAGCTTGATGTCCTTGGCTTCCTCTGGTGGGAGCTCGTAGAGGTCCTTGTCGATGGGCTCCGGGGGCTCGATGCGATTGCGGATTCCGTCGAGGCCGGCCATCAGCTGGGCTGAGAAGGCCAGATAGGGGTTGGTCGACGGGTCCGGAACGCGGAACTCGAGGCGCTTGGCCTTCGGTGAGCTGCCGGTGACCGGGATGCGGATCGCGGCGGAGCGGTTGCGAGCCGAGTAGACCAGGTTGACGGGAGCTTCGTATCCGGGCACGAGGCGACGGTACGAGTTGATCGTCGGGTTGGTGAAGGCCAGCACTGCGCCGGCGTGTTCGATGAGGCCGCCGATGTACCAGCGAGCCAGATCTGAGAGACCGCCGTAGCCGTTCTCGTCGTAGAACAGCGGCTCACCGTTCTTCCACAGCGACTGGTGGCAGTGCATGCCCGAACCGTTGTCATCGAAGAGCGGCTTGGGCATGAAGGTGGCCGACTTGCCGAGTTCGTAGGCCGTGTTCTTGATCACGTACTTGAAGTCGAGGAGCTGATCGCCGGCATGCTGCAGGGTCTTGAACTTGTAGTTGATCTCCTGCTGTCCTGCGGTGCCGACCTCATGGTGGGCCCGCTCCATCTCGAAGCCGATCTGCTCCAGCGTCAGCGACATCTGATCGCGGATGTCGGCGAACTTATCCTGGGGGGAGACGGGGAAGTATCCGCCCTTGAACGGGGTCTTGTAGCCGAGGTTGCCGCCGGGCTCGTCTTCGCCCGTGTTCCAGGCAGCTTCCTCGGAGTCGATCGTATAGAAGCTGCTGCCCGGGGTGTTCTGGTAGCGGATGGAGTCGAAGAGGTAGAACTCCGCCTCGGCGCCGAAGAAGACGGTGTCGGCGATGCCGGTGCTCTCGAGGTAGGCCTCGGCCTTGGCCGCAACCTGGCGAGGGTCCCGAGAGTAGGGCTCATCGGTGAAGGGATCGACGATCGAGTGCGTGATGACCAAGGTCTTGGCCTCACGGAAAGGGTCGATGTAGGCCGATGAGACATCGGCGAGCAGCTTCATGTCCGACTCGTGGATGCCCTGGAAGCCCGTGATTGAGGAACCGTCGAAGAGCAGACCTTCGGTGATCTCTTCCGTGCCGTACGAGGCTGCAGGAAGGTTGAAATGCTGGACGACACCGGGGAGGTCGCAGAAACGGACGTCAACGAATTTGACGTCGTTCTCCGAGATGTAGTTGACGAGTTCTTCAGCAGACGAGAACACTTAGTCTCCTAGTTAGATTATGGTGGTCGTTTGTCTTGACCATTCCCAATCTTAGTTGCAAGCAGGTGAAGTGCTGATGACGTCCATGTTTCGGGCATGTTTCCTGAGGGTTCGTCCAGGTTGGATTTGGGTAAACTGGGTCCGTGATTAATCGTGATGACCTCGGATCCTGGCTTGAAGGGCCCAAGATTGAGCGAGAAGACGGCGATTGGCCGGGCAGGCGCCTGGGATTGCCGGAGACCGGCTCACATTCACTCGCTCCCGCCTGGCGCAGACTGCTGGGGCTCCTGGTGGATTGGTTCTTGTGCCTGGCCATCGCAAACCTGATCGGCTCGTCCAATCCGTTCCTGGCTCCGGGTCTCTTCGCCCTGGAGCACTTCCTGCTCGTGTCCACTCTCGGATACACGATCGGTCATAGGATCTTCGGCATCGAGGTCCGTCGCCTGGACGGTCATGTGCCGGGGTTTGCCAAAGCACTCATCCGCACTGCTCTGGTCGTCCTCGTCATTCCCGCGCTGATCTTCAACCGCGACAATCGCGGTCTCCACGATCTGGCTGCCGGCACACTCATTCTCAAACGCTGAGGCATTTCCCGGTTGAGTACCGGTCGTCTTGGCTGAGAGCTGTTCGTACAGACGCGAAGCTGCAGAGCAGTGGGGCACCGACTCGATCGAGTCGGTGCCCCACTGCTTCTACTGCGACTGCTGTACTGCGTCGGTGTGTGACCGCAGGGATCAGCGTCCGCGCATCGCCTTGTGGTTGGGGCGAGCCTTGTTCGGGTCGATGCCCTTCGGGATCGGAGGACGAGTCCCCTGAGTGCCGAGAGCGGCGAGGCGATTGCGCACGGCAAGCACCTCGTTCTTATTGAGCTTGCGCGGAAGCTTCTGCACGGCCGGCACGACCTGCTTCATCTTCAGCTGGCCGTCCTCGTTGCCTCCCTGGAACGTGTGAACCGGGACGTTGGGCAGAATGCGCTCGTGGCGCTTGCGCTCCTTGGCCAGCAGCTTCGCGCTGCGACCTTTCGGTCCTTCGCTGAGCAGAACGACTCCCGCACGGCCGGTCGAGCGGAACACGAGGTCGCGGCTCTTCGGGTCGATGGCGATCGGCTTGTCGTCCATCAGGTAACCGCGGCGGGCGGTGTTGAGGACGGCACCGAAGGCTCCGGGCTGTCCGTCCATCTGTGCAAAGGCTGCGGTTTCGGCAAATCGGCCGAGCATGAACATGCCGAGCAGCAGACCCACCATGAAGCCGAGGATCGTTGTGAAGACCGCTCCGCCGAACAGAAGACCGGCCAGCAGGCCGACGAGCGTACAGCCGAGGATCGCCGCGGCCAACAGCCACGGGGTGGCCTTGTTGTGCTTGGCCGACAGTTCGTAGACCTGCTTCATCTGCGCCAGACGTCCTGGCTTCTTGTTCGGGTCTTTGGGCTTCCGGCGGAAAAGTCCCTTGCGCGGTTCTTCGCTCATGCTCTCACTTGCTCTTGAATGGCGTATCGGCGTCGAGGCCGGGCCTCGAGCGCTCTCATTGCTCAGCAGTCAAGTCTACCTCTTCGCCCGGACCGAATGTATCCACGACGGCCTGAGCCTCCTGCTTGGCAGGAGTGTGCTTGTCAAGGTGGGACAGGTGGGCGGGGATCTGCTCCCCACGATGGCGCATCGCGGTCGCCCACAGGCGGCCGGCACGGTACGAGGAACGCACCAGGGGACCGGACATGACGCCTGAGAACCCGATGTCCTGTGCGGCATCGCGCAGCATCACGAAGTCGGCCGGCTTGACCCACCGAGTGACGGGATGGTGGCGCGGTGAGGGCCTCAGGTACTGGTTGATCGTGATGAGATCGCACCCAGCCTCGTGCAGGTCGCGCAGAGTCTCGATGATCTCGTCGTTCGTCTCACCCATGCCCAGCATGAGGTTGGACTTCGTGATGAGGCCGGCGTCGCGTGCCTGGGTGATCACGGACAGGGACCGCTCGTAGCGGAAGGCCGGTCGGATCCGCTTGAAGATGCGGGGGACAGTCTCAACATTGTGTGCCAGCACCTCCGGACGCGAGGAGAAGACCTCGGCCAGCTGATCGGGTTCAGCGTTGAAGTCAGGGATGAGGAGTTCGACGCCCGTACCGCTTCCATCGGTGCTGTCGAGATTGTGGATCTGACGTACGGTCTCGGCATACAGCCATGCACCGCCGTCGTCGAGGTCGTCGCGGGCAACTCCGGTGATCGTCGAGTAGCGCAGGCCCATCTCTCCGACGGAGGCTGCAACACGGCGAGGTTCATCGGCATCGAAGTCGGCAGGCTTGCCTGTATCGATCTGACAGAAGTCACAGCGTCGTGTGCACTGTTCGCCACCGATGAGGAACGTCGCTTCGCGATCTTCCCAGCATTCGAAGATATTGGGGCAGCCGGCTTCCTCGCAGACAGTGTGCAGCTCCTGCTTGCGAACCAGTGATTTCAGAGACGTGTATTCGGGGCCGATATGGGCCTTTGCCTTGATCCAGGCTGGCTTGTCTTCGATCGGCGTCTCTGAGTTCCGTGCTTCGACACGGAGCATGCGACGGCCTTCTGGCGCTATGGTCACGTCATTCTCCTAGGCTGTGATGTGGTGGTGCAGGATCTCGTCAAGGCGGCTCGCGACATCCTCAGGTGTCACGCTTCGGCCGAGTTCTGCACTCATGGTCGTGGTGTCGGCGTCCGCGATCCCGCAGGCGATGATCGATTCGTAGGCAGCGAGGTCATTGCTGCAGTTCAGTGCCAGACCGTGCATGGTCACGCCTTCGTGGATGCGGATGCCGATTGCGCCGATCTTCCGGTCACGGCGGGTTCCGTCTCCGAGGATCCAAACACCCGCGCGTCCCTCGACGGTCGTGGCTTCGATGTCGTATTCAGCGAGGAGTTCGATCATCGAATCCTCGAGCTGAGAGACGAACAGTCTGACCTCTTTGGTGTCGTTGAGCTTGTACACGAGGTAGGCGACGAGCTGACCCGGTCCATGCCAGGTGATCTTCCCTCCACGGTCGACATCGACGACCTCTGTGCCGTCGGTCGGCCGCTCGTGGTCTTCCGTGCGTTTTCCGGCAGTGTAGACCGGCGGGTGTTCGAGCAGGAGAATCGTTGAGCTGCGATCCCCAGCAAGCACTTCTTCGTGATACTTCTTCTGCAAGTCCCAGGTTCGCAGGTAGTCCGAGTAGACGGGTGCGAAGCCCAGTGTTTCGGTGACCAGAGGCATGCCTCCAGACTATGTCTCTTGTCCCGGGGGTTCAATTTCATTGAAGATGAGCCTCGACACCTCTGGGTGCGCGAACCCTGTTGACATACCCCACGATATCAAACAGTATTAAAGAGAAGCAAACATGATCATCTAGCACTATAAATGCCGCGTAATCCATCGACGGAGATGACGAACAATGACGTGGGAACTCCAAGCACCGGTCTCTGATGACATCCATCGACTGGTGAATGCTCAGGGGCAGACGCTCTGGGGAGTCGCCCATGGCGGCTTCGACGCAGATCACCCGGACGCTCTCGGCATCGCCGAGGTCGACCTGCCTACCGGCCGCACCTCGCTTCTCCTCGTGGAACCACTTGCCGGTGGCCTCGTCCTCGACGCTGTCCGTTCCTACCAGGGGCTGGTGGAAGGGGAGTTGAGCACGCTCTTCCTCGGCATCGTCGACGAGCTGCGGGGGAGCAGCGATGCGCAATCCCGTCTCTGCCTTGAGAGCATCGGCCTCGATGCCGATGGCCACCCCCGGATCATTCCCGGAATCAGCCGGACATCGCCAGCTTCGACCCGGGGCGCGGTCGGAGAGTTGATCTACCACGCGGCGCACGGTCGTCCGTGGGAGCAGAGTCCCCTTCCGGTCTCCGTCGCACTGGCCAGCTGTTCCCAGCCGCTGCAGACATTGGTGGCACAGCTGCTGGACGACTCGTGCGCCGTTTCCAGTCTCAACGACACCTTTGACGAGGTCAGCGCGGCACTGCGTCGAACAGGGGCCGCCAGTGCGCTCCCGCTGTTGCCTGCTGAACCCGACCTCGACCCCGGACAGGCCCTGACGGCGCGATTGCGAGCCGCCAGGTCACCTACGCCTGTGCGTTCGCCCCATGCTGCGAAGGCGTCACGTCGATCCGAGGCCACAGGCGCCGCAGGACGGCTGCGGGCAGCCAGCCGCGAAGGTGATCGTCGGCGAGGACGGGGACATCGCCGAGGCCGAGTGAGTCCGAACGTGCTGACTCGTCTGTCATCGACGTTCGGTGAGGGCTGTCGCAGTCTGCTGGATCGGCTGCACACTATGGAACGACGGCCAAAGAAGCTGATGACCGGGCCGCGAGCCTGGGCTCTCCTTGCAGTTCTCGTGACGATCCTCGGCGGGGTCGTCCTGGTCAGGTCGTGGAGTACGGAGGGAAGTGCAGCCTCGGTGAGTTCGCCAGAGGGCACGGGCCCGTCTTCGGCAGAGAGCTCAGCGCCGGGAACGAGCGAGCCGGGAACGAGCGAGCCGGACAGAGTTCCCGGGAGGATGTCGGACAGCCAGATTCTTGCCCTGCTGGATGACCTCTGTCTAAAGCGCTCAGAGGCGTTGAGCGCCGGTGATGAACAGGCCTTGGCGGCACTGACCGTCCCCGACTCATCCGCTGCAGCAGCCGATGAGCTGCTCGACCTCCATGCCTTCGTCGGCAATGACTACGCCATCGAATTGGATGATCCGGTCGTCAGAGAGCAGACGGACCACCACATCCGGGTCCAGGCCCGCATGTCGACGAGCGTCACGGCCCAAGGGAAGAAGTCAGGGTTCGAACCCACCCACGTCGAGTTCGAGTTGGTGCCTCATGGCAGCGGCTGGAAGATTCTCGCAGTCACGGACATCGCCGGCTGATTGGGGGAGAGGCCCGAAGGCATGAGAAAAGCCGGCCACATCCGTGACCGGCCTTCCCATCTCCCTGGAGAATCTGGCGACTCACCGCAGGAACTGATTCTGGAACATATCAGAGATCGAGATCCGCCTCGAAGTTGCCTTCTTCCAGACGTGCCTTGATCGTCTGCAGGAATCGTCCTGCATCCGCACCGTCAACCAACTGGTGGTTGTAGGTCAACGGCAGGTAGACCATGTCGCGGATGGCGATGGACTCTTCCCCGTCTGCAGTCTTGACGACGATCGGACGTCGCACGATCGTACCCGTGCCCAGAATGCCCATCTGCGGCTGGTTGATGATCGGAGTATCGAACAGAGCTCCCACCGAACCGATATTGGTGATGGTGAACGTTCCACCCGAAAGCTCATCAGGCATGATCTTGTTGTTGCGAGTCCGGTCTGCGACATCGTCGATGGCCTTCGAGATCCCAGCGATACTCAGGTCGCCAGCGTCCTTGATCACAGGCACGAGGAGTCCACGAGGAGTGTCCACCGCGATCGCCAGATGCTCATGATCGAAGTACGTGATCTGCTGAGATTCCAGATCGTACTGTGCGTTGACCTTCGGGTGCTGCTTGAGCGCCTCGACGACGGCCTTTCCGAAGAACGGCAGGTAGGTCAGCTTCGAGCCGTGCTTTGACTGGAAGGCTTCTTTGTTGGCCTTGCGCAGTTTCACGACCTGAGTCATATCGACCTCGACCACCTGGGTCAGCTGAGCCGATACTTCGAGGGACTCGCTCATCCGCTTGGCAATCGTCTGCCGGATTCGCGAAGCCTTCTCCGTGGTGCCACGAAGCTTCGCGGCCTCTTCGGGAATCTCGAGCTTGAACGGTGCCTTCGCACCGCCGGCTGCCGGAGCTGCCGAACCCGACGTTGCCGAACCACGATTCGCGGCCGCGGCGGCGACGTCCTGCTTACGGATGCGTCCGCCCACACCGGTGCCGGTGACCGAGCTCAGATCAACTCCCTCATCGCGTGCCAGACGGCGCACGAGAGGAGTCACATATGCGGCATTCTCACCAACGGTGTCAGCAGCGGCGGGAGCAGATGCCGAACTCTCGGACTTCGCCGCGGCAGGCTTCGAAGCGGCCGGGGCAGAGGTCTCCTGCTTCGGTGCTTCTTCTGCGGGTGCGGACTCCTCGTCCTCGGCAGGTGCTTCTTCCTCTGGCTCCTCGGCAGGTGCTTCCTCAGGCTCTTCGGCCGGAGCTTCCTCTTCAGCGGCGGAAGAATCTGCCTCAGCCGACTCCGAATCGGAGGATCCCGAGTCGGAGGAGGCGGGAGCACCTGAGCCGACGCGAGCCAACGGTGCGCCGACCTCGACAGTCTCGTCCTCTTCGGCCAGGTGTGCCTGAACTGTGCCTGCCACGGGGGAGGGGACCTCGGTGTCGACCTTGTCGGTGGACACCTCGAGCAGAGGTTCGTCGACCTCAACCTCTTCGCCGACCTCTTTGAGCCAGCGAGTAACGGTGCCTTCGGTCACGGACTCACCCAGCGCTGGCATGGTGATCTCCGTGCCCTCGCCTTCGGAACCCGATGAGGCCGGTGCTTCAGCAGCCGATTCGTCTGCGGAGTCAGAGGCTGGCTCCTCGGCTTCCTCTGCCGTTGCGGGCTCGGATTCCTCGGCTGCTTCAGAGGAGTCCTCATCGGATGTGTCCTCTGCCTCGGTCGAGTCTGCGGAATCGGATCCGCTGCCGTCGCCGATGTAGGCAAGGTCTCCACCGACTTCGACGACATCGTCCTCGTCGGCCAAGATCTTCTCCAGGACACCTGCGTACGGGCTGGGGATCTCCGTGTCGACCTTGTCGGTCGACACCTCGAGCAACGGCTCGTCTACTTCGATTTCTTCACCGACGGATTTCAGCCAGCGGGTGACTGTTCCTTCGGTCACCGACTCACCGAGAGCCGGCATCTGCACGGAATTCGACATGTCTTTCGTCTCCTCGGATCTTAAGAGTGGAAGTGCAGGGGTTTGCCGGCAAGGGCCAGGTGGGCCTCGCCGAGTGCTTCATTCTGCGTCGGGTGAGCGTGAATGAGTTGCGCAACTTCCTCTGGGAATGCCTCCCAGTTGACAATCAGTTGGGCTTCGCCTGCCTGTTCGCTCAGTCGAGCGCCGATGCCGTGGACGCCGACGACGGGTCCGTCCTTCTCACGGATGACCTTGACCAGACCCGTGGTATTCAGGATCACGGACTTGCCGTTGCCACCCAGGTTGTATTCGATGGATTCGACGCTGTCGGCTCCATACTGCTCTTCGGCCTGCTTGGACGAGAGTCCGACAGAGAAGATCTCGGGTTCGCAGTAGGTCACGCGAGGAATACCGGACTCCAAGACAGGAACCGGGTTGAGTCCAGCGATCTCCTCGGCGATGAAGATTCCCTGACCGAAGGCACGGTGGGCCAGCTGCAGGCCGGGAACGATGTCGCCGCAGGCGTAGATGTTGCCGACGCCGGTGTGGAGTCGCTCGTTGGCCAGGACGAATCCGCGGTCCATGGGGATGCCCTGCTCTTCGAAGCCGAAGCCGTCGGTGACCGGGCCACGGCCGACAGCTACGAGAAGGTACTCGGCTTCGAGGACCGAACCGTCTTCGAGAGTCACCTTGACTCCGTCGGCGGTCTCTTCGACGCCCTTGAACATGGTACCGAGCTTGAAGCCGATCTTGCGCTTCTTGAAGGCACGTTCGAGGTTCTTCGAGATCGTCTCGTCCTCGTTGGCCACGAGGTGCTTGAGTCCCTCAACGATGGTGACCTGGGCACCGAACGACGACCACACGCTGGCGAACTCGACGCCGATGACGCCGCCGCCGAGAACGATCGCCGAGCCGGGGACCTTGTCGAGCTCGAGGGCTTCGGTGCTCGTGATCACACGCTCGGTGATGTCGAGGCCGATGGTCTTCGACGTCGAACCCGTTGACAGGAGAACGTTGGTGCCGGTGACGGTGTGCTTGCCGTCTTCACCCTCGACCTCGACCGTATCCTTGCCGACGAGCTTGCCGGTGCCGAAGTACGTGTCGATTCCACGTGCCTTGACCAGACCCTGCAGGCCTTTGTAGTTACGAGAAATGACATTGTTCTTGTAGTCGAGAACTTTCTCGATGTCGATGCCCTTGAATTCGACCTCAATGCCGAAGTTGGACGATTCCTTCGCTGTGTCGGCGACTTCTGCAGCATGCAGAAGCGCCTTCGTCGGAACACAACCGCGGTGCAAGCATGTGCCGCCAACCTTGTCGCGTTCGATCAAAGCAACCTTCATGTCGAGCTCTGCAGCACGCAGCGCGGCAGCGTAGCCGCCGGTTCCGCCGCCCAGAACGACAAGGTCGTAGGTCAATGAGTCACTCACGGATTACTCCTCGTAGCTGTGAATAAGCCTGCCTTACGCAGCTTTCCTTCTATCTTTCCACTTTTCTCGCCAAGGGCGAAAGCACACGCTGTCTGTTTGGACACAGGTGGTGATGATCACGTCAAGATCGACAGTGTGTAGAAACTGTTGTGTCAGTTCACCTGCTTCGCTGCTTGGATGAGGGTCCGAACTGCCGCGCCGGTGGCGGCGACTGGGGTGTAGCCGAACGCGGACCCGGTGTTGAAGCTCGGTCCGGCGATGTCGATGTGGGCCCAGTTAGCGTCCTCGCTGACGAATTCCTGGAGGAATGCGGCGGCGGCGAGCATACCGCCGGGGCGCGGTCCGGAGTTCTTCAGGTCGGCTGCGTTGGAGTCGAAACCGGAGAGCATCTCTTCGGGGATCGGCATTGCCCACATCTCTTCGCCGGCTTCCGTCGCCGAGGCGGTCACGAGACTGCGTGCAGCCTCAGCACCCATGACGCCTGATGTCCGATTGCCCAAGGCCACGACCTGTGCTCCCGTCAGTGTGGCCACATCGATGAGCAGATCGGGATTCTCTGCGTCGGCGTCTGCCAATGCGTCGGCGAGAACCAATCGGCCCTCGGCATCGGTATTGGTGACTTCGACCGTCTTGCCGCTGCGCATATGCAGCACGTCGCTGGGTCGAGTGGCCGATGATCCCGGCATGTTCTCGGCCAGGGGCAGCCAGGCAGTCGCACGGACGGGCAGTCCCAGGTCTGCGATGGCGAACAGGGCCTGGACGACGGCTGCGGCGCCGGCCATGTCGGATTTCATGTCCTCCATGCTCGCTGCGGGCTTGAGGGAGATGCCGCCGGAGTCGAAGGTGATGCCCTTGCCGACGAAGCTCACGTGGCGTTCGGCGCCTTTGGGGGAGTACTCGACCTTGACCAGGCGCGGGCCGCGAGTTGAACCTTGGCCGACACCGATGATTCCACCGTATCCACCGGCCTGGAGTTCCTTCTCGCCGAGGACGCTCACCTTGAGCTTGCGTTCCTTGCCCTGGTCCTTGACGCGCTGGGCGAAGGATTCGGGGTAGAGATCGAGGGGAGGGGTGTTGACGAGGTCTCGGGCCCGGTTCGTCGCTGCGGCGATGATCGCGCCGCTGGCGTGTGCCGCCGAGTGCTCTTTGCTCTTGGGCCCGAGGATGGAGACTGTTCCGGGCACCTTGTCTGCGTCCTGGCTGCGGTAGTCGATGTAGCGGTAGGCGCCGAGGCCTGCGCCGATGGTGACGGCTTCGACAGCCTGGGCGGTGATGGCCGGCAGGCCCATGGCAATCGAATCCACACCGTCGAGGGCACGCAGGGCACTGCCTGCGGCGCGGCGGAGGGCTTCGTGCGACTTCGCTGCGGCGTCGGTGCCGCGCGCTGTGGAGTCGAAGGTGCCGAGACCGACCAGCAGGATACTCGAGGAGGAGAAGCCCTTGGGCGCGGCTACTCGTGCTGTGGATCCGGCCTTGCCGCTGAATTCGATGGCGCGGACCACGTCCTCCAGAGCGGTGCGTGCGGTTTTCGCAGTGTCGAGGCCGAGGACCTTGTCGTCAGCGACTCCCAACACCAGAACAGAAGCGGTGGCTTTCACGAGTGTGGTCGAAGAGTAGCTGGTGGGCGTGGATGCACTGGGCATATATTCCCTTTCATCGTCTTTGAACGTTGAATCGATCCTAATGCCATTTCACGGGGGATGGATAAACGGTGACCGTTCTGAGCAGGGATCTGTGTGAATTCTCGATGTCTGCGAACCGTGCCGCACTTCGGCCGATCTTTCACCTGACATATTCTGGGAGTGTGTACTCACTTATCTTCAGACTCTTCTTCGCCCCTATGGATGCCGAACGGGCACATCATGTGTCGTTCACAGCGCTGAGAATCCTCGACTCCGTCCCTGGTCTGGGACGTCTGCTGCGTCTGGTTCTGGCCCGCGGCACCCGCGATGAGGTGGATGTGCTGGGCCTGCGCTTTCCCAATCGCCTCGGACTCGCAGCTGGTTTCGACAAGAACGGTGAGGGGATTCGCGCTCTGTCTGCGCTGGGCTTCGGCCATATCGAGGTCGGCACGATCACCGCTCATGCTCAGCCCGGCAATGACAAGCCGCGACTGTTTCGCCTGCGCGACAATATTGCACTGCTCAATCGGATGGGCTTCAACAACCAGGGTGCCCGGCAGGCCGCTTTCAACATCGAAGAGCAGCGGAGGTCGATTGCCTCCCTGCCGTCTGCGCAGCGTCCGATCATCGGGATCAACATCGGCAAGACCAAGGTCGTCGACGCTGCCGATGCGGTCGAGGACTATGCGAGTTCAGCGCGGTTCTGTGCGCCTCTGGCTGACTACCTCGTCATCAATGTGAGTTCGCCGAACACTCCGGGTCTGCGTGACCTGCAGTCTGTGTCGAGTCTGGAGCCCATCATCGACGCCGTGCGCTCTGCCGCCGCCGAGGTGGTCACAACTCCTCGTTCCACGCTCGGTCATGTGCCGCTGCTGGTCAAGATCGCACCCGATCTCAACGACGACGATGTCGCTGAGATCTGTGATCTCGCTGTGCGTTCGGGTGTCGATGGCCTCATCACCACCAACACCACGATCGATCGGGACGTGCTGAGTGGTCGGGAAGCGGACTTCGCTCGCGGCCAGGCTGGTGGAATCTCGGGCCGACCGCTGGCTCGCCGGTCGATGGAGGTCCTGCGGTTGGTCAAAGCCACCGTCGGCGAGAACTTGAGCATCATCTCGGTCGGCGGAATCGCTGATGCCAATGACGTCAGCGCCCGACTTGCGGCGGGCGCTGATCTTGTTCAGTCCTATTCGGAGATGATCTACTCCGGACCGTTCTGGCCCGGACGGATCATCCGCGCCAGGCGTGCGCGGACTCTGCTCACTCGGGGTACTGGCGGCGCTTGACCTGAGGCTTCGGCATGCGCAGCGGACGAATCTGGACGCTGCGCATGATCGCGTAGAAGGCCAGGCCTCGTTCGACGGTTCCGAACTTGGCTTTCAACCGTCCCTTGAGGATATAGTTGACGATCACGCCGTCGAGGATGACCAACGCCAGCAGGCCCCAGACCGCGTAGGTGAAGTACTGCTGAATGGCGACCGGCTGTGTGAATGCCACAACCAAGATCAGAATCGCGGCGGGGATGAATAGTTCTCCGATGGAGAAGCGAGCATCGATGTAGTCGCGAACGTAGCGACGCTGGGGACCTTTGTCGCGGCGTGTGAGGTACTGCTCTTCACCGTTCATCATGCCGATGCGGGCCCGATCGCGGTCCTTGCGCGTCTGTTCCTTGGCCCTCTGGTTCGCCACCTTGCGATCCTTCGAAACCAGCGGCTGCTTGCGCACCGATTCCTGCTGACTGCGTTTGGGCGTCGGCCGTCCTTTCTTCTGCTCAGCCTCACGCTGCGTGGCAGCACCAGGGTGTGAACCGTCATCGTTCACCGGTCGATTGTCGGAGGATTGCGCATCCTCATGAGATTTTTTGCTTCCGAACACCTAATGAATACTACCTTTGGAGAATGAGCGAATCGACTCCTGCACTGGACAGTGCACAATTGCATGCCGAACTCGACACTATTTTCGACGAGGTCATCGACCAGCTGACCGATCTCGTGGCGATCCCCTCGGTCGCCTGGCCGAGCTTCGATCCCGCGAACGTTCGAGCCAGCGCTGAAGCAGTCGCCGGCCTCGCCCGCAATCTGGGCCTCGACGTCGACATCCTGAACGCGGCACAGGGGGACGGAACGGACGGGTACCCGGCTGTTGTCGCCTCGGTGCCGGCTCCGGCAGGGGCACCGACTGTCCTGCTCTACGCACACCACGACGTCCAGCCTCCGGGCAAGCCCGACGCTTGGGACACCGAACCCTTCGTCGCCAGCCGGACCGGGGATCGGCTCTACGGTCGCGGGGCCGCCGACGACAAAGCCGGCATCATGGTCCACCTCACCTCGCTGCGGCTCCTGGCAGACCGCCTCGGCGTAGGAGTGACTCTCTTCATCGAAGGCGAGGAAGAGGCCGGCAGCCCGAGCTTCCGCAACTTCCTTGAGACCTACCAGGACAAGCTTGCTGCCGACGTCATCGTCGTCGCGGATTCGGGGAATTGGGCGGCGGGCACGCCAGCTCTGACAACGAGTCTGCGGGGCATGTGCGCCATCGAATTCGAGATCTCCACGCTCGATCACGCGGTGCATTCGGGAATGTACGGCGGAATCGTCCCCGACGCGATGCTGGCTATGACACGAGTGCTGAGCAGCCTCCACGATGACAACGGCTCCGTTGCCGTGCAAGGACTCAAGGCACAGGTCGACAGTGACATCGACTACGAAGAGTCAACGATCCGCTCCGACTCCGGTGTTCTCGAATCGACTTCACTCATCGGCTCCGGGTCCCTGGCGTCCCGACTGTGGACCCAGCCCTCGATCACAGTCATCGGACTCGACATTCCCGACGTCGACGTCTCCTCGAACACTCTCCAGTCGAGCTTGCGGGCAAAGCTGTCGATCCGCTTGGCCCCAGGAGACACACCCGAGAACGCAGTCCAGGCTGTCGAAGCGCACCTGCGTGACAATCTTCCCTTCGGCGCCACCCTCACCATCGGCGACACGGAAGGCGGCAGCCCGTGGCAGGCCGATATGAACGATCCCGTGGTGCATACCGCCCAACGCGCCCTCACCGAAGCGTGGGGGCAGGAGTCCGTGACTATGGGCATCGGCGGCTCGATACCGTTCATCGCCGATCTCCTCGAGGTGTTCCCGCAGGCCTCTATCCTGGTCACCGGAGTCGAGGACCCGGACGCCAGAGCACACAGCGCCAATGAGTCGCTGTATCTGCCCGATTTCAAGGCGGCAATCGTCGCTGAGGCGCTCCTTCTGCAGAAACTGGCAGTCGGCTGAGGGCGACTCGGGAATAGGTTCATCGTCGATAGCGTTGTGCGCGGTGTAGCCTGGAGACAGGCAGGATCGAAATAAGGAGTAACCATGACTGTGACGAACGAAGCGATGGCCACGCACGAGGTTGAGCTGTCGAGCACGGCGGCCGACAAGGTGCGCAGCCTGTTGCAGCAGGAAGGTCGCGATGACCTGCGCCTGCGTGTGGCCGTTCAGCCCGGCGGCTGCTCTGGTCTGATCTACCAGCTGTACTTCGACGAGCGTCAGCTCGACGGTGACGCTGTGCGTGACTTCGACGGAGTCGAGGTCATCGTGGATCGGATGAGCGTGCCCTACCTCGGTGGCTCGACCATCGATTTCGCTGACACCATCGAGAAGCAGGGCTTCACGATCGACAATCCGAACGCTGGCGGCTCCTGCGCATGCGGCGACTCGTTCCACTGATGTCCGCCCGCTGAAACAGACCTGAAAGTCACTGAGATGGACCTGGAGGATCTGCGCGCCGTGTCATACACGGCAACGCAGCCCCAGGTCCTCTCTTCGTACCGGGCCGGACTGTTCCCCATGGGCATCGGCAGCGGCGGCACCGGACGAGTGGGATGGTGGGCTCCGCGACGTCGCGGTGTGCTCTTCCCGGGAGACCTCAGAGTCAGCAAAAGCCTGCGCAAATCGATGCGCCGTTTCGAGTGCAGCGTCAACACGGATTTCGAACGGGTCATTCGCGCCTGTGCGGATCCGAGCAGGCCCGGCAGCTGGATCACCGAAGACATCATCGGCCTCTATTTGGGCCTCCACGCTGACGGGTGGGCTCATTCTGTCGAAGTCAGATCAGAAGGCGTCCTCGTGGGGGGTCTGTACGGTGTGGCCATGGGCTCGTTCTTCGCCGGAGAATCGATGTTCCATACCCAGCGAGATGCCTCGAAAGCCGCACTTGTCCACCTCGTCTCCCTCTTCGATGGAATCACGGCTCCAACGCTTCCCACCTCGGTCGACACCGTTGACGACGCAAATGGATGGCTCATCGATACTCAGTGGCAGACATCACACCTGGCAAGCCTCGGCGTGTCGGAGATCAGCGGTCTCGACTACTCCGCTCGGCTAGATTCCGCTCTCCGCGGGAATCGTTGTCAGGTTATTCTCAACAAATGATCATTTGCATGTGAATTTCTACCGCTTGTAGCGGTACTCTGGTAACTGACATAGTAAGAATTCGTTCTTCGGGCACCCGGAGGACGAATAAGGTTGTGAAAGGCTGCACGTGGATTCTCCGAATCAGGCAGGACCGGGAAGGTCCTGGGCGAAGCGGCTCGGCACTCTGGGCGCCGTCGCTGTACTGGCGTTGCTGTCCGGCTGCACGAAAGAGCAAGTCTCCACAGGATTCTTCCCCGCCGAATCGAAGGGCGCCACCAACCACACCGAGGCTTACACCTCACTGTGGAACGGCGCATGGATCGCCCTGCTGATCGTGGGGCTGATCGTCTGGGGGCTCATCCTGTGGTCGATGGTCGCTTACCGCCGCCGCAAGAACGATCGCGGACTGCCTGTGCAGCTGCGCTACAGTATGCCGATCGAAATCCTGTTCACGGTCACCCCAGTCATCCTGGTTCTCGGATTCTTCTTCCAGAGCGTCCAGGTCATGGAGAAGACCACCGACGACACCACTCCAGGTGAACAGGTCATCGAAGTCGCCGCAAAACAATGGGCGTGGGACTTCAACTACGTCAATCAAGACGTGTACTACGCAGGTACGCAGGTTCACCTCGACGGCTCTGAGAAGCCGGGGGAGAAGGCGCCGACCCTCTACCTCCCGGTCGACACCGACCTCGAAATCAAACTTCGTTCACGCGATGTCATCCACTCGTTCTGGGTCCCCGCATTCCTCGAGAAGCGCGACATGATTCCTGGTCACGACCAGAGTCTGCATCTGCGCGCCGAGAAAGAAGGCGAGTACGTAGGCAAGTGCGCCGAGCTGTGCGGTGAGTACCACTCGGAGATGCTCTTCAACGTGAAGGTCGTATCCAAGGCCGAATTCGAGGACTACACCAAGTCCCTCGGCGACGAAGGCAACAAGGGTCAGCTCGGTCCTGAGTACGATCGCAACTGGTACCCGAAAGAAGGTGCTGAAAAATGACCGCAACGATGAATCAGCCGGCTCTTGATGCCCCTGTTGTTCCTCGGAGCAAGGGAAAGGTCATCGTCGACTGGATCACGTCGACCGACCATAAGACGATCGGCTACATGTACCTGATCGCATCGTTCATCTTCTTCTGCGTCGGTGGCGTCATGGCGCTCATCATCCGGCTCGAGCTCTTCGATCCGGGTATGCAGATCATTGAGACGAAGGAACAGTACAACCAGCTGTTCACCATGCATGGCACGCTGATGCTGCTGATGTTCGCAACTCCGCTGTTCTCAGGCTTCGCCAACGTGATCATGCCGCTGCAGATCGGTGCGCCGGACGTGGCTTTCCCCCGTCTCAACGCCTTCGCCTTCTGGATGTTCCTCTTCGGTTCGCTGATCGCCCTTTCCGGCTTCCTCACCCCTCAGGGTGCTGCCTCGTTCGGATGGACCGCGTACGCGCCTCTGAGCAATACAACGTTCACTCCGGGTGCCGGCGGAAACCTCTGGGTACTCGGCTTGGCGCTGCAGGGAATCGGAACGATCCTCGGCTCGGTCAACTTCATCACCACCATCATCACGATGCGTGCTCCAGGTATGACCATGTTCCGTATGCCAATCTTCACCTGGAACACCCTCATCACCGGCATCCTCGTCTTGATGGCCTTCCAGCCTCTCGCGGCAGCTCTGCTCGTGTTGGGAGCTGACCGAGTATTGGGATCACACGTCTTCAGCCCCGGCAACGGTGGGCCGATACTGTGGCAGCACCTGTTCTGGTTCTTCGGTCACCCGGAGGTTTATGTCATTGCTCTGCCCTTCTTCGGCATCGTGACGGAGATCTTCCCAGTATTCAGCCGTAAGCCCGTCTTCGGCTACAAGGAACTGGTCTTCGCAACGATCTCGATCGCGGCACTGTCTGTGACTGTTTGGGCGCACCACATGTATGTCACCGGCGTCGTCGCACTGCCGTTCTTCGCCTTCATGACGATGCTCATCGCGATTCCGACTGGGGTGAAGTTCTTCAACTGGGTCGGCACGATGTGGCGAGGGTCGATCACCTTCGAGACTCCGATGGTCTGGTCCATCGGGTTCCTCGTCACATTCCTCTTCGGTGGTCTCACCGGTGTCATCCTGGCCAGCCCTGCTCTCGATATGCAGGTCTCTGACTCCTACTTCGTGGTCGCCCACTTCCACTACGTGGTCTTCGGTACCGTCGTGTTCGCGATGTTCGCCGGGTTCTACTTCTGGTGGCCCAAGTGGACCGGCAGGATGCTCAATGAGAAGCTGGGACACATTCACTTCTGGATGCTGTTCGTCGGCTTCCACGGCACCTTCCTCGTCCAGCACTGGCTGGGAGTCGACGGAATGCCCCGCCGTTATGCCGACTACCTCCCGCAAGACGGCTTCACCTGGATGAACCAGGTGTCGACTGTCGGCGCAATGCTCCTCGGCCTGTCCATGGTTCCCTTCTTCTGGAACGTGTGGATCACCGCTCGCAATGCACCGAAGGTGACAGTAGATGACCCTTGGGGTTACGGCGGATCACTCGAGTGGGCGACATCCTGCCCGCCTCCTCGCCACAACTTCACCTCGCTGCCTCGCATCCGTTCCGAGCGCCCGGCATTCGATGTGAACCACCCGGAACTGCTCGAGTACGCCGGGCACGGGACCGCAGAGCCGCAACTCACAGGAGGTAATGTCAAGTGAAATCCTCGATCTATGTCTTCGTGATCTGTGGCATCTTCTTCGCGGCCGTTGGAGTCTTCTACGGCTTCTTCACGGACTTCTCGGAGATGGTCGGATTCCCGGCACTGCTCCTCGTCGGTGCGATGTCCTTGATGATCGGCGTCTACCTGTGGCTGACAGACCGTCGAGTCGGTCGCCAGCCCCAGGACAATGAGCATGCGGAGATCTCCGATGCTGATGCGGACTACGGCTTCTTCAGCCCTTGGAGCTGGTGGCCGATCGCGTGTGCCGGTGCAGCTGCTGTGGCGTTCTACGGAATTGCCATGGGTTGGTGGATCTTCCCCTTCGGTGCCGTACTCGGCCTGGTGGCTCTGGTCGGACTGTCGTACGAACATGATCGTGGGGACCACGCTCACTGATTCGTTCCAGACCGAACACTGATATCAGATAGCACAGCGATGGCCCGGACTCATCAGAGTTCGGGCCATCGCTGTGCTCACGTGCAGTCTCATGGATCAGTCCCAGAGCCGCGGGCACCAGCGACGACTTCTTCCGTGGCAATGGTCTGCCAGTCGACCCGCCAGATCGCTGTCACCACCTTGGCAACCATGAGTGTCTCCAGAGCTCTGAGAGGACCAGGCCGGACGGAGTGCAGTACTCAACTCCTCGCCTCGACCAGCCTTCTCCTTGGCGTGTTGGTCCACGCGATCTTCACCGTCGGCGGCGCGTTCCAGAACCACACACTGCTGAATCCTGCGGCCACCCAATGATCGCACCTGCAGACGCAGCCTCATCTTCATCGACATGGGCACGTTGCCCGGGACCGTAGTGGCCTGACCGATCTTCGCCCGCGTCGACGACCGCCACAGCTCGCGATCTTTGCTGACACCTGGTGCACACACCTAGACGCGGTGGCAGTGGTTGTTCACGACAGTCGGTCCGAACACGTCGATCGAGCACACCGTAGTGTTCCCCACGTTGATCAGCATCGGTCAGATGATAATGATGCCTGGATTCTTCTCGCATAAGGTCCACGACGCTGACCTGACGCAACATCCTCACGGCAGCTGGGAGTGCCCCCGAGCAGTTTGGTCGGGGGCACCTTGGTATTCGTGCTGCCCAGGACACACCGGTGAACCTCGCCGAGTAGATCTCACGTTCAAACTGCTACGACCCCTGATCGGACCGACGGGGGAGCAGGAGCGAGCGGAGCCTATGACGTCTCTGTTGGTGATGCTGATTCAGAGCCCGGTGCCGGGTGTCGGAACTTCCCTCGTGGGCCGCAGCGCAGTTCGGGTGTCGATCCTGGCCGCACGTGGAATGATGGGGCAGATCGAAGGCTAGAAGTCTGCGATCTGGGCCGACTTCAATCAGATGGAACACTCCAGCACCACCTCGGTGATGGTGAAGGCTACAGCACGAATGGTCGACTGTGGCTCGCAGAAGGATGACCGCTCAAACACTGAGTTCGAATGTTCAGCGGCACACGATGACAGTATGACGGAGGGGCCCAACATAAACTGTTGGGCCCCTCCGTCATACCGTCGACTCGTCAGAATCACGTCATCTGAACTCAGACTCGATCAGTGACCGATCTGGTTGTGAGTGTTCGACTCAACCGAATCGTGGTCGTGGTGCGATGCTTCGAGCTCCTGCTTAGTCACTGGAGCAACACGGTCCTCAAAGAAGAACTTGGAGAGCTTCGCACGGAACTTCTCGAGTCCGGTGATCTTACCGTCCGCATTCGGCTCCGCAGGCGTGTACGTCGGCGACTCAAACGCTGTCAGCTTCCACAGCTTATGGGGAGGCAGAGCTTCGTGACGCTCAAGGAACTCGCCGTGGGGGAGACGGATGATATTGGCCGTCTCACGACCATGCAGTGCGATCTCACGATCCTTGCGCTGCAGACCGATGCACATCCGCTTCGTGATCATGTAGCCGATGATCGGTCCGAGGAAGAACACGATGCGGAATATGTAGATCATGTCGTTGAGTGACATCTGGAAGAACACGGCAATGATGTCGCCCGAGGCCGCAGCCCACATGTTGCAGTAGAAGATGATGCCTGCAACACCGATGGCAGTACGCGTGGGGTTGTTGCGTGGACGATCGAGGATGTGGTGTTCACGCTTGTCCTTGAGCAGCCAGGACTCGAAGAACGGATAGATGAACATTGCTCCGAACACGCCGCCCATGACAATGACTGCGCTGTTGATATTCAGCGAGATCGGCCAGCCGGCAATGTAGAACTCGAGCCAGCCTGGAACAATGCGGAGGAATCCGTCTGCCCAACCGATGTACCAGTCGGGCTGTGTACCTGCAGACACCGGTGAGGGGTCATAGGGGCCGTAGTTCCAGATCGGGTTGATCGTGAACAGAGCTGAGATCAGAGCCAGCAAGCCGAAGATGAGGAAGAAGAAGCCTCCGCCCTTGGCTGCGAATGTCGGCAGAACAGGCTCGCCGACAACGTTCTTCTCGGTGTTGCCTGCGCCTGGGTACTGCGTGTGCTTGTGTACGACGACGAACACCAGGTGAATGCCGATCAGAGCGATCAGCAGCGCGGGAACGATCATGATGTGGAGGGAGTAGAGCCTGGCGACAATGTCAGTGCCAGGGAACTCGCCGCCGAAGATGAAGAACGAGAGATATGTTCCGACCAGCGGCAATGATTTGACGATACCGTCAATGATTCGCAGACCGTTGCCCGAGAGCAGATCATCGGGAAGTGAGTAGCCGGTGAAACCTGCCGCCATTCCCATGATCACCAGAAGCACACCGACGATCCAGTTGAGCTCGCGAGGGCGACGGAACGCACCGGTGAAGAACACGCGCAGCATGTGGATGCTCAGTGCCGCAACGAACAGCAGTGCACCCCAGTGGTGCATCTGACGGATGAACAGGCCACCGCGGATCTCGAATGAGATCGCCAGCGTCGAGTTGTATGCCTCTGAGATCTCGACGCCGCGCAGCGGCGCCCAAGGACCTTCATAGTGCATCTCGCCCATTGCAGGGGTGAAGAAGAAGGTCAGGAACGTTCCGGAGAGGATAACGATGACGAAGCTGTAGAGAGCGACCTCACCGAGCATGAACGACCAGTGGGAAGGAAAGATCTTGCGTCCGAACTCGCGGACGAGGACTGAAGCCCCGACTCGAGTTTCGGCGAAGTTCGCGGCCTTCCCGATGGTGGTTGTGGGTTGTGTAGTACTCATGGGTGATTGATCTCCCAGAACGTAGGTCCGACGGGCTCAGGGAAGTCCGACTGTGCGACCAGATAGCCTTCGCTGTCGACCGAGATGGGCAGCTGCGGCAGTGGACGCTTGGCCGGGCCGAAGATGACCTTGCAGTGTTCGGTCACGTCGAAGGTCGACTGGTGGCACGGGCAGAGCAGGTGGTGTGTCTGGTGCTCATACAGTGCGACAGGGCAACCGACATGGGTGCAGATCTTGGAATAGGCGACGATGCCGTCGTGTGACCAGTCCTTGCGATCCGGATCCTCTTTGAGTTCCTTGGGATCGATGCGCATCAGGAGAACGGCGGCTTTTGCCTTCTCCTCCAACGGGTGTTCGGCCTTCTCTTCATCGCCGATGCCCGATGGCAGTACGTGGTAGGCCGATCCGATGGTGACGTCGTCTGCCTTGATCGGGCGCTCGGATTCCACCGATGGAATGCCACCCGGGTCCTGGATCAGGCGGATGCCTTTGCCCCAGAGCGTGTGGAACAGCTTGTCCCCGGGCAGTGGGCCCAGGTCACGGAATACGAGGACTGCGGGCAGGGGAGCGATGGCCAGTGCCGCGATCAGCGTGTTGCGCAGGAGAGGACGTCGGGCGATTCCCGACTCTTCCTTCGCCTGGTGCAGGATCTCAAGGGCAACTGCCTGATCCTCTTCACTGCCACCGATGTCATGACGCTCATCGATTCCCTCGTGATCGCTCATGAGGTTCTTCGCCCACAGAACGGCACCGACGCCGATGGAGAACATCGCGACCGCGGCGCCGAGGCCGATGGAGGTGTTGTGGAGTCGAATGCTCTGCATCGTCTCGCCGGGAGAGAACAGGAAGTAGGCGACGATGAACCAGATGGTTCCGACCATCGACAGCACGAACCACGCCGCAACCTGGCGTTCGGCGACCTTTGCGGCCTTCGGGTCTTCGTCAGCAAGCCGAGGCTTGTGTTCCGGCAGCCCAGGGTTCGTGAACCCATTCAACTCCTCGAGCTGGCTGCCGCCGCCGAAGTGGTCTTTCGAGGTCATTGAATTCCCCGTCTTTTCTCGTGGTGATTACTGAACGACATTGACTGACTCACTTTGCCCTGGACGACAGCCATACTGTCAGTCCGATGACTGCGCTGAGGCCGAAGAACCAGATGAAGAGGCCTTCAGCCACCGGTCCCAGGGACCCCAGCTTGAAACCACCGGGCGAGGGAGTATCCGACACCTCTTTGACATAGGCGATCACATCGCGCTTGTCATCGGGAGTCAGGTTCGCGTCGTTGAAGATTGGCATATTCTGCGGACCGGTCTGCATCGCTTCGTACAGGTGCTTCTCGGAGACATCCGCCAGGTTCGGTGCGTATTTGCCTCGGGTCAGAGCACCGCCGGCGCCGACCACGTTGTGGCACATGGCGCAGTTGGTGCGGAAGAGACTGCCGCCTGCAGCAGGATCACCCTTGGACGCATCGAGGTTTTCGTCCTCAGGGACGGCTGGGCCAGGACCCAGCGAAGCGACATAGGCAGCCAGCTGAGCTGTCTGCTCTTCGTCGAACTGGGGTTCTTTGACGCGTGCCTGCGGACCATTGGACTGCAGCGGCATGCGCCCGGTTCCGACCTGGAAGTCAACTGCTGCTGCACCAACTCCGATGAGACCCGGTCCGGCCTTCGAGCCCTCGCCGCTGAGTCCGTGGCATGTTGCACAGTTCGCAGCGAAGAGCTTCTTGCCTTCGTCGACATCCGATGCGCTGGCAGTATCTGCTTTAGCGCTCGATGTCTGAGTGAAGAGTGCGTAGGCTCCGCCAGTCATCAGCAGGCCCACCAAGAGCAGCACAACCAGTGCCATTGGATGCCTGCGGCGATCTGCTAAAAGCTTCACGTGATCGTCCTTTGCTTTAAATGTTGTACGTCCGAATGGCCGAGCATCTCGAGCCGACTACTGAAGGAGGTAGATGACTCCGAAGAGACCCACCCAGACGACGTCGACGAAGTGCCAGTAGTAGGACACGCAGATCGCGAATGTGGCCTCATGATGACCGAACTTCTTGGCTCCGTATGCTCGTCCGATCACGAGCAGGAAGCAGATGAGTCCGATGGTCACGTGAATACCGTGGAACCCGGTGGTCAGGTAGAAGACGGAACCATAGCCATCGCTGTTGATGGCGATGCCCTCGCTGACCAGGGTGGCGTATTCCATCACCTGGCCGGAGACGAAGACCGCGCCAAGGAGGAAGGTGAGGTAGAACCACTCGACCATTCCCCATTTGGCGATGTTGAACAGAGAGCCCGTCCGGCGGGGACGGAACTTCTCCGCTGCGAAGACGCCCAGCTGGCAGGTGAATGAAGACGACACCAAAATGAGCGTGTTGCCGAGCGCGTATGGAATGTCGAGGACCTCGGTCTGGGTCTCCCATAATTCCGGCACGACGGATCGAATGGTGAAGTACATGGCGAAGAGCGCGGCAAAGAACATCAGGTCGCTCGCGAGGAACACGATGAAGCCCACCGTGGTCACATTCGGACGATTGACAACCGGATGTGCTGGCGCTGTTTGAGATGCAGTGGCAGTTGACACAACCCCATTATTACTCGTCTCGGGGTGAGTTTTCATCTTTTACCCAGCTTTCGGTGAATATTTTTCTACACGGTGTAGCGAAAACCTTGATTTGGTGCCGGAATCTCGTATTCGGAGTACCTGGCCCCCGCGTGTCGAAGACAGGATAGGATGCCGCAGGTAAGTTCCATCTCGTAGTCAGAGGTGGTGGAAGTCCCTTAAGGAGAGTTCATTCGGATGACGGAGACACCGCGTACGACAAGCCCGGAAACACAGGATTCCGGGCTCCGAACCACACCCCAGGGCACCACCTACAGCTGGCCCGATCTGCTTATGACGCTCATGCACCAGCAGGATCTCGACGAGGCCGCCGCCGCTTGGGCAATGGACCAGATCATGTCGGGTCAGACGCCCGATGTGACAATGGCCGCATTTCTCGTGGCACACCATACAAAGGGTGAGACCGTCGCCGAGATAGCCGGTCTGGTCTCCGCGATGATGGACCACGCCGTGCCGCTGCCGGGTCTTGAAGATTCGGTCGATATCGTCGGCACCGGCGGCGATCGGGCGAAGACTGCCAATATCTCCTCAACTGCAGCGATGATCATCTCCGCGAGCGGGCGGCGCGTCGTCAAGCATGGCAACCGTGCAACGTCGTCGGCATCCGGCTCCGCCGATGTGCTCGAAGCTCTAGGAGTCCGCTTCGACATCACCCCGGAGCAGACGGGCATCATCGCGAAGGAAGTCGGCCTGGCATTCTGCTTCGCCAACGTCTTCCACCCGTCGATGCAGTTCGTGGCGGCAGTGCGTCGTCAGATCAGCGTCCCGACCGCGTTCAACATCCTCGGACCGTTGACGAACCCGGCCCGTGCCCGTCACACCGCGATCGGTGTCGCTGATGCTCAGATGGCGCCTTTGGTTGTCGGCACCTTGGCCAAGCGCGGTCACCAGGCAGTCGTGTTCCGTTCCAGAGATGGGTTGGACGAACTGAGCAACACCGATGTCAACGATGTGTGGGAGATTCGTCACGGAGAGGTCGAACACATGACCTTCGATGCCCTTGACCTGGGCTTTGAACGTGTCACAAAGAACGATCTGCGTGGCGGTGGGCCCGAACAGAACGCTGAGATCACTCGATCGGTGCTCAACGGAGAGAAGTCAGCGGTGCGCGACATCGTACTCATCAATACAGCGGCGGCACTTGTTGCAGCCGATGAGTCTGCTGTGGGCAGCCTGACTGAGCGAATGGCGGCGAAGCTGACCATTGCAGAGGAAACGGTTGATGCCGGCCTCGGTGCACAGAAGCTCGACCAACTCATCGCGGTCTCACACAGGGTCGCCGAGACCAACCGTCCCTGATTCCTGCGCGTGGAAGTTGGCCCCGGTGCGGGAGAGCGACCAAGCTCCCCGCATCGAGGTCAGCGTAGCCGTCTGCAGCCAATGGGACAGGAGCCTGGTCTCTTCCGGCAGAGAGTCAGATGCTGCCGGAAGCTTCCCTGGCGCAGGAACCCATTCCGCGGTCGCGTGAATGGCAACGAAGACCTCGTCGATTCCCCGCGAGCCATGGGAGTGTGCAGCGGCTGCCAGCTTCCCGTGTCGGATGACGGCGAGATCGAACCCTCCCTCGGGCCCCGGAGCGTACGCATGGACCTCAGGAATATCTCGCAGAGCACGAACGGACTCTGCCCGTGCGGCGTTAGCCAGACCTGAACGCATGGCATCGCGCACCTCGGCGGCCGTCTCATATCGGGCTTCGGTGGCCAATCTCGACATTCTCTGCGTACACAGATTGCGCAGCGTTGAGAAATCACCGTCCATGACCGCGAACAGATCGCTGATATCGGCCAGGTACGCCTGCCTGTCGGTCACGCCGGCGCAGGGACCTCCGCACTGACCGACCTGGGAACTCACGCACGGGCGGTGCGATCCGAGATTGGCGGAGGTGATCTTCGCCGTGCATCGTTTGACGGGATAGAGGGTGTCGAGAAGCTCCTTCACCGCTTGGGCCGTCTTGCGTGACCGGAACGGGCCCATCGGCGTTGCTGGCGACTTCTCCAATGCGGTGTTCGAACGGACGACCGACAACCTCGGATACGTCTCGTCGCTGAGAACGATCCAGGAATTGCGTTCGGGATTCTTCGACCGACGGTTATACGGCGGGGCGAGCTCTCCGATCAGGCGAATCTCTCTGACCTCGGCCTCGAGCGCATGCGCGCATGGCAGACAGCTGACCTCCTGAGCTGCTGTGATCATCTCAGCCATCCGACCGCGGTTCTCTGAAGCGTTGAAATAGCCCCGGACTCGGCGCAACATATTTCCGGATTTGCCGATGTAGAGGACTCGGCGAGTTCCATCGAGGAACATGTAGACGCCTGGTTCGGCCGGAACTCCCTTGGCAAGATGAGATTTTGCTTGGCGTTTCGCCCATCCGGACTGGCGCACCGTGGCCAGCTCTTCGAGAGTTGTGATGCCATAGCCGCCGAATCGCTCCAGCACCCGATGCAGCAGCTCTCCGGTGGCCTTGGCATCGGAGAGTGCCCTGTGGTCGGGGGAGACCTCGGTTCCGAAATGAGCGGCGAGAGTCGACAGTTTGTGATTGCGGACCTCATCACGACTCACTACTCGCCGAGACAAGGTGACGGTGTCGAGGACGGTCGGCTGAGGCCAGTGGTAGTCGAGCTTTTCACACGCGGAGCGGAGGAAGCCGATGTCGAAGGGAGCATTGTGCGCAACCAGGACCGCACCGACGCAGAACTCCAGAAAGCTCGGCAGCACAGAGCGGATCGAGGGAGCATCATCGACCATGGCGTGTGTGATGCCGGTCAGTCGCGCCACGAACGGGCTGATCACTGATTCCTCGGGCTTGACCAGAGATTGAAACTCTCCGAGAACCTCACCGCCGCGCATCTTGACCGCACCGATCTCCGTGATCTCCGACTTTCCGGCAGTTGTACCGGTTGTCTCCAGGTCGACTATGACGAAAGTGACCTCGTGGAGGGGAGTGCCAAGACTGTCGAACGACAGCTGCGAGGAGGCGATTGCTGACGGCGCTCGGTCGAATGGGGTGGACATGCGCCCCAGTCTTTCACTCGCCCATGACACAGGAGACGGCCCGGAGTTCGACTGCGGCATCAGACCGAGGCGCCGTTGTCCTCGTCGGGCGAACGGTTCGTCGGGAGATGAAAGAACAGGCCGACTGCCCCACCGAGGCCGACTGCAATGCCGATCAACAGAAACCAGCCGGGCAGTGGGCGGAAGAAGATCACACCGAGAACCAACAGGAGGACAGCGCCGAACGTCGCGACCACAGAGAGCATCAGAGTCGGTGAGGCGGTGCGCCAGCCGATGGGTTCCGCCGGCCCAGGCTCCCAGCCCTCTTCCTCTTCGAGTCTCTCTCTGACCTCTTCAACAGGGATATCACCCATCATGGCGCTGGGCTCGGCTATCTGATTGACGAGATCCTCCCAGTGACTGTCACTGATGCGCGAAGAATCACCGAGCCGCTCGGACTCGGGAACCTCATCACGCCAGTCCTCGTTCTTCTCGTCGTCCATGTTCTCTATCAGCAATCTTCTCGGTGTCTCTATTCCCCGGTTCCGGGGGTTCCTGCCGCGAAACGATCGGCGGATGTCGCCTTGTCCAGGATCGCCTCGGCGATGATGCCCGCGTCATTGTCCAAGGTGGCTACGTGCCGGGATCGACGCAGAGATAGGATCGTCGGTCGCTGCGGCAGACGCGACCGCAAGGTTCGGAGGGTCCGCGGCCCGACCACGCCGTCGCGTCCGGAGACGAAGAGAGTGACTGGGCATTCGATCCGCCAGAGGTCCTCGCGGAGAGTTCTCTGTGCCGAAGCGAACGAGGCGATAGCGGCAACAGGGGTGCGATCATAAGCATATTCGCAGCGATCCGGATGTGCGATGTCGCCGGCGATCGCCGGCACAGAGGCAACCACATGCTTGAGGACGGGCAGAAACGGTGTCAGAGGGGAATCGATGTAAAGGGCAGGATTGACCAGCACGAGCTCGTCGGGAGGGGAATCCCCAGCGCCCAGCGCCAAGGCCAGGGCACCGCCCATTGACAGGCCGGCCACCACCACCCGGGAATGAGTTCGAGACAGTGCCTGAAGCTCCGCCTTCGCTGCGTCGAGCCATTCGGCCCAGGGCGTGGAATTGAGGTCCTGCCACCGAGTGCCATGGCCCGGAAGCAGCGGCACGCTGACGCTGAATCCATGATGGCTCAAGCTCCGGGCGATGGGGAACCACGCGGCCGGAGACCCGGTGATCCCATGGAGAAACAGCACCGCAGACGCAGAGTCCTGGACGATCTGCCGGTAAGGTGCAGTCGGCACCGATTGTGGTGAGTAGTCGATCTCCATAGGTTCAGCATGGCATGAATGTGCGTTGACGGTGTCGATATATGATGTCCGAGGACGACAAAGAGTCGTAACAGGGAAGGGTGCTCGTGTTCTACTGGTTTCTCAAGCGAGTCGTGGCCGGACCCATTCTGCGGATCCTCTTCCGTCCCTGGGTGCGTGGGTTGGACAACCTCCCGTCTGATGGGCCTGCGATCATCGCGGGAAACCACAATCACTTCATGGATTCGATCTTCGTCCCCCTTCTGGCACCTCGGCCTGTCGTCTATCTGGCGAAGAAGGACTATTTCACTGGTCGCGGCCTCAAGGGCACCGTCACCCGGTGGTTCTTCAAACTCAACAACCAGCTGCCGATGGACAGAGCCGGAGGCTCCGGCTCGCAAGCCTCGCTGGAATCTGGGCTCAAGGTTCTGAGAGAGGGAAACTCTCTGGGCATCTATCCGGAGGGCACACGTTCACCGGACGGCAAGCTCTACCGCGGCCGCACGGGCGTCGCCCGCCTGGTCCTCGAATCTGGTGCCCCAGTGATTCCCGTTGCGATCATCGGCACCGACAAGATCCAGCCCCCTGGACGCCTGATCCCGAAGTTCCGACGCGTCGGAATAGTCTTCGGATCCTCCATGGACTTCTCGAAGTACGAGGGCCTTCCGAACGACCGGTTCCTGCTGCGCTCTGTCACCGACGAGATCATGTACGAGATCATGCGGCTCTCCGGCCAGGAATACGTCGACAAGTACGCGTCGACCGTCAAAACGAAGCTCCTGACCAGCGCCAAGCCCAAAAAGGCCGAGGATCGGAAGCCTGAGGATGACAAGCCGCAGGGATCCACCGGCGCCAAGGACGACCAAGGACAGCCCGAGACCGAATGAGCGGACTCCCGGAGGGATATCGAACGGTCCGTCTGAGCGTGAATCTCGTGTTCGAATACTGCGATAACGGCGACACGCACAAATTGTTACCTTGAGGTGTTTGTCCTGGAAGGCCCGGGAGAATAGCTTGGAGATGTTGAATCCCACTGTAGGTTCGCTGAGAAGAGAGCTAGAATGGTTATGTTCTCTGCTCTTCAAAGCGACCTCGCTTCCCCCAGGGACTATAAGGAGGAGTCGGTGTGAACCGCTCAAGTCATGAAAGCGTCGAGCCGACGCCAATACCACCAGCCGCCCAAGGACTGTTGTTCGACGACGATCTGCCAGTCCTCGATGAAGAGGCCGGCTACCGCGGTCCGACCGTGTGCAAAGTCGTCGGCATCAGCTACCGCCGGCTCGACTATTGGGCGCGCACCGACCTGGTGACTCCGTCGATTCGCAACGCCACGGGATCGGGCAGCCAGCGACTCTACAGCTTCCGTGACATCCTCGTCCTCAAGATCGTCAAGCGGCTTCTCGACACCGGCGTCGGACTGCAGTCGATCCGCACTGCAGTCGACCACCTGCGCTCGCGCGGTGTCCGGGACCTCTCCCAGATCACTCTGATGTCCGATGGGGCCAGCGTCTTCGAATGCACCTCACCCGATGAGGTCGTCGACCTTCTGCAGGGTGGACAGGGCGTCTTCGGCATTGCCGTCGGGCGTGTCTGGAATGAGGTCGAAGGCAGTCTCTCCGAACTGCCGAGCGAACGTCTTCCCGAAGATGACTCCGCGGTCGTCGAAGTGGATGAGCTCGCACAGCGAAGAGCACAGAAGCTCGGCTGAAAGGCTGATCGCCCGAATACCGGGCAGTCCCTGACCGGGACACCATGGGGGATTGATGAGTGTGGCCCGTCCGAGAGGACGGGCCACACTCATATTCATCAAGAAGAATCAGACTTCGCGGACAGCCATCTCGGCTTCACAGCAGAATCGGATTCACAACAGAATCGGTATCCCAACACCTCAGGTAGCCCAAATCTGTCGATGCCCCAACGTGAACGGGCCGAGAGTCCTATGACTGAAGAGTCTGAGGCTGAAGGGAATGAGCAGGAAGAGCGGCGGACGATCCAGCTGTCACAGGACGTGGCGTTCGATGCCTGCTGCTTCTTCGGTCCTACTGTTTCGGGGCGTTGCGCGAACGAATGTTCTCCGAGCGCAGAGCGCGTTCCAGCAGCGAGTCGAATGAGGTCGCAACTTCCTCTGCCGGCTTCCCGGGCCACGTGTGAATCGGGCGGGCAGAACCCTGAGCCTGCTGCATCACGGCACGTTCGGCCAAAGGCGGATTGAGCACCAATGGCCCGAACATCTCCCGCATCTCACTGACGCGATAGTCATGTTCGTTCGAACCGGCGCGAACCCGGTTCACCACGAGACCCAGCGGCTGGATGTCCGAGGTTCCTCGCTGGCGCAGTTCGTCCGCCGCCCGCAGCGCACGATCCGCGGCTGCCACGGAGAACAGGCTGGGCTCGGTCACCACTGCAACCCGATTGCTGGCCGTCCACGCGGTGCGTGTGAGCCCGTTGAGGCTTGGCGGACAGTCGATGAGAACCAGCCGGTACCCCTTGGCGACGCGACTCAATGCGTCTTCAAGGCGCCGGAGGTACCTTTCCGACAATGAGGGTCGATCGAACTCCGCAGCTCTGGGGGAGCCGGAGATCACGTCGAGCTGGCCGAGCTTGTCACCCACCCACCCGGAGGGGATGATCGCCTCGGACAGGATTTTCTGGGACTTGGGGGCAGCGAGCACATCGGCGATATCGACACGTGTCGACGTCGGGACATCAAGGCCGGTCGACGAGTCCGCTTGTGGATCCATGTCGACGACCAAGGTCGGAATTCCACGGTTGTATGCGGCCGAGGCAAGACCGAGTGTCACGGACGTCTTACCGACTCCGCCTTTGAGGCTGCTGATACTTAGGACAAGCACCCTCCTACGTTAACGTATCCAACCGGGCTGAGCAGTCACGACCACGCCGGGCGTGGCACCAGAGTCGAAATCAGACCCCCTGTATTCGAGTGCTCTGGGTCACTTAGTAGAGTTGTTCCTCGACAGCCCGTCGACTATCGCCTCTAGGCGATCGATACAGAAGTGAGAGACACAGATGTTCTCTAAAGTTCTTGTGGCAAATCGTGGAGAGATCGCCGTTCGCGCATTCCGTGCAGCGTACGAACTCGGCGCCTCCACTGTCGCTGTTTTCCCCTATGAGGATCGGAACTCCGAACACCGAATGAAGGCCGATGAGGCCTACATGATCGGCCAAGAAGGCCACCCCGTTCGTGCGTACCTCAGCGTCGAAGAGATGCTGCGCGTCGCCAAGGAATCGGGAGCCGACGCCATCTACCCCGGCTACGGCTTCCTGTCGGAGAACCCCGACTTGGCGCGAGCCTGCCAGGAGGCAGGAATCACCTTCATCGGCCCCAAGGCCGACGTGCTCGAACTCGCCGGCAACAAGGTGCAGGCTCTGACGGCCGCACGCAATGCCGGTATTCCCGTACTCGACTCGACGCGTCCCTCCGCTGACATCGCTCAGCTGCTGGCCGACGCGGACTCCATGGAGTACCCGCTCTTCGTCAAGGCTGTGGCCGGTGGCGGCGGACGCGGAATGCGCCGGGTCGCCGAATCCTCACAGCTGGAGGATGCGCTCAAGGCGGCGATGCGCGAAGCCGAGGGCGCTTTCGGAGATCCCACGGTCTTCATCGAACAGGCCGTGCAGCGTCCGCGTCACATCGAGGTCCAGGTCCTTGCCGACAACGACTCGAATGCGATTCATCTCTTCGAACGCGACTGCTCCGTCCAGCGTCGTCATCAGAAGGTCGTCGAGATCGCCCCGGCGCCGAACCTGGACCCGGCCATCGCCGACGCACTGCACGCTGATGCTCTGAAGTTCGCTGCGGCACTGGGCTACCAGAACGCTGGAACCGTCGAGTTCCTCCTCGAGACCGACGGCCCGCGCAAGGGTCAGCATGTCTTCATCGAGATGAACCCGCGCATTCAGGTCGAGCACACGGTGACAGAAGAGATCACTGACGTCGATCTGGTCGCGTCTCAGATGCGCGTCGCAGCGGGGGAGACCCTGGCTGAGATCGGCCTGGCTCAGGAGGACATGCGAATCAAGGGCGCCGCCCTCCAGTGCCGCATCACCACCGAGGACCCGGCGAACGCCTTCCGTCCCGACACTGGAACCATCACTGCCTACCGCTCTGCCGGCGGTGCCGGTGTGCGGCTCGATGGTGGAACAGTTCACGCCGGAGCCGTAGTCAGCGCGCACTTCGACTCGATGCTGGTCAAACTCACTTGCCGTGGTCGCGATTTCGAGCAGGCGATCTCTCGTGCACGACGGGCCCTGGCCGAGTTCCGGATCCGCGGCGTATCCTCGAACATCGGGTTCCTGCGGGCCGTGCTCGAAGATGAGTCATTCATCGCCGGAGATCTCGCAACCTCATTCATCGAGGAGCGCCCACATCTGCTCGACGCTCGGGTCAGCGCGGATCGCGGTTCGAAGATCCTCGACTACCTGGCCGACGTCACCGTCAACCGTCCCAATGGCGAGCCCCGCCTGCGCATTCGCCCGGGGGAGAAGCTTCCCGATATCGATCTCGACACGGATCCGACGCCGGGAAGTCGCGATCGACTCCTCGAGGTCGGCCCGACCGGTTTCGCTCAGGCACTGCGGAGCCAGACTCCGTTGGCCGTCACGGACACCACCTTCCGCGACGCTCACCAGTCTCTGCTGGCTACCCGCGTGCGCACCCGTGATCTGCTGGCCGTCGCCGGGCATGTGTCCCGGATGACGCCGGAGCTGCTCAGCATCGAAGCCTGGGGAGGTGCGACCTATGATGTGGCGCTGCGCTTCCTCGGCGAGGATCCCTGGGAGCGATTGGCAGCACTGCGCTCTGCTGTGCCCAACATCAATCTCCAGATGCTGCTGCGCGGTCGCAACACCGTCGGCTACACTCCGTACCCGACCCAGGTCACCGATGCCTTCGTCGATGAGGCTGCGCGCACCGGCATCGACATCTTCCGCATCTTCGATGCCCTCAACGACGTCGAACAGATGCGACCGGCCATCGAGGCAGTTCGCGCCACGAACACCACCGTCGCCGAGGTTGCCCTGTGCTATACCTCCGACATCCTCGATCCGCGAGAAGAGCTCTACACGCTCGACTACTACCTGAAGCTCGCAGAAGAGATTGTCGCGGCCGGTGCCCATGTGCTCGCGATCAAGGATATGGCCGGACTCCTTCGCCCTGCCGCTGCGACGAAACTCGTCACGGCGTTGCGGGAGAACTTCGACCTGCCCGTCCACGTCCACACCCACGACACCGCCGGTGGCCAGTTGGCCACGCTCTACGCTGCAGCTGCAGCCGGTGCCGACGCGGTCGATGCGGCATCTGCCGCCATGGCCGGGACCACCAGCCAGCCGAGCCTGTCGGCTCTGGTGGCAGCGTTTGAGAACACCGAACGCGACACCCAGATCAGCCTCAACGCGGTCAGCGACCTCGAACCGTACTGGGAGTCCGTCCGCAAGGTCTATGCCCCGTTCGAATCCGGACTGGCCGGACCGACCGGCCGTGTCTACCGCCACGAGATTCCGGGCGGACAGCTGTCCAACCTGCGTCAGCAGGCCGTAGCGCTGGGTCTGGGGGAGCGGTTCGAGGAGATCGAACGCATGTACGCGGCAGCGGACGCGATCCTGGGCCACCTCGTCAAGGTCACACCCTCGTCCAAGGTCGTCGGCGACCTCGCGCTTCACCTCGTGGGCGCCGGTGTCGATCCCGAGGAATTCGCAGAGAATCCGGACAGGTTCGACATTCCGGACTCGGTGATCGGCTTCCTCAACGGCGACCTCGGCGATCCTCCAGGCGGATGGCCCGAGCCGTTCCGCACGAAGGCCCTGGCAGGGCGCAAACACAAGGCTGTCTCCGAGGACCTCCCGGCAGAGGATGCTGCTGCCTTGGAGACGCCTGGCGCCGCACGTCAGGCCAAGCTCAATTCGCTCCTGTTCCCCGGACCGACCAGGGAGTTCGAGCAGATGCGAGCCAACTACGGCGACCTGTCCGTCGTTGAGACCTCGGAATACCTCTACGGTCTGACTGCGGGCGAGGAGCACGCGGTGGAGCTGTCGAAGGGCAAGGACCTCCTCATCGGGGTGCAGGCAATCAGCGGCACCGACGAACGCGGCATGCGATCGGTGATGTTCACCCTCAACGGTCAGCTGCGCCCGCTGCAGGTTCGCGACCATGCAGTCGAAAGCGACGTCAAAACCGCGGAGAAGGCCGATCCGTCGAACTCCGGCCACGTGGCCAGCCCGTTCGCCGGCGTAGTCACACTGCAGGTCGCAGAGGGGGACCGGGTCGAGGCCGGCGCGACAGTCGCGACGATCGAGGCCATGAAGATGGAGGCCTCCATCACCACTCAGACGGCGGGCACCGTCTCCCGAATCGCCATCGGCAACGTCCAGCAGCTTGAAGGCGGCGACCTCGTCGTGGTCATCGATGGCTGAGCGCGATATCCGCCTGTGGGGTGATCCGGTGCTGCGCAGTACGTGCGCACCGGTCACCGTCTTCGACGAGGGGCTCAGGGCCTTGGCCCAAGACCTCGTGGACACGTCTCTGCCGGAAGGGCGGGCCGCTGTGGCGGCACCGCAGATCGGTGTGGGCGTGCGGGCATTCGGCTATGATCTCGACGGTCGCACGGGGTATGTCGTCAACCCCGAGGTCGTCGAGGTCGCAGGTGAGCTGCGCGACATCGAGGAAGGATGTCTCTCGGTTCCCGGTCTGTTCTTCCCCACACCGCGCTACGAGTTCGCTCGTGTGCGCGGTGTGGACGCGGAGAACTCACCGGTGGAGCTCTCCGGCACGGAGGTCTTCGCGCAGATGCTCCAACACGAGGTCGCGCACCTCGACGGTCAGGTCTACGTTCAGACCCTTCCTAAGGAACGTCGGCGAGAGGCGATGAAGGCCATTCGCGGTTCCGATTGGTTCCTCGCCAGGCAGCCGTGACACACATGACGAACAGATACTTCAACAGAAGGAGCAGCAGATGAGCATTCAACGCACCGCAGTCATCGGAAGCGGACTCATGGGAGCTGGCATCGCCGAGGTGCTCGCGAAGTCAGGCCTCGACGTCATCGTCCGCGAGATCAACGACGAGGCCTCCGCAGCCGGCCGTGCTCGCATCGAGAAGTCAATGGCCCGTGCAGTCGAGAAGGGCAAACTCGATTCCGAGGCTCGTGACGCGGCTCTCGGCAGGTTGAGATTCACCACCGACATCGGCGAACTCTCCGATCGTCAGCTGGTCATCGAGGCCGCGAGTGAGAACGAGGACATCAAGAAGTCGATCTTCGCCGAACTCGACAAGGTCGTGACAGATCCTGAGGCGATTCTCGCTTCGAATACGTCATCGATGCCGATCATCCGGTTCGCGCAGTCGACCTCACGTCCGGAGCGCGTTCTCGGGGTCCATTTCTTCAATCCGGCCCCGGTCCAGCCGCTCGTCGAGGTCGTCTCCTCCGTGCTCACCTCCGATTCGGTGCGTGAGACGGTCACGGAGTTCGTCGCCGAGGTGCTCGGCAAGAATCCGGTCCAGGCCCAGGACCGTCCCGGGTTCATCGTCAACGCGTTGCTCATCCCGTACCTGTGCAGCGCAATTCGCATGCTCGAGTCCGGGTTTGCCACCAAGGAAGACATCGATGCCGGAATGGTGGGCGGCTGCGCTCACCCGATGGGACCGATCAAGCTCGCCGACATGGTGGGTCTTGATACGTGCCTGTACGCAGCTGAGAGCATCTATACGGAGACCGGCGATCCTGCTGCCAAACCACCGGTGCTGCTCTCACGCATGGTCGATGCCGGCCTGCACGGAGTCAAATCCGGTCGCGGCTTCTACGAGTACTGAGACCAGAGGCTCCAGCACAGACAAAGAACTCCTGGTCGGTGATTGCACCGACCAGGAGTTCTTTGTATTCAGGCTGCAAATCGCGAGCCGGAGGCTTCAGCCGGCGAGGAGCTTCTCATAGCTGGCGAGCTTCACACAGGCCACGAGGCCCTGCGCGGCCAGTTCGACGTCTTCGACTGTCGGCATGGTCGGAGCGATGCGGATGACGTTGTTGTGTGGATCCAAACCATAGGGATGGGTGGCACCGGCCGGGGTCAGCTTGACCCCCGCCTCGGCGGCTAATTTGACGATCCGGTCCGCGGTGCCTTCCAGCGCCGTCAGGGTGATGAAGTAACCGCCGTCCGGTTCAGTCCACTGCGCCAGGTCCCTTCCGCCCAGTTCCCGTTCCAAGGTGTCCAGCACTGCATCGAACTTCGGCGCGATGATCTTCGCGTGCTGGCGCATGTGCTCCTCGACGCCCGCAGGATCGGAGAAGAAGCGCAGATGACGCAGCTGGTTGACCTTATCGGGACCGATCGAGATCTTCGAGAGATTCGCCCGGATCCAGTCACTCGTCTCCGGTCCCGCACCGAAGAAGGAGACACCGGCACCCGCATGGGTGATCTTCGACGTCGAGGCGAAGATCCACGGGCGTTCCGGGTGGCCGGCCTTGGCACAGATGTCGAGGATGTCGAGAACCTCGGGATGCTCGTCCCGGAGATGGTGGAGTCCGTATGCATTGTCCCACAGCAGCGTGAAGTCGGGTGCCGCTGCCGGCATCGCCGCGAGCTCTTTCGCTCGTTCTTCGGTGATTGTGATGCCTGTCGGGTTCGAGTACATGGGTACCAACCACATGCCCTTGACCGTCTCGTCCTCTGCCAGACGCTGGGCCTCGGCGACGACTGGACCTTCGGAGTCCATAGGAATGCTGAGGAGTTCGAAGCCCAGCGACTCGGCCAACGTGAAGTGGCGGTCGTAGCCGGGGACCGGGCAGATGAGCTTGTGAGGTCCCTGGCCCCAGGGTCGCGAGTCACCGACGGTGCCGTGCAGGAGAGCAAAGGTCAGGGCCTGGGCCATGAGGGTCAGTGAGGCGTTGCCGCCGGCCAGCAATTGGTTCGCAGGGACCTTGAGCAGCGGAGAGAAGAGTTCACGCAGCTCGACGATTCCGTCCAGACCGCCATAGTTGCGGGTATCGACTCCGCTGGGAGTCAAGACGTCATCAGGTGTCACGGCTGTCAGAAGGTCTGCCGCCAGGTCGAGTTGCGCGCTGGCCGGCTTGCCTCGGGTGATATCGAGTTTCAACCCGCGAGAAGCGAATTCCTCATAGGCGCCAGAAGCGCTCTCCAGCTCTGCCTGCAGCTCGGACGTGGGGGACATCGATGCTCCTTGTCACTGTTGTTTGACCGGTACAACCATCCTAGTCACTTCCTGGTCGAGGTGCGGGCCGGCACCGCGGGCGGAAGGGAAAAGACGACAAGTTAGAGTTGACCAGGATCGATCAACTTCACGAGTCAGGGTGGGCGAACTGTGAGACCACGTGCGCAAGCAGCTCATGGACGCAGCTTCGGCCAGCAGGCGGGCGTCTATGACGAAGTGCGTCCCCGGTATCCCGATGCCGCCATCAACCTGGTGAGCAGCGAGTGGAGCGATCTGGAGATCTGTGACCTGGGCGCGGGGACAGGCATTCTCAGCAGTGCGCTGCTCGACCGCGGTGCGAATGTCATCGCCATCGATCCCGACGAGGTGGCATTGGCCAACAATCCCGCACGAAGTCTCGTGGGCAGTGCAGAGGATACGGGTCTGCCTGACGCCTGTGTCGATATCGTCACGGTGGCACAGGCCTGGCACTGGTTCGACGAGGCGGCGGCTGCGGCGGAGATCGACCGAATCCTACGGCCCGGTGGGCATCTGATCATCCTCATCAATCAGCTCGATGTGCGTATCGATTGGGTGCTGCGTCTGAGTCGGATCATGCATGCCGGCGATGTGTACCGTCCCGCGTACCGTCCGAGCCCTGCAGGCTTCGACCTCCTCGACCATGCGCTGGTTGAGTTCACCACGCCGCTCCCGTTCGAGGGCATCGTCGACCTGGCTAGGACCCGTTCCTATTGGCTGCGTTCGAACCAGACGACGAGGTCACGGGTCGAGTCGAATCTGCATGAATACTTCTCCGTCGAACAGCCTTTCGACGGTGAGCTTGACCTGCCCTACATGTGTCTGGCCTATGTTCTCAGGTCTCACGGCCGAACCACAGCGAAACTCAGGACACAACAGCTCTGAACCTGAAGAAGCGGGCCGCACCGACTGGTGCGACCCGCTTTCAACGGTTGAGTCTGTCGATCAGGCGCCTGCCGGATCCTCATCCTGTGCGGGGGAGGTTTCGACGACCTCGGTGACTCTGGTCGGGTTGGAGTGTGAGACGTTGATCTTGCGTGGCCGAGCTTCCTCTGCCACGGGGATTGTCAGCGACAGCACGCCGTCCTGGTAGTCAGCCTGGATCCGGTCGAGTGCGACCCTGTTGCCGAGGGTGAGCTGACGGGCGTAGGTGCCGGTCGTGCGTTCCCGGGTCAGCCATTTCACATCCTTGTCCGCGACCTCAGACTGTCGCTGAGCGCGAACTGTCAGCGTGCGATCCTCGACGTCGACATCGATGCTGGACGGATCCACACCCGGCATGTCGATACGAGCGACGAAGACCTCTCCATCGCGGTAGAGATCCATGGGAAGCGAAGTGGAATTCGGGGTGCGAGTCACTTCCGAGAAGAATCGATCGAGGTCACGGATGGGGTCAAAACGTGTAGCCATGAGCTTCCTTTCACTAGGTCGTTACATTGAGTCAAACACACTCAACTTTGAAATGATTCCCATCTCATGAAATTCTCAGTCTCGTGAGTCTCGTGCCGGTTCTTCTCGCCCTTGTTCCCGTCGCTGTCTTGATCATCGGCGGCAGCGGACTCAAACGACTCCCAGGTTTCACGAATTCAGAATTCTGGTCAGGAGCGGAGAAACTCGCGTACTACGTCTTGCTGCCCGTGCTGCTGTTCTCCTCGGTCGCCGAGGTCAGCGTCGCCCATGTTCCGCTCTGGCGGCTGACGGCAGGCCTCGTCGCTCCGACAGTGCTCGTGTCGATCCTCATCATTGTGCTGCGCCGGTTCGTGGCTCGTGACCTGCCGTCCTTCACCTCGGTGCTGCAGGGTGGGATTCGCTTCAACACGTATATCGGACTTTCGATATCGGCGAGTCTGTTCGGGGCTGAAGGCAGTGCCCTGGCTGCCATCGTCGCGGCCGTCCTCGTACCCACGGTGAATATCATATCCAGTCTCGGATTCGAGTTTCTGCGTACCGGCCCCAGCTCCGCTGTCGGGATCCTCCGCGTCGTCGTGACGAATCCGCTGGTCATCGGGTGCGCGGCCGGGGGACTGTTCAATCTCACCGGCGCACAAGTACCGGATGTCGTCGACTCGGTGCTGTCTCCGCTGGCGGCTGCGGCTCTGCCGATCGGACTGCTGTGCGTCGGCGCGGGTCTGCGGCGGTTCCCGTTGCGGGCGCATGTAGCCGCCATGGTCAATTCCACCGTGACCAAGCTCATCGTCTTACCTGCGCTGACCTTGCTCGCTCTGGTCCTGCTCGACGTTCCCACCACGCCTGCTCTGGTCGCCATGATCTTCCAGTCGATCGCCACGGCAAGTTCCGGTTATGTCATGGCCCGCCAGCTGGGTGGAAATGCTGAGCTGATGGCCGCACTCATAGCAGTGCAGACCGTTCTCATGCTTCTGACTCTTCCCTTTGTCCTGCTCGTCTCCCAAGCTGTGCTCGGAGCCTGAAGGCACCAACTTCGCACTCAGAGAGCTGAGAGCCACGAGAGCTGAGAGCGGCCGAACCCAAGTTGGGTCCGGCCGCTCTCAGTAGGTCCGACTGTGACCAGCGGTCACTCGTCAATGATCAGGATCTGTCGGTCACTCGCTGTCGGCCTTGATTTCAGGGTGACGTGATCCGAGCTCGGAATCGATCCGGAGCAGTCCGGATCCGCTGTCTGCAACATGGTCGAGGCGACCGATGATCTCCGAGATGGTCGATTCCTCTTCGACCTGTTCGTCGATGAACCAGTGCAGGAGCGGCAGGACGTCGAGGTCGCCTTCCGACTGCGCGGTACGGTACAGATTCCGGATCGACTCGGAGACCTTCTCCTCATGAGCCAAGGCTGCCTTGAAGTAGTCGATGGGCTGTGAGCCCGAGACCTTCGGAGCAGCGATGTCACCGATCTGGGGAGCGAAGTCGCGATCCTGGCAGTGCTGGATGAACTTCGCGGCGTGGACCTGCTCCTCTTCAGACTGCGCACGCATCCAGCGTGTCATTCCGGGGAGGTCGAGATCGTCAAGCTGGATGGACAGTTGCAGGTAGACCATCGACGCCTCGAGTTCGAGGGTGACCTGCTCGCCGAGGACCTTCTGCATAGCGGGGCTCAAGTGCATATGTTTCTCCTTCGCGATACGAGACGGATTCATTCCGTCCTCATGTTCCATAGCCTGACACCTTTTCTAGAATGGTTCCAGTGTGGGAAGGCTCGGCAAACAATGATGAGGCATGGCATACCTGACCCAGCAGATTCGGCGAGTCTGCCGATGCCGTGACTATGGACATGCAGCTCTGGCCGGTGCCAAGCTGGATCCATGCAGGATCGAATCGACGAACTCACGCAATGGCAATCAACCGACGACGCGCTCTATGCACGATTCCTGACGGGATCCTTCGTCAGCGGAGTCGCGTTCATCAACGCAATCGCCGACGCGGCGGAAGCCGCAGGCCACCACCCGGATGTGGACCTGCGGTTCCCACACGTGGACATCTCCCTGACCACCCACGATGCCGGGTCGATCACCGACAAGGACATCGATCTTGCTGCTGAGATCTCCCAGATCGCACAGGCTCAGGGCATCGGCGTCGAGAGCTGAGGGTGGCGACGATGGATCTGCGTCGCTGTTTCGAAGGCATGCGCCATGCGCAGCAGATCCACGTCAGCACCCGGCTTCGCGACGAGCTGGACGCCTACCGGCAGCCCTGAAGTCGAAAAGCCGGCAGGCACGGAGATCGCCGGGCACCCAGTGGCCGAGATGAGGCACAGGGCCCGCATCCAATCGAGATAGTTCTCGAGCCCGACCCCGTTGATCTCTGTGGGATATTCGATCGTCGCGTCGAATGGAAGCACTTGGCAGGTGGTGAGCACCAGGAGATCGTGCTCTCCGAAGAACCGCTCGATCTCTCCATGCAGACGGGCACGAGCACGGTCGGCGGAGACCACCTCGACGCCGGTGAGCTTGAGTCCCATCTCAATGTTCCAGACCACGGAGTCCTTGATCTGATCCGGATGCTTCTCGAGCAGAGGACCCCAGGAATGGACGAAATCCAGCGCACGACGGACGTTGAAGACCTCATCGGCATCGCCGAGGTTGGGGATCGTGTCGACGACGCCCGCCCCGAGTGAGGCGAACACGTCGGCTGTGCCTGCCACGATCTCGTGCACGTCACTCTCAACGGGAAGCAGCCCGTTCAGATCCGGGCTGAATCCGATCCTCACACCGCTGAGGTCGGGTTCGATATCGGCTCCCAGGCCGAACTCGGGCAGATCGAAGACGCTGCCCGGCTCGCCGATCGAACGAGGTCCACCGGGCTCTGGTCCGGCCGCCGCACTCATCGTCAGCGCCACATCGGAGACCGTGCGCGCCATGAAACCGCTCTGTGCCAGCCACGCGAACGGGTTGCCGGGAAGTGTGTGCGGGATTCGCCCATTCGAGGGGCGGAAACCCACGACATTGTTGAATGAGGCGGGGGAGCGCAGCGAGCCTCCCATGTCCGAGCCGTCTCCAGTGGCCTGGATGCCGGCGGCTAGGACTGCGCCGACTCCACCGGAGGAACCCGACGCAGATTTGGACGTGTCATAGGGGTTGACCGTGGTGCCGAAGACCGGGTTGAAGGTGTGGGAACCCGCCGCGAATTCGGGAACATTGGTCTTGCCCGTCGTGTTGACACCGGCAGCCTTGAGGCGAGAGATGATCAGCGAGTCCGAGTCCGGAACGCGATCAGCCATGATGGGCGAGCCCCAGGTGGTGCGCAGTCCCGCGGTGTCGTGTGTGTCCTTGTGCGTCATCGGCACTCCGTGCAGGGGCCCGATCGGCTCGCCCTTCGCCAACGCCTCGTCAGCCGCGCCGGCACGTGCCTGCGCGGCTTCGTCATCACGGGTGATAACCGCATTGATGGCCGGGTTGAGGGCATCGATGCGGGCCAGATGATCGTTGAGAGCCTCCCGGGCGGAGATCTCCTTCCTCGCGATCTTGGCCACCAGCTCACGCGTGGACAACCAGCGCAGTTCCTCGCTCACCGTCTCACTTCCCAACTGTGCTGAGAACGGCACTCAGGCCCGCACGAATGCCGGTCTCCAGAGTGGTTCCGACATCATCGGGGGCGAAGAATGGGGAGTGATTTCCTGCTGGTGGTTCGTCGCCGTCGAATTTGGCGGGGGAGTACCCTCCGAAGAACCAGTACACATATGGCACGTCGATGTCGTCGCCGAAGGCTCCGAAATCCTCGCTGCCTGTCACGGCCCGGTCCAGGTGCACCTGTTCCTCACCGAGTTCGGCTCCGAGCACGTCGAGGAACTGGTCAGTGGCTGCGGGGTCGTTGTAACAGCGCGGGAATCGGTACATCTCTTCGATGATCGGCTCGGGAGCTCCGGAGGCCTGAGCTTCTGCGACGATGATCCGTTCGACGCGGTTGAGGACGACCTCACGCACCTCCTCGTTGAAGGTCCGGATGTTGAGTTTGAATTCTGCGGAGTCGGGAATGATGTTCTCCTTCAGGCCGCCGTGGAAGGTGCCCACTGTGACCACAGCCATGTCGCGGCCTGAGATCTCTCGCGACACGATGGACTGCAGCCGAGTGATCATATAGGCGCCGAGGACGATCGGGTCGATTGAGCTCTCAGGCTGTGAGCCATGAGCTTGTTTGCCCCTGACTGTGACTTTGAGACAGTCGGACATCGCCATGGCGGTCTCCTTCGCCACGTAGATGTGTCCGGCCTTGCCGGGCCACACATGCTGTCCGTAGATGACCTCCGGTCTGACGATCGATTCCCAGAGACCATCGTCGAGCATTGCCCGCGCACCCTCGCCGGTCTCTTCGCCCGGTTGGAAGATCATGACCACGCTTCCTGACCACAGATCCTTGTGCTCGACGAGGTAGCGGGCCACATACAGTCCGACGGTGATGTGCGTGTCGTGGCCGCAGCCGTGCATGACCTTTGTGGTCGACCCGTCGGGAAGTGTTCCCTCCGCCGTCGATGCGTAGTCGTATCCGGTGTCTTCGGCGATCGGCAGTCCGTCGGTGTCGGCCCGGTAGGCCACGACAGGTCCTTCGCCGTTCTCGATGACGCTGACGATGCCGGTGCCGCCGAAGGTGTGGGTCTCAAGTCCCAGTGCTTCGAGCGTGGAACGAATGGTGGCGGCTGTCTGAGTCTCCTGCATGGACAGCTCAGGCGTGCGATGGAAGTCCTTGTAGTCGGCGACTGTCTGAGCGAGGTTGGCCGAAATGGCGTCCCTGAGGGAGGTATTGAGCGACATGATGTCCTTTCACGGTGGGTGTCTTCGATGATCTCAGGTATTCGGGCTGAGTGCTGAGGTGATCGTCAGTTGATCCCGACGTTGTCGCCGTCGCTCGGCCCCGTCTTGTCGGTCATGGTCTTGTTGCGTGTGAACCAAGTGATGGCGATCGTCACGATGACGACGATGGCAACATCGCCTGAGGCCAAGACCGGGACGAGCGGAATGAGGACGAGGATGACGAGAGCGGCCGCGCCCAAAGCGATGAGCGTGGATTTGACCTGTCTGAGTGAGGCGATGAGCTGGACCGTGACTCCGCCGAGGATGGCCGGCAGAATGTAGAGCTTGGCCACGAGCGTCACCGGCTCGGGGATGATCGAGACCAGCCAGGTGCCGAGGATTCCGACGAAGAGCACCATGGATGCCACGTGGATCAACGCTGCGCCGCAGATGGCCATGGTCGCGGCATATTCGCCCTTGCGTGTGCCTGGCTTCACTCCGATGGTGTCCTGGGCGACGATCGCCGACGGCAGCAGTTTGTTGGAGATGTTGCCGATCAGGAATGCCTGGTACATGCCGGCCGGCCCCAGGATCGGGAAGTAGGTCAGCGGCTCGACGATGTAGAAGACACCGTAGACGGCGAACACGGCGAGAAATCCCTTGAGGATCTCACCGAGGTTGACGTTCGCATCCGCAACGAACAGGAGGTAGAACGGCACCGAGGTGGCGATGAGGAACCCGATGAACAGCGTGAGAGAGCCCCACTTGGTCGTCGTCCGCTCGAAGGCCGCGTGTGAGGGTGACGTAATGATGTTCGACATGATGTTCTCCTCAGGCTTCGGGTGCGCCGAGACCGGCATAGTGGGCGAAGTAGGACGCAATCAGGCCCACAAGAAGTGAGATTCCAAGTCCCCATTCCTTGAGCCACGGCTGTTTCAAGGTCTTGGCGAGGAAGAGACAGATCGTCATCACCACGGCGGAGACGAGGATCGCGACGACGTGCGTCGGGGATTTCGGGAGTTCCCGGAACGTCAGCGCGGCGAAGGCCGCGAGCAGCGCCGCGCCGGGGATGATGGACATCAGTGCAGGATTGACCTTCTCCAGCTTGTGGGAGCTTCGTTTGAAGACCGGAGTCAGGATCAAGGTCGAGATCATCCACCCGGCCCCCGAGAGGCTCATCGCCATGAGTGCGACGATGAAGACGCCGCGGGTGAATGTCTCATCGCCGAGACTCGAGCCCATGGTGCCGGCTGCGATCGAGGCCGAGGCGACCTCCGTGGCCGCGGAGCCGATGAGACCGACGCGGACGACGACCGGGGGAGTGCCGAAGAGGGGCAGCAGGGCAATGGCGACGAGGACCACGGACAACGAGGGTCCGATCGCCGCAACTCCACCGGCTCTGAAAGCCGACTTGACCTCCTGCTGGCTCATGCCGGCCGACTCGGCGTTCTTCTTCACCGCATTCATATAGATGAGTGATTGGACGACGACGACACCCATGACTGCCAATGCCAGAATCCAGAGAACAGGGGCATTCGCGAGGCCGAGATAATCGGCCGATCCACTTGCCATCACCATAGCGGGGCTCCTCACTGCCTTGTCGGAGTTGCTCACAGCGACCGGTCCACGTCGTTGTGGTCCGCATCACTTGTGTCAGTAACGTATACCGAGATGCGCTCCGTTTGGTGATCTTCCATGCGACTTCCCGATTGGCGAGAATAGACTTCTCAATGCCGGCCATCAACGAATTCGATGAGTATCGTCGGAAATGAGGTCATCGGCGCTGAGAAAGGATCGAGCAATGGACGATCTGCTTGTGGACATCAATCTCGACCGGGCAGAGATCTGCTGGGAGACAGCGCTGAGAAGAGTCTCGGGTGCGAACCTTCATTCGACGAGTGGATGCCGTGAGTGGACCAACGAACAGTTGATCAATCACCTCATCGGCGGTGGGCTGCGCTATGAGAAGCTGCTCGCCCAATGCTCACCTGCCGAGGTGGAGGCCACACGGGGGCAGAACCACCTCGGCGATGATCGCTTGGAAGCGTTCTGGTCACAAGAACGAGCATTCCGACGTCTCGTGGGGGAGTGCGACCTCGGGGCTCAGGTATCTCACCGCATCGGACGGATAACGGGGCACCAGTTGGTGCGAATGCGGATCCTCGAACTGGCTCTCCATGCTGCCGACCTTTCGGCCGGCACCGGCGATAAGTGGCCCATCGATGATGAGCTCGCAGAGTACATCTCCACACATCTCGGCGAGCTCATTGCTGACTTGGGTTCTGCAGGGGGATACGCTGCGCCCAGGCCGGAGCCGGGCGCCGGAGCCTCGCACGCGCAACGAGTTCTGAACGTCTCAGGCCGCTGACCGTCTCACGTCGCTGACCGGCACACTCTCCGACTCCAGCCTGCCGCGCCTTCTTCCATCTACCGCGCCTTCTTCTTGGAGACGTACATGGTGATCTCTGCAGAGACGAACACATTCCCGTCAGCATCCAGGACGTCGACCGGCACGATCAGATCCATCTTCTCGTCGCCGAACTCGGGGATGGTGTCGAGCCGGGCGATCGAGGTGACGCCCGTGGTGGCCTTGTCCTTGTATTCGACGGTCATGCCGGCGGGAATCCAACGATGCGTGGGCGGTACCGTTGCCTCGGTCATGATGCCACCGGCGATCTCTGCCATGTTGCATGAGGCGATTGCGTGATAGGTGCCGAGGTGGTTGTGGACGCCGCGACGGTTCGGCGCACTCACACGGCACAGTCCCGGGCGCAGCTCCTGGATCCGCGGATGAACGGTGCGGAAGTAGGGGACTTTGAAGCACATGGCCTGAGTGAAGAGCCACTTGCCGAATGGCAGCTTCTGCAGCTTCTGCCAGGCCTGGAGATTCTTTCCAAAATCTGCGGTGTCGACGGTCATGGAATCGTCCTTTCGGTCGTACGGGCCGTCGAATTCTGCGACATCGGGCCCGCCTCAAATGGTTCCCTAGTCATAGGCTAGGTTACTCCACAGTAACGGTCGGGGGCGTCACAGTTCCTCGGCAGCGGCTTTGATGTCGCTTGAGCAGAGTGTCACGATGCGTGACCATCGGTGCGTACGAGCAATTTGTCCCTCTCCGGGTCGGCGAAGATGAGCGTGATCATCGCACAGACGGCGGAGGCGACGCCCAGTGCCTGAAACGCGGTGGCGTAGCCGAGACCAGAAGTCGGCGCCGCATCGACGATGAGTCCGGTGACATAGGGCCCGACGAGTCCTCCCACGGCCATGAGCGCCAAGAAGATCCCCAGCGTTCCCGCTGTCTGTCGGGGTGGGCAGATCTCTGAGACCGCCGCATTGCACAGTGGCAGGACGACGACGCCGACGCCATACCCGATGGATACGATGGCAACTGCACCGGGGGAGTTCGAGATCGAGGGGAGGAAGCAGAGAATTCCACCGCCGAGTACCACGCAGACGGAAGGCGCGATGATTCGCACGAACCTGGACGACCAGCCTCTGGCCAGCAATTGATCAGAGAGCAGAGTTCCGCCGATGAGGCTGATCAGACCGGCGATCGACGGGATGGCCAACATGGAACCTGACTGGAGGCGACTGTAGCCGAGACCCACTTCGAAATACGACGGCAGCCACGTGAGGACCACGGTCACCAATGCGTAGACGCTGGCGACCAGCAGCGCACCGCTGATGAACGTCTTGGTCAGGAGAATCTTCCGCCAGGGGACTCGCGGTTCTTCACTCGGGTCGATTGCGTGCTTCGCGGCCTTAGCCGGAATGTAGGGGCCGACTTCCCAGTACCGCGTCCAGAAGAAGCACCACACGACACCGATGACAGCCATCGTGATCAGCGCACTGCGCCATCCGAACGTGACCGAGAGATAGGCGAGCAGCGGGGCCAGAGCAATCTTGGCGATGGAGGCGGCGCTGGCCAGCAGGGCTCCGGGGAAGCCGCGCTTCTGCGGGGTGTGCCATGAGTAGGTGGCTGTGTGGATGAGAGCAGAACTGGGCCCTTCGGCGAGTCCGAGGAGCATTCTGGACACAACTAGGACTGCGAACGTGGCCGAGAGCACCAACGGTAGCATCGCCAGGGCCCACACAAGAGACAGGACGATGAGAACAGTGCGCAGGGACAGCCATTTGTTCAGTGCTCCGGCGAAGAATCCACCGACGGTGAAGGCGAAGAAGAACAGGCTGCCCACGAGACCGATCTGAGCTGCACTGATGCCGAGTTCATCCTTGAGGGACTGAGCGATGATGCCGAATGCGGCTTTGTCCCCGTAGTTGACCACGTACAGAACGACGAGCAGCGCAGTCAGAGACCACGCCTTGCGTCGCGATTCGGTCCCAGGTGCAGCAGCTGCGGCCGGGGGAGAGGTGAGCTTGGATGAGACCATGATGCTTCCTTGCGTCGTGGTGACTATCGTGACAATCGGCCTTGGGCTTGTTGAGCCGATCACACACACAGTATTGAACGTTCGATAAAAATGTCAATCGACGCTTGAACGTTCCCGCCGGGTTCGACAACTCTGCGCACAGCAGGCCAAGGGCACATGGCTGACCAGCGACAACTTGGCGCTCACGGTCACCACGGCACTGTCAGCACACACGCGCTGCCGGCACTCGACTGGTACTGAAATGTCGGGGTCAAACGGAAGCCGCTTCAGTAGGAGTCGTCAGCAGACGATGCGGATCATTGAAGGCGCTCGCGCAGGACGCGAGGAGTAGTCGCGAACGAGCTTACTTAACATAATGTATATTATCGGCTTTACCCACACGCCTGCACCTAGCGGTCCCACAGCACACATAACAGCACACTCATCAGAGCCGCCGCACCCGCATCCAACATATCGATCCATCGGACATCAACCAGGCATCAATGACGGCCGCGGATGGCTCGTCTGCCATCCGCGGCCGTCATTGTGCTGAACTACTGAACGCGCGTCAGGCTGACCAAGTGTCAGCCAGTCGCGTTCGCCTCAGCTGTCGACTCAGCTGCCGCCGAGTCCAACCTTTCCGTCATCCTTGGATCCGCCGCCGTCATCTGCGGCGCCGTTGGCCTTCGTCAAGCCGGCCTCGTCACCGCAGACCGGCCATGCACCCGGACCCTGCTCCTTGAGGGTCTTCTGAGCAACGTCGATCTGCTCAGCCTTGCTGGCCTTGTGAGGCATGCCCTCACCGCCGAACGCGTTCCAGGTCTGCTCCGAGAACTGCAGGCCACCGTAGTAGCCATTACCGCTATTGATGTGCCAGTCACCGCCGGACTCGCACTCGGCGACCTTGTCCCAGACGCCGCCCGAGGACTGAGCCCCTGTGGAGGCCTGGGCCGGGCCGCTCATTCCCGTCAGTCCGGCGGCGGCAACCGCGCCGGCTCCTGCAACGAGGGCGACCTTGCGGAGGCTTGTGCTGTAGAGGTTCACTGTGTCATCTCCGTAATACGATTGCATTTCGGTTTTGTAACCCGGTCGTTACCGAGCCGTTATACACCGTAACGGATCTGACGCAAGGAGTGAACCGGAATCCACCCCTGAGCCCTCAGAATCGACGCACAGAAGCCACAACGCGAACTGAACGCGCTGCGACTATGGTCGGACTCCCCTGACTGAGTTCGACTCCCCCGTCGTCAGGCTGAAACACCTGAGACATAGGCCGCCAGATGCTGAGCGGTCAATGTCGTGTTCGGCCTTGAAGCAGAGGCGACGAGCTGTTCCGGAGTGCCTTCGAATACAACTCGGCCACCGTCGTGACCAGCACCGGGACCCAGATCGATCATCCAATCGGAGTGGGCCATGACCGCCTGATGGTGTTCGATGACGATGACCGTCTTCCCTGCATCTGCGAGACGATCCAGCATGTCCAGCAGGTTCTCCACATCGGCAAGATGCAGGCCCGTCGTCGGTTCGTCGAGGATGATGACAGGTGCAGAGTCCGCAGCTTTGCCTGAGAGATGCGTAGCCAGTTTGAGGCGCTGCCGCTCGCCACCTGACAGAGTCGTCAGCGGCTGACCCAGACTGATATAGCCGAGACCCACCTCGGCGAGGTGTCCGATGATCTTGCTGACAGCAGGGATTCGTGACTCCCCTGCGGCAAAGTAGCCGATCGCCGCAGTCACCGGCAGATCGAGCACCTCACGAATGTTCTTGCCAGCCAGAGTGTAGTCGAGGACTTCTGCCTGGAATCCCTTGCCCTCACACACATCACAGGGAGCCGACATTCCCGCCATCATTCCGAGGTCGGAGTAGATGATTCCGGCACCATTGCAGACCGGACAGGCCCCTTCCGAATTGGCACTGAACAGAGCGGGCTTGACGCCGTTGACCTTGGCGAAGGCCTTGCGGATCGGCTCGAACATGCCAGTGTAGGTGGCCGGGTTGCTGCGACGCGAGCCCTTGATCGCCGCCTGGTCGATCATGATCACACCGTCCCGGCGACGCAGTGATCCTGCAATGAGAGTGCTCTTGCCGGAACCGGCCACTCCCGTGATGGCGGTGATCACGCCCAGCGGCACATCGACATCGACGTCGCGCAGGTTGTGGGTCTTCGCTCCCCTGATCTCGAGATGCCCGGTGGGTTCGCGAGTTGTCTTCTTCACCTGGGATCGGTCGTTCAGGTGCCTGCCGGTGAGCGTGTCGCTGGCTGTGAGCTGATCGAGGCTGCCGATGAAGCAGATCTCTCCGCCGGCCGTTCCTGCCCCAGGTCCGAGATCGACGATGTGATCGGCGATTCTGATGGTCTCGGGCTTGTGTTCGACAACGAGGACGGTGTTGCCCTTGTCGCGCAATGCGATGAGCAGCCCGTTCATCGCGGCGATGTCGTGCGGGTGCAGTCCGATCGTCGGTTCGTCGAAGATATAGGTGACATCCGTCAGCGAGGATCCGAGGTGACGCACAAGCTTGATCCGTTGAGCCTCTCCCCCGGACAGCGAACCAGCCGAACGGTCTAAGGAGAGGTACCCGAGTCCGATGTCGACGAAGGCCTGCACATCTGCCGTCAGCGACCTCACAAGAGGGCCGACTCCCCCGTCGTCGATCTGTGTCAGCCAGTCGAGGAGGTCAGAGATCTGCAGAGCACACACGTCGGCGATGGAGAGGCCTGCCAGCGAAGATCCCCGAGCCGCGGGGTTCAGCCTCGTGCCGGCGCACTCGGGACACTGCGTGTATACGACCGCCCGGTCGACGAACTCCCGCACATGCTTCTGCATCGCGTCGCGGTCCTTGGACAGAAACGAACGCCTGATCCGCGGGATGAGACCGTCGAAGGTCATGTTCGTGCCGTTGATGACGATCTTCTCGCCCTCGGCATAGAGAAGATAGTGCCGTTCGTCCTCTGAATAGTCAGCGATCGCCTTGTCCGGGTCGAAATAGCCCGACTCGGAGTAGAACCGCACAGTCCACCCACCGGGTTTGTATCCCGGTATCGTGATCGCGCCCTCGTTGAGAGATTTCGACTCGTCGACCACCTCGGCGATGTCGATGTCTGTGGCTGTGCCCATTCCCTCGCAGTGCGGGCACATGCCGCCGTTGACGGTGAAGGTCCGCCGCTCGACCTGTTTGTCGGTGCCTTTGTCGATGGTCACGGCACCCTTGCCGCTGATCGAGGCCACATTGAACGAGTAGGCATTGGTCGTCCCGAGATTCGGCTGAGCCAACCGGGAGAACAGCGTTCTCAGCTTCGCATTGATGTCGCTGACCGTGCCCACGGTCGAGCGCGGATTGGCTCCGATGCGTTCCTGATCGACGATGATGGCGGTGGTCAGGCCGTCCAGCACATCCACTTCGGGTCGCGCCATCGCGGGCATGAACCCCTGGACGAAAGCACTGTAGGTCTCGTTGATCAGACGTTGGGATTCGGCGGCGATCGTCGAGAAGACCAAGGACGATTTGCCGGACCCGGAGACACCGGTGAAAACGGTGAGTCGTCGTTTGGGAATGTCGACGGAGATGTCCTTGAGATTGTTCTCACGAGCACCCTGGACACGAATCAGCTCATGGTTGTCGGGTTGATGCGGCATGCCGGTCAGCCGCGCTGCTGGACGCGGATCATGTTGCCGGCCGGGTCACGCAGTGCGAAATCCCGCAGACCATAGGGCTGGTCCATCGGCTCCTGCACGATGTCTGCTGCCCTGGCCTCCACCTCGGCGAAGACCTCATCGACGTTCGGGCTGGCCAACACGATGGCCGCATAGCTGCCCTTGGCCATGAGGGACTCAATGACCTCGCGTTCGGCATCGCTGATGGTCGGGTCGGTGATCGCGGGAGTGAGCACGATCGAGGTGTCAGGCTGGCCTTCGGGTCCGACTGTCAGCCACCGCATCTGTCCAGATCCGACATCGAGGCGGACCTCGAAGCCCAGAACGTCGCGGTAGAAGGTCAATGACGCCTCGGCATCGGTGTGGGGCAGGAAACTGGCGTTGATCGAGATATTCATGATCGTCATCCTAGTTCGGGTCGCCGGGCGGCACTTCTCGATTCCTGACGGGTCGAAGAACATTCTTGACGATGAACGTGGGCAAGTCGTGATCACCTTGGACGACCCCGGCACGATATCGAGACGGTGAGAGTCCGACGAGTTCGCTGAACCGGGTGCTGAAAGTGCCCAACGACGAGAATCCGACGGCAAAACAGATATCCGTGATCGACAGGTCACCGCGACGGATCAGCGCCATGGACCGTTCGATCCGACGCGTCATGAGATACGAATAGGGCGATTCACCGTACGCGGCTCTGAACTGGCGACTGAGGTGACCGGCCGACATGTGCACCCCGGCTGCGAGCTCCTCAACATTGAGGGGACGGTCGAACTCTCTGTCGATCCGGTCGCGCACGCGTCGCAGGACGACCAGCTGGTGCACAGGCACATGGCCATTGCTGAACGTGTTCACCCCTCGTGGACTCCCTGGGTCAGGGTCTCACCACGGAAGTAGCCGGGATGCCTGCGGGAGTGGATGATCATGATGACTACGCCCAGAAGCAGTACGCCGATGCCCAGCACGAAGACCAGTCCGATGCCGAAGACCGAGGATCCTGAGCCGTAGTCGGGGTCGAGAGAGTCGATCGCGGTGGTCACGAAGATCACCAGCAGGGTCACTCCCCCGACCAGGGGGAAGAGGAACCTGAAGAAGAAGTTCTTTGCCCCCGCAAACAGCGACCGGCGGAAGTACCAGATGCAGGCCAGACCGGTCACACCGTAGTAGAAGCAGACCATAAGGCCCAATGCCGTGATCGTGTCCCACAAGGCGTTTTCCGACAGCAGCCGCATGACGACGTAGAAGATGATCGCGGCCGCCGCCGAGGTGACAGTGGCCACCGATGGTGACTTGTACCTGGGTGAGATGTTGCCGTACCTCTTCGGCAGAGCACCGTAGTGGCCCATGGCCAGGATCGTGCGTGAGGGTGAGACCATCGTCGACTGCAGCGAGGCCAAGGAACTCGAGAGGACAGCGATCGAGATGAGGACCGCAAAGGGTCCCATCACTGGTCCGGCGAGGGCCGCGAAGATGGATTCCTGATTCTCCGGATTCCCTGCCCCCAATCCGTCTGTGCCGACTCCGGCGAAGGAGATGACGGCGACGGTGCAGGCAAGGTAGATGATGACGATGGCCACGATCGTGAGCATTGCTGCGCGGCCGGGAGTCTTCTGTGGGTCCTTCGCCTCTTCGTTCATGGTGATCACGGTGTCCCAGCCCCAGAAGAGGAAGATCGACAGGGACACCGCCGCCGCGACGGTCGAGAAGTCGCCGGCCTCGGCGGGGTTGAACCAGCCGAGTTCGACCGGTGTCGCGTCGAAGGCGGTGCCGTTGGACACGTGGACGAATGCCGCGATGACGAACCAGCCGAGGGCAAGGACTTGGAAGGCCACCAGCCAGACCTGAATCTTCTGGGTTGCTTCGACGCCCCGGTAGGAGATCCATGCGGCACCCGCAGTCAGGAGGACGGTGACGGGAATGTTGATCCACAGCACTCGTGTGAGATCGGCGATCCCGGGGTCGGAGATGATCTGAGCCAGCAGCAGAAACAGGAAGTCCACGGCCACTGCGGCCAAGTTCGAGAGTACGAGGACCGTGGCCGAGATCAGCCCCCACCCTCCCATCCAGCCGAGCCACGGCCCGAAGGCACGTGTCGCCCAGGTGAAGGTGGTGCCGGAATCGGGCATGGCAGTGTTGAGCTCGCGGTATCCGAAGACGACGAGCAGCATCGGAACGAAGCCGATCAGCAGAATCGCCGGAGTGTGGACTCCGACCTGCGAAATCGTCGGTCCAAGACCCGAGGTCAGTGTGTAGGCAGGAGCAATGCACGAGATGCCGATGATGGCACCGCCGATGGCGCCGACCTTGCCCGCGGACAGCCCCTTGGAGCTCAGGCCCGAGCCGGTGCCATCGGACGGGCTTCCGGGCGGGCTGGGAGATGGAGTTGCCGAGGTCATCAGCTCAACCTTTCAGGGGTGATTTCAGGTGCTCAGAATTTTTTCGGCAGTGTCCTGCCCGATTCTGACCGCACCGTCGACGTGCTGGTAACCGTGTGCTGCGATGTCCGAACTCGCGAAATGGATGGGGCCGACTGGATCGTTCTGGAACCGTCCCCACCGGTGCAGTCCCCCGAGGTCGTAGCTCGTGGCATAGGCGCCTCGAGTCCACTCCTCGGCCCCGAAGTCAGACAGGTAGAACACCTCGGGTTCCAGGGCCTGCGGGCCCAGGAAGTCGGCCAGTGATTCTAGGATGCGCTGCTTGCGGGTGTCCTCGTCGAGGGCGAACATGGCATCGGCATTGACGTCGGAGATGAATCCGACGAGCGTCCCCTGTTCTTCGCCGTGGTTGGTGTTGTCATAGACCTCCTGCACCAGCTGCCCGGCACCGAATCCGGTTCCGCACAGGCCGTCTTCTCGCCAGAACGGTGTCTGATAAGTGGCGTGGACCTTGATCACCAGGCCCATCGACTGGTGCTGGTGGAAGACCTGCTGGAGGCGCGGCAGATGCGGGGAGTAGCTGATGCGCGAGTACAGGTTCGGCGGGACAGCCACAACGGCACGGGCGGCCGACACGTTCATCGCATCGGTGCCGACTCTCACGGAGTCGTCGGTCCACTCGATTGTGCGAACGGGGCTGTCCAGGTGGACGACGCCTTCGCCGAGTTCGGCTGCCATCTGCTCGGAGACCGACTGCATTCCTCCCACGACACGGCGGTCGAGGATGAAGTGGTCATCCACGAGGTGAGTGAACGATCCCGCCGAGGCGGCCATGAGGATTGCCTGCAGTGCGGAGAATGCGGTGGCGGGCTTGGTCAGCATTCCCCCAGCGATGAACATGCCGATGTTCGCGCACGCGGTCTCATCGTCGGATTGATTCCGGAGCCAATGGTGGAAGGACACCGAATCGAGTTCGGCCGCGTCTTCGGCTTCCCACGGGGCGGTGGGTCCGATGCGGACGGCGAGCTCGTCCAACTTCGCGATCAGACGTTCCATCTCTGCTTGGGTGGACTCCCCCACCGGGAACATATCGCCGCTGTAGACGGTGCGTGTGCCATCGGGTGCGATGTAGACGCTGTCGCCCTCCCGGTAGCGCTGGTAGGTTTCCTTGCCCAGCTCAGTGACGAGCTGAAGCAGCGCCGTCTGGTCCGGTGAGATCCACTGGCCACCGATTTCGTACATCTGCCCGTCGATGTGATCGGTCCAGGTGCGACCGCCGACCCTGTCTCTTGCTTCGAGGACGAGAACGTCTTTGCCTGCAGCCTGCAGCGTCCTCGCCGCGCTCAGGCCGGTCGGACCGGCTCCGACGATGACCACATCGCATGTTCGATCCGACATTCCGCACTCCTTCGAAAGTTCCGCTTATGTGCTCACAGTAACCAGGGAACATCACCCTGCCAAGGCGGGTTCGGGATCGACTGCCACGGTGCGAAATCGGTTTCAGCGGTAGTCACGTGCGTCCGCGCCCGAGTCGGCCTCTTTGGCTGCCATGAACGCCCAAGAATCCGGCCGGGAACCATCGATATCGTCGATATCATAGAGATCGCCCAATTCGCAGCTGTTGAGGGTTCTCGTATTGAAACGGTGTCGGTCGGGATCGGATGCGAGTGCCACGAGCGTCCGTCCCAGGAATTGCGGAGTCTCCGATATCGCGAAATCTGCAGGCGGCACCTCACGTGCTGGGTCGAGGGAGTCCTCGAGCCACCTCTGTTCGGTCGTGGCGAAGAGATCGAGCATCATCTCCGATCTCAGCCAGCCGGGAGTGATCGCTGCGGCTGTGCACCCCGATTCCGCCAGTTCGTGGCCGAGCCCGAATGCCAGTCGGCTGACGCCGGTCTTCGTCAGATCGAGATAGATGCTCTCCCGGTAGTGCGAGGAATTGAACTCGTACGTTCCATCGGTGATCTCGATGTGCAGACCTCCGGGTCTGCGAGTGAGCAGTGGCAAGGCGGCGTGCGCCGTGTTCAGGTGCGTGAGCAGTCCTGCATTCACCAGCCGCATTCCGGAGTCGAAGTCGGTGTCCCAGAATTTTTCGCCCCAGGAGACATAGGCCTCTCCTCCGATGTCGTTGATCAGAATGTCGAGTCGTCCATGCTGCTCATCGATCGTCCGGACCACCTCGTCGATCATTGCCGGTTGCAGGTGATCGCAGACGATCGCCTCGGCGCGGCCGTCTTCTGCGCGTATCAGTTCGGCAGTGCCCTCGATGGTCTCGTTCCGGCCGTAGTCGGAGGGCCGAGTCGAGGTTGATCGTCCGGTGCAGTACACGAAGGCACCGGCTCGACCGAGCTCCCGAGCGATGGCGCGTCCGGCACCGCGTGTGGCGCCGGCGACGAGTGCCACTCGGTCGGGGAGTGACCGCTGGTTGAGAGGAGCGGACTGGGATGCGGTCGATTCGTTGTGAGAAGTCATGGTGACACCTTCTCGTGCAATCGCTGACACGCTATGTCAGTGTCCATGATTATTCTTGGTGGGTATGAAGGCAGCACGGTTGGTGTCGGAGATCGTCATCCTCAGCGAGCGGTCTGTGCCCATCACTGCTGCGTGTCTGGCGACTCGCCTCGAGGTCACGCAGCGCACTGTCTATCGCGACCTCGGTGATCTGTCTCGGATGGGAGTTCCCGTCGTGACGGAGTCCGGTCCGGGCGGTGGTATCAGTCTGCTCGGGTCCTGGACCTCTCCCCTGTCGGGGATGACCCGTGATGAGCTGGATTCCGTGCTCATCGGAGGTTTCGCTGCGGCTGATCTCGGGTACTCCGGGGAGCTGGCGACCGCTCGGGAGAAGATCCTCTCCGAGACAGATTCAGTCTTCTCATCGGATGTGCTCATCGACGGGCCAGATTGGTTCATGACACACGAGCGCCCGGATGAGCTTTCAGTCATCGTGGCGGCACTGCGTTCGCACCGGGGTCTGCGATTCGACTACGCAAACGGCAGGGATTGCCTGATTCGCACCGTCATACCATTGGGACTCGTCGTCAAGGCAGGGCGCTGGTATCTGGCCGCACAGACCCCTGGTGGCAGGCCACGGACCTACCGGGTCTCGCGCATCACTGAGATCAGACTGCACTACGTCTCAGTCTCACGCCCGCCGGGCTTCCACCTCGGCGACTACTGGGCGAGGTCTCAGATCGAATTCGACCGTTCGATCCGATCTGCGACGGTGAAACTGCGGGTACCCAACGACAGCCTCGGCGATCTGCGACGTGCGGTTCCCGGTCGAATCACGGACGAGGCGATCGAGGCCGCCTCGATGGCAGATGGTGCCTCCTCAGCAGAGGGAGCAATTGTCGTCGACCTGCCGATGGAGCCATTGGATGTCGCTGTATCGCAGCTGATCACCATTGGCGGGGTCGAGGTGATATCACCTCTGGATGTCCGTACGGCGCTGCGCGAGCAAGCACGTCGCACAGCTGTATGCAACGGCTCCTGAGGAATCAGAACGACGTTTACTGAACCTCGTACTTGCCGTTGATCTGCCCGGCTCCGACCCCGCCGACCGCTTCCATGGCCGCTTTGGACAGGTCGATGCAGCGACTGCCGTGATAGGGGCCACGGTCATTGATGCGCACCGTCACGGACTTTCCGTTGGCTGTGTTGGTGATCTTCACCTGCGAGCCGAACGGCAGTGACTTATGCGCTGCGGTCAGCTTGTTGGTATCGAATGGCTCGCCGCTGGCTGTCTTTCGACCATCGAATCCGTCGCCTCCGCCGTAGTACGACATCGGGCAGGTACCGGACTGACCTGCGGAGTCGCCGGACTTCGAGGGATCGTCGTTGGCATCGGGCGTCGGCTCCTTCGAGTCTGAGCCGCCGGTGGAGGCATCCTCGCTCGTCGAATCCTTGCTTGCCGAGTCCTTCGTTTCGGTGTCCTTGGTTGCGGACTCGGTCGGGGTCGGGCTCGGTGTCTCGATCTTGGACTCGAGAGTGATCGTGCCCGGCTTCTCCTTGGCCTGCTTCTTCGCTTTGGCCAGGGACTCGTCGGGGGACTGTGTCGCTTCGGCTGCCGCGACGACGGGGGCCTCAGCAACGACCTGCTGGCCACCGCTCGTGCTGTCGGGGACCATCGCCAAGCTGGAGGCCACGACTGCGGCGGTCGCCACCGTGGGAACGATGAATGCGGAGAGGACCGGGCGTGAACGCACCGATGCCAGTACTCCCCCTGCGGTGTTGCCAGCGCTATCGGCTTGTTGGGGCGAATGCCGTCCAGACTTCTTCTTAGGTGCCTTGAGCGCAGAGAAGAGCGAGCCCGTCGTTGTCGAACGGGGCGAAGAGTGTTTTCCCACAGTGAATCCTCGTAGTCATTGGCCGGTGTTTCGGCAACCGGAGACTCAATGATCGAGTGCACCTCAACACTGGCTCCAAGTTATCGGATCGTTACCTGAAGACAGTGTAGTTAAGAAACTGTTACAAAAGCAATACGGCACGCTCCATGAGCGTGCCATATTGATGGGTATCAGATCACTTCGACTTGCGCGTCACCAGTCTCCGCATGCCATCGGCGCCGGTGGTCACTGTTTCCTGTGCTTTGTCGAAAGCACGTTCGACCTTCCCACTGCGCACAGCATCGTCGATGGCATGGGAGACATTGCCCAGCGCCTTCTTCACGTTCGCCTCGGTCGTTTCAATGAGGCGGGAACCCGACGTCGCCTCGCGAGCGTTCCTCACACTGCTGCTGGCCGCACCGTAGGCTCTGGTGGCGGCCGAACGCGCCTTCTCGGTCGGTGTCCTCTTAGTGGAATCGATGACGTAATCAGGTTCGATCGGATCTTGTGTTCGGCTCATGTCTCCATAGTTGTCGACCCCGACTCCGAGGTCAACAGCAACATAGGATTGGACCATGAATTCTCAGGCAGAGATCATCGCCCACAGAGGCGGGAAGTGGCCCGGTATGAGTGAGAACACTCTTGAGGCATTCACCGCCGCCCATCGGGCAGGTGTGCGGTGGATGGAGACCGACGTCCACGCCTCGGCCGACGGCGTCCTGTTCGCAGCCCATGATGCCGACCTGGACCGCATTGCCGATCGTCCGCACCGCATCCACGACCTCACCGCCACCGAACTCGACTCCGTCGAACTCCTGGCCGGTGGTCATCTGCCCCGACTGTCTGCTCTCCTCGAGTCGATTCCGGAGGCGGCGTGGAACATCGATGTCAAGGCTGCACGCAGCATTGCGCCGATGGTTCGCTTCGTCCGCAGCCTCAACGCCGAAGGGAGAATCCGGCTTGCTTCATTCTCGTCTTCGACCCTGCGCCGCCTGCGACAGGCCCTGCCGGGGGTCCGAACCTCGGCGGGAGTCTTGGAATCCGCGCTGGTTGCGGCGGGAGGGCTGCCCGGTGTGGCCGAGTCCGGGCCCTGTCCCCTGCCGGTCGGCCTCGACTCGCTGCAGGTTCCGATGTCCTTCAAGGGCGTACCCGTCATCACCGAGGACTTCGTGTCCCGGGCTCACCGGTCGGGTCTGGCGGTTCATGTATGGACCATCAATGACCCGGCGTCGATGCGCGCCCTCCTCGACCTCGATGTCGATGGAATCGTCACCGACGACGTTCCGGCGGGGCTGCGCGAGCTCGCAGTTCGGACCTGAGTGCTGGGAATAGGCGCAGACGGTAGACTGTTCTTTCGTATGAGACGTCTGCAGTCGAGTCGGAAGGTGAGAGAGATATGAGCGAACGCAGTCTCCGCGGAACACAGTTGGGCTCACGCAGCCTGGAAACGGAAGAGGGCGTCGAACCAGCGCCTCGCCAAATGGTCGAATTCGAGTGCGAAGACGGAACCCGGTTCAAGGTTCCCTTCTCGATCGAGGCCGAAGTTCCCTCCACCTGGGATTCGGGCATCCACGGCGTCGGCACCCGTGTCGGCGTGAACGAGCCCGATGGCGAGCCGGGCAAGCATGTGCGCTCCCACTGGGACATGCTGCTCGAGCGCCGCTCCTTCGACGAACTTCAGGTTCTGCTCGATGAGCGACTTGCCGTTCGCCGCGGTGAGGTTCCTGCGCAGGCCTGAGGGCCTCTGCACTGAATCGCACGAGCACACCTGAGCAAAAAGGGCGGGGTGCAGGTCATCGGACCTGCACCCCGCCCTTCTTGACTGCCCGGAGCTGACTCAGCGCCCTCGGGAAGCCGAGCTGCGAGCAGCGAGTCGCTCGATGACGCCTCGAGCCTGTCGTCTGCGGCGGGTCAGACCCCAACCGGCCACTTTGGTGAATGCCTCGGAGATGATCGATCCGCTCATCTTCGATTCGCCCAGTTCGCGTTCGACGAAGACGATGGGAACCTCGGCCACACGGAATCCGGCCTCGACCGTGCGGTAGGTCATGTCGATCTGGAAGCAGTAGCCCTGAGACTGCACTCCGGAGAGATCGAGGCCCTCCAGTACCTGTCGCGAATACGCACGGAACCCTGCAGTCGCGTCCTTGACCCCGAGACCCATGACCGCATTGACGTAGATGTTGGCTCCGCGGGAGAGGAAGAAGCGGGAGCGGGGCCAGTCGACGATCGCCCCGCCCCGAACCCACCTCGAGCCGATGACGAGGTCGGCATGTCCCGCCTGGGCCACTGCCAAAAGCTGCCCGAGGTCCAGGGGACGGTGAGATCCGTCGGCGTCGAACTCGCAGATGATGTCGTAGTCGCGCTCCAGCGCCCATTCGAATCCTGCAATGTAGGCCATCCCCAGACCGGACTTCTCACTGCGGTGCAGAACATGCAGACGTGGATCGGTGCGCGCCTGCTCATCGACCCAGTCACCGGTGCCGTCGGGTGAGCCGTCGTCGACGACGAGAACGTCGACGTCGGGCTGATTCTCGAACAGACCGGCCAGTGTCACAGGAAGAGCGAGTCGTTCGTTGTAGGTCGGAATGACGACCAGAGTCTTAGAAACCACGGCCACAACGATACGCCGCGCCGGACGGAAAATATGAGCCGACACCCTCGCCTTCGGACCACGTTGGGAAACGAGTTATCTAATGACGAGAGTGCCGGCTCCATCCCAGCTGCTGTGGAATGTCAACAACGAATCTAGTGGCTGCCGTGATCTTTGCAAAATCGCTCTGACCTGGGCGTATGTTCAAATCTCCAGGTCAGACGCAAGACAGAATAATAAAAATACTTCGCTTCTCGGCGTGTCGTCTTGAATCTTGCGATCAGGGCCGAGGGTCACCGCGTCGACGGGCTCTACGCATCGTCGCTGAGTGCTATGCGAGTCGGCAGCACCACGTCGGGTGAGAGTTCCGGCAGTCCGGGTGTGCCCGAACGCGGATCGGTGCTCCACGCGGCAACGCGCGCATCTGCGACCTGAACGACGAGTCGTTCGACCTGCCAGCGCACGAAGTCTGCGTCGGCTCCAGGGGCGAGGACTCCACCGTCCGGGTTGCCAGCGGCACGGTGAGCGAACCGGGTGGCTGCGTTGAACGCTGCGCGAGCTCCGATTCCGTTCTCGCCGACAACGGCCGAGCGCACAGTCGCCCACGGTGAACCTTGTGAGTCAGACCACGACACCTGGGCACCTGCCGACAGCAGCTGGGCCAAAGGCTGCGGCTGCGCAGGGTCGAGGGTGATCGCGATGCCGGAGTAGCCCAGCGGCGTGATGAAGTCCTCGTCGACACTGAAGTTCAGCAGCAGACGGTATCCGTTGCGCTGTGCCAGTGCGGCATGGTCGCGCACACGGTCCAGGACCTCGCCGAGGCGCTGGTTCGACTCGACCTGGATGTACAGGGCCATCTCCGGCAACGTCTCGAGCCGGAGGAAGTCGAGCGCAGCGATGCTCGCTCTGTCCGTGGTCGGGTCCGCCGCTGGAGCGGTCTCGGCGCCGATCTCGGGATACGCGACGATCCTCAGAGTCCGGGGCGCGCGTTCGCTGAAGTCCCGTACGGCCTCAGCGGTACCGAGGACGTGCACGTGGGTGAAACCGGACTCGACGAGCTGGTCACCGTCGGGGCCGCCCTCGCGAAGAGTCAGCCCCGCGTGAACGAAACCGGGGGTGAGGAAGTCCCCGTCGAGGTTGATTGCGTCGGGCTCCGATGCAAGTGCTGCCTCATCGGAACCGATGAACGAGACCTTCCCGTCCTTCGTGCCTAAGGCGGTCGCAAAGGGGTCGACACTGCTGTATACATCTCCACCAAAGTACATAGTCACAGCCGATAGGCTACACCTCCGTGTCCGCGTCTTTGCACTCGAGTCAGGGGTGTCGGGTATCGTCAACGAGTGTGAAGCCCTTGGTTCTGATCGATACGCCCGCCCTGTACTACCGTGCCTTCTACTCGGTCCCCGATTCGATCGTCAATGACGAGGGCCAGCCGGTCAATGCTGTGCGCGGCGTCCTCGATGCGATCGCGCAGATGATCCGCCGATTCGACTCCCCACGAGTCGTGGCGACCATGGACGCGGATTGGCGGCCAGCCTTCCGAACCGCGATCATGCCCGAATACAAGGCGGCCCGGATCAAAGATGCCGAAGCAGGCACGGAGATCCCGCCCGAGCTGGCTGTGCAGCTGCCGATCATGACTCGTGTTCTTCGGTCCGCAGGAATCCCCATCGCCGAGGTGGACGGGACCGAAGCCGATGACGTGATCGCGACCATGGCCGCCCAGTCGCGCACCCCTGTAGTCGTCGTCTCCCCCGATCGTGATCTGCTCGCACTCATCGATGCGGCCGCAGACGTCAGTGTGCTTCGACCACGCAAGGGCGGAGAGTGGGAGGCCATCACCCAGGCAGATCTGCCCGAGGCCTATGGTGTGCCCGATGGAACCCGATACCGTGAGCTCGCCGCGATGCGCGGCGATCCCTCGGACGGTCTGCCTGGTGCACCGGGGATCGGAGAGAAAACCGCAGCGACGCTGCTCTCGAACTTCGGTTCCCTCGCATCGATCATCAAGGCCGCAAAGGCCGGTGTGAAGACCGGTGGTCTCAGCCCCAAACGAGCGGCCACGCTGATCGAAGAGGAGGACACGCTCTACAAGACCATCGAGGTCATGCGATGCCTGACCGATGTCGCTCATGGACTCGATCTCGAGTCCGTGCCCGGCGAACTTGATCGCCCTGCGGTGGAGATGGCAGCCCGTGGCCAGAACATCCGCCGTTCGGTCGACAACCTCATCGCGGCCCTCGGCAGCGCCGACACAGATTCGGGCGCGAAGGCATCGGGACGGCCCTCCCCCATGGCCACCGGCACAAGCACGATCGCTCCGATCCAGGCACCTGCTCCGCAGCCTTCGGCCGCGTCGGTTCCGAGCTCATCCACCGCCGATTCCTGGTCGCAGTCGCGGCTGGTCGGTTTCGATCTCGAGACGACCGGTGTCGACCCGTCGACTGCCAGAATCGTGACTGCTGCATTCGTCGAATCCGTCGACAACTCACGCACCTGGCTGGCCGACCCTGGCGTCGAAATTCCCGAACCGGCGCGAGCCGTTCATGGAATCACCACCGAATTCGCCCAAGCCAACGGCGCCCCGGTGGCAGAGGTGGTCGCCGAGCTCTGCACGGTCCTGTCAGATCTCAGATCGGAAGGCGCCGTCGTCGTCGGCCACAACATCGTCTATGACCTCAGCGTCATGGCGGCCGAAGTCAAACGTCATCAGCCCCATATCGATTTTGCGGCACTGCTGCCGACGATCGTCGATACATTTGTCCTGGACAAGCGCATCGAGCAGTTCCGTCGTGGCAAACGGACTCTCACGGAGACAGCCAAACGGTGGAAGGTTACCCTGCTCGACGCCCACGACGCCGCAGCGGATGCCCTTGCCGCCCTGGACATTTCCCGAGCGTTGGCCGAGAGCTCGGAGCAAATCGCGAATCTGACCCGGGCCGATATCATGTCCGCCCAGGGCGACTGGAAACGCGCACAGGCCGCTGACCTGCAGTCTTGGTTGCGCAGAAAGGGCAACGCCGAGGCCGTCGTCGATGGCTCCTGGCCCATGGCCTGAACGATAGAATCAATTGCGACCATCACTCGACGAAGGACGATAATGGGTTTCTTTTCACGACTGCTCAACCGACCCGGCGCACAGGCCGACAAAGCCACGGGATGGTTCGATAGGGCCGCTGACGATATGGCGGCCGCGAGTCGTGAGTACGCGAAGATGGATGACAGCGAGCTGACAGAGGCCGCTGCCGACATCTTCACCTCAGGCTCCGCGCAGGACAATCTCGTTCGCTATTGTGCGTTGGCTCGTGAGGCTGCCGAACGGTCTCTCGACGAGCGCGCCTATGACACGCAGATCAAGGGCTTGGTGGGACTGCTGCAGGCCAATATCGTGCAGATGGCCACCGGTGAGGGCAAGACCCTCGTCGGCGCTCTCGCTGCAGCCGGTTACGCTCTCCAGGGTCGTCGAGTCCACGTGGTCAGCGTCAACGACTATCTCGCTGTTCGCGACCGCACCTGGATGAAGCCCCTCTTCGACCTCCTCGGTGTCAAGTCGGCATCGATCTCCGGTGCTCAGAGTGAGTCCGAGCGACGCGAAGGCTATGGTGCTGAGGTTCTCTATGCTTCGGTGACGGAGGTCGGCTTCGACGTGCTGCGCGACCGCTTCGTCACCGATGACGACCAGATTCGCGTCCCGGATCGTGATGTCGTCATCGTCGACGAAGCTGACTCTGTGCTCATCGACGAAGCTCGTGTCCCGCTCGTCCTCGCCGGATCGGCCAGCGTCGAAGACGCCAACGCTGCGATCGCGGCACTCGTCGAGACCCTCGAGCCCGGCATCGATTACGAGATCAGCCCGGATCATCAAGCGGTCTCGCTCACAGACGACGGAATCAACCGCGTCGAAGCTGAACTCGACGTCGAGCTCTTCGGTGAAGACGCGTCCGATCTCGCTGCGGTCAACCTCGCCCTGTATGCGAAGTCCCTGGTCAAGCGCGATGTTGACTATCTTGTCGTCGACGGACGGGTCAAACTCATCTCGGCTTCCCGTGGGCGTGTGGCCGAACTGCAGCGCTGGCCAGACGGACTGCAGGCAGCCGTCGAGGCCAAGGAAGGCGTCGGCACCACTGAAAGCGGTGAGATCCTCGACCAGATGACCGTCGAAGAGCTCATCCACGGCTACGAGACCGTCTGCGGTATGACGGGAACCGCACTGGCTGTCGGCGATGACCTGCGCGAGTTCTACAACCTTGAGATCGTCCCCGTCGACACGCACCTGCCCGTCATCCGCAACGACGAACCTGACAGGCTCTACACGTATCAGGAGTCGAAGGAACGCGCGATCGTCGACGAGGTTGCCGACAACCATGCCAAGGGTCGTCCCGTGCTCATCGGCACGTCCTCGGTGGCGGAAAGCGAATCGCTGGCAGCTCGGCTGATCGATCGCGGCATCGATGTTGCCGTTCTCAATGCCAAGGACGATTCGCTCGAGGCTGAGGTCATCGCGGCTGCCGGTGCCCCCGGTGCGGTGACGGTGTCGACCCAGATGGCTGGACGCGGCACCGATATCCGCCTGGCCGATGACAGCGTCGCCGATGCCGGCGGGCTCCTAGTCATCGGTGCTGGGCGCTACCTATCCTCACGTCTTGACGACCAGCTGCGCGGTCGCGCCGGGCGCCAAGGCGATCCGGGAACGTCCGTGTTCTTCACCAGCCTCGAAGATGAGCTGCTGACTCGTGTCCCGGAGATCCAACGTTTCGTCTCCGAAGGAGATGAGACCGGGTGGATCGAGTCGAAGCGGGCGCTGAGTCTCGTCGAACACGCTCAGCGCGTCGCTGAAGGTCAGAACACGGCGCTGCACCGCGACACCTGGAAGTTCAACGAGCTCATGGCCAAGCAGCGTGACCTCGTCCTCGCTCGACGCCAAGAGCTGCGTGTCGATGATGAGGCCATCGACGAACTCAAGGGGCGCCTCGGCGATGTGGCGAAGGATCTGGCGGACGAGCATTCGCAGGAGCTCGTCGACGCGACGCTGCGCGAAGTGATGCTGTTCCATCTCGACGCACGCTGGGTCGACCACCTCGCGTTCCTCAACGATCTGCGTGAGGGCATCCATCTGCGCACCTTCGCACGTGAAAAGCCGCATGAGGCATTCAACACGGAGTCCATCCGAGTCTTCTCCTCATTCTGGTCCGACGTCATCGAGGATTCAGCGTCGACGGTCGAAGAGGCAGAGTTCACGGATTCCGGAATCGATCTGGAATCGCACGGACTCAAGCGTCCGTCGTCGACATGGACCTATCTGACCACGGAGAGCGCGTTCGGCTCGGACATCGAGAACATCGTCAAGAAGGTCAAGCGCTGAGACGCATCTGGGCCCGTCTTCATTTCTGAAGGCGGGCCCATTTTGCTGTCATCACGATCCCGCTGCTGAGCCAGATCCCGTTGCTGAGGTCGGAACGATCTGCCGATCAGGAGTCGGCGACGACTCCGCGGCGGATCGCTTCGATTGTGCGACGGATGCGCACCGAAGTCTCCGGTTCGGCCACCTCCGCGACCTGACCGAGCAGGTCAAGGCTCTGCTTGGCCCACCGGACGAAGTCTCCGGCGGCGATGTCCGTACCGCGCAGGGAGTCGGCAAGGTTCTTGCCTTCGGTCCAGCGGTACATCGGCTTGAACAGCCCCCTGTCGGGTTCCTGCGTCGTGGACAGGGCGTGCTGTTCCTCAAGTTGGAACAGCTTGCGCCAGATAGTCACTGCTTCATCACCGTTGACCTTGAGGTCGCGGCTCGGGGCACGATCCGGATGGAGGGTGTCACCGCGCCGGGATTGGAAGACGAAGCACGAGGCGAATGCTGCGAGTTCAGGTTCGACGAGGTTGTCCCACAGCCCTGCGCGAATGGTCAGCGCCACCAGCAGGTCACGCTCCCCGTAGATCCGACGCAGCATATCGGACTGTTCGGGATCGAAGCCCAGAGTGCGCAGCACATCCTGAACTCGTTCGAACACGAGAGCGATCGACGTCGTTCGGCCTTCGATCCGGGCGATGAGCGAATCGTTCTCCTTGACCAGTTTGACCGCTCGGTTGGCCCACCTGGCGTGCATCTCGCGGTCCGGGCACTCATGGCAGGGATGAGCTCGCAGCTGCGCGGTCATCTCCGACACGCTCGAGCTGACACCAGAAGCACCGGATGAGGATTCCCATTGGGCCTCTGGATCGACCTTGCCATCGTGTTTGGCATCGTTGAGGATGCCCAACAGCTGCCTCCGGTCCCCCGCCTGCCTGTGATTGAACTTCTTCGGCACACGAACCCGTCCCTGTGCTGCCAGCGGTTCGGTCACCTCGTGGGGACGCAGGTGCCAGACTTTGCCCTGTTCGGTCAGCACCGTCGGCAGCCGTGAACCTCCGTCGCGGGAGCTCATGGGCGCGATGATGACGGCAGTGCCCTCAACTCGTTTCGCGGGCAGGGTGACAACGTCGCCGACCTTGAGTGTACTCAGCGACTCGACGATCTCACGTTGCCGGTTCTTCGACTTGGTGCGAGTCTCCTGCTTCTCGGTATCGCTGATGGCCTGCCGCAGACGCGCATACTCGGCGAAGTCCCCGAGCTCGCACTGCATGGACTTCTCGTAGGCTCCGATCGTCGCTTCGTTCTTGCGCACCTTCTTCGCCAGCCCTACGACGGCCTTGTCGGCCTGGAACTGTGCGAACGAGGTCTCAAGAACCTTCGCTGCCTCCGCCGAACTCATCCGCGACAGCAGATTCGCCGTCATGTTGTAGGTGGGTCCGAACGCAGAATTGAGCGCGTAGGAGCGGTTGGAGGCGAGTCCTGCGATCTCGTTGACTTCGAAGCTGGGGTGCCAGATGACGACGGAGTGGCCGATCTTGTCGATGCCGCGGCGCCCGGCACGCCCGGTCAGCTGGGTGTACTCCCCCGGCGTGATCGAGACGTGGGCCTCACCGTTGAACTTCACGAGCTTCTCGAGGACGACTGTGCGTGCAGGCATGTTGATGCCCAGGGCCAGGGTCTCGGTGGCGAAGACGACCTTGATGATGCCCTGGGAGAAGAGCTCCTCGACGAGCTGTTTGAACTGCGGGATCATCCCCGCGTGGTGGGCGGCGACTCCCAACAGAAGGCCTTCCCTGAACGAGTGGAATCCGAGGATGCCCAGGTCCTCGCTGGCCAGCTCATCGCGCAGCTTCTCCAGCGCGGCATTGACGATGACCTTCTCTTCACGGGAGTTCAGGTCGAATCCGGAGGCCAGGTACTGTTCCACCGCCTCGTCGCAGGCATTTCGGGAGAAGATGAACATGATCGCCGGCAGCATGCCGGTCTCTGCCAGAGAGGACACGACCTGTGTTCGGCTGGGCCTGCGGAATCGGGCACGGGTGGCTCGTTCGCGCTTCGAGCGGGGCCCACCATGGGTCCGGGTGGCATGGTTGAGGGCGGGATCGATCCGGTCGGAGTCGTGGTGAGTGAACAGATCATACATACGGTGGCCGACGAGGACATGGTTGACCAGCGGCACCGGGCGGTGAGAGGTGGAGATGACGGTTGTGGGCCCACGCACCTCACGCAGCCAGGCGCCGAACTCCTCGACGTTGGAGACGGTCGCCGACAGCGAAACCATCTGCACCCGGTCCGGCAGGTGGATGATCACCTCTTCCCACACGGGACCGCGGAAACGATCGGCGAGGTAGTGGACCTCGTCGAGGACGACGAACCCGAGGTCGGAGAGTCCCGACAGGTCGTTGTACAGCATGTTGCGCAGGACTTCTGTGGTCATAACGATGATCGGCGCATCACGCCGGATCGAGGTGTCACCAGTCAGCAGCCCGACGTTGTCGACACCATGGACTTCCATGAGATCGTTGAACTTCTGGTTGCTCAGCGCCTTGATCGGGGTGGTGTAGAAGACCCTTTTGCCTTCGTCCCTGGCCAGCTCGACAGCGAATTCCGCAATCAGAGTCTTGCCGGCACCGGTGGGCGCAGTGACGAGGACGTCCTTGCCTTCCTGCAGCTGCGTGCACGCCTCGAGCTGGAAGTCGTCGAGATCGAAGTCGGTCCTGGCCGCGAACCGCCCCAAGGGGGTCTGCGCCTTCTTCGACCTGTCTCGATAGTCGGCATAGGCCGCCGACGGACTCAACGGCTCAGCGTCTGCCGAGGGTTCGAGCGGGCTCATGGATTCAGTCATGCTTCTCTCAGTCAATCGGTTCGTCGGGGTCGACCCACAGGCCCTGGGCGATGAGCCTCTTCTTACGTCTCCGGTCGCTGAACACGCAGATCACCCATGCCACGCAAAACAGCGTCATCATCGGGATCACGAGGAAGAACATCGACAATGCGTCGGGAGTGGGGGTGGCGATGGCCGCGAACAGGAACACGATCATCACGATCACCCGCCAGGATTTCTGGATCCGTGCGGCCGAGAGGATGCCTATCATGTTGAGCCCGACCATGAGCACCGGAAGAACGAACGCCAGACCGAAGACCACGATGATGACCATCACGAAGCTCAGGTAATCCTGGGCAGGGATGATGTTCGTGCCGCCTGCCGGGGTGAACGACGTCAGTGCCTTGACTGCGTTGGGAAGGGCGAAGAAGGCCATGGTCGATCCCGCGAGGAACAGTGGAATCGCGGCACCGAGGAAGCCGAGCGAGTAGAGCTTCTCCTTCTTCGTCAGCCCCGGAACGATGAATGCCCAGACTTCGTAGAGCCAGATCGGGCAGGACAGGAAGATGCCGATGAAGAACGACAGTTTGATCTTCAGATCGAACGGGGAGGCGACTCCGGCGAAGTTGATCTCAGCGGTCCGGTCACCCGAGGCACGGATGCTGCGGATCGGCTCCTGCAGAATGTCGAGGACCGGATCGTAGAGGAACCATCCGGCGACGGCACCGAGGGCGATCGCGATCGCCGCGACAAGGAGACGATTCCGGAGTTCGATGAGATGCCCGACAACGGGCATCTTCCGCTCAGGGTTCTTCTTACGCGCCGAGGACGATCGCCGGTCGTGCTGCTCTTTCACTTCTCGCGAGACTGCGGATCCTGCTTTTCCTGTGCAGCCTGCTCAGGCTGTCGGGCAGCCTCGGCGGTCGACGAATTGTCGTTCTCGCTTGCCTCGCGGTTGAGCTCGCCCGGTTCGGTCTTCTTGGGCTCGTCATCATCACGGAGATCCTTGACCTCTGATTTGAAGATCTTCATCGACTGACCCAGGCTTCTGGCCAGCGCCGGCAGCTTGGGTGCGCCGAAAATGATCACGATGATGAGGATCACGATCGCGATCTGCACGAAACTCGGTTTCATGGGGACTCCTTGACTATTGTCTGCTCTGAAAGATTCTACGCTGTGTGGCTGTGCCTTTCATCCTCGCCGCACTGTTGGTTCCGATGTGCGAGGACCGGTTTCAGCCCAGTCGCGTCAGTGCGGCGTCCACCGCTTCGCTGTCGTCGATGTCGGTGATGACGTCGGCATGGCACAGCAGGAATCGACTCAACCAGTCCACGGAGTGCACCAGGAATCTGATTCGCACACTTGGTTCACCGTTGGCGAAGTATTCACGCTCGCTCAGCTCGAGTTCATCCGCGAGCCATGCACCCGCTGCGGACAGCGTCATGGTGACCTCCCGCGCACTCGACTGTGAGGTGCTGACGGTCAGCGGCGGATGTGCAGCCGGAGTCCAGGAGCGAATGCTGCTCAGGGCAAAGCGGCGTGGAGCCTGAGCGGCATAGCACCAGGCGTCCAGGTACCAGTCCGCCCCGGGTACCAGCTTGCTGGGGGCGATGATCCGCCGGGTCAGTTCATCTCGGGAACCGACGTAGTAGTCGATCTCGACCGCCGATTCCGTGTCGATCGCCTGCTTGAGGAACGTCATCAGCTCCTCGTCCGCGGGGATGGGGCTGACCTCGACGGGCGTGTGGAGGTTCTCCCCCGCAGCCAGTCGCAGCTTCGACGCCGCCGTCCGGACCGCCTCGGTGTCGAGCCCGGGCAGGGTGTCGATGAGTTCGAGGGCCAGCACGAGGACTCCGGCCTCTTCGGCACTGAGTCGGACAGGGACGGAGACCTCTTCCGCATTGGAGATGTAGATCTTCCCGCCTTCCCAGCTGGCGTCGATGAGGTCATCGGGCATGTGGCCGGGTCGACCTGTCACGAACAGGAGCTGCAGGTCATCGATGAGGGTGTCCGAATCGATGTTGAAGTAGGCCGCGGTCTCCTCCAGGTCGGCTCCCGGGTGGGCATCGAGATACGGGACCAGGCTGAGCAGCCGGGTGAGTCGTTCACGCGCTGAGGACATTGCGACCTCCGAGTCGTTCGAGGGACTCTCTGACTGTCTGCCGTCGGTCATCGACAGCCTGGGCCAGTTCGACCGGGGCAAGCACCTCGACGGCGGTACCGAAGCTCACGATCTCTGCGGCCAGGGATGCGGCATCGGTGAACTCGATGATCACGGCATCATCTTCCGTGCGCACCTGTCGTCGGCGCAGGGGGTCCGCACGGTGGGCGCGGATGCGCAGCTTCGCCTCGGCGACGACAGCCATCTCCGTGCTCGAGCTCAGTGCCACATGTGGGGCGAAGTCCGCGGGGATGTCATAGTCACCGGGGTCCCGTCCGCCGAGCTTCGTCAGCTTGCCCTCGACCCGGGAGAGGCGGAACGTGCGCTGGGCCTGCCGGTCGATGTCGTGGCCCAGCAGGTAGACCCTGTCACCGCGGCTAAGCAGCGCATAGGGTTCGAGCTTGACCTTGCGGGGGCTCTGCCCGGGCTTGTGGTACTTGAAGCTGATCGCCTCACGGGCGTTGATGTGGTGGAGGGCAGTGGCGAAGTTCGCACTGCCGAGCTTGCGTGCTGCGGGCCCCTGATTGGCTTCGACGTGCCCAGGTCCTGCCTCGGTCAGGTCAATGCCCAGGGCGCGCAGCTTCGTCAGAGCCTGCGCACTGGACTCACCGAGTTCGGTGTCGGACCAGAACTGTGCGGCAACTGCCACCGCGGCCGCTTCGGAGGGCGTGAGCTCAACGTCGTCCATCGCGTAGTCGTCGGCTGAGATCCGGTAGCCCGTCTCCCCCACATCCGAGTAGGCGTCATGTTCGGCGCGAGTGGCGATCGTGATCCCCATGTGCCGCAGAAGCTCCTTGTCGCGGGAGAACTTGCGGTCGAAGGCGATGTCGTCAAGTCCCGCATAGCCGTCGATGGCGCTCATCAGAGTCTTCCGCGAGACCCATCCGCGGGCGGCTCTCAGAGCGATCAGCAGGTTCATCAGACGTTCCGTCTGCTGTCTCTGTCTGCTGGGGCGGGGTGTATTCACAATTCCACCGTAACCTAATGCGGGCGATAGTCTTAGGACCATGATTCATTGGCGCAGAGGAACCGTGACCACGATTCGCTCCACCCGGCCAGGATACACAGAGGTCGAGGCCGATATTGACCAGGCTCTGCCGGGCACGACGATCACCAGCATCAAGGCAGTCGCCTATACCGAGGCGGTCGGGCATCCGCAGGTCGGGGGCACGGTTCTGCTCAATGTCTCGGCTCTGGCCAAACGCTTGGGCACCGGTGGTTTCGGTCTCGTCGTGGCTCTGCCCGATGCACTGCCGGCCGACCCTGCTGAGGGGCCAGGGCATCTGGTCAAGGACCGCTACTCCCCTCTGCAGACAATGGTCCTCGGCGTCGATGATCAGGAATCTGAGCACCATGAGACCCTCGCAAGGGAAGAGTCTCTGGGTGGGATGCCCGTGCTCGTCGCGGATCTGCATTCGGCTCTTCCCGCCATCATCGCCGGCATCCGCACGGTCAATCCCGAGCTCCGCATCGCCTATGTCCTCAGCGACGGTGCGGCTCTGCCCGCCAGCTTCTCCCAGGCAGCGGCCGGACTGAAGGACGCAGGCTGGCTGCACGGATCCATCAGCACCGGCCAATCCTGGGGCGCCGATCTTGAGGCTGTGACGATTCACACGGGTCTGCTCGCCGCCAGACATGTCCTCGGTGCCGATATCGCCATCGTCGCGCAGGGGCCGGGAAATCTGGGAACCGGAACCAAATACGGATATTCCGGCCTTGTCACCGGTGAGCACCTCAATGCGGCTGCTCTGCTGGGTGGGACCCCTATCGGCGTCCTGCGCATGTCCAATGCAGATGCCCGCGGCAGGCATTTCGGAGTCTCCCACCATTCTCTGACCTCGCTGGCCGAGATCGCCCGCCCCGGAATGACGATTCCGGTTCCGGACTTCTCCACCCTCGCCGAGGCTGACCGGGCTGAGATGGAGACCGACCCCTCCGTCGTGGCCGAGGTCGCGGCCGCACAGCTGCCGATGCTGCACATGCATGAACAGGTCAGCGTCAGCCTGGAGGGTCTGTGGTCAGGGCTCAAGTCCTCGCCGGTGGGCCTGTCGACGATGGGACGAAAACTGCCCGCCGATGCAGCAGCATTTCTCGCTGCTGCCGCGGCGGGCAGATTGGCTGCCGAGATCTGAGTCTCGGCAGCCGATTCACTGCTTGCGTCTCAGCGCAGAGTGGCTTGGTCTCAGCGCACGTTCTCCAGATCGCAGACGAAGATCAGGGATTCGCCGGGCTTGATGACGCCGCCGGCGCCCTGGTCGCCGTAGGCCAGGTGCGGGGGAATCTGCAGGGTGCGCCTGCCACCGACCTTCATGCCCTGGATGCCCTGGTCCCAACCGGAGATGACCATGCCGGAACCGAGGCGGAACTCGAGCGGTGTGCCGCGGTTGTAGGAGGCGTCGAACTCTTCACCGGTCGAATGGGCGATGCCGACGTAGTTCACGCTCACGGTATTGCCGGGACCAGCCTCGGCGCCGTCACCGATGATGTCATCGACGATGACGAGCTCGGTCGGAGCCTCAGTCCCGGGGAAATCGACGACTGGTTTCTGCTTGCTCATGGTGTCTCCTTAAGTCGTAGTTCTGTGGTGTCTGTGATCTCAGCCGTGGGCCGAGAGGTCCTCAGCCTTGGGCCGAGAGGACATCGATGACGAATACGAGGGTGGCATTGCCGGGAATGTTCGGCGGGCTGCCCTGTTCTCCGTATCCCTTGTCGGGTGGGATGACGAGGACGATCTGGCTGCCGACCTTTGCGCCGACGAGTCCTTCGTTCCATCCATCGATAACCTGGGCCTGGCCCACTGGGTCGACGGCGAAGGGTCCGCGTCCATCCTGCCAGCTTGAGTCGAAGTACTTCGAATTGTCGTCCCAGAGCCAGCCGGAGTAGTGCACGGCCACGCTCTGGCCTTCCTTGACCTTCGGCCCGTCGCCTTCGATCGTCGTATACGATTCGAGTTCCTTCGGAGCCTTGCCCTTCGGCTTCGAGATCGAGGGTTCACCGTTGTCGGCCCATTTCACCGTCACGGGGTTCTTCGATTGATCGACCTTCTTGCCTTCGGCACGGGTCAGGGGCTTCGTCGTCTTCTCGATGTCGATGACGTAGACGAGGGTCTGCGCCGGCTGGCCCTCCTGCGCACTGCCGTTGAGCGACATGAGCACGCGCGATCCGACCTTCGTGTCCAGGAGTGCGCTGTAGAGCTGCTCCGAGATCTGGCTCTTGTCCATCGGGAACCCGGCCGGTGACTTCGAATCGTAGCTCGACTCGATCTGCTTGCCGGTCGTGCCCGAGACCAGGGTCATCTGTGCGGTGACCTGTTCACCGTCTGCGACCTTGTCGCCCTTGCCCTCGCTGATGATGGTGTCTCCGGTCTTGTCGACGACCAGGGGTGCGTCGAAGCTGACCTTCGGCTTCTCACCTACCTTGCCTTCGACCGTGATGTCGTCGAGGCTGGTCGACTTCGCGTCCTCGGCCGAGACCGAGGGCGGGGCGCTTGTCGTGTCCTCCGCCTCCTCGCCCTGTCCGCAGGCGGACAGCAGAAGTGTGGCGGCCGCGATGACGGCGAGCACTTTGGTGCGCACGTGGTTCCTTTCGTTCAAGACCAGATCACTGAGATCTTACAAGCGAAAATCTTACAGGCCCGCGATGAGAGCTTCAGCCTGCGGGTGCGTGGGCTCGAAGGGGTTCTTCAGCGCCACGGCACGGCCGGATTCGTCGTTGAGTCGCAGATGCACCCAGTCGACGGTGTAGTCGCGGCGTGCGGCATGGGCGGCACGGACGAATTCTCCGCGGATGGCTGCCCGGGTGGACGCCGGTGGGACGTCCTTCGCCTTCTCCCGTGCCTCGGCGGCGACCAGGTTCTTCGCCAAACCTGAGCGTTCCAGCTTGGGAAACAGGCCGGTATCGGGGGTGATGTCGTGATAGGCGATGTCGAGGCGAGAGATCCGCGGGTCCGTGAGGTCGTCGATGCCGCGGGCCATCGCCCGGTCGATGAGCGTCTTCTTCATCACCCAATCGATCTCATGGTCGACGGCGGAGAAGTCCTGGGCTGCAATCGCCTCGAGCATCCGGGTCCACAGGTCGATGACGTATTCGGCCATCCCATCGTCGCCGAGGCTGTGGTCTCCCTTCTGCACGAGCACCTGAGCACGGTCACGGTAGTCGGTGAGCAGGTTCAGCGGGGTGATCGCCGTCCCGTCCGTGCGCTCGAGCCGCACCGACCCGGTGAGGTCCCTGGCGACGAGGCGGATGTCGCGCACGGGGTGGCGCAGACCGTGTTCGGGGATGCGTGCGCCCTGTTCGATGAGGTCGAGCATGAGGACGGCCGAGCCGATCTTGAGCGCCGAGGTGGCTGTCGACATCGAGGAATCACCGACGATGACATGGAGACGACGGTACTTCTCCGCATCTGCGTGCGGTTCGTCTCGAGCGTTGATGATCGGGCGTGAACGGGTCGTAGCCGAGGACAGTCCTTCCCACATCACATCAGAACGTGCCGAGAGTCCGAACATCATGTCTGCTCGGTTCGCCTCGACGTCGGGCTGGAAGGACGACTGTGCGGGGATGATTGCACCGGCACCCACCAGCAGCTGTCTGGAGACGAGGAAGGGAAGCAGCACCGTGGTCAGACGATTGAAATCGAGGTTGCGGCGGATGAGGAAGTTCTCATGGGAGCCGTAGGAGTTCCCCGCCGCATCCGTGTTGTTCTTGACCATGTGGATGCGACCACCGAGTCCATCGGCCTCGATGCTCGACTGTGCCTGGTTCAACAGGTCGATCATCAAGGACTCCCCCGCCCGGTCCTGTGTGAGCAGATCGCTGAGATTATCGCATTCGGCGGTCGCATATTCGGGGTGGGAGCCGACGTCGAGGTAGAGCCGGGAACCGTTGGGCAGGAACACGTTAGAGGAACGTCCCCATTCGACGATGGGTCGAAACAGATAGCGTGCGATCTCCTCCGGACCGATGCGTCGGTCACCCTCGCCTGCCGAATGGGCAAGCCCGTATTCGGTTTCGAGTCCGTAGATTCTGGCCATCAGTCCTCCCGCAGCTGCGCCATCATGGCGTCACTGAGTCGTTTGAATGTACGGTGTCCGCTCGCATTCCTATCGAGCACGGCTGCCTCGAGGTCCTGGGTCGGCAATGTGCCGGATGCTGCGGTGGCAAGAGCGCGCACACCATGGTCGAAGGCCTCTCGCAGCGGCAGCACCGAGGTGGACAGGTCCTTCAGCGTTGCTGTGATGTCATCGGCCTGTCCCCCGATCGCCACATGTTCGGTCTCATCCATCACGGAGCCGTCGTAGCTGAGCCGGTAGAGCTGATCGGTCTCGGCGGTGAGTCCGAGCTCAGCGACGACGAGTTCGACTTCGAAGGGCTTCGACTCGGTTGTGAAGACCCCGGCCAGCGTCTGCGCGTATGCGTTCGTCAGCCCCCGCGCGGTGACATCGCTGCGGTGGTAGGAATATCCGCGCAGATCCGCGTACCTCACACCGGCTTGGCGCATCGTCTCGAACTCGTTGTACTTGCCGACTGCGGCGAAGCCGATGCGGTCGTAGATCTCGGCGATCTTGTGCAGCGTCGGAGAAGGATTCTCTGCCAGAAGGAGGATGCCTTCGTCGTAGCGCAGCACCACGACCGACCGTCCCCGGGCGATGCCCTTGCGGGCGAAGTCGGCCCGGTCCTTCATCAGCTGTTCGGGTGAGACGTAGAACGGTGCCTGGCTCATGGGCGTGCCTCATTCATGACTGTGCCTTCCTGGTCCGCCGATCGATGACCTCAGTGGCAATCGACATCACGTCGGCCGAAGGGATCTCGACGACCCCGTGCTCGAGGTCAACGGTGAGGATCGTCGGTGCGATCTGCCTGACGAAGTCCGGGCCACCGGTGGCCGAGTCATCATCGGAGGCATCGAAGAGGGCTTCAACGGCCACCGAGATCGCAGCATCGGTGTCAAGGTCCGGCTGCCACAGCTTCTTCAGCGCCCCACGCGCGTAGCCGCATCCGGAGCCGATCGAATGGAATCGATGCTCTTCGTATTTGCCGCCGGTGACGTCGAAGCTGAAGATCTGCCCGGCAGGAGTCGCTTCGTCGACGCCGGCGAAGAGCGGAACGACGGACAGCCCCTGCAGGGCCAAGTTCAGGTTTCCTCGCAGCATCGATGCCAGACGGTTAGCCTTGCCGCCCAGCGACAGGCGGGCACCTTCGATCTTCTCGTAGTGTTCGAGTTCGAGCTGGTAGAGACGAATGAGATCGAGTGCGAGTCCCGCGGTTCCGGCGATGCCGATGACCGAGAAATCGTCGGCTGGTCGCACCTTCTCCATGGAGTGGGAGGCGATCATGTTCCCGATCGTCGCGCGCCGGTCTCCTGCCATGAGGATGCCTGTGGCGGTGCGGAAGCAGATGATCGTCGTGCCTTCCGGGGCCAGATGCCCCAGGTCATGCCCGGCCATGGTCGGCAGCGCTTCGGGTGCCACAGCCCGGGCGAGTTCGACGAACGAATTGCTCGTCGAACTCAGAAATGCAGGAGAGAATCCTGACATCTCATTGGCCGCCCTTCTGGACGAAATTGCGCACGAACTCCTCTGCGTTCGATTCGAGGACTCCGTCGATCTCGTCGAGGATCGAATCCACGTTCTGTGTGTTGATCTGTCCCTGCACAGCCTCCGGCGGTTCGGCGGGTGGTTCTCCCCCGCCGGCCGAATGGTCTCTGTGAACCTGTTCCTGCGAACTCATTTCGCACCTCTTTCATCGTTCGTCGTTGTCAGTCTATCCACTCCCAGTGCCTGCAGCAGTGCCTGTGAGTCGTGCACTTCAGCCAGTCTGTCCTCGAGGAGTTCACGGTTGCCCTTGAGCGGTTCGCTCATCGGCAGACGCACGATTCCGTACTCTCCGGCGTCGAGGACGAGCGAGTCCCAGCTCGCTGCCACCAGTGAGTCCGAGAATCGGGTCACGGCCAGGGATCTCAGGTAGGCCCGGGTTCCGTCGGGCGCGGAGACCACGGCCCTTTCGACTTCATCATCAGTCGTCAGCCGTCGGATCCGGCCGGCCTTCTCAAGCTTGTAGAACAGCCCCTTCTCGGGCCGAACGTCGTGGTACTGGACGTCGATGAGCGCGAGCTTCGGATGGTCCCAGTCAAGGTTCTCCTTTGTCCGGTAGCCTTCGAGCAGCACCCATTTGGCAATCCAGTCGATGGAGTCGGACAGGCTGCGGGGGTCGGTGGCCAAGCCGTCGAGGAATCTCTTCCACTCGCTGAGAACCTCGGTGGTGTCCGCGTCATCGCCGGCGTGTTCGAGGCAGGCCGAGTAATAGGCGTTCTGGATCTCGAGAGCCGTCATCGAGGTGCCGTCGGACATGGGCAGCTTCGTGCTCAGGCTCAGGTCATGGCTGACGTCCCACAGGGCCTGCATCGGATCGGCAAGTTCGAGCTTGGGGACGAGTCCTGCCTCGATGAGGCCGAGCACGAGTGAGGTCGACCCGAATCTGACCAGCGTCGCCGGCTCGGCCATTGTGGCATCGCCGATGATGACGTGCAGCCGACGATATTTGGCCGGATCGGCGTGGGGTTCGTCGCGGGTGTTGACGATCGGCCTGCGCAGTGTGGTCTCGAGGCCCACTTCCGCTTCGAAGAAGTCCGCGCGCGAGGAGATCTGGAAGCCTGCGGTCTCACCTTCGCGTCCGATGCCCACGCGTCCGGACCCGCAGAGAATCTGCCTGCTGACGAAGAACGGGATCAGTCCGGCGACGAGGTCATCGAAATCCACTGCCCGATCAACGAGGTAGTTCTCGTGGGTGCCGTAGGAGGACCCTTTCGAATCGGTGTTGTTCTTGTAGAGGTTGACGGGTTCATCCGTGGCCTCCAACCTGCGCACCGAGGCCAGTGCCACCAGGTCTCCCGCACGATCGAAGGTGACGAGATCACGCGGAGTCAGCACCTCCGGTGAGGAGTATTCGGGGTGGGCATGGTCCACGTAGTAGCGGGCGCCGTTCTCGGTCACGACATTGGCCAGGTACTGTGCTTCCACGGATTCCTGGGGCATGTGGGTGAGCTGGGAGATGTCGGCGTCGGCGACGTTCATGAAGAAGCCGCGTGCGTCCGCGAGTGGCGATTCGGTGGCGAAGTCCCAGAAGTTCTGTGAGGACCTGAGTCCGCGGGGTCCCGCATAGGCGTCGACGACGCGCGCCGAGTCACGCATCGGATTCGCTCCCGGATTGCCCGGTTGGCTCAGTCCGAACTCGGTTTCGGAACCCATCACACGGTGGACACTGAGCATCTGAACTCCCTCTAACGTTTAGACTTAGGGACGTGGCTGCGAAGAAATCTCATCTCCCGATCGCGTTGATCGTCGACCTCGTCCTGGTTGTCCTATTCACCATCATCGGTCATTACACACATTCTCATAATTTCGAGCCCCAGGGGCTTCTGACCACAGCGTGGCCGTTCCTGGCCGGACTCGGCATCGCCTGGCTGCTGTCGGCTGTCTGGGATCGTCCGATTGCGCCGCTGGCGACGGGAACTGCCGTGTGGGCGATCACTGTGCTGGTCGGCATGGTCCTCCGTGCGCTCACGGGCGCGGGAACAGAAGGACCATTCATCGTCGTCGCTGCCAGCCTCAACCTCATCACCTTGGTCGGGTGGCGGCTCATCGCCACGGCCGTGACCGGCGGCGGCACCAGCCCTCGCCGACGCCGCCGCTGATCCGCAGCCGACACTGATCGATACCGGACAGGGCCGTACCGAACAGGCAGGGCCATACCGGACAGGGCCGGAGAGCCGGCTCAGACCAGGTCTGAGTTCGGATACACCTCGGCGATATCCTTCTCGAGCGGAACCGCAGGAGCTCCACGCGTCGTGTCCAGGTGCATCATCCGCAGATGTGTCACCCGCTCGCCCTTGCGACCGGAGATCCGCGCCCATTCGTCGGGGTTCGTCGTATTGGGCAGATCCTCGTGCTCGCTGAATTCCTCGGCGATGGCCTCTTCGAAGTGCTTCGGCTGGAGACCGCGTTCACCGGTTTCCAGCAGCGATTTGATCGCACTCTTCTTGGCCCGGTCCACGATGTTGTGGATCATGGCTCCGGAGGCGAAGTCCGCGAAGTGGAGAACTTCCTTCGCACCGTCGGCATAGGTGACCTCGACGAATTCGTTCTCCGGTGACAGTGCGTACATGCGATCGACACAGAACGAGATCAGGGCCGACACTCCCTCGGCGGGGGTCTCATGACCGGTCTGCACGCTCGCATGCAGGGGCAGTTCTGCGGTGAGGTACTTCTCGAAGATGTCGCGAGCCGCATCAGCATCGGGACGTTCGATGCGGATCTTCACATCGAGGCGACCCGGACGCAGGATTGCGGGATCGATGAGGTCTTCGCGGTTCGATGCGCCGATCACGATGACGTTGTCGAGCTGTTCGACACCGTCGATCTCGGTCAGCAGCTGCGGCACGATGGTCGTCTCCACGTCCGAGGACTTGCCGGTACCACGGGTGCGGAACAGGGACTCCATTTCGTCGAAGAAGACGACGACGGGGAATCCTGCCGAAGCCTTCTCCCTGGCCCGGGCGAAGATGAGACGAAGTTGACGTTCAGTCTCGCCGACGTACTTGTCGAGCAGCTCCGGGCCCTTGATGTTGAGGAAGTAGGTCCTGCGGGACTGACCGGCACCGGTCCGGTCGGCCAGAGAATTGGCCACGGCCTTCGCGATCAGGGTCTTGCCACAGCCGGGAGGGCCGTAGAGCAGGATGCCCTTCGGCGGTTTGAGACCGTGCTCGGTGTAGAGCTGCGGGTGCTCGAAGGGCAGTTCCACTGCGTCCTTGATCTGGCCGATCTGATCGGCCAGTCCACCGATGTCGGAGTAGGTGATGTCCGGGACCTCTTCGAGCAGAAGCGAAGAGACCTCCGGCTTCTCAACGACCTGCAGGGCATAGTGTGTGCGGGTATCGACGACCACGGCATCACCGACGCGCAGGCCGGAATCGACGAGGTCCCCGCCGAGGATGAAGACCTGTTCGTCGTCGCCGGGAGCGCCGACGAGGATCCGGGTGTCGTCGACGAATTCGCGCACATTGACGACGGAGCCGACCGGGGCGAAGGACCCGGTCCCGATGATGACAAGACCTTCCGAGAGCAGCACATCTGCACCGGCACGCAGGTGTGCCGGCTCCACCTCGGGTCCGACGGCGACGCGCATTCTGCGGCCGCCGACGATGACGTCGGCGCTCAGCCCCGACTCGCCGAGAGCGATGAGTGTGCCCCAGTTGTTGGGCGGCTCCGTCAGTCGGCGGGCCTCCTCTTTGATCCGGTTCAGCTCATCGCGTGCTGTGCGCAGGGTCTTCGACAGGGCTTCATTGCGTTTCCCGGCGCTGAAGAGCTGTTGGCGCAATGACGCAGTGTCCTCGCGCAGTCGCTTGACTTCGGTCGTGGTTTCGGTCATTGGTCCTCCTTCGACCCGGGGGTGTTCGAGGCTTGGCTGGCTGGCTCTTCGTCGTTCGCCTCGGCGGATCCTGTTCGGCTGGAATCGGCCTCGGTGGGCTCGGTGCGGTCCAAACGCTTTCCCGCCTCACGCATCACGCGCCGCAGCTTCTTGCCGTTGGCGACTCTCGTGCCGAGAGCTTCGGCGGTGACTTCGGGCTGCGTCCATGCGTCGACGTCTTCTGTCGATGCCGGTGCCCCCTGGGGGCGCTTCTTCTTCTCCAGCGGAAGAACCCCAGGAGCCATGCGGCGCGCCATGACCAGGAAGCCGGTGTGAGCGATCATCCTGTGATCCGGTCGTACTGCGAGTCCTTCGACGTGCCAACCTCTGACCATCGCCTCCATCGACTCCGGTTCGCTGAAGCAGCCCGTCTTGCGCACCGCCTCGACGAAACGTGAGAGCTGCGGGACGGTTGCGACGTAGGCGATGACGATTCCGCCCGGCGCCAGGGCCCCGCTCACGGCTCCCAGAGTATTCCAGGGAGTGAGCATGTCGAGGACGACCCGGTCGACGGTGCCGTCGTCATAGGCCTGCGGGAGTTCCTCTGAGAGGTCACCGACGGTGACGGACCAGTTCTCGGGTCGACCATCGAAGAAGTCTGCGATGTTCCCGGCTGCGATGGTGGCGAATTCCTCGCGGAGTTCGAAGGAGTGGAGCCTGCCTGTGGGGCCGACTGCCCGCAGCAGAGCCATGGACAATGCTCCGGAGCCGACGCCGGCTTCTACGACCACTGCACCGGGGAAGATATCGCCGAGGGTGACGATGAGCCCCGAGTCCTTGGGATAGACGACCGCTGCCCCGCGGGGCATAGACAGGACGAAGTCCTCGTAGCGCGGACGGAAGACCTGGAAATCGATGCCCCCGGTGTTCGCCACGATGATTCCCTCGGTGCGACCGATGATGGCATCGTGTTCGATGAGTCCCTTGTGCGTGTGGAACAGCTCTCCGGGAGCCAGCACGATCGTGTGCATTCTGCCCTTGGGGTCGGTGAGCTGAATCTTCTCGCCGATCTTCAGGGCCCGGTCGGGTTCGGTATGGCTTGCCTCAGTCATGATGCGTCCACTCTACGCTGATGAGAAGTGTCTCAGCACACCCGGTTCAGGCTGCGAGAAGCTCGTCGAAGAATTCCTGCAGATCGATCACGCCGACGAGAGTGTTCTCGTCCATGACCAGGCTGAACTGTGCTTTGGGGCGATGGGTCAGAGACTCAAGCAGGTGTGGTGCCGTGATGTCCTTAGGGACTCCGATCCACCCAGCCAGGGGCCTGGCTACTTCGCCTGCCGGCACCTGGTCCAGCGACTCGGCCAGACGGCCGGCTGCCGCATGCCTGTCGACGAGCCCGTAGGGCAGGCCCTTCTGGTCGAGGACGACGATGAGGGTGCGTTCCTTGGCATTGCCCAGCGTGTTCGCATAGTCGAGTGTGTCGGCCAGATCCGCGTCCCAGGTTGCTGCGATGGCAGGCTGGATGACCTGCGAGAGATCGTAGGTCTCCATCTTCCGGGCTCGCTTCGCATGAGTCGCAGCGTCCCCTGCGGAGAACCACAGCATGATGGCGATCAGCGACATCCACGCCACGGTCAGCGGGTCAGGGCGCTCACCTGCCAGCAGCGGTGTGATGACAGACCAGCCGATGAAGCCGATGGCGATGACTCGACCGACCCAGCTGGCGACGATCGTTCCCAGGTACTGCGAACCTGTCAGGCGCCACATCAGGGCCTGCAGCGCCCACCCGCCGTCCAGCGGAATTCCGGGCAGGAGGTTGATGGCACCGAGTGCGACGTTCGCGAAAGTGACTGCGATGAGCAGGAGCCACGGAACCGAGGTCGGTGAGACCGCGCTCAGACACCACCAGCCCAACAGGGCCAAGACGATGTTGACGATCGGACCGACGATGGAGATGACGAAGCTGGTCAGCGCGGCCTTGTCACGCGGATTATCCGCCTGAGGTTCGAACCTTGTGAACCCGCCCCAGATATTGAGCTCGATCGCGGCGACCTTGAGTCCATAGAACTGTCCGGCGACACCGTGCGCCAGTTCGTGGAGGAATACCGAGCCGAACAGCAGAACCGCATACGCGAACGCGACGAACCAGGCCCAGACACCGAGGTCGGGCCGGACGGTATTCACCCACGGGGCGAACAGAATCGTGATCACGATGGCGGCGAGGAACCAGGACCAGGCAAGGATCACCGGGGCGCCGAGAACAGTGCCCAGGCGCAAGCCCGAAGAGGCACCGGTCTGGTGTTTTTTCGCGGCCATCGATGGAGTTCCTCTAGCTTGGGGTCGGGTCCACTCAGCCTATCAGCGACAGGCTCGCCACCGCGGTCTTACGCGTCGTGTCAGACCAAGTCGTTACAGTGGTGACATGGCCGAGCTGATCAGTCTTTCGCCCTCACGGGCCAACGACTTCGTACAATGTCCCTTGAAATTTCGATTCCGCAGCATCGACAAGCTTCCGGAACCGCCTTCGCAGGCCGCTTTCAGAGGGACCGTGGTCCATTCCGTCCTTGAGAAGCTCTTCGAACGTCCCGCCGCACAGCGGACGCAGGATGTCGCCGAGTCTCTGCTTCGTCCCAGCTGGGACGAGCTCGTCGAGAAGGACCCGGCTGTGCTCGAGATCTTCGGCAATGACAGCGAGAAGGAGACATTCTTCACAACTGCGGGCAAGCTGCTGCAGGCCTACTTCACGCTCGAGTTCCCGGAGCACCTCGAGCCCGATGAGACGGAGAAGTACGTGCGCACGCGACTCGACAACGGCCTCGAGCTACGGGGCTTCATCGACCGCGTCGATGTCGCACCGGGAGGTGAGAAGCGTCTGGTCGACTACAAGACCGGAAAGCAGCCCAAACCCCAGTACGGCAGGGAGGCCCATTTCCAGATGGGCTTCTACGCCCTCGTCGAGTATCGCCTCACGGGTGAGCTCGTGCACACGCTCCAGCTCATGTACCTGGGGTCGCAGAGCATCCTCAAGTCTCACCCCACGATGAGTGACATCGAACGCACGCAGTTCGAGATCGAATCGATCTGGAAGGACATCATCGCCTCCGCCGAGGCGGACCGCTGGCGTCCGAAGAAGTCACCGCTGTGCAACTGGTGCACGTTCAAACCGCTGTGCCCCGCGTGGGGAAACACTCCCCCGCCGACCCCGGAGATCACACGGATTGTCGGGATGTGAGTTCTCTCAGATCAGCAATTCCGCGCCCTTCGAGGCTCGACCACAGGATCCGACCGGGACGTTCCTCGAGCGCAACCAGATGGGGAATGCCGATGGCGATGGTGCCAGCCGCCTCTGCGCTGGCGAGGCCGGGTTTCGAATCCTCGAGCGCCACACAGGCTCCCGGGTCGAGCTCAAGCAGCGCCGCTCCCTTGAGATAGGGCTCTGGATCGGGTTTGCCGGCGGTGACCTCGTCACCGGAGATGAGGCCGACGAAACTGCCCTCCGGACATGCTGAGATGACCGCCTCGGCGAGTCGCCGGTAGGACATCGTGACCATCACACAGGGAATGCCGGCGGTGACGATCGCAGCGAGGAACTCGAGAGCTCCGGGACGAAACGGCACTGCTTCCTCAATCTTCGCGACGACCTCGTCGAGGAGAGTGTCGACGATGACCGCGGCTGGAAGGTCGAGTCCGGCGTCCTGCATCATCGCGGCGGAGGTGAGAAGATCGTTGCCCACGAACTCCAGACCCTGTTCTTCGCTCCAGCTGATGCCGTGCGCGTTCATCAGTTCGGTCTCGGCTCTGATCCAATACGGTTCCGTATCAACCAGAGTTCCGTCCATGTCCCAGAGGACTGCGGCAGGATTAGTCATGATTCCAGCGTAATGTTGAAGCATGACTTTTCTTCCATCAGGGTCCGGGGCACTCGTGTTCATCGCCTTCGAGGGACAGGACGCGGATGCCTCCGAGGCCGCCAGTTCACTGGTCAAGGATCTCATCGAGTCATGGCGCCTGGACGAGAGTGAGATCTTGGACACCGACGGCTTCTACGAGTTCAGATTCTCAGAGCCTGAGATCGTTCGGGACGAAACGGGCCGAGCCACGATCGCGTGGCCGGGAATCGAAGTCCACCGGGGGCAGCATCTGGGCACGCCGGTCACCGTCATCCAGGGACATGAGCCGGGACTGAAGTGGCGCGAGTTCCTCTCGCTCATCCTGTCCCAGGTCACCGCCGAGGATTGTGTGGTCCTGCTCGGAGGTCTGCACGCGGAGGTCCCCCATACGCGTCCTCTGCCTGTCGTCGCGAACACAGAGGATGCAGTGCTCGCCGCAGATCTCAACATCGACGTCAACGGCTATGCGGGACCGATCGGCATCCTCGGCCTCCTCGGCGTCGAATGCGACAGGCGCGGACGCCACGCGATCAACCTCTGGGTTGGTGTGCCCGACTATCTCACCGACTCCCCCTCGCCCAAGGCGGAATTGGCCCTGGCCTCAGCGGTGGAGAAGTACACGGGACTCGAGATCGACATTCCCATCCTTGAGGAGGAGAGCCGCGCATGGGAGCTCGGTGCCGACGAATTGGTCGCACACAACCCGCACCTCGTCGAGCTGCTCAAGGGACTCGAACAGCTCAACGATTCCACGGAGCTGCCCGAAGCCAGCGGCGATGCGATCGCCGCCGAGTTCGAACGCTACCTGCGCAAACGCGGTCGCGAGAAGTAACGGTCGCGAGAAGTGGAGGGCTCCGCCTCAGCTGTGCAGGTCGAGGCCGAGCAGGGCATCGACAGCGTCCGCGACCCGGTCACCGCACACCGGTGCGGTCTCGGCAGCGGGTGAGTCCGCATAGTGCTCGGCCCATTCGTCGAGGATTCCCAACGCACGGGGGCTGTCGAGGTCATCGGCCAGAGACTCACGCAGCAGACCGATGATGTGTCCGCGCAGTCCCTCCCGGCATTCGGCTTCGCACATTGCCGCATGCTTCCACGCCTGCAGTCGCGTTGAGGCGGATTCGAGCAGATCGTCGGTGAAGATCCAGTCGCTGCGGTAGTGGTTGGACAGCAGCACTGTGCGAATGACCATCGGGTCGACGCCCTGTTCGCGCAGCTTCGAGACGAGGACCAGGTTGCCCTTGGACTTGCTCATCTTCTCGCCCTGGTAGCCGACCATGCCTGTGTGCATATAGGTCCGGGCCAGCGGTGTCTGCTTCCACGCCGCTGCGTGAGCCGCGCTCATCTCGTGGTGCGGGAACACCAGGTCGCTGCCGCCGCCCTGAACGTCGACGGGCAGTCCCGCGTAGTTGTTGGCGATGACGGTGCATTCGATGTGCCAGCCCGGACGTCCCGGCCCGAGTTTCCCGCCGTCCCACGACGGTTCGCCCTCGCGTGCGGCCTTCCACAGCAGAGGATCGATCTGATTGTCTTTGCCCGGTGTCTCCGGGTCGCCGCCGCGCTCGGCCGAGAGCTTGGCCATCGTGGCCCGGTCATCGTGGCTGACGCTGCCGAAGGGCGGATTGATCGGAGTTGAGACGCGGTAGTACACGTCGCCGTTGTCGAGGGTGTAGGCAGCCCGCGATTCAACGAGGTCCTCGACGGCTGCGACGATCTGTTCGACCGACTCCACGACGCCGATGTAGTTCTGCGGCGGAAGCACGCGCAGCGCCGCCATGTCCTCGCGGAACAGTTCGATCTGGGACTCCGCGAGTTCACGCCAATCGACTCCGGTGGCGTCGGCCCTCTCCAGCAGGGGGTCATCGACATCGGTGGTGTTCTGCACATAGACAACGTCGAGCCCCGCATCGCGCCACACCCTGTTCAAGAGGTCGAAGGCGACATAGGTCGCCGCGTGACCAAGATGGGTGGCGTCGTACGGGGTGATTCCACATACATAGAGACCGGCCGCCTGGTCACGCCCTTTGAGTCTGCGTGGGCTCCGGGTTCCGGTGTCGAAGACTGTCGGCACCTTTCCGGAGCTGGTGAGGCGGGGTAGCTGAGGTTCGGACCATGACTTCACGGAGACCAGCCTAACCGAGTCATGGCAGAACGGCACCTCCGGTCTCGGGCGGTGCTGCCTCTAGATCGGCGGCCAGGGAATGACGGTCCGATCCTGCGGCGGATCGGGGAACGTTCCGGACTCTCCCAGACGCTCCGCCCGAGCGCGCAGGCTCTCGATCTCTGTCTCTTCCAAACACTCATCCAACACGGTCCGCAGCTCCGTGGGCATTCGGACCACTTCGTCGAGAGCGTCGATCTCTTCGACCCTGAACGACAGATGAGAGAAACCCCACAGCACGGTGCGCACCTTCTCCTCGGCATGAAACGTCAGACCGTTGTCGATGCCGTAGGTGCCGATGCTGGCCGCACCGCTGCCCGGCAGGTAGCTGCCGGTGATGATGTGGCCCGCCTTCCGGTCTGCGTTGTTCGCGAGGAGGTCGAAGAAGGCGATCGCCCGCAGCCCCTCCCGCGTGTCGTGGGACAGCACCAGATCGGTGCCGTCCTCGGTTCGCAGGGCGAACATCGGAGTGTGATCGGCAGGGATGGAGTCGACCCCGGTGAGGGCGACGGCGTCATCATCCCCGGCGTCCTCGACATAGGCCTGGAGCGACCCTGGCCCCGCTCCCAGGTCGCTCCTCAGGACGGTCGGCGGAACCACGTTCAAGTCGAGATGAGCGCTCAGCCGGTAGGACCCCACCTCGCGCAGCGAGAGGCTATGCGGTGGGAAGTCTGCCAGCGGGCGCTCTCCCGATGCCGGTTTGTAGACGGCTTTGAGGTGGGTGCCGACGTGGTCGACGACCACGAGACGGGTGTCGTTGCTGGCCCGCGGGATCGCTCCCATGACGGTGCAGGTGCCCTGTTCCAGGGCCTGCTGGACGAAAGCTTCGTGCATGACTCTCTTAAACGCGGGCGATGCCGTTGGCACGGGGGCACAGGTGCCCTTCGGGCTCCAGCGGCAGCGAGCAGAAGGGGCAGTCGCCGCGACCGGCGGAGACGACCTGATCGGCACGGCGGGCGAACTCGCGGGAGCCGGCGGCGTCGAGGACGATGCGCAGCACCTCTCGTTCGACTTCATCGTCATCCGGCTCTGCCGAGGTGCCCGTCTGAGCATCCTCCTCGGTGAGTTCGAAGCATTCGACCACAAGCTCATGGGCGACCGTGTCCCAGCCCAGGCTCATGGTGCCGACCCGGAATTCAGGTTCGATCGGGACGTTGAGTCCAGCGTTGTCGATGCGTTCGTCGATCGCAGACTGGGGCACTCGCGCCGCGGGATCCTTGACCATGACCATATCGAGAAGTTCGGTGACGCGATCGGCGAGGATTTCGACCTGCTCCTTCTCGACCACCACTGTGGTCAGCGAAGTTCCGGATTTCGCCTGTAAGAGGAACGTTCGCTCGCCGGGCAGACCGATCGTGCCGACGACGAATCGATCTGGGGTGGGGTGGTCGTACAAAGCTGCCATGCCTTCAGCCTAGTTCAAAGACTTACATGTCCGACTTCCCTGGGATACATTTGAGTCATGAGCACTGATCCTCGTGAGGCCCTGGACGCATTCCTCGAAGCAGTGGGTGAACACTTCGCTGCATCCGCACACCGCAATGGAGACCAAGACCCCCGTGTCGAAGCCGCCTACATGGCCTTGGCCGACGCCTTCGAAATCTATGAAGACGCGATCTACACCGCGTACGACGAGGTCACTCCGTTTGAGCTCTTCGACGATGTCGAAGACGCCAAGGAGGACGACGAGAACAACGAACTCGACGGTGACTTCGCCATCGACGAGGATGACGAAGACGACTGAGTCGGGTGCGAACCGGCCGCGACCTCAGGAGATCTGGTCGAGCACCTCGGCGATCTCGGGTTCGAGTTCGATGTCACTGCTGAGCAGCTGAGCCAACTGCTCAGGGGTGCGGGCCGAGACCAATGACGACGCGACTCCCTGGTATCTGTTGAACCCCAGCGCAATGTCCGTCGTCGTCACTCCCAATGCCGCAGCAGCCTTGCGGACTCCAGCCAGCACCCGTGTCGCCCGGTCATCGAGGTAGGCCCCGACATAGTCGGTGAGTTCACCCGCCGCGAAGCGTGAGTCCTGTGGGGTGCCCCGCCGATATTTGTCACTCAGCACTCCCCTGCCCAGGCCGGCACCGGCGATGAGTCCCACACCTGCGTAGTTCGCAGCCGGCAGCAGATCGTGCTCTGCCTCTCTGTTGAGCAGGGAGTATTCGGCGATCGCGCAGGCGATCGGCAGACCTGCTCCGCGCATCTCCGCCAACTCCCAACCGGCGTGGTGGGACACGCCGACGTAGCGGATCTTGCCCAATGTCAGCAGGGTATCGATCGCCGAGGCGGTCTCTGCCTTCTCCACCTCAGCGTCGAAGACATCGAGGATGAGCATGTCGATGTGGGAGCGTCCGGTGGCATTGAGCAGGGCATCGACCTGGTTGAGGATCCGAGCCCTGCCCAGACCCACCTCGATGTGGGATGACTCACTCATGGACACGCCCACTCGGGCAACCAACACGATCTGCTCAGGAAGGCTCAGCTGAGACATCACCTGAGCCGCGTGCACTCCCGAACTGGGAAGCTCAATGAGGTTCCCACCAGCGTCGACGTACTCATCGACGAGTCGCTGTGCGACTGGGGCGTCGACTCGGTGCCCCCACTCGAATGTGCCGAGACCCACATCGCTGACTTCAAGACCGGTTCTGCCGAGGCGTTGATGCTTCATGATTGTTGAGGTTACCTGATTCGGCGACTACCGTGGTTTCGTTCCCACCCCACTTTCTCAAGGAGACGCATGTACGACTGGCTGGTCGCAGCTGTGCTTGGAATCGTTCAGGCACTGACAGAATTTCTGCCGATCTCGTCCTCTGCGCATGTGCGCATCGTCGGTGAGTTCATGCTGCCGGGCCAGGACCCGGGCGCGTTCTTCACCGCGATCATCCAGATCGGCACCGAGGCGGCTGTCGTCGTGTACTTCTGGCGCGACATCGTCTCCATCATCTCCAAATGGTGCAAGGCGCTGGTCGGCAAGCACGACCGCAAGGACCCCGAAGTCAGGCTCGGCTGGCTGATCATCGTCGGTTCGATTCCGATCGTCATCCTCGGTCTGCTGTTCCAGGACGCCATTGAGGGCGCCCTGCGCAGTCTGTGGATCACCGCCACCATGCTCATCGTCTTCGGACTCATCATCGGCCTCGCCGACTGGGTGGGCAAGAGGGAACGCACTCTTGAGGACATGAGCTGGGGCCAGGGCATCGCCTACGGCTTCGCCCAGGCGCTGGCGCTCATCCCCGGCGTCTCACGCTCCGGCGGTACGATCATGGCCGGACGCTTCATGGGCTTCGACCGTCCTGCAGCTGCCCGCTACTCATTCCTGCTCGCCATTCCAGCGGTCTTGGGATCCGGTTTCTACAGCGTCTTCCAGACGCTCGGCAACACCGACGACATGGTCATCGGCTGGGGACCGACGATCCTGGCCACCATCATCGCCTTCGGACTCGGACTCCTCGTCATCCACTGGTTCCTCGGCTACGTGAAGACCAAGTCCTTCGCGATCTTCGTCTGGTACCGCGTGGCACTGGGCATCGTGCTCTACATCCTGCTGGGCACAGGAGTCCTCGCCGCCACCTGATTCGCGCAGGCTGGTCGCCGCCACCTGATTGGCGCAGGCTGATCGGCGCTGGCTGGCTCGGTTGAGCTTCAGCGCAGTCCGCCGCCTCCGGGCGCGCTCCCTTCGGAGAGCCCGGCGGCGGTGACCGACATCGCCGTCAGCACCGGCCGTGGCCCCGAGAAGTCGATGACGGTGAAGGAGCCCGGGGCAACGCTTATTCGCTGAAAATCATCGAGAGGCATCGCCAGCGCATCGGCAATGATCGCCTTGATGATGTCGCCGTGGGAGACGAGCAGCGCCCAACGTTCGGCCCTGCCCTCACGATCCTCTGTGCTGTGGCCGCGCTTCTCCTCGTCGCTGCGCTCTTCTGCGCGGAGCTCGTCAACGACGGTTCTCACCTGTGACACGGCACGATCGGCCGCCTCGGCGATGGATTCCCCACCGGGGAAACGCGCCTGCGAAGCACTCTCGACGACGGTCTTCCACAGCTCTTCGCTGCCGAGTTCCTTCAGGCTCCGCCCGGTCCATTCGCCGTAATCGAGTTCGATGAGGTCATCGACGGCGGCAACAGAGTCGGCGGTGACCGCAGACGCCGCGATCTGAGCCGTCTGCTCACATCGCATGAGGGGCGAATGCAACAGGCGGGAAAAGTGGCGCTGCGGAAGCATCTGCAGGGTGTCGCGAAGAGCGCTGACACCCTGATCAGTCAGCGACACGCCGGGAGCGCGTCCGGCGAGGATCCCTGCCGTATTCGCACTGGAGACGCCGTGCCGGAGGAGAACGATGACGGGCATATGATCAACACTAGCCCAGATCGTTTACAGTGGGCCTATGAAGCGTCAGCGTCCCAGCATGGCCTATGAGTTTCGCAAGGTCTCGTTCTCCAGAGAAACCCCACGATCTGTCAGTCTCCAGGAACTCAATGATGAGGCGGAGTACGGCAAATGGGAGCTCGCCCGGACCCGGATCTCCGTGGGAGGCACCAAGACCGTCTGGCTGCGTCGTAAGATCATGCCTCTGACATTGAGCAGCTGACACCGACCCTGTGAAGTCACCCGCTGCGCTCCTCCCCGTCCTCTTCGCCGGCCTCGTCACCATCGTGGCCGGCGGTGCCATGTCCCTCCAAGGTCGTGCCAACGGCCTGCTCGGTCCGATCCTGGGTCACTCTGTCTTCGCCGCACTCGTCTCGTTCATCATCGGACTCATCCTCGTGGGCACGACTCTGCTGTGCTCCTCCCGGTCTCGGGCCGGCGCCGGAATCCTGATCCGACTCCTCCGCACTCACGCGATGCCCTGGTGGATGCTGCTCGGTGGACTCAGCGGCGGCCTCGTCGTCATTGCTCAGGCATCCACGGTGCCGATCATGGGCGTCGCGATGTTCACCATGGCCTTCGTCTCCGGCCAGGTGACCGGTGGTCTCGCCGTCGATTCCACACGCCTGCCACCGGGCGGGAGGCAGCGCCTGACGTTCCTCCGGGTCTTCGGGGTCCTCGTCGTCATCGCCGCCCTGGTCTACGGCGCCTCGGAGCGACTCAACCTGGGAGTCCCGCTCTGGGCCCTGCTGCTGCCCTTCGTCTCTGGCGCCCTGACTTCCGTCCAGCAGGCGTTCAACGGGCGGGTCAAAGCCGCCACAGGCTCGGTCATCGTCGCCACCACTGTGAACTTCGCCGTCGGCTTCCTCGCCCTGCTCGCGGCCGCTGGGGTCATCATGGCCACCGGGGTGACCTGGACAGGATTTCCGACGGAGCCCACTCAGTGGTGGATGCTCCTCGGTGGGGCTTTCGGCGTCATCTTCATCGGGTTGACCGCGCTGACCGTGGCGAAGCTCGGCGTGCTGCTGCTCAGCCTGTTCTCGCTGTTCGGAAATCTCCTCGGCGCGCTCCTCCTCGATCTCCTGCTGCCTCTGCCCGGATCCCTGGTGAGCACCACGACGGTCATCAGTGCCGCCCTGGTGCTCCTCGGGATCGCGATTACGATTATGCCTTCATCAGGAAATCACCCAGAACCCTCGCCCCGAACTTGAGTGCCGAGATCGGCACTCGCTCGTCGACGCCGTGGAACATCGCCGGGAAGTCGAGGTCACCGGTCAGCTGCAGCGGCGCAAACCCGTAGCCGGTGATGCCCAGCTCCGCCATGGACTTATTGTCCGTTCCGCCCGAGAGCGTATACGGCAGAACCTTCGCTGTGGGATCGTCATCGAGCAGGCTCTTGCGCATCTGCGCGACCAACGGCGTGTCGAAGGGCGCCTCCAAAGCATCTCCTTCGTCATTGGCCTCGATGTCGATGCCCTCCCCCGCGAGTTCCTTGATCTTGAGCATCACATCCTCGTGCTGACCGGGCAGGGTCCGACAGTCGACGTAGGCCGTGGCCGTGCCGGGGATGACGTTGTGCTTGTAGCCGGCGTTGAGGAACGACGGATTCGAGGTGTTCTGCAGCGTCGGGGCGACGAACTTCTCGACAGAGCCGAGTTCGGCCAGGAGCTCACCGATCGTATCGGCCCGGAATTCGATGCCGGTGATCTCCGCAACTCCTTCGAGGAGCTGCCTTGTTGCGACCGGGATCTCCTGCGGCCATGAATATTCGCCGATGCGGGCGATGGCTGCGGCCAGCCGGGTGACCGGATTGTCATCATTGCGCTGGGAGCCGTGGCCCGCCGTGCCGTGGGCGATGAGGTTGAGCCAGGCGAGGCCCTTCTCTGCGGTCTGGATCAGGTACACCCGTTGACCGCGGACGTCGACGGAATAGCCGCCGACCTCGGAGATGGCCTCTGTGGCTCCGGCGAAGAGCTCCGGGTGGTTGCGGACCATATAGCGGGCGCCGTAGTTCCCACCGGCCTCCTCATCGGCGAAGAAGGCGATGATGAGGTCTCTGCGCGGACGCAGACCCTGGCGGAGCATATCGCGGACGGCGGCGATGATCATCGCGTCCATGTCCTTCATGTCGACGGCTCCGCGACCCCAGAGCAGCTCGTCCTTGATGACACCGGCGAAGGGGTCGACGCTCCAGTCCTCTGCCGCCGCCGGAACCACATCGGTGTGGCCGTGGACGACGAGTGCGTCCGCCTCGGGATCGGATCCCTTGATCCGGGCGACCAGGGAGGCCCTGCCCGGTTCGGACTCGATGATTGTCGACATCAGTCCCACCTCGTCGAACCAGCCTGCGATCAGATCCGCTGCCGGCCGTTCGGGGTTGACCTTGTTGCCTCCCCAGTTCTGTGTGTCGATGCGGATGAGCTGCTGGCACAGAGAGGTGACCTCGGCCTCGGCGGCGCTGAAATCGTACACGGTGTCTCCCGTCGGATAGGTGCGAAGATGCTGACGTGATCCACGTTATAGCAACTGCGACAGCCCGACCCATGGTGTCCGCCGATCGTGATCTCCGGGGCAGAACGTCAACGGGGCAGCGGGTCAGCGGGTTATAGGCCAGATTGTGTGTACAGGATAGGGCCTTTGCTCAGTAGGCAGTAGGCCAAGACGGGGTTGAACATGGTCTGGAAGCATGTTCAGTGTCCATTCCCAGGAATCATCCCCGCTGTGGTGTATGTGCGAACAAGCTCGTTAAGAACGGCAAGACCACTGCTGGACGGACCAGGTGGCGGTGCAAGCACTGCGGCGCCTCGACGTCTCAAACCCGGGCTGATGTCACTAGAAGAGCCGAGTTCGCCAGCTTCATGGCCTGGCTGACGAGTACCCGTGACAGGGGCGACTTCGCCACCAGCACACGCACCTTCGCCAGGCGCACACAGTGGTGTTGGAACGTGGCCCCCACCCTGTCGCGTACAGGCGAGATCCATGACCAGATCATGCTCGATGGCACCTACTTCAACAGGTGGTGCGTCCTCATCGCCCACACCGGCACACACGTCATCGATTGGCAGTGGTGTGACCAGGAAAAGACCGCATCATGGACGGCGCTCATCGAACGGATCCCGGCCCCCGTCGTCGCGGTCGTTGACGGTAACGGGCCCCTGATAACGACGATCAGGAGGCTGTGGCCATCGACGCGTATCCAGCGCTGTTACTTCCATATCCGCCAGGGCGGAAACAAACACCTCACACGGCGACCGAATCTGCCTGCGAACAAGGAACTACTCGCGATCTACACGATGCTCACTCAGGTCAAGACTCACGATCAGGCTGCCGCGTGGATGGGTGAGTTCGCTGCATGGGAAGCGCGGTGGCAGACCTTCCTCAAACACCGCACCCGAGCCCACGCCGGCACTCCCAGGCCCTCACACGTCAGACCGGGCCAGACCTGGTGGTACACACACCTACGGACCAGGCGGGCGTGGAGACTCCTGGCCGGACTGGCCCGTGACGAGCAACTCTTCGTTTGGCTGGACCTGGTGGAAGAAGGAATCACGGTCGCGAGGACGACCAACCCTTTAGAGGGCGGGCCGAACAGAGCTATCAAGGAGTTCCTGCGACTCCACAGGGGCCTCCCGGCCGATCATGCCAGGCGGGGAGTCGACTGGCTGTTGTATCTGCAGACAGAAGCTGCGAGGGATCCGTGGGACTTCGTCACGTCGGCTGCGTGGACCAGGAAACCTACTCGAAAAGTCACGAGGCCAGATGCCGGCCGCCCGGAGACAACGTCTTTGTACGGGACCTCGTTCAGCGTCGAGGACGGTAACGGTATCCAGAAAGGTTGGGGTGGACGATCACGGTGAAACCATCAGGATTAGCCTGCCGGACACGCCCTACCCATACACACATTTTGGCCTATAACCCCGGGTCAGCGGCAGGAGTGAATGAGAAATGGCCTCCGGATCAGATCCGGAGGCCATTTCCTCTGTTGTGCGCGAAGGGGGACTTGAACCCCCACGCCCGATAAGTTGGGCACTAGCACCTCAAGCTAGCGCGTCTACCAATTCCGCCACTCGCGCTGGCAACAGAGATTACTTTACACGCGACTTTCGGCCGTGCAAAATCAGATCGGCCGATTGTGACGCACGGCACTCAGCTGATTCTGCTGAGGCCCTCACCGGGGCCTGCACAGGCTCATTCACTGAGTGCTGAGACCTCTGAGAGGATGTGCGGTTTGCCGGACTTGAGATCGAAGACGGCGAACTTCGCGGCCTCATGCCTCTGTCCCTCGGTGATGGCGAAGCCAACGGTCGAGGGCAGCAGCACGGGCTTGGCGAATGACACATCCCAACGGTATGACTCGAGCCTCGTATCGACCGCGGACAACGCGCGCGAGGCACCGTACATGCCGTGGGCGATGAGGCGCGGGAAGCCGAAGCCCTTCGCGGCCAATCCGTTGAGGTGGATCGGGTTGTAGTCACCCGAGGCGTGGGCATAGCGCTGGCCGATGATCGGATCGAGTCGCCACAGTGCGCTCGGGGTGGGAGCAGTGAACTCCTCCCGCGGCGACTGTGGTTTCGCTTCTGCATTGGGCAGCTTCTTGCCCTTAGCCAGATAGGTCGTGGTCTCACGCATGCGCAGGGCGCCCTCAACCTTCGCCTCGACGATGACCTCGATCGTGGTTCCGGCCGAATGCTGGTAGGGACCGGCCAACTCCACATGGAAGTCGACGCTGTCACCGATATGCACGGCGCCGAGGCTGTCGATCCTGTTGTGGATGTGGACCATGCCCATCATCGGCAGCGGCACCTCGGGGTCGCCGAGCAGCTGCATGCTCAGCGGGAACGCAAGGACGTGAAGGTATCCCGGGTGGACGGTGTTGCCCAGTCCGGCACCGATGACGGTGGTGAAACCGGCGTAGGCATCGGCCTCGATCGGCATGCTGCGATCCAGGGAGCGGCTGGGCAGGTCCGGGCTCGTGCGTGTGCCCAACGGCAGAGCCTTGAGCACCGCCTTCGCGTACAGCGGAAGCATCGAATCCTTCGCCATCATGCACCCACCATGTTCTGGCCGCACACCCGCAGCGTCAGACCGTTGATCCCACGGGCCCCCGCCGAGGCGAGGAATCCGATGGTCTCGGCCACGTCGACGGGCTGTCCACCCTGCTGAAGGCTGGAGAGCCTGCGTGCAACCTGCCTGGTCAAGGCTGGCATCTTGGCTGTCATATCGGTTTCGATGAAGCCGGGAGCCACAGCATTGATCGTTCCTCCGCGCTGCGCGAAGTCCGGCGCCGAGGCGGCGGTGAGTCCGATGACTCCGGCCTTCGAGGTTGCGTAGTTCGTCTGCCCGCGGTTGCCTGCGATGCCCGAGGTCGAGGCCAGTGACACGACCTGTGCGCCCTCGGCGAAGAGGCCCTTGGCCTGCAGATGGGCGTTGATCCGGGCCTGGGAGGCGATGTTGACGGCGATGACGGAGTCCCAGCGGGAGGCATCCATATTCGCCAGCATCTTGTCCCGGGTGATTCCGGCATTGTGGACGAGGATATCGACGGGACCTCCGACCGCCTCGGCGATCTTCTCCGCAGCGGTCTCCGTGGTGATGTCGAGCTGGAGGGATCTGCCGCCGACCTCATTCATCACCTCTGCCAGAGCCTGCCCGGCCTGCGGCATGTCCACGCCGATGAGCTGCGCACCGTCACGGGCCAGGTTGCGCGCAATCGCTGCACCGATACCCCGAGCGGCACCGGTGACGACTGCGGTGCGTCCTGCCAGCGGGCCGGCCTCACCGGTGGAGAGGAACTCCTTCATCCCCATCGGGGTGCCGGCCTTCGTCGAGACGGTGATGAACTGGCCCGAGACATAGGCTGATTTGCCCGAGAGGAGGAACCACAGTGCGGTGGACACGGAGGGTGCCTGCACGTCGACGCCGTCGAGGAGGATCCCGTTGGCGGTGGCTCCACGGCGCATCTCGTGAGCCATGGACCGTGTCAGGCCGGTGATCCCCTGAGTCGCGGCCGCGAGTTCGGGGCTCTGCTGCTGCGGGTTCGGGGCAGCAGAGATCGTGATCACGCGTCCGCAGCGGGCCAGCGATCGCAGCGCTGAACCGATCTCGAGCACGGTCGCCGAGAGATCGACGGGCGCGGTGGCTTCGTCGAATACGTCGATGATGGCTCGCAGGGACTCCCCCGAGTTGGCGTGGCGTCGAACCTCGAAGCCATTGTCCAACAGCAGGTCGGCCAGCTTCTGCGCCTCAGGTCCGGAGCCGAGTACGAGCACCGGTTTCCGGCGGTAGTCCGCCGGAGTCGAGTCGAAGCGGTGCAGTTCGACCGGCTGCGGCAGGCCCAGAGTCTTCGCGACCTGCTTCAGTGGGCCGTTGACCAAGCCCAGGTAGGTGTCTTTCATGCTGCCTCCACAATCGCGGTGAGTCCCTGGCCGCCTGCTGCGCAGATCGAGACCAGCGACCTCTTCTTGCCGGTGAGCTTGAGGTACTTCGCGGTGGAGGCGATGATGCGCCCACCGGTCGCCGCGAACGGGTGTCCGGCGGCGAGGCTTGAACCGAGCGGGTTGAGCTTGGCTCGGTCGATGGTGCCCAGTGCACCGTCGAGGCCGACCTTGTCACGGCAGAACTTCTCTGATTCCCATGCCGCGAGGTGGCTGAGCACGGTCGAGGCGAATGCTTCGTGGATCTCGAAGACGTCGAAGTCTTCGAACGTCAGCCCGTTGCGGGCCAGCAGGCGTGGAACCGCGTAGGCCGGGGCCATGAGCAGCCCCTCGGCTCCGTCGACGAAATCGACGGCTGCGGCTTCGGCATCGACGAGGCGAGCCAACGGGGTGAAGCCGTGCTCGCTCGCCCAGTCCTCACTGCCGAGGAGGACCGAGGAAGCACCGTCGGTCAGGGGCGTCGAGTTGCCTGCAGTCATCGTCGCCGGGGAGCTCAGCTTCTTACCGAACACGGGCGAGAGTTTGGCCAGAGATTCGGCGGACGAGTCCGCGCGCATATTGGTGTCGCGGCTGACACCGAGGTAGGGCGTCGAGAGATCATCGAAGAAGCCCTCATCCCAAGCACGGGCGAGGTTGTGATGGGAGGCCAGAGCCAGTTCGTCCTGAGCCTCACGGGTGATCTGCCACTGGGCAGTGGTGATCGCCTGATGCTCACCCATACTCATGCCGGTGCGGGGCTCACCCGTCGACGGTGCCTGGGGAGCCAGGTAGGCCGGTCGGATCTGCGCGGCGATCTTCGCCCGCTGGGCCAGGGTCTTGGCGCGCGTGAGCTCGAGCAGGATCTCACGCATCGAGTCGTTGATGACGATGGGGGCGTCCGACGCGGAGTCGACGCCGGAGGCGATGCCCGATTCGAGCTGGCCGGCATTGATCTTGTTGTTGAGGCTGACCACGGTCTCAAGACCGGTGGCACAGGCCTGCCCGACGTCGAACGCGGGAGTTGTCGGCGACAGGGCGGAACCGAGGACTGCCTCACGGGTGAGGTTGAAGTCCTTCGAATGCTTCAGGACGGCACCACCGGCAACCTCGCCGATGCTCTCTCCGGCCAGGCCGAAGCGAGCCACGAGCCCGTCGAGGGCGCTCGTGAGCATATCGAGATTGCTCGCTTTGGAATACTGCTTGTTCGAACGAGCGAACGGAATGCGGTTACCGCCAAGGATGACGGCGCGCTGAGTGGGAGTGGACATTTGCACCTCCGGTATATGGATTTAACTGTTACCGACAGTACCTGATACCGTCTGTCACATGAAATCGCTCACAGACGGTCGGTCCACTCGGTGGCAGCAGCATCGCGACCACAGGCGCCACGAGCTGCTGCGGGCCGTCCGGCATGTCGTCGATGAGCACGGCGACGAACTGTCGATGGAGCAGATCTCAGAGCATTCGGGCACAACGAAGTCAGTGCTCTACCGGTATTTCACGGATCGTGCCGGACTGCAGGCGGCAATGGGCGAATGGGCGATGGATGTCATCTCCAAGTCACTCGATGACGCAACAGCAGCCTCGGCGCAGGATGCACTGACGAAGATGATCCACGCCTTCGTCGCGCTCGCCGCAGAATCACCGAATATCTACCGATTCTGCGATACAGCGGTCAATCGCTTCGCACCGACGCAGACCGGTGGGTTCTTCAACTCGATCGCCGGGCTCCTCGCCGAACGGCTTGGCCTTGAGGGCACTCAGGGACAGCTGTGGGCAGCAGGTGCGATCGGATTCGTGCGCGCCGCGACCGAGAACTGGCTGGCCGATCCCAGCCGCCCCGATGAATTCGCCACCGCAATCAGTCAATGGCTCTGGGCCTCGCTGCCCGCAAAACTAGGAGTAGACGAATGAAGCTTTCCCTTGATCCACAGGCGATCAACACCGCCCTCGACGGCCAGTGGGCCGAGGCTCGACGCCAGGGGCGCACCCTGGCACTCGAAGAGATCACCCATGAAGACCCTGCCGATGACCTCGAGACCACCCGAGCCAAGACGCTGGCCGGAGTGAAGCTCATGGCTGGCACCGGACTGCCGATGGTGGCCTTGCCACCCTCACTCGGCGGACGCAACCAGCATGCGACCAATATCGCCAGCTTCGAGGAGACCGTCACCGCCTCCCCCAGTCTCCAGGTCAAGGCAGGAGTCCAGTTCGGACTCTTCGGCGGAGCGATCCTGCACCTGGGCAATCCCGAACAGCACGATGCTTGGCTGGTCGCGGCACAGCAGGGTGAACTTCTGGGATCCTTCGCGATGACGGAGATCGGTCACGGCTCAGACGTTGCCGCGGTCGGCACCACAGCGACCTATGTTGCCGAGAGCGAAGAATTCGTCATCGACACACCGTTTCGGGCCGCGACCAAGGAATTCATCGGCAATGCCGCTCGTGATGCACGTGCCGCGGTCGTCTTCGCCCAGCTCATCACCGGCGGAGTCAATCATGGTGTGCATGCGTTCTTCGTGCCGATCCGTGATGAAGACGGAGATATCCTGTCGGGCATCAGCATCGAAGATGACGGCTACAAGGGCGGGCTCAAGGGCGTCGATAACGGCCGGATCGTCTTCGAACAGGTTCGCATTCCTCGATTCAATCTTCTCGATCGCTACGGCGCTGTGAATGCCGCGGGCGAGTACACCTCCCCCATCGACTCCCCCGGACGTCGCTTCTTCACGATGCTCGGAACCCTCGTCCAAGGCCGCGTTTCTCTCGACGGTGCGGCCATCGTGGCCTCGAAGCTGGCGCTCGACATCGCCGTGCGCTACGGGCTCGAACGCAAACAGTTCACCACTGTCGATGACATCAACGAGACCACCCTGCTGGACTATCAGCAGCACCAGCGCCGCCTCATGCCGGCCATCGCCTCGGTCTACGCCTCGGCCTTCGCCCACGAGAAGCTGCTCACCTCGTTCGAGGAAGTCTTCTCCGGGGCCGACGAGAGCGAGGAGAATCGGGCTCTGCTCGAAACCCGAGCCGCGGCGTTCAAAGCTGACACGACATGGATGGCCCTCGACGTCATCCAAGAGGCGAGGGAAGCCTGCGGCGGCGCCGGCTACATGGCCGAGAACCGCCTGGTGGGGCTGCGCGCCGACCTCGACATCTACGCCACGTTCGAAGGCGACAACACGGTGCTCCTGCAGCTGGCAGCCAAGCGCCTCCTCGGCGACTATGCGAAGGAATTCGCGAACATCGACGTCGGCGGTGCCGCCCGCTACATCGGCACCCAGGCGGCAGAGCACACGCTCTACCGCACCGGACTGGCCAATGCGGGACTCGCCATCTCCGACGTATTCACTCCCAACCTCGGCGAGAAGCGGATCCGCTCGGGCCGCCTGCAGCGCTCGCTTCTCGAGACCCGGCTCGAAGTCATGGTCTCCGGACTCGCCCAGGCGCTGCGGCCGGCGATGAAGATGTCAGCCGCCGATGCCGCGGACCTGTTCAACTCCAATCAGCATGAGTTCATCGAGATGGCCCGTGCCTACGTCGAGTTGGAGAAGTGGAAGGCCCTCGACGAGGCGATGAGGGAGCAGCAGGACCCTGACCAGAACAAGCTGTTCCGACGCCTGCGCGACACCTACGGTCTCAGCCTCATCGAGAAGCACGTGGGCTGGCACCTCATGTACGGTCGTCTGCCGATGCTGCGCGCCCGGCAGCTCAACGAGACGCTGAATCGCCTGTGCGAGAAGCTGTCTGCCAACGCCTTGGACCTGGTGGACGCATTCGGCTATGGCGATGATCACCGCCGCGCCACGATCGCGACCGGTGTCGAGGCCGAGCGACAGGACGAAGCCGCTGACTACTACCGTCACTCCCGTGCGCAGGTGGACTATGCGGTGCCGGAGAAGCAGCTGCGCAAGGCAGAGAAGGCAGCGCGGAAGGCGGCGGAGAAGGACGGACGCAAGGCGAAAGCTGGAAAGTAGAAGCCCTGACAGGCAGTGAATCCTGACAGGTAGGTGAGAGGGCCGTGCGGCGAATCAGCCGCACGGCCCTCTCACCTTGAGCCCGGGGCTGTGTCCAGCACTATGGGATGCGTTTGAACGCATTTGGACGCGTGTTTGAATACGCTTGGACGCGTTCAGGCGCGGAGAAAGTCCGTCAGCGCCGCCGAGACCGCCGCTGTCTCCGTGAGGAAACCGTCGTGACCGACCTCGGATTCGATGACGTGATGGCTGACCGCTCCGGGCAGATTCTGCGCGAGCAGTTCGACCTGAGCGGTCGGGAACAGCCGATCGGAGGAGACTGAGACGACGAGGTTGTCGGTGCATGCATCGGCCAATGCAGTCGCTAAGTCCTGTGAGCGACCGGTGCGCACGTCGTGATCGCGCAGGGCGCGAGACAGCACGACGTAGCTGTGTGGGTCAAATCGGGCGGTGAGCTTCTTCGCCTGGTAGTCGAGGTACGAAGTGACCTCATGATAGTCAGGCGATCTGCGTCGGCTGGAGAACCGGTGGTTGAGCTCCGCATCATTGCGGTAGGTCAGGTGGGCGATCTGGCGGGCCAGGCCCAACCCTTGTGCAGGGAAGGCGCCGACCGCGGTGTAGTCACCGGAATAGTAGTCGGGGTCGAGTTCGATCGCGCGTTCCTGCATCATCGCCCAGGCGATCTGATCGGCTTCGCAGAAGGCCGGTGCTGCGATGATCGCGCACTTATTCACCTTGCGTCGATCAAGGAGTGCGAATTCGAGGGCTCTGGCTCCGCCCATCGATCCGCCGATGACGGCATACCAGGAGTCGATGCCGAGGATCTGAGTGAGATTGTGTTCCAGTCGGGCCATATCGCGGATTGTGACCGCAGGGAATCGTGATCCGTAGGGCAGACCGTCGTCATAGACAGACTGCGGACCGGTGGTTCCCGAGCACCCGCCGAGCGAATTCGCACACACCACGAAGTATTCGTCCGTGTCGATCGCCTCGCCCGGACCGACGATTCCTGACCACCATTCGGTGACGCTGGTATCGCCGGTCAGGGCGTGTTCGACCAGGATCGCATTGCTGCGGTCCGTGTTGAGTGTGCCGAAGGTCTCATAGGCGACTTCGACAGTCCCGAACGTGTGTCCGGATTCTGTGACGAAGCCCAGAATTCGCTCGACGGAAGTGCTCTGGGTAGTCATGTCAGGCGGCGGCCGATGCCTTCGCTGCGGCAGCGGCGAAGCCCTTGTCGATGTCGGCGATGATGTCGTCGCTGCCTTCGAGTCCCACGGACAGACGCACGAAGGCGGGGTTCACGCCGGCGGCGATCTGTGCCTCTTCGTCCAGCTGGGCATGGGTCGTTGATGCCGGGTGGATGACCAGCGAGCGGACGTCGCCGATATTGGCTACGTGTGAGTGCAGTTCAAGCGCATTGACGAATGCCACAGCGGCGTCGAAGCCTCCGGCGATGTCGAAGCCGAGGACCGATCCGACACCGTTCGGCAGGTACTTCTTGGCTTTGTCGTGCCAGGGGCTGGACTCGAGTCCGGCGAAGGCGACCCGGCTGACCTGTTCGTGGTTCTCGAGGTAGGAAGCAACCTTGTTCGCGTTCTCGACATGGCGGTCGATGCGCAGGCTCAGGGTTTCGATTCCCTGGGCGATGAGGAATGCATTGAACGGGCTGGCAGCCGGTCCGAGGTCGCGCAGGCCCTGCACACGGGCCTTGAGGCCGAAGGAGACGTTTGCTCCGAACGGCGAATCCGCGCCGAGATCGCGAGCGTAGACCAGACCGTTGTAGGACTCATCCGGGGTGTTGAACCCGGGGAACTTCTCCGGCTGCGTGCCGTAGTCGAAGTTTCCGCTGTCGATGACGACACCGGCGATCGAGTTGCCGTGTCCGCCGAGGTACTTCGTGGCCGAGTGGAGGACGACGTCGGCACCGTGCTCGATCGGACGCACCAGGTAGGGGGTGGCCAGGGTGTTGTCGGTGAAGAGCGGAACACCTGCCTCGTGGGCGATGTCGGCCACAGCGGCAATGTCGAGGACATCGGAGCGGGGGTTGGAGACAACCTCGGCGAAGAAGAGCTTGGTGTTGTCCTGCACTGCTGACTTCCATCCATCGAAGTCATCGACGTCGACGAACGTGGTCTCGATGCCCAGCTTGCGCAGGGTCACGTGAAGCAGGTTGTAGGTTCCGCCGTAGAGGCTGGAGCTGGCCACAATGTGGTCACCGGCCTCAGCGATGTTCGTGATCGCCAGCAGAGCTGCTGACTGTCCCGATGCTGTGAGTACGGCGTGGACGCCGCCTTCGAGGTCGGCGATGCGGTTCTCGACTACCTCAGTGGTCGGGTTGGTGATGCGGGTGTAGATGGGGCCGAGCTCGGCGAGTGCGAAGCGATTCGCGGCCGTCTCATTGCTGTCGAAGACGAACGAGGTCGTCTGGTGGATGGGCAGCGCGCGGGATCCGGTGACCGGATCGGGTGTCTGACCGGCGTGGATCTGGCGGGTTTCGAATGACTGAGCCATGATGTCTCCTTCGGATGCGACGGGTTCGCCCGCAATCGTCCATGCGGGTGGTGCGAGTGGTGATGGCTCTACTCTCATGGACTCTGTGACTTCCCCGATGCGATCTCGTCATCTTCGTGTCATGTGTCGTCATGTTCCGTCACACATCATCAGCGGAAGTTGCGGGCCTTGGTCGGCAGCTGCACCTCGAGCGGGATGAGCTTGTGGGCGTAGAGGCTCACGACCTCTCCCCCGCGTTGGATCAGCCCGGTGACCACGAGTGCGTTGCGCGAGGTCGCGATCGGCCGGAACCGTTTCATCAGCCCGGCCGTGGCGACGACGTTGAGCATCCCGAACTCGTCCTCGAGGTTGATGAAGGTGATCCCCGAGGCGGTGGCCGGGCGCTGTCGGTGTGTGACGATGGCGGCCACCGTCATCCGGGTCCCGTCCGCAGCCGCTGCGGCATCCGCCGTCGAAGCATAGCCCCGTTCGATCAGGGACGCTCGCAGGATCTCGGTCGGGTATCCGTCGACGGTGATCCCGGTGGAGAAGAGTTCGGCCAGGGTCGTGTCGAAGGCATCCATGGTCGGCAGGCTCGGCGCCGAGGAGATCGTGGCAGTTCCAGGGAGCACGCCCGGGTGCGCTCCCGCGACGCCTCCGGCCAACCACAGTGCCTGTCTGCGGTCGAGGTCGAAGCTGCTCAGTGCTCCTGCGGTGGCGAGCCCTTCGAGTGCCTGCTTTCCGATTCCGGTTCTCTCTGCCAGGTCCGTCACCGAGGTGAACGGTGCGTTCGCGCGTTCGGTCTCGATCACCTCGGCGAAGGAGCCGACATGGGACACCGAGTCCAGACCCAATCGGATCCCGAACTCGCCCGAGGTCTCGACGCGCTCCAGATCGCTGCCGGCCATCGAGTGGCGGATGTCCACAGGCAGGATCTTCACACCGTGACGGCGGGCGTCGGCGACGAGGGACTGCGGTGAGTAGAAGCCCATCGGCTGACTGCGCAGCAGGCCCACGGTGAACGCAGCATGGTGATGGTATTTGAACCAGGCCGACTGGTAGACCAGGTTCGCGAAGCTGATCGCATGTGATTCGGGGAACCCGTAGTTGGCGAATGCGGCAATCGTGGAGAAGATGGACTCCGCGGTCTCCTCGTCGACGCCCTTGGCTGCGGCCCCGGCCTGGAATTTCGCCGCCAGTTCGGTCATCCGCTTCTCTGACCGCCGCGATCCCATGGCCTGCCGCAGCTGGTCGGCATCGGCTCCGGTGAAGCCGCCGACGTCGATGGCCATCTGCATGAGCTGCTCTTGGAACAGCGGCACCCCGTAGGTCTTGGCCAGGGACTTCTCCAGCAGTGGGTGGAGGTATTCGACCTCGTCAAGGCCCTGCCGTCTGCGGATGTAGGGGTGGACGGACCCGCCCTGGATGGGGCCGGGCCGAATGAGTGCGACCTGAACGGCGAGATCGTAGAACGTCTCCGGACGCAGGCGAGGCAGGGTCGCCAGCTGGGCTCGCGATTCGACCTGGAAGACACCCACCGCATCGGCCTTCTGCAGCATCTTGTAGACGCGATCGTCCTCATCGTCGATGTGGGCGCGTTCGATGAGCTCACCCGTATGCCGATGGACCAGATCGACCATCTCGTGCAGCGCTGTGAGCATGCCCAACCCCAGCAGGTCGAACTTCACCAGGTCCATGGCCGCGCAGTCGTCCTTGTCCCATTGGACGACGGTGCGATGGCCCATCGTGGCCTTCTCGATCGGAACGACCTCACCGATGGGACGGTCGGCAAGGATCATGCCGCCGGAGTGAATGCCCAGGTGACGGGGTGAGCCCAGGAGGTCACCGGCGATTCTGAGCACCGGGGCCGGGACCGGGGAATCCTCGGCCTCGGGCAGGGTCGACCAACGATTGCTGGTCTTGGAGAACGCATCCTGCTGGCCCGGTTCGTAGCCGAGGCTGAAGGCCGCGTCCCGGATCGCCGACTTCGCCCGGTAGGTGATGACGTTGGCGACCTGAGCGGCCCGTTCCCGGCCGAAATGGTCATAGACGTATTGGATGACCTCCTCCCGCCTGCCCGATTCGATGTCGATGTCGATGTCCGGATACCCCTTGCGATCCGGTGAGAGGAAGCGGTCGAAGAGAAGTTCGTGCTTGACCGCGTCGACGGCGGTGATGTCGAGGACATAGCAGACCGCGGAGTTCGCCGCCGAGCCCCTCCCTTGGCAGAAGATCGCCACCCGATGGCAGAACTCGGTGATGTCATAGACGATGAGGAAGTACCCGCAGAACCCCAGTTCCGCGATCATGTTCATCTCCCGATCGAGCTGCGCCCACGCCTTCGGGTTCGCAGCCCGGGATCCGTAGCGCTTCGCGCCGCGATCCTCGATGAGCTCGCGCAGATACTCTTCGGCCCCAAGCGCATCGGGCATCGGAGCACGCGGCAGATCCGGACGGGCGGAGCCCAGGACGAAGGAGCATTCCCTGCCGATGGCCACCGCGTTCTCCAAGGCCTGCCGAGGGAAGCGTGCGGCCATCTCCTCGCCCGTATGGATCCGGGCATTCGCCGTCGCCGGCAGCCACCCGGCCAGCTCGTCGAGGGACAGCCGAGACCTCACCGAGGCCCTCACCTGCGCGGACTTCCATTGCGCCCGGGTAGCGAAGTGCACGCTGTTGCTGGCCACGACCGGCAGTTTGGTCCGCTGTGCAAGCTCGCCGAGGTGGCGCAGCCGTTCATCGTCATCCGGGGTTCCGTCCCGGCTGAGTTCGACCGCGATCCGCTCGCGTCCGAAGAGCGCGATGAGCTCGCGCAGGGCTCCGAGCCCACCATCAGGATCGTTCAGGGCTCGGCGCAGAGGGCCTTTGCGACAGCCGGTGAGGATCGTCCAGTCCCCGCTCATCGCGGCCAGCTCTTCGAGACCGAACACCGGCCGGTTCTTCTCCCCTGCCAGATTGGCTCCGGTGATGGCCATCGACAGTCGGTGGTATCCCTCGACTCCGCGGGCAAGGACCAGAAGGTGGGTGGCATCGGGATCGGTCTGGCCGGGGATCTTCTCCTCCAACCCCACGGACAGCTCCGCGCCGAAGACGGTGGGCAGCCCCACCTCGGCGGCGGCATGGGCGAACCGCACCGCACCGTAGAGACCGTTGTGATCGGTCAGCGCCAAGGACGTCAGCCCCGCGGCCGCACCTGCGGCCACGAGCTCCTCCGGGTCGGAGGCCCCGTCGAGGAAGCTGAACTGGGAGTGCACATGCAGCTCGGCCCACTCGACGGTCGAAGTGCGCAGAATGGGCCCCTGGCCAGGCCCCGAATACCGGCCGACACCATCGGAGCCGCCTGGACCCACCGAGACCTGATGGCGGTCTGGTCGGGAGAAGGCGGGCGCGTCGGATCCGTCGGCGTGTTCGTCAACCGTCTGCCTGTCGGCGACCTGCCTGTCGGCGACCTGCCTGTCGGCGACCTGTTTGCGGCTGGCCTGTTTGCCCTCCAGCCGCTGAGCCAGCTGGGACCAGGGGGTGCGCGGATTCGAGAAGCCCATCAGCGGTACCGTCCGGTGATGTACCACTGGCCGTTCTCTTTGCTCAGCAGCAGTGCCTGCCCCGAGTCGGTGACGACCTGCAGCCGGGTCCGGTAGATGGCTTTCGTCGGATCCCACCAACCGGATTCGACGGGCCAGGAGCCCGAATAGTCAATGACCGCCTCGGCGGTTCCGGTGGGAAAGCGGATCGCATACGGCGCCGATTCCAGGCCAGCGGGACGTGCTCCCACCGGTCGGCCTCCCGCGGCGAGCACGTCGACGGGCAGACGTTCGACTGTCGTCGGTCGGGGTGCGTGCAGTGCCCCGGGCCAAGGTGCGCCGGGGCTGCGCACAGGTGATGCCGTTTGCTGCCACGGTGTCCACAGGTTCGTCTCGGCCGGATCCCATCCGCCCTGCAGACCCGGGACCAGGACCGAATCGGGACCGAACAGTCCCTGCAGTCGCTCCAGCGTGTGGGTGACCTGTCCGGTGTTCTCATCGAACAGGCTCTTCGTCGCACCGATGGGGGTGGTCAGCTCCGCGGCCACGAGGCCCAGAGCGATGACCCCCTCTTCGGAGAAGTCTTCCGGGTCGGGACCGGGCTCGTCGGGAGCCGGGACCTCCCTGTCCCTGCGGACAGGCGGTGTGTCCTTCCGGGACGTGGCCGGTCCCTTTCGAGCGGCGCCTGCCAACCATCCCTCTGCCTGCCACCGCAGACGATCGGCGATGGTGTTCTCGTTCATGTCCTCGATCCGCCACGTCCGCTTCGAGGACTGCCCTGAGACAGCGATGAGCTCGATTGTGATCTGCGTGCACACGAGCCCTCGGCGCCGCACTGTCGTCAGCAGGTCGGCGGCGAGCTGGCGGGTCAGGAATCCCAAAGTGTCGCTGCGGGTGGTCGGCGTGTCCAGACCGAGTTCGACATTGAGTCGTTCCTCCCGGACATGATCATTCAGCGGCGTCCACTCGGTTCCTGTGGCCAGATCGTGCGCGCGCTTGCCCAGTGCCCCGAATCGTGAGTTCACGTCCCGCGCGTCGATTTCGGCCAGATCCCCCAGGGTTCGCAGACCCAGCTGGGTGAAGGTATCGATGAGTTCGGTCGCGCCTGCCCCGACGTATTCGAGGGTGCTGATCGGCTGAGCGGCCAAGAACTCCGCGGTCTCCCCTGGCTCGACCCGACGCGCCTGTCCTGCGGCGAGGACTGCCGCGAACACGGTGTCGGCAATGCCGGGGAAGAACTCCCACCCGGTGACCGATACGAGTGCTGAGATCAGCGCCTCCACGGCGCTGGGCTCATCGTCATAGCCGTGTTTGAGTGAGTCGAGGGGAATGGCGAGCGTGCCGGGGCTGAGCAGAGTGAACCGTGCCACGAGTTCCTCGAGCGCTCCGACTCCAGCGGAGAAGTGTCGGTTGTCTGCCTCCTCGTCCCAGGCCACCACATGTGCTTCGGGGCAGCGGTACCCGACCGCGCGTTTGTTGTTGCCCAGAGCGATTCCGGCTGCTCGCGCAGGCGCATTGGCAGCGACCACCTTACCTCCGCTGAGAACCGCCACCGGAGTGCGCGGGCTGAGGTCATGCTCGGTCGCGGCCGCCACCGCGGACCAATCGGGAACGGTCAGAACCAGCGTGCGACGGTCAGTGGTGCCGGTGCGCACAGCCCTGGGCTCAACAGCGGCGTCAGCTGACACTGCGGATCACCGGCCGTTCGAATACACCCTCAGATGGTGAAGCTGCGGGTGCCTCGGCAGGAGTCCCGTCCGGTCCTGGCAACAGGAACCGGTGGATGCCGGTCTGGGATCGGGCCTGCACGAGGCAGGAGCGGAGACGTCCATGGCCGTGTTCCGTGCCCGACCACTGTGTGTCGGTGATCTCGATCTGCTCCGTGCTTCCGGGCATCGACGTCAGACTGATGAGGCTGATCTTACGTTCGCGCACCTTCGCCAGCAGCCGGGCGCGTTCTCCAGCGCTGGGCAGAAAACCCGGGTCGATGACGAGGATATCGAAGGACTCGATGAGGATGGAGGCCACCCGCAGCCAGTCCTCGGCGGGGGTGACGAGGTTGACGAAATGGTCGAGGTCAACGCCCAGATCGGCAATGGACGACACGGCCGGTTCTCCGAGCCCGATGCCGGCGCACCATTTCTGTTCCTGGGTTGCGACGGCGATCGCAGCGAGGGCACAGCTCAAGGACTGGCCTCCGGTCAGTGTCACGATCTCGCCTCTGGGAAGACCGCCTCGGCGAAACATCGGTGCCAGCACCGGATCCACAGCGCGGGGGGCAGGCCCGTCGAACAGAGCAGTGGCCGTGGAGATACCCATCTCCCGGCTGAGCTGTTCAACGAGTGGCACTGCAGACATGACATCCATTATCGAACTAGTGTTCTAAATAGGCAAGATTTACGCAGCGGCATTGTTCGCCCGGGCGTGTCGCCATTCCGCTTCGAACATCCACGCAATGCAATAGTCCAGGCTGAAGCCGTACCCGCCGCCGAGAGTGCTCGGATCCGCTTCGGCTACCGCCTTTTCGGCAACTTTCACCAGCCGCGCCGTGTCGAAGACGTGGCGCCCTCGCCTCCTCTCCTCGAGCGGAAGCAGCTGCGAGCCGTCGGGCAGGAAGAAGGCGAATGCCGCCTGTCCGTCCAGCGTTCCGGCGAAGGGTGCTGAGGTCCGTGAGATATTCAACTCATATTTGTGCACCGCCGTGTGGTGCGTGCGGCAGAGCAGGATGAGATTGTCCAGGTCCGTTGCTCCGCCCTGTGACCACGGACGGATATGGTGAGCGTCGCACCTCCTGCGGGCGCGGCAGCCGGGGAATTGGCATCCCATGTCCCGTGCGCTCAGCGCCAGGCGTTGGCGTCTGCTCACCAGCCTCTTCGAACGGCCGAGCATGAGCACGTCTCCATCGGCGTCCTTGATCGCCCCGCTGATCAGGGCTTCGCAGCTCAGCCGTTCCGCCGTCGCCGAGGTGATGCCTCCGAAGCCGTCAACCCGACAGGTCAGGTCCTTCTTCCCGACCGCAGACGTCCCCGCGGGGACGTCGTCGAGGACAGCATCGGTGGTCTCGTGCTCAGTGGTCTCGTGCTCAGCGACCGCTGTATCGAGGGCACCGAATCTGGTCACCACCTCGGCGGAGGCATGCACGAGCATGCGGGCGCGGTCGACGTCAACGGTGCCGGACGACTCTGCCTGCGGAAACGCATGCACGATCTCCATCAGGCACATGACCTGCGAGATCGGATCGTACGAGGGCCTCTCCTGCTCGTCCCTGTCGACCTCTTCCGCGTCGGACTGCTCCTTCGCGTCAGACTGCTGTTCGAGGACATGCCGAGCAGCGTCGAGCATCGAGGAGAACTCAGCGGCTTCATCCTCGCCCAGGTCGATCGTGATGCGGGTCCGCCCGGGTTCGGTGGTCCGCATACTCACGCTGTCGCTTGGAAGGAAGCGGGGCGGCCCACCGGCCTCGTTCGCGTCGGACAGCTGGAGGTAGTTGCGAGCTATCACACCGATCTGGCTTCCGGTGGAGACATCGGCTAAGCGCAAGGCTTCCTCATCGGGGATCCGCCCCACCAGCCTGGTGACCTCGCGCACCTTGGAGAAGCTGACATTCCCCTCCCCCAGACTCTCCTTGACCTTGGGCATTTCGCGCAGCGCCATCATCACGCGGACGTATTCCCGTGCGGTGTGTGCGCTGACAGCGGCGATGTGCATGACCCACTGAGGCAGCGATGTCACGCCCACCCACTGTGCCCACAGACCTCGGCGTTCGACCTCGTCGATGAGTGCGATGACACGGGCGTGGCAGAAGGCGATGCACGAGATGTTGCGTCGAATGTCGGCAACCAGCTCCTCGGAGGTGAGGTCGCCGAGCCCAGTCCCTGTGTCCGTCTCAGGATCCGCATCCGTCTCACCGCCAGAGCGGTCTCCAGGGCTCGGCTCGGCGTGCGGAGCTTCCACCTGCGCCCTCGAGTCTCTGCCGTAGTCGCTGGGATCGACGCTCATCGATTTGAGAATCTCTGATTCTGAGAACGGATCCGGATAGTCCGAAAATGGATCTGCAACCGTGTTCTCGACCATGGTTCCCACCTTTCCCCTTCGGCCCCTGTGGCCTTTCGGTTCGCGAGTCCCCATGACCTCGAACCATACTTTCACCATAGGAGGCGCCACTGACATGACATCCGGATCATCATGATTCAGTCTGCTGAATCAGCTTGTCATCTTCTAATCTGATTCATATTCGCAAGAACAATGTTCTACAGAATTAGAATCGCCCGAATGTGCAAGCGTCCCCGCGGGGACGCACCAGGCTCAATCGCAGCGTCACACCGTAGGCTGTTCACATGAGCGATGAGACTGATGACGAAACGGTCCTCTCCCGTAGCAGCCCCCAGGATTCGGACCGGGAGGCAGCCACCCGAGACTCCTACGATGCGATCGCCGAGACCTATACGGGCTGGATTGCAGACGAGCTCACGGCCAAGCCACACGATCGAGCAGTTCTCGGTGCCTTTTCGGAGCTCGTGCTCGCCACAGGGGACGCCCAGACGCTGGAGATCGGGTGCGGCCCCGGTCGGATCACCGCATTCCTTGCCGCCCTGGGTCTGACTCCGTCGGGCCTCGACCTCTCCCCCGCCATGATCGCCCTGGCAACGCGCCACTACCCCACCTTCGACTTCGCCACCGGAACCATGACCGCACTGCCGTACGGCGACGACAGCTTCTCCGGACTCCTCGCGTGGTATTCAATCATCCACGTTCCCGATGAGTCCCTGCACACAGTCTTCGCTGAGGCGGCACGAGTACTGCGGCCGGGTGGCCTGTTCCAATTGGCCTTCCAGCTCGGCGATCGAATCGACCATCAGGCGCAGGCCGCCGGCTTCACGGTCGATCTCGACTTCCACCGTCGCTCGATCGATCAGGTGCTCACGGTTCTCGCTGACCACGGCTTCCTCCCCGTGACCCGGCTCGAACGGGAACCGGACCAAGCGGGCCGATTCCCCGAGGCGACACGACAGGGCTACCTGCTCGTCCGCCGGCCAGCCTGACTCCGGTCCCCGGCTCCACCGGATGGGTCCTCGTCGTCGGTGCCGAGACTCCGCACACGTTCGTCACCGACGAAGACGGGTTTGAAGCAGCGCACATCCGCTCTTCCCGCACCTCGAGACCACCTGGCTGGAATGAGAGCCAAAGCGACTTGCGAACGTGACAAAATGGATCTCATATGAACATCGACATCGTCTTCCACACTCCTGAGATCCCCGGCAACACCGGCAACGCCATACGCCTGGCCGCAGTCACGGGGGCCCACCTCCACCTCGTCGAACCCTTGGGCTTCGACCTCTCTGATACGAAGCTGCGTCGTGCGGGACTCGATTATCACGATCTTGCCCACGTCACGGTCCACGCTTCTCTGACGGATCTGTGGAACCACCTCGGCGAGCGTCGGGTCATCGCATTCACCACCCATACGGAGCAGTCCTTCGCCGAGGTGGACTACCGTGACGGTGATGTCCTCCTCTTCGGTCAGGAGTCGACGGGCCTGCCCGAGAGCGTCGTCGATGATGAGCATGTGGACCTGTCCGTGCGCATCCCGATGCTGCCGTCGCGGCGCTCGCTCAATCTCGCCAATTCCGCGTCGATCGCGATCTACGAGGCCTGGCGACAGCAGGGATACGCCGGCGCCTGAACGCGCGTAGACTTCTGCCCGACAGCAATTCCCGAAAGGACCACTATGACCTCCAAAGTGCTCACGATCGCCGGCTCCGATGTCTCAGGCGGAGCAGGGCTCGAAGCTGACCTGAAGATGTTCGAAGAATACGGCGCGTTCGGCACCGCCGCCGTGACCTGCATCGTCACCTTCGACCCGAACGACGGCTTCAGCCACGTCATCGAATTCATCGACCCCGAGGTTGTGACCAGGCAGCTCGAATCGACGCTGGCCGTGCACACGTTCGATGCGATCAAGTCCGGCATGCTCGGGTCCGTGGAGAACGCTCTCGTCCTGGCCGAGAAGCTGAAGACCAATGAGTTGCCCTATGTCTTCGACCCCGTCCTCGTGTGCAAGGGTGCGGGCACGATGGTCGATCTCAAGGATCTCTTCGTCGACAATCTCGTCCCCTTGGCCACCGTCATCACCCCGAACCTCGAGGAGGCCGCGACGCTGGCCAGCATCGATCCGATCGATTCGGTTGAGGGAATGGTCGAGGCCGCGAAGATCATCCACGGTCAGGGCGCCGAAAACGTCGTCGTCAAGGGCGGTGCACGCCTGGCCGGTGATGACGCAATCGACATCCTCTTCGACGGTGAGAGCGTCACGACGCTGCGTTCACGCAAGGTCAATGAGAAGCTCGTCAACGGTGCAGGCTGTTCGTTCGCCTCATCCATCGCCGCTGGCATCGCCACTGGGCTGAGCATTGAGGACGCGGTCGTCTCGGCGAAGGAGAAGGTCGCCCACGGCATCGCGAACTGCCTCGACAATGCCACCGGCGTTGCCTCGCTGTTCCACCCCGCGGCACGGACTCAGCCGTCGCCAGACGTCCGCGTCAGCGTGGACTGACACTGAGCACAGAGCAAAAAAGAACTGCCCCGCACACCATCTCAGGTGTGCGGGGCAGTCCGCATGAGTCATGCGTGACGGTCGGAACCGTCTGATCGGTCGAAACCGACAGGGGATCAGCGCTTGCCGAAGCCCTTGTAGCGATCCTTGAACTTCTCGACGCGGCCTGCGGAGTCGAGGATGCGCTGCTTTCCGGTGTAGAACGGGTGCGATGCGCTCGAGATCTCAACGTCGATGACTGGGTAGGTGTTGCCGTCTTCCCATTCGATCGTCTTGTCGCTCTTCGCGGTCGAGCGGGTGAGGATCTTGGTTCCCGACGACAGATCGTTGAACACGATCGGTGCGTATTCCGGGTGGATGTCCTTTTTCATATTCTTACCTTTGCTGAATCCGCTCAGGCGCCTGGTATGGGTCGACCCATCCGCCAGTGCCCGAATTCGTCTGCTGGACACGCCCCGCACCGTAGGAACCGGACACGAGACGACAGCCCAGTCTATCTGATGGACTCGCTCAATGCGATTCGCACACCGTCTCCTAAACTGTGCCCATGAACACCAAGGAACGCATCTCTGCGCAATTCGACCTCACTCCCGCAGCATCGGCTCCCGATCTCATGGCCAAGCCCACCGCCGAGGCGATCCCGTCGATCACCGGTGATGTCGTCGCCTTTGCCATCGACCCGCAGATCGCTGACACTTCGGCCCTGCTCGACGCGACCGGTCTCGGGCCTGAGACTTCAGCCAACTGTGTTCTCGTCGCAGGTTCACGCGCCGGTGAGGAAAGGATCGCGGCCTGCATGGTGCTCGCGAACACGCGCGCCGATGTCAACAAGCGCGTGAAGAAGCTCCTCGACGTCCGCAAGGCCTCATTCCTGCCCATGGATCGTGCGGTCGGCGAATCGGGGATGGAGTACGGCGGTATCGGCCCGATCGGACTTCCCGACAACTACAGAATTCTCCTCGACTCACGTGTGGCCGAGGCCAAAGAGCTCATCATCGGCTCCGGCATCCGCGGGTCCAAGCTCATGCTCTCGGGGGCAGCGCTGGCATCACTTCCCACCGCCGAGGTGGTCGAGGGGCTCGCGAACGAGATCGACTGAGCATCAGGTCCGGCTTCCGGCCCACCCCGGCAGAGTTCCCTCAGCTCAGTCCGGCCTGCTCCAGGACGTAGGCGATGAGCGGTTCGTAGAGGTATGGGACGACGTCGTCATCGAGGGGGACGGTGACCTCGATGGCGCCTTGGTCCTCGGCGACGAAGAGGGCCGGATCGTTGCAGTCCGCATACCCCAGCGTTCGCAGTCCACGACTCGATGCCGCACCGGCCCACCCGTGGTCGGCCACGATCAGATCCGGGGCCTGACCACCTCGGCGTGTGATGTCGTCAAGGAGTGCGTGCATGGGTTCGGCGAGATGGGTGTGCGGGGTGCCACCGTGCTGGTGCCAGGTCCACACCCGATTGATCTGTCTGCAGTCGCCGCCGAGGCCGGGCACGGGGATCGCGTTGACCTGGCCGACGATGCGGGCACCGTGGCTTTCCGCTGCCTCGGCGATCGCCATATGCACGGGCAGCAGACCCGCGGGATGACCCGTGGCGAAGAGGATCTCGCCCCCGGCACGGGTGATGTCGCCGATGGCGCTCGCCAGCCGCTGAAGTGCGTCGATGCAGGCCTGCGTGGAGATCGTGTCGACTCCCTCGATGAAGTCCGTCTCCGGGCGCAGACCGCACCGGTCGACCATGAGCGCGAACACGGAGTCATAGTCCCAGTCGCGAGTGAGTTCGACACCGAAGTCGAACTGCCTCTCCTGTGCGAGGAAACGGTGGATGTGGGAGAGGTTGTTCTCCCTGGGAGTCGCCACCTCTCCGGTGATGCGTCCGGATTCTAGGGCGGCGGCAAGCGATGTGCGGTCCACTCTGGTCCTCTCGTTCTCAGTGTCGATTCGGGTTGGGTCTGCCGTCAGACCTCAGTCGTTCTGCAATGCGAAGCAGGCCACCGCCGAGGCGGCTGCGACGTTGAGGGAGTCGACTCCCCCGGACATCGGGATCATGACAGTCGAATCGCAGGCGGCGATCGTCGAGCGTCGCAGACCGTCGCCCTCGGTGCCGAAGACAATGGCTGTGCGTTCGGGAGCGTCTGCTGCGAACTCGCGGATCGCCACGGAGTCCTCGTCGAGGGCCAGTGCCACGACATGGAAACCGAGTTCACGCAGAGAATCGACTCCAGCCGGCCAGGATTCGATGCGCGTCCATGGCACCTGGAAAACTGTGCCCATGGACACGCGGATGGAACGTCGGTAGAGAGGGTCGGCGCACCTCGGCGTCACCAGCACAGCATCGACTCCGAATGCGGCGGCGGACCGGAAGATCGCACCCACGTTCGTGTGATCGACGACGTCTTCGATGACGACGATGCGTCGGGCATCTGCCACGAGATCGGCGACAGCGGGCGCCTGCGGGCGATGCATCGCGGCCAGAGCACCTCGGTGCAGGTGGAATCCGGTGAGGGCTTCCACCGCAGCATCGGTGCCGATGAAGATCGGAGCATCGTTGGCGGCGATGAGGTCGGCTAAGTCGAAGAGCCATTTGGGGCTGGTCAGGTATGACCGGGGAACCATGCCTGCGGCGTGGGCGCGGCGAATGATCTTCGAGGACTCGGCGATGAAGAGCCCTTCGGCTGGTTCGCGGATGCTGCGAAGCGCCACATCCGTCAGCTGAGTGTAGTCATATAGGTGCTGTGCGGATGAAGACAACGTCTCTTCGTCGAAAAAGTGCAGTCGCTTCGCAGTGATGCCGAGCTCGGCGGCACGGTCGATGACCTGCTGCCGAGTCAGTGGTGCCTTGGCCGGAGTGTTCATGCGATCACAGCGTTCGAGAATTGAGTCCTCATGCGATCACAGTGTGAGGATGCGCCAGATAGCGACGAGGCCGAGGACTACGATGATGGTGCGCAGCAGCACAGGTGAGAACTTACGTCCGACGCGAGCACCGAAGTAGCCGCCAATGAGCGAGCCGATCGCGATGCAGATCACGGCGATCCAGTTGATCCGGTCGTGACCGACGATGATGTAGGTGCTCGCCGAGACCGTGTTGACGACGAGGACCAGAACGTTCTTCAGTCCGTTGAGACGCTGCAGTTCATCGGGCAGGATCAGCCCCAGCAGAGCGATGAGGATGATCCCCTGAGCTGCGGCGAAGTAGCCGCCGTAGATCGCGGTGAGAAAGACGACGAGCAGGATCAGGATGTAGCGACCGGTGGGCAGCTTATCGCCGACTGAGGCCGCCACATGCTCTCTGCCTGCCTTTTCAGCACGACGAACCGCTCGGCTCTTCAGATGACGCGAAAGCGCCGGCTGGGCCACGACCATGACGAGGGCGACGACCAGGAGCACCGGGACGATCGTCTCGAAAGCATCTTCGGGCAGGTGGAGCAGCAGATAGGCACCGGTCAGCGAACCCAAGATGGAGGCCGGCACGAAGCCGAGGATCCGTCGCCATTGGCCCTTCAGCTCCTCTCGATAGCCGAAGGACGAGGCAATGTTGCCGGGGATCAGTCCGACAGCATTGCTCATCGTCGACACGACCGGTGGCACACCGAAGGCCACGAGAACCGGGAAGGTGATGAGGGTACCGGAACCGACAACGGCGTTGATGCCGCCAGCACCGATTCCGGCGAGGACGATCAGCGCGATCTGCCACAGTTCCATTCCGAGAACTGGGTCCATGCTCAGTAAGGGGAACGGGCGTGGAACCGCTGCCCGTCGCGGGTGAGCTTCACGTCGATGCCGAACGTCGCCGACAGATTGTCGGCGGTCAGGGTCTCATCGATGGGGCCGGCGGCAAGATCAGTGCCTTCGGCCAGCAGCAGCACGTGTGTGATGCCCACAGGGATCTCCTCGACATGGTGGGTGACCATGATCGTCGCCGGAGCCCACTTCGAGGACAGGATCTCCGTCAACGCGGCCAGCAGCTCTTCGCGTCCGCCCAGGTCGAGTCCGGAGGCAGGCTCGTCGAGCAGCAGCAGCTCCGGGTCGGTCATGAGTGAGCGGGCGATCTGCACGCGTTTGCGCTCGCCCTCGGACAGGGTGCCGAAGGTGCGATCGGCCAGATGCGAGATGTTGAACGCGGCGAGGAGGTCCTTGGCCCGTTCGATATCGGTGGTCTCATACTCCTCGACCCAGCGACCGGTGACGCCATAGGCGGCGGTCAGCACGGTGTCGAGGACGGCTTCGGACAGAGGAATGCGGTTGGCCAAAGCCGTCGAGGAGTAGCCGATGCGCGGGCGCAGTTCGAAGACGTCGACGCGCCCGAGGCGCTCCTCCAGGATTCCGACCGAACCCGTCGTCGGGTGCATTCGTCCTGCGGCCAGTTCCAGCAGAGTCGTCTTCCCGGCGCCGTTGGGTCCGAGAACGGCCCAATGCTCACCTTCAGAGACGGTCAGGGAAAAATCTTGGAGGAGGAAATTCTCTCCTCGGCGCACGGAAACAGAATCCAAAGTCAGGACATCACTCATATCAGCCAACTCTATCGCAGGCTCGGCGTCTATTCTGGTTCGACATGGACTTGACTACCGACTCACTGCTGCTGACCTTGGCGATGAACCATCGCCTGCACTCCAGCCTCGCCCCTGACGAGGTCAGTGCCGCATTCCTCGACGATGATCGTGATGTCCCTCTCATCGTCGCCGACGAGGTCTTCGGCACTTCGCCGCCGACGGGTCTGCTCCTTTTCACCGCCGAGGCTGGCGCCGCTGGAATCACGCATGCCCGGCTCGCACTGCATCACCCTTCGCTGCCGCATACGACTCCGCCGGTGGACAAGGCCGATCGGCTCAAGGTCGGCCGGCATACGGCACCGATCGTCCTCCACTCCGGTTCCCACCAAGTTGCGGTGGTCCTCTTGGGCGCCGAGGCGAACGTCGAGGTCATCGCCTGCCGTGACACGGTCTTTCATCCGGTGACCGTGGCTACCCCGGCCGAGGCGCTGCGCCGACTCCGGCTCCTTGTGATGGAGGGACTGAGCCTCATCGAGTCGATCGAGGTTCCCGCCGACTGGCGAGAGGGACCGTGGCGGGACTGGCAGGAGGAGCTGAGCCTGAGCCATCCGATTTCGAAGCTCATCCCCTCGGTTGCCGACGCTCGAGCCATCTATGCCGCCCTCGACATCCATGAGCGGATGCGCACAGTGCTGGCTCCGGCCACGGTCGCACCTCCCGCTTTCGGTGATCTGCTCTCGCGTCTCCACCCCGCGGCCGCCGACTACATCATGGCGGTCGCTACGATGAAGGGGTGAATGACTCAGACTCCTCCACCCCGACGCCAGGCAACGCCATCCAGCTCCTCGTCATGGACGTCGATTCGACGTTCATCAATGAGGAGGTCATCGACCTCATCGCCGTCCACGCCGAGGTGGGCGCTCAGGTTGCCGACATCACGGAACGTGCCATGGCGGGCCAGTTGGACTTCGCCGCATCGTTGGCCGAGCGGGTGGCGCTTCTCAAAGGTCTGCCGGTCTCCGTCCTCCACGAGGTGCGGGCCCAGATCACGCTGACCGAAGGTGCCCGCGAACTCGTCGCGGCCGTTCAGTCAGGCGGCGGTGTCGTTGCCCTGGTCTCCGGTGGCTTCACCCAGATCATCGCTCCGGTTGCGGAGTCGATGGGTATCACCGAGGTCTACGCCAATGGTCTCGACTCCGACGAGGGACTGCTGACCGGAGTCACGAGCGGTCGCGTCATCGATCCGAGTGCGAAGGCGGAGATCTTCGCGCAGCTGTCATCGAAATACGGATGTGATCGGGCCCGAACAGTGGCCATCGGCGACGGCGCCAACGACATCGGCATGATCCAGGCCGCGGGTCTGGGCGTCGCCTTCTGTGCGAAACCGGCGCTTGTCGCTGCAGCTGACGCCTCGGTGACGAATCGTGATCTGCGTGAGGTGCTCACCCTCATCGAGGCACGCACACAGGTGTGAACGTCACCGCGGGTCAGTGACCGCGGGTGAATAGAACTCAGGCGCCTGAAACGCGTTCAGACGCCTGGTTCTGTGTCAGCTGCAGCGCTCAGACCCCGAGGAAGACCCTGAGTTCGGGTGCGGGATAGTTCCCGGGCTCGACGTCCCAGCTCTCAAGGACGAACACTGCAAGTGAGGAAGGCCGGAACTCGTCCGGGACTCCGGCGGCCGGGCTCAGGTGGCCGACCACCTCGGCGACGGTGGGCTGATGACCCACGATGTAGGCGCACTGGGAATCGGACTGGATCGAATTGATCGCGTCGATCCAGTCATCGACTCCCCCGTGGTAGAGGGATTCGTCCTGGCGCAGTTCGAGGCCCGCACCGGTCTCAGGTTCCCCGTTGTGCCGGTTGACGGCTTCGACCACGGCCTGCCCTGTCTGGACGGTGCGCCGGGCCGCCGAGGCGATGGCCACATCAGGTGACCAGCGCTCGGCGATCTCGGCTCCGGCTTCGACGGCTTGAGCAAGACCTTTGGCGTTCAATGAGCGTTCGAAGTCGCTCGCGCCATCGGCCTCGGCCTTCGCATGGCGAGCGAGAATGAGCACAGGCATGGTATCAGGCGCCGGTGGAGTGGAATCCGCCGTCGACGTGGACCATCTCGCCGGTTGTGGCAGGGAACCAGTCCGAGAGCAGGGCGACGATCGCCTTGCCTGCCGGAGTGGTGTCCTTCTGGTCCCAGCCCAGCGGTGCGCGGTCGCCCCACATGTCTTCGAGGGTCCCGAAGCCGGGAATCGAGGTGGCGGCGGTGGTCTTCAGCGGTCCGGCCGAGACGAGGTTGACGCGGACTCCGTCCTCGCCGACGTACTTCGCGAGGTAGCGAGCAGTGGACTCGAAGGCGGCCTTGGCCACGCCCATCCAGTCGTAGACCGGCCAGGAGATGGTGGCATCGAAGGTCAGGCCGACGACACCGGCACCCTTGTTGAGCACGGGCTTCGCGGCCACGGTGATGGCCTTGAGCGAGAACGCCGAGACGTGGATCGCTGCGGACACGGAGTCCCAGGGGGTGTCGAGGAACACGCCGCCGAGTGCGTCCTTGGGGGCAAACGCGATGGCGTGGACGATGCCGTCGATGTTGCCCTCGAGGCGCTCAGGCAGTGCGGCCAGGTCGTCGTCGTTGGTGGCATCGAGTTCGATGACCTTCGGGGTCTCGGGCAGGCGTTCGGCGATCACCTGGGTGATCTTCATCTGGCGGCCGAAGCTGGAGAGGATGACTTCGGCACCCTGCTCCTGGGCGATGCGGGCGGCGGCGAAGGCGATGGATGCCTCGGTCAGAACGCCGGTGACGAGGATGCGCTTTCCGTCAAGAATTCCCATGGTGGTCCTTTCGAAATGTTCAAACGTGGGTGAAATCGTTGTCGTCGACGCCGTTGGAGCCGACGTCCTTGGTGTGAAGTCTAGATGTTGACGGGGCTCAGTGCCCCATCCCCAGTCCGCCGTCGACGGGAATGACGGCGCCGGAGATGTAGGCGGCTTCGTCTGAGGACACCCAACGCACGACCTTTGCGACCTCGCTCGCCTCGGCGAATCGCTTGGCGGGGATCGTGGCGAGGTATTCCTTCTGCTGCTTCTCGGGCAGCTCATCCGTCATGTCGGTGCGGATGAAGCCCGGTGCGACGACGTTGGCGGTGATGCCGCGCGAACCCAGCTCACGGGTGACCGAGCGGGCGAGGCCGACGAGTCCGGCCTTCGACGCCGAGTAGTTCGCCTGACCGGGGACTCCGTAGAGTCCCGACACGGACGAGATGAGCACGATGCGGCCCTTCTTCGCGCGAATCATTCCGGTGATGGCACGCTTGACGGTGCGGAAGGTGCCGGTGAGGTTGGTGTCGACGACGGCCTCGAACTCCTCGTCGCTCATCCGCATGAGCAGATTGTCGCGGGTGATGCCGGCGTTCGCCACTACCACCTCGACGGGGCCCAGCTTCTCCTCGATCTGCGCGAATGCCGCGTCGAGGGACGCGGTATCGGTGACGTCCGCGGACACGGCCAGAGCACCTTCCGGTGCGTCTCCGTTGCGGGAGGTGACGGCAACCGTGTCGCCCTGGGCGAGGAATTCCTCGGCGATGGTGCGGCCGATTCCGCGGTTTCCTCCGGTCACGAGGACTATGCGTGGTTCTGACACGAATCTCTCCTGTTGGTGGACAATACAGATTGATCAGCGTTTGAGATCAAACTTACCGTCACTAACCTATCGCGAACCGGCAGGCGTCGATACGACTCACACAAACGAAGAGTATGATTTTGTAGCAGTAATCGAACGAAGAAGGTTATGTCCAAGCACCCGCAGCAGATCACCACGGCAGACACTGCCCTTGATGACGACATGAAGTCGCGGATCATCAAATACTCGATCACCATGGCAATTCGCACGCTCTGCTTCGTGGCGGCCTATTACATGTTCCGGGCAGATCTGACCGTGTTGATGTGGATCTGCGTGGCCGGTGCCGTGCTCCTCCCCTATCCGGCTGTGATCTTCGCCAATGCCGGGCGTGAGCGCACCACCAATGACGATTCGGCTCTGCTGGACAACGCGCCGATGCCCGAGCTGCCGCCGGCAACCGGTGAGACCATCGCTGGGGAGACGATCGCTGGGGAATCCGAGGACTCAGGGCCGGACGATGGTGAAACGTCGACAGACCCGACTCGAGGTGATGACACATGACGGAGACGCTCCAGTGCTCGGCCAAGGGTTGCCGGGCAGAGGCCACCCGCGCAATTCTGTGGAACAATCCCCGCCTGCACATGCCCAAACGCCGCAAGACCTGGCTGGCCTGTGATGAACATCTCGACTATCTGCGAGAGTTCCTGACCATGCGCAGCTTCTATCAGAGCGACGTCGCCATCGACGACATCCCGGAGGACGCCGGTTGATGTCACGCTATTCCTTCCTCTTCAGCGCACGGTGGCTGAAATATATCGCCATGACCATCATCATCGTCATCGCCTGCATCTTCCTGGCACTGTGGCAGAAGGACCGACAGGATCAGCGGCAGCACGAGATCGCGACGATCAACGCGAACTATTCGTCTCAACCGGTCGACATCACGAGCATCCTGGGTTCCACCTCGGCGACTCTCGATGGCGACGATGAGTGGCGACAGGTGTCGCTGACCGGCCACTATCTGGAATCCGATACAGTGTTCGCGCGCAACCGCACGGTCAATGACAAGGTCGGCTACTACATCGTCGTTCCGTTCGAGCTCACGTCCGGGGACACGATCGCGATCGTCAGGGGATGGATCGCAGAACCCGATCAGGTCCCGCCGACGCCCACCGGGGAGCAGACCATCGCTGCCCGTCTCCAACCGGCCCAGGACGGTTCCGAGGACAATAATCCAGATGGGCTGATCAAGGCCATCGATCCCGCCCGGATCCCCGGTATGGATTCGGCATATGAGAACGTCTACGCGGAGACCGTCCACACCGGCAACGGCCTGCCCGACGAATCTGGGCTGACGCCTCTGCCGGCACCGGATCTCGACCCGGGCAACCACCTGTCCTATATGCTCCAGTGGTTCACCTTCGGCATCATGATCATCATCGCCGTATCGATCTCCGCCAGACGAGAACGCAGAGCCGACGCCGAGGCGGCCGAGAAATTCACCGGCGACGTCGAATACGTCGTGGTGGACAAGGAGGCGCTGGACGCGGGAGCGAAGATCTCCCAGCCGGGCAACCGCTATGGCCGCAACCGGTTGAGATCACCGGGTGTGCACGGCCGTGACGAGGCCGAAGAGGACGAATTCATCGAGGACCGGTTCAGGCACTCCTGAACCGGCGGTCGTTGGGACCACCGGCGAAGAGGTCGAGCCTCAGGCCGTCGAGCCTCAGGCCAGGGTGACGAGATCCAGGTAGGTGTCGTTCCACAGGTCCTCGTCGCCGTCGGGCAGCAGCAGCACACGGTCGGGGTCGAGCGCGGAGACTGCTCCCTCATCGTGTGTGACGAGGATGATGGCGCCCTCGTAGCGGCGGATGGCTGAGAGGATCTCCTCACGAGAGGCCGGATCGAGGTTGTTCGTCGGCTCATCGAGGAGGAGGACGTTGGCGCTGGAGACCACGAGTGTGGCCAGCGCCAGACGAGTCTTCTCACCGCCTGAGAGCACCTTTGAAGGCTTATGCACGTCATCGCCGGAGAACAGGAACGAACCGAGCACATTGCGCACCGCGGTGTCGTCGAGGTGCGGAGAGTTGCGCTTCATGTTCTCCAACACGCTGCGATCGAGATCGAGAGTCTCGTGTTCCTGCGCGTAGTAGCCGAGCTTGAGGCCGAAGCCCGGGACGACCTTCCCCGAGTCCGGTTCGTCGAGACCGGCCAGCAGGCGCAGCAGCGTTGTCTTGCCGGCACCGTTGTAGCCGAGGATGACCACGCGTGAGCCCTTGTCGATGGCCAGGTCGACGCCGGTGAAGACCTCTGTCGATCCGAAGCTGCGAGAGAGTCCCTCAGCCGTCAGCGGCACTCGTCCGCAATCGGCAGGGGCCGGGAACCGCAGGTTCGCGACCTTCTCGGTGCTGCGTTCGGCATCGAGTCCCGACAGCAGGCGTTCGGCACGTTTGGCCATCTGCTGGGCGGCCACGGTCTTCGTCGCCTTCGCCATCATCTTGTTCGCCTGGGCGTTCAGGGCCGAAGCCTTCTTCTCGGCATTGGCACGCTCACGACGGCGACGGCGCTCATCATCTTCGCGCTGCTTGAGGTAGAGACGGTAGCCCATCGAATAGATGTCGATGGTCTGACGGGTCGCGTCGAGGAAGAACACCTTGTTGACGACTTCGTCGATGAGGTCGAGGTCGTGACTGATGATGATGAGTCCGCCGGAGTAGCCCTTGAGATAGTCGCGCAGCCACAGCACGGATTCCGCGTCCAGGTGGTTCGTCGGCTCGTCGAGGATCATCGTGTCCGGGGCTGAGAAGAGGATCCGGGCAAGTTCGACGCGGCGCCTCTGGCCGCCCGAGAGCGTGCCGATCTCCTGGTTGATGAGATCTTCGTCGAGGCCCAGGTTCGCTGCGATCGCGTAGGCTTCGGATTCTGCTGAGTAACCGCCTGCGGCCATGAATTCGGCTTCGATGCGCGGGTAGCGATCGATGGCCTTCATCGAGACATTCTCATCAGGCGAGGCCATCTGGTTCTCAGCCTTGCGCAGACGCTTGACTAAGACGTCGAGTTCGCGGGCGGAGAGGATGCGCTCCATGCCGGTGGCCTGTGGGTCACCGCTGCGGGGATCCTGAGGCAGGTATCCCACCGACCCCGAGACGGAGACACTGCCCTTCGCGGCACTGTGGCCACCCATGATCACCTTCGTCAGGGTGGTCTTGCCCGCCCCGTTGCGTCCGACCAGGCCGACTCGGTCACCTTTGTCCACGCGGAAGGAGACCTCGGACATCAGCGTACGGGCGCCGACGTTGACTTCGAGGTCGGATGCCTGAATCATTCATTCTCCAAACTGCGACCGATGATGTCGGCCAAGAATTCTTGCGGGTGGATTCCCTGAGCCTGTGCCCGAGAGACGAGTTCGTCTGCGATGTGTGTGGGGACTCGACAGGACACGAGCGTGGTGGTCCCGGCGACCGGCGCGTCGTCGGCAACCGGGGCCTCGTCGGCGGCCGGAACGTCCTCAGTTGAGGAAGCCGTGATCGACTGGGACGTCCCCGCGGGGACGTATCCGGGTCCGGACGGAACCTTTGTGCTCTTCTGATACGCGGTGGCCGCTGCCCGTGCACGGTCGTCTGCCGCTTCGTTCATTGCGTGGTTGCTGTGGCCCTTGACCCATTCGAATTCGACCTCGCGGCCCTTCAGCGCGGAATCGAGCTGTTCGAGGAGATCCTTATTGAGGACGTCCTTGCCGTCAGCCTTCTTCCATCCTTTGCGCTTCCAGCCGGGCATCCACTTCGTCAGCGCGTTGATGACGTATTTGGAGTCGCAGAAGACCTTGAGATCCTCCTCGGCTTCCGCCGTCGAGTTCAGCAGGTCGAGGACGGCCATGAGCTCGCCGCGGTTATTCGTCGATTCCTTCCAGCCGCCGGCGTGCCAGCAGTCATCATCGACGTACCAGGCCCAGCCGGCGGGTCCGGGGTTGCCGAGGGCTGACCCGTCTGCGGCCGCGATGATCGTCAATGGTTCTCCTAGGAAAGTCGGTCTTCATTCTTTCATGCCGAGCCTGGTCCCCTGCATTCAGGGCAGGTGATCTCTGCAACCCCGACCCACAACATCGCCGAGGTGGGGGCACCGGAATCGGCGCTCCCACCTCGGCGAGGTGAGGGTGTGACGTCCCCGCGGGGACGTCGGCAGTATCAGAACTCAGATGTTGAAGCCGAGGGCACGCATCTGTTCGCGACCGTCCTCTGTGATCTTCTCAGGTCCCCATGGCGGCATCCAGACCCAGTTGATCCGGTAGGCCGGCACGATGCCTTCGAGGCACTGAGCGGTCTGGTCTTCGATGACGTCGGTCAGCGGGCAGGCCGCAGACGTCAGGGTCATCTCGACGACGGCAGTGCCGTCGTCTTCGACGGAGAGTCCGTAGACGAGTCCGAGATCGACGATGTTGACGCCGAGCTCCGGGTCGACGACGTCCATCATCGCTTCGCGCACCTCGTCGGTGCTGGCGTTCTGCGGTGCGTCTATCACTTCGGGCATTCTTACTCCTTCAGAGACGTTTGGGCTTGGTTGAGTGCGTCCTTGAACGCGACCCAGGACAAGAGCGCGCACTTGATCCTGGCGGGAAACTTCGACACTCCGCTGAACGCTGCAGCGTCGCCGAGTATTTCCTCGTCTCCCGCAATTGTCCCACGAGAGTGCATCAGCTCGTGGAACTTTGCTTCGATGTCGAGCATGCCCTCCACGCTGTTCTCCGAAGCGAGTTCGGAGAGAACTGAGGCCGAGGCCATCGAGATCGAGCACCCGTCGCCGGACCAGCGTACAGCGATTGCGCCGTCATCGCTGATCTCGGTCTCGAGTTCGATCTCGTCTCCGCACGTGGGATTGACCTGGTGCGAGGAGCCGTGAGGTCCCGCTGCCCCTTCGCGCAGCAGAGCCGCGTTGCCGATCCGGGACCGAGAGTGGTCGAGGATGACCTGTTGGTAGAGCTGTTGCATCTGCGTGCTCATGACACGATCCTCACTGAACTCCGAAGAAGGGACGGACCTCGGCCAGAGCGGCCAGGAACTGTTCGCAGTCCTCGGTGTTGTTGTACAGATAGGTGCTCGCCCGCGTCGTGGCGGTGACGCCGAAGCGCCGGTGCAGCGGCTGAGCGCAATGATGGCCGACCCTCACCGCAACTCCTTGGGAGTCGAGGTACTGCCCCACGTCGTGGGCGTGGACGCCGTCGACGTCGAAGGCCACGGTTCCGATCCGATTCTCGGCGGCGCCGAGCACCGTGATGCCGGGAATCTTCGCGATGCCGTCGAGGAGGACCCCGGCGAGCTCTCGCTCATGGTCGAAGATCTTCTCCAGGCCCACCTCGGCGAGGTAGTTGACCGCGGTGGTGAACGCCGCGACCTCGGCCACGGGCTGCGTTCCGGCCTCGAACCGCTGTGGTGCGTCCATGAACGCCGAGTCCTCCATGGTCACCGTGGTGATCATGGATCCACCGGTCAGGACCGGGGGCAGCGAGTTCAGCAGGTCCGTCTTTCCCCAGAGGGTGCCGAGTCCGGTGGGCCCCAGCGCCTTGTGAGCGGAGAATGCCGCGAAGTCGATATCGAGGTCGACGAAGTTCACGGGCATGTGCGGGACCGATTGGCAGGCATCGAGGACGACGAGGGCCCCCACCTGCCGGGCCCGAGCGACGAGTGCGTCGACCGGGTTGATGGTGCCGAGCACATTCGAGACATGGGTGAAGGCGAAGACCTTGGTCGTCTCGTCGACGATGGATTCCAGATCGCTGAGATCGAGCTCTCCGGCGTCCGTGACCGGGAGCCAACGGAGTTGAGCACCCGTGGACTGGGCCAGCTGCTGCCAGGGGACGAGGTTCGCGTGGTGTTCCATCTCGGTGACGACGATGGAGTCGGCGGGGCCGAGACCGAAACGCCCAGCGGCCTCTCCCCCGAGGCCATGGCTGGCTCGGTCGATGCCCAATGCGACCACGTTGAGTGCCTCGGTGGCGTTCTTCGTCCAGACCACCTGTTCGGATGCTCCGCCGACGAGGTCTGCCACTGCTTCACGGCCTGCTTCGAACGCGTCGGTGGCCATCACCGCAAGAGAGTGTGCTCCACGGTGAACGGCGGCATTGCGCTGCGAGTAATACTCGGTGAATGTGTCGATGACGCACTGCGGCTTCTGGGAAGTCGCGCCAGAGTCGAGATAGCTCAGAGACGACTCCCCGATCCTGGTGTCCAGGATCGGGAAGTCGTTCCGCAGGCGGGAGAACATCAGACCGAGGCCTGCAGGAAGCGGTCGTAGCCTTCGTTCTCGAGGCGATCGGCCAGCTCGGGTCCGCCCTCTTCAGCAACCTTGCCCTTGATGATCACGTGCACGTGGTCGGGCTTGATGTAGCTGAGGATGCGGGTGTAGTGCGTGATGAGCAGGACGCCGACATCGGTCGACTCGCGCACCCGGTTGATGCCCTCGGACACGATGCGCAGAGCATCGACGTCAAGGCCGGAGTCGGTCTCGTCGAGGACGGAGAACTTGGGCTTGAGCATCTCCATCTGCAGGATCTCGTGGCGCTTCTTCTCGCCGCCGGAGAATCCTTCGTTGACGTTGCGGCTGGCGAACTCAGGATCCACGCGGAGGTTCTCCATCGCGGACTTGAGGTCCTTGGTCCAGTGACGCAGCTTCGGTGCTTCACCGTCGATTGCGGTCTTGGCCGAACGCAGGAAGTTCGTCACGGTCACGCCGGGGACCTCGACGGGGTACTGCATGGCCAGGAACAGTCCGGCCTTGGCGCGCTCGTCGACGGACATCGCGAGGACGTCCACGCCGTCGAGGGTGACGGAGCCCGAGGTCACCTGGTACTTCGGGTGACCGGCCAGTGAGTAGGCCAGTGTGGACTTGCCGGAGCCGTTGGGGCCCATGATGGCGTGGGTCTCGTTGGAGTTGATCTCCAGGTTGATGCCGTTGAGGATCGGCTTGGGACCGGTTTCGGTGTTGACGCTGACGTGCAGGTCAGTGATTTTCAGAGTGGACATGTCAATCCTTTTCAATTCAGGTAAGCGTGGTGATCAGTTGAGCGTGCTGGTCAATTGACCACTGTGCTCGGGTCAAGCAGGATGCGGCCGGCGATCTCCTTGCAGTCATAGACTGCGACGGGTTCGAAGGCCGGTGGGCTCAGTGGGCGGCCGGTCTTGAGGTCGAACTGGGATCCGTGCAGCCAGCATTCGATGGCGCAGCCCTCCACTTCTCCCTCGGCCAGCGATACCTCGCCGTGAGTGCAGACATCGTCGATGGCATGGATCGTGCCGTCGGAGTCGCGGGCGATGCAGATCTCGAAGTTGTCCACTTCGATCCTCATCGTCGCGCCCGCGGCCACCTCGTCGGCGGCCGCAACGTCGATCATGGTCACAGAACGCTCCGGGAGAGTTCTTCCTCGATTCGTTCGTTGAGGACCTCTTCGATCTCGGGCACCTGGATCTTCTGGATCACTTCATTGAAGAATCCGCGGACCACGAGCTGACGCGCAACGTCCTCGGGAATGCCGCGGCTCATCAGGTAGAACAGGTGCTCCTCATCGAAGCGTCCGGTCGACGAAGCGTGTCCGGCGCCGGCGATGTCGCCGGTCTCGATCTCGAGGTTCGGCACCGAGTCCGCCCTGGCCCCATCGGAGAGGATGAGGTTGCGGTTGAGCTCGTAGGTGTCGATGTCGAGTGCCTCGGGGCGGATGAGCACATCGCCGATCCAGACGCTGCGTGCGTCCTTGCCCTGGAGAGCGCCCTTGTAGTGGACGTTCGAGGTGGCCTTCGGCGTGTTGTGGTCGACGTAGGTGCGGTGCTCGAAGTGCTGGCCGGCATCGGCGAAGTAGAGTCCGAGCAGTTCGGCCTCTCCCCCGGCTGCCGAGTAGCGCACGTTCGTGTTCAGACGCACGATGTCTCCGCCGAGGCTGATGACGATGTGCTTGAACTTCGCGTCCTTGCCCACGATCGCGTCGTGCTGGCCCAGGTGCTGTGTCTCGTCGTCCCAGAGCTGCAGGGACACGAAGGTCACATTTGCGCCATCACCGATGACGAGGGACACGAGCTCGGAGTGCCGAGCGAGTCCTTCGTGCTCGATGACGATGGTCGCCTTGGCATTCGCTCCGACGGAGACGACGACATGTCCATGGGAGATGTCGTTGCCGGTGCCGTCGGCGTGGATGATCACGGCGCCGTCGATCTCGGTTCCCGCGGGAACCGAGTAGTGGGTGACGGTGGCGGCGCGGTTGGCTGCCACGGCGGCGGCCCGATCCTCGGGTTCGAGGATGCCCAGCTCCTGCGCGGCCTCGAGCGAGATCTCCTCCACGGAGATGCCCTCAGGCAGGTCGCCGGTCGTCGTCAGCTTCGTTTCGGAGGCAGCGTCGGTGAAGAAATCACTGAGCTTGCGCACCGGCGAGAACCGCCATTCCTCTTCGCGTCCGTTCGGGACGGCGAAGTCGGAGACGTCGAAGCTGCGTGTGCGAGCGTCCCGCTTGGAATCGGGGACGTGGACGTCGGCGCCATGAGAGTGCTCATCGAGGCCCAACGGATTGGTGGTATCAGTCACTTAGAAAACTCCTTGTCGTGGTCGGTGGTGGGCGCAGATCAGCCCACGCCACCTTCCATCTGGATTTCGATGAGGCGATTGAGCTCGAGTGCGTATTCCATCGGCAGCTCGCGAGCGATCGGCTCGACGAACCCGCGCACGATCATCGCCATTGCCTCGGTCTCCTCCATGCCGCGGCTCATGAGGTAGAAGAGCTGATCCTCGCTCACCTTCGACACGGTCGCCTCATGACCCAGCGTCACATCGTCCTCACGGATGTCGATGTACGGGTAGGTGTCGGAGCGAGAGATGTTGTCGACCAGAAGTGCGTCACAGAGGACATTGTTCGACGAGCCCTTGGCTCCGGGGTGCACGTGGACGAGTCCGCGGTACCCGGAACGTCCGCCGCCACGGGCCACGGACTTCGCAACGATCGAGGAGTGGGTGTTCGGAGCGGCGTGAACCATCTTCGCACCGGTGTCCTGGTGCTGGCCCTCGCCGGCGAATGCCACGGACAGCGTCTCGCCGCGTGCGTGCTCACCGGTCAGCCAGATGGCCGGGTACTTCATGGTGACCTTCGAGCCGATGTTGCCGTCGACCCATTCCATGGAAGCGCCCTCTTCGGCGATCGCACGCTTGGTGACGAGGTTGTACACGTTGTTCGACCAGTTCTGGATGGTCGTGTAGCGAACCTTCGCGTCCTTCTTGGCCACGATCTCGACGACTGCGGAGTGCAGTGAGTCGGTCTTGTAGATCGGTGCGGTGCAGCCCTCGACGTAGTGCACTGACGAGCCTTCGTCGGCGATGATGAGGGTGCGCTCGAACTGGCCCATGTTCTCCGTGTTGATGCGGAAATAGGCCTGCAGAGGGATCTCCACGTGGACGCCCTTGGGGACGTAGACGAAGGAACCGCCCGACCAGACTGCGGTGTTGAGCGCCGAGAACTTGTTGTCTCCGGCGGGGATGATCGAGCCGAAGTACTCTTCGAAGATCTCCGGGTACTCGCGCAGCCCGGTGTCGGTGTCCATGAAGATGACACCCTGCTTCTCGAGCTCTTCGTTGATCTGGTGGTAGACGACCTCGGACTCGTACTGAGCGGCCACACCTGCGACGAGACGCTGCTTCTCAGCCTCGGGGATGCCGAGCTTGTCGTAGGTGTTGCGGATGTCCTCGGGCAGATCGTCCCAGGACGTCGCCTGACCCTCTGTCGAGCGCACGAAGTACTTGATGTCGTCGAAGTGGATGCCGGTGAGGTCTGCACCCCAGCTGGGCATCGGCTTCTTCTCAAACAGCTTGAGCGCCTTGAGTCGGCGCTGCAGCATCCAGTCCGGCTCGTCCTTCAACTTCGAGATGTTGCGGACGACGTCTTCTGAGAGACCGCGAGCCGCGAACTCTCCAGCGTCGTTTCCGTCGTGCCAACCGTATGCGTACTGCCCGAGGTCTTTGAGCTCGGGGTTAGCATCGATGATCCGATTGCCTGTGTCAGTCATCGTGAACCTCCTTGAGGTCGATCATTGCTGTGGATGAGTGGTCTGGTGAGTTCCGAGGTCGGAATGTGGGTGGTGCAGACATGGTCGCCGTGGGCCAATGAGGACAGACGACGAACATCGACGCCCAGGTAGTCCGAGAACATGGCGAGCTCTGCTTCGCAGATCTCGGGGAACTCGGAGGCGACTGCCTGGATCGGACAATGCCCTTGGCACAGCTGCATCGCTTCGAGAGGGGTGCCGGCCGCCACCGGTGTCGCCGAGGCAGCATATCCCTCCTTTGTCAATGCCGCAGCCAGTCCCCGGGAGCGGGAAGCCACTGTGGTGCCTCCCCGTCGATCCAGTTCCCCGCCGAGGCGGTCGCGGAGTTTCGCAACCAGGTCCTCGGTGAACTCCTCAACGGCCTCATGGCCGACTCGGTCCTTCATGAACCGGAGGATATCGACTGCCAGCTGGTCGTAGGAATGGGTGACCGACCCATGGCCACGCGAGGTGACCACGTAGTGTCTGGCCGGCCTGCCGCGGCCTGCCTGCTTGCCGGCGAGCTCTCGGACCTCGATGAGGCCCTCGCTCTCCAGCGCATCCATATGACGACGAATCGCCGCAGGAGTCAGGTGAAGACCCTTCGCCAACGCCGAGGCAGTGATCGGCCCTTCATCGAGCACCGATCGAAATACCTTCTCTCGGGTACGGCGATCTTCTGTGTCGTTCGCAGCCATTCTCCACCTCCTTGACTAACACAACACTATTGTTGCGTAATTTGTTTCGTAAAACTAGGTGAGCCTAACTACATGCCGATTCGACGCGTCGTAGAATGGTCTGGTGTCAGATTCGGCCCTCACCATTCGTGGTCTCCATTACTCGTACGGCGCACACCACGTCGTCGACGGGATCGACCTCGATGCCGCCACCGGATCCATCCTCGGTGTACTCGGGCCCAATGGTGCAGGCAAGTCGACGACGATCTCCCTGGCGGTGGGCACACGAGCCCCCGACGCCGGTCGTGTGGAGATCTTCGGCCACGATCCGTTCCGTGACCACGCCTCGACATCGCTGCTCGCAGGCGTCATGCTCCAGGACGGCGGACTGCCGATGAGCGCGAAGCCGCTCCAGGTTCTGCGACACCTCGCGTCGCTCTATCCCAATCCGCTCAGCGTCGATGAACTCGCCGATCCCTTGGGTCTGCACGAGTTCTCCACTCGCACGATCCGGCGCCTGTCGGGGGGCCAGAAGCAACGAGTCGCCCTGGCCGCCGCACTCATCGGCCGACCGCGGCTCGTCTTCCTCGATGAGCCCTGCGCAGGACTCGATCCTCAGGCGCGGGCGGTCGTCCATGATTTCATCCGGGAGCTCGCGGCCGCCTCGGTGGCTGTGGTCCTGACGACCCATGACCTCGCCGAGGCGGAGGAGCTGGCCGATGAGGTCGTCGTCATCGATCGCGGTCGCATCATCGCCCAGGGCGCGCCCGAGGATCTGCGCAACGCCTCCCCCGCCGGTCGCCGTCTCGTCATCACGGTGGGTCAGCCGCTGGAGCCGGCCCCTCGTGAACTCCTGGCCACGATGAATAGGATCGCAGCCACCTCGGTGGTGGGAGCGGCCCTCGTCGTCGACGGGGACCTCGACAGCACCCAGATCGCTGGCCTGTGCACGGCCGTCGCCGAGGCGGGGCTGGCGATCAGGGACATCGACATGCACTCCCAGTCGTTGGCAGATGTGTTCTTCGAACTCACGGGCAGGCCGCTGCGATGAGCCAGATGCCACCGACCAGCCAGAGGCCGCAGATGAGGGCGAAGCGCGTCATCGCGCAGACCAAGTTCGAGACGATCTCCGTACTGCGCAACGGCGAACAGCTGCTGCTCTCACTCATCCTGCCGCTGGGTATGCTCATCTTCCTCGGGAAGGCACCACTGCTCAGCGGCCTCGGCATCGTCGGGCCCGGGGCGGATCCGCTCACCGTGGCGCTGCCCGGTGCGCTGAGCCTGTGCCTGGCCTCGACCGCCTTCACCGGTCAGGCGATCGCCACGGCCTTCGACCGCCGCTACGGGGTGCTGCGACAGCTGGCGACGACGCCGCTGGGCACGAATGGCCTCATCCTCGGCAAGCTCGGCGCAGTCGTCGCCGTCGTCGTCATCCAATTCATCCTTGCCTTTGCCATCGCCGTGGGCCTCGGCTTCAACAGTCCCGTGAACCCACTCGCACTGATCCTGACCACGCTTCTTGGCACCGCAGCGCTGCTGTCCTTAGGCTTGCTCATGGCAGGAACCGTACGGGCAGAGGCCACCCTGGCCGGCGCCAACCTGATCTGGGTGCTCATGGCCGGTGTGGGCGGGCTCGTCATCGCCCATCCGGGAGAATGGGGCACCGTGGTCGGCTATCTGCCCTCCGGCGCGCTCGGTGATGCGATGCGTGCGGCCGTCGGTGGTGCCGGCTTCGACATCAAAGCTTTGATCGTGCTCCTCGCGTGGGGGCTGCTGGGAACCTTTGCGGCACGCAGGTGGTTCCGATTCGAATGAGGAGAGAAATGGTCACTAAGAGGATTCGTGTCGCTGCATGGGCCATGCTCATCGCGCAGTCCGTCATCATCGTCAGCGGCGGCATCGTCCGCCTCACCGGCTCCGGCCTCGGGTGCACGGACTGGCCCAAGTGCACCCCCGATTCGCTCGTGACCACCCCGGAGATGGGCATCCACGGCCTCATCGAATTCGGCAACCGCACGCTGGCGGTGGCGCTGGCCATGCTCGGCGTCGTCATCTTCTTCATGCTCTGGAAGCATCGGAAGCAGCGCCGTGACCTGTTCTGGCTCAACCTCGGGCTGCTGGCCATCGTGCCCGTCCAGGCCATCGTCGGCGGCATCACCGTGTGGACGAAGCTCAACCCGTGGGTCGTGGCCGGACACTTCGTGCCCTCTGCCATCGCCGTCGGCGTCGCCGCGTACTTCGTTCGCCGCACCTACGACACCGGCGTGCGCACAGCTGAGAAGGCTCCGTCTCCGTTGCCGGCGCTCGGTTGGACCATCCTCGGGCTGACCGCGATCGTTGTCATCTTCGGTGTCCTCACCACGGGCGCGGGACCGCACTCGGGTTCGACGATGTCGACCCGCAACGGCCTCGACAACATCTGGATCACCCGCGCACATGCTGCCCCGGTCTGGCTGCTGGTCATCGCGACCATCTCCTCGCTCGTCCTGGCAGTGAAGAAGCACACCGTCATGGTCCGACCGCTGGTCGTGCTCCTCATCATCGAGGTGCTGCAGGGGATCATCGGCTACGTCCAGTACTTCACCGGCGTGCCCATCGTGCTCGTGGCATTCCATATGATCGGCATCTCGGCTACTATCGCGGCAAGCGTTGCCGTCCTCGACAGCGCATACCCGAGGAGCACCCATCATGCCGACACCGATCACGCCGTGCCTGTGGTTCACTGACCACGCCGAGGAGGCGATGGAGTTCTACTCCTCCGTCTTCCCCAACTCGCACATCGTCTCCATCGACCGCTACCCCGATGAATCCCTCGACCCGCATTACGCGGGGATGCGCGGCAAGGTCATCAATGGGGTCTTCGAGCTCGACGGCACTCGCTTCATCTGCCTCGACGGCGGACCTGCATTCACGTTCAACGAGGCGATCTCACTGACCGTCAGATGTCGTGATCAGGCCGAGATCGACCACTACTGGTCAGCGCTGTCGGCCGTTCCCGCCAGCGAGCAGTGCGGCTGGCTCAAGGACAAGTACGGGATCAGCTGGCAGATTGTTCCGGCCCACCTCGACGAGCTGATGACCGGAGATGCCCAGGTCAAGGCGCTGATGGGGATGAAGAAGATCGTCATCGAGGAACTCGTCAACGCAGGCTGAGCAGCTCCTACGCTGCGGCTTCGGATGCGGCGGCAGCGGATGGGTCGGGGTTGGGACCTACCAGAATCCGGGGAGGACGAACGGGTCGATCGCGACTGCGAGGAAGAGCAGTGACAAGTAGGTGATCGAGCCGTGGAAGACCTTCATCGCCTTCAGCGAGGTTCCGCTCTTGCCCTTCTTCGCCCGGGAGACGAGTGCATAGCAGGAGAACAGGAACCAAGCGCCCGCGAGAACCGCAACGCCTGTGTAGACAGGGCCCATCGGGGCGAGCGGAATGAGTGCCAGCGAGCAGGCCACCATCGCCCAGGTGTAGGCGATCATCTGGCGGCCGACGTTCGTCGGCGGGACCTTCGATGGCAGCATCGGAACGTCTGCGGCATCGTAGTCGGCCTTGTACTTGATCGCCAGCGGCCAGTAGTGCGGCGGCGTCCAGAAGAAGACGACGAGGAAGAGCAGGAGTGGTTCCCAGGCCAGTCCGCCGGTGACGGCAGACCAGCCGATGAGCACAGGCATGCAGCCCGCGGCGCCGCCCCAGACGATGTTCTGTGTGGTACGACGCTTGAGGATCAGCGTGTAGAAGACCGCGTAGAGCAGGATCGCGCAGGCGGTGAGTCCAGCGGTCACCCAGTTCGTGAAGCCGCCGAGCCAGAAGATCGACCCCAGGCCCAGTGCGAAGGCGAAGATGAGTGCGGCCCGTGGTGTGATCTCACCGGTCACGAGTGGGCGATGCTTGGTGCGTTCCATCTTCGCGTCGATGTCACGATCGACGTAGCAGTTGAAGACCGAAGCGGAGGCCGCGGCAGCTGCGCCCCCGATGAGGGTATTGATGACCAGCCAGATATTCGGCATTCCCTGCGCGGCGAGGAACATCACCGGAGCAGTGGTCACCAGCAGGAGTTCGATCACTCGAGGCTTGGTCAGTGCGATGTAGGCACTGATGATCGAGCGGGGGCGTTTTGAGAGTCGTTCCTCGTCGATTGCCCTCTGCAGAGGACGTTCACTCTGCGTGTCCTGGTTCTGACGAAGTTCACTCACGATGTCGATTCTACCCTCTGTCGAATTTTTTGCCAGTCGGCGTGGGCTGTGTTTCGGAGACGGAATCTGCACCAGATCTGAGTCACAGAATACAGATGCCCAGAGCCACCACCGCGAAGAGGAACTGCGGTCGGCGATCTCACCCCTCGCGTTTAGGACCCGGCACGGTAGAGTTTGAGTGCACGCCTCTAAGACGAACGAAGGATCGCTCGAAGACATGAACTCCCTGTCCTGGACAGAACTCGACAACCGCGCAGTCGACACCGCCCGCCTCCTCGCCGCAGATGCAGTGCAGAAGGCCGGACACGGTCACCCCGGAACTGCAATGAGTCTTGCTCCCGTTGCACATTACCTCTACCAGTACGGTCTCAATCATGATCCTGCCGATCCGAGCTGGGCCGGCCGCGATCGCTTCGTTCTCTCCTGCGGGCACAGCTCGCTGACCCAGTACGTCCAGCTCTACCTCTCGGGCTTCGGCCTCGAGCTCGACGATCTGAAGGCGCTGCGCACCTGGGGTTCACTGACTCCCGGCCACCCGGAGGTCGGACACACTGCAGGCGTCGAGATCACGACGGGACCGCTGGGATCCGGCCTCGCCTCGGCGGTGGGAATGGCCATGGCCTCTCGCCGCGAACGCGGCCTCTTCGATCCTGATGCTGCTCCCGGTGCCTCGCCCTTCGATCATTCCGTCGTCGTCCTGGCATCCGACGGCGACCTCGAGGAAGGCGTCTCGGGTGAGGCGTCGTCCCTTGCCGGAACCCAGGAACTGTCCAACCTGGTCGTGATCTGGGACGACAACCGGATCTCCATCGAAGACGACACCGCGATCGCCTTCAGCGAGGACACCGCAGCCCGCTACGCCGCGTACGGCTGGCACGTCCAGCACGTCGATTTCAGAGCCGGCGACGAGTACGAGGAAGACGTGGAAGCCTTCCACGCCGCCATGGAAGCGGCAAAGACTGATCCCCGCCCCTCCTTCATCCGTCTCTCGACCATCATCGCCTGGCCCGCACCGAACGCGCAGAACACCGGCGGCTCCCACGGTTCCGCACTCGGCGCCGACGAGATCAAGGCGACGAAGGAGATCCTCGGATTCGATCCCGAAGAGACCTTCACAGTGCCCGCAGAGGTGCTCAACCACACTCGCTCGGCACTGGACCGCGGCCGCGGAGCCCACATCGAGTGGGACGAGTCCTACAACGCCTGGCGCGAGGCGAACCCGGCCAACGCCGAACTCTTCGACCGCCTGGCCAAGCGCGAACTTCCTGCCGGACTCGACAACCAGTTCCCTGTCTTCGAAACCAGTGCCAAGGGCATTGCGACTCGCGCCGCCTCCGGGCAGGTCCTCAACGCCATCGCGGCAACCATGCCCGAACTGTGGGGCGGATCCGCCGACCTCGCCGGATCGAACAACACACTGATCAAGGGCGACCCGAGCTTCCTGCCCGAACATCGTTCGACCGGAGCATTCTCCGGTAACGCTTACGGGCGCAACATCCACTTCGGCGTCCGCGAATTCTCTGCCGGACTCATCGGCAACGGCATCGCCCTGCACGGCGGCACGCGCCCCTACAGCGGCACCTTCCTCGTCTTCAGCGACTACCAGCGTCCGGCCATACGGTTGGCCGCTCTGCAGCAGCTGCCTAACGTGTTCGTGTGGACCCACGATTCGATCGGCCTCGGCGAAGATGGACCGACGCACCAGCCGATCGAGCATCTCTCCGCCTTGCGTGCGATTCCCGGTCTTGATCTGGTGCGTCCAGCAGACGCGAATGAGACTTCGGTCGTGTGGCGCAGGATCCTCGATCGCACGGACGGTCCCAGCGGACTCGTGCTCACCCGTCAGGCCGTTCCGGTCCTCGACCGTGAGAAGTACGCACCTGCCTCCGAGGCGGCTCGTGGCGGCTACGTTCTCTTCGACACTGCGGATGAGCCCGAGGTGGCCATCCTCGCCAGCGGTTCCGAGGTCGCCATTGCGAGCGCAGCAGCCGAAGAGCTGCAGGCCGCAGGCACCGCCGCACGAGTCATTTCGATGCCGTGCCAGGAATGGTTCGACGCTCAGCCCGAGGACTACCGCAGAGCGGTCCTCCCCCGTGCCCTCAAGGCTCGCGTGAGCATCGAAGCCGCCTCGGCGATGAGCTGGCACAAGTACCTCGGCGATGCCGGTCGTGCCGTGTCGATCGAGCACTTCGGCGCTTCGGCCGATTACGCGACATTGTACGAGAAATTCGGAATCACCCCGGCTGCGGTCGTCACCGCCGCGAAGGAATCGATCGCAGCGGCGAAGGCGGACGCATGAGCAGCAATCTGGCACAGCTGAGCGAGCACGGAGTCTCCATCTGGCTCGATGACCTGTCACGGACACGTCTCGAGTCCGGCGACCTGGCGCGCCTCATCGAGGACTCGAACGTCACCGGAGTGACGACGAACCCGACGATCTTCGCAAATGCCATCGCCGGGTCGGACAGCTATGACTCCGCCGTCGCAGAGCTCGGCGAGGCCAAGGTCTCCGCCGATGAGGCGATCGAGTCCCTGACCACCTCGGACGTCGCAGCCGCGGCCAGACTCTTCCGTCCTGTCTACGACGCCACCAACGGCGAGGACGGGCGCGTGTCGATTGAGGTCGCTCCCCCGCTGGCACACGATGCCGAGGGCACCGTCGCGGCGGCGAAGACTCTGTGGGAGCGCGTCGGCGAACCCAATGCGATGATCAAGATCCCCGCGACCGAAGCCGGTCTGCGTGCGATCTCCGAGACCATCGCAGCAGGCATCAGCGTCAACGTCACCTTGGTGTTCTCCCTGACCCGCTACCGTCATGTCGTCGAAGCCTTTCTCCAGGGCCTGGAGAAGGCTCGTGCCGCCGGGCATGATCTCAGTCAGATCAAGTCGGTGGCCTCGATCTTCGTCTCTCGCGTGGATGCGGAGATCGACGCACGGCTGGACGCCCTCGATGATCCGGCCGGGGCAGAGCTCAAGGGGCGGGCGGGAATCGCGAACTGCGTGCTGGCCCATGAGATCCACTCGCAGCTGTTCACGTCCGAGCGCTTCCGGGTCCTCGAACTCGCGGGCGCCACACCGCAGCGACTGCTGTGGGCGTCGACCGGAGTCAAGAACCCCGACTACCCCGACACGATGTACGTGGCTGGACTCGTTGCCCAGAACACTGTGAATACGATGCCTGAACCTACGATGCGGGCCTTCGCCGACCATGGTGAAGTGACTGCCGAGATCTCACCGGAGAACTACCGGGCCGCCGACGAGGTCTTCGACCGTCTGGCACGGCTCGGAATCGACTATGCGGAGGTGATGACCGTGCTTGAGACGCAAGGTCTTGAGAAGTTCGACGTCAGTTGGGCGGAGCTGCAGGATACGATTCGCACTGCCTTGGACCGCGCATGAGACTCCAGCACAGCGTTCCGGTCTCTGAGGACTATGAGGCCGAGGTAGGGCGCCTCCTCGAAGCGCGTGTCCCCTCCCGCCTGGCGGCCAAGGATGCGTCGTTGTTCACCGACGACGAGCAGCCCGTGCCGCGCATGGGCTGGGTGGACCTGCCGCAGCGGGCTGCGGAGCTCGTCGACGAGATCGAGGCTCTGCGGACCCGACTGGAGGCGCAGGGTCTGCGCTCGATCAGCCTTACGGGGATGGGCGGTTCCTCGCTGGCCCCGGAGGTCATGGCCCAGTCCGCGGGGGTCAGGCTCGAGGTCGTGGATTCAACCGATCCCAATCAGGTCGCCGAGGCGATCGGGACCGATCTGTCCCACACCGTCCTGATCGTCGCTTCCAAATCAGGCACGACGATCGAGACAGATGCGATTCGCCGCGCATTCTCAGCGGCCTTCGAATCGGTGGGGATCGATCCAGCGTCTCGTCTGATCGCCATCACCGATCCGGGGACCGAACTCGACGCTTTGGCCACCGAGCAGGGCTTTCTGGCCACCTTCCACGCGGATGCGACCGTCGGCGGGCGCTACAGTGCGCTGTCGGCCTTCGGCCTCGTCCCTGCCGGTCTTGCCGGTGTCGACGTCCGCGTGATCGCGGAGTCGGCGGCAGAGGCTGTCGGCGGTCTGGGAACCGATGCTCCTGACAATCCGGCAGTGCAGTTCGGAACCTGGCTGGGCATCGGTCATGCCAGGGCAACAGAGAAGCTGGTACTCGCCGAGACCACCCCTGCGTTGTCAGGGATGAGCAAATGGGTCGAACAGCTCGTGGCCGAGTCCTTGGGCAAGGACGGTCAGGGCATCCTGCCCGTCGTCGTCGACGGTGCCGCTGACGTCGGCTTCTTCGACGCGCGTGCAGACGCCATGCTGTGCACTTTGGGTCCCGCCACCGAGGTCGAGGCACCATCCGGTTTCAACTCGGAACTCGAAGGTGACCTTGGTGAGCTGTTCGTCTTCTGGGAGTTCGCCACTGCGATCGCCGGCTACAGCATCGGAGTCGATCCCTTCGACCAGCCGGATGTTGAGGCCGCTAAGGAACATGCCAGGCAAGCCCTCTCGCACGGTTCCTCGGCAGCACCTCCACAGCCTTCGTTCCGCGAGGAACAGGTCGAGGTCTTCGGTGAGTTCGAGGAGGCGACTGACCTCGTCGGCGCCATCGGAGAGCTCTTCGCACAGGTCGACGAGTACGGATTCGTAGGCGTCCAGGCTTTCCTCGACCGTATCGCCGACGCCGATGCCGAAGGCCTCCGAGCCCTCGTCTCACAGCATTCGGGTGTGCAGACGACGTTCGGATTCGGACCGCGCTATCTGCATTCGACAGGCCAATACCACAAGGGCGGTCACCCCAACGGTGTGTTCCTGCAGATCACAGCCGAACCCCGGACGGATCTGCTGGTTCCCGGTCGCCCCTATGGCTTCACTGAGCTGCAGCGCGCGCAGGCCCTCGGCGATGCCGCGGCTCTGCGTGAGAAGGGACGCCCCGTGCTCAGGGTTCACCTGCTCGACCGTGCACAGGGCCTTGATCAGCTGCGTCGCGCGATCGCAGACGTGGAGCCTCGGCACCACTACGGAGTCGACTGACTTCCGACCTGCGCTGGTCTCAGACCTGAACTGACCTCAGACCTGCGCTGACTTCTGGCTGGAGGTCATTCCTCTGGGCACGACGAAGGACCCTGACCAATCGGTCAGGGTCCTTCGCTTTGGCAGATAAACTGCGCGTCGTGGTGGCTGGATCGCCGAGGTGGACTCAGACGATGGTCCGTCCACAGCGCTCAGACAGCGCCTTCGCAGCCAAGAGGTGGCTCGCGCAGGCAGACTCGGCTGACGTCTCAGTCAGGCGTTGAAACGGGTGATGAGGCCCAACAGGATGATGCATGCGCCCCAGATGATCGCCATCAGAGTCGTGAACCGGTTGAGATTGCGCTCAGCCACGCCTGAGGATCCCAGCGACGAGGACATGCCGCCACCGAACATGTCTGACATGCCTCCGCCCTTGCCTTTGTGCATGAGGATGAGGAGTGTCAGGAAGATGCTCGTGAGGACGAGCAGCACAATGAGTATGATGTTGAGGATTTCCACGTCGAGAACTACCTATATTTCGTCAGAGGATTTGTTGGCCAGTCTACTTTGCTACTGCGGCCTTGCACAAAGCGGCGAAATCAGGCCCGTTGAGGCTCGCTCCCCCGACAAGTGCGCCGTCGACATCCTCGGAGGCCAGGATCTGCGCGACGTTGTCGGTCTTGACCGAACCGCCGTAGAGGATCCGGGTGCTCGACGCCAATGCGGAGCCGTACTTCTCTTCCAGGCGGGCGCGGATGGCCGCGGCCATCTCGGCTGCGTCCTCTGCCGTCGCGGTCTCCCCTGTGCCGATCGCCCAGACAGGTTCGTACGCGATGACGAGTCCTTCGAGTGCGGCGGCATCGAGGCCGGCCAGGGACTCCTCGAGCTGCGTCAGGGTGAAGTCCACGTGGGTCTTCTCCTGACGCTGTTCCAATGACTCACCGATGCACAGGATGGGTGTGATCTCCTGCGCCAGTGCGGCCTTGACCTTGGCTGCGACCACGTCGTTGGTCTCGCCGTTGTGCGCACGCCGCTCGCTGTGACCGACGACGACATATGTGCAGCCGAGTCGGGCCAGGAACGATGCTGCGATCTCTCCGGTGTGCGCTCCCGGTTCGTGCTGGGAGACGTCCTGTGCACCGTAGGTCAGCCACAGTTTGTCACCCTGGATGAGGGTCTGCACGGATCGGATGTCGGTGAAGGGAGGAATGACGACGACATCGCACTGCGACCCGTCGAGTTTGGCGTCCTCAAGTGCCCAAGCAAGCTTCTGGACACTCGAGATCGCTTCGAGATGATCGTGGTTCATCTTCCAGTTGCCGGCCAGCAGCAGGGTCCGATCGCTCATTGTCGTCTTCTTTCTCACGCGAGTGCTTCGAGTCCGGGCAGTGTCTTGCCTTCGAGGTATTCGAGGCTGGCACCGCCTCCTGTGGAGATGTGCCCGAACTCGTCATCGCCGAAGCCGAGTGTGCGCACGGCAGCAGCAGAGTCGCCTCCGCCGACGACAGTCAGCCGAGACGAGTCGGTGCCTGGCTTGTTGGTCAGTGCCGCTGCCACTGCCTTGGTTCCGGCGGCGAAGGCGGGGAATTCGAAGACCCCCATGGGGCCGTTCCAGAAGACGGTGGTCGAGTCTGAGATCACCTCAGCATAGGCTTTGGCCGATTCGGGACCGATGTCGAGGCCCAGACCCTGCGCACCTGCCTGTGTCGACTCGAGCTCCGCGACGGGGCGCACCCAGTTCTCGGCGTCGGCGGCGAAGGACGCGGCCATCACGATGTCCGTGGGCAGGACGATGTTCGCGCCCCCGCCTTCTGCACGTTTGAGGTAGCCCTTGACGTCGTCGATCCGATCCTTCTCCACGAGACTCGATCCGATATCGTGGCCGAGCGCGGCGAGGAAGGTGAAGACCATTCCGCCGCCGATGAGCAGGTTGTCAGCACGATCGATGAGATTGTCGATGACGCCGAGCTTGTCTGAGACCTTCGATCCGCCGAGGACGACCGTGAATGGTGCTTGTGGCGAGTTCAGCAGTCGATCACTGACTTCGACCTCGGCCCGCACGAGGGATCCGGCGTAGTGCGGCAGCAGGGCTGCGATGTCATAGACCGATGCCTGTTTGCGGTGGACGACTCCGAAGCCGTCGGAGACGAAGTCATCCGCCAGTGCGGCCAGCTGCTCGGCGAAGGCCTTCCGCTCACCATCGTCCTTGGACGTCTCTCCGGAGTTGAAGCGCAGATTTTCGAGCAGGAGGACTTCACCGTCACCCAGTGCCGCCGCTTTGGTCGTCGCTTCGTCACCGACGGTATCGGCAGCGAATACAACGTCGCGACCGATCGCCTCGGCGAGTTCTGGAGCCAGCGGATGCAGCGAGAACTGCGGATCGGGAGCGCCCTTGGGCCGCCCCAGGTGGGACATGACGATCACCCGGGCCCCCGCCTCGGCGAGGGACTTGATCGTGCCGGCCGAGGCCAGGATGCGCCCACGGTCGGTGATCGTGCCCTCGTCCATCGGCACGTTCAGGTCGCTGCGAACGAGGACCGTGCGGTGGGAGAAGATCTGCGGGTCGTCGTATGTCCTCATTTGTTCCTTTCACCGAGGATGTAGCTGACCATGTCCTTGAGGCGGTTGGTGTAGCCCCATTCGTTGTCGTACCAGGCCACGACTTTGATCTGGTTGCCAAGCGTCATTGTGAGCTGGGAATCCACGATCGCCGAGGCGGTGGTGCCGACGATATCGGTGGACACCAGAGGTGCCGTGGAGTATTCGAGGTACGGCGAGGACTCTGCTGCCTTCGCCAGGATCTCGTTGACTTCCTCGGTCGTGGCACCCTTCTTCGGGGTGAAGGTGAAGTCGATGATCGATCCGGCGGGGACGGGGACGCGAATCGCGAGTCCGTCGAGCTTGCCTGCCAGGTGCGGCATCACCTTGCCGACGGTGCGTGCAGCCCCGGTTGTCGTCGGGACGATGTTGACGGCCGCGGCACGGGCGCGACGCAGGTCGCGATGCGGACCGTCGACGAGCATCTGATCGCCGGTGTAGGCGTGGACCGTGTTGAGCAGGCCGGATTCGACGCCGATAGCGTCATCGACGGCCTTGACGATGGTGGCCATACAGTTCGTCGTGCAGGAGGCGTTGGAGACGACGGTGTGTTGGGACGGGTCGAAGTCGGTTTCGTTGACGCCCATGACAAACGTTCCGTCGACGTCCTTGCCCGGCGCCGAGAGCACGACTGTCTTCACGGTCCCGCCGAGGTGGACCTCGGCCTGATCGCGTCGGGTGAAAATGCCTGTGGATTCGACGACGAGCTCTACATCGTGTGCCGACCAGTCGATCTCGGACGGGTCGGATTGGCTGAGTACTGAGATGGTCTTTCCACCGACGGTCAGAGAGTCCTCTCCGGATTCGACTGTGTGGTCGAAGCGTGGCCACACGGAGTCATAGGCCAGCAGATGAGCCAGGGTCTCGGTGTCGGTGAGATCGTTGATGGCGACGACTTCGAAGTCGGAGGAGGGTTCGAGGGATAGGCGGTACAGGGCACGACCGATACGGCCGAAGCCGTTGATGGCTATTCGTCTCATGCCTCGATCTTAGCGATCTTCGAGCATTTCCGGGGTGAGACTGGCCTCTGTGCCGGGAATTCCCAGATCTTCGGCATGTTTGTCGGCCGTTGACAGCAACCGGCGAATGCGACCGGCGACGGCGTCCTTGGTCATCGGCGGATCAGCCAGCTGGCCCAATTCCTCCAGCGATGCCTGTTTGTGCGTCACACGCAGCTGACCGGCGTAGCGCAGGTGTTCGGGGACCTCGTCGCCGAGGATCTCAAGGGCGCGCTCGACTCGGGCGCCGGCGGCCACTGCCGCTCTGGCGGAGCGGCGCAGGTTCGCATCGTCGAAGTTGGCCAGACGGTTTGCTGTGGCACGGACCTCGCGCCGCATTCGACGCTCCTCCCACACGAGGACGGCACTGTGGGAGCCCATGCGGGTGAGCAGCGCCGCAATGTCGTCACCGTCGCGGATGACGACGCGGTCGACGCCGCGTACCTCGCGTGCCTTCGCACTCAGTCCCAGCCTTCGGGCCGCGCCGACCAGGGCAAGTGCCGCCTCTGGTCCTGGGCAGGTGACTTCGAGGGCAGAGGAACGACCGGGCTCGGTCAGGGATCCGTGGGCGAGGAACGCTCCACGCCAGGCGGCTTCGGCATCGGCGACGGAGCCGTTGACGATTGCAGAGGGCAGTCCACGCACTGGTCGTCCGCGGTTGTCGACGAGACCGGTCTGGCGGGCCAGAGCGCCCCCGTCTCGGGTGACTCGGAGGAGATAGCGGTTCGAGCGGCGGATTCCGGCGGCGTTGATGACGACGATGTCAGCGTATTGGCCGTAGAGGTCCTTGATCTCACTGCGCAGACGCTTCGCTGCCTGTGCGGTGTCGAGTTCGGCTTCGAGCACGATCGAACCGTTGACAAGGTGAAGTGCGGAGGAGAAGCGGAAAATCGCCGACACTTCGGCTTTGCGAGCAGAAGTGCGGGTGATCTTCACCCGTGCCAACTCGTCCTTGACCTGAGCGGTCAGTGCCATTGTTCGTCCTCCTGCGACTGAATTTGCTACCACTGCTCGTCCACGCCGATCCCGGCGTCCACCAACATGTCACGGTAACACGCGGCGAGCTTGAGGGTGTCATGCTGTCCTGCCCGCCGTGAGTGCAGCGGACGGGCCCACAATTTGGCGTTGAACATCTCACGTGCACACCGCTCGAGATCAGGTTCCACCAGTGTTGCGGCCTCGTCGACGAGCACATAGTTCAACTCGAGCGAGGGGGCGTGCCTGTGCAGTGAAACGAGGTGTTCGCTGAGACTGAGATCTCTTGTTTCGCCGTCGCTGGAGCTGAGGTTCAACGTGAGGGACTTCACGGCTTCGGATCGTCCGATCGCTTCCGCAAGGGAGGGGACGAGAAGATGCGGCATCACCGAGGTGTACCAGGAACCGGGACCGAGATTGAGCACATCCGCCTCGGCGACGGCTTCGATCGTCTCGTGTCGGGCCGGTGGGACCGGAGGATCGAGCCGGACGGTCTCGACATGGCCCAGGGTGGAGGCGAGTACGGACTGACCGCGCACGACTTGGAAGGACCCCGGGAACTTCACATCGGCCTCGATCGTCAGGGGGACCGAGGACATGGGCAGAACCCGACCGTGGGCACGCAGCAGCTTGGCCATCCAGTCGAGGCCGGCGACATGATCTCCATGGATCTGCCAAAGAGCCGAGATGAGCAGGTTGCCCACGGAATGTCCGCTGAGCTCTCCGTCGGAGTCGAAACGGTGCTGGATCACGTCCCGCCAGGTCTTCCCCCAGTTGCCGTCGTCGCAGAGGGCGGCCAGAGCCATTCGCAGGTCTCCGGGAGGCAGGCCACCGAGTTCGTCGCGGAGCCTGCCGGAGGACCCTCCGTCATCGGCGACCGTGACGACTGCTGTCAGAGACTCGGTGAGCAGACGGAAGGCGCGCAGAGCAGAGTAGAGGCCATGGCCTCCCCCGAAGGAGACGATCTTGGGTCCCTTGTCTTTGACGGCAGGGATGATCTGCGGGAGATCTTCAGTCTCCATCTCACTCTCTCCCCAGATCACGGTGGCGCACGGTGACCGGAATGCCGGTCTGCGCGGCGAGGCTCTTGGCGACGCGTTCGCTGATCGCCACCGAGCGATGCTTCCCGCCGGTGCAGCCGATGCCGATCATCGCGTAGCCGCGACCTTCGTGGAGGTAGCCCTGTGAGACCGTGTCAAGGGTCGCGGTGTAGCGTTCGATGAACTCCTCTGCCCCGTTCTGACCCAGGACGAAGTCCGCGACGTCGGAGTCGAGTCCGTTGTGTCCGCGCAGGTGCGGAATCCAGTACGGGTTGGGCAGGAAGCGGACATCTGCGATGTGGTCGGCGTCCTTGGGCAGTCCGTATTTGAAGCCGAAGCTCATCACGGTCAGCCGCAGCAGCGGGGTGTCATCGGTGCTGAAGCGCTTGCGCACCTGGGTCGAGAGCTGATGGACGTTGAGTTCTGAGGTGTCGATGATGATGTCGGCCCGGTGTTTGAGCGATTCGAGGGCCGAACGTTCGCCCTCGATCCCCTCCAGCAGCGTCCCTTCGCCTTGGAGCGGGTGGGGGCGGCGAGTGGACTCGAAGCGTCGGACGAGAACCTCGTCGGCTGCTTCGAGGTAGAGGATGCGCAGGGACAGCCCCTGATCGATGAAGTCACTGATCGTGTCTTCGAGCTCCGCATACTTCGCCCGCCCCTTCGAATCGGTGACGATGGCGATCTTGGGCAGGGCCCCATCGGCACGGGCGACGAGTTCGACAAGGGGACGCATCATCTGCGGAGGCAGATTGTCGACGACGTACCAATCCATGTCTTCGAGCACATTGGCCACTGTAGTCCGACCCGCTCCGGACATTCCCGTCACAAGGACGACCTCGATGGGATGGTCGGAGCCGTTCGATTCGGCCTGCGTACTCACACGTCCTCCTTGGGGCTGCGCGGTTGAAGACAGCTGTCGAGGACTACTCTAGAGCAGTTGTCCGCCAGTGGGCTCAGCGCCTGCCGACCCATCGGTCTACGGCCACCATGGCATCAGTCCGCGAGGGCGGCTGCGACCTTCTCCGCGAGAGCCCGGCCGATGCCCTGAACCTCGCACAGTTCTTCGATGCTGGCCGCTCGCACCTTCTTCACGGAGCCGAAATGGCGCAGCAGCGCGGTCCTCTTGGACTCGCCCAGTCCGGAGATGTCATCGAGGACGGAGCTGGTCATCGCCTTGGCCCGCTTCGATCGGTGGTAGCTGATGGCGAAGCGGTGAGCCTCATCGCGCAGGCGCTGCATGAGGAACAGTCCTTCTGAGTTCCGGGGCAGGATGACGGGGAACGGATCGTCCGGTACCCAGACCTCTTCGAGTCGCTTGGCCAGACCGACCACCGAGATGTCGACGATGCCCAGATCGTGCAGGGCCCTGGTGGCCGCCGCGACCTGTGGGCTGGCCCCGTCGACGACAAGCAGGCTGGGACGGTACCCGAACCGCTCATCGGGTTCATCGGAGCTCATCTGCTCGAGATAACGGCTGAAGCGACGTGAGACGACGTCGTACATCGACGCCGTATCATCGCTTGCGGCCTCGCCATGAATGGCGAAGTGACGGTAGTCGCGCTTCTTCACGAGTCCGTCTTCGAACACCACGAGTGAAGCCACGACGTTGGAGCCCTGGGTGTGCGAGATGTCGATGCATTCGATGCGCAGAGGCGCTTCGGGCAGCGACAGGTACTCCTGGATCTCCTTGAGCGCCGTGCTGCGGGTGGTCAGATCGGAGGAACGCTTGAGCTTGTGCTGAAGCAGAGCCTCCTTCGCGTTCTTCGCCACGGTCTCGAGAACAGCCTTCTTCTCTCCGCGTTCCGGAACCCGCACGGTGACTCTGGATCCGCGCTGTTCACTCAGCCAGCTCTCGAGCGAGTCGATATCGGCAGGGACCGTGTCGACGAGGATCTCGCGGGGAATGGCATCCGCATCGAGACCCGTGTAGGCCTGACGCAGGTAGTCGGTGGTGAGTTCGGCCGGACTGTGGTCGTCAGAGCGTTCGATGATCCAGCCGCGCTGACCCCGGATGCGTCCCTGACGGACGTGGAAGACCTGCACCGAAGCTTCGAGCTCCTCGGTGACGAGAGCGAACACGTCGCAGTCTGCGTTGACGGAGAGCACGACTGCCGACTTGTCGAGCACCTTCTGCAGCGCCGTGATCTCATCCCGCAGGCGGGCCGCGCGTTCGTAGTCGAGTTCCTCGGCGGCCGAGGCCATCTCCTTCTGCCGGTAGCTGATGAATCGTCCCGTGTTGCCGGACATGAAGTCAGAGATGTTGCGGGCCAGGTCCTTGTGGCCCTCAACGCTGATCTGTCCCACACAGGGGGCGGCGCATTTGTCGATGTATCCCAGCAGGCAGGGACGGCCGCTGCGTTCGGCTCGTCTGTACACTCCGGCGGTGCAGGTGCGCATCGGAAAGGCCCGCAGCAGGAGGTCGAGTGTGTCCTTGATCGCCCACACCTGGGCAAAAGGTCCGAAGTACTTCACGCCCTTACGACGTTTGCCGCGGGTGATGAAGGCCCGGGGCACTTCGTCGTTCATCGTGATCGCGAGGTACGGGTAGGACTTGTCGTCGCGGAACATGACGTTGAACCGCGGGTTGAATTCGTTGATCCACGTCCACTCCAGCTGCAGCGCCTCGACCTCAGTGTCGACGACGGTCCATTCCACTGAGGCAGCGGTGTGGACCATCGTCGAGGTCCGGGGATGCAGCTGCGCGGGGTTCGAGAAGTACGAGTTCAACCGATTGCGGAGGTTCTTCGCCTTCCCGACATAGATCACCCGCCGGTCGGGGTCGCGGAATTTGTAGACCCCGGCCGAGGTCGGAATGCTGCCCGTGGCCGGGCGGTAGGACGCTGGATCAGCCATCGAGCATCGCCTTGAGGAATCGCCCGGTATGACTCTTCTTATTGACCGCCACCTCTTCCGGCGTGCCCTGGGCGATGATCTTTCCACCGCCTCGTCCGCCCTCGGGACCCAGGTCGATGACATGGTCGGCGTTGCCGATGACATCGAGATTGTGTTCGATGACGATGACCGTGTTGCCCTTCTCGACGAGCCCCTGCAGCACATGCAGCAGCTTCGAGATGTCCTCGAAGTGCAGTCCGGTGGTCGGTTCGTCGAGAACGTAGGCGGTGCGACCGCGGGACCGCTTCTGGAGCTCAGCTGCGAGCTTGACTCGTTGGGCTTCACCACCGGAGAGCGTGGTCGCGGGCTGACCGAGTCGAACATAGCCCAGCCCCACCTCCACAAGGGTGTTGAGGTGCCGGGCGATGGCAGGGATCGCGGCGAAGAACTCGGCACCCTGTTCGATCGGCATCTCGAGCACCTCGGCGATGGACTTGCCCTTGAAGGTCACTTCCAGCGTTTCGCGATTGTAGCGGGCTCCCCCGCAGACCTCGCAGGTGACGTAGACGTCGGGCAGGAAGTTCATCTCGATCTTGATCGTGCCGTCGCCGCTGCAGTTCTCGCAGCGTCCTCCCTTGACGTTGAAGGAGAACCGCCCCGGCTGGTAGCCGCGGATCTTGGCCGATTCGGTCTCTGCGAACAGTCGCCGGATGCGGTCGAAGACCCCGGTGTAGGTCGCCGGGTTCGACCGTGGAGTACGGCCGATCGGTGATTGGTCGACATGGACGACCTTGTCGAGGTTGTCCAGTCCGGTGACTCTCTTGTGCCGGCCAGGCACCCGGGAGGCACCGTTGAGGACATTGGCCATCTGGGTGTAGAGGATCTCATTGACGAGGGTCGACTTGCCCGAACCGGAGACACCGGTGACGGCGGTGAGCACACCGAGTGGGAACGAGACAGAGACGTCACGGAGGTTGTTCTCGACGGCCTTCTCAACCGTGACGACACGGTCTTTGTCTACCGGCCTGCGGGTGGTCGGAACCTGGATGGCTCTGCGTCCGGCGAGATAGTCACCGGTGATGGAGCGATCTGCGGCTTTGAGACCGTCGACGGGGCCCGAGTAGATGACCTCTCCCCCGTGCTCGCCCGCACCCGGACCGATGTCGACGATCCAGTCGGCCGAATAGATGGTGTCTTCGTCGTGTTCGACGACGATGAGGGTGTTACCGAGCTCCTTGAGCTTGTTGAGAGTCTCGATGAGTCGTCGGTTGTCGCGCTGGTGGAGCCCGATCGAAGGTTCGTCGAGGACATAGAGGACTCCGACGAGGCCGGAGCCGATCTGTGTGGCCAAGCGGATCCGCTGGGCCTCACCGCCGGACAGCGAGCCGGCGGGCCGGTCGAGGCTGAGGTAGTCGAGTCCGACGTCGAGGAGGAAGCCCAGACGTGCGTTGATCTCCTTCATCACCTGGGCCGCGACTGCCGCATCGCGAGAGTCCAGTTCCAGCTGTGAGAGGAATTCAGCGGATTCGTCGAGAGCCAGCTCGGAGACCTCGGCGATCGACTTTCCGCCGACCTTGACGGCGAGGATCTCCGGTTTGAGCCGGGCACCGTTGCAGCTCGCACAGGGAATTTCGCGCATGTAGGACTCGTAGCGTTCCCGCGACCATTCCGACTCTGTTTCCTCGTGCTTGCGCTGGATGTACTGGTAGACGCCTTCGAATCCGGTGGAGTAGGTGCGTTCGCGTCCGAACCGGTTCTTGTATTTGACGTGGACTTTGTAGTCCTTGCCGGTCAGGATCGCTGTCTTGTCCGACGTGCGCAGATCCTTCCACGTGGTCTTCATATCGAAGCCGAGTTCGTCGCCAAGACCTTTGAGGAGGCGGTTGAAGTACTTCGTCACCTGTTTTCCACCGGCCCAGGGTGCGATCGCTCCCTCGCCGAGGCTGAGGTCCTCATCGGGAACGACGAGTGTCTCATCGACCTGGAGCCGAGTGCCGATGCCGTCACAGGTGGGGCAGGCACCGAAGGGCGAGTTGAATGAGAACGTGCGAGGTTCGATCTCGTCGATCGCCAGCGGGTGTTCGTTCGGGCACGACATGTGCTCCGAGAAGGTTCGGGTCACGCCTTCGTCGACCATCTCGACATCGATGCGCCCGTCGGCCAGGCCGAGGGCCGTCTCGACGGAGTCGGTCAGTCGTGGGCGCAGACCCGACTTCGACACCAAGCGGTCGACGACGACGGAGATCGTGTGCTTGTACTGCTTCTCCAAAGTGGGAGGTTCGCTGAGGGTGATCTGCTCACCATCGACGATGGCTCGAGAGAAGCCCTTGGCCTGCAGCTCGGTGAAGAGGTCGACGAACTCGCCCTTGCGGGAGCGGACGATGGGAGCCAGCACGAGGAACTTCGTCCGCTCCTCGAGTTCGAGCAGCTGGTCCACGATCTGCTGTGGAGTCTGCTTCGTGATGATCTCACCGCACACGGGGCAGTGCGGTACGCCGATTCGAGCCCACAGCAGGCGCAGGAAGTCATACACCTCGGTGATGGTGCCGACCGTGGAACGGGGGTTGCGGGAGGTCGACTTCTGGTCGATCGACACCGCCGGTGACAGGCCCTCGATGAAATCGACGTCGGGCTTGTCCATTTGGCCCAGGAACATTCGGGCGTATGAGGACAGGGATTCGACGTAACGGCGCTGCCCCTCGGCGAAGATCGTATCGAAGGCCAAGGATGACTTCCCCGACCCCGAGAGACCGGTGAAGACGATCATGGAGTCGCGGGGCAGGGCGACCTCCACGTTCTTGAGGTTATGGGCGCGTGCGCCCTTGACCCACAGAGTGTCGAGATGCGACACGCCTGCAGACTGCTCACCGCTGTTAGTTTTCATCACCTGTCCACTGTATTACTCGGCACTGACATTGCTTGAATGGGGACGGGCGCTGATCTCTCCGACCGCGAGGATCCGGAGCACGATGTCTCCGGCTTCGTCGCTGGCGGGCACGTCCACCTCGGCGTCGATGGCCCAGTCCCTGTTGTCATCGGGATCGGCCAAGGTCTGACGGACGGTCCACGTCTGTGAACCAGGTTCGATCGCGATATATTCCTTGCCTCTGGCCTTCCCGTCGGTGAGGAGGTCGCCGTACTCCTCGTAGAAGTCTTCGATCGCGTCTTCCCAGGTGGTGGCGTCGAAGCCGCTGTCGGCATCGAGACGGCCCAGTTCAGCGTAGTCGGCACGTTCGGCCAGGAGCACCCGGTGGAACAGGGCGTTGCGCACCTCGGCAGTGAAGACTCGCTCGTTGTCTGAGAACTTGCGATCGAGGTCGGGCAGCTCTTCGTCGGCGAAGTCCGTCGGGGACAGCCCCTGCAGGGTGCGCCATTCGTCGAGCAGGGACGAGTCTGTGCGGGCGATCGTCTCCCCCAGCCATTCGATGATGGTCGAGAGCTCCTCCGTCCTGTTGTCGGCGGGCACATTGTGCGTCAGCGCGCGGAACACATCGGTGAGGTAGCGCAGGAGGCTGCCCTCCACCCTGGTGAGACTGTAGTAGCTGACGAACTGGGTGAAGCCCATCGCCTGTTCGACCATGTCGCGCACGATCGACTTCGGTTCGAAGTTCCCCGCTCGCAGCCACGGGTGCACCTCGATGAAGTGCTCGAAGGCGGGATCGAGGACGTCTGCCAGCGGCTTCGGGCCCTCGATCTCGTCAAGGATGGCCATGCGTTCGGGGTATTCGAGGCCATCAGCCTTGAGTTCGGCCAGGGTGTCCTTCTTGAGCCGATCGAGTTGGCCTTTGAGGACGGGAAACGGCACCGGCGTGGTGGATTCGACGAGCGAGACCACATCGAGGGCATAGGTCTCTGACTCCGGGTCGAGCAGTTCGAGTCCGGCGAGCACGAAGGGTGCCAGAGGCTGGTTGAGGGCGAACTGGGGCCCCAGATCGGTGGTCGGGACCAGTTCGTCTCCCTTCGCTTCGATGAGGCCGGCAGAGATGAGAGAGCGACCGATGCTCAACGCTGTGAGTTTGAGGTCGAGGTGACGTTCCCGGCTTTCGTGGGTTTTGTCGATGAAGCGGCTGATCGTGGACACGTCCGATCCCGGGCGGGCGACGAGGTTGAGGATCGTCGAATGGTCGATCTTCATCCGTGAGCGCAGAGATTCGGCCTGGGATTCGATGAGTTTGGTGTAGGTCTCCTCCGACCAGCCCACGAACCCGGCCGGGGCTGATTTCTTCTTGACCTTCTTCTTTTTCTTGTCGGCATTGGCTGCCTTGGCCTCTGCTCGCATGTTCTCGATGACATGTTCGGGAGCCTGCGCGATGACGTAGCCGCGGGTGTCGAACCCCGCGCGACCCGCACGCCCTGCCAGCTGCTGGAATTCGCGGACGCTGAGTTTGCGCATCTTCCGGCCGTCGAATTTCGTCAGGCCCGTCAGCAGCACGGAGCGGATGGGAACGTTGATGCCGACGCCGAGCGTGTCGGTACCTGAGATGACCAGCAGCAGCCCCTTGAGTGCGAGCTGTTCGACCAGCCGGCGATATTTGGGCAGCATGCCGGCGTGGTGGACACCGACGCCGTGCAGGAGCAGTTTGCGCAGGCTCTGTCCGAATCCTTTCGCGAAGGTGAACCCCTTGATGGCTGCTGCGACCGCGGCCTTCTGCTCCTTCGACGCCAGATCGACGGACAGCAGGCCCGTGGCCAGATCGATGGCGCCCGCCTGGGAGTAGGACACGACATAGACGGGGGCTTTGTCGTTGCGCACCAGGGAGCGCAATGTGTCGGAGAGCGTCTCGGTGGAGTACTCGTACTCCAGCGGAACCGGTCGGGTCGCCGAGGTGACGACTGAGCTGTCGCGGCCGGTGGTCTCTTCCATGGTGCGACAGATTTCACTCGTGTCGCCCAGTGTCGCCGACATGAGAACGAACTGCGCCTGTGGCATCTCGAGCAGGGGCACCTGCCATGCCCATCCGCGTGAGGGATCGGCGACATAATGGAATTCGTCCATCACGACCATGCCAGCGTCGACCATTCCGCCTTCGCGCAGAGCCTGGTTCGCCAGGATCTCGGCTGTCGCACAGATCACGGGCGCATCCCCGTTGACGGTGGAATCGCCGGTGATCATCCCGACGTTCTCCGCGCCGAAAGCGTCGATGAGGGAGAAGAACTTCTCGCTCACCAGCGCCTTGAGCGGGGCCGTGTAGTAGGCCCTGATCCCGCGGGTGAATGATTGGTAGAGGGCGAACAGTGCCACGAGGGACTTGCCCGAACCTGTGGGAGTGGCCACGATCGTGTTGTCGCCGGCCAAAATATTGAGGATTGCTTCGTCCTGGGCGGGATACGGTTCGATTCCCAGCTCTTCGCAGTACTGGCCGAATGCCTCATACACTGCGTCTTCATCAGCGAATTCCGCTGGGATCTCCTGCAATCGCACCACAACTATGCACAGACCTTTCCGTTTAGACTGATGTCCATCCTATTGATCGAACCTCAGGAGTTTCAGATGCCGGTTTTCGCTGTCAGCTATGTCTATGGACCAGATACCGACGCCCGGATGGAGTCACGACCTGCACATCGTGCGTGGCAGGCCGATCTGTACGAAACCGGAACCATTTTGGCCTCGGGCCCCTTGGACAGTGATCCGGTCCCCGGAGGTCTGCTGTTGATGCAGGCCGCCGACCGCAGGGAAATCGATGCCCTTCTGGCGAACGATCCCTATGCTTCGATCAGTGTCATCGACGAGACGATCGTTCGGGAGTGGACCCCAGTCTTCGGTCCGTTCTCCCAAGACTGAGTCTAATCTCAGAGGCTTAAGTCTTCGAGGCTTGAGCCTCGGGCCACTTGGCCCACGTGCGCGGGTGTCCCCATTCGGGAGGACACCCGCGCACAGTTGCGCCTGCGGCAACCGGAACGGTCACTCAGTCCTGCGAGTCGTCTGACTCCGCGGAGCTGGAGCTGCGAATAGGGATGCCGTCCTTCTTCATCTTCGCCAAGGAAGCGAGCGTTGCCACAGCCATAGCGAAGACGATGAAGCTCAGCGACAGCCACGTCGGCACCTCGGGGATTGATTGGCCCCAGGACAGGAATTCCCAGTTCGATTCGTGCAGAGCATGGATGAAGAGCTTCACACCGATGAAGGCGAGGATTGCTGCGATTCCGTAATGGAGGTAGACGAGCTTGTCGACGAGGCCTCCGAGCAGGAAGTAGAGCTGGCGCAGACCCATCAGCGCGAAGACGTTCGCTGTGAAGACGAGGAACGTATTCTGGGTGACGCCGAAGATCGCCGGAATCGAGTCGAGTGCGAACATGACGTCCGTGGACCCGATCGCGATGAAGACGATGAACATGGGCGTCCAGTACTTCTTGCCCTCGATCGTCACACGCAGGCTGTTGCCGTGGTACTCGTCGACGACGTTGATCCGTTTGCGCAGGAGTCGGATGAGACCGTTCTCTCCGTCGCCCTCATCTTCATTGCTGAATGCCTGTCGGTAGGCGACGATGAGGAGGAAGATGCCGAAGATGAAGAAGACCTCGACGAAGGCCGTGATGATCGCGGAACCGGCCAGGATGAAGATGCCGCGGAAGACGATGGCGATGATGATGCCCACCATCAGGACTTCCTGCTGGTACTTCCGTGGTACCGAGAAGCTGCCCATGATGATGATGAACACGAACAGGTTGTCGATGCTCAGCGAGTATTCGAGCAGCCAGCCGGTGAGGAACTCACTGCCGTGGGTTGAGTCTCCGATGGCGAAGAGCGCACCGGCGAATACGATGGCGAGGCCGACGTAGAACGCGACCCAGATGCCCGCTTCCTTCATCGACGGTGTGTGAGGACGTTTGATGACGAGGAGGAGGTCGAAGATGAGGATCGCGACGACGACGATGCCTGAGGTGATCATGAACCACGGCGGGATGGCGGACTCACTGCCGGCCGCGGCTTGACCGCCGGCTGCGAGTGTGGAGGACAGGATATCCATGGATGCCTTTCAAAGGTGTCGGTGATGTACCCGTGCCGAAAGTCTCTCCCACGCTATGACCACTGAAGAAGTGGCGGCGTGCGCTCCGTGACCGGATCCTCTGAGGGATCGTGGTGACGAGCACGGATGGACGGGATACTCCCTTTCGCCAGCCACACCAGTATAGTCGTGCGGACGCATGTGCATGAGCACGCGGGTCGAATCAGGCGTGCCCGGCCTGCTTCATCTGCCGCAGTTCCTTCTTGAGATCCGAGAGTTCATCCCTGAGACGTGCCGCGAGCTCGAACTGCAGCTCCGCTGCCGCCGTGTGCATCTGCGAGGTCAGAGACTCGATGAGCTCGGTCAGGTCGGCTGCCGGTGGGCGCAGGGAACCGGACTTGCCTGCAGCCTGACGCTGCTCGTCGGTCAGCGTGGAGTTGTACCCGCGTTTGCCCTTGCCGTAGTCGAATTCGGTCAGCAGCTCACGCGTGTCCGCGTCCTCTCGCTGCAGCCGTTCGGTGATGTCGGCGATCTTCTTGACCAGCGGCATGGGGTCGATGCCGTGTTCCTTGTTGTGCGCGACCTGTATCTCGCGTCGACGATCGGTCTCGTCGATGGCCTCACGCATGGACCGTGTGATCGTGTCGGCATACATATGGACCTGGCCGTTGATGTTACGAGCCGCGCGACCGATCGTCTGGATCAGGGAGGTGGCCGAACGCAGGAAGCCCTCCTTGTCAGCGTCGAGGATGGCCACAAGGGAGACCTCGGGCAGGTCGAGGCCCTCACGCAGAAGGTTGATTCCGACGAGGACATCGAACTCGCCGGCCCTCAGCTCTGTCAGAAGTTCGACTCGGCGCAGGGTGTCGACGTCCGAGTGGAGGTACTGCACTTTCACATCGTGTTCGAGGAGGTAGTCCGTGAGATCCTCGGCCATCTTCTTCGTCAGCGTGGTGACCAGGACTCTTTCCTGAGCATCGACGCGAGTTCTGATCTCGTCGAGCAGGTCGTCGATCTGTCCCTTTGTCGGCTTGACGACGATCTCCGGGTCGACGAGACCAGTGGGTCGGATGATCTGCTGGACGTAGCCATTCCCATTTCCCAGCTCGAAGCTGCCCGGAGTCGCCGACAGATACACGGCCTGTCCGATGCGTTCACGGAACTCGTCGAATTTCAGTGGCCTGTTGTCCATCGCGCTGGGGAGGCGGAATCCGTGTTCGACCAGTGTGCGCTTGCGCGACATGTCGCCTTCGTACATTCCGCCGATCTGAGGGACCGTGACGTGGGATTCGTCGATGACGAGGAGGAAGTCCTCTGGGAAGTAGTCGAGCAGACAGTTCGGTGCCGACCCGGCGGGCCGTCCGTCGATGTGCCGGGAGTAGTTCTCGATGCCGGAGGTGAACCCCATCGACTCCATCATCTCGAGGTCGTAGGTGGTGCGCATCTTCAGACGTTGAGCCTCGAGGAGTTTGTTCTGCGATTCGAACTCGCTCAACCGCGTCTGCAGTTCGTTCTCGATCTCGCTGACGGCTCGCCCCATCCGGTTCTCTCCGGCGACGTAGTGCGAAGCGGGGAAGACGTGGATCGTCTCCTCTTCCCGGACGATCTCGCCAGTCAGAGGATGCAGCGTCTGGAGCGTTTCGATCTCGTCACCGAAGAACTCGATCCGCAGGGCGAGTTCCTCATACTGCGGGATGATCTCGACGGTGTCGCCTCGGACGCGGAAGGTACCACGGGTAAATGCCATGTCGTTGCGTGCATACTGCATCGATACGAAGCGTTTGAGGAGCTCGTCGCGGTCGCACTGCTCGCCCCGTTTGAGGGTCACCATCCGGTCGACGTACTCCTCCGGTGTGCCCAGGCCGTAGATGCAGGACACGGTGGAGACGACGACGACGTCTCGGCGGGTCAGTAGGGAGTTCGTCGCGGAGTGGCGCAGGCGTTCGACCTCATCGTTGACCGAGGAGTCCTTCTCGATGAAGGTGTCGGTCTGCGGGACGTAGGCCTCGGGCTGATAGTAGTCGTAGTAGGAGACGAAGTATTCGACCGCGTTGTTGGGCAGCAGCTGCCGGAACTCATTGGCCAGCTGCGCGGCCAGAGTCTTGTTGGGTGCCATGATCAGGGTCGGTCTCTGAACCTGTTCGATCAGCCAGGCTGTGGTCGCGGACTTGCCCGTACCGGTGGCACCCAGCAGCACGATGTCCCGCTCTCCCTGGTCGAGTCGCTCCGAGATCTCGGTGATCGCAGTGGGCTGATCGCCGGATGGAGAGTATTCGGAGACGACTTCGAACGGGGCGACTGTGCGCGTGACATCTGGCCTGTGGCCGATGGCTGGCAGGGGACGTTCTGAGCTCATGGTCCAACACTAACCCTCGCCCATGACACAGTGCACCGTTGAGCCGAGACTCTGTTGTGAACTGCTCAGTCGAAGCTGGCTGGGAGGAGTCGTCGGCGCATCGTCAGGAAGTACGGTTCCTTCGCGTCCGCATATCCCGCGGTGTGCCCGTCGCGGGCGTGGTCATCGGCCAGAGTTCGCTTCACCTGTGCGTACCTCTCGCGTTCGGCTGAGTCCGTGCGCATCAGTTCGACGAACGACCGTGCGAAGACGGCACCGAAGGAATCCTCGGTTCGGACATGAAGATTGACTGCCCGCCCCGGGTCCGTGTTCGCGTGGAATCGTTTTGACTCGAACTGCCCCTCGCCGAGGTTGTCGACCGCGTCATCGCCCGGATATCCCAGCTCGGCCAAGGTGGCAGACAGTTCACGTGCGATGCCGAGATCGGGCACGAGGAGCTGGAGGTCGATGACGTCTTTGGCCGCCAGGCCCGGTACAGCTGTGGAACCGATGTGATCGATGCGGAACCGAGTGCCGATGCCGTGGTGCAGCTTCGCGATGATCCGCTGCGCCTGCATCGGCCAGTCCTGACCAGTCGGGTCGACGAGCTCGGCCGGCCCCCGTTCCGCACGTCGCCGGGCTTCCAGATTGGCCGCGAACGGCAGGATCCGGTCGTCGACGAGGCGCGCAACTCGGTCCTGCGTCTGGCTGACCGAGCCTGCGTTGTCGATGATCACGTCGCAGACTGCATAGCGATCTTCGTCGTCGGCCTGCCTGGCGATGCGCGATTCGGCATCCGCGCGGTCCATGCCGCGGGCACTCATCAGACGCTGCAGTCGGAGGTCGGATGGAACGTCGACGAGGAGATTGAGATGATAGGCAGGGGTCATCGCATTCTCGACCAGCAGCGGCACATCGTGGACGACCACCTCGGCGTCGGAATGCCTCGCGAAGTGCTCGAGGGTGCGGTCGCGGATCGCGGGATGCATGAGTGCGTTCAGCGCACCGGTCGACTCCTCGTCGACGAATGCCGATGCAGCCAGCTGCGCCCGGTCGAGTCCGCGGTCGTCGGCGATGACATCCTCACCGAATCTCTCGGCCAGCTCCTCGAGCAGGGGCTCCCCCGGCGCGACGACCTCCCGGGCGATCTTGTCGGCATCGATGATCACCGCACCATGCGCGGCGAGGATCTCGGACACGGTTGACTTCCCTGCACCGATTCCACCGGTGAGACCAATTTTCAGCATGAGCTCAGCCTAACGATTCAGCGGGTAGACCAGTACCCCGTCGTCGGCGAAGGAGGGTGTGCCGAGACTGGCGTTGAGGAAATCCTCGTATTCTCCGGGTCCGCCGGGCAAGAGCGGCGCGTCCGGGGCAAGGACCACGTAGTCGACCCCTGAGCCTCGCAGCTCATCGACGGCTGCGTTGACCTCACTGCTGTCAGGATCCGGGAAGGGTGCGCCCGAGTACACCGTCTCGTGCAGCAGCTCGTCGATAGCGTCCTCGGGTGCCACATAGGTGACTGCCGCGTCAGGGCTCGAACCGATGAAGTAGCCGCCCGTCTCCCGATAGTGGAAACTGCTCACGGACTGCCACACCATGGCTTCATCGGCATGTGGTTCGGCCCAGGCCAGGGGGCGGGGCACGGTCTTGACGACGGCTCCGGAGGGAACCACCTCGGCGATGGAATCGGTGTAGAAGTCGGGTACGTAGACCTCACGTGAGTTCTGCACGCCGGGGATCGCGCAGACCGCGGCGACCACCAGCAGGCCCATCAGAGCTTGGGCGAAGCGCCTCCGAATATGGTCGAGGGCCCATTGCAGTCCGCAGCCGAGGATCGCGAACAGTGCAATCGTCGAATGCAGGACCAGGCGCATGGGAAGGATGTTGTTGAGCACCGGTATGGCCTCGACGAGGGCGAAGGGACCGGTGTCGACGACGGCCGACCCGTTGAGGAGGACCGGTGAACCCAGTGACAGGACAAAGACCAGCAGCCCCGTCGCCGAGGCGATGCGCAGAATCGTCGCATACCTGGGGCTGCGGACGAGGCAGATGACGATGATGGCAGCGGCGATGAGCGCGGGAACTCCGACGTAGGCGCCGAGCTCTGCGGCATCGATGTCCATCACGCGCGGGATCGGCGATGAACCGGACCCGAGAAGGGTCGGACCTGCTGGGATGATGGGATCGAGCAGGTCTGTGTTCCATACCCCGTGGGGTCTGATCGCACCGTCGGGAGCGTTCGGTCCGCGCATCGTGAGCAGGAGCGGCAGTGCGATGAGCAGGGCAACTGCGGAGCCGAGCACGCCGCCCAGCGCCAACCGGACCCAACTGGTCAGCGTCCAGGCCTTCCGTCCGAAGACGGCGATGCCCACCAGCAGACACAGCGCGGCGATGAAAGTGCCGGCCAGGACCTCAGTGGAGACGTAGAACTGGAATCCCAGGACGGCTCCCAGGCCAAGGCTCAGCGTCCAGAACTCACGATTGAAGAGTACGGACGAGGGCGTGCGGAACAGCAGTCGGATGATGATGAGTGCCACCAGCGGTGGTGCCACGGCGAATGCAAGATTGGGATGGCCCGAGGTCTGGGCGATCACGTAGCTGGAGAAGCCCACACCGCCGGCTGCGACGAAGGCCGGGATTCGGGTCAGAAAGCGCGTGAAGAGTGCCGCGGTCGCGAGGCTGACCAGGACCGGGATGGAGATGATGAGCAGGTTGTAGCTGACAATGGGTCCGACCACCCAGGTGACAGGGGCCAAGATCAGGGCCAGTCCTGCCAGGGAGGTGTTCCAGGCACCGTTGACACCCCCGTTGAGGGTATTCATCGCCTCCGTGTAGAGGAGCCCGTTCGCTGTTCCCGATGGGGTTCCGTCGGTGCCGAAGCCCAGTTGGGTGGCGACGATGTCCGCCGCATGCCCGAGCCACCAGATGAAGAGCGATGAGTCGTCGTTGCCGGCGGCTACCTGCCCTCCTGGATCGGCGGCGACCTGTCCGAACACGCAGATGCTGGCGACAGTGAGCAGAAGCGCGTACCACAGCCATGGTCGGGCTCGTTGTCGCAGAGTGGGTGCAAACACAAAGGGCTCCCGATCAATCGACCGGGAGCCCTTGTGAGTGCTGTTATCAGCTGCCTGCAAGCTTCTCACGCAGAGCTGCGAGAGCTTCGTCGCTGGCCAGTGTTCCTTCGTCGCCTGCCTCTTCCGAGGAGAACGATCCGGTGGCTGGTGCAGCTTCGGCAGGAGCGCTGCCGGCCTCTTCGGAGCCTGCTTCGGCGTCCGCAGCGATGGCCTTGGCGACCTGCTTCTTGTGCTCTTCCCAACGCTCCTGAGCGGCAGCGTACTGCTGCTCCCAGACCTCGCGCTGTGAATCGAAGCCTTCCATCCACTCGTTGGTCTCGGGATCGAAGCCTTCTGGGTACTTGTAGTTGCCGTCTTCGTCGTATTCCTGCGGCATGCCGTAGAGGGCAGGGTCGAGGAATTCGTCGGCCTCGGGGTCGACGCCCTCGTTCGCCTGCTTCAGCGACAGCGAGATGCGGCGGCGTTCGAGGTCGATGTCGATGACCTTGACGTAGATGGTCTCGTCAACGGAGACGACCTGTTCTGGCAGGTCCACGTGGCGAACTGCGAGTTCGGAGATGTGGACGAGGCCCTCGATGCCGTCTTCGACGCGCACGAACGCACCGAACGGAACCAGCTTGGTGACCTTGCCGGGAACGATCTGGCCGATGACGTGGGTGCGAGCGAAGTGCTGCCATGGGTCTTCCTGAGTCGCCTTGAGCGACAGGGAGACACGTTCGCGATCCATATCGACGTCGAGCACCTCAACGGTGACCTCGTCACCGACGGTGACGACCTCACCTGGGTGATCGATGTGCTTCCAGGACAGTTCGGAGACGTGAACGAGTCCGTCGACACCACCGAGGTCGACGAATGCACCGAAGTTGACGATCGAAGACACGACGCCGGGACGGACCTGGCCCTTCTGGAGGGTCTGCAGGAAGTCGTGGCGGACTGCGGACTGGGTCTGCTCGAGCCATGCGCGACGGGACAGAACGACGTTGTTGCGGTTCTTGTCCAGTTCGATGATCTTGGCTTCGACCTGCTGGCCGATGTAAGGAGCCAGATCGCGGACGCGACGCATCTCGACGAGGGAAGCAGGCAGGAAGCCGCGCAGACCGATGTCCACGATCAGGCCGCCCTTGACAACCTCGATGACGGTACCGGTGACAACACCGTCGTCTTCCTTGATCTTTTCGATGTCGCCCCAGGCGCGCTCGTACTGCGCACGCTTCTTGGACAACATGAGTCGGCCTTCTTTGTCTTCCTTCTGAAGAACGAGGGCTTCGATTTCGTCCCCGACCTCGACAACTTCGCCGGGATCGACATCATGCTTGATGGAGAGTTCTCGCGAAAGGACGACGCCTTCCGTCTTGTATCCGATGTCGACGAGCACTTCGTCGCGATCGACCTTGACGACGGTGCCCTCAACGATGTCGCCATCGTTGAAGTACTTGATCGTCTCGTCGACTGCGGCGAGAAAGTCCTCAGCGGTTCCGATGTCGTTGACAGCGACCTGCTTCGGCTGCACCGATTCCGGCGTGGTGGTGGTCATATAGGTTGGGACTCCGATGGAATTATGGTCCAGATCCGATACTCTGAGGCGATGCTGTGAAACAGCCCGAGAACTGGATCCGGTCTCGATTACGATTTTGGACATGTATGCATACGCGCATACGGTTGTCAATACTAGCATCATCCATGGCGTGAATGCACGCCGAAGTCGGAAACAGAACATGGCGATCGCCACGGAGGAATGATGAGCGACGGAAGTTATCAGGCCGAGGTCATCAGCGGCGGCTATCTGCCCATCGATGAAGAGGCCTCAGTCCGCGCCAACAGAGGCTATTGGGACAATTCTGCCGAGGATTACCTGGCCGAGCACGGCAGTGCGCTCGGCGACACGGATTTCATCTGGTGTCCGGAGGGAATCCGCGAATCCGATGTGAATCTGCTCGGCAATGTCGCTCGCAGGCAGATCCTCGAGGTCGGCTGCGGCGCCGGACAGTGCTCACGCTGGCTGGCCGAGGAAGGGGCGATCGCGACCGGCGTCGACGTGTCTTCAGGCATGCTCGAGCAGGCTTCCAGGCTCCAGCGCGAACACCCGCTCAGCGACGATGCCACTCCCCCGACATTCCTCCACGCCGATGCCCGCCAGCTGCCGTTCGCGTCGAACAGCTTCGATGTCGGGTTCTCCTCCTACGGCGCACTGCCCTTCGTGAAGGACGCCGATGTCGTCTTCTCCGAGGTCGCTCGTGTGCTTCGACCGGGCGGACGGTGGGCCTTCTCCACCACCCACCCGCTGCGCTGGATGTTTCCCGATGTGCCCGGCGAAGCGGGACTGACCGTCGAGTACTCATACTTCGACCGCACGCCGTACGTGGAGATCTCCGCGGACGGGCAGCCGGTCTACGCCGAGCACCACCGGACAATGGGCGATTGGGTGAATCTGCTGGTCACGGCCGGCTTCACGATCGATTCGGTGACGGAGCCGGAATGGCCGGAGTCCAACCAGACCGCCTGGGGCGGCTGGTCTCCCCTGCGCGGTTCGCTCATGCCCGGCACCGTCATCTTCTCCACCACTCTGAATAAGGACTGACTCCCGCACTGCTGTAGGCACTGACTCCCGCACTGCTGCGCACCCGTCAGGGCCCCCGCTGCGAACTCGCCAGGGTCCCCGCTGCGAACAGCAATGCGCACCACAGCCCCTCTTCGTGCACCTCGCTTCGCGCTGAACCTACATTCATTGTGCGATTACGGTCGCCCCCAGCCGTATTCTCGAACGTAATCGCACAATGAATACCGGTTCACCTCCGCGTCACGCGCATCTCCGCGTCACGTCCGCCGTCGCGTCACGCTCACCTCCGCGTCGCGTCCACCTCGGTGGCCGGCTCACCGTCGCGTCAGTGGGCTGCGTCGTGCCAGGAGACTCCGGTTCCGACGTTGACGTCGAGGGGTACGTCCAACTCGAAGGCTGATCCCATCTCCTCGGTCACAATCGCCGTGACGGATTCGACCTCACCTGGGTGGACGTCGACGATGATCTCGTCATGGACCTGGAGCAGGACCGTCGACTTGAGATCGCCGAGGCGGTCGCTGACCTTGAGCATCGCAATCTTCATGATGTCGGCCGCCGATCCCTGAATCGGGGCGTTGAGGGCGGCACGTTCGGCCATGTCCCGGAGCTGCCGCCGGTCGCTGTGCAGGGCCGGCAGGTACCGCCTGCGACCCATGATGGTCTCTGTGTAGCCGTTGGCTCGAGCCTGTTCGACGATCTCATCGAGATAGTCCTTGACCGCGCCGAAGCGCTCGAAGTACTGCTCCATGAGGTTCTTCGCCTCGTCCACACCGATCGCCAGCTGTCGGGACAGGCCATAGGCGGACAGCCCGTAGACCAGTCCGTAGGACATGGCCTTGACCTTCGAGCGCATCGCCGAGTCCACTTCGTCGATGCCAACTCCGAAGACCTTCGAACCGACGTATGAGTGCAGATCCTCGCCGTCTTTGAATGCCTGGATCAGTGCGGCATCGCCGGACAAGTGGGCCATGATGCGCATTTCGATCTGCGAGTAGTCGGCTGTCAAGAGCCGAGAGTCCTCGACCTCGGGGTCGGAGATGAAGATCTCACGGATACGCCGCCCTGATTCGGTACGGACCGGAATGTTCTGCAGATTCGGGTCGAGCGAGGACAGTCGGCCCGTCGCGGCGACGGTCTGCTGGTAGGTCGTGTGGATGCGACCGTCCTCGGCCACGGTCTTCAGCAGACCCACGACGGTCTGCTTGAGCTTCGTGGAATCACGGTAGGCCAGCAGATGCTGCAGGAACGGATGCTCGGTTTTGATGAACAGCTCCGCCAGCGCGTCGGCATCGGTGGTGTATCCGGTCTTCGTACGTTTCGTTTTGGGCATGTCGAGTTCGTCGAAGAGCACGGCCTGCAGCTGCTTGGGCGAACCGAGATTGACCTCATGGCCGATCGCCTCATAGGCGAGCTTCGCGCTTTCCTCCGCCTGCTTGGTGAACTCATCGATGAGCCCGGACAGACCCGCTTCATCGACTGCGATGCCTGCCAGCTCCATCTTGGCCAGCACTGGAACCAGCGGCAGTTCGATGTCGCGGTAGACCTGGCTCATGTTCGCTTCGTCGATTGCCAGTGCCAGGATCTCGTGGACTTCAAGCAGCGCGGCAGCCCTGTATCCGTGTGTCTGAGCGGTCTGGTCCGAGTCGAGGTCGAGGGCCAGCTGTCCGCTGTCGCTTCCGGGCTCGCTCAGTTCGATTCCGGCTCGTTCGAGCGCGATCTGCGGCAGCTCGTAGCTGCGCTGATCGGGCACCAGGAGGTAAGCGGCCAGAGCCGTGTCACCGGCAACGTCGTCGACCTCGAGGCCCAGTGAGCGCCAGGCCTTGATCTGCGTCTTCGCGCTGTGCAGGATGAGGGTCTTCGTCCGCAGCGCCGAACTCAGATTCGCCACGGCGCTCTCCCCCGCCTCGGCGAGGTCGACGACCCAGGCTTCCTCCGGTGTGCCGGAGACGGCGAGGACTCGAACATCGCCGTGCCCGAGTTCGTAACGCGCGTCGGAGTCAAGCGCGAGCACATCGGAATCAGACATCTTCTCAAGCAGCTCTGCAACGTCGAGAGTCTCAACGGAGACTTCGCGCGCGGGTCCGGCGGCTTCCTCGGGTACGGCTTCCTCACCGAAGATCGCACTCAGCCGTTTGCCGAGAGCCTGGAATTCGAGCTGGTCGAACAGGCTCGATAGTTCGCTCGGGTCACCCTCGCCCCATTTCAGGTCGGCGTAGGTCAGGCCCAGGTCGACATCGTCGAGGAGGCGATTGAGTCGGAAGTTGCGTTCGACCTCAGAGACGTGGTCGCGAAGCTTCTCTCCGACTTTGCCCTTGATCGATTCCGCGTTCTCGAGCACTCCGGGCAGGTCACCGTAGGTTGTCAGCCATTTCGCCGCTGTCTTGTCACCGACACCGGGCACTCCGGGAAGGTTGTCGGCCTTCTCCCCCACCAGAGCAGCGAGTCCGCGGTAGTTCGCTGGAGTCACCGCGTACTTCTCTTCGATCGCGGCTGGGGTCATGCGATTGAGGTCGCTGACGCCGCGTTTTGGGTAGAGGATCGTCACGGACTCGTTGGAGAGCTGGAACGAGTCCTTGTCTCCGCTCATCACCTCGACATTGGCGCCTGCTTCGGTGCCCATACGGGCCATGGTCGCCAGCACATCGTCGGCTTCGAACCCGTCTTTGGTCACCACAGTGATCCCCATCGCGACGACGATGTCCTTGATCAGGTCGATCTGAGGGTGGAACTCCGGTGGCGTCTTGGCCCGTCCGGCCTTGTACTCCGGATACTCTTCGAGGCGGAACGTCTGACGTCCCAGGTCGAAGGCCACGGCCACATGGCTGGGCGACTCGTCCCTGAGGACATTGATGAGCATCGAGATGAAGCCGTAGATGGCGTTCGTCGACTGGCCGGTGCTGGTGGCGAAGTTCTCCACCGGCAGGGCGTGGAATGCCCGGTAGGCCAGAGAGTGTCCATCGATGAGCAGGAGGGATTCGTTTACTTGAGTCACATGGCATAGCCTATCGTTCAAAACTGACATGAAGGAGAACGATGTTCAGACCGGATGCATCACTGACTGCGGAGACCACCGAAAAGCAGTGCAGACAGCTGCTCCGCCAGCTCAACGCCCCCGACGCAGTCGGTGATCTGGCGGCGAAGATGGGGATCGAGTTCACAGAGCTGGCCCACGACCACGTCACGGGCACCGCACCGGTAGCGGGCAACACTCAGCCCATGGGCCTCTTCCACGGCGGCGGCCATGTCGTACTCGCTGAATCCCTGGCCTCGATGCATTCGTTCCTCATCTCCGGCGGGAAGAACGTCGTCGGCGTCGACCTCAATGCCACACATCTGCGTGCGGCGAGGGACGGCACAGTGACCGGCCGCGCCGAGGTGCTCCACCAGGGACGCACGATCGTGTCTCACGAGGTGAAGATGACCGATACCGCCGGTCGGCTCCTCTCAATCGTGCGAATCACGAACATGATCCTCAAAACCAAGCCCAAATGATCTGCAGGCAGTGTCATTCCAGGCAGTGTGATCTGCAGACAGCGTGATCTGCAAACGGTGACTGCATAACGCGGGAGGCCGGCGAATCCTCATCGGATTCGTCGGCCTCGGTGTGTGTTGGGGTGGACGCTGACTACTTGTCGGAGCCGATCTGCTTGAGAACGGTGTCCGCGACCTCGCGCATGGTCAGGCGACGATCCATCGACGTCTTCTGGATCCAGCGGAAGGCCTCGGGCTCGCTCAGACCCATCGAGGTCTGGAGCAGGCTCTTGGCGCGCTCGACGACCTTGCGGGTTTCGAAGCGTTCGGTCAGATCGGAGATCTCGCTCTCGAGCGAGCTGATCTCTGCATGACGCGACAAGGCGATCTCGAGGGCCGGAATGAGATCTGCAGCGGTGAAGGGCTTGACCACGTAAGCCATTGCTCCCGCATCACGAGCTCGCTCGACGAGCTCCTTCTGCGAGAAGGCCGTGAGCAGGACCACCGGAGCGATGCGCGCCTTGGCGATCCTCTCTGCTGCGGAGATTCCGTCGAGGATGGGCATCTTGATGTCCATCACGACGAGATCAGGGCGCAGCTCTTCGGCCAGGCGGATTGCGGATTCGCCGTCTGCGGCTTCGCCGACGACGTCGTATCCGACCTCGCGCAGCATCTCGACGATATCGAGACGAATCACGGCCTCGTCTTCCGCCACTACGACGCGGCGAACCGGCACGGACTCATCTGAAGTTGGTTGTTCGCTGTTTGAAAGCACGGCACCAGTCTAAACCAGGCCCACGCGCGCACCGACGTCGGTACCCAAGTTTCTTCTGTGATGGTAGCCACCCGTGTGATGGTCACCACCGCCGCCGATTGTGCAATCACATAAAAGCTGTCGTAAACTCGACTCTGTCGCGGATTCGCTCCGCGGCCGAGCCGGATTGGCGGAATCGGTAGACGCGGTGCACTCAAAATGCATTGTCGAGAGACGTGTGGGTTCGAGTCCCACATCCGGTACTTATACCCAGACAGTCGTCAGACGGTCACAGGGCACGAAACAGCAGTGAAGGGCCGGCGAACTCATGTTCGCCGGCCCTTCACTGACTCCGCCAAGAACTTTCTGCCGCGAACTCGGCCACCAGCGAAGCGCTCTGCCCCGCAACAGCTCGAAATGCACTTCTGACCACCATGAGCCTGGCCGACATGAGCGAAATGCTCATGCCGGCCAGGTGCCCAATTGAGTCAGGAACGCACTCCACTCGAGGGCTGTTCGAGTTCAGCCTCATCGGAGTCGCCGGCAGTCTCCTCTGTGTCCTCATCGACCGGCACATAGCCGTCCACACGAGCAGCATCGTAGCGGTCGACATCGAGGATGCCGTGGCGTTTGGCCACAATGGCGGGAACGAGAGCCTGTCCCGAGACATTGAGCGCTGTGCGCCCCATGTCGACGATCGGCTCGATCGCCAGGAGCAGACCCACACCTTCAAGGGGCAGTCCGAGGGTGGACAGCGTGAGAGTCAGCATCACAGTGGCACCGGTCGTTCCGGCCGTTGCCGCCGAACCGATGACGGAGACGAACACGATCAGGAAGTACTGCACGATCGTGAGATCGATTCCGAAGAACTGGGCCACAAAGACAGCGGCGATCGCCGGATAGATCGCGGCACAGCCGTCCATCTTCGTCGTCGCCCCGAAGGGGACTGCGAAGGCGGCGTAACTCTGCGGAACGCCGAAGTTGTCGGTCGTGACCTTCTGGGTCACAGGCATGGTGCCGATCGATGACCGGGACACGAAGCCCATCTGGGCGGCCGGCCACACACCGGAGAAGTACTGACGAACGGAGAGACCGTTGAGCTTGGCCAGTGTCGGATAGACGACGAAGAAGACGATCGCCAGCCCCACGTACACAGCAACGACGAACCACAGCAGAGAACCCATCGTCGACCAGCCGTAGGAGTTGACCGCGTTGCCGATGAGGCCGAGGGTGCCGATCGGTGCGATGCGCACGATCCACCAGACCACCTTCTGCACGACGGCCAAGGCCGATTCGACGAACTGGAGGAAAGGTTCGGCGGCCTTGCCGACCTTGACCGCGGCGATGCCGATGGCACCGGAGACGATGATGAGCTGAAGGATGTTGAAGTCGACCTCAGAGACCAGGCCCCCGGCCTCATCGGGCGAGGTCGCGACCTCGAGGCCGAGGAAGTTCACGGGCACAAGACCGGTCAGGAAGCCGATCCAGCTGCCCTGAGAATCAGGGGCGGCACCGTTCAACGATGCGGCGTCAGCGTGCATGCCCGGCTGAATCACAACACCGAGGATGAGTCCGATGAGGACGGCGATGAGCGCGGTGAAGGCGAACCACAGAAGCGTGGAGACTGCGAGCCTGGCCGCATTCGTGACCTTACGCAGATTGCCGATGCTGGCGATGATCGCGGTGATGACGAGGGGCACGACGGCCGCCTTGAGGAGTGTCACGTAGGACGATCCGATGGTGTCCAAGGTCTGACCGAGCCAGTTGTCCTGACTCTCACTGACCGGACCCCAGGATCGGGCGATCAACCCGAGGATCACGCCCGCAATCAGGGCTATGGTGACCTGCACCCCGAATGATCGGGTCCACTTGGGCAATCTCATGCCACTCCTCTTCTTCGTCTGTCGGTTTCCGAACGATGCTCAACCCGAATGGTGCTCAATTCGAGCGAATCTCAGTTCAGGCAATGTTCAACTCAATGAACAACTGTTGAGCAATCTCAGAAATTCCGCAAGTCCAAGTGAAGTGGCTCTCACTGGCGCCAACCGCTCAGGCGGCTGCTCGCGCATATGGAAACGGCACATGACAACGGCGGCCACCCCGGAAAGGGGCAGCCGCCGTTATAGAGAGCCTCAGTGCCTCGGCGTGCCGTTCTCCTTGATGATCGGCACCTCACGGGTGACCGGCGTTTCGGAGACGATGCCGTACCCGGCCAAGGGATCTTCCTCATCATCCGAGGAGTCCTCGTAGGCCGCGGCAACTCCCTTGGCCGCATCACCCATCGTGTGGATGCGCAGGGCATTGGTCGACCCTGGGATGCCGGGAGGAGACCCGGCCACGAGGATGGACTGATCGCCTTCGTGGGCAGTTCCGTCCGCGAGCAGCACAGCATCGACCTGTCTGGCCATCTGGTCCGTGTGCCGCACGGTCTTGACCAGGTAGGGGCGTACACCCCAGGTCAGTGCCAGCTGGTGGCGAACCTGAGCATCGGGGGTGAAGCCGAGGATCGGCCACGCGGGACGCAGACGCGACATCCGGCGTACGGAGTCACCCGTCTGGGAGAAGGTGCACAGCAGATCGATGTCGAGCTGTTCAGCAATCTGGACCGCTGCGGCGGTCACTGCCCCACCCTTGGTGTGAGGAACTGTGCCCAATTGCGGGATCCGTTCCATGCCGTGTTCCTCGGTGGACTCGATGATGCGGCTCATGGTCCGGATCGCTTCGACCCAGTAGTCGCCCACTGAAGTCTCACCCGAGAGCATCAGAGCATCGGCTCCGTCGAGGACGGCGTTGGCGCAGTCGCTCGCCTCGGCGCGGGTGGGCCTGGCCGCATCGATCATGGTCTCGAGCATCTGAGTGGCCACGATCACGGGTTTGGCCTGCTGCCGGGCGATCTCGACCGCACGCTTCTGCACGATCGGAACCTGTTCCAGGGGCAGCTCCACGCCGAGGTCGCCGCGGGCGACCATGATTCCGTCGAAGGCGTCGATGACCGCGTCGAGCTGTTCGACGGCCTGCGGCTTCTCCAGCTTGGCGATGACGGGTGCGGAGATGCCGACCTCGTCCATGACTGCCCTGACATCATCCATGTCCTCGGGACTGCGGACGAAGGACAGCGCCACCCAGTCGAAGCCGAGCTTGAGGCCCCATTTGAGGTCCTCAATGTCCTTCTCTGACAGCGCCGGCACGGAGACCGGAACACCGGGAAGGTTGATGCCCTTGTGGTTCGAGATCGTTCCGCCGATCTCCACCTCGGTGACGACATCGGTGTCGGTGACCTCGGTGGCACGCAGACGCAGGCGCCCATCATCGATGAGCAGCGGATCGCCGACGGACACATCGCCCGGCAGAGTCGACAGTGTGGTGCTCACGACCTCGGCGGTGCCGGCGATGTCGCGGTTGGTGATGGTGAAGGTTGCGCCTTCGACCAGCTCTTCCTTGCCGTTGGCGAAATTGCCGACCCTAATCTTCGGGCCCTGCAGATCGAGCAGCAGCGCGACGGCACGGCCGGTGTCGAGTGCGGCCTGGCGAACCCAGGCGAATTTCTCTTCGTGTTCTTCCCGCTTGCCGTGGCTGAGATTGAATCTGGCCACATCGACGCCTTCGTCGACGAGCGCGCGGATCTCTTCATAGGAGTTCTGATTCGGACCTAATGTTGCGACTATCTTTGCACGCCTCATGCACACCACCCTACCTGTACCGTGGCGGGCGATCCGAACCGCCCGCCACGTCTGTTCGTCGGAGGAGAGTCACGCACACCAATGTGCGGACTTCTCATTAAATGACACAGACCATCTTAGCATTTAAAACGATCTGTCGTGTGGTCCGACCGGTTCAGGCAGTCGAGTCGATCCTGTGAGGAACCGGTCGACCTCGGCCGCGACCGACCGCCCCTCGGCGATCGCCCACACGATGAGCGACTGACCCCGCCCAGCGTCACCGGCGATGAACACCCCGGGAGTCGAGCCGAGATAGGCCTCATCACGGGCGAAGGCCCCGCTGTCGCTGACGTCGAGGCCGAGAGCTTCGGATTCCGGCCCCGAGAAGCCGAGAGCCAGGAGCACGAGGTCTGCATCCAAACGGTGCTCGGTACCAGGAGTCGGCACGCGGCGACCGTCGACGAATTGGGTCTCTGCCACATCGATCCCGACCACCCGGCCCCCCTCGTCTCCGGCGAACCCTGTCGTCGATGCGAGGTAGCGCCGCGTGCCGCCCTCCTCATGGGAGGACTGGACCTCGAAGACGCGCGGGACCGTGGGCCAGGGATCTGCCTCGCTGCGGTCGATGGGCGGCTGAGCTCCGATCGCCAGCGTCGTGACCGAGGCTGCAGACTGCCGCAGGGCCGTGCCAAGACAGTCCGCACCCGTGTCACCACCGCCGATGATGACCACGTGCTTTCCCGCAGCGTCGATGTGGCTCTTGACTCCACCGGGTCCAGGCTGCTCCCCCGCCTGCACACGATTCGAGGGCACCAGATAGTCCATCGCGAATTCGACTCCGCGAAGGTCGCGACCGCCGATGCTCATATCACGGGGCACTGTGGCACCTGTGCACACGATGACGGCGTCGAAGCTCGACTGCAGGTCCTCGAGACTGATGTCCCTGCCGATCTCGACCGAGGTCTTGAACCGGGTGCCTTCGGCGCGCATCTGATCGAGACGACGGTCGATGTGCTGCTTCTCGAGCTTGAAGTCCGGGATCCCGTAGCGCAGCAGTCCGCCGAGGCGGTCGTCGCGTTCGTGGACGACGACGGTGTGCCCGGCCCGAGTCAGCTGCTGGGCCGCGGCGAGCCCGGTCGGACCAGAACCGATGACGGCAACGGTCTGCCCGGTGATCCGTTCAGGAATCATCGGCTGGATGAGCCCGGCGGCGAAGCCCTGGTCGACGATCGAGACCTCGACCTGCTTGATCGTCACAGCAGGCTGATTGATCCCGAGGACGCACGCATTCTCACACGGTGCCGGGCAGGCGCGACCGGTGAATTCCGGGAAGTTGTTCGTTGCATGCAGAAGTTCGACGGCCCGCGGAAGTTCGCCGCGATACATCGCATCATTGAACTCCGGAATCAGATTGCCCAAGGGGCAGCCCTGATGGCAGAACGGAACGCCGCAGTCCATGCAGCGCGATGCCTGCCTGCGCAGCTGCTCCGGATCGCCTGCTTCGTAGACCTCGCGGTAGTCCATGAGTCGGATGGGAACCGGGCGCCGCCGTGGCAGCTCGCGCTGGTCGGTGGTGAGGAATCCATGTGGATCAGCCATTGGCGACCTCCAGAATCTTGTGCCAGGCCTCATCCGAATCCGCGGACTGACCTGCCGCGGTGAACTCTTCCTGGACGTCTTTGACCATCGCATAGGCGACGGGAATGATCTTTGTGAAGCGGGAGAGGACGTCCTCTCCTCGGCGCAGTCCGTCAAGCAGCTGGGCAGCCAGGGGCGAGCCCGTCCATTGAACATGTTCGCTCAGTAGGCGCTGGAGGACTTCCATGTCGGTGATTCCCACCCCGGTGAACCGGAATACGCTGGCAGCGCGTTCCTTGGGGTTGAGCTTGGCGGGGTTGAAGTCCAGGACGTAGGCCGTGCCGCCCGACATGCCGGCGGCGAAGTTGCGTCCGGTGCTGCCGAGGATCACGGCGAGCCCGCCGGTCATGTATTCGAGCCCGTGGTCACCGATCCCTTCGACCACAGCCTCGGCGCCCGAGTTGCGCACCATGAACCGTTCCCCCACCTGGCCGGAGACGAACAGCTTGCCGGCTGTCGCGCCGTAGCCCAGCACGTTGCCGGCGATGACGTTGTGCTCGGGTCTGGTCGGGTTCTCCTCGTGCGGATGCACGCTGATGGTCCCGCCCGACAGCCCCTTGCCGACGTAGTCGTTGGCGTCGCCGTGCAGGTCGATGCTGACCCCGCGAGGCAGGAAGGCACCGAGTGACTGCCCGGCCGTGCCGTGCAGGTCGAGCCTGATCGTGTGCTCGGGCAGGCCCGCATCCGCATGGGCGAGCGTGACATTGTGCCCCAGCAGGGTGCCGACGCTGCGGTCCGTGTTCTCGATCGCCGAGGTGATTCTGACCTTCGCCCCGGACTCGATCGACTCCCCGGCCTCGGCCAGCAGACGCAGGTCCAGTTCCCCCGCGAAGTCGCGGTTGACCTCGGTAGTGCATTTGCGAGGCACGTCGGTGTTGCCATGGACGTCCTCGGGCACGGTGAGGATCGATGCCAGATCGAGGTCGAGGCCCGAGGCCTCGGCACGCTTCTCATCGATGCGCAGCCTCTCGACCGCACCGATCGCCTCGTCGAGCGAGCGCAGGCCCAGCTGCGCCAAGTAGCCGCGGACCTCCTCGGCGATGAAGGTGAAGAAGTTCACGACGTGATCGGCCTGTCCGTGGAAGCGTTCGCGCAGCTTCGGGTTCTGGGTCGCGACGCCGACGGGACATGTGTCCTTGTGGCACACACGCATCATGATGCAGCCGGAGACCACGAGGGCCGTGGTCGCGAATCCGAACTCCTCACCCCCCAGCAGGGCGGCGATGATGACGTCGCGGCCGGTCTTGAGCTGGCCGTCGACCTGCACGCTGACCTTCTCTCGCAGCCCGTTGAGCACCAGGGTCTGCTGGGCCTCGGCCAAGCCGAGCTCCCAGGGGGTGCCGGCATGCTTGAGGGAGTTCAGCGGGCTGGCCCCGGTGCCTCCGTCGTGACCGGAGACGAGGACGACGTCCGCTCCGGCCTTGGCCACGCCTGCGGCCACCGTGCCGACGCCGATCCCGGACACGAGTTTCACGTGCACGCGGGCCCTGGCATTGGCGCGACCGAGATCGTGGATGAGCTGAGCAAGGTCTTCGATCGAATAGATGTCGTGATGCGGCGGCGGAGAGATCAGCCCCACTCCGGGAGTGGCATGTCTGGTCTTCGCGATCCATGGGTAGACCTTCGTCCCGGGCAGCTGTCCGCCCTCCCCCGGCTTCGCGCCCTGAGCCATCTTGATCTGCAGGTCGTCGGCCTCAGTGAGGTAATGGCTGGTGACCCCGAAGCGTCCGCTGGCGATCTGCTTGACAGCCGATCGGCGTTCGGGATCGACGAGACGTTCGGTGTCCTCTCCACCCTCACCGGTGTTCGACCTCCCGCCGATGCGGTTCATGGCGATGGCCAACGTCTCGTGTGCCTCTTGGGACAGTGAGCCGTAGCTCATTGCACCAGTCGAGAAGCGCTTCATGATCTCGCTGGCCGGCTCCACCTCGGCGATGTCGATCGGACCCGATTCCGTGGGAACGAGGTCGAACAGTCCGCGCAGAGTCATGAGCTCACGTGACTGCTCGTCGACGGCGTGGGTGTACTGCTCGAAGATATCGAAGCGACCTGTGGCAGTGGAGTGCTGGAGCTTGAAGATCGTCTCCGGGTTGAACAGGTGGCCCGGACCTTCCCGCCGCCACTGATATTCCCCTCCGACCAGCAGATTCCGGTGCGAGGGCCGTGGATGGTCATCACGGTAGGCGTCGGCATGCCGAGCACTCGATTCCGCGGTGATCTCAATGATTCCCTTGCCCCCGAGCTGGTGCGGGGTGGAGGTGAAGAACTCGTCGATGAAGTCGTCCGAAAGCCCGAGGGACTCGAAGGTCTGGGCACCGTGGTAGGACTGGACAGTCGAGATCCCCATCTTCGACATGATCTTCAGCAGCCCCTTGTTCAGCGCCGTGAGCACATTCTCCACGGCCGCAGATTCGCTGATGCCGCGGATCCTGTCTGAGCGCACCAGCGCTTCGGCGGTCTCCATGGCGAGGTACGGGTTCACAGCGGAGGCACCGAATGCGACCAGAGTGGCGACATGGTGGACCTCACGGACATCGCCGGCCTCGACGATGATGGACACCCGCGTCCGCGAACGCTGCCGCACCAGGTGGTGGTGAAGGGCCGAAGTCAGCAGCAGCGACGGAATCGGAGCAAGATCAGCTGTCGAGTCCCGATCGCTGAGGATGATGAACACTGCTCCGGCCTCGACGGCCGCGCTGGCTTCCCGACACAGCGCCTCGAGGCGCTTGGCCATGGCATCAGGCCCGGCATTCACCGAATACAGGCCGGCCAGCGTCACACTTGGTCGTCCATTGTCGACGCCGAGGTGGTGGCCCTGGACGTACGAGATCGCCGTCAGTTCGTCGTTGTCGATGACCGGCTGATCGAGCAGGATATGCGCGGAGTCCGGCTCGGAGAACTGCAGCAGGTTGCCTTCGCGCCCGATGCCCGAGGACATGCTGGTGACGATGTCTTCGCGGATTGAGTCCAGCGGCGGGTTCGTCACCTGAGCGAAGTTCTGATGGAAGTAGTCGAAGAGCAGCCTCGGTCGTTTGCTCAAGGCCGCGATCGCCGTGTCCGTACCCATGGCTCCCAGGGGCTCTGCCCCGGTCTCGGCCATCGGCGAGATGAGGATACGCAGCTCCTCCTCGGTGTAGCCGAAGGTTCGCTGACGCCTGCGCACCGATGACTGCGGGTGAGTGACGTGGATCCGAGTGGGCAGATCCGCGAGTCGACGCGAACAGCTCTTGACCCACTCCTCATAGGGATGCTCAGTGGCGAGCTGATTCTTGATCTCCGTGTCGGAGATGATCCGTTCGGACTCGGTATCGACGAGGAACATGCGTCCCGGAGTCAGCCGACCGCGAGCGACGATGTCCGCTTCGGGCAGGTCGACGACGCCGATCTCACTGGCCAGGACCACGGTGTCGGAGGTCATGACGTAGCGCGCAGGACGCAGGCCGTTGCGATCGAGGACCGCCCCAGCCAGCTTCCCGTCGGTGAATGCCACACAGGCGGGTCCGTCCCACGGCTCCATCAGCAGCGAGTGGTATTCGTAGAACGCCTTGCGGGACTCCCCCATGCCTGGATTGTTCTCCCAGGCCTCCGGGATCATCATCAGCATTGCCTGCGGCAGCGACCTGCCCGAGGCGACCATGAGTTCGAGCACCGAGTTGAATGACGCCGAGTCCGAGGCGCCGGGCGGCACGATCGGGCACAGTCTGTCCAGGCTCGTCGAGGTGCCGGGCACCGGGGAGACGAGCAGGTCCGAGGCCAGCTTCGACTCCCTGGCCTGCATCCAGTTGCGGTTGCCGCGCACCGTGTTGATCTCACCGTTGTGGGCGATCGTGCCGAAGGGCTGCGCGAGCTGCCAGGACGGGAACGTGTTCGTCGAGAAGCGAGAATGCACGAGTGCGATCCGAGAAGTCAGCCGTTCGTCGAGCAGTTCCGTGTAGAAGGCAGAGAGCTGACCCGTTGAGAGCATGCCCTTATAGGTGATGGTGCCCGGGTTGAGAGAAGGGCAGTAGAGACCCGCATGGTCGAGGCGTTTCCTCACGATGTAGGACCGGCGGCTCAGATCCTGTGGGTCCCGGGACGGATACCGCTCGTCGATGGCGAGGAAGAGCTGGCGCATGCGCGGCATCGTGGTGCGTGCGGTCTCGCCCAACACGCTCGCGTCGTGGGGTACGTCGCGGAAGGCAAGGACCTGCAGTCCCTCTTCGGCGGCGATCCGCTTGACGAGGTCGTCCTGATCCTCGTGCGAATCGTTCATGCCCTCTGTGACTGAAGCGTCCCTGTCGTCCGTGGGGAAAGCCACGTCGGGGATGAGATCCTGTCGGTAGTCCTGAGCGAAGAATCCGATGCCTGCGGAGTAGCTGCCCGGCTCCGGAAGTTCGACGCCGTCGGCACCGAGCACCTCGGCGAAATAGTCGTGGGGAATCTGCAGGGTGATCCCGGCACCATCCCCTGTGCCTTCATCGGAGCCGATGCCGCCTCGGTGTTCGAGCTTGCGCAGTGCGGTCAGAGCCTGTTCGACGACCTCATGGTCTGCTGGGCCACGGTAGCGGACGATGAGCGCCAGCCCACATGCGTCGTGCTCAAGTGCGGGATCGTAGAGTCCGGCACGAACTGGTTGACGCGGAGCTTTCGGGGTCGTTGAGTGTTCACTGTACATCGCTGCCTTCACGGGGTGTAGGAGTTTACGTTAAAGACGGCGCTGTCCCTAGCTGTTTTCGCGGTGCCCTTCGAAGATCGTCCTCAGACACAGTCGTGACGTGGTTCTCACAGTCGGTTTTCCAACCTACACCACGTGGCGGCTCCGAATAGCAGCGAAAAAGGACCGTAAAACGAACCTAAAAGTCTCAGTCGTCGGACTTCGAACCGCTGTCGCCCCGAGTTCTCCGCTTCACGTCGGGGGTGATCGAGATCGCCGAGGTGACCGCTCCGAAGTATCCGAAGCCGTGTCCCCCGAAGTCCTCACCGCCCTTCTTCGAGGCGTCTGTTGCTCGGGCGATCTTTCGGGCACGACGAGCGAGGACGAAGAAGACGATTCCGACGATGAGGAGGACCACAGCGAGTGCGAGCACCCACAGTGCCCACCCGGGGATCGTGGCAGAGCCGAGCTGCAGTGCGTTGTTCGAGGCGAGCAGTTGAGCCCGGCTCATGCACAGCCCTCGGCGAGTTCAGCGGCCAAGGTAGCGATTCCGCTGACTCCGTCGCTGTCGAGAGCGCGCACGAGCGCCGAGCCGACGATCACGCCGTCAGCGTATTCGGCGACCTCTGCAGCCTGTTCGCGCGTCGAGACGCCGAGCCCGACGCAGGCGTGCGGCGCTCCGGCGTCCTTGAGTCGAGATACGAGCTCACGAGCGTGGTTGTCGACCTCGGAGCGGACGCCGGTCACGCCCATCGTCGAGGCGGCATAGACGAATCCGCGGCTCGCATCGACGATGGTGGCCAGTCGTTCAGGTGTCGATGAAGGGGCAGCGAGGAAGATGCGGTCCAGATCGAATTCGTCCGAGGCGCTGACCCATTCGGATGCCTCATCGGGGATGAGATCCGGGGTGATGATGCCTCCGCCCCCGGCAGAGTCCAGGTCACGGGCGAAGGCCGAGACACCGTACTGCAGCACGATGTTCCAATAGCTCATCACCACGGCGGTTCCCCCGGCCTCAGCGACGGCTGAGACTGCAGAGAAGATATCGGAGGTGCGCACCCCGGCGGCGAGTCCCTGCTCGGCGGCACGCTGGATGACGGGGCCATCCATTCCCGGGTCCGAGTACGGCATGCCGACCTCGACGATGTCGACTCCGGACTTCACCAGTTCGACCATGGCCTCAATGGAGCCCTCGACAGTGGGGAAGCCGACCGGAAGGTATCCGATCAGGGCGGCCTTGCGGCCTGCCTGGGCGACTGTGTCGAGAGTGGTGCCGGTTCGGGGTCCTGAGCTCGTCATACCTGCACAGCTCCTTCGTCGAAGTAGTTGAACCATTTGGCCGCGGTCGTCATGTCCTTGTCGCCGCGTCCGGAGAGATTGACGAGCAGGACCGCCTCGCTGCCGAGTTCCCGTCCGATGCGCATAGCACCGGCCAGGGCGTGGGCGGATTCGATTGCGGGGATGACGCCTTCGGTTCGCGACAGCAGCTGCATGGCTTCCATCGCATCTTCATCGACGACAGGTTCGTAGGTGACGCGCTGAATGTCGTGGAGGTGGGAATGCTCGGGGCCGACCGATGGGTAGTCGAGTCCGGCCGAGATCGAGTGGGACCCTTGAGTCTGGCCGTCCTCGTTCTGGAGGATATAGGTAGCCGAGCCATGCAGGACTCCGGGGCGTCCACCGGAGAAGCGGGCGGCGTGGCGGCCGCTGTCGACGCCGTCTCCTCCGGCTTCGAAGCCGAAGATCTTCACCTCGGGATCGGCGAGGAAGGCGGCGAAGAGGCCCATCGCGTTCGACCCGCCTCCGACACACGCGCAGACCGCGTCAGGCAGACGACCGACGGCGTTCTGGATCTGTTCGCGAGCTTCGATGCCGATGATGTCCTGGAAGGACCGGACCATGGCCGGGAACGGGTGCGGGCCGGCGACTGTGCCGATGATGTAGTGCGTGTTCTCTACGTTGGCAACCCAGTCGCGCATCGCTTCGTTCATCGCGTCTTTGAGCGTCTTGGTGCCGTTGGACACGGAGTTGACCTTCGCTCCGAGCAGTCGCATCCGAGCGACGTTGAGTGCCTGCCTCTGGGTGTCTTCCTCACCCATGTACACTTCGCACTCCATGTCGAGGAGAGCGGCGGCAGTTGCTGCGGCAACACCGTGCTGTCCGGCTCCGGTTTCGGCGATGACACGGGTCTTGCCCATGCGCTTGGCCAACAGGGCCTGACCCACGGCGTTGTTGATCTTATGGCTGCCGGTGTGGTTGAGGTCTTCGCGTTTGAGGAAGACCCGCGCCCCACCGCAGTGCGCAGCGAACCGGGTGGCCTCGGTGAGGAGGCTGGGACGGCCGATGTAGTTCTGCTGGAGGTCGAGCAGCTGCTGCGTGAACTCCGGGTCGACCTGGGATTTGCGCCATGTCTCCTCGATCTCGTCGAGTGCGGGGATCAGCGCTTCGGGGAAGAACCTGCCTCCGTACGAACCGAAGTAGGGTCCGTTCTCCTGGCTCAAATCGGTCATTGCCGTCCTTCGTGGTTCGAAATGGTGGTCGGGTGGATCAGGACTGACGACTGGTCGCCGCCCGCCGCTCCTGCCCGGTCGAGGTGAACGCGGCCACGGCTGACTCGGCGTCGCCGCCGGTGACGAGTGCTTCGCCCACGAGCACGAGATCGGCGCCGGCTCCGGCGTAGGTCTCGACATCATCGGGACCGGTGACTCCGGACTCTGCGACGAGTGTGCAGTCCGCCGGTGCCAGATCGGCCAAGGGAGCGAAACGGTTCGTATCGACGCTGAGGTCCTTGAGGTTGCGGGTGTTGATGCCGATCAGAGGGGCATTCAGTTCGGCCGCGATCGCCAGCTCATCAGCGTTGTGGGTCTCCACCAGAGCCGTCATCCCGAGTTCGTGGGCGAGAGCATGGAACTCGTGGAGCTGTCTGACGTCGAGTGCTGCGACGATGAGGAGGACGAGATCAGCACCGTGGGCGCGGGCCTCATGGAACTGGTACTCCTCGACCATGAAATCCTTGCGCAGGACGGGAACGTCAACGGCTGCGCGGACGGAGTCGAGGTCCGCCAGGCTTCCTGAGAAGCGACGTCCTTCGGTGAGGACGCTGATCGCCCGTGCTCCCCCAGCGGCATAGAGACCGGCAAGGGTCCCCGGATCCGGGATGTGGGCGAGGTCTCCGCGGGAGGGAGAACGTCGTTTCACCTCGGCGATGACCCCGAAGTCGGCTGTGAGATCGAACGCACGCGCAGGCTGAGCCTCACGCGCACGATCGGTGACGTCTGCCAGCGGTGTCTGCCTCCGGCGTTCGGCGAGATCTTCGCGCACACCGGCGACGATGTCGTCGAGAACTGTCATTTCTTCTTCGGCTTGTTTCCCAGACCGACGGCACGCAGGATGATGCCGGCGATGAGGCCGAGCACGACGACGCCGATGCCGACGTAGGTGATGGTCGCGGTGTGGATCGTGAACCCGACACAGCCGATCGTGACGCCGATCAGCATGACGATGACACCGGTCCAACCGGCCACGGAGTTTCCGTGTCCCGGGTCGGCGATGGCTGCATAGTCGATCGTCGATTTGTCGAGATCGGTTGCGCCGTTACGAGCGACGGTTTGCGACATGGTGCTCCTTAGAGATGCAGGCGTGGCACGCGTGAAAACTTGTTGCATCCATTGTGACACGCTTCGAGTTCGGTTCAGACACCGACCCGGTCACGAGGTCATTTCGATTCATCATCGGCCCCACCAGCGGTGGGATCGGGGTCGTCTCCGCGGGAGAGAGAGTCCCAGGTCGCTGCCGAATCGAATTCCTCGCCGTCTGCTTCCGCCGTCCTGGCGTACCGGTTCGAATTGGCCCATCTCGCCGAGGCGAAGGCGATGTAGACGATGACGATGAGTGCGATGGCTGCCGCAAACAGGGCCATGATCGGCCAGGCGGTGGCCCCGGGGGATGAAGCCGACTGTAGTGCGGTCATGCCGTAGCCGATGGCGGCCAGAGCAGCGAAGCCGAGAACGACGAAACGTCCGATCTTGCCCAACATGGCTGAGAGCAGCCCGGTGACGGCGATGATTGCGACGCAGGCGGTCGCGACCGGCGATGCCTGAGAGCTTGCGTCCTCCGTGACATCGGCCACACCTGCGGGCCCCAGTGAGTCACCGGCGACACCGGCCTGCCAGGACGCAAGGCTGATCGCCCACAGTGCACCGGCCAGGATGAGGACGAGGAGTACTCCGCGTGATTTCGTCATATCAGCCGCGTTCCCTGCTCGAGACTCCGAGTTTGTCCACCGCGCTGGCTGCCGCCGCGGCCCCCAGGACTGCGGCCGCCTTGTTCTGCGATTCCTGATATTCGGTTTCGGGAACCGAATCGGCGACGAGTCCACCACCGGCATAGACGCTCATGACCGAGTCGCGGAGGACTCCGGTGCGGATGGCGATCGCCAGGTCGAGGTCGCCGGTGAACGACATGTAGCCGACGACCCCTCCGTATATTCCGCGGCCGATGGGTTCGAGCTCGTCGATGATCTGCAGAGCGCGGGGTTTCGGCGCTCCGGACAGGGTGCCTGCCGGGAACGTGGCACGCAGCACGTCGACGGCTCCGTGTCCTGGTGCGAGCTCTCCGCGTACGGTCGAGGAGATGTGCATGATGTGGCTGTAACGCACGATGTCCATGAACTCACTGACATCGACTGTGCCAGCCCGACAGACCTTTGCGAGGTCGTTGCGGGCAAGGTCGACGAGCATGAGGTGTTCGGCACGTTCCTTCGCGTCGCTGATGAGGTCTCTGGCCAGTGCGGAGTCCTCCTCGGTCGTGGCGCCTCGAGGGCGCGAGCCGGCGATCGGGTGGGTGACGACGTCACCGGAGCGGACCGTGACGAGAGCTTCCGGGGACGAGCCGATGATGCTGGCAGGCTGTCCCTGGTCGTCATGGAGGTTGAGCAGGTACATGAATGGGCTGGGGTTCGAATGGCGCAGCATCCGATAGACGGTCAGCGGGTCGGCTGTGCAGACTGTGTCGAAGCGTTGGCCGAGGACGACCTGGAAGATCTCTCCATCGACGATCTCGCGTTTGGCCGCTTCGACATTGTCGAGGTAGACCTGCGGGTCGGTGCGGGTCGACACCTCGGGTCGGACGAAGTGAGTGCTCAGGATCTCGGCGTCGCTGGACCTGGTGATCCTCGACAGCATCGCCTCGATCCGATCGACGCCTGCGTGGTAGGCATCGTCGATGCCGGTATCGGCACCATTGACGTTGAATACGTTGGCCACGAGCGTGAGAGTCCCGGAGTAGTGATCATAGACCGCGATGTCGCCGGGGATCATCAGCTGCACGGTCGGCAGATGGTGTTCGTTGGCTCGGGCGGGGCCGAGCCGCTCGAACTGCCGCACGATGTCCCAGCCGAAGTATCCGACGAAGCTTGAGACCATCGGTGGAAGAGCCGACTCGCTCGCGTCGACGGCAAGCAGTTCAAGGGTCGCCGTGACGGCGTCCAAAACGCTGCCTTCGGTCGGGATCCCCACCGGCGGTGTGCCTTCCCATCGAAAGCTCTCGCCCTCGGAGATCAGGGTGGCGACAGGTGCCGAGCCGATGAATGAGTAGCGCGCCCAGGCCCCGGACACGGCCGATTCGAAGAGAAAGCTGCCAGGACCGCCGTCCGTGAGTTTGCGGTACAGGCTCAGCGGAGTCTCGGAGTCGGCGAGGACTTCCGCGTGCACTGGCACCAAGCGGTGATCGGCGCCCGAAGCGCGGAACTCATCGAGGCTGGGCCGGATCGTCAGCCCGGTGTCGGTCGTGCGTGTGTCAGTTGGCACTGATGGTCCTTCCGGTGAAGCACGTCGGGGTCAGGGTGTGGCAGGCAGGCCCGGTCTGTTCGACCTCCATGAGCAGTGCGTCCGCATCGCAGTCGAGGCTCAGGGATGCCACCTTCTGAGTGTGTCCCGAGGTCTCGCCCTTGACCCAGTATTCCTGCCGAGACCGTGACCAGTACACTGCGGCACCGCTGCTCAGGGTGCGTTCGATGGCTTCGGTGTCCATCCAGGCCATCATGAGGACCTCACGGGTGGTGACCTCTTGGACGATGACGGGAATCAGCCCGTCGGCGTTGACCGTGATCAGTTCGCGCCAGTTCTCCGGGGTGGCATCGATCTGCGCGGCAGAATCGTGTGTGCTCATCGGACTTCGATCCCTTCCTTGCGCAGTGCGTCCTTGACTTCGGCGATGCTCAGTGTCCCGAAGTGGAAGACACTCGCCGCCAGTAGGGCGTCGGCACCGGCAGCCACGGCCGGAGCGAAGTGTTCGACTCGTCCGGCTCCTCCCGACGCGATCAGCGGAACGTCGACGGCGGCCCGCGCGGCGGCGATGAGTTCGAGATCGAAGCCGTCACGGGTGCCGTCCGCGTCGATGGAGTTGAGCAGGATCTCGCCGACGCCGCGCTCGGCCGCCTCGGTGATCCAGTCGATCGCGCAGCGACCGGTTCCCTCACGACCACCGCGGGTGGTGACTTCGAAGCCAGAGGGCGTCTGTGTCCCCTGCGCGCGTCTGGCGTCGAGAGACAGGACGAGGACCTGATTGCCGAAGTGGTGGGCGATATCGCTGATGAGCTGGGGGTTCGCGACCGCGGAGGTATTGACGGAGACCTTGTCCGCTCCATCGCGCAGGAGGCGGTCGACGTCGGTGACGCTGCGGATGCCGCCGCCGACGGTCAGCGGAATGAAGACCTCTTCGGCACAGGCCCGGACGATATCGTGAACGGTCTCGCGATCACCGCTGCTGGCGGTGACATCGAGGAATGTCAGCTCGTCCGCACCGGATTCCCCGTAGCGTCGGGCCAATTCGACCGGATCGCCGGCGTCCTTGAGGTCCGCGAACTTCACGCCCTTGACGACACGTCCTTCGTCGACGTCGAGGCACGGAATGACTCTGATGGCAACCATGTGACTCTCCTAGATTCCTTGTCGACGTTCAGATTCCGAGTGTGCGATACCGTTCCATCCGGCGCGCCAGGCGCCGGTCGGATGGTTCACGCATGAGCTCGATGAGTTCGTACTCCAGTGTCGCACCCACCCGGGCCACGAAGTCCAATGGCTCCTCACTCGCATCCGGATGTTCGGCGATGATGCGGTCGACGACTCCCGTCGACATGAGCATGGGTGCATGCACACCTTGGCTCTGGGCCATCTCCGGCGCACGGTCGGTCGTCCGGTGCACGATCGCCGAGGCACCTTCCGGAGGCAGGGGCGAAAGCCACCCGTTTTCGGCACTGAGCACTCGATCCGCGGGGATCAGTGCCAGCGCTCCCCCGCCGGACCCCTCACCGAGGATGAGGGACACCGAAGGCGCATCGAGGTTCGCGAGGTCGGCGAGGCTGCGGGCGATCTCGCCGGCGATTCCGCCCTCTTCAGCAGATTTCGACAGTGCAGCACCAGGGGTGTCGATGACGGTCACCAGCGGCAGATCGAGTTCGGCGGCCAACCGCATTCCGCGCCTGGCCTCTCGCAGTGCCGCAGGCCCGAGAGGTGCCCGGGAATCCTGGCGGAAACGATCCTGACCGAGAACAATGCACGGGGCGGAGCCGAACTTCGCCAGCGCCAGCAGGAGTCCCGGGTCCTTCTCACCTTGTCCGGTGCCGTTGAGGGGCAGCACGGTGTTGGCCGCGGTGCGCAGCAGGTCGCGAACTCCGGGACGATCGGCGTTGCGGGACCGGGTGATCGCGTCCCAGGCGTCGGAGTCCGGGTCGACGTTCTCGGGACGTGTGTCCGGGTCGGCGACGCGGGGCGGAATCTCCTTGGCGCCCATGAGCACGTCGAGGACGCGGGCGAGGGTGGTCTGAATCCGTTCGGGACTGATCACCGCGTCGATGATCCCGTGCTTGTGCAGGTTCTCACCCGTCTGCACGTTCTCGGGGAACTTCTCTCCGTAGATGGCTTCGTAGACACGTGGGCCGAGGAAGCCGATGAGTGATCCCGCCTCGGCGACGGTGACATGGCCCATCGACCCCCAGGAGGCGAACACGCCGCCTGTGGTGGGATGCCGCAGGTACACGAGGTAGGGCAGGGCGGCCCGACGATGGGCCATCACGGCGTTGGTGATCTTGACCATCGACAGGAACGCGATCGTGCCCTCCTGCATCCTGGTCCCGCCCGAGGCGGGCCCGGCCAGCAGCGGCAGCCCTTCGAGCGTGGCACGTTCGATCGCGTCGACGAGCCGCTGAGCCGCAGCGACGCCGATCGAACCGGCCAGGAACCGGAATTCCCCGGCGACGATGGCAACGCGCCGGCCCTCGATCATGCCCTCTCCGGTGATGATGGCCTCATCGACCCCGGACTTCTCCCTGGCTGCGACGAGTTCGGCCGCATATTCCTCGGAGACGCCCCCGGCGGGACTGATCGGAGTCGTATCCCAGGACACGAAGGATCCGTCATCGACGACGATGTCGACGAGTTCATGTGCGTTCAACCGTGCCACGTGCTTATCTCCTGCTTCAGATGTGTCTGACCAACGGTAAATCTGACCAACGGCAAAGCGGTGTCGGCCTACCAACTGCCGATTGCCACCAACTGCGGATTGCCACCAGTTGCCGATCAGGGGGCGCAGCTGGTGGCCGGGGTCCTCAGAATCACGATTCGAGCCAGGACACGATCGCCTCGGCGTCCTCGTTCAGCAGAGGCGGTGCATCGTGAGCGGTCCTCGTGGTCTCGACCTCGGCCTCACCGTCGGCGTCGAAGAACCGCAGCGGGGGTCCTGGCAGGTCGATGTCGCCGAGGACGGGATGGTCGACGGAGACCTTGAGTCCCTGGCTCAGTGCCTGGTCCCACGAGTAGACCTCTTCGAGGGTGCGCACGGTGCCGGAGGGGATTCCTGCGTCTGAGAGTTTGGCGAGCAGCTCGTCCGATCCATAGGCGGCGAACTTGCTTTCGATGAGTTCGATCACGGCCGGACGGTTCGCGACACGAGCGGAGTTGTCGCCCATGCCCTCGGTCGCCGGGTCGATGTCGAATGCGGCGCAGAACTTCTGCCACAGGTTCTCGTTGCCAACGGAGATCTGCACGGCGCCTTCGTGGCAGTTGAAGAGTCCGTAGGGAGAGAGCGAAGGATGGTGGTTGCCACCGGGCTCGGGGTTCTGCCCTGCCACCGTGGCCCGTGTGCCCTGGAAGGCGTGGACTCCGACCATGCCGGCGATGAGCGAGGTCCGCACGACCTTGCCCTTGCCCGTGCGCTCGCGTTCGAGCAGGGCGGCGAGAACGCCGTAGGAGCCGTAGATGCCTGCGAGGAGGTCTGCGATGGGAACGCCGACACGCTGCATGTCCTCGGGTCCGGATCCTGTCAGCGACATGAGTCCGGCCTCGCCCTGGGCGATCTGGTCGTATCCTGCGCGTGAGGATTCGGGTCCGTCGTGGCCGAAGCCGGTGATCGAGAGGAGCACGAGGCGGGGGTTGATCTCCATGCACACGGCGGTGGAGAAGCCGAGTCGATCGAGGACGCCGGAGCGGAAGTTCTCAATGAGCACATCGGCGCGGGAGATCAGTTCGCGCAGCGTCTCCTTGCCGGTGTCCGACTTGAGATCGAGGGCGATGGATTCCTTGTTGCGGTTGCAGGAGAAGAAGTAGGTGGCCTGAGGATCGTCCTCAGGACCGACGAACGGAGGCCCCCAGGACCGGGAGTCATCCCCCTTGCCCGGGTTCTCGACCTTGATCACTCGGGCACCGAGGTCGCCGAACATCATTCCCGCATGTGGGCCGGCCAGTGCGCGTGAGAGATCGATGACCGTGTATCCGGTCAGTGGGCCTTCGACCCCTGTGATTGTGTCGTTCGACATTCCTATTCCTCCTTGAAGTGGGTCCATCTAGCGATGAGCATACGCAATCGCTGACATTCCTCGTGGGCTCGGGGCCCGTCCGCGTGCTGGATCGCCATCACGGCGTATGTGGTTCCGTCGGTCAGATCGAGGGTGGGCCATGGGTCGTCACCCTCGGGCGAGAAGGCGACGCCGAGGATCTGCCCCCACGCGAAGGTGCGCGTCCTGACCATGTTCTTCACGACCAGGCCGGCTTCGCTGGGTCGAGCTTGGATGTCGGCGAGGCGCAGCAGGGCTGCGGCGAAGATGATTCCGAGCAGGTTCATCCAGACCGTATCGAGCGGGGTCCAGGGGTCCCAGTCCACGACGAGCAGGGCGACGGAGAGCACCGCGAAGCCGATGAACACCACCACGGCGCCGACGGTGCTGATGATGCGCACCTGACGGGGTCGGAAGACGCGGAAATCAGATTCGGCAGGCGCCAATGTTCGTCACCAGAATTGCACGGGCACCGACAGCGTAGAGCCGGTCCATGACATTGTTGACCTCTTTGGATTCGACCATGACGCGCGCGGCCACCCAGCCCGTCTCCTGCAACGGGGAGATCGTGGGTGATTCGAGGCCGGGCGTGAGTCCGAGTGCTTGGGGCAGGAGGCGCTCTTCGATGTTGTAGTCGACGAGAACGTACTGCCGGGCCACCATCACGGATTCCAGACGGCGACGCAGCACCTCGATCGACTCGGCTGCTCCCTCACGCTGAACGAGGACGGCCTCGGATTCCAGCAGGGGCTCGCCGAACGTCTCGAGCCCCGCGGCGCGCAGGGTGCTGCCGGTCTCGACCACGTCGGCGATGGCGTCGGCGACGCCGAGCTGGATGGAGACTTCGATCGCACCGTCGAGCTGAACGGTCTTCGCGTCGATGCCCCTGGCCTGCAGATCGGCGTCGACGAGGTTCGGGAAGCTGGTGGCGATGCGTGCGCCTTCCAGCTGGGTCGGTGAGGAGTAGGAACCGGTGACTCCCGCGTAGAAGAAGCGGGAGGCTCCGAATCCGAGACCGATGACTTCCTGAGCCTCGGCCTTCGACTCAAGCAGCAGGTCCCGACCGGTGATGCCGGCGTCGAGGATTCCCGAGCCGACGTAGACAGCGATGTCGCGCGGACGCAGGTAGAAGAATTCGACGTCGTTGACTTCGTCCTGATGGACAAGGGTCTTGCTTCCCCGACGGGTGGAGTATCCGGCCTCGCTGAGCATCTCGGAGGCGGCTTCGGACAGTGCGCCCTTATTCGGCACGGCTACACGCAGCATGGTGTCCTTTTGTGTTTCATCGTCAACGGTTGTGTGGGGTTCGGCTGTGCCGGCGTGGAAGGCTACAGATGCGAGTTGACGTCGTCGAGGCTGAGATCCTTGGCGACCATGAGCACCTGCAGGTGATAGAGCAGCTGAGAGATCTCCTCGGCGAGCTCGTCCTTGGTCTCATATTCTGCCGCCATCCAGACCTCTGCGGCTTCTTCGACGACCTTCTTACCGATCGCATGGACTCCGGCATCGAGTTCGGCCACGGTCTTCGAGCCTTCGGGACGATCGAGGGATTTCTGCAGGAGTTCGGCGTAGAGCGAGTCAAAGGTCTTCACGAATCCAGCCTAATACATCGTGGCCGCCGCGCTCACACGGGGTCTCGGCCAGCGGGACGCTCCCACCCGTCGCGGCAGCCTCAGTTCTCGGTGCCGCGGTTGATGTCCGTGGCGCCCCGATGCGGCGCGGAGATCGTCTGGCGTGATCGCTTCGACCAGTCGATGAAGCCGATGACGACCATGACGAGGAAGATGAGGTACACGGCCCCGGAGAACACGAGTCCTCCGGCCACTGCCAAGGGAATCCCGACGAGGTCGACGGCCAGCCAGACGAACCAGAACTCGACGATCGCCCGCCCCTGGGCATACATCGCCACGAGCGATCCGATGAAGATGTAGGCGTCTGGATAGGGATTCCAGGACCACCCTCCGAGGGCGAGGACGTAGCCGAACACCGCGGTGCCCAGCACGAGGGCGCCGATCAGGAGCAGTCGCTCCTTCCAGGTCGCCCAGCGGACGAGGACCTCGCCGGAGGCCTCGCGGGACTTCTTCCACTGCGTCCAGCCCCAGACTGCGGCCACGATGATGACGACCTGGCGGGAGGCATTGCCGCCGAGTCCCGCGGAGATGCTCGCGGCGAAGAGGAGGATGGAGCCCAGGATCTGGACCGGCCAGGACAGGATGTTCCGGCGCAGTGCGAGGACCACTGTGGCCAGAGCACAGATATTGCCGAACAGGTCGGAGTACGGCACCTGTTTGCCCAGCATTTCGAATGCCGGGGTGTTCAGCCAGTCGAGCAGTTCCATATCGGCCTTCTTCAGTGCACGTGGGATGCTGCGAGCTCACGCAGCCCTGAGATCGCGGTGGCAGCGTCCTCAGCACCGTAGACGGCGGACCCGGCCACGAGCACATCGGCACCGGCGTCGACGACGCGTTCGATCGTCGACGTGGAGACTCCCCCATCGACCTGCAGTTTGATCTCAAGCCCGGCGGCCGAGATCGCCTCACGGGTCCGTCGGATCTTCGGCAGGCACACATCAAGGAACTTCTGCCCGCCGAAACCGGGTTCGACGGTCATGATGAGGATCTGGTCGAACTCGCCGAGGAGGTCGATGAAGGGTTCGATCGGGGTCGCCGGCTTGAGCGCGAGGCTGGCTTTGGCCCCCAGCTTCCGGATCTCCCGGGCCAGGCGTACGGGGGCGGCGGCCGCCTCGGCGTGGAAGGTCACCGAGGCGCAGCCGAGTTCGGCATAGACCGGAGCGTGACGGTCCGCCTCGGCGATCATCAGGTGGGCGTCGAGCGGGATCGGGCTGATCGCCTGGATCCGTTCGACCACGGGAGGCCCGAAGGTGAGGTTCGGGACGAAATGGTTGTCCATCACGTCGATGTGCGCCATATCTGCCGTGCTGATCTTCGCCAGTTCACCACGCAGGTCCGAGAAATCGGAGCTGAGGATGCTGGGATTGATCTCGATCGCCATTTCAGTTCGCCTTCCGCATCAGAGCCAAGAACATTCCATCGGTGTTGTGGACATGGGGCCACAGCTGAGCGTACCGTCCCGCTCCCCGGCTCACCGAGGCGAACCCTGCGGCATCGGCGCCCGTGACCTCGGCGAGGACTGCCGGGGCGTCGAGGATCTCGACGTCAAGGCCGCGGAGGACATCGTCGACGACCAGCACGGTCTCCGCGTAGTGGGGAGAGCAAGTGGAGTAGGCGACGACTCCCCCCGGAGCGCATGCGTTCAAGGCCGCCCGCAGCAGTTCTCGCTGTAGTCCGGCCAGGGAGTTGATGTCTTCGGGGCGACGGCGGTAGCGGGCTTCGGGACGGCGGCGCAGGGCACCGAGGCCCGAGCAGGGGACGTCGACGAGGACCTTCGCATACGGGCCCGTGGCGTCGCGGGCGTCTTGGACGCGGGTGGTGACGTTGTCGAGTGCCTGGGTGGAGGATCTCACGAGCTCGACCCTGTGGTCACTCGAGTCGAAGGCATCGAGGGTGGTCCCCGACTGCTTCGCAATCGCTGCGAGGACTGCGGCCTTGCCACCGGGTCCAGCGCACAGGTCCGCCCAGGTGCCCGCGGGTGCCTGAACCTGCGCCAGTGCCAAGGCCACCAGCGCGGAGCCTTCGTCCTGCACCCGGGCCCGGCCGGTGGCGACGGCGTCGACGTTCTTGGGCACAGCGGTGTCGAGGGTGACGCCGATGGGTGAGAACTCGGTCGGTGCTCCGGGCAGTTCGCTGCGGTCGATGAGTCCGGGCAGAGCGGACACGCTGACCTTCGCGGCCGCGTTGTCGGCTTCGAGCAGCGCCTGCAGTTCAGATGCCTGCCGTCCGTGGCCCTTGAGAGCCTGAGTCATCGCCCTCACGATCCATTCCGGGTGGGAGTACTCGATGGCCTGTTCGCCGACTGCGGTGGCTCCGGCGGTGACGCGGCGCAGCCATTCGGCCCGGTCGACCTCGGAGATCCGACGCAGGACGGCGTTGACGAACCCGGATGTCTTCGGTGCGTAGGACTTGATGACGGCGACAGTCTCCGACAGTGCCGCATGGTCGGGCACGCGCATGGACAGGATCTGGTGGGCGCCGAGGCGCATGCCTGCCAGCGGTTCGGGGTCGATGGTGTCGAGGGACCGGTTCGCCGCCTTGGCGATGATCGCATCGTAGAACTCCTGTTGACGCAGAGCACCGTAGGTGAGTTCAGTCGTGAACGCCGCGTCCTGGTGGTCCATATGCGTGCGGGCGAGCTTGGCGGGCAGGAGCAGGTTCGCGTAGGAGTCCTTCGTCTCGACGTCGACGAGGACCTCCCAGGCGATGCGCCGCGGCAGGTTCTTCGCCTGTCTCGGCTCTCGTCCTGCCGGTCTCTTCCGCGGCATGCGCTCATCTGCTGGCATCTGTCTCATGCTCCTTGCTCGGGGTCTGCCGCCGGCTCGGCGCTGGTTTCAGTGGGATCGAATCGGATGTCGCCACGTCCGCGGAGGAAGTCCACGGCCGCCATCCGTGCCTTGCCGAAGGGTTGGATCTCCGCGACATGGACCCAGCCGTCGCCGCAGCCGAGGACGGCGGTCTTCTGCCATGAGGTGAGCAATCCGACTTCTGGAGGGGTGGTGACGTCGGGCGCGGGTGTGAGTCCGAAGAGTTTGGTCCGCTTCCCGTCGACGTTCGCCCATGGCCCGGGGCTGGGGCTGACTCCTCGGGAACGGTCGATGATCACCCGGGCAGAGTCGGAGAAGTCGAGATGGGCATCATCGATGCCGATCTTGTCCGCGTGGCTCGCTTCTCCGGACTGCGGGGTCATCACTGCGGTTCCGTCCGCGAGGTCATCGAAGGCGGCGACCAGTTCGACCGCACCTCGGCGGGCGTAGTCGTCGAGGGCGGTGGCGACATCGGGATGGTCCAGAGGCAGTTCGAGGCTGCGCAGGACGGGTCCGGAATCCATGCCCTCGTCGATCTTGAACACGCTGACTCCGCTGCTGCTCTGGCCCGCGATGAGGGCCCGTTGGACCGGTGCGGCTCCGCGATGCGCCGGCAGGAGCGAGAAGTGGAGGTTGAACCAGCCGAGTTCGGCGGTCGACAGCGCTGCCGGGCCGGCGATGGCCCCATAGGCGACCACGGCCACGGCATCGACCTTGAGGGCTCGGAGTTCGGCGATGACCTCGCCGCGGAGTCGGCTCGCCTCGATGACGTCGAGGCCGAGTTCGAGGGCTCGTGCCTTGACCGGCGAGGGGGTGAGGACGCGTTTGCGCCCCACCGGGGCATCGGGTCGGGTGAGGACGGCACGGATGCGGTGCCGGGATTCGACAAGGGCCTCGAGGGCTGGCACTGCGGCATCCGGAGTTCCGGCGAAGACGATATCCACTTGAGGAATTCTACTTGTTCGCGAAGCAGTCGCAGAGTCCGGGCACCGGCGCACTCACAGCGACCGCGGATCGTCGATGCGGACGCGCACCTGGGGAAGCTTCTTGGCAGACCGGGAGGCGATCTGATGAGCCAGTGCTTCGCCGACCGTGTCTCCTGCTGCGATCGGATAGGCGGCAACGGCCTTCTGCTCGTCACCGTCGGAGTCGCGGATGAGTTCGGTGAGGTCTGGGACGGCCGCGATGACGGCGTCGATGTCGGTGCCGGCACCGGTGAGTTCGACGATGCGACGGTAGGGCGGAAAGCCGAGATCCAAACGATCGCCGAGAGCTCTGGACATGGTGGTGACCGGGTCGAAGGTGGTCACCGTGTTCCGGATCGTCTCATCGTTATCGCCGAGGTAGACGACTCCCCCAGCTGTGCGTGACCTCACGAGAACTGCCGCCCGCAGTCGTCTGCTGACTCCTTCATCGGTCGAGCGCATCCACGGCCCCGGCCACAGCGAGTCGAGCAGGATTGCGCAGGCGTAGCCACCGAGAGCATAGGGTTCTGCTCCAGTGGTGGCGACGACGATACGCGGGCTGTCGTCGATGGCCACAGGAATGTCATCGCCGCCGGATTCGAGGATCTCGATTCCCGGCATGGCCTTGCGCAGCTCCTCGACTGTCCGACCCCTGCCGCGCACGATCGAGCGCACCTGATTCGAGCGGCAGCGCCCGCAGGAGAACGTATCGGAGTGGTAGCCGCAGGAGCGACAGGCGAAGGGCCCGACCTCCGACTGAGTGGTCAGCGTGGCCGAGCATTGAGGGCAGCGAGCGACCTCTTGGCATCTCGCGCAGGCGAACACCGGGTAGTACCCGGCACGCGGGACCTGGACGAGGACGGGTCCGACCGCGTTCGTGTCCTTGGCGCCGGGGCGCAGGGCAGCGCGCATCAGCTGCCAGGCGCGTGAGGGGATGCGCTGCCAGGCGAAGGGGTCACGCTCCTCGTCGGGAACGTAGACGCGGGGCGCGCCCTCACGGCGCTCGGGGCCGGTGGGCGTGGCGTCACGAAGCCACCCCACCTCGACCAGACGCTGGATCTCCGCGCTGCGATCGGTGGAGACGAACAGCAGTCCGGTGGCGTCGATGGTCGATCTCAGCAGGCACACTTCTCTGGCGTGCGGATACGGCGCGTGCTGGTCGAGGTAGTTCGGGTTCGAGTCGTCGAAGCAGATGATGAGGCCGAGGCCGGCGATCGGAGCGAAGGCGGCCGCTCTGGTGCCGATCGTCACGCGTGTGTGGCCCAGCAGGCCGCGCAGCCACGCTTTCCACCTCTGCTCCGGTGACTGGTCTGCACTCAGGACTGAGTAGGAGGGGATGTCAGGGCTGGCGTCAAGTGCCGCGGAGAGGACTGCGAGCTCACGATGATCGGGCACCAGCCACAGCACCGACTCTCCTGCAGCCAGTGTCGCTCGGACAGCCTCCAGCCCGGCGGTGATCCAACTCAGCCCCGGCGTCGGGCCGGGAACGCAGGTCAGTGCCATCCGCGGATGCTCAGCGGCCGGGAAGTCGTCTTCTCGCTCGTGCTGAGACTCGTTGACCACCCATTCGCCGAGGCGGTCGATCGTGTTCTCGGCAGGCCCTTGATCGGCAGTCGAGGACTCGGAGACCGAGCTCGCGTTGTCGGAGTCTATCGGTGTCCCAGAGCTGCTCGCGTTGCGCTGCAGCGTATCCTCGGCCTTGAGCACAGCCTTCTCGGCCCGTGCGTGGCGCGGCGGGATCGCCAGACGCAGGACATCGGAGAGGGTTCCTGCGTACCGGCGGGCAGTGGCAGAGGCTAGTCTCAGCAGTTCAGGGGTGAGCACCACGACGGGACTGGTGATGCGCTCGATGGTGGCGAGTGGGCCGATGTGGTCGGACTTCTCGACCCGTTCGAGGAGGAAGCCGTCGCGCAGTCTTCCGGCGAATCTGACCCTGACTCGCGCACCCGGACGGGCCGTGTCGGCGAACTTCTCCGGAACTGCGTAGTCGAAGGCACGGGCCAGGTGCGGCACCGGGTGATCGATGAGCACATGGGCCACGGGGTCTTCCGCTGCCAGCAGCACCTGCCCGACGGCCGAGGTGCCGGTGTCGATCGGAAGAGGTTCGTCCATCAAGCCGAGGAGACTGCGCGCAGCAGATCGTCGGCGCGGTCCGTGACCTCCCAGGTGAAGTCGGGGAGCTCACGGCCGAAGTGGCCGTATGTCGATGTCTGAGAGTAGATCGGGCGCAGGAGATCGAGTTCCTGGATGATCATGGCAGGTCGCAGGTCGAAGACCTCGCGAATTGCTCGTGAGATCGCGTGCGGGTCGACCTTCTCCGTGCCGAATGTTTCGACGTAGAGGCCCATCGGGTCGACACGTCCGATCGCATAGGAGACCTGTACCTCGGCGCGGTCGGCGAGTCCGGCGGCCACAACGTTCTTCGCGACCCAGCGCATGGCGTACGCAGCTGAGCGGTCGACCTTCGAGGGGTCCTTGCCGGAGAAGGCGCCTCCGCCGTGGCGCGAGTATCCGCCATACGTGTCGACGATGATCTTGCGGCCTGTCAGCCCTGCGTCGCCCATCGGCCCGCCGGTGACGAAGGGTCCGGCCGGGTTGATGTGGATGTTCGCATGGCTGTCATCGAGGCCGGAGCCCGCGATGACCGGATCGATGACGAAGTCTTTGACCTCGGCGTGAAGCTGTGCCTGATCGACGTGGCCTGCGTGCTGAGTCGAGACGACGATGTTCTCGATCGACACGGCTTCGTTGCCGTCGTAGCCCAGTGTCAGCTGGGTTTTGCCGTCGGGACGCAGATAGTCCAATGCACCGGTCTTGCGCACCTCGGAGAGCTTCTCCGCCATGCGTGAGGCGAGATGGATGGGTACGGGCATGAGGACGTCGGTGGCGTTGTCGGCATAGCCGAACATGAGGCCCTGGTCGCCGGCGCCGAGGCTCGAACCGTGGTCGGATTCCACGGCTTCGCGGAAGTCCAGTGGGTTCGTCACTCCGGAATGGATGTCGGTGGACTGACTGCCGATGGACACGGAGACGCCGCAGGAGTGACCGTCGAATCCGGTGTCGGAGGAGTCATAGCCGATTCCGGTGATGAGCCGGCGCACGATGCCGGCGACGTCGGCGTAGGCTGCGGTATTGACCTCGCCGGCGACGTGGACGAGACCGGTGGTGACCATTGTCTCGACGGCGACCTTGGCGTTCGGGTCCTGACTCAGCAGATCGTCGAGGACGGCATCACTGATCTGGTCACAGATCTTGTCGGGATGGCCCTCGGTGACGGATTCGGACGAGAAGAAGCGCAGATTTGATTGACTCACGCCGTCGATTCTACGCATTCCAAACGGCTGACGAGAGCCTCGATGACCTTTTCCGAAACATCGTCCTTGCTGCCGGTGAGTTCTGGGCTGGCGACCACTTCGTCACCGTCGACGCTCAGGATCTGGACGGCATTGTCGTCGTGGCCGAAGGCCCTGTCGTCCGAGACATTGTTGAAGACGAGGAGGTCGACGCCCTTGCGACGGAACTTCGCCTTCGCATAGTCGAGTGCGCTGTGATGAGAATCTCCGGTCTCGGCGGCGAATCCGATGATGAGCTGGTGTTCGAGACGTGATTCGACGAGTCCCACAAGCACATCCGGGTTCTGCACCAGGTTCAGAGTCATTCCCTCATCACCCGACTTCTTCATCTTCGAGTCGGTGCGCTCGGCTGGGCGGTAGTCGGCCACGGCGGCGGCCATGATGATGGCATCAGCATCAGCCTGAGCAGCCTGCATCTGGGCCTGAAGCTCGAGCGTGGACTCGACTGCGGTGATCCCGACGCTGTCGGGCAGTGCGGACAGCAGACCCGAGTCGATGTTGGCAGCGACCAGGTCGACGTGGGCTCCGGCGGCGGCAGCGGCACGTGCCAGCGCAATGCCCTGCTTGCCTGAGGAGCGGTTCCCGAGGAATCGGACGGGATCGAGCGGTTCCCTGGTCCCGCCGGCACTGATGACGACGCGTCTGTCGTTCAGCGGCCCGACTGTGTTCAGCACTGGATCGGTCTGCGCTGATCGGGCAGCTGCCAGGGCGAAGTCGACGATCGTGTCGGGTTCGGGCAGACGACCGGGACCGGAGTCCGGGCCGGTCAGACGCCCCACTGCGGGTTCGAGGACATGGATGCCCCGCTGCCTCAAGGTCGCGATGTTCGCGACGGTGGCGGGGTTCTGCCACATCTCGGTGTGCATGGCGGGGGCGACGACCACTTCGGCGGTCGTCGTGAGGACCGTGGCGGTCAGCAGGTCATCGGCGATGCCTGCGGCCAGCTTGGCCAGAGTATTGGCTGTGGCCGGCGCGATGATGACGAGTTCGGCGTCCTGCCCGATGCGGACATGGTTGACCGATTCGACCTCGTCGAAGACATCGGTGGTCACGGTCTGTGAGGACAGAGCTTCGAAGGTGGCCGCACCGACGAAGTTCAGTGCGCTGGCGGTGGGCACGACCTTGACGCTGTGCCCGAGTTCCCGGAGTCGCCGAATGACATGGCACGCCTTGTAAGCGGCGATTCCACCGGCGACGCCGAGTACGGTTCTCACTGGTCGCTGAAGTCCAGTGCGCCGTCGTTGCTGGCAGCGGGCTGCACAGGCTCTTGGCTGAGCGCACCGAAGTCGGCTTCGGTGACTTCGCGGGCCACGATCTTGCCTTCGTTGATCTCGCGGAGCGCGATCGAGAGCGGCTTCTCGTGGGTACCCGGGGTCACCAGCGGACCGACGTTCTCGAGTAGGCCCTCTTGGAGCTGGGCGTAGTAGGAGTTGATCTGGCGGGCTCGCTGAGCCGCAATCGAGACCAGTTCGTACTTCGAGCTGGTCACGGCCAGCAGATCATCAATCGGTGGATTGGTGATGCCTTCAGGTTGTGCAGGCAATGAATGTCCAATCTAATCGGTAGTGGGTATACCCATCAATGATATGAGTTCTTCGGCCGCAGTGCGAACGTGGTCATTGACGATCGTGACATCGAACTCGGATTCGGCCTGCAATTCCTGCTTGGCCGTGGTCAGTCGACGCTCCTGTTCGACTGCTGTTTCCGTTCCGCGTCCGGTGAGTCTCGACACCAGTTCCTCCCAGCTGGGCGGAGACAGGAAGACGAACAGCGCGTCGGGCATCTTGTCCTTGACCTGGCGTGCTCCCTGCAGATCGATCTCCAGCAGGGAGGGTATCCCCTGACTCAGCTTCTCCTGAACCTGGGCCGAAGGAGTGCCGTAGCGGTGGCGTCCGTGGACGACGGCGTACTCGAGCAGCTCACCGGCAGCGATGAGCGAGTCGAATTCGTCATCGCTGATGAAGTGATAATGAACACCATCGATTTCGCCGGGTCGCCGCGGCCGCGTGGTGGCGGAGACGGAGAACCAGACCTCGGGATGATGATCTCTGATGTACGCGCTGATGGTGCCTTTTCCGACCGCGGTAGGTCCCGCGAGGACGGTCAGTCGATTATTCACAGATCTATTGTTCACACATTCAGGAGTATTTCTCCAACAGGGCATTCTTCTGGTGTACGCCCAGGCCCTTGATCCGACGTGACGATGCGATGCCGACGTCGTCCATGGCCGCCTCCGCGCGTCGGTCACCGACGCCGGGCAGCGATCTCAGCAGATCGACGACGCGCATCTTCGCGAGTGCCTCGTCTGCGCCGGCCTTCTTCAGCACAGCGGCGAGATCGGTTTGACCATTCTTCAGCGCTGACTTGACCTCGGCTCGCGCCTGACGCGCTTTGAAGGCCTTGTCCAGAGCGGCTGAACGCTGTTGCGGGGTCAAAGGTTCGAGTGCCACATTATCTCCTCTGTCACCATGAACGGGCAGGTAGGGAAGTTGCTTCAGTCTAAAACAAAAACCCTCGTGAGAGGCATAAAGCGCAAAAGAAAACTCAAGTGTCTGCAGAACTGGCCGAACCGGGTCCGTCCCGTCCTACCTCAGACGACGTCCGCCGACGAGTGCCGGCCATTCGGTGCACGCCTTGCGCAGGGCGCCGAAACCGGCGGCCTGCGCAAGTGATGAGAGGTGAGCTGCCCGGGTCTCAGCCCACTTGCGTCAGGGACTCGTTGAGCGAGCGTGCCGCTGCACGCACGCCGTCTGCCCCGGCGCTGAGCACGGCACGTGAGGTGGTGGCCAGGATCTGGTTGGCAGCGATCGCATCGACGCCGAAGACGTCGATGAGTTCACTGATCCCAGCTCCCTGAGCGCCGACTCCCGGTGCCAGTATCGGCCCTCCGCACGCAGACGGGTCGAATCCGAGATTGCGGGCGCCGGATCCGATCGTCGCTCCGACCACCAGGCCGAAGCGCCCGAGACCCTGTGCGACCTCGGCCGAGTTGCGTGCAGCCACCTGGCCGACGATCGTCCCGGCAACGGAGTCTCCGAAGCCCATGAGGGCCTCTCCGCGCTTAGCGTGCTGGACCTCTGCGCCTTCCGGGTTCGAGGTCAGAGCCAGGACGAAGACTCCCCGATCATGAGCCAAGGCGAGTTCGAAGGCCGGATCCAGTGCCCCGAATCCGAGATACGGAGACACAGTGATCGAATCGGCGGCCAGCGCCGAGGCGGGGTCGAGGTAGGCGCGTGCGTAGGCTCCCATGGTCGATCCGATGTCCCCGCGTTTGATATCGAGGACACTGATGAGATCGTGTTCCCGGCAGGCTGCGAGAGTCTCTTCGAGAACGGCGACTCCGGCCGAACCGTACTGCTCGTAGAAGGCTGACTGCGGTTTGACCGCAGCCACATTCCCGGCCAGCTCGGTCACCGTGCGCAGTGAGAATTCCCGCAGCCCTGCCGCTGTGCGCGGCAGGCCCCAGGTCTCAAGGAGATGGTCATGGGGGTCGATGCCCACACACAGCGGTCCGTGCTCCTCCATGGCCGCCTGGAGGCGGGCGCCGAACATCACGCGTTCCAATCCTGCAGGCTGCGGACCTTGAAGGTCTTGTCACGAACGACCTCGAGTGAGGTGACTGCGGCCGCGAACTCGGCGAGTGTGGTGATCAGCGGCACGGAGTGCGCGGTCGCCGAGGCACGGATCTCGTAGCCGTCTGCCCGTTCCTGGCGTCCGGATGGGACGTTGATGACCATGTCGATCGTACCGGCGGCCAGGTAGTCGAGGATCGTGCGATCCTCGGCATCGGCCTCGAAGTGCTTGTGCACCTGTGTGGTCTTGATGCCGTACCGGGACAGAACTGCGGCCGTTCCGGTTGTGGCGACCACGTCGAAGCCCATGTCGACGAGTTCCTTGACCGGCAGGACCATGGCCCTTTTGTCCCGGTCTGCGACGGACACGAACACGGTGCCGGAGGTCGGAAGCTTGATCGATGCTCCCAGCAGGCCCTTCGCGAATGCTGTCGGGAAGTCGTGGTCGATACCCATGACCTCACCGGTCGAGCGCATCTCCGGTCCGAGGATCGAATCGACGACCTTGCCCTCGACGGTCCTGAACCGACGGAACGGCAGGACCGCTTCCTTGACCGCGATCGGATGGTCCAAGGACAGTCGCGAACCGTCGCCGGTCTCCGGGAGCATGTCTCCGCGCATATCGGCGATGGTGCGTCCGACCGCGATGAGCGCGGCAGCCTTCGCCAGCTGTGTGGAAGTGGCCTTCGAGACGAACGGCACCGTCCGGGAGGCACGGGGGTTGGCTTCGATGACGTGGAGGACGTCGGCGGTGATGGCGAACTGGATGTTGAGCAGCCCGCGCACGTTCGTGCCTTCGGCGATTGCCGCGGTGGCGCTGCGGACACGGTCGAGCACGTCTTCGCCCAGGGTCAGCGAGGGCAGCACGCAGGCGGAGTCACCGGAGTGGATTCCGGCTTCCTCGATGTGCTCCATGATGCCGCCGATGAAGATGTCGGTGCCGTCGTAGAGGGCATCGACATCGATTTCGATGGCGTCCTCGAGGAAGCGGTCGACGAGGACGGGACGGTCAATGGAGATCTCTGTGGCAGTGGCCATGTAGTCCACGAGCTGAGTGCGGTCGTAGACGATCTGCATGCCGCGGCCACCGAGCACATATGAGGGGCGGACGAGGACCGGGTAACCGATCTCCTCCGCGATCGTCTCGGCCTCCGCGTAGGTCACGGCGGTGCCGTGCTTCGGTGCGGTGAGACCGGCGCGGTCGAGGACGGCGCCGAATTCGCCGCGATCCTCGGCCAGGTCGATGGCTTCGGGCTGGGTGCCGAGGACCGGCACTCCTGCAGCCTTGAGCTTGTCGGCCAGGCCCAGCGGGGTCTGGCCACCCAGAGTGCAGACGACGCCGAGAACGGGACCGGCGGCCACCTCGGCGTGATAGACCTCCATCACGTCTTCGAAGGTCAGGGGTTCGAAGTAGAGGCGATCTGCGGTGTCATAGTCTGTGGACACGGTCTCCGGATTGCAGTTGACCATGATGGTCTCGAAGCCGGCCTCGGAGATGGCCATCGTCGCGTGCACGCATGAGTAGTCGAACTCGATGCCCTGGCCGATCCGGTTCGGTCCCGAACCGAGGATGATCACGGCAGGCTTCTCGCGCGGGGCGACCTCGGTCTCTTCGTCATAGCTCGAGTAGTGGTACGGGGTGTGTGCGGCGAACTCACCGGCGCAGGTGTCGACGGTCTTGAACACGGGGCGGATCCGCAGGGCATGCCGGACACCGGTGACGACACCGGTATCCATGCTGCGCAGCGACGCGATCTGCTCATCGGAGAAGCCGTGGTTCTTCGCGACCCGCAGCACCTGGGCGTCGAGTTCCTCGGCCGAGGAGATGAACTCGGCGACCTCATTGATCAGTGCGATCTGGTCGAGGAACCAGGGATCGATCTCGCAGGCCTCGAAGACCTCGGCATTGCTCAGGCCAGCGGCCAGTCCGCGCTGAACGGAATGGATGCGGTCGGCTGTCGCGTGCGAGATCGACTCAAGGACGGATTCTCTGACATCCTCGTCGCTGATATCGGGAAGATCGGACCAGGAGAACGAGGCATCGCGCTGCTCCATTGACCGCATGGCCTTCTGCAGTGCGGTGGTGAAGTTGCGGCCCAGGGACATGACCTCGCCCACGGACTTCATGGTCGTGGTCAGAGTCGGATCCGCTGCGGGGAACTTCTCGAACGTGAACCGTGGGATCTTGACCACGACGTAGTCGAGTGTCGGTTCGAAGCTGGCCGGTGTGACCTTCGTGATGTCGTTGGGGATCTCGTCGAGCGAGTAGCCCACGGCCAGTTTGGCGGCCATCTTGGCGATCGGGAAGCCTGTGGCCTTCGATGCCAGTGCCGAGGACCGTGAGACTCTGGGGTTCATTTCGATGACGACGATGCGGCCGGTCGCAGGATCCACTGCGTACTGGATGTTGCAGCCGCCGGTGGCGACTCCGACGGCGCGGATGACGTCGATGCCGATGTCGCGCATCTTCTGGTATTCGCGGTCGGTCAGGGTCAGCGATGGGGCCACCGTGATCGAGTCGCCGGTGTGGACGCCGACGGGGTCGACGTTCTCGATCGAGCAGATGACGACCACGTTGTCCTTGTGGTCGCGCATGAGTTCGAGTTCGTATTCCTTCCAGCCGAGGATCGACTCCTCGAGGAGCACCTCGTGGGTGATGGAGTCACCCAAGCCGGCGCCGGCGATGCGCCGGAGGTCGTTCTCGTCATAGGCCATGCCGGAACCCAGTCCGCCCATCGTGAACGAGGGTCGCACGACGACGGGGTAGTTGAGCTCTTCGGCCCCGGCCAGTGCCTCGTCGATGGTGTGGCAGATGACGGATTTCGCCGACTCGGCGCCGCATTCCTCAACGATGGTCTTGAACTTCTGCCGGTCCTCGCCGCGCTGGATGGCGTCGACGTCGGCGCCGATGAGTTCGACCCCGTACTTCTCGAGGGTGCCGGCATCGTGCAGTGCGATCGCCGCATTCAGCGCTGTCTGTCCGCCCAGGGTCGGCAGGATCGCGTCGGGGCGTTCCTTGTCGATGATCGATTCGATGATGTCGGGATCGATCGGCTCGACGTAGGTGGCATCTGCGACGTCGGGGTCGGTCATGATCGTCGCGGGGTTGGAGTTGATGAGGATGACGCGCAGGCCTTCATCCCGCAGGACACGGCATGCCTGGGTGCCCGAGTAGTCGAATTCGCAGGCCTGCCCGATCACGATGGGGCCGGAGCCGATGACGAGAACGGATGAGAGATCTTGTCTGAGTGGCATGAGTTCTCCTTAGGCCTGTGCGACCTGGGAAGCGGACATGAGGTCGATGAAGCGATCGAACAGGTAGCTCGAATCGTGGGGGCCGGCTGCGGCCTCCGGATGGAATTGGACGGAGAACGCGGGAAGGTCGAGGCATTGGAGTCCTTCGACCACGTCATCGTTGAGGCACACGTGGGAGACCGCGACACGGCCGAAACTCTCATCATGCGGTGCCTGTGTCTCACCGTCCAAAGGAGCGTCGACAGCGAAGCCGTGGTTCTGCGAGGTGATCTCGACTTTGTCTGTGGTGCGGTCCATGACGGGGACGTTGATGCCGCGATGGCCGAAGGGGAGTTTGAATGTGCCGAAGCCCAGTGCTCGGCCCAGCAGCTGGTTGCCGAAGCAGATGCCGAAGAACGGGACCTTCGCGCCGAGGACCTCGCGGAGCAGGTCGACCTGAGCATCGGCGGTCGCCGGGTCACCGGGCCCGTTGGAGAAGAAGACGCCGTCGACTCCCAGCGCCTGGATCTCCGCAAAGCTCGTCGTCGCGGGCAGGAGGTGCACGTCGATGCCGCGTTCGCTCAGTCGTTGAGGTGTCATCGACTTGATGCCCAGGTCCAGGGCTGCGACGCTGAACTTCTTCTCGCCCACTGCGGGGATGAGCTGGGGCTGCGTGATCGAGACCTCTTCGGCCAGTTTCGCTCCGGCCATGTGCGGTGAGGCCTGGACCTTGGCCAGCAGCTCCTTTTCGTCGGCCTCGGCAGCAGGGCCGGAGAAGATGCCCATGCGCATGGCTCCAGCCTCGCGCAGGTGCAGTGTCAGAGCGCGGGTGTCGACGTCGCTGATGCCCACGATGCCCGATTCCTCGAGGCGGGTGGACAGGTCTCCGATGGAGCGCCAGTTCGAGGAGATGCGGGAAGCGTCGCGAACGACGTAGCCGGCGACCCAGATCTTGCCCGATTCGTCGTCATCATCGGTGATCCCCGTATTGCCGATGTGCGGCGCGGTCTGGATCACGATCTGACGGTGATAGGACGGGTCGGTCAGGGTCTCCTGATAACCGGACATTGCGGTGACGAAGACCGCTTCGCCCAGGGTCTCGCCGACGGCCCCGTAGGAGGAACCGCGGAAGGTGCGTCCGTCTTCGAGGACGAGGACGGCAGGTGTGGTGGACAGTCTCATTGTGCCTCTTCGATCATTTCGCGGATGCGGTCGACGGTGGGGGTGGTGCTGGCGGCGTAGCGCGCGCGGAAGCCGGTGTCGACGAGGGTCTCCCCCAGTCGCCAGGTGATGCGCACGATGCCGCCGCGTTCGACGAATTTGCCGATCATGCCGGCTGTGGTGTCGACGGAGACGATATCGCGCCGAGGGATGAGGAAGTCCTCACGTCCGGCGAGGTCCATGACCACGCCGCCGTCGGTGATGACGATCTCTCCCGTGGTGCGGATACCAAGACCATGGACGGCGACTCGTTCGAGCGGATGTCCGGCCAAGGTCGTCGACACGTACGATCCCTCGACGGGATCGGAGACGGGTTTGATTCCCATATGTGGTTTCGCCGGCTGCGGCACCACTGTCTGGCTCTTCTTTCGTCGGCTCCAGCCCCAGGTGATCGCCAGGATCAGGAGGAGGAAGACGACTGCGATGATGATGACGCTCACTGGTCTGTCCATGATGCTCCTGCCGGATGGGGTGTGCTGAGTCGTCCGCCGGAAAGCACCCGGTGGCCGTAGAAGAAGGTGTCGGTGATCGAGGTGGAGACCTCGAGTCCGGCAAAGGGGTTGTTGCGTCCCTTCGTGGCATGGTCCTCGGGCACGATCGTGTGTGTCGAGGCCGGGTCGATGAGCACGATATTCGCGCTCGCGCCGATCTCGAGGCTGCCGTGTCCGGTTGCTCCGGTGATGCGTGCCGGTGTCGCCGACATCACGCGGGCAAGGTCGCCGTAGTCGAAGTCGTAGTCGGCCATCGCCTCGACGACGATGGGCAGCGCCGTCTCCATGCCGACCATGCCCATGGCCGCTGCCGTCCATTCGCTGCATTTGTGTTCGGCTGTATGCGGAGCGTGGTCGGTGCCGATGACGTCGATCGTGCCGTCGGCCAGCGCTTCGCGCAGTGCGGTGACGTCGGCTTCGGTCCGCAGCGGCGGGTTCACCTTGTAGACGGGGTCGAAGCTGCGGACGAGTTCGTCGGTGAGCATCAGGTGATGCGGGGTGACCTCGGCGGTGATCTCGACTCCGCGGGACTTCGCCCAGCGGATGATGTCGACGCTGCCCTTGGTCGATACGTGGCAGATGTGCAGCCGCGAGCCCACATGTTCGGCCAGGAGCACATCGCGGGCGATGATCGATTCCTCGGCGACGGCCGGCCAGCCGGGCAGCCCCAGCTCAGCAGAGACGACACCCTCGTTCATCTGCGCGCCCTCGGTCAGGCGCGGCTCCTGGGCGTGCTGGGCGATGACTCCGTCGAAGGTTTTGACGTACTCGAGGGCCCGACGCATGAGCAGCGGATCTGAGACGCAGATGCCGTCGTCGGAGAAGATCCGAACTCGAGCCGCAGAGCGGGCCATGGCTCCGATCTCGGCGAGGTTCTCTCCCTCCAGCCCGATGGTCACGGCTCCGATCGGCACAACCTCGGTGTAGCCGGCTGTCCGACCGAGTCGGTGGACCTGTTCGACGACGCCTGCGGTGTCCGCGACGGGAGCGGTGTTCGCCATCGCATGAACGCAGGTGAAGCCGCCCGAGGCGGCCGCGCGCGACCCGCTCAGGATCGTCTCCGCATCTTCTTTGCCCGGTTCCCGCAGGTGTGTGTGCATGTCGACGAGGCCGGGCAGGGCGATGAGCCCGTCCGCGTTCACGAGCTCCACATCGCTGCCCTCGGCGTCGAGCAGATCGGGGTCGACGATCGTCGAATCCTTGATCGCAACATCGGCGATTCCCTGGCCCAGCACGTTCGCACCCCGGATCAGATAATCAGTCATTGGTCTCCTCCTGACCTGTCAAGAGGCGGTACAGGACCGCCATTCGCACGCTCACTCCGTTTTCGACCTGGTCGAGGATGAGGGCGCGCGGTGAGTCGGCGGCTGCCGCTGAGATCTCGAAGCCGCGGTTCATCGGCCCCGGGTGCATGATGAAAGTCTCCTCGGGCAGTCCGGCCAGCCGGGCTGCGGAGAGTCCCCACAGTCGTGCGTATTCGCGTTCGTTGGGGAAGAACGATTCGTGCATGCGCTCGTGCTGGACTCGCAGCATCATCACGGCCGCGAACTCCTCGGAGTGCAGCGCCTCGTCGAGGTCGTAGTGCAGAGTCACGGGCCAGGTCTCCACGCCCCATGGAAGCAGCGTCGGGGGTGCGACGAGGTGAACTTCGGCGCCGAGGTTGGCCAGCAGGTGGACGTTCGACCGGGCTACACGGGAGTGCAGGACGTCACCGACGATGGCGACTTTCGCGCCGTCGAGCCCTCGACCCCGTGGCCCGTCCTTGACGGCCCCTGAAGCGGAGAACCCGCCGAGGGCACGACGCAGGGTGAAGGCATCGAGCAGCGCCTGTGTGGGGTGTTCGTGAGTGCCGTCGCCGGCATTGACGACGGGGACGTCGATCCAGCCAGTGTGGGCCAGGCGATGCGGGGTGCCCGATCCGGGATGCCGCACGACGAGCGCATCGGCGCCCATGGCCGAAATAGTCTGGATGGTGTCCTGCAGGCTTTCGCCCTTGGACACGGACGAGCCTTTGGCGGAGAAGTTGAGGACGTCGGCCGAGAGTCTTTTGGCCGCGGCTTCGAACGACAGTCGGGTGCGCGTCGAATCTTCGAAGAACAGATTGACCACGGTGCGCCCACGCAGCACAGGCAGCTTCTTGACCTCGCGCTCGGAGACCTGTGTCATCTCCTCGGCGATGTCGAGGATCGAGATGGCGTCTTCGCGGCTCAGCGAGACGGTGTCGAGGAGGTGCTTCATTCGCGACCTCCCGAGATCGTGACGCCGTCGACGCCGTCGATCTCCGCCAGGGAGACGTTGACGCGTTCGCTGCTTGAGGTGGGCAGGTTCTTGCCGACGTGGTCGGCCCGGATCGGCAGGTCACGGTGACCCCGGTCGACGAGAACGGCGAGCCGGACCTTGGACGGACGACCCAGATCGGAGAGCGCATCGAGTGCAGCTCTGATCGTGCGGCCGGAGAAGAGCACATCGTCGACGAGGACGACGGTCTTGGCATCGATGCCGTCGGCAGGGATGGTGGTGGGTTCCGGGGCGCGGTAGGCGCCGCTGCGCAGATCGTCACGGTACATCGTGATGTCGAGGCTTCCGACGAGTTCGCTCGCCATCTCCGGACGCCCGGAGATCGAGGCGATCTGTTCGGCCAGTCGAGTGGCCAAGGGCACCCCGCGGCGTGGGATGCCGAGCAGAACGAGGTCGTCGCTGCCTTTGTTGGACTCGATGATCTCGTGGGCGATACGGGTCATTGCCCGTTTCATATCTGGGGCATCGAGCACTGTTCGCTGTGTCATGCTTCCCCTTCTCCGCCTCTCCGGACGGTGGTTAAAGGAGTGGTTCGATTCGATTGTAGACCTCGGATGAGTGAGGTCGGTGCGCGGGTCCGGATTCCGGACCCGCGGACTCAGATCAGGGTGGGCTTGACGTCCAGGACGCGTGAGAGCAGTCCCGAGATGAAGCCTGGTGAGTCATCCGTTGAGAACTGTTTGGCCAGGGAGACGGCTTCGTCGATGGCTGCCTTGTCAGGCACCTCATCGTTGAAGAGGATCTCCCAGGTTCCGATCTGGAGCAGGGCCAGGTCGACGGCCGGCATCCGCTCCAGGGTCCAGCCTTGCGCATAGGTGGCGATGATCTCGTCGATCTCGTCACGATGGCTCGTGACTCCTTCGACGATCTCCACCGCGTAGGCCTTCATCGGATAGTCGGGGTCGTTGGACCGCATGGTCACGATCTGATCGGTGTCGAGGCGACGCTGTCCTGCCTCGAACATGAGTTCCAAGGCCCGACGGCGGGCCCGCGTTCGTGCTGACACTTACTTGACGCGACCCAGGTAGTCGCCGTTGCGGGTGTCCACCTTGACCTTGGTGCCCTCTTCGAGGAACAGGGGCACCTGGATGTCGTAGCCGGTCTCCAGCGTTGCAGGCTTGGAGCCACCGGTCGAGCGGTCGCCCTGCAGTCCCGGTTCCGTGTGGGTGATCAGCAGCTCGACCGAAGGCGGCAGCTCCACGGAGAGCGCGGTACCCTCGTGGAAGGAGATCTGCAGGTTCTGGTTCTCGAGCATGTAGTTGGCGGCATCGCCGACGAGGTCGGGAGAGACGCTGACCTGGTCGTAGTCCTCGGCGTCCATGAAGACGTAGTCGGTGCCGTCATGGTAGAGGTACTGCATATCGCGACGGTCGACATTGGCTGTCTCGACCTTGGTCCCGGCGTTGAAGGTCTTGTCGATGATCTTGCCGGAGATGACGTTCTTGAGCTTGGTGCGGACGAAAGCCGGACCCTTGCCGGGCTTGACGTGCTGGAACTCCAGCACCTGCCACAGCTGCTTGTCGATATTGAGCACAAGGCCGTTCTTCAGGTCGTTGGTTGAAGCCACTAATCCGTCCTTCTTCGTGTCAGTCTTGGCCACCGCGAGGTGATTTGATGTATCTGGCAGTTTCGCCAAACAGCAATTCTAGCAAGCTCGGGTAGGAGCTGCCATCTTGGGCCTCTCAGCCCAGATCAGTGCCGAGCATGACGCGGGGCGAGTCCTCGCCGATCTCCTGGTAGGCCGTGTGGAGAATTGAGACGTCCGGGATCTCCACCGTCGCGGGTGCGCCCACCTCGCTCAGCAGCACCATGCGCAGCATCGAGCCGCGCGCCTTCTTGTCTCGCTTCATCGTGTCCAACAGCTGCGGCCAGACATCGGCACGGTAGGCGATGGGCAGACCCAGCTTGGTCAGCAGCTCACGATGGAGGTCGACGGTCTCCGGCGAGAGGCTTTTGACCATCGCCGCCACTTCGGCTGCGAAGACCATGCCCACGGACACCGCGGCGCCGTGGCGCCACTGATAGCGCTCTTTGTGCTCGATGGCGTGGGCAAGGGTGTGGCCGTAGTTGAGGATCTCGCGGCGTCCGGATTCCTTGAAGTCATCGGCGACGACCTCGGCCTTGACCGCGATGGCACGTTCGATGAGCTCGCGCAGGACAGGTCCATCCACCTCGGCGATCTCAGCCTTCGAATGCCTGCTCACCAGATCGAGGATCGCGGGATCTGCGATGAAGCCGGTCTTGACCACCTCGGCGAGGCCGGTGAAGAGCTCGTTCTCCGGCAGCGTCTGCAGGGTGTCGAGGTCCACGAGGACGCCCGAGGGCGCGTGGAAGGAACCGACGAGGTTCTTGCCTTCAGCGGTGTTGATTCCGGTCTTGCCGCCGATGGCCGCATCGACCATTCCGAGGACTGTGGTGGGAATGTGGATGACGGAGATTCCGCGCAGCCAGGTTGCTGCGACGAAACCGCCGAGGTCGGAGACGGCTCCTCCGCCGACAGTGATGATGGCATCGGTGCGGGTGAAGTCGCTCTGGCCGAGGACCTGCCAGCAGAACGCGGCGACCTGCACATGTTTGGCTTCCTCCGCGTCGGGGATCTCGGCCACAATCGCATCGAGACCGGTTGCGCGCAGGTCATCACGGACCGTCTCCCCTGTTGTCCGCAGAGCCCGCGGATGGATGACGAGCACCTTCTCGACGCGGGGACCGAGGAGCTCGGGAAGTTCGCCCAGGAGACCTTGGCCCACGAGAACCGGATAGTTTCCGCCGGCTTCGACATTGATGCGTGTGAGACTCATTCGTGCACTTTCCCCTTTGCTGCCTCCGGGCATGACATGACCGCGGTGGCTGAACTCTGAACCGGTTGCGACCTCAAGCCTAACTCTCCGGCTCGCGGCCCGAGTACTTGGCATACTCCTCCGCACGCTGCAGACCGGTGAGGACGTCGACGACGCGGTTGACGATGGTCGAGGGATGCGAATTCGAGGCGTGGACGCGGAAGGTGGCGACCTGATCATAGAGAGGTTCACGCTCGTTCACGAGCGCCAACCAGTTCTCCACCGGAGTCCCCGCGCCGCGCAGCAGCGGTCGGTGCGGGGAGTTCAGCCGAGTCACGACGGTGTCGACATCGATGTCGATGTGCACGACCTTGATAGCGGGATGGCCCAACTGGGCCCGGGTGCCCGGGTTGAGGATCGCTCCCCCGCCCAGGGACACGATGCCTGGGCGGTCGAGCAGACGACGCAGGGCACGCCGGACGACCTCGCGTTCGATCCGCCGGAAATGGTCCTCACCGCGCTCGACGAAGATCTCTGCGATGACACCGTACTTGTCGACGATGTTCGCATCCGTGTCGATGAGCGGCAGATCGAGTCGATCAGCCAGGAGCCGACCGATCGTGGATTTGCCGGCCGCAGGCGGTCCGGTCAGGACGATGCGTGACTGCGAGGCCGGGACCGGTTCCAGCGGTGGAACCGGTTTCGGGTGCGGGCGTTGAGTCATCGGCCGATGCGGAGGTTCTCCGGAATGGCCGCCACGTAGGCATCCAGGTTCCGTTTGGTCTCGGCCACGGAGTCGCCGCCGAACTTCTCCACCACTGCCTCGGCGAGGACGAGAGCCACCATCGCTTCGGCCACGACACCGGAGGCCGGAACCGCGCACACGTCGGAGCGCTGGTGGTTGGCCTTGGCAGGTTCACCGGTGACGACGTCGACGGTGGCCAGCGCGCGTGGGACCGTGGCGATAGGCTTCATGCCTGCCCGGACTCGCAGCGGTCCACCTGTCGACATTCCGCCTTCGGTGCCGCCTGCGCGATTGCTGACGCGTCGGATACCCTCGTCACCAACGGCGAGTTCATCGTGGGCTGCGGACCCGGGGCGCCTGGTCGTGAGGAAGCCGTCGCCGACCTCGACGCCCTTGATCGCCTGAATGCCCATCAGGGCCCCGGCAAGTCGGGAGTCGAGCCGACGGTCCCAGTGGACGTGCGAGCCCAGACCGGGCGGCAGGTCGTAGGCGAGGACCTCGACGACTCCGCCGAGGGTGTCGCCGGCCTTCTTCGCAGCATCGATCTGCTCAACCATGCGAGCGGAGAGTTCCGGGTCGAAGCAGCGCACTGGATCGGCGTCGAGTGCGTCGACGTCCGTTGCCGATGGCAATGCCGGTTCGGTCGCGGTCTCTGTGGATCCCGCAGCCGTGCCGATTGCCACGGTGTGGGAGACGAGCGTGATGCCGAGTTCCCGGAGGAAGTTCGCTGCAATGGTGCCCAACGCCACACGCATTGCCGTTTCACGAGCCGAGGCACGTTCGAGGATCGGTCGAGCCTCGTCGAATCCGTACTTCTGCATGCCGACGATATCGGCATGACCGGGCCGCGGTCGGGTCAGCGGGGCGTTCCGCGCCTGGCCGGCGAGTTCGTCCTCGTCGATCGGGTCGGGGCTCATCACGGTCTCCCATTTGGGCCATTCCGTGTTCCCGACCTCAACGGCCACCGGTGATCCCAGCGTCTGCCCGTGTCGCACTCCGCCGAGGAGGCGCACCTCATCGGCTTCGAATTTCATCCGGGCTCCACGGCCGTAGCCCAATCTGCGTCGAGCTAAGCTCGCGCGGATGTCTTCCCTGGTGATAGGAACGTGGGCGGGAAGCCCCTCAATGATCCCAGTCAGCGCTTCGCCGTGGGATTCGCCTGCAGTCAGCCATCTCAACATTCAACCGATTCTACAAAAGGATCGGCGCAAGCACCGACCCGACCCACATTCCGGATAGCATTGCCGGTCCGAATGCGATCGTCGTCGCCTTCAGGCTGCGTTTCGCAGCGGCTGCCAGCAGCGCTGCGATGCCGGCGATGAGCATCATGATGATGAAGACGAGCGCCGGTGCCCACGGGGAGAACATCGCGGGCACGCCGAAGACGAGAAACGCGAGTTTAACGTCGCCGAGACCCATAGTGCGCGCGTGCATCACCCGCCCGCTCAGGTAGAGGACGCCGAAGAGCAGGACCCCTGCGCCACCGGCGATGAGACCGAGGCCCCAGATTGCGGACTCCCCCAGCAGCTGCCCGAGAACGAAGGTGAGAAGTTCTGTTCCGATGAGCGGATACACGATCCGATCCGGCAGCCGATGCACGACGATGTCGACGACAGCGAGGAACGGGGTGGCAGCGGCCGCTGCACTCAGGCTCAGAGCCAGCAGAAGCCTGTCAACGGACCCGATGTCGGCAAGCTGAGCGGCGCCTGACATCGAGCCGGCCTCGGACATCGAACCGGCATCAGACATCGAGCCGGCTGTGGCGGCGGGGAAAAGCAGTGCGGCCGCAACAGCCAAGACGATGCCGAGGATCGCTAAGGGCAGAGGGTGATACAGACGAGTCTTCGCCAGCACGGCAGCGTGGTCGTCATCGGCCAGCCACCACGAGGTGCTGCGAGCCAGGAGAATGCCGAGACCAGCACTGATGACGACGCTGACTCCGATCGGCCACCCGTGGAGAACTCCGATGTCCACCCTCGCCCGCCCTTTCCGTCCTTCTGGTCAGTCGCCTGCCGGCCCAGGTTGGTCGTCGAGTGCGCTGTACATGGCTGCTGCGATCACGGCGCGCCGCTCAGCGTTGTGCGTGGCGCCCTGTGTGGAGCCCTGCGCGGAGCCCTGCGTGGAGCCGGGCTCGGCGGCCGATGCTTCGGCTGCGGCGATGAACATCTCCGACTGTGCAACGGCCTGCTCGACGAGCATCACCGTGCCCTCTACCGGGATGAGCCCGTGGGATTCGGCTGCCCGAAGGAACCCGGATTCTGCGGCATAGGCGACGTCGAGGGCGACTCCGCCGCGGAAGCCGGGAGACCACTGCAGCTCGGGGACAGCCTCGGCGGGGAGGGTCGAGATGACCACGGCGGAGGGTTCGATCTGCTTCAGCGTCGTGGTGGACACCGACACTCCGAGCTGTTTGCCCAGGTCGAGGACCCGGCCGGCCCGATCAGGGTTTCTGACGAGGAATTCGACCGTGGTGATGCCCAGTTCGCTGCAGGCCAGCAGCGCCGAAGCCGCGGTCGCCCCCGCACCCAGGATGGTCGCCCTGTCAGCACCGTCGCTGTCGGCAGTACTCACGCCTGCAGTCGCGCCGAGGCCTGCGGTCGTGGCCGATATCGCGGCCGTGCCAGCTGCTTCCCGACAGGTGTTGAGACCCGGAGTCAGCGCGCGCACGATTCCCTGCACATCGGTGTTGGCAACCGACGTCGCCCCACCTCGGCGAACCAGGGTGTTCGCCACTCCGGTCAGCCTGGCCGTGTCGTCGAGGCTCCACCGATGGGTCAGCGCGAGTTCGACGAGCCGTTCCTTCAACGGCATCGTCAGCGAGAATCCGATCTGGCTTCCGTGAGCAGCCAGGAAGGATTCGAGATCCTCCGCGCCGAGGTCGAAGCTGGCGTATTCGCTGCTGTCGAGGCCCAGGGCCTGAAATGCCGCACGATGAAGCAGGGGCGATTTGGAATGGGCGATCGGGCGACCGAGCACCGCAGCCGAGATCGTCATTTGTCGCCGTTGGCCTCTCCGTGCTCCTTGAGCCATTTCCGATAGATCTCGACATTCTTCTGATGCTCGTCGTAGGTCTTGGCGAACTTGGTCTCCCCGGTGTCCGGGTTCGTGGCCACGAAGAACTGCCAGTCACCTTCGGTGGGATTGAGCGCGGCATCGACTGCTCCGGCGCTGGGCGAATTGATCGGTCCCGGTGGCAGCCCCTTCTTCTTGTACGTGTTGTACGGGCTGTCGGACTCGCGCTCCTCCTTCGTCGTCGTCAGATCGCTGCGCGCACCGTGGATATAGGCCACCGTGGCATCGGACTGGAGCAGTTCGCCGGTCTTCGAGTCCTCAGATATGCGGTTGAGGAAGACCTGTGCCACCTTCTTCCGGACCGCTTCGTCACCGGGTGATTCGATCTCGACGAGGCTCGCCAAGGTCATGATCCGGTTCGCTTCGTCGAGATCGATGTCAGCGTTCTCGATCTCAAGCTTCGTCTTCTTGACCATCTCGGACACGATGTCCTCGGCCGTTCTGTCCTGGTTCAGCTCGTAGGTTGCCGGGTACAGGTATCCTTCCAGGCTGGGGGCATCGACGTCGAGGCCGTAGTCCTTCGGAGTCTTGTCATCGATGGCTTTGTCGACCGCTTCGGCCTTCATTCCCGACTCGACCATCGTTGATTTGATCTGGTCGATCTTGCGGCCCTCGGCGATCGTGATCTTGGGAGGTTTGATCGGATTGACGATCGCTTCCACTGCTGATTTGGAACTCATCTTCTCGCGCAGAATGATCGGTCCGGCCTGGATCGTGATGTCGCGGCGCTCGACCTCGTCGAGGAACGGCTCGGAGTTCATGATCACCCCGGCCTCGACGAGCTGATTGGCCACGGAGCGGGCAGACGCTCCCGGCGGGATCTCGATTGTGACCTCACTGGTGCCGGCGCCCTCGTAGTCACCTTTGGGACCGAACAGGTCGTCGAAGACTCCGCCCGCGGCTCTGACACCGAAGAATCCCCCGATGCCGAACACGAGCACGCAGACGACGACGATGGCCGTCGTCCGCCGCCTGCGCAGCATCCGGCGGCGCTTCTTTGCTCTGAGGTCGGACCTGGTCAGCCCTTCGTCTTCCGAGAACTCACCTGGGAACGGGCTCATAGCTCACTCTCCTCGTCGGGCATTGCTCGACCGGCTGGCTCACCGGTGTTGTGTTCGAATTCGAGGGCATTCTGCAAAATGATCACGGCGGCCTGGGCGTCGACGATCTCACGACGCTGACGTGAGTTCTTCCCTGCCGCGGCAAGGGCGTGGTGAGCCTCGACCGTGGTGAAGCGCTCATCGACGAGGCGGATGGGCGTCGACGTGGCGAGGCTGATTCGCCTGGCGAACTCAAGGGCAGTCGCCGCCGCCGCCCGTGCCGCTCCATCGAGGGACTTCGGGTCGCCGATGAGCAGTTCGATCGGCTCGTATTCGTCGATGATCTCCCGCAGGCCTCTCAGCGCAGCGGGCTCGTCGGTCCTGCGCACCACTGTCAGCGGCGTAGCGAGGATGCCGTCAGGGTCGCTGCTGGCGACCCCGATGCGCACCGAACCGATGTCGAGGCCCAGACGGCGGCCCCGGCGGAAACTCACTGGAGAGCTGCCTTGACCGCTGTGATGGCAGAGGGGATCGCGGAGACATCGCTGCCGCCGCCCTGAGCGAGGTCGGGTTTGCCTCCTCCGCCGCCGCCGAGTTCACCACAGGCCAGGGACACGAGCTTGCCAGCCTGCTGTCCCTCTTCGCGTGAAGCGGCGGTCGTGGCGACCACGACAACGGGTTTTCCGTTGCTCGTTCCGATGCCCAGGACCACGGCGGAGCGTTCGGAGACTCGACCGCGCAGGTCGGTGACGACGGTGCGGATGTCTCCTGCGTTCGAGACCTCGCCGAGATCGGCGACGACGAACAGTGTTGACCCCACGGTTTCGGCGTTGTCGAGGAATCTTCCGGCTGAGGCCAGGAGCTGCTGGGAGTTCAGGCGAGCGATCTCCTTCTCCGCATCCTTGAGCTTGGTCATCAGATCTCCGACGCGTTCGCGGACATCGGTTCCTGGCACCTTGAGCATGTCGGACAGTGAGGAGACGATGCTGCGTTCGGCGGCCAGTGAGCGGAAGGCGTCCATGCCGACGGCGGCTTCGATGCGGCGTACCCCTGAGCCCACCGAAGCTTCGGAGAGTACGGAGATCGGCCCGACCTCGGACGAGGCACCGACGTGGGTGCCTCCGCAGAGTTCGCGGGAGAATGGGCCGCCGATATCGACGACGCGCACGATGTTCGGGTACTTCTCGCCGAAGAGCGCCATCGCACCGGACTTCCTGGCGTCCTCGAACGGCAGGAATTCGGTCCCGACCTCATAGTTCGAGCGGACGGCGAGGTTGGCGACGTCTTCGATCTCCGCGCGCATCTGCTGACTCGGGGCTTCGGGGAATGAGTAGTCGAAGCGCATGTAGCCTGGCTGGTTCATCGAGCCGGCCTGGACAGCGTGAGTGCCGAGGATCTCGCGCAGCGCGGCGTGGACGAGGTGGGTGGCGGTGTGCGCCTGTGAACCCTGGAACCGGTGGTCGCGGTCGACGACGGCCAGGACCTCGGCCCCGACGTGGATCTCGCCGTCGATGACTTCGACCCTGTGCGCGGGGAGCCCCTTGATGGGATTCTGCACGTCGAGGACGCGGGCGGTGAAGCCATGGCCTCTGATGAGGCCGATATCGGCGCGCTGTCCGCCTGCCTCGGCGTAGAACGGAGTCAGATCGAGGATGAGGTCGGCGGACTGTCCCGGTGTCAGAACTTCCTGGGCGAGACCGTCGACGACGATTCCGCGCACCCGGGAGTCGGCTTCGAGGCGGTCGTAGCCGACGAACTCGGAGGCACCGTCTTCGAGCAGCGCAGAGTAGGCGGAGAGGTCGGCATGTCCGCCGCCCTTCTTCGCCTTCGCGTCGGCCTTTGCTCGGGTCCGCTGTTCGCTCATGAGTGCGCGGAAGCCCTCTTCGTCGACGTGGACGCCCTGTTCGGAAGCCATTTCAAGCGTCAGGTCGATGGGGAATCCGTGGGTGTCGTGAAGGGCGAATGCGACGTCGCCGCTGATGGTCTTGTCCGACTCGGGCAGGGAGGCCGCAGCGTTCTGGAACAGCTGGGTGCCCGATTCCAGGGTCCGCAGGAAGGCTTTCTCCTCGGCATAGGCGATGCGGGAGATGCGATCGAAATCCGTCTCCAGCTCAGGGTAGGAGAGCTTCATCGATTCCATGGACACCGGCAGCAGTTCCGGCAGGACCTCGCTGGTCACGCCGAGGAGGCGCATCGCACGGACGGCACGGCGGAGGAGACGGCGCAGGATGTAGCCGCGGCCTTCGTTGCCGGGGCGGACACCGTCGCCGATGATGATCAGGGAGGAACGGACGTGGTCGGCCACGACGCGCATCTGCACGTCGGCCTCGTGATCGGCACCGTAGCGGTGGCCGGAGAGGCGGCTGGCAGCCTCGATGACGGGGAAGACTTCGTCGATTTCGTACATGTTCTCGACGCCCTGGAGCAGGAAGGCGACACGCTCGAGGCCCATGCCGGTGTCGATGTTCTTCGCGGGGAGATCTCCGGCGATGTCGAAATCGACCTTCGACCGGACCTCACTGAGTTCGAATTCCATGAACACGAGGTTCCAGATCTCGATGTACCGATCTTCATCGGCCACTGGACCGCCTTCGACACCGTAGTCCGGACCACGGTCGAAGTAGATCTCGGAGCAGTAGCCGCCGGGGCCGGGCTGACCGGTGTGCCAGAAATTGTCCTCGTTGTCGCGCGGCTGGATGCGCTCTCGTGGGACCGAGGTCTCCTCGAGCCACAGGTCGATGGTCTCGATATCGTCCTCATGGACTGTTGCCCACAGGCGGTTCTTGTCGAAGCCGAGACCGCCGTCGTCCACGGAGCTCGTCAGCAGTCCCCAGGCGAAGCGGATGGCTTCGCGCTTGAAGTAGTCGCCGAAGGAGAAGTTCCCATTCATCTGGAAGAAGGTGCCGTGACGGGTGGTCTTTCCGACCTCTTCGATGTCGCCGGTGCGCACGCATTTCTGCACGCTCGTGGCGCGATTGAATGGGGCAGGCTCCCGACCGGAGAGATACGGGATGAACTGAACCATGCCCGCGATGTTGAACAGGATCGATGGATCCGAGCTGATCACCGACGCTGAGGGGACGACTGCGTGCCCATTCGCTTCGAAGTAGTCCAACCAGCGCTGTTTGATCTCTGCCGTCTTCATCCAAGGCCTTTCACATGTTGCGTGTGCACTCTTGCACTCATCAGTGATTAGTTTAGTGGCTCATCCGCATTATGCGAGGTGCCGACGCTGCGCGCCGTCGACTTGCGTATGAATGCACAACTGCCCGGAACTCGACGTTCCGGGCAGTTGATGCCGTGCGATCCCTCTGGGGTGATCAGCGCGAGTAGTGCTCGACGACCAGCTGAACATCAACGGTCACAGGAACCTCTTCGCGCTTGGGGCGACGAAGCAGGGTGGTCTGCAGACCTTCGAGGTTGACATTGAGGTAGCCGGGAACTGCAGGGAGAACATCCTTGTGTCCACCGGCGGCGGCGACCTGGAACGGATCCATCGATGCGCTGCGTTCGTGAACCTGAATGGTCTGGCCTTCCTTCACACGGAATGAAGGACGATCGACGCGCTGGCCGTCAACGGTGATGTGACGGTGCACGACGAACTGACGCGCCTGGGCGATGGTCCGGGCGAAGCCCGAACGCAGTACCAGAGCGTCGAGACGCATTTCGAGGAGCTCGACCATGGTCTCACCGGTCAGACCGGAGAGGCGGCTGGATTCCTTGTAGATCTTGAGCATCTGAGCTTCGCGAATGCCGTACTGGGCGCGAAGACGCTGCTTCTCCTTGAGACGGACCGAGTAGTCGCTGTCATTGCGACGACGAGCACGGCCGTGCTCGCCTGGAGGATACGGGCGACGCTCGAAGTACTTCTCCGCTTTCGGAGTCAGCGGCATGCCGAGGGCGCGCGAGACGCGCGTCATCCGGCGGTTACGTGCTGGTGCTGGCACAGTATTACCTTTCATCAATATGGTGTGTCTCGACCGGCCATAGGTTCTCGCCCTAGTCGACACGGTTGTTTCCCTGGATGGGAAAGAGGGATTGAGCGTCGAGACCCGCTCGCACCGACCGCCTTTAGGGTGCAGGCACAACAGCAACCGATCTTAGCGGATTCCACTCCCCCGGCGCAAAGCGACAGAACGGGGACTCGAGCGATCTGATGCTCAGGCGTCGGTGAGGTCGGCGCCGCCGTCGGGCCTTCGCTTGGTGGACAGCCGCATCGCCGCATCGGCAACTTCGGCTCCCGAACCACCATAGATGTTGACGACGGTGTGAACTCCTGCCGCAGTGAGGGCGTCGGCCTGGTCCTGACGCTGGACCACTGCGGCGATGGCACCGTCGAAACCGGCTATTCTCAGCTGCTCGAGCGCGAAGGTGTTCGAGTCATGGATCGCCATCGCCAGAATCACGGTCCGGGCGGTTCCACCGACGACCAGGCGATGCCAGAACTCGTGGTCTGTGGCGTCGCCTTCCAAGACATTGAACTTCTCGCCTTTGAGATCCTCCACGACCAGATGATCGTTGTCGACACCGATGACGGACAGACCCCCTCGGTCGACCAATCGTTCGTATGCACCGCGGCCGATGCGGCCCATGCCCAGCACCACCACCTCGGCGCCACCTGTGTCTATCGGACGATCCAGCGGTCGCAGTTTGGCTTCATTCTCATCGGGCAGGATCTCATCGAGCCTGCCCACGATCTGCAGACTGTAGGCGTTGGCCAGCGAGGAGATGATCATTGAGATCGCGACGGCCAGAGCAGTCACTGTCAGCCAGCTGTCTTCGAACACCCCGTTGGCCGCCCCGACCGCCACCACGATGAGGGCGAATTCGGAGAAGTTGCTCAATGCGAGGCTGGTGCGGATGCTGGTCCGGTTGCGCAGGCCGAAGAGTCGGCCCATCAGATAGAAGCTGAGGAAATTGAAGGGGATGAGAATCACGCACAGGATGAGTGCCATGACCAGGTCCGCCCAGGTCGGGATCGCCTGCAGTCCGATGACGACGAAGAAGGCAACGAGGAAGAGCTCCTTGACGCTGAACAGGGACTTCGACAACTCGGTGGATCGGGGATGGCTGGCGAAGAGCAGACCCATCACCAAGGCACCCAGGTCACCATGGATGCCCACGGACTCGAAGGCCACATATCCCGGGCCAAGCGCCATGACCACACCGAAGAGCACCAGCAGCTCGCCTCGTCCCACTCGGTCGAGAAGGCGGCGCAGCACCCATGCTGCGGGAACCAGGAGAACGAGCGCGAAGGCCCATGGGCTCGGCGGCTCGTCCCCCGCGACGGTGATGAAGGCGACGGCGGCGATGTCTTGGATGACGAGGATCGCAATGGCGATCTGACCGTAGTACGAACCGTCGTCGGAGCGATCTTCGAGGACCTTGACCACGAGCACCGTTGAGGAGAACGACAGTGCGAATCCGAGCAGACCGATCGTGCCCAGTCCACCGTCGAGCGATACGACGCCGATGACTGCGGCCAATCCGATGGTGCCGGCTCCGACGAGGACGCTGGAGATCATGTGGAGCGCGGCCGTACCGTAGGCCTCAGGCTGGAGGAGGGAGCGCAGATCGAACTTCAGTCCGATGGTGAAGAGGAGCAGCACCACGCCGAGGTCGGAGACCTGTTCGAGACCGTCGAATGCGGAGAAGCCGAGGAAGTGAAGCAGGAATCCGGCGCCGAGGAAGCCCACCAGCGGAGGAATGCGCAGTTCACGCGCCACCAATCCCAGAGTGAGAGCGGCCGCGATGGTGACGATGATGTCCTGCACGTCGACCCTCCTCGGTCTCTCCTGCGCCGGCTCACCGACTCTGGCTGCGGCGTTCTTTCATCCTGTGCACAAAACTACCGTGTCTCAGGAGTCAGAGGGAGGGAGTCGGGGGCGAATATGGGCAGGCGAGTGCCGATCTCAGGGTCTCAGGAGCCTCTGCAGCATCTCGAGGCGCTCACCTAAGGAACGCTCCATGCCGTTGCCGGTCGGCTCATAGTAGCGCTTCCCGCGCAATGTCTCGGGCAGGTATTCCTGGGCGGCGACCCCATGAGGATGATCGTGCGAGTATTTGTAGCCCTCGCCGTGGCCGAGCTCCTTGGCACCGGGATAGTGCGCATCGCGCAGATGTGTGGGCACCTGTCCGGAGAACCCGTTCTTGACGTCGGCGATGGCAGCGTCGAGGGCGCGGTAGCTCGCGTTCGACTTCGGTGCCATGGCCAGGTAGGTGACCGCCTCGGCCAGCGGGATGCGGCCTTCCGGCATGCCGATGTTCTGCACGGCTGTTGATGCCGCCACCGCGATCGGCAGGGCCTGCGGATCGGCCATGCCGATGTCCTCGGCAGCCGATATCACGACGCGGCGCGCGATGAAGCGGGGATCCTCGCCGGCAACGATCATCCTGGCCAGGTAGTGCAGCGCGGCGTCGACGTCTGAGCCGCGAATCGACTTGATGAATGCGGAGACGACGTCGTAGTGCTGGTCACCGTTCTTGTCGTAGCGCAGCACAGTTTCGGAGCTGGCCTCGGCACAGGCGGCCTCGGTGATGAGGATCGCGCGGCGATCAGTTTCCGAGCCAGAAGAGCCCTCGGCGTCGGCATCAGCGTCCGTGCGGGCTTCAGGTTCGGTTTCGGCGTCCTCGTCAGCTGGGTCATCGGCCGCGTCTCCATCATCTGCCTCGGCGAACTCTGCCTGTGCGGCAGCGATTCCGGCGGCGGCTTCGAGGATGGTCAGGGAGCGCCTGGCGTCGGCACCGGCGATGCGGACGATGAAGTCCTTCGCTGCCGGCTCGAGTTCGAATTGGCCGGCCAAACCTCGTTCGCTGGCGACTGCACGGTCGAGGAGGTCGGCGATGGCGGCATCGTCGAGCGGACGCAGCGTGAGCAGAAGCGAGCGGGACAGGAGCGGGGAGATGACGGAGAACGACGGGTTCTCGGTCGTCGCGGCCACGAGCACGACGAGGCGGTTCTCCACCGCTGGCAGCAGAGCGTCCTGCTGTGCCTTCGAGAAGCGGTGGATCTCGTCGAGGAAGAGCACTGTCGTGCGCTGGTACATGTCGCGTTCACGACGCGCGTTCTCGATCACCTGGCGCACGTCCTTCACACCGGCGGTGATGGCCGAGAGTTCGACGAAGGTGCGTCCCGGGGCGTGGGAGATAACGTGGGCCAGGGTGGTCTTGCCGACCCCGGGAGGACCCCACAGGATCACCGAGGAGGCTCCTGCCCGGTCTCCCCCGCTGGCCTCGACGAGTTGGACGAGGGGTGAGCCGGGGAACGTCAGATGGTCTTGGCCGACCACCTCGGCGATGGTGCGCGGACGCATCCGCACCGCCAGCGGATCGAGGGCTCGACCCGAACCGGCAGCTGAACCGCCGACGCCCGGACCAGGAGATCCCTGGTCCGGGCCATCGGAGGAGAAGAGGTCAGGACCGTTGGTCATCAGGCCTCGGCGTCGTCGTCTTCCGGTTCGAAGTCCACGCCGGCCTCGGCACGCTGTGCGTCGGTGATCGGTGCGGGAGCCTGGGTGAGCGGATCGTATCCGGCACCCGTCTTCGGGAAGGCGATGACTTCGCGGATCGAGTCGACCCCGGCGAGCAGGGACACGATGCGGTCCCAGCCGAAGGCGATGCCTCCGTGCGGGGGTGCGCCGAACTTGAAGGCTTCGAGGAGGAAGCCGAACTTCTCCTGTGCGTCCTCCTCGGAGATGCCCATGATCTTGAACACGCGTTCCTGGACGTCCTTGCGGTGGATGCGGATCGAGCCGCCGCCGATCTCGTTGCCGTTGCACACGATGTCGTAGGCGTAGGCCAGGGCGGCACCCGGATCGGATTCCAGAGTGTCAAGGAATTCGGGCTTCGGAGCGGTGAAGGCGTGGTGGACAGCGGTCCATGTTCCTTCACCGACAGCCACGTCGCCTGCTGCCTGTGCCGCGGCTGCCGATTCGAAGAGCGGTGCGTCGACGACCCACACGAAGGCCCAGTCGCCTTCCTTGATGAGTCCGGTGCGTTCGGCGATCTCATTGCGGGCCGCACCCAGGAGTGCACGCGAGCTCGCAGGATCACCGGCGGCGAAGAAGATCGCGTCACCGGGAGCTGCTCCTGCGGCTTCGACGAGGCCTGCCTTCTCTTGCTCGGAGATGTTCTTGGCCACAGGACCACTCAGGGTGCCGTCTTCGGCCACGAGCATGTAGGCCAGGCCCTTGGCGCCGCGCTGCTTGGCCCAGTCCTGCCAGGCGTCGAGCTGACGACGGGGCAGGGAGCCGCCGCCGGGGTAGACGACGGAGCCGACGTAGTCGGACTGGAAGACCCGGAACGGGGTGTCCTGGAAGAATTCGGTGAGGTTGTGCAGTTCGAGTTCGAAGCGCAGATCGGGCTTGTCGCTGCCGTACTTCTCCATCGCCTCGGCGTAGGTGATGTGCGGGATCGGCGTGGTGATCTCGTGTCCGATGAGCTTCCACAGAGCCACGAGGATCTTCTCGGCAAGCTCGATGATGTCTTCCTGCTCGACGAAGGAGGCCTCGATGTCGAGCTGGGTGAATTCCGGCTGCCGGTCGGCGCGGAAGTCCTCGTCGCGGTAGCAGCGTGCCAGCTGGTAGTAGCGTTCCATACCCGCGACCTGCAGAAGCTGCTTGAACAGCTGCGGCGACTGCGGCAGTGCGTACCAGGAACCGGGCTGCAGGCGAGCAGGGACGAGGAAGTCGCGTGCGCCCTCAGGGGTCGACCGGGTCAGGGTCGGGGTCTCGATCTCGAGGAATTCCTGCTCGTCGAGGACCGTGCGGGCCGCCTTGTTCGCTGCCGAGCGCAGACGCATGGTGGAGGCCGGACCGGACCGACGCAGGTCGAGGTACCGGTAGCGCAGGCGGGTCTCCTCGCCGACGGTGCCGGCGTCTTCGGCGTGGTCGGAGACCTGGAAGGGCAGCGCCTCGGCGAGGCTGAGGATCTCGACGTTCGTGTCGATGACCTCGATGTCGCCGGTGGGCAGGTTGGCATTGGTGTTGCCCTCGGGACGCAGGGACACGGTGCCGGTGACCTTGACGACGGATTCGTTGCGCAGCGAGTGCGCATCGTCTTCACGGACGACGACCTGGACGATGCCCGAAGCGTCACGCAGATCGATGAAGGCGACACCTCCGTGATCGCGACGACGGTCGACCCACCCGGTCAGGGTGACGGTCTGTCCTGCGTGTGAGGCTCGCAGGCTTCCGGTTTTGTGGCTTCGCAGCACCTAGGGCTCCTTTACGATGTTTATGTGGCAGCGCGTGAACAATGATAGTCGCTCGCCGAATGATTGCTGGCATGGCCCACTGCAGGTCATCTGCCGCGGGGCAAGAGGAAGAGGACGATATGAGCACTGGTGGTACAGGCACGGAGGATCTCGACTCGGAGGTGGGAGCTGACCCCACCTCGGCGCAGGTCGAGGTGGCTGCGGAGACCTTTCGCATGCTCGCCTCCGGGACTCGCCTCCGTCTGGTCTGGACGTTGGTCAATCAGGAACTCGACGTCTCTTCCCTCGCCGAGGCGATCGGTGCGGCCGTCCCCACCGTGAGTCAGCATCTGGCGAAGATGAGATTGGCGGGCCTGATCTCGTCTCGCCGGGACGGGCGTCGGATCTTCTACACCGTCGATGACCCGCACGTGGTCACAATGGTGCGCGAGATCTTCGATCACATCGCCCCCGACGGATCCTTGGCGCCCGACCCGCCCACAAGCGGCTCCTGACATTAGGCAGAGGCTTCACACCTCGGCCCGAGCAGGAATTCGGTCCGAACGATCTCAGTCCCGGTACACCCGTGGCTTACGGTCGGCGGCGACAGGCTCCCATGTCTGAGGGTCCGCCGGAGCCTGCTCCCCGGTGCGGATGTCCTTGATTTCGTGACCACTCTCACCATCGGTGAACCATACGAAGGGGATCTCCCGACGTTCGGCGTAGCGAATCTGCTTTCCGAACTTCGCAGCGCTCGGTGAGACCTCACAGGCGATGTCACGGGCACGCAGAGCGGTGGCGACCGCATCGGCCTCACCGCGCTTGTCCTCATCCGTGACGGCGACGACCACAGCCGAGGGCGTTCCACGCGTGGCCTTGATGCCGCTGTCAGCATCGAGGATGAAGGCCATGAGCCGCGAGACGCCGATCGACATCCCGACACCGGGGTAGCTCTTCTTCCCCACAGTCACGAGCGAATCGTAGCGACCTCCCGAAGCCACGGATCCGAGTTCTTCGTGTCCGATCAGCTGCGTCTCGTAGACGGCTCCTGTGTAGTAGTCGAGCCCCCGCGCGATCTTCAGCTGCGCTACAACTACGCCGGGTGCTCGCTCATGGGCGGCGCGAAGCATCGTGGTCAGAGAGTCGAGACCCTCGTCGAGCAGGGGGTGTTCGACTCCGAGTGCACGCACGTCGTCTGCGAAGTCCGGCGAATCCGATTCGATCGCGGCCAGTGCGAGGCACAGTCGCTGCTGCTCCTCGTCGGCCTCAGCTTCGGCGGCCAACAGTTTGCCCACCTCGGCGGGACCGATCTTGTCATACTTGTCGAGGCAGCGCAGGACGGCCTGGATGTTGGTGAGTCCGATGCCGCGCGCGAACCCTTCGAGGAGTCTGCGATCGTTCACCACGATCTTGACCCCGGGCACGCCCAGCGGGGCCAGCCGGTTGAAGGCATCGGCGACGGCGAGCGGAATCTCAACTTCGAAGTGTCCAGGCAGCTCCGCCTCGGCGATGACGTCGATATCGGCCTGGATGAACTCGCGGTACCGGCCCTGCTGGGGGCGTTCGCCGCGCCACACCGGCTGGATTCGGGCGGCCTTGAACGGGAAGGAGAGTTCGTTTGCGTTGTCGGCGATGAACCGCGCCAGGGGCACAGTGAGGTCGAAGTGCAGCCCCAGCGGATTGCGCTCGGTGCCCTCGGAGTGCAGGCGGCTGACAGCGAAGATCTCCTTGTCGATCTCTCCGTCCTTGGCGAGCTGGCTGATCGGCTCGACTGCACGGTGGTTGAGTGCCGAGTATCCATGCAGCGCGAAGGTGTGTTCGAGGACGTCGATGATCGACCTCTCAATCACGCGCTCTGCTGGAAGTCGTTCCGGGAAACCGGACAGTCGGGCTGACTTCGCCATTGTTCTCCTTGGTGCTCTTCGTCTCTGATGGGTGTTGTCGTAGCTGGTGGGCGCTGGTCTGGTTCGTCTCGAGCAGAAGCGATTCGTCTCGTGCGGAACCGATTCGTCTCTAGAAGAAGGGGTTCGTCGCCAGCTCGTGGCCGACTCGGGAGCCTGGACCGTGTCCAGGATAGATGGGAACGTCGGGCAGCGTCGCGAACGCCCGCAGTGATTCTGCCATCGCCGAGGCGTCTCCCCCTGGGAGGTCGACGCGTCCGATCGCTCCGGCGAAGACCACATCGCCGGTGAAGATGATCTCCTCACCGTCGGCCCGCACCCGCAGGAGGGTCGAACCTTCCGTGTGTCCGGGTGCGGCCACAGCAGTGATCGACAGCCCTGCGACCTCCACCGTCTGCGCGTCGATGAGAGCGTCCACCTCGGGTGCTGACCAATCCTTCACAAGTGGTTGCAGCATCTGGGCGAACTGAGGGCTGAGAGTCTCGGCGGGCTTGTCCAAGCGGTAATGGTCGGTGTCCCCCAGGTAGACGGGCACATTCCAGCGGGCCAGGACGTTGGTCAGTCCGAGGATGTGGTCGGGGTGACCGTGGGTGAGGAAGATGGCCCGAGGCACCAGATTCTCCTCGTCGACGATCTCGCCGAGACCGGGTGCACAGTCGAATCCTGAGTCGACGAAGATGGCATCGTCATAGCCTTCGGCACGCACGGCGTAGCAGTTGACATCGAGAAAATCGGCGCGGGTCACAAATACATCCATGCTCAAAGTCTATCCAGAGCATGGGGCTTGGTTATGCTGGGATAACGTCAATCAGGAAATCGAGTGATCTGCAGGCACAGAGTCCCGCAGGTTCGACCGATGGAAACAAGGTGAGAATCATGTCGACCCCGACCCCGAAGCCGGTCCCGCGCCCGTCCTCTCTGCCCCGTCCACAGGCGGCCCAGACCGTGACCGGGACTACCGTTGATCATGATGCGGAAGTCCGGCGCGCAATCGAGCACGGTCGCGCTGACCAGGAGGGCAATGTCTTCGTCGTCACCGCCGACGGCGAGCGTGCGGTCGGACAGTATCCCGATGCCAGCGCTGAGGAAGCCTTGGAGTACTTCGCCAAGAAGTACGTCGACCTGGTGGAGAACGCAGCACTGCTCCGCAATCGTCTCTCCGCCGGTGCCCCCGGCCGCGAAGTGTCTTCGGCGGCGAAGACCCTGCAGGAGACCCTGCCGGAGGCCAATGTCGTCGGCGATCTCAAGGGCCTGTCTGCCACCTTGGACACCCTGATCTCGGATGCGCAGGCCACCGAATCGAAGCAGGCTGCCCGTGCGGAAGCGGCCAAGCTCGAGGCTGCACAGGAACGCGAAGAGATCGTCGCCGAGGCTGAGTCGCTGGCCAAGCGGGATCCCGCGAAGATCCAGTGGAAGCAGTCCGGGGCACGTCTGCGTGAGCTCTTCGCCCAGTGGAAGGACATGCAGCGCAGCGGTCCCAGACTGCCGCGTGCCGTGGACCAGGAGCTGTGGAGCCGCTTCTCGCAGGCTCGGAACACGTTCGAGCACAAGCGCAAGGAATTCTTTGCAGAGCTCGACAAGCAGAACTCCGAAGGCAAGCGGATCAAGGAGAAGCTCGTTGTCGAGGCGGAGTCACTGTCAGACTCGACCGACTTCCGCAATGTGTCGCAGAAGTACAAAGACCTCATGAACCAGTGGAAGAAGGCTCCACGTGCCTCGCGCAAGGACGATGATGCTCTCTGGGCGCGCTTCCGTGCCGCCCAGGATGTCTTCTTCGCGGCTCGAGATGCGGAAAATGCTGCCGTCGACGAGGAGTACAAGGGCAACCTTGAGGCCAAAGAGGAGATCTTGGCCAGGGCGAAGGGTCTGCTGCCGATCGGTGATATTGCCGTGGCGAAGAAGGAGCTGCGCGTTATTCAGGACGAGTGGGAGGCTGCCGGCAAGGTGCCTCGGGCTGATGTGTCCCGCATGGAGAACGGGCTGCGTGATGTCGAACGCGCCCTCTCCGATGCCGAAAGCGCCGAATGGAAGCGCAGCAACCCGGAGACCAAGGCACGCACGTCCGGTGCGCTGAGCCAGCTCGACGATTCGATCGCCGAGCTGGAGCAGAAGTACGAGAAGGCGAAGGCCGGCGGCGATGAGAAGGCCGTCGCTGAAGCACAGTCGGCACTCGACGCACGTCGGGCCTGGCGAGACCAGTTGGCTCAGACAGCTGCCGAATTGGGCTGATTGGGCTTCCACAGCCTGGCGACCATGAGTCGCGGTTTATCCACAGATCGGGTCTTCGGTCTTGAACACGCCTCCATACAGCGCAATAGTGGCTGTATGGAGGCGATGTTTCATCTGCGCGACTACAGCTATGAGCACCTCACCGAATTGACGCTGGACGGGCTGCTGACGCGACTGACCGAGTCCACATGGGTCCGCAAGGGCGCTGTGCTCAGCGCAGAGGACCGCATGGCGGCGCTGCGTGCGCAGATCCCACCTCGCCTTGTGCTCTCCCATGACATCGCGTGGTGGGTTCACACCGGCCTCGGCAGAGCTCCGAGTCCGCTGACGTTCATCACTTATCCGAGGCGGCGCTACGTCGACGGCTGCGACATCGTCGTCCACGAACTCACCATCGCGCCCGACGAATGGGAACTGATCAGCGATCTGCCCATCACCACGGAGGACAGAACGCTCTACGACCTGCTGCTCCCGCACCTGCGCAGCCCCGATGAACGTTCTGCCCAGGTCGTGAAGAACCTCATCGACGAACTTCCCGGAAGAGCCAGACAACGGTTCCGCATGTATCTGGCGGAGATGTCCCGCAGGCCCTATGTCGCCCACATGCGAACAGTCTTCGAGCGGACCTGTGCCGCATCAGACCGCGATAGACGCTGACCCACTGCGACAATATGAACCCGGTCGCTGTCAGCCCCCGGTCACTGTCAGCCCCCGCTCGCTGTCAGCCCCCGGCGATGCGGTAGACGTCGAAGACCCCTTCGACCTTGCGAACTGCCGAGAGTACGGTATCGAGATGGCTGGCGTCGCTCATCTCGAAGACGAACTTCGACTGAGCCACACGTGCTCGGGAAGTAGCGACCGAGGCGGACAGGATGTTGACGTGGGTCTCGGTGAGGACCTTCGTGATGTCCGAGAGAAGACCCGAACGGTCCAAGGCCTCGACCTGGATCTGAACAAGGTAGATTCCGCTGGTCGTCTCGCCCCAGGAGACATCGACCATCCGCTCAGGCTCCCGCTCGAGGGACGCGATGTTGGGACAGTCCACACGGTGAACGGAGACTCCCGAACCGCGGGTGACGAATCCGAGGATCTCATCACCGGGCACCGGCGTGCAGCAGCGGGCGAGTTTCACCAGGACGTCGTCGACGCCTTTGACCGTGACTCCCCCGGACGAGGAATGATGGCCCGAGGACTGACCAGTGCGATTACGCGGTGACGGCGGCAGAACCGTCTCTTCGTCGTCGTCTCCAACCTCTTTTGCCAGCAGATCAACGACGTGGGCGGCCGAGCTCACGCCGTTGCCGATCGCGGCGTAGAGTGCGGTGACATCGGGCAGGCGCAGCTCTGTGGCCACAACCTGCAGCGCTTCCTGACTCATCAGCGCCGAGGCGGAGAGCGTGTGACGACGCATTGCCCGAGCCAGCTGCTCGCGACCGTTCTCGATCGCTTCTTCGCGGCGTTCCTTGGAGAACCACTGGCGGATCTTGCTGCGTGCGCGAGGGCTCTTGACGAAGCCCAACCAGTCACGGCTGGGGCCCGCGTTCTCATCTTTCGAGGTGAATACCTCGACCGAGTCACCGTTCTTCAGCTCGGTGTCGAGCGCGACGAGACGGCCGTTGACCCTGGCGCCCATGGTCTTGTGACCGACCTCGGTGTGAACCGCATACGAGAAGTCGACGGGCGTTGCCCCTGCCGGCAGGCTCATCACGTCACCCTTGGGGGTGAAGACGTAGACCTCCTTCGAATTCACCTCATAGCGGAGGTTGTCGAGGAACTCATCGGGGTCGCTGACCTCTCGCTGCCATTCCAGCAGCTGGCGCAGCCATGCTGCGTCGTCAACTTCGCCGTCATCCGAGACTTTGACCGACCGTGCAGTATTCGACGTCGCGGCCTTCGAGACGTTGCGCCGATCCTTGTACTTCCAATGAGCAGCCACGCCGAATTCTGCGCGCCGGTCCATTTCATGGGTTCGGATCTGGATCTCCACGGGTTTCCCGTTCGGTCCGATCACCGTCGTATGCAGGCTCTGGTACATGTTGTACTTCGGCATCGCGATGTAGTCTTTGAACCGACCAGGGACAGGATTCCATCGGGCATGGACTATGCCCAGCGTGGCGTAGCACTCGCGAACGGTCTCGACGAGAACACGAACCCCGACGAGGTCGTAGATGTCGGCGAACTCATGACCGCGGACGACCATCTTCTGATAGATCGAGTAGTAGTGCTTCGGTCGCCCCGTGATCGCGGCTTCGATGTTTGACTGCACGAGCTCCGACTGGAGTTCGTTGGAGACCGTGGCCAGGTACTTCTCGCGTTGGGGTGCCCGATCGGCGACGAGTCGCACCACTTCGTCGTAGACCTTCGGATGGAGAACCTGGAAAGACAGGTCCTCAAGTTCCCACTTGATCGTGTTCATGCCGAGGCGGTGAGCCAATGGGGCGTAGATCTCGAGGGTCTCACGAGCCTTCTTCGTACTCGATGAGGCGGGTACGAATCGCCAGGTACGGGCGTTGTGAAGACGGTCTGCAAGTTTGATGACGAGGACACGGATGTCCTTGGCCATGGCCACGATCATCTTCCGCACGGTCTCCGACTGCGCGGCCTGGCCGTACGTAAGTTTGTCGAGCTTCGTCACTCCGTCGACCATCGCGGAGACTTCTGGACCGAACTCCTCGGTGAGTTCCTTCAGGGAGTACGAGGTGTCTTCGACGGTGTCGTGGAGCAGCGCGGCGGCGAGGGTGACCGGCAGCATGCCGATCTCAGCCAAGATCGTGGCCACGGCCACGGGGTGTGTGATGTAGTCATCACCCGACCTGCGGGTCTGACCTCGGTGAGCCTGCTCTGCGACCTGATAGGCCCGCACCACCAGGTCGATGTCGGCCTTCGGGTGATTGGACTGCAGAGCCCTGATCATCGGACCGAGAACACGTGGGTAGCCAGGGTTGTTCTGGGCCCTGGCCGCCCACCAAGCTAAGCGGGAGATGCCTCGCGGACGGCGCGAATCGGCGGAAGAAGCCATGACATCCCCTTTCTGCTCAGACCTCGGCGTGAATCACCGGTGGAACATCTTCTGCTCCATTCTTCAAGCGTAGTTCACGCACTGCCTCTTCCTGTTCCTTGACCGCGGGTTCATTTGCCCGCAGGAGGGCATAAAGGGGGCTGGCGACGAACAACGTCGAAGCTGCTGCCACAATCGTACCGATGAACAGCGACAGTGAGATGTCGACCAGAGTTCCCGCGCCGAGCAGGAAGACACCGATGAACAGAATCGATGCGATCGGAAGCACCGACACAACAGAAGTATTGATCGAACGAACCGTTGTCTGATTGACGCCGAGGTTGACCAACTCGGAGAATTTCAGATTGCGTTTGTCCTTGAACCGAGTCGTATTCTCTCTGATCTTATCGAAGACCACCACAGTGTCGTAGAGCGAAAAGCTCAAGACAGTGAGGAAGCCGATCACCGCCTCAGGGGTGATCTCGAATCCTGTCGCGGAATAGATGCCCGTCGTGATGATCATGACGACCAACAGCCCGACGATCGCCGCCAGCGACATCTTCCACGTCCGGAAGTACAGCGCCATGACGATCATTGCGATGCCGACGAAGATGACAAGAGCGCGAATCATCTTCTCTGTCACGTCTTGGCCCCACTCGGGGCCGACGAACGTGGATGTGACGTCTTCTGCCTTGACGTCGTATCCGCTCACAAGAGCGTCACGGACTTCCTGCATCTCGTCATCGCTGAGCTGGTTCGTCTCGATCTTCACAGCTGTATCGCTCGTAGGAGTCAGACGTGGTTCGGAATTGTCCACGATTCCAGCGACGATGTCTTCGCCCTTGGCCGGCGCGGTGTCCGAGACGTGGTCGACCTGGAACTGCGATCCGCCCTTGAAGGCAATACCGAAGTTGAATCCTGCGATCAATGGGACGAGCAATGACAGAAGAACCAGAGCGCCGGTGATCAGCAGCCAGAGTTTGGCCTTCCCGACGAAGGGAATTGATGACTCACCGTTGTGGAGCCGGTTGCCCCAGGCAAAGAACCGTTTCACTTGTCTGCCTCCTTGCCATTGTCGGCAGAATCTTCGGCGGCCTTCTTCGCAGCCGCCTTCCGCTCTGCGATCGTGCCACCAGTTCGTGCCGAGTTCGTCGCAGACGTGGTCTTCTTCTTCGACTTCTTCTCGGTGGTTTCATCGGCTGGCTCTGTGGAGTCAGAGCCTTCGTCGGAATCAGATACTTCCTCAGAATCGGTGGACCGAGACTTCTTCGACCGTTTGGTCGTCGTCGTGCCACGAGACTGGCTGGATGATTCGGATCCGGTACCGGACTTCGACCTCGACGATGCAGACGAGGATTCAGACGACGAGGATGTCGACTCGAGAGTCGACTCCTCGACCGAATCCGCCTCGGCGTCGGAGGACATTCCTGCCTTCCGGTTTCGAGCCTTCTCCCGTCGGCGTGCCTCCGGCGACTTCTCGTCGTCGTCGATGCTGAGGTTGAGCGCCCCGCGATAGGCGGCGGGCTTGACACCCAACAGCCGCGGATCCATACCGGACATCGGATGGCCCTGACCGAAGAACTTGGTGCGTGCCAGCACTTCCAACATGGGATGCGTGAACAGGAAGACGATGAGCACGTCAATGATCACCGTCAGGCCCAGGGTGAAGGCGAACCCACGCACAGAACCGACAGCCAGGATGTAGAGGATGACAGCGGCGAGCATGTTCACGGCCTTGGACGCCCAGATGGTGCGTTTGGCACGATCCCAACCCACTTCGACCGCCGAGAGCAGATTTCTGCCGCTGCGCAATTCGTCTCTGACTCGTTCGAAGTAGACGATGAACGAGTCCGCCGCCATGCCGATGCCGATGATGATACCGGCGACACCTGCCAGAGACAGTCGATAACCGTATCTCCACGAAGCCAGAAGCAGCAGGAGATAAGTCAGCACGCCGGCGACAACAAGACTCGAGACCGTGACGAGGCCGAGCACTCGGTACTGCAGGAGTGAATAGATGACAACGAGGATGAGTCCGACGAGACCGGTGAGCAGGCCGATATTGAGGTAGTTGGACCCCAAAGTCGGCGAAATCTGATCCTCGCTTTGGACCTGGAAACTCAACGGCAGAGAGCCGTTCTTGAGCTGGTCGGCCAGGGTCTGTGCCTCGTCGAGGGTGAAGTTACCCGTGATCTGAGCATTGCCGTCAGTGATCGCTACGTCCGATGACGGTGCCGAAAGCACGTTTCCGTCAAGAGCGATGGCAAACTGGTTGTACGGCTGCTGTTTGCCGGTGATGTCCGAAGTGATCTGCTTGAAGATCTCACGCCCGACGCCGTCGAACTTGAGATTCACCGCAGGTTGGTTGGTCTGGACTCCGTTGGCGCCGGCCTTATAACCGGCGCTGGCATCCGCGAGGTGTTCGCCCGAGAGTTCAACGGGGCCCAGAATGTACTTGGCCTCTCCATCCTTGCCACAGGCGACAACCGGTTCATCGGCGGGCTGCTGCTGTCCACCGGTCCGATTCTTCGGATCGGTGCAGTCGAGCTCCGAGTACTTCTTGATGATGGACTCGGTCTGCCACTTGTCGACGTCCTTCTCAGGGTCGAAGAGCGGTCGCGGCGTCGAATCAGTGACCTTCGTGTCGTCGCCCTTGCCGGACCCGCTCGCTTCGGTCGCCTTTTGGCCGCTCTTGTCTCCGGATTTCTCAGCGTCCTTGCCTGCCGGTCCGGGAACGTTGCCACCGGCGTTGGCGACATCGCCGCCGCCGGCCTTGGCAACATCGCCACCACCAGTCTTGGCAACTTCGCCGCCACCTGCAGGCGCATCCCCGCTGTCCTGGCCCTGTGCTCCAGCGCCGCCCTGGCCGCTGCCGTCGCCCTGTGCACCGGCATCCGCCTGTGCACCGGCACCGGTGAGATCTTCGAGCCGCTTCTTCTCCTCGTCGGTGAGTCCTTCGGAGGGGTCCTGCTGCTCTCCCCCGCCGCTCTTCTCCTGTTCCTTCTGGATATCCTCCTGGGAACGAGGATCACCGACGAGTGCGACTCGACGGAAGACGAGCTGCGCGGAAGAACGGACCAGGTTGCGTGTCTCCTCGTCCGGGTTGCCCGGCAGGTTCACAATGATGTTGCGATCGCCTTGGGTCGTGATCTCGGCTTCAGAGACACCGGTCGAGTCCACACGCTGTCGAATGATCGACACAGCTTGGTCAAGCTGCTCCTTGCTGATGTCCGTGTCCTCTGAAACCTGGGGCTCCAGGATGATCGAGGTTCCGCCCTCGAGGTCGAGTGCGAGCTTCGGGGTGGTCGTGGCATCTGACCATACGACACCGCCGGCAATGATGCCGAGGAGCAGTGCAGCGATGATCGACAGCCACACGAAGCGCAAACCAGGACGTGGCTTTTCTTCAATATCGGACACGTTTCAGCTTTCGATTGAGTGCAGTGAGCGAAGTCAGTTCTTCTTGTTGTTCTCAGGATCGGAAGAATCGGTGCCTGATGTGCCAGCATCGGTGTCACCGGAACCATCCACGACGTCGTCGGCACGCTCAGACCCGGGAGCATCGTCGCCGATGACGGAGTCTGCATCGTCGGCCTTGGGCTGATCAGCATCCATGTTCAGTCCGGTGTCGGAGTCAACCACGTCGTCTGCTGGAAGGTCCGCATCCTTATCGGTGTTCTCGGCCCGCTTACGCTCATTCATAGCGTCGAGTTCTGCGTCGGTGATCGCCGGGGTATCCGTGCTCTCAGCGTCTTCGGCAACGTCGGCAGATCCTGCAACAGCACCGCCGGTGGCAGCACCTTCGGTTTCAGGGTTATTGATCTGGCCGATTGCCTGACGGTGAACGCGCAGTACGGTGCCGGGGCCCGACTCGAGGGTGACCTGGTTGTTTTCATCGTCGATGGACAGGACCGTGCCGAAGACGCCGAACGTCGTCATCACGGTAGCCCCGGGGACGAGTCCCGTCTTGATCTGCTCTGCACGCGCCTTCTGCTTACGCCGAGAATTGAATAGGAAAAAAATAAGCAACGCTGCAAGCGCGAGAGGGATCAATAAATCCACAGGTATCTACCTTTCATAAGAACGAACCAGTCCACTACCTTAGTTCGTACTCAGTACTCAAGGCGAACTCAATTGCCGGGATCAGAACTCATAGTTTGCTGGGATCTGCATCCCAAGGTGCTTCCACGCTGCTGACGTCGCAACTCGACCGCGCGGAGTGCGGCTGATGAGTCCTTCTCGCACAAGGTAGGGTTCCGATACGGTTTCAACGGTGTCGGCCTCTTCTCCGACCGAAACAGCGATGGTTCCAAGGCCGACCGGCCCCCCGGCGAAACGTCTGCACAGAACCTGCAGCACCGAACGGTCAAGACGATCCAGTCCGAGTTCGTCGACTTCGTAGACCTTGAGTGCTGTGAGCGCTGCGGCCTCATCGATGATGCCGGTTCCGCGTACCTGCGCCCAGTCTCTGACTCTTCGCAGGAGGCGGTTGGCAACTCGAGGAGTGCCGCGAGACCGGGTTGAGATCTCCTTCAGACCTGCAAGGTCTGCTTCGATTCCGAGCATGTGGGCTGACCGCTTCAGCACGGTCAGGAGATCATCGCTTGAGTAGAAGTCCAGGAGTCCGGTGAATCCGAACCGATCGCGCAGAGGTGCGGGCAGCAGACCGGAGCGAGTCGTAGCCCCGACCATCGTGAACTGGGGCAGGTCGAGCGGAATCGCTGTGGCGCCGGGGCCTTTGCCGACGATGACATCGACACGGAAGTCTTCCATCGCGACATAGAGCATCTCTTCTGCGGCGCGAGCCATCCGATGGATTTCGTCGATGAAGAGGACTTCGCCTTCCTCCAAGGATGAGAGGATCGCCGCGAGATCTCCTGCATGCTGAACTGCCGGCCCGGAGGTGACGCGCAGACTCGTCTGCATCTCATGCGCGATGATCATCGCCAGCGTCGTCTTCCCCAGGCCGGGAGGCCCCGAGAGCAGCACGTGGTCGGGGGCCCTGTTCCGTGCTTTCGCAGCATCGAGCACGAGGGACAGCTGTTCACGGACCTGAGGTTGGCCGATGAAGTCCTGCAGTCCCTTGGGACGAAGCGCTGCTTCCGCATCGCGTTCGGCGGTCTCCGCGCGCCCCGAGACCAAACGCTCCTCTTCTGCGCCGGTCAGCTCCTGATCACCGAATTCCATTTCGTAGGAGCTGGTTCCACCGTCGTAGGAGGTCTCACCACTGTCGTAGGAGCTGGTCACTTCCTTGCACCCAGAACCTTGAGTGAGGCCTTCAGAAGCGCCGAGGTGCCCGCATTCTGGCCGAGATCATTGACCACTTCCTGCACGACGTCTGCGGCCTGTGCTTCTTTCCAGCCAAGACCGACCAGGGCGTCAACGACCTGCTGATTAGCACCGCCGAACGACAGTTGTGGCCCTGGCTCCGATGCGGAGAGCTTCGGCAGTTTGTTCTCGAGTTCGAGGATGATTCGGGAGGCGCCTTTTTTGCCGATTCCTGGTACGCGAGTCAGCGCGTTGGCGTCCTGATTCGAGATCGCGGCTGCCAGTTCGCCCGGTCCCATCACCGACAGGATCGCCATGGCCAGGCGGGGACCGATTCCGGAGATCGACAGCAGCACTTCGAACGTGTGGTTCTCGTCTTCTGTTCCGAAGCCGAAGAGAGTCATGGAGTCTTCACGCACAACCAGGGTGGTCACGAGTTCGATATCTGCACCATGCCGTGTGCTTGAAAGGGTATCCGGCGTGACGTTGACTCTGCGTCCGACACCATAGGTGAGAATGACGAGGTGGTCAGCTGCGATGCGATGGACCGTACCGCTGAGGAAACTGATCACGGCCTGCCTTTCGAGTGGGAACACATGTACGAATCCAGGCTATCAGTTAGTCTCTGAGTACCTGACTCGACATACCGACGATACCAAGGCTCCGGCCAGTTGCGGACAGCCCGGAAGACATCACCAGCGCATCATTGCGGTGGAATTTCTGTCCCGTCGGACAGCCCGTCGATGATCTCCTGTGCGACGAACCTGGAGTGCAGGATCGGGCGCCGCTCGACATCAATGCTCGGTGGCGGGATCCATGCAGGTCGACCGTCGTGAAGCATTCGGGCATACCAGTCCGATTTGTCGATCAGGTGGTGATGCAGTCCGCATGCCAACGTGAGGTTGTTGATGTCGGTCCTGCCCTCGTCAGCCCACGGCACAATGTGGTGCGCATCGCACCATCCAGGCGGTGCATCACATCCGGGGAATGTGCAGCCTTGGTCTCTGGCTGCGAGAACTGCCACCTGTCTGTTCGTGGCATACCGAGCCTCGGTGGCGATTTCCATCGTTTTGGCTTTGTCCGACATGAGGTGGAAGAAGACTGATCCGTTCAAACCTTCGCTGGCCGCCGTTGATATCGGAAATTCGGCTTCGCACCCTGTGATCGAGCGTCCCTTTCCGGTCGCGATGTCTTCGGCCTTCGCGGTGACGACCAAGGCGAATGGTGAACCGCGCCCTATTCGCTCCATCTCGACGCGGGAGATCATTGTTGCGAATCGTTCGTAGATTCGATTGCGCACTGTTCCTTGACTCGCGCTCGTGTCGACCAGCGTTCCGTCTTCACTGACACCGAAGCTCGAGAACCCAGAAGCCGCCGAATCGGAAGCGCCTGTATCGTCAATCCAGTCCGGGCGGTCCTCTGGCAGATTAGGGCGGTCCCCTGGCAGATCATGGGGCAACGGCGCGTCCGAGACATCCCCGGCCAGAACCGCTCGAAAGATGTCGAACTCAGGCTCGGCAGGCTCTTCGTCTTTCACAGTCGAGTGTGTGCCACCTGTGGTGCGGGTGCCATCATGAGTTTGCAGAGTTTCCGTCGAACCCGGTGCGCTCTGCGCGTTTTCCGACTTGCCACCCGGCAGAATACGCGAGGCCAGCAGTCCGTTGAGGATTCCTCCTGAGACCGAGTCCAGGAGGCCTCTGAGATCCCAGTCGCCGTCATCCCGGGCTCGCACATTCACGTAACAGCGCGAGCGATCCCGTGGAAGCTTCGGCTCTTCTCCGTCGGGATCAATCCGGTCCAGAATCGAACCGAAGATCGTTTTCAAGTCTGCGACTCGGACACGTGGTGCCTTCTCCACGAGGTCCGCTTCGACTTTGTCGCGAACAGTGGAGGAAACCCAGATCGGCAGCTTGGAGAGACAGTCATTGATCGCCGTGGCCTGACCAGCCGAGAGCACTCCCGAGTGCAAAGCCTCGGCAACGATCGGGTTGACGGGCTCTCTGGCCTGTCCCGTCATGTAGGCGCGGCCGCCAAGGTTCTTGGCAAGCTCGGCACGTCGGTTGGCCTCATAGCCGGTCAGGTTCAACCGGTTCTGGACCAGCGCCTTCGTCGTCTTCGCCCCGTAGTCGGTAGGCGTCCCGCACCTTTCATAGACTGACAGAGCAACAGCAGACATCGCTTCGAGAATGCGAGTGGCGGTTTCGATCCCGTTGACGACCGTCATAGCGTGATCAGGTCCAAGGGGGCGTTCGAATCTCGCCAGTTCGTCTTTGAGGACGCTGAGTTCACCGATGCTGCGGGTCAGCTCAGGGGCAAGTCGGTCGAGGTCGCGCCATTCGAGATCCGACAGAAGTGGATGCGGCAGGACGACAGTCGAATCACCGTCGTCCGCGGTCGAGGGCTGGTCGGTGCCACCGCCATCACTATGCGTTCCAGCATCGGAGTTGGATGGCTCCGCGTCGACGAGAGCCCCAGACATCCGAGCATCTGCTTCGGAATCACCGAGAAGAACCTGCTCATCACAATGGGCGCCCTCGTCACCGTGCCGGTCAGAATCGTCACCGTCGTGGTTTTCAATGGGCGTCGCTGGAACTGCCGCAATCGAATCGAGCTTCTCTGCCAAAGGATTGCCCGTCAGATCCATTCCGGCGGCCTCGAGCTGCTCACGAAACGTTGCCGGCTCCGGCACCGGCAACGATCCATCCTGGCCTGCAGCGGACTCCCCTGCAATCGCGCCAGATGCCTGCGGGCCTCTTGCCGACTCACTCGCGGCGGTGCCAGGTGAGCGCTTACCGCTCTTTCCTGGCATCCGGTCGGGAGTGAGAGTCATCGTCTGAGCATCCATTCGTCAACAACAGCGTTGCGTGTATATTCTGATTATATACGCTCTAACCGTTATTTCATAGATGCATATTCGATTACCTTCCGAATATTTAGCATCACTTCGATTCTGCTCTCTTGTGTTTCGCAGACTTCCGGACTCGGCCAAGGAACGATGACAACTGCGAAGCGACCGGACTTCAGTGGCTGCCAAACAGACCGACAGCGACACTCACAACCGCTGCAACGCTGCTGAGCCGTCACGCCACTTCGCTACGCAGCTACTTCGCTTTGCGAAGGGCCTTGGCCCACTGCTCCTGAGCTTTCGTCAGGCCCGTGCCCTGACGTCCGGCGCTCTTGCGCTCGTTCAGGTCCTTGTTCGCTCCAGGAGTCGATTGCCCGCTGAGAGCTCCACGCCATGAGTGGCAGATCGCGATCGCGAGAGCATCTGCGGCATCGGCGGGTTTCGGGGGCGCATCAAGTTGAAGTATCCGGGTCACCATGTTCGTGACCTGCTTCTTATCAGCCCGTCCCGACCCGGTGATGGCGGCTTTGACCTCGGAGGGCGTGTGCATCGCCACGGGCAGTCCGCGCCTGGCGGCAAGGCCCATAGTCAGACCTGACACCTGGGCAGTTCCCATAATCGTGGAGACATCATTGCGGGCAAACACACGCTCGATGGCCACGACATCGGGACGGTACGTGTCCAACCAGCTGTCGAATGCCTCGGCGAGGGCGCCCAGACGCAGATCCACGGAGTCCGTGGACGGCGTGCGCAGCACATCGACGGAAACCATTGTGGCCTTGCGGGCGGGCAGGGTGTCGATGACACCCAGCCCGCACCGGGTCAGACCAGGATCAACGCCGAGGATTCTCATCAGTAACCATATTCGGTCTCATCAGGAATCAAGTTCGGCAAGAACCTCGTCGCTGACATCAGCATTGGAATAGACGTTCTGAACTTCGTCGCTGTCTTCGAGCGCATCGATGAGGTTGAAGACCTTGCTGGCGGTGTCCGCGTCCAAGCTGACTTCGATCCCGGGCACGAAGGATGCCTCGGCCGAGTCATAGTCGATGCCTGCATCGACAAGTGCTGTGCGCACAGCGACGAGGTCGGTGGCCTCGCAGATGATCTCGAAGTTCTCGCCTTCGTCCTTGACCTCTTCGGCGCCGGCGTCGAGGGTGGCCAGGACGATCGAGTCCTCGTCGGTTCCCTCGGCAGGAACGATGATGACGCCCTTGCGGTCGAAGTTGTAGGTGACCGATCCTGGGTCTGCCATGGTGCCGCCGTTGCGCGTGACTGCCACGCGGACTTCGGAGGCCGCACGGTTGCGGTTGTCGGTCAGGCATTCGATGAGGAGGGCGACACCGCCGGCGGCATATCCTTCGTACAGAATGTTCTCGTAGTTCACCGCAGAGCCGTCGAGACCACCGCCGCGCTTGACCGCGCGAGTGATGTTGTCGGCAGGAACCGAGTTCTTCTTCGCCTTCTGAACCGCGTCGAACAGCGTCGGGTTACCTTCGAGATCAGGCCCACCGTTGCGAGCAGCAACCTCGATGTTCTTGATCAGCTTGGCAAAGAGCTTGGCCCTCTTGGAGTCGATGGCAGCTTTTTTGTGTTTAGTCGTTGCCCACTTGGAATGACCTGACACTGGTGTTCCTTCCTATAGATACAGCCCCTAGAGTCTATACGCTCGGCACACCGTTATGTGCGCTGTGCCGCACGAAGCAGCTCCCCGCTCAGGCGGTACGTTCCCTCAGCTGACGACGAGCGGCCACTCAGCCGAAGACGATGGCCCACTCAGTCGATGACGAGGGGAACCTCGGGCACAGAGCCCGCCGTGACGAGATCCATGAGGCTGAGAAGATTCTTCGGGTAGATCGTCTCCGCCGTGGTCATCAGCTCTTCGCGGGACCACCACCGGAATTCGAGCAGACTGCGCTTCTCGACGTCCGTCCAGACAGCGTCTTCGAGTTCGATGTCCTCGCTCGTGCGGAATGCGAAGTAGGTCTCATGCTGATGCAGCGACCGCTCGGTGAATTTGAAGACTCCGTCGCGGGTTGCCAAGGGTCCAATGAGCTCACCGGGTTCGCATTCGATCCCGGTCTCCTCCGCGAGTTCTCGGGCAGCGGTCTGAGCCGCGGACTCCCCGAGTTCGGAACCGCCGCCGCAGGTCATCCACCACTGGTGGGTGGGTGTGAGCAGGTCCTGAGCTCGAATCAGGAGAACCTCGTCGCGCTCATTGAGTAATACGACCCGTGAGGCTTTACGAGGTTTCATGGTTCTCCAGGAGTTGACGATGGACGGACGCAGTGTGTGCAGAATAGTGAAGCGGCAAGCAACCGGCAAGACCGCAATCGTAACCGACAGAACGATATCGGGTAGTGGCCAGACGACCAAGCTGGTGACGTTCAATGTGAGAAATCACCGACTTGGGACGTGATCTGGCCGGGTGCAAGAGGGGTAGGGGCATCGCCTCAGAGGCGGTCGAGTTGATCATCGGCTCAGTGGATCGCCGAGGCGGTCTGGCCGTCGAGATCCGCATCGACGGCTCCGCCCAGATGCTGGTCCCACCAGTCGAGCATCGCTTCGAAGCGCTGCCGACGGTGGCGGGGCTGACCCGAACGTGAGAGTTCGTGGTTCTCTCCGGGGAAGATGAGCATTTCGGTGTCCACACCGGCCCGCTGCAGCGCGGCATAGTACTGCTGAGCCTGTTCGAGCGGACAGCGGAGGTCGAGTTCCGAATGCATCACCAGGCTGGGCGTGCGCACCTGCGAGGCGTGCGCCAAAGGCGACTGCCGTGCAATGGCCTCCCGATCACGGGTGGTGTACTCCTCGGTGAAGAACCGTCCGATGTCGGAGGTGCCGACGAAGCTGTCGGGGTCCAGGTAGCCGCGTTCGACGATGGCTGTCTGGAAGCGATGATCGGCAGCGGTGATCATCGCGGTGAGATAGCCGCCGTAGGAACCGCCCTGGACGCCGAGGCGGGTGGAGTCGAGTTCTGCATCCTCGGCCAACGCGTAGTCAAGGACCGCAAGGACGTCTGCCATCGCCGGGGCCGCCATGTTCCCCTGCACAGCTGTCCCCCATGCGCGGGTGCGTCCGCCGGAGCCGCGCGGGTTCGCGTAGACCACGGCAAAGCCTGCCGAGGTGAGCACCTGGGTTTCGTCGAACCACCCGTGGGTGTACTGCGCGAACGGTCCACCGTGGATGTTGAGAATGACGGGGAATGGGCCTGGTCCGCTGGGCTTCGCCAGCCACCCTGTGATGGCCCCGCCCTCACCGTCGGCGCGAAGAACCTGCGGGAGGACGGAATTCGCGGGCGCAGGATGTGCTCTGAGCGCCTCGCCGTCGCCAGCGGATGTTCCGCCGGACCTGGAGAGTTCCACACGGTTGAGAACAGCAGGGTTCGTGGGCGTCTCCCCTGTCCAGACGAGACTGTCTCCGTCAACGTCGAAGCCGTTGACCACTGCTGTGTCATCCGTGAGGAAATCCAGTTCGTCCAGCGTCCGCTTCTGGGCATCCAGATCGATCGAGATGATCCGTGAGGCTCCGTCCGTGTCCACGACAGCGATGACAGAAGCCTCGGCCGCATCTGAGGCGTTTCCGGCGGTGTCGACGACCTGGGGCCGCGTTGACGCGACCGAGACGGTCTCCGGGTCGGTCAGGCGTCGTGTCGAGCCGGTGGTCAGATCGTGGACGAAGAGCCCGGGCATCTGCCCGACGAAGTCGAGTTCGTCTCGGGTCAGCTCGTTGCCGACGAGCAGCACAGTCTCATCGTCGATCCAACGGTGCAGGTTCACACTCATCCGCGGCAGCGTCAGCGGCTCCGGATGGTCTCCACCAAGCAGCCACACCGTCGTTAGCAGGTCGGGCTCGCCATGGTCGGGTGCCACCGAGGAGACCACGCTGACTCGGGTGCCGCTCGGTGAGAACTGCGGATCGTGGACATCCGACTCCGGGGACTCCAGGAGTGTGGACAACGGGACTTCGGCGCCGCCGGCGATGCCGGACTTCCCCAGTCCCGGCTCGACGAGATCAACCAGAAAGGCCCGCGCCGGACGGTCGTTCGTGTAGCCCAGCCCATTGCTCAGGTATGCCGCCGAGGTGATTCGCCGTGGCGCTTCCTCGCCTGCGGGGATGTCGTCGTCCTGGCCGTAGCGTCCAGGTTCAGCCACCCGCGCGACGTAGAGTGCCCGTGCGCCCTCATCGTCGAGCGCGAACTCGGAGACGCCGAGGTGGTTGTCCGTGATCCGATGTGCCGTCTCGAGGCTGGAGCCGACGAACAGCTGGGCTGATTCCTTCTTGGCCGCACTCAGATATCCGGACCAATTGCTCCGGACTTCGGGGGCGAAGTCGCGCCAGTTGTGGGTCAGCCGTCTCGAGGTCTCCCCCGACAGAGCGAAGAGCTGCGAGAGGTAGCTGTTCGACTCGAGGTCGGGGCGGGTGATCGTGATGACGGCTTCGCTGCCGCGCAGCAGTGGGGATGAGTACTCGGCGAGAGAGTCGAGATCTTCGGGGTTCATCTGTTCCATTCCTTTGACAGCGCTGCCTGCACGTCGGCGTGCACCTGCGGCAGAGCCTTGGTCTGTGCCACGACGGGCAGGAAGTTCGAGTCGCCGCCCCATCTGGGCACAATGTGCTGATGGAGGTGCGCGGCGATTCCGGCACCTGCCACGGGCCCTTGGTTCATTCCCAAGTTGAAGCCGTCCGGGGACGATACGGCGCGAATCACGGTCATCGCCTTCTGCGAGAAGCGGGCGATTTCCGCCGTCTCCGACTCGGTCAGCTCCGTGTAGTCCGCGACGTGACGATAGGGGCAGATGAGGAGGTGGCCGGGGTTGTACGGGTACAGGTTGAGCACCGCGTACACTTCGTCGCCGCGGGCCACGATCAGGCCCTGTTCATCGGACTTCGTCGGTGCGCTGCAGAACGGGCACTCGGAGACTCCGGAGTGCTTGGGTTTGTCCTGTCCTCCGATGTAGACCATCCGGTGCGGAGTCCACAGCCGCTGGAAGCCATCGGGCTCCCCCGGGAAGCCCGCAGCCGCCTCGGGTTCGGGCATGCCTTCACAGGGATCGAGCCTGCCCTCGCCGAGGCGGTTGTGTGGGTCCTCTGTCATACCTGGGCCTTGGTTTCGATGGATTCGACGATCCGGGTGACCGCCTCGGCGACGGACACGCCGTTGTCCTGCTCACCGTTGCGGAAACGGAACGACACGGCGTTCGCGTCGCGATCCTCCCCACCGGCGATAAGCACGAAGGGCACTTTCGACTTCGAGGCGTTGCGGATCTTCTTCGGGAACCGATCGTCGCTGTCATCGATCTCGACGCGAACACCGGCTGCCCGCAGCTGTGCGGCCACCTCGGCGAGGTAATCATTGAATTCCTCAGCCACAGGGATGCAGGTGACCTGGACCGGTGCCAGCCAGACGGGGAACGCGCCTGCATAGTGTTCGATGAGCACACCCATGAACCGTTCGATGGACCCGAACTTCGCCGAGTGGATCATCACCGGCTGCTTGCGGGTGCCGTCGGCGGCCTGGTATTCCAGGCCGAAGCGCTCCGGCTGGTTGAAGTCGAGCTGCACGGTCGACATCTGCCAGGTCCGGCCGATGGCATCGCGGGCCTGGACGGAGACTTTGGGCCCGTAGAACGCGGCTCCGCCGGGATCGGGGACCAGTTCGAGCCCGGTCTCCCGCGCAACCTCTTCGAGGACCTGAGTGGCTTCTGCCCACTGCTCATCCGAACCGATGAACTTGTCCTTCTTCTTCCCGTCTTCATCGCGTGTGGAGAGTTCGAGGTAGAAGTCGTCGAGTCCGAAGTCACGCAGCAGGCTGAGGACGAATTCGAGCAGGTGACGGATCTCCTTCGCAGCGTCCTCCTGAGCCACATAGGAGTGCGAATCGTCCTGGGTCAGTGCGCGCACACGGGTGAGGCCGTGAACGACGCCGGAGGCCTCGTCACGGTACACCGTGCCGAATTCGAAGAGACGCAGGGGAAGCTCGCGATAGGAGCGTCCACGCGAGCGGAAGATCAGGTTGTGCATCGGGCAGTTCATCGCCTTGAGACGATATGGGGTGCCCTCCTTGACGATCTCCCCGGATTCGTCGCGGACCTCGTCGACGGAGATCGGCGGGAACATGTTCTCGCCGTAGTACGGCAGGTGCCCGGAGGTGTAGTAGAGGGCCTCCTTGGAGATGTGCGGCGTGCCGACGTATTCGAAGCCCTCTTCGATGTGGCGGGCGCGGACGTAGTCCTCCATCTCGCGCTTGATGACTCCGCCCTTGGGATGGAAGACGGGCAGACCGGAGCCGAGCTCCTCGGGGAACGAGAACAGATCGAGTTCGGCACCGAGCTTGCGGTGGTCACGGCGTTCTGCCTCGGCGAGGCGATCCTGGTGGGCCTTGAGATCCTCTTTCGAGGCCCAGGCGGTGCCGTAGACGCGCTGCAGGCTCGCATTGGCCTGATCTCCGCGCCAATAGGCCGCCGAGGAGCGGGTGACCGCGAACCCGTTGCCGATCAGTTTGGTAGTGGGCAGGTGCGGTCCGCGGCAGAGGTCCTGCCACACGATTTCGCCCTTGCGGTCACGGTTCTCGTAGACGGTGAGTTCACCTGCGCCGACCTCGACGGAGGCCGAGTCGTCGGAGCCCGCGCCCTTGTCAGAGATGAGTTCGAGTTTGTAGGGCTCATTCGCCATGCGCTCGCGTGCTTCCGACTCGTCCACGACGACACGGTTGAAGGTCTGACCGGACTTCACGATCTGGGCGGCCTTCTTCTGGATCGCCTTGAGATCGTCAGGGGTGAAGGGCTCAGCGACATCGAAGTCGAAGTAGTAGCCGTCTGTGATGTAGGGCCCGATGCCGAGCTTCGCGTCTGGGAACAGGTCCTGGACGGCCTGGGCGGTGACGTGTGCGGCCGAGTGGCGCAGGATGTCGAGACCTGCGGGGGAATCGATGGTGATCGGAGCGACCTTGTCACCAGCGGAAAGTTCGCGGCTGAGGTCGACAGGCTGCCCGTCGAGCCACATTGCAACGACCGTGCGGTCCGTGGAGAAGATCTCCGTGCCGGTCAGTCCCTGTTTCCAAGGAATGGTCTCTCCCGCGCAGTCAATGCTGTCTGCCACTGATCTTCTCCGTTCGTCTGTTCTAGGGTGTCTCGCCACTCGAGTCTAATACCAAATCGGCGGTGCGAAATCAGTTGGGTGGCAGTCATAAGACCGCCACCCAACTGGTGAATCATATGCAGTTTTCGATGTCCGCGCGGTTGGCGCCTACGTCAGTCGGGATCGGAGCGTCGTCCCGAGCCGTATCACGCGGCCTTGCTGAACTCGAAGTCCTTGCCCTTGCCCAGGTCTTCGCTCATGGAGAGCTTCAGGTGGACCTTGTCGACCTCGGCCGACGGAACTGCGAATGCCAGTTCGACGGTCTCTTCTCCTCCAGCCGGGATCGGCCCGGAGAAAGGGAAGCCGCCCTTGAATTTGGAGGCGTCGAACACATCCTTATATTCCTTGCCCGCACCATTGTCGGCGGTGAACTGCGCAAGCGAAAGATCAACGTCGGAGCTTCCACTGTTCTTTGCGGTCACGGTCACGATTGCGATCTCGCCGTTGCTGCTTTCGGCGCCAGCAGCATTTTCGGACGCAGTACCCGATTTCACGGCGACCGCTGCCGTCACATCGGTGCCGATCTCAACCCCTCCGCTCTCGACAGGAGGAGCCGCCGCTTCACTGCCGTCAGACGAGCCTGCACCCTGGCTGGGGTCCTGGGCAGGCTCAGAGGGATTCTGAACCGGAGCTGCGGATGAGGACTGCTCGTCGGCGGCTTCGCCTACAGCGGTGAGGAACATGCCGCCGAAGATCAAGGTGACGATGACCGAGATGATCGAGAACAGGATGGCGATGAAGCTGAGGATCATGCCGGTGATGGTCATGCCCTTGTTGTTGGCCAACCCCTTCTTGATCGCGGAGAGACCTACGAAGGCGAAGATCACGCCGGCAACGCCGAAGATGAATCCGATGCCGAAGAAGATGGACAGGACGATGCCGGCAATGCCACCGACCAACGCGAGGATTCCCCAGATGTTCTTCGATTTATTGCTGCCCGGACCGGCCGAATACGAACCGTAGCTCCCATTGGGGTTAGCGGGGATGAACTGGTCCGACGAACCGTCAGCACCGGCGTAAGCGGGCTGCTGGCCGTACTGGTTCGCGTCGTAGCCCTGCGCGTTGGGGTCGTAGCCCTGACCATAGCCGCCCTGGTTCTGGCTGTAGGGATCCTGGTTATAGGGATCCTGGTTGTAACCCTGCGCATTGGGGTCATAGCCCTGACTGTTGGGGTCGTAGCCGCCCTGGTTCTGATCGTAGCCTGGAGCACCCGTGTCGTTCGGCTGGCCGTACTGCGGCTGCGACCCGTATTGAGTTTGCGAGCCGTACTGGGGCTGCTGATTCGGATCGTTCTGCGAACCGTACTGCGGTGGCTGCGAACCGTACTGCGGTGGCTGCTGGCCGTTGTTCTGATCACCCGAATAACCAGGAGCGCTGGGCGGCTGGTTGTCGGGGCCCTGACCGTTCGGGTTCTGATTTCTAGAACCGTTGTTCGGTTCGTACGGGTTCTGAGGAGTAGACATGAGTGCTCCGAGGTCTTCGTCGATGGTTACCGTCACTAGCGTACTAGTTAATGTGTCGCTTTCCCCATGGCATTCACGTGGCAGTCCTGACACACGCCCGACACATCGGGGTCGAGCTCATCGCGCTGAATACGCGGATGATGAATGCACGAAGCCCCGAGCGAGTCACTCGGGGCTTCTTCTGTGCGCGATACTGGGATCGAACCAGTGACCTCTTCCGTGTCAGGGAAGCGCGCTACCGCTGCGCCAATCGCGCCTTATTCATTTGTTGCACCGGAACACAAGGTCCCTGTGCGCGATACTGGGATCGAACCAGTGACCTCTTCCGTGTGAAGGAAGCGCGCTACCGCTGCGCCAATCGCGCCGACTCACCAACAGCGAACTGTTGGACGAATCCGAGGTGGCGACGGGATTCGAACCCGTGTATACGGCTTTGCAGGCCGCTGCCTCGCCTCTCGGCCACGCCACCATCAAGGCAGTGCCATGACGCCTTCGAGCGGATGACGGGATTCGAACCCGCGACCCTCACCTTGGCAAGGTGATGCTCTACCAGCTGAGCCACATCCGCATTTCTCGCTGCCCGGTTTCCCTGGCAACGAGATACAACTCTATACGCAGGTGGCGGTCCATGCAAAATCAGATCCGAGTGATCGTGGTCACACACACAAATCGGGCTTTCAGACTCATCGACTTATATTGGAAGAGTGAACGACGATCCCCAGGACAAGCGCCCCACAGGGTGGCTGTCACGCCATCACAAACAAGGCGTGCGCCCCTGGCGCAAAACGCGTCTGAGCTTCCTGCGCTGGCGCAGAACCGTCATGGCCAACCCGCACACGGCACGGCTCTATCGGACCATCGTCGGCGGAGTGGGCAGCCTCATCGTGCTCATCGGTCTGGTGCTCGTGCCTTTTCCGGGCCCGGGGTGGCTCATCGTCATCATCGGACTGTTCGTCATCTCCAGCGAGTTCCGTTGGGCGCAGCGGATTCTGCGCTTCGTTCGCCTCAATGTGGAGAAATGGACGCACTGGGTCATGGCGCAGCCGGTCTGGGTGCGCTGGACGCTCGCTGCGGTCACAGCGGTATTCGTTGCCGTCATCGTCTGGGCCGCGTTCAGGATCATCGGACTCCCCGACTGGGTGCCCGAACTCGAGGTCCTCAAATACCTCGAGCTGCAGTAGCGCTGACGCGCCTGCCCACAGGGCCTGCTGCTGTCAGTAGAGCCACGCCTGTTACTGCGAGGAGAGCGCTGTCAGGCGCGAAAGGCAGCGCATGTACTTCTTCCGGTACCCTCCGGCCAATGCCTCTTCGGTGAAGACCTTGTTCAACGCCTGTCCCGAGTTGATGATCTTGACGTTGCGGTCATAGAGCCTGTCGACGAGGGCAACGAAGCGCAGCGCGACACCCTCGTTGTCGATCGTCGTCACGTCTTCCCACACGGCCGCGTCCAGCCCATCGACCATGCGACCGTACTTGGAAGGATGAACGGTGGAGAGATGGCGCAGAAGTGTCGGGAAGTCGTCGCGGGCGACTGTGCCGGCCAACTCGGAGGCCGCGGCATCGAGGTTCTCGGCAGGAACCGGTTCGGCCGGCTCGCTCAGCCCACGGTGACGGTAGTCCCTGCCTTCGATGCGGTAGATGTCGAATTGGTCGGCCAGCGCCTGGATCTCACGGATGAAGTCCTGCGCGGCGAAGCGGCCCTCCCCCAAGGATCCGGGCAGAGTGTTCGAGGTGGCGATGATCTTCACGCCGGCGTCAGTGAGTTCGCGCATGAGGCGTGACATGAGCACCGTGTCGCCGGGATCGTCGAGTTCGAACTCGTCGACGCAGACGAGCTTCATCTGTGAGAGATCGTCACGGGCACGGATGAATCCGAGCGCGCCGACGAGGTTCGTGTATTCGACGAAGGTGCCGAAGGTCGCAGGCTTCTCATTCGCATGCCAGGCCGAAGCCAACAGGTGTGTCTTGCCCACGCCGTAGCCGCCGTCGAGGTAGACGCCCTTCGGTCCGTCCTTGCCCTTGGAGAACAGCTTGCCCAGAAAGCCCTTGGAGGTCGACGATGCCACGAACTCCTCCAGTTTGTTGCGTGCCTGGGCCTGCGAGGGCTCCGAGTCATCGGTGCGGTAGCTGGCGAAGGACACGTCGTGGAACTGCGGTGGCGGGACGAGGCCCGCAATCAGTTCGTCGGGTGCAACTTGGGGGGAACGGTCGCTCAGTGCGACCAGAGTCTGCTCGGCATTCACTCGGCCTAGTCTATTGCAGGCCACGCGTGGTCGATCAACTGCCTCTGACGTGAGAGTGCTCTCAGCCTGCGTGCGAGCACTCCCGCTGAGGTCGTTTCAGCAGAGGTCGTCTCAGCTGAAGTCGAAGCCCAAGCGCCCCAGCTGCTTCGGGTCTCTCTGCCAGTCCTTGGCGATCTTCACATGCAGGTCGAGGTACACCTTGGTCCCGAGCAGTGCTTCGATTCCGCGCCTGGATTCGCTTCCGATCGCCTTGAGTCGGCTGCCGCCCTTGCCGATGATGATCGCCTTCTGGCTGGAGCGTTCGACGTAGAGGTTGACGTGGACGTTCCACAGCGGGTTGTCTTCGCTGCGTCCCTCGCGGGGGTACATCTCCTCGACCTGAGCGGCCAGCGAGTGCGGAAGCTCGTCGCGGACGCCTTCGAGCGCGGCCTCACGGACGAGCTCGGCGATCATCATCTCCTCCGGCTCATCCGTCAGCTCACCTTCGGGGTAGAGCGGCGGTGAGACCGGCAGGTGACCGGTCAGAACGGAATCGACCGTGTCGATCTGGAACCCGTCGACAGCCGAGACCGGAACCACGTCGGCGAAGTCGGCGAGGGCACCCACGGCCAGCAGAGCCTCGGCGACCTTCTCCTGGGAGACCTTGTCGGTCTTCGTCACCAGAGCCACGATCGGGGTGCGGCCGTCGAGGAGCTCGAGCTGGGACGCGATGTATTTGTCCCCGGGTCCGATCGGTTCGTCAGCGGGCAGACAGAAGCCGATGACGTCGACTTCGCTCAGTGTCGAAGCCACAAGATCGTTGAGGCGGCTGCCCAGCAGGGTCCGCGGCTTGTGGAGACCCGGGGTGTCGACGAGGATCAGCTGGTGATCGTCTTTGTGGACGATGCCGCGGATCGTGTGCCGGGTGGTCTGGGGCTTCGCCGAGGTGATCGCCACCTTCTCCCCCACCAGCGCGTTCGTCAGCGTTGACTTACCGGTGTTCGGTCGGCCCACGAAGCAGGCGAAGCCGGCCCGGTAGTTCTCGGGGTAATCCGTACGAAATTCCATTTCAGTTCTCTTCCTTCGTGACCCTGACGTGGGTGATGCGGTGGCGGCGGCCCTGACCCTCCATCGCTTCGATGTTGAGACCTTCGATCGCTGCCTTCGAGCCGTCGATGGGAACGCGGCCGATGAGCTTCGTGAGCAGACCGCCGACGCTGTTGACGTCGTCCTCGTCGATCTTCACATCGAAGTAGTCGGCGAAGTCGGAGATCGACATGCGGGTGCTGATGACGAATGAGCCGTCGTCGACCTCGACGAGTTCATCATCACTGGTGTCGTATTCGTCTTCGATCTCGCCGACGATCTCCTCCACGATGTCTTCGATGGTGACGAGTCCGGCGGTGCCGCCGTATTCATCGACGAGGATCGCCAGATGCGTCGAATCGAGCTGCATCTGCTCCAGCAGTTCATCGGCAGGTTTGGTCTCGGGGACGAACAGAACTCCCCGTGCCAGAATGTCGACCGATCGCTCTGCGTCCTCCGGGTGGAGGTGGAGTCGTCTGGCGACATCCTTGAGGTAGGCAACGCCGCGTATGTCGTCGAGGTCCTCTCCGCTGACGGGGATCCGTGAGAATCCCGAGCGGAGGAAGAGGTTCATGACCTTAGTCAGCGGTGTGCCGGAGTTGACCGTCACGAGGTCGGTGCGCGGAACCATGACCTCATTCGCCGAGGTGTCCGAGAGGTTGAAGACGGATTGGATCATCTCCCGTTCGCCGTCTTCGATGATGTCGGACTCGCTGGCACGCTCCACGAGGTCGCGCAGCTGGTCGGAGGTGACGAACGGGCCATCCTTGTACACGCGGTCCGGCGTCAGCAGGTTGCCGAGGAGGACGAGGATCTTCGTCAGCGGCTTGAGCACGACCAGTGCTGCGCCCACAACCCAGCTGAGGTTGAGGCAGACGGCCAGAGAACGGCGTCGACCGATGGTCCGTGGGGACACGCCGGCGACGACGAAGACAGCGATCGAGGCGGTGAGCACTGTGAGCACGACCATGAGCGGTCCCACGGAGTAGATCGAGTTATAGGCCAGAGCAATGAAGACCGTGGCCAATGCCTCCATGAAGTTTCGGACGAAGATGATGACGTTGATGTTGGTGGGCAGATCGATAAGGATCTTCTCAGCCCGAAACGCGGCCTTCTTGCCTTCGTCCTTCGCATCCTGGATCGCCTGATGGGACACGCTGAGCAGAGCGGCATCGACAGCAGACAGAGTCGCCGAAACGACCAGACACAGTGCGGCACCGAGGAACAGCCAGAGCACGGCTCAGACCTCGGTGGGGGAAGGGATGTCGGTGCGACCATCGTAGCGGGCGGCGAAGAAGGTGAGCAGCAGATGCCGCTGCAGGGCGAACATCTCCTCCTTCTCCTCAGGCTCGCCGTGGTCGTATCCGAGCAGGTGCAGGAACCCGTGGACGGTCAGCAGGAGCACCTCGTCCATGGTCGAATGTCCCGAGGACGAGGCCTGGGCGGCGGCCACCTCGGGGCAGATGATGATGTCGCCCATCTGGCCCTCGGTGGGAGCTCCGGCCTGTCCCTGTGTGAGCTGGTCCATCGGGAACGACATCACATCGGTGGGACCGTCGAGGTCCATCCAGGAGATGTGGAGTTCCTCCATCGCCTTCGCATCGACCATCGTGACTGCGAGTTCCGCGCCGGCGTGCATGTGCAGAGCCTGACCCAAGTATTCGGTCAGAGCCACGACCTCGTCGAGGTCGATAGCTTCGTCTGTCTCGTTTGAGATCTCGGTATTCACTCGGTGCTTCCCCACAGGTCATAGGCGTCGACGATCTTCGTCACCAGCTGATGGCGGACGACATCCTTGCTGCCGAGGTGGCAGAATTCCATGTCGTCGATTCCGGTCAGAATGTCCTGGACAAGGTTGAGTCCGCTGCGGGTCTTGCCCGGCAGGTCGATCTGGGAGACGTCACCGGTGACGACCATCCTCGCGCCGAAGCCCAGCCGGGTGAGGAACATCTTCATCTGCTCGCCGGTCGTGTTCTGCGCTTCATCGAGGATGATGAACGCATCGTTGAGGGTGCGGCCGCGCATGTATGCCAACGGTGCGACCTCGATGGTCCCCGTTTCGATGAGCAGCGGAATCGACTCGGGATCAACCATGTCGTGCAGGGCATCGTAGAGGGGCCGCACGTAGGGGTCGATCTTCTCGTTCAGCGTTCCCGGCAGGTAGCCCAGGCTCTCCCCCGCCTCAACCGCTGGGCGGGTGAGGATGATGCGTGAGACTTCTTTGTGCTGCAGGGCGTTGATGGCCATGGCCATCGCCAGGTATGTCTTGCCCGTACCTGCTGGGCCGATGCCGAAGGTGATCGTGTGGTTGCGGATCGCATTGACGTAGTCGTGCTGGCCCATCGTCTTGGGACGGATGGACTTTCCGCGGGTAGACAGGATGTTCGTTCCCATCACCGCCGAGGCGGCCTTGCCCTCCGAGGAGAACGACGCCACCCGGTCGATCGTCTCCTCGTTGATGCGGTGGCCGGAACCGTGCAGCTTTTTGAGCTCCCCGATCACGGAGACGAAAGCTGCCACGCGCGTCGGTTCACCGCTGGCCTGAACCTGGTTGGCGCGCACGTGCAGGTCAAGGTCGGGGAATACTCGCTCGAGCTTCCGCAGGTTCGACTCCCCCGGCCCGAAGAACTCGACCAGATCGATGGAGTCGGGAATCACGAGACGCACTGTGTCCGATGCAGCTTCTTCGGCAGGTGTGTTGTTCACAGAGTTCGTGGGCTGAGTGGAGGTGTCCAGAATGATCCTTCGTGACTATTTGTACTTGTGGGAGTACTGCAATTGTGTGCTTCCATCGTAGTCGCCTTCGTCACCAACGGCCCAATGAATTCTGAGCCATGACGAGTCCGGCCGCTCCGGCCGACGACGACCGCAGGACCGTGGGTCCCAGGAGAACAGCTTTCGCACCGATGGCTGCGAGTGCATCGAGCTCAGCGTCGCTGATCCCGCCTTCAGGACCGACGACGAGGACGATGCGTCCAGAGTCTGCGCCCGAGGCTTCTTCGACGGCTGAGGTATTCGCTGGTCCGGAATCTCTCAGAGCCTGCGACAGTTTCTGCTCGGCGGCTTCGTGGAGGACGTAGACGGTGTCGGTCTCGGTCAGAATCGATGCCAGGCCGGTGCCGCGGGCAAGTTCGTGGCGCAGAGGGAAGCGGGAGCGTCTGGCCTGCAGGGATGCCGCCCGCAGAACGTTGTCCCACTTGGCTGCGAGCTTGTCGCGCTTCTTCGCGGGCCAGTCGGCGATCGAGCGCTCGGCGGCCCAGGGGACCACCTCGTCGACTCCGATCTCTGTGGCGGATTCGATCGCCTGCAGATCGCGGTCGCCCTTGGCCAGAGCCTGCACGAGGACCAACCGTGGCTGGTCCTCGTCGGTGTGAGTCACCGAGGCGACGTGCAGTCCGAGTTCGTTCGCCGAGGCGGCCGAGACCGTTCCGCGTACGCGGGTGCCGGATCCGTCGACGACTTCGAGCTCGTCCCCGGGCCCGAGTCTGCGGACTCGGACCGCATGCCCGGCCACGTCCTCACCGAAGGTGAGCACCTGACCGGGGGCCGCCTCGGCGACCTGGGTCGAGTAGAAGACGGGAAGACTCACCGACCGGCGAACTTCTCGCGCATGCGGGAGAACATGCCGCGGTTCTGGGTGGTGATCTGAGCGCGTGGGGTCTCTTCCTCGCGCAGAGTCGCCAGCTGTGACAGCAGTTCCCTCTGCTCATCGTCAAGCTTGTCCGGCGTCAACACGTCGACCGTGACGAGCAGATCGCCTCGGGTCTCCGAACGCAGCCGGGTGGCGCCGAGTCCTGGAAGCTTGATGACAGTGCCCGATTGGATGCCGGCTTCGATCGAGAGTTCCTGCGAGCCGTCGAAGGTGTCGAAGGGGATCGAAGCGCCCAGAGCGGCTGCGGTCATCGGCACGGAGACGGAGGCGCGCAGGTTGTCACCGTCGCGCTGGAAGACTTCGTGGCGGGCGACCATGACCTCGACGAAGAGGTCACCGGCAGGACCGCCGCCGGGTCCCACTTCGCCCTGCGATGAGAGCTGGATGCGGGTTCCGTCGGAGACTCCGGCGGGGATGCGGATCTTCATGGTCCGCTGCTTGCGAACGCGACCGTCACCCTGGCAGTTGAGGCAGGGGTTGGGGATGACGGTGCCGAAGCCGTGGCAGGAGTTGCACGTCTGGTTCGTCACCATCTGGCCCAGGAGCGTTCGGGTCATGCGCTGAACGCTGCCGGCACCGTGGCACAGGGAGCACGTCTCAACGGATGTGCCCTGCTGGGTTCCGGCACCTGAACATGTGTCGCAGACGACGGCAGTGGTGACATCGAGGTCGATGTTGCCGCCGAACGCGGCGGTCTCGAGATCGATGTTGACTCCGACGAGTGCGTCCTTGCCGCGCTGTGTGCGCGGCATCGGACCGCCGGCCGAGCCGGCTCCCCCGCCGAAGAAGGTCTCAAAGATGTCGCCGAAGCCGCCGAAGCCGCCTCCGGCTGGGAAGCCCTGTCCGTTCTCGCCGCCGCCCATGTCGTAGTTCCGGCGCTTCTCCGAATCGGAGAGGACATCGTAGGCGAGGGAAATGGCTTTGAATTCGTCCTCGTGTCCGGGGTTCACATCGGGGTGATACTTCCGGGCCAGCTTTCGGTACGACGATTTGATTTCAGCCGCCGAAGCGTCTTTGGACACTCCGAGTGTTTCATAGTGATCGGCCACAGAAACTTCTCTCTCCCTGGTGGTGTGCGTTGTTCGCGTTATCGTGCCTGTTCGCAGTGTGGTGCTTGGTCGCGCTGTTCTGCTTGTTCGCGCTGTGTTGTGTGCTCTGGTGTCGGTGCATCTAACCCTGGTCGAGGACAGAGGAGACGTATTTCGCCACGGCCCGGACAGCTGTGATCGTCGTAGGATAGTCCATCCGGGTCGGCCCGAGCACTGCCAATCGCGCGGTGGACCCCGCGTCATGACCATATTCGGCGGCCACGAGGGATGTCGAGCTGAACGACTCGTGAGTATTCTCACGACCGATCCGAACGCTGATCTCCTCTCGGTCCTCAGCCATCGACGTCAGCAGCTTGAGCAGTACGACCTGCTCTTCGAAAGCTTCGAGGATCGGTGCCATCTTCTCACCGAACTCCCTGCCGGAGCGAGCCAGGTTTGCTGTGCCTGCCATGATGATGCGCTCTTCACGCGTGGCAATGACGAGATCAGTGACGGCGGAGCGGACCTGTGCCAGTGCTGCGGCTACGTCCGTTCCGACAGCGCCGGCTCCCACGACAGGTTCTGCCTGGGTGCCGTCATCGTTCTGAACCGAAGCACGAGGTGTGGCCGTGCTCACGACTCGCGACAGCTTCTGGCCGGAGAATTCGGCGTTGACCTCATCGCGGATTCCGCGCAGCGACTCATCGTCAACGACGCCCGGCGTGATCACGATCTTCTGCTCGACCTGCCCTGCATCGGTGATGAGGACGACGAGGATGCGGTTGGTGCCCAGGCCCACTACCTCGATGTGCTTGATCGTGGCACGTGAGACGGTCGGGTACTGGATCAGCGCCACTTGGTGGGTCAGACCCGAGAGGACCCGCACCGTGCGGTCGAGCATGTCGTCGAGGTCACCGTTGCCATCGATGAGCTGGAAGATCGCACGCCGCTCAGCGTGTGTGAGCGGTTTGAAGTCGTCGATGCGATCAACGAACATCCGATATCCGAGATCCGTCGGAATTCGACCGGCGGAGGTATGAGGCTGCGCAATGTAGCCCTCCTGCTCCAGGTGGGCCATGTCATTGCGGATCGTGGCCGGAGAGACACCGAGCGTGTGGCGCTGAACGATGGCCTTCGACCCGACGGGTTCATTGGTGGCGACGAAGTCTTCGACGATTGCTCGCAGAACCTGTGCTCGCCTGCTGTCGTTCATTCGTCCCCTTCCTTCGCTCGGCACCGCATTTGGCACTCATCTGCTGTGAGTGCCAATTCTACGCCTCTTGCATTCCGAATTCACTTTCGGGCCTGCCCCAGCGGGTCTGCACCCATCGCATCACGTCCTTGATTAGGGTGGTTGACCGTGAATACCTTTGATCGCTACGGGCCCGATGTGCTGGCTGGTTCCTCACCTTCCTCGCACCGGCCCAAGAAGTCCACACCTGTTGAGCTGGGTCTCGGAATGGTCCTCGAAGACGCGATGAGCGGATACGTCGGCGCCGTCGTCGGCGCTGAGAAGACCACCGCCGGAATCGTCGTCAATCTTGAGGACCGTGCAGGCAAGGTCCGCGCATTCCCCCTGGGTCCCGGCTTCCTGCTTGAGGGCAAACCCGTCGACATCAAACTGCCAGCCAAGAAGAAGTCGGCTCCCGGTCGCACGGCTTCGGGCTCACGTGCGGTCGGCAATGCTCGTGCCCGGGTGGCTCGCGGTTCCCGCATCTGGGTCGAAGGCAAACACGATGCCGAGCTCGTCGAGAAGATCTGGGGCGACGATCTGCGCATCGAGGGAGTCGTCGTCGAACCGCTGGGTGGACTCGACGATGTCGCCGACAAGCTCGCGGCGTTCGGTCCTGACAAGGATCACCGCGTCGGAGTCCTCGCCGACCACCTCGTGTCCGGCACCAAGGAATCCAAGATCGCCGAGGCGGTGCGTGCCGATCCCCGCTACCGCGACGTCGTCCACATCATCGGTCATCCCTATGTCGACATCTGGCAGGCGGTTAAACCTCATGTCGTCGGCATCAGGGAATGGCCGGTGGTCCCCCGTGGTGAGGATTGGAAGACGGGAATCCTCAGACGTATTGGTTGGCCGCACGCCGACCACAGGGATGTGGCACGGGGCTGGGTGCGCATCCTGGGCAAGGTCAGTACCATAGCCGATGTCGAGCCCACGCTCTCTGGCCGAGTCGAAGAGCTCATCGACTTCGTCACCGTCGGCTGATACCTCGACCGGCTGTGGCCGCGATCGGCTGGGGCTTTGGTCGACTGTGGCGGTGGTCGATTGTGATCGATCTGGTACAGGATTCGGGCTTTCCCCAATTCGGCGCCAGGGCATTTCCGATAGTGTGATTGTCCAGAAGCTCTGAAAGGACCCGCATGTCGTATAACCCCCAGCAGCCGAACAACGGCCCTGACCAGTCGCGTCCAATGCCGCCGAACTATTCTCAGGCCTCTGGCCCCCAGCAGCCCTACAGCCAGCAGAACCAAAGCTACGGTTCCCAGCAGCCGAACCCCACTCAGCAGAACTACGGTTCCCAGCAGAGCCAGCCAGCCCAGCCGGGCTTTGGTTCACAGCAGCCGAGCTACGGTTCCCAGCAGCCGGGTTATGGCTCGCAGCAGCAGCCCGGCTACGGATCACAGCAGGACTATGATGGTCAGCAGCAGTACGGGCAACAGCAGCAGTACGGCCAGGGCCAGCAGCAGTATGCTCAGCAGTCCTATGGCCAGCAGGCACACAGCTACGGACCGGCACAACCGGTCGGAAATCCGGCTCTGTTCGACTCGCGGATGATTCCAGAGAATGCCTACGGTCCCGGCTCCGAGATGTTCTGGCAGGCCAGCGAGAACGAGAGGACCACTGTGCTGTGGACGCACATCGGATCGATCTTCGTATGGTTCCTCCCTCTCATCATGTTCCTCGTGAAGAAGGACGAATCGCCATACGTGCGCGAACATTCCCGTCAGGGCCTCAATGCCATGATCACGAACTGCATCGCCACGTTCGCGGCCGTCATGGTGTTCATGGTCATCGCCTTCGTCCTCGCTATCATCACCTTCGGTCTCGGGTTCTTCGTCTATTTCCTGGCATTCCTCGTCCCGCTCGTCTACACGGTGCTCTACATCATCGCCGCTGTGGCCGGGAGCAAGGGACAGGGCTACAAGTTCCCGCTCGTCTTCGACTTCGTGAAGTGATCTGAGCACCTCAGGTCATCACACAAGTCACATGAACTGAGCAGCTCTCAGCAGAGAAGCCGCTGTCATCGCGTTCGATGACAGCGGCTTCTCTGCACTCGGTTCAGATGCAGTCAGGTTCAGAGATCAGATGCAATCAGGTTCAGACGTAGTCCGTGAGGATGCGAACCATGTAGTCAGCCATCAGCCGGCCCTGCAGCGTAGGTTCGAAGCGGCCTTCCTCCACGGCGTCACCATCGAGAAGTCCCTGCTTGACGAATCCCCTGATCGCCCTGTCACTGCCTGTCCCCAGTGAGTCCAGAGGCAGCTCCGAATCGATGCGAGCCGCGAGCATGATCCGTTCGATCTCCTGGGTCGATGCTTCCAGCACCTCACGTCCGATGGCAGGTGATTCACCTGCGAGCAACCGGTCGGACCAGGCACGGGGGTGTTTGGCGTTCCAGAACCGCACGCCGCCGATGTGCGAATGGGCTCCGGGACCGTAGCCCCACCAATCAGCATTGCGCCAGTAGGCCATGTTGTGGTCGCAGCGGGTCTCCGCAGACGTCGACCAGTTGCTGACCTCGTACCAGTGCAGACCAGCCGCCTCCATGGCGGCGTCGGCGATCTCGTATTTGTCGGCCAGGTCATCTTCGTCGGGCATAGACAGTTCGCCGCGGCGAACCATGGCCCCCATCTTCGTGCCGGGTTCGACGATGAGCGAATAGGCGGAGATGTGATCGACGTCGTTGCTCAGGGCCACCTGAAGTGACCTGCGCCAATCGTCGATGGACTCCCCCGGTGTGCCGTAGATGAGGTCGAGGCTCAGCTCCAGGCCGGCCTCTTTGATCCATTTCGCCACATCTGGGATCTTCGCCGGGTCGTGTGTGCGGTCCAGGGTCGCGAGCACATGGGGCACAGCCGACTGCATGCCCAAGGAGATCCTCGTGAACCCTGCGGCAGCCAGGGTCGCAATGTAGCTCGGGTCCAATGTGTCGGGGTTCGCTTCGGTCGTGACCTCGACATCCGGTGCCAACCGGAAGCGGTCGCGGATATCATCCATCACCCCGGCCAGCACCTCGGCGGCCAACATCGTCGGGGTGCCCCCACCGAAGAAGATCGTCGTCACCGCACGGTCGGCGGCCCCCGCCGCGGCGAGGACACGAGTCGACAGATCAAGCTCGCGGGCAAGATTGCTGCGGTAGTCGTCGCGGGAGGCGCCGGGCCCCAGATCCTCTGCGGTGTAGGTGTTGAAGTCGCAGTAGCCGCAGCGGACCCGACAGTAAGGGACGTGAACGTACAGGCTCAGCCCGCGAGAGGCCGCGCCGACCCCGGCCGAGGCCGGCAGCGAACCGTCAAGCGGTGGAGTCTCACCAGTCGGTTGTGCAGGCACTTACTTCTTGGGTTCCTTCTTGGGCTCCGGATCGTCCGAGGACAGGGCGGCGATGAAGGCCTCCTGAGGGACCTCGACATTGCCGACGACCTTCATCCGCTTCTTGCCTTCCTTCTGCTTCTCCAGCAGCTTGCGCTTACGGCTGATGTCGCCGCCGTAGCACTTGCTCAGCACATCCTTGCGGATGGCGCGGATGGTCTCACGAGCGATGATGCGCGAACCGATGGCAGCCTGGATCGGCACTTCGAACTGCTGGCGCGGGATCAGCTTGCGCAGCTTGCCGGCCATGAGCACACCGTAGGAGTAGGAGTTGTCGCGGTGGACGATCGCGGAGAAGGCGTCGACCTGATCGCCGTGGAGCAGGATGTCGACCTTGACCAGGTCCGCTGCGTCTTCGCCGTCATCGGAGTAGTCGAGGGTCGCGTAGCCCTTGGTCTTCGACTTCAGCTGGTCGAAGAAGTCGAAGACGATCTCGGCCAGGGGCAGTCGGTAACGGATCTCGACCCGGTCCGAGGACAGATAGTCCATCCCCTGAAGACTGCCGCGACGCGTCTGGCACAGTTCCATCACCGCGCCGATGTAGTCGCTCGGGGTGAGGATGGTGGCCCGGACCATGGGTTCGCGGACCTCTTTGATCTTGCCCGTCGGATACTCGCTCGGGTTCGTGACCTCCATCTCCGATCCGTCTTCCATCGTGACGTCGTAGATCACGCTGGGTGCGGTGGAGATGAGATCGAGGTCGTATTCGCGTTCGAGGCGATCGCGCAGGACTTCGAGGTGGAGAAGTCCGAGGAACCCGCAGCGGAAGCCGAAGCCCAGCGCAGTCGAGGTCTCTGGCTCGTAGGCCAGCGAGGCATCGTTGAGTTTGAGCTTGTCAAGGGCATCACGCAGGACCGGGTAGTCCGATCCATCGATCGGGAACAGCCCGGAGTACACCATGGGCTTAGGTTCCTTGTAGCCCTCGAGCGCCTTCGTGGCCGGTGCAGAGTTCAGTGTGACCGTGTCGCCGACCTTGGACAGACGCACGTCTTTGACGCCGGTGATGAGATATCCGACCTCGCCGACGCCCAGGCCCTTCGTGGCCTTCGGCTCCGGTGAGGAAACGCCGATCTCGAGGAGTTCGTGGGTGCTGCCTGTCGACATCATCGTCAGCTTCTCGCGCGGATGCAGCGAACCGTCGATGAGGCGCACGTAGGTCACGACGCCTCGGTACGTGTCGTAGACGGAGTCGAAGATCATGGCTCGCGCCGGCGCATCGGCGTCGCCGACAGGGGCAGGAATGTCCGAGATGATCCGATCGAGGACCGCGTCGACGCCTTCGCCGGTTTTGCCCGACACCAGCAGGCAGTCTTCGGGTTCGCAGCCGATGAGGTTGGCCAGCTCTTCCGCGTACTTCTCGGGCTGCGCGGCGGGGAGGTCGATCTTGTTGAGGACGGGAATGATCGCGAGATCGTTCTCCATGGCCATGTAGAGGTTGGCCAGAGTCTGGGCTTCGATGCCCTGTGCCGCGTCGACGAGAAGGAGCGCACCTTCACAGGCGGCCAGGGATCTGGAGACCTCATAGCTGAAGTCGACGTGACCCGGAGTGTCGATCATGTTCAGAGCGAAGGGAGTGCCCTCGTTCTCCCAGGCCATGCGCACGGCCTGGGACTTGATCGTGATTCCGCGTTCGCGTTCGATGTCCATCCGGTCGAGGTACTGAGCTCGCATATCGCGCGGCTGAACCGCCCCTGTGACCTGGAGCATCCTGTCGGCCAGGGTCGATTTTCCATGGTCGATATGAGCAATGATGCAGAAATTGCGGATCAACTCGGGTGATGTAGCGGACGGCGAAATCCGTTCGAGTGCTTGCGGCTTCACCTGAGGTGACATGAACGCCCTTCCTTCGACAGACCAGAACTTCCATTGTTCCATGGGTTGCGCACCAGACTGGAATCCTCCTCACCCCGGCGCATGCGGGCAGAACTTCTTCTCACCGGCTCGAACTCGCTGAGAATCCCTGTGCCGATCCTGCACTTTCGGCGGCGATCGGCGAAGATTGAGCCATGAGCGATTTCTCGATCATGAGCTTCAACCTCAGATATCCCGCGATGGACGGCCATCCCGTGGCCAAGCGCCTGCCCATCGCCGCCGAGCTCATCACCCAGGCTCACCCTCATATCATCGGCACGCAGGAGGGTGAGCTCGATCAGCTCGAGACACTCATCAGCCTGCTTCCCGATGAGTACATCTGGTTGGGTGAGGGGCATTCGGGCGGCAATTCGGGTGAGTTCACCGCGGTCATCTACGACTCATCGCGATTCGACGTCGATACCGTCGATATCAGCTGGCTGTCCGAACAGCCGGAGACGGTCGCGTCCGAATCCTGGGGCGTCTCCCACGCCCGGACGCTGACAGTCGTCGACTTTCGGGATCGTATCGACGGGCAGTCGCTGCGCCTGCTCAACACTCACCTCGATCACAAGTCTGAGGAAGCTCGTCTGGAATCAGGGAAGATCATGGCCGGCCATCTCGCCGAGGTGACCGGTCCGTCCGTGGTCACAGGAGACTTCAACGTCGCCACCGGCTCCCCCGTCTACGACTATTTCTGCACTGAGCTGGGACTCACAGACACCGCTGCGATTGTTCCAGGTGAGGACATCGGCACATTCCACCGTTACCGGGGCCCTAAGGACGGCGACCCTCGCATCGATTGGATCCTGACGACGCCGGGACTGCGAACAGTCTCCACGCGGATCAATACATACAACCTCGACGGTGAGTACCCGTCCGACCATTTCCCGGTCGAAGCGGTTCTGCGCTACGTCGATTAGGATCAGTGCACATGAGTTGGAAATCACTGGTCAGTCGCGTCGTCAGGATCGGCGTCAAAGAAGGCTTCAAATACTACAAAGATTCACAGAGGAATAAAGCAGGCTCGCAGGGTTCGGGCTCCCGCCCGAGCGGTCCCTCTCAGAGCGATGGACGGTCGTCGGGATCCGCCTCGGCGAAGGACGGTGACTATCCGGGTGACTACCGCGGCGCGGTCAATGTCTCTTATGCGCCCGACCTCGACGGCGATGCCGATCCAGGAGAGGTCGTCTGGGGATGGGTCCCCTACGAAGAAGATCACTCCCAGGGCAAGGACCGCCCCTCCCTGGTCGTCGGCAAGGACGGTCGCTGGGTGCTTGCACTCATGCTCACCAGCAAGGATCACATCCCAGGAGGAGTCGGCGAGGTCCGTGAAGATCGCCACGCCCGGTGGATGAACATCGGCAGCGGGGATTGGGACTCTCAGGGCAGGCCCTCCGAGATTCGACTCGACCGCGTGATCCGCCTGGATCCGGAGACCATCCGCCGCGAAGGCTCGATCATGCCTCGCGAGATCTTCGAGCAGGTCGGCAGGAACGTCGCCGCAGGCTGAACCGAAAACAGGGCACCGACAATTTCTGCCTGACGGGATCAGCCTGTATCGTTGAGAGAGTATCTTCATCAAAGGCGTGTGTCTCGCTGAGGTCGGGTGAAGATGCCATCAGGCTCGATATCATCGATGTGTTTCCCCGCGGAGATGAGTATGTCGGTCAGGTGTGCCCTCACGACCATGTTCCACTAACACGAAAGAGTGTTGAAATTGGCTAATATCAAGTCACAGATCAAGCGGATTGAAACCAACGAGAAGGCTCGCCAGCGCAACAAGGCTGTGCGGTCCGAGGTTCGGTCACATATCCGTGTCGTCCGCGAGAACATTGCTGCCGGCAACAAGGACGAAGCACAGCAGGCTTATGCTGCTGCCGCCCGTAAGCTCGACAAGGCTGTTTCGAAGGGTGTTCTGCACAAGAACAACGCTGCGAACCGCAAGTCGCGCATGGCCACGCAGATCAACGCTCTCTGAGTCGATCACTGAGGCTATAGCTTCGAGGGGCCCGATCCGTTTGGATCGGGCCCCTCATCTATTCACCGCTCAGAGTCTCTTCACCGCTCAGAGTCTGTTCACCGCTCAGCGCTGACGAGCCAAGCGGCAGACTTCCGAGACGAACCATTCGACCGCATAGACCGGGTCACGGCCTCCGCCTTTGACGGCCTCATCGGCTTCGGCTGCCGCGATCAATGACTGCCCCAAGGCGACTTCGTTCCACCGGCGCACCTCGCGCCGGGCACGGTCGACCTGCCAGGGAGCCATCTTCAGCTCAGAGGCGAGCTCGCCGCTCGAACCCGAGAAGCCCTGGACCTTGGCCATCGACCGCAACTTCATCGCGACCGCGGCAACCAGGGGCACCGGGTCGGACCCGGTCGACAGTGCGTGACGCAGGAGGCTCAGCGCACTCTTCGCATCGCCTCCGACTGCGGCGTCGGCGACTTTGAAGCCGGTGGCCTCCACTCGGCCGCCGTAGTATTGGTCGACGATCTGCGCGGTGATGGTCCCCTCGGTGTCCTCAATGAGCTGGTCGACTCCGGCATTGAGTTCGGACAGGTCGGCCCCGAGTGCAGACATGAGCGCGCCCATCCCTGATTCGTCGATCCGCCTCTTCGCAGCCTTGAACCGTCCCTGGGCGAATTTGGCGCGGTCACTTTCGTTCTTCAGCGGCGCAGCATCGACCCGGGGGAATCCGTTCGCCTCGATCTTCTTGACCAGTTTGGCCCCGCGGTTTCCGCCTCCGTGAAGAAGCAGGACGACGGCATCGTCATTGGGTTCGTCGAGGTAGGCGAGCGCATCTGCCAAGAATGCCTCCGAACACTTTTCGACGCTGTCGACGACGATGAGTTTGGAGGAGGAGAACAATGAGGGCGAGGCGGCCATGAGCAGCTCTCCGCCTTGGTATCCGGCGGCGTCTAACTCGATCTCTTCCGGGTCGGACTTCCGCGCGGCAGTGACGATCCGATCCTTGGCCATGCGGATGAGCACCGGCTCATTTCCGGAGATCATCACTACGGGCGCGGGCTTCGCGGAACTCCACGGGATCAGGGTCTTCTTCACTGCCATGCGCCAAGCCTATCGTTAGCCACGGACTCGATGCGCGGCAGTCACCGGAGACTACTCGCGAAAGTCACTGTCCATCGCTGCCGCAGCTTTTCCCCGTACTGTACTGCGCGTTCGCATAGACAGCGATGGTGCCGCAGAGGTCGGTGCGCAGAACCGGCACGGGGCCGAAGGCTCGTTGGGCGCGTGGGGTGGGATGGCCGTAGCTGTTGTCCCCCACTGAGATAGCTCCGAGGCGAGCGCCTGCAGCGGTGAAGAAGTCCTCGGACAGGTCGGAGGACCCATGGTGGGGTGCAATGAGGACGTCGACGGGTTCGAGACTCTGGGCGACGATGAACTGTTCATCTTCGCCGATATCGCCGGGGACCAGGTAGCTCAGTCCCTTCTGTTCGACCCTGAGGACCAGTGAGTCCTCATTGCGCACTTCGGTCCCCTCTGTCTCCGCGGCCCCTTCTGTCCCCCCGGTCTCTTCTGTCCCCGTGGTCTGTCGCGGTGGAGGCCAGAGCACCTCGATCTGGGCCCCACCAGCGTCGAGTGTGCGTCCACGCGTTGTCGGGACCACCTCGGCGCCGGTGTCCTCGACGATTCTGTGCACCTCCTCTCCCCCGCTGACGTTGGTGGACACCCATAGGCGGTGCAGGGTCCGCGACCACGTGGTTCCGGCATACCCGGCACTGTGATCGGCGTCGAAGTGGGAGATGATGAGGTCGAACTCCTCGATCCTGCCCTCGTCGAGGCACACGTCGACGGGCTTCGGGTCCTTCCCCGTGTCGATGAGGAGGCCACGGCCCTCGCCGAGGTTGATCAGCGTTGCCGATCCCTGCCCGACATCGCAGATCATCACCAACCAATCGTGTGCCGGTGGCTTCGTTCGACCGACCACGATGATCAGTGCGGTCAGGCAGATGCAGAGGACGACGACCGGGACTCCCCACAGCTTTCTGCGTATCAGCAGCCAGCAGCCAGCAGCCAGCACGATGAGAAGTCCGAGCGCGGCCAGTGTCCCCCACGGCGGTTCCGGCCAGTCGAGGGCAGCTCCGGGCAGTCCGGCACAGATCCTGGCCACGGCCACGATCCACCATGCGCACAGCGAGCCGAACCAGGCGGGAAGCTGAGCACACCACAGCAGTCCGGGGATGCCGACGAGACCGAGTCCCCCGCACACCAGCGATAGGAACCCGAGGACAGTGGCCGGCAGAACTGCGGGTGCGGCCAGGGCGTTCGCCGCCACCGACCACAGCCCGATCCGGGGGTCGATGGCCACGAGTACCGGTGTGCAGGCCAGTTGGGCGACCAGGGGCACGATGAGGGCGCTGAGGACAATGGCGGGGACCATCGACAGGCGCAGGCTCAGTCGCCGCAGAATGATCGGAACGACGAACATGATTGCGGCGGTCGAGACGACGGAGAGCACGAATCCCACCGAGGTCGCCAGCACAGGGACAACGCTGAGCAGGATGCACACGGTCGAACTCATCACCGCCACCGGTGAGATCCCTCCCCCACGGAGGAAGACAAGGGCGACCGCGATCGCCATACCCGCAGCACGGATGGCGCTGGGTTCGAACCCGACCACGAACACATACCCCACGCAGGTGAGCACCCCGACACCGACGCGCGTCCGAGGACCGGCCCTGCACAGTCCGGCCAGCAGTCCGGCACCGAGGCTGACAATCGTGACATTGCTGCCTGAGACAGCCGAAATGTGAGTCAGGGACACCACACGCATATCGTCTTCCATCCGTGCGTCCTGGGGCTCGGTGTCACCGACTACGAGGCCTGGCAGCAGTGCACCGCCGCTGTGTCCTGAGGCCAGGGAATCATGCCGCAGCTGCATGCGCAGGTCTCCTCGCCACTGCCACAGCCTGTTCGGTGTGCGCAGGACCGTCGCATCTTCGCTGCTGATGCGGATGTCGTCGAGAGCCTCCGTGCGCATGGTCACGTGCGATCCTTCGGGTGGAGCGGAGGGGCTGAGCACCTCGGTGATGCCTCCCGAGGTGAGCACCGTCAGCCGAGACCAGCCCGAAGGCCCTGGTTGGCTGTGGCCGACCACGATGCCCTCCACATCGGTGACGTCTTCAGTTCCGCGGCCGGCACCGAGCATGGTGGTCTGAACCGTGAACAGGCACGCGAACACAATGAGGAGCACGCCCAGGTGGTGGTGTCTGCGCAGGCAGAGGAAGCCGAGACCGACGAGGATCGCAGCCGCGAGGAGCGCCCATGGCCCTGGAGCCACCAGCGCGGTGATCCACAGCCCCAGCGCGCAGATGAGCAGGCGAACGGATCCTGGCCAGACCTTCGCAGCCGAGCGCGCCCAACTGAGTATGGCTCTCCACCGGTCTCTCACCCACCGAGCCTTCGAACAGTGCGCTCGCTCTCGCCGAGCCCTATCCGACCGAGACACGATCTTTGAGGCTCTCGAATGTCTTGGGTCCGATCCCCTGGACGAGCAGCAGATCGTCGATGCTGGTGAAGGGCTGTTCTTCGCGGTGGGCGATGATCGCCTCCGCCGTCACCGGTCCGACTCCCGGCAGCGTCTCCAGAGTCGCGAGATCAGCAGTGTTGAGGTCCACCTTCGCGCCCTGCTCTGCAGCCCCACCGCCGGAGGCACCGGCCGCGCTGTCTGCCCCACTGCCGGGAGCACCACCTGCACTGTCTCCCTCGCTGCCGGTCCCTGCGCCCTCTGCCGCGTTCGATGCGGCACTGCCGGGATCTGCGCCTGCGGGTTCTGGTTCCTCTCCGTGGGCGGGGATGTGGATCTGCTCGCCGTCGTGGAGGACGCGAGCCAGGTTGATGGCCTCCGCATCCGCCTGTTCCTTCAGTCCGCCCGCCTTCTCCACAGCGTCCTGGACTCGAGCTCCAGCGCTCAGGCTCACGACGGAGGGTCTGTTCACCGCTCCGGTGACATGGACGACGACCGTGCCGGGATCGGCACTCTGGGCTGCGGATGTGGCTTCGTCTGCAGCAGCTTGGTCCTGCCCTGGAGATGCTCCCGTCTTCGTCTCGGTCGAGGTCGCTCCTCCGCCGGGGGCCGGACCCTCCTGGCCACCAGTGGCGGAATGCTGTGGGGCCGGGCGAAGAACGAGAAAGGCCATGACGAGCACAGCAATGGCAGCGACAATCAGCGCGACGAGGATCGGCAGGCGCACTCGGCGCGGCTCGACCGGTTCCTCATCGCCGTCGCTGTCGCTTTCGTAGACGTCTCCTGGGACCCATCCGCCGCGTTCGGCGCTGGAGTTGATGAGGCCTGCGAAGCGATCATCGGGAGAGACAGCCATGTCGACAAGCTAAGGGCAGCTGCTTCGATCGCGCCAGGGCCGAAATGCCGCCTGTGGAAACCGTTCGCCGGTCCACAGCTCAAACGCACATGAGTCGGCCCGTCATCCACAGTTCAACGAACGTGAGTGGCCCTGCGGTGAGGAGATCAGGGTCTGGTCTGGACCGTGATACCGATCGTGCCGGAGCCGACATGGGCGGTGATGATGGTCGACAAGGTTCGAAATGTCGTCGGCAGACCGGCACCTTCGATCTTCTCGCGCAACATGACCACATCAGGGTGGGAGGGTTCACCGTCCGCGTGCTGGATCTCCACGTAGACATCCTGCTCATCGGAGTCGATCTCCGTCGCGGCTTCACCGGCCAGCGCAACCATGCGCTCAAGTGCCTTCGTGCGTGTCCGGACCCGTGCGACAGGAGCTACGACACCGGCGTTGAGTCCAAGCACCGGAACGATCTGCAGGGCCCGGCCCAGCAGTGAGGAAGCGGCGCCGATGCGACCACCTCGGCGCAGGTGCTCCAAGGTCGCCGGAGCGAATGCGGTTCGGGTCTCGCCAGCGCACCAATCGGCGACTGTGCCCGCGATCGTTGCCACGTCGTGTCCCTGCGAGATTCCGGCGGCCGCGATCGCCAGGGCACCGGCCAGTCCCGCCGAGGTGGTTCGGGAGTCGACGACATTGATCAGCGACTCTTCGTTCTGTGCTGCGGCCACGGCCGAGTCGCGGGTCCCGGAGAGATCTCCGGACATGGTCACGGTGATGATCGACTCGGCACCATGATCAAGCAGCGTCGAATAGGCGTTCGCGAACTGGGCGGGTGACGCCATCGACGTCGACACCTCGGCGCCCTCGTCCATCTTCCGGCACAGGTCTCCAGCGGCGAGTTCCCCGTCGGTGAAGGCGACCCCTCCGACGAGCACCGTCAGGGGAACGACGGCGAAGAGATCACCGGTGATCTCACGCAGCGAGGCTTCCTCTGCATCCGACAGCTGTGCCGTCGAATCAGTGACCAGGCCGATCCTCATGGACGGCCCAGAGCCCGATATGTCCATCCAGCCGAGCGCCACACCTGCGGTGTCAGCACATTCCTGCCATCGATGAGGACCTTGCCCGCCACCAGCGACGCTGTGGCGACAGGATCAAGATCCCGATATTCCTGCCATTCCGTCAGCAGCAGCACCGCATCGGCACCAGCCAGCGCCTGAGAGGCATCAGCCACATAGTTCAGCTCGGGAAACGATCGTGCGGCATTGTCGATGGCCTGCGGATCCGTCACCGTCACCACACCGCCCTGCGTCGCGATCAGCCGTGCCACCGCCAGAGCAGGAGAGTCCCTGACATCGTCGCTGTCGGGTTTGAACGCGGCACCGAGGACCGTGATCTTCTTCCCGATGAAAGAGCCGTCCAAGGTATCCCGGGCAATGTCGACCATGCGCACACGCCGACGCATGTTGATCGAATCGATCTCACGCAGGAACGCCACCGCCTGGTCAGCCCCCAGCTCACCGGCACGTGCCATGAATGCACGGATGTCCTTGGGCAGACACCCACCACCGAAGCCGAGGCCGGCATTGAGGAACTTCCGCCCGATGCGATCATCCATCCCGATCGCATCCGCCAGCTGAGTCACGTCCGCGCCCGAAGCTTCGCACAGCTCAGCCATCGCATTGATGAACGAGATCTTCGTGGCCAAGAACGAGTTCGCAGCGGTCTTGACCAGCTCGGCCGTCGCGAAATCTGTGACCATCCGCGGCGTCTGGTCCGCCAGCATCGTCGCATACACCTCGTCGAGGACTGCCGTGGCCTGCTCACCGGCCTCACCCTCGGCAACGCCGTAGACCAGACGATTCGGGTGCAGCGTGTCCTCAACGGCATGGCCCTCACGCAGGAACTCCGGATTCCACATCAGAGACGCACCCGTGGGAGCCAGCACAGCGGCCAGACGCTCAGCGGTGCCGACGGGAACCGTGGACTTACCCACAACCACCGACGTCGAAGTCAGATGGGGAACCAGCGAATCCACTGCGGCATCGACATACGCGACATCGGCGGCGAACTCCCCAGGCTTCTGCGGTGTCCCGACACACACGAAATGGATCGCCGAATCCGCGACACGCGAGACGTCGGTGGTGAACTCGAGACTGCCGAGATTCTGACCCTTCACCAGCAATTCACTCAGGCCCGGCTCGAAGAATGGCGGGCGACCAGAGGTCAGCGCCGCAACCTTGTCGGCGTCGACGTCGACGCCCACGACCTCGTGTCCCAGTGATGCCATCGCCGCCGCATGCACGGCGCCCAAGTATCCACACCCGATGACTGAAATCTTCAACCCGCATTCTCCCTGCTTCGTCCCGGCATTTCAGCCACACTATATGCCACTAGGTTCCACGATATCTGCAGGTTGAAACAGTACCCTTGGAATTGTGAAGCGTTTCTTTGATTTCCTGACCAACTCACCGGCAGCGGTGACATTCGCGGTGCTCAGCGTTCTGGGCATCGTGGTCTTCGCTGTGCCGGGACTGCATCCGATCGCCTGGATCCTCGGCCTTGTTCTGTGCCTGGGAGTCATCGGCGCCCTGCTCATGTTCCATGGCGAATGGCGGCGGGCGCAGAGGCAGATCGATTCCCTGCGCCAGCTGCTGAGCACCGAGCGCGGGCGCCTCGACACGCTGGGGCTGACCCCCGTCGACGAAGAGGTCACAGCGCTTCCCGACGAAGAGCGAGCACAGCGGATCCTGGATCTGCTCCCGGATTCTGCCGGTCTGGTGCAGTCGCTGCGTCTCGACGCGACCTACGGGACGCTCGAAGTCGATGAGCTCGAGCCGCTGCACACGTTCAGGCAGGAATTCTCGAAGTCCAGCTTCGACAATTCGCGCTCGCACACTGCGTTCATGAATCTCTATCGCGCAGCCGAGGCTCTCTCGATCTGGGTGAACGAAGAGACCCGGCCGCTGGCTGACGATAAGACGAAGCGAGAGATCCGTCCAGGTGACTCCCGCAAGGGTGGCTGGAGAGAGTACACAGAAGCACGCAGCCGCGGCGAGAGCTTGGGCGACAGGTTCGTCTCCGCTCGGTGGGAATTCAACCAGACAGCATTGGAACTCGGACTCGTCGCCTGAGCGAAGTCAGTGGCGCGAAGTCAGTGGCACCGAGTCAGTGGCGGATCCACCACGAATCGGTCGGTGTCACCGGAGTCCGACGCTTGTGCTCAGAGGCACGGTACTTCTCGATGAGTGTCGCAGCAGCCGACTTCTCGATGTCTCTGCCCTCGAGGAAGTCGTCGATCTGGTCATAGCTGACTCCCAGTGACGACTCATCAGTCTGGCCCGGTTCGTCATCGAGCAGGTCCGCTGTCGGTGCCTTTCGCACCAGATGTTCGGGGGCGCCGAGGTGGTCGAGCAGTGCTCGACCCTGCCGCTTGTTCAGCCCGGCCAGCGGCACCACATCGGCACCGCCGTCACCGAATTTGGTGAAGAAGCCGGTGACCGCCTCGGCAGCGTGATCGGTGCCCGCGACGAGGAGCCGCTTCTCCCCCGCCAGCTCGAACTGAGCGACCATCCGCATCCGTGCCTTGATGTTGCCCTTGCCGAAGTCGGTGATGGCGTCTCCGGTGGCGTTCTCATATTCAGCCGCCGCCGCGTCTGTGACCGAACCGATATTGATGACGACTTCGTGGTCGGCGCGGATGAATCCCATTGCATCCTGAGCATCGCTCTCATCGGCCTGAACGTGATGCGGCAGGCGGATCGCCCAGAATTCTGCTCTCGCTCCCCGCCGACGCAGCTCCTCGACCGCCAGTTGGCACAGGCGTCCGGCCAGGGTCGAATCCTGGCCGCCGCTGATGCCCAAAGTCAGGCCTCGAACGCCTGTTGTCAGGATGTAGTCGACCAGGAATTCGACGCGACGAGCGACCTCCGTCACCGGATCGATCGTCGGCCTCACACCCAGGGTGTGCCGGATCTCGTCCTGTGTGGCTTCCATTGACATATGTTTCCAACCCTTCCGGGCAGACGCCGACGCTCAGGCGTCGGGGACGATATTGACCAACTTGGGCGCTCGAACGATGACCTTGCGCACTCCGGCCCCGTCGAGCGCCTTGACGGCATTCGGTGATTCCAGTGCCAGCTTCTCCAGTTCCTCGGCCGAGATATCGGGATCGACCTCGAGCCTGGCACGCACCTTGCCCTTGACCTGGACGACACAGGTGACCTGGTCGGCGACCAGGTGCTGTGGGTCCGCGACAGGGAAGGTCGCATAGGTCACCGTCGATGTGCGTCCCAGCTTCGACCACAGCTCTTCGGCCAAGTGCGGCGCGAAGGGCGAGAGCATGATGGCCAGCGGTTCGAGGACGTCGGCCGTGGCTCCGCCCTGCTTCGTCGCATGGTTCGTGAGCACGATCAGCTTCGAGATCGCGGTGTTGAAGCGCAGGTGGTCCATATCGTCTCGGACGCCGTCGATGACCTGGTGAAGGACCTTGAGCGTCTCCGGATCGGCCACACCGTCCCTGATGACGGACTCACCGGTGGTCTCATCCACGAACAGACGCCACACGCGCTGCAGGAACCTCTGCGCGCCGACGACGGCACGCGTCTCCCACGGGCGAGCCTGCTCGATCGGGCCCATCGACATCTCATAGACGCGGAACGTGTCAGCACCGTAGGCGTCATACATCTCATCGGGAGAGACGGAGTTCTTCAGCGACTTGCCGATCTTGCCGTACTCACGGTTGACCTGCGAACCGTCGTACCAGAAGCTCGACTCGCCCTTGTCATCTGTCCTCTCCTCCACCTCGGCGGCGGGAACATAGACCCCACGTGAGTCGGTGTAGGCGTAGGCCTGGATGTAGCCCTGATTGACCAGACGATGGAACGGCTCCGACGAGGTGACGTGGCCCAGGTCGAACAGTATCTTGTGCCAGAACCGGGCGTAGAGAAGGTGCAGAACCGAGTGCTCGGCACCGCCGACGTAGAGGTCGGCGCCGCCGCGCGGCTTGGATTCGCGTGGACCCATCCAGTAGTTCTCGTTGACCGGGTCAACGAGACGATCGCTGTTGTGCGGGTCGGCGTAGCGCAGCTGGTACCAGGACGATCCAGCCCAGTTGGGCATCGTGTTCGTCTCGCGGTAGTACCTCTGCGGACCGTCGCCCAAATCGAGTTCGACCTCGACCCAGTCGCGATTGCGCCCCAGGGCAGGTTCCGGATGGCTGTCGGCATCATCGGCGGCGAACGTCCGAGGTGCGAAGTCGTCGACCTCTGGCAGCTCCACCGGCAGCATGGAATCGGGCAGTGCGACGGGGGTGCCGGCCTCGTTGTAGACGATCGGGAACGGTTCGCCCCAATAGCGCTGGCGTGAGAACAGCCAATCCCGCAGTCGGTACTGGGTCGACTCGGTAGCCAGACCCTGGCTGGCCAGCCAATCGGTGATCGTCGCCTTCGCCGCATCGACTTCGAGACCGTTGATGTCGATCTCGTCGTTGGCGGAGTTGATCATCACACCCGAGCCGGTGAAGGGAGCGTCCTCATCGTGGTCGTCTGGAGGCTGCACCGTGCGCACATAAGGCAGTCCGAAGGTCTTCGCGAAGTCCCAGTCACGGGCATCCTCTGCCGGAACAGCCATGATCGCACCGGTGCCATAGCCCATCAGCACATAGTCGGCGACGAAGATGGGGATCTGCTCACCGGTCGCAGGATTGATCGCATAGGAACCGGTGAAGATTCCGGTCTTCTCCTTGCTCTGCTGACGGTCCGCGTCAGTCTTCGCCGCGGCGTCCCGCTGGTAGGAGGCGATCGCCTCGGCGGGGCTGGGCTGACCACCGCGCCACGAATCGGGCGTCTGCTCACCCCATTCAGCGCCAGTCAGCTCAGCGACCTGCGGATGCTCTGGGCTGAGGACGAGGTAGGTGGCGCCGAAGAGTGTGTCCGGACGGGTCGTGTAGACCTCGACCTGAGTATCTGATGCGGCCACAGGCAGGCGCAGCAGGGCGCCCTTGGAGCGGCCGATCCAGTTGACCTGCATACTGCGAACGGCCGAAGGCCAATCCAAGTCGTCCAGGTCGTCGATGAGGCGGTCGGCGTAGGCGGTGATGCGCATGTTCCACTGCCGCAGACGGCGGGTGTAGACCGGGAAATTGCCACGTTCGGACAGTCCCTCGGCCGTGACCTCCTCGTTCGCGAGCACTGTGCCCAGTCCCGGGCACCAGTTGACCGGGGATTCCGAGACGTAGGCCAAGCGATAGTCCTGCAGGATGTTCTCCTGCTCCGCCGGGCTCAGTTCGGCCCAGGGACGAGAGTCAGGTGTCTGTTTGGTTCCCTGCTCGAACGCCTCGACCAGAGTAGAGATCGGCCGTGCGGCACCGATGGAGTCCTCTCCCTCGGTGGCTGCCTCCGGGTCGTACCAGGAGTTGAAGATCTGCAGGAAGATCCACTGGGTCCACCGGACGAAGTCGTCGTCGGTGGTCGCGAAGCTGCGGCGGGCGTCGTGGGCAAGCCCCAGCCGACGCAGCTGACGTGTCATGTTCTTGATGTTCGCATCCGTCGTGATGCGTGGGTGCTGTCCCGTCTGGACCGCGTACAGATCGGCGGGCAGCCCGAATGCGTCATAGGACAGAGCATGCATGACGTTGTGCCCGCGCATCCGCTGATAGCGGCCGTAGACGTCCGTGCCCAGGTATCCCAGGGGGTGGCCGACGTGCAGTCCCGCCCCTGAAGGGTACGGGAACATGTCCATGATGTAGAGGGATTCACGCTCACCGAGAGTCTGTGGCGGAGCGTAGGCAGACTCCAAATCCTGTCGACCGAGACTTCCGTCAGCCCGGCTCAGATCACCGGTGGGGTTCGGCGCGTGGAAAGTTCCCGCCTGTTCCCATGTGCGCTGCCATGACTTCTCGATCTTCTCGGCCAGCACCGCGTCATAGCGGAAACCGGTCTCCTCAGGATTCGTCGTCATTACCTTCCTTCACTGACTGGGCGTGAGCGGGTTTCGACCATCGTACTCTGAACATTCCCTGCTTCGACTTGGCTAGACTGCCAGATAGAGGTGTGAAGTGGTTTTGAGCCTCCAAACGTGAGCGATTTCACCTCACAACGCCAGACCAGTAGGATAACCGGGCAGTAACTTACGTCACGAAGGAGACCTCATGAGCCCAGCGACAATGCCCCAATCCACGACCCCGGTCGTCGACTTCAAGGTTGATACGACGTCATCGACGACCGATGTCTTCCTCGCGAAGGTTGCCGAGGACGCGAATATGCCGTTGCTGGCCAAACCAGTTGAGAACGGCTGGGAGGAAGTGAGCGCCGGCGAATTCCTCACCCAGGTCCGCACAGCAGCCAAGGGGCTCATTGCTTCCGGAGTCGAGGTCGGGGACAGGGTCGCGATCTTCGGTCCCACCTCCTTCGAATGGACGCTCAGCGACTACGCCGTGTGGTTCGCCGGCGCGATCTCGGTTCCCTTCTACGACACCTCTTCTCAAGACCAGCTGGCCTGGATGATCAAAGACGCTGAAGTCGGCCGTGCCCTTGTCAGCACACGTGAGCACGCGGACCGGGTCGAAGCCGCCGCGGCCGCCGCCGGCATCGCGGCCCCGCAGCTATGGGTGTGGGACCAAGGAGCCTTCGCCGAGCTCGAAACAACCGGGCGCGAGATCAGCGATGACGCCCTCGAAGCTCAGCGCTCACAGGTCACCGGCGAATCGGTCGCCACCCTCATCTACACCTCCGGCACCACCGGCAAGCCCAAGGGCTGCGTCCTCACACACGGGAACTTCGTGCAGACGGTGCAGGCTGCTCAGGAGCAGATCCCCGAGATCTTCACCGGAGGCATGCGCGCCCTGTTGTTCCTGCCGCAGGCACATGTCTTCGCCCGCTTCATCGAGGTCCTTGCGATCAGCTCCGGCGCTCTGCTGGCCCACCAGTCCGACCTGACCAAGCTCACCGACGCGCTCGCAAGCTTCCGTCCATCGTTCATCCTCGGAGTTCCTCGTGTCTTCGAGAAGGTCTTCAACTCGGCACTGGCGACGGCCCAGTCCGGCGGCAAGGAGAAGATCTTCCGTCGAGCAGAACAGGTCGCGGTCTCCTATTCCAAGGCCACGGATGCCGGCAAGGTCCCGGTCGCGCTCAAGCTGCAGCATGCGCTCTTCGACAAGCTCGTGTATTCGAAGCTCCGTACGGTCATGGGCAACAATGTCAGCGCCGCGGTCTCAGGCGGCGGCCCCCTCGGTGCCCACCTCGGCCACTTCTTCCGCGGAGTCGGCCTCGTCGTGCTCGAAGGCTACGGCCTGACGGAGACGACCGCCCCGATCACTGTCAATGTGCCGGAGAAGTCCAAGATCGGCACCGTCGGCGTTCCCCTTCCCGGTGTCAGCGTGGCGATCGCACCCGATGGAGAGATTCTGGCCAAGGGCGTCCCCGTCTTCCGCGAATACTGGAACAATCCCGAGGCCACCGACAAGGAATTCCACGACGGATGGTTCGCCACCGGCGACCTCGGTTCTCTCGACGAGGACGGCTACCTCACGATCAGTGGCCGCAAGAAGGAGCTCATCGTCACCTCGAGCGGCAAGAACATCGCGCCGGCACCTCTCGAAGATGCACTGCGCCGCCACCCGCTCATCGGCCAGCCCGTCGTCGTCGGTGACAACCGGAAGTTCATCTCCGCACTCATCTTCCTCGACTCTGAGATGCTGCCGACATGGTTGAAGAATCATGATCTGCCGGAGATGGACCTGCGCCAGGCTTCTGCCGACGAAACCGTGAGAGCCACCATCGAGCAGGCAGTCGAGAACGTCAACAGAACCGTGTCACGGGCGGAGGGCATCAAGAAGTTCACGATCCTGCCCGTTGAGCTCAGCGAAGACAACGGCTATCTGTCGGCAAAGCAGTCGGTCAAGCGTCACCTCGTCGGCAAGGACTTCGCTGCCGACATCGACGCTCTCTACGCCGACTGACGACTGCTGCGCGCGCTGATCAGACTGCGGGCTGATCAGCGCTCGACCGGTGATCCGAGCGAGACATCAACGCGATCTCATCAAGCGGTTCTTCACCCAGCACCCTACTGGCTTCCTGCGATCTCCGACCAAGACGTAAACTGGTACTTAGATAGTTGAAAATAGAACTTTCCTAAGGGGGACATCATGTCCGATGACACCAGCCGGATGAACAGCTACGTGGCCAAGGGCGAGGAATTCGACCGGGATACGAACTACATCGAAGACCGGATCCTTGCCGATCCCGACTCGCAGTGGCCGGTCGAACCCGGTCGCTACCGGCTCATCGCCGCTCGTGCCTGCCCGTGGGCGAACCGGACGATCATCGTCCGCAGGCTGCTTGGCCTCGAGGACGTCATCTCCATCGGAATGCCGGGTCCCACGCACGACACTCGGTCCTGGACGTTCGACCTCGACCCCGGCGGAGTCGACCCAGTGCTGGGCATCGAGCGTCTGCAGCAGGCGTTCTTCGCACGCTTCCCGGACTACCCCCGCGGAATCACCGTCCCTGCAATGGTCGAAATCGCCAGTGGTGCTGTCGTGACGAACGATTTCCCGCAGATCACCGAGGACTTCTCCACTCAGTGGAAGCAGTATCACAGGGAGGGCGCTCCGGATCTCTGGCCCGAAGAGTCTCGGGAGGAGATGGAGAAGGTCATGCGCCTGATCTACACGGAGATCAACAACGGGGTCTACCGTTGTGGCTTCGCCGGCTCTCAGGAAGCGTACGACGCTGCCTTCGACCGACTGTTCGCTGCTCTCGACACGATTGAACAACGTCTGAGCAATTCCCGGTACCTCATGGGCGGCTCCATCACCGAGGCGGATGTCCGTCTATTCACCACGCTGGTTCGCTTCGACCCCGTCTACTTCGGACACTTCAAGTGCAATCGACAGACGCTGCGGGACTTCGAGAATCTCTGGGGCTATGCCCGTGATCTCTACCAGACTCCGGGATTCGGAGACACCGTGGACTTCACTCAGATCAAACAGCACTACTACATCGTCCACGTCGATGTGAATCCGACGCAGATCGTTCCAAAGGGTCCCGATCTCGCCGGTTGGCTTTCGCCTCATGGCCGAGAGAGGCTGGGTGGCTCGCCTTTCGGCGACGGCACCGCCCCCGGACCCGTCCGCGCCGGTGAGGAAGTTCCGAAGGAGCACACCGCTGCCGCCTGGCTGTGATGACACGGACAGCGCAGCGATGACACGGGAAGTGCAGTGATGCGAACCGAAGGCTCAACCCTCTGAATGACCGGCTGGGCCTTCCGTCCTATCGCAGGTGGCCTCGGGTCGCCCGGCGGCCTTGGCCCGCCTGCGTTTGCGGACTTTCAATACGATCCACACGGCAACGAAGACGACCAGGGCAATGATGACCAGCGTCTGGAAGTAGCCTGCATAGGTTTCCACAATCGACCAGTTCTCGCCGAGGTAGAAGCCGGCAACGATGAGGATGGTGTTCCAGATTGTGCTTCCTGCGGTGGTCAGCACCAGGAACTTAATGATGGACATGTTCCGCATGCCGGCGGGGATGGAGATCAGGGACCGGAAGATGGGGACCATCCGGCCGAAGAACACTGCCTTGTCACCGTGCTTGTCGAACCATCCAACCGTCTTGTGCACGTCATCGACGTCGACCAACGGCATCTTCACGGCAATGCGGCTGATGCGCTCAAGGCCGATCCATTTGCCGAGCGCCCACAGGACGACTGCACCCACGACGGAGCCGACGGTGGCGAGGATGATCGCCAGGACGATGCTCATGCTTCCCTGGCTGGCCGTGAAGCCCGCCAGCGGCAGCACGAGTTCGCTGGGAATCGGCGGGAAGATGTTGTCCAAAAACACCAAGAAACCGACACCGATGGGCCCCAGCGTCTCCATGAGCGTCACGGCCCAGGCGGAGAAGCCGCTGAGATTGTCTGCCGCTGAAGAGCCTGCGGACAGCGTCAGATCGATAGGCAGGGCTGTCGAAATTAGTGTCGGCATGGTCAAAAGTCTAGATTACAGGCGCGGCCCACCACTCCCAGGACCCTCCCAGCGGCTAGTGTTGAAACAGACACCTGCGGGTCAAGATCGAAGGAGCACGAAGTGGCACCAGCCAAAGTACTGGCCTCACGCAACACGGTCGCCGAAGTCGGCCACACCGCCATCAACCAGCCGGGACCAGCCCACCTGATGCGCGCCGTCAAACGCTTCGGCGATCGGCTCGGCAACCAGTTCGGCGCAGCCATCACCTACTTCCTGGTTCTCGCAGTCATGCCGATCGCGATGTTCACCTTCGCCAGTCTGGGCTTCGTTCTCGACGTTGCACGTCCGGACCTTCTTCCGATCGTCGTCGAGCAGATCGAGAAGCAGGTGGGCGGAAACTCATCGCTGACGGAACAGCTGGAGAGCTTCCTCACCAGCTGGCAGTCGGTTGGCATCATCGCCATCCTGGCGGCTCTCTACACAGGCCAGGGATTCATCGGCAACCTCGGTGCCGCGGTGAGAGCACAGCTGCACGCAGACTTCGACGATGTCGTGCCGAATAAGTCATTCGTCAAGAAGATCCTCAACAACGTTGCGACTCTCCTGGGGCTCATCGTGGGCCTGCTGCTCACTGTGGCATTGACCGTAGTCGGCACCGGCCTGGGCTCGATCATCAGCGAGATGCTCGACCTCGGCGGGTTCGGGTCATTGGTCATCAGGGTGGTGCCGTTCATCATCACGCTGGGCGCTGCTTGGCTGATCTTCATGTTCCTCTTCTCCATGCTGCCCGATCACCCGGTCGGCAAAAGAGCCAAAATCAGGGGCTCACTCCTCGGCGCCGTGGCCTTCACGATTCTCATCAACCTGGCCACGGTCCTCGTCGACATCTTCTCCGGCAACAAAGCTGCCGGTGTGTTCGGATCGATCATCGCGATCATGCTGACGATGAATATCTTCGCCCGGATCATCCTCTTCGTTGCGGCCTGGATCGGAACCGCGAACCCGCCCCGGCCACAGGAAGACTCCTCGCCCGAATACCGCTTCGTCGAACCCCAGGTCCAGATCCAGAGTCTCGGTGCTCTGTTGGCCGGCGCCGGCATCATCGCACTCACTCTGCTGGGATTCCGACGCTTCGACGAGCACCAGACGAAACGCGATTAGACAACCCGTTAGACTGAGCGAGAATTCGCTAACTGACCGAGGAGACACGACCTTTGACTGATGCAACGACGGCTCGCCTGAACGAATGGGCGAACAAGCAGACTGCCGCCGAAGAACTCATCCCACTGACCGGACGCCTGTACCGCGAGAATGACGTACTGCTGACGCTGTTCGGCCGGTCGCTGCTGAATAAGTCAGTGATCGGAATGATCAAGGCTCACCGCTATGCCCGCCACTTCCTCGGCGAGGATCTCGACATCGAAGTGACGCTGAAGATCGTACGGGCGCTGGCCGAGCTTGACCTGGGGCCCACCCGAATCGACTTGGGTCGTCTGATCCAGAAGCAGCAGGAGCAGTCCGACTCCGTTGAGAGCTTCCTCTCCGCCGAACTCGCCTCAGTTGCGGGTACCAAGGGTGAGGACGGTGCAGTTCGCGACATCGTGCTCTATGGCTTCGGCCGCATCGGCCGTCTGCTGGCTCGCATCCTCATCGATCGCGCTGGCGGCACAGGTATGCGTCTGCGTGCAATCGTCGTGCGCAAGGGCAGTGACGATGACATCGTCAAGCGCGCATCGCTTCTGCGACGTGACTCCGTGCACGGCAATTTCGACGGCAGCATCGTCGTCGACGAAGAGGCCAACACGATTCAGGCCAACGGAACGCTGATCCAAGTCATCTACTCCAATGATCCCTCGCAGGTCGACTACACCGAGTACGGAATCAACGATGCCGTCATCGTTGACAACACCGGCAAATGGCGTGACGAAGAGGGTCTGTCCAAGCACCTGGAGTGCCCCGGCGCCTCGAAGGTCATTCTCACTGCACCGGGCAAAGGCGACGTCAAGAACATCGTCTACGGTGTCAACGACGCGGCCATTCTCGATGACGATACTGTCATGTCAGCCGCATCGTGCACCACGAACGCGATCACCCCGGTGCTCAAGGCCCTCCATGACAAGTACGGGGTCCGCAACGGTCACGTCGAGACAGTGCACTCGTTCACCAACGACCAAAACCTCATCGACAACTTCCACAAGGGCTCCCGTCGTGGCCGCGCTGCCGGCCTCAACATGGTGCTCACCGAAACCGGAGCGGCCAAGGCCGTCGCGAAGGCTCTGCCCGAGCTCAAAGGCAAGCTCTCAGGCAACGCGATCCGGGTTCCCACGCCGAACGTCTCGATGGCGATCCTCAACCTCAACCTTGAGAATGCAACGAGCGTCGATGAGCTCAACGAGTTCCTGCGTGAGACCTCGATGAATTCGTCGCTGCGCAATCAGATCGACTACGTCTCCTCCCCCGAACTGGTCTCCAGCGACCTCGTCGGATCGAAGCGAGCAGGCGTCGTCGATGGCCTGGCCACGATCGTCGATGACGACCGCGTCGTCGTCTACGTCTGGTACGACAACGAGTTCGGCTACAGCTGCCAAGTCATTCGCTGTGTGGCGAAGATGGCCGGAGTCGACGTTCCTGCGTTCCCCTGATCTGATCGATCCGACCGACTGATCGCATGCGTAAGCGCCCGCAGCCTGAATGGCTGCGGGCGCTTCACTGTCTGTGAGTGTCGGCTCGCCTCGAGTGCTCTCCTGCCTAAGGCGGCTGAGACGTCCTGTCCGTATGCGACCGGTGACCGGCGAACCTGTTCAGGCTCGGTCTCTGCCCCTGCCTGCCTTCTCATTCTCGAACGCGTCGTGAAGCCAGATCGGGGTATAGGTGCGGAACCGATCGGCCAGCTCGTCATCGCTGTCGAGAATCACGGCGAAGCGATCATCAGCGCTGGAGAGTTCATTGGCCCATACCGGTCCCAGACAGGCGAGGATCGCACATGCCAGGACAACCGCGACTGCCAAGATCGGTGTCATCGAGAACAGCATCCATCCGAACAGGAGTCCGATCACCGCAAAGCCGATTGCCACAGCCATACCCGCGTTGCGGCTTCTGGGTGCGCGGGCACGGGCCGGTCTGGCGGAGGCGACTGAGTCGAGGACGTCACGATTGATCCTCGTCCACGCGATGATCGCCCCCAGGGCGCACACGATTCCGATCATGATGAGACTGAATGCTGAGAACAGCAGAACCGTGTCCACCCGAGTCCCCTGCGCCTGCATCGCCGCGCCGAGACCGGCTACGAGCATGGCAAGGGCCAACACGAGCATGCTCAGCAGTCGTGCTCTGCGCACCGCAATGAGTTCGCCGACGATCTGAGCGAGGAACGCCCGCTGGGCAGCATGGTCTGACATCTCGGTCATCGTACGTAGCCCGCCGCCTTGTCCACCGTGTGCGGGAACGTCTCACCTGCCGCGTACTTCTCGAACAGGACGACGAACTGGTCGGCCAGGCGTGTACGCCATCCATCTGTGTCCCCACTCATGTGCGGAGTGACGATGACGTTGTCGGCCTGCCACAAGGGGTGGTCGGCTGGCAGCGGCTCTTCGTCGAAGACGTCGAGGCCTGCACCGGAGATCTCACCTGTCTCGAGTGCATTGACGAGGTCGGAGGTGACAACACCTTCACCACGACCGACATTGACGAAGTAGGCGCTTGACTCCATGGCGGCGAACACCTCGGCGTCGAAGAGGTTCTTCGTTCTGTCCGTCAGCGGCGCGATGTTGATGACCCAGTCGACGCCGGACAAGTGAGAACTCAGCTGAGACGAGTCGATGACGGTCCCGAAGTCAGCGTCTCCGGTCCGTGCGTGGCTGCCGGCTCCGGTGACATTGACGTCGAGGGCGCTGAGGACCCTGGCGATCTCCCGGCCGATCGAACCTGTGCCGACGATCAGAGCCTGGGATCCCGCGAGATTCTTGGTCGATCGACGGTTCCAGACGGACTCTCGTTGGTCCTGAAGTGATCGCAGCGAGTTCTTCGCATGGATCAGGATGTAGTTGAGCACGAATTCCGCGATCGGACGGTCGAAGATGCCACGTGCATTCGTGACCACGACCTCCGAGGCCGAGAGTTCGTCGAACAGCAGCGAGTCCACCCCTGCCGCGGCCGCGTGGATCCACTTCAGGCTGTCAGCGTGTCCGAATTCGCTGCGCAGCGCCTTTGAGAAGAAGTCCCAGAGAAGGAGGACATCGGTGCCGGGGAGAGCGGAGCCCAACTCGTGGGCCTCGACGATCCGCAGCTCGACGTCCTCCTTTCGACCGAGATCAGTGAGCTGGTCCGGAATCTCCGTCCCAGGGGCGTTGAGTATGGTCAGTACCGTCATGAGTCGACTCCTTCAGCCTAGCCTTCTCAGCCAGACTATCGGATGAGTCGGTCTGACTCTGGGAAACGTCCGTCAGACTGGCGGATGAGTCTGCGCCGACTCGCACGAGCTCTCGTTTCGCAGGGTCAGCCTTCAAGGTCTGAGCCAGCGGTGTGTTGGGCAGGAAGCACAGGAAGACGAACCCGAGGAGTGCCAGTGGGGCGACCCACAGGAACAGCGGCACCAAGGCGTCGTTGTACGACGTGATGATGAGAGTATGCAGCGGCTCAGGCATGTCGGCGACGATCTGGGGTGTGAGCCCCGTCGAGGACACCTTGGGCAGCGGCTGCGACGGATTGGCCTTTGCCAGCTCGCCCATCCCGTCTTTGATGTTGTCCAGGAGGCGCTGTGTGAAGACCGAACCGATGAAGGCCATGCCCAAGGTCGCTCCGACCTGGCGGAAGTAGTTGTTCGATGCTGTGGCAGTGCCGACCATGGCAACAGGGAATGCGTTCTGGACGACGAGCACGAGGGTCTGCATGCTCAGTCCCAGTCCGAGCCCCAGCAGAGCCAAGCAGCCCATGGTCTCCCAAGCGGCGCTGTCTGCTTTGAGCTGCGACAGCAGCACAAGAGAGGCCGCCATGATCAGGATGCCCATCAGAGGGTACTTCTTGTACTTGCCGGTGCGGGAGACGACGAAGCCGATGAGCGTCGAGGAGATGAGCATCGTGCCCATCATAGGAACCATCATCAGGCCTGCCACTGTGGCATCGATGCCGTGAACCATCTGCAGATAGGTCGGCATGTAGGAGAGAACACCGAACATTCCGACGCCGATGAACAGGCCGGCGACGGTGCACAGCAGGAAGTCGCGGTTCTTGAACAGGTACATCGGGATGACCGGCTCGCTGACCTTGAGCTCGACGAAGATGAATCCGACGATCGCGAGGACACCGACGACGATGAGGCCGTTGATCTGCCACGATCCCCATTCGTAGTCGTGTCCGCCCCACGCGGAGACGAGGACGATGCAGGAAGTGACGATCGAGACCAGGGCCATGCCGATGACGTCGATCTTCGGACGTGGTCCGGGGGCGCGTTTGGGCACCTTGAGGAAGATGGCGGCAGCGATGAGAGCGATGATGCCCAGTGGGAAGTTGATGGCGAAGGCCCAGCGCCAGCCGGGACCTTCCGTCAGCCAACCGCCGATGAGCGGGCCGGCGACTGAGGACACGGCGAAGGCCGAACCCATGATGCCCATGTACTTGCCACGTTCACGGGCTGGGACCACAGAGGCGATGATGGACTGCGACAGGATCATCATGCCGCCGCCGCCGATGCCCTGGAGCACACGGCCGAAGATGAGCATCGACATGTCGTTTGCGATGAGTGCGAAGACCGAGCCGAGCAGGAAGCAGCAGATCGCGAACATGAAGAGAGGTTTGCGACCGAACAGGTCGCCGACCTTGCCGTAGATGGGCATCATGATCGTCGAGGCGAGCATGAACGCTGTGGACACCCACAGCATCTGGTCAACACCGTCGAGTTCACCGACGATCGTCGGCAGGGCGGTCGCCAGCACCGTCTGGTTGAGGGAGAACATGAACATCGCGATCATCAGTCCCACAAACAACAGGATGATCGCAGATGTCTTCATCTGCTCGGGTTCGCCGTGGTCCTCCGGGGTCTTCGGCATTCCGCCGGCTCTCAGTCCTTGATTGCTTCTCATTTCAGCCTTTGTCATAGTCGGTCCAGAACCTTGAGGAAGAGTCCCAATGATTCTTCGAAGAGTGGTTGCGTGCCGGACTTCTCGTCAATGCGCTCGGGTGAGCGCTTGACCGTCTGACCAGCGTGGTTCAGGGGCACCCGGCACAGTTGGGTGAGCATCCTGGCGCTGCGCCAGGCCGATTCTTCGGTGGAGAACTCCTGCCCCAGGAAGCGCAGACGAGCCAACACGTGTTCGGCCACGAGCTCTTCAAGAGCCTCGGCCCGATCGAAGCGCTTGCTGACCAGCTCCGGATAGCGGGCGAACAGTTTCCTGCGCCGTGCCGGCAGGCTGGGATCCATCGAACCCATGAGCAGCACTTCGCGGACGAAACGGGCAGTGTCCTCGGCCAGGTCCTCCACCCCTGAATCAGAGTGGACGTAGTCATCCACCAACTTGGCGTCGATATTCGACTCGTCGAGCCCGACGATGGCGTCTTCCTTCGTCGCGTAGTAGTTGAAGAAGGTTCGTGTGGATACGCCGACATCGGCGGCGATATTCGCCACCGTCGCGCATTCGAGTCCCTCGTCGAGAACCCGAGTGATTGCCGCGTCGTGCAGCGCATGACGCGTCTGACGCGCCTTTTTGGCACGGAGGGATTCGGGTTCGGATTCACGCATGAGACCATTTTTGCATCTCATGCAACTTTTCACCAACTGCAAAATTGCAATTGTGCACTATTTCACGTTCTCAGGCGAGAATTACCGCCTTCACATCAGTGTCTTCAACCGTGCCCTGTGCTGTTCGAGAACCTGCAGCTGCCCCAGAAGCGTCGTCTGCGCATCGGTGTCCGTGGTCTCCTGCCGCTGCAGCCGTGAGTGCAGCTCCTTGGCGATCCGTTCGAGGTCGTAGTCGAAGAGGCGGGCCACGATGCCTCTGGCGAATCCCTCCGCGCTGACACCGTCTGCCACCGGCAAGGGAGACACGAGCAGCTGCATGACATAGGGCCTGAGGTCCTCGTCACTGGCTGCGAGGACGGCTTCCGCCCAGCGCGTGGCGTCGGCGGATCCGGCTGAGTTCACACCTCCGGCTGCCTTCAGTCCTCCGGCAGCCTTGACCGCAGACTGGATCCGGCGATAGCCCGGGTGTTCGAAGGCGCGGGCAGACAGGGAGTCGAAGAGCTTTGCGTTGACGAACTCGGGATGCTGCAGCGCCACCATCAGGGCCCCCTTCTCCGTCTTCAGTCGAGCGGGGCTGATCGGGGCCGACAGGTTCGACACGTCTGGGCGCTCATCGTAGACGTATTCGATGGCGGTGTCTTCCCTGCCGGCAACTCCCCCGGCGGAGCCGGGCGCTGGCTGTCCCGGTGCCTGTCGTCCGGACGCCGGTCCCGGCGCCTGCGCTCCGGCGGGCTGCTGCCCTGGCCGGGTCTGCGCCGGAGCCGATTGGTGCTGGTTCCACGGGGCAGACTGACCCTGCGATCCGGGCGATGTCTGAGCCGGTCCGGGCGGTGTCTTGGCAGGTCCGGGAGGAGTCTCCGGCAGGGTCTGCGGTGAGCCCCCCTGAGTCTGACGAGACTGGTGAGGCTGCGATTTCTTCGGCCTCTTTCGGGCATCCCTGACCGCAGATTCCACCTCGTCGATGTCGACGCCGATGCGGCCGGCGACGAAGCGATAGTAGTGGCTGAGGCTGTTGCGATCGCGAATGTCGGTCAGGACCTCGGCACTGGCCTTGACTGCAGCGATCCTGCCCTCGACCGAGTCGAGATCGTAGCGAGAGATCGCGGTGGTGATGACGAACTCGAAGAGCGGTTTGCGACCGTCGATGAGTTCGCGCAGCGCGCCGCCGCCCTTCTGCATCCGCAGGTCGCAGGGGTCGAGTCCGTCCGGTTCGACTGCGACGAAGGTCTGGGCGGTGAACTCACTTTCGAACTCGAAGGCCCGCAGTGCCGCCTTCTGTCCGGCTGCGTCTCCGTCGAAGGTGAAGATCACCTGTCCCGTCGGGTCGTCGCCGAGCAGTCGCCTCACGATCTTCACATGTTCGGGCCCGAAGGCCGTTCCACAAGTGGCCACCGCCTGCGTGACTCCAGCCAGGTGTGCGGCCATGACATCTGTATAGCCCTCGACGATGACCACGCGCTTGGTCTTCGCGATGTCCTTCTTGGCCAGATCCAGACCGTAGAGCACCTGGTTCTTGTGATAGAGGGCGGTTTCCGGAGTATTCAGATACTTCGGGCCCTGGTCGTCGTCGAACAGGCGCCTGGCCCCGAAGCCGATGGTCCGTGAGGTCATGTCCTTGATGGGCCAGACGACCCTGCCCCGGAAACGGTCGTAGATGCCGCGGCCACCCTCACTGGCCAAGCCTCCGGCAAGAATCTCCTCTTCGCTGAAACCGGCTCGCTTGAGCTGGCTGGTCAGCGAATCCCAGGACTTGGGTGCGAAGCCGAGACCGAATTCTCGGCTCGAGCTGCTGGGGAAGCCACGGCCTTCGAGGAACTCCCGACCGATCTGTCCCTGCTCGCCTTCCAGCGACTGAGTGAAGAAGCGCTGCGCGACTTCGTGCATCTCCAGCAGGCGTTGGCGCCGGCTGGCCTGCTCACGATCGGGACCCTTGCCATCTTCATAGCGCAGATGCATCCCGATCTTGCCGGCCAGAGATTCGACGGTTTCGACGAAGCTGAGCTGTTCGATCTTCTGCAGGAAGGCGAAGACGTCGCCTGACTCACCGCAGCCGAAGCAGTGATACATCCCAACCTGAGGACGAACGGTGAACGACGGGGTCTTCTCATCGTGGAAGGGGCAGAGGCCCTTGAGCGAGCCGATTCCCGCGGTCTTGAGCGTGACGAACTCGCCCACCACCTCGTCGATGCGGGTTCGACTTCGCAGCTCGTCGATGTCCTCGCGTCTGATCAGTCCGGCCATGGTCTAGAGACGATCCTCCGCCCCTGCTTTGAGCTGGTGGTACAGGGCCCAGGCGGAATGATCGGTCAGCGATGCGATCTGGTCGACGACGACGCGCAGCCTGGCAGCATCGTCGGCGGCCTCGAAGTAGTCGGTCCTGAACATCGGCTCGAGATTGGTCGGCGACTCGGAGTACCACTGGGACAGCTCGGTGATGACGGCGGACTGGATGTCATGGAGACGCAGACGATCCTCGGCGACCATCACCGTCAGCGTCGCCATCCCCTTGAGAACGGCGATCTCGACAGCCGTAGGCTCGGGGACCACGAGGGCGGCTGCGTAACGGGACAAGGGCTCCCATCCGAACTCCTCACGGGTTGCGGCCTCTGCTGCACCGACGAACCGTCCGATGAGCTGGCTCGTCATGTGTTTGAGTGCCGCTTGGGCCCGCCTGGATCCGTCATAGGTCTCCGACGGCCAGTATGCGGCGGCCTGCAGCCTCGACAGAGCTTTGTCCATCTCCTCATCGCTCGTGGTCGGCAGATACCACTTCCGGGTGATGTCGAAGAGCTCTCCGCGGCGGTCCGCGGCAGAGAAATCTCCCAGGTGCAGATGGCCGCCGGCGATCGCGTCTTCGACGTCGTGGACGGAGTAGGAGATGTCATCGGCGAGGTCCATCACCTGGGCTTCGATGCATCGTTTCCCGTTCTCGATCCCGTCGCGGTAGAAGTCGAAGACTCCTCTGTCGTCGTCGTAGACGCCGAACTTCCTGACACCGGAGTCACGCCGACCCACGGATGCCTCGCTTCGCGACCATGGGTATTTGGTCAGCGCGTCGAGGCTCGCCCGTGTCAGATTGAGTCCGGCCGGGCGACCGTCATCGGCGATCACCTTCGGTTCGATCCGGGTGACCAGACGCAGCGTCTGCGCATTGCCCTCGAATCCGCCGATGTCGACGCACAGCGCGTCGAGAATGGTCTCGCCGTGATGACCGAAGGGCGGGTGGCCGAGGTCGTGGCTGAGGCAGGCGGTGTCGACGATATCGGGGTCGCAGCCGAGGTAGCGGGCGAGTTCGCGTCCGACCTGGGCGACCTCGAGGGAATGCGTGAGCCGAGTACGGACGAAGTCGTCGGTGCCTGGTTCGACGACCTGAGTCTTGGCGCCGAGTCTGCGCAGACCCGCGGAATGCAGAACCCGTGCCCGGTCACGCTGAAAGGCCGAGCGGCGTGGATTCTTCGCCGGTTCGCTCACCCATCGTTCCTCGTCCCACGGCGTGTAGGTCGCCACGGTCCCCGAGCGCACCGATGTGCGTGGGTGAGATTCGAATGGCATTGTCATCCTCCCGAGATGTCGAGTTCCGCCTCGGAGAGCAGAGACTTCCCGCTGACCTCGAAGATGCGGGAGTCGAGCCACCCTTCGGGCAGATGCGGCTTCTTCGGGCGGGTGGTCCGCCCCCGGGAGCCTTCCGCATCCGTACCAGGATACGGTGCGTTCTGATCGAGTTGGGCCAGCAGCCCCTCGAGCTCTTCGAGCGAGGAGACCATCGCCAGCTGACGACGCAGGTCTCCCCCGACCGGATAGCCCTTGAAATACCAGGCGATGTGTTTGCGCAGGTCACGGACTCCGTAGAATTCGTCCTCGTAGTATTCGGCCAGGTATTCACCGTGCTTGTAGACGGCGCGTGCAACCTCGGCGAGGCCGGGTCGGAAGCGCTCGTCGCTGCCGCCCAGTGCATTGGCGAGGTCACCGAACAGCCAGGGCCGACCCTGGCATCCACGGCCGATGACGACTCCATCGCATCCCGTCCGGCGCATCATCTCAAGTGCATCCTCTGCCGCGAAGATGTCGCCGTTGCCCAGGACCGGAACGGTGTCGCCGAGGTGGTCCTTGAGTCGGGCGATGGCGTCCCAGTCAGCCTGGCCGGAGTACAGGTCCGCCGCGGATCGACCGTGGAGGGCAATCGCTGCCACACCCGCATTGCGGGCCGTCTCGCCGGCGTCGAGGAAGGTCTGATGGTCCTTGTCGATGCCTTTGCGCATCTTCACCGTCAGGGGGATGCCGCCGCGGTCAGCCTCGGTCACGGCCGTGGTGACGATGGCCTTGAACAGGTCCTTCTTCCAGGGCAGTGCCGAGCCGCCGCCCTTCCTGGTGACCTTGGGCACGGGGCAGCCGAAGTTGAGGTCGATGTGGTCGGCGCGGTCTTCGTCCACGAGCATCCGCACGGCCTGCCCGATCGTCTCCGGGTCGACGCCGTAGAGCTGCACCGAGCGCGGGGTCTCATACGGCTCATGCTGGATGATCCGCATGCTTTTGGGGCTGCGCTCGACAAGCGCCCTGGACGTCACCATCTCTGTCACATAGAGACCGGCTCCGTACTCGCGGCACAGGCGGCGGAAGGCGGTGTTGGTGATTCCCGCCATCGGTGCCAGCACCACCGGCGAGGACAGCTCGATGGGGCCGATGCGCAGAGGCTCGACGGTGGTTGGGGATGCGGATTCTGGGGCAGGGCTGATGACACTCACCATGCCATTATCCCCGAGCCGTCAAATGATGGAACACCTGCACAAGCAGATGCCGCCGACTCACGATCGCACATATGGCTCCTCCGTCTCTTTCTCATCTCTGTCCATTTCAACCTGTTCCTGAGCCAGAAATTCCCGGATGTCCCATTCGACGTCAAGACGCATCTCCTCGGCGAGACGATCATCGTGGGTGACCACGATCATGGATCCGCCGAATCCGTCCAGAGCGGTCACGAGCGCGGTCAGCGATGACAGGTCCAGGTTGTTGCCCGGCTCGTCGAGTACGAGCAGCTGGGGAGCGGGGTCCTGGAGCAGAGTCGTCGCCAGTGCCACACGGAACCGCTCCCCTCCCGACAAGGTCGAGCAGAGCTGATCGGTCCGGCCCGCTCGCAGGCCCATCGCCGCCAATACCTCATGGACGCGGTGCGGGCCGAGACTGGGGTTGTCCTTCCTCACCGCCTCCATGACGGTCAGCGTCGGCGGCAGCCTGTACTGCTGGTCGAGGATGCCGATCGGGACCGGAACTGTGATCGACATGTTCGGAAACAGCTCGTGTACAGGCGCACCTGTGTCGTATCTGCCGGCGATTGCGGTCAGCAACGTCGACTTCCCGGAGCCGTTGGCACCGGTCAGCCTGATGCGCTCAGGTCCGAGCACCGTGCGCGGCTGGTCCAGCGCTCCCCCGGAGATGTCGAGGACTCGCTTACCGGAATGGATCGCGGTATCCGGCAGATCCAGGCGAATGCTCGAGTCCCTGCGCAGGGCGTCCTTGGCAGAGCGAACCGAGGAGCGAGCCTGCTCCTCGTCGGCGGCTTTGTCTCCTCGACGCTTCGCAGCGCTCTTCTGGGCGAAGTCCGTCAGACCGTTCATGACGATCTTCGGTCGACGTTTGTTCTCCTTGTCCTTGGCCGCCTTTCGGTCGGCTCGGGCCAGTTTCGTCTCGAGTTCGATGCGCTGGCGCTTCTCGATCGCCAGGGTCTTCTTGGCGTCGACGAGATCGGCGAGCTTCGCCTCTTCCTCGGCCGCGACCATGGCCTCGTAGTCGTCGAAGTCTCCTCCGTACACCCGCAGCTGGTCCGTCATCTCGACAATCGTGGAGACGGTCGACAGAAGTGCGCGGTCGTGCGAGATCACCAAGGTCGGTCCGGTCCTGTCCTGGAGCAGAGCGGCCAGGCGTCGACGCCCTGCCTCGTCGAGGTTGTTGCTGGGTTCGTCGAGGATCAGCCAGCGGTCGCCTGCCAGCGCGGCTCTGGCCAAACCGATGCGCATGGCCTGACCTCCCGAGAAGGTGGACAGCCGGCGGTCAAGGGCAGCGGCGTCGAGCGTGAGGCCGAGATCGGCCAGAGCACTCAGCGCCCGCTCTTCGATGTCCCAGTCATCACCGATGACCTCGAAGTCATCGGGTTGGGCCTGCCCAGCCAGGGCTGTCGACAGTGCCGATCTGATTTCGGTGATTCCCAGCGCCGAGGCGACGCTGTCCTGGGCGTGCGGCAGCAGCTGATCGATGTAGACGGCGCCCTCGCCACCGGTGATGATCCCGGCAGAGGGCCTGAGCAGACCGGCGATGATCCTGGCGAGAGTGGATTTGCCCACCCCGTTGTCGCCGACCAGGCCGACGGTGGCAGCAGGGATCGTGGCGCTCAGTGATGTGAAGATCTCGGTGTCGTCGCCGAGGCGGTAGCCGAGATCGGAGATGGATACGGCAGCAGTCATGTGTGTCCTCATTTCGTGCACAGAAGTGCGCTGCGGGTCCGTTGCACCCGCGTGATGCGGAAATGAGGAATTACTTCACGAAATGACTGTCTTTCGCCGGGAATGGATCAGCACCAGGATGCCCGAGGTCGGTTCGTTTCGTCAAGGGTGCTGACAGACCCTTGAGTCAACTGCGCCTCAGACGATGAAGAGCATGAGTTCCGCCGGCTCGTCACCCGGGTTGGACAGCTGATGGGGAACATCGCCCGGTGCCTGCGCACAGTCTCCTGCTCGCAGAGTCGTCCGGCGATCGATGGTGACGATTTCGATCGTGCCGGCGAGGACGAAGAAGGACTCACGTGAGCCGCTGCGGTGTGCGGCGAACGACGCGGTTTCGCAGTGCGGATCGAGTTTGTAGTGGACGACTTCCATGTTCTCCCGCGGCGCGGGAAGGTCGCGCCGCAGCGTGCCCCTGCCGTATCCGCTGTGGGCAGGGATGGAGCTGCTCCGGGCGATGACCACCTCTGGCGGAGCGAGGAGCTCTCCCACATCGACCCCGAGTGCGCGGGAGAGGCCCATGGCGTTCGAGACCGAGGTGTCCTGTTCGCCGCGTTCGATCTTCGACAGTGCCGCACGGGAGATTCCAGCACGGACTGCCAGTTCGTTGAGCGTCAAGTCGTTGTACTTGCGGCGGGCTCTGATCCGCGCGCCGAATACACGGGCTCCGAGGTCCTCTGTGTTCGCCATTGTGACATCATAGTTTATTCTTGAATAGTAGAGTGAGTTCCATCAATATAAACTTCTTCACATGATGGAACTTCTCATATGACTCCACTGCTGGCGCTTGCCCCCATTATGCTCGCCATCGCCCTGCTCATATTCAAGCAGAGCTCGTGGATCTCCGCCGCAGCCGGGGTCATCGCCGCCGGTCTTGCAGTCATCTTCTTCTTTCCGACGCCGCTGTCGGTTCTGCTCGAATCCGGGGCGGACTACTTTCCCCTCATCCTCGAAGTCGCCCTCATCCTCCTCTTCGGGATGGTCCTCGCTCGCCTGCTTGAAGCGGCAGGCTCGATGGGCGAGATCTCCGCCTGGGTCGAATCGGCGGCACCCAGTCGCCCGCTCGGTGTGGCCCTCGTCGTCTTCGGCCTCGTCCCGTTCGCCGAATCTGTCACCGGCTTCGGCATCGGGGTGACTATCGGAGTCCCCGTTCTTCGACTGCTCGGCTGTTCGCTGCGTCAATCAGCGATTCTCGGACTCCTGGGACTCATCGCCGTACCGTGGGGTGCGCTCGGCCCAGGGACCACGGTCGCTGCCGCACTCACCGGCATCAACGTAGACGATCTCGGTGTGGCAACTGCGTGGATCAATGCGATTCCGGTCATCATCGTGGCCACCTCGGTGATCCTCGTCATGCGCCCCAGACTGACCTCCTGCCTCGGAATCGGCGCCGCTGCAGCCCTCCTATGGTCCGGCATCCTCGCCGCGAACATCCTGATCGGCATGGCCCCGGCCGGCATCATCGGCTCGCTCCTCGTCATCGCCGTGATGGGCACCATCTTCATCATCCGCCGCCGCAGAACCGGCTTCACACACAGATTGGGCCTGGCAGTCCTGCCGTACACCACCCTCACCGTGGGCCTGCTCATCGCACGCGCGCTGGAGTCGGCGTTCCCTTCGCTGCTGACTCAGATCGTCGCCTCTCCCCCGTTCTGGCTGGCCGCCGCCTGTGTGATCGCCGCACTCAGGGTCACCTCTCGCAGCAGCGTCACGGCGTCCGCCGTCCGCTCCTGGCTGCCCATCGGTGCCGGAACTGCCGCGTTCATGCTCATGGGGTGGATCATGACGACAACCGGGATGAGCGCGGCCATCGGGACACTTGTGCCCGCCGGACTCGTCCTCTTCACACCATGGCTGACGGCGATCGGAGCCGTCGTCACCGGTTCGAACACCGGCGCAAACTCCATGTTCACCGGCACCATCGACGCGGTTGCCACAGCGTCCCACGTTCCATCTCTGCCCGTGGTGGCAGCCGGCAACGCCGCCGCCTCGCTCGCAGCACTGGCTGCCCCTCCGCGTGTGGCGATGTCGGTGCAGATGGCCGAACCTTCAGCTCCCGCCTCGGCAGATGACATCGGCTGGGTTCAGGGTCGGGCCCTGACTGTAGCCGGAGTCAACGCGCTGGCGCTCGGTCTCTGGATCCAGTTCATGGCCTGAGATCCAGATCGATCTGCCGGCGCCGAGGTGGTCATCAGACCCGGATCAGCTCGCGCGGGAATGCGGTGAATGTGTCACAGCCGGTATCGGTGATGAGAATGGACTCGGACAGCTCGTAACCGTACCCGTTCATCCACATTCCGCAGATGAGGTGGAAGGTCATTCCCGCCTCGAGGAACTGATCGTCCTCGGTCCTGATCGAGATCGTGCGCTCGCCCCAATCGGGCGGATAGCCGATTCCGATTGAATACCCCAGGCGGCTCGGCTTCTCCAGGCCCGCCAGTGCCAGCACCCGATTCCACGTCCGGGCGAGCTCAGCGGTGGCCACCTCGGGCGCGGCGACTTCGAGAACCGCGGACAGCGCCTCGGCAACGACGCCTTCGAGACGGATGAGCTCCTGCTTCGGCTTTCCGACCACGGCAGTCCGAGCCAAGGGCACATGGTAGCGACGGTGGACGCCCGCCAGCTCAATGCTCACCGACTCATCGTCGATGAACTTGCGGTCCGTCCAGCTCAGGTGCGGAGTATCGGCACTCTCCCCCGTGGGCAGCAGCGGAACGATGGCCGGATAGTCACCCCAGGAGCTGCCGCGTCCGCGAGCCTGCGCGGCGGCGATCTCCGCCGCCACCTCGTTCTGCGCGATGCCGACCCCGATGCCTCCCAGTGCCGCGTTCATCGACTCCGTGGTCACCTCGGCGGCATTGCGCATCAGCGCCACCTCGGCCGGAGATTTGATCGCCCGGATCCAGTTGACCAGCTCGAAGGAGTCAACGAGCCTCCACTCAGGCACGCCGTTGACCAGCGATCGGAAAGCACGCGGCGAGAAGAAGTGCGAGTCCATCTCGACGCCGACCGGCGATGAGGACGCCCGGGCGACCTCCCAACGCTGTCGGAGTGCGAAGGCCACCCAGTCGAACGGGTGGATGTGGGGTCTCTGCACATAGCGTTCGGGATATCCGACGATGTCCTCGGGCGGCAGCCACGAGGTGTGCATAGCTCCCTTGGCGTCCATGTCCCTCAGAAACAGTGTCAGCGGACCCGCAGCCGGGACGAACAGCAGCTGCGGGGTATAGAAGGACCAGGCGTTGTAGCCGGTCAGATAGTAGACGTTCGCGGGGTCAGTGACGATGAGCGCAGACAGTCCCTGATCGACCATCCGATTGCGCACCGAGGCGATGCGCCCCAAGTACTCGTCCGGGGAGAACGACAGATTGTTCGCGCCGATCGTGTCGACCTCGCCTGGCCGCGGCTGTGGGCGAGCTCTGACTTCCTGTCCTGCCCGGCCCTGCTCGGCACCGGGCCGCATTCCCTGCACATCCGGCCGGTTGTCTTCTCCGGCGTAGAACAGCTCACCCTCATTCATGATTACAGTGTGGTGAGCCGCATCACACCATGTCAATCACTGCGACACGCGTGTTGTCGCGCGTAGAAATGCGAATTCATGACGGATCCAGAATCATTCTTTTTGAGATTCGACGGAATTCGCACGCCAGGGTGCGCATTCCGACCGAATTGATGATAGATTGTGCTGAGACCCAAATCACGGAGGTGAAGAATGGCCCACTTGATGCCGAGCGGAAGCAGTCACCGCCTGGGCAATCTCGACGAGAAATCGAAAGCGATCATCGTCGAGCTGCAGCACGATGGACGCAAGTCGTATTCGGCCATCGGCAAGTCCGTCGGGCTGTCCGAAGCTGCTGTCCGTCAGCGGGTCTCCAGGCTCATCGACTCCGGCGTGATGGAAATCGTCGCCGTGACCGATCCCTTGAGTCTGGGCTTCGCCCGACAGGCCATGGTGGGAGTCAAGGTTCGCGGCGATATCTCCAAGGTCGCCGACAGACTTCACGGATACGACGAGATCGACTATCTCGTCGTGACCGCAGGGTCGTTCGACATCCTGGTCGAGATCGTCTGCGAATCGGATCGCCACCTGATCGAATTCGTCAACCAAGAGCTCCGCTCGATCGACGCAGTCGTGGACACGGAGCTCTTCATGTACCTCTCACTCGAAAAGCAAAAATACAATTGGGGGACGCGATGACAGAGAATGTCACCAGAGCTGGCACCGGCTATCAGGATGCCATCCGCAACAACGTGTGGATGCATATGGCTCCACACCAGTCACTGTTCAACGGTGGTGAAGCACCGATCATCACCCGTGGCGAAGGCCACCACATCTTCGACGACAAGGGCAATAAGTACCTTGACGGCCTGGCCGGACTCTTCACTGTCCAGGTGGGCCACGGTCGCGAGGAGATCGCGAAGGCAATGTACGATCAGGCGCTGAAGCTCCCGTTCATGCCGCTGTGGTCCTTCGCGCATCCGCAGGCCATCGAGGTCTCGGAGCGCCTGGCCAGCTACGCTCCCGGCGACCTCAACCGCGTCTTCCTGACCTCCGGCGGCGGTGATTCGGTCGAGTCCGCGATGAAGCTGGCGAAGAACTACTTCAAGATCACCGGCAAGCCGGGCAAGCACAAGATCATTTCGCGCGCCACCGCCTACCACGGCACGCCGCACGGTGCCCTGTCCGTGACCTCGCTGCCTGATCTGCGCGAACAGTTCGCGCCCCTGGTCCCTGGTGCGATCAAGGTGCCCAACACGAACTTCTACCGTTCGCCGCAGCCCTACGCCCACGATGAGAAGGCCTTCGGCCGCTGGGCAGCCGACCGCATCGCCGAGGCCATCGAGTTCGAAGGTGCCGATTCGGTTGCGGCCGTATTCCTCGAGCCGGTGCAGAACTCCGGCGGCTGCTTCCCACCGCCACCCGGATACTTCGATCGGGTGCGTGAGATCTGCGACGAGTACGACGTGCTCATGGTCTCCGATGAGACCATCTGCGCCTACGGTCGCATCGGCGACATGTTCGCCTGCAACGACTTCGGCTACGTCCCCGACATCATCACCAGCGCCAAGGGCATCACCTCCGGGTATGCTCCGCTGGGTGCGATGATCGCCTCGGATCGCCTGTTCGAGCCCTTCGGCCCAGGTGGCGAGGAGACCTTCTACCACGGCTACACCTTCGGCGGTCATCCCGTCGCCTGTGCCGCCGCGATGGCGAACTTCGACGTGTTCGAAAAGGAGAAGCTCAACGACCACGTCCATGAGAACGCTGCCGCGTTCAAGTTCACGCTCGAGAAGCTCAAAGACCTGCCGATCGTCGGTGACGTTCGCGGTGAGGGCTTCTTCTACGGCATCGAACTCGTCAAGGATCGCGATACCAAGGAGTCCTTCACAGAGGAGGAGTCGGAGCGTATCCTCAAGAACTTCGTGTCCGCGAAGATGTATGAGAACGGCCTATACTGCCGTGCCGATGACCGTGGGGATCCAGTCATCCAGCTCTCACCTCCCCTGACCGTGGGTCAGAAGGAGTTCGACGAGATGGAGCAGATCATCCGCGGCGTCCTCTCGGAAGCCTGGACGAAGCTCTGATCGCAGCCTGAAGCCTGGTCGCATGAGACTGCCCCGATTCCTCTTTGAGGTCTCGGGGCAGTCTCATGTCGGGCATCCGCACTTCATGTCAGGCGTCAGTCCAGGGCTGAGTCGGCCGTGGAGTTCTGCTCCTGCGAGGGTGGGATGCTGCCCTGCGACGGTGCTGCGCGTGGCGGCGGTCGCAGACCCGATCGTACGACGAGCACCCCTAGAGCAGTCGTCAGCGGGATGGCGATGACCAAGCCGATCGAACACACGAGGATGCTCACCACCTCAGTTGCCATCTCCCCCAGTGTCAGGGTCTCGAAGAACGACTGGTCGTGGGCGGAGACGATGAGGAGCGTGGTCAGCGCGGACCCCACATAAGCGAACGTGATCGTGTACACCGTCGAGGCGATGTGGTCGCGACCGATGCGCATCGCTCGGGCGAAGAGCTGCCCGGACTTGAGATCCGGTGCCACTGTGGCCAGCTCCCAGACCGCCGACGCCTGGGTGATGGTGACGTCGTTGAGAACACCGAGTCCGGTGACGAGGATCGCGCACACAATCAGGTCTGCCAACGACACGTCCGTGGTGCCGGTGAGGAGGAATCCCTCTTCGGAGTAGGCGATGCCGAGATTGGCCCAGGACGTCATCCATGCACCGAGCAGCCCCGTGATGACGATGCCGGCAACGGTCCCGAAGAGTGCCGTGGTCGTCCGCGTCGACACGCCATGGGCAAGATACAGGGCGATGACCATGATCGCACTCGCCGCGACCATCGCCACGAGGATCGGCGGCCTGGAGTCGAGGATCGCTGGGAGCATGAACACAATCAGCACGACACCGGCGAAGGCAAGACCTGTCAATGCACGCAGGCCTCGAAAGCCTGCGACGGCGAGAACGACGAGCCCGTACATGATCGCCAAGGCAAGGATCGGAACATCTCTGTCGTAGTCGATGAACACATAGTCGGTCTCGGTCTCTGCGCGGTCAGTCGACTTCGTGAAGTCGAGGACCTTGAGCGAATCTCCGACACCGACCCCGGACACGATGGCGTCGGGAGTCACATAGAGGCTCCCCTCCTGCCCATCCACTTCGGCCGTGAACTCCATGCAGTCGGCTTCGAGCATCGGATCGGGATCACTGGTCTCGCAGCTCGACGCGTCCACGGCGGTGACTCTGGCTTCAGCGTGAGAGACTCCAGGTGCGGTGTTCGTCATCGGACCGCCGCCGGGCAGGTCCCGTTCCGGTCCGTGCGGCCACAGAAGGACAAGGCCCCCGATCGTGATGAGGACCAGCGGCAGGAGGCACACGATCATGATCAGGCGGACCCTCGGCGAGGCTGTGGGCTCCCCTTGGAGCGTCATATGCATGGCGGACCTTCGTGTCGATGCGCGGGCTCCGTGCGCGAAGTGAATGGCGATGTCGATGATCGTGCCCACGGCAGCGCAACCGAAAGGGCCCGGTCGGTCGATTTCACGACCGACCGGGTCCGAATCTCAGAAGCCGCCGGTGATAGGTTCCAACTGGTGGTCAGACCCCAGCGGACTATCAGACCCCAAGGTGCTCGGCCAGGTAATTCTCGACCTGATCGAGGCTGACGCGCTCCTGGCTCATATCGTCGCGCTTGCGGATCGTGACCGCGTTGTCGTCGAGCGAGTCGAAGTCGAACGTGATGCACAGCGGGGTGCCGATCTCGTCCTGACGACGGTACCGACGACCGATCGCGCCGGCATCATCGAAGTCGATGTTCCAACGCCTGCGCAGACGAGCCGCGAGTTCCTTGGCCGCCGGTGTCAGCTTCTCGTTGCGGCTCAGCGGCAGTACGGCCGCCTTGATCGGAGCCAGGCGCGGATCGAGCTTGAGCACGATGCGCTTGTCCACGCCGCCCTTGGTGTTCGGTGCCTCGTCCTCGGTGTAGGCATCGACGAGGAAGGCCATCATCGAACGAGTCAGACCGAAGGATGGTTCGATCACGTAGGGAGTGAAGCGTTCACCGCTGGCCTGATCGAAGTACTGCAGCTTCGCACCCGAAGCCTCGGTGTGGGTGCCGAGGTCGTAGTCGGTGCGGTTGGCCACGCCCATCAGCTCGCCCCATTCCGATCCCTGGAAGCCGAAGCGGTACTCAACGTCGATCGTGCCGGACGAGTAGTGTGCCCGGTCCTCTTCGGGAACGTCGAGGCGGCGCACGTTGTCTTCGGAGATGCCGAGGTCGATGAACCAGTTCCAGCAGGCCTCGACCCACTCGCGATAGTAGGCGTCGGCCTCTTCGGGACGAACGAAGTACTCGAGCTCCATCTGTTCGAACTCACGTGTGCGGAAGATGAAGTTTCCGGGAGTGATCTCGTTGCGGAAGGCCTTGCCGATCTGGCCGATGCCGAAGGGCGGCTTCTTCCGTGCAGCGGTGACGACGTTGTTGAAGTTGACGAAGATTCCCTGTGCGGTCTCGGGGCGCAGGTAGTTCAGACCTGCCTCCGATTCCACCGGACCCAGGAAGGTCTTGACCAGGCCGGAGAACTCCTGCGGCTCGGTCCACTGTCCACGGTTCCCGCAGTCGGGGCAGACGATGTCGGCCATTCCGTTCTCGGGTGTCTTCGAATGCTTGGCTTCATAGGCTTCTACGAGGTGGTCCTCGCGGTGGCGCTTGTGGCAGTTGAGGCACTCGACGAGCGGATCGACGAAGGTCTCCACGTGTCCGGAGGCCTCCCAGACGCGCTTGGGCAGGATGATGGAGGAGTCGAGTCCGACGACGTCTTCGCGACCGCGGACGAAGGTCTGCCACCACTGGGCCTTGATGTTGTCCTTGAGCTCAACGCCCAAGGGCCCGTAGTCCCAGGCCGAACGGGACCCGCCATAGATCTCTCCGGCTTGGAAGACGAATCCTCTGCGTTTGGCCAGGGCGATGACGGCATCCAACTTGGACTGTGCCACGTTTATTCTCCTTGAGGTAGGTCGCCGACGGCCGGCTGCCGTGGCTCGCAGGTACAGCCTATCTGTTCAGCTCCCGTCCGAGGGTCTCGGCTCATGGGCGACGGAACTCACACTTAATCCGGCCCGCAGAACCACCTCGGCGGACGTGGGGCATGTAGGATTGAGGCACACCCAAACCTTTCTCCGTACTGACGGTTTTCAAGTCTGTCCAAGCACGCCTTGGATCTCATACGGTTTCGGCCCGGATTGCTCACGATGATTGCACAAGCGGCCGCAGGGTAGATCGCCACTACAGTCATCTGCGATCAAGTGTGTGCCGACGTGAGAGAGAAAACTCATGACAGATGTGTCCACATCCGACAATCCGACAACACCGAAGTTCTCCGAGCTGGGTCTCCACCCGCTCGTCCTCCAGTCAGTCGAAGCCCAGGGATACGAAACCCCCACTCCGATCCAGGCTGAAACGATCCCCGCGCTGGTCGAGGGCCGCGACGTCATCGGCCTGGCCCAGACCGGCACCGGCAAGACCGCCGCTTTCGCTCTTCCAGCACTGTCCGACCTCGCCGAGGCTGGCCGCGCCAACGACGGTCCCTTCGCTCTGGTCCTGACCCCCACCCGTGAGCTTGCGATCCAGGTCGCCGAGGCGTTCACCTCGTATGCGACGAATCTCAACGACTTCTCCGTCCTCCCGATCTACGGCGGCCAGGCCTACGGCCCACAGCTGTCGGGCCTCAAGCGCGGCGCTCAGGTCGTCGTGGGAACGCCAGGTCGTGTCATCGACCACCTCAAGAAGGGATCGCTCAAGCTCGAAAACCTCCGTCACCTCATCCTCGATGAGGCCGACGAGATGCTCAAGATGGGTTTCGCCGAGGACATCGAAGAGATCTTCAGCCAGTCCGGCGACTCGCGTCAGGTGGCACTGTTCTCCGCCACGATGCCGACATCGATCCACCGCCTGACCGGCAAATACCTCAACAACCCCAAAGAGGTCCGGGTCGCTTCGAAGTCGCAGACCGGATCGAACATCCGCCAGCGCTACCACATGGTCCAGCACTCGCATAAGCTCGATGCCCTGACTCGAATCCTGGAGGTCGAGGAGTACGAAGGCATCATCATGTTCGTGCGCACCAAGCAGGCCACGGAGGAGCTCGCTGAGAAGCTGCGTGCCCGCGGCTTCAAGGCCTCGGCGATCAATGGTGACATCCCACAGCAGGCTCGTGAGCGCACGATCGATATGCTGCGCAGCGGCAAGGTCGACATCCTCGTCGCCACCGATGTCGCAGCCCGCGGTCTCGACGTCGAGCGCATCACCCTCGTCGTCAACTTCGACATCCCGCACGACACCGAGTCCTACGTCCACCGCATCGGCCGCACCGGCCGCGCAGGGCGTTCCGGCGAGGCCATTCTGTTCATCACCCCGCGTGAGCAGCGTCTGCTCGGTTCCATCGAGCGCGCCACGAAGCAGAAGGTCGAACCGCTGTCGATGCCCAGCGTCGAAGAGCTGACGAACACCCGTGTGGAGAAGTTCACCAAGCGCATCGACGATGTGCTCGCGACGACCGAGCTGACCGAACTCGCGACAGTCATCGAACAGTACGAGCTCTCCCGCAACGTGCCTGCGACCGACATCGCCGCAGCGCTGGCATCCCTGGTGCTCGAGTCGAACACACTCAAGGCCGATCCCATGCCGGAGCCTTCGCGTGGCAAGCCAGGTCGTGATCGTGACGGCGGCGGACGCGACGGCAAGCCAGGCCGTGAACGCTCATCCCGTCCGCGTGATGAGAATATGACCACCTACCGTCTGGCCATCGGCCGCAATGAGCGTCTGCAGCCAGGTGCGGTCGTCGGCGCCATCGCCAACGAGGGGGGTCTCACTTCGAAGGAGATCGGTCACATCGACATCCGGTCGAACCATACCCTTGTCGATCTGCCCAAGGATCTCGATTCCTCGGTCATGCGCAAGCTCTCCAGCACGCAGATCCAGGGTCGACCGATCGACATTCGTCCGGATTCGGGCCGTCCGGCTCGTCCGTTCAAGAAGCGCAACTTCGACAAGCAGCCCGGCGACAGCCGCAACTTCCGCAATGATCGACGCGGCGGTGCCAACAAGAAGTTCAGCAATGACCGCTTCGGCGGCGAACGCTCAAGCGATCGCTACTGAGTATCGCTGAGCCTGAGCGTACGGGGGCGCCCGCTATCCGGCTCCCCCGGCGCTGAGAGCCGACTCGGGCCCGCATCGTCTGATGCGGGCCCGATCTGTATCTCGTCCCGTACGGCGATTGAACGCATAAGACGACTGAACGCATACGACGAGTGCACCCGTACGACTAGTCTGCCGATCACGTTTGGTGCACTCCTCGATCACGTTTGGTGCAGTCAAGCAGTTCGCAAACTGCTCCACTGCACCAAACGTGATCGATGGCGAAACCGCTGGGACTTCTGGTGCCGGGAGGATCCTTCGTGGGCAGCGCTGAACGTCGAAACCTGAGTGTTAGGCGCTCGGGCTGTCGACGGCACCGCCGAAGCGACGGTCACGACGCGCGTATTCCTCGATCGCGGCCCACAGGGTGCGGCGATCGACATCAGGCCAGAGGACGTCCTGGAAGACCATCTCCGCGTAGGCGGACTGCCACAGCAGGAAGTTCGAAGTGCGCTGCTCGCCAGAAGAGCGCAGGAACAGGTCGACGTCCGGAACCTGAGAGGCGTACAGGCGCGAGCGAACGGTCTTCTCGCTGACCTTGCCAGGCTTGAGCTTGCCGGCGGCCACCTCGGCGGTGATCTGGTTGACCGCGTCGACGATCTCCGAGCGACCTCCGTAGTTGACGCAGAACTGGAGGACTAGGCCGGTGTTGTGCTTGGTCATCTCCGCCGCGGACTCGAGCTCGTCGATGACCGATCGCCACAGGCGCCCACGGCGTCCGGCCCACACGATCCGCACGCCGAGCTCATTGAGCTCATCGCGGCGACGTCGGATCACATCGCGGTTGAAGCCCATGAGGAAGCGGACCTCGTCCGGGGAGCGTTTCCAGTTCTCGGTGGAGAAGGCGTAGGCGGAGAGATAGTCGACACCCATCTCGATGGCACCGTGGATGACTTCGAGGAGCGAGGCCTCTCCGGCTTTGTGTCCTTCGGTGCGCGGCAGTCCGCGGTCGTTGGCCCACCGTCCATTGCCGTCCATGACCACCGCGACGTGATTCGGGACGAACTTCGCCTCGATTCCCGGGGGTCGGGCTCCACTGGGGTGCGGGGGCGGCGCGGGATAGCTCATCTGGCCTCCAGAACTCTCAGTGATCGGATATTGCGTTCCAAGTGCCATGACACCCAGTCAGAGACGAGTTTGGAACCGTCGATCTGGTCGTGCAGATCCGAGGATTCCGCTCGCTCCCAGTCACCGGAGAGCAGGGCGGCCATATGTTCGAGTGCGTCGGTGTCGGGCAGAGCCGCTCCGCTGGGTCGGCAGGTGGTGCACACGGCACCGCCCAGGGAGGCTGAGAACGCACGGTGCGGGCCCGGGCTGCCGCACTGTGCGCAGTCGAGCAGGCTCGGTGCCCAGCCTGCCACGGACATTGCGCGCAGCAGGTACGCGTCGAGGGCCAGCCTCGGCGGATGCTCACCATTGCACAGGGACCGGATGGCTGAGACGAGAAGCAGGAAGTGGGTGCGCGATTGGGGTTCGACCTCGGTGATCCGTGCGGCGGTCTCCGCCATCACACTCGCGGCCGAGTACGCGTCATAGTCGGCGCCGATGCCGCGGGCAAAGGGCTCGATGAGTTCGACCTGGGTGACGATGTCGAGGTTGCGGCCGACGTGGCACTGCAGATCGACGAGCATGAAGGGTTCGAGCCGGGAACCGAAGCGTGACTTGGTGCGGCGAATGCCCTTCGCTACTGCTCGGATCAGCCCGTGGCTGCGGGTGAGAACAGTGACGATGCGGTCGGCTTCGCCGAGCTTGTGCCCTTGGAGCACGATGCCTTCATCACGATAATTGTGCACCTGCCCATTATCGCAGAATGCGACGGGGAATGATCCCCGCCGCACTCTGTGTCAGGTGTGAGATATCAGGTGGGAGATCAGCGCTCGCGCTCACCGTCGCGATCACGGGCGGCACGGTTGACTGCCGAGACGACGGCCTTGAGTGAGGCCTTCGTGATGTTCGGGTGAAGTCCGGCACCCCAGACGACACGGTCTTCGACGGCGAGCTCGACGTACGCTGCCGCCATGGTGTCAGCACCGGAGCCGATGGCATGCTCGGTGTAGTCCTGGAGACGAACGTCGACGTCGAAGTTGTCGATGAGCACCTTCACCAGTGCATCGATGGGACCTTTGCCGCGTCCTTCGTAGGTGCGCTCCTGGCCGTCGACGATGAGGTCGACCTCGACGCGCTCCGAGGCGCCCGAGTCATCAACCGTGCCCGAGTCGGTGCGGAGGCCCACGATCTGGAACCGGCCCCAGGCATTGTCCGGATCATCGCTGGGCAGGTACTCGTGGTTGAAGATGCGGCGGATCTCCTCGGCCGATACCTCTCCCCCGCCTTCTGTGTGCTGCTGGACGGCGCGGGAGAATTCGACCTGCATGCGTCGAGGCAGATCCAGACCGTACTCGCTCTTGAGCAGGTAGGTGACGCCGCCCTTGCCCGACTGCGAGTTGACGCGGATGATCGCTTCGTAGGAGCGGCCCAGATCTTTGGGGTCGACCGGCAGGTAGGGCATGTCCCATTCCATCAGGTCCACAGGCACGCCCTGCTCGTTGGCCTTCTTCTCACGGTCGGCGAACGCCTTGTTGATCGCGTCCTGGTGCGAGCCGGAGAACGAGGTGAAGACGAGGTCACCACCGTAGGGGTGACGTTCGTGGACGCCGATCTGGTTGCATTCGGTGACGGTGTGGATGACTTCGTCGATGTCGGAGAAGTCCAGCTCGGGGTCGACACCCTGGGTGTAGAGGTTGAGCGCAACAGTGACGAGGTCGAGGTTTCCGGTCCGTTCGCCGTTGCCGAAGAGGCAGCCTTCGATCCTGTCGGCACCTGCCATGATGCCCATCTCGGCAGCCGCCACACCGGTTCCCCGGTCGTTGTGGGGGTGCAGGGACACGGCCACCTCGTCGCGGTAGGGCATGTTCCGGCAGAACCATTCGATCTGGTCGGCGTAGGTGTTCGGGGTGCCGCGCTCCACCGTGGCCGGCAGGTTGACGACAGTCTCGCGGCCTGAGGCCGGCTGCCACATGTCGAGGACGCTGCCGACGATGTCGAGAGCGAATTCGGGTTCGGTGTCGACGAAGATCTCGGGTGAGTACTGGTAGCCGAAGTCTGCGTCGCCGAGGAGTGACTCGGCGTGCTTCATGACCGCCTGGGTGCCACGGGTGGCGATGTCACGAGTCTGGTCGAAACCCTCACCGTCGAAACCGAACACGACCTTGCGGAAGACCGGCGCGGTCGCGTTGTAGAGGTGGACGGTCGGCTTCTGGGCACCGACGAGGGATTCCACCGTCCGTTCGATGAGGTCCTCGCGAGCCTGGGTGAGCACGGAGATGCGCACATCGTCGGGGATAGCGTCCTGCTCGATGATCTCGCGGACGAAATCGAAGTCGACCTGGCTGGCTGCGGGGAATCCGACCTCGATCTCCTTGAAGCCGAGCTTGACCAGGAGGTCGAACATCTTGCGCTTGCGCTCTGGCGTCATCGGATCGATGAGGGCCTGGTTGCCGTCACGCAGATCGGTGCTCAGCCAACGCGGAGCCTTCCGGATCAGCTGATCGGGCCAGGTGCGGTCGCGCATATCGAGAGCAATCCGGTCCTGAAAGGACTTGTACTTGCTGAATGGCATAGGAGTCGGCTTCTGCAGTTTCATGGTTCCTCATTCATTGATCGTGTGCTTCATCAGCATAGGAAAAACTCCGCGACGAGTGTGCTGTCCGATCAGGACTCGTCGCGGCAAGGAAGGAGGAGCAACCTGTAAGCCACACAATCAACATAGTCCTGGTTGCTCCGTCCATCCCACACCTGTCCAAATCCTAAGACTAAGATCCCGATATCGCCGAGGTGGTCAATGGTCGTGTGCACCTCTGCAGTCGGCAGCACTCCCCCGCCAGACCCCTAGTCGAGGAAGTCGACCGAGGCGCGCGCCATATTGAAGCCGACACCAGTCTCATCGGACTTGCATGTCATGCCTTCGCGGGTCGATGTGCAGGTCATCCCTTCGGCAGTGATCGATTCGCCGTAGCCGAGTACCCGAGCGGGGCCGGAATTTCCGGGGGCCTCTTGGCAGGAGAAGCCGGCACCTTCGTCATTGGCCACGACGACACCGCCCCAGTTGTCCAACTGGCAGTCATCGGGTTCTGCGGGAGGCGTGTAGTCGAAGGCGGAGATGACGCACCGGGTGCGATCTGCATCAATCGTGCAGGCGATGTTGCCGGACGGAGATTTGAAGGATTCGGCAGCGACAGGCGGTTTCGAACTCGAATCGTCGGACTTGGAGCCTGCATCGTCTGAGGGTCCTTGCGAGGACGAGCCGGGCGCGGCGTCGTCCTTGCTCTGCGTCGCGTCCCAGGCGATGTAGCCGACGATGCCGAGGGCGATCACCAGTGCGATCGCAGCCAGGGCCCAGAGCCACCCCGGGACCTTCTTCGTATCGGGTTCACGGCGGTAGGGCCCGCCGGGCCCGGCTGGCCCACCGGGCCCGTATCCCCCGGGTCCGTACCCGCCAGGTCCACCGGGACCGTAACCGCCGCCGTTGGGACCGGCTGGTCCACCCGGTCCGACGGGGCCCCCTTGACCGGCAGGGCCCCCCTGACCACCTGGGCCGACACCTGGCCCGTGGCCGACGCCTGCCGGTCCGGGACCACCGTGTCCTGCGTAGGCGGCTGCAGCATGTGGGGCGTAGGGTGATGCGCCGTTGGGCACGTGCGACTCGTTTCCGGGGTACTCGGGGGGATGCGGTTGAGGAGCGGGCTGTCCGGGCGCACCGAAGTCGGCGCCCCAGGGTTCGGGATTCGGAGGCTGGCCGCCCGAGGCACCCTGTGGATTCCACTGCTTCGGTGCGGAGGCGGCCTCCGCCTCGGCGATGTCCTCGGACCTCGCCTTCCGTGGTGTCGGGCCGCTGAGCGCGGATTCTTCATTCTCGGCGGCGGCGAGTTGGCGCAGCTCGTCGAGGCTGAGTACCTCGGTGGCATCGGCTCCGTCGGAGGACACCATCGACCGGAGTCTGGCCAGCTCGTCCGCGCTGAGGGCTTGGGTCGAGCCATCCGCGGCCGGGGATTTGTCCTGGCCGATGAACAACTGAGTGGTGATCGAATCCGGAGACTCCTCCGCCGGTTTCCGACGCCCGGGGCGCGGAGGGTGGTTCGGCACAGGTGGAATGCTCATAGCCTCATTTTCGCATAGTCACTACCGCGGTGTTCTCAAGGTTCGTGAGATGATGACCTCATGTTCAGTGGTGGAGCCCGGGCCGGGACCAGCCTGACGGTCGCTGTTCTGGCCCTGACGCTGTCGTCATGCGGGACACCGACCGACAGCGAGGATGATGATGGTGCGTCCGCTCATTCCGCGATGGTCGCCGCGCCTGCCCAGCAGAACGACCTCGGTGATTTCGCCGCCCCCGCGCAGATGACCCCACCCGGAGCAGAAACCGCAGAGACAGCAGGTCCGGCCCACTCCGTTCAGGTCCCCGGACTGGGCCCGGAGACAGCCGCACAGATTCCCGCAGAGACCTCACAGGTCCTCGTTGCCAGCGGGCCGGATGCGAATTCTGATTCCGGGCAGCTGAGCTTCTACGCCTTCGATGACGGGCAGTGGAAGAAGCGCAAGACCTTTGACATCCACAATGGGAAGAAGGGCTGGCTGGCCGATCGACGGGAGGGCGACAAGACATCACCGGTCGGAGTCTTCACTCTCAGCGATGCAGGCGGGTACAAACAGGACCCGGGGACGGCGCTTCCCTACACCCAGGATGATCGACTCCCCTCCTCGGCGACGGTGGCCTACGGTGCCGAGTACGAGCGGGTCTTCGACTACATCATCGCAATCGACTACAACCGCGTTCCGGGCACCCCGCCCACCGACAGGACTCGTCCACTGGGATGGGACAAGGGCGGCGGCATCTGGCTGCACCTCGATCATGATTCCGGGACGAACGGCTGTGTGACGCTCAAGGAGAAGGACCTCAAATGGATCCTTGGGACCATCGACCCCGATGCCCACCCGCGCATCGCCATGGGACCTGAGTCCCAGCTGCAGAGGTAGAGGCACCGGGATGCGAAAGCTCATCATCTCCCTCGTACAGACGATCAACGGAGCGTATTCCCTGGACGGCTGGTCGACAGGCGTGTCCACGAAGGCCGACTTCAACTACTTCATATCCCTGCGCAGACAGGCAGGTGCCATCATCATCGACCGCCGGACCGCGCTCAATCCCGCACTGCCGGTCATCAACGCACCGGGCAAAGCCCTCGAACACACCCCCGTACATGTCCTGACCGAATCGGACCCGGACGAACTGAGCAGGCAGCTCGCCGAGGCCGGCCTCGACTACCGAGCTCAGCACTTCACTCCCGACACTGCCGCGCAGGTGCTCGAGGCCGTCGAGTCCACGAGTGAGACCCTGGTGTGCGAGTCCGGGCCGAACCTGGCCTACCGGCTGCTCGATGCCGTCCCGGGTGCCGAACTGCACCTGAGTCTGAGCCCGCTCTACTCTCACAGCACCGGCAGCCACTTCTCCCAACTCGAGGCCACCCTCAGCTTGCGAGTCATCGATGTGCGAACCGTCGATGACCAGGTCTTCATCCGCTATGCCAAGGCCTAAGCAGGGACCAGGGCCTGCGCACAGGCCAAGACCTGGCCTAGACTCCCAGCTGAGTGCTGATCTCGTGCTCATCTGGTCGAGTCAGCACCGCGCTGACTGCTTCGGCGACCTGAGGAAGGCTGATCGTCTCCACTCCCCCGCGCAGATCGTTGCGGTCATCACCGCCGATGGGCGCCATGACTTTGAGCTCGCGATAGTCCACGGAGTCGGTCTCGGCCTCGGCCACTCTGATGAGCATCTCTTGGGCGGCGCCGAATACGCTGATCGCTCCCGACCCGACGCAGGCCTCGACGCTGGCCACACCGTTGAGGGCCAGATGCCGGACATGGGCACTTCCGGCCGCCTCGGCGAGCGCCTCTGACACGGCACAGGCAGCGAAATGACCACGCAGGTATGAGGAGTAGTCCTCATCGAAGGAGGCGATCCCGCGAGCGATCATCGAAATGTCCACGTACCACCCGCCGACCGCAGCGATGACCGCGTCGACCGATGATGCGTCCAACCGGTGGAGCTCGTCGATGACGGCCTGGGGTCGATCCACCCAATCGGGGACGACGACGGGTTCATAGGCAGTCGTGCTCTCCGGCTGTGACCGGACGATGCCGGTGATGCGATGGTCAGCGGACAGGTGCTGGGCCAGGCCCGTGCCGACGTGGCCGGAGGCTCCGAAGATGAGGATGTGCATGCCCCGAGTCTATTTGCTGAATCCACAGCTGCTCCGATGGCTCCACCCGCGCCGAGGAGCGCGGCGCCGGGCGCGATAGGATTCTGTCACGACCGCTGCCCCTCAGTCGAAGGACCTCATGGCCGATCAGCATGAACTCACACGGCTCGAACAGCTCCTCGACCGATTCGCCAATCGGCATCTCTCACAGGTACCGTCCGGGGTGCGGGAGTTCCTCGTCTTCGGGATCAAACAGGCGTGGGCCTGCCTGTTCGGAGCCCTCATGCTGCTCGCAATCATTCTCACCGCGTGGTGGTACCCGGACGATGCGGGCCTGGCCCGCAATGACATCCTCGTGATCCTGGCAGTCCTGATCCAGGCGGTGATGCTCCTTCTGCGTCTGGAGACCGGGCGCGAGCTCTGGGTCATCGTTCTGTTCCACATCGTCGGCACCGGAATGGAGATCTTCAAGACGTCGATGGGTTCGTGGAACTATGCGGCCGGAGGCGTCCTCCACATCGCGGCTGTGCCCCTGTTCACGGGGTTCATGTACGCGGCGGTCGGCTCCTACATCGTGCGCGTCTATCGTCTCTTCGACCTGCGGTTCAGTCATTACCCGCCGAGGTGGATCACCGCGGTCATCGCCGCCGCGATCTACCTCAACTTCTTCACCCACCACTACATAGTCGATGTGCGTCTCTTCCTCGTCCTTGCTGTCGGGGTGGTGTTCTTCCGGTGTCGGATGCACTTCCACGTGCACAAGCTGACTCTGCGCATGCCGGTCCTCTTTGCGTTCGTGCTGGTGGCGTTCTTCATCTGGATCGCTGAGAACATCGGCACCCTCACCGGCGCGTGGCTCTACCCCTCCCAGATCGACGGTTGGCAGATGGTGCCGGTGACCAAACTGGTGGCGTGGTTCCTGCTGATGATGATCTCCGTCGTCCTCGTCACCTTCATCTACCCTCCCAAACCGCCTGATAAGGCCAGGTCAGCTGATATTCTGAGCTGAAACTCAGACTCGGTCGAAGGAGACATATGGCAGACGCGGATTCAGAGGATTCCAGTGCCCTGGTCGAAGCGGTCCGACCGCCGTCCGGCGCGCATCGCTTTGTGGGCGCAAAGGTCCTCATCCGCATCCTCGCGGCCGTCCTCGTTCTGCTGCTCATCCTCACCCTGCTCGGTGTCTTCCTCGTCCAACGGTCCTATCCCACCACGGACGGCGACATCTCACTGTCGGGCCTGGACGCCGAGGTCAGCGTCACCCGCGATGAATCGGGTGTCCCGACCATTGAGGCCAGCAACTCCCACGACCTCTTCATGGCTCAGGGCTTCGTCCACGCCCAGGATCGGTTCTGGGAAATGGACTTCCGCAGGCATGTCACCTCGGGCCGGCTCTCGGAACTCTTCGGCGAGTCACAGTTCGGCACCGACAAGTTCATTCGCACATTGGGCTGGAGGAAGGTCGCCGAGGCGGAGGTCGCGGCACTCGATGACAAGACACGCGCGTACTACGAGGCCTATGCCGAGGGCGTGAACGCCTACCTGCGTGACAAGTCCCCCACCGAGGTGTCCCTCGAGTACGGCATCGTCGGTCTTCAGGCCGGTGGCGTCGAGATCGAGGAATGGACTCCGGTCGACAGTGTCTCCTGGCTCAAGGCCATGGCCTGGGATCTGCGCTCGAACGTCGAGGACGAAATCGACCGAGCAATCAGCCAGACCGCGCTCGATGATGAGCAGATGGCCGATGTCTATCCCGACTACCCTTATGACACCCGCCCGACGATCGTCGGCGGCAATGCCGGCGCCAAAGCCCGTGACGAAGACGAAGCAAGTGACGAGGGCGAAGCACGTGCGGGGGGCGAGGTGACTGCTGCGGACACACAGCAATCGGAACACGGCGGAGGGACCGAGACTCCCAGCAACCTCGGCGAGCTCAAGGAGCACCTGAAGTCGCTGCCGGTGCTCCTGGGAGTCAACAGTCATGACATCGGGTCGAACTCGTGGGTGGTCTCCGGTGAGCACACCGCCACCGGTGCCCCGCTGCTGGCCAATGATCCGCACCTGTCTCCCGCCATGCCCTCCGTGTGGCATCAGATCGGACTGCGCTGCACCGAAATCACGCCCGAATGTCCCTTCGACGTGTCCGGCTTCTCCTTCTCGGGGCTGCCAGGGGTCGTCATCGGCCACAACCAGAGCATCGCTTGGGGACTGACGAATCTGGGGCCCGACGTCGCCGACCTCGTGGTCGAGAAGGTCCGCGACGGCGAAGTCGTCCGTGATTCTGGGGACGAACCCGTGACCACACGCAAGGAGACCGTGAAGATCGCGAAACAGGAACCTCGCGAGATCACGATCCGCTCAACGAGCAACGGCCCTCTCATCTCGGATCTCGATGGGACCTATCGCAATGTGCTCGATGCCTCGACCGGGGCGAACACCGCCGACACGAAATCAGGTCCAGCCGACGAGCACTACCAGCTGGCGCTGCAGTGGACGGCCCTGGAACCGGGCAACACAGCCTCGGCGATCTTCGGGCTCAATGCGGCGACGAACTGGAGCGAATTCCGGCAGGCCGCCTCGCTCTTCGACGTCCCCTCCCAGAACCTCATCTACGCGGATACCAAAGGCAACATCGGCTATCAGGCGCCGGGGAAGATCCCCAAACGCGGCGAGGGCGACGGCATGCTGCCACGGCACGGTTGGAAGACCGACGAAGATTGGCAGGGATACCTCGACTTCGAGGATCTGCCGAGTCTGTACAACCCCGAACGTGGCTGGATCGTGACGGCGAACAATCCTGTCACCCCTCCAGGAGGGTCGGTCCAGTTGAGCAATGACTTCGACGATGGAGACCGGGCGCGGCGGATCACGAAGCTGCTGCAGGACACGATCGCCCAGGGGGACGTCACGATGGGCGACATGTCTCGCGTTCAGGGTGATGACCTCAATCCCCTCGCACTGACCCTGATCCCGCTGCTGGAAGAGATCGATGCCGGCGAGGGCACCGACATCGCCGAAGCTCAGGAGCTGCTCTCGGACTGGGATGGCCGCGATGATGCCAACAGTGCCGCTGCAGCGTATTTCAATGTGCTCTCGAAGACGATCCTCGATGAAGTGTTCGCTCCGAAGCTGCCCGATGCTGTGCCTCCGGCCGGCGGATCACGCTGGTATCTCATCATCAAGAACCAGCTGAAGGATCCCGACTCCGAGTGGTGGGCCGATGACGAGGTCGAGAATCGGGACGAAGCGCTGGCTCGGGCCATGGATTCTGCGTGGAAGACGACCGAGGATCTACTCGGGTCTGAACCCGTGACCTGGCGGTGGGGCATCCTGCACAGGCTGACCATCCGCAACGCCAGCCTCGGCGAATCTGGGATCAAACCCATTGAGCGGCTGTTCAATCGAGGCCCCTACGAGGTCTCGGGCGGGTCCGGAGAAGTCAATGCCACTGGCTGGGATGCCTCGGTGGGCTTCGAGACGAACTGGGTGCCCTCGATGCGACAGATCGTTGACCTCAAGGACTTCAACCACTCCCGGTGGATCAACCTCACGGGGGCCTCGGGCCATGCCTTCCACCCGCACTATGCAGATCAGACCGAGGACTGGGCGGCCGGCACGACTCGGCCCTGGCCGTACACACCCGATGCGCTGGACCGGCACACCGAGGATTCGCTGGTACTTCGGCCCTGAGTGCGGAGCGAGACGGTCAGGCCCTGGGCAGGATCTTCGCCTCGAGGAAGTTCGCCACATCGTCTTCCCAGCGGACTGGGTCGATGTTCCATTCCTTGGTGTGGCGGGCCTGGTCGTAGACGGGCATCGTCACGAGGTCGCGACGCACGGACGCCAGCGCGTGGGACGGCGAAGACGGTACGAATTCGTCGTCGTCTGAGTGGATGAGCAGCACCGGAACGTCGAGTTCCGCAGCGCGTGTCACCCAGTCCAGCCTGCCCAGATCCAAAGGCGTCTGCAGTCCGGTGATCGGTCGCGCCCACGGTTGGGTGATCATCTCCAGCGTGAGTTTGGCGATGGGCGTCGGAAGCATATTGCGCCGAGCCTGGCCGTCGAGGACATTCACCCAGTCGACGACGGGACCGTCGAGGACGAGAGCCTTCACGTACCGTCTGTTCCGACCACGGGAGGCGGCTTGCAAGGCGATGGCCCCACCCATCGACCAGCCGAAGAGGACAACGTCGCGGGCGCCCTGTGACACAGCGAAGTCGATCGCTGCGTCCACGTCGATCCACTCGGTGTCGCCGAGGCCGTAACGGGAGGTGGTCTCGACCCTGACCTCGGCGTCGCTGCGGTAGGACATGGCGATCGCCGGGACGCCCAGCGTATTGAGGATCGGGGCGGCTCGCAGGCCTTCGGCTCGGGTGCTGGCGCGGCCGTGGACGAGGATCGCCCAGGTGTCATGAGGTTCGGGATGGTCTGTGGGCAGCAGCCAGGCAGGAAGTCTTCCCGCGTCGGATTCGATCTCGATGTCCTCGGCGTTCACTCCTGCCGCCACGGGCTCCGGGTACACGATGCCCGTCCAACGACCGTGAGAGGCACGCTTGATGTCTCCGCGGGTGACCGAGAGGACCTCTCGGGAGACGGTTCTCGACCGCGGGTCATATTCGACGATGTCACCGATCACGGCATGGCCGGCGCCCTGGTTGAAGTAGAGGCCATAGGTGCCTCGCACCGTCGTCTCTTCATCGGCGGGCAGATGGATGCGCATATTGGGCGAGAATCCGTCGATGTGGAGAATCTCGAGTTCTTCCGGCGCGTTTTCGGGAACCACGATCTTTCGCGCGAAATAGACGGCCAGCCCCGAGGACGCCACCGAGATCACGGCGCCGATCCCAGCACCGACACCCACCGAAGCCAGAAGCAGGCGAGTCGGGAATTTAGTGTCGCGAACCATGAATACCTCCTGACTTCATTGTCACCCAAGGAATGAGAAGTCTCCAAACGCTGTTGTGCAGGTGAGAGGGCTCTCAGAGCCAGCTCGCTGCTGCATCAGCCATCGCCGGAGAGGGATTCCTGCGTGTCCGGCAGCAGTGGGACAATGAACTCCAACAGATATCGACAAGCACCGGAGGTCGCGATGAGTCAGTCGCCGAACGTCAACACAGAAGACAATCCCGAGGAGATCCGCTGGCAGGACGTACTCACTCCTGATGAATTCGCGGTGCTGCGCGAAGGCGGCACGGAGCGTCCGTTCACCGGCGAATACGTCGACACGACCAGTGTGGGAATGTACCAGTGCCGTGCCTGTGGCGCAGACCTGTTCCCCTCCGATACCAAGTTCTCCTCACACTGCGGTTGGCCCTCGTTCTACGCTCCCCTGGCCGAGGATCGGGTCCGCTACCTCCGCGATTCGTCCATGGGCATGGAGCGCGTCGAGGTCCGGTGCGCGAAGTGCGATTCGCACATGGGCCACCTCTTCGAGGGAGAAGGCTACGACACCCCCACCGACCAGCGGTACTGCCTGAACTCGATCTCTCTGCGCCTCGTCGACGGTCAGGAATGAGCGAAGAATCGCCGCTCGTCATCAAGTCCTTCGACGAGCTGACGGTCACTGAGCTCTACGGGATCGTCCAGCTGCGGTCCCAGGTCTTCGTCGTCGAGCAGAACTGCATCTTCCTCGATCAGGACGGAGTCGACACGCTGCCGCTGACTCTGCACGCCTTCTACCCCGATGACGCCAGGACCATGCAGGACACCCACGGCGCGGAGGTGGGCCGCAGTCTTGCTCCCAGGGCCTACGCCCGCATCCTCCCGCCCGATTTTCCCGACGGCCCGGCCTTTGAGCCGGGAGCCCGCAGCATCAGTCGGGTCGTGACGAACCCGCATATGCGCGGCCAAGGCTGGAGTCGACGGCTGATCGGCGAGCTCGTTGCCGGCCACAGTCACCGACTGCTGACGCTCAACGCCCAATCTCACCTCGAGGGGTTCTACGAGAGCTTCGGATTCAGCCCGAATGGTCCGCGGTTCCTCGAGGACGGGATCGAGCACACCCCGATGTCACGATCGGCGGATGCTTCATCCGCCTAAAGGCTTCCGCGCGCCTGGGCTGTCCAGGAGTACCCGGGGTGCCTCGAAGTGCCCGGGGCACCGAAGCGGAAAATGGAACGTGGACTCCCGCGGCGTTTCAATCGACTGCATGAGCTGCGTCGGCCGCGACGATGATCTTCGTCATAGTGGAGTGAAGTTCGCGCAGCTCTGTTTCACTCATATCGAGTTTGGTCATCATCTGCCCAGGAATCGCCTCAGCCGTCGCGCGCAGCTTCGCACCCGTGTCGGTCAGTGAGACTTCGACGACTCTTTCGTCGTCGCTGCTGCGTCGTTTCTCGACGTAGTCCAGTGCTTCGAGGCGTTTGATCAGCGGCGATACCGTTGCAGCTTCGAGGCGGAGCAGCTCGGCAATCCTCCTCACAGGCAGCGTCTCATGTTGCCACAGAGCCAACATGACCAGGTACTGCGGATGGGTGAGATGAATTGGTTCAAGCACCGAACGATAGGCGGAGATCACTCCGCGCGAGGCGACGGCCAGGGCAAAGCAGACCTGACTCTCCAGAGCCAGAGGGTCGTGGGTGGTCGACATCGCTTCTCATCCTCCCGAGGAGACATATCATTTAGTTCGTGCACTAATGATTAGCGTACAATGGATCCATCAGGTTCGCTTCAAGAGGGCCGCAGCTCGGCTCTGAGACTTCGAATGGACTCGCATGTCAGACTCACACGATCCCCAGCGACGCGTTGCGTGGCTCAATCGCTTCTTCCGCAAGATCGTCGGGCCTGCCCAAGTCGACAATTCCCGCCCCGGCGGCTACTACGAGGACGAGCACCTGCGACACGAACGACTCGAGGCGATGGGTCTGGAGATGCGCACGGACGCCAATGGACACTCGTATGTGGTGGAGAAGAAGCAGCCTGAGTGAACAGTCCTCCGCTCTGATCAGCCTTCTGCTGTGATCAGGACCAGAGATCCCTCGAAGTGCGAAGCGGTCCGCAAGCCACCATGCGCCATGTCCCAGCTCCCGTCGTTGAGACTGTGCTCCAAGCTCCTCACCGAACGCAGGGCCGAATCCTCTGACACGAAACTCCACGCGGAGTTCGCCTTCCTCACTCCAGGATCAAGAAACATCTCCGGCCGCCCGAAATAGGCCTCGGAGAAGCCGTCGACGCACCCGAAGGGAATCGGCAGGCTTTCGACTTCGACCACACCCCCAAGACACGCGGTGATGCGTTCGAGGCTCGGATATCGTCGTGCTTCGGTGCCGATCACCTCAGGAGCGAAGTCTCTGAGCCAGAATCGTTCCACCCGCTCCGGATCACAGGTCATGATGACCACGGGGCCGCGAGCGACCCGCCGCATCTCGCGCAGACCAGCGTCGAGGTTCTGCCATTGATGGATCGAGAATGTCGACATAGCCGCGTCAAAGGCATCGTCGGCAAACGCCAATGCCTCCGCACTGGCGTCGACGACCGGCGCCTGGTCGATCATCCGCTGTGCCCGCATCGCAGCCGAAGGTTCCACCGCGATGACCTCGCGATCATCGGGTTCGTAGGATCCGGCTCCGGCGCCGACGTTGACTATGTGTCGGGCATCGCCGAGCGCAGTCTGGATTGCGCGAGCAAATTCCGGCTCCGGGCGCCTGAACTGTCGGTAGCCTGAACCGATCATCCCGTAGTCGGCGTCGCCGGCCGAGCCATCTGCAGTCATCATGACCACAGGCTACGTGAGGCCGGTGAGAATCAGCGCCAGTCGCTGATGATATCGACGAGTTCGCGGAGCGGTCCGGTGTAGAACGGAACCTCCTCGCGTACGTGAAGACGAGCCTCGGTGTTGCGAAGATCGCGCATGAGGTCGACGATGCGGTGCAGTTCCGGGGCTTCGAAGGCCAGCAGCCATTCGTAGTCGCCGAGGGCGAAGGAGGCGATCGTGTTGGCCTTGATGTCCTTGTAGCCCGCGGCGGCCATGCCATGATCGCGCAGCATCGTGGAGCGCTCTGCGGGATCGAGGAGATACCAGTCGTAGGACCGAACGAAGGGGTAGACGCAGATGTACCTGCCCGGTTCGTCATCGGTCAGCAGCGCCGGCAGGTGTGCCTTGTTGAATTCGGCCGGGCGGTGCAGGCCCACAACCGACCAGACCGGTTCGAGGACTCCGCCCAGCATGCTGCGACGCACTGCCGAGTAGGCGGCCTGGACGAGTTCGATGGTCGGTGCATGCCACCAGAACATCACATCTGCATCCGCGCGCAGCGCAGAGACATCGTAGATTCCGCGGACGACGAGGCCCTGGTCCTTCAATGGGGCGAGTGCTTCGTGGACTTCGTCGGCGAGTTCGGCACGGTCGGCATCGCCGAGTTCGCCCGCCGAGGCGAAGACCGAGTACGCGATATAGCGCGTCTCATTGTTCGCCTGTTCGATCTGCTCGTCCGTGGGCTTCGAGTATTCGCTCATTCTTACTCCTTCTGCTTTGTGTCAGTCTTCTGTGTGCGTCAGTTCTTATACGGTGATTCTCCGGGCAACCGTCTCGGCTCGGTCGATGCAGGCGGGGATGCCCACACCGAAGTATGCCGAACCTGCCAGTTCGAGGCCGGCGATTCCGGCGATCTCCTCATCGATTCTCGCCACTGTTTCGGCGTGGCCCGGCAGATACTGCGGCAGAGCATGTTCCCAGCGGTGTGCCTCGGCCGCGATGAGCCGATCTGATCGGCGATCGGCGATGGACTGCCAATCCGCGTAGGCGCGTGCGATGAGCTCATCATCCTCGCAATCATGCCAGCCTCCCGGCCCGTCCCCGTATCGCCCGATGCTCATCCGGATCAAGGCGGTGCCCGCAGGAATGCGCTCACGCATCCAGGGCCATTTGTTCGACACGAATGTCGAGGCCTTGATGAATGAGCTCTCTGTCGGTGGGACGAGGAATCCGGATCCCTCGAGCGCACGGTCTCCGACCTCGACGAGGGCCGGGATCAGAACGGTCGAGGCGTAGGGCACGGATGCGAGCATCGATGCGGACTCAGGGGCCACCTCGGCGAGGAGATCCTTCGTCACATGCGCCGGGGTGGCGAGGACGACACCATCGCAATCGACGATGAAGTCCTCGGTCGCCACCGCCCATCGGTCCCCCTCGAACCGAACGGACGTCACGTGCGAGCCGGTGTGGATGGTGCCGCCGAGTTCGCGGATGTGCTGCTCGAGCGCCGGGACAAGGCGGTTGATCCCGCCGACGAGACTCATGAACACCGGCTGCGGGCCTGCGCCCTCCGCGCCCGCTGCGGACTGTGCGTCACGCGCAGCGAGCAGGCTCTGAACGAGCTCGAGCACCGAGGTCCCTTCGCGGGCTGCCGGCAGCAGAGCGGGCACCGTCGACGCCAACGACAGGTCACGGCACCGTCCCGCATACACTCCCCCGAGCAGCGGGTCGATGAGCGTGTCGACGAGATCGGCGCCGAGGCGGTCCGTCAGGAAGTCCCCCAACGACACGTCCGAACCCTCGATCGGGCCCGTGATGACCTCGTGAGCGACTCGGTCACTGACGTCTGCGCCGAGGAGGTCACTGACCTCGGAGCCGTTGCCAGGCACTCCCATGACGGTGCGTTTGGGAATCGGGTGGAGGCGTCCCTTCGACAGGACGCGGGAGCTGTGCGACGTCGACGGGAATTCGACGTCCAATCCGAGTTCAGCGGCGAGGTCCTTCGTCTCCGGACGCCGGTACAGGCTGGCTTCGGCCCCGGCGTCGAGGCCCACCGGCACTGCCCCGGCCAAAGTCGTCGAGTGCAGACACCCGCCGAGGCGCGCGTCGGCCTCGATGAGGGTGATCTGATGGTCGGGCGCCAGACGATAGGCGGTGACGAGCCCGGAGATGCCTCCTCCGACGATCGTGATGTGACTCATGGCCTCAGCCCCGTGCGGACAGGATCTCTGCGGAGACGCGGTGGACTTCGGCCACGATCCGTCCTGGCACTTCCGGGTCGGTGTCGGGGAGGACTCCGTGGCCGAGGTTGAAGACGAATCCTGCCTCATGCTCGAGTCCCTGCCTGACGATCTCCTCGATGCGCGGGGCCAATGCTTCCCAGGGGGCGAAGAGCAGCGCCGGATCGAGGTTGCCCTGCAATGGTTGGCCCGGCTGCACGCGTGTCGAGGCATCGGTCAGGTCGACGCGGAAGTCGACGCCGACTGCTGTGGAGCCTGCTCGTGACATGGAGCTCAGGAGTTCACCTGTCTGAACACCGAAGTGGATGCTCGGCACCTCGTGGTGGCGCAGCGATTCGAAGACCGCGCTGGAGTGTTCGAGGACGTGTGCTTCGTAGTCACGTCGGGACAGGTATCCGGCCCAGGAGTCGAAGAGCTGGAACGCGGAGGCTCCGGCGCCCAGCTGCACATCGAGGAATGTCGAGGAGATCCGAGCGAGCTTGCTCAGCAGAAGGGAGAAGGTCTCGGGGTCTGCGGCCATGAGGGATTTGGTCTTCTCATGGTTCTTGCTCGGTCCGCCCTCGATGAGGTAGCTGGCCAGTGTGAAGGGGGCACCGGCGAAGCCGATGAGTGGAGTCTGCCCTGCCAGTTCTTCGACGATCCGGCCGATGGATTCCGCGATGTCTGGGATCTGGTCGGGTTCAAGCTCTGCCAGTGCTTCGACATCGGAGCGACTGCGGATCGGGCTTGCGATCACAGGCCCTGTGCCGGGGACGATCTCCACGTCGACGCCGGCCGCCTGCAGCGGGACCACGATGTCGGAGAAGAAGATGGCGGCGTCGACACCGTGCCTGCGCACCGGCTGCAGGGTGATCTCTGAGACGAGGTCCGGGGTGCGGCAGGCATCGAGCATCGCGGTACCTGCTCGCAGCTCGCGATATTCGGGAAGTGATCGGCCGGCCTGCCTCATGAACCAGACCGGAGTGTGCGCAATCTGCTCTCCGCGCAGGGCGGGCAACAAGGTTGAAGTCATGCCCCTATCCTCCCATCCCGGACGGATCCGTGCCCACCGGATTCCGGTTTCAAGACACTGTGTCTTGATCGCAGGTGCGGGTGAAAACTTCTAGTCCCATCACGGCGTGGACGGTTCACCTCTACCGTGGCCTGATCTATCGTGGCAAGTGTGGTCAACACCTCACCTCTCAATCGCATTCCGTCGGAGTTCTCCGCCGTGACCTCGGTTCTGCGCGAAGCGCGGAACACGAACAATGTCTCGATCTCTGAAATACCGGCGCCGGCTCGCTTGGCGCCGTATTCCTACGCTCTGGGTGCCGAGGTCAGTGCCGATGAGACCTTTCTTCGCGCCAGTGGTGAAGCGATCGACGAATTGGCTACGGGCCGCATCGTCGTCCTCTATGATCCCAGCTCCCCTGAGGAGTGGGAGGGCCAGTTCCGTGTCGTGTCCTACATCCGCGCCGAGCTCGAGCACGAACTCGGCAATGAGACGATGCTCGGTCCTGTGGCCTGGACTTGGCTCGAAGAGGCCCTCGAAGCAAATGACTGCGAGGTCGTCGCCGCCGGGGGCACGACGACCCGTGTCCTCTCTGAGAGCTTCGGCACTCTTGCCGACCGGTCGTCCACGATAGACTTGGAGCTGCGCGCTTCATGGACCCCCGTGATCGCGGAGCCGGAACTGATCGGCGATCACTTCGAAGCCTGGATCGATCTGCTGTGCACAGTTGCCGGACTGCCACCGCTTCCTGAAGGAGTTTCAGCCCTGCCCGGGCGACGTCGATGACAACCGAACTACCGCTCTTGGCCACACCCGCTCATGGCGTTCCGCCGCTCGTCGACTCCGAGGCTGAATTCTCCGCGGCCTGTGACGAGCTCGCACACGGATCCGGCCCCATCGCCATCGATGCCGAACGCGCGTCGGGCATCAGATACGGCCAGCGCGCATTCCTGGTTCAGCTGCGACGCGCGAATGCAGGAACCTTCCTGCTCGATTCGGAAGTGCTTGCCGACCTCAGCCCGCTCAACTCAGCTTTCGGCGCAGATGAATGGGTCATTCACTCAGTGACTCAGGATCTGCCCTGCCTGCAGGAGCGCGGCATGCGGCCGGAGGCGCTCTTCGACACTGAACTCGCTGCCCGCATGCTCGGATGGGACAAGTTCGGTCTGGCAGCCGTGGCGGAGAGGACTCTCGGTGTTCGCTTGGCCAAAGAGCATTCTGCTGCCGACTGGTCGAAGCGACCGCTTCCGACGGAGTGGCTCAACTACGCCGCCCTCGACGTCGAGGTTCTGCTGCCCATCCGCGACATCCTCCGCGAAGCGCTCATCGATGCCGACAAGTGGGAGTTCGCTTCGCAGGAGTTCGAACACCTCCTTGATTTCGAGCCCAAACACTACGCTGAGCCCTGGCGCCGGACGCACGGATTGACCAAACTCAAGTCACGCAAGGACATCGCCAAGGTACGGGAGCTGTGGACTGCTCGCGATGAGATGGCGGCCGAGACCGATACCGCTCCCTCGCGTATTCTGCGTGATCGGGACCTGGTCGCCCTCGCTCAGTCTCGGGTGCATTCGAGCGACGACATCATGGCACAGTGGCCCAAACTCTCCCGTGCCGACTCCGGCCGACTCTACCGGGCCTACCGCAAAGCGACCCGTCTGACGGTGGACGAACTGCCGGGGCGACGAGAAGTCACCGCAGCTCAGTCGCGGACGCCGTTCAGCCACACAGATATCAAGGATCGGGTCTCTGCTCTCAAAGCTGCGGTGGCAGAACTGGCCGAAGAGCACGAAATTCCTCACGACGTGCTCTTGCAGCCCGCCATCGTCAAGGCTCTCGGCGCACAATCGGGCGTCGACGTCGAGGAGTTCCTCGTCGAACGCGGGGCCAGGCCATGGCAGGTCGAATTGAGTGCTCCGATGCTCAGAGATGCCATCGAGTCCTTGCCTGCAGCCTGAGGTTCTTGCCAGTCAGATGGCCCTGCTGGTCAGACGGCTCTGCGTGATCCTTGCTGGGCCCGGTTCCTGACCTCTGACGGCAGAATGTGAACGATCTCGGAGACCATTGTGGCCACGTCGAGTCCTGCATATTCGAGGATCTCGTCGCGGGTGCCCTGCGGCAGGAACTCATCAGGGGCGCCTAGTTCGAGGACGCCGACCCGCGAGTCAGCCGCCCGCAGATCGCTGCGGATCTGCGAACCGATTCCGCCGACCTTGACACCGTCCTCGATGACAGCAACCAGGCTGTGCTCAACGGCCATGTCGATGACTCCGCCTGGCACAGGCAGAACCCAACGCGGGTCGACGATCGTTGAGGCGATTCCGTGGTCGGCCAGTTCTTCGGCCACTTCCTGAGCGCGCCCGGCGAACGGACCGACGGAGACGATGAGCACGTCTTTGGAGGAACCTGCTGGGACCTCTCGCAGAACGTCGACGCCGTCATCGAGGCGACGCAGCGCAGGAATATCTGTGCCTACGCTTCCACGAGGGAAGCGGATCACGGTCGGTGCGTCCTCGATGGCGACGGCTTCGGCCAGCTCCTCTGTCAGACGCGCGGCGTCACGAGGGGCTGCCAGTTTGAGACCGGGCACGATACGCAGCATCGCCATGTCCCAGATTCCGTGGTGACTGGCGCCGTCCGGTCCGGTGATTCCGGCACGGTCGAGGACGAAGGTGACCCCCTGGCCGTGCAGGGCCACGTCCATGAGCAGCTGGTCGAAGGCGCGGTTGAGGAACGTCGCATAGATGCACACGACGGGGTGCAGCCCGCCATAGGAGAGTCCCGCGGCGGATGCCACCGCGTGCTGTTCGGCGATGCCGACGTCGAAGACCCGCTCCGGGTATGCCTCGGCGAACTTTGCGAGGCCGACCGGCAGGAGCATCGCCGCTGTGACGGCGACGATGTCCTCGCGCGTCTGTGCGATCCGGAGCACCTCTTGGCCGAAGACGGACGTCCATGAGGTCTGCTTCGACGGTGTCGACTTGCCGGTGAGCGGATCGATGACGCCGACGGAGTGGAACTGATCAGCGTCGTCGTTGAGAGCCGGATCGTAGCCCTGGCCCTTCTGGGTGATCATGTGCACGATGACGGGTCCGCCGTCGTATTGCTTGGCCCGTTGGAGGGCCTTCTCGACCATCGGCAGGTCGTGTCCGTCGACCGGTCCGAGGTACTTGATGCCGAGTTCGTCGAACATTCCTGCCTGCTCCGCGCTGACCATGTCCTTGAGACCTCGTTTGACCCCGTGGATGGCACTGTAGGCGGCGCGTCCGGGTACGCCCGACTGCCTCAGCGTCGACTTTCCCCAGGACAACAGCTTTTCGTATCCCGAGGTGGTGCGCAGTTCGTCGAGGTGCTCAGCGAACCCGCCGACCGTCGGCGCGTAGGAGCGGCCGTTGTCGTTGACGACGATGATGAGCTTGCGCGGTGGTGTCGATTTGTCGGCCGCAATGGTGTTCAGAGCTTCCCAGGCCATACCGCCGGTGAGTGCTCCGTCGCCGATGACAGCGACGACGTGGCGATCGCTTTCGCCCTTGAGCTGATGCGCTTTGGCGATTCCGTCGGCCCAGGACAAAGATGCCGAAGCGTGGGAGTTCTCGATAACGTCATGTTCGCTCTCGGCCCGGCTGGGGTATCCGGAGAGCCCATCACGCTGGCGCAGACTCGAGAAGTCCTCCATGCGTCCGGTGAGGAGTTTGTGAACGTAGGTCTGGTGACCGACGTCGAAGAGGATCGTGTCGTGAGGAGATTCGAACACGCGATGGAGACCAACAGTGAGTTCGACCACGCCGAGGTTGGGGCCGAGGTGTCCACCTGTGCCGGCGACGGCCGTGACCAGGTAGTCCCTGATCTCCTTCGCCAGAACTTCGCATTCGGCATCGTCGAGCTCACGCAGCTGAGATGGCGAGTTCATCGACTCGAGGAATGTCATTCGGCCTCGCTCCTGAATGCAAAATAGTTGGTCTGATACTGCAATTTCCGCTCGAATCATCTTAACGCCTCACGACGCAGAGTTGGTCCACCCGCCGGTTCTGCAGGCACTGATTGTGTCTGGTTACACTCCCCTGGGCGTCCCTTCACAGCTGTCCGATCCCGCGGGTTCTCACGTCCAAACGACGACGAAGGCCGGCGGGTTGAACCCACCGGCCTTCGTCAATCAACGGTGCCGCCGAAGAGGCAGCAGCCTGAGATCAAGCAGTCGCGAGCTGGCGCAGCACGTACTGCAGGATGCCGCCGTTACGGTAGTAATCGGCTTCACCCGGGGTGTCGATGCGGACCACTGCATCGAAGTCGACGGTGGTTCCGTCTTCCTTCGCGGCCGTCACCTTGACGGTCTTGGGGGTCTTGCCCTCGTTGAGCTCGGTGATGCCGGAGATCGAGAAGGTCTCCGTGCCATCAAGGCCCAGCGAGTCAGCTGACTCGCCGACGGGGAACTGCAGCGGCACAACGCCCATGCCGATGAGGTTCGAGCGGTGGATGCGCTCGAAGCTCTCGGTGATGACGGCTTCGACGCCGAGCAGCTTCGTGCCCTTGGCAGCCCAGTCACGTGAGGAACCCGAACCGTATTCCTTGCCACCGAGGATGACAAGAGGGGTGTCGGTCTTCGCGTAGTTCACGGATGCGTCGAAGATCGAGGTCTGCGGACCGCCCTCCTGCGTGAAGTCGCGGGTGAAGCCACCCTGGACTCCGTCAAGGAGCTGGTTCTGGAGACGGATGTTCGCGAACGTGCCGCGGATCATCACCTCGTGATTGCCGCGACGCGAACCGAAGGAGTTGAAGTCCTTGCGCTCGACACCGTGCTCGATGAGGTACTTGCCGGCCGGGGTATCGGCCTTGAAGGAACCTGCAGGCGAGATGTGGTCGGTGGTGACTGAGTCGCCGAGCTTCGCCAGCACGCGTGCGCCCTTGATGTCGGAAACGGGTTCTGCTTCCAGACCCATTCCGTCGAAGAAGGTGGGTTTGCGCACGTAGGTCGACTCATCGTCCCACTCGAAGATCGCACCTTCTGGCGTCTGCAGAGCCTTCCAGCGGTCGTCACCTTCGAAGATCCGGCCGTATTCCTCGTCGAACATATCTGTCGAGATCGACGAAGCGATGACCGATTCGACCTCTTCCGGTGAGGGCCACAGATCCTTGAGGTAGACGTCCACGCCTTCCGAGTCTTGACCCAGGGGCTGGTTCTCGAAGTCGAAGTCCATGGTTCCGGCCAGAGCATAGGCGATGACCAGTGGAGGCGAGGCAAGGTAGTTCATCTTCACATCGGGGCTGATGCGGCCCTCGAAGTTACGGTTGCCGGAGAGAACTGCACTGACCGCCAGGTCGTTGTCCTGGATGCTCTCCGAGATATCGGAATCGAGCGGTCCGGAGTTGCCGATGCAGGTGGTGCAGCCGTAGCCGACGACGAAGAAGTTGAGTGCCTCGAGGTCCTCGATGAGGTTGGCCTTCTTGTAATACTCGGTGACGACCTTCGAACCCGGAGCGATGGAGGTCTTGACCCAGGGCTTGGAGTTGAGTCCGCGTTTGCGAGCATTGCGGGCCAGGAGGCCTGCAGCCAGCATCACCGATGGGTTCGAGGTGTTGGTGCACGAAGTGATCGACGCGATCGCCACAGCACCGTTGGCCAGTTCGAAGCTGGATCCGTCGCCGGTGGTGACGGGAGCCGACTTGTTCTCTTCGCCGGGCTTCGCGTAGTTGTGGATGTCCTTGGCGAACTGGTTCTTCGCGTCGGAGAGTTCGATGCGGTCCTGCGGGCGCTTCGGTCCTGAGATCGAAGGCACGACGGAGGAGAGATCGAGCTCGATGTACTCCGAGTACTCAACTTCCTTGCTGGGGTCGTGCCACAGGCCCTGGGCCTTGGCATAGTCCTCAACCAGCTGGATCTGTTCGGCCGAACGACCGGTGAGCTTCAGGTAGTCGATGGTGACTTCGTCGATCGGGAAGATCGCAGCGGTCGAACCGAACTCGGGGCTCATGTTGCCGATCGTCGCGCGGTTGGCCAGAGGCACCGCGGAGACGCCCTCGCCGTAGAACTCGACGAACTTTCCGACTGCTCCGTGCTGACGCAGCATATCGGTGATCGTGAGCACGACGTCCGTTGCGGTCACACCGGAGGGGATTTCGCCGGTCAGCTTGAAGCCGACGACGCGAGGGATGAGCATCGAGACGGGCTGGCCGAGCATTGCTGCCTCTGCTTCGATTCCGCCGACGCCCCAGCCGAGCACACCGAGCCCGTTGACCATGGTGGTGTGGGAGTCGGTGCCGACCAGGGTGTCCGGGTAGGCGCGGAGCACACCGTCGACCTCACGCGGCATGACGACGCGTGCGAGGTGCTCGATGTTGACCTGGTGGACGATGCCCATGCCTGGAGGAACGACCTTGAAGTCGTCGAAGGCCGTCTGGCCCCAGCGCAGGAACTGGTAGCGCTCACCGTTGCGCTTGTACTCCATGTCCATGTTGAGCTCGATCGCTTCGGCGGTGCCGAAGTTGTCGATCTGAACCGAGTGGTCGATGACCAGCTCGGCCGGAGCCAGCGGGTTGACCTGTTCCGGCTTTCCACCGAGCTCGACGACCTTCTCGCGCATTGTCGCGAGGTCGACGATGCAGGGCACGCCGGTGAAGTCCTGCATGACCACACGGGCGGGGGTGAACTGAATTTCCGTAGCCGGCTCAGCACTGGGATCCCAGCTGCCGAGGGCTTCGATATGCTCCGAAGTGATATTCGCACCGTCTTCAGTGCGCAGCAGATTCTCCAACAGCACTTTGAGGCTGAATGGAAGCTTCTCTGATCCTGGGACCTGATCCAGGCGATAGATCTCGTAATCCGTTTCGCCTACGGTCAGGGTGCTCTTCGATTTGAACGTATCGACGTTGCTCATCGTGATTCTCCTGTTTCATCCGACACTCATCCAAGAAACCGGGCCAGCCCGTGAGCCGCGCACCGATTTACGCGACACAAATGTTTCCAAAAGTATCTTGACGTCAAGATAAATTCTATCTCATTTGCTCGCCCTTGACCACCTTCGGAGCATGGCCTGTCGGTGAACTGAGAATCGGGTTTTCCCCAAGTCACAGTCCGGACAACTCCCGCGCGAAGCGGTGCTGCGAAACACTAATCTGGAGTCACATCAGCAGCTGCGAACTAGGAGCATTCATGGACCCGTTCACTCTCGGAGCCGGATTCGGATTCGGGGCACTCCTCGTCGGCATCATCTTCGCCGTCATCTGTCGAACCCTGGCCGATGAGAAGGGCCGCTCATCAGGATGGTGGGGCCTATGGGGCTTCCTCACCACCTTCATCGCGCTCATCGTCCTCGTCCTCCTCCCCCAGAGGGCGCGAGCCTGAGATACTCATCCGCCGAGGTGGACGACGGCTGAGCCTTCTCCCTCGCCGAGGTGGGCCTGAAGTCCCGATGCGGTCATCGTCTGAGGACGGTGACCGTTTCCAGGTGGGCAGTGAGTGGGAACAGATCGAAGCCGCGCAGGCTCTCGAGTGCAAATCCCCCGTCGACCAGGACCGCCAGATCCCGAGCCAGCGTGGCTGCGTCGCAGGAGACATAGACGATCGTCTTCGCGCTCGACTCGAGCAGAGCTCGGGTGACTGCCTTTCCCGCTCCGGAACGCGGAGGATCGAGAACGATGACGTCCGAGTTCGGAATCGTGACTCGATCGGCCCGGGACGCGTCGAAGGCGGCGTTGAGGCCCTGTGCGTTCACCTTCGCGTTCTCGATCGCCGACTTCGCGCCCTCGACCCCGTAGAGCCGGGCACCGGTGGCATCGGCGGCGCTGATTCCCAACAGCCCCACTCCGCAGAACAGATCCGTGATCATCTGCGTCGTCTCACTCAGCGCCGCATTCACCTGGGCGCTCAGCAGCTGGGGAGCCTGTTCGTGGACCTGCCAGAACCCATCAGCCGCGACCCGGTAGTCACGTCCGGCGACCTTCTCGATCAGTTGGTCCTCTCCCCTGACCACGGAGAGTTTCGTGTGGCCGCCCTTGGTGCTGATCCTCTTCCGGCCGCTTCCGTTTCGCGTATCGGCGAGGACTGACCACTGGGCAGGCAGCGCCTGTGCCAGCTCGGTCAGTGCCGAGGGATCACAGTCACCGCGTACGATCGCGGCTCCGCGATCACCTGACCAGGCGAACTCGAGTCGATCGGCACCCGGCAGTCGCAGGGAAGTCAGGCCAACCTCGGCGATGGCAGATGTCGCCAACGGAGCCGAGACCAGGGGCACGACATCGTGGGAACGCGGGGCCAGCATGCCCAGGCGGCCGTTGCCGTCGACGGCCAGCTGGACCCGGGTCCGCCAGTTCAGGCCGGTCGTCTCCCCCGGTGCTGCCACGACATCGACGCTGCGGTCGATATGCCCGATGCGCGAAAGCTGGTCGCGCAGGATTTGAGCCTTGAGCTCGCGGCTGTGGGCGAGGTCGACATGGGCGAACTCCATCCCACCGAACAGTCTCGGACTCTGCGCGTCCTCGGCGAGGAACTGCTCGCGACGGTCTCGAACACGATGTTCGGACGCCTCGAGCACCTCGGTGACGTCGGCCCGGAGGAACTTCGCGGCAGATCCGGCCTCGGTGCGAGCACGCACCGTCTCCCCCGGAATGGCTCCGGTGACGAAGACGACCTGCCCCTCGTGGCGTGCAATGGTGCTGCCGCCGGCGGCCGGGCTCTCGATGTGCAGGGTCAGATCCATGGCCGGGATCTCTTCGGCTGAAGGTGCGCTCATCGGTGTTCAGGCCTGTCTGTACAGTGGATTGTCGTTTTCGGGTCCATCGCCCTCGTACTGCCGGGAGAAGGAACGCAGCCGCCAGGGCACGGAGACCACGACGACGTTGGGGACCAGCAGCAGACGAGTGCGCAGCTTCAAGGCTACTTGGTTGTGCAGGATGTGCTCCCACCAGCGCCCGACGATGAACTGGGGAATGTAGACGATGACAAGGTCACGCGGTGATCGGCGGCGGATCGCGAGCACATGCGCCAGCAGCGGCCGGAGGAGCTCCCGATAGGGCGAGTCGAGGACCGTCAGCGGCACGGGCAGCGCCATTTCGTTCCACTGCCGCTGCAGCGCGCCAGCCGATTCCTCGTCGACGGCGACGGTGATGGCCTCGAGCTGACTCGACCGTGTCACCCGCGCATACGACAGGGCTCGCAGCGTCGGTTTGTTGATCTCATTGATGACGACGATCGCGTGGGTGTTCGACGGGATCGTGCGCGAGCCCCCGTCCGTCTCCGGGGCCAGTTCCCGGGCAACACGAGAGTAGTGACGATGGATTGCGCCCATGATCAGGAACAGTCCGGCCATCGCCGCGACCGCCAGCCAGGCCCCGGCGAGGAATTTGGAGACGATGACGACGAGCAGCACACCTGAGGCGATGATGCACCCGGCCCCGTTGACGAGTCGGTTGAGGTGCATTCGCACCCGCGCCTTCGAGTCGATGACCAGTCGCAGGCGCTTGTTCCAATGCAGGACCATGCCCGCTTGACCGACGACGAAGCTGGCGAAGACACCGACGAGATAGAGCTGAATCAGCGTCGTCGCCGAGGCCTGAGTTGCGATGACGAGCAGGATAGCGGCGAAGGCCAAGAGCAGGATGCCGTTCGAGAACGTCAGCCGATCGCCCTTCGTCGCCAGCTGCCTGGGCAGGAATCCGTCGCGTGCCAGCCGGGAGGCGAGGCCGGGGAATCCTTCGACCGCGGTGTTCGCGGCGACGATGAGCACGAGCGCTGCGACGAGCACAACGAGGTAGAACATCACGGGTGCATTGTCGAAGATGGCATGGGCCAGCTGCGCGAGCACCGGTTCCTGTTCGTATTCGGCGCTGACCGCACTGCCGTCGGGTCGCATCAGGTAGAGATGCGGATCGTCGACGTATTTGACCCCGGTCACCGACGCCAGATAGGTCAGGCCGGTGAGCATCAGGGCCGCCAGCAGGCCAGAGAGCAGCAGGGTGTTGCCGGCATTCTTGCCGCGCGGCTTCTTGAATGCGGGCACCGCTGTGGCCACCGTCTGCACACCGGCCAATGCCACCGAGCCCGAGGAGAAGGCGCGCAGGACGATGAGGACCGTCGCCAGTCCGAGGGTGGCCTCGTCGTTGATCCCCGTGTGGGCAACGGTGTAATCGGCCGTCTCCGCCTGCGGGAGGTCGCCGGCGCCGACCCGCAGCAGGCCCACGCACATGGTGAGGAATACAGCGCCGAGGAACAGGTAGGTCGGGACGGCAAGCAGCACAGGGGTGGCGCGTGAACCACGCAGTCCGGCCAGGGTGATGAGCAGAATCCCGATGATCGCCACGGGGACACGGTATGGGGCCAGAACTGGGAAGGCCGTGGTGATGTAGGCGGCGAAGACCGTCATCGACACGGCCAGGGTCAGCACATAGTCAACCAGCAGGGCCGCGGCGACGACCAGACCGGCACGGGGCCCGAGGTTCTTCGACGCGACCTCGTAGTCGCCGCCGCCCGAGGGGTAGGCCTTGACGTTGATGCGATAGCAGGCGACGATCACCAAGATCACCGCGCCGACGGCTACACCGATCCAGGGCGCCACAGTCAGAGCGACAAGAGATGTCAGGGACAGCGCCAGTAGGATCTCGTCGGGGGCATAGGCCACGGACGAGAGCATGTCGGAGGCGAAGACGGGCATTGCGATGCGCTTCTTCAGCGCAGGCGCACGCCTGTCCTCACTGCGGAAGGGCCGTCCAACGAGTAGTCTTTTGACGGCATCAGAAAAACTGCTGGCCACGGGCACTAATGGTAGATCAATGCGGAGAGGATTACCCATGCACTTCGTGATTATGGGCTGCGGCCGAGTCGGAGCGTCCTTGGCAAAAGCCCTCGATACCAACGGGCACTCGGTGGCTGTAGTCGATCGCAACCCCGATGCGTTCCTCAAGCTCGGCAGGGAATTCAGCGGTTCCACCATCACCGGCATCGGGTTCGATCGTGAGACCCTCTCCCAGGCGAAGACGTCGGACGCCTACGCCTTCGCCGCCGTCTCCAGCGGAGACAATTCCAATATCCTTGCCGCGCGTGTCGCCCGGGAGACCTTCGGCGTGGTCAACGTCGCGGCCAGAATCTACGATCCCAACCGCGCCCAGGTGTTCGAACGACTGGGCATTCCGACCGTTCCCACAGTGAGGTGGACGGCCGACCAGGTGATGCGCAAACTCGTTCCGCAGGGATCCATCACCGAATTCCGCGAGCCTTCAGGCAGGCTCGTGCTCGCCGAAGTCCATCTCGATCCCGGCTGGGTGGCCAGGCCGATCAAGGAGATCGAGACCAGGACCAAGGCACGAGTCGCCTACGTCACCCGCCTGTCCGAGGGCATCCTCGCTCACGAGGATCTGCTCCTCCAGGACGGGGATCTGGTCCATCTGATGTGCCCGGTGGACCGCCTCGGCGAGATCGAGAAGATCCTGGACCAGCCGGTGCGAGCAATGGAGGAAGAATGAGAGTCGTCATCGCAGGGGCCGGATCCGTCGGTCGTTCAGTGGCTCGGGAACTCCTCGACAAGAAGCACACGGTCATGCTCATCGATCAGAGCAAGGAGGCTCTGGGCCATGAGCGCATACCGGGGGCCGAATGGCTGCTTTCGGATGCGTGCGAGCTGGCGGGATTGGGTGAGGCCAAGCTCGAGGAGGCCGATGTCGTCGTGGCCGCGACCGGTGACGACAAGACCAATCTCGTTCTGTCTCTGCTGGCGAAGACGGAGTTCGGTGTGCCGCGCACCGTTTCGCGGGTCAACAACCCGAAGAACGAGTGGCTCTTCGACGAGAACTGGGGAGTCGACGTGGCGGTGTCGACTCCACGACTGATGACCGCACTTGTCGAGGAGGCCGTCGAGGTCGGCGGCCTGGTGCATCTGATGAGCTTCGAACGCGGTCAGGCTGGTCTGATGGAGTTCACCGTTCATGAGTCGTCCGCGCTCGTCGCCTCACGGATCGGCGAAATCGCCTTCCCGCTGGACACGGTGCTCGTCGCGATCATCCGCAACTCGCGGGCGTTCGCGCCCAGCGCCGATGACGTGATCGAGGCCGGAGATGAGCTGTTCTTCCTCTCCTCACCGGATCAGGAAGGCGCGCTGCTCGAACTGCTGCAGGCTCCCGCTCGATGAGCTCACTCCTGGTCGTCGCGGGACACCCGAGGTCGGCTCAGTTCACGCGTGGTCGTCGCGGGTCTGAATCAGCTCGTAGACCGGATTGTGGGCCTTCAGCGCTCCGTCATGAGCACAGAAGCGTCCTTCGAGGACGATCAGTGCTCCCGGCCTGATTCCGCTGATCTCGCGGCGGCCAAGGAACTGTGCATGGACCTCCCCGGTCCCATCGGCAACCGTGATGTGCAGACGGGGGCTGTCGCCGCTGCATGACTGTGTCACTGCGCTGACGACACCAGCGATCCTCGACATCTTCCGAGGGGTCAGATCCTGCACGCTGATGACGCCGGGAATCTGGGACACCAGTCTCAGATCCGCCCGCGCCTCGGCGTCCCTGGACCCGAAGTCACGCACAAGGCGTGTGATGAGATCCAGCATGGAACTCAGCGGACCTCGGTGATTTCCGGACCGCGTTCGAACGGGTTGAGCTCGTCCTTGTCCTCGTCCTTGGTCTCAGAATCTCCGTCGACCTGTGGCGCGGTGAGCACGATGAGCTCACGCGGAGCCATCGCCTCATGTCCTCTGTCGACGACGACGCCGCGGAAGAGTGCGCTGAGTTCGGACCGGATCTCTTCGTCGGTGACGGCCTTGCCGGAGAACACTGCTCGGACGAACCAGCGTGGACCGTCGACTCCCGCGAAGCGCATGGCACGCTTGCCTGGGCGACCGTCCTCGGTCTTGGCAGGAACCTCGACAGCAAGCTCCTTGCCCAGCGAGGTGTGCAGCTCCGAGGCTTCGCCGCCCTGTGAGGTCACGCCGGTCGCCAACTGTCTGCGAACGGTATTCCACAGCCCTTCCGAGCGTGGGGTCGCGAAGGCCTGCAGCTGGATTCCCCCGCCTTCATGGATGAGTGTCACTGCCAGCACTCGCTGGGAGTCGTCGTCGGTGTCCAGGCGCACCTGCATGCCGTCGACGACCGGCACCTTGAGAGCGCCCAGATCGAGCCGGTTGAGCTCAGGGAAATCCTCTGCGGCGTCGAATGGGCCCTTCTCGGAACGGTCGAAGGGGGCGGACTTCTCGAGCAGGGCCTCCTCGTCAAGTTCGTCGACGTCTTCGTCGTCTGTCGGGCCATCTGAGTCTTCGTCTGCAGTCGAGCCTTCGGACACGCTCGAGTCGGTCTCGTCCGAATCGGCTTCGGTTGAGTCTTCGGCAGCGGTGTCATTCGTCACAACGTCGTCGACGTCATGTTCCTCATCGACGTTGTCGTCGATCTTCTCAGCGGAGGATTTCTTGGAGAATCGGGAGAACAGTCCCATGGTCGTTCACACCTCTTTCTCGGTCAGACCTGATTGCACTCCACCTGTGGAGCCGAAGCCCCCTGCCCCGCGATCGCTGTCGTCCAGCGATTCCACCAGAGTGAAGTCTGCTTGTTTGATTTCCTGGATGACGAGCTGGGCGATGCGGTCTCCGCGCGAGATGCGCAGAGGAGTCCGCGCATCGAGGTTGATCAGCGGCACCTTGATCTCACCCCGATAGCCGGCGTCGATCGTGCCCGGAGCATTGATGACGGTGACTCCGTGTCTGCTCGAGAGTCCCGATCGCGGATGGACGAATCCTGCGCAGCCGACCGGCAGCGCAATTGCGATCCCGGTGGGCACGACCTTCCGTTCAAACGGTTCGAGGACGTAGTCGATCGCCGAGCACAGGTCGGCACCCGCATCGGTCGCGTGCGCGTAGGAGGGAGGAGTCATACCTGCATCAAGCAGTTTGAGGTCAATCTTCAGGATTTCTGCCACAAAGATGCACTCTAACGCCGAAGCCTGAGCGCTTCCAAAAAGTCCGTTATGGGAGAATGGCCCTATGGCAACGACTCAACCCGAAACACGCGTGGTCTACAGGGAGAAACTCGGTCCCTCCATCGGCATGTGGATTCTCATCGTGATCGCCGCGGCTTCGACCGCACTCATGGTCCTCCCTGTGTGGACGGCCGGCACCATCATCCTTCCGGTGATCAGCTTCGTCCTCTTGGCGTGGTGGCTGCGTTCGCTCGGGATCTCAATCATCGTCACCGAACGACAGCTCTTCGTCGGTGATGCGCATATCGATCGCCGATACGTCACCGATGCCACCGGCTACGACGCCGAAGACGCACGGACGGCCCGGGGAACGGGTCTCGACGCTCGGGCATTTCTCATGCTGCGTCCTTGGGCCAAATGTGCTGTGCGCATCGACATTCACGATGAGAGCGACCCGACTCCCTACTGGCTGGTTTCGAGCAAACGTCCGATGGAGCTCGCTGTGGCTCTCAAGCCCTGACACTCGCACCAGCTCGCAGACTCACACGGTCCCTCAGACTCACGTGGTGAGCAGTTGCCTCGACGGAGGAGCGAGCTGACGCGCCCGGACCGAAACGGGCCGAGACACAGAAACGCGCCCCGACAAGGGCGCGTTCTTGTATCGTTCGGCAGGTGCTTCAGCCAGCACAGTCCGTGCAGATCGGGACTCCACCCTCTTCACTCGCCAGCTGCGAGCGATGGCGAACCAGGAAGCATTCCATGCAGGTGAACTCGTCATTCTGCTTGGGCAGCACTCGAACGGAGAGCTCTTCGTTCGACAGGTCCGCGCCGGGCAGTTCGAACCCTTCGGCAACTGCTGTCTCATCTTCGTCAATCTTGCTTGCCTGCGCCTGCGAGCGTGAAGCCTTCAGCTGTTCAATCGAATCGCTTTTGATTTCATCGTCTTGCTTACGAGGTGCGTCGTAATCTGTTGCCATATGGCTCATCGCTCTCTGTCGGGTGTGCTGAAGAGGGTTTTCAACCCTTCTCGCCAAACGTGTCCCCAGCATTGTGCACTGTATGGTTGCAGTTGGCAAGATCAGATCGTCCATGTTCACAGTGATTCTCGTCACTGCCGAGTCGGTTCGTGACGGTTCGCACATACGACTCTCGAAAAGCTCTGCGAGAATACATAAGTCGAATAGCGCCGATAGCATTTTTTTCGGTGAATGAAACTGGGTTCGCCCCATGTATGGGGGACGGCCCGAGGAAGGACGGATACACGATGAGTGAATTCGCAAATCAACTCGATACCAGGATCGACGATGTCCGTCATCGCATTCATGAAGCCCGGTCTGCGGGGGACGACTACCTCGTCGAGACCCTGATCGACGACCTGCAGAATCTCTTGGAACTCGCCGATCGCAACGATGTGGACACCGGTCCGATCGCGGCGGTCATCACAGCAGAGACCGGAGCGATTCCGGTCATTCCCGCACCTGAAGAGTCCTGACTCCCGGAGAAGACCGACACCGAGAATCCCTCCCCTGCGCAACTGGCAGAGGAGGGATTTCTGTTGTCTGAGGAGCGCTCGGGTTCCTGAAGAGTGCTCGGGACGCTTGAGCTCAGGCTGGCCAGTTGGGCACGGTCGCCCGTTCGATGCGTCCGAGGCAGCATTCGATGCTGCACGCACCGCTGCCGGGGACCAGCGCAGTGGAGCCGGTGATGGTCGGCGCAGCCGCCTGTTCGCCGCGCAGCTGTGCAATTCTCTCCTCGACCAGATCGACGAGCCCCGAAACGAACAGTGGGTGCGTCCCGACTGTCGCTGCACGGGTGAAGGCGAAGCCGAGTTCGGCCGCCGTCTCCTTCGCTTCGGTGTCGAGGTCGAAGGCGACCTCCATGTGATCGGAGATGAACCCGATCGGTACGAGAATGACTCCGGTGACACCGTCTGCGGCGAGTTCCGTCATTCGATCGTTGACATCAGGTTCGAGCCATGGAACCTCGGGGGAGCCCGAGCGGGAGCAGTACACCAACTCCGCCGGAAGGACCTCGGCCGCAGGCAGCCCATCCACGAGGTGGGCCATGAGCTCTTCGTGCTGTGCGCGATAGCCGCTGGTCGCCACGGCCGAAGCGTCCTGCATGACGTTGGGAATCGAATGTGTGACGAAGAGAATCCGATGCTTCGACGCATCAAGGGCACCGACCTGCTTCGTGAAGTCGGCAATGCCCTCCCTCAGAAGGATTGCGCACGCCTCTGCATAGCCGGGGTGGTTGTAGAACTGCCGGATCTTATCGATCGTAACGGTCGTACCCTCTGCCGACAGCTCCTCGATCGTCTTGGCGAAGTCCTCACGGTATTGACGGCATGAGGAATACGACGAGTACGCCGAGGTGTCGATGGACAGGAATCGAGTTCGCCCAGCCTGCGCCTCGGCGCGCACCTCGTCGGTCAGGTACGGTTCCCAATTGCGGTTGCCCCAGATGAGAGGGGTGCCGATGCCTCGACGCTCGAGCTCCTCGCGCAGAGCCTGCAGCAGTGCTTTGTTCTGATCATTGATCGGCGACTTTCCACCGAAACCGTAATAGTGCTCACCGACTTCTTCGAGTCGCTCCTCCGGTATTCCGCGACCGGCGGTGACGTTTTTGAGGAACGGGACGACTTCTTCTGGAGCCTCCGGTCCCCCGAATGACATGAGGACGAGAGTGTCAATGGGTTCAGTGTTGTTCACAGTCATCGATTTTACAGCCTGTAGAGTTTCCGCGCCCGCTGTCCGCACAGTGAGTCAGTTCCACTCACCGTTCAGACCGGACTGCCGCTGTCCGGTCCAGGCGCCCACCGAACCGGCCGGCCGCTGATCGAACGGCACCGACCGGCCGCTGACCTATGAGAGCGGCCATTTCGCGACTCGCGCGCAAATCTGCCCCATGCGCGGCCCCGGACGTGACACGATGCAGGGAGACGCGATAAAGGAGCTTAAGGCATGCGTGAACTGATCTTGAACGGAGTCGACGCCGACGGCACTCATCTGCTGCTGAACGACGAAAACGGGCTGCAGTATCGATTGGCTCTCGACGAAGCTCTGTACGCCGCGGTCCGCAAGGACCGCACCACAGTCAAACCCGAGACTCCTGTGCGCCCTCGCGACATCCAGGCGATGATCCGGGGCGGGATGAGCGCAGAGGAAGTCATTGCTTCCACGGGTGCCGATATCGAACAGGTCCGCACCTATGAGCGCCCTGCTCTTGCCGAACGTGCACACACCGCGTATACGGCCAGTCAGCATCCGATCTATTCCGATCATGACCCCAACGGCGACCCGACTCCCCTGGTGGAGCTGTGTCAGACCCGTCTGGCGATGCGCGACGTCGACATCGAGACGATGGACTGGGATGCGTGGAAGCAGCAGGACGGCAACTGGTACATCCAGCTCAGCTTCACCGCCGCGGATCGGACCCGCACGGCCGGATGGAGCTACTACCGCCGGTCGCTGACCCCCATCGATGACGAAGCGAAATGGCTCGCCGATTCGGGACCCACGGACACAGGACCGATTCCGAACTACGGAACCGGTGCCGAACGTCAGAAGATCACCGAGGAGATCGAAACCCCGACCGCTCCCCCAGCTCCGAACGATTCGACTCCGGCCGCCCGGGACCACCAGGCGGAGACCGGTCGGATCTTGGAGAATCTGCGCAAGCGTCGTCGTCACGAAGACGAGGACGAGCCACGTGGCAGACTTCGCGCAGTCACCGAGGACCCGGAAACGCATCCTCAAGGTGCGCACACCGCGCCGGGACGGCCCACAGACGCCACCGATGACGAGGTCTTCGCATTCGAGGACCCGGCAGCTGCCGATCCCACGGCCGTCGACCCGGATGAACCTCAGGAGCCGACCCAGGAGGTCGGCAGATTCGATGACGACAATCAGCTGTCCCTGCTCAATGAGCCGGGTGTCAGCGAAGATTCTAATCAGTTCAAGGACACAGAGTCGAAGGCGAAGTCGAAGAAGAACAGTCGCGCATCGATCCCCAGCTGGGACGAGATCATGTTCGGCTCGAAGCGCGACTGAGCTCGCTTCCCAGCTCAACCAGTCGATCGCCCTCTGCGATCAGGCTGCGGTCGTGAGTGACCATCACAACGGCGTGTGAGTCCAGACTCTCCCGCAGATCACTCACCAGCCGGTGAGCCATCTCTTCATCCAGATGTGCTGTCGGCTCGTCGAGTACGAGCACTTCGGCTCCGCTCAGAAGCGTCCTGGCCACGGCCAGGCGCTGACGCTGGCCCCCGGAGATCTGCGCTCCGTGATCGCCGACCCAGAGGTCGAGTCCGGCCGGATCAGCCCATTCGCCCAAGCCCGCGCTGGTCAGAGCCGCGAACATCTCCTCGCTGCTGGGTGTGTCTCTGCGCGCGATCGCCAGATTGCCCCTCACAGTCGACCGGAACACATGCGCCTCCTGCGGGCACCACGCGATTCGGCCGGCGAGGTCCCCTGGCGCCAGACTAAGCACGTCCGTCTCGTGTCCTGCATCGTCTTCGGCTCGATAGGAACCTGACCACGGGTCGAGGAAACGCAGCAGCACACTCAGCGTCGTCGTCTTTCCGGTTCCGCTGTCGCCGTGCAGGACGGTCCACCTGCCCTTCTGAGCTCGCAGATCCACATCGTCGACGACTGGACCGTCATCCCACCCGACGCTCATGTCCTCGAGCTCGAGGACAGTGAACGCGTTCGCATCGCAGGCCCGGCCTCTGTGATTGTAGGTCGAGGGACTGGACTGGGCAGGTGACAGAGCGGGGATGCGGTCGAGGACAGCGCCGAGGGTCGGCAGTGCACGGTATGCGAGCAGTGACTGTGAGAAGACATCTGCAGAGCCCAGGGCAATGAGAACGACGACTGCCCGGATCTCGGTTGGTGCCGACGATGACATCGCGATGAGCACAGCAGCGCCCACCGTACTCAGCTGCAGCCAGAGCTGCGCCATGCCGAAGCGGTGTGAGGAGCGACGCTGGACACGCTGCAGCTCCTGCTCTTCGCAAGCGAGGACTGTCAGCACAGTGGCGTCTGCTCGATTCGTGCGCAGATCCGTTTTGGCATTCAGTGCCCGAGCCAGGACGGAGAGTATCCGACTGCGGAGCATTCGGACTCGACCAGCGAGGCCGCTTTCGCTCCAGATCACTGCTGCTGGCACCACGACCAGGTTGAGAGCTCCGAGCGCTAGGAACACCGGCAGCGTCGCCGGGTCGAGTGCCCAGGCCGCGATGAGCACGGCGAGAAAGACCAACGACGAGGCGACAGGCGGGAACAGAGTCCGCGGAATCAGGTCCCGAACATCATCAGCATCGGAGACCATGGTGCGCAGCGCGGCATCAGAGGTCAGCAGCTTCCGATCCCCCATGCCGACTGCTTCGAAGTGCTCCCACAGTCGAGAGCGCAGTCTGCCCAAGGAAGCGAAGATCGCCGAGTGCAGTTTGAGCCGACTGAGATAGAGCAGCACTGATCGGCTCAGCCCGAAGAACCGCACGCCGACGATGGCGACCATGAGAATCATGATGGGTGGCTGGTAGGACGCCTCGACGATGAGCCAGGCGGAGACTGCAGTCAGCGCGATGGCCGCCAGGCTGGAGGCGCAGGACGCGAGCAGAGCAATGATCATGTTCGGGGTGAAGAGAGGCATGCTCGACCGCAGGAGCGACCACCGCCGACGAAGAGTCGCTCTTCGACCCTCTTGCGCCGAGCCGTAGTCCTCGCCCACTGTTTCCGCTGGTTCCGCGCTCTGTGTTCTGCCAGCCGCTGCGGGGTCGGCGGACATCACAGGAACGGCGGGCATCTTAGGGTCGGCGGGCATCGCAGGCTCGGTGAGCCTCGTTGAGGCGATGCGTACCGCCGGATCAGTTTCCTGTGCGCGCGTCTGTGCTGACGTTGCTGCGGACGTGCCCGGGCTGGGTTTCCTGGGAGTGATCTCGTCTTCGGCGAGTGCGACGACCCGGTCGTCATGGCTGGCCAGGATGACTCGCACACGAGCTGCCGCCTCGGCGATCATATCGATGATGATCTGCGCGTTGTCATCATCGAGGTGAGCAGTCGGCTCGTCGAGGACGAGGGTCTCCGCGTCGCCGTCAACCAGGTGGAGCACCCGGACGAACGCGAGTCGACGAAGTTGGCCAGGGCTCAGAGCGGATGTCGACAGAGTCGGGTCCTCAGGCAGACGGGCTCCGCGCAGTGCAGTCGCCTGTTGCGAGGGTGGGAGACCGTAGACTTCGAGCTCGGCGCCGATCGTCGCACCGAAGATGCGTGGAGCCTGTGGGACGAAGGCGACTCGGCGCGGTCTCATCGTGGTTCTGGCCTGTGCCGGCAGATGATCGGCCAGGGCTGCCAGAATCGTCGACTTTCCTGCGCCCGAGGCTCCTCGAACCGCAGTGATGCCGGGAGTGGTCGGGAAGTCACCGTTCCACTCGATCGTCGTACCGTTCGGGTAGATGACACGGTGCCGGGCGCCGGTGCCTACGTCACTGGCCGCACCGACACCGCCCGCAGTGAAATCTGCCGCACTTCCACCAGACATATCGTCGCCATCGAGTCCTTCCGGCATCGCGCTGTCGGTGCTTGCGATCAGCGCGTGGGCACGATCCTGTGCCTCGCGGCCGTTCTCGCTGGCGTGGTAGCCGGCGCCGAGTTCGCGCAGCGGAGTGAAGCACTCGGGCGCCAGGAGCAGGACGAAGAGGCCGGAGCTCAGGTCCATGGTTCCAGAGACGAGGCGCAGCCCGATGACGACGGCGACCAGAGCCACGGAGATCGTGGCGATGAGTTCGAGGGCGAGGCTCGAGAGGAACGCGATACGCAACGTGGCGAGGTTCGCGCTCTGGTACTTCTCCCCCAAAGTGCGCAGGGTGCGCGCGTGGTCCCTGGATCGCCCGAGCCCGATGAGCACGGGCAGCCCTTCTGCCAGCTCGGCGAGGTGGTCGGAGAGACGTTCGAGTGCTGTGGTGCTGGCGGCTGTCGAAACCTCAGTGAATCGACCGATGAGGATCATGAAGACAGGCACCAACGGCAGGCACAACGCGATGATGACGGCTGAGAGGACATCGGTGAAGACGATCCGTATCAGCAGCGTCAGCGGCACCACAGCTGCCGCGCTCAGCGCCGGCACTACGGTCGTGAAGTAGTCGTCGAGATCGTCGATGCCGCGTGTGACGGTGACTGCCGTGTTCATTCGCGGCTGCCCGCGCCCGGAGAGGAGTGATCGCAGGATCGAGAACCTCAGCCGCTGCTTGTTCGCAGCAGCCAGAGACGTCCCCAGACTATGATCCGTCCAGAGGCTTGCGCCCCGCAGAGCCGCTCCCAGGAGCCCCAGCACCGCCCAGACTGCGACGGGGCCTGACCCGATGATCGATCGCACCAGAGCCTCGGCGATGAGCACGATGCCCACGGCCCGAGCCAGGGCGCTGAACAGGGAGAGGCAGAATCCGCGCTGACCGCCCGGCAGGTCGAGCAGAATCCGCAGTGGGGACTTCATGACCTGATCGCCACCGGCACACGGTGCGCTTCGGGGATATGGGTCTCGGCGATACGGCCCAGGAACATGCGATAGCTGAAGATCTGGTAGCCGATGATGATCGGCAGGCAGATCACGGTCACGACCAGCATCACAGTGAGTGTGTAGTCCGATGACGACGCCGAGGCGATTGTCAGCGACTTCGCCGAGTCCAGTGTTGAGGGCAGCACGTTGGGATAGGCCCCGGCGAACACAGCGAAGAGCCCGAACACGAGGTAGAGCCCGTGCAGAGCGAAGGCCGCCTTCTCCGCCCCGGACCGCACAGCGAAGTATGCCGCTCCCAGCGCGATCACCGCTGCGATGACCACAGCAATGAGCCATGGGCGCTGGGTGATCGAGAGACCGAACCAGATGAGGAAGCCGATCGAGCACGGCAGCAGCATCCTCCGCGCCCACCGCTGAGCCTTGTCTCGGATCTCGCCCTGCGTCTTCAGACCCAGGAAGATGAGGCCGTGGACGAGGGCGAAGCCGACTCCGCCCACACCGCCGAAGACTGCGGGCCACCCCATCCAGGCGAATGCCCCGCCGACGATGTCACCGTTGTCATTGAGCGGCAGCCCGCTGGAGGTGATGGCGAGCATGGCACCGATGAAGAACGCGATTCCAGCCGATCCCACGGCCATCGCCCAGGTCCAGAATGACTTCCATGCCTGGCTGTGTCCCTTGCCGCGATATTCGATGGCCACGGCGCGGAAGATCAATGCCAGCAGGCACAGCGTCAGCGGTATGTAGAGGGCGCTGAACAGGGAGGCATACCAATGTGGGAAGGCTGCGAACGTGGCCCCGGCCGCGGTGATCAGCCACACTTCGTTGCCATCCCATGTCGGCCCGATCGTGTTGAGCAGCACCCGCTTCTGCCGTTCGGTACGGCTCAGCACCGGCATCAGCATGCCGACGCCGAGGTCGAAGCCGTCGAGGAACAGGTACCCCGTCCACAGGACGATGATGAGGACGAACCAGATCGTTGCGAGAATTTCCATCGTGTCTTCTCCTCAGTACGCGAACGACAGAACGTCGTCTTCGTCGTTCGTGATCCGCGGGGTGTGGTTGGTCTTGGCGACCTCTGGCATCGCCGAGGCGACCCCTCCCCTGATGTAGACGATGAGCAGCCGCAGTTCGACGACCATGAGAATGCCGTAGACGAGGCTGAGGCTGATCAAGGAGAACAGCAGCATCGCCGGCGTGAGCTCGGGCGACAGCGCTGCCTGGGTGAACATGTACACAGCGTCCTGTCGTGCGGGATTCGGCGCGACCACGAACGGCTGACGTCCCATCTCCGTGAAGATCCAGCCGGCGGAGTTCGCGATGAAGGGAGCTGTGATGGACAGGAGCGCCCCGCGCATCAGCCAGGCCGAGGCGGGGACGGTGCCCTTGCGCGTCAGCCACAGCGCCAGAGCGCTGACTCCAGCTGCGATCATGCCGAAGCCGATCATGAGTCGAAAGCCCCAGTAGGTGACGATCATGATGGGCTGGTAGTCGATCTTCTCACCGGAGTGCTGGCCGTAGAGTTCATTCTCGGGCAGATGGGTGCCGTACTTCTCCTGATAGTCAGGAAGCAGAGTCGTCACACCGTGGACCGGGGTGTTGAAGTCTCCGTTGGCGAGGAAGGACAACAGACCGGGGATCTCGAACACGTTCTCAACGCCATCACAGTCGTTCGAGGAGGGGTCTCCGATCGTGAGCACCGAGAATTCTGTTCCATCGTGGCAGGCGGCCTCGGCCGAGGCCATCTTCATGGGCTGCTGATCGAACATGAGCTTCGACTGGATGTCGCCGGTGATCGCCACACCGGCGAAGGCGATGATGCCGACGACCGCGCCGATCCGCAGAGAACGGATCCAGACCTGGTGGTCGATGGCATCCCGTCCGGGCACATCGGGCGCGGAGCCGACGACGACCTTTCCATCGGGCCCGATGGAGTCAATGCCGTCCTTGCGCCGGCGGTACAGGTGATACCAGGAGATTCCGAGCAGGAAGCTGCCACCGACAGCCACTGCCCCGCACAGCGCGTGCGTATAGGCGGCGATCGCCGTGTTGTTCGTCAGCACCGCCCAGACATCGGTCATCACCGGTCTTCCGTCGACCATCTCGACGCCGACCGGATGCTGCATCCACGAGTTCGCGACGATGATGAAGTAGGCGGAGATCCATGACCCGATGACCGCGCACCAGAGGCTGCCCAAATGGACAGCACGAGGGAGTCTGCCCCAACCGAAGATCCAGAGTCCGAGGAACGTCGACTCCAGGAAGAACGCGAGCAGCGCCTCCAGCGCCAGCGGCGCACCGAAGACGTCCCCGACGAAACGGGAATACTCACTCCACGCCATACCGAACTGGAACTCTTGGACCAGGCCGGTCGCCACACCCATGATGAAGTTGATGAGGAAGAGCTTCCCGAAGAACTTGGTGCTGCGCAGGTACATCTCATTGCCCGTGCGGTGGTACATGGTCTGCAGAATCGCGACCAGCATGCCGAGGCCGAGAGTGAGTGGGACCATCCAGAAGTGATAGACGGTGGTGATGCCGAATTGCCAGCGCCCGATGAGAACCGGATCCAGGTCCATGGGTACTCCGTTCGTGGAAGACTAAATTTCTACAACACGTAGAATTCTACAACGCGTAGAAGGTATTGCGGCAATATTCCGCAATCCAAGATCTGCCGTCCCAGAACGCGCGTCATTGCCCGTTTGCGCTCACCCTACTCCGCCGAGGTGTGCACACGACCCCGATTCGACCGATGAGCGCACCAGCAGCGGCGACGAAGCGAATTACGGTCGATCTCACATGGAATTCGACAGCTTGTAGAGTTAGACTGAGCTGGCAACACGAACCATCACCTCGAAGGACAAGGACACCGTGGGAACACTGGGCGAACTCGAACGCAGCGTCATGGACGCCATCTGGGTACATGATGACGGGTTGAGCGCGGCCGAACTCCGCGACGTTTTGGCAGCACGCGATCTGGCGCTGACCACCGTCCACACAGTCCTCACCCGGCTGGAGAAGAAGGGGTTCGTCACTCGCGACCGCAGCATCCGTCCGCATCGCTACCTCGCGGTTTCGACGCGGGAAGACCATGTTGCAGAACTGATGACCGAAGTCCTGTCACAGGCCCCGGATCGCCAGGCCGTTCTTGCCCGATTCCTCGGCACCGTCTCGGAGGCTGACACCAAGGCTCTGCGTAACATGCTGGGACGCAATCACTCGACCAACTCCTGACGCAGGTCGTTCCCGAGCATGAGCGTCGTGGGATCCGTCCTCGCGGTACTTGCATTCCTCTTAGCGTGGCCGGTTCCGGCCGCGCTCTCCCGTTTTCGGGGAGACCCCATCTCGCAGGTCATTCTGTGGCAGGCCGTCGGTCTCTCCGGTGGCCTCTCACTTATCGGCACAGCCCTGGCTTTTGCCGTTGCTCCGGCCTCGAACAGTCTGCCTGAGGGACTCTGGCAGCTCGCCAGAGGACAGTCGCACGCTCACCTCACCGTCTTCGCCTGGATCTTCCTCATCATCGCAGTGGCACTCATCGCCCGACTGCTGGGGTGTCTTGCCCTGACGTTCTACTCCGCGCGCAGAACTCGCATTCGCCATGATGAGATTCTTCATCTCCTCAGCGAACCATCCGCGACCTACCCTGATACGCGCATCATCACGACCGACGAAGCCGTCGCCTACTGCCTGCCCCAGGGGCCGCGCAAAGGAACTGCGGTGCTGTCAACCGGACTGCTCGAAGTCCTCGGCGAGGACGAGCGCACAGCCGTCATCGCACATGAGAGAGCCCATCTGGACTTCCGCCACGACGTGCTGGTGATTCCCTTCGCCGCGTGGCACCGTGCTCTGCCGTTCTTCTCGGCTACCGCGATCGGCCTCAACTCAGTCAATGGTCTGATTGAGCTCATGGCCGATGACCAGGCTCGCGAGCACGTCGACCCGGCGATTCTGGCGAAGGCAGTGCGGGAAGCGGCGGGCATCAGCCCAGAGCATCGCAGCGATCTCTCGGCTCAGCGCATCGACCGTCTGTCCCGGCCTCTTGATCCTGCACGGGTACCGGTGCGTGTGACGTCGACGCTAGTGGCACTAGGTCTGCTGCTGGTCCCGAGCCTGCTGCTCTTCGCCCCCGTCGCTTCCGGATTCTGACCCCTCGCCTCGCCCCGGCTCAGCTGTCGATGCGTTCAGCGTCGAGAACTGCGGCTCCCGAGACGATGAACTCTTTTCGCGGCCCGACAGAGGAACCCATCAGAAGTTCGAAGGTGTTCTCTGCTGCCTCGGCGTCGGCCATGGTCACACGGCGCAGTGTGCGCATGCTCGGATCCATCGTCGTCTCCGCCAACTGGTCGGCGTCCATCTCGCCCAGTCCCTTGTAGCGCTGGATGGGTTCTTTGTATGTCTTCTTGGACTTCTCCAGCTTCTTCAGCAGAGCATGGAGTTCGGCCTCGCTGTAGGTGTAGACGACGTCGTTGGGCGTGCCGCGCTTCGTGACCACCTCCACACGGTGCAGGGGCGGCACGGCCGCGAACACTCGTCCCTGTTCGACCAGTGGCTTCATATAGCGGAAGAACAGGGTCAGCAGCAGGGTCCGGATGTGAGCGCCGTCGACGTCGGCGTCGGTCATGATGATGACACGTCCGTAGCGGGCCGCATCAATGTCGAAGCTGCGGCCGGATCCGGCCCCGATGACCTGGATCAGTGCAGCACATTCGACGTTGGCCAACATGTCCGACAACGATGCCTTCTGTACGTTGAGGATCTTGCCGCGGATGGGGAACAGTGCCTGGTGGTCGGAGTTGCGAGCGGCTTTCGCGGTTCCCATCGCGGAGTCGCCCTCGACGATGAACAGCTCTGTGTTCTCCACTCCGTTGTCACGGCAGTCGTAGAGTTTGGCTGGCAGGGAGGATGCCTCGAGCGCGGTTTTGCGCCGCTGGTTCTCTTTGTGGGTGCGGGCCGAGATGCGTGATTTGAGCTCCGCGACGACCTTCTCCATGAGGACTGCGGCCTGCTGCTTCTCTGCGCGCTTGGTTGAGGACAGGATGTCGCCCAACTGCTTTTCGACCGTCTTCGCCACGATCTGCCTGACAGCGGCCGTACCCAGAACTTCCTTGGTCTGCCCCTCGAACTGCGGCTCAGCCAACTGCACCGTGACCACCGCGGTCAGGCCGGCCAGCACGTCGTCTTTCTCGAGCTTGTCCTTGCCCAGCTTGAGCTTGCGGGCGTTGGCTTCGACAGCCTTGCGCATGGCTTTGAGGCTGGCCTGTTCGAAACCTGCCAGGTGGGTTCCGCCGTGCGGAGTGGATACGACGTTGACGAAGGACTTGACCTTCGTGTCGTAGCCGGTCCCCCACCTCAGGGCGATATCGACGCCGACTTCGCGCTCGACCTCTTTCGAGACCAGGTGACCCGAGGAGTCGAGCACTGGGACGGTCTCGCTGAATTTTCCGGTGTCCTGCAGACGCCAGGTGTCCGTCATCGGAGGGTCGATCGACAGATGGTCGACGAATTCGGTGATGCCGCCGTCGAAGCGGAAGACCTCGAGGCGTTCGGCGATGACTTCGCCGGTCTCGTCGCGGGCGACTCCACGGCGGTCTTCGATCCGCAGTTCGAGCCCGGGGACGAGGAACGCCGTCTGGCGTGCACGCTCAACGAGGTGCTGGTAGTCGAATTGGGCCTTGGACAGGAAGATCTGCGGGTCAGCCCAGTACTGGACTCGGGTACCCGTGACTCCCTTCTTCGCTTTGCGGACGACATCGAGTCCGGTCGGTTCCTGGAACTCCTCGAAGGGGTTGTCAGGACCGGGCTGTCCGGAGGAATCGTCGAAGCGCCCCGGCACACCTCGGTGGAAGGACATCTTGTGAACCTTCGATCCACGTGTGACTTCGACATCGAGTCGAGCAGAGAGTGCGTTGACGACGGAGGCGCCGACACCGTGCAGACCGCCGGACGCGGCATAGGAGCTGCCTCCGAACTTGCCTCCGGCATGGAGCTTGGTGAGAACCACCTCGACGCCGGTCAGTCCCGTCTTGGGTTCGATGTCCACGGGGATGCCTCGGCCGCTGTCCGTAACCGCCACTGAGCCGTCCGGTTCGAGTTCGATGAGGATGGACTTGCCGAAGCCGCCCAAAGCTTCGTCGACGGCATTGTCGATGATCTCCCACAGGCAGTGCATCAGCCCACGGGAATCAGTGGTTCCGATGTACATGCCCGGACGCTTGCGAACCGCTTCGAGACCCGACAACACTGACAGATGCCTGGCGCCGTAACTTTCCTCTTCCACACGTTTCCTCTCGTTCGATTAAATTCTAATCCCTCAACGGGCTCTGTCTCTGCCATTGCGCGCCGTGTCTCGCGTCGATTCCGCCGAAACCGCCTGTTGACGGCATCTTTCCTGGAACAATGGCACTATGTCTCCTCGTCGCAGTGCCCTGGTCCCCCTCTTGTGCGCGGTTCTCACTTTGCCGGGCCTCACTGGGTGCAATGCGAGCCCTCCCCCGCAGCCCGCTGCGTCCACCCCCGCCGAGCCCGAGGCAATGTCGAGTTCGACGAGCCCCGCCGCGCAGGATACCCCGACAACGAACCCTGCTGTCGACCTCAGCGGTCGCACAATCGCCATCGACCCTGGCCACAACGGAGGCAACGCCTCCCACCCGAGCAAGATCTCCCGTCCGGTTCCGGATGGACGAGGCGGGACCAAAGCCTGCAACACCACCGGAACCGCCACGGATACCGATTATCCCGAGACCGATTTCAACTGGGGCGTTGCCCAGAAGCTGGAGCGTGAACTCGAAGACGCGGGGGCCGAAGTGGTCATGAGTCGCGACGACAACAAGGGCGTGGGACCCTGCGTCGATGAGCGCGGCACGTTCGCCGATGACGCCGACCTCATGGTCAGCATCCACGCCAACGGAAGCGAATCGGCGACGACCAAGGGCTTTCACGTCATCGTCGCGAAACCGGGCAGCTCCGAAGCCGTCGAAGACGACTCGAACCGCCTCGCCGATGCCATGAGCAAGGCAATGGCTGATCCGTTCACCCCCAACAGCGCATACGGGAAGAACGCCATCAGTCGGCGACCCGACCTGGCAGGACTCAATAACGCCTCGGTTCCTGCTGTGATCGTCGAATGCGGTGAGATGCGCAATCCCGACGAAGCCAAGACCATGGAATCGAAGTCCGGTCAGCAGAAGTATGCCGAGGCTCTGATGCAGGGCATCGTCGACTGGTACTGAACGGGCAACGACCGAACCTGAACGACACCGGCTGGGCAGGTCCTGCAACAGACAGATCGCCTGCGGTCGCGAGTATTCGCGTCCGCAGGCGATCGTGGTCACCGGGCTTATGCCGTGAGGCCGCAGCCACGGCAGGAGACAGCTGTCTCAGTCGAGGTAGTCCCGCAGAACCTGGGAACGCGAGGGGTGCCGCAGCTTCGCCATGGTCTTCGACTCTATCTGGCGGATACGCTCACGCGTCACTCCGTAGACCTTGCCGATCTCATCCAGTGTCTTCGGCTGGCCGTCGTTGAGGCCGAAGCGCATCGACACGACACCGGCTTCGCGTTCGGACAAGGTGTCGAGAACCGAGTGCAGCTGTTCCTGCAGCAGGGTGAAGCTGACCGAGTCTGACGGCACGACCGCTTCGGAGTCCTCGATGAGGTCACCGAACTCCGAGTCGCCGTCTTCGCCCAGCGGTGTGTGCAGAGAGATGGGCTCGCGGCCGTACTTCTGAACCTCGACGACGCGCTCTGGCGTCATGTCGAGTTCCTTGGCGAGCTCTTCCGGGCTCGGTTCGCGTCCGAGGTCCTGCAGCATCTGACGCTGGACACGAGCAAGCTTGTTGATGACCTCGACCATATGCACGGGAATGCGAATGGTGCGAGCCTGATCGGCCATGGCACGGGTGATGGCCTGACGGATCCACCACGTGGCGTAGGTAGAGAACTTGAACCCCTTCGTGTAGTCGAACTTCTCGACTGCACGGATGAGGCCCAGGTTGCCCTCCTGAATCAGGTCGAGGAAGAGCATTCCACGACCGGTGTAGCGCTTGGCCAATGAGACGACGAGACGCAGGTTGGCCTCGAGGAGGTGGTTCTTCGCAATGCGACCATCGTGGATGATCCACTTGTAGTCCATGGACTCACGCGGTTCGGTGATGCCACCGGCATCGAGCAGGTGCTCGGCGTACATTCCGGCTTCGATGCGCTTGGCCAGATCGACCTCTTCAGCCGCGTTGAGCAGTGCGACCTTGCCGATCTGCTTGAGGTAGTCCTTGACCGGGTCCGCAGTGGCTCCCGCAGAGACGACCTGCTGTGCAGGTGCATCTTCTTCGTCGGCGTCGGAGACGATGAAGCCGCCAGCTTCTGTGACAGCGGCGTTCTTCTCCTTCTCTTCGGAGTTCTTCGTCTCGGTCGCCTCAGCTGGGCTCTGCTCAGTGCCGAGAGTATCGGTTGCTGGCTCGACGGCCTCGCCCGTCTCGAGCACGTCGTCGGATTTCTTCTTCGCCCCTGCGGCCTTGGTGGGCTTCGTCACCGTCTTCTTAGCGGCGGCGGTCTTCGCCACCTTAGCTGCTGTCGATTTCGTCGCAGCGGCCTTGGCGGTCGTCGTCTTTCGGGCCGCGGTGGTCTGCTTGGTCCCGGTTTCCGCTGCGGTCGCTGAAGCCGATGTCTTCGTCGTCTTCGTGGCTCCCTTCGACGCCGCAGTGGTCTTGGATCCAGCGGTGGAGGTCTTGGCGGCCGTTCCCTCCGACTTTTCCGTCACCGTCGTGGATTCCTTGTCGACTCTCGGCACGTGTTCACCTTTCGCGAGCGTTGAAACTTCTCGAATGCACCAGGACATTACTAAGACCCATGTCAAGAGGCCCAGGTATCGGGCCTGTGGGGAACACATAGTTCGCCCATGATGCTATGACAGGGTCAACACCCAATTTTCGCACGATATTCCCGGCTTTGCGAATTGAGCCCCCGGCGGTGGTTCGGGTCCCTGTGCCAAGCTCTTCACCAAGAGTCGCCACCGCATCGTCGGGCTCATCCGGGGCCTCGGCGTGCTGACATCAGCCACCGTGGAAGGTACCCCTGTTCCACTGCGTTCAGGATCAGGGTGGCCATCGCATGGTCAGCGTCGAGTTCGAGCCCTGCCTGGGCGTAGTGCTCTGCCATGGTCGAGCCTCCCAACGACCATTCGAACCATGCGATCACAGCATAGGCGGTGGCCCGAACGTCGGGATGCCCCAGGGGTATGTAGGCCTTGAGGAACTCAATGCCCAACTGAACATCACGGGGGCGAGGTGCATGTGGGGACAGCCCCACCATGTCCTGTGCGGCCTGCGGGGACCTAGCGTATCTCTGCGCGCGAAGGTGCAGCTGTCCGGGGCCGCACTTCTCGATGTCGGCGGGCGCGAAGTTCGGATGATCGAAGCTGAGGATCATTTCGAGTGCGTCCCGGGACCATTTTTCGCTGAGGATCGCGTCAATGGCCATGGTCGTCTGGAGAGTCATCAGGTCTGCGAGGGCAGTCGGGTCGGTGCTGTCTTCGACCTCGCTCAGACGAGCGAGGCGAGGATAGAGGAGGGACAGGACGTCGAAGCCCTCGGCAATGCTCAGCCAGATGTCGCGGTGGCCGTTGCGACTGGCAGTGAATTCTGCTGTAGATACGGCCCTGACCACGAGTTCCTGTGGGGACGCCGCAGGAGAGGAACCCGCCGCGACGAGTTCCGTTGCACAGGCCGAGGCCGAGGCAGCTTCGAGCAGCGTGCTCAGCTGCGCATCGTCGTCGATGCGGCCGAATCGCTCCTCACTGACCCACCACGCGCTCAGAGTATCGATGCCTCGGTCCCCCAGCGACAGCGCGATCTCATCGATCGCCGCCCGGATGAGGTCTCGGTGGACGCGCGGGTACTCGTCACTGTGCCCCCTGACTCCTGCCAGAGCCGCCTCTGGCAATCCGCTTTGGTATTCCGAGTCGTAGAGGACGAGGAACACCCCCGTCGCCGTGCACGCTCCAGCGATGAGATCGCTGTACCATTGCCCGCCTTCGGCCACGAGATGGGCCGCAGTCTCCAGGTCGAAGTCGACGCGAAGCGTCGTCGCACATGTCTGGGCGCCGTGTTCGTCGGAGCCCACAATGACGGCCACGAGGCTCTCCCGTGGAATGTAGCCGAGAGTGTGGGGCACGATTCCGATGATGTCTTCTGCTGTCTTCGCTGTGGTCTCCATGACAACACTTCAGCTCCTGCCCTGCCGAATTGGCCAGAGTGAGCTGAGCGCATGTGGAAACCTTTGAAGTGTCCACAGCCCAAACGCACATGAGTGTGGGCCGATATCCCCACGAGAAGTCGCACAGAATTGCCACCGCGGCTCAACTGGCATACAAGTGAGGGGTGGCGAAACGACGGATATACACAGCACCCGGCTCACAAGTCGTCGAAATCTCGACCGGCACCGCACGCCTGGAGAAGGTCGACGGGGAGGTCGACAGCTATGTCCTCCATGTCAACGGGGTGCCTTCTTCGTCGATCACTCTGAGCGAGCCGACTCGGCTGGACTTCGAGTATCTGGATTGGATGTCTCGGATCATCGATATCCAGTTCGCGGCCGGCCCGCTGCGAGCAGTCCACATCGGGGCAGCCGGATGTGCACTTGCCCGGGCCCTCCATGCCCAACGGCCCGGTTCGAAGCAGACGGCGATCGACATCGACCCCCTGCTCCTCGACTACTCACGCACCTGGTTCGATCTGCCGCGCGCACCTGGTCTGGCTCTGCGTGCCGGAGACGGCGCGGTCGAAGCCGAGAAATTCCGTCCCGACACCCTTGACGTGCTCATCCGTGACGCCTTCGACCATGACTCGGTGCCACCTGCGCTGCAGACCTCGGAGTTCTTCACCACCTGTGCGCGCATCCTCAAAGACTCGGGTGTCTATATCGCCAACGTCCCCGATGCTGGCGATCACCGCGTCCTCAGAGCAGAACTGGAGCTGCTGGATTCTGTGTTCGACCATGTCGCTGCCGCCGCCGAGCCCGGAATCCTCAAGGGACGCAGACGTGGGAACGTCGTTGTCATCGCCTCAAAATCCCCGCTGCAGGTGCACGAACTCGATAGGAGTCTGCGCACTGCGGCGACAATGGCGACCTTCCTGACGGGGCAGGGGCTGAAGTCGAGACTGGGGCTGTGACGGAACACACCTGGCATGAATCATTGCTTCCAACTACTCCCGGTGAGAAAAGTTCGGCATAATGGAATGCCGATTGGGAAGGTGAGATGACCGAGACTTCAGAAATACGCGTCGAGCAGGTCAAGCTTGACGAGCTCTATGCACGACTCGACGAATTACGAGATGAGGCAACTGCCCGGCTGGGTACGGTGAGGATCTCCGAAGTCGGCGGCAATCATCAGCACCGGAGCGAACGGGATGCGTTCGCCACCCTGTATGAGGACCAGCTGATCCGGCTCAACAGCGCCGAAGACGGGCTGTGCTTCGGTCGTCTCGATTTCAGATCAGACGCCGAGCCCAGCTACATCGGACGGATCGGGCTCACCGACGCCAACCGTCAGCAGATCCTCATCGACTGGCGCGCACCGGCTTCGGAGCGCTTCTACCAGTCGACTGCTGCCAACCCGGCGGGAGTCGTCCGGCGCCGCCACCTGGTGACGAAGAACCGCACGGTCACAGACCTCGAGGACGATGTGCTCGACATCGAGGCTCTCGACGATGCAGACCGATCGAATCTGCAGGGCGAGGGTGCGCTGATTGCGGCACTGACCAATCACCGGACCGGTCGAATGGGCGATATCGTCGCGACCATTCAGGCCGAGCAAGATGCCATCATCCGCCAACCGCTCCAGGGTGTGCTCGTGGTTCAGGGTGGGCCGGGAACCGGAAAGACGGCGGTGGCACTCCACCGCGCGGCCTTCCTCCTCTATCGGCACCGGGAGCGGATCGCCAAGTCGGGCGTGCTGCTCGTCGGCCCCTCCGCTGTGTTCCTCAAGTACATCGAAAAGGTCCTGCCCAGCCTCGGCGAGACCGGTGCGCTTCTGCTGACACCGGGCCAGCTCTATCCAGGTCTCGAGACCGATCTGACCGATGACACGGATGTGGCAGTGATCAAGGGCCGCTCCGAGATGGCTGCGGTGCTGAAGAACCACATCGCGAACTACGAGCGGATACCCGAGCAGGACGAAGAGCTGCGCGTCGGCTCGCACACCATCTGGCTGCGCCGCCGCGACGTGCGCGGAGCTCGCGATCGAGCCCGTCGCAGCGGGGATGCTCACAATGCCGCCCGCAACGGCTTCGTCTCAGGTCTGCTCAAGACACTCGCAGAAGATCTGGCCAGGGAGATGGGCCTCGACGGTGCAGGTGAGAGACTGCCGGAGCTGATGGACGAGCTGCGCTCGAGCGTGGATGTGCGCCGAGCTCTCAACCTCGCCTGGTTCCCGATCAGTCCTGCTGCGGCACTGCGTGCCCTGCTGTCCAAACCGCACAAGCTGCAGGCCGCTGCCAGGAACCTGCTCTCCCCCGACGATCAGCAGACGCTGATTCGCCCGCCCAACGCCGAGCTCACCGTTGAAGACGTTCCTCTCCTCGACGAACTCGCGGAACTGCTCGGCAGCAGTCCGCAGCAGACTGCTGCCCGCGATGAGTCCGCTCGTGAGTACGCCGAGGCGGTCCTCGACATGACGGACACCTCTGCCCTCATCGATGCCGAGACGCTGGCCGCCAGGTGGGAGGAAGAGGGGCCGACTGTCACCCTGGCAGAGCGGGCGCTCGACGATCGCGAATGGACTTACGGCCACCTCGTCGTCGATGAGGCCCAGGAGCTTTCGCCCATGCAGTGGCGTGTGCTCTTCCGGCGAGTTCCGTCGAAGTCCGCGACTGTCGTGGGCGACCTGGCACAGTCCTCGCACGTGGACAACACCCGGACGTGGAATTCCATCCTGTCCGAGTTCGTCGGGGACCGTTACGCACTGCAGGTGCTGACTGTGTCCTACCGGACGCCTCAGTCGGTGATGGACCTGGCCAACCGCTACCTGCACCGTCATTTCCCGCAGCTCGAACTCGTCGAATCCGTCCGACAGGGCGGCCCCGACCCGCAGATGCGGTCGTTCGCTTCGGCGCAGGACGCGGTCAATGCCCTCGTGCCCACCATCACGGAAGAGGTCGAATCCGTGGAAGGCGGGAAGATCGCCGTGATCGCGCCTGTCGATCTCATCGATTCCGCCGCCGAGGTGCTCGCCGGCTTCGACATCGGCCGTTCGGTCACCAGCCTCGACCATCAGATCGCAGTCATCACGGCGCAGCAGGCGAAGGGACTCGAATTCGATTCGGTCGTCATCGTCGAACCGGGGCTGATCGCCCCTGACGGTCACGAGGACGGGGTCGGCGCGCTCTATGTATCGCTGACTCGAACCACGGACCGGCTGCGGATCCTGGCTGCGGCAGCGACCGAACTGAGCGAGCTCATGGCCGACTGAGTCAGCGCGGCATCTCTCGCGTCGACCGGCACCGGCTGGACGCAGACAGAGGGCGCATCGGAGTCATCTCCGATGCGCCCTCTGTTTCTCTCTGCGCAGATATTCGGCCTGCGACCAGGCTGTTTCCATCCTCAGGGAGAAAGTAAAGGGCCGCTTAACGGTTCGGCTTCCCCTCCGAACCGCAAGCGGCCGCGCGCCAGAAGCGCGCACTGTCAATGTTACACAAGAATCGGTGCGCTGGGCTACTCCGCTCACAGATTTATGGGGTGGTTTTTTCAGTCCTGGAAATCTTCGGGCGTCGCCTGCCTGGCTTCGCCCGATTTCAGAGCCGCATCCGCGCGCAGGGAGTCAATCGCCGTCTCAAAGTCCTCCAGGGAGTCGAAGCCCTGGTAGACGCTGGCGAACCGCAGGTACGCGACCTGGTCGAGCTCACGCAGCGGCTCGAGGATGCTCAGTCCCACCTCGTCGGCGTCGATCTCAGCTATCCCCTTGGAACGGATGTCCTCTTCGACCTTCTGTGCCAGCTTCGCCAGATCGTCATCGTTGACCGGTCGCCCCTGACAGGCTTTGCGCACACCAGACATGATCTTCTGACGGGAGAACTCCTCTGTCACTCCGGAGCGCTTGATCACCGACAGACTGGTCGCTTCCATGGTTGTGAAGCGGCGCCCGCAATGACGGCACTGACGCCTGCGACGGATCGCGGCGCCATCTTCGCTGGTCCGCGAATCGACGACTCGAGAATCTGATTCACGACAGAACGGACAACGCATATCTACTCCTCGAACCTGATGCTGACGGCTCGACCGTGAGCGGGGAGCTGCTCGCTGTCCGCCAGCACCTCGATGTGGTCGGCAACCTCGGCCAGTGCCGAACGGTCATAGTCGATGACCTGGCTGACCTTGATGAATGAGTGCACGCCCAGCCCGGATCCGTGTGCTGCCGTTCCCATCGTGGGCAGGACGTGATTCGATCCTGCGCAGTAGTCTCCCAGCGACACCGGTGCCCAGTCCCCGACGAACACCGCTCCCCCGTTGGTGATCCGAGCGGCAACAGAATGAGCGTCGGCGGTGTGGACCTCGACGTGCTCTCCGGCGTATCCGTTGACGACATCGATTCCTGCGTCCAGATCATCGACGAGGACGATGGCGGACTGCTTTCCCGCCAGGGCGATGCCGATCCGCTCCTTGTGGGTCGCGGCAGGCACCTGGGCGGAGAGTTGGGCCTGCACCCGTTCAACCAGTTCGGTCGAGTCGGTGACGAGGACGGAGGCAGCCAGTTCGTCGTGTTCGGCCTGGCTGATGAGGTCGGCGGCGACGAACGCCGGATCTGCGCTCGCATCGGCGAGGATGATGATCTCGGTGGGACCGGCGACCGCGTCGATGCCCACGTGGGTTCGCATGAGTGATTTCGCGGCGGCGACGTAGGCGTTGCCCGGGCCGGTGATGAGATCGACGGGTTCCAGCTGCTCCTCATCGTCAAGCCCGTAGGCAAGTGCGCCGATGGCCTGGGCACCGCCCATGGCCCAGACCTCATCGACGCCGAGGATGTGGGCTGTGGCGAGCACTGTGGGGTGAGGCAGTCCGTTGCTCTGGGGTGGGCTGGCGATGGCCAGTGAGGCGGACCCTGCTGCCTGAGCCGGCACGACGTTCATCACGACGGTGGATGGATAGACGGCCAGACCGCCGGGCACATAGAGGCCGACCCGTTCGATCGGCAGGTGCCGTGTGGTGACGTGGGCCCCGGAGGCCAGTTCTGTGCGGACATCGGTGGGGCGCTGGTCGTCAGCGACCTTCCTGGCCCGAGAGATCGATTCGACCAGGGCAGCTTTGACGGAAGTGTCCAGTTCGTCTTCGGCGCGCTTCAGCTCGGAGGCGGGCACACGCAGAGTCTCGAGTTCGACGGAGTCGAATCTCGCGGTGAATTCCTTCACGGCACGAGTGCCGCCCGTCTGCACCTGGCTCAGCAGATCGGCCACTCTTCGTTCGATATCGGCATGTGTATCGGCGGCACGGGGCAGCCTCTGCTTGAGGAATCTCTTGCTCAGTCTCTCACCGCGGAAGTCCAGAATGTTCACTCGCCCCATTCTAGTCCCCGTCCCTTCGCCGATTGCCCCTGCCTCCGCTCCAGGCGCTCACGCATTGCCTCAGGCGGTCAGGCAACGAGATCCCAACAGTGCCTTGAGGTCACCGTAGAGGCTGGGGTTCGGGTCGACGCGGATGGCGCGGTCGAGCCGCATCACGGTCTGTCTGCCCGGCTGCGAGAGCACCAGGTGCACATCGGTCTGTCCCTTGTGAGATTCGAGGACCCGGAGCAGCTTGGATGCCATCTCCTCCGTGGCCTTCTCCATCGGCAGCATCAGATTGAGCGGCCGGTCCTTCGGATCGGTGACATCAGGGATCGTCATCGACATCGCCATCATCGAGGTCGGTCGATCATCGGAGAGTCGGATGCGTCCGGTCAGGCTGATGACGAGGTCGGTGGCCAGCAGGCTCGCCACGGGTTCGTAGGTGTCGCCGAAGAACATCACCTCGACCTCTGCCTCGAGGTCCTCCACGGTCACGATCGCATACGGTTTGCCCGAGTTCTTCGAGACCTTGCGCGCAACCTGGGTGATCATGCCGCAGATCTTCACCTGGGAACCGTCGTGGCGGTGGGTCTCCGGATCCACCACATCGGCGATGGAGGCCTCCGATTCGGCGGCGAGGACACCCTCAAGACCGTTGAGGGGGTGGTCGGAGACATAGAGGCCGATCATGTCGCGTTCGAAGGCCAGCTTCTCCTTCTTCTCCCATTCGGGGCGATCGGGTATCGCCACGGAGAAGCTCGGTTCGTCATCGTCCCCGCCGAGGCCGGCGAACAGGTCGAACTGTCCGTTGGCCTCCTGACGTTTGACGCCGATGACCGAATCCACTGCCTCTTCGTGGACTTCGACGAGGGAGCGCCGGGTCTGTCCCAGTGAGTCGAAGCCGCCGGCCTTGATGAGGGATTCGATCGTGCGCTTGTTGCACACGTGGCTGGGCACTTTGTCGAGGAAATCGGTGAAAGAGGTGAATGCCCCCTTCTCCTCACGTGCCTCGACGATGCCGTCGACGACATTGGCGCCGACGTTGCGTACTGCGCCCATGCCGAAGCGGATGTCCTGACCGACTGGGGTGAAGTGCAAGGCCGAATCGTTGACGTCCGGAGGCAGCACGGTGATGCCCAACCGCCGGCACTCGTTGAGGTAGATGGCCAGCTTGTCTTTGTTGTCGCCCACCGAGGTGAGCAGAGCGGCCATGTACTCCGCCGTGTAGTGGGCTTTGAGGAACGCGGTCCAGTAGGACACGAGACCATAGGCGGCAGAGTGGGCTTTGTTGAACGCATAGTCGGAGAAGGGCAGCAGGATGTCCCACAGCGCCTGAGCTGCCGCCTCGGAGTAGCCGCGTTCCTTCATCCCTCCGAAGAAGCCCACCTGCTGTTTGTCCAGCTCGGACTTCTTCTTCTTGCCCATCGCACGACGCAGGATGTCTGCTTGACCCAGCGAGTATCCGGCGACCTTCTGCGCGATCGCCATCACCTGCTCCTGGTAGATGATGAGACCGTAGGTGGTGCCGAGGATGTCCTCGAGCGGCTCTTCGAGTTCCGGGTGGATCGGTGTGACTTCCTGCAGCCCGTTCTTACGCAGCGCGAAGTTCGTGTGGGAGTCGGCACCCATCGGGCCCGGCCGGTAGAGCGCAATCGTTGCGGAGATGTCTTCGAAGTTGTCCGGCTTCATCAGCCGCAGCAGGGCGCGCAGTCCGCCGCCGTCGAGCTGGAACACACCGAGGGTGTCGCCACGGGAGAGAAGATCGTAGGCCCCGCGGTCGTCGAGATCCAGGTGCTCCAGATCGAGATCGTGATCACGGTTCGCCTTGATGTTCTCCACAGCGTCGGAGATGATCGTGAGGTTTCGCAGCCCCAGGAAGTCCATCTTGATCAGTCCGAGGCCCTCAGAGGTGGGGTAGTCGAACTGGGTGATGACCTGACCGTCCTGGAACCGGCGCATGATCGGAATGACGTCGATGATCGGATCGGAGGACATGATCACTCCGGCTGCGTGGACGCCCCACTGCCGTTTCAGTCCCTCGATGCCTTTCGCGGTTTCGAAGGTCTCACGAGCATCCGAGTCCGAGTCGACGAATGCTCTGAATTCCCCGGCCTCGTTGTAGCGCTTGGATTCGGTGTTCTCGATATCGGCCAGCGGAATGTCTTTGGCCATCTCGGCCGGTGGCAGCACCTTGGTCAGGCGCTCCCCCATCGAGAACGGTTTGCCGAGGACTCGTGCGGAGTCCTTGAGCGCCATCTTCGTCTTGATGGTGCCGTAGGTGACGATCATCGCGACGCGTTCGTCACCGTATTTTCTGGTCACATAGTCGATGACCTCGCCGCGGCGACGATCATCGAAGTCGACGTCGAAGTCGGGCATGGAGACACGGTCCGGGTTGAGGAAGCGCTCGAAGAACAGTCCGTGCTTGAGCGGATCGAGATCGGTGATGCGCATCGCGTAGGCGACCATGGAGCCCGCGCCCGAGCCACGTCCTGGGCCGACCCGGATGCCGTTGTCCTTTGACCAGTTGATGAAGTCGGCGACGACGAGGAAGTAGCCGGGGAAGCCCATCGAGATGATGACGTCGAGTTCGTAGTCGGCCTGTTTGCGAACATCGTCGGGAATTCCTCCCGGGTACCGATATTCGAGGCCCGTCTGGACCTCTTTGACCAGCCACGAGGTTTCGTCCTCTCCGGGCGGGCACGGGAACTTCGGCATGTAGTTCGCAGATGTGTCGAACGAGACTTCGCACTTCTCGGCGATCTCGAGCGTGTTGTCGCAGGCTTCGGGGAACTCGGAGAACAGTGCCCGCATCTCCGCAGCAGACTTCAGATAGTAGCCGGATCCGGAGAAGGCGAAACGCGAACCGCCCTGGTCATACGTCGGCTCGATGAGCTTCGACCCCGATTGGATGGCCAGCAGCGCCTCGTGCGCCTTCGCATCGGACTCATGTGTGTAGTGCAGGTCGTTGGTCGCGACCAACGGGATGTCCATCTCCTTCGACAGACGGATCAGGTCCTTGGTCACTCGCTTCTCGATGGAGAGCCCGTGATCCATGAGTTCGACGTAGTAGTTGTCTTTGCCGAACATCTCTCGGTATTTGCCGGCCGCGGCCCTCGCCTCTTCGTACTGTCCCAGGCGCAGACGAACCTGGATCTCCCCCGAGGGACAGCCTGTCGTCGCGATCAGTCCGTCAGAATAGGTCTCCAACAGGTCCTGGTCGATGCGCGGCCATTTGCTGAACACGGAATCGAGGGATGCATAGGACGAGGCTTTGAACAGATTGCGCATGCCGGTGTTGTTGCGTGAGAGCAGCGTCATGTGGGTGTAGGCGCCGCCGCCTGAGAGGTCATCGCGTTTCTGCGACTCGTCCGTGCGCCATTTCACCCTCGTCTTGTCACGCCGGTCAGTTCCCGGGGTGACATAGGCTTCGACTCCGATGATGGGTTTGATGTCGGCGGCGGTCGCCTGTGACCAGAAGTCGAAGGCTCCGAACAGGTAACCATGGTCCGTGGTCGCGATGGCCGACATTCCCGAGGCCTTCGTCGCGGCCATCAGGTCCGTGAGTCGGGCTGCTCCGTCCAACATCGAGTATTCGGTGTGAACGTGAAGATGGACGAAATCGTCTTTCGGCACTGGCAGCCTTCCCTCTGATATGACCTGTGTTGCGACCACCAGCTTAGACCATCCGAGACTGACAGATCAGTCCACCGGTGACTCGCCCGACGAGGCCTGCGCCACCACCTCGGCGGCCGAAGCAGAATCGCTCAGCGAGGAGATGATGCGGTGTTCGGTGCGCTCATCCGGCTAGCGTTCAGGGTGTGCGGATGCGATCGATCGCATACTGCAGGTCGTCGGGGTATCCGCTCTCGAATTCGACCCATTCGTTCGATTCCGGGTGATGGAATCCGAGTTTGACGGCGTGCAGCCACTGACGTTCCAGGCGCAGATCCTTGGCCAGGCCCGGATCGGCTCCGTAGGGAAGATCACCGACGCAGGGACGTTTGAGGGCGGAGAAATGAACTCGGATCTGGTGGGTGCGTCCGGTTTCGAGATGAACCTCCACCAGGGAGGCCCGACGGTGCGCTTCGAGGACCTCATAGTGGGTGATCGCGTTCTTTCCTCCGCTGTGGACGGCATAGAGGCCGTCATGTCGCGGATTGCGAGCGATGGGAGCGTCGATCGTGCCGAGCACCGGATCCGGCAGTCCCTGGACGACCGCGTGATAGGTCTTCTCCACGGTACGTTCCTTGAACGCGCGTTTGAGCACGCTGTAGGCGTACTCGCTCTTCGCGATGACCATCAGGCCCGAGGTGCCCACGTCGAGACGCTGCACGATCCCCTGCCGCTCAGGCGCACCCGAAGTGGCAATCCTGAAACCGGCGGCAGCGAGCCCGCCGACGACGGTGCGCCCCTTCCACCCCAGCGCCGGGTGTGCCGCGACGCCAACGGGTTTGTCGACGACGACGAAGGAATCCTCGTCATGGACGATCTTCATCCCAGGGACCGGATCTGGCACGACCTCCAACGGCTGTGGAGGCTCGGGCATCATGATGTCCAGGCGTGCACCGGCTTCGACGCGGTCTGATTTTGCCACGATCTGTCCGGACAGCTGCACGCCCCCTTCTGCGCAGATGTCGGCGGCTGCTGTGCGGGAGAGCCCCAGCAGCTTCGACAGCGCCGAGTCCACCCGCTGGCCCTCTAGGCCCTCGGGTACCAGGATCGAGCGTTCAGCCATGTGTGTCCTCTCCGACCGTGCTCGGGTGCTTCGAGTCCGATCCGTCCAGTTCAATGCCTGTGAGGCTTGCCACCACAAGGGTGACTGCCGCGGCGGATATCGCAATGTCGGCGACATTGCAGATGAAAAACGATAGGTCGATGAAATCGACGACGGCTCCGTGGAGGAAGCCGGGCTCACGGAACAGACGATCCACAAGGTTGCCGAACAGTCCGCCCAGCAGCAGTCCCAGTCCGATGGCCCACGCCACCGAGCCCAACTTCCTCGACAGCATGATGATGCCTGCGAACACGATGATCGCGATCAGGGGGAAGATCCAGGTCACTCCGGAGCCGAGTCCCAGCGCCGCCCCGGGATTCCGGTAGAAGTTGAAGCCCGCCAGCGTGCCGATGACCGAGATCGGCTCCTGACCTTCAAGTAATGTGACTGCGAGGAACTTGGTGAACTGATCCACCACGAGGACAATCACGGCTATGCCGAACAACGTCCCGAGCATTCTGCGCCGCCGGGGTCTCGTCTCAGTGGCATCGTCGTTCATTTGGCTCATTCTAACTCACTGACTGAGGGCACGAAGGCGGCAGCTCCGAAGCTTCGGTCCAACTCATGAGGGCACGAACAAGGCCCGGGATCTCCAAGGAGTTCCCGGACCTTGCGTGTCTGCTGTGACGAATCAGAGTTTGTGATTCGACGACGAACCGAAGGAGTTCCCGTCCAGGGTCTCCGGTGCCAGACTGGTTGAGTTCTCGAGGTCGCGCAGCTGATCGTTGAGGTAGCTCTTCAGACGCGTCCGGTACTGACGCTCGAAGTTCGACAGCTGGTCGATCGAACGCTCGAGAGTCGACTTCTGAGTTTCCAGATTCGACAGGGTCTCATCACGCTTGGTCTCGGCCTTGCCGACGATGTCCTTGGCTTCGGTCTCTGCACTCCTGATGAGCTCGTCGCGACGGCGTTCGCCCTCTGCCACGTGCTCGTCGTGGACGCGCTGAGCAAGAGCGATGAGTCCGTGAGCGTCGCCATCTCCGCTGCCCAAGCTCGATCCGAGGCCCAGCCCGGCGGCAGTGCCTGCCGCAGCAGGTGCAGCGCCGTTGACGGCTGGAGCTGATTGGTTCGCAGGAGGGGTCTGCGAAGCGGGCGATGCTTCCTTGACTGCAGGTGCCGAAGACTGCTCGGTCTTCTCCGGAACAGCAGGTGCTGCAGGAGTCTGGCCCTGCTTCGGCGCATCGGTGTTGTTCGGGGAAGAGGGAGCTGGCACCGCAGCAGGCATAGCCTGAGTGGCATCGATGTCCTGAGCAGGTGCAGCAGCAGATGCCCCGCCGGCGTCGAGTTCCTTGACGCGCTGTTCGGCAGTGGAGAGCTTCTGGCGAAGTTCGTCGTTCTCCTGGTAGAGACGGCGGATCTCTACGACAACCTCATCGAGGAAATCGTCGACTTCATCCTGGTCGTACCCGTCGCGGAACTTCACATGCTGGAACCGCTTGTTTACTACGTCTTCAGGCGTGAGCGCCATGAGGTCACCTTTGGTCGATCTACATTCATTACGCTGCCGCCATTCAGACGGCTTCAACGTCACATTAGCGTAACACCTGCAGTTTTGTCCTGCAGAAAAGCCGTGTCGCAATTTTCATATGACGAAGTTGTAATAATCGAGCCTAGCAACACTCGGAACTGTTCAGCGAACCGGGCACCATCTCACGATCCTCACAGTGACGTGTGCATCATTCGCGTAACGAAGTCGTAACACCTCGCCGTGCGCCGTCCGAGCAGGTGGTTTCAGACGGTCACCCTCGAGAAGTTGAACAGCACTGATGCCAGAATCTGAATTCCGATCAGCAGCACGATGAAGCCCAGATCCAGTGAGATCTGTCCCAACCGCAAGGGTGGAATCACCTTGCGCAGCAGACGCAGCGGCGGATCGGTCAATGTGTACACGATCTCCGCCAGCACAAGGAAGAAGCCGGCGGGCTTCCACTCGCGCGAGAACACCTGAACGAGGTCGAGGACCACTCGTGCCAGGAGAACATAGACGTAAAGACTGAGTGCCGTGCCGAGGATGTAGAAGATGATGGCCACGTGTTTCCTCGTGCCTTTCTTTGATGCTTAGCTGTCGCTCCACAGCCTATACGTCGGAGCTGAGGATGAGATAAGAACGTCGTCAACCCGACGTCGAACTGCTCAACTCTGGTTGAAGAAGCTCGCCTGAGTATCCGGATCCGACTCGTTCTCTCCGCTGACCTCGATGTCCTCAGGGGTGAGAAGAAACACCTTGTTCGTCACGCGCTCGATGGAACCGTGCAGACCGAAGATCAGTCCGGCTGAGAAGTCAACGAGGCGCTTCGAATTGTTCTCGTCCATCTCGGACAGGTTCATGATCACCGGTGTGCCCTCACGGAACGCGGCACCGATCACCATAGCGTCGTTATAGCTGCGGGGATGGATGGTCTTGATGCGATTCATGGAGATTCCTGGCGCGGGAGAGTCAACTGGACGTATCGGTGTCGGATGGATCGGCGTCACTTGGGCAGGGGGCCGTTCCTCGTCCTCGACGTAGTCTTCGACGGGCTCTTCGTAGGTGTCGATGACCTCACGGTCCCGACGTTCGATGGGCTCGTCCTCTTCTTCGACGAAACCCAGGTATTCCAGCGTCTTCTTGATTGCTGACATTTTTCCACTCCTCGGCCTTAGGCACTTCCTCGCCTGCCGCCAAACTATCTCAACAGACCAGCCTGGCGGGTGAGTCTCATGGGTGTGTCGTGGGGTTTTCTTCCTGGAGCCAGACCACGCCTGCGAATCGGCCGGTGCTGTGCTGCCTCCGGTAGGAGAACAGATCCTCGGATTCCCGTGTGCAGGTCCGTGAGAAATGGTCGATGCTCACGCCTGCACGGCGCAGCTGTTCAGCCACCGCCCCCGCCACATCGATCGCCGGGGTTCCCGTCACAGACACGGAGGCGGCCACGGGTTCCACTGCGGCGACCTCGTCCCGCAGTGCGGCAGGAACTTCGTAGCAGCGTGGGCACACTGATGGTCCGATGATCGCATGGATGTCCGTGGCGCCCAGATTCTGCATGTGGGTGATCGTCTCCGGCACGACGCCTGCTGCCATTCCGGGCCGGCCTGCATGAATCGCACCGATGACACCAGCCTCGGTGTCCGCGAGCATGATCGGTGTGCAGTCTGCGACCATGATGGCCAGTCCGATACCGGCGCGGGTCGTGACCTGAGCGTCGGCTGTCGCAGGATCCTCACGCAGCTGTTCCGGCGAATCGATGTTGCGCACATCGGTTCCATGGACCTGGGACACGAAGCTGAGCCGCTCGCCGCTCAGCCCGAGCACCTGAGCCAGAGCGGCCCGGTTGGCGGCGACGAGCTCATCATCATCCCCGACGTGTCGGGCGAGGTTGAACGATGACAGGTCGCCCCTCGAGTAGCCGCCGTGCCGGTCGGTGAACGCCACATGTGCGTTCAGCCTTCCGGGAACGACGAATCTCGAGTGCAGCATCTTACTTCAGGAAATCCGGGATATCGAGGTCGTTGTCGAGGCTCGAGGTGCTGCGCTCATTAGGCAGGGAAGTCGGAATCTGGTGCTCGTCGCTGCGAGGTTCAGGCTCGACGTCCGCTGCCGGCTCAGCCTGTTCGGCTGGCGCGGGTTCGACTTCTGCGGGGTTCGCCGCCATCGGAATCGAGGCAGGAGCAGCAGCCTCGGCCGGGGCTGAGTCCTGGCCTGCGACCGTGTTGTCGAAACCGGCGGCGATCACGGTGACGCGGCATTCGTCGCCGATATTGTCATCGATGACTGCACCGAAGATGATGTTGGCTTCGGGGTGCGCGGCTTCCTGCACCAGTCGAGCTGCTTCGTTGACTTCGAACAGGCCGAGGTCGGCGCCGCCCTGGATGCAGAACAGCACGCCGTGGGCACCGTCGATGCTGGCTTCGAGCAGAGGTGAGGCGATGGCCGACTCGGCCGCCTGAACGGCACGGTCATCCCCGGTGGCTGCTCCGATGCCCATGAGCGCCGTGCCGGCGTCCTGCATCACGGACTTCACGTCGGCGAAGTCGAGGTTGATCAGGCCGGGAACGGAGATGAGGTCGGTGATGCCCTGGACACCCGAGCGCAGCACCTCGTCAGCCGAGCGGAATGCGTCGACGACGGAGACGCTGCGGTCCGAGATGGAGAGCAGTCGGTCGTTGGGGATGACGATGAGGGTGTCGACCTCTTCGCGAAGCGCGGCGATGCCGGCCTCGGCCTGCGCGGAACGACGGCGTCCCTCGAAGGTGAATGGGCGGGTGACGACGCCGATCGTCAGTGCGCCCAGCGAACGTGCGACACGGGCGACGACCGGAGCCGCACCTGTGCCTGTTCCGCCGCCTTCACCAGCGGTGACGAAGACCATGTCGGCACCCTCGAGTGCGTCGCGGATGGCTTCTTCGCTGGAGTCTGCGGCCTTACGGCCGATCTCCGGATCAGCACCGGCGCCGAGTCCGCGCGTCTGGTCGCGTCCGATCTCGAGCTTCACGTCGGCGTCCGAGAGCACAAGCGCCTGGGCATCGGTGTTGATCGCGATGAACTCCACGCCGCGCAGTCCGACGTCGATCATCCTCTGAACAGCGTTGACACCGCCGCCGCCGGTACCGGCAACTTTGATATCCGCTCCGGATTGTGGGAATTCAGCCAAGTCGGTTCCTCTTTCGGCGCATCGTCCACGCATCATCTGCGTGCAAATTCGAAAAGTCTTCTTTGCCCTGAGGCTATTGTCCGGGGCAACACCACTGCAACCATTCTCGCCGGAGTGTCGGACATCGGCCAAACTTCAGACCCGGTGTGTCGGCGGCAATGCCGGTCAACTGTCCTGGTTTCGCGGGTTTTCAGTTGGTGACGGGCACAGAGGGAACTGAGACGTCGATATCGGTGCGACCATCGGCCGCCAGCTGCAGGGCGGTGCGCATCTTCAGGCTTGCGTTTGTGCTGTCACCGAAGACAACTTTCGCCTTCGCCTTTCCAGTGTCGATGACCCCTGCGATGTTGTTCTCGTCCTTGGCGTGGATCGAGGCCAGGTCGGAGCGCACCTGTGGTCGGAGTTCTGCCATGAAGCGGATCACGGCAGCCACGGTCTTCTGGTCTGGTGCGCCGCCGGACTCTTCGAGAACGGTCACGCCCTTGGGAGCCTTCTTGACGGTGCCCAGATTGACGGCTTCATCGTCGAAGAGCTTGAATCCGCTGGTCGTTGTGATCGCCAGAACCGGGTCCCTGTCGGTGATTTCGATGCTCAGGCTCCGTGGTCCCGAATAGTGCACCGAGGCTTCCTTTGCCCGGGGAAACTCCTTGAGGATGTTCTTCTCCACTGCGCCGGGGCGTACCCGGGGCAGCGGTGTGCCGCCCTCGGTGTCGAGCACTGATTTCGAGACCTGTTCGTGGTCGACCAGCTCGCTGCCTTTGACGCTGACCTTGTCGAGGGCCAAGAGCGGCGAGAGCCAGAGCACGGCGGCGATGACGAGGACCGCCGCGGCTGCCCCGATGAGCACGAGACGCTGGCGCCAGACCTGGTTCCGACGTGCCCGGATGATCCCGGTGAGGTCCGCAGTCGAGTTGTCACCGGTGCGCGGTTCGGGAAGGGGCGCCACGGTGTTCAGGCCTCCAGAGCGGTGAGCAGCTCAGGGCCGAGGATCGTCACATCCCCGGCACCGAGTGTGAGCACAAGGTCGCCGGGGCGCACACGCGCTGCGACATACGGCACCGCTTCGCTGAATGATTCGACGAAGGTCACGTTCTCGTGTGGGACGCGATCGGCGATCAGCGCACCGGTGACACCTGGAACCGGGTCCTCCCTTGCTGGGAAGACGTCGAGTACGACGACCTCGTCGGCGAGCCCGAGGGCTTCGCCGAATTCGGCTCGGAATTCCATCGTGCGCGAGTAGAGATGTGGCTGGAAGATCGCCCATACCCTGCCCTCTTCGGTGACGACACCCCGAGCTGCGCTGAGCACCGCTCGCAGCTCGGTCGGATGGTGAGCGTAGTCGTCGATGACGCGCACACCGGCCGCGATTCCGCGTTCTTCGAAACGTCGCCGGGTGCCGCCGTAGTTTCCGAGTCCGCTGGCCGCCTTGGCCACATCTGCGCCGAGGCTGTGGGCGACGGCGATAGCCGCCGTCGCGTTGAGTGCGTTGTGGGTACCCGGCTGCCGCAGCGCGACCGGCAATGGCTCTGCCTGTCCCGGGACGTCGAGAACGAATTCGGAGACCAGACCCGATCGGAGTTCGCGGAGGCGGATATCTGCGGCTTCGGAGGTGCCGTAGAGGATGACGGAAGTCCCCTGCGCCCGTGCCTCCTCGGCGACATCGAGCGAACCCGGGTCATCGGCGCAGGCGATGACGGTGCCGCCGTCGGCACCGATTCCGGCACAGAATTCGACGAACGCCTCCCGTACCTTCTCCGGGGTCCCGTAGTAGTCCAGGTGGTCAGCTTCGACGTTGGTGAGGATGCCGATCGTGGGTTCGTAGAGCAGGAACGAGCCGTCCGATTCGTCCGCTTCTGCGACGAAGACGTCTCCGGTGCCCAGATGGGCGTTGGTGCCTGTCGTGGACAGCACTCCCCCGATGACGAACGAGGGATCGAGCCCGCAGGCCTGCAGCGCCACGGTCGTCATGGACGTCGTGGTGGTCTTGCCATGGGTCCCGGCCACCGCCACGGCTCGCTTGTCGGCCATCAGCGATGCCAGTGCACCTGAGCGATGGAGGATCCGCAGGCCCCTGCCTTCGGCGGCGACGAGCTCGGGATTGTCTTTGCGGATGGCTGAGGAGATGACGAGGGTGTCTGCCTCGCCGAGGTTGTCCGCCGAGTGTCCGATCTCGACTCTGGCGCCCAGTGTCCGCAGCACGTCGACGACCGCTGATTCCTTCGCATCGGAGCCAGAGACGGTGACGCCGTTCATGACCATGATCCGTGCGATCCCGGACATGCCCGAACCGCCGATTCCGATGAAGTGGACGGCACCCAGCTCTGTGGCCGGGACGATTTCAGCTGTGCTCATGTTCAACCTCTCAGAGCGCGAGTGACGATGGTGGCCATGGTGCTGGCGGCATTGGTCGGATAGTGCAGCTCAAGGGCTGCTTTGCTCATGGCGTCCAAGCGAGCCTGGTCGGTCACCAGGGGCAGGATCTGTTCGGTCACGGTTGACGGGGTGAAGTCCGCATTGTCGACGAGCAGTGACGCGCCGGCCCTGACGCTGCCGGCGGCGTTGAGGCGCTGTTCTCCGTTGCCGATGGCAAGTGGGACGTAGAGCGCGGGAACTCCGACCACGGTGGCCTCCGACACGGTCGCTGCGCCCGAACGTGCCACAAGCAGGTCCGCGACCGCGTAGGCTCTGTGCATTCCATCGACGTAGTCGACGACATGGTAGTCGGGCAGCTGGGCTGCTGCTTCCCGCAGAGCGTCATCCTTGCCGGCACCGGTGATGTGCAGGACCTGCACCCCGTTCTCCTGGCACATCGGGGCCGCTGCGAGGAAGGCATCGTTGATGCGCTGCGCTCCGGAGGACCCACCGGTGACCACGAGGACGGGCTTGTCGTCGTTGAGACCGAGATCTTCTCGCCACGCCTGTCGCTGGACTGAGTCGCTGCGGTCGAGCGTCGAGATCTCGGTCGGCATCGGCATGCCCACGAGCTCGGAATTGCGCAGCTTCGTATCGGGGAAGGTGACTCCGACCATGCCCTGTTTCGTCAGGGCGGCGCCAAGCCGGTTCGCCATTCCGGGCTTCGCATTCGCCTCGTGGACGAGCAGAGGGATCTTCGCCTGTTTGGCGGCGATGAACGCGGGTGGGCAGACGTATCCGCCGACTCCCACGACGGCCTTCACATCTCGTTCGGCGATGATCGCCTTGACGTGGGAGATGTTGGCGGCGAAGCGTTTCGGGAATTTCAATGCGGCAGGGCTGATCGAGCGCGGCATCGGGACCTTGTCGATCGTGAGGAGTTCGAAGCCGGCCTTCGGAACGATGTCGGCTTCGAGGCCGTCGGCGGTGCCGAGGGCGAAGACGCCCCAATCGGGGTGGTTCTCACGCAGCTCGTGGCCGATCGCCAACATGGGCGAAATATGGCCGGTGGTACCTCCACCGGCGAGGAGAATGCTCGTCATCTCACTTCTTTCTCTTTCTGGCCAGTACGGCGAAGGAGGACCTCACACGGTCCTTGTGCACTCTGATCGCGGCGGGAGCTCCGTCCTCGGTTCTGGCAAAGGACAGAATCACCCCGACCGCCAGCAGAGAGGCGACGATGGAGGATCCGCCATAGGACACGAAGGGCAGGGGCAGTCCGATGACCGGCAGGAGTCCGGTGACGACAGCGATGTTGATTGCGGCCTGGCCGATCAGCCAGGCGAAGAGTCCGGCCGTGGCGATCTGGACGAATCGGGATTTCGAGCGCAGGATCACCCTCATCATCCCGCAGGCCAAGGCGACGAACATCAGTATCACGGCCAGCGACCCGAGCAGGCCGAGCTCCTCGCCGATGATGGCGAAGATGAAGTCGTTGTGGGCTTCGGGCAGCCAGGACCATTTCTCTCGGCTGGCACCGAGGCCCACTCCCAGCCAACCTCCGGAGGCCAACGAGAACAGACCGTGGTTGGACTGCCAAGCCTGGCCGGTGACATCGGATGCAGTCTGGTCTGCGTGACCGGTGAGTGCCGCGGTGATGCGTTGGAGTCGGTTCTGAGAACTGAAGACGAAGAACGCGGCGACAGCAGCCAGAGCGCCGAAGAGCAGGAGGAAGTACTTCCAGGGGAAGAAGCCGATGAACAGACACACCAGGGACATGGCCATGAGCACCAGCCCCGTGCCGAGGTCATTGCCGCCGACGACGAGGCCGACAGCGATGATGATGCCCGGGACGACGGGGATCATGGCGTGGCCGAAGGTTGTCATCTTTCCGTACTTGCTGGCCAGGACGGCTCCCAGCCACACGGCCAGGGCAATCTTGAGGAACTCTGAGGGTTGGAGCTGGAACCCGCCGAACTGGATCCAGTTCGCGTTGCCCTTCGTTGACTTGCCGACACCGGGGAGGAATACGGATGCCTGCATGACAACGCCGAGCAGCAGCGCCCACCATGACACTTTCCGCCAAGTGTGCAGCGGAAAGAACGAGGTCACGACCATGAGGACGATGCCCAACGCGACGAACCCAGCCTGCTTATTGAAGTAGGCGAAGGATGATCCTTCTCCGCCGTCATAAGAGGTGATCGAGGACGCTGAGAGGACCATGACGAGTCCGAGGGACGTGAGTGCGAGGACCGAAACCAGAATCAGGTAATAGGTCGTCAGCGGATAGGCAGAGACTCGGTCGAATTCACGGCGCACCGAAGACAGCATTGCCCGAGCAGCTCCTGCCCGAGGATGATTCCGAGGGTGAGTCGTCTGGGTGCTGCGTACGCTCATCGTCTGTTTGCCGTTGCGAGCAGAACTCGTGCCGACGGTCTTCTTCGGCGTGGCCTTCTTTGCAGCAGTGGTCTTCTTCGGCCCTGCCCGCTTCGTGCCAGCTGTGGTCTTCGAAGACGACGCTTTCGCGGTCGCGGTGTTCTTCACAGTCGCGGTCTTCGGCGCGTTCGGCGACTTCGCGCTCGACTTCGCGCTCGGCTTCGCTGCAGTCTTCTTCGCTGCGGCCTTCGTGTTCCCCGCGGGGCCAACGGCCGGCTGGGCGTGCTGGGCCGGCTCGGCCGACCTGGTCGATCGGTGACGGCGTGACTGAGATCTCGCGGTTGTCTGCCGTCCCATGTCAGCTCCCCAGGTGAGCGTGGACAGCCTGGGTGAAGAGTTCACCCCGAGTGTTGTAGTTGAGGAATTGGTCCATGCTGGCTGCCGCGGGAGCCAGCAGTACGGTGTCGCCTGCGCGGGCGATGTCTGCGGCTGCTTCCACTGCTGCAGCGACCACGGCTTCGCCCCGGCGTCGGGGTACGCCCGAGTCCACGGCGAGAGCAGGTTCGATTCTGATTACGTCGAGATCTGGAACTGTCGCCGCGATGGCCTCACGGAAGGCTGCTTCTTCGGCTCCGATGAGCACGAGTGCTCGGAGTCTGTGGCCGTGATCGGCGAAAAGTGAGGTGAAGTCCGCCCCTTTGGGCAGCCCTCCGGCGATCCAGACGATCGAGTCGAAGCTGCCGAGCGAAGCATTGGCTGCGTGGGTGTTCGTCGCCTTCGAATCGTCGACCCAGGTGATCTGGTTGCTCTCCGCCACGGTGACCATCCGGTGGGCTCCGAGCGAGTGGTTCTTCAGTCCCTCCGAGATCGCCTGACCCGGTACCCCGATGCTCCGTGCCAGGGCTGCGGCCGCGAGTGCGTTCGACACCTGGTGGTCTGCCGGCGCACGGCCGGGAACTCCGGTCGCGGCGGCGACATCGTCCAAGGAGGCGAGTTCAGCGGCCGAGGAGTATCGCTGCGGAATGAAGGCGCGATCGACCAGCATATCTTCGACGACGCCCAGCTCCCCCGGTCGTGGGATGGCCGTCGTGAAGCCGATGGCTTTGGCACCGTCGACGACGTCGGCTTCTTCGACCATGTGCAGTGTCACCTCGTCGGCGACGTTGTAGATGCACGCGGTCTTGGCCTGGTGATAGATCTTGGCCTTATCGGCCTCATAGGCATCGGCGCTGCCGTGCCAGTCCAGATGATCGGGGGCGATGTTGAGCACGGCGGCGGCGTCGGCACTCAGCGAATACTGCCAGTGGAGCTGGAAGCTCGAGAGTTCGATCGCCAGCACCTCGAGTCCGGGCTCGAGCACGGCTTCAAGGAGCGGTGCACCGATGTTGCCGCAGGCCTTGGCCTTGCGACCACCGGCCAGGAGCATGGATTCGAGCATGGTCGTGGTCGTCGTTTTGCCGTTGGTGCCGGTGATCGCCAGCCATTTGGCGTCGTTGGTGCCACGGATCCGCCAGGCCAACTCGACTTCGCCGATCACGGGCACACCCGCCTCGGCGGCGGACAGGAGCAAGGGGTGGTCGGGACGCCACCCGGGCGAAGTCACGACCAGATCGAGCGGTTCCGCGGGCAGGTTCGTGACGTGGTCTTCTCCGCGCCGGATATCGACGTCGAAGACCTCGAGGATCTGAGCCTTCTCGCTGACGTCTGACTGATCATCGCCGTCGACGACGATCACATCGGCACCGCGTTCGCCGAGATGGACAGCTGCGGGAAACCCTGTCACACCGAGACCGGTGACGAGGATCCGCAACCCGTCCAAGGACGAGCTCGGCCCCACGAGTGCGGCCGGGATCGCCTCGGCGTTCGGATAATCGGTGAGGGGATTCTCAGCCAATGCGAGACACCCATTCGGCGTAGAAGAGACAGATTCCGGCGATGACGAAGAGTGCGGCGATGATCCAGAACCGGACCACGATCGTGACCTCTGCCCATCCCTTGAGTTCGAAGTGATGTTGGAGCGGAGCCATTCGGAAGACGCGTTTTCCGGTGGTCTTGAACGACACGACCTGAATGATCACGGAGAGTGTGATGATGACGAAGAGTCCGCCGAGGACGACGAGCAGAAGCTCGGTCCGCGACATGATCGCGAGACCGGCGATTGCGCCGCCGATGGCCAGGGAGCCGGTATCCCCCATGAAGATCTTCGCAGGTGAGGTGTTGAACCACAGGAAGCCGAAACACGCAGCTGCCATGGCCCCGGCGACCATAGCGAGGTCACGTGGATCGCGCATGTAGTAGCAGGCGTTCGTGGCATCCGTCATCAGATTGCAGTTCTGCGTCGACTGCCATGTGCCGATGACGACATAAGCGGCGAAGACGACGACCGAAGCGCCGGCGGCCAGTCCGTCGAGGCCGTCGGTCAAGTTCACCGCATTCGATACCGCGGTGACGATGAGGTTGGCCCAGATGACGAACAGGATGAGTCCGAGCACTGCGGATCCGAATGCCAGGTCGAGGTTGGTGTCGCGGATGAACGACACCTTCGTCGACGCCGGGGTTTCACCGAATGAGTTCGGGAACTGCAGGGCCAGCACAGCGAAGGAGATTCCGACGAAAGCCTGGCCGAGGAGCTTGGGCACCGGTCGCAGGCCCAGGGAGCGCTGCTTCTTGATCTTGATGAAGTCGTCGAGGAAGCCGACCACTCCGAGTCCTGCGGCCAGCCAGAGGACGAGGAGTCCGGAAGCGGTGGGCACGGATCCGGTGAACAGGTGTCCGAGCAGGTAGGCCAGGATGGCGGCACCGATGATGACGACGCCGCCCATGGTCGGTGTGCCGCGTTTCGTGGCGTGTGAGGTCGGTCCGTCATCACGGACGAACTGGCCGTAGCCTCGTTTGACCAGAACACGGATGAACAGCGGCGTGCCGACCAGTGCCAGGATCAGTGCCAGGCAGGCGGCGAGCAGTACGGCGATCATTGGGCCCCCGATACACCGGCGATTTCATCTCCGAGATAGCGCAGACCGGCATCTCTGGAGGATTTGAACAGGACGATGTCCCCGGGAGCCAATTCCGCACTCAGCAGGTCCTTCGCTTCGGCAGCTGTCGCGACCCAAGCCGCTTCGTTGCCCCATGAACCTTCGAGGTTCGCAGCGTTGAAGATGGGCTTCGCTCCGTCACCGACGACGATGGTGCGGGTGATGTTGAGTCGCACGACGAGCTCGCCGATATCGGAGTGTGCGGAAATGGATTCGTCGCCGAGCTCCAGCATCTCGCCGAGGACGGCGAACGTCCGACGTGGTCGGCTGTCCTCGTCGCCGCGGCCCATCGACGCCAGCGTCTTCAAGGAGGCGCGCATTGACTCCGGGTTCGCGTTGTAGGCGTCGTTGAGCACGGTCACGCCCGAGGGTGAGTCGATGAGCTCCATGCGCCAGCGGCTCGCGGCCGAGGAGGTTGAAAGCGTGGTCACGATGGACTTCACGCCAACCCCACAGGCGTGGGCGATGGCTGCCGAGGCAAGGGCATTGCCCACGTGATGTTCACCGATCAGAGCCAGACGAACGTCCTGCGGCTCCTCCCCTGGCAGGTTCAGCGAGAAGGTTGCGTGTCCGGAGGCGTCTGTCGTGACGCCTGTGCCACGGACGACGGAGTCCTCACCGGCAACCCACTCTGGCAGCGATTCCCGTTGTGAGAACCACAAGGTGTCGACCTCTGGCGAGAGGACCTCTCGCATTCCGGCCACTCGTGAGTCGTCGGCGTTGAGGATGGCAACGGATCCGGCAGTGAGGGACTCGACGAGTTCAGCCTTCGCACGGGCGGTGTTCTCGATCGAGCCGAACACACCCGAATGGGCGGTGCCGACCGCGAGCTCGACAGCGATGTCGGGGCGGACAAGGCTGGTGAGGTAGGCGAGATTGCCGATCGAACGGGCGCCCATCTCAAGGACCAGGAAGCGCGTGGTCTCCCCCGCCTGCAGTGCCGTCAGGGGCACGCCTACCTCGTTGTTGTAGGAGTTCGGCGGCCACACCGTCTCGGCCTCGCCGGCGAGCAGATCGGCAGCGAGATCCTTCACTGTGGTTTTGCCGACCGATCCGGTGATCGCGATGACCGTGATCTCACCGACCTCGCGCAGTGCCTCGATGTTGGCCTTGGCCAACTGGCCCAGTGCCTCAGTGGCATCGGAGACGAGGACCGTCGGCAGGGTCGCATCGTCAAGCGTGGGAACGGATTCGCCGATGATCAGCGCTGCGCCGGCCTCCACGGCTGCTGCTGCGAATTCGATGCCGTCGAAGGATTCACCTCGGCGGGCAACGTAGATATCGCCGGGTCCGACTTCTCTCGAATCGGTTACCACTCCGGCGGACAATTTGGTCTCGGGGTCTACGCCGTACAACTCGCCGGAGACGGCGGTTGCTATTTCGGCTGCACTCAGTCGCTTCATATCAACTGTGAACTTTACCTGTTTGTACGCCGCCAAGTCGCGCGCGCAGCGCCGAGCGTGTCCTCAACCGGTCGTCGAAGTCGGTCACCACCCCGCCTGCGGACTGCCCGGTTTCGTGCCCCTTCCCTGCGATGAGCACGGTTGTGGAGGTTCCAGCAGCAGCAATCGCCTGGTCGATGGCGGCCCCTCTTTCTGCCACTTCAATGACTTTCTTCACACGTGCACCTCCGGTTGAGATCTCAGCATCGATGCCATCTTTGATAGCGGCCCGGATCGTTGCCGGATCCTCGGTGCGCGGATTATCGTCGGTGAGAACGATCACATCGGCTCCCCGAGCGGCTGCCTGGCCCATTCCGAATCGCTTCCCTCTGTCCCGGTCACCGCCGGCGCCGAAGATGATCACCAGTTCGTCGCTGTCGGCGTGGAGTGACTCCAGCGCCTTCTCGATCGCGTCGGGGGTGTGCGAGTAGTCGACGATCGCGCGTGGGAGGAGTTCCGGATGAGACTGGCCCTCGGCTCGTGGTCCGCTGACGTCGATGATCTCCATCCGTCCGGGGACCGATGCGACGAAGGTTCGGCCGATTTCGTTGAGGTCGGTGGCCGGAATTCCGGCTTCCAGGAGCATGGCTGCGGCCAGTGCAGTGTTCGTGACGTTGAAATCTCCCGGCAGCGGGGATCGCAGTGCGATGACCTCATCATCGGGTCCGTCGAGGTGGAGGACGAAGTCTGATTCTCCTGGAGTGTGTTCGATCCGCCAGTCGCTGCGATCGTCGCGTCCCAGCGTGCGCACCGGCACCTGTGCCGCCTCGACCATCTTCTCGCCCCACCTGTCCTCAACGACGATGACGGCGGTGTCGGAGAAGGCGCGAGTGAACAGCTCGGCCTTGACGCCGAAGTATTCGTCCATGGAATTGTGGAAGTCGAGATGGTCCTGGGAGAGGTTCGTGAAACCTGAGACGGCGAAGTGGGCACCGTCGACGCGGTGCTGGCTCAGAGCATGTGAGGACACTTCCATGGCACAGGTGTCGACATCAGCAGCGCGCATCTTCGCGAACAGGGCATGCAGCTCGGGAGCTTCCGGAGTCGTGCGCACGCTCGGCTCGGTGACACCGGCGATCAGCGTCGCCACTGTCCCGATGACACCGGTGCGATGACCGAGGGCCTCAAGCATGCCGTCGACCAGATAGGTCGTCGTCGTCTTTCCGTTGGTTCCGGTCACACCGATCAGCTGAGGGCGCCCCGAAGTGCCGTACACGGCGGCCGAGACATAACCCAGAACGGCTCGCGGGTGCTCCACGATCAGCCCGGTCACCTCGGCGAGAGTCTGCGGGTCGACACTGTGGGCGATCATGTCCCAGCCGGTCGCGTCGGTGAGGATCGCGGCGACCCCGCGATCGATGAGATCCGGCGCGAACTTCGCTCCATGGACGTTCGCGCCCGGCAGCGCGGCATAGAGGTGGCCGGGCGATACCGTGCGCGAATCGTGAGAGACTCCCCCGACCTCGCGGTCGGGATCTCCATGAATGGTTCCAGGGGCTGCTGGCAGCAGCTGTGAGATGCGCATTATTTCCATTCTCGAGCAGGGAGCTGGGGATCTGCGGTCGACGGTGGGATCTTGAGGTGCCGCATGGCGAAGCCGGCGACATCGGAGAATACCGGAGCTGCGGCGCTTCCACCGTAATAGCCGTTTCGGGGCCGCTGCAACGTCACAGAGATCGCGATCTGCGGGTCCTCGGCGGGGAGGACGCCGACGAAGGAGGCTGTGTAGCCGTCGTAGCCGCCGCCCTCGGCTGCCGGTGCCTGCGCGGTTCCTGTCTTTCCCGCCACCCTGTAGCCGGAGACCTGTGCCGATTTGCCGGTGCCCTCGGCAACGACGCCTTCGAGCATGGACAGAGTCTGGTCAGCGGCCTTCTTGCTGATGACGCGTTGAGGTTCGCCTGCCTGATTCGGGATCGTCTTCCCTGATGGGGAGACCGTTCCATCGACGAGCTTCGAGGGGACATGCACTCCGCCGTTGGCGATCGTCGCGATGACATCGGTGGTCTGCACGGCGTTCGCGGCCACGCCCTGGCCGAACATCACGGTGTATTTGGTGCGGCCGTCCCAGTCCTTGTAGGGGTGGAGGATGCCAGAGGTCTCGGCAGGGAACTCGATGCCTGTCGGCGAACCGAACCCGAACTTCTTCAAGTAACCGTAGCGCTGTTCTTCCGAGAGTTTGTTGCCCGCCAGAATGGTGCCGGTGTTCGACGATTCGGAGAGGATTCCGGCGAAGGTGAGCTTCTCGTCCGGGTGGGGGTGCGAGTCCCGGAATTCCTCTCCGTTGGGTGCCTTCCACTTGTCCGGAACCGTGAACTCCTGTTCAGGGGTGACCAGACCCTGGTCGAGCAGAGCCGCGGCCGTGACCATCTTTGCGGTCGAGCCGGGTTCGAAGACGTCGGTGAAGATGCGCGAACCACGGTCGGTGCCGCCCACTTTGCCCGGTGAGTTGGGATCGACGCTGGGTGCGTCTGCGGCGGTGAGGATCTTGCCGGTCTCGATGTCCTTGATGACGATCGAGGCTGATTCGGCCTCATGTTCCTTCCGCTGCTCCTCAATCGCCTGTTGGGCGTAGTACTGCAGGGCCGGGTCGATCGTCGTCTGCAGGCCTTTGCCATCGACGGCATTGCGCGTGTTGTTGTCGCCGAGCGGGATGATCTCGCCTCGAGCACCGCGTTCGTACTGCTGTTGACCGTCGCGCCCGTTCAACTGGTCGTTGTAGGCCATCTCCAGGCCCGCCTGAGGCTGGCCGTCCGAGCTGAGGAAGCCCACGAGGTTCCCTGCCACTGCACCTGATGGGTAGGAGCGCACGGCGTACTCCTCGGCGGAGAGGCCGAGGATGTTGAGCTTCTTCACGGCCCGCCAGGTCTCGGAGGTGAGTCCCTTGGCAACGGGGTTCCAGCGTTTGTCGCCGACAAGTTTCGGGTACAGCAGTCCGGGGTCGGTGTCGAGGGGCTTCGCCAGAGCTTCGGCTGCTCCCCAGGCCCCGACCAGTTTTCCGTCAACCTTGTACTGGGCCACGTTCTGCTGGTCCACGACGAGCTGATATCGGGAGACGCTGTCAGCCAGGACCGTGCCGTCGGAGGCCAGAATCTGACCCCGCGAGGCGGGCAGGGTCTTGGTGACGAGTCGGTTCGACAGTGCCTTCTCAGCCAGTTTCATCGAATCCATGCCCTGGATCGAGATCAGCCGTCCGGAGGTCACGAGGAGAACCAGGATGGACAGAGCCGCGATCAGTGCCATCCGCAGGCGAAGGTTGGGTTTGCCTCGTCCGCCTTTGTTCTTCACCCGAGTGGCTCGTGGGCCCATTGCACTGTCCTTGGTCCTTGCTTGTCGGCGAATGGCTGTCGGACTCTCCTTATTTCGGAGTTTCCTGAGCCGGTGGCGCGATGTCCTTGCTGGGACTGCCCCCGACTACTGGCAGCTTCTCATCCGATCGTAGATTGGGACGGAGGTCTTCGCGGGTATTGGCACGCGGGCCGGGGACAACTGTCGGCTTCTTTTCTCCGCTGACGTCGATCGGAGGTGCGTCGATGATCTTTCCGGTCTTCGCATCGAGGAACTCGGGCGAGGAGTCGCGGACCAGTCCGAGCTCCTCGGCCGCGATCGAGATGTTCTGCGGAGATTCGCGGTACGAATTGTCTTCGACCAGTCGATCCTTCTGCTCGGCCAGCTGTTCCTTCTCGGAATTCAGCTGGTCGATCTGATACGAGGTGTGGGAGATGAAGATGTTGAGCAGCAGCACCGCCACGAGGGTGGCGACGAGGATCGCCACGCAGAGCATAGAGAACGGGACCCTGGCCTTCGGCAGCTCGAACTTCAGGAGCTTGAGCCGAGGCGGTACCGGCCGGCTGGCGGACTCGTCGAGGCGCCGCGTCCGTTCAGTGACGCGGGGTTGGCGGATTGCCGCTTGAGCGTTCCTCACGATCTTGCCTCCCTGATCTTCTGTACTGCACGCAATCGCACGCTCTTGGCGCGAGGGTTCCTGTCTGCTTCGTCGCTGTCGGCCAGTTCCGCACCGCGAATGATTTCGGACAGCCACGGTTGGAGTTCCTCAGGCACGACCGGCATGTCCGGCGGCGCCGAGGTGGTGGTTGCGGAGCGGAATATCTTCTTCACGATCGTGTCCTCGAGGGACTGGTACGACTCGATGACCGCCACTCCCCCGATATGCAGTGCCCGCAGTGCCTCCGGGAGAGCTGTCCGCAGCACACCGAGTTCGTCGTTGACTTCGATGCGCAGGGCTTGGAACGTTCGCTTCGCGGGGTGGGACTTCTTCTTCGTCTGGGGAAGGACCCGTCCCAGCATCGCTGCGAGCTGCTGCGAGGTCTCCCATGGCGCATCTTCACGGTCGGTGACGATGATCTTCGCGATCCGGCCGGCCATCTTCTCTTCGCCGTACTCACGGAGGATGCGTCGGAGTTCAGCTTCGGGGTAGGTGGCCAGCACCTCGGCGGCGGTCAGGGTCTGGGTTCGATCCATCCTCATGTCCAAGGGCGCCGGACGGGAGTAGGAGAACCCTCTCTCGTCCTCGTCGAGCTGCAGGGACGATACCCCGAGGTCGAGGAGAACGGCGCTGATGCGATCGACGCCGAGGTCGTCAAGGATCTCTGGGATCTCGTCATCGACGGCATGGACGATGTCGATGCGGTCGGAGAAGGGCGCAAGTCGCTTCGTGGCGATATCGATGGCCTGGGTGTCGCGGTCGACTCCGATGAGGTGGACATCGGGGAAGGCGGTGAGGATGGCCTCGGAGTGGCCTCCCATGCCCAGCGTGCCGTCGACGACGATGGGGGTGTGCCCATTGTCTCTGGCGGCCTGGACTCCGACCCCGATGAGCTCGACCACGCGCTCCAGGAGCACTGGTACGTGCTGATCGTTCATAGGTGAGTCCTTCGTGGGTGGTGGTCGTGGGGGTGAACTGCTGGAGCCAGAACCTTGTCCGCCGCTGCCCTGGCACCGGGGAAGTGTGTCAGGACTGCCGAACTTCGGAAACGGGGAAGTTCCCCGAAACTCGAACACGGCGGGCAAGGATCAAACCCGAGCAGAATCAGATCACTCCTGGAATCACCTCGTTCTCACGTTCAGCGAATGCCTGCTGAGCGCCGACCAGGTAGTTATCCCATGTCGGTGAGTCCCAGATCTCGACGCGGTTGCCCATGCCGATCACCGCAACTTCCCGATCAAGTGATGCGTACTGCCGCAATATGTTCGGGACCGTGATGCGTCCCTGTTTGTCCGGTTGATCCGCAAAGGCCGCCGACAGGAACACACGCTGGTAATCGCGAGCTTCCTTATTCGTCTTCGGCGCGTTCTGGATTCGCTCGTGCTCGGCTTCGAATTCCGTGGTGGGGAACAGGGTGAGGCAGTTCTCCTGTCCACGGGTCAATACGAGACCGGGCGAAAGCTCCTCCCGGAACTTTGCGGGCAGGATGAGCCGACCTTTGTCGTCGAGCTTCTGCAAATGAGTGCCCAAGAACATGTCGTCTCACCCCTTTCGAAACCCAATTGGCTCCGATAGCAACCACAGTACTCCACTTCCCTCCACCCAATCTAGTGGTTTACCCCTACGGCACCTGTTAGACCTGTAAAACCCCAGGTCAGATAGGTGGAGGAAAGTGGGGAAAATTTGCAGTCGGCGAGTCGGAAGTGGTGCGCAATCGGCCTTCAGCGGTGCATTTCGGCCTTCAGTGCCGCCTCGACGCGGCGCCCATCAGGGGGCCAGATCCCTGATTTTGCGCGGAAGACCGAGGCCTAGAGCTTTTCGGGGGAGGGAAGTGGGGAGGGAAGTGGGGATCTCTGGTGGAGCGATGTGGGGAGGAAAGTGGGGAGGAAAGTGGGGAGTGATGTGGAGGGGCCTGCTCTGCAGGACAGGAAAGGGCAGCTGCGCAGTCCCCCAGCCGCCGGCACCGTGGCCGAGATGCCAGAATCAGACCCCCGCGCCGGCGCGGCCGGTGATGCCGAACGCGGCTGCCCGAACGGCCGAATGGTGACCAGCGGAAAGGTCAGCGACGACTGCTCGAAAGGTCGAACGATGCCCGTGTGGATGCAGGAGACGGGATAGGGGACAATGGGATCATGTCGATCAGCCAAGAAGGTACTCAGGCCAATTCCGTGATCGGTGCCGAGCACATCGAATGGGTGCAGCAACTCACCTCACGGGCACGCACAGCAATGAACGCCGTCCTCGAAGGCAAGGATGAAGCAGTCGGACTGTCTCTGGTTGCGCTCCTTGCAGGGGGCCACGTCCTCCTCGAGGACGTGCCCGGAGTCGGAAAGACTCTGTTGGCACGAGCCATGGGCAAGGTCGTCGATGGTTCGGTCAGGCGCATCCAGTTCACCCCCGACCTGCTGCCGACTGACGTCGTCGGCGTGAACCTGTTCAATCAGGAGACCCGGCACTTTGAGTTCCGGCAGGGTCCCGTGTTCGCCAATATCGTCATTGCCGATGAGATCAACCGCGCCTCCCCCAAGACTCAGTCCGCGATGCTTGAGTGCATGGCCGAAGGTCAGGCCACCATCGACGGCGAGACCTACCAGATGCCATCGCCGTTCATCGTCGTGGCTACTCAGAACCCGATCGACATGGAAGGTACGTACGCGCTTCCCGAAGCACAGCGGGACCGCTTCATGACTCGAATCTCGCTGGGCTACCCTGAAACTGCTGACGAGATCGACCTTCTGGACAACCAGATCGAGCACGATCCGCTATCCAGCGCCACTCCGGTAACCAGCCTCGAGCAGATCAACCAGGCTCGGGGAATCGTCCGACATGTCAGCGCAGCCCGGGAGCTGCGCGAATACATCGTCTCCATCCTCCATGCCAGCCGCAATGACGAGGCCATCCTCCTCGGCTGCTCGCCCCGAGGCGGTGTCCACCTTCTCCGCGCGGCCAAGGCTCGCGCCGCGCTCTCGGGACGGACCTTCGTGACTCCGGATGACATTCAGGCTCTGGCCCCCTACATCTTGGCTCACCGGATCATCCCGCGAGACGGTGACGATTCGGAGCTGGCAGCCGAACTGATCGGCCGCCTCCTGGCCCGCGTGCCCATTTCGACGGTTCAGTGACCACATGCGTCTGAGCACCTCAGGAATCATCTTCGTCCTCGCCGGAGTCGCACTGATCATCACCGCATATCGGTTCGCGCTCCCCGGGCTGCTGCCTGCTGGAATTCTGCTTCTGGCGCTGGTCATCCTTTCGGCACTGCTGATCACCTGGGGCACCCGCCGCGTTTCGATCACGCTGCGGACGGGGCTGCCTACCGTGGCGCTGCCTCAGTCCAGAGACCGCTACCCGCTTGCCCACGAGGGGAAAGAGGTTCAGGTCGAGGCACTGGTGACAAACACCGGGCGTCTGGCCATCCCGTCCTCGACAATCAGCTTCGTGGCAGGCGAGGGCTTCGGCGATTCCACGGTCGGGCAAGTTCCACCTCTGGCCCACGGAGCTTCTCAGACCGTCCTGACGTCCTTCACCCCGTATCGTCGTGGACTCAGCGGAGTGGAAACTGTGCTGATCACTGTCTCTGGCCCCTTCGGCCTGGTGACGAGGAAGAAGAAGGTCATCGCCGGCTACCCTGTAGCTGTCTCGGTGCCGATCCTTCCCGCACGGATTCCCACCGACTCGGCGATCAGACCGGCCCGCCTGGATGACGGCAAGGTCCGTGCCGGCCACACTGCTCGGGACTTCCACACGCGAGAATATGTTCCCGGAGACGATCTCCGACACGTCCATTGGCCGAGCACCGCGAAGTCCGGTGAGCTCATGGTCCGTCACGAAGCCGACGAGGAGACGCTCTACGCGCTCATCGTCGTCGATCTCAAGGGTGACGATGACCGCCCGGACGCCCTGGAAATCGAATTCCTCCTGGCCGCCGCGGCCGCGGCCGGCACGGCGTTCCTGCGTGCTGGCTATGAGGTCTTCGTCGTCGCACCCGGCCATCAGATCAGGTTCAAAGGACAGCGAGATATCGACAGACTGCGATTGCTCACCGCCCTCGTCGAGGCCGGCCGAGTGAAACTGCCTTCCCATGACAATCCCAACCACATCGTCATCTGCGCCGTCGACGACGCTCGCGGAAAGGAGCTGGCGGCCCAATTCTCCCGTCGCGTTCCGGTGACCGTCCGAAGCCTCGACGACATCACTGACCTGACGATGGTGGGACTGAGTGAGGATCTGCCGGAATCATGGACCGCATTCGATTCGAAGCGGGTGAAGCGATGAACCCCGAAACATCAGACAGCGCAGACAGACATTCACCGGCTTGGCTCGAGGCCTGTGCCGTATTCGTGGCAATGGTCTTGGCCGCTATCGGACTCTCCGCCGTCTTCTCCGACTTCGCGTGGCTTCCCTCCGTGCTCATCGCAATTCTCCTGATCGTTCTCGTCGGCGCGATCTTCCGTAGCGTCCCGGTCCTTCGGGCCACAGGTGCTGCCGTCATCGCACAGTGCATTGTGGGTCTGATCGCAATCCTCGTGCTTTGTGCACCGAGCACGCTCATTCTCGGCGTCGTGCCCACCGGCAGTTCATTCACCACCGTGATCGACCTCCTGTCCTCGGGAGTCAGCGACCTGTACGCCACGACTCCCCCAGCGCCCAGCACTCCTGGCTTCACCACGATGCTCACGATCGCGTTCACGCTGATCACCATCCTCATCGACGGACTCGTCTCCGACCTCAGAGCCCCGAAGGTGAGCGGCGTTCTGCTCCTGGTGCTGTGGATGATCCCGGTCTTCTTCGCCCCCACCCAGGTGATGTGGTGGCACGTCGTCGCCATCTTGGCCGCATTCCTCATCCTCATGCTCAGCCCCTACTTCCCTGCAGCCAAGTGGCGCGGCGGTCTGACCGCAACCGTGGCTGGAGCTGTGGCCGTTGCAATCGGCATCGGAGCACCCGTGCTCCTGCCTCCGGTTCCGACCCTGCCTGATCGCGCAGCCAGCGACAAGGGCGATCTCACCGTGACGAACCCGTTCCTCGACCTGCGTGCCGATCTCGGTGACCGTGACGATTCGACCCTCTTGAAATACACCACCTCGGAATCCGAAGGGCAGCCGATCAGGCTGACATCGATCAACTCCTTTGACGGCCAGTCGTGGGCACCGACCCCGTTCCCCCTCGACCCCTTTGCGATCGCGAACGAGGGATTGCCCTGGCCGCAGGGACTGCCGCGCGAGAAGAACTACAAGGAAGAGCGCATCGACGTCACAGTCTCCGACGACTACGATCAGCAGTATCTTCCCACCCCGTACGCCCCACAGCAGCCGACTGGCTTGGACAGGCGCTGGATCTATGACGAGACATCGCTGACGATCGTCGGCAATGGCGAGAAATCGGGTGGACAGGACTATTCGATGGAGTATCTCTCCATCAACCCCGACGTCAACGATCTGCAGAGCGCAGCACCGGTGGACTCCGGTGATTTCGAGACGGAACTCGAAGTTCCGGACAGCCTGCCCGGCAGCGTGAAGGAAACCGCCGAGAAGATCACTGCGGACGCGGACAACCAATGGGAAGCCGCTGTCCTGCTCCAGGCCTACTTCCGAAGCGGCGACTTCGAATACTCGCTGGATGCTCCCGAAAAAGCCAGCGGCGATGCGATCTCTGACTTCCTCGTCGATAAGAAGGGGTACTGTGTTCAGTTCTCGTCGGCCATGACGATCATGGCTCGCACGATGGGGATTCCCGCACGCATCGGCGTCGGTTACGGCGAAGGCACCAAGAGCGGTGAAGGCTTCGAAGTCAGCATGCAGGATTCGCATGCGTGGCCGGAATTGTACTTCGAGGGAGCCGGATGGGTCCGCTTCGAACCCACTCCAGGCGGTCCAGCCGGCGACCCTCCTAAATGGACGGTTGCCAGCGGCAGCACCGGAGAGGACTCCGAGGAGGACTCCGAAGAGACCTCGTCACCGTCTGAGGAGCCCACAGAGGGCTCCGAGGAATCGGAAGCGGCGGAATCCGAGAGCTCCAGCCCCGAGACATCAGCGGCTGGGGAACCAGCTGGTGCGAATCTCGGTACGTACCTCTGGGCGGGTCTCATCGTGCTTGCGATCCTGCTGATTGCAGCGATTCCGGCGCTGTGGAGACTTATTCTGCGGCGTCGACGCACACGTGACCCTGACGAGCTCGAGAAGGTCTGGACGGAGATACGGGCGCTGTCAACCGACTATGGTCAGAGCCTCGACCCCAGCCGAACGTTGCGATACAACGAACTTGTATTGGCCAGCAGAGCCAGTGGAGGGACCGCTGAGTCTGAGGACCCCACTGCGGAACCAGGTTCTTCGTCGTCTGACGCACGTGGCGATTCCAGTGATGGATTCGCCGCGCTGCGCAGCCCGGCCCCGCCCTCAGGGTCACGCAACGCCGGCGATGACACTGCGTTGTCAGCCTTCGTCGACGCTCTTGAAGCCCACCGCTACGGTGCGAGTGAGAGGAACATCTCGTCAACCGAGGTCAGTGCCCTCATAGACGAAGTCAGGACCGACCTCGCAGACAACGCGTCGCCCGGAAACAAGATCACCGCCATAATCTGGCCGGCAAGTATCTTCAATCCACCGCGCTGATTGCGATGCCCTGTTGCTGCCCCGGATGCCTTGTGCCTCCGGGGCAGTTCCTATTCCAGCGCACCTCCTATTTCATGGCAGCGTCCGTTCGAGGCAGCGCCTGCTCAAGGTGCCATCGTTACGGCCCTCATTGGGCAGGTGCGTCCGCACCGGGCGAGTGCGTCCTCAACCAGCATCAGGCGTGGACCTGGTTCCAGCACCGGAGCACTGTCGGTGAGATTGAACCACCACGATGCGTGACGGCGCTGCGTGTGCCGAAGCCGGTGAGTGATGATGACTGCGGATGCCGATGCACTATCGAGCACGAAAAAGCGCCCTCTCTGCAGAGGACGCTTCACTGGGGTGGATTGTGTGCCAAGTATCACTCGGAGAGTACCCGCGGGCAGTGACGATCGGCCTACAGGACATCCGGCTGACAATCAGTCTCAGCGGCTCTACCGAGTGCCGCGCGAATCATTCGCCGCGCTGGCGCTTCTCCCACCGGTCTTCGATCCGATTCATGAAACCGGACGGCCCCTTGGCCTCAGACTGGGGACCTTTCGACGGCTGAGCACGCTTGGCTTTGTCGCCGATCTGACGTGGACGGCTGAAAGCCCAGTACATTCCGGCAACCATCAACCCGAAGCCGACGACGCCGAGGATGATCCACCATGTGCTGTTCGTCACCATCGAAATGGCGAAGATCGTTGCGGCGAGTCCTACAAGCGTGAGCAGAATACCCAGCACGAATCGCTTCGCGGAGAACCCTGGCCCGTTAGCAGCTGCCTGGGTTTCTGAAATATTGCGTGCGAAACGTGGGTCTTCACTGCGCAGCTGCTTCTCCAACTGATCGAGCAGCTGCTGTTCGTGATCGGAGAGTGGCATCTCGAACCCCCGTTTCCTTACTATGGCCTGATGACACAATCATAGTCTCTGAACACTGAAAAAACATCTTGAGGACCGTTGCATCCCCTGGATTCTCACTGCGTCCTCAGACTATGAGGCACCTCACTGCCTAAACGTGGTCAGGACCCGTATTTTCGGGGTCAGGGCGCCTTCTGAGCAGAGACGCCTGCGAGATCGAAGCGGTCCCGAACTTTTTCCGCACATCGTCAAGAGCAACCTCTGCTTCCCTGCCTGAGTGCTCGGCCTCGTCCAATCTCGCCTGTCGCCCGCTGGCAGCGAAGTCCATCAGACCGGCTGCGCGGATACCCAGCAGACGCACCCCCTTGGATTTCTGCTCTCGCAGGTTCCTCATGGCCGGCCGCAGGGCCTCATAGATCTCACGGGCGAGGTCGGTGGGAGCATCGAGAGTGATCGATCGTGACAATGTGGTGAAATCACCGAGTCGATATTTCAGCCCCAAAGTGGTGGCGACCTTGCCTTCGGCCCGAACCCTGTGCGCAACTTTGTCCGACAGCCGCAGCAGCTCATGCTCAAGCTGACTCAGATCCCAGACGTCGTCGTTGAAGGTGTGCTCGGCGCTGATCGACCGGTCCTTCACCTGCCTGTCCATGCCGTGTGAGTCCAGTCCGTGGGCGCTGCGCCACAGATGATGGCCGTGGGCGCCGAATACCCGACCTGCCCACGCTTCGTCGACTGCGGCTAAGTCCCCGATCAGACGTATGCCGTACTTGAAGAACCCATCCTTCGTCTTCTCCCCCACTCCTGGAAGCGCTTCGATCGGCATCGGATCGAGGAATTCCTGAGTCGCCGCCAGCGGGACGAGCAGCTGTCCGCGCGGTTTGGCACGAGTGGACGCGAGCTTCGCCACGACTCGACTGCCGGCGATCCCCACCGATGCGTTCAGCCCCGTCTGTGCTTCGATCTCGGCTCGAAGCTCGGATGTGATCAGCACCGGCGATCCCAATCTGCGCACCGCTCCTGACACGTCGATATACGCTTCGTCGACACTCACCTGGTGAAAATCAGGTGTCACCTCACCCACCAGGTCGAAGACCTTCTGGGAATACGAAGAGTACAGGCCATGCGAAGGAGGGATCACCTCGGCGAAGGGACAGAGACTCATCGCCCGACCCATGGGCATGGCCGCATGGACACCGAACTCACGAGCCTCATAGCTCGCCGAAACCACGACGCCCCGCCCGCTGCGACCGCCGACGATGACGGGACGGCCGAGAAGTTCCGGGCGGCTCAGAAGCTCCACCGAGACGAAGAAGGAGTCCATGTCCAGGTGGAGCATCGTGGCTCCGGCATCGTCCGTCCCGAGACGGCTGAGATCGCCACCGGATCGTGACAGCTGTTTACGACTCATCGGGCACTCATGTGTCTGCGTTGGCTCCTTTCGGCTCCCGTCGCCGAGTCCGGGTAGTCTGTAGTCATGGTAACGCGCGCCACTGTCATGACATTGCCCCTCGCCGCTGCTCTCGTCCTCGCAGGATGTTCGGGACCGGCCAACGAGGCGGCAGAAGGATCGCCCACTCCGGAGAAGACGCAGTCTTCGTCCGCAGCCTCGACGTCCGAAGGTTCGGAGGCCGCGAGCAGCGAACGGCCGAGCAAGGATTCCGAGGCTGCCTCCACCGACGTCGAAGATCTCCCGAAATACCTCAAGCCCTACCCGGACTCGACTGTCCTGTCGAGCGCCCGTGCGAAGGCCGAGAACGGAGCCGATTCAGGAAAGCTCGAAGAGGTCAGCCTGGTCATGAGCGCCAAGGCCGAACCCAAGGACATCTTCACGTTCTACTCCAAGGCATTGAAGAAGGCCGGATTCGAAACGTATGGCGACGAGATCAAGACGAAGAGTGCCCAGGTCGTGAACTTCCGACACAAGGACAATGAAGGTCTGCTCGTCGTCACAATCGCCAAGGATCCTTCAAAGAAGGCGAATTCGATCGTGACAGTCGGCGGGAACATCGTTCCATGATGGGTGCCGACTCTCCGTTTGCAGTTGAGGCGGAGACCGCGCAGACACCAGAGGCGTCCGGCCGGAAGAGCACCATCGAAGCCCTCAAGTCCCCCGAATCCATTGCCGCCGAGGTGTCGACGGGAATCGAAGGGTTCCTCGAATCGAAGGCGGCCGAGTTCCTCACGATCTCACCCGATGCGCACGACATCGGGCAGGCGCTCCTCGACTTCACACGGGGCGGGAAGATGATCCGTCCGGTCTTGCTGTGGTGGGGCTACCAGCTGGCAGCCGGAGACGATCCTGCAAGGGACAGCATGACCGGCGGTGTCGCCGAGGCCGCTGGTTCGCTCGAACTTCTCCATGCGGCCGCTCTCATCCATGACGACGTCATCGATCATTCCGATACGCGTCGCGGCAAGCCGGCATTGCATCGCCAATTCGAGTCCTATCACGCCGGACGCAGCTACCAAGGCGGAGCCGAGCCCTTCGGAATCGCGGCAGCCATCGTCATCGGAGACATCTGCCTTGCCCTCAGCGAAGAGCTCTTCGAGAAATCCCAGACAGTCCTGGGCATTTCGCCCTTGGCACGAGATCTGCGTGCCACGCTCCGCAGGGACGTGATGGTCGGGCAGTACCTCGACGTCCTGGCCGAGGTGGTCCCGCTTGAGGACGAACGCATCGGCGACAGGGCATGGGAGGTTCTCAGCTACAAGTCCGCGAAGTATTCGGTCGAACAGCCGCTCCTTCTCGGTGCGGCCCTGGGCGGTGCCGACGAGGAACAGCTCGCGGAGATCTCCAAGTTCGGGCTACCGCTCGGGCAGGCATTCCAGCTTCGCGACGATGTGCTCGGCATCTTCGGCGATCCCGTTGCCACCGGGAAACCGTCCGGCGATGACATCCGTGAGGGCAAACGCACCGTACTCATCGCCGAGAGCATGAAGAACCTTCGCCCGGAGCAGGTTCAGGTCATGGCAGAGCGTCTGGGAGACCCGAATCTCTCCGATGACGAGGTCGGCGAGTGCGTGGAGATGCTCACCGAATCGGGCGGCCTCGACGCTGTCGAATCCTTCATTCGGACCAAGTATGACGAAGCACTGTCCGTGGTCCGCGAATGGGCGGATAAAGGTGCCCACGCTGAAACAGCACGGACAACGATCGGCGCCGCTGCCCAGAGGCAGCTCGAGGGGTTCGCCGAGTCTCTCAGCTATCGGACGAGCTGAGAGACCCTGCTGAACGACGAGAAGGCTGAGGGATCAGAAGGCCAGGGCCTGGGCCCGCCGTCTGACCTCTTTGCGATTGCCGGCCCGCAGCAGATCGATGGGACGCCCGGGCAGAGAATCATCCGGGGTGAACAGCCAGTGGATGGACTCACGATCGTCGAAGCCCGCGTCCCGCAATGTGCTCAGAGTGCCCTTCAACGGGGTCAGCACCGAGCCGTCGACGAAGAACGCCGTCGGCACCTGCATCACTTTGGGTGTCCCGTGCTTATAGCCGCAGATCGCACCGTCCTCCAAGAGCCTGCGCACCTGCATGATGCCAAGACCCGTCGACTCTGCGATATCTGGCAATGTGGCCCAATCCTGGACGAGTTCTTCCGTATTCACATCCTCAAGCCTAGCAATATTTGAGAGAAACACCCCGCCATGCGGAGTCGAATGCTCGGGTGCAGCCCGGGCACTCGATAGTCTGGAGTGTGAAACTTCCCCATCCGATATGAAGTCAACAGGTGACAGATGACACGTATGCGACGGAATCCTCAGGTGCCCGTTACCGCCGCTCCTGACATCCGTGCTGCTTCAAAGGTGAATTCCACCGGCCCCATCCCGGGACTCACCGACCCCATCCCCACGGATCAAGACAACGCTGACCTCGACTTCGCCGAGGCGGCCCCCTCCCCCCGTGCCGACGACCATGAGAGCTCGCCCGGCACACCGACCGACTCCCCAGCGTCATCATCGCAGGCTGCGCCGGGGCCGCAATGGACGTCTGGAACCAACGGTGAGACCATTCCGGTGACGCACGGCGGTCGCACCTACAAAACCAGAGAAGGCGACACTCTGTACGGAGTCGCCAGCAAACATGGCGTTTCCGTGCCCGCTCTGGCTGAGCTCAATCGCATCTCGCCTCGGCAGAATCTCCATCAGGGTCAGGTGCTGTCCCTGCCTGAGAAGAACGACCTGCCCGATACCGACCCTTCGCATGTCGTCGCACCGGGCGAGACTCTGCCCGGAATCGCCGCCAGACATCAGATGTCGCCCGGCAGCCTGCGCCGTGCGAATTCGATGGGCGACGACTCGTTCCTCCAGGTCGGCGAGCTGCTGCTGCTCAGAGATTCGACGGCTCGACGGCATCGCACACCGCCCCAGCCACCGGCCGATATTCCGCGCGTCGCCACGAGCGCTCAAGTCGAGGGCATCAGACCCAATGTGCTCGCAGCCGCACGACTGAACAAATTCACACTCCTGCAGAGAACTCACCCGGCACCGGCCCAGGCTCGATTCATCGTTGCCTCAATCGCCGAGGAGCTCGGAGCCGACCCGGCACTCATGCAGGCCGTTGCCGCGCAGGAATCAGGTTTCCAGCACACCACTGTCTCGGCGGGGAATGCCATCGGCATCATGCAGGTCACTCCTCGATCGGGCAGGTGGGCCAGCGACATCGTCGGCCGCAGTCTCGATCTCCTTGATCTCGGCGACAACATCGTTGCGGGAACAGTCATCTTGGGATGGCTGATCGAAACTGCAGAATCGGAGAACGAGGCACTGGCGGGCTACTATCAGGATCTTCGCTCCGTGAGATCCGAGGGATTGCTGCCCGAGACGAAGGCCTTCGTCCGTGCCGTTCAGATGCAGCGACAGCGAATGCAGGAGGCGCTATGAGTGCCCGTACGGATCCGCTCATCGGCACCATTCTCAATGACCGGTACAGCATCGACGCGAAGATCGCGCGCGGTGGAATGGCGATGGTCTACCGCGGCACGGATCTGCGCCTTGACCGTGAGATCGCGATCAAGGTCATGCATGACCACCTCATCAGCGACGACACCTTCGTCGAACGGTTCCGACGCGAGGCCATCAACGCCGGACGGCTGACCCACCCGAATCTCGTGGCCATCCATGACCAGGCCCGCGACGGCGACACGGTCTATCTTGTGATGGAGTACCTGCCGTCGGTGACTCTGCGCCGCGAGCTCAAGCACCGGGGCACCTTCACTCCGCGTCAGGCGATCGTCGTCCTCGATGCGATCCTCGCAGCACTCGAAGCAGTCCATTCCACGGGAATCATCCATCGCGATCTCAAACCCGACAATGTCCTCCTCGGCACCGATGGTCAGGTCAAGCTCGCGGACTTCGGTTTGGCGCGCGCCGTCACTACCGCGACGACGACCAAGACCCTGATCGGCACTGTCGGATATGTGGCGCCTGAGCTCGTCACGCGGACTGGCGCGGATATCCGCACCGACCTCTACACGGTCGGCATCATGTTCTACGAGATGCTCACCGGGATGCAGCCCTATACGGATGAAGTCCCCATCCAGGTCGCCTATCGTCACGTACACGATTCCGTACCGCCTCCGTCAGACCAGGTCTCTGGACTGAGTCCGCGCCTTGACGCCCTGGTGCTGTGGGCGACGTCAAAGGATCCCGCCGACCGTCCCGATGACGCCGCGCAGTTCCGTCATGCCCTCGCCGAGGCCCGATCCGAGATGAGCGAGAGCGAACTCGACCTCGGCGACCCCAATGTCGTACCGGGTGAGCACTCCCCCAAGCTGACAGCGAGCATCGATCTCGGAGCTGAAGCTCCGAAGGAGAAGCGATCGCGCACCGACGAGATCCCCTACCTCCAGAACGACGAAGACAACGAGAACGCCGAGGCGGAGCACGCCGATACTGACACCGACGAAGAGTCTGGTGCGGCGGGGACAGCCGCAGCGGCTGGTGCCGCAGGCATCGGTGCCGCTGGTGTCGGTGCGGCTGGTGCCGCTGCCGCCTCAAAGGCAGACGATGCGGGGACCTCCCCCGAGGGTGCCTCCCAGGACAACACCGATCACGGTGACGAGAACGAACCCGAGCACGGCGAAGACGAGGCCGACGACAGGACCGCAGTCGCGGCGGCAGCAGCCACAGCCTCGGCGACTTCAGCACCAACCCGTCGACGCAGACGACGACTGGCGGCAACCGTCGGGGCTGCGTTGCTCGTGCTCGCCCTTGTGGCCTGGCTGGTCATCGCAAACCTTCCCGCGCCCACCTCGATCGTGCCGGCCCAGCTGGCGGGCAAGGACCTTGACAAGGTGACCTCGCAGATCGAGGACACCGGTCTCGACGCTCAGCCGAAGGAAGTCTTCGACAACAGCGTCCCAGCTGGTGTCGTCATCGGAACAGACCCGGTCGGCGGATCCGAACTTGCCCCGGACTCGACCGTCACGGTCGTCGTGTCCAAGGGCGAAGAGATGTTCCCCGTTCCCAAGCTCAAGGGGCTCAGCTCCGACGAGGCTGAGGCGGCACTGAAGAAGGCCGAGTTGAAGCTCGGCAAGGTGGATGAAGAGTACAGTGACTCGGTCGACAACGACGATGTCATCTCAGCGTCGAAGAAGCAGGGCGAGGACCTGTCCAAGGGCACCGAGGTCGATCTCGTTGTGTCCAAGGGAGTCAAGCCGACCCCCGTGCCCAATGTCGAGGGCCTGACCTTCGATGCCGCATATGCGACCTTGGCCAAACGCGGATTCCGTGTGGGCAAGGACGAGGTCTTCTCCGACGACATCCCCAAGGGCAAAGTGGTCTCACAGTGGCCCAAGAGCTCTGAGGCGAAGCCCTATGACTCTCTCATCATCGTCCGCGTCTCCAAGGGCAAGGAGAAGAAGGAAGAGTCCAAGGACGACAAGAAGGACGAGAAGAAGAAGGACGACGGCAAGGACAGCAAGAAGGACGAAGACAAGAAGAAGGAAGACTGATCACATCGATCAGGACCCTTCTCCACTGCGGGTCTTTCTCTGAAGCCGAATGAAATAACAGATGGCCGTGCGATTCGTTCGCACGGCCACCTGCTTCTCTGGTATCTGAGAAGACGAGTCGACGTCTGTCAGCCGACACTCGCATCAGTTGCGACGAGTCAGGTACTCCGCGACCTGGAAGGCCATCTCAAGTGACTGGTCGTGATTGAGGCGAGGATCGACGAGTGTCTCATAGCGACGGCGCAGACCCTCGTCGTCGATCTCGGTCGCTCCGCCCATGATCTCTGTGACGTCGTCACCGGTGAGTTCGATGTGCAGTCCGCCCGGAATGGTCCCGGCGTCCTGATGGGCGCTGAAGAATCCTTCGACCTCGGCCATGACATCTTCGAACCGGCGGGTCTTGTACCCGGTATTCGAGGTGATGGTGTTGCCGTGCATCGGATCGCAGACCCAGGTCACGTGCGGCAGGCGGTCACCGACTCCGGCAAGTAGCTTCGGCAGCGCCTCGGTGATCTTCCCTGCGCCCATGCGAGTCACGAAGGTCAGTCGGCCGGGCTCGGCATCCGGGTCGAGCTTCTCAGCCAACGCCAGCGCTTCGTCTGCGGTGGCCGTCGGACCGAGCTTGACGCCGATCGGATTGTGGACCTTCGACAGGAAGTCCACGTGGGCTCCGTCGATGTCACGGGTGCGTTCGCCGATCCACAGGAAATGTCCGGACACGTCGTAGGCCTTGCCTGTCCGTGAGTCGATCCGCGTCAGTGCACGTTCGTATTCGAGCAGGAGAGCCTCATGAGCGGCGTAGAACTCGGTGGTCCTCAACGCATCGAAGTCAGCTCCGCACGCGTCCATGAAGCGGATCGCGCGATCGATCTCGCGCGCAGTCTGCTCATAGCGCTGGTAGCCGGGGTTCGATGTCAGGAATCCGCGATTCCACTCGTGGACGAGTCGCAGGTCTGCGAATCCACCCTGGGTGAAGGCTCGGATGAGATTGAGCGTGGATGCGGAGACATGGTATCCCTGCAGCAGTCTCGCCGGATCGTGACGGCGTGATTCCTCGGTGAACTCATAGCCGTTGACGATGTCGCCGCGGTACGAGGGAAGCGTGACGCCGTCCCGCGTCTCCGTATCCGCGGACCGGGGTTTGGCGAATTGGCCGGCCATGCGACCGATCTTGACGACCGGCATCGAACCGCCGTAGGTGAGCACCGCCGCCATCTGCAGCACGGTCTGCACACGGGCGCGGATCTTGTCAGCTTGAGCGCCGGCGAAGGACTCGGCGCAGTCACCACCGGCAAGGACGAAGGCCTCGCCGCGAGAAGCAGCTGCAATGCGCTGTTTGAGGACATCGGCCTCGCCCGCGAAGACCAGCGGAGGAGAGCTGCGCAGGCTGGTCAGCGAATCGTCGAGGGCATGGCCATCGAGATAGGTCGGCTGCTGCTGCGGATTCATCTCACGCCAGTCGTCGAGACCGCTGAGATCGTTCGTGCCCGCTGGGGCGCTGTCCCTGTTGGCGAATACCGGATCGATATGGAGGCTCACAATCGTTCTTTCATGATGTTTCGGTACCGGTTTCGAAGTCCTCGGCCGAGACGTTGTCGAGGAAGTCCCGGAACTGGGCCACTTCCTCTTCGTCAGCCGCTGGTGCTTCGATTCCGGACTCTTCGAGAAGTTCTGAATCGACGTAGACGGGACACTGGGCCGTGAGAGCCAGCGTCACCGCGTCGGATGGTCGTGCCGAGATCGACTTTCCATCGTTCGTATGAAGTTCGGCCAGGAAGATCTGCCCGTCGCGGCCGGTGATTGTCACGTCGGCCAATGATGCTTCATATGCTTCGAGCGTGTCGAGCAGAAGCGCATGTGCCATCGGCCGCGGCGGGGTCAGGCCCCGCTGCGCGATCGAGAGTGCATTTGCTTCGATGGCTCCGACCCAGATGGGCAGGTAATAGGCCGGTTCGGTTGCTTTGAGCAAAAGGATCGGCTGGTTGGCTGGCATTTCGATGCGAACACCAACAACCTCAACTTCGATGTTTGACATTATCCCCCGGTCAGGAGCGCGGACGCTGCTGGAAAATCATCCGGAACTTGCCGATCTGCACATCGGCTCCGTTCTGCAGTTCAATTGAATCGATCAGCTGACGACCCACATAGGTCCCGTTGAGCGACCCGGTGTCGCGAAGCGTGAATCCGCTTGGAGTCCGAATGAACTCGGCGTGCTTGCGCGAGACTGTGACATCGTCAAGGAAGATGTCCGCGTTCGGGCTGCGCCCCACTGTCACCACATCGGTGTCGAGCAGAATCTGCGAACCCGAGTCCGGGCCCGAGACGACGACGAGCAGCGCATCTGTGTCCTGCAGACCTTCAAGGTCGGGCACAGGGTGGATCTCGCCGGTATGCGGATCCAGAATTCCATGGAACTGCTGGCTGCCGGAATCGTTGGAGCCCGGTCGGTCGTTGCCGTACTGCTGGCCCTGACCATTCCCGTTGTACGGGTTCTGGCCCTGGCTGCCGTACTGCGGCTGATTGCCGTACTGCGGCTGACCGCCCTGACCATTCGGATCCTGTGGAATATAGCCACCGCCCTGGGGCTGATTGCCTTGAGGAGGATACTGCCCCTGATCCTGCTGGTACTGCGGCTGCTGGTATGGAGGCTGCTGCCCCTGCTGATACGAAGGCTGCTGACCGTCGTTGTACTGGCCCTGCTGCCCCTGGTTCTGCGGCGCACCATACTGACCGTAGCCGGGCTGCTGAGCACTGTTCTGCTGCGGAGCATTGCCGTACTGCGACGCCTGCGATCCGTTGTTCACGGGCTGCTGGCCGTAGGGAGGTGTCTCCTGCGGAGCTGGTCCGCCCTGTGGCTGCGACTGGGCATAGTTCTGGACGTTGCCCTGGCTGCCGCCGCCGTTCTGACCATATGGATTGACCAGCGGGTTGTGACGCGTCTCGGGGTCCGCGCTCTCATCACCATGGCCGGAGCCGAACGGAAACTTCTTCGATTGCGGCACTTGACCGTTGTCATACCAGGTCTGCGAGGGGTTGGGACGACCTTGATCGTTATTCTGCGACATTACGCCTCCTCGCTCTTAATGAGCTCTTGGTACTGCTCGCTGTCCAACAGCGCGTCGACCTGCTCTGGATCACTGAGTTCGACGAGATACATCCAACCGTCCTGGAACGGGGATGAATTCACGGTCTCGGGAGCGTCGTCGAGTCCTTCGTTGACTTCCGTGACCGAACCGGACACGGGTGCGATGAGATCGGACACGCTCTTCGTGCTCTCAACCTCACCACAGGATTCTCCAGCAGTGGTCTTATCGCCGACATCAGGAAGATCGACATACACGACGTCACCCAGCTGTTCCTGGGCAAAATCGGTGATACCCACCCGCACAACTGCACTGTTGTCCGTGGTCTCGACCCATTCGTGGTCGCGTGAGTATCGCAAGGACACTGGATAATCCAGGTTTGCCATGTCGACTCCTCTTAGCTTGTTGGTCCTCCAAGCATAGCCGCCTGAGGTGATTTCATAACAATCACGAAACAGAAATGTTACCGATCCGCAGGACCAGCCCAGGCTCGCACCCGCCTCTCACGTGACTACCTGGGATGATACCCGTTTTTTCGAGGTCACGAAACGCGGTTTTGGCACTTGACCGGGGATCGTTATAGGGTGGGTCTCGTTGCTTTCCGAAGCAGCACGGAAACGGGCTATAGCGCAGCTTGGTAGCGCGCTTCACTGGGGGTGAAGAGGTCGTGGGTTCAAATCCCGCTAGCCCGACCGTGTGGTGTGTCGCGACATCGTTCACTCGATGTTGCGGCACATTTCTGTTTTCTGACTCGGGTCTGTCTCATTTCTGACCCTGCCAAATCTCACGACATCGCGCGCACATTCGGGTGCATGTCTCACGACATCGTTCACTGCATGTCTCACGTCAGCTTGTCTCACGTCATCGTTCCGCCTGCTCCTGCGCTCCTCCGAGCCGACCGGCGAAGATCATTGTGACCGCGCCGATGACGATCAGCACGGACAGACCCCAGCGGAGCGTGCCGAGGCTTGCGATGATTCCCACCAGCGGGCTGGTACCCAGGAATCCGACCCTCATGATCCAGTTGACCAGCGTCACTCCTCCGGCTCTGCCCACACCTGGAATGTGAGCAGCGGCTCCGAGCGCTCCTGGAACCAGAGTCGCCGATCCGTACCCCATGAGTGCCAGGCCGACCAACAGCTGAACCGGCTCGAAGGCAGTGACGACACCGATCCCGCCGAGGCCGATGAGGCCTCCCCCGAGGCGAGCGATCCGGCTGGAGCCGAAGCGCTGGACCAGGAAGTCGCCGCTGAAACGGCCCAGACACTGACTGCCGATGACCATGCTGAAGGCGATTCCGGCGGTTGCGGCAGTCACCCCGCTGAACTCAACAGCTGCTATCGCGGACCAGTTGTTCGCAATGTCCTCCACAGCCGTTCCGCAGATTGCGACGACGGCCAGCGGCAGCGCCACCAGCAGAACCGCACGCTTCGAACTTGGTCGAGCACCGCCCGAAGGCTCGCTGACATCGGCTGCGACCTCAGCGTCAACGCCCGTTCCTGCCCGCCGTCTGCTCTGGCCAACGTCTCCGATCAGCCTGCGGGCCGACATGATCACGATGAAAGTCACCACCGCGATCAGGGCCAGATGGACCCTCATGTCCACGCCGTTCGCGGCAGCAATGGTGGCAGCTGCACCGCTGGCGAGCCCTCCGAGACTCCACAGCGCGTGCATCGACGAGAGAATGACGCGCGACAGACTCTCCTGCACCCCGATGCCGACGACGTTCTGCGCCACATCAACAATGGCATCGAAGAAGCCGACGAAGAACAGGCATGCGGCCATCATCCAGCCATTGACGGACCACGCTGTGGCGGCCGCGGAGAGTCCCAGGAGAAGAGTGCCTCCAACGACGACAGCATTGGCTCCGAACCGTGAGATGAGGTGCGCCGGGACGACAGAGGAGGCGATGGCGCCGAGGGCGAAGGAAGCGACGACGAGCCCGAACTCCCAGGAACTCAGCCCCAGTCGCTCGACCAACAGCGGGTACCACGGCAGCAGTGCCGCGAACATGAGGCCGTTGCAGCCGAAGTAGAGACCGACGCCGGCTATCGCACGGGCTCCGGAGCTGGGCCGATGGCTCATTCGCCGGACTCGCTCGCCCGGTCGAACGATGCCGGTCCTTCCTTCGCTTCACGTCGGCCTTCTCGCACATTCAGCCCGGCCCGCCCGAGCACGAGCAGAGTCAGCAGGATCCCGAGGAGTTTCCACCACACGCCATCGGTCATGAACAGCAGCACCATTGCCGCCAGGATCGGGACCAGGTGGGACATCGACCACCCGACATAGCCTCCGAAACTCGGCATGGCCACGTTCGCCGAGTCCGCAACGGATTTCACCATGAAGTTCGGCCCATTGCCGATGTAGGTGATCGCTCCACCCATGACTGCGCCCAGGGACACCGCGATCAGCAGAGTCTCTGCAACACCAGCCACCCGGGGCTCCCCCTGCACCTGAGAGGCCATTTCGAAGAAGGTCACATATGTCGGAGCATTGTCGAGCACCGAGGAGAGGCCACCGGTGAAGACGAACAGAGAGATCTCATTGAGCGGTATCCGATGCGCGATCTGACCAAGGTAGGCCAGCGCCGGCATCATCGTGAGGAAGATGCCGATGAACAGTGCTCCGACTTCCAGAATCGGGGTCCATGTGAATTTGTTGAGGTTGAAGCGGGCGCCTCGGTCTCCGAAGAGGAACGATGCGATTGCGGCTGTGAGCATCACGACCTCGCGCCAGGGAACGTACTGCGACAGGCTCGCGTGCCCGGATTCGACCGCATGCATGTCGATCGAGGGGATGAAGGCGACGGCGATGATGATGACAGCGAGGAAGGCGAGTCCGCTCGCCCCGCGCAGCCCCAGCTTGGTGGCGTACTCCGCATCCTTCGCCAGCGCCTCGGCGGGCTCCTTCGCATACATTCTGCGATCGAGTGCGTAGAAGCTGACCAGGAGCAGCGAATTGACGAACAGCCAGTACGGCCACAGCCCGAAGGTCCACTCGAAGGGAACCCCGCGCAGCATTCCGAGGAACAGCGGCGGATCGCCCAGAGGGGTCAGAAGCCCACCGCAGTTGGCCACGATGAAGATCGTGTAGACGACTGTGTGGGTACGGTGCCTGCGGTCCTGGTTGGTGTTGAGGATCGGCCGGATGAGGAGCATCGCCGCTCCTGTGGTGCCGATGAACGATGCCAGCACTGCGCCGATCGCCAAGAAGATCGTGTTGTTCTTCGGTGTTGCCCTGATATCGCCGACGAGGAAGATGCCCCCTGAGGCAACGAACAGGCTGCCGATCAGAACGATGAATTGGACGTACTCCACCAAGGCGTGGGAAACGGTGGAACCGGCTCCGCCGATGACGAACCACACAGCGATCGGCACGCCGAGGACCAAGGCCACTGAGAGTTTGACGAGATTGCGGTCCCAGATCTTCTCGGTGGCCGGGATGAGCGGCAGGACTGCGACGCAGCCCAACAGCAGAACGAACGGGAGGATACTCCACCAGGCAACAGCCATCCGGCGGTCCCTTTCTCATAACGGTGATGACGAGTTCCACCGAGCTCGTCGACGATCGCGTGGCACCACTCTACTGACATCCGGGTCCATTCCCCGCAGTGGCCCACTTCACGGACAGTCGCGTGCTCAACACCATCTCGGTGGCATACCCTGGGGTGCAGCTCATCGACGTCCCATTCGAGCCGCGTGCCGAATGTCATCCTCAGGAGGAGACTCGCTTGTCTCAGAACGCACCATCCCCCGATGGCAGACTGCACGGTCGAGAACGTGTGAATTCCCGGATCGTCGGAATCTCACTGGCCGCCGCGCTGGGCGGATTCCTCTTCGGCTTCGACACAGCTGTCATCAACGGAGCCGTCGACGCCCTGGCAGAGGAGTTCGCCCTCAGCGCCGGACTGAAGGGCTTCGCCGTCTCCTCGGCGTTGCTGGCATGCGCGCTCGGAGCCTGGTTCGCCGGCTCTCTGGCCAATCGCTACGGCAGACTCCCCGTCATGGTCGTCGCGGCGGTCCTGTTCCTCCTCTCTGCCATCGGCTCGGGCCTGGCCTTCGGCGTCACTGATCTCATCATCTGGCGCATGATCGGCGGACTCGGCGTAGGCGCTGCCTCCGTCATCGCTCCTGCCTATATCGCCGAGGTGTCCCCCGCCCGAGTGCGTGGTCGCCTCGGGTCGCTGCAGCAGCTGGCGATCGTGACCGGTATCTTCGCGGCACTCCTGTCGAATGCGCTTCTGGCCTCACTGTCCGGAGGAGCCGCCGATCCGCTGTGGTTCGGAATCGAGACCTGGCGCTGGATGTTCATGGTCGAGGCACTCCCCGCTCTGGTCTACGGACTCATGGCATTGGGGCTTCCGGAATCTCCGCGGTTCCTTGTGGCCCGTGGCAGAGAGGACGAGGCCGCTCGAGTTCTGCGTGTCTTCACAGGGGTCACCGACACAGATTCCCTCATCGAACGGATCCGCGACTCGATCCGACGGGAGGACAAAGAGTCCTTCAAGGACCTCATCGGCAGACGGTTCGGCCTCAAGCCGATCGTCTGGATCGGAATCCTGCTGTCCGTGTTCCAGCAGTTCGTCGGCATCAACGTCATCTTCTACTACTCCACGACGCTGTGGAAGTCGGTCGGATTCGACGAATCCAGTGCCCTTCTGACCTCGGTCATCACCTCGGTGACGAACATCGTCGTGACGATCGTGACGATTCTCCTCGTCGACAAGGTCGGACGTCGGAAGATACTGCTGGCCGGTTCGTTCCTGATGGGCATCTCCCTGGCGATGATGGCGGTGTCATTCTCGTTCGCCGAGCTCGCCACCGCCGCCGACGGCACCACCAGCGCCCAGTTGGATGCACCGTGGTCGATCATCGCGCTGATCTCAGCGAATGTGTTCGTCGTCGGATTCGGTGCCACGTGGGGCCCTCTGGTCTGGGTGCTCCTGGGCGAGATGTTCCCCAACCGGATCCGTGCCGGTGCCCTGGCTGTGGCTGCAGCGGCCCAGTGGATCGCGAACTTCGCCATTTCGACGACGTTCCCGATCTTCTCCGATATCAGCCTGACCTTCGCCTACGGCTTCTACGCCTTCTTCGCGATACTCTCGTTCTTCTTCGTCTGGTGGAAGGTTCCCGAGACGAAGGGAATCGAGCTGGAGGACATGACCGAAGAGCTCACGGTGCGTCCACGCGACTGATTCCGCCGAGGCTGTCCCAGGGAGGACTGTCCCAGGGAGGGCCGGTCACGCCGAGGTGGTTCCGGGCAGGACCGGTCAGGCCGTTCCCTGGGCGGCGGGCTCAGTCTGCTCGTCCTTCTTCTTCAGCCCGATGAACAGGCCGAGGATGGCCAGGACGAAGACGGCGCCGAGCCCGATGGTCAGTCCGGGCTCCGCTTGGTAGGCCGTGGCCAGGGCCTTGAAGCCGATGAGGCCGACGGTCGAATAGATCAGGGCCCACAGGGACCCGCCGACGACGAGGGCGGGAAGATAGCGGCGATAGCTCATTCCGCTGGTTCCAGCCGCCAGATTGAGCACGGTCTGGACCCCGATCATGAGGAAGCTCACGGCGATCACCGGTGCCCCGAAACGCTCGATCATCGCTTCGGCTCTGCGGTACTTCGGACCGGACATGATCGTGTCGATGCGTTCGATCTTTCGAATGCCCTTGCGCGCCAACCGCCCCAGGAGGAAGGTTCCTCCCGCGCGGGCCAGGATGATGCCGAACAGGATGAGCCACGTAACGGCGATGGGAAACGACCAGTTCAGCGGGTTCATCGTGAATCGTCGTCCCTGCAGGCTGCTGCGTCTGGGGCTCCGCTGTCGGCACTGGCACCGGCACATGCACATGCACTGGCACTGGCACTGCACAGATGGTTTCGATTGCTCACGCCACGATTGTACGCCAGGTGAGGTTAGTCTTTCCTCACCTGGCGTACTCTCCCGCTGTCGTGCTCAGGCGTTCGGCCGGGCTCCTCAGATGAGGTCGCCACCCAAATGCACTGAGCTCACTCGCGACTCGATTCCTCTGACATCTTCGGTGCTGAGGTCACCGTCGACGACCACGAGGTCGGCGAGCGCCCCCTCAGCGATACGGCCGATGTTGTCGTGGCCCAGCAGTTCGGCTGCGACGGAGGTCCCTGCTGCCAGCGCTTCGGTGGTGGAGAGGCCGACGCCGGCGAGGAGACTGATCTCTTCGAGGTTCTCACCGTGCGGGCCGACACCGGCATCGGTGCCCATCGCGATCGTCACCCCCGCCTCGTGGGCCCTCGTGATCGACTCCTGGTGCGCCTCGATCACGGAGTGGGCCTTGTCGACCACGGACTGAGGCAGAGCCGATCCGGCCTCGGCGGCCTTGATCACCGCCTGCGGCGCCTGCAGGGTCGGGACCAGGAAGGTGCCGTTTTCGAGCATGAGATCGATGGCTTCGTCATCAAGGTAGATGCCGTGTTCGATGGAGCGCACTCCCGCGCGGACAGCATTCTTGATTCCCGGTGCGCCCTGCGCATGGGACATGACGTGCGCGCCCTGGGCAGCCGCCTCGGCGACGATGACTGCGATCTCAGCCTCGGTGAACTGGGAGTGCCGGGGATCATCACGCGGCGAGAGCACGCCTCCTGTCGAGCAGATCTTGATGTGATCGGCTCCCGCTCGCAGCAGCTCACGGGTCTTGCGCTGCACTCCTTCGAGACCATCGGCCACACCCGAGGGCCGGCCGGGGTGTGGGGCTAGGAATGGCGAATCGGCGCCCGAGACCAGGTGGAAGTCACCGTGCCCGCCCGTCTGGGACATGATGTTCACCGCAATCGACAGACGTGGACCGCGAACGATGCCCGTCTCGACGGCGACCTTCGCACCGAGGTCGGTGCCACCGGCATCGCGCACGGTGGTCACTCCGCCCTTGAGCGTCTTCTCCATATTCTCGACGGAGTTGTAGAACTGCAGCGAGAACGGATCATGGAATGACGAGGAGTTGCTGGCCCCGGTGCTCATCAGGTGCACGTGGCAGTCGATGACGCCGGGAATGATCGTCTTGCCGGCACAGTCGACATAGGCGTCTCCGGCATCGTGTGAGCCCTGTCCGCCCTCGGTGACCGAAGAGATCGCTCCTCCGTCGACGACGATGTCTCGCAGCCCCGGTAGGAATCTGGTTCCGTCGAAGACCTTGGCGTTCTTGAAGACTGTGACCATTGGCGTTCTCCTCATCATTGAAAATAGTGCAGGTGGATTAAGGATAATGAAGAGCCTGCACCATAGTGAACAAGCTCACTGTCTGAGATGTCATCACCGCTCTGTTCACGTTCGAGACACCTTGTCGATATATAGTCTTGGTCGGTGACTGGCGGCACGCACGCCGTCGTCCATCTCCAGCCCCGACCCGGAAGTCCTGTGACCATACATTCGGCTCAATTCCCCGCGATTTCGCGACCACGCGAGGACCGCACGCTCATCGACGTCCTCCTCGAGGTTGCGGGCGCACATGGTGATCAGCCCGCAATCGATGACGGGCGCGGCGTTCTCAGCTATTCCGAACTGATCCTCGAGATCCGTGATCTCGCTCTCCAATTGGCCGCTGCTGGCATAGGACCGGGAGACAAGGTCGGCATCCGAGTGCCTTCCGGCTCCGCCGATCTCTACGTCTCCATCCTGGCCACGATGATGCTCGGCGCTGCGTACGTTCCCGTCGACGTCGACGATCCCGATGAGCGTGCGCACACAGTCTTCACCGAGGCGGCTGTCACCGGCGTCATCACCGCCGACCGAGCGATCGAGTCGCGAACCGATCGGGGTCCGCTCGCACGATCTGAGCTGCGTCGCCCGACCCCCGACGATGACTGCTGGGTCATCTTCACCTCCGGATCGACGGGCAAGCCGAAGGGCGTGGCCGTCTCCCACCGCAGTGCGGCCGCATTCGTCGACGCCGAGGCGGCGATGTTCTGTCAGGAGGAGCCGCTGGGACCCGGAGATCGAGTGCTGGCCGGTCTGTCCGTGGCCTTCGACGCCAGCTGTGAGGAGATGTGGCTGGCTTGGCGACATGGCGCCTGTCTGGTCCCGGCGCCCCGTGCCCTTGTGAAGTCCGGGATGGACCTGGGGCCGTGGCTGTCCTCACGTGGCATCACCGTCGTCTCGACCGTTCCCACCCTCGCAGCACTGTGGCCCGCCGACAGTCTCGATGCCGTGCGTCTCCTCATCTTCGGCGGTGAGGCATGTCCGCCCGAACTCGGGCGCAGGCTCAGCGATGAGAGTCGCGAAGTCTGGAACACCTATGGCCCCACCGAGGCGACCGTGGTGGCCTGCGGGGCACAACTCGATGGCTCCGAGCCTGTTCGGATCGGACTGCCCCTGGACGGCTGGTCCCTGGCCGTCGTCGATGCGGCAGGCATCCCGGTCGCTGACGGCCAGACCGGTGAGCTCATCATCGGCGGGATCGGTCTGGCCCGCTACCTGGACCCGGCCAAGGACGCCGAGAAGTACGCTCCGATGCCGACCCTCGGCTGGGACCGAGCCTATCGTTCGGGCGACCTCGTCATCAGCGACCCCGAGGGGCTGATCTTCGTCGGCCGCGCCGATGAGCAGATCAAGCTCGCCGGCCGTCGCATCGAGCTCGGTGAGATCGACGCCGCCCTCCAGGCCCTGCCCGATGTCGAAGGTGCTGCGGCCGCAGTGAAGCAGACTCCGGCGGGCTCGGACATCCTCGTCGGCTACATCGCGTCGAGCACGGCGAATCTCGGGGACCGCATCTCCGAATGGGAACAGGCTCTGCGGGCCGAGCTTCCTGCGGCTCTTGTGCCGCGATTGACGCTCATCGACGAACTACCGACGAAGACCTCAGGCAAGGTCGATCGCAACGCACTGCCTTGGCCGATGGGCGAGGGCGCCGAGACCGAGGACAGCTCCGAGACCTTCGAGCCCGAGGTCGAGTGGATCGCCGAACAGTGGTCGGCAGTGCTCGGATCACGGCCGGGATCAGACAGCGACTTCTTCACCTCTGGCGGCGGCTCACTGGCAGCTGCGCAGATGGTCTCCCGACTGAGGACCCAGCATCCCAGCGTCACCGTCGGCGACGTCTATGCCCACCCGCGCTTCGGCGCACTCGCGAATCTGTGCCGCTCCGACGACGGAGCCGCGGCGGGCGCCGGGCGCCCGAAGCGGACGATCACACGGACCTCGAGGGGGATGCAGGTCTTCCAGACTCTGCTCGCGGTACCGGTCCACATCCTCGGCGGGGTCAGGTGGGTCGTCATCGCGATGGTGCTCGCGAATCTCGGCAGCAGCCTCGGCGCGGATCTCCCGGTCACCCCCTGGCCTGTGGTCATCACCCTGTTCCTCGTCTTCGTCACCGCGTGGGGCCGTATGCTCATCTCCGCCGGTGCCGCGCGCGCACTCATGCTCGGTATTCGTCCGGGTGACTATCCGCGGTCGGGGTGGGTGCATAAGCGCCTGTGGCTGGCCGAACACATCGCCGATCTCGCGGCGGCCGTCTCGGTGGCGAGTGCCCCATGGGTGACCTGGTACGCCAAGCTCCTGGGCAACCGGATCGGCTCCGATGCCGATCTGCACTCTGCTCCCCCGGTGACCGGTTTCCTGACTGTGGGCGAGGGCGCCGCAATCGAGCCAGAGGTCGATCTCAAGGGCTGGTGGGTCGACGGTGACCTGCTGCGCATCGGCACCATCGACGTGGGTGCCAACGTGACGATCGGAGCTCGCTCCACACTGATGCCGGGCACCCGAATCGGTGAAGGCGCACTGGTCGAAGCCGGATCGGCTGTGACCGGCAAGGTGCGCCGGAACCAATCCTACTCCGGCTCCCCCGCTGTCCGGATCGGCAAGGCCAAGAAGAGCTGGCCAGCTCCACCGCCTCGCCGTCGGCTGCCCTTCCTGCTCTATGCTGTGGGCTCTCAGCTCAACGCCGCTCTGCCCTATCTGGCTGCCGTACCGGGCATAGCGCTGATGATCGCGGTCTCAGGCATCGGCGTCGTCGAGTCCCCGTTGCTCGTTCTCGCCTGGTCCCCTCTCATCGCCTGCATCTGGTTCGTCTGCACGGCCCTGTTTATCCTCGTGTCGGTGCGGCTGCTGTCCATCGGAATGGAAGAGGGAGAGTTCCCGGTCCGTTCTGCGCACGGCTACCGTGTCTGGGCCACGGAGCGCCTCCTCGACTTGGCCCGTGATCTCCTCTTCCCCCTCTATGCCTCGATGCTCACCCCGTGGTGGCTGCGACTGCTCGGAGCGAAGGTGGGTCCGGGCACCGAGATCTCAACGGTGGTGTTCGTCCCCAAGATGACGACCATCGCCGCGGGTGCGTTCCTGGCCGATGACACCATGGTGGCCAGTTACGAACTCGGTCACGGGTGGATGCGAGCCGGCAAGGCGAAGGTCGGCAAGCGCGCCTTCCTCGGCAACTCGGGCATCGCCTCCCCTGGACGGCGAGTGCCCAAGAACGCACTGGTTGCTGTGCTGTCGGCGGCCCCGGCGAAGGCGAAGAAGGGCTCGTCGTGGCTCGGCTCTCCCCCTGTGCAGCTGCGCAGGGCAGCCGTCGATGCCGATGAGGCGCTGACCTATGCCCCGAAGCTCGGCGTCAGATCGGCCCGGGCGTTCTTCGAGACCCTGCGGATCACCTCGGTGATGGTCGCCGGTGCACTCGTCGCCGCGGTCCTCCTCACGATCGAGTTCCTCCTCGGACTGCCGGAAGCGGGGTCGTCTGCAGCCGGTACGGGCGCGACGGACGCAGCAGGTGGCGCGGCTGGTGGCGCGGCTGGCGATGGCGGATCGTTCCTGGCCTCTGTCGGGCTCGCCCTGCTGACTTCGGGCATCGTGATGATGGCCGCTGGTGCGGTGGCGGCGGGACTTGCCATCGCGGCCAAGTGGATCTGCGCCGGTCCCATCAGGGCCGGCGAGCATCCCCTGTGGTCATCGTTCATCTGGCGCAACGAGGTGGCGGACTGCTTCGTCGAGCTCATCGCCGCACCATGGTTCGCCCGGAATGCCGTGGGGACTCCCGCCATTGTGTGGTACCTGCGGGCCATGGGAGCGAAGATCGGCCACGGAGTGTGGTGCGAAAGCTACTGGCTGCCCGAAGCCGACCTGGTCAGCCTGGGAGACAACTCCACGATCAACCGCGGCTGCGTGGTCCAGACCCATCTCTTCCACGACCGGGTCATGAGCTTGGACACCGTCGAGTTGGAGCAGGGATCGACTCTGGGGCCCAACAGCGTGATCCTGCCCGCCTCCAGATTGGGCACCAATTCCACGGTGGGTTCGACCTCCCTGGTCATGCGCGGAGAGTTCGTGCCGGCCCACGCCTATTTCAGCGGCAATCCTGTCATACCCTGGGTGGATGCACCAGAACTTCCTGAGGGCGGATCCAGCGAGCCCGAAGCAACCGCAAGGCGGCACCACGATGCTTGATCCCTACACCCCGAACGTCGGCAGCGCCGAGCTCACCATCGACCACTACGATCTCGACCTCGACTACCGGATCGGGCCCAACCGCCTCTCCGCGCACGCGAGCCTGACGGGTCGTGTGCTGCAGGAGACGAAGACGATCCTCCTGGACCTCACAGGTCTGCGAGTCACGAAGGCCGCCGTCAACGGCAAGAAGGTTCGGTACTCCACGCGGGGCAAGAAGCTGCGCCTGACGACAGATTCCCTGCCGAAGAACCAGCCGGTGCGCATCGACGTCTCCTATGTCGGTAACCCGCAGCCCGCGATCGGACCCTGGGGTGACGTGGGCTGGGAGGAGCTCGAGGACGGTGTCCTCGTGGCCGGGCAGCCCGTCGGCGCCTCAACCTGGTTCCCCTGCAACGACCACCCCTCGGACAAGTCGAAGTACCGCATCCGTGTGCTCACGGAATCCGAATACACGGTCGTGTCCAACGGAGAACTCGTCGACAAGGTTCGCAAGGCCGGCCGCACGGCATGGACCTACGAGTCACAGACCCCCCTGGCGACCTATCTGGCCACGGTGCAGATCGGCCGCTACCGGCATACCCAGATCGACTCCGAGGATGGTGCTGCGCCTTCTCCTGTCTCCCTGGGCCTCTACGCCGGTGAGCATTGGACCGCAGCGTCCACTCGTCTGCAGATCCAGCACTCCATGATGAACGAGTTCATCGAACGGTTCGGTCCCTACCCCTTCGACCGCTACGACGTGGTCGTGACCGACGACGAGCTCGAGATCCCCCTTGAGTCACAGCCTCTGTCCGTGCTCGGGCCCAACCATCTTGGCAAGGAGTGGGAGGCCGAGCGACTCGTCGCCCATGAGATGGCCCATCAGTGGTTCGGGAACTCGCTGACGCCTCGGCGCTGGTCAGACATCTGGCTCAATGAGGGCTTCGCCTGCTATTCGGAATGGCTGTGGTCGGAGGCATCGGGCCGCAGCAGCGCGCATGAGTGTGCGCAGACCTGGCGGGAGGCTCTGGCGAACGAGCCGCAGGACTTCGTACTCAGCGACCCGGGCGGTCCCGATATGTTCGATGACCGTGTGTACAAGCGCGGTGCACTCTGCTTGCACGCACTGAGGCTCGAGATCGGCGATGAGGACTTCTTCGCTGCGATCTCCGAGTGGACGACGAAGCATCGTCATTCTTCGGTCGATACCTCGGATTTCCTCGAGTGCATCTCTGGTGTGGTCGGCCGCGACCTCGCCGAGGTTGTCCGGCCGTGGCTATTCGAAGAGGACCTGCCCGAGTTGGCCTAGCCGGTTCGGCTAGTTCAGCTAGTTCGGCTGGCTGGGCTGGCTGGGCTGGTTCGGCTGGCTCCTGATTTCATTGCTGACCTCGGTTCAGTCACTTGAGCTGGCGGACGAGAATATCGGCGTCTCCATTGCGCCCGACCGTGACGAACCCGCGGTCGTGGTAGAGACGAGCCGCGCCGTTTCCGTCCTCGACGGACAGACTGACGGCCGGGAAACCGCTCATCTTCGCCAAGGTGCACACCACGTCGAGGAGCATGCCGCCGATTCCCTGGGACTGATGATCGGGCAGAACCGCCAATGACAGCTCTGGGATGTCCCCGGCTACCCAGCCGTACCCGGTGAAGCGCGAACGCGCCTCGGCGGTGGTGTCGGTTGACTTTTCGATCACTGCATCGAACGCGGCCAGACGCAGCCATGCGAGACCGATGATCTCCGGGTCTGAATCCGCGGCACCGGCCTGTCCGTCGCTAGACTGGTCTCCGGTGAACTGGTCGTCGGTGGGCTCCTCGTCGGCAGGCTGGTTTTCGGCGGCGTCTCCACCGTTCGGGTCCTTCGCATAGGCGGCCACCGCAATATCACCCTCGCGCCCCCAGTCCTTGAAGTAGAAGGCCGCATCGTCGCGCTCGAGGAGTTCATCGACGTCGATCCTCGGCTTGTCCATCGACCAGTTGAAGCACAGATCGAGGAAGGGTAAGAATGCCTTGTCTGGGGTCCCTGGACCCAGCGGGCGGATCCGTGACCTGAGTTCGGTCCGGCGGGCCGCCTCGGCGGAATCCTGGTTCTGACGTTCGTTCATGAGGTTCCTTTCTCGACCGCACGAGCGATCCAACTGCGATTGCGCACCCGCCATCCCAACGTCAGCGCCCGGAGGCCGACGAAGCCGATGCAGAACGCGGCCCACAGGCCCAGAGCACCGGGCCAGTAGAGGACGATCGGAATCAGCAGGATCGCATATCCGCCCACAGCAACCAATTGTGCCAGAGCCAGATATCTGGCGTCCTCGGCACCCATGAGGACGCCGTCGAGGACGAATACATAGCCGGCGATGGGCATGCTCAGGGCCAGCACGGGAAGGAGACTCGTCATCAGTGCGACGACTGCCGGGTCCGAAGAGAAGCCGCGGGGGATGATTCCGGCACCTGCTAAGAGGATGAGACCGACGACGACCCCGAAGACGATGCCCCACAGACACAGCCTCCGGTTGATCGCGGCCACCGCGTCGACGTTCCGTGCGCCCAGCTGCAGTCCGATCAGGGCCTGACCGGCAATCGCCAGCGAGTCGAGGGCAAGTGCGAGAGCGAAGAAGATGCTCTGTGCGACTTGGATCGCGGCGAGCTCGGTCGTTCCCATAGCAGTGGCGAGGAAGACGAGGATGATCAGAGCCGCGCGCAGGGATGCATTGCGCACCAGCAGCCAACCGGAGGTCTTCGCCGAGGAGAGCACCCCGGACCAGTCAGGCCGAAAGGAGGCGTGGAAGCGTCGTGCCGCCCTGATCGAGATCGCCACGTAGACGGAGCACATCCCCGCTTGCGCGATGACGGTGCCCAGCGCAGAGCCGGCAACTCCCATATCGAGGCCGTAGATGAAGAGTGCGTTCAATCCGATGTTGGCGATGCATCCGACTGCAGCCACGATGAGTGGTGTGCGCGTGTCCTGCAGTCCGCGCAGGAGTCCTGTGGCGGCGATGACGACGAGCATGAAGGGCAGGCCCCACCAGGAGATGGCGAGATAGGAGTAGGCGCCCTCGCCGATCTCAGCGCCGGGTTCGAAGGCAGCGATCACCGGCTTGAGCAGAGGCAGCCCGATCGCCAGCAGCAGCACCGAGGTGCACAGAGCAAGCCAGATTCCGTCGAAACCCGCATTGATGGCACCGGAGCGGTCTCCGGCACCCATTCGCCTGGCGACCCGTGGGGTGGTGGCATAAGCGAGGAAGATCATCAGCCCGAGGACGGTCTGCAGAATCGTCGACGCGATCGCCAGCGATCCCAGTGCACCGGCGCCGAGGTGGCCGACCATGGCCGTGTCAGAGAGCAAGAAGATGGGTTCGGCGATCAGCGCTCCGAGGGCCGGAAGTGCCAAACGGAGAATGTCCTTGTCGATCGCTGCCACGGATCGAGTCTAACGAATCGGTGGCGCATCTTCTCGCGCCGGTTGCGCAGGCTCTCGCGCCGGTTGCGCAGGCTCTCGTGTCAGTGGCGAATGAGATCATATAACAACAAACAGGACTTGTCTTCCGGTAATGACCGAAGGAAGCACACAGACGTCTTACAGTGACGTCGCTAAGTGCTGGATCTGTTATTCTCCGGTTCGTTGTTCGTCTATTATTCGAATCTTACTGGCTTTACGTTCTATTCTTAGTTATACTGTGACTAGGCGCCAAATTATCAGCAGACTCCACATCGCAGTGGAGAGGAGGCGACGCGATGAAGCACATGGACGACGACAGCTCTCACTACGGTGTGCACTCGGACGACTCGAGCTCATCAGCCTTCAGCGGCCGCAGCCTTGATATCGATGAAGATTCGCCATTCAGCGACCTGTCGGCCGTCTACGCCTGCAGCGACCAGGCACAGTTTGCGGCACTTGACGCAACCAGCAGCATCTTCGCCCGAGAGGTTGCGCACTACCTTGGCCTCGCGGGTCCCGACCTGACGATTCCATACGACTTTGCGCCGCTCGCGGAGACCGTCCGCCGACACACCAGCCGCAAGCGCCCCCGCCGCCGTTCCGCGAAGAGCACGAAGGCGAGCGCCGAACCGGGCAACACGGGCACCTGGGGTGATGCGGGCGCCTCCGGTGACGCGAGTGGCGCGGGCACGGCTGGCACCGCTGACACCGCTAACGGGTCAAGCCGAAAGAAGGACCGTGGAGCGGGGCGAAGGATGCGTCGTGAACAGAGGGAAGCCCGAGAACATCCCGAACCGCTTCCCGACTTCCCTGCGTACAGGCCCACGTCGACGTTCAACGGATGGTCGCATCAATACGCTTTTGCCGAAGACATCAGCGAATACTCGGCACTGCTCGGCGCGACTACGTCCGGAGCCTATAAACACATCACCTCTGCGATGACGTTGGTGCACGGGCTTCCGAAGTTCCACCAGCGCTGCACAGACGGAGATTTCACCATTGAACATGTTGCCTTTGTGACGCGTCGTTGCCGGGACGTCGCATTCAGATACCTGCCGAGCATTGATGACTATTTGGCCGACAGACGTGCGGATATCACAATCGAAACGTTCAAACGCTCTCTCGCGCTGAAGATCGCGGCGACCCAACCAGCGCAGGAGACCCTTGAGAAGGTCGCAGTTCGCCGCCGAGTCGATATCAGCACGGGTGATGACGGCACCGCCTACCTCACTCTCACCGGGCCGGCCCCAGAGCTCAACGCCTGCTATAGAAGAGTCGAAGCATTTGCTCGCTCCGTCTACAAGGGCAACACTTCCGCGTTCGGCGACCAGCTGAGCCCCGGGGAGTCATTCGAAGACGATCGCGGCATCGATGCGCTCATGCTCGACATATTCACTCGTACTCGGCCGCAGCTGAAACTGCGGATCACCAGCAACAACACCACAACTGGCGAGACGGCGAGTACCGACTTCCCGATCGACGGTCTGTTCGTGGGACCAGACGGGGTCCCCATGTCTCCCGAGGAATCTCTGCTCGCTTACATCGAGCGGACCTTCGGCCAGATGGACGACAAGGCCTCAGCACCGGCCGACGCCGAAAAGGACGATCAGAGGCAAGCATCGTCCGACGACTGGCTGCGCGACCCACGGTTCCTCGAAGCGCTGAAGAACAGCCGACCAGCACCCGGTACCCCTTTCTGGCCGACCGGGCTCGATCCTGATACAGCATTCGGCACTGACTCCTCGTCCGAACCTGACGGATCAAAGTGCAAAGTCGGCTACGAGGTTCTCCTCGACTTGCCGACCCATGAGTATTGGCTCTCCCACCAGGCGCGGACGACGATCACCGTTCCTATGTTCACGCTGCTCAGCCAGTTCCTGGCGGCCTCCGACGACGCAGCCAGCGCAGCAGAAACCACGGCTGCAGAAGGAACAGAGGCAGCCACGGCGACAGCGTCGACCACGTTCTCTCCGACCGACACCGCTGGAAAGCAGTGGACCGACACAGATGTTTGCGATCTGGCCGGAATGCTTCCCGACGGCTCTCCCCTTCCAGCCGACATGGCGCGCCGGCTCGCCGGCTATGCATCGACATGGACACGGATCCTCACGGACCCAGCGACCGGCACGCCACTCGATGCCAAGGCAACCAGTTACACGATCCCCAACAGCATTCGACAGCCTCTCGCCGCCCAGTGGATGAACTGCACCATGCCCGGTTGCACTCGCCGTGCCGAGCTCACTGAGGTCGATCACATCATTCCCTTTGACCACGACAGTCCACAGAGCGGCGGCCACACTCGATTCGGCAATCTCCACAATCTGTGCAAGCTCCATCACCAAGCGAAGACAGACCGGAAATTCTCAGTCAGAATGACAGAGCCTGGGCGGCTCGAATACATTTTCAGGCACGGAATCTCCACCGAAGTCATGCCGCCCGACAATCCGATCAACGTCGAACACGCGAGGCTCTTCCTCAAGTATTTCGCCACAGCCCCGCCCCAGACGACTGATCCACCACCGGCTGAGTCTTCGACAGCCGCGTCCTCGACAGCTGCACCTCCAACAGCTGCGTCCTCGACGGGTCCTGCACCTCCGACGGGAGCCGCACGTCCGACGGAACCTGCCCCTGCTGACACAGAGAATCCGCCCAGGAAGAAGAACCGACCCAAGAAATCAGAGACGGCAGAAGAAAAGCCGTCGACCATGCAGTCACAAACTGCACAGCCGACGGCTGGTCCCGCCGAAGGACTTCAGTCCCCCAGCCGGGCCGAATACACCGATCCCTTCTCCCGCCTACCCGGCCAGAACGCGAAGCAGTGGTTCTGGGACTCGGGTGAACAGCCACCGTTCTGATGGCTCGGCATGTTCCGATGGCCGAGTATGTTCTATTGGATCAGCCAACCCTGATGTACCGGCCGGCTTGGTGTTTCTCTCGGTTATATTGACTCAGCAGACTTCGAAGAGTCCCGCAGCACCCTGGCCGCCGCCGATGCACATCGTGACGACGACATACTTGACTCCGCGACGACGTCCCTCGATGAGAGCATGGCCGACAAGGCGACTACCGGTCATTCCGTAGGGGTGGCCGACTGAAATACCGCCACCATCGACGTTGTACTTCTCGGGATCAATGCCCAACCGGTCACGGCAGTAGAGAGCCTGCACCGCAAATGCTTCGTTGAGCTCCCATAGTCCGATGTCATCGATCGACAGCCCCTGCGCCTTGAGCAGCTTCGGAATCGCGAAGACGGGCCCGATCCCCATTTCGTCGGGATCACAGCCAGCCACTGCCATACCTCGATAGATGCCCAGTGGCTCCAGGCCTCGCCGACTCGCCTCATCGCCCGACATCAGCACTGAAGCAGAAGCGCCGTCGGAAAGCTGTGAGGCATTGCCCGCAGTGATGCTCGGAACCTTGGACGCATCGCCGGGCTTGAGCACGGGATTCAATCCTGCCAAGCTCTCCAATGTCGTCGATGGGCGGTTCCCCTCGTCGCGCTCAAGCGTCACCTGCTGGGTCGACGATTCCTTTGTCTCCTTGTCGACGACGATCTTCGTCGTCGGCAACGGTACGATCTCATCGTCGAACCGGCCGGCCTCCTGAGCGGCGGCAGTACGTTGCTGCGAAGACAGCGAGTATTCGTCCTGCGCTTCACGACTGATGCCATACCGTTCTGCAACCACCTCGGCGGTGGCGAGCATCGGGTAGTAGATTCCGGGAACATGTTCGACCAGCCACGGGTCCTGCGCCCGGTACATGTTCATCTTGTCGTTCTGCACCAGCGACACCGACTCAACGCCGCCGCCGACTGCGATCTCCTGACCGTCGAAGAGAATCTGCTTCGCTGCCGTCGCAATGCCCATCAGACCGGAGGAACACTGACGGTCGATCGTCATTCCGGGGACCGTTGTGGGGAGTCCTGCTCGGAGTGCCGCTTGGCGCGCGACGTTGGTGGACTGGCTGCCCTGCTGGAGGGCCGCACCGAGGATGACGTCGTCGACTTCGCCCCCTTCCAGACCAGCCCGTGAGACAGCGTGAGAAATGGCGTGGCCAGCAAGTTCCTGGGCCTGAGTGTTGTTGAACGCTCCTTTGTACGCCTTTCCGATCGGAGTTCTGGCGGTGGAGACGATAACTGCTTCGCGCATGACGTGCCTTTCTTCAGTGTGGTGCGCCGGACCTGAGTTCGCCGCGATGATCGTGGAACCAGAATTCGCTGCGGGTCAGTCCTTCGGCCCTCCGGCCACATAGATGACCTGACCGGAGACGAATCCGGCGCCTTCGGAAGCGAGGAATGAGGCGGTGTGGGCAATGTCTTCGGGTTTTCCCGTGCGCGCCACAGGAATCTGGCCGACTCCCGCTGCGATGAAGTCCTCATAGTTCACGCCCATCCGCTCAGCGGTGGCTTTGGTCATATCTGTTTCGATAAGGCCGGGTGCAATCGCGTTTGCCGTGACCCCGAACTTGCCGAGTTCGATCGACCAAGTCTTCGTCATCCCCTGGATCCCCGCCTTGGCAGCAGAGTAGTTCGTCTGCCCACGGTTGCCCTGCGCCGATGTCGACGACATCGACACGATGCGCCCGAATTTCGCTTCCACCATGTATGACTGAACGGCCTTGGTCATCAGGAATGCCCCGCCGAGGTGAACGGAGAGGACCTTCTGGAACTCCTCATGAGTCATCTTGAACAGCAGGTTGTCCCGGAGAATGCCGGCATTGTTGACGAGGACAGTCGGAGCGCCGAGAGTCTCCGCGACAGTCTTCACGGCGGACTCGACAGAAGCCTCGTCAGAGACATCGGTGTCGACTCCCAGCCCCTTCATACCTGCGGATTCGACAGCCTTAACCGAGTCTTCGGTGGGGCCCATGTCGAGGATCGCGACGTTCATTCCGTCCGAGGCCAGGCGCTGGGCGATGGCGGCTCCGATGCCGCGGCCGCCACCAGTGACGATTGCTGTCCGAGTCATGACGATTTTCCTCCGAGATGATTGTTCGTAGTTGATGACGAGGAGGGTGACCTGGATCTCACCACTCGCAAGTTCCACCATAGACCACAACGGTAACTGAACGATTGTTTGCTCAAACATTGGACAGCAGATTTCACCCGACTTCGCCAGATGCCGACGTCAGCGCGAACCAGGTGCATGCCAGGGACGAACCGGGGCTACAAGAACGAAGGACAGATGTCAGCGATTTCGGAAATGCGATTGACATCACATTTGATGATGTATAGGTTCCTTCCTAAGCCTCAATCGAATATTCGTTCAGATTGGCTTCGGGCTTCCGCTCAGGTATCCCGACAACCTTGAGGAGCGCTGTTGCTCCGTCTCACTTTTCAAAGGAGAAAAGATGACCTCAATCCCGCGAAGGGCGAGCCGTCCTGTGCTTGCGGCGGCCGTGATCAGCACATTCGCACTGACCCTCGGCGCCTGTGGTGGGGGCGGTGGAAGCGGCGACTCCGGTGGCGACGGCTCGGTCGTCATCGGCTATACCGGCCCCCTGAGCGGCGGCGGCGCGGCCTATGGAGAGAACGTCCAGACGGGCCTCCAGATGGCTGTCGATGACCTCAACAAGGATGGGCTCGAGGTCGACGGGAAGAAGGTCACCATCGAGCTCAAATCCCTTGATGACAAGTACGCGCCCTCCACCGCGGCCAGCAACGCTCAGCGACTGGCAGACCAGGACAAAGCGCCAGTCGTCGTCTCCCCCAACGCCGGCGCGATCAAAGCGATTCAGCAGATCAACAACGGCCGATCCAAGTTCATGATCTCCGCCTACACCTCGGATCCCGCCATCGTGCAGTCTGACAATCCGCTGACGATGATGATTCCGCCGAATTTCGAGTCCTACGCCAAGCCGTTCACCGAACAGGGAATGAAGAATGGCGGCAAGAAGCTCGCGCTGCTCGGCACACAGAGTGAATACGGTCAGCAGTGGACCAAGGCAATCACGGACGAGTGGAAGAAGGCGGACGGCAAGATCGGCTCAGACAACAGCATCGACTACGCCACCGTGTCTGACTTCGCGGGCCCAGTCTCGAAGGCTCTGTCCGAGAAGCCGGACAGCATCTTCGTCGGTGGCCCCTCACAGCCGACCGCGCTGATCATGGAAGAAGCGAAGAAGCAGGGCTTCAAGGGCAGCTTCCTCGTCATGGACCAGGCGAAACTCGACGAGATGGCGACCGTGACGAAGCCCAAGAACCTGACGAACTCCGTCGGAGTGCTGCCTGTCAAGGAATACGAAGATCCGGGCACGGAGGGCTTCCTGAAGAAGTTCGCGGAGGTTGCCGGTGAGAAGAAGGTGGCGACCAGCGAGACGGCGCTGAACTATCAGAGCATCGCCATCATCGCCAAGGCGATGGAGGTCGCGGGGACCACCAGCGATCCCGAGAAGATCCGGGCGGCAGTGCCGGATGCGCTGAGCAAGGTCGACGACAAGTACAAGGTCAACGGCTTCCCGACCAAAATCACTGATCAGGGGCATCTGATGAATCCTGACTTGGAGGTCACCTACCTGGACAAAAACGAGAAGTACACGAAGGTACCCGTCGAACAGGTTTCCGACGCCAAGTAGTCACCATCGTCGGCGCTTCCCACAGCGGGGTATGAGCTTCATGCCCCGCTGTCGCGCCGTCTGACGTCCTGTGAGGATTCGCTTCATGACACTTTTCACCCAACAGCTCTTCAACGGCGTTGCACTCGGCGGTGTGTACTGCCTTGCCGCAATCGGCCTGACCCTGGTCTTCGGCGTCCTGCGCATTCCCAACCTCGCGCACGGTTCGCTGTATATGCTCGGCGCCTACGTCACGTACTTCTTTCTGACCACTGTCGGAGTGCCTTACGTGGCTGCCATCGGCATTGCAGCGCTCATCTTGTTCGTCCTCGGTGTGCTGCTCGAACGCTTGGTCTTCCACCCTCTGCGCAACTCACCGCACACTCATCACATGATTGCCGCCATCGGCGCCATGTTCTTCTTCCAGGCCGTCGCGCAGGCGATCTGGGGTGCTGATTTCCGGCGAATGGAGACACCGATCTCCGGAAGCCTGAGTATTTTGGGCGCAGAGATCTCCGCGCAGCGCATCGTGATCATCGTGACTGCAGTCGTTGTGCTCTCCCTTCTGACCTGGTTCATCAAACGGTCCATTCACGGCCAGACGATCGAGGCCATCGAGCAGGATCGGACCGGAGCCGCTCTGGTCGGAATCAACCCCGCGATGGTCTCGATGCTCACCTTGGGCCTATCGGCACTTCTGGTGACAATCGCCGCCGGCCTCGTGTCTCCCATCAACCTCCTCTCCCCCACCATGGGTGATTCGCTCAACCTGAAGGTGTTCGCGATCATCATCCTCGGCGGGCTGGGTTCACTGCCGGGCGCCATCGTCGGCAGCTTCGCGCTTGCGATCGCCGAGACGATGACATCGACGTACATCTCCTCGGCTGTCGGCGAGGCAGTGGCCTTCATCGTTCTGGTCGCGGTCCTGGCGATCAAACCCACAGGCCTGTTCGCAAAGGCGGTGCAGCGATGAGTGCATTGAAGAATCCTCGAATCATCGGAACCTTGGCCGTACTGCTCATCATTGCCCTGACACCAGTGGCATTCGGCGATGAGAATTACATCATGCGAGTGATCACCGTCGGCCTGTGTTCGGCGATTGCGGTCTACGGAATGAACATCATCCTCGGCTTCACGGGGCAGCTGTCTCTGGCCCAAGGCGGCTTCTTCGGCATCGGAGCATACACAGTCGGCTTGCTGACAACCGATTTCGACTGGTCCTTCTGGCAGGCTTTCCTCGTTGGAGTGGTCGGCACTTCTGCCATCGGGTACCTGTCCGGACTGATCGCACTGCGCACGAAGGACGAGTACTTCGCCATCTTCACGATGGCCATCGGCTTCATCATCTACCTGACCATCAGCCGGTGGGAGGCGGTGACTCACGCCCATTCCGGCGTCAACAATGTGAAGTTCCCCGAGGCAGGAGACCTCGTGGACTTCAGCAATCCGACAGCGATGTTCTACCTCGTCTTCATCATTCTGCTGATTTGCGTCTACATCACCTACGCGATTCGACGCTCCAGCGTTGGACGCACGCTGCTGACGATCCGAACCAGCGAGGACCTTGCCGATGCGATCGGCGTCAATGTGGGGCTGAGCAAACAGCTCGCCTTCGCCGCCTCGGCGTTCTTCGGCGGGATCGGCGGCGGCCTCTACGCCTCCGTGGTCGGTTTCATCGGCCCCGATGCGGCAACCGTGGACAAGACCTTCGAGTTCCTGATGTTCATCCTTGTCGGAGGAATGGGCACTGTCGCGGGGCCACTGGTGGGCACCATGATTGTGACCTTCCTGTTCGAACTCTTCCAGGACTTCCAGGCCTACCGTTTCATCGTGCTCGGACCCATCATCATTGCTCTTGTGATCTTCGCACCTCGCGGAATCGTGGGGTATCTGGGCGGGTTCATCGACAAACGAGCTCGGAAGCGACGAATCGGTTCCGCCCACAAGGATGGGGCTGTCCACAAGGATGGGACTGTCCACAAGGATGGGCCTGCCCAGTCGTACAGCACCGCACAGGCAGACGGCTCCACTCGTGATGGCGCTGCTGAGCCCAGGGGAACGGCTGCTGACACCATCACCACCGACGATGAGGAGAAGTGATGCTGCTCGAAATTCGAGGGCTCGGGAAGCGCTTCGGCGGCCTCGATGCCGTGAAGAACATCGATCTCGATGTGCAGGAAGGACAGATCACCGCTGTGATCGGCCCGAATGGTGCCGGCAAGTCGACGCTGTTCAATCTCATCCACGGGTTCTATCGCCCCACAGCCGGAACCGTGTCCTTCAACGGTCGTGATATCACTCAGTCGTCTCCGCACAACTCGGTCAACGGGGGTATTGCGCGAACCTTCCAGACGACGCACCTCTTCGACGATTCCACGCTGTTGGAGAACGTGTTGGCCGGTCGCATCGTGCGTTCCAAGTCCAATGTGTTCGACGCGATCTTCCACACTCCACGGCATCGACGCGAATCGGCGCTCAACCACGACAAGGCGCTCGAGGCACTCGATTTCTGCGGTGTCGCCGAGTTCCGCCACGATCTTGCTTCAAATGTGCCGCAGGAAGTGCAGAAGCGCACGGCCGTGGCCATGGCGTTGGCGACGGAACCGGAGCTGATACTCCTCGACGAGCCGGCTGGAGGCATTCCCGAGGAGGAGACGACGGACTTCGGCAACCTCATCCGTTCCCTGCCCAGTCGCGGGGTGTCGGTGCTGTTGGTCGAACACAAGATGTCGATGATCATGGACCTGGCGGACACGATCCTCGTCCTCGACCACGGCCAGAAACTGGCGATCGGCTCTCCCTCGGAGATCCAGAGCAATCCAGACGTGATTCGTGCCTACCTGGGGTCGACCAAGGATGAGGAGAACTGATGCTTTCTCTGGAGAACGTAAGTGTCGGCTATGACGCGACTGATGTGCTGCACGGGGTGAGCATCACCGCTCGGCCCGGTGAGCTGACGGTGATCCTTGGGGCGAACGGGTCTGGGAAGACCACCTTGTTCAAAACCATCAGCGGTCTTCTGCGAACTCGGTCGGGAACGATCGAATACGACGGGCAGACGATCCAACGGACGCGCCCCAACAGCATCGTCAAACGCGGCATCGCACACTGCCCCGAGGGGCGGCATCTGTTCGGGAAGATGTCAGTGGAGAAGAATCTTCGGCTGGGCACGTACCCGCATAGGGACCGCACCCGCACCGAGGAGATCCTGAGCGAAGTGCTCGAGCTGTTTCCCATTCTGAAGGAGAAGTCAGCCCAGCCGGCAGGTTCGTTGTCAGGCGGGCAGCAGCAGATGGTGGCGATCGGTCGATCACTGATGTCGGATCCCAGTCTGCTGATCTTGGACGAGCCGTCTATGGGGTTGGCTCCCCTAGTTGTCGAACAGGTGCTCGAGTCGATTGCCCAGATCAACAGGAACGGGATCGGTGTGCTGCTCAGTGAGCAGAATGCGAAGGCTTCATTGGCGATCGCTCACCGCGGCTATGTGCTGGCAGAAGGACGCGTAGTGCTCGCCGATGATGCCGAGAGGCTGCTCGACAATCCCCAGGTGCAGGCAGCCTACCTGGGGCTGTGAGCGAGCTGGTTCGAACCACTGGAGCTCGTTCGAGCCGCTGACGCTCATTCGAAGCGTGAAACGTCTCCGGCCCCGACGCGTGCGACCTCTGGTTCCCGACCGGTGAAGTCGATGACGGAGGTGGGAACTGTTCCCGGCACTCCCGACTCGATGACTACATCCACATCGTGGCCGATCTGATCGACGACATCGTCGGCCTGGGTCAGCGGGTCCTCTGCGCCAGGCAGCAGCAACGTCGATGACAGAATGGGTTCGCCCATTGCCTCAACAAGTGCCAGAGCTGTGACATTCTCCGGGATCCGCGCACCGACCGAGTGCTTTTTGGCGTGCATCATACGACGTGGGACTTCCTTCGTCGCCTTCATGATGAATGTGTAGGGTCCCGGGGTCATCGACTTGATGACCCTGAAATCAGAGTTGTCGACGATCACGAACTGTCCCAGCTGCGCGAAGTCGCGGCACATCAGAGTGAAGTGATGTTTCGAGTCCAACTGTCGGATGCGGGTGATCCGCTCGATCCCGGCCTTGTTGTCTAAGGCACAGCCCAACGCATAGCACGAGTCTGTGGGGTAGGCGATCAGTCCGCCGTCGCGCAGAGTCTGCACGGCCTTGTCGATCATTCGGTTCTGTGGATTCTCAGGATGAATATTCAGTAGTGTCGCCATACTTCATGCTAACCATTCACAGCGCGCGAGGCGAGGGGCCAGGCGCAATCGTTCGGACTATTCTTCGCCCGTCGACCCAGCGGGTCAGTTCGTCGGCGACTCGTCTGCCCGCGTCACAGGTGACTTGCCCGAGGTCGACACGGGAGCTTGTTCATCAAGTGAATCAGGCGTCTCGCCTTCTACCGCCGTCCCGGGGACATCGTCCCCAGAGTCCTCCTCTGCCGTCCCGAGAGGCGACACCGGTGGCTCCTGCGTCGACGAATTCGCCGTCCCCGGGTCGGATGCGATCAGGATGTTCACCCATTTCGCCTTCGGGTCCGCGTCGACGAGCAGCGCCTTCAGCAGCAGTGTCGCAGGCAACGCGAGCAGTGCGCCGAGCCATCCAAGCACCCACACCCAGAACAGCAGCGACAGGAAGGACACCAGCGGTGTGACTCCGACCGACTCTCCTGTGAATTTCGGTTGGATGATCGATTGGATGACGAAGTTGAGCACGCTGTAGGCGATGACGACCCACAGGCCCGCCTGCCACCCGCCATCGACGAGCGCGAGCAGCGCGGGAGGAATGAGACCGATGACGAAACCGATGTTCGGAATGTAGTTCGTCAGGAATGCCAGCACACCCCAGACCCAGATCAGCGGCACATCGATGATCGCCAAGGCGATGACGTCGAGGAGAGCGACGATGAGGCCGAAGACCGTCGCCACGATCCAATAGCGTCGGACACCGCTGGCGAAGCCGCCCAGCGAAGCCGACAGCGAAGGTTTGACGTCCAGCAGCATCCGCATGCGCCGGTCGATGCCCATGGAGTCCATGGCCACGAAGAACACTGCCATGACCACAGTGGTGAGCAGACCCGCAACAAGCGAGACATTGGTCAGCAGCGGATAGACGGCATCGATGAGGGATCTGACGTTGAACTGCTTGAACTGCTCTTCGAGCACCGTGGACGTCACACCGATGTCGGACAGGAATGCCAAGGTGCTCTGATAGGTCGCCACGAGCCGTTCGCCGTAGCTGGGGATGAGGAGCACGAGTTCGGCGACGGACCATGCCGTCAGCCCGAAGAAGCCGAAGATCATCACAAGTACGAGGATCACCGAGACGCAGGCGCCGATTGCCCGTGGGATCTTCAGCCTGGTCAGATACTTCTGCAGAGGATAGACGACAATGTAGAAGTTCAGCGCCAGAAACACTGGAGCGACGATGTCCTGAAGTCCCTTGAAGAACATCAGAGCATACGCGAGACCGGCAAGAGTCAGCGCGACTACCAGCACCCTGGCAGGCTGACTCGTATGCCAAGGACGATGCTCCCGAGTCAGCCCCTGCGGCTGCTCGCGGACCTGACCGTCATCGCTCACTCAGCGCCCTTTCCGCTTCTCCCTGATCCGCATCGACACCTCGATGGGGGTTCCCTTGAACCCGAACGTCTCACGCAGACGCCTGATGATGAAACGACGATACCCCGGATCGAGGAAGCCGGAGGTGAAGAGCACGAATTTCGGCGGGCGAGACTGTGCCTGGGTTCCGAACAGGATCCTCGGCTGCTTGCCTCCGCGCACCGGGTGGGGGTTCGCTGCGACCAGTTCCCCGAGGAATGCGTTGAGTCGTCCGGTCGGGATGCGCGTGTCCCACCCCTCCAGAGCCGCTTCCATCGCTGGGACCAGCTTGTCGGCGTGGCGTCCCGTCTTCGCTGAGATGTTCACTCGCGGTGCCCAGGCCACATGTGCCAGATCCCGTTCGATCTCACGTTCGAGGTAGTAGCGACGTTCGTCGTCGAGCAGATCCCACTTGTTGAACGCCAGCACCACGGCACGACCGGCCTCGGCGGCCGTCGTGACGATGCGGACGTCCTGCTCACTCAGCGGTTCCTGGACCTCGAGGAGGACCAGGGCCAGCTCAGCGCGTTCCAGAGCGGTCTGGGTGCGCAGCGCCGCATAGAAGTCAGCACCGCTGGCCTGATGTGCTCGACGGCGGATGCCGGCGGTGTCAACGAACCGCCACTGCTTGTCACCGAGCTCGATGAGTTCGTCGACCGGGTCACGGGTGGTGCCGGCGACATTGTCCACGAGCACACGGTCGGAGCCGATGAGCTGATTGAGCAGGGAGGACTTTCCGACATTCGGTCGACCCACCAGAGCAATCCGGCGCGGTCCGCCCTCTTCGATGCGGGTTTCGACGGCGGAGACCTCGGGCAGGATGGTCAGCACTTCGTCGAGGAGGTCAGCGACCCCGCGACCGTGGAGTCCGGACACCGTCCATGGCTGTCCCAGGCCCAGGCCCCAGAGCTCGGCGGCCATGAGCTCGCCGCGTTCGTCATCGACCTTGTTCGCTGCCAGGATGACGGGCTTCTTCTTCCTCCGCAGCATCTTCACGACCAGTTCATCGGTCGCGGTCGGGCCGGTCGTCGCATCCACGACGAGGACCACGGCATCGGCCATGTCGACTGCGACCTCGGACTGGATCGCGATGCGAGAGGCCATGCCCTTGGAATCGGAGTCCCAGCCGCCGGTGTCGACGAGGGTGAATTCCTTCGTGTTCCATTCCGCCCGGTAGCTCACCCGGTCACGGGTGACTCCGGGGACGTCTTCGACCACGGCTTCGCGGCGGCCGAGGATCCTGTTGACCAGGGTCGATTTGCCCACATTGGGGCGACCGACGACGGCCAGGACGGGATCAGCCCCGCGGGACTCCTCGTCTTCGAACTCGAAGCCGTAGGCGTCGAGCAGTGCCCGGTCTTCGTCTTCGAGGTCGTAGCTGGAGAGACCGGCCTCGAGAGCAGTCGCCCTCTTCTCGGCCTCCTCGTCGCTGATGCTCTCGAGACGCTCGGCGAGATGCTCGTCCGGGTTCTCGTGGAATTCTGATTCAGTCATTGTGAGTCCTTCACCAGTTTCAGCACCGTCTCGACCACCTGGTCGAAATCGATGTCACTGGTATCGAGTGTGTAGACGCCTTCGGAGGCCTCTAGGAAGCTTGTTGTCGCTGAGTCCTTGGCGTCACGGCCTGTGACCTGGGATTGGGTGGCGGCGACAGCCTCGGCGTCGGCATTTCCGTGGAGCTCCTTGGCCCGGCGGGCCACGCGCACCTCGTCACGAGCGGTCATGAGGATACGGACCGGGGCGTCCGGAGCCACGACGGTCGTGATGTCACGCCCCTCAACGACGATTCCCTCGGGTGCTGCGGCGATGATGGTCCGCTGCATGTCGATGAGCTCTTCGCGGGCATCGACGACGGAAGACACGGTCTGCACGTTCTCCGACACCTCGGGTTCGCGGATCTCCTCGCTGACATCGAGTCCGTCGACGGAGACGAAGAACTCATCCGGATCGGTCGAAATCTCCAGATCGACCCCGCGCACCTGTTCGAGGACGTCGACCGGGTCGCTCACACCCCGGTTGAGGCACAGCCAGGCCATCGCACGGTACATGGCACCCGTGTCGAGGTAGCTGTAACCCAATCGGCGGGCCGTTTCCTTCGCGGTGCTCGACTTGCCGACCCCGCTTGGTCCGTCAATGGCGACGACGCTCATGCAATTCCCTCTTTCTCGATGGCGGATTCAGGAATCTGCCATCCCTTCGACAACAAACCGATTTCAAGTTCCTGCTGGGTGGCCGGTACCACCGAGACATCGACGATTCCGAGCTTCTGGTCCGGTGCGTGGTCCATCCGGAAGTCCTCGACGTTGATGTTCAGGTCACCGATGTCCTTGAACAGTGTGGCCAGGGTTCCCGGGGTGTCGGGAATCAGGATCGTGACTACAGCATATTTGGTCGGAGCCTGTCCGTGCTTGCCCGGGATCCGATCGTGACCTTCGTTGCCCAAGGCTATGGCCTTGGCCAGCGCACCGGTCGCGCCCGGGCCCATCTCCAAGGCGGTGATGACCTCGTCGAGTTCCGTCCGCAGATCCAACAGCACGGAGCGGACCTCCTCAGAGTTTCCGGCCAGGATCTGCGTCCACAGGCGCGGGTCGGAGGCGGCGATCCGCGTCACGTCTCGCAGTCCCTGACCTGCCAGTGCGACTTCCTCCAGCGGCGCATGCCGGAGCTGGGAGGCGACGAGAGAGGCGACGACCTGCGGCACGTGGGAGACCTTCGCGACCGCGGCATCGTGGATGCGCGGATCGAGGTGGATGACCGAGGCGCCGGTGGCCTCCGCCATGGCCACGACCTCGCCGAGGCGGTTGTGCGGTGTGTTCTCGTCCGAGCAGATCACCCATGGTCGAGCTGTGAACAGGTCCGACCGGGCAGCGATCGCTCCCGACTTCTCCCGGCCCGCCATCGGGTGGCACCCGATGTAGCGGTCGAGTTCGCTTGGTTCGACGAGTTCACGCACCGATTCGAGCAGGCTGGTCTTGACGCTTGCGACGTCCGTGACCGTCGCGTTCGGGTACGTTTCCAGAGCCGTTGCGATGGTCTGGGCCGCAACATCGGGTGGGGTGGCGATGACGACGATCTGCGGATCCCCGCCATTGCCGTCATCGGCCCCATTGCTGCCATTGCCGCCATCGGCGCAGATCGTCCCTGCACCCAGATCGGCGGCCAGCTGCTGAGCAGTCGGTGAGGTGTCCTCGAGGCTGACCTGGTACTTCTGTGCGCTCAGCGCCAGTCCGAGGCTTGCACCCAGCAGACCCGTGCCGATGATGTGGATTCTCACAACCCGACGGCCTCGAAGAGCTCGCCGATCTCGTCTGAGCGCAGTGGGCGGATCTTGCCCTGCTTCTGTTCGTCCAAGGTGATCGGACCGAACTTGATCCGCACCAGACGCTCGACCGGGTTGCCGACCTCCTTGAGCAGTCGCCGCACGATCCGGTTGCGACCCGAATGCAGAGTCAGTTCGACCACCGACTTGCCAGGCGTCGAGTCCACGAGTTTGAACCCATCGACCTTGACGAAGCCGTCGTCGAGGTCGATGCCGGCTTTGAGGCGGGAGCTGACGTCCTTGGCCAGCTGTCCCTTGACCTGAGCAAGGTAGGTCTTGGGAATCTCGTAGCGCGGGTGAGCCAGTCGGTTGCTCAGCTCTCCGTCATTGGTCAGAAGGATGAGCCCTTCTGTCTCCGTGTCGAGTCGACCGACGTGGAAGAGTCGTTCGACGTGGTTGTTGACGTAGTCGGCCAAGCAGGGACGACCGTCGGGATCGCTCATCGTCGACACGACACCTGCGGGCTTATTCAGCACCAGGTAGACCTTCGCGGTCTGTGTCGAAATTCTCATTGTGTCCACGTACACGGACTGGGTCTCGGGGTCGATTCGGGTGCCCAGCTCGGTCACCATGGCACCATCGACTTCGACCCGACCGTCGAGGATCAGCTGCTCACATGCACGACGTGAGCCCAGGCCCGCCTCGGCGAGGATCTTCTGGAGTCTCACACCCCCGCTGACATGGGCATCCGACTTCTGGCCCGTGCCTGACTGCGAACGCTGGGACCCCCTCGAAGAGGTGCTGGATCGCTGTTTTCGGGTCGGACGATTGTTGCGCCCGCCTGGCGCTCGGGGATCACGGTATGGACTCATAATCTCCATTCTCTCAAATCAATCGTCAACTCGTGACATCTCCTCGTCGAGATCGGCCATTTCGTCGTCTGCGGAGGCCAGAACCTCGGAGTTGTCGGCACCCAATTCGGCGACGTCGGCGTCCTCGGGAAGGTAGGGAGCGATCTCCGGCAGGTCGTCGATGCTGTTCATCCCCAACGCGTCGAGGAACTGGTGCGTGGTGGTGTAGAGCAGCGCCGAGGTGGTCGCTTCCTTCCCGGCTTCGACGATGAGTCCGCGCAGGAGCAGAGTGCGAATGACACCGTCGACGCTGACGCCGCGGATGGCGGCGATGCGCGGGCGCGATATCGGCTGCCGGTAGGCGATGACGGCGAGTGTCTCGAGGGCGGCCTGGGACAGTTTCGCGCTCTGGCCAGACGTGAGGAAGTCCTTGACGATCTCGTGATAGTCCCCGCGGGAGAAGATCCTGAAGCCTCCGGCGACCAGGCGGATCTCGAATCCGCGCTGCCGGCCGCCGTTTCCGCCGTCGTAGTCGGCCTTGAGCTCGGCAATGGCATCCGTGATCGTGTCCTCGTCGAGTCCGAGGGCAGTGGCCAGCTCATTCGCCGACACTGCGGAGTCGCTGATCATGAGGACCGCTTCGATCCCGGCCAGAATTTCGTCATCGATCATGCAGATCCCTCTTCGTCATCGTGGGCACTATCCCCATCGCCGTCCCACTCCCCCTCGGTGCGCAGGTCCACCCCGTCGTCGGTGGACTCGGTGCGGGAGATGAACAGCGGTCCGAGCGGCTCCTCCTGAGTGAAGTCGCAGAGGCCGACCTTGAACAGTTCCAGCAATGCCAGAAATCGGGCCACGACGACCAGCGTGTTATCGGCCGTGTCGAGGAGCCTTTGGAAATCGAGATCTCCGGCGCGCAGCAGGCTGAGGATGTGGCCGCGCTGCTCGGAGACGCTGACCAGCGGCAGGTGGATATGGTCGACGGCGACGCTCGGCGGCGTGTGATCGCGCTGGAGCACAGTCGCATAGAGTCCAGCCAGCTCACCTGGACCGATATGGATCTCCAGCGGCGGCAGCACGTCCTGGAACTCGGGTTCTAGTCCAACGCTGCGCGGCGCCCTGATCGATCCCGCGGCCATGGCATCGGCGAAGAATCTGCTCACGGACTTATAGGCCCGGTACTGCAGCAGGCGGGCGAAGAGAAGGTCGCGGGCTTCGAGCAGTTCGAGGTCGAGTTCCTCTTCGCCGTCTTCGTTCGGCAGCAGACGTGCCGTCTTGAGGTCGAGGAGAGTCGCAGCCACCAGCAGGAACTGGGAGATCTCGGCGAGGCTGGAACCGGCTTTGGCACCTGCCCGTTGACTCAGACCGGTCGTGTAGGCGATGAACTCATCGGTCACCTCGGCGAGGGCGATCTCTGTGACGTCGAGACGACGTTTGGAGATCAGGCCCAGGAGCAGGTCGAAGGGACCGGAGAAGTTCTCCAGCTCAACCTGGAACCCTTCACTGACGGTCTCGCTCAGGGTGCGCCTCCGCGGGCGATGAGCTCCCTGGCGAGTCGACGGTAGGCCTCGGAGCCCGCGTGCTTGGGGGCGAAGCTCGTGATCGGTTCGGCAGCGACCGAGGCGTCCGGGAACTTCACAGTGCGATTGATGACCGTATCGAAGACCTTGTCATCGAAGGCCTCGGTCACGCGCGACATGACCTCCTTCGAGTGGAGGGTGCGCGAGTCGAACATCGTGGCCAGGATCCCGTCGACGACGAGGGAGGGATTGAGGCGGTCCTGGATCTTCTCGATGGTCTCCACCAGCAGTGCGACGCCGCGAAGGGCGAAGAACTCGGTTTCGAGCGGAATGATGACACCGTGCGCGGCGGTCAGAGCGTTGACGGTCAGCAGGCCAAGGGAGGGCTGGCAGTCGATGAGGATGACATCGTATTCGTCGGTGACCTTCGACAGCACTCGTGAGAGGATCTGCTCACGGGCGACCTCGCCCACGAGCTGGACTTCGGCGGCGGAGAGATCGATGTTGGCCGGGAGGATGTCGATGTTCTCGAAGTCGGTGCTGACGATGACCTCGTGCGGATCCATACGCGAATTCATCAGCAGGTTGTAGATGCTGATTTCCAGGTCGTAGGGATTGACGCCCAGACCCACGGACAGTGCGCCCTGCGGGTCGAAGTCGACGAGGAGCATCTTGCGTCCGTAGGCGGCCAGAGAGGCGCCGAGGTTGATCGACGAGGTCGTCTTGCCGACGCCGCCCTTCTGGTTGACCATCGCGATGATGCGGGCAGGCCCGTGACTGTCCAGCGGTGCTGGCTCGTCGAAGTCCTGCTGCTCAGGGTCAGTGGATTTCGACTTGGGAATATCCAGCGCCTGTTGCGTATTCATCACTCGGATGGCCACCTTTCGTTGCTCTTGGCTCCAACCCTACCGCGCCCGGGGGTGCGAGGTCGCGTACACTTCCCGCAATGTTTCCTCTGACACCTTGGTGTAGATCTGCGTGGTCGTGACTGACGCGTGTCCCAGCAGTTCCTGGACGACGCGAATATCGGCACCGCCCTCCAGCAGGTGTGTCGCGAACGAGTGCCGGAACGTATGCGGTGAGACTTCAGCTTCCAGCCCTGCGAGTTCGCCGGCATCCTTGACGATCTGCCACGCGGTCTGACGCGACAGGCGGGTTCCCCGCGCGTTGAGGAACAGGGCCCCGGCCGGTGCTGATGATCTGGCCTTCGCTGCCATGCTCGGCCTGGTCCGTGACACCCAGGCGCCAAGTGCTGTGGAGGCGTGGGAGCCGAAGGGCACGATCCGCTCCTTCCCGCCTTTGCCGTAGAGGCGTACGAGGCTGGTCTCGAGATCGACGTCGTCGAGGTCGACGCCGACAGCTTCGGAGATCCGTGCCCCCGTTGCGTAGAGCAGCTCCAGAAGTGCGGCCGCTCTGATCTGTGCGGGCTCCTCGCCGCCTGTTGTCGCCAGCATCGCTTCGACATCGTCCAGAGACAGTGCCTTGGGCAGCCGCAGGCCCTCCTGTGGTGGGCTGACCTCGGATGCGGGATCCGTAGCCGCCAGCCCCTCGCCGAGGGCGAATCCGTGGAACCGGCGCACCGCGACGAGAGCTCGTGCACGGGTCCGTGGGGCCAGGCTCTCATCGAGGAGGTGGAGGGCGAAGGCCTCGACATGGGTGCGTGCGACCTCGCCGAGGTGGCCGATCCCCTGCCCATTCAGCCAGGTGCCGTACCTGGCCAGGTCACGGGCGTAGGCATCGATGGAGTTCCGCGAGAGCCCACGCTCGAACCGCAGTGAGTTCAGGTACGTCTCAAAAGCGCGGGACAGCGACTGCGGCAGCTCCGGGAGCAGTTCGGCACCGTGCCGGGCCATGGCTCAGACCTCAGGCTCGCGGTCGGTCTGAGCCGCCGGCAGTGCCCTGGTCAGCAGCATCGTCACGGCCATCAATGAGACGGCGGGGCGCATCGACGCTGCGGGTTCTGATCGGCTTCCCGGCGGCTTCGGCACGCAGGATGCGATCCACCTGTAGGATCGCCAGCTGCGCGATCGAGTTCGTGATCTCCCCCGCGCTGACTGCGTCGAGAGCCTCGTCGAGGCTGGCCCAGCGGAATCTGAAGCCCGCTTCCTCTTCGCTGCGTGCGTGCCGGTCCTCGTCTGCGATGAGCTCGAGGTCCCGGGCCAGGTAGAGGCGGATCGATTCGCTGCTGCCGCCTGGTGTCAGGCAGGAGTCGGTGAGGACTTCCCAGCGCCCGGCTCGCAGATCGGCTTCTTCTGCCAGTTCTCGCTTCGCAGCGTCGAAGGGATCTTCGCCGGGGATATCGAGGAGACCGGCGGGGACTTCCCAGAGCCTGGCCCGGACGGGATGGCGGTACTGCTGGATGAGCAGGATCCGCTCCTGCTCATCCACGCACGCGATGGCCACAGCACCCGTGTGAGCCATCATGTCGCGCACCAGCCCAGATGCTTCGGGCAGGTCGAAGGTCTCTCGCCGGATGTTCCACACCGCTCCGTGGTAGACCACGTCGGATGCGGTGATGGTCGGCGTATAGGCCTCGTCGCGCAGATCGCTCAATTGGGGCCCTGCCTACTTCTTGGCCTTCAGTGCCGCTGCCACGAGTCCTGCGAACAGCGGATGGGGCTTGGTCGGGCGTGACTTGAGCTCGGGGTGAGCCTGCGTCGCCACGTAGTAGGGGTGCTCGGATTCCGGCAGCTCGACGAATTCCACGAGTTCACCGCTGGGCGAGGTGCCCGAGAAGCGGAGACCTGCCGTGGCCAGCTGATCACGGTAGGTGTTGTTGACCTCGTAGCGGTGACGGTGACGTTCGGTGATGAGCGTCGATTCGTAGACTCCGGCGACGACACTGCCTTCGTCGAGCTTCGCCTCGTAGGTGCCCAAGCGCATGGTTCCGCCCAGGTCGCCTTCGCCTTCGACGATGGAGAGCTGTTCGGCCATCGTGGCGATGACGGGGACCTGCGTATCGGGGTCGAATTCGGAGGAGGATGCCTCGTCGATGCCGGCGACGTTCCGGGCATATTCGATGACCATGCACTGCAGGCCCAGGCACAGACCCAGGGTCGGAATGCCGTTTGTCCGGGCGTATTCGAGTGCGCCGAGCTTGCCGTCGATGCCGCGGATGCCGAAGCCGCCGGGCACGCAGATCGCGTCCAGGCCGGACAGACGCTCACGAGCGCCTTCCTCGGTGTCGCAGTCATCGGAGGCGATCCATTCGACCTTGACCTTGGCGTTGTTGGCGAATCCACCGGCGCGCAATGCCTCGGTGACCGAGAGATAGGCGTCAGGGAGGTCGATGTACTTGCCCACGATGCCGATGCGCACGACGTGCTCGGGGTTGTGGACGCGCTCGAGAACCCAGTCCCACTTCGTCCAGTCGACATCACGGAAGGGAAGGTTGAGGCGACGGATCACATAGACGTCGAGGCCACCGTCGTGGAGGACCTTCGGAATGTCGTAGATGCTCGGTGCGTCCACGCAGGACACGACCGCGTCGGACTCCACGTCGCAGGAGGAGGCGATCTTCGTGCGGATCGAATCTGGAAGCTCCCGGTCGGAGCGCAGCACGATCGCGTCGGGCTGGATGCCGATCGAGCGCAGTGCTGCCACAGAGTGCTGAGTCGGCTTCGTCTTCAGCTCACCGGAGGGCCCGAGATACGGAACCAGGGACACGTGGATGAAGAACACGTTGTCGCGGCCGATGTCGTGTCGGACCTGACGTGCGGCCTCGAGGAACGGCTGGGATTCGATGTCACCGACGGTTCCGCCGATCTCGGTGATGATGACATCGGGACGTTCGTCGATGGGACGTTCGGCCTGGGCTCGCATCCGCGACTTGATCTCGTCGGTGATGTGCGGGATGACCTGAACGGTGTCGCCGAGGTAGGCCCCGCGACGCTCCTTGGCGATGACCGAGGAGTAGACCTGTCCGGTCGTCACGTTGGCTGCGCCGTCGAGATCAACGTCGAGGAAACGTTCGTAATGGCCGATGTCGAGGTCGGTCTCAGCACCGTCTTCGGTGACGAAGACCTCGCCGTGCTGGAAGGGATTCATTGTTCCGGGATCCACATTGAGGTAGGGATCCAGCTTCTGCATTGCTACCGAGAGTCCGCGCTGAGTGAGCAGGTGGCCGAGGCTCGAAGCCGTCAGTCCCTTGCCCAACGAAGAGGCAACGCCTCCCGTGACGAAGATGTGCTTTGCCGTATTTGTGCCGCCTGGGCCAGTTCGATTCACCACGGGATTTGATCCTATCAAAGTTGGGCTCACGAATCCGACGATTCGGCGACTTCGGCGTAGAGGTCCAGCAGCGTCGCAGAGATCGCTGCCCCGTTGTTCACGTCAATCACGCGCTTCTTCGCGGCCACAGCCTGCGATCCACGTCCGGCTGGGTCGTCGAGAAGATGATTGATCTCACTCAGAAGCGCGTCGGTGTCGTCGGCTGCGACGGCCTTGGCCGCAGCACCCCAGATGCCAGCGCGTCTCTGGTTGCCGATGAAGACCGCCGGCTTCGACAGCTGCATGAGGTCTTCATGGCTGAGTCCGGTCATGGTCTCGCTGGCGATGACGACGTCCGCGGCAGCTGCGACGTCGACGAGGTCACCGGACGGGGCGACGATGACGCCGCGGTCGGCGAAGGCGGACTCAATCGTGGACCGGTCCTTGCCGGTGCCTGTGAGGACCGTGACGACGGAACGGCCGGGCCGCTTCGTGTTGATCTGGTCGGCCGCGTCGAGGATCGTGGCCAGAGCGGTGTGGTCGCGCAGGGCAATGGGGCTGGCGACCATCCACGTGCCCTCTTCGACGCCGAGTTCCTTACGCACCTGTGCACGCGGTGTTCTGACGGTGAGGTCGACGTCGATGTCCGGGTGGACGAGCTCGGCGCGTTCGACGATCGGGACCTTGCCCCCGAAGTAGTCGACGACCGGTTCGGTGGTGCCCAGGAGCGCGGTTGCGGTGCGGCCGACGATCTCCGCGCCGGTCTTCTCGATCACGCCGGCTGCGTCGAAGGACTCGATCGTCGCGACGACCTTCGGGTGCAGTCGGGCGGGGAGACCGGTGAAGGCGAGGCCGGCGAGAGTCGCAGCATGCAGGCCGTGGGCGTGGACGATGTCCACGTGCTGGTAGTACTTGTGCAGAGTGAATGCGGTATTGGGATCTGCCAAGGTGAAGCGTCGTCGGGCTGCCAGCTCGATCTCGCGGAAGTTGTCCGCCAGGTCCTCGGGGACTCCGAATGTGCCCAGCAACGAACGGTGGGCCGCGACTGCTACCTTGAAGCCGGCGCGCAGATGCCCGAGGACTGCGAGTTTCGCGACTTCGACGACGGGACCCGTGGTTTCGGCGAGTACATGCAGAATCCTCGTGTCTGCGCTGAGTGGGTGGACCTCGCCGGATTCGCTCATTTCCTCATCCTTTTCATTAGATCGACGCTGCTTCTACCCTACCTGGGAGGGCATGAGTTCCGTGTATATGCCCACCAGTTCTTTGGCCACTTCCCTCTCATCGGGAAGTTGGGCTCCGCGGGCCTTGGCCAGGGCGGCCAGCTGGGCTCTGCGAGCGGGATCCGAGGCCAATTCGCCGATGGCTGCGGCAAGGCCCATGTCGTCATCGTCATCGATGAGAATGCCCGCATCCCCGACGAGTTCCGTCGTGCCACCCGTGCTGGTGGCGATGATGGCTCGTCCGGAGAGCAGCGCCTCCTGCAGCACCAGTGCACGCGCCTCCCAAACACTGGTGAGCACATAGATATCGGCGGCCGCATTGAGTTCGGCGATATCGTCTCTGGGGCCGAGGAAATGCAGAGCAGGCACCGCCGAGGTGGCGGCGAGGTCCTCGTACTGCCCGTGCACCTCCTCGAGGACGGCGCGGTCGGCGGCTCCTGCGATGAGGAAGACGAGTTCTGGTCGTTGACGCCCGCCGAGGTGGCCCAGGGCCCGGACGAGCATCGGATAGTTCTTCTGCGGTGCGACACGCCCGACGGCGAGCACGATGAGCGCGTCTGGCCCGAATCCGAACTCCGCGGCCAGTGCCGCACGAGTGGCAACGGCCGCCTCGGCGGGGACCTCTTGGACTTCCGGGGCTGCGGCGGGCACGAACCTGGCATCGCGTGCGCCAAGCTCCCGCGCCCTGTCCACCAAGTCCGCGCTGGCTCCGATCGTCAGGTCAGCGCCCTTGGCCAGCAGAGTCTCGATACTGGTCTCGACCGTGGCTCTCAGCCCCTGACCACTGGCCCGGTTGTGCAGGCTGATGATGAGGCGGGGGCGATGCCGAAAGGACCGCGCGGCCAGCAGTGCGACGAAGCCTGCCCGGAAGCCGTGGGCGTGGACGATCTCGGCGGTGAAGGTGCCGATGAGCTTTCGCAGGCGGATGATCAGAGCACCGTCACGGGCACCGATTCCGGTTCCCATGTCGAGTGCGGCGAAGCGGACTCCGGGCAGAGAGGAGAAGCCGAAGTGCTCATCGGTGGACGCGGGACCGATGACCCCGAGCTCATGGCCGGAGGCTGCGAGGTCACGGGCCAGGGCACGCACATGGGTGCCCACTCCCCCGGTCGATGTGCCGAGCACGTAGACGATTCTCATCTCTCATCCTCATTCTCGCTCGGAGTGATCGGTCGCTGCGCCTGTACGGCAGGGTCGGTCTGTTCGGCGAGGTCGGGACCACCTCGGCGATTCGACAGCAGTCCGCGAACCTCGGTGAGATAGCTGCGGTCGATGGCGAGGATGCCGATGAAGATCACTACGCCGACAAGGGCGGAGACCACGCCGTTGATCACCGACCCCACGGCTGCGGTGCCGAGAGGGCCGACCAGCCACCCGGACACGAGGACACCGGCGACTGAGGCGACGGCCGCGGCCAGCAGGGAGTGCAGGCTGCGGCGCACAATGCCGCGCAGGCCAACCGCTCCCAGGACCCGGCGCATCGAGACGAGCAGGAACAAGCCGGCAACGCTCATACCGAGGACATAGCCGGCGCAGATTGCCACGAGGGTCAGGCCGGCGTCTCCGTCGGCGTTCGTGACCAGGATCGCGAGCACCATGCCGACGATGACGAAGACCCACCCGACCGTTGTGGCCACGGCCGCGTGACGGGAGCGTTCCATGGCGTAGAAGACTCGCGTCCCCCAGGCGACGAAGGACCAGCCGGGGACTGCGAGGGCCATGACCATGATCGCCTGGCTCATCGAGGAGAAGGGCGCAGACCCATGTCCGCTCGCAGCATCGATGGCAGTGAAGAACGTCTCCAGGGCGCCGGCAGCGGTCATCAGGATCACCGTGCCCAGCAGGCCGATGCTGACGATGACCGTCGTGGTCGTCGACGTCAGCTGGTGCAGGCGCAGGGTGGCTGCTTCTCGGTCCTCGGCGCTCGAATCGGGATCCTTCGTCCGCCCCACCCATCCGGACACGGAGGGGAACATGACCGTGACCAGTGGGATCGCGAGTACCCCATAGGGCAGGAGGTAGACCGCGTTGATATAGGCGAAAAGTACGTAGGTGCCCTCACCGCCGGAGTAGTTCGCCATTATCAGCGTCGACAGCACTGCCGCCTGCTGAGCGAGCAGCGCGGCCATTCCTGCTCCGGCCAATCGCAGTGCACGGTGGGCGACGCCGGGAGGGAAGGTCCAGGTGGGCGAGATTGTGAGACCGGTCGAACGCATCGGCAGGGCCAGCGGCAGTGCCAGGGCCGCGACGCCGATGGTGGTGCCCCAGCCGAGCCAGCCGATGTGGGACTGCCAGGTCCCGTCGGTGCCGCCGACGCTCTGGTAGGCGAAGTAGCATCCGATGACGACGAGACTTGAGAGCAGCGGCGCGAATGCCGGCCAGAGGAATTTCCGGTGGGCCTGGAGGACACCGGTGAGCACGGCGCCGATGCCGTAGAGGACGAGCTGAGGTGCGAACATGAACAGGAAGACTGCGGTGGCTCTGTGCTGCTCGCCCCCATCCTCGATCAGCAGGTTGGCGATCGGGTCGGCGAAGACCGCGAGGATGATGCTCAACGGCAAGGTGACTGAGACAGCCCAGGTCAGAAGTGCCGAGGCGATCCGTCCCGCCGTCTCCTTGTCCGAGCGGGCCAGGGGAATCGCCAGAAGTGGAATGACGGCTCCGGCCAGCGCGCCGCCGGCGACGACTTCGAAGAGGATGTTGGGAATCTGGTTCGCCGACTGATAGGCGGTGCCGACGGTGCCGACACCCACAGTCGGCGAGAAGACCAGCCACCTCAGGAACCCGATGAGGCGGGTGAAAAGGGTGATGACCGAGACGAGCAGCGCCGCAGAGGCGAAGACTCGAACCAGCTTACTCACACGGCCTCGCGGCCGAAGGCGTCGATCTCACGCAGTCCGGGGGTGGATTCGATGATGGAGGTGAACGAGACCTTCTCACTCAGCAGGGTGAGGCCGGCCAGTCCGGCCAGCACCAGACCACGTTGGGTGGCCGTCGAGTTCTCGGCGACGATCGTGCCCAGCGCGGCGCCGAGGGCGTTGGCGCCCGTGTCGCCGAGCATCACCGCACCGTCGAGGTCGTCTGGCCACGCCGCAGCACTGGCCCCGGCGATGGCTGCGCTGGGCGCCCAGGTCAGGCCGTGCTTGTGGGGCATGAAGGACAGCGTCAGCAGCCCTGCCTTGAGGGCGCGTCCAGGGCGGAGATCGAGCAGATTGAACAGGTTCGCCGTTCCGGCGATGACTCCCCCGGTGACGACGACGTCGACCGCGGACCCGAACCAGGTCTGGTCTGGCGTCGTTGAGTTCGAGGAGAACAGCCCGCGGCTGTCTCGCCCGGTCCGCAGAATCGTCGCAGCCGCGATCGAGGCCAGCGGGATTCCGATGACCTTGATCCCACCGGTCGTGATCTGACCATGAGCCAGGGCGCTGAGGTGACCGCGCAGTCCCTTCGAGTCACCGGATTCGAGGAAGTCATCAACAGCACCCAGACCTCCGGCGACGGTGGTCACCAGCAGGGTTGCTGCGCGCTGACGTGGAGCTTCGATGAGGAAGCTGCCTGCGAGCAGTCCCGCGGTGACCGCTGGACCTTCGACGAGCGAGACGTCATGGCCGGCATGGTTCGTGCGCACGACCTTGTCGTGAGTGCGAAGCTTCGAGGACAGGATCGCCTTGGTCGCCGTGTAGCCGAGGAGGCCGGCGACGGCGGAGCTGACGAGTGAGCGGATCATCTCAGTCCTTTCCCTTTCCCGGCATGATCTCTTCGGCATCATCGGAGAAGCCGTAGTGGCCGTGGGTTCCGGCTTCGCCTGCGGCAAGGGCGCGGACGGTGATGACGGCCCCGGCTCCCAGGCCGAGTCCGTCGACGGTGCTGGCCCGCGACTTCTCGGTCCGAAGGATGGACACGAGCCCGTTCTGGGCCGAGCCCGCGTCTCCGGCCACGACCACGGACTTCGAGTCAGAGGTCAGCGAATTGATGAAATCGGTGATGAGGGTGCGGTTCGCCTTGTCATTGGTCGCCTCGGGGCTGGGCTCGGTCTCATCGGCGAGCTTCGAATTCTCATCATCGATGACGACGAAGAGCGAGGTCGGCTTGTGGTCGGTGTCCGTGCGCAGGCGTCCCTCGTCGACGAAGGCGTCGAAGATTCCGGAGGACTTCTTCTCCGCAGCGTCCCGGTCCTTACCGCTTTCGAGCATCGTGGCCTTGCCGGTCAGAGCGATGACGAGGGCGGACCGAAGCGCCGTCGAATCGTCCTTCGGCAGGCTCGGCACCGAGTCTCTTAAGGTTGTGAGGAAGTCTTTGGAGTCCTTCAGCGACAGGGTGTTGTCCACGAAGGAGACGTCTCCGCCGATCTTTCCGCCGGCTTCCTTGATTCGGTTGGTGACCTCTTCGACCTGCTCGGGATCGGCGTTCGGTGCGCCGATGATGCTGACGTCTTCACCCTTGAGTGTGTCGCCGATGAGTTCGGGGGCGGCAGAGGTCACGAAGTCGTTCTGCTTGTCGATGTTGCCGTTGGCTGCATCGATCTTCGCGCGCAGATCGTCACGGTCTGCGCGCAGTGAGTCGACCTGGCTCTGCAGGGACTCACCGATCGGCTCCTTCAGCGGTCCAGCGCCCAGGACGATTCCCACCGCCAGGGCCAGGAAGACCGAGACGAGAGAGACAAGGTGGTAACGAAAATCAATCACTGGTCAGTCCTTGAATGATGCTGGAAGATTCTGAGGATGCAGCAGGGTCGCCGCCGAACAGGGAACCGATCCAACCGAAGACCCCGTCGAGTTGAGCTCCGACGAGCCCGATGAGCGTCTGGCCGGCAGCTGTTGCGAACAGTGCCACACCGAGTGCGACGAGGCCCGCGATGATCAGGATGCTCAGCTGCAGGTTGGAGATCCGCTGTCGGTACAGCAGCGATACGCCCTTGGCGTCGATGAGCTTCGAGCCCACGCGCAGGCGCGTGATGAATGTCGAAGCCATGCCCTTTCGGCCCTTGTCGAGGAATTCCATCACCGTGTCGTGTGTGCCCACGGCCACGATCAGGCTTGCGCCCTTGTCGTCGGCCAGCAGCATGGCGATGTCCTCACTGGTGCCCGAGGCGGCGAAGGCGACGCAGTCGACGCCCAGGGAATGGACGCGCTCGGTTCCGGGTGCGTTTCCGTCCCGGTAGGCGTGGACGACGATCTCGGCCCCGGAGGTCAGCGCAGTGTCGGACACGGAGTCCATATCGCCGACGATCATGTCGGGTTTGTACCCGGCTTCGATGATGGCATCAGCTCCACCGTCCACGCCCACGAGAAGCGGACGATACTCCCGAATGTAGGAGGCGAGGATCGCGAGGTCCTCTTTGTAGTGGTAGCCGCGGACGACGATGAGGGCGTGTCTGCCCTCGAAATTCGTGTCTACCTCGGGGACGACGAGTTCGGCCGAGAGCAGGTCCGAGTCCTTGCGGATGTATTCGATCGTGTTGTCGACGAAATCCACGAGCACGGAGTTCATTCCGGCCTCGGCTGCGTGCATGTCCTCCGCGATCGTCTCCGCGGTCTGGACGGTGCCGGTGGCGATCTCCTTCTCGTCGAGGAGCACTGTGTCATCGGAGATGCTGATCTGGGAGTTCTCTTCGACCAAGTCGAAGATCTCCGGGCCGGTGGCGTCGATGAGCGGGATTCCGGCGTCGACGATGATTCCCGGCCCCAGGTTGGGGTAGCGACCGGAGATCGACTTGTCCGCATTGATGACTGCGGCGGGTCTGCAGGCAACGAGCGCCTCGGCAGAGATCCGGTCGATGTCGGCGTGTTTGATGACCGCGATATCGCCTGCGCTCAAACGCTTGGTGAGGTCTTTCGTCCGCCGGTCGAGTCTGGCAGGAGCCGGGCCGGACCTGGTTGGGACTGTGGGCTTCTCCCGGGTTCTACGCACTCTCATGGTCCGCCCATTCTCTCATGTCAGCGCCGTCTGGCCGGTCTTGACCTGCCGTGCTGAGTCGAGGAGTTCGGCTGCATGGGCCTTCGCCGAGGAGGAGTCCTCCATTCCGGCGAGCATCCGTGAGAGTTCGATAACGCGTTCGTCTTCGCTGAGTTCTCTGACGCCGGATTTCACGGTCTCGGCGTCGTCGTCCTTGACGATGGTGACGTGGGTGTCCGCCCAGGCTGCGACCTGGGGCAGGTGAGTGACGACGATGACCTGTGCATTCTCAGCAAGTTTGGCCAGGCGTCGGCCGATCTCGATGGCGGCCTTTCCTCCGACACCGGCGTCGACTTCGTCGAAGACGTAGGTGGGGATGGCCTCCCCTGCCGCGCGGACGACTTCGATGGCCAGCATCACGCGTGAGAGCTCACCACCGCTGGCGACCTTGCCGATGTCATCACCGGCCGAGGAATCGTGTGGGGCGAAGGTGAGTCGGACATCGTCGCAGCCGTGTGCTGTCGGTTCCCGTTCGGTGAGTTCGAACGTCACCTGGGCCTTCGGCATCGACAGGGCTGCGAGCTCTGCGCTCACGGCTCGGGAGAAGGATGCTGCCGTGGCGGTTCTGATCTCTGTCAGCGCGCTGCCTGCTGCTTCCATTGCGCTGCGTGCTTCGTCGAGTTCGGCGTCGAGCTGTCCGAGGTCGCGGTCATCGGCTTCGAGCTCGGCCAGTTCCTGAGCTGAGCGTGTTTCGAAGGCCAGCACTTCGGCCACGTCCTGCCCGTAGGCGGCCAGTGATCCGAGTTCGGCTCTGCGAGCTTCGGTCTCTTCAAGTGAGGTCTCCCCCAGTTCGTCGAATCCGGTCAGGTAGGAGCTGAGCTCTGCGGCGGAGTCGGACAGGCGCAGGACCGCGTCGTTGAGGGCGGCCTTGATTCGAGCCAGTTCCGGGTCCGCGGATTCCACGTCGGTCAGCGCGCTGATGGCCTGGTGCACGTGGTCGACGGCGGCGCCGGCATCGTCGAGTTCGCTGCCGAGGAGGAGGTCGTGGGCGCTGCCGACGGCCTGTGTGATCTCAGCCGCGGCTCCGAGTTTCGCAGCCTGCGCGGTCAGTGCTTCGTCTTCGCCTGGGACCGGGCGGACCTTGTCGATGGCTTCAAGGCAGCCGCCGAGCCACAGGATCCTCTCCCGTCTGGCCGCGGTGCTGTCCTTGATTCGGGCGACCCGGGTCTGGGTTTCGCGCCAGTTCTCAAATGCTGCACGGTATCTGCCGGCCACGGCCTCGAGTTCGGGGCCTCCCGCTGCGTCGAGCAGCTGCCGCTGTTGGGCGGGGCCTTTGAGTCGCAGCTGCTCAGACTGTCCGTGGAGGGTGATGAGTTCATCGGAGATTTCGGTCAGCACGGAGATGGGGACGGTGCGTCCACCGGCGGTGGCGCGGGCGCGACCCTTCTGTGCCACGGTGCGGGAGATGATGGCTTCATCCTCGGCGCTGCCTCCGGCCTCTTCGATGCGGGAGCGCACGGAGTCGGTGACGGCGGAGAAGATGCCTTCGACTTCGGCCTTCTCCGCGCCTTTGCGAACCACACCTGCACCGACCTTGCGGCCCATGAGCAGGCTCAGTGCTGAGACGAACATGGTCTTACCGGCACCGGTCTCACCGGTCACGACAGTGAAGCCGGTGGAGAGTTCGACCTCTGCTTCGGCGATCACGCCGAGGTGGGAGATCCTCAGTTCGGAAATCATCTACGCCTCCTCGATCGGTCCCCGCCAACCGGAGACGGGCAGTCGGAACTTCGCCACCAATCGATCGGTGAAGGGACCCTTGTGAAGTCGGGCCAGTTTGATCGGTGACTGTGAACGCTTGGCTTCGATCCGCGCCCCGGCAGGCAGCTCGAGGGCTCTCCGGCCATCGCACCACAGGACAGCGGAGAAGTCGGGATTGCTCGGCGAGATCTCCACGCCGAGGCGGGAGTCTGGGTTGACGACGAGCGGTTCGGTGAACAGGGCGTGGGCTGAGATCGGGATGAGCAGCAGTGCTTCGACCTCGGGCCAGACGATGGGGCCGCCTGCGGAGAAGGCATACGCGGTCGAACCAGTCGGTGTTGCCAGGATGACTCCGTCGCAGCCGAACGAGGATACCGGTCGGGCGTCGACGCCGAGGACGACGTCGATCATGCGGGCCTTCGACGTCTTCTCGATGGTGGCCTCGTTGAGGGCCCAGGCGTTGTAGATGGCCTCCCCCTCGTGCCACACGGTGATGTCCAGGGCGAGGCGCTCCTCGACGAGGTAGTCACGCTGGGAGGCCCGATGGACTGCCTCGGCGAGGTCCTCTCTTTCGCTCTCGGCGAGGAATCCCACGTGTCCGAGGTTGACGCCCATGAGCGGGACCCCGGAACCGTGGAAGCGTTCGGCTGCCCGCAGGATAGTGCCGTCACCGCCGAGGACGATGACGAGTTCGCATCTGGTCTTCCAGGTCGCGAGCTGGGCTGGGTCGATGACCTCGCAGCGGCTGAGGAGTTCCTGCTGCACGTCGGAGTGGGAACTGCGTTCGGCGAAGTCGAGGACTTCTTCGTCGAGGACGACTGGGGTGATTCCGTCGTCGAGGAGCGCCTTCCACACGCTCACTGCTGCCACTGCTGATTCCTCGCGCTGGGGATGCAGCAGCACCATGATGTGTCGGCTCACGGCTCTCCTCTCATGATCTGGTCCAGGTGGGTTGCGATGTCCGCCTCGTTGAGCCTATCGGACTCGGTTCGTGTTTTCCCTGGTCGAACACGCAGGAAGTACTCCCGGTTTCCACTGGGACCGGGAAGCACGGAGCCCGCGACGTCGACCACGCGGGCCTCGTGTTCGGCGATGCCGGCGAGGACGGAGTCAAGGGCCCGCCGTCGCTTGCTCACGGTGGAGACGACGCCGTGCTTGTCGAGTGCACCGCGGGCGAGTTCGAACTGGGGTTTGACCATGAGGAGAAGTTCTCCGGTGGACTGTGTGGCTGCCAGCAGCGGAGCCAACAGCAGGCGCAGGGAGATGAATGACACGTCGGCGACGACCACATCGACTCGCGGCACGTCGGAACTCTCCAACTCACGCAGGTTGAGGCCCTCCCGGACACGGACTCTTGGGTCCTGGCGAAGTCCCGCGTCGAACTGGTCGTGTCCGACGTCGACGGCCCAGACCTCCTTCGCTCCCCGATGCAGGAGGACTTGGGTGAATCCGCCGGTGGAGGCACCGGCGTCGAGCGCGGTTCTGCCTGCGAAGTCGGTGATGGAGAAGGAGTCCAGTGCGCCGAGGAGTTTGTGTGCGCTGCGCGCCACCCAGGGGTCGGGTTCTGTGATTGTGAGCTCGTCGGCGTCGCTCACATCCTGCGAGGGCTTCGCGGCTGCTCGGCCGTTGATGCTGACCCGTCCGGCGGCGATCTCCCGTGCCGCTCGGGACCGTGTGGCGATCAGTTCCCGTTCGACCAGTTCGCGGTCGAGTCGGCTCACAATGAACTCACCTGGGAGTCGAGGTCATCCAGCAGTGCAGACAGGAGTCCGTGTCGTTCGGCGCTTGGTGCTTGGTCGATCTGCTCAAGGTCACGGCGCCAGTTTTCAACCGGCACATCGCCGTTGGCAGAGGCCGGGGTGGGTGCCGGGGTGGGTGCCGGGGTGGCTGCCTGAGGTGCAGGTCGGCTCTGCGATGCCGGTTGGCTAAGCGCTTCAGCCTGCTGTGGTTCGTCGTTCTGTTGTGGTTCGTCGTTCTGCTGTGGTTCGTGCATCGGTTCAGTCATGGATCCTCCGTGGCAGATTCCCTGGAGCCACGTCCTCGCCGCGGTCCATCGCCTCCCATGCTAGTCGGAGAGCGTCCTGGACGATGGCGGCCCCAACATGGGCAGAATCGTCCAGGTGCAGTTCACCATCGACGATCCGAGCGCCCGCGGATCCATGCTCTCCGTCGGCGGATCCATGCGTATCCTCGGCGTCGATGAGCTTCGGCAGGCCGCGCAGGCTGGGCAGGATATAAGTGGGACGCAGACCGGGACTGGCTCGGAGGGCGTCACGAATGTCGTGGACGCCGGTGAGGACGAGAGCGGTTTCGAACCCTGCTGAGTTGCCGCCCTCGATATCCGTGTCGAGGCGATCTCCGACCATGAGAGGTCGTTTGGCTCCGATCCTGCGTGCCGCGAACTCCATCATGTGCGGGGAGGGTTTGCCCACGACGGTGGGCTCAGCACCGGTGAGCTTGGAGAGCATGTCGATGAATGCCCCATTGCCTGGGACCCGGCTCCTGGGACCGACCATCGAATAGTCGGGATTCGTCGCCCACCACTCGATGCCTGATGTGATCGCTTCACAGGCGCGCACGATCGACTCGTACGTGATGCCCGGGTCGAGGCCCTGAGCGATGGCGACGGGGCCCTCATCCAGATTGTGCGTGAGTGTCAGCCCCTCGGACTCCAGCGCCGCGGCCAAGCCGGTCGTGCCCACCAGGTAGATGAGCGCCCCGGTTCCGAATCTCTCGGCAAGCCGTCCGGCCAGCACCTGCGCCGAGGTGGTCACCTCGGCCGGTGTCGTACTGATTCCCAGCGTGGAGATGTGCTCGGCCACCACCTCGGCGGTGCGAGTGGCGTTGTTCGTCACATAGTTGACGGGGATGGACTGGTCGTGGAGGAAGTTGATGCCCTCCGCTGCTCCGGAGATCGGCTCCGGACCGTGGTAGACGACGCCGTCGAGGTCGAACAGCACACAGTCGATCGGTGCGCCCGATTCCTCAGGCGCACGTCGATCGACCGATGCTGCTGCGTTGGCGGCTGGCGTCACTGATGACCGTTCAGCCGATACGACACGTTCGTCTCCTCTGAGCTCGCGTTGTCGGCAGGCTTGAGGCTCGTGCCCGATTCTTCGGGTTCCGCGTGAGCGTCTTCGGCGTCCTCGAGCAGTTCGTCGAGTTCAGCTTCGATCTCCTCTTCGGAGACCTTGACCTTCTTCAGTTCCTTCTCCGAGACATGCGTCTTCGACTTCGCCGGAACGTGATCGTCTCCAGCCGCGTCAGCAACGGCATCTGTGATGGCATTGTCTGCAACCAGGCTGGCCGTGGTGGTCTCGTGAGTCTCGGCGTCGCCAGCGTCCTCGTCGAACTCTGCATTGTCAGCGTCCTGGGCGTCTGCGTCGTCGAAATCGACATCATCGGCGTCTGAACCAGCCGCGGTCGGAACCTCGGTCTCGGCTTTGTCGAACTCAGCATCTTCGAGTTCTTCAGCGTCCCTGTTGTCAACGCCAGCCATCCCAACAGCATCGGCATCGTGTGCCGAGCCGTACTCAGCCTCAGCCTCAGTAGGAGCATCGTCGAGCGAGGCAGGCTCATCATCTTCGATCTCTTCGACGGTCTCGATTTCCACGCCGAGGTTGGGGTCTGGCTCTTCGTCCCCGAAGAGAGTTCCCGTGGCCTTGGCAGTGCGACGCGAGAGCTCTTCGTACTTGTCGGCCATCTCGGTTTCCCCGTGCAGGCGCAGCACTTCGGAATACGCGGCCATCAGGCGCACCAGTGCACCGCTTGGCTTCTGGGTGAAGTCCTCGGCTTCGATCAGAGCCCGTGCACCCTTGAGGTCGCCGAGGTCCGATTTCGCTCCGGCGGCGACGATGACGAGTTCGGTGCGAGCATCGTTGTCGAGTTCGAGCTCACCGGACGATTCCAACAGTTCGATGGCCTTCTGAGGCTTGTCACGACCACGTTCTGCATCTGCGATGAGCGCAATGTTGTCGTTCGAGCCGGAGATTCGTCGGTGCGTGCGCAGTTCGCGAACTGCCTCGTCGTACTTCTCCACGTGATAGGCGGCAATGCCGAGTGCTTCTCGGACCAGGCCGACGCGACCCGCGCGGGCCATGGCGGCCTTCGCATGCTCGTAGGCAAGTTCCGGATCGACATCCAGGAACCCTCCGGCGGAGACGAGGTGCTTGGCAACTGCTGCAGCGTTCTCCTTGTCGAGGGTACGCAGCTGTCCCAACAGCTCTTTGTCGAGCTCCTTGCCGGTGACCTCTTCGGGAATCGGCGGCTCTTGGATGCGCGGACGGCGTGCGCGCTGTTCGCGTGCGTATTCGCCGGTTTCGGTCGATCGCGTGGCCCTGCGGTCGTTATTGCTACGCCCGAAGCCACCGCGGTCTCCGCCGCTGTTGTCGCGACGTCGGCTTCCTCCGCGGTCATCGCGGCGGTTGCCCTGGTAGCCACCACGACGTTCGCCGTCGTTGCGACGGTCTCCGCCGAAACCTCGGCGTTCACCATCGTTAGACCGGTTTCCCTGATAGCCGCCGCGACGCTCACCGTCGCTGGAGCGGTTGCCTTGGTAACCGCCACGACGGTCTCCATCGTTGCTCCGGTTGCCCTGGTAACCACCACGACGCTCACCATCGCTGGAACGGTTGCCCTGGTAACCACCACGACGCTCACCATCGCTGGAACGGTTACCTTGGTAGCCACCGCGACGGTCGCCGTCCTGGCTGCGGTTGCCCTGATAGCCACCACGGCGATCATCACGACGGTCGCCACCGAAGCTGCGACGGTCGCCGTCGTTAGAACGGTTGCCCTGGTAGCCGCCACGACGCTCACCATCGTTAGAACGGTTGCCCTGGTAGCCACCGCGACGCTCACCATCGTTAGAGCGGTTGCCCTGGTAACCACCACGACGGTCGCCGTCCTGGCTGCGGTTGCCCTGATAGCCACCACGGCGATCATCACGACGGTCGCCACCGAAGCTGCGACGGTCGCCGTCGTTAGAACGGTTGCCCTGGTAGCCACCGCGACGCTCACCATCGTTGGAACGGTTACCTTGGTAACCTCCACGACGGTCGCCGTCCTGGCTGCGGTTGCCCTGGTAACCACCACGACGCTCACCATCGCTGGAACGGTTGCCCTGATAACCACCACGACGCTCACCATCGTTAGAGCGGTTGCCCTGATAACCACCACGACGCTCACCATCGCTAGAACGGTTGCCCTGATAACCACCACGACGCTCACCATCGCTAGAACGGTTGCCCTGGTAGCCGCCTCGGCGGTCGTCGCGACGATCGGAGTTACGTGACCCGCGCTCGTCCCGGGACTGGTGGGAGTCCTGTCGACGATTGTGATTGCTGTCGCGATCTGAGCGGCGCCCGCCGTCCGAGCGGCGGTTCTGCTGGCTGTCTCGCGAATCCCCTGGGGCCACGATTCTCCCTATAAAGTCTTTTCAATGATTCCGCACCATTCTAGTCCACTCGAAACGGGTAAGTCCTGTGCGTGGGAACACGTATTCATTGTCAGCGGGGTGCTGTGAAGGTCACGCCAAGTTCTCTTTCGCAGCCACCAGCAGGGCCCGGGCCACACAATCCGCAGTCTCCGGCCGCTGCGATTCACCGGACGAATCGGCGGCGAATGATTAGGCGGACCACTCCCCTATTAGGCATCAGGTCTTAACTTCGAATCAAGATCGCCTTTAGGTGCTCTGTTAGAATCGTGGCGAACCATGCCCTCGGCAACGGCCTACGGGGCACACGGTCATCTCATCGCGGTCAGTAGGGGATTCATGAAGCCTGGTGTGGAAGATTCGAGCATGCTGGTCTACTCCTCTCATTTCCCATCTTCAATCGCATTACCGTCACGCCAAACTACATCAGCAATTGACTGCTTTCTGATATCGCACCTCAATACCGGAAATCAGCTTAGGCGGCGTCGCCAGATTGCCCGGTGTTTCAAATACCCGATCGACGTCCCAACGATTGTGCTCATTGTCACCGCAGACTCAGTGCACAGATCGAAGCACGAGGTTGCGCACAGCATCGACTGTTCCGGACCTCGTGCAGACACGGAAGACTTCATCCGAGACCATGCAAGGCCGCATGTGCGCACAGCATCGTCGGCAATCTGTGACCCTGTTCATTCGATTGAGCATCGGATGCCCTTGTTCGCATATCGTGGCTCTCGGAAGCGTCACCACCAGCGGAAAGAGGGGATATGCACACAGCATTGACTCGCACTTCGACATGGGTGGACCAGACAGACTCATTCTCAACGACATTCACCATCAAGAAATAGGAGACATCGTGCCCAACACGCTTTTCATCGATGGACAGTGGGTTTCGGCCCAGAACGGCGGGATCAGAGAGATCCACAATCCGGCCGACGGCAGTTTCGTCGCCGAGGTGGACGAAGCCAGCCCAGCCGACACCGAGCTGGCAATCGCTGCCGCCCGTCGGGCCTATGATTCGGGGGTCTGGTCGAGCGTGCCCGCCAGCGAACGGGGCGATCTTCTCCTCAAGTTCGCGTCGGTCCTGCGTGAGCGCAAGGCCGACTTCGCTCGCGCCGAGTCACTCGACACCGGCAAGCGCTACGTCGAGTCCGAGATCGACATGGACGACATCGCCAACTGCTTCGACTACTTCGGCAAACTGGCCGCCAACGACGCCGGACGTGTCGTCGACGCCGGCACCGACACTGTCGCCAGCCGCATCGTCCACGAACCTGTCGGCGTCTGCTCCCTCATCACACCGTGGAACTACCCGCTGCTGCAGGCCGCATGGAAGATCGCACCGTGCCTGGCAGCCGGAAACACCTTCATCCTCAAACCTGCCGAGCTCACCCCGCACACCGCGATCCTGACGATGCAGGTGCTCGAAGAGCTGGGACTGCCAGCTGGAGTCGGCAACCTGATCCTCGGCGCCGGTGCAGATGCCGGTGCACCCCTGTCGACCCATGAAGACATCGACATGGTCTCCTTCACCGGTGGCCTGGTCACGGGACGCCTGCTGGCGGCCAACGCGGCAGCGACCGTGAAGAAGATCGCCCTCGAGCTCGGCGGCAAGAACCCGAACGTCGTCTTCGCCGATGCTGACTTCGAAGCCGCTGTCGACAATGCGCTCAACGCCGCTTTCGTTCACTCCGGTCAGGTCTGCTCCGCAGGTGCCCGACTCATCGTCGAAGAATCCATTGCCGAGAAGTTCGTCGACCGCCTCGTCGAGCGTGCTCAGCAGATCCGCCTCGGCGGGCCCTTCGATGACAGTGCCGAAACCGGACCGCTCATCTCCGCAGCCCACCGCGACAAGGTCACCGCCTATGTCGACAAGGGCGTCGCCGAAGGCGCCCGCGTGCGCTGCGGCGGCACATGGGGCGAAGGCGAACTGGAAAAGGGCTACTACTACCTGCCCACGATCCTCGATCAGGTCAAGCGTGGAATGTCCGTGGTCTCCGACGAAGCGTTCGGCCCTGTCGTCACCGTCGAGACCTTCTCCACGGTCGACGAGGCCGTTGAGATCGCCAACGACACCTACTACGGTCTCGCCGGCGCCGTCTGGAGCCAGGATGCGGGCAAGACTCAGCTGGTCGCCCAGCGTCTGCGCCACGGAACCATCTGGATCAACGACTTCCACCCCTACCTGCCACAGGCCGAGTGGGGCGGATACAAGCAGTCGGGCTCCGGCCGCGAACTGGGACCGACCGGTCTGGCCGAATACCAGGAAGCCAAGCACATCTACCAGAACCTCGAGCCGGCTGTGACCGGCTGGTTCCCCGATCACAGCAAATAAGGAGAGTCAGAACGTGGAAACTACTCATAGCTTTGACTATGTCGTCGTGGGCGGAGGCTCCGCGGGCGCTGCAGTGGCCGCGCGCCTCAGCGAGGATCCCGAGGTCAGCGTCGGACTGCTGGAAGCGGGCCCGACCGATGTCGGCGAAGACGTCGTCCTCAGCCTCAACCGGTGGATGGAACTGCTCGAATCAGGCTTCGACTGGGACTACCCCATCGAGAAGCAGGAGCACGGCAACTCTCATATGAGGCATGCCAGGGCGAAGGTCCTCGGCGGCTGCTCCTCGCACAACTCGTGCATCGCCTTCTGGGCCCCGCGTGAGGATCTCGATGACTGGGAGACCAAGTTCGGCGCCGCCGGCTGGGGATCGAAGAACACCTTCGGCCTGTACAAGAAGCTGGAGAACAACGAGCTTCCCGGTGACCACCACGGTCACGACGGCCCCGTGCACCTGATGAATGTGCCGCCGAACGACCCCTGCGGTGTTGCCCTGCTTGATGCCTGTGAGCAGGAGGGTATCCCCCGCGTTCAGTTCAACGAAGGCGAAACCGTCATCAACGGTGCCAATTTCTTCCAGGTCAACCGGAAGGCCGACGGCACCCGTTCGTCCTCCTCGGTGTCCTACCTGCACCCGATCCTCGACCGTGAGAACCTCACGATCCTCACCGACACTCAGGCCAAGGTCCTCGAGTTCGATGATGAGGAGAACTGCACCGGCGTCCACGTCGTCAACAACGCCTTCGGCCACACCAAGCGCATTGCGGCCAAGCGCGAGGTCATCGTCTCCTCCGGTGCGATCAACACTCCTCAGCTGCTGATGCTCTCGGGCATCGGTCCCAAGGACCACCTCGCCGAGGTGGGTGTCGATGTTCGCGTGGATTCGCCGGGTGTCGGTGAACACCTGCAGGACCACCCCGAAGGCGTCATCGCCTGGGATGCGAAGAAGCCGATGGTCGACGACTCCACCCAGTGGTGGGAGGCCGGAATCTTCACCCCCACCGAAGACGGCTTGGACCGCCCCGACCTGATGATGCACTACGGTTCCGTACCGTTCGATATGCATACACTGCGTCAGGGCTACCCGACATCGGAGAACACCTTCTGTCTGACACCCAACGTCACGCATGCCCGCTCACGCGGCACCGTGCGTCTGCGTTCGCGTGATTTCCGGGACAAGCCCCACGTCGATCCTCGGTACTTCACCGACTCTGAGGGCCACGATATGCGTGTCATGATCGCCGGCATCCGCAAGGCCCGTGCCATCGTGTCACAGGACGCCATGTCCGAGTGGGCCGGTGAGGAGCTCTTCCCGGGCAAGGATGTCCAGACCGATGAGCAGATCGAGGACTACATCACCCGCACCCACAACACCGTCTACCACCCGGTGGGCACGGCGCGGATGGGTGCAGCCGATGACCAGTCGTCTCCATTGGATCCCCAGCTGCGGGTCAAGGGCGTCAATCGACTGCGCGTCGTCGATGCCTCCGCAATGCCGGAGATCACGACGGTCAACCCCAACATCACGGTGATGATGATGGGCGAGAAGTGCGCCGAAATGATCAAATCAGGATCCTGATCACCGTCACCTGACACTGATCGGTCGACACTGATCTGTGTTCTGACGCAAGGTGATAGGACCATCGAGGAGGGCTCCGCTGACAAGCGGGGCCCTCCTCTTCACGTCTCAGGACTCAGGGCTGATGGCGTACTGGCCGGTTCTGTGCCTGCGACGATGTGCAGTCTCAGCAATGGCCACATAGTAACCTGACGAAGACCTCACATGAGCCACAGATGAATCGGAGTCGATGATGACCAGCCCTTCACTCGAGGATGCACAGTCCGTTCTGGCTTCTCAGCCGTTCAGCACAATGATGGGCACGACGCTGTGCCAATACGACGACGAGGGTGTCACCCTCGAACTTGATCTGACGCCGCACCATCTTCAGCAGCATGGCTACGTCCACGGCGGCGTCCAATGCTATCTGGCCGACAATGCCCTGACCTTCGCCGGTGGGCAGATGCTCGGCCCGGCAGTACTCACGGCTGGGGTCAACCTGACCTATCTGCGACCAGCCGCAGGCGAGAAGCTCATCGCGCGAGCATCAGTCCAAGCCGCCACGTCGCGATCGGCAGTCACCCAGGTCGAAATCAGTGCGATCAAAGACGGGCAGGAATACGTGTGCTCCGTCGGATCCGGCACCATTTCAGCAATGCGGAAATAGGAGACCGACTGCCCTGCCGGCACACGACAAGGCAGCCGGCTCACGGAAGCCGGCCACCGGCCGCGAAACTCAAGGCGATGACCTGATAAAGGACTGGCCATACCCGACATGCGGGTACGGCCAGTCAATTCGCCTGTTCTAGGTGGGGATCACCGCATCATTCGGATGACCTCGGAGCCTGCGGTTCCTTCTTGGCACTGCCGGTCCTGCTGGCGAGAGTGCCATGACGCCGTTTCTGCTTGCTCTCGTCGGTGATGTAGGGGTCGCGGAACTCGGGTGCCGGCTCAACCGCTTCGGGTGCGGTGACGACCTCTTCCTCATCGTCGTACTCGTGACCGAACACGTCATCATCGTCGGCTCTGCGCTCGACTTCCTCGGGTGGGAGAACCTTCTTCCATTTGCGCATTCGCACTCGTGGAAGTTCACCTGCGTCTTCGCGCAACGCGCGCATGAGGGCGTAGATCTGGAAGTACGCGATGATGAAGAACGGCAACCCGACGAGGATGATCGTCGACTGCAATGCCTCGAGCCCGCCCGAGCCTGAGAAGACAAGCAGGGCGGCGGTGACGACTGCGACGGAGACCGCCCAGAATATGCGCTGGCCCAAGGGATTGAAGTCTTCGTGGCCATTGTTCATGGTGTCCACCACCAACGCGGCAGAGTCCACCGAGGTGACGAAGAAGATGATCACAAGGATGATGGCGATCACGGACACAGGGCCTGAGAGCGGATAGTGCTCGAGGAACGCGAAGAGGGCTCCTGGGATGTCCCCCTCGCCGACGACTCGATCGACGAGGCCGCCACCCTTGTTGAACTCGATGTCGAAGGATGCGTAGCCGAAGACACCGAACCAGAGGATGGAGAAGGCCGAGGGAACAGCGAGGACACCGATGACGAACTGTCGGATCGTGCGACCGCGGGAGATGCGGGCGATGAAGATTCCGACGAAGGGCGACCAGGTAATCGTCCACGCCCAGTAGAAGACCGTCCACGTGTTCTGCCACCCGGTATCGGCGAACGTATCATTCCACAGCGCCAACTCGGGAAGGGTCTGGATGTAGGTGCCCAACGACTCGAAGATGCCGCGGGCCATGAACAGCGTCGGTCCCAGAACGATGATGAAGATCAGCAGCAGAACAGCCATCACAATGTTGATGTTCGACAGGACCTTGATGCCTTTGTCCAGGCCCATGGATACAGAAATAGTCGCCAGACCGCAGACAACACCGATGATGATCAGCTGCCAGAGTGCGTTCTCCGGGATGCCGATGATCTCCGCCAGACCGCCGTTGATCTGCAGGGTGCCGAGACCGATGGATACCGCAATGCCGAAGACAGTGCCGATGATGGCAACGACATCGATGAACTTGCCAATGGGACCGTGGATCTTCTCCCCGAGAATCGGCTGGAAGATCGAGCTCACGCGTGGTGGCAGGTTCCTCTTATGGATGAAGTAGGCAAAGCACAGCGCCGGCAAGGTGAAGATCGTCCAGGTGTGCAGGGTGAAGTGGTAGTAGGTGAAGTTCATCGCGTCCGTGGCGGCTTCCACGGTGCCGGGTTCAATTCCCAAGGAGCCTCGAGGCGGGTCACCGAAGTGGCTGACGGGCTCCGCGACGCCCCAGAACATGAGAATCGATCCGATGCCGGCGGCGAACAACATGGCGAACCAGGCACCGTTCGAGTGCTCCGGTTCTTCGTTGTCTGGGCCGAGCTTGGCCCGGCCATAGCGCGATGCGGCAATGTAGATGAGGAAGACCAAGAAGACGGTGACGCCGAGGATGTAGAACCAACCGAGGTTAGTCAGCAACCAGTCCGAAGCTGCAGAGACTCCAGTGTCGAGAGCGTCGGTGAAGAAGATGGTCGCGAGTACGAACAGGATAATGACCGCGGCTGATGAAAAGAAGATCGCCGGGTTCGTCCGGAGTCTGAGGGCATCGTGCAGACGGTTGAGCATGAGCGGTACCTTCCTATGTTAAGTCACCACCACACTACCCAACCCGTGACGATGTGGGAGCGATCACGGTCGGAAAGGTTCTGCATTGTTGCTCGAAGGGCTGCGCACCATCCACTTACCCGATGCAATGAAGATCTGCGCCACATCAACGTGAATATGAAAAAGGGGCCATCCCGCAACACACGAGACAACCCCCAACACAACCCCACCCACCTGAAAACACACAAGGCCATGAATACAAGAAAGGGGCCACACCGCCAAAGTGGAATAACCCCCAACCAAAGCAGGAAGGCCACCCTGTCAACGACAGGATGGCCTCCCCATTAAAGAATATTGCGGCAGTCACTTACTCTCCCACAACCACCAAGTTGCAGTACCATCAGCGCGAATGGGCTTAGCTACCGGGATCGGAACGGTTAACCGGGCGTTTCCCCACCACTATCACCACCGCAAAACCAACAAACCACCACCACCCCTGAGCCAAGCTCGAAGAGTGTAGTAGCGGTCCAAGAACCGTACAGCGAACGCGAACACCATCATGCAACATGACCCGTTAAGTCTTATAAAACCCGTAAACGTTACTCGCACACACCAACCAACAAAAAGTGGTTGTATGAGTGATCGGCGTATTAGTACCAGTCAACTCCACACCTCACAGTGCTTCCATACCCGGCCTATCAAACCCATAATCTATAGGACACCTCACCCCCACAATGGGGTTGGAAATCTCATCTCGAAGCAGGCTTCCCGCTTAGATGCTTTCAGCGGTTATCCTTCCCGAACGTAGCCAACCAGCCATGCACCTGGCGGTACAACTGGCACACCAGAGGTTCGTCCGTCCCGGTCCTCTCGTACTAAGGACAGGCCTCCACAAATTTCCTACGCACGCAGCGGATAGGGACCGAACTGTCTCACGACGTTCTAAACCCAGCTCGCGTACCGCTTTAATGGGCGAACAGCCCAACCCTTGGGACCGACTACAGCCCCAGGATGCGACGAGCCGACATCGAGGTGCCAAACCATGCCGTCGATATGGACTCTTGGGCAAGATCAGCCTGTTATCCCCGAGGTACCTTTTATCCGTTGAGCGACCACGCTTCCACAAGCCATGGCCGGGTCACTAGTCCCAGCTTTCGCTCCTGCTCGACACGTCCGTCTCACAGTCAAGCTCCCTTGTGCACTTACACTCGACACCTGATTGCCAACCAGGCTGAGGGAACCTTTGGGCGCCTCCGTTACTCTTTAGGAGGCAACCGCCCCAGTTAAACTACCCATCAGGCACTGTCCCTGAACCCGATCAGGGTCCGAAGTTAAGAAATCCAGTATAGTCAGAGTGGTATTTCACTTGACGACTCCACCACCACTAGCGTGATAGTCTCACAGTCTCCCACCTATCCTACACAAACCACACCGAATCCCAATACCAAACTATAGTGAAGGTCTCGGGGTCTTTCCGTCCTGCTGCGCGTAACGAGCATCTTTACTCGTAATGCAATTTCGCCGAGTTCGTGGTTGAGACAGCAGAGAAGTCGTTACGCCATTCGTGCAGGTCGGAACTTACCCGACAAGGAATTTCGCTACCTTAGGATGGTTATAGTTACCACCGCCGTTTACTGGGGCTTAAATTCTCCGCTTCACCCCCAAAAGGGTTAACGAGTCCTCTTAACCTTCCAGCACCGGGCAGGCGTCAGTCCGTATACATCGACTTACATCTTCGCACGGACCTGTGTTTTTAATAAACAGTCGCTTCTCTCTGGCCTCTGCGACCACCACCAGCACATCCAGGAGCAAGTCCTGTTCACCGGGATGGTCCCCCTTCTCCCGAAGTTACGGGGGCATTTTGCCGAGTTCCTTAACCACGATTCTCTCGATCACCTTAGTATTCTCTACCTGACCACCTGTGTCGGTTATAGGGTACGGGCAACACACAACCTCACGCCGATGCTTTTCTCGGCAGCATAGGATCACCAGATCACCCCACCAAAATGGGGCGCCCATCAGCTCTCACACTCAAAGTGGGGACGGATTTACCTACCCCCACGTGCTACGACCTTAGACCACGACTACCATCGCGTGGCCTGGCTACCTTCCTGCGTCACACCTCGCGCTTACCGACTCCACACTCAGGTCCTTGCCAACTCGCCAACATCACATCCGAAGACGCAAAGGACGAGCCAGAAAGTTAGTATCGTGTGTTTTGGTATTGACGGTTGAATGTCGGTACCAGAATATCAACTGGTTGTCCATCGACTACGCCTGTCGGCCTCGCCTTAGGTCCCGACTTACCCAGGGCGGATTAGCCTAGCCCTGGAACCCTTGGTCATCCGGTGGACGGGTTTCTCACCCGTCTTTCGCTACTCATGCCTGCATTCTCACTCGTACCGGCTCCACCACTCGTTCACACGGCGACTTCACTGCCAGCACGACGCTCCCCTACCCAACACCCCACCATTACGGCTTCAGGGGTGCTGCCACAACTTCGGCGGTGTACTTAGCCCCGCTACATTATCGGCGCTCAATCACTTGACCAGTGAGCTATTACGCACTCTTTCAAGGATGGCTGCTTCTAAGCCAACCTCCTGGTTGTCTTCGCAACTGAACATCCTTTCCCACTTAGCACACGCTTAGGGGCCTTAGTTGATGGTCTGGGCTGTTTCCCTCTCGACAATGAAGCTTATCCCCCACTGTCTCACTGCCACGCTGAACCTTACCGGCATTCGGAGTTTAGTTGACGTCAGTAACCCGGTGGGGCCCATCAGCCATCCAGTAGCTCTACCTCCGGCAAGAACCACGCAACGCTGCACCTAAATGCATTTCGGGGAGAACCAGCTATCACAGAGTTTGATTGGCCTTTCACCCCTAACCACAGGTCATCCCCTCCATTTTCAACTGAAGTGGGTGCGGGCCTCCACGCGCTCTTACACACGCTTCACCCTGCCCATGGCTAGATCACTCCGCTTCGGGTCTAGGACACGCGACTCATTCGCCCTATTCGGACTCGCTTTCGCTACGACTACCCCTCTCGGGTTAACCTCGCCACGCACCGCTAACTCGCAGGCTCATTCTTCAAAAGGCACGCCATCACCCCAACAAGGAGGCTCTGACGGATTGTAAGCACATGGTTTCAGGTACTATTTCACTCCCCTCCCGGGGTACTTTTCACCATTCCCTCACGGTACTATCCGCTATCGGTCATCAGGAAGTATTTAGCCTTACCAGGTGGTCCTGGCAGATTCACACGACATTCCACGAGTACCGTGCTACTCGGGGACATGCACAACGTCGGGGTCACATGTTTCGTCTACGGGACTCTCACCCACTGCGGTACTGTTTCCCACCAGCTTCGACTACACGCAACACACATCAACGTCCCCACCATGCTGGGTGAGACACGCATACCCCACAACACCCTGTCAGCAACACCAGCACGCTTGACACTGACACGGTTTAGGCTCTTCCAGTTTCGCTCGCCACTACTCCCGGAATCATATTTTATTTTCTCTTCCTACGGGTACTGAGATGTTTCACTTCCCCGCGTTCCCTCCACACATCCTATATATTCAGATGCGGGTCACCACACTCTCATGTGGCGGGGTTTCCCCATTCGGAGACCCTCGGATCACAGCCCGTTTATCGGCTCCCCGAGGCTTATCGCAGATTTCCACGTCCTTCATCGGCTCCTGATGCCAAGGCATCCACCATGCGCTCTTACACACTCATACCAACCACTTTCATGGTCGATGATTGTGTGCGCGAAAAAAACACTTTCGGATTTCACAAGAAAAATCACATTACATAACAACACACCACTGGTGTGTTGTTGATGCTCGCGTCCACTATACGATTCTCAAACCACTACCAAACACCACCCACACCCACAACGACGAAGCGCTGTGACTATGGTCTGGGTCGGTCCGTTAGATGAAACCACCACACCACACACACTCGCAGCCACAAAGAAGGACTGTGTTGTGTGGGGCCTGTGATTCCAGGACCCAATAACGTATTCATTCATATCCACCCACCAACACGCTCACACGAGGCACATACCTCGAAGACCGCTGTGTGGACGAGCCAGATAGGGATGTTCCACCCTTGAGCTGCCCAACCAGCATCACGAATGGATGCTGCGTTGGGGTTCTGATGTGTGCTCCTTAGAAAGGAGGTGATCCAGCCGCACCTTCCGGTACGGCTACCTTGTTACGACTTAGTCCCAATTGCCAGTCCCACCTTAGACGGCCCCCTCCACAAGGGTTGGGCCACCGGCTTCGGGTGTTACCGACTTTCGTGACTTGACGGGCGGTGTGTACAAGGCCCGGGAACGTATTCACCGCAGCGTTGCTGATCTGCGATTACTAGCGACTCCGACTTCACGTAGTCGAATTGCAGACTACGATCCGAACTGAGACTGGCTTTAAGGGATTCGCTAAAACCTCGCGGTCTCGCATCTCTCTGTACCAGCCATTGTAGCATGCGTGAAGCCCAAGACATAAAGGGCATGATGATTTGACGTCATCCCCACCTTCCTCCGAGTTGACCCCGGCAGTCTCCTATGAGTTCCCACCATCACGTGCTGGCAACATAGAACGAGGGTTGCGCTCGTTGCGGGACTTAACCCAACATCTCACGACACGAGCTGACGACAACCATGCACCACCTGTACACCAACCTCAAAGAGGAGGACCTGTTTCCAGGACGGTCTGGTGTATGTCAAGCCTTGGTAAGGTTCTTCGCGTTGCATCGAATTAATCCGCATGCTCCGCCGCTTGTGCGGGCCCCCGTCAATTCCTTTGAGTTTTAGCCTTGCGACCGTACTCCCCAGGCGGGGCACTTAATGCGTTAGCTACGGCGCGGAGAACGTGGAATGTCCCCCACACCTAGTGCCCAACGTTTACGGCATGGACTACCAGGGTATCTAATCCTGTTCGCTCCCCATGCTTTCGCTCCTCAGTGTCAGTTACAGCCCAGAGTCCCGCCTTCGCCACCGGTGTTCCTCCTGATATCTGCGCATTTCACCGCTACACCAGGAATTCCAGACTCCCCTACTGCACTCTAGTCAGCCCGTACCCACTGCACGCGCAACGTTAAGCGTTGCGTTTCCACAGCAGACGTGACCAACCACCTACGAGCTCTTTACGCCCAATAATTCCGGACAACGCTTGTACCCTACGTATTACCGCGGCTGCTGGCACGTAGTTAGCCGGTACTTCTTCTGCAGGTACCGTCACCCCAAGGGGCTTCTTCCCTGCTGAAAGCGGTTTACAACCCGAAGGCCGTCATCCCGCACGCTGCGTCGCTGCATCAGGGTTTCCCCCATTGTGCAATATTCCCCACTGCTGCCTCCCGTAGGAGTCTGGGCCGTGTCTCAGTCCCAGTGTGGCCGGTCGCCCTCTCAGGCCGGCTACCCGTCGTCGTCTTGGTGAGCCATTACCTCACCAACAAACTGATAGGCCGCGAGCCCATCCCCAACCGAAAAAACTTTCCACAACCAAAGATGCCTTCGGTTGTCATATCCGGTATTAGACCCAGTTTCCCGGGCTTATCCCGAAGTCGGGGGCAGGTTACTCACGTGTTACTCACCCGTTCGCCACTCATCCACCCGGTGCAAGCACCAGGCTTCAGCGTTCGACTTGCATGTGTTAAGCACGCAGCCAGCGTTCGTCCTGAGCCAGGATCAAACTCTCCATAAAAAAATTATGTTACGAATGAATCCCAGCAAGACAGCCAACACTACGGTCACGGGGTGACCGCGGTCAGCTTAAAAAAATCATGTCCACACACGCTGGCGTCACCACCCCGGCGAGGGGGCCGTGACTTGTGTGTGAACATGTGATTGTCTTACCAGAAAAATAAATGTTTCTGGCATCACTATCTGTTCAAACAAATACGCTATTGGATTCTCAAACCACACACACTCACCCGTCACCACACACCATCACAAAATGGCGGCGTACACCGGGGGTGTCAGTTTCAATTGTCGTTGCCATCCCCATCCTGTGAACAACCTGCTCAAACTGTGTTTGTGCTGGTCATACCGGGTGAAAACTGTTCTCGAGGAACTCGTTTTCTGCGGGGCAACGAGATACAACTCTAGACCAGGCCGACCAGTGCGTGCAACTCGAAACCGGAAAACTCGACGTGACGCCCGTCACCAGGACAGTTGCGGGAGCCTCGGGCCCCGGAATACCGGGGATCGAGGGCTGTGCGAGCCCCTCAAAACAGTGCGCGGACGGTCAGGCTCCGCGGTATCCGGGCATGAGGGAGTTGCTGTCGACGATCTCCTTGCCCAGGGGCATGAGAGACACGGGGATGAGTTTGATGTTCGCCCATCCCAGCGGAATGCCGATGATCGAGACGAAGAGCGGGATCGAGGTCACCACGTGCCCGATGGCCAGCCAGATGCCGGCGACGATCACCCAGATGATGTTGCCCAGCGTCGTTGCGATACCTGCCGGCCTCGTTTCGATGACCTCACGGCCGAAGGGCCAGAGGGCATAGTTGCCGATCCGGAAGGAGGCGATTCCCCAGGGGATGGTGACGATGAGGATGCAGCAGATGATACCGGCGAGGTAGTAGCCGAGTGCCAGCCACAGTCCGCTGAAGATGAACCAGATGATGTTGAGCAGCGTGCGCATGTTCTCCTCGTTTCGACGTAGTACTGATATCAGTCTCGGTCACAACGCCGGTTGACGCCATGAGGCTGTCCAGATATCTCACGAATGACATCCCCCAGAGCTTCGAAGTCCCGAAGTCTCAACCCGCCAGCCCGAGTACCGATACAAGTGAATGGCTTGTCATCGACGATCACAAGTCGTTCGCTTGTCCATTGCAGCTCGCCGTCGTCTCCGGTGCTTTCACCGTGTCGATGGTGAATACGACGACACCGTGCCCTCGAATCGATCAAGGACACGGTGTCGTCGGCAATCATGGTGCTCAGCTGATGATGTCAACAGCCCCCAGGGTCTTCTTTCCCCGACGCAGGAGGATCACTCCTCCGCCTTCGGTGGGGAGCACCTCGGCGGGGGTCAGGGTCTGGTCGTCACCGGTGACCTTGACGTTGTTGACGTAGGCGCCGCCGTCCTTGATGGCTCGACGTGCCTCACCCTTGGACTTCACGATGCCGGCAGTCACGAAGGCATCGGCAACGGGCACGCCCTCAGCCAGCTGCGTCGAGCTGACATCACCTCGAGGCAGCTCAGATGTCGCAGCACCCAGGGTGGAGGCGTCGAGGCTGGCAAGCTCTCCCCCACCGAACAGGGCAGAGGCCGCTGCGATCGCCTGCTCGTACTTCTCCTTGCCGTGGACCAAAGTCGTCACGTCCTCGGCCAGCACCTTCTGTGCCAGACGGGTGTGTGGTGCCGCGGTGAACTCGGCCTCGATCTCCCCAATCTCCTCGAGGGACCGGAATGAGAACACCTTGAGGTATTTCACGACGTCGCGGTCATCAGCATTGAGCCAGAACTGGCTGAACGCGTAGGGGCTGGTCAGGCTCTCGTCCAACCACACGGTGCCGGACTCGGTCTTGCCGAACTTGGTGCCGTCGGCCTTGGTGATCAGCGGTGTGGCCAGGGCATGGACACTGTGCTGTTCGACGCGACGGATGAGATCGACGCCCGAGGTCAGGTTGCCCCACTGGTCGGAGCCACCGGTCTGCAGGGAGCAGCCGTAGCGGCGGTGGAGTTCGAGGTAGTCGTTGCCCTGCAGCACCTGGTAGGAGAACTCCGTGAAGGAGATTCCTGCTTCGCTGTTGAGACGAGCCGAGACCGATTCCTTGGCCAGCATCCGGTTCATCGGGAAGTGCTTGCCGATGTCGCGGAGGAAATCGATCGCCGACATCTCGGAGGTCCACTCATAGTTGTTCACGACCTGGGCGGCATTCGGGCCGCTGAAGTCGAGGAACTTCTCGACCTGTGCCCGGATCTTTTCCAACCATTCCTCGACGACCTCGCGCGGGTTGAGCGTGCGTTCTCCCGACATGCGGGGGTCACCGATGAGCCCGGTTGCTCCACCGACGAGGGCCAGGGGGTTGTGTCCTGCCTTCTGCAGACGCGCGGCGGTGATGAGCTGGACCAGGTTGCCCATGTGCAGGCTGGGTGCGGTGGGATCGAAACCGACATAATAGGTCAGCGATTCCTCATTGAGAGCCTTCTGCAGGGCGGCTTCGTCGGTCGAAACCGAGACGAGGCCACGGGCCTTGAGTTCACTGAAGATGTCGGTCACTTCGGTCCTTTCAGATGTGTATGAATTGTCGGCGAGAAGCCGACGGGGTCAATTCTACGGGTTGTTCTGAGCTAGTCCCTCACCCCTGGGCGTTCACGTCGATGCCCGACGCGCAACACCAGTACGAGAAGTTCTCCGTCGTATACGTCGTAGATGATCCTGTAGTCGCCGACCCGAATCCGAAGTTCCCCGTCACCGCCCCTGAGCTGAATACTCCCCTGTGGACGAGGATCCTCGGCTAGTCAACTGATCGAGTAGCTCATCGAGGAAGCTCAGCTGCCAATCTCTCGGACGAGGTCCTCGTGAGGGACTCGTTCGGACTCATCACGCGCCGCGGCGGCAGATCGAATATCAGCCTGATCCTCCAATGCCTGCAGAGCACGGTCATAGAACTCCGGAGACACAACGACAGCACGACGGCCCGCCCCGCGCGAGGTAATCTCGACGGGCTCGCGCTGCGCAGCGGCAATGTAGTCACTCTGCTGATTGCGGAACTGGGATAACGTCACTGAACTCATCACTCAAGCGTACAACTTGTACAAGTTGTACGCAATGCTCAACAGCGTTCCTGAAATCGTGCTTCTTCGTAAAGAAGTACGCTCACACGCTCCGAGCCGAATCGGCGAACTCGCGCAGCTTTGCAACCTCGGCCTTCGCATTGGCCAGCTGCTGGTCCACGGCGGACCGCGCGGTTCCGCCCTTGGAACTGCGGGAGTCGATCGACCCGAGAGTGGTGAGCACTTCGCGGACGTCTGGCGTCAGGTGTTCGGAGATGCCTGCGAATTCTTCGTCTGTGAGATCCCACAGCTCGGCATCCTTCGACTCGGCCAACTGCACGCATTCTCCGGAGAGTTCGTGAGCGATGCGGAAGGGCACGCCCTTGCGGACGAGCCATTCGGCGATGTCGGTGGCCAGGGCGAATCCGCGTGGTGCCAGGTAGGCCATGCGTTCGGTGTTGAACTTCAGCGTGGCGACCATGCCGGTGAAGGCCGGGAGCAGAAGTTCGAGGGTGTCGGTGGCGTCGAAGACCGGCTCCTTGTCTTCCTGCAGGTCCCGGTTGTAGGCCAGGGGCAGTGCCTTGAGCGTGGAGAGCAGCCCGGTGAGGTCACCGATGAGGCGTCCTGATTTGCCACGGGTCAGCTCGGCGACGTCGGGGTTCTTCTTCTGCGGCATGATCGAGGACCCGGTCGAGTATGCATCGTGGAGGGTGACGAAGGAGAATTCCTTGGTCGCCCAGGCGATGACCTCTTCGCTCAGACGGGAGAGGTTGATGCCGATCATCGTGGTGATGAACAGGTATTCGGCGAAGACATCACGACCTGCGGTGCCGTCGATCGAGTTCTCTGCCGAGTCGTTGAAGCCCAGATCTGCGGCCACGGCCTGTGGGTCGAGGCCCAAGGATGATCCGGCCAGGGCGCCCGAACCGTAGGCGGAGATGCCGGCGCGCTCATCGAAGTCGACGAACCGGGCGACGTCACGCAGCAACGGCCATGCGTGGGCCAGGAGGTGGTGGGCCAGGAGCACAGGCTGTGCGTGCTGCAGGTGGGTGCGACCGGGCATCGGCGCTTCGGGGTGCTCTTCAGCCTGGGCGATGAGGACCTCGACGGCGTCGAGAACCAGGCTGGCCAGGTCACGAGCGTGATCGCGCAGGTACATGCGTCCCAGGGTCGCGATCTGGTCGTTGCGGGACCGGCCGGCACGCAGTTTTCCGCCCAGCTCGGGTCCGGCGATCTCGATGAGTCCGCGTTCGAGTGAGGAGTGGACGTCCTCGTCGGATTCGGCGGCAACGTATTCGCCGGTTTCGACGCGGCGGCCGAGTTCGTCAAGCGCCTCGGTCATGCCCTGCAGCTCATCATCGTCCAGCAGACCCGAGCGGTGCAGCACCTTTGCGTGGGCCTTCGAACCGGCGATGTCGTAGTGGGCCAGGCGCCAGTCGAAGTCCGTCGACTTGCTCAGCGCGGCCAGTGCATCGGCCGGGCCGTCCGAGAATCGTCCGCCCCATAGGCTCAGTCGTTCGCTCACAAAAGGTCCTTCCCCACCGTCGGCGCTTCCACGCTGCCGGTTTGAATCCATCGGTTCGGTGTTCCAGTTCCCGGTCGGCCGGGTCTGCGTGTGTCTCAGGTCTGGCTGTGTGTTCCAGGCCCGTGTGTATCGGTCTTCCGTGTATCGGGTGTATCAGCTCTCGGCGGCGTTTCCGGCCGCATATTCGAGGAATGTCTCGGCCAGTGCCTGTCCCCCGACGGAGGACATCGCGATGACGAGAACAGTATCGTCTCCTGCGATTGTGCCAAAGATCCCGGTCATCGAGGAGCGGTCGATCGCCGACGCCAAATACTGGGCGGCGCCGGGCGGTGTGCGCAGGACTACTGTATTGTCCTGTGCCGCTGCGGACACGAGGAGCTCTTCGAGCAGTCGGGGCAGTTTCGCATCGAGACTGTCACCGGTGGACTGCTGCAGGCTGCGGTCGCCTCCCTCACCGGGGACGGCGTAGACGGATCCGGACGTGGAGCGGATCTTCACGGCCCCCACCTCGGCGAGGTCGCGTGAGAGCGTCGCCTGGGTGACGGTGATGCCCATCGTTGCCAGGTTCTCGGCCAGGTCGATCTGGGAATGCACGGATTTGCGAGTGATGAGATCGATGATCTTCTGCTGCCGCGCGGTCTTCGTCAGAGGTGCGGAATTCGTCGAGGACGTTGTCGCAGGCACAGTGTTCTCGCTCATCGCTTCTCCAGCAGGAATGTCATGAGTGCCTTCTGCGCGTGCAGTCTGTTCTCGGCTTCATCGAAGACCGCCGAGGCGGGGCCGTCGATGACCGCGGCGCTGACCTCTTTGCCCCGGTAGGCGGGCAGGCAGTGGAGGAAGATCGGCTCGTTGCCCATGTTCATGAGTTCCTGGGACACCTGGAATTTCATGAATGGGGACGCGTCGTCGTCGCGTCCGGCGGCGTCCTGTCCCATGGACACCCAGGTGTCGGTGACGAGAACATCAGCGCCCTGGGCGGCAGCCACCGGGTCATCGGTGACGGTGACGGATCCGCCAGTGGTCTGGGCGAGTTCGTTCGCCTCGGCGATGATCTCGGCGGCCGGTTGGTAGTCGGCGGGGGCGGCGATGCGCACGTGCATGCCGGCGTTGACTCCGCCGAGGACGTAGGAGTTGGCCATGTTGTTGGCCCCATCCCCGTAGTAGGTCATGGTCTGACCGGCGACGTCGCCGCGGTGTTCGCGGATCGTGAGCAGGTCGGCCAGGATCTGACAGGGATGGTAGTCATCGGAGAGCGAATTGATGACCGGGACGGATGAGTTCTGGGCCATCTCTTCCAGGCCGGCTTGGGCGTAGGTGCGCCAGACGATGGCCGAGACCATGCGCGACATCACCTGGGCGGTGTCGGCGATGGATTCCTTGTGACCCAGCTGCGCCTCACCGGGGTTGATGATGAGCGGCTGCCCGCCAAGCGCCGCGATGCCGGCGGCGAAGGACACACGGGTCCTCGTTGAGGTCTTGTCGAAGATGACTGCCGCGGTCTGCGGTCCGGCCAGCGGGGTTCGCGAGTACGGGGCTGCTTTGAGCTCGACTGCGAGGTCGAGGACTTGCGCCTGTTCGGCCGGGGTGAGGTCGGTGTCCTTGAGGAAATGCCGTGTCATGGTGTGTCCTTTGTCAGTCTGTGTGGGGCAACCGGGCGGGGAGGGCGGATGGCCCGGTCGCCGAGGTGGCCGCTAGGTGGGCGGCGGAGGTGTTCAGCCGTGCAGCAGTCCGGGCAGGGCGGTCAGGAACGGTGCGAGATCGTCTTTCGTGATGATCAGCGGTGGGGCCAGGCGCAGGCGTCCGGGTGCGACGGGGTTGATGATGAACCCGGCCTCGAGCGCGCGGGCGGCGATCGCCTTCTCGTTAAGTCCCTCGGCCAGTTCGAGGCCGAGGAGCAGTCCTGCGCCGGTGACCTTCTCGATTCCCTCGATGGTCAGCAGCTGTTCGCTCAGCCAGGCTCCGGTCTCCCGGGTGTGGCCGAGCAGGTTGTCGGTCTCTATGGTTTCGAGTACGGCCAGTCCGGCCGCGCAGGCGATGGGGTTCCCGCCGAAGGTGGTCCCGTGCTGTCCGGCTTCAAGGAGTTTGGTGTTGGCATCGCCGACAGTGATGGTAGCCCCGATCGGCATGCCCCCGCCCAGACCCTTCGCCGAGGTGATGATGTCGGGGACGACGCCTTCGCCGATCTCCGGGTCCTGGTGGGCGAACCACGATCCGGTCCGAGCCACACCGGACTGGACCTCGTCGAGAACGAGAAGGGCCCCGGCCTCCCGGGTGAGTTCGCGAACCTTGGTGAGGTAGCCGGTCGGGTGCTGCCGGACTCCGACCTCGCCCTGAATGGGTTCGATGAAGACGGCGGCAGTGGTGTCGTTGATGGCGGCGGCGAGTGCCTCGACGTCCCCGTAGGGAATATGGACGACGCCGGGTACTCCGGGTGCGAAGGGTTCTCGGTAGGCGGCCTTGGCCGTCAGTGCGAGCGCACCCATGGTCCGACCGTGGAAGGCACCTTCGACGGCGATGATGATCGGGCGTGATCCACCCCCAGCACGGCGGGCCATCTTGAAGGCGGCTTCATTGGCTTCGGTGCCAGAGTTCGAGAAGAACACGGCCGAACCGGTGGGCAGGTCGAGGACCTCGTGGAGTTTCTCAGCCAGTGCGATCTGCGGCGGGGAGGTGAAGAAGTTCGAAATGTGGCCCAGGGTCGACGCCTGCTCGGTGATGGCCTTGACCCATGCGGGGTGGCAGTGGCCGAGTGCGTTGACGGCGATGCCGGCCAGGAGGTCGAGGTATTCCTTGCCCGCGGCGTCCCAGACTTTAGTGCCCTGTCCGCGGACGAGGTCAAGCTGGGGTGAGCCGAAGACCGGTGAGAGGACGCGGGAGAAGTCATCGCGCCAGGTCTGGGCCTGGTCTGTCACAGCGTTTGTCTCATTCATCCTTCGTCTCCTCCTGTGTTGCCTCGTGTGCTTCGCCTTTGTGCCCGTCACCTAAGGGTGCGGGTTCGACGACGGTGTCTTCGACCATGGTGCCGATGCCCTCCGAGGTGAAGACCTCGAGCAAGAGGGAGTGTGCCATTCGGCCGTCGATGATGTGGGCCTGCTGCACCCCGTGCTCGATGGCCTCAAGCGCCGCCGTCATCTTCGGGATCATGCCCGCATCCAGGCTCGGCAGCAGCTCGCGCAGCTTGGCTGGCCCGATCCGAGAGATCAGCGAAGAGGTGTCGGGCCAGTTCGCGTAGAGGCCGGGCACATCGGTGAGCATGATCAGCTTGTTCGCCTGCAGGGCCTTCGCCACTGCCGAGGCGGCGAGGTCGGCGTTGATGTTGAGCGGTTTGCCCGCTTCCCCGTCGATCTCCGAGGCGATCGAGCAGATGACGGGAACACGACCGGCGTCGAGGAGTTCGTTGATGACGGTGGTGTTGACCTGGTCGATCTCGCCCACCCGGCCCAGGTCGATCTTCTGCCCGTCCACCTCGGCGTGGGTCTTGTGCGCCAGCAGCAGGTCCGCGTCCTCACCGGAGAGGCCGATGGCAGCATTGCCGTTGCGGTTGATGCGGCTCACGATGTCGCGGTTGACCTGACCGGACAGCACCATGCGGATGACCTCGGCGGCCTCCTCACTCGTGACCCTTTGGCCGGCCTTGAACTCGCTTTCAATACCCAAGCGAGACAGCATCGAGGTGATCTGCGGTCCGCCGCCGTGGAGGACGACTGGTCGGATGCCGGCGAAGCGGAGGAAGGCGATGTCATCGGCGAAGGACTGCTGCAGCTCCGGGGAGATCATCGCGTTGCCGCCGTACTTGATGACGATCGTGGCACCGGCGAAGGTCTTGATCCACGGCAGCGCCTCGGTCAGGGCTTCGGCCTTGACCTGAGCGGCGGCGAGCCGGGCGGCCGTGGACTTCGTGGACATGTCGTGTGGGTTGCTCATGTGGAGTAGGCGCTGTTCTCTTCGACGTAATCGTGGGTGAGGTCCGAGGTCCAGACCGTGGCGGTGTGATCTCCTGCGTGGAGGTCGATGACGACGTCGACGTTGCGCTCGAATTTGACCTTCTCCGGGTCCTCATAGGGACCAGAGGCCCGGCACACCTCGGTGCCGTTGATGCTCACGTCGATGGCCGTGGGGTCGAAGGCCGCCGAGGTGGTTCCCACCTGGGCGACGACGCGTCCCCAGTTCGGGTCCTGACCGAAGATCGCGGCCTTGAACAGGGCCGATCGTGACACGGAGCGGGAGACCTCGACGGCCTCGGATTCGCTGACCGCACCCTGTGTGGTGATGGCGATGTCGTGATGGGCGCCCTCGGCGTCGACGTGGAGTTGGTGCATGAGGTCGAGGCAGAGTTCGCGCAGCAGGCTCGTGAACTCATCTGTATCGACGGCTGCCTCGTGGGCGCCGGAGGACATGAGGATGACGGTGTCGTTCGTCGACATGCACCCGTCCGTGTCGAGGCGGTCGAAGCTCTGACTGGTCGAGGCCCGCAGCGCCTGATCGAGCACAGCCTGGTCGACTGTCGCGTCGGTGGTGATGACGACGAGCATGGTGGCCAGTCCGGGGGCGAGCATGCCCGCACCCTTGGCCATGCCGCCGATCGTGAACCCGCTGCTGCCCTCTCGGGTGGCGGTCTTGGCCACGGTGTCGGTGGTCATGATCGCCTCGGCGGCGTGCTCGCCACCGGCCACGGTGTCCTCGGCGGCGGCCACGAGTGGTGGCAGGTTGTCGATGATGGTGTCGCGGAAGTCCTGACCGCCGACGCCGATGAGCCCGGTCGAGCAGACGAGAATGTCTTCGGCCACTGTGGCGGTGCCGGCTTCGGTGAGGAGTTCGGCGGTGGTCTGAGCCGTCAGGGTCGTCGTCTCATACCCGAAGTCACCGGTGTAGCAGTTCGCTCCCCCGGAGTTCAGCACAACGGCACGGGCTTGACCGTTGGCGGAGACCTTCTGGGACCACAGGACAGGGTTGGCCTTGCAGCGATTCGAGGTATAGACGGCGGCGACGGCAGTGTCGGGGCCGGTGTTGATGACGAGCGAGAGGTCTTTGGTCCCGCTGGGTTTGAGTCCGGCGGTGAGGCCGGCGGCAGTGAAGCCGAGTGGTGCGGTCACGCTCATGGGGCGACTCCTTCAAGGGGAAGCGCGGTGGTCTCATCGAGGCCGAGGGCCAGGTGAATGGACTGCAGAGCCTGGCCGGCTGTACCGCGGACCAGGTTGTCCAATGCCACGACGACGAGGATCCTCTCCGCACGTTCATCGACGGTGAACTGGACGTGCGCGAGGTTCGATCCGGTCGTCGACGAAGTGCGCGGCCACTGGCCTTCAGGCAGGACGCGGACAAAGGGTTCCTCTGCATAAGCCTGGTCGAATGCCTGGCCCAGCTGGTCTTTCAGTGCCGCGGCGTCAAGGAGGCCCTCGGCGGTTCTCGGTGCGGACTCCCCCGGCTCGGCGGTGATAGTCGCGAGGATTCCGCGGGCCATGGGCACGAGCGTCGGGGTAAAGGAGATCCGGGTCGGGCCATCGGCTGCGTCGGCGCCGAGGACTCCGTTGAGGTTCTGCTCGATCTCGGGCACATGCCGGTGAGTCCCGCCCGTGCCATAGGGAGAGGCATCGCCGAGAACCTCGGCCGCGGTGAGGTGAGGCTTCAATGCCTTGCCGGCCCCGGAGACTCCGTTGGCCAGGACTGCATTGAGCCCGGCAGGTGCAGCGAGACCGGCCTGGATGAGTGGGGCGAGCCCGAGCGTCACTGCGGTGACATTGCAGCCGGGGACAGCGATGCGCTTCGTGGTTTTCAGGGTTTCGCGCTGCTTCGTACCGTCAGTGGTCAGCAACTCGGGCAGACCGTAGGTCCAGGTTCCCTGGTGCTTGGAGCCGTAGAACTTTTCCCAGGCTGCGGCGCTGATGAGGCGGTGGTCGGCGGCGAGGTCGACGATCAAAGTGTCCGGGCTCGACTCTTCGAGCTCGGCAGAGATGGCACCCGACTGACCGTGCGGGAGGGCCAGGATGACGACGTCATGGCCGGCAAGCACCTCGGCGGTGGACTCCTTGACCACGAAATCGGAATATCGGGCAAGATGGGGTTGATGTCGGCCGAGCGTCTCGCCCACGGAGGAATGTCCGCACACCGTGGTGACGTTGAGATGAGGGTGAGTGCTCAGCAGCCGGAGGACCTCTCCCCCGGCGTATCCGGTGGCACCGGAGACGGCAACCGTAAGATCATTCATATGTATAACTATACCAGCACATTAAATTATATGCAGGAGGCGTGATGACCCAGGCTATTCAGGCGATGCGGGCAGGTGGACCCGAGGTTCTCGAGTTCAATGAGATCGACATCCCTCGCCCCGGTCCTGGTGAGGTCCTCGTCGACGTCGCCGCCGCGGGCGTGAACTTCATCGACACGTACCGTCGTTCGGGCACGTATCCCATGAGCTACCCGCACATCGTCGGCTCCGAGGGCACCGGTCACATCGCCGAGGTGGGCGAAGGCGTGGCGAGCTGGTCCGTCGGCGATCGTGTCGCCTGGCACGAGGGTCCGGGATCGTATGCGACTCAGGTCGTCGTCAAGACCGATAGCCTGCTGCGCGTACCCGAGGGTGTGAGCACCGAGGTCGCTGCCGCGATGCCGCTGCAGGGCCTGACCGCTCAGTACCTGGCCACGAGTTCCCATGAGATCAAGCCCGGCCACACTGCTCTCGTCCATGCCGGGGCTGGCGGTGTCGGGCTCCTACTCACTCAGATCATCAAGCATCTGGGCGGTAACGTCATCTCGACCGTGAGCACCGAGGAGAAGGCGGAACTGGCGCGTAAGGCCGGAGCCGATGAGGTCTTCCTCTACGGCGATGGTGTCGACGTCACCGCGAAGGTCAAGGAGCTCACTGATGGAGAGGGTGTCGAGGTCGCCTATGACGGAGTCGGAAAGACGACCTTCGATGCTTCGCTGGCCTCACTCAAGCCGTTGGGTTCGATGGTGCTCTTCGGCGGAGCCTCGGGCCAGGTACCTCCGTTCGACATTCAGCGCCTCAACTCCTCGGGCGGAATCTTCCTATCGCGGCCCTCGCTGGCGTGGTTCGTGCGGTCTTCGGAGGAACTGGCGAAGCGCTCAGCGATGCTCTTCAACGGGATTGAGCATGGGTGGTTGAACTTCCGGGTGGGAGCCACGTTTGCGTTGGCTGATGCTGCTGAGGCGCATAGGGCGCTTGAGGGGCGAGAGACCACGGGGAAGGTTATTCTGACGGAATAACTTAGTCATTACATAAGGTCTGCGCCGGCCTCACTCATACACTGCTGCTCCATAGGCCGCCTAGTGGAAACAACCTATGGAGTAACAGACCTCAGCAGCCTTCCAAACGAGGGAGGCACAGCGATCGACACCATGTTAGCGGTCGGATACCCGACGAAGCCAAACTGCCAACGACTCGAATGAAGGAATCAACTTTTCGAATGAGTCACTCCGATTGAAGTGCATGACCGTATTGCGAGCCAGGCGAGCGTCATTCAGACTCCTCAGGCACCGCTCTTTGTCTATACCCCGAATACCAGTTTCACTGAAATGTTCATCCCAAATTTTGGGATCGCCAATACATTTCATATAGTCCCCGAACATCAAGGAGTCAACATACCTAAGCTCAGAATCCTGGCCACCATTCGGCGAAATTTCATTCCGACGAAAAAACTTACCACCAACGTCATCGATTGGAATCTCTGTCAAATCCTTAAATCGCCTCTTGGCATCACGTAGATCTGACTCACGTACACGCGACAGAAACGAACGGAGCAGTTCCTCGATCTCATTAGCTCGAAGGAACATTTCAGAAATTGTGTTCATATATCGAGCAACATCGAAAGTCGTGTATATCTGCACGACTTCACCGATATCATTCTTTCCGTATACGAAACCATTCTTGAGAATTTCATGTATCCAATCGAACAACTTCTCGTTCGTACCGACAACTGGGACCTGTGTGGTTGTTTTTTCAATCAGCTTCGAATTCTCTTCGATCTTTTCGAAAGTGAGCTCCGCTAACTTCACCGTCCCGATCAAACTAGAGCGATCATTACCAGAAAAGAACACGGGGAGCTTACTGCGCCCCCGATCTTTCATCTTATTTATAGCGTCCTCAACACTCGCCCCATATTCCAGAAAGTCAAGCTCTTCCGCGTCATCTTTCAACGACGAGAGCACCCAACTATTAACACCCGATACGGCTTGGACTGGCGAGCTGGAGGTAACGTATTCGGACTCAGTTACATCAGCACTCACAGAGGATTCCGAGATTCTCCTGATCTCAACTTCCCCATAAAAGTCCGCGTCGGCAATTGCTGGAAACATCTCTAGGTTCCGCTCTTGCAACCAATGCTCGATCCGCCGATTGACATTGGCGCCCCGCCGCTCTCGCCCAAAGCACTCAAGAACGTATGTTGTACGAAACAGCCGAGCACTCTGTGATGAAAGAGCGAAGTTATCCAACTCGTCCCGTGGGCCTTCCACGAGTTCAGGAAAAAACGAAGCTGGTTCTGAAGCATCGTCGCTATCTCTCATAAACAAACTCCCTCTCTCTAAATTGCCGATTCGCCTTCTTCGGGGCTATAACAGTCTACAGTTGCCTGAACCCATCGTGATATCAATTCTGTTGTAGTACTCGTTGGCAAGCAGTAACCGGCGGGTTCAGCTCCTCGTACGCCCCAGCTTTGACCACCCTGCACACCACATCGGCTCGGCGGTGAGCCAGCAACATCGTGGTGTCTCCCTTTAGGTCGCTACCGGTCGTAGTGCGCCTTCGACATTCGACAGCACAAAGAGTCACCTGCATTCGCAGCGTGGCAGCTGAATTGTCACGAGTTTCTGCACCAGTCTCTACATCTGGCAGTAGCTTCGACGCTGAAGTTTCCGCTTGAGCGCGGCGCTCCTCCTACATGTCTAACTCTGGGGAGAAATGATCTCGCCGGATGTGGGTAAGATCTTCATGTGACCTCTAGTACGGAATTCTTCACCGCTGGCAGAAGCCATCCAGCTACCGTTACGCCGCCAGTTCCGAAGCCAGGCGAGGTTGTTCTCGTCCGTGGCTCACTCTGGGCAGTGACGGATGTTCGGGTGCAGGGACTCTCGCGGAGTCCCGCTGATGACGCCGACCAACGCCTCGATCACATCGTCACCCTACAGTCCATTGCTGAGGACCGGCTCGGCGAGGAAGTGACACTCGTTTGGGAACTCGAACTGGGCCACAGCATCACCCCGGACCAGGGCCTGCCTGAGCGAATCACCACCGACGGTTTTGACGAGCCCCGTATCCTCGCGGCGTTCGTCGACGCGCTGCGGTGGGGAGCAGTCACGAGCGCGGATCCCAAGGCCTTCCAGGCGCCGTTTCGTTCCGGGGCGAACGTGGAACCGTACCAGCTAGAGCCGCTGCGTCGCGCGCTTGCGCAGCCTCGGACGAATCTCCTACTCGCTGATGACGTCGGCCTTGGGAAAACAATCGAGGCCGGCCTCGTGGTCCAGGAACTGCTGTTGCGGCACCGGGCACGCAGCGTCGTGGTCGTGTGTCCTCCTAGCCTGTCTCTGAAGTGGCAGGAGGAGATGATTGAGAAGTTCGGTCTCGACTTCACCGTCGTCGACTCGGCACTGATGGCACAAGTGCGGCGGACGCACGGCCTGGACGCCAACCCGTTCAAGATTTTCCCGCGCGTGATCGTGAGCATGGCCTGGCTTTCTGGTGTGCGTGCTCAACGTCTTCTCCGAGACGTGACTTCGGGGCTCGAGAACCGGAACTCCGCCCGGCGCTACGCTTTCGATATCCTCGTGGTTGACGAGGCCCACCATGCCGCGCCCTCGAGTCCTTCACGCGGCCGAGCGGGCGCGGACTACGCGGTCGACTCCCAACGGACCGTCGCCGTACGCGAGCTATCCCGGCTGTGCGAACACCGGCTCTTCCTGTCCGCGACACCACACAATGGGCATACTGAGTCCTTCACCGCGCTCATGGAGATGATCGACGATCGACGGTTCCAGCGAGGCGCCTCGGTCGATCCGAACGCACTGCAGGAGGTCTCCATCCGTCGCCTGAAGAGCGACATCATCGAGAAGGGTTTCCAGCCACGCCGACTCGAAACGATCCCTTTCACCCCGAGCGACGACGAGGAAAACACCTTCGACGAACTCGATCGTCTCCTCAAGGAGAGCGCGGATCGCAACGGCAGGAAGCGCTCCGGTGACATCGTCTCTATGCTCCTCAAGAAGCGGTTTTTGTCCTCACCATGGGCTTTTTCCCGCACCTTGGGTTTGTACCAGGACGCAACAGTCGGTCTCGCAGACTGGGCCGACGCCAGTGAGGCTGACGATTACTACGCTGAAATCTTCGGTTCAGGCCAGACCGACGAAGAAGAGGGGCTAGTCGAGCAGCCCGAGTCCGAGGCGCTACGTCAGTCCAAGTCCGCGAGCCCTCTAAGCGCTGCTACACCGGCAGAGATCGTCCGCTTGTGTGATTGGGGCAACAGTTACCAGGTCCGACCAGATACTCGGCTACGCGCTCTTATGGACTGGCTCGAAGTCATCGTCCGGATCGGCAAGCACTGGTCCAACGAACGCGTGGTCATCTTCACCGAGTACGCCGACACCCTCAACTGGATCCGCACCAACCTCGAGCAACAAGGCTACGACTCGACACGCCTTGGAATCATCCAAGGATCTACTGACAAAGAGGAACGCGAGCGGATCCGCGCGCGCTTTACGACGGACCCTAGCAAGGAACCGATCCGCGTGCTTCTGGCCACCGATTCTGCCGGAGAAGGCATCGACCTCCAGGATTACTGTCACCGTCTCGTCAACTTCGACATCCCGTTCAACCCGGCACGTCTCGAACAGCGCATCGGCCGGATCGATCGTTACGGTCAACAGCACACGCCGGAGATCTTCCAGCTCTCGCAGCGCGGACAACGCTCCCCAAAACGGGAGGGTATCTATGGTGCCGACCTCAACTTCCTCGAGCGCATCGGGGAGAAAGTCGCGACAACCGCAGCAGATCTGGGATCCGTGAACCTCGTGATTGACTCGGAGATCCAGAACCACTTTGGCAGGGCCACGGTCGAAGCACGGTTGCCCGTCGACGATGATACATCGGTGATCATCAATAAGGCCCTCGCCGGGGGCAGGGACGTCAACAGCAGCCTCACCGCTCTCGCCGAGACTTTCGAGACGCGTCAGGAGTTACTGCACCTGACACCACGCAATGCCGAACGTGTGTTGCAGACGGCATTGCGTCTCTCCGCGCAGCCGCCGCTGGAACGCAACGACGAGGTGCTTTCGGACCTTCCAGAAGACGCACCGGTCGGCGACGGCGGGGCCTTCACAGTCCCCGACCTCGGCGAAGACTGGTCCGACGCGACTCGGCCGCTCACCACCTTGCTCGACCCCGAGACTCGCCGCCCGATCACTTTCGACGCTGTGACGGCTCGCGCCGTTCCGGACGACGAGCTCGTCCACGTCCATCTGGGACATCCACTGCTGCAAAAGGCCGGGCGGACACTCAGGTCTGCGCTGTACGATCCCCGCCACGAATTGCGCCGGGTCACGGCCGTATCCCTCGACGGGGTAGAGCAATCCTCAGTCGCCGCCGTGTGCCGACTCGTGCTGGTCGGACGAGGCGGAGTACGCCTGCACGAGGAGATGTTCATTGCAGGAGTCCGGCTCCGCGGCAAGCAGCTTGCCGCGGAGCGGGTCGAGCGCCTGCTTGACACGGCGCTCGACGGAGATCCGGACCTCGCGGACGAAGCGGTACGCGCCCAGTGCGCACAGTTGTGGAACGACGGCAGCAGTATTCGTCAACGGTTACAGGAACGCGTCGACTCCCTCGCACAGAAGCGCCGTGACGACGTGCGCCACGACCTCGAGGCCCGGCGTACAGAAGATCTCCGTCATGCGCATGAAATCTACACGGCCTTCCGGAGGATCCTCGAAGAATCTCAGACAGATCTCCAGGTACGACAGCGTAAGCTTCGCGAAGGGCAGGAGACGATGTTGTTCATAATGGATGAGGCATCTGAGCGGCAGTTGCAACGCGACATCGACAGGATGAGAGAACGGCTGGCAGGCCTCGACGCAGAGGAAGACGCCGAACGACGCAGCATCAAAGAACGCTACGACAACCCGCAGCCGTTTGTTACCACAGCAGCCGTGGTCTTTGCCGTGACCCCGCTAGACGTACAGAAGGGAGTGCTCGCCTGATGGTTGCTGCACGACGCCGTGCACGGACTCGTCATGATCACTGGCGTTGGCTCGAGCTGGTGGATCGCGACGGCCCGTTTGTCGCGATCCCCGCACTGAAGCAGGTGTGGCCGCAGGGAATTGTCCCGCTAGCGACACCCCGTGACGTCATCCGTGATGCGAAGCCAGCGTTCGACCGCGCTTGGGACAACTTGCAGATCGCCGGGGACGATACCGATACACGGCTCACAAATTTCAGACGGGCTCGAGACAGCTGGATCGGCCAAGTCTTACGCAACGCCTTCCTGTGGCAACAACAGTTAGTCCTCGACGGCGAGCAGAACGCGCCGGCTGTCTCCACCGAGCAATGGCCGGAGGCACATTCCCCGGACAGACGTTATTCAGTGCGGGCAAGTGGAGTATTCGCTCGCGACGGTGAACGGTACGCAATGCTGCTCATCGTCGATTCAGTCTCGTCACTGAGGGACCCGGGAACCGACGGATGGTCCGCGAGCTCCATCGACCGCATGGAACTCCTCCTTCGGAGAAGTAACGTCCATATCGGCGTCGTCACCGACGGTCGGTGGTGGGCGATCGTGAGCGCACAACCCGGTCTCATGGTCGCCAGTGGCATTGTCGATGCACAAACCTGGATCGAGGAACCCGAGGTTTTCAACGGAGTCCGTGCCTTGCTCGATCCGCGGTGCCTCGCGAGCCGGTTGCGCAACGATCGACTGGATGCTCTATTCCGGGATTCCGTGGACGCTGCTGAGGAGATCACCGAACAGCTCGGAGCGCAGGTACGCCAGGCTGTCGAACTACTTGTAGCGGCCTTCTCAGACGCCGCTCTGCACGAAGCGGGCTCGGAAGACGACCCGGTGTTGTCGGACGACCCGGACGAGGTATATCAGGCAGCGGTCACGACGATGATGCGCGTGGTGTTCCTTTTGTTTGCGGAGGAACGCGATCTGATGCCGACCTCCACCTTATACTCCGAGGGCTATGCAATGTCCGGCAGACTCGACGAACTGGAGCGGCGTTCTACTGAGGAGGGTGGGCAGTCCCTCGACGCGACCAGCCGCACTTGGCACCGTCTACTGGCGACATCCCGTGCCCTGTACAGTGGGGTCTCCACCGAGGACATGCGCCTTCCTGCCTACGGGGGTTCACTCTTCGCCCCGTCCCGATACCCGTTCCTCACCGCGGTGGGGAATAACGGCTTGCGAATCCAGGTCTCCGACCGCGTCATGCTCGAAGTACTCCGCGCGCTTCAACGCGCGGAGATCGGCGGTGAGAAGCGGCCCATCTCCTTCCGTGACATCGACGTAGAACAGATCGGCTACATATACGAAGGACTGCTCGGCTACTCTGCGGCCATCGTGGAGTCAACAACCGTCGGTCTCATTGGTGGTTCGCGGAGTGCCGGCGCCGAACCGGAGATCCTCCTCAATGAGCTCGAAGATCTTGCCGAGACTGCCGACGGGAACGACGACGCGCTCGCTGCCGACATCATTGCCCGGACAAAGAAGAACCAGCCCGGATCGAAACCGCCGACGAAGAAGCAACTCGTAAAGGCACTCGCCGCAGGAGATCAGCTCGCAGACGGAGAGGCGTTGCTGCACGCTGTCACCCCAGACTCGGAACTACGGGAGCGTCTGCGCCCCTACGTGGGGATCATCCGGCGTGATCTGCGGGACCGTCTCTTGGTCATCGAAAAGGGTGGTCTCGTAGTTGTCGAGACGCCGTCTCGAGCAACTTCCGGTGCCCATTACACCCCGAAGGACCTCGCACAAGAAGTCGTGCAACACGCGCTCGAGCCATTGGTGTACAACCCTGGTCCGTATCAGACGGGCGACAGCTCCGCCTGGGTCCCGTTGCGCTCGAATGAAATCCTCGAGCTGAAGGTCGCGGACATAGCATGTGGCTCGGGTGCGTTCCTCGTCTCTGCGGCGGAGTACCTTGCCGATCGCCTTGTCGAGGCGTATCAACGGGAAGACGTCGACCAAGGGAGCGCGACACAGCAACGGCGCAGCGCCCTCCGGGAAGTGGTTGCAACCTGCTTGTACGGCGCCGACATTAACGCCATGGCCGTGGAGATGTGCAAACTCTCACTGTGGCTCGTCTCTCTTGATCCGACTAAACCGTTTTCTTTTGTGGACGACAAGATCTTCTGCGGGAACTCGCTGCTCGGAATTGCAGATGAGGCACAGCTGAGAGCAATCCACATGGACTCCTCCAATATCCAATCACGTACGGACGCACCGCAGATGTTCGGCGCGTGGAATGCGAGAGGCTTTCTCGATCAGCTCGATATAGACGGTGTACTTCGTGACGCTGCCAATTTACGTCGCCGCCTCGCTTCGCCTGTCGATGATTCGGACCCCCAGCGCGCAGCAAAGACGAAGCGCCGCTTGTGGGACGAATACCAAGACAAGGTAAAGACGCTTCTCAGCTTGGCAGATGGCATAGTCGCCTCTGGGCTACGAACTGGAGGGAAGTCGGGTAAGCGCAGCGAATCAGCGTTCGAATATCTTCGTATAGCCATCGACCGGGCGTTCGCGACGGATCGCAATCAAGATTCAGCGATGCTGGATGCCATTATTGAGACCGGCCTAACACCCGAGGTCAAAACCGATTACGAACGCTGGCAACCACTGCATTGGGCAATCGCCGTTCCTGACGTAATTCGGCACGGCGGCTTTGATGCGATAGTGGGAAACCCTCCATTTCTCGGTGGGCAGAAGCTCACTGGCACAATGGGCGCTAACGTGCGGGACTGGTTCGTAAATATGCTAGCTGGCCGCCGCCGCGGATCGGCCGATCTGGTGGCGTATTTTTTCTTACGTGCGTTGAGTTTGTTGGGGCCGCAGGGGACGCTCGGTCTCATCGCTACGAACACCGTGGCACAGGGTGCCACCCGCGAGGTCGGCCTAGATCAAATGGTGGAGCAGGGATTCGTGCTCACACGAGCGGTACAATCCCGACACTGGCCAGCAAAGGGCGCAAACCTGGAGTTCGCCGCAGTTTGGGGCACTAAGGGTCCAATTGCTGATGACGTGACACACGACGCCGATGGGGTGAGCGTTTCGAAAATCTCGAGCATGCTGGAACCCGCGGGACGCGTCGACGGTGCACCCACTAAGCTCGCGGAGAATGCAGACATTTCGTTCCAGGGCTGCATCGTTCTTGGCATGGGTTTCGTAATCGAGAAGCACGAGGCACACGCGTGGATCAACGAAGACCCCAAGAATGCCGAGGTGTTATACCCCTACCTGAACGGCGAGGACCTGAACTCGAGATTAGGCACCGACGCGTCGCGTTGGGTGATCGACTTCAATGCGAGTTCCGAAGAAGAGGCATCTCGGTTCCGGTTGCCATTCGCGCGCGTTGTGGACCAGGTGAAGCCAGTGCGCCAGCGAAAGGACACGCTCGGGAATTATGAACTCCGTAAGCCCTTACCTGAACGGTATTGGCAGTATGGGGAAAAGCGGCCTGCACTTCGACTGGCAATCAAGGATCTCGACAAAGTTCTAGTAATTGCTCTTGTGAGCAAGACCCTTATGCCGATAAGGGTCCCAGCGAATCAAGTGTTCAGTCACGCGCTTGGGGTATTTGCTCTACGGTCTTTCGCTGACCAGGCTGTTCTCTCATCGTCAATTCATCAAATGTGGGCTATACGCTTCGGTTCTGGCATGCGAAACGACCCGAGGTACACACCATCTGACGTATTTGAAACATTCCCCCGACCCGCACCAACGGGTGGTCTAAACGCCATCGGTCGCACCCTCGACGAAAAACGCCAGGAAATAATGCTACGCCGGGACCTCGGCCTTACTGCGCTCTATAATCTAGTGAACGATTCTGACGTTTACGATGAGAATGACCCAGACATCGCAATAATGCGAAAAATCCACACAGACCTCGACCATAAAGTTGTACAAGCATACGGCTGGGATGACATCAGCCTAGATCATGGTTTCCACACCTACCGACAGATGCGGCGGTGGACGGTTGGTCCGGAGGCGCGCGTGGAGATCCTCGACCGGCTCCTCGAGGAGAATCACAGACGCGCATCCCAAGAGACTCGAACGTCTGAACGGTCCGCTACCATGCCCGATGACAAAGACGAAGACTCGAGTGACGTGAACGCGGAAGGGACAACGGATTCATGAGTGCTACCACCCAAGGACCAAACCGGCGCTACCCGGAACGCCTACTCGAACTGCGCGATCTTCCGGATGGTACCTCCTGGACCGATCGTGAGAACTTCACCGACCTACTCGAGCGTGACCTCCTTGGACCCGCCCACGGTGACGACGAGTTGCTCGACGCCCAGCCGGATGCCATGTATCTGGTCGGTCGTATCGCACCCGCGAAGCTCGCCGACCCTGCCTCGAACAGTCCCATAACGCAGGATGTCGACGAGGACGCCGACGAGGAGATCATCCCGGCGCTGGAGGCACGGCTGGGACGCGGCGTGCCCGTCGGCACCGTGGACGTGGACACCGCTGGGAACGAGGACGAGGGCTCCGAGGACGTCCCTCTTCGTCGTGGGCTCATGATCCCCGCTTCCATGGGGCTGCGGTTTCAGGTTCCACTCGACCAAAAGGCAGTCACCGTCCACGCGTCCTGGGGCTCGTACCGGCCCGAGACGCCACCAGAGGACCCTGACAACCCGCTGAAGCCTGGCGAGCGGCCACGACGGAAGTATCGCCGCAGCCAGCACATCCAGTCCCGACGCATTGACCTACGATCCCTCACACCGGGTGATACGGCCGAGGTCCTCCTCGAGGACCGAATCATGCTTCGCATCGACGCATTCGTGCAGAACGCGATGCAGATCGTCGAGGTCTCGCTGTGCAACGACCGAGAGACGCCGCGCAAGATCCCGGTTGACGCCTGGCTCTACCAGACTCACCTCGAGGTAGACGCGGGTGCCGAAGCCATCTTCCTCCCCGTTCGCGATGTCCTGGTTGAGCACACTCTCGCCGAGGATGACGAGGAAGCCCGGCTTGAGTTGCAGTACCGCAATCGGCTCGAGTTTGCCATTGGACGCACGTGCTCTGCAGACTGGACTGTGAAGGAGGGCGACCGGCGCGCCACCCGGGTGCGTACCACTTGGTTACCTGTATCCGAAACCCCACAGACCCAGGCGCGAGAGGTCGAGGGTGCAGAGTTGGACATGGCAGTGCTCCAGGAGCTCTCAACCCCGGAGAACGCCGACCAGTTGAAGAATGCGTTGCTGCCAATCGTCGACGGTTACCAGAAATGGCTGACCGCGCAGGAGGAAGAAGCTTCCCACCTTCCTGCTCACCTCCGGGACACGGCGGAGACCACCACCTGGACCGCACGGATCGCCGCCAAACGGCTGCGTGAAGGTGTCAAATTCCTGACCCAAGATACGGAGGCACTGCGATGCTTCGCGTTCATGAACCATGTGATGGCTGAACAACGTCTGCAGAGCCAAGTAGTCGAGCTACGGAGCACGGAAACGGACCATACCCCAGATGGTGCTCGGGCGGATGTGGAGAAGAAAGGGCCCCGTGCCCACTCGTGGCGAGTGTTCCAGCTCGCCTTTGTCCTATTGCAGATCCCCGCTCTCGTCCATCCGGAGCACGAACGTAGGTCGGGGGAACAGGCTCAGGCTGAGCTATTATTCTTCCCGACCGGTGGCGGCAAGACAGAGGCCTACCTTGGGCTGGCCGCGTTCGCGTTCGCAATCCGTCGGCGTCAAGGCGTACTCGATACAACTGACGGGCCAATCGACGGTCTGACGGGCGTGTCCGTGCTCATGCGCTACACGCTCCGACTGCTCACCGCTCAGCAATTCCAGCGCGCCACCGCAATGGTCTGTGCTGCGGAGCTAGAACGGCGCGACAAACCGGAGATCTGGGGGACCGAACCTTTCCGAATCGGACTCTGGGTCGGCACTGCTGTGTCCCCTAAACGCTACGAGGAAGCAGGAGAGCAGCTCAATAACGCGGCTGAGGGCAAGAAGTACGGCTTCACGATCCTACAGTTCGAGCGTTGCCCGTGGTGCGGTATCGAGATAGGGCCCGAGAACGTCACCGGTGACAATGTATTGCGCCGTGTTTATGTGCGGTGCGCGGATCGTTTGGGCCAGTGCCCCTTCTCCGTCGGCGCAAAGGTTGAGGAAGGCCTACCCGTCCTCACCGTGGATGAAGAAATCTACCGGCTCGTCCCGGCGTTCGTCATCGCCACAGTGGACAAGTTCGCACGCCTGGCAAGGGAAGGCGAAGCATCCTCGTTGTTCGGGTACCCACAGTACAAGTGTGATCGCCATGGCTTCGTCCATGACGATTCGTCATCCTGCACCATCAGTCTGAACGGCAAACATCGGAAAGAAGCCGGGACGTCGGGCTCTGCGAGAATGCATCGCAACGCTAGTAGCCACGCCGACGGCAAGCGCCCAGCTCGACGTCTGCGTCCGCCGGACCTCATCATCCAAGACGAGCTGCACCTGATCACCGGAGCCCTTGGCACAGTCGTCGGGGCGTTCGAGGTCGCCATAGATGTCATAAGCACCTGGACCGACTACGAAGGTCGACAGGTCCGTCCGCTCGTAGTCGCGTCATCAGCAACCGTGCGTCGTGCTGAGGTGCAAATCCGGAACCTCTACGGACGCGGCACAGCGATCTTCCCGCCGCAGGTGCTGGATGTCGCCGACACCTATTTCTCCCGGGAACTGCCTGTAACACGCAATACGCCCGGGAGGCGGTACATCGGCGTTTCCACGACCGGTGTGCGTCTGACCGCAGCAGAAATCGCAGTCTCCAGCACGCTCCTGGCCTCGGGGCAATTGCTGCTCGACAAGGCTATGGCTCCGGAGGAAGGAAATCCGCTCAGCACGGATCCGTATCTGACGATGGTCGGATACTTCAACGCCACACGAGAGCTCGCCGGTATGGCCCGGTACGTGGCGGACGATGTCCAGACCGCGCTCAAGAAACGACGCCCTGGCAAGTTCTTCCCGCTTCGATGGGGGACTGCCGGAGGCCTAAACATCTCCGAGCTGACATCCCGTGCGGGAAGCAGCGAGATCAACGCGACTCTGGACCTGATGGGCACCGAGTTCGACCACGAGTACGACACCTCTGCGGCCATCCGTGAACGGTCCCATGAGTTCAAGGCCGGAAGAAAACCGAAACAACGCGATGGTGATCGGCCAATCGACGTCGTGCTCGCCACGTCTATGCTGCAGGTCGGCGTTGACGTGACCCGCCTGGGGCTCATGCTCATGGTAGGCCAGCCCAAGAACACTGCCGAATACATCCAGGCGACGTCCCGCGTCGGGCGAGACCCGTCCCGGCCCGGCCTTATCGTGACGCTCGGCAACTGGGCTCGACCCCGGGACCTTGCCCACTTTGAGCAGTTCCGTCACTATCACGAAACTTTCTACTCGCAGGTGGAACCGCTCTCGGTGACACCCTTCTCCGAGACTTCCCTCGACCGATCCCTCGCCGGGGTGCTCATCGCGGCGATGCGTGTGATGGAAGCTCAGGTCAACGACGGGCTATCCGCTGAGCAAGGTGCGGACCGTATTCATGCTCGGGAGGAGCGCGTCAAGGAAGTCATAGAACGGCTCGCCGCTCGTGCGGACCTCGCTTCGACTTCGGACGCTCCGCACGATGCGGATGGAGCCGTCGAAGTCGGCGAAGAGGTACGCTCCCGGCTGACGAATCGCTTGGACACCTGGCGCACATACCGTGAAAAAACCGTCGCCTCGCAACGTCACCTCGTGTACGAGCGGATCGGGAAGAAGGGCGACAAGGTCCCGCTCATGCGGTCACTCGAAGATATCGGTACCCCTAGCAACGTGGAGGGTGTGCCGTTCCCGGTGGCAAACTCGATGCGGGAAGTGCAGCCCGAGATCAACATCCTGGTCTCGCCGGTGAAAGAGCGTCTCTTGTCTCCCGAAATGGCGGATGCTCCGGCCTGGACAGCCAGTACGAAGAAGGAGGGACACCAATGACTGAGGTCAACGAACAGGACGACAGCGGTCTTGACCCATTGGGCGATGCCGAACGGTGGAAGTCGAAGAATTATGCCCGTGTCGGCTCAGCACGACCATCGTCGCTCCTCTACACCTATGGCCCCGGGGCGGCGATGGACCTCCCCCATTTCACCGTCATGCCGAGTGGTTTCGATGACTGGAACCGCATCTGGAAGCGCCGTGAGGGTGAACCCGCTACTATCCATGCCCCGCGGTTGCTCAGGGCTGTCCAGGGCTATTTCATGGGTGACTCGGTCATTGAGCTGCGGCCCTTCCCCTGGGCACCGAAGACATCGTGGAACGACGCGTCGGGCAGTGATCTCGGTGTGCCGTCCCGTGTGTTTCCGCAGTGGGTGCGATGCACCGGCTGCGACAGGCTCGCCCCCATCGTCCACTTCACGTATAGGAACACCAATCCCTTCCGTCCGGACCTGGCAAGGTTCGTGCACGAGGGCTGCCCCGGGCATGTGAAGAGGAGGGGCAGCCGAGCGGGGCGTAGCCCCCACACAGCCGACGTCGTCCCGGCACGGTATCTGCTGGCCTGCCCGAACGGGCACCTGGACGAATTCCCTTACGAGTGGTGGGTGCATCAAGGTGGCCGCTGTCCGAACGCGGAAACTCCGCTGCTCGCGATGACAGAGCGAAATGTCGGCAAGGGATCGACGGCGACCATCCACTGCCGTAGCTGTGAGTCCTCACGGCCAATGAACGAAGCACAGGGAGAGATCGGTCGTACCAAACTTCCTCGCTGCCGGGGCCGGCATCCGCATCTGGGAAGGTTCGACGCAGATGGATGCGACGCCGAGGCTCGTCTCATGCTGCTCGGCGCCTCGAACCTTTGGTTCTCGGCGACGCAGTCGATTATCGTCATGCCCGGGGCGGAAGCTCCTACGCCTCAGAGTACTGGGGAGCAGATCGTTGAAACGCTCGGTAAGTTTGGGTTCGACGCGTTCAAGCACGATGCCGCGAGGATTCGAGACGGGTTGAAGGATGCAGGGTCGGGGCTCGCCGATCTGCCAGCCGACGATCTCGAAGCAGCAATCGTAGCGGTTGACGCAGATGACGAGAGGGACTCTAACCAACATCGGCAAGCACTGGACGAGTTCGATCCCATTAGTCTTCTCGAGCCGGAATGGCACTACCTCACCAAGCCATTGGACGGACCCCGAGTTGATGACAAGCAGAGCGGACTAGTGCTTTCCCGGCCGGCGGGAGGCGTGGATCCGCGGCTGAACGAATTGGGGATCACACGGGTCCATACCGTGGACAAGCTACGCAAGGTGAACGCCCTCGTCGGGTTCACCCGAATCGACGATATGGAGCGGGCCGAAGGGCTCGGCCAGCGCCTCGCACCTTTGACCCGGTCACGACGACCGTTGTGGACAGTCGCCACGGAAGACCGGGGCGAGGGCATGTTTCTCCAGTTCGACGACAAACGGATCCGAAGCTGGGAACGCGACATCTGGAAAAGTGACATCTTCCAGGCGCATATCGCTGCCCATGAACGCAACTACCTCGCACGGCTCTCCGACACTGCGAAGGCGCAGGACCATCTGAAGCGCTTCAAGTCGCCGCGCTACTGGTTACTGCACACGCTTTCACACGTATTGATGCGGGAGATGGCGATGTCGTCGGGCTATTCAGCTGCAAGCATCTCCGAACGCATCTACGCTTGGCCCGAGGAAGAAGACCGACCATCTGCCGCCGGGATCCTCCTCATCACGACGGCGAGCGACAGCGACGGAACTCTAGGTGGGCTCGTGCAGCAGTCGACGCGACGCGACCTCGAACGAACGCTCAGCACGGCATTGCGCAAGGCCCGGCGATGCTCCTCGGATCCCGTGTGCACGCATCGCACACCCCAGGATCCTGAAGATTTCCTCCATGGTGCGGCCTGCCATACTTGTGCCATGGCTTCGGAGACTTCGTGCGAGCGCGCCAATAGGTTCCTTGATCGCCGCTTCCTGGTCGACCTCCCCGGGTTCCCTGGCCTGGGCTTCTTCGACCGCACGTGGTGACACGCTAATGTCCGATCCGATCGACAAACTAGGACGCCAGGTCCGCACCGCAGACGCCCGGATGATTGTCGGTGCTCTGCACGAGGGAGAGTCCGTCTTAGGTGCGTTGATGGGGCTCAGCGTGGGCGCACGAGCCGACGTCAAGGCGTTACTTGGGCGGGCAGACTTGTTGCGAGACCCTGCTGGGGTGAAACAGGTACTACGCGGGATTATTGGCGCCCGATCAGTGGAGACACCGAACGAACTGCTGTGGACTACGCCGGGGCTCCGAGCCCAGTCCGGTGGCCTTACTACCTCTCTCGTCGGTCTGGTAGAAAACGCCAAAGAATCGATTGTCTGCTCGACATACAATTTTCAGACCAGCTCGGGGATGTGGCAGGCGCTCCGGCGTGCTGCTCGTCGACGGCTCGAGATGCGTATCTACATTGACCGGGAGGCCGCCAAGGGAGGCCGTTCCCCGACAGTGATCGACGTCGCCCAGCAACTGGCACCCGCGACGATTTTCCGCACCCGGTACGTCGAGGGGCATGCGCTCCGGAACCACGCGAAGTTTTTCGTGATCGACCATCGGGCCCTGGTCGTGACCAGCGCCAATTTCTCCTGGAGCGCTGAGAACAACAATGTGGAACTGGGCCTCAAAGTAATCGACCCTCAGCTTGCACGTCGTGTAGAGGTGGAACTCACTGACCTCGAACGGTCTGTGTATGAGCAAGTCACGTTGTGACTGCGATAGCCCCAATGACCCTACCAGCCTCAGGACGTAGCCGACAGTGGGGACGGAGCTACCTATTACTAACCGATCGTTTTCAGAGTATAAGCAAGAAATCCGGATTCCACCCTGAATCGACGCCTGTGGTGGGGTACATCAGTGATGACAGAAACTCACTCGAATCCTCACCCCGGAACAAGGGGCGAAGCCCGCAGCTGAGCACAACCGTGGGGAGTGTCGTTTTGCCGACTATTAGCCGGCACCCTCGCGGCAGTGAAGTCACCCATACTCTCAGCGCCCCGTTACATTCATTGTCAAGCAGCAGCCGGGGTCTTCGCACCGTAGAAGGCCCCGTGCTTGGCCATCGCGAAGAGCACGTTCAACCGACGGCGCGCTAGGCACATCACCGCCGCGTTATGACGCTTCCCCTCGGCACGTTTCCTGTCGTAGTAGGCCTTCGATAGCGGGTCGTGACATGACGCGACCCACGCCGAATGGAACAACGCATTCTTCAACCGCTTGTTACCCGCCCGCGACGGGAACTCACCCCGTATCGAGGTTCCCGACCGTCTCGTGACCGGAGCAATACCCGCATACGCTGCCAAATGCCCGGGAGTCCTAAAAGCGCTGAAATCGCCCGCTGCCAGGAGAATCTGTGCCGCGGTCTTAACGCCGACTCCCGGCATCGACGTTAAGACCTGAAGAAGAGGGAGCGAATCAGCTAACTCCTCGGCTTCTGCCTCGATCTCCTTACGTTCGGCCTTCAACGCTTTGATCCGCATCGCGTGACGTGGCACCACGGACTCCGACGCCTCGGTACCCGGCACGATCACAGTCTGCTCGGCCAGTGCCTCAAAGACGGCATCGATGAGCACCGACGGGTCCTTGCGAGTGTGGTTCTTCGCCCACCGCTTCACCCCCGACTTTCCAACCGACCGCAACCCGGCTGGCCCACGATAACGAACCAACAGATCTAACACGATCGTTCGAGTCAGGACCGTGCCTTTGAATACACGCTCCAACGCTGGATGGATCTGCAGCAGCAGGGACCGCAACCTATTAATCGCTCTCGTGATGTCATAAGCGAGGTCCTCATCCGTGGCGGCCAAAACCTTGAGATTGGCCAAAACGTCGGACTCACGATCAACGGACCGAAGCGTGTGCGGCATAGTTCTGGCGGTGTCGGCAATGATGAACGCATCCCGCGCATCAGTCTTCGCCTGCCCCGGATATAGGCCGGCAGCCTTGCGCATTGCCAACCCCGGAAGGTAGGCAATATCGGCACCACAATCCCTGGCGACCGCGACGGGAAGCGCACCGATTGTGTTGGGCTGATCGACGATGACGAGCACTCGACCGCAGTCGCATTGCAAGCTCGTGATCACGTCTCTCAGGGCGGCCTCGTCCTGCGGGAGTTCGTGATCGAAGACCCGCTGACCGGTCGGATCGAATCCGCACCCGTGATGGCTGGTTTTGCCGACGTCGAGGCCTAGCCACACGTCGTAATCGGTGTTCATGACAGTCCTCCTCGACCATCCAAACCAGTGGCCGTTGGTAGTCATGACACCCGATGCTGGCACCCACGTTACGACGAGACCTCAGATCGACTGGGCCGAGCCCCTATCAGCAGTCAACGCGCGTCCAGGATTCCTGGCGGCCCCCCGGATCATCAATGACAGGGCAAATCAGCCATACCAGGACCAGCGACCAGACCCCGTGTTGGGCCTATCAATAAATATAGGGGCCCTATCCGCGAGCAGGCGCTCACAGCCAGTCTGGACCCTCAAATCTGAAGACCTGGAAGGGCCGGTCTCCGTCAGATCTATTCCCGAGAAGCCGTCCTTGCCTGGTCATCCACGATGTCATTGGCCATGTTCACCATTGCTTGCAACGCAGCAAACCACACAGCTCGATTTTCTACCCAATACCGGTAGTCCCTCAACAACGCCTGGTCGTCAAATAGTCCTTGGGTCGACACAGAACCCTCACCAGTTAGCGACCGAATGACTGATACTGCGGCGTGACGTATTGCCGTATTAGCAGCTACAGACTTACGAGTTGGAACTCCATTTCTAATATCCGGAAATCCACGCGAGCCATAACGAGTAACCTCGATCTTATAACCCTCAAGAGATGGTAGTCCACCCAATTCGACACGAGGATAGAGCAGTTGCTTCCCTTCACCGCCAAATTGCGAGCCGCTTCTCGAGTTCGAAGCGCTAAGCTCCAAATATACATCTTCATTCATATACAGTCGGATAGCTGACGAGGAAGCTGATTTAAACGTTACTCGATATATTCGAGATATCGCGCCTCCGTCAGCCGGAACCAAGGCCGAGTCAGGTGAGGCCATCAAATGTTCCCAGCTTTTATCACTCAGCAACTCTTTCAGCGTTAAACTTACTATTTCCCACACCTTGCCCAGCCGATTTCCAGCCCACTCCGCACGCACGACGGGTTTGAAGGAAGCAGCATTGCCCATCAATTCACTCTCATCCCAACTGCACGGATTCCGATCCCCCGGCACAACCCCTTTGTACAACTTTCCGTGTTCATCTCGTTCCCACAGCTGACCATATAGATAAAACGCCTGACGGGCAATGACATAGAATGGCAGATCTGGGTCACCACTATTTGCCCCCGTTCCAGATTTCAATCGAGTGTGCGGCTCAAGCCGCAAATCGTAGGCATGTGATTCAGCACTCGGAATAGAGACGACACTTCTTCCATCTTTGACAGAAATTGGCAGAATCTTCTGCCAAGAGAATTTCAATACGCCGCTGTCATTGGGGAAAAAGGGGACAAACCAATCCCCAGGAGGTATCGCTGATTCCCGATTTTGTCCAGAGTCATGAATCGGCCCACCATTCTCAACCGCACGAGCACGTCGCCTTGAGCCCGCAGCGGGGCTCGAACTTTGGAGTGAATCCGAAACTTCCCCGCCACCTTCTACCGCTACAACATCATGTTCATTTTGGAAATGGTCATTTGTTCGCGATATCATAAGATCGAAATTGTGCACCAGAGATCCACAACGATTTGTAATCACGACCCCATGCAAGGTTGCGTTGACCTGGTCGCTTCTCCTCGCGTCCGCCACCCAAGCATTAATTAGCTCGGCCTTCGAGAACTCCGCATCATTCGCGGCCCTAGTCATTTCCTCATTGAACTGCCTAGAGGCCTGATCTAACTGACGATTTACTGCAGACATCTCATCTTTTCGCGCTTTTTCGTCCTCCTCGCGCCGTAGACGTGAATCTTCCTCCGAGCTTTCAATTTGTTTTCTAGTAGCGCTTCTCGCATCGTTAACTTGCGCCAAAGAGAACCACAAAGTCGCGCCCAAGGCTCCCGCTGTCAAGACTGGCGCTAAAAGACCTCCAAACGTATCTCCAACCACAGCGGTTCCCTGCCCATTGTTCGAACCAATATGATCCAAAAGCGAAGGAAAGGGGATATTAAATATTACATATATCGCATACGTGAGCGCAATGACCGTCAGAAACAATAGCGTTAGACCGACTAATACTAGAGTAGCTCTAATCCAAATCGGAATCTCTTTCCATAAATCACCCTCTCTGCTGCCATTCTGAGAAACCCTCTTAGTCTTAACTTTTGTTGCGTTCTGGTTCCTTCCGGATGAGGTTGGGTTTCGAGCGAGTCCTCGATCGTCACCTTCAGGTATAATGCCCAGCTGATCAGACGTCATCCGACCACTCATTTCTCGAACTTTTTATCACATATTTGTCGGGCCTCATAATGCAACGCTTATCCCTTCTTGCGCAGACGTTCATTTCTTCATTTCCTACTCACGTTTTTATTTAGTTAATTGTGCTACATGCCACAAAAACACGGAATCCGCTTTATAGTGCCACCATACCGATCTTGAGTGTATCTACTATATTTAACAATTTGAGCCGATCTGGCTAAAACTATCTGTTGCCATATGCCTACTACCCTACCGTTTAGATAACTCCGGAGGCGGGCAGTCCGCTTAAGTTATATATTTTACTGGGTTAAAGTGCAATTATGTAGCGTTATAAGATTTTCCCGTATTCCAACAAATGCTCTAAAGCCGGGCCCGTGCACTCGTGAACATGGAATTCGGTGTAGTATGCCAACTCGACGGCATAATGACGTGCGCAATATACGCTCGTCGTCAGTTCCGCATCGTCATCACCATGCGTCCCCCACCTAATGAAGTGGGTCGGCGAATCTACGCAAACGCTTCTGTCCCACTGGCAACCCTTGGGTCCGTCCCCCTCAATGCCGAGATCGGGAAGACCTACTCCACCATCTGTACGTGTTCCAACCGGCATGATTCCTCCTCCGCAATGAGCTTGTTCAGAGCGGCTTCTGCACGCTCTATTCCATTCGATACTTCGGCCTCTGTGAGAGTTGCGCTGTCGTCAAGGAAACGTCCCCATTCGCTTTCCCACAGTCGCTCTTTGCGATGCTTCTTTGCTTGCAACCTGGTGATGGGCACGTCGATTCCTACAGTGGCACCATCATGATCGTGGTGAACTGCGAGGTTCGCCCCTGGCCAAGGCAATGGCAGGGCAACATCTGAGCCGACAATATGTACTACCAGCCAGTCATCGACCCCACCTTCCAGAATGCTGTTGTCACGGACAAGATCCGCTGACTCACTGAGTTCAGACCACGACAGTGCGTAGTCAGCATTGAGACTCAATCTCTGAGCTCCCGACATCTGAAGATGAGCAAATGGAGTCTGTTGACCGTCTCCGAAAGCGGCCTGAAGCCATTCCTCTGAGATGAAGCCGGTGGAAAATGGAATAGGTACCCACCCGTTCACTTCGTCATCTTCAAATCGTCGAAGCAACGGATGGTCGTCGGCTTCGAAAGCATTTCTGACTTGCCAGACTTCAGCTCGGACCTGCGTTTCAGCCAGAACCCGGTCAAGCCATTTCTCTATTTCACGTGCTGTTGAGAAGCTCTCGACTGCTACTTCCTCAGTGTCATAGGACACAATCTTGTGCTCTGCTCTTGTCAGCACGCTGCCAAGATCGTCCCCGATCCATGGCGCACGTTTTTCGAGCGTTCGGCCCTTGGCATCTTCCATGGCAATCGCGTCGTACCAGTCAACCACAGGCGCAACACCGCCGATCCGTTTGGTATACGGATGCTGGATAGGGGTCCTCACTCCATCGATCTCAACGTCGCATTTGGCCTCCACCGAATCTCGAGACTCACCACTGCAATCTGAGGGTGCACTTTCAGGACCGTCCGGTTGGGTATCCGAACCACGCTCTGGCTCCACAGTGATCGTGTACTTGGCTGATTCGCCCTCGCCAGTCAGTCCTTCAGCAATCCAACCGCATAAAGCGTCAGTCTCGAACGACGTGAAGGCATCCGGACTGATCCCAGTGCCATATACCGGTGTGAAATCTTCCAGCAGATAGTCCTTGATGTTCAAGAGTTCCTCCTTTGGATAGGTGTGCGCCCATGCGCCAATCGGCTATGAGAGGTCATATGAGTTCCGCTTCTGTCTGTTGAGACGCAGCAAGTCTGATCTCGACAATTTCTGCTTTGAGAGGTAGGTGAACCAGAATCCGGCCTGGCAGCGTTCCTCCGGCACTTGCGATCGCCATCGCATAGGTATGGAGCTGGCCGAGGTAGTTCTCTTTCACATGCGTCACAGCATCATCGCCCGGGTAGGTCTTGTGATCGATGAGGACCTTTTCCCCGTCTTTGTGATAGACGACCACGTCAAGCCATCCTTCGCTGGATTGAGCGAACCTATTTCGCCACGCAATAGGTTCCTCCGTGAACACTTCGGCACCGGGAAAGTTCTCCCCGACCCAGGCCATCCATCGCCGGCCCGCCTCGACGAGTAGATCTGGCGTGAGTAAACCGCCAGTCCCCCACCGGTTGATGATTCGTCCTGCTGCCGATCTGGCAATGTCTTCCGTCAACGATTGGAGTGGCAGCGCCAGGTACGCATGAACTGCGTCTCCCACTCGGTCCCAGTCTTTCCCACCACCGGCAACGAGCGGCTCACCCAGATCGGCAATCACCTTCACCTCGGCGTCAATACCTGTCGAGGGCACACTGCTCGGACTGAACCTCGCCGGCAGCACACCCTCTGTTGGTACATCACCGTGCCTTGGAATATCGGTGTACGAATAGGACGAACGGCCTCGTATCGCTGCGCTCGAGGTCTCTGGTTTGTCAGCAACCGAATACGCTCCGATCCGAATTCGCAGGTCTTTCCATGCAGCCGAATTTGCGTCTCCGTCACTGGCCCCCGCACGTAGGTCAGCGACTTTGAGAACTCCGTCCTCATTGATCGCCGATCCCGTGCCGATTTCGGAGGTGGGGACATCCCATTCGAGGAACTTCGTGCCGACCGAGGTCTCCAACTGGTTCTTCACACCTTGAGGGTGTCCGAACGCGAGGATGCTGTATGTCTCGGCCCGGGTGAGCGCGACGTAGAGTAGGCGGGCCGCTTCCTGGTGCTCGGCTTCCGTTCCGTTTCGAACGGTGACTGTTTCGCCAAGTCGTACCTTCAGCGCTTCATAGCTTTTGATCACCCGTGGCAGCAGTCGGATTGATCGGTCGGCCAACGGCCTACTGGCGTCGAAGGCCGGAGCTTTCTCAACACTGACTTCCTGGTGACCGTGGTCTTTCGCTGCTGGTATTCCGACGATGACGACCGGCCATTGCAGACCTTTTGATTGATGCATTGTCATGACAAGTACCGAGCCGTAGGCCGTACCATGTTCGAACTTCGTCCCCACCTCTGCGAAGTGTTCGAGCAAGCCCGAAGCTGTTGCCGGTTTCCGAGTCTGGTGGGCGGTGTCCTCATACTCCGCGGCGAGACTTCGCAGTGAGTCGAGATTGGCAAGGCGAGTCTCCGGCGACGACCACGCTTTGATCCGCTGATGCAGGTCAAGTGCCTCGATGACTTCGACGACGAGATCAGCGGGAGCATACTCAGTCACTCTCGTTCGTAGGTCGGCGAGGCCGGCAAGGCTGGAATCATCCCACCAGGTGTGGGGCTGCTGCTTGCGCTCGTCATTGTCGGTGATCCGCGCAGCAGTTTCGAACCACGTGCCGTGGGAGCCATGATCACTCATGAGAGTGACGAGTTCTGCAACTGCGACGGTATCCTTCGGATCCGCGATTGCAGCCAATCCCGACATGACGAACTGCCCCTCACGGGTGCCGAGCAAGTTGATCTTCGATCCGGAAGCTGAAACGCCTCGATCGCGGAGAGCACCGACCACGGCCGACACCTCATCATGAGTGCGCATGAGGACGGCGATGTCGTCGGGGCCAACAGTTCGATCACCTAGGCCCGGCGTTCGAGAGAGGAAGTCGACAACTCCCTCGGCAATCGTCTTCGCCAGCGGCTGCTTCGGCTGGCGTCCCTTGCCCGGTTCTGTCTTCGGCACCCACAGCTCCCGGCCTCCGAGAGCCCGCAGATCCTGTCGCCGAGGCGGAACGTTGAGGATCACTTCGTCCTCCGGCTGATCGGCGAACACCGAACTGAAGATCGTGTTCGACAATTCAAGTGGCGGGTCGGTGGATCGCCAGGAGTCACCGAGGTTCTCCGTCGTCGCCATGCCCAGGCCAGAAGACCCCTTAGTGAGTGCGCCGAACACATCACTCATCAGCTCTGGGTCGGCACCGCGGAACCCATAGATTGCCTGCTTGCGATCACCAACCCAGATGACTTCGTCGACGAGTTCGGCCAGCTCCGTGAAGATTGCCAGCTGAATAGGCGAGGAATCTTGGAATTCGTCGACAGCGAGGAGGCGATATCTCGACGCGACGGACTTTCGCACTCTTTCATTTGAACGCAGCAGGTCGAGTGCACGGACCTCCTGATCGACGAAGTCCATCACACCGAGCTGATTCTTGTGGTTTTCATAGGCGCCCAAGGATGAGATCGCTGTGTCGAAAACCAAACGGATGAGGGTCGCGAGGTCATTCTGGAATGCCGCGTTGGCCAGCAGCTCGCGAGAGACAAGCAGAGCGCTCGATTGTGCGAGCAGTTCCACAGCGTATTTCCCTGGAGCCTGACCACCAGGCGCTTTAGGGTATTTCGCTTTCGCGATTTTGACCCATGTGGACCATTCGGTGCGGGCAAAGGGATCCCCCGCCTCGGCGTCGGTATCGAGGTCACGGACGAACCGGTCCAGGGTGATGATGCTTCCTTCGATGTTCCCTTTGCTGCCTCCTGGGATCTCCACTCGAGGTGGACGCTCCGAATCCGGTTCTTTGTCCTCTGCGATGCGCAGGGCGTCACGGAGTTCATCGATGTCGGAAGAAAGCTGATCTCGCCATTCTGCTCTGTTGTCCGTTCGGGCAGCTGGGAGAGCAGACAGGTACAACCCCACCGAAGCCTCGGCGGATTTCAGAAGTTCCTGTTCGCCGAGGTTATTCTCACGAGCTGCCTCGGCGACTCGCTTCACCAGGTTGGACCACGCTGCGGGTCCGTGGCCCCACTTATTGGAGTCTTCCGGTCGGCCGTTATGCCCCGTACGCAGAAGCAGATCGCGATGCGTGGCTTCTGCTTCAGCAACGAGGTCGTCAATCGCAGCATTGAAAGCTGCGGTCTGCTCAGCCTCGTCGAGGATGCGCACCTCAGGAGAGAACCCTGCATCAATGGCATAGTCGGTGACCAGCCGTCCCGAAACCGAATGAATCGTCCCTATGAGCGCCGTGCCGATCTCTTCGGCGGCTGGAATGTTGCCATCGTCAAGCAGACGCTTCTGCGTCTTATCAACAAGATCGGAGGCAGCGCGAACAGTGAATGTCGTCGCAATGACTTCGCTGGCACGCAGGGGCTCGGCACGGCCGGCGGATGGTTTCGATAGCCTCTCAGAGAGCAGTTCAGTGAGTTTGTAGGTCTTCCCCGACCCTGCCGAAGCAGTGATGACATGCATGCTCATGAATAGTCTCCTGCAAGGCCGTAGATGAGGTTGTAGTCGCTGAATTCCTGAGGACGGTCGATGAGGAGACGGCCCTCGGCGGCGACGGACTTCTTGGGACCGAGTTCCTCTGTCCCATCTGCGGATCGACGTTGTTCCGAGCGGTTGGTCTCCGCGATGATGTCGTCGGCGATCACAGCTTCGAATCGACCTTCGACGATAGACGTGAGTGCGTATTCGACAGACTTCTGAATGCGCGGCCACAGTCCGAAAGGATCGCCGACGCCGAGGCTGTCGACCGTGTTGTTGTCTCTGGCACCGCCGCTGAAGTCGGGATCAAGCCCAAGATCAGTAGAGACGAACCGACCTTGTTTGAGTAGGTAGTAGGCAGTGAGTGGATTGCTGCTACTCGGGGTTCCGACAGCGTGTGCGTAGACGCTGAGCTGGACTGCCTCTCCGGTGTCGATCTTCGCTCGATACCCCTTGTGCCAGTTGGTCCATTTGAGGTCGATGACGGCAGGGCGACCATCAGCGAAGCTCCCGTCGAGGTCCCTGGTTCCGACAAGAGTGAAGGTAGTCGGTTCAGAGGAGATGGACAGTGTCACTGACGAGGCGAAATCCACCTCGGCGCCTGTGATGCTGATTTCTCGGCGAGCCAGCGTCGAGAACAAGGCCGTCAACGAGGAGAGCGAGATGGATTTGATCATCCCGAGTCTGGCTTGCTGCCCAGGCAGGAGCAGCTCGGCGGCGAATCGGGGCACCAGCCGATCAAAGGTCGCAGAAATCGTCTCGTCAGACGGAACGCTGCCGTCGGTGGCCGCTCCGTCAAGAATGAGGTGTTCGACAACGGAGTGGACGAGAGAGCCGATCATCTGATTTCCGGTCGGCACTTCGGCTGAGAAGCCTCGCTTCAACCCGAGCCCATGGCGCAGTGTCCACGCGAACGGATCGTTGAGGAGCAACTCGATCTGAGAATAGGAAAGTCTCTCCGGCAGCAGATGGGAGAAGTCGCCGGGGTGAGTTCGAGTGACCGAGGCCGGTGGGCTGAAGTCTTCAGGCTCGACTTCGGTGAGTGCCGTGGATGCGCCACGTAGCTGCCAGGTATCGCCATCTCGATGAGAGGCAAAGGGACGAGCAACCGAGGAGTCGTCCAGAACGGCATCAATGCCTGCATCGGAGAATCGTTCTGGATGGGACTCGACGAGGACTTCGGCTAACTGCATGAGTGCGGGGTGCAAAGACGGCTGATCTCCACGGAGGTTTTCTGGACAGAAGCAGATCAACGTCGTCGCTGATCGGACACCGTCGAGTGCCGCCGCCTGGTTGAGGCGCTCCTTCAGCGAGGCTGGAGTGACAGTGGCACCGGTTTCTGCCATTGCGACTGCTTCATCGTGGTCCCAGATGTCCGTCACTGCGAAGTCACTGCGATGTGAGGACCACCAGACAATCGTTTCAGTACCCAATGGAACATGAGCTGGGTCGGTGACGACGGTCCATGCTGCTGCAGTCGCCTGCGTGGTGCCGAAGGGTGCAGGAGCACTGGTGTCAACGATGTCGAAGAGTTCACGGACTCTGACTCGCTCTTCCCCAAGATGTTCGAGTGATTCTCGGAACGCCGAAATATGTGTCGCTGCCTGGGAGGCGAAGGAACTGTCGCCGTTGGCACTTGTGGCGGCTGTCGTCCGAGTGTCCGTTTGACGGGCGATTGACTGCATACGCCGGGCCAGCCAGTCGAGTGCAGGAAGAATGGTGGCAAGAGCAACGGTTCCTGGAGTGTTGTCGGCTTCGGCATTCGGATCTTCTTTATTGATCGAATCGGCGAGTGGCTGTGTCTGGGCACGGGACTGTGAAGATCGGAGAAAACCGTCAATCGTCTGAGCCGCTTCCCAATTCTTTTCGGCTGCCCTGCTTTGGGCTGCTTCGTCATGCAAGGTGTTCAAGGCCGTCATCCATGCGGAGTCCGGGTCGTCGGTGATCCCGGGCTCTTCGACAAGGGCATCAAGCAGCTTCTTCGCCACTGCGCGAGGAAGGATAGAAAAGGGCTGTGCCGGTTCATCCTCAGTCGCTGCTTGGAACCGGAAGTTCAGGAGCTCTCCAACCCGACGCACATCGACCGGAGGGATGATGGAGCTGAGAAAGAGTGGAAGGACTTGTCCGGCAGGACTCATAGCCGATGACCTGGGAACGCCGAGAGTGGCGGCCCCACGACGCACCAACTGCTGGTCAAGGACATCGGTAGCGTCTCCAGCGATGATGCAGACCTTGCGCGCGTCTGGGCAGTTGGCCAACCACCGTGCTGCGGCCTCGGCCGTTGACCATTCATCTGGACCCCGGACGACTGACAGAGCAGCGGGAACTCTGGTGCTTCGTTCCGCTTGGGTGACGGACACTCCTCTGGCCTCTATAGCGTTGATGACTTCCTGCCAGACACGTGGCAGATGGCTACGGTCATCGCGCAGTCGAAGTTGTGAGACGCCCAGGGGCCAAGCATCTGGCAACTCTCTCAGCAAGGTCAGGACTTCGCGGAGGTCGTCGGCCGGGCCTGGGTTGAAATTGGCCCGCTGATCGCCGCGCTGGCCGAGACGGTTGTGAGATTCGATGGATGCCAGTGCAACCAGTCGCGGTTGATTCTCGTAACTTACGCTTTCATCGCCTGGCCGCCATCCGGCCTCAATCGCGTCATCACGAAGTCGGAGGAGGTTGCCCGCAGTGTTCCACGGGTCGACGGTGAAGGATTCTCGGTACCATTCGTGGTCGGCAGTCGCCATCAGCGCCCGGTATTGGGCGATCCGGGTCGCAACATTGACGGTCGGTCGGGTGGCTCCGAGCCGAGTCTGCAGGATCCCGAGGAATCCGAGCGGACCGGTGACGACAGTGGTGCCGCCAGACGGCTCGGACATCCACGGAGCACCGTCAAGGCTCCACCCGAAGTCAACGCGCATGCCCAGCCTTTCCGGAAGAAATAGAATCGATCACTACAGTAGTGTCAGAAGAACTATAAGCCAGAATTCCTCCGTCAATAGTGAGTGAAGCGTCAAAAGTTTCCAGACTGAGATGAAACTCGAATACGAGCTCGCAGCACGATGAAATCACGGCGCCTCAACAGGGCTTAGAATCTGTGTCAGTGGTGACTTCTAGTGTTGTCCTCACTACGTCACAGAGGAGACAACAATGAACGTTCGCGCCGCCGATCCAGCACCCATCCGGACTTTGGTCGAGCCTTCCCACATGGATGAGCACCTGGGAGGCCCCGGCCCAGCGAAAGTGTTGGGTACTGGACCTTTGATGCCGACTGCCTCTGCTGATGTGGCAACGGACTTTTCCGCCGTACTTTCGCCCCCGGTTGTCGTGTCGCCAGTCGTGCAGAGAGACGACTTCACTACATCCGGTGGTCGGTCATTGCCGATCTTCGGGCGTCACACCCTACAAATCCGCAGATACAAGGCGAGCATCGACTACGGGTGTCCGAACGGCATGTCATGATGAAATCAATATTCGGGTGAACGTGGAGAGTGGCATTCGATGACAAAAATGTCGAAAGATACGAATTCCGGGAGTCGGTTAGGTCCGATACGTAGAGGGTCGCAGCGGCGAGGCAGGTTCAAGCCCGCGATTATCGAGATGCACAAGAAATTGCTGGCCTTCGCTCCAGTTTCGCCCGCGGTCGTTGACGAGTGGACAAAGAGGACCAAAGGTGACCCGCGTGTCACTGTCGATGACGCGGCTGAACACCTGGCGCAATACTGCACGCCGGAGACGTTCGCACAGTGGGCGCACTCTCTCGCCCGCAGCAGCAGACGCTCGTTCGGCGACTATGTCACGACTGTGATGCGCAGCGCCTATGACGCGGCCTCGTGGGAGCAGAAGATCAATGGTATCTTCTGTGCTCTTGGGTGCCAGCCACTCCCAACTGTACCGAGGATCGTGTGTGAGGCAGGTAATCTCACTGAGCCGGTGATGATGGCCATCGCGCAGTTGTCCGTCGAGTTTCATGAAGAGAGACTCGCCGAACGCCAGCTAAAAAGAGAACAGCGTGCACTTGGTCTACTCGGCCTCGACGCCCTAGCAGTTGTATTCGCCAAACAGTGGAATGCCGCAGCAAGCAAAAAGTCCGCAGAGCAGATTGATGCACTATTGGCTGAGGTCGAGCTCAGCCCTGCGTGCGCTGTTCTGACGAATCCCACTAGCGAGGCAAGTGCGGCGCAACCGCTGCAGGATCTCTCCCCCGCGGCCGCGATCGTCCTGCGCAGTCGGGACTGCCGAAAAGTCGAGCACTATTTGATTGATTCGAGGAGCACTTCGATTGCGTCGGAGACAATGTACCTCGCTTCAGCCCTGACCTATCGGCCTGTCTGGGAGTTGCTGTTCGAAGAGCCGGTCACTTTACGATGCGGAAGCAAGCTAGTCGCATTCGACCGAGTCTCGGGGTCTCTGCACGAGAAGTGGATCGAAGTGAATTTCACTGCCCGCACCGACTCCAGAACTAATCTGTATGTGGACATCCCAATCCGGGAGGGCCGTCGATCATTCGACGCCAACACACTCGGCCATGCTGCACTCGTCCTGCTGAATCTGCTCTTTTCCCGCGAAGAAAACCTTACAACTGCTAATGCACCAGGCGACAAAGTGCTGGCTCGTCAGTGGCTCGAGTCGACGGGCAAGACCCCCTCTGCCGTCTATCGCCTGACGGATCCGCCCCAGTGGGAGCCAGGAAACGGAGCGAGCCGGCTGTCGATGAGCGTTGCCACGTCTCATCGCCGGGCGCACGACGTGCGAGGACATATTCGCATCGTCGACGGCATCGCGTATCAAGTAAAGCCACATCGGCGCCGGTCATGACACGAAACGGGCAAGGGGGCCGATGCAAAGAATGGTGGCAGCGTGAGTATCATGCCATGGTCCTCTGACCAACAATCTTGTGGAAAGCCCTGAACAGCTGCCCAAAACGGTACTGTGCCCTCACCAGATTCCTCACACTCCTCAATTAACTCTCCACCCGCTCAACTTTCCCAACGAGGAACACGTACGACAGCACTCCCACGATGGTGATCGCTGCCATGTAGACGAAGGCCGGCGCGAAGTCGATGTCGGTCACCAGGAATCCGATGACGATCGGAGTCGCGATCGACGAGAGGTTGCCGATGAAGTTGAACATGCCTCCCGTCAGACCGAGCAGCCTTTCCGGCGCCAACGCGGACACCAGCGACCAGGTGATCGAGGCGAAGCCGTTGCCGAAGAATGCGATCGACATGAACACGATCACCAACGCAGTCGAATCCGTATAGTTCGCGCCGAGCATGAACACTGTCAGCGCAAGGCCTATGATGATCGGCAGCTTGCGGGCAGTGCCAAGTGTCAGTCCTTTCTTGACCATGAGGTCCGAGACCCACCCGGAGAGAAGCACACCAACCAGTGCCGCAATGAACGGAAGTGATGCCATGAAGCCGGATTCGATGTAGTCCATGCCACGGTAGTCAACGAGATATGTCGGGAACCAGGTGAGGAAGAACCACAGGGTCGACGTCAGACAGAACTGGCCGAGGTAGATGCCCCACAATTTCCTCCGCGAGAGCACCACCTTCAGATCTGACCATTTGAGCTTCGGCTTGGTCTCCTTCGTCGCACCGGATTCGACGTCGACCAGTCCCCCACCGGAGGCGATGAGGTCGATCTCGGCCTGGTTGACTCCCGACTTGTCACGCGGCTCGCGATAGACGAACCACCAGATCGAAGCCCAAATGATGCCGACGACACCGGTGAGGATGAACACCCAGTGCCAGGTGAGCACTGTCTGCAGCCAGGACAGCACGGGGGTGAGCAGTGCGAGGCCGATGAACTGCCCCGAGGTGTAGAAGGCAATGACCCGTCCGCGCTCACGCTCCGGGAACCACGCCGTGGCCACCTTGTTGTTGATCGGGTACGCCGGAGCTTCGAACCCGCCGACCAAAAGCCGGAGGATGATGAGAGCGACGAACCCGCCGGACATGCCCATGAACAGTGTGGCCAGTGACCACAGCACGAGGCAGGAGGCATAGAGCACCCGCGGCCTCACCCGGTCGACGAGCCACCCGCCGGGCAGCTGCATCGCGGCGTAGGTCCACCCGAATGCCGAGAGCAGAAGTCCCTGCTGGCCCGTGGTGAGATCGAACTCCTGGGACAACGCCGGCATCGCGATGGACAGGTTGGCCCGGTCCATGTAATTGATGACGACGGTAATGAAGAGCAGGAGTGCGATGATGTAGCGCATCCGTGTCGGCCGAGTGGCCGTGTACTCAGCGATTTTCGTCATGAGCTGGTGTCTCCGATCTCTGTGGCGGTGCTGTCTAGCCGAATCGGGGCACGCAGCAGGAGCAGATAGGCGATCCCCGCAATCACCGCGACAACGGCGCCGACGACGAATGGAATGAGGTAGGACCCCGTTGTCGTCACCAGCACGCCTGTGAGCCAGGGCGAGAGCGAACCGGCGAAGTAACCGCCGAAGTTCTGGATGGACCCCAACGATGCGACACGACTTCCGGTCACGACATCAGCGGGAATCGACCAGCCCACGGCACTCAATGCTCCGCAGAAGAACAAAGCCAAGCTCATCGCCGCCAGTTGCAAAGCGAAGTGGCCAGTAGTGACTCCGACGAGAATCGAACAGATGGCGAGCGCCCCACCGTAGACTGCAGCAATCCGCCGCTTGCAAGCAAGAGGCGCCAGATAAGACCGCATCCTCGAGTACTTCGTGGTGAACCATCCGCCGAGGATTCCGCCGATGCCACCGACAGCGAACGGGATCGCTGTGTACCACCCAAGCGCCTCGTCAGCGACGGAATAGATGTCGTTGAGCATCAGCGGGAGGAAAGTCACGAAGATGTTGAGGGTCCACACCACAGCGACGAATCCCAGCACCATCGCCCAGGTCTGTGGCTTGGTGAAGAGACGCAGCCAAGGGATATGCCCAGTCGGAGCGTTGTCATCTTCCTCCCGCGCCCGGATGTGTTCGAGTTCAGCCGCCGAGACCCTCCGATCGTGTTCCGGGGATCGATAGAAGACCCAAAAGCCGATCGCCACGATGATGCCGAGCACACCGAGGATGACGAACATGGCACGCCACCCGAACCCGAGGATGAGGAACGTGAGAATCGGTGGTGCCACTGCCGGGCCCCATTTGCTTCCCGAGTCGTAGACTCCGACTGCCGCTCCACGTTCCCTCGGCGGGAACCATTCGGAGACGATCTTCGCCGAGGTGGGTGAGACGGGGGCTTCGAAGACGCCGAGCAGGATGCGCGAGATCATGAAGTGCCACATGTGGTGGCCGAATGCCATGAGTGAGGTCGCGATCGACCAGAAGCCCAGTGCAATGACGTAGACCGGCTTTGCGCCGAGGCGGTCGGTCAGCCATCCGCCGGGCAGCTGGAAGAACGCGTACGTCAGAGAGAACGCGGTGCCCAGCAGCCCGATGTCGGCAGCGGTCAGCCCCAGTTCGTCGATCATGTGCGGGGCCGCTATCGACAGCGACGATCGATCCATGTAGTTGATCATCATGGCTGCCAGCAGCCAGCCGAGGATCCACCACCGGGCTCGCCCCGGCGAGGCAGCACGACGTTGCTTTGTCACTGCAGTCTGTGAGTTCATCCTTGAACGTCCTTCTCTCTTACCGAATCCGCCTGCTCACCATTCCGCGAAGGAGCCGTCGGAGTGACGCCAGATGGGGTTGCGCCACCGGTGGCCTTCGGCCGAGCGTTCGATGACGTACTCTTCATTGACCTCAATGCCGAGCCCGGGTCCGGAGGGGATGTCGATCATGCCGTCTTCGTAGTTGAACACCGTGGGGTCGGTGACGTAGTCGAGCAGGTCGTTGCTCGTGTTGTAGTGGATGCCCAGGCTCTGTTCCTGGATGAACGCGTTGTAGCTGCCGGCATCGACCTGCAGGCAGGAGGCGAGCGCGATCGGGCCCAGTGGGCAGTGCAGCGCGAGCGCGACATCGTAGGCTTCGGCCATCATCGCGATCTTCCGCGTCTCGGTGATGCCGCCCGCGTGGGAGACATCGGGCTGGATGATGTCGACGGCGCCGGAGGCGATCACTTCGCGGAAGTCCCAGCGGGAGAATAGTCGCTCCCCCAGTGCTATCGGTGTCGGGGTGTTGGCCATGACGTCACGCAGCGAGCCGAAGTGTTCGGAGAGCACCGGTTCTTCGATGAAGAGGAGTCGATAGGGTTCGAGTTCCTTGATGAGGACCTTGGCCATCGGTTTGTGCACGCGACCGTGGAAGTCGATGCCGATGCCGAAATCGTCGCCGGTGGCCTCACGTACCGCTTGAACGTTCTCGATGACCTGGTCGACCTTTGTGTAGGAGTCGATGAACTGCAGCTCCTCGGTCGCGTTCATCTTCACGGCGGTGAACCCGCGGTTCTTCGTCTCCAAGGCTGCCGCCGCTGTGTCGCCGGGACGGTCTCCGCCGATCCATGAGTAGGTGCGGATCCGATCCCGGACCTTCCCACCGAGCAGCTGGTGCACCGGCTGTCCGAGCGCCTTGCCCTTGATGTCCCAGAGCGCCTGGTCAATGCCTGAGATGGCGCTCATGAGGATCGGGCCACCGCGGTAGAAGCCACCGCGGTACATGATCGTCCACAGGTCCTCGATGTTTGCGGGGTCTTTGCCTACGAGGAGATCAGAGAGCTCATCGACCGCGGCTGCCACTGTTGCGGCCTTGCCCTCGATGATCGGCTCGCCCCAGCCGACGATCCCTTCATCCGTTTCGATCTTGAGGAACAGCCACCGAGGCGGCACGGTGTACGTCGTCATCGACGTGATCTTCATTGTTCTGGCCTTTCGTCTGGCATTGTCGTTCGCGTGTCGTCGTTGGGTTCAGTGGGCCTGGACCCACGCCGAGGCGATGGTCTGTGCCCGGTCGTGCACGTCGTCGGGGCGGTCGCCTCGGCGATAGAGCGAGGAACCGAGGCCCAGGCCGGCAGCACCGGCGTTGCGCCATTCGGCAGCGTTGTCGGCTCCCACTCCCCCGACAGGGAAGAGTTCGGTGCCTGCGGGGAGAACTTCTCGCCATGCCTTGAGTCCACTGATTCCGACTGCCGAGGATGGGAAGAGTTTGACCTTGGTGGCGCCTGCCTTGATGGCAGCGAACGCCTCGGTCGGGGTCGCGGCTCCCGGGTACGGGGTGAGCCCCATCCCGAGTGCGGTCTGGATGACTTCGGTATCGGTGTCGGGTGCGACGATGATGCGGGCACCGGCTCGCTTGCAGTCGCGGACCTGCCGGGCGGTCAGAACCGTGCCAGCACCGATCTCCACCTCATCACCGAAGCGGTTGACCAACGCCTCGATCGAAGCCAAGGGGTCCGGTGAGTTGAGCGGGACTTCGATGGCGGAGAACCCAGCAGCGACGATGCCCTCGGCGATGTCGAGGACCTCGTGGGAGTGGACCCCGCGGAGGATGGCGATGAGGCCGGTGGGAACTGTGTCAGTCATTGGTGGTCTCCTTGGTCGGCACGAGGCCGGATTGTTCGGCGATGCGGAAGAGTCCGGTGGCAGCGGCGCGCGGGTCCGGTTCTGTCGTCTGTCGTCCGTGTCGGCGGAGGGCGCGTGAGTATCGCATCGTCAGGTCCGCGGTTCCACAGACGATGAAGGGGGCAGCAGAGTCGGCTGTGGTCGTGAGCTGGGCGGCCACCTCGGCGCCGATGAGCATTCCCGAGATGTAGTCGTTGATTTTCTCGGCATGCAGTCGTCCGTCGAGGGCCCAGGTGCGTGCGGAGAAGATCGAGGCGGTGAGCGCGGCTGGGTCGTCAGCTCCGACGCTCAGTCCCCAGTCGAAGGCGTCGGGGTGGAAGTCATCGGCAGGTTCGGCCAGACGGCTGAGGATCGACGAGGTGCTCAGCAGACCGAACATCTCTCCGCTCATCGAGGTGGAGAAGTCAGTCACGCGGTGGCCCTGGCACTTGACCCATTTGGTGTGCGTTCCGGGAAGGATCACCGTGGTCGCATCGGCCTGTTCTGCATCGAGCAGACCGAGCAGTTGGGTCTCCTCTCCACGGATGACATCGGGGGCAGTCGTCTCGGTCGATGTCTTCTGCAGCCCGGGGACGATGTGGAGTTCGCCTATGGACAGTTCGACCGACGTCAGATGCCTACCCAGGGCAGAAAGTTCGGTGGGCAGGTCGAGGTATCCAGCCTCGGCGACTCCCTGGGTCGAACCGATCATTCCGCAGGCGAGGAGAGGGAGGTGGCCGTGATCTCTGAGCCAGTCACCGATGGCGGCGTGAGCGAGCCGGGAAAAGTCGCCTTTGAGGTCGCCGGTGTCCGGACCGACGGCCATGATTCCGTCTGATCCGTTGCGTTCAGCGAGGACGCCTCCGTCACTGCCGATGAGGAAGGCTCGCAGTGAGCTCGTTCCCCAATCGAGGCCGATCATCTGCGGGGCCTCGGGTGGTGCCAGTTTTGCCATAAGAGCCACTATGGGCAGGCGTTCCACCATGCGCCACCAGTGTCCCTATATGTGGGATAGGTGACATACTGGGGCAATGAACGAAGATTCTGGAATCGTTGTCAGCGATGCGATTCCCCAGGGCACTCAGACATTGGCCAGAGGGTTGCAGATCGTCAGCGCCGTCGCCCACGGGTCCACCACGTTGAAGTCCGTCGTCGACACCACTGGAATCGGTCGATCAAGTGCGCACAGGATGATCCAGCTGCTGGTGCACATGGGTTATCTGCGGCACGGTTCACCGGGAGAGTTTCGTCTGGGCCCCACTCTCATCGAGTTCGGCTTCACCGCGCTCAACCAGGATCCATTGCCGGTCGTCGCCAGGGAGAGCCTCGAGGCTCTCGCGGCCCGGACACAGGACACGATTCATCTCTCCGTCGAGGATGGTGAGTCGGTGCTCTATCTCCATAAGATTCCGGGGACGCGCGGTGCTGAGATGCGATCTCGCATAGGCCACCGCATGCCAATGACTCGCACCGGTGTGGGGAAGGCGCTGCTGCTCGGCCAGGAGGACCGGTGGGAACGGATGTTCACAGCCGAGAATCCGGGGACAGACGCCTCGGCGGTGGAGGCGTTCGTCAATCGAATGCACGGGTATACCCACGACGGTGCCTCACTCGACCTCGAGGAGAACGAACCTGGGATCCGGTGTGTGGCCGCGCCCATCCGGGATGGCAGCGGAAGCATTGTTGCAGGAGTCTCGCTGTCGGCCACTCGTCCCTACATGCCGAAGGAACGGATGCAGGCACTGGTGCCGGTGATGAAGGCAGCAGCGCGGGAGATTTCTGTGAAGCTGGGGTACCGGCAGGGGTAGGACTTCGGGTCTCCTCCAGGTATGTTCCTGCGTTCGCAGGAACATACCTGGAGGATCTCACGCAACTCGAGAGCTCCCGCAACTATTAGGGGAAGCCCACTCGGTAAGCAGCTGCGAGATTGGAGGGGTCATGGCCCCTCAGTCAGTGGCGGCATTTTGAAACTCCGCACGAACGTCTCTCAATCGACGACCGTCATTGACGGCCCAGAAATACCAGCCGTTCGTGGCCTTCTGACGCAGTGCATAACCAGCGGCAGACGGACTGTAGTACTTTTTCCCATCGAATTCGATGGCACCATCCGCCGTCACCTTCGCCTTGGAGCTTGTGAAGTCACGGTGTGTTGCCGAGAGTTCATCACCACCAGCCAGCAGCCCGGCCTCGATCAGATGTTTGAGCTCCACCCAGTCTCCCGCCTTCGTCTGCGGATCGATTACTCGCCCCTCGTGGCCTTCCGGCACTGGCCACACCTTGAGCAGCTCTTCGATCAACTCAGCGGTTCTCTGATCGATCAGCTTTTCGTCCCATTCAAGGTTTTCAGTCATGCCTACGACCCGGCCCGTCAGCGTGATCGTATTATGCTGCAGGAGTGCGGCACGCTTCGAACGCCAAGGACCGTTCGAAATCTTGGAATTCAATGAATTGGTCAACAGTGTTAAGTTCCCCAATCGATGAACGCGCTCCTGACGCTCCTCCTCTGCTTCCAGGGTGCTTGCCGGCCAGGTGTCCTTCCAAGCACGCGGAAGAATATGCTCGATCGGATAGTTATTGCGCTCAATCTGCGGCTGGCCCGTTTCGGCACGGTATCGGTCTTCGATAGCTTCAAGAAACATGCGCAGGCGTCCGCGGGGAAAGCGCCTATACGCTGATTCGATGGTCAGCGAATTGCGGACCTCTTCATCTCCTGGCCAGTAGGCCGTGGTTACGTTGAGCCGTGACAAATATCCAATGACGCGATCAGCTAAGTCTTCGGCGTCCGCTTCAGCGTTTGCGGCTATCACATCAGCGACGATGCGGCCTAGATTACTGCCTGACAGACGAAGAAGCTGCCTGCGGTAGATCCAGCTCTCGGCCGCTCTGATGATTCGGTCGATGTCATGTTGCGACACATTGCGTCCGGGCGCATACAACCAGATCACAAGTGGCTTGAGAACTTCAATGCCGCTGGCCGCCATTCGATAGAAGGCCATTTGAGCCGAGTTGAGGCTACCGCCGGGTCGGGCTGACGATTCTGAGAGTTCTTGATATTGAGCAGCCTGAACTTGCAGTTCCGGCAGAATGTCGCTCATCTGTCGCCTCGAATCATGTTCGATCCATGATTTGAATCGCGAGAAGGTAGCTTGCGGGCTGATTTCTTCACCAGTGATGGCGACTAGCCACTGGTTGAAGAACAGGGAACTGCGACTGACGAAATTGCGACCGACGCTGACCTCTTTCATCCAGAACTTTGACTCGAATGGCCACTCTTCGCGATATGCGCGATCAGTGTCCGCGCCCTCAAGCTCCAGGCGTTGGAACACGAAATTTCGAATCAAGTCGGCAGCCGTCAGCGGAGTTCCACGCGCATTCAGGGTCTCGAAGATCTCCTGAGAGTTCTCTGCAGCATCCAGTTCGATCGAAACGAATTGCAACCCATCTAAGAGAACATTCGTCAGTTCTTCCGCCTTATCTGCGAAGTCCGGAGATTCCGGAGAGCCGAGCCACTGTTCCATCACTGCTGAGAAATAGCGGTGAGCAGCGACTATCTGCGAGTCTCGCTGCCTGAGCTGGTCGTAGTTGACGGGCGGCTCGGCGAGCATCACTTCGGTGAACGCCGCGCCGTCCCGATTCAGGTGCCGTAGTTTGAGGCGGCTTTCGCCATCATCGACGTATTTCTCTGAGTTGTGTGTCAGATCATCCAGCTGGCTCGCCAGTTTCACATAATCTGCTTCTTCCAGAAGGGCACACGCTGCGTCAGCGACAATCTGCAGAGTAGTCAGTCTCTGTTGGCCATCGATGACGTTCCAGGCGATCAGTCGTCTACTCTGTACTTCCTGCGCCTGGAGCACGACAGCGCCGAAGAAGTGAGTTGCTTCGCGGTACGGCTCCGCAATCCGCAGCTCAGCAACACGCCGGATATCACTCCACAGCGGATCCCACTGTTCAGCTTCTTTCCACACGTAGGGACGCTGAAATAGGGGAATGACGAAATGTTGAGGCAGGTTGAACAACTGCATCGGTGTTCGTTTGAAGGTCTCCATCTTGCCCAAGATACCGTAATGTACGGTCCGAGATTCTCCGGGGTCTGAGCATTTTCCGTGTTTTTGCTTAGTAATCCGCGTCTGCGTCCTACAAAGCATTTGACCTGCACAAATCTCTAACAGTTCGGCTAGCCTGAGTGAGTATTGAACAAGCTCAGCGAAGAGCTCACCACCCGTACGCCCAACCACTGAGGAGACCGCCAATGACGCTCGGATCCACTGGCCAGATCGCCGCCCCCACCCGGAGCACCGGATCGGGGCCTTACCCCAGGCTCATCCTCCGCGATGCCATGATCGTCGACGGAACCGGCGCTGCCCCATACGGGCCGGCAGACATCCTGATCGAAGACGACAGGATCACCGGAATCTGGGAACCGAACGGTGCGAGCAGCCTCACCGAACGTCCCTCGTCCGACGGCGCGAAAGTCATGGACCTCAACGGCTCCTACGTCTTGCCGGGACTCATCGACTCCCACGCTCACATCGGCAAACCCGAGCAGGCACCGAACGCCGACTATGTCTATAAACTCTGGCTCGGCCACGGCGTGACCACCATCCGCGAACTCGGAGCGTTCAACGGCCTCGACTGGACCGTTTCCGAAGCCCGACGAGCCGAAGCCAACGAAATCGCGGCCCCGCGCTTGCACATCTATCCTGCACTGCGTGCCGGAACCCTCGACGGACCCACCCCGGCCACCGCTGACGAGGCAACCGCGTGGGTCAATGAGGTCGCCGACCGCGGAGCGAACGGAGTGAAGTTCTTCGGCACCTCCCCCACTGTGTTCGGCGCCGCCGTCGAAGCGGCACAAGCACGTGGTCTACGGACCGCCTGTCACCACGACCAGCGTCGAGCCGCGCAGGTCAACGCCCTCACCTCGGCGAGGTGGGGACTGAACAGCATCGAACACTGGTACGGCATCCCCGAAGCGATGTTCCGCGACCGCACCCTCCAGCACGTGCCCACCGACTACAACCACAACAGCGAACCCCAGCGCTTCAGCCAAGGCGCCCACCTGTGGTTGCAGACCGCCGAGCGCGGCAGCAGCGCCTGGCAGGAGACCCTCGCGGAGCTCCTCGAACTCGGAACCGTATTGAGCCCGACGTTCAACATCTACGTCGGGTCCCGCGACGCCGCCCGAGTGCGCACCTCCGAATGGCACTCCGACTTCACCTCCCCCACCCTGTGGGAGTTCTTCCAGCCCTCGGCCGACAAACACGGCTCCTACATGGGCGACTGGACAAGTGGGGACGAGATCGCCTGGCGCCACGCCTACGTCAAATGGATGTCCTTCGTCAACGACTACAAGAACCTGGGCGGCTTGGTCACGGCCGGGTCGGACTCCGGTTTCATCTACAAGGTCTTCGGCTTCGGCCTCATCGAAGAACTTGAACTCCTCCTCGAAGCGGGTTTCCACCCCCTCGAAGTCGTCCGCGCCGCCACGCTGAGCAGCGCCCAGCTTCTCGGCATCGACGACGAGCTCGGCTCCGTCGAACCCGGCAAGATCGCCGACCTGCTCATCGTCAAGGACAACCCCCTGAGCAACTTCAAGGTCCTCTACGGCCACGGTCATCTCCGGGCCGAAGAATCCGGCATCAATCGCGTCGGCGGAGTCGACTTCACTCTGCGCTCCGGCATCGTCTACGACGCCAGAGAACTCCGCGAGGACGTGAAATCGATGGTCGCCGAAGAGCGAGCGGAGCAACACTAAGCGACATGGCTCGACTCCGGCCGGACTTATGTACTACCTGGGTCGACGTGGTCTGAGGCGAGAAGCTCAGTGGCAGGCGGCCGCCTGAGTCTGCCGATCTGCAGCAATCGTGCGGATGTGTCCGCGCACGTGCGCCTGAAGCACGGTGAGCGGTACGCTGCCCATCCCGAGCACCGTGTCGTGGAAGTCCCTGATCGAGAAGTCCTCACCCAGCGTCTCCTCGGCCTCCTGCCGCAGCTGCTGAATCGTCAGTTGCCCGAGGTAGTAGGCAGTGGCCTGTCCGGGCCAGGAGATGTAGCGATCAATCTCCGTGACGATCTCGTGTTCGGCGATCGCCGTATTGTCCCGCAGGAAGTCCTGCGCCTGTTCCCGACTCCACCCCAGCGCATGCATGCCCGGATCGACCACGAGGCGCACGGCCCGCCACATCTGGAACGAGAGCATACCCATGCGTTCGAACGGCGTCTCGTACATCCCCATCTCATCGCCGAGGCGTTCGGTGTAGAGGCCCCAGCCCTCGCCGAAGGCCGAGATGTAGAGCCGCCGGAAGTCGGCGAGCTCGAGCTCCTCGGCCAGCGAAATCTGGAACGAATGTCCGGGCGCAGATTCGTGCAGGGTCAGTGCCGGCAGAGAATACAGCGGTCGCGCCGGCAAGTTGTACGTGTTGAGCAGGTACCGGTCGGGAGCACCTCGGCCGAACGTGTCGAATTTCGCGATCTCCGCCGGTGTCTCCATGATGGCGAAGCGCTGTTGCGGCAGACGCCCGAAGTACTGATGGACCACCCGGTCGAAGGCCTTGCACGTGTATGCGGCTTCGGACAGCAGTTGACGAGGAGTCGTTGCATAGAACTGCGGACTCGTGCGCATGAACTCGAACAGACCCGGCAGGTCGTCGGGATAGCCGAGTTCGACGGCGACGTCCTCCATCTCCTCCCGGATCTTCTTCACTTCGACCTGTCCGAGGTCGAAGATCTGCTGCGGACTGAGGTCCGTCGTCGAATACTCCCTGATCTGGGACCGGTAGAACTCGAGACCATCCGGCTGGTCGACCGCGGCGATAGACTCCGGCAGATTCGGCAGATACTCCGTTGTCAGGAAGTCAAGAAGTCTCCGGTAAGCGGGCACGACCTCAGCCGAGAGCACCTGCGCGGCCGCCTCGTGGAGTTCGGTTCGAACCTGTTCGGGCACGACCGCCGGGATTTTTCGGAACGGGCCGAAGAACGACAGCTCGGTGACGTCCTCGGTCTCGGCGACGACCCGCACCGGTTCCTCTCGTCCGCTCATGCACACTCTGGCTGGCCCAAAGCCTCGAGCCACTCCGGCCCTCATATTCTCGATCTGCTGATCGAAGAACCGTGGAATGTCGCCGAGCAAGCTGATGTATGCCCGAGCCGAACCGACGTCTTCGAGCACAAGACGGTAGGCGTCGAAGGCGAGCGTGCGCCAGAAAGCAGAATCTGCCGTGGCAGGTCTCTCCCACATCCTGTATCTCTGCGCCTCGACCAAGGTGACCATCTGCTGGCGGTAGACATCGAAGTCGATAGTCTCCTCCTCAGTGAGAGCATTGGTACTGACCGACGCGAGTTTGCCGAGTGTGTCCTCCCACATCTGCTGCCGACGCAGCTGCGAGGCCTCACTGACATCCGGCAAGAAGTCGACGACGGAGGCCTTCTGAGACAGTGATCCGAATTCGGCCTCTCTCCATGTCCACTCCGCGTTGATGATGGCGGCGAGCTTCCTGCCTTCGGCTGAAGCCCTTGCATGTGAGCTGCCTCGATGATTGCTCTCGGGCACGTCGATTCTCCTGTTCTCGATGATGATCGTCTTGCTGCGTTGCCGACCGGCTCTGTGCACGTGAGTGTCCGGCTCAGTTGGGTTGGTTCGACTCAGGCTTGGCTCCGTCTCCGATCGACCAAGCGACGAAGTCTGCGATATCGCGCAGCTGCTCGACTCTGACCTGCTGGTCGACATACATCATGTGCCCGGCCGGGTAATAGCGACGAACGATCTGGTCATGGGACTCATCGGCAATGCGCAGGTGTGCAAGCACGTGTTCCGAGGCGGCGAACGGCGTCGCTGAGTCGTGATACCCGAAAGCCACGTAGACCTTGAGATGCGGATTCATGCGCATCGCGAAAGCGAGATCTTCGGCAGTGTTGACGGTGGAGTTCTCGAACTCCTTGTACGACCATGGATGGACTCTGGATGTCAGCACCTCGTAGGTGAGGTCCGATTCGTATCCGAGTTCGGCACGCAGCAGATGATTGATTCCCACGGTGTAGGGATACTGGATCGCCGGATACGAAGGGTCGTCGCCGAGCACTTCGGAGGCGACCTTTCCCGGATGCGCGGTGAAGCGAGAGTCCAAACGACCGATGCGCAGTCGCTGATCGCGGAGCAGTTCTGTGAAGAAGGTGAACTCGTCGATGCGAAGGTCGGCGAGCCGGACGAACTTCTCATCGATCCCGATGAGCTCGGCCAGTTTCGCAGCAATCCGGGAGTGTTCGGAGGCCTCGAGCCGGTGTCCGCGAGCGAGCGCTTGGCTGAAGTCCCCATAGGCAAAATCCGTCGCCTCTGCGACGACATCTTCGAGCTCGCGCCCTGGATGTTTGCCGTGATAGTGCGCGATGGCGGCAAACGTCGGCAGGTAGTGGATGTAGGGAGCTTCATTGCCTTCCGCGAAATCGATCGTGGCGAAATCGAGGACGGCCGAGATGAGGAGGATGCCGTTGAAGGCGATTCCGTGGCGTTTGGCCAGATGTCCGGCCAGGGCCGCGGCACGGGTGGTTCCGTAGGACTCCCCGGCGAGGAACTTCGGTGAGATCCACCGATTGTTCCGTGTCAGCCACAGCCGGATCGCCTCGCCGACGACGTCGCGGTCCCCAGTGAACCCGTGGAAGTCCTCCGGCTTCTCCCCCTCTGCGGTGCGGGAGTATCCCGTGGTCACCGGGTCGATGAAGACCAGATCGGCGTGAGCCAGAGTCGTCTCAAGATTGTCGACGAGACCGTAGGGCGGCGGGGTGCGATCATTGACGTCGTTGGCCACCACCCGCCGTGGACCGAACAGACCGATGTGCATCCAGGCCGATGACGATCCCGGGCCTCCGTTGAAGACGAAGACGACTGGACGCTGAGCATCCTGACCGTCGTCGGTACTCTCAGCGATGGCGGTGTAGGAGGTGAGGAAGATCTGTGCCTTGGGCTTGAGTCCGGCGAACACGCCTTCCTCGACGATTTCGGAGCCGATGACCATACGGCCCGCCTGGGCCCGATACCGGAGCAGACCGGCGGGCAGCTGAAGTTCATGGACAGTGGTGACGAAGTCATCGACCGGCTGCGGTGGGTCTGCCGGCTGATTCGTGGGCTGTGACTGAGTCTGTGTATCAGGCATGATGGGGTTGAGGTCCTTCCCTGTGTGTGGAGATGGTGGAGATTCGGTGGTCGGTGACGATGCTGAGCGCCGAGGTGGTTGTGTCGGTCAGGTACGCCGACCCGCGTCCCAGCGGGGATCAATGCTCGGGACCGCGGAGAGCAGGGCCTTCGTGTATTCGTGCTGCGGGTCATCGAAGATCTCGTCGCGCGGGCCTTGCTCGACGATCCTGCCTTTCTGCATCACGGCAACCTTGTGGGCGATCTGTCGCACGACCGCCAGATCGTGGGCGATGAAGATGTAGGAGATATCGCGTTCGCGCTGCAGGTCGACCAACAGCTCGAGCACCTGTGCCTGAACCGACACGTCGAGAGCGGAGACCGCCTCATCGCAGATGACGAGCTTCGGTTCGACGATGAGGGCGCGAGCGATGCCGATGCGCTGGGCCTGCCCTCCGGAGAACTGGCGCGGATAGCGAGTGGAGTGGTCGGGGTTGAGTCCGACTCGTTCCATCGCCGCCTTGACCATGTTCCGGTAGCCGCCCGTGGCCGTCCGCTTCTGATAGCGAAGTGGTGCCGACACCACCTCTTCGACGGTGTGACGAGGGTTGAGTGAGGAGTAAGGGTCTTGGAATACCACCTGAACCCCGCTGCGAAAGTCCCGCAAGGATGCACCGGAGCGCTGGGTGATCTCCTCACCTTGGAACTCCACCGACCCGGACGTGGGATCGATGAGGCGTGCGATCATCCGCGCCGTGGTCGACTTTCCCGAACCGGACTCTCCGACGATGCCTAGTGTCTGCCGCCGGTGGACGTCGAAGGAGACTCCTTCGACCGCAGTGAATGTCTCTCTGCGGCCGGTGCGGAACTCCTTGCTCAGATCATTGGCTGCCAGCAGCGGCGTGGCGATGTCGCTCATGCTCATTTGCCCCCTTTCGTGAGAATGGGCTCGGGAAGATCGACGACGTCGTCGAGGCGCGGTGTCGCTGCGAGCAGCGCTTTGGTGTAGTCGTTGTCCGGGTTCGAGAAGATCTGCTCCGCAGTGCCCTGTTCGACGGTCCGGCCGAACCGCATCACCGTCACATGGTCGGAGATCTGGCTGACGACGGCCAGATCGTGGGTGATGAACAGCATCGCCGCCTGCGTCATCTCCTGCACGTCGGCGAGCAAGTCGAGGATCTGGGCTTGAACGGTGACGTCGAGGGCCGTGGTCGGTTCATCGGCGATGATGAGGTCGGGTTCGCACACGAGGGCCATCGCGATCATCACTCTTTGACGCATACCCCCGGAGAACTGATGGGGGTAGTGTCCGACGCGGCCGGCGGCGTCGGGGATGCGCACTCGATCCATCGCCTCGGCGGCCTTCCTCATCGCCGCTGCCTTCGTACCTCCCTTATGAGCACGGTAGGCCTCGGCGATCTGGAAACCGACCGTGTAGTAGGGGTTGAGCGAGGACAGAGGATCCTGAAAGATCATCGCAATCTGGTCGCCGCGGGTCCGCCGCATCGAGGCATCGGACCGGTGGAGCAGTTCATCGCCGTGAAATCGCACTGATCCTGTTGTCGTCGCCTCCTTCGGCAGCAGACCCATGATCGCCAGTGAGGTCATCGACTTGCCCGAACCTGATTCGCCGACCAGTCCCATCGTCTGACCTCGTGCGATGTCAAACGAGCTTCCGTCGACGACGACGCCGAGCGGAAATTCGATGCGAAGATCCCGCACGGACAGGACCGGAGCATCACCTGCAGCTCTTGACGGGTGTGCGCTCATGAGGTGCTCACTCTCACTCGGGGGTCGAGCACCCGGTAGAGCAGGTCGACCACAATGTTGGCGATGATCACGGCGAAGGCTGCCACGAGCGTGACTCCCATGATCACGGGCTGGTCGTTGACGGCGATCGCGTCGTAGGCGTATCGGCCGACGCCGTTGAGTCCGAAGACCGTCTCTGTGATAAGGGCTCCGCCCAGCAGTGTGGCGAAGTCGACGCCCAGGAGTGTGACGATCGGGGTCAGTGACGGACGCAGTCCGTGCCGGATGAGGACGGCGCTGCGTCCCAGGCCTTTGGCACGGGCTGTGCGCATGAAGTTCTCTCCCATGGTGTCGATGACATTGGTCCGGGTCAGCCGCGCATACATCGATGCGTACATGAGGGCAAGCACCATCCACGGCATGAGGTAGGCCTGGAACCACTGCACTGGGCTGTCTGTGAACGGGACCACCGTCGGAAACGGCAACCATTGGAGCTGCACGACGAGGAGGTATTGCAGGACTAAGGCCACGAAGTAGTTCGGCAGGGAGATCCCGGCCAGGGCGAACATCATCGCTCCCTTATCCCACCAGGTGCCCTCCTTCACGGCGCTGATCACGCCCGCGGCGACTCCGGAGAGCAGCCATAGGACCGCGGCACCGACGGCGATGGTCACCGAGACGGGCAGACGATCGACGATCCCCTGCAGGACATCCTGGTTGGTCTGGAACGAGTACCCGATGCACGGGGCGTTGCAGTGGACCACCGAGGCACCAGAACCGTAGTCGCGGCCGACGAAGATCGCGGCGAGGAACGTGAAGAACTGAGTGAAGAACGGTTCGTTGAGTCCCAACTGGTCCCGGATCGCCTCGATCCTCTCCGGGGTGCAGGTCTGGCCGCAGATGCTGGCGGCCGGATCCGGTGAGAGTTGGAAGAAGATGACGAAGGTGAAGAACACGACGAGCAGCATGATGATCAGCGCCGCGAACAGTCGTTTGACGAGATAAATGGCCATCAGAGTCCTCCCGCCCAGATCTTCTGGAGGTTGTCGCCGAGCACGGTGAATGACAGCACTGTGAGAAACAGGAACATACCCGGTATGGCGAAGAACATCGGATCGCTGGAGTACCAGGTCACCGCCGATGCGATCATCTGCCCCCACGAGGGATCGGGTGGAGTGATTCCCACGCCGAGGAAGGACAGTCCGGCCTCAGTGGCAATGAACGTCGGCACCGCCAGCGTGGCCATGACGACGATGGTTCCCGAAAGGTTGGGAAGCACTTCGCGGAATACCAGCGGAACCCAGCCGGCCCCCGATGTTCGGGCCGCCTCGACGAATTCACGATTCTTCAGTGACAGAGTCTGGCCGCGGATCACGCGGGCTGTGGCCGGCCAGGAGAAGAGACTGAGCACGAGGACGAGCAACAGAGGGCGGTTCCCCTGCGGCAGGGCCGAGAGGATCGCGATCATGAAGATCAGTGCTGGGAACGCCATGAGAAAGTCCATCACCCTGGAGATCACGGCATCGACGAACCCTCCGAGGAAACCGGCGATCACGCCCATGACCACGCCGATGACCATGGTGATCGCGGTTGCGCCGATGCCGATGAGCATCGAGACACGCGCGCCGTAGGCGATCCGAGCGAAGATGTCACGGCCGTTCTGGGGTTCGACTCCCATCCAATGCTCGGCACTGATGCCACCGAACTGCCCGTGCGGCAACCCACCCAGTGCTGGGTCCACGGCTCCTTCGTCGAATTCGTAGGGGCTGTAGCCGGAAAGCTGAGTAATGAGCGGAGCGAAGATCGCGAGGAGGACGATGAAGACGAGGAACCCGGTGGACAGAATCACTGTCGGTTTGCGCAGGATCCTCTTCAGGGTTCCCTGCCCGGGGGAAAAATCCTCCCCCGGGCCGGGCCGACCGAATTCCTCGACCTGATTCGAAAGCGAAGCAGTCACGAGTGAACTATCCTTCCGGCTTGAGTAGCCCCAACTGCGAGTAGTCGATGTATCCGGTCTTGGACGGATTGGCGAACGCTCCGCCGACGTTCGAGCCGACGAGCTGCAGAGGGCGCGGGCGGACCAGGGGCACGACGGGAGCGAGCTCGAGGACCTGTTCGTTGATCTCGGCATAGGCCGCTGTCTTGTCGTCGAGATCGGGCATGACTGCTGCCTCGGCGAGGGCCTTGTTCAGCTTCGGATCATCGATCTGGGACTGATTGAGGTTACCGGTCTTCGTGATTCGCTCACCGTCGAACAGGGGTCCCAACAGCGGTTCACCTGAGAACCAGCCATTGGAGCACCAGCCGGTGATCGCGAGCTCGTTCTGTTGGCTCGGTGTGGCCAGGACCTCGTAGAACTTCGCCTGGTCGATGACGTTGAGTTTGACCTCGATGCCGACCTTCTTCAGCGATTGCTGCACCGCCTCGGCCTGTGCCTGCCACATCGGCAGCGCACGAACGTCCATGGTCAGCTTGAGGTCCTCCGCTCCCGCTTCCTTGAGCATGGCCTTGGCCTTCTCAGGATCACCCTTGTTTCCCTCAGTGGCGTAGGGATCAGTTTCGTCGTACTGCGGAACACTGGGTAGCATCAGGTTAGGGGCGACATCGGCCAGTTGCGGGCCGCCGCTGGCGTTGACCACACTCGACTTGTCCACAGCCCAATTGATGGCCTGTCGGACCTTCTTATCCCCCAGTGGCTCCTTGGTGTTGTTCATGACCATGAAGTAGTTGCAGGAGGGCATGCTCTGCACCGTGCGCTCTGAGAGCTTGGGATCCTGGGTGATCTTCGCGAGGTTGGCCGCGACCACCGGGTTGGTCGACGCCGAGACCGCGTTGGCATCGTCGCCCTGGCCGGAGATCATCCGCTGATCGATCGTGTTCTGATCGAGGCTGACTGTGAACTTGAAGCCGTCTGGATAGGCCGGGCGAATGTCGTCGGTCTCGGCGTTCCAGTTCTCGTTACGGACCAGCGTCAGCGACTCGCCGCGCTTGTACTCGTCGACTTTGTACGGCCCCGACGAGATCGGATCCTTCTGAATCTGGTCGACCTTGGTCACCTTGTCCTTCGGGAAAGGGGCTCCCGGTGCGGTAGCGACGACGTTCGGGAAATCCGCCATCGGCTCATTCGTCTCGATCGTGATCGTTCGATCATCGACGACCTTGATCGAGTCGAGGCCTTCAGGGTCCTCGAAGACACCCTCGTAATCCTTGGCGCCCTTGACGTAATTCTGCAAGTAATCGAGGCCGATGGCCAGCGACGGGTCGAAGGCATGCTCGAAACCGAACTTCACGTCCTCGGCCGTGATCGGCGATCCGTCCTCGAAGGTGATGCCTTCCTTGAGCTTGAAAGTCCACTCGGTGGCGTCATCGTTCGAGGTTCCGGTGCCTTCGGCCAGATCTCCCACGAGTTCGAGTTCTCCGGATTCTCGGTTGTATTTGTACTGAGTGAGATTGCGATAGAGGAGGTTATAGAGGTTGAGGACGTTGCCGTCGCTGCCCATGGCAGGATCCAGGTGGGAAAAATCGACCCCACCCAGCACTTCGATGATGCCGCCCTTCTGCGGATCACCGGTGTACGAGGCGAAACCCGTCTTATCGTCGACGACCGATTGAGTGTCCCCGCCCTTGCTCGAACTCCCATTTCCACAGGCGCTCACAAGCATCGTGGCAGCAGCGGCGATCGCAACCATCGACATAGCTCGCTTGTTCATGAAAAGTCTCCTTCGACTGTTCCGTCATGATGCGTGGTTCAGAGTCCGCGAGTGACCGCACCCCAACTCCTGCAGTGTCTGTTGCAACCTCCGACTCCATCATTACCGCTGTTATCAGCGATAAGATCGGAACTTCAGGCACTCCAACCGCGAAGAAGTGACCTCAACCACACCTCGTATACAATCAGATCGCAACGTTCATTGCAATAGGAGATTCATAGTGGGAATCATCGCGACATGGCTGGAGCACCTCATGTCTCAACGCAAACTGTCCCCGGGGACAACGACAGTACTCAAGGCGATTGCCGACGATCCGGAAAGAGCTTCGTACTGCAGTGCTGCAGCACTCGCCGAGGCGGCTGGGGTCAACGTCGCCACTGTTGTCCGAGCTGCGCAGGCCATCGATTTCACCGGCTGGTCGGAGCTGTCGACAGAGATTCGGAATCGATTTCTCTCGTCATTGGATGCCGACAAACATTTTGTTCGCAACACGACCATCGGCACGGGTCAGGCTGTGAAGTCGATTCGCAAAGATCTCGAGCTCCTCGGTCTTCTTTCAGAGTCACTCTCCGATGCATCAATCACAACAATTGCCGAAATGATCACTTCGTCGCGATCGACCAAGGTACTTGCCACTGGCGCATACGTGGCCCCGGGCGCAGTTTTGGCTCACAATGCACAGGGCCTGGGCTATAACGTGTCGCTCAGTGATGGTTCGACAACAAGCATGATCAACGACGTTCGCCTACTGCAGCCGGGCGACTGCCTGCTGACCTTTTCCATCTGGAAGACCAGTTCAAGCATCGTTCCACTGTGTGAACTCGCCAAAGAACGGGGGGTGCGGTTGATCGTCATTGCCGACCAGCATTCGCAACTGGCCGAACTCGCCGATCAACTCGTCCTTGTCCCTTCCGAAGGCGTCGGCCCGATGGCCTCAGTGACCTGCGCGGTCAGTGTCGCCCAGAGCATCGTGGGTGCGATTGCGAACGTCGACACACAGCATTCTGCCGCGATGCTCGAGGAACTGCAGACCATGTGGTCGCGCACCCAGGCAGTGATCAGTGACTGATTTTGCCGACGTACAACCCGCACATATGGCGCCAGGCTTTACCTGGCCGTCTCTCGACCGAGAATAGGCTCAAGTTTCCAACGTCATTCATGGACATCGACACGTGAGGCCGGAAATCAAGGCCACGGCCGAAGACGCGATTGTCGAGGTCTGCTTGAGAAGGGAGAGTGGGTAGCGGGAGGCTGCCAACGCAGCCATTCCGACCTCATCATATTCAGCTTGGCATTGCCTCGTCATATGCAAAGTCAATCGGGATTCGGAGGTCGCTCCCCCAGTTACACATTGAGGAACTCGCGCATCGCCGGCAGCTCGCGGCGTGACTGCGAGAGCCCCATGCGGTGAGCTGCGGCGAGACGCGAGAGATCCCGGGTGCCGTTGTCGACCGGCATAAGCTCCGGTGCGAACACGTGGGCCTTCCCCTCGGCTTCGAGAGCGAAGATGCGGTCACGCGTTTCGTTGTAGCGCTTCCACCGAGTCAGCAGCGCCTCGCCCACCGCCGGATACCGACGAAAGATGCTTCGGTAGATGGCGGGAAAACGCTGCGGCACCTTCCGGTATGAGCGCTCCTGCGTGAGGACGATGACGAACTTCTCGAAGCCTTCGCGCTGGGCCTGGCTCAAGGCGATTCCGCCATCTTCGCCCATCGCGCCGTCGACGAAGACGTGTCCGTCCAAGTGGACCGGAGGCATGAGACCCGGCATCGTCGAGGAGGCACGGACGCGAACCATGAGATCTTCGATGTGCGGTGTGTCCTTCCGCGACCACACGACGTCCTCACCTGTCACTGCGTCAAACGCAACGATTCTCATATCGGCGGAACTCGACTGGAACGACTCCCAGTCGAAAGGCAGAGCTTCCTCGGGGCCACCGGCCTTCTGGTAGATGTACTCCGCGTTGAACATGCCCTGTCCGCGGGCAAAATAGCGCAGACCGCCGAATTGCTCATCCGCAGCGAAGTCGACAAATGATCTGCGCGCCCGACGGGCGTCACCGGATAGATAATTCACCGTGTTCGACGCCCCGGCACTGATCCCGGCGACCCAGTCGAAAGACAGGCCCGCTTGGAGCAGCGTGACGACCATTCCACTTGTCAATGACGCCCGCATGCCGCCGCCTTCGAAGATGAGTGCGGTGTCGTTGATCCGTGCCGTTTCCGCTGGTCCTGTCGCCGGGCCTGTATCCGTCATGCTCGCCATCTTAACGAGTGTTAGACCGATCCGAGAGTGCCTCTAGTCAATGACAGGACAATCAAGCTCGCGCATAAAGCTGCGCACTCGAGTTCTGGCAGACTGACTTAGAGTGTACTGATACAGCGGTCGTAGCCGATAGTGCTCGTCTTCCCCTATGCTGACAGGCCTAAATACAGACCTAAGGCCATCAAACGCGTCGCGCAACTCATCATTTTGCACACCTTCAACTTTCCGGAATCCCGTCGAAAGAGCTGCGCGCAGGATCGCTGAAGCGACAGCCGTAAGTATGCCCACTATTAATGAAAGTATGACGAAAATCGAATAAGCGACGAGGCCAGACCACAAAAGCAAATGCTCAAAGAGATCACTTGGATGAGCGATGCTGGAAGTAAGCGCCACAAATACAAATGAGCTCATCGAGAGAACCAGTAGGCCCAAACTATTTCGCCCTCCCCCTGACGAAAGTCTATTTATTGTTGCGGTCAATACGTCAGCTCGGCTCACTGCATATGCGGCCTTCCCCAAGCTAGTTCCATCATCCATGGCCCGAAGCGCTTCGAGTTCGTCTTTGAGTGCGTTCACTCTTTCACTTACCCTGCCAGGTCCGAGCACTTTGAATAGCTGGACAATGATCCCTGCCACAACTGGTGGCCCCAAAATAAGACTCACAATTTCAAGCATGTAATAACCGTAGCAACAGGCACTGACACAAGAACGCGAGCGTTTAATCCAGGTATCTCGAGGCACCCAGATCAGCAATTCGTAAAGAAGCTAGTTCAGCGAGCGCGGAACTACCCCAGCCCTTCCCAAACCATCCTCTGTCGCAGCGCCGGTGCCAGTACCATAGCCGCTATGACGCTGCCGACCAGCAGCACCCAGGCCCCGAAGTACGTGAACAGCTTGAGCTCGGGCGCCAGCGGCGGACCGAAGTCCGCGGCCATGAGGATGACACCGCCGAGGATGAGCGCAGTGGACACGATCACCTGAATGAACTGCTCGACCGTTGATTTGAGCAGTCCCTTGATCATTGAAATGTTCAGACCGCTGGTGCCGACGTCGAGGGTACCGTCCTGGAGGTGGCCGGCGATGCGTGAGAGCTGCCCGGGTAGTTCTGCGATCTGCGGGGCTACGGCGGCACCGTAGAGTGCGATCTCCTGCCGATCGACGCCCAGTCCGCCGACCTCGCGCAGAAGGGTGCGTCCATTCTGAGTCACCAGGGCGAGCAGATTCAGCTCAGGGTTGAGCTTCATGATCGACCCCTCGAGTGTGCTGATCGCACGGAAGGCAGTGGCGACCGAGGCGGGCATGGGGAAACCGAAGTCGACAACGAAGTCGATGAGCTCCCCGAACAGTGCCGCCGAGGTCGAGCCCGGCAGGCCGTCACCGTATTTGAGCAGGATCTGTCCGATTTCGCGCTGCAGCTCACGAAGGTTGACGTCACTCGGTGTTCCGAGGAGATCAAGGATTGCGGCCGTCGCCGCTTGCGAGTTCTGCGAGTCGAAGGCCATGAGCAGCAGGGCAATCGCACGGCGGTCACGTTTGTCGATGCGACCGACGGCCCCGAAGTCGACGAGTCCGGCCCTTCCTGCGGGTGAAATGACAATGTTGCCCGGGTGCAGATCGGCATGGAAGATGCCCTTGCCCAGCACCTGCCGGACGACCATGAGGAAGAGGTCCTGGGCGATCTCGTTTCTGGCCAGCTCCGAAAGATTCTCGACAACCTCGGTGGCGTGTGAGAGCGGAACACCCTCGATGAGATCCATAACGATGACGTACTCACCGGAGTACTCCTTGTACACCCGTGGGATGCGCACCATGGAGTCCGTCCCCGAGGTGGAGCGGCCCGTCTCATCGGCTGTGCGCAGAGCCTCGATATGGGACAACTCCCCGCGGTAGTCGAGCTCACCCTGCAGGGAATCGACGAAGCTGCGGGCGAGTTTTCCGATGCCGACCTTGCTGGCCCACTCGGTCGAGCGCTCAAGCCGCTCGGACAGGCTGAGGACGATATCGCAGTCGGCTCGGACCTGTTTGCGGATCTTGGGTCTTTGCACCTTGACGGCGACAACCCGGCCCTCCCACGTAACTGCGCGGTGGACTTGGGCAACCGAGGCAGCAGCGAAGGGGACCTCATCGAACTCTTCGAACACCTCGGCGACGGGCTTGCCCCACTGAGCCTCCAGCTGACCTTTGACCTCACTGAACGGCACCGGCGGGACACCGGCCTGCAAGGTCGAGAACTCTTCGACGAATTCGTGCGGGATCATGTCACCACGAGTGGCGATGAACTGGCCGAGCTTGATGAAGGTGACACCGGCCGCGGCGAGCGCGTCACGCGTGGTCGATGCGATCTCGCGCAGGGACACCCGCAGGGTCGGGATCCGCGGTTTGAGGTAGCGGGAGAGCCCGAATTGAATGAGGATCTTCTGGATCTGAGCCAAACGATTGAGCCTGCGATACCAGGTGGGGATCTTCGGCGCCGATCGCAGCAGCGAGGTCAGCGATCCTGTCGGGAGGACGAGCTCGATGGCCAGGAGCACGAACATCTGGATGACGATGAACCAGGCGAACAGCAGGAGGAAGACCATGATGGCCGGGAAGCTCATGTCGAGGGTCGGATACTTGCCGCCCTCGGCGATTCCCAGTAAGCGATAGGCCTGGAGGGTGATCGGCCAGATCGAGAGCCCCATGGCGAGGGAAACGATGGTGTTGCGAGCTGCACCCGTGCCGGTGAACATCATTCGCCGGACGAGGAAGCCGACGATAAGTGCGCTGAGGACGCCCAGCCCGATGGAATAGAGGATCGTCACCCGTCAAGCCCTTCTGTCGTTCGATCAGATGCGCAGAGCGGCGCTGGTGTGCGCCGTCACCAGCCTAATTGATCAAGACCCACTGAGATTGAGAGTTTGCAGTGCATCATGATGTTCACGTTCGTCACGCCCGGACTGCATTTAAGAATAGTCTCGAGACGGTGATGCTTTGGAGACCACTACTGAAAGGCAAGGAAGATGACTATTGGAGCGTTTGGCACCTTTTGGGACCGCAAGCTAGTCGCCTGGAGTGAACACTCATGGAGACTACTTGGACGGCAAGGACTCAATAGGGGCAATCTACGAATAGCAGATTTCCGCAGAGCACGGGGCGTGTACATTCTCTACAACGACATCAATGTCTATTACGTCGGCCTTGCCAATTCTGATAGAGGGATTGGAGGTCGACTCCACGATCATCTTAAAGACGAACACGGCTCAGGATGGAATCGATTCTCATGGTTCGCGTTCGATGGTCCTGATGATGCCAACGAAATCGACAAAGATGGCGTAGTCAAAGTGGTCCAAGAGTACTCCTCCATCGAGCTCGATGCGACCGTCTTGAATCGGGATTTGGAAGCGCTCCTTCAAGCGGCAACACAACCGATGGCCAACATCTCGAGGACCAATTTCAGTGACGCCGATGAATGGCTGCAGGTCGCAACCCGAACTCCAGTGGTGAAGACATTCGACGATCTGAGCACCAGGCTATTGCCTGAATAGCAGCATCAGGGGCAATCGATCAATCCGGTTAGCTGGCTAGGGATAGCCAAGCCGGATATTTCGAAGCCGATCGAAGGGTGGGCGGCCGAACGGCTTGAACTTCATGCTCGTGTATTCGAGTCCTGAAAGTCACCTTCAACTACTGACAACACTCACTCCGGCCGATGCTCGGCCATGGCCTTCTCGAAGAGCTGCGTTCCGAGCTCGTCGTAGTTCGCATCCTTCGGGTACCACTCGTCAAGCGCAGCGAAGTCGCCTTTGTCGTCATAACCGAGCTCGGTGACACTCTTCTGCCAGTCGGCGCCTGCGGTCTTCAACGTCGACTGCGCGTCGGGAACGCCGGCCTTCTTCGCCGTCTTATCGGACAGCGTCTTGGCGTACTTCGCCATCTGCTTCTGCACGTCGTCATCGAACGGTTCAACCGATCCGTCGTTGGCCTTCGCCTGCTCGACGGCCTTCGCCTTGGCGCCGATGACGACCTCCATCATGGTGGAGAACGTCGTCGACATCGAGTCGAACACAATCTGCTGGTAGGCCACCGGCAGCTCCGAGTATTTCTTCCCGGCTGTGATGGCACCGGCAGAGCGCGCGATTCCCGCATCGGAGGCGACTCCGATATTCGGGGCGACCTCGAACGTGCCAGCCTCGACATTCGGGGCGAGCTGCCCGAGATCGCAGTCCACGGTTCCCCGCTGCAGCGCCTCATAGGTCTCCGGGAATGACAGCGACACCGGAGTGGCCCCAAGATTGGTGACCTGCTTACCGGCGGCGGCCGAACCGACACGCAGCTGCTTGCCCTTCCAATCATCGAGAGACGCCATCGGCTTCGAACACATTGTGGAATACCCACCGGCGGCGAGCATCGGGATGAGTGGCACGAGTTTCTTGTCCTCGAACTCGGCCAAAACCTCGGGAGTCTCCCACGCCGCCTGGACACCGGCGGCATTCGCGGCCAGGTCGCTGGCGACCGGTGACGACGGCAGAGTCGACATGGCCGTACCGAGCGCGTCGAAGGCCGGGTATTCGGCCGGGGTGTAGGACGGCAGTGTGAAGGCGAGATCGACTCGGCCGTCGGCCAGGGCATCATCGACGTCGGCGTAGTTGGCGATGGCCTGACCCCAGACGATGTCGACGGTGATCTTCCCGCCCGAGCGCTCTTCGATCGCCTTCTTCACATCGAGCCCGTTCGGCGCGAGGATCGACTTCTCCGACATCGCCGAAGGCTGGAATTTCAGGGTCACGGGTTCAAGATCGGCCAGTGCCTCATCGATCTCGTCCTGCGATGCGTCGTAGGCGAAGCCCTCCCCTGCGGAGGCATCCGAGTCTGAATCGCTCCCGCCGACAGATCCGGCGCATCCGGCCAAGAGCGCCAGCGACGCGAGCGTCGCGATGGCGGTGAGAGGGCGGACTGCCGCCGACCGAATGCGATTCATGGGACCCCTTTGAACAATGACTGAGAGTTTCCTTAGATCATAGAGCTGAATGAGTCCACCTCGTTATGACTCCCCTCACACCTCCCGAAATCCCCGCACCGGCGTGTGCGACGGAACTGCAGGGCCACCTCGGCGAGGGTCAGCTGCTGGCCATGCCACCGCTGGTGCGCTCGATGAGATCCGGCAGCCATTCGGTCATGCCTGGTACGGCGACCAGGAGGACGAGGAAGACCACGGCGACGGGGAGGAACCACAGCAGGGAGATGAAGATGTCGCGCAGCGTGATGGTGTGTCCGAGGTTGACGGCTTTGTCCTTGACGATGCTGTTGATGATGTAGGGGATGATGCCGACAGGCGGGGTGATCATGCCGAATTCGCCAAGCAGGACGACGAAGACACCGAACCAGAGTGGGCTGACTCCCATGGTCTCGAGCGTCGGCAGCAGGATCGGGATGGTCAGCAGCATCATCGACATGGTGTCGAAGAACATGCCCATGATGACGTAGAGGACGATGAGCACGAGCAGGAAGCCCACCCGCGAGAGCCCGAGGCCGTTGATGAATCCCGTGAGGATGGGGGCAAGCCCCGTGATCGCGAGCAGGCTGGTGAGCATCGTCGCGCCGATCATGATGAAGAAGATCGCCGAGGTGGCCGACACCGTGGCCATGGCCGAGTCCGCGATCTTTCGCCAGGGATGGTCGCCGCGTTTCTCCCACAGGCACAGCAGAACGGAGCACAGTGCGGCGGCGGCTCCGGCCTCGGTGGGGGTGAAGATGCCGGAGAACATGCCGCCGAAGAGAACCACGAGGATGACCAGGAAACCCCAGACTCCGCCGAGTGACGTCAGCCGTTGGTGCCAGGTGGGTGTCGTGCGGTCGGCGGAATCGACGCCGCGGCCGACGAGTCTCGGCGCGATGACACCGATGGCGAAGATGAAGACGGCGAAGCACAGCGCCAGCAGAATCCCGGGCAGGGCGCCGGCCATGAGTGCCGGGCCCACGGGCACGGAGGCGATGCCGGCGTAGATGACCATGAGGATCGACGGTGGGATGAGGTTGCCGGTCATGCCCGAGACCATGATCGTCCCGACGGCCATTCGTCTGTCGTAGCCGGCCTTGAGCATCTCGGGAATGCCGGCTCGGCCGAGGGCGTAGGTCATGCCGATCGTCGACCCGGTGACCGCGGAGAGTCCGGCGCCTGCGAAGGTCGTGCCGATGCCGATGCCGCCGGGCAGCCAGGAGAACCAGTGGTCGGCCACGCGGTAGATCTTGCCGGAGAGTCCGGATTGGGTGAGCAGCATGCCCATGAAGATGAACATCGGCAGCACGCTCAGCGTCCAGTCCGAGACCGCGCTGAACGGTGCCGTCGAGAGGATATTCATGGTCGCGGGGATGCCGCTAACCGCGTAGACGCCGACGATGGAGGGCACAGACAAGGCGATGGCGACAGGTACCGACAGAAACAGCAGCACCAGCATCATGGCGATGCACCAGGCGCCGCCGATCGCCGCCGAGGGACTGGTGAAGAGGCCGACCAGGCAGATGGCGACAAGGCCGAAGCCGATAGTCAGAGCGAGGTAGCCGGGCGGTCTCCGGCGGGAACCCGAGGGCAGCAGTTGAGGGCTGTTCTGCGTGCTGCCGTCCGGAGTCGGGCCGGTTGCGGAGGTATCAGTATTTGCGTTCACAGGTCGTTTCCGTCGGCGGCTCGTCAGTAGGTTCTGGTGTCGGCATCGTGCTCGGCCGGTTGCCCCGTGGCACGGTCGACCTCGGGTTCGCCGGCGCGGGCAATGAGGATGGCGTCGAGGACGTAAAGCGTGGCCAGGAGGATGAAAACGATCGGGACGAGGAAGTAGACCGGCCAGGTGATGATGTCGGAGACGTCAGCGGTCGAGCCGATCGCCATGTTCTCGAGTGCCTTCATGAGACCGAACCAGGCGAAGGCGAGGGAGACGAGTGCGCCGAGGATGCAGGCGAAGACTGTGAACACCGAGGCGGTGGCTGGCCGTGCCCGGTCGATGGCCATGGTGACGGTGATGTGTTCCTTCTGCAACTGTGCGGCCGGGATGCCCAGCAATGCCACGATCGGCAGGTACCAATACTCGACGATCTCGTTGGTGCCGTAGATCGGGGCGTCGAAGAGGGAACGCGTGAGCGCGTGGATGACGATGTGGAGCATCATGATGATGATCGCCGCTGCCGTGGTGATCGTCAGGCACTTGTTGAGGACTGTGGTGAATGCCAGCATCACACATCACCTGCAACTTCCACCGCACGAAGCGCATCCAACAGATCCTCGACCTCCGACGTCGAGCGCAGACCATCGGGGATCATCGCGGTGACTCTGCGTGCCCCTGCTTCGTCGAGGACGATCGGGTCGATGCCGGCCACTTGAGAGTAGCGACGGGCGCTTCGCGGCAGAAGGGCAACGCCCAGTCCGTTGGAGACGAGCGACTGGATCGCACCCGGGTTATCAGTGATGTGTCGTGTGCGTGGTTCGAAGCCGGCACGCCGGCAGAGACGCTCGGCGGTGGAGCGGCAGCGCACACAGCCCATGATCCACGGCAGGTCCGCGACATCGCTGAGGTGAGTGATCTGTCCAGCACGGTTCCATCGTTCGGGGACCAGCAGGTCAAGATGATCGACCCCGAGGTCGACCGTGTCGTGAGCGGGCAGCCGCGGTGCCTCCTCATCTTCGTGATGGAACAGGAAGGCCACGTCGATCTCGCCTGCCTCCAGCAGAGTCATGGCTTCGGGCGGTTCTGTTTCGGCAACCTCGTAGGAATGGTGCTGGACGGAATCGGTGCCCGTACCGGAGGACGATGCGAGACTTCCCAAGGCTGCCGCCAAGGGGCCGACGACGAAGCTGGGGAATCCAGCCAGCCGGACATTGCGTCCGCCGAGGCCGAATGCTCTGGCCAGGTCGCCTCGTAAACCCGTCACCGAGGTGGCTATTTCGTTCGCGCGGATGCGTGTCAGTTGGCCGGCGGTGGTCAGCACGATGCCGCGAGAGGTGCGTTCGAAGAGTTTGACGCGGAGGTCCTTTTCGAGCGCATTCATGTGTTGGGACAGCGCCGGTTGTGACCAGCCTAGGTCGCGTGCGGCTGCTCCGATGCTGCCCGCCTCGGCGATCGCGCCGAAGATCAGCAGACGTTTCGGTTCGCCGACGTCGAGCGCCTGCTCAAACACATTTGCCATAAGTCCAGCTTATGTCATAGCAGAATCAACTGGGCCTACCGGGAGTCCCTGGTGAGGACGAGACTGGAGGGAAGACACTGATACACGAGGACGAGGAGACGAACAATGCGCAGGATCGGCCTGTTGGGTGGAATGAGCTGGCACTCAAGCATCGAGTACTACACGAAGATCAACTCGGCTGTGGCTGAGCGACTCGGCGGACATCACTCTGCACAGATCCTGTTGGACTCAACCGACTTCGCCGATATCCGCGACATGCAGGTCGCCGAGGATTGGACGGGCATGGATACCTCCCTGATCTCAACGGCACAGCGACTCGTTGATGGCGGCGCCGAGGCGGTGGCAATCGCGACGAACCTCATGCACAAGTGCGCACCTGCCGTAGAGACCGCGGTCAATACGCCTCTGATCCATATCGTCGACGCGATTGCGACGATGGCCAAGCATCAGGGCCATTCGACTCTGGCGGTGCTCGGCACGAAGTGGACGATGCTCGACGGCTTCTACACTAAGCGGCTCGAGGCACAGGGCATCGCGACACTGGTTCCTGACGAGGCCACATGCCTCGAAGTCGACCAGATCATCTTCGACGAACTCACTCAGGGTAAGTTCACTGATGCCTCACGTGTTCGCTATGCCGAGATCATGAAGGATCTCAAGGCTCGCGGCGCGGATGCTGTGGCACTGTCTTGCACGGAGATCGGGTTGCTGATTCCGCCGGAGACCGCTCCCCTGTCGGCCATTGATTCGGTTGATGCGCATGTTGCGGCGATTGTGGAGTGGATGATGGCGGAGGAGTCATCGTTGACCCGAGCTTGCAATTGACTCCCCTTTGCCTCAAAAAGGATCGACCGCGATTACAAGGATCCAGCTTCGCCGATTTGCATTCACATAATCACGGCGATTCCTCTGTCGCAGGTAAACGGGCGCCCAAGAGCTAGACAACAACTAGATTGATCACTGTGGAACGCAAGCCACATACCCAGACTGCGTGGCTGGTAATGGTAGCGTCGAAGGACCAGCACTCCAGTGAGCCAACACACTGCAGGAGATCAATCGCAATGAAGCTAGTCGACATGCTGGCACAAGCAATGGGCGCCGAACCCACTATCAAAAACCTTTGGTTGTCCACCCAAACGCGATCAGACGAGACGCGCATCGCACACAACATCATCTCTATATACCAACAACAGGGTCCCGATTCCATACCTGAGAAGTACAGTTATGAATTTCGCCCTGCCTTCCTCGCTGACTACATCGCCCAACATTTTGAACCATACCAAAATGAAAAGCAATTCATTTCGAGATCTTTGAGCTACGCAGATCAAGTCGTCGTCCCAGACGAACTAAGCAAGATATCGACTTCTTCGGATCCGGACAAGTCACTAAGCGAAAGTCGATTGAGTTCTTCTTTTGGCGTAAATTCCTTCGTATGGGCCTTAAGAAGAATAATCGACTATTCAGAATTGGAACAGAAGCAACTCCTCTATTATCACGCAGTAGATGCGCCTCTGGAGCCCAGATCGAATTTTTCACGAATTGCTCATGAGGCGTACGACGAGCTCTATCCGATTGTTGAGAAAAGGTATGGCTACGTCCACAACGCCGCCGGCGAATATTCGCGTCATAACATAGAGCAGGACCTCTCTATGTGGTTCCAGATGTTGAATCGAATTTTGACCCAAACAGCTTCGAATCCCACAACGATGGATCTCTACTTGCCTGATTGGATTGCTGGGCCAGATTTAGTTGAATGGATCGCAAAGAGCAGATCATCGTGGCTTCCGAACACGTTGAAGTTGCCCGAAGCCCTAGACTCGGAAACCATCCGCGAACAAGGTGCACTTCGAAATATGGTATCTCTTCCCACTTATGCCAAGGAGCTCATTGATACGATGCAGCCTTCCGATCTTCTAAAGATTCGGGAACGCGACAAGATGACCGAATGGCGCAATACGGTCCGTGGTGACTTGACACTACTTTCGACCGACCTTGACATTGCAGATCGACTGGATCTAATCAATAGGATCAGGAATCGCACATCGGAAATTAGAAACGACAATAAATCGAAATTTCAAGGAATTGGATCGGAGCTGAAAGGGGTAATCTTCGCAGGAATTACGTCCGCCCCGCTGTCCGCGATGCTTGGGCTGGATCTAGCAAGTACCGTAGCAACAGCTACAGCTCCTCCCCTGGCACTGTACTTACATCAAATTAGTAACAAAGTCTTGGGTAGAAATCAAGCAACCGATCCGCCTTCTGCAAGAGATAGAGAAGCGGAGGCGGCTAGTTTGAACATGTTCTTAAGTGACCCTTTCGATCCACCTGCCAACGGTAATCGAAAATCACCAACCAGTTTTCTGACCACCACTGACGGTCTTCCATTTGATTTTGACCCGCTTGGAGGCCCGCAATGATCGACGCCGAATCCATCGAAGGCTTCCATTTGTTGGCCCTAAAGGATCGAGATGATCAAGCCCGAATTTTCATACTAATTCCTTATGATGACATTCCCGTTGAGACGCGTGGTCAAATGGTGAGTGGGGTTGACTTATCTGAAGGTCACCCTGTTTATCACATGGATCCGCTGGTGGCATTCTTAGGTGCGACCGCTGAAACTGATAGAACTTTAGGTTTTGCTCGACTTCTTGACTTGCAAGAGTCCGGAGAGTGCATCATTGGCAATTTAATCGAGGCTCCCAAGAGCTTCTCTTATAGTGAACCATTCGATGAATTTACGGATGCACAGAAACCTCCGATCGTCTTGGCCTACGAAGACTATTTCCTGGCTGACTACATCGCCAGATCAAACACCCATATAGACGCCGCCTTTGTATATTTTATGCGCAAGTGCGTTGCCGGCGCTATACGCTTGATTCAGTTTTAGGATCTTCTCGACCTGCACTCCAAAGGCAAAGACTAGGACCAACGATACACATCTGCGAAAGCCAGTAATTGTTTATATATTTCAATCAATATCAATAGTTTTGCGTCTCACTGTAGAGATTTACGAGTCATCTTTGTTTAGCCACCAAAAGGCTGTGAACCAGATGCTCCGGTCACACAAGTGTCATCTGGACAGCGAGCCACGCCTTCCATTCCCAGAACTTCTTCGTCGCACGAGCGCATTCGCAATTGAGCTGGCCGGAAAAGGCGCGGATGCGCCGGATTCCGTGCAGAGCGTTAACCAGCCACACCTCGTGTCTCAACAGATCGGATGGTCGCACCCGCCGATACTCGATCCTGATGGACCGTCTGCGAGCTTCGTCTTGGATCAGTGAGGTGGTCACGCCCGGAAGCTGAGCGAGCTCAGGATGCGGAACGCACAGTGTCTCGTCCTCCCACCACAGCAGGCTCGAGGTTGCCGATTCGACGGCGAACCCGTGTTCGTCGACGAGCAGCACCTCGTCGCACCTATGCTCCTCGTGCGCCCGAGTCCGCAGCTCGCCGAGACGTCCAATGTCTGGGCCTTTTGTCTTCGGGTGTTGACGCGGATCGGAGAATGGTGGGATCCACACGTCGAGTTCGTCGGTGCGAGACGGTACTGGTCTCAGCCGAAACCCGAGGGCAGGTTCGTCGTCGCCGAGGACCTCTACTCTGGGGAACCACTCCCCCGAACGCGGAATGAGGTCGATGAGCGCTGAACAGAAGTCGGTCGAGTCCGCATCAGTGCACCCCAGCTCGAGAGCAGCCTTGCTGAATCGTCGGCGATGCCTTTCGAATGCGCGGACTCTGCCATCACCGACGAACCAGGAATCTGCGAGTCGGAGTTCACCGGTTGCACCACCCGACACGAATTCTCTGCGCAGTGGGTCCCAAGTCCAGCTCCTCATGTCGCGGTGCCTTCCCTATCAATTGGTTCCTCGTGATCATTGATGAGTTCCTCGTGATCGAGGTTGGCATCGCTCACACCCCGACCAAGCGGCAGGCTCTCGCCCGCTCCAGGAAATACTGCGTCGCCGAACAGTCGCAACAGAGGTGCGGCCTTTGCCACAGTTTCAGCGTATTCGTCCTCGGGGTCAGAGAGGGCGACGATTGCACCACCGACCCCGTACCGAACGGTGCCATCGGCAACGACCAGCGTCCTGATGACCACGCTGAGATCGACGGCGCCGTTGAGGGAGAAGTAGCCGACTGCCCCGCTGTAGACACCCCGGGGACCGGTCTCGAGTTCGTCGATGATCGACATCGTCCGCAGCTTCGGCGCCCCGGTCATCGATCCCGGTGGGAACGCCGCTCGGACGCACGCCACCGGGGAATGTTCGGGGTCGAGGACCGCACTGACCGTACTCACCATCTGATGGACAGTGGCATAGGATTCGATGCCGAAGAGCACGTCGACATCGACAGACCCGAGTTCGGCAGTGGCGCCAAGATCGTGGCGGACGAGGTCGACGATCATGAGGTTCTCCGAGCGATCCTTCTCCGAAAACTGCAGCTCCTCCTTGATCGCGGTGTCGTCCTCGTCTGTGCGGCCGCGTGCTCGTGTGCCTTTGATCGGTTTGGACTCGACCCGACCGTCAGAGCCGATGCGCAGGAAGCGTTCCGGAGATGTGCTGAGTATCGTCGCGTCTTTCGACACGAGATAGACGCCGAACGGGGTCGGGTTCTGTGCTCGCAGAGCGAGGTATGCGCTCAGAGTGTCGAACTCTCCCTCGGCTTCGAGCATATTGGTCAGACAGACCTCATAGGTCTCACCGTCGGTGATCTTCTCCAGCACCCGCTCGATGTTGTCACGGTATTGCTTACGGGTTTGACGGGCCATCAGCGACGTCGCGGTAAGCGCAGCGGTGTGGGAGGCCGGGCCAACGTGCGGTCCCCCAGGGGCCAACGGGTCGGCGGAAGCGAATTCCTGGATCGCAGCCCTCGCCTGGGCGCACCAGGTCTCGCAGTCTGTTGGTGACGAGCCGAGTCCGTTGAGTGCCAGCAGGTAGACCTTCGACTCATCGTGGTCGATGACGACAGCGCGGTCGAGGAACATCAGGGAGGCGTCTGGCAGGTCCGAGTGGTGCTGGTTAGGCGAACCGACCTCTGCCTTCAGCTCGTATCCCAGGTATCCGACCCAGCCGAGGCGGAAGTCGAAGGGAAGCGCCGGAGCCTCGACGTCGATGGCGTCCAGTTCGGCTTCGAGCCAGTCGAACAGGCCGCTGCTGACTGTCGCCTCAGTGGCTGTTGTACCCGCCGGAGTACTTCCGGTGTATCGAATGCGGATTGTGCCGGTGCGCGTATCCGCCGAAGCGACTCGGCCGTTCGGCCCGGTAGGCGCACCCATGATGGTGAACCTCGATGAACCACTGCTTGGGTCATTGCCATCGAGCCAGACAGCTTCCTCCGCGTCCCCGTACAACCCTGCGAAGATGGTCTCGACCGGTACCGACAGCTCCAAGGCTTCCACCTGAAGGACCACTGTGACCGGCTCGGGTCGGTCAAGGGTGCCGGAGGACAGAGTTCTGGAGCTCGGAGTCCCGGAACCCAGAGTCCCAGTGGTCGAGGGTTCCGTCTCTCCGCTTGCCCACTCCCGGGTCAGTCTTGCGAAATTGCCCAGCAACGCCAGGCTGTGCTCGGTCGAGATCGATTCGGGATGAAACTGGACTCCCCACTGCGGAAGAGTTCGATGACGCAGACCCATGATGACTCCGTCGTCGGAATAGGCAGTCACTTCAAGCTCCTCGGGAACGTCGGTGACGACCAGCGAGTGATAGCGCACCGCGTTGAACGTCGGCGGAAGACCGGTGAAGAGATCGACGCCGAAGTTCCGGATCTCTGAGAGCCGACCGTGCCGTGGGCTGGGAGCATGAGCGACGGATCCACCGTGAGCCAGGGCGATCCCCTGATGCCCCAGGCAGATGCCGAGGATGGGAATTGTCGCCGTCGCAATCACCTCAGCACAGATGCCGAAATCCGCGATCTTGTCCGGGGAACCTGGCCCGGGTGAGATCACCACATTGTCGTACCCAACCAGTGCACCCGGGTGCCAGTCGGTCCAGTCATTGGACACAACGACCGGCGGGATGCCGTTGACCTCGGCGAGGTAGTGGTAGAGGTTGAAGGTGAACGAGTCGTAGTTGTCGATGAGAAGTGTGCGGATCACTGCTCTGCCGATGCGTCAGTCTGCCGGTGAACTCTGCGAAGACCGAGGAGTTCAGCCGAGGACGAGCCGCCGCGTGGACGTCTCCAAGCCAGCGGCCGCCTCGGCGATCAAGGACTCTTCACTGTCAGCACCGGCACGCACGTAACGACCGGTGAATGCATCGAGCGATCCCGAAGCCAACGCCACGGCCAGGTCGGTGACCTGGGACGGACTCGTCCAGTCGCCCTCACCGCGGAAGTCATGGACGGGCATCGACTTCGTCATCTCGGTCTCGACTACGCCGGGTGCCATCTCGAAGATCCGCAGACCCTTCTCGTGGCCGAAGTGGACGACGGAATCGGCGAGACGGAACAAGGAGGCCTTCGACGCCGAGTACACGGCATACGCCGGAGTCCCTTGCGCTCCCGACCCCGAGTTGAGGTCGATGATGCGGCTGGGACGACCGGTCGCCTCGGCGTTTGTGATCAATACGGGCGCGAAGGCGTTGACCATGAGGGCAACGCCGAGGACGTTGGCGTCGACGACACCCTTGATGCTCTCCGGGTCTGCCTCCCACAGCGGGCCCTCGGTGGACTCGATGCGGCCGGCGTTGTTGACCAGAACCTGCATACGGCGGCCACTCTCAGATTCGAGCGCTGCGACCGCAATGCGCAACGCCGACACCGAGTCGATGTCATCGGCGCGCAGCTCCAACCCGGTGACCGCTCCTCCGGTGGCCTCGACGATCTCCGCCGCCGCTGCCTCAGCCTTCGACGCCGAGGTGGCTGTGACGACCACGTGGTAGCCGGCCTTCGCGAACGCTTCGGACAGGTAGCGGCCGATGCCGCGGGCTCCACCGGTCACGACCGCGATGGTCTCGGACGGCACAGCTGTCGCCCCCGCGCTCGCACCTTCTGTGGGCAGGTTGGTTCCGTAGGGCAGCTTCTCGGTCATGGTCAGACTCCTCTGATGTTCGGTTCGGATGTGACAGGACCCGGCCGGGATACCGAAGCAACCGACCGGGCCATCATGCGTTCAGTCCTCAGCTGCGGACTTCAGCGTTGTGGCGCTCAGCGGCCAGCTGCGTCGCAGCCTCACGCATTGCTGAAGCGTCATCGGCCTTGAGCGTACGATCCGGTGCCCGGAACGTCAGGCGGAAGGCCAGGGACTTCTTGCCCTCGGGCAGCTGGTCACCGGTGTAGAGGTCGAAGGTCTCGAGAAGCTCAAGTTCCTCCCCCGCACCTTCGCGCAGCGTCGCCGCCAGAGTCTGCGTGGGCAGTGACTCGTCGACGATGAGGGCGACGTCCTGACGCGAGACTGGGTAGGTTGACAGGGCACCATCCCAGGTCCGCAGATCATCCTGTGCCAGTAGGGCGTCGAGATCAATCTCGAAGGCCACGGTCCGCGCGGGCAGTCCCAGGTTCTCGCACACCTTCGGGTGCAGCTCACCGGCATGACCGAGAGTCTGACCGTCGGCGAGGAGGAACTTCGCCGCCCGACCCGGGTGCCAGGGGGCAACCTGGTCCGCGTCGACGGTGACCTCGATGCCGTTGGTACGGGCGATACGACGAACAGTGTCGATGACGTCGGTGGCCTCGGCCTTGCGGCCCTTGCCCCAGACGCCGGGCAGTTCGACGTTGCCGGAGATGATGCCCGCGTAGTGGTACGGCTGGGCGGGAACCGAGGCGTAGACCTCCTCGAGTTCCGCATCCGTCGGGTGGTAGCCGGGCAGGTGCCGTGGTCCGGGACCGGCAGGCAGTCCCGCCGAGGTGGAGACGAGCCCGGCCTCGAACAGGGCGACATCCTTGGCTCCACGACCGAAGTTGCGTGCCACCAGTTCGACCAGGGTCGAGAGCAGGTTGGTGCGCATCAGCGGCAGGTCTTCGGACATCGGGTTCGCCAGGCGGATGTGCTTGCGGCGCACATCGTCGGCTTCAAGGCGCAGCTGATCATCACGCTTATCGGACGTGAACGGGTAGGACAGCACCTCCGTGTACCCGTCGGCGGCGAGCAGATTAGAGATCCGGCGCCGGGTGCGCTGTGCTTCGGTCATGCCCTGTCCGGCGCGAGCGGCCGGTTGGATCGATGGGATCCGGTCGTAGCCGCCGGTGCGGGCGACTTCTTCAATGAGGTCGACGTCTGCGGTGATGTCCGTGCGCCAGGAGGGCACGGTCACGGCCAGACGGTCCTTGCCGATGACCTCGATGCCTGCACCGATGCCTTCGAGCAGCCCGGTCACCTCGGCGGTGGTGTAGTCGACGCCGACGAGCGAGTCGACGCGCTTGATCGGAAGCTCGATGACGGTGGGCTCGGGAACCTGCCCGACCTGTGTCGTCGCCGGGCTGAGTGTCCCGCCGGCGAGTTCGACGAGCAGGTCAGCGCAGCGGCGTGCGGCCACGGGGCCGAGCAACGGGTCGACTCCACGTTCGAAGCGACGCGAGGCCTCGGAGGACAGCTTGTGCCTCCGTGCGGTCCTGGCGATCGAGATCGGATCGAAGTGAGCGGACTCGATGACCACGTCGGTCGTCTTATCGTTGACCTCGACCGCGGCGCCGCCCATGACACCGGCGAGACCGATGATCTTGCCGCTGGTAGTGCCTGAACCCTGTCCACCGCGGTCGGTGATGAGGAGGTCCTCGGCGTCCAGGCTGCGTTCGACATCATCGAGGGTCGTGAATTTCTCCCCCGCCTGCGCGCGGCGAACGACGATCTCCTCGCCCAGCAGCGCCGTGTCATAGGCGTGCAGGGGCTGACCGAGTTCGAGCATGACGTAGTTCGTGACATCAACGGTGAGGCTGATGGGGCGCATGCCTGCGGCGATGAGTCGGCGCTGCATCCAGAACGGGGTTGTCGCTGCCGGGTCGAGCCCGGTGACCTGCAGGGCGGTGAACTGGTCGCAGCCGACGTTGCCGTCGATGGGGTTGGAGTCCTCGATGACGACAGGGAACCCGTCATCGGTGGGGGCGTTGACCTCGGCGACGGTGGGGCTGCCGATATCGGTGAAGGACTGGCCCTTCATCTGCGCGTACTCGCGGGCGATGCCGCGCATCGACAGCTGGTAACCACGGTCAGGGGTGACGTTGACGTCGAGGGTGACCTGGTCGAGTCCGAGGAGGGCGATCGCATCGTCGCCGGGCTCGCCACTGAGGCCGAGGTCGGTGAGGACGATGATGCCGTCGTGGTCCTCGCCGAGGCCGAGTTCCTTGGCCGAGCAGATCATGCCGTCGGACTTGTGGCCGTAGGTCTTGCGCGCAGCGATCTGGAAATCACCGGGCAGGACGGCTCCGGGCAGGCAGGCGACGATGAGGTCGCCGACGACGAAGTTGTGGGCACCGCAGATGATGCCGCGGCTGGGACGTTCCTCGCCGGGCTGCGGGTCCTTCGGATCATCGGCATCTTCGTTGTGTGCGGGGCCGACGTCGACACGGCACCAGTTGACGGTCTTGCCGTTCGAGTGCTCTTCCTTGACAAGTTCGAGGACGCGACCGACGACGAGGGGCCCGGTCATCTCGGGGCCGAAGAAGTCCTCTTCCTCGAGTCCGATCGACGCGAACTCCGCGGCCAGGGCATGGGGATCCGTATTAGCCGGGAGATCGACGTAGTCGGCCAGCCAGTTCAGTGGGACGCGCATATCAAGCCTTCATTCCGAAACGTGCCGAGAAGCGCACATCGCCCTCGACCATGTCATGCATATCGTTGATTCCTTCGCGCAGCATCAGTGTGCGCTCGATGCCCATACCGAAGGCGAAGCCCTGGTAGACGTCGGGGTCGATGCCCGCGGCCTTGAGCACATTGGGGTGGACCATGCCGCAGCCGCCCCATTCGATCCAGCCGGGCCCGCCGACCTTGTTGGGGAACCAGAAGTCCATTTCCGCGCTCGGTTCGGTGAACGGGAAGAAGCTGGGGCGCAGGCGGGTCTTCGACTCCGGGCCGAACATCTCGCGGGCGAAGCCGTCAAGGGTGCCCTGCAGGTTGGCCATGGTCAGGCCCTTGTCGATGGCGATGCCCTCGATCTGGTGGAAGACCGGGGTATGGGTGGCATCGAGTTCATCGGTGCGGAAGGTCTTGCCCGGGCACACGATGTAGAGCGGGACACCGCGCTGCAGGAGTGAGCGGGACTGAACCGGGGACGTGTGGGTGCGCAGCACGAGGCCGGCCTCAGGGGGGTCGACGAAAAAGGTGTCCTGCATCTGGCGAGCAGGATGGTCGGGTCCGAAGTTGAGGGAATCGAAGTTCAGCCACTCGGATTCGATCTCGGGGCCTTCGGCAACTTCCCAGCCGAGGCCGATGAAGTAGTCGGCGGCCTGTTCCTGGATGAGGGACAGCGGATGGCGAGCGCCGAGGCGGTTGCGGTCAGTGGGCAGAGTGACGTCGATGGACTCTTCGATGAGAACTGCTGCGTCGCGCTCGGCTTCCAGCTCGGCCTGACGGGCGTCGAGGGCCTTCTTGACCTGGCCGCGGGACTTGCCGACGATCTTGCCGGCGGCGGCCTTATCGGCCTTGTCGAGTCCGCCGATGGCCCGGTTGGCCAGCGCCAGCGGGGCCTTGTCGCCCGTGAACTCGATCTTCGCGGCCTTGAGATCGTCGAGGGTGCGTGCGTCCGCGAATGCGCTCAGTGCCGCGTCAACGGCCGCGTTCACGGCCGACTCATCCAGAGGGTCGAGCTGGTCAGTCATCAATGTCCTTCATCTGCGTAATCTGCATCTTCTGCGTACTTCAATGCCGTTTGTCTGCTGCGCTCAAGTCTATCGCCTGTGATTCCGTGCTCGACCACTCGTCCGGATCGTGTCCCGCCGCTCCTGTGGCTCCCACCCTCGCCGAGGCGGCTCCACCGGATCCCTGTCCGTGCCCACATCTGTGAGCTGAGTCATCGAGGCCCCACTCCAAAAGATGTAGTGTCGAAACATGACGACTCAGCGAGCTTCCGATGTCATGGTCAAGGCCCTGGAGAACGAGGGAGTCGAACGCGTCTTCGGCATCCCCGGTGAGGAGAACATCGACTTCATCGATTCTCTGCGCCAGTCCTCGATCGAATTCGTCCTCACCCGCCACGAACAGGCTGCCGCGTTCATGGCCGCAACCTATGGGCGTCTGACAGGCAAGCCAGGAGTGTGTCTGACCACGCTCGGTCCCGGCGCGCTCAACTTAGCGACCGGTGCGGCCTACGCCCACCTCGGCGGGATGCCGGTGATCATGATCACCGGCCAGAAGGGGATCCGCACAGCCGAGCAGGCACGCTTCCAGATCGTCAATACTGTGGCGACGATGAAGCCGCTGACGAAGGACAGCCGACAGATCACCTCGGCGAACATGGTCCCCACCATGGTCAGGGAGGCCTTCCGCGTCGCCCGGTCCGAACGGCCGGGCCCGGTCCACCTGGAACTTCCCGAGGACATTGCCGCCATGCCTGTCGAGCATGCAGACCTGATCCAACCGCACACGAATGGACGGGCGACTGCCAGCGATGACGCCGTCGATGCCGCAGCCCAGGTGATCCGGAATGCCAAGCGGCCACTGCTCATGCTCGGCGCCGATGCCTCGCGCTCGGACTGCAGCGAGGCGCTCTCACGGTTCGTCTCCCGGGTGCGCATCCCCTATTTCACCACTCAGATGGGCAAGGGATCCGTGTCCGGCTCGTCCGACCTGTACATGGGCACCGCGGCCCTGACCAGCCGAGACTACGTCCACGATGCGATCGAGAAGGCCGATGTCATCGTCACCATCGGCCACGATACGACCGAGAAGCCGCCGTTCACGATGGACGAGAACGGACCGACCGTCGTCCACGTCGGCTACCGGGCAGCCGTCGTCGAGCAGGTCTACTTCCCGCAGGTCGAGACCATCGGTGACTTGGGCCCCAGCCTCGATCGACTCGCTGTGGAACTCGTCGGTCATGTGCCCAATGCCGGGGCACTGTTGCCGATGCGGGCAGGGATTCTGGAGAAGATCGAAGAGCGTTCGACCGATGACCGGTTCATTCCGCAGCGCATCGTCGCCGAGGTACGCACGGTCATGCCCGTCGACGGGATCGTGGCGTTGGACAACGGCATGTACAAGATCTGGTTCGCCCGCAATTACCGCACCACCCGGGCCAACACTCTCCTGCTCGACAATGCATTGGCGACGATGGGTGCCGGTCTCCCGTCTGCCATGGCTGCGAAACTGACCTACCCGGATCGCCGGGTCATGGCAGTCGTCGGTGACGGTGGGTTCATGATGAACAGCCAGGAGATGGAGACCGCTGTTCGCCTCGGCCTTGACCTCGTGGTGCTCGTCCTCGAAGACAGCTCCTATGGCATGATTCGGTGGAAGCAGGCCGTGGACGGCATGCCCGACTACGGCCTCACGTTCGGCAATCCGGAGTTCGTCGCCTATGCCGAGTCCTACGGGGCAACCGGGCATCGGCTCGAGAATGTCAGCGAGATGAACGAGGTCCTCGAGTCGGCCTTCGCCGCCGGTGGAGTCCACCTCGTCGTCGTGCCCATCGACTATTCGGAGAACGAGCGAGTTCTCATCGATGAGTTGGGTGAGCGAGCGACTCAGGCGCTGGACAATCAGTAGGGCTGACTTCAGAGTCCGGCTGAACCTGCCGCACTATCCAACTGACCTTGCGGCGCTGTTTGCCGCTCTGCCTGCCAAGACGGCGCAGATGACTACGAGCACCCATCCGACTACGGACAGGACGTGGCCAGTTGTGGTGGCATCCGATATCTCGGCGAAGAACAGCGCTACTGCATGGCAGATGCTGATGGCGGCCATGGCAATGAGGTAGGGCCTGCCCGCGCGCTGCCCTGCCTTCCACGACGCATCGGATGCGCGCGTGTGCCGCGTCCGGATCCCGATCACAGAGTTCCTGCCGATCGCCTGTCTGCGCTGTGCGACGATCATCAAGACGCTGACCGCCGTCACGATCAGGTAGCCCATCATCGGCGGGTAGAACATCGGTGCTGCTCCCCTCCTGCTCTCCTTACGGATCCGTTGGACCAGCCTCGTCGGCGGTCATTCGACCGAGATGCCGAGTTCGTGCGCGAAGAGATCGGCGAAGAGCATCAGTTGTGTTTCATCAATGGTGGCTCCGCGCAATGAGTGGACTCCGGAGATCTTGTGCGGCTGCAGGCCCCGGAGGTCCACATTGCCCAGCGTCGCCTGTTCGCACTGGAGCACTCCGACCGTGGAGCCGGGGAATGACACTCGGTTGACCTTGGCTCGGTCGAGGTCAATCTCGTCGATGACGCAGTCGCGAAATTCGACGTCGGTGAGTTTGGCTCCGCGTAAATTGAGGTAGGAGATGCGGCAGTTGTTGAAGGTCGTTTTCTCCCACACGCTGTCATGGAAGACTCCAGCACCGATCCGTGTTCCAGAGATCACGGTATGGATGAAACTTCCCCGTGGCATCGTCCATGTATCGGCGCGGGAGTCTTCGATCTTCGAGCCCGAGAAACGTGCACCGGTGAGATCCACTGGGTCCTCGGCTGCCCCGAAGTTCACGCGGGACAGCGAACAGTCCAGGTACGTGGCCTGGGTGGAATCCACCTCGGCGAGGTCAAGGTCCGTGAACTCCATGCCCTCTAGAAACTCTTCCGGACCGATATCACCGAGGTAGCCAGGCGTCAGGTTCGTCAGCTTGATCTTGGGTTCGCGAGGAGCTTCAGTCGTCATAGGCTCACCGTATCGGGTTCCGGTGACACACATGCCGTCGGGCACACCCGCCTTCCTAGTGCCTACTTCCAGCTGCATACTACCGAGCCGTCTTCGCGCTGTTTCGCATGTTTCGCCGTCGTTCAACGTTGAGCCAGGCTTTCCCTGTTGCCTCGGCGGGAAGAGCTGGCTCCGCGTTGAACGAGCGGCCGCGCAGTGTGGATGCTTGTGCTAGTCAGCCTGTGGTTCCTGTGGTGCTCGCGACGCGTGCTTTGATTCTGAGGAACACATCAGCGGAGAAGAGGTCTTGCCACCGGAGGCGGAATACCGAATATCCGAGGTTTCGCAGCCTGTACTCACGTTGACGTTCGCGCTCGAGTTCTCGTCGCGGATCTCGGCCCGGCAGATGGTACTTTCCAGCGCCGTCGAACTCTGCGACAGTTTTCGCTCGCCTATTTGCGAAATCGGTTCGCGCGACGAAGTTCCCGTTCTCATCGCGAATGGTCACCTGTGGTTCGAACCCTGGAATGGAGAACTCGACGAATCGCACAGCACAGATGGATTCGGCGATCGACTCGCGGCGACCGTCAGCGAGCCCCAACACCCGATCGACCCGGCGTTGACGCGTCCGCACCGGGTGCGCTTCGCAGTACTCCCTAACCAGCGGCAAGGTCACCAGGGAAGTGTGGATAGCGGCGTCGATAACGGCGACCGCGAACGCAAGCGGATAGTCGCGAGCAATATCGGCCAAGGTGCGCAGCAACGTGGTCACGCGTGCTCCGTCGATCTCGCATACCTCGGCTGATCCGTAGTCCCGGCGCCTCATCAGGAGGGTGTTCCGGCGGACTCCATGAGTCGGATGAACCACCTCGGCGACTATGGACTCATCGCGGTCGAAGTAAGGGATAGGCAGCCCATGCACGATGAGAGCGCTTCTGTGCGAAAGTGTTGCCCCTGGCGGAAGGTCGCCCACGTACGATCTGACGAGAATGCGCAGGTCCTCATCACGTTTCCTCATTCCCGCGGTCTCCACCGGGAGATGCGTGCGATCGGAACCAGCGATCAGTGCGATGTGCTCGTGAATCGGCGTCTGGCACTGTCGTTTCACGAGGTATCGGCCGGACCGCACCCGTCGGAGACAGCAGGCCAGGGCGTTGTCGATCTGGTGTGAAGACCAACCAGCAGCCGTGAGTTCTGCAGTGCTCAGACAGACGAACATGCCATCAGCATCTGCGATGACGACACTTACCGCAAGATGACACGAAGCGCCTGTGGACAACAGACCACTCGCCATCACAGGCGGATCGATGACGCTCTGCCCACCATTCGAAACTGTCGTTCAACGCTGAAGGAGGTTTTCGCTCCGAGGCAACGGGGAAAACTTGACCCAGCGTTGAACGAGAGGCAGTTGCCTCACATCCGCTGGTTACGTGCGCTCTCGTAGATGCACACGCTGGCGGCTGTGGCCAGGTTGAGGCTCTCCGCCTTGCCGTAGATCGGCACGGCGGCCGAGGCGTCGCAGAGTTCCAGGTCCTTCTCGCCCATCCCCCACGCCTCGTTGCCGAAGACCCAGGTGGTGCGAGCGGTCAGGTCGAGACCGGAGTCCCAGGGGTGGTGGAGGTCATGGGCATCGTCGTTGGCGTCCGCGGCAAGGACCTGAAGTCCACGGGCACGGGCCAGTTCGGTCACCTCGGACAGTCCCACACCGGTGACCACGGGGACGTGGAACAGCGAGCCAGCTGTCGAACGCACGGTCTTGTCGTTGTAGATGTCGACACTCGAGTTGGTGAGCACCACGGCATCAGCACCGGCGGCATCGGCCAGGCGGATGATCGTGCCGGCGTTGCCGGGGTCACGGACCTGCGAGAGCACCACGATGAGCTGAGCTTCTTTGTCGATCACCGAGTCAAGGGCCACATCGAGGTGTTCACACACGGCGACGACACCTTGTGAGTTCACGGTCGTCGCCAGTTCGGCAAGCACCTCCGGGGTCACGATGTTCCAGTCGATCTGTGCGCCCTTGACGGTCTCGACGAATTCGGGATGAACCTCGGCCGCTTCCTCGGTGATGAAGAGGTCGACGACAGCACCCTTGGGATCGATGGTCGAGCCCATCCACTCCGGAACACCAGGATTGTGCCCGTCAAGGTCCTGCGAGACATGACGATCCAGCGCTTCTCGCACGGCCTGCGGCCCTTCGACGAGGAACTGCCCCGAGGTCTTGCGGCCGTGGCGCTTGAGCAGCTTGACGGCGTTCTTGATCCGTTTCGACTGTGTGGAGGAGATGACGTCTGGAAGCTTCATGGAGTTTGTCGACCCGCGTTCTGGAAGTGCTGGAAGTGCTGAGACAAATTCAACGGCCCCGAACCAAGTAAGTTCGGGGCCGTTGAGAGTATGAGGACCGGCAGCTCAGGCTGCGGCGGTCTTCGCTGCGTTGACGTCAGCCGGAAGAGCTTCCTTGGCAACCTTGATCAGGTGCGCGAAGGTGGCTGAATCGTTGACGGCGAGCTCGGCGAGCATACGGCGGTCAACCTCGACGCCAGCGGCCTTGAGGCCCTGGATGAAGCGGTTGTACGTCATGCCGTTGGCGCGAGCACCGGCGTTGATGCGCTGGATCCACAGGCGACGGAAGTCACCCTTGCGGGCGCGACGGTCACGGTAGCTGTAGACCAGCGAGTGGATGACCTGTTCTTTGGCCTTGCGGTACAGGCGCGAGCGCTGTCCACGGTAGCCGCTTGCCCGGTCAAGGATGACCCGGCGCTTCTTGTGAGCGTTGACCGCTCTCTTAACACGTGCCACGTGTTACTCCTTCAAAATTGGTTCTGCCGGCGGTGCCGGAGTCTGGTTCAAGCTATGGGAACCACATGCGTGGCTGCCCGGGATTGGAGACCCGAGAGGGTCTCACCTGCCCTTGAGCTTGCCCAGAAGCTTGCGGGCTTTGGCGCGATCTCCGCCGGTGAGGACCTGGTCCTCCGCAACGCGACGCTTACGGGCCGAGGACTTGCCCTCGAACTTGTGCTGGTTGTTCACGCCTTCACGCATGATCTTGCCAGTACCCGTCACACGCATGCGCTTCTTGGCGCTGCTGTTCGTCTTCTGCTTCGGCATCGAGCCGTTCTCCTTTGCATTTCGTTGTCGGTGGCGGCCACCGCCAACTACTTCACACGCTGAAACCGTTCAGGCTCCAGCGAATCGGTACTTACTACTCACGCGTCGGGCGCTGCGTGCTTCTCTGCAGCGACGCGATCGCGTCGGGATTTCACCTCGGCGACGTTGCCCTTGGCATCTGATGATGCCTTGCGGGCCTCGGCCTTGGCGTCGGATTTTGACTTATGTGGGCCAATGACCATCACCATGTTGCGTCCGTCGACTCGTGGTGAGGATTCGACGGTGCCCAGGTCCGACACATCTTCGGCCAGGCGGTTGAGCAGCTTGATGCCCATTTCGGGGCGAGACTGTTCACGTCCGCGGAACATGATCATGACTTTGACCTTGTCGCCACCGGCCAGGAAGCGGGTCACATGCCCCTTCTTGGTCTCGTAGTCGTGTTCATCGATCTTGAGACGGAAGCGGATCTCTTTCAGCGCAGTGTTCGCCTGGTTCTTGCGGGCTTCTCTGGCCTTCTGAGCAGATTCGTATTTGAATTTCCCGTAGTCCATAAGTTTGGCTACGGGAGGCTTCGCCTGCGGTGCAACCTCGACCAAGTCGAGATCAGCCTCGCGAGCGAGGTCGAGTGCCTTGCGAATGGCAACGATACCGACCTGTTCACCGTTGGGTCCGACCAACCGGACCTCGGGAACCCGAATCCGGTCATTGATGCGCGTCTCGCTGATGTGTTCACTCCTTTTTAGCTCAAATGATGTCGTGGCAATAGAAAAGGCTCCCATTGACCACATGCCAAGGGAGCCTGCACACACATCAGAGCAACGGAATTGAAACCGCAGCACATCAAGTGAATACACCTCGATCTGAACTCTTCTGCCTCAAGCTTGCACCCGGGCTGTCGATCATCAGATCATTGGACCCGATCGCTCTACACGATCAAGGTGGGAGTCAGACCCCGCTTCGCACCACGATTCAGTGTACTACGCTTCATGACACTTCGCACATCGAGGTCGATCGTGCAATCGCCGGGTCAATCATATGTCAAGCTAGTCCCATGAGTTCTGAAAATTCTGTACCCGCCGAGGCGGTTGCCGATGTCACTCGTGATATCGCCGAAGTACCAGCCGTCGAGGTCATCACATCAGCAGCTGTGCACCTGATGTCCGCTGCCGCCGTCAAATGCGGACTGGCCGAAGACTCCCCCGAAGCTCCGGCAGCAGAGCTGCAGGATCTCGACGAGGCGCGCAAGCTCATCACCGCACTTGCCGGCTTGGTGACCGGAGCCGCCACCGTCATCGGCGACCACCATGCTCGCCCCCTGCGCGATGGCCTGCGCAGCCTCCAGCTGGCCTTCCGTGAAGCCTCGGCCATTCAGGACGAGCCCGGACAGGGCCCCGGCGAGAAGTTCACCGGTCCCGTTCGCTGACACAAGCACGATGTGTGCCGGCAGTCTCGTCGCGCACCAGTCATGGTGACTCTCCATTCATGATGACTCTTCACATCCGCTGCGGCTCTCGACCATTGGTCGGGGGCCGCTTCTGTCATGTCAGTGCCGAGTGAGACCATCGTTGCATGCCTCCCGTTGAACTGCCGTACGTGAGTGCCAAGGAGTTACAGGACTACTTCGGCACCACGTTCTACGAGCGCGGGCGCAGCTATGCCAACAAGGGAATGGTCGGGCAGGCCACCTGGGACCCAGAGGCCATGACTCTTCGGGCGGATGTCTCCGGCACCGCGGCACACGATTACACAAGCACTGTTCGGCTGGAGCGGCACAATCCCACAGCCAAATCGTTCACCGTTATCTCCTCGATGTGCACCTGCCCTGTGGGCGGAGACTGCAAACACGTGGTGGCTGCACTGATGGCGGCGTCGATCCGGCAGGTGGCACCGTTCGGTTCAACGGCGCTGCACGATCCTGACCAGCGCCGCTCCCCCGACGACGCCGACTGGCGCAGCGCCCACGTGCGCGGAGCGCGCACGAGCCCCCGAGGCCGGGCTCCTGATGGCAGCACCCCGTCATCACAGAGTCGAAGAGAATCCGACTGGAAGTCGCTTCTGTCAGGGTTCTCCGCTGACCGAGTCGACGATTCAGTATGGGCCTCCGGCCCCGGGGGCACTCTGGTCGGCAGCGCGCCGACTCGCCTTGCCCTCGGCTTCGAGATCTCCGAGCTGAGACGCACGGGCTTCGGGAACTTCGAAACCCACCCCATCAGACGATCCGAGCTCACCGGTCGCACAGACCTCGTCGTCACCCTGAGACCGCTGATGGAAGGTGCGCGCCGCAATTGGATCAAGGGAAACGTGTCGTGGTCCAACATCGCCAACAACTCAAACACTCGCGCATATGCACAGGGGCAGGCGGCCTGGTTCGCGCAGCTCTACGGCCTGTCCGCGATCAGCTCGAATCACCTGATCACGAATGACGACTCGGTCGTCCTTGACTGGTTCACTTCGCCCTTGCTCTGGCATCTCTTCGATCAGGCGAGGTCGCTGGGCATCGAACTCGTCGGCACCAGCCGCGGACTCTCGATTCGCCGAGGCGAGGAAGGGTCGACCGAATGTGATGTAGTTGCGGTCTCGGACGGGCTCGAGGCCCGCTCCCTGGTCACGATTGACGGAGAGTCGTTCGACCAGGGCTTCTGCGGCCCGATCGATGACCATGGCTTCTACGGAATCTCGACCTCCGGTGGGTTGTCCATCGTACTTGCCCCAGCTGAGGCAAGGACGAATCATGATGTGGTTCAGATGCTGCGTCGGTGGGAACCGATCACCATCACCGATGGCCAGATCCGTGACTTCTTCACTGACTTCTACCCCAAGCTCGCCTACGCCACCACCGTCGTCTCCTCCGACGATTCGGTCGCCCTGCCTGTGCTCGTGCCTCCCGATCTCGCACTCACCGTCACGTATGGTGACCATGGCGCGCACCTGACCTGGGAGTGGCATTACCACCACCCGGTGCAGACATTCCCGGTCCGCCGCGGGCCGCTGGCCGATCGCAACCGGAGCATCGAGCACGAAGACGATGTACTGGAGAAACTGAGCACCACCATTGCCGCAACCGCAATGCCGCTGACACTGCCGAGCGAGGTTCGCCGGGCGGACACCGTGGGCCTCGACAACCTGCAGACAGCAGTTCTCGTCGACAAACTGCTGCCGGCCCTGAGTGACATCGACCATCTCGAGGTGCATGAGGTCGGTAGTCGTCCGGACTATCGAGAAGTCACCGATGCGCCCCTGGTCGCGATGTCGACCGACGAAGCCGAGGACAGCGACTGGTTCGACATCCGCTTTGACATCACGATCGCCGGACAGCAGGTGCGCTTCGCCGACCTCTTCGTCGCCTTGGCGCAGGGTGCTGCGATGATCGTTCTGCCCGACGGCGCCTACTTCTCACTCGACGCACCCTTCTTCGACAAGTTTCGACAAATGCTCGCCGACTCCGATGTCATCGCGGACTGGAAGCCGGAATCACCCCGCCTGTCCCGATATCACATGGATCTGTGGGCCGAATTCGACGAGCTCGTCGACGAATCAGCTGCCGCAGCCTCATGGCGGCGCTCGGTCGAAGCCCTCAGCCACCTCGGCGAGATTCCATCTCTCGACGTGCCCGAAGGGATCGACGCCACACTGCGGCCCTATCAACAGGAGGGGTTCAGTTGGCTGGCAGCACTGTGGTCGAGCGGACTCGGCGGCATCCTGGCCGACGACATGGGCCTGGGCAAGACGCTGCAGGCACTGAGCCTGTTCACTCACGTCAAGAACACGAACATGAACGCCGCTCCCATCCTCGTCGTCGCACCCACCTCGGTGATGTCGACCTGGCGAGCGGAGGCGGAGAAGTTCGCACCTGGTCTGCGAGTCGCCACGGTCTCGGCCACAGAGAAGAAGCGGAAGACCACCCTGGCCGAGGAGATCGAGGAGGCGGACCTCGTCATCACCTCCTACGCCATTCTGCGCCTCGACGCACTGGCCTTCAGATCGATCGTGTGGGACACGTTCGTCCTCGATGAGGCACAGTTCGTCAAGAACAGGACCGCCAAGGTCCATACTGCGGCGAAGGCGATCCAGGCCCGGTTCCGCCTGGCCATCACCGGCACACCGATGGAGAACTCACTGACGGACCTGTGGTCGCTGTATTCGATCACCTCACCAGGACTGCTTCCGGGCTTCGAGAAATTCCGGCGCGAGATCGTCTCCCCGATCGAGTCTGGCGAGGCCCCGGAGGGGATGGCCCTGCTGCGCCGGCGGATTCGACCATTCATGAAGCGGCGGAACAAAGAACTAGTCGCTGCCGACCTGCCGCCGAAGCAGGAACAGATTCTCAGCGTCGAACTCAGCACCAAGCACAGGGAGCTGTACAACACGGTTCTGCAAAAAGAGAGGAAGAAGCTCCTCGGTCTCATCAACGACATGGATCGCAACCGCTTCGCGATCTTCCGCTCGCTGACACTCCTGCGCATGTTGGCCATCGACCCATATCTCATCGATGCGAAATACGAAGACATCGGATCGAGCAAACTCAGTGCACTCTTCTCCCACCTTGACGACATCGTTGCCGAGGGCCACCGGACCATCATCTTCAGCCAGTTCACCTCGTTCCTCACCAGAGTCGGTGAACAACTCGATCATCGCAATATCAATTACGCCTACCTCGACGGCTCCACGCGCAATCGCGGCGCAGTCATCGAGGACTTCAGGGCCGGGGACGCACCCGTCTTCCTCATCAGCCTCAAGGCCGGTGGATTCGGCCTGACACTGACGGAAGCGGACTACGTCTTCCTCCTCGATCCCTGGTGGAACCCGGCGGTCGAGGCTCAGGCAGTCGACCGCGCACACCGAATCGGGCAGACGAAGAACGTCATGGTCTATCGGATGGTCTCGGAGAAGACGATCGAGGAGAAGGTGCTGGCGCTTCAGGAGAGGAAAGCACAGCTCTTCGACTCCCTCGTCAATGAGGGTGAGGGCTTCTCATCAGCGATCACGAGTGAGGACATCCGCGGTCTTCTCGACGGGTAAGTGGCTCGTCGTCACTGGTTGGTTCTCCCGCTCAAAATCCGAGCGTCGACACGAGTCCCTGCATCAGTTCGTCCTCGACCAGTTCGACCCCGGGGCCGAACTGTCCGAATCGCAGGGCGTTGATGAGGCCGACGATCGCGGCCCACACAGCCACAGTGCGCATGATCACCTGATCGTCTGGCTCCAGTCCCAGTTCTCGCAGTCCTTCACGCAGCGCCTCCAATGCATGAGCCGGCGGTACCTGAGAGTTGCAGGTCTGCTGAGAGGACTGTGAGAGCAGGATCGTCAGCGTCACCATGATCCTGGTCCCAGGCACCACTGTCTCGTCCCGCGGTGCCTGGTAGTCAGGAACGGGCGTGCCATAGATGAGCGCCCACCGGTTGGGATGCCTGCGCGACCAAGCCAGCATCGTCACGCCGACGGTGAGAACAGATGTGTCGTGTTCGAGAACCTTATCCACGTCATCGGCGATCGAGGTGAATGCGTCGCGGATGAGTATGGTCAGCAGTTCGTCGCGGTTCTTCACATACCGGTAAATGGCGCTTGAGACGATTCCGAGTTCCCGTGCGATGGCCCGAAGCGAGACTCCATCGAGACCGTCGTCATCAAGCATTCGGTTCCCGATCCGGGTGATCTGCGCTTCGGTTTCCAGCCGGGCCCGCTGGCGCGGAGTCGAGTTCGTCATGCCTTCAGCCTAGAACGAGAGAGCAAAGATAACAATAGCGAGCAGTGCTCTTGAATTGCCGCGCGAGGCGGCCTATTCTGACTTTAGAGAGCAGCGCTCTCATTTATTGAAGGACTCGACGGTCCGCACGGCATCACGAAACTGCGAAGGACAACCATCATGAAATCTGCACTCGTCATCGGCTATGGACAGATCGGCAGCGAGATCGGCTCTCAACTCACGGCAGCAGGAGTACACGTTGCAGTCGCAACACGTTCAGCTCCAGCCGCCGTCCCGGTTACCGCCACAGCCGGCCCAGGATCGGCAGAGCCCGCGTACGCCGATAACGCCAACCGAGCCAACCGAGCCAACCGAGCCAACCGAGCCGACCACGCCACTATCGCCCGTGTTCGCGCCGACGCATCCGACCCTGCGCAGCTGCTCGAAGCCGCTGCAGGCAGCGATGTCATCTTCGCCTGCGTTCATGCTCCCTATGACAGCCGAGTCTGGGCACAGGTTCTACCGCAGCTGGAGAAGACGATCATGGATGTCGCCGCGGAACTGGGCATTCCGGTCATCTTCCCCGAATCGGTCTACGCGTTCGTCGGCCTCACCAGCCCGGTGACGGAGTCTTCGCCATTTGCACCTGTTGAAGAGAAGGGACGGATCAGACAGCAGCTCATGGAGGCGAGGCTGGAACACCCGGCCACCTCGGCGAGCATCATTGCCGGTGATCTGCTCGGCCGGAGCGCGCAGCCGATGTCCTCTGTAGTGAAGATGTGCATCACCGATCCGATTTCCAAGGGTCGTCGGGCCCGTGTGCCCGCACGCTCCGATGTCCCCCACGGCATCACCGTGATCGAAGACCTCGCTGCCGCGATGATCCGTGCGGGACAGCTGCTCGAAGACGTCCCCACCGGGACGCATCGCCTCCTCATCGCTCCCTCGTCGAATCCGACTCTCGCCGAGATTGCGAAGTTCACTCACGAGCATCTGGGCACCAGGCCGAAGAGTCCGCTCTCCCTCCCCCGCTGGACGACTCGCGTTGCAGGGATCGTCGAACGCTCGATGTACGAACTCAATCAACTTTCCCCGATCTGGTACTCCGCCTGCGTCATTGAGTCAGGGGCATTCGCTGAAGAACTCGGCACAACCGACTGGCGTGAGGGCGTGAGGCAGATGCTGTGACGCCACCTCGACATGGAAACTGGTGCGCCGAACCCGGACGGTCCGGCCCTCACAGTCGTCCTACTTGAGGAAGATGCCGTTGCCGGGGCCCAGCGGTAGGTCGAAGAAGAACCAGATCGCCAGCAGCGCAGCCCAGGCCAGCCAGAATGGGATGACGAACGGGACCATCCTCGAGATGATCGTCCCGAGCCCGGCATTGGGTTCATACCGGCGCACGAGGCCCAGCAGCACGATCATGTACGGGTTGAGTGGGGTGATGACCTGGGTGGCCGAGTCGCCGACGCGGAACCCGGCTTGAATGAAGGCCGGCTCGTAGCCGAGCAGCGCGAACAGCGGGACGAACACCGCGGCCATGAGCGTCCACATCGAGGAGCCGGAGACGATGAAGAGGTTGAGCAGGCTGGCCAGCAGCATGAAGCCGAGGACAGCGGCGAATCCGGTGAGTCCGATGGCTTCGAGACCGGAGGCGCCGGCCACGGCGATCCAGGATCCGATCCCTGTCCAGTTGAACAGGGCGATGAACTGGCCGAGGATGAAGGCGAGGATGAGGAATGACATCATGTCGATGATCGACTGGCTCATCATCCGCACGAGATCGTTCATCGACCGCACGGTACGCACGACGAAGCCGTAGACCACGCCCATGAGCATGAAGTAGGCGAAGACGATGAAGACGATCGACGACAGCAGGGGCGACTTCGGCAGAAAGCCGCCGTCCTCGTTGCGCCACGGCGAATCGGGGATGAGCACGGCGAAGAGCACCACCGCCGTGAGCATCAGTGCTGAGGCCAGGGACCATACCAGGCCCCGCTTCTCTTCGGGTTCGAGTTCGGCCTTGACCTCCTTCTGTGATTCCTCGACTTCCTCGGCGGACACGGAGTTCTCGCCGTAGGGGTTGTCCTTGGCCTGATACTCCTTGGCCAGGCCCGATCCCTTGGCATCCGCGTATTCGCGCGGAACGCCTTTGCGAACCATGTTCGGTTCGATGAGCTTGTCGATGATGAAACCGGCGATGACCGCCAGCACGATCGAGGCGACGATGTTGAAGAAGTAGTTCGACACCGGGTTGACGGCCGAATAGTCGGTGTCGGGCAATGTCCCCATCACCGAGGTGGTGATGCCGGCGAAGAGTGCATCGAGGCTGGTCGGCACGATCGAGGTCGAATACCCGGCCCCGGTGGCGGCGAATCCGCCGATGAGCCCGGCCATCGGGTGCCGCCCGGCGGCCTTGAACACGAGCGCAGCCAGCGGCGGGATGATGATGAAGGCCGAATCGGCCATGATCGACCCGACCACGCCGACGAAGCCGACGGCATAGGGCAGCAGCCAGCGCGGGCTCTTGCCGAAGGCGATTCGCACGGCTGCGGCGAGCATGCCCGATTTCTCGGCCACGCCCACCGCCAGGAGGATCGGGAGCACGGTGGCCAAGGGTGGGAACCCGATGTAGTTCTCCCCCATCGTCGTCGTCAGCCACGACATGCCTTCCCCGGTGAACAGTCCCTTGATCGCCACGGTCTCGTCGCTGCCGGGAATCGAGACCGACACGTCGGCCAATGCCATGCCCGTTGAGATCGCTCCGGTGATGAGGAACAGTCCGAGGAAGAGGGTGAACGGCTCCGGCAGTTTGTTCCCGAGCCGTTCGATCCCGTCCAGCAGACGTTGGCCGATACCGACTTTCGCTGATGTCGTCGTTGACATGTGTCTTCCTTTATCTGGTTGAAGTCGATCTGTATCTAGCTGAAGTAGTTCTCCACGTCGACCGCTCCTCCGTCGCGCTCGAATTCCGCTACCACCTCGGCGGCCAGTCCGTCGTCGACGAGGAAGTCCAAGGCCGTACACGCCAGCCCATATCCGGCGTCATGGGCGGCGTCTTCGGCGGCAGGTGTGATCGAGGCTGCCGCGAACTCGCGGGTGTGCAGCGCCACCTCGGCGTCGGCGGTCTTGATGAGTGGGTGGATGCCGGGTATCCGGTAGGAGACATTGCCGAAGTCGGTCGACGCTGCGATTGACTCATCGAGCACCCCACCGGGCAACGGTGTTCGCCCCTGCGTCTCCTCGTGCACGGCCCAGCGCTGTGTGAGAGCTGAGTTCGAGCGCACCGGAAGGGAGGGCGGATGCTCATCCCAATCCACCTCCACTCCGGTGCCGGTCATCAGTGCCGCTCCCTTCGCCGCCTCCTCGACCCTGTCCGAAAGCTCCTTGAGCGTCTCGGGGAACTTCGACCGGACATAGCACTGCACTGTGGCGGCTTCCGTGATGATCGAGGGCCGGGTTCCGCCGTCAGCGATGACGGCGTGCAGACGGGAGATCGGCGGCATCTGCTGGCGAATCAGGCCGAGGCCCTGGTAGAAGAGGTTCGCCGCGTCAAGTGCGTTGCGGCCCATGAACGGCTGCGCCGAGGCGTGGGCGGCGATCCCAGAGTAAATGACGGTCAGCAGGCGCCTGCCCAACCACACCTGGTCCGCGCAGTCATACCCGTAGCCGTGGACCATGATGGCTGCATCGATCCCCTCGAATGCTCCACCGCGGGCCATGACCTCTTTGCCCGAGTGGCCCTCTTCCGCGGGAGTCCCGAGCAGCACCACGGTGCCGGGCACGGCTCCAGGGTCCTGTTCCCAGAGGGCATGCAGGGCGAGGAATGCTCCGACCCCTGAGGCGGCTATGAGATTGTGCCCGCAGGCGTGACCGATCTCAGGCAGTGCGTCGTATTCAGCGAGGATCGCGATCGTGCGTCCCTGCCCGGAACCTGTGGTCGCGCGCAGGGTGGTCTCGACGCCGAAGAGCCCGGTCTCGACCTCGATGCCCCGTGAGCGCAGCAATGAGGCGATGGCGTTCACGGATTCGTATTCGACGAACGCGGTCTCTGCCAATGAGTGGATGGTGTGCAGCAGTGTGTCGAGATCAGACCGGGCCGCTGCGAGACCCGCGGCGATGCCTGCAGTGCTCGACTCTGGAGCCCCATTGAACCCGGAACTCCACTCGCCTGCTCGCTCGCTGCGGGCTTGAGTCTCGGCGGCGATCTGGTCGAGATAGCTCGCGTTTGGGACGGTCGGATGGCTCAGATCGCGAATCTCACTCATGGAGAACAAGCATAGGAGACATCGGGCAAGTGCACATGCCTCTTCCCTATATTCGGGACTCGATCGGAAGGATCGGGCGCGCTGCGAGTCGGGAGTCTACGACTCGGCGATCTGGAGAGCCAGCGAGTCCACTTTCTCGACGATCGTCTCGTCGGCGGCCAGAGCCTGTTGGAATCGTGTCATCTCCTCGGCGGGCACCTGAGAGCGCACCCCGAGTCGAATGCCGACCTCGGGTCCTTCGACATGGACTCGGGCACTGCCGGGGCTCAGGCTGATCTGGGACAGCCAAGGAAAATCCTCGGCGATCGCGACCAGCGCCTGCCCCACCTCGGCGTCGGCCCAAGCCGGCGTCCAGAACTGTCCCTGGGCGAAGGCGAACATGGCCGGACGCCGGAGCAGAAAGGGCTGAGAAGTACCCGGATCGAGGACGATGATCTGGGAGCCGGCCTCGATCGCTCCGAGCACCAGGCGCTCGGATTCTATGGGCACCGGTCGGGCGTCACTGTGCCATGCGGTCAGCGGCGGGATCGAGCAGAAGCCGGGGGTGCATTCGCGCCCGTCCTCGGCCTGAAGCCGAACCATCGCCATCTCCGAGGCGTTGTCGACCATGTGACCGTGCTCGCCGACTTCATGTTCGGTCGCGACCGGGACGATCGGCGCATACAGCCTGGCACCCGCCAGCGCTTGGACCACGTCGAGATGGGCCTGAGGTTCCAACGGTTCCCTGTTGACCCGTCCGAGCGCTTCCAGCAGACCCGTGTCGGCCAGACCTGAGTCGCCCGAGAACGGGTTGGGTTTGAGCTCTCGGCCTTCCCATGGCTGACCGGCCGAGTCGAATGTCACTTCTTCAGCCTCCGGCGACTTCGAGAGCTTCTTCCAAGGTGAACTTTCCGGCGTACAGGGCCTTGCCCACGATCGCCGAGTCCACGCCGAATGGGACCAGCTCGCGCAGGTTCCGCAGATCCTCAAGGCTGGAGACTCCACCCGAGGCCACGATCGGCTTATCAGTCTTCTCCGCCATCGACTTCAGCAGCTCCACATTGGGCCCCTGCAGAGTGCCGTCCTTGCGGACGTCGGTGACGACGTAACGGGCGCAGCCTGCCTTCTCAAGAGTCGAGAGAACCTCGTAGAGATCTCCCCCGTCCTGGGTCCAGCCGCGGGCGGCGAGAGTTGTTCCGCGCACATCGAGCCCGATGGCGACCTGATCGCCGAAACGCGAAATCATATCGGCGGTCCACTCCGGGTTCTCCAACGCGGCAGTCCCGATGTTCACCCGCTCAGCACCAGTGTCCAGAGCCCGTTCGAGGCTCTCGGTGTCGCGGATGCCGCCGGAGAGCTCGACCTTGATGCCGACAGCCTTGACGACCTGGTTGAGCAGGTCTGAGTTCGATCCGCGACCGAATGCAGCGTCGAGGTCGACGAGGTGGATCCACTCCGCTCCCCGGCTTTCGAAGTCCTGGGCGGCGTCGATGGGGGAACCGTAGTCGGTTTCGGTTCCGGCTTCGCCCTGGACGAGGCGCACGGCTTTGCCGTCGGCGACGTCTACGGCCGGCAGGAGTACGAGTTTGTTGGGGGTTTGAGTCATTGTGACCTTTCTCAAGAGGCTCTGGAGACTGAGCTGGAGGAACCGGAGTGTGTGGAACTGGAGCGTATGGACAATGCTAGTGGGCTGCCTCGCGGCCCTGGGGGAAGGAGCCGAGCCAGTTGCGCAGCAGACGCGCACCCGCATCGGATGACTTCTCGGGGTGGAACTGTGCTGCCCACGTGGTGCCGTCCTCGACTGCCGCGATGAAGCTGCTGCCATGGGTTGCTGTGGTCACCATGGTGTTCGGTGGAGTGTCGGTTGCCGCATATGAGTGGACGAAGTAGAAGCGCTCTTCGGCGACACCGTCGAACATCTGTGAGGTTGTCGGTGCACTGACCTGTGACCATCCCATGTGCGGCACGACCGGAGCCTCGAGTGCTGTGACGGCGCCGGGCCAGAGTCCGATGCCTTCCGTCTTCACTCTGTGTTCTTCCCCGCGGGCGAAGAACACCTGCAGCCCGACGCAGATGCCGAGCAGAGGCCGCTGGCTTTCGTGCCACGAGCGGATGAGGTCGTCCCCGCCGATTCGCGTCAAACCGGCCATCACTGCCGAATAGGCCCCGACACCGGGAACGAGCAATCCGTCTGCACCATCGATGATGGCACGGTCTGCTGTGAGCACGACTTCGGCACCGGCCGCCTCCACTGCGCGAACGGCCGAACGAACGTTGCCCGCGCCGTAGTCCAAGACAGCGACCGTGCTCATTTCTTCGCTCCCTTGGTGAGGACGCTGTAGATCCTCCAGAGGGAGAAGCCGAGGACGATCGCGCCGAAGACAGCGACCACCCAGGCCATGGTGTTTCCGCTGAGCCCGATCGTGATGCCGAAGGCGGTGATGAGCCCGGCGAGGACCGCTACGACGATCCACAGCAGCGCAGTCCGGGCCACGGCGGCCCGACCTGGAGACATCGTGGCGGCACTGGCCTGCAGCTTCGTCATCGAGGAGGTGGGTATGCTGCCCTCGACTTCGTCGGCTGACACGATTTCGAGCAGGAGCTGCTCGAGGACGTCTGGAAGGTTCTTCAGCGCCAGACCTGCCGGAACATCCGATTCGCGGGCACCGTGGCGGTAGTGACCGGCGTCGATCTGCTCCTCACTGCGGGCCAGGAGGAGGACCTCGTGCTTGCCGGAGAGTTTCGAGATCGCCGCGGCCGCCTCGTTGCCTGTCTGGACATCCGTGTCGGCCAAGACGATTCCGGTGAAATCACCGATGGGAACGATTGTCCCCTTGATGTTCGACAGCACGCAGGCTGCGGCCAGCTGCTCGGCGACTCCGAACGGAGTCACGACGACGGTGGTGCTCACAGGACTCCCTTGGTGCTGGGTACCGAGCTGTTGCGCTCATCGGGCTCGACTGCCTCCCGCAGAGCGCGGGCGAAGGCTTTGAACTCGGCTTCGGCGATGTGGTGCGGATCCCGGCCGCGCAGCAGGTCGAGGTGCACGGTGAGACCGGCATGGAAAGCAATGGATTCGAGGGAGTGCGAGGTCATCGATCCCGTGAAGTGTCCGCCGATGAGGTGGTATTGCTGACCCTCGGGTTCTCCTTCGTGCACGAAGTACGGGCGACCGGCCACGTCGACGACGCAGCGGGCCAGAGCCTCGTCCAATGGAACGGCGGCCAGCCCGTAGCGGCGGATGCCGGACTTGTCGCCCAGTGCTTCGCTCAATGCCTGGCCCAGGACGATTGAGGTGTCCTCAACCGTGTGGTGGACGTCGATGTGCGTATCGCCGTCGGCCTTGATCTCCATGTCGATAAGTGAGTGCTTCGACAGTGCTGTGAGCATGTGGTCGAAGAAGGGAACACTCGTCGAAATGTCGGACTGGCCGGTTCCGTCGAGGTTGATGGAAACGGTGACCGAAGATTCCGAGGTCGTACGGGAGCGTTGTGCCTGCCTCATGAATGGCCTTTCGTAGGAAGGGTGGGGGCCGTCTGAGGACCATTGTCCCCTGACTCGAGCGAAGTGGTGCGACTCAGCGTGCGCATCTCAAGGCCGGGATCTCAGTTCGATTCCAGCAGAATACCGGGGTCTTCGGACAGGATCTCGTCGACTGCGGTGAGGAACGCGGTGGTCTCCTCGTCTGTGCCTGCATTGACCCGAGCATGGTGGTCGATGCCGATGTCACGGATGAGAATTCCGCGGTCCAGGAGCTTCTGCCACAGTTCATGTGGTGAGGCGATGTTGCCGAAGAGGACGAAGTTCGAATCGCTGGGATAGACACTGATCCCGACGTTGCTCAGGTGGTCCGAGATTCGGTCGCGAGCGTCGATGAGCCGGTCCACGTTCTCCAGGAGGACGTCTGCGTGTTCCAAAGCGGTGCAGGCCAGCACCTGAGTGATTTCCGAGAGGTGGTAGGGCAGACGCACCAGGCGCAGGACGTCAATGAGATCCGGGGCCGCGATCGCATACCCTAGGCGCAGCCCTGCGCAGGCGAAGGCCTTGCTCATCGTCCGCGATACGACCAGACGGGGACGACCTTCCAGAAGCGTCATCGCCGAGGCTTGTGCGGGCCTGGAGAATTCGGCGTAGGCCTCATCGACGATGACGATGCCCGAGCAGTTGTCGTACGCCGCTTCGATGACGTCGAGACCGATCGATGTTCCTGTCGGATTATTCGGTGTGCACAGGAAGACGATGTCTGGATCGGCTTCAGCAACCTCGGCGCCGACGGTCTCTGCATCAAGGGTGAAGTCATCCTTGCGCGCCGATGACTGCCAGGTGGCACCGGTACCCGTGGTGATCAGTGGGTGCATGGAGTAGCTGGGAGTGAACCCGAGGACCGTGCGACCCGGTCCTCCGAATGCCTGCACGATATGGGAGAGGACCTCGTTCGATCCGTTCGCCGCCCAGATCATGTCGGGGCTGAGTCCGACGGTCTGACCGGCTCGGTCGTTGACTCCGTGCAGGTAGGTGACCAGATGTTCGCGCAGCTCCTCGAACTCACGGTCGGGGTAGCGGTTGAGCCCGGCGAAGTGATCGTCGACGGCCGACCGCATGCTTTCGACGACCACGTCCGGAATCGGATAGGCGTTCTCGTTGACGTTCAGCTGCACCGGCACATCCAGGTGCGGAGCCCCGTAGGGCTTGAGGCCGACTAGGTCCGAACGCACTGGCAAAGACTCGTTATTTCCCACCGCATCAGTCTAGCGTTGGGGCACATCCAGGGTCTGACCCGGGTGCACCACAGGCGAGGACAGATGGTTGATCTCCACGATCTCGGAAACGACATCGCGAGTGTCGCGTTCGATTCCGAGGTTCGACGCGACGGCCCACAGCGACTCGCCTTCGCCGACGACGACCGCCTCGGTGTCGATGCCGATGTCTTCGGTCTCTGCTCCGGCGGCGGCCGAGAACGACTGCGTGGCGACGAAGAATGCTCCGCCGATGATGACGAGAGCGCACACCATGGTCCGAAGCAGGCGCATCGCCTGGCGTCCACGAGTGGTGAAACGCAGTTCCTGGTTCTGTGCAGACATCGCTTAACCTCTTCCCTTCGTACGATTCCACCCGTAATAGGTAGAACGTCTGTTCTATTCAACATGCCAATCGAACATATGTCCAGTCCAACTCGAACATTTATGCGACAATGAGAGAGAACCAGCGTTGTTGATTGATCTGAAAGAACCATCTCAGGCGGCACTGACACGAGAATTCTCGACGTGAGGATCCAGCGGTGAGGTCGGCGGGAATAGAACGAAGGGGAACGAGCAATGGTTCAGAACAAACGAGGCAGGGGCCGTCCCCGCAATGAGGACGTCGCCAGCGAGATCGCGGCCGCCCGCAGCGATGACGAGGACGTCTCGATTCCGGAAGGCTCCACCGGCGAGGGCGATTTTCGTCTGACCCCGCGACAGCGGTTGGTCCTCGAGACCATCGAACGCGCAGTCGTCACCAACGGCTACCCGCCGAGCATGCGTGAGATCGGCAAAGCGGCCGGACTCGCCTCACTCTCCAGCGTGGCCCACCAACTCTCTCAGCTCGAACGCCTCGGCTATGTCCGCCGAGACCCGAAGCGCCCGCGTGCCATCGAAGTCGTCAATCCCTTCGAAGAGGAAGAAGCTGAGCGCGCCAAGTACGAGGAGCTGGCCAACAACACCGTCCAGGTTCCTGTCGTCGGTCGCATCGCCGCGGGCGGGCCCATTCTGGCCGAACAGGAGATCGACGACGTCTTCTCTCTGCCGACGCAGGTCGTGGGCTCGGGTGACATGTTCCTGCTCAAGGTCGTCGGTGACTCGATGATCGAGGCAGCCATCTGTCACGATGACTGGGTGGTCGTGCGCAAACAGCACACCGCCGACAACGGTCAGATCGTCGCGGCGCTGCTCGATGGCGAAGCAACCGTGAAGACCCTCAAGCGCAAGGCCGGGCAGCAGTGGCTGCTCCCCCACAACAAGGACTACGAACCGATCGACGGCACCTACGCCCAGATCATGGGTCTCGTCGTCTCGGTCGTTCGCCGCCTCTGACATGATCGCCTGAGTCTGATGGCCCTCAGGTCTTCCGACCGCTGAATTTCCAACGCACTGTGCCCCGTCCGATCTCGGACGGGGCACAGTGCTGTTCGATGAGGCGGAGTGCTATCGGACGGGGCCGAGTGCTGTCGGACGGGGCTCAGCGCGTGTCAGACTCCGGTCATTTCTCCGTTGCTGCCAGACGTCCCAGGCTGCTCTTCACGAGTGCCGAATCCGTCGTCGGCCACATCGTCGGCATCGAGTTCACCAGATAGCCGCCGTACCGAGCCGAGCGCAGGCGCGAGTCGAGGACCGCGACCACTCCCCTGTCCGAGGTCGACCGGATGAGACGGCCCGCACCCTGGGCCAGGCGCAGTGCGGCATGAGTGGCGCTGACGGCCATGAAGCCGTTGACGCCCCGATCGTCGGCGTCTCTCGACCTTGCCTGCATCAGTGGGTCATCGGGCCGGGGGAACGGAAGCCTGTCGATGATGACGAGGCGATTGGTCCGGCCCGGTACGTCCACTCCCTGCCACAGTGACATGGTGCCGAACAGGCAGGCCTGGTCGTCTGCAGTGAACTGAGAGACGAGAGACGGCAGTCCGTCATCGCCCTGGAGAAGGATCGGAAGGTCCAATTTCGTCCTCAGGTGTTCGGCTGCGGCATTCGCAGCCGCTCGCGAGGAGAACAGTCCCAGCGCACCGCCCTTCGAAGCGGTGACCAGTGCCTCAAGCTCATCCAGTGCCTGTTCGCTCAGGCCGCTGCGACCCGGGCGCGGCAGGTGCGCTGCGACGTAGAGGATGCTCTGCTTGCCGTAGTCGAACGGTGATCCGACGTCGAGGCTGTCCCATTTGGGTGCGTCGGGACCGAACAGTCCCAGCGACGCTGCGACCGCGTCGAAGTTGCCACCCAGTGACAGAGTCGCCGAGGTGGCCACCACCGTTGACTCTTCGAAGATCCCTGACCGCATGGTGCCGGCAACACTCAACGGCGCGACTACGAGGTTTGTGGTCTCGCGCTCGCGGAAGGTGCTTCGAGACAGCCACACGACGTCGTTCTTGCCCGGGGAGCAGAAGCGCTCGGCGAGTTCGAAGATCTCCTGGCAGCGGGCCTTGGCCATCTGGCGGCCGGCGTCGGAGTCTTCTGTCTTGCCGCCGATGTCGTTGATGATCTGGCGAGTGGAGTCACGAATCTGCGCCAGCGCAAGGGACAGTGCCTCGCTCATGTTCATGATCAGACCTTCGCCGACACCGCTTTGAGCTCGTTCGAGTGCCGCAGCCGCTGAATCGAGCAGCGCGACGACGCCGTCCTGAACGATCGTGTGCTTGCGCACGGAGCTTGTGGCGGCCGCGAGCATGCTGGTGTTGATCTGACCGGACAGGGCGTTCGTGACCCTGTCCTTGAGCTCGTGAGCCTCGTCGATGATGATGACGTCGTGCTCGGGCAGCACGGTGTTCTCGCCGAAGGCGTCGATGGCCAGCAGCGCATGGTTGGTCACGACGATGTCGGCCTCGGCCGCGTTGTTGCGGGCCAGCTCTGCGAAGCATTCGGTGTACAGCGGGCAGTTCGACCCGAGGCAGTCGAAGGCGTTGACAGAGACCTCTGACCACGCCCTGTCGCTGACTCCCGGCAGCAGATCGTCGCGATCGCCGGTGTCCGTGGTCTTCTCCCACGTCCGAATCCGCTGGATCTCCTCGCCCAGGCCCGACCGGTCGGTCGGCTTCCGTCCGGCCTCCGCATCGGCACCGAGGTCGAAGAGCATTCCCTCGCCCTCATCGGGATAGCCGCCGGAGAGTTTGTGTTTGCAGACATAGTTGCGTCGGCCCTTGAGCAGGGCGGCCCTCGGCAGCGGGTCGAGGGTCTTCTTGACTGCCTTGAACAGTCGCGGCAGATCCCTGTGGATGATCTGTGTCTGCAGGGCCAAGGTGGCCGTCGACACAATGACGCGCTTACCCGTCCGACTGGAGTACTCGGCCGCGGGGACCAGGTACGCCAAAGATTTGCCTGTGCCCGTTCCGGCCTGGACCAAGAGGTGGATGCCCTTGTCCACCGACGAGGCGACCGCCTCGGCCATCTCTGTCTGACCTTTCCTGGTCGAGCCGCCGATGGCCCCTACGGCGGACTCGAGCAGATCTTCGACGGTGCTCACTCGCCGATGACCAGGTCCGGACGTCGGAAGTCGGCGAGTTCCGCGGCCAGGTCTGCCGGAACCTTCGCCTGCATGGCGGTTCCCTCAGCACCGTGCTCTTCGTGCTCGACCGTGCCCAGGGCATAGATCTTCGACACGAGGTCGCCTCGTTCATAGGGAAGGAGCACTGTGACGTCGATGTTCGGCGAGGGCAGCATCGCCTCGATCGTTTCGACGAGCTCGGCGACTCCTTCCGTGGTCACGGCGGAGACGAATCGTGCTTCCGGGTACTCGGCGTGGAGTCCTGTCACCACTGCTTCATCGGCGATGTCGGCCTTGTTGAAGACGAGGAGTTCGGGGATGTCTCCCGTGTCGACGTCGTTGAGCACTTCCCGGACGGCGTGGATCTGTCCGTGCGGATCGGGGTGCGAGGCATCAACGATGTGCAGAAGCAGATCCGAGTCCGAGGCCTCCTCCAATGTCGACCGGAACGCTTCGACCAATTGGTGCGGAAGGTTCCGGACGAAACCGACGGTGTCTGTGTAGGTGAAGGTGATGCCCTCAGCGGTGCGGGATTGTCTGACGGTCGGATCCAGGGTCGCGAAGAGCGCGTTCTGAACCATCACCTCGGCGTCGGTGAGCTGGTTGAGCAGTGAGGACTTGCCGGCGTTGGTGTAGCCGACGATTGCCACCGAGGGGATGTGATTGCGGGCGCGGTTCTTCCGCTTCGTGTCCCTCGACGGTGCCATCGCGGTGATCTGTCGGCGCAGCTTCGACATTCTGGCCCTGATCCGACGGCGGTCGAGTTCGATCTTCGTCTCACCGGGACCGCGCGAACCGATTCCGGCACCGCCGGCAACTCGGCCACCCGCCTGTCGGGACAGTGACTCGCCCCAACCGCGCAGGCGCGGCAGGAGGTATTCGAGCTGAGCCAGTTCGACCTGGGCCTTGCCCTCTCGGGACTTCGCGTGCTGAGCGAAGATGTCGAGAATGAGAGCTACACGATCGACGACCTTGACCTTGATGACGTCTTCGAGTCCGCGTCGTTGGCTGGGCGCGAGTTCGGAGTCGATGATCACGGTGTCAGCGCCCACGGAGGCAACGATCTCGGCCAGTTCGGCCGCCTTGCCCTTGCCGAGGTAGGTGCCGGGGTCCGGGGTCTCACGTCGTTGGATGATCGCGTCGAGGACCTCTGATCCTGCGGTCTCTGCGAGGGCGGCGAGTTCCCTGATCGAGTTCTCGGCATCGGCCTGCGTCGTGTTCCAGAGTCCTGCGAGGACGACCTTCTCCAGGCGGACCTGACGGTATTCGACCTCAGTGATGTCTTCGAGTTCGGTGGACAGGCCGGCGACTCGTTTGAGTGCGGCCCTCTCAGCCAGATCGAACTGCGAGGCGTCGTCGACGTTTGATTCGTTGGTGCCCAGTGCCTGGGCGCCTCGTGCGAGTACGCGGTCGAGCATCGCGTCCCGACGTTCTTTGTCAGTGGACGTCATTCATTCCTTTGTTCGCTTCCACTCTCTGCGGCACTGCTGCCGCGCGGAGAGTTTCCTCTCAGATCAGAGAGGTGTCCATCAATTCTCCCACAGCCGTCTAGACTGTAACGGTGTCAGAGCACTATTTCACCGAATCGCCCAGCAGCGAGGCCAAAACACGCGAGCTCACACTTGACCTCGCAGGCCGTGAAGTCACGGTCGAGACCGTTTCGGGGACCTTCTCCCCCACCCGTTTGGACCTGGGAACCGCGGTTCTGCTGCGACATCTGCCGGTGCCAGAACCGGGCGACATCCTTGATCTGGGGTGCGGCTGGGGCCCCATTTCCTTGGACGCAGCGCTGAGTGCCAAGGACGCCGAGGTGGACGTCCGAGTGTGGGCACTCGACGTCAACTCCCGATCCCTTGATGCGACTGCCAAGAACGCGAAGCGCCTCGGGCTGAAATCGATCCGTCCCGTCACCGCCGAAGAGATCCCACCCGACCTGCAGTTCAGTGCGATCCGTTCGAATCCGCCGATCAGGGTTGGCAAGGAGGCACTGCATGAGCTGCTGACCACCTGGCTGCCGCGGCTGGCTCCCGGTGGGCGTGCCGATCTCGTCGTGTCCAAGAATCTCGGTGCGGACTCGCTCCAGAAGTGGCTCATCGAGACTCTGGGAAGTGGATTCAGCGTCGTTCGCACCGGATCTTCGAAGGGTTACCGGGTCCTCACCATCGACCGCAACTGATGGCCCCACCCGTGTGACCGGCTGGAGTTCATCGACGGCTGGAGTTCATCGACGGCAGGCGTTGCTCAGCGGCTGGCGTGTGTCAGCTGATTGTGCCGCTGGCGACCAGGACTGCCGGTCCGGAGAGGGTGACGCTGCCGCGTGTACCGTCCTCATTCGGGGTGATTCCGATGCGCAGCTGGCCTCCGGGAACATCTACCCGCCATTGCAGAGGCGATGCTGGACCTGCCCAGTGGTGTGCGGCGATGGCGGCAGCACAGGCTCCCGTACCGCAGGAGCGAGTCTCGCCGACTCCGCGTTCGAACACCCTCATGCGCAGGGCGCCCTCTCCCCCTGCCACATCGCTGCGCGCGGGTTCCATCACTATGTATTCGATGTTCGACCCCTGTGGCGGTACCGGGTCGAGGACCGGTGCGTCCCGCAGCTCAGCGCTTTCGAGCTCAGCCGACTCCGCCAGTGCGACCACGGTATGAGGATTGCCTGTCTCGACTCGCATGCCGGGGCGGGGCACTTCGATGCCGGAGGTCGAAACCAGAACGTCATCGCTGTCGTCGAGAGACCACTGGCCCATGTCGATCATGTACCAGGCGTCGGCTGCGGAACCCGGCGGCGTCTGCCCTGCCGGCGCTGTCGCGGTTGAGTCTCCGGTCTGCGTGCCCAGTGCCGGGTTGAGGACAGTGCGCACAGTCTTGATGCCATCACGCGTGCCGACGAGGATCTCTCTGGCGTCAGCCGCGACTCGTCCGGTCGTCACGAGCACGTGGGCGAAGACTCGCACTCCGTTGCCGCACATCTCGGAGAGGCTGCCGTCGTGGTTGTAGTAGTCCATGAACCATTCGGCTCCGGCCTCGGCCTGTTCCTGGGCACCGGGAATCCCGCTGCTTGCGGAACGGACGATGCGGATGACCCCGTCGCTGCCCAGTCCCGACCGACGATCGGCCAGGAGCGCGATCGTCTCCGGATGCATCTCCAGATCGCTGTCATCGTCGGCCAAGAGGACGAAGTCGTTCTGTGTGCCGTGGCCCTTGATGAAGACGGTGTCTGCGATGTCGGCGAATGGTGACTGGGAGGAACTCATGATCTCATCCTATCGGTGACAGACCTGCACGTGACACAGTCGGCATTCAGATCTCGTGGACTATCTCCAACCCGTGTCAACTGTCTTCAACCCCCGTGGACTGTCGTCACCTCTCGGGATCTGCCGTGTCTGCTTTGTTCGCTGTCGTGTCTGCAAGGACTTCGAGGGCCTTGGCCACATTGGCCTCATGGTCACCGGCAGTCGCGTCGATCCAGGCGATGCGCGGGTCTCTGCGAAACCACGTGTCCTGCCTGCGGGCGAACTGCCGAGTCCTGATCGTCGTCTGCTCTTGGGCGGCGTCTTTGTCGAGTTCGCTGGCCAGATACTGCTGAATCTGTGCGTATCCGATGGCACGGGACGCGGTCCTGCCTTCGGCCAGACCGCAATCGAGGAGATCGCGCACCTCGTCGACCCAGCCCTGCTCCCACATGGTTCCCACCCGGGTCGCAATTCTTTCGTGCAGCGTTCTGCGCTCGACGCTCAGACCCAGGTGGAGGGTCGGTTCGATTTCCTGGTAGTCGGGCAGCTGAGCGCTGAAGGGGCGTCCGGTCAGCTCGATTACTTCGAGGGCACGCACGATGCGTCGTGAGTCGTTGGGGGTGATCTTCGCAGCCGCGGCTGGGTCGAGCTCCTGCAGATGCCGGTGCCTGCCCCAGCGATCGGCGTCGACCTCGGATTCGATCCGCGCCCGCACCTCGGCGTCGGTGCCGGGAAACTCCATCAGATCGGTCGCTGCTCGCGCGTACAATCCTGACCCACCCACAAGGATGGGACGTTTCTCTCTGGCTCGGATGTCAGCGATGGCCTCACGCGCCTGTCGTTGAAACGTCTGCACATTCGCTTCTTCACGAACGTCGAGGATGTCGATGAGATGGTGGGCAATCCCCCGACGCTGCCCGACGGGGAGTTTGGCGGTACCGATGTCCATACCCCGATAGAACTGCATGGAATCCGTGTTGACGATCTCCCCGCCGAGGTGTTCGGCCAAGTTGAGCGCGAGATCTGATTTGCCGGTGGCTGTGGCTCCGGCAATCGTGATGGTCGGCTGGTCGACTGCACTCAAGTTCGGCTCATTTCAGTACGTCCCGGTCCCGCACAGCGAACGGACCTCGTGGACGCGTTCGTCGAAGACGGTGGTGAACGAATAGTCGCAACCTCCATGAGCCCGCATATGCACAGCGGCGGCTTCGAGGAGGTCGAGATCCGCGTGCACGTCGGCTGCCACAGCGATCGCAGCAGAGACCGCCCCGATATCCCCGGCTTGGAGTGAGCGAACGATCCTGTCATCGGCCTCCGCCGCCTGGGGTACAGGGGCCAACGGGGCGTTGTCCGAGGCTGCGACGGACAGGTCGATGGGAACCAGCAGATCGTCACTGCTGCCCAGCGGGCCGATTCGCACTCCGGAAGCGTTGGCGTGAAGGAGTGCCACGGCGATGGCAGGATGTGCGAATTCGCAGTCTGCACGGCTGGCAGGGCTGAGTTCGGACACAGCCTGAACCCAGTCCTCGCCGTCGAGCAGCTCATTCGTGCGGGTGTCGATGCCACGATCGATCCCCAGTCCCCCGAGGCCGGCCAACGGTGGCAGGCTGCTGACCGGCAGTGCCCACGACTCCTTGGTCAGCAGAGCGGACTCGATCGACGTTCGCAGCGCTACAGCTGTGGCGGTCTCCGCCAAGTCCACGCCGGCCAGGAGGATCGGGGCCGCCGGGATGATCGCAAAGGAGGGCATCTCAGCTTCGAATGCGGAGGGTCGGCATGCCCAGGTTGGTGGATCCGCCGCTCGTCTGGCCGGGCGCCGGGGCTCCGCAGCTATCCGCCTGGGCGCGGTCATAGGCATCGCCTGCTCGGGACGATCGCACACCGAAACCCGAGTCGGCCAAGAGGAAGAAGGGCTTGGCATCTGTCACGGTAGCGGTGACGAAGTCACCGGGACGCGGCATGGACGCTCCTTGCGGGATTCCGACATGGACGAGTCGATTGTCCGCAGAACGGCCGGTCAGTCGTGGTGAGTCATCATGAGGTCTGGTCGTGACGAGGACTTCGACCTCTCGACCGATCTGTGCCGTGTTCTCCTCCCAGGAGATCTCATCCTGGAGGGCCGTCAGTCGTTCGAAGCGTTCCTGCACGATGTGCTTGGGCACCTGATCGTTCATCGTGGCGGCGGGAGTGCCTGGACGGATGGAGTACTGGAAGGTGAATGCCTGCGAGAAGCGCGCACGGCGGACGATGTCCATGGTTCCCAAGAAGTCCTCTTCGGTCTCTCCGGGGAATCCGACGATGATGTCGGTGGTGATCGCTGCGTGCGGGATCTTCTCGCGCACGGAATCCAGGATGCGCATGAATCTGCTGGTGCGGTAGGACCGGCGCATCGATTTGAGGATCGTGTCGGACCCGGACTGCAGAGGCATGTGGAGCTGCGGCATCACGGTCGGAGTCTCTGCCATGGCATCGATGACATCGTCGGAGAATGACGCCGGATGCGGGCTGGTGAAACGCACACGTTCGATGCCCTCAACATTGCCCACGGCGCGAAGCAGTTTCGCGAATGCGCCTTTGTCCCTGAATTCTGCGCCGTAGGAGTTCACGTTCTGGCCCAGAAGCGTGACTTCGACGACTCCGTCGGCGACGAGTGCTTCAACCTCGGCCAAGATGTCGCCGGGCCTGCGGTCCTTCTCCTTGCCGCGCAGGCTGGGAACGATGCAGAAGGTGCAGGAATTGTTGCATCCGACCGAGATCGACACCCACCCGGAATGCTGCGACTCGCGTCGGCTGGGCAGGGTCGAAGGGAAGACATCGAGGCTCTCGAGGATCTCGACCTGGGCTTCCTGGTTGTGTCGGGCTCGTTCGAGCAGCGCCGGCAGTGATCCCATGTTGTGGGTGCCGAAGACGACGTCGACCCAAGGGGCCTTCTTGACGATCGTGTCCCGGTCCTTCTGTGCCATGCAGCCGCCGACTGCGATCTGGAAATCGGGGTTGCGTTCCTTGACGTGAGCGAGCTGACCGAGGTTTCCGTAGAGGCGATTGTCCGCGTTCTCCCGCACCGCGCAGGTGTTGAAGACAATGACGTCGGCTTGGTCATCGGTGTCTGCAGGAACATAGCCGGCATCATCGAGAAGTCCGGAGAGCCGTTCGGAATCGTGGACATTCATCTGACAGCCGTAGGTCTTCACCTCGTAGCTGCGAGGTGATTTCTCGGTGGAGGTGGGTGCATCAATCAGTTCAGTCATGGCGCAACTATTCTAGCTGTTGTCTGTCATCGGAGTTGTTCAGTCTTCGGCGAGGACTTCGCGTGTCACTTTCAGACAGACTGAGGAGGCGAATCCGCGTCGGGCGAGCATACCCAGGATTCGACGTTCGCGGACTTCGTAGTCGAGTCCGCGTGTCGATGCGGCCTTCTTCTCGGCGACTTGGCGGGCGAGGTCGTCTTCCCCGTCCACATCGTCGACGGCGCCGGAGACGATCTCTGCGGGCAATCCCTTTTTGCTCAGTTCTCGTTTGAGAGCTGATCGGGAGAGCTTCCGTCGTTCCCGGTGAGCGCGCACGTAGCGGTGAGCGAATTCCTCATCATCAAGGAGCCGGGACTTCCGCAGTTTGGCAATGAGCTCATCGACGGCCGCCGGCAGGAAGTCACGTTTGAGCAGTTTGTCGCGCAGTTCGCCACTGGCATGGTCGCGCATGGCCAGCATGTTCATGGCCGTCTTCTTCGCCTTCGCGTATGCGGCGTCGAAGTCCTCGGGCTCATCATCATCGTCGAACGACAGCGCGTCAGCGAATGAAGGAGGGTCCGCGCGAGACGTGAGACTCGGGGACAGCGAAGGATCCGGGCCGGAGGTGGCTTCAGCGAAGTACTCCGACTCCCCCTCGGCATGCCGCTGGTCGATCTCGGTGATGGCCTCGCGCAGCTTATCCAGCTTCGCGGTCGGCGCATCTGATCTCGCCGAATCTCCCCTGTGGGGTCTCGACTCGGCGAGATCGCTGCCTCGATCGATCGGGTCAGGAGACTTCGACGTCATCCGATTTCGAGCTTTCTGCTGTGCTGTCTTCAACCTGGTCGGTCTCTGCTCCGGCCTCGGGCTCGTCGACCTTGATCAGACCCATCTTGTGCTTGATCTTGAGTTCGATCTCCTCAGCCAGACCTGGGTTGTCGCGCAGGAAGTTCCGAACGTTCTCCTTACCCTGACCGAGCTGATCGCCGTCATAGGTGAACCAGGATCCGGACTTGCGGACGATGCCGTTCTCGACACCCATATCGATGAGGCTGCCCTCGCGGGAGATGCCCTGGCCGTAGATGATGTCGAACTCCGCCTGCTTGAACGGCGGAGCGATCTTGTTCTTGACGATCTTGGCACGGGTTCTGTTGCCGACCGCATCCTGGCCTTCCTTCAAGGTCTCGATGCGTCGTACGTCGATGCGCACGGAGGCGTAGAACTTCAGAGCCTTGCCACCGGAAGTGGTCTCTGGTGAGCCGAAGAAGACACCGACCTTCTCACGCAGCTGGTTGATGAAGATCGCGGTGGTCTTCGACTGGGACAGCGCGCCTGCGATCTTGCGCAGGGCCTGTGACATCAGCCGTGCCTGGAGACCCACGTGGCTATCGCCCATCTCGCCTTCGATCTCAGCCTTCGGCACGAGGGCCGCGACGGAGTCGATGACGATGACGTCGAGCGCTCCGGAGCGGATGAGCATGTCCGCGATTTCGAGTGCCTGCTCACCAGTGTCCGGCTGAGACACGAGCAGCTGGTCGGTGTCGACGCCGAGCTTCTTCGCGTATTCCGGGTCGAGTGCGTGCTCAGCATCAATGAAGGCCGCGATTCCGCCGGTCTTCTGAGCATTGGCGACAGCGTGCAGAGCCACTGTGGTCTTACCCGAGGATTCCGGGCCGTAGATCTCGACGACACGGCCGCGGGGCAGGCCCCCGATGCCCAGAGCGATGTCGAGTGCGATGGAACCGGTGGGGATGCAGGCGATCGGTTCGCGAACACCTTCGCCCAGACGCATGATTGCGCCCTTGCCGTAGTTGCGGTCGATCTGTCCCAGCGCGGCGTCCAGTGCCTTCGACTTATCTCCGCCGGTTGGGATCTGCAGGTTCTTCGGTGTACGAGCCATGGTCTCTCCTAAAAGTTTCGTTTTCCGTTGAGACCAAGGCTAGAAGGTGGCACTGACATAACAACAGAGGAACGAATTCCCCCGTGGATAATCAGCCACTCATGGTCACAGGTCCCGTGATTCATTACCAGCATAACCGACATGGGAACAAGTGTTCTATATGTCGGCGCGTGTCGCACTATTTCGCACCTGAGGTCACTCCACTCCCTGCCCAATCACCAGACTCAGTCACCCGCGAGGTCGCACTGCGAAGCGGCAGGATTCGAATGATGATGAACAGTCCTGGGAATGACAGCTCACGGAGGGACAACCTCAGAAGGGGCGTGAACGTGGTTTCTCTTTGCCCAGGCGGTGTGATTCGGGCACGCCCGAGGCATCACAGACAGCGATCCAGATGTCGCGGGGTTCGATGCCTGCTCGGAATGCCTCTTCGGCGGTCCGGGAGCCCAGGCTGCTCAGTGCGAGGTCCGTGTGCAGCGATGCAGCACGAGCCTCTCCGAACTCCTCGTTCATGAGGACCCAGTAGAGGGTGTGGCGCATTAGGGCTTGGCTGCCAGTCGTGGCACCGGGTATCCACCTGGGCGACCGAGGATCTTGTCGGAGAGTTCCTGTGGAATGGTGTCGGGAATTTCGACACCCTCTTCGAGCGCGAAACGATCGGAGACCGATGACAGCAGAGCCGACAACGGCAGATCGAGTGCTTCACAGATCGCGGAGAGAAGCTCCGAGGAGGCTTCCTTCTGTCCGCGTTCGATCTCACTGAGGTAGCCCAGCGATACGCTGGCTCCCGTGGAGACATCGCGCAGGGTCCTCCCCTGGCGCCGGCGTACGGAGCGCAGTGCGTCACCGATTTCAACTCTCAGTAGCATTGCGCGTCCCTCCCTTTGCCTCCGTGAATAGTCGTGATGGTGTAGTCAACTTTACAGCCCGGTCGATGCCGAGCGCCAACCTGGGTGCGTGACCTGATGGTTTTGCCAGTCCATTCGAAGGTACCGGTGCATATTCGTCCAATTGCCATTACCTGGTCAACTTCGCGGAGGCTGAACTTATTCCACAGCGGCACCGTCATGATTCTTCGGGGCCGTTCGAGTCGGGACCGAACGCCAGCCGGGTGACGAAGTCGTCGAGGTCTGCCACCATGGCAGCGACCGTCTGTGCGCGCACAGCGTCTCGATCTCCGGCGAAATGATGCTCGCTGACCTGTGCTTTTCCGGCGAAGGCGATGGCCGTGTAGACGAGACCGACCGGTTTGTCGTCCTGCGGTTCGGGTCCGGCGACTCCGGTGCAGGCCACCCCGATGTCGGAGACACATTCCCTGGCCGCACCGGCAGCCATCTGAGCCGCGACGACTTCGTCGACGGGTCCTGTCTCTTCGAGCTGGTCGGCATCGACTCCGGCAAGCCGGGACTTGAGGTCGGTGGCATAGGTGATGAGTCCGCCGCGCACCACGGCGGAGGCTCCGGGAACATCGACGAGCGTGGCTACGAAGCGACCACCGGTCAGTGATTCCGCTCCAGCGACCGAGAGTCCCACCTGTGCACAGGTGGTGATGAGGTGCTGACTTCGGGAGAAGAGTTCGGTCTCGTTCACAGGCTCACTTCGGACTCGAGTCGGAGGCTCCGGTCTCGGCAGTCCCGTCTCCCCCGCGCGATTCCTTGGCAAGTTTCGCGGCCTGGAGACAGTAGTCGATTCCCGTCACGACTGTGACGACGATGGCGGCGACCATGATCAGCCAGGCCAGGATCAGCAGTACGAAGGTCACACCTTCCGGGACGATCTGCGCCACGGGGCGAAGGAGGAGGAACAGTCCGATGGCGACGGTCTGCAGCACGGTCTTGATCTTGCCGCCTCTGGATGCGGGCATGACGGCGATGCGGATCATGAAGAACCGCAGCACGGTGATGCCGAGTTCCCGGACGAGGATGATGATGGGGACCCACCAAGGGATCTCAGCAATCGCGGCCAGGCCGATGAGTGCCGCAGCCATCAGAGATTTGTCGGCGATCGGGTCGGCGATCTTGCCGAAGTTCGTGATGAGGTTGTATTTGCGTGCGAGATCTCCGTCGATCTTGTCCGTGGCCATCGCCAGCAGGAAGACGACCAGTGCCCACCACCGCATGGTCATGTCCTGGCCTCCGTCGGCCAGGAGGAGGACGAGGAAGACGGGAACGAGCAGGATCCGCAATACGGTCAGGGCGTTGGGAACATTCCACGGGCTGGGCTCTGCCGGTGCGTGTCCCGGGGCGCCGTTCTCTGATCGATCATTCACGTAGCAAGCCTATCGGAGTGACATGTGAATGGCGTGGAGCCGGCCACTCATTTCAGCAGCCGGCTCCACGCCGTAATCAGATTCTCAGTTCTGCTGTGTCGCTGGAGTCAGCGGCCCGTGAGCGACCAAGCGTCCTCACCGCTGGTCTCGACGACTTCCAGCCCTGTCTCGGGGTCGACGTCGCCGACATGCAGGTCTTCGGCATGCCCGACTCCCGTCGCGTAACGATCGTTGGCACCAGAACCTGATGACCTCGCCGAGGCGCCTGCCCCCGAGCCTCCGAAGTCCTCGAACTCCTCGTCGTAGTCTGCCGCCGCCGACTGCCCGCCTGCACCAGGCGCTCGGCTGGCGCCGTAGCCGGAGCCGTCGTCGTCCGTGCCGCCGTCGGCCGATGCCTGGCTCGGCTCCTCGTCCGGAGGGGTCTCGCCCTTGATGATCGCCAGGGTTCCCGGCAGATCCTCGGGCCGGACGAGCACGTCGCGGGCCTTCGACCCCTCGGAGGGTCCGACGATGCCTCGTGATTCCATGAGGTCCATGAGGCGTCCGGCCTTGGCGAAGCCGACGCGCAGCTTGCGCTGCAGCATCGAGGTCGAGCCGAACTGCGTGGTGACAACCTGTTCGGCCGCCTGGAGCAGGAGTTCGAGATCGTCGCCGATCTCCTCGTCGATCTGCTTCGTCGGCTTCTCCACCGCAACGTCTTCACGGTAGTTCGGCTTGAGTTCGCCCTTGACGTGTTCGACGACCTTTTCGATCTCGGACTCGTTGACCCAGGCACCCTGAACACGCATCGGCTTGGCAGCACCCATGGGCAGGAACAGTGCGTCACCCTGTCCGATGAGCTTCTCCGCACCGGGCTGGTCGAGCACGACTCGGGAGTCGGCCAGCGATGAGGTCGCGAATGCCAGACGTGAGGGCACATTGGCCTTGATGAGGCCGGTGACGACGTCGACGCTGGGTCGCTGTGTGGCCAGGACCAGGTGGATGCCGGCCGCCCGGGCCAGCTGGGTGATGCGCTGGATCGAGGCTTCGACGTCGCGTGGGGCGACCATCATCAGGTCGGCGAGCTCGTCGACGACGACCAGCAGGTAGGGGTAGGGCTGGAGCACCCGTTCCGATCCTGCAGGAACCTGGACGCGGCCCTCCCGGACGGCCTTGTTGAACTCGTTGATGTGTTTGAATCCGAAGTTCGCGAGGTCGTCGTAGCGAGCGTCCATTTCGCGCACAACCCATTCGAGCGCCTCGGCGGCCTTCTTGGGGTTCGTGATGATCGGGGTGATGAGGTGCGGGATGCCTTCGTAGATCGTCAGCTCCACGCGCTTGGGGTCGACGAGGATCATGCGCACCTCGTCGGGGGTCGCGCGCATCATGATCGAGGTGATCATGGAGTTCACGAAGCTTGACTTACCGGCACCGGTCGCACCGGCGACCAGCAGGTGGGGCATCTTCGCCAGGTCGGCGACGACGAATCCGCCTTCGACATCCTTACCCACACCGATGACCAGGGAGTTCTCGGTCTTGCGGGCGGCCTTCGACCGCAGCACATCGCCGAGGGAGACGTTCTCACGGTCGGAGTTCGGAATTTCGATGCCGATGGCCTTCTTGCCGGGGATCGGCGAGAGGATGCGGACATCGGCACTTGCCACCGCGTAGGCGATGTTCTTCGACAGCGCTGTGACCTTCTCGACCTTGGTGCCCGATCCCAGCTCCACCTCGTACCGGGTGACCGTGGGGCCACGTGAGAAGCCGGTGACCTGTGCGTCGATCTTGAACTGCTCGAGCACGTCGCGCAGTGCCTCGACGACACGGTCGTTGGCTTCGGAGCGCTCCTTCGCGGGCGGGCCGGGCGTGAGGTTGTCCGAGCTCGGAAGCGTGTAGGTGACGTCCCCAGCCAGAGTGAGCTGCTCGACCCGTTCGGGCAGCTGCTCAGTGGGTGGGGCCACCGGAGCGTTCGTGACAGGCACCGGCGCCGAGGCGGCTCCCGAGTCGGACTTGTTCGCCGCCGTGGTCGAGTCGTCGTCCATCCCGATGGTCTTCTTCAGCGCGGCGGTCTCCCGCTCGGCCTTCGTCGGGCGACGCTCACCCGGCTTGAATTTCGGCCGTTCGATGACGGTGGTGTCGGCTTCTTCATCGCTGACGTCGTTTTCATGGATGTAGGCCTTGTCGTAGGCCTTGGTCGTCGTGTCATCCTCGGCACCGCCGACACCGGGCTCAGACTTCTTGGACCGGCGCTTGGTACCCCTGACGGGTTTGAGGGTGGAGGTGCGCGCGTTCTCAGCGACGAGGTCGGTCGACTCCTGCCCATCCTGCTTCTCAGAACTGGGGCGCGCTCCCCCGGTCAGACGCAGGTAGAGATCCATCAGACGCTTGGGGATCGAACGCACGGGTGTTGCGGTGATGACCAGCAGGGAGAAGAGACCGAGCAGCACAAGCAGCGGCACGGCCACGAAGACGGTGGTTGCGATCACGAGTGGCGATGAGACGACGAAGCCGAGTGCGCCGCCGCCGTTGGCCATAGCATCAGTGGAGTTGGTGAATGTGGGGTTGCCTGCGGAGATGTGGGCCAGTGCGGATGCGGAGAGCAGCAGGAGGATGATACCGATGAGAATCCGGTTATTGCCCCGGTTATCGTCTCCGCGCAGGAACAGTCGAATCGCGTAGCAGGTGAAGATCACCGGCAGCGCGAGTGCCACTCTGCCGAAGGTGCCTTCGACGACGTTGCGGACGACGTCGCTGATGGCGCCGGGGATGTTCCACCATTCGAAGGCAGCGATGATGATCGAGAGACCGATGAGGAAGAAGGCAGTGCCGTCTCTCTTGGTCGGTGACTGATCGCTCGGCTCGTCACTGAGGATCTTTCGCGCACGGTTTCCGGCCATGTGGGCCACTCCCCTCCACGCACCGGTGACAACGTTTGTCCCGGGGTCTTCCTTGTTCCCCGCTTGCCCGGTCCGACCAGCAGTTTTGCGCGCTGTGCCTTTTCCTTTACCAGAAGCGGGGGAAGTCGTTCTGGTCGCCATGCTTCTTATCTTAGGGCGATTATGCGCTCCTGCCCAGTAAATCCGCAGGGTTCGGCGCGCCGTCAGCCTATCTGTGCAGCCGCGCTAGATGGTCGTTCCGGGCTGATCCGCCCGAGGAATTTCAGCCCGGAATGACCACCTAACGCACCTGGTTCAGACTTTCCGCATCCCGCTTCCAACGCCGAGGTGGCTCCGAGCTCCGCGACCATCGCCGCATAGGCCTCGAAGTCGTCCCGCTCTGGCCCCTCGGAAACGTCGTAGATCGCCGCGTAGCGTGCGTCTTGATGGCTATCGCTCGTGGTTACTCGGGTGCGTGGCTGCTCGGGTGCATGGCGATGAAGAGCCCCCACTGTTTGGCTTCCGGCTTCTTGCGGCGGGAGCGGAACTCTTCGAAGAGAGCATCGATGCGGCCGCGGAACTCCTCAACCTCATCATCAGTGAGCATCGCCGCCATCCGCCCCATCGTCCGCTCCTCGTAGGGAGCCGCAGTGAATTCGGCGGTGAAGGCCTCGATCATCGGATTCGTCACGTCGCCGACATCGATGTACCAGCTCTTGCCTGTCGCTAGGTAGGGGATCTCCCGCGCACCTCGGCGTCCCCGCCTCGACTCCTGCGCCTCGAGGAAACCCGTGTCGGCGAGCATCCGCACATGGTGAAGCGATGTCGCGGGGTTGAGGTCGGTCGCCTCGGCGATCTCGCGATTGCTCAGCGCCTCGTCGAGGCACAGCCGCAGGATGCGAATGCGCAGACTCGAGGCCAAGGCCTTCGCTTCAGCGTCGGTGGCATCACGGCGCTCGACGGCTCGCGCGACAGTCCGCGCTGTATTTTCGGCGCGCTCAGCATTCATACCTCAACGCTAACGAGCGATCGGGAGAAGTCAATTGGTCACCTCGCAGTGATTGACTTAACTCAATCACTGCTGACAGACTTGCGATTGAGAGTTCTCAATCACTCCTGATCTGCTCTCCCCATCAGATCACGACACCCCGACTCAAGGACGAGCCATGGTCACATCCGGCACCGCACGCTCGAGACGCTCACCCCTGTGGGCCCATCGCGACTTCATGAAACTGTGGGCAGGCGACACCGTCTCGGTGTTCGGGTCTCAGCTCGTCTTCTTCGCACTCCCCCTCATCGCAGTCAGTCTCTTGGACGCGAATGCCTTCCAGATGGGTCTTCTCGCGGCGTTGGAATCGGCAGCATTCCTCGTCATCAGTCTGCCGGCGGGCGCTTGGATCGATCGGCAGCCGAAGAAGATCGTCATCGTCTCCGGCGACATCGTGCGCGCAGTCATCCTGCTGACGATCCCGCTGGCCTGGGCGCTCGGTGCTCTGAGCATGATCCAGCTCTATTTGGTGGCGGCAGGAGTCGGGATCGTCACCGTCTTCTTCGACATCACCAATCAGTCGTATCTGCCCGACCTCATCGACGGCGAATCCATCGGGGACGGCAACGGCAAGCTTCAGGCCAGTCAGCAGACAGCAGGAGTCGTCGGACCGACCTTGGCCTCCGGACTCGTCGCCGCCATCGGAGCCCCGCTGACAGTCGGCCTGACCAGTGTCTGCATGGGCCTGTCGAGTCTCTTCGTCAGCAGAATCCGCCACCGTGAAGCACCGCCGGAACCGGCGACCCGAACCGGCTTCATCTCCGAGATCCGTGAAGGACTCGGCTTCGTGCTCGGGCACAACCTGCTACGCCGGATCATCGCATGCACGGGCCTCACGAACTTCGCAGCCTCGGGCATCTTCGCCCTCCTGGTGCTGTTCGTGCTGACGACACTGGGACTGAGCCAAGTTCAGCTCGGCATCATCATGTCGGCCAGTGCGATCGGGGGAATCCTCGGTGCCCTCAGTGCCGCCTCGGTGCAGGCACGACTCGGTGAGGGAACGAGCATCTCGGTGTCCGCAATGCTCGGTGGGTTGAGCTTCTTCGGGATGCCTTTGGCCACGGTTCTGCCGGTCTTCCCGACTATGCTCGCAGCCAGTCTTGTCACCGGCTGGGCGGTCGTCGTCTACAACGTCGCCCAGGTCAGCTTCCGCCAGCGCCTGTGTCCGAAGCCGCTGTTGGGACGCATGAACGCTTCGATTCGGTTCCTCGTCTGGGGGCCGATGCCGCTGGGTTCATTGCTCGCCGGATTCCTCGGTGACAGGCTCGGCGTGTCCACGACGATGTGGATTCTCGCGGCCTGTTCGCTTGCCGCGTCGATTCCCGTGCTCGCCTCCCCGCTCCTGCGGATGCGGACTCTGCCGCGCGAGCTGGACCTGCTTGGTGCCGCCGGGGACGACCGAGGTTAGCTCAACCAACTTGAATGGTTCGTGATTCCAGAATCCGTTGCGATATGTGATGACGTCTGGCCTGAGTTCGAGCGTGCTGTATGCCGGCACCTCGGTCATCGAGACACCGAGCAACTTTCCTCTCCCGAAATACCGGACACCGACACCGATCCGGACCGATGTATTCTGCTCAATCTCGATTTCTGTGGGTTTTGACCAGTCCAGCGGGTGCTCTGCACGACCCACCACCGCCACGGGTTTCGACACCAGTTTCAGAAACCAACTGTTGACCCAATGTGCCTTGATCCTGATTCTGATTCTTTCATTCATACTCACACTTTCCTCGGCGGAACGGTCGGGCGTGCGATCCGGATCGCTGACCCCTCAGCCCACTCCATAGAGGTGCTCGGGTCGGCCGGTGCTTCCGTATTGGAGCGAGACAGTCACGGCTCGGGACTCGGCCAGCTTGGCCAGGTGGCGCTGGGCAGTCGCGCGGGAGGTGCCCACGACTTCGGAGACCTCCATCGCCGTCAGTGGCTGGTCAGCGCTCTCGAGTGCTTCGAGGATCCGGCCGCTGGTTGACGAACCTGATCCCTTGGCCGGTGCGCTCCCCGGCGAGGAGACGTCATGCAGACTGCGCAGCTGACGTTCGAGCTCCGGCTGGCTGACCTTCTCGCGGTCCCAATAGCGCCGGAAGCGGGCATAGCGCCTGAGGAAGTCCTGCAGCTCCTCGGCAGCGAAGGGTTTGATGATATAGGTCATCGCTCCTGCCCGCAGGGCCGAGCGCACCACGTCGCGATCAGCCACGGCCGAGAGCACGATGGCATCGACATCGGTCTCACGGATCAGGTCGACACCGTTGCCTTCGGGCAGGACGTAGTCGGCCAACAGCAGGTCCACATCTTCCTCGGCGATGATCGTGCGCGCGGTTCGCAGATCTCTGACCGGTTCCAGGGCGTGGAATCCTGCGACCTCGTTGACGTAGCGGCAGTGGATCTGCCCCACATAGAAGTCGTCGTCGAGAACCAGAACGTTGACCATCATCTCTCCTTGTCGTCTGTGCGACGCTCGTCTGCAGGGCTTTCATCTGCATGGTCGTCACCTGCGGAAGTGTCGTCCACATCGTCGCTGAGCACATCGGGCAGGCGCACGGCGAAGCCGGCACCGCCCAGTTCAGGATCGTGGCCGGCCAGCAGCCACACCAGGCCGCCGTGTCGCCGTGCGGTCCGTCGACACAGCGCCAGACCGATGCCGTGGCCATGTTCTGGATCCAGGCCATCGGCGCGGCTGACCCCCTCGTCGAAGATGGACTCGGCATCAGCGTCATCGACTCCCCCACCGGAGTCGGTGACGACGGCGTGCAGCTCCGGACCGGAGCCCAGCAGCGTCACCTCGACTCTGCCGAACACGTCATCGGTTCGAGAAGCGCCGTCAGCTCCCCTGCCGCTTGCATTCGTCACCACCGCTCGCACTGCATTGTCGATGAGATTGCCGAGGATGAGTGTGACGTCTTCGGGCTCCTTCACCCGACCCAGCACCAAGGAATCCGGGGTGACTGCAAGGGCCACACCCGCCTCGGCGGCGGTGGTCCCCTTCGCCTCGAGCAGCGCACGAAGATACGGGTCGGAGATCACCTCGATGCCTTCGACGGGGGTGGCGATCGGTCCGGTCCGCAGGATCGTGGCGAGGTAGCTGCGTGCTTCATCGGTGGCACCGGTGTCGACGAGGCCGAGGACAGTGTGCAGCCGGTTGGCGAACTCGTGGCGCTGGGTGCGCAGGGCCCGGGCCATCGACGTCACCGATTCGAGCTGACGGGCCATCGTGAGCACCTGGGTCTCATCGCGCAGGGTCACGACCCCGCCGACAGAGACCCCATCACGGCTCACGCGAACTGCCGTGGCCAACAGGATCCGATCGCCGACGGTGACTCGCCGACGCAGGGCACCGTGATCGGGTGCCTCGAGCATCATGCTTCTGATCACCTCAGGTACGTCCGCCTGTGAGGCGCTCGTGGGTCCGCCCGTGACCGAGGCAGCAGTGTCCTCGCGTGTGTCGACATCGTCTTCGTCGGCATCGACATGGGCGATCCCGAGCAGCTCTTCGGCCGTCGAATTGCTCAGGGTCGGCTCTCCGGATGAGCTGAACGCCAGTACTCCGTCGTCGAGGCCGCGCAGCACTGCACCCTGATCACGTGCCATCTCCGCGAGTTCCTCGGGACCCACGCCCAGAGTCTCGCGGCGCAGCCTGCGTCCCAGTGCGAGCGAGGCGATCACGCCGATGACCAGGGCGAGGACGGTGACCGAGCCGAGAACGAGGAATTCTCTTCGCAGGTCGGCATCGAGCACCGAAGCGTGAATGCCCACGGAGACCTCCCCGACGACGGTCTCGTCATCGGAGGTGGAATAGATCGGCACCTTGGCACGCACCGTCTCACCGAGAGTGCCTCGCTCATGCGTGACGGACTCCCGGCCCGCCAGCGCCTCATCCGGGGAGGTCGACACCCGTTTGCCGATGTTGTCCCGGTCCGGGTGGGTCAGTCGGATGCCCCGGTCGTCGGTGATGACCGCGAAAACGATGCCCGAGGAGTCTCGCAGGTCATCGGTGATCTCGAGCAGCGGAGTGGTGATCGCCTCCTCGGCTTCCCCTGCAGGCTGGGCCGAGGCCTGGGTCGAGCCCTTCCTCACTTCGGGATCGATCGCCAGCGTCCGTGCCGTCGCCAGCGCCTTGGTCTCGGTGACCTCGGTGACCGAGCGCGCACCCATCCACGCGAAGACTCCGGTCACCAGCGCCAACGTCACCACAATGACCGCGAGCTGGCTGAGCAGCACACGGCGTGAGAAGGATCGGGTGGGGCGTCGCACCGACCCACACTAACCACGCATGAGCGAAATGCGCAAAAGGTGCCAAAAAGGCAGAACGTGTTCAGTGCACACAAACGCGCGCCGCACCAGAACGCGATCTAGGGTGTATCGGGCATCACATCCGCCTTCATAGGAGAAGCACGTGCTCGTAGTTCTCGGTTTCGCAATGATCATCGTCTTCATGACGCTGATCATGACGAAGCGACTCTCGCCGATCCTGGCGCTGATCATCGTCCCGACCGTATTCGGACTGTTCACCGGCGCAGGCCTGGGAATCGGCGAAATGGTCATGGACGCCATCGCAGACATGTCGTCGACGGCAGCGCTGCTGCTCTTCGCCATCATCTACTTCGGCATCATGATCGACGTCGGGCTCTTCGACAAACTCGTCGGGTTCATCCTCAGAGTCGCCGGCCATGATCCCGTCAAAGTCGTCATGGGCACCGCCCTGCTGACCGGAGCGGTCTCCCTCGACGGCGACGGGTCGACGACGTTCATCGTCGTCACCGCCGCAATGCTGCCGATCTACCAGCGCCTGGAGATGTCGCCAGTGGTGCTGACCTGTGTCGCGGGTCTGATCAACGGCACTCTCAACATCGTCCCCTGGGGCGGTCCGACGGCACGCGCCTCCTCGGCCCTGCAGATCGATGCCAATGAGATCTTCGCTCCGATGGTCCCGGCTCTGACTGCGGGCCTGCTGGTGTGCTTCGTCTTCGCCTACTTCCTCGGCATCTCCGAACGACGTCGCCTGGCCAAGAACGGTGTGACCTGGGTCGATGAGTCCCGTTCGGGATCGAAGCGCTCCGAGCTCGTCGGTGCCGTCGCCCGCTCGAACGCGGGTTCAGCCTCGGCTTCAGATTCCGGTCCCAGCACCGGGTCCGCGTCGGGATCCGATCACGGCGCATCAGCCTCGGCAGGATCATCGCTCGCGCAGACCGCGGGTGCCGAAGAGGGTTCAGAAGCCGGTTCCGGTTCCGGCTCCGCTCTGACCGACACCGCGCTCGACCCCAACCGGGCGACGCTGCGTCCCAAACTCTTCTGGTTCAACCTGACGCTTACCGTGGCCGTGATGGTCATGCTCATCGCCGATCTGCTGCCCCTGCCCTACCTGTTCATGATCGCCATGGTCATCGCCCTCATGGTCAACTTCCCTAATATCAAGGCACAGCAGGAAGAGCTGGCCTCGCACGCCTCGGCGATCATCGCCGTGGTCGCCATGGTCATGGCCGCCGGTGTTCTCACCGGCATCATGAGCGGAACCGGCATGGTCGACGCCATGGCCGAGTGGCTCGTCGATGTCATTCCAACATCCATGGGCCCCTACATGGCCGTCATCACCGGGCTGCTCTCGATCCCGATGACGTTCTTCATGAGCAATGACGCCTTCTACTTCGGCATCCTTCCCGTGTTGGCCGAGACCGCCGGTCACTTCGGGATCTCCGCGGCCGATATGGCCAGAGCCTCCATCACGGGCCAGCCGGTGCACATGCAGTCACCGCTGGTGCCCGCGATCCTGCTCCTCGTCTCACTCTCGGGAGTCGAACTCGGAGACCACCACAAGAAGGTCCTGTGGCGCGCCCTCATCGTGTCCCTGGTGATGCTGACCGTCGGCGTCCTCATCGGCGTCATCGCAATCGGATAGGAACACGACCGATATGACTGACTTCTACTCAGCCCCTCGTCACCGCTTCCCGGCGCCCTCGCTGCGCGTGGAGGCCTCGGCCGGCATCGACGATGCCCAGGCCACGGTCGTCCTGGCCTACCGCTCGGACTCCTCCACGGCCCTCCTCGAGCAGGCGATCGCCGGCGCCCGGCGAGAGAACGCGGCTGTGCGCGCCGTCCACTTCGAATCGGATACGACGACCGCTCCGTCGACCGGTGCCCTGTCCCAGACGAAGGAACTGGCCGCTCGGCTCGCCGAGGCGGACCTCGAGTTCGAGATCCAACGCGCCGATTCCGATGTGGCCTCCCAGATCATCGACCTCGCCGAGGCGTGGCAGGCCAAGCTCATCGTGATGCCCTCCAAGCGCCGCTCCCCCGTGGTGAAGCTGCTTCTGGGCTCAAGCACGCAGAGAGTGATCCTCGAGGCCGAGTGCCCGGTGCTCATCGTCAAGTAGCGCGGCTCACCGTGCCAACAGGTCCCCTGCTCCTGCACCGGTGAGTGAGGCGTCGAGGAGTTCGATCGTGTGCGCCGTCGGCAGTGTGGCCTCACCCTGTCGTCGAAGGGCGTCGGTGACCTGCAGCAGACAGCCGGGATTGCCGGTGACGACGAGATCGGCCCCTGCGGCGGCGATGTTCGTGGCCTTCTTGTCCCCCAGTTCGCGGGCCGCTTCCGGGCGCACCAGGTTGTAGATTCCGGCCGATCCGCAGCAGGTGTCGGCATCCTTGATCGCAGCCAGTTCGACCCCGGGGATCTGGCCCAGCAGCTCACGTGGCGGGTTGCGCACACCTTGGGCATGGGAGAGGTGGCAGGCGTCGTGGTAGGCCACACGCAGCCCTCCGCGGGCCACCGGGTGCCGTGGGGCGCTGGGTCCGAGTTCGACGAGGATCTCGGTCACGTCCCTGACCTTGTCCGCCAGCTCCTTCGCGCGCTGAGCGTAAGCGGGATCATCGGCGAGGATGTCGGCGTACTCCTTCATCGTCGATCCGCAGCCTGCGGAGTTGACGACCAGATAGTCCACGTCCGCCGAGGTGAATGTGTCCACGATTCTGCGTGCGAAGTCCTCGCCCTCTTCGCTGCGCCCGGCGTGGACGGACAGGGCACCGCAGCAGCCCTGTGACTGGGGCACCACGACCTCGCAGCCTTCCAGGTTGAGAACACGCACCGTTGCGGCGTTGACCTGGGGGTAGAAGGTTCGCTGCACACATCCCAGCAGCATCCCCACCCGCGACCGGACAGGCAGGCTTTCGCCTTCGGCCGTGCGTGGTGGGTTCGACGCCGGGATGGTGACCTTCTTGGTCACCGGCGGTGCGATGGCCTCCATCGTGGCCAGAGTCGGTGAGAGCTTCTCGAGGATCTTGGACTTGCGGATGACCGATGACAGTCCCGTCCGCTGGTAGAGCTTGAGGGGTGCCAACATGGTCTTCAGACGATCGGGGTACGGGAACAGCTGGAAGATCGCCTCCCGCAGCGCCACCTCGCCGCGGCTGCGATGCTGTTTTCCGTTGCGTTCGACCTGTCCGCGGGTGGCTTCGATGAGCTTGTCGTACTGGACTCCGGACGGGCAGGCGCTGACGCAGGCCATGCATCCCAGGCAGGCGTCGAAGTGCTCGACCATGGACGCACTCATCGGCCCCTCCTCCAGGCCCTTCTCCATGAGGTAGATGCGTCCGCGCGGTGAGTCCTCCTCATTTCCCCACAGCTGGTAGGTCGGGCAGGCGGGAAGGCAGAAGCCGCAGTGGACGCAGTCGGCGATGAGACTCGGGTCCGGCGGGTTGAAGACGTCGAAGGCCGAGTGGTCCATGGTCGGAGGTTCCATCTGCATGGTCATCTGGCCGGCCGAGGCCATCGTCTCCTCCAACGCCGTCGCTCCGGAAACCTGGCCCGGAACACCACCGCTCTGGCTTGGGGCACCGCCGCCTTGGCAGCCTCCTGCGCCACCGCAATCGCATGACATCACAGTCCTCCTATTCCACGTCCGGGTGAGAGCAGACCGTTCGGATCGAACTGGTCCTTGATGGTGGCCATGAGCGCGAACCCGGGGATCTCGCCCCAGGCGTCGATCTCGTTCCACACTGCAGGCGGTGCGCACAGCAGCGTCGCAACCAGCTGCTTGCGATCCCAGGTCCGCAGGTGTTCGAGGACTACCCGTGTTGCGATCGCAGGGTCCATGTCGGGGGCGCCGACGCCGAGGTCGAAGACTCCCATGGCGCTGCCGCGCAGCTGGATCGGGTAGCCGATGGCGTCTTCAAGTCGGGCGATCTGAGCCACCAGCTCCGGCACCAGCGCCGGTGAGACCGAGGCCCGTATCGTCACGGGGGCCTGAGCCCGCCGTGCCCACCAGCTCGGCTCGATGCCCGCCTTCGCACCGGGGTAGGCCTCGATGATCTGCCGGGTTCGGGACTCGACCGACTCCGCGAGTCCTTCGACCATGACGACGGTCGTGGCCTCTGCACCCGGCGACCGGTCGATTTCGACGGCCGCCGGCGCGATCTGGGAGCCGAGGACTCTCAGCGCAGCCTCGGCGCCGGGAATCTCGACGTAGCCCTGGGTTTCCGGCTTCGGGTACAGCCGGATCGCTGCGCTGGCGATGATCCCCAGTGTGCCCCAGGATCCGGTCATGAGCTTTGACATGTCGTAGCCGGCCACGTTCTTCACAACCTTGCCACCGGCCTTCGCGATGGTGCCGTCGGCGAGGACGACGGTGACGCCGAGGACGACCTCACGCAAAGGCAGACGGCCGATTCGCCGTGGTCCCACGGCTCTGGTTGCGATGGCGCCTCCCAGTGTCGACCCGGAGTCGACTCGATCCGCAGGAAAGTCCGAGAGGAGCTCCTGGGCACCGGTGTCAGCGACGTCCTTGAGAGCGGCGATCGGTGCACCTGCCTCGGCGACGAGGATGAGGTCCCCAGGAGAATGTTCGATCACCCGGTTGAGTCCGCTCATGTCGATGAAGAGACCCGGTGTCTGACCCGGCGGGTGATCGTCGAGGGCCGTTCCGCCGCCGTAGACAGCGACGCTGTGTCCGTCTCGGTGTGCGGCCGACATGATCTCGGAGAGCTCCTCGACGCTCTCGGGTCGGGCGAATCTGGGAAGTTCCGCGGTCAAAACAGCTCCGCCTTTCCTGCTGCCTGGAGGGGATGCTCCCCCGATGTTCGCCGAGGTGGTTCCCCGCACAGTCGTGGTGTCGGGAAGACCTTTCCCGGGTTGGACAGATAGTCAGGGTCGAAGGCGCAGCGCAGGATCTGCATGGTGTCGAGATCCTCGTTCGTGAACATGCGCGGCATGAACTTGGATTTGTCGGATCCGACTCCGTGTTCGCCGGTGATCGATCCACCTTCGCTCAGGCACAGGTCGAGGATGCGACCCGAGGCCGTCTCTGCGAGTTCGGTCTGGCCCTCGATGCTGCCGTCGAAGAGGACGAGCGGATGCAGGTTGCCGTCGCCGGCGTGGAAGACGTTGGCAACGCGCACTCCGCATTCCTCCGCGATCGTCGAGATCGACGCCAGCACGGGCCCGAGCCGGGATCGTGGGATGACTCCGTCCTGGACGATGTAGTCGGGGCTGATCCGACCGACGGCGGCGAAGGCCGATTTCCGGCCCTTCCAGATCAGACCGCGTTCGACATCGTCGACGGCGACGCGAACCTCACCGGCACCGTGGTCCTTCGCCCTGGCGATGACCGTCTCCCGCTCGAGATCGACATCGATGGCCGGTCCGTCGAGTTCGACGACGAGGACGGCACCTGCACCGTCCGGATAGTTACAGGCCACGGCCTTCTCTGCGGCCTCGATAGCCAACGCATCCATCATCTCGATGGCGGCGGGCATGATCCCCGCGGCGATGATGTCACTGACCGCCTCTCCTGCCGCATCGGTCGACTCGAACCCGATGAGCAGCGTCTCCACGGCTTCGGGCAGCCGGGTCAGACGCACGGTCACCTCCGTGACTATGCCCAGTGTCCCCTCTGATCCGCAGAGCACGCCGAGGAGGTCGAAGCCGGGGTATTCGGGAGCCTGTCCCCCGATTTCGACGGTGTCTCCCTGGGCGGTGACGAGGGTGAGGCCGGTGACATGGTTGGTGGTGAAACCGTATTTGAGGCAGTGGGCGCCGCCGGAGTTCTCGGCAACGTTGCCTCCGATCGAGCACACGCTCTGGCTCGAGGGATCCGGGGCGAAGTAGTAGCCGTCGGGGTTGGCCTCATTGGAGAGATTGAGGTTGATGACGCCAGGCTGCACGATCGCGCGCTGGGCCAGCGGATCGATGTCGAGGATGTCCCTCATCGTCGACATGACGATGAGCACGCCTTCTGCGTGCGGCTGGGCCCCACCGGAGAGCCCGGTGCCCGAACCGCGGGCGACGAAGGGGACGTCGAACTCATGGCAGGCACGCACGGTCAGGGCCACCTCGGCGGTGGAGGTGACGCGGATGACCAGCGCTGGAACGGTCCTGTGCACGGCCAGACCGTCGCACTCGTAGGTCTTGCGCTCGTTCTCGTCGGTGACGATCGCCCCTGGTGGCAAATGTGGTTCGATCCGTGTGAGGACCGATTCGATTCTGCTCATGTCCACTCCCGCCTCCTTGCGTCGATGATGTCGAGCTTAGCGAAGAACGCCGTCGAAAATGTGCTCCGCGGCACATTTTCGACGGCGTTCTTACGTGGTGAGACTCCTGACCCGCGCAGACTCAGGGCCTGCACGGTCCTGTCTGTCAGGGCATACGCGCGTAGGCCGGCAGCGTCAGGAAGTCGACGTACTCGTCTGCGACGGCCACGGACAGGAACGTGTCGGTGGCATCCTTCCAGTCCGACTCCTGACCTGGGAGTTTCGCAACCTCTTCGGTCACGACCTGGCGCACGAAGTCAGCGGTGACGGTGACTCCGGTGTCGAGTTCGACTCCGGCGTCCATCCACTGCCAGACCTGGGACCGTGAGATCTCTGCAGTCGCAGCATCTTCCATGAGTCCGTTGATGGCGACGGCGCCGTTTCCTTCCAACCAGGCGCGCAGGTACTGGATGCCGACGGAGACGTTGGTCCGCAGACCCTGCTCCGTCATCGATCCTGGAGTCGACTTGACGTCGAGGAGCTCGGCTGCCGACACGGAGACGTCATCGCGCTTGTTCTCGATCTGGTTGGCGTTCTCACCCAAGGTCTCGGTGAAGACCTCCTTGCACAGTGCGACCATGCCGGGGTGGGCGACCCAGGAGCCGTCGAAGCCCTTGCCGGCCTCACGGGACTTGTCCTCGCGGACCTTGTTGAATGCGGCTTCGTTCGCCTCCGGGTCCTTCGCCGGCACGAAGGCGCTCATGCCGCCGATGGCGTGTGCGCCGCGCTTGTGGCAGGTGTGCACAAGGAGCTCGGTGTAGGCGCGCATGAACGGCACCGTCATCGTCACGTCAGACCGGTCGGGCAGCAGGAAGTCAGCACCGCGGGCGCGGAAGTTCTTGATCACGGAGAAGATGTAGTCCCAGCGACCGGCATTGAGACCTGCGGAGTGCTCGCGCAGTTCGTAGAGGATCTCCTCCATCTCGAAGGCTGCGGGGTAGGTCTCGATGAGCACGGTGGCGCGGATGGTCCCACGGTCAAGACCGAAGGAGTCCTCTGCGTGGTCGAACACCTGGTTCCACAGGCGTGCCTCGAGATGGGATTCCATCTTCGGGAGGTAGAAGTACGGGCCCTTGCCCTTTTCGATCTGGAGCTGTCCGGCGGTGGCGAAGTAGAGCGCGAAGTCGACGAGCGAGCCTGATGTCTCCTCGCCGTCGACGAGGATGTGCTTCTCGGGCATGTGCCAGCCGCGGGGGCGGACGACGATGGTCGGCAGCTCCTCGTCGGGGGCCAACGTGTAGCTCTTGCCCTCGGGCGAGGTGAAGTCGATCTCGCGGTTGAGTGCGTCGAGCAGGTTGAGCTGCCCGCCGATGACCGAATCCCACTGTGGGGTGTTCGCATCCTCCTGATCGGCCAGCCACACCTTGGCTCCGGAGTTCAGGGCGTTGATCGTCATCTTCTTGTACGTCGGTCCGGTCATCTCCACGCGCCGGTCCTCGAGACCGGGTGCCGGTGGTGCGACCTTCCAGCTGGGATCGTTGCGGATCTCGGCGGTCTCGGGGAGGAAGTCGAGATCGGTGCCGGCGGCGATCTGAGCCTGGCGTTCCTTACGGGCCTCCAGGCGCTCGAGGCGGGTGCCGTTGAACTTCCGGTTCAGCTCGACGATGAGCTTGAGGGCCTTGGGGGTGAGTACCTTCTCTGCCCCGTCCGGCAGTTCGCCGGTGATCTCCATGCCCTCTGGAATGTCCAGATTCTCGATTTGAGCAGTCATCGGTGGTTCTCCTTCGGTGCACCAGAGGGGTGCGTTGCGTATTGCTGGCAGCGGGGTTTAGGCTGCGAAACTTTCACATCGTGAAATTTATTGTTCACACAACGAAAAGAATAGGAGGTGATGCACCTCTCGTCAAACGCTTCCCTCGAGGTGAGACTGGCGGGTCCCTTGACGGTACAACACACCACCAGGCACGATGAACGAAGGTACTTCGTTTGCAGAGTCTGCACCATATCGTCTGCTGGTCAATCGATCAGAGGCGCCGGGTCGGACTCCTCGACCAAGCGGCAACGACGCCGCGGATCGGATTCACGATGGACAACCTCGCTGTCGCAGCGCTTCTGGCGCTCGCCCCCATTCTCCTGGCAGGCATCCTGCTCATCGGATTTCGCTGGCCCGCGAAGTATGCGATGCCGATCGGCCTGGTCGCAGCGGCCCTGGTTGCAAACTTCGCGTGGCAGATCGACTGGGTGACGATCAGCGCTTCGGTGGTGCAAGGACTGCTCACCGCCATCGGGCTGCTGTGGATCGTCTTCGGAGCCCTCCTGCTGCTGGCCACCGTCACGCGCTCGGGCGCGATCCAGACGATCCGCGCCGGCTTCGTCTCGATCTCTCCCGACCGACGCGTCCAGGTCATCATCATCGCCTGGCTCTTCGGTTCCTTCATCGAAGGAGCGGCAGGCTTCGGCACTCCCGCCGCGGTGGTCGCCCCGCTGCTGCTCGCCCTCGGCTTCCCAGCCATCGCCGCGGTCCTCGCCGGTCTCATCATCCAGTCCACACCGGTGAGCTTCGGCGCTGTGGGAACACCCATGGTCGTCGGAATCGGCACCGGGCTGTCGAAGGAAGACGGCAGCATGTCTGCCGATGTTGCGGCCAGAGCCTCCGAACTCGGTCTCAGCCAGTCAGAATTCATCGCCCACACAGCCACCCAGGTCGCTCTCATGCACGCCATCTGCGGAATTCTCATCCCGCTGCTGCTGTCCTGCATGCTCACAGGATTCTTCGGTCGCACCAGGCGCTTCGCCGACGGCCTGGCGATCGCTCCGTTCGCCATCTTCTCGGCCCTGGCCATGATCGTGCCCTACCTCCTGGTGGCAAATCTGCTCGGTCCCGAATTCCCCTCGCTCATCGGCGGTCTCGTCGGATTGGCGATCGTCGTCACCGCCAGCAAGTCCGGATTCCTCATGCCGAAGAAGAACTGGGACTTCGCCCCACGCGAGATGTGGCCCAAGCACTGGATGGGCACTGTGGACCCGGCCGATGAGGCAGCGGAGCTGACGAAGAAGATGTCGATGATCCGAGCGTGGTCGCCCTATCTCATCGTGGTCGCGCTCCTGCTCGTCACTCGCAATGTGCCCCCGGTCAAGGAATTCCTCACCGGGCCTGCCGTCATCAATATCAAGGAGATCTTCGGCACCGCAATCAGTTCGGATATGGATTTCCTGTGGTCCCCGGGCTTCATCTTCGTCATCGCCTGCCTCTGCACCTACCTGATTCACCGGATGACCGGTTCGCAGATCGCCGGTTCGTGGAAGATCGCAGGTTCGCAGATCGCCGGTGCCGCCGTGGCGCTGCTGTGCTCGCTGCCCCTGGTGCGTGTGTTCATCAACTCCGGCAGCGACTACAACGCCTCCGGCCTGGACTCGATGCCGGTCACCCTCGCCGAGGCGGCCGCGAGCACGGTGGGCAGCGGCTGGCCGCTGTTGGCCCCCTTCGTCGGAGCCCTGGGCGCATTCGTCGCCGGTTCGAACACGGTCTCGAACATCATGTTCTCGCAGTTCCAGTTCTCCACCGGAACGGCGATCGGGGCGGCCAGTCCTGAAACGGTCGTTGCCGCTCAGGCTGTGGGTGGTGCAGCAGGGAATATGGTCGCCGTCCACAATGTCGTGGCCGCCTCTGCCACGGTCGGTCTCATCGGACGCGAGGGCGAGCTCATCAGGCGCACCTCCATCCCGATGCTCGTCTATTCACTCACCGCCGGTGCCCTGGCATTCATCGGCATCAATGGACTCGGGTTCAACGCCGGAACCGTGGTCTTCGGAGCGGTGCTCGTGGGCCTGATCGCGACCGTCCTTCTTGCCCGGAGATCGCCGGGCAAGGAGCTCGTGGCCACGACGGAACCACGGCCTGCGAAGAAGGCGACTCCGACGCCGAAGGCCCAGTCCTCAGAGGCACAGTCCTCAGAGTCCTGAGGCATCGGCACGCCGCCATTTCACCGCATCGGCACCCTGAACCTGCAAAAGCTCCCCACATGTGGGGAGCTTTTGCAGGTTCAGGTATCTGAAGAAGACTCGACAGTCGCCGAGGCGGTGCGCGGCGGTCGGTCTGTGTGTGCTTTGGCGAACGAACTCTGTCGAATCAACTGTGTCGAACGAACTCAGACGATGACGACCATGGGGACGATCATCGGCTTGCGACGCAGCTTCGAGGACGCCCAGCGTCCCACAGTGCGACGTACGACCTGCTGCAGCTGGTACTGGTCGGTGTTGCCGTCCTTGAGTGCATCTTCGACGGCCTTCGTGACCTTCGGCATGATCGAGTCGAAGACAGAATCGGACTCGGCTACACCGCGGGCGTGGATCTCGGGCCCGGCGATGAGGGACTTGGACTGGCTGTTGATGGCCATGAAGATCGTGACGAAGCCTTCGCCGGAGAGCACGAGACGGTCCTTGAGGTCCGCCTCGGTGATCTCACCGACTGAGGAGCCGTCGACGAAGACGAAGTTGCAGTCGACTGCGCCTACAACCTCGGCGTGGCCGTCCTTGAGGTCGACGACCCAACCGTCGTCGGCGAGGACGATGTTGTCCGGGTTCACTCCGGTCGCCTCGGCGTGCCTGGCGTTGGCCAGCATGTGTCGCCATTCGCCGTGGACGGGCATGACGCCGCGGGGCTGGACGATGTTGTAGCAGTAGAGCAGCTCGCCGCCGGAGGCGTGTCCGGACACGTGGATCTTGGCGTCGGCCTTGGAGATGACGTTGGCGCCCAGCTTCATCAGCCCGTTGATGACCTTGAACACGGAGTTCTCGTTGCCGGGGATGAGTGAGGAGGCGAGGATGACGGTGTCGCCGTCGCCCACCTCGACGCGGTGGCTGCGGTTGGCCATGCGTGACAGGGCCGCCATCGGCTCGCCCTGCGAACCGGTGCACATGAGCACGACCTGGTCATCGGGGAGTTTGTCGACCTCTTTGATGTCGATGAGAGCACCGCGGGGAACCTCGAGGTATCCGAGGTCCTCGGCGATCTTCATGTTGCGCACCATCGACCGGCCGACGAGTGCGACCTTGCGGCCGTGTGCGTCTGCGGCGTTGAGCACCTGCTGGACGCGGTGGATGTGCGAGGAGAACGAGGCGACGATGATCCGGCGCTCGGCGTGGCCGAAGAGGTTCTCGAGAACCGGCCCGATGTCCTTCTCCAGAGCGGTGAATCCGGGGACCTCGGCGTTCGTCGAGTCCGTCATGAACAGGTCGACGCCTTCCTCGCCGAGGCGGGCGAAGGCGCGCAGGTCCGTGATCCGGCCGTCGAGCGGGAGCTGGTCCATCTTGAAGTCGCCGGTGTGGAGGATATTGCCCGCGCCGGTGCGGATGAAGACCGCGAGAGCGTCGGGAATCGAGTGGTTGACGGCGACGAACTCGAGGTCGAAGGGACCGAGTTGATCGAGGTCGTTCTCTTTGACCACGCGGGTGATCGGCTTGATCCGGTGTTCCTTGAGCTTGGCCTCGATGAGAGCGATCGTCAGGTTCGAACCGAGGATCGGGATATCGGCCTTGCGGCGCAGCAGGTAGGGCACGGCTCCGATGTGGTCTTCGTGCCCGTGGGTGAGGACGAGGCCGACGATGTCGTCGAGGCGATCGTCGAGGTACGCGAAGTCGGGGAGGATGAGGTCAACGCCGGGCTGGTCCTCCTCCGGGAAGAGGACGCCGCAGTCGACGATGAGCAGCTTGCCGTGGTACTCGAACACGGTCATGTTGCGGCCGACTTCGCCGAGGCCGCCGAGCGCCACGATGCGGACGGCTTCCGGGTCCATCTTCGGCGGAAGTTTCAGTTCTTGAGTCAATGCATTATTCACTGAGGTAACCACTCCTGGTCAATTGGGCGGTCACGAGGGCCATCTGCTCGTCATCTGCTGGGAGCAGCGGCATTCGCGTACCGCGGTTGTCAAGTATTCCTTGGGCCTGTAGTGCGGCCTTGGCCGAGATGACTCCCGGCATGTGGTTCATGAGCGCGTCGACCATGTCTGCCGTTTCATGGGCAATCGCGCGGGCGGTGGTGAGGTCGTTGTTCGCCACGGCGTCGACCATGTCAGCGAACCGCGGTGTGCAGACATGGCCCGCCACGGAGACGACACCGAGGGCGCCGAGAGCCAGCAGCGGAAGGTTGAGCGCATCCTCACCCGAGTAGTAGACGAGCGAGCTGCGGTTCATCACCTGCGCCGAGGCGAAGAGGTCGCCCTTGGCGTCCTTGACCGCGAGGATGTTGGGGTGATCGGCCAACTCGAGGAGAGTCTCCGTCCGAATCGGCACGCCCGATCGTCCCGGGATGTCATAGAGCATGACGGGAAGGTCGGTGGAGTCGGCTGCTGCGCGCATGTGGGCGGCAATGGCCGGCTGTGTCGGCTTCGAATAGTAGGGCGTGACGATGAGGATTCCATCCGCACCGGCCTCGGCCGAGCGCTTGGACAGATCGATGGTGTGCGAGGTGACGTTGTTGCCGGTACCCGCAATGATCTTCGCCCGGTTGCCGATGACACCGCGGACGACCTTGAGCAGTTCGATCTTCTCATCATCGGTCGTCGTCGGTGATTCGCCGGTGGTTCCGGACACCACGAGCATGTTGTTGCCGAGGTCGACAAGGTGGTTCGCAACCTTCTCCACGGCAGGATAATCAATGGTTCCGTCGTCCTTGAACGGCGTCACCATCGCCGTGCCGACCGTACCGAACGCATCAATTGCAGCGGCTGCTGCGCTGTCACCGAGAATCGCCATACGAAAAGGATACCGCGCACAGCTCATGACTGCGGCAGTGGCCATCCGCGCGCCACCAGTGCATTTCCCTATCGCCGTCTGTCACCCGTGGCCGTATGCCGCTCATCGGCGGCGGACGCGGCATTCAGCTGGGACCGTACAAGGCAGTGAGACCACGAGAGACAGATCACACCGACCGGGCGCTGGCCCCTGTACTGTCCCCTGCACCGGCTGCGGCGCTGCCAGCGGCAGCAGCGCCGGCGGCAGCAGCGCCGGCGGCAGCAGCGGCAGAGCCGGCGGCAGCAGCGGCAGAGCCGGCGGCAGCGACATCGGCTCCGGCCCTTTCGTCGACGCCCAGCAGGCTTCTGGCGGTGAGTTCGAGGGATGCCGCGATCCGATCGGGCGTCGGGGCACTGCGACCGGCGGCCACACCGACATCGAAGCCGTCGATGACCGCGATGAGAGTGTCGACGATGAGATCCACATCGGCGTGCGGCCGGAAACTCCCGTCGTCGATGCCGCTGGCGATCAGCGCCCGGAAGTGGGCACTCCATGTGTCGAAGATCGCGTCGACCGAACCCCGCAGGAACTCGTTGCGGGGCGAGGCGGCGACGAGTTCGATCCACACCTGCGAGCGCCGCTGCAGGTCACCGATCCTCGGGACGGCGCGCAGACTCGACTGCAGCCTGTCCCACGCTGTCCCCTGCTCCTGGGTGAGGCCCGCGATGGCGTCGACGACACTGCTGCCGTGGGTCGAGAAGGCATGGTCGAGCAGAGACTCCCGGGACCCGAAGTAGTACTGCAGAGTACCCACGGACAGCTCAGCTGCCTCGGCGATGTCCTTCATCCGCACGGCTTCCGGACCGTGCTGGGCAATCTGGTCAAGGGCGGATTCGACGATGGCGCTGCGCCTGGACGCGACCTCTGCCGCGGAGTGCTGAGGACGCGGGCTCACGAGATGGCCGATCTCACGATGCTCACGAGACGCCCGCCAACCTGCTCGCGGCCTGCAGTCCCTCGAAGACGGCTTCCTCGACGGTCCGCGGTGCCACGGCATCCCCGATCGTGCGAACGCTCGCGGACCCGAAATCGAGATCTGGGGTCACGGACTGCGGTGCGCCGGAGACGATAGTCGCCGCCACGCCGTCGACCTCGTGGACGATCTCACACAGCGTCGACTGCAGGTAGCCGGTCGACGCATCGACTCCGACGAGGCGGGCGTCGTTGAGGAAATCGACTCCCGCCCGCAGAGCCTGGGACATGAGCAGTGTGCGCGTGTACTGCTGGATTGCGGCTCCGGCGAAGTTCGCCGCAGTCGCCAGTGTCACCGGTACGCGGGCTTCGGCCAAGCGCAGGGCGATGCCCAGACCGATCCAATCGCCCTTCCAGTCGGCGACGAGCACACGGCCTGAAGGCAGACTCGGCTGGGCGCTCAGATAGTCGCGGGCACCGATGACGAAAGCCTCATCGTCGACCTCAAGTCGTGGCATACGCGCCTTGGCGCCCGTCGCGACGATCACGTGATCGGGGGCAACCTCGGCCAGCATCTGCTGGGTCACGGGCGTCGACGTTCGAATGTCGACTCCTGCGCGTCGCGCCTCGGCGCTCAGGTTCGTCGCCGCTCCCCCGAATTCGGACCGGTAGGGCAGCTCCTGCGCCAGCAGCACGGCCCCGCCGAGGTGGGACTCGCGTTCGCAGAGGACGACGTCATCGCCCTGTTCGGCTGCCACCGCTGCCGCCTTGAGCCCGGCGGGGCCTCCCCCGATGACGAGCACTCGACGTCGGGTCCTCACCCTTGGCCGAGGCAGGAACGTCAACTCCCGACCCGATTCGGGATATTGGATGCACGAGATGGGCACGCCCATCTGGAAGTGCCCGATGCAGGCCTGGTTGCAGCCGATGCAGGCTCGGATCTCGTCCACCGCGTCGTCCTGGGCCTTGTTGGCGATGGCCGGGTCGCAGATCATCGCCCGGGTCATGATCGCCATGTCGGTGCGGCCTTCGGCGATGGCCTTCTCTGCTTCGTGGGGCTGGTTGATCCGTCCGGCGACCATCACCGGTCGGTCGGTGATCTTCTTGACCTGTTCGGACAGGGTCGCGGCATAGGCCGGATCGATCTGCATCGAGGGGACGATGTGCACCGCACCCTGCAGGGTCGATGAGTCTCCGGCGGTGATCGAGAAGTAGTCGAGGCAGTCCATCTGCTCACCGGATCCACGCGCGACCTTCATCGCGTCGAGGTGGCCGATGAGGTCGAGCACTTCGGTGGCGACCAGACCGTCCTCGGTCTTCTCCTCGCCCGAGATCCTCAGGCCCACCACGACGTCTGGGCCCACCGCTTCGCGAACCCCGGCGACCACCTCGGCGAGGAAACGACGACGATTGGCCGGGCTGCCTCCGTATTCATCGGTGCGCGTGTTCACTCGCGGGTTGAAGAACTGAATGGGCAGGTACCCATGGCTGGCCACGATCTCGACGCCGTCGATGCCGGAGTCGGCGATGCGCTTCGCGGCGGTGGCATACCCGGCGATGATGTCCTTGATCGCGGAGGTGCTCAATGCCTCGGGGACGACCTTGAACCTCTCCTGCGGTTCGTCGCTGGGAGCCACGGCGCGAGGTGCCATGCCACGCTCGCCGTCCATGACCTCGCGTCCCGGGTGGAAGAGCTGAGCGAAGATGGTGGCACCGTGACGGTGGACCGCCTCGGCGACGGCCCGGTATCCGGGCACCGAGGAATCGTCGGTGGCCATGAGCACATGGTTCGTGTAACGGGCGGTCTCGTGGACGCCTGAGACCTGGAGGACGATGAGACCGCAGCCGCCCCTGGCGCGCTCTTCGTGATAGGCGACAAGATCGTCGCCGATCATCCCGTGGTCGTCGAGTACGGTGTCGTGGCCCGAGGACACGATCCGGTTGCGAATGGTCTTCGCGCCCAGCGTGATGGGTTCGAAGAGGTGAGGGAACAGTGAAGACATGATCGTCCTTGATGCATGCGGGGTGGGTCCTGACAGGTAATTCATATCACGGTATGAATAACTGTGGAAGGCCCATGCTCGGTTCAGAACACCCAAGTGCTCGACTCAGTACAACCGGGATGTGCCTGACCATGTGAGAATCGAGGCATGAGCTCACACCGCTCCCCCACCTCGGCGACTGCTGGCAGCACAACGACTGATGACAGGACAACGGTCCGTGATCGCCTGAGCCCCGCCGGCCGACTCATCGGCCTCGACGCCGCTCGCGGAATCGCCCTGTTCGCGATGATGGTCACGCACATCTTCGCCTTGTCCGATCCCGAGGGCCTCCCGACCTGGGCAGCTGTGTTCGCGGGGCGTGCCTCGGCACTGTTCGCGGTCCTGGCCGGCTGTTCGCTGGTACTCTCGACGCGTTCGCGGATGGCAGCTTCGGGACGTCTGCGCGATGCCGTGCCCAGTGTGCTCATCCGGGCGGGAGCGATCGTCATCATCGGACTGTGCCTGGGGTCGATCTCGTCGCTGCTGGCTGTCATCCTCGTCAACTACGGGGTCATGTTCGCGATTGCGATGCTGTTCCTGCGCCTGCGGGCCAGCACACTCTTCGTCATCGCCGGTGCCTGGATGGTCCTCAGTCCTGTGCTCTCGATGCTCGTCCGCAGCCAGTTCGGCCTGGAGCCGATGTATTCGTCGATGTCATGGTTCGATTTCGCGACCCCTGGGACGATGCTCCACGACCTGGTGCTCACCGGCTATTACCCGATTCTGCAGTGGCTGTCCTACATCCTGTTGGGGATGGCGGTCGCGAAGGTCGATATCGGCAGGCACCTCATGTCTCTCTTTGCCGCCGGTCTGGGACTGTTTCTCGTCGGCAAGGGAGTCTCCTGGCTGCTCATCAACTTCGCTGGAGGCGGTCCTGTGCTGGTTCGGGTGTCCGAGCTGTATGGGACCGATCTCAATGCGGCGCTGTTCACCGGCAGCTATGGGGTGACGCCGACGACGTCGTGGTGGTGGCTGGCGATCGCGGGCCCGCACTCAGGCACGCCCTTCGACCTGCTGTCCACGGCCGGGACCGCGCTGACGACCATCGTCGTCTGTCAGTCGCTGGCGATGCTGCTGGGGCGCAGCACCTGGGTGCTGGCGCCGTTGACGGCTCCCGGCTCAATGCCCTTGAGCGTGTACTCCGCCCATGTCGTCCTGCTCGAGATCACTCGTCCCTGGATCGAGGCCAATCCGATGCTCGGTGGTGAGGCGATGTCACCGCAGGCCGTCGAGTTCGGTCTGCATGCTCTCGTGTTCATCGGCTTCGCTCTGATGTGGAAGCTGGCGATCGGCGCCCATGGCCCGCTTGAGGGTGGGGTCGCGGCGATCATCCGATCCGCGTCGCCGGTTCCGGGGCCCGGGCCGGCTAGGAATTCTGCTTCACACCCGCCCGATGCATCGTGACGGCCTTGCGCATCGTTGATCGGGCGCGCTTGCGATCTCCGCACGCGTCGTAGGCACAGGAGAGGCGGAACCATGAGCGCCAGTCCTCGGGTGTCGCCTCTGCCTCGGCCTGGTACTGGCCGAAGGCTTCGTCGGCGGATTCGCGGATGATCCTCCCGCCCGGAGTTCGCGGAAGATCATCGACGGGCAGCCCACCCTCTGATTTGAGGATGCGCGCCAACTTCTCGGTCCGGGCACCGAACATGAGTTCGACGATCAGCGTCCAGGCTCCGATGAGCGGCAGGATGAAGAGGGCGATGCCCATCAGTCGTGGAATCAGATCGGGTTCCCTGACCAGAACCCAGGCTCGATGCCCCATGAGGATGAAGTAGAAGACGAGCGCCACTGAGACGACGATCGCCCCGACCTTGCCTTTGGACATCAGAGGTCGAGCATATTCTCGAGGCCGTGCAGAAGGCCGGTGTAGTCGGAGATCGACCGCACTGCGGTGACGATTCCCGGCATGAACGCCGAGGTGGAGTGTGAGTCCGTCCGGATCGTCAGGGCCTCGCCGCTGGAACCGAAGTGGATCTCCTCCGAGGCTGTCATGCCCTGCTGTCGGATCGCGTGCACGTGGATGCCGTCGACGACTGCGCCGCGAGCACCGTTGGGATCGATTTCGGTGGCATCAGGTACCGGAGGCAGGCCGGCATCGTTCCGGGCTGCCGCGATTCGCTGCGCAGTGTGGTTGGCCGTTCCCGATGGAGCGTCGAGCTTGCGCGGGTGGTGGATCTCGACCACCTCGGCGGAGTCGAAGTACGGTGCGGCCAGCTCAGCGAAGCGCATGGCCAGGACCGCGCCGATCGAGAAGTTCGGGGCGATGAGCACAGCGGTCTCCGCATGCTTGGCCAGGAGCTCTTCGAGACCGGACAGCTTCTCAGCGTCCCAGCCGGTCGTTCCGACCACGGTGTCGATGTCGTGCTCGACGAGGAAGCGCACGTTGGCCTCCGTCGAGGCGGGAACCGTGAGTTCGACCGCAACGTCGACGCTCTTCTCGAGCAGACTCTCCAGGGAGTCGCTGCTGCCCAGGCTCGCAACGAGTTCGAGGCCCTCGGCCTCGGTGATGGCGTCGACAGCGTGGGCGCCCATGCGGCCCTGTGCTCCGATGACGGCTACCCGAATCGCATTCATAAGTTCGTAACTCCTTGCTCGACGATCTCCGCAGGCCAGTCTAACGACTCACGGCGCTGCCACCGTCATCAGGTGACGTGATCGGCAGTCGACGACCCGAGGCTCGTTGATCTCCGCGCAGGCGGGCACACACCTCGGTGTCGAACCGGACCCCCGCGTAGAGAAGGCGTTCGCGTTCTCTGCCCTCGACTGCAAATCCTGCGCTCTTGGCGACTGCGCCCGATGCGGGATTGTCCACGCGGTATCCCAGTTCCAGGCGATAGACGTCCAGTTCGTCATGGAGATGGTCAATGAGGCTGCGCACTCCGGCCGCGGCCAGTCCGTGCCCGCGAACACTGGGTTCGAGCCAGTAGGAGATCCAGGCCGTCGAATGGCGCTGCTCGATGGCTGTTGCCATGACATTGCCGACCGGAGACAGGTCAGCGGCCACGATTGCGTAGGCCGCCGCGGTCCCCTCGTCCTCGGCACTTCGGATCCTATCGAGCCATGCCTTCGCACCTGCTGGTGAGCGGTCGTCGGGGATGTTGTTGAAAAGGTCGGTATCGGCTCGGGCATAGATGTCGGCGAGAGCACTCACATCATCGCGGCGCCAGCGTCTGAGGAATTCGGCCATGGCCACAGCTTAACGAGGACTCGGGTGCAACCTGTCGCGGTCTGCAGGCCAGTCCCCGGATACGAAAACGACGGCCCCGCCGCGATGGGTCGGAGCCGCCGTTTCTGGGTCTGTACGGCTATCAGCCGAGCAGGAGTCCCTTGGTCTGAGCCACGGCGCGGTCGAAGCGTGCGCCTGCATCTGCCCAGTTCACGATGTTCCACCAGGCCTTGACGTAGTCAGGCTTGACGTTCTGGTAGTCGAGGTAGAAGGCGTGCTCCCACATATCGAGCTGGAGAACCGGGGTTCCGCCGAGCTGGATGTCCGACTGCTGGTCCTTGAGCTGTTCGATGAAGAGGTTTCCACCGAGCTGATCGTAGACGAGCACGGCCCAGCCGGAGCCCTGGATCGTGGTGGCTGCCGTGGTGAAGTGCTCACGGAACTTGTCGAAGGAGCCGAACTGGTCGTCGATGGCTGCTGCGAGTTCGCCGACGGGCTTGTCGCCACCGTCTGGAGACATGTTGTTCCAGAAGATCGAGTGGTTGACGTGTCCGCCGAGGTTGAACGCGAGGTCGCGCGTCAGCTTCGGCACGTTGGCGAGGTTGCCGCTTTCGCGGGCTTCAGCCAACTGCTCAACGGCGGTGTTGGCTCCCTTGACGTAGGTTGCGTGGTGCTTGTCGTGGTGCAGCTCCATGATGCGAGCCGAGATGTGCGGCTCAAGTGCGGAGTAGTCGTAGGGCAGTTCCGGAAGGACGTACTGCTCAGCCATGAAATTCCTCCTGAAGAGAATTGATGTCCGCCAGAGTCGGCGGCTTCATTTCGACCCTATAGCAGGGTCTCATCTCGAACAACACGGTAATCGTGAGGACTATTCCAGATGACGCCAAGTGACCTCGGAAAAGATCGCGGCACCGCACGAATGCATCCACACGCCATACGCCCAACAGCGGGGCAACGCCCCCGGTTCAGGGCAGATTTCGTGAGATGAGCAGCCGCATGATGTCTGAGGTGCCTTCCTCGATCTCCTCGAGTTTCGCATCCCGCATCCACTGCTCAACCGGATGCTCTCGCGAATAGCCCCACCCGCCCAAGGTCTGGACTCCGGCCCAGGTGCAGAACATCGCCGTCTCCGAGGCACCCAGCTTCGCCATGGCCGCCGCGGCGGTGACCTTCTCCCGCTCCACGCCGTCACCGGCATCGATCATCCGGGCCGCGTTGAGGACCTGCAGCCAGGCGGCATCGATGCGCGCCGACATGTCTGCCAGCCGGAAGGCCACGGACTGATGTTCGATGATCGTTTTGCCGAACTGTGTGCGCTCACGCGCATAGTCGCGGGCGTATTCGTAGGCTGCTCTGGCTGTGCCCAGCGCTGCCGCACCGAGGACCACACGGGAGATGTCGAAGGTGCGCATCAGCCCGTAGAAGCCCTGCCCCTCCTCGCCGAGGCGGTTGTGGGTCGGCACGAACGCGTCGGAGAAGAAGATCTCCCTGCACACGATCGCCCGCTGGCCCATCTTCTTCATCGGGGCCCCGAACTCCATACCCTCGGTTTCCCTGGGCAGGAGGAAGGCGGTGACCCCACGTGAGCGCTGCGCAGGATCGGTCTTGGCGAAGACCACATAGCCCTCGGCGAGTCCGGCGTTCGAGATCCAGACCTTCTGCCCGTTGAGCAGGTAACCGCCGTCAACAGCCTCTGCCCTGGTGGTGATCGAGGCGGAGTCGGATCCAGAACCCGGTTCGGTCGTTGCCAGAGCCGTGAAGACCGGGTCTGGTCCGGTCAGGGGACGCAGCCAGGTCTCCTTCTGCTCTTCGGTACCCAGTGCCAGGATCGGATCGGCGAAGAAGCCGTTGGAGCACAGCAGGTTGCCGATGCCTGGGTCCCCGAAGCACAGCTGCTCTTGGACGAGGCATTGGGTGAAGACGTCGGTGAAGCCGCCGCCCCCGTACTGCTCGGGGATCATGAAGTCGGTGATGCCCACGCGTGCCGCCTCGCGGAACAGCTCCACCGGGGACTCGGTGTCCGCTTCGTCGACGCCGGGGCCTGCGGGTCGGATCTTGTCCTTGGCGAAGGTGGCGCAGAGCTCGATGATGTCGTTCTGCTCATCACTCAGCGGCCAGGGTGTATAGCTCATGTCAGGTCCTTCTTCTCGTGCGAACTCTGTGTCGTCTCATGCGAACTCTGTGTCGACTCGTGCGAACTCTGTGCCTGCCGGGCCGCACCCAGCATGTCCGTAGCCGCGCGGGAGTCCTCGGTCATGTGGATGAGGGTGGGTCCGGCGAAGTCCTCGGCCTGCTGCAGTGCCGTCGCCAGCTGCTCCTGGGTCTCGACGTGGAGACCGCGAGCGCCCATCGACTGAGCCAGGGCCGGGAAGTCGGGTCCCAGCAGTTCCACTCCCGCAGGGGTATCGCCGCGGTCGGCCATCTCGTTGCGGATCTCCCCGTACCCGCCGTTGTCGACGATGATGAGTGACAGTGATACTCGCGCCTGCACTGCCGCGGCGAGTTCGGCGATCGTGAACATCGCTCCCCCGTCGCCCTCGATCGCCACGACCCTGGCTGCGGGCACGGCGAGTTTCGCACCGATTCCTGCGGGCAGACCGTACCCCAGGGTTCCGGCGCCTGCCGGGTAGAGGAAGCGATCACCTCGGCGTGCCATCCATCCGGTCTGCACACCGTAGTAACAGCACATCGTGGAATCCGCGGCGACGATGACCGGTGATATCGCCGAGGTGGTGTAGTCGTTGAGCCCGCCGCACAGCTGCGCCCAGGGTGCTCCTTCATCCTTGGCTGCGGCCGTGATCGTGTCCTGCCAGCCGCGCAGCCACTCGACTGCGGCCCGTGAGCGGCTGGTCGACCTGGTCTGGTGCAGTTGGTGCGTCAACGCGATCGTCGCGTCCGTGGCATCGGCTGGGATGGGGTGGGTGACGCGGGCATTGCGCAGCATCTGCACCTCGTCGAGGTCGATGCGCACAACCGTGTGCGGCAGCGGCATCGGTTCGGGCCAGAAATCGCTGGGAGCCAGTTCAGTGCCGATGGCCACCACAGCATCGGCAGCACTGAGCACCTCCGGCAGGACTTCGAGGACTCCGATGGCGCCGAGGTTGTTCTCGAACTCATCGTCGATCGTGCCCTTCGCGTTCGAGGACAGGATGACCCCGGCCCCGAGCACCCGGGAGAGCTCTTCGATCTCGACTCCGGCACTGCGGGCCCCGGCCCCGACGATGAGGAGGGGACGCTGGGAGTCTGCCAGCGCCTCGGCGGCGGACTTGATTGCCGAGGGCTCGGGGCTCGGATGGGGACGGGCCACCGCAGGGTGGGCCCAACCGGGACCAGTTGCTTCGATGAGGTCGAGGGGGATCTCGATGTAGGCGGGGCGAGCGCGCCCTGTGCGCATGCGCGACAGGGCCTGTCCGATTGCCAGGGACACCTCACCGGGGCTTGTCACCCGATGGCTGTCACCGAGGACTGCTTCGATCGCCTGGCTCTGGTTGCGGACCTCGTGGAGGAGTCCGTTGCCGCGTCCCGGGTGGGTCAGCGGCATGCCGGGGCTGATGAGCAGGACTGGAACCGAATCGGTGAAGGACTGCAGCAGCGCGGTCAGCGCGTTGAACACCGCCGGTCCCGTCGTCGTGACGACGACCTGCACCGCGCCGGTGACGCGGGCCGCACCGTCGGCCATGTACCCGGCTCCCTGTTCGTGGCGAGGTGAGACGATGTCGATGCCCTCGGCCGCCAACTGGGCGAAGATCTCAAGGTTGTGGGTGCCGGGGATTCCGAAGACTCGTGTGATTCCCTCGGCTGTCAGCGCCCGGGCCAGGTGTGCACCGCCTGTGATCTCTGACTGTTCCTCTGTCATCGTGACTCCTTATCGCCATTGCCATCATCGTCGCTGTCGGGGCTGTCAGTGATTCCACTGCTGTCGCTGTCGTCATCGGTGCTGCCATCGTCCTCCTCGTCTCGGTTGGTCACGACGAGTGCATCGACGGCGAGCGCTCCATCGGGGGTGACGCGCACCGGGTTGATCTCGACCTCTTGGATCTCATTGCTGCCAGCGACCAGACGGGAGACCGAGACGATGATCTCGGCCAGTTCGTCAAGGTCCGCCGGACGCCGTCCACGCCACCCGGTGAGCAGCCGATAGCATGTCAGTCGGGACACCATGTCGAGTGCTTCCGCATGCGTCACCGGTGCCAGCTCGAGCCAGGTGTCGCCGTAGAGTTCGGTCTCGGTTCCTCCGGCTCCCACCATCACGATGGGCCCGAAGTTCTCGTCCTGTCGGCCACCGACGAGGATTTCGACGGCCTCACCGCGGGTGTCCATCTCCTCGACGATGTACTCGCCCTCGCCGAGGCGGACCACCATCTCCGTATAGGCGTGTTCGAGGGCTGTGGCATCGCTGAGGCCCAGCGCGATCGCCCCGAGTTCCGTTTTGTGTGCGGGCCAACCGGCTTTGAGCACGAACGGCGGAGTCAGGTCCGAACTGGCCATCGCCTCGGCGAGTTCGGTTCCGCGCCTCACGGTCAGAGCCTGCGGCACCGGCACCCCAGCTGCCGAGATCGTGTCCCGCGCCGCCGTGTAGCCGGTCCCCCAGGGGGTGACCGGACCCGAGCGTTCCAGAGCTTCGGTGATGCGCCCGGCGTGTGAGGCGTAGAAGCTTGCTCCGGCGACGACGCGCATGACCGATTCGATCGAGGTGTAGACGGGTATCGAGTTCTCCCACAGCGCGGCGACGGCGGGCGAATCGGCGCTCATCGAGTGGACGATGAGCGGCTTGCGGTGCGAGCGTACGGTGTCGCCCAGCTGCCCCACCTCGGCCAGTTCTGCGTCGAGGAGAGAGGGGATGTCCTCGCCGTAGCAGCCGAAGTATCCGCTGAGGATGACTGCGTCGATGGCCTCATCGGCGAGGAGCTCAGCGACGAGACGCGAATGCACCGACAGGTCCGCCTCCCCTGCCCCGTCGAGGTCGATCGGGTTGTCGATGTGCCCGGCCTGCGGCAGGTGTTCTGCGATGCGGTCACTGGTGGCGGCGTCGAGGACGTTGACGCGCAGTCCGTGGGATTCGGCTCGGTCTGCCGCGATCGCGCCCTGTCCGCCGGAGTCGGAGATGATGGCGATCCGCTTCCCTGCAGGCAGCCACGAGGTGGCGAGGAAACCGGCGAGTTCGACCGCCTCACCGGGTGTCGAGAGTCGGATCGCACCGGCGGCGCGGCAGGCGGCATCGACCGTGTCCATCGCCGAGGTGAGTGATCCGGTGTGCGATTTCGCGAGCCTGGCGCCGGCGTCCGATTGGCCCGTGGTGAGGATCATCGTGGGTTTTCCGGCCGCGCGCAGTGCCTGCATGGCCGAGACCAGGGCACTGCCGCCGGTGAAGGATTCGAGGTAGAGAACGACCTGTGTGGTGTCGGCATCGTCGACGAGTGTGTTCAAGATCTCTGCTGCCCGGACATCGGACTGTCCGCCGATGGAGGCGAAACGTGAGATTCCGAGTCCGCTGCGCGCGGAGAGGGTGGCGATCTCCGTTCCCAATTGACCGCTCTGCGTCACCACGGCCAGAGAGCCTGGGGTGAAGTTCCCCCAGGCCAGAAGGAGGTCGTTGCCCGAATCGACGACGCCCAAGGATGAGGGCCCGATGAGACGTGCCCCCGCAGACACGATGCGCTCTGCCAGCTCGGCGGCGCCGGGAACCCTGGACGAGATGATGAGGAAGGCCGTCACGCCAGCGGCAAGCGCCTCGTCCACCACGGCCGCAACCCCCGTGCCTGGGATCGATATGACCAGAAGTTCCGGGGCTTCCGGCAGGTCAGCGAAACTCGCGAACGTGGGCTCGGACTGGATTGAGGCGACTCGGGAATTGATGAGGTAGACCCGACGCCTGCCGGTGCCTTGCAGCGCACCTGCGGAGAGCCAGAACCCCCATTTCGCCGGGTCGTTCGAGGCTCCGAGGATGGCGACGCTGCCGGGGTCGAAGAACCGGTTCATGGTTCTAGCGATCTGCCATCGAGTCGGCCCGGAGGGCTTCGAGGTTCGCGTCGACCCTCGCCTGCGCTGCCTGCCTGGGGGTGATGTGCTGCCGGCCGGCATCGCCCAGCACTTGTGTCGTGAGATCGCGCAGAGTCTTCGTCACGATCGACCTGCTGGTCTCCCAACTGCCATCGACATCACCGAACGTCACCCACCACCACCATGCATTCGTCGCAGAGTTCGCCAGGAAATCGGGAACGACTGTGACACCGCGAGCCTGCAGACGGTCTTCGGCCTCAGGCAGGACGGGCATGTTCGCGGCCTCGACGATGAGCCCGGCGGTGATGGTCTCGCAGTTCTCAGGCGTGATCGCGTAGCTGACAGCGGCGGGGACCAGCACATCACAGTCGGCGGCCAGCCAGTCTCCACGGTCACCGTCCAGATCCTCGGGCCGCAGTGCGGCCCGGTCGATGCCGCCGAAGGGATCCCGTGTCGCCAGCAGGGCCTCGACGTCGAGGCCGGCCGGGTTGGACACGAACCCATCGGCATCAGCGATGCCGAGGATGGCCACCCCCGCCTCGGCGAGGAACCGGGCGCTCGCGCCGCCCATCGATCCGAATCCTTGGATCACTGCGCTCGAGTTGGCCGGGTCTCTCCCCTCGGCTTCGAGTGCAGCGATCACCGAGGTGGCCACTCCGAGTCCACCGACGAGTTCGTCCTGTCCCACACCGTCGACAATCGTGGAGAAGGCCGTCGCGGCTCGCTCTGTGGCGGCTTGCGGGTCTGTGAGCAGTTTCTCGACGGCTGCCAGCCCGCTTCCGAGCTCACGTTGTGCGAGGATGTCGTCGATATCGCTTTGGCGCACGCCCAGGTCTTCGCCGAGGGCCCAGTAGGCGCGCATGATCGGGTTCATGGCGACGAGGAAGCGTTCGAGGATGTCTCTGGCTCCGGGGGCACGTGGGTCGAAGTCGATGCCGCCCTTCGCGCCGCCGACGGGAACGTAGTGCCGGCCCGGCCGCAGATGGATCGCCTCCTTGCGCGTCATCCCCTGAGCCAGTCCCCGCACCTCTTCGAGGGTGCATCCCTGACGCATTCGCAGACCGCCCGAAGCGGTTCCCCTCACCAGCGTGTCGATGACGACGAAACCGTGTGCGCCGGTGACCGGATCCTGCCATGTGATGTCCATGAACATGTTGCTCCCCATAATTTTACTGAACCGCCATTCAGTTAGCTTCAGACCATCAGTCTGACCGTCGGAGGCCTGCCGCGTCAAGAGCGATTCGGGGTAAGTGCGAAGCTCAGTCCAATTCGCGCGCGACGAAGGCATCGACCCAGTTCGCCAGGGTCGCAGGCGTCACGGATTCGGGGTTGAAGATGAGTTGGACCGCGAGCCCGTCGAGGTACGCGAGGATCCTCGTGGCGCAGTCATCGGCCATCTCTGAAACGGTGGCGCCAGTGGGCCCGTTCGCCGACGCCTCCGTGGCTTCTCGAGCGTGGCTGAATCGGAATTCCTTCGCCTCGAGTCCAGCGACGATGAGCTCGGACAGTATTGTCTTCCACTCTCGGTCGAGGCTGGAGAACGTCGACTTCACCCCATCGTCGAAGAGTCCGGCAGACCACCCGTCGATCCAGATCTTCCAGCTCCTCGTCGAGCCTGACGGCATGTACCACTGGACGACGTCTCTGAGCCGCTGCGCTGCCGGCTTCCGTGTCGCGGCGAGTCGACGCGCGCGATAGAGGTCGTTCTCCCCGGCGTGTGCGAAGGCTGCAGCGACGAGTGCCTCCTTCGTCACGAAGTGGTAGATCACCAGGCTCGGGCTCAGCCCCAGCCGTTGCGCCACATCGGCGACTCGGAGGGTGCGCAGGCCCGTGCTCTCGATCTCCTCCACGGTCGCGGCCAGAATCTCCTCCCGGCGGACCGATGCACTCTTTCGCGGCATGAATCTCTCCCCCACACAGACAGAACTGGCCGTACAACAAGAATCTTGTTGTACAGCCATTCTAGATGCTCATGGTTCGGGGCCTGCGGGCATCGCCTCAGGCTGGCGTCATCTCAACCTCAGCGCAGGACGACGTCGGCCTGGGGCCCCACGAGGGACAGCGACTTCGGGCGAGCCATGAGGTCTCCTGCCATCGTCGACACCTGCTCAGCCGTGACCGATCGGACGCGTTCGATGAGGTCCAGCGGAGATTCGAGTGGGATTCCGAAGATCTCCGATCGGGCCAGTCGATTCATGCGTGCGGCCGAGGACTCGAGTCCGAGGACCATCGAACCCGAGAGCTGGGAGACGATCGCATCCAACTCGGTGCGACTTGGCACCTCCTGCGCCAGACGGTCCCATTCGGCCAGTGCCAGGTCGACGACGGCCTGCCCGTTCTCCGGTGTGCAGCCGGCGTAGATGCCGAACGTTCCGAAGTCGGTGAACTGGCTCGCCATGCAGTTGACGGCGTAGGCGAGACCGCGTTCTTCGCGCACGCTCTGGAAGAGTCGGGAGGACATTCCTCCGCCGAGCATCGTCAGCAGCACCGAATAGACGAAGCGATCCGGATGGCCCTCTTCCAGACCCTCGCAGCCGAGCAGGATTCCCAGCTGTTCGGTGTCTTTGACCGTGTGTGAGCGGCCCGAATTGAACGTCGGCACCTCACGTGCGCTGCGGTCGGGCACCCGGCCTGCTGTCGCGGCGGGGCTGTCCCAGGTGTGTGAGCCGGCCTGTGAGCCGACACCGGCCTGAGCTAATGCGTCATCGACCATGCCCAGGACTTCCTCGTGGGTGGCTCCGCCGGCTGCGGCGATGACCAGACGCGGGGGAACATAGGTCGTCGAATGGTGCTCGAGGAGTGTGTGATGACCCAGCACGCGGATCTGGTCCTTGGTCGCCCCCACCGGACGTGCCAATGGGTGGTCGCCGAAGATGAGCTCGTCGAAGTCATCGAACAGGACGTCACCGGGGTCGTCGGCAGACATCGCCAGCTCTTCGATGATGACGCCGCGTTCGCGCTCGAACTCCTCGGCGTCCAGGTTCGAGTTCGACACCATGTCGACGAGCAGCGAGGTGATGTCCGACAGGTCCGTGACCAGGCAGCGCGAGTAGTAGCAGGTGAGCTCCTTGGCTGTGATCGCGTTGGAGTCTCCCCCGGTCCGGTCGAAGGCTGCCGCGATCGTCTTCGCGTCCTTCGTCGGCGTTCCCTTGAAGAGCATGTGTTCGAGGAAATGGGTCGATCCGGCGGTCTCGGTCGATTCGTCACGCGAACCTGCCGCGACCCAGATGCCGATGGTCTCCGACGCCAGTCCGGGCATGTGTTCGGTGGTCACTGTCAAACCACCGGGGAGGACAGACCGATCGATTCGGCTGCCCTCCCCGGTGTGAGAATCTTTGAGTATCAGTTGTCTGATTCCTCTTCTGCTTCATCGTCATCGTCGCTGACAGGCGAGAGTGACAGCTTGCCGCGGTCGTCGATCTTCGTGATCTCGACCTGGACCTTCTGGCCGACTCCGACGACGTCTTCGACGTCCTCGACGCGCTTGCCATCGTTGAGCTTACGCAGCTCGGAGATGTGCAGCAGGCCGTCCTTGCCCGGTGTCAGGGAGACGAATGCGCCGAAGCTCATCGTCTTCACGACGGTTCCGAGGTAGCGTTCGCCGACTTCGGGCACCTGCGGGTTGGCGATGGCGTTGATCATCGAGCGGGCGGCCTCTGCGGCTGCTCCGTCGGCGGCACCGATGAGGACGGTTCCGTCGTCTTCGATGCTGATGTCAGCGCCGGTGTCTTCCTGCATCTGGTTGATCATCTTGCCCTTGGGTCCGATGACCTCGCCGATCTTGTCGACCGGGATGTTCACCGAGATGATGCGCGGAGCAGTCGGAGCCATCTCTGCCGGAGCGTCGATAGCCTCGGCGATGACGTCGAGGATGACCATGCGGGCTTCCTGCGCCTGCTTGAGGGCGGCACCGAGCACCGAGGCGGGAAGGCCGTCGAGCTTGGTGTCGAGCTGGATCGCAGTGATGAAGTCACGCGTACCGGCAACCTTGAAGTCCATGTCGCCGAAGGCGTCTTCGGCACCGAGGATGTCGGTCAGTGCCGCGTATGCGGTCTGGTCACCGGTGTCGGTGGAGATGACGTCGGAGACGAGTCCCATGGCGATGCCTGCGACGGGAGCCTGCAGCGGCACACCAGCCGAGAGCATGGCCAGAGTCGATGCGCAGACCGAACCCATCGAGGTCGAACCGTTGGATCCGAGTGCCTCTGATACTTCGCGGATGGCGTAGGGGAAGTCCTCGCGCTTGGGCAGAACCGGCACGAGTGCACGTTCAGCCAATGCACCGTGTCCGATCTCGCGGCGCTTCGGGCTGCCAACACGACCGGTTTCTCCGACCGAGTAGGGCGGGAAGTTGTAGTGGTGCATGTAGCGCTTCGTCGTCACAGGCGACAGAGAGTCGATGTGCTGCTCGAGCTTGAGCATGTTCAGCGTGGTGACACCGAGAATCTGGGTCTCTCCGCGCTCGAAGATGGCCGAGCCGTGAGCGCGTGGGATGACGTTGGTCTCGGCGGTCAGCGGACGGATGTCCTTGAGACCGCGACCGTCGATGCGGATCTGCTCGGTGAGGATGCGCTTGCGCACAACCTGCTTGGTCAGTGCGTTGAGGGCACCGGCGATTTCCTTCTCGCGGCCGGCGAAGCGTTCGCCGAGCTTGTCGAAGAGCTCAGACAGCAGAACTTCGCCTGCTGCTTCGCGTTCCTGCTTGTCAGCGATCTGGAAGTTCTCGGTCTGCTTGGCTTCGGCGAGTTCGCGCACAGCCTCGTAGACGTCGTCCTGGTAGTCCTTGAAGACAGGGAATTCGACGGTGGGCTTGGCAGCGCTGTCCGCCAGCTCCTGCTGCGCACGGCAGAGTTCGCTGATGAAGGGCTTCGCGGCTTCGAGTCCCTCGGCCACGACCTCTTCGGTGGGTGCGGGGGCACCGGTCTTGATGCGGTCGATGGCGTTGTCGGTGGCTTCTGCCTCGACCATCATGATCGCAACGTCGTCACCGACGACACGGCCGGCGACGACCATGTTGAAGACGGCGTCGTCGAGCTGCGAGTGGTTCGGGAAGGCAACCCACTGGCCGTCGATGAGTGCGATGCGCACGCCGCCGATGGGGCCGGAGAAGGGCAGTCCGGAGAGCTGAGTCGACATCGAGGCCGCGTTGATGGCCAGTGCATCGTAGATGTGGTCGGGGTGGATCGACATCACTGTGACGACGACCTGAACCTCGTTGCGCAGTCCCTTCACGAAGGAGGGGCGCAGAGGGCGGTCGATGAGGCGGCAGGTGAGGACCGCGTCGGTCGAGGGGCGTCCTTCACGGCGGAAGAACGAACCGGGGATGCGACCCGCGGCGTACATGCGCTCTTCGACGTCGACGGTCAGAGGGAAGAAGTCGAAGCCCTCACGGGGGTTCTTGCCCGCCGAGGTGGCCGAGAACAGCATGGTTTCGTCGTCGAGGTAGGCGACGGCAGAACCGGCGGCCTGCTGTGCAAGCCGTCCTGTTTCGAAGCGGATGGTGTGTGAACCATAGCTGCCATTGTCAATGTGCGCTACGGCGGATTCAGGGTTGAGTCCCACGTAATCTCCTTGTTTGTAACCGGTACGCGGACACCTTCGAAGAATGAAGGCGAAAAAAGCCCGCGTCGATCCGGTGGATATTGGCTCGGACAACCCCATGGATCCAAGCCGGTCATCGATCGGGGCCCACGGAATCAGCATGCGCATGCGTGCTCTTCCGGAAGCCACTACCGAGGACCGAAACGTCCATGGCATGGTTGTCCACGTTGAAGTCTACCGCAGTTGCCCCTGTGAGCCATTGCCTCGCATTCCACCCGGGCATGCCATGGGCAGTCTCCGGCATGCCACGGGCAGTCGAGCTGCCGGGAAAGACGAAGAAGCGCCCTGCATGATGCAGGACGCTTCGTTTCGTCTGAGGTGTCTCGTTCGAGTCTGTGTCAGTTCGTCCGAGTCGCACTCAATGTCATGGGGCTGGTCTCAGCGACGCAGGCCCAGGCGCTTGATGAGCGAGCGGTAGCGCTCGATCTCGACGCGCTGCAAGTACTTGAGCATCCGGCGGCGCTGGCCGACGAGGAGCAGCAGGCCACGACGCGAGTGGTGGTCGTGCTTGTGATCCTTGAAGTGTTCGGTGAGCTCGGTGATCCGGCGGGTCAGCAGCGCAACCTGAACCTCGGGAGAACCGGTGTCGCCCTCGTGAGTTGCATATTCCTTGATGACTTCTTGCTTTTCAGCAGTACTGAGAGCCATGGACTTCTCCTTTTGATCGTTGCGCGGCGCCGAGACCTGTCAGTCTCAGCACTATCGAACCGCGGCCGGTGAAAACGGCAAGGTTCAGTTTATCAGGTGTGGAGCACCTCGCGCACATCGGCAATGTCCTCGTGCATCTTCACGACGAGCTCGTCCATGCCGGTGAACGTCACCTGCCCACGGATGCGTGAGACGAACTCGAGGGTCATGTGCCTGCCGTAGACGTCGAATTCGCCGAACTCCTTATCGAGGACATGCGCCTCGACCCGTCGAACGCTGCCTTCGAACGTGGGGTTGGTGCCCACCGATATGGCTGCGGGGTATGCCTGATCCTCTTCGGAGAATGTCGCCCACCCGGCATAGACACCATCGGCGGGAATGAGGCCTGCGGCATCTTCGGACAGGTTCGCGGTCGGGAATCCGAGATCGCGACCGCGGGCGTCGCCGTGGACGACGGACCCTTCGACCCGGTGGTAACGACCCAACTGATCAGCAGCCTCGGCGACATCTCCGCCGACGATCTGTTCCCGGATCCGCGAGGAGGAGTACCGTCCCCCGCGTCCGACCTCTTCGATCGTCTCGGTCCGGAATCCGTATTTCTCGCCGAGGTGGCGCAGGGTCTCGATGGTGCCTTCGTTGTCCTTGCCGAAGCGCACATCATCACCGACGACGACGATCTCACAGCGCAGGGCCTCAACGAAGTAGGTGCGCACGAACTCCTCGGCGCTCTGGGCCGCGAAGTCGAGGTCGTAGTGCTGGACGAACAGGGCGTCGATGCCGGTGTCCGCGATGAAATCGGCCTTCTGCTCGGTGCTCGTGATCATCAGCGTCGGCTCATCAGGGCGGTGGACTGTGCGCGGGTGCGGGTCGAAGGTCATGGCCACGGAGCGCAGTGATCGCTCGCTGGCCAGTGCCGCTACGGCTTGGAGAACAGTCTGGTGACCGCGGTGGACCCCATCGAAGTTGCCCAGGGTCACGACGGTGCCGACATCGTCGGTCCCGACCTCATTCAGTCCGTGATAAAGCTCCACTCGACGCTTGCTCCTTCCGTGCACCGACTCAGGTTATCGCAGAGATGTTCTCACGTGCTAACCCACGCACGCCTCAGGAGATGATGGCCCAGCCGATCACGCCGACCAGGGATGCGATTGCGATGGAGAGGAACGTTCCGATGATGAATCGCTCGCCCGCGGCCGCCGAGGATTTGATCTCCGCGAAGCGCCCGAGCCCTTTGACTGCGACGACGACGGCCATGAGTTCGGGCCTCCCCAGCACAATGGCTCCGGCGATGAGTGCGCGCTCGACGATGCCGATCCACATTCCGCCGCGCAGGACTTCGATGTCCTCGCTGCCGGTACGCCGAGGTTTCGAGCCGGGCCCGTCGTGGGTCATACGCAGGAACAGCGGAACGAGCAGGTAGCCACCTGCTGCGGACACGATCGCCGCAATAGCAGCGATGAGTACGTCAAACCACATGGTCACCTGCCTGAGAGTCGCTGTCCCCGGTCTCTCCTGCATGGGCCAGGTGAAAGGTCGACAGTGCGCAGGCACCCTCGATGAGTTCCACACCGCCCGGGGAGAGCACCCTGGACACAGCCTGCTGGGAGACGTCGAAGTGTTCAGCGATGTCGTGCTGAGTGGAGTCGGGATGGTCGAGCCTGCGGTCGATGTAGCGCCGAGACTGGGACCGGATGTTCTCGAACGTCCAGACCACCAGGCGCAGAGCGCTTTCAGCCAGGCTCGAGTGCGCTGTCTCCGGGTCGACGACAAGATGAGCGGGTGCACCCTTTGCCGCCTCGACCGCGCGCCTGGCCGCGTAGAAGGCCTCCCCCCTGCCCTCGGCGGTGGAAGCCGGCAATGGGGTGTCGACCGGGCCGATGCCGATTCCGATATGCCACCCGGTTCGTGCGGCCAGCAGACGGACGGCCAGAGTCACCTGTTCGGGTGAGTCGAGAACGCCCTGTACCTCATCGCCGATCGTGCGCTCGAAGCCCCGCTGGGTCTCAACGCGGGCCAGAATGTCGAGCAACCCGGGCACCTCATCGGTGCGCTCACGAGATCCTCGCTGGTCGATGGTCATGACGTACATGACTCAAGTACACCAAAGTCCACCACGATAGACAACCGTTTCAGTTGTATCTATCAAATACAAGCGATTACGTTGTGTTGCCCGAAGTGACGTTGTGCTGCCCGCGGCGTCGTTGTGCTCTCAGGCAAGGTCGATGGCGAAGGCCGTCTGGGATTTCAGCACTCCCCCGGCTCGCACCTCGGCGATCGAGACGAGCTCCTCGCCGACGATCACGGCCACCTCATCACCCTGATCCGGGCTTCGATCGGTGTCGATCGTCTTGCCCTGCATCAGGGCTTTGGCCTCCGCGGAATCGACGTGCACGGTCGGGAGCAGCGTCCGGGCCACCTCGGCGAGAGAGGTCAGAGTGGGTGCGTCGGTGTCGAGATCATCGGGGATCGTCACCGCTTCGTCGAGACTGAAGGCGCCCACTCGAGTGCGCCGCAGAGCGGTGAGATGACCATGGACGCCGAGGCTGCTGCCGAGATCTCGCGCGAGTGCACGAACATAGGTCCCCGACGAGCAGTCGACTTCGACGTCGACATCGATGTGGCCCTGCGCAACGGAGTAGCGGGTGGCGAGGATGGTGAAGTCTGAGATCTCGACTCGGCGCGCCTTGAGCTCAACGTCTTCACCGGCACGGACGCGGGCGTAGGAGCGTTGCCCGTTGACCTTGATCGCGGAGACCGCGCTGGGAACCTGGTCGATCGATCCCGTCAAGGCCGAGACGCCGTGGGCGATCCCATCATCAGTGACTGCCGCCAGTGCCGCAGGCTCGGCGAAGAGGTCCGGCTCGGAGTCCGCGTCATCGGTCGGCGTGGCCGAGCCGAGACGGATCGTGGCCAGATAGGTCTTGGACACACCGGTGATGTAGCCCAGGAGTTTGGTCCCGCGACCCAGCCCGAGGACGAGCACGCCCGTGGCCATCGGGTCGAGGGTTCCGGCATGGCCGACCTTGTGGGTGCCGTACCAGCGCCGAATCCGGGAGACGACGCCGTGGGAAGTCAGGCCTTGGGGCTTGTCGCAGACAAGGACACCCTGTGGGGAAGTATCACTCACGTGTCAGGTTCGATCAGTTGAAGGAGACGTGCACGTGGTCGAAGTGGTTGTCCGTGGGTGAACCACGGTCTTCCATGCTGCTCCAACCGCTGCCCGGGTTCCAGATACGCTGTTCCCAGATCACGTACTTGACGTTGAGTGCTCCGGAGTTCTGGATCAGGTACTCGGCGATGCGGTCGCCGGTGGACCCGGTGATCATGATGTCGACGGCTCCGCCGGTGTAGTGATCCGAGGTGCCCGACCCCGGCCGAACGCCACCGTAGGTCTTGACTTCGGGGAACTTCGCACACACGGCGCGGTAGCCGTTGACGGCATTGGGCTGGAGTCCGGATTCGATCGAGGACGAGACCGAGCATGGTTCGTTCGAGATGCCCTCTGGAGTGTCTGAACCCTCTGATGACTTCTCATCCGAATCGGTGGACTTCTCCTCAGTCGACTTCGCACCGCCGGACTCCGTCTCAGCCTTCTCCGTGGTCGGGGACGGCTTGGGCTTGGGAGTCTTGACGTCGAGTGTCGTCTTCGAGGTCTTGTTCTTGTACTTGGGATCGTCCTTGACGTCCTTGAGGTACTCTTCGCCGGCCTTCTCGCGCTGGGCGTCGATCTCATCCTGGCTGACGGCCGAGGGGCTCGACTTCGCCTCCTGCGCTGAGGTGTCAGCAGCCTCGGTCGTGACATTGCCGGCCTCGGGCGGGCTCATGACGACAGTGGAGCCGACGACGGCAGCGGTGGCTGCGGCCGGAACCGCGATCGCGGCAACGACGGGACGCTGCCGGACAGTTGCCAGCACGGAGGTGGCGGTCGACGGCGCGTCCGAGGAGTGCCGACCGGCCGAGCGCTTGCCGGCCTTGCCTGCCTTGCCGGCGGGAGTCAGATCCCGGACCAGCTGCTTAGCGAAGCCAGGCTTTGGCGAAGAGTGCTTACCCAATGCAGAAATCCCTTAACAGAGTCGTAATCATTTCGTTACCAGAAAAAGTCTAAACTAGAAGTGAAAGATTACAAAACTGTTACGTGAAGTTTTTTCCCGAGAGTGACAGAGATCGCGATTGCTCGCACGAGGCCCGCTGCGCTCAACCGAGAGGACACAGCCGGAGCACTGTCGCACCGGTGCTTCGTTATAGCGCTGTGACCAGTCAGTCTTCCTCGTCGGCCCTCTTGTAGGGGTCTTCGTCTCCCGCGGGCTTCGCGTCCTTGGCCAGTCCGGCCACCCGTGCGTCATCTGCTGCGGCCTTGGCGAGAAGACCGTCCAGGTGAGCGGCGGCCTCCGGCACGGCGTCGGCAATGAATTCGAGGCTGGGAGTCAGTCGGATCGTCAGGCCCTTGCCGACCTCTGATCGGATGAAGCCCTTCGCGGACTCCAGTGCTTTGCCTGTGGCCTCGAGATCCTGCCCGTCGCCGAAGACAGTGTAGAAGATCGAGGCGTGCTGCAGATCTCCGGTCACGCGCACATCGGTGACCGTGACGAAACCGAGACGGGGGTCCTTGAGTCTGCGTTCGATCGTGCTGGCGACGATGACCTTGATCTGGTCGGCGATCTTACGCGCCCGAGTTGCATCTGCCATGGTGACTTCCTTCTTCGTCTGAACTGTGACAGTGACTGAGTTCGGTTGGAACTGCCACTTGAGTATCTGTCTGTGTCTAAGTCTGTGTGTCTGTGCGTCTGGGGAGAACTCCCCCGGCACATTCTCTCATCGCCGGGGACGTCAGTGCGGAACAGCGCAGAGGCCTGCGAACCGCAGACCGGGTCCTGCCCGGGAGGTGTGCTGGCGAGTGGACTCATGCCACCCGCTCGCACATTCCCCGTTCAGAACCCGGTATGGGAGAGCGACGTGTCGATCAGTCGCGAGGCTTCTCACGCGTCTCGACGGTCTCGATGATGTCGCCGACGCGCAGATCGTTGAAGCTGCCCAGGCCGATGCCGCACTCGAATCCTTCGCGGACCTCGGTGGCATCGTCCTTGAAGCGACGCAGGGACTCGATCTTGACCTTGTCCCCGACGACCACTCCATCACGGGTGACGCGAGCAGACGCGTTCCTGGTGATGTGACCATCGCGAACGATGGAGCCGGCGATGTTGCCGAACTTGGAGGACCGGAAGACTTCGCGGATCTCCGCGGTGCCCGTCTGGACCTCTTCGTACTCCGGCTTGAGCATGCCCTTGAGCGAGCTCTCGATGTCGTCGATCGCCTGGTAGATGACCGAGTAGTAACGGACATCGACGCCTTCGCGCTCGGCCAGGTCGCGAGCCTTCGCCTCCGGACGGACGTTGAAGCCCAGGACGATCGCGTTGTCGACCGTGGCCAGGTTGATGTCGTTCTCCGTGATCGCACCCACACCGCGGTGGATGATGCGCAGGTCGACGTCGTCGCCCACATCGATCTTGAGCAGCGAATCCTCCAGTGCTTCGACAGCACCGGACACATCGCCCTTGAGGATGAGGTTGAGCATGTCGACCTTGCCCTCGGCGAGTGCCTTGGTGAAGTCCTCGAGGCTGATGCGCTTGCGACCGCGAGCCTGAGCAGCATTGCGCTCGATGGCGTCACGCTTCTCAGCGATCTGACGGGCGGTGCGATCGTCCTCGGTGGAGATGAACGTATCACCGGCACGCGGCACGGAGGACAGCCCCAGCACCTGGACCGGACGGGATGGTCCCGCCTCCTCGACGAGGTTGCCGTTCTCATCGAACATCGCACGCACACGTCCGTAGGCTGTGCCACACACGATGGCATCTCCCTGACGCAGTGTGCCGGAGTCGACGAGCACGGTCGCAACCGCGCCACGGCCCTTGTCCAGCTTGGCCTCGATCGCGATGCCGCGAGCGGACTTGTCCGGATTGGCCCTCAGGTCCAGCGCAGCATCGGTGGTCAGCAGCACGGATTCAAGCAGCTGGTCGATGCCCTCGCGTTTGAGCGCAGAGATCGGCACGAACATAGTCTCGCCGCCGTATTCCTCGGCAACCAGGTTGTACTCGGTCAGCTGCTGCATGACCTTGGCGGGGTTAGCGCCTTCCTTATCGGTCTTGTTCACTGCGACCACGATCGGAATGTTCGCCGCCTGAGCGTGGTTGAGTGCCTCAACGGTCTGCGGCATCACGCCGTCATCGGCCGCGACCACGAGGATCGCGAGGTCCGTCGACTTCGCACCACGGGCACGCATAGCGGTGAACGCCTCGTGACCTGGTGTATCGAGGAAGGTGATCTTGCGATCGATGCCTTCGTGTTCGACCTCGGCCTGGTAGGCACCGATGTGCTGGGTGATTCCGCCGGCTTCGCGGGCAGCCACGTTCGCAGAGCGAATGGCATCGAGCAGCTTGGTCTTACCGTGGTCGACGTGACCCATGACAGTGACGACCGGTGGACGTGCTGTGAGATCCTCGTCGGCCTCTTCCGCGGCTTCCGCGTCAAGGTCGATGTCGAAGGTCTCGAGCAGCTCACGGTCTTCGTCCTCGGGTGAGACGATCTCGATCTTGTAGCCGAGCTCCTCGCCGAGGACCTCGAATGTGCCCTCATCCAGAGACTGGGTGATGGTCGCCATCTCGCCGAGGTGGAAGAGCACCGTCACGAGGTTCGTCGGATCGGTGTTGATCTTCTCAGCGAAATCGGCCAGCGAGGATCCGCGACGCAGACGCAGAGGAGTATTGCCGTCGCCGCGTGGAACAGAGACGCCACCAACCGACGGTGTCTGCATCTGCTCGAACTCGGCGCGCTTGGCCCGCTTCGACTTGCGTCCCTTCTGACGGGGACCGCCTCCACGGCCGAATGCACCCTGGGTGCTTCCACGACCGCGACCTGAACCACGACCACCTGGACCGCCGCCGGGTCCGCGACGACCTGCAGGTGCACCGCCTGGAGCTGCGCCTGGCGCACCGGGTGCGCCGCCGCCGGCGGGCGCGTTGCCGCGTCCTCCGCCTCGACCGCGGCCTGGAGCCGGCTTGTTCAGCGCAGAGTTCTTCATCATCGATGGGTTGGGGCGAGGTGCGCCCGGACGTGGTGCCGGACGTGGACCTGCTGCGCCTTCCTCACCGGATGCACGAGGTGGCTTCTGGCCTGGCTTCGGCATCCCCTGCGAGTTTGCGAACGGGTTGTTGCCCGGGCGCGCACCCGGACCGCCTTGGCCCCCCTGGCCGCCGGGACGATTGCCGGACTTCGGTCCACCGCGTCCTGCCGGTTTGGGCATGCCCTGTGCTGGGGCGAAGGGATTGTTTCCGGGACGGGCCGGCGAGCGACCGCCCGGCTTCGGAGCAGAGCCCGGCTTGGGTGCCGAACCTGGCTTGGGAGCCGCAGCGGGCTTCGCAGCAGCACCAGGCTTCGGCGCGTTCGAGCGGGCCGCAGGCTTGGCCGGCTCTGCCGGGGAATCAGCAGACTTGGTGTCTCCAGCGGACGCGTCCGTGTCAGCAACCTCGGCATCTGCAGCGGGCTTCGCCTCTGCAACGGGGTTGGCTTCTGCAGCGGGGTTGGCTTCTGCAGCAGGTTTCGCGCTCGGCTTCGCACCGGTCGGCTTAGCTGCGGGCTTCGCCTCTGCAGGCGTGGATTCAGCTGCTTCGGTCGGTGCCGAAGCTGGCTTGGCGCCGGGCTTGGCTCCTGGCTTGGCAGAAGTCTTTGCACCGGGCTTGGGAGCTCCGGGCTTCGCGGCAGGCTTGGCGCCTGGCTTAGCAGCCGGCTTCGAGTCGGCGGATGCGCCGGATGTCTTGTCGCCGGAGTCGGCCGGAGCGGACTCGGCGAATGCTTCCTTCACCTTGCGCACAACGGGTGCTTCGAGGGTCGAGGAAGCGGAGCGAACGAATTCGCCCAGGCCCTGGAGTTTCTCGAGGACGTTCTTACTTGTAGTGCCGAGCTCTTTTGCGAGCTCATGGACACGGGGCTTTGCCACAGTTCTCCTGTCCGGGTTCTTTCCCGGTCAGGAAAGAACCTCATCAATGAAGAGCAGTTCTCATTTCACTGCTCTCTCGAATTCCGATAGCGGTGTCATCGCACGACACTCACAACTTGTCATCCATTCGGGCTACCCGCTCTTCTTGGGTTCGGTATCCATCCTCGGCAGGTCCGAGGCGGTGACCTTCGTTCGAAAGGCTCGAGCGAAGGATGCGGTCGTCAATGCCTTCTTCAGGCATGTGGCGTCCGGGTGCACCCAGGCTCCTCGTCCCGGAAGTGTCGCTGACACGTCATGGACGATGGCTGGATGCTGATCGGGTCGAATCACAAATCGTGTGAGTTCGTCCCGGTCGGCCTTTTGCCTGCAGGCGATGCACGTCCTTCGAGGTGCCGCGCCCACAATCACAGTACATAATTCTACAGCACTTCCGTCCCCACCCGTGCCACACCCCGAGTGGTTCAGATCACGCCCGATGCCTATTCGCCTGGGACGATGTCGATCTTCCAGCCGGTGAGCTTGGCCGCCAGGCGTGCGTTCTGCCCTTCCTTGCCGATGGCCAGGGAGAGCTGGTCACGGGGCACGATGGCGCGTGATTCCTGCAGATCGGCATCGAGGATGTCAACCTTCGTCGCCTTGGCTGGTGACAGTGCATGGCCGATGAACTTGGCCGGGTCGTCGCTGTAGTCGACGATGTCGATCTTCTCCTGGCCCAGCTCGTTCATCACGGCCCGCACGCGGGAACCGAGTTCACCGATGCATGAGCCCTTCGCATTCACACCGGGCTTCGTGGCGCGAACTGCCAGTTTGGTTCGGTGGCCGGCCTCACGAGCCAGGGAGACGATCTCGACAGTGCCGTCGGCGATCTCCGGTGCTTCGTGCGCGAACAGTCGGCGCACGAGGTTCGGGTGCGTACGCGAAACAGTGACCGATGTTCCCTTTGGTCCCTTGTGGACGTCGGCGATATAGACGCGCAGGCGCGTTCCGTGGCGGTATGACTCGCCGGGAGTCTGCTCGTGCGGCGGCAGAACTGCCTCGACATCACCGAGGTCGACCTGCACCATCTGCGGGTCCCGGCCCTGCTGGATGGTGCCGGAGACGATCTCACCCTCGCGGCCTTTGAAGCTGCCGAGCACCGATTCGTCTGCGACATCGCGCAGACGCTGGTGGATGACCTGGCGAGCCGTCTGCGCAGCGATGCGTCCGAAGCCGGTGGGAGTGTCGTCGAATTCGCCGATCGGATTGTCGTCGTTGTCGAACTCGACGGCGAGGATGCGGACTTCGCCGGAGGTCTTGTCCAACTCGGCGCGGGAATCTGGCCACGCGCCCTCGGTCTTCTGATAGGCAAGGAAGAGAGCTTGTTCGATGAGTTCGATCAGAGTATCGAGCGGAATCTCCCGCTCTCGCTCGATAATGCGCAGAACACTGAGGTCGATATCCATGGCCTATATCCTCTCCGGCTCCCTCGAGCATTGAATTGTCGGTCTTCATTTATGCAGGCGTGACATTCTATCTCAGATTACGCTCACCGAAATTTGAGTTCGACCTGCGCCTTGACGATGTCACCGAGCGAGACTGTCCGCTTCTCCCGACTGGCGGGATCGATTCCAGAAATTGAGTTTTCCCCCACATCATCGAGATCGAGCTTGAAGGAGTCCTTCTTCGTGCTGATTTCGAGTCGGCGACCAAGTACCCGTTTGAAGTGCCGCGGGGATTCGAGTTTCCTCGTTGCTCCTGGACTCGTGACCTCGAGCTGATAGGGCTTGTCGCGGAAGACCTCGACCTCGTCGAGGGCGTCGCCGACGAGTCGGCTGGATTCGGCGATCTTCTCCATCGACATGGGTTCTGTGCTGGACTCATCAAGGTCGACGACGACCGTCAGCGCCCGACGTTGTCCGGCAGCCACGGCCTTCACCGACTCCAGGTAGAACCCAGAGGTCTGCAGCGGCTCCCGCAGAATCTTCTCGATCTGCGCCACGTCCTCGTCCATGTGTCCTCCAGTCCTCGTCCCGCTGACGACGGTGTGCCCCGCGCGGCGACGTCTCTTCTGCCCTGCCATTTGCCTTAGCACCACCCTAAGCGACTCCCCGGGCGAGGTTAAGCATCCGCTAGGATTGGCCTATGCGTTTTCCCGTCAGCCGCCGCGCTCTTCTCCTCTACGGTGTGGGCGGGGCGAGTCTGAGCCTGCTGTCGGGATGCGGTGTGAGAATCGATACTCCCCCGGACGTGCCGACCCTCGATGAGACGAACCAGCTGCGCAACCGCATCGCCAAAATCCTCGCCGCCACCACCGCCGGAGACAACGACCCGGAGACCGCTGGTGAGGACCTGCAGAAACTCCGGGACGCCATCGGTCCTGTGTGGTCGCCACCAACCGAAATGGCCACCGAGCCCCCACCGTCGGAAGATCCCCGCACCTACATCGAGGCCGCCGAGGTGGTGTCGGATGCCGTCTTCACCGCCCTACCGACATTGGGCTCGACCCTCATTCCGGTGCTTGTGGACGTGGCAACCGGTTTGGCGCTGACTGCGGGCACCGAGCACGCAGAGTTCATTCGCAGCGCCGACGCCCTGATCCGTGACTCACGCAAATCCGGCGTTGCCGACGCTTCCGGCTCATCGGAACCCGCGGCGGCTTCGAACTCACCCGAGTCGCAGCCGCCATCCGCGGACGATTCGACCTCTCCCCCGGTGTGGAATGACATCCTCAACCAGGCCAGGGCAGCGACTTATGGCTATGAGCGGCTCGCTGTGAACTTCGACACGAAGTCACGCGAGCGCAGCAGTGCCGTGGCGCGACTGGAGTCCTTAGGCTCACTGGCCGGCGAGATGCTCGAAAAGCTCGGTGAGAAGAACGCTGAACCTGATGCTCCCTCGTGGAAACTCGACCCCATCCCACGTGACCCGGAGACCGCGAAGGAACTGGCTCTGGCCCTCGAAGACGGTGTGGCAGCAGCGATCCTTCCCTGGCTGCAGAGGGATTCGGAGGCCGCTCTGCGGCTGTGGGAGTCGGCTCGAACACGCACCATCTTCGCCAGCCCGCAGGTGCTGCGGTACTCGTATCCCGGAGATTCGGGAGAGGCAGAGGCGCAGAAGTGAAGGTCCCCCCGGTCCTGTACAACTCCACTCGCGACATCATCGGCGAGTACCGCACCTCGTCCTGGGTCGCCGCACTGGATTTCATGGCCAATGAGCTCATCGACCGGTGGAAGCTGAGCTTCGACGAAGTACCGGGCTCACCCTGGGCCGGCTGCGAAAGCCTCGTCATCCCGGTTCTGACTCAGGAGAACTATCAGGGGGTGCTGCGCTTCGCCGCCCCCACCTCGGCGGCATCGGCTGCACATGCGCAGGCGCTGCGGGCGCTGAAGATGTGGAACGGGCACGGCGCTGTCCGGGTGATCAGGGACGATCACAGCTTCAGGGTCACCCTGCAGGAGCGGTTGCGAACGAAGGACAATCTCTCCGTGTTGCCCCTGGCCGATGTGCCCCCGGTCTGGGGTGCCCTGCAGAAGTCGCTTGAGATCCCCTCGGGTTCCGATTTCCTGCGTGTCCAGGATGTGGCCGCAGGATGGCTGAGCACCTTTGACGCCGATGCGGGTCTGCTCAGCGGCTGGACTGAGGCAGGCCCTGGTGATTCTCTCCTGCTCTCCTTCGCGCGCAACTGGATGCGCACTCTTGCCGCGTCTGAGGAGAATTGGCTCATCCACGCCGATCTGCACTACTACAACATCCTCGCCGGCAACCCCGATGCCGCGGGCATCTCGACCTGGAAGGCCATCGACCCGCAGCCCTTGTCCGGACCGACCGCCTACACCTTGGCGCCGGTGCTGTGGAACCGTCTCGCGGAGATTCCGTCCCAACATCCGCAGGCCCAGGCCGCGTGGCTGCGCGGATTCGCCACCGACCTCGCGCTGTGCGCGGGCATGGACCCGCAGTACGGGATGGGTGCGGCCGTCGCTCGGGAGGTCACGAACATGTTCTGGTACCTCAGGTCAGCCCGCAGCGGATCGACCGGTGCGTTGGCCGATGCCGCGAGGTCTCTGTGGGTTGCCCGGGCACTGTCGGGAGCAGACGTCGCCGGCGTCAATGCCCACGCGCTCAAACCCATCGGCTGAGCACCCCCACTCAACCTCCCCGACGTCACTAATACCGCATGGCGCCGGGCGCAATCAGTGACGTCGGGGAGGTTGAGCGAGGGGATGCCTCAGTGGATGAGGCCGGAGACCACGTCGTAGCCGAGTTTGATGATCATCGCGGAGACCACGACGACGAAGACGACCCGCACGAATCCGGATCCCTTCTTCAGTGCCGTGCGCGCACCGAAGATTCCACCGGCGACGTTGCCCACGGCGACGACGAGACCGAGCGCCCATACGACCTGGCCATCGGGGATGAAGAAGACCAGTGCCCCGAAGTTCGTCGCCCAGTTGATGACCTTCGCAGTGGCTGAGGCCTGGAGGAATGAGAACCCGATGACTGTGACGAACGCGATGACGAGGAAGGATCCGGTGCCCGGGCCGAGCACTCCGTCATAGACGCCGATCGTGAGCCCGATCAGCCACGACAGCCCGTGATGACGTTTCGAGGATTCGCCGAACCGCAGGCTCGCATCGGCGCCGAGGCTGGGGTTGAGGACCGTGAAGACTCCGACCCCGATGAGAGCGACGAGGATGATCGGTGTGAAGAGTTCACCTGGGACCAAGGTCGCGAGTTTGGCGCCGAAGACGGCTCCGAGGAATGCCGTGGCGGCGGCAGGGATCGTCGCCGACCTGTCCGGGGTGATCGTGCGCAGATAGGTCACCGCCGAGGCGGTCGTACCCGCAATCGAGCCCACCTTGTTCGTGGCGACCGCTTGGACCGGTGTCATTCCCGGCACCAGCAGCAGTGCCGGCAGCTGGATCAGACCTCCGCCGCCGACGACGGCATCGATCCAGCCGGCCAGAACTCCTGCGGCCAGGAGCCACAGAAGCATACCGAGGGTGACATCGATGCCTGCGGTGAGTGCCTCCATCACCTGCGTCGGTTCAACGTGCGGAGGTTTCGGAGAGCGCCTCGTCTGCCGCGGCATCGGCCTTGGCGTAGGCTGCACGGACCGTGGCCACGGTGGCTGCGACCACCTCGGCGACAGGCTGTTCTGACTTCTCATCGGCCAGTCGATCGCGGACCTCGACCTTGCCCTCGGCCAGTCCGCGACCCACGACGATCACGGTCGGGATGCCGATGAGTTCAGCATCGGCGAACTTGAAGCCGGGTGAGACCTTGAAGCGGTCGTCGAGGAGGACGGTGACGCCCTCGGATTCGAGTTCGGATGTCAGCTTCTCGGCCGCCTCGGCGATCTCCTCGCCCTTGCCTGCCTCGATGATGTGCACATCGGCCGGGGCCAGGTGCTGGGGCCAGAGGAGACCGGAATCGCTGTGATATTCCTCCGCGATGCAGGCCATGACACGGGTGACGCCGAGGCCGTAGGAGCCCATGGTCACGGTCGTGGCCTTGCCGTTCTGGTCAAGGACCTTGAGGTCAAGGGATTCGGCGTACTTGCGGCCGAGCTTGAAGATCTGACCGATCTCAACGCCGCGAGCCAACTCGAGCGGGCCCGAACCGTCGGGTGCGGGGTCACCGAGGACCACCTCGGCGGCCTCGATGGTGCCGTCGGCGATGAAGTCGCGACCGGCAACGAGGTCGAAGACGTGCCGGCCTGGTTCGTTGGCGCCGGTGATCCACCGGGTACCCTCGACGACACGTGGGTCGAGGAGGAACCGGAGCTTCGAGGTGCCCTCGAGACCGAGGACCTGATTGTCGAGGTCGAGGCCCGGTCCGATGTAGCCCTTGACGAGTTCCGGGTGGGCGGCGAGGTCTTCGGCGGTGGCGGCTTCGAGGTCGACTTCGCCGTTGCCGAGCATTCCTGTGCCGGCGGCGCGGTCGAGGTCGACATCACGATCGCCGGGCAGGCCGATGACGATGATCTCGCGGGTGCCGTCGGGGTGGGTGACGGCGCAGACGACGTTCTTGAGCGTATCGGCGGCGGTCCAGGCGCGGTCTTCGCGAGGGTGGTTCGCATTTGCGGCATCGACGAGGGACTCGATGGTAGGTGTGTCCGGGGTGTCCTCGACGTGTGCGGCGGGTGAGTTCTCGAACGAGATCGGCTCGGGCACGATCGAGGTCACGGCCTCGACGTTGGCGGCGTATCCTCCGGGTGAGCGGACGAAGGTGTCCTCGCCGACCTCGGAGGGGTAGATGAACTCCTCGGTGCCGGAGCCGCCCATGGCTCCGGGGGTGGCCTTGACCGGCAGACAGGGCAGGCCGAGACGGGCGAAGGCCCGCAAATAGGCCACGCGCATCGCTTCGTAGGAGGCGTCGAGTCCGGCGTCGTCGATGTCGAAGGAGTAGGCGTCCTTCATGATGAACTCGCGTCCGCGCAGCAGGCCTGCGCGGGGCCTGGCCTCGTCACGGTATTTGGTCTGGACCTGGAAGATCGAGAGCGGGAGGTCCTTGTAGGAGGAGTAGAGGTCCTTGACGAGGAGGGTGAAGACCTCTTCGTGGGTGGGGGCGAGGATGTAGTCGTTGTCCCTGCGGTCCTTGAGGTGGAACAGATCGGGACCGAAGGCCTCCCAGCGGCCGGACTTCCGGTACGGATCGGCGGGCAGCAGACCAGGGAAATGGACTTCCTGTGATCCGGCTGTGGCCATCTCCTCGCGCACGATGGCTTCGATCTTGCCCAGGACCTTCAGTCCCAACGGCAGCCAAGTGTAGATCCCCGGGGCCGATCGGCGGATGTATCCCGCACGGTGCAGAAGTCTGTGGCTGGCGACCTCGGCTCCGACCGGGTCCTCCTTCTGGGTTCGCACAAACAGGGACGACATGCGCAGGGCCATGGGTGATACTCCTCAACTTGTCAAGACTCAGATCGAACACTATCGCACGCGAGTATCCGCACGGCAATTATGCGGCAGAACCGATCAGATATGAGGCAGAACCGGTCAGACCGGCGACCGAGGACAGACATCTGGCAGGTCCGATTCTGCCGCGAGCCGACCATGGATCCGTCGAGTGATAGGCCCGGATTCGTCAGGTGAAGGGCCTGGATTTCTCAGGTGATGGAAGCGAATTAGACTGGTGGGCACACACGTCCACCAGGGCCTGAGCGATTCAGGCCGATTCGCTGACCCGACCGACTCGCTGACCGATACGAAGAGCATGCCTGATTCCACTCAACTGACGCAGTTCCCGCGGCCCTCGGTCGCGGTCGACACCGCGGTCCTCTGCCCCGTCCCCCGACGTGGCCTGCACGTGCTCCTCACCCATTCCGGCGACGGCGCGTGGCAGCTGCCGGGGTCGATTCTTCGGCCCCAGGAGCGGCTCGCCGAGGCTGTTGCCCGGTGCCTGCGTGAAAAGGCGCGGCTCATCGATCGCGCCCCAGTTCAGCTCCATGTCTTCGACCAGCCCGATCGTGACGATCGCGGGTGGGTGATCTCGGTGGCGCACCTCGATGTGCTGTCGACGAGAGATGTGGGATTCGGAGACGCGAGTTCCCCGGAGACCGAGCCCGACCCTAAGGACGCGCGCCGGCGCAAACTGGCACCCGTGCATTCGGTCCGTGAGCTCAGCGCCGAACATCAGGAGATCGTCCGAGTTGCGGTCCACCGCCTGCGTTCGCTGCATGAGCGCACGCCCGACCCGTTCGGGCTGCTTCCGGACGAGTTCTCGCTGCGGCAGCTGCGTGAGCTGCATGAGATCGTCTCGGGAGAGGATCTGCAGGCAGACACCTTCCGCCGCACGATGCTGCCGCTGCTGGCACCCACCGGTCAGGCCGTGTCCCAGGGACGCGGCCGCCCCGCCCAGACATTCACCCGCCGCGCCGAGATCGCCCTGCGTCGCGATGCAGACATCGCAGGCCCCAGGACCGACGCTGATGATGGTGCACACTGAGGTAGTGGAGGCTGACTGTGGAGATTGACCGCTCACCCGGCAAGCACGTTCGCGTGGACGTGTGGCTGTGGACGACAAGGATGTTCAAGACCCGAAACCTGGCCACTCAGGCCTGCCGTGGCGGTCACGTCCAAGTCGAGGGCCAGCGTGTCAAGGCAGCTCAGAAGGTCTCCATCGGCCAAGAGGTGCGCGTACGCAAGGCCAGCACCGAGTTCATCTGGAAGATCACCGGCTTCGTACCCACACGTCCGCAGTCATCGATCGCAGTGCAGTGCTATGAGGATCTCACCCCGCCGCCGGATCCTGCTCTGCGCGGATTCGTCCCCCGCAGAGACAAGGGCTTGGGTCGGCCGACGAAGAAGGACCGCCGGGAGATGGAGAAGTTCCTGGGCGACATGGCCAAGCCTCGGAACCGAGGTCGCCGAGACCTCTGAAGCCGTCGCTGCACTCATGCCGTCGCTGCGGCCGCTGCCGTCACTGCGACTGACGTCGTCGAGAGACGACCGCAGCCTCGAAAGCACACTCCCTGAAGTCGGCTCTCCATTCTGAGCTCTGCTCTCGACGCGAAGCTCTGCTCTCGACGCGAGATTCTGCCACGCGTTGTCACTGGCCCGTGGCCGGTCCGGGGCTGGTCGGAGACCGGTCGGGGGCCGGCCGGAAGCCGTCGCTGCGGCCGGTCAGTACATGATCGTGGCGAAGGTGCCGACCTGTTCGAAGCCGACCCGTGTGTACATACGCAGGGCCACCTCGTTGTAATCATTGGCGTAGAGGCTCACAGTGGAGTGCCCGGCCGCCCTGGTCTGCGCCACGACTGCCGCCATTCCTGCGGCACCCAGACCCTGCTGCCGCACGTCGGGATGGACCCAGACGCCCTGAACCTGAACGATGCGCGGTGCCCGGATGCCGATGTCTGCTTTGAACAGCACCTGCTCGGGCTGATCCGTCGCAGGCCAGCGTCGCACCGGGCCACCTTGGGGCAGTGTGTCCGAGATGCGGGCAAAGCAGTTCTTACCCCTGATGATGTTGCGGACGCGAGCCAGGTAGCTTGACTGGCCGCCTTCGATCGGAGAGAAGCCCACCTCGTTGGTGAACATGTCGACACTGGCTGAGAACACCGCGGGCAGCTGTTCCACCGTGACCAGTCGCACCGCCTCGTCGGGTTCGATCAAGGGGTCTGAGCTGATCGCCAACAGCGGCTGCCGGTCACGGATGCCGCGGGGGCGTCCCCAGTTCAGGCGGCTGTGCAGATCGAGGATGATCTCACGGGAACCGATGAGGGAGCAGGAGTAGCGCCCATCGGCATTGAGCTTCTGCGCCAATGCCTGATTCGTTCCCGGGGTCGCCGCCACGGGAATGATGTTGCCGCCCACCCAGTAGGCTGCCACCGGCCGATCGCCATCGAAGACACCCAGCAGGGAACCGGCGGGTGAGCCCATCTGCGCTGTACCCGTGACTTCGAGCAGCGCGATGAGGTAGACGTTCTCACACGGGTTGAGCGCGAGCAGACTCTTCAGCCAACCGGTGTGCTGATGTCCCAGACGAGTGACTCTCAGCACGGGAGAGCCTCCTTGTTCTGATCCTCACACACCGGACAATTTTCCGAACGGGTCGGGTATCAGCCGACGACGACGTCGGGAGATCCGGACGGGGCGTCGGACTCCGCTGCGATGCGATTAGCCTCTTCGATGAGGGTCTCGACGATCAGGGCCTCGGGCACGGTCTTGATGACCTCACCCTTGACGAAGATCTGGCCCTTGCCGTTGCCGCTGGCCACACCGAGGTCGGCTTCGCGCGCCTCACCGGGACCGTTGACGACGCAGCCCATGACAGCGACTCGCAGAGGAACTTCCATACCTTCAAGTCCAGCTGTGACCTTGTCCGCCAACGAGTACACGTCGACCTGGGCACGTCCACAGGACGGGCACGAGACGATCTCGAGTTTGCGAGGTTTGAGGTTGAGGCTCTCCAGGATCTGGTTGCCGACCTTGATCTCCTCCACGGGAGGAGCCGAGAGAGAGACGCGGATCGTGTCGCCGATGCCCTGCGACAGCAGTGCGCCGAAGGCGGTGGCGGATTTGATCGTGCCCTGGAAGGCGGGCCCGGCCTCGGTCACGCCCAGGTGCAGGGGCCAGTCGCCGCGCTCAGCGAGCATCTCGTATGCCCGAACCATGACCACAGGGTCGTTGTGCTTGACGGAGATCTTGAAGTCGTGGAAGTCGTGCTCTTCGAACAGCGATGCCTCCCACACGGCGGACTCGACGAGCGCCTCCGGAGTGGCCTTGCCGTACTTCTCCATGATCCGCTTGTCCAACGATCCGGCATTGACACCGATCCGGATCGAGGTTCCGGCGTCACTTGCCGCCTTCGCGATCTCCTTGACCTGATCGTCGAACTTGCGGATGTTGCCGGGGTTGACGCGCACAGCGGCACAGCCGGCGTCGATCGCGGCGTAGACGTACTTCGGCTGGAAGTGGATGTCGGCGATGACCGGAATCTGCGACTTCTGCGCGATCGCCGGCAGCGCCGCAGCATCATCGGGCGACGGGCAGGCCACACGCACGATGTCACAGCCCGAGGCTGTGAGCTCGGCGATCTGCTGCAGGGTGGCGTTGATGTCTGTGGTCTGAGTCGTCGTCATCGACTGGACGCTGACAGGGAAATCGGAACCGACGCCGACCTTTCCGACCTGGATCTGTCTCGTCTTCCGTCGCGGCGAGAGGACAGGAGGCGGTGGGGCAGGCATTCCGAGGTTGACCGATGTCACGAAGACAATCCCTTCATTGACGACTAGTGACCAGACTGATCGTTCGAGTCATTCATATTGTAGGACTTCAAACCGTGTCCGGGCTCCTCGACCACGGTGTGATCGCTCACCACAGCATCATTTCGCAGGTATTGTGAAGGAAACTTGCCGTCCGATCAGAAGATCCGAGCAGATCCGAGTAGAGGAGATATCTATGAGCCGAGGAGCTTCCGTGCCGTTCACCCACCCCGATGTCCAGGCCATCGTCGGTCGCCTCGAGACTGCAGCCGATGCCCTCGCAGAGCAGGGCGGAACACTCGCCTGGGGTGTCTTTCGCCGAGGCGAGACGGGGACAGCTGCCAATGGCGACGTTCCGTACCGGATCGCGTCGATGACGAAGTCCTTCACGGCCGCCGCCGTCGGTCTCCTCGCCGCCGATGGTCTGGATCTTGACAGCCCGCTGGACCGGATCATCCCCGAACTTGCAGGCACTTCGATTGCCGACCGCACCTGCCGACAGGCGCTGACGATGGGCACCGGGTTCACGAAGGACGACCCTTGGGCCGATCGGGTGGAGGCGATGACGCGCACCGAACTCATCGACTACATCAAGCGCGGAGCCATCCCCATCGCTCCCGCCGACACCGGATACGAGTACTCCAACCTCGGCTACGCACTCCTCGGGCTCGTCACGGAGTCCTTGACCGGGAAGTCGTTCATCGAATTCGTCACCGCCGAGGTGCTGCATCCTTTCGGTCTCAGTCGCACCGGTTTCGACGTCGCCGACTTCCCAGACCTGATGCCCGGCATCCGCATCGACCGCAACGGCGAAGGCCACCCGGCCGAACTCACCGGCCCAGGCGTCTTCTCCCCGATCGGCGGAGTCATCTCCACGGTCAACGACATCGGCACTTGGATGAATGCCCATATGGACGCCCTGGACGACCTCGACGCCTATGCGCCGGGAGCACTGCCGCGGATCCTCACGGACAACCAGCAGTCGCATCGACTCGTCGAGGTGCAGAGAAGCGAGCACCATACCGAATCCGTCAACTACGGCTTCGGCCTGCAGCCCCGTCTCGACTCCCGCTTCGGTCGCGTCGTCTGCCATTCCGGCGGCTACCCCGGGTACGGCTCACACATGCGCTGGTTCCCAGACCTGGGCCTGAGCATCGTCGTGTTCGGCAATACGACGTACTACCCGGCCGAAAGCACCGTCAGAGACGCCGTCGACGCCGGCTGGGCAGCGGCCACGGGCGATCCCGGTCTGCGACTGACACGCACATCCACCTCGGTGCCGGCGCCTCACCACCTCGTCGCACCCGAACAGTCCGCGACCGTGCTGCGGGCAGCGAACCTGGTCATCGACTTCGACGAGAGCGTCGCCGACGAACTCTTCACCGTCAACATGGACCTCGACGAGCCCCGTGCCGAACGCCGTGAACGATTCGACGCGTGGAGACACGGGCTGCAGCTGAGCCAACCCTTCACACCTGAGGATGTCACCATGACGACTCCACTGAAGGGGACCGTGACTGTTCCTGACTCGCGGACCGGAGGCGAAACCGACTCGGCGAACACGATTGCGACGAACACGATTGCGACGATCACGGTGAGCTTGGACCACCTCGGCGAGGTGCAGACGATCTCGCTGAGCAGCTGAGGGTGCCTCTCCGGAGTCTGCCTACCCGGAGTTGAAGATCGCGTCGAGCGTGACGGGTTTGACGAGGTCGACGTAGACGAGCAGCGCCGTCATGCACAGCATCAGACCGATGACGACGTAGGTCAGAGGCAGCAGCCGGGCCGTGTCGAAGGGCCCGATCTTGCCGCGCCCGCGGATCGTGTTGATCTGCCGGCGGGCGCCCTCGTAGAGGCCCACTGCGATGTGTCCGCCGTCGAGCGGCAGCAGCGGGATCATGTTGAAGGCGAACAGGAAGATGTTGAGTGATCCCAACATGCCCAGCCCCACCTGGGCTTTGTCGACGATCTGGAGCTGGTCCGTCGACACGATCTCGCCGGCTATCCGGCCGACTCCGACCATCCCGACCAGACCCTCGGCGTCACGTTCCTTCGAACCGGTGGCCACCTCGGCGATGTCGACGAGCTTGACCGGCAGGGTCACGATTGCGTGGAAGACGCCGCTGACCTGATCCCAGACTGCACCGGGGAACTCGTTCAGCGGCAGTCCCTGACGCTCTTGGACGGGACCGACGCCGAAGAATCCCTCAGTCACGGTCTGCGGTGTGCCGTCGGCGTTCATCACGGGCTGTCCGCTGTCATCGACACGGGCCTGCTCATGGGCGATGATCGGGACGTTGACGTTCTGAGTGCGACCATCGCGGGTGAACTCCACGTCGACCCGCTGGCCGGCATGGTCCTTGATGACGCTGGAGAGTTCGTCCCAGCTGTCGGTGGAGACTCCGGCGACAGAGGTGATGTCATCGCCTGGTTTGATTCCGGCTTCCCATGCGGGGGTGAGCGGATCATCGTCCTGACAGCTCTTCTTCTGGTCCGCGGGACGCTCCGCTGCTTCAGAGGCGGGAACTGCACATTCGACGACGGTCTGCACCGTGGTCGTCGGGGTCATGATCCCGATGCCGATGAGTGAGATCGCCATGATGATGATCCCGAGAACGAGGTTGACCAGGGGGCCTGCGAACATCACGACGAGCCGCTTGGGCACGTTCAGGGCGTAGAAGGTCCGGTGCTCCTCCCCCGGTTCGATCTCCTGGTTCGAGTAGTCCCGGGCATCGGCCATCGTGTTCTCGAACAGGCGCCCGCGCCGCTGCCTCCGCGATCGGCTGGGAACATCGGTGGCGAGGTCGGTGTCGGCGGTTCCCTCAACCGCACCATCGCCGAGGTGGTCATCGCCGATCGCGTCGTCAGCGTGCTGGGCAGCGCTGCCGGAGGTCGCACCGGCCCGGCGCGTCGTCGCCTTGAGCGGGGGGTACATTCCCGGCATGGCAATGAATCCGCCCAGCGGAAGTGCCTTGATGCCGTATTCCGTCTCGCCGCGGCGGAAGGAGAAGACCGTGGGGCCGAAGCCGACCATGTAATGGGTGACCTTGACTCCGAACTTCTTCGCCGGTGTCAGGTGGCCGAGCTCGTGGAGTCCGATCGAAATCGAGATCCCGATCAGGAACAGGACGATCCCGATGATGTAGAGGACGACTGTCATATCAGGAGCCGCCGACGTTCTTGCCCTGTGCGGACGTGGTCTGGGCTCTCAGGTCCTCACGGGCGAACTCGCGAGCCCAGGCATCGGCGGCGAGGACGGTCTCGACGGTGTGCTCGGCGGCGGGTTCGTGGGCCTGCAGCGCCCGTTCGATTCCCTTGTCGATTCCGGTGAACGGGATCTCACCGCCGATGAAGGCTTCGACGAGGACCTCGTTTGCGGCGTTGAACACCGCGGGGAAGCTCTTCCGCTTCCGTCCTGCTTCAACGGCCAGGCCCAGTGCCGGAAAGGCGATGTGGTTGACGGGTTCGAAGGACCAGTGCATCGGCTGTCCCCAGTTGTTGGCCACCGCTCCGGATGCCAGCCGCCGAGTCTGGCCGTCGCTCTGAGTGCCGAGGGCATAGGCGATGGGCAGGCGCATGTCCGGCGGGGAGATCTGCGCAATCGTCGAGGCGTCGCTGAACTCGACCATCGAGTGGATCTGGGACTGCGGGTGGACGACGACTTCGATGTGGTCGAAGTCGATGTCGAAGAGGAGGTGGGCCTCGATGACTTCGAGACCCTTGTTGACCAGGGTCGCGGAGTTGATGGTGATCATCGATCCCATCGACCAGGTGGGGTGTTTGAGTGCCTGAGCCGGGGTGACACGGCGCAGCGCATCGCGGGTCATGCCGCGGAACGGTCCGCCGGAGGCGGTGATGACGAGCTTGCTCACCTCGCCGTGGGTGCCCGAGCGCAGAGCCTGGGCGATCGCGGAGTGCTCGCTGTCGACGGGGATCAGGGCGGCTCCGGTCCGGGCCGCAGCATCGAGGACGATCGAGCCGCCGATGATCAGAGACTCCTTGTTGGCCAACGCGACGTCGGTGCCGCGGTCGAGAGCAGCCAGGGTCGCACCGAGTCCGGCGGCTCCGGTCACAGCGTTGAGGACGATGTCGGCAGCTGCCCCAGCGACCACCTCGGCGGCATCGGGGCCGACGTGGATCTCACGGACGGGATCACTGATCCCGCGTTCACCTGCGGCCTGCTCCAGACGCTGCCGGATCTCACTCGGGCCACCCTCAGGTGGGCTGGTGAGACCGATGACGGGGACCGAGAAATCGAGGGCTTGGACGACCAGCGCATCGAGTTGGGTTCCGGCAGCGAGGCCGATGACCTCGAAGTCCGCTGCGTTCTCTGTCAGGACATCGAGGGCCTGGGTGCCGACCGAACCAGTCGAGCCGACTACAATGATTCTACGTTTGCTCACGCCTACCGATAATGCCAAAGTTCTCTGGGAAATGACTCGACATCGGTGTCATCGGCGACGTGAGATATGCAATGCGAATCAAAGGCGAGAGAGGTTTTTATGAGTGCAACGCTGAGCCCCGACGACATTCTGGGATTGGATTCGGTCTTCGAGGAAGATGACCTCGAGTTCGCGTCGATCGTGAAGAAATGGCTTGATGAGAACGTCCGCGACAAGATCGGCGACTACTTCCTCGATGCCACGATCCCCGCCCGAGAGCTCGCGGAGGGCCTCGGCGAACTCGGCCTCCTCGGCATGCACCTCGATGGCTACGGATGCGGCGGATCCACCGCCACCCAGTACGGTCTGGCCTGCCGGGAGCTCGAAGCCGTGGACTCGGGTCTGCGTTCGCTCGTATCGGTCCAGGGATCACTGGCCATGTTCGCCATCCACCACTTCGGCTCCGAGGCGCAGAAGGACGAATGGCTGCCGAAGATGGCAGCAGGCAAGGCCATCGGCTGCTTCGGTCTGACCGAACCGGATGTCGGCTCCGACCCCTCGGGCATGAAGACGACCGCGAAGAAGGACGGATCCGATTGGATCCTCAACGGCGCGAAGATGTGGATCACGAATTCCCCCGTCTCCGATGTCATGGTCGTGTGGGCCAAGACCGAGGAGACCGATTCCAAGGGCAAGCCCGTTGTCCGCGGATTCGTCGTCCCCAGCGACACTGAGGGCGTCCAGACGCCGGAGATCCACCGCAAGATCTCACTGCGAGCCTCGATCACCGGCGAAATCGTCCTCGACAACGTGCGCCTGCCCGAAGACGCCATGCTGCCCAAGGCCAAGGGCCTGAAGGGGCCGCTGTCGTGCTTGTCCGAGGCCCGCTACGGAATCGTCTTCGGCGTCACCGGTGCTGCCCGCGACGCCCTGCAGTCTGCGCTGGAGTACACCGGGACCCGCATTCAGTTCGACCGTCCGCTGTCTTCGTTCCAGATCAGCCAGCAGAAGCTTGCGAAGGCCTTCGGTCAGTACTCGCAGATCACGCTGCTCGCCGCGCATCTGGGTAAGCTCAAGGACTCGGAGCAGGGAGTGCGTCCCGAGCAGATCAGCCTGGGCAAGATGGTCAACGTCGACACCGCGATGAACGTCTGCCGTGACTTGCGCGCACTCTTCGGCGGTTCGGGCATCACGAGCGAATACCCACCGCTGCGCCATGCCGTCAACCTCGAGACCGTGCTCACCTATGAGGGCACCCACGAGGTCCATCAGCTCACGCTGGGCCGCAGCCTCACCGGAATCAACGCCTTCGCCAACTGACGCTCACGCGCTGAGCGCCAGCGGCTGCAGTGCGGCAGCGGCAGCACCTCGTTGCGCTGAGCGCCGCGCCTGCGGCTGCAGGGGCGCCGCGCCTGCTCTCAGTGCCGGACAGCAACCGCTTGCCGGAAGTGTGTACGTAGAGCACAAATGCTGTACTCCCACACTTCCGGCAAGCGGTTGTCGACGTTGCGCGGGCACTACTGTCAGGCGTCAGGTGCCGGGTACAACTGCGGGGCCCCAGGCGTCAGGCGCCGGGTACTACTGCCGGGCGCTTGGCACAACTTTCAGGCATCAGTTGAGGTCGTGTGGCCTGCTGGCCCCGGTCACCGCAGCTCGAGCACAGTGGTCTGCGAGTCATCGCCGAGGAGGCAACTGGCGCTGAATCCCCGGGTCTCTGCGAAGTCAGCAGCCGTGTGCCGCTGTTCGCGGCCGAGTTCGATGAGCAGCACCCCTCCCGGGGCCAACCACTCGCCTGAGTCCCGGATGAGGCAGCGCACGAGGTCCAAACCGTCAGCTCCTCCGAACAGCGCTGTCGGTGCCTCATGCTCAATCGCCTCTCTGGGAAGGAACTCCGCAGCAGCGTCGGGAACATAGGGCGGGACTGCGGAGATGACATCGATGCTGTCCAGCAGAGACTGCGGCAGACCCTCCAGACATGTGAGTCGGTGACAGTCAGCGCGTGGTCCGACGTTCTTCCGTGCACACTCAAGCGCCGTATCGTCTTGATCGCCGAGGTGGATCTGCGTTTCCGGCAGTGCCCGGGACACCGTAGTAGCCACCGGCCCCACTCCACAGAAGGCTTCGAGGAACCGTGCCCCGGCCCCGGCTGCCTCCACGGCGCGCATCGTCGCCTTCGCCAGCAGCGCGGTTCTCTGCCGAGGCACGAACACGCCGGGGGCGACGTGTAGTCGCTGCCCCGCGAATTCGACCCATCCGACTATCTGCTCGAGAGGTTCGCCGGCAACTCGGCGGGCGATGAGTTCGGCCAGGAGGCCATTGTTCTTCTGAGCTGCGAGGCCGGGCGATCTCGCCACGTGCGCAGAGGACGTCGCCGCATCGATGAGGATGCGGGCTTCGTCTTCGGCGAAGACGCACCCTGCTGCGCGCAGTCGGGCCGCCACCGTGGGCTGGTCGGGCTGCGCAGATTCGTGTGGAGCGGAGGCGTCAGGCCTCAGCGAGAATCTCCCGGGTCAGCCACTCGAGGCTCGATCGTGCGTCGAGGGACTTCTCGTCGGTGTGGATGAGAGCCTGGTCGGGTGTCAGTGCGACCACTTCTGTCGGCTCGACTCGTGAGTCTCTCATCGCCTGATCGAGGTTCGCTGTCTCCCCCGCAATCGCGATTCCCACGCCTTCGAAGCGTGAGCGGATGGCCTTGACCGACGCCCGTCCCGATTCGACGGGTGGTGCTTCGATCGGGTGGACGAACACCGTGGTGCTGTCTGTTGTGCTGTCGTCGGCGGCGGGTTCGGAGCGTACATCGATGCTCAGTCCGATGCGGATGGCACCGAGGATGCTCAACGCCCGCGAGATCGGCGGCACATCCTCGGCGATGAGGATCCGCTCGCCCTCGCTGCCGGTGATCCCCATGGCACGGAGGACACCGGCGAACTTCGCGCTCCGATCCAGCACCTCGGCGCGGTCGAGCTCATCGGGTTTCGACAGTGCTCTGATCAGCCGCGGATCGGTGACTTCGCGGCCATCGACCAGTGGTCTGTCCGGAGTCGGACCGGTCAGGACGATGTCATCGGCGCCGCCCATGACGATCGGGTAGTCGAGCAGCTCGAACACAGGGTTGAGCGAGCCTGAGGACGTGTCGCTTGGCTGTTCGAAGTAGTGGAAATCAGTCAACGGAGGCCATCACTTCGACGACGCGGTCGATGAAGGCATCGACTTGGTCCTCGTCGTAGGCCTTGTTGCCTTTGGCCGTCTTGAACAGGACACGGCGAACCTGGTCGACGCTCATCGCGACACCCTGCGTGAAGTAGGCGTTGACCTTCTCGCACATGTCATCGACCTGTTCGATGTCGTAGCCGATGACGCCGGGGGCCGGATTGTCGAAATGCTCACCGGGTTCGCGGACCAGGCGTCCCCGCAGGGACGCGGCCACACGTGTCAGTTCGGATACCCAGGCATCTTGGCCCGACTGTGCGATGAGGCGGTCACGTGCCTGTTTGGCGAAGGCGTCTTCGAGTCGGTCGAGTGCGGCATCGACGACGGCGACGTGGTATCCCTTGCGCACCAGATCGAAGCCGACCGTGCGCACCGCCCGGGAGTCGAGGTCGCCGGGCTGTGGGGTGGGACGTTCGAAGGATTCGCGCGCACGCTTGAAGAAGCTGTCGACCTGTTTCGGGTCGTAGCCGTTCTTCCATCCGGACATTCGGGGGAAAGTCGTGTCCGCCATGTTGCCTCCAGAAGCGAATCGTGCGTATTGGTCATTTCCACCATGATAAATGGCGGACGCGGAAAATGCGTGTTCGCGACTTCTCAGTCGGCGGCAGCGAGCTGTCCGCAGGCTCCGTCGATGTCCGATCCGCGGGTATCGCGGATCGTCGTGGGGATCCCCTGGTCGACGAGCCGGCGCACGAATTCGTCTGCCACCTCCGGCTCCGACGCGGTCCACACGGAGCCCGGAGTCGGGTTGAGCGGAATCGGATTGACGTGGACCCAGCCGCGACCGCGAGCGTTGAGCTTCTTCGCCAGCAGCTCTGCCCGCCAGGGGTGATCGTTCATGTCCTTGATGAGCGCGTATTCGATGCTCACGCGACGTCCCGTCACCTGGTAGTAGTTGTACGCGGCGTCGATGGCCTCATCGGCCTTCCACCGGGTGTTGACCGGGATCATCTCATCGCGCAGCTCATCATCGGGTGCGTGGAGGCTGAGGGCGAAAGTGACGGGGATGTCCTCGGCCGCGAGCTTGTTGATGCCCGGGACCAGGCCGACCGTGGAGATGGTGATCCGGCGGGCCGACATTCCCAATCCCTGCGGTGCGGGTTCGACGAACCGGCGCACCGCGTTCATCACTCGCTTGTAGTTGGCCAGTGGCTCACCCATGCCCATGAAGACGATGTTGGAGACCCGTTCGGGTCCCGTCGCCGAGGTGGTCGTGTCGGATGCGTCGACCGTGGCCTCAGAGGTCTCACCTTGGTCCTCATCGGATTCGGCACCGAGCGCTGTCTCCCCCTCCGCCGGCATGTCCCCTGCGGGTGCCGGTGCGAGTTCGCCGGCGGCGATGACCTGGTTGGCACGGATGACCTGTTCGACGATCTCGGCCGCGGACATATTGCGTGTCAGACCCTGCTGCCCTGTCGCGCAGAAGGGACAGTTCATGCCGCAGCCGCACTGGCTGGAGACGCACAGGGTGACGCGGTTGCGATAGCGCATCAGCACCGATTCCACGAGCGCGCCGTCGTAGAGGCGCCACAGGAATTTGATCGTGTCGCCGTTGGCGGTTCGCAGACGACGAACCTCGGTCAGGAGGTGGGGAAAGAACCGTTCCTGCAGGTCCGCCCGCAGGTCCTTGGGCAGGTCCGTCATGGACTCGACATCGGTCTGGTAGTGCGAGAAGTAGTGGGTCGAGATCTGCTTCGCGCGGAAGGCGGGCAGTCCCATCTCCTTGACCGCGTCGATGCGTTCGTCCATCGTCATGTCGGCCAGATGCTGCTTCGGCTGACTGGCTCGCGGAGATTTGAAATTGAGCAGCGGACGGCCATCACGCGTCGGTGTCTTCGACGTCGTGCCGTCTGCGTGTTCGACGACGGGCCTGGTCTGCCTGTTACCTGCTTGAGAACTCACTCGTCCATTGTCTCATGAGAGCAATTCTCGTGGGGTGTGTGCGCCGCCACGGCGGATAAGTGAGAGTCATCGGCGCGTGAGGGACGCCGATACGAGTCGGATCGCAGCGGATCAGAGATAGCCGGGCAGAACCGAGAACATCACCAGAGCAACCGGTGCGGTGGGCAGGATCGAATCGAGTCGGTCCATGACACCGCCGTGACCTGGCAGCAGAGTTCCCATGTCCTTGAGGTCGAGATCGCGTTTGATCATCGATTCGCTGAAGTCGCCGAGCGTGGCGAAGGCTGGGATGACGACTCCGAAGACCAGTCCGGTCCAGAACGGAGCATCGAAGAGCGTCAGCGCCAGGGTCGTCGCGACTGCTGCGGCGAAGACCACCGAGCCGATGTAGCCCTCCCACGACTTCTTCGGGGAGATCCTCGGGGCGATCGGGTGCTTGCCCCAGAGGACGCCGAAGACGTAGCCGCCGGTGTCCGAGGCCACCACGCTGGCGAGGAACAGGATGACGTAGAGATTGCCGTCGGGTTGGGTCAGCAGGTACACGACGAAGCAGGCCATGAGTCCGACATAGGTCAGCGCGAACAGGGACAGCGAGACATCTTTGACCGCGTTCTTGCGTCGCTCGACCATGGTGAAGAGCATCACCGCGCCGGCGCTGGCGGCGAAGGTCACCCACAGTGCCTCGCGGCCGCCGACGAAGGTCGCGAGCACCATACAGGCGGCCGAGACCATGGTCGGTATCCGCGACACGAGTGATCCCGAACGCGACAGTGCGTTGGCCAGCTCCCACATCGCGGCGACGATGGCGATGAGGATGATGAAGAGGAAGGAGATCGGGAAGACGATGAGGGAGGCCAGGACGATTCCGCCGATGAGCAGCCCGATGCCGATCGCAGCCGGCAGGTTCCGTCCGGCCTTCCCGTAGTCCTTCTCTGCCACCTCGGGGACGTTCTTCCCGGTCTCCGCGGCAGAGTTGGTCGCCGCGGCCGGGTTGGTCTCCGGCTCTTCCGGCGAGTAGTCCTTGCCGGAGTTGCGCAGGTCCCTGCGCTTCGGGAATGGGGCGTCAGACCCTGACGTATGCGGAACCGGATCCGGCCCCCCGAGGGGAGCCGGATCTGACGCTGGGTTGTCTGGCCCGGTCAACGAAATCATCAGACCTCGAGGAGCTCAGCTTCCTTCTGGGACAGAAGCTTGTCGACATTGTCGACCTTGCTCTTCGTCAGATCGTCGAGTTCGGAGATTCCGCGTGCGACTTCGTCCTCACCGGCCTCGCCGTCCTTCTTGATGCGCTCAAGGGTCTCCTTGGCGTGACGACGGATGTTGCGGATCGACACCTTGCCGTCTTCGGCCTTGCCCTTGACGATCTTCACGTATTCCTTGCGGCGTTCCTCGGTGAGTTCCGGGAGCACCACGCGGATGACGTTGCCGTCGTTGGCAGGGTTGGCGCCGATGTCCGAATTGCGCAGAGCAGTCTCAATGTCGCCCAGCGCTCCCCGGTCGTAGGGAGTCACGAGGATCGTGCGGGCTTCCGGGGTCTGGAATGAGGCCAGCTGCTGCAGCGGGGTCGGCGCACCGTAGTATTCGATCTCGATCGAAGCGAACAGCGCGGGGTTGGCGCGGCCGGTGCGGATGGACGAGAAGTCCTCCTGTGTGAATTCCACGGCCTTGTCCATTTTCTCTCTGGCCTCTGCCAGTGTTTCTTCAATCACGACTCACTCTTTCCGTCGATGGGAGCTTTGGGTTCATTCTATGGGTCATAGCTCACGAATGCCGCACTCGATTGATCCAGGGAGAGTCCTGGATTTCGTCTGAGGAGGTGTTTCGAGGCGCTGAGTGCCCAGGGCAATGTGCCCTGGGGCTTTATTTGACTACGGTGCCGATCTTGTCGCCGACAATCGCCTTGCGCAGATTGCCTTCGCCTTCCATGCCGAAGACGTGCATCGGCAGCTTGTTGTCCATGCAGAGGGAGAATGCGGTTGCGTCAACGACCTTGAGGCCCTTCTGCAGCGCCTCCTGGTAGGTGATCTCGCTGATCTTCTCTGCTGTGGGGTCGATGTTCGGGTCGGCGGTGTAGACGCCGTCGACGCCGTTCTTGGCGATGAGGACTTCGTCGGCGTGGATTTCCAGGGCACGCTGCGCGGCAACGGTGTCGGTGGAGAAGTACGGCAGTCCGGCTCCGGCGCCGAAGATGACCACCCTGTTCTTCTCCATGTGGCGCATGGCCCGGCGCGGAATGTAGGACTCGGCGACCTGGGACATGGGGATCGCAGTCTGAACCCGGGTATCGACGCCTGTCTGTTCGAGGAAGTCCTGCAGTGCCAGACAGTTCATCACGGTGCCGAGCATGCCCATGTAGTCGGCGCGCGTGCGGTCCATGCCCCGCTGGGACAGCTCTGCTCCGCGGAAGAAGTTTCCGCCGCCGACGACGATGCTGACTTCCACCTCGTCGACGGTGGGGGCGACTTCTCTGGCGACAGCGGCGACGACATCGGGATCGACTCCGATCTTTCCTCCGCCGAACACCTCGCCCGAGAGCTTGAGGAGCACACGGCGGCGATGGGTGCGGACCGGTCTGCTGGCGTAGCTGGATTCGTGAACCGGGGTGGATGTCATTTAGTCCTTCTTCCGTCTGGGCAGGTAGGAGCCCGGATGAGTCGTCGGTGTCAGTGTAGCGAAAACGGGGCCGGACCGAATGGTCCGACCCCGTCAGCCGCTTATGAGTTCACTCTCAAGCGAGACGACTGTTGGGCGGGTCGGAAAGCGACTCGCTCAACGGTCAATGGTGTTTCAGGCTCCGACGCGGAAACGCAGGAATCCGGTGGCCTTGACGCCGGCAGCTTCGAGGACCTTGCTCACGGACTGCTTGGGATCCTTGGCGAATCCCTGGTCGAGCAGGCAGTTCTCCTTGAAGAAGCCGTTGACGCGGCCTTCGATGATCTTGGGCAGAGCCTTCTCAGGCTTGCCTTCGTTCTTCGCGGTGTCCTCAGCGATGCGACGTTCGTTCTCCACGAGGTCAGCAGGGACCTCGTCACGGGAGAAGTACTTCGGGCTCATCGCTGCGATGTGCACGGCGACGTCGTGTGCGACAGTTGCGTCGTCACCTTCGTATGCCAGCAGGACGCCCACCTGAGGGGGCAGGTCCTTGTTCGTGCGGTGCAGGTAGGACTCGACGTTTGCGCCTTCGAGACGTCCGACGCGACGAAGGGCAACCTTCTCGCCCAGGGTCGCACCGCTTTCGGTGATGAACTCCGAGACGGGCTTGCCGTCCTTCGTGGACTCGAGGACAGCCTCGGCCGAATCAGCGTTTTCGGCAACGGCCAGGGCCAGAACTTCGTCGGCGAGTGCAACGAAGGGATCGGACTTCGCAACGAAGTCGGTCTCCGAGTTGAGCTCGATCATCGTTCCGACGCCGCCGTCGATCTGTGTGGCCACGAGGCCGTCGGAGGTGGAGCGACCTTCACGCTTGGTGGCGCCCTTGAGGCCCTTCACACGGAGGAACTCGATGGCCTTCGACTGATCGCCGTCAGCTTCGTCAAGAGCCTTCTTGACATCCATCATTCCGGCGCCGGTCTTCTCGCGCAACGCCTTGATATCAGCGGCAGTGTAGTTTGCCATTCTTTCTCCTAAAAGTTGGTGGAGTTAAAGGAAATCAGGACTCTGTGGACTCGGTGGAGTCTGCAGCAGCTTCTGCGGCAGGTGCTTCGGTCGCCTTGTCAGCGGCCTCAGCAGCGGCCTCAACTGGAGGCTCGTCGGTCGCCTCTTCAGCCGCAGCAGCGGCGTCAGCGGCCGGCTTCTCAGCAGCGTCTGCAGCTGGAGCGGCAGCTTCCTCAGAGGCAGGAGCGTTGCCCTCGAGCAGTTCGCGTTCCCACTCAGGCATCGGTTCGACGGCGGAGACGTTCTTCTCTCCGCTGTCGTCGTCCGAGGAGTGGCGGGCGATGAGGCCCTCTGCAACTGCGTCGGCGATCACGCGGGTCAGCAGGGACACCGAGCGGATGGCGTCGTCGTTGCCCGGGATCGGGTAGTTGACGTCGTCAGGGTCGCAGTTGGTGTCGAGGATCGCGATGACCGGGATGCCCAGCTTGCGTGCTTCGTCGACAGCAAGGTGTTCCTTCTTGGTGTCAACGATCCAGACAGCCGAAGGGGTCCGCTGCATGTCGCGGATACCGCCGAGGGTCTTTTCCAGCTTGTCCTTCTCGCGACGGAGAATGAGCAGTTCCTTCTTGGTGTGCGAAGAACCTGCAACGTCGTCGAAGTCGATCTCTTCGAGTTCCTTCAGGCGGCGCAGGCGCAGCGAGATGGTCTGGAAGTTGGTGAGCATACCGCCGAGCCAACGCTGGTTGACGTAGGGCTGCCCCACGCGCTTGGCCTGTTCGGCGATCGATTCCTGTGCCTGCTTCTTGGTGCCGACGAAGAGGATCGAGCCACCGTGGGTCACGGTTTCCTTGACGAATTCGAATGCAGAGTCGATGTAGCCCAGCGACTTCTGCAGGTCGATGATGTAGATGCCGTTGCGCTCGGTGAAGATGAAACGCTTCATCTTCGGGTTCCAACGACGGGTCTGGTGTCCAAAGTGAACGCCGCTGTCGAGCAGCTGGCGGATGGTGACGACGGCCATGCCGACGCCCTCCTTTCTCTTGCGCCCGAAGGCGCTTTTACGTCAGTGCTGTCCGTCGGCTTTGAGCCGTCGGCAACAGTGACCTTTTCGGTTGATTCCTGGTATTCGGTTCATCCGCCCCACAAATTCGCCCTCGCGGACTATTTGCACCATGGGATGGAGAAGAAATCGAATACGCGTAGTCAGAAGACACGCTTCTGCTGAGGCCATCCTATCCCCGTTGCCCAAGGCTTTTCCAATCGATCCAGCACCCGAGGAATGGGCTGCATCACACCCTGGCCGGCATTTGGCCCGCTCTGGACAGGAGATCTCGTTCGACTCATGTCCACTGAGGTGTGGATATCCTGATCCCACCTTGGTTCATCTGCACCGAGGCTGCGCCCGGCCGTTCAGGGTCAGCACCTCCACACCTGTCTGATCAGGCGCTGCGCTTCGCCACTTACTCGTTTTTTCCTGTGCATCGCCACACCACTTGTGTTCGTTTCACCTGTGCACGTCAGCGGGTCGTCCACAGGCGCTGTCCGTGCGCCTGACATCTCGAAGCGACCGGGCTTCCATGGGTCCATGGACTTCTTCGTCGATTCTCCTCACTCCGTCCGCTCCACCTCGGTTCGATCACGGCCGGCATCGTCGCGGCCGGCATCGTCGCGGCCGGCATCGTCGCGGCCGGCATCGTCGCGGCCGGCATCGTCGCGGCCGGCATCGTCGCGGCCGGCATCGTCGTGGCTGCGACCTATTGCTGCAATGGCTCTGATCGTCTTGGCCCTCACCTTCGCCGAGGTGGGGGCACCGGGCCGGACGGCAGCTGCCGAACCAGCGTCCGAGGCTCAACCCACGTGGGTCTCGCCCGTCCCTGCGATGGAGATCACCGAGGCTTTCGATCCGCCCTCAGAGGCATGGTTGGCGGGACATCGCGGCATCGATGTCCTCACGGTCAGTGGTGAACCGGTACGTGCGCCCGCTGCAGGCACCATTCGCTTCCGCGGCTCTGTGGCCGGGACCGCGACCATGAGCATCGAGACGGACTCCGGATACGTCATCTCTTTCCAACCGGCCGAGTCGACGCTGGAGATAGGAGAGGCGTTTCCCGCCGGTGCGGAGATAGCAACAGTTGCCGAAGGCGGTCACTGCGACGAATCGTGCCTGCACATCGGTGCCTGGAAGTCAGCAGGTGTGAAGAAGTACATCGACCCGGCAGGCTTCTTCGGGCAGGAGCAGTCGATCCTCCTGCCGCTGTCACGCAAACCGGCAGAGGAACACACCGGGGGCTCCACGACATCAGGAGCAGGTGCCTGGGGTGGACATCGCAATGGTCGAATCCCCGCCGCTGCAATGTGCGCGTTGAAATCGGCAGCCGGACAGATGCTGCGCTGTGATGCCCAAGCGGCCTTCGACCGGATGTCCCACGCCTATGAAGCCAGATTCTCGACTCCGATCTCCGTCACGGATGCCTACCGTGACTATGACACCCAGGTCATCCTGAAGAGACGCAAGGGTCGGATGGCAGCGACTCCCGGAACCTCGAATCACGGTTGGGCGCTGGCCGTCGACCTAGGAGGCGGAATCAACTCCTTCGGCACCGCCGAACACCAGTGGATGCGTGCCAACGCACCGAAGTTCGGATGGATCCATCCCGGTTGGGCCCGTCAGAGCGGTTCGCTGCCTGAGCCGTGGCACTGGGAATTCCGAAAGTGAAGCCCCCAGCGAGTCAGATCAGGCCCGGGGGTGGGCCTGCCGATAGGTCTCCTGCAGTCGCTGCATCGAAACATGAGTGTAGATCTGCGTGCTGCTCATAGTCGAGTGCCCCAGCAGCTCCTGGATCTGTCGCAGGTCCGCTCCCCCGTCGAGCATGTGCGTAGCCGCCGAGTGCCGCAGCCCGTGCGGGCCGATATCGGGGGCGCTGGGATCGGAGCCGTACCGATGAACGAGTTCTCTGACCTGTCTGGCTCCGATTCGTCCGCCTCTCACACCAAGGAAGAGCGCATCACCGCTGGCGTTCGAGACCAAGGTCTCCCGCAGTGTCAGCCATTGCTGCAATGCCGACTGGGCGGGTTTGCCGAAGGGGACGCGTCGTTCCTTGTTCCCCTTGCCCAGGACAGTGATCATCGAACGCTGATGGTCAACGTCGCTGCGGTTCAGCCCGGTCAGCTCTGATACGCGCACTGCCGTGGCATAGAGCATCTCCAGGATGGCTGCGTCCCTGGCCCACTTAGCTGCGTCAATTGGATCGCTGCTGTCAGCCTCGGTGTGAGCAGCACGCCCCCGGGACACAAGTTCGGCAGCCTGCTGAGGTTTGAGGACGGTGGGAAGACGAGAGTCCTTCTTGGGAGTCCGCAGGCGCGCCGCCGGATTGTTCGTCAGTCCCTGGTGGTTCACGCAGTAGGCGAAGAAGGACTTCACGGCTGCGATCTTCCGGGCCACGGTCGATTTAGCCGCTCCGGCATCGTCGAGGGTGATCAGCCACGAACGCAGATCGTTGAGATCGATGTCGCCCACGCTGGGCTCGGAGGTGCCCGCTCGGGTGCGGGCAGCCGGCGAGTGGGCCGCGTGGTCGAAGAAGTCTGTGACATCTGAGATGTAGGCCCGCGAGGTGTGGGCGGAGACGTCGCGTGATCTCAGGTGGTCGGCATAGCCGGACACCACCTCGGCGATGGTCATGGGAGGGGTCACAGCCCCAGGTTACGCGATCGCCCGGGCCACGCGGTGGACCTTCACTCAGCGGCTCCTTATCGAGGACTCATCTCTTTCTGCTTCGACATCTCATCACTGTCTGCCTCAAAGAGTCATTTCTGTCTGCGCAGTTTGACCCAGCCGGAATCGCGGCGAGCGCTCAGACCGGCGAGTTCGAGGACTGCGAGCGCGGAGAGTGTGTTCGGCACTGTCAGTCCGGCCCGAGCCGCCACGGTTCCGACATCCAGCGCCTTGGTCGCCGAGAGCACATTGAGGCAGATCTTCTCTCGTTCGGCGAGGTCGTCGATCGGATCTGCCGGCGACCGGCCCGGTCCCTCGGAGCGGAGGCGCGGGCCTTCGGACAGGGTGCGCGGGTCTTCGGATGGAAGGCTGCCGTCGTCAAACAGCTTCGGTTGGGCCGCACTGATGAGTTCGATGACGTCTTCGCAGCTGGTCACCAACTCCGCTTCACGGTGCCGGATGAGTCTGTGGGTGCCCGTCGACGACGCCGAATACACGGATCCAGGGAATGCCGCGACTTCACGTGAAAGCTCGAGTGCGTGCCTGGCGGTATTGAGTGCTCCGCTGCGCCAACCGGCCTCGACGATGACGGTGATCTGGGACGAGGCGGCGATCAGACGGTTTCGGAGCAGGAAGCGGTGTCGCATCGGAGTCATCCCGGGAGCGGTTTCGGACACGATCGCTCCACACTCAAGCACTTGGTGGAACAGCTCGGTGTTGGCCGCCGGATAGAACCGGTCGACTCCCCCAGCCATGAAGGCAATCGTGGTGCCGTCGCGGGCGATGGCTGCTCGGTGGGCGGCCGCATCGATCCCGAATGCTCCGCCGGAGACGATGGTCAGGCCCCTCGCTGCCAGATCCCAGGCCAGGTCTGAGGCACATTTGGTGCCGTAGTTGCTGGCCGCTCGTGCTCCGACGATAGCGGCTGCCCGTTGCAGCGCTGCGTTCAGTCGCGCCTTGCCCCTGACCCACAGCCCCAGTGGTGCCGCCGGTCCGAGGTCGCTCAGAGCAATCGGCCATTCGTCGTCGCTGGGGATGACGAGCCGCCCGCCCAGTCTCTGCACTGCCTCGAGGTCACGATATCCCTGCGCATCCTCGCCTCGCACGGCCCACCGATCGAGTGCCTCTCCGAGCTGTCCGCTGCCCGCGACCGCGTTCACGATCGGCGTCAGGCTGTCGGCGGCCTCGGCCGCTGATGATGTTCCTGCTGCCACGGCCCGGATCAGCTTGAGCACTGCTATCGGACCGATCTCGTCAACGAGTCCTGTGAGCAGTCCGTCGCCGGGTTCGCCGATCCTCAGCAGGGCGGCCACAGCCGCTCGAATGTCTCCACTCTCGTCGTCAATAATGTCGTCGTTCTTAATGTCGTCGTTCATGAGTCCTGTGTCCTCAGAGCCAGCGCCGTCGTGATCTTGTCCGGTGTCGGCGCCTTGGCCCCTTCCAAGTCGGCCAGGGTCGTTGCCACCCTCAGCACTCGGTCGTATCCACGCATGGTGATCCTTCCTGTCTCGAGTGCGCGGTCCAGGTCGCGCAGACTGTTCGGACTCAGGGAGAAGTGCTCACGCAGCCAGGCCCCGGGTGCGTTCGAGTTCAGCGTCCACTCACAGTCGACGTATCGGTCAGCCTGTCGCTGCCGGGCGAGTCTGACCCGTGCGGCGACGGCACCGCTGTCCTCCTGTGCCCCACCAAGGCGGATGTCGGCCGGTGAGACTGGGAACAGTTCGAGTTGCAGGTCAACGCGATCCAGCAGAGGACCGGAGAGTCGATTGCGGTAGCGGCGCTTGTCCATCGGAGTGCACCGGCACGTGGAGTCGGCTCCGCGCATTCCAGCTCCACAGGGGCAGGGGTTCGCCGCCATCACCAGTTGGAACGATGCTGGAAGCACCATGGAGCCCCAGGCCCGATGGATGTGAACCTGTCGAGCCTCCATCGGCTGACGCAGTGCTTCGAGTACATCGCGTGAGAACTCGGGAGCTTCGTCCATGAAGAGGACGCCGCGGTGGGCTCTGCTGAGAATTCCGATCGACCCGGGTCTGCGCCCACCGATGAGCGCCGAGGCGGTGCTGCGGTGGTGGGGCGCTTCGAATGGAGGCCGATGATCGAGCCCTTCGCCGCTGTGCAGCTCTCCACGCAGCGAGCGCACCGCCGCCACTTCGACCGCCTGTGGGTCGTCCAATGGTGGCAGTATCCCCGGCAGACACTGGGCCAGCAGCGTCTTCCCGGCTCCCGGTGTGCCTCGCATCAGCAGATTGTGCCCACCGGCCGCCGCGACTTCGAGTCCGAATCGTGCTTCAGCCTGGCCTTGGACTTCGGAGAGGTCGTGGCGTTCGGAAATCTCCGGGTCGACAGTTTCGGCGTCGATGACCGGTGGCAGCATCGGGACGCTGAGGTCTCCGCCGTAGATGTTGATCAGTTCGGCCAGCGAGGCGATGGCTCGGACCCTGGTTCCCCCGAGCAGTGCTGATTCCTGTCGATTGCCCACGGGCACGACGAATCGTTCGAAGCCGGCCTGCAGGCCGCTGTGCAGGCTCGGCAGCACACCGGTGACGGGGCGGATGCGCCCGTCAAGGCCCAGTTCACCGCAGTGGATAATCGATTCAGTGTCGGCTTCGTCGATGACGCCTTGAGCTTTGAGTACGGCCACGGCGATTCCCAGATCGAATCCGGTGCCGATCTTCGGCACCGTGCCTGGAGTGAGGTTGATCGTCAGATGCTGCGTGGCCACGGGTATCCCCAGATAGGCGAGTGCGGCGCGAAGTCGTTTCCGGGATTCGCTCACGGAAGCGTCGGGCAGACCGACGATGTCGATGCCCGGCAGGCCGGCGCTGACGCAGGCTTCGATGGACACGATCTTGCCTGCCAGCCCCCAGAGCGCTACGGCGGAGGCACGTCCGATCACGTTGAGCTTCGCTTCTTCGCTCACGAGTCGACCTGCAGGTTGCGGCGATGTGAGTACTCGGGTTCGGGTTCCATGACGATGCCGAGGGCATCGATGCGGATGGCGGCGAAGAAGTCGCTCTGCCCACGCAGCCAGACTGCCGACAGCATTCTGATCCGCTTCAACTTCGCCCTGGTCACGGCTTCGAGGGGAGATCCGAGGGCGAGCGTTCTGCGGGTCTTCACCTCGACGAAGACGATGGTCTCACCGTCTCGGGCGATGATGTCGATCTCTCCCCGTGGGCATCTGAAGTTGCGTTCGATGATGACCATGCCCTGCCGCTGCAGGAACTCTGCTGCCAGGTCCTCCCCTGTCTGTCCCAGAGCGCGCTGACGCATTCCCGGTGTCGTTGTGCTGCGTCTGCCAGATGTTGGTCCCATGAGTGACAGACCACCACCGGCGATGCAGACGTGACAAGAGCAGACGATCGGCCTGTGGACGGCGCTTCGTCGTCCACAGGCCGATCACGTGCAAGTCGAGGTCCGGTCCACAGACCTAAGCGTGCGAGTGCCTCTCCAGTAGCAGCGCCTCTGGTTGATCAGATCATCACTTCTGGTTGATCAGCTGTTGGCCGCTGGCCGCCGTCAGCCCCTGATCGACGTCGGTGGTTCCAGATCGCTTTTGGCGATCTCCTCGATGTTGACGTCTTTGAAGGTCAGCACATGCACGGTTTTGATGAAACGCGCCGACCGGTAGCTGTCCCACACCCAAGCGTCTCGCAGCGTCAGTTCGAAGTAGACATCTCCGGCGTCGTTGTGGGCCTTGAGATCAACGTGGTTGGCCAAGTAGAAGCGACGTTCGGTCTCGACAACGTAGGCGAAGAGTCCCACGACATCGCGATACTCCTTGTAGAGCTGAAGCTCCAGTTGAGCTTCGTAATCGTCCAGATCATCAGTGCTCATGACGATCCCTCCTTCGCATCGTGCGCCGTTAGCAGGCGGAAGCTTCTCCGGTGGTGAATGCTGGGGCCGAAGTCGGCGATGCCCCGACGGTGTCTGCTGGTTCCGTACCCGACATTCGACTCCCAACCATACTGGGGATGAGCCTCGGCGAGTGCGATCATCGCCTCGTCTCGGTGCACTTTTGCCACAATACTTGCCGCGGCGATGACAGGAACACTGCCGTCACCTTTGATCACGGTCCGCACTTGAGGCAGTTCCAGGTCTGCTGCGGGCCCGAATATCCCCAGGCAGTCGAGCGTGAGTGGAGCTGAAAGCCAGTCATGTTTGCCGTCGAGGAGCACCATCGTCGATGGTGGAAGAACCGCTGAGCCGACGAGAGGCATCAGCATGTCACACAGTGCCCGACGGCCCGCCAGGTTCAGTGCCATGGTCATCCCGAGTTCGTCGAGTTCGCTCGGCGTCGTCGCCCCTACTGCCGTGGCTCGCGCCCACCCGTTGACTCGATCTGTCGCGGTCTGACGCGAAAGCGCGCTCAGCTGCTTCGAATCATGAATGCCCGCAGGCACCTCGGCGCCGGTGAGCTCTCTGAGGTCGAAGAGGGCCACTCCCACGCTGACCGGCCCTGCCAGTGCCCCACGACCGACCTCGTCGATGCCGATGACGAACTCGTAGCCTTCTGCGAGCAGGGCGCGCTCACAGCTGAGGTCGTGCAATCCGATCTGTGCCATCAGCTGCCGGTGATTCCTTCGGAGTCGGGGACGTCGGCGAAGACCGACTCGGGGTTGGACATCCAACTGAAGTGTTTGAAGGGCCAGTTGATGAGGAAGACAGTGCCCACCACGTTGTCCTCGGACACATAGGGCTGCGTGTCGGCGTGGTACCTGGAGTCTGCGGAGTTGCTGCGATTATCACCCATCACCCAATAGTGGCCCTCTGGGACGGTGACCTTGAAGTCCACCTCCGACGGTGCGGTGCCGTCGTCGAGGTATGTCTCATCGATGGGTTCGCCGTTGACGAGGATGCGTCCCTGCGCATCGCAGCACTCGACGGTGTCCCCGCCGACGCCGATGACGCGCTTGATCAGCTGCTGGCCCCCGTCAGCGGGAGCCAGTCCGACGAACTCGAGGAGAGGATTGGGCTCATACTCCGAGATCTCTTCAGGGCTGAGCCAATGGTCGGGGTCGTCGAAGACGATGATGTCGCCGCGGTTGGCCGGCCCGAAATTCGGCGCCAGCTGATTGACAAGGACCCTGTCATCAATCTGCAGAGTCTCCATCATCGATCCCGAAGGGATGTAGAACGAGCGGACGACCCAGGTCTTGAGTGCGGTGGAGATGAGGATCGCGACGACAATGATCGCTGCGGTCTCGAGCAGGCCACGGAGGAATCTCTTCGAGGGTGAAGGTGGGGAAGCTTCTGATTCGGTTGACATTCGTTCGCTTTCGCATCGGACCACAGGTTCCGCAATGGGACTGAAATGAGCGTACCAGCACCCCGCCGCGGCATCTTTCAGGCGGCGATCATCTCAGTCGACCGAGGAACCATGCTCGATCACGGGCCCGATGACACGGTCGAGCGGAATGAATCCGCCTCCTGGCTTGCCCATCAGTGCCCGCGAGTCTGCAGAATTGTTCCGGTTGTCCCCCATCACCCACATGGTGTCGGCAGGGATTTCGATCGAGAATTCAGTGGATGAGGCCGGGTGCGGCGCGTAGTCCTCCTCCAGGGGTTCGTCGTTGAGCAGCAGCCGCCCCTGCGCATCGCAGCATTGGAGTGTGTCACCGCCGAGAGCGATGACGCGTTTGACGTAGTAGACGTCTCGGTTCCCGAGCCCAACCCATGACCCCACCTTCTGCAGCGGGGTCGGCAGAGCATCGTCGACGAAGGAGCCACGGCCGTCGAAGACGACGATGTCTCCGCGTTGGATGTCTGAACTCAGCGCATCGGGACGCCACACGGTGATGTCATCGCCGACGTCGAGAGTCGGCTCCATCGATTCGCTGGGGATCGTGAACCGCTGGATGAGGAACCCGCGAACCGATCCGCCGATGACGATGATGAGAATCGCGATGACAGCCACGATCTTCCAGAGGCGGCCCGAATAAAGAAAACGCGACCCGAAGGTCGCGTTCTCTTGGTTATTCGGCACGGCGTGATCATTACCCACAGTGCCAGGCAATAATCAGGCCTTTTCGCGGATGCGTGCAGCCTTGCCGCGCAGTTCGCGCAGGTAGTACAGCTTGGCGCGACGAACGTCACCGCGGGCGAGGACTTCGAGCTTCTCGACGATGGGCGAGTGCACTGGGAAGGTGCGCTCGACTCCGACGCCGAAGCTGATCTTACGAGCGGTGAAGGTCTCGCGGATTCCGTCGCCCTGGCGACGGATGACGATTCCCTTGAACACCTGGATACGCGAACGCGATCCTTCGATCACGCGCACGTGAACGTTGAGGGTGTCGCCTGGGCGGAACTCAGGAACGTCAGACTTCAACGAGGCTGCATCAACAACATCAAGCTTCTGCATTGTGTTTCTCCATGTGTCCCCAGCTTCAGGTCGAGGACACGCATATCGGACCGGTTCAACCGGTGATTGGATCGTCTGTCGGGATCACTCCCCGAAATTCTCCGATGCTGGCATCTGAGAACGGTCTTGGGCATCCATCCCCCTGAAGCAGGTGAATGCCAACAAACGCGACGACCTATTCTTTCACGGAATCGTCCCCGGACTCAAACCGTTCCAGAACGGCGCGATCCTGCTTGTCGAGACCGTTGAGTTCAGCCAGCAGATCCGGCCTGACTTCGGCTGTGCGTTCGAGCCTGCGGTCCCTGCGCCACCGTGCGATCGCACCGTGGTTTCCGCTGAGCAGGATCTCGGGCACGTCCCGGTCTCTCCAGCTGGCCGGCTTCGTGTAGATCGGGTATTCGAGGAGCCCGTCCTCATGGCTTTCCTCTGTCAGTGACTCGGGGTTGCCGATGACTCCGGGGATGAGGCGGCTGACTGCCTCGATCATCACCATCGAGGCGACCTCTCCCCCGTTGAGCACATAGTCTCCGATGCTCATGGGGCGAAGATCGAAATGTTCGGCCGACCAGTCGATGACTCGCTGGTCGATCCCCTCATACCGTCCGCACGCGAACACGAGGTGGTCGGCGTCGGAGAGTTCCTCTGCGATGCGCTGGTTGAACACGGGGCCGGCAGGGCTGGGCACGATGAGGATCGGCTTGCCTGCTGCGGCAGGTTCCTTGTCGCCGGTGTCTGCACCGTCCGTTTGCTCGACGCTGGTTGTCCCAAGAGAATCCCCGCCGAGGATGTGCTCGAGTGCCAGCGCCCACGGCTCGGCCTTCATCACCATTCCGGCGCCCCCACCGTACGGTGAGTCGTCGACGGTGTTGTGCCGGTCGAAGGTGAAGTCACGCAGGTCGTGCACGTTCAGGTCGAGCACCCCCTGATCCACGGCCTTGCCGATGAGGGAGAGCTGAAGCCCGGCGAGATACTCCGGGAAGATGGAGACGACGTCGATCTTCATGGCTGGACTCACGAGGCGTCGAAGAGACCAGCCGGAGGCGTGACTCTGACCCATCCGCCTTCAACGTCGACCTCGGGGACGATCTCAGTGACGAAGGGAATGAGCGCCTGGTGTCCGTCGATGTGCTTCATGTGGAGCAGATCCTGGGCGGTGCCGTTGGTCACGTCGACGATCTCCCCGACCTGTGTCTCACCCTCGAGGACACGAAGCCCGATGAGGTCTTCGAGGTACCAGGCGTCATCCTCGACCTCGTCCTCGACCTGATCACTGAGGATGAGGGTGTTTCGGATCTCCTCTGCCCGATTCCGATCGGGGACTTCATCGAAACTCAGCAGCAGACGGTCCCGGTGCCACCTCGCCGAGGTCAGAGTCAGCTCACCGATATCGGGATCGGTGGAGTAGGTCTGACCGGGGACGAATCGCTCATCCGGCCGGTCGGTGCGCACCTCGACGGTGAATTCGCCTTTGATGCCGTGCGGTTTGCCCAACCGGGCGATCACCGTGTCCATACTGCTCCTCGTGTTCATGAAAGCGCTCGTTCATGAAAGCGCTCAGATTCGTGCGTGTGAAGATCTGTGTGAAGGCGCGAGTGACCGTAACGATGTGGGTCCGCATTCACTTCCAGCACACAGTTTAGTCCGCTGGGTTCGACATATCTGCGCCGCATCGGGATTGCAACGACCGTCGTCACCGACAGCAGTGCGGTGACTAGCCAACTGAAGTGCGGTGACTAGCCGACAGCAGTCCGGTGAATACAGGAAAGGGGGACGCGGCGATGACACGCCGCGTCCCCCTTTCCCGATGAAGGTGTTACGCCTCGATGAGGTCCACTCGCACCGACTCGCGGCCGGCAAGAGAGTTGATCACGGTGCGCAGAGCCTTTGCGGTTCTCCCCGCGCGACCGATGACACGACCGAGGTCTTCCGGGTGAACCCGAACCTCGAGCGTGGTCCCGCGCTGTGACGAGCGGGATCGAACAGCAACATCGTCTGGATGATCGACGATGCCGCGGACCAGGTGTTCGAGCGAATCAGCCAACATGTCAGGCTTCAGCGCTCTCTTCGGAAGCAGCAGGTGCTTCCGCAGCCTTGTCCGAACCCTTAGGAGTGATGGCCTCCTTGATCACCGATCCGGCAGTGGGAGCCACGTAGGCTTCCTTCTCCGGCTGTGGCTTCACAGTGTTCACTGCTTCGCCGATGCCGGTGTGCTTCTGCCAGTCTCCGGTGAGCTTGAGCAGGGTGCGAACCTGATCGGTCGGCTGAGCACCGACGGAGAGCCAGTGCTGCGCACGCTCCGAATCGATCTCGATGACCGAAGGGTTGCGTGTCGGGTGGTAGATGCCGATCTGTTCGATGGCCTTACCATCGCGACGTGTGCGCGAATCGGCCACGACGACGCGGTAGAACGGTGCACGGATTTTGCCCATGCGGGTCAAGCGAATTTTGACTGCCACTTTAGTGGTGTCTCCTTTTGTGTTTTTGTTGCACAGAGGTTCCAGAAGAATCGTGGGGTTGACCTGTTGGAGTCTGTGACCTGGACTATCACTTCGACGTGGAAGAGAGGGCCCACATCGGAAGCAAAAGTACAAGACTCAATTGTGCCAGAAAGCCCTATTACTTTCCACCTGGGAACATCCCGCCGAAGCCCTTCGGCAGATTCTTCATATCGAAGTCTTCGTCACCGTCGAGATCGACGCCTCCGAAGGCCGAGCCGACCGGATCCTTCGTCTTGCCGGACTTCTTGTCCTCAAGCGCCTGAGCCTGCTGGGCACGCTTGGCGGGGTTGCCCGACTGGCCGCCCTTGCGGCCCTTCTTCTTCCCCACAGCCTTCTTCTTGCGATTCGCTCCGCCGCCGGGCATTCCACCCATTCCGGGCATACCACCCATACCCGGCATGCCGCCGCCTCCGCCCATTCCGGGCATACCGCCGCCGCGAGTCATCCCGCGCATCATCTTCTGCGCCTGAGTGAATCGTTCCATCAGCTGGTTGACCGCGGTCACTGTGGTGCCTGCACCCTTGGCGATGCGCGCCCGACGTGATCCGTTGAGGATCTTCGGGTTGGTGCGCTCTGCCGGAGTCATCGACCGAACGATGGCTTCGACGCGGTCGACTTCGCGTTCGTCGAAGTTCTCCAGCTGATCTTTGTACTGGCTCATGCCGGGCATCATGCCCAACATCTTCTTCATCGAGCCCATCTTCTTCAGGCCCGACATCTGCGTCAGGAAGTCGTTGAGGTCGAAGTCTTCACCGGCTTCGACCTTCTTCTGGAGCTTCGCAGTCTCCTTCTCATCGAAGTTCTTCTCGGCCTGCTCGATGAGGGTCATGATGTCGCCCATATCGAGGATTCGGTCAGCCATCCGATCGGGATGGAACTGTTCGAATTCCTTCATCGACTCACCGGTCGACGCGAACATGATCGGCTTGCCGGTCACCTCGGCGACGGACAGCGCGGCACCGCCGCGTGAGTCACCATCGAGCTTCGAGAGCACGACACCCGTGAAGTCGACGCCTTCGAGGAAGGCCTCGGCCGTCTTCACCGCGTCCTGACCGATCATCGCGTCGATGACGAACAGAACCTCATCCGGGTTGACTGCCGAGCGGATGTCGGCAGCCTGCTGCATGAGCTCCTCGTCGATGCCGAGACGACCGGCGGTGTCGACGATGACGACATCGTGGAGCTTCGACTTAGCGACTTCAAGCGAATCGGTGGCCACCTGCACCGGGTCGCCGACGCCGTTGCCGGGCTCTGGTGCGTAGACGAAAGCACCTGCACGCTCTCCGACGATCTCGAGCTGGTTGACCGCGTTCGGACGCTGCAGATCGGCAGCGACGAGCATCGGACGGTGACCTTCGGACTTCAGCCAATAGGCGAGCTTACCGGCCAGAGTGGTCTTACCCGCACCCTGCAGGCCGGCGAGCATGATGACCGTGGGCGGGCGCTTCGCGTAGTTCAGGCGACGGGTCTCCCCGCCGAGGATGCCGACCAGTTCATCGTTGACGACCTTGACGACCTGCTGGCCCGGGTTCAGCGCGCCCGAGACCTCTTCGGACAGCGCCCGCTCGCGAATGCGTCCGGTGAATGCACGAACGACGGGCAGGGCGACGTCGGCGTCCAGGAGGGCGCGACGGATCTCGCGGATGGTGCCATCCACATCGGCTTCGGACAGCCGGCCCTTGCCGCGCAGGTTCTTGAACGTCGCGGTGAGCCTGTCGGAGAGAGAATTAAACACGTACAAGCCTTCTTCACGATAATTGGTCGACTCCCTAGCCTAACAACTCACCGGTGTCCGACTGAAACCGAGAAAGCTGGGAAAGCGCCCACAACCCCCTCAGCCCGGACCCTGTCGATGGGCCTTGAATGACCGATCGCCTCGGTGGGGTGGCTGCTTCCACCCCACCGAGGCGATCGGTGAGTACGCTCACGCACTCCCCCTCACCGAGGCGGCCGGTGAGACCGACCGGCCCCCTGGCGGGAGATTTCGGGATTCAGCGGAACGAGTAGGCCTGCTCCGCGTGTTCGAAGGCATCGATGCCCGACAGCTCGTCTCTGGGGTCGATGCGCAGCCCCATGGTCTTGCGCAGGACGAGGGCGATCACCAAGGTCACGCCTCCGGCGTAGATCAGGGCCACGATCGTGGCCACGATCTGCGATACGAGGAGCCCGAGTCCTCCACCGTAGAAGAGGCCGGCGGCCGAGTCTGCGCTCGGGACCGCGAAGAGTCCGATCATCACAGTGCCGATGACACCGGCGACGAGGTGGACGCCGACGACGTCGAGAGCATCGTCGTAGCGGAGGCGGTTCTTCGCCTCCACAGCGAGCACAGCTCCTGCGCCTGCCGCGATTCCGATGATGATCGCCGCATACGGTTCGACGTTCGCACAGGCGGGGGTGATAGCCACGAGACCGGCGATCGCGCCGGAGACGCTGCCGATGCTGCTGGGGCGAGTCGCCCGTATCCGCTCGATCGCGATCCAGGTGATCATTCCGGCGGCAGGGGCGGCCAGGGTGTTGACCCAGATCAGTCCGGCCTGCTCGATCGTCGAGGCGGCTCCACCGTTGAATCCGAACCAGCCGAACCACAGCAGCGCGGCACCGAGAACGGTGATCGGAATGTTGTGTGGTTTGTGCGGTGTCGAATAGCGGGCCCGACGACCCATGACGACGACGAGCACGAGGGCGGAGATTCCGGCGTTGATATGCACGACCGTTCCGCCGGCGAAGTCGATCGCGGGCCCGAAGGCGCTGCCGATCACACCTGACTCGCTGAGCAGTCCGTCGCCCCAGACCATGAAGGCCAGAGGGCAGTACACCAAGGCGACCCATAGTCCGGCGAAGACCAGCCAGGTGGAGAACTTCGCTCGATCAGCGACGGCACCGGCGATGAGTGCGATCGCAATCATCGCGAAGGTCGAGCCGTAGCCGATCGAGATGAGGGCTTCGGGTTCGTTGGCGACTGCGTCGGCGAGGCCGATCTGGGACAGCGGATTGCCGAAGATCCCCAGCACGGAATCCCCGGAGCTCAGTCCGTATCCGAAGAGGACCCAGACGAGTCCGCCCATCGCCATTGCCGAGAACACCATCATCATCATGTTGATGCTCGAGGTGATTCGGGTCATGCCGCCGTAGAAGAAGGCCACACCAGGGGTCATAAGCAGGACCAGACCGGCCGCGACCATCATCCAAACATTCACTGCGTCGAGTTCCATGTCGTCTCTTTCACGTCTCTGTCGGCTCCGTTTAGAACCGAACAGTGACAGTGTCCATGACAGTTGTCACACCAGTGAGTCGATCATGTTTCCAGCATGTGACACAGGTGCTCTCACGCTGAAGATTACGGTCAGTCGAGCAGTGCGTCGACGAATCCTTCGGCCGTGAACGGCGCCAGATCGTCGGCACCCTCACCGAGACCGACGAGCTTGACCGGAACCCCGAGCTCACGCTGGACGGCCACGACGATTCCGCCCTTGGCGGTGCCGTCGAGTTTGGTCAGCACGATGCCGGTGATGTTGACCGCCTCGGCGAAGACCTTGGCCTGCTGCATTCCGTTCTGCCCCGTCGTGGCGTCGAGGACGAGGAGCACCTCGTCGATCTCGTGTCCTTCGCCCAGAGGGCGTGTGGCCACACGCTTGACCTTGCCGAGTTCGTCCATCAGGCCGATCTTGTTCTGCAGACGTCCGGCCGTATCGATGAGCACGACGTCGGTGCCGTCTTCCTTGCCGCGTTCGACGGCGGAGTAGGCCACGGAGGCGGGGTCGGCCCCCTCCTCGCCGCGGACGGTCTCCACGCCGACGCGACCGCCCCAGGTGGACAGCTGTTCGGCGGCCGCGGCACGGAACGTATCGGCAGCACCCAGCAGCACGCTCTGTTCTTCGGCGACGAGCACACGGGCGATCTTGCCCACGGTCGTCGTCTTGCCGGCACCGTTGACTCCGACGACGAGCATCACGGCTGGGTCACCGTCGGTGCCCGCGGTGGCAAGCTCACGATCCATGGAGGGATCGACGAGCTTGATGAGTTCTTCCCGAAGCAGTCCCCTGACCTCTTCCGGTTCACGGGTACCGAGGACCTTGACGCGTTCGCGCAGTCTGTCGACGAGTTCGGTGGTCGGGTCGACTCCGACATCGGCGAGGATGAGGGTGTCTTCGATCTCTTCCCAGGTCGATTCGTCGAGGTTGTCCCGCGAGAGCAGGCTGAGTAGCCCGCGGCCCAGTCCGGAATTGGACTTCGCGAGGCGTTCGCGCAGACGAACGAGTCGGTTCCCTGGTTCGGTGGGAACCTCAGATCCGCGTGTGGCAGCCTTCTCCTTGGCGACCGCCTCGGAGATGTCATCGATCCCCCGTTCGCCGGTGACATCGGCGTCGATGCTGCGTTCATCGCGCAGCCCCTTCTTCTTGGCGTTGACGCGCAGGGTGATGCCCAGCCCGACGACCAGAATGAAGACGATGGCTGCGACGATGAGCAATATGATCGGCTGATCCATTGACGTACGTCCTCCTTTGATTACCTTCCCTGGCCCCACGTTCTCGCGCGGTGACCGCCGGTCAGGGGTGCTGAGCCGGCCGTGTTGCACGCATCGGCTCGAGGCCGTTGTGCGTTGCGGTGGCCCGCACCCCAGCGCCCCGCTGTCTCGGGGCGCGTGTGATGATGTCGTGTGGTCCGGTCAGGAACCTCGGCTGCCGAAGAGCAGGCCGGCTGTGGTTCTCCACCCTGTGCCGGACTCAGGGATCTTCCAATGACGGGTGCGCGGCCTCACCGTCAGCAGTGAGGGTGCGGCGTGACGGCGCGGCTGGGGCCGCAGGACATAGGAGTGGTCCCGGATCGCGGTGACCGCGGCCTGTTCGCGAGTCGCGAGGTGGGAGGTGCCGTCGTCATGACCGAAGAATTCGTGGACCTCGTCGTCGTACCCGGTCCATTGCCCCGGCAGTCGAAACCGCTGCACATCGGATGAGTACTTCAGGCGACCCTCAGCTCTCAGGCCCGGCAGTGCGACGAGGAGCACGACGATGAGGGCCAGCGCGAACGATACGGCGAGTCCGACGATGACGACGAGTACTGCATTCATGCTCGCGAGTCACCTCGTGATTCAGCCGACTCGGCCATGGACGTCCCGCTCCTCAAGCTTTTCGACAATGCTTCCCTGCGCTCAAGTCTATCGTCCAAATCCACGACATTCGTGTTCAGGGGCCGTGAGCCTGTTGGAGAATTCCCTGGGACTCCCCTGGACATCTCTGCCGAATCGGCCTCCCGCGAATGGCTGCCGCTCATGGGATCCGCTGCGAGATGACCTTCGACACGCCATCTCCGTGCATCGTCACCCCGTAGAGTGCATCGGCGATCTCCATCGTTCGCTTCTGGTGGGTGATGACGATGAGCTGAGACGAGTCCTGCAGCTCTTCGAACACGGTCAGCAGGCGGGACAGGTTGAGATCGTCGAGGGCAGCTTCGACCTCGTCCATGACGTAGAACGGGCTGGGCCTGGCCTTGAAGATCGCCACCAGCATGGCGACGGCGACCAGTGACCGCTCACCGCCGGAGAGCAGGGACAGTCGCTTGACCTTCTTGCCCGCGGGCCGGGCGTGGACGTCGACTCCGGTGGTCAGCATGTCGTTGGGGTCGGTCAGGCTCAGGGATCCCTCACCGCCGGGGAACAGGCGGGAGAAGATGTCTTCGAATTCCCGCGCGGTGTCCGCATAGGCCTCAGCGAAGACCCGTTCGACGTGCCGATCGACCTCGTCGACGAGCTTCATCAGGTCCTTCCTCGAGGACTCGATGTCGGTGATCTGCTTTTCGAGGAACTGGTGCCTCTCCTTGAGTGCCTCGTATTCCTCGAGTGCCAGGGGGTTGACCGTTCCGATGCGTTTGAGGGCGGCGGCCGATTGCTTGTGTCGTTTCTCGACCTCGGACCGCACATAGGGACGTTCCTCCTCGCTGTCGTCGAAGGCCGGGACTGGAATATGAGGGCCATAGAGTTCGACCAGCCGCTCGAGGCCGAGTCCGGTCTCCTCCCCCGCCCGGTTCTCGATCTCTTCGAGTTTGAGCCGGAATCGTTCCTTGGCGAGTTCGGCTTCGGCGGCAGCGTCCTTGAGTCGCTGCAGTTCTGTGCGCGTGGTGCCCAGTTCCTCGCCGAGGCGGCCCTTCTCCTCCCGCAGCTGCCCGCGCTCTTCGACGAGGACCTGAATCTCGGAGCCGAGCTCGGACACCGTCGTCTCTGCGGCTGAAGTCGCGTTCTGTGCGGTGCCGACGATGAGCAGCGCCGAGGCGGCCGATCTGTTCTTACGTGCGATCGTCCGCTGGGTCTGCTCGCGTGCGGTCTCCTCTGCCGTTGCCTGGCGAAGCAGGGAGTCGACCCGCTCGGAGAGGAATCGAGCCCGATCCGTGGCCGCCTTGTGACTGATTCGGGTCTCGATGACGTCTTCGGAGGACTGGGACACCTTCCGGCTCAGTTCATCTCGTTCGGTGGTGTCGACGACCTCTTCGACGTCGTCTGCCCCGGCGAGTGCGGATTCGGCGGTGCGGGCCTCGCGTTCGGCCGTCTCCAGGCGTGTCGCGAGCTCCGCTTCGTTGTCCTTGGCCCGCTGCAGTCGAGTCTGGGCTGTGGTGATGTCGCCCGTGATTCGCGAGACTTCCTCCCCGGCCGCCATGATCGCCGCGTCCGAGGAGTGCAGTTTCTCCAGCGCCGCGGAAGCTGTTGCCTTCGCCTCGGCCAGCTTCGCCTCGACCCCGTCGATGTCCGCATCGATTCGGGTCCGCGCCTGCTGCAGTTCGGTGATGGAGGAGCGAGTCTCCTCGAGCGCGGTCTGTGAGGCCAGGCGGGTGCCAGAGGCGGTGCGTGCCCGGCTGACCCGGGTTGCGGTGAGGATCTCACCGCCGAGGGTGACCACCGTGAGTTCGGGGCGGGAGTCGATGATGGACAGCGCGCTGGCAGCATCGTCAACGCACGCGACCGTCTCCAGCGCGGAGTTCAGCAGTTCGTTCAGTTCGGGCACGTCGCTGCTGACCACATCGCTGAGCCACCGGACCGACGGTGCACCGTCGCCGGTCCCGCTGAGTTCGGGTAGCGCCATGGTCGCAGAGCTCGTGCTGGTCAACTGGTTCGAGCCCTTGCCGGCACCTGCGCCGGCGCCTGCTGCAGCGCCCGTCCTCGCCCCTGCCGGGATCGTGAGGTGGACATTGGTGTCCTCGCCGAGGTGGTCGAGCACTGTCAGTGCTACCTGAGCGGAGTCGACGAGCACACCTGAGACCGTGTTCGACAGGGCTGCCGCCACGGCCATCTCGAACCCATTGGCCACCGACAGCCGCTCGGTCACAGCGGAGCCGACTCCCGGCAGATCCGCGTTCACGATGTCCTCGAGATCGGCTTCCAAGGCTGTGCCGAGGGACAGCGCCTCTGCTCGGGCCTCTGCCGATGCCAGCTCCGATGCGGTCTTCGCCTTCTGCGTTCGGAGTCCCTCGAGGTCGGTCTCCAGCGTGGTCTGGGCGTCCTTGGCGGTTTCGTACTCCGTGTCGAGTTCGCTCTCTCCTGCCTCGACCCCTTCGACGGCCGCCTCAGCGGTGCTCAGTTCCTCGCGGCGTTCGGTGATGCGGGTCGATGCGGTGTCGATCTCTTCCCGGTTGGATTCGATCCGAGCCGTGAGGTCGCTGATGCGCTCACGCGCCTGGGAGCTCTTCGACTGCAGTGCCGACCTGTTCTTGATCGCCTCGGTGATGGCCAGCTGTGTGGCTTTGACCTCGTCTTCGGCCTTCTTCAGTGCCAGTGCAAGCTCTTCTTTGCGCATCTGACTGCGATCCAGTGCTGCCGCGGATTCCTCCACCGCCTCCTCCGCGGTGCGAAGCTCCTCTTTGTGGTGCTCGGCTTGGGACCTCAGCTCTTCGGGCGACTTCGTCTCCCGGCGGCCCAGACTCGCGACCTCGGAGAGCAGGTGTGAGCGTTTGTCCTCGGCACGTTGGGCGATTCCTCTGGCACGCACGATCTGGGTCTGTGTCCGTGATTCGGCGGTGCGCAGATCCTCGAGCTCGGCGTCAAGAGTGCCCAGACGTGCCTCGATCTCCTGTAGTCGCTGCTCAGTACGGAAGCGGCGATGCTCGAGGTCGCCGATGCGGTCGCTGCCGTCCTCGCCCTCAGCGCTCGAGGTGGAGGCCAAGGAGGCCTGCAGGCGCACCGTGTCATCGGCCAGCAGTCGTGCAGCGGAATCGCGCAGGGTGGCCTGGACGGTGGCAGCCTTCTGCGCGGCCTCGGCCTGGCGCCCCAACGGCCCCAGCTGCCGGTTGAGTTCGGTCCGCAGATCGGAGAGGCGATCGAGGTTCGTCTGCAGGCCGGTGAGTTTGCGGACGGCCTTGTCCTTGCGCCTGCGGTGCTTGAGGACGCCGGCGGCCTCCTCGATGAAGCTGCGACGTTCGATCGGATCGGCGTGCAGAATCGCGTCGAGACGACCCTGCCCCACGATGACATGCATCTCTTTGCCCAGGCCCGAGTCGTTGAGCAGCTCCTGGATGTCAAGGAGTCGTGCCGGGGTCCCGTTGACGGCGTATTCGCTTCCCCCGGTGCGGAACAGCGTGCGGGAGATCGTGACTTCGGTGTAGTCGACGGGAATGGCTCCGTCGGTGTTGTCGATGGTCAGGGCCACCTCGGCGCGGCCCAATGCCTGACGCTTCGAGGTTCCGGCGAAGATCACGTCGTCCATCTTTCCGCCGCGCAGATTCTTCGCACCCTGCTCGCCCATCACCCAGGACAGCGCGTCGACGACGTTGGACTTGCCGGAGCCGTTGGGGCCGACAACGCAGGTGATGCCCGGCTCGAATCTGAGAGTCGTGGCCGAGGCAAAGGACTTGAATCCTCGCAGGGTCAGGCTTTTGAGATGCATTGTCCACCCAGCATATCCCGAAGGAGTTCCAACAATTCTCGAATCTTTTGATAGAGTGTTCCCTCGTGCGCCGAATGAGGTGCCTTTCCTCCGTAGCTCAGTTGGCAGAGCATTCGACTGTTAATCGAAGGGTCGCTGGTTCGAGCCCAGCCGGGGGAGCTGATCTGGGCCCCGTCGTTCGCGGCGGGGCCTTGACCATGCCCGGGAAGAATCGCCGTCACAACGGCGAAGTCTTGACCAGCTTCGCGTCTCATCTAAGAAGATCAATGGTGTGAACCGATAGGAAACTGACAAATCGGACCAGTTTGGACTCCGCGCCCCAATCGGCCGAAGACAATCAATGCCGTCCATGAACAGGAAGGAGCGCCGATCACGACCGCCTGCAGGACACCTGCGACGCTGCTGACCGGCACGCATCCCTATGAGCAGTGAAACGACAAAGACTCAGGACCTGATACGGCGCCTGAAGAATCCGACCACAAAACAGAGACCGCTGATCCGCAAGGGCGTCGACAAAGTGGTGTTCTTCACGGCCGGCGTGCTCGCAGTTGCCTTCGTCATCTGGGGCTTCTTCTCTCCCGAGAGCCTCGGGGCTGTCGCAGGAACCATGCTGACCGGCGTCATGGACAACTTCGGCTGGCTCTTCGTCATCGCCGCCACGATCTTCACGATCTTCGTCATCATCGTCGCCCTGTCCAAGTTCGGACGCATCCCGCTGGGCAGGGACGATGAGAAGCCTCAGTTCAAGACCTCATCGTGGATCTCGATGATGTTCGCCACCGGCATGGGCATCGGGCTGGTGTTCTCCGCCGTCGGTGAGCCACTGTTCTTCTACATGTCTCCCCCGCCGAACACGGTCGATGGATCCACTGCCGAGGCAATGGGCACCTCGATGGGCACCACTCTCTTCCATTGGACCCTCTACCCCTGGGCCATGTACGCGATCGTCGGCCTCGGCGTCGCCTACGGTTCCTTCCGTCTCGGTCGCTCCCAGCTGTTCTCGTCGATGTTCACCTCGCTGTTCGGCGAACGTGCGGTCAACGGTGCCGGCGGTAAGGTCATCAACATCCTCGCGATCCTCGCGACGCTCTTCGGCTCGGCCTGCTCGCTGGGCCTCGGTGCGATCCAGATCGGCGGCGGCATCGAATCAGCGGGCGTCATGTCCGATGTCTCCTCGCCGATTCTCGTCATCATCATCGCGATCCTCACCGCGGCCTTCGTCGCTTCGGCTGTGTCCGGTGTCGAGAAGGGCATCCAGTGGCTGTCGAACATCAACATGGTGCTGGCGATCATCGTCGCGCTGATTGTGTTCATCGGCGGGCCGACGCTGTTCATCCTCAACGTCATTCCGTCCTCTCTCGGTTCGTTCATCCAAGATCTGCCGCAGATGGCGTCCCGGACCGCGGCCAATGGCCAGGACGTCAACACCTGGCTGTCCTCGTGGACGGTCTTCTATTGGGCCTGGTGGGTCTCATGGTCGCCCTTCGTCGGCCTCTTCATCGCCCGCATCTCGCGCGGCCGCACCGTGCGTCAGTTCGTTCTCGGCGTCCTCATCGTCCCTTCGGTCGTCTCGACCATCTGGTTCGCGATCTTCGGTGGCGGAGCCATCGGCATCCAGGAACGCGCTGAGCGCGGCGAAGGCACAGTCAAGGCCCTGGCGAAGATCGTCGACGGTGAACCGGACATCAACATGGATACGATCCTGTTCGATCTCCTCGGCGCTCTGCCTCTGCCCAACGCCATCGCCATCATCTTGATGGTCGTCACGGTCATCCTCATTGCGATCTTCTTCGTCACGGGCGCCGACTCCGCGTCGATCGTCATGGGCACGCTGTCGGCCAACGGTCGAGAGGAGCCCGGCAAGGGCCTCGTCCTCTTCTGGGGTGTGGCTACCGGTGCAGTGGCAGCGGTGATGCTCCTGGCCGGAGGTTCTGATCCCGCCGAGGCCCTCGAGGGTCTGAAGAACATCACGATCGTGGCGGCATTGCCCTTCGTCATCGTCATGCTGCTTCTCTGCGTGGCCGTATGGAAGGACCTCTCGCGAGATCCGCTGATCATTCAGGGACAGCTGGCCAATCACGTCCTCGAGCAGTCGGTCGCCACGGCCGTCAACGAGTACGACGGAGAGGTCTTCGGACTCGAGACGTCAGAGCTTCCTGTCGAGGAGATCGAAGACGACAAGGAAGACGCCGAGGCGGGCTCTTCCGAATCGTCTGACCTCGATGACGCCGATCACGAGCACGGCGACACCGTCAAGTAACCCCTTGTCGCGGTGCTGACCGCGCGACATCGGTGATTGCCAGAGGCGGCCGGTGAGACTCGATGAGAGTCTCGCCGGCCGCCTTTCGCCTGTCGCATCGGTGTTGTAATGCCGACACGGGCCGAGGCGACAGCGTTACGCAGTCTCGGCGCGTCCGATCTACTGGTACCGCGTCGGACAAGCCGTCTACGCTAAAGACGGACGCACCGGAACCATATGCACCAACTGAAACGACAACGACGAGGCCTGCAGCACCACCATCGACGTTGAAGCAGGCAGGCAAGGACTCCTCACTCAAGCCACCGACATTCACGCATCCGCCGTCGACATAGCAGCCATCCTCCCCGTCCCCGTGCCCACCATCCACCAAGTCGGACGCCGCGGACACCTCGGCGGCTACTGCGAGACCGCCATCAAAGAGACCAGGTGGCACATCGGATCCGTCCTCAAACAGACGGTGACAAACGCGGCTTAATGCAATTGACAGGTAAGGGCGAAACTAGTCGTCCTAGAAAGGACGACAGACGTGGGCAGTTTTAGCGTCCGCGCCCTCCGATAGAGTGCATACATGAGACGAACAACAACCGCAGTAGGACTCGCTGCATTGCTCGCCATCGCTGGATGCTCAGGCAGTGACCCCGAAGAAACCCCGCTCGAGTTCGCAGACATCGAAACATTCAACGACCACATCGCCGACAAATATGAGGGCAGAGCAAAACTCAACAGCGGAAGCGACCTTATGGTTGGCGTCGAATCCAAAAACTCAGAACTCCAAGACCAGGCTCGGACGCTGAAAGTCCTCGAAGACGTCGGCGAGGGCGTGAAATTCGACTACAAGACGGTATCCATCTCCTCCAAGCCTGACAAAGGCGAATGGGGATACCAGTACACCCGTGATGTCGTCGAGAAAGTTACAGGCGCAAAGGCCGGAGACGGATCAGTTATCGTAGCCAAAATTTGGGACCACACCGAACGCGGATACAACACGGCTTACTAGGCACCCACATTCGGCGCCCCCAGACCAGCCGCTGGTCGCGGAGCCCGGGCTCGTACTGGGAAGCCCTTTGCGAAAGTTTGCGACGTCCGTCCTAGGTGGCGTGAAACGTCGCCGAAAGACTAGCAGAACGATCAGCGATACCGCGGCGGGCGCTGGCAGTTCGGGCAGAAGTGGCTGCCTCGTCCGCCGATCGTCATCTTCTCGATCTCGGTGCCGCAGCGCACGCACTCCTGGCCGCCGCGCCCGTAGACGAGCAGGGCACGGTCGAAGTATCCGGACTCCCCGTTGACGTTGACGTAGAGGGCGTCGAAGCTGGTCCCACCCACGGCCAGCGCATCGCTCATGACCCGCGAGGCTGAGTCGAGAACCGCGGCCAGGCGGGACTTGCGAGTGCGAGCGGGGATCGCCAGAGGGTGGATGCCGGCCCTGAAGAGTGCTTCATCGGCATAGATGTTGCCGATGCCGCTGACCAGGGACTGGTCGAGCAGCGCTGATTTGACTACCGTCCGCTTGCGGGAGAGCTGTTCGAGAGCGAGGCCGGGTTCGAAGGCCGGCTCCAGAGGATCGGCTGCAATGTGATTCGCCGAGGCGGGCACGAGCCGACCATAGGCGTGCACCAGGGGCTGTACGCCGAGATGGCCGAAGATCCGTTGGTCGATGAAGCGCAGCTGGAGGCTCTCGCTCCCCCGCTCGAGGTGGAGGATCGCCCGCGTATGCTTGTGGATCTCGTCAGCGGCATCGTGCACGCGCAGCTGTCCGCTCATGCCGAGGTGAACGAGCAGGCTGAGTTCGGGGGCCGCCGGCTCGGCAGCCGGGCCGGCACCGAGGTCCTCCCCCAATGTCAGCCACATGAACTTGCCGCGACGTTCGGCGCCGATGATTCGCCGCCCGGTCACCGCTGCGACGAACTCGTCGGCTGCGGAAGCATTGATGCGACGCTGGGACGTGGTGCCGAGAATTCGGGGGTCGATCACCTCGGCGCCGGTGATGGTGGTGCCGGCAGTCCATTCGTGGACGCCGAGGCGCACACTCTCTACTTCGGGAAGCTCGGGCATCAGGAATGCCTCAGCGCGTGTAGTCCGGGTAGATGGTGCGGATGGCCTTGACGGCGACTTCCGCGGCTGCCGCTTCGGCGTTCTTCTTCGACGAGCCGTCGCCGGTGCCCCAGCCGTTTTCACCCAGAAGGGCGGTGGCGGTGAAGACCATGGCGTGGTCTGGCCCCGAGGAGACGATCTCATAGCTCACGGCGCCCAGATCAAGATCGGCCGCTGCTTCCTGCAGGGTCGTCTTGTAGTCCATTCCGGCACCCAGATTCACTGCGTCGGAGAGCATGCCGTCGATGAGGCGGTGGACGAAGGCGAAGGCCTCTTCACGTCCGCGGGCAACGAAGGTCGCGCCGATGAGGGCCTCGACAGTGTCAGCGAGGATCGAGTCCTTGTTGCGGCCGCCGGTGAGCTCTTCGCCCTTGCCCAGGAGTATGTGGGGGCCGATCTTGTGTCTGCGCGCGATCGACGCCAAGGCTTTGGTGTTGACCACGGCAGAGCGCATCTTGGCCAGTGAACCTTCGGCCAGATCCGGGTTGTCGTAGTACAGCGACTCGGTGGCCACGAGGCCCAGGACGGAGTCGCCGAGGAATTCGAGGCGCTCGTTCGTGGGTATGCCGCCGGCTTCGAAGGCGAAGGAGCGGTGTGTCAGGGCGAGACGAAAAGTCTCGGGATCAATATCGATCCCGAGACTCTTCTGCAGTTCTGCTGTGGTGTCAGTTTCCACAGGTCAGACGTCAGCGACCTTGCGTCCCTTGTATTCAAGGAACAGCGGGGTGCCGGCTGCGTCTTCGACAACTTTGGCCTGGTGAGGGCGCGAGTACACAACGCGACCGTTCTCCACAGTCTTGACCAGGCTGGGAGCCTGTGCCTTCCACTGCGAACGACGGTGGCGGGTGTTGCTGCGCGACAATTTACGCTTTGGAACAGCCACGTCTAGCTCTCTTTCTTCTCATCCAACAAACTCTTCAATGATGCGAACGGCGAATCCGATTCGCTGTCGTCGACCTCAAGGTCCTCACCGAGGGTGAAGCTGAACTCTTCACTCCGGTCCTTTGACGGACTGAAGGGCAGAGCCATGACAACAGCGTCTCTGATCGCGGGCTCGAGGTCGAGCTGATCGCGGTCGATGAGGTAGGAATCCTCGTCGCCATCGGCCTGCTCATAGACATACATCTCTTGGATGTCGACATCTATAGGCAACTCGATTTCGTCGAGAGTCCTCACGTCTTCGCCGCGGGCCGTGGCCGAGACTGTGCCCGACACGTAGATTCCCTCCGACACGCTTTCGAACATCAGCTCGAGTGTCAGTGGTGAACCTTCTGCGACCCCGATCACTTCGATCTTGAGATCCGCTGGAGCAGACAGGGTGGTGTTCACCCGTTCCCATTCACCAGGATGACCGAGCAATCCCATCGACCTGAGATCGTAGACGAACTCAGACTGCTTCTTCATGCTCACTCCTCCTTTACGTGATTGAGGATGCTTACTCCTGCGTTCACACGCGACTCACCATTCTAGTCATCATCGCCTGTCATTACCAATCGAGCTTCGAAGTATGCGCAGGTGTTCCTAGTCACCATTTCTCGTGCTGGTTGCGCCAGGTCACCCCGCCGGCGGCCAGGAGCAGTGCCCCGGAGATCGTGAACACGATTCCGGATCCGGCGACGACGGTGAGCAGGGAGGCCGCCGAGGGGATCGCCACCTGGCTGAGTCGGTTGCCGGCAAGGCGGATCGACAGAACCGCCGCCCGATTGGCCGGATCCGACAAGGTCGAGACCCAGGTCATCGTCAGCGGCTGGGTGAGTCCGAAGCAGAATCCGGCCAGGATCAGCAGGATCGCCAGCATCCACGGCTGAGTGAACACCGGGATGAGGATGATGCAGACACCTGCTGCCGCCGAGGCGGTCCACAGGAGCGAGAGATTGCGCCATTTGCGGGTGAGCTGCCCGATGATCAGCCGCGAGATCACCGAGGCGAGTGTGCGCAGAGTCAGGAGCCAGGTCACCGTCGTCACCGACAGCCCGTTCTGCTGTCCGATGAGCGGGAGGTAGGCCGTCATCAGGTCGACGGCGGCCAGAGTCGTCATCGACGCGAGGATCGCGGGCTTCATCCCCCGGATCGAGAGCAGGGACCAGGGCGTACGGGCACCCTTGGCCGCCTCGGCGCGGGAGACGTGAGGGGTCCGGCCGCGGAGCATGACGATGACCGCAGCAACCAGTGTCAGCGCGGAGATCCCCGTCATGAACCACAGGGCGCTGACGATCTGCGGGGCACCGTCCGTCGCACCGGCGATGGCTCCTGCCACGGGCAGACCGATCGTCTGCCCGATCGAGACGCCGAGGGTGAGGTAGCCGAACTTCGAGGTCAGCGCCGAGGCGGGGAAGCTCTGTGGTATCAGCGCCTGCGATGCAACGGTCGTCAGCAGCTGTCCCAGGCCCAGGCACATCGTGGCGATGAGGAGCACGCCGAGGTTGGGGGCCATCGCTGCGAGTCCGACGGGCACGATCGACAGGATCGTTCCCGTCCACAGCACAGCGGTGGCGTATCCGCGGTCGACGAGTCGGCCGACGAGGAGTGCCGTGAGCAGCGGCACGAGGGAATAGCAGGCGGTCATGAGACCGAGGACGACTCCGCTGCCGCCGAGTTCCAGGGTCCGGTAGGAGATGAGAACGCGCACGCCGTTGTAGGTGGCATGAGCGACCACGGTGTGGAAGATGAGGCCGAGGAACCACGCCCGAGAGGAGGAAGAGGGAATCGGCATGCGTCAGCGGCTGGCGTTCAGCGCCGACAGCACTGCGCCCGGAACGAGACCTTCGATGTTCCCGCCGCCGGAGTGAACTTCCTTGATGAGCGAGGACGAGACGTGTTCGTACTCGGGGCTGCCGGGGACGAAGATGGTCTCCAACTCGCTCAGATGCTTATTCATCAGTGCCATCGGCAGCTCGTAGGCGAAATCCGTGCCCGAGCGCAGCCCCTTGACCACTGCAGGCGCTCCGATGGAGGCACAGTAGTCGACGAGGAGGCCCCCGGCGACGGTCTCGATGGTGACGTTCTTCGTCTCTCGGGTCCGCTCATCGTCGGCCAGCGAGGCGCGGATGAGATCGGCGCGGACCTCGGGATCGAATCGTCCGGATTTCTTGGGATTGTGCACGACGGCAACGACCACCTCGTCGAAGAGTCGGGCGCTGCGGGCAATGACATCGAGATGACCCATGGTGATCGGGTCATAGGAACCGGGGCAGACAACCTTCATGACCTCATCTTATCTCTCAGCTGCGACCACTGGTCGTCGACGAGCTCGTCCTGATCGTCGGCTCTGACGATGACAGCCCCGGGTTCCGTCAGGGGGTTGTGCAGTCGAGCAGCGGCTCCGGCCATGACCCTGCCCACGACTGCCAGGGACCGTGCTTCGTTCCCGACTGCGATCGCCTCGTTCAGTTCTCTGTGTGTCTCGATGAGGTCGCACCTGACCTCATATCCGCGCGGGTCGGAGAGTGAGAGCAACCGAGTGTGGACCATCGAAACCTTCATCAGGCCGCTGAGCCTGACCGACCCGGAGCAGGCGACGATCGAGTGATGGAAGTCGAGGTCGGCGTCGCCGATGGTGCGGGCGGTGTTCTCCTCGATCGCGAGCTCGAGTTTGGCCAGCGCCTGGTGGATGCGGGCAATCGGCTTGCCCGAGCGGATGACGATCTTCACCGCCTGCGCCTCGATGGCCTCTCGGACGGCATAGACGTCATCGATGTCGTCGGTCGTCATCCGCTTGACCCAGACGCCTCGGCCGGGCGCGTGTGTCATCACCCCTTCGCTGACGAGTCGCTGCAGAGCCTCCCGCAGTGAGGGCCTGGAGACGACGAGGAGTTCCGCCGTGCGCACCTCGTTGATGGACTGCCCCGGTGCCAGTGAGCCGCTGTAGATGGCGTTCCGAATCTGGTCGGCGATGAGGTCGATCGTCGAGGATCTGATGACCTTGCGCAGGACAGGAAGCTCCGAGGTTGGGGGTTGAGGCATATCACGATCATATAACGTTGTCTGACAGTGTGACATCCGGACAACAAAAGTATTGAATAGTGTTCTTGAGACGCATGTCACGAAGATGTGTCGACGTTCAATGAAAGGGACAGCTATGAAAGCCATCAAGGGGCTTGCCGCCGCGACCTCGATCATCGCCCTGACGCTCACACTGGGAGCATGCGGTGGAAGCGATTCCGATAAGAGCGCTCTCCAGAAGGCCGTCGACGATGGAAAGATCACCGTCGGCTTCGCCGGTGAGGCTCCGTACAGCTTCGAAAAGGACGGCGAGCTCCAGGGAGCCTCCGTGGCTATGGCGAAGGCTGTCTTCAAGGAACTCGGCGTCGACGACGTCGAGGGCGTCAACACCGAATTCGGTTCGCTGATTCCCGGGCTGAACGCCGACCGCTTCGGTGCGATCTCAGCGGGCATGTCCATCCTCCCCGATCGCTGTGAGCAGGCCGCCTTCGGCAACCCGGAGTTCATGTACACCACCGCCCTGATGACCAAGAAGGGCAAGCAGGACGGTATGAAGACCATCGATGATGTGAAGAAGAAGGGTCTCAAGCTCGCGACCATGACTGGCGCAGTGGAGTCAGACTACGCCAAGGACCTCGGCATCGAATCGCAGAAGGTCGGCACTCCGCAGGACGGCATGGACGCCGTGACCACGGGCCGTGCCGATGTCTTCGCGCTGACCGCCATCTCACTCAACTGGATGGCCAAGAACAATAAGGACGCGGGCGTCGAGGTCGGCGATTCCTTCGTCCAGGAGATCAAGGGAGTCCCACAGATCGGTGCCGGTGCCACAGTCTTCCGCACCGATGACACCGAACTCCGCGACAAGTGGAATGAGAAGCTCGACGAGATCGTCGGCGACGAGAAGAAGTACCTCGATGTCGTCGGTGACTTCGGCTTCACGAAGGAAGAGCGCCCTGACGGTGAGATCACGACCGATCAGCTGTGCAAGGGCGAACTGCCCACTGCCAAGTCCTGAACCGGCCCCTAGTCGCTGCCGATCATGACTGACAATGTCACAACGTTGCTGAATTTCCTCCCACAGCTGTGGGAGGGAATTCAGACGACGCTCATCCTCACCATCGCCGGCTCGATCGGCACCATCATCATCGCCCTCATCCTCGGACTCGCGATGACCTCCCCTCACGCGTGGATGCGCATCCCTGCCAGGATCATCGTCGAATTCTTCCGCGGCACTTCGCTGCTGGTCCAGATCTTCTGGCTCTTCTACGTCTTTCCGCTCCTCGGAGTCGAACTCGATCCCCTGATGTGCGGTATCGGTGCCCTATCGCTCAACTACGGTGCCTACTCCGCCGAGGTGGTCCGATCGTCGATCAAAACGGTCAACCCCGGCCAGTGGGAGGCAGCCATCGCGCTCAGTCTCTCACCGACACGGCGCATGATCCGCGTCATCTTCCCTCAGGCGTGGGCCCTGATGATCCCGTCCCTGGCTACCCTGCTCATCCAGCTCCTCAAGGGCACGGCAGTGGTCTTCTTCATCACGCTCAGCGACCTTACGGACAAGATCCAACAGCTGCGCCAGTCAACCGGCGACACCTACTTTGCGTTCACCGTCGGCCTCCTCATCTACTTCGTCATCGCGTGGCTGATCCAGGAGGGCATGAACCTTCTCGAACGCCAAGCCACCAAACGGCTGGGACGCAGACGCCCGAACTCCCGGTCCGATCGACGTGAAGCCCGTCGAGATGCTCGTGTGGAATCGAAGCGCGATCATCTCAAATCTCATGCTGCTGCCAACGACGGGGCCTCCAAGCCAGGTCCTGCCGGTCAAGGAGGTGGCCTGTGATCTGGAACTGGGAATTCGCCGCCGAAGCGCTGCCGATCCTCCTCCGCGGATTCGTCAACACACTCATCGCCACAGTCGTCGGCACCATCATCGCCGCGATTCTGGGCCTCCTCATTGCCGTGGCTATACGCTCACTGCCCCGCTGGATCAATTGGCTGGTCAGACTGCTCGTCGCCTTCGTCCGCAATACGCCGCTGATCGTGCAGCTGATGTTCGTCTACTTTGCGTTCTCGGACCTCCCTGGACTGAAGAGCATTCCGGCGCTCGTCATCGGCTGCATCGTCATCGGCATCCATTATTCGACATACATGTCAGAAAGCTACCGTGCGGGCATCGATTCGGTGCCTCCGGGTCAGCGCGAGGCTGCCACAGCTTTGTCCCTGCCACCGGTGCGCACGTTCACCGCCGTCGTCCTCCCGCAGGCGCTGCGCGCCACGATCCCGTCATTGGGCAACTACGCCGTGGCCATGTTCAAGGACACCCCCTACCTGTTCGCGATCTCGGTGGTCGAACTCGTCAGCTCCGCGAAGGACTTCGGCGGTTCCACGTTCGCCTACACGGAAGCCTTCACCTTAGCCGGGATCATCTTCCTCGCCGCCAGCTACCCGACGTCCCTGCTCATCCAACGATTGGACAAGCGCCTTGCCACCTACTGAGAGCACCTCATCAACTCCGACGGCAGACCCCGCAAGCTCGGCCACACCGGCGATCGAGTTCAAAGACGTGGAGAAGTCCTTCGGCAGGACCACCGTCCTCAAGGACCTCAACTTCAGCGTCGCTCCCGGGGAGCGTGTAACTCTGATCGGGCCCAGCGGCTCGGGAAAGACGACGATCCTCCGCCTCGTCATGACCTTGGAGGAACTGACCGGCGGCTACATCTTCGTCGACGGCGAACCGCTGACACATACGGAGAAGAACGGCAAGCGAGTCGAACTGCCGTCGAAGACGACCCGCGCCATGACGACGCGGATCGGAATGGTCTTCCAGCAGTTCAACCTCTTCCCCAATATGACGGTGCTCGAGAACATCATCGAGGCGCCCATCCACGTGCTGGGCAGATCCAAGGCCGATGCCGTAACGGAGGCGAAGTCACTGTTGGACAAGGTCGGACTTGCAGACAAGGCCGATGAGCATCCCACTCGCCTGTCGGGCGGTCAGCAGCAGCGTGTGGCTATCGCACGGGCACTGGCGATGAGTCCGGAGATCCTCCTCCTCGACGAGGTGACCTCGGCTCTCGACCCGGAGCTTGTGGGAGATGTCCTCGGAGTCCTCCGCGATATCGCAGAGACGACCGACATCACGATGCTCCTGGTCACTCACGAGATGCAGTTCGCCCGCGAGGTCTCACACCGGGTGATGATGTTCGACGGCGGCCAGGTCCTCGAAGAGGGCCCGCCGGATCAGATCTTCAACAATCCGCAGCATGAGCGGACGCGCACGTTTCTCTCCAGCGTGCAGTAGCTTCACGATCGATCAGCTGAGGCCCACCGGTGTGCGATCCGGTGGGCCTCAGCTGTTCCGTGGGCTTCAGCTGTTTCGTGGGCTTCAGCCGTTGCGGTGGGCCTCAGCTGCGGATGCGGCGCACGAGCCGCCAGACCCTCACGACGACTGCAACGGCGATGAGCACCATGGCCACCCAGAACAGGATGTCCGAAGGCCCGGCCCAGAACACATCGGAGCGCCCCACCGGATCCGCTGCATTCGTGCCCGCGTCGCTCCCGCCAGCACCCGCATCAGCCTCCGACTGACTTCTCAGCCACCTGAGTGCCGACCAGAGGAGCAGCAGACCCACCCCGCAGGCCGCGAACACCCAGGGTGTGCGGTACCAGGGACGGTGAGAGCTCACGCCGACTCGTCTGCTGCCGTTGCACCTGCTCCGCTGGCGACATCCGCTGCCTCTTCAGATTCGGCCTTGAGCTGGACGAAGTACAGTGCGGTCTCACCGAACGTCTTCGAACGGAAGACCTCAAGGGCGGCCGGCATCGTCGGTTCGGGCGCTCGTGATGCCCGCTCGACCACAACGATGGATTCCATGTCGAGGAGCCCAGCGAGTCGACCCAGGATCTGGGTGACGGCGTCCTCCCCCAACGGGTAGGGCGGATCCATGAACACCAGGTCGAAGATGCGACCCCCATCGTCATCACGATCGCTGCGGGCCTCCAACACCTGACCGTCCTGAACCTCATCAAGGCCGCTGCCAAGCGATGCTCGCCCTCCGTCGTCCGCTCCCTTTGCGTGGCCTTCGGGGTCCGCTCCTCCTGCAAGTCCTTCGGGTCGCCGCTGCACCGACGTATGCTGTCCCGGACCACGCTGGGAGCTGAGGAAGGAGACGACATCCGAGGAATGGATCCGAGTCGAGTGATCGATTCCGAGCTTCTGGGCATTCGACTCGACTGCTCGAGCCGAAGCGCTGGCCGAATCGACGAAATCGACTTCGGCCGCACCCCTGGACATGGCTTCGAATCCCAGTCCGCCGGAGCCGGCGAAGAGGTCGAGGACGTTCGCGGCTTGGAGGACCCCATAGCCATCGAGCATGGAGAACAGGGATTCCTTGACCCGGTCTGAGGTCGGGCGTGTGTTGGATCCGCCCGGTGCGACGAGCTTGGATCCTTTGAAAGCACCAGCGATGATTCTCATTGCGCTTCCTCCTCAGTGGGGTGATCCGACATCAGCTCGCCTCGATGAAGTGAGCCGATTCGGCGGGCAGGACTCTATTGATGAAGGTACGCAGGGCCGGCAGTGAACTCAGATCGGGGTCGACGGAGATGATCTTCTCCGCAATGGTTCTCGCCTCTTCGACGATCGGCGCATCGCGCAGAATGGACAGGTGCTTCAGCGACGATCCGCCCCACTGCGATGCTCCGAGCACATCGCCTTCTCCCCGGGTGCCGAGATCGTACTCGGCTAGGGCAAAACCGTCGAGGGTGCCAGCGACCTCACTCAGGCGCTCAAAGCTCTCATCGGATTCGGATGCCTGGGTGAGCAGGAAGCACATGGCTGCGCTGCCGTCTCGTCCGACGCGGCCGCGCAGCTGGTGGAGCTGAGCGACACCGAATCGCTCCGCTTCGAAGACGACCATCATGGTCGCCCGCGGCACGTCGACTCCCACCTCGACGACGGTCGTGGAGACCAGGATGTCGGTCTCGCCGGAGACGAACGCAGCCATCGTCCTGTCCTTCTCCACCGGTGACATCCGCCCATGGAGAAGCTCGATCGAACGGGACCCGAGCTCATCGGAGTTCTTCAGCTTGTCCCGCAGGTCCTCAATTCCCTCTCTGCTGCCGACCACCTCGCCCGTTTCGGGATCTTCGATGTCGGAGGGGTCGATCCGTGGGAAGACGACGAATGTGCCGCGGCCGTCCTCGGCCGCCTCGTCGATGAGTTGGAGGACTCGGCCCAGCCAGTTCGGGTGGTCCCCCAGTGATACAGCGTGGGTGGTGATGTCCTTGGTGCCGGCGGGCATCTCGTCGAGAGTGGAGACATCGAGATCGGCGAAGACCGTCATCGCGACGGTCCGCGGGATCGGCGTCGCGGACATCACGAGGGTGTGCGGGACTTTGAGTCCGGCCTTCGCCCGCAGTGCCTCGCGTTGTTCGACGCCGAACCGATGCTGCTCGTCGACGACGATGAGGCCCAGTCTGTCGAACATCGTCGTATCCGACATCAGCGCATGTGTGCCGACGACGATGTCGATCTGACCGGTGGCGAGGTCGAGTGCCAGCTGTTTGCGTTCCCGGGCCGGCATCGACCCGGTCAGCAGCGCCACCCTCACCTGGTCATCGCCCGAGAGCAGAGGGCTCAGCGCCATCTGGTCGCCGAGGAGGTTCTCAATGGAGCGGAAATGCTGAGTGGCCAGCACTTCTGTGGGCGCGAGCATCGCAGCCTGAGCTCCCGAATCGACGGCAGTGAGCATGGCCCGCAGCGCCACGACGGTCTTGCCGGAGCCGACGTCGCCGTGGAGGAGGCGGTGCATCGCCGAACGCCTGCCCATGTCTGCTTCGATCTCCTCTCCGACCCGCAGCTGTGAGGCGGTGAGGTAGAAGGGCAGACTGTTGTCGAAGCGTTCGCTTCTGGCTCCGACGTTGAGCAGAGGAGTGGCCTCGAGCTTTTCGTAATCGGCCTTGCGGGAGACGAACTCCGCCTGCAGTGCGAGCGCCTCCTCCCATTTCCAGCGCTGTTTGGCCTTCTCCGTCGCCGCTGCTGACCTGGGCCGATGCATATCGTTGAATGCGGTGCGCAAGTCGGGCAGGTCGAGGTTCTCTCGCATGGCGGTCGGCAGGGGGTCCTCGAACTCGGCAGGGTCCGCGACGTCGAGGAGAACCTTGATGGCCTTCCACAGTCGTGTCTGCGCGATGCCCTTGACCCGTGAGTAGACGGGGAACGGGGAGTTGAGGTCCTCCGGGGTCCACTTCTCATCGTGTTCGTCCCGATTGAGCCAGGTGGGCGAGTTCAGGGTCAGCTGCCCGCGGTATTCTTCGACCTTCCCGGCGAAGACGACGGTGAGTCCGGGCACCAGCTGGCTGTCCAGCCAGCGCTGGTTGAAGAAGGCGATCTTCATCGACTGCTGTCCGTCGTGGACGATCACATCGGTGATGGTGCCGCGGCGTTTCTGCATGCGCCGGGTGTCGACGGAGATGACCTCGGCCTGGAGAATCGCGGTCTCCCCCAACGGGAGTCCGCCCAGGGGCGTCTTCTCTCCGGGCACGAGGAATCTGCGCGGGAAGAAGCGGAAGAGATCCGCCACCGAGGTGATTCCTCGTTTCTTGAGTGCACCGCGGTCTCGTGCGGTGAAGTAGTCGTCGAGGCGGGCGCTCATTCGACTCCCATGATGAGGAGCGTCGCCCGGTCCCTCGAGTCGATGTCCTGGAACCTCACCTGAGAGTGTGATTTGCCGATCCAGTCCCGCAGGTGCGAGAGGACATCGGGGGCACACCCGGGACCGTGGACGACGGTGAGGAGCTCTCCCCCGGCGCCCAGGAGACGATCGGCGAGCTTCTCGACCAGGGTCGTGAGTTCGGTGCTCTGAGTCTTCACCTTCCCGTCGATGAAGACCCGGTAGAACTGCGAGGGATGGGAGAGCGGAATCCTGCGCATGCCCACCGTGCTGGAGTCGAGCATGGAGTCAGGATCCGAATTCGCTCCCGGAACATCGTCGATGACCGGCAGGGCACCTGTAGGCGGGTTGAGGGCAAGCTGTTCGGCCGAGACGATGGTGCCCACACGGGTGCCGGCGGCAGCCTCGGTCATATCGGCGAAGATCTCCGCGGACGGGGCGAAGGGATCATGGACCGCGAGCGCCGAGAGCAGAGTGGCGACGTTGCGGGAGCGGACCACCTGTCCACCGGAGACCTGTCCCAGTGCTTTCAGGACGGTCGTCGAGCTGGGGACGACGATGACCGCACGTTCTTCCTCTGCGATGATGTCTTTGGTCATGGCCCGCACGTCACCGGAATCCGGCGTCAGGGCACTTGCCCCGTTGAGCGCGCAGTGCATGAGGAGTCCGGTGCCCGAGACGATGGCCACCAGGTGGGTTTCGCCCTCTTCCTCGTGCAGACGCAGGTCTTCCATGTCCAGACGGGCGATGCCGTAGCCGGCGAGGTGGTCGAGAATGGTCACGGCTGTGGCCTCGTCGGCGACGTGGACGTGAACCTTGGGTCCGTTGATGACGATCGATGTCCCGCCGAGGTCATCGAGCGCCTCGGCGAGGGTGTTCCTCGTCTTTTCGGAATCTGTGGATGCCGGATACGTGGCCAGGATGGCGACGATCTCGAGTTCATCGGCACTGGCCTGATGGACGATGCGCGGTGACCTGGTGACTTCGCCGAGCATCGAATCCTGCGGTGTCCGGCCGGTGACCGTGGCGTAGAGGAGATCGAAGAGCTCCACGATCCCCGTCGAACCGGCATCGACGACCTCGGCTTCGCGCAGCACTGGCAGCTGCCCGGTGGTCTCACGCAGTGCCGAGCGGGAGCGGAGGCGCACCGCGGAGATGAGTTCGATGAGGTTCACCCCATTCTCAGCCTTCTCTGCTGCCTCCGTGGCCATGGCGTCGAGGACCGTGAGCATGGTGCCGTCGACAGGTCTGGCCACAGACTGCCGAGCCCTGGCGGAGGCGAGTTCGAGGGCAGCGGCCATGGCTTCGGGCGTCGCTACGGTCACGCCGTCCAGCGCATCGGCGACGCCTTGGAGTGCGACTGCGAGGATGAGTCCGGAGTTTCCGCGAGCACCGCGTCCTGCCCCCTCTGCGAGAGCCGCAACGACCTGGGGCAGCGTGACTGGTCCGGTGAGTTCTTCGACAGCCAGGTAGGCGGCGCGCAGGGTGTGGTACATGTTCGTGCCGGTGTCACCGTCTGGGACGGGGAAGACGTTGAGTTCATCGATTTCGACGCGTTCCTTGCGCAGACGATCAACGGCCCGCCGAGCCCACCTGGCGGCCAGACGCCCGTTGAGGCCGATGGCTTGATTGGGTCCGCTCATGTCACTTCCCGAAATGGCTGAAGCCGCTCGTCGGCACCGGTGCGCCGTCGAGACTGACCCCGTTGCCGACTCTCATCTCTCCGATTCTCCGCCAGCCTACCGGAGGTGTGTCGAACTGCGCCGACGACGCGACGAAACCATGGTCCTCTCCCCCGTTGAGCACCCAGGTCAACGCCAACTCCTCGGCCTCTGCGGCAGACTGTGCGGTCACTCCGTCCGACTCAGCACCCTCGATGGCGCCCACCAGGTGCCGTGCTGCAGGCAGCAGCTCATCGATGAGCTCTTGGAGTGAGGCGCGGTCGATGCGAGCGTGGACTCCCGAGGCCGACGCGATCCGTCCCAAGTCCGTGCTCAGCCCGTCGGAGACATCGATCATCGCCGAGGCGGCCCCCATGTTCAGGACGGCCGCATAGTCCGGCTGTGGAGCCAGTTGGGTGGTGATGAGTGTCGTCAGGCTTTCATCGAGTTGAGGATCGTTCCGGGCGTCCCCGGCGTTCCCGTCGTTCCCGGCGTTCCCGTCGACACCGGCGAAGAGGAGATCCAACCCGGCTGCCGCGCGTCCGATGGTTCCTGCCAGGTAGATCGAGTCGCCCGTCCGTGCACCCGAGCGGGTGATCGCTGCATGATCGGCGACGGTGCCCAAAGCAGTGATCGCGATGACGATGAGGCCAGAGGATGAGAGATCTCCGCCGATGATCGGGATCTCGCAGCCCAGTTCCTCACCGGCACGCCCCGCCTCGGCGACAATGCCGGCAAAGAGCGCTTCGAGGTCCTCTATCTCGGTCGAGTTCGGCACGGCCAGTGAGACCAGCAGCCCATGAGGCCTGGCGCCCATGACGCACACATCGGAGAGGTTCTGCGCTGCGGCTTTGATCCCGAGCCGGCCCCAGTCGAGCCAGGCGCGGGTGAAGTCCTCGTTCTCCACGAGCATGTCCGCGGTCGACACCAGGTTGCCGTCAACCGCGGTCACCGCGGCATCGTCTCCGGGTCCGATGATCACCTGCGAACCGCTGCGATTGTGAGAGAGGATGCGTTCGAGCACGTGTGATTCGCCAAGTTCGGACAGTCGAGTCATGGCTCAAGGTTATCGGGAGATACGGTAGTTGTATGAGATCTCGTCGCCTCCGCCCGTCGCCTCGACCTTCGCCTCGGAAGGCGCGCACCATCGCCCTGGCAGCCATCGCCACTGTGGTTGCCGGAATCAGCCTGGCAGGGTGTGAGCGCACGGTCGTCGTCGAGCCTGCTCAGGACGCACAGAATCCCGACTGCGCCGACATCATGCTGCGCATGCCCGATGAGATCGCCGGCGCGAAGTCACGCACGACGTCCTCCCAGGGCACGAAGGCGTGGGGAGATCCCAACATCGCAGTCGTCCGCTGCGGGGTCACCCCACCCGGTCCGACCACCGATCAGTGTGTGAGCGTGAGCAGCGTCGACTGGATCTCCAAGGCTTCCGAGGAGGACGACACCTGGGTCTTCACCAGCTACGGTCGCACCCCGGCAGTCGAGGTCCTCGTCAACCGCAAGGCGGAATCGGGCAACAATGTACTCGCAGCGATCTCACCGGCGCTGACCGCTGTGAAGCCTGAGGCCAAGTGCGTGGGAGCCCAGGACCTCGACAGCTGAGCCACCCACACCTTCGCCCAGGCATTATGAGTTGTCGTCAAGCGGCCCACTTAGCATCGACGGGAGACGTTATACGGTAGCCGCTGGATGAAAAGTAGCCCTCTCGACAGAAGTGACCGAGGAGGCGTTTGCAGCCTGAGGCGCCTGTCAACAGCGAGCGATGGCCAATGTGATCTTTACATGCTTTTTGCTATTTTTTAATGGCTTTTGTTGCATTTAATATCACTTGAGGATCATAATGGCACTATGGTCTCGGTGTTTAGATCCAAGGCACTCCATGACCTCGGATTCACCGAGGCAGACATTCGCGATGCACTGAACTGTTGCCTGCGCAGGATACGTCGCGGGCACTTCGTTTTGGACTCGCCTTGCAACACGACGGACCACATGCCGCTCCACCTACTACACAACACCACTGCCACAGACTACCCGCGACGATATGGGGACATCCGAGACAATTCGGAGTGGCTCAGGGTGCTGATCCGCTCCTATGCCGACGAACTCCCGTCAGAAGCGGTCTTCTCTCACGTATCCGCAGCACTCATACACGGTCTGGACCCCCCATTTCCTGCAACCGATTCGGCGGAGGTGGTTCGGCCCGGATTTCACCGAGCGAAGAAGACTCTGCGGACCCGTGACCGTTCGCCGAATTCCGAAGAACTCACACATGTCGGCGATTTGCCTGTGACAACTGTCGGCAGAACACTTGTCGACCTTGCGACTGACTATCCGCTTGAAGTCTCGGTACCTTTCATCTCTGAGGCACTGCGTCGAGGTCTCGCGTCCCACGAATCACTGCACAGCAGCATCCGATCGGGCACACGAGGCTGCAGGCGGGCAGCCCAAGCCTTCGACTTGGCCAGTCCGGCTCACGAATCCTCGGGTGAGGCGCTATGCGCAGTGAAGTTCTTTCGTTTCAACATCATCGGGATGATTCCGCAGGTGAATACCTACGACGCTGCCGGAGCGTGGATCGCCCGCAATGACTTCCGGCATGACAAGCATCCCCTGATCGTCGAGTTCCATGGAGTGGGAAAGTACTATCTCAACAACGCGGGTCCAGATCGCGCCAGCTCTGAGAACCATGAACGACATATGAAGCTGCTCAACGCCGGATACCGCGTCTTCAACCTCGTTTGGGCAGATCTCTTCCGGGCGAGAGAGTTCACCAAGATCAGAGCAGCAATCGCTGAATTCGGCTGACAGGCGGAGGCTCAAGAGGACAGCGGCACATTGCGGTCAGCCCGAAACCACCACGGCGCCCATGGTCACAAGTTGCCGCCCCGACACTGAAACGACCCCCGCTACCGTCTCGACGCACCTGAGATCGCGCCAAAGCTCGGGAGCAGCGTCGGCCATCAGCACCGGCGGGACCACTTATCGACGAGGGGCGAGTTTATAGCGTGGCCCCTCGACGCTAAGTAGTCCGCTCGATGACCAATGGCAGATGCAGCATGCCCGCCAGGTGTGCTCGGGGTTACAGGTGTGCTCAGGGACTGCAGACACCCTCATATCGTGCGTGACTCAGCGCGTGCGTGCCCCAGATCCAGCGGGACTGAATGGGTGCGTGACTCAGCGCGTGCGTGCCCCAGATCCAGCGGGACTGAATGGGTGCGTGACTCGGGACTCAGTGGGTGCGTGACTCGGCACTCAGTGGGTGCGGGCGTGGTCGACTAGGGCGATGGTGATGAGTTCTGAGATGAGCGCGGGGTACTCGATGCCCGAGTTCGACCACATGAACGGGTACGCCGAGGTGGGGGTGAAACCTGGGAGCGTGTTGATCTCGTTGATGAGGACGTCACCGGCATCTGTGACGAAGGTATCGACTCGTGAGAGTCCTGTGCAGTCGAAGAGCCGGAAGACCTGAGCCGAGAGTTCCTGGATCCGGGCCGTCGTCTTCTCATCGACGCGCGCCGGACAGGTCAGCTGCGCATCGGCGAGGTTGAGGTATTTGGCCTCGAAGTCATAGAACGAGTGCTCGCCTGAGACTTCGATCTCTCCGGGGAACGAGACGCGGACCTCACGGTCATGAACCGAGCCGAGCACCGCGCACTCGATCTCACGGCCGACGACCTGTGGTTCGACGATGACCTTGGAGTCATGCTCGAAGGCAGAGCGCAGCGCTTGATCCAGACTTTCGGCGGACTCGACGCGGCTGACTCCCATCGAGGATCCTGCCCGTGCCGGTTTGACGAATACGGGCAGACCAAGTCCGGTGATCCGAGCCTCAGAATCAGCCTGCTCTGATTCCCACATGGTTTCGGTCACGAGCTCCCAGGGGCACGTCGGAATTCCGGCGTGGGCCATGAGGGACTTCGTATAGTGCTTGTCCATGCTCGCCGCCGAAGCGAAGACGCCGGAGCCGACGTAGGCCGTGTCGCTGAGTTCGAACAGGCCCTGCAGGGTTCCGTCTTCCCCGTACTGGCCGTGCAGGAGAGGAAAGAAGACGTCGACGGATCCGAGCTCGGTGTACTGGCCCTCGGCGTCCCGCTGCAGCAGAGGTGAGCCCTGCGCGGAGATCGGCGGGATGACCTCGGTTCCGTTGTCAACGACCTCGGGCATGTCAGCCGGGTCGAAGGCCATCGTCGACCAGTCTTCGACGATGCGCCACACACCGGCCTTCGTGATGCCGATCGGCAGAACACGGTAGGCGTCGGTGTCGATGGCCTGGATGACCCCGGCAGCAGTGACGCAGCTGACGGCGTGTTCGCTCGATCGTCCGCCGAAGAGGACTGCGACGAGTGGCCGGTGATCAGATTCAGGCATAGAAATCCTTGGTCGTAAGCGCGTGACCGTTTGTACGGACTGGAAAACTCTAGCTCACTTGAGCTCGAACGTGCATTCCAGCCACGCACGTGCGATGCCCTTGAAGAACATGTTGAATCCGGCGAAGGCCGGTGAGGCGGATTCGTCGAGGCCCAGCGGCTCCGCCAGTGCCGTGACGATGAAGAAATAACGGTGCGGTCCGTGGCCCTGGGGTGGGGCGGCACCGACGAAGCGAGGTTCGCCCGCATCGTTGCGCAGGGTCACTGTTCCTGCCGGCAACAAGTCTGCCGATGGATCGCCGGCGTTGGCGGGCAGGCTGGTCGTCGATGCGTCAAGGTCGGTCACGACCCAGTGCCAGAAACCGGAGCCGGTGGGAGCGTCGGGGTCATAGCAGGTCACGGCGAAGGCCTTGGTCTCTGCGGGGAAGCCCGACCAGGACAGCTGCGGGGAGACGTCCTGGCCGCCGTCGACGCCCATCGCGCCCGAGAGCTGCGGTCCGCTCAGCTCGGCCCCGTTCTCGATATCTGTACTGGTGAGGGTGAATGTCGGGACATCAGAAAGGTTGTAGAACGGTGAGTTGACGCTCATGTCTGCTCCTTGTAACGCGATGTAGTGGTCGTGCGATGCAGTGATCGTACGCTGTGGTGCCGGACAGCCTGAGCTGCTCAGGCTGGTGGCCCCTCGTGCTTACGCTTCCGAGACAACAGCAAACCGGCGAGTTCGTCAACCCTCAGCTTTCCTCCGAGGACCGCACACACGGCTTCCGTGATCGGCAGGTCGACTGAGTACCTGCGGCCCAGGGCGAGGATGGCGGTCGCCGATTTCACTCCCTCAGCGGTCTGCGAGGTGTGGGCGATGACATCATCCAGGCTCATACCCTCGCCGAGGTGGCGCCCGAATGTCCTGTTCCGCGACAGTGGTGAGGCGCAGGTGGCGACGAGGTCGCCGAGTCCGGCCAGCCCCGAGAGGGTGTGCGGCTGGGCGCCCATGGCAGCGGCCAGACGAGAGGTCTCGGCCAGGCCGCGGGTGATGATCGAGGCCTTCGAGTTGTCGCCGAGTTTCTGACCATCGGCGATGCCGACTGCCAGGGCGATGACGTTCTTCACGGCACCGCCCATCTCGACACCGACGACGTCGGTGTTGGTATAGGGCCGGAAGTAGCCGTTCGCGCTGATCTCAGCGACCACCTCGGCGGTCTCGATGCTCTCCGAGGCCACGACGGTGGCTGTGGGCTGACGATCGGCGATCTCACGGGCCAGGTTCGGGCCGGAGACGACCGCGATCTGGGTGGAGTCCACCTCGGCGACCTCGGCGATGACCTCGGACATCCGTTTGCCCGTGTCGACCTCGATGCCCTTCATCAGGCTCACGAGCTTCACACCTGGGCGCAGGTGCGGCTTCCACCGGCTCAGGTTCTCCCGCAGAGTCTGCGCGGGAACGGCGAGGATGATGACCTCGGCGTCTGTCACGGCGGCGATGTCATCGGCGGTCGCACTCAGCAGCTCAGGCAGGGCCCGGTCGCCCAGGTACCGTTCGTTGGTGTGTGAGGAGGTGATCTCCTCGGCGACCTCGGACCGGCGAGCCCAGAGGGTGACGGGGAATCCGGCATCGGCGACGACGGCGGCATAGGTTGTCCCCCATGATCCGGCGCCCAGCACTGCGGTCTTCTCGACGCTCATTCGCCGACCTCCTTGTTGTGGAATCTCGCCGGCAGCTCACGGTTCGAAAGCTCGCCGACCATCGCTGCAATGGTGTTCGTCAGACGGTGGGTGAGCACCGTCTTGGCCCTCTTCTCCTCGCGGTGGGGCCACAGGTCCTCGTAGTCGAGGGAAGGCCCGAATCTGACGACGCAGTCGTGGCTCAGCGGTTTGAACCTCGGCAGCCGAGATCCGCGCGGATAGATTCCGTTGAGCCCCCAGTGGGCGACGGGAATGATCGGGGCTCCTGTTTCAAGGGCGAGCCGGGCAGTGCCGGATTTGAAGTGCTGGGGCCAGAAGTCTGGGTCCTTGGTCAAGGTTCCTTCGGGGTAGATGACCACGGTTTGGCCATTGGCCAAAGCATCTTTGGCGTATTCGAGCGAGTCCCCGGCCTGCCCCGAGGCTCGCAGCACGGGGATCTGGCCGATCGTCTTGAGGATCGTTCCGAGAACGCCCGAGAACAGAGACGACTTCGCCAGGAAATGCGGCATTCGACCGTGACGTTTGAGGGCCAGGCCCACGAGAATCGGGTCGAGGTGGTTCGCATGGTAGGCGGCGATGATGGCGGCCTTGCCCGGCGGCGGCAGATGTTCGGCCCCCGTGACCGTCATCTTCGTGGCCGTCCTCATGAGCCCGAAGGCAGCGGTGGCGGCGATGGTGCCGGCCCGGTTCTGCGCACGCACTGAGGCGGGGTCGAAGGAGACGAGGTCGTGATCATTCGAGTCCGGCTCGGTCACCGCACTCATGCGGCCACCTCGGCCCCGAGACCGAGAAGCTTGTCGAGGAAGTTCTCGTATCCGCGATTGATGAGCTCGATGCCGTGGACCTGGCTGGTGCCGCGTGCTGCCAGGGCTGCGATGAGGTGGCTGAACCCACCCCGCAGGTCGGGCACGTCGATGCGTGTTCCGGTGAGTTCGGTGGGCCCGGAGACCACGGCTGAATGCTGGTAGTTGCGGCGCCCGAAGCGGCAGGGTGTGCCGCCGAGGCATTCGCGGTAGAGCTGGATCTGGGCGCCCATCTCACCGAGCGCGTGAGTGAAGCCGAAGCGGTTCTCGTACACGGTCTCGTGGATGATCGACAGGCCCTCGGCCTGGGTCATGGCGACGACGAGCGGCTGCTGCCAATCGGTCATGAAGCCCGGGTGCACGTCGGTCTCCAGCGCGAAGGACGTGAGCTTGCCGCCGGGGTGGCGGAAACGGATCCCGGTCTCCTCGACCTCGAATTCGCCGCCGATGCGGCGGAAGACGTTGAGGAAGGTGATGAGCTCGGGCTGGGAGGCACCTTCGACGAAGATGTCTCCGCCGGTGGCCAGCGCGGCAGAGGCCCACGAGGCGGTCTCATTGCGGTCCGGCAGCGCGCGGTGGATGAATCCGCGCAGGCTCTCCACGCCCTCGATGCGCACCACACGGTCGGTGTCGACGGTGATGATCGCGCCCATCTTCTGCAGCAGGGCGATGAGATCCATGATCTCGGGTTCGATGGCCGCATTGCGCAGCTCGGTCACACCTTCGGCGCGGACCGCGGTCAGCAGAACCTGCTCGGTGGCCCCCACAGAGGGGAAGGGCAGTTCGACCTTCGTCCCCTGGAGTCGTCCCCGGGTGGTGAGCATGATGCCGCCGGAGGTCTTGTCGACCTCGGCACCGAACTGCCGCAGCACATCGAGGTGGAAGTTGATGGGACGGTCGCCGATGTGGCAGCCGCCCAGATCCGGAATGAACGCTTGGCCCAGACTGTGCAGGAGAGGTCCGCAGAAGAGGATCGGGATCCGTGAGGAACCGGCGTGTGCGTCGATGTCGACGATCGATCCCTGTGCCATATCGGAGGGGTCCAGGTGAAGTTCACCGTCGGACAGCTGTCCATCGGCCCCGGGCGTGACCCGAACCCCGTGGAGCTCGAGTAGACCGGTGACGATCTCAACGTCCCTGATCTGCGGCACCCCGCGCAGCACGGAGGGCGTCTCTCCCAACAATGAGGCGACCATGGCCTTGGGAACCAAGTTCTTGGCACCTCTGACCTGGACGGTTCCACCTAACGGATTACCGCCGCGAACTTCGAGCATGTTCCTCCCTGCGTCACACTTGCACCCGGTAGGATCCGGACGTGGCCCAGACTAGTCCGGACTCGTCCAAGACTAGCGCAGACGCGGCGTGGGTCCCCTGTGTCACGGCTCTCAGACCGTCGCGTTCGACGATTCGAGCCTTCACTGAGAAGGGATCAGTCCTTCACTGAGAAAGCTTCAGACTTTCGCTGAGAAAGCTTCAGACCTTCGCGGGCAGAGTCGTCGGCTTGAACGTCGCCCGCTTGGACTCGAAATCGGAGATCTCGGTTTCCTTGGCCAGGGTCAGGCTGATGTCGTCGTGGCCTTCGAGGAGGCGCCAGCGCGTGTAATCATCGATCTGGAACGTCACCGTGACCGAATCGCAGGTCACGGTCTTCTCGTTCAGGTCCACGGTGATCGAGGTGCCCGGGTGGTTCTCCAGGATCTTCCAGATCAGTTCGATGTCGTCCTGTTCCAGCTGAGCTGCCAGGAGGCCCTCTTTGCCGGAGTTGCCGCGGAAGATGTCGCCGAAGCGCGAGGAGAGGACGACGCGGAAACCGTAGTCCTTGAGCGCCCACACGGCGTGCTCACGCGATGAGCCGGTGCCGAAATCGGGTCCGGCCACGAGGACGGAGCCGGCCGAGAAGTCGGGGTCGTTGAGGACGAAGTCATCGTTCGTCCGCCACCGGTAGAACAGGGCGTCTTCGAACCCGGTGCGGGTGACCCGCTTGAGGAACTTCGCCGGGATGATCTGGTCGGTGTCGATGTTGGCGCGACGCAGCGGGACGCCGATGCCGGTATGTGTGCTGAAAGCTTCCATCAGTCTTCACTCCTTAAGCGTTCGCCGAGGTGGGGGTGGGTGTCAGTGTCAAGGTGGGCTTATCGTCCGTCCACGCCACCGGTTCGGCGTCGCGTGGGAGATCCTTGACGTCACCGGGTGAGGACAGCGTCCCGCGCACGGCGGTGGCCGCTGCCACGAGCGGGGATACGAGGTGGGTGCGCCCGCCCTTGCCCTGACGACCCTCGAAGTTGCGGTTCGAGGTCGAGGCGCAGCGTTCGCCGTCGGCCAGCTGGTCCGGGTTCATGCCCAGGCACATCGAGCAGCCGGCGAAGCGCCACTCTCCCCCGAAGTCCTTGAAGATCGTGTCGAGACCCTCGTCCTCGGCCTGCAGGCGCACCTTCGCTGAGCCGGGAACGACCATGAAGCGGACGTTCTCGGCCTTCTTCCGGCCGCGGACCACCTCGGCGGCGGCACGCAGGTCTTCGATGCGTGAGTTCGTGCACGAACCGAGGAACACGGTGTCGACTTCGATCTCGCGCAGCGGGGTGCCCGGCGTCAGACCCATGTAGGCCAGGGCGTTGGCGGCCGATGCCTTGTCGTTCTCGTCGGCGAAGTCATCGGGCGAGGGAACGGAGGCCGACAGCGGCAGTCCCTGGCCCGGGTTGGTTCCCCAGGTCACGAACGGTTCGATGTCCTTGGCTTCGAGGACGACCTCGTGGTCGAAGGTGGCGCCCTCGTCGGTGTACAGGGTCTTCCAGTATTCGACCGCGGCGTCCCAGTCTTCGCCCTCGGGTGCGTGCGGACGGCCCTTGACGTAGTCGAAGGTGGTCTCGTCCGGGGCGACCATGCCGGCGCGGGCTCCGGCCTCGATCGACATATTGCAGATGGTCATCCGTGCTTCCATCGACAGCGAACGAATCGCCGAACCGCGGTATTCGAGCACGTAGCCCTGCCCGCCGCCGGTGCCGATCTTCGCGATGATGGCGAGGATGATGTCCTTGGCGCTCGAGCCTTCGGGCAGTTCGCCGTCGACGGTGATCGACATCGTCTTGAACGCCTTGAGGCTCAGCGTCTGGGTGGCGAGCACGTGCTCGACCTCTGAGGTGCCGATGCCCAGTGCCAGCGCACCGAAGGCGCCGTGAGTGGAGGTGTGCGAGTCACCGCAGACGACGGTGGTGCCCGGCTGGGTCAGGCCCAGCTGTGGGCCCACGACGTGGACGATTCCCTGGTCGGCATCGCCGAGGCTGTGCAGCCGGATGCCGAATTCCTGCGTGTTCTGCCTCAGGGTTTCGATCTGCGTGGCAGAGGTGGGCTCGGCGATGGGCTTGTCGATGTCCCAGGTCGGAGTGTTGTGATCCTCCGTGGCGATCGTCAGGTCGGGGCGGCGCACGGGGCGCCCGGCCAGTCGGAGACCGTCGAATGCCTGCGGGCTGGTGACCTCGTGGACGAGGTGGAGGTCGATGTAGATGAGGTCGGGCGCACCGTCTTCGCCCAGGGATACGACGTGATCGGCCCAGACCTTCTCGGCCAAAGTGCGTGGCATGATTCCTCCCGCTGGTACAGGGATTGCCTGTACGTGCTTACTGCTGTGACGGCCCGTGTTCGGGCGTGGGTGACATTCGATCTGACCACTCGGCGAGTGCGCGATGTGCGCTCAACGAGTTCGTACAGGAAACCTACTCGCCCGTATCGCATTTCGAACTTGCATCTCGCCCACTGAGACGCGCACAATAGTGTCTATGACAAGCAATGGTAGCGGCGTCGGAGTCATCGACAAGGCCGCAATGGTTCTCTCCGCCCTTGAGGCTGGACCCGCATCACTGGCCGAACTGGTCTCACTGACCGGACTCGCCCGACCCACTGCCCACCGTCTGGCCGTTGCGCTCGAATTCCATCGCATCGTCGGACGTGACCTGCAGGGTCGCTTCGTCCTCGGCCCACGTCTGGCCGAACTCTCCTCGGCCGCCGGCGAGGACCGCCTGCTCGCTGCGGCCGGACCGGTGCTCGGCCAGCTGCGCGACCAGACCGGCGAGTCCGCGCAGCTCTTCCGCCGTCAGGGCGACCTGCGCCTGTGCGTGGCCGCTGCCGAACGTCCCGTCGGCCTGCGCGACTCGGTGCCCATCGGTGCCACCCTGAGCATGCGCGCGGGTTCCGCCGCCCAAGTCCTCCTGGCCTGGGAGGAACCCGACCGTCTGCACACCGGCCTGCGTGGTGCCCGCTTCTCCGCCACCATGCTCTCCGGTGTCCGTCGCCGAGGCTGGGCGCAGTCGATAGCCGAACGTGAACGAGGCGTCGCCTCCGTCTCGGCCCCGGTGCGCGGACCCAGCAATCGCGTCGTGGCCGCCGTGTCGATCTCCGGTCCCGTGGACCGTCTGACACGTCAACCGGGACGCCTGCACGCGAAGTCCATCATCGAAGCGGCTCGGACCTTGAGCGAAGCTCTCATCAGAGGCTGAGAACAACCTAATGATCGCCGCCCAAAGACGAAACGTGATCATCGAGACGATCGAACGAGACGGTGCGGTCTCCATCGCCGCCCTTTCGGATCTGCTGAGCACCTCAGCGGTGACGGTCCGTCGCGATCTCGATCAGCTCGCCGATGAAGGACGCCTGACCCGCACCCACGGAGGCGCGGTGGCCTTCTCCAGCGCCCGCGAATCGTCGTATGCAGAGAAGCTCGAGCAGGCACTGGCTGAGAAGACCGCGATTGCGCGGGCCGCAGCCAAGCATGTGCGCAACGGTGACGTCGTGGCCCTGGGCCCCGGCACCACGACCGAGCTGCTGGCCAAGGAGCTCAGCGATCGCTCGGGCATCCGCATCGTGACCAACTCCCTCCTCGTCGCCGAGGCGATGGTCTCCTCCCCCGACGTCGAAGTCATCGTCGTCGGGGGAATTCTGCGCCATTCGATCCGAGCCTTCGTCGGCGGCGGCACGGTCTCACAGCTGACCGGCCTGAGAGCGGACACGGTATTCCTCTCGGGCAACGGGCTGGCCGCGGACTTCGGCCTCTCCACTCCCGCATTCCCTGTGGCCGACACCGACCGAGCCATGGCCGCCGGAGCCGGAAAGGTCACCGCACTCGTCGACCACACGAAGGTCGGCCTGCGCTCCTCGGTGCTCACGGTCCCCACGGAGGAGATCGACCAGTTGATCACGGACTCCGGCAGTGATGACTCCGAGCTGGATGCACTGCGCATCGCCGGCGTCGATGTCGAGGTCACCACCACCTCGGCGAGCTGAGCGAGGACCTGCGCCGGGCGAGGCTTTCGTGGGGATTCTCGTCTCGGTCGCACAGGTCCTCTTTTCGCGAGTCCAGGCGAAGGAGCGTGAGCGCAGACGCGGAGTTGAGGCCGACGGGGCCGACGGCGAAGGTACTGGCGCAGGCGAGGTCGTGGCTGCCTCCGACACGCCGAGGGCGGAGGAAGGATCCCCGCTCACAGGCGAGCGATCATAAACAATCAAAACTTTTCATGTTCGATCACTGGAGATCGGTCGATCTGTCCTCTAGAGTATCCGTTTGAGGTGGCTTTGATCACAAGGGGCCATTCACCGAAGACGTTGGAGGAACCTTGGAAGACATCCGCCTGGACGCTCAGTGGATCGACTATCTGCTGATCGCGATCTACTTCGTATTCGTCCTCGGAATCGGCTGGTTCGCCAAGCGCGGCATCTCCTCGAGCATCGAATTCCTTCTCTCCGGGCGCAGCCTTCCGGCGTGGGTGACAGCCTTGGCCTTCGTCTCGGCGAACCTCGGTGCAGTAGAGATCATGGGGATGTCAGCCACCGGCGCCCAGTACGGCATGCCGACCATGCACTACTTCTGGATCGGCGCGGTCCCGGCGATGCTCTTCCTCGGCGTGGTCATGATGCCCTTCTACTACGGTTCGAAGGTCCGGTCCGTTCCCGAGTTCATGCGCAGGCGTTTCGGCACCGGCGCCCACCTCGTCAACGCACTGTCCTTCGCCGTCGCTCAGATCCTCATCGCCGGCGTCAACCTCTTCCTTCTCGGCACGATCGTCAATCGTCTCCTCGGTTGGCCGCTGTGGATCGCCCTGGTCGTCGCTGCCGCCATCGTTCTGTCCTACATCACACTCGGCGGGCTGACCGCTGCCATCTACAACGAGGTGCTTCAGTTCTTCGTCATCGTCGCGGCCCTGCTGCCGCTGACGATCATCGGCCTCAATCGCGTGGGCGGTTGGGACGGTCTCGTGGCGAAGGTCAGCAATGACGGCATGCTCGGGGCAGAGCAGCTGAGCAGCTGGCCGGGAGAGCAGCTCTCCGGATTCTCCAACCCGGTGCTCTCGGTGGTCGGGATCGTATTCGGGCTCGGCTTCGTGCTCTCCTTCGGCTACTGGACGACGAACTTCGTCGAGGTCCAACGTGCCATGGCCTCGAAGAGCATCAATGCCGCACGACTGACTCCGATCCTCGGCGCCTTCCCGAAGATGCTCATTCCGTTCATCGTCATCATTCCCGGAATGATCTCGGCGGTCCTCGTGACCCAGATGACGAAGTTCAAGCAGATCGCGTCCAGCGTCGACGAGGCGACCGCCCAGTCCCAGACCGGTGTGACCTACAACGATGCGCTCCTGCTGCTCATGCGCGAGGTTCTGCCCAACGGTCTCCTCGGCGTTGCCATCGCCGGCCTGCTCGCCGCGTTCATGGCCGGCATGGCCGCCAACATCTCTGCGTTCAACACCGTCTTCAGCTATGACCTGTGGCAGCAGTACGTGGTCAAGGACCGCGACGACGCCTACTACCTCAAGGTCGGCCGCTACGCCACGGTCGGCGCCTGCATCGTCGCGATCTTCACCGCCCTCATCGCCGGCAACTTCGCCAACCTCATGGACTACCTGCAGACTCTGTTCGGCTTCTTCAACGCACCGCTGTTCGCCACCTTCATCCTCGGCATGTTCTGGAAGCGCATGAGCCCGACTGCCGGCTGGGTCGGCCTGGTCGGCGGCACCCTCTCGGCCGTCGCGGTCTTCGTCCTCAGCGAGACCGGCGTGTTCGACCTGCCCGGTCAGGGAGCAGCGTTCCTCGCCGCCAGCACGGCGTTCGTCGTCGATATCGTCCTCTCGGTGATCGTCACCTTCAGGACCGCACCGAAGCCTGCCCATGAACTGCGTGGGCTCGTCTATTCGGAGACGCCGAAGACCGACTTCGACGATCTCAGTGAACCGAAGCCCCCGATCTGGAAACGCCCGGTGCCCGTTGCGGGAGTCGCGCTGGTCCTCGTCATCATCCTCAACGTGGTCTTCGGCTGAAGGAGCAAGTGAGAACAATGAGCAAAGCCACCGAACTGACCAAGACCGCAGGTGCCTTCGACATCCGAAATTTCATCGGCGTGCTGCTGGGGATCTTCGGAATCATCCTCGTCATCGCAGGCATGGTCGACTACACCCCCGACGAGGCGGAGCGGACCGGCGGAATCGATGCCAACCTCTGGACCGGAATCGGCCTCATCCTCACAGCAGTCTTCTTCATCGCCTGGGCCAGGCTGCGCCCGATTCGCATCATCGCCGATGAGTCGACGGAGGTGGGCGACGGGAACGAGGCAACTGACGGGACCGGCACGACAGAGACCGGCGATACCCGCGCCTAGCCCGGCCAGGCGGCTCCGCTGCGCGGTCGGTCGATTCTGCCGCGGAGTCAGGCGATTCTGCCAGCGCCCTTTCCCGGGCTGACTGCGAAGATATCGGGCCTGCGGAATCCGTGGTCGGCGAACATCGCGCGCACGGCCTCGCCGACCCGGTCGACACTCGCCGCGTCGACGAGTGCGATCGCCGATCCCCCGAAGCCGCCGCCGGTCATCCGCGCTCCGATCGCGCCGGCCGACATGGCCGCCGCAACAGCGGTGTCGAGTTCGGTGCATGAGACCTCATAGTCGAGGGCCAGCGACTCGTGGGAGGCAAGCAGGAGTTCGCCGATTCCGCGAATGCTGCGGCTCTCATCACTGTGGCCGTCTAAGAGTTCGACGGTGGCCCGGACCCGGGCGTTCTCACTGAAGACGTGCCGCACCCGCTTCTTCTGCTCCTCGTTGAGCGGGCCAAGGTCCACGCTCTCATCCAGTTCGCGCAGACTCGTGGCTCCGAAGATCCTGGCGGCCTCCTCACAGGTGCGCCGCCGGTCGCCGTATCCACTCTCGCTGTGGGAGTGGGACACGCGGGTATCGATGACGAGCAGCGCCAGCCCTTCGGCTTCGAGATCGAAGGGGATCTGTCGAGTCCGGAGGTCCCGACAGTCGAGGAAGAGTGCATGCCCTGCCTCGGTCATGATCGAGGCCGCCTGATCGACGATTCCGGTGGGAGCGCCGACGAAGTCGTTCTCGGCGCGCTGGGTCAGCAGGGCTTTCTCTCGATCGTCGAGTCCGAGCCCGTAGATCTCGTCGAGGGCGATGAGGACCGCCACCTCAAGGGCATGGGAGGAAGACAGACCGGCTCCCACGGGGACACTCGATTCGATGTAGAGGTCGATGCCGCCGACGACTGTGCCCGTCGTCTTGGCGATCTCATCGACGACACCCGCCGGATGGCTGAGCCAGCTCGGCAGAGCTCCAGGTACGAGTTCTTCGGCCGCGAACTGGCCTGCGAGCCTCTCGCCCGACTCGTCCCGATGGTCGGAGACGATCCGGATGCTCTCCTCGCGCCGAGGCGGTGCCGCAGTTTCGTGTCCATGGTCCTCCGAACGGTCCTGAGGACGCCGGCCGATGGCCACGTGGACAGCCCTGTCAATGGCGATGGGAAGGACGAACCCGTTGTTGTAGTCGGTGTGTTCTCCGATGAGATTGACACGCCCCGGAGCACGGAAGCAGTCGTTCGGCCGATAGCCGAACACCGCTTCGAACTCGCGGCGCAGGCTCGGACCCGTCGCAGCAGTGGCCGCGCTCATCTGCGACCGTCCTTGAGCGCAGGCGACGCCGCACGCAGCCGTGCAGCGGTCTCTTCGGCGGAGACGTCGCCGACGAAAGCTCCCATGGCCGCTTCGGATCCGGCGAGGAACTTCAGCTTGTTCTCAGCACGCCTGGGGCTGGTGATCTCGAGATGCATCCACTCTGCCGAGCGGTCGGCACAGTTGACCGGCGCCTGATGCCAAGCTGCGATATATGGAGTGGGAGTCGAATAGAGGTTGTCGATCCTTCGCAGCACCTCGGGATAGATGCCAGCGAGGTCGTCGCGTTCGGCCTCGTCGAGTTCGTCGAGTCCCAGCACCTGCCGATGCGGGACGATGTGAACTTCGACCGGCCACCGAGCTGCAAAGGGCACGAAGGCAGAGAAGTATGCCGACTCAAGGACCATCCGCTCCCCCGAGCCGCGTTCGAAGTCGAGGACGTCGCCCATCAGCGGCCTGCCCGTCTCACGTCTGTGCTGCACCGCTCGAGCCGAGGTGATTACGGTGTGCGGGGTGACGAACGGATAGGCATAGATCTGGCCGTGTGGGTGGTTCATCGTCACACCGATCTCCTCACCACGATTCTCGAACACGAAGACCTGCTCGATTCCCTCTTGTTCGGAGAGCTCGCTGCTCCGGTTCGCCCAGGCATCGATGACCGTGCGGGCACGCACGGGGTCGAGGTCGGCGAACGATCCGTTGTGCTCGGACGAGAAGACGACGACCTCACAGCGCCCATGGGCCGGGGCGATCAGTGCGGACTCGGAGGCCGCCTCGGCGAATCTCTGCCTCGGATCAGCAGGCACCACTCCGAGTGAAGGCCCCAGCGAAGGGAACCGATTCTCGAAGACGACGACGTCGTAGTCGGCGACGGGGATCTCGGTTGGTCGTCCGGGTGTCGAGGGGCAGAGGGGACATTCGGCGGCTGCGGGAAGATGTGTCCGCGACTGGCGATGTGTGGCCACGGCCACCCACTCGCCGGTGAGCAGATCGAAGCGCAGCTGTCCGCCGGTCGGACGCGGTTCTGCGGGGCGATGGTCCTCGGCAGCTGGTGCCGCCGTCGAATCTGCGTCCTGGAAGAACAGGATGTCTCTGCCGTCGGCAAGCGTGTTCCGACGAACATGCGTGCTCAATGGACGCCCACGAGTTCAACGGCTCGTCGGTGGAATTGAGAAAAACGGCACTGACCCATCAGACCTCCCAAAACTGATCATTTTCGATCATAATGCTAACATCTGCATGGGAGAGATCCCAGATCTCGCGTATAATTCTGGGACACTGGAACATCCGCTCACCAGCTGCTCAGGAGTCGCATGACCGATCTCATCGAGCTCGCCCTGGGCGACGACAGCGCAGTCGTCTCCACAGGCGGAGCAGCTCTGCTCGACTACACCGTCGGGGGTCGTCCTGTCGTCGTCCAGATGTCTGCCTTCGATGGCGCTGTGCTGGCACCGTGGCCGAACCGTATCGCCGAAGGACGCTATGACTTCAACGGCCGCTCCCACCAGCTGCCCATCACCGAGGTCTCACGCGGAACGTCTCTGCATGGTCTTGTGGCCGAGACCGACTGGAAAGTCAGTGAACGCAATGAAGTCTCGGTACGGCTCGAAACAGACATCTCCGGCCCGCCGGGGTATCCCTTTGAATTGTCCCTTGAGGTGACCTACACCCTCGTCGAGAGTGAAGACGAGGGCGAATGTGGGCATGAATACGAGGACCGTGGCGAGCTCCGGGTCCTGGCTCTCGCGCGAAACATCGGGCAGGAGCCCGCTCCCTTCGGTTTCGGCTTTCATCCCTGGGTCCATCCGGGCGCGGAACGAGTCGATCAGGCACAGCTCCTCATTCCGGCAGAGACCTGGTTCGAGACCGATGACAGACTCATCCCCCAGGCGATCCGGCATTTCGACACCGGATCGTATATCCCCGCCGATCACGGGCCTGAAGAAGCATCCTGCGTCCTCTGCAAGGACTTCCGCGCGTTGCGCACTCTTGGCCCGGCGATCCTCGATGACGCCTTCGGCACCCCGCAGCGCGCTGACGACGGGTGGTCGCGCGTGAGGTTGAGAGGAGCCGACGACAGGACGGTCACCATCGGAATGGATGAGAACTTCCGGGCCTGGCAGTTGTGCACCGGAGACGAACTCGACCCGCAGCTTCGCCGCAGCGCCATCGCCATCGAACCGATGACGTGTCCACCCAACGCCTTCGCCTCGGGTTCGGATTTCGATGTCATAGACGCGCAGGGCGAACTCAGCGTGGAATGGAGCATCTCCTTGCGTTAGGAGTTCTGGCTGCAAAGTCAGCTTGCACTGATAAGTTGCGACTATCGGCTTCAACTCGTGCGAAGGAAGATTATGTCGACACCACAGAACCCGTACTCCGGTTCGGATGAAGAGAACAATCAGAACATCCCAGGCGATCAGCCTGATCCTGACCTGAACCGGCCGCAGGATCCCGCGGCCGACGAACAGACGGCCCATGAACCATCTGCGAACGTACCCTCTGCTCACGATCCCGGTCTCGGTGAACAGCCAGGGGACCCCCAGTCGCATGCTGGCACTGCCCAGTATGGCCAAGGCTCACAGTTCAGTCAGAGCGGTCAGTACAGCCAGGCCGATCAGCACAACGGCCAACAGAGCCAGTTCGGTCAGTCGGAACCGTACAACCAGCAGAGCCAGTTCGGTCAGCAGCAGCAATTTGGGCAAGGCGGCCAAGGTGGCCAGTACACGCCTCAGGATCAGTACGACCAAGGTGGTCAGTACGACCCACAGAATCAGTACGGTCAATACGGGCAGCCAGCCCAGCAGGGTCAGTACTATCAGGATGCTGACTACGCTGCATACAACCAAGGAAATTACGCCGGCTCTCAGCACGCTCCGGTGGGCAATTTCCAGCAGCCGGCAGCGCAGCAGAAGCCTGGCGGAAGCGGCGGTTTCTTCAAGTCGCTCTTCGACTTCCGCTTCGATAATCTCATCGCCGTGCGATGGGCGGGATTCATCTACATCATCGCCATCGTTGTGGCCGCGTTGTCCTGGCTGGGATCCATCATCGGCGGAATCGTCACAGGTGCAGCAGCGGGAGCGGCGACCAGCTATCTCAGCGACGGCCCGAGCTTCAGCCCGTGGCCGCTGCTGCTGGCGATCATCTTCGGCTGGATCATTCCGGCCCTCTGGGTGATCTTCGTCCGATTGGCCCTCGAGCTCATCGTGGCCAACGTCAAGACTGCGGAGAACACGAAGAGGATCGCGGACTCCCTCGGACGCTGAGTCGCCTCAGCAGTCTCTCTGAGTTCATTCGCTCTGAGTTGCAGTGATCGGCTTCGACGCCGAGCCCTGTGACTCAGAGCGAACTGCTTCAGCAACATCCGGACCGGCGAGGCTCAAGGCGGCTCGCACTTCTGCAGAAGAATGGCCGTGAATTAGAGCGAGCCCCACACCGATTCCTCGATGCGGGACTCAACCGTACCCCCGAGCAGGTTCGAACTGCCGTTTCCGCCTTGAGAGGGCAGCGTCCTAGGCCACTAGACGACGGGGGCCAATAAACAGCTCAGAGTCATACTCCCGATGCTGTTCGCTGGGGTACCAGGACTTGAACCTAGACTAAATGTACCAGAAACACTCGTGCTGCCAATTACACCATACCCCAATGTTATCCAGGCTCATCCCCGAAGGAATTTCCCTGAGCAACGAGATATAACTCTACACAAACCCCCCGCTCGACTCCAAATCATCGGGGCTCATTTCCGGTGTGACCTTCTTAACATTGCTTCCAGCGAGAACGATTTGCCTCTCGCTCGAACGATGTGCCACGTGCACGAACGAATTCACGTCCGCGCCAGGGAGATGAGGCGATCGAGCACCCGGTATCCGTCAGCACGCAGTCCGTTGTGCTCGTACTCGTTCGTCACCCATGGCGTGACTCCGTCGAGGAGGTCCGCTGTGGCCAGTGAGTACTCCGGAGGAACGTAGGCGTCCTCGAAGTACACCGCTGCGCCTCCGCGCACGTTTGAGGCCCGCAGCGCATCAACGTCGTAGAGCCTGGGCCATTCGTGCTGTGCCACGATCTGGGCCACCTCGGCGAAGGGGGCAAGCTCCGGATCCTCGGCAAGTGACTCGGGCCCGGCGTGCTCGCCGGCCAAAAGGGTCGGATCGGATTCGACGTCCGCAGGCATTGCCCGCCGAGCTGCCCAGTTGGTGACCGCACCGTCGGCCCAGCAGGACTCGTGGACCACGGCGTAGAGCGGATTTCGTCCAGAGAACGGCAGTGCGGCAGCCAGATCATGACGGAATGCCGCCGAGGCGGGGTCCAGGTCCAGCAGGTAGTGCAGCTTCTCGGGTCCGTCGGAGGCTCCGAGGAAGTGCCCGAGGAGCCGGATGCGTTCCGTCGTGGCGCGGGCTCCGCCGGGCAGCGCGATGCCCCCATCCGCCTCGGCGAGGTCGATGATCCGGGCGAGCTTGTCGCGGTCACCGGGGAATGCTCGGTAGAACTGCTCTGATTTCCGCTTCATGCCTTCCCACGTCGTGGCGTACACGGTGGCGGGGTCGGTGCCGATCGCCGGCAGTCCGCCGGTGAAGTAGACCTCGTTCAGCGATTCCGAATGCGCGGAGACATACCGCAGGGCGGTGAATCCTCCGAACGACTGCCCCAGCAGCGACCAGGAGTCGACTCCCAGCCCGCGGCGCAGGATCTCAGCGTCCTCGACGATCGAATCGGCACGGTAGTGGCTCAGCGCCGCAGCGATGTCTGCAGGGGCCTCGCCGAGCCCGTCGAGACCGGTGATGCGTCCGTCCACGGAGCCGATGGGACTCGATCTCCCGGTTCCGCGTTGGTCGAGCATGACGACTTGGAAGTCCTCGAGTGCTCGCGCCAACCAGGTGGACTCGCCGACGGGGGTGGTGGGTCTGGGTGCTTCGACACCCGGACCGCCCTGCAGGTACACGAGGTACGGCTTGGTGCTGTCGGCCTCGGCCGCGGTGATCCGGGCGAAGACCTCGATGGGCGCCGAGGTGGCCGCGGACCGTCCTGCTCCCCCACCGAAGTGGTCGAGCGGGGCTTCGAAGGTCACGTCCTTCAGGTGCAGTCCCCCACTCGTCCAGGCCGCCTGATTGAGCATCGTCACAGCTGGGCTGCCAGTGCCCGCAGGCGAGTCAGTGACGAGTCCTTGCCGAGGATCTCCATCGACTCGAACAGAGGTGGTGAGACCTTACGTCCCGACACGGCCACGCGCAGTGGGCCGAAGGCCAGTCGAGGCTTGATCTCCATCTCGGTGACCAGTTTGACCTGAAGCGTTTCGTGCAGCGTGTCCGTCGTCCAGTCCTCGACTCCTTCGAGGACCTCGATCGAGGCGGCGAGCACCTCGGGCGCCGAATCCTTCAGGGTCTTCAGACCGTCCTCGGCCATGGTCAGCTCGGCATCGGGAGTGAACAGGAATGCAAGCAGGCCGGGTGCCTCACCGAGGAGGTTCATCCTCGTCTGCACGAGCGGAGCCGCCTGGCTGAGGATCTCCAGCTGAGCCTCCGATGGCTTCTCCGGGAGCACCTCGGCGGCCTGGAGATAGGGCACGAGACGGTCACGGAAGTCGCTGACGTCGAGGAGCCGGATGTGGTCGGCGTTGATCGACGTCGCCTTCTTCACATCGAAGCGGGCGGGGTTAGGCAGAACATCGTGGATGTCGAAGGCCTCGACGAACTCCTTGACGCTGAACACGTCTCGGTCGGGTCCGATGGACCAGCCGAGCAGGGCCAGGTAGTTGATGATGCCTTCGGGGATGAAGCCGTTGTCGCGGTGGAGGAACAGGTTGGATTCCGGATCGCGCTTGGACAGCTTCTTGTTGCCATCGCCCATCACATAGGGCAGGTGACCGAACTCGGGGGTTGCCTCGGCGACTCCGATGTCCTTGAGCGCTTCGTAGAGCACGACCTGACGTGGGGTCGAGGACAGCAGGTCCTCACCGCGCAGCACATGGGTGATGCCCATGAGGGCATCGTCGACGGGGTTGACCAGGGTGTACAGCGGCTGACCGTTCGCACGGACGACGACGTAGTCGGGAATGGTGCCCGCTCGGAAGGTGATCTCTCCGCGCACCAGGTCGGTGAAGGTGACGTCGGTGGCGGGCATGCGCACACGCCAGACGGGTTCGCGGCCCTCGGCCTTGAAACCGGCGATCTGCTCGGCGGTGAGGTCCCGGTCGTAGCCGTCGTAGCCGAGCTTGGGGTCGCGGCCTGCGGCCTTGTGCCTGGCTTCGACCTCTTCGTTGGTCGAGTAGGACTGGTAGATGTGTCCGGCGGCCTTGAGCTTCTCGATCACGCCGGCGTAGATGTCGCCGCGCTGGGACTGGCGGTAGGGCCCGTCGGGTCCGCCGACGTCGATGCCTTCATCCCAGTCGAGGCCGAGCCACTTCATGGCCTCGAGGACCTGGCCGAAGCTCTCCTCGGTGTCACGGGCGGCGTCGGTGTCCTCGATGCGGAAGACGAACTTTCCGCCGGTGTGCTTCGCATATGCCCAGTTGAACAGGGCGGTGCGGACCATACCGACGTGCGGGGTGCCGGTGGGTGATGGGCAGAAACGAACTTTGACGCTCACTGTGATCCTTCGGTCTCTGGTGCTGCGAGTTGTGCGGCTGTTGCGTTGTGGGGCTGCTGCGGTGTGGGGCTGCTGCGGTGTGGGGCTTGAGCTGGTGATGTGTGTGCTGGTCTCAGGCGTCCATGACCATGTTGGTAAGGACTCCGAGGCCGTCGATAGCGATATCGACACGGTTTCCGGCGACAATCTGGCCCACGCCGGCGGGAGTGCCGGTGAGCAGGACGTCTCCGGGCAGCAAGGTGATCGTTTCGCTCAGGTGCTCAATGATCGTCGGGATGTCGAAGATGAAGTCGGCGGTTGTGCCGTCCTGCTTCAGCTCCCCGTCGACCCAGGATCGGATGGAGAGGTCATCGACATCGAGTTCGGTTTCGATCCATGGTCCAAGTGGGCTCGAGGTGTCGAAGCCCTTCGCCCGGGTCCACTGCTTGTCCGACTTCTGGATGTCCCGCAGTGTGACATCGTTGCTCGCGGTGTAGCCGAGGACGTAGTCGAAGGCGTTCTCTGCCTTCACGCCTTTGGCGACGCGCCCGATGATGACGGCCAGCTCGGCTTCGTAGGACACGTATTCGCTGATGGCGGGCAGACGGATCGGGTCTCCGGGGCCGATGACCGCGGTGTTGGGCTTGAAGAAGGTCAGTGGGCTGACGGGCACCTCATTGCCGAGCTCGGCGGCATGATCGGCGAAGTTGCGGCCGACGCCGATGACCTTCGACCGCGGCAGGATCGGGCTGAGCAGACGAACATCGTCGAACTTCAGCCGCTCCCCCGTCGACTGGGCCGGAGCGAAGAACGGGTCCTGGTCGAGAACGGCGAGGCTGAGACCGGACGTGTCCCACGTGCCGTCCTCAATCTGCGGCACGTCGCCTTCGACGACTCCGTATTTGGGTTCATCCTGGTGCACAAATCTGGCAATACGCATGTGCCCCAGTCTAGTCAGTCGCCTGAGTCCCTGGCACACGGGCTTTCAGGCTTTCGGCTGAGACACTGGGGACATGCCCGATTCTCGACGCTTCGACCTGCAGACCATCTCTGCGGGCCTGCCCGCTGCTGCGCTCATCGACCAGTTGGCGCACTCCTCTGTCGGTACCTTCCCCCGTCTGGTCGTCGAGGCCCCGCCTGGAACCGGCAAGACCACCTTGGTGCCCCCGCTCATCGCCGAGCATCTGACCGGGAGACTGACCGGGCCCGCTGATTCATCCGCTGACCTGGGGCGCATCATCGTCACCCAGCCAAGGCGCATGGCGGCTCGAGCAGCGGCGAGGCGACTGTCGACGCTGACGGGGACCCGCCTCGGCGAGGACATCGGGTTCACGGTTCGCGGCGAATCGCGAACCTCTGCGCGCACGCGAATCGAGTTCGTGACCACGGGAGTGCTGCTCAGCCGGCTGCTGCGCGATCCCGAGTTGGCAGGAGTTTCGGCGGTCATCCTCGATGAAGTGCACGAACGGCAACTGGACACCGATCTGACGTTCGCGCTGTGTCGAGAGCTCGTCGATCTGCGCGATGACCTTGGTCTCGTCGTCATGTCGGCGACCCTTGATGCCAGGTTGTGGGCGAGACGCTTGGGCTCCGGAGACAGCACTGCCGTGCTGCTCTCGGTCGCCGCCGAGGTCCATCCCCTCGACGTCAGGTGGGCACCGGCGAAGCAGCGACCTCTGAATGCACGCGGGGTGACCTGGGACTTCCTCGATCACGTGGCGCGAACGACCATCGATTCCCTGTCTCGGCACGAGCGCGGCGACGTGCTCGTGTTCGCCCCCGGCGCCCGGGAAGTCGAGGAGATCGCTGCACGGATCACCCGGTCGCCTCACACCGACGCGGGGACAGAAGTCCACACTCTGCTCGGACGCACTCCGGCCAAGGATCAGGATGCGATCCTGCGCCCCCATCCCGCCGAGGCTGGCCATCGTCGCGTGATCGTGTCGACCTCGGTCGCGGAGTCGGCTCTGACTGTTCCCGGGGTGAGCATCGTCGTCGACTCGGGACTGGCCAGAGGCCCGCGTTTGGACACTCGTCGTGGAATGTCGGGGCTGGTCACGACCCGTGAGTCCAAGGCTTCGGGAACTCAGCGTGGTGGTCGCGCCTCACGGCTGGGCCCGGGCACGGTCTATCGCTGCCTGTCCGAACCGGATTGGGCGAGTCTGCCCGAGCACACACCGGCGGAGATCGCGACCTCCGATCTCACTTCGGCAGTCCTGACCCTCGCCGTGTGGGGCGGCGACACGGACCTGCTGCCGGATCCGATGCCAGAGGGCCCGCACCGCCTGGCCATAGAGAATCTCGTGGCCCTCGGGGCGATCGAGATCGCAGAATCCGCAGAGAAGACGGTCGGTGAAGGCAGGGCGAGCGCCGAGGCTGGGGCGCTCAGGGACGCCGCTGTCACCGTGACGGAGCTGGGGCGGGCAATCGCCCGGATTCCCGCCTCCGTGTGGTCGGCGCGAGGTCTCTTCGACGGAGCCGCAATGCTGTCCCCGACCGCGGCAGCCGAGGCGATCGCTGTGATCGAATCTGAGCAGCGGGCTCCTGGCGCCGACCTCGTGGCCACCCTGCGCGAGCTGCGGCGCAGCAAGGACCGGCGGTTCGTCCACGATGTGAAGCGCTTCGCGGGCCTGGCCGCGGAGTTCTCGGATCCGCCCGGCGGTGCTGCACGAGACTCTGCTGCACGCGAGGCTGCCGGGCGCAATTCAGCCGGGAACGACACAGCCAGCCGCGACGCAGCAGTCCGCCAAGCGCAGGACCACAGCTCAGTTCGGGGTGGTTCCCTGCGCCCCGATGATCTGGGTCTCGTGGTGGCGCTTGCCCACCCGCTGCAGATCGGGCGGCTGCGCAGCTCCTCTGCGTCCGAGTATCTGCTGGCATCCGGCACGGCGGCGTCCCTGCCCCGGAATTCGTCTCTGCAGGGCAGCCCGTGGTTGGCGATCTCCGACGTCGGACTCTCGGGCGGTTGCGCCGTAATCAGGGCTGCTGTGGTCATCGACGAGGACACCGCTGAGCTTGCAGGCGCCGGACTGATGGCGACCGAGGAGACTGCGACCTTCGATCAGGGGAAGGTGCGTGCGGTGCGCCGGACCCGCCTCGGCGGCATCGAACTCACTGCCACGCCGATCAAGGCGAGCCCGGATCTGGCCCGGTCGGCGATCGCCGCGTCTGTGCGCCAGCGCGGGGCCCGCGAGATTCTGCGACCCAGCGAGGCATTCGAAGAGCTGCGGTCCCGATTGGGGCTGCTGTACGCCGTCTATGGGCCTCCGTGGCCGGACGTGCGCTGGTCGCGGCTGTCCCAGACCCTGATCGACTGGTGCCCGGCGGCCCTGGATCGGATCGCACGTGGGGCGGACCCGAGCAAGGTCGATCTGGTGTCGGCGCTGCGCACGCTCCTGCCCTGGCCGCAGGCGGCCCGCTTCGAGGAGTTGGTGCCGGTGAGCATCGAGGTGCCCAGCGGTTCACGGATCCGCCTCGACTACCCCGATCCCGACATTGTGGATTCGGATTCCGAGTCCGAGCAGGGGCCGGTTCTCGCGGTCAGGCTCCAGGAGTGCTTCGGTTGGCAGACGGCTCCGAACGTGTGTGAGGGCCGGGTGCCCGTTGTGGTCCACCTTCTGTCCCCCGCCCGTCGACCGTTGGCGGTCACCAGCGATCTCGCATCCTTCTGGGCAAATGCGTATTCCCACGTCAGAGCGGAGAACCGCGGACGGTATCCGAAGCATTCATGGCCCGAGGATCCGCTGACAGCACCCCCGCTGCGCGGGACCAAGCGGTCTGGGACAATGAAGCGGTGACCTCCGCCGCCTCGCTGACAGCCGACAGCACCGACTTGCTCGGTGCTGCCAATGATGCTGCCGAAGGAACCGCCGGTGCTGCAGGAACCGCCGGTGCTGCGATCAGCGCGTCCAGGTGGCGCGGCCTGCGTGATCATCACGCAACGAGGATCGCAGACAGGACCGATGCGCACCTCGCCCGCCGTCTCAAGGGCGAGAAGCACCCGGTCGAAGACTTCCTATTCACCTACTATCCGTTCAAAGCGGGTCAGCTGGCCAAATGGAACCCCGGCCCCGGCGTGCTGCTCGAACTGGCCACTGAAGCCGATCGGTCCTATTTCGACCGACGCTGGTACCAAACGAACCTTGCCGGCACGGTCGCCGAGGTCGATGTCGAAGCCTGGCGCGAAGACCGGGGCGATGGGGCGAAGTTCATCGCCTCACTGCTCCAGTCGACCCTCCACCGTGAGGCGAACTTCGGGTGCTTCGGCATCCACGAATGGGCAATGGTCTACAAACTCAGCGAAGAACAGCGCCGCCACCAGCAGGTGCCGCTGCGCCTCAGCCATGAGGCCACCGATGCCGTCGTCGAGAGCCACCGGATCCAGTGCTCGCACCACGACGCGTTCCGCTTCTTCACCGAACCCGCCCGGCCCCGCAACACACTGCAACCCACCCGCGAGTCCATGGTGGCCAACGAACAGCCCGGCTGTCTGCACGCAGGAATGGACCTGTACAAATGGGCGATGAAGATCGGCCCCATCGCCCCCTCCGACCTCGTCGTCGACTGCTTCGATCTGGCGCTCGACATCCGCACCCTCGATATGGAGGCCTCACCCTACGATCTGCGCGGATGGGGCTACGGTGTCGTCGCCATCGAAACCGCCGCGGGCAAGGCCGAATACATGGACCGGCAGAAGGCATTCTCCGAACGTGCGCAGGACCTGCGGCAGCGACTGCTCGACGCTCTGAACCACGTCGGAATCCACGCCCGGTAGATTTCGTCGGCCGGCACACAGTGTGGACCGCGCTGTGCAACAGGAACGCCTCTGCATAGGATCGATGTGTGCGCGCAATCGTCTATGAAGAATTCTCTGTCCTCCCTCAGCTGAGAGACATCGAGCCTCCCTCCACCCCCGGTTCTGGCGTCGTCATCGACGTCGAAGCCACCGGAGTGTGTCGCAGCGACAATCACGCCTGGTCAGGCCACGATTCGACGATCACGCTGCCCCACGTGCCCGGGCACGAGCTGGTCGGACGCATAGCCTCAGCGGGGCCCAACGTCACGAAATTCCACACCGGACAGCGTGTGACCGTGCCATTCGTGTGCGGCTGCGGTCGCTGCCAGTGGTGCTTGAGCGGGAACGCACAGGTGTGTCCCGATCAGACTCAGCCCGGGTTCACCCACCTCGGATCCTGGGCGGATCAGGTGGTCATCCACAACGCCGATGCCAATCTCATCGCTGTTCCGGAGGATCTCCCCGCCTCGGCGATGGTGGGACTCGGCTGCCGATTCGCCACAGCCTTCCACGGACTGCGCGTGCGGGCGAACCTTCACGAGGGTGAGACAGTTGCCGTCTTCGGCTGCGGCGGAGTCGGCCTGTCTGCGATCATGATCGCCCGTGCCATCGGTGCTCGGGTCATCGCGGTCGACGTCAGCGAGGCTGCGCTTGACCGGGCGCGTGAGCATGGAGCGGCGTACACGGTCAACGCCACCGGCAAGAACCCGGACGAACTCTCCGCCGAGGTGGTCGCGCAGATCTCGGATCGATGCCCCGAAGGTGTGGCAGTGAGCGTGGATGCCCTCGGCCGTGAGGACACGATCACTGCCGCGATCGCCTCGCTGGCGCCCTTGGGTCGACACGTGCAGATCGGACTGCTGGCCGCGCCGCCTGTCGTCGACGTGGGACGAGTCATCGGCCTCGAGCTCAGCGTGCTGGGCTCCCACGGGACGGCCGCGGCCGAATACCCGGAGATGCTGGACCTCGTCGTCGACGGCAAGTTGCGCCCGCAGGATCTGGTCACGAACGTCATCGGACTCGAGGAGGCGCCAGCAGCCATGGAGGCTCTGGGCTCAAATACCGGTTCGGGGATGACGATCATCGACCTCAATCGGTGAAATCGGGTCGCTGAGCCAGTGCATTCCGGTCGTCGACCTGGTGCATTCTGGCCGCTGAGTTGGCTCAGCGATCCTCCAGCGACGACCTCATCGACGCTGCAAGATCCTCGTTCAGCTCGGCGTCACCGCGGACTCCGGGTGCGAACGGCAGCCTGAGCCGGTCCTTGCCCTTGTCGCGGTAGCGCGGAATGACGTGCATATGGAAGTGGAACACCGACTGCCAGGCGTCCTTGCCGCAGCAGTTGAGCAGGTTGACTCCATCGGCACCCCAGACGTCAAAGACCTGCTTCGCGATGCGCTGCGATTCGATCGCCACGTCGGCAAGGTCGGCAGGCGGGATATCGCACAGATCGGTGCTGTGACTTTTCGGGACGACGAGCAGATGCCCGTCGGAGCCCGGCTGGATGTCCATGAACGCGATGGTCGTATCCGTCTCAGCGACCTTCGCGCTCGGCACGTCACCTGCGACGATCCCGCAGAACAGGCAGTCCTGACTCATCGGCGCGTCAGCCCGTCACACCATGACGGCGAGGACGACCGCGGACTCCTGGCCCGACCAACGGCCCAAGAGCAGTCCCGCATCAGATCCCTCCGCCGGTGAGTCGAGGTTGAGCTCATACAGCACCTGCACGTCTTCGGCTCCGGCAAGCGGACCCGTGCCCCAGGCATGAGCCACATCGGTGATCTCTTCGATTCTGTTGCCCTCGTCATCGACTTGGTACTGCTTCGCAGAAGTCCCGGCGGTGGCGATCGTGTGGTCCAGTCGCTGCCGGAAGAGAGGGTCGCCCATCCCGGCGTAGACCCAGCGCTTGCCGAGGATGGAATGTTCCATGGTGGCGATCAGGTGCTTGTCGGCACCTGCCAACTCTGCGCTGCGGTAGGTCAGGGGCACCTGGAAGACACGGTCACCGGCGGCGACGATGTGGATCTCGGCCCCAACCTTGCCTTCCGGATCATCCAACCGGTAGGAGCTGACCTTCTGCAGCGAGTCCGGAGCCACATCGGCCTCGGCTGCCCACGCCTGCTTGGTCAGCCAGGCAGAGATGACGTCGAGTTTTCCGGGATTGAGTTCGGCGTTGTAGATGTCAGCCATGTCATGCCTTTCGGGTCCCGGGGATCCATTCCCCGTCGACCACTTCATAGTCGGAGAAGACCGCTGGGGCCTCTTTGAGCATGGCCTCACCGATCTTGTTGAACACCAATCGGATCTCTTCCTCAGCGCCCTTGGCGGTGCGCATCTCGATGACGTGACGCAGGGAGCGGAGGTTGGCGGTGTAGACGATGCCGGTGGCCAGGCCCTCGGGAGCGAAGCGACGCATGAAGGAGGTCATGTGCTTCTTGTGGGAGAACTTGGTGCTGGCTTCGTCGAGTTCGAAGTGCTCGGTCATCCACTTCTGGTGCTCTTCGAGCGTGTCGAGGACCTTGAGGGAGCGTTCCATGAGTTCCGAGTCCTCACGTGCCCATTCGGGGAACCAGAACGGAATGTCGGCCAGGCGGACGTAGCGCAGGGATTCCTGTGAGAACGCCGATCCTGCACGGTGGCGGATCAGTTCGTGGGTGAGCACCCGCGAGACGTTGTGCAGCACGAAGGTGAAGTTCGCGTGTTCGAGCACCGAACCATGCTGGGAGGCGATGACGTTGCCCAGATACTGGGCCGAATCCGTGCGCACGCGGGACACGTTCGGGTTCAGTCCCGGCTCCCACGAGCGGTAGCACATGCGCCCGGAGAACTCCACGATGTCCTCGGCGTCCGGGGACTCGGCCTCTTCGACACGATCCGCCCAGGTAGTTCCGCCCACCTCGTCGAGGTATGTCCTCATCGATTCCCAGTCGATGCTGGGTTTAGCGAGCAGTTCTACGGACGGTTCGACCTGGCGCATGGCTCTCCTTGTGCAGGGTATGGCTTGATTGATTCCCAATCCTACAGACCAGATCGCCGAGGTGGTCCGACGGTCCGTGCCGAATGTTTCCAGACACCTTCATCGCCTGCGAAAAAGCGAACTGTCGGGAGGGCCGTTCCGCCGGGGAGGGGGCATGCGGCGCTGGCTGGGGAGGGGGCGTGCGGCGCTGGCAGACGAAGGGTACGCGGCGCCGCGCTGCTGCCGCTGAGCGAAGGCGAGAGCCTCCGTCTGCTGCTCATCCTTCATCGCAGCACCTGTCTGGGCACAGTGCCGGCGTGGGTGTCGGTGCCGTTCACAGGATCGCTGTCGACACCTCTGTCGCCGCCGGCGTCGAGTCGTGTTTCGCCTCGGCCGTCGACGAGGTAGGCGTGTGCCTCGGACTTCTCCGCAATCACCGAGGCGGCTCTGGAGTTTTCGAAGACGACCGCAGCATGGTCATCGATGGCAAGTCCGGGGCCAGGAAGCTGACCGGCTTCGATCCATGTTCGGAAGGTCTCGGCCCGCCCGGGTTCACCGTGATAGTGCGGACAGGCGCTTCCGGGGATGAGTCCGAAGCCGTCGTTCAGCGGAGCCAGGGGCCCGAACGAATCTGTCGACGAGGCCTCGAACCAGCAGTTGGCACCGGCACTGATTCCGGCCAGGATGGTGCCCCGCGAAGCGGCGAGCGCCATCATGTCATCGACTCCGTGGTCACGCCACAGCGTCAGCAGGTTGGCGGTGGATCCCCCACCGACGTAGATGAGATCCATATTCAGAAGCAGCTTCGGGTCCTGGTAGCCCCAGGGGCTCTGTCCGAACAACGAGAGCACGGATGTTTCGGCCCGTCCGGCGAACGCGGCCTCGAATCGGTGGATGTAATTGGGATTGTCTCCCGATGCGGTCGGGACGAAGCACACGCGAGGGAGCTCGCCACCACCTCGGCGGTGGTCGGCTTCTGTCCTGCGTCTGCTGTGGACGGTGTTAGCCAGCCGAAGCAGGTAGTCATCGATGGCGGATGTCCCGGACTCCGACATCGAGAACCCGCCACCACCGAGAGCGATGATCGTCGAGGGTGTCAGAGCATCATCCGTCATCGCCCTGTGGGCCCGTGAGGTCGTCTGCTCTGCCATTGGTCTCGGGCTTCCCGCCCCGTTCGGCCAGCCTTCACCAATGCCACCATGGCACCGATTCCGAAGAACAGGAAGCCGATTGCTGCGACGACGAGCACCACGATCTGATGACCGCTCGCCCCGTAGGTCAGCGCTGATGCGAGTGTGAAGATGAACATGAGTCCCATCCCGAGCCCCATCAGCAGCGCCACCCACAGCGTGAGCACGAAGGTGGTCCGGGAATTGGAGTCCCTGCGCTTCAGGATGCCGCCGAAGAGACAGGCACCGAAGAAGACCAGACACACCAGACCGATCAAGCGGAGAACGCCGACGAACATACACAGCAACGAGACCGCCACGAACACGGCCGAAACGATGATGAGCACGGTTCCCTGCCGTCGCTCCCGGCGTTGCGCTTCCACGGCAAGGGCCATCGCTTGGGCCTGCCACCAGGGGCCTTGATCGCCTGGGGACACACTCATGGCACCCGGTGTGTCCACTTCTCGGTGCCGAACTTCTCGTCAACCAAGATCTGAGCCTTCTCCAGTTCATCGGCGGTGAAGGTGTCGAAGTCTGCTCCGTAGCGGTCGGCGAATGTATCGGCCATGACATCGATGATGTCCTTGCGCGCCTCGCCGGTCTGGCTGCGGAGGGGGTCGACGCGTTTCTTGGCGCTCGAGACTCCTTTGTCGGAGATCTTCGCCTCACCGATGCGCAGGACTTCGACCATCCTGTCGGCGTCGATGTCGTAGCTCATCGTCGCGTGATGGAGCAGAGTGCCATCGCGCAGTCTCTTCTGTGCCGCGCCCCCGATTTTGCCGCCGGTGGATGAGATGTCGTTGATCGGTTTGTAGAAGGCCTCGACGCCGAGGCTCTTCAGCGCTGCCAGCACCCACTGGTCGAGGAAGACGTAGGACTCCTCGTAGTCGAGGCCGGCGACCAACGAGGGCGGCACGAACATCGAATAGGTGATGCAGTTTCCGCCTTCCATGAACATCGCTCCCCCGCCGGAGATGCGACGCACAACCTGCACGCCGTACTTCTCCACGCCTTCTGGGCGGAGTTCGTTGACATAGGACTGGAAGGCTCCGATCACCGTGGCGGTGTCGTCCCACTCCCAGAATCGCAGCGTCGGTTTCCGACGTCCCGCCGCCACTTCCTCCAGCAGCACCTCATCGAGTGCGACATTGAGCTGCGTGGGCAGCACTTGGCCGCGGATGACCTGCCAGTCGAAGTCGGTGAAGTTCGCCGCCGACCCCAGAGCACGGCGGACGACGGTGGCGATGTCCGAGGTGGAGAATCCGTGCATCGCCAGTTCCGAGCCGTACCCGGCGAGCGCCGCATCGAGGCGCTGCCGCAGATTCGCGTTGTCGGCGATGACGCTGGCGCCTACAAGAGCGGGGGCGAGGTCGAAATAGGCCTCTTCGGGTTCGAGGAAGAAGTCACCGGAGATTTTGACCTCGGTGATGTGCTTCCCGTCGGTCTCCACATCGGCGACCACAAGCTTCCCGCCGATGACCTTGTATTCGGCGTGAAAACGCTGGGGTTCGTGCATGTCGTTCGTCATGGTTCCAAACCTACTCTCGGGGGCTTCTTCGAGGCTATGAACTTGCTCACTCTCCGGTCAGTGAGTTCCACAGGAACCGGTAGCTCAGGGCTCGGGTGAATGCCGCCTGTCTGTTGTCCGATGCCGCTGAGTGTCCGCCTTCCGTGTCTTCGAAGAACCACACATCCGAGATGCCGCGATTCTGCATCCGCGCAGCCATCTTGCGTGCCTGCACTGGTCCCACACGATCATCAGAGGTCGCCGTCCAGAACAGCACGGGCGGATAGTCTGTGCCGTCTTCGAGCAGATGGTAGGGCGAGAACTTCTGGATGAACGCCCAGTCCTCGGCCACATCGGGGTCACCGTATTCGGCCTTCCACGAATAGCCGGCGCTGAGTTTGGTGTAGCGGCGCATGTCCAGAAGAGGCACTCCGCACGAAATCGCACCGAAGAGCTCGGGGTGCTGTGTGAGCATGTTCCCCACCAGCAGCCCACCGTTGGATCCGCCGGCGCAGGCCAAGCTCGACGGGTTCGTCACCCCACGGGTGATGAGGTCTCGGGCGACGGCGGCGTAGTCCTCATAGGCTCGCATCCGGTTCTCCCGCATCGCCGAGGTGTGCCACCGCGGCCCGTATTCTCCACCGCCGCGGATGTTGGCGAGGACATAGACCCCACGACGTCCTGCGGGAATCGGTGCCTCGGCGGTCTCATCGGTATGTTGATCGGCGGGATCGTGTCGGGTTCCGGTCGTCGTGCGACCCAACCAGCCGATGCCCATCACCGGGGAGTACGCCGGAGTCCGGCTGACTTCGAATCCGCCGTAACCGTCCAGGAGGGTCGGATTGCTCCCATCGAGGACCAGCGTGCTGTCGGCGATCTGGAAGTAGGGGATCTTCGTCCCGTCCTCGCTGGTGGTGAAGTGCTGTTCGACGCTGAACCCGTCGCTGGGAAAGAGTGCTGGAGCCGACTTGATGACGACGGGCTCACTGTCACCCTTCGACGATTCCAGGCTCCCGTACGACAGGGTCGATGGAGTCAGAAACCCCGTGCTCACCAGCCAATAGTCGTTGGCGCTCGCGTCATCATGTTTGTCGACGGCTCCCAACCCGACCATGTGATTGGCGGGGAGTCCTGGCAGGGAGGACGACGAGAAGTCGTCGTTCGGGTCAAGAACGCTCAGTTGCGACTGCACGTCGGTCAGCAGCTCGAGGATCAGGTAGTCCCGTGTCCACGTCCATGACTGCAGGGACGTGTGCTCATCCGGGGTGAAGATGACGGTCGGTGCGATTGTCCCGGCCTTCACCTCGGCGATGTCAGCGACGGCCAGACCTCCGGCCGGGACCGAGTAATCCTCGTGAATCCACTCAGATTGGGGACGGAAGAGGACGTTGTCCCTTTCCAACCCGACTTCCACATCGGTCGGCACCTCGACGACGGTCCAGTTGTTCTCCCACGCCGAGGCGACGGTTGAGACGGGCCCCGACTCATCGGTGACTGCGTCGAGGTCGATGAAGCTGAGCTGCGTATTGAAGAAGTCGATGGCATCGATGGCGAACGCTCGGTCGACCGCGTCGGCTGCTGCCGCTCCCACATCGCTGCCCACGAAGATGGCGACATGGTCGTGGGGAACTTCGGCCACGATCGGGGCATCGGAGATGGCCTGTCCGCGCGTGAGGACACGAGCCTGTCGCGGATAGGACGATGTGGTCAGTGAGTCTTCGCCGGTATCGGTGGCGACGATGATCGTGTCATCGTCCAACCACGCGAAGCGAGTCTTTGCCGAGGGCAGATCGAAGCCGCCGTCGACGAAGGTCTTGGTCACCAAGTCGAATTCGCGCACCCGGTGGGCGTCGCCACCGTCGGGAGACAGTGAGACGAGTGCTCGGGAATCGTCCGAACGACGCACCGAGGCTCCGGCCCATACCCACGGCGTCTCCTCCGCTGCGCCGAGTTCGTCGAGGTCGATGAGGATCTCCCACTCGGGGGAATCTGAGACGTAGCTGTCCCATGTGGTTCGTCTCCACATGCCTTTGGGATTCTTGGAGTCACGCCAGAAGTTGAAGTAGTACTCACCGCGTTTGGCCACCATCGGGATCTTGCCCTCGGAGTCCAACGCCGTCCGAATGTCTCCGGCGATGGAGTCAAACAGGTCGTCCTGGAACCGGGAGATGGTCTTCGCGTTCTGGTCCCTGACCCAGTCCATCGGCTCGTCACCGTGGATGTCTTCGAGCCACAGGTTCTCGTCGTGTGGCATCGGGGCAGTGTTCTGCGACTCCGTGCTCTGCGGCTCTGCGGCCGTGGTGGAGGTTTCGGTCTTCTGATTGTCTGCCGGAGCTTCTTTGCGCATGCCACCATTCTAGTGAACGGTTCGGCTCAGGCTGCTGGCCTGAACATCACCAGCCCCGGATTGCCGTTGGGTGCCAGCGGCCCATGACCGAGCGTGAAGAATCCGAGGCTCTCATAGAGTCGGCGGGCGGGGCTGTCGATGTCACTTGTCTGCAGCCAGCAGCTGTATCCGCTGATTCCGGCCAGCCACGTCTGCAGAGTGGCCCGTCCGAGACCAGAACTGCGCAGATTTGGGTCACGTGCCAACAGGTTGAGCGCGAAAGACCATTCGATTGTCTGAGCGGCGTCTCCGAGAGCCGAGCGGAGCTCATGTGCCCAGTCGTAATCCTGTTCCAGCCACGACCAGAAATGTCCGTAGGCGATCGATCGTAAGCGCCCGTCGGATCGCCCTGCCACGACGAGGACCTGACCATTTCGGACCGAGAGGTCGTAGAGGTTTGCGAACAGTGACGCGTGCGTCGGATCTTCGCTCAAAGGCGGTTCGGCTGCCGCCGTTGCGTAGAGTTCTTCGACCTCGTGGGGAGGAGGCAGCATTCCCGGGATTCCGGCTGCGGAGCCGACGGGTTCCCAGCTTTGGCCCAGCCCACCTGGTAGACCCCACACGAGTTCGACGTTGAGCTCTGCAGGTGAAGTTCCGAGAACCTCACACTCGGCATATTCGTCCATGCTCCCAGCCTAGCCACGTCGGCAGTCGCGCAGTTGAACTCAGAGGGAATTCTCGCTGCGCGGCCGAGGACATGATGCTCTGCCGGGTGCATCAGAGTGCCGAGAGCCTGGTGCATCAGACTGCAGAGACGAATTCGGCCAGTTGTCCGACAAGGCACATCTCCACCTCGCTCGGCGGCTCTTCACGACGGTGCCACATATCTACCTTGAGGGATTCGAATCTTCCCTCAAGCCTCGGCGCTTCGACCTTTCGAAATGGAGGAATCCTCACTGTGAAGGTGTTGGGGTTGCTGGCTTCATTCGATGTCGGTTCGTTGGCGAGATTGGAGCGGGGAAGCTCACTGGAATTCCTCGTCGGGGTCCCGAGCGGTCTGGTGCCGATCGGATATCTGTGCCCTGTGGGAGTCCGGACGACCAACTCTTCTGCTGTGGCCTCGTGTCGCCAACCTGGCAGCTCCTTGAGGAAGTTGCAGGCAGCGCACAGTCCCGATGCATTGTCCCAGTCGGTCTCACCACCCGCGGCGAATGCCTGCGAGTGGTCCGCGTGTTTGATCTGGGCATCGCACCACGGTGATCGGCAGACGTCATCGCGGATGACCACCATGCGTCGAAGCAGTCCGGAGAACTCACGTCGCTTCGAGTCCATTCGTACCAGCTGTCCGTCGGACGGACGCGTGTACAACCTGCGGATGAAGACTGAAGCTTCGTTCTGGGCGATGAATTCGCGTGCCGTCTTTGCCGGAATCGGGCCGAAGCCGGGAAACCAGGCTGGAGTCTCGCCTGGGTCGAAGAGGCTGTTCTCATTCATCACCACGTGGACTTCGGTAGGAATAGCCTCAGCACTGTCTTGGCCCGTGGTTCTCTCGACCAAGAGATCGGCCATGACCTGTCCTTGAGTTCGCCCTTCGGACAGTCCTGTCCCGACGATGGACTGTGCCGATCTCGACAGGTTGGAATACGCCGCCACCGCCTGTGACAGGGGCAGGAGCGCTGTCAGATACGCCATGTTTCCTGGTGCAGGACGCACAGTGACGGCACGTTCTTCCACACATCTGTCGAGGTGTTCGACGGCTGCTTTCTGGTCGAGCTGCTGAGCCAGTGCGCGAACCTCGTTGCCCAGCCGACCGACACCCACCTCGGCGAGGCGGTCGGCCATCCGATCATCGACCTGGTGACGCTTGCCCCTGGGGAGCCAATCGGTCTCCTTCGCAACAACTCGCGCCTTCTCCTCTGAGATGTCTCCGCTCTTCAAGGAGGCATAGGTCTTCGGCAGATCCATCAACAGGGACCTCGCGAAGCCGAGCAGTTTGCTGCCTCTGGCCCGTGAGACCTTCAGAGCCAACCCGATCTCGGCACCGAGGCCCTTGCCCTGTCTGCGGCGCGACATTCCTTCTTCGGCTTCACGATTCCGACGGTGCATGTCGAATGTCAGCGTCTCTCTTGCCTGAGCTGCCGCACTCACTGAGGTCAGTTCTTCCAACGCAGTGATTCTGTCGATCGCTTCGTCCTCCGTCTGCGCTGGCGGCAGATCGGACAGCACTTCGCGCCACCGATGAATCTCGGTGATCACGTCTGAAACCGACTCCGCTTCCATATCAATCACAGTAGCGGTCGGTCCTGACACGAGATTTCCGATCAGTGTCAACCCAGGTCAGAGGTGAAGCCAAGCGATGAGAACCTCAATCGAGCGCTTCGCCCGTGGTCTCGCGCGAAAGCAGTCCCATCAGGACCACGGCCACGATCACGAGCAGTCCCGTGAGGATGAAGGTCACTGTCAGTCCGAGGACTGGCCACATGAATGCACCGAAGACCAGCGGAGCGATACCGGTTGCAATGCGTGAGGCGGCAGATGCCCAGCCGAACCCCGAACCTCGCAGCCGAGTCGGGTACAACTCCGACACGTAGGTGTAGAGAGTGGGAATCGCGATCTGCACGACGAACCCGAATCCGATGATGCTGGCCTTAGCGGCGAAGGTCAGCTCTGAGCCTGAGGCCTCGATGAACACTGCAGCGCCGACCAAGAGGAGGGCGGAGACGATCGAGGTCACGCCGAGCACCCATTTTCGGCCCACACGTTCGACGATCAGAGCCGAGACGATGACGCCGAGGATGCCCACTGCGGTCATCGACCCGGTGACCATGAATGCTGCTTGATCGCCCATGCCCTGCTTCTTCAGGATGCCCGGCAGCCACGTCAGTGCCGCGTAGTAGACAAGGAGAACGGACACGAACAGCGACCAGGAGACGAGAGTCGTCTTCGCCGAGTACTGCCAGAGCTGGACCAGCTGGCCGCTGGCTGCACGAAGCTGTTTGTTGACGGAAGTCACCGTTCCAGCCGAGTCCGATGTCTTCACCGGCGCCTGGGCCGCGCCGGTTACGTCGCCCGTGCCGGTGGCCTGGGCCGCGGTCGTGTCGGTGGCCCGGGCCGCGGTCGTGTCGGTGGCCTGGGGCGCGGTCGTGCCGCTGGCACCGGAAGCGTCGGTCGCGCCCGCGGTGGGGACATCGTGGGTCCACGTCGTCACCTCGGCGCCGGTGCGCTCAACGAGCCGGGAGATGATGGCGTCGGCTTCGGCGTACCGTCCGACGGAAGCAAGGTAGAGGGGGGATTCGGGAATTCCGAAACGCACGGCAACCGTCAGCAGCGCGGGCACGATCATGACAAGCATGATGAGGCGCCAATCCCCCACGTCCAGCAGCGTTGCAGAGACGAAGGCGCACAGCGAGGCGCCGATCGGCCACCAACCGTCCATTGCGGTCAGGACCCGACCACGGTGCTTCTTGGGGGTGAATTCTCCGACGAGGGCATAGTCGACGGGGATGCATCCGCCGAGCCCGAATCCAGCGAGGAATCGGAAGAGGATGAACCAGCTGAACGCAGGAGAGAAGGCTCCAGCGACGGTGAAGATCGAAAACACGAGGAGTGTGAGTGTGAAGGCCTTCTTGCGGCCGATGACATCAGCGATGCCGCCCCAGATGAAGGCACCCAACGCCATGCCGATGAGGTTGGCCGTAGCGATCCAGGCGGCCTGGCCTACGCTCAGGTTCCAGTAGTCACTGAGCAGTGGGATGAGGAACCCGTTGAGGGCGACGTCCCAAGCGTCGAACATGAACCCGAGGCCGCCGATGATGAAGATGGCACCTTGGGTTCGCCACCGCCACGGAAGGTTGGCGACGACTTCGGAAGCGGTCGGCGTAGACGCCGAGGTTGCAGTAGACACGAGGCCACAATACCTCTTTAACGCATTTGTGAGTAAAATTGCCTGCATCTTGTCTGCGCGCTTGGATCCAGTCCGATGGAAGTCGGAGGCGTTTGCGCGACTCTGTAGAATTCCAGCCAACGGATCCCCAGGAGGACTCGACCAACAGGAGGGCACAGCCCATGTTCCGCAACGGAGTCCCGCCTTCGTCGGCTATCGTCAATGCACTTGCAACGGGAACCACACCCAGGCGGGTTCGGCTCAGCGTCAGCGCCTGCGGAATCTTCGTCGTCGGCATGGCCCTGTGGCTGGGAATCGCGCTGCTGCTCCTACCTGAGCCAAGTTCACTGCTCTGGATCATCCCGGTCTCAATCGTCCTCGGCACTGCGGTGACAATCGTCTTCACTCGTTGGGGTGCAGCGTCGTTGATGCAGTTCGTCGCCGATCGCAGTGGCGTGGTTCGAGTCGTGATGGGCCGGGCAGGTGTTGTTCGCCTGTCGAAGAGGATCGGACAGCGCAGCTATTTTCGCCGAGACTTCGTGCTGGGCGGTCTCACAGTCCTCGGCGGCATCGCTATTGCCACCCTGCTGATCGCACTGGGGGCAGGACGCGACGTCGTCCTCGGGGTCTGTGTCCTCCCGCTCACCTGGCTCCTTCTGGCCAGCGGAATATTCATGTTGAGAACGGCATTCCGCATCCGGTCGACCGACACTCCCTTGGAGGGAGTCTCTGCTTCTCCGCTCGCGGCTGTCTAACTCCGTTCGGGCGGCGCGGCGGAGGACCTGAGCCGCGGAATCGCAGCCGATCGCCTGGTCGGCGGCCTCACCGACTCCGACCTCGTCGACGCGGCTTCGGTAGCTCGCGTGCTCTCGCGGATTCGCCACACCATCTGAACCATGTCCACCTTCTGAACCACGCCTGCCGAGCCACGTTGACTGTGTCGAGCAGACCGAGCCACGTCGACTGTGTCACGCCAGCCGAGCCATGCCTCCTTGAACCCCAGCGTCCGTTCTGTCGAAATTCGCATGCCACATCAAAAAGTCCTGTTGCAGCTCAAAAGGGCCGGGTGCCGCGATCGAAATCGCAGCACCCGACCCTCTCAATGTAGGACGACCCGAGCCGCCTCGTCTGAGCAGCCCCCAGACTTCAGGCCAGACGAACCATCCAGTTGTTCTTGTCCTCGGCGCGACCGTACTGGATGTCGAGCAGAGTCTTACGGAACTCCATGGTCTTCTCACCAGGCTCTTCACCGTGGTCGATCGTGGATTCGGTGCCGATGACACGGCCGATCGGAGTCACGACTGCGGCGGTGCCACAGGCGAAGGCTTCGACGATGTCGCCATTGGCAGCTCCCTTACGCCATTCTTCGACGGAGATCTTGCGCTCTTCCGGCTTCAGGCCCAGCTGCGGGGCGAGGTCGAGCAGGGACCGGCGAGTGACACCGTCGAGGATGGAATCACCGAGCTCCGGGGTGAGCAGGCGGCCATCCTTGGTCACGAGCATGAGGTTCATTCCGCCGAGCTCATCGACGTATTTGTTCTCTGCCGCATCGGTGAACAGCACCTGCTGGCAGCCCTGGGCTGCAGCTTCGTTCTGCGCCGCCAGCGAGCCCGCGTAGTTGCCGCCGCACTTGGCGAATCCGGTGCCGCCGGCGCCGGCGCGGTTGAAGTTCTGCGACAGCCAGATCGAGACGGGCTTGATGCCGCCGGAGAAGTAGGGCCCGGCGGGGCTGGCGATGACGTAGTAGTCGACCTCATGGCTGGAGCGCACGCCGAGGAACCGTTCGGTGGCGATCATGAAGGGGCGCAGGTACAGGCTCGATTCGTCGGCTTCGGATTCAGGGGTGGGAACCCACTGCTGATCGAGTGAGACCAGCGCCTTGATCGATTCGATGAAGTCGGATTCCGAGATCTGCGGCAGCGCAAGACGCTCGGCGGACTTGTTGATGCGCGCGGCGTTGCGCTCGGGACGGAAGGTCCAGACGGAGCCGTCTGCGTGGCGGTAGACCTTCATACCTTCGAAGATCTCCTGCGCGTAGTGGAACACTGCAGACGCAGGATCGAGCACCAGCGGGCCGTACGGCTTCACCTCGTGAGCGTGCCATCCATCGTCAAGGGTGTACCTGACATGGGCCATGTGGTCGGTGAAGTAGAGCCCGAATCCGGGGTCCTTCTTGATGTTCTCGCGCACCAGCTCGGGTTGCGGCTGGACATTCTTGAGAACGGCAAAGTTAGTCATAAGAACTCTTTTCTCATTTGTGATGAGTGACACTGTCAGGGTAGTCCATCACCCCGGTGCGCGTCGCACCGGGGTGATGGCTCACGAATCGTCCAGTCGGCTCTCGCCGCGCCGAGGTGGTCGTGCCCAACCTCGGTCCCTGCAGGCCCTGTCAGCTCAGGCGAGCAGCGATCGCGTCGCCCACCTCGGCGGTGGATCGCTTGGTTCCGTCGCGGTCGGCCAGATCGGCTTCGACAGCGGTCTCGATCGACTTCGCCACGACATCGAGCCCCAGGTGCGAGGCCATGAGCGCACCGGAGAGGATCGAAGCGGTCGGATCGGCGATCTGCTGTCCGGCGATGTCCGGTGCCGATCCGTGGATGGGCTCGAACAGGCTCGGTCCCGTGCCTTCGACGTTGAGGTTGCCCGAGGCGGCCAGACCGATGCCGCCGGTGACAGCCGCGGCGAGGTCGGTGAGGATGTCACCGAAGAGGTTGTCGGTGACGATCACGTCATAGCGGCCGGGGTCGGTGACCATGTAGATCGTGCACGCGTCCGTGTGCTCGTAGTTGAATGTCACCTCTGGGTATTCTGCGCCGACCTTCTCGACGACGCGACGCCACAGGTGACCCGCGTGGACCATGACGTTGTGCTTGTGGACGTAGGTGAGCTTCTTGTTCCTGGCCTGTGCACGTTCGAACGCATCACGGACTGCCCGCTCCACGCCGTACCAGGTGTTGATCGAGACCTCGGTCGCGACCTCGTAGGGAGTATCGGTGCGCACCGAGCCGCCCATTCCGGTGTAGGAGCCTTCGGTGCCTTCGCGGACGACGACGAAGTCGATCTCGCCGGGGTCGGCCAACGGGCTGGTGACTCCAGCGAAGAGCTTCGAGGGACGCAGGTTGACTGCGTGGCTCAGGCCGAAGCGCATCTTGAGGATCACACCTCGCTCGAGCACACCCGACGGCACACTTGGGTCACCGCAGGCGCCGAAGAAGATGGCATCGTGGGAACGCAGCGATTCCAGCTCGTCGTCCGTGAGTGTCTCGCCGGTCTCGTGCCAGCGCTTGGCACCGACTTCATAGTCCGTGAGATCGAGTTCCACGGGTTCGCCGGACACCTCGATGGCGCGCTTGAGGACCTTGAGGCCTTCGGGGACGACCTCGTTGCCGATACCGTCGCCGGGCATGACTGCAATTGAAAACTTCATGGACTCAGACTAGAACTCATCTCAGCATGCAACTTGATCGTCCTACTATTCGGACACATCTCGGCTGCCGGGGTCGGTGAATCCCGTGATCCACAATTTCATGTCTCAAACTTCGTTCCCGACTACAATTCCGCGGCCCGAGCGTCGAAGATGGGAGGAACACCCCGAAACCCCAGAGAAAGTCGATCATTGACAGAAACGATCCGCAACGCCCGTGCCGCCGCACTTCCCGCCAAGCTCTCCCGCTCCTGGCTGTTGGTCAACGCGGCCAAGGAGGAGATCTTCACCGAGGCGCAGATCTCCGAATCGGATTCCGTCATCTTCGACCTCGAGGCCTCGGTCTCCGACGACAAGAAGCTCGCCGCCCGCGACAATGTCGTACGTGCGCTTGAAGGCGGCATGTCCGCATGGGTCCGGATCAACAAGATGGACTCCGAGTTCTGGGACGACGACCTTGCCTCCATCGCCATGCTCCCCGGCCTGCGCGGAGTGATGCTGCCCGAGACAGAACGTCCCGAGCAGGTCTCCTACACCGCGATGCGTGCGAAGGCAGGACTCCCGGTCATCGCTCTGCTCGAATCTGCGATGGGTGTGGAGAACGCGACCAAGATCGCCGAGGCGCCGGGCACATTTCGTCTTGCCTTCGGAACGAACGACTTCCGCAAGGACACCGGCTTCTCCGGCGATCCGATGGCACTGGCCTATGCCCGCTCACGACTGACAATCGCCTCGCGTATGGGCGGTCTTCCCGGCGCGATCGACGGACCCTCCGCAGCGACGGCCACCGATGAACAGGTCAGCCAGGACGCCGAGGTCACCCACATGATGGGCATGACCGGAAAGCTCGTGCTCAACGTCGATCAGGTCGTGACGCTCAACGAATCGATGAGCCCGAGCGAAGACGAGCGCGACTGGGCCCGCCAGCTTCTCGAGGCTGCCGAGGGCGGCTCCGAGATCACGGACGGCTCATACCTGCCACGCCTGGCCCGCGCGAAGAAGATTGCGTCACTGGCATCGACCTACGGACTCTGGAACGCCTGAGCCTGATCTTGAGTCTGAGTCCGAGCCCTCAATAGTGTCGGTCCGTCAACCCTCGTGGATTCTGTGGTCCACCCTGCCGGCGGTCCTCCTCGTCGTTGCCTTCGGCCTGTGGCTGAGGGTCGATGTCTCCGGGCCCACGACCGTTGACCAGGACTGGCTGAATCTCGTCGGCCTTGAGCCCGACACCTCCGGGTACTGGCTGGCGGTCATCCTCGCCGAGGTGGGCGGGGGTACGGGGGCCGTGATCTGCACCGGCCTGCTGGCCGCGATCTTCATCCTCCTGCGACGATTCCGCTCGGCGGGCGTCCTCGTGACCACCATGCTCATGGGAATCGTCCTATCCGAGCTGCTCAAGGCCGTGGTCACTCGGGTCCGCCCCAGTGAGCAGCTCTATGACTCCCTGGGCTATTCCTATCCTTCGGGCCATTCCATGGGCGCGGCCGCACTGGCCTTGGGGCTGGCATTCATTGCCTCCCGTGCGCATATGCTGCGTCTGGCCGAGGTAGGTGCAGTCGCCCCATTGGCGATCCCACCGGAGAACAAGACCGAGCCTGTCCCTACTGACACCGAGACTGTCCCCACCGAAACCGCAGCCGCTCCGGCCGAGATCACTGCCCCGCTCGAACCGGTGCGCCTGCGGTTCCACTGGTCGATGGTCCTGGCCTTCGCGTGGATCCTGCTGATGATGTGGTCGCGCACAGCGCTGCAGGTGCACTGGCTCTCCGACACGATCGCCGGAGCCCTCATCGGCATCTCGGCTGCAGTGCTCGCCGACGAGCTCTGGACCTGGGTGACGATCAGGACCCGTTCACCTCATCGTCAGAGGTGAACGGGTCCTTCTTCGATCTGCTGTTTCCGGTGGAGTTCAGTCCTCGCTCAGTGAGACTCCGCTGAACGCTGATGCGTTGACGGCTCCGGCCACTGCCTTGACGACTTCCTCGGATACCGCCGAGTCGACTGCCAGCACGGAGAGTGCATCGTTGTCGGTCGCCGAAGGCGAGACCTGCATGCCGGCGATGTTGATGTCGTTGGCGCCGAGAGCCTGGCCCAGCTGACCGATGATGCCGGGACGATCCTCATAACGGAAGATGAGCAGGTTGTCGGTGAGCTCGATCTCCAGGTCGAAGTCGTTGACCTCGGTGAGCTTCTGCACGAGCTTCGGACCGGTCACGGTGCCCGAGACCGAGATCCGCTGCCCTTCGCTCGTCGTCGCGGTCAGCCGCGTGACATTGCGGAAGGATTCGCAGTACGGATCGGTGACGAGTTCGACCCCGATGCCACGCTCCTCGGCCAGCAGCGGTGCGTTGACGTAGGAGACCTGATCGGACACGACGTCCTTGAACAGGCCCTTGAGCGCGGAGAGCTTGAGGACGGACACGTCCTTGTCTGCGATCTCGCCGTTGACCTCGACCTTGAAGTGAGTGACAGAGGAGTTCGCCAGCGAGTTGACGACTCGGCCGAGTCGTTCGGCCAGGGGAATGCCCGGGCGCACGTCCTCGTGGATGGCTCCGCCGGCAACGTTGACCGCGTCGGGAACGAGTTCTCCGGCCAGGGCCTTGCGCACGGACTTGGCCACGGCGACGCCGGCCTTCTCCTGTGCTTCAGCGGTCGATGCGCCGAGGTGGGGCGTGACGTTGACGGCGTCGAGTTCCATCAGCGCCGAGTGCTCCGGAGGTTCGGTGTTCCACACGTCGATGCCGGCGCCGCCGACCTCACCTACGGCGATCGCCTCGGCGAGGGCGTCCTCGTCGATGATGCCGCCGCGGGCCACATTGATGAACCGAGCGCCGGACTTCGCGATCTTGAATTCCTCGGTGCTGATCATGCCGATCGTCTCCGGGGTCTTGGGCATGTGGACGGTGACGAAGTCGGACACGGCCAAGAGCCCGGGCAGGTCGACGACCTCGACGCCCATCTGTGCGGCGCGAGCCTGTGTGATGTAGGGGTCGTAGCCGACCAGACGCATGCCGAATGCCTTCGCACGCTCGGCCACGAGACCGCCGATGCGACCGAGTCCGACGATGCCCAGAGTCTTCTCGTAGAGCTCCACGCCCGTGTACTTCGAACGCTTCCACTCCCCCGCCTTGAGCGAGGTGTTGCCGGCACCGAAGTAGCGTGCGGACCCGAGGATGTGGGCCATGGTCAGCTCCGCCGCGGAGATGATGTTCGAGGTCGGAGCGTTGACGACCATGACACCCGCCGAGGTGGCCGCCGGGACGTCGACATTGTCGAGTCCGACGCCGGCACGGGCGATGACCTTGAGACCCTTCGCCGCACCGATCGCCTCGGCATCGACCTGAGTGGCGGAGCGGACGAGGATCGCATCGGCATCGACGATGTCGCTGAGGAGCTGAGAGCGGTCAGCACCTTCGGTGTGACGGATCTCGAAGTCGCCTCCGAGGGCATCGATGGTGGCCGGTGACAGATTTTCGGCGATGAGCACGATGGGCTTGGGCACTGAGTTCCTCCTGTTGCGTCCGGGACGCGTCCATCTTATGAGACTTTGTGAATGCTTTCACAAAGTCTCAAACTCTGGGAAGGGAGTCTCCGCTCACTCAGGTGTGAGTCTCAGAAACCGTTGAGTGAGTTCAGAACCCGTTGGGTGAGTACGGCATCCGGCCCAGGTTGAACATCGAGCTGGCACGTACGGCAGCACCCGGCACGTTCTCGTCGATGCGTCCTGCGCGGGCGAGGATGACGGGGTCGGCGCCGCCGAAGTAGAGGGAGCCGAGTTCCGCGATGCCCATGCTCAGATCGGCAGAGGCCGAATCGGGGGCGGTTTCGACGACGGCGTTCTCACCGTCGGAGGTGATCGTGTAGCGACCGCCAGCCAGATCGAGTGAGTCGTCGATCTCGAGTACCAATGTGCCGGGCACGTACCAGGGCCTGGCTTCGAGTGCCGCCTTGACATCGAGGATCCGGATCCAGATGTTGTCCTCCGTGGACACGGTTCGAACGCGGCGGGAGTCGGTGAGCAGCCAGGGCAGCGGCGAGTCCTCGGCGGACTCTCCGAATGTCACTCTCGTCGACAGATCGATGGCAGCCAGGAACGACCAGAGTGAGGCATAGGCGGCGTCGGTGACCGCGACGAAGTCGATGAGATCGATCGTCGGCGGATTCTTCGACCAGCCGGCGAACTTATAGGACACGTAGCCGTCGGGCTCTCCCTGCTCGTTGAAGTGCAGGGCGGCACGCACACCGCGGTCGGCTTCGCCTGTATCGGTGTTCAATGCACCGGTGGCGCGCTCGATGTAGGTCTGCTGGCGTTCCATCGCACCCGGGGAGGTGCGCATAAACTCCCCGTAGATCCTCGGGGCCAGTTCGCGCAGTTCGCTGGGCAGACACATCTCGACTCGACGATCGGGTTCGTGGACCATTTTGAAACCGGGTGAGGTGTCGACCTCGATGGAGTGGGCCCAGGTGGCGACGCCGAAGCCGAAGCGGGAGTAGATCCCACCTTCGGTCGCTGTCAGTGCGGCGAACGGGTATCCGTCGGCCTTCGCCTCGGCGAGGTCGCTCGTCATCAGTGACCGCAGCAGTCCGCGTCGGCGATGCGTCGGGCGCACTGTCACCCATGTGATCAGGTGACCGGGCACCAGACGCCCGCCGCCCACGTTGACCAGCTTCTCAAACCACGCGAAGGTCGCCACGGGAACGCTGGCGTCGAGGGCGTGTTCGTATTCCTGCTTCGCGTAGACGGCGGTGAGATTCCGCCCGTCGGCGATGGCGCGCTCGACACGGTTCTTCAGCGCATCATCGGTGGACCGGGCGTCGTGGAACCCCACACTCGTCGACGCGAAGTATCCCTGCGTACGTTCATCGGGGGCGCCGGTGGACTCGTCGAAGGCGGGCTTGAAGTTCTCGAACCTGTAATTCGTCACGATTCCAACAGTAATTCACATCACCAGGATTGCGGGTCCCCAATGAGTGGAAATAGTCGCTTCGAGCAGTGGCATAGTCGTGTTCCGTCTGGAGCGGGTACGACGAAGCCCCGGAGGCCAAGCGGCCTTCCGGGGCTTCGTGGTGTGACGATCAGCGAGCGGCAGTGCCCTCGGTGTAGTCGTCATCGGAATCCTTGAGCCACGCGAACATCTTGCGCAGTTCGCGGCCTGTGGTCTCGATCGGGTGCGTCTCTTCCTTCGAGCGCAGTTCCTTGAACTCGGCCGCACCGTTCTTCTGGTCGTTCATGAAGCGCTCGGCGAACTTGCCGTTCTGGATGTCCGCGAGGACGGCTTCCATGTTCTTCTTCACGTCCGGGGTGATGACGCGAGGTCCGGAGACGTAGTCGCCGTACTCAGCGGTGTCGGAGATCGACCAACGCTGCTTGGCGATTCCGCCCTCGACCATGAGATCGACGATGAGCTTGAGCTCGTGGAGAACCTCGAAGTAGGCGATCTCCGGCTGGTAGCCGGCTTCGGTCAGGACCTCGAAGCCGTACTGCACGAGGTGGGAGGTGCCGCCGCAGAGTACGGTCTGCTCGCCGAAGAGATCCGACTCGGTCTCCTCCGTGAAGGTGGTCTTGATGCCACCTGCACGCAGTCCGCCGATGCCCTTGGCATAGGAGAGCACGAGCTCCCAGGCGCTGCCGGTGGCGTCTGCTTCGACGGCCACGAGAACAGGGACGCCGCGTCCATCGACGTATTCGCGACGCACAACGTGTCCGGGCCCCTTGGGTGCGACCATGATGACGTCGACGCCCTCTGGCGGCTGGATGTAGTCGAAGCGGATGTTGAAGCCGTGGGCGAAGAGCAGAGCGTTGCCGGGCGACAGGTTAGGCGCGATCTCAGCATTGTAGATCTCGGCCTGAACCTGGTCAGGAGCGAGGATCACAACGAGGTCGGCCCATTCGGAGACCTCGGCCGGGGTGCCGACCTCGAGGCCTTCGGCTGCGGCCTTGTCGCGGCTGGCGGAGCCTTCCTTGAGGCCGATGCGGACCTCGACACCGGAATCTCGCAGGCTCAGTGAGTGCGCGTGGCCCTGGCTGCCGTAGCCGATGACGGCGACCTTCTTGCCCTGGATGACGGACAGATCTGCGTTGTCGTCGTAATAGCGTTCTGCTGCCATAGTTCTCTTGCTCCTTCAGAGGTTTGGGGTACGCCCCCATTGTTTCACAGTTCGGTACTGCTGTTCACTTGTTGAGATGGTTCACGTTCCACGAAGTGGAACGTGAGGACGTCAGCTGCGCAGGGTTCAGCTGCGCAGTGTCACAGGTTCAGTTGCGCAGAGCGCGGTCGGTGATCGACTTCGATCCGCGGCCGATGGCCACGGTGCCCGATTGGACGATCTCCTTGATCCCGAACGGCTCGAGGACTTCGCGCAGGGCCTCGACCTTGCCCAGCTCGCCGGTGGCTTCGACGCTGACGGAGTCGGGACCCACGTCGACGATCTTCGCACGGAACATCTCCACTGCCGCAGCGACCTGCGGACGGGTGGTGGCGTTGGCCTTGACCTTGTAGATGATGTGGGCTCGTCGCACCGAGGTGGCCGGTTCGAGCTCGACGATCTTGATCACGTTGACCAGCTTGTTGAGCTGCTTGGTCACCTGCTCCAGCGGCACGTCCTTGACGTCGACGACGACCGTGATTCGCGAGAGCTCATCGTGTTCGGTCACGCCCACTGCGAGGCTGTGGATGTTGAAGCCGCGGCGGGCGATGAGGCCGGTGAAGCGAGTGAGCACGCCGGGCTTGTTCTCGACCAGGACTGAGAGTGTGTGCCGGTTGTTCATTCCAGGCCTCCTTCGATCTGTGCCACGGAGCGAACCGTGCCGTCTTCTTCCGTGCCTGCGTCCGCGATCTGGTTCTCGGCCTGCTCGTCGCCTTCGCCGTCGAACTCGGGGCGAATGCCGCGTGCGTATTCGATCTCGTCGTTGGAGACTCCGGCGGCGACCATCGGCCACACCATGGCGTCCGGTGGGACCGTGAAGTCGAGGACCACGGGACGGTCGTTGGTCTCCAGCGCCGTCTTGATCGCAGCATCGACGTCGTCGTTGCTGTCCACGCGCAGGGCCAGGCAGCCATAGGCCTCGGCGAGTTTGACGAAGTCGGGGATCCGGATCGTCTCATGGCCGGTGTTGAGATCGGTGTTGGAGTACCGGCCGTCATAGAACAGGGTCTGCCACTGACGAACCATGCCCAGTGACGAGTTGTTGATGATCGCGACCTTGATCGGGATGTCGTTGAGCGCGCAGGTCGCGAGTTCCTGGTTAGTCATCTGGAAGCATCCGTCGCCGTCGATGGCCCAGACCACCCGGTCCGGTTCGGCGACCTTCGCCCCCATCGCTGCGGGTACCGAGTAACCCATGGTGCCAAGCCCTCCGGAGTTCAGCCATGACTTGGGACGCTCGAACTCGACGAACTGAGCGGCCCACATCTGGTGCTGGCCGACACCGGCCGCGTAGACCGCCTCGGGTCCGGTCAGGGCCGAGATCCGCGAGATCACATACTGCGGATCGCAGAGTTCATCCTGTGTGTCATAGCCCAGCGGGTAGGTCGTCTTGAGGCGATTGAGGAAGCGCCACCAGGGCTCGCGCTGACGCTCGAGAGCCTTGGGGAACTTGCCGCGCATCTCGGTGAGCATCTCCGCAAGCACCTCGCGGGCATCACCGACGATGGCGACGTCGACGTCACGATTCTTCCCGATCTCCGCCGGGTCGATATCGGCGTGGATGACCTGCGCGTTCGGGGCGAAGGAATCGAGGTTGCCGGTGACTCGGTCATCGAACCTGGCGCCGATGGTGATGAGGAGGTCGGACTTCTGGAGGGCGGTCACAGCAGGCACGCTGCCGTGCATACCCGGCATTCCCAGGTGCAGTTGGTGCGAATCGGGGAACGCACCACGGGCCATCAGGGTCGTAGCCACGGGAATGTTGGTCGCCTCGGCGAGCTTGAGCAGCTCCTTCTCCGCCTGGGAGCGGATGACACCGCCGCCGATGTAGAACACGGGGCGCTGGGCATCCGAGATGAGCCGGACGGCTTCGCGGATCTGCTTCGCATGCGGCTTGAGGATGGGACGGTACCCGGGCAGCTGCGGCTCCTCGGGCCAGACGAAGGGAGCGGTGCCCGTCTGTGCGTCTTTGGTGACGTCGACGAGGACCGGGCCCGGCCGGCCAGTGGTCGCGATGTGATGGGCGTTGAGGATCGCCGAGGGAATGTCCTCGGGCTTGGTCACGAGGAAGCTGTGCTTGGTCACCGGCATCGTCATTCCCACGATGTCGGCCTCCTGGAAGGCGTCGGTGCCCAGCAGCTTCGAGCTCTGCTGACCGGTGATGGCCATGATCGGGACGGAATCCATATGGGCGTCGGCGAGCGCTGTGATGAGGTTCGTCGCACCCGGACCCGAGGTTGCGATGCACACGCCCAGCTTGCCCGATGCTGCGGCATAGCCTTCGGCCGCGTGCCCGGCTCCCTGTTCGTGGCGAACGAGGATGTGGCGGATCTTATCGGTCTCGAACAGCGGGTCGTAGGTCGGAAGGATGGTGCCGCCGGGAAGGCCGAAGACCGTCTCGACTTCGAGGAGCTCGAGGCTGCGGACGATCGCCTGTGCTCCGGTGAGGACCTCAGGGGTCGAGTTGCGTCGAATGCTTGACGGGGTCGCGGTCACCGGGGCTGGGCTGGGCGCAGTGCCAGTTCCCGCTGACTGGGCCGAGGGCGTGGCTGCCATCGTTTCGTATCCTTCCTAGTGATCCATCTTGTCTCCGCATGAAAAAAGCCCCTCCGGTTTCGGTAGGGGCGCGCGGAACGTGTCGTGTTGACAGGCTACGGAAGATCCGCGCGCTGAGTAATAACGACGACAAGAAGGTGAGTCATGGCTCAATAGTTCACCGCTGGCAATAAGCGTGTCAAACGTCGCAATGGATCGTCTCGAAATTTGGGACTGACGTCGACTGAAGGGTGAGACCGAAGGCCGGGGTCCGCAATCGCGGCTATCAAGCCGCCCACGGAGCAAGGGAAGGTTCGATTGTGAGAACCATGGACTACGACACGCGCCCCGACTAGGCTCTCAAAGGTGCGTCCCCTCTTACGTTTCTGGCCCGATCTGCGTTCTCGCATCGGCGTGTACATCGCTGTACTCGCCCTCACACTCCTGGCCAACGGCATCCAACTGATCATCCCCCTGATCACCGGTCACATCATCGACGGCCCCATCGCCCACCGTGATCTCTCGGGTCTGTGGCTGCCCGTGCTCGGGGTCCTCGTCATCGGCATCGCCGAGGCGGTGGCACTGTGGGGTCGCAGACTCCTCGTCGCTCCGGTCGTCGCCCAGTGGGAGATCACCTGGCGATCACGTCTCTTCGACCGACTCCAGTACACCTCGGTGGCCATCCACGATTCGTGGGAATCAGGACAACTGCTCTCGCGCGCGATCAATGATCTCTCCCAGCTGCGACGGTTCTTCGCCTTCGGGATCCCCTTCCTCGTGACGACCCCGCTGATCATCATCATCGGCACCATCATCCTCACCTTCCTGCATCCGGTCTTCGGTCTGATCATGCTGATCATGGCCGTACCGACGATTGCGACGGTCACCGTCTTCGAGAAGCGGTACCGAGAGGCCTCCCGGCTCTCCCAGGACACCGTCGGTGAGATCACCACCGAGGTCGAGGAGTCGATTCAGGGGATCCGGATCCTCAAGTCCTTCGGCCGCTCCCCCTGGGCGGCACAGCGGTTCTCCCTGCTGTCACGGAAGTTCCAGAGCATCGAAGTGCGCAAGGCGAAGCTCGACTCCTGGTTCTGGAGTGTGCTGATCCTTCTGCCCACACTCGCCCAGGCCGCCATCGTGGCGGTGGGCACCTGGGGCGTCGTGCAGGGGTGGACGACGATCGGCACCGTCGTCGCCGGCGTGACCATCTCGATGGTGATGCGGATGCCGATCGAAATGCTCGGCTTCCTCCTCGCCGATGCCCTCATGGCCCTGACCGCCGCGGCCAGGTACTGGGAGGTCATCGACATCCGGCACGACATCACCGACGCCGACGGTCGGATCGAAGATGCCCCCGATGTAGGTCGCTACAAGGGTGAGCTGGATTTCGAGGACGTCTCCTTCCACTTCGCCGACACCGACCGTGAGACCCTGACGAACCTCAATCTGCATATCGAGCCGGGCCAGACCCTTGCCATCGTCGGTGCGACCGGGTCGGGGAAGACGACTCTGGCCTCCCTCGTCCCACGCCTGCAGGACGTCACCGGCGGTTCCGTGCGCGTGGACGGCACCGATATTCGCGATCTGCCCGTCAACGAGGTGCGCAACCTGGTGTCCGTGTCCTTCGAGGACCCGATCCTGTTCTCCACCTCGGTGGCTGAGAATGTGAGCATGGGTGCGCCCGGGGTCGACGACGACGCGATCTGGCAGGCCTTGGAGATCACGGCTGCGAAGGACTTCGTCGAGCGACTGCCGGAGGGATTGGATACGCAGGTCGGCGAGCAGGGCCTGTCTCTGTCCGGTGGGCAGCGGCAGCGCCTGGCCTTGGCGCGTGCGGTGATCGGTGCGCCCCGCATCCTCGTCCTCGACGACCCGCTGTCCGCGGTCGACGTCGATACCGAGGATCGGGTACAACGGGCGCTGCGGGAGATCCTGCCCGATTCGACGACGCTGATCATCGCCCACCGTCCGTCCACCTCGGCGCTGGCCGATGCCGTTGCCGTCCTCGACGAGGGCCGCATCGTCGCGCTGGGCACCCATGACGAGCTGCTGGGATCCTCACCGCTCTACCGTGAGCTCATGGGCGCGGCGACTGCCACGACCGCGCGCACACAGAGCGCATCCGCGGCGTCTGAGCATTCGGCGGCGGAGCACTCGGCAGCGGAGCACTCGGCGGAAGGGGGCACTCGATGAGCATTCCACGCCTCAATGAGGACGAGGTCGAGCAGCTTCCGCCGGACATCGCGAAGAAGGCCCGTGCGCTGCTGCTCTCACTGGTCCGCCCGCATCTGCCGATGGCGATCTTCCTGTTCGTCATCGTCGTGCTCACCGCACTGTTCCTCGTCATCGGTCCGATCTTCATCGCCGATGCGCTCGACAATGGTGTCCCGAAAGCTGTCGAAGGCGATCCGGGACCGCTGATTCGGGCCGTATCGGCATTCGTCATCTCTGCCATCGCCTCGGCGGTGCTCGCTTTCGCCTCGACGAGGCTGGTCGGCATCACCGCCCAGAAGGTCGTCTACACTCTCCGCTCCCGGCTGTTCAATCACATCCAACGCCTCGACCTGGGGTATCACGAGCGGTCGACCTCGGGTCGGCTGGTGTCGCGGCAGACCTCTGACATGGAGTCGGTGCAGCAGTTCCTCACCTACTCGCTCTTCGACACGGCGCTGGCCCTGTTCGAGATGACGTTCATCGCCGTCACTCTCATCGTCCTCGACGTGCCCCTGGCCATCGTGGTCTTCCTCGGGTTCATTCCGCTGTTCTTCATCACCAAGTCCGCCCACACATCACAGCGCAACGCCTACCGTCGGACTCGGACCTCGATCGCCAAGGTCATCGTCCACTTCGTCGAGACCATGGGCGGGATCCGTGCTGTTCAGGCCTACCGCCGGCAGCCCGATCGCCGCGGCACCCTCAAGGACGAGGACACCCAGTACCGCGACGCCAACACCGATGCTCTGCGCGGCGTGGCCTGGTTCGCGGGCTGGACTCGGCTGGTCGGCAATGTCACGCAGACGGTCATCATCATCGTCGGCGCGTGGCTCGTCATCGAGGATTGGACTCAGATCGGCGTGCTCGCAGCGTTCATCCTCTACCTGCGCCGGTTCTACGGTCCACTTGATGAACTGGTTCAGTCATTCAACCTCTATCAGTCCGCCTCGGCGGCGCTGGAGAAGATGGCCGCCGTCCTCGACACCGACCCCGAGGTGGTGGCACCGACGAGTCCGAAGGCCCTGCCTGCTCACAGTGCCCACCAGACCTCAGGCACCACCTCGGCGGCGGAGGAGCTGGCTTCGAAGCCCAGCGGGCGCTCGATCGATCTCAACCATGTCCGCTTCTCCTACGGCGACGGTCCCGATGTCCTCCCCCGGTTCGACCTGCGCATCCCAGCGGGAGAGATCGTGGCCCTCGTGGGCGCCACAGGCGCGGGCAAGTCGACCTTGGTCAAGTTGGTCACGCGGTTCTACGATCCCAGTGAAGGTCGGATCACCATCGACGAGGTGGATCTGCGTGATCTCGACGATGCTCAGCTGCGTCAGAGCGTGGTCATGGTCACCCAGGAGTCGTTCCTGTTCGCGGGCACGATCGCTGACAATATTCGCATCGGCAATCCCGATGCCGGTGATGACGAGGTCCTCGCCGCTGCTGTGGCCGTCGGCCTCGACCCCTATATCCGCAATCTGCCCGAGGGCTACGAGACGGATGTGAAGAAGCGCGGCGGCCGGCTGAGTTCGGGACAGCGCCAGCTTGTGTCCTTCGCCCGCGTGTTCTTGGCGAACCCGGACATCGTCGTCCTCGACGAGGCGACCGCCCACCTCGACATCCCCTCCGAACGGCTGGTGCAGAAGGCGCTGGCGACAGTCCTCGAAGGCCGAACCGCGATCATCATTGCCCACCGGCTGTCGACCGTGGAGATCGCCGACCGTGTCCTCGTCATGGACTCCGGGCGCATCATCGAGGACGGCACGCCGGATGAGCTGATCTCCGGTGCAGGCAAGTTCGCCCAACTCCACAAGGCGTGGCGGGACTCGCTGGTGTGAATGGCAGTTGCTTGCTCCCAGCTACCCCAACCCACAAAAGCACACCGCCTGCACTGTGCTTTTGTGGGTTCACGTAGCTGGTGACTGAGCCATACGTGCCCTTACCAGTCGAGCCAGCTCGGTGAACTTCTGCTGACGAAATAGATCTTTCCAAAAGATCCTCACGACATGATAGCCAAGCGCTCTCAGCTGCCGCTCACGCTCACGTTCTCTGTCAAAGGCGACTCTGTGATCACGGTCGTCGAGGAAGTATTTGCCTCGTCCGTCGAACTCCACGATGATCATCGCCCCTCGATGCAGGAAATCGACACGGGCTATGAAGCGACCCTGCGCATCGCGGACTTCGACCTGAGACTCGAAATCGAGGATTCCGTTTTCGAAGAACCGAACTGCGACAATCGATTCGGCAGGTGACTCTCTGAGGGGATCCGTCAAGCTGATTGCCTCAGTGACCCGATTCTCGTTCCTCACCTCATGGGCAGCCTGTACCACGTCGAAGAGCTGAGCCTTCGACACTTGGTTTCGTCGCAATGCATTGTCGAGCATAGGAACACTCACGTCCAAGCCGTAGTCTCGGGCGACATCGACGAGGGTCCGAGCAAGAGTGGTGACGGCGACATCTCCGATTCTGGCAACATGCTCCGGCGGGAGCGTTCGTCTTCTGACGATCAGATTTGCGTGGCGCCGGCTGATACCCGGCCGAATCACTTCAACGCGCCCCTCGATCGGCCGAGCGACCTCAAGCGTCCACAGGAGAGCGGCCGAAATATGGGAGAAGACTTCATTTCGCACTCGGCCACCCGCGCTCTGCTGGCGATCGCTCACTCTATCTGCGCGAGCTCTGATGAGAACTTTCAGTCGCTCGAGGACATCGCGAAAATCGTTCGTATTCACTAGAAGATCTGCATCTTCTTGGTCGACAGATTCCCAAACTCGCCGATGCCGTTCATTGTCACATCTTCGTCGGACAGCGAATCGACCGCGGGCGACGCGTTCCAAGCAGCATGCGGCCGCCTTGCGAATATCACGCTCAGACAGCCCGAGCTTGAGCAATCGAGCAGTGTCGAATACCTGGTACATGCATCAATATTGCATCTAATGTCATCATATGACAATAAACACTAATAAAATACCTCACTTCAGATACCCCAACCTGCAAAAGCACACCACCTGCACTGTGCTTTTGTGGGTACACGTAGCTGATGGCTGCCGTAGTTTACGACTTGCCTGCGGAGGAAGCTTCGCTCCCGGAAGAAGTCACGCGATCAGTCGCGGATGAGCGGGACAAAGCGGTACTGTCCGTGCCGCGTGATGGAGACGTCGTGGTCACCGGATCCGGTGACCACGACCTTCAACATCTCCCCTGCCACGGGGATGACCATGACGCCGCCGACCCTCAACTGCTCGATGAGTTCGGTTGGCAGAGTCTGTGCTTCAGCCGAGACGAGGACCCGGTCGAATGGGCCAGCATCCGGCCGGCCGAGGGTTCCCGGGTCCGCAGTGATGATCTCGACGTTGCTCAGATCGACAGTGTCAGGATCGAGCCGCCGCAGCGACGCCCGTGCGCGTTCGATGAGCCGATGGTGGCGTTCCACGCCAGTCACCTGTCCACGCGGACCGACGAGGACGCCGAGGAGAGCCGCTGTCCACCCCGAGCCTGAGCCCACGTCGAGCACCCGATGCCCGGGCCGCGGTTCGAGCAGCTCGAGCATGTCCGCAACGGTGCTTGGTTGGGAGTTCGTCTGCCTCTCGCCGATTGACAGCGGCACATTGCTGGAGGCGAAGTGTCGTTCTTCCTCGGGTAGGAACAGCTCACGAGGCACCTGGGAAAAGGCCTCTGGGACCGAGACCTGTGGATGCTTGGACTCCATGGCGACCCCCATTCCGGTGTCCACTACGATACTCCCCACCGAGTATCGTTGACCCGTGACGAATACAGATCTCCAACGCGCGAAGACACTGATCACTTCGATTCCCGACTATCCGGAGCCGGGGGTGAACTTCCGTGACATCTCTCCCCTGCTTGCAGATGGTGCCGCCATGCGTGCCGTCACCGAGGCGCTCATCGCACCGTTCGAGGGACAATTCGACATCGTCGGCGGCCTCGAAGCTCGCGGTTTCCTGTTCGCCGGAACCATCGCGGCGATGACAGGTGTCGGCATCCTGCCCATCCGCAAGGCCGGCAAGCTTCCCAGACCGGCAGCAGCAGTGTCGTACTCGCTCGAGTACGGAACCGCCACGATCGAGGGCCCCGATGTGCTCAAGTCCGGCGAACGCGTTCTGCTCGTCGATGACATCCTCGCCACAGGTGGGACGCTCACTGCCGCTCATGCGCTCGTGAAGGACCTCGGCGCGGAGGTCATCGGCTCGGCGGTCGTCCTCGAGCTCGAAGCGCTCGGCGGGCGCAAGCTCACCGGCGATGTGCACACCGTCTTCAAAGACTGAGGTCGACACCGACCTGCTCGGGACCCGTCCCGACCGGACAGACTACAAGTCCACACGTCCCTGCCGCGAACTCAAGCCTGCTCGAGGAGCCGATCCCCGGCGCTCACGGAACCCTCTTCCGTCACCGTCAGCGATTCCGCCTCCCCCTCGAGCACGATGACCGGCACGACCAGAGATCTGCCAGCGGTTCGGGCGGGTGCGGTGTCCCAGGTGATGAGCCGATCACCTGTGTGCACCGTCTGCCCCGCCTCGGCGTGCATGGTGAATCCGTCTCCGTCCAGTTCGACGGTGTCGATGCCCAGATGGACGAGCACCCCCGGACCGGCCTCGGTGACGATGACGAATGCGTGGGGCTTGAGAGAGGTGAGAGTGCCGGACACCGGCGCCAGGGCCGTGACGGAGGCTGAGCCTCCGGGATCGATCGCCGTTCCGGGGCCCACAAGCGCCTCGGCGAACACGGGGTCGGGAACATCTGCGAGTGGAATCACGGTGCCGTTCACCGGTGAGGAGATCGTCAGTGTCATGGTTGGTTTCCTGCCCTTCTGCGACGGGGTGCCAGGCGGCGGTGGGAGGTGCCGACGGCGTCTCGCGCACGAGCCCCACGGCGTTGGAATACAAGGGTGAAGAGAACGTCGACGATGAAGAGCTGGCCCGTTCGCGAACTCATCGCAGCCGATCGCATGCCCGACTCCCGGGCTGCGACGCCGATGAGGACGTGGTCGGCCGAGGTCAGGGTGCTGCGGGGACGAACAGTCAGGGCCACCGTGGGCACCCCGGACTCCAGTGCGGCGGCGAGGGGTTCGACGATGTCGGAGGTCTCTCCCGAGGAGGAGATGACGATGAGCAGCTCCTCGGGTTCCATGAGCACGGCAAGCGTCATCGCCATGTGACCTTCGGTGACGGCGCGCGAGGTGAGTCCGATGCGCTCCAGCTTCGTCGACAGGTCCACAGCGACGAGCCCCGATGCTCCGATGCCGGCAATCACCGTTCGTCGTGCCGAGATGATGGCGTCGGCCGCAGCCTCCAGCGCGAGAATGTCGAGGGAGGCCGCGGTATCGGCGAGCGCCTGCTGCTCCTCGGCCGCGAGTTTGGCCACGACTGTGACGGCATCGTCGTCGGCGCTGATGTCGGCGGGCAGCCCGCTGGGTCGGCTCACTTCTTCCTGCGCGGTGGCTGCCGCGAGCAGGGTGCGAAATTCCCGGAAGCCGCGGCAACCGGCGGCCTGGGCGAGTCTGATCACGGAGGCTTCAGAGGCCAGCGAATGCGATGCGAGCTGCTGGACGGTCATGGGCACAGCCACACGGGGATCCTCGAGCACAGTGCGTCCCACCGCAGCCGGACCGCGGCTGAGCGTGGGCACAAGTGAGCGCAGGCGAACCAGCAGGGAAGCAGGGGTCACAGAGTTGACTGCGCTCGCGCTGTCGGTGGCGGTGCCCACAACACCTCCGATGGAGTTCTTCTCCGCACCACTTCCCATAAATTGGAGTTTTGCACCTAGACTGACGATGTGTCAAAGATCACTATCAGGCTCCGACACCGAGGTCGGGGCGAGGAGAAGCCGTGAGGGTGCAGGGAATCGGTGCGAGCCAAGGCTGCATCCTGGGACCGGTCCACCGTGTGATGCGCACGGTCGTCGAACCCTCCGACACACCACGTCCGGCCGATTCCGAGACAGAGCTCGAACTCGAGCGCTTCCACGCCGCGGCCTCGGCCGTTGCAGAATCTCAGTCGGCAGCGGCGTGCGCCGCGCAGTCAACAGCACGTGATGTGCTCGAGGCGACGGCGGAGATGGCCGCCGATCCCGCACTCACTGCCCTCGCGAACCATCACATCCAGGACAGACAGCTCACGGCCGAGCGGGCAACCTGGGAGGCCACCGGCGAGCTGCGGGCACGTCTGGAGGCAGTCGGCGGGTATCTGGGAGAGCGGGCCGCGGACGTCGATGACATCCGGGACCGGATCATCACCGCTCTGCGCGGCGGCTCTCTCACGATCACCCTGCCCACGACACCGTCGGTCCTCGTCGCGGAGGCACTGTCCCCCACCGACACCTCGGGTCTCGATCCCGCTGCCGTGCTGGCTATCGTCACGGCCACCGGCGGAGCACAGTCCCATTCGGCGATTCTCGCCCGGGCACTGGGCATTCCTGCCATCGTCGGAGCCGGCGACGAGGTCATCGACATCCGCACAGGCACCGAGGTCTTCGTCGACGGTTCCACCGGAGTCCTCAGCGACGATCCCACCGAGGCCGAGAAGAACCGGGCCGCACAGTTCGCCGAAACACGGCGGACCGCACCGGCGTTTTCGGGCCACGGCCAGCTCGCCTGCGGGAGACGCATCCCGCTGCTGGCCAATGTCGGCTCTGCTGCAGAGGCGAGCGCCGCCGCTGCGGCCGGTGCTGAAGGAATCGGGCTGCTGCGCACGGAATTCCTCTTCCTCGATCGCGACGAAGAGCCCAGCGTGGCCGAACAGGCAGACGTGTACGCGGAGATCTTCTCCCATTTCCCTGACCGTCCCGTCGTCATCCGCACCCTTGACGCCGGTTCGGACAAACCTGTGCCGTTCCTTCGGGGCAACCGTGGCGAACCCAATCCGGCTCTGGGCATGCGCGGCTTCCGCACGCATTCCTTCGCACCCGAGGTGTTGGCACGCCAGATCGAGGCGATCGCCCGCGCGTCGAAGCCGACCACCGCCGAGGTGAAGGTGATGGCGCCGATGATCACCACCACATCGGAGGCCGCCCGGTTCGCCTCGCTCGTCCGCGACGCCGGACTGGACTCCGCCGGTGTGATGGTCGAAACCCCGGCCGCGGCACTGTGCGCCGACTCCGTCCTGCGCCCGGTCGACTTCGCAAGCATCGGCACGAACGATCTCACACAGTACACACTGGCCTTCGACCGCGAGCTCGGCGACTACGAGGATCTGCAGTCGACCGGGCACCCCGCTGTACTCCGACTCATCGAAGCCACCGCTCAAGGTGCCGCCCGTGCCGGTGAAGATCCGCGTTCGGCTTCCCGCACGCCCGCTGATGCGGCCCCACTTCCCGTGGGGGTCTGCGGGGAAGCCGCTGCCAATCCCGAGCTCGCCGTCATCCTCGTTGGCCTGGGGGTCTCGACGCTGTCGATGTCGGCGCCCGCTCTGCAGCGCGTCGCCGCTCGCCTCGCCGAGGTGAGCCTTGAGCAGGCTCGCGATCGAGCCCGACAGACACTGGACGGGACCCTGTGGAGCAGCGACGATGCTGATGCTGCGGGACACGAGCAGTCCGCGCAGGCCGAACCAGATGCAAGGGCGAAAGCGTCCGTCACCGATTCGGACACCACCGCCGAAGTCGACGCGGACACCCACACCGATACGATTCAGCGCACCATCCATGTCACGGCACCGACAGGACTCCATGCTCGGCCGGCAGCTCTGCTCGCCCGGGCAGTGAAGGCACTCGACGCCGAGGTCACCCTGCGTCGGACCGGCGACGATGCGACCGCCTCGGCGACCAGCGTCATGGACATCATGGGACTCGGCATCGACCCGGGACACGATGTCGAGGTCAGCGCGTCCGGCACGGACGCCGCCGCTGCGGTCGCGGCTGTGGCAGCGGCCGCCACCGGGGAGGCCTGAGATGCGGTGGAACAACCTCGGCGCTGGCCCTCGTCGGCCCGAACCCAACGAGCAGATCCTCGATTCAGTCGAACAGATCCTCGATATCGTCGACCAGGCTGTCGGCCTCGGGACCGACGACGACCTGCACGGCACTGCCCTGGACGACGACCCCGAAGGCTCCCGCGCCCTTGAGGGCACGCTCGTCGACGAGATCCTCGTCGCCGACCTCCACGCGCAACCGCGTGATGCACGCTTCGACCTCATTGATATTGTCCGCGCCGCCGAGTCCGGCCACGATCTGCTCTGCTTTGCTCATACCAACTGCCTTCGTCTCCCGCACTCACGTACCGGTGCCGGGGTTGTTTTCTGCGATGTTCGTCACAAGTCTACGGCGACCCACGGACAGTGCCGGAAACGCACACTTCGCCGGCGGGCCACCGCCTGTGGAGGAACTCCCCTACCGGGCGCATCACCACTAGGAGGAATCCGATGACCACTGCATCCACCGATGATGCCCCGCAGAAGAAGAAAAAGCGGTCAATTCCCGGCTTCGCTCAGCTGCAGCGCGTGGGGCGATCTCTCATGCTGCCCATTGCGGTGCTGCCAGCGGCGGCATTGCTGCAGCGGTTCGGGCAACCGGACATGCTCGGTGCCGACGGACTGGCCCAGTTCGCACCGTGGCTGCTGCCGGTGGCTGATACGCTCGCTGCGGCCGGTTCGGCCCTGTTCGACAACCTCCCTCTCATCTTCGCCGTCGGCGTAGCGATCGGCTTCGCGAAGAAGGCCGACGGCTCCACGGCCTTGGCGGCTGTCGTCGGCTACATGGTTCTCGACGGAGTGTTCACGGCCCTCGCCCCTTCGTTCGGATCGGACAGCGGCGACGGCGAGATGGTGATCAACTACGGTGTGCTCGGCGGCATCATCATCGGCATCGTCACCGCGCTGCTCTATCAGCGCTACCACCGGACCAAGCTGCCCGCCTACCTCGGATTCTTCGGCGGCAGACGCTTCGTCCCGATCGTCACGGCGGTCGCGGCGATGCTCATCGCCGTGGTCATGGCCATCATCTATCCCGTCTTCGACACGCTCATCAACAAGGGTGTGGGAGGATTCCTCATGGAGCACGGCTCGAACCCGGGCACGGGCTTCGTCTTCGGCACGGTCAATCGGCTGCTCATCCCCTTCGGCCTGCACCACCTGCTCAACAACCTGCCGTGGTTCCAACTCGGTTCGTGCACCAATGCCTCCGGTGAGACCCTGCACGGTGACATCACCTGCTTCTACAGCGGAGTCGATGGGACAGCAGCCTGGACAGGATCGTTCATGACCGGGTTCTTCCCCATCATGATGTTCGCGCTGCCGGCAGCGGCTCTCGCGATCTACCGCACAGCCCATCCGAAGCGCCGCAAGGTCGTCGGCGGCATCATGCTATCGGTAGCGCTGACGGCGTTCCTCACCGGCATCACCGAACCGCTGGAGTACGCCTTCGCCTATGTGGCCTTCCCGCTCTACGCGGTGCACGCAGTCCTGACCGGTACATCGTTGGCGGTGGTCAACGCCCTGGGCATCAAGTCCGGCTTCGGATTCTCCGCCGGGGCCATCGACTATGTGCTCAACCTCGGCCGTGCCTCCGAACTGTCCGGGGGCATCGGTCCCGTCCTGCTGCTCCTCGTCATCGGCCTCGCCTATGCGGTGATCTACTACTTCCTCTTTCGCTGGGCGATCATCAGATTCAACCTGCACACGCCCGGCCGTGAGGACGACGAGGCCGGCACCGGTGGTCCTTCGGTCTTCGATGAGGCGCAGGAGGCCGCCGACAGATCCACAGGTAAGAAGCGGGCCCAGGACGAAGGACGAAGTTAGTCCCGGCTTCGATAGGCGGCGAGGCTCAACACCCGTGGATCAGCGCCGTGGAGCAGCGCCGAGGTTCTTTGGCGACCATCTCAGGAATACGGCAGACCCGCCTCAGCGTTATAGGCTCGCATTGGCACCGCCACCGCGGTGCCTGGCACTGCAGTACGACAGACCCCCCAATCCGTGACGAAAGGCGGCACCTTGACGGTTCCCACACTCACACTCAATGACGGCAAGACCATTCCCCAGCTGGGCTTCGGCGTCTTCAAGGTCGACCCCGAGGAGACCGAGCGCATCGTCACCGACGCTCTCGAGGTCGGCTACCGCCACATCGACACAGCCGCCGTCTATGGCAATGAGGAAGGTGTCGGCCGCGCGATCGCCAAGTCCGGCATCGCCCGCGATGAACTCTTCGTCACCACGAAGCTGTGGAATGACCGCCACGGCGCCGAGGAATCGAAGCGCGCCTTGGGCGAGAGCCTGGAGAAGCTGGGCCTCGACCATGTCGACCTCTACCTCATCCACTGGCCGACGCCGGAGAACAACAACTCGGTCGAGACCTGGGAGGCCTTCCCCTCCTACCGCGATCAGGGTCTGACCACCTCGATCGGTGTCTCGAACTTCGACCACCGGTACCTGCCCCAGATCCTCGACACCGGCATCATCCCGGCCGTCGACCAGATCGAATGCCATCCGCAGTTCCAGCAGGTCGAGACCCGTCCGCTGCTGGCCGAGCACGACATCAAGGTCGAGGCCTGGGGCCCGCTGGGACAGGGCAAGGTCGACTACGCCGACACCGTCATCGGTGAGATCGCCTCAACCCATGGCAAGTCCTGGGCACAGGCCATCATCCGCTGGCACCTGCAGCGCGGACATGTGGTCTTCCCGAAGTCGAACAACCGCGATCGCATGGCCCAGAACTTCGATGTCTTCGACTTCGAACTCACCGACGCCGAGGTGGCCGCCATCGATGCGTTGGAAAACGGCGGTCGCGTGTCCGGTGATCCTGCCGACGTGAACTGACGTTCTGAACTGAACTGACGTTGAGCGTTCAGGCCCGCCGCCGAGCACCTTTGCTCCCGGCGGGCCTTTTCGCTGCGTCTGGGTGGGCTCTTCTCCGTTCCGGACTTCGCTGACTCAGGTGAGCTGACGAACCGGCTCCCCCGCCATCCACGCGGCAATGTCCTCGACGGCTTGAGTGAAGAAGATTCGATAAGTGTCGTCGGTGACATAGCCCAGGTGCGGGGTCAGCACGGTCCTCGGAGTGCTGCGCAGAGGGTGGTCGACTGGCAGCGGTTCGGTGTCATACACGTCGATCCCCGCGCCGCGAATGCGACCTTCTGCCAATGCGTCCTTCAGTGCTTCCATGTCGACGAGGCCCGCTCGCGAAGTATTGATGAAGATGCTGCTCGGCTTCATCAGCGACAGCTCCGCGGCAGAGACGAGTCCGCGGCTGCGCTCGCTGAGCTTGTAGTGCAGGGTCAGCACGTCGGAGGTGGCGAAGAGCTCCTCCTTGCTCACCGCATGTGCCCCGACATCGGCCGCCCGCTCCTCATCGAGGTTCTGGCTCCAGGCCACGACGTCCATGCCGAAAGCTGCTCCGACACGGGCGACCTGGGTGCCCAGTCTGCCCAATCCGATGACCCCGAGCCTGTGCCCGAAGAGGTCACCGCCCACGGTGGACTGCCAGCCACCTGAGTCCATGGCGGCATCTTCGGTGGGGATGCTGCGCAGCACGGAGAGGATGAGTCCCCAGGTCAGCTCCGGAGTCGCCGAGGTGGTCGATTCTGTTCCGCAGACCGTGATCCCCTGCGCGCGGGCGGCGTCCAGATCGATGGAGGCGTTGACTCGGCCGGTGGTCACCAGCAGCTTCAGATCACGCAGGCGTGACAATCGGTCGGCGGAGAAGAGGGTGCGCTCACGCATGGCAACGACAACCTCGGCACCGGCCACCGTCGCCACGAGATCCTCGGTGTCCCGGATCGGGCGGGAGACGAAGTCGATCTCAGCCCCCAGCGCCTCCCAATTCGCGTAACCTGCCGCCACGTTCTGGTAGTCGTCGAGCACGACGATGTGCATGCCTGTCCCTCTCATCTTGGTCGGCCCCTGATGCTCGCCGAGGCGGTGCGGACATCGGTCCGCACCGCCTCGGCGATGGATCACTCCCCCGCGTTTCAGTTGGGAGACTGATCGATGATCAGATCATCGGGTGGTCCTTGCTCAGAAGCAGACGGCTCCGGTGGAGGCCGACTGCACGAGCTTGGCGTACTTGCCGAGCACACCGGTGAGGCGGTGGTTCTCGGGGATCGTCCAGGTCTTGCGACGCTCGGCGAGGACCGATTCTTCGACGTGGAGTTCGATCGAGCGGGCCGCGATGTCGACGGTGATCTTGTCGCCGTCCTCGACGAGCGCGATCGGTCCGCCATCGACGGCCTCGGGCGCGACGTGGCCGATGCACAGGCCGGTCGAGCCCCCGGAGAACCTGCCGTCGGTGATGAGCAGAACGTCCTTACCGATGCCTGCACCCTTGATCGCACCGGTGATGGCGAGCATCTCGCGCATCCCCGGTCCGCCCTTGGGTCCCTCGTAACGGATGACGACGACGTCGCCCTTCTTCAGCTCGCCGTTCAGCACGGCATCCATGGCCGGCTTCTCCTGGTTGAACACACGAGCGGTGCCCTCGAAGACATCGGCATCGAAGCCAGCGGACTTCACGACCGCACCCTCCGGAGCCATCGAGCCCTTGAGCACGGTGAGGCCGCCGGTGGCGTGGATCGGGTTGTTCATTGCGCGCAGGATCTTGCCGTCGGGGTCCGGCGGATTGATGCTCTCGAGGTTCTCGGCCACAGTCTTGCCGGTCACCGTCATGCAGTCACCGTTGAGCATGCCGTTGTCGAGGAGAGCCTTCATGATCACCGGCACGCCGCCGATCTTGAAGACATCGTTCATCACGTACTGGCCGAAGGGCTTGACGTTGCCCAGGTGCGGGACCCTGTCGCCGATCTCGTTGAAATCATCGAGCTTGAGCTCGACACCGGCCTCGTGGGCGATGGCCAGAAGGTGGAGGACCGCGTTGGTCGAGCCGCCGAAGGCCATGACCACGGCGATCGCGTTGTGCAGCGATTCGCGGGTGATGATGTCCTTGGTCGTGATTCCCTGACGCAGCAGGTTGACGACGGCGTCGCCGGATTTGCGGGCGAACATGGTGCGATCGCGGTGGATGGCCGGTGGTGCAGCCGATCCCGGCAGGGACATGCCCATCGCCTCAGCGGCCGAGGCCATCGTGTTCGCCGTGTACATGCCACCACAGGCACCTTCACCTGGGCAGACGGCACGCTCGATGGAGTCGACGTCTTTTTGGCTGATGGTCCCTGCACGGCAGGCGCCGACTGCTTCGAAGGCGTCGATGAGGGTGACTTCCTTCTCGGTGCCGTCCTCCATCTTCGCGGTGCCCGGCATGATCGAACCGTTGTAGAGGAAGACGCTGGACAGGCCGAGACGGGCCGATGCCATGAGCATGCCCGGGATCGACTTGTCACAGCCGGCCATGAGGACGGATCCGTCGAGACGCTCGGCGCTCATCACGGTCTCAACGGAGTCGGTGATGACCTCGCGGGAGACCAGCGAGTAGTGCATGCCCTCGTGGCCCATGGAGATGCCGTCGGACACGGAGATCGTGCCGAATTCCAAGGGGAATCCACCCGATTCGTGGACGCCTTCCTTGGCAGCCGCGCCGAGACGCTGCAGAGACATGTTGCACGGGGTGATCTCGTTCCATGAGGTCGCGATGGCGATCTGCGGCTTCGCCCAGTCGTCATCTCCCATTCCGACTGCCCTCAGCATGCCGCGTGCGGCAGTGGCTTCGAGTCCGTCAGTGACGTCGCGGGATCGGGGTTTGATGTCCGGGGTGGTGGAGTTCGTATCAATGCTCATGCAGGCACTCTACGCCGGAGTCCGGCATGCATATGCCAAGTTCTCGCATGTTGGAACTTGTTTTGGGCAGTTCATCGAGAACTTGCCGGCTGTTCTTCGTCAGCTGCTGCGATCACTCCGTAGGGCGAGTCCGGATCACTCCCTGAAGAGAGTCCCGATCACTCCGTGGAGACGAGGTTGAGCGGCTGCTCGCCGTCGTTGAGACGACGGACCTGCTCGGCCAGGATCTGCACCACCCGAGGCTCGAACGCCGAGGTGTCACCTCCCTCATGAGGTGTGATGAGAGTGTTCGGCGTCCCCCACAGCGGATGGTTCTCCGGCAGAGGTTCGGGATCCATCACGTCAAGGGCGGCATGGAGACGACCGGTGCTCAATTCGGCCACGAGCGCGTCGGTGTCGACGACCTTGCCTCGAGCGACGTTGACGATGAGAGCGTTGTCGGGCAGCTGGGCCAGGAAGTCCTTGTCGACAAGCTTGTTCGTCGACTCGGTCAGAGGCGTGATGAGGACGACCACCTCGGTGTGGGGAAGCAGCGTCGGCAGCTCCTCGACGCTGTGGATTATCCCGCGATCGTCTTCGCGTGCCCTCGTCGCGACCCGTGTGAGGTCGACTTCGAAGGGTGCGAATCGATCGGCGATCGCCGACCCGATCTCACCGGCGCCGATGATCATGACGCGACGGTCCTGCAGGGAACGGTTGCGCTTGTGGTTCCAGATCCTTGCACTCTGCGCGCGCACGGCGTCATCGATGCCGCGCAGGCTGGCCAAGGTCAGAGTCAGGGCGAGCTCGGCCGTTCCGCCGGTGTGCACGCCCGAGGCGGTCGCCACCTGGATGCCGCGCTCGGGAAGGTGCGCGACTGGGTCGTAGCCGGTGGTCTGGGTGACGACCAGGCTCAGGTTCGGCAGCTCGTCGAGCAGTTCGATGGTCGCACCCGAATCGAGGTACGGAAGCACGACGACATCGACATCGTCTCGGCTCAGCTTCGCCGACTTCTCGGCGTCCGAGTAGACGACCAGGTCGACGTTGGCACGCTGGTGGGCCGGTATCCGGGCGATGACGCGGTTGCGGAGTTCAGAATCTGGGAAGGCAATGGTCTTGATCGACATAGACACATTGTCCCACGAACAGCCTCACTCGGGCAGGGTCTGATCAGGGAGATCCTATTCGGGCAGCGCCTTGCCGATCCTTGCGAATACTCGCTCGATGACCTCGAGCTCCTCATCGTCGACGTGGGAGAGGAACACCTCGTCGATGTTCTCCCGGTGCTGACGTCCCGCGCTGAGGAAGGCCTGCGCTCCAGCCTCGGTGAGGCCGACGTTGTGTGCCCGCTTGTCCTCCGTGCATTCTGTCTTCGTCACCAGACCGGCGTCTTCCAACACTTTGATCCGGTAGTTGAGCCGTGAGGGTGAGAACACCAACTTCTTGGCCAGCACACTCATCGTCAGCAGGTGAGTCGGCTCCTCCCACAGCAGCAGAAGCGTGTTGTAGTCGCTGACGGTCAGACCGGCCCTGTCTTTGAGGTTGCCCTCGAGGTTCTGCCGGAGACGCTGCGAGGTCTCGAAGTACAGCCGCCACGATCTCTGCGCAAGCGCGTCACGATCCCGGCCGAGCTTGATCTCGACCATCGTCATCCCTCAAGCAGCTGAGCGAAGGGGGTGATGAGTTCGGGATCGAACTCATCATCGATGCTTGGGTTTCGCCGCGCGCCACGCCGGCCGAATTCGCCGGTCGTCGTGGACGCAGTGTCGGTGTCGTCGCCCTCGTCAGCAGGGCCTGCGCTCTCGTCAGTAGGGCCGGCGCTCGAACCGGCGCCGACACCGTTCAGGCTCGCTGCCAATCCGATCAGCTCCTCGCTGGCCTGTGCGATCCGGGCGTTGAGGCTGCGGCCGCCTTCGATGCTGCCCCAATCATCGGTCGCGGCGAAGACCGTCGTCGGCACGACGATGCCCTTGAGGTAGGACAGCATCGGACGCAGCACGTTCTCCCCGGCCAGTGAGTGCCGCGGTGTGCCGCCGGTCGAGCCGATGAGCACGGGCTTGTTCGCCAGTGCCTTTTCGTCGATGAGCTGCCAGAACAAGGTGTGCAGGCCCACTGGTGCGACCTTGTACACGGGTGCGACGGTGACGATCACGTCCGCCTCGGCGACCTGTGCGAATGCCGCTTCGAGGTTCTCCGAACGGAACCCGGTCAGGGCCATATCGGTGAGGTCTGAGCTCAGGTTCCGCACGTTGATGTGGTCGGTCTCCGCACTCAATCCCGCATCGTCTGCCGCCGAGGTGGCCGCCGCGATGATCTTGTTCGAGAGTTTCAGTGTGGTCGAGTCCTCGCTCAGCGAGGTCGTGATGCTGAGGATGCGCATCATCGATCAGCTCCTTGGGTCTCATTCTGCTCTGCAGCCTTGGCCTGACGGTCGGCATAGGCACGCGATCCGGGACCGCCGCCGGGGATGGGGTCTCGGCCTTCGCGGTGACGGATGACGAGTGACTCGTGTGTCGGTGCATCGGGAACATCGGCCGGACGGTCCTTCGCGAATTCCTTCCGCAGAACCGGAACGACTTCCTCGCCGAGGAGGTCGAGCTGTTCCAGCACCGTCTTCTGCGGCAGGCCCGCATGGTCGATGAGGAAGAGCTGGCGCTGGTAGTCACCGGCCCAGTCGCGGAAGCTCAGTGTGCGTTCGATGACCTGCTGGGGCGATCCGACGGTCAACGGGGTCTGCGTCGAGAAGTCCTCGAGGCTGGGGCCGTGGCCGTAGACCGGCGCATTGTCGAAGTACGGACGGAACTCGTTGACGGCGTCCTGCGAGTTCTTGCGCATGAACACCTGACCGCCGAGTCCGACGATCGCCTGGTGCGCGGCTCCGTGTCCGTAGTACTCGTAGCGCTGACGGTAGAGCTGGACCATGCGGGCGGTGTGCGACATCGGCCAGAAGATGTTGTTGTGGAAGAATCCGTCGCCGTAGTAGGCGGCCTGCTCAGCGATTTCGGGGCTCCGAATAGATCCGTGCCACACGAAGGGTGGGACATCGTCGAGTGGTGTCGGTGTCACGGTGAACCCGTTGAGAGGCGTGCGGAACTTGCCTTCCCAATCGATGTTCTTCTCGCGCCAAAGGCGGTAGAGCAGGTTGTAGTTCTCCACCGCCAGTGGGATGCCCGAGCGGATGTCCTTGCCGAACCAGGGGTAGACGGGGCCCGTGTTGCCACGCCCCATGATCAGGCTGATGCGTCCCTCGGAGAGGTGCTGAGCATAGGAGTAGTCTTCGGCGATGCGCACCGGATCGGTGGTGGTGATCAGCGTGGTGGCTGTCGACAGACGCAGCTTCTCCGTCTGGGCCGCGATGTTCGCAAGCAGGACCGGCGGGTTCGCGGGTGCGACGAACGGCGGGTTGTGGTGCTGACCGGTGGCGAAGACGTCGAGGCCGACCTCTTCAGCCTTTTTGGCGATCTCGACCGTGTTCTTGATGCGCTGATTCTCAGACACCGTCGTCCCATTGGTGGGATCGCTGGTGACGTCTCCGATGGTGAAGATTCCGAGTTCCATGCCTGCTCCTTCTGCTCGCTGCTCGCGAACTCTCCTTGAACTGAATAACTTCAGTTTTGAAGTAACTAGTTGAAAGTTTAACAGACACTGCCGGGTAAGTATTCCCTAACTTCGTCACACAGTGATCACGCGGCGCCCTCGGACTCCGTGAGACAGCAATCGCCGGGCCCTCCGCGTCGAAATCCTCCAGGGATGCCGACGGGGCGGGCCCGGCGAAGACTGCGGTTCTGGGTGAGGCAGGTGAGCAAGCCTCTCGTTCAGATCTGGCTGGCGCTCAGATCTGGTTGGCGATCAGATCCAGATGGCGGGGTCGATCAGTTCGAAGTCGGCGTACTTGGACCGCGCACTATCGGCATCCGAGATAGCCGCCTCGGCGCCGGTGGGCTTCTTATAGGGCCTGACCTTTGCCGGGATTCCGACTGCACTCGAGTCGGCGGCGACGTCCTTGACGACGACCGCATTCGCGCCGACTGAGGAATTGTCGCCCACGACGACAGGTCCGAGGATCTTCGCACCGGCTCCCACGAGGACGTGATTGCCGATGGTCGGGTGACGCTTCGTCTGCTCCATCGACGTTCCACCCAGGGTGACCTGATGGTAGAGCATCACGTCGTCACCGATCTCAGAGGTCTCGCCGATGACGACTCCGTTGGCATGGTCGATGAAGAAGCGTCGACCGATCTGGGCGCCGGGATGGATCTCGACGCCAGTCAGAGTTCGCACGGCCTGGGACATCAGCCTGGCCGGCACCTTGGTGGTGTCGTTCTGCCACAGGCGGTGCAACCCGCGGTGTGCCCAGATCGCGTGCATGCCCGGGTAGGAGACCAGCGAGACGAAGTCGTTCCTGGCCGCAGGATCGCGTCTGCGAACGGTATCGAGGTCTTCGCGCAGAGCCGCGCGCACCCCGGGTCGGCTCAGTCCGTAGGCGGCTGCGCCGATCGCCCCAGCCGCCAGAGTCCACAGTGCCTTCATCTCAACAGTCCTTCACGCTCGTGATCGTCAATCCTCAATGCGGTGAGGGCGCCAAACATGTGTTTGACGCCCTCACCAATCAACCTGCATCTGCCTCTGGCAGTGCTCGGCCGAAGTTCCTCCGCTCAGTCCATGTACTCGGCGAACAGCGGAGTCGACAGGTAGCGTTCGCCGAAGTCGGGCAGAATGACGACGATTCGCTTGCCTGCGTTCTCAGGGCGTGCACCCAGTTGCTCTGCGGCGATGAGTGCGGCACCTGACGAGATTCCGACGAGCAGCCCCTCTTCCTTCGCGACCTCGCGGGCGCGGGTGAAGGATTCCTCGTTCTCGATGGTGATGACCTCATCGTAGATCTTGGTGTTGAGCACGCCGGGGACGAAGTTGGCACCGAGCCCCTGGATCATGTGCGGGCCTGCGTCTCCACCGGAGAGCAGCGGGGAGGCTGCGGGCTCGACGGCGACGATCTTGACGTCCGGGTTGGCCTCACGCAGAGCGGCGCCGGCTCCCGTGATGGTTCCGCCGGTGCCGATGCCCGAGACGAAGATGTCGACCTTGCCATCGGTGTCAGCCAGGATCTCCGGACCCGTCGTAGCGCGGTGGATGTCGGCATTGGCCTGGTTCTCGAACTGGCGGACGAGCACCGCACCCTCAGCGGCAAGCTCTTCCGCCTTCTCGACGGCGCCCTTCATGCCCTTGGCCTTTTCGGTGAGCACGAGTTCGGCACCGAAGGCGCGCAGAAGTGCACGACGCTCCTTCGACATCGACTCCGGCATGGTCAGCAGAACTTTGTATCCACGTGAGGTGCCCACCATGGCCAAGGCGATGCCGGTGTTGCCGGAGGTCGCTTCAACGATGGTTCCGCCCTCCTTGAGCTCACCCGAGGCCTCGGCGGCGTCGATCATCGCGACACCGATGCGGTCCTTGACCGAGTTCGCGGGATTGTAGGATTCGAGCTTAGCGACGATCTCTGCGCCGGAACGTTCGCTGGCCTTGTTCACGCGAATGAGCGGAGTGCGGCCGACCAGTTCGGAAACATTGTTGAAGATGGTCAAGACATGTCCTTTCAAGCTTGTTTGTTCGCCCGGTGCTGAGGGCTGTGACGAATCAGTCACGCGACCATCAGCCGAAGGCTTCAGCTGCTGATCTCGTCTCGTGGACCGAGACGGTTCATCACCATCATAACCACGGCACATTCGAGGTTGTTCCCCATACGGTTGCTCAACAATCCATGTTCGCTTCGGGCGAAATATCATGCCATCGCGATTCATAGTCATTGGAGAACCCGTTTCTGACCGCGGCAAGAAGGGCTTGATCCGAGAGAACCGCTGAACAATCAAGGCTGCGAATGTCGGTTTTGCCACCCCTGACGCTCCACCGTCGATACGCCGCAGCACGGTTTCGACACTGGAGAAGGAGTGCGAATCTGAGACGCCGAGACGATCGTGGATCTGCGACTGACCGTGCAGAGCATCGGGCGAAAAGGGCAGGCGGAATGCTGTGGGGAAAGCCGATACGATTGTCCTCATGCCTATTCATCCCATCGTCATCTACGGCGAGCCTGTGCTGCACCAACGTGCGGAGAAGATCACCGACTTCGACGACGATCTCGCCACCCTGATCGCCGATATGCATGAGACCCTCGATGCCAGCAACGGTGTCGGCCTGGCCGCTCCGCAGATCGGCGTGGCCAAGCGCATCTTCGTCTTCAACGCCGAGGATGACGCAGGAGTGCGCAGACGCGGTACTTTCATCAACCCGCTGCTCATCGCCTCGAAGATCCCCGACACTCGGCCGGATCCCGATGAGGAGACCGAAGGGTGCCTCTCGGTACCCAGTCTCGACTTTCCACTCAAGCGCGCGGATCGTGTCACGGTCAACGGTGTCGATGAGACCGGCAAATCGGTGTCTCTGACCGCTGAAGGCTGGTTCGCCCGCATCATGCAGCACGAATACGATCATCTGCAGGGCACGCTCTATGTGGACCGACTCGACAAGCGCTGGTCGAAGAAGTGGAAGAAGGAGCAGGCCGCCAACGGGTATGACGTTCCCGGGCGTTCATGGACGCCAGGTGTCGATCCCGATCCCTTCGGTCACTGATCCCGACACCACTGACTCCGACACCACTGGCCCCGACGTCTGCGTTCGGATCACTCCAGGCGGCGGTCCTGCCCCGATGAGGGCTTGGGTTCGAGCGCGTCGATCGACTCCTGGGCAGCCGCCAGACGTGTGTCGAAATCGTCGAAGTCGTCTGCGGTCTGGTCGAGCTCGGCAACCAGGCCCGAGATGATCGAGGACTGTGACTCAGCATCGATCCGCAGCTCCCTGAACTGCCAGTCCGCAGAGTCATCGGCGGCCGTCCGGGACAGAACGTCGAGGACGCGGTCGCCGAGTTCACGTGAGCGTTCGGAATTGTGAAGCAGCATGAGCTGCTCGTCGAGAGCGATGAGATGCTCATAGTACTCGTGCATCGACAGCACACGGTTGGCCATCGAGGTGAAGGCCACTGCGAGTTTCGACAGGTACGTCTCCACCGACTTCGCGGTGCCCGCGTCCCTGATGCTCTCGATCTCCTCACGCAGCCTGACCAGTTCGGCCAGTCGCACTCCGATCGAGGCGACAGCATGGTCGAGGTCGACACGTGAGACGTGGTCGCGCAGGATCGGGTGGGTCCAGGCGCGTGTCCGGACGATCTTTCGCGCGATCGTCACCGAAAGGTGGAACAGTCGCTGCTCATCGGTGTCGCGGCCTTCCTTGCGGCCAGGTTGGAACCCCAGCGAAGCGGGCGTGATCCACTGTGCCTGTCCGACCTGCTGACGGTTCTTCCGGCTCAGCCGTTTGGGATCACGGAAGTACTTCGGTCCGGTGACTGCGGCGAACACACCGGTGCCCACTGCGGTCACTCCTCCGAGCGCTCCGAATGTCAGCGCGGCGTCGGCGAATCCGGACAGCAGCGCCAAACCGCCCGGCGCGGCGAAGCCCGCAGTGACGGCGGCTCCAGCGCCTGTGCCGCCCTTGAACAGCATGCTGGAGCGGAAGAAGTTCCGACGCATTCCCCCGGTGAGCATGATCGCGCTCGGTGCTCCGGCGGTGTAGCGGTACCCGCGAGCGTTCCAGGCCTTCATAATGCCCTGGTTGACGCTTTCGGGCACAAGGATGCGATAGATCGGGATCGACTTCCCGCATTCGCTCTTCCACAACGACTTCCACGACTGGGACACCGCATTCACCTCCACGTACGGATGGCACCCTCACGCCTGATCCGCCGAATCCTGGTCCGGCGCTGTCAGCGTCTGGCCCGTGAGAATGCGAACAGCCACACCCTCCGGACTTCTTTGGTATCCGAGTCTAGAGGGTGTGGCTGGATCAATCCTGAGTTCTGTTCGGTCGCCTGCTGAAGCGAGAGCCTAAGAAATCAGCCGTTGATCTTGGCCAGGATCAGGTCCTTGGCCTTTCCGGCATCGGCCTGACCGCGGGTGGCCTTCATGATCGGTCCCATCAGGGCACCGATGGCCTGCATCTTCCCGCCCTTGATCTTCTCGACCACGTCGGGGTTCGCAGCGATGGCTTCCTCAACGGCGGCCTCAAGCGCACCGGTGTCTTCGACGATCTCGAGACCACGCGCACTCATCACCTCGGCCGGTTCGCCTTCTCCGTCGGCAACGGCTGTGAGGACGTCCTTCGCGAGCTTGTCATTGAGCTTGCCCTCGTTGATCAGTCCGATCAGAGCTGCGACCTGCTTCGGTGTGACGAGCTCGGCGGTGGGCTCATCCTTCTGGTTGGCCAGCCTGGCGACCTCACCGGTCCACCATTTGCGTGCCGCTGCAGGCTTCGCGCCGGCGTCTACCGTCTCCTCGATGACTTCGAGCAGACCGGCGTTGACGATGTCACGCATCTCCAGGTCGGAGAAGCCCCACACGCCTGCAAGACGGCGGCGCTTCTGCGCAGGCAGTTCAGGCAGAGTCGCCCGCAGCTCCTCGACCCAATCGCGGCTGGGGACGAGAGGCACCAGATCGGGCTCCGGGAAGTAGCGGTAGTCATCGGCGTCGGACTTCGGGCGCCCCGACGAGGTCTCCCCCGTGCCTTCATGGAAGTGACGGGTCTCCTGCACGATCTTCTCTCCGGCTTCGAGCCGGGTCGCCTGGCGGGCGATCTCGTAGCGGACCGCGCGTTCGATCGAGCGGAAGGAGTTGACGTTCTTCGTCTCTGTGCGGGTGCCCAGTGGAGCATCGGGGCTCTCGCGCAGGGACACGTTGACATCGGCTCGGACGTTGCCCTGTTCCATGCGTGCTTCGGAGACGTCGAGGGCGCGGAAGATGTCGCGCAGCGTGCGCACGTAGGTGGAGGCCACCTCGGCGGCCCGATCCCCTGTCCCGGTGATCGGGTGGGTCACGATCTCGACCAGGGGCACACCGGCGCGGTTGTAGTCGACCAGGGAATGGTCGGCTCCGTGGATGCGGCCGGTGGCGCCGCCGATATGGGTGTTCTTGCCCGCGTCCTCTTCCATATGGGCGCGCTCGACGGGGATGGTGAACATCGTTCCGTCTTCGAGCTCGATCTCGACCTCACCCTCAGCGGCGATGGGCTCATCGGACTGGCTGGTCTGGAAGTCCTTGGGAACGTCCGGGTAGAAGTAGTTCTTCCGGGCGAAGCGGCAGGTCTCTGCGATCTCACAGCCCAGCGCCAGGCCGATCTTGATGGCGTACTCCACACCCTTCTCGTTGACGACGGGAAGGGAGCCGGGCAGTCCCAGCGAGGTGGGGGTGATGTTGGTGTTCGGTCCCCCGCCGAAGGTGTTGGGGGCGGCGTCGAACATCTTGGTCGCGGTGCCGAGCTCGACGTGGACCTCGATGCCGATGACCGGATCGTATTTCTTGATCGCCTCTTCGTATTTCACTTGGTGGTCAGTCCTTCCGCGAGAGTATCGAGCACCCGAGTCCCGGAGGCTTCCAAGGCGGCTTCGAGCGGGCCGGCCACCTCGTACAGCTTCACATCCTCACGTGCCGGGGCGAGGATCTGGAATCCGACGGGCAGTCCGTCGGCCAGTCCTGCGGGCAGTGACAGTCCCGGGATTCCGGCGAGGTTGGCTGGGATCGTCGCGACGTCGCCGAGGTAGAGGGCCATCGGGTCGGATGCCGCCTCGGCGCCGAACTTCAGCGCGGTCGTCGGTGCCGTCGGTGAGACGAGGACATCGCAGCGTGCGAAGGCCTTCGCGAAATCGTTCTGCACCAGGGTGCGGATCTTCTGTGCCGACCCGTAGTAGGCGTCGTAGTAACCGGCGGACAGCGCGTAGGTGCCGAGGATGATGCGGCGCTTGACCTCATTGCCGAAACCGGCTGCGCGGGTGGCTGCCATGACGGTCTCAGCGGTGACCGGGCCCGACTCGGGGTCGACCCGCAGCCCGTAGCGCATGCCGTCGTAGCGGGCCAGATTCGATGACACCTCGGAAGGCATGATGAGGTAGTAGGCGTCGAGTGCGTAGGAGATCGACGGGCAGTCGACCTCGACGATCTCAGCACCAGCAGCGGCGGCGACATCGAGGGCGGCGGAGAAGGCGTCGCGAACGCCGTCCTGGTAGCCCTCACCACGCAGCTGCTTGATGACACCGAGCTTCTTGCCCCCCAGATCCGACGTCTGTGCTGCAGAGACGAAACCTGCCACCGGGTCCGGCAAAGAGGTCGAATCGAGCGGGTCGTGCCCGGCCAGCAGTTCGTGCAGAGCAGCGGCGTCGGCGACGTTGCGGCCCATCGGACCGACCTGATCGAGGCTCGAGGCCATGGCGATGATGCCGAAACGTGAGATCGAACCGTATGTCGGCTTCACACCGACGGTGCCGGTGAACGCGGCGGGCTGTCGCACCGATCCGCCGGTGTCCGTGCCGACCGACAGCGGAGCCTGGAAACCGGCGAGGGCTGCTGCAGCGCCGCCGGAGGAACCACCGGGAACGTGCTCGAGGTTCCACGGGTTGTGGGTGGTGCCGAAGGCCGAGTGCTCGGTCGTCGATCCCATCGCGAACTCGTCGAGGTTGGTCTTACCCAGGACCGGGAGTCCGGCGGCCTTGACCTTCTTGTGCACGGTGGATTCGTAGGGTGGAACCCAGTTCTCGAGCATCTTCGAGCCCGCTGTCGTGCGCACGCCTTCGGTGACGACGAGATCCTTGAGCGCCACGGGCACTCCGGCCAGGGCGTGGACGTCTCCACCGGCGCTGCGTTCGGCATCGACTGCTTTGGCCGTCTCCAGCGCGAGATCGTCGGTGACGGTGATGAAGGAGCCGAAGTCGGCTTCGGTGGCGTGGATGCGATCCAGGTGAGCCTGGGTCACCTCGACGGAGGAGAACTCGCCGGCTTTCAATCCTGCGGCGAGTTCAAGGGCGCTCCTATTGATCAGTTCGCTCATCATTCCTCCCCAAGGATCTGTGGGACGAGGAATTTGTCATCGGCGGATGCCGGAGCCGAGGCCAGAGCCTGCTCGCTGGTCAGGGTCTCGCCCACGACATCGGGGCGCAGCACATTCGACAGTGCGATCGGATGGCTGGTCGCCGGTACGTTCTCGCCGGCCACTTCGTTGACCCTGGCGACATTGCTCAAAATGGTGCTGAGGTCACCGGCGAGCGATTTCAGCTCGTCTTCGCCCATGGCGATCCGAGACAGCGAGGCCAAATGCTCGACTTGCTCGGGGGTGATTGCGGAGGACTCCGTCATTCCCTGCCTTTCATCGTCTCTGTTTACTCGTCAGCAAGTCTAGTCTCTTTGCCGGACCGCTTCAGATCGGATCGATGTGAGGTTCGCCGAGCTTCACTGCGCAGCTTCGCCGAGCTTCACTGCCCAACCAGGCCGAGGTGCACGAGTGTCGCCAGGCAGGGTCCTGGGCTCAGGCGGAGTTCCGGGCTCAGGCAGGATTCCGGACTCAGACAGGGCCTGGGCTCAGGATCCTGAGCTCAGGCCTCGGTGCGCTCTGGCCACGTGCGTTCGCCCTTGATGTAGCTCGAGAGCTCGCTGAGCACCCTGTCTGCGTCGTCCTGGGTGTACTCACCGGCGTCAACACCGGTCTGCAGGTCCTTCGCAAGATCTGAGACACGCGATTGGGCGTCGGCAGCGGTGTGTGCGACCAAGCCCGCCGAATCTCCGGCCCGCACGACGAAGTCACTGGCCTGCGATACCGTGCCGGCTGCTTCGCTGGGGCCTCCGTGCAGACGGTACGAATCGTTCGGCTGCTCACCGTCGGACTCTGTGCCGTGAGAGGTGTCGTTGTCGACGCCGTCGCGGTCTTCGCCACGAGACCTCACCGGCGCCAGAAGCTCAGCGGTCGAACCGGAGAGTGCAGGGGCTGCGCGTTTGATCGGCGGCTGTCCCGGGTTGAGAACGAAGTCGGCGATGCCGGCTGTCACCGGAGCAGTGGTGAGTACAGCGGCGAGGACGACAGCAGTGCCAGCGACCAACCGGGGGATTGATTTCATGCCTTCACTCTTTCAGACTGAGCTGTTTCCCCACTTGAATATGCCTGTGACGATCCTGAAATTCGATGGCTGATCAGTCCACACTGCCGGTCTCCAGGAGCGTGCGGAATGTGTCCTCGTCGAGGACCCTGACTCCCAGTGATTCGGCTTTGTCCAGCTTCGATCCTGCATTCTCACCTGCCACCACATAGTCGGTCTTCTTCGACACCGAGCTGACGGCCTTGCCACCGGCGGAGAGGATCGCCTCCTTGATCCCGTCACGCGTGAATGTGCTCAGAGAGCCTGTGGCCACGATCGTGAGACCTTCCAGGGTCTGCGCGCCTGCTTCCTGTCCCTCGTCCTCCATCCGGACTCCGGCGGCAGCCCACGCTTCGACGATCTCGATGTGCCAGTCAACGGCGAACCAGTCGCGGATGCTCGCCGCGATCGTCGATCCGATGCCGTCGACGGCTGAGAGCTCTTCGAGCTCAGCGGCCCGGATCGCCTCGAGTGTGCGGAAGTGTGCGGCCAGGGTGCGTGCTGCGGTCGGGCCGACGTGCCTGATCGAGAGTGCGACGAGGACTCGCCACAGGTCCTGATCTCTGGCTTTGTCGAGTTCCTCGAAGAGCTTTGTCGTATTGGCGCTCGGGGCACTCGGCTTCTTCGCAACAGCTCGCGTGTAGAAGTAGGGCACGAGTTCACGCTCGCCGGTCTCCACCCCTTTGACCTTCTTGTTCCGCCAGATCTTCACATCGGCCAAGTCTTCGGCAGTGAGGTCGAAGAGGAATGCCTCAGAGGTCAGCGGCGGCTGCTCGGGCTCGGCCGGAGCAGTCAGTGCCAGCGCCGCCTCTTCGCCCAGGGCTTCGATGTCGAAGGCGGCGCGGGATGCCAGGTAGAAGATGCGGTTGGCAAGCTGTGCGGGGCATGACCGGGAGTTCGGGCAGCGTTTGTCCTTGTCCCCTGCCTTCTGCTCCCCCAGCTCGGTTCCGCATGAAGGGCAGTGGGTGGGCATGACGAACTCGTATTCGCTGCCGTCGCGCTGTGCGACCACCGGGCCCAGCACTTCGGGAATGACATCGCCGGCCTTGCGCAGGGTGACCGTGTCGCCGATGAGCACGCCCTTGCGCTTGACCTCGTAGCCGTTGTGCAGGGTCGCTCGTTCCACCGTGGAGCCGGCGACGGTGACCGGCTCCATCACCGCGAACGGGGTGACTCGACCGGTTCTTCCCACCTGGACCTGAATGTCGAGCAGCTTCGTCGTGACCTCTTCGGGCGGGTATTTGAAGGCCGTCGCCCACCTCGGCGCTCGTGAGGTGTAGCCAAGGGTCTCCTGGACGGCGATGTCGTCGATCTTGATGACGATGCCGTCGAGCTCGTGGGTGACATCGTGGCGGTGCTCGCCGTAGTAGGTGATGAACTCTTCGATCTCATCGATCGTCTCAAGCACCTTGAAATATTCGCTGATGGGCAGCCCCCATGACCGGAACTGCTCATAGACCTCGGATTGGTGAGCTGGTTCAGGGTGCGAATCATCGGCCGGGGTCCATACGGCGATGCCGTGGACGAGCATGTGCAGCGGTCGCACAGCGGTGACGGCCGGGTCCTTCTGGCGCAGGGATCCCGCGGCCGAGTTGCGGGGGTTCGCAAACGGGGCCTTGCCCTCTTCGACGAGGGCGGCATTGAGCTCGGTGAACTTCTCCAGCGGGAAGAACACCTCCCCGCGGATTTCGACCTCGGCGGGTGGGTAGTCGGTGTCGAGGTGGTCGGGGATATCGGAGATGGTGCGGACATTGGCGGTGATGTCCTCACCGATGCGGCCGTCACCGCGGGTGGCGGCGCGAACGAGTTCGCCGTTGCGGTAGAGGAGGTTGACGGCGAGTCCGTCGATCTTGAGTTCGCAGAGGAACTTCGACCTCGCCGAGGTGGCCGCGCGGACCCGGTCGTACCATCCCCTCAGCTCCTCGAAGTCGAAGACATTGTCGAGGCTGTACATCCGACCGATGTGCTCGACCGGATCGAAGGTTGAGGTGTCGACGCTGCCGCCGACGGTCTGCGTCGGTGAGGAGTCTGTGACGAGTTCGGGGAACTTCTCCTCGAGGTCTTCGAGCCTGTGGACGAGTTCGTCGTATTCGGCATCGGAGACGAGCGGCGAATCATCCGCATAGTAGGCGGCGCGCTGCTCTTCGATCTTCTCGACGAGATCAGCATGCGCCTGAGCACGGGCGGTGGCATCCGACAGTTCGGAGTTGTCGGGCGTTGCAGTCATTCGATCTCCTCAAAGGCACGCCGCAGGCCTGCGGCGATCATCATCGTTCCCGTGCTGATGTTCTTCGCACCGTCCCCTTCGACCGAGGTCAGCAGGGGCGGATAGGTCATCGGAAGCTCTTCGCCTGCGAGGACTCCGAAATCGCGCAGACTCTTCGCACTCATACCGATGCGGTTCCACGGCGTCATGGTCCGGTTCAGCCAGTGCTTGACCTCCTGTGGTCTCGAACCTGCGGCCGGCGGCAGCCCCATCCATGTTCCGATCCCGGCTTCGGCGATCATAGCCAGCTGTTCCCAACTCTGTGCCTTCAGGCTAGCCAACGGCACTGACACGGCGGTGGCACCGGAGTTGCGGACCACCTCGGCGGCGGTGATCTCTTTGCCCTGCAGCTGCAGAGGGTCGAAGTCGGGGAGGCTGAGCAGGACCGGGGGCAGGTGGCGCAGCGTCGACTGCAGGGCAGCGTAGACCTGGGTCTCGTTGACCGCGGGCAGGGTGGCCCAGCCGGAGACCGTGGGCCAGGTGCCGGTGAGCACCGGATGCAGGCGGGTCTCCACGAGGCGGATCACGGGCTGCATGCCGAGTGTGGAGAGTTTGTCGGCGAAGGCGGCAAGACCGAAGGCATAGGCCTGGATCACATCGCGGCGGGCGCCGAGATCGCCGAGCACAGGAGCCCCGGAAGTCAGGCTCAGCGCGGTGACCAGGGTCCAGGGTCCCGGCAGGGAGATCTGGACCCCACCGGTGTAGCCGTCCCCGTATTCGGCGATGGCGTCGAAGGCCTCACTCAGCGCCGAGGACTCGAGTCGTTCGTCTCGCCCCGCTGCGCTCGTCAGTCGCCAGCCGAAGGAGGCCCGGTCGACGTGGAGGTCGGTCAGCAGCCCGACGCCACGGCCGATCGCGTCGGCGCCCCACCGATCCTCGGCTCGATGGGCGCTCAGCGGCACCGGTGGCAGCTGCTCACCGAGGTGGGTGAAGGCCGCTGCGGCCGCCTCACGAACGGGACTGTTCGCGATGTATCCGGAAGCACCGGACATGGAGCCGGGCCCGGTCTCTGCTCTGGGGCCGGGGATCCAGACTCCGGTGGTCGTCCCTGCCGGGCGAAGGGTGGTTGGAGTCTCGACTGGTTCAGCCATGGTTGCGGCTGCGTGGGATTCCGAAGACGTCGGCATAGAACCCGAACTCGCTTTCCAGGGAATCGATGATGGTTTCGGCGCGGACGAATCCGTGGGATTCACCCTTGTACAGACGGTAAATGTACTCCACTCCGGTCAGTTCCAACATATCGACGAATTCTTGGGCCTGACTGGGCGGTACGATCGGGTCCCGATCGCCTTGCATGATGGCCACCGGAACGTTGATCTGACTCGTCCGTCGAATCGGGGACCGAGTGATGTAGGCGTCCTGTGCCTCCGGCCAGGGACCGACCAGACCGTCGATGTAATGCCTCTCGAAGTCGTGGGTGTCGACGACGAAGCGCATCAGGTCGGTGACACCGAAATAGGAGGTGCCGCAGGCGAATGCCTCCGATGAGGCCAGCGCCGACAGCACGGTCCATCCACCGGAGGAGGCCCCGGAGATCGCGATGCGGTGAGGGTCGGCCAGCCCCTCGGCCACGAGTGCTTCGAGGGCGGCGAGGGTGTCGGAGACGTCGACGATCCCCCACTGTCCGCGCAGGCGATCGCGCCATCTGCGCCCGTATCCGGTCGAGCCGCCGTAGTTGACTTCCATCACGCCGATTCCCCGGGACGCGAAGTAGCTGGACCGGGCCGACATGTCAGGGGTCGCCTGACCTGTCGGTCCGCCGTGGATGGAGATCACATAGGGCGGAAGTTCACGGCCGAGGGCGGTGAATCGCGGGTTGTGCGGTGGGTGGATGACGACGGGGACACCGCCGAGTACCCGGGCGCGGGGGCGAGAATAGTAGTCCTGATGGGCATCGAGGCGTTCCTGGGCGATCTCAATGAAGGTGCCGCTGGCCCGGTCCACGGCGTACAGAGCTCCGGTCGAGTCCGCGGACTTCCCGGTCAGGAGAACATGGCTGCGGCTCAGGTCATGGAGTTCGAGGCTGCCGAACCGCTCCCCCTGCGGCCTGATCTCCTCGGCCTCACCGTCGTGCTTCGCTCTGATCAGGGAGGCGGTCGCGGACTGGGAGTGGGCCCAGATCTCCTCGTCGTCGCTCAGATGCCAAGTGGTGCCCAGCTGCCACAGCGGGCCGCCGATCTCGGCGCCGGTGTCGAGGACCGGCCGCAGCGCGGAGATGTCGAGTTCCTCACCGGCGTCGCTCTCCTCCCCGGAGCCCTTCGCAGCCACACGTCTGTCGCGAGCCAGGCAGTCGATCGGTTCGAAGTCCAATGAGTACAGGGCCCAGTGACCGTTGTGGTCGGAGCTGACGATGAGCGAGGAGTCCGAGGTGAAATCCGGCTGCAGGAGTGAAACGTCATGTCCGTGCATGACCGCGGCGACGGGAGTGTCCTGGGTGCGAACGTCGATGAGCCACAGGCTCGTCGAGTCCCAGGGCATGTTGGGGTGCTCCCACCCGATGAACGCCAATGTGGAGCCGTCCGGGGACAGTCGGGGCCAGGCCATGAAGTGGGAATGGCGCGAGAGCACATTCGTCGTTCCGTGCCTGGTGATGAGGACGATGGCTCGTTCCCTGTGCGTGGACCGGCAGTCCTCACGCACGCACAGCAGACCCCAACTGGTCATCGTCAGGTCCCCGTACCGGATGCGGCCCGAGGTGTCCGGGGTCAGCGCATGCGGGGCTCTGCCCGGAATGATCTGCCAGATCCGCTGGTCGGAGGCATTGACGAAGTAGATGACCTCGCTGCTGGGGTCCAGGGCCCAGGCGGCTCCCCCGTATTCGTGCACGGAGGACCTGATGTTGAACTCCGCGGGCAGCACCTGCTCCTTCAGTCCCGGATGCGACAGTGAGGTCCGGATCAGCCCGGTGCGGGAATTCTCCGCTGGAACCTTCGTGGAAAAGTAGATGTGCTCACCGCGGAATGCGGCATCGAAGATCGGTGCGGAACCGGCGGCCACCTCCGCAGCGCTCAGCGGAGATGACCAGGTTCCGAAAGGTGCCGTGACGACATCTTGGGGAAATTCCTTCATACCCCCAGGTTAACGCAGGGGCGAGGAGCACAGCTCAGACGCCGAGGCTGTCCTTGTCCTCAGACGCCGAGGCGGTCCTTGGCTGTCACATCGATGGTGGCCTGGCCCAGGACCCGGGTTCCGCGGTAGATGACCATGGTCTGCCCGGGTGCGACGCCGGAGAGTTCCTCGTCGACGTCGATGTGCATGAGCTGTCCGGCAGGTCGTGCGGCCGGCACGTCGACCTCGTCGACGATCGGGTTCACTTCATGCTCGGGTGCCTCGGAGATGTAGTCTCCCAGCCAGGCCCGAGCCGGAACCGGGTCGCTGTGGGCCCGGATCTGGACCTCACAGTCGATGGCGGTCACCGGTTCGCTGCCGATGTCTGCCGGCGGCGGTCCGGCCCATGTGGTCCGGATCCCGGTCAGGTGGGAGACCCCGAGATCGCTGCGGGAGCCCACCGTGACGGTGTTCGAGGCCGGGTCGAGGCCGGTGACGAAGCGCGGCTGACCATCGGCCGCGGGCTTCTGGATGCCCAGGCCCTTGCGCTGGCCGATGGTGTAGGTCATCGCACCGTCGTGTTCGCCCAGGGTCTCGCCCTCGGCGTCTTTGATGAGGCCTGGGCGCATGGGGATCTTGTCCGCCAGCCACGCCTTCGTGTCACCATCGGGGATGAAGCAGATGTCGTAGGAATCAGGCTTGTTGGCCACGGAGAATCCGCGCTCGGCAGCCTCGGCGCGGACTTCTGCCTTCGACGCGGTCGCGCCGATCGGGAAGTAGCAGTGCTCGAGCTGATCGCCGGAGAGCACACCGAGGACGTAGGACTGGTCCTTCGCGAGATCCTCGCCGCGGTGGAGTTCCGGTCGCCCGTCCTCGTCGCGGAGCACCTCGGCGTAATGGCCGGTGGCGATGGCGTCGAAGCCCAGTGCCAGGGCACGGTCGAGGAGGGCCGCGAACTTGATCCGCTCATTGCAGCGCATGCACGGATTGGGTGTGCGTCCGGCCGCATACTCGGCGATGAAGTCATCGACGATGTCCTCTTTGAACCGTTCGGAGAAGTCCCACACGTAGAACGGGATGTCGAGCATCCCGGCCACGCGGTGGGCGTCCCTGGAGTCTTCGATGGTGCAGCAGCCGCGTGAACCTGTGCGCAGGGTTCCGGGCATGCGGGACAGGGCGAGGTGGACGCCGACGACTTCGTGGCCGGCGTCGACGGCACGTGCCGCAGCGACTGATGAGTCGACTCCGCCGGACATGGCGACGAGAATTTTCATGATGCTCCTTGCATCCAGCGCGGAGTGGCCGAGACCATTCCGGCCTGATGTGCTTGTTCGACGACCTCGGGCAGAACCTCGAGAAGACGATCGACCTCTTCTTCGGTCGAGTCGTGGCCGAGGCTGAATCGTTGGGCTGATCTGGCGACGTCTTCCTCCATGCCGCAGGCCAGCAGCACATGTGAGGGACGTGAGACCCCGGCTGAGCAGGCCGAACCCGTCGAGGTCGCCAGTCCTCTCGCGTCGAGGCCGAAGAGCAGGGAGTCGCCTTCACATCCGGAGAACGTGAAGTGCGCGTTCGCGGGAAGCCTGCCCCCACCTCGGCGACCGGACAATGTGGCATTGACGATTGTGTCCTCGATGCCGGCGATGAGACGGTCGCGTAGGAATGAGAAGCGGGCGGCTCGTGTCTCGATGTCGGCGGTGGCGAGTTCGACGGCCTTGGCGAAGGCCACGGCACCGGCGACGTCAAGTGTGCCCGAGCGGACACCGCGTTCCTGGCCCCCGCCGTGGAGGATCGGCGCGGGGGCGGCACCGCGGTCGAGCAGCAGTGCACCGATGCCCACGGGTCCGCCGATCTTGTGAGCGGTGATCGACATGGCGGTGGCACCGAGCTCGGCGAAGTTCAGCGGAATCTGGCCCAGAGCCTGCACGGCGTCGATGTGGAAGGGAACACCGAGTTCCTTCGCGACTGCACCGATTTCGGCGATCGGCTGGAGTGTGCCGATCTCATTATTCGCGGCCATGATGGAGATGAGTGCAGTGCGCTCTGGGGCGCTGCGCAGTTCGGCCAGGGCCGCGTCGAGGTCGAGGCGTCCTTCTTCGTCGACGTCGAGGTAGACGATCTCGGCACCCTGACTGGCCAGCCATTCCACGGAGTCGAGGATCGCATGATGTTCGATCGTCGTGGTGAGTACGCGTGGGCGAACCGGTGCCTCGAAGGTGGAGTTGTTACGCGAGAGGTAGAGGCCCTTGAGCGCGAAGTTGTCGGCCTCAGTGCCGCCGGAGGTGAAGATGACCTCGGATGATGTTACGGCGCCGACACCACGGGCGATGTCCTCACGAGCCGTCTCGATGCGCATCCGCGCGGCCTGACCTACGGCATGCAGGGCCGAAGGATTGGCGCGTCGGCTCAGCTCAGCGGTGTAGACGTCGAGCACCTCTGCCGGCATCGGCGAGGTGGCTGCGTGGTCAAGGTAAATCGGCACTCTCCCTATTTTAGGCCGTGAAGGGCACTTCGGCCAGGATCAGTGCCGCATCTCACCCGATGCTGGGCCGTCGGCGGGCACCTGACGTTCCGGGGCCGCGTTCACGCCGACTAAACTGGGCCGGGTGTTCACCGTTTTCACCATCGTGCTCTATGCCGTCTCCGCCGTCCTGGCCATCTGGTCGATCATCGAGACCATTCGCAACCGCCCCGCCGGCAAACTGCTGCTCGGCGCGACCGCTCTGCTTCTGCTCCTGCTCATCGTGCAGCTGGTTCTCTCGATCGCCACATTCGGGTCGACCCACGGCATCGATCCGCTCCTGTACTTCGGCTACGTCATCACCGCGATCCTCGTCATCGCTCTGGCCGGCTTCTGGGCGTTCGCGGAACTGAGCCGCTGGGGGCCAGGAGTGCTCGCGGCGGCAGGACTGACGGTGATCGTCATGATCGAGAGATTGGACCAGATTTGGCAGTGAAGAAGCGAAACGACGATGGCGGTGCCCGCGCAGCGGCCGCCTCGGCGAAGAAGGAACGGGCCGCGAAGCGCAACCGCTCACCGTTCTCGGCGATGCACACCGGCCCAGGCCGAGCACTGACGGCCGTCTACGGGGTCTTCGCGCTCTCGGCGACTGCGCGCGCCGGCTATCAGGTCATCCGCGAGTTCGACGTGGCCCCGGTCGCGTATTCGCTGTCTGTGATCGCCGCCGTTATCTACATCGTGGCCACGATCTGCCTGGTCATCGGCAACCGCACCTCGCACCGGATCGCGATCGGCGCCTGTCTCGTCGAGTTCGTGGGCGTCATCATCGTCGGCATCCTCAGCTTCACCCATCCGGAGGATTTCGCCAAGCCCTCCGTGTGGTCATCCTTCGGCAGCGGATACGGATACATCCCGCTCATCCTGCCCCTCGTCGGATTGTGGTGGCTCTACCTCGTGGGGCGCAGAATCCGCACCAGCTGAGAAGTCAGGCCCCACCTCGGCGGGGCCTGACTGATCCTGGGGCCTGACTGGTCCTGAAACTCGCTGCGTGAAGACGGCTGCGCTCACTCGATGCGTGAGGACAGCACGTTCCAATCGGTGGCCACGGCGCTCAGCTCATCACCGGTCTTCATCAGCACATACGGGTGGGCGGTGTCGACCTTGACGGTGTTTCCATCCTTGTCGTTGGTCTTCACCGCTTCGATGGTGTCGCCCAGGTCGACCGAATAGTCGTCGGGGATCTCGATCGTCAGGGTGCAGCGGACCTCGCCCATTCCGATGGCGCCGTGCTCGGTGCTCAGGGTCATCGAGGTGAAGTCGAGCTTCTCATAGGGCTTGCAGGAGATATCGACCTTGTCGAATCCTGAGTCCTTACCCCGCAGGTCACCCAGGTAGCCTCTGAAGTCCTTGAATCCGCCTTCTTTGAGCCCGTCGGCATCCGCGGCGTCGGCCTTGCCGTCGGCCAGGAACTTCGAGACCTGGTCCGCGGTCGCCGTCATCTCCTTGTCGAATCCCTCTGGGCCGGGCTTGACGGCCCCTTTCCCGTCGGCCATCAGCGTCGGCATCTGATCGCTGGGAATATAGGAGGCAGTGCGCACGATCGGCTCGGTTGAGGCGGATTCTCGGGTGGCCAGCTGGACCTGCGTGAGCTTCGCGTCCCCTTTTGCGGTGCCGAATGCGTAGAACCACATCGGGTACTCGGTGAAGCTCGGGCTGCCGGCGACGACCTCGCTGAAGTTCGGTGCCCGCAGCTTCTGCTTCGCCTTCTTCGCGATCTGCATCTGTGCGCGGGTCCGATCGATCAGGGGCTCGCCCTGAATCTTTTCGAGGTCCTTTCCTCCATCGTTGAGGATCTCATCGAGTGATTCGGTGTAGCCGGTCATGAATTCCCCGGCCTCACCCGGGCGCATCGCCGCGCGCTCATAGGGCGTGATGTCTGGGCTGTGCGGCTGCGCCACCGGCAGTGCGGTGCATCCGCTCAATGCCAACCCGGTCGTCAGCGACGCGGCTGTGACGATGCGCAGCGATCGTCTGCCCCGTGAGTTCGCCCGCCGAGGTGGCTGCGCCGTCGCGCCGCCAGGGTTCTTCACGAGGCGAGAACTCCGCACCCTGCCGGTATTCGTCATAGGCCCGTTGGGGTCAGCCCCAGCGCCGGGGCCCGGGCCGGCACCGGGCCCCGGGCCTGGGCCGCGACCGCGACCGCGACCGGTCTTTCGGGCGACCGACCGCTTCTTCTCGGGCCGGATGCGCCCGTTGAACCAGCGCAGGAAGAAGTAGGCGCCGAATCCGGTCAAGATGATGCCCAACGCGATTCCGACCAAACTCAAAGCCAGGACTCCCTCCACACGCATCTTCAGCGAGACTGTGGTTCCATCAAGATTTTCGCCCTCGTCCGCGGCGGCGATGACCAGGACCTGCGGGTCAGCGTCGAGGTCGAAGGTCTTCGCCACCTTCTCTCCCGTGTCCTTGCTGGTCCACCAGTCCCTATCGGTGAGCGTCGCTTCGGGAGCGTCGTCACCGGGGATGAACCGGTGCTCGACGGTGTTGGGGAACTCGACGTTGCTGATCTGCTCCTGCGCCACTCCGTCGAGGATGCTGTCGGTGTCGACGCCGTTCGCCGTGCCGACGAACAGTTTCTTGCCATCGGCGTTCGCGGCCTCAACGGTCACGTTGGTGCCCGAATAGGGAACGATCGCCTCGTCGAGGACGACAGCGTGGGCGCCGTCCTTGACGGTGAAGTCCTTGGTCTCCGTGACCTCGTCGGTGCCGACGACGGACAGCGCGGAGATGACCAGTACTGCCACGATCACCGCTGCGAACGTGAACAGTATGGCTGTGGTGAGACGGATTCTCTGGATCAGAACAAGGCCCTCATCAATGCTGTGCGTGCCTTGGTCACGGCCGGATCATCCGCACCCAGGACTTCGAAGAGTTCGAGCACCCGCAGTCGCAGCGCTTCCTTCTCGTCGCCCGCGCTGACGCGGATCAGCGAGATCAGTCGGTTGAAGGCACTGCTCGGGTTGCCTCCGACGATCTCTGCGTCGGCAGCCGCCTTGGCCGCCTCGGAGTCCTTCGGGTTCGCATCTGCAGTGGCGATGAGCTGCTGCGGATCGGCGTCGATGAGGCGGCGGCCCAGTCCGGCTCTGGCCAGACCGAACTTCGCTTCCTCATCGGCCGGTGACGCGGCCAGAGCTGTCTTGAACAGGGATTCTGCAGTGTCGAAGTCTCCCCGGCTCAGCGCCTCTTCGGCCTCCGGGTGGGCAGGACCTGCTGGTTCCTGCTCGGCTCCGGCGACGACGGCGTGTCCGGTGACGCCGTTCTCTCCGGCGAGCTTGAGCAGCTCATCGAAGTAGGCCCTCACCTGCTGCTCGGGCAGTGCACTCTGGAACAGCGGGACAGGCTGACCTTTGACGATGGCGATGATATTCGGGATCGACTCGACGCCGAAGGCCTGCGCCAGTCGCGGATTGGCATCGACGTCGACCCGGGCCAGGACCAGTCGGCCGCCGAAGGATTCGACGACGCGCTGGACGATCGGCGAGAGCTGCTTGGCCGCTTCACTCCGGTCCGCCCACAGGTCGATGACGACGGGAACCCGATCCGACATTGCGACGACCTCGGTGAAGCTGGCCTCGTCGACGTCGAAGGTCAGCGCCGGGACGGCAACCGCATTCGGGTCAGCAGGTCCGCCAGCGGCCTGCCCCTGTCCACCGCTCTGCTCCTCATGGGGCAGGTTTCTGCTGCGCACCGCGGACAGATCGAGTCCTTGGTTGGGCTGCGTGTTGTCCTGCGAGGGATCCATTGACACGTGGTCTCCTTTGTTGCGGGAAGTGCGAATTTCTACGGTGCGCGTCCGTCGGGAGCTTTTTGGTCCAGACGTTCGTCGGGAACTCTCAAGCTTCGACGGTGCTGATGACATCCAGCATAGAACGTATCAACACCGCCGGACCTGCGACTATTCTTCCGGTGCGGACTATTCCAGTTCGGCTCCGCTGAGGGTCTCCAGTCCGCCGATGAGGCGCGCCTTGCCGTCCTTGGGCACGAGGAACGTCAGGACCTGAGTGGTCTTCGTCGTCACCGGCTGCTTGGTGCTGTCGGATCCGGTCAGCTCCTTCTGTGGGCTCGAGAGAGTCAGGGTTCCGGTGCGTCCGTCAACCGATTCCGGAGAGATCGTGGACTCGGCCTCGATGACTCCGGTGACGACAGCGGCATCGCCTGCAGTTCCCTGCGCGACGATCTCCTTGCCGGGGGTGTACTTGTACTTGACCTCGGCCTTGCCGTCTTCTGCACTCTGCTTCTGCGCCTGCTGGTTCTTCCAGATCGACTTCGAGAAGTCATCGGACTCGAACTTCTTCGCTTCCTTCGAGTCCTTCCCCGAGCCCAGCGCCTTCGCGTAGTCGGACACTGCCTTCTCCGGTGTCATCGCGAAGTCCTTGGTCTTGGGATCAAGGAGCTGCGAGCCCTGCCTGGCATCGGGGATCTCCGGCAGTTCTGTGCCCGGGACCAGCTGGGTCTGCGACCACAGCTTGTAATCGGAGCGCGGATCTTCCTGAGTCAACACGAGCAGCTGGGTGTCTTTGCCCGCCGAGGTGATGAGGCTGGTCATGCGCGGCCAGGAGTCGGTGGCCGCGGTGTAGTTGACGACGACCTTCTCATTGGCCACTGCCGGCGGCAGCTTCTGATCCTTGACCTTCTTCTTCACCTTGTAGGCATCCTCGCGCTGCTGCAGGGCGGGCCCTGTGGCGCTCTTCTTCAGCTCGGTGCTGTCTGTGCCCTTGTCGGCTGCCTTGATGTCTTCGGCCACGGAGTCGAGGATCCGTTTGGCCTGGTCGTCATTGACTCCGGCCGCGGCAGAGCTCGGGGCCTCCGAAGGCTCAGGCTTGGGCAGCTCTTCAGGTCCGCAGGCGCTGAGAGCCAGAACCGGAACGATCGCGAATGCGGTTCCGTATTCTGCCAGCTTGCGACGGCGCTCCTGACGGGCCGTGCGTCGGTTCTTCTCCTTCTTCGCGCTGTTGCGGTTGAAGAAGAGGACAACGATGCCGCCGACGAACAGCGCACCGCCGATGATCATCAGCGGAATGGCCCAGGGGGTCTCCGCATGGCTGGGCCAAGAGATGGTGACGGTCTTGACGTCGCCTGGCTCACCGCTGCCGGCGATGAGGAAGCCCGTCCGGTTCGCGTCGTCGGTCCAATCAAGGGTCACGGAGTCGGTTCCGGTGACTTCGGAGGTCCAGAGGTCCGCCCCGGCCGGGTTGGGCACCTTAGCCTTGCCGTCCTGGGCCTTCACCGTCAGTTTGCCCTCGGGTGCCAGCCCGGTCACATGCGCCGAGGCTGAGTCGCCCACCCACGCATCGACGTTCTCGGCCGGCGCCTGGGCGATCGTGAGATCCCCCGAGCCCTTGACTTCGAGTGTTGCGGGGGTTTCGTAGAGATTGAGCATCCCGGGGTCGATGACGACGGCCGGTGTGTCTGCATCGATCTCTGTGGTCGCGGTGATCTGGTCGTCCGGCGCCCACAGGGTCTTCTGCAGAACACCGAGGCCTCCGACAACGACACCCACCACCATGAGAATCACAGCAAGTGTGTAGCGCACGTACGAACCCTTCCCTCAACAAAGTGTCTTCTGGCCCCACGTTCACTCGTGGGACAATCCAAGTTTAAGTCACTGCGCGCGTATTGGTTTTGTGCGCGTACTCAGCGTGTGTCGGTGCGCACAGCCGGGCGGAATGCTCAGAGCCGCCACTCTGCCTTAAGCTGGACTGGTGAGCAACGACAAAATTGTGTGGATCGACTGTGAAATGACCGGCCTCGACGAAGTCAGGGATGAACTCATCGAAGTGGCGGCTGTCGTCACCGACTTCGATCTCAACCCCCTCGACGAGGGCATCGACATCGTCATCAGACCCTCCGCCGCGGCGCTGGAGAACATGAACGACTTCGTCACCCAGATGCACACGAGCTCCGGACTCATCACCGAACTCGATGCCGGCACGACGGTCGCCGAGGCACAGACCCAGGTGCTCGAGTACATCAAGAAGCACGTCCCGGAATCGGGCAAGGCACCGCTGGGCGGCAACTCGGTGGGCACCGACAAGGTCTTCCTCACGAAGCAGATGCCCGAGCTCGTCGATCACCTCCACTACCGGATCATCGACGTGTCCTCGATCAAGGAACTGAGCAAACAGTGGTTCCCCCGCGCCTACTTCCAGTCACCGGAGAAGCACGGCGGCCATCGTGCCCTCGGCGACATCCTCGACTCGATCGTCGAGCTCCAGTACTACCGCCGGGCGGTCTTCTCCGCCGAAGGACCCACATCGGACGAGGCGAAGTCCATCGCCGCCGAGGTGAGCTCACACATCTCCCGCTGATTCGGCCTGAGAGCCATTCGCCGTTTCAGGCGACCATGTGAAATGATGATTTCATCATGCCACTAAGTCACCAGCAGCGCCCCCTCTACGAGGTCAAAGCGAACCTGTTCAAAGGGTTGGCCCACCCCTATCGGATTCGGATCCTCGAACTCCTCGCCGGTGCTCCGGAGGTCAGCGTCACCGACCTGCAGTCCGAGACCGAACTCGAAGCCTCCCACCTGTCCCAGCACCTCGCCGTTCTGCGCCGACACCGCCTGGTCGAATCCGAGCGGCGGGCCAGCCATGTCTACTACCGTCTGGCCGACCGACGCACCGCCGAGCTGCTCTCCGTGGCCCGGTCACTGCTGCTGTCGATACTCGAAGACGACGAGGGCCGCCTGGCCGAGGCCCAGACGCTGCCGCAGATTCCAGGCGGACCCGCGTCCGCAACCGAGTCCGCTTCATGAGTTCATCCGCCACCGCCTCCGCGGCCATACTCAGCGGCCTGAGACGGGCACGCTCACTGCTGCCCAGCGCCTCCGACTACGGCGAGACCCGCCGGTCGTGGCCGAGGGATCTCGTCGCCGGCGTCACCGTCGGCATCGTCGCACTTCCCCTGGCGCTCGGCTTCGGTGTGAGCTCAGGACTCACTGCGGAGCAGGGACTGATCACTGCGATCGTGGCGGGACTCCTCGCCGCGGTCTTCGGCGGTTCGCATGTTCAGATCTCGGGACCGACCGGCGCCATGGCCGTCGTGCTCGTGCCCATCGTCGCCACCCAGGGCGCCGAGGCTGTGGTGGCGGTGACGCTCATCGCCGGGATCATCGTCGTCGCCGCCGGACTGCTGCGTCTGGGACGTGCGGTCTCCTTCATTCCCTGGCCCGTGATCGAGGGATTCACCCTGGGAATCGCGGCCATCATCTTCTTGCAGCAGATCCCGTTCGTCACGACGGCGACCGATGCGCAGCCTGGTGAGCACAGCACGAACGCACTTGTCGCGGCCGGTCAGCTCATCGGCGAGGCCGACTGGTCCTATCTTCCCTATTCGCTGACGGCGGTCGCGATCGTCGTCGCATGCATGGTCATCGCGCCGAAGATCCACCCCTCGATCCCCGGATCGCTCGTCGGCATCATCATCGTCACGGTCCTCGCCGCACTCGTTCCGAACCCCCTCGCGACCATCGGAGAGATTCCACGCTCGCTGCCGCTGCCCAGCATCCCCGACATCGATTTCGGCGCCATCGGCGGGCTGCTGCCGGCCGCGGGAACGATCGCCGCGCTGGCAGCCATCGAATCGCTGCTCTCTGCCAGGGTGGCCTCCTCGATGTCGGACTCCGGTGCCTACCGTCCCGACCGGGAGCTCGTCGGACAGGGAATCGCGTCCATCGGCTCTTCACTCTTCGGCGGCATGCCCGCCACCGGCGCGATCGCCCGCACCTCTGTCAATATCCGTGCCGGTGGTCGCACCAGGCTGGCATCGATCGTCCATGCCCTCGTCCTGCTCGCCATCGTCCTCGCCGCAGCCGCGCCGGTGGGGCAGATTCCCCTCGCGGCTCTGGGCGGCGTTCTCTTCGTCACCGCCGTGCGGATGGTTCACCTGACAACGGTGCGAGCCATCATGCGCTCGACGCGCTCAGACGCCTTCGGCTTCATCGTCACCGCGCTGATCACGATCTCCTTCGACCTCATCTTCGCCGTCGGAATCGGCATGGCCGTGGCTGCCGCTTTTGCTCTGCGCAACCTCTCCCGGACGACCGGAGTCACGATCGAAGAGGTCTCCGCCGGAGAGTCCGCATATCCCGGCGATGACTCGATCTCGATCGTGCGCTTCGATGGGCCGCTGTTCTTCGCCTCATCCGACCGCATCTTCGACGAAGTCATGGAGCTGGACGGAATCGTGGTGGTGATTCTGCGGATGTCCCAGCTCGAACTCGTCGATGCCTCCGGCGCCCGCATCCTCGCCGAGGTGGTGCACACCTTCGAACGCCGCGGGATCACGGTGCTCATCAAGGGAGTCAAGGACTCCCACGTCGATCTGTTCCGGCACGTCGGGGTCCTTCGTGCGCTCAGGGACAACAGGCACCTCTTCGATGATCTGCCCAGTGCGATCGAGCATGCCCGCTCACATGTGGAGCGGGCATCGGCTCGCAGCTGAGCCGCGCTTCAGCTGGTCTTCTTCGCCGGCTGGGCGAAGACCGAGGACGGGAAGGCTCCGGACTGCGCCAGCACCTTGATCAGACTGCGACTGGGCGACACGAGCGCCTCGATCTCCTCATCGGTCAAAGCTGACCAGGCGGCGGCCACGGTGCCGTCGGTGAGCTGTTCGACCTGTTCCTTCAGGTCACGTCCTGCATCGGTGATGGCAGGCAGGTCGAATCCGCGTTCGTCTTCACCGACGGTGAGGAGACCGGCTTCGGCCAGGCGCGTCTGCGCAGTCTTCCATTCCTCATCGGTGTATCCGCGGGTCTTCTGTGCCGCACGCGGTTTGAAGGAGGCACCCGTGGCCACGTCGAGCATGAGGGCGTCGATGCCCGGAACACCCGCAGTCACGAGCGAGGCGACGTGACCGTCGCCGCGGAATTCTCTGGCGATGGTGGCCACGTTCCACAGCTGCTCGAATGCGGTCTTCGGTGTGTGCGCGGCCAGTGCGTCCGTCGTGGCCTGGGCCAGTGCCCGGCCCGAGAAATCCATGTTCGCCAGCACGGGGGTCATGGCCGTGGCCAGCTCCGTGGCCGCCTCGGTGAGCAGTGCGATGTCCTCGCGAACGTCGAAGAGCTCGGACATGAAGGCGGTCACTGCATCGAAGCGCACCTGCACCATCGTCTCGGGAGAGACCGTGTCCCACAGCTTCGGGAACTGGGTTGCGAGGTAGGAATGCGAGTAGTTGTAGTAGGCGGCGCTGACGACGCCGGCGTTCACACGCCCCATCGGGGCAGATCGTGCCGCCAGATTCCCTTCGACCCCGGGTTCGAGTCCGTGTTCGGCATATTTCCGGCCCACGGTCTCGGAGAAGTACATGGCCGAGTGGAATGAGTTGAGGCGGGAGGAGACGGTCCTGATGTTCTGCGTGCGCTGCGAGTTCATGGTGCCAATCCTAAGGTCAGGTGGTCGCATTCTCCGGTCAGCTGTCAGCTGCGTCGATGCCTGTGGTCGTGGCGAACCAGTGGATGTGGGCCGCGCATTCGCGTCGAGCCCGCTCGGCATCGCCGGCGAGGATGCTGTCGAGGAGACCAGCGTGTTGACGCGTGAGTTCGGCCTGCACCCACGACCAGTCGTCGGTGGCGGCAGCAGCCGCGGAGACATAGTCGAGGATGCTGCTCGACAGCGAGGCGAGGATGATGTCGGTAACCGGGTTTCCTGCCGCGGCACACAGTTCACGATGGAATCTGGCGTCGAGATCATGGAAGCGCTCTTTGGCGATGCCGGGGTCGCGCATCTTCGCCAGGAGTTCACCGGCTCGCCTGAGGTGGACATCGCCCGGTCCAGGTGTCCGTGCGTTCGGACCGGTCGCGACCTGGGCGACGGCCTTCGCGGCATTGGCGACTGCATCGGATTCGAGGACGACTCGCGTCGTCAGCACGTCTGCGGGGGCGATATGCCGGGCCGAGACGTGAAGCTTCAGTGCCCGTGACAGGCCCACCGCGGGTTCGGAGACGATGACCGATCCGGCTCCTGGTCCCGATCCGACGGCGGAGCGGATGAGGCCGACGGCGTCGAGGATGCGGATGGCCTCTCGCACACTCGACCGGGAGACGCCGAAGCGCTCGGCCAGGCTCCGCTCCCCCGGCAGCCGATCTCCGAGGGTGAGGCTGCCGTCGAGGAATGCACGCTCAATTCCGGCAAGGACAATTTCATAAGCCTTATTCATCCTAATTGCCCTTTCACCGTCCGCGACTTCGGCAGCACGCCCGGTATCTGCGCAGTCGTCACCGGCATCAGCGCCGAGTTCTCTGCTGGGACATCCCCCTATGTTATGGTCTGACCACATTTGTGACAAGAACCACTTCCGTCGCATTCGAGCGGTCCCCGCTCAGGGATCATGCCCCGGATCCGATTCTTGGCACTGCAGGCAACTCGGCTTGGAGGTCAGATGAAGATTGCACTGTTCGCCACGTGCATCGTCGATGTCATGTATCCGGAGGTCGCGCAGGCGACTGTGACGATTCTGCGCAGGCTGGGTCACGAGGTGATCTTCCCCGAGGGTCAGACCTGCTGCGGCCAGATGCACATCAACTCGGGAAAGTTCGCGCAGGCCGAACCCGTGATCGCCGCCCACGCCCGCGCCTTCTCCAGCACCGAATGGGACGCCGCGGTCGCCCCCTCGGCCTCCTGCGTGGCCTCGTTGGGACATCAGCAGCCCATGGTCGCCAGGCGGATGGGCAATGAGGCTCTGGCCACCGAGGCCGCCGACATCGCCGACCGCACCTACGAACTCTCTCAGTTCCTCACTGATGTCTTAGGAATCACCGATGCCGCCGCCGATCTGGGGTCGTATTTCCCGCACCGGGTGACCTACCACCCCTCGTGTCACGGGATGCGCCTGCTGCGCCTCGGTGACCGGCAGAGCGATCTGCTGCGTTCGGTGGAGGGGATCGACTACGTCGAACTTCCGCTCGCGGATTCCTGCTGCGGATTCGGTGGGACGTTCTCGGTGAAGAACCCCGAAGTGTCCTCGGCGATGCTCGCGGACAAGATTCGGACCGTCCAGTCCACCGGCGCCGAGGTGTGCACCGGCGGAGACGCGTCCTGTCTGCTCCACATGGGCGGCGGACTCTCCCGATTCCAACGCACGGGGAACTTCGAAGGCACCCCCGACGTCACTGCGGTGCATGTGAAGCAGACGAGCGGCAGAGTGGGAGCCGATGACACCATCGATGGCCTCACCGCGGTCGTCGGTGCCGATGACGACGATCACCGTGTCCCCGGCGAACAGGGCACGCGGCCGCAGGAACCGAGCCTGCAGCAGTCGGGTCTGCGAGTCGGCCAGTCGACGGTCCACCTGGCCCGGATCCTGGCGTCGACGAAGGAGGACCCGCTTCGGGTCCAGAGTGAAGGAGCAACCGTGAGCGGAGGGAGTCTGCGATGACATTTCTGGGAATGCCGCTGCTGCGGTCCACACGACACGACGACCAGGAGATCCCGGGCGGACAGGGCAACATCGTCGAAGACGAGTCCTTCGAGAAGGTCTCGCACCAGCACCTGTCGAATCAGCAGCTGCGCAACAATATCGGACATGCGACCGCCACGATCCGCGACAAACGCTCCGAGGTCGTCGCCGAACTCGACGATTGGGAGGCCCTGCGCGAAGCAGGCTCTCGGGCCAAGAACCAGGTGATGGAGAATCTGCCCGAGTATCTGGCGCAGTTCGAGAAGAACTTCACCGCTGCCGGCGGAGTCGTCCACTGGGCCCGGGACGCCGATGAGGCCAACACCATCGTCACAGAGCTCGTCGAAGCCAACGCTCCTGTGCTCGAGTCCGGCCGTCGCGAGGTGATCAAGGTGAAGTCGATGGCGACCCAGGAGATCGGACTCAATGAGCACCTCGAGACCCAGGACATCGACGCCTTCGAAACCGACCTGGCCGAACTCATCGTCCAGCTCGGCGACGATAAGCCCAGCCACATCCTGGTGCCCGCCATCCACCGCAACCGTGACGAGATCCGCGACATCTTCATGGAGAAGATGCCCGATGCAGGAGAGCTGACGAATGAGCCCGCGGTCCTCGCCGAGGCGGCCCGGAGGCATCTGCGACACAAGTTCCTGACCACGAAGGTCGCGATCTCCGGAGCGAACTTCGGCATCGCCGACACCGGGACGCTCGGCGTCGTCGAATCAGAGGGCAACGGCCGCATGTGCCTGACCCTCCCGGAGACCCTGATCACGGTGATGGGCATCGAGAAGCTGCTGCCCAGCTTCGACGATCTCGAAGTCTTCCTGCAGCTGCTGCCACGCTCCTCGACCGGGGAGCGGATGAACCCCTACACCTCGTTCTGGACGGGCGCTACCCCCGGCGATGGCCCCCAGAACGTCCATCTCGTCCTCCTCGACAACGGACGCACCCGTGCCCTGGCCGATGAGCACGGGCGCAGCGCGCTCAACTGCATCCGCTGCTCGGCCTGCATGAACGTCTGCCCCGTGTATGAGCGCACCGGCGGGCATGCCTACGGGTCGACGTATCCGGGTCCGATCGGTGCGATCCTCTCGCCTCTGATGACCGGCGTCGAAGCCGAGGAGAACGGCTCGCTGCCCTATGCCTCGAGTCTGTGCGGAGCCTGCTACGACGTATGCCCGGTCAAGATCAACATCCCGGAGATCCTCGTCCACCTGCGCGGCGAGGACGTCGAGGCCAACCACTCCCCCGTCTCCTCCCAACTCGACGCGGCACTCACCGGTGCCTCGTGGATGATGGGCGATGGCAAGAGGATGGCCGCAGCCGAATCCGGTCTGCCGATCGCCCACGCGGTGGCCGGGGACAAACAGATCAACTCTCTGCCGGGAATCGCCGGGGCATGGACCTCGAGCCGTGACATCCCCGCCCTGCCGGAGAAGAGCTTCAGACAGCTGTGGGCCGAGAATGAGGCCCGCGCAGAGGGAGAGGACGACGAGAGATGACGGACACCGCACGTGAAGAGATTCTTGGCCGCATCAATCAGGCCCTCGGTCGCCGAGGTGGGGGCGAGTATGTCTCGTCTGCTTCCGGGACCGTCCCCGCAGCTTCGTCCTCAGCCACCGGACACGCCGGCTCGCACGAGGGCACCGAGGAGAACACGGACCCGGGGCCTCCCGCCGCCGGCGGCGGGACGGTCAACCAGAGCGCTGAATATCTGCGAACGGGAACGCACACGGGTGAGGATCTCATCGAGCTTCTCATCGACCGCCTCGAGGACTACAAGGCCAATGTCCACCGTGTCAGCGGCGACCCGGCGAAGACCATCGCCGGGCTTCTCGACGCGGGGTCGACCATCGTCGTCCCACGCGGGCTCGACGATTCCTGGCTGGCGTCATTCACCGGTGAGATCTCGGTCGATGCTCCCGGTCAGGAACTGTCCATCCCCGAACTCGACGCACAGGCGGCAGTGGTGACAGCCTCGGCGGTGGCGATCGCACAGACGGGAACCATCGTCCTCGACGGATCGCCGGAGTGCGGCAGGAGGGCGATCACGCTCGTGCCCGACCATCACGTGTGCATCGTCCGCGTCGCCGATATCGTCGACATCGTTCCCGAGGGGATCGCACGTCTGACTCCGGATGCGGCTCTGACTTTCATCTCAGGGCCCTCGGCGACGAGCGACATCGAACTCAAACGTGTCGAAGGCGTCCACGGTCCGCGCACCCTCGACGTGGTCATCGTCGATTCGTGAGTCGGTCCCAGCACGACACAGGCAATCGCCGTACGGAAGAATGGGGTCCATGACGACGGCCCGAACTCTGGAGTACCCGCACGAACCGCCTCGACGGAGATCTCGCCGGACGACGCTCATCGTCACCGCGGTCATCGTCGTGGCCACCCTCCTCGTCGGGTTCATCGCCGCCGACCGGGTCGTCGACTTCACCACCGAACAGAAGATCGCCGCCGGACTCGAGCCCTATGGCGATGCCGATGTGAACGTCGAGGGCTTCCCCGTGCTGACGCAGATGGCCGGGGGAACTCTCGATACCGTTCGTGTCACTGCTGATCGGGCGCAGTATGAGAACGTCGACTTCACCGACGTCGATGCCGAGCTCTTCGACGTTCCCGTCGACACCTCACGCCCGATCGGCACGGTTGATGCGAGCGCGGTGATTCCGCTGTCGACGATCGACTCGCTGGCCACCGAACACGCCTCGCTGCCCGATGGCATGTCGTTCACCACGATCGACGGCGGGCTCTATCTCAAAGGCTCGCTGCTCGGACAGGATCTGCTCATCGGCATCGAATCGAAGGCGCAGTCACGACGGGTCGTGGTCAACGCCACGACGATCAGACTCGGATCCGCCGAGGTCGACATCGACTCGCTCCCGTCGTTTCTGACCTCGTCGATCTCAGACATCGTCATCGACCTCGATTTCCTGCCCGCCGGCCTCGAGCTCACCGACATCGAATCCACTGATGCCGGTCTGAAGATCAGCCTCCACGGCACCGGCATCTCCCTGAACTGAGCCGGGGACGACTGGGGAGGCTCTGAACGTGCGTGAGCATTCTGCTTTCGCGTACACTGACGGTGATGACTCCCACCACACCCGGCGCTGTATTCACACCGAAAGTGTGGGTCCTGGGACACCCGGGCACCAACGGCTACATCACGTCGTGGGGCATGATGCTGTCGGGGACAGCTCCACTTCCGGCTGGAGAACGACTCCGGCCCACCTTCTGAGCAGACCGTCAAAAGCACGACCGCCTCGGCGCTCGATCACTGATCGCTCTGACAGAGCGCCCGCATGCATTTCGGGCCGGAGAAGCACATCTTCCGGCAACGAAATGGAATCACCGTGACTTCACCATCTCCAGCACCTGGCACCGGCTTTCGCCTGCTCGCGTCTCTGCGCCAGGACACCGTCGGCGGCGGACTCCTCGTCATCGCCGCCGTCGTGGCCCTCATCTGGGCGAACTCTCCCCTCGCGGACTCATACTTCGCTCTCAGAGACGTCGAGCTCGGCCCCGCCGCCTGGCACCTGCAGCTGAGCCTGGGAACCTGGGCCGCCGACGGCCTGCTCGCGATCTTCTTCTTCCTCGTCGGGGTGGAGCTGAAGACCGAATTCACCCACGGAGATCTGCGCAGATTCCGCACTGCCATCGTCCCGATCACCGCCGCAGCCGGCGGCGTCATCGTCCCCGCCATCATCTACACAGCTCTCCTGACCTCCTACCCGGAGACGCTGCGCGGATGGGCGATTCCCACGGCCACGGACATCGCATTCGCTGTCGCAATCCTCGCGATCATCGGCTCCCACCTGCCCAAGGCTCTGCGCATCTTCCTCCTCACCCTCGCCGCCGTCGATGACCTGCTGGCGATCGGCATCATCGCCGTCTTCTACACCGAGACCATCTCTCTCGTTCCACTCCTGACAGCAGTCGCGGTCATCGTCGTCTACGGTCTCATCGCCGCCCGCTTCCAAACGTTCTTCGTCGAACGAGCCTGGGCCGCGTGGGTGATTCTGCTGCCCCTCGGGCTCATCGCCTGGGCACTCATGCACGCCTCAGGTGTCCATGCGACGATTGCCGGTGTTCTCCTCGGGTTCACGATCCCCGCCCTGGCCAGCCGCCGGCGCGGAGGTCAGGATCGTCAGGCAGATGACGATGACCGCCCGAACCTCGCCGAGGTGCTCGAACACCGCCTCCGGCCCCTGTCCGCGGGATTCGCGGTGCCCGTATTCGCATTCTTCGCCGCAGGTGTGGCCGTGGGCGGACTCGACGGTCTGGCCACCGCGTTCTCCCAGCCGTTGACCTTTGCGATCATCGCGGCCCTCGTCGTCGGCAAACCGTTGGGGATCCTGGCGTCGACGTGGCTGGTCACCAGATTCACCTCGGCGGGCTTGGACCCGAGTCTGAAGTGGCCGGATCTGGCCGGTGTCGGTCTGCTCGCCGGAATCGGGTTCACGGTCTCCCTCCTCGTCGCCGAACTCAGCTTCATCCCCGGCGCCCCTGAACACGATTATGCGAAGGTCGCAATCCTCAGCGCCTCGGTCATCGCCGCCCTGTTGGCCACGCTGGTCTTGGGCAGCAGGAACTCTCGGTACCGCACGGCTGAGGGCGCTACCCTGGATGTGGACCACCTCTGAGAACCGCACACCACCACTGACGGCACCACCAGAAAGGCTCAACGATGAGCACGATCACGCCCGTAGGCGAACGTTTCGGCTCCGAACTCGCCGAACTCGCAACCCTCGTCGATTCCGAACGTCCGGGCTGGACGAGGCGGGCTCTGAGCGAGTTCGATATCGCCGGACGCGACTATGCCCGCACCCTGATGAAGCAGGCAGGGCTGGCGACCCGAGTCGACGGGGCAGGAAACGTCATCGGGGTGCTGCCCGGTCGCCTCGGCGGGCAGGAGATCATGCTCGGGTCCCATACCGACACCGTTGACGGCGGGGGCCGTTTCGACGGGATCACCGGTGTCCTCGGTGCCATCGAGGTCGTGCGGCTGCTGCGGGAGAACAACATTCGACTCGACCATGACCTCGTGATCGTGGTCTTCTTCAACGAAGAGCCCAACGACTTCGGCTTCTTCTGCGTCGGCTCCCGGGCGATGACCGGACTCGTCGACCGCACCACCCTGGCCGCCACCGACACCACCGGCCGCAGCCTCGCCGCTGCTCTGCCGGACTCCGGCATCGACCCGGAAGCCTTCTTAGACGCGCGCTACGACTTCTCGAAGGTCACCGCCTTCCTCGAACTCCACATCGAGCAGGGACCCGAGCTGGAGCGGATCGGCAAACAGATCGGCGTCGTTGAGACGATCACCGGCATCAACCACTTCAAGGCGCTCTTCACCGGCCGTCAGGACCATGCAGGCACGACCCCGATGGATGTCCGTGCCGATGCAGGGTGTGCCGCTGCCGGCACGGTGCTCGCCGTCGAATCGATCGCCGAGTCAGGGACGAACACTCGCGGCACGAGTGGTCAGATCCAATTCACTCCGGAAGCCGTGAACGTCGTCTCGGCCAATGCCAGTCTCGAGGGCGAGTTCCGCGGCCCTGACGGTTCTTGGCTGCATGAGGCACAGCGCAGGCTCACCGATGCTGCCGGGGAGAATGCTGACAAGCGCGGCGTGCGCGTGGAGATGGAGTGGACGACGGACGATGCGCCCGTGCCCCTGCACGAACCGATCACGTCGACCATCGCCGAGGTGGCCGATGACCTTGGTCATTCCAGGGCCACAATGTTCTCCGGTGCCGGCCACGACGCGGGAATCATCGCCGCCAAGACGCAGGTGGGCATGATCTTCGTTCCCTCACATGATGGCCGCAGCCACTGTCCCGAGGAATTCACCGAACTCGATGACATCCTGCCCGGAATCGAGGTCCTGCTCGAGACCGTGCTGCGCATCGACCAAGCTGCTCCGTCAGGCGGGCCTGCGGCCTCCCGTGGGACTGCGCAGTCAGGTGGAGCACAGTCAAAGTGACTAAGATCGGTGGTGACACGACCGTCTGCTGAGAAGGGCCACATCATGCCATTCGACAAGTTCATCAACAAGGCCAAGAACCTGGCCAACGACCCGAAGGTTCGCGAAAAGCTCAACTCCGAAAAGGGAGAGAAGGCCACTGATTCGATTCTCGACAAGGCCGCAGGAGTCGCCGAGTCCCTGACCAAGGGCAAGCACACCGAGAAGATCCAGAAGGCCAGAGACGCCGCCGATCGTGCAGTCGGCAGCGATGGCGACTCGGAGAACAACCAGTCCGATGACCAGCGCCCGGCCGGCGATCAGCGCCCTGGTGAGCGCTCCACTGACGAGCAGCGGCCGGCCGGCGAACAGCGGCCCGATGTGAATCCTCGCAACGACGAGGGCGAAACTCGCCCCTGAGGATTCTCACTTCGGGGGTCAGCGCCTGTTCGGGATATCTGGCCCGATCCGGTGGCATATCGGGGATGCGGGTGGTGGGCCTCTGCGACGACTGCGACAGCCCAGTTCTCTGCCCCGTGTTGGACTCCTCACCAGCACGGGGTGTGTGAGAATAGCAGTCGGGTTATTGCGGTCCGCAACGCAGTCAGCCCATTCTCATCCCACGATCTTCACCACGCTGCAGGAGGTGCAATGCGATCCCCTATCCCTGATTTCTTGGACGAGACGCTCGATCGTCACAGGTCAGACCGGTCTGGTGCGAACGCGGACTACATTCCGGATCTGGCGTCGGCCGACCCCGAGAAGCTGGGCATCTGCATCTCCACACTCGATGGGATCGAATACACCTCCGGGGATTCGGAGTTCGAGTTCTCCATCCAGTCGATGTCGAAGCCCTTCATCTACGGCATGGCGATCGAGCAGGAGGGGTTGGCCGCAGTCCTCGACATGGTCGGTGTCGAACCCAGCGGGGAGGCCTTCAACGAACTCTCCTTGGACAAGATGTCCGGCAAACCGCTCAACCCGATGATCAACGCCGGTGCCATGGTCATCCATTCGCTCCTGGGCGAACCGGGAACCTCGCTGGCCGAACGGATCGAAATCGTGCGAGCCGGCCTGTCCGAGTTCGCCGGCCGCCAGCTGCGCGTCGATGACTCGGTGGCTGAAGGCGAATGGGGTGAGGCCTACCGCAATGTCGCGATCGCCAATATGCTGCGGTCCTATGGTGTCTACACAGACCAGCCCGACGAGGTGGTCCAGGGGTATATCGCCCAGTGCTCGATCCTCATCACCACCAAGGATCTGGGAATCATGGCCGCCACTCTGGCAGCGGGCGGACTCAACCCGGTCACCGGCAAGCAGGTCCTCTCACCTCGCGTGAACCGCCAGGTTCTCGGCGTCATGATGACGTGTGGAATGTACGATGCTGCCGGTGACTGGATGACAGAGGTCGGCGTACCCGCCAAGTCCGGTGTCTCCGGCGGAGTCTTCGGGGTCCTGCCCGGGCAGGTCGGGATCGCGACCTTCTCTCCGCGGCTGGATAAGCACGGGACGAGCGTTCGCGGAGCCAACATCTTCAGGACTCTCTCCCGCGAACTGAGTCTTCACATCATGGACGCACCCGAGCCTGCTCGCTCGATCATCCGCCGTGACCGTCGCTTCGTGGATTCTCAAGGTGTCATGGTCCGCATCTGCAGCCTGCAGGGCCTCATCCAGTGGAGCGGTGCCGAAAACGTCATCCGGACGATGGACGCCCCCGAATCCAATGTTGAGGCCTTCGTCCTCGACCTGCGCCGGGTCAATGAGATCAACGGGGTGGCCAGGCGCATGCTCACCGAGGCGATGAGTCGCCTCGAGGAGGACGGAAAGCGGATAGCGCTCATGGACCCCGAAGACATGCTCCTGTGCAAGAGCCCGAGTTCCGCGTTGCCAGACGTCGAATACGTCGACTCCCCCAAGGCGCTCAAGGGCCTGCGTCGGCTGCGTGAGGACTGGTCTCAGAGAGCCGTCTGACGTCGCCGCGACGTGGGTACCCGATGTGAGTGCCCACCACCGGCGTTTGCTAAGGTTAGGCTAACTAACCTGATCAAACAGGCGCAGTTTGAGGCCCTCGCCGAGGCGGCCCATAAGAACAGCCCGGCGCGATCGCATACCCGGAAGGTTCTCCATGTCGGCTGCTCCCAATACGCAGAACAACTCAGCTCGCCCGCCCCGCCCGCAAGCCATCCTCACCGTCCAAGACGTCACCTCGATCACCCCGAACCTGATTCGGGTCAGGGTCGGCGGCGAGGGCTTCGACGCCCTGTCCATCAACGAGGCGACCGACAAATACGTCAAGCTCATGTTCGCCGATCCCCGGCACGGCCTCGTCCCGCCCTATGATCTGACAGAACTGCGGGAGAACACTCCCGAGCAGCTGCCCCGCAACCGCACCTACACCGTGCGGGAGGTCAACGAGGACGAGAAATGGCTGACACTGGACTTCGTCATCCATGGCGATGAGGGCGTTGCGGGCCCGTGGGCCACATCGGCACAGCCAGGCGACACCCTCGTCATGGTGGGTGCCGGCGGCAAATACCGGCCCAGCCCTGATTCCTCCTGGCACCTGCTCATCGCCGACCACACCGCGATCCCGGCCGTGAGCACCGCCCTTGAGTCCATGGACGCCGAGGCGCGGGGCCTCGTCATCGCCGCCGTCCCCGATGAGGCAGACCGACTGCTGCCCGAGACGCCGGACGGCATCACCGTGACCTGGGTCGACAACGACGATGAGCTCATCGCAGCAGTCCGCGGTCTCGACTGGCCGGAGGACATCCCGCAGGTCTTCGCCCACGGTGAGCGGGAGACGATCAAGACGATCCGCAAGGCCCTCAAGGAACACGATGTTCCGCGGGAGTCCTTGTCGATCTCAGCCTATTGGGCACGCGGTCGTGCCGAGGACCAGTTCCAGGCCGAGAAGCGCGAACCCATCGGCAAGATCGATTGACGCAGCGTCAACTCGACTGACGTCGCGCCAGCGCTCAGTCCCAGCTGGCTGAGCCGAGGCCCTCGACGATCGATCCTGCCGAACCGGTTCGTTCGCCTCGGCGGCGCTGGCCGCGGCGACGTGTGAGGAAGACGGCCAGGACGCCGAAGCCGATGAGAGCCAGCGCGATTCCGCCCAGAATGAGGTACTGGCCCAGATCAGCACCGGTGCGCGGGAGCGAGCCCGCGTTGTCGTCAGCCGCGTCTGTTCCATCGGACGAACCTGCGTCGCCCTTCGCCCCCGAGTTCGAGGCGTTGGATGATGCCGAGGCGTTTGCCGCAGACGATTCCGAGCCCGTCGACGATGAACCCGAGTTCGCGTCGTCTCCAGTGTCTGAGTCGGCTTCGTCTCCAGTGTCTGAGTCGGCAGTGGTCGATGCCGCGTCGGACTCTGTCCCATCGGAGTCAGCGCGGGCATCTTCGGCTGCACCATCGGAGTCGACCGAAGCGTCGGAGTCGACCGAAGCGTCGGAGTCGACCGAAGCACCTGCATCCGCCGAGTCATCGGAATCGGCGCCCGCGCCGTCGTCGTTGAGATCGGCGACAGAGTACAGGCTGGTGGTGCCTGAGACTTCGTTGCCGACGACGAGGGCCGCTTCGCCTGTCGGAGACTCATCAGCACCCAGGAAGGCAATTCCTTCCGGACCAAGGTCGCCGGCCTTGGAGAGCAGAGCTTCGGGATCGGAGTCGTCCTCGATCTCGTCTTCAACGGAAACCGAGAAGTCACGGTTGTTGAAGTAGGTGACGAATTTCGGGTTCGCAGGGTCGCTGAGGTCGAAGGCGGCGATTCCGCCCACCCGTTCGAAGCCGACGAAAGCGTAGGTTGTCTCCCCCACCTCACCGATGGTCAGGGCCTCGGGCTCTGGGCCCTTGTCATCGCTGCGTCCCTCACGATTCGACTCCGAGTGGTTGGAATTGAAGAAGTCTGGAATCGCCTCTGCGGTCAACTGTTCGAAGCTGTCGCCCGAGTCGGCCACGAGTGCGCCATCCGTCGTCCATACAGAGAAGGAGCGGGTGCCGAAGGCGTAGAGCTCCTCATAGCAGTCACCACTCTCGCTCAAGCCCAGGTCGGTGATGATGTTGAGCCTGCCCAGAGCCTCGTCACCGAGTTGGCCGGCCAGCGGAGAGCTCTCGCACACGGGCGCCAGTTCGTCCTCGCCGAGGTCCTTGACCCTGGCCGCGTCGACGAAGTCGCCCCATTCCCTTGAGTCTCCTTCATTCGCGGTGACCAAGTAGTCGGTGCCTCCGGAAGAGAATGAGGAGACCGTGTCGGGCATGTAGGCGCCCTTGAGTCCCGGGTACTCTGCGATGTTCGTCTCCGGCGCGTCTTCTGGGTCGCGGTCTGAGGCGTCGAGCCCGTTCCCTGCCTGCCCATGATCTTTGAAGCCCAGCGGCAGGACGTCGGTGACCTCAGCTGTGGCGATGTCGACGACGGCGATCGCATTCGCCTCCTGCAGGGTCGTGTAGGCCTTGTCGCCTGCAACGGTGATGTATTCGGGTTCGAGATTGCGAGAGATCGGCAGATCCTCGTGCGGCGTGGGCCCGAACACGCGAACGTCGTCGTGCAGCGTCTTCGAACCGCCTTCTTCGAAGTCGTGGAAGTCAGCGGTGTGCACGTCCGATTCCTTCGGTGCGGCCACCTCGGCGGGCAGGTCGACCACGGCCACGGAACCTTCGGGATCCGTGGCGAAGTCCCCGGACGGCTCCCCTTCGTTGGCCACGAGTGCGTGTGAACCATCCGAGGTCAGCGCCACCATGTCCGGCAGCGATCCGACCGGGACCGTTCCCAGCACCGTCGCCGAGGTGGTTGTTGCGTCGAAGAACATCAGCGTTCCCGGTGCGGTCTTGTCCTCGTTCTCAAGCGCAACGACGCCGAGCCCGTCATCGCGGACGGCGATGGAGTTCGCGACACCGGAGCCGGTGACCTCACCTGTCTTCTCAGGTTTCGCCGGATCCGAGATGTCGATGATGTCGACCGTCGCGGCCTGAGCATTGACGGTGAATGCGGTGTCGCCGTGAACAGCGGTGATCTCCGCGGCGGACTCGTCGAACTGGCCGGTCTCATGGGAGCCGAGGAACCCGAGATTCAGGCTCGCGTCCGGGGCGGAATGGCTGATCGGTTCCGCCACCTCTGCCGCCGATGCCCCACCGGAGCCGATCACCGTCGCGGTCGCGCTCAGGCCCGTGGCCAGCAGCAGGGCGGTCAGTGCGGCCGTGATTGAGCGCGAAGTGGAAGGATGCGTCATCGGTTCTACGGAGTCGAGGTGATCGAGAGGGCGAAACTGCCCGCAACCACTCATATATAGGCACAGCGCCTGTCCCTGCCTCGAACTCTGGATGGATTCCGGATGAACTGTCCTGCTCCGGAGAAGTCCGCGCCGGGCCGGTCAGTCGAGATTGAGGGTCTCCACCACCTCCGCGACCTTTCCCTTCTGGGCATCGGTGAGACCGAGGATCGGCAGCGGCAGCGAATGCGGGGCGACCAAACCCAGATGTTCGGCGATGGCGGCGGTGGTTCGGAGGCTGCCGCCGAATTCGGCGAAGAGATCCCACAGCGGCTGCAGTTCGGCGGAGAGCTCCAACGCCTGGTCTGCCTCGCCGTTCTGGGCGGCTCGTGTGATCGCGAGCATCGGAGTCGGCAGGGTTCCTCCGACTGCCGTGTACCAGGCATCGCAGCCGGCGGTGAGGCCGGCAGCGCCGAACGCGTCGCCGGAGATCCCGATCGTCACCTGATTGTCGGTGGCGGCACGGATCCGCTCGACATGTGTGGTGAAGTCCGGTGGCGACATCTCCTGTCCAGGGATCTTGATCGAGACCACGCCTTCAAGTTGGGCCAGCCGTGCGTAGAGATCAAGGGTGAACGTGAAGTGCGTGGTGCCCGGATTGTCGTAGACGACGATGGGAAGATCGGTCGCCGAGGTGACCGTCCGGAAGAGTTCGAACACATCGTCGGCGCTCAGCTGCTGGTAGCTGACGGGGGCGAGCAGGAGCCCCTGGGCGCCAGCGGCTTCCGCCGAGCGGACATTGGCCACGACCTCACGCGTGCGCAGGGCGCCGATGCCCACGAACACGGGGATCCCGTCGGCATGCTCGACGGTCAGCCGTGCGATTCGAGCACGTTCTTCAGTGCTGAGGTAGACGTACGACCCGGTCGAGCCAAGGGCGGTGATCGAATCGACGCCGGCCGTGACGAGACGCTGGATCAACCCCACGTACGAAGCCTCGTCGATCTCCTCGTCGCGGATCGGGGTGAGGGGGAAGGCGCTCAGGCCCGTGAACAATGTCATGTCTTCGTCTCCGTGGATGTCGTCGATGTGGATGTCGTCGATGAAAGGTAGTGCTCGAGTGGGTGGAATTCTGGTTGGGCTGCAGGGTCCATCACGGCATCGGCACCGACGGCGTTGGCCACCGCCAGTGCTCGGTTGTGGGAGTGACCCGAGGCCAGCGCGATCGTCAGTGCCGCACAGAAGGCGTCTCCGGCACCGACAGTGCTGATCGGACGGCGCGGCAGAGCGTTCGCGAAGGCCACCTGCCGACCGCGTTCGTATAGAGCAGATCCCTTCGCACCATAGGTGATGGCCACGAGCCGAGCCTCGCGCAGCTGCGGGAGCAGATCGTATTCGGTTTCATTGACGATGATGAGATCGGCCCGCTCGACCACCTCGGCGGGCAGGGGCAGAGCCGGGGCTGCGTTGATGACGAACCGTCCTTCGACGGAATGTGACAATTCTGTTATCAAGTCAAGGGAGATTTCGAGCTGAGTGAGCACGGTCTCCTGCGCCGGGAAGCTGCGACCAGCGATGCTCACGTGCGCGTTCGCGCCTTCGCAGACCGCGATCTGATTCTCGCCGTGCGCATCGACCATGATGAGAGCGGTTCCGGTCTCCGAATCGACGACGGCAACGTCATCGGTCCCGACGCCAGCGTTCTGCAGAGCCTGTCTCATCGCCGTGCCCGTGGCATCAGAGCCGACGGCGCCGACCATCCTCGTCCGTGCGCCCAGTCGTGCCGCGGCTACGGCCTGGTTGGCGCCCTTGCCGCCAGGGCTGTGGATGAGGCGCCCACCGCCGACCGTCTCACCTGTTTCGGGCAGTCGGTGCGTGATCGCGGTGATATCGGCGTTGATGCTGCCGACGACTGTGAGATCAAGGTCAATGCTCATGTGGTCGTCCATCACCCATGTCGGCACCCGGGAAACCTTCCTCGGGTGCCGACATGGTCAGAAACTGATGGTCAGGAGCCGTTGACGACGAGCTCGACCGGAATGTTGCCGCGAGTGGCCTTCGAGTAGGGGCACAGCTCGTGGGTACGATCGACGACCTTCTGAGCGGTGTCCTGGTCGACGCCGGGGATGGTCACGGTGAGCTTGACGCTGATGCCGAAGCTCTCCCCCTCCTTGCCGATTCCGACTTCGGAGTTGACGACGGACTTCGAGGTGTCAACCCCGAGCTCCTTGCCGGCCAGGCCCATCGCGCCTTGGAAGCAGGCTCCGTATCCGACAGCGAAGAGCTGTTCCGGATTCGTCCCTCCGCCGGGTCCGCCCATCTCCTTGGGGGTGCGCAGGTCGACGTCGACTGCCTTGTCATCGGTGGCGCCGTGACCGTCGCGGCCCCCGGTGATCTCGGCCTTTGCGGTGTAGGCAATGCTCTCTGGGGTATTCATAAACCGTCTCCTGTTCGTCGAATCATGATTCACAGATCGGGTCCCTCACGAAGAAGGCACCTGAGACCGAGTATTGTCACTTCACCGATGGAAGTCCAGGGGGTGGCCCTGCGATCAGCTGAAAGAGGAACAGGGATGAGAAAAGCCCCGGAATCCTTGATTTCTCTCGGACTCCGGGGCTTGTCTGCTCGGGGTGAGTAACGGGACTTGAACCCGCGACATCCGCGACCACAACGCGGCGCTCTACCAGCTGAGCTATACCCACCACATGTGCTGCACCTTGGCGCAGACAGCAAGATATATCCTAACCTCACTCCGGCACCCGGGCAAACTCACAGCCCATATGGTGCACAATGAGACACAGATCTCCTGACGTGCAACGATTCAGTAGCGATGTATAACGGTTTCGGAAAAACGGTAGGAGCACCCGACCGTATTCAATAGTATTGTCACGGTCCCACCCTCAATTTTATTCAAGGAACCCTGTACATGGCTCGTGCGCTGATCTCCGTCTCTCAGGACGGGTTCACCTATCTCACCCTCAATGGGGCGACGAGTCGCTACTCCGACACCGGACAGGCCATGACCTACCTTGGCGACTATGCCAGGGAGACAGCGACCCAAGTGCCTGTGACCATCGACGATGGCAAGCAGGAAGTCGACGTCCTCCTCGACGAGACCGGCAAGATCGCCCCCGCCGCTTCAGCATCCCCGGCGCCTCCTCCCGTGCCACCTCAGGATTCTTCTTCCTCGGCGGCACCTGTTGCGTCGAACGGGGACACCTCGGCAGATGAGGCCGCAACCACCTCGGCGATGGACATCACCTCTGCTGAGGAGCAGGCAGCGCATCCGCAGCAGCCGAAGGCCGACGCCGAGGCGGGCAGCGGGGACGACTACCCCCTGGGCACCCCTTTCTCGGGACCGGCTGCCCCCAGCGCTCCGACGGTCAAGCGCACTCGGGTGCGCAAGCATGCACCACAGCACAGGAACTCCCCGCAGAGCCGGCCCCAGCGCCTGAAGAAGATCACCGTGCCCGGCCTCGTGCTCATCGGCATCGTGATCCTGATGATCGGGGCTTTCGTCATTCCGAACATCGTCCCGGCCGGTTCCCAGGACTCGCCGCAGACGATCGAATCCGAAAAGCAGATCAATCCCGCTTCCGAACTCTCGGTCAACAAGACCGAAGACGTCGTCCCCGGGTTCGACAACTCGCCGAAGTGGGAGACGAAGATCCCTCAGGACGCCTCAGTGACAGCCTCGGATCGTGGTGTGCTCGTCGTCGACGAGGGCAAGCTCGAGGTGCTCGACTCCAGCACAGGAAAGACCCGTTACTCGGGAAAGACCAGCGAAGCCCCGACGTTCGCCGTCGACACGATGATCGACGGCAAGCCCGCACTGCTGTGGCAGGCCGGTAATACTGCTGAGGCGCTCATCGACGGTGCGGACAAGCCCAAGTCCTACCAGCTGCCGGAGAATGCTCGCATCACATCGGCCGGCAAAAGCATCCTCATCAAGTCGGGCAACCGACTGTCGACGTTCGGCGCAGATGGACTCGAGAACGTCCCGACTCCCGAATCAGGGTCGACGCCGATGGCGATCGAGAACGACGAGCTCTTCAGCTCCGACTGGAACGGTCCCGTCAAGGCGAAGGACATCAAGTCCGGTGACGAACGTTCCATCGAGCTCGAGGCACCCGCCGATGAGCTCCAGATCATCAAATGGGTCTCTGCGGGCCACGGCAAAGCGATCACCCTGTGGGGTGAGCAGGGGGCCTCGACGAACTCCGGCCACCGCATCCAACTCGTCGTCCACTCCTTGGAGGACGGGTCCATCCTGTCGACTGTGACCACCACAACAGACATCGTCGGGGAGATGTCATGGGTGCGCGGGCAGGGCGGAAAGCGGGCGTACATCGGCCCGTACCTCTTCAATCTGGAATCCGGGCTGCTGCTCATGGACACCTCCAGCAAGGACATCCACTTGTCTGAACCGCGGGGCACAATCGTCCCCTGCACCGTCGACAACGACGACTCCTGCCTGCTGGCGGGCAAGCACGCCTACCGCACAGACACCAACCTGCTGGCGCTGACCAACGACGGCGGAACTGCCATCGTCGACGGCGCCGATTCGACGATTCGCGCTTACGATAAGACGTCCGAAACGAGCGAGAAATAGACTCTGACTTTCTCACCCTGGGCGTAGCCATTAGGATGGACAGCGACGTGCCTGTCTGTCATGTCCCCTTGTATGTTTGATGCCGGAGCCCCCACTGCGAAGGAACACAGTGCCAGTTACACACGAGCTCAGCCGCACGGCGGCCGCCCTCGGCACTGCTCTTGCCCTGATGCTCCTGCCGATCACAGGCACAATCGCTCATGCGAATGCGAGTGTCACGGACTCCGACCAGACCAGCTCATCAAGCTCGGGGACCACCACTTCCGATCCTGACGGATCTCCCGAAGGTGCAACAGCATTGGACCCAGGTGAGGCGATAGATTCCGCCACGGCTGATTCCGGTTCCGAGAACTCCAATGCCGACAACGCCGCTGGAGACGAAGGGGCGACCCCCGAGGCCAATGCGGACGACGACGGCGGGACAGACGATCCCAAGTGCGCGCCTGACGACGACACCTCCGATGGGGACCCCTGCGCGGTTGAAACGCCATTGGAACCGAAGTGGGACGACACCGAAAAAACACTGAAAGTAGATCCCGCCGAGATACCCGAGAGCTGGAACAACGAGACGTTCAGCGGCCCCAAGTCACAGGAACGGGTACCGACTCAGGACTCACAAAGCCAAGCGGCAGAGACTGACGACAGCGGAAAACCGGTGCCTTCGGAAGCCGATTCCAACGTTCCTGAAGAGTATAAGTTCGACGACGAAGGCTATATCGTCGATGCGTCTTCGCTCACCTCGGAGCCGATGAAGTTCGAGTATTTCGATCACGACCCTGAATGGAAGATTCAGTCCGAGAGCGGAACAGTCACTGTCATAGAAGGTGACGAGTACAAGAACGACAGCGACGGCGGGGACACAGCCAACGCAACAGACGATCAGGAAGCTGACAGCAGCGGCACGGCGGATGACAGCGGCGCAGACACCACCGATGACGGTGCGAAGGACTCAGCCAACAACGCAGATCTGAGCGCCTCCACCGATTCGGAGTCGAGCACCGACGGCACGGACGTCGAAACCTCTGCCGGCGACAACTCGGATTCCAACACCTCATCGGACTCGGAGAGCAAGTCCTCGTCCGACACTTCCTCCGACTCCGAATCCTCAGACTCTGCGAAAGCTGATTCTAAGGAATCCGACACCTCGTCATCGTCAGACGCCGATTCGTCCAAGCAGAATTCTGATTCGAACTCCTCATCAATATCCGACGGCTCCGATTCAGGCAGCTCCGATGACAAAGGCAGCTCGGACAAGGACGACAAAGGCTCCGCAGACAAAGACGGCTCCGGAACAACCTCCAGCGACAGCGATGGCGGGCCAGTCGGCGATGACTCCACCCCAGACCCTGCGACCGGCAACGGTTCCTCGGACACACGCGATGAGATTCCTGGAGATGTCGGCGACGATTGGCTGCCCGGAAACGGCGACTCCCCACCTCCGGACTACTCGGATCCCGTCCCGCAGAACCCTGACACTCCAGTGCCGGATGATGACAAGGACCTCATCACCGGAGGCGAAACTCCCAAGCCTCGCAGCGACAAACCACCATCGACCTCGTTCGGTGAGTCGATTGTGTCAACTATTGCGAGTTCGTGGCCGATCTTCATCCTCGCAGCCTCAGGTATGGCCGCCGTCGGCTTCATCATCTGGATCGTCAGCCGACGCAATAAGCAGAACTGACCCGCCTCAGAACTGAGCCCACCTCACAGGTCCATGCTGTTCTAAGATCACAGCATGGACCTCTACGACTCAGAACTCGAGGTGATCGACGTCGCCGAATCTCTGGCAGCCACACTCGGAGCCGATGAGAATCACACGGTGGCAGCCGCCGTCATGGACACCTATGGTCGCATCCACACCGGCGTCAACGTCCACCACTTCACCGGCGGGCCCTGCGCTGAGCTCGTCGCCATCGGCAATGCGGCAGCCGCCGGAGCAGGTCCGCTGGTCACGATCGCAGCCGCCGGAGATGGCGGCCGGGGCCTCCTATCCCCCTGCGGACGCTGCCGTCAGGTAATCCTCGACCTGCACCCCGACGCACTCGTCGCAGTCCCCAGATCTGGCTCTGCTGGGCCTGCCAGCTCTGCCGGGTCTGCCATGATCGCTCCGATCTCCGCGCTCGTCCCCCACTACTACCGTCAGCCGGATTCGGCACCCCAACGCCTCCTGAGGTTCCACCCTCGCTATTACGAGGCGACCACCTCTGGGAGGAAGAACCTGACCGTGCGGTGGCAGGAATCCCACTCGCCAGGCCCTGCCTTGGCCTATTTCGAACACACCGAACACGGGCCGCTGCCCGTTGACATCACCTCGGTGAACACCCATCGCCTCAGCGAGCTGACACCGCAGATTCTGCAGTTGCAGGCTGGGTCGAGCATCGAGGGATATGTGACCAATCTGCGCGATCACTATCCGACCATGCCCGAAGACGCCGACGTCGAGATCCTGACTTTTCGGCTCTCCGCGGTCAATATCTGACACTGGGAGAATCAAGCGGTTAAGCTTGACACGAGGCACGCTGGCACCCCGTCACGTGCATGAATGTATTCTCGACCCGGAGGACCTGCCCCGATGACTGACAATGTCTACACCTCAGATGTGACCGTCGACTCAGCGTCACCCAGCCAGCTGGCGGAATCGATTCGCCTGCGCGAAGAGCGCATCGCGGACAACATCGATGAACTTGTGGGCCGTGTCCACCCGAAGGTCCTTGCGACTCGCGCCGCCAACAAGGCGAAGTCCGGCGTCGTCGATGAGGAGAGCGGCTCGGTCAAGCCCGAAGTGGTCGCACTCGGTGTCGGCGCCGTCCTCGGCGTGGCCGCACTGATCGTGGGTCTCTCCGGCCGCAGCAAACGTGGCTGAAGCTTCTCTGCCGATCCGCATGCTGCATGACCGGATCCTTCTGGATCCGGGTGAGGAGGCCGGGGAGCGCAAATCCTCGGCCGGGATCGTGATCCCGGCAACCGCAAGCATGGGGAAACGTCTCGTGTGGGGCAAGGTCGTCGCGGCCGGCCCACACGTGAGGCAGGCCAACCTCGGCGATACAGTCCTCTACGACCCTGAGGAACTCGCCGAGGTGGAGCTCGAGGGGAGCGCGTATGTGCTCCTGCGTGAGCGCGACGTCCACGCGATCTCCGAACCACCGGAACAATCGAGATCCGGGATGTACCTCTGACCTGCAAGGATGCGAGCTACCTCACAAAACCTCAAATGAGCGGTTCTCAGTTTGCAAGAACCCTGGCAACCTGAGTAATATTAATTCTCGTTGCGCGGCAAGCGCAGCTCGCACCTCTAGCTCAATTGGTAGAGCAACTGACTCTTAATCAGTGGGTTCCGGGTTCAAGTCCCGGGGGGTGCACCACAGCCAAGAAACCGCCGTTCGGATCATCCGAACGGCGGTTTCTTGTTAATCTCCTATGGCATACAGCTGCCCGGGGTGCGGGCTGCTAGCGCTGGCGTCGAGCAGGTGCCTTAGACGCAGATCGGACCGGCGCCCTGCCTGCCGCTCGGACCCTGCCGTTCATTCGGGTTCTATACGGCTTGAGTGCATTCTCCGAAACGCCGCAGCCGTCTGCGCACTCAAGCATGGGGTTCAGGTTGATTCCCTCACCGGGATCCGCAGCAGCGGCGGTGTCAATGAGACGGCCGTAGCAGTCGGGACAGAGATATGGTGCATACTTCATTGCGCACTCCTTGCAGATCGACCACTGTCTGATCTGCCATTAGACATGCAGGCTCTGGGCCGACATGGGCGTATGCAATTTGCACAAACACGTCGTACTCAGTCTAGCAGTCGGGCCCGAGCGCGCCCTGTGCTGAGATCAGTGCGCTCAGGCCTGGCCGGCCCGCGCATATGCGCCGAGGACCTGACGTTCGGAGTCACCGAGGTAGGCGCCGAGTTTCGCGGCCGCCCCCCTCGGGCTCTCATTGAGGTAGGCGTCGAGAACCTCCTGGTTGCGTTCGACGAACGGCGCATGGAGGAAGTCGAGGACCTCGACCTTGAGGAAGGCCAGGCGCAGCTCGGCCAGCACGTTCCCGAATGAGCGCATCAGACGCGAACTGTCCGACAGTGAGACCACGGCATTGTGGAAGGACATATTCAGCGTCCCCACCCGCAGCCAATCATCGGAGGCCGCGGCCGTGTGCGCAGCCTCGACGGCCCGGCGCATCTCCTCGGCGCCCGGGTGGTTCTTCGGAGCGTTCTCGAGCACTGAGCATTCGATGTGCCGCCGCACCCGGTAGATATCGATGACGTCCGAAGTGTTCGGCGAGGCCACCGAGACCCCACGATGGGGGATGTGATTGACCAGCCCCTGCTCCCCCAACACACGGAAGGCTTCGCGCAGCGTGTTCCGGGAGACATCGAACTCCTTCGCCAAGGCAGCTTCGGACAAACGGACACCGGGGCGAAGCTCGCCGGCGATGAGTCGGTCGGTGAGCTGATTGACCAGGGACGATTCGTGATTCACGGTTCCATCCTAGTGATCGGGGCAACATATCGTCCAGAATCGTGAGGACAATTCCAGAACTGCATTGTGACTCAGATCTATTCTTGTTGAACAATCCATGCTAGATTGTCTAACGCTTCTCCGATAGTGATGCGGACCACCACCGCGGCTGGCCCCCTATCGCATCGGGATGCAGACCACATTCCAGGCAACTTGGAGACCCCATGTCACAGCCACAAGAACAGACGCCGCACGATCAGGTGCCCGATGACCAGACAGCGAAGTCCTCGGTCAAGGTCAGCCGCAGCGCGATCCTCGGCGCGATCTTCCTCATGGCCACCTCGGCGATCGGCCCGGGATTCATCACACAGACGGCGACCTTCACCGCCCAGATGGGCGCAGCCTTCGCCTTCGCCATCTTCATCTCGATCCTCATCGACATCGCCATCCAGCTCAATGTGTGGCGCATGATCACGTCCTCGGGCAAGCGGGCCGCCCAGCTCGCTTCGAGCGCCATCCCGGGCACGGGCATCCTCCTGTCGATCCTCATCGTCATCGGCGGTCTGGCCTTCAACATCGGCAACATCGCCGGCGGCGGGCTGGGACTCAACGCCCTCCTCGGCGTCGACCCGAAGCTCGGTGGTCTGCTCACCGGTGTGCTGGCCATCGGCATCTTCCTGTTCAAACGCGCAGGCAAGGTCGTCGACACCGTCGTCATGGTCCTCGGCGTCGGAATGATCATCCTCACCGTCATCGTCGCGATCGCCTCCGACCCACCGGTCGGCGAAGCGATCAAGCAGAGCTTCCTGCCCGACACCATCAACTTCGCCACCATCACGACCATCGTCGGCGGCAGCGTCGGCGGCTACATCACCTACTCGGGAGCCCACCGCTACCTCGACTCGGGCAAGACCGGACCGGAGCATGCTCCCTCAGTGATGCGCTCGGCGCTCACAGGCATCCTCGTCACCGGCGTCATGCGCTACATCCTGTTTCTGGCCATCCTCGGCGTCGTGGCCTCGGGAGTCGTCCTCGACCTCAGCGGTCAGGCCGCCAACCCTGCCGGTCAGGCGTTCGCAGCCGTCCTCGGCGATGCCGGAATGCGCATCTTCGGTGCCATCTTCTGGGCCGCGGCACTGTCCTCGGTGATCGGGGCGGCCTACACCTCGGCGACATTCCTGTCCGCGTTCTCCAAGCGCCTCGGCAAGGGATGGCCGCTGCAGCTGGCCACGGTCGCGTTCATCACCGTCTCCCTCATCATCTACCTCATCGTCGGAACAGCACCGGCGACCCTGCTCGTCTTCGTCGGCGGATTCAACGGACTCATCCTGCCGATCGGCCTGACGATCTTCATGTACATCGGCTGGTTCAGGCCACGCCTGCTGCGGGTCGACAAGTACCCCAGGTGGTTGCTGATCATCGGCACCGCGGCAACACTGGTGATGTGGTACACGGCCGTCGGATCGGTCGGCCCCATCTTCGCAATGATCGGAATCGGAGGGTGACAATGACCGCCACAGATAAGAACGCCACCAGCACGGTGAGCATCGACCTCAACTCGGACCTCGGGGAGAACGTTCCCGACCGCGTCATCAGCGACGATTCGGCCATGTTGGGCCTGGTCTCCAGCGCCAACGTCTCCTGCGGGTTCCACGCCGGCAGCCCTGAGGGCATCCGGACGACTCTGGCAGCGGCGACGCAGGGCGGAGTCGTCATCGGCGCTCACCCCGGCTACGACGACTACGAGGGCTTCGGCCGCCGACCCCTCGACGTTCCCGCCGCTACCCTGCAGGCACAGGTCGAATACCAGATCGGTGCCCTCCTGGGTCTGACCGCAGCCGTCGGCGGCTCGGTCGCCTATGTCAAACCCCATGGCGGCCTCTACAACGCCATTGTTCGTGACGAGGCGCAGGCCAAGGTCGTCGTCGACGCGGTCAAGGCCGTCGACTCCTCCCTGGTCTTCCTCGGTCTGGCCGGCAGTGTGGCCAACCGCGTCGCCGCCGAGGCGGGGCTGAAGGTTGCGGCCGAGGCCTTCGCCGATCGCTCCTACAACCCCGACGGTTCGCTGGTCGCTCGCACAGAACCCAATGCAGTGCTGCATGACCCGCAAGCCGTGGCCGCACGCGTGCTCAGACTCGTCCAGACTGGGCAGGTCGAGGCCATCGACGGCAGCCTCGTCGATGTCGACGCCCAGTCGATCTGCTTCCACGGCGACAGTCAGGGTTCGATCGACATGGCCCGCGCGGCGCGTGAGCTCCTCGAATCCTCGGGTGTAAGGATCGCTGCGTTCGCCGGTGCCGGTCGATGAGCAACGCACGACCTTCCACTGGGGCACAGAGATCGGCTGGGGCAAAGACCTCGGCTGGGGCGCAGGCCCGCGAGCGCATCCGGGCCGGGTCCACGGAACCGACCTCGGGTCTGGCTCCTGGTCTGGTTCAGGCCAACCTCATCGCGGTTCCGGCCGATTGGGCCTTCGACATGCTGCTCTTCGCCCAACGCAATCCGAAGCCGTGCCCGGTCATCGACGTCCTCGAGCCTGGGCAGGTCGAATCAGCCCTGGCCCCGGGCAGTGACCTGCGCACCGACATTCCCGGCTACAGACTGTGGGAGAACGGGTCGCTCGTCGACGAGGTCGACGACGCCAGTGCTGCCTGGTCCCAGCATCCCGACCTCGTGTCCTTCCTCATCGGGTGCAGCTTCACCTTCGAAACCGGGCTGCTGGACGCGGGCATCCCGATCCGCCACCAGGATGCCGGCCGCAACGTCCCCATGTACTCCACCTCGATCGCCTGCCAGCCCGCCGGTCGGGTCCATGGCAACATGGTCGTGTCCATGCGCCCCATCCCTGCCCGACAGGTTGCCGAGGCGGTGCGCATCACCGACCGCTTCCCCGCCGTCCACGGTGGCCCCGTCCACATCGGTGAACCCGAACAGATCGGCATCACCGACCTCCACTCCCCCGACTTCGGCGATGCCCCGGCAATCCAGGACGGCGACATCCCAGTTTTCTGGGCGTGCGGCGTCACACCCCAGCTCGCCATCCAGGCCTCGGCCCCACCGTTCGCGATCACGCACTCGCCGGGCAGGATGTTCATCACCGATGCGCCGGAAGGCAACTACCGCCAATGATCGACAGCCTCGACTTCCACACCGCCTCTCGCCGTCATCTCCTCGTCGAATGTCCCGACCTGGCCTCGACGATGCACCTGCACCAAGCGCTGGAGGCAGCTGAGCTCGACGGCGTCGACGAACTGGTCCCAGCCGCCCGAACCGTGCTCATTCGCTTCAACCCAGCCCGCACCTCGGCACCGGTGCTTGCCGACCGGATCCGCCGTCTCGAGCACACAGGCACGGACTCGACCGAGCCCCGTGAGGTCACGATCGACGTCCACTACGACGGCGAGGACCTCACCGAGGTGGCTGATCTTCTGTCGCTGTCGACCGCCGAGGTCATCACCCGGCATCAGCGTGCACGCTGGCAGGTCGCGTTCTCCGGATTCGCCCCCGGATTCGGCTACCTGGCCGGCGACGATCCGATCTTCAACGTTCCCCGCCGGTCCTCACCACGCACCCGTGTGCCCGTCGGAGCTGTGGCCCTGGCCGGGGAATTCACCGGCGTCTACCCTCGTGCTTCCCCCGGTGGTTGGCAGCTCATCGGGCGCACCGACGCCACACTCTGGGACCTCGAACGCGAACCGCCGGCCCTGTTCGTCCCCGGGACCATCGTGACCTTCGGCGAGGCGAAACGGGAATCAGTCACGGTCGCCGATCAGACTGATGTCGGCGAGGCGAGCGCGGAACCGTCTTCGCCCTCGCAGCAGGGTGCGCCTGCGCAGCCGGAGTCATCGTCACAGCCGGGAGAAGTCGCATCGGCGCATGCCTTCACGGTCATTCGCCCCGGACTTCAGCTGCTCATCCAGGACCTCGGACGGCCCGGCTTCGCCGCCATGGGCGTCTCAAGCGCCGGAGCCGCCGACCGTTCGGCGCTGCAGGCCGCCAACCGCCTCGTCGGCAATGCCGAGACCACGGCCGGGCTGGAGAGCTTCGGCGGTGGGACGAAGCTGGCCATCAACGGTGCCGGTGTGGCCGCTGTGACCGGGGCCTATGCCGCGATCACCGTGACATCTGCCGAAGGTGCCGTGTTCCGGCACCACCTCGGCGAGGCCTTCTCACTGGACGACGGGGACGAACTCGAACTCGGCATGACCGAGCGCGGAACCCGAGCCTATATCGCCTTCCGGGGCGGGATCGAGACGGAGATCGCACTGGGCAGCGCCTCGGCCGATACCCTGGCCCATCTCGGCCCGGCACCACTGGAACCGGACACGACGGTTGCCCTCGGTCGACCGGAGTCGGCACCCCACCTCGTCGATCCGGCCCGCGGCTCAGGCCACGAACGGCACCTGCCCGCACCGGGCGAGACCATCGAGATGTCGGTGACCTTGGGACCGCGTGATGACTGGTTCACCTCGGCAGGAGTCGAGACTCTGTTGGGCCAGGAGTGGACGGTCACCCACGAATCCGATCGCGTCGGGCTCAGGCTCGCCGGCGTCGTCCCACTCGAGCGCTCCCGCACCGGTGAGCTGCCCAGCGAGGGCGCTGCCACCGGGGCACTGCAGGTCCCGCCGAACGGACAGCCTGTGCTCTTCGGCCCCGACCACCCGCTGACCGGCGGCTATCCGATCATCGCCAGCGTCGATGACACGGACCTGGCAGCACAGCTGGCACCCGGGGTCAAGATCCGCTTCGTCACCGACGACCCTCGACAGAACGACGCCGACCACACACACGACTCACCGGAGAACGGACACTGAATCATGCCGAAGATCCTCATCGCCAACCGCGGCGAAATCGCCGTCCGCGTCATCCGCGCCTGCTCCCACTACGGCCACACATCGGTCGCCGTCTACGCCGACCAGGACCTCGAAGCCATGCACACCCAGCTGGCCGATGAGGCCTACTCCCTGCCGGGATCCAGTGCGGCCGAGACCTACCTCAACATCGACGCGATCATCGCCGCGGCCAAGAAGTCGGGGGCCGATGCCGTTCATCCCGGGTACGGTTTCCTGTCCGAGAACGCCGAATTCGCTGCTGCGGTCGAGGACGCGGGCCTCATCTGGATCGGCCCGACCGCGGATACGATCACCGCGCTCGGTGACAAGGTCACCGCCCGCCAATTGGCTCAGAAGGTCGGCGCCCCGCTGGCCCCGGGCATCGACCGGCCGCTCAAGGACGCCGGCGAGGTTGAGGCCTTCGCGGCCGAACACGGACTGCCGATCATCATCAAGGCAGCCCATGGTGGGGGCGGGCGCGGAATGAAGATCGTCCACGACCTCGCCGAGGTCGCCGACGCCTTCGAATCGGCCACCCGTGAGGCCGTGGAAGCCTTCGGACGCTCCGAGTGCTTCGTTGAGAAGTTCTTAGAGCGTCCCCGCCACGTCGAGGTCCAGATCGTCGGCGACGGCCGAGGACGGGTCGTAGCCGTCGGCGACCGCGACTGCTCAGCCCAGCGCCGCAACCAGAAACTCATCGAGGAAGCACCCGCCCCCGGGCTCAGCGCCGATCAACGCGAGCGCCTGCACCGTTCGGCCGAGGCCATCTGCGCCGACGTGGACTACCGGGGTGCCGGCACCGTCGAGTTCCTGCTCGCCGCCGATTCCACCATGACCTTCCTCGAGGTCAACACCCGGCTGCAGGTCGAACATCCCGTAACCGAGGCGGTGTCCGGCGTTGATCTCGTCGCCGAACAGTTCCGGATCGCCTTCGGCCAGGGGCTGTCGCTGTCGTCGACTCCCGAGCCCCGCGGGCATGCCATCGAGCTGCGCATCAACGCCGAAGACCCGGGACGCGGCTTCCTGCCCACTCCGGGCCGCATCGATACCCTGACCGTGCCGGGTGGCCCCGGGGTGCGCTGGGACGCTGGTGTCCGTGCCGGTGACAGCGTACAACCGGCCTTCGACTCCTTGTTCGCCAAGCTCATCGTCCACGGACCCGACCGTGATTCTGCGATCGCGCGCACGGTCACTGCTGCCAAGGAACTGCACGTGGAAGGGCCTGCCACGGTGCTTCCCTGCTCGCTTGAGATTCTCAGGGATCCGGCGTTCACCGGAGCCGAGCTGGGCGTCCATACCCAGTGGATCGAATCCGAGCTCCTCCCCCGCATGACGACGCAGGACCGGCCGGCACCGATTCCCGAGTCCTCGCTGCAGCGTATGGACATCGAAATCGACGGCAGACTCACCCGGCTCGGACTGCCGACTGCGCTGCTGGCTGGACTGGGCACCGCCGGCGGCGCTGGCAACGATTCTGCCAGTGCTATCGGTTCGGACGGATCTGAGGGAGGCGCTGCGGATGGGGCCGTGAGCGCTCCAGTGCCCGGCAACCTCGTCGACTATCTCGTCGCCGACGGTGCTGAGGTGGCCGAGGGCGACGATGTCGCTGTGCTGTCGGCGATGAAGATGGAGACCCGGGTGCAGGCACCGGCGGCAGGTGCCCTGAAGCAGGTGGCGAAGGTCGGCGACATGGTGGCTGTCGGTGAGGTCATCGCTCGCATCGGGTGAGGCTGACCTGTGTCCTGGTCTCGGACTAGAGTGGTCTGTGAACTGAGAACTTCGGAGAAGTTCCGAACGAGAAGAGGAGACACTATGCCACGTCTGTCAGTCGGCGACACCGCACCGGATTTCACCCTGTCCAATCAGGATGGGAAGTCCGTGACCCTCAGCGAATTCAAGGGACAGCGGGTTGTCGTCTACTTCTACCCTGCTGCCATGACTCCCGGCTGCACGACCGAGGCCTGCGACTTCCGTGATTCGCTTTCGGCGCTGTCTGCTGCCGGACTGGTTGTTCTGGGCATCTCGCCGGACAAGCCGGAGAAGCTGAAGAAGTTCGCGGAGAAGGAGGGGCTGAACTTCGACCTTCTCTCCGACCCCGACAAGTCCATGATGGAAGAGTGGGGCGCATTCGGGGAGAAGAAGAACTACGGCAAGGTCGTCCAGGGCGTCATCCGCTCGACGCTCGTCATCGACGCTGAGGGCGCCGTTGAACTGGCACAGTACAACGTCAAGGCCACCGGTCATGTGGCTCGTGTGCGCAAGGCCTTGGGCATCGACGCCGCCTGACCGGCTGCGTTATCTGATCGTTTCAGCATCGCGCCCTCGTCCTGCTAATCTTGAGGACGTCGCGCGCGAGTGGCGGAATTGGTAGACGCGCTGGATTTAGGTTCCAGTGTCTGCGGACGTGGGGGTTCAAGTCCCCCCTCGCGTACAGAGCGGAGAACGGCCTCTGGTTCGGGAAATATCCTCCCGGCCAGGGGCTTTTTCACATACTCTTGCAGTACATGTCGCCTTGCGGCGCTCACATGTCACCCCGCAGAACTATAAGGAAAGGCCCGGACAGTCATGGCAGATTCGTCGACCACTTCCGTTCGCCCTGTTGACTCGGCAGACGAGGCTCGCTGGCGTGAGCTCTTCCGCGGCTACCGCGAGTTCTATCACCTGCCGGAATCCGAGGACATCGTCTCCCGGGTGTGGGGCTGGCTCATGGATACAGCACACGAATGCCAAGGCCTGGTCGCCGAGGCGGATGGCCGCATCGTCGCAATCGCGGACTTCCGGAGATTCTCGCGTCCGTCGACCGGCACGGTCGGTCTCTGGCTCGATGACCTCTTCACCGATCCTCAGGCCCGCGGAACAGGATCCGGACGTGCGCTCATCGCCCGTCTTCAGGAGATCGCCGCGGACGAAGGGCGTTCGGTCGTCCGCTGGATCACTGCCGACGACAATGCTCAAGCTCAGGTGCTCTATGACAAGGTGGCGACGAAGACCAACTGGCTCACCTACGACGCGAAGCCGAAGGAAGCATAAGGACGAAGTTTCTCAAGCGTCTGTGCGCGGACCTCAACTCATGCGAGTTCGCAGTTTTTCGGCGCCTTCGCCCTCAAGCAGCGAAGCGAAGTCCGGACGTCCCGCCATCGCCATCACCAGATCCAGGAGCCTGCCTCTGACCGCCGGTCCGCTTCCGACCCTGAAGTCAGCATCGTCTGCGACGAGAGTCAGCCCTTTGACGAGGGTCCTGCTGTTGACGGCGAAGTCCTTCGCGGCATAAAAGCCAGCGACCTCAAGGACTGCGCTGGGGTCGGGAGTCAGAGTCAGCCCGAGTGGCCGGGCGATGTCCTGAGAGTGGACGATGACCTCGCCGAGGAACGCAGGATAGTCCTTCGTCGGTACGATCGTGGCCGTGATGCAGGTGCGGAAGATCCCCAGAGCCTCTTCCGGCGACCTCCCTCGGAACCTGGCCAGGAGTCGGGCATTGTGCCGGTCAGCGTTGAATCCGGCGGCGACGATGCTGCGAATCCACGCCCACCTGCCCGTGTTCGCCGCCGCGCTGAGATGGGCAACGACCTCGTCGACGCTCCAATCAGAACACAGCGTGTCAGCGCTCCACTGCTCAGACTCGAGCGTCTCCAGCAGTTTGACCAAGCGGGCACGTTCGGCATGGATGAGACTCCACCAATCGACAGTTTCAGACACTTCATCCTTCCGTCCGATTACCTGCGTCTACAGGTCACCGTGGAAACACGAGCCGGAACCGCTCGCACACTACGAGCATATCCGAGGCGAAACCCTCTGAGCTCTGGCTGTAGTCTCGCCAGAACCTCTCGTGGATCTCCCGCCAGGCCGCCAAGGTCCGTTCGCCTTCGCCTTCGGCGTGAGCATGCTCAGCAGTCACCTCGTCGAAGGCAACAGTCACGACGGCAGTGGTCTCGATGACCGCTCGGGGACTGTCGCGGCCGTCGAGGATGATGCTCACTTCACCGACTCTGGGCACTTCTTCCCCTTCGGCTTCGATGTCACAGAGCGCAGAGGCTGTGCCGGTCTTCGTCCCGTCAAGGACCAATGCGAGGAGGTCATCGGCATGCTCGGGCGTCGCACCGAAGGCCCACGGCTGGGGTGCGTGCACCGGCAGCTCCGGTACTGCGGACCGTGCGGCCGACCAGAAGTCTTCGAGCAACATACTATTCACGAAATTCCTGCCTCCAGCTGCAGCCGCAGCCCATCGATGAGTGCGTTCAGCCCGAGCTCGAATGCGGCAGTCGCCGAAGAGGTCTCGACGAATCGTGGGTCGAGGGCGGTACGGATTTCGGAGAACCGGACATCAGCCGAATCCTGTGCGATGAGGTCACTGGGAGCGATGATGTCGAGGGCGGATCCGAGGACATGGGCTTCGACCGTGCGCATGACCGCCACGATCCTCGATTCCGGCCAGCCGCCTCGGCGCAGGCCGGCGATGACCGCATCGTACATCTCGTACGTCGACAGATCCCGAATCTCCGTCGTCGCCAGCAGGCGGATGAGATTGGGGTGGGCGGCGAATGCTCGCAGGTAAGACCGTGCCCAAAACTCGAGTGCCCTCTCCCATGGAATCGCCCTCGCAGATGTGCCCACCGAGGCGAACGCCGCCACATCGATGTCGGCGACGATGCGGGCGCGCATGAGTTCGATGAGTTCGGTTCGACCCGACACATGGTTGTACAGAGACGACACCTGCCGATCGACACGAGCAGCCAGAGTGCGCATCGACAGCGCCTCGGATCCGTCGTCGTCGACGAGGGCGAGCGCGGCGTCGACGAGTCGTTCCCGATTGAGTCTCATGCCGACCTCTTTCCCTGTCCTCCCTCGGAGTGTATCGTGTTCTCAGTCACAAATACGAACACTGTTCGTGCGCTGTGGCGGGTCAGAGATCACACGCAGCGAAGCGGGGGACGAAGCGAATTGGCCTTGACGCATTTCCACAACGGCACCATCTGGCGCGGAGCCTCGAGCGGCACCGCCGACTCGCTGCTCGTGAGAGACGGCACCATCATCGCGATCGGTTCCGCCGAGGTCGACCGGCACCTGAACTCGTCCTCATTCGAGCACCCACCCGCAGACTCGTCCGAGTCAGTCGACCTCGATGGCGGCTTCCTCATGCCGTCCTTCGGCGATGGTCATGCCCATCCGATCTTCGGCGGGCTCGAAGCGGAGGGACCGCAGGTGCGCGCTTGTGCCAGCGTCGCTGAGATCGTGACCGAGGTGCGACGTTTTGCTGAAGCCAACCCTGAGGTCGAGTGGATCACCGGCGCCTCCTATGACGGCAGCCTCGTCGAGGGCGGGCTCTTTGACTCCCGTTGGCTCGACGACGCTGCAGCGGACCGACCCGTGGTGCTGCGCGCCTGGGACTATCACACAGTGTGGTGCAATTCCCGGGCCCTCGAACTCGCCGGCATCACCGCCGGCACACCCGAACCAGAGCTCGGTGAGATCCCTCGCCGAGGCGATGGTTCGCCACTGGGGACACTGCGGGAATGGGGCGCGGTCGATCTCGTCGACGCCGTGCGTCCGCCGCTGCACGAGGCCATGCGGCTGCGCGCGCTCGAACGGGCAGCCGACTACTACCTCGAGCGCGGGGTCACCTGGGTCCAGGACGCCTGGGTCGAACCGGCCGATGTCGAGACCTATCTGGCCGCCTCGGATCAGGGCAGACTCAAGGTCCGGTTCAATCTCGCCCTCTATGCGGATCCGCGTCACTTCGCTGAGCAGCTGCCTGCCATGGTCGAGGCCAGGAGGCGCGTCGAGGTGCGCGGCGATCCGCTGCTGAGTGCCCGGACCGTGAAGTTCTTCGCCGACGGCGTCGTCGAGAACGAAACCGGGTCGCTGCTCGAACCGTACTGCTCGTCCCTGCACAATCACGGCCTGCGGGTGTGGGAAGGCGAGACCCTGGCCGAAGCGGTTCGTGCCGTCGACGCGGCCGGATTCCAGGTCCGCATCCACGCCATCGGCGATGCCGCCGTCCGCCAGGCCCTTGATGCCATCGAGTCGGCGATGACGTGCAACGGTCCACGGGATCGCCGGCCGGTCATCGCCCATGCGCAGCTCGTCGATGCCGACGACCTCTCACGATTCGCCGAGCTCGGGGTGATCGCGAACATGCAGCCGTTGTGGGCGCAGCTCGATGACCTCATGACCGTGCTCACCCTCCCCCGCCTCGGCGAGGAGAGGGCCGGTCATCAGTACCGGATGCGGACCATCCTCGAACGCGGTGGACGCCTGTCGTTCGGTTCGGACTGGCCGTGCACCTCGGGCACACCCGTCGAGGGCCTGGCGATCGGCACGAGCCGACAGACCGATGCGGGCGAACCCGCAGGCGGGTGGACTCCGGAGGAGATCGTCGACATCGACCGTGCCCTCGACTGCTATTCGACCGCAGTGGCCCACCAGGCCTTCGCCGATCACTCCCCCGCAGTCTGGGGCGAGATCCGCCCCGGGGCGAGTGCAGACCTCATCCGATTCGATCACGACCCTCGGGACGTGACACCGCAGGAACTCGCGAAGATGGCCGTTCGCACCACCTACCTCGGCGGCGTTGCCGTGCATTCATCGACCTGAGCGAAAGGACCACCATGTCCGACTCACACGACACCAGCGCGCCCCAAGGTGGCAGAGGACATCACGATGGCGGCGAAGGGCAGCTCAAGCGTGCTCTCGGGGTCCCGTCTCTCGTGTTCTTCGGCCTCGTCTATATGGTGCCGCTGACTATTTTCACGACTTACGGCATCGTCACTCAGGTCACCGGAGGTCGGGTGCCGCTGGCGTACGTGATCACTCTCCTCGCGATGGTCTTCACTGCCAGGTCCTATGCGAAGATGGCGCACGAGCTGCCCTTCGCCGGGTCCGCCTACACATACACGCAGAAGAGCTTCGGGGCAGGCATCGGCTTCGTGGCCGGGTGGGCGCTGCTGCTCGACTACCTGTTCCTGCCGATGATCAACTACCTCGTCGTCGGCATCTATCTGTCCGCAGCGTTCCCGATGATCCCTGCCTGGGTGTTCGTGCTCACGGCGATCGTTCTCGTCACGGCGCTCAATGTCATCGGCATTGTGTCCGTGGCACGAGCGAACATCGTCATCATCGCGGCCCAGGCGATCTTCATCCTGACCTTCGCAGCGCTCGGCATTGCGTCGATGTCAGGCTCGGGCACGGTCGATCTCATGGCACCGTTCACCGGTGACGGCAGCGCACCCGGTTTCGGCAATGTCATGGCCGGTGCCGCGATCCTGTGTCTGTCGTTCCTCGGCTTCGATGCGGTCTCGACTCTGTCCGAGGAGGCCAAAGATGCGCAGCGCACCGTCCCGCGTGCCATCGTCATCGCCACCGTCACGGGCGGGCTCATCTACATCGTGCTCTCGTTCCTTTCTCAGCTCGTCTACCCGTCGAATGACTTCGCCGACGTCGATTCGGGAGCCCTCGACGTCATGGGAGCTGCGGGTGGAGAGTTCCTCGCGATCTTCTTCACCGCCGCCTATGTCGCCGGGGCCTGCGGCTCCGCGCTGACATCTCAGGCCTCGGTCTCACGCATCCTCTTCGCGATGGGTCGTGACGGTGTCCTGCCGAAGCGCTTCTTCGGGCGTCTGTCGCCACGCTTCCACACTCCGATCCTCGCGACACTCTGCGTCGGAGTGGTATCGCTCTTCGCCTTGGCCGTCGACCTCAGCTTCATCTCCGAGATGGTCAGCTTCGGTGCACTCATCGCGTTCTCCGCGGTCAACCTCTCGGTCATCAAGCACTTCATCATCGATGGGAATCGTCGCGGATCGCGCGCGATCATCAACTTCATCGTCCTGCCCGGAATCGGCTTCTGCCTCACCCTGTGGCTGTGGACGAGCCTGTCACCGCGCACGCTGCTCATCGGTGCGATCTGGCTGGCCCTCGGCATCGGGTACCTTGCGTTCGTCACCCGCGGATTCCGCCGTCCGACTCCGACACTGGATCTCGCGGGGTAAGGGGCGGGCCCGTAGTGCAACGAGTTGACGAGCAGTCATGTGAGGCAACGCTTCTCGTAGCCTAGACAGCCCCCTGTTCCACCAACACCTATGAGTACAAACATTCATTTGTGGTAGTCTGTCTGCATCCGAGCGAAAGGATGCCGACGATGACTGCTGAACCCGACATCGACCTCGACCTGTCACTGCGAGCGCTCGCCGACAGCAATCGCCGGTCGATTCTCCATGCGATCCGCGGCCATCCGCTCCCGGTCGGGTCCATCGCCGAGGTAGTCGGACTGTCCCAGCAGACGACATCGCACCATCTGGGCGTGCTTCGAAGAGCCGGCCTTACCGTCGGCGTCCGCGAAGGCACACGCCACCTGTTCGCAGTCGAGACCGATGGCCTTGCGGCAGTTCGCTCTTACCTCGACGACTTCTGGCCGACCAAACTCTCGGAGCTCAAGGCTGCTATCGAGGCACGAGACGAACCCGAGAATGCAGGCGGCGAGACCCATGGCTGAATTCCGAGATTCTATCAAGATCGCCGCCTCGCCGGAGACGGTTTTCGAGTACCTGACGACGAACTCAGGCATGACGGCCTGGATGGGCCAGTACGCCGATTTGGAGGCGACGGCTGGGGGCCGATTCGCCGTCGACATCGCGGGGCACCCCGTCCGAGGGAAATTCCCCGAGGTCAGTCGCCCCTATCGTGTGGTCGTGTCATGGGGATTCGCCGGCAGCGCGGACCTTCCCCCTGGTGCGTCCCGGGTCGAATTCACCCTCACCGCCATTGGATCGGGAACGCAGGTCGATCTGCTCCATTCGCACTTGCCCGACGCTGAGGTCCGCGGTCACGCCGACGGTTGGGCGCACTTCTTCCCCCGCCTGATCATCGCCGGTTCGGGCGGAGATGCAGGAATCGATGACTGGCAGCCAGACGCGACAATGACCTGACGGGACAATACAACAAGCTGCGTTGTGCCAGAGTTCACACACATCCGTTTGCACACTCACACGGAACCATCGATCGCAGAGGAGCTTCTCATGACCTACGAATCGGCCCAAAACGTCGTCAGCCGATATCACCACGCGTGGACCAGCGGTGATATCGATGGGGCGATGGATCTCATCGACGAGGACATCGCATGCCGAGCCCCAGGAGTCGACCTCGACGGCAAGGAGGCCTATCAGTCGTTCATCGCCGGATTCGCGCCGACGCTCACCGGCATCACCGACATTGCCGAGTTCGCCGACTCCGACAGGGTCGCACTGTTCTATTACCCCGAAACGGCAGCGACGACGACTGCACCGGCAGCTGAGTTCTTCACAGTTCGTGATGGCCTGATCAGCGAGAGTGTGCTCATCTTCGACCGACTCTCCTATGGCCCGCCGGATCCGGACCGAGGTGCGCAATGACGGTGACATCCGCGCAAAGGTCACTCGCAGAACGCATCCGCACCTCAATCGCCGATGAACCCGTTCAACGCGAGGTCTCGATGTTCGGCGGTCGCTCGTTCATGGTCAACGAGAAGATGATCGTCAGCGCCAGCAAGGACGGCTCCCTGCTGGTCAGGATCGCCGCTGAAGACCACGACCGACTGCTGCTGGAGCAACCCGGGGCCCAACAGGCCGAGATGGGAACGGGACGAACCATGGGACCAGGCTGGATCACCGTCGCCGCCGACCACCTCGTCGACGAGGCCCCCCTGGAACTGTGGCTCTCATTTGCGCTCGACTACAACCGAGCACCTAGGTGAGGCCCTGTGAGGCCCGACCAGCTGGCCAGTACCCGCCGCTTCACACCACGGGCATGCGATCGCGCTCATAGGTGATCGATGAATAGCCGTGAGGGTCTGGCTGCCCCGCCTCCCCTACGCTGACGAAGACGATTCTATCGATGCTCAGAATGGACTTGCGCGTGATCATATTGCGCACCTGAGCTCGCATCGTCAGTGACGTGTTGCCGAAACGAGTTGCGACGAGCCCCATCTCGATGAGATCCCCCTGGCGAGCCGAAGCTACAAAGTTGATCTCGGAGATGAGTTTCGTGACCACGCTGTGGCTGCCGAGCTGAATGATCGCGTAGATCGCAGCTTCCTCGTCGATCCACTTCAGCAGGCTTCCACCGAAGAGCGAGCCGTTCGCGTTGAGGTCCTCTGGGCGAACCCACTTGCGTGTGTAGAAGTTCATTCCATCGACTCGATGAGTCGTATTCGCCGAGGTCATTGCCGAGTCGTTCATCGCCATCCCTATCGCTGTTCTCTCGCTCTTGAGCACAGGCTAGCCGAGGGATATTTCGCCGGCATTTCGGGTACGAAGCGAACATTTCCAGTTGGTTTCATCACGGCACTCCTGCAGATTCTCGCGCTTCACCCCACCTCTTCACCTAATTCCGGCCTCACACTATACCCCGCCTCTTGCAATAGTGTGTGTCACACACTATTGTGTGAAGCATGAACGAGGATGAAGAGCAGGCACTGGCAACACACGAACAAGAGCTGAGACGAGGCACCGTCGTCTTCGCCAGCCTCGTTGCCTGCCGTCAGCCTCAGTATGGGTACTCCCTGCTGACGACTCTCACCGAAGCCGGCATCGCCACAGAGGCCAACACCCTCTACCCCCTGCTGCGAAGACTTGAGAAACAAGGGCTGCTCAGTGCCGAGTGGAACACCGAACAGGCGCGTCCACGCAAGTACTACAGCGTCACCACCAGTGGTGCCGAAGTCGCCGCAGCACTCCACTCCCAATGGCTGGAACTCAACACCAGCATCACGAAACTCTGGAAAGAAGGAACACCATGAGTGCGCTCACCACCATCTACGTCGACAATGTGGTCAGCCACCTCCCGGAGGACTCCCGAGGTGACATCGCGGCAGAGATCAAGGCCACAATCGACGATATGGTCGAAGACCGACTCGGCGACCTGGAACATCCTGCAGACGAGCAGACCGCGGCTGCCGAACGCGAGGTGCTCGAAGAGCTCGGCGATCCGGCCCAGCTCTCCCGGGAGTACACGAACTCGCCACAGCATCTCATCGGGCCGAAGTCCTACCCGGTCTTCATCTGGGCGATACGCTGGGTGCTTCCGCTCGTCGCCGTGGCCGCGGCCGTGACGAACTCAATCGCGTTCATCGCCACCAACGATGAGGTCCAGATCGGGGCGCTCATCGGTCAGCTCGTCGGCAATACGATCGTCGCGCTGCTCACGGCCTTCGCCGCAATCACGATCATCTTCGCCCTCGGCGACAAAGAGATGAGCGGAGGTGCAGCAGATAAGATCGCCGGCACGAAGAAGGACTGGTCAGTCGATCAGCTGCGCGCGACGGATGCGAAGGCGAACCAGATCCGCGCCGAGGCGGTCCTGAACCTGATCTTCCTCGTCCTTCTGGCGCTGATCCCGCTCATCCCGACCTCGCTGGTCTACGTCGGGCATCTCAACAACGGCGAGACATTCATCAATCCCGACCTGGGATCAGGATGGCTGCTCGGCTACTGGGGTTTCCTGGCCCTCATGGCCGTTATCGAAGTCATCAAGCTGGTCCGTTCTTCGACCAGTGCCGCGCTGATCATCACCGGTGTGGTCCTCGACGTGGCGATGGCCGTCTTCCTCACCATCGCTCTGCTGACGCAGCAGGTGCTGCACCCGGATCTCACATCCGCTTCGGGCGCCGAGGTGCAGCAGATCATCACCGTCATCGCAATCTGGGCCATCGTCATCTGGGATCAGATCAGCACGTGGCGCGCCCACCGAGCGAACCGCTGACCGCGTAGCCTTGTCCGGGTGCAACCTCACCGTTGCACCCGGACGAGAGGAAGTGGCCATTTCATGACCGAAGAGATCGGCGTCGTCGGCGCTCGCGAGCACAACCTGTCCGGTTTCTCCGTCTCTCTGCCGCATAGGCAGCTCATCGGCATCTGTGGTGTATCGGGCTCGGGCAAGTCGTCGTTGGCGTTCGACACCATCTACGCCGAAGCCCAGCGCCGCTACCTCGAATCGGTCTCCCCGTTCACCCGTCACCTCCTCGGCGCGGTCTCCGCGCCCCAGGTCGACCGGATCACGGGCCTTCCTGCCGCAATTGCAGTCAAACAGCTCGTGTCGACTCCCCCGGAGAATTCGAGCGTGGGCACCCTGTCACAGGTCTCTGATCTGCTGCGGGTGCTGTTCTCCCGCTTCGGCGACTACCCCGCGAACCAGGGCCGTCTGCTTGCCTCGGCATTCTCCCCGAACACGGTCGAAGGCGCCTGCCCGACGTGCGCGGCGAAGGGCAGCATCCATGACATCGACCTCGACGCCGCAGTGCCCGACGAGACCCTGACCATCCGCGAGGGCGCCATCGCCGCCTGGCCGGGAGGATGGTTGGGCCGGAACTTCAAACACCTTGTCGAGGCACTGGGAATCGACGTCGACATTCCCTGGAAGCGCCTGCCCGCTGACACCCGCACCTGGCTGCTGACCACGGAAGACACACCATCCGTGACCGTCGAGCCGGAGAAGATACTCGACCACGTCGCCCGCGAATACACAGGCAAATTCCGCAGCGCCCGCCGGTACCTGCTCGACACAATGGTCACGACCAGCAGTGCCACGATCCGCGAGCGCACCGAGGAATTCCTCAGCAACGACCTCTGCCCCGATTGCCATGGGAGTCGCATCAACCCTGCCGCATTGGCGGTGACGATCGGCGGGGCGAATATCGCCGAGGTGGGCGACCACCGCCTCACAGACCTAGCCGTGACGATCAACGCCGCCATCGCCGCCGACCTCGAACGCGGCCCCAGCGAATCGAAGCGATTCTCCGCAGCCACAGATGAGGCCGCCCACGTCCTCCTCGACGAACTCGACAAGCGCACCGACGTGATCGAGCGCCTGGGCGTCGGCTACCTTCCGCCCAAACGGTCAGCGGCCACCCTCTCCCCCGGTGAGCTGCAGCGACTGCGCTTGGCAGCCCATCTGCACAGCGGCCTTCACGGCATGGTCTATGTCTTCGACGAACTCTCCACCGGTCTGCACCCGAAGGACACTGATCACCTCTTCACCCACATCGAGGCTCTGCGCGATGCGGGCAATACGGTCATCCTCGTCGAACACGATATGGAGATCGTGCGCCGCTGTGATTGGGTGATCGAGCTCGGTCCCGGCGGAGGTGCACGTGGAGGCCAGCTCATGTTCTCCGGACCTGTCGCCGAGGCACTCGACGGGGAGAGCTCGACCGCTGTCCGCCTGCGCAATGAGGCTCCCAGCGAACCTTGGCGAGCACCCCAGGAATTCGAAGATTGGGCTCGGTGCACCAGTCTGTCGGCGAACAACCTCCGCGGTCTGGCACTGTCCTTTCCCATCGGCGGTCTCACCACTCTGACTGGAGTCTCCGGAGCGGGCAAGAGCTCGGTGCTGCGGTCGGTGGCGATACTGGCCAGGAGCGCTGGAGCCTCCCCGTTCGATGGTGAGGAGGAACCGTCGACGATATCCCGGCGCAGTGGCAGCGGTGGTGAGGGAGGAGATCTTGCCGAGGCCGATGCTGCCGGGCTCGAGGTCTTCGACCGGGTGGTCAGCTTCGATCAGTCCACCATCGGCCGGTCCCCGCGATCAGTCATCGGCACCTACCTGGGCATCTTCGATAAGATCCGCAGCCTGTTCGCGAAGACCGATCTGGCGCGCAGTCGTGGCTTCACCGCCTCACAGTTCTCCTTCAACACCGCCCGGGGACGCTGCCCCCGCTGTGAGGGCCTGGGCATCATCACCATCGATCTCGTCCACCTGCCGGCCTCCAGCGGCACCTGCCCCGAATGCGAGGGCCGCCGATTCATAGAGGAGACACTCGAGGTCACAGTCGAGGAGCTGACCATCGCGGATGTCCTCGATCTGTCGATCGATGCGGCGGCGACGGTGTTCGCCGAACGCCTCGGTCTCGTCGCCCATTTCGAGGTCCTGCAGAGGGTCGGCCTCGGTGGTCTGCTGCTCGGACAGTCCTCGGCGACGCTGTCCGGCGGTGAGGCGCAGCGGCTGCGGCTGGCCGCGGTGATGCGAGCCAGGAAGCGACGTGAGCGCTCACTATTCATCCTTGATGAGCCGGCCAACGGCCTGCACCCCAGTGATGCTCGGGTCCTGGGGAGGCTCTTCCGCCAGATCGTGGACGAGGGCGATACGATCCTCATCGCCGATCACAATATGGAGCTGGCCGCCGGCTCGGATTGGCTCATCGACATGGGCCCTGGACCTGGTCCCCAGGGCGGTCACATCGTCGCCTCCGGCCGGCCGGACGAGGTCGCCACGGCAGGTGTCGGGGCCACGGCCTCGGTGTTGGCACGTCGATTCGGCACAGCGGGCTCAGGCGCTGCAGACGGCTGACTTCAGTTCCGGCGGGTCAGCCGTCTGTACCCGAAGCCACCTGCCAACCCGGCTCCGGCGAGCGCACCGACAGGGAGGCTCACCGGGGCAATGACCAGCACCGCTTCCTGCCAGATCCCTGCTATGAGGTCGTTGACGATGATCATGGCGAGGGCTCCTCCAATGAACCCGAGCATCATCAGACCGATGACACGCGCCCAGAGCCGACCACCTCGGCGGGCTTCGTTCCCGGTCACTGTCCGAGTCGATTCAGAGTCCAGGTTCCCCATCGCAGACGGCGGACGAGCAGTGCCAGTCCCCCGGCGACGACACCCCAGACAGCGTTCGTCACGATCATGGGGATGATGGCCAGGGGCTGCGCCAACGGCCCCTCGAGGTGGCCCAGCAGAATCGGGGACAGGATGCCGCTGAGGATGATGGCACCGAGGGCGTAGACGAGTCCGACGATGCCCCCGCTGAGGAGCGGGTTCGCCGACCGAGACAGCCCTAGGGCCAGCACCCACACCAGTGTCACGAGCGCCGTCATTCCGAGAGCGATGGATTGGGTGGGAAGCCCGGAGCTCTCGAGGGCGATACGCGCCACGGGACGGACGAGGCCGAGCAACCCGAGAATGATGAGCAGAGGCCACTTGAGTTCGCGAAAATACTTCATTCTTCAAGATTAGGGTCATTGGACATCCTGCCGAATCGGCTCACACGCGCGACCGGCGTCGAGTTCTGAGGACCGTCCCGTACGTCGAGAAGCGACATTGCCGGGCGCTTCCGGCGGTGCCCACTGAGGTGAGACGACTCTATGCTGGGATCATGGGACCGCGAAGAACCGACGCCATTCTCGCCATTGTGGTGACAGTGTCGTTGGCAGCCATCATTGCACTGGCACAGATCGACGCTGGGACACCGTTGCGGTCGCTGCCCTTCGTCTTCGCGCTCGGGTTCGGCGCCGTGCTTCTTCTGCGGCGCGGACTGCCGAGGTCCGTCGTCGTCCTCAGCGTCCTGGGGACCTTCGCCTACTACAGCCTTGACCTCGTCCCGATCGGGGTCGCTCTCCCCGTGGTCGCTGCGCTCTTCTCCGTCGCCGAGGTGGGGCTGACCCGATTCGCCGTCGTTTCGGGAGCCGTGGTGTTCCTTGTGTCGACCGCCTTTCGGATTCGTGATGATTCGCTTCCGCTCGGTCGTCTTCTCGGCGCCGAGTCGATCTCAACGATCGCACTCATCGCTGCGGCGATTGCCCTCGGACATGCTGTGGCCTCCCACCGACGCTTTCTCGACCAACACACCCAGCTGCTCCATCTCCAGGACGAGCACCTGCGCAAGGAATCCGAGAGACAGATCCAGCACGAGAGACTGCAGCTCTCCCGCGACCTCCACGACACGCTTGGGCACAAGCTCTCGGTCATCTCTCTTCATGCTGCGGTCGGCATCGAGGCGATCGAACAGGGTGGAGAGGATCGTTCGGAGGCAGCAGATGCGCTTGACCGTGTTCGCGCCGAAGCCGGAGAGTCACTGAGCGATCTGCGATCCATGGTCCGTCTCCTGCGCTCCGGGGACGAAACGACCCGCACCACCCTCGGCATCGACGGCGTTGAGGCTCTCCTCGAACAGGCCAGGTCCATGGGGATCTCGATCTCGTCAAAGGTCGGGCTCTCACCCGGCCAGGTGCCCTCCCCTGTCGAGGCTGTGATCTTCCGCGTCGTCCAGGAGGGAATCACGAACGTGCTCCGACATGCCTCGGCGACGGCTGTCAGCGTCGAGATCGGACTCAGCGTTGACGACGTCACTGTGACAGTGGCTGACGACGGAGTTGGAACCGATTCCGCTGCCACGCTCGGAGAAGAGAGCGCGGGAGGACACGGACTCAAGGGGATAAGCGAGAGGGTGCGCCTCCTCGGCGGACAACTCAGCACTCGGTCCGCCCCGAATCGGGGCTTCACCCTGCATGCCACGCTGCCGAGGAGGATCGACTCATGATCTCCATTCTGCTGGTCGACGATCAGGAACTCGTGCGCACCGGACTGCGCCAATTGGCCGTCAGCGATGGAGATATCGATGTCGTCGCCGAGGCGGCAGATGGTCGAGCAGGGCTCGGCCTCGTGCGACAGCTGGCTCCCGATGTCGTGCTCATGGACATCAGGATGCCTGTGATGGATGGGATCACGGCGACGAGGCTCATCACCCGCGACCCTGGGCTCAATTCCACTAAGGTCGTCATGCTCACGACCTTCGACGACGATGAGGACATCGTGTCCGCCATCCAGGTCGGCGCCAGCGGCTACCTCCTCAAAGACATCAGACCGGCCGATCTGCGCTCGGCCATCCGCTCCGTCGCCGGCGGTGATTCGCTCCTCTCCCCGTCGGTGACCAATACGGTGCTGCGACGATTGAACGCCGGGCAGAAGGCGATGCCGCGACCCGAACTGCTCGAGGCGCTCACCGATCGCGAGAGGGAGGTTCTGGCACGTATCGGTCGCGGTGAGTCGAACCAGCAGGTAGGTGCCAGCCTGTTCATCAGCCCGGAGACTGCGCGCACCTACGCCAGCCGGCTGCTGGGCAAACTCGGAGCACGTGACCGGTCACAGCTGGTCGTCCTCGCCTACGAGTCCGGGCTTGTCGTCCCCGGAGATGCGGTGCCGGAAGGCAACGGCCAGACATGAGTGATCGCTCGCGTGAGCTCAACCGCGTCTGAGGCTGCGGACGACGGTGAACTTGCTGGTGCGAGCGACCTGTTCGCTGGGTCCGATGACACGCTCCAAGGTCTCGCGGTAGTGCAGGTGTGAGTTGTAGACCGTGAAGACCCGCCCACCAGGTGCCAGCAGCTCGGCCGCTGTGCGCATGAGTCCCGCAGCGGTGGCTGTTTCGATGGTCGTGCCCTGATGGAACGGCGGATTGAGCAGAATGAGGTCGTGCCCGCCAGTGCGCACCGAAGAGTCTGCGCCTGTCAGAGCCTGCACATCCGTGGCATCGGCGAGGATGGTCTCAACATCGAGTCCGTTCGCGTCTGCGGTCTCCCTCGTCGAGGCGACCGCCGCCTTCGATACGTCCACTCCGGTGCCCTTCTCCGCGGCCGTCACCTGCATCGCAGCTGTGAGCAGCCATCCGTTCCCGCACCCGAGGTCAAGGACCGAGTTCGGGGACCCAGGTCCCGCCTCGGCGAGTTGAGTCTCGGCGAGTTGAGTCTCGGCGGACCGGGCCTCGGAAGACTGGGCCTCGGCGGACTCAGATTCGGCTGCCAGAGCCGTGAGCAGCGCGGCCGAGCCTTCATCGCTTTTGACCCCGGAGAAGCAGGCTCCGTGGGCTCTGACCTGCAGCGGACCTGTGGCCGGATGATCGATTCTGCTGTGCTTGGGAAAGCTCGGTAGGCTCGGCGATGACAGCGGGCGGCTGCCGATGATCATGCGGTGCTTGCCGACGCCTGGCGAGACATCGACGCGGGCGAAACCACGCGCCAATTCCTTGTTCACGGCTCGGCTCATCGAATCGCTGCGGCCGATGACGACGATCGTGGTCACGTGCGCCTGGACGGCGGCGATCGTCTCGGCCAACGCTTGGGTGGCCTTCGGTGCGTTGACGATCGCCCAGACTTCTTGCGCTTCCGGGGCGAAGACAGCGAGATCGTCGATGGCACTGGCCTGATCTGCCACCTCGGCGACGGTGCGCGCTTCGTCCACACGATCGTTGTAGGTGCGCACGGGTACGATCTCGCTCAACAGCCGCGACTGCAGTCCCTGGCCGTCATCGACGATGAGGACCTCGTGCGGAAGCCCGGCAACCGCCTCGGCGTCCACGAATGTTCCTTCCGTCGCACGCCCGGAGACGTCGAGCTCTCCGCTGCGTCTCCCCAGGACATAGTCGGTGAGGATCCTGGCCTGTGGGAATCCCGGAACTGCAGCGAGCTCGGGAAACTGTTCCAGCAGCTCCTGACTGCGGTGGCGGGCAGAAGAATCCGGCGACAGGAGGGTAGAAGGCATTAGAACAGTCTAGTCGGACTGAGCCCCTGCTTCAGTCGCGGATGCGCCACCACCAGGAACGACCGATTCACACAGATCTGCGGTGCAGCTTGAGACTGATTTGCGTGCAGGTTGGGGCGGACTGAGGAGCGTCGCAGCACGCAGATGTGCTACTAATTGAGGGAGCTTCGTCCAGTGTCGTATCAGGAGAGATCATGACAATTCTCGTCGGTTATTCCCCCTCACCCGAAGGCAAGGCTGCCGTCACGTTCGGCATCGACCAGGCGAGGGCCTTCGATGACACCGTGATCGTGCTCAATGCCGGCATCGGAGAGACCCCCGACGAACGCGGTGTCGCGACGAATCAGGACATGGACGAGCTCAAAGAGGCGCTGCGCTCATCCGAGGTCTCCCATGAGATCCTGCAGTTCCTACGCGGCAATGACCCTGTTGAGGAGCTCCTCGCCCTCGCCGAGGCGACCGAAGACACCCGCATGATCGTGATCGGATCGCGTCGCCGCTCCCCCGTCGGCAAACTCATCATGGGCTCAACCGCTCAGCGCATCATCCTCGACGCCGACGTTCCTGTCGTCTCTGTCAAGGCCGACAAGAAGAAGTAGTGCGCTGGGGAGGACTCACTCCCACGCAGCACATACCTACCGTTGAGCACGCTGTAGCTTAGGCCTCGACGATGGCTGCGATGAGGTCGTCGACGTCCTCGGCAGTGGTGTCGAAGGCGCACATGAGGCGCACGACATTCTTGGCCATGGGCCAGTCGGCAAAGGCGAATTTCTGCCGAGCTCGTGCTGCGACCTCCTCAGGCATGTGCACGAAGACGACGTTGGATTCGGTCTTCGCCACGATCGAGATATCGGGTGCACGGCCGGTGGCGGCCGCCTCGGCGAGGCCAGCTGCCAATCGTTGGGCCATGGTGTTGGCGTGACTCGCGGAGGTGCGCCACAGCTCGCCATCGTAGAGGGCGCCCAGCTGGGCGGAGAGGAATCGCATCTTCGATGACAGCTGCAGGTTCATCTTACGCAGGAACTTCATCCCCTGGCCGATGTCGGGGTTGAGGACGACGATCGCTTCTGCGCCGAGGAGTCCGTTCTTCGTCCCACCGAGGCTGATGATGTCGACGCCGGTCGCCGTCGTCAGCGATCCGAGCTCAGTGTTCAGGTAGGCCGCGGCATTGCCAAGACGCGAACCGTCAACATGCAGGATCATATCGAGCCTGTGAGCCGTCTCGGCGATCTGGCGAATCTCCTCCGGCGTGTATGTCGTGCCCCACTCGGTCGATTCCGAGATGCTCACGGCCAAGGGCTGAGCGTTATGTTCGTTGCCGCGGCCGAGGACCGCGCCTTCGATGATCTCGGGAGTCAGCTTCCCGTCGGGGGTAGCTGCGCCAATGATCTTGAGTCCGCCGACCTTTTCCGGTGCGCCGGTTTCGTCATAGTTGATGTGGGCGGAGGCTGCGGTGATGACGGCCGCCCAGCGGGGCAGCGCCGACTGCAGCGCGAGGACGTTGGCGCCGGTGCCGTTGAAGACCGGGAACGCCTGGGCGGAGGGGCCGAAGTGGCCCTTCATCACCTCGCCGAGGCGCGCGGTCCAGGGGTCGCCCCCGTATCCGGGAGTGTGTCCGACATTGGCGTCCGTGATTGCGGCGATGACTTCCGGGTGGGCACCGGCCCAATTGTCGGAGCCGAAGTTGCGCGGGTGAGCCGAAGGCGAGGTGTCGACGGGCTGCGGGTCGACGGGCTGCGGGTCGAGGGGCTGCGGGTCGAGGGGCGTCGCCTGGTCGAGGGGCGTCGCCTGGTCGAGGGGCATCGCCTGGCCGGGTGGCGTCGCCTGGCCGGCCGGTATGTTCTGGGACAGCGGTGTCTGATCATTCACACGTTCAGATTAGCCTCCCGCGCCGGCCCCGCACAGTCCGTTCCACAACCACCCGTTGCAACGGGGTGATTTGATGCTGGCGGGATGGGTTGCTGAACCAACTGGAGGGAAAGCGAGCCCGGGTGTGAATTGCTGCTCCCGGTGCGTGACGCATCGGTACGCGCCGCCGCCAGCCGCTCACTTTCCTGCGGACACGCAAAAGCGCGGTCAAGGTGCAGTTGCCCAGCGTGTGTGCTGAGCGGTCGCACCCTGACCGCGCTGTTGTCGAGCGGGACGACTCAGGCGAGGAGTTCGCGCATGAGGTCGGCGGTTTCGGTCGGGGTTTTGCCGACCTTCACGCCTGCAGCCTCAAGGGCTTCCTTCTTCGCCGCAGCGGTACCTGAGGAGCCGGAGACGATGGCGCCGGCGTGGCCCATGGTCTTGCCCTCGGGAGCTGTGAAGCCTGCAACGTAGCCGACGACCGGCTTCGTCACGTTGTCCTTGATGTAGGCAGCGGCACGCTCTTCAGCGTCTCCGCCGATCTCGCCGATCATGACGATGGCTTCGGTCTCAGGATCGTTCTCGAACGCTTCGAGCGCATCGATGTGCGTGGTGCCGATGACCGGGTCACCACCGATTCCGATGGCAGTGGAGAAGCCGAGGTCACGCAGTTCGTACATCATCTGGTAGGTCAGCGTGCCGGACTTGGAGACCAGTCCGAGCTTGCCCTTCTTGGTGATGTTGGCAGGGATGATGCCTGCCAGCGATGCCTCTGGCGAGATGATGCCCGGGCAGTTGGGTCCGATGATGCGGGTCGCATTGCCTGCGGCCTGAGCACGTGCCCAGACTTCGGCGGCGTCCTGGACCGGGATGCCCTCGGTGATGATGACGAGCAGACCGATCTTGGCGTCAACGGCTTCGATGGCCGCATCCTTGGAGAATGCAGGCGGCACGAAGGCCACGGAGACGTCGGCACCGGTGGCTTCCATTGCCTCGGCGACTGATCCGAAGACGGGCAGCTCAACTTCGTTGCCGTCTTTGTCGTTGTGCTTGACGGTGGTGCCGGCCTTGCGGGCGTTGACACCGCCGACGACGTTGGATCCGGCTGCGAGCATGCGCGCAGTGTGCTTGGTTCCTTCGCCGCCGGTGATGCCCTGGACGATGATCTTCGAATCGGAATTCAGGAAGATAGACATTTATGTAAAGACCTTTCCTTACTTGGCAGCAGCCAGTTCGGCGGCCTTATCGGCTCCACCGTCCATGGTGTCGGTCAGAGTGACGAGTGGGTTCGCGGCTTCCTTGAGGATCGCACGTCCTTCTTCGACGTTGTTTCCGTCGAGGCGGACGACGAGCGGCTTGGTGGCCTGGTCGCCGAGGATCTCGAGGGCCTTGACGATGCCGTCGGCCACTGCGTCACAGGCGGTGATTCCGCCGAAGACGTTGACGAAGACTGACTTGACCTGCTCATCGCCGAGGATGACCTCGAGACCGTTGGCCATCACCTCAGCAGAGGCTCCGCCTCCGATGTCGAGGAAGTTGGCAGGCTTGACGTTGCTGTGCTTCTCACCGGCGTAGGCGACGACGTCGAGGGTCGACATGACGAGTCCGGCACCGTTTCCGATGATTCCGACTTCGCCGTCGAGCTTGACGTAGTTGAGGTCGAGCTTCTTGGCCTTGAGCTCGAGTGGGTTCTCTGCGCTGTCGTCGCGCAGCTCCTCGTGCTCAGGCTGGCGGAAGTCGGCGTTCTCATCGAGAGACACCTTTCCGTCGAGCGCGATGATGTCACCGGCACCGGTCTTGACCAGCGGGTTGACCTCAACGAGGGATGCGTCTTCCTTCTCGAAGACGGTCCACAGGGACATCAGCACGGGGGCCACCTTAGCGGCGGTCTCCGCGTCGAAGCCTGCTTCCTTGGCGATCTCTTCGGCCTTCGCAGCATCGATTCCGTCGATGGCAGAGACTGGTATCTTGGCGAGAGCTTCCGGGCGTTCCTCAGCGAGCTGCTCGATCTCAACTCCGCCTTCCTTGGAGCACATGGCCAAGTAGGTGCGGTTGGACCGATCGAGGAGGACCGAGAAGTAGTACTCTTCAGCGATGTCTGCGCCTTCGGCGATCATCACCTTTTCGGTGATGTGGCCCTTGATGTCGAGACCCAGGATGTCCTTGGCGCGAGCTTCGGCTTCTTCAGGATTCTTCGCAACTTTGACGCCGCCGGCCTTGCCGCGGCCGCCCATCTTGACCTGAGACTTGACGACGACTACTCCGCCGCCGAGGTCTTCGGCTGCCTTCTTCGCTGCTTCTGGTGTCGTCGCGACCTGAGCCTTGAGCACGGGCACTCCGTGCTTCTCAAACAGGTCACGTGCTTGATACTCGAAAAGATCCACGTGTATTCCTTCGTTTCTACTGCCGGGTCTTTTGGCCCCGCAGGTGCGTTGACGGATGCAACAACCATGACCACTTTATTCCCAAGTGGCCCCGTCCATCCAAACGTGCAGGCCAAATCAGCCAATGAGTAAGAAATGTCTCGCTAAAAAGTATCTTTGGTCCAAAGAATCTTGATCTGGACGTAAAATCGGAACATGGACGAGGTTGATCGGATTGTCGCGGCATGGCGCCACGAGCGCCCGGATCTCGACGTGTCACCGATGGAGATACTCTCCCGCGTCTCACGGCTGGCCCGCCAACTGGATTTGGCACGGAAGTCCAGCTTCAGCGACTACGGCATCGAGGGGTGGGCCTTCGACGTGCTCTCCGCCCTGCGCCGTTCCGGTGAGCCCTATCAGCTCTCCCCCTCAACTCTGCTGCAGGAGACATTGGTCACCAGCGGCACCATGACCAACCGCATCGATCGACTCGTCACCGCCGGCTGGGTCGAACGACTGCCAGACCCCGGAGATCGCCGAGGTGTGCTCGTGCGGTTGACGGCCGCTGGCCGCGCCACGGTCGACTCCGCTCTTGCCGACCTGCTGGTCAAGGAGCGCGAGATCCTCAGCGACCTGACTCCGGCAGGACGTCGCAAGCTCGCCTCACTGCTGCGGCAGCTCTCGACCGGATTCGACGCCGACGAGAACTGAGCACCTGTCACAGGGTGCACTCGGGCAGACCCAGTCCGACGGAAGGAAGAGTTCAATGACGAACGAGAAGGAGATGTCATGACCGACGCGAACCTCACCGACTGGACCGGGGTCAAACCACCTCGGCGGGAGACGATCCACGGTCGCTATGTCGACCTCGAGCCCCTCGACCCCCAGCTCCATGCGGATTCACTCTTCGCAGCAGCCTCGGCGGACGGATCGGATGAGCGTTTCCGGTACCTGCCGCAGACGCCGCAGACCGCACGCTCGGACTTCGACGAGTGGATTCGCACAGCGTCCGAATCGACCGATCCGCTGTTCTTCGCCGTGGTCGACCGCAGCACCGGGCGGGCCGAGGGTCGACAGGCGCTGATGCGCATTGATGCGAACAACGGCGTCATCGAGATCGGCAACATCCTGTGGGGACCGGCCCTGTCACAGACTCGAGGAGCCACCGAGGCGTTCTTCCTCTTCGCCGACCTTGCCTTCGCCAGCGGGTACAGGCGCTTCGAATGGAAGTGCGACAACGACAATGCCCCGTCGAAGAAGGCAGCGACGCGTTTCGGCTTCACCTTCGAAGGTCTGTTCCGACAGCACCTCGTCATCAAGGGCCGCAACCGCGACACCGCATGGTTCTCCATCATCGACACCGAATGGCCCAGCCTGCGCGCGGCCTATGTGCGGTGGCTCGATGAGGACAACTTCGACGAGGCCGGAGCGCAGAAGGTCAGCCTGAGCGATCTCATGCCGAACCGAGCACAGTAGACAGCAGTGAACGCACGAGCTCGATGCAAGCCGAGCAGTCGGACCCCAGCAATCGGGCCCAGGCCAGCGCGTCCACCGGTGCGAGCGCGACCTCTCGGATTAGGCTGGAAGGCGAGACCGGGCCCTGGGCCCGGCACCGCCACGACGACCACCTCACGAGGAACCATGCGAATTCGCTCTCTTGCCCTCCTGACCACCGCCGCAGTGCTGGCCACGATGACAGCCTGCGTTCCCACCTCGGAGGAGACCCGGCCGGCCCCGCGTCCCTCCGTCAGCGAAGAGGAGGTCACCCCGGTCGAGACCCCCGATGACGCTCCGAAGGTCTCCATCGTCGACTCCTCCCCCGGCGGAGCGAAGGACGCCGATCCCCTGTGGCAGGGCCTCGCCGAGGCGGCCGCGAACAAGTCCGAGGCCTACCTCAAGGTCTATGTCCACACCGGCAACCCCGACGTTCCCGACTCCGGTGAGGCCACCATCACCGCCGACACTCCGGACAGTGTCAGTGTCACCGTCGATGCCGAGAACGTCGATACGAAGAAGTCACCGTTCCTGCTCGTTCAGGGGACCTTCACCGTTGAGGAGATCGGCGGGTCCGCGTACACCCTGAAGGCGAAGAACTCCGATGACATACCGGAGCTCGACCCGAAGGGCCCCGATGATGAGGCTCGGTGCACGGCCGAGGACGCTCAGGACCGAATCTCGCTGGCCGCTCAAGATCTGGCCGATGACCCCGATAAGCGTGAGGACTTCCGTCAGCAGTGGGGCGCCTCTCCCCAGGTCTGGTGGGGCATTCAGAAGACCGCAGCCAGCCTCAACCAAGAGGGTGGAGTCGCTGGTGACTTCCTCACCGAGGCCTGCGGGGAGTACCTTCAGCAGTAAGGCAGACACCTCAGAACTCGCACGAGAGAACCACACCCCATGAAGATCGCGATCGTTGGAGCCGGCATCGGCGGACTCTCAGCCGCCGTCGGCCTGCAGAAGGCCGGCGCACAGGTCACCGTGTTCGAAAGGGCCGCCGAGGTGCGCGCCGGGGGTTCAGGTCTGTCCGTCTTCGCCAATGGGCTCAGGGCCCTCCAATCCCTGGGCCTCGGCCCTCAGTTCGCAGCGATCACTGACAAGAAGGCAGAGTCCTTCGCTGCGGGCCAACGACGCCCCGACGGACGCTGGATCGCACGCCTTCCCACCGACAGCGTCGGAGAGCTGCGGATCGTCGACCGAGCCGACCTGCATCGGATACTGCTCGATGCCCTCGATGAGGGAACCGTGCGCACCAACGCCTTCGTCACCTCGGCGAGCATCGCTGGAACGGTGACGGTCGGACCCGGTCCCCAGGAAAACTTCGATCTCGTCATCGGTGCCGATGGTCTCAACAGCCAGGTGAGAGAGACCATCAAGTCCGGAATCGGACCTCGCTATTCGGGATATTCGAGTTGGCGTGGAATCACCGAACGCCCGGTCGACCTCGATGGAGCCGCTGGCGAGACCGTGGGTCGGGGCCTGCGCTTCGGCATCGCTCCACTCAAGGACGAGCGCGTGTACTGGTTCGCGGTGGCGAACATGCCCCAGCACGCGAGTTTCGCCGATGAGAAGGCGGCTGTGCGGGACCTGTTCTCCTCCTGGCACGCACCGATCGCTGAGCTCATAGCCACGACACCGAGTGACCGAATCCGGCGGACCGCGATTTCAGACCTGGCCACTCCCCTGGCGACCTACCACCGGGGACGCGTCGTCCTCCTCGGCGATGCGGCCCATGCGATGACCCCGAATCTGGGTCAGGGCGGCGGTCAGGCCCTCGAGGATGCAGCGACGCTGACCGCGCTGCTGGCACCGGTCATCGCGGACTCGTCCGGCCCAGTGTCCCCAGCGGACTCGGTGAGCTCAGCGGGTACGTCGACGTCAGCAGGAGGAGTCGACGTTCAGCTGCGGCGTTACGACCGGCTGCGCAAGAGGCGCAGTCAGTCGATTGCAGCGAAGTCTCGAATTCTCGGTGCCGTCTTCCAGATGCAGTCACCGTTCCTGTCCGGAATCCGAGATGCGATCTTCTCTGCTGCGCCTGCCAAGGTCACGGCGGCCCAAGCCGCCAGCGTACAGAAGTGGCACCCGCCGAGCGCCTGAGCTGGCGGCTGGCGGCTGGCGGCTGGCGGCTGGCAGAGCTTGTTCGCCCGATGTGTCACATCACGGGCGAGGCACGTCAGGGAATCCCGTCCATTGCAGCGGGGGCGGCAGATGCCCTCGTCGCCCGGATGCTCAACGCAACCATCGACTGGCAGATCAGGCCCACGGCCGATGAAGCCTTCGCGACCAACGATCATTCCGACGCCGGCTGGGACGCACAAGTCCTCGATGAGTTCGAGGCGCTAGTTGTCGAACTCGCGCCGCTGGCTCAGCGGCTGACGAACGTCCTGACACGATTCGAGGGAATGCGGCACCGAGGTCCGAGGCCTCAGCCTTCGAGTGCCCGGTTGTAGGCGTCGACGACCGAGGGCAGGAAATACCCCAGAAGCACAGCAAGCGCCGTGACCAGACAGGCCAGCCCGAGCCACAGGGTTCCGGCGATGACGCTGAAGGCGAAGACGATGACGAGCAGTTCGAAGGCGATCGCCGCCGGCCGGGCCCAACGATGCAGTTTCCATGATCCGCGCGCCGCAGCGGCCACGCCGGCAGCGAAGATGAGGAACATGACGGCCAGCCCCAGCAGCGAACCTGCAAGAGCACCTGCACTGAGAGCGGTGAGGATGAATGACAGGGCGGACCCCAGCAGGGCAAGCACCTGAATCCCGAGAACCACAACGACCAGCAGCATCGCTCGTGGGGTGGGAACACCGTAACCGTCAGACGCCGACGAATCGCCCGTGCCTGTTGATCGTCCCGACGCCGATGAACCACCCGACGGAGAAGAGCCGCCGGGTGTGTTCGAACTCCTGTCCCGTGAACTCAAATATTCACCCGGGCGAACCCTGGAATGAGGATCTCGTCGAGCATGCGCTCGCGCACGTCGAGGGGCAGGAACGCCGCGGTGACAGCGTTGACAGTCGCCCATTCGAGGTCTGTCTGAGTCCAGCCGGCCTCATCGACGAGCAGACGCATCTCACGCGTGACCGACGTCGCTGACATCAGTCGGTTGTCCGGGTTGATGGTCACAGCGAAGCCCAAGTCTTTGAGTCCGGTGATCGGATGGGAGGCGATGGAGCCGCCGATGTCGGTCTGCAGATTCGAACTGGGGCACAGCTCGAGCGGAATCTGCTGATCGAGAACCCAAGCAGCCAGGCTGCCCAGCTGACCTTCGCCCTCGACGATGTCCATGTCCTCGACGATGCGGGCACCATGACCGATGCGCTGGGCATGGCAGATGGTGAGAGCTTCGTGGATCGAGTCCTTGCCGGCAGCCTCACCGGCGTGGATCGTCACGGGCACATAGGCCTGGTGGAGTGCGTTGAACGCGGACAGGTGCGCCGAGGGCGGGAAGCCGTTCTCAGGACCGGCGATGTCGAAGCCGACGACTCCGGATTCGGATCCCTTCTCGCGGTGCCTGATGGCCAGTTCTGCGATGGCCATGGAATTGTCCGCCTGGCGCATGGCTGTGATGATCTGACCGACGCGGATGAACTTGCCGTCCGAGGAGGCTTCGATGACTCCGGCTTCGAGTCCTTCCTGAACGGCTTCGACGACCTCGTCGAGTTCGAGTCCGCCTTCCAGGTGCTGCTCCGGAGCCCAGCGGGCCTCAGCGTAGAACACGCCGTCGGTGACCTGGTCGAGGACCCATTCCTTGGCCACCCGCATCAGGCCCTCTCGACTCTGCATCACGGCAGCCGTGTGCGAGAAGGTCTCGAGATAGCGGACCAGATCACCGGAGCTCGCGGAGTCGCGGTACCACTTGGCCAGCGCATCCGGTTCGGTGGCGGGCAGTTCGTGGCCGACAGAGGCAGCCAGTTCGATCAGCGTGGCGGGGCGCAGGCCACCGTCGAGGTGATCATGGAGGGAGACTTTGGGCAACTGCAGGATCGGGTCGTCTGCTGCGACACCAGCGGGATTATTCAACACCCGCACAGCTTATCGGATCAGCGTGGAAGAACGATGTGCGAAACATGCCCCGCCGTCGATGTCACCGCCGTCGGTGCCTCACCCCGTGCTCAGGACTTCCTTGGATCGATGTCCCCGCTCTTGATCCGCTCCCGCAGATCGGCGATGCTGCGCCCTGCGTCGGACGTCTGGCTGAGGAAACCGTCCTCGGCGGCGATCCTCACACCGCCGTTGTCGATCGTGCCCTTGTAGCGGCGGTCGGCAACGAGGAATCCACCCATCTCGGTGGGATCCTCCTTCGACGCTTCGGCAACCTCGTCGGGATTCTTGCTCTGCGGCCATTCGGGGAACATGCTCCGCAGACCCCTGCGGATGTTGGGTTCGATGGTCGCGATGATCGTGTCGCTGAAGGCCCCCGGTGCTCCATACCAGATGACCTTCGGCAGAAACGGGTCTTCTCCCTTGTCCTCCGGCTTCGGCTCTTCGGTGGTCAGAGCCTGCTGCTTCTCGGTGGCCGCGGTGACCACTCCCATCGCAGCCGCCGACCCGAAGGGGACGAGGACATCGACGTCCGAATCATGGGCTGCGTCGAAGAAGTCCTTCCCCGCATCGCTGGTGTCGGCGACGGTCCGATCATCGACCGCTTCCTCCCGGAAGGACTTCACGTGCTCGACATCCTCATCGGCTTCGTCGTTGTAGAGGTCGACGCCGGCATCGAAGGCGTCGAGAATCTTCTCCGCCTGTGGGAACCCTCGTGACACGACCGTGGCGACCTCACCCGATTCACTCGCCGTGGCCGCAATGTACCCGGCGATGAAGGCCGGCGGCACGAGGTCGAAGTCAATGCTGAGCACATTGTCCGGGAAGTCATCGTGACCACTGGCCACACCCAGGTAGAGGCCCTTGGAGTGGGCTCTGGCCTGGTCTGCCAGTTCGTCGGCGCCCCCGGGCCCGAGCACTGTCGTCAGCGCGCAGTCCTTATCGTTCATCCTCTTCAGAGCCGCCGAGGTGGCCGATGAGTTGGTCACCCGCTGGCTCGATGTCGCGGAGAACAGTCCCTGAGACCGTGCCAGCTCCGTCTCCGCCAGGGTGAGAGCCCCGGCCGAGTGATCGTCGAATCCTGCCGGAGCCGAGATCATGCACCCGAGCGTGGCATCTTCGACTGGCTCGGGAGCCGTCATCGAGCAGGCGCTCAGTGCCACCAGGCTCAATGCGCTGAAGCCGGCGCCCAGCACCGTGCTCATGACCTTCACTCTCATGTCTCCAAGATTATCGGTTCCGCCTGAGTCCCGGTGGGGCATCAGTTCCTCTCGAGGACCTTCAGCGCGGTCGCGGTGAAGATGCGGGCAGCGATCTCGACGCTGCCCTCGTCAATGAGCAGGTCACCCTGGTGGATGTCATACGTCGCTCCCCCGGGAGTGCGGGTGCCCATGCGCACCAGCGCCCCAGGACAATGTGTGAGGTACCAGGCGAAGTCCTCCCCGCCCATCGACTGCGGGGTCAGCTGGACGGAGTTCTCGCCGAGTTCGCCACGGACCGCAGACTCGATGAGCGCGACCTGATCTTCGGTGTTGACCACCGGCGGAACACCTCGGCGATGGTCGAGGTCGACGTCGACCCCGTACGGGCCGGCGATCCTCTCAACCAACTCGGGCAGCACCTCGGCGACCTGATTCCAGCCGTCGACGTCGAGGCAGCGCAGGGTTCCGCGTAGGATCCCCTCACTGGGGACGACATTGGCCGCGTGGCCGGCGCTGATCTCGCCCCAGACCAGGGAGATCGCGTGGCGCGGATCGATGAGTCGGCCCAGCGTCGAGGGCAGATCGGTGGCGAGTTTGCCCAGCGCGTAGACGAGGTCTTCGGTCAGGTGGGGCCGCGAGGTGTGCCCGCCATGACCGGAGAGGCGAATGATGACGGTATCGCCGGCTGCGGTGATGGCACCGATGCGCGAACCGATCCGACCGACGTCGACATTGGGGTCGCAGTGGACGGCATAGACCTCGGGCACATCGTCGAGGACACCCTGGGAGATGATGCGCAGCGCCCCGCCAGGGGTGACTTCCTCCCCGGGTTGGAAGATGAGGCGGACGCGTCCGCCGAGTCCGCCGGGTGTGGATTCGTGGAGTCGCTGCAGGGCGATGGCTGCGCCGACGAGTCCGGTCAGGTGCACGTCGTGGCCGCAGGCGTGTGCCACACCGGGCACTGTTGAGGCGAAGTCCTCGTCGATGAGGTCATCGATGGGCAGCGCGTCGATGTCGGCTCGAAGCCCCAGGGCGATGGGACCCTCGCCGACTTCGCAGACGACGCCTGTGCCCTCGAGCCGCCGAGGTGACAGACCGGCCGCCTCAAGACGGGCGACGATCTTGGCCGTGGTGTCGAACTCCTGGAAGGACAATTCCGGGTGCGCATGGATGTCGCGGCGGAAATCGATGAGTTCTGCACCGATCTCAGCAATTGTCGAGCTGATCACGTCTGGTCCTTCTGGGAGCGCGACGCCGTCGGGGCGCGGTTCGGATATCTGAGACATTGACTGCAATGCTAAGCACTCAGCGTCACATTTGGGCGCACTGCGACCAATTTCGACATACTCCGCACGCAGCTCCAGTCCCGGAGACTGAATGAGCTCCAGTCCCGGAGACGGCTTCGGAGACCAGATTCAGCGCCTGCCTACAGCAGGTCATCGAGTCCGCGCTCACCGGCGGCAGAGACGGCCTTCTTCACATCCTGGGCATGGGAGCGGGAGGTGATGAGCAGGACGTCTTCGGTGTCGACGACGACGAGGTCATCGAGGCCGACGATCGCAACCGTCCGCGGCTTCTGGGATTCGGAGAAGACGACCCCTGAGGCATCGATTTCGAGGAGGTCGCAGTTCTGACCGATAGAAATGACCCCGGCGGGTTCTCCGGGCACCGGCTGGCGCAGACGGGCCACCGAGTCGAAGTCGCCGACGTCGTCCCAGCCGAAGTCACCGGGGATGACGATGACACGGCCGGCCGCGGCAGCGGGCTCGGCCACAACGTAATCGATGGCGCGCTTCTCCAACCCGGGCCACACCTCGGCGAGCACCTGCGCCTGGGCATCGGTCCCCCAGGCCTCAGCGATCCGCGACAGTCCCGCGTGCAGGGTCGGATCCTCGGTCTCGAGGACTTCGAGGAGGGCAGCGGCTCGGGCAATGAACATGCCGGCGTTCCAGCGGTAGCGACCGGAGTTGACGTAGGTGCGGGCGGTGCTCGCGGCCGGCTTCTCGGCGAAGGCCATGGCGCGCCGGGCAGTCGGCGCACCGTCGAGTCCCAGCAGATCACCGGTCTCGATGTAGCCGTAGGCGGTGGCGGGATTGCGGGGCATGATGCCGACTGTGACGATATCGCCGGTTTCAGCGGCTACGCAGGCCTGATCGATGACGAGCCGGAATTCGTCGACGTTGGTGATCGAATGGTCGGCGGAGAACGAACCCACGATCGCGTCCGGGTCCTCCTTGGCGATGAGCATGGTTGCGAGACCGATCGCGGCTGCCGAATCCTTCGGGGACGGTTCGGCGAGGATCTTGTGGACCGGCATCTCGGGAAGCTGCTCGGCGACCTGGTCGCGGTGGCTCTCTCCCGTCACGACCCACACGTTCTCGGGTCCGACGAGCGGTGCGACACGATCCCAGGTGGACTGGATCAGGCTTCGGCCCGTACCCAGCACGTCATGGAGGAACTTCGGCGATGCCTTGCGTGAGAGCGGCCAGAGCCGGGTTCCGGACCCGCCGGCGGGGATGATGGCGTGGAAGTGTGTGTTCACATCATCAGTGTCTCAAAGTTCGGGCATTCTCTGACCGATGTTGTCCGCCGTGTCGGGGTGAGGAGAACCGTAACCGGATTGGCCGAAACCCGGAGAGGGTCCCGACTCACCAGGTCAGCCCGACGGCTAGAATAGTTAGCACACAAGGGTGTGATGTAATTGAATTTCGTCGTATCCGAGAATGACGGCTGTGAGGGAACTGCCAGGAACTTAATGTGATCCACCACGCTCAGGCGTGGCTCGACTGGCAACCAGGCGGCGTTCGGCGTAGTTTCTTGATGTACACAGTCGATTAATCCAAGATGGAGGATGCTCCGTGGCCAAAGCGTCTACGGGCACTCTGTACCGAGGAAATGAAGGAATGTGGTCCTGGGTCGCGCATCGCGTCACAGGCGTCGGAATCTTCTTCTTCCTGCTGGTCCACGTGCTCGATACTGCACTCGTTCGCGTCTCACCCGAGGCCTACAATGCCGTGATCGGAACCTACAAGACACCGGTCATGGCTATCGGCGAGATCGCACTCGTTGCCGCAATCGCATTCCATGCGTTCAACGGCCTTCGCGTTATTCTCGTCGACTTCTCGAAGAGCGGACCGAAGAATCAGAAGAAGCTGTTCTGGGGAGTCATCATCGTATGGCTCATCATTATGATCGCCTTCATCCCCCGCCAGCTGATGCACACGTTCGGAGGATGACATGAGCACAACATCGATCCCGGCTCCGCGCACCGGCTACTCGCGCCACAAATCAACACGTTCGAAGTTCGAGATGTTCGCATGGCTGTTCATGCGCATCTCCGGCGTCGTCCTCGTCATCCTCATCTTCGGTCACCTCTTCGTGAACCTCTGGGCCGGAGAAGGCGTCCAGGCCATCGACTTCGGGTTCGTGGCCGGCAAATGGGCCAGCCCGTTCTGGCAGATCTGGGATCTGCTGATGCTGTGGCTGGCAATGCTGCACGGCACCAACGGCCTGCGCACCATCATCATGGACTATGCCGAGAAGCCAGGCACCCGCATGGCGCTCCAGGTGATCCTCTACATCGCCTCGATCATCGTCATCGTGCTCGGCACGCTCGTCATCTTCACATTCGATCCCTGCCCGGCCGGAGCCGACCCCGCATTGCTGGCGTCGTTCTGCTCGGCCGCATAGAAGGAGAAACATGCAGGTACATCAATACGACGTCATCATCGTCGGTGCCGGTGGCGCCGGGATGCGTGCAGCGATCGAATCGGGCCAGCGTGCCCGAACCGCAGTCCTGACCAAGCTCTACCCCACACGTTCGCACACCGGTGCGGCCCAGGGCGGCATGTGCGCCGCACTGGCGAATGTGGAAGAGGACAACTGGGAATGGCACACCTTCGACACCGTCAAGGGCGGTGACTACCTGGTCGACCAGGATGCCGCCGAGGTGATGGCCAAGGAAGCCATCGACGCCGTCCTCGATCTCGAGAAGATGGGGCTGCCCTTCAACAGGACGCCCGAAGGCAAGATCGATCAGCGTCGCTTCGGTGGTCACACCCGTGACCACGGCAAGTCCCCGGTCCGTCGCTCCTGCTACGCAGCCGACCGCACCGGTCACATGATCCTCCAGACTCTGTACCAGAACTGCGTCAAGCACGGCGTCGAGTTCTACAACGAGTTCTACGTCCTCGACCTGGCCATGACCGAGGTCGACGGAGTCCGCCGTCCGGCGGGCGTCGTCGCCTACGAACTGGCCACCGGCGAGATCCACCTGTTCCAGGCCAAGTCGGTCGTCTTCGCAACCGGCGGCGTGGGCAAGGTCTTCAAGACCACCTCGAACGCCCACACCCTGACCGGCGACGGCATGGCCGTGGCCTACAACCGGGGCATCCCGCTCGAGGACATGGAGTTCTTCCAGTTCCACCCGACCGGCCTGGCCGGCCTGGGCATCCTGCTCTCAGAGGCAGCCCGTGGTGAGGGCGCGATCCTGCGCAACTCCGACGGTGAGCGCTTCATGGAACGCTACGCCCCGACGATCAAGGACCTCGCTCCTCGTGACATCGTGGCCCGGTCCATGGCCAATGAGGTGCGCGAAGGCCGCGGCTGTGGTCCGAACAAGGACTACGTCCTGCTCGACCTCACGCACCTCGAGCCCGCACACATCGATGCGAAGCTGCCCGACATCACCGAGTTCGCCCGCACCTACCTCGGTGTGGAGCCCTACACAGAACCGGTGCCGGTCTTCCCGACCGCGCACTACGCCATGGGCGGCATTCCGACCAACATCGGCGCCGAGGTGCTCGCGGACAACGACAACGTCATTCCCGGCCTCTACGCCGCAGGTGAGGTTGCCTGCGTGTCCGTGCACGGTTCGAACCGTCTGGGCACGAACTCGCTGCTCGACATCAACGTCTTCGGCAAGCGCGCCGGCATCGCCGCCGCGGAATACTCGAAGACAGCTGACTTCGTCGAGCTGCCCGAGGGTGCCGAGGGCGACACCGTCGCACTTCTCGAGAAGATGCGCACCTCGGACGGCACCGAACGCATCGGCGCCATCCGCAAGGATCTGCAGGAGCTCATGGACGCCAATGTCCAGGTCTTCCGCACCGATGAGACCCTGCGCGAAGCGCTCGACGAGATCGCGAAACTGCGTGAACGTTATAACAACGTCGGCATTCAGGACCGCGGCAAGCGCTTCAACCTCGACCTCCTCGAGGCCGTCGAGCTGAACTTCCTGCTCGAACTCGCCGAGGTCATCTCCGTCGCCGCCATCCACCGTAAGGAATCACGCGGTGGGCACTTCCGAGAGGACTTCCCGGATCGTGACGACGAAGGATTCATGCATCACACGATGACGTACCTCGATCCTGATTCCGAGACCGACGGCATCAAGGGCATGCGTCTGGAGACGAAGCCCGTCATCGTCACCCGTTACCAGCCGATGGAGCGTAAGTACTGATGAGCACCGATACCTCAACCGAAACCCCGGAGCCGGCCTCTAAGATCGACCTGCCCGACCATGTGGCCGGCGACAGCGGTTCGATCCCGTCGTTCGACTGCACCTTCCAGATCGCACGCTTCGATCCCGAACAGGACGAAGAGGCGCACTGGGAGGAGTACAAGGTCACCATGTACGGCACCGACCGTGTCCTGGACGCCCTGCACAAGATCAAGTGGGAGGAGGACGGCTCGCTGTCCTTCCGCCGCTCCTGTGCCCACGGTGTCTGCGGCTCCGATGCCATGCGCATCAACGGCCGTAACCGTCTGGCCTGCAAGACCCTGCTGAAGGATCTTGACACGTCCAAGACGATCACCGTCGAGGCGATCAAGGGTCTGCCTCTGGAGAAGGACCTCATCGTCGACATGGAGCCCTTCTTCCAGTCCTACCGTGAGGTCATGCCGTTCCTCATCACGTCCGGTCACGAGCCGACGCGTGAGCGTCTGCAGTCGGCCGAGCAGCGTGAGGCATTCGATGACACCACCAAGTGCATTCTCTGCGCCGCATGCACCTCGTCGTGCCCCGTGTTCTGGACCGATGGCCAGTACTTCGGCCCAGCTGCCATCGTCAACGCGCACCGTTTCATCTTCGATTCGCGTGACGAAGGCGGAGACATGCGCCTGGAGATCCTCAACGACAAGGAAGGCGTGTGGCGCTGCCGCACCACCTTCAACTGCACCGAGGCCTGCCCTCGTGGCATCGAAATCACCAAGGCCATCGCCGAGGTGAAGCAGGCAGTCCTGCAGCGCGCATTCTGATCTGAACATCTGAATCGCCGAGGCGGTCGTGCACTTTTCGTGCACGGCCGCTTTTCGCGTCCACGCGGTTGCATCTCCTGTGCTGTATCGCACCGGGTTTCCTGACAGCTCTCAATTGTCCACGGTCGTAGACTGGTGCGCATGCGTTCTCACCATCCTGCTTCTCTGACGCGTGCTGCGGCCTTCCCCCGTTCACTTCGCTCAGGACTTCGTCTCATCGTCAGCGCCGTACTCACATTGCTGCTGATCGGGGCGCAGTTGGTCCTCTCCCCCGGCGCCTCGCACGGTGTGGGCCAACCGGGTGAGAAGCAGGAGAAGGTCTACGAATCGCCGGCCGACCTCGGCGATGGAGCGAAGCCGCCGCAGCCGGTGGGCACGTCGTGGCTGGTGGGAGACCTCGACACGGGAGAAGTTCAGGCGGCGCACGATATCGACAAGAAGCACGCACCCGCCTCGACGATCAAACTCCTGACCGCTCTGGCTCTTGTCGACGTGCTCGACGATCCCAAACAGAAGGTCGAGGCAGAGTTCGAGGACATGGAGATCGACGGCACCAAGGTCGGTCTCATGCAGAAGAACGAATACACTGTCGATCTGCTCTTCCACGCGATGCTGATGTCGAGTGCCAATGATGCCGCGAACGCCCTCGGCCGGGCCGCCGGAGGCCAGGAGAAGGCCGTGGCGCTCATGAACGCGAAGGCCGAAGAGCTGGGCATGACGAACACTCATGCAGCCAACACCTCAGGCCTCGACGACGCGAATCAGCACATGACGGCTTCAGACATGATGAAGCTGGCATGGGCGGTGTGCGAGAACGACTATCTGATGGACGTCATCAGCACCGAGACGTACAAATTCCCGGGCGGCAAGAACCCGGATACCGAGGAGGAGTTCAAGGGCTACGAGATTCAGAACCACACGAAGATCGTCGGTCAGGTCGATGGAGGGTTGGGCCTGAAGAACGGATTCACCCGCCAAGCCAAGGGCGCCTATATCGCCGTTGCCGAACGCGACGGCCACCGTGTGGTTTCGACGATGCTCGGCATCGACAACAACTCCCGCCAAGCCGCGGTCGACCTGCTCGAATGGGACTTCGCCCAGAAGGATCCGAAGTCTCTTCAGACAGTCCCTGTCGGCGAGTCGATGACGCCGAGTGCCGATGCGACTGCCTCGGAGAGCGGCAGTGATGCCGGCGGCGCCGACGCCGCTTCGGTCGGGACCGAGATTGACTCAGGCGATGGTGCAGAGGCGACTGAGTCCAAGGCCTCGGCGAAGATCCTCGGCGTCTCCAATGAAACGCTGCTCCCCGTCGGAATGCTGGTCGTTGCGGCGGCGCTTCTGATCACCGCGCTCATCATCCTGCTGAGTCTGCGTCGGGGCAAGACCTTCCGCTGATCAACCACTGTTTTGACTTATCGTTTCCGATGCGGTTAAGCTGATGTCTTGCGTTCGAAGTCGTCCGGCTTCATTGAACGATCTGATCCGCTGAGCACGATGACACGTCGCTCATGAGCGAAAAATCAGATCCAGGTTCGACATTGCAAATGATTCGCCACGGACACTGTCTCACTTCGAATCGCAGATCCCCCATCGTGAAGGATCAACCCACACCACGGTGACATTTCAGCAGGCCAGCATCCGATTCGCTCCGGTACTCGGCCAGCACCTCGGCGACTGCCCCGTCGCCACCACGAAAACAATGAGAACGGTATGCGTTGATGCATGCCGTTCGACGAAGTAGCTAAGAAAGGAGGGAACGATGACTCAGTTCCCACAGTGGGTCCAGCGTGCCATTGAGCATGCAGGACTGATTGATCCTAAGATCAGCACCCGCAACGGCAAAGTCACGATCAGTGACATGACCGGCCGCGTCGTGCTGTTCACCGGTTCATCGCTGCGTGAGATCACGCCGCTGGCGGCCTGATCGCCGCCGTCTGTCAGGTTTTCCTTCGCACTGCTGGGTTTTAAGCAGAGCGAGAACCAAGACAGCCTGATCACTGCCCGACATGTCGCAGGTTTCATCTGCGACATGTCGGGCATTTCCATTTTCCGCCCACTGCCCCTCGCCCGTGCCAGTCACGTACCATATGTGCCTTGTAGGGTGATAACTCCATGCACTCTGTCCGACATGAACTCTGTCCGAAAGGGCGACCATTGCAGCAGAACTCGCGACCCCAGTTATCGCTTCTGGCCAGACGCCCCGACGTCATCACCGACATCCTGCAGGTCGTCAAGACGGTGATCGCAGCCACCGGCGCTTGGTGGCTGTCTGATAATGTCCTGAATTCCCAGATGCCGTTCCTGGCTCCCTGGGCGGCGCTGCTGACAGTCCATGCCACAGTCCACCGCTCGCTGTCTCGCGGAGCGCAGTCGACGATCGCCTCAACCCTCGGTGTTGCCTTGTCCTTCGTCATCGGCAACTACCTGGGGGTGAGCGTCTGGACTTTTGCTCTCGCGCTCCTGGTCGGCCTCACTGCTGCGCGGCTGCCGTGGATCCGCGATGAAGGTATTGCGATTGCAACAACCGGAATCTTCGTCCTCGGCAGCGGCTTCGACAGTCAGCAGCCCTTTCTCGGGGAGCGGATCCTGGAGCTCTGCATAGGCGTCGCCGTCGGCATCGTCGTCAACCTCCTGGTGATTCCGCCTCTGCGGGATCAGCAGGCAGCACGGTACGTCGACAGCATCAACCGGCGCATGGGTGACATGTTGGTCGACATGGCAGATGAACTGGATGACGACTGGGACACCGCCGAAGCCGATGATTGGTTCAAGGAGACCGAATCGATGAGCCACGAATTGAACTCGGCATGGCAGTCGGTCAGATTCGCCCGTGAGAGCCAGAAGGCGAATCCGCGTGATCGCCTTCGCCGCAAGCGCATTCCATCGGACGAGGCTCAGGATTCCCAGACATCTTCTGAAGATGCCAGCTACGAGAACATCCTGCAGCGCGTGGATGAAGGCATCTCCCATCTGCGCCATCTGACGCGAACTCTGCGCGAAGGGTCGTATGAGAACGGCCAATGGGACACGCGGTTCCGTGAGCAATGGACCTCCGTCGTCCGGGATGCAGGACGGGCGATTGCCGACCCCGATGCGGAAGTGGAGCCGATCTACCAGCGGCTCGAACAGCTGTCCGTGAGAATGGTCGAGGACAAGGGGCTCCCGGAGCGTTCTTGGCCCCTCTATGGGTCGCTGATCGCAAGCATGCAGCATATCGCTGTCATCGTCGACGACGTCGCCTCGGCACGATCGGCTCGCGAATCTGGCTGACACCCTTCAGCCTCAGTTCTCCAGCCCTGATGAATTGCAGGGTCTTGGACCTCAAGCATTGTCCGTGCGTTCTCCCTTTGGAAGACGATGTCCTCCTCGGCCGGTTCGATAGCTTCACCGCTGCCCGATGGTGGCCGAACTGTGGCCCCACACGAAAGCGGCCCACCCAAGCACTCCTGCCTGGATGAGCCGCTGACCTTGTGTTTCAGAAGTCCCAGTCGTCGTCTTCCGTCTGTTCGGCCTTGCCGATGACGTAGGAGGAGCCGGATCCGGAGAAGAAGTCGTGGTTCTCGTCGCTGTTGGGCGAGAGAGCCGCGAGGATCGCCGGGTTGACCTCGGTGACCTCCTTCGGGAACATCGCTTCGTACCCGAGGTTCATCAGAGCCTTGTTGGCGTTGTAGTGGAGGAACATCTTGCAGTCCTCGGCCAGACCCACAGAGTCGTAGAGGTCATGGGTGTAGGCGACCTCGTTCTCGTAGAGCTCGAACATGAGGTTCATCGTGTAGTCCTTGAGCTCCTGCTTGCGCTCTTCGGACTGTGACTCCAGGCCCTTCTGGTACTTGTAGCCGATGTAGTAGCCGTGGACAGCCTCGTCACGGATGATGAGGCGGATGAGGTCCGCAGTGTTGGTCAGCTTCGCATGTGCAGACCAGTACATGGGCAGGTAGAAGCCCGAGTAGAAGAGGAATGATTCCAGCAGTGTTGAGGCAACCTTGCGCTTGAGCGGGTCATCGCCTCGGTAGTAGCTGAGGATGATGTCAGCCTTGGCCTGCAGGTAGGTGTTCTCCCTCGACCAGCGGAACGCCTCGTCGATCTCCTTCGTCGAGCACAGGGTCGAGAAGATCGAAGAGTATGACTTCGCGTGCACGCTCTCCATGAACGCGATGTTCGTCATCACTGCTTCCTCATGCGGTGTCACCGCATCGGGAATCAAGGAGATCGCACCCACGGTGCCCTGAATCGTATCGAGCAGCGTCAGACCGGTGAAGACGCGCATCGTCAGCGTCTTCTCCTCCTGCGTGAGTGTCGCCCACGAGGGGATGTCGTTGCTCAGCGGCACCTTCTCAGGCAGCCAGAAGTTTCCGGTCAGGCGATCCCAGACGTCATCATCGACGGGATCGATGACACGGTTCCAGTTGATGGCGTCGACGTGCGACGCCAAAGTCAGGTTCTCCAACGTTTCCATCTCTCTTCCAAGTTGCAGGTACGTCGTACGTACGAGTGGTCTGCCCAGCAGACTGAGAATGCTTTCTGCCCGGCTCCGCGAGTTGTGCGGACTCAGGTCCGCAGAACTCGCGGGCTCCGGGTCATGGGTTCAGCGGGCCGGTTCACACCGACCCGCTGAACCCATCGGTCACAGCATGCAGGATACGCAGCCATCGACCTCGGTGCCCTCCAGCGCGAGCTGGCGCAACCGGATGTAGTAGATGGTCTTGATGCCCTTGCGCCACGCGTAGATCTGCGCCTTGTTGATGTCACGAGTTGTGGCGGTGTCCATGAAGAACAAGGTCAGCGACAGCCCCTGATCCACGTGCTTCGTGGCCTCAGCGTAGGTGTCGATGATCTTCTCATAGCCGATCTCGTAGGCATCCTGGTAGTACTTGAGGTTGTCGTTGTCCATGAAGGGTGCCGGGTAGTACACACGCCCGATCTTGCCCTCCTTGCGAATCTCGACCTTCGAGGCCACAGGGTGGATCGACGACGTCGAGTTGTTGATGTACGAGATCGAACCCGTGGGTGGAACGGCCTGCAGGTTCTGGTTGTAGATGCCGTGCTCGGCAACTGCAGCCTTGAGCTCACGCCAATCATCCTGAGTTGGGATATGCACGCCGGCTTCGGTGAACATCTCGGCCACACGCTGGGTGCGTGGTTCCCACGCTTCCTCGGTGTACTTGTCGAAGTACTCACCGGTTGCGTACTTCGACCTCTCAAATCCGGCGAAGGCGGCTTGACGTTCCTTGGCGATCTCCATCGACGCCCGCACACAGTGGTAGGCGACGGTGTAGAAGTACATGTTCGTGAAGTCGAGACCCTCATCCGAACCGTAGTAGATGTGCTCCCGGGCAAGGTAGCCGTGAAGGTTCATCTGCCCGAGTCCGATGGCATGCGACATGTCATTGCCGCGAGCGATCGAGGGAACCGACTGGATGTCAGAGGTCTCAGCGACTGCCGTCAGTCCGCGGATCGCGGTTTCGATGGTCCGCCCGAAGTTCTCGGAATCCATCGTCAGTGCGATGTTGAGAGAACCGAGGTTGCAGGAGATGTCCTTGCCGACGACGTCGTATCCGAGATCGGAGTCGTACTTGCTGGGTTCGGAGACCTGAAGGATCTCCGAACACAGGTTCGACATGATGATCTTGCCGTCGATCGGGTTCGCCTTGTTCACCGTGTCTTCGAACATGACGTAGGGGTAACCGGACTCGAACTGGATCTCTGCCAAGGTCTGGAAGAACTCGCGTGCGTTGATCTTGTTCTTCTTGATGGCTGCGTTGTCGACCATCTCCTCGTACTTCTCTGTCACGTTGACGTCAGAGAAGGGCATGCCGTAGACGCGCTCGACGTCGTAGGGGCTGAAGAGGTACATGTCCTCGTTGCGCTTGGCCAATTCAAACGTGATGTCCGGAATGACGACGCCCAATGACAGAGTCTTGATCCGGATCTTCTCATCGGCGTTCTCGCGCTTGGTGTCGAGGAACTTGTAGATGTCGGGGTGGTGAGCGTGCAGGTACACAGCTCCGGCACCCTGTCGTGCACCCAGCTGGTTGGCGTAGGAGAAGGAGTCTTCGAGCAGCTTCATGACGGGGATGACACCCGAGGACTGGTTCTCGATCTTCTTGATCGGTGCACCGGACTCGCGGATATTGGTCAGTGCAAAGGCCACACCGCCGCCGCGCTTCGACAGCTGCAGTGCGGAGTTGATGGAGCGGCCGATCGACTCCATATTGTCCTCGATGCGCAGCAGGAAGCACGAGACGAGCTCGCCGCGCTGCTTCTTGCCCGCGTTGAGGAAGGTCGGGGTGGCCGGCTGGAAGCGACCGTGGATGATCTCGTCGACGAGCTGCTTAGCCAGAATCTCGTTGCCGCGAGCGAGGAACAGTGCGACCATGACGACGCGATCTTCGAAGCGTTCGAGGTAGCGCTTTCCGTCGAAGGTCTTCAGCGTGTAGGAGGTGTAGAACTTGAAAGCACCGAGGAAGGTCTGGAACCGGAACTTAGCCGAATAGGCGTGCTTCGACAGCTCCTCGATGAAGTCGAAGGAGTACTGATCGAGGACTTCGGGCTCGTAGTATTCCTTCTCGACGAGGTAGTCGAGCTTCTCCTTGAGGTCGTGGAAGAAGACGGTGTTGTTGTTGACATGCTGCAGGAAGTACTGCCTGGCAGCCTGTTTGTCACGCTCGAACTGGATCCGACCGTCCTGGTCATACAGATTCAGCATGGCGTTGAGCGCATGGTAGTCAAGATCCGTCTCTTCGCGGATGATGTCTTCTACATTGCGGTCTTCTGCGAGCTCGCGCACAGTTTGTCCAATCCTAAATTCACTGCTTCGACGTCCTCTGGGGTTCCGAGGAGTTCGACACGGTACAGCACGGGTACATTGCATTTCGCGGCCACTTTGCGTGCCGCGCGACAGTATTCTTCGCCGAAGTTCGTATTTCCGGCGCCGATGACGCCGACGAGGTGGCGGCGATTCGATTCGATGTTGAGGAACTTGATCACTTGCTTGGGGACGGCGCCTCTGTTGGGGCCGGCTCCGTAGGTGGGAGTCACAAGGACGAACGGTTCGTCGATCGCCAGCGTCTCATCTTTTGTCAGCAGGGGAAGTCGGCGTGAGGGGTGCCGCAGCTTGCTGACGAATCGGTCGGTGTACTCAGAGCTGCTCGAGTAGTAGACCAGGAGCATGTCAGGCTACAACGGAAACCGAGGTCTGCTCTCCGGCCAGAGTGGCGATCTTGTCCGGACGGAAACCTGACCAGTGGTCGTTATCCGTGACAACGACGGGAGCCTGCATGTAGCCCATGGCCTTGACGACATCCAAGGCATTCTCATCGACACTGAGATCGACCGATTTGTACTTCAGCCCTTTGGCATCGAGCGCACGGTACGTGGCGTTGCACTGGACGCAAGCTGGCTTGGTGTACACGGTGATCATCGCGACTCCTCATTTCTGCACTTCGGCTTAGACTTCACGGTATTTCCACCGGGTGCATGACCTTGACAATGACGAATATCACGCAGATCATGCCCGAGTGTGACCACTAGATGTTGTGTTCGTGATCGACTCTACCCCTATATCCAGTGTTACACCAGTGTTCTTTTGACCATCCACAACCTGTGTTCAAACCGTCCACAGTCATCCACAAGTCATGAATGACACCGATGTAGTTCGATCACCTGCGAGGACACTGGCCCATGGGGCCGAAAAGCCATATTCAGACACTTCGCCCAGGACCGTTTTCCACACCTGTCCACAGATAAAATTTTCCCCTGTGGGTACTTCCTCGGCGTGTCACATTCGATTCCTTCTCCGAACGCCCGGCGTCCCATTTCGCGGCCGTCTCCACCCGTTTGAACGGGCGTTCCCATCCCAATTCCACGGTCGCTCCGACCTCCTTCCCACGGTCAGCCCTGCTTCTTTCGCGCCGTCCTTCACACTTGCGTGTCGGTCTTCAAATGGTATGTGTCGGTACTGACACGAAAGAGTCCAGTCCGGTGTCAGGGTCAACCCATATGCTTGTTCTGTCAGCCAGTTGAGATTCGAGAGGCACCACCATGACGGCAACGGCACCCGCCAACACTCAAGAGATCGCACACGCTCAATCGATCCTGGGCGGTCTGGAATCCTATCTGGACCATTTCGTCGTCGGACAGCAGCGCCTGCGTGAGAGTCTGCTCATCGGTCTCCTCTCCAGCGGCCACCTTCTCCTGGAGAGTGTTCCCGGGCTTGCCAAGACAACTGCGGCGGCGGCGCTGGCCAATGCTGTGGATGGCAAGTTCTCCCGCATCCAGTGCACGCCCGACCTGCTGCCTGCAGACATCATCGGCTCGCAGATCTATAACGCCCACGAAGGCTCTTTCAATACAGTCCTCGGCCCTGTGCACGCCAACATCGTCCTCCTCGATGAGATCAACCGCTCGTCGGCGAAGACGCAGAGCGCCATGCTCGAGGCGATGCAGGAGAAGCAGACGACGATCGGCGGCCAGCGGTTCGAACTTCCCCGTCCTTTCCTCGTCATGGCCACGCAGAACCCGATCGAACAGGAGGGCACCTACCAGCTGCCCGAAGCTCAACTCGATCGGTTCATGATCAAGGACCTTCTGACCCATCCGAACCCCAATGAGGAGATGGAGATCCTGTCGCGACTCGATTCGGGTGTCTTCGATCGCGACTCTGTCCCGAAGCCCTCGTGCAGCCTCGAGGATGTGGAGACGCTGCAGCAATATGCGCGCACCATCTATGTCGACCCGTCGATCACCCGATACCTCGTCGAGCTCGTCCATGCGACAAGGAACACCACGAAGTATCTGGGTCGCCTGGCTCCCTTCATCGAATATGGCGCCAGCCCCCGCGCCTCGATCGCCTTCACCAACGCGGGACGGGCGCTGGCGATGATCCGTGGCCGCAACTACGTCATCCCCGAAGACATCAAGGATCTTGCCCACCGAATCCTCGCTCACCGCATCCAACTCAACTTCGAAGCCGCAGCGGAGAACATCACGAGCGCACAGGTCGTCGATGCCCTCCTCATGGCCGTCCCCACTCCCTGATCGGGTGCATCGATGACTGCTCTGCTCAATCGGATCAAAGCGCGGATGACCATCCACGCGCACCGTCGCACCCGCAGGCTCCTCGACGGGGACTACTCCTCTGTCTTCCACGGGCACAGCCTCGACTTCGATGACCTGCGCGACTACATTCCCGGCGACGAGATCCGCGACATCGACTGGAAGGCCACGGCCCGACACTCGAACCCGCTGGTCAAACGCTATGTCGCCCACCGCAGGCACATTCTCGCGCTGGTCGTCGACTCGTCCCGGAACTTCGACGCTGTGACTTCGGCCGGGGTCGATAAGCGACAGCTCGCGATCCTCATGGCCGGCATGACCGGATACCTCGCCGTCCGCCATGGTGATGACGTGATGCTCATCCACGGCAGCGCACAGCGCACCACCGCGTCCCCCCGAAAGGGCAGCGAAGCCCACTTGGAAAACCTTCTGCAGCAGATCCTCGCCGAGGCGGGCACCGACGGAGACGGTTCGATCGATGAGCAGCTGCAGTGGATCGCCTCGCACATCAACCACCGGATGCTTGTGGTCGTCATCTCCGACCAGGCTCCGCTCGGCGCGAAGGAGGAAGCCACAATCAAACGCCTGCGTGCCCAGCACGAGATCCTGTGGATCACGATCACCGACGCGGACCTGGCACAGCTGCCGGCCACCTCGGCGCCGTTCGACGTCTCCCGTCCTGATGTCGGCCTGCCCACCTCCGTGATGGCCAACCCGAACGTACGCAATGAATTCCTCGCTGCAGAAGCAAGCCGCAAGCAGCATCGAATCGACCTGCTCTCGAAGCTCGGAATCTCACACACCGAAATCGCCCATCCGGACCAAGCCCTGGGCAACCTCCACACTCTTCTGCTGAGGCACCGCCGTGGGCCCCGCTGAGCTCGTCGGCCCCCTGCAGATCTCGGTCTGGTGGTATGTCGCCGCCGCCGTGGTTCTGCTGGCCGCCGTCCTCAACCTGTTCGCTCCGCTGCTGCGCGCGGCGGCGGGATCAGGGATGAAGTCCCGACCGCGGATTCCCATCCCTGTCCGCAGCACCTTCATGTCTCGGATCGCCGCGGTCGAGTCGAAACTGGATGCGGGCGAAGTCGATGTCCGCGATTCTGCTCGGGAACTGGCGAAGATCGTGCGCGAGTTCGCCCATCACGCATGGGGCGTCAAGGCCGAACACCTCACCTACCGAGATGCCGCTGTGGCGGGTCTCGACGACCTCGCGGAGTCCTTGTCCGGCCTCTACGAAGCAGAGTTCGCCGAGGACGATGCCAATGATCTGGGACCCCAGATCGCCGGCGCCAGAAAGCTGGTGACCCGATGGTCCTGATGTTCTGGTGGCTGGCCCTCATCCTCCTCGTGCTTGCCGCGGCCGCAGTATTCTTCTTCCGCAGACCCAAGGCCACCGCGTCGTCACTGGCCGTGGCGCACAGCGGCCGTATGACAAGCCTGCCCAGTTTCCGCAAAGCCATGCGGGCCCGTCTGATGACAACCGTCGCCTTCCTCGCCGTCATCGCCCTCACCGGTCTCTCCACCCTTGCAGGGATATCTCGCCCCGCTTGGGTCGAGACCGTCAATCCGGAGAAGAAGCTGCGAGATGTCATGCTCTGCCTCGACGTGTCCGGTTCGATGCTCGGCTATGACGCCGACCTCCTCGAGGCCTACCAGGAGCTCGTCGACCGATTCGACGGTGAACGCATCGGAATGACCGTGTTCAACTCGACCGCAGTCTCCGCCTTCCCGCTCACCGATGACTACGACATGGTCCAGAACTATCTCGAGGAAGCCGAGGAGGGCTTCCGCACCTGGGGCTCTGAAGGCACCGATTACTCCTGGTCGACCTCGCCTCCCAACATCGGCGGTTCCTCCCTCATCGGAGACGGACTCGTCTCCTGCGTGGACAATTTCGACCGTCAGGACGAAGATCGGTCTCGTTCGATCATCTTCGCCACCGACAACATGCTTGCCGGTGACCCTCTGTTCGACCTCGACGAAGCCACCGACATCGCTGTGGACTCCGAGGTCAGGGTCTACAGCCTCTCTCCCCCGTCGGTGCTCACGAACCCGCAGACCAAGGAACTGGAGTCGGTCTCCGATCGCACCGGAGGCAAACAGTTCGACATGGGTTCGGCATCGACGATCGATCGGATCGTCGCAGAGATCCAGAGCCAGGAGGCCGAGAACACTCCGGGCCGTTCCTACACCGTCGTCCATGACATGCCCGCAGTTCCCCTCGGAATCGCAGTCTTCGGCCTCGCCGGTGTCTTCGTTCTGGCTTGGAGGACGAAATCATGATCTTCGATCCCGTCTTCACCTGGTTCGGATGGGGCTTCCTCGTCCTCGCCCTGCTGACCGTGTGCATCATCCCGGCAGTGCGCGGGGATGGACCACGCTGGAAATGGTTCGCACGCATGGGCATCGTCGCCGTGCTCGCCCTCGCCCTGGCCCGACCGGGCATTCCCATCAAGTCCTCGACCGAGGAATATGAGGCAGCTGCCGACGTCTACTTCCTCGTCGATACGACGACCTCGATGGCCGCCGAGGACTATGACGGTGACAAGACCCGCTTGGAAGGGGTGAAGAAGGACATGTTGGAGCTGGCAGAGCAGTTCCCCGGCACCAGGATGAGTATCATCTCCTTCGCCTCGACTGCATCGACGGTCATGCCCCTGACGACCGACCACGCGGCGTTCGCTTCGGCCGTGGACGTCCTCAGTCCGGAGATGTCAGTGAACTCGAACGGATCCTCCATCACCGAGGCGGGTGCTGAGCTGGACAAGCGGATGAAGTCCAATCAGGAAGATCGTCCGGACAACAAGAACCTCGTCTTCTACTTCGGCGACGGCGAGCAGACCGCCGAGTCCCCCGTCGACTCGTGGTCATCCTTCTCCTCCCGCATCGACAGCGGCGCGGTCTTCGGATACGGAACGTCTCAAGGCGGAAAGATGAAGGAGTCCCAGCCCTTCGGCTACGGTGCGGGTCCAGGCGGGGAGCCCGGTCTCGGTGATCCTGGTGACACCGGCGGGACCGGAGATGGTGCCGGGTCCGCCGGAACGGACGACGAGTACATCCTCGACGGACAGGGCAATCCTGGGATCTCAACGATCGACGAGACGAACCTCAGACATATCGCTGACGACCTCGGTGTGAAGTACCACCACCGTGACGGCGGAGCCTCGATGTCGAGCGTGTACACAGCCCCGAAGTACGATCAGACGCTGGTCAAGAAGGATGGGCGGGTCACCGTCGACGAATACTTCTGGGTCCCCCTGCTTCTCGTGTTCGCATGGATCGCGGTCGAAATGGTCTTCGGGGTCCGCGAGCTGCTGCGGCTGCGCACGATTGCGCCCACACCACGAGGAGGACGGTCATGAACCGGATCACTCGCAGTTGGTCGACGATGCGCCGGCTCTCTCGCGTCAACCTCATCATCGGATCCGTCCTCCTCCTCGTGTTCGGCTATGTGGCTGTGACCCTCTACTTCGGCGCGGCTTCTCAGGTTCGCTATGCGTCGAATGATTTCCCGGGAGCGAAGAGTGCCTCGACCGCGTTCCTGACACTCAGCCCGATCCAACGCCATATCGGCTACTACAACCGCGGCACCGCGGAGGCGGCCGTCGGCGATTTCGAACCGGCGCAGGCAGACCTCGAATCCGCGCTTGAGATCGCCCCTGTCCGTGACGAATGTGCCGTGAGGATCAACCTGTCCTACGTGTATGAGAAACTCGCCGACGAGGTCGCGGACCAAGATCCAGGACAGTCGGACGAACTCTACGACCAGTCGCTGCAGACCTTGGAAGATGCTCCGAAGGAATGCCAGCCCAAGAAGAGCGAAGAGAAGCAGAAGAGCGACGAAGCGAAGAAGCGCGTCGAGGACAAGAAGGCCGGAGAGAAGTCGAAGCAGGAAGGCACCGAGAGCGACGACTCAGATGGCTCCGAGGGCGAGGATCCGAAGAACGGCGACTCCGGAGACGACTCGAAGAAGAAGGACGAGGATCAGAACTCCGGCGAAGGCGAGGAGAAATCCGACGACTCGGAAAGCAAGTCCGAAGAGGAGAAGAAGCGCGACAAGCTGAAGGAGCGCGGCGAGGACTCTGAACGTCAGCAGCGCCAGCAGGGCCCCGGCGGCGATGGGGGCCGTTCCGCCCCGGACAAACCGTGGTGAGGCAACTGTGAAATCATGAGTCCATGAACTCTCCGGACACCTCTGCTGGCAGCACTTCGACCCCGCGGCTGCGGGCCTCGCTGAAGACATTCCCGCCGTACGTTCCGGGGAAGGCGCCCAAGCGAATCGACGGGCTCGCCTCGTTCAAGCTGTCCTCGAACGAAAACTACCTCGAGCCGCTGCCGGCGGTCACCGACGCCATGGTCGCTCACGCGAAGAACCCCGCTCTGTACCCCGATGACGGAGCACTGGCGCTGCGCACCGAGCTGGCCGAGCGCCTCGGCGTGAGCATCGATGAACTCGTCGTGACCACCGGCGCCAGCGAACTGCTCGTGGCACTGACTCAGATCACTTCGGACGCCACCACGGAAGCGATCTACCCCTGGCCGTCATTCGAAATGTATCCTCAGACGACAGGGCTGGCCGGCTCGAAACGGGTCGAGGTGCCGGTACGCGACGACGGTCGACACGATCTGGAGGCCATGGCGGCGGCGATCACCGATCGAACCACTCTCATCATTCTCTGCTCCCCGAACAATCCGACGGGACCAGCACTTCGCGACGATGAGGTCCGCCGGTTCCTCACGCAGGTGCCAGATCATGTGCTCGTCGCCCTCGACGAGGCCTATTGGGAGTTCGCCACCGCCGAGGGTGTTGTCAATGGCGTCGACCTTGTGGCCGATCATCCCAATGTCGTCCTGGTCAGGACCTTCTCCAAGGCTCATGCCCTGGCAGGCCTGCGGGTCGGATACGCCCTCGCTCACACCGCCGTGATCCAAGGGCTGCTGAAGGCCGTCATCCCCTTCGGTGTCACCGATATCAGCCAGGCGGCCGCCCTGGAATCACTGCGCCACAGCGATGAAGTCGACGTCCGGGCCAAGGAGATCGCGGCCGTTCGCGACGGCTTCGCCCACGCGCTGCGCGAGCAGGGTTGGGACGTGCCTGAAGCGCAGGGGAACTTCGTGTGGCTGCCCCTTGGCCAGCTGTCGGCAGCCTTTGAAGATGCCTGCGTCGAGCAGGCCATTGCGGTGCGCAACCTCGGCGACGGGGTGCGTATCAGCATCGGTGAACAAGAAGGGCTCGACCGTGTCCTCGCGATCGCCGCAGCCTTCTACTCCGAGCACTTCGGCTGAGCACATCGAGCCGGCCGGGCCGGCCCGGGGCACCTTTCAGAGCTCTGCAAGCTCAAGGGCCAAGGCCACGGCTTGGACCGATTCCGCCCGGTTCAGGTCGCGGCCCAACAGCGTCTCGATCTTCGCCATCCGTGCACGCACTGTGTGGCGGTGGATGCCGAGTTCAGCAGCGATCGCATCCCGCACTCCTCCTGCTGCGATGAACGCTCGCAGCGTCAGCAGCAGGTCCTGTTCATCGCGTGAAGCCAGGAGTGTGCCCAGTACTCGGTCGACGAATCTCTGCGCCGCTGACTCATCGATCGACGACAGCAGCGCCCGCACATCCGAGGTCGCGCTTTCGTTCTGCGTTCGCCATACGGTCCAGGTGTGGTGGACCTGGGTCAGTGGGATCATCTTCGCAAACAGCCTGTCGAGTCCGGTGACCTCCGCAACCCGATCGACCGTACTCGCATGATCCGCTGCCAGTTCGGCCACATCGAGGCGGCCCGAGTCCGCACTCTGAGTACCGGGTTCGATGACCCCGAGCATCGAACCGGCGCGGACCAGGGATGTTCCATCACCCAGATCACCCATCAGCGTCTCCGGGACTCCACCACGCACATTGCCGAAGACCGTGAACTTCACTCGCGAGACCGGAGCCAGGCCGGTCTCACGCACCCACTCGGCCCGAGCCTGTCCTGCCGTCAAGGGAGTCGTGAAGAGCTCTGAATCCGATCGCCGAGGTGGGACCTCTGTGACGCTCAGACTCAGCAGTGCCGCTGCAGTGGACAGCAGCAGGCCACGGGTGCGCGGATTGCCGGTCACCTCGGCGGGGGCGAGGATCCATCCTCGAACCTGCTCGTCTCCGACCGGAACGGCTTCGACGATTCCCAGCTCAGTACGCAGAAGACGTGGGGCCATCGAGGGTTTGAGAGCTTCGGCAATCAGGTCATGACGCACAAGGTTCTCGGCATCGGTGCCGGTCAGTCCCCTGCCTGTGGGTGAGACGAACCGAACGTCCGTGCCCAAAGTGCTGGCCAGATCAGCGACAAGCGCGGCGGGCCCCTGGTGCGCGAGGTCGGTGGCGAACCGCCGCCCCGCACTGCTGGCCCGGGTGAGCTCTCGGGTCGTCTCCTCCTCACGCATTCTCGTGAAGGCATCGACGACTGCGACGAACGGAACAGGTTCGGGGACCCCGAACAGTGGAAGCTCCTGAGCTTCTGCATGCTCGATCAGTGCCGGTGGAAGCGCCTGCCACGGCAAAGCGGAACCCAGGCCGATGCCGAGTGCCAGGACACCCACACGCTTGAGGCGCCCGACATAGTCACCCACGCCCTCGCCTCCGAGGTCCTGGCCGACGCCGATCGTGAGCAGGACCTCTCCCCCGGCCAACCATTCGTCGACCGCGGGCAGCTCCGAGGAGTGCACGATCGTAACGTCGGCCGATCCGGCGCTCGGCGAATCGACGACGACGTCGAGCGCGAGTTCCTGACGTGCCCAGAGCTGCCCCAATGTGACCATGGGATCCATACTATCCGCAATGGATATCCTCTTTTCCAAATACTCCATGATGGATATTCGCGTAGTGTGAGCCACGTCCTAGGCTGATGGCAATCACGCACCACCGAGAGCATTCACGATTTCAGAGGAGAGCCGATGTCGACTCAGCCCATTGGACCCGCCGATTACAGCCAGACACCACGTTTCGCGGGGCCACCGACCTTCGGCCTGCTCCCGCGCATCGACGAGGTCGAAGCACAGCGACCGGGTGAGAAGATCGACGTCAAGATCCTCGGCGTCCCCTTCGACGCCGGCGTCAGCTACCGTCCGGGCGCACGATTCGGTCCCGCTCACATCCGCCAGTCCTCGAAGCTGCTGCGCCCCTACAACCAGGCAACGAACGTCCACGCGTTCACCTGGCAGCAGGTCGCCGACTGCGGTGACCTGGGCGTCAACCCCTTCGACATCGAAGAGGCCATCACCGAGGTCGAACGGACCGCCGATGAGATGCGTGCTGATGGGGCCAAGCTGCTCACACTCGGCGGCGACCACACACTGGCCCTGCCGAACCTGCGTTCCCTGCACAAGACGCACGGCAAGATCGCGGTCCTGCACTTCGACGCCCACCTCGACACCTGGGACACCTACTTCGGTGCCCCGTACACGCACGGCACCCCGTTCCGCCGCGCCAGCGAAGAAGGTCTGCTCGACCTCGAGTCCTGCATGCATGTCGGCATCCGCGGACCGCTCTACGGCGAGAAGGACCTGGAAGACGACGCTGTGCTCGGATTCCAGATCATCCGCAGCGACGACTACCAGTTCTCGTCCGTCCAGGAGGTCGTGGCTCGGATCCGCAGACGACTCGGCGATGCACCCGTCTACCTGTCCGTCGACATCGACGTCCTCGACCCTGCTGCCGCCCCCGGCACAGGCACCCCCGAGGCCGGCGGCATGACGAGCCGCGAACTGCTCAACTCGATTCGCGGACTGCAGGGGCTCAATGTCGTCGGAGCCGAGATCGTCGAAGTGGCGCCCCCCTATGACCATGCCGAGATCACCGGACTCGCCGCCGCCCATGTCGGCTACGAAATGCTCTCCCTGTGGGCTGCCGAGGCCAATGGTCTCACCGGACCGTCGGGTCCCAGCGGCGAAGCACTCGGAGTCTGACGATGGCAGATGACAAGAACATCGCGCCCGGCGAGGAGTTCCGCAACGGCGGCCGGGCCGTCATCGCGACCCTCGCCGCGCACAGCGTCGACACGATCTTCGGAATTCCCGGCACACACAATCTCGAGTTCTACCGACACCTGAGCGAATTCGGCATCCGTGCCATCACACCACGCCACGAGCAGGGTGCCGGCTACGGTGCCGACGGATATTTCCTCGTCTCCGGCAAACCCGGAGTCGTCATCACCACCTCGGGTCCGGGGCTGACGAATGTCATCACGGCCGCGGCGACCGCCTATGCGGAGTCACGCCCGATGCTCATCCTCTCCCCCGGTGTGCCCACCGGGCTCGAGCGCGCCGATGTCGGAATGCTGCACGAAACAAAGGACTCCTCCGGAGCGCTGAACCGCCTGTTGGTCTCCTCTCAGCGCACCCGCACGGCCGAGGGTGCTGCGCAGGCCGTCGCCGAAGCGTTCGCCATGTTCTCCTCCTCACGTCCCGGTCCCGTGCACATCGAGGTTCCCCTCGACGTGCTCGAAGGCGTCTGGAACGGCAGTGTGCCGACGCGGATCCCGGGCCGCCGTCCGGGCCTGGATCCACGAGTAGTCTCCCGTGCCGCTGAGGCGGTGGCCGGTGCCACTCGTCCGCTCATCGTCGCCGGCGGCGGGGCCCGCAAGGCGAGCGCCGCGGTCAGGGCCTTCGCGGAGGAACTCGATGCCCCAGTGGCCACAACCGCCAATGGCAAGGGCATCATCTCCGAGGACCACCCGCTGTCCCTGGGTTCCAACGTTCGCTTCCCCAGCGTTCAAGCCGAGTCCGCGGCAGCCGATGTGCTCATCGTCCTCGGCTCCGAACTCGCCGACTCCGACCTCTGGGGCGGGCTCATCGGCGCCCAGACATCGGCTGGCATCCGCGACGACGCCTCCACTCAGGTCGTCATCCGCTGCGATATCGACCCCGACCAGCTGGGCAAGAACCTCGGCGGGGACATCCTCGCCTGCGCCGATACGGGGGAATTCCTCACCGCGCTGATGACCGAGCTGGACGAGAACGCGCCCACGACCACCTCGGCGAGAGAAGTCACCTCCACCGGAAGCGGAGCCGAACGCGTTCAGGAGATCCGAGCCTCCTGGGATTCGGACTTCGACTTCGAGTCCATCGGCGCTCGTGTCACTCGCCTCGTCGAACAGGGCGCGGGACCGTCCTTGGTCGTCGCCGGGGACTCGTCCCAGGTCACGTACGACGGATCGGTGCACGCGCTCACGGCCAGCACACCCGATCAGCTGCTCTACATGCCCGGTTTTGCGACCTTGGGCTACGGAATTCCTGCGGCCATCGGGGCGAAGCTGGCCGACGATGCGCGCCCCGTGGCCTGCATCCTCGGAGACGGAGCTGCCATGTTCTCCATCCAGGAGCTGATGACGGCGGGCGAACTGGGGCTGGGGATTCCCTTCGTCATCGTCGACAACGGCGGATACGCCGAAATCGAAGCTCAGATGGTCGACCGGACGATCGAGCCGTTCGCAGTCAGACTCGCCCGTCCCGACTTCGCGGCCCTGGGCCAGTCCATGGGCGGAGTCGGAGTCACGATTGCTGAGTCCGACATCGACGAGCTGCTCCCGACCGCCGTCGCCGAGGCGCTCGATCGGAACATTCCCACCACCATTCACATCACCGTCGGGTGCTGAGGCACCCACTTAGCCGATTGCTCGCGCAATCAATCATGAAAGGGTCGACGTGGACTCTCTAGTCGTCATCATCTATCTCGCCGCAATGGTGGGATTCGGAATCTGGGGCCGGTACAAGGCGAAGAATCAGGACGATTTCCTCGTCGCAGGCCGCCGCCTGGGCGGGTGGCTGTACACGGGCACGATGTCCGCCGTCGTCCTCGGCGGGGCCTCGACGATCGGCGGCGTCGGCCTCGGCTACACCTCGGGCCTGTCAGGGATGTGGCTCGTGTTCAGCATCGGCCTGGGCATCATCGTGCTGTCGCTGTTCTTCGCCCCGCGGATTCAGAAGCTGGAGATCTACACGGTCTCACAGATGTTGGAGCTGCGTTACGGAAAGGGCTCCCGCCTGGTCTCGGGCGCGATCATGACCGCCTACGGGCTGATGATCTCCACGACGTCGACGGTCGCCTATGCGACGATCTTCCACGCGCTCTTCGACATCAATAAGTTCTGGTCCGTGCTCATCGGTGGTGGAATCGTCATCCTCTACTCGATGCTCGGCGGAATGTGGTCGATCACGCTGACCGACTTCGTGCAGTTCTTCATCCAGACCATCGGCATCTTCCTCATCATGCTGCCGATCGTGCTGAGCAAATCCGGTGGCATCGGTGAGCTGTTCTCATCGCTGCCGGCCGAGCAGACCAGCCCGGTGGGCATCGGCTGGCAGGCGATTCTCGGCTACATCCTCATCTACACTCTGGGGCTGCTCATCGGACAGGATATCTGGCAGCGCGTGTTCACTGCCCGCAGCCCGGGCGTGGCCAGGTGGGGCGGCCTGTCGGCTGGCGTCTACTGCCTCCTCTACGCTGTGGCCGGTGCGCTCATCGGCATGGCCGCCACGAAGATCGTTCCCGGCATCGAAGTCCAAGACGATGTGTTCGTCGCCGTCGTCGATGCTGCGATGTCGCCTCTCCTGGGCGGACTCGTCCTCGCCGCGGCACTGGCCGCAATGATGTCGACGGCCTCCGGCTCGCTCATGGCGGCTGCGACGGTGTGCCGCCAGGACATCGTCGAACCCCTGCTTGCTCGCAAGGACATCGTTCCGGTGACCGCCGAAGCAGCCGGTGGGGTCAGTTCGTCCGGTGACGCCGATTCGGTGCACGGCGACGATTCTCCTCTCAGCTCCGGCGGGGCGACGAAGTCGACGCTGGTCAAGTCCCTGGTCCGCGAGACCGGAGACGAGATCCGTGATTCTCGCATCTACCTCATCGGACTCGGCGTCGTCACCCTCATCCTCGCGATGATCATGCCCAGTGTCGTCGAGGCACTGACGGTCGCCTACAACCTGCTGGTTGCCGGACTCTTCATTCCCATCCTCGGCGGTCTGATCTTCAAACGCGGCAACATCATCGGCGTCATGGCGGGCATGATCCTAGGTTCGCTCACCACGATCGTCATCATGATCACCATGGGAATCTACTCGAACGAGGCCATCTACCTGGGCCTCATCGCATCACTGCTCGGCTACGTCATCGGCTCCCTGGTATCGAAGCCGACACCACCAGAGGTCATGGCCGCATGGAAGGAACGCCTGAACAGGTAGCGGGCCCCCAACCACCAGCAGTCCCACAGCTGGCTGCGCCGCGGACCCGCCATCGAAAAACGCACGCTGCGTCGAATCTCTCATGCGCGCGTGCGTTTTTCGACGCTCGGCCCGTTTCGCGGTCCAGCTGAGTCCATGTGGCCCAGACGAACTTTGCCGACCGGCCTGCCGTGATCTATATTCGATGGTGTCAGGCCGGTGCCAACGTGGGATCCGGTTGCTGCCGAACAGCCGGCGCTCGAAAAAGGAGCGCGAAGCCGCGGGACCCGCGTGTGAGACATATATGGATCGTTCTCTTCCATATCTCTCATCCGCGAAAGGCCCCTGATGGCTCACACTTCGGCACACGTCGCCCACACTCTGGCCCGCCACATCGATGAAGTCTTCGGACTCATGGGCAACGGCAACGCCTACTTCCTCGACGCTCTTCTGACCTCCACCTCGGCGACCTACACTGCCGTTCGCCACGAAGCCGGTGCCGTCGTCGCCGCCGATGCGCACTTCCGCACCTCCGGCAGAATCGCCGCGGCCACCACCACCTACGGCGCCGGGTTCACGAACACCCTCACTGCGCTGGCCGAAGCCGCGCAGGCTAAAGTTCCACTTGTCCTTGTCGTCGGTGACGAACCCACGTCCGGCCCACGCCCCTGGGACGTCGACCAGATCGCCATGGCCTCGGCGGTGGGCGTGCGCACCTATACCGTCGGTCGCGTCGATGCGGCGGCCGCGACAGTCACCGCAATCGAACACGCGCTGACATACCGAGTGCCCGTTGTCCTCGCGATCCCCTACGATGTCGCAACCCTCGACATCGGTGAGATTCCCTCGGTTCCAGGACCCGGGCGGCCCACTCCCCTGGCACCCTCGTCCGAGTTCTCACAGACCTCGCTCGCTCGTCTGACGGCTGCCCTCGCCGAGGCGGAACGACCGATCCTGCTGGCCGGCCGAGGAGCGTGGTTGGCAGGTGCAGAGGCCGAGCTCGGCGCCCTGGCAGAAGCCACAGGGGCGTTGACTACGACGACCGCTCTTGGCCGCAATGTCTTCCCGGACGCTGACCATGACCTCGGCGTCGCCGGAGGATTCGGCGCCCCTGAGGCCATGGAGCGAATCCGTGAGGCGGACCTCGCCGTCGTCTTCGGGGCTTCGCTCAACCAGTTCACGATGCGCTTCGGCGAGCTGTTCCACCCGGTGACTGCGGTCTGGCAGATCGACACCGATGATCGGGCCACGAATGCCCGGGTCACCGGTTTCATCCGCAGTGATGTGAAACTTGCTGCCCGCGAGCTGGTCACACGACTGGAGGCCTCGGGTGCGGTGGCGAGCGGGTGGCGCGAGACCGTGGATACGGCTGCCGACCGTGCCTACGAAATGGGTACGGAATTCGCCGAGGATGGTCGCCTGGACCCACGTGCTGCGGCAGCACGCCTCGGTGAGCTGATGCCCGAGGACCGAGTTGTGGTCTCCGATGGTGGTCACTTCATCGCGTGGGCGAACATGTTCTGGGAGCCCAGCGCACCCGACCGTCTGGCGATGGTCGGCACTGCGTTCCAGTCGATCGGTCTCGGCTGGCACAGCGTTGCAGGAGCGGCACGCGCCAATCAGGATTCGACGATCGTTCTCACCACAGGCGACGGGGGTGGCGCCATGGCCCTGTCAGACCTCGACACCGCAATCCGTTCAGCCGGAGGCCGCGGCATGGCCGTCGTGTTCAATGATGCCGCATATGGTGCAGAGGTGAATCTGTACGGACTCAAGGGACTGAATAAGGCACCGATGCTCATCGATGAGATCGACTTCGCGGCGCTGGGCAGCGCCGCCGGAGGCCGCGGGGTTGCCGTCCACTCGCTGGCCGACCTCGAAGTCGTCAACGAATGGAAGGCGACTCCGGTCGACGATCGGAGGTTCCTGGTGCTTGACCTGCGGATCTCGGGTGCGGTCATTGCCCCGTATCAGGAGGAAGTCATCCGTGTGAACTCGTAGAGATCGGCGCTGACGTATCCAGGTTCTGGCCACTCAGACATCAAATTGCCAGAGTCGTTCAGTCCTGATCATTCGTGTTCTGGAGGTCGGGGAGAGACGAGTCCCTGGAACAAGGGTGCCGGGAACCAACAGAAAAAGCCCTGGGTTCACAAGGAACCCAGGGCTTTGAAGTGGAGATGGCGGGAATCGAACCCGCGTCCGTCGGCAGATTGTCAGGACTTCTCCGGGCGCAGTTCGTGAAGTAGTTTCTTAGGTTCTGGCCCTCACACGAACATGTGGACCAACGAACGGAGTTGAGTAAAAGTCCCACAGATACCCTCAACGAATATCTGAAGCAGTGGCTCCCTAAGCGACGCCAGGACCTAGAGTGGAAGCAACTCTAGACTGACGGATTCGCAGCTCGGCCTAATCAGGCAGCGAGGGCGAAATCGGTGCGGTTATTAGACTTAGCACCTATTGTTTTGCAGAGGACATTAACGAGATGACTCTACATTCTCGGCCCGCTTCTCCCGTCGCAGTGTCCGACGTCGAAACCGATCATCCCCATATTCTTTTACCAAAACTGCCCAGCTCATCCACCTGCGCAAACAGGCTCATGCGCCGACCAGAATAACCAGCATACTCCCACAACACCACACGACCCAATTGCATTCCCGCGGACGGGAATTCAATCAGATCTTCGATGTCAGAGGGCCAGGTTCAGAGGAACTGCTTGGACTTGATCGCCCGCTCAGCCTCACGCTTGTCCTGCGCTTCACGCAGGGCCTGACGCTTGTCCCATTCACGCTTGCCCTTGGCCAACGCGATCTCGACCTTGACGCGCGATCCGTCGAAGTACAGCTCCAGCGGAATGAGGGTGCGCCCCGACTCCTTGACCTTCTGCGACAGTCGGAGAATCTCCTCGCGGTGCAGCAGCAGCTTCCGGCGACGGCGCGCAGTGTGGTTCGTCCATGTCCCCTGTGCGTACTCGGGAATGTAGACACCCTCCAGCCACGCTTCGTTCTGGAAGATCAGCGCAAACCCGTCGGTCAGCGACGCCCTGCCCTCTCGCAGTGACTTCACTTCGGTTCCGCTCAGCACGAGACCGGCCTCCCACGTATCTTCGATGAGATAGTCGTGGCGCGCCTTACGGTTCCTCGCGATGACTTTCTTGCCAGTTTCCTTCGGCATGACCGGCCTCCTTCCTCTGTCTCAAATCAGCCTGTCCGGCCCCGGCTTTCAGTCTCAGAAGACTGCTCAACCGGGTAGACACGCAGACCCACAATTCTATCTCAATGATATCGCGTGCGAAAGGCCACGGTGCCGCCTACCGAAGGCTCACCTCGGCGAGGCCGGGCTCAATCGGCTGCGGTCAGGAGATGTAGGGCATCGGATCGACGTATCCGCCGTTCTTCATGACCTCGAAGTGCAGATGGCAGCCGGTGGATGCGCCGGTCGTACCCGAATCCGAGATGACCTGACCCTTCTTCACCTTCTGACCATCGTGGACCTTGAGGTCCGTGTTGTGGTTGTACGTCGAGGCGATCGAGTCGCCCTTGATCTTTCCGTGGGAGATGACGACGCGGTTGCCGTAGCCGCCTGTCCATCCCGAGGTCACGACGATGCCGTCGCCGGCGGCCCGGATCGGGGTGCCGCAGGGGACGCCGAAGTCGGTGCCCGAGTGCAGCTTCTTCGCACCGGTGATCGGGTGGATACGGTAGCCGAAGGGCGAGGTGATGGGATACCCCTCGGCCGGATTGGCCAGCTCGCCGTCTCCATAGACGAACTTGCCCTTCTTCTCCTGCTCCTTCTCCCACTCGCGAACCTTCTTCGCCAGCCGGTCCTGTTCGTCCTGCTCCTTCTGCAGCTGTTCCTCGGTCGTGGCTTTGTTGTCAGAGATCGTCTTCTCCGCATCGTCCTTCGCGGAGATGATGTCGGCCAGGCTATCGGACTTCTTCTTCGCGTCGATCTGTGCAGCCTCTTTGGCCAACACCGCCTCGGCGGCTTCGTCCTTGAGGTCCGAGATCTCATCGGTGACACCCGAAAGGCGCTCCTCGTTGTTCTTGTTGACCGCTCGCTGCTCGGAGAGGTTGTCGATCGTGCGCTGCTGTGACCGGACGGCGGAGTCCACGCGCCCGATTCCACCGTCGGCGCTTGTCCCCTCGGCCATCTGCAGCAGCATCGCCAGGTCAGAGGTGATGCCCGAGTTCTGATATGCCTGACGCCCGATGCGCGCGGCAGAGGTCTTGTGCTTGTCGATCTCCTCCGCGCCGTCCTTGATCGAGGTCCTGAGGTCCGACTGTGCATTCTCCGCCGAGGTGAGCCGAGCGGCCATGGCGTCATCCTTCTCGATGGCCTCACTCAGAGCATCGTCGGCCTTCTTCGACGCGGCCTCAGCGTCGGGCAGCTTCTCTTCCGCCGCGTCGCGTTCGGCGATGACTCGGGCCAGGTCCTCGTCGAGTCCCTCGAACTCCTGCTGGAGCTCCTTGACCCGGTCATCGACCTTGCTCTTGTCATCGCGGGGATTGGCCCCCGCCGAGCTGACGGGCAGGATGACAGCCAGCACCGCTGCCGTAACCGCTAAGCCGAGTCTGCGTTTCATGTCAGACCTTCGTGTACTTATTCAAGGTGATCAGGGATGATGCACCGGCCATGATCACACCGATGGCGATGAGGATCGGGGCAACGATGAGGACGTTGACTCCGGAGATCAGGCTGAAGCCCGTCGCCTGCGCTTCCAGCCAGCCGCTGACGCCGAAGTGGACGAGGAGTCCCAGTGCACCGGCAGACAGGGTCGCACCGATCGCCGAGGCGATGACACCTTCGAGCAGGAACGGAAGTTGGATGAAGGTGTTCGACGCACCCACCAGGCGCATGATTCCCGTCTCGCGTCTCCTTGAGAACGCAGAGAGTCGGATGGTCGTGGCGATGAGCAGCATGGCGCACAGCAGCATGATTCCGGCAATCGCGACCGCGACGACGGTGGCGATATTGAGGACGCTGAACAGGCGATCGAGGAGCTGGTTCTGGTCAACGACCTCCTCGACGCCCTGGGTCGAGGAGAACGATTCTTTGATGATGTCGTACTTCTCAGCGTCCTGGAGTTTGACCCTGAACGACTCGTTCATCTCGTCTTCGGGAACGGTGCCTTCGAGGCTGGTGCCCTTGAACTGGTCCTGGAAGTGCTCGAAGGCCTCACCTTTGTCTTCGAAGTAGACCTCGTCGACGTAGGGGGCAAGCTCTGAGCTCTTCAGCTGATCTTCGATGTTCTTCTTCTGCGTATCGGTGGCTTCGCCTTCGACGCAGTTGGTGGCTTCGGAGTCGGGTGGGCACAGGAAGACGGAGACCTGGACGCGGTCGTACCAATAGTCCTTCATCTGGCCCACCTGCATCTGCAGCAGGATCGCGGCGCCGACGAAGAGCAGGGACACAAAGGTCACGAGCACCACGGACAGGACCATGGACACGTTCTTGCGCAACCCTGACCAGACCTCGGAGAGGATGAATCCGGCCCTCATGAGGCGACTCCGTACGTGCCCTCTTCGACGTCGCGGACGATGATCCCCTCGGAGAGTTCGATGACTCGTTTTCGCATCCGGTTGACGATCTCTCCATCGTGAGTGGCCATGAGCACTGTGGTTCCGTTGCGGTTGATCTTCTCAAGCACCGACATGATGTCGGCGCTTGTGGTCGGGTCGAGGTTGCCTGTGGGCTCATCGGCGAGCAGGATACCCGGCTTGTTGACGACGGCACGGGCAATGGCCACCCGCTGCTGCTCACCGCCGGAGAGTTCGCTGGGGTAGCGCTTCTCCTTACCGGCCAGTCCGACGGTCTCGAGCACATCGGGGACCAGGGTCGACATGGACGCCCGGGATTTGCCGATGACCTGGAGGGCGAAGGCGACGTTGGCGAAGACGGTCTTGTTCGGCAGCAGGCGGAAGTCCTGGAAGACTGTGCCGATCCCCCGCCGCAGGTAGGGCACCTTCCAGCTGGGCATCTTCACGACCGATTTTCCGGCGATGTGGATGCGCCCGGTGCTGGGGACCTCTTCGCGCAGAATGAGGCGGATGACCGTGGACTTACCCGAGCCCGAAGCCCCGACGAGGAACACGAATTCTCCGCGCTCGGCCTCGAACGAGATGTCGTCGAGTGCTCTGCGGGAGCGTGCGTCGTAGGACTTCGAAACTGAGTCGAATTTGATCAAGAGGGTCTTCAATCATGTCGCGGATGGCTCGGCCGCTTCCACTGTACGTAACAGCTCCGTCATGTTCTGGGAGGCTCAAGGGCGTGTGTTGCGCATCGGAGGAAGTTCACAGCCGCCGAGGCGCGAGCTCGGCATGCGCGGGAAGAGGCACTATCGCCAGCCCCGCTGGAGGCAGAGCTTTCGCCAGCCCCGCTGGAGGCGCAGCTTTCGCCGACAGCTTTCGACGGCAGCTTTCGACGGCAGCTTTCGACGGCAGCTTTCGACGGCAGCTTTCGACGGCAGTTGAGTGTGGGCTTGCGTTCGAATTCCTCGAGAAAAACGAACGCAAGCCCACACTCAAAGCTGTCAGTCACGCAATCGTCACTGAATTCCGCATGCCGCGGCTGAAGGTCAGCCTGTTGTGGCTGAGGGTCAGCCTGCTGCGGCCAGAGGTCAGGAAGCCTCTTCGGCCATCTCCTGCTCCTTGCGCCAGCGGATTCCGGCTTCGATGAGGCCGTCGAGGTCACCGTCGAAGACGTTCGAGGGGTTGTTGACCTCGTAGCCGGTGCGCAGGTCCTTGACCATCTGGTACGGGTGGGTGACGTAGGAGCGCATCTGGTCGCCCCAGCTGGCCTTGATGTCACCGGCCAGTTCCTTCTTCTGCGCTGCCTCTTCCTTGCGCTTGAGGTCAAGGAGGCGTGACTGCAGCACGCGCATCGCGGCTTCGCGGTTCTGGATCTGGGACTTCTCGTTCTGCATGCTGACGACGACGCCGGTGGGTTCGTGCGTGATGCGCACGGCCGAGTCGGTCGTATTCACGGACTGACCGCCGGGACCCGATGACCGGTAGACGTCGATGCGCAGGTCGTTCTCATCGATTTCGACGTGGTCAGTGGATTCGATGAGCGGCACAACCTCGACGGCGGCGAAGGAGGTCTGGCGACGTCCCTGGTTGTCGAAGGGACTGATGCGCACGAGACGGTGGGTGCCGGCTTCCACGGAAAGTGTTCCGTAAGCGTAGGGGGCGTTGACCTGGATCGTGGCGGACTTGATGCCCGCGCCCTCAGCGTAGGAGGTGTCCAGCTGCTGCACGTTGTACCCGCGGTTCTCGCCCCAGCGGATGTACATGCGGATGAGCATCTGCGCCCAGTCGGTGGCGTCGTCGCCGCCGGCGCCGGAGCGCACAGTCACGACGGCCGAACGCTCGTCGTATTCGTGGTTGAGCAGCGTCGAGATCTCGAGCTCGGCCAACTGGTCGTGAAGCTTCTTGAGGTCACGTTCGGCTTCGACCTTCGAGTCCTCATCGCCCTCGTCCTCGGACATCTCGATGAGCAGCTCGGCATCGTCGATGCGTTCACCGAACTTCTCGAGCTTCTCCAGGGTTCCCTGCTTGTGCGAGAGCGTGGCCGAGATCTTCTGCGCCGAGTCCGGATCGTCCCAGAAGGACGGCGCCGATGCCTGCTCCGTCATCTCGGCGACCTCGGAGCGAAGGTTGTCCAGATCGGACACATCCAGGATCGCCTTGTAGGTCTGACGGAGGTTGGCGATTTCAGCAGAATAATCAATGGCCATAATGAGTCAAGCCTAGTGCATCGCGGCCCTCAGGCTTGAATCCTCGGCGCCGACTCCCAGCGACGACCGGCGCCGAGGTGGTACGTCATGTCGTACCACCTCGGCGCGGGATCGGGTGGGCACCGGCACAGTTGAGCGCCACCGGCAGGAGATCAAGTCATCCCGCCGGTGACGCGGTCCGTAGTGCGCGAGGCTTGAGCGGAAAGCCCTGCAACAGTGATGAGAATCTATACCCGATTACGGGAATGCGCAATGCGGATGCAGTGTCGAGTCGACCCTGAATCTTCGTGCTGAAACTACAGTTATGACATTTTCCCGCCACGAAGAGAGTTATCCACAGATTCGAGAAATCACTGGATTCTTGATTCGACTACATATAGGTTAAAAACAAATCCAGCTGTTAGAAACATGATTCGTATTCGGGACGCCAGGGGTTCAATGTGGAAGCCACCGAGGTCATCAAGAGCGAAGTTCATAAGAGGATCAGAGACCTCGACGTGGACCCTCGCGCCGATATGCAACGCTCGCGAGAGGTCATTCGCACTGTCATCTCTGAGTACGACGAGCGCAGCCTGGTCGCGGATCTTCCGCCCTTGGAAGACAAGGAAGCCACGTTTCGCTCCATCGACAACCAGCTTTCGGGCTTCGGTGCGCTGCAGGACTATTTCGATGATCCCCGGGTCGAAGAGATCTGGGTCAACTCTCCCAGCGAAGTCTTCATCGCCATCGACGGGCTCCATCAGCTGACGACGACGAAACTGACCGCAGGTGAACTCGATGATCTCATCGAGAGAATGCTGCGCACCTCAGGTCGTAGGGTCGACCTGTCACAGCCATTCGTCGATGCCATGCTTCCCGACGGCTCCCGACTCCATGTCGTCCTGCCCGATATCACCCGTTCCTTTCCTGCGGTCAACATTCGCAAATTCATTCAGCGTCCGCGCAACCTCGCCGGCCTCGTCGCCCAGAGATCCCTGACACCGGCGGCCGCCAGATTCCTTGATGCGGCAGTGGCCAGCGGTGCGAATATCTTAGTCTCCGGGGCAACCCAGGCCGGCAAGACCACCATGCTCAATGCTCTGGCCGGTTCCATTTCCGCCAGAGAGCGCATCATCTCCTGTGAAGAGGTCTTCGAACTCAACCTGCCCAGCCGCGACTGGGTTCCGATGCAGTGTCGCCAGCCGTCTCTTGAGGGCACCGGCGAGGTCACCCTGCGCTCTCTGGTCAAGGAAGCTCTGCGCATGCGACCGACCCGCATGATCGTCGGGGAGGTCCGTGAGGCCGAGAGCCTCGACCTGCTTGTGGCCTTGAATTCCGGCCTGCCCGGCATGGGAACGATCCACGCGAACTCCGCCCGCGCCGCGATCACGAAGATCTGCACTCTGCCGCTTCTGGCCGGGGCCAACATCTCCTCTTCCTTCGTCGTCCCCACCGTGGCAGTGAGCATCGACGTCGTCGTCCACCTGCGACGTGACGCGAACGGGACCCGCCTCGTCAGTGAGATCTGCGCCGTCCCCGGTGGCGTCGAAGGCGACGTCGTCGAACTCGACACGATCTTCCATTCGCCGCAGGGACAGCTGGTTCGTGGACAGGGGTTCGGCCACCTCGGCGAACGATTCGCCGCCATCGGCAAAGATCTCCATTCCATTCTGGAAGCCGCATGAGCTATTCCCAATTCAGTCTTCTCATCGGCGCGTGCTTCGGCGCCGGTCTCTTCCTACTGTGGATGTCGCTGTGGCAGAAACAGTCGAAGAGACGGGTGCAGCGACGATGGGTACGCGAACTCGACGACATGCTCACCGGGGCCGGCTTCCCACGGCTGCACCCGAGCCACCTGATCCTCATCTCGATCGCCGTCTTCATCATCGTCAGCGTCGTCGCCACTGTCCTCACCGGCTCCTGGGCGATCGCCTTGTGCTTCGGTCTCTTCGCCTCGTGGCTGCCGCACAGACTGCTTCAACATCGTGCTCGGAGCAAACAGGTGATGCGCCGCGAACTGTGGCCCGAGACCCTTGACCATCTCAATTCCGGTGTGCGCGCCGGCCTGTCACTGCCCGAGGCTCTGAGTTCGCTGGCCCACCGGGGGCCTGAACCTCTGCGACCGCTGTTCGAAGTCTTCGCCGAGGAGTACCGGGCCAGCGGCTCTTTCGCCATCGCCCTTGAACGCTTCCGCCAGGTCAGCGCCGACCCTGTGGCCGACCGGATCGTCGTCGCACTCAGCGTGACCAGGCAGGTCGGCGGAAGTGACCTCGGCACGATGCTGCGAGCCCTCGCCCAGTTCGTCCGCGACGATGCCCGCACCCGCAATGAACTCTCCGCCCGGCAGCAGTGGACGGTCAACGGTGCTCGGCTGGCGGTGGCCGCTCCCTGGGTGGTGCTCGCGTTCCTGTCGACCCGGCCGGAGACAGCGGCTGCCTACAACTCCCAGACCGGTCTGCTTCTCCTGGCCTCCGGATTCGTCGTCTCGCTGCTGGCATATCAGGCGATGAAGCGGATCGGCAGGCTCCCGCAAGAACCGCGTGTCATTGAAGGATCATCCCTGTCCTCCTCGTCGTTCCGCCGCTCGGCCGAAGGCAGTGAGGTGCTGTGAGCGCGCTGACCGATCCGCTCACAATCCTTGCTCTCGGGGCTTTCAACGGGCTCGCACTCTGCATCTTCGTCCTCTCCCTGCCGCCTCTGCGGCGACCAACGCTGTCATCTCGCATCGCACCGTATCTGCGTGATCAGGAATCACTGGTCGACATCTACGCTCCGCCGACTCCCCGCACGGAGGGGCTGCTGGGACTGCTCAAGTCCGCCACGTTCGGCGCCACCATGTGGGTGACATCCCGGATCACCACCGACGCCACATTGAACCTGCGGATCAACCGGCTCGGCGGGGGTGCATCCCTGGAGCGCTTCCGCATCAACCAGGTTCTGAGCATTCTGGCAGGCATGATCGCCGCGGGATGCGTGGCCGGCCTGCTCTCGGCTCAACGCGGCTTCTCCCCCGTTGTCACCCTCGTTCTCATCATCAGCGGCGGCATCGCCGGACACATCACCAACGACTGGCGCCTGAGCCAAGCCATCGCTCGTCACGAGTCGCGTGTCCTCGCAGAGTTCCCCACCGTCGCCGAACTCCTTGCCCTGTCCATCACCGCTGGTGAGGGAATTGTCGAAGCACTCGAACGGGTGTGCCGCACCTGTTCGGGAGACCTCATCGATGAGCTGCGCACAGCGCTGGCGACGACGCGAACCGGGACACCACTCGTCGATGCGCTCGACGCGATGGCCACCAGGATCGCCATCCCCGAGATCGTGCAGTTCGTGGACGGTCTGGCCGTGTCGATGACCCGCGGAACCCCGCTGGCGGAGGTCCTCCGCGCCCAAGCTGCCGATGTGCGGGAACAATCACGGCGTCGTCTGCTCGAGCTGTCGGGGAAGAAGGAGATTGGAATGTTGGTGCCTGTGGTCGTCTTCGTGCTCCCGGTGACCGTCATCTTCGCCGTCTTTCCCTCACTCACCGTCCTCGACCTGAGCCCATGATCTGCGTCCATGACCTGAGCCGACGCGCACTCGCAGCCCGGTCCCGCCACCGTCTGATCGCCTCAGCATCTGATTAGCCCGCCAACCGATTGCACTGCAGAAGGAGACACCATGTTCCACCACCTGATGAACCGATTCGCTGTGTTCGTCATCGGCCTCTCAACTGACGACCCAGACCGCCGAGGCGAGCGCCGAGGTGACCGACCGGACCGTGGTGATGTTCCCGGCTGGGTCCTCATCACGCTGATGACAGCTGGTTTGGTCGTCGCCTTGTGGGCATTGGCCGGCGAAGCCTTCACCTCGATGTTCCAGGACGCGATGAACAAGGTTCGGGGCGCCGGGTGAGTCACCAGGACTGCAAAGCTCGGGCTGATTCCGGTTCCGCGATCGCCGAGTTCGCCCTCATCGGTTCGCTCCTGGCGCTCGTGTTGGCTGGAACCCTGCAGATCGGTCTGGTCATCCACGTCCGCAACACCGTCATCGATTCGGCCATCGCCGGTGCCCGCCAAGCCAGCCTCGCCGATCAGTCAATGGCAGACGGCAAACGCCTGGCTTCCGAGCTCATCACCGTATCTGTGGGCGAGCGCTATGCTCAGTCGATCACCGTCACAACGGGGGAACGCGGTCAAGTCGACATCGTCGAGGTCCGAGTGCGGACGCCGTTGCCCGTCCTCGGCCTGTGGGGTCCTGCCGAGGTGTGGGATCTGAGCGGACGGTCCATCGTTGAGGACGTCGACAGTGACTGAGACTGACGCACAGATGCCGGAGGACCATCCCGATGCGGGCACGGCCGTCATCGAATTCATCTTCGCCTCGATCGTGCTGCTCATCCCCGTCGTCTATCTCATGCTCGCGATCTCCCAGCTGCAGGCCGCCAGCTATGCCACCACGTCGACGGCGATCTCGGCCTCCCGGATCGCCGCCCGCGATGCCGACCCCTCCGAACGCAGGGCCCATCAAGTTGCCGACATGCATTTCACCGATTTCGGACTCACCGGTGTCCCCATCACCATCGACTACTCATGCTCTGGACCCTGTGGACAGGCAGGTTCCCTCATCACCGCACGGGTCGAGACGAAGGTGTCTCTGCCCGGGTTCCCGCTCCTCTTCGGCACCAAGCATTCGCCGCACATCACTCTTCGTGCCACCCACACCGATGTCGTCGCCACCGCAGGTGAGGCCTGAGATGATGCCAAAGCAGCACCGGGGCCACGCGGATGAAGGGTCGATCACTCCACTGGCGATCGGCTTCGTCGTCATCGCCCTGCTGCTGGCCTTCCTCATCGCAGCGCTGACGGATCTGCACATGACCAGACGAGAATTGCAGAGCGTGGCGGATTCTGCGGCGCTGGCCGCCTCCGACTCGTTCGAACCGGCTCCCGGCAGTGAGCCCGGGCTCGTGTTCTCACCACCTGCTGCGAAACGAGCTGCCAGTCGCTATGTCGCCGCGGTGCCGACCCCGCAGGGACTGCACAATGTGGAGCTCAGTGCCGATGCGGACGGGCAGCATTCGGTCGTGATCCGTCTGCGAGCCGACTACACGCCCGCGCTGCTGTCACGTTTCGTCCCCGACCTCATCGAGCTGCAGGCCACCGCATACGCTCGGGGCTCGCTGCGCATTTCGTGAGGCTCCAATCCAACGACTCCGACGTGTTCTCCTGTTGATGTCTCCCCCACTTCTGCTCGAATAGCCTGTGGACACAGGCTTCTTGTCCACAGCGGGGTGAGAAGCCCTTGCCCGGTGCGGCACAGCTCGTGATCCTGAGAGCATGAACACGCTCGGCCTCATTCATCGCATCGACGCCAATGCGAACATTCGCACCGATGTGATCGAGGCAGACTCTGAGCTGCCAGTCCTTGAGGTATTTCGCACCGTCTTCGGTCCTATCCTGACCTCGGCCGACCTCGTCGCAGGCAACCGACTGCCGAGGGACCCCGGCACACAAGAGAACCCGGAGACCATGGTGAGATCCATGGCTTGGGGGCGGTGGCAGTCGCTGAACCCTGTCACAGTTCTCGGAGTGTTCCTTCTCTGTCGCGGATCCGGATCTGCTTCCGTCTCAGTGCTCGCGGGGCCCGATTCGGGGTTCACAATCGGCATCGACCCCCGCTCCCCTCTGCTCAGCCGCATCAGCCATCCCGACTGTCTGACCATCGTCGACCCTTGCATGTCCCGCCAGCCAGCGCGACTGGAGCTGAGTCCGGCCAGAGAGCGAACATACTCGTCGTTGGGCACCACGATCTTCGCACCGACCTCCCCTGCCAGAACCCAGGCCAGTGAAGCCTGCTCACGCCTTCCCCTTCCTCGAGCCTCCACCAGCACCGGGCGCGAGCCCACACACGTGGCGCCCGCAGCCATCGACGACCCTCGCCCCGCGAAACCTCCCCAATGGTGGGCATTCCTCATCCCCATCGCCATCGGTGGAGTGCTCGCGCTCGTCACCGGAATGTGGTGGTTCCTCCTCTTCAGCGTCTCCGCACCCATCTCCGGATACGTCGCCTATGTCATGGAGAAACGTCGGTACGTCCGCGATTGCGCCCGATGTGTCATCGACCGACGAGCAGCGGTCGAGACAGCACGGCAGAGCTTGGACACCCTGGTCGCCGAACACAGACTCTGGCTGCAGACCAGTTCGGGTCTGTGCCTCGGCTTCGGATCTGCTCGCAGCCCCATCACCATTGCCGATGAACTCCGCGAGGGCACCAACCATTTCGATGGAGCGGTCATCATCGACGACGTGCCGCTTCGCATCGACCCGCGCACAACCTCGGTGACTGTCACAGGCGATCACGAACAGCTGCGTCGCATGGCCCTGTCCTGGTTGGCCGACTCCACCTACGACTGGCGCCCCTCTCCTGAACTGCTCCGACTGCCGGAGCTGCAGGGAAGCCGCCACGAGGACCAAAGCGAGTCGACGATCGACGTGCGGTTATCCGACCAGAATCCGACGACGCTGCAGCTGCACGCACCTGCGCCCACCGCATCGATCTCGCTGTCCCTGGGCAGTCTGGCCCAGGCACGCACCGACGACTCATCGGCAGCAGACGGCCCAGTGCCGGGCAGAACGCTCATCGCCGCACTCATGCCACCCGGCCGGTACCTCACCCTCGACCAACGGCAGGTGAGCAGAACCGGGGCCGAGAGGCTGCCGAACCACGGCCTCGGCGACCTCTACGACGACGGGCGACAAGCCATTCGCCACCGCTGGGCACGAACTCCTCCCGGGCCGGTGACGATCGGACGCGGAGACGACGGGGACGTCACCCTCGACCTCTTCAACGACGGTCCCCACGCCCTCGTGGCGGGCACGACCGGCAGCGGGAAATCCATTCTGCTCCAGACCTGGCTGCTTGCAATGGCCCTGGAACACCCACCTCGGCGGCTGACGTTCGTCCTCATCGATTTCAAGGGTGGGGCGACATTTGCCCCGTTGGAGGATCTGCCGCACACGGACAGCGTCCTCGATGATTTCGATTCGGCAGCGGCCTTCCGCGCATTGGTCTCCGTCCGTGCCGAGATCACCCGTCGCGAACGGCTCTTGGCCGATCACGGATGCTCCGATGTCCTCGAACTCGACGATCCCCCGCCGAGGCTGGTCGTCGTCATCGACGAATTCCACGCACTCATGGCGACCCATCCGAAGGCAGCTGATCTGCTGGAGCACCTGACAGCGCTGGGCCGGTCCTTGGGAGTGCATCTGATCCTCGCCACGCAGCGCCCGCTCGGCGTCGTCACCGGACAGATGAAGGCCAATATCAACATCAGGGTGTGCCTGCGCGTGCGCGAGGATGCGGACTCCTTCGACGTCATCGGTGTCAACGATGCCGCACATCTGCCGCCGGACAGACCGGGAGCGGCGTGCCTCGACTCGGGTTCGTCGGTCGTTGAGTTCCGGGTCGCGGTCCCCACCTCCACTTCTGCCGCCGCCGAGGTGCGTCATCGGCCTCGTCTCCGACCGTGGGAGCCCGGCCGAGGTCTTCCCACCCAACACAGCGTCAACGGAATCCGCGTCGGCAATCTCCAACAGGCCCATCGTGAGTCCTGCGAGCAATCACAGCTATCGCCTCATCCACTTCGTCCTGTGGTTCTCCCACCACTGCCCGATCCTGAGAATGTCCCTGTGCTGCTCTCATCGTTGTCTGGTGAGGGTGGCTCAGAAGAGAATGATCCAGGGGTGACGGGCACCACGGTGACCGGGATCGTGGACATTCCCAGCCACCAGAAGCAGAGCACCTGGTCATATTCTCCTGCTGTCGATGGCTCGACCATCATCGTCGGCACCGATCCTGATGTCATCACGTCAGTCATGCGACGAATGGCATCCAGTGCCGCTGCGACTCACCGCATCGTGGCGCTGGGACGCATCGCATCGTCTATGGGCTGGGCCGAAGTCACCTGCGGAATGGACACCGGGTGGCGGTTCCACACGATCCTCGACCATCTGCACCGTACTCCTGCAGGAGGAGACGGTCCCACCGGCGCAGACCTGCCGGCCACGATCATTGTCTGCAGCAACTGGAATGAGTTCATCGACTCCATGGACCACCAGATGGCCGCCGAGACGGAACGGCTGCTCAAACACGGATCTGGCTTGGGGTTGACGTTCCTGTTGGCCGGGTGCCGCACGTCTACGAGCACAAGCGCGGCCTTCACATCACAGGTGATCTTCCCGCCCGGTGCAGGAGGTGATGGACTCAGCGTCGGACTGTCTCGGCAGCGGTTCGTCGGAACATGGCCCGAATACAGGGCAGTGCTCGTCGGCCCCAGTGCGCAGGAGGCCGGCGGTGACGGCGCCGATGTGCAGCTGGTGCCGCACCGGCAGAATATCGCCCGGGCGGACGACTGCGATGACGGGCGCGGACGCTTCAGACCACGATGGCGCGGACTCACGGTGGCACCGGGACTCACGGAGGCGCCGGGACACGTGGCCGCGCGGCTGGATTCGGCGAGCACGGGGATCCCGCTGGGAATCGACCCCTTCGGGACGCTCGTCGTGTGGAATCCGGTCCGTGACGGAGAGGTTCTCAGTGTCCGCGGATCACCGCAGTCTGGCAAGAGTGCGACCGCGGCCATGCTGCGGCAGACGTGCTCCGCTGCGGCGGCAGTCAGCAGTCGGGCGCTCACGGTCCATGACGATGCGCATCAGGAGACGAAACCGGACGCCTTCGATCTCCTCGACGGCGGCCTGCATGTCGTGACCATGCCGGTGCGGTTCACTCCCGGCTACGGTTCCCCCTTGGCTAAGGTGCAGGGCTTGGGTCCGATGCTGATCCTCGGTGCCCACAGTAGGCAGGACCTCAGCAATCTGGGTCTGCTCAGGCTGCCGCCACTCGATGGGGATCCGGGGACGGCATGGTTCGTCACCGAGCAGCGAACTCAAGCTGTGAGGCTCTTCTCAGCGGAGAGGCTCTTCTCAGCTGAGAGAACCGCTGATCTCACGGTGGAGGTCGTCTGACCGATCACGATTCGAGCCGACGATCAGTCAGTACTCTCCTTGTGTCTGCCTGCAGGCAGCGGCTCGGTGTGGTCGATGAGCTGGTAGTGTCGGCGACCCTCACCCCGGACGAAGGCGAAGTAGCACAGCCACAGCGCGCCGACCCAGAGAAGACCTACCCACAGTGCCGGACGGGAATCAGGAACGATTCCGACCATGACGATGACGAAGAGGATGAATGCCACCGTGACCCAGGACCCCGCTGGCCACAGCGGCATCGGGAACTCACTGCGCAGTCGGTTCTCCTGGACCAGCACCCGTTTCATCCGAATATGAGCCGTGAGGATGACCAGCCACACCAATACTGTCGCAAACGTCGCCAATGCGCCGAGCAGGAACAGGGCCTGGTCGGGGTAGAGGTAGTTGAGGAGCACGCCGACGAGCAGGGCCACGATCATCGTGATCACGGTCATCACCGGCACTCCGTTGCGAGTGGTGTGGGCGAAGGAACGCGGTGCCTGCCCCTGTTCCGCCAGACCGTGGAGCATCCGACCAGCTCCGAAGATATCGGCATTGATGGCCGAGAGCGCCGCCGTGATGAGCACAACCTGGAGGATGGCGGCTGCCGCGTTGAAGCCGACGGAGTCGAAGATCGCGACAAAGGGGCTGATCTCCGAGGTGATCTGGTTCCAGGGCAGGATGCACATGATCACGCCGAGGGTGAGCACGTAGAAGAGCAGGATGCGCACCGGCACCGAGTTGATGGCGGCCGGCAGCACCTTCTTCGGGTTCTGTGCCTCACCGGCGGTGACTCCGATGATCTCGATGCCCCCGAAGGCGAACATCACGATCGTGAATGATGAGAGGAGACCCCAGAGTCCGTGTGGGAACGCTCCTCCGTGGTCGAACAGTGCACGCGGACCCATCTGATCGTGGTCGGCGATGCCGAAGCCGAAGATGATGATGGCCACGCCGGCGCCGATGAGGGCGATGATCGCAACGATTTTGATGAGTGCGAACCAGAACTCCAGCTCGCCGAAGACCTTGACGCCGATCATGTTGATCGCGGCGATGAAGAGCACAACGGCCAGTACCCAGGTCCAGCGAGGTACTCCAGGGAACCAGAAGCCCATGTACACGCCGATGGCGGTGGCGTCGAAGACGGCGACAAGGATCATCTCGAAGACGAAGGTCCAGCCGACGAGAAAACCGGCGAATGGGTGGAGATAGTGCGAGGCGAACTGGCCGAAGGATCCCGAGACGGGGTGGCGGACCAGCATTTCGCCCAGCGCACGCATCACCATGAAGACGGCGGCACCGCCGATGATGTAGGCCACCAGCACGGACGGGCCTGCGGCCTGGATCGACTCCGAAGACCCCATGAACAGCCCCGTGCCGATGGCCGAACCCAAAGCCATGAAGCGGATGTGCCGGGCGGTCAGTCCCCTGCGCAGGCCCACGTTCTGGGTGTGAGTGTCAGGGGTGATCGTCTCTCTGCCCCCACTGTCAGCCGAAGACACTGGTGTCCTACTTTCTGTCAGATTCTGCCGGCAGCAGTCTCGACTCGGCGAGGGTCGGCAGGAGGACCCGTGAGTGTTTCGTAACGGTAGAGTTCGCTCGCCTGGCCGGATTCGAGCAGACGGTCTGCCAGGGCGGAGACCACCGGCATGCCACTTGTGACTTCGAGGACGACGTCGGCATCGACGGAGAGTCGGGCGAGGAGAAGCTCGGCGTCAGCGATCGCTGCCCTGAACAGCTCGCTCGTGGTGTCGGCGGCTTCCTCGCGAGTTTCGAACATCGACCCGATGATGAGTTCAGTGGGGGCCTCTTCGTCATCGCCTGGTGCCGGCATGGCATCCGTGATCTCGACACCAGTCTGGTCGGCCTCGCGAGCGTAGGAGACGGCGAAGGCGCTGAGTCCAGAGTCGTCGGACGAGCCGGCCTCGCCGTTGAGCAGTGCGGCACCGTGGGCACCGGCAGCTTCGGAGAGGAACGCGTTGTTGACCTGACCGATCGTCAGCGGACCGACAGCGTCGTCCTTGTTCACGGCGGTGTACCACGCGAGGAAGGCCTTCGTGAGCTTGACCGATCCGGTGGCCACGATCTCGAGGTCTTCGGCACGTCCGCCACCGCTGGGCGGCAGTGCACCGGCGGCGACCTTGATCACCCGTGTCGTCGTCAGCGGTGCGAAGCCGAGGGCCTGCGCGAATCCCGCACCTGAGCTCCCGGCCTGTACACGTGTGCGCAGGTCAAGTCCTTCCAGGGCAGTCCCGACGGTCTCGGCACACACTGCTTCGAAGAGTTCTCGTCCCTGACCGTGGCCTTGTTCCTCGGCCGCGACCTCGACGTGGACCCACGCCCGGTACGGGTGGAGCGGGGACTGCGCGATCGCGGCAGCACCGACGGGAACCTCAGGCACCACCTCGGCGATGACGGATCGCAGCAGAGGCGAATCCGAGGACGGGCGGAACAGGGACCTGGCCATATGAGCGGCCGGCGTATCGGCGTCGGCGAACACCTCGTTCAACCGCAGGTCGTCACCATCGGTCAGGTCTCTGATCGGCATTGTGTGCGCTCCTTGAACGGGTCGAGAACTTGATAATCTTGGCGTCATGACTGACTTAAGCGATCCTACCGCCGCCGCTCGCGCCGCGGCCACGACCATCAACTCCAAAGCCGGCATCGAGGCCCATGACATTGCTCTCGTTCTCGGTTCGGGATGGGGCGGAGCAGCCGAGCTCCTCGGCGAAACGATCAGCGAGATCTCGGCCGCGGACGTCCCCGGCTTCCACGCGCCCGCCGTCGAAGGCCACGGCGCCACCCTGCGCACGATCCGAATCGAAGCCAGCGGCAAGCACGCTCTCGTCCTCGGTTCCCGCACCCACTACTACGAGGGCAAGGGCGTGCGCGCTGTGGCCCACGGGGTCCGCACCGCCGCTGCCGCCGGATGCGAGAACCTGGTGCTCACCAACGGCTGCGGAGGACTCAATCGCAATTGGGCCGCCGGCACCCCGGTCCTCATCTCCGACCACCTCAACCTCACCGGCACCTCCCCCATCGAAGGTGCGAACTTCGTCGACCTCACCGATCTGTACTCCCCGCGCATGCGTGCCATCGCCAAGGAGATCGACCCCAGCCTCGACGAGGGCGTCTACGCACAGTTCCGGGGACCGCACTACGAAACTCCCGCCGAGGTGCGCATGGCCGGAGTCCTCGGCGCCGACCTCGTTGGAATGTCGACCTCGTTGGAGGCCATCGCCGCACGTCAGGCCGGTCTGGAACTCATGGGCATCTCTCTGGTCACGAACCTGGCCGCCGGCATCCAGGAGACCCCGCTCTCCCATGCCGAGGTCATCGAGGCCGGAGTCGCAGCCGCACCGCGGATCTCACAGCTGCTCGCCGACATCGTCTCGAAGCTCTGAGCGAGCCCGGACACTCTGAGCAGCTGCTGCCCCGAAGACGCACCGGCATCACTCGCCCGCCCAACCGCATCCCTCTCGCCGACAACACCGGACAAGGACAGACATGACCCGAGTAGCCGATCGCTTCAGCAACGGATTCGATGCCGACGTCGTCGAGGCATGGATCGCCGACGACCCCGACCAGCAGACAGCAACCACCCTGCGCACAATCCTCACCGCCGCGACGACCGGTGACGAAACGGCTCTGGCCGACCTCGAAGATCGCTTCGCCGGCCCCCTGACCTTCGGCACCGCGGGGCTTCGCGGAGAGATCGCGGCCGGACCGAACCGTATGAACCGCGCCGTCGTCATCCGCGCCGCAGCAGGTCTCTCCCGTTTCCTCCTGAACACCGTGGGTGAGGGATTCACTGTCGTCATCGGATGCGATGCTCGCTACAAGTCCTCAGACTTCGCGACCGACACAGCCGCCGTCGTCACGGCGGCCGGCGGTACCGCCATCCAACTGCCCGATCAGCTGCCCACTCCGCTGCTCGCTTTCGCCCTGTCCCACCTGCAGGCCGATGCCGGTGTCATGGTCACCGCCAGCCACAATCCGCCTGCTGACAATGGCTACAAGGTCTACCTGGGCCAGCGTCCGCTGCTGGCGATCGAGACCAATCCGTCCGCCGCCCAGGCTGGTGCCGGTGCTCAGATCGTCAGTCCCGCTGATGCTCTCATCGCTGAGCAGATCGCGGCAGTCGAATCTGTGGCCTCGGTCCCGCGTGCCGAGTCCGGTTGGGAACACCTCGATGACTCAATCGTCGAGACCTACCTGGCTCGCATCGATGCTCTGGGGGTGAGAGCAGAGTCAGAGCTGTCTATCGTACTCACCTCGCTCCACGGTGTCGGAGCCTCCGTCGCCGAGGCGGCTCTGACACGCACCGGTTTCACCGATGTGCACCCGGTGCCCTCGCAGCAGGCTCCGGATCCGGACTTCCCGACGGTCTCGTTCCCCAACCCCGAGGAGGCCGGGGCCCTCAACGAATCCTATGCGCTGGCCCGTGAGGTCGGTGCCGAACTCGTCATCGCCAACGACCCCGATGCCGACCGGTTCTCCGCGGCCATTCCGGATGCCTCGACTGCGTCCGGGTACCGGCAGCTGTCCGGCGACGAGGTGGGTCTGCTGCTGGGCGAGGATGCCGCGGTCCGGCTGGCTGCCGGGACGCATCATGCGGCACAGCTCGGATCCTCGCCCGGCGCCTCGGATTCGGTCGAAACCGAGGCATCGGACGTCGTTGGCGGGGGTGCGGAATCACCTGCTCTGGTGTTTGCGAACTCGATTGTGTCCTCTCGAGGGCTGGCCTCAGCTGCCGCCAGTCATGGCTTCGCGGCGGCGAACACGCTCACCGGGTTCAAGTGGATCTCCCGCGTCGCCGGCCTCGTCTTCGGCTACGAGGAGGCGCTGGGCTACTGCGTCGACCCGTCTGCGGTGCGCGACAAGGACGGAATCTCTGCGGCCGTAACCTTCGCAGCGCTGGTCTCGAGGCTGAAGGAACACGGGTCGAGCATCGAGGCAGAACTCGATCGGATCCGGAAGCGCGACGGCTTCTTCGCCACCGCCCCGCTGAGCTTTCGCCTCGACGATGTCTCTCTCATCGCTACGGCCATGGCGAAGCTGCGGGAGAGTCCGCCGGTGTCCCTGGCTGGATCTCCCGTCGTCGAAATCCACGACCTCTCAGCCGGTTACGGAGACATTCCTCCCACCGACGGGATCCTGCTGCTCTCGGAGTCGAACTCCCGAGTCATCATCCGGCCTTCGGGCACGGAGCCGAAGCTCAAGTGCTACCTCGAGGTCGTCGCCGAACCCTCCGAGCTGGAGGCCTCGATCCACGCCGACACCCGGGCCGCGGTCAGTGCAGGGATGCGGCTGCCGGTCACCTCGGCGAGTGCCTCCCTCACACCGGCCCTGACGGAGCGTCTGACCTCTATCAGCACCGAGCTCAAGGCCTTCTTCGGTCTCTGATCCGATACCTGACCCGGATGTTGGCACAAATTCTGATCATGGTGAGTGCCTCGAGGATTGGGCGCATCTCCAGTGGCTTGGAAGCGGCAGCCCCTCCCCAGTCAGGACTGCCGCGGCTCCTGTGAGGTTGAGTGCAATGACGACCAGCGCCAATTCAGAAGGTGGCTCGAACCTGCCTGATACACGTGTGAAGCAGCGCAGTCATATCTTTCTCACTGAGGCAGATGGAGCCAACCGGGTGCTTGTGCAGTGAACTCGCCGCGCCCGAGGCAGTGACCGGCTCCGGCGGGAACCGCGCCGAGGATGGTGGCGATAGCGGACAGCGCAGAGCGATTGTCACGGTCGACCATCGGCGCAGGCTCGGGCCACGAGCCGATGATGATGCCGGTGACCGGAATCTGCCGACTCCTGAGCGATTCGGCGGTCAGAGCGGTGTGGTTGAGGGTGCCCAGGCGCGAGCGGGCGACGATGACGGCACCGATGGAGTCTCTGTCGGCCGATAGGCAGGCGACGATGTCGGCGGCGGTATGGCCTCCGAAGTCGACGAGCACTCCCCCTGAGCCTTCGATGAGGACGTGGTCAGCACTGGTGCGTTCGGCAACTGTGCGGATGAGCTCTGCATGCTCGGCTGCGCTGGGCAGGATCGAAACTGCGCCGGCAGCAGAAGACACAGATCCGGCCGACTCCACGCGGGCAGCCGGAAGCGGAGCCATCGGCAGACGCAGTGTGATATTCGTGAACGTATGGATTCCGGTCAGCCGGGCAATGATCTGAGCGTCGGATTCGGTGACGACATCGCTGTAGTCGGCTTCAAGCTGCTCACGCTGAGGGTCGTCAGAGCCGATGTGCCCCGTCTGGATCGGCTTGCACATGACGACCCGCCGCCCGGCGGCTGTCAGCGTCGCGGCCAGCGCCGCAGCAGCGATAGTCTTGCCGACACCGGTGTCCGTTCCCGTGACGAGCAGGAAGCGCGGAATCACTGTGCTGCCGTCGAACCACAGGCGTCGGTGATCGACCGGATCCGCTCACAGGCATGGGCCAGATCATCGGAGCTCAGACCAGCACGCGCGGTCGGCCGCACCCGCGTGATCCCATCAGGGACGGATGGCGGGCGGAAGCAGCCGACAAGGATCCCCTCCCTACGCAGCAGAGCGCGGGCTCGCACTCCGGATTCCGGAGTCGGCATCGGCACTGAGAGCACAGCGCCGGCAGGAATCGGCACCTCAAGCGCAGTTGCGAGTTGGGCGCGCGCAACTTCCATCGATGCCACCTTGTCGCGAGTGATGAGGCCAAGCGCTGCATGGGCAGCTGCCGCATTGGCCGGGGCGAGCCCGGTGTCGAAGATGAAGGAGCGGGCAGTGTTGACGGCGGCATCGCGGATGAGCTCGGAACCCAGCAGCGCTCCTCCCTGGGAGCCGAGCGACTTCGACAGGGTCGCAGTGACGACGAGCCGGTCACGGTGTTCGCTCAGGCCTGCGGCGGCGCCCATTCCGCTGTGTGCCTCGACACCGGCCACGCCGATCCCGTGAGCCTCGTCAACGAGCAGCAGAGCATCGTAGCGGACGCAGAGTTGAATCAGTCGCGGCAGATCGGCTGCGTCGCCGAGGACGGAGTAGACCGATTCGACGATCACGAGTGCCTCTGCCTGCTCACGATCAGCCAAGGCGGTTTCGACGGCGCTCGGATCGTTGTGGGCAACGACGGTCAGCGAGGCCTTCGTCAGGCGACAGGCGTCGATCAGTGAGGCGTGATTATGGGAGTCGGAGACGATGAGTGTGTCCGGCCCGGCCAAGGTCGTGACCGCGGCGATGTTGGCCAGATATCCGCTGGAGAACGTCACACATGCCGGGTGGCACAGCCGTTCGGCCAGCGCGGCTTCCAACCGATGATGGGCGGGTGTGGTTCCGGTGACGAGTCGCGAGGCCCTGGCTGAGGTGCCATAGCGTTCGATCGCCTCGATCGCCGCCGCACGCACGATCGGATGCTGCGAGAGGCCCAGGTAGTCGTTGGAGGCGAGGTCAAGTCCGTTGAGCACCAGATCATTGCGGTCCAGATCGGCGGACCTGCGGCGTTCGGCTGCAGCGGCAAGGCGGGAGGCAATGGCATTCACTGCAGCTCTCCTTCGGAGTGCGCCGCGGCGGCTGCGACCATCGCTGCTGTGATCGTCTCCATCGTCTCCGGCGTCGAAATGTAGGGCGGCATCGTGTAGATGTGCTGCCGGAAGGGCCGCAGCCACACGCCATGCTCTGCGGCGATGCGCGTGGTGAGTCCGACATCGACCGGGCGATCGAGTTCGATGACGCCGATGCCACCGGTCACACGCGCCTCGGTGACGTGCGCCAGCTGTCGCGCCGGGGCGAGACCGGATTCGAGAGCCGGAGAGATGCGGGCGATGGCCGGTTCCCAGCCGCTCGTGTCATCGGCGAAGAGCAGCCCGACCGAGGCGGTGGCTGCCGCGCAGGCCAGCGGATTGGCCATGAAGGTCGGTCCGTGCATGAGCGCCCGGTGAGAGGAGGCGGTGATGACCTCGGCTATCGGGCCGCTGCACATGAGGGCTGCCAGCGTAAGATAGCCGCCGGTCAGCGCTTTGCCCAGGCACATGACATCCGGGGTGATGCCGGCCGACCGGCAGGCGAAATCGGCGCCGGTGCGGCCGAAGCCGGTGGCGATCTCATCGGCGATGAGCACAGCGTCGATCTCGGTGGCGAGCCGCCGGAGCGCCCGCAAGGCGGCCGGATGATAGGGGCGCATACCGCCAGCGCCCTGAAAGAGGGGCTCGACGATGATACCGGCGAGTTCGGACCCATGCGCGTCGACGAGGTTCTCGGCCCGGGCCACCCATGCCTCGACTTCGGTGGTGGAAGCCTCGGGCAGCGGAGGGCGTGGCAGGAACAGCTGAGAGGCCAGCAGTCCGGCAAAATCGGCGTGCATCCCGCCAACCGGATCACATACGCTCATCGCTCCGCTCGTGTCACCGTGATAGGCGCCTTCGAGGGCGAGGAAACGTCCTCGGTCGCGTCCGCGAGCCCGTTGGTACTGGATGGCGAGCTTGAGCGCAACCTCGACCGAGACCGAGCCCGAGTCGGCCAGGTAGACATGGTCAAGTCCGGCCGGTGTGACCGCGACGAGACGCTCGGCCAGGTCGACGGCCGGCCCGTGAGTCAGACCGCCGAACATGACATGCGAGAACGAGCGAACTTGGGCTGTCAGTGCCGCGTCCATGACCGGGTGTCTGTAGCCGTGGACAACCGCCCACCACGAGCTCATTCCGTCCAGGAGCCGATGTGTCGTGCCGGACGCATCACACAGTTCCACGTAGGGACCGGCCGCACCGGTAACTGAAAAATGCGCCCCAGAATCGAGCGGACCATAGGGGTGCCACAGGAGACCGGCATCCCTCTCCAACGTGCTCTGGGGATCTGACCGCACCGGCTCAGGCATTGGGAGAGACCTCTGTGCCAGCACCGCGGCGACGGATTGTCGGAATCGTCACGCCCGAGTTGCCAGCCTCGTAACCGACAGGCGCCAGCGGTTTGCCGCACGGCAGTGTGCCGGCTGCGACTGGAGTCGGTGCAGTCTCGTACGATGCGCCGGTGCCGGCAGCGAACGTATCGTCGCCGTTCGCATGGCCGGGTGCTTCGCCGTCGAAGGCAGCCTGATGGGCTGCCCGGTGGGCCTTGAGCTCGTCGCGCAACTGCTGCGCACTCTCCGCGCCGACGATCTCGAACCCGCCATCGACGATCATGTCGAGATCCTCTTCGGCAGCCTGACCCTCCGAAGTGAGGTAGTCGCCGAGGAACAGCGAATTGGCCACATTCAGCGACAGCGACTGCAGCGAACGCAGGTGCATTTCGCGGCCGCCGGCGATGCGCAGTTCGCGATCCGGGCACAGGAAGCGCACAGCGCACAGAATCCTCACGCAGTGCTGCGGGGTCAACGTGTTGGTGCCCTCCAAAGGAGTGCCGTCGAAGGGGATGAGGAAGTTGACCGGGATCGACTCGGAGTCGACGGCCTTGAGCGATTCGATCGCCTCGATGATCTGGTCGTTCGTCTCGCCCAAGCCGACGAGGAGTCCCGAGCATGGGGAGAGCCCGGCGCGGCGAGCCCTGTCGACGGTGTCGACCCGGTCGGCGAAGGTGTGCGTCGAGCAGATGTCGGCGTAGTGGGACTCAGCGGTGTTGAGGTTGTGGTTATAAGCATCGACCCCGGCCTCTTTGAGGCGCTGCGCCTGGCCATCCTTGAGGAATCCGAGACAAGCGCAGACCTCGACGCCGGGAGTGGCAGATTTGATCTCCTCGACCATTCCCGAGACGCGCTCGACATCCCGGTTCGACGGACCGCGGCCGGAGGCGACGAGACAGACGCGCGAGGCACCTCCAGCCAGGCCGAACTCCGCCTGGCGCTTGGCCTCCTCCTTGGGCAGCCAGGAATACTTGAGGATCTCCGCTTCGGAGCCTAGGCGCTGCGAGCAGTAGCTGCAGTCCTCCGGACACAGTCCGGACTTGAGGTTGACGAGGTAGTTGACCTTGATGCGCTTGCCGAAGTGCTCGCGTCGCAGCCGGGCTGCGGCTGCGACGATGTCAAGCAGGTCCTCATTCGGGGACGACAGGATCGCGCGGGCATCGGAGGCGGTGGCCGGGGTGCCGGAGAGCACACGCTCGGCGAGTGACAAGTAGTTGACCATGAACCAATTATTGAACACTGTTCAGGAGCGAGCAAAATCGAGCTCTACGGACGCAGCCGCATCCGCTGCCGTCAGAGGTCCTCTGCCTTCGGAATGATCAATGGCCGGAACGTCGGTGAACAAAGTGCCACTCGGCTCACCACCGGTGGTGAGCGTCTCCACCCGTCTGATGGCGTGGCAGGACTTCTTCGGGCTCTGAGTGTAGGCGCAGCGAGCGGGGAACAGCAGCCGCAGCCCGGACACATACAGTCGAAGTCAGATTGAGTTGGTTGCAACCAAATCAATCTGACTTCGACTGTAGAAAGCGCGCGGGCAGGAGCCGCCTAGGAAACGCTCAGTCGCTGAGTCCTCCGAGGATCCCAGCGGATCCCGACACCCCGAGACGTGAGGCTCCTGCAGCGATCATCTCTTCTGCAGCGTCGACGGTGCGGATTCCGCCGGAGGCCTTGACGCCGAGGCGATCGCCCACGGTTTCGCGCATCAGTGAGACCGCGTGTGCGCTGGCTCCGCCTGCGGGATGGAAGCCTGTGGAGGTCTTGACGAAGCCTGCCCCTGCAGCCTCGGCGCGGCGGCTGGCTTCGACGATCTGGTCGTCGCTGAGCGCCGCGGATTCGATGATGACCTTGACCAGGGCGCTGCCGCTGGCGTCGACGACTCCGCGGATGTCGGCCTCCAGAGCATCGAAGTCTCCAGCGATGGCCTGACCGATGTTGATGACCATGTCGACTTCGTCGGCACCGTCAGCGACGGCCTGTGCAGCCTCGGCGGCCTTGATCTCTGGCTTGACCTGGCCGCTGGGGAAGCCGACGACGGTGGCCACGACCAGCTCGCCGGGATCGGTGACGGGAAGCATCGACGGGGAGACGCAGATCGCGAGCACGCCGAGGTCCTTCGCCTCTGACACGAGTGCTTCCACGTCTGCAGACGTGGCTTCGGGCTTGAGCAGCGTGTGGTCGATGATCGCTGCGACTTCGGCTCTGCTGGTCATGTGGTTGTCCTCCAAGGTGGATGGTGCGGTGTGATTCGTACTGCGTGAGTTGGTACTGCGGTGATGCAATGCGCGTGACGGCGACTCAGGTGATCTTCTCGAGCACGATCGACGCGGAGACCGCGCTGAGGTCGCCTCCGATCTCGACGGCATCCTCGAGAGATTCGATCGCTCGGGCGAAGCGTTCTGGAGTCGCCGTGTGCAGGGTCATCAGCGGTTGGCCTTCGGCAACGGTGTCGCCAGGCTTGGCGTGGAGTTCGATGCCGGCCACGTCCTGGACCGGGTCCTCCTTGCGTGCTCGTCCGGCACCCAGGCGCCAGGAGGCGACTCCCACGGACAATGCATCGAGCCGACTGAGGACGCCGGACGCAGGCGCCGTGATGACTTCGGTGTGCTCGGCGACGGGCAGAGCGGCGTCGGGGTCACCGTTCTGGGCCCGGATCATCTTCTTCCACACGTCCATGGCCCGGCCGTCACCCAAGGCGGCACGCACATCGACGTCGGTCTTCCCTGCCAGACGCAGCATCTCCTCGGCCAGGGCGACGGTGAGATCCACGACGTCGGAGGGGCCGCCGCCGGCGAGGACCTCGACGGACTCGCGGACCTCGAGGGCGTTGCCGACTGTGAGCCCCAGCGGGGTGGACATGTCGGTCAGCAGCGCCGAGGTCCTGACCCCGGCCGCCTTGCCCAGGTCGACCATGGTCCGAGCCAACTTCTGGGCCTTGGCCAGGTCCTTCATGAATGCGCCGGATCCGACCTTGACGTCGAGGACAAGTCCTTCGGTGCCTTCCGCGATCTTCTTCGACATGATCGATGAGGCGATGAGTGGAATGCAGTCGACCGTCGAGGTGGTGTCGCGCAGTGCATAGAGCTTCTTGTCCGCAGGAGCTAAGCCGGAGCCTGCGGCGCAGATGACCGCGCCGAGGTCCTCGAGCTGGTCGAGGATGGCCTCGTTGCTCAGACCCGCCTGCCAGCCCGGAATGGACTCGAGCTTGTCCAGGGTCCCCCCGGTGTGGCCCAGCCCGCGACCCGAGAGCTGTGGGACGGCGACGTCGAAGACCGCGACCAGCGGGGCCAGAGGCAGGGTGATCTTGTCCCCGACTCCCCCTGTCGAATGCTTATCCGAGGTCGGGCGGGACAGGGATGAGAAGTCCATCCGCTCGCCCGAGGCGATCATCGCCTGCGTCCAGTCCGCGATCTCACCAGGTTCCATGTCATTGATGAAGATCGCCATGGCCAGTGCGGCCATCTGCTCATCGGCGACGACACCGCGGGTATAGGCATCGATCACCCAGTCGATCTGCTCTCTGCTCAGGGTACGGCCATCGCGTTTGGCGGCGATGACGTCGACGGCATCGAATGCCTCTACGCTCACAGTGTCAGTCCTTCGTTCTTCGAGTGTGGCCGACGACCCGGCCACTGGGGTGGCCGATGTGGCGGCCACTGGGGTGACCGTTCTGGTGGTCACCATTGATCGCCGAGGTGGCGCTCGGATCGCGGGGCCACCTCGGCGATATCGGGGTCAGTGCTTGGCGGAGCCTGCGCCCGGCGCATCACCGCTCAGATGATCTGGTCCGAAGGCATCGGGCAGCACAACTGACATAGGAGCCCTGCCGCTGGGCATGTTGAGCATCATCTCCGTGCCGCCGTGTTCGAACAGGAGCTGCCGGCAGCGTCCGCACGGGGCCAGGGTCGCTCCCGCACCATCGACGCAGTCGAATGCCACGATCCGGCCTCCGCCGGACATGAACAGATCGGAGACGAGTGAGCATTCTGCACACAGCGTCACCCCGAACGAGGCATTCTCAATATTGGCGCCGCTGACGATTCGACCGTCATCGACCAGTGCGGCCGCGCCCACGGGATAGGACGAATACGGAACGTATGCGCAGCGCATCGCTCTCATCGCCTCATCTCGCAGCAGCGACCAGGTGTCCTCGCTCAGGTCGTCGACCGAAACGGGGGTGGGTTCCACGCTCCACACGTGTTCAGAGGCTTCGACATCTGTGGAAGTCATAGGGGATACCTCTCTCTTCAGGGTTGGACTATTTCACGTACGGCACGCCTTCGGCCGCCGGTGGGCGAACCCGGCCGACGAAACCGGCGACGGCGAGAACCGTGACGATGTAGGGAAGCATGAGCAGCAGCTCGTTTGCCACCGGAGTTCCGATGGACTGCAGAGTGTTGCCCAAGCTCTTGGAGAAGCCGAACAGCAGGGCGGCAAGCAGGGCACCCTTCGGGTTCCATTTGCCCAGGATCATCGCTGCAAGGGCGATGTATCCCTGTCCGGCCGACATCTCTTTGCCGAATGCCAGGCCCGATCCGACGGTGAAGAAGGCACCGCCGAGGCCTGCGATGGCACCGGCCATGAGGGTATTGCGCACGCGGGTGAAGTTGACCTTGATGCCCACTGTGTCGGCAGCCTTCGGGTGTTCGCCCACGGCCCGCATCCGCAGCCCCCACTTCGAGCGGAACACGAAGATCTGGAGGGCGATGACGACGACGTACATGATGTAGACGAGGATGTTCTGGTCGAAGAGCACCCGTCCCAGGATGGGGATGTCCGAGAGCAGCGGGATCGGCAGGTTAGGCAGCTGCTGCCGGGAGTTCCACAGGCCCGGGTTCTGTGTGAGGACCGTCGAGTAGAGGAAGCTGGTGACTCCGACGACCAGGACGTTGAGCACGACGCCGATGATGATCTGGTTGACCCAGTACTTCACCGCGAAGAAGGTGAGAACCACAGCCACCAGCGCGCCGGCGATCGGGGCTGCCAGGAGACCCGCATAGGGGTTCTTGACCACTGAGGCGACGACTGCGGCGAGGAAGGCACCGGCCAGCAGCTGACCTTCGATGGCGATGTTGATGATGCCGGAGCGTTCGCCGACGAGCCCGCACATGGCGCCGAAGATCAGCGGCACGGACAGTGCCAGGGCGCCGGCCAACAGCGTGGTCAGCGGGATCACGCCGCCGCTGCCGCCCCCGGCCCAGGCCAGGAAGGACACGACGAAGAGGATGCCGAAGACCATCGGGAACCATCCGGCCAGGGTGATCCGCTTCATGGCGAGGTAGATCGAGGCTGCGGCCATGATCACGAGGATGAGCGAGAGGACCAGCCCTGCCACGGTCGAGGACACGACGACATCGGGAATGGCGAAGAGGTCTCCGCCGGTCGCGATCCGGAACGTCGTATCACCGTCACGACCGATGAGGCCGAAGAAGATGAGCGAGACGAGGGCCAGGATCGAGTAGGTGATCGGGAACTTCCACGCGATCGGGGTCAGTGCCTTGGACTGTGCCGAGGACTTCGCTGCCGGGCTCGCAGCGGCGGTGTTCTGAGCGCTCATGTCAGGCCTCCTTCCGCTTGAGCACCGGTGTGGGCAACCGGAAGATCGACCTCACAAGTGGTGGGGCCGCGATGAGCAGGACGATGACGGACTGGACGACGAGGACGATGTCGATGGGCGTTCCGGTCTGGGACTGCATGAGGTAGCCGCCGGCCTTGAAGGCGCCGAACAGGAGACCTGCGAGGAACGTCCCCAAGGGTTTGGACCGCCCCAGCAGAGCCACGGTGATGGCGTCGAAGCCGATCGAGCCGCTGATTCCGCCGGTGAGTTTGTACTCGGTGCCGAGTACCTGAGCCGCGCCGCCGAGTCCGGCGAGGGCACCGGCGACGATCATCACGAGGATCGTCACCTTCGACACGGAGATGCCTGCCGTGCGAGCCGCATGCGGGTTGGCACCGACGGCCTTGAATTCGAAGCCGATCGTGGAGCGTTCCAGCAGCCACCAGACGAAGATCGTGGCCAGGATGGCGATGATGAAGCCGAAGTGCAGACGGAACGGTGAGGGCAGGAGCAGGAACATCTGCGATGAGTCATCGAGTGTCCGTGACTGCGGGTTCGCCGAGTCGGTGTGTGTGAACCAGCTCTGCTTGAGCAGGTAGCCCAACAGGTAGCCGGCGATGGAGTTGAGCATGATCGTCACGATCACCTCGTTGGCGCCGGTGCGTGCCTTGAGCACACCGGCGATGCCGGCCCAGATCGCGCCGCCGATGATGCCGCCGACGGCTGCGATGAGCATGTGCACGACGGGCGGCAGGTGGAGGGCGTAGCCGAGGAAGCCTGCGATCGTGGCGCCGAGGATGACCTGGCCCTGACCGCCGATGTTGAACAGACCCGAACGGAAGGCAAGGGCGATGCCCAGGCCGGTGAGGATGAGCGGGGTGCCGCTGACCAGGGATTCGGTCAGGGGCCTGATGGCGCGCTCGGTGGTGCGGGCGTCCCAGTCGAAGATCGCACCGCGAAACAGTGCGGAGTAGGCGTCGCCGACGGTGGAGAACAGGGTTGAGAAGAAGACCCCGGGGGCGGCGAAGATGTTCATCGCCGCTTCGACGACTTCGGCGTTAGACACGGCGATGAGGACACCGCCGAGGAGAAGGGCGACGACGATGGCCAGCACCGAAACCAACCAGGAACCGGACAGGATTTCCTGCAGCAGATTCGGTTCTTTGTCCGGCTGGGCTTCGGCGCTCGGAGGCGGGGTCGCCGACGGTGCCGCCGGGGAGATATCGGTTGTCATTTCGTCTCCTCCGCCGAGGTGGTGGCGCAGTTGTCATCGGATGCCGCGGTGGCGGCGTCGCTCTTCTCAGGTGCCGCGGTGGCGGCGAGAGCTTCATCGGCAGGGACGCCTGCCATCATCAGGCCCAGGGCTTCACGCGAGGTGTCGGCACCGACGATGCCGACGATGCGGCCCGAGTACATGACCGCGATCCGATCGGCGAGTCCGTAGACCTCGTCGAGTTCCGTCGAGACGATGAGGCAGGGTGTGCCGGCATCGCGTTCGGCGATGACACGTTTGTGAACGAATTCGATCGAGCCGACGTCGAGGCCGCGGGTGGGCTGGCTGGCGATGAAGAGGCGCAGGTCGCGGCCGAGCTCACGGGAGAGGACGACCTTCTGCTGGTTGCCTCCCGACAGAGTCGCAATCGGGTCGACGACGCTGCCGAGGCGGATGTCGAACTCCTCGACCTTCTTCTTCGCCTCGTCGTTGATGACAGCGGACTTGAGATTGAGGCCATTGGCATACGGAGGGCGGTCGTAGACGTCGAGGATCATGTTCTCGCGGATCGTGAACTCGGCGATGATGCCGTCGGTGGACCGATCCTCAGGAACGAACCCGATGCCGGAACCCAGACGGTCCTTGACGGACTTGCCGACGAGGTCCTTCCCATCGAGAGTGATCGAACCCAACCTGGGGTCGGTCAACCCTATGATCGTTTCGGCCAACTCCGTCTGACCATTGCCCTGGACGCCGGCGACGGCGAGGATCTCACCACGGCGGACGTCGAAGCTGACATCGTCGACGACGACGTTCTCGGCCTTGTCGACGACGGTCAGGCCGCGGACCTGGAAGGTGGCGTCACCGGGATCGGCGTCATCCTTCTCCGTCGTCAGGGATACGTGACGGCCGACCATCTGGCTGGCCAGCTCCGCCTCGGTGGAATCAGGGGAGGCCTCACCGACGATCTTGCCGCGGCGGATGACGGTGATGGAGTCCGCGATCGCCCGGACCTCACGCAGTTTGTGGGTGATGAACACGATCGAGGTGCCCTGCTCCTTGAGCTGGCGCATGATCGAGATGAGCTCGTCGGTCTCCTGCGGGGTGAGCACCGCGGTGGGCTCATCGAGGATGAGGATCTTCGCGTTGCGCGACAGTGCCTTGATGATCTCCACGCGCTGCTGGGCACCGACCGGGAGGTCCTCGATGAGGGCGTCGGGGTCGATGTTGAAGTTGAAGCGGGCAGAGATCTCCCTGACCTTCTTCCGTGCCTCGGCGAGGTCGATGAGTCCCATGGACTTCGTCGGCTCATAGCCCAACGCCACCGACTCGGCGACGGTGAACACGGGCACAAGCATGAAGTGCTGATGGACCATGCCGATCCCGGCAGCCACAGCATCACCAGGACCGGCGAAGGTCACAGGCTTGTCGTCGAGGAGGATCTCTCCCCCGTCGGCGTCGTAGAGTCCATAGAGGACGTTCATCATGGTGGATTTTCCGGCGCCGTTCTCACCCAACAGGGCGTGGATCTCGCCCGGTTCGATGGTGAGATCGATGTGGTCGTTGGCCACGAACGATCCGAACACCTTCGTCATCCCGCGAAGCTCGAGTTTCACTGCTTCCGGTACTCCTCACAAATTCGAAAACTGCAGGGCCGAAACCACTCGGCCCTGCAGTTTAACCTATTCGCTTATTTGGGCGTGCTCTCGGAATCCACGGTCAGCGATCCGTCGATGATCTGCTTCTTGAGCTCTTCGACCTTCTTCTTCACGTCCTCAGGAACCTTGTCATCGAAGTCGTGGTACGGAGCAAGCCCGACGCCTTCGTTCTCGAGCGTGCCGACGTAGGGCTCGGAGGAGAACTTGCCCTTCTGGGCTTCGGCGACGGTGTCCTCGACCGCGTTGGCGATCTGCTTGACCACCGAGGTGAGGATGATGTCACCGTATTCCGTGGACTCGTATCCGTCGGAGTCGACCCAGATAAGCTTGACGTCCTTGGCTTCCTTCGCGGCCGCGGCTGCACCCAGTCCGACAGGACCGGCGACGGGCATGATGACGTCGGCGCCCTGGGAGATGAGCTGCTTGGTCAGCGCCTGGCCCTGCCCCTGGTTCTCGAAGTCGCCGGAGAACGATCCGTCCTGCTTCTCCTTGTTCCAGCCGAGGAGCTTGACGTTCTTCTTGTTCTCTTTGTTGAACTTCTTCACGCCGTCAGCGAATCCGTCCATGAAGATGGTCACCGAGGGGATCTGGATGCCGCCGAAGGTCCCGACCTTGCCGGACTCCGACGATGCCGCAGCCACATAGCCGGCGAGGTAGGCGGCCTCAGCCGTGTTGAAGACAACAGGCTTAGCGTTGTCCAGCGTCACCGGTTTGCCGTCAGCATCGGAGAAGGTGGAGTCGATGAGAGCGAAGTTGAGGTCCGTGTTGGCCTCAGCAGCCTCCTGGATCGCGTCCTCGAGCAGGAAGCCGACGCCGAAGGTGAGGTTGCAGCCCTGCTGGATCATGTTGTCCACGTTGGGCTTGAAGTCCGCGTCACCCTGCGACTCGGCCAGCTTTTCCTCTATACCGAGGTTCTTCTTCGCATTCGTCAGACCCTCACGGCCCGACTGGTTGAACGACTGGTCATCCCAGCCGCCGGAGTCCGACACCATGCAGCCGAGGAAGTCTTCAGCTTTGGAGTCCCCGCTGTCTCCGGATCCGCAGGCGGAGAGAACGAGGGCAGATGCGGCGACAATCGACACCGCAGATACGAGCTTCTTCACGTTTACTCTTTTCTCAAGTTGCTCATGTCCAGCACTGGCGTCGATCGGGCGCAGAGTCCTCCGCCGAATTTGTGAAACCACTGGATGATCACTCATATTTCAATGAATTTTCCGTCAGTCTAATTCACCTCAGACCCATAACAGGGTCCACTAGCATCCGAATCGTCGACACCGATATGAAAACGCAACATAACTTCATGTTCGCTCTGCCTCACCCCGACGCTCGACCATCCCGGGCACCGACTCCGTCCCCGGTCCCCCGACTGCCCGCCCATGCTGGTCCCGGCCCCCTTGTGCACTAAACTAGAAGGCGATATGGCACATCTTCTCGGGGCTGAAGCCCTGCACCTCGAATACCCCACCCGCATCGTCTTCGACTCGGTTACGCTCGGCGTCGACGCCGGAGACATGATCGGCATCGTCGGCCGCAACGGCGACGGCAAGTCCAGCCTGCTGGGCATGCTCGCCGGCACCATCGAACCCGATTCCGGCCGCGTGACCTACCGGGGCGGAATGCGCCTGGGCATGCTCAGCCAACGCGACACCATGGACTCCGACGCGACCGTCGGCTATTCCGTCGTCGGCGACATGGACGACCACGAATGGGCCCGCGACGCCAAAGCCCGCGACATCATCTCGGGTCTCATCGCCGACCTGGACTGGAACGCCACAGTCGGCAGCCTCTCCGGAGGCCAGCGCCGACGAGTGGCTCTGGCGGCACTGCTCATCGAAGACTGGGACCTGCTCATCCTCGATGAGCCCACCAACCACCTCGACGTCGACGGTATCTCGTGGCTGGCCAAGCACATCAGGAACCGCTGGTCGAAGAACTCCGGTGCTCTGCTGCTGGTGACTCACGACCGGTGGTTCCTCGACGAGGTCTGCACCAAGACGTGGGAAGTCCACGACCAGATCGTCGAACCCTTCGAAGGCGGATACGCCGCCTATGTCCTCCAACGCGTCGAACGCGACCGAATCGCTGCCGCAACCGAACAGAAGCGCCAGAACCTCATGCGCAAGGAACTGGCATGGCTGCGCCGAGGTGCTCCCGCCCGGACCTCGAAGCCGAAGTTCCGGATCGAGGCGGCAAACCAGCTCATCGCCGATGTCCCGGAGGTGCGCAATCCGATCGAACTGAAGAAGATGGCGACGGCCCGACTCGGCAAGGACGTCGTCGACCTCCTCGATGTGTCACTGAGCTTCGGGGATCAGCAGATCCTTGACAATGTCACCTGGCGCATCGGCCCCGGCGAACGCACCGGAATCCTGGGGCCCAACGGTGCCGGCAAGTCGACCCTGCTCAGCCTCATCTCCGGTGAACTCGAACCGGATGAGGGCAGGGTCAAGCGCGGGAAGACCGTGAAGGTCGGAGTCCTCGACCAGCAGTTCAAGGAACTCGACGCCATCGCCGGACAGAAGGTCCGCGAAGTTCTGTCGGCGTCGAAGACGAGCTTCAACATCGAAGGCAAGGATTACACTCCGGCACAGCTCCTCGAACGCCTCGGCTTCGCCAAAGAGCACCTCTCGGCCCGCGTCAAGGAACTCTCCGGAGGACAGAAGCGCCGCCTGCAGCTGCTCCTGCTCCTCATGTCCGAGCCCAATGTCATCATCCTCGATGAGCCGACCAACGACGTCGACTCCGATATGTTGGCGGCGATGGAGGACCTCCTCGACTCCTGGCCGGCGACCTTGATCGTCGTCTCCCACGATAGGTACCTGCTCGAACGCGTCACCGATCAGCAGTACGCGATCCTCGATCACGGTCTGCGGCACGTGCCCGGCGGCGTCGACGAATATCTGGAGCTGCGTGCCGAGGACGCCAAATCCGGTGGGTCGAAGGGAACTGTCACCGGTCGAGGTGCAGGGAACTCCGGCTCGGGCAATGCGAATTCGTCTGCTGATTCGGGCGCAGACGCACTCTCCGGAGCCGAGGCCCGAGCGGCGAAGAAGGAAGTCTCCTCGATCGAGCGTCGTATGGACAAGCTGAGCAAGCGCATCGCCCGTGCCCACGATGAGATGGCCGACCACGACCAGACCGACTTCGAAGGGCTGCAGAAGCTCACCTCTTCCCTGCAGGAGCTCAAGGACGAAATGACCGAGTTGGAGGAGCGCTGGCTCGAAGCCAACGAGGCTCTGGACGCCTGATGATGAACGGCGAGGAGGGCTGATGGCCGATTCGGATCGAGTGCGGGAGCTCCTGCATGCAGAAGATGCCGCGACCAGGCGGCTCATCGCCACACTGTCCTCGGACATCAAAGATCTCTCGGCGGCACGCGAGGGTGACAACAGCGACGACGAGCACGACCCTGAAGGTTCGACTCTCGCCTTCGAACGATCACAGGCGGACACCTTGCTGCGCCAGTCCGAGGAGCGCCTGATAGCCATCGCCGAGGCGGAGCAGAGGCTTGAGCGCGGCACCTTCGGAATCTGCACGAACTGCGGAAACCCCATCCCCGAGGCGCGGTTGGAGATTCGCCCCTATGCGCCGACCTGCGTCGCCTGCGCAAGCTGAACAGCCCCTGGATTCCGCCTTAGGGCGCGATGAGATCTTTCTGCTTCGAGGCGCGGACGCGCTATCGTGGCGTGGTGCCCATACGAGATCACCGACTGGACCGCGCCAAAGGCATCCTCATCTTCGCTGTCGTCCTCGGCCACCTGCTGGCCAGGACATCACCGTGGGATGACGATGTCCTTCGTGCGCCGATGTACCTCATCTATTCGTTTCACATGCCGGCCTTCGTCTTCCTGGCCGGCATCACAGCGAAGTCGACGAGGCTGCCCGAACGCGTCCTGACCTTCCTGGTCCTGCTGTTCACCGTCCTGCCTCTGATGTGGGGATGGATGTGGGTCTTCGACCTCAATCCTGACTACAGTTTCCTCACCCCGTTCTGGTACACATGGTTCCTGCTGTCGATGGCGTGCTGGATCATCACCGTGCCGTTCATCGAACGATTCCCACGAACAATCCTTGTCACCTCGGTGGTGGTGGGGCTCTTCGGTGGAATTCTGCCGATCCTCGACACGGAGCTCTCGGCGTCACGGTCCATGATCTTCTGGCCCTTCTTCGTCATCGGCAAGCTCTACGGCAAGCAGATTCTCAACTGGGCCGGCAGCCTGCGCATCTGGCAGAAGCTGTTCTTCACGGCGACTGCTTTCGGCGCGATCGGCTACTTCTACCTCGATGAGGTCTACTACAAGTGGTTCTACGGCAGCCTCAACTTCGCCCACTTCGATGTCAGTATCCCCGAGGGCGTCGGCATCCGCCTCATCGTCGACATCGGAGCACTGCTGATGACATTGGCGCTGCTCATGTGGGTCGGCGACAAAGACACCATCATCGCGAAGATCGGCCGGAACAGCCTGGCTGTCTATGTCCTCCACGGGTTCGTCGTCCGCGGTCTTCAGCCTCTGCTCGATGATGTCGAGGGCGTACTCAGCTCTCCCCTGATCCTCGTCGTCTGTTTCTTCGTCGCTCTCCTCGCCACGTACGTGCTTTCGTGGGCACCGTTCGAGAAGGCACTGCGTTGGTATTCCTCAACCGTGACTCGACTGCTGCTCGCACCGTTTGCATCCTTGCGTCCGGAACCCGGCAGACACTCGGATAGATCCTCCGGCAGAGGCTAGGAGAAGGCTTCTTTCCACACCCTTCCCCTAACGGAGCCCATCCTCTAGTCTGACGAGAACCTCGGAGTCGCTGAGAGTGACTCCGAGCGTCATATGACAGAATTAAGTCGATGTGACCTCGGTAACATTTCCAAAGATGGTTATATGCGTAGAGTTCGGGCCCTCAGCCTGAGCGAGCTCAATCGCCTGTCCTCTACCTTCCGTACGGAGAGCACTCATGACTCAGTCCAACCCGTTGACCCAACGCCTCGATGCCGGACCAGTGATCTGCGCCGAGGGATTCCTGTTCGAACTCGAAAAGCGCGGCTACCTGTCCGCCGGAGAGTTCGTGCCCGAGGTCGCGCTCGAATTCCCCGATGCCCTGCGCTCCCTGCACGTGGATTTCCAACGTGCCGGCTCGGACATCGTCGAGGCCTTCACCTACAACGGACACCGCGAGAAGATGCGGGTCATCGGCAAGGAGGATCTGCTCGAACCTCTCAACCGCTCCGCCCTGCAGATCGCCCGTGGCGTTGCCGATGCCAAGCCCGGCAATTTCATGGCCGGAAACATCTCGAACTCCAACATCTGGGATCCCGAGAACACCGATCGCCAGGCCGAGGTCCGTGCCATGTTCACCGAGATGGTGGGCTGGGCCGTGGATGAAGGCGCCGACCTCATCATCGGTGAGACCTTCTACTTCGCCGGCGAAGCCATTGCTGCAGCCGAAATCGCCAAGGCCAGCGGACTGCCCGTCGTCCTCACCCTCGCTCCCATGGCCTTCCAGGAGATGGCCGATGGCGTCGGCATCGTCGAGACCGCACAGAAGCTCGAACAGCTGGGCGTCGACGTCGTCGGCCTCAACTGCTTCCGCGGACCCGCGACAATGCTGCCGTGGCTGAAGGAGATCCGCGCGGCCGTGTCCTGTCACGTCGGTGCCCTGCCCATCCCCTACCGCACGACCAAGGATGAGCCCACGTTCTTCAACCTCTCAGACCCCCGCGCCGAGGTGGCTTCCCCGCACGGTCGCACCTTCCCCACGGCTCTCGATCCGCTGCAGACGAATCGCTACGAGATCGGTGCCTTCGCGAAGGAAGTCCACGACCTGGGCGTCAACTACATCGGCGTGTGCTGCGGCGCGACTCCGATGCACATCCGTGAGGTCGCCGAGGCGGTCGGACTGACCACCGATGCCAGCCGGTTCTCGGAGAACATGAAGAACCACTTCATGTACGGAGACAACGAACGCCTCGCCGACAACGTCGTCGCGCTCGGCTCCACCGCCTGAGGCAGGCAATCAGCAGCACCGCCTGCACGAAGGAGTCTGCATCTCAACGCACCTCAGGTGCCATAACCGCCCGCCGCAACGGGAGGTTATGGCACTGAGTGTCTGCAGCACAGCTACCGGTGCCAGCAGCGAGCGGCGGTCATCGCCCAGCAGTTGCGGGTCATGACGTTGTTGACGATCACCGGAGCCGCGGACGCGGGCTGTTGTCCGTCGTGTGCGCCGCGGGATCGGTGGTAGTTGTCATGCAGATTCCAGATGATCGCTCCTGCTCTGAGAGCCAGTGCGGGCGTAGAGGAACTCTTCGGCCAGCTCATGCGTTTCGCGAAGCATTGCTCCGGCTTTGACGGCGCTCCACTCGCCGCCGGTCGGCAAGATGAGCACCATGGAGCGCCTCCAGAGCACGCTCGATGGTTTCGCTCCCCGGGTTCACGACGCAGACCCACCCGTATGCGCCATACAGAGGGTGAGGGAAGAACGCGTCGGTGATGCCGTAGTCCACCCCCATCTCGTCGATCTCCTCGGGCGGGTAACCGAGCAGATCGGTGAAGACCTCTGATCCGACGTGGATATTCAGCCGCCAGCGACCATCGGCGTCGAGACGAGACTGAGTATCGTCCGGGTAGTCCTTCGTCACGATCGTCGCATACGGCTGGCGATTGCGCGGCAACTGCTCGTCCGGGGCGTAGTAGAAGAAGAAGTCACCCCAAGAGATCTCGGGGTGTTCGCTCCCTGGAGTGGGCGCGAGCTCGAGGAGGCCGTCGTAGGTCCGAATTTCTGAAAGGATCTGTTTCATAGACATACTTCAAGTATGAACTTGAAGTGCTTATGGAGGGTTATCGCATGACGAGCACGGATGCACATGATTCAGAGCGGTATACGACGAGCCGTCTCGCCGCTGCCTCGGGCTACTCTGTGCAGCAGATCCGAGATCTCGAACGCCTCGAGGTGATCCCGTCGGCACTTCGTCAACCCAACGGATACCGACAGTTCACCGGCGTGCACGTGACCGCGCTGCGCGCATATCGCGGGCTGGCGATCGCGGTCGGCCCCGTGGTCGCCCGCGCAATGATGCGCGAGATACACCATGTGACACATGACGAAGCCGTCGCTCGAATCGTCGGGCTCCACGTCGACCTCGCGCGTTCCCGGGGCGACACGGTCGCCGCGCTCCGCGCACTCGACAGCATCGTCGATGAAAGCGCCCACGACGCTCCCCCAGCACCAGGCGACACGATGAGCATCACCGAACTCTCCGCCGCGCTCGGCGTACGCTCGTCCACCCTGCGATTCTGGGAACAAGAAGGCCTGATCACTCCCGAACGAGCGGAGCACCTCTCCGCCAGGCGCTACCCGCCCGACGCTGTGAGAGACGCCCGGATCGTCGCTGCTCTTCGCGCAGGCGGATATCGGATACCCGCAGTCCACAGTGTCATGACGTCCCTGCGCTCACTCGGTGACACTACAGACGCGCGCGATGCCCTCCAGGACCGCATGAAGAGCATCGCCGCCCGCTCCGAGGCGCTCCTGTGCGCGGGCTCAGACCTCGCAGGTCTGTTGAGCTCGTCAGCCGTCAACAACGGTATGGCCAACACCGCCTAGCTGGGCTGCGTCTCGAGATCTTCGAGGGAAACCGTGCCCTTGCGCAATGCTCGAAGCACACGATAGGTCCGAACCACCCGGGGCAGAGTGATGAGCAGCAGCCCGCCGAGCATGTTGAACGGGATGACGATTCCAAACCATTTCAGCAGATCCAGCATCGAGATATCCGCCCCGGCCAACATGGCTGCGAAGATGACGATCGCGTTGAGGGCACCGTGGAGCATGCCGAGGCCGATGAGCAGCAGACCCGATGCCATGCTGACGATGGCGAGGACGACGTCGTTCGAGGTGCCCTGTGACATCCGGGTGGACAAGGTGACGGTGGCACCGGCCAAGAGCGACAGCGCGATCATCACCACCAAGGATGGTTGGTCGATGTACTTCATGGCCGTGTCGATCATCGTCGAGTGGTAGTCAGGAAGCGCCAGAACCATCAGCCCGGCAAAGGCGAGGCCCCCGACGAGGTTGGTCACCAGGGTCACCGCCCACAGGCGGACTACCTGAAGAACATTGGCCTGACCCGCGATCACGGCATTGATGGGCAGCAGAAACTCTTCGGTGAACAGCTCTGAGTGGGCAAGCCTCAGCGCCAGCAGACCAATGCCGAAGGCAAGACCGGCCAGCACGTCTGACCCCGTCGCCTGCTTGACCAGAATCATCGCCAGGATACCCAGGCCCACGTCGACACCGCCGAAGAACCCGGTGACGACGAGCTCCGGCCACTTCCGGTTCAGGCGCTTCGCCCCTGTGATCACGGTCGCTGTTGCCTCATCGACCAATTCGTCTTCGAGGTCGAAGTCATTCGTCCCTAGTCGCTGACGCTGCTCTCTCTGAGTCATTGTCACAGTGTATTCGCGAGACCTGCACGTTGGTGGACCCGCTGCACACTTGGAGCGATTCGCCCCTCACTACACACCAGGAGCGCTGAAACACCCCGTTGCAACGAGATGTTTCAGCGCTCCTGGTGTGGGGCACCTGATCTGCGGCACCGTCCCTGAGGATTCAGCGTCAGGCGTCAGCCCTGGGGCGTCACGCCGATCGAGTCGAGTGCGGCTTCGAGGCGGGAGATCGAGCCGTCGATGTCGCCGAGTTTGTCGAGGCCGAAGAGACCGATCCGGAAGGTGGAGAAGTCCTCGGGCTCGTCGCACTGCAGGGGCACGCCGGCAGCGATCTGAACTCCGGCTTCCTTGAACTGAGCGCCGGTGGCCAGCTGCGGGTTGTCCGTGTGGACGACGACCACGCTGGGTGAGGCGAATTCCGGTGCCGCAACCGAAGGCAGTCCGCGATCGGCGAAGACCTTGCGGACCCTATCGCCGAGTTCGAACTGTGCGGCGGCGAGCTTGTCGAAGCCGCGTTCCTTCGTCTCGAGCATGATGGCGGCATTGTGCGCGAGCGAATCGGTGGGCATGGTCGCGTGGTACGGTGCCCGGCCCGCTTCGTATTCGTCGGCGATGAACAGCCACTTCTTCAGATCCATGGCGAAGCTCGTCGAGGTGGACTCGTCGACGGCGGCGCGGCCGGCTTCACTGAGCATGACGTAGCCGGCGCAGGGCGAACCGCTCCAGCCCTTCTGCGGCGCACTGATGAGAACGTCGACGCCCAGCTTCTCCTGCGAGGCCCAGACTGCACCCGAGGCGATGCAGTCGAGGACGAAGACACCACCCACGCTGTGGACCGCGTCGCTGACCTGGCGCACGTAGTCGTCCGGCAGAAGCATGCCGGAGGCGGTTTCGATGTGCGGAGCGAACACGACGGCCGGGCGCTCGCGTTCGATGGCGGCGACCACCTCGGCGATGGGGGCAGGAGCCCAGGCCGACTGGTGCTCGTCACTGAGAGGGGACGCCTTGAGCACGGTCGTCTCACTGGCGATGGATCCGGCGTCGAGGATCTGCGACCAGCGGAAGGAGAACAGGCCGTTGCGGACCACAAGGCACTTCTTGCCCGTCGCGATCTGCCTGGCCACTGATTCCATGGCGTAGCTGCCGCCACCGGGGACGATGGCGACGCTGTGCGCGTCGTAGGCCTCGCGCAGGATGCGGTTGATGTCCTGCATGACGGACACGAACCGACCCGACATGTGGTTGAGTGATCGGTCGGTGAAGACCACCGAGTATTCGAGCAGGCCGTCTGGATCGATATCTTCATGTGGCAGAGTCATGTCACCAACATTGCCACGTTCGACGAGTTTGGGCCACTGCCGCTCAACTGAAGAGACGTCGCCGCGGAAGAGACGTTCCAGCGGAACAGACCTCAGTGATCACAGCGCCACCTCGCTGCGATCACCCGACCACAGCGTATGGAAGGTTCCCGGTCGATCTGTGCGCCCGTAGGTGTGGGATCCGAAGAAGTCCCGCTGACCCTGCACCAGCGCCGCCGAAGCCCTTGAGGTGCGGATGCCGTCGAAGTACGACAGTGCCGAGGCCAGGGCCGGAATCGGCACGCCCGAGGAGGCGGCATCGGCGACCGTATCCCGCAGAGCCTGCTGCCCGGCGTTGAGTGAATCCCGGAAGTACGGAGCGGCCAACAGTGAGCTCAGATTCGGATCGGCGTCGAAGGCTCCCGTGATCCGGTCGAGGAATCTGGCCCGGATGATGCAGCCCGCCCTCCAGATCCTGGCAACCTCACCGAGTTCCGTGTTCCAGCCGTACTCCTGCGCACCTGCGGCGATCTCGTGGAAGCCCTGCACATAGGCGAGGATCTTTCCCGTGAACAGCGCTTGCCGCACGGTCTCGATGACCGTGTCACGGTCGACCGGCGCCGAGGCGGAGCCATCGTCGAGCGCCGAATCGCGGGCTTCCTCGCACGCCGAGGTGAGCGTCGAAGGACCGTCCAACGCCGTCCCGGAGGAGCGCAGTACGGAGGCCGCGGACAGGGACCTGGCCGAGACCGCCTCGGCGATGGTGGCGACAGGCACGCCAAGGTCGAGGCCGGTCTTCACCGTCCAGCCGCCGGTGCCCTTGGCTCCGGCGGAATCGGCGATGATGTCGACGAACGGCTCGCCTGTGGCTGCATCGGTGTGGTCGAGGACCTCGGCGGTGATTTCGATGAGATAGGACTCGAGATCTCCTCGGTTCCATTCTCTCAAGACCTCTGCGATCTCAGGAGGGGTGAGACCGAGCCTGCTCCTCAGCAGTGCGAAGGCCTCAGCAATGAGCTGCATGTCAGCGTACTCGATCCCATTGTGGATCATCTTGACGAAGTGGCCGGCCCCATCGGTGCCCACATGGGCGATGCACGATTCCGGGGCCGCCTGTGCGCTTCGCCCGGCGCTGGGTTCGGGACGCCCGTCGCCGGATTCGGCACGAGCCGCGATGGGTTCGGCACCAGCGGCGATGGGTTCGAGAATGGGCCGCAGTCTTGCCCACGCGGATTCGGTGCCGCCGACCATCATCGATGGCCCCTCAAGCGCACCGACCTCTCCCCCGGAGATGCCGACCCCGACGAACTCGATGCCGGCCTTGGCCGCGTTCTCGCCGCGGGCGATGGTGTCGGTGAACAGCGAGTTTCCGCCGTCGACGATGATGTCTCCGGGTTCGAACACCTGCAGCAGGTCGCTGATCGCCGAGTCCGTGGCCGGGCCGGCATTGACCATGAGGATCGCCACGCGTGGACCCGACAGTTTGCTGGCCAGATCCGCCGGCGATGAGGCGACGAGGAAGTCCGCTTCGTGATGGTCGGCCGCCAGTGCTCGAGCTCGGTCGACGTCGCGGTCGTAGATGGCGACTCGCGCTCCAGTCCGGCCGGTCAGATTCCGTGCGAGGTTTCGTGCGAGGTTCGAGCCCATCACTCCGGTGCCGATCACGCCCACTTCCGCGGTCATACCCAATCCTCTTCCTCGTGGCTGATAGTCATGGCTGACAGTGACGGCGAAATGTCCAGTTACGGCGAATTGTCCCAGCTGACAGGTTCTCGCAGCGGTTGACAGTTTCACCCGTCTCATTTAGATTTCTATAAATCTGATTTAATGAGTGCAGTTTAGCAATGTCATCATATTTTTACGAGAGGCCAACTGAGATGGATCTTCCCCCGCTTGTCATCATGGGGGTGTCCGGCACGGGGAAGACACTGATCGGTCGCCGCTTGGCTGCGGAGCTCGGAGTCGAGTTCGTCGACGCCGACGATCTCCACAGCCAGGACAACAAGTCCAAGATGCGCGCCGGAGTCCCCCTCGACGATGAGGACCGGTGGCCGTGGCTGAAGTCCGTGGCCAGTGAGCTGACCTCGACTCCACCGCCCATCGTCGCCTGTTCCGCGCTGCGACGCAGCTATCGGGACTATCTGAGGACACAGGCACCAGCCACCTTCTTCGTCCATCTCACCGGGGACCGCGAGATCATCGTCGAGCATCTCGCGCGCCGTTCACACGAATTCATGTCACCGACGCTTGTCGACTCCCAGCTGGAGACGCTGGAACCACTCACCGTCGAGGAAGCACATTTCCTCGCGCCCATCGATCTCTCCCCCGCCGAGGTGCGTCGATACATCATCGAGCGTCTCCCCCATGCCACCTGAGAACTTTCCAACGCCACCTGACCACTATCGAACCTCCACCTGACCACGACCCAACCTCAAGGAAGAGGAAACTGTGACTGAGATCGAACTCAACTGGACGCTGTCGGCCCCGGCGCTGCTCGGCCTCGCCGCAGCGGCCATCGCCGTACTGCTCGTCCTCATCATCCGCTTCAGGCTTCACGCCTTCATCGCGCTCGTCGTGGTCAGTGTGGTCACCGCCCTGGCCGCGGGAATCGCCCCCGGGGATCTGGTCCCCGTCATGTACGACGGCTTCGGGTCCACCCTGGCCAGCGTCGCACTCCTCGTAGGGCTCGGGGCCATGCTCGGGAGGATGCTTGAACTCTCGGGTGGGGCACAGGTGCTCACGGATGCGCTCATCAAGGCTTTCGGAGAGAAGCGTGCGCCGTTGGCCTTGGGCCTGACCTCGCTGCTGTTCGGCTTCCCGATCTTCTTCGATGCCGGTCTCGTCGTCATGCTGCCGATCATCTTCACGGTGGCCAAACGCCTCGGCGGATCTCTGCTTCTCTACGCCATGCCATCGGCGATCGCGTTCTCGGCCATGCACATCTTCGTCCCTCCGCATCCCGGACCCGTGGCCGCGTCCGGGCTTCTGGGCGCGAACGTCGGACTCGTCCTCATCTGCGGTCTGATCATCGCCATCCCCGCCTGGTATCTGTGCGGGTATCTGTTCGGGCTCTTCATCGGCAAGCGAATCGAGGTCTCGGTTCCCTCGCTCCTGGCCCACGATCCAGCCGAGGAGTTCGCCGACTTCAGGTCCTCGCCCAAACTCTCCACGGTTCTCGTCCTGCTTGCCCTTCCGCTTGTGCTCATCTTCCTCAACACCGGCCTCAACTTCGCCGGTGAGGCCGGCTGGGTCGATGCCGAGTCCACTCTGGTCACTTCGCTGCGCATGCTCGGTGAGACTCCGATCGCCCTGCTCATCACGGTATTGGCGGCCATGTGGCTGCTGGGGTGGCGGAAGAAGAAGGGCAGAAGCATGGTCGAGAACATCGTCGACTCGGCTCTGGGCCCAGTCTGCTCGATCATCCTCATCACCGGAGCCGGCGGCATGTTCGGCGGTGTGCTGCGAGCCAGCGGGATCGGAGATTCCATCGCCGACTCCCTGGCGGCACTGGGTCTGCCGGTCATCGTGGCCGGATTCGTCATCGCCGCGATCGTGCGCATCGCCCAAGGTTCAGCCACGGTCGCGCTCACAACTGCGGCGGCACTCATGCAGCCAGTCGTCGTCGGCAACCCGGACTTCTCGAGTCTGCAGGTCGTCGCCATCGTGCTGTCTCTGGCCGCAGGCTCCGTGGTCGCCAGCCACGTCAACGATTCGGGCTTCTGGTTGGTCTCCCGGTTCTTCGGGATGGACACGAAGACCACTCTGAAGACCTGGACCGTGGCTCAGACCATTCTCGGTCTGGTCGGCTTCGCCCTCAGCCTCGCCCTCTACGGTGTCGTCAGCGCGTTCTGACCAGCCTGTCTGGAGGGTCGTCAGCCTGCCCTGAGGGGCGTTCAGCCTGTCCTGAGAGTCGTCAGCCTCGCCTGTCCGGAGACCCGTCAGTCCGTCTTGAGGCGCGGCTGGCCTGCCCAGGCATCTTCCATCTCTGCGAAGGCTCGATCCATCATCTTCGTCATCGCGGCATGAGCACGATCGGGGTCCCCGTTGCCGATGGCATCGGCGACGTCGAAGTGCCATTGCAGCGCCTCTGGATGGGGAAACTTCGGCATCAGTCCGGCGTGCGTTCGACCGCGCAGGATCTCGGCGACGACCGAGTCGAAGGAAGCGAAGAGTTCGTTGCCGCCGGCCCTCAGGACTGCCCGATGATAGGCGATATCGACCTCCAGCACCGCCTCAACATCGCCCTTGCGTCCGCTGGTGCGCATTCTGGCGGCCAATCCCATGATCTCCTCGGCCGCCTCGGCCGAGGCATGGACGGCGGCCAAGTGTGCCGCCTGAGGTTCGATCGCGACTCTCAGTTCGGTCAGGGAACGCAGTTGGACTGCCGGGGTTGCGGCCATTCGCCACCGCACCACCAGAGGGTCGAGTATGGTCCATTCCCGCATGGACAGAATCACCAGCCCCAGGCGGCGGATCGGCTTGACCATCCCCAGGGACTCCAGAACACGCACCACTTCGCGCACCACGGACAGCGAGACTTCGTACCTCACACGCAGCTCCTCGGCCCGGACGACCGTTCCCGCTTCCAGGTCACCGGTGACGATGTCAGTGCCGATCGAATTGAGAAGACGTTCGTGGAGGTTGCCGCTGTCCTTCGCTTCGGCCATCAGTGCTCGATGATGTGGGCGCCGGGGGCAGGTCCCGTGGTCCGCAGCGCTTCCTTGACTCCGCGCGTGGCCTGGAGCAGGACCGCGAGGTCAAGGGCGTGGTGGGCGTCGCGGGCGAGGAAGCCGATCGTCGGGCCTGAGCCGCTGAGCAGGGGCAGGAGGGCACCGGCTGCACGCCCGGCCTCCATCACCTCGGCGAGTTCGGGCATGGCCGATATCGCGGCATCGGTGAGGTCGTTGGCGGCCGCTGTGGCCAGGGTGTCCGGGTCGCCGGCGGCGAGCGCCGTGAGCACCTCGGCGGGCACGACCGCTGGTTCGGGGTTCGGGGTGAGTTCGTCGAATCGTGAGTACATCGCCGGTGTCGACAGCTGCCCCGCCGAGGTGGCCATGACCCAGTGGAATGATCCGCGGGTGAGGACGGGGGTGAGTTTCTCCCCGCGTCCGTGGCCGATGGCCGTTCCCCCATGGAGGAGGAAGGCGACATCGGCGCCGACTCCGACCGCGCAGTCGTGGAGGATCGACTCGTCGACTCCCCCGACGAGGTGGGCGGCACCGCACAGTGCTGCGGCCGCGTCGGCCGATCCCCCGCCCATGCCGCCGGCGACGGGGACCTGTTTGTCGATGACGATGTCGAGCTCGCGCAGGACGTCGACGTCGCGTTCGTCTTCGAGGGCTGCGATGAGGAGGTTGATGGCCTTGCGGGCGAAGTTCGACTCGCCCTGGGGCACTTCGGCGTCACCATAGCGACCGCCGACGACGATCGAGGAACTCCCGCCGGGGACGAGAGTCACGGTCTCGTTGAGGTTGAGGGCCTGGAACACCGTCGCGAGTTCGTGGTATCCGTCTTCGCCGGCCCCACCCACGCCGAGGTGGACGTTGATCTTGCCCGGTGCCTGCACCTTCACCGGTGTCAGGGTCCTCGGGCACGAGTGCAGCTGTGCGCTCATCATTGTGCGCTTCCCGTTGCGGAAGCCTCACCCTGTGCGGCGCCCGCTGCGGCGAGTCGTTCGAAGTCTGCGACTCCGAGGGCTTCGCCGCGCGTCTTGGGGTCGACGTCTGCAGCACGCAGCAGCTCTTCTGCTCGCTGGGGGCTGCCGGCCCACGTGGCCAGGGCGGCGCGCAGGGTCTTGCGGCGCTGGGCGAAGGCTGCGTCGACGACGCTGAAGAGGCGACGACGCTGCTCCGGGTCACGGTGAGTGCGGGTCACGTCGATGTGGACGAGTCCGGAGTCGATGTTCGGGGCCGGCCAGAACACGTTCTTGCCGATGCGTCCGGCCAGAGTGACCTCGCCGTACCACTGGGCCTTGACGCTGGGCACACCGTAGGTGCGTGATCCGGGGCCGGCAGCGAGTCGTTCTGCGACTTCGAGTTGGACCATGACGAGCACGGACTCCAGGCTCGGGAAGATCTCGAGGAAGTGCAGCAGCACCGGGACCGCAACGTTATAGGGCAGGTTCGCGACCAGAGCGTCGGGGGCCGTGGGCAACTCGGTGACTCTGAGCGCATCGGCATTGACGAGTTCGAAGTTCGCGGTCTCGTCGGCAGCGGCTGTGCTCTGCCCGTGCCCCTCTGCTCTCTTCCCGTACTTCTCAACCGTGGCAGGCAGGCGGGCGGCCAGGACGTCGTCGATCTCAACGGCGGTGACATGGTGTCCGGCTTCCAGCAGTCCCAGCGTCAGCGATCCCAGGCCGGGACCGATCTCGACGACCCTGCTGCGGTCCTGAAGCTTCGCGGACGTGACGATCGAGCGCACGGTATTGGGGTCGATGACGAAGTTCTGCCCCTTCTGCTTAGTCGGGCGCAGACCGATGTCGGCGGCGATTTCGCGAATGTCGCGTGCGGTCAATAACGTCACAGCCAACAACTTACAGCACTCATTAGCAGGCACAATCACCGAACGCCTCTGTCGCCGTTTCCTTATGCTCCTGCAACATCGGAGGCAGATGGCCGAGCAGCGCAGGCTCTCGATTGGCCAGCGCAGTCAGATGACCGATGCCAGGACGATAGGGTGAAGAGTATGGATCCGCAGACACTCACCGAACTCCTCGACGTCTCCGTCCTCGACCGGCTCGACCGGATCGAGGACCTGCCTGCCGATGAGCTCGCCCGATCATCGGCGCTGCGCAAGGAAGGCTATTCCGCCGAGGTGACCGCCGCCCTGCTCACGCAGGCCCAGCTGCGCAAGGACGCCGTGAAGAAACTCGGTCCGTTCGCCGAGGACATGCTGTTCACTCGCGACGGTCTGGCCCAAGCCACACGGCTGCCGGTGGCCGCCCATCACGCCCGCCGCCTCCTCGGCGAAGGTAAGGACACCGGCGGCGACACGAACACCGATGGCGGCCAGGACACCGGCGCAGAGGCGGCAGACTCCGCACCCACGATCGCAGATCTGGGCTGTGGGATCGGAGCCGACTCCTTCGCCTTCGCCGGGATGGGCGCCCAGGTCACCGCCGTCGACGCGGACGAGGTCACTGCCGCCATCGCCAGCTTCAACCTCCGCCACCTGGCCAATGCCAGCATCGAGCACGCCCGCGCCGAAGATATCGACACCTCTGCATTCGACGCCCTGTGGTTCGACCCGGCCCGCCGCACGGTCGGGAAGGGGACCAAGAGCGGCTCCACCGCTCGCATCTTCGATCCCGCAGACTTCTCTCCTTCTCTGTCCTGGGTCATCGACAAGGCGCTCGCGGCGAAGGCCGCAGGCGTCAAACTCGGACCGGCACTCGACCACAGCCTCATCCCCGACGAGGCCGAGGCGCAATGGGTCTCCCACCTCGGCGAAGTCGTCGAGGTCTGCCTCTACTTCGGCGAGGCCCGGCAGCGTCCCGGACGCAGCGCCCTTGTGATGGGCGAGCGCACACTCCTCGTCCACGAAGATGATCTTCCCGCCGACGATGAGAACGGCATCGGTGAGCTCGGTCAGTACCTCCTCGAACCCGACGGCGCGATCGTGCGCGCCGGACTCGTCACCGCCTTGTGCGGACCCTTGCAGGCTCGCCGCGTCCACCCGAAGATCGCCTATCTGACAACGGACGTCGAACCGATCGGACCGGCCTCAGCCGGGGTCACCGCCTATGAGGTCACCGATGTGCTGCCGGCGAAGATCCCGAGCCTGCGCAAGGCCCTCATCAGCCGCGGCATCGGCTCGGTCGTGATCAAGAAGCGCGGAGCTGATATTGTTCCTGACCAGGTCAGGCGTCAGCTCAAGCTGCCGGCCGGAGACAAGGCGACACTGGTCTTCACCCGCCTGGGCGATCGTCATGCCGTCCTCCTGACCCAACCCTGCTGATCCGCCCCAACCCTGCTGAACTCCCTTCACCCCACTAGGAGAATCCCCCATGAACCGCTCCGACGTTCTCATCACCGCCGACGAACTCCTCGCTCGCCTCTCCGATGACGGATCCACGCCGAGGCTGCTCGACGTCCGCTGGACACTGCAGAAGCCCGATGGCCGTGACGACTTCACCGCCGGGCACATTCCAGGAGCCATCTACGTCGACATGGACACCGAACTCGCCGCACACTCCGAGACCGACCCCACAGCGGGACGACACCCGCTGCCGACTGCCGAAGCATTCCAGGACCAGGTCCGGGCCTGGGGCATCGACCAGCTCACCGACGTCGTCGTCTATGACGACAACTCGGGCCAGGGCGCCGCGCGCGCCTGGTGGCTGCTGCAGTGGGCGGGAATGAAGGCACGTGTCCTCGACGGCGGCCTGCAGGCCTTCGTTGCCGCCGGAGGCGAATTGGCCACCGGAGCCAGTGACCCCGTACAGCCGAGCACCGTGACGATCTCCCCCGATTCGATGCCCGTCATCGACGCCGACGCGGCAGCAGCATGGACAGGGGTCCTGCTCGATGCCCGCGCCGGCGATCGTTTCCGCGGAGAGACCGAGCCGCTCGACTCACAGGCTGGCCACATTCCAGGCGCCACGAGCGCGCCCGCCAGCGACAACACCGCAGACGGAAAGTTCCTCGACGAGGAGTCCCTGCGATCGCGCTTCTCGGCCCTCGGCGCTCTCGACCAGCCCGTCGGCGTCTACTGCGGTTCAGGCGTCAGCGCCTGCCACAATGCCTTGGCCCTGGCGAGCCTCGGTATTGAGACGAGCCTGTACCCAGCCAGCTGGTCGGGATGGTCATCCGACCCTGCCCGCCCGGTCGCAACTGGAGCCTGAGGACCCACCGGCCTCACCCGCATAGTCGAACTGCTCCCTTTGAGTCGAACTTCTGCCCTCGTTCTCGAGTGGGCATTCCTTGTCGCAAAAATGTCATTTTCGGTCTGTTGCATAGGCCGATCTGTTACATACAGGCAGGGAAGATGACGAGAGATAGGTCATATCACCACCGGGCAACACCAGGCAAACGCGCAACTGTTACAGAAACTTCAACGCTCATCAGGCTTCTGACCTGCACTGTTACACACTTCCATGAAAAATTCTCGTCCAATGTAACGAAAACGTGACATTAGGTCACTGATTGGTTACAGTTGTGAAGGTCGGTCGCGAGAGTGCCGACTTCACAGCGAGAACCGCACGCCACGCTCGATGTGAAATCACTAAGGACCGAAAGTGGCGGTTGGGATTCTTCCAATAGGTGACGAGAGGAAAACGTGGCAAATAAGCAGCATGGCCGCCGCGCCGCAGAAGCCAAGGTCAAAACTCCATTGACCGAACTGACCGATATCCTGAACGCCAACTCCGCCGTCTTCGGACGCCGTGCAGCCGTTGTCGCTGCCAGCGGTGGCCTGCTCACCGCAGCAGTCCTTCCGGCAGCAGGACAAGGGGCCGAGGACAAAGCCTCAGTCTCCGCGGAGTCAGAAGCACAGACACAGGTCGAGTTCAAGAACCAGTCGGCGACCGTCGCTGCGGACGGAGGCTCCTCTTCTCAGGACAAGGACAAGAAGCAGGGCGCCTCCATCGGTGTCGACGTCGAGAACATCACTGCTGAGGCCGCTCCCAAACCGAAGCCGAAGCCGAAGCCAGAACCCGTCGAGACCGCCGAAGACGAACCAGCCGACGAGGCTGCTCCGGCTCCAGAACCCGCAGAGGACGACTCCGCCAACACCGGTTCTTCGGACTCCGGCGACGAGGACAAGGGCGAGAGCAAGGACTCCGGTTCCGATGCAGGCTCAATGGACGGCTCGAAGGCCGAGCAGGTCATGAGCTGGGCAGAGAAGGGAACCGGCACACCCTACGTCTACGGCGGGACCTCTCAGAGCGGCTGGGACTGCTCCGGTTACACCAAGTGGGTCTACGGCAAGGTCGGTGTCGATCTGCCTCGCAACTCAGGTGGACAGAAGGCCGCTGGCCAGGTCGTCTCCCAGTCGGAGGCCAAGCCCGGTGACCTCATCTGGCACCCAGGTCACGTCGGCATCTACGCCGGTGACGGACAGATGTACGATGCCGGCTCACCAGGGTCAGGCACCTCGAAGCGCAGCTACAGCTGGATGGGTGACGTCACCTTCATCCGCGTTCTCTGATCCAGTTATACGAAGAAACCCCTCGTCCGGCTTGATGGTCCCAGCCGGACGAGGGGTTTTTCGTGCCCTGCCGCGCTGCTGCGGTCTGGGGCGCTGCTGCGGTCAGCGGCGCTGCCTCAGCTGCAGTCTGGAGCCTTGTCGCTTCCGTCGTAGTCGACGGGCAGCTTGCCTGAGGCTCTGAGATCGCCCTTGAGCCATTTCGCCACGGCCTTCAGCGCATTGGGATTGCTGTCGTAGGCCGTGACGGCCGACTGTGCCGAGGTATTTCGCATCGTCCACGGTGCAGCGGTGCCGACTGCCACCTCGGCGGAGGTGTCCGGGCTCAGGCTCACGCTCGTCCCTCCGGAGCGAACTGTGAGACCCGCGTCCTTGGCCGCCTTGGTCAATTCGGTCTTCTCCTTCTCGCTGCCGCCGACGATGGAGATCGAGTCGGTGCCCTCGAATGCGCACTCCCCTTTGAGGACCGTCAGTGATTTCTCGGCCACATCGGTGAGGACCTTCTGCGGATTCTCGGAACCGGTTGGCCCGGAGTCGTCCCCACCGGAATCGTCGGTCATCGTCTTCTGGGTCTCGGCGGTGGCCAGCTGCATCGCCACCACGCGCTCTGCCTTCTTCTGCAGATCGGACTTCTTCAGGTCACCGTCCTCCATGGCCTTGGCCACCGCCTTCTGTGCGGCGGCAGAATCCGGTGGCATCAGCGCGAGATCGGCGCCGGCGGACAGTGCTTTGACGGTCTCCTTCCCGCTCTGGTTCTGGTCCACGGCCTTCATGTTGAGGGCGTCGGTGATGATGACTCCGTCGAAGTCGAGCGTGTCCCGCAGTGACTTGTAGGCCTTCTCATTCAGCGTTGCCGGCGTCGTCTTCGCATCCGGCAGGCCGATGTGTCCCATCATCACCATCGGGATGCCGGCCTTGACGGCGGACTTGAACGGCAGCAGGTCCGTGTCCTCGAGTTCCTTGATGCTCTTCTTCGACACCGGCAGGCTTTCGTGGGAGTCGACGTGAAGTCGACCGTGGCCGGGGAAGTGCTTCGCGGAACTGGCGACACCGCCGAGGTGGTATCCGGTCGCGGCTTGGGCGACCACCTCGGCGGCGGCCTTGTGATCGTCACCGGCCGAACGTACGTTGATGGCCACGTCCTTCTCACCGGTTGTGACATCGGCGTCGGGGGCGAAATCGATGGTGAAGCCCAGGTCGCTGAGGTTCTGGCCCTGCACCTTGGTCGCGGTCTGCGTCAGTTCGGGATCCTGGGCCGCTGAGAGCGCCATCAGCGGTGGGAACGGCAGCGCGCCGGTGCCGAGCCGCGAGACCGGACCGCCCTCCTGATCGACGCCGATCGACACGGGCTGTCCCTTCGAACGTGCGCCGTTGACTGCTTCGGTGACACCCTTGACCTGGTCAGGAGTCGGATTCTCGGGCAGATTGTCGGCCATGACGATGACCCCGCCGAGGTTGTTGTTCTTCAGCAGATTGACCCCGGTCTGGGTGTCGGTGCCCGACCAGGTGCCGATGATGAGGGACCCGGCCAGCTCATCGTCGGAGAACGATTCGACGATCTCCTTCGCCTCGTCGGCGAAGTCAGCGGGGCCGATGTCTGCGGGCTCGGCGGCCTTTTCAGGTTCGGCCTTCTGCGCCGGTTGCGGGGCTCCGGCTCCCCCGGTCTTCTCCGGTTGCGGGTCGGACGTTCCCCCGGAGCAACCGGTCAGGGCGAGCACGGCGGTTGCAGCGATGATGCCAAGTCTGGAGCGCATAGCACCATGCTAATCGTCGAAGATGAACCTACGGTTGAACGCGCACAGGGCGTGCCACCGCTGCTTCGGACGTCGGCGCTGTTTCGGACGTCGGCGCCTCCTCAGAGCCTCTCGTGGGCGGCGAGTCGCCTGGCGGTCTCCTTCGCGCCTCGTTCGTGCAGGGAGCCCAGAGCCGCCAGGTAGTGCTCGGTGAAACGGGACTCGTCAGCCAAAGTACCGAAGAACTGCTCCTGCCGGACGAAGGCCAAGGCATCGGCTGCCTGTGACGTCGCGACCTGCTGCAGCTGGGCGGCAAAACGATCGACGATAATGAACGGCGCCCCCTGTTCATCGCTGCCCTCGGCGTAGCGAGCCCACGAAGCGCAGATCGCGGCCGAGACCTCGACCGGTGCACCTGAGGCAAGATTGTCACCGATGACGGGGACCAGCCATTTGGGGATGCGGTCGGAGGATTCGGCACCGAGTCGGGCCAAGGTGTCGCGTATCTCGGGATTGCTGAAGCGTTCGATGAGTGAGTCTTTGTATCCGTCGAGGTCGATGCCCGGCAGCGGTTCAAGGCTCGGTGTGCCCTCCTCATCCATGTATCTGCGCAGGTAGACCGCGATATCCGGGTTCTCCATCGCCTCGTGGGCATAGGTGTAGCCGGCGAGGAGACCGAAGTAAGCCAGCCCCTGATGCCCGGAGTTGAGCAGACGCAGCTTCATATGCTCGTAGGGCCTGACATCGTCGACGACCTGGACTCCGGCCAGTTCGTACGGGGGCCTGCCGGAGGTGAACCTCTCCTCGAGCACCCACTGGAAGAAGGGTTCGGCGACCACGGGCCAGGCGTCATCGATCCCGACTTCACCGCGCAGGTCGGACCGGTCGTCATCGGTGGTGGCCGGGGTGATGCGATCGACCATCGCGTTCGGGAAGGCCACATGCTCGTCGATCCAGTCGGCGAGCTCAGGGTCGACGAGCCGGGCGAAAGCACAGAACATCTTCTTCGCCACATTCCCGTTCTCCGAGATGTTGTCACACGACTGCACGGTGAATGGGGGCACACCTGCATCGCGGCGGCGGCGCAGAGCCTCGATCACATATCCGAAGACCGTGCCCGGCAGCGCCCCCGCGGCCAATGCGGCCACATCTGCGACGATCATCGGATCTTCGGTGATGAACTCCCCGGTCACCGGGTTGACGTTGTATCCGCCCTCGGTGACGGTGAGTGAGACGATGCGGATCCTCGCCTCGCTGAGGAGGTCGATGAGTCCCTGCGGATCGTCGGGTCCGTAGCGGTAGTCGATGATCGATCCGATCACCCGTCGTTCGCGGGTGCCGTCCGGGTGTTTGAGTGTCAGCGAGTAGAGGTGATCCTGTCCGGCCAGTGCGTCTCGCATGCGCACATCGTGGGGCAGGACGCCGGCTCCCACGATCCCCCAGTCTGTGGCTTCTCCCGCGCTCATGAGGTCATCGAGGACCATGGCCATATGGGCCCGGTGGAAGCCGCCGACGCCGAAGTGCACGATGCCCGGAGTCACTGTGCTCCGGTCGTAGTCGGGGACGGTGACGCCGCGGGCCGCAATCCGTTCAAGGTTCGTTCCGTGCAGGGGCAGCATGTCCGTGTCTCGGTAGGCACGGTCAACGTGTGCAGAATCCGGGGAAGTCGACATCACTTCACCGCACCCATCGACAGGCCCTGGACGAGTTTGTCCTGGGCGGCGATGCCGGCGACGAGCACAGGCACCGAAATGATCAGCGAGGCCGCGCACACCTGGGACAGGAACAGTCCCTGGGAGGTGACGAAGCTGGTGAGGAACACGGGCGCCGTCGATGCCGCCGTCGAGGTCAGGACATTGGCGAAGAGCAGCTCGTTCCACGAGAAGATGAAGCAGATGAGGGCCGTGGCTGCGAGGCCCGGAGCGGTCAGGGGCAGCAGAATCTGCATGAACACTCGAGGAAGCCGGGCACCGTCGAGCTCAGCGGCCTCGAGCACCTCAATCGGCACCTCGGCGAGGAATGATCGCATCATCCACACTGCGATGGGCATGTTCATCGCGGAGTAGATGATGATGAGCAGGAGCCAGGTGTCGAGGATGCCCAATGCCTGCGCGACCAGATAGACGGGCAGCAGTCCCGCGACCATCGGCAGCATCTTGGTCGAGAGCAGGAAGAAGAGCACATCCGACCAGCGTTGGATCCGACGAATGGCCAGCGAGTACGCGGCCATAGTCGACAGAACCAAGACGATGAGGGTGGACACGATCGCCGCAACCGCCGAATTGATGAGGGCGGGCCAGGGGCTCGCACCGCTGCCGCCGCCGAAGAAGTTGGAATAGGACTCCAGCGTCAGCGGCGCGAAGAAGCTGGGCGGGTTCGTCGAGGCGTCGGTCTCGGCATGCAGGCTGGTCAGCAGCATCCACAGCAGCGGGGACACGAAGAGGAGGCCGACCAGCCAGGCCAAGAGACCGAGCAGGACCTTGCCGATTCGGCGCTGACCCGGGCGTCTCTGCGCCCTCGCCTTCTGCCGGGAACGTTCTGCTCCTGGCGAGGCCGTGATGTCTGGGGTGGTGGCCGTGATGTCTGGGGTGCTCATGAGTTCTCCTCCTTGAGCAGAGTGGACGCGGTTCGCAGCGCGAAGGTCGCGATGACAAGTGAGGCGATGACGACGATGACGCCAACGGCGGAGGCGACTCCATAGTCTTGGGCCACGAAGAATTCCTGGTAGATGACATAGGGCAGATTCGCGGTTCCGAGTCCGCCCGAGGTCATCGTGAAGACGGTGTCGAAGTTCTGCACGATGTAGATGGTGCCGAGCAGCGCCGCGAGTTCGATATAGCGGCGCAGGTGCGGCAATGTGATGAATCGGAATGTCTGACCCGGTCCGGCGCCGTCGACCAGTGCCGCCTCGTAGACGTCCATGGGACGCGACTGCAGACCCGCCAGCATGATGAGCATCATGAACGGGGTCCACTGCCAGACGAGGACGATGCCGATTCCCAACAGCGGATAGGTGCTCATCAGATCCGGTTGCGGGGCGTTGTCACCGAAGACGCTGGTCAGCAGTCCGTTGACCAATCCGTAGGACGGGTTGAAGATCGCATGCTTGAACAGCAGCGCCGCAGCCACGGGCACGATCAGGAACGGGGTGATCATCAGCGTGCGCACGAACCCGCGGCCGATGAACTTCCGGTCAAGGAGAAGCGCGATGGCCAGACCCAGCACCGCCGAGACCAGCACGACCGAGACGGTGAGCCCGATGGTGACGAACACCGCGCGCAGCAGGTCCGCATTCGTGAAGACGGTGATGTAGTTCTGCAGGGTGCCGAAGCTGATGTCATCGGGATAGGCCGCGTTCCACTTCATGAACGAGATGACGATCGTGATTGCGAAGGGAATCTGCGTGACGAGGATGACGAAGATCAGCGCCGGCAGCATGGGGACTCGCCGCGACCACCGCTCTCGAGCGCTCGAGGATGCGGGTCTGGGCGATGTGGGCGCGGGCGCCGCCTGAGTGCGGCGATCTTGCGCAGGAGCTGACATGGACAACCTCCGGTGATGGGTGGCAGTGGGGCCGGGTGCCTGCGCGGAGACGCGAACGTCTCCGCCCGGCGCTTCTGCTACTTCTTGTACTTGTCTCCGACCTTCTCTGCTTGCTTCTGTCCCTTCTCAAGCGCCTTGTCCACCGTGGTGCGTCCGGCTATCGCCGAACTGACGTCCTCGGAGATGCCCGTGGCCAGGTCGGCGAATTCGGGAATGGTCACGAATTGCACTCCGAGAGTCGGGCGCGGCTGCACACCGGGGTTCTTCGGATCTGCCGAGTTGATGGCGTCCTCGGTCTGCTTGTAGAACGGTTCCGCAGCCTTCTGGTAGTCCGGGTTCTCATAGGTCGAGGTGCGTTTGCCGGCGGGCACGTGCTGCCAGCCCAGTTCTTCGGCGACGGTCTCTTCATAGTCCTGTGACGAGGCCCAGGCCACGAACTGCTTGGCGGCATCCTGGTTCTTGCCTTCCTTCTGGATTCCCCAGGCCCACGTGTAGAGCCACGAACTCGACTTCGTCTCCTTCACCGGGGCTGCGACATATCCGATCTTGCCCTTGACTGGTGAGTCATCGGCTTCGAGGGTTCCTGTTGCCGCCGTCGAGTCATACCACATCGCCACATTGCCCTGCTGGAGGTTGGTCAGACACTCGGTGTACCCGGCCTGCGGTGCTCCCGATTCGCCGTGGTCCTTGATGAGATCGACGTAGAAGTTCGTCGCCTCCTTGAACTCCTTGGAATCGACCTGTGCGTCCCAGTTCTCATCGAACCAGGTTCCGCCGAAGGTATTGACCACAGTGGTCAGGGGCGCGAACATCTCTCCCCATCCGGGCAGGCCGCGCAGGCAGATGCCCTTGGTGCCCTTCTCGGCACCGTCGACCTTCGCAGCCAGATCGGCGACCTCGTCCCAGGTGGGATTCTCCGGCATCGTCGCGCCCGCCTTCTCGAAGATGTCCTTCCGGTACATCAGGAAGGATCCCTCCCCGTAGAACGGCTCTCCGTAGATCTTGTCCTCGTAGGTCATCGATTCGGCCATCGGGGCGAGGATGTCGTCCTGATTGAATCCCTCGGCATCGACGACGCCTTCATCCATCGGGGTCAGCCACCCGTTCTTGGCGTAGGTCGGCACTTCGTAGTTCGACATCGAAGCCACGTCGTAGTTGCCGGCCTGCGCGGAGAACTCCTGCCCGATCTTGGCGCGGACTTCGTTCTCCGGCAGCACCGTGTAGTTGACCTTGATGCCGGTGTCACTGGTGAAATGATCCGCGGTGAGCTTCTGCAGGTCCTGCATCTGCGGATTGTTGACCATGAGAACGTTGACTTCTTCGTTGCCCCCGCCGCTCGAACTTCCCCCGGCGCCACCACACCCTGCGAGTGTGAGTGCTCCGACCACTCCGATGGCCGCCGCTGTGACAGCCCGGCCCGTGATCTTCTGCTTCATCGTAATTGCCTTCCCTCGTCATTGCGGGATTGCCGCCCGCCATCGGGTGTGCTTGACGAAATACATATGAGCATCCGTGCTCACATGTGCAATACTGTGTCATAATCTGATCAGATGTGCAATAGATCACATATGAGCGGCAGGCTGGTCGCTGTGAGTGTGGTCTCCGTGAGTTCGGAAGGGGAGAGTCATGAGCCCAGCACCCACCGCCAGACACCGCCGGTTCCTGGCTCAACTGGCCAGAGAGCATTATGTCCAGGGCAGCTCGAAGGTGGAGTTGGCCAAAGCGCACGGACTCAGCCGGTTCCAGATCGCTCGTCTGCTGCAAGAGGCCGTTGACAGCGGAGTCGTCACGATCTCGATCGAAGCCGATGCCGCTGACGAGGACGGTAGGGCCGAACGGCTCGCTGCCGCGCTCGGGCTGAGGTCGGCCGTCATCGTCGAGTTCGAACACGAGACCCACGCCGCACAGCGAATGGGTCGTGCCGCGCTTTCCTACGTCGATCGTCACGCCCGCTCGGGGATGCGCATCGGACTGGCCTGGTCGCGCACACTCGACGCAGCAGCAGAATTCGCCCCCGCACTCCCCCGCTGCACAATCGTCCAGCTCGCCGGTGCGCTTCAACTCGGTTCGCATCGGCCCAGCGCCGGGATCTTCGCCCGCTTGGGACAGGATGCCGCCGTGACCATGGTTCGACTGCCGGCTCCGCTGCTGGTCACCGAGGCGGATACCGCGGCAGATCTCAGTGCTCTGCCTGAGATCTCCAGTGCCCTCTCTGCCGCAGACGATCTCGATCTCGCGGTCATCTCGGTCGCCGCGTGGGCGCAGGAACAGTCCTCGGTCTGGGAGAAATGCAGCCCGGAGCAGCGAGCGGCAGGGCTGGCCGATGGTGCGGTGGCCGAAGCCTCCGGGCGCCTCTTCGATGCTGCAGGGGCCGAGGTCGACACGATCGACGATCGCGTCATCGCCGTCACCTTGGACCAGCTGCGCAGCGCAGCAACCACCGTCGGTGTGGCTCGCGGAGCACAACGCGCCGAGGCCGTCCGTGCAGCCTGCGCCGCCGGAATCCTCGATGTCGCCATCGTCGACGAAGCGCTGGCCCGAGAGATCCTCGACAGCCCGGTGCCCGGGGCACAGGCCGCCCCGCAGAACAACTCGCCGGCCGCCCCGCAGAACACTTCGCAGGCCACCCCGAAGTCCGCCTCGCAGGCCGCGCCGCAGGCTCAGATACCGGTAGCCGCGCGGACCGAGGAGCCGTGATGGCCGCCGACCTCGAACCGCGCGAACTGGTCGCCGGCGTAGATTCCTCGACCCAGAGCTGCAAGGTCGTCATCGTCGATCCCGCCACAGGTGAGATTCTGCGCAGCGGATCGGCCCCGCACCCCGTCGGGACGGAGGTCGATCCCGAAGCCTGGTGGTCGGCCCTGCAGGAGGCGATCTCTGCCGCAGGTGGATTCGCTGACGTCGCCGCCGTCAGCATCAGCGGACAGCAGCACGGCCTCATCACTCTCGACAGTCACGGGCAGGTCATCCGCGACGCTCTGCTGTGGAACGATCTGCGCAGCGACGCGGCAGCACGGGCACTCATCGACGAGATCGGAGCAGATGAGTTCGTCGACCGTGCCGGCATCGTTCCTGTTGCATCCTTCACCGGGGCCAAGCTGCGGTGGCTGCGCGATCATGAACCCGACAATGCCTCCCGCGTGGCAGCCGTGGCACTGCCCCATGACTGGTTGACCTGGCGGCTGTTGGGCTGTGGACCAAGCAGCTCATCCGCCCCACGGGGCCCTGACCTCGAGGCGCTCGTCACCGATGCCTCCGACGCCAGCGGAACCGCGTACTTCTCCGCGGTCACCGGCCGCTACGACTTCGAACTCTTCCACACAGCATTCGGCGCCACAGCACGGGAAGCAGCCGGACCCGATGCTCGCCGGGGCCCCGACAGCACACCCCACACCGCGACCGTCGTCCTGCCCCGTGTCCTCGGGCCCCATGAGAGCGCCGGCCACACTCCCGAGGGCATCGTCGTGGGGCCCGGCGCCGGGGACAATGCGGCCGCTGCACTCGGACTCGGAGCCGGCCCGGGCGACGTCGTCATCTCGATCGGCACCTCGGGCACGGTCTTCAGTCCCACCCGACTCGAGATCAACGATCCTTCGGGAATGGTCGCCGGATTCGCCTCGGCCGATGGGGGGCGCCTTCCGCTCGTCGCCACGCTCAATGCCGCCCGCGTCCTCGACTCCGCGGCAGTGCTGCTGCGCGCCAGTCATACCGACGTGGCTGCGCTGGCACTGGCCTCGGCACCTGGGGCGAACGGCCTCATCCTCGTCCCCTATTTCGAAGGCGAGCGCACCCCCAATCTTCCGGATGCGACAGCCCGCCTGGAGGGGATGACCTTGGCGAATTCGTCCCCGGAGAACGTCGCTCGAGCGTTCGTCGAGGGCATGCTGTGCGGACTGGCCGACGGACTCGAGGCGGTGCTGCGACAGGGCCTGAGCGTCAAACGGCTCCTCCTCATCGGCGGGGCGGCCCGCAACCCAGCAGTGCGCGAGGTGGCCAGAGACATCTTCACCGTTCCCATCGACGTCCCCGAACAGGCCGAGTACGTGGCCATCGGGGCCGCCCGTCAAGCGGCCTGGACACTGACCGGAACCTCGCCGAGGTGGCAGGTCGAGCTCGTCGCGACTCTGCACCCGAGACCATCACGTGTACGCGAGCAGTACCGCTCTTACGCCCACACCAGCGTCACCCCCGATGCCGGCGTCACTCGCGATGCCGGCGTCCCTCCCAAAGCCAGCCTCACCGGCGACACTGCTCCCACCACAATCACCGGCGACACCACCCCCGCCGACGAGAACTCAGACAATGATCACCGCGGATCGTCGGGTGCCCACGCACCCGTGGAAGGTTGAGATTCACCATGGCAACAGTCACTTTCGATAAGGCAATGCGCCAGTACCCAGAGGCGCTGACTCCATCGGTCAACGAGATCAGCCTCGACATCGCCGATGGCGAGTTCCTCGTTCTGGTCGGTCCCTCAGGCTGCGGAAAGTCCACGACTCTGCGCATGCTGGCAGGCCTCGAACCCGTCGACGGCGGGCACATCAGAATCGGTGAGGACGATGTCACCGGCGTCTCTCCCCGCGAACGCGACATCGCGATGGTGTTCCAGAACTATGCGCTCTACCCACATATGAGCGTCGGGGAGAACATGGCCTTCGCACTCAAGATCGCAGGTGTGGGCAAGGCCGAACGCAATGAGCGAGTTCGTGAGGCCGCTCAGCTGCTCGACCTCGAACCCTACCTCGATCGGAAGCCGAAGGCCCTCTCCGGCGGGCAGCGGCAGCGCGTAGCCATGGGACGCGCCATTGTGCGCTCTCCGCAGGTGTTCCTCATGGACGAACCGCTGTCCAACCTCGATGCCAAACTGCGGGTCCAGACACGTGCACAGATCGCCTCCCTCACCCGCCGCCTCGGCGTCACCACGGTCTACGTCACCCACGACCAGGTCGAGGCGATGACGATGGGCGATCGCGTCGCGGTGCTCGCTGACGGACGGCTGCAGCAGGTGGACACTCCGCGGGCCCTCTACGACCGCCCCGCCAACCTCTTCGTCGCAGGCTTCATGGGCTCTCCGGCGATGAACCTCATTGACCTTCCGCTCCAGGATGGGGCGCTGCACCTCGGCGAGTCCGAGATCCGATTGAGCCGCGCGCAGCTCTCGGAGCTCACAGCTGATCGGGTGACGGCCGGAATCCGACCGGAGGACTTCCGCCTCGAGCCGACCGGCGGCCTGGAAATCAGTGTGGATCTGATCGAAGAGCTCGGCGCCGATGCCTACGTGCATGGTCGGGCGACGACCGGCGGCGATGACACTCCGATCGTCGCCAGGGTCAGCGGGCGCACGCGCGTAGCCAGAGGTGACAGCGTCAGAGCCGTCCCGGAGCTCTCGCGCCTCCACCTCTTCGATTCGCAATCCGGTGCACGACTGTCTGACGAGAGTGAGCATGCGGCCTGAATGTGACGGCCGATAAACGGTCAGAAGCCAGAAAACCCGGTGCGGAATACTATGATCGATCCATGGTCGATTTCGCACGCTCACCCCGCTCCACCATCGGAGTCGAATGGGAACTGGCTCTGTTGGACGGAGACAGCCTTGATCTGACCTCCGCCGCGGAGCTTCTCCTCGCCGATGTCGCGCAGCGTGCACCCGAGTTCGAGAAGCGGATCGTGGGTGAGATGCTCACGAACACGATCGAACTCGTCACCGGTGTCCACAAGCAGGTTTCCGGAATCGCCGAGGATCTGGCCGCGTCCATGGGTGCCCTGCGCACGCTCACCGAGGACCGTGGGATCGAACTCATGTCCGCCGGCACACACCCGTTCGCCCAGTGGCAGTCCCAGGAGGTTCGCGCCAAGGATCGCTACCTCGAGCTCGTCGACCGCACCCAGTGGTGGGGTCGGAACATGCTCATCTTCGGCGTCCACGTCCACGTCGGAATCGACTCCCGCGACAAGGTGCTGCCGATCGTCAACGCCCTCCTCGCCTACGTCCCCCACCTTCAGGCGCTGAGCGCATCATCACCCTTCTGGGGCGGAACCGACACCGGTTACGCGTCGAACCGGGCGATGATGTTCCAGCAGCTGCCGACCGCGGGACTGCCGTTCCAGTTCGAGGCGTGGTCGGACTACGAGAAGTACGTGGCCGACATGCTCACCACCGGCATCATCGACAACATCAATGAGATCCGCTGGGATATTCGTCCCGCCCCGAATTGGGGAACCGTTGAGGTCAGGGTCTGCGACGGTCTTCCCACGCTCGAGGAGATCACTGCGATCACGGCCCTCATCCAGTGCCTCGTCGACGACTTCTCCGCTCGCCTCGACGCCGGTGAGACCCTGCCGACGATGCCGGACTGGTTCCACGACGAGAACAAGTGGCGTGCCGCCCGTTACGGCATGGACGCCATCATCATCGAGAACGCCGAAGCCGATGAACGCCTGGTCACCGAATGCCTGGCCGATGAGGTCGCGCGCCTGGCCCCTGTGGCACAGCGGCTGGGCTGCGTCGACGAACTGAACTCCATCACTTCGATCATCGACCGCGGTGTGCCCTACCAGCGGCTGCAGAACGTGTTCAAGGACAGCGAATCACTCACCGAGGTGACTCGTTCCCTGATCAGCGACCTGCGCACCTCGTATACCTGAGGTCTTCGGACCGCGAGCCCGCCGCACCCTCCCACCGATAAACGGGTCAAGCGTCGATATACGCACGCACAAACGCGTTTGTCGACGCTGGCCCCGTTTGTCGATGAAGCCGTCGTCGGGGTCCGCTGCAGCCCGTCAGCGGCCGCGACTCACAGGTAGGGGCGCAGGAGCTCCAGCAATTCCGGCAGGGACGCAGCGACACCGGAGTGCAGCTTGAGATCCGTGAGTTGGTCGATCGGCACCCAGGCGAGCTCGATGCTCTCAGGATCACTGATGACCGGTTCGAGATGACGCAGGGCCCGGGCGATGACCGTCGTGTATGACCAGTCCCCGAGGTCGAGGACATGGGTCTCGAGGACTTCGATGCCCGAGGCGTCGCTGTCGGGGACACCTGCTTCTTCCCAGGACTCGCGGACGGCCGCGTCGAGAGCGGATTCGCCCAGGTCACGGGCGCCGCCGGGGAAGCCCCAGGTTCCTCCCTCAACCGACCACAGGGCGCGGTGCTGCATGAGGATCCCCTGCGCAGGGTCAAGCAGCATCAGCCCTGCTGCCCCGTTGAGCCCCCAGTGCTTCTTCCCGTCCGAGCCGAGAGTCCATCCATCGCCTGATCGCCGAGGCGGCAGGTAGTCCGGCAGATCCTTCGAGTTCGGACCGTACGCGGTCTCATCGCGTGAGGCACCGCTGCGTTCGTGTGTGTAGGCGTTCTGGTCGCCGGCGTTCGGGTCAGACGAGGACATGATCGACATCCAATGAAGAGACTGCGGCAAATGACAGGTCGCTGGGTCCGATTCCACGGCGGACGAGTTCGGCACCGAGAGCTGCGACCATGGCTCCGTTGTCCGTGCACAGACTCAACGGCGGTACCCTCAGCTCCACCCCCGCCTCGGCGCACCTGGCTCCGAGGACAGCGCGCAGGTGGGAGTTCGCGGCGACTCCCCCGCCGAGGACGACGTGACTGATTCCGGTGTCGGCCGCCGCCAACAGGGTCTTGGTCACGAGGACGTCGACGACGGCGTCCTCGAATCCTGCTGCGATGTCGGCGACCCGCAGGTCCGTTCCCAGTGTTTCGGCCTTCGTGACTTCCCGCAGAGCGGCGGTCTTGAGTCCGGAGAACGAGAAGTTGAAGCGACGCTCTGGATCGCGCAGATCCTGCTTCTTCGCCAGTCCGCGGGGAAACTTCACAGCGGTGCGGTCACCGGGGATTCCGCTTCCGTCGAGCTGCCCGAGAGCCGCCTTGGAGATGTTCGGCCCACCCGGGTAGTTGAGTCCCAGCAGCCGTGCGGTCTTGTCGAAGGCTTCGCCGGCGGCATCGTCGATCGTGGCGCCGATGAGTTCGATGTCATCGACGACATCGCCGATGCGCAGGATCTCGGTGTGCCCACCGGAGACGAGGAGTGCGATGGTCGGCGTGGTCAGGCCGTCGACGTCGGTGGCGATGAGGTCCACCGCCACATGTGCGGCAAGGTGGTTGACCCCGTAGAGCGGCAGGTTGAGCGCCGCGGCGAGGCCCTTGGCGGCACCGACTCCGACCATCAGCGCACCGCTGAGGCCTGGGCCAGCGGTCACGGAGATGGCGTCGAGGTCACTCAGCGCGATGTCTGCCTGATCGCAGGCGGAGGCGATGGCCGGTCCGATGGCCTGGACGTGTGCGCGTGAGGCGACCTCGGGGACCACGCCGCCGAAGCGTACGTGCTCATCCATCGAGGAGGAGACCGTGTTGGTCAGCAGCGTCCGGCCCCGAACGATTCCGACTCCGGTCTCGTCGCACGAGGATTCGATGCCCAGCACCAGGGGTTCGCTCATGCCTCGTTCGCCCCGTCCTCGCTGTCGTCGACTTCGCTGTCCTCAAGTTCGAGGTCCGCATAGAGAGCGAGCAGTTCTGCCTCCTCGACCTCGACAGCGTCGAGTCCAAGTGCCCGAGCGAACAGGCGCATGTGGGTATCCCACATCGGGCCGAAGTCCGCGGCTTTGAGGCGCGCGCTCTCAGCGTCGGGCGCAGACTGGGTGAAGACCAGAAGGGTTGCGTCCCCGTCCGTGAGCTCAAGAGCAAGCAGTTGGATTCCCAGCACGCCGAAGTCCTCGAGTTCGACGAGAACATGATCCTCGGCCTCGTAGCTGAGGATCTCGCCGTGCAGCTGGGTTTCTCCGAGGTCGAACGTGATCGTGGGGTTGGACTCTCCACCGTCGCCGGCAGCGTCAACGCTGTCATCGCCGCCGGTCTCGGCACTGTCAGTTTCGCCAGCTGCCTCGTCGATTGCGAAGGAGGCGAACCAGGAGCCAGCGGTCTCACTGTCGACGAGCTTGGACCAGACGGTCGCAATGTCGACCGCCAGCGGCAGTTCGATGACAAGATCGGTGCCATTCTCCCATTTCACAAGGCGTGGACTCGTGCTCGTCATGCTTCCACCCATGCTTCGTTGAGGGCCGTGATCTCGTCCTCGGTCAGCTGCAGTTCGGTTCCCGCGAGCAGCTCCGTCAGCTGCTCAGGCACCCGCGCCGAGGCGATGGTGGAGGGAATGAAATCGTGTGACAGCTGCCAGGCCAGTGTGGTTGCGGTCATGGTTGCGTTATGCGCCGAGGCCACGTCATCGAGGATTTCGAGAGCCCGAAGCGCCTCTTGGTTGTCGAGGAAGTCGGCGACGCGTTCACCGCGCACGCTTCCGGTGGAGTCTCCGCCGGTGTGCTTTCCCGTGAGGAATCCCGAGGCCAAGGAGTGGAATGGCAGTTCGGCGATGCCGTTGGACCGCAGGTAGGCCTGCTTCTGTGCATCCACCGCGCTGCGGGCCACGAGGTTGTACCGATCCTGGACGACGCGGTAGCACGCCAGTGAGTACTTCGCGCTGATCTTCATCGCCGACTGCAGGCGATCCAAGGTGAAATTCGAGGCGCCGAGGTAGCTGACCTTCCCGGTGCGCACCAAGGCGTCGAAGGTCTCCGCCACCGCCACCTGATCGACGCTCTCGTCGTCGGCGTGGGCGTAGTAGACATCGACGTGGTCCGTGCCGAGACGACGCAGGGAGGAGTCGATGCACTTGCGGATATTGGCGGGGTCGAGCCCCTTGTGCTTCGGATGCGCTCCGACCTTGGTGGCGATGACCATGTCATCGCGGTTGCCACGCGAGGCCATCCATTCGCCGATGATGGTCTCCGACTCACCGCCGGAGTTGCCGTCGACCCACACGGAGTAGGCATCCGCTGTATCGATGAAGTTTCCTCCCGCCTCGGCGTAGGCGTCGAGGACTGCGAAGCTCTGATCCCGGTCTGCGCCCCAACCGAAAGGATTGCCTCCCAGATGCAGGGGGTGGACCATCAGATTCGTGTCAGCAAGTTGCACTCTTTCCATGGCTCCAGCCTACCCTTTGGCAGTGGTCGGCGGCTGTATGGGACGCAGGTTAGGGCAGGCTCGGCTAAGATGAAAACAAGTACTGTAGTAGCCCTGACCATCACGACACTTCCGGATCATCGATCTCTCAATGAGGAAACATCATGACTGAACCATTCTCAGCTCGCCTCAAGGCCAGCACAGCCACGATCCACGACGAGGTCGAGCACACGAATTTCATGGTCGATCTCATGGAGGGCAGGCTCGACGCACGCGCCTACGCCCTCCTGCTCAAGCAGTACACGGTCATCTACGCAGCACTTGAGGCGAAGTCCCGGGAGTTCGCCGAGGACCCGATCTTTGCCCCTTTTCACGACGCGAATCTGTTCCGGGCTGAACGCATCGTCCGGGACCTGCAGGAACTCACCGGCTCGGAGGAGTTCACGCTCAACGACGTCGACCTGCCCATCACCCGCAGCGCCGAAGCATATGCACGACATCTGGGCCAACTCGACAAGCCTGAGCAGGTCATCGCGCACCACTACACGCGCTACCTCGGCGATCTCTCCGGCGGGCAGGCCATCGGAGCGCTCATGGGCAGGCACTACGACACCCCTGCCAGCGCACTGACGATTTGGGACTTCACCGAACTCGGCAAGACGAAACCGTACAAGGACTCCTACCGTCTGCGCCTCAACGACATAGCAGGCACCGGTGGGAACGAGCAGACCGTCATCGATGAGACGATGACCGCGTTCGAACTCAATGGCGAACTTCTTTCGGAGCTGACGTCTCTGTCCGACCGTCACACAGCCGACCGTCCCGCTTCCGGCCGTCCCGCTGCTGCCGGTCCCACTGCCACCCGTCCCGCAGCTTCGTCTGTCTCGGCAGCCGTGCTCGGCCGCTCCTGACGGCGGAACCGGGAGATGTAAGCTGAAGCAGCATCCCCGCTGCAACGACGAACAGTTCGAGAGACAGACATGGATTCACACCAGCTTTTGGCATGGGCCCTTGTGGCCGTGATCGGGGCTGCCACACCCGGGATCGATCTCATGATCGTCCTCAGGTCAACGCTGCTTCACGGCAGGCGCTCCGGCTTCGCCGCCGTCATCGGAGTCGAAATGGGCCACGCCGTCTGGGCGGTTGCCAGCCTCATCGGCCTCACAGCCCTGCTTGCGGCGTCCACCCTCGCCTACGATGTGGTGCGGATCGCCGGAGCCTGCTATCTGGTCTGGCTCGGATGCACCGCGATCTGGAAATCTCTGCCCCGCAACCGAGCAACGGCCACCGAGGCTGACGATCTTCCCTCCCAGAGCACTGTCAGTGCGGTCCGCAGCGGCATGACCAGCAACCTCCTCAACCCGAAGGTCGGGGTCTTCTACATCAGCATCCTGCCCCAGTTCCTGCCGACAGTCCCGACGGCCGCCGGATGGGGTGTGCTGCTCGTGGCCATCGCATTGACAATCGGCACAGTGTGGCACGCCGCCATCGTCCTTCTTGCCACCCGTGCCCGCGGCATCCTCACCCGTGAACGGGTCAAGATCTGGCTCGATCGCACGAGCGCCGCGGTGATGATCGCACTCGGCGTGCGCCTGGCGACCGAAGCTCGGGCGTAGACCGACCACTGTTTGTGGCCTGCCGACTGCACGCAGCTTGAGTCCGTGAGCGCCTCGGCGACTCCGACTTATGGGTGGAAGCGCATGAGGATCGCGTCGGCACCCGGGTAGTAGTCGGGGCGCCTGCCCCATTCGGAGAATCCGAAGGAACGGTAGAGGCCCAGTGCCGGTTCGTTGTGCTCATCAACCTCGAGATGCACGGCCTGGGCCCCTCGGCTCAGGGCCCAGTCGATCCCGACCCGGAGCAGCTCTCGCGCGATGCCCTGACCGCGTCCGACTTCGGTGGTGGCAATGGTCATGACGTCCGCTTCACCGCCGGCGGCTGACATGACGATCCACCCGGCCAGTGCCGAGGTGGGGGTCCGTGCCGCGAACATCGCCGTTCCGGCCTGAGCCTTCACAGCCCAGTAGTACGTCAGCGTCCACGCGGTGGGGCCGAAGATGGCGGCATCATGGTCCGCGACCTCGCTCAGATCCCACCAGCGCAGTTCGTCGATGCCTGCCTGTTCGTGCGACGCGCCTGCACTCATTTCCCGGCACTCATTTCAGGGCACTCATTTCAGTGTGCTCTCACGCACCGGAGTCGACTTGGCGTCGGGCTCGCGCAGGTATTCGGGAACCGGTTCGGCCAGCTCTCGCGCGGCCGCGATCTCGCTGGCTGCGGCGAACGCGAGGTATTCGGCGCGTGGGTCGACGATCGCAGGGAAGCCGGACTGTCCGAGGACCTCGGGATAGAGGAGAAATCCGCGCCCGAGGCGGCCGCTGATGTCCGTCTGGCCTTCAGCTGCGAGGACATCGTCGACCTCGGCAGGCTTCGCAACGAAGGGTCCGGCCTGCAGCGACGCGTCTGAGCTCTCGTAGACGCTGAAATAGACTTCCTTGCGTCGTGCATCCGCGGCGATGAGCACCGGCCCCGTGGTCTGAGTATTCGTTCGGCGCAGCTCCTCGGCGAGCGCGGCCTGAGACAGAAGGCCCCTGACCGGGATCCCACGAGCCTGACCGACCGCGATGGCTGCGGCGATTCCCACGCGCAGCCCGGTGAATGGTCCCGGACCGATTCCGGTGACGACGAGGTCCGGCTGGGCCGAATTCGCAAGCACCTTGGCCAGAGCGGGTCCGATGAACTCGACGTGTCTGCGCTGGTCATCGGCTTGCTCTGCCGCCAGGACGGTCCCGGATTCGGTGTCGACCAGAGCCACCGAGGCGGCCTGGGAGGTATCGATGCTGAGTATGATCACTGGCTGTCCTCCTCGTCGGCGGACCCGTCTGACCCGTCGAATTCGCTGACCTCGATCGCACCTGCCAGGGTCCGGAGCGAGTCTCTCACCCGCTGCAGCCGTGCATCCCAGGAGCTGCCGTGGCCGTGCAGTTCGACAAGGCGGCGTTCGTCCTCGTCGGCGTCATCCTCAGCAGCCTTCTCGGCAGCCTCGTCGGCGTCATCGTCGGCAGTCGCGTCGCCTTCGGCCCCGCTGCCGTCGGCGGCGAGGTCGAACATCGGCGTGATCGTTAGTCCGAGGTAGTCGCTGCTCAGCTGTTCGGCGAGTCCCGCACCCCATTCGACGACTGTGATCGACTCCTCGAGCTCCGAGTCGAGATCGAGGTCCCCGAGCTCCTCGGCGCCGGAGAGTCGGTAGGCATCGACATGCACGAGTGCGGGGCCCTCGTGCAACGACGGGTGTTCGCGGGCGATGACGAAGGTGGGTGAGGTGATCCGCCCGGCGACTCCCAAGGCACGGCCCAGGGACTGCGTGAATGTCGTCTTCCCTGCGCCGAGGTTGCCGCTGAGGATGAGGAGGTCACCTGCCCGCAGGTGCCCGGCAAGCAGCTCGGCGAAGGTCCTCATCTGGTCAAGGGACGTCAGCTGAAGTTTCATCACAGACCTCCGCCGTCGACAGGTTGTGGCTGAACTTCCACGCGGTCGACGCGTTCACTGATGCGGGTGACGATCTCGTAGTTGATCGTGTCCGCCCAGGTTCCCCATTCGGCCGCGCTGGGACCGTCGGGGCCGAAGATGACGACCTCATCGCCGATGGCGACCTCGCCGGCACCGACCTCGACGATCATCTGATCCATCGCGATCCGGCCGACGACGGGATACCTGTTGCCGCGGATGGAGACCTCGGCCCTATTCGATGCCGAACGGGCAAGCCCATCCCCGTAGCCGCCGGGCACCAGAGCGAAACGGGTGTCGGCCGCCGCGGTGAAGGTGAGCCCATAGGATGCGCCGTGACCGCTGGGGATGTCTTTGAGGTTGACGATCTGGGAGACCAGTCGCATCACCGGCACCAGTCCCAGATCCTGCGCACTCTGATCTTCGAGCGGGGAGAGACCGTACAGGGACAGGCCCACCCGAGCCGAGGTGCCCGGGAACGGTGAGAGCGTGAGCGCGGCCGGCGAATTCGCAATGTGGACCTCGAGTCCTTCCGATTCGCCGAGGCGCCCCTGGGCCTCGTCGAGCACCGCCGTGAGCTCCCGGTAGGCTGAGCCGAAGACGTGCGTCTGCTGCGCGGTCTCAACACGTTCGGGTTCATCCGCGACGGCGTAGTGGCTCATGATGCCCACGATTTCAAGATCCGGGGCAACCGCACTCGCATCGGCCTCATCCGACTCGGGCCCGGCATCCAGGCTCTGCAGCTTCTCGAGTGCACGCTTCCAGTCCGCAGGAGCCAGGCCGTTGCGTCCGAGCCCGGTGTCGACCTTGAGGTGGAGGCGGGCGGTGGAGTTCGTGCGGCGGGCCGCGTCTTGCAGTCGATCGAGGCTGTCCACTGTGGACACGCCCAACTCGATTCCGGCGGCTACGGCAGCGTCGAGGTCAGTGGTCGGTCCGTACAGCCATGCTGTGATGGCAACGTCGTCTCCCAGCAGCTCGCGCAGGTGCAGCGCCTCACTGACAGTGGCCACGCAGAAGTCCCGCCACCCGGCGGCGAACAGCGCCGGGGCAACGATGTCGATGCCGTGGCCGTAGGCGTTGGCCTTGACGACGCATTTGAGTCGGGCGGGGGCGAGCCGTGCGGCGAGGACAGCGGCGTTGGCCTGCAGCGCGGTCACGTCTATCTCAGCCCTCACCAGTGCCCCTGGGGTATCGGTTGATGTCACTGGATAAGAATACCGTGGACCGTCATCTTTCACTCCGACAGGGACCCGCTGACTCGATGACGGGACGCGATCACTCGATCAGGGATCCTCCGTGGATGAGCTCCCCAGCCACCTCGGCGACGGCATCGCCGAGTGCTCCGGCGTTCACGGCCCGTCGACCCGCAGCATTGTGCACCAGCACGCCAAGTCCGACGATGTGGGCCAGTTCGCGTTCCGGCAACGCTGGCTCATGCTGATTCTTCGCGTGGAAGGTCGCGACCAGAGCACCGATGATCCCAGCCAGCACGTCCCCGGACCCCGCGGTGGCCAGGCTGGCCGGTCCGACCTCGGGGAGCACACAGAACCCGTCCGGGGCGGCGATGACGGTCTGGTGTCCCTTGAGCAGGACGATGCAGCCGCTGGACTGTGCGGCTCTCCGCGCCCAGCCGATGGGGTCGGCGTTGATCCGGCTCGAGGTGATGATCTCGCCGAGGAGGCGGCTGAGCAGCCGGGCCAGCTCACCGGCATGCGGAGTCAGGACCACGGGCCTCTCGGCCAGCCATGTGCCCTTGACCGATTCTGCGCGTCCGACCATGTCCAGCGCCCCAGCGTCGAGGATGACGGGAACGTTCGTGTTCGCCAACGCGTCGACGCAGGCGTGGACGTATTCGTCCTCTGGGTTGCCTGGACCCATGACCACGGCGTTCATGCGGCCCGAGGCGGTGACCACCTCGGCGTGGAGGCCGATGACGTATTCGGCGACCATCTGCGATCCCAGGGACCGGACCATGCCGACCCCGCAGTTGACCGCCGAGGTGGTGGTCAGCACTCCTGCACCCGGGTACTCCTCAGACCCGGCGAGGATGCCGACGACTCCGCGAGAGTATTTGTGGCCATCCGGTTTGGGGCGGGGGAAGCCCGCGTTGAGATCACCGGTGTCGACAACCTCGGCGGTGGCCTGGTCCTCGTGCAGTTCGAGGCCGATGTCGACAAGGTGGACGGTGCCGGTGAACGCGGCGACGCGGGGGTCGATCAGCTCGGCTTTGAGTCCGCCGAAGGTCACGGTGTGGTCGGCGTGGATCCTGTCTTCGGAACCTGCTTCAGCCGGGGACAGATCAGACGGGATGTCGACAGCGATGAGCGTCTGTGTGGTGGACGTGCCGGTGCCGGACCTGGATGTGCCGGCGCCGGCAGCACTGTTTGTTCTGGCAGAAAGGCTTGTTCCGTTAGAGTGTCGCCAGTCGCGGATGAGCGAGGCGATGTGCTCGGGCAGGCCGCGTCGGCCGCCGGTGCCGAGGATGCCGTCGAGGACGAGATCGGACCGGGAGAGTTCCCGCAGCACATCGGCGCGCAGATGTGCCCCAGCCTCGGCACTGCACTGGCCGGCCGCCTCGACGCTCGGGTCAGCGGTCTCGTCCGAACTCGGGAAGGCGATGACACCGGCTCCCGCCCGCCGAGCCGCGGCCAGTCCCTCATCGTGGGTGCGGTCGAAGAGTGTGACGACGGTGATGTGGGCCCCGCGCCGGGCCAGTGCCGCGGCAGCGAAGAGCGCGTCTCCGGCGTTGTTGCCAGGACCTGCGAACACGCACACACGGGAGCCGAAGATCTGGCCCCGAGACTCTCGCAGCATATCGGCGCAGAAGTGGGCCAAGGCTCGAGAAGCGCAGGCCATAAGGTCGACGCCCGCGTCGAGGAGGGGTCGTTCAGCCTCGACGATGACGGTGCTGGGGTAGGCGAAGACTGACATCAGTGCCTCCTCATTCCTGGGCCAGGCGGGTGAGTCTGCGTCCGGCCAGGTGAGCCAGAAACAGAGCCTGATCGGCCAGTCCCTCGTCGCTGTGACGGGCTCGGGGCGAGTGGTTGGCTTCGCGTTCCTCGACGGGCAGGTTCGGCAGTGCCACGCCGAAGTGGCCGTACGCGCCGGGAACCTGTTCGAGCACGCGGGAGAAGTCCTCGGAGCCGGGGATCGGGTTCGGTCGGACGACGGCACGGTCGGGTCCGAAGAGGTCGGCGAAGGTTTCGAGGAAGAAGTCGGCTTCGTCGTCATTGTTGATCGTCGGCGGCAGCACCCGCTCGTAGTCGACCTCGACTTCCAGTCCGTGAGCGGCGACCAGTTCGGTGACCAGCTGCGGCAATTCGGCCTCGGCTCGTGTGGTGACCTCGTCGGAGAAGGTGCGGATGCTGACGACGAGCTGCGCGAAGTCGGGGATGACGTTCGGGGCGGTGCCGCCGTTGAACTGGCCGACGGTGATGACCAGGGGGTCGAAGATGTCGAAGCGCCTGGTCACGTATTCCTGGAGCTGACCCACAAGCATCGCACCGACCTGGATGGGATCGCGGCCCGTTGCCGGGCGGGAGGCGTGGGTGCCTTTGCCGCGGACGGTGATGGACATCTTCGAAAACGCTGCCATATACGAGCCGCGTCGGCAGTAGGCGACGCCGAGGTCCTGGTCTGCGGAGACGTGAATGCCGAAGGCGGCCTTCACCCTGGGGCCCGCGGCATCGAGGACACCCTCGTCGATCATCTTCCCGGCCCCGTCATAGCCTTCTTCACCGGGCTGGAACATGAAGACGACGTCTCCAGGCAGGGAGTCCCGGTCACGGTGGAGAAGTTTGAGTGCACCGACCAAGCCGGTCGTGTGCAGGTCGTGGCCGCAGGCGTGCATCCGCCCGGTCGTGGCCGCGAAGTCGAAGCCTGTCGCCTCCGGCACAGGCAGTCCGTCCATGTCTCCGCGCAGCAGCACGGCGGGGACGACACCGGTCGAGTCCTCGGCGCGCTGACCACCGCGGAGTACGACGACAAGCGAGGTGAGTCCGTTGCCCTTCGTCACCTCGATGTCAAGGCCTTCGATGGCGTCGAGGACGAGCTTCTGGGTGATGGGCAGATCAAGCCCCACCTCGGCGTTCTCATGCAGTGCCCGGCGCAGAGTGACCAACCCGTCCGCGATGTCCGCTGCGTCCTCAGCGGTGGGCAGGTGGATGTCGAGGGCAGTGGCGGGCGTGGCTGCAGTCTCGGTGTGGGAAGTGTCGGTGTGGGAAGTATCGGTGTTGGAAGGAGAGCTCATGGTCTGAGTCTATTGCCGACCGCGCCGAGGTGGTGCCGAAGTGTGGTGCCGAAGTACGGAAGCCATCTGCCTACCCGAAATGCTCCGCATCCCATTCCACGCTGGGACTCAGCGATGGCCCTTCGCCTTCGACGATGACGAAGGTCATCGTGAGGTTCGCGTCATGGGTGATGGAGAGGTGGATGTTCGTGGCGCCGATGCGGTGGAAGTGTTCGAGCACGAGTCCCCGCAGGCGGAACGAGGGCGCACCGGACCGGGCGGGGACCACCTCGGCGGACTGCCAAGGCAGCCACCCTGGGAAGCCGATCGCCTTCTTCAGAGCCTCCTTAGCAGAGAATCTCGCCGCCAAAGAGGCATCCGTGCGACGTCTGCCATTGCGTTTGAGCTGTTCGGCAGGGGTGAGCAGGCGATCAAGCAGTTCGGGAACGCGCTCGATGTGCTCGGCGAACCGAGGCACATCGGCAATATCAGTCCCGATTCCCAGAATCGCCATGCTCTTCCCTCAACTCTGTAAGCGAGTCGGCACCGCACTGTCCAGTCCCGGTGCCGACTCGATGTCGTTTGCGCCAGACCGCTTACTCCACGGTCACGGACTTGGCCAGGTTGCGTGGCTGATCCACGTCGAGGCCCTTGGCCGTGGCCAGTTCCATCGCGAAGATCTGCAGCGGAACCGTCGTCAGCAGGGGTGCCATGAGCGTCGTCGTCTGGGGAACGTAGATGACCTCGGAGGCGAACTCGCGGACCTCTTCATCCCCTTCCTCGGCGATGACGACGGTGTTCGCGCCGCGGGCCCGGACTTCCTGGATGTTCGAGATGACCTTGGCGTGCAGCGAATCGCGGCCGCGCTTGCTGGGCACGACGATGATGACGAGCTGGCCGTCGTCGATGAGCGCGATCGGACCATGCTTGAGCTCACCGGCGGCGAAGCCCTCGGCGTGGATGTAGGCGAGCTCCTTGAGCTTGAGCGCACCCTCCATGGCCACAGGGAAGCCCACATGGCGGCCCAGGAACAGCACAGAGCCGACGTCCTGGTTGCGACGGGCGAGCTCGAGCACCTGCTGCTTGCCGTTGTCGAGGACGCTCTGAACCTTCTCCGGGATGGTCTGCAGCTCTTCGAGGATGGTGGTGATCTCGTCGCGGAACTTGTTGCCCCGCAGCTGTGCCAGGTAGAGGCCCAGCAGATAGCAGGCCACAACCTGGGACAGGAAGGCCTTCGTCGAGGCGACCGCGATCTCCGGACCGGCGTGCGTGTACAGCGCGGCGTCGGATTCGCGGGGAATGGTCGAGCCGAAGGTGTTGCAGATGGCGATGACCTTCGCGCCCTGCTGACGTGCGTGTCGCACGGCCATGGTCGTGTCCATGGTCTCTCCCGACTGGGAGATCGCCACGACGAGGGTCTTCTCGGTCACAACAGGGTCGCGGTAGCGGAACTCGTGGGCGAGCTCGACCTCGACGGGCACACGGCACCAGTGTTCGATGGCGTACTTGGCGACCTGGCCGGCGTAGGCCGCGGTGCCGCAGGCGATGACGACGATCTTGTCGATGGTCTTGAGCACCGTCTCGTCGATGTGCATCTCGTCGAGGGTGAGCTTGCCGTCGATGTCGAGGCGGCCCAGCAGGGTGTCGGCGACGGCCTGTGGCTGGTCGTGGATCTCCTTGTCCATGAACGAGGGGAATCCGCCCTTCTCCGCAGCAGCTGCGTCCCAGTCGACCTCGTACTGCACACCGTCGACCTCGTTGCCGTCGTTGTCCGTGATGACCACTGAGTCCGGGGTGATGGTCACAACCTGATCCTGACCGATCTCGACGGCGGTGCGGGTGTAGTCGATGAAGGCGGCGACGTCGGAGCCGAGGAAGTTCTCTCCCTCGCCCAGGCCGATGACCAGGGGCGAGTTGCGGCGTGCGGCGACGACCTGTCCGGGAGCGTCGGCGTGGACGGCCAGGAGGGTGAAGGCGCCTTCGAGCTGGGTGGCGGTCACGCGCATGGCCTTCGTCAGGTCGCCGGTCTCCTGGAAGTTCTTGGCCAGCTGAGCGGCCGCAACCTCGGTGTCGGTCTCTGACTGGAATTCAACACCCTCGGCGGTGAGATCGCGCTTGAGCTGAGCGAAGTTCTCGATGATGCCGTTGTGGATCAGCGCCAGCTTTCCACCGTCGGCCACATGCGGGTGGGCGTTGAGGTCGGTCGGTCCACCGTGGGTGGCCCACCTGGTGTGTCCGATGCCGGTCTGAGCCTTCGGCAGCGGGTTGACCTCGAGCTCATCGGTCAGCGCCGAGAGCTTGCCGGCCTTCTTCGCGGTCTCCAGATCACCGGCAGGAGTGACAAGGGCGACTCCCGCAGAGTCATAGCCCCGGTATTCGAGCCGTTTCAGGCCGCTGAGCACCACATCGAGCGCCGAGTGATCAGCATTGTCAACGTCTGCTTTGGATACATAACCAACGATTCCACACATGAGTGGAATTTTACGCAGTCGAGTCAAGAAACGTGGAATCGACCTGCCCGACCATCACCTCGCCGATCACGAAGATCACGTTCGGAATCTCACGGACCACCTCGGCGTTCAGCTCAGACATGACGCATGACACAATTGTGCTCATGTCTCATGTCGATCCCATCCTTGACCGTGCGCGACGCCTGGCCGGCCTCAACATCGGGCGCAAGCCCGAGGTCGAACCGACGTCCCCGTTCTGGGAGTTCGACCGCGAGGTCTGGGGCACTCTGGCCCAGGCCACTCCCCTGCCGCTGAAGCAGCGCGACATCGAACGTCTGCGCGGTCTGGGCGACCGGATCAACCTCGACGAGGTGGCTCAGGTGTACCTGCCCCTGTCGCGGCTGCTCAACCTCTACGTCTCCGCCCGCCGCGCCAAGCACGACATGACGCGGGAGTTCTTCTCCCCATTGCACGAGATCGGGCTCGAACCGCAGGAGGCCAAGCGCACCCCCTTCGTCATCGGCGTGGCCGGGTCCGTCGCCGTCGGCAAGTCGACGACCGCTCGTGTCCTGCGCGAACTCCTGGCCCGCTGGCCCGATACCCCTCGCGTCGAGCTCATCACCACCGACGGCTTCCTCTACTCGAACGCCGAACTCGATCGTCGACGGCTCACAGGGCGCAAGGGCTTCCCCGAGTCCTACGACCGGCGCAAACTGCTGCGGTTCATCTCCGCCGTGAAGTCCGGCTCCCCCGAGGTGCGTGCCCCCGTGTACTCGCACCACACCTACGACATCGTCCCCGGCGCCGAGGTGGTTGTCCGCTCCCCCGATGTCCTCATCGTCGAAGGCCTCAACGTCCTCCAGCCCGCCCGGCCCCGCAGCGACGGGACCCTGGGGCTGTCGATCAGCGACTACTTCGACTTCTCCGTCTACGTCGATGCCCGGTCCCGAGACATCCGACAGTGGTACATCTCCCGGTTCCTCAAGCTCAAGCACGGTGCCTTCCAGGACACGGACTCCTACTTCCACCGCTATTCGAAGCTCGACGACGACGAGGCGATCACCCTGGCCACGGAGATCTGGGATTCGATCAACTTCCCCAATCTGCGTGAGAACGTCCAGCCCAGCCGGGGTCGTGCCGACCTCGTGCTGCACAAATCGGATGACCACACGATCCGCAAGGTCCAGTTGCGCAAGCTCTGAATGGTCGGCTGCTTCACGGTGGAACTTCGCCCTGAGCTGATTGAGAAATAGATCTGCAGGTCCGGAGGTTGAAGTCTGTGAACGTTCGGACCTGCCCGGGAAGGGCCGGGTGAGGGAGGCGACGAGATGAGTATGCAGTCAGCGCACAGGGTGATGTACACCTCGGTGTCGAGTAAGAGAACTCCGCAGACCTCGATCAAGCCGGGCACCTACCGTCGCATCGCCTCGTTCGCGACCAGGCACAAGAAGAAGCTCATCGTCTTCCTCACGCTGTCCGTCGGCACGGCCGTCATCGGCGTCCTCAACCCCGTGCTCGCCGGTGACGTCGTCAACGCGATCACCAGTGGCGGACCCGTCGAGACCGTCATCTGGCTGGCCGTGGCGATCGGGGGTCTGGCGATCGCAGACGCCGCGATCTCGATCTTCAACAGGTACCTCTCTTCGCAGATCGGCGAGGGTCTCATCTTCGATCTGCGCACCGCGGTCTACGACCATGTGCAGAAGATGCCGATCGCGTTCTTCAATCGCACCCGCACCGGTGCCCTGGTCTCACGTCTGAACACCGATGTCATCGGAGCCCAGCGTGCGTTCTCCAACACACTGTCGGGCATCGTGTCGAACTTCGTCTCCCTGGTGCTGACCGTCGGCGTGATGGTCACCATCTCCTGGCAGGTCACCGTCATGTCGATCCTGCTGCTGCCGCTCTTCATCATCCCCACCAAGCTGCTCAGCGGAAAGCTTGCCTCTCTGCAGTTCCAGGCCGCAGACAACTCTGCGAGCATGTCGACGCGGATGACCGAACGGTTCTCCGCGGGAGGTGCGACCCTGGTCAAGCTCTTCGGCAACCCCAAGACCGAAAACGAGGAGTTCTCCGACCGTGCCGCTCAGGTCCGCGACATCGGCGTCAAGGTGGCCATGCTGCAGTCGACGTTCGTGTCCTCGCTGACGCTCGTCTCCGCCCTCGCCTTGGCCCTCGTCTACGGCATCGGCGGTGCCCAGGCGGTGGTGGGCAACCTCAACGCCGGCCAGGTCGTCACCCTCGCACTGCTCCTGACCCGGCTCTACACGCCGCTGACAATGCTGGCCAACGCTCGACTGGACATCATGAGCGCCGTCGTCAGCTTCCAGCGCGTTTTCGAGATCCTCGATCTCGTCCCCCTCATCAAGGAGCCCAAGGCACCGAAGCCACTGCCCTCCGGAGGTCTTGATGTGACATTCTCCAACGTCGGCTTCGCCTACCCCAGCGCCGAACAGGTCAGCCTCGCCAGCCTCGAGGATGTCTCAGTGCTCGACACCAGAGGCGGCGACGAGGTCCTCCACACCCTGAACTTCACGATCCCAGCTGGGCACACCGTCGCCCTGGTCGGCTCCTCGGGCGCCGGGAAATCGACGATCGCCTCGCTGCTGCCCCGTCTCTACGACGTCACCTCCGGGTCGATCACGATCGGTGGAGTAGACGTGCGCGAGCTCTCTGCCCAGACGCTGCGCAGCACCGTCGGCGTGGTCACTCAGGACGGGCACGTGTTCCACGAATCCATCCGGGCGAACCTGTCCTTGGCGAAGCCGGAGGCCACGGATGCTGAGCTGTATGAGGCCATCGACGGCGCGCAGCTCCACGACGTCATCGCCTCGCTGCCCGATGGCTTGGACACGATCGTCGGTGAGCGCGGCTACAGACTCTCCGGCGGTGAGCGTCAGCGTCTGACGATCGCTCGGATGCTGTTGGCCGCCCCAGAGGTCGTCGTCCTCGATGAGGCGACCTCTGCCCTGGACTCGACGAATGAGGCGGCAGTCCAGCAGGCGCTTTCTCGCGCCATGAGCGGCCGCACCGCCATGGTCATCGCGCACAGGCTCTCCACGATCCGCCAGGCCGACACCATTCTCGTCGTCGAGGCCGGTCGCATCGTCGAGTCGGGTTCTCATAACGAGCTGCTGGCCCAGGGCGGTCGCTACGCGGAGCTCTACGCCACCCAGTTCGCCGCGAGCTGAGCGGAGCAACCGCGACGAGGAATTCCTACAGCCCCAGGTTGTCCTTGACGTTGGCGGCCAGACGTTCGGCCTGAGCCTGGGCGATGTCTTCGGTCTCTGCTTCGACCATGACGCGGATCAGCGCCTCGGTGCCCGAGGCCCGCAGCAGCACACGACCCGAGCCTTCGAGTTCGGCCTCGACGGCGTTGACTTCGGCCGTGACCTTCGGGTGGTCCACACCGTGTTTGTCGACGCCCTTGACGTTGACGAGTGCTTGGGGAAGCTGCGGGATCTCGGCAGCCAGATCGGCCAGCGTCCGCTTCGAATCGGCCATGCGCTTCATCAGGTGCAGAGCCGTCTGCACGCCGTCGCCGGTCGTGCCGTGGTCGAGCATGAGCACGTGCCCGGACTGCTCCCCTCCGAGGACGTAACCGTCTGCCAGCATGCGTTCGAGGACGTAGCGGTCACCGACGGCGGTCTGGACGGTCTCAATCGAGTACTTGTCCATCGCGTGTCTGAGGCCGATGTTCGACATCACGGTCGTCACGAGCGTGTTGCCCTTCAGCTCGCCGAGCTCCTTGAGGCCGATCGCCAGAATGCCCATGAGCTGGTCACCGTTGATGACACGACCCAGTGAGTCCACGGCCAGGCATCGGTCGGCGTCGCCGTCGAAGGCCACACCCAGATCGGACTGGGTTTCGACGACGAGACGCTGGAGCGGTTCGAGGTGAGTGGAGCCGACCCCGTCGTTGATGTTGAAGCCATCGGGTTCGGCGGCGGAGACGATGACTTCGGCACCGGCCTGGCGCAGGGCAGCGGGTCCGACGATGGACGCGGCACCGTGAGCGCAGTCGACGACGACCTTGAGCCCGGAGAGGGGACGTGTGCCCTCGGCGTCGAGGGACCGCACGAGCTTCTCCGTGTATTCGTCGGCAGCGGCGGGGTAACGGGAAATGCGACCAACCTCGGCGCCGGTGGGACGGACCCAATCCTCGTCGAGGATTGCAAGGATCGAGTCCTCGACGGAGTCATCGAGCTTCGTCCCGCCTGCTGCGAAGAACTTGATGCCGTTGTCCGGCATCGGATTGTGGGAGGCGGAGATGACGACGCCGAAGGCGGCACCGGTGTCCGCTACGACGCTGGCGATGCCGGGGGTGGGCAGCATTCCCGCGTCGAGCACGTCGACTCCGGCGGAGGCGATGCCCGCGGAGATCGCGGCGGAGAGGAACTCACCGGAGACTCGAGTGTCGCGGCCGACGACGGCGAAGGGGCGCTTGCCCTCCGGCCAACCGCGGGTCAGAACCCGCGAGCCTGCAACGGAGAGTTGGAGTGCCAGCCGGGCGGAGATGTCGCGGTTGGCAAGTCCACGGACACCGTCGGTGCCGAAGAGTCGTGTCATGGAAAGTCCTTTCCTCAATTTCTCGTCGATATTAGTCCATGGCGCCGCCGAGGCGGTGGTGCCGGACCGTACGACCCGCGAAATCGGTATGAGATGAAGCTGCCTGTGTCCAGGCGGGGGAGGGCGAAAAGCATGTGAATGCACGAAATGCGGCCCCGAATCCGGTTCGGGGCCGCATTGCGGTGTTCTTCGAGCTGAACTGTCGGGGGCTGCGCTTCAGCGGCAGACCAGGCGCAGTCCTGACAGCAGAATCAGCGCTTCGAGAACTGAGGTGCCTTACGTGCCTTCTTGAGACCGGCCTTCTTGCGCTCGGGGACGCGTGCGTCGCGGCGCAGGTAGCCTGCCTTCTTCAGCTCAGCACGGTTCGACTCTTCGTCGATCTGGTTGAGCGAACGGGCGATGCCCAGACGAACGGCTCCGGCCTGGCCGGAAGGTCCGCCGCCGCCGATGCGCACGATGACGTCGAAACGTCCTTCGAGGTCGAGCAGGCGGAAGGGCTCGTTGACGAGCTGCTGGTGCAGCTTGTTCGGGAAGTACTCTTCGAGAGTACGTCCGTTGATGGTCCATTCACCGGATCCGGGGATCAGGCGGACGCGAGCAATTGCCTGCTTGCGACGTCCGACTGCGCTGCCGGGAGCGGTCAGGGACTGTCCGCGTCCACCAGCGGTCTGCTCGCCCAGGCCAGCTGACTCAGGGGTCTCAGACGTGTATTCGGTGACGGTTGGTTCTTCGACAGATTCTGTCGCAGTAGTGGTTTCTTCAGCCACGGTTCTCCTCGGTATGTCTAGAGCTGGGGCGCGCTTTACTGCGCGACCTGGCTGAGTTCGTACGGCTGCGGATTCTGAGCGGCGTGTGGGTGCTCTCCACCCTGGTACACCTTCAGCTTCTGCATCTGGGCACGTCCGAGACGAGTCTTCGGAACCATACCGCCGACAGCCTTTTCGACTGCGCGCTCGGGATTGGTGGCGAGAAGCTCGGCGTAGTTGACGCTCTTCAGACCGCCCGGGTAACCCGAGTGGTGGTAAGCGCGCTTCTGATCGAGCTTCGCACCGGTCAATGCGACCTTGTCTGCATTGATGATGATGACGAAGTCACCGGTGTCGATATGAGGAGCAAAGGTGGTCTTGTGCTTGCCGCGCAACAGGCGTGCAACCTGGGCAGCAAGACGACCGAGCACTTGGTCAGTGGCGTCAATGACGTGCCACTGGCGCTCAATATCGCCGGGCTTGGGTGTGAACGTACGCAAAAGTAGCCTTCTTTTCGTATCTCTTGGTGTAGTGCTGATGACTCATCCGGTCGTGAGTCTGATGAGTCAAGGCACTCGTTGTCTTGAATCGGGTCTGTCCATCGAAGTCGTCCCCTCACCTACGGGCCTGCAACGCATGAGGCTATGTAAGGGAGCACGACGGACACACACAACGACAATCAAATATACATGCATTCTCTCCCGCGGAGCAAACGCTCAGGCCAGTGCCAGAGCGGGTGGAAAGCTGAGCCGATACTATTGAGCTGTGCCGCCTCCATCCCTCGTGCCCACGCGCCTTCCCGCATTCAGACTCCTGGTGCTGGGATCAGTTCTCGGGCTCTTGATCCTCGTCCTCGGACCGGCACTCTCACCGACTGCCGCTGCCCAGGAGTCATCGGCCACCGAATCACCCTCCGCATCGGCTGCGAGAACCGCAGCATCGTCAGCCACCGCAGCATCGGGAAACACCGGAACATCGGGTGAGGATTCGGCAGGCTCGCAGGGGCCCGCCGGCAAGACCATCGTCTACGGCATACCCGGTCTGACCATCAACGATATCGATCCTGTGCGCACGCCCAACCTCTATAAGCTCCTCTCCGAGGGGTCGGCTGCCAACCTCAATGTGCGCACCATCGGCTCGGCCACCTGCCCCGGGTCCGGCTGGCTGTCCATGGGCGCCGGCGCCCGCGCTCAGGCGGGCCCACCCACCGATCCGGAACAGGAAGGCAGCAGGGCCGCCTGTCCCCCTCTGAGTGCCCCGTCGACCAGCGACGGTGTCGTAGAGAAGGCACTGGATGATGCGGATGACGCCACGAAATCAGGCGCCGAGGCACAGAGATCGAGTGATGAAGATCTCGCCGACAGTTCCGCTGAGGGCACCGCCACCGCGACGATCGAGGACTTCGAGTCCATCAAGGAGCCCAACGTCGATTCCGGCTACTCGGTGGACTACGGGATGCTCGCCCGCCTCGTCCGGGAGCAGGGGAAATCAGGAGGCGACTCAGAGCTGAAATCCTGCGTCGCCGCCGAGGGCCCGGGAGCGGCCTACGCCGTGGCCGACGAGAACGGCATCGTGGCCAACTACACCGATGACGCCGCGGCCACGGGCTGCCGGCTCGACCTAGTCGATCTGGGCTCGATCGGCTCTTCGGCCTGGCTCTACGATCCGATCCCCGAATACTCCTACACCGTCCCCGTGTTCTTCGACCGCGAGGAACGCGTCGCCGAGGCCGACGAACGTCTGGGTGCCAAGCTGGAGGAGGCCCGCGATTCAGCGACACCGGGAAGTGAAGAGCCCACGATCATGGTCGCCGGCCTCGGCGACAGTTCGAGTCTGCCGCAGCTGCGTGCATTCATCGCCTCCGGTCCCGGCTACGAACCAGGCAGCCTGTCCTCGGCCAGTACCCGCACCCCCGGCCTCCTGCAGCTCACGGACATCGCCCCGGGAATCCTCGACCAGTTCGGCGTCTCCTCCCCCAGCGGCATCTCCTTCGACAACACACCCACCGATGACGACCCGCAGGAACGCATCGACGACCTGGTGTCCGAGTCCCAGAAGGCGACGTCGATCTACCAGCACCTGTCGACGTTCTCCCTGCTCCTCGACATCACCTTCTATCTTCTGTTCATCCTGTGCGGGCTCCTCCTGAGCCGGAATCTCCTCGGTCGCCGAGGCGGTGCGACGATCGCCCCGACCGTGCACAGATTCCTCGCCTGGGCCTCACTCGCGGTGGCGACCCTGCCGATGAGCGCATTCCTGGCCGGCCTGTTCCCGTGGGCCAGACTCCCGCACCCAGGGGTCGGCCTCAGTGTTTCGATCGCAGTCTCAGCCGCGCTGCTCTTCGGTGCCTCATTGCTTCCGCCGTGGGGTCGGACCTGGCGCGGACGTGTGGCCGCACTCTCGCTGCTGAGCTTCCTCATCCTCTCCGCAGACCTCATCACCGGTTCGCATCTGCAGGGGAACTCGCTGCTGGGCTACAACCCGATCGTCGGCGGCCGCTACTACGGCCTGGGCAATCAGGGTGCGGCGATCTTCATCGTCAGCCTCTTCATCTTCCTGGGTCTTGCGATCTCCTGGCTGCGGGCCAAGGGGCATCGCCGGATGGTGGTCATCCTTCCCCTCGTCCTCGGACTGCTTGCAGTGTTCGTGTCCGGAAATCCGTCCTGGGGAGCGAAGTTCGGCGGCACGATCGCCACCTTGGCCGGCCTTCTCGTGCTGCTGGCTCTCGTCAGCCGCATCCGCCTCTCCATCTTCCGCCTCATGCTCATCGGGCTGGCCTCCTTGGCCGTGCTGCTGGGCATCGCGTTCCTCGACTGGCTGCGTGAGCCGGGGGCCAGGTCGCACTTCGGGAATTTCTTCGACCAGATCGTCACCGGTGAGGCGCTGCAGGTGGTCGGGCGAAAGCTCGGCGCCAATCTCCACATCATGCAGATCAACCCGGCGTTGGCGATCGTGACTCCCCTCGCGGTCATCGCCATCCTGTTCTTCCTCCGTTATCTGCTCCACTTCCCCAGCATCGCTGCCACCAGTCGCGCCGGTCGTCTGGCGAACAAGTGGCGGGGACGCCTGCCGCAGGTCTTCTCGGACCAGGACGTCCACTTCGGCTTCCTCGCCGCAGTCACAGGCATGGCCGTGGGACTGGTGCTCACGGACTCCGGCATCGCCGTGCCGTCGACTGGTGCCATGGTGCTCCTGCCCTACCTGCTGGCGCTGAGCGCCGAATACGCGACAGAGGAAGTCGCAGTGAAGTCTCTCGCCGGTAAGAAGGCGGATCGAGCATGAGAACATCCTCGCTGTCCGTGCGCATGCTGCTCGGACTCTTCGTCATCGCCCTGCTCGTCCTCGGGATGCCGCAGGTCTCTCAAGCCGCGCCGACTCGGGGCATGGATGGACAGAGCGCATCGGAAGCGGAAGCCGCCTCGGCGGGCAAGGGTCCCATCTTCATCGGCGTCTCCGGTTTCAGCTTCGAGGACCTCGATCCACGCACCACTCCGAATCTGTGGAGGATGATGCAGACCGCGCAGATCGGCACCATCACTCCCCGCAGCGTACGGGCGACCAGCTGCCCCGTCGACGGTTGGCTCGGCGTGGGTTCGGGACGACGGGCCGCCGACGAACCCCGTGAACAGTGTCGCGAACCGGCTCCGCCGCTCGACGGCTGGGTCTCCGACTGGGACGTCTATGCCCAGGTCGCCAGAAGCGACAACTACGACGCCGGCCTCGGCGATCTGGCGGAGTCGGTGCCCGACATCGCTGCCTTCGGGCCCGGTGCCGCGATCGCGGCGGCCGACCACAGGGGCAATGTCGACAACTGGTCACCGATCGGCGACGACTTGGCCCAGAAGGCGAATCGGGCCTCACAGAACGGTGAGCTCACACTCGTCGACCTCGGCGACACCACCTCGGATGGGTACTCCCTCAAAGCACTTGACACACATCTCGGAGAGATTCTGGCAGCCGCCGGGTGGGTCGACGGTGACGACCCCGAACGTCTGACCGTGGGCACCTCGCCGATCATCTTCTCGTCGATCGCCGACGGTTCAGGCAAGAGCTCGTCGATGCAGTCGACCATGATGCTGCGTCCTGGCGGGACTGCCGGACTGCTGAGCTCTTCGTCGACTCGCCAACCGGGCCTCATTCAGGTGCCCGATATCGCCCCGACGCTCGTCGAACTCAGCGATGGGCAGGCCATGCGGAACGCGGCCGGCGCCCCGATGGCCAACCAGAGCGCAGACAGCAGCTGGGAATCGCGCTTCCAGGCCGTTCTCGACCGTCAGGTGGCGGTGAAGACCCAGAACGAGCTGTCCACCTGGTTCTTCCCCGTCGTCGCCTCCCTCATGGTCGGCCTGCTGGTCCTGGCCTGGTTCCTGCGCAAGAACCATCGCGCCCTCGTCCATTCCGGGGCCTACCGGCTGGGCATCGTCTTCGCAGCCATGCCGGTGTCGACCTATCTCGTCAACACCGTGCCCTGGGAGAGGGCGACCAACCCTGATATTGCGATGCTGGGAGCCTTGGCCGGCTGGTCACTGATACTCGGGGCCATCGCGCTGCTGGGTCCGTGGCGTGGGTACAAACTCGGGCCGGTGCTCTTCGTCAGCGTCGTCACGGTCCTCGTCCTCGCCTACGACGTCACCACCGGTTCTCAGCTCCAGATGTCAACGCTGCTGGGCGAACCGCTGCTCATCGCATCGAGGTTCTACGGCATCGGAAATTCCGCTCTCGCGCTCTACTGCTGTGCTCTGCTGCTGGCCGTGGCCGGCTTCGCATCGTTGACGACGAGACCGATCATGCGCATCATCATCGTCACCGTGCCGATCCTCGTCTCGAGCGTCATCCTGGCCGCTCCGGGACTGGGCACGAAGTTCGGGTCCGTCCCGACGCTGATCATCGGCGTCGCCTACCTCGTCCTCGCGGCCGCGGGAATCCGATTCTCGCTCAAACGCATGGGACTGACCGTGGGCATCGCAGGCTTCGTCATGCTGGCGGTCCTGTTCATCGACTGGCTGCGTCCCGCCGATCAGCGCACCCACTTCGGCCGCTTCTTCGACTCCATCATCAGCGGCGAGGCCCTGAGCGTGCTGGCCCGCAAGATCGGCATGAATATCGACATCCTGACCCAGTCGTGGATGACGCTGGTCCTGCCGCTCATCATCATCGGCGTGTTCTGGCTGGCACTGGAACCGCAGCGCTTCTCGCTGCAGGGGATGACCGACGCCTACAATCGGATCACACTGCTGCGAGCGGGCATGATCAGCCTGGCCATCCTGCTGGGCGTCGGCACGATCATCAACGACTCGGGAATCGTCGTCCCTGCCGTGGGCATCCTCTTCCTCGTCCCCGTCCTCGTGCACCTCGAAACCTTCGAGACGAAGCAGACGGCAGACAGCGACGGTCAGACGGAACAATCCCGCATCTGATTCACACGGTGGTCTTGCGCCGACGCACCATGGTCACGGCCATGCTGCCCGCAACGATGAGTGCGAGTGCCGCAGCCACGAGGTTCAAGGCTTCGAAGCCGGTGCGAGGCAGGTCCCCGCCGTCCTTCGAGCCGTCGGCTTCGACTCCACTGCCGTCCGCATTCGCCGAGGCGGCCCCGGAGACGTCCGCGTTTGCGCCGTCGGCATTCGCATCCGATCCCGATGCGTTGGCACCACCGGCACCACCGGCACCACCGTCGGCGCTGGCGTTGGAGTCGGCATCCGATCCTGCAACGTCAGAGGTGCCATCGACACCGCCGTCATCGCCGGCCGCCGCATTCGCCTCATCGCCGATCTGTGCCGTGGCATCGAATTCGTGGCTGACCGGCAGCGGGTTGTCATCCCACCACTCGCCCTCGCCGGCCTTCAGACCCACCTCGACGGTGACCTCACCGGAGGCATCATCGGGTGCGGTGACATTGATGGCGACGTCGCTGGCACCGGCTGGGATCGATTCCAAGGTCATCGTCTTCGCCGCAGCGTCGACCTTCACCTCGGGGGCCTTCGCCGTCTCCGACTTCGCTGCCTTCTGGGCTCCGGCCGATTCGGAGTCAGCGGCGCTGACGGTGTATCCCTCGGGCAGGTCAACGGTCACGTCCACCGGTCCTGGGACCTCCGCCTCGGCGGTGGTGTTGAGGACGAAGTCCTTGCTCTCACCGGGCTCGATGCCATTGTCGGGGGCAGCGAGATCGACCGTGAGGTCACCGTTGTCGATGACGTCCTTGGCCAGATCGGCCTGGCGTTCGTCGTTGTCCGGCGAGACCTTCTCGTTCTCGTCCGTGCTCTTCTCGAAGTAGTCGACCCAGGTCTCGAAGTCAGTGAGCCCGGAGAGCTCGAATTCGCCCTTGGCAAAGGAGGAGAAGTTGTCTCCCCCGGCGGCGAGGAAGCTCAGGGTCGCGACCCTGTACTCCTTGTTCGGGTCGAGCTTATTGCCATCGACCTCGACAGATTTCACGTGCTCGCCCTTCGCCGCATCGGAGTCGTAGACGACTTCGAGCTCGTCGGAGATGCCGAGGTGGAGGAACGGCCGCGAGGCATCTGCTGGCTGCCACTGCTCTTCGAACAGCCCGATGACGTCGGAGCCCTGCATCGTCACGACACCATGGTCATTGGCAAAGGGCAGGACCGAGCTGAGTTCAGCGGCGGTGACTTCGCATTTGTCCTCGGTGTTGTAGATGTCATCGCATCTGAGGTCCGTGCGCAGTCCGCCCGGGTTCGTGATGCCGAAGTCGGCCTCGTCGAGCTGTGTGCCTTCGACTCCGTCCTTGAGGGCGTCAGCGACGAGGTTGCCCAGGGTGCTCTCCGCACCGCGGTCCTCTTCGCCGTCTTTCGTGGCGCGTGTGATGTCCTCACTGATCTCACCTGCAACGACAGAGCCCGGGACCTTCGCCTTCTCATCGGCGTCCGCGATGATCTTCGCGACTTCATCGACGACGGGCGAATCGTAGCTCTTCTTCTCCGTTTTGATGAGATCGGAGTTCTCGGTCGTCCAGTTTCCCTCGGCATCTGCTTCGAGCTGAACCTGGCCGACGTATTCGCCGTAGCTGCCGGCCTCGACCACGGGGCGAGTCCGGTCGGGCTCGCCGGGCACAGGGGCCTCGAACGAGTACGGCAGGTGGGTGTGGCCGGTGAAGAGCACGTCGACGGACGCATCTGCTTCGCTCACGAGCTTGTCGAATTCGGCGTTCGATGCTTGCGCATCTCCCAGGCTCTCGGTGCTCGAGGCGCCGAGGTGGGCCTCGACAACCGTCATATCCGGCTGTTCGTCATCGGGCAGCGCCTCGATCTCACCGGCGACACGGTTGACGGCGTCGGTGGGGTCACCGAAATCGAGGCCGGCGATGCCGGCGGGTGAGACCAAGGACTTGGTGTCCTTTGTGACGACGCCGATGACGGCGACCTTCACACCGCCCACATCGATCGTCGTATAGCCGTCGAGCCCGTCGACGACGTCCGTGGTGCCCTTGTCGTAGACGTTGGCGGCAAGGTAGGGGAAGTCCGATTCGGAGGAGACTCTGCCGGTCAGATCGTCGATGCCCTGGTCGAACTCGTGGTTGCCGACGGCCGACGCCTGGGTGCCGATGGCATTGAGTACGTCCAGTGTCGGGCTGTCCTGCTGAGAGGAGGAGACGTAGGTGGAGGCTCCGATGTTGTCACCGGCGGAGAGGAACCCGGTTCCGGCTGTGCCTTCCTGCGCCGCATACTTCGCGCGCTCTTCCTCGACGACCGAGGCGAGCTGCGTGCCGGCCTCGGCGATTCGTCCGTGGAAGTCGGTGATGTTGAGCAGCTGGACTTTAGTGCCCTCGGCTGCCGCCTGAGCAGAGGCGTCCTTGTCCGCAGTGTTGTCTGCGGTCTTGTCCGCAGTGTTGTCGGGACCGGCTTCGGCGTCGGGACCGGCTTCGGCGTCGGCAGCGGCTTCGGCGTCGGCAGCGGACGAGGCTGCATCGGATGAGTCATCAGGTGACGAGTTGTCTGAGGATGGGTCGGGAAGGCTGGCCTCGGCGGGTGCTTGCCTGACGGAATCACCTCCGAGGGACGAGGCAACAGCAGGAGCGGCGCCTGGCAGCGTCAGCATCGACACTGCCGCTCCTGTTGCCAACATCTTCATCACAAGTTTCGACATGTGTTCAAGTTCCTTTGGTCATTTCATCCACTGCACAACCACTGTGCCTCGCGAGGATCAAGCAGACTCATCCTGCAGTGCCGAAGAGAACGGGGAGTTACCTACATGTGAATGTACACAGGCTTTTCACATCTGGGAAGAGGGATTCTCTCAAAAAGATGACAAGGCACCCAGCCGACGTTGATCACATGCGGAGCATGAGGGGCCACATACTGAGCATGAGGCGCTAATCCTGAGTGCGACGGGCCATCGTCTGGGCCGCGCGGGAGGCATAGAATTCTGCCTCGGGATAACCCACTCCGGTGAGGACGAGCCCGTGTGCGGGCGTGACGAACATCGGCGTATCGGGTTCGATGCCGGCGTCCGCCTCGGCGAGGAGTTCGGCGGGACGAGTCACCGGCCAAGTGCCGGATCCGACCTTGATCAGCCCGCCCACCAGGGCACGGACCATGTGGTGGCAGAACGCATCGGCACGCAGATCGATCGTGATGACCGCTTCCTGATCCCGGGAGACGTCGAGCTCATGAAGGGTGCGGATGGTCGTCGCACCTGCCCGGGGCTTACAGAAGGGAAGGAAGTCGTGCAGGCCCTGGGCCTCTCGCGCGGCTTCGGCCATCGCCTCGGCGTCGAGTTCGCCCTTGTGCCGCAGCGTCACGGGGGTCAGCAGCGGGTCGATGAAGGACCGACGGTCGGCGAGTCTGTACTGGTAGGTCCGCCACAGTGCGGAGAACCGGGCATCGAAGTCCCCCGACACCTCGGATACGGCATGGATGATGATGTCATCGGTGTCATCGACCGTGAGGACACCGCGCAGACGCGACAGCAGAGCCGCCTCGGCGGACCGGGAGGCCTTGCCGATGAGCTTCTCGATGCCTGCTGCGGGCAGGTCGATGTGGACGGTCTGTCGTCTCGCGTGGACGCCCGCGTCGGTGCGCCCGGCAACGACGGTGGCCACCTCGTCGCCGGTGATCCGGGACAGCCCAGCCTCGAGCGATGCCTGTACGGTACGCAGGCCGGGTTGCTTCGCCCAGCCGTGGAAGTCGGTGCCGCGGTAGCCGAGGTCGATGCGGAACCGCGTCATGATCCGGCTGGTCGTGTGTGGTCCCGGGCTCCAGACTGTTCTTCAGACTCCGCCTCGGTGAACGACTGCTCAGACTCCGCCTCGGCGGAGGGGCCCTCAGGTCGGGCTTCGGTGAAGGGTTCGCGGGACTTGAACACATTCTGGAACATCCGCGACAAGGCTCGTTCGCGCTGACGGTGGTAGAGATCGACATTCGCGTTGTAGATGCGGGCCCGGACCGGATGCGTTCGGTCAGCACGTTCAGCTGGCCGTGCAGAAGCGCGATCGTTGTGTCGAGCTCTTCACGGGGGCCCGTCTGCATCGCCAGGGCCGAATCAGAGGCGCTGGCTCTGTCGCTGACCTGGCTGGGAATCTGTGCCGCATCGTCGACGGCTCGGGTCAGCGCGCGTTCCGCGGCCGCACCGCGAGGGCCGAACGGTGCACGCTCGGCCGAGGCGAGCGCAAGCTCGACAGTGCTGAGATCTCGTGTGGTGACCTGCTGCAGGGTCCCGATGTAGGCGGGCACAAGGGCGTGCCGACCGCGGAGTTCGACCAGCAGCTGGCGTTTGGCCTCATCGCAGAGCGAGCGGGCCATCGACAGCTGGTTGAACCTCAATAAGGTGAGGGCCAGTGCGAGGACGACGAGGGCGAGGACGCATACCCCGACGACGAAACCAGACCAATCTCGTCTCCCCTCTTTTTCGCATTCCCGACACTTAAGTTTACTCGGGGTTCAGACCCGTCGCGAACAGCCGCCGGCTGGTCACCGGAATCCCCACTGTTTCTGCATCACCCCCGATCGTGCACGATTCCAGATCCGACCGTGCGCAGCGATTTCGGCCTTTCGTCGCCGGAGAGACGCCTCGATGTCGCCCGTCCTTCACCTTGAGGGGGTGAACTGAGTTCTGTGAGAGTAGCGCATCATTGCAGAGTCCTTCCTCCCCAACATGAATGGGGTCACCCACTCACTCCTCCGCGTCCTCGACCATCTGGCCGACCGCGGCGACGAAGTCCTCATCATCGCACCGGGCACACGCGCGACGGACCCAAGGAGGTCGCAGGAGCCCGCATCATCCGTGTTCCATCGATCGCCCTGCCGAAATACCGTCGGGTCCGTGTGGCTCCCGGCGGAGTCAGCCGCATCAAACGACTGCTGGAGAACTTCAACCCCGACGTCGTCCACCTGGCCAGCCCCTTTTGCTCGGCTGGCGTGGTGTTCCTGGCCGCTCAGAGCCTCGATCTGCCGACGGTGGCGATCTATCAGACCGAGGTGCCGCCTATGCCGCGCGGTACGGCATGCACGGTATCGAGGCCATGCTGTGGTCGCATGTGCGCAACATCCATCAGCACGCCTCCCTGACTCTGGTCCCATCGAGCTACACCCTCGATCAGTTGTCCGGACTCGGAGTCGCCGAGGTGGATCTGTGGGCCCGCGGGGTCGATTCCTCCCGTTTCGACCCCAGCCACCGATCAGAGGCCTGGCGCCGGTCCGTGGCACCGAACGGTGAGAGATCATCGGCTACGTCGGTCGACTCGCGGCCGAGAAGCAGGTTGAGGATCTGGCCGTTCTGGACGATGTGCCCGACTCGAAGCTCGTCATCGTCGGCGACGGCCCGTGTGGCGAGCTCGGCTCGAACGCTCACTGCCGAATGCGCACTTCGCTGGTTTCCTGGCGGCGATGCCCTGGCCCAGGCGGTGGCGAGCTTCGATGTCATGGTCGCCCCCGGCGAGCTCGAGACCTTCTGCCAGACCATCCAGGAGGCCATGGCCTCCGAGGTGCCCGTCATCGCCCCCGCCCGAGGCGGCCCGCTGGATCTCGTCGTCGACTCCTCCCACACGGGGTGGCTCTACACTCCGAAGGATCGAGCGGCGATGCGCGGGCATGTCACGGACCTCCTCGGCGATGAGGCGAAGCGTCGGGCGTTCGGAGTCGCCGGACGTCATCAGGTGCAGAGCCGCGCAGCTGGAAGAGCGTGTGCTCACAGCTCATCGGACACTACTCGCGGGCGATCGAGAACCCGCACCCGCAGGTACTGGGCCGCGGCTTCACCGTGCAGACAGGTGCCGATGTCGAGGATCCCTCAAGCTTCTGAGACCGATCAGCGTCGAGCGCGTACCTTGGCGTCGACAGCCCACGCTTATACGTGAGACGCTCGATGCTGAGGTGTGCTCTCGACGAAAAAAACGACCTGCGGGGTGCTGGCGGCAAGTTCGCAATCGGACCCAGCAACGCCGTTTCAGGTGTGCGCAGTCCATTCGTCGACGGTGAGTACCGTGGCCTGTTTGGGAAAAGGGACCTTGTCTCGTGAGTACTCGGTGGACCTCCTCATCGCGATCTGCACAGGCGTCGGAGAGCACCGTCAGGCGGAAGTCGAGGTCGGCGGCCTGCCGGATGGTCGAGAGAGAACCACCACTGGTGGCGACGCCGGCGAGGATCAGAGTGTCGGCACCGTAGCCTCGCAGCAGAACTTCGAGATCGCTGCCGGTGAAGGCGCTGATGCGGCGCTTCGTCACGATCGGTTCGCCCTCATGCCGCCCCAGCGTCTCGTGGATGCTCGTCGAAGCGTGTGCCTCATCGAGGTCACCATGGGCCGCTATCTGCCTGAATGATGCGGTCTCTGGGAGCTGTGGGTGACCGTCGCGCAATGCCACGCGCACCCAGATGACAGGGATGTCTTTCTCCCTGGCAGCAGCGACAGCATCGCGGGCACGTTCGAGGACGCCGGTCTTGGTGAAGGCCTCATCACCGGCGATGCCGTTCTGGAAGTCCATAGCGAGCAGGACGGGACGATGGTTCGCAGCCATTGTGTGTCTCCTCGCGAGGGTGCAGCTCACCTGGTCCTGGAATCGAGGACCACTTCTTCGCCGAGGATACTCCTCCCGATCGACCGCCCGCATCTGACCTGATTCGGAGGACATTCGCAATGCACACGGCGGCCAAGTAGAGATCTAGGAGCTTCTCGTATTGTTGCGCTTAGTCGTCGCGACCACGACCGACATGCTGCTGGAATCGACGTACTGTGTCCATTCTCGCGACCTCAAGAACGCGTCTACGAAATGACGGTCAACGACGTCGAACTTAAGGACAAAGGTCCAATCTCCGGCAATTCGAACGGCATACTTGATCGTGTCGTCGCCGACCAGCGCCTGAGTTGCGGGCTCGATATCGGAGTCCCGAACACGCAACCACATTACGATCTCTGTCTGGAGCCCGAGGTGGCAGGGAGCAATCGCTGCACGAATCTGCAGCTTCCCCTCACGGCGGAGTCGATCCAACCTGCGTTTGACAGTTGCAACCGACGTCCCGACCTGACGGGCGAGCTCGTCATAACTCTTCCGTCCATCCTCCTTCAATGATTTGAGTATCGTGGCATCCTCGTCATCGAGATCGATCTCAAAGCCCAACTTGAGCTCTGGAGCCTGCGGACAGGCTTCGATGAGACCTTCGCGCTGTGCCGAGGTGAGCAACCCGGCCGCCAGATCCGAGCCGTCCTCAAGTAGCGGAGGACGGGAAAGGCTTGCCACTGTGAAGCTCCGGGTATCGCTGGAATCTCGTCGAGGAGAAACTCTTCCTGCTCAGTGCCGGGCACCGCCACCGCACCGATCACGTCACTAGTTCCGGTTGTCAGGTGAACCCACATCGTCGAGTCGAGCTTGCCCAGTGCCATCGAGGTCATTCTCGCCTGTCCCGGGCCGCTGTTGATTGCGACGACGAAACCATGGGCAGGCACATTGAACGCAACGATCTTCACGATGCCTTCGCTGATCAGAGCGTTCCCTCGCCGCGCAACAGTCCTCTCATTCTCACCGATCGCCTCGGCGATCTTCTGCCAAGATGCACGGCCATCGATGTGGAGCGCCTCGAGAATCTTCTGATTCGTGTGATTTTCAGCCACCGCCCTCCCTTCTCATGCATAAAAACAGTCATCAGTGTGTCCGATATCACCATTGTGCGCGAATACATTGACCTCCATATTCGCTGACTGAATACTGGACGCAGCCTCCACGGATGTGATGTGCGTCAACGACAGGAGTTCATATGGTTGGTTTCCTCCTGCGCAGAGCCGCAGCCTTGATCCCCGTGCTCATCGTGGTTGCGATAGTTACCTTCCTCCTCATCCATCTCATGCCCGGTGATGCCGCCGCAGTGATGCTGGGGCCGGAGGCCACCCCTGCCCAGGTCGAAACACTTCGACAGAGCCTTGGCCTCAATGAACCTCTCTACGCGCAGTTCTTCACGTGGGTTGTCAGCGCGCTGCAAGGCGATCTCGGCCAGTCGTTCTTCATCGGGCTCCCGGTAGCCACCGTCATCCAAGCCGCGTTGGCGCCGACGATCAACCTTGCGATCTTCGCTGAGATCATTGCCATCCTGGTCGGTGTGCCCGCAGGCATCGTCGCCGCCCGCAAACAGGGAACTGGAACAGACCAGACGGTGATGGTCGGAGCACTCTTAGGAATCTCGGTGCCCAGTTTCCTGCTCGGTCTCTTCCTCATGCTTATCTTTGCTGTTCTGCTCGGGTGGCTACCGGTCGCCGGGTACTCACCGCTCGAAGACGGAATTTTCGAAACGTTGAAGTACCTGCTCCTTCCCGCTGTCGCCCTCGGCAGCATGCAGGCGGCACTGATCGCCCGAATGACACGCACCAGTATGCTCGAAACCCTGTCGAAGCCTTACCTGAAGACGGCGAAAGCCAAAGGGCTCTCGGGCAATCGCATCATCTACAAACATGCCCTGCGCAATGCGGCTATGCCCATCCTCACCACAATTGGGCAAACGCTCGGCACACTCGTCGCCGGGGCCGCCGTCGTGGAGACCGTGTTCAATGTTCCTGGTATCGGACAGTTGATCGTCAACTCAATCGAACGACGGGACATCGTCGTCATCCAAGGGGTCATCCTCCTCATCGCTGTGTCCTATGTCCTCATCAACTTCCTTGTCGACGTTCTCTACAGCGTCCTCGACCCACGCGTGCGCTATTCCTGAGGAGGACCAATCATGACAGACACTATGACAGTCGGTTCTCTCAACCGCCTCAACAAGACCTACTCACGACGCTCGATGTTCCTCCGACGCTTCGGCGCACATAAGTTGGCGATGACCGGCGGCATCGTCCTGGCCATCGTCGTTGCCGTTGCCATACTCGGCCCCGTGTTTGCCGGCGATCCTCTTACACTCAATCCGTCGCAACGGCTCGCTCCGCCAAGCCTCGACCACCTCTTCGGCACGGACAACTACGGAAGAGACACCTTCGCAAGAGCAGTCGCCGGCGCCAGGGTCTCTCTACTCGTCGGTGCGGTGACAGCCTTAATCACCTCGGTCCTTGGGGCGATTGTCGGGCTGTTCGCTGCGTACAATCGAATCGCCGACACCATCCTCATGCGTATCTCTGATGGCCTGATGGCATTCCCCGCCATATTGCTGGCCATCGCCATCATGGCCGCAATGGGCCAGCAGACATCAAACGTGATCATAGCGCTGAGCATTGTCTTCACCCCTTATGTCGCGAGGATCGTGCGTTCGGCGGCCCTCGTCGCCAAAGAACAGACCTATGTCGAGGCCTTGCGCTCGCAGGGGGCATCCCTGTTCCGGATTCTGTGGATCAACATATTTCCCAATGTCCTCTCGCCACTCATCGTTCAGGCGACTTTCGTGTTTGCCGATTCGATCATCACCGAGGCCGCGTTGAGCTTCCTCGGCGCTGGTGTCCCACCCCCGGCTCCGAGCTGGGGAAATATGCTCCTCGACGGAAAGACTCTGATTTACAGCGCATGGTGGATGACGGTGTTCCCCGGAGCGTTCATCATGTCGACGATCCTTGCCGTCAACCTCCTCGGTGATGGGCTCAGAGACCTCCTCGACCCGACCTTCAACCGTAGGAAGTGAGCACCACGATGACCAAGCTGCTGGACGTAATCGATTTGCGCACGAGCTTCGACACTGAGCATGGCACAGTGACAGCCGTCGACGGAGTCTCCTTCAATGTTGCCCAGGGCGAAGTCGTCGGCATCGTCGGTGAGTCCGGGTGTGGAAAGAGTGTGACTGCCGAGTCGATCCTCCAACTCCTCGACCCCTCGTCAACGCGCTATTCGGGACAGATGAACTTCGACGGTGAGGATCTGCTTACTTTCGGTGACGAAGCGATGCGTCGAATTCGTGGGAACCGGATCGCGATGATCTTCCAGGACCCGATGAGCGCGCTCAACCCGGTATTCACGATTGGCGACCAGCTCACCGAGGCAGTCCTCGCCCATAGGAAAATCGGCAAGCGCCGCGCACGGTCAGCGGCCGTCGACCTCCTCGACAAGACTGGAATCCCCGAGCCGGAGCGTCGAATGAAACAATATCCGCACCAGCTCTCCGGAGGGCAACGTCAGCGTGTGATGATCGCGATGGCTCTGTCCTGCGATCCGGAACTGCTCATCGCCGATGAGCCGACGACGGCTCTCGATGTCACCACTCAGGCGCAGATCCTCCGGCTGCTCATCGAACTCAAAGACGAGTTCAACGCCGGCATTCTCTTCATCACCCACGACCTCGGCGTCGTGGCGGAGATCTGCGACCGCGTTGTCGTCATGTATTTGGGCGAGGTCGTCGAATCCACGGATGTCCACACCCTGTTCGACAACCCGGCACATCCCTACACTCGAGGGCTGATGGCTTCGACCCCAGATGTCGGTTCCGATCCCAGCGTGGACCTTCCAATCATTCCAGGAGTCGTCCCGACATTGCACAATGTGCCTAGCGGGTGCCGATTCGCCGATCGATGTCCTTTCGCACTACCGGAATGTCGTGAAAGGACTATCGAACTCGAGGTTCTCTCTCCCGACCACACGTCACGGTGTATCCGCAGCCAGGAGCTCATCGGGAACTCTCCAGTGAAGAACGGAATGGCCAGATGACCCACGAACAGACTGTGCTGGAAGCGCGAAATCTGTCTAAGACCTTCGTCACTCGATCGCTTGTGGGACGCACTGTGGCCGAGACGAAAGCAGTGAATCAGGTGAGTCTGTCTCTGACAGCAGGAAGAACCTACGCACTCGTCGGAGAGTCGGGGTCAGGCAAGTCAACGACCGGTCGCCTGCTTCAAGGACTGATCACACCGACTGCAGGAGAAGTGAATGTCAGTGCCGCCGACGGGTCGAAGTTGACGCAGAGCACCAAGCGTTCCAATCGGGATGTGCAGATGATCTTCCAGGACCCCTACTCCTCACTCAACCCACGCCGGCGCATCCGCAGCATTCTCGAGGAGTCTCTGCGCATCATCGGCGAAAAGGATCCGACAACGCTGCGCTCCAAGGTCGACGAAGCCCTTTCAGCAGTGGGCTTTTCGGATGAGCACGCCCAGCGCTACCCCCACGAGTTCTCCGGAGGGCAACGGCAGAGGATCGGCATCGCCCGTGCACTTGTCGCCTCACCTCGGATCATCATCTGCGATGAGCCCGTGTCGGCGCTTGACGTCTCGATCCAAGCACAAATCCTCAACCTGCTTCGCAGCCTGCAGGCTGATCTTGGACTCGCCTACCTCTTCATCACCCACGACATGTCCGTCGTCCGATACCTCGCTCACCGAGTCGGCGTCATGCATCAGGGAAAGATCGTCGAAGAGGCAGATACCGCGGAATTGTTCGCCAACCCACAGCACGACTACACGAAGCGCCTTCTCGCCTCTGTACCGATCCACCATCCGTCCCAGAGAACCTCTGCAAAGGGCTGAACATTGAACATCGAAAAGATCACCGTCCGCCGCGCCGAACTCGACCTCATCACGCCCTTCACAACCAGCTTTTCCACTCAGTCCAACCGTGACTTCCTCATCGTCGAGGCCGCCTCCGGTGCCAAGACAGGTTTCGGCGAATGCGGTGCATTCGCCTACCCCTACTACTCAGAGGAATACACCTCCGGCTGCGAACTCGTGCTCATCGAGCAACTCATCCCTCTCCTCATCGGTGCCGAAATCACTCATCCGCGCGAAATCCGTGACATTCTGGCGCCAATCAAGCGCAACAACATGGCCAAGGCTGCCGTGGAAGGAGCGATCTGGGACCTCTGGGCAAAGACGCAGGGCGTCTCTCTTGCGAACGCCATCGGGGGGACGAAAGAATCCGTCGAAGTCGGACTCAGCGTCGGCATCAAGGACTCAGAGAACCAACTCGTCGATTTCGTGTCCGAAGCTGTCGACGAAGGTTTCGCCCGAATCAAGGTCAAAATCAAGCCTGGGGCCGATCTGTCCTTCCTGCGCGCTGTGAGAGCCGAACATCCCGATGTTCCCCTTATGGCCGACGCAAACAATGCCTACACACTGGCCGACACCGACCATCTCCGACATCTCGATGATCTCAATCTCACGATGATCGAACAGCCACTTGCTCACGACGACATCGTCGACCACCGTCACCTTCAGCAGGCACTTCGCACACCCATCTGCCTCGACGAGAGCATCCATTCCCTCGCCGACACACGCAAGGCCATCGAACTGGGCAGCTGCCGGATCATCAACATCAAGATCGGACGCGTCGGAGGAATCAGCGAAGCAAAGGACATCGAGGCGCTGTGCCGAGACGAAGGCCTTGACGTGTGGTGCGGAGGAATGCTCGAATCCGGCATCGGCCGGGCCCACAACCTTTCAATCGCCTCACTCCCCGGTTTCACACTGCCAGGAGATACAGCACCATCGGCTCGCTACTGGAAGAGAGATGTCATCATCCCAGAAGTCACAATGAACCGTGGCAGCGTCGACGTCCCGCAAGGACTCGGCATCGGTTTCGATATCGATGTGGCAGAACTCGAAGCCATCACCACATCCGAGCACTCGGTCGAGGTCGACGGTCGATGAGCGCGCCCACTACACCAGACATCAACCTCGACGACTCAACAGCTCTCGGCCTCGTCGCTGGTGTCCATCGCGGTGAATTCACAGCTGTCCGGGTGGTCACTTCGCATCTTGAACGTATCGCCGCTGCGAATCCGAGTATCAATGCTCTACTCGATGTTCATCCTGAGGCGGCCCTAGCCGAAGCACAGCGAATCGATGAGCTGTCCCTCAACGAACGGCAGAGTCTCCCTTTGGCAGGTCTGCCTGTGGCGGTGAAGGACCTCATCCCCGCCGCTGGGTTTCGCCATACCCAGGGCAGCCCGATTTTCGCGAATCGAGTTGCGACACGAGACCATATCCTCGTCGAGCGAATGAAACGTGCCGGTGCGGTGGTCGTGGCGAAGTCGAATACCCCGGAATTCGGACTGGGCTCGCATACATTCAATGAGGTCACAGGGCTTACTCGCAACCCGTATTCCCTCGATCATTCAGCCGGAGGAAGTTCCGGCGGAGCGGCGGCGGCCCTCGCCTCCCGCATGCTTCCCATCGCAGACGGCAGCGACACGGGCGGTTCACTGCGCAACCCAGCTTCCTTCTGCAATGTCGTCGGACTGCGCCCCTCACTGGGAACCGTCCCCAACTCCCCCAACGGCTTCGCGTACGGGACGCTCTCGGTCAAAGGGCCTATGGCTCGTACGGTACGAGACACCGCTCGACTATTGGCGAACATGGTCGGGTTCAGCCCTGCCGACCCATTCTCCTACACCGTCGACACTGCCGCCTTGGAGGAAGTGGCAACGTCAACCTTAGGCTCCACGCTTGGGGAACCAATGATCACCGCCGCGTATTCGCTGGACTTCTCAGGAATGTTTCCCGTCGCCGATTCGGTCAGGTCCGTCGTGGAGGCAGCAGTGGCCGAACTCTCCAGCGCGGACTTCGAAATCAAGCGTGCACATCCGCTTCTGCCTGAAGCCAAAGAAGCCTTCCGCACCTTGCGCGGTCTTCAGATGTTAGCAAGCTTGGGACCCATCGCGGATGACCATAGCGATCGCATGAAAGATGACGCCCTGTGGAACATAGAAGCCGGACGTCGTGTCACCGGCCAAGAAGCGTCCGCCGCATTGACAGCGCAGTCCCAATCGTGGTCGGCAATGGCTGACTTCCTGCGGACAGTGGACGTTCTCATCACCCCTACGGTTCAAGTTCCTCCCTTTGACGCTCGAATACGCTATCCCCGGGAGATCGACGGGACTCTGATGTCGGACTACCTCGACTGGATGACGCTTCCCAGCATCATCACAACGACAAACCATCCGGCGATCTCGGTTCCAGTGGGTTTCACCGACATGGGACTGCCAGTGGGGATTCAGCTCGTCGGACGATTCCGTGATGAAGCCAGGCTGCTCGAGATCGCCAAACGGGTCGAAGACCGCATCGGCTCATGGAATTCTGTCCCCGACATCAATCGAACACGGCCTCTTGACCAGTATCCAGACATCCGCTGAGCGAGGACTCGGGAAGGAACTCATCTCATGACATCACAGTGCCAAACACTCATCACGGGCGGCCGAGTGGTCGACCCACGTCATCACATCGACGAGGTGCTCACAATCGGCATCACCGATGGGCGCATCGTCCACGTCGACAGCGAGCCGATCACGGCTGCCCACACCATCGACGCTACGGGATTCGTTGTCGCTCCGGGATTCGTCGATATGCACAGTCACGCCCAGAACGAGATCGGACATCTCCTCCAGGCTTACGACGGCGTCACCACCAGTCTCGAACTCGAATGCGGTGCTGCACCACTGAATCGCACGCTCAACGCAGCCGCGGAGGAAGGGAGAGCTCTGAACTACGGGTATTCCGCATCTTGGCTGCTTGCGCGCATGATGGTCATGGAAGGAATGGACTCCGATCAGGTAGCTCGCCTTCCCACACTCCCGCTAGAGATGTTCAGCGCAATGCAAGGCAGTGGCAATTGGGCGAAGCCAGCGTCTGAGGAGGAGCGGCGCGCCATCATTGAACTGGTGTCCCAGCAACTCGATGATGGCGCCATCGGGATCGGGGTCCTGCTCGGCTACGCACCCGCCATCGATTCCGCAGAACTCCACGCCTTGGCTCGACTCGCGGCGGATCGCAACACGACGCTGTTCGTCCATGCACGCTACGGTGCCGAGATCGAGGGTCATACTGCTCACGAATCCGTGAGCGAACTCGTCGAACTCAGTGAGTCGACAGGTGCGCGCATTCACATCTGCCATTTCGCCAGTTCGAATGCCGGGGATGCTAAGAAATCCACTCGAGTGCTCTCGGATGCGATCGACCGCGGCTTGCCGATGACCACGGAATCCTACCCATTCGAGTTCGCGTCCACGGTGATCGGCGCCGATTTCCTGTCTCCCGAGATTCTCCGGAGCAATAGTACTCCCGCCTCTACCATCACCTATCTGCCAGGTTCGGAACAGGTGTCGTCCTACGACAGGCTCGCCGAGCTGCGAGCTCAGGACCCGGGCGGTTTGTGCCTCATTCAGTACTACGGCCCCGATCTGCCTGTGGGAGTCGATGAGCTGATCTCCACGCTCTCGTTCCCGGGAGCAGCCTTTGCCTCAGATGCGATGCCACTGACCCGGCTCACAGGAGGCGATGAGGGCAAGCCCTTCCCAACGGCACTGCCTGTTCCTCCCGGATACGCTGTCCACCCGAGAAGCGGCTCGTGCTTCATCCGCGCCATCGCTTGGCTGCACCGGGACACCGGCCTCATGGACCTCAGTGACGTCGTCAGCCGCTCAAGTGACATCCCGGCTAGGATCCTGGCAAGGAGCGCACCCTCGTTCGAAGCAAAGGGCCACCTCGGTGTAGGTGCCGATGCAGATATCGTCATCATCGACATCGATACAGCCGTGCCGCGGTTCGAACCCGCCCCTGTGACGACCGCTGTGGGTGTCGTCTATCTTTTCGTCAACGGCGAAATGCTCATTGAGAATCGTGAGACCACCGAGACCGCGGTGGCAAAGGGCGGCCGCGCGCTTCTGGCGACCGCCTCAGTGGCAGAACAGGCAGGCACGCAATGAGACGATTGCTGCTTGGAGCGGCCTTAGCTGTGCTGCTCCCTCTGAGTGCCTGCACTGGCGGCGGGCTCGGCGACGCACAGCGTGGTGAAGGCAACAGCTTCATCGTCGCGTGGAACGCTCAGCCTCCGACGCTCGATCCTCTGATGACCACATCCACGGCGACGCGCGACATTTCTCGCAACTTCTTCGAACCCCTGATCACCATCGATGCCGACAACCAGGTCAAACCTGTGCTGGCTAAGTCGTTTTCGCTCTCGGATGACGGAACCCTTGTCAGCTTCACCCTCCGCAAGAACGTGAAGTTCCATGACGGATCGACAATGGAGGCCGAGGATGTCGTCGCCTCGCTCGAGGCGTGGATTGCGAAGGCATCGGTGGGGCAGCTCTTCTTTTCAGATGCGAAGGTCTCGTCGTCATCGTCGGACAAGGTGGAGATCAAGCTGCCCGAACCGCTCTTCCTCGCACTCCCACTCATCGCCGACCAGGGACAACTCCCAGCGATCCAGCCCAAGGAGATTCTCGACGCGGCAGGCGACGACCCCGTCGAAGAATTCGTCGGTACAGGACCCTACACAATGGAGAAATGGAACACCGATCAGTATGTTCAGATGGCTCGGTTCGATGACTATGTCTCACCGAAGGGCGAAACGAATGGAACCGCGGGCGCGAGGAAGGCCGCCTTCGACTCAATGTTCTTTTATTTCGTCAATGATCCTTCCACTCGAATGTCCGGACTCCAGACCGGCGAATATGATGCCGCGAACGCATTGCCTCCAGACAATTTGGACATGCTCGACAGCGATGAGAACATCAACCTCACAACAGGCGACAACGGATTCAACGCGGCGATCTTCAATAAGAAGACCGGGGTGATGTCCGATCCGGATATGCGCAAAGCTGTCCTGGCCGCAACGAACATCGACGATATCCAGAAGGCCGCGTTCTCGTCGGAAAAGCTCTACGACACGAACGGGGCGCTCATGCCCAAGACCTCCGACTGGTACTCGACGGAAGGCCTCGACACTTACAACCATCCAAGTCCGAAGCGGGTGGCAGAACTTCTCGACAGGGCGGACTACAAGGGTGAGGAAGTTCGCATCCTTACGTCCCGAGAGTACGAAGAACACTACAACAACGCTGTCGTCATGGATCAGCAGCTCAACGACGTCGGAATAAAGTCTCGACTCATCGTCACCGATTGGGCCACAGTGCTCCAGAACCGAACGGATGACAAGAGCTATGAAATCTTCATCACCGGGTTCTCACCGACTTCCACGCCTCTCACCCAGGTGTTCTTCGATCCCGTGTGGCCCGGGTGGACTGAAAGTCCGGAGATCGAAGACGCCTTCGACTCGATCGTTCATGCTCCAAGCACCGATCAGGCTGTCTCTGCAAAGGATGATCTGCAGAAGGCCTTCTACGATTACCTGCCCGCGCTCAAATTCGGTGCGCGGTCCACGACAACTGGCATCAGGTCAGGATTCGACGGCCACGAGTTCACCGCTGCTTCCGGGGACATCTTCTACAATGTTCGCCCCGGTACGAAATAGACATCAAAGCACAGTCAACCGTCGAGTTCGGCACGGATTCCGTCTGCCCCGTTCAGTCCACGATTCCGCGAGCGTCGAGTGCCCGGCCTGTGTCTTGGGCGTACTTCACCGAGCGCAGGATCGCGGGGACCACTCTGGCCTTGATGCTCGAATCGAGGCCGCGGGCTCGGGCAGCACGATCAGCCTCCCCCAGCAGTCCGGAGATATGGGAGATGGCGCGAACCATGAGGCTTGCGGTCAGAGCAATCGTGTCAGGACTGGCGCCGAGGAATCGCAGCGGTGAGACGATCACGGTGAAGGTGTCGAGCAGCTGCGCCACGGTTGTGGTCAATGTCAGCAGCAGCGCGGCCTGCACACAGGCGAAGACGGTGCCGCCGACTGTGAGGCCGGCGCGCAGCGATCCGAAGAAGTACTGCATGGCCACCACGATGATGATCAGCACTGCCGCATAGATCCAGGTCTTGAGGAAGTGGTGCGGTCTCAGCCTCGCAGTGAAGCCGAGGATCACGAGTACGGCGAACATCGACCAGTTGATGACCGGGTCGCGGAAGATCAGTGCGACGACTCCGATCAGGGCGATGACGGCAAGCTTCACCCCTGGAGCCGTTCTGTGCAGCCAACCGGGAGTGTGCGCAACCTTCCCGAACAGCTGCGGTCGTGGCCGTATGCCGGCACGGGACCGACTGCCTGCCCGGAACCGGCTGCTCATGGGGAGTCACTCATGATCAGCTCACGGTACATTCGGGTCGCTTCGGCGGGGTTGGAGTCGTGGACGATGCGGCCGGAATCGACGACCAGGGCACGGTCGGCCAGCCCAGCGAAGTCGAGGTCGTGGGTCGAGAAGATCACGCGCACCCCTCGACTGGCGACAAGGTCTGCGAGGAGTTTGCGCAGCTTCTCCTTGTTGCGCAGGTCCAGCAGCGTGGTGGGTTCGTCGAGGACCAGGACCTGCGGGTCGACAGCCAGAACGGCGGCCAGAGCCACGAGCTGCCGCTGTCCGCCGGAGAGCTCGTAGACACTGCGTTCAGCCAGGTCAGCGATGCCCAGTTCCTCGAGCACAGCCAGAGCAGCGGCACGGCGCTCCGCCTTCGGAACGCGTCTGCGCAGGGAGAGTTCGATGTCTTCGAGCGGGGTTGGCATGACGAGCTGCGCGGCAGGGTCGGTGAAGACGAAGCCCACCCGTGAGCGGACCTGCTTCGCCTCCTCAACCGGATCGAGTCCGTCGATGAGAACTCGGCCGGAGTCGGCTGTGACCAGCCCGTTGAACAGCTGCAGCAGCGTGGACTTCCCGGACCCATTGGCGCCGATGATCGCGACCGTCGGCTCGTCCAGAGTGACGTTGACGTCGGTCAGTATCGGGCGGTAGACGTCTCCGGTCGGGGTGTCGTCGAAAACTCCGACCGAGACCTCGGAGAACGAGATCTGTTCCCCCGCCGGTTCTGCGGAATCGGGATCTGGTCTGCGTCTAAAGATCACTGTGCCGCAGTGCCTTCGGCTGCACCCTCAACACTGGTTCCTTCGGTGCCAGCACCCGCAGAGCCGGCGCCCGAAGTCCTCGCGTTCGGGACCACCGTCGGGCCACCTCGGCGGCGGAGGACATCGGGGAATGCCCGGTGGATGAGGATCGCGACGGACACGGCGAGGACGTTCTTGATGATGTCGCCGGGCCAGTAGACAAGGTCGGCGACGGCGGCCACGCCCAGGGGCAGGTCGGCGTTGATCGACATCCCGAGGATGCCCAGCGGGTGGTTGAGCAGCAGGCTCGAGCCGAGTGCCCCGAGGAACAGCGCGACCCACAATTTCGTTCCGCGGAAGCGGCGAATGGCCCAGCGGGCGACGAAGCCTGTGGCCAATGCGTAGAGCGTGAACGAGGTGATGTAGCCGGCGCTGGGACCGGCGAGCACGCCGATGCCGCCGCTCATACCGGAGAAGATCGGCAGACCGAGCAGGCCCAGGACGACGTAGAGCAGGACAGCGGCCCCGCCGCGCCACGGTCCCAGCACCAGGCCGCAGAGGGCGATGGCGAAGGTCTGCAGGGTGATCGGCACACCGGCCGGGCCCACTGGGACCGGCGGCATGATCGCGAATGCCGCCAGCAGAGCGGCGAAGACCGCGATCAGGGCGATATCGCCGGCTCTGCCGGCAGAGTTCCTTCGCGAGCCCCTCGCCGAGGCGGTGGTGCCGGTGTGCGCTTGTGACATGAGTTCTCCGATGGTGAGGTGGCACCCGAGACTTATTCGGGCACCACCCACCTTAACTGAACACTGTTCAGGAGTTGTAGTCGGGGAACAGAATCATTCCCATTCGATGGTGCCCGGAGGCTTGGAGGTGACGTCGAGGACGACCCTGTTGATGTCGTCGACCTCGTTCGTGATGCGGTTGGAGATGACCGAGAGGACGTCGTAGGGAACCCGTGTCCAGTCCGCAGTCATCGCGTCTTCGCTGGAGACCGGGCGCAGCACGACCGGGTGGCCGTAGGTACGTCCGTCGCCCTGGACTCCCACGGAGCGGACGTCGGCGAGGAGGACGACCGGGCACTGCCAGATCTCTCCGTCGAGGCCGGCCTTGGTCAGCTCTTCGCGGGCGATGGCATCGGCACGTCGCAGGATCGCCAGGCGGTCCTCCGTGACCTCGCCGATGATGCGGATTCCCAGCCCGGGGCCGGGGAACGGCTGGCGGGAGACGATGGCATCCGGGACTCCGAGCTCACGGCCGATGGCGCGGACCTCGTCCTTGAACAGGGCCCGCAGGGGTTCGATGAGTTCGAAGGTGATGTCATCGGGCAGCCCGCCCACATTGTGGTGGCTCTTGATGTTCGCAGTCCCGGATCCGCCACCGGATTCGACGACGTCGGGGTAGAGCGTGCCCTGGACCAGGAAGCCGATCTCTTCACCTTCGTCCTTGGCCTCGAGGACGAGGTCGGCTGCGGCCTGCTCGAAGGTGCGGATGAACTCGCGGCCGATGATCTTGCGCTTGGTCTCCGGATCGGTGACGCCGGCGAGTTCGGAGAGGAACTGCTCACGCGCGTCGATGGTGACCAGACGGACACCGATCGAGTTCACGTAGTCGTTCTCAACCTGTTCGCGTTCGTTCTCACGCAGGAGACCGTGGTCGACGAAGACGCAGGTGAGCTGGTCGCCGATGGCCTCGTGAACCAGTGCCGCCGCCACGGAGGAGTCGACTCCGCCTGAGAGGGCGCAGATGACCTTCTTCGAACCGGCGCGCTGCCGGATCAGTTCGATCTGCTCGTCGATGACCGAAGCATTTGTCCAGTCGGCGGTGAGACCGGCGACATCGAACAGGAAGTTCTCGAGGATCTGCTGTCCGTACTCGGAGTGGAGGACCTCGGGGTGCCACTGCACACCGGCGAACTTGCGTGCCGCACACTCGAAGGCGGCGACCGGGGTGTCCGGGGTCGATGCGAGCACATCGAAATCAGCAGGCGCCTCGGCGACGGAATCTCCGTGAGACATCCAGACCTTGTAGCTGTTCGGGGTCTGGGCCAGAAGCGAACCGGTGCTGGAGATCGTGACCGGGGTCGAACCGTACTCGCGCTTGTCGGTCTTGGCCACCCGTCCGCCGAGGGTGGTCGACATAAGCTGGAAGCCGTAGCAGATGCCCATGGTGGGCACGCCGAGATCGAAGACAGCGGTGTCGAATCCGGGGGCGCCCTCGTCGTTGACGCTCGAGGGTCCGCCCGAGAGCACGATGGCGATCGGATTCTTGGCCGCGAACTCCGCGGCCGGTGCGTCATGGGCGATGATCTCGGAATACAGTCCGGCCTCGCGGATCCGTCGGGCGATGAGCTGCGCGTACTGCGCACCGAAATCGACCACGAGGACAGGAGGCACCTGTGTGCTCTGGGTTTGCGTCATGACCCAATTCTAAACACCGGGCACCGAGTGCCCAACTACTGGCCTCAGCTCTTGGGAGCGACCACCACGGCCGCTGCCAGCTCGGCTTCGACCTGGCGGTTGATTCTGCGTTCGAGGATGAACGACATCACCGGAACCACGCCGGCCAGGGCCAAGACGATGTAGCGGCCCAAAGTCCAACGCATCTGCTGGTTGAGCCAGAAGCAGCCGATGAGGTAGACGACGTAGCACCAGCCGTGGCAGATTGCGATCGCGGCGGCCAGGTTGAAGCCGCCGAAGTTCAGCGCCGTCGAGGAATCAGCGGCGATGAGGTACTTGTAGATCATCTCGACGGTGAGGATGAGGAGCATCGTTCCCGTGATGATGGCCATCACGCGATAGAACTTCAGGGCGTTGCGCGCCGAGGTGAAGCGCTTGACACTCCACACATCGCCGTCATCGAAGTCGGGGCGGGAATCCAGGGACTCGGGTTCTTCGCTCACGCTCAGTTTCCTCCGGTCGGGGTGGTGTTGGTCGAATTGGCGTTGGTGTCGGTCGAGTCGTCGTCGGTCGGCCCGTCGCTGCCGCCGGCTGCGGGTCTGTTGCCTGCTTCGGGTCTGCCGCGACGGCGGCGAGGCTTCTTCGCTCCATGCCTGTGGGCAGGAAGGCCGGTCAGCCCCGACATCACCTCGGGATCGATCGAGGCCTGGCCTGCGGACTTGACGACAACATACTCGACTCGGTTTGTCGGATCCTGAGAATCAGGGTCGCTGCCGAGCCGGCGGCGCACGAAGTCGTCGCGCAGAAGCTGCCACCACATATACAGGGCCATGACGGCGAAGATGAGCCATTCGATCGCGTAGCCAGCGGACTGCAGATCGAATCCGCCCTCCTCCCGCGTCGTCGTCGGCGGCACGAAGGACAAACCGTCGGTCGCGATGGAAGCGGCATCCCCAGTGGCCTCCTCGGGGATGAGGAAGCCCGAATAGGTCAGAAGGTCGGGGAACAGGTTGATCAGCTGTGACGTCGAGACGCTGCGCACCTGCCCCTCGGGCAGCGAGTTGCCGGGCATCGGACCCTCAACGGGGCCGATCTGCGCCTTCATCTCGACTGGGCCCTCTGCCGCACGGGACTCCATGGCGGTTTTCTCATCGGTGGTGAAGCCGCGCAGCACGGGGATCGCAATGGTCTTGTCAGAGGCATCGGGGCCGGCCGAATCGCCGAGGCGGGCATCATCGGGTGCGAACATCGTCACAACCCAGTAGCCGTTGTCCCCATCGAGCACGCGCCCGGGGACGACGACCTGATCGTCCGGGAGCCAGTGTCCGGACAGGCTCACCCGCTGATCGGCCAGGATTCCCGGCATCGGGGCCTGGGCCTCCATGACGTCATTGAACGGCACGATCTCTTCGACATTCGCCGAGTCGACGGCTTCGTTCTTGTGCTGAGCCCGGTCGACCTGCCATGCGGAGAGTCCGACGAAGCAGGTGACCAGGATGAGCACGAAGAGCAGGGACCCCAACCACTTGGGGGTCAGCGCCAGGCGGAACAGATCAAACCACCGATCCAGGCTGATAGGGCGAGACGGTGACATCCACGCGCTGGAATTCCTTCAGATCGACATAGCCTGTGGTCGCGAGAGCACGGCGCAGGGCACCGGCGAGGTTGAGTTCGCCGATGGCGGTGCGTCCGGGTCCGAACAGAACCTGTTCGAGACTGCCCACGGTTCCCAGCTCCACGCGGTGCCCGCGGGGAAGTTCAGGGTGATGCGCCTCGGCGCCCCAATGCATTCCGCGGCCCGGAGCCTCGGTCGACCGGGCCAGCGCGGTGCCGAGCATGACAGCGTCGGCCCCCACGCCGAAGGCTTTGACGATCTCACCGCTGGTGCCCAGTCCGCCATCAGCGATGACGTGGACGTAGCGACCGCCGGATTCATCCATGTAGTCACGCCGAGCGGCGTGGACATCGGCGATCGCGGTGGCCATCGGCGCGTGGAGGCCGAGGGTCTTGCGTGTCGTCGCCGCCGCTCCCCCGCCGAAGCCGACGAGGACACCGGCGGCACCGGTGCGCATGAGATGCAGTGCCGCCGTGTAGGTGGCGGCGCCGCCGACGATGACTGGCACGTCGAGCTCGTAGATGAACTGCTTGAGGTTGAGCGGCTCGGACTGCGAGGACACGTGCTCGGCAGAGACCGTGGTGCCGCGGATGACGAAGATGTCGACACCGGCGTCGATGACGGTCTTGTAGAACTGCTGAGTCCGCTGTGGTGTCAGGGCACCGGCGACGGTGACTCCTGCTTCGCGGATCTGTTCGAGTCGAGAGGTGATGAGTTCTGCCTGGATGGGTGCGGAGTAGAGCTCCTGCATCCGTGCGGTCGCCATCTCGGCCGGCAGCTGGGCGATTTCGGCCAGCAGCGGAGCGGGATCCTCATAGCGGGTCCACAGTCCTTCGAGGTCGAGAACGCCCAGGCCACCGTGCTTGCCCAGGGCGATCACGGTCTCCGGGGACATGGCGGAGTCCATGGGGGCACCGATGAATGGGAGGTCGAACTTATAGGCGTCGATCTGCCAGTCCAGCGACACGTCCTCGGGATCTCTGGTGCGCCGAGCAGGGATGACGGCGATATCGTCGAGTGAATAGCCGCGACGACCGCGCTTGCCTTTGCCGATTTCGATTTCAGAACTCACCCGAACAGCCTATCCCACCGCCCTGACGCCGAAGACTCAGCTCACTATGAGGAACGGTGCGTCTCCCTGGGCAGTACGGCCTCTCAGCGGGCCAGGTAGTCAGCCACAACTGCCTCGGTGGCGGTGACGAAGGACCGCACGTGCGGAAGGTGCGCTTCGCGTTCGCGCACATGCATGACGACGCGGCGCACGGGCGTGGGATCGGTGAGGCCCACGGCTCTCAGACCAGGTCGCAGCTGGGCAGACGACAGACGCGGCAGGACGGTGATGGCCAGGTTCGAGGCGACGAGGGCCAGCGCGGCGAACTCGTCCTCCGAGGCGGCGAAGGTCCGGGGTTCGAATCCGGCCGCGGCGCAGGCGAGGTCGACGACCTTGCTCGTCGGACCGGCCCACAGGTCGTAGTCGACCCACCGTTGGTCTTCGAGGTCTTTGAATGGGATGGATTCGAGGCTCGCGAACCGGTGCCTGTCCGAGACCACGACCCGGTAGTGGTCGTCGAAGAGGACCGTGCGCATCATTCCGGGCAGGCGGACCTCGTCATCCTGTGGCACTTCGCTGCGGATCTCGATCGTGCAGTGGCTGCGGCGAACCTTGGCCGGTTCATTGAGCTGTATGTCGAAGCGCATGTCGGGATGTTCGAGTGCGACCGGTTCGATGATCCCCGGCAGCAGCCCGGCGTTGAAGGAGGTGAAAGCCGCGATGCGCATTCGGGGCCGATTCACGGTGCGGAAGCTCTCAACCACGGTGTCGAGCCTGTTCAGACCTGTGAAGACGTCCGCAGATTCCTCGGCCAGTCGTTTGCCCAGATCCGTGATCTCGATGCCGCGCCCAGACCTGCGATAGAGGGGAACTCCGACGGCCTTCTGCAGGGTGGTGATGTGCTGGCTGACCGTGGCCGATGTGTAGTTGAGGCTCCTCGCTGCGTCGACGACCGAGCCCGTGGCGACGACGGCCCGCCAGATGCGCAGTCGGTTGAGATCCCACATGCCCTCAGACTAGTCGATGATCGTTCGGTCATGCCGAATGGTCGTTAGCAAATGATTGCTTTTCCCAATCTGTTCTCTCGGGGTGACCTGCGGCAGACTTGGGGAAGAGCCCTTCGCGTCCGGGTCAGAGCGATTCGTACGCAGCATCGCGGGCCGTCATCGTGCAGCGTCGCATTTTCCACTCCGACCAGGTCACCTGCCTGGTCGCTGTCCTTGAAGGAGCACCATGACCGGAGCCGAGCTCATCACCATCGCCGGAGCTGCGACCGTCCTTGCCGTGACCCCTGGCCCCGAGACGATCCTCACCGTTCGTCTCTCAGCCCTGCGCCGCAAGGCAGGTCTGATCTATTCGCTCGGCTCCGCGACCGGCATGACGGTCTGGATGATCGCAGCGCTGACCGGAATCTCCGCGCTGCTCACAACCTTCCCTTCTGCACTGCTGGTCCTCAAAGTCGTCGGCGGGCTCTACCTGTGTCTGCTCGGTGTGCTGGCTGCCCGGCAGGCCCTGCGGATCCGCGCCGAACTGCGTGGAACACCCCCGCGCGGACAGGTCAGCGAGATCGTGGCGGCCACCGATGACCTCGGCGAGCTTGAGACCGCTGAGGTGGGTGCCGAGGTGAGTGCCGGCTCCCCTGCTGATGCGATCGCCGGCACCGGGGTCGGCACTGAACCCGGTGCGAAGAAGTCGTGGGGACAGCTGCGGTCGGTCATCTCGTATCGTCGGGGCCTGTTCTCTTCATTGAGCAACCCGAAGGCGGGACTGTTCTTCCTCGCCGTCATGCCGACCCTGGTGCCGTCCTCCGCCGCCGGCGTCGACTACCTGCTGCTCATCTCGGTCGTGATCGGGTTGATGCTGGCCTACCAGATTCTTCTCGCCTTCATCGCCGGCATGGCAGCTGCCGCCCTCCAGAGGAGGAGCACCGACTTCTACATCGAAGCGGTCTCCGCCGCTGTCCTCGTAGTCATGGGCATCGCCGTCATCGCCATCCCGGTGTAGCGCCGAGCGACGCCGAGGCGGGCGCAACGAAGGCGAACGTATTGCAGGCGAACGTATTGCAGGCGAACCTATTGCAGGCGAACGTATTGCAGGCGAAACTGAAGCCGAAGAAGGTGCGGGCCGGGAATAGTCCCCGGCCCGCACCTTCGTCATGTCATCTGGTCAGCTGGCAGGCGGTACGGGACCGCTGCCACCGGGACCACCGAGTGGACCGTCGTCTCCGGCGCTGGCTCCGCCGTGCCCGACAGTTCCGGCCGAACCATGTCCTGCGGTTCCGGCTCCGCCGTGTCCGGTGCCGCCGACTCCGCCGGTTCCGATTCCGCTGTTTCCACTGCCGGCGGTGTTGGCGCTGCCGGAATGGCGATCGGCTCCACCGTCATTGTCGACAGCGGCTTCGACATCGACCTTGTCGAGCATCTTCGCCGCGGCATCGCGACCGCCCAAGCCGAAGGCGAGTGCAGCAGCGGCCGCACCCCCGATGACCACAGCACCGAAGGCCAGGTTGATGATCGAATCGGCCAGTCCCATATAACGCAGACCCATCGCGATGAAGAGTGCGATGGCCGAGTAACGCAGAACCTTGCTCGCAAGAGAGTTCGTGATGAACTTTCCGATCAAGCCCGCAACCAAGAAGCCTGCAGCGATAATCGCAGCGCCGAAGAGGACGCTGCCGCCGAGGTCGAGGATCTCGTTGAGGATGTTCGTGATCTCGGGGAACCCGAGCATCCGAGTCGCCATGATCGCAAAGAAGATCATGATGGCCACCTGGACGACCTTGGTGATCACGCTCGAGGCGCTGGTGCCCTCGGGAGCGATTCCGAGAGAGCTGACAGCACGATCTGTGCCGACTCCACGCAAGAGCTCTTCAAGCAGGTTGCCGAGGAACTTCGCGATGACTCCGCCGATGGCCAGCAGGATGCCGGCCGCGATGATGGCAGGAATGGCGTTGAGGAAGAGTTCCAACATCTGCTGTGCCGGCTGTGAGATGGCCGCGATGCCCAGGACCTGGAGTGCCGAAATCGACACCACGATGATGATGATTCCGAAGACGAGGTTGCCCGCCAGCGACGAGATCTTGGCATTCGCCTCGGCGTTCGGGTTTCCGGCACCCTGCTGCGGCTGACCCGGCTGACCCGGCTGACCGGGCTGACCGGGCTGACCCGGCTGACCCGGCTGACCCTGATGAGGCTGGTCGTAGGCGGCCTGCTGAGCATTGATGTTGTTGTGCTGCGGTTCGGCCCCCGTCGATGCACCGACGACTCCTGTGGCGCGGTCTCCCAGCGAGCTGAACTTCGATGTCAGCTTGGTGAGGTCGACGGCATTGAGCGCAGTCTGGACCAGCTGCTTGGCGATCTTCGCAAAGACGAATCCGATGAAGAAGATGACCCCGGCACCGATGATGTTCGGCAGGAAGCCGAAGATTCCGTCGAGCAGACCCTGCAGCGGTGTGAGCACCTGGTCGAGGTTGAACAGCTGCAGAACGGCGATGAGGCCGAGCAGCCAGATGATCAGGCTCCCGATCTGCCCGATCGATTTTCCGATCTGCTGCCCATCATTGCCGTCACGCTGCAATGCCGGGACCTTCGCCACCAGTTTTCCGATCGCCCATTTGACGATCGATGCAATTATCCATGTAACGATAAGAATGAGTATCGCCAGTCCCACTTTCGCAAGAACCGACCACAAGTCCGACATTTGCATTTCCGTCATCTCCTTCGGCTGAGGCGAATGATCACTCGAATTCGTGGCGAATGAACACTCTTATTTCCACTGTTGCTGATGTGGAGTCTATTCACATCAGACACTCAGAACAAGGGCAGATGACTGCTTAGAGCCGAATAATGACGCGATCGATAAAGTCATGCAAACCCATCCACATGGGCATTTCAGCATCTTAACAATTCCTATATATTCAGATCACAATTCGGCGTCGAAGCGATGACATGATCGAAATATCCCAATCCGAAACAGAGAATTCGAGGAATGCCGCAAAGAGAATCCATCAATCTTCCAAAAGGTGAATCACTCGCGAATTCATGGAGAACTGACGAATTCGAGTGGCACATTGTCGATGAGATGCGTTCCCCCGACCGTCGCGGATACGAGCAGCAGCGCCTGCCCACGGAAGTCGGGCGCACAGGGCTGAAAAGTTCGCGCATCGACAAGGCTGAGATAGCCGAGAGTGAGGTCGCCGCGATCGGAGGCGGGGTCGAGCACCAGCTTCGCCGCTCTCTCGACGACGGTTGGAGGCTCATCGCTCGGAGACCAGTCGGCTGCTGCCTGGGCCGCGGCGTCCAGTGCGCGAGGAATCGCCAATGCAGCCGCTCGATCCGCCGGTGCCAGATATTCGTTGCGGCTCGACATCGCCAGTCCGTCTGCGTCGCGGACGACTGGCAGACCAATCAACTCAATGTCGAAGTTGAGGTCGGAGATCAGGCGTTTGACCAGGCAGAACTGCTGGATGTCTTTGAGGCCGAAGACCGCCGAGTCCGGTGCCGTCAGGGTGAAGAGCTTGGCCACGACGGTGAGGACTCCGTCGAAATGCCCGGGCCTCGCCTCGCCTTCGTACACCGCACCCATCCGCCCGGAGGACACGGTGACCTCGGGCGCAGACGGATACATCTCCCCCAGCGCCGGCGCGAAGACGAAGTCCACTCCCGCGGCCTCGCAGACTTCTAAGTCTGTTTCGAAGGGTCGCGGGTATTGGAAGAAGTCTTCGTCGGTGCCGAACTGCAGCGGGTTGACGAAGATGCTGGTCACCACCGAATCACCCGATGCTCGGGCCCTGTCCATCAGCGCCTGATGACCAGAATGCAGGGCACCCATCGTCGGCACCAGCGACACGGTGCCCGACTGCCGTTTCCGCCAGGCACGCAGGGCCTGGATTCCACCGACCTCCATCACTGGAAACTCCGCTCGGGCTCGGGGAATTCGCCGCTTCTGACCTCATCGACATAGCGGCCGACAGCATCGGAGAGCACTGAATGCAGGTCGGCATACCGTTTGACGAACCGTGGCGCCTTGCCCGTGCGCAGACCCGCCATATCCTGCCAGACGAGCACCTGGGCATCGCAGTCGGCTCCGGCGCCGATCCCCACTGTCGGAATCGCCATCTCCGCCGTCACCTGGGCAGCCAATCCGGCTGGAACCATCTCCATGACCACGGAAAACGCCCCCGCCTCGGCGACGGCACGAGCATCGGCCAGCAGCGCATCACCGGCATCCCCACGACCCTGGACCTTGTACCCGCCGAGGTTGTGCTCGGCCTGAGGCGTGAATCCGATGTGTGCCATCACCGGTATGCCGGCGGTCGTGATCGCCTTGATCCTCGAGGCCACGGCCACTCCCCCTTCGAGCTTGACCGCGTGGACACCGGCTTCCTTCATGAACCGCACTGCCGTCGCGACCGCCTGCTCATCGGAGATCTCATAGCTGCCGAAGGGCAGGTCCGCGACGATCAGCGCCCGCGAGGTCGCACCGGAGACCGCTCGCGCCAGTGGAATGAGCTCATCGACGGTGACGGGCAGAGTGGTCTCGTGGCCGTAGACATTGTTCGCCGCGGAGTCTCCGATCAGCAGCGCCTCGACTCCGGCCTGCTCGAACAGTGCGGCTGTGTACTGGTCATAACTGGTCAGCATCGCCCAGCGCCGACCCTCTGACTTGGCCTTGATGAGGTCGAGAGTCCGCACGCGCCGAGGTGGGGCCGCGGATACACCGGCAGCTGCAGTCTGGCTGGGACCGCCCCCGTAAGGCGGAGTCATCTCGGGCTGGTCGGACGTGGAGTTTTCAGGCCGTGTTGGAGCGGAACTCTCGGGCTCTGCCGGTGCGGAACTCTCGGGACGATCTGGTGTCGGATTCTGGGGCAGGGGCATGGGCATCCTCTTCGGTCGGCCTTCGTCTGGGTGGCTGCGCATCGTCAGCGCCGCGTAGGCGCAAGTCGGCGGCAAGCTGTGGCGCCGGCCGAATCACGCGGGTTCACGTTCGGGTCGACTCGGATTGCGAGCCAGTTTCCAGACTAGATCATCGACCCTGGTCCACCGCACGGTGGTGTTTTACATTACGAGCATTGATGATTAAGCTCAAATCTGCGCAAAACTTTTTCAGGGGCGCGCAGCTCCATTCCATGGGAGCACCGCTCCACTCTGCGAAGGACGATGATGACCACAACAGCTTCGATCGAGCTCACCCTCAAAGACATCTCCGCGAAGGGTGCGAACGACGATATGTGTTCAACCGACCTCATCGATGCCCCGTGGGACGTCGATGTCAAGCCCGGATACGGGCCCGGCGCTTCGATGGACGATCCGATTCCCGTCGCAGCCCCACGCCAGGGTGAGATCCCCGCTGAGTACAGGGATGCCTCGGCGGGGGAGCTCAATGACCGGATCATCCGTGCCAAGGAGAAGCTCGGTGATCGGGTCGTCATCCTCGGCCACCACTACCAGCGGGTCGAGGTCGTCGAGCACGCGGACTACATCGGCGACTCGTTCATGCTTGCCAAGGCAGCCCAGAATCATCCCGAGGCTGAGGCGATCGTCTTCTGCGGCGTACACTTCATGGCCGAGACCGCCGATCTGCTCTCCACACCTGAGCAGTCGGTCATCCTGCCCAACCTCGCTGCGGGTTGCTCGATGGCCGATATGGCCGACATCGACCAGGTCGAGGACTGCTGGGAGCAGCTGATCGAATTGCTGGGCGACGAGCCTGATTCGGAGGGCAAGGTTCCGGTCATTCCGGTGACCTACATGAATTCCTCGGCCGCAATCAAAGGATTCTGCGGCCGCAACGGCGGCATCGTGTGCACCTCCTCCAACGCCGAGGTGGTCCTTGAGTGGGCGTTCGAGCGCGGCCAGCGCGTGCTGTTCTTCCCCGACCAGCACCTGGGCCGCAACACCGCCCTGAACATGGGCATCGACATTGAGGCCATGCCGCTGTGGAACCCGGCGCGGCCTCTGGGCAACAACTCCCCCGACACGATCGAGGACTCGAAGGTCATCCTGTGGCAGGGGTTCTGTTCGGTGCACAAGCGCTTCACCCCCGCGCAGATCGCCAAGGCACGCGTCGATCACCCCGATGTGCGCGTCATCGTCCACCCCGAATGCCCACAGGAGACCGTGGCCGCGGCCGATGAATCCGGGTCCACTGCCTACATCACGAAGGCCATCGCCGAGGCGACCGAGCCGACCACATTCGCCATCGGCACCGAGATCAACCTCGTCCAACGCCTGGCAGCCGAACATCCCGAGCACACGATCTTCTGCCTCGATCCTGTCGTGTGCCCGTGCTCGACGATGTATCGGATCCACCCCGGCTACATTGCCTGGGTCCTTGAGTCCCTGATCGACGGCCAGGTGATCAACCAGATCTCCGTCGACGCCGAGGTGGCCGATCCTGCTCGGGTGTCTCTTGAGCGAATGCTCGCCGCGAAGCCCCGGATCTGAGCGACTCATGGCTCACATCGTCATCATCGGCTCCGGGATCGCGGGACTGACCGCCGCCCTACGACTGGCAGATGGACATGACGTCACCGTCGTGACCAAAGACGGTCTGGGCGAGTCGAATACGGCCATGGCTCAAGGTGGGATCGCCGGTGTCCTCGCTGCCGAGGACAGCGTCGAGTCGCACATCGACGACACCCTGATCGCCGGCGCCGGACTCAGTGATGAGGCCGCCGTTCGCGTGCTGTGCACCGAGGGCCCCGACCGAATCCTCGAACTCGCCGCCGCCGGTGTCGACTTCGACACGGATGTCTCCGGGCGCTGGGCCAGGGGCATGGAGGGTGCGCATTCCGTGGCGCGCATCTTCCATTCCGGCGGCGATGCCACCGGTCGTGCGATCACCGGTGCCCTGGTCAAGGCCACCCGCGCCGAGGCGGCCGCTGGGAGAATCGCTGTGCGTGAGCATTCGATGCTCGTCGACATCGTCAGCGAGACTAACGATCGCGGCAGCGCGTGGGCGGGCACCGGCCCGCGTAGTCACCCACCGACGGTCAGTGCGAATGGCCGCGCGGTCGATGCCGTCGCTTCTAAGAGGGCCACCGGCGTCAGCCTGCTCCAGGACGGTGCGCTCGAAATGGTGGCTGCCGATGCGGTGGTGTTGGCAACGGGTGGCGCTGGGCAGCTCTTCGCACACACGACGAATCCGCTGTCTGCGACCGGTGACGGTCTGGCCGCTGCGATCCGTGCCGGTGCTGACATTGCCGACCTGGAGTTCTTTCAATTCCACCCGACTGCGCTTGCTGGCGCGGGGTTCCTCATCTCCGAGGCGGTCCGCGGTGCCGGTGCCGTGCTTCTCGACGCACACGGTCACCGCTTCATACCCGACATCGATCCCCGAGCTGAGCTCGCACCACGTGATGTCGTGGCCCTGGCGATCCACCGGACGATGGCGGCACAGAACGGGGAGTTCTGCCATCTCGATGCCAGAGCCATCCCCGAGGTGACCGCTCGTTTCCCGTCCATCACACGCGGTCTTGCGGCCCACGGGCTCGACCTCGCCACCGATCTGATCCCCGTCACTCCGGCGGCGCACTACTTTATGGGCGGTATCGCCACCGATCTGGACGGCCGAACCTCGGTCGACAGACTCTTCGCAGTCGGTGAAGTCGCCTGCACCGGTGTGCACGGCGCCAACCGTCTGGCGTCGAACTCTCTGCTCGAAGGTGCGGTGTTCGGAGTCCGCGCGGCTGAGGCGATTGCGGCGGACGTTACGCAATCGATGGAGCCGATGCCGGACTTCAGAGGAGAACTCGGCGATGCTACTTGTGCCTCCATGCCTATGTCGCGGGACGAGCTGAGGGATCTCGCGTGGGCCCACCTCGGCGTGGAACGAAATGAAACAGGGCTGCGGGCACTGCTCGACCGCCTCGGCGAGGGTGGCCCGTTCTTGACGGATCGTGGGGGAGGCCGGTCCTCGACAGACCACGAGGGAGGCCCGTCGGTGACTGATCGTGAGGGACTCGAGACCGCGAATCTCACTCTCATCGCGCGCCACATTGCGGCTCATGCCCTCGCCCGACAGGAGAGCCGAGGTGCCCACACCCGCACCGACTTCCCTGTGTCCAGCACACTGCCGACGCGACAACAGCCTGCATCCGTTGAACCCGTTCCCACCACTTCCCTGTTTCAGGAGGCCGCCTCATGCTGAGCGCCACAACCATCGACTCCGCACTCCGGCTTGCTCTCGACGAGGACGCACCGTGGGGCGACATCACCGGCGAGACGTTCATCCCGGCCACTGCCTCGGCGACGGCGAAGCTGAGCGCACGCGAGGCCGGAGTCCTGGCTGGAATCGATGTATTCGCTCGTGCCTTCACCCTTGTCGACCCGAGCGTCGATGTGGATCTCACCAGCATCGATGGAGATGCCTTCGCAGCTGGCGACACAGTGGCTACGGTTTCGGGGCCGGCACGTGCGGTTCTGCGAGCCGAGCGGATCGCACTGAACTTCTGCCAGCGCATGAGCGGAATCGCGACGCAGACCAGGGCCTTCGTCGATGCGGCATCGTCGAATACCGTAGGCGCGAACACGGACGGTCGAGGTGTGCGCATCGTCGACACCCGCAAGACCACGCCCGGACTACGGGCCTTCGAAAAGCACGCGGTGGTCTGCGGTGGTGGGCACAACCACCGGTTCGGGCTCTCTGACGCGGTCATGGTCAAGGACAACCACCTCGCTGTTCTCGCTGGTGAGAACGCCGATGTCAGTGCCGCGATCCGGTCGGCTCGGTCTCAGTTGTCACACACGACGACGATCGAGGTCGAGGTCGATCGTCTCGAGCAGATCCATGCGGTGCTCGACGGCGGTGCCGACATCATCATGCTCGACAACTTCACCTTGACCGATCTGCGTGCAGGAGTCGAGCTCATCGCCGGACGTGCGATCGTTGAGGCCAGCGGCAACGTCACCATCGAAACCGTCGCAGACATCGCCGACACCGGGGTCGACGTCATCTCCTCGGGTTCGCTGACGCACAGTGTCCGTGCGATCGACCTGGGCCTCGACCTGATTCTGGACGCGGGCTGATATGGCGCTCGAATCGCCCTTCGATAGCGGCGGTGTTCCGCTCTACCTCGACACCGCCTCGGCGGCACCCGTGCGCAGGGAGGCGCTCGAGGCGGCCTGGCCATATCTGACCGGTGCGTTCGGCAACCCGTCGAGCCATCACGAGGTCGGCCGTACCTCGGCAGACGCGCTCAAGGACGCGCGTCGACGGGTGGCGAAGGTGCTCGGCATGCGCAGCACCGACATCATCTTCACCAGCGGCGGCACCGAATCCGACAATCTTGCGATCATCGGTATCGCTCTCGGGGCTGGAGCCGATGGCAATGCTGGCTCCCGTGGCGATGCTGGCTTCGGTGGCGTTGCTGGCTTCGGTGGCGTTGCTGGCTTCGGTGGCGTTGCTGACTCCGGTGCGGCGTCGTATGGTCGGCCAGCTCGGCGCCATATCGTGACCTCTGCCCTTGAGCATGAGGCGGTGCTCGCCGCGGCGGACTTCCTGGTTCGGCGGCACGGGTTCGAGATCACGGAGGTGCCCGTCGGACCCGATGGCACGATCACGGTCGAAGCACTTGGTTCGGCGCTGCGCGAGGACACGCTCCTGGTCAGCCTGGGGTACGCGAACAACGAGATCGGCACGGTCGCCGATATTGCAGCCCTCGCCAGGGTTGCTCACGATGCCGGCGCGTTCTTCCACACCGATGCTGTGCAGGCTGCAGGATGGCTCCCGTTGGGTGGGCTCGGCGTCGACGCCATGAGCCTGGCCGGGCACAAGGTCGGTGCGCCGAAGGGAATCGGGGTCGCTGCGATTCGTGCACGGATCCCTCTCGAACCCCTCATCCACGGCGGTGGTCAGGAGTCTGGGCGTCGGTCGGGAACAGAGAACGTTGCCCTCGCCGTCGCCTTTGCCACCGCGTTGGAACTCGCCGAGGCGGAGCGGACCGAAACCGCCGGCCGTGTCCAAGCCATCCGAGATGATTTCATCGCCGAGGTTCTGGCCACGGTTCCCGGGGCGTTCCTCACAGGCAGTGAGTCGTTGCGCACTCCGAATCACGCCTCGTTCTGTTTCTCAGGTACAAGCGGCGAGGCCGTGCTGCTCGAGCTTGAACGCCTGGGCGTCACTGCCTCAAGTGGCTCAGCCTGCGCCGTCGGCTCAGATGAGCCATCGCATGTGCTCACGGGGTTGGGCATCGACGATGATCTCGCCAAGACCAGTGTGCGCTTCACCTTCCCGGCAGACTTCACCGGCGAAGAGGGTCATCGAGCAGCGCATGCCGTATCTACGGCGGTGAAGAATTTGGCTCTCAGCTACACCTGAGTGGCCTGAGCGGCTTGAGTAACCTGAAGAGTCACTCGTTGAAGAGTGTGTCGATGACGTCTTGAGCCACGAACCTCGCATGCAATACCGGCCGCCTGGCCGGATCAATCGATGCCGGAGGCACCCACGCAGGACGCCCGTCTTTGAGCATCACCGTCTCCCACTCCGACCTATCCAAAAGATGGTGATGGGCAGAACAACTCAACATCATATTATTGACATCCGTCTTACCGTCTTGTGCCCACTCAACAATATGGTGGGCATCGCACCACCCCGGCGGAGCATCACACCCGGGGAACGTACACCCCTGATCACGAGCCGTGAGAACCGCGATCTGCTTGGCATTGGCAAACCGATTCTCCGTGACCACCTGCATCGTCTTCGCCTTGTCAGAGATGAGATCGAAGAACACCGCCCCGTTCAAACCATGACGGACAAGCTCACTGATGGGGACCGGATTCTCAGTCCCCGTCACCCCAGCACCAGTCCCGTTGGCGAGGTCTTCAGCCTTTGCCGTGACCACCAGAGCGTAGGGCGAACCTTGACCGGTCCGCGTCATATCGATCCGGCCAATGAGAGTCGCGAAGCGTTCGTAGATCCACTCCTGGGCAGACAGTCGCTGACCCGTCATGTCAACGAGAGTTCCGTCTTCGAGGACACCAGACTCCGTACCGGATCCACCCGCACTTAAACTGCCCTCAACGCTCTTCGCGATCTTCGTTCTCTGCGTCAGCAACCCATTGAGGACACCACCCGTGACCGGGTCCAGGAGACCACAGATCTCCCAATCACCATTATCACGAGCATGCAAAGTCACCTTGTACATGGTCCGATCCGTGGCATCTGTTGGCTCTTGACCGTCGGGATCGATATGGGCCAGGATCCGCGCGAAGATCGCCCGCAGGTCATGGACCCGCACGCTCGGGGCCTTCTCAACGAGAGTCGACTCGGCATAATCACGATTATCCTGACTGACCCACGTGGACAGCTTCGTCAAACAGTCTTTGATGACCCTGGCCTGATCGGCTGAGAGTCTACCTTCATTGAAGGCATCAGCAACCAGGGGAAACAGTGGTGGCTGTGCTTGTCCGGTCAGAGTGACTCTCCCGCCGAGGCTCTTGGCCATATCGGTCCGACGGTTGGCCTCCCGGGCGGTGATGTTGAGCCTGTCTTGGATGAGGGCCTTCGTTGTCTTCGCACCATAGTCGGTGGGCGTTCCGACTCGTTCACACACGGCCAGAGCCAGAGTTGATAGGGCCTCGTTGACTCGGCCCAGTGCTTCGAGTCCGTCGATGAGTTTGATCGCATCATCGGGACCCATCGGCCGGTCAAAGGATCGCAGCCCGTCCTTGAGTCCGCTGAGCGCGGTGAGGCTGGTCGTGACTTCGGGAGCGAACCGTGACAGATCTGTCCACTCTTCGCTCGAAAGCAGAGGATGAGGACTCGGGCTGCTGGTTTCGCTGCCACTGCCGTCGCCAGCCACCGGATCGGTGCTCTGGGTGGTCTCTGTGGCCCCCGAAAACCCAGCCTCCGAAACGCTTGCGTCCGAAGTGCTGGCTGTCGGCTCCACATCTTCGTTCGCCTGACCGCGATCATTCGATACCTCTGGTTTACCAGTCGGCACGGCCGCGAGGGATTCGAACTTGCCCGCCAGTGGGTGGCCGGTGAGGTCGAGGTTGGAGTCTTTGAGCTGGTCGAACAGAGACTGCTGTCCCACTGCCGAAGAGGACGACTCTCCCGCAGAAGACGAAGCATCAGCGGCACCTGAACCCGCCACAGCATCACCGTGACCGGGGCGTGGGTCACGCTCTTCCGGGTTTCCTGGTGTGCGGTCGGGGGTGAGAGTCATGGTACTGAAGTCCATTCGCCAACATCGTCGTTGCTCTTCCCTTAATTATACATTCATTTCACCCAATTGCACCCTGAGTTTCTATTTCAGTTCGTTCATTCCTCAATTCTCGTATCAATTGCTGGCTCAAAAATCGGAAAGACTCGCAACACCCCAGGTCAGGACGTAAAACCCCAATCGGTCGAAGTATCATCTCGGCCACATGGTCACTTCCGACTTCGGTGACGATGATCTCGCGGGCAAACGCATATGAGGAACCGAGTGCGGCACGCAGGCCACTTCTTGCAAGGTGGCCCTATCTTTCTCTTCTACCCGGGTGGAAAATGGAGACACGCATTCGATACGGGCGTGAGGAGGCCGTCATGGATCTGCTTATTCTGTTTATCATCGGGGTGTGCTTCGCCACGATTGTTTTCTTTGTCGGACGATTTGCCTGTCCGAGACACGACCGCGTGCCCCTGATGGAAGTCGACCATGTTCTCCTGTGGACCACTCTGCGTCGCGGATGGCACGCAATGGGTTTGTTGGGGCCTATCGCCCCGGGCAGAAGCGGACCGTCAGGAAACCACCCGGCCTGATCTGTCTCAACGGGATCGCCGATCACCGATGCCCGATAACCGGCACCCGGCACCCGATAGCCTTGCAATGTGCCTTCCTCAACGAAGCCGGACACGAGCCGACGCCCTGGAACCGCCGCATTGCTCTTCGCAGTGGCGTCCCTCCTGGTCCTCATCGGTGTCGCTTTCTGGTTCTGGTTCAACGCACCCGACCAGGTGCCGAGCCATTTCGGGGCAAACAGTCAGCCCGACGACTGGTCGCCAAAGGGTGAAGTCTTCGGATGACTCGTTCCCTTGGGAGTGGGCATCCCAGTGGTGCTCTCCATCCGCTGGATATTTGAGAAGCTGCCGATCGGCCTCATCAACATTCCTCACAAGGAGTACTGGCTGCAACGCGGCGAACGGGTCTATCTCGTCGACTGTCTGATGGAGTTCATGCGAATCACTGCTGGCGCGTGTGCTCTGCTGTTTGCATTGTCTCTGGCGCAGACGCTCAGCGTCGGGATCGGCAAATCGTGGCCGGATGGCCTTCTGGTCCTCCCGACCGGCGTCTTCCTTGCCATCGTCGCAATCGCAATGTGGAATCTCTTCCGCCGTCTCAAACCCGGCGGCAGAGACGACCGCGAGCTCACACCCGAAAGATAGACCGAAATATAGGCCGAAAGATGAACCGAGACGATCTGCCGGACCGAGCTTTACACCGCAAGATCCGCAGATCCCGGCCAAGCCTCGTCACTGACGAATGGTGCTCAGCTCTGCGGCACGAACACTCCGGCGTCCCAGTCCTGCAGCGCATGCGCCGAGGCCCAGAAGTGAAGTTCGTACACACAGGCCTGCTCGAAGGTGGCACGCATCTGTGCGGCCACCTCGGCGGGGGCATTGGTGAGCTCCTGCTCAAGCAGCTGGACAGCCTGCCGGGTCGATTCGTCGAACTCGGGTGAGTCATAGGTCTGCACCCAGGTCCGGTACGGGTGGTCCGCACTCATCGCTCCGGCCCGCTCGACGAGCACCTTGCCCATATGCGCGTAGACCCAGAAGCACGGGAGCACTCCGGCCACACCTTCACCGTAGGAGCGGCTGGCGGCGGTGGCGACGAGGTAGGACACATATCCCATGGTCGTCGGTGAGGCTCGGAATCCGGCCCCGCTGTTGACCAGGTCCTCGTGGGCTGCGGCCAGGCGAGAATCGGCGAGCAGCTCTCCGTGCATCTCCTCTTCCACCGAGATCGCTTCGGCGGCGGAGCTGGCCCAGAATCGTGATGCGTCACGGTCGTTGGCGCGCGCAGCGAGGAACGACATCGCCTTGGCATAGCCGGTGAGGTAGATCCCGTCCTGGATGATGTAGTTCGTGAATGCCTTCACGTCCAAGCTGCCGTCGGCCAGCTGGCCGAGGAACGGCAGCCTCTCGATCTCCTCAACGATTGGTCGCACCCGGTCCCACAGCTGAGTGGTCTGAGGTCCTGCGGAAAAGTCTGTCGTCATTGATATCTCCCATATTCAAGGGACCACGGCGGCCCCGAAGCGTCATTGTGCGGTTCCCGGATGGCAAGCCATCCGGGTGTCTAGCTGGTTGTTCTAGCGGCGGACGATGTCGACCTGATGGTCGACGGGACCGTGAGCGCCCTTCGGATCCAGGCTGACCTGCCAGTTCGCGGCGGATTTCAAGGCGCGGGCCAGATAGTTCAGGGCATTGTCGACGGCTTCGTGGAGTAGATCCGGGCCCACCTCGTCAACTGCACGTTCACGTTTGAGCACGGCCACCTCGGCGGTGATTGCGGCCGACAATGTGCACCCGGTGCCGTGGGTGTTCGGGGTTGCCACTCGCGGGTGGGTGAACTCGGTGACCGTGCCTTCGGCCGTGACGAGAACGTCGGCGACATCACCCTCGATCGCGTGCCCGCCCTTGAGCAGCACCGCGCGAGGCCCGCGGTCGACAAGCTGTCTGGCCTGGGCCAACATCTCCTGCGGATTCTGCGCCACCGGCTCATCGTCACCGATCAGCAGCGCCGCCTCGGGCAGGTTCGGGGTGATGAGGTCGGAGACCGGCAGCAGGTGGTCACGGACCGCGGCCACGGCATCGACCTCGAGGAGGCGGTGCCCGGAGGTCGCGACCATGACCGGGTCCACGGTGTAGAAGCCCAGGTGGCTCTGGGCCGCTCGCGCGACGACGAGTTCCACGAGAGACCGTGAGCCGAGCATCCCCGATTTCGTGGCGTCGACGGGCATATCGTCCAGGACGCTGTCGAGCTGATCCGAGACGAAGTCATCATCGATTCCGTAGACCCGAGAGACGCCGTGCGTATTCTGCGCGACCAGAGCCGTGATGGCCGTGGTGCCCAGCACTCCGCGGGCGGTGAAGGTTTTGAGGTCGGCGTGGATGCCGGCTCCCCCGCTGGGGTCGGTGCCGGCGATGGACAGTGCGATGGGTGGACGCGTGGTCATCGCGCTGCCTCCGCACGTCCGTCGCCGAATTGTGCGAGCAGTTCCTCGGCTGCAGCACGCGGATCCTCGGCGCGGCAGATCGCCGAGACCACACAGATCCCGACAAGTCCCCGGCCGCGCAGTTCGGCGGCACGAGCAGTGCTGATTCCTCCGATGGCGACCGCCGGAAGTTCTGCTTCGCTCACCAGCTCGCCGAGGCGGTCCGGCCCGATCCCATCGGGTGCATCGGTCTTCGTCGTGGTGTCGTAGACAGGCCCGATTCCGACGAGGTCGACAACGCCGGAGTCCCGGGCGGCTGCGAATTCGCTGCTGTTGGCCGCCGACAGGCCGATGAGCGGTTCGGGGCCGATGAGTTCGCGCACCTGTTCGACCGGAGTATCCGACTGTCCGACGTGAATGTGGACGTGCGAACCTTCGGCAAGGAGGCGCTGGGCGACGGCGACGCGGTCGTTGAGGACGATGGGCACACTGCGTTCCGCGCCTGCCGAAGCGGAGTCGAGGCTCGTACTGTCGGCCACCGCGCTGTCGACTGCGGCGATGACCTCGCAGGTCAGCGTGTAGAACGCATCGTCGTCGATGTCCTTGTCCCGGACCTGCACGATCCCCACTCCCCCGGCCACAGCTTCGCGGACGGTATCGGCGACGCTGCGTCCGGCTTCTCGGCACTGGGCCGAGTCCGTGACGAGGTAGAGCCGAGTATCGATTCCGGCCAGGCGTGCGTCGATACCGGCCAGGCGGGAATTCACCTCGGGAATCGAGGGGCTCATGACTGTGCTCCGTCGACCGCGTCGGCCCCGACCGCGTCGGCCCCGACGGCGCCTGCTGCGACTGTGCCTGCTGCGACTGTGCCTGCTTCGACCTGGATCCTTGCCAGCTCCTCGCCCGTTACCGTGTGCAGCACGTCAAGGAAGTTCACGGAGAAGCTGCCGGGTCCGCGTACTCCCTCAGCGGCAGCTTCACCAGCAACCTTGAAGTGAGCGTGGGCGGCGACGACGGCCTCGAACCTCGCCGAGGCGGTCGTTGCGCCCACGAGATAGGCAGCGGTGACTGCGCCGAGTGAGCAGCCGGTGCCGATGACCAGTGGCATATAGGAGTGACCCCCGTCGAGGCGGACGACACGATCGGCACCGTCGATGTGAGCGACGATCGCGTCCCTTGGTCCGGAGACGGCAACGATGGCACCCGTGGACCGGGCCAGTGCGGCCGCGGCGGGAATCACCGCATCAACTTCGTCAGTGGAATCCACACCTCGCCCGCCCAAACCCATGCCGGCCAGGGCTGCGATCTCGGAGGCGTTTCCGCGGATGGCTGTGGGTGAAGAGTTCGCCGCGCGGCGGATTCGCGTGGTGCGGAAGTCGACGGCTCCGATGCTCACCGGGTCCAGCACCCATGGCTTGGAGTCTTCGTTGGCTGCGTCGATGGCGGCGTCGGCGGCGAGGAACTGCTGGTTCGTGGCGGTGCCGAAGTTGACCAGCAGTCCACTGGCGATGCGGGTGAACTGTGCGGCATCGGCATCGTGGTCGAGCATCGCCGGAGCGGCGCCGATGGCCAGGAGCACGTTGGCACTGAATTGCTGCACGACGGTGTTCGTGATGCATTGGATCAGTGGATTGTTCGCACGCAGTCGTGTATTGGCAGAACGCAGGTCGAAGTCAACCATGACGATCCCTTCGCTAGTATGGCCCAGATCAGGTTCGATGGGTGTTCTCTCAGCCTCACGCGAACGGCGTCAGGCACCCCATGTCATTGCCCACGACTGTATCAGCTCAGTCCCAGCACCGCCGATGCCGGCGCCCGAGAAGGGCTGATGCAGCGGCCCCGGGACTGCCGAGCTGGAACCTCAGCCCCACCTCGGCGAGGAACAGGTTTCATTGAGAGCAGAGCTGAGCGTCGAGAGCAGACTCCAGGGAGTGCGCTCTCGAGGCTCAGCTCTGCTCTCGACGTTTCGCTACCGCATCGAGCGGGGCTATCTGCGTCTCTCGGCAGCTAACCGCGTCCGACGTAGCGTTGTCCGCGGCGGCTCAGGGCGTCGATGACGACGGCCGTGAGCAGGACGAGCGCGGTGATGATCTGCTGGGCATCGGAGTTGAAGCCGATGAGATACAGACCGTTGTTGATGGCACCGACGACCAGGGCACCGAGCACGGCGGCCCAGGCTGTGCCGCGACCGCCGAACAGCGAGGTGCCGCCGATGACCGCGGCGGCGATCGCGTTGAGCAGGTCCTGCGTGCTCACCAGCGTCGATCCCGCGTTTGTCGTCACACCGGTCTTGATGAAGCCGAACAATGCTGCCAGAACACCGGCGGCCATGAATACGCTGATGCGCACCCAGGTGACCCTGATACCTGCGCGCCTGGCGGCTTCGACCTTGCCGCCGACAGCGTAGATCGAACGCCCGTACTTGGTCTTGCGCAGCACCAGGTCGATTCCGATCGCGATGACGATCATGAGGAAGAACGGCATCGCCAGTCCGAAGTCCTGATTGACCAGGATGAGAAAGCCGAAGACGATGGCTGCCAGCAGCACGATGCGCACAATCACCGAGGTCCAGCTCGGGCTGTCGAGTCCCTCGTTGTGACGGCGCAGCTTCGAGTAGATGATCCCGGCACCGAAGCCGATGACTGCAACTGCTCCGAACACGTAGGCCCAGATGGCTGGGAAGTAGAAGCTGGCAAAGTCGAAGGCGAAGGTATCGGCCATCGACAGGTTCTTCTGCACTCCCAAGGTCGTCAGAGTCAGTCCGGTGAACGCCAGCAGACCGGCCAGTGTGACCACGAAGGCCGGGATGCCGACCACCGCGAAGAACCACCCCTGGATCGCTCCGACGACGAGGCCCAACACCAGCATGATGACCAGCGCGATCAGGGGCGGGACCCCTTGTCTGACCACCAGCACACCCAGTAGTGAGGCAGAGAGTCCACCCAGCTGAGCCAACGACAGGTCGATCTCACCGAGGAGCAGGATGAGGTTGATGCCCAGCGCCAGGATCGCCAAGAACGCGACCTGTGTGGAGAGATTGACCAAGTTGGCCGGTGAGATGAACTTGCTGTTCGCCGACTGGAAGACGACGACGATGACGATGAGCGCCAGTATCACTGGGAATGAGCCGAGCTGGCCCTCCTTGACTCGACGAACGAATGTCGCAAGGAACCCCTCGCTCGAAATGCGTTCGTCGGTGATGAACGAGTTGCGGGTCATCGACGCTCACCCCTCCGGGTCGCTCTCTGAGTCACGACGTTGTCGTTGGCTCCCGTGATCGCGGCGACCAGCACGTCCGTGCGCTCGTCACCTGGGAAGTCACCGGCATCCTTGCCCAAACGCAGAACATGGACACGGTCGCACACGGCCTGGACATCGGCCATGTTGTGGCTGACCAGCAGCACTCCGAGGTCACGTTCACGCAGCCGCTCGATGAGGTTGAGCACCTCGGCGGTCTGCGCAACGCCGAGGGCCGCGGTCGGCTCGTCCAACATCACGATCGAGGGTTCGCCGAGGAGGGACCTGGCAATCGCGACCGTCTGACGTTGACCGCCGGAGAGAGCCGCGATCGGCACCCTGACACTGGGGATCTTCGCCGACAGGCTGCGCAGCAGCTCCCACGACCTTGCTTCCATGGTGACCTCGTCGAGAACACCGCCGCGGGTCTTCTCGTGGCCGAGGAACAGGTTGGCCACGACGTCGAGGTTCTCGCAGAGGGAGAGGTCCTGGAAGACTGTGGCGACTCCCGCCTTCTGTGCGTCCTTCGGCGCTGCGAATTTCTGGGATCGTCCGCCCAGAATGATCTCACCTTCGTCGGCTCCGTGGACTCCGGCGATGACCTTGACCAGGGTGGACTTGCCGGCGCCGTTGTCGCCGACGAGGCCGACGACTTCACCGCGGCCGATGGTCAGGTTGATATCGGTCAGAGCTTGGACTGCGCCGAATCGTTTGTTGATTCCGCGCAGCTCGAGGACTGGTTCGGCTCCGGTCTCCGGCACCCGCGTACTCGCGGGCGCCGGATCGTTGGGTTGAGAATTCATATATTCCTACTCGCCGATTTCTACTTGACGCCGGCGTCTTCGCAGAGCTTCTTCACGTCTTTGGTGCAGATGTCTTCAGCCTTGATCTGATCCCCGACGATGTCCTTCACAGTGTCTTTCGTGACGACCTTGGCCTCGACGAAGTCCGTCGGAGTGTCCTTATAGGTTGTACCACCCTTCGGTTCCTCACCTCCGGCAAGTGCAACGGCTGCCTTCGCAGCGAACTCAGCCTGCGGTGGGATCGACTTGTAGATCGTGGCGTACTGGTCACCCCTGAGGATGTTCTGCAGACCGTCGACCTCAGCATCCTGCCCGGTGACGACCGGCTTCACCTTGGCCTTCTTGGTGGCGGCGAGAACACCACCGGCGGTGCCGTCATTGGCTGAGTAGATGGCGATCGGCTCTTTGTCCGCGCTCTGCAGCTGACCTTCGACCCACTGGCGGGCGTCGTCCGGGTTCCAATCGAGGGTGTCGTGGCTTTCGGTGATGTCGACACCGGCCTTCTTCAGGGTCTCCTCGGCACCGGCTTTGAAGTCTGCGGCGTTCGGGTCCTTCGGATCGCCGTTGACCATCCAGACCGGACCCGACTTCGGGTCCTTGTCCTCGGCCTTGAGCCCGTCGAGGACGGCCTGGCCCTGGAGGTTGCCGATCTTCTTGTTGTCGAACGAGGTGTAATAGGTCGCACCTTCGAAGAAGCGATCGTAGGCGATGACCGGAATCTTCTTGGCCTCGGCCTTCGACAGAGCCGATGACACCGCCGAGGCATCGACGGGGTCAAGGACGATGGCGTCGACGCCCTCGGTCACAGCGGCTTCGAACTGCTGCTGCTGCTGGGTCGCGTCCTGGTTCGCGTTGCGGTACTCGACCTTCGCATCAGGGTTGGCCTCTTTGACGTACTTCTCGAAGTTCGGCTTGTCCAGAGATTCGTAACGGGTGGTCTTGGACTCCGGGAGCAGCAGAGCAATGGTGACTTCACCGTCTCCGGCCGAACCGCCGCCGGATTCCTCATTGCCTTGTCCCTTCTGACTCCCACAGCCACTGAGCGCGAGAGCGCCGATAGCAACCGAGGCGCCGAGAACGGCGAACTTCTTCCGAGACTGCAGGTTGTGCCTCATTGTGACCCTTTCAATTTTTCTGACAACGTTGTCAGGCTGATCAATATAATTCGCTGATCGGAGCTCGGTGTCAACTGTTTCGGCGAAAAATTGTGTTCGGGGTCTCTTTCCGAACAGTGTCACTTGTCCGGAGATTCCTCGCCGCTGCCGCGAGCGATCACGTGCACGGGAACCTGAGTCGGCTCCTGATTTGGATCTCTACCCGACGTGGAACCCGGCGGATCCTGCAGACGTCGTACCGCCTCGGCGGCCATGGAGCTGACATCACGATCGATGACGGTCACGTCTAAGAGGTCCGCGGCAGGGAAATCGTCGATGCCCACCAGAGCCGGCCATTCATCGAGGCGCCGGCAGGCGTCGATGGCTCCCTGAGTCAGGGTCCCGGACAGGGTGATCAGTGCGCTGGGCGCGCTGCGCGAACCCAGCCAGGCCGCGACGACGTTCTTCGCGCTGGCCAGGTCGTGGGCGTCTTCGCGCATGTAGGCGCGCCACCCGATGTCCGAGCGTCCGGCGAAGGCCGATTGGATTCCGGCGAGCCTGGCGGTCGTGATGGGACTGGTCGAATGATCGCCGATGACGCCGAGGCTGATATGCCCGTGATTGAGCAGTTGAGTCGCCGCCAGACGTCCGGCACGTTCCTCATCACCGGCGATGAGGTCGACACCCGCCCCTGCAGTCGATGGGTCGAAGGACACGATCTGCACGTCAGCCGACGTCGCATCGGTGTAGAACCGTGCGGCGTCCGGGTGCGATCGGATGACGCAGATTCCGGTCATGTCATTGGCCAGGCACTCCTCGAGGAAGCCGCGTTCACGGTCGAGATCGTCGGCGGTGACCGTGACGACCGGGCGCAGTCCGACCCTGCTCAGCTCGGCCTCCAGCAGGGTGAAGAGACGAGCCTGGAAGGGGTCATCTCCGTCGCTCATGACCACACCGATGTAGGGAGATCTGCCACCGGCACGCAGGCGCCTGGCCGTGGAATTGAGGCGAAATCCCAGCTCAGCCGCAGCGTCTTCGACCTTCTCAGCGGTCGACGCGGCCACATGTTTTTCGCCGTTGAGCACTCGGGAAGCGGTCTTGATGCTGACTCCTGCGCGCGAAGCGACCGTGGCCAGGGTCGGCCGATCGTTCTGCTTCGCCATGACCACACCTTTGAGTCGGGAATCCTACGGACCGCTTGCGGTCTGCGCGCGGGCGACCGATAGGAATGATGATAGCCGCTGGCGCTCGCATGGTCGCAGATGGTCCGGCGATTCGGCCCGGACCCCGCATCCACGCCGAGGTGGCCGCTGGGTTCCAGCGGCCACCTCGGCGGGTGCGGTGCAGTGCTCTACACGATCGTGCGGTGGGCTCAGCGCGCCACGGGGTTCCTCATCGTTCCTGCGTAGAGCAGCGATTCGGCCTGGTTGCCGATGTCGACCATCTGCACGGTATTGCGCAGCTGCAGACGGTTGAGGCAGGAATGGGCGAAACGTTCGGCTCTCAGGTCCACATCCCCGGCCAGACCCTGGGCGAGTTCCGGATGCTCGGCCTCGTAATGATCGAGCACCTCGGCGACCAAGGTCCAGAACGACTCCGAACTCAGCACACCATCGGCATCGAGGATCCCGCCGAGGTGGCGCAGCACTCCGTCGAACATGTCCGTGAACACGGACAGGGCCTTCTCATCGCCGGGGACCAGCGCCCGGATCCGCTCGACGTCACCCGGCAGCTCGCGGTGGCCGAGGACGGCGACCTCCTCGCCGATGTCCTTCATGAAGGCACCGGTCACGACGTGGTCGTCCAGGATGAGGATGAGGTTCTCCCCATGCGGCATGAACACCAGATCGTGGGCCAGCAGTGCGTGGACGAGCGGGTGCAGGTAGGCCCTCAAGTAGGACCGCACCCAGTCCTCGGACGCCTGACCTGAGGCGCGGATGAGTTCGCTGGCGAAGGCGACTCCCCTGTGATCGCGGTGCAGCAGGGACGCCATGGTGACGACCTTCTGGCCAGGTTCGAGCACGGTCAAAGGGTTCTCCCGCCACAGGGCGGCAAGCATCTTGCGGTGCGGGTTCGTCTCCTGCGTTCGGTGGTAGACATCCCCGGTATAGCCGAGCGCAGTGCGTTCCCGCAGGACCTGGAACCCGGCGTCCCCGAAGGCGGGATCGGTGCCGATCACCTCGGCGACCCAGTCATTGATGGCCGGAGTATCGCGCATGTACTTCGGAGACAGTCCGCGCAGGAACCCCATGTTCTGTACGGCGAGCGCGACCTTCACATACGGGGCATCGGCCCGTGTTCGGTTGAAGAAGGTGCGCAGGGACTGCTGCGGCTGATGCTCGTCGAGGCCAGCGCCCAGGGGCAACAGATCTCCGCGGGCGATGTCGGCGGCGAAGGTGATCGCGAGCCGGTGGTCGGCCTGCCAAGGATGGACCGGAAGGAGGTGGAAGTCTTCCGGATCACGGCCGACTGACCGGATTCGTGAGTCGAAGAGTTCGCGCTCCTCGGCACTGAGTGCCCAGTCGGTATGTGCGGCCTCGTCGAATCCCTGACCGAGTGAGAGGTGGCTGTGCTCGCGGGTCGCCGCCACCCATTCGATGCGGGTGGTGAGCCCGTTCTCTGGGGCCCACTTCCGATAATCGCTGAGGGAGAATCCGATGCGTCCGTTGTTCGCAATGAAGCCGGGATGGCCCTCGGTCATGGCCGCCTCGGTGGCCTGGAAGTCGGAGGTCAGGAGATCTGTGGAGTCCGGGCGGTGACCGTTGACCGCCTCGGCGAGTTTGAAGGCGCTGCTGGCCAGGGTCGACGCGAGCTCCTCGAGGTAGGTCGACATCAGGTTCTCCGGGATGTCGAGGGCATCCTGGAGCTCGACGACGAGTTCCTGCGCGTCGAGTCCCAGCTGCGTGTCACCTCGTCGGCGGGTGATGCTGGCCTCGTCGATGACCCAGTGCTCGAGCGGCAGGACTCGGGCGTTGAACGAGTACGTGACGGAGCCACCATCCGGGAACTCGGCAGCGTCCTCGGGCCGATCTGAGTCCCCGGGCTGACCTGCGTCCTCGGGCTGACCTGCGTCCTCGGGCTGACCTGCGTCCTTCGATCCGGTGTCATCGATCGTCAGTTCCCAGTCATCGGGCCCGGCATCCGGGCCGGTGGCGCGGACCGGGGCGATCAGTCGTTCGTGGGCGAACTCGGACAGTGCCTTGGCCACAAGGTGGCGTTGGGCGACTGCAAAGGTGTCGGGTTTGAGATGGGAATATGGCTCGGCAGTCGCGGCGAGCGAGGCGAGGTCTTCGTCATCAGGGCGGACGGCCTCGACGTCTTCACGGCTCAGAAGTGTGACCAGCTCGCTGGCTTCGAAGTCCTCACGAGCGCAGACGCTGACCAGGGCGCGCTTCCGCTCCTCCCCCATCATGATGGTCGCCTCGCTCACCGGACTGAAACCCGCCGCCCGGTTCTTCTCGAGGATTGCGGTGTTCCGCACGTCGGGTTCGACGATGACTCGGTGACCGCCGCGGCCGCCTCGTTCGATCGGACGCAGGCAGAAGTCGATGACCTCGGCCATGATCTGGTTCGTGAGTCCCCGGACTCCATCGCCATCAGGCGGGGCGACGAGCAGGTGCATTCCGATGTCATCGGGTCCGATGGGAACAACATCGTGTGGGATCAGCGTGGAGGGCAGATAGGTCTCGACGTAGAAGCAGTCGATGCCGTCGACCGATCCCACCCAGCCGTTCTCGTCGGCGGAGCCGAGGACGGCGCCGAGGTAGTCGCGGACTCCGGCATCGTCGAGGTGGGTCATCTGCCAGTAGTGGGCGCGCGGGTGGGTCAACCACACGTGGATGTTCTTGGTATCCCGGGCTGGGTCCACGGCTCGGATGTCCACGGTGAGCGCGGAGCTTGCCGTTGAGGGTGCGGGTGCGTCGTTGATGAGGTCGGTGGTCATACGTGTGACATCTCCCTGTCGTCTGCGGGCTGGGAATCGGAGTCGGGCTGGGAATCAGGCTGGGAATCGGAGTCGGAATCGGTGTCAGTGTCGGCGAAGTCGAAGTGCGATTCGACGTCGTCCTGAGCACTCAGAGGAGTCGTGTCGAGAGCCCCGTCGTCGAGAGCTCCGTTGACGAGAGCTCCGTCGTCGATAGCCCCGTCGTCCGGAACTCCGAAGGTCTGGAAGGCGATGGTCTTCTCGATCGGGTACGGTTCGCGCCCGGTCACGTGTGAGAGCACGACCGATGCTCGCCAGGGCCCGAAGCCAAGATCGGGTGCGGTGACTCCGTGGGTGTGCTCTTCGCCGTTGAGGACGTGGATGGTGCCTGCGTCGTTGACCGTGTAGTGGCGGCTGACGTCGAGGCGGCCCTTGGCATCAAGGCGGATCTCATCTCCCAGCGGGGAGAGGAAGGCCGGGACCTGGGACTTGTAGCCGGTGGCAGAGACAACCGATCCGGCGCGCCGGTCGAAGCACCTGTCCAGTGCCGTGTTGCGGAAGCGCAGAGCATAGTCGCCGGTGTTCGCATCGTGGTCGGCGGCAATCAGCTCTGATTCTGCGAGGAGGTTGGTGCGCAGCTTCCTGCCTCCGCGGCTGAGCCGGTAGAGGGTGTCGTGGATGTCGTCGACGAGCTCGGCGCTGATGCCCTTGTACAGGGTTCGCTGTTCACGTCCGAGCTGTTCGCGCAGGTCATCGGGCAGGGCTCGGAAATGATCCGTGTACTCCGGGGACGTCATCTCCAAGGTCAGCTTCGTGTACTCCATCGGGAAGAAGCGCGGTGAGCGCGTCACCCAGTCCAGTCGCACGTCACGGGCTTCAGCGTCGTCGATGAGATCACGGTAGATCTCGGCCGCAGACTGTCCGCTGCCGACGATGGTGATTGATCCGCTCTCGAGCAGTGCGTCTCTGTGGTCGAGGTATTTCGATGTGTGGATGACCGGGCCTGTGCCCTCAGTCTCCAGGTTCTGCAGGGCCTGTGGCAGGACCGGTTCGGTGCCGACACCGAGGATCAGGTGGCGGGCGCGGTAGGACTCGGTCCTCAGCGTCTGACCGAACTGATCGGCCACCTCGGCGGTCACGGTGTAGATGTCATCATTCCTGGTCACCGAGGTGACTGTGCGGTTCCAGCGCAGAGTGTCCAACTGAGCGGCGACCCATCGGCAGTATTCGTCGAATTCCGCGCGCAGAGGGTAGAAGGATTCGCGGATGTAGAAGGGATAGAGCCGGCCGCTGTCCTTGAGGAACGCCAGGAAGGAGAAGCGCGAGGTGGGGTCGGCCATGGTCACGAGGTCGGCGAGGAACGGGACCTGGACCGTCGCACCTTCGATCATCATGCCCGGGTGCCAGCGGAATTCCTCGCGTTGGTCGAGGAAGACGGCGTCGACATCGGGCAGGGGGTCGGACAGGGCGGCCAGTCCCAGGCCGAAGGGTCCGATGCCGATGCCGACGATGTCGTGGATGTGTGACTCAGGTGTGCTCATGCTGCGCCTCCTTCGAGGGTCGTGCTCTCCAGGTGCCGGCCGGCGAGGATCCCGTGGCCGGTGGCGCGGACGAGGTCGAGCACGGCGGTGATGTCTGCGACCGTGGTGTCGGGGTTGAGCAGGGTGAGTTTGAGCCAGGGGGTGCCGTCGATGGTGGTGCGGGCGATCGCTGCGCGCCCGGAGCGGAAGAGGACGCGGCGGATCATCGGCACCAGCTCATCGGCGGTGGCAGAATCGGCGGCCGCGGGGGCGAACCGGAACAGGACCGTGCTCAGGTCGGTTGCTCCCAGCGCCTCGAAGTCCGGCTGTGCGTCGAGGAGTTCTCGGACCTCGGCGGCCAGATCGCACACGTCATCGACCATCGAACCGATCTCTGCGGCACCGCGGGCGCGCAGAGTCGTCCAGAGTTTGAGGGCATCGAAGCGTCGGGTGGTCTGCAGGGATTTGTCGACCTGGTTCGGTTCGGCATCGGCACCCTGGGCCTCGGCGGCCGGGTTGAGGTAGTCGTTGTGATGAAGCGTCGGGTCGAACAGGGCGAGGTCGCGTACCAGCAGTGCGCTTGAGGACACGGGCTGGAAGAAGGTCTTGTGGAAGTCGATGGTCACCGAGGTGGCGCGGCCGATTCCCTGCAGCAGGTGTCTGCGTCGTGGTGCCCACAGCAGTCCCCCGCCGTATGCGGCGTCGACGTGCATCCACACGTTCGCGTTCTCGCAGATCTCGGCGATGGCGTCGAGCGGGTCGATGACGCCGAGGTCGGTGGTCCCGGCTGTGGCGGCGACGGCCATGACGATGCCGCCGGTGTCGTCGATGTCGCGCATCAGCTCGGCCAGAGCCTCGGCGTCCATGCGTCCGGCGGCGTCGGTGTCCACGGTCACGACGGCCTCGGGGTCGAGGCCGAGGATGTGTGCGGCGCGGGATATCGAGAAGTGAGTCTGGGAGGTTGTGAGTATCCGCAGCTGAGACATGATCTCGCGGCGTGACGGCTCGCCGCGGCCGGGCTGGGCACTGCCGAGCACCTGTGCCTGCTCTGCGCTCTGCGCCTGCTGCGCGCTCTGTGCCTGCTGTGCGCTCTGTGCCTGCTGTGCGCGCAGAACATTCTCGCGGGCCAGGAACAGTGCCTGCAGGTTCGACTGGGTGCCGCCCGAGGTGAAGATCCCGTCGCCACCGGAGAATCCGACGTGCCGGCAGGCCCACTGCACCAGGCGGCGCTCCATGAGTGTGGCGACTTCGGACTGGTCGTAGGTGTCGACGGAAGTGTTGATCGCAGCCAGCATCGCCTCGGCCGCGACGGCTGGCACGGCGACGGGGCAGTTGAGGTGGGCGACGTAGCTGGGGTGATGGAACCAGACGGCGTTGCGGGCGTAGAGATCATCGGCCTCACGCAGGGCTGCGATGTTCCCGATCCCCTGTCCGTCCAGGTCGAAGTCTGCGACCTCGGCTTCCAGGCTGGTCCGGTCATTCGCCGAGGTGGGCGCGTCAACACTCGCGAAACGCTGGGCGAGTGCATCGACGACCTCGTGCATGAGCTCGGCGTAGGCATCGGCGCTGTGCGACCCCAGCAGGGCATCCTCAGTGCGCAGCGAAGTGTTCGACAGAGGAGCTGCATCGGGCAGCAATGGTGCATCGCTCGGAGCTGCATCGGGCAGCGATCGTGCCTCGTTCAGTGGAGCTGGGCTCGCCTCGGTCAGTGGAGTCGGGGTGTCAGAGAGCAGTGAAGTCATAGCGGTACGGTTGCCTCCTTCGGTTCAGGGTCCGGTAAGGCCGGACTACATTAGGGAAACCTACCCTAAGTAAAGCGAGAAGCAAGGCAAGTGGTACTGCCGAATATCACTACACAAGTGACCTCAGCCCGGCGCAAGAAGCGTCTTCGTCAATCCTCGCGCGGCCAAGCCCGCGGTCGACGACAGGTGTATACGGCCTAAAAAATCGCACGTGGCTTTCATCACATCCGGGCGATTCGTCTGACATCTTGAGACAGCGAAAACGGCCGTAGTCCCTGCCCAGGAGGCAGGAGCTACGGCCGTCGGCAATCGCGGGACAGCCAGAGAACAGTCGCGACGCGCTGTCAGAGAACGGTCTCCGAGGACCCTTATTTGACGACGTAGTTCGGTGCTTCGACGGTCATCTGGATGTCGTGCGGGTGGCTCTCCTTGAGGCCCGCTGTGGTCAGGCGAACGAACTTGCCCTTGGCCTTGAGGTCCGCGATGGTGGGGGCGCCGACGTAGAACATCGACTGGCGCAGACCACCGGTGAGCTGGTGTGCGACCTGCTTGAGCGGTCCGCGGTAGGCGACGCGGCCCTCGATGCCCTCCGGGATGAGGTCGGTGTCGGTGTCGATGTCGTCCTGGAAGTAGCGGTCCTTCGAGTAGGACTTGCCCTGACGTGGGGCCATGGCACCCAGTGAGCCCATGCCGCGATAGGCCTTGTACTGCTTGCCGTTGACGAAGATGAGTTCGCCGGGCGATTCGCTGCAGCCGGCCAGCAGGGAGCCGAGCATCACGGTGTCCGCGCCGGCGACCATGGCCTTGGCGATGTCGCCGGAGTACTGCAGTCCGCCGTCTGCGATGACCGGCACACCGGCCGCGCGGGCCGCCTGAGCGGCGAGGTAGACGGCGGTGACCTGCGGGACACCGACGCCGGCCACCACACGGGTGGTGCAGATCGATCCCGGCCCGACTCCGACCTTGATGGCGTCGGCACCTGCGTCGATGAGGGCTTGTGCGCCCTCCTTCGTGGCGACGTTTCCGCCGATGATCTGGACCTTGTCGAACGTCGAATCGGCCTTGATCTTCCTGATCATGTCGGTCACACCGCGAGCGTGTCCGTTGGCGGTGTCGACGACGAGGACGTCGACGCCCGCCTCGGCGAGGAGGGTTGCGCGTTCATAGGCATCGCCGTGGAATCCGACGGCCGCACCCACGCGCAGGCGACCCTCGTCATCCTTCGTGGCCAGGGGGTATTCCTCGGTCTTGACGAAGTCCTTGACGGTGATGAGGCCCTTGATGACGTTGTTCTCATCGACCAGGGGCAGCTTCTCGACCTTGTGCTCGGCGAGCAGCTCGAAGGCCTTCTCCGGGGAGACGCCGTCCGGGGCGGTGATCAGCGGCATCCGGGTCATGGTGTCGGCCACGGTGCGGGTCGGGAATTCACTGCGGGTGACGAAGCGCAGGTCGCGGTTGGTCACGATCCCCAGCAGCACGTTGTTCTCATCGACGACGGGCAGACCTGAGATCCGGTACTTTCCGCAGATCTCGTCGAGTTCTTCAAGAGTCTTCTCGGGGGTGATCGTCAGCGGGTCGTTGATCATCCCGGACTCGGAGCGCTTGACGTAGTCGACCTGGGCGGCCTGGTCTTCCATCGACAGGTTGCGGTGGATGATGCCCAGTCCGCCGATGCGGGCCACGGCGATGGCCATGCGCGACTCGGTCACGGTGTCCATGGCGGCCGAGACCAGCGGGATGTTGAGCTCGATCTCTTTGGTCAGGCGGGTCGTGGTGGAGGCATCTGAAGGGATGACATCGGTGTCACCGGGCAGGAGGAGGACATCGTCATACGTGAGGCCCGTCAGCGAGAACGGATCGTTTGCGGCCTGTGTTTCCTGCTCGGGAATCCCCATGGGTACAGCCTTTCGACGCGGTGAGTTCGGTGGGTCAATGCTATCGAAGTCATACACCGCTTATCCAGCGTTTCAAGTACCGAGCACTGTGAGACTGCCGACACCGGCAGCAGGGTTCCTTCTCGCCGAGGCGGTCCATCCGTCGCTGCATCGGCTAACTGGACGTTTTGGTCTGGTTCAGCGCAGAAAAATCAGTCCAAAACGACCACCTAGCGCTCCCGCCGAGGCGGTCCTGCTGTTACGTGGTCAGCGGCCCTCGCCGACAGAGCGCGCCAGGTCGAGCGTCGAGGCTTCCGAGTCATCGAGATGGATGCGCAGCAGGCCTTCGGCTCCGTGTCGGTCCCCCGAGCGCATCTTCTCGAGGATGTCGCGGTGCGGGTTTGCCCAGTGGGAGTGGTATTTGCCTGGTTCTTTCGAGCGGGCGAACGTCGTCGACAGCCGGGCCATGAGGTTGACGTAGAACTCGTCGAGCATCGGCGATCCGAGCAGTCCGACGATTGCCCGGTGGAATGAGGCGGAGTGTTCCTGTGCGTCGGTCCAGCTCTCGTTGTTGGGAGCAGTCTCCGCACGGACGACCGATGCTTCGACACGGCTCATCGCCGCCTCCGTGGCGTCCTGTGATTCCTGAACGGCACGGATCTCGAAGACACGTCGGGCCTGGTAGAGGTCCTTGAGTTCGTCGAGGTCGAAGGTACGGACGAAGAAGCCGCGGTTCGTCTCCTGTGTCAGCAGACCGGCGTAGCGGAGCAGGGACAGGGATTCACGAGCAGTGTTGCGCGAGACGTTGAATTCCTTCGCCAGCGCACCATCCCGGACCGGAGAGCCGGCAGGGTACTCGCCGGTCGTGATTCGGGACCGGACCAGGGCAACGATCGCCTCTGAGGTACATCCGGGTGCGTTTGGACTCATATCACCAGGCTACCGTGTCCCCACCGCTCGTGGGCAAAGCCCGGGCGCAGCTCTCGACGATGATGCCGAGTCGAGACACAATATACGTCTCCAGCGGTCCACGGCGTCTACGGCGTCGGTCTCAGAGTGAGCCCCAGAGTGAGCCCGGATTCGAAGCGTCGCGGGCGCCGCGTCAGCGGATCGTCGAACTCGATCGACGCCGCCAGCAGCTGCAGCGGTGAGCTGAAATCGTAGGGGTCCGGAGACAGATCGACAGGATAGACCGGATCGCCGAGGATGGGCAGCCCGAGCGAGTTCATGTGCACCCGCAGCTGATGGGTCCTGCCCGTCAACGGATGAAGTTCGTACTCGCCGATCGACGGGCACTCCCCCACCGATCGCCGAGGCGGGGGCACGGTTGCGTCGGACCACCTCGGCGAGGTCGGGGTTCGTTCACCCAGCAGGCTGATCGTGCTGAAGGCGTTGGGCTCACCGTCGACCTCGAGGACCTGTCTGCCGCCGCGCGGTTTGACGAGCCTGGATTCCCTGCTGAGTGGGAACTCCATATCCGTCGGCGGCATCGCTGCGAGGGCGCGATAGGTCTTGGTCACCAATCGGTCCTGGAACAGACTCTGATATCGACCACGGGTCTCGGGTCGTTTCGACAGGATGAGCAGTCCCGCTGTGACGCGGTCGAGGCGGTGGATGGCCACCAGGTCGGGCTGGTTGAAATCCTGGCGAGCTCGCGTCACGACGCATTCGCGCACGAACCGCCCATTGGGAGTGCTGGCGAGGAAGTGGGGTTTGTCGACGACGAGCAGATCCTCGTCTTCGAAGACGATGCTGATTTCGAAGGGAATCCGCTCCTCGACCGGAACAGGTCGGTGGAAGAAGTAGAAGCCGCCGGGGATGACGGAATCATCCCAGTTCACCGGCTCACCCGTCTCATCGCGCATATCGCCTGTGCTCAGCAGGCCGCGTCGCGCTTCATCATCGGCGTCGGGGAACTCTTCCTCCAGCCACCCGCCGATCGTGTCCGGGACCGGAAGATGGTTCTTATCGTGCGTCGCCTTCCCGCCGGGAGCGCGCAGCGAGGTCGCGGAGATCCCTTCTCGGGGTGAAAGCGGGCTGCGTGGCATCGGATCAGTCTAACTGTCCACGTGATGCCGCACTCGGCTCTGAACCTGCGGGACCTGCCGTGGGCCTGCGAGAAATCTGGAGCGTGGAGTCCTATGGTGGGAGGTATGGACAACACCGAATTGACGGAAGAGTTCCTCCTCAACAAGGTCATCGCTCCGGTCGTTCTCGGCATGTTCGCCAACGACGAATGGGACAGCTACGGGATGAATCACGACCCGACCGACGCACGAAAGTGGATTGTCAGGGTCGTCGCCAACTGGGAGGCCGTCGACATCCCCCTCGAATACTCGGAAGGCGTCGAGTCGGTCAACGACCTCCAGCTGAAGCTCATCGCCGAGCTCCAAGCGTTCATCGACCGGTCGGAGATCGGGCAGCTCCGCGACGAGGAGTGGGAGGCCGACGAACACAATGCTCCCCGCCCAAGTCTCAGACGTATGGTTCGCCCGACCTTCAGCGGACCTCCGGAATGCGCGATGCGCCTGCTGAGGATCCGCTCGCGCAATCTCCGCCTCGACCGGCGCCGCTGCCGATCCGCCCACCGCAGAGACTGACTCGGCCCACAGCGGCTCACAGCTCAGGCGCGCTCGACGAGGAAGTCGATGTCGACGTCGCGTGGCAGGGCACCGTATTCCCGGCCCCGGTTGGGACCCAACCGTGCCGATACAAACCCTGCGGCCACCTCGGCGGGGGCGGAATCGAAGAGAATCGTGGCCTGCAGGAGCAGCGCCATCTTCTCCACCATGACACGACCGCTGCGCTGGATGCCTGCGATTCTGGCAGGATCCTCGCTGGTCACTGCCTCGAGCGAGCTGTGGAGGGAAGCGGCAAGCTCCTCATAGGCGGCGTCGAAGTCCGGGTGGCGGCCCAGCCCGGTTTCGAGGTAGCCCAGGAAGGCCTTTGCTGCTCGCGGTTCACGGCCCAGGGCGCGCAGCACGTCGAGGACGATGACATTTCCGGATCCTTCCCATACGGCCATCACCGGCTGTTCGCGATAGCGCCGGGCCAAAGGGAACGCCTCCGTGTAGCCGTTTCCGCCCAGGCATTCGAGCGCCTCATAGGCGTGCTCGGGACCGCGTTTGCAGATCCAGTACTTGGCGACAGCAGTGGCCAGACGCCGAAAGTCCGCCGCATCACCGCCATCGTCATCGTGGACGGCGGACAGGTGCATGGCGGTGAAGGTCGCGGCCTCGGACTCGAGCTGCAGATCGGCGATGACGGCGCGCATGAGGGGCTGGTCGATCAGCGTCGCACCGAATGCAGCCCGGCCTCGAGCATGCCATGCGGCTTCTGCCACTGACTGGCGCATGCCCGCGGTGGAGCCGAGGATGCAGTCGAGCCGAGTCTGTGACACCATCTCGATGATCGTGCGCACGCCCTTGCCCGGTAGGCCCAGCAGCCAACCTGCCGTGGAGTCGAATTCGATCTCGGAGGAGGCATTGGACTTGTTGCCCAGCTTGTCCTTGAGTCTCTGGATCCGCACTGTGTTGAGCTCGCCGCCGGGCAGGATGCGAGGGACGACGAAGCAGCTCAGCCCCTCTTCGAGGTGGGCGAGCACGAGGAACGCATCGGACTGCGGCGCCGAGCAGAACCATTTGTGCCCGGTGATGAGATAGTGATCGCCGTCCGGGACCGCGCGGGTGGTGTTCGCTCGCACATCCGAGCCGCCCTGCTTCTCGGTCATCGCCATCCCGAAGGTGACAGCAGTCTTCTCAGCCGGGTCGATGCGCCTCGGGTCGTAGTCGTTCGCGGTGGCCCTCGGGACCCAGAAGTCGGACAATTTCGGGTCGGCCTGCAGAGACGGGATGACGGCATGGGTCATCGACACCGGACAGGCATGGCCGGGTTCGATCTGGGAGAAGAGCATGAATCTGGCGGCACGGTCCGCGTTCGCACCTGGACCGGGATGGGTCCAGGCGCGTGAGTGCGCACCACTGCGCAGTGCATCGCCGATGATGCGATGGTAGGCAGGATGGAATTCGATCGCATCGATGCGATTGCCCCACTCGTCATGGGTCCTCAGCTCCGGTCCGTGTTCGTTGGCCAGACGTGCGTCATTGATGAAATCCGCACTGCCGACCAGTCCCCCGATCCGCTCCAGCTCAGCCCTCGACGCATGGGGTGCGTATCTGTCCACGGCCTCGCGGAGTGCCGTGTTGAGGGTGAATTCGTTGATGTCTCGCCGAGGTGGCGCCTGGTTGAAGACATCGTGCGTGGCGGATGTGCTGGGCCTGGTCATTGCTTCCGGTCGGGCTGCAGAGGGTGCGTGACTCATTGTTCTCCTATGGCTGTGCGCGCGAATGTGGACAGTGCGGCGATGAGGGATTCGACGTCGGCTGAGTTCGGAGGACTCCGTTCGGGGTCGAGTACGTCGACGAGGTTCTCGGAGATGGATCCGACTAAGGACCGGGCCACCACCTCGGCGGGAATCTCGCTGGTCGAGAGCTCCTCCAGCCTCGATGCGATGGCGGATACGTATCCGCGTCGCAGCGCCCGGCGTTCGATCTGAACGGTGCTGGGAACGTCTTCGAGCAGGAGTGCGTGAGCGAGTGCGCGGCCGATGACGGCACGCCGGATGAAGACCTCGGTGACTGCATCGACGAGTCCCCCGGCGTCCCCCGTCTGCCCGATGGCTGCTTCGACGACGGCGAGTTCGTGGCCGGCTGCGTGAGCGAACACGATCCCGAGCAGTTCGTCGCGGTTCTCGTAGTAGGTGTAGATGAGACCTGCACTGCACTCGGCCTCGCGCGCGACAGCGGCGATGCTCGCTGATTCGAACCCGCCAGAGGCGATGACCTGGTGTGCTGCGCGTTCGATTCGGGCGCGTCTGTGCTCGGCTCTGGCGCGAGTTCTGGGAGTTTCGCGATAGGCCACAGCTGCCCTTCCACAAAGAAATGAATCGTGGTTCAATTGTTGAAAGTATGGCACTCGTCACAAGGAGAAGCAATGAAGCTGGGAACCTTGCTCGATTCCACCGTCCTGCGCGACCCGGATCACGAAGCGCTGGTCTATGGGGATGAGAGGTACACCTATGGCGAGCTTCGCCACTACGCTCTCAAGGCGGCCCGTGTGCTCGAAGACAAGGGCATCGTGGCTGGTGACACCATCGGAATCATGACCTTCAACGTGCCGGGGTTCGTCTTCGCGGCCTTCGGCGCCTGGTATCTGGGAGCTATCGTCGTTCCGGTCAATCACAAGCTGCAGGCACCAGAGGTCAAGTACACGATCGAGCATTCCGGTGCGAAATTGGGCATCGTCAGCGCCGAGTTGGCCGAGACTGCGCGCGCGGGCGCCCCGGGCATCACCTGGTTGGAGACCGAATCCGCGGCACCGGACAGCTTCGACTCTGCGCTGGAGGCGGCCCAACCTGCCATACCGGGTGACTTCACGGACGAGCACGTGGCGCAGATCCTCTACACCTCGGGCACCACAAGTTCACCCAAGGGGTGCGTGCATTCTCACCGCAACATCTCCCAGGTCGCGACCCTCATCAATCTCAATATGGGTTATCGCAGCGACGACCGCTATCTCATCTGCATGCCGATCTGGCATTCGGCTCCTCTGAACATCAGCCTCATTCCCACCATCCTCACCGGCGGCACGGTTGTCCTCCAGCGTGCGTTCCATCCGGTGGATTCGATGACGATCATCGCCGAAGAGAAGATCACCACCTTCTTCGGGCCGACCATCGCCTATGTCGCACCCGTGATGACGGCGAAGAAGCTCGGCCTCGAATTCTCGGACTATGATTTCTCGACTATCCGACGCTGGAACTACGGCGGATCGCCCATCGACCGGTCCACCGCGGCCATGCTCATCGACGCCTATGGAACCGACCAGTTCTTCAACCTGTTCGGAATGAGCGAAATGGGGCCCACTGGCTGCATGCTCCGGCCGGAGGATCAACTGCGCAAGGCCGGTTCGGTGGGGCGGACGGCGATGGTCGGCAATGCCATGCGTGTCGTCAAGGCTGACGGCGCAGATGCCGGCCCCGGGGAGACGGGCGAGATCTGGTTCACTGGTGACACCCGCATGCGCGAGTATCTCAACAACCCCGAGGCGACGAAGGCCGCCTTCGAGGGCGACTGGTACAAGACCGGAGATATCGCCAAGCTCGACGAGGACGGCTATCTCTTCATCGTCGACCGCAGCAAGGACGTCATCATCGTCGGCGGTGAGAACGTCTACTCCCTCGAAGTAGAGGAGGCGATCATTGCCCACCAACGGATTGCCGATGTCGCAGTGGTGGCCAAGCCGGATGCCGAATGGGGCGAAAAGGTCGTCGCCTTCATCACGACTGCCGACGGGCAGCCCTTCGACGTCGAGGAGCTGCGTGACTACCTCGCCGACAAGCTCGCGCGGTACAAGCTGCCGCGCGAGGTCATCATCACTGCGGAGCTCCCCCGCAATCCCTCGGGCAAGCTGCTCAAGCACAAACTCCGCAGCGAGGTGGCTGCCGGCTGAGGTCACGGTAGTGCCGGACACACGCTCTCAGCCCTGGCCCGATCGTGACAGCTGTGGTGCACTTGGTGCATGAGCTTCGACGCGCGCCACATCTCACAGACGATCCGCCGGGACCCCTCCGACATCGCGGTCTTCGCCGGCAATCCAGCCAACCTCCCACAGTGGGCGGCCGGTCTGAGCGAAGGCATCCGCAATGAGGCCGGACGCTGGATCACCGATTCGCCGATGGGCGAGGTCGAGGTCAGCTTCCGGCCCGGCATTGAGTTCGGCATCCTCGACCACGACGTGATCTTCCCCGACGGGACCGCCGTACACAATCCGCTGCGAATTCTCCACAATGAGGATGTCAGCGAGGTCGTCTTCACCGTCTACCGCCTCCCGAACGTCAGCGATGAGGAATTCGCCCGCGACATCGAAGCAGTGCAGAAGGATCTGGAACGACTCCGCGATGTCCTCGAAGGCTGAGCGGCCGAGTGCTGCCCTGGGACGCGACGCCGCCCTGCCACCTGAAGCCTCCCTGGGGTGGGGGCATCGGTTCATCAATGCCGCGATGCGCACCCTGTACTTCGGCCGCATCCCTGTCCTGGATCTCAGTGCTGAGTCCGCAGCACACGAGCATCCTCGCCCGCGCCTCATCATCTCCAGCCACCGCAATGGCGCCATCGACGGCCATCAGGTGCTCGCCGCATTCCCGCGAACGCAGTTCCTCATCTCGATCCAGCTCATCCGCCACTGGTTCCTGCGTCTCTTCATCGCCGGCATCCCCGTCGTCCGACCCAAGGACGTCGAACGTTACAACCTCGACCCAGCATCGGTGGCCAGTCCGGTCGAAGCCGGCACTTCACACCTTCGCCGAGGCGGTGACCTGGGCATCTTCCCCGAAGCCAGCAGCGAATGGGGCCACCGACCCCAACCCTACAAATCCGGTGCTGCCCGCATCGCCTGCACCCTGCTCGAGGAGGGCATCGATCTCGAGGTGATCCCGGTGGGCCTGTTCTATTCGACTCCTGACAGGTTCCGCTCCCGCGCCGAGGTGGTCCGCGGGAGGCCGATCATGATTCCTTATCGCAATGGCCAGGATCGATCCGTATGGGAGGCCGAGGTCGCCTCGGCGCTGGGATCGGCCCTCGACGAGGTTTCGGTGAACTGTCCCGACGAAGAGACCTTCGAGCGGATCCAGGCGAATGCGCTCAACGTCGCCCGCAGAACACCGGGCGCAGCGGCCACGTTCGCGAAGGCCTTCCTGGACCTGCAGCGTGATACCTCCACAGCTGCGGCTGACGGGCCACCCGCCGCAGCGAGTCCTGCGATCACGGTCCTGCGCTGGGTCGGGCTCGCGCTCATGTGGCTCTTTGCTCCCGTGCTCGGTGCAGCAGGCTTTGCCGGATCGCGCGCGGACGGTCGCAATACTGTCACATTCTTCCGCCTCCTCGGCGGTTTCGCAGCGGTTATGGTCTGGGTACCGGTACTCATCGTTGCCGCCTTCTTCTGGCCCCTGGTCATCGGAATCGGCCTCGTCAGTGCGGTGGGCGGCTGGCTGCTTCTGGGCCTGCGTCGCTTCCGTCTGTGACCCGATCGACCACCGTCCACTGTCCCCTCGATATCAGCCCGCCCCACCTGAGACCCCTCTAGGAGCACTCGTGACCCTCACCCTCAGCTTCACCGATCCTCTCGCCACCGAACTTGCGACCAGCGGCGGCAAGGGCGCCAGCCTCGCGAAGTCCGCGCAGCATCTGCCCGTGCCCGGAGGCTTCATCGTCACCGCCGAGGCCTACACACAGTTCGTCGCACCCCTGCAGTCGCGGATCAGCGAGCTCATGGACACAGACCACCCCGCCGAGGCGATCGGCGAGCTCATCCGCAGCACTCCTGTCCCCGATGCGTGGCTCGCCGACTTCGAGGCGGCGGCCCAGGCTGCCGGCCTGAACGGTCAGGCCGTGGCGGTCCGCTCCTCGGGGACCATGGAGGATCTGCCCGGGGCGGCCTTCGCCGGACAGCACGACACCTACCTCGGGGTTCGCGGAACGAAGTCCATCGCCGAGGCGGTGCGCGACTGCTATGCCTCCCTGTGGAATCCGCACGCCTTCCGCTACCGCCAGCAGCTCGGCGTGGAACAGCTGGAGGCGAAGATGGCCGTCGTCGTCCAGCTCATGGTCGCAGTCGGTGCCGAGGAGGCAGCAGGCGTCGCGTTTTCTGTCGACCCAGTGCGCGGCAACACGGACGAAGTCCTCATCAATGCGGCGTTCGGACTGGGCGAGACCGTCGTCGGCGGGGAGGAACCCGTCGACGAGTTCCGGATCGCCCGCGCCGACGGAACCCAGGTCGCGACCGAAATCGCGGACAAACCGAAGGCCCTCGTCATGCGTGAGCCTACGGAAGCCGACGAGGTGAACGACGACGGTCGCGGCGATCACAACGAACAGGACGATCACAGCGGTCACGACGATCACGACGATCACGGCGGACACGACAGTGCCAGGACGACGGTCGTCCACCTCGGCGAGGATCAGCGGACTCGTCCGGCACTGACTGCGGAGCAGGCCCGAGCGGTGGCCGATCTCTCCGTCCGCGCGGAGGATCATTTCGGTTTCCCACAGGACATCGAGTGGGCCTTCAGCGGTGACGACCTCTTCCTCCTGCAGTCGCGGCCGATCACTCGCGTCGCACCCCGCTGGACCCGCGACGAATCGGCCGAACGATTCCCCACTCCGGTCACGCCTCTGACCTGGGACCTTGTCGAGGCAGGATTCCACTACTCACTCAACCACAGCTTCGACCTCATGGGTCTGCCGCCCTTCGACGACAAGTGGTTCGTGATGCGTGACTTCTACATCTACGGCAACCAGACGGCCGTCGATCTCTACGCCGGGAGACTGCCGACGAAGATGCTTTCCAGCGTGGAGACCATCACCGAATCGCTGCCGGAGATCGCCTCTCAGTTCGGTTGGGTGCAGGAACTTCCCGTGCGGTGGATGCGAGACCTCGACACGTACCTCATGGGCATCGGCAAGCTCTCCCACGAACCGCTGGAGGACAAATCGCTGGCCGAGGTGTGGGCTCACGTGATCGCCATCAGCGACCTCGGCACGGAGTACTTCCGCCCCAACATCGCGATCTCCCTGACGCAGCAGACACTTTACGGCGCGCTCTCGCACATGCTCGAGATGGCATTGGACAAAGAGACGGCGCGCCTCGTTTTCGAGCGACTGCTGGCATCGACGGAGACGAAGACCTCGCAGGTCAACACCGAACTCTGGGAGCTCTCACGCATTGTGCGCAGCAATCCCGAACTGTTGTCGACGCTGCGCAGCCACACCGGCGAGGACGGGCTGGCGGTTCTCGGTGACTTCCCCGAGTTCTTCGACGAGTTCGCGACCTTCCTCGCCAAGCACGGCCACCGGGAACTCGACTTCGACGCCTACCATCCGACCTGGGTCGAGGCCCCGCACATCGTCCTCGATCAGGTCCGACTGCTGGCCGACCGGGCGACGAACGCCTCTGCGGACTCCGATCTGGAGCGCAAGGTCCTGCAGGCCGAGACCGAACGGGCCGTGGTCAATGCCGCCCCGGAGAAGCTGCGCTATCTGGTGCAGGAGGTCATCCGCCTGGCACGCTCGTACACGGCGCTCGATGACCTCGAGCACTACCAGACCACACGCCTGACGCTGCCGATGCGACGGGCCCTGCGCGAGCTGGGTCAGCGACTCGTCGACCACGGTGTCCTCACCGATCCCATGGATGTCTACTTCATCAACTATGAGCCTCTCGACGCGGCGATCCGCGCTGCCGACGGGCAGCACTCCCCCGCCGAGGCTCTGGCCGGCCTGACCGCGATCGCGGAGAAGAACAAGGCCGGGTACCAGGAAGCGGTCGAGCGGACCCCCGAATGGGAGCACGGTCGTGCCCCCGAGGTCGGTGATGACACAGACGGTGACTTCATCAAGGGAACTGCCGGCAGTCCCGGCGAGGTCACGGGCGAGGTCTTCGTCGTCCACAGTCCCGAGGACTTCTCGTCTTTCCCGGACGGGGCGATCCTCGTCGCCCGAACCACGAACCCGGCTTGGACGGCTCTGTTCTACCAGGCCAGCGGCGTCATCACGGAAAGCGGCGGTGCACTCTCCCACGGTGCGGTCACAGCCCGTGAGCTGGGCCTGCCCGCAGTCATGGCCGTCCGCGATGCCACCAGCCGCTTCACCTCGGGTCAGACGGTGAGCGTCAACGGCAGCAACGGCACGGTGACACCGAACTGAGACCCACCTCGGCGAGGTCAGTCCGGGACTGCACGACCACCTCGGCGAGGGTCATCACCTATACCGCTTGGAGAGCGTCCACGGGGCTGATCGACGTGGCCGCCCGCGCCGGGGCACGGCTGGCGGCGAGCACAGCCAGAAGAGAGCCGGCGACGACGGAGATGATGACCCACCAGGGCACGGACGGAGCGAAGAATCCGGTCAACGGGGACAGCAGAACCAGGGCACCGATCCAACCGAATGCGATGCCCAGGGGCACCGCGACCAGGCAGGCGGTCACGCTCAGCTGCATGCCCTCGGCCACGATCATGCGTCGCACCCGTCGCGGCGTCTGACCGAGGGCCATGAGCAGACCGATCTCCTGCGTGCGCTGCCGCACGGAGAGCGTGAGCGCGTTCGCGACTCCGATGACGGCGATGACGACGGAGAAGAGGACCATGCCGAGGAAGAACATCATCGTCTGGTCGATGATCGTCTTCAGCACATCCTCGAAGCCGCCCCACCCGTCGTCGCCGAGCGATTCGGCGTAGTCGAGAAGCTGGTCTCGAAATGTCGTCATGGCCGTGGCAAACATGACGATGAGGGTGATGCCGATGACCAGACCGATCACCGTGCGCGCATTGCGAGTGGGGTGACGGGCGATCGTCGACGCAGCCAGACGCGCGGTTGCCGTACGGCCGAGCAGCAAGCCGGTGAGCGTCTGCAGCGGAGGAAGGATCCAGGGGTTGCCGACGATGACGCCCACGAAGGTCAGAGCGGCACCGACGGCGACGAGGAGCACACCAAGGACACTCACCGTGTTCCCGCTGGCGCCGACGACGCCGCTGATGAGAAGGGTGATCCCCATGGACAGCAGGATGAGTGCACCCGCCAGGGCCCCCATCGATGCACGCGCATCCTCGGGGCGACGTTCGACAGCCTGCGAAGTGGCCTCGATCGGCGAGATGCCGCTGATGCGTTGGGCACCCAGATACGCTGAGAACCAGGTCACGACGATGGTCGCGGCCCCCGGGAGGATCATCTTAGGACTGAGCAGATCCGGCTCCACGGTGATCTGTCCGCCGAGGTAGGCCGCCGCACCCTTCGCGAGCGCGGTGGAGACGAGGAACGCAGCGACGGCGCTGGGTATCGAAACGAGCAGCCCCTCCGCCGAGGCGGCCCGGCGCAACCGTCGCGAGGAAGCTCCGATGAGACGCAGCAGTGCCAGTTGACGGCTGCGACCGGCGATGATGATGGAGAACGTATTGGCGATGACGATGCTTGAGACGAACAGCGCAATGACGAAGAAGACCAGACCCACCGTGGTGAGCAGCCCCTGCGCCGTGTCTGACTCGGAGACGATCTTCGCCGAGGACATCCAGGCTGTGAGGATCTCGATGCCCTGCATGATGACGGTGCCGAAGAGCGCAGCGATGAAGACGACGAGGAAGCTGGGTGCGAACTGACGCGGGTTGGTCCGGATCTCCCGCATCGGGTTCATCGGCGCCCTCCGGTCTCCGCGGCATACTGCGGGGACCGTACGGGATGCTGCGGGGATCCGGCGGCTGCGTTCTCCGCGGCCTCGGCCTTCGCGTCGAGATCGAGCATCGTCTGTGCAATCACCTCGGCGCTGATCGAGTCGTTGAGCTCTGAGACGGGCGTGCCATCGGCGATGAACACGACGCGGTCGGCATAGGCTGCCACGATCGGATCATGGGTCACGAGCACGATCGACTGTCCGAGCTCGCGCACGGCCTCGGACATGATGGCCATGACCTCACGCCCCGACCGGCCGTCGAGGTTGCCGGTCGGTTCGTCGGCGAAGAGGATGTCTGGTCTCGTGGCCAGGGCCCGGGCGATGGCGGTGCGCTGCTGCTGTCCGCCCGAGATCTCGCTGGGCCGATGCTTGAGCCGCCCGTCGAGGCCGAGCCGCTTGATGATGCTGGAGATCCAGGCGCGTTCATCGGCATTGGGCCTTCGATCATCGAGCTCGAAGGGCAGGACGATGTTCTCCCTGACGGTGAGGGTCGGCACGAGGTTGAATGCCTGGAACACGAAGCCGATCCGCTGCCGGCGCAAGGCCGTGAGCTCGTCCTCGTGCAATGCGGTGATCTCACGTTCACCGATGTGCACAGTGCCCGAGCTCGGCCGATCGAGTCCGGCGAGAATATGCATGAGCGTGGATTTGCCCGAACCCGAGGGTCCCATCACGGCCGTCAGTCGGGCAGGGGCGATATCGAGGGAGACCTGGTTGAGAGCCACCAGCGCTGCCCCGTCGGGATCAAAGATCTTCGAGACATTACGAAGCTGAGCGATGGGCATCGGTGAGGCGGTCGTCATATGGTCCCTACATTGGTGCATCAAACTGTCTCATCCAGACTAGCGACCCACCACGGCAAGGAACATAGGATCTGACTGATCAGTAGGTGTGAGCCGCCTGTGCAATTCGCGTCGTTTGCGAGGCTGGATGTCGACCAGCAGGCCGAACAGGTCGCTGGTGGAGTGTCTGGCTGACTGATGGTGAATACACGAGTGGCCCGGAACATTGTTCCGGGCCACAGGTGTATCAGTTCAGCGCAGTCGCTGCGCGCCGATGCGAATCAGATGGGGACTCAGTCCTCTTCTTCTTCCTTCTTCTCGACGACCAGTGTCTCAGTGGTGAGAACCAGTGCGGCGATCGAAGCGGCGTTGCGCAGTGCCGAGCGGGTGACCTTGACCGGGTCGATGATTCCGGCGCCGATGAGGTCGCCGTAGGAATCGGTGGCGGCGTTGTATCCCTGGCCGGAAGCGAGCTCCTCGACCTTGGACACGACGACGTAGCCGTCCTGGCCGGCGTTCTCAGCGATCCAGCGCAGTGGCTGGACGACGCCGCGCTTGACGATGTCAGCACCAGTGGCTGCATCGCCGGTCAGGCTCAGGTCGTTTCCGGCCAGAACCTTGGATGCGTGGATCAGAGCCGATCCACCGCCGGCGACGACGCCTTCTTCGATGGCTGCACGGGTAGCCGACACTGCGTCTTCGACGCGGTGCTTGCGTTCCTTGAGCTCCACCTCGGTGGCGGCGCCGACCTTGATGACTGCGACACCGCCGGAGAGCTTAGCCAAGCGCTCCTGCAGCTTCTCGCGGTCCCAATCGGAGTCGGTGTTCTCGACCTCGCTGCGGATCTGGGCGACCCGACCGTTGACGTCCTCGTCGGAGCCAGCACCATCGATGATGGTGGTGTTGTCCTTGGTGACGGTGATGGTGCGGGCGTTGCCGAGCTCTTCCAGAGTGACCTGGTCGAGCTTCATGCCCATATCAGCGGTGACGACCTGGCCACCGGTGAGGACTGCGAGGTCCTCGAGGATCGCCTTGCGGCGGTCACCGAATCCGGGAGCCTTGACGGCGGCAACGTTGATGATGCCGCGCAGCTTGTTGACGACCAGCGTCGACAGAGCTTCGCCTTCGATGTCCTCGGCCACGATGAACAGAGGCTTTCCGGCCTGCTGCACCTTCTCAAGCACAGGGAGGAGCTCCTGGATGTTGGAGATCTTGCCCTGGTTGATGAGGATGAGCGCGTCGGAGAGCACAGCTTCCTGGCGATCAGCATCGGTCACGAAGTGCGGCGAGAGGTATCCCTTGTCGAACTGCATTCCCTCGGTGATCTCGAGTTCCACAGATGCGGCCTGGGACTCGTCGATCGTGATGACGCCGTCCTTGCCCACCTTGTCGAAGGCATCGGCAATGAGCTTGCCGATCTCTTCGGACTGTGCGGACAGACCGGCGACGTGTGCGATCTCCGAGGAGTCGGCGACATCGCGGGCGATGGTTCCGAGTTCGGTGGAGACAGCCTCGACGGCGGCTTCGATTCCGCGCTTGAGGGCACCTGGTGCGGCGCCGGCGGCAACGTTGCGCAGTCCTTCGTTGACGAAGGCCTGCGCCAGGACAGTCGCGGTGGTGGTTCCGTCACCGGCGATGTCGTTGGTCTTGGTGGCAACTTCCTTGGCCAGCTGCACGCCGAGGTTTTCGTACGGGTCATCGACCTCGACCTCACGAGCGATGGTCACACCATCGTTGGTGATCGTGGGTGCGCCCCACTTCTTGTCGAGCACGACATTGCGGCCCTTGGGTCCCAAGGTCACCTTGACGGTGTCCGCGAGAGTGTTCACACCCTTTTCGAGTGCGCGACGAGCTTCGTCGTTGAATTCAAGATTCTTAGGCATTCGTCCTCCTGTCAGTGAAGTAGTTGTTCAGGGGATTCAGCCGATGACGGCGAGCACGTCACGAGCCGAGAGCACGAGGAACTCTTCTCCTGCGTACTTGACTTCGGTGCCGCCGAACTTGGAGTAGATGACCTTATCGCCAATGGCCACGTCAACTGGGACGCGGTTTCCGTTGTCAGCAACGCGGCCTGGGCCCACTGCGACAACTTCGCCTTCCTGAGGCTTTTCCTTGGCGGTTTCGGGAATGACCAGACCACTGGCGGTAGTCTGCTCTGCTTCGACCTGACGGATGACAATCCGATCTTCGAGTGGCTTGATGGAGACCGACATATCGGGCCCTCTCCCTTCGCTGGGGTTCAATTCTTCTTTGAGTCAGACGGCGGCGTATGCCATGATCCACTCGTCGTCGCGGGTGCCGAGCAGATCGACCGTCTCATAAAACTGGCACTCAATGAGTGCTAGTGCTAATTCGACTTTAGAACGCTCTTAGCACTCGGTCAACTCGAGTGCCAAGGATTGTCCACGCTCTGGGCGAAACCCCAGAAAAGGTGTTCGAAGACGGTCCTGAGACGCCCTGGAGACCGAACAGTCGGCAAGTCCCGGTCGACGATCGTGGGCGATTTCGACCACAAGTCGCCGACAGTTGCCGACAGTTGCCGTGGAGCGGCCGACAGTTGCCGTGGAGCGGCCGCTTCGCACCAACACATCCCCGCGCATCGTCAGCGGAGAGCGCTCATGCGGCATCGGCGGTGAATGCAGAAGTGCGGACCCGGGATACTCCCGGATCCGCACTTGGTGCTTGCTGTCTATCGCTTCAGCTCGTGTGCCTATAGCTTCAGGTCAGCCTGCTTCAGATCAGCTAGCTTCAGATCAGCGGCTGCACTCTGGTTCAGGCGCAGGCCCACTGTCCCCAGCCCTCTTGAGCCTGCAGCTTCTTGGCACGGTCGAACTGCTCCTGCGGGCTGGCGTCAGACGGGTTGCCGCTGCCGCCCATTGCGTGCCAGGTCTCTGGCAGGAACTGGAACAGACCGAAGTGGCTGCCGTTCGATGCCTTCGGGTCGAAGTTCGACTCGCATTCGACGACCGAGTACCACTTGGTTCCTGGTCCGCCGAGCATGTCCTTGATCTCCTGGGTGCTCATGTTGCCGCCACCGCCGGAGCCGCCGCCGGTGCTCTTGTCACCGTCGTCGGAGCCGCCCGAACCACTGTCGGAGCCGCCGTCGCCGGTCCCGGCGTCCGAACCGCTGCCGGAGTCTTCTGGCTCCTCAGCTGGGGCTTCCTTCTTCTTGGTGCCCTCGATGACGACCTTGGCTTCAGGCTTGGAGAGGACCTTCTCGGCCTTCTTCTCCTTCTTCACCTCATCGCCGTTGACGGTCTTGACCTTGTAGGAGACCTGCTTCTGGCCCGCCTTGCCTTCGTCTTCGACCTTGGTCTCGCCCTCGAAGAGGGAGTCCGACTTCTTGGTCTCAGTCTTAGGCTCGATGGCCTCCTTCTCCTTGACCGTGTCGTTCTTCACGCGGTTCAGGGTGAGGACCTGGCCGTCGGAGACCTTGGAGCTGAGAGGCACAGACATGAAGTCGTCCTTGTCGAGCTTCAGCTTGGTCTCAGCGAGGGCCTCCTTGGCGGTCTCTGCTGCGGCCGAGACCTTGTGGTCCTTGCCATCGGCGACGATTGTGAGATCCTTGGCGGTCGTCACATCGATGTCGTTGCCTTCATCTTTGAGTTTCTGATTCGGCTTGGTGTTGAGATCCGCGTTCTTCGCGTCCACACCGAGGTCGGCCAATGCCCGACCGACGGTGTTCGCATGCGTGGTCTCATCGCTCTTCTTGCCGTCGACGGACAGTGAGATTTCCTTCGCGGTGTTGACGGTGATCGTCATATCCCGCGAGATCTTCTTGTCTACGCCTGGCTTGATCTGGTCGCTCTTCTCGATGTCGAGGTCGCGGCTGTCGAGGACGTCCCCCACGGTTCCGCCGAAGGTCCGAACTTCTTCGGACTGACCATTGACATCCAATGTCACTGGCTTGTTCATGGTGACCACGGCACCCGTGCCACCCACGAGTCCGGTAATCACGACCGCCTGTGCAGCAATTTGCACTTTGCGGTTCTTGAGAAAATCAATCACAAAAATATCCCTGGGGCAGAGGTCATCAACTCATCTACTGTAACCGATTCGTTACAAGATACGCAAAACATTACGAACATGTAACAGCGGGGGTCCCTGAGCTGGCGCTCTGACCAGGACTTCCCCGTGTTTCCGGGCTTGGTCACAATCGTGACATTTCCCCGCCGAGGTGGCTGATCGAGCGTCAGTCCCACCCTCGCCGAGGTGGTCGTTTCGTCCCGCCCTCGCCGCGGTGACCGTTCAGTCCCAGCTTCCCAGTGCGGTCTCGGCGTTCTTCCACACTGCGGCGCAGAGATCCTCTTCGCTCATCCCGCGCACCTCGGCGAGCTTGCGTGCCGTCACCGCGGCCAGATACGGACCGCCCGGCTTGCCGCGGTGCGGGTGCGGGGTGAGGAAAGGAGCGTCGGTCTCGGTCAGCAGCCGATCCAGCGGAGCCGCAGCCGCGGCACGTCGGAGCTCATCGGCGTTCTTGAACGTGAGGTTGCCGGCAAAGGACATGTAGTATCCGGCGTCCGCGCACTCGCGGGCCATCGCCTCGTCGCCGGAATAGCAGTGGAAGATCGTGACTTCGGGGGCACCTTCCTCACGGAGGATTCGCAGCACGTCAGCGTGGGCTTCACGGTCGTGGATCTGCAGGGCCTTCCCCGTGCGTTTGGCGATCTCGATGTGAGCACGGAAGGCGCGCTGCTGTTCGGCGACACCTTCTTCACCGGTGCGGAAGTAGTCGAGGCCCGTCTCCCCCACCACACGCATACGGTCAGTGGAGGCCACGAGTGACTCAATCTCTGTGAGGGCATCGTCGAGCATGCCTCGTTCGGCCAGCCTCGGCGCCTCATTCGGGTGCAAAGCCACACCGCCGAGCATCCACTGACGGCCCTGCCGTGACTGCTGCGTGACCAGCTCGGTCGTCCACCGTGCGGCCGGCAGGTCACAGCCGATCTGCACGATGCGCTGGACTCCAGCAGATTGGGCGGTGTCGAAGAAGAAGTCGAGGCTCGGGAACTCTTCGTCCTCGTCGGGCCTGACCTCGGGCTCGGGTTCGCCGGTGCCCAAGGGCAGTCGCACGCCCGTGCAGATATCGAGATGCGTATGGGTATCGACGACGGGGTGGGCCAGCGGCTCAGGCACCGGAGGATAGGTTCCGGCGGCGCGAGAGGCCATTATTCGGTCTCCTCCACGAACTTGGGGAAGACCGGGACCGGCTTCGGCAGTGGGATGCCCGGCTCCAGCGGGAAGTCGATCGCAGCAAAGGAACGAGGATCCACCTCGGCGCCGGCACCACTGTCAGTCGCGGTCGGCAGCACCTTCGCACCGGCTTGACCGTTGCCCTCGGGCACGCCGAGGAGATCGAGGATCTTGCCGGCGGAATCGGGCATGACCGGCTGGATGAGGATCGAGATGATGCGCACGACCTCGATCGTCACCCACAGCACTGTGGCCATACGGTCGGCATCGGTCTTCTTCAGCTTCCAGGGTTCCTGGGCGGAGAAGTAGCGGTTGGCTTCGGAGAGCACCTTCCAGCAGGCCTCGACGTAGAGATGGAGGGCCTGGGTGTCGACGTGGCGGCGGGCGGTGTCGGGGACCGCGCGGGCCAATGCCAACAGCTTCTCGTCGTCTTCGGTGAGCTCACCGGGACGGGGAACCTGTGCCTCGCAGTTCTTCGCGATCATCGACAGCGAACGCTGGGCGAGATTGCCGTACTCGTTAGCGAGGTCGGAGTTCTTGCGGGTGATGATCGAGTCCTTCGTGTAGGACCCATCGTTGCCGTAGGAGAACTCGCGGAAGAGGAAGAAGCGCAGGGTGTCGAGGCCGAATGCGTCGACGAGGTCGATGGGGTCGACGACGTTTCCGACGGACTTCGACATCTTCTCACCGGCATTGAAGAGGAACCCGTGGGCGTGGACGCGCCCCGGCAGCTCGATGCCGGCGCTCATGAGGAACGCGGGCCAGTAGACGCTGTGGAAGCGGATGATGTCCTTGCCGATGATATGGACATCGGCGGGCCACCACTTCTTGAACGACTCCTCGTCGTTCGGGTATCCGGCGGACGTGATGTAGTTCGTCAGCGCGTCGATCCACACGTACATCACGTGCTTCTCGTTGCCGGGCACGGGCACTCCCCAGTCGAACGTCGTGCGCGAGACGGAGAGGTCCTTCAGGCCCGAGGCGACGAAGGAGGCAACCTCATTGCGGCGCGAATCGGGGCCGATGAACTCCGGGTGGTCCTTGTACAGCTCGAGCAGCTTGTCCTGGTACTTGGACAGACGGAAGAAGTAGGACTCCTCTTCTGTCCAGGTGACCTCGGTGCGGGTCTCCGTGGACAGGCGAACACCGTCGACGACCTCGGTCTCGTCCTGTGCGTAGTAGGCCTCGTCGCGGATCGAGTACCAGCCGGAGTAGGTGTCGAGGTAGATGTCGCCGGCTTCTTCGAGCTTGCGCCAGATCGCCTTGCATGACTCGTAGTGGTCCTCGTCGGTGGTGCGGATGAACCGGTCGAACGTCGAACCCAGCGCGAGCTGTGTGTCGCGGAAGTTCTTCGCGTTGTCGTCGGCGAGCTCCTTGGGCGTGATCCCGAGCTTGTTGGCTGCCTGCAGCATCTTCAGACCATGCTCATCGGTGCCGGTTGAGAAGAACACATCGTGGTTGTCGAGGCGCTTGAAGCGCGCGATCGTATCGGCCGCAATGTACTCATATGCGTGCCCGATGTGGATGGCCCCATTGGGGTAAGCGATAGCTGTCGTCAAGTAATAACCCATAGGCCACTCAGTCTAAGGGACGCCAGCCCGCAGGCGCGCAAGGGTCCGCGGGACTGGACCCCCGAGCGCGGACGGGTGGGTGCGTTGGGGCGCAGAGGTGGTGCGCAGCCGCGGGGTGGGCGGAGTAGGGGCCGTTCTCCAGTCGAAGTCAGGTTGAGTTGGTTGCAACCAACTCAACCTGACTTCGACTGGGGAGCCCCACATCCGACGCCTCTCCTGCGCCTGCAACGACCTCAGATAGCCGTCTTCTTCTGACAACTCTTCTTCAGCTGCGGTGCTTGGGCAAACAGCTTCCGTGAAAAGGTCCCCATGTCGGGGACCTCGTTGAACTTGAAACGGATCACTGTGTATCCCATGGACAGCAGACGGTTGTGCTGGTGGCTCTCCTTATTCATCCGGTCGAATCCGGCATCGACGTATTTCTGGGTCCCGTCCACATACAGTGCGACCTTGGCAGCTTTGAATAGGAAGTCCAGTCGAGTCAAGGTTCGGTACCCCTCCTTGACGTCGAACTGTTGAATGAAATCGTGTAGCCCCAACAGGTGCAGATTCAACGAAGCACGACTCTCCGCGTAGCTTTCTGACAGCGGCGAGACCAACCCACACAGAGTCAGTGCGCGCTTCCGCCCGGCGGCCATTCGAGCTCTCCCCGGACCGAACAGCTCGGAGACTTTCTCGGGCAAGTGGTACATGAGGTCTTGCGGGTAACCTCTTCGAAAGATTGCGTCTTCGTCGTCGCCGAGCATCGAGGCGCGGAGCACTTGCTCCATAGCAGCGAATCCCCCTGCGGGACCGAGGACACCAATGAGATCGAGTGCAGTTCTGGCCCGGTTCGTCACAGCAACCCCGTCCCGGATCTCCACATCCCCAGCTATGATCCGACGTTGACGGCGAACGAGCTCACCGCTTCTCGAACCGGCCCGCGGATTGATAACAGATATCGGATGAGAGTCGATCCCGAACATCCCGAGTTTATGAAGTCGCGCAGCCGATACGCCCCAGACCACATCACCATATCGATACGACGGATAGGTGAGGACCCGTAGGCGATCGAGGTGTTCGAGGTATTTGGGTCTCTGCGAGCGCTCCAGGTATGTGCCCTCTTCGTGATAACGAATCCACTCGTCATTCTCTGCGAAGATCAGGAAGACGCTGTGGGCAGGAGCGCCACATCGCCGGACCACCGAGTACACTCCTCGGCATAATTTGGGCAGACAGCAGCCCAGTGACGAACGGATGAGCGTCGTCGTCGCACCTGCGGCTCTGAGATCACGAAAATAGACAACGTTGTACATCACGTCATAGTCAGCTGACGGAACCCACATTCACCAGACCGAAGACGAGCCCTGTGGACGAGCTGCATTCGTCCACCGGACACTTACGCCGAGGTCATTCGTTCCTTCACAGGGCTTCGCACGTAAGTGGCTGATCCTCATCTGAGCAGCTGCACGGTCAGCCTGCTAGCTCGGCCGCGCTGTTTCCAGAGAGCCGTGCCAGGATACACACAGTCGAAGTCAGAGTGAGCTGCTTGCAACCAACTCAATCTGACTTCGACTGTGGAACACGGTGCTCGGATCTATCCACACCCTCATACGCGCAACTCGGAGGGTCCTCGGGTCTCACTCCCGGTGCAGCCAGGCCTCGTAGATCTCACGTTTGGACAGTCCGAACTGCTTCGCGACCTGCCCCGCGGCATCCTTCGCGCGCACTCCTGACCCCACGAGTTCAGCGACGGCCTCGAGGTGATCCTCCGGGGCAGTCTCGACCGCGGTTGCTCCTGCGAGGACAAGAGTCAGCTCCCCGCGCAGTCCGTCGGCTGCGAGTTCGCGCAGCGAGGACACGGTACCGCGCAGGGTCTCCTCGTAGGTCTTCGTCAGTTCGCGGCTGATGCTCATGGGCCGGTCTGGACCGATGACCGTAAGGAAGTCACCCATCGTGTCGGCGATACGGTGAGGGCTTTCGAAGAACACCATGGTCCGCTTCTCACCGCGCAGCTCCTCGAGGAGGTTCTTGCGTGCCCCCGATTTGCGCGGCAGGAAACCTTCGAAGCTGAACCGGTCGCTGGGCAGCCCGGATACTGCCAGAGCCATGAGCACGGCTGACGGTCCGGGTGTGGAGGTGATCGGAAGTCCAGCCTCCGCGCATGCTTTGACGACACGGTACCCGGGATCTGAAACGGCCGGCATACCCGCGTCGCTGAGCAGGACGACGGTCTGGCCGGAGCGGATGAGCTCGACCAGCTCGGGTGCCCGGGACTGCTCGTTGTGGTCGAAGACGCTGATGACTCGTTTGGTGTGTGTGAGTTCCAGACGCTGCGTCAGCGACAGAAAACGGCGAGTGTCCTCGGCTGCGATGACATCGGCGCCGGCGATGGCGCGTTGCATGCGCTCACTTGCATCGCCGAGGTTGCCGATAGGAGTCCCGACCAGGACGAGTTTGCCGCCGGCTGAGGCTGAGGCAGGGTCAGAACCCGTTGGGTCGACGTCCTCGTGCACCTCGTCCACGTCGTCCTGCACAACCGGGGAGGATTCCGCATCATCGGCGACGGGGTCATCGGCGGCGTGGTCATCGGCGGCGTGGTCATCGGCCGCGTGATCATGGGTGGCGTCGGTGTCCGGTCTTCCGGACATCAACCGGCTGACCCCGCACCGACCATGGCGACTCCGAAGACGAGAACCATGATTCCGACGTAGCCGACCCAGAACAGCAGCCACAGTGCGGTGCCGACGTAGCCGACCCACAGCGCGGCGACGGCCATACCGTCTCCGCGTTCGCCTGACTGCCGAATCTGCTTACGGGCGATATGACCCATGATGATTCCGGCGATGCCCGCGAGGAAGATGCTGCTCATCACTCCGAAGATCGAGGCGACGAGAGCAATGATCGCCAGAGTGTTCGTGGGCGGAAGCGGCTGATAGGCGTAGGCCACCCCGGGTGCCCCACCGGTGTACTGGGCGTTCGGGTTATACGCGGCGTTGGGATTATAGCTTGCAGCGCCGTAGTTGGCATTCGCATTGGTGTAGCCGCTGCCCGCTGCGGGGCCTGACTGCGGCTGCTGGTAGTACATGTCTGGATTGTTCCAGTTGTTCTGACTGCTCATGGCGCGTTCTCCTTGCGTATGCCTACAACGGTACCGAGTCGTTCTCTGGGACAAAAGGTGAGGTTGTTACAGATGCGTCTCAGTTCAGTCAATAGGTCGCTTCTTCAGCAGCAACGCCCATCATGATTGCGAGCACCATGACCCCGATGTAGAGGCCCCAGAAGATCAGCCAGAATCCAGTCCCGAGGTAGCCTGCCCAGAGTGCGGTCAGCGCCATCGCGTCTCCGCGTTCGCCCCGCTGACGTATCTGTCTGCGAGCGATGTGGCCCATGACGATCCCGGCGATGCCTGCGGGGACAAATGATGTCATGGCCCCTGCAAGTGACAGCACCATGGCGATGATCGCCACCGTGTTGGTCGGCGCGATCGGCTGATAGATGTACGTGACGGGGCCCGCGAATCCCGGGTTGGGTCCGAACCCCGGGTTGGGTCCGTATGCGGCTGACTGTGAGTAGGCGGAATAGCCTGGGTAGCCACCATTTGCCGAATGACCCGAAGCTTCTTTGCTGCCGCTGGCGGACAGTTGCCGAGTGTGCATATCTGGTTCGCTCCTGTTGCGCTCACGGGATGATCCCTGCTGAAGGGATGCTCCCCTTGCGTCTGACTACAACGCTATCGAGCCGCACAGTTTCGACGGGGGCGAACCTGTTGCAATCCTGCACCACCGGTGTCAGGGCAGAAAATGGATTCTCATGAGCTGTGCCTCCCAAAGACGGTTTCCCAGCACCTGGCTCTCCCGACGACGGTCCTGACGATCCCTCAGTAGCTCATCCCGGCAGCGAGGAATCCAAGACCCAGAACGCCGATGAAGATGACGATCATCAGCAGAGCGAAGCCGATGCCGATGTAGCCCATGACCAGCCCTGCGGTGGCCTGGCCTCGGCCGTCTTCGCCGGTTCTCTTGATCTGGCCGCGAGACACGTGACCGAAGATGACGGCGAGGATCGGGGCGATCCACAGGAACATCGCCACGATTGAGAACAGTATGCCGATGACAGGGACCAGGGAGAAGATGCTGCAGACCAAGCCGCCGCCGAGCCCGATGATGCCCATCCACATCGCCCAGCCCGACAGGGTGTTCACTGCTGGCCGCACCATCATCGGTGCCCCGTAGGTCATCGGCTGGCTGTATCCCGCCGGGTGGCTGTACCCGTACGCGTCCGGCTGGCTGTAGCCATACGTGCCCGGCTGGATGTAGACCGCTGGGCCGGACTGGGGCTGCTGATACTGGTTCGGGTTCGAATACGGGTTCGGGTTCGAGTACTGGCCTTGGTCCTGGTACTGGTACTGGCCTGAGCCGTACCCTGGCTGCGGCTGTGACGCGCCGTACCCATTGTTGAACTGTTGGGATCCGACCTGTGGTGGATCGCTCGGGCGATAGTTCGGGTTGTATGACACGCTCTTCACCGTTTCATTCGTTTGCCGCCTGTTGAGGACTACCTTAGTCGTCCTGAGGGTCCGAAGGACAATACGCCGACGTCCCCCAACCCGCCGCTCGCGCCGATCTCCCGCCGCACATGAACGACTCACCCTGAGGACCAGATGGGAAGAAGCGTCTCCTCGGACCTTAAACTTGACGATAATGACTCAACCCGAAGATCCCCAGGCGCCGAGGTGGTCCACCGACCCCGCGGATGAGTCCACCGACCCCACAAACGCCCAAACCGACTCCCCCTCATCCGCAGCGACTTCAGTAGCCGACTCTCCCTCGTCCGCAGCGGCTTCGGCTGCCACCAAGCTCATCGCCCGGGAACGTCGTGCTGACCGGCGCGAATCGATCCGCGCCAATGCCGCTGCCATCCGCAGGCGCACCTTCAGCGCTGGAATGTGGGCGACTCGCGCACCGATCTGGATGTGGCCGGCCCTGCTGATCATCACAGCTATCGGCGGCGTCCTCCGGCTCTTCAATCTCGACTTCCCTCACCGTCTGATCTTCGACGAAACCTATTACGTCAAGGACGCCTACTCAGTCTTCAAGTTCGGCTACGAACGCTCCTGGCCGGAGAATGCCGATGACTCCTTCAACGCCGGCGACCCGAGCGTCATCGAGTCCACTCCCGAATATGTCGTCCACCCACCGTTGGGCAAATGGATCATCGGTGCCGGCATCCATCTCTTCGGCGCCGACGATTCCTTCGGCTGGCGGTTCTCCGTCGCTATCGTCGGCACCCTGACGATCTTCCTCATGGGCTTCATCGCGTGGAAGCTCTTCCGCTCCGCGTTCTTCGCCTGTGTGGCCGCTGGCCTGCTCTCGATCGATGGTGAGCACTTCGTGCATTCGCGCACGAGTCTGCTCGACATCATCCTCATGGCCTTCATCCTCCTTGCCTTCGCCTTCATCGTTCTCGACCGAGAATTCGTCACGAAGCGCCTCGCCCGTTTCACAGCGTCGGTCGCTCCCCCGGCATACTCGGCCACACCGCCGGCAGGCTCGACATCGGGCCCGGAAGCAGAGCGATATCGCCACCGTCACCCATCGCGAAGCAAGGATCTGATCAATTTCGGGCCCCGCCTCGGCGTGCGCCCCTGGCTCATCGCCGCAGGCATCAGCCTGGGTCTGGCGATGGGAGTGAAGTGGTCGGGGCTCTATGCCGTTGCCGCATTCGGGATCCTCGTCGTCGCCTGGGACGTGCACTCGCGTCACCGCGCCGGGACCGTCCACCCCTGGCTGGGCATGCTCATCCGCGACAGCATTCCCGCGTTCATCAAACTCGTGCCCGTGGCGCTGCTGACCTACATCATCACGTGGTCCGGCTGGATCCGATCCGATGGTGCCTGGGACCGGCAGTGGGCGTTCGAGAACGGCGGCTGGTGGAGTGCGCTGCCGGACTGGCTGCTGTGGCTGCCGTCTCTGGCCCACTACCACTACACGGCGTACTCGTTCCATGTCGGCCTCGACTCGGAACACCCCTATATGTCGAACCCGTGGGGGTGGATCGTCCAGTGGCGGCCGACCTCCTTCTACTACGAATCCCCTGACCAGGGAAGTATGGGCTGCGCCGTTGAGCACTGCTCTGCGGCGATCACCTCGGTCGGCAATCCGGTCATCTGGGGGCTGGCGCCCATCGCCATCCTCGTCGCACTGGTCGCTTGGATCATCCGCCGAGATGTTCGCGCCGGAGTCATCCTGGCCGGACTCGCCGCCACCTGGCTGCCCTGGTTCGCCTACCAGGAACGCACCATCTTCACCTTCTACACGATCGTCATGGTGCCCTTCGTCGTCCTCGCGTTCACCTACTGCCTCACACTCCTCTGGGGCCGAGTCCCTACCGCAGATCCGAGCCTCCTGACCGACCCGAGCATCCCGACCGACCCCGCAGGCTCCACCCACTTCGCTCCCCAACCGCGCGGCCCTCTCTTCGCCGGTCGCGGCACGCGAATCCCCTGGTCCCTGTTCGGCCGTCGGATGGCCGTGGGCCTCATCCTTGTGGCCGCGATCATGGCCTTCGCCTACTTCTGGCCGGTCTACACCGGCGAAGTCATCCCGTTCGAAGCCTGGAACAACCGCATGTGGAACGTCACCTGGCGCTGACCGCTCCCAGCCATTCCGACGTCACCTGGCGCTGACGACTCAGCCCCGCCTCGGGCGAGAAACCCTGCCACATGGCACCTCGACATACACCCGCCACGAAGGCGTCGCCTCGGCGACATTGATCGTTCACCTGGGGGCCATATGCCGTCGTTAGCGTCGAATCATTGTGAACTACCAATCGACTCTGACTCCCCCAGCGCCCACCGATCGCGTGGCCACAGCGCCCGCTGACAATGAGAGCGCAGCACGGCCGCATCGGGCCGTGGCGATCATTCCCGCCCGGGGCGGCTCCAAGGGAATTCCGTTGAAGAACCTGCAGAAGGTCGCCGGGGTCTCGCTTCTGGCGCGCGCGATCAACGCAGCCAATTCAACGCCGAGCATCGACCGCGTGGTCGTCTCGACCGATCATGAGGGCATTGCCGCAGAGGCGATTCGCGCCGGCGCCGAGGTGTCCCACCGTCCCGCTGACATCGCCGGTGATACCGCGACCAGCGAATCGGCTCTGATCTACACGCTGGCCAACCTCGGCGAGGAATTCGACACCACCGTGTTCATGCAGTGCACCTCGCCGTTCATCGACTCGGCCTCGATCGACAACGCGGTCGCCGCCGTGCGTGACGGGGACGCCGACGTCGTGTTCTCCGCCGTCGAGGACCACTCGTTCCTGTGGCGTCTCGATGATGGCGAATCGGCAGTCGCCGTCGGTCACGAAGCCAGTTTCCGGCCGCGTCGCCAGGACAGGGCCAAGCACTACAACGAGACCGGCGCGTTCTACGTCATGCGCACCGACGGCCTGATCGAACACGAGCACCGCTTCTTCGGCCGCGTCACGATCGAAGAGGTCCCGCCCGAGCACGCCCGGGAAATCGACGACATGTCCGACCTGTCACTGGTCCGCGCGATCGCCTCCACGCAGGAGACCGCGCAGGTCATCGACGTCGACGCCCTCGTCACCGATTTCGACGGAGTCCATACCGACGACGGCGCCTACGTCGATGAGGACGGCAACGAACAGGTCCGCGTCCATCGCGGCGACGGCATGGGAGTCTCACGCCTCGTCAGATCGGGGCTGCCTGTCATGATCCTGTCGAAGGAACGCAACCCAGTCGTCACCCGCAGGGCGGAAAAACTTCACGTGGACGTAACCCAGGGCGTCGACAATAAATCGAAGGTTCTGCAGTCGTGGATCGATGAACAGGGCCTCGACGCAACCCGGGTGGCCTACGTCGGAAACGACATCAACGACCTCGAAGCCTTCGACGTCGTCGGCTGGCCCATCGCAGTCGCGGACGCCCACCCCAAGGTGCTCGCAGCGGCTCGAGTGGTCCTCGATCGGCCCGGCGGAAAGGGAGCGGTCCGTGAAGTCTGCGACCTCATTCCAGTGCCAGACCAGGCAACGCAGCAGCTGCCGACACGGGGTCTGACATCCGTACTGGACTCCGACTCACACACCAATGCTCACCGACCATCCATCCAGCAGCAACAGCCGTTGCTCACGAATCACGCAGAAGGTTTGCGTACCAATCGAAAGCAGGTTTCATGACTGATCAACTCGCCCCCGTGGCCATCGGCAATCACCTCGTCGGCCCGAATCAGCCCGTGTACATGATCGGCGAAATCGGCATCAACCACAACGGCGACGTCGAGATCGCGAAGCAGCTCATGGATGTCGCCGTCACCGCCGGTGCCCAGGCCGTGAAGTTCCAGAAGCGCAATCCCGATGTGGCTGTGCCCGAACACCAGAAGTCGAAGATGCGCTCCACCCCGTGGGGCGAGATGACCTACCTCGACTACAAGTGGCGCGTCGAGTTCGGCCAGGAAGAATACGCCGAGATCGACCGCTACGCCAAGGAAGTCGGACTGCAGTGGTTCGCCTCCCCCTGGGACACTGATTCCGTGGACTTCCTCGAAAACGAGTTCGACGCTGTGACCTACAAGGTCGCCTCCGCCTCGCTGACGGACTTCGAACTCCTCCGCGCCATCGCTGCCACCGGCAAGCCCGTCCTGTGCTCCTCGGGCATGTCCGACTGGGCCACGCTCGATGCAGCCGTCGAGGTCTTCGACCGCGACAAGCTCGTCCTCATGCACGCCACCTCGACCTACCCGCTGCCTCCCGAAGAGGTCAACCTCAAGGCCATCACCGCCATGCGCGAGCGTTACGGAGTGCCCGTGGGCTACTCCGGCCACGAGCTGGGCCTCGAGATCTCCTTCGCCGCCGCAGCACTGGGCGCCGTGACCATCGAACGCCACATCACGCTGGACTCCTCGATGTGGGGCTCGGACCAGTCCGCCTCGATGGAACCACGCGAGTTCACCTCGCTCGTCAAGGGCGTGCGCGTTCTCGAAACCGCCTTCGGCGACGGCGAGAAGCGCGTCATGCCGGGCGAAGAGTCGAAGATCGATTCGCTGCGCAAAGTCAGCGTCTGATCTGACCTGATCCTCAGCTGATCTGATCGCGCTCTGATCTGATCGGCTGCCAACGGCCCCTTCACCTCGCCGAGGTGGTGGGGCCGTTGTCGTGTTCCCGCACCGAAGTAGCGGGACTGCCATAATCCGCCCACGTCGAGTGGGCCACCCCGCGCCCCAAACTATTTCGCAAGAGGGCCGAGGCGACTGTTCCCGCGACGAAAGCAGGCAGGGCAAACGGGAGCGCGCTGAAGTATCTAAGCATCTACAGGCCTGTGCAGAACGTCGCTCTCGTGTAGTAGTTCTTGCCCGAAACTGTGTCCTTCATAAGCCTTCTCGCGCAAGGACGCGACTTGCTCGATCTCGCTGACCCCGAAAAGGTTGCAGTCTTCTTCTGCTTAGATTTCATCTTGTAGGTGCCACACCATGAGACTGACCACTGAGCTCCACCGCTTTTGTTGACCGCTTGGAAGCCAAACTTGACTGAGACGCCAGGCCAGCTCGATCAAGAAATACCTCCGCTACGACAACGTAGCATGATACGCTCCACGGTAGTTCAATCATATTCCGACAAACACCATTACACAATAAGCCAATCACGGATGAAGACAATGAGACTTCGGTCGCCTGGCATAGTTGCCCTCGCTGCAATATCCGCCTCTCTTATCTTAAGCCCAACAGGTATTGCGCAAGCCAGCGAACTTGTCGAAGAATATTCAATTACAGAACAGTCCGACGGATTTGAATCAACCCTGACTATTAAATTTGCTAAACCGATTCCGCGAGAATCCGCGAAGTCTCAGGTGGAAAACTTAGTGGATAGCCCCGAATCAAATGGCCCAGTCACACCAGAACTTGGCGGGACAGCCACACACGCAACTAACTCGAAGACGTTTAAACTAAAATGCAGCACACCATTTGGTCAGATAGATTCAAACGGTCACATAGAAATGCAGCACAAGTGCGGAAACAATGAATCTCCATGGGGATTCTGGATAAACGATAATATTCAAAAGCGAATTACCGGAAAGATTAAGGAACGAGGCATGGATTCGACAGTTGCTGGAAAAAGGCAAGGTAGGCAGGCAGATCATAAAGTGGATAAAAACTACCACTTCCATGGCACATTTACCGCTAGAGACAATCAAACAATTCAATATAGCGATAAATTCTCTTTCCCGGTTGGATTAGATATTGGTACCATAAAAATTGCCGGCAAAGTTAAATTCACGAGCTAGGCATGGAAATCCCGGATCCAAATCAGTGGAGTATAGATCGGATAGACGAGATCGTCTTTCCAGCGTTGCAACGTCTACTAAAAGATGGAGAGCTTGACAGAGTCTCAATCGAGTCCGATGGCCCCAACCTACGCATGCTCTGGGCAAGACTCTGCGTTCGCGGTGAGAGAATTCGAGTACTCGTATCGGATTCAGATGTCATTGAATCGTTAGAGGAGGCCAAACAACGGTTCTTCGAACAACTTCAATCCGAAATAGCCGAAACTTCTTTCGCATGGGGGGAACTTCGCGAATAGCTAAATAGACGGATCGAAGTGAATCTATGGTTGGTCCGCTCGTGAAGCACCACAGACACAGTTCCGGGCTTCCCGTTCGCGCCAATCGGATCTGCTAGTGTCCACGACCTCCCAGGACATAGAGGCGGACGAGCCAAGATCGAAGTCGGGAAAGAATCCGAAGACGGCCCCACACAGCCTGATCTCCTCGACCTCGGGCGCCTTAGCAACCAGCTTCCGGGCTACATCCACACTGTGGCATCATTAACTCGCCGAGGTGGTGGGGTCGTTGCGTGTTCTTTCGCCGCGGTGGTCGAACCGTTCTGGGTGGTTGTACCGTTCTTCAGCGCTTAATTGCGCGCTTGATTCTCCGTGCTCTCCATTTCAGCCCGTGCGCCGTCTTGTCGATGAGGACCTTCGCTTCGGCGGTGGCTGTACGGTCATTGACCGACCTGAGCTGTGCGTCGGATTCGGCGAGCCGCTTCCGCAGGTCGGCGGCATCGTCGGCGTGCCGGTTCTTCTCCGCAGTCTGAGTGGCGAGTTTCGTGGTCTGGGCGTCAAGCTCCGCAGACTGTCGCTCGAGCAGAGTCTCCTTGTGCTTGAGCTGTGCACAGAGTTTCTCACGTTCCGCCTCGAGTGCCTTGCGCTCCGTGGCCGCATCGTCGAGCTTCTGCTTGTGCTCGCGACGGGTCTTCGAGAGTTCTCGCGTCTGAGCGGTGCTGAACTCCTCAGCCTCGGCGACTGCCGCGAGGTGGAACTCCTCGGCTCGGATGTCGGAGTCTTTACGAGGATCTACGTCTGCGCCCGGGCCCGACGCGGGCCGCAGCGCATCGCGGATGTCGGCATGATTCTCTGCAGTGGTGTCGAAGTGCTTCTGCCGCGTCGATGCGAGGTCGTCTTGCAGGTCATTGCCCTGCGCGTAGGCATGTTCGATCGTGTCGACGATCCGCTGTGCCAACGCGTGTACCCGCCGCGCCACGTCGCCACCCGGACCGTCAGGCCCGGCACCGTCGCCGCTGACTGCGCCGCCGCTGACGCCGGTGCCACTTTCCGCGGTCGCACTTTCCTCCGCCATTCCTTCCGGCCCCACCGGCACGACGAATTCCGGGTGCCCGATGTCGTGTGCGAAGTAGCCCAGCTTGGCGTGCAGGTCGAGGGAGATCGGGATCGAGCCGACTCCGAAGGGGATCATCTGCGCATGCCCACGACCGCCCAGCACATAGGGAATTCTGGCGAACAGATCGAAGCCGGCGAAGAACCCGACGTCGGAGCCATACAGCCTGACCTCCTCAATTTCGGGCACCTCGGCAACCAACTGCCTCGACACCTCGGCGTCATCGGGGTGGAAGGGAACGCTGAGAATGGTCCACTCCTTGGCCACAAGCATGCGGGCGGCTTCGATCGTGGCTTGGTGGATCACCTCGGCGTCATAGCCGGCAGCCTGTTGGCGCGGATGAACGAGCATCTGGATCGCCAGAATCTTCTGGCTCGGATCGGGGCGCCGACCGATCAATGGCTCATAAAGGAGACCCGCGATAGTCGTCGGGCAGGGTTGGAAGCGGATCCGATCCCCGCCGGCGCCCAGGAAACGAGACATCGTCTCGATGCTGCCGGTGTTGCGCAGGCCGAAGAACACGGACTGGTCGAGGACCTGGCTGACATGGGTGCGCATCAGTTCGTCGAACTCGGGCTGACCGCGGAACCGATTGTCACCGAGCGCATAGATGATGAGCGGAACTTCGATGGCGGCGAGCGCCTCGGCGGAGATCTTCCACTGCCAGCCGGAGAGCCGATTCGGGTTCGTGTCCTGGAGGAACAGTCCGCCACCGCCGATGACAACAGCATCGGCCGATGAATTGATCCGCTCGACCAGGGCCATGTCCACCTCGCGTCGCAGTGCCGCCGCCGAGGTGAAGTTGACCTGACCGACCGTCGAAGAGTCCGGCGCTCGGCCCGGCGCTCGGCCCGATACAACATGGGTGCCGACCGCCTCGCCGCCGCCCATCACCCGGAAGGCGTCCCTGACCACGGGGAACAGGGCCTTGTCGCCGTAGTTTCCCCAGGTCGGGATGTCGAAGTGGAACAGCTTCAGGTTCGGCATCACATCAGGCTATGAGTGGTCGACAACGTGACTATGGGCGGCAAGCGAACGCCAGGTGAATTCGCGCTGTCTGAACCGTCAACCTCGGCGCTACCCACCGTTCGCTTAGGAATTCTACGATCAATCGAATGCGAACCACACAGCCCGTCCGCCCCGGAGAAGCCGTGCACACACCAGCGCACGACACGAACTCCACGAGTGAACAGCACCACCGCGAAAGGACCCAATGACAGTCCCAGTCGTCAGTGTCATCATCGCTGCGAAGAACGCCGAGGAAACGATCGGCGGGAGCCTGAAGAGCCTGGTCAACCAGCGCTTCGCCCGTGACGAACTGGAAGTCATCGTCGTCAACGACGGGTCCACCGATGACACGGCTGGAGTCGTTGCCGAATTCGCCGACCGCCTCAACCTCGTGACCATCCACAACGCGGAGTCACGCGGCGTCTCCACCGCACGCAACACCGCGTTGGAAGCTGCCACAGGTGAGACGATCACCTACCTCGACGGCGACGACTGGTACGCCCCTGGCCATCTGCGCTCCCTGACGGATTCGATCACGGGTCTGGGCGTGGACTTCGTCAAGACCAACTACCTCATCGTCAACGGGTTCAAACGCAAACTGCGCACGGCCCCCTGCCTCACCCACAACACGGCACTCAACCCCAGGGACTTCATCCTCCCCCACGATGCCTCGACAATGGTCGACTTCCCCGAGTGCTGGACCGGCATCTACTCCCGGTCCATGGCGCAGCGTGGCCTGCTCGAGTTCAACCCGGCCCTGCGGACCTGCGAGGATCGCCCCTGGACCTGGCGCCACCACCTCGAGACCGACAGCTTCGCCGTCGTCGACACCGCCGGTCTGTGCTATCGCAAGGGCAGCGCCACCTCGTTGACGGCGATCTTCGACGAACGCCAGCTCGACTTCATCCCCGCATTCCGCTCCGTGTTCGCGATGCTCGAGGAGAAGCCGGAGTTCCGTCGCTTCGAACGCAAGGCCGTCCGCAACTTCCTCTCCATCCTCTACTTCCAGATCCACAACCGCGGCTCCTCGATGAACCACGAGGTCAGGTCGAAGCTCAACGTGGGTGCCGTGAACACCCTGCAGGGCGTCGACAACGACATCATCGACCAGGCCCTGCACAACTACGGGGAGCACCGACTGCCCGTGATCGAGTCGATCGTCAGGAGGGCCCGCTGATGACCCAGATCATCCAGATCTCCACCCAGTACCAGCTCGCGAACATCGTTGCCCTGATCCGCGCCGGACACCTCGGTGAGGCGAAGGAGCGGCGGATCCTCGTCATCGCCAACAACTCCTTCGCCCCAGAGCTGACGCCGGCCGCCGATGACATGCCCGGCTCGGCCAGCCTGCTGACCCACTTCGATCTCATCATCGACTGGAACGCCACCATCTGGCCCAACCACCCGAAGGCCTTCGGCATCTCCGGTGAACGTGCCCCGCTCATGCAGCGGTGGCTGCACTCGGAATGGGCGATCGCCGATGACGAGACCATCGACCTCATCGTCGAGTCACTGCCCGGTCATCCGGCCGGTGTGCTCACCCAGATCTTCACCACGGCGAAGATCTCAGTCCACTCCGATGGGCTGATGAGCTACGGTCCGGTCCGCAATCCGCTGTCCCTGCCCCAGTACCAGCGGCTGTCGACGATCTACTACACGGATCTTCTGCCGGGCATCACCCCACGTCAGCTGGCCGAGCACTCCCCCGATCGTGTGGTCCTGCCGGCTGCGGATCTGAAGTCGGTCATCGAGGACATGGCCGCCGAGGTGGCTCCGGAGTTGGCGGCGGCGGATCTCGCCGATCCGGTCCCCGACGCTGCCATGGTCCTCGGCCAGTACCTCGCTCAGATCGACCTCATCACCGCCGAGGAAGAGCTGGATCTGCACCTGCAGATGATCGATGAGGTCAAGGCTCGCGGACTCTCCACTGTCATCTTCAAACCCCACCCCACCTCGGCGCGGACGACGATCGAACCATTGCGCCAACGCAGCCACGAACTGGGACTGGAATTCGTCCTCGCCGATGTGCCCCTGCTGGCCGAGATCGTCATCGCCACCACCCGACCGCAGCTCGTCGTGTCCTGCTATTCGACGGGACTCGCGACGGCTCGTGCCCTGTTCGGGACCGCCACGGCCGCGATCGGCACCTCGATGATGCTGCAGGTCCTCGCCCCGTACCAGAACAGCAACCGGATCCCGCTGACGATCGTCGATGCCCTGCACACGGGCGGACATGCCCTGCAGGACCTGGGTCCGCTCATCGACGCCGTCACCTACTGCATGCAGTCCGAGACCGCTTCCCACCTGCGAGGCAACGCGATCGAGTTCCTCGAATCGGCCGTCAGCGGTGAGGACATGAAGTACTTCAAACGCAAGCGCCTGTCGAAGTTGGACCTGCCCGGACAGCTGGAGATTCCACGCCATCGCAAGGGGCTCAGCTCAGCCAAGCGACGTCTGCGCTCGCAGGCGAAGCGCGCTCAGCACACGCTGAAGACCTACGGGATCTCCATCGACGCACCGAAGCTCGTCCCGAAGGTGAGGTCGACGCTGAGCTCGAAGCTTGGAGGTGGGCGAGACCGATGATGGCAAAGAAGGGTTCCGCGAAGAAGAAGTCGAGCAAGAAGCAGCTGGACAAGCAGCAACTGGATAAGAAGAAGTCGGTCCCGAAGAAAGACGAGGTCACCATGACTATCACGAAGGACGCAGAAGCCCCCGCCCAGAAGGAAGCCGCACCGGCGGCTGAACATTCACCGCAGAAGGCGAAGAAGTCGAAGAAGGTTCGGCTGACCTCGATCGCCTTCGTCGAGTCGCCGCTCCAGTTCCTCTCCGCACTCGAAGCCCACGAACCGGACGAGGACCTGCTGATTCGGGCCCGAGCCAATGCGAAGGGCATGACTTCCTTCCTCGATGCCTTCGACTCCGCCTGGCTGCCGAAGAACATCACCCTCGAACGTGTCGGAGCCAAGCCCGGAGTCCTACGCAAACAGGTCTTCGATCGCATCTACATCGGCGATGCCTGCTCCGGGCAGGTCCATAAGGCACTTGCGCTGGCCTACCTGGAACGTCGCATGCCCGAGGTCGTCATCCTCGACGACGGTCTGGCCACCTACTCGACCATCGAGATCCTCACCGCCAAACGCGGACCCCTCGTGCGCCCGCGACAGAAACTCAAGGCCTCACGCGCGGTCATGTCCGCACACGTCGCGGACCGGCTTCGTGGTCTGGCCCCGGCAGGGAAACTGCGCTGGCACACCGCATTGCCGGTGTCGAAGACCATGCGCAAGGCCTTCCTCAAAACAGGTGCGGAGATCACCCGCCATAAGTTCGAACACCTGCAGACCCTGCCCACCGGCGGCAGCCACCCGAGGGACAACCCAGTCATCGGCTCGGCCCTGGTCGCCGACGGACTCATCCACGCCGATGCCTACCGCGCCTGGCTCGAAGAGCTCATGGCCAACGGACCGATCACCTATTACCCGCACCGCCGCGAGACCGACGAGTTCCTGGCCGAGCTCGACCGTGACGAGCGCGTGCGCATCAAACACGTTGGTCTGCCGATTGAGCTGCGCCTGGTCAATCTGCCGCCGAATTCCATCATCCGCAGCCTGCCCAGCACCGCAGCGATCTCCCTGTCGACACTCAACCCGGACGTGACGATCGCCGTCACCGAGATTCCAGCAGAATGGTGGACCGGAGCCTCAGCCGATAGTCTGCGTAAGTCCCTCAATGCCCAATCGGTCAAGGCAGATGTCGACTCCTGAACCACGATCACACACGGATCGCTCACCGCACACTGATCCACCGGCTTCGTCGACCGTTGACGCACCGATCCGGGTCGTCTCTGTCTCCGACTCCGAGTCCTACCTCAAATGGGCGACCCAGCTGCTGAGTTCTCTGCCCGGTATCGAGGCCCATGTCTACCTCATCGACAGCCCGATCCTGCCCACCTCTGAGCAGATCATCCACTCCATCGCCGGCACCGCCTGGGCTGGCCGCAGCATCCCCGTCATCAAGCGCACCGACGTGGCTCACATCATCGCCGATCATCATGCCGACATCGTGCTCGGGGCCGCCACCGGCCCGATCGTCGCTCAGCTCTTCCTCACCGCGCACCTGCTCGAACAGCGCCCTGCTCTGGTCTCGGGCCTGCCCGGCATGGGGCTGCCCGCCAGCTGCAAGGGCATGAATTATCGCCGGCTGATGGATGCGTTCATCACCCATTCCTTCGCCGAGGTGGCGCAGTACACCGAGGTCAGTGCACTCACGCAAGTGCCCTGTGAGATCTACCTGGCCCGTCTGCCGATGCTGCGCTCAGTGGGGATCCCGCAACGTGCCGGGATCCCCCAGCCAGCCGTCACTGGTGGAGCCCCCGAGCCCCTCACACAGGTCGGCGTCCCCCAGACACTCGTGTTCGCGCCGCAGGCCAAGGTGCCCGCAACACTCGACGATCGCGAGGCGATCGTTCGTTCCCTCGCCGAATTCGCCTCTCGTCACGAAGGCTCGAGCACCATCATCAAAATGCGTTCCCGGCCGGGTGAGCACGAAACTCATCACGAACAGCACTCGTACTTCGACATCCTCGAATCCCTGCGTGACCAAGGCATTTCAGGCGCCGATCGCATCGGGCTCGGCTATGGTCCTCTCGACGAGTTCCTCGTGCCGGGTGCCGCGCTGGTGACGGTGTCATCGACGGCGGCTCTAGAAGCCTTCGACCGTGGCATCCCCACTCTGTTGATCTCCGATTTCGGCTTCGACCGTCACCTGCTCAATGAGGCCTTCGCGGACTCCGGCGCTACGGGGACCCTCGCCGAGGTCGCAGCCGGGACAATCGGCTTCCCCACTTCGGCGTGGTTGGCTCAGAACTACTTCCATTCCGACGACGGAAGAATGCATCATCATCTGGCGTTGCTGGCCACACGTGCCAGGGCCGGTCAGCTGCCGAATAGGCGCCGTGCAGTGTGGAGGCAGAAGCGACTTCTCATTCGGGCGGAACTGCGGACCATAGCTCCCGCCCCGGTCATCCGCGCCTATCGGAAGCTGCGGTACTCGCGCTGAAATCCGGGCTAACCTCAACGGACTGACTGCCGAGCAATGACTCGCCGAGGTGTCAGTAGAGGAGAGGCCTCAGGTAGATGACTTCGATGGCTTCAAGGAAGCCGGCGAGGACGAGTATGGCGATGATGACGGGATAAAGGCGTACGTTGTCTTGGATGCCGATCCGGTATCCGGCCCACGCTGAGAGGGATCCGTGTCGTCGGTGCCCGAGTGTCTTTCGCCAGATAATGACAGCGCCGAGCGCGGCTAAGATGTAGGCCTGGAATTCGATGATGACTATCGGTGCGTGGGGCATGAGCGCGAGCGCTTCGCCGGGAGACCCCGGGGCAAGCCACATCCCGATGAGGCCGGCACGCCCCACCGTTGCGACGACTGCGAAGAACGGGATGATGAGAGAAGGCAGGGTAGTGGTGAGCACGGCTGCGAAGAGGAGGTTCGCGATGAAGGTGAGGAGGGCTGCCGCGATGACGTTGCCGGAGGCGTAGGCGTCGACGACGGCCGAGAGACCGGGCAGGTTAGTAAAAGCCGTCGACCCTTCGACTCCCTCTTCTCGCATTCCGGGCATGAGCGAGGTCACGCTCATCATCACGACCAGCGCACCGTAGGTTGCGACGTTGAGGAGGATGTAGGTGCGCCAGTTCTCTCGCAGCGTCGTTCGTAAGTTTCTCAGAATCTTCATGGTGTTGTCCTTTCTGTCATCAGTCGGTGTCAGGCTTCGGCGTGGCCGAGTCGGTGGAGGCGGGGGGTGAGGAGAGCGGCGATGGTCGCGAGAATCCACAGGCCGGCGAGAGCGACGGCAGTCAGCTGGATGCCGCCGGCCTCAATGAGCACGGCTGAGGCTCCGATGCCCAACGCGGGGACCAGCGTCATCAGCGCGTTCTGGGCGCCGAGCACCGTTCCGCGTTGGGCGTCGGGAACGTTTTCGACGAAGGCCAGTCCAATTACAGCGTTCATGGCACCGCCGCCGATGCCGACCACGACTGCTCCGGCGAAGATGGACCACACCGGGCCAAGGATGGCGATGATCGAGAAGCCTGCCGCAACGATGATCAGACCGGCGATGAACCAGACACGGTGCGGGATGCGGTGGCCGAGGGCGGCGAAGAATCCACCGCCCACCATCAAACCGGCGGCTAGAGCGCTGAGGACGAATCCGACGAACTGTGGTTCGCCCTGGAAGGCGAAGTGGACGGGCATGACCATTCCCTGGGTGGCAGCCAGCACAATCGCCAGGGCCAGTCCGAGTGCCACGAGTCCACGCAGCAGCGGCGAGCGGAAGATGATCCCCAGGCCGCGGAACATCGACATCGCGGACTTCGAGGAAGGGGCCTCGGCGGTCTCGCCGGCGAGCACGGTCGCGCGCGCGGGGATGACGAGAGTGAGCAGCGCCGCGGATACCGCCAGGCCTGAGGTGATCCATAGCACTGAGACCGGTTCGAGAGCGGCGACGAGGATGCCGGCGGCTCCCGGTCCGAGCAGCAGCGATGCCCCGGACAGCGATTCTCGGATGCCGATCAGCCGAGAGGGGTCGAGCTTCGCCGCCTTCGCGATCGCCGGCAGCATCGCCTCTCGTGCGGTGATGCCGGGGACGTCCCCAAAAGAACTCAGAATGGCGACGGCGACGAACCAGCCTAAGTTCAACCCGATCGTCAGATGCACGATCGGCAGGATGAGCAGAGCCACCGCTGAGATGACGTCGGAGAGGATGGCGACGGTTCGGCGATTGAACCGGTCAACGAGCGCGCCCATAAGCAACCCGGCAAGGGCCGCTGGCACCGCGGCGGCAATCGCCACGATGCCCGCACCCAATGGGCTGCCTGTGGTGAACAGCACCACCAGAGGCAATGCGATCGCGGTGATCGAGTTACCCAGGAGCGACGTGGCGAAAGAAACAAGGTAAAAGAAGCGAATACGTTCCATATCGTCTATCTGAAACCGTGACGCCACGTCGTGGTCAAGTCGACGATTGTAAGATGGTTACCGATGCGAATCGGAGAACTCGCGGATCTCGCTGGCGTGACTGTCCGGACGATCCGCTACTACAACCAGAAGAGTGTCCTTGCCGAGCCTGAACGCCGCGCCAACGGATACGGGGATTACACGGTTGACCACCTCGTCGCTTTGGTGCGGATCCGTCAGCTCACCCAGTCTGGTCTTTCTCTGGAGCACGCTGGCGCCATTGTCGCTGGCTTTGGCGCGTCGGGGGACGAGACCCTCGACGAGGTCGATGCCGCACTTGGTCAGCGCATCGCGGCCCTCACCGACCAGCGGGAGCGCTTGGCCGCAGCCCGCGCTGCCGGACGTATCGGGCTGTCAAAGCTGGCCGCTGCGCTCGTCATGACACCGTCGGATATCTCTGCCTCCACCCTCTTCGCTCACCTGTACGGAGACGGCGAGCGGGCCGATCGCCTAGCCGAGACGCTGCAGTGCCCTGAGGTGCGATCCCGGATCATTGCAGCGCAGAGGCGGTTCGAGGCCATCGACGAGAACACGACTACTGCCGAACTCGACAATCTCGTAGCGGACATCGACGGCATCGTCTCGGAGTTCCTCAGTCAGGTGCCGACCGTCACGGAAATGGAATCCCGTCTGCTACTCACACTCGCAGAACGTGACCTGAATGACTGGCAGCGCGCTTTCGTCCGTCGCCTCACGTGAGGTCCTGCGCGGGCCGCCGCCGTGGTGCGCCTTCCGCTGTTCTCACTGGCAGAGGGGAACTGCTCGCTACGGGTATGGGTAGCCTTCCCGCCACCTGGGGCGGTGGATCTCCACTCGGCGTTGGGCCCTCTGGAGTTCGTGCTTGGACCAGCGGCTCGTGTCCAAGCGTGGGCATTGGCGCAGACCACCAGAATCGGGACCGACTAGACCAGGCTCGAGATCGCCAACGGAACGACCAGCGCTGTGGCGTTGTTGACCCCATGAATGATGACCCCGGGCCAGATCGAGCCCGACCACTTGAACAGCAGGGCCGCGAGAACTCCGACGACGAAAGCGACGGGAAAGACGGGGTTGATGCCGTGGGCAACGGCGAAGATCAGAGCGCTGAGCGGGACCGCCACCCACGCCGTGAGTCGAGCAAACAGCACGTTGGCGACCACACCGCGAAACATCAGTTCTTCACCGATCGGCGTGACAATGGAGCCAGCGACGAGCGTCAGGACGAGGACTCCGGCACTGCCCCGAGCAGCGGATTGATAGCTGGTCTGAACGTTCTGGGCGTCCCCTGTTGCCGCGATGTACACAAATGCGGCAACCACCCCCAGCAGATAGGCCGCGAGCCCGAAGCCGACACCCATCCAGAGGAAGCGCGGTCGAGCTCTACGGATCCCGAAGATACTGAGCCTGCGGCGTCGAACGAGACATGCGGCCAAGAACGCCACGATTCCCATGGCCCCGGAGACGAACAGCCCGACAACGCCCGACACGGCATCGTCTGCGATCAGCGGCAGGAGCAGGAACACGAGCCCATACGTAGCCAGGTACACGAGGACTGCGACGACCAGCTCGCGCCAGCCCGGCGCCACACCGGCTGCCGAGACGCGTTCTGGGACGGCTCTGTCTGGGTTGGGGCGCTGAACAGTGTGCCGAGGAGAGGGCTCTTTGGTCGTACGGTCAGCATCTCCTGGGGAGTACTCGGTCATATCTGTCCTTCCTGGCGAGAGGTTCGGCGGGTCGCATTCTTCGTCGGCGCGAACAGAAGAGTCCGGACGGTACTCTCCCCCGGCAGTGTGCATCAGCGACGAACAATCTGAATCAGAGCAACGATGTCATAGCGACGGAACCAGGCCACGATACATACCAGCCCCAAGGTAAGTGCAGGAATGACGACCAAGTTCGGAGTGACTAGGGCACTCAGGATCGTCGCGCCGATCATGAGCGGGACCTGGCAGATCGAAGCGAGGCCGCACAACCGGGGGATCAGCAGAGCGATTGCCCCAGCGAGTTCCAGCCATCCGACGACAACCATGCCGGGGATACCGAGCCCAATCAAGTCGAACGGCGCGACGGCGATCGGGTTGCCCATCGCCTTCGGAAAAGCCATGAACACGAAGATAAGGGCCAGCAATACTTGCATCGCCCAGAGGGTGATCTTGCCGGCGACGGGTCGAGTACGGGCGGAGGGCAATGTTGTGGTCATGTCGGCTCCATTCGTCATAGTCAGTTAGCACGTTGTGCTAATCGAAGACTAGCACACCGTGCTAGCATGATGTTGCTTCAATTCGGGGGGAGAAATCATGAGCACACAACGCAAGATCCTGGACGCGGCCACCTCGATGGTTCAGGAGGGAAGAGAGCAACGCCTGACTGTCCGTGCAGTGGCTGCACGGGCTGGGGTCGGGATGGGAACTTTGCGACACTACTTCCCGACGCAACGAGTTTTACTCGATGCCGTACTTGCCTCGATGTATGACTCGGCAATGCCCGACGATCGCATTCACGACACGGCGCTGCCGGCACGACAACGCCTCGTCGACAATTTGGGCAGGCTCGTCGCTGCCATCGGTACAGGAGATGAGGCCCGGATTCGATGGAGCGAGCTGTACCGGAACTACATCAGTCCAGAAGCTCCTGACGACATCCGCGCGACACACATTGCCTTTGAAGAACAGGCCGCGCGCCGCGTTGAGACGTGGCTCGCAATCCTCGTTGAGCAGCGGGCGTTGGAAGAAGGTGACAACACGGCCAGGGCGCATTTCCTTCTCAGTGTGGTCAATGGCCTCGTCGTCAGCAGAGCGCTGCCAACTGCAGAATCGGCTCTGACGCGTGAGATCGACACGCTGAGGCTTGCCACGCAGGCGTTGCCCTTCACGAAATAGTCCTCCGAGAATTCTCCAGGTCCTGGTGTGGCCAGTCGGCTTCCTGTCGAATGTCGTCGTCGCTCCGGAATTCATGCCCGACTGGCTAGGCGCGGTTGCAGCGTGGAATCCCATATCGGCAACAGCGACGGCAGCCAGGGAACTGTTCGGCAACCCCACAGGCGTCACAAGTGGATGGCTGGCTGATTCAAGCCTGTTTGCTGCAATCGCTTGGCCATTGGCAATCACCGCCGTGTTCCTGCCCTTGTCGGCTCGCGCCTATCGTCGCTTGAGGAAGTAGTTGTCGACGCACCTCATCCCTGGTAGCCGAGGTGTTGCAAGTCTGCTGAGCAGGAGGCTCTCAACCGGTTTCATAGCCGGTCGCCTCCTGCTCGCCGACCATCAACATGGCCTGAGTTCTCGAATCTGTGTTCTGCCGCAGGAAGCTCGATGATCGTCAGATCACCTTTGCGCGCACGAACACTGTCGACGAACATGTCCTGAGCCCAAGCGAGGTCTTCGCATTCGTCGCCCATGGACGGCCATATGGGGATTGTTCATTGTCGGTTTTCGTCAATCTGGCGCTGGTGGAAGCACACGAGGTCCTCGATCAGGTCGGTGGGCAGCGGCTTCGCCAGCGTGAACTGAATCGCGTGCACAGTGGTCTTGTAGTCCTCTAGTCGGTCCTTGAACTCTTCGATCGCCCAAGACGAGGGGAATAGGCTCATGTGTTTCTTTGAGGCGGTGAAATATACCAATGCGCGGTCTTTGTATTTCAGTGTTGGCATGCGGTAACTTATCGGCTCTTCAACGTTCGGCACGAGCTCGGTTACGAGCGCACGAATCCGTTGTAGCTCCGCTCGGAACGCCGGATCAACACCATCAAGATATTCGTCGACGGTCGTCGCCTTTTCACTCATCACATTTCCCCTCTATTCGTAGTCCCGCAAGCAACGATGCACTACTTGCTCCGTGCTCCATCGGAACGTTTGAGGACTTCAGGTCCTGCCCAGGTAGGACTCCGCTGTCTTCATTACCTGTGCCTCCACACCAGTCGCCGATGTTCCCGCTTCCTGGTTTGCCCAACTATAGGCTTCGGCTCCCAGTCGCGTCAGTCCTCGCTACGGCACAACGGTGGAGCGCCGAAACGACGGTGCCCGCACAGGAGGCTCGAAGCTCCACCGTTGTGCCGATGAAGTCAGCGCTGCAACCCTACTTACGGTCGTCGGGAACGGTGCGGGGCTCGTCCAGCTCCACAACCACCTCGGCGTCCCGGGAGGCATCCTTGAACACCCACGTCCGGTAGGCGTAGAAGCGGAAGATCATGGCCAGGCCGACACCGATGATATTCGTCGAGATGTTGTAGGTCAGCTGGTCACGCATGTCGAACAGGTACCAGGTCACGCCCAACGGGATGACGGAGATGGCCATTCCGGCCAGGTTGACGGCCGCGAAGAGCAGAATGCCGCGCAGGTTCGAATCGGTGGTCCGGTCCCCGTAGGTCCAGAGCTTATTGCCGATCCACACCACGATCATGGCGATGATGGTGGAGACGATCTTCGCCTTGATGGGGCTGCCCTCGAGCAGTGGGGGGATCGATCCCAGGCCGTAGGCGAGGACGTTGGAGAGCCCCACGTCGACGATGTAGCCTAAACCACCGACAGTGAGGAATTTGAACACTTCCACCGCGAGGCGCCGCATACGGGCCGAAAATGACTCTTTCATTACAGTCACCGAGTCTAATCGGCCAGGTTTCGGACTCGCTGAATGCCCCCGATCGCGGCGTGCCCGGCGATCACAGGGTCTCCCCCGGGCTCGAATCATCCGTGGCTGTCGAACCTCGCCGGGTTGTCGGGCCTCTCCGACTCCGCCACATCGCCAGGACGAACAGCAGCGCGGTGGTGACGGCCAGCGCCGGCCAGAACGTATATCGGAAATGGTTCGACGGGACGATCGGGAAATATCCGAAGACATAGAACAGCGCCGAGGTGGACAGCATCGTGATCTCGGGCCAGAAGGCCCGTGTGCCGGCGGTCTTCACCGAGGTCGCACCCCGGGTTCGAGCGCGGTATGCGAAGACCAGGAGGAGGCCTGCGAGGAGGGTCCAGAACCACGGCTTGAACAGCATCGGTAACGTGTCGAGCGCGAAGTCTTCGACATAGGGCTTGACGATGTAGTCGGCCTTGTCATTGCCCTGTTCGAGGCCGACCTTATCGGCGTCGTAGTGCCACGCGGCTGGCCAGTACTCCACGGCCGAAGTGAAGAAGTAAAAGGAGAACACGGCCGCCCGGTACTCGGCATAGCGGAGTGGGTGGGTGATCACCTCGGTCAACCACAGGTCCTTCAGCTCCTCCTGGTGGCCGATCGGTGAGAACGGCTCCCCGGTCGCTCCCTTGCCGTAGCAGTTCCAGTAGGCATCCCAGATCTCGCCCTTCTCCAGGCATTTGTCGCGGGCTGTGCCGATCTTGTCCTTGAGCTCGGCAGGGGCGTCCGAGGCCTGGAGATCGCCGTTGGGCACGGAGAACATGACGTCGTCGAGGAAGATCTGCGAGATCTGACCGGTGGCCTGCACATCTTCCTGCGAGGCGATGGCCAAGTCCGTGGCCTTGACGCCCGCGCCCAGGACGACGAGGACGAGCAGCGAGGCCACAGCCGTCGCAATCCCTTGCCGTGCGGCGAAACGAGCGCCCACCCGTGTGCCGAACCGACCCGTGATCTTAGAGAAACGTCGACTGCTGCGCAGCCGCTTGACCAGCAGGTACCCGATATAGACCGCGATCGGGACGATGGCGAAGATGGCGTTCTTCCGCAGCCCGAACGCATACACGAGCAGCATCAGAGCCGGGATCCAGAGCAGCCACGTCTTCGGGACGAAGCGGGTGATGATGAGGAGGACCACGGCCAGCAGCATGGCCACGGCCATCTGCGTGTCCTTCCACATGGTCGTCATCTGCGACACCACCCACGGGGTGGCCATGATTGCCGGCCCGACCAGCGATATCCACCGAGGTGCGCCCCACCGGTGCACGATCACGCCGAGGCCCCAGCAGGCGAGCGCGAGAATGACGACTTGGAGGACGAAGAGGCTGCCGGCTGCACCGGTGATGCTGATGAGAGCCCGCCACACGGCGCTCATGACGGGTGGGTGCCAGTCGGAGAACGGGATGTCGCCCGTGGCTTGAGCATACTGGTTGGCGATGTCGACATTGGCTCGCCCCGGGAAGAAGAGCGCGGTGAAGACCAGTGCCGGCATGAGTGTCAGCAGCGCAAGGAAGGCGTCCCAGGCAAGCGCCGAGGCGAAGAAGCCTCGCAGCTTGGAACCGTTCACCGTCGTGCTCGTCGCCCGATTCGTCGTGCTCGTCGCCCGATTCGTTGGTTTCGGTGCCGTCATGAGGCGAGCGAGGTCCTCGTTGCTGGCGACTGACGAACAGTTTGACGCGGCAGGTCAAGTTCCGAGGTGCTGGCTTCAGGCACACTGACCGCCGGCAACCCCAGGTAGGCCAACCGCGAAGTCTCACGCCTGGCACGGCGCAGACCGTCCAAGGTCAGCCCCACACTGCCGAGCAGGAAGGCCAGTCCCATGAGGGCAGCGGCGAGGATGGCCGTCGGGAACCTGGGCACCAGTCCGGTCTGCCAGAACTCCCAGACCACGGGCAACCCGAACAGCAGTGACAATGCGGCCAGGATCGTGGTGATGACACCGTAGAACAGCCTCGGCCGTTCGTGTCTGACCAGGGCGGAGATGAGGCCGAGGATGCGGAACCCGTCCTTGAACGTCGAGAGTTTGGACTCGCTGCCATCGGGACGGTCACGGAAGTCGATGGGCACCTCGGTGCTGGGCAGACGCAACGACATCATGTGCACGGTCAGCTCCGTCTCGATCTCGAAGCGCTTGCTGATAGCGGGGAACGACTTCACGAACCTGCGGGAGAACACCCGGTAGCCGGAGAGCATGTCGGTGACCTGGGATTGGAACAGCCACCCGGTGAGCCGATTGAACATCATGTTCCCGGCTTCGTGCCCGGGCCGGTAGGAGGTGGACTCCTGATTGTCCTGGCGCACCCCGAGCACATGGTCATACGGCCCGGAGACCAGGGTCTCGATCATCTCGGGAAGGTGGGAGGCCTCGTAGGTGTCATCGCCGTCGATCATCACGTAGATGTCGGCCTCGATATCGGCGAACGCACGCCTGACGACGTTGCCCTTGCCCGGGGAGTTCTCCTTGCGAACGATCGCGCCCGCCTCGGCGGCTCTCTGCGAGGTCAGGTCGGTGGAGCAGTTGTCGTAGACGTAGACGGTGATCCCGGGGACAGCCTTCTTCAGGTCGTTGACCACCGTCGCAACCGTGATCTCCTCATTGTGGCAGGGGACGATCGCAGCGATCCTGGTGGTGTCCTCGAGCATGCGGTATTCCCATCGTCGTCCTCGCCAGACCACCGTGCCGAGACAGCAAGCGGCCATGAGCCTTAGCTACTCAGGGATACGGGCGCGAAGTGACGGTGAGGTTACGAGAACGCGAACTGCGCCGCTGCTTTCCCCCAGCTTCCGCCAACGTTCACACTCCCGTCACTTCCCCACCGAGGTTGTCCATCGATCCCGCGAAGGTGGGGCGCACCAATAGATCCCGTCTTACTCAGCGAACTCCTGCTGCATACCCATCGCGCTGTGGATCGGCGGCTCCGGAAAGCACTCCGTTGTGACGCGTGATCGCATGAACTCCAGCGAACGCGTAACTCAATGGAGAGCGTCTGACCTCATAGCCGCGATCGTGCAAACCGAGTTCCGTCGAGCGCGGGATCCTGTTGGAGATATCGATCGTGTTCGAGGTGGCCACGGCTCGGGGTGCCAAAACGGAGTCCTGGACGTTCATCCCAAAATCGATGACGTTCGAGATCGTCTGGACAATGGCCGGCGTGATCCACGAGGCCCCCGGTGCGCCGATCGCCATCATCGGACCGGCATCATCGAACACGATAGTGGGGCAGGATGTGGTGTTGCGCCTCCGCCCCGGCTCGATCGAATTCGCTGTTCCAGGACGAGGATCAAACGTACTCATTCCGCCGTTGAGCATGAATCCGAGATCGCGAGGAATATAACCGGAGGGGTTTCCCAGCGTATGCGTCATCGAGACGGTGAAGCCTTCGGCATCCATGGCATTGAGATGAGTTGTGTTCCTGGACTCGTACCGTGGACCGTCAACGTCTACCTTCTCACCATTCCGGATCCGATGTGCGGTCTCATCCAATCTCGAAGGATCGAGTAGCGCGGAATAGTCGTCGTCCGTGGATTGGCCACGATTCCACAAGTCCTCCTTGTCGCGCAGTGCATGCTTCATTGCTTCAGCGATAACCGTCAGGTGCTCGGGGCTGTTGTGATCCAGGGTCGAGAAGTCGAGGTGATTCATGATGCCCAGTGTCTGCATGGTCTGCACACCTCCAGCGGGCTGTGGAGGAAGTGACAGCTCGAGCCCGCGGTAGTGTCCGGTGATAGGCGTCAGGTCTTTCACCGTGTATTGGGCCAGGTCATCGGCGCTGAGAACGCCGCCGTCGAGTTGCACACTGTCACTGATCGCCTGCGCCAGTTCTCCGTGGTAGAAATCTTCTGCACCTTCAGCAGAGATATGCTTCAGCACCTCGGCAAGGTCAGGATTGGAAATGATGTCGCCCAACTTGGGTAACCCTCCGCTCGGGGCATAGATTCGCTGACCATCAGGCGTCGAGGTTAATTTATCGCCGAAGTTCATGCGGCCGTATTTGGTCTCATCCTGAACCATCAAGGTCTGCAGGTGGGGACGTACTATCCAACCGCTCTCGGCCAACCGCAAGGCCTCACCGAACAGATCCGACCAGGGCAGAGAACCGAAACGCCCGTGGACAACGGCGAGAGTCTTCAGGGTTCCAGGGGTCATGATCGCCTGGGCGCCGGTTTCGTTTACGTAGTCTTTTGTTCTGTATCCGAATCCATCGGGAGTTGGGCCCAGAAGATCGGCTTCCCACATGTCGGGCGTGACAGCCGCGGGGCTAGATCCCAAACCGTCGATAATGATTCGCTGCCCGTCGGGCGCAGTGATGTTGATAACGGCCATGCCGCCGATTCCGCACATCAGCGGATCGACAACCGATTGAACAAGAGATGCCGCAACGATTGCATCGACGACGTTCCCGCCGTTGCCCAGGACCATCGCGCCTGCATCGGTGGCCTCAGGCTGTGGCGTGACGATCATTGACCTGTACGAGTTCTTTCGGGGAACGGGGGTGAAATGCAAGGGGCCTCCTCGGTATGGCTCAGCGGTGAGCGAAGATCGTGACTTCAGTTGTTCAGAGTTATCGGTCAACTTGTAGGGAATTCAATGGTGGACGGACCGTTGACTCCGAACTTCAAATGAGGCGGGCGACCGTGCGGACTTTGAGTTGCATGGTCGGCATCAGCGCCGGCAAGGGACAGGCGAATTGAGCTGCCCGGTGAAAAACGCCAGGCCGTGGGGAGGAGCGGAATGCGAACTGATTCCAGTTTGCCCGGGATCATTGGCTGCGCATCGCTTTCATTGAAGGAGCGATAAGGCCAGGTTGTCTCTATGGTGCCTGGATTATCGGACTCCACTCGGTGAATGAGGCGCAGCAGCCCCTCGGTGACGTAGCGTTCGGTCCCATCCGCCTCCACTTCGGTGAGGTAGACGAACACCGTGCCATCGGCCTGATCGCTCGACAATTGGAGGGTGACAATTGCATGTCCCACGAGTTCGATGTTCTCGTTCAATGCAGATGTTTCGAAGACGAGGTGGTGGTCAGTTCGGCCCTGCCAATCGGAGTAGTACCTCGATACCGACTTACCAGCAATGCGCTCAAATCTTGTACTGTTTCCAGTCCCCGCACCAAAATCGACCGCGTAGTCGACCAGGTCACAATCGCGTGTGATCGTCGAATGCTGGTCAGCCCGTACGTTCGACTGGGCGACCAGCTCACTTGCCACGGCAGTCTTCGGCTGCAGTTTCAAACTTCCATCAGCGGCAAGTTCATACCGTGTTGTCGCGGAGGCCAATGGCCAGGACGTGCTCGATCGCCATTCTTCCGCATGCATGGTGTAGTAGTGGACCGGAGCCTCCTCGCGAATGCCGGTGTCCTGACCAGCAAGATATTCGTCAAAGAAACGGAGTATCTCGAACCACCAGACCTCATCGGGTTTCCCCTCGTCGCTCCACGGCGAAACATGACTGCGCGCACCATGGTCCCAGGGCCCGAGCAGCAAGTGATGCGGGTTCCGATTCTTCGTCAGAAAGCGCGCTATCGCTCCGTTGGCATACCCGGCACCATCCATCCAACCGGATACCGAATAGATTGCCACGTCCTCTCGAATGCCGTCGCTATAGAAGTAGGGACTGAAGCTGGCCGACGAGTAGTCCGGATCATAAGGCAGTGGCTTCTCCCTCATCACGAACTCGCGCATCATGTCGGCATGACGATAGTTCGCCCGGTGATCAAGAAGCGCTGCATCCCGGTCCACTTCGTTGAGGCCCTCATCAACAGGAGCAGGACCGTCGAATGCTGGGTGTGCGTATGATTCGAACGGTCGAATTGCCTCCCGATCGTCCTGGTCCAGTCCGATCATCAACTGCGAATAGGACTCGATAAGATCGAAGAGTTGGACTCCACCGGGAAAATAATTGTTCTCATAGGTGTCCCATACCGAGAACAGGGGTGCGATTGCCTTCACCGCCGGATGTCCGGTGCTCGCAAGGAAGTCAGCTGCTGCGCCGAGGTAGGAGATTCCGGTGACGCCTATTCGCCCGTCCGACCAGCTCTGTCGGCACACCCATTCCGCCACCTCGTAATAGTCATTGCGTTCGGTGGGCGAACGAAAGCCTTCCCGATGGCCGAAGCTTGCGCCAGTGCCGCGCACATCAACGACGACGACGTTGTATCCGGCGGGTGTGAACAAATCGCGATAGCGGGCGGTGTTGGGTGACGTTTCTACCGCTGACGAATCGGCGTCGGCCTCGAGCGCGAATCGGCGGTAGTACGGAGTGAAGATCAGTATGGTTGGACGTTCTCCCTCCGCTGGCGCCCCAGACACCGAGGGGAGGAATACGTCGGCCGCCAGCCGAACCTCGTCAGCCATGGAAATGTAGAGAGATTGCGGGGTGACGGGTACCTCGAAGTCGAAACTGCGTTTGGCGCTGTATGCCGTCGGTGAGAGTCGCCAACTGGAATAGGCGTTGCGATCGGTGGCCGACTGTGGGGCAGTGCGTGGTTCGTTCACTTCATCTCTTTCGTTTCCGGGTTCGTTCGACAGCATTCACTAACGAGTTCAACGAATTGGTGCGCCAGGGCCGAGTGGGAGACCAATGAGGTACCACAGCGCGAAGACGACTGTCCACACGGCGAAGAGCGCGATCGATAGAGGAAGGGTCAGTGAAAAGAGACTGCCGATTCCGATGTCTTTGCGATATCCACGCATGATTCCGATGGTCAGCGCGAAATAGGGGCTCATAGGTGTCAGGATATTGGTACAGGAATCGGCGATCCTGTAAAGCGCAGTAGTTGTCTCTGGTGAGATATCCAAGAGCATGAACATCGGGACGAAGACGGGACCAACGAGAGACCATTGAGCGCTTCCACTGGTGATGAAGAAGTTCATGACGCTGACGATGACCAGCATGCCGCCAAAGATGATCGGTACGGGAGCATCGATACCTTCGAGAAAATGCGCGCCGCGAGTGGCGATGAGAGTTCCGATGTTGGTCCAATTGAAGTAGGCAAGGAACTGAGAAACGGCAAAGAACAGCACCAAGATGGGTGTGATGTCTTTGAGTCCGTCGGCGGCAAGATCTGGAATGTCCGAGCTGGTCCGGATCTTCTTGATCGTGATTCCATATACCGTTCCTGCGATGGCAAAGAACAGTGCTAGGAATACTGCGACGCTTTTGATCAGCACCGAATCAATGACGCCGCCGTCCTCTCCACGCAGAGGAGATCCGGCCGGTATCATCGCGAGGACGATGGCGATCGTATACGCGACTAGGGCGATTCCGACATTCCGCAGTGCCTTGATCTCAATGGAAGATAGAGGTTCATGGTGAGCTTCTTCGAGCTTGGCGGTGTCGACAGGAAGTCTTGCCTCGATGCGTTTAGATAGAAAACCATCGACAACGACGGTGATGACAAGGGTGAGAAACAGAGAGGAGACGACGGTGAAGTAGATGTTGCCGACTGGAGTCATCACGTAGTTCGGGTCGACAGTCTGTGCGGCTGCGGTTGTCAATCCGGAGAAGATGGCGTCATTGGGAATGAGGATCGGGCTTGCTGACGATCCTCCGGAGAGCGCCGCCAATGCGACGAGTGCACCGGTGATAGGGCTTCGCCCCATTGAGCGGTAGATGATTCCTGCAAGTGGAATGAGGATGATGTACCCAGCGTCACCCGCCACGTGTGCCACTGAACCAGTGAAGGCAACGACGGGCGTGAGAAACCGCGGTGAGACCCGTGCCAGCGATTGGCGCATGAATGCCGTGATCAACCCAGAACGATCTGCCACCGCCAGTCCGAGCAGGGCGACGAGAGCAACGCCCAGAGGCGGAAAGGTCATGAAGTTGTCGATCACGCTTGATAAAGCGAAGCGGATGCCATCAATGCTGGCAAGATTGTTGATGGGTGCTTCTTCGCCATCTGGCTTGACTGCGACGACTCCGCCGAGGTTCAACAAAGCGCTGGCCAGCGCGAGCACGATCGAAAGTACAACGAAGAGCCAGACTGGGTGCGGCAGTCGGTTTCCTATATTTTCTATTACATTGAGCGTACGGATTCCGACCCCGGGTCGGCTCAAGGTGTGCTTGTCGGACATGTATGAGTTCCTCAACATCTGGTGGGCACGACTCTGTGACAAACACGAGGCTATATTGCAAAGTAGGGATTATGCAATACGAAAGTTCTGATGAAGACCGTGAATTTCAGTCTGCCGACCCAGTGAGTCGCGTTGAGGAATGGATTCTCTCCAAGCTCGGACATCGCCGCCTGGGGAAGCAATCGTCGCGCGTTGTTCGAGCATTAGCGGGCTCGCCGCAGTATGCAACGTCTGCGACGGTCGCTGACTTCGCTCGTCGCGTCGGGGTGGACCCGGCCACCGTAATGCGCAGTGCAAAACTACTCGGATGCAATGGATGGACCGATCTGCAGCAGGAGCTGCGCGCAATGTTTCTCGCCGACCTCGATGCCAATGACCTATTGGAGATCCATTCCAATCATGAAGGTTCTGTCATCGACGCGGCGCTTCTCTCTGATGTCGTGACCATGAACAACTTGAGGAATTCACTCGACCCCGAGATGTGTCGCAATTTTGCGCACAACCTCATCCATGGCACTCATGAGCACCCCGAAGCCTTGGCGAAGATTCTCCTCTACGGGTCGGGAAGCTATTTGGGCCCGTTGACACAGTTCGCTCATGTCGGTGCGCGACTTGGCCTCACTACGATACCCGTGGGATGGGGCGGCAGGGCCGCTCACACTGCGATGTCCTCCGCCGACATCGGAGATGTCATCCTCATCATGAATTTTTGGCGCACTCCCGCCGAGTTCGAAGCAATTGCCAGGGTAGCCAAGGACCGTGGGCTTCGGGTCATGCTCATCTCTGACACCCGATTCTCCCACCTGACGCCTTACATCGATGACATGCTGGTCATCCCTGCCGAGGGAAGTTCACATTTCCCTTCACTTGTCGCAGCATCAGCCCTCATCCATGTTCTTCTTGCTGTGATCACAGAGGAGTTAGATGGACTAGGGGTTGACTCCATTCGGGCTCATGACGAAATCTATTTCGCTCTCGAGGATGCCCGTGCCAAGAAGTCACCCTGAGCATCGATCCCGCGAAGGTGGGGCGAATGCACCCAAACCGCGTGTCCTTGGTCACGAACGCCCGGTTGTGCGTCTTTTTATGACGCCGATGCCCGAGGCAGAGCGGACTCCTTGACATGCTGAATCATCGGCACTACTGAACCGTAGGTTCATGTCGCTATTACCCCATCCCACCCACAAGAGGAGCCGCCTGTGATCGAGCTGCGCAGTCTGCGGAAGGTGTTCGGAGACACCGTCGCTCTGGAGGAGATCGATCTGTCGGTCCCCGCCGGAGAGATCCATGGCATCGTCGGCCGCTCCGGTGCCGGCAAATCCACGCTCATTCGGTGTCTGACCGGACTCGAACGCCCGAGCTCCGGCACTGTCTCCATCGACGAGGTGGACATCACCGACCAGTCCGGTTCGGGACTGCGCGAGGCTCGCCGCAGCATCGGCATGGTCTTCCAGCACGTGAACCTCCTCGATTCGCGCACCGCCCTGCACAATGTGGCCCACCCACTCCAGATCGCCGGCGTCGCCAAGTCCGAACGTCTGGCCAAGGCCCGTGAGCTGCTCGAGATCGTGGGCCTCGGCGACCGTGCCGACAACTACCCCGCCCAGCTCTCCGGCGGACAGAAACAGCGCGTGGGCATTGCCCGGGCGCTGGCTGCCGAACCCAAGGTCCTCCTGTGCGATGAGCCCACCTCGGCGCTGGATGCCACCACCACGGACCAGATCCTGGGCCTCATCCGCTCCCTGCGCGATCGCCTGGGCATCACCGTTCTCATCATCACCCACGAGATGTCCGTCATCCGCGAGATCTGCGACTCGGTGACTCTCCTGGCCGATGGTCGCGTGGCCAAGACCGGCAAACTCGCCGAGGTGATCTCCGAACCCGGCTCAACCCTGGCCAAGGATCTCGTCCCCCTTCCGCCCATCGGCCTTGATGACGGGGACACCGCACTCGTCGAGGTGTCCTTGTCCGGAACGAGCCTGCCCAAGGTCCTGACCAGCGCGCAGTCGGCCGGAGTCAGCGCCGATGCGATCCTCGCCGGTGCCGTCGAAACCATCGAGGGCAGCCAGGTCGGGCGAATCCGCTTCACGGTCGGCTCTGCCGCTGCGTCGAAGGAGCTCATCACGGCTCTGGAAGCCGACGGAATCTACGCGGAGGTGGCAGCCTGATGAACGATCCGACATGGTTCGACAACCCGGCGATCACGCAGCAGATGCTGCCCGCCACCATCGAGACCCTGCTCATGACCCTGTGGTCGACCGGGCTGGCCGTCCTCATCGGACTGCCCCTGGGTATCTGGCTGTTCACCAGCTCAAAAGGCGGGCTCAAAGCGCGTCCCGTGCTCTACCGAGTGCTGTCGATCATCGTCGACATCACGCGCTCGATACCCTTCATCATCCTCATCATCGCCCTCATCCCCTTCGCCCGCTTCGTCGTGGGTTCAGCCTTGGGCTGGCAGGCGACCGTGGTGTCGCTGACCATCGGTGCGATCCCCTTCTACGCCCGCCTCGTCGAGAACTCCCTGCGTGAGGTCTCGGAAGGGAAGGTCGAGGCGGCACTGATGATGGGGGCGTCGAACGGGCAGGTGGTCCGGCAGGTCTACGTCCCCGAGGCGAAGCCCGGCCTGATCGGAGCCGCAACGGTCACCTCGGTGACTCTGGTGTCCTACACGGCCATGGCCGGGGCCGTGGGCGGAGGCGGACTCGGTGCGTTGGCAATCTCCTACGGTTATCAGCGCTACCAGGCGGACACGATGATCGCCTGCATCATCGTCCTCGTCGTCATCGTCACCCTCATCCAATTCATCGGCGACCGCATCGCCCGCGCCGTCGACCACCGCTGAACCTGAACCACCTGAAATCTCGTCACTGCGACGAAGCACATCACTCAAGGAGAACCATGAAGACCAAACTCATCGCCATCGCTGCGAGTGCGACCTTGCTACTCTCGGGCTGCGGCCTCGTCGGCGGCGGAACCGACTCCGTCGGCGAGAAGGACGGCGACATCACCAAGCTCACCGTCGGTGCCACCCCGGTGCCGCAGGGCGACATCCTGAACTTCGTCGACGAGAATCTCGCCGAGGATGCCGGCCTCGACATCGAGGTCACCGAATACACGGACTACACCCTGCCCAACAAGGCTCTGTCCGATGGCGACATCGACGCCAACTACTTCCAGCACAAGCCCTACCTCGACTCCGAGATCGAAGGACAGGGCTACGAGCTCACCGCGTTCGACCCGATCAACCTCGAGCCCTTCGCCCTGTTCTCGAACGACATCAAGGACGTCAAGGACCTGCCCAAGGGTGCGAAGATCGGCATCAACAACGATCCTGCCAACCAGGGCCGTGCACTGAAGATGCTCGAAGAGGCCAAGGTCATCACACTCAAGGACGGTGTCGACGCGGTCGATGCGAAGCTCTCCGACGTCGAGGGCAACCCGAAGAAGGTCGAGTTCGTTGAAGCCGACGCCGCTCAATTGGCGCGCACCCTCGAAGACGTCGACGCCTCGGTCATCAACGGCAACAACGCCCTGGAAGCCGGCCTCAACCCGGCCAAGGACGGAATCCTGCTCGAAGGTGCCGAGGACAACCCCTACGGCAACTTCCTCGCCACGCGCACCGAGAACAAGGACGATGAGAACATCAAGAAGCTCGACGAGCTCCTCCACTCCCCCGAGGTGAAGAAGTTCATCGAGAAGAAGTGGTCCGACGGATCGGTCCTGCCCAGCTTCTGAGGTGGAGGCTTCTGAATCGTGAGATTCTGAGTTCCAAGTGAGCATTTCACGCTCCTGAAGCTCGTCATTGTGGGCCTGCGTGCGATTTCTGAGTCAGAATCGCACGCGGGCCCACATTCATGGGTGCCTCGACCTCCTGGTCCAGAGGGTCTGCGTCGCCGAACGGCGATCTCGGCACGCCGACGATCACTCCGCGATAAACTCGGCATGGTGGGCCAGGATCGCAGCCTGCACTCGATTCTCGGCGCCGAGTTTGCTCAGGATCGCGCTGACGTAGCCTTTGACGGTGCCTTCCGTGAGGTAGAGCTCTCGCGCTACCTCGGAGTTCGCTCTTCCCGCTCCCACCAGCGCAAGCACATCGCGCTCTCGAGCGGACAGTGCCGCGACGGATTCCTGCGCCGCGGCATCGGGTCGGGGCCCGGAACGGAACCGATCGATCACGCGGTGCGCCAACCGCGGAGAGAGGAAGGCCGCGCCTCCCGCCAGCCGACCGCGGTCTTGGTGCTGTTGGGTTGGGCCGCGGCGGGACTGCTGTTGGGTCATCTGGTGCTGCGCAAGCGCGACGCCTGAGTCCGCCTGCGGCGCCACATCCCGTCTCACTTCGCGATCAGTGCTGGCCTGACCAGTGCTGCCGAGATCAGTGCTGGCCAGACCAGTGCGGGCTGTACATGAGTCCGAGCACATTGCCGAACGGGTCCATCACCGCAGCGGTCACGAACTCCGGTCCACGCGGCGTGAGGGGCGTGTGCACCGTCGCACCGCGGCTCACCAGGTCGGTGAAGATCTTCTCCACATCCTCGACATGCCAATGCGTGACCGAACTGCTTCCCGCGGCCGTTCCCTCCGGCGCATACGAGCGGTCCATGATGCCCAGCTCGTCCTCGTCTGGACCTATCCGGAACTCGACGTAGGCGGCCGGCCCCTCAGGCGGCTGCCGGAAATAGGGAGATTGCCCGAGGAAATCTGCGTACCACTCGGCTGCTGCGTCGACGTCGTCTGCGGTGAGAACCATCGTGGTCAGCCCTTTGAGAATGCTCATGTCATTGTCCTTCGCTCTGCGTTGCCATCCGCCTGGTGCGGTCGATATCTCCGAGTCTCACAGTCAAAGTGATCATCAAGTGAGCACTTTTAGTGAGAGACTTCGTCTATGCGCGCAGACCGACTTTTTGCCCTGCTGCTCTTCCTGCAGACCCGCGGGAAGGTCACCGCTGCCCAGGTTGCTGAGGAGCTCGAGATTTCGATCGCCACTGCTCGCCGCGATCTCGAGGCACTGTCCACGGCCGGCGTGCCTGTCTATGTTCAGCCCGGTCGAGGCGGCGGCTGGCAGCTCATCGGCGGGGCCAGGACGAACCTCACCGGATTCTCCGGACACGAGGCACGGGCCCTGTTCTGGATGCTCGGCACCGCGGGCCTCTCCGGTCCAGAAACCCGCGTGGCCACCCGCAAGCTCATCCGCGCCCTCCCCGAGTCACTGCGAGCCGAAGCCGAGGCACTGGCCACGAGCATCCACTATGACCACACCACGTGGGGAAAAGCGCCACCAACAGACGACGGACACGAACGCCTCGGCACTCTGCGTAATGCGCTCGTGCATCACCAGACCCTCAACATCAGGTACACCGGGCGCAATGGAACCACCGACATGCATGCTGCGAGTCCGCTCGGGCTCGTGGCGAAGGCCGGCACCTGGTACCTCGTCGCCCGCACCGACAGGGTGCGGACCTATCGCGTTGACCGCATCACCGAGGCGGAGGCTGTGGAACCGAATGCCGATGCCCCCGGCGGTATGACTTCGGGACACATCACTGCCTCGGCGACTGATCTCGATTTCGACCTCGCCTCCTACTGGGCCGCGCATGTCGAGGAGGTGGAGGCGCTTCGCTCATCCGTCACGGCGACGATCCGCTGTCCGAACTGGACCGTTTCGATCCTCTCCGCACACTTCGGCAGGTACTTCACCGTCGTCACCGGGGACTCAGATTTCACCATCGCCGAGGTGAGGGCCCACCTCATCGTCGCACTGGCCGAACAGTTGGCCGGGTGGGGGCAAACGGTCGAAGTGCTGTCACCGCCCGAGCTTCGCGCCGAGTTGGCACGGATCGGCGCCGAGCTGATCGAGTACGGCCGAGACTTGTCATTCGATCAGCTCATCTGAGCGCATCGTGCAGTGCCCGCGCTGCTGCTCCCAGAGCCGCCTCCGCGGCTGGCTGCACCGCGGCCGAGTTGCTCGATTCGCTGAGCACCACGACCGCTATGGTCTGCCCATCGGCGTGCTCGACGACTCCGATCTCGTGTCGGAGGTGCAGCAGAGTGCCGGTCTTCGACGACCACCGTGCCACATCGGACATGAGGTCGGGGGCCAGTCGGTGGCGCACGACGTTGCCAGCCATGAGCTCTCGCAGCCGGGAAGCGGCCGAAGTGTCGATCCTCTCGGGGCGCCACAGTTCAGCAAGCAGGTCGGTCAGCCCTGCAGCTGTGGCGACATTCGCCTGCGAGACGTCGAGCTGCCAGATCCGATGCCCAGCGCCCTGCGTGGGGTTCGCGTGAGCGAGTTCGTAGGCAAGGTGAGCCTCTGGGGGCGGAAGACTCTCAAGAGGAGTCCGGACCAGTGCATCGAGGTGGTGTCGGATCTGGATTCCGCCCAGTCCGAGGTCGTCAAGGTCACGCTGAACCACCTCGGTGGGGACGAGGTCGAGCAGGGCATCGGTGGCCGTGTTGTCGCTGAAGCACACCGAGAGCATGAGCAGATCATCAACTGCGATCCGCGCGGGATGGCGAAAGCGGCTCGTAGCCATCAGGCTTCCGGCCTCACATCGGCGGGGCTCGACGAGAACCTGGCGATCGGCTTCGAGCCGACCATCGGCGATGCGGTTGAGGACGGCGAGGGCGATCGGCACCTTTACGACAGAGGCCAGCGGAACCGGCCCGTCGGCCGCGATCGAGATCTCAGCCTGCGAATCGAGGTCGCGGACCACGATCCGGGCGCGCAGTCCCGCGGCCTCGAGCTCATCGCCGACCTCCCTGGCCAGTCGTGCCTCGCTCCTCATTGCGCAGCCTCGCTCGGTGAGTCGATTCCGGTCGACGCAGCTCCTGTAGGTGATTCGACTCCGGTCGACGTAGTCGAGGCAGGAGCGCCCGAAGTCGCGCCCAGACAGTCGGCGATCTCCTCGTCGAACTCCCCGAGGACCGAGACATCGTCCGCCGAGGTGGCTGCCAGGACATATCCCCTCGCGACGACCGGATCAAGCAGCGGAGCCCATGAGAGTTCGAGTTTCGCGGCTTCGTCCGCGCTGCAGACCAACAGGTCCCCCTCCCCCAGGACCCCGGCGACAGCAGCGGGATCGGACAGATCCGTCACCACCTGATACGGCAGAAGGCCAGACTCTTCCGCGGCCCGCCGAATACGATCACGTACATGCGGCACATTGTCCTCGCTCAACAACCTGAGCCTCTGACCTGCAAGCCTCACGCCGTCGCCCGGGACCCGTGTCCGTGCCCTCCGCAGATCGGCGATCCGCACCGGATGCAGCATCCCGGACCGGTGTGCGCACCCCAGCGGAACGGCCCATACGCCTTCTTGGGCGGGGACGGATCGCAGTGCCGCTCTGACCCGACGAGCGGTGAGGTCTTCATCCCTTCGGCTCGGCGGTCCGGTATGGAAGTCGATGCGCAGGCCCCGAGAATTCGCCGAGGCGGCCAACACCGCGAGGTCGCGCGTCGCGCACGACGTCGGCACTGCGAGGGAGACCGGTCGGAGCTTGGCTCTGTCGGCATCGAGCATCATCTCATCGGCCAGTTCGACTAAGCGCGTCGCAGAGGCGAGCATGTCACGGCCGAACGGTGTGAGATTGACTCCCCTGCCAGTCCGGTCGAGCAGCCGTGCCCCGAACTGCTTCTCCAGCCCGGCGATGCGCCTGCTGGCGACCGGCTGGGGAATTCCATTGGCCGCGGCGCCCAGAGTCATGCTTTCCAGCTCGCTGACGGCGGTGAATGTACGGCAGGCCTCAATCAGGTCCATCACCCCATAGTATGCGTCCTGTTATGCGTTTTCGGTATGCGATGCACTGAAACCGTGTTCGACCGCATGAGAGAAGTCGTGAACAGTAGTTCTCAGCAGGGCGAACCCGGCATGAGATGTGAACCGATGAGAGAACGGATCAACCATATGAACAGACGACCAGTGAAGCTTCTGACCGCAGCAGCCCTGACGCTTGTCATGGCCACTGGCTGCTCACCCGCCGACGCGCAGACGGAATCGGCCAGTCCGACACCGAGTCCGGACCGAACGCAGCAGCAGGAGGTCACAGCGCAGCTCGAAGCAGTCGAGAACGAATACGAAGCGAGAGTCGGAGTCAGCGCGATCGACACCGGAGACGGTTCAACCGTGGACCATCGCTCCGATGAGCGCTTCGGATTCGCATCGACGCTCAAGGTGTTCGCGGTGGCCGAACTGCTCGCCGCAACCACACCCGAAGAACTCGACGAAGTGGTGACATGGACCCAGGCCGATGTCGACGCCGCCGGCTGGACACCGGTGACGGAGAAACACGTCGATACCGGACTGCCGCTGGAAGATATTGCCGAAAGCGCGCTGCGGGTCAGTGACAATGCGGCAATGAACATCGTGCTCGACGAGATCGGCGGACCCCAGGGACTCGATGAGGCGCTCGAAGACGCCGGCGACCCGACCACCGAGGTCATCGACGAAGAACCGGAACTCAACGCCATCGACCCCGGCAGCCCCGACAACACCACGACTCCCGCTGCCTACACAACTGACATGCAGGGCCTGCTCAACCCCGACCGACTGTCTCCGGACGACCGTGCTGTGCTGCTCGAATGGATGTCGGACAATGAGACCGGTGACCCCCTCATCCGCGCGGGTGCACCAGAGGAGTGGATCGTGAAGGACAAGTCGGGACATTCCGATGCCATCCAGAACGACATCGCCTTCGTCTACCCGCCGGGTGAGGACCCCATCGTCATCACAGTGCTCACCGAGACCGAAGATCCGGACTCCGAGGACGGGCCGGCCATCGTCAAGGCAGCTGCGGAGGCCGTTCTCGGCAGCTTCGAATGAGGAGACCGTCGCAGCGTAGTGCTATGCGCACCACGTTGACACATTGCGAGTCGGAGCCGATCTGAGAAATCGGTAAAGTTGCCAGCATGACCGAATCTCTGACCTTTGCCGATTCCATCCTGATCAATGCCGATCCGGCTACCGTCTACGAGACTGTCTCGGACGTGACCCGAACCGGCGAATGGTCACCGATCTGCCAAGAGTGCTGGTGGGACGAGGGCGACGGTCCACGAATGGGAGCGTGGTTCACCGGGCGCAACGTCACCCCGGGTCGTGAGTGGCAGACCCGAAGCCAGGTTGTCGTCGCCGATGATGGGCGTGCCTTCGGGTGGAGCGTGGGGCCGGGCCGGGTTCACTGGACCTACCGTGTGGAGGCAATGGATGGAGGCACTTTGCTCACCGAGTCGTGGGAGTTCCTGCCGGAGGGGCAGGCCTTCTTCGAGGAGAAATACGGGGACCAAGCCGCCGAGCAGATCGCCGAACGAACCTCGGCCGCGCGAGCCGGCATCCCAGAGACCCTCGCTGCCATCAAGAAGGTCATCGAACAGCGCTGAGCCTGGATTCCGAGTCTCCGCTGTATCGCCTCTTGAGCAGTGGCACAATGCGCCTATGGGGCTTCCCCCGCTCCCACGTTTACAACGACGTCACCAGGAGGACCGCAATGACATCCGCAATCGGGATCATCGGAGTCGGCGAGATCGCATCTGCGATCGTCGAAGGATCATGTGGCGGTGACGATCACCCGGACTTCTTCCTCTCTCCCAGGAATGCCGAACGCTCAGCCAAGCTGGCGAACGACTTCGACGGGGTCAAGGTCTGTGCGAGCAATCAAGAAGTCATCGATTGCAGTGAGCACATCATCCTCGCGGTGCTGCCCCAGCAGACCCAAGCGGTGCTCACCGAACTCGACATTCCCGCGGATCGCACCTTCATCAGTGCAGTTGCCGGAGTCTCGGTCAAGGAGCTTTCCCCACTGCTGCCGCAGAACCCCACCATCGTCCGTGTGATCCCGCTGCCGCCCGTGCGTGAGCGCCAAGGCGTCACTCCGGTCTACCCCGCTCACCTCGGCGTCGAAGAATTCTTTGACGCCCTCGGCGGCACCGTCGTCGCGGATTCGGAACAGCTCTTCAGCACACTGTCGGCCACCACTGCGACGATGTCGGCCTACTACGCTTACCTGCAGACGATCGCAGATTGGCTTGTGCAGCAGGGGTGGGGCAGAACTGATGCCGACAGCATCGTCCGCGGCCAGTTCGCCGGACTGGGCAACAAGCTCGCCACAACCGATTCCTCGTTCGCAGATCTCGTCGCCGGGCACGAGACCCCGGGCGGCCTCAACGAGATGCTTCACAGAGAGTGGATGGACGAGAACAACGTCGCCGCACTTTCGACCTCTCTCGACCGCGTCTTCGCCCGAGTGACCGGCAAGGACTGAGGAAACCGCTCTCACGCGCTGTGCTTGCCAGCCCTCTGCGATCACCGCTGGAACAGAACCAAGGATCGCCGAGGTGCCCTGCAGGACATATGTCACTTCCCTTTCGGTACTGTGCCCCCTACTCCGCTTGGCTGAGCCGCAATAGCGTTGATGATGTCGGAGATTCCGGCATCAGATTCGATGAGAGGCTCGCCATGCGCCATCACAGCACATCAGCACCTGTACCTGACAGGCCGTCCCGCCGCCGGACCCTGCTCGGCGGACTCGTCACGATCGCTGCCGCGGCCGCAGCCGCATTGACCATCTGGATCGTGGCCGTTCCGGTCGCCGGGGTCTCCCTCTCGACTGCCGCAACAACGGTTGGACCCGCGGCGGTCGTCTCCACCGCACTGCTCGTCGGCTGCGCCGCGTGGTTGGCGCTCATCGTCCTGCGCAGTCTGCGCGGCGGATTGACCGAATGGACGGTGCTCGGCTGCGTGGTCCTTCTCGCGTCACTGGCCGCCCCTCCCTTCTCGGGAGCCTCAGGCACGTCTTTGCTGGTACTCGAGCTCATGCATCTGGTCGTCGGCGCCACCGTGCTCACCGGTTTCAGACTCGTCCTGCCACAGCGCAATCGCCGCCGCACGCAGCCAGCCAGCTTCGATCCGAACCACGCTGTCGCCGCAACCCCGACGGTCTCCGAGTAATGTACGAAACGGAGGCACCCATGACCACACAAGCTCCTGCCACGGACCACAATGACGAGCTCACTCGCTGGGTCGCACGCACCCGCGGGCCAGTGTTCGCCCTGATCTGGTTGCCCATCCTCCTTCTGGCACCGATCGTGTCGAACGCGATGGCCGGCAACACTTTCACCCTGAGCATCTATCTCGTGATCGCAGTCGTCTACGTCGTCACGATCATCGTGGCCCACAGCGATGGGCCGCAGTGGGCGGGTGAACTGTGCACGCTCGGGCTGACAGCCCTCGTCGTCATCCAGTTCGTCTTCTCTCAAGGTGGTCAGGGCTTCCTCTACCCGCTGCTCGCCATCGCCGCGGCAACGGCGATTCGACGCCGTGCGGCCTTCGGCTTCGTCATGGGACTGTCGATCAGCGGCACCTTCGCCGAGGGATTCGCAACCATGTCGCTGAGCAATGCGCTCCAGTTCGGTTTCGCCACGGTCATGGCCGGGGCCAGCACCTACCTCATCCGCTGCCTCGCCGACTTGGTCGGACAGCTGCGGGCCACGCGCAGCCGCTTGGCCGCGCTGGCCGTCGTCGAAGAACGTCAGCGCTTCTCACGAGACCTGCACGACCTCCTCGGACACACGCTGTCGGTCATCGTGGTCAAGTCTGAAGCCATCCGACGATTCGCCGAGGCGGACTCTAAGGCTGCGGCCACGCATGCTCGCGATATCGAGGACATCGGTCGCACCGCCTTGGCCGACGTCCGTCAGGCGGTCGTCGGCTATCGCGAGATCCGGCTGACCGAGGAGCTTAAACTTGCCACCGATGCCCTCGCCGATGCAGGGGTGAAGGCCGAGGTCACAAACCCGCTGCCCCCACTCGACCGGGCCACGGACACGCTCTTTGCCTGGGTGGTCAGAGAAGCCGCGACCAATGTGCTGCGCCATGCGCACGCTTCGACCTGTTCGATGACGGTCGCCGTCCGCGACGGGACCGCCACTCTGGACATCAGCGACAACGGTCGGGGTGCGAACGGCAGCGAGCGGGGATCCGGATTGACCGGATTGCGCGAACGGGCCGAGCGCCTCGGCGGTCGAGTAGACATCCTCACCGATGAGCGAGGATTCGCAGTCTCGGTCACTGTGCCGATGAGAGAGGACCAGTCATGATCAGAATCGCCGTCGTCGAGGACCAGACCCTGATGAGGTCTGCGCTCATCAGCCTCCTCGACCTCGAAGACGACATCACCGTCGTCGGGCAATCGGGGCGCGGTGAGGAGGTGACCCAGCTGGTCCAGGACCTCGGCCCGGATGTGCTTCTCCTCGACATCGAGTTACCGGGTCAAAGTGGACTCGAGGCGCTCGAAGATCTGCACCTGTCCGGAGCCCACGAGGAGACCGACACACACATCATCTTCGTCACGACCTTCGCACGAGCCGGGTATCTGCGCCGTGCCATGGATGCCGGCGCACGAGGATTCCTCGTCAAGGATGATCCAGTGGAGAAACTCGCCGCGGCGATCCGTCGGGTTGTCGCCGGTGAGACGGTCATCGATCCGCTGCTGGCAGCACAGGCGCTCAGCGCCGGGGAGAATCCGCTGTCGGACCGTGAGGTCCAGGTGCTCATCGCCTCAGACGGTGGAACACCTGTTGCCGACATCGCCTCTGCTCTCCACCTGTCACCGAGCACCGTTCGCAACTATCTCTCGAATGCGATCGGCAAAATGAGGGCACGCAACAGCGCAGAGGCACTGCACAGCGCCCGCCACGAGGGCTGGGTCTGAACAGCCGCAACCGCGTCTCAATGCATTGACTCTGGTGGCTCAGAACAGCCCGGTGATGTTCCCGTCCTCGGTGACATCGATCTTCAGAGCCGAGGGCACCTTGGGCAGGCCGGGCATCGTCATGATGTCACCGGCGATGACGACGACGAAGCCCGCACCGGCCGATAGGCGCACGTCCTTGACCTCGATGATGTGATCCTTGGGTGCACCGCGCAGGCTCGCGTCCGTGCTCAGCGAGTACTGGGTCTTGGCGATGCAGATGGGGGCATCACCGTAGCCTTCGTCAGTGAACTGCTTGAGCTTGCGTGTGACCGTGGTCGGCAGGTCGACATCGGCCGCGCCATAGATCCGCTGTGCGATCGTACGGATCTTCTCCTCCAGGGACAGGTCGAGTTCGTAGCTGTACTGTGCCCGCGGCGACCCATCCGACGAGGTGCCGGTTGACGAAGTGCCAGGTGGTGGAGCTTCAGCATCACCCGAGGCTGTTCCCGCGACGAACACTGAGCCATCGTCGACGGCAGCGCCGGCATTTCCCACACCACCGGCAGCCTCAACGACCGCCTCGGCGAGGGCGAGCGCACCCTTGCCGCCATCGGCCCAGTGGGTGGACTCGACGGCCGAGATGCCCTTCGAGCGCAGGTGCGCGATCGCGGCTGCCATCTCCTCGTCGGTGTCGGTGGGGAACCGGTTGAAGCACACGACCGGGGTGATCCCGTAGATGTTGAGCAGGTTCCCGCAGTGGTGTTCGAGGTTGCTCATTCCCCCGATCACCGCCTCGGTGTTGGGCGTCTGCACGTCCTTGACCTCGATGCCGCCGTGGTACTTCAGCGCTCGCAAGGTGGCGACGACGACTACGGCCGAGGGCCAGATGCCGGCGGCGCGGCATTTGATGTCGAGGAACTTCTCTGCACCCAGGTCGGCACCGAAGCCGGCCTCGGTCACGGTCCAATCACCCAAGGTCAGCGCGGCCTTCGTCGCCAGCAGACTGTTGCAGCCGTGGGCGATGTTGGCGAACGGACCACCGTGGATGAATGCCGGCGAATGCTCGAGGCTCTGGACGAGGTTGGGCTCCAGCGCATTACGCAGCAGAGCAGTCATCGCGCCGGCAGCACCGACGTCGGCGACCGTGATCGGGGTTCGTGAGCGACTGTGCGCGAGGACGATCCGTCCCAAACGTTCCTTGAGGTCGGTCAATGAGGTCGAGAGGCAGAAGACCGCCATGACCTCGCTGGCGACGACGATGTCGAAGGCATCTTCACGGGGCACTCCCCCGTTGAGGCCGCCGAGGCCCACGACGACGCCGCGCAGCTCTCGATCATTGAGGTCGACGACGCGGCGGATGTGGACGCGCCTGACGTCGACGTCGAGTTCATTGCCGTGATGGATGTGGTTGTCGAGCATGGTCACGGCGAGGTTGTTCGCAGCTGCGATGGCCGCGAAGTCACCGGTGAAGTGGAGGTTGATGTCCTCCATCGGCACCACCTGGGCGTATCCCCCGCCGGCTGCTCCGCCCTTCATGCCGAAGACCGGCCCCATGCTCGGTTCACGCAGCGCGAGGATAGCTTTGCCGACTTCGGGCTTCGACCGGGCGAGTTCGTTGAGACCGTCGGCCAGTCCGATGCTCGTCGTGGTCTTACCCTCACCTGCCGGTGTCGGACTCATGGCGGTGACGAGAATGAGTTTCCCATCGGTGGCGGTCTCGGCAGCGGCGTCAAGCACGTCGATGGGGACCTTGGCCTTGGTCCATCCGTAGGGAATGATGTCCTGTGATTTCAGACCCAGGCCGGCGGCGATATCGATGATCGAGTCGAGCTCGGCGTTGAGCGCAATATCCATATCTGTGGTCATAGTGCCATCATGCCGCTTCTGAGGTGTTTTGTGACCACCTTCGAAGGATGAAATTCACCCGACACCGAGGTGGCGCTGCTGAGCAATCGTGAACGCCATATCTCAACTTCACCTCGGGCCTTGGGCATCAGGCCTGCGAATACTGCGAGCACTCCGGACACCTGGCCATGAGGTCGTGCCGGCACTGACGAACATGGAGCAGGAACCTCTCAGCTGAATCAAGTGAAGAGCGCTGGGCCCGGATGGCGGCGATCCGTGCCGCGATGATCTCCGCACGCCCCGTTTCACCACGGTGCACGATCGCCCGGATCTCCGCCAGACTCATCCCCACGTCCTGGCAGGAGAGCACGATCCGACACCGAGCCAGATGCTCAGACTCGTACAGTCTGTGGCCTGTGGCCGTGCGGTCAGGAACCACGACCCCTTCGTCTTCCCAATGCCGCAGCACATGTGCGGCGATCCCCAGGCGCTGCGCCGCTTCACCGATCTTCATGCCACTATGATGACACCTTGACTTCAGGTTGACCTGAAGTTCTACGTTCGAAATATGAAAGAGAACATCACACTTCACGACGGCCCCGTGGTGGCCACTCAGGTCATCGGACCGACCTCAGACGAAGACAACCTCGGCGATATCGTCATCTGTCACGGAACACCATGGTCATCGCGGATGTGGCTGCCGCTGGCCCGCGAGCTCAGCCTCCATCATCGAGTGTTTCTATGGGACATGCCCGGATACGGTGATTCCATCGCCGAGGAGGCCGTTGCCGTTGACCTCGTCACCCAACGTCGTCGTCTGGCAGAGCTTCTGGACATCTGGGGCATTCAGAAGCCGCATGTCATCGCCCACGACATCGGAGGAGCCGTCGCCCTGGGCGCGCACCTGCTCGAGAACCGCGATTTCGCTTCGCTGTACCTGCTCGACATCGTGACCCTGGACCCATGGGGCTCACCGTTCTTCCGCTTGGTGGCTGAGAACGAACCGGTCTTCGCGGCAGTTCCTCCGCAACTGCACAGCGCCCTTGTCACCGAATACATCGCCGGCGCGGGAGGCGAGGGATTTGGCCACTCGTCAGTCCAGGAACTCGCGGCTCCCTGGTGCACAGGCGCAGGTCAACCAGCCTTCTACCACCAGATCGCCAGCTTACGGCCCGAGCACACGGACCCGATCGTCAACCGCCTCGGCGAGGTTCGCTGTCCGACACGCATCGGGTGGGGAGCGGACGATCCGTGGATACCTGCCGAACAGGCCGAGCGACTCGCCCGCACCTTGCCTGGCAATCCCAAAGTCACTTGGTTCCCGGGAGCTGGGCACCTCGTGCCCCTCGAAGCACCGTCGTCACTCGCAACAGAGGTCAAGGCCTGGCTTGCCACCGATTTCGCAGGACCACCTGTACAAGCACTCGACGCATAGGCAACGATTGCACTATGCGCACCTTCGACACACTGGTCACCGAGGCACAGGCCGCCGATGTCGCCGGGTGGGATTTCTCCTGGCTCGACGGACGCGCCACCGAAGAACGGCCACCGTGGGGCTACGCCCAACTGCTCGCCCAACGCCTGTCCACTGCAAGCGCCGCCCTCGACATCGACACCGGCGGTGGTGAGGTCATCGACGAGGCTCCACTGCTGCCACCGCGCATGGCCGCTACTGAGGCCCACCCGCCCAATGTCGTCGCCGCCCGGAAGCGCCTGAGCCCGCGCGGGGTCGATGTCGTCGAGGCCAGCCCCGAGCGTCTCCCCTTCGCCAATGGCAGCTTCGACTTGGTCAGCTCTCGCCATCCGGTGCGTCCCGAGTGGTCGGAGATCGCGCGGGTCCTTGTCCCCGGAGGCACCTACTTCGCCCAACACGTCGGACCGGCCTCGGCGTTCGAACTCATTGAGTTCTTCGTCGGGCCCCAGCCGGAGAACCGCAGGAGCCGCCATCCTGACACAGAGGTCCATGACGCCGAGGCGGCCGGACTCGCACTCGAGAGCCTGCGCACTGCGCGCTGCCGCATGGAGTTCTACGATATCGGTGCCGTCATCTGGATCCTGCGCAAATGCCCCTGGTGGGTGCCGGGCTTCAGCGTCGAGGACTACCCGTCCCAGCTGCAAGAACTCGATGGCCGGTTCCGCCGAGGCGACCCATTCGTCGCGCACTCCACTCGCCATCTCATCGCGGCTCGGAAACCCAACTGACCTGCCTCTAAGCTGGCGGCATGGAAGATTCCACTCCCCGAACCGGCTCCCGCGCGTGAACAGACTGTCTCGAGCAGTGCTGCGCCTGTTCGCCGCGCCCCGGCTCAACATGCGTGAGGACTACGAGAAGGTCCGCCGGATGCAGCGCCGGCTCGCCGTGCTGCTGATGCCACCGTATAGGACCTCGCGCTGGCACCACCTAGCTCGCGACGGACACTCCCATGTCCCTGTCCGGATCTTCCAGCCGAAGGAGAAACGCCGCGAGGATGTCCTCGTCTTCTTCCATGGTGGTGGCTGGGTCACCGGAGACATCGAGACGTACACTCCGGCGTGTGCCCGGATGGCGGACCTCACTGGCTGTGTCGTCGCCTCCGTCGACTACCGGCTCGCGCCGGAGCACCCGTTCCCGGCAGGATTGGAGGACTGCTACGACGTCGCCCGACTGCTGCTGGACGAACCGCATCGGGTGGGTGCCGCAGACGCCGACCAGATCGTCCTGGTCGGAGATTCTGCCGGAGGGAACTTCGCTGCTGTCATCTCATTGCTGCTGCGAGAACGCGGACTTCGCCTACCGAACCGGCAGATCCTGCTCTATCCGGTGACGCATTGGGACCACGACCCGAAGTCCTCCCCATTCGGCTCGGTGCGCACCCATGGCGAGGTCTATCTACTCACCAACACCGAGGTCGAAGACTACTTCGACCTCTACGTTCCCAACCGTCAGCAGCGGCTCGACGCTCTTGTCGCTCCGCTGGTGGCAGACGACCTCTCCAACCAACCGGCGACCCTGGTGATGACCGCGGAGTTGGACCTGCTGCGCGATGAGGGTGAGGCCTACGGACACGCCCTCACCGAAGCCGGGAACGCGGTGCGGATACACCGGGTAGCCGGAGCGCTGCATGGCTTCATCTCGCTGCCCAGGTTCTCCCAGTCCGTCCAAGAAGCCTATGAGGTGATCAACGCGTTCCTCAACGACGACACAGTCGAGGGCGAGCAGCCTGCCCAGGAGTCGAAATGACCCACCGGGACTGGGTACGACTCGACAACGCCTCGAACATCTTCCTCGCGGCTCGCAGCGCCGCGGATCCCAAAGTCTTTCGCCTCAGTGCCGAGGTGGATCACGACGTGGACCCCGAGTTGCTGCAGCAGGCACTGGACGAGACCTATCACCGGTACCCGCTCTACCACGCAGTGCTGCAGAGCGGCCTATTCTGGTACTACCTGCAGGACAGTGACATGCACCCGCAGGTCACCGCGGATGAGCAGCACACGTGTGCCCCCATCTACCAGGCTGGTCGGCGCAATCTGCTGTTCCGCGTTGTCCACCATCGTCGGCGGATCAGCCTCGAGGTCTTCCACGCGCTGTCCGATGGCACCGGTGCGGCATGGTTCCTCTCCGACCTGGTGAACGCATACATCAGACTGCGGTATCCCGACTCCGACCTGAGTCCGCAGCTCGAAGACAACACCGAAGTCGACGAGGCACCGGCCGAACCGGTACATGGGCTGAGCATCGACAGCTTTGCGGATCACTTCCGGCAACGGCATCAGTCGCCCGCGTCCGGTTCCGTTTTCAGCCGGGCAGCCCGGTCGGCCACATTCTCCTTCGTTAACAGCTCCCAGTCGCCTGCCGATCGTTGGAAGATCAGCCGCTTGCGCCGTCCGGCGGAGAAGAAGGTCCACCGGGTCGGAGGAACCCGCACCCTGGACAACCGCACACGCGCTGTCGAACTCACCATGCCCACGGACGCTGTGCTCGGGCTTGCGCGAGCCGCCGACGTCTCGCTCACGATGTACCTGACGGCACTGTTCTTCGAGTCCATTCGCATCTCCTCGGGTGGTCTGGGACGGGCTCGGACTCTGGCCGCTTCGGTGCCGGTGAATCTGCGCCAGTTCTTTCCCTCGGAGTCTGCACGGAACTTCTTCGCAACCGTCCGTGTGGAACACACTTACGGCCAGGGCGAGGACGATCTCGGCTCGATCTGCAAACAGCTCGAGAGCCAGTTCTTGCCCCAGGCGACCCACGAGGCGCTGGAGAAGAAGCTGCGATGGTTCATCCGAGTCGAGCGGATGCCCGGGTTGAGGATCATGCCGCGCCCGCTCAAAGATGTCATCCTCGGGATGGCCAACAGGCACAGCAACCGTGGTCTGAGCGTCGCCGTCTCGAACTTGGGGCGCATGAGCCTGCCCGAACCAGCTGATTCGCATGTGGGCCGCGTCCTGTTCCATGTCTCCGCAGTCCGCCCGCAATTCTGCGCGACGTCCCACGCCGGACTTCTCGCCGTCAGCTTCACATCACCATTCGTCGAAACCGATCACATCAGGGAATTCACTCGGATGCTCACTGCCGAGGGGGTCGATGTCACGGTCGCCGCTGAACGAGTCACCGAGGATGAGATCGCGGAGGGGCAATCATGAAACGATGCCCCGAGTGCTCCGTCGCCATTGAGGGCGCTTGGACCCGATGTCCCCTGTGTAACGCTCCTGTCATGGGGGACGCGGTGCCGAGTCCGCTGCCGACGGTTCCCCTCACGTTCTCGAGGCGCCGGCTGCTCAGGATACTGTTCCTGACCTCGCTCGTCGTGATCGCTGGGTCCTTGGCGGCCCAGCTCCTGCTGGGCCACAAACCCGAAGGCTTCGGAGTGCTTCGCTCCGGCTGGCTGGGGGTCACCGCTATGTGGCTTGTGGTCCTCATGGCAGTTCGCAAACGACGCAATGTCGCTAAGGGCACCATCTATCTCGTCGTCCTCATCGGTCTGGTCTGCGTCTACTGGGACTACCTCACCGGCTGGCGTGCTTGGTCACTGACGTACGCCTTGCCGATCGTCTGCGCTTCTTCGATCGCTGCCCTCCTGATCACGGTCAGGGCGATGCGCTTCGAGGCGACGGAGCATATCCTCTACAGCGGTTTGGCGGCGGTGCTGGGTCTGGCGCCCATCGTGTTCCTCGCATTCGGCTGGGTCACGTACCCCCTGCCATCGGCTCTCTGCGGTGGCCTCAGCATCTTCGCTCTGGTGCTGCTGCAGCTTGCTCGGGGCCGGGAAGTCCGCCTCGAACTCGCCAGGCGCCTGCATGTCTGAACCTCGCGCACAGATCTGCTGCGCGCCCAGTCGAGAGCAGCCCTCGCCGAGGCTTCGAGCTCAGTCACTGGACCGTTCGGGCAGCATCCCCGCTGCCTCAACGGCACTGCGCACGATCTCGTCGAGGTCGAACTCGGCCTTCCAGCTCAACTGCGCACCGATGCGGGAGACGTCGGCGACGAGGGCGGGTGGGTCACCTGCGCGACGCTCGCCCATTTCGGGCACGATCTCACGTCCGGTCGCCTCGGCGATGGCGTCGATGACTTCCTTCACCGATGCTCCGGTGCCGGTGCCCACGTTGAACACCGTCTCCGAGGTGGCACCTGACTTCATGTAGTCGAGTGCAGCGATGTGCGCCTCGGCGAGGTCCTTGACGTGGACGTAGTCGCGGATGCACGTGCCATCGGCGGTGTCGTAGTCGTCGCCGAAGACGATGGGCGCTTTGCCGTCTGCGATGCGGCCGAGGACGATCGGGATGAGGTTCATGACTGCCGTGTCGGCGAGCTCGGGCCAGCCGGCTCCGGCGACGTTGAAGTAGCGCAGCTTCACGGCGTTGAACTTCGCACCGCGCATCCTCGCCGAGGTGATCGCATTGTCGATCATCCATTCGCCGATGAGCTTCGTCTGTCCGTAGGGGTTGATCGGTCGGCAGTCGAGGTCCTCGGCGACCATCTCGACATCGGGCATGCCGTAGGTCGCGGCCGAAGACGAGAAGACAAGGGATTCGATGTTGGTGCGTTCGGCTGCGGCGAGGACATTCGTGAGTCCGCCGACGTTCTGGCGGTAGTACATGATGGGTTCTTCGACCGACTCCCCTACCTGCTTCTTCGCGGCGAAGTGAATGATCGAGTCCACCGAATGCTCCTCGATCGCAGCGACGAGACGATCCTCGGCGTCGGCGGCGGCAAGGTCGATGCTGACGATCGGCAGGCCGGTGACGCGAGCCTCGATACCAGTGGAAAGGTCGTCGACGACAAGAACGTCGTCGCCGCGTTCGGACAGCAGCCGCACTACGTGGGAGCCGATGTATCCGGCCCCTCCGGTCACCAGAACTGTCATGCCTCGTCCTCTCCTTCATGCCTCGGTTGCAAGTGATGGCCACACGTGGTCTGCTACCCGGTCAGCACCGCTGCCGACCACGGTATTCACCTAAGAGTACTGGGTGCCTGAACCGAGATTCCAGCGAGGCACTATGCTCGACGCGAACCGAAGGATCCGGAGTCTGCCGCGTTCCAATCATCGGCCCAGGACTCAGGAGGCTGAGTCAACAGTTCTCCGGGCTTGAGCCATTCGTAGAGATCGGCGTACTTACGATGCTCATTGCTGCCGCTGCTCTGCTGCAGCAACCCCGGGTGGAGATCCTTGGGGTCGTTGACCCCCAACGATGCCATGATCTCGATTGCCTGTTCGACGGTGGACTCGTGGTAGTTCAGCACGCGTTGGCTCTTGTCTCCGACGTGGAGAGCACGCTGCCGTTTAGGATCCTGTGTCGTGACTCCGACCGGACACAGTCCCGTATGACAGATCTGCGCCTGGATGCAGCCGACGGCCATCATCATCGCGCGAGCCGAGTTGGTGTAGTCGGCGCCCTGGATGAGGCGTTTGACGATGTCGTTTCCCGCAGCGACCTTTCCGCTGGCACCGATGCGAATCCGCTCGCGCAGGCCGGTTCCCACCAAGGCGTTGTGCATGGTGATCAGCCCGTCCGTCAGCGGAGTGCCCACGTGATCTTCGTATTCCAGAGGTGCTGCTCCCGAGCCGCCTTCGGCACCGTCAACGATGATGAAGTCCGGCGCAGTGCCGACGTCGAGGATCGCCTTGCACATAGCCAAGACTTCAGACCTGGACCCGACGCAGAGTTTGAAACCAGCTGGTTTTCCGCCCGAAAGCTCTCGCATTCGGGCGATGAATTCGATGAGTTCGGTCGGCGTCTCGAACACCTTGTGCGCCGACGGGCTGACGCACTTCTCGCCTTCGGGAACGCCCCGTGTGCGGGCGATCTCCGCATTGACCTTGGCGGCCGGCAGCACTCCCCCAACACCTGGCTTGGCGCCCTGGCTCAGTTTGAGCGAAACACATTTGATCTGTTCCCGGGAACTCTGATCCGCGAACTGTTCAGGATCGAAATCACCATTGGAAGTACGGGCACTGAAATATCCCGTCCCAAGCTCCCACACCAGATCGCCGCCGTTCTCGAGATGGTAAGGAGAGATCCCACCTTCCCCAGTGTCGTGAGCGAAGCCGCCCATCGCCGCACCTTTATTCAGTGCCAGGACGGCGTTGGGCGACAAAGATCCGAAGCTCATGGCGGAGACGTTGAGCAGTGACATGCTGTAGGGCTGCGAGCAGTCCGGACCACCGATCAGCACCCGTGGAGTCTGCTCCGGCTGCGCGACAGGTGCAGTGGTGTGGAGCAGGTATTCGTACCCGGCGGCGCTGATATCGCGCTCCGTGCCGAAGGCCTTCTCTCCGTGGATGCCTTTAGCCCGCTCGTAGATGATCGAGCGGATGTCACGGTCGAAAGGCCGACCGTCCCAGTTGCGTTCGATGAAGTACTGCTGAAGTTCGGGCCGCAGAGTTTCGAGCAGGAACCTCATATGACCGACCACCGGATAGTTGCGCAGAATCGAATGCTTCTTCTGCGTCAGGTCGTAGATGGCGACACCCGCCAGGCCCAGAACAATTGCTCCCAGCACCCACCAGGCCCATGCCCCCGCGACCGCAGCCCAGCCCACTGCAACCAGCACCACGAACAATGATCCAAGGATCAGGAAACGGCCCATCTTGCTCTCCTCACACACATCCAATTCGTGGCGTGTTCTCCGGCTGAGAAGGCAGCATCCCGCATCTGCACTCGGTCACCGGCTAGCCAGTGTCACGGCCTCTGGGCAGCTAGAGTCACGACCCCTGGCCGGCCAGCGTGACGAGCTGTTCAGTCGGCCAAGGCCGCTGAGACGTCATAGCGCAGGATCGCCGCGATTCCGTCGGCCGCCTCACCCTCGATGAGGCCGACGTCTGCTGAGGAAAGTACAGCCTCGGCCAGAATCGCTCCCTCGCCTTCGGATCCGACGTCGTAGTTGAGGAGCACGGTCGCTGCGGCGCCCCGCTGAACGGCTTGAGAGACCTTCTCATGACCTTCCACTGCGAGGCTGTGAGCCTTGCTGTAGGACAGGTTCTCCATCTGTTCGCTCTGCTTAACCTGGATGTGGTCGGAAGCCAGGGACTTCAAGGCGGCATAAAGTGCCTCTTCAGCCGCATCGTCGTCCGTGCCTCCTTGTGAGATCTCGTGCATCAGCTCATTGACTCTGGTCGACAGCTCGGACTTCACTGCGGTGCGACCCTGGACTTCTCCGGCAACGACAACGAGGTCCGGGACGCGGGCCCTCACAATCCCATCGACATGCTCGGCAACTGCGCGGGCGTTGTCTTTGATGATCTCATCGGCCCGGCGCCGGATCTGGTTGTGGGACATCGCCCCCTCTCGAGGTGCGTGGATATCCTCATCATTGTCGCCGGTGATGAGCGACTCATCGTGCTGCTTTGCTTCATGCTGTGGGGATACCCGCAGCTCACGGATGGTGGCGCCCTCCTGATCGGCGATGATGAGGACCACGTCCACCAAGCGAGTTCCTTCACGGATATAGGCGCCCAGCTCAGGAACCTCAGAATAGTGCGCAGCGTCGCCTGTGCCGAGCGCAGCGTCCCAGTGCTCGTCAAGGACAACCCCGGCCGAGTTGGCAACGACGGTTCGCCCGTCGGCCTGAACCTCTGAGATGTCGTCGACGATCATGGTGTCGTCGAGATGTGACAGGATCTCTTCCGCTGCCCCGGCATTCGCCAGGTTCTCCCGAAGTCCGTCCCACCTCAGTCGCACCTGCTGCTCGGAATCAGCCGCGGGCGAGCGTCCCTCCAGGTAGACGGTAGCGAAAGGTCCCTGGTTGTCATATACCGTGCGCAAATTCTCGAGGTTCATCATCAGCTCCTCATCTGTTCTCGTCGGCGTCTGCCGACGACCGGGGGAAGTCCAAAAAAGGCTGGGCGATCAGGCAGAACACTCGGCCTTCGCCTCAGCCGACTCACGGTGGCTCAATCAGCTCCGTTCTTCGTCCATGCCACATATACGTCTGGTCTCCCCAGACTTGCACCTATCCCTGTGCTTGTAAATACCCATTCGAATCGCCACATCAATTTGAGAAATTCCGAACCCGTGAGCCCCTACCCCCTCTTATGTGAGACCCTGACCCCTCTTATGGGGATCGGCCACCTGCGCTACTGTCGAGTACAGGCACCGCAGACATATGAACCATCCGACGGAAGAGGTGAACGATGGCTCGTCAGCGACTGAATCGCGATGACGTGGTCGAAGCCGCCATCGCATTCATCGATGAGCATGGAATCCAATCATTGACGATGCGTCGGCTGGGGGCAACGCTCAACGTCGAGGCAATGGCGCTGTACAGACATGTCGCCGGCCGGGACGAGCTGGTCGCTGCCGTCGTTCATCAGGTCATCGACGATCTGTTCAACGACACCTTGATGACGGCAGAGCCGAACTCCTGGGAAGACTACTTCCAACATGTGGCCAACGCCATGCGCAATCTGGCACTTGAACACCCGAAGATCTTCCCCCTGGTCACCGCGCATCCTCCAGAGGCACCATGGTTGCGCCCGCCTCTGCGCAGCCTGAAATGGGTTGACCACTTCCTTGCCGCTCTGCGAGATTTCGGGTTTTCGGATTCTGCTGCCGTGGATGCGTACAAGACATTCACGAGCTTCCTCCTCGGCGCTCTGCTGCTTCAAGTCGCGGCTGCAGGCGTGGCAATCAGCCCTGAAGAAGCCTCGATGATCGAGGAGGGCTCTCTCGAACAGTATCCGACTCTCAAAGAGCTGCAGGTGAAACTCGCAGAAGACCACTCCCAGCGCGAATTCGACGATGGTCTTGACGATCTGATCGAGCGCATACGAAGCAACTTGGCCTCCTAGCTCGATGTCTCCCCGGACACGATCGTGCGGCTGCCGGGCGGCAGGTCAGTTGAGGGGGAATCGAGGAATTTCAGCGCAATAGGGCATGTGACGGTGACCCTCATGTGGCGATTGCGCACATCTTTGAGGGACCTGGTCATGAGTTCTCTGCAGTGACGAGCCGCTTCGAGGGTCTCGATCGCTTCACAATAGATGAACATGACCTCCTTCTCGTCGATCGTATAGTGCAGAGAGGCCACAAGTTTTCCCGGGAGATAGAGATCGAACTTCGAAGCTTCCTGATTATTGAGCAGTGTGTACATAGCGAGTCCTCTCAGTTCGGTGATTGTCGTGTCCTGTGCTTCGCACTCACTGCAGAGCTTCGATGCCGGGCGCTTCTCTGCTCGGGCCGGTGATCTGAATCCGAAGTTTACTGCGTAAACGTTTCGTACGTCACATTACCTCACAGACTGTGCATAGCAATAGTTCTGTCGCCCGCACTCCATCTCCCGCACCCTTCGTCTACCGAACGGAATTCCGTGCTGCTGCCGCATCGTCGGCAAAGGAAGGCGCGACGAAGCTCAAGGGCAGACGGGGTCTCGTGTGCATGTGGGACTTTTCCAGGAAGTAATCGTATTGTGGTCGCAACCCGCACAACCAGGCTCCTCATGGTGCCGGGAGGGAGAAGGCTCGGATGACCGAATCGGCAACGAGACTATTGCATGTGCTCATCATCGCGGACCCCGGGGCCGCAAGTAAGCGGATAGCTTCGCTCACGGATGAACTCGAGGAGGAGCTGCGCCAGGTCTTCGACATGGACGTATATCTCGAAACGTGCACTCAGACCGTTCGGGTGCAATCCGACCATCAGTTGGAGCTGGCGGTTCTCGACTCATTCGTCAACAGCTACCCCGATGTCGACGCGGTTCTCATGCTGACGGGTATCCCCAGACATACGGATGGGAAACCACTCGTCGCTGAAATATTGGCCGATAGGACGGTCGCTGTCGTTTCGTACCCCACCTTGGGCGCCTGGCCCTCGAAACGTCGAGTCAAGCAGGTGCTGACCAGCTGTGCCAATCAGCTGCTCCCCTATGGCCCTCCCGCCGACACCTACCCGTTCATGCCTCGGTGGGGCCACTGGTCCGACAGAACTGAGTCGGGGAGCCAGACCCTTCACGCCCATACCTTCACCGGCGGCCCACGTCTCGTTCTGGGGATGACCAGCGCGAACAATCCTGTGCGGATGGCGTCGAAACTGTCGCGGGCATTGGCAGCGGCCTCAGCAACCGGAGCGTTCGGCATCTTCTACAACTCCATCTGGCAGATGTCGCACCACCTGTCGGTCGTACGACTGATCTCAATCGGTGTGATCGCCATTGCCGTCATGGTCGCCTGGCTCATCACGGTCAATCGCCTATGGGATCGCCCCGTCCGCGAACGCTTGGCTCCAGTCGTCCTCTACTACAACCTGTCCACGATCCTGACGCTGCTCCTCTGCGTCGTCACCTTGTACGTCTCGCTTGTCGCTGGGATTCTCGCCGGAAGTCTGATCATCATCGATCCGGGTTTTATGAGCCAGACCATCAAGTCCCCCGCTACCTTCAGCAACTACCTGGACATTGCATGGCTCAGCGCCGCTCTGGGGGTCGTCGCCGGCGCGCTGGGCTCAACTTTCGATTCGGATGCCGACATCAAGAATCTCACCCATGCACAGCGGTTGCGAATGCGTGTCTACTCCGAAGATGAGTCTGGCTGACTGCTGTCGCCGGCCTCACATCTCGGCGCGCGCCCACGCCCGATGCTCGCTGAGCGCTTCAATCAGCTGCCTCGTCACCTCTCCCGGCTCGCCGTCGCAGAAGATTCCTGGATCGCTGTGCCCGATCCCCGGTTCTTCAAGCAGGCGCACAGCGCTGCCACAGGTGGCAATCGCCTTGAGATGTCGCCAGGATTCGGAGATCAGCAGGTCGACTTCCGTCGACGCTTCGATCCCTTCGGTCAGCACCACAGCGTCGAATTCCACCGATCTCATCGTGGCGTACGTGCGTTCAACTGCGATCGATTCGCTGCCCTCGCCCAATCTGCCACCTCTCGGAGCGATCAGCAGGGGCACCATGCCTGAGTTGCCAACAGCCGCTCGCACCGTTGTGATCTGCGCGAAAGGCGTGTCCGCGGAGGTGACGATGCCCACCTTCCGACCGGTGACGGGCCATAGCCCCTTGATTTGGGACAGTGCGGGGCTTGGCGTGACCTCTTTTGGTGGTTGTTCACCGGCTTGAGGGGCGTCCAAACCCAAACCTGTGGCCACTGTTTCACAGAGTTCGGCATCAATCGCGGCGATGTTCTTCAGTTCGCGGCGCCGAATCGTCTCCTCATAGCATTTGCCGAGCTCGAAGATGAAGGCGTCTGCCAGATGCTGTTGCTCGATTGCGGTCAGGCTCTTCCAGAAGAGACTCGACTGGCTGAAGTGGTCGTCGAAGGATTTCGGTGCTCGTCGTTCCTTCACCGATTCGGCGACACGCTGTGGAATGTCGATGAGTGCATGTTCGCCGTCGGTTGAGAAGGGGTTTCCCCCATCAAGGGAATTCGGTTTGTATGGTGCTATGCCTTGGTGGACCGCTGTCTGGTGCATTCCGTCGCGGAACATGTCATTGACCGGGCACCGGGGACGGTTGATCGGCAGCTCGCTGAAATTCGGTCCGCCGAGGCGGCTGATCTGTGTATCGAGATAGGAGAACAGGCGTCCCTGCAGCAGGGGGTCATTGGTGACATCGATTCCCGGTACGAGGTGACCCGGATGAAATGCCACTTGTTCGGTTTCGGCGAAATAGTTCTCCGGATTCCGATCAAGGGTGAGCACCCCCACTGCTTTGACCGGGGCGAGCTCTTCAGGCACAAGCTTGGTGGGGTCCAAAAGGTCGATGCCCTCGAACATTTCGTCTTCGGAGTCCGGCATCACCTGCAGCCCCAGCTCCCACTTCGGATAGGCGCCCGCTTCGATCGCATCGGCAAGGTCTCGGCGATGGAAATCCGGATCGAAGCCATTGACCATCTGCGCCTCTTCCCAGAGAAGGGAGTGGACCCCGTTCTGCGGTTTCCAATGGAACTTCACCAACGAAGTCTCGCCGGCGGCGTTCTCGAGGCGGAAGGTGTGGACGCCGAAGCCTTCCATCATACGAAAGGAACGAGGTATCGCACGATCCGACATCTGCCACATGGTGTGATGGGTCGCTTCGGTATGCAGAGACACGAAGTCCCAGAATGTATCGTGTGCACTCTGTGCCTGTGGAATCTCACGGTCCGGGTGAGGTTTGGCAGCGTGAACGATATCGGGGAACTTCAACGCGTCTTGGATGAAGAACACCGGAAAATTGTTGCCCACGAGATCGAAGACGCCTTCGGAGGTGTAGAACTTCGTGGCGAAGCCTCGAGTGTCTCGAGCGGCATCGGCTGACCCGCGTGATCCGACGACGGTTGAGAAGCGTGTGAATACCTCGGTCTGGGCATCGGACTGCAGGAAGCCTGCCTTCGTCACGTTGCTCGCCGTTCCGTATGACACGAAGGTCCCGTGCGCGGCTGCTCCACGGGCATGGACGACCCGTTCCGGGATGCGCTCATGGTCGAAGTGGGTGATCTTCTCCCGCAGGTGATGGTCCTGCAGGAGCACTGGCCCTCGGGGCCCCGCCTTCAGCGAATGGTTCGTGTCTGGCAGTCTGCCGCCTTGCGCCGTCGTATGGTATTCGCCTTGCTGTCCTTGTTCGGCCTGCCCATCGGCGCTGTCGGCTCCGGTGGGAGTCGTCGGCTTAGGCCCACTCTGGTCCGACTTCGGCGACGGAGGACCTTGCGGATGCTGTGGCTCATCGAACTTCGGCGTTGAGGACGCCGGTTTTCCTGGGATGAACGGGCTGTCTTCGGATGGCATCTTTGCTGTCCTCACCTCGGCGATTGCTGCTGTTCAGGGTCACGCTATGACCAGATTCCCGCGAACACAATCCCCCTTACGGGGATTGTGTATGTGGGCTATCCTGGCGACAACCGTGACCTCTACACGTGTGAGGAGATGTGGTCATCATGCCGAAAACCACTGCGTCAGGAAAACCCAAGAAGTCGGAACTGCCGTCCACCCTGAAGAAGTCGGATCAGAAGGCTCAACGCACGTTCGCCAAGGCGTACGACTCCGCCATGGAGGAGTACAACGACGAGAAGCGCGCACACCAGGTCGCCTATGACGCACTGAAGCACACCTATGAGAAGGTCGGCGACAGTTGGGAGCCGAAGAAGTCCTCCGGGCCCTCAGACGCACAGAGCGCTGGTGGTAAGAATACGAACCGCGAGACCGCTGGTGGTATCGATGCGAATGCGTCGAAGGACCATCTGTACAAGGAAGCGAAGAAGCTCAATATCTCCGGGCGATCGACGATGACCAAGAAGCAGCTCGTCGATGCCCTTGAGAAGGAGAGCAATCGGGCGACCAGCAAGAACTCGTGACAGTCATGTCAAGGTCATTCACGACCTTGGTGGTCATACCGGATCGAGAACGCACCGTGTTTCACGCCCTGACCACCGACCGTGGACCAGAGTAGAGTACGCATGTGACCAGCTATAAGAAGCAGGAGAAGATCGCCGCCAAGATCGCCGGCAGTCTTGCCGAGCTGTGTGACGAGCACGGAGTCCGTGTGGCCGTCGCAGAATCACTCACCGGCGGCAAGATCTCCAGCCAGCTAGCTGCCGCACCCGGTTCGGGCAGCTGGTTCGCTGGCGGCGTCGTGGCATACTCGAGCGAGGTCAAGCACCGTCTTCTCGATGTGCCGCGCGGTTCGGTCATCTCCCAAGCCTCGGTTGAAGCGATGGCGCGTTCCGTCTGCAGCTTGATGGAAGCCGATGCCGGTGTAGCCGCCTCCGGTGCAGGCGGCCCAACCAGCCAGGACGGGCAGGAGCCGGGAACCACGTGGATCGCAGTTCTCGTTGACGACGAGGTGCAGTCCGAGCTTCACAGATTCCAAGGGGATCCGATCAAGATCCTGTCCAACACCGAGGAACGCGCGCTGGCAATGCTGCTCGAGGCGCTCCAGAAACGCTACGACAATATGCCGGAACAGACGTCAACGAGCTGACGGCAGACTAGTCGGCGACCAAGAGTGTCTTCGGCAATCAGCACAGCACCAGGCAGAACGGTCGGCCGACCGGATCGGCATAAACCCGGAAATCAGGATGCTGTGTGGAATCATCGATCAGTTTCCCGCCTGCGGCGAGGACGGTCGGTTCGGCATCTTCATAGGAATCGACCCGAATGTCGATGTGCACCTGCAATGGGACGGTGTTGTCCGGCCAGGTCGGAGCCACATAGTCGTCCGCCCTTTGGAAGGACAGAATCTGCCTCCCTGACGGCTCGAACAGGTTGACCCAATCCGTGTCCTCGTCTGGAGAGATGTAGCCGCCGAGGAGCGCCTGATAGAACTTGGCGGTGTCCAAGGGAACGGGGCAGTCCATGGCTGTCGTGTTCAAGGTACCGATCATCGTTGATCCTTCTTCCGTCCGACGGTGTGCTGCTGATGTCCATCTTGGTCGCCAGGAGGCCTATCGGCAAGCCCCGTCTGCAAAGCAGATGTGGATCTTGAATGCCCCGGGGATGCGGCAAGGGCATCCAGGAGGCGAGGAAGCAGCGCTTCATCTCCGATGCTGCGTCAATCAGATCACGGTCGCTGTCGGGTTGGATCAGCCACGCGAGATGGATGATGGAATCGACACCGGCCAATACCTCGGCATTCGTCTGGCGATCCCCACCACCGAGGTGACCTCTGGGGTCTGCGCGAGAACCTTCAGGATCGCGGTGCCCACGTTCCCGGTGGCCCCGGTGACTGCGACTCTCAAGTGCTCTCCTGACTTTCGCGCTGCTGCGCTTCAGTGCCGGACATCTCAGCGACGGAATCGGACATATCCGCGAATGAGTACGGTGGCCACGGCCCCAGGAAGCGGATCTCAGTGTCAGGGAGTTCATTCTGGATGGCGGTGAGTTCGGCGCCGAGGTTCTGAATGCCGGGCTCCGTCACCAGACAAGACGCCGTGAGAATGGGAGTCTGTCCCGCGTTACGGGCCGGCGTGCGGTACTCCTCGATGGCCAGACACCGTTCCGCGATCCGGGCTCTCACCGCGGGATAGAGATCGTCGGCGGCACGATCGGCGAGTTCCTTCTCGGTTTTCTCCAGACGCTTCTCAAGCAGCCGGCGCACGCCTGCCGGACGCTCAGCCATATCGGTTCTGATACTGCGAATCTCCTCGTTGCCGTCGAGGAAAGCGCTCCGATCAAGGGCGATCTCGACGCGCAGCTCGGAGGTTCCGCCCAGCTCTTCTAAGCGTTCGGACAGCGATGAGCTGGTCGCTTGGAGCCACCTTTCGAGCTGCGCGGTCGCCGACGCGCCCGAGTCGATGTCCGGACGGACAATGACATTGAACGACACCGGGAGCACACTTCCGGCCCCCTTCCAACCGTCCTCAATGACCTCGCTGTGCTCAAGGACCCATCGTTTGACGTCGTCATCGGGTCCGTCGTAAGGGCCCCCGCGGTGAGTATGAACCACCGCTCGTGGACCATTCGCGTCGCCCACCATGTGCAGGGCCGAACCGTCGATGCCGGTGGTCGTCGGAGCGTAGCTTTCGGCAGACACGATTGCGTAGACATAGAGTCTGGACGGCTCATTCTCGACGGCCGAGGCCTGGCCTGCGGCCGGGGTGCGGTCTGTCATTGAATGTCCTTCGCGTTCTCTTCGGCCCATCTGCTGGGATTGATGAGCTTGTCAACGACTTCGTCGACAACATCGTCGAGTCCGCGATGCAGATCGTCGACGGAACCGGTGATGCCGTGCTCCGCCTTGATCTGGTCCATCGCCTCATCGAGCTCGAGGAGTGCTTCGCCGAGGCGGTTCTGCTCGTCATCGGTGAGGTCTCCGCCTTCCATCCGTCGCACAGCTTGAGTCTCCAGCGCTTCCTGGATCACCTCGACGAGGGTGACGACCAAGGTGAGTACGCCGTGTTTGAGGCTCTCCTCATCCACATTCAGTGTCATTCTTCTCCTCCATCAATCTTCGCCTCGGCGGGGATCGGCTGGTCTGCCGTGCGCCACCGCTCGAGTTCCTCGTGCCAGTCACTGATGTCGTCTGCGGCCAGACGCACGGTGGAACGGTCTGTGTCGAAGGTGAGGATCCGGCGCCCGTCGGTGGGATTGTTGTGACGTTCCCAGCGCAGGTCTCGCATCTGGCCCGCGGATGCCCTCACCAGAGCACGGCTGTCCATCGGAGACTTCCAGGTCAGCTCCTTCTCCGTCAGGCTGGCTTCACCGCCCCGCCAGGTGCCTCCCGTCGCCACAGTCTCCAGGTACCACATTCGGCCATGTCTCAACGGCTGAGTAGGATTCCCCAGCGTTCGACCGGAGGAGGTCTCGGCCGCTGCGCCTCGCTGCTCCTGGACCAGGGAGATCAGGCGCTCAGGTTCCAGGGCCGAGAGCTTCGATTCGCTGCCGTCATCGAGTCGGACGAAGATTCTGGTGCGCTCTTCGCCCCCGATCGACGGTTCTCGCAGCGTAGTGATGGATTCGATCGAGCTCAATTTCGCCTGCCACAGGGTCTCCGCCGGATCGCGCCTGTGGATGATGAGTCGCTGCGAAGTGAGATAGGCGCTGCCAGGTCTCCAGGTGCGGTAGAAGTTGTCCTGGTAGTGCCCGCCGGCCATCTTCGCCAGTATTTCCTCCCCCTCGGCCAAGGGCAGGTGCGTGCGCACCGACTTCTGCACCCATTCTCGGGTCTCCTTGTCCCACTGGCGCATCATTCCGTATTCGAGCATGGTCTCGATTCCGGCAATGGTTGCACGCAGGTTGATTCCGATGAGCGGAATGTCTGCGACCGAGATGAGGAGATCAAGGTTGAGGTACACACCTTTGTTGAGGAGCACTTCGATGAGGTCCGGCAGTGTCGCACGAGGATCCCGGGTGGGTTGCATGATCGCGTCTTCAGCCATCTGGCTGTGCCCTATTCGCTGTCGGACGAGCGTTCAGAGTCACCAGAAGACTTATTGAGCGCCGCTGACTCCCCCGCCTCCACACGCTCGGAATGAGCACTCTGCCAGCCGCACCACGGGCAGTACTCGTTCATCAGCTGCGCCAGCTCGGCACGTTTGCCACATTCCGGGCAGGTGTCCTTCTGCTCGATCGCCTCTTTCCACGCCACCGTGTCTCTGTCGGTGCCAGCTGGGAAGTCCAAACCGTAGCGTGCCGCGGTTTCAAACGAGGCAAGAGCTGCTCTGATGCGAATTCCGAGAAGCTCCACACCCGCCACCGACACCATGATGTCGGCGTTGAGAACGAGACCTTTGTCCAGCAGCGTCTCCACCACCTGAAGAAGCGTGCCCTCCTGGCTGCGCTGTGGCTGCATCGCACTGTTCGACTGGTTCATGATGCTCATGTCGTCGGCCTCCTATCGGCTGCTGCCTCTGTCCCGAGTGGGTATGGAAAGTGGTCCGACCAGGTCGGACGGGGCGGATTGATCACTCGGTAGGCCGACCACGCACGTAACGGTCCTTTCGGCTGTATGAGAGGAGCTCGCCCTGCGCGTCGAGTTCCACGTCGTATTCGGCCAGCAGATCCGCGGTGTCGGGAATTCGCCGTGACTCCACGACTTCCAGCCTGACCGCCCAATGGTCCTCGTTCCATCTCGTTCCGACGACGGATTCGGGCGCTCTGCCGGTCAGGTCGCTGAATTGCTCGACGGCCTTCTTGACTGCTTGGACCGCGGAGACCCTGCCCCCGGCCGACCCGCTCTTCGTCTCCTTGGGGTTCGACCTCGTGGGCCGTGTTCCAGACGATGACTCTGCAGACGAGGTCCGGCGTGAAGATTCACCCGACGCGGCCCGTCGTGGGCGTCGCTTCTCGTCACTCCCCTGCTCAGTTCGCCCGTCTGCAGACGCTTTGGTGTCGCCTGTGGGCTTCTCTTCTGTACTGGCCTGGTCGCTCATTTAGCGCTCCTTCGAGTTTCGTCGACGGGTGGATTCAAGCAATCGGGCAACAAGATCGCGCTCAAGTTCATCGGCCTCGTCCTTGCTGATTGCGCCGGATTCTTTGGCTTCCGAAACCTCTTCCAACTGCCGTCGAATCGCACCGGGGTCGTAATGGCGTTTCTCGGCTTCGTCGCGAACCTGTTCAGCGACCCAGACAGTGCCTTTGAGCGGGGCCAAGGGTGCGCCGATGATCGCCGAAAAGATTCCCATGACAGCTCCTATATCTCCGGTACGAAGTCGTAGGGGGCCTGCGGTCCAACGAGCCGAAACCTCAAACGTTCCTGATGAGCCTCCGCCATCTCATCGACTAGGTCATTGAACTTCGGGATCGCGTCATGGCGAAGGAGCACCGCCACCTCGGTGACGTCCTCGGCCTGCCCAGACTCTCGTTCTGACATGTCAGCGGTGAGAGGCGCCAGCTGCTCGAGAAGCGGAGGAGCTTCGGACGATTTCCAGCTCTCCATCGTCTTCACTATGATCTCGCCGAGGCGGATGCGCTCTGTGCGCGTCTCATCCTCGCTCGTGCCGACGATTCTCCCCCTCAGCTCAGCAGCCTCAGGGTTATCGAGAATGATCTCACCGAGAACCGTGTCGCGATCGTACCGAGCCAGAAGAGTGAACTGCGCATGTCCTGACAGCTTCTCCAAAGCCTCGGTGTACTCGGCTTCGCGTGGGGCGAGTACCTCGCCGGCGATGTCTGTGTCCCCCGGGACCACGGTCCCGAAGGCGAGGGGAAGAATAGGCTGCGTGGTGGCAATCCCGTCGAGCACCTCGATGTGGGCCCTCAGATCATCTGGGGTACCCAGAATGTCGGGCTCGACGAGATCGGACACCACTGCCGCCACCCTGCCGGAGCTGACGGTGTGCAGCTGGCCTGCTTGCACACCGTCAGCTCCGCTCGGGAGGCCGCTATCTGTCAGGACGATGCCGTACAGATATTTGTCGCTGTCAACGACGGTGTCTTCGCTCATTCGGAGTCCGAGGAGCTGCGGGCGGGACGCTTGGTGCGACGCTTCGGCTTTTCGTCCTCATCGTCATCGGACGTCAACGCATTCTTGACGCCTTCCACGGCTCCTTGGGTTTTGCCCTTAGCGCCGTCCTGCATCATGCCGCCCATCATCTCCGGCAGATCGCGACCGCCCTGCTGAGTCAGATCGAGTCGGTTGGTCGCCTCGGCGAAGCGCAGATAGGTGTCCACGCTGGCGATGACGATGCGGGCGTCGATTGTCAGAATTTCAATGCCGACGAGTGAGACTCGAACATATGCGTCGATGACGAGCCCCTTGTCAAGGATGATCTCAACGACGTCTGCCAACGAGCTCGACGATGGACGATCGACATAGCTGCCGCGTGAGCGTTCAACGGTTCCTGTACTCATTCTCGCTACCTACTTTCAAACAGGTCGGGCGCCTACTGGCGTCCTTCCTCATCTTCGGTGGATTCTTCGTACTCTTCTGGTTCGTCTTCTTCGTATTCCACTGGCTCGTCTGCGTCCTCGACCGGCTCCTCCTCACCTTCGGCGGGTTCCTCGTCCGCAGGTTCGTCTTCTGCGGGTTCCTCTTCAGGTGCGTCTTCGGCGGGTTCTTCGTCCTCGGGCTCGTATTCTGCGGGTTCGTCCTCGTAATCTTCTGCGGGTTCGTCCTCAGCGGGTTCGTCTTCGTAGCCCTCGGCGGGTTCCTCGTCTTCGGCGGTCTCGGACGACTCTTCATCCGCCTCCCCCTCGTCTTGGGGCGCGGCATCCTCGTATTCGTCGTCGCCTTCCTCGGCCTGCGCCTGTTCCTCTTCGAGGGCATCTTCGTGAGAGGTGACGAGTTCGCCATCGCGGATCTCTCCGCGCCAGCCTTCGACGCCTTCCTGATCGAGTATCGTCTGCGTCATTACGTGATGGACGAAGAACTTCAGCTCGAGACGGAACCGGCGTGGAACGGTGAACCACAGAGCACCGACACCTTCCACGAAGCCCTGTTTGTGGTACTCGCCGATCGCGATGATGCGGGTGAGCGTCGGAGTGACCTCGTGGAATGACACGCTGCCACTGATGTATCCCTTGCTGCCGGTCGATTCCCACACGATATGCGAGTCGGGAACCTGCTCGGTGATCGTCGCTTCCCACGTGCGGTGGGACCAGACGGCCTGGCCTTTGACGCTGAGCTTGACGTCGTCCGTCCATTCGACGTTCTCGACCTTCTTCATGAAGTCGGGCCAGTCTTCGAAGCTCGTGAATGCGTTGTAGGCCACGGACAGTGGAACACCGACATCGGCTGTTTCGACGATGTTCGAGAATTTGAAGTCGCCGGAACCGCCGGAGCCGCCCGATCCTCCGCCGAAGGCACCTTTGATCTTGTCCTTGGCCCCCGCTGCAGCGGCAGAGAGCGCTGCTTTGGCTGGTGATTTGCCTTCAGCGATCTCCTCGGCACCGGCCTTTGCAGCCTCGCCTGAGGATCCTCCGCTGCCACCGCCAGAACCATCGAACCGATCGGCAATCTTGTCGACCTGGTCGCCAGCGGAACTCAGCGCCTTGCGGCCGAGGGTCTTAGCGTAGTCTGCGACCTGGTTCTTCAGGCCACCGAAAATGGAATCATCACTCACTGGAAGCCTCCTTGGACTTGCTGGAAGCAGAAGGCTTCTTCGCCGCAGCAGAAGGCTTCTTCGCCGCAGTCGAACGCTTTCGCGTTGAGGCTGACCTAGTGCCTGACTTGGTCGAGGTCGTGCCTGACTTGGCTGAGGTGGTCGAACGCTTGGATGTTCCACCTGTCCGGCTCGACGCAGCTGTCTTGCTCGTTGAACGGCTCGATGATGAGGACCGCCTACGAGCGGGTTTCTTCGGAGCTTCTTCCTCCGCAGCCGGTTCATACTCTACGGGCTCGTCCGAATCCTCGGAAGCTTCAGGCTCCTCGGAGGCTTCAGGTTCCTCGGCCTCTTCCGTTTCGGCCTGCTCGTCCTCTGCCTCAGGTGCCTCGTCTTCGGCGCTTTCGCTGACCGGCTCGTCTGCTTCATCCGAGCTGGGATCGAGATTCTCAGCCGTCTCGTCCAGGGTCGCTTTCATCTTCTCGGTCTGATCCTGGAGCCTGCTGCTCAATTGGTCGACGCCTTTAGCGGCTAAGGCCTTGGCCGCGCTTTTCCCGGAGTCTGCCAAACGTCCCGTGATCTTCTCTTGGAGGCTCTTGAGCTCCGGAGAGGAGTCCGCGAACTCCTTCAATCCGCCTACGAGGCTCTCGCGATTCTTCATCGCAGTCGTCCCAGCAACCGAGGAGGCGATTGTCAGCGCTAAGCCCAATTTTTTGGTTCTGCCGAGCATGTAGCCCGCAAGTATCAGGCCTGTGAGTTTCATCTTGTCGTTCACTGGGTACCTCCGAATCTTTGCGCAGTACGCATGTGGTTATCGGACCCTTGAACACGGTGTTCCGACAATGCCGCCAAGAATGGTCCACCATGCCGTGTCGTTATATGAATTGTCTCTCCGAGGTGACAGGGGAGACAGGTCTTCACCTGTGTTTTGAAGTTCTCCTGTCCGGAGCTGCAGCAGATTCCTCTCTGTGTCTGCTAGCTTCGCATCTGGTTCGAAGCCAAGAGCGATGTGCCCTTACAACTTCAATCTGCCTGCTGACTACCAATCCGTCAAGGGGGGTCGGGATTGCTCTAAGGGGGCTTTCAGCCAATGGTCGACACGGATATGGTGGTGTTCTACTCCGGCAACCGGAGGGATTGGAGCAAGTCACATGGCACAGTCAGTCAACGTTCCTGAACCCCATGGCTCAGAGAAGACGCAGCGAGAGAACGCCGAGCGGGGTTTCGTAGCTTCTGAAGCCCTCACTAAGAACCTGCAAGGCGTGTTGGTCGATTTCATCGCTCTCAGCCTGACGGCCAAGCAGGCGCACTGGAACATCGTCGGCACGAACTTCCGAGATCTCCATCTCAACCTCGACGAAGTAGTGAGCATCGCTCGTGCCGGAAGCGACACGATGGCCGAGAGGATGCGTGCTCTTCACGGATCACCAGATGGCAGGCCGGCAGTTGTGGCCGAGCAGACCCGGCTGCCTGAGTTCCCTGACGGTGAGATCACGACTCACCAAGCCATTGATCACATTGTCAAGACCATCGAGACAACGGTGGGGACTATGCGAAATTGCCATGATGAGGTCGATTCCGCTGATCCGACAACCGCGGATCTCTTCCACGAATATATCGCTCAGCTCGAACAGCAGGCTTGGTTCATCAGCGCCGAGACCCGTACGCCCCAGTGAGCCGATGACCTGAACTGATCAGCCTCCGGCCCCATCTGCTTGTTCGGCAGGTGGGGCCTTTCAAAACTCACACACCGATCGCGGCATCCCGACACAGTTCAGGTGAGGGGCGCGGTGTCAATGAGATGTTCGGCAATCGCCAGCGCCGAGGTGGCTCCGGGCGAGGGTGCATTCCGGACGAACATCGTGGCTCCCGCACGATCGATGACGAAGTCATTGACTAAGTTGCCGTCCCGGTGCATCGCCTGAGCGCGAATTCCCCTAGTGGCCCGGTGACCGTCGGCTCCGTAGAGGGCCGGGACGTAGCGGGCGGCCTCGGCGACGAACTTCTCAATCGAGAGGACCCCGCCGATCTCACGTGCAGCCGTTGCCATATTGCCGGCGGCGAACTTCCAGAATCCCGGATCCGTTGCCACCGCCAGGGAGTCGGGGACGTTGAGGCCGAGACCCTTGTACCCCTCCCGGGAGAAGGAGAGGAAGGCATTCGGTCCGATCATCAGGCCGCCGTCGATGCGGCGGGTCACGTGGACGCCCAGAAACGGGTACTTCGGGTCTGGGACCGGGTAGATGAGGCCGTTGACGACATCATTGAAGCGCGGTTCGAGGATGAAGTACTGACCGAAGAACGGCACGACGCTGGGGCTCTTGTCTTCGCCTGAGCGTGCTGCGAGTCGGTCCGCCTGCAGGCCGGCGCAGGTGATGACCTGGTCGAATTCCTGCGAGTCGACGCCCGAGTGGACGATCGCGGTGGTGCCGGCGCTCCCGCTGCGCTGCTCAATCCTCTTCACTTCCGCAGAGAAGCGAACCCGACCGCCGCTACGACGAAAATCGGCGACGAGTGCTTCCGTCAGCCCTCGATAGTCGATGATTGCGGTATGCGGTGAGTGCAGGGCCGCCACTCCCTCAGCATTCGGCTCGACCTCGAGAAGTCCGTCGCGGTCCAGCAGTTCGACATCAGGGACACCGTTCGCTCGGGCGCGAGCATGGATTCCGTTCAACCGCTCGACTTCAACATCGTTCGTCGCGACGACGACCTTTCCGCACTCTTCGAATGCAACGTCGTGTCCGCGCGCGAAATCCAGCAGAAGCGAGACACCTCGACGACAGAGCAGCGCCTTGAGACTTCCAGGCTCATAGTAGAGACCGGCATGGACGACGCCCGAATTGTGCCCCGTCTGATGCGCTGCGGGATGGTCTTCCTTTTCGTACAAGGTGACGTCTGCACCGTCGTGTTTCTGGACCAGACCGCGAGCCACAGCCGCGCCGATGATGCCAGCGCCGATCACAGCAAAACGCTTCTTCACGCCCACACTTCAACCCCTTCGTCTGCTGCTTCGGTTGTGATGACCCTATTGCGGCGCTGTGCACCGCGCAAACAGGCCACAGACAGACTTCTCCCAGCCCAGCAGCCGGGGTTCAGGTCTCGAAATGACCGCACTTTCTGCCGATGGTCGCGATACGGTCTCATATCCAACAAACTTGTCATGATTTAAATTACTAGCAAGTCACTTCAGTAGTTACCACAGAATGACAATGCAGCATGACCTTGCCGACTTCTCTCGAGCCACCCTCCCTCAAGAAGCGGAAGTCCAGGCGGTGTTGATCTACTAGGCTATGACCTCGCAAGACGCTCATACATCCAGACCAGAACGCCATGGCCGCCTTCAGCAGATGGGCCAGAAACGACAGGACAGCAGAACCCTCCGAAGCTTGACTTCATGGAGAATTCACAATCTCGAGCGAGAACGCCCGTTCAGTTTTATAACGAGATTGTAACTTTGCCCGTGATTTTGTGATTACTTTTTTGTTACTACGTATTGTTGTGAGGGATCTGCCAGGAGACTGCCTGTTTCCGTCCAGCGGATGTTCAAGTTTCGAACGAGTGGAGAACCATGAAGATGCTCCGAGGCCGGCACACGACCGGTCGCAAGATAGCTGTCGGAGGCGTTGCCGCCGCCACAGCGCTAGGGCTCACCCTGATGACAACGTCACCAGGTGTAGCCGCTGCCCGCCCAGACACTGGACCCTCTGAGGATGCCGAAGCTTACGCCCAGCTGGTCGACCTTGGCTTGCTCAATATCGATGCGCTGAAGGCAGCATCGGCTTATAACAGCTCCCCAACAGCCGAAGGTGAGACGACAGCGCCGATCAACGCAGAGGTACTCAACGACCTCCTCAGTGTCGATGTGCCCGGCATTTCGTTGCCTGTTATCAGCGGCGAGGATGGCGGCGGCCTGATCCACCTAGGAGACACAGGTGTTCTCAACTCCTACTCCAAGTCGACCGCATACAACCAAGCGAAGTCGAGCACGGGCGCCGTTGGCGCCGACGGGGCTCTCAACGTCGATGACGAGAACAACGGCGACTTCAAGAACGCCTCGGTAGATCTCACATCTGTCCTCAGGCAGGCCGGTATAGATGAGTTGACTGACACGCTCGTTTCGGAACTCAGCGTCGAACTGGGAGCTGTCGGATCGACTGCAGAGGCTAAGGGTTCAACGTATTCGTCAGAGTATGTTGTTACAGACGGTGTTCTGACAATCAAGAGTCCTGCGGTTAAAGATGTCTCCGCCGCTCTAGATACAGCTGTCGACAAGGCTGGAGACACCCTCGACGGTGCACTGGGAGAAGCCGGCCTCGCTTCTGCGTTGCTAGATGCAGGAGTTGACGTAAAACTTCTGGAAAATCCTATCGGTAGCGGTAGTCTCGCAGAGGTTAAAATCGGCGGAGAAGGATCCAAAGCGTCAATCGAAGTCGGCGATGCGCTCGACTCTGTGGTTGCCAACATCATTAAGACCAAGCTTGCGGACGACGCTGGAATCGTAGAAATTGATCTCTCAACTGGCGATGTGAAGATCGACCTTGCCAAGATCGTCGGCGCCGACACTGCAAACAGCCTTAACGGACTGCCTGCCAACACACAAGTACTTAGCGCAGACACAATCACCAAAATCACTGAAGCGGTGGCTGAAGCAGTTGGGTCGGTGACGGACAGTCTCACCACTACCGTTAAAGACGCTTTGAACGACGTTCACCTGAAGATCGAACTGCCAGCATCGCTTTCAGCACTTGTTGGCGTAGGCAATGTGGACGGAAAAGTCACCATTGACGCGACGCTCGGGCAGCTTACCGGAGATGACGACACTAAGCCGACAATCACAACCGATTTGAAACTTGCGATCGACTTGCCCATTGTCCCTGACATTACTGTCGACGCTGGCCAAATTGTCAACGCTATTACCGAACCTCTGATCACTTCTCTACTGGACACTCTCGGTCCGATTGTGAAGACCGTGCTCGACTCAACAGCTGACGATGTCGCTGGCCTATTGTCCGACGCAGTGAAGTCAGTCATCGATCCCCTTGACCCAGTATTCAACGGACTCACTGATGTGGTCGATCTGACAATCAACGAGCAGCCAACAAAGAAGGGCCAAGACAGTCAGGTTGAAGGTGAAGGAGATGTCTCCGGGTTCACTGTTAACGCCGTGAGCTTGGAACTGCTACCCAACTCACCAGCACGAGCTGCTGTGGCGGATGTCAACCTGGCGTCTTCTTCGGTTCGTGCTGCTGATGAAGCACCCGTAGAGCCAGACCCGGATGCAAACACGAATGCTTCGTCATCTGCTGCCGCATCAGCAACCGCGGATGATGACTCCAACGGATCCGCTGACGTAGCCGCCCAGGCCGCTGCAACGGACGACGCCGACACTACAGCTTCTGCTGCTGCCGATATCGACGCGACTTCTGCTGCGCAGTCTGCAGCAACCGAAGACGCTTCTTCGGACACTTCTGCTGAAGCCACCACGGAAACGAATGCCTCGGCAACCACCGCTGCCAATGCGGCAGCACAGGCTGACAACACCGACGACACGAATGCAGAAGCATCCGCTGCCGCCGATGCTGGTCCAGCCGCAGCCTCCGAGGCCGCCGCAATCGCGGATTCCTCGAACGACGCATCTGCTGAGGCCGCAGCTGAAGCCAATGCCTCGGCCGATCCTGAAGGCTCTGCAACAGCAGAAGCCGATGACTCGAACGCTAACGCTGCAGACGATGCTGATGCGAATGTGAATGCTGCAGCTTCGGCTTCAGCTTCGGCGAACGCTGACAACAATGACAATGCCGTAGCCGAAGCAGCAGCACAGGCCGCCGCTGACGAAGATGCCAACAACACGGCATCGGCAGCAGCAACCGCCAACGCTGAGGCAGCCGCAGAATCCGCCGCCAACGAAGAAGCCTCCTCGCAGACTTCGACCGACGCGACCACGGAAACCAACGCTTCGGCACAGCAGGCAGCGAACGCAGCCGCCAATGCGGACAACTCGGACTCGACCAACGCTGACACCACAGCCGCGGCCGATGCCGACCCTGCCGCAGCGGCAAGCGCGGCATCGACAGCAGACTCGTCCAGCGAAGCATCGGCCTCGGCCGCCGCGAATGCTGACGACTCGACAGTCGCAGACGCCAGCGATGACACGACCGCCGATGTGAACGCCTCGGCGTCCGCTTCAGCCTCAGCAGCTGCAGATGACGATGGTGACCCATCGGCGCAGGCAGCCGCACAGGCCGCAGCTGACGAAGATGCCAACAACACAGCATCGGCAGCAGCTGACGAAAACGCTGAAGCAGCCGCAGAATCCGCCGCCAACGAGGAAGCCTCCTCTGAAGCTTCAGCTGACGCGACTGAAGAGACGAATGCTTCGGCCTCGGCAGAGGCAGCAGCCACTGCCACAGCCGACGCAACCGATGAGGACTCCGCTAACGCTGACACCACCGCAGCTGCTGACGCCGATCCGGCAGCAGCAGCAAGCGCTGCAGCCAATGCTGAGTCTTCGGCTGAAGCCTCGGCTGCGGCTGCGGCTAACGCCTCTGCGGATCCAGAGGGCAATGCTGACGCTGACCCCGAAGGTTCGGCATCAGCTGACGCCGCCGAAGCTGAAGCAGAGGCATCAGCCTCTGCAGACGCCGATGGTGCAGAAGCCAGCGCTTCCTCGGATGACGATGCTGACAAGGCAGCTGCATCCGCAGATTCCGATCAGGCAGCCTCGGCCAGCTCTTCGAGCCAGTCGAACGCTTCGGCTAGCTCAGCCGGTGCCAGCACCAACGCCTCAGGCAGCAGCGACGGCGGAGACCTGCCACGGACAGGCGCCGACGGCGTCCTGACCATGGCTGGCATCGCAGCCCTGCTGATTGCAGGCGGTGCAGCGGCGATCTACGGAACCCGCCGCTACCGCGCCTCGGCAGGTCAGCACTGATACACATGACACTCAGCCACTGAGCTGAGCGCCTAAGCGGCGGGGTCGGAGTGAAAGCTCCGGCCCCGCCGTCTTTGTGACCTGCAACATAAATAGTCGTTACTCATAAGTAATTACCGACACGCCACACATGACAATTTCGTCATATTACGCTCCGTGACTCGACCCACAGAAGTCGGACTTTAGTTCGACCAAAAGTATTGCCATTTCACACACTGAGACACAAGGGACCCTGGCTGCGCGGGCGTGCCGAATGCGATCCCCAGCATCTCAAGGAATGACCTCGGCTACACCAAAATGTCTTCACCCGACACCCCTGAGCATCGTTCATTGATCATTCACTTGCACCCCACCCACCTGCGAGCACACAGTTCCCGTTACAGTTCCGTTACTTTTCACATTACTTTCGCATTATTTGCCAATGACCTTGTAGGGTGAAATCCGTTCGGCCGAAAAGCACCATGTCCCTTGTACGCAAACACCGTCGGTCGATCCTCACAAATGGAAGTGGAGAAGTATGAAGAAGCTCCGTAACGGGCAGCCGCCCGTGCGAAAGATCGCCGTCGGTAGCGCAGCCGCAGTCACCGCTCTGGGGCTGACTGTCATGGTCACCTCACCCAGCGCTGCAGCCATCGAGCAGGACCCAAACGAAGACGCTGAGTCGCTCGGCCAGCTGGTCCAGTCGGATCTCCTCGACGATCAGCTCGTCGATGCTGCTGGTGCATACAGCAGCTTCCCCAGCAATCCTGAGGAAGCCAAGACCCCTCTCAATGCAGAAGCACTGAGCGCCATCGATCTGGATCTGGGTGACGGCGTCTCGCTGCCAGTCATCAGCCAGCCAGGTGGCGAAGGCCTCCTGAAGCTCGGCGAAGCCGGAGCGCTCAACTCCTACGGTTACGCTCCTTCGGCAGACAGCGCCAAGGCCAGTGCCGGTGCAGTCGGCAAGGATGGCGCCCTCAACGTGGACGACATCAACAACGGTGAGTACGGAAACGCCGAAGTCGACCTCACCCAGCTTCTGGGACAGGCCGGCATCGACGGAGTCACCGACAACATCGTCGACGAGCTCTCGCTCTCCCTCGGTGCGGTTGCTTCGACCGCAGAGGCCAAGGGATCTGACGAAGCTTCTTCCGAGTACGTTGTCGCCGACGGCGTCATGACCGTCTCCAGCCCAGCAGTGGGCGACCTCAACGAATCGCTGACCAAGGTTGTCGACGGAGCCGGCGGCACCCTCGAAGATGTCATCGCCAAGGAAGGCCTCGCTGACAAGCTGGCCAACGCTGGCATCGACCTCAACGCCGGTGTGGCTGACCTCAGCCTCGGCGGCGAAGGCACCACCGTTGACATTGAAGCTCAGGATGCTCTCAACAGCGTCGTCGAGAACGTCGTCAACGAAAAGCTTGAAGACAAGGCGGGCATCGCCTCGATCGACCTCAAGAACGGTGACATCAAGATCGACCTCGCCAAGGTCGTCAACGGTGAGAACGGCGAGGACCTCAACGGCCTCGACCCCAACACCCAGGTCCTGACTTCCGAGACCATCGGAAAGATCACCGACGCAGTTGCTGAAGCTCTCGGCACGCTGAGCGGCAAGTTCAACGAGACTCTCAAAGACGGCCTCAACGACGCTCATGCCAAGATCTCCCTGCCTGCTAAGGGCTCACTTGCGGGCATCCCAGCTGACGGCAAGATCGACATCGATGCGACCCTCGGCCAGCTTGCCGGCACCGGCGAAGGCGACCCGAAGATCACCACCGATCTCAAAGTCGCCGGAGTCGACCTCGGCAGCCTGATCAACACGATCACCGATCCCCTGCTCAAGGGACTCCTGGGAGTCACCCAGCCGCTTATCGGTGGAATCGTGAACACCACAGCAGACCAGGTCACCGGCGGAGTCACCGACGCCGTCGATCCGATCCTCTCGGGTCTCGACCCCGTCTTCGAAGGCCTCAACAAGATCGTCGACCTGACGATCAACGAGCAGCCCACCAAGCGCGATCCTGCTGAAGACAGCAACGTCAAGGGCACCGACGCTGACGGCTTCACCGTCAACGCCGTCAGCCTCGAGCTGCTGCCAGGCGGCGTCCCCTCAGCGGGCGGCGCACAGGCCGCCCCTCAGGCAGCCGACGCACTTGCTGACATCAACCTGGCCTCGTCCTCGGTCCGTGCGACCGCAGCCGACGAAGCACCAGGCGATGACGCAAACGCTGACGACACCGCTTCCGCTGATGCCGATGACTCGGCCTCTGCAGATGCAGACGACTCCGCAGCAGCAACCGCTGACGCAGACGACTCGGCTTCGGCAACCGCTGACGCTGATGACTCGGCTTCCGCTACCGCAGATGCTGATGACTCGGCAGCCGCCAACGAAGAGGCCAACACAACGGCTGACGCTGATGACTCGGCTGCTTCCAACGCTGACGTGAACGCATCGGCCAACGCGGATGACTCCGCAGCTGCCACCGATGACGCCAACGCCTCCGCTGACAGCAACGACGAGGCAAACTCCTCGGCGAACTCAGCTGATGACGCGAACGCCAGCAACGATGTCGACGCATCGGCTGCCGCTGACGGTGGCGACCTGCCCCGCACCGGTGCCAACGGCACCTTGGCTCTGGGTGGGCTCGCTGCCCTCCTCGTCGCCGGTGGTGGAATCGCGATCTACCTGACGCGCCGCCACCGTGCAGGCCTCTGAGACCTAGTCTCGTGACCGCCTGAACGGTTGACACCACGCGAAAGGCGGGGTCGGAGTGAAAACTCCGGCCCCGCCTTTCGTCTGCTTGAAATCCTTCGTCTGCCTGAACTCTTTCGTCCGACTGAAAGCGTCAGAACCACGAACGCACGCGCACTGCACACGGTTACAGTCCGCGTCCGGCCTCCCACGGCTCTTCCGAGGAACCGGTGATCAGGGCGTTGACGGACATGGCTTGCGCATCGGTGAAGGAAGCGATGTAGTCCACGACCGCCCGGGCCCGTCCCAGTCTGACGATGGCACCGGCGCCCTCTTCGCCGAGGCTGGCCGGATCCCTGTCGTAGAGCTCCTGGTACTCCTCGGTGGCGGCCTCAACCGAATCGAGGAGACGCCGAGGAATCGTGGTCGCCTCGTCGGGATCGCGCAGCCAATCGTGGAAACCCTCCACCAGGGAGGCGATGATCCGGGTCTGCCCCCGCTGATACACCGCGAGATCTGAACGTTCGAGCACGAACCTCGAGTGGACGAACTTCAACACCACCACGTCGTGCCAGGCGGTGTCGGACAGGCGCACATGCCCGCTGCGGACATGTGGCTGCGCATCGACGACGATGGAGGCCTTGAGCCGATCGATCCACCGCCGCGTGAACGCGGTGACGGCCCGGTCGGCCTCCAGTCCCCCGTCATAGGGCACTGCCAGCAGCCCCTCGACAAGATCTCGATTGACCCGCTGCACCGACTGTCGGAACGCATCCTCATCGGCGATCCACGGGTCCTTCTCCTGAATGTGGCGCCACATCGACTCGAGCGCATGGCCCGGCCGGCGGCGATCCAGCTCCGTGTCATGCAGCTGCTCCAGCTCACGGCAGTCGCCCAGCCACCGGCCCAACTCGGCAGAGACACTGGTGTACTGCAGGATGTTCGACCGGTAGAAATCATCGAGGTCATGCACCGCATAGGCGATGTCATCGGCGACATCCATCACCGCACACTCCAGCGTCTGCTGGTACCGGCCCATGCGCGGGAACACCGACAGTGCATCGTGCATCTCGGCCGTCTCGGTCGCGTAGGCAGAGAACTTCATCGCTCCCTGCGACACCTCATCACCGACTCCCCTGGGCATCTCGGCCGAACTCAGACGCTGATGCTGCGTCCAATCGCTGCGCGCCCACGGGTACTTCAGCACTGCGGCCTTGACCGCCCGAGTGAGATTGAGCCCCCGAGCCGTGGCATCACAGCTGTCGAGTGCTGTGAGAATGCGGAAGGTCTGCGCATTGCCCTCGAAGCCGTCAGGCAGGCGCAGCACCGACCGTGAGACACGATCAAGTTCCTTCTCGCCGAGGTGGCCGAACGGAGGGTGCCCCATATCGTGGGCTGCGGCAGCAGCCTGAACCACCACCGGATCGCACCCGCCGAGTTCAGCGAGCACTGATCGAGTGCGCTCGTCGGAGTTGTTCAAGGTGATGGCGATCGACCTGGCCACGGCGGAGACCTTGAGCGAATGCGTCAGCCTGTTGTGAATGACTGTGCCTGAACCGGCCTGCGGGATCACCTGGGTCACGGCGGCCAGCCGTGAGAAGAAGGGGGAGAATCGGATCCGTTCGATATCGACACGGAACTCGTCCTCGCCAGGTTGACCCGCCTCGGCGACGTCGCGGTCGCGTCCACCGTCGTTGTGAAGTTTCAGTCTCTCCGTCATGATGGCCCCAGCCTACAGAATCGCTACCCCGGCCGGGTACGACAAGGCGGCGTTGGTCTACCATAAGGTGTTCTGCCTACTCAGGCGCCGCGCACCCTCAGGAGACCCGCTCGCATGGCCACACCGAAAAAGGACATTGACGCATGGGCGGCGACTCTCGCCCAGGGTCAGCCCGTACCCTTCCTCTTCTCGCGCGGTAAGACCATCGGGCTCATCATCGCCTGCGTGATCTTCATCCTCATCGGTCTTGCGATGGCCTTCGGCGGCAGCATCATGTGGATGATCATCGGCTGGATCGCAGTCGTCTTCTTCCTCCTCGGCCTCATCGTCATGGTCCGCAGGCTCTTCGCCCGCACTCCGGCGCTGACGGTCTCCCCCGAAGGCATCACCATGAAGACCGCCAAGGCGCGACTCGTCCCTTGGTCACAGCTCGTCGACGTCCGCGCGGTGAAGCAGAACTCGAACGTCTTCATCGAATTGGTCATCACCGTACAAGAAGCTGAGCGCCAGGCCGCGGCCGGCCCCGGAGTGGCGACGAGCACGTCAGAGGACGGCACTGAGGAAAAGGTGCTCTGGGCTCCGAACGGTCTTGCAGTGAGCAAGCCCGAGCTGTGCTACTGGCTTGATCAGGAACGCAAGGCCCGCACCAGCGTGTGACAGCAAGGGATACGACGAAGCGGCCTGCTTCTGGAAACCAGTTCATTCCAGCGGGCCGCTTCGTTGGATCTCGAGGGTGTCGTTGCATCTCGAGGCGACGGCAGCGCCCTGCCCGCCGGGATCAGTCCGTGCGCTTGAAGGTGTTCCGCCCGGTGACCACCAGCCATATCCCCAGAACAGTCATCACCACACTGGCACCGGCCATGACGATGTCACTCACACTGGTGATCCCCTCTTCGACCAGCACCGAGGCGACCGCGAAGGTGCCCGCGAGGCCGAATACGATCAGTGCGACGCCGCCGATTCTCAGCGTGCGCTTGTTCCGTCCGAACACGAGGAAGACCAGATAGGCGCCGAGAAGGCCCAGCACCCCGACCCCGGCGAAGGCTTTGAAGGCCCCTTTGCCAGGGTCGTCATTGACGGTGACCAGGCAGAAGATCCCAATGCCGCCAAGAAAGAGCACCGGCAGACCGATGGTGAGGATGAAAGCCTCAACACTGGTGACGAAGGCGTGCAACGGTTCTCGGACGCCGAAGTCTTCGACGAAGCTGCGCACCTCGGTGATGCTCACGGGTTCGGACTCATGCGCATTGAGACAACGTTTGAGGCGGCGGCGGTGACGGACGTGGACGACGATCGTGAAGATCGGCCACCCGACGAGCACGAGGGCACCGATTGCCCCCACCCCTTGGGCGAGGCCCGGCAGGGTATGAACCAATGTTCCACAGATGAGGAGGAGAATTGCTCCGGGAAAGAACATGCAGACTACTTGGGCCTTGAACGTCACCCGGGCACCACGATCCCCTCATCCATGCCGCTCCCTGCTGAGCGGCCCCGGACAATGATATCCCCGGCCAGCCGCCCACAATCCTTGAGACTTGCATCACAGTGGCGTAGCGTCATAGGCACAACAGGAGGTGAGTTCAATGACTGGAGTCAACGAAGATTTCTATCAGCCGGGGACCCATCCGGGCGACATCATCGACGTCTGGGATGAAGAGGCCGGTGAGATGGTCAAGCACATGATCATCCTCGACGAATTCGGAAACGGTACGAAGACACGTCCCCTCTACGACGACGAGAAAGAGGACGCCGCGGAGTAGCCGCCCCTCACCACCAGGCTCGAACGGTCTCGGTGGGTCCGTCCACCTCGGTGAAGCCCGCGTCGACGACGCTCACGGGTCGATGATCTGTTGCCCACTCGGCCTTCGTGGGTGTGACCACGCGCAGACTGAATCCTGCTTCGCGCCACCGATCGCGAACCTCGGCGGGCATCTGCTCGTAGGCCAGCTGCGCACCGTGGCCGCACTGTGCCGCGGCTTTCCCCGTCGTCAGCGTCACCAGCGGTGAAAGTTCGATCGTCACGACGGCCATGTCCGCGGTCACTGAGGTGCCTCCCTCATCGGGGAACTCGGTGCCGCCGACCTGCAGCTTCTTCAACTCCTTCGGCAGCGGCTCGACCGGACCCGGAGGGAAGACAAACGCCTCGGCGGGACCGAAGTCATCCGTGCCGCCGAATTTCACCTCAACGCAGCCCAAGGCTCGTGCATCGTCGAGTTTCTGCCCGTCTCCGCGGCGAACGACCTTGCGGATGGCCCCGTCACGCCAGTACTCGACCGCTTCGTGCCATTCGCCCTCAGGTTGCGAGCGCGGGTCGTCGAGGAAGGCGACGACGGCTCGGGCGGTGGCTTCGACGACGTCGATGTTGCGGGCGATGTTCGTCTTCGACCGCCGGACCACGATCGGCAGGGACCACGGAATCTCGTGGTCGTACTCGTGTCTGCGCATGTGCTCGGTCATGGTGCAATCCTAGCCAGCGCAGTCGCACTCGTGGAGTGATCGGCTCATTCCTGGGATGCGCGTGCCGACCGTGGTTCAGTCATCTGTGATCAGACCCATACGGGCGAAGAGTCGAGCCGCGGCCGCACGCGAACTCTGATTGACCACGCGCCCCATCTCGGGGTCACCGGACAGGAGCGATTCGGCGAGCCCCTGGGCCTGCGCGAGTGCGATATGTGCAGGCAAGGGTGGCGTGTTCCGATCACATCTCACATCGAGGACGACCGGTCGGTCGGCGGCGAATGCTTCGTCGAAGGCGCGTCCGATCTCACTCGGCTCTTCCACTCTCACACCTTTGAGGCCCAGCAGCTCCGCATATCCGGCATAGTCCATCGACTCCACCATCTGCGCGGTGTCCCACCGCGGATCTCCTGCTTCGCGCATCTCCCAGGAGACTTGGTTGAGGTCACCGTTGTTGATGATGAGCACGATGAAGGAGGGGGTCGCCCATTCTTTCCAATGACGTTTGACCGTAAGCAGACCGTTCATTCCCATCATCTGGAAGGCACCGTCGCCGATCGTGCACACCACGGGCCGCTCGGGGTGAGCGAACTTCCCGGCGACGGCGTAGGGCATGGCCGCAAGCATTGAAGCCATCCGGCCAGAGAGGTTGCCCATCTGGTTGGGGCCGAGTTCGATGTGAAAGCCGTACCAGTCGGCCGTGCTTCCTGCGTCGGCGGTGATGATCGCGTTGTCCGGCAGCTTCTCGTTGAGCGAGACATAGACGCTGCGGGGATTGATCGGGTCGGCTTCGGTCTGCGCCACCCGCGTGTTCTCTTTCCTCCAGTTCTGCTGTTGGCTGGCGATCTTCTGCTGCCATTCGGTGCTGTGCTGGTCCAGATGCGGCAGCAGGGCTGAGAGTGTGGTCAGCGCATCTCCCCATAGGTTCACTTCGGTCGGATAGCGGATTCCCAGATGTCGCGGCGACAGGTCGACCTGGACGCCTCGTGCCTGTCCGGTTGGAGGCATGAACTCACCGTAGGGGTAGTTCGTGCCGACCATGAGGAGGGTGTCGCACTTCTGGATCATGTCGTAGCTCGGTCGTGAGCCCAGAAGCCCGAGCTGCTGCGTGTGGTAGAGCACGTCGCCGGGCACGACCTGTTTGCCCAGGAGCGTGGTGATGACACCGGCACCGAGGCGATCGGCCACGGCGAGCACCTCATCCGTGGCACCGATGGCGCCCTGTCCGACGAGCATCGCGACCTTTTCCCCGGCGTTGAGCACCTCTGCGGCTCTGACAAGGGCATTGTCATCGGGCCGCAGCCGATCCTCCACAAAGCCGATGCCGCTGCGGGAGACGAAATGCTCAGTTGTGGGCTCTTCCATATCCATGGTTTGGACGTCGGCGGGCAGGATCACGACGGCGGGCCCCCGGTAGGCCTTCGCCATCCGCACCGCTTTGTCGACGACGAGTTGGGCGTGCATGGGTGTGGCCACGGTTTGGACGAAGACTGCGGCGTCGGCGAACATGCGTTCGAGGTTGATCTCCTGTTGGAATTCGGACCCGAGTGATACTCGCGCCTGCTGACCGACGATCGCGAGGACCGGTGCGTTGTCTCCCTTGGCGTCGTAGAGACCGTTCATGAGGTGGATGGCCCCGGGCCCGGAAGTCGAAATGCACACGCCGACTTCGCCGGTGAACTTCGCGTGAGCGGTGGCCATGAATGCGGCTTCCTCTTCATGGGTGGGCCGAACATACCGGAAGTCCTTGCCGTCTCGCTCGGCACGGCCCATAGCACCGTCGAAGCCGCCGATGCCGTCGCCGGGATAGCCATACCACTGGTGCAACCCCCACTCGATGAGTCGATCGATGATGAAGTCGCTCACTGATGTCGCCATTGCTATCACCTTCGCAGTTCTTTGTCCGGTTTGCTCTCTGTGCCGGCTTCTCGGGCTCCGGTGTCACGACCTCTCACTGTTTGGAGCCGACTGGCTCCACCGTGAGGGGTCAGGGAGTCCGAATGAGCTTCTTGTTGACGAACTCCTGTATTCCTTCGGCTCCGAGTTCGCGTCCCACGCCTGAACGCTTCGTACCGCCGAATGGGAGGTCAGGTTCGGTCCAGGTGGCTTGATTGATCCAGACCATCCCGGTGTCGACCCGGTCTGCCACTCGTTGTGCTTTCTCGACATCGGCGCTGACCACGGTCCCGCCGAGGCCGAACGAGGAGTCGTTGGCCAAGGCGATCGACTCGTCCTCGTCGTGTACGGAGTAGACCACCGCGACCGGGCCGAACAGCTCCTCCGAGTAGGCACGCATCTGCGGCGTCACTCCTGTCAGCACCGTTGGCTGGACGAACGCGCCAGCGCGATCGACGCGTTTGCCGCCTGTGTGCACATGTGCGCCGTGGTCGATTGCGTCCTCAACCTGTTCTATGAGATCGACGGCCGCCTGCTCGGAGGACAACGGTGCCATTGTTGTGTCTGGATCATTCGGGTCGCCCGCGACGAACTGCGACATCTTCTCCGTCAGCAGCGCCACGAAATCGTCGTAGATGTCTTCATTGATGATGAAGCGCTTCGACGCAATGCAGCTCTGTCCTGAATTCGCCATGCGTCCGGCCACTGCCGCACTGACCGTGGCCTCGAGATCCTGGTCGTCCAAAACGATGAACGGGTCGCTGCCGCCGAGTTCGAGGATCGATTTCTTCAGGTTCGTGCCGGCCCCTCCGGCTACCGCAGAGCCGGCAGCTTCCGATCCGGTCAGGGAGGCTCCCCTGATCCGTTCGTCGGCGATCATCGTCTGGATCTGATCGTTGTCGGCGAAGACATTGCGGTAGCAGTCCTTCGGAAGCAGTGCATCTGACATGATCTGTTCGAAGGCCAGCGCGGACTGGGGAGTGTTCGAGGCGTGCTTGAGGATGATCGTGTTGCCTGCCGCGAGGTTCGGTGCGGCCAGCCGTGTCACCTGGTAGTAGGGGAAGTTCCACGGCATCACTCCGAGCAGCGGTCCGATCGGCTCGTGTTTGAGGACCGCTTGGCCTCCGCTGTTCGGTGACAGCTTCTCGTCGGCCAGGAGTCGCGGGGCTTCTTCGGCGTAGTAGCGCAGGATACTTGCGCACAGTTCGACCTCTGCTCGGGCTTCAACGGGCAGTTTGCCCATTTCGAGTGTCAGCAGGGCGGCGAGTTCGTCTCTGCGGTCATCCATGAGGTCGGCGGCCTTGGACAGAGGCGCGGTTCGGTCTTCGAGCGGGGTGGTGCGCCATTTTTGGAATGCTGCATCCGAGTCCTCGATCAGCGCTGCGATAGTCGCATCGTCAGCTGTGGGAAATTCCTTGACGGTCTCACCTGTCGCGGGATTGATGGTTGCGAATTTCGCGCTCATGATGACTCCTTTCGTGGAACCGAGCTTCCGAGGCCCTGTTGCGGCCTGTCAATCAACCGTCCCAAATCCAGGCGGTTCCTGCTAGCCCTCCCCAGATCGACGATCTGCCGCTAAAATTGCTCTTCGCCCTCACTGCACGGTGTCTCAGTGTGAGCCCTCGTGTGCGAAATCGGAGACGGATGACGGAGGCGGCTGCCACTGCGATGAACCGAAGGTTGCCGATCGAAGATAACTGCGCATATAGTGAATACCGGTCAAGCAGTCGGCCCGCTATCTCATGGGGCCTGTGTGTATACGATGCTCAATAATCGAAGTGCGTCCAAATTCGACCTTTACCTTCCCGGCCAGCTCGTCGCTTCTCTGCATTACTCCATCGATGAGAACGAGATGCTGTTCATCTACTGCGAAGCTATCGAGATGGCAGAGGCAGAGCGCCATTGCAGAGAACTGATGCGACGCGCATGGGACGAGAGCCTGAACCGACGGTTGAAGACGACGATCACCTGCCCGATCGCCCTCAAACATCTCCGAGCAAACACTCAGGCTCCAGAACAGCATGATTCCTCGCTTCCGGAGAGAGGTTGAAGCTCGGTGTTCAAAACAACTCCTCCCACACGGCCTGCCCACGACCGCAGCGTCGGCGCAGAGACAATGAGGTCAGGAGAGGATGCGAAACGTTCACTCGTCGTCGTCTCTCATCGGTTGCCGGTCGAACGCTTTTCTGGGCGCTCGGTTCTGTCTCCCGGACTCGCCTCAAGTCTGATACCGATGCTGCGGGATCGCGGTGGAGCGTGGGTCGGTTCGACCAGTGCTGAGCAGTGCAAGCAGTTCGAGCTCGACGGTGTGAGGCTCGTTCCGCTCGACCTCGAAGCTGAGGAGCACTTCGCCTTCTACGACGGGTTCTCGAAGACCACACTGTGGCCCTTGTATCACGACGTGATCGTTCGCCCCGAGTTCCACTCTGCGTGGTGGAACGCGTATCGCTCGGTCAATGCTCGCTTCGCTCAGGCAGCGGTCGACTCAGCCGCGCTTGGGGCGACCGTGTGGGTCCACGACTATCATCTCCAACTCGTCCCGGAGATGATCCGCGCGCAACGTCCGGATGTTCGCATCGGATTCTATAGTCATCTCCCCTTTCCTCCGCGAGAACTGTTTGCTCAGCTGCCGTGGCGGGCCGACATTGTTCGTGGGCTGCTGGGCGCGAATGTGATCGGCTTCCAGCAGGACTCAGACCTGAATAACTTTCGCAGCGCAGCACTGCACTTCTCCGACGTTGAGTCTGGCGCACTCGACAAAGTCTTGGGCACCTTTCCCATGTCGATCGATGCCTGCACCATCCGTGATCTCGCGGCGGCCGCGACGACTCAGCTGGAAGCACGTCGGATGCGCATGAGCTTCGGCAACCCGGAGAAACTCCTCGTTGGAATCGATCAGCTTGACCCAGCGAAGGGCATCGTCCACCGACTGCGTGCATACGAAGAGCTTCTGAACGAGGGTGCCATCGACCCCAAGACGACGGCGCTGGTCCAGATTGCTGTCCCGTCACGAGAAGGCCACTCATCGAACGACGAACTGCGTGCCGAGGTCGAACAGCTGGTGGGACGCATCAACGGTCGATTCAGTTCTCTTGGACGCGCCGCAATCTACTACTGTCACCGGTCGTATTCGCTTGAGCAGATGGTGTCTATGTATCTCGCCGCTGACACTCTCCTCGCCACTTCACTCCGTGACGGAATGAATCTTGTCGCCAAGGAGTTCGTTGCTGCTCGTCATGGCCGTGGGGGCAGCCTCGTCCTATCCGAATTCGCCGGTGCGGCTGCGGAGCTCCACCAATCGCTGCTGGTCAACCCCTACGACATCGACGAACTCAAACTGGCCGTATGCCGGGCAGTGGCGATAACCGACGACGAAGCACGACGACGCATCGATTCGATGGCTGAGATCGTCACCGACCACGATGCCCGATGGTGGGTTCGAACCTTCCTCGAGGCCCTGGAGCCGGCTGACCTCGCAGCGAACCACGACATATCTCGGCCGATCAGTCCTAGGGCGCAGCAGGGGCCGCCGGCACGCGGTCCCCGCTCGTCCCTCCTGCCGAGGAAACGTCATGTACACATTGCGCGATGACTCTGAAGCTTCAGATACTGCGAGGCCGTTGAAACGCTGGAGGCTGCCCACCATTGCAAAGTGCTGATGAGGAGGAGTGCCTCAGTCGACGTTCGACGTCGCCGAATGGCCATCACGGTTACTTGCCCCATCACCCTGAAGGTCATCAGAAGGTTCACAGCAGACAACGACCACGGAGCGTAGGCTTGAGCTCAATCTGTGAACCGACCTGGTGACGGGTTGCACTTCTTTCTGGAAGGAGCCCGTCATGGACTCCACGCCCGCACAGCTGTCAACGGCTGAACTGCTCCACGACCTTCTCGCTGCAGACCGGGAGCTCGCTGATTTCTTGAATGAGCTCGCCGCAGTGGCAGCGAGCGAAGTAACCGGAGATCTTCGCGTACTGGCCGGAATCACGCTTGAACGAGACAAGCGCACCATCATCGTCGGCAGCAGCGACGCCGAGGCCCGGAAGATGGATGAGGTTCAGGCTGGGTTCATGGAAGGCCCCTGCCTGCACGCCCAAACCTATCAAGAGGTGGTGCAGGTCCCTGATGTCCAATACGAAACTCGGTGGCCAGATTACATGGCGGCGGTGCGCGAACATGAACTGCGCAGCGTGCTCGCAATCCCCCTCGAACTGGATGCCACGGCCAAGGCCGCGATGAACTTCTACACTACCGTTCCCGGTGCGTTCACCGAGAGGAGGTCAGCCACCGCTCAGCGATTCGCCGACCTGGTCTCGAGAGCCCTGCGCGTGGCCATCAGAATCGCGAGGTATGAGGAACTCTCAGACGCTCGACAACGCGCAATGGAGTCGCGCACGATCATCGATATCTCTGTGGGCATCACCATGGCACAGGCTCAGTGCAGCCAGGATGAAGCCATCACCATCCTCAAGACCGCCTCGTCACATAGGAATATCAAGCTGCGCGACCTGGCGGAGGACCTGGTTGCCTCTCTTGGTCAGTCGGCACCGATCACCGCCTTCGAAGATTGATCGCCACGGTGTTCTCCAGCCATTGATGCGGGTCGAATGAGGGGGATTACGTAACCGACCGATCGACGCTAGCCTGTCGATATGAACGTGCCCCAGCTGACATCCCTCGGACTCGGAATTGTGACCGGAGCAGCAGCCACGGTCGGTGCGACACTGGGCCGACAGCTCGTCACGAAAGTCAAGGTCGGCAAAGGTCATCCGCTCAAGCACCGTGTGCTGGACTTGGCGTCCGGAGCACTCCAAGCGAAATACCCAATCGATGCCATGAGCACGTATCTCAACGGACTGCACATGTATGCCGATGACATGGGGCGGCAGGTCGAAGCCGCACATTTCTGCATCCACCTTCGTCACGACCTCCACCAATGCGTGATCTTCGATAGGAATGCCACCGATGCCCGACTCATCGGCATCGAATACATCATCAGCGAGGAACGATTCCGCACTCTCCCCGCTGCGGAGAAGAAGCTGTGGCACAGTCACCACTATGAGGTGAAGTCAGGCATCCTCACGGCGCCGGGAGTGCCGGAGATCGCCGAACATTCCTACTTCAAAGATCTGGTGTCGACCTACGGCAAGACTTTCCACACATGGCAGTACGACCGTGAGGACTTCCCCTACGGTGTTCCGCAGCTGATGATGGGCTTCACCGCCGACGGACAGGCGAACGAGGACATCATCCGGGCCAGGGATGCCAGAGTCGGAGTGTCGACCCAGAGCAAACGAGCCAGTCGGGAGGACATCCCGACCCCGCAGGTCGATCCTGGAGCCAATCATTGGGAGCGCGGCAGGAGCCTGCAGACGACCACAGAGGATGTGCCGTTCCGGTCGACGCTCAGACCTGACTGACCACCCTCATCGATACGATGGCGGCGTCCGACGAAGGGGAAGACTCACTTGTGCTTCTCGGGCCTGCCGGAGGCCCTCCGAAGAAGTTCGCCAGCAAGGGACCGACGATGCACGCCACGATGATGAGGATGATGCCCCACTTAAACTCTTTCCGGAACAGCAAGATGACGCCTGAGACGGTGAGAATCGCCGCCACGACCCAAAAAATGATGAGCATTGTCTTCTCCTTCGCTTCCTGAGGACGAGTAGGAGTTGTTTTCAGCGTGGCACTCTCAGCGTCACCTGACAAGGGGGTGCAGAAAGCCTCAGCGTGCTCACCGCCCAGCAAGCGCCTGCAGCAGATCCTTGGCCCGCCGGTCGACGTTCTCCGTGAGCATCTCGTTGCTCAGGAATGAGAACCCGATCCCCTCTTTTATCCATGCCCCGTGCAGACTCCCACCGGCACCGGAGTGTCCGAAGGCTTCGTCGACGGGCCCATAGGTGCCGAGCGGGTCGGTGAGCTCGAAGCCGAGGCCGAAGCGCAGGGGCCGGTCGTTGAGGACGTCGAGTCCCTCTGAGCGTGTCCGCAAAGCGTTGTCCATCGCGTCAGCTGAAACGATGCCCCCGCCGAGGTGACCGGGCGTGACCAGCAGTGAGTAAAGTTTCGCCATCGCATCTGCAGTGCCCATCCCGCCACCAGCTGAGATCTCCGCGGCGTGGAAGGCTCGGGTGTTCATCGGCAGGCTCGGTGCCAGGAGTGAGGCATACATGCGGTCGATGACAGCCCGACGCGTAGGGTCGTTCTTAAGATAGGTCGAAATCGAGTAGCCAGGAGCCTGGATGATCGGGGCTACACGGTCTTCATCCTCGGCGGGCAATCCCAGGTGCAGGTCGAGGCCGAAAGGTTGGGCGAGGTCGTCCTGCAGCCACTGTGCCACGGTGCGGCCGGTAGCGCGGAGGATGATCTCCGACATCAGGTACCCGTAGGTCACCGCATGGTAGGCGACCTTGGTCGCTGGCTCCCACAGTGGAGTTTGCTGCGCGAGGATGGCGGCCATTGCCCGGGAGTCGAGGAACGCCCACTTTTCGTCGCCGACGCGCGGTCTGTTGTTCGCATCCAGTGAAGGATCCGGATCGACATAGGGCAGGCCGACCGTGTGTGAGAGGACCTGGGCGACGGTCACCGCCCCCTTACCGGCTGCCGCAAACTCCGGCCAATAGTCGGCGACCGGAGCGTCGACATCCAGCAACCCCTCCCCCGCAGCTTTGGCCGCAATCGTCGCGACCAGGCCCTTGGTGCCGGAGAAGAACACCGCCAGGGTCCGTTCGTCCCACACCCTCGCCGAGGTGTCTGTGCGCTTGCCGGCGACACCGGCCCGGAACCGAATGACCGGTTCGCCGGCACGGTAGACGCTGAAGGCCATCCCGCCCTGGCACTGCCCGGCGTGATGCCGGAACACCGTGACCAGGCGATCGAGGGCCCCAGCCCGGAGCAGGCCATCTGCCCTGCCTTGGTCGACTTCCATCGTGTACGTGCCACCATCTTTGAGGTCGATCATCAGTGGGCAGACAGCTCCTTCAGCTCCGGGGTCTGCTCATCATCATCCCATGCCGGGGTGCAAGACGACCTTGGAATACCCCTCCTCACGGCGGTCAAACCTGTCATAGGCGTCGGGGGCATCCTTCAGCGGCAGTTCCTGGGAGACGACGAAGCCGGGTTCGGCACGACCTGCGATGATCAGATCGCGCAACCGGTGAGCGTAGCGCTTAGCATCGGCCTGGCCTGTGCCGATCGACTGCCCTTTCTCGAAGAGTCGACCCATTTTGACCAACAGCTCACCCTTGGCCGAGTGCTCGTCAGGGGCGCCGGGATCAGACGGCAGGTAGAGTCCGACGACGCCGATTCCGCCGGTGTGGCGAACTGTCCCCACCAGTTGGTTGAGCACCGTGGCCGGCTGCTCTTCACCATCAGCGGCCGTGGCCTGATAACCCACGGCGTCGACTCCGCGATCGGTGCCGTAGCCGTCGAGGGCGTCGGTGATCTGTTCGACCGGATCGCCGTCGTCGAAGTTGATCGGCTCCGCTCCCAGGTCGTGGGCCAAGTCCAGTCGGTTGGGCACATGGTCGACGACGAAGATGCGACTGGCGCCCTTCAGCCGAGCGGAGTACGCGGCCATGATCCCCACCGGGCCGGCCCCGTAGACTGCAACCGTTTCACCGGGCTGCACACCGGCCAGCTCCGTGGCGTGATAACCGGTGGGGAAGATATCGGCGAGCATCGCGAAGTCCTTCTCATACTCATCGCCCGGCGGCAGTGGTACGCAGTTGTAGTCTGCGAAGGGCACTCGCAGATGCTCTGCCTGCCCGCCTCCGTAAGGGCCCATTCCGACGTACCCGTATGCGCCGCCTGCCGTACCCGGTTCGTTGACGGTGAGGCAGAACGCGGACTTGCCGGCGCGGCAGTTGTCGCAGAATCCGCAGGCCACATTGAACGGGAGCACGACGCGGTCGCCGGTTCCGACCCGAGTGACGCCTTGGCCGACCTCTTCGACGATGCCCATGTTCTCGTGGCCGAACGTGATTCCGGGTTCAGCATCGGTGCGGCCTTCGTACATGTGCAGATCCGAACCGCATATCGCGGTCGAGGTGATGCGGACGAGGACGTCCGTCGGATCCTCGATCACCGGGTCCTTGACGTCTTCGACCGCAACCTCACGTGGTCCTTTGTACACGACTGCTTTCATCAGGAGATCACCTCCGCGGCCGCCTCGGCGACGGCCTGATCGTTGTCAACGGTGGATCCGCTCACGCCGACGGCACCGATCACGGTGTCATCGGTAAGGGTCAGTGGAATGCCACCGGGAAAGGTGATCAGTCCACCGTTGGAGAATTCAATGTGATAGAGCGGTTGTCCCGGCTGCACGGTGGGGCCGAGTTCGGCTGTCTGCATATCGAAATACCGGGCGGTGCGAGCCTTCTTGATCGAGATGTCGATGCTGCCCAGCCACGCCCCGTCCATCCTGGCGAAGGCCTTGAGGTTGCCGCCGACGTCGACGACGGCGACGTTCATCAGCAGATCCAATTCGAGGGCTCGTCGTCGCCCTGCGTCAACGGCGCCTTGTGCTTGGTCGAGCGAAACATCCTTGATGGTGCTGGTCATGATTGCACTCCTTCCAGACGGTCCTCTGTGCACGCGGTCATCTGCGCGCGCGACCAGAAATCGCCTTACGCGCCATTGTGGACCCGCAGTTCGCAGCAGGGAACCCCCTGCGATGGGAGGCACTGCGGGCATCCGGAAGTATGAGATGACTGACGTTGAGGCGGCAACGTCGAACCGACACCTCTGAGGCATGTATGCTGGTAGTACCTGCGAACCCGTCTACGGGTTCCCTGCGTCGACAGTACGCCTCGTCTCTGCGGCCGTGAATAATATCCGGCGCGTGTTTCCGAAGCCGTTTCCTCTCGGCGATCGAGAGCGCCAAACGGCGTTCCCACACCTTGTCCGGAACCGGCTCCCGTCACCATTCGGTGGCATCGGTGAGTTCTCCGGCATGTCGAAGGGCTATCCCATCACTCCCCCACATGACTCCAGCACGAATTCCGTCTCTTCCTCCACGAGGCAGCGACGACCAGCCACACCGAAGGCCGCGAACCCCGAGCCGGCGAATGCCGTCGCGGACAAGTCAGATGCCGCTCCCGTCACTTTCACCGAGCTCGGCGTTCCCTCTGCCCTGACCGATCGTCTTCGCGCGGAGGGCAAGACCGAGGCCTTCCCCATCCAGAAGGACACACTTCCGGACACTCTCGCCGGCCGTGACGTGCTGGGCAGAGGCAAGACCGGCTCCGGCAAAACACTCGCGTTCGCCATTCCCATGGTGACGCGCCTGTCAGAGGCCGGGGCTGCCGGCCGGAAGAAGGGCCGCCTTCCACGCGGTCTCATCCTGGCACCCACACGTGAGCTCGCAACCCAGATCACGAACGTGGTCGATCCCCTGGCCCAGGCCTACGGTATGTCGACGACAACCATCTTCGGCGGCGTGAAGCAGAGACGCCAGGAAATCGCGCTCAATGCAGGCGTCGACATCGTCGTTGCCTGCCCAGGACGGCTCGAGGACCTGCTCCAGCAGGGCCTGGTCTCCCTGGATGACATCGAGGTCACCGTCCTCGACGAGGCCGACCACATGGCCGATCTGGGCTTCCTGCCCGGTGTCACCCGCATCCTCGCCAAGACTCCGGAGCACGGCCAGCGGATGTTCTTCTCTGCGACTTTGGACAACGGCGTGGACAAACTGGTGCGCCGGTTCCTCCACAACGAGATCCGCCACTCCGTAGACGATCCCAATTCGCACGTCTCCGCCATGACGCACCACGTCTTCGAGGTCGCCGATGAGGACAAGAACGATCTGATCCAGCGGCTCGCCTCCGGCACCGGCCGCCGCATCCTCTTCACCCGCACCAAACACCGGGCGAAGCGATTCACCCGGCAGCTGACCGCGCAGGGCATTCCCGCCGTGGATCTCCACGGCAACCTGTCCCAGGGGGCACGAGATCGCAACCTGGCAGCGTTCAGCGAGGGGAACGTGCGCGTGCTCGTCGCCACAGACGTCGCCGCCCGAGGAGTCCACGTCGACTCCGTCGAACTCGTCGTCCACGTTGATCCACCGACCGAGCACAAGGCTTACCTGCACCGCTCCGGTCGCACAGCACGTGCCGGCAGCTCCGGCGAAGTTGTGACGATCATGCTGCCAGGTGAGCGCAAGGACACGATGGTGCTGCTGCGCAAGGCAGCGATCAAAGTGACTCCGCAGAAGGTCACAGCGGAATCCCCCGTGGTAACCGACCTGGTGGGCGAAACCGCTGACTATGTCGATCCGCAGATCGCAATCCAGGCCGCAGCAGAGAAGCAGAAGGCGGAGCAGCCGCAGGGCGGCCAGCGCTCATCCGGGCGTCGTCGCGGAGGTCGCGGCGGAAACAGCCGACGCAGTGGTGAGAACAGCCGCGGCGGAGACAACAGTCGCAGCGGTGAAAGCGGTCGCGGTGGCCAAGCAGGCGGCCGCAACTCCAGAAACGCTTCGGGCGGTCGCACCGCCAGGAACAACTCGCAGGGCAGCCGCTCGGGTGGAAATGCCCAGGAGGGACGCCCCGCAGCGAACGGCCGCGGCGGTCGTTCAGGTGCGGGCGCTTCAGGCAACCGCCGCAGCGAAGGCACCCGCAGCAACACTCGTGGGAACACCGGCAACCGACGCGGATCCGATAACCGAGGCACGAGTGCCGAGACTCGGGGACGCCACCGCAGCCAGGGCGGATCACGCACGGTCTATTCAAGCAACAGCTGAGCCTACTTACACACAGCTGAACAACTCACCTCGGGCAGAGCACATCTCTTGTGCTCTGCCCGAGGTGTCAGAATTTCGGCACGTCCGCGATCAACGTGCGCGTGTACTCGTGCTTCGGGGTCTCCCCCACCAACACGGCCACGTGTGAACCAGGAGGCGATGCCTGGCCGAGGCAGTGGCTTCTTTCGAGTGTTTACGGCGCTCCAGTAGCTGCTTTTCCTCCAATGCGGTTCGCCAGCATGATCGGAATGATCGAGACGATGACGAGGAAGGTCGCAATGACGTTGACGATCGGAGCCTGGCCTGGCCGGAACATGTTGTCGAAGATCCATATCGGCAGGGTCTGCACGCCGGTACCGGCAGTGAATTGCGTGACGATGATTTCATCGAATGACAGCCCGAACGCCAGCAGACCACCGGCGAGCAGAGCACTTCTCAACTGAGGGAAGGTCACCAGGCGGAACGTGGTGAAAGAATCGGCCCCGAGGTCCATCGCCGCGTCACGAAGATTCCCGGAGAGCCGGCGCATTCGAGCGAACACATTGTTGTAGATGGTCACAATGCAGAACGTGGCGTGTGCCGTGATCACGGTGAGCAGACCAAGCTTCCACCCCAGCATTGTCGTGAACGCATTATTCAAAGCGATACCGGTGATGATCCCGGGCAGAGCGATCGGCAGGACGATCAGCAGATTCACGCTCTCTTTGCCGAAGAAATCGAACCTGTCGAGGGCCAGGGAAGCCAGGGTGCCCAGGATGAGCGCGATCACCGTCGCACATGCTGCCACTAGGAGGCTCGTTCCCAGAGCCGACAGTGCACCTCGGTCGCTGAATGCCCTGATCCACCATTCGAAGGTGAATGACTGCGGTGGCCAACCCAGCGATTGGCTGGAGTTGAAGGAGTTGATGACGACGATGAGCAGAGGAACATAGACAAAGGCCAGGACCGCACAGACGATGACGCTGAGCACGGCTTTGACCGGCAGGGGAATTCTCATGGAGTGTCCTAAAGATTCTTCAGTGCGCCGGTACGGCGAACAGCGGTCAGATAGATCAGGATGACCGCAATCGGAATGAACGCCGTGGCCGCAGCCAAAGGCATATTGCCACCGGTTCCGACGTTGGAGTAGATCAAGGTACCCAGAAGCTGCTGCGATCCGCCGACGATCTGCACGGCAATGTAGTCACCCAGAGTCAGCGAGAACGAGAAGATCGACCCGGCGATGACCGATGGCCACACCAAGGGGATGATCACCGCAGTGAATGTCTTCCACCCCTTTGCCCCCAGGTCACCGGCTGCTTCGATGAGGCTGTTCGGGATCCTTTCGAACCCGGTGTACACCGGCATCACGACATAGGGCAGCCAGATATAGGACATGGTGATGATGGTGGCCGCGATTCCCAGTCCGGGCGAGGCTCCGATCGACTCGAGCAGACCGTGAGGCGAGACGATTGTGCGCCAGGCATAGGCCTTGACCAGGTACGCGGCCCACAGCGGCATGAGGAACGCGACAACCAGCGCGCCTCGCAGCCGCGGGCCGGCAACCTTCGACATGAAGTACCCGACGGGCAGAGCGATGAGCACGTCGATGACCGTCACCGAGACTGCGATGAGGAGGGTACGCACCGTCACCGCCCTGTACAGGGCCTCGGTGAACACTGCTTGGAAGTTGCTCAATGTCCAGTCTTGGACGACTTGACCAGTGAAACTGTCGGTCGACCAGAACGCTGTGACGAGCAGCAGGAGCAGCGCAATGATGTAGATGAGAATGAGCCAGGCCAGTGGCGCCGCGAGAAGCACGGTCAGCGACAACCTTTGGTGCGAGCCGAAGAAGCTCGATAGGCGTCGCCCCGCGGTTCTCGGCGGAGGTTGAATTCGGCTGTCTGTATTACTGGACTGGCTCATTCTTGATCATCCTTTGATCTGCTGCCACGCTTTGGTCCACGCGGCGTAATCTGTGCATTTGACGTCGGTTCGCCCGTCAAGGCACTCACTGATTGGTGTCGTCCAATACCAGATGCCCTCGGCGTACTTTTCGTCCCCGGCATGGTAGGTATCGCAGAAGTTCGGATCTTCGGCTTCTTTGCAAGCACCTGGGTTGTTCGGAGCTTCGCCGAAGTACTCAGTTGCTGCTGCCGAACCCTTGGCGCTGGACATGTAGTCGAGCCACTTGTACGAGCAGGTGGTGTGCTCGGAATCCGCCGAGACCATCCAGGTGTCGCTCCAGCCGGTGGTCCCCTCATCGGGGATGACGGAACCGAACTTCTTCGGGTCGAGCTCGTTCATCGTCACCTGCCATCCTGTGCCAGCGACAACCGAGCCGTTTTCGAAGCCCTGCAGAGACTTCAGATAATCCGACCAGTACTCCGCCACATTCGGACTCTGCTTCTTCAGCAGCTCGACGGCCGCATCCAGTTGCTTCTCATCAAGCGAGTACGGGTTCTTGATCCCCAGCTCCGGATTGTGATCCATCAGGTAGACCGCGGCATCAGCGATGTAGATCGGCGAATCATAGGCTGTCACTTTGCCCTTATGCTCGTCGGACTTATCGAAGACGACGTCCCACGAGGTTGGGGCCTTCTTGAATTCCTTCTTGTTGTACATCAGAAGGTTCGCCCCGTAGCCGTGCGGAACACCGTAGCTTTTGCCATCGAGTGAGTTCCAGTCACGGTTCTTCAGGAAGTCATAGACATTCTCATAGTTGGGAACGAGATCGTTGTTGATCGGCTGCACGTCGCCCGCGGCGATGAGTCGCAGAGACAGGTCCCCGGAGGCGGCGACGACATCGATCCCACCCTGCTTCATGAGGTTGAACGCTTCATCACTCGTGCCGTAGGTCTGGGATTTCACATTGCAGCCGGTTTCCTTTTCGAAGGGAGTCACCCAATCCGCATCGGGATCGTTCGACCCGTCCTCCACATACCCCGGCCACGCCAGGAGCGAGACCTCGCCCTCGGCCTTGCCGAGTTCCTTCAGCTCCGTGGCCCCGGAATCAGATTTCTCACCTGAGGATGTTCCGCAACCGCTCATCCCGAACGTCAATGCCAGCGCCGCAATGAGGGCCGCGCCTCCTTTGGCGCGCTTTGTCAGTGTCATCTTCACTGTTCTCCTTAATCAAGTGCGACGTGTGCCGCTGATTGTTCGTCCGCCCGGAGTTTCCGAACGTCAGAGTCGTTGAAATCGAGGTTGACCTGCTCGCCGAGGCTGCGGCTGGGTGAGGCGGCAGGTTCGAGAACGGACACTGCGATGTCGTCGACATCGATGATCGTCCGATGGTTCGCACCGATGAACATCCGGTTGCGGACCGTTCCCGTCAACCGCCCGGTGGGTGCATCTGCGGCAGATGTGACCCGCAGGTTCTCTGGTCGGATTGTGAACGTTCCGTTCATACCCAACAGTCGCTGGGAGTGCTCTTCGTCGAAGAGGTTGGATGTTCCGACAAATGATGCGACGAACTCTGTCGCTGGTGCACGGTAGAGATTCTCCGGTGTATCGACCTGTTGGATCTGCCCGTCGCTGAAGACGGCAATTCGGTCAGAGAGGGTCAGAGCCTCTTCCTGATCGTGGGTGACGAAGACGAAAGTGATGCCGAGGTTGCGCTGCAGGTCCTTGAGCTCGACCTGCATCTGCTCGCGCAGCTTCTTGTCCAGTGCACCTAAGGGTTCATCCAGCAGGAGGACCTTCGGATCCACGACAATGGCACGGGCAAGAGCCACACGCTGCCGTTGTCCGCCGGAGAGTTCGCTTGGCCTGCGTTGTTCAAAGGCCCCCAGCCTCATCCGTTCAAGGGCCTCTCGCGCCAGTTGGCGGCGGCGAGATTTGGCCACCTTGCGGATGCGCAGACCGAATTCGACGTTTTCGATCACGTTGAGATGCGGGAAGAGCGCATAGTCCTGGAACACCGTGTTGACGTCGCGGTCGTAGGAGGCGAGTCGCTGGACCGGTTTGCCGGAGAGTTCGATCGTGCCGGCTGTAGGTTCATCGAAGCCGGCGATCAGCCGCAGCACCGTGGTCTTTCCGGAACCGGATGGACCCAGCATCGAGAAGAACTCTCCTTCAGTGATATCCAGATCGACCCCATCGACTGCGGCGACATCACCAAATCGGCGCTCAACGCCCCGAAGGGAGATCGCGGTTGCCGCGGTTGCTGTCATGGTGCGCTCCTCAAGCCAATTGTCTGTGTCGTAAATCATATAAACACATGAAACCATATGTTTCAAGGTTTTCTCAGTATCCACTCGGATAATGGGCATATGGAAGATAGCCGTTCACATTCTTCGGTCACTGCGGCCATCTACGCCCCGATCGGAGAGAAGGCGCTGGTTTCCAGGATCCGACAACGGCTTGAAGACGCCATTGCGACGGGAGTTCTCGCCCCAGGCGATCGACTTCCCGGGGAGTCGGCTCTGGCATCGCGGTTTCGAGTCTCACTCGTCACCGTCAGAGAAGCACTCCAACATCTGCGTGCCACTGATCTGCTCTACACCAAGCAAGGGCGGGGTGGCGGCAGCTTCGTCGCGGTCGATTCCAGTCACGCACAGGCCTTGCTGGAGCGACGTATCGCCGCGCTCTCTCGCGCAGAGATCACCGATCTGGCCACCTATTACCGAACGATCGTCGATGGTGTGCTGCGGACGATTTCCGCCATGGGCCTCGAGCAGAATCTGGGCGCCGTGCGCGAGACATTTCTGCGTGCAGATCCCGCTGACGGCGCCGAAGCTCGGTCGGTTCAAGGTGGTTTGGATCTTCGCTTGGCAGGTGAGTCCCAATCGGTTCGTCTGGTGCACGAACAGATCCGAATTCAGAATGATTTCGGGGCACTCCTGTGGATCGGGTTGGACGACACCGACCTCCGCAGTTCGATCTTCGCTCTCAATGGGACAATGCTCGATGAGATGATCTCAGGACACACGGACGCCGCGATCGCGGCCCGTGGGGAAGCTGTTACCATCTCACTGAGATGGCTGTTGTCCAGACGCAATGACGCACAAAGGCACGAACGTGAGAACAATCGCTGAAACACCTGAGATCACAAGGTTGATTGATGTCATCACCGCTTGGCATGCTCGAGTTCCAGAGACGATTGAGAGAATTTCGACCGTTGCAATCGACGCGATATCCACCGATTCCCGGTCACTTCAAGCACAGATGGAGGAAGTCGTTTTCGACGTGCTCGACTCCACACGCAAATTCGCTGGCGCGGGCATCGTCAGCGTCCACCCCACGGTGCTTGCCCGATCTCGGTCCCTGCTGTGGTGGGTGACGCAGCGCGAGAACAGTCGTGTGGAGCCACTGCCTCTTGACGCCGATCTGACCGAGCTCGGCACATATCAAGCCGGACTCGAGGACATCGAATGGTACCGGGTGCCTGCAACCACGGGGCGTCCGCATATGACCGGCCCCTTCGTCGATTACATGTGCACAGACCAGTTCGCGTTCACCTTTACCGCCCCCTTGGAGATATCCGGCGAGTTCTACGGGGTCGCAGGAATCGACATGACGGTCCGCAGCCTGGAGGAAGAAATCGAATCGCTACTGGAAGTCGTCAGCCCCAATGCAATCCTGCTGTCCAACAACGATCTGGTCGCCATCAGCCTCGATCCACAATTCGCCACAGGCAGCCGGCTCAAATCCGAGCAGCTCGAGGCCTACGACCTCACGCTCGCGCCCGGAACCCTGCTGTCGATCGCGGCCCCTCGCTGAGGACGTCCTCCCGGAAGGGCCGATTCCCCAGAAGGGCCAGTACCAATAGTTGACGCTTGAGAGTCTAGTCAGCTCAAAAGTCCCTACGAATCGGCTTACGAAGGCTGAGGTATCCGCCTTTAGTCTCATAAGCATCTAGCACAGCAGGCAATTTGAACGCCGCCAAGTCAACTCCCGCCGCTTTGAGACGAAATTCGCGGACTGTTACCCCATCATTGATACGCACAAAGGTGTCCATGATCTCTCGCGGCGCACGGTTTAATTGCGAAGTCGGTATGGGAAACTTCATGACCAATGTTTGCTGTCGGCGTAGGAAACCGTGTCGCCTTATTCGTAGGAAGCCTGGGACGCGGATACGCAAAGTGCTCCCCCTGCCACGAAAGGACAAGAACACTTTTACACCTGGCAGGTCGGCAGATTTGATCCGTGAATCGACACACAACTCGACGTCAAGCGATGGGGTCGCCGCTGACGGGCCATTTGGACCATCAAGTGGAGTGATAGACGCTATCTGAAGCTCCCGCTGGGCTATTGCGGACTTCGCTGTGCTGTCTTTGCGGTTCCGTGTGACGTCAATCACGCGGGCCCACGCTTGAGCAATCTCCCGACTGCCGTAGTCGCTCGCTCGGTTCCTCGCGGCGTCCCGCATCTTCTCTAAATCCAGGTCGCTCATCGTTCGCAGTGTTCGCACGCAGTCTGCAATCGCACGAATATCTCCGAAAGGCACCAAGAACCCATCGACTCTGTCCGTGATGATCTCTCCCGGCCCGTAGGGGACATCGTAGACAATCGGTATGCAACCACACGCCATACTTTCAACGATGGACAGTCCAAAGGCCTCTTGGTTTGTAGGAAGTATCGAGAATGATGCTTGTTTGAACTCGTCATAGACGTCATTTGTGTACCCGAGAAGTTTGATCTGATCGCCTACGTCGTGTTCGTCGATGAGGCCCTCCAGCCTCGACTGGTCAGTGCCAGTTCCGAAAATCGACAACATGGTGGGTGCCTCGTTCGCCGATCGCTCAGAGTTGGCCATGAGGACGGCATCGATTGCGTGATCTACGTTCTTCTCGCGGACAAGTCGACTAATGACAACACCCGTGTCTTTTCGATGCTCCTCTTCTGACGAAGCACCAACCGCCGGCTCGATAATGTTCCCGATGGACCACAAGTTTGAGGACTCACCTATCAGATCTGCAACGGCATCAATCTGGCCCGACGACGGGAAGACGTTGGCATCGAACACATCAGCTCGTTCCATCGACACCATGTGCCGTTTCGAAAGGACCCCGAACCCGACGTCCGACTGTGCGGCCGAATGGTTACTGTGGTAGCACTTTATGAGGACACTGTTTGGAGCAATATAGCCGTTCCGAGCAATCGAATTGGCCATAGCCGGGTGGTCGACCACTATGACGGAATTCTCTCGCCCCAATCCTTTCGTCAAGAGCCATGCAAACATATCCGTCACGTTGTTCCACGATTTCAGGATGTGCTGGTCGGGAGCTAAAAGCGCTACCTTCCTTCGGAGTGCCGACCCCTCTTCCATCCGAATATCGCTGACAAATCGAGTTCCGTCCTCTCGGCGGTAGTCGATGGATTCGATTTCCTCAGAGTCTCCGCAACACTGCGTCATACGCTGAAGACCGCTGTCCATGACTCCGTTAGGCTCTGAACTTCCGCTCGGCTGCCCTAAAGGCTTGCCTCCGTGCCACTCTTGAAATAGCTCAGCGGATGGTTCTCGAGTGATTTCCGACAGGATGTTCCACAAATTTTGCACGCGTACCTCCGGAGCTAATCTTCCAGATTCACGAAGAGACGCTTCGAAGTAGGTCAGTTCCGGCTGAAATCCATACGTGAGCAAGTCGACAGGCATGCCATAGTAGTCGGCGAAAGCGCTTGCTCGCCGAAGCATCGCCTGCATCCCCCCACCCGCCTGGTCGCTGAGAGTATGCCGAATTAGATAGTGGTGGTCAGGCAGAAAGTGACCGGTCTCAGAATCAAGCATTCAAACCTACCTCGAACAAGGAGTCCGAAGGCGATCGCGATGCGTGCAAGGCAAAGACATCGACCACCGCGTTCCGCTGACGCCCCGCAGGCTGTTGTGCAGAAACACGCATTCCCCAGCCCCTAAACTACGCACTCGAATCCGATTAAAAATCACTTCTTAAGTTTATCAGTGAGGTTTCTGCACTCTTGCGCACCACGCCTGCTTGGAAATACATTAAGGGCTGGCGGTCCACTCATCCAGAGTCCGACGAAACTCACAAAGCAGGCCCGCGAACTATCGACAGTACTTCTCATACTTCTACCGGAAAATGTTGGCTTGCGGCATGAACTTTACAGCCGCTTGCCGCTCTGCATCTGGAGGACCTGACGGAACGCTCCCAATGCTGATGCCGCAGGCTGTTCGTCTGTACTCGTCGCCGATTATTGGCTAGACCAAGCAGCCCCCTCAGAACTTCGGCACGTCGGCGATGAGCATGCGGGTGTATTCGTGCTTCGGGTTCTCCAGCACCTCGGCGGTGGGGCCGTAATCGACGATCGAGCCCTTGTTGAGCACTGCAAGGTTGTCAGCGATATGGCGTGAGAGCGCAATAGTGTGCGTCACGAAGAGCATCGCCAGCTGGTGTTCCTTTCGCAGTGTGCGCAGCAGCCCAATGATTGAGGCCTGCACACTCACGTCGAGTGCCGAGGTGATCTCGTCACAGACCAACACCGATGGCTGGTTAACCAGTGCGCGGGCGATCGCGGCTCTTTGCCTCTCACCACCGGACAGGTCGCCCGGGCGGCGATGGTAGAAGCTGCGACCCAACCGCACCGAGTTCAAGGCCTCTTCGACCTGCGCCTTCCGGGTCGCTGCGGTGCCCTCACCGCTCATCTCCAACGACACGGTCAGTGACTGGCCGATGGACCTGCGCGGGTTGAGTGAGGAGAACGGTGACTGGAAGACGTACTGGATGCCGACTCGCTGTTCGTTTGTCCGCTTCCTCGTCGACTTCGCCAGCTCCGTTCCGCGCAGTGCCACGGTGCCGGAGTAGTCATCGTTGAGGCCGGCGATGCAGCGCGACAAGGTCGTCTTACCCGACCCTGACTCGCCCAAAAGCAGCGTGCAGTCACCGGGTTCCGGAGTGAGGCTGATCCCGTCGAGGATCTGGGCCTTCCCGTAAGCCAGCACCACATCCGTGGTCTGCAGCAGCGGTGCATTCGCCGAGGCGGCTGTGCCGTCGGCAGAATGCGCTCGACCCTGCGCTCCTGCAGATTCGGTCGCGTCCTTCGGCCCACCCGTGGAGACGAGAATGTGAGTGGCCTTGCGGGCCATCCCGCTGGCTATACGAAGGGCGTTCCGACGGCGTCATGATGACAGGTCAATAGTCGTTTGCCATCGTCCCGATTTTCGCTCGACAGGCCAGGAAGAGGCCATAGCTGATGAGCCCGACGCCCGCTGCGTTCAGCAATTCGGGGCCGAATTGTTGCTGGCGCATGGTTTGGAATACGGCACCGATGCCTTCAGCCTTCCTCGGAACGAAGGCAAGCGCGGAATAGGCCACTAGCACTCCGGCGAAACAGACGATTGCGCCTTTGGCTATATAACCGATGGCGCCGAGGACGACGGCTGTCCGCCCGAACCCTCCGTCGATGGTGTCCAGGTTCTTCCGATGGCCGCGCCGAATGCCTTTGACGACGAAGAACACACCAAAGCGGAATATCACTGCGACGACGGCAGCCAGTATCAGACGTCCTTGAAGCGTTTGCATCAGTTCTAGGCTGAGGTCTGATTTTTTGCGCGGCTTCTGCTGCTGTCCGACACGCCAAGCGCGAACATCGCAGTGGCAACCGCGAGAGCGATATAGATGACGGTCAGGCGGATCGAACCCCCTTTTTGAACAACGCGGTGGCGTGTGGTCCGGTACCGGTGACCGAACACGACCTCTAACGCTTGCCAAACTCCCAGCGCTGCGAAAGCCAAAAACGCCGCCCAGAGCACGATGAACCCCTCGGGCACGTTGGCGATATCGGTCATGACGCTGGCCTGGCTCGGCCTCCCACTGTGGCCGCTCGCGACGCGGATCGAGGTAGCGCCGATCAGCACGCGGAGCAGCCCGTTCATTGCGAAGCCGGCTCGCGCTATCACCTCGAAAGTCTTTGAATCCGTGGCCGCGCCCGCGGCGGCGGCGCCGGAGGTACTCATCTTCGCCGCGCGATCGCTGCAGCGTGCTGCCGGGCCTTGAACCGAAGGTCCGTCGTGGAGAGCTTTTGCCACACAACAGCACCGCGGACGACCGCCATTCCGGCGGCGACTCCGAGACCGAATGATTACAGCTGTGGCGCATTCACACCCAGAGACTGCGCATCGGCCGCGACCATAATCCCGCGTTGGCTCGTAGAAAGCCTCCGCCGGGCCAGCCACGTTTCGTGGGCAGGGGCTCCAGAGAAGATTGAGCACGTTCGCCCATACCGTGATGAGCGAGGTCGATGGCGATCTCACCGCGTGGAATGATCGGCAGATGTACAGACGAGCCGAATACCTCCACCGTAATCGTGGCCACGCTTTCACACAGATATGGCAACACTGTCATCACACGGACTTCGTTGGTGAAATGTCTGACTGTCCTTTCATCCATAACGAACCCGTGCTCCACCTCGTACTCACCCGGTCCTCGGGCGCAAGGACCTGTGCGCGTGCTCTGATCGCGTCGCTTCCGAGGTCGACGATAGGCGATCGTGGACACTGCCGAACACAGGGCTCGAAAGCGGTGATTCGGCTACCGCGGATCCGACGGTCTGATCAGGGCAATCGGCCGGCTCACCCAGCTCACCCGGCAGGAGTTCGCGGGTGACTTGGCAGGTGCGGTCAGGGCTTCCCGCAGAAGGTGACCTGAGTGCTCGGCGGTCAGCTGGCATCTCAGCCCAGATCACCGCAGCGGCTTCACCGTAATGACCGGCGCCGGGGTGGATCGACGTTCGGCTGACCCGACTACGCCTGAGCGACGTCTTTCGCAACGCCCTCATGGTCCAGCTCCACGGCAATATTGCCCCGCGGAATGATCGGAATATACAGCGCCGTTCCGAACACTTTCGCAGTGATCGTGGCCATTCCCTCACGGAGATAGGGCAACACGGTCATGACAGCAACTTCGTTGACGAACTGTTTGATCGACCGACTGCTGGGGTCGGCCCCTTCGGACACAGAATACTTGCCGGCTACGCTGACGACGGCCTCGGCGACTGCCACTTCTGCCGTGGCTTTCAAGCGAACACCAAAACCTTCTGAACCTTTTCTGATCTGGACTTCGATCGAGGTCTCTCCGCCCTCGCCGACCGGCCCGGAGTCGAAACGGCGCGCGGACACTTCGTGAAACTCCACTGATTCAGGTTGCACTTGGTCGACTAAAGCTCGGACTTCAATTAGATGGTCGTTGCCTTCAAACGCCATTGAGGGTCACCTCGCAAGCCCGACGTCGGACTGTTTGACGGTGCGCCAGGAATCACGAGCGGCTGACACGCGGATTGAGTCCGCTCACTGAAGCGGTTCGATGAGGTAGGTGTGTCTTGGTTTGGGTTGGATCCGTTGCCGGTGCCCTGTTCATACTCTCTAGTCCACTGATCAGTTAGACTCGCTCGCAGCTCGTCTAGAATCCCTCGCTTCTCATTAGCAGATAACTTGAAGGTGTCCAACACATGGCCTCGTCACTACGAATTGCAACAGTGTCCTATGTCGACGACAATTTCGGCGACAACCTCATTGGCACCAGTTTTCTCGCGTTGCTCGAAGTTGCTCTGGAGAACTATGGCCTTAGCTCCGACGACTATGAGCTCGTTCCGCTGTCGCTGAAGGGCTTCGAAAAATCTCAACTCGAACGCTGTGATGCCATCTTCTTTTGCGGCGGTGGGCTCTTCGGCCAGTCATATCTTGGATTCTACGAGTATATGGACCGGATCACCGCCGCAGCCGACGAGCGTGGGATTCCCGTGGTGTTCTCCTCGATGGGCTTGAACAACATGGGTGCCGACGATAGTCGAGTCGACGCTATAGCCAAGATCGTGAACAAGAACTGTGTCCGAGCTCTGTCTATTCGCGAGAATCTACCTCTTTTCCAAGAAGTAGCCAAGGACGCAACATTCGAGGTGCGACAGGTTGCGGATCCGGCAACTTGGACCAAGTTTGTCTATGGAATGACTGACGTCGTTCCCGATGGCACGATCGGGATCAATGTAGTCCGCGGCGGATTGTTCAGAGCTAACCAGCGTGACTGGGGACTCTCGCAGGAAATGTCGTACCTGGCCAACCTTGTCACTCTCGCAGAATCCCACGGCATGACCCCCAAGCTGTATACGAATGGGAGCTTGGGAGACAACAATACTTTGCGATTCTTCGCCAAGAAACACGGTCTCTCAGATGAGCAAATCATCCTCCCGCAAACGACCCGAGAGGTTGTCCAGGCGATCGCGACCCGATCAAAAATTGCATCCATACGAATGCATTCCTCGATCATCTCCTACTCGTTTGGCATTCCTACTGTCGCTCTGGAGTGGAATGACAAACTGCCCCATTTCTACGAGGCAATAGGACACACGGAGCGCGTGCTTCCGTTCGATAAGTGGAATGCTGAACAAACATTCCAGATCCTCGATCAGGCAAGTTCGGCGCCCGAAGATAACCCCAAGTACACGGCCTATCTGATGTCCACGTACAACTACATACATGAGGCGTTAGGCGCCCATGTGCTTAATACGAACGCCAGTGTACAAAGGTATGCCTTCCGGTCAGTCGCGGACTCTCTGGTGGCTAGGTCGCAGATCCTTGATACGGATGAGTTCGACCTTCGCCGTAAACTAGGGAAAGCTGAAAGGGCGTACCTCAAGCAGTTCACATCAGAGCGCAAGAATCGGACGACGTTGGGCACGCTCACAAAGAAGGTTGACTCCCTGTCGTCAGAAGTTGACTCCCTCTCATCAGAAGTGGAGTCACTCACTCAGCGGAACGCAGAACTTCAGACAGAGATCAATCGACGTTTCTCGACTCGACTCGCGGGGTACGTAAGACGGGTAGCGCGTCGTACCGGCCGCTGATCGGACCCGTCATGCACCCGGCGCAGTTATCTGAGCCGGGTGCGGGACACCGGTGGTCCGGTGTAGCTGCGGTAGGGGCTGTCCTAGTCCATACATGAGCTATCCGACTGGGACTGTGCTGCGACGCCAGAAGGCCGCGCAGCTCACAGACGCTTCAGAACTTCGGCACGTCCGCGATCAGCGTCCGCGTGTACTCGTGCGTGGGATTCTCCAGCACCGAGCCGGTCGGACCGTAATCGACGATCACTCCCTTGTTGAGCACCGCGAGGTTGTCGGCGATGTGACGTGAGAGCGCAATGTTGTGCGTGACGAAGAGCATCGCCAGGTGGTGCTCCTCGCGCAGAGTCCGCAACAGGCCGACGATCGAAGCTTGCACACTGACGTCGAGTGCCGAGGTGATCTCATCGCAGACGAGAACCGACGGCTGGTTGACCAGCGCTCTGGCGATCGCAGCCCTCTGCCGCTCACCGCCGGAGAGGTCGCCCGGCCGACGATGATAGAACGACCGGCCCAGACGCACAGCGTCCAAGGCCTCTTCGACCTGCGCCTTCCGACTTGCCGCCGTTCCCTCACCGCTCATCTCCAACGGCACCGTCAGCGACTGCCCGATCGAACGCCTGGGATTGAGCGAGGAGAACGGCGACTGGAACACGTACTGGATGCCCACACGCTGTTCGTTCGTGCGCTTGCGCGTCGACTTCGCGAGCTCCGTCCCGCGCAGACGCACTGCACCGGAGTAGTCGTCGTTGAGTCCGGCGATGCAGCGCGACAGAGTCGTCTTACCCGACCCTGACTCGCCCAACAGCAGAGTGCAGTCGCCGGGTTCCAAGGTGAGGCTGATGCCGTTGAGGATCTGCGCCTTCCCGTAGGCGAGCGCCACGTCCGTGGTCTGCAGCAATGGTGCGTTCGCCGAGGTGGCTGTGCCCTCCGCAGAGTCCGCTGTGCCCTCAGACGACTCCGACTTTGACGGCCCTGCCACTACGAGGATGTGTGTGGCCTTGGGCTCGGGCTCTGGTTCCGCTGCCGCACCTTCGCCGATGGTCTTGCGACCGGCAAGGTCCGGCACGGCGGACATGAGCATCTTCGTGTACTCGTGCTGAGGGTTCTCAAGCACTGCGGTCACCGGGCCCTCTTCGACGAGGTCACCACGCAGCATCACGGCCACCCGGTCGGAGATGTCCTTGATCACCGCAAGGTCGTGGGTGATGTAGAGACCGGCGACATTGTTCGCCACAGTCATCTGCCGAATCGTATCGAGGACGACGGCCTGCGTGGACACGTCGAGACCGGTCGTGGGTTCGTCGAGGATGAGCACATCGGGGTACATGGCAAAGGCCATGGCGATGCCGATGCGCTGCTGCTGACCGCCGGAGAGCTGGTGCGGCCACCGCTTCTGGTATGCCTTGTCACCGGGCAGTCCGACATCGACGAGAACTGCGGCCACCCGCTCGGTGCGTTCGGCCTCGGAGTTGCCGAATTCGTGGATGTCGAGGACCTCACGGATCTGCTCGCCCACACGCATCGCTGGGTTGAGCGAGAGTGCAGGGTCCTGGGGGATGTAGGCGATCCGCGACCCGCGCAGGGACCGCACGGCCACCTCGTCGAGTTCGACCACCTCGACGGCGGTGTCATCACCGCGGGGCCACAGGCTCACGGACCCGGAAGCGAACTTCAGGCCTTCCCGGAAGTGGCCCATGCAGGCCAGACCGGCCGTGGTCTTACCCGATCCCGACTCCCCCACGAGGCCGAGGATCTCGCCGCGGCTGAGCGCGAAGTTCACGCCGTGGAGGATCTCATTACCAGCAGTCGTCGCGATCTTCAGATCGGTCACACGCAGAACGATCTTCTCATTGGGAAGGTTCGCATCATCATGATGGACGGTGGCTGTCTCGGTGGTCATCATGCCTCCACTGACGTCGATGCGGTGGCCCTGGCGAAGGAGTCCGCAAGCAGGTTGGTGCCGATGGTGAGCAGCGCGATGGCGATCACCGGCAGCAGCACACCCCAGGGTTGGATGCTCAGCGCGATCCGGTTCTCGTTGATCATCAGGCCCCAGTCAGCCGCGGGCGGCTGCAGGCCGAGTCCCAAGAACGACAGAGACGCGATGTAGCCGATCGAGTAGGTCAGGCGCAGCCCGGCCTCAACACTCAGCGGCCCGGTGATATTGGGCAGCAGCTCACGCAGCAGCACCTTCCACCGCGGCATCGCATACATCTCTGCGGCGAGGATGTAGTCCTCGGTGATGACGCCCAGAGTTGCTGAACGTGCAACGCGGGCGATGCGTGGGGCGTGGGTGACGCCGATGACGGTCACCAGCACCCACCCTTGTGGACCCAGCACGGTGATGGCCAGCAGCGCGAACACCAGCTGTGGGACGGCGAGGATGACATCGTTGAGGCGCATGATGATCGCATCGAAGGTCCCTCCCACATAGGCTGCGAGCATGCCGATGATCGCGCCCAGAATCATGCCGAGCGCGGTGGCAAGGACCGAATACACGATGAGGGTGAGTCCACCGGCGAAGAACCGGGAGAGCACATCGCGGCCGAGGTTGTCCGAACCGAAGAGCCCATGTGGGCTGAAGGGTTTGGCGACGAATTCGGTTGCCGTGTTGCCGGTGGCCCAGGGCAGCAGCAGCGGTCCGCAGAAGGCCAGGAGCAGGACGATGATGGTCAGTGTCAGACCGATCTTGCCCTGCTTCTGTGCCAGCACGCGCTTGAAGAACGGCGTGTAGGTGGTCTGTGATTCCTTGGGCACCTCACCACCGTCGACCGCTGCGGATTTGAGGTCGTCGAGGCTATTCGTGTTCGTGCTCATGCTGCACTCCTCAGCTTCGGGTTGGTGAGGATGCCGACGACATCGGCCGCCAGGTTCACCACGACGTAGACAGCGGCCACAAGCATGGAGATCGCCTGCACGACCTGCACATCACGGTAGGTCACCGCATCGATGAGCGCTTGGCCCAGACCGGGATAGCGGAACAGGAACTCGACGACGACCACGCCGCCGGCCAACCACGCCAGCTGGATCGCCACGACCTGCGCAACCGGTCCCAGCGCGTGGGGCACAGCATGGCGCATGATGACACGTGTCTCGGGTACGCCTTTGAGTCGGGCCATCTCCACAAAACCGGAGTCGAGGACTTCGATCATCGTCGCGCGCATCATCCGCACAATGTAGGGCGTGACGACGAGGATGAGGGTCAGGGTAGGCAGGATGAGCTGCTCGGGTCGACCCCACACGGGTTCGCCCGGCGGAGCCAGGGTCACGGCCGGCAGAATCTGGAAGACGGAAGTCGCGAAGATCGCGATGAGGCCGATGCCGATGACGAACTCCGGCATGGCCGCGAAGACGAGGCTGAGGCCCGTCATGGCCTGATCACGTCGGCCACCACGGTGCAGCGCTTGGTAGACGCCCAAGCCGATGCCCAGAGGCACTGAGATGATGGCGGCTGCGGCCATGAGGATGAACGAGTTTCCGACTCGCTCGCCGAGAAGCTGCGCCACGGAACCGCCGCTGGCCGTCGAGGTGCCGAAGTCGCCGACGAAGAGTCCACCCAGCCAGGAGAAGTACCGCTGCCAGGCAGGCTGGTTGAGACCCAACTGCTCATTGAGGGCGGCGATGCGCTCCGGGGTGGCCTGCTGGCCGAGAATGGCTCGAGCCGCGTCGCCGGGCAGCAGCAACGTGGCGCCGAAGACGAGGAGGGAGACTGCGAGGAGGATGAAGGCGGAGAAGATCAGCCTACGTCCGATGACTTTTCCGAACATGTCACACCTTTCCGATCCATACGCGGTCGAACCGCCAGCCGCCCAGGGGCCGCCCGGTGGAGTTCTTGACCAGCCCGCCGACGTACTTCTGGAAAGCGTCGACCTGGTTGGCGAATCCCCACACGATGTAGCCGCCTTCGTCGTAGAGCATCTTCTGCAGTTCGTGTTCGCCGTCGCGTCTCTTCTCGACCTCGGGAATGCCGCGGACCTTGTCGAAGACCTTGTTGAAGGCGGGGTCGTCCCAGTGAGTTTCGTTGAACGGCGACTCTTCGAGAGCGCAGGAGATGACCTGCGGCAGGAAATCTCGGGTGTACCAGAAGTCCTGCGCGAAGTCCCACTGCAGATATTCCTCGCCGAAGAACGTCGTCGCGTCGACCCTGCGAATCTTGACCCGGATGCCGGCCTCGGCGGCCTGCTGAGCGAAGACCTGAGCGGATTCGACGGCACCGGACTGAATCGGTGCCGTCACCAACTCGACGTCGAGACCATCGGGGTAGCCCGCCTCGGCGAGGAGCTTCTTGGCTTTCGGAATGTCCTGCTTGCGCTGCGGGAACTCGGGATAGTTCTCGCTCAGCGGCCCGAACATGTCGTTGCCGACGGTGCCGAAGCCGGACAGGACCTGTTCGATCATCTGCTCCCGGTCGACGACGAGGCGGAAGGCCTGGCGCACCTTGACGTCGTCGAACGGCTTCTTGTCCACCCGCATGGTCAGCGGCAGCCACATGCCGGTCTCGGAGTTGAGAATGGCCATGCGCTCATCGGCGGCGATGACCTCGACCAGTGCCACAGGGATCTGCGCGATCGCGTCGACCTGGGTTGAAAGGAGCGCGTTGATGAGTGCGTCTGAGTCGTTGAAGTTCAGCAGCTGCACCTCGTCGAGGTACATCTTGTCGTAGTCGAAGTAGTGCTCATTGGGCACGAGCACCGTCGACTGGGCCGGGGTGAACGATTTGAGTTTGAATGGCCCTGAGCACACGGGGTTCTCCGGGTCGTAGCCTTCAGGGACGATCGCCGCGGTGTATTCGGCGACTGCGTCCTTGAACAGTCCGTTGGCCTCACTGAGGTGGAACTCCACGGTGCGGTCATCCTTGGCGACGACTTTGTCGAGCATGGAGAAGTTCGCTGCCGCGGTCTTGGGATCATCGGGGTCCGTGATCCGCTTGAAGGTGAAGATCACATCGTCCGGGGTGATCGGACTGCCGTCGGAGAACTTGATGCCCTGCTTCAGGGTGCACGTCCACATGGTGGCGTCGGCGTTGGATTCGAAGGACTCCGCCAGCAGCGGCACGACCTGAGAGTCGTCATCCCACCCGTAGAGCGCGTTGTACAGGTTCACGGCGCGGCAGACGTCGCCGCTGTTGACCGGAATGTGGGCGTCGACGGTATCCGCGGAGTTGCCGCCGGTGACTCCCACGCGCAGGCTTCCGCCCTTGATTGGTTTCCCTGCGTCGGCGGCACCGACGGAGCCGCCCCCGCAGGCGCTCAAGCCGGCGAGTGCTGATATCGACAGCCCGGCCCCCAGCGCTTGTCTTCGATTCGGTGTGTTCATGTGCCTTCTTCCTGCGGGTGCGGTGCGGGTCGGTCAGGTGTCGTGGTGCCAGGCGAGTCCGTTGCGGCCAGGACCTGGTCGCGCCCGGTGGCCGCGATGTGTTCGCTGAGATAGTCATCGAGCATCTGCAGCGCTTCGGCATCGGTGATGCTCATCTGACCCGTGCTGCGTGCAACGCCGAGCCCGTCGATGAAGACGCTCAGGCCCTTGGCCATGAGGATGGTGTCACCGGCGCGGATGGTGCCCACCTTCTGGCCGGCGAGGACGACGGAGGCGAACATCTCGAACCACTCCGAGTACACCTCGGTGAGGGTGGCTCGGGCGTGCTCGTCAACGGCAGCCCGGGCCCAGCTTTGGACCCATATGGACCAGACGCGTCGGATCTTGTCGTTGACGCCGGCGTGGACGCGCGCGAATTCGCGCAGAGTCCTCAAAGGATCTTCGGGATCGATCAGCCCGCGGATGCCGGAGAGGACGTCGAGGGTGTGGCGCAGTGTGGCCTGCAACAGCTGCGCCTTGGAGCGGAAGTGATAGTTGACCGCCGAGGTGCTCAGCCCACTGGCCCGCGCGACATCTTCCGTACGCACATCGTCAACACCCCGGTCGGCGTAGAGCTCCCAGGCCGCGACGACGATCTTGTGCCGGTTGCGTTTGCCCTTCGACATCCACTCCCCTGCCCCAGTCTTCGCCCGGTCCGGCAATGGCTCGGGTAAGTCCCGCGACGCCGCGCTGCCACCAACTCCAGCGGTCTCATCGGTTCTGGTCTGTGCGCCTCCTGGGACGGCGTGGAAATGTGGAACAGTCGCTCGCCGAGGTGGCTGTATCGACCGTCCGGTCGTGAGCCAGTCCGTACTGACGTTGGTCAGGGAGGCGATACCCGAGATCTCCTCGACCCGGAAGTTCCGTGTCCCAGCCAGAGACTTGGAGAGTTTGCTCGGCTCGATGCCGATGCTGCGGGCGACTTCGCTGTGGTTGATTCCAGCAGTTCGGATCGCGTCACGGACACGGCTCAGCAGGGACTCCTGGCTGTTGCCTGCACCATTGCTCGTCTCAACCACCACTACATTCTGCACAGAAGTTGCGATTTTGGCAATAGTTACTGGGGAGTTTGTTAGTTTTTCGTGATGTTGTCGCCTGACGGAACCTGTGCCTGCCTTCCGAGATTCGGATGCATCTGGTCGCAGCGTGTTGGGACGTTCCTTACACGTCGGGCTCATTGCATAAACGCGCCCAGGTGAAACTCGAGCGGGTCTACCGCATCTTGGTTGCCTCTCGTATGAGCTAGCTACTCAACTGTTGTAGTCTCGCGAAGGGGGCGATCAATGAAAATTGGCCTCATTGGCATTAACCGCTACGCGGACTACCTCAATTTTGCCTGCAACCTGCATGCCTTCGCCTTTCAGCAGTATCTGACGAACCGCAGCTATGACGCGACTTTCGTTGACTACAAGCCAGTCCATTTTGAAAATATGGACCTTCGGGAACCAGCCAAATTCGCGGAAGCCAAGTACCGATCAACCATCGCGGCAAAAGCCAACTCACCCGCCGCAGTCAAGCAGAGAAATGCGGACGCAAGAAGATGGACCGAAGTGGCGATGGGCTATCGAGCACCAACTGAAGAGCGCAAGGCCCGTTACGACAAGTTCGAAGCGTTCATATCCGAGAACATGGGCTTCACCGCTGAGGTGTACGATTCGGACCTGCTCGAAGTCGAAGATCCCGGAATAGACTGCTACATCTGTGTGACAGCCGTCATCTGGCAGCCCTGGCTACCCGACTACTCGTTCGATCGCGGGTACATGCTTGGCAGCAAGGCGTTTGAAGGCAAACCCAAGATCGCCTATGCACCAAGCAGAGGTGCACGATCCGATTTTGAGCCAGAGTCCGCCAAGGAATTCTTCAATTACCTTGAGGATATCGATTCGATCAGCGCTCGAGAACGAGACTTCAGTCAGTACATAGAAGAGAACACTGGACGAACCGTACCGACTGTGGTCGACCCTGTTCTTCTGCACGATCAAGAATTCTGGACCAAGGTCGCGATTCCTCCACCAGAACAGAAGTACGTTCTTCTGTATTACGTCATGGAAAGATCCACTGACACAGTCGCAAAGGCCGTCGAATACGCCAAAGCCCACAGCCTCACAGTTGTAGAGCTCTCCGACCGGCCGCTCCCGCACGGAAAGTTAACTGATCCCGGAGTCAGACACGTACCACGCTACGACGTTTCCGCAGAGGAGTGGCTCGGTTACATCGCTCATGCCGATGCGGTTTTCACAAATTCATTCCACGGGTGCTGCTTTTCACTCATCTTCGATACATTGTTCTTCGTCTGTAGACGTAACGGGAACAAAGTGCCGAACTTCCTCTCCGAGTTCAGTCTCACAAGCCAGCAGTTTTCTCCCGAAGACAGCGTTGCAAACCTCGGCGACACCGTGGATTTCACACGGGCTAGAACGCATTTGGACAATCGCCGCAGGCAATCAGAAGAGTTCCTCCTCACCGCCCTGCATGAGGCAGAGGCGTCAACTGGAACCTCGTCAACAGCCGATAGATCAAGGCTGGAAGCTAGGCGTAGGGAGATCACCTATACGACACACTTCCACAGCGGGGCTCTGGTCAATTCCAGCAACACCACCGCGGTAGGGATCAGCGAGAATCATCAGCAAGGGCTCAAGGTAAAGAAGCTGAAGAGCGGCGCACTAGAATATTCGACTCCAGGATCAATCAACAGCAACGACGGCACCGGAACGATGGGGCCAAACCTGTTCCAGACGCCCACACATCGGCTAGCTGGGTGGACCCTCCGATTCAGAATAGACAACCGGTGGTTCTGGTTGCTCAACGACGGCACAGTGATACACGGAGACACCAAGGGAGCCGACCTTGATTATCGAAAGATGGTGCTTGACGACGGGGGCCGGATTCCACACGTACCAGTTAATAGCGTTTCCTCGGCAGTCTTCGTCGCAAGATGGCGAAAAGTCTATATAGAAACGTCGAAACCATCGGTGAAATCCAAATTCGTTGAGCTCAAGAACAAATTTTCGACTAGGTAGTGGTCACCACCCGCAATCATCGCGAACTCGCGAACTGCGTCTGGCTTAAGCAGGGTCTCGTTCTCGCCTGTAGTGACGTTGGCACACCCCGATATCAGCCAGAGGATCACCGTAAACCGCTATACTCGGGAAGATTCGACTAGGCGAAAGGACGCTGCTGGATGAACCAGGATAATTCTCTACTTCGCGATGCATTGGAAAGCGCGGATTTGAATTCCGAGCTCGACCCCGAAGAATTCTGGGAGAAGCCCCTCGGTAAGAACGCCAAGTCGAAAGGAGTCCGCGATCAGTACGCAAGAGACAGCATCGATGCTCCCGTCAACACAAAGGTGATCTTCTACGAGTCCATGTCGGGCGCCCGCATGGGCGACAACCCATATGGGATTTTTGAGTACCTAAGAGCACACCCTGAGCATGGTGAGTTTCTGCACGTTTGGTCCGTTGACGCTCGAGGAAGCATCGCTCCAGAGTACGAGAACGCCTCAGACGTAATATTTGTCCGCCGCAACACTCGTTCCTACACGTATTTCCTAGCCTCCGCTGGTTACGTTGTCTGCAACGCAAATCTGCCGGTCTTCTATACACGTCGAGAGCGGCAGAAATATTTGAATACTTGGCACGGAGTGCCCTACAAATCTCTAGGCCGCAATACGCCCAAAGCACGATTCGGCTCTCCGGTGGGAAATGCCACATTCACAAAAGCAACACATATTCTCACCCCTGGTAAGTTCACCACAGATAAGATCATCTCGGCGTACTCAATGAGGGGTGTCTCCAATGCAGTGATCGCCGAGATCGGTTACCCACGGGTCGACCGCACACTGAACGCGGATGAGGCTCAGAAGACACATCTACGCGAATCGCTCGGGCTGGAGACTCACGGTTCACCCGGAACATACCGCCCCACGGTCCTCTACGCACCCACGTGGCGTTCGGAGAATGACAAAGACGTCGTCGACACCGATCAGCTAATCGACGATCTCAAGGCCATGTCCGGTCCGAATATTCAGTTGCTGTACCGTGGCCATCATCGGATGGACCGATTGATCAAAGACGCATCCGTCGGGGACCAGATCGGCAACATCATCATCCCGCCCCACGACATAAGTTCGAATGACCTGCTCTCTGTCGTCGATGTCCTTATCACCGATTTCTCGAGCATCTTCTTTGACTTCCTCCCCACCGGACGCCCAATCATCCACTATCTCTACGATGTTGAGAACTATGCCCGCACTCGCGGCGTCAATCTCAGCGTCGACGAGCTGCCGGGCAACGTTGCCATTTCACGCAATGAGCTACTAGAGGCCATCGGGTCGGTAGCTGCCGAGGTCACGCAGCTTGGTCCGGACTTTGACTTTTCGTCACGGCCACTCCAGGGCAGTCAATACCAAGCAGCCAAGGAGCGCTTCTGCCCTCACGATGACGGATACGCCTCTAAGCGCGCAGTCAATTTTCTCTTTGAAGACAGTACCGAAGGCGTCCAGCTTCGCAATTCGCACGGCAAGCGACCGACCGCCGCTTTCTGGGCCGGAGACTTGCGCCCCGGCCCACGAGCCACCAACTTCCTCCAGTCATTGATGCAATCGGCTGCTTCGCCTCTTGAGCAGACAGTGCTTATCGTTGAACGCAATGCGTCCATTGGAAAGGAATCCATGGCGCAGATCAAATCATTCGGAGATGACATCTCCACGTACTCATATGAGGCCGAGTCCCCTGTCGTTCTGTCAGACGAGGCAGCGGCCTTCAACGACTTCTCGAACCAATACTATGTGGATTTCGAGACAACGCAGTCCCAGTTGGCAAAAAGCCCGTCTCTGCGCAAGATCTTCTCGCGAGAGTATCGTAGACGTCTGGATGATGCGAAGTTCGACAACGTATATCTCGCAGCAGACCTTCCCAACGAAGAGTTGGCACTTGCATATTTCGCCAGCTCTGGCACCGTAACGACGGCAGACAAGTGGAAAGCTCTTTCAACACACGTCAGCACCTCTAAGGAACGGGCAACGGCTTACGTGCTCCCTTATGGAACGCGAAGACGAAAGCTCATCTCACGGTCGTACCGGTGGCTGCGCAAGCGAGCTGGTTTCGGACAACGATCTTAGCAATTCGAACGTAGCTCACCCTAGACCTCGTGGGTACCCCGTCTCGCAGCAACCGCCGGTGAGCGGTCGGCTGCGCCGAGCTTGGATTTGTGCTGGAAGAACGGTGACGAATTCAGGCGCCGGTGATAGTGGAGCTCAATCGACTACGAACTGAACGGACAGTAGTCCACGCGAGGTTCGACCCCTCCAGACTCAGAGATCACTGCTCAGCAGCGCGAACCGCGACCACAGCCTCGGTCTCGGCTTTGAGAGAAGACGGTTACGCCACAACTTTGCGCAGCATCCGCTTCATGCGTTGTTGAACTCGTTGAACTCTTGGCAGAACCCGCGCCTTCTTCGCTACGACGTTGTGCGCTTTCGTCTGATTGGCGTAGAAATCATATGAACGTCTGAGTTTTCGCTGTACTTTCGCGCGATATTCACGCAACGGTGTCTTCGAACTGCGTGGTAGCGCCTCGACGACTTCGTCCAAAGAATAGGGCTCTACCGGCTCGTTCGGTGAGAGGACGCCCTTCACTCCTGCGAACAGCGTTGCGTAAACGGTGTACAGATAGTTGTCGTCTTTCTCCACGCCCCCGTTGAGTGCAGCCTCCACTGCCGAGACAATGGAGCGCGGATTCCATTCGTCCGGGCTGATCGCGCGTTCGGCATATCCGACTTCTTTGTAGAATTCTGTCACCTTGAAGTTCCAGGACAAGCCCACGGAAGGCGTACCTAGAGCGAATGACGTGATACTTGCGTGCAATCGGTAGGCGATCACTGCGGTGCACTTTCGCAACTCGTGGATCAGCTCGTCTGGGGAGTTCACCGCGAATGTTACGTTCTTCCCAGGGACACCATGTTGCCGCACTAAGGAATCGAGGAATATCTCATCCGTAAAGTGCCCAGTGGTGAATAACCGATACCCGTACCCTCGCTCCTCCAACAGCTTGATCACGCCAAGCCAGAGGTCCTGTTGGTCACGCTCTGAAAAATCGATGCTGTTGTCAGCAAAGATTCCGCCGCGAGTAACGACCAACCCAATCGTCGGCACACCCTGCTTGGCAAAGGATGCGGGCAGCTCCCCGACCTTTTCGAATACCCTGTCCGCAAACACTGCGGGATCGGCGACAAGGGAAGTCGATATCTGGGATCCTTCCACATACTTCAATACCGACTGCAAGTCATCTCTGGTAGTGATCTGTCGAACGACCGGAAGATTCAGAGCTTTCTTAAGGGCCTGTGAACGAGGATCATCTTCTGAGTACGGTTCGACCCCGATGCTTGAGAACAGCGTCGGGACTCCGTATTCTTGCGCAAGTTCCACCGTTCGAATCGTCCTGCGGTAGAAGGACTGATATTTGTAATTGAAGAGTGGGGCTCCCCCGAAGATCAACAGATCAGCATTCGAGATTGCTTTTCTCGCGGAAAGCAGCAATGACTCGTCGCCCGTCTTCAGATACTTCTTGCTGATGATCCCGGCCGCACGACTCGATATTTCAAAAGAGTCCTCGTCGAGGCGCAAATTCGTTGCGACAGTCTTCAACAGGCTGATGACTGAGGCCTCAATTATTTGATCGCCTACGTTGTCAGAGTCTCTATTGGTCAATAGAAGGATTCGAGTCTTCTTCACTTCTGCTCTATTCGTAGAGTCGGCGCACGCATCGTCATTGCTCCGCATTCTTCGGAGACTTGAGCTGCCCCAGGAATGCACGTGTACGGCTAGATTAACGGTCCCTGTTCAAAAGATCTGATTGCACGCGATACGCCGGATTCGAGATTTGTTTTCGCGGCCCACCCCAAAGACTGAATTCGGTCAGAGGCCAACCCTAAAGAAGCGACGGGCGAATATGCACCACTATCAGCCTCATTGGCGAATGCCAATTTCAGGCCGCGCTCCGGTCGCGCAGAAGCAAACTTCTGAGCGAGCTGTCGAATACTCACGTTGCCTTGAGGATCGGCCACGTTGTAGACGGAATCGCTGCCAATCAGATGTGCGTAGAAGAGCCCGAGCACCGCATCTGCCACATAGGTATACGTCCGTGTAGGGGCGCCCGCGCTCATCATCTTGATGTCGCGTCCGCGAACGACGTCGGCCAGGAAATCCGCTTGCACGCGACCGTCGTCAAGAGCCATCCCAGGCCCATAGATATGACCGAATCGAATAGTCAACGGTCGAATACTGAATTCTGCGGAATATGCGGCTAGTGCTGTTTCAGCAATCCGCTTGCCTTCTGAATAACTCGCCCGCGGTGCGAAGTGCTGCAGCGCCCCGACTGAATCTTCCTGGATGAGATCAACTCCCGATACAGAGCCGTACACTTCCGACGATGACAGGAGGACGAAGGAACCTCCGCCTGCAGCGACCAGACTGTCCAGAAGGTTGATCGTTCCCAACGTATTGGCTTTGAGTGTTGTAACGGGAGAGCCGTTGTGCAGTACAGGCCGGGCGGGAGACGCTCCGTGAAATACGGTGTTGAACTTCTGGTCGAATTCCATTGGCTCAGCTACGTCGCCATCGACTAACGTGAAATCTGTTCGCGCAAGCGCCCCGCTGAGTCGACGCTCAGCCTTGGCGACGTTGCGCACCATGCCTGAAATATGCATTCCGAGTCCGTGCTCGTCGTTTGCTGCCAGGAGCACCCCGACGATATATAACGGGATCATCCCAGAAGCACCAGTCACGAGGACGTTCTGACCGCGGTACGCTTCCCACGGCAGAGGCTCCTGGACTATCTGCTGAACGTCTTCCTGGAATACTGGTGAGTCAAAGAGCGCAACGTCATTCGCCACCAAATGCCTCCCGATCCTCTATGAGCGTCAAGAATGTCCGGCACACATAGTAGTCGGAAGCCGTGGTGATCTTGATATTCGTACGTGGGCCCTCAACCCGATGGACGTCGTAGCCGAAGCCATGCAGAAGAGTGCACGTATCAATGGAGTCGTGTTCGCCTTCGGCGACGGCACGATCGTATCCGGCAAGTGCGTCTTTCAGACGGAACGTCTGGGGCGCTTGCGCTGTCCAGAGTGGATCGCGGGGGATGACATCCTTGATGCCGGCCCCCTCTTCAACCACAACAGTCTCGGTCATTTTGGTGCAAGTGATAGCGGACCCGAACTCGAGTGCGCTCTCAATGTTGCGAGTGACGAGGTCTGCGTCGATGAGCGGACGCACTCCATCGTGGATGAGGACGAGGCTATCCGGATCGTTGCTCTCAGCGACGACTTTCAGCGCATTGTGTCTGGACTCCTGGCCCGTCGATCCGCCGTCAACGATCCATTTGACCTTATCGAGCTCGTATCGATTGACCAACCGCTCCAGCTGCTCTCGAAACTGCGGAAGGATCGCAACAGCTATGGCGTCGATTTCTGGATGCTGCTGAAAGACATCCAGCGTGTGGACGATGACAGGGCGACCGTGAATCTCCAAAAACTGCTTGGGCCTGGAACTGTGAGCCATCCTGGCTCCAACTCCTCCGGCGAAGACTACCGCGATATTTGCCATTGGTTCTCCTTATTTTCTTCTACACCGGCCACAGCAGTTGCATCATCATCGGCAGGAGTTGCTAGGTGCTCTTCTGCATCATGCTCCGGATCTTCTTCGAGATCACGATCTCTCAGATCGTCGTAGCTGATCGGACCATCGGAAGCGAACTCGACTATCGGATCAGCAAGAACCAGAGTGTCAATAACTCTATCTGAGTTGTTTGTGTCGACGTGATCGAAGTTCTCCCGCACGAACTCCTTCGTCTTCTCGACACTCAGTTCAGGTTCTCTCATCAGCGCGACCAATTCGTCGAACGTCGTGGCAATACTTCCAGGAGCCGCCTCCTCGTATGCCCTGTGCATACCCCGCGTCGCCGAATACGTCTCAAGGTCGTAGGCAAAGAAAATCATCGGACGTTCCAGCAGCGAATACTCGTAGATGACTGAGGAGTAGTCCGTGACAAGAACGTCTGAGATCAGCAACAGGTCGTTGGTATCTGGGAACGAAGCGACGTCGATGAGCCGATCACTGAATTCAGAAGGAATTGGGGCCGGTTCTGGAATGAAGTGGTGCTGGCGGAATAGGACGACGGTGTCTTGACCACATGCCTCGTAGAGGGCGGGGAAGTCAATCTCCTCGTAATCGTAGTGGGCATCGCCCGAGCCCCGTCCGCGAAATGTCGGAGCAAGGAGGATCTTCCGTTTGCCTCGGGAATCCGGAAATTCAGCCTCAAATTCCGGGAGGATTTCGTCGGCTCGACCCTCTCGGAGGAATCCATCGATTCGGGGCAGCCCTGTCGCCAAGACGGCCTCCCTCTCGATGCCGAATGCCTCACTGTATACGTCACGCAGATGCTGTGACCCGCAGATTGCGTAGGAATACAGGCGATGCGCGTTACGGAGATTCGGTGACCCGTACTGCCCGAAACGGCTGTATCCAACCGATTTGAATCCGCTACCCGCATGCCACAGCTGGATGATCTTCTGCTTGTTTCGATCTCCGAGATCTTTCAAGACGGCAAAGTAATCGTCGATGAGAATGGTGTTCGCTTTGCCCATCTGCCAGGCGAGGTTGAGCGCATTCTGGCGCGAGCTGGTCCGGCCGGTTCGGAATGAATAGCCGAAGTTGAAGTCCTGATCGAGACCACGTTCAAGCATCCTGTCGTGGACTGCTTTCAGATTGCCCTGCATGTTCGGTCGCGCCTCGGAAGCGAACAGAACGTTGTTTCCCTCGGCAGGTCGCGTCTTGGCGGCTACAGCGAATACGCCACGCAATGTCTTACGTTTGGCCTTGACCCATTTCGATTTCAACTTTGATTTCATTCGAGCACGTGTCGACGACGGCTTCCCTGCGGAACGACCGAACGAATAAGTGCGCATCAGAAAATATGGCGCACCATCGTTGTCTGAGACTCCGAATGTCACAGTGTATGCAGAACGATTCTTGTTGTAGACGAAGGCTCTAGAGTGTTCATCCAGCTCGCCTACATTGGCCAGTGGGAAATTCGCGGGGTGAAGATCCACACCTGTCAATGCTACAAGGAAGTAGGTTCCATTGGGCACTTGACCTCGACGATTAAACAGCGTGACGTTGATCGTCAACTCATATCGAGTGGTGTCTACTCGCTCGAATGCAATGGGATACAGCTTCTCACCGGGGTTCGCGTTTGACGTGAGGTAGAAGGCCTCCACCTCGTCACCAGTGAACTCGACAATGTAGGTGACGTTGACCCGCTCCCACTTTATGTCGACTATTTCTAGTTCTTCTGACACATTTCCCCTTGCGTGCGCATGTGATCGTTCGATACGCGTAGTTCACCGTTTCGTAATTCAGACAGCATAACAGGAGCAGTAGACGCCGCTCTCTAACCGACCCGCTGCGTCCCCGATTGAAGTTGCAACGAAATTCACATGAATACTTCGGATGCTCTCGAATCCTTCGAAGAAGCCTCGTCGACACACGGTTGGTGCTCGTTGCTTACCGGTTCGCCGCAGCAAATCTGTACTTCGGCGCGGCTCATAGCAGCCATAGGACCAATCAATCTGAGCGGTGGGCCAAAAGAACAGCAGACAGCAGTGCCGACTGCAGAGGCTTCAGCCGCCCCTTGGCTCTCAAACTTCACCCACACCTTGCCAGTCCATTGCTAAGAATCTGAGTCGGGCGACTTCGTTGAAGACTGTGCCGTCATCTGCCAGAACGAACGCCAGCAAACGGGCCGCGGATACCGGGCAAAGTCCATGTGGGTTCAGTGACGAGACTTAGGTTTCCGCGTCCGGTATGGCGGGAGCACCCTACGAAACAGCGTGGCCAGGGCTGAGCTATACCAGCGAATGCCTTGGTCCAGCCTTCGCCAAGAGAGCAACCACGTGACAAGGCCTGCAAGGACAATGCTCAGTGCTATCGCTACTGAACCTGAAGTCTCGTCCAGGAGAGTGTTGAGTGGCTCATCAATGGCCCGGACAATGAAACCGTGCAAGATGAAGATCGCGAGTGTGTGCTGTCCTGCTGGTATGAGGAACGAAGGCAGAGACTCAGACCAAGCGAAGAGAACAACAATCGTCAACAAAGCGCTTGCAGCGATGAGAGTCCTCATTCCCACACCGTAGGGAATCGATTCTCCCAAGTTCTCAAAACCCCGTGCTCCGTAGAACCATCGATGGTCGAAATCACGAAGATAGAAGACAGCCATTGGCAGAAGGGCCAAAACTGACAACCCCAGCTTTTGTGCCATCTTCATCTCTGCAGCCCAGGTCAGCAGACGCTGTCCGTAGAGCTTCCCGATCACGAAGAACGGGAAGAACGTCAACGACCGCCCGACGGTGAACTCATAGTCGATTTCAGGAAGGATTCCGCCCAACAAGCCCATCGCAATTGATGCGACCAACATAAACACTGGAAACCGTTCAACGAGAGGTAGCAAGAGAAGCCACCACACCATTGCAAGTAGGAACCAGGTGATCCAGTACGGCTCACCGAATTCGAGACTAGGTGGTTTCCCGAAGAGATCAGCCCAGTAATAGAGTATGGGTTGGGCTGTCACGACGAGGACCAGAAAGACAAGGGTCCGATCAACTAGGCGATTTGACCTCGCCGTGATTCCTGCAAGCAAAACGAATGCCGGCATATGAAATGAGTAAATTCCAGTCAGCAGCACACGGCTGTACCCCATGTCCCAGCCAGGGAGCCGTTCCATAAGATGCCCTGAAACGACGAGAAAGATGAGCAGGCCTTTAGCTTTGTCCAGCCTGAAGTCGCGAGTCTTCATGATCTTCAACCATACCGAGTGAATCCGGGCTGTGACGGTTGCAAGGAGCATTTCGGACAAGCAGTTGGACACCGAACCTGCAAATGCAGGTTCGAACACAGGTGAATGTGTCTCAAGCGTCATCAAGGATGTCCACGCACACACTCATTCATGACTCACCTACCGGCATCCAGACAACCACACTCGGACCAAGGTTCAGGTTCCTCGATCCCGAACGCTTAATCGGGATGGTCGAGTCATTCATCACCATGGTTCGAGACCAGCATGGTGCAGTCGATAGCCAGTATCATTGTCAAGGCATCGATCGCGAGATGGATTGCCCCGCTCCGCCCGCACAATGAAAGGTCCACTGTGAAAAACCTGGTTCGTAAGACAGCGCTGAAGGCTGTGCGGTCGTCTGCATGGAAGAAGACCAGCAAATGGATCAGGGGCACAGAACGCTGGAAGCAGCTCGAAGACGACTACGATGGCAGCTATGTCAGGGGCGACGTCGTCGTCTACTTCGGTGATCGTAAGCCCAAGTTCTACCAGCTCAGTCAGTGGATACCGGTTCTCGAAGAGCTCCACCGGACGCACAGAGTCGTTCTCGTGCTGCGCAAGCCCTCCTCATTGCTTCAGGCTCGTGAGATCACGCGCCTGCCCATGGTCCTCAAACGCAGATTCGATCCACTCCACACCTTCTACCATGCCAACGATTTCAAGCTGGCACTCTATGTGAACAACGGAATGTCGAATTTCCAGTCACTCGGGTTCGCACCTATGGTCCACGTTCACGTCAATCATGGTGAGTCTGACAAACTCAGCATGGTCTCCAACCAGGCGAAGTCGTATGACAAGGTCTTCGTGGCTGGCGATGCCGCAATCAACCGGTACCGCAAATCACTCATCGATTTTGATGAGTCTGCTCTGACCAAGATAGGGAGGCCTCAGTTGGACATAGACAGGGTTCCCGAGTTGGAGGCCTCGTCGACGAGGACCATCATGTACGCACCGACGTGGGAGGGCGAGAACGACGCGAACAATTATACGTCCGTCGACTTGTTCGGCCCTAAGATCATCGAAGCCGCACTGGGCCTCGACGATACTCGTGTCATCTACAAGCCGCACCCCCGTGTTGCAGCCTCCAATAACACCGCCATGGCGGAGTCGAATGCACGCATCATAGAACTCATCGAGACCGCTAACGAATCCATCACCGACGAGTCTCTGCAGCATCAGATCCTGATGGAGGGTGACATCCTCGCGATGTTCGATGCCGTCGATCTGCTCGTTACGGACATTTCCAGCGTCGGTCTCGACTACCTCTATATGCACCCGGAGAAGCCTCTGGTGCTGACAGATCGCCGTGACGATACAGCAAAGCTCAACGACGAGGCACCAGTCAGTCGAGCTACGCCCATTATCGACGGAACGACCGTGAACCAGACAGATGCTCTGCTGCGAGAGCAGCTGACGGACGATGGGTCGGCCGAGGCCCGCCAGGAACTACGCCGCCACTACTTCGGTGAAGGAAAGAAGGGCACGTCGACCGTGCTCTTCGCGGATGCCATCAGCACGCTGATTGCCAATAGAACGTCGGATATGTCCAAGTATCATTTCGAGAGCACCAACGCCGAGGCTAGCGACGAGTAGCTGTGGCTTCTGGTCTCAGCCCAGAGGCCGGGGACGTACAGAGAAGTTGCCGAGATTCGTCGAGTACCACTCTCGGGCACCGACGCTCTTCGGAGCGTAGCCTTTCGGCGGTCGGATTCTTCGCTTAGCGTTCCACGGATCCTGTGGACGTCGCAGGCATACATCGAAGGTCTCGCCCTTCGACTCGGAGAATTTGTCAGCGGCGATGTCGAATACGATCTTCGTTCCACGCCCAAACGCCCGGCGTTCGACAATCGGATCGGTACACAGGAAGTAGTTGTTCCGCTTCCGTCCAACCAGTACGAGCTGCAAGGGAGCCGCGGCCGATTCCTGGATTTGGCCGAACTCGAGTTCGATACGTGACCCTTGCGCAGATGGGGTGACTCGCAGTGCGTTCGCGTTGATCGCTTGGACGGACTCCCGAGGGCCGATGTTCGGAAGTGGCACAGGCTTAAGCGCTTCAAGCACCGTTTTCCAACGCTGGTAGCCGACTCCTGGAAGATACTCTTCTACCGTCGTCATCGCGGCCCTCCGCATCGAGGCGATGCGTTCCGGGCCGAGTCCTAGGAACGCCTCAATCTGATCGGCCAGTGCCCCGATGTCACCTCGAGGAGTGACGAAGCCGTTGTGTCCCTGCTCCACCAGATCTCTGGGGCCGTAGGTGATGTCGTAGACGATGGGCACGCATCCGGCACCCATTGATTCCATCATCGCCAGCGGCAGCCCCTCACTGGTGCTGGTCAGAGTGGAGAAGGACGCAGATCGCAGTCGTTCAGGAACGTCGTTGACGTATCCTGGGAGTTCCACGCGGTCCTTGACGTTGAGGTCCGCAATGAGCTGTTCGAGCTTTTGACGTTCGCCGCCCTCTCCGAGGACCGTGAGCGTGATGTCCACTCCCCTGTCCTTCAGCAGCGCTACAGCTCTGATCACATGATCCACCCGCTTCAGCGGAATGAGGTTGGCGATCATCACAGCGCTGTTCACCTTGCGGTCCGTCGGTGCTTCGGCCAGAACAGCCCCGGACGGCAGCTCACCTGTCAGGAATTTGATGTTCGAACCGCAGATTCCCGTGGCCGTGACCGCCTCAGCCTGCTGTTGAGTCTGAATCCCGACAGCGTCGAAGCGGTCGAAGTTGCGCATGGTCTCCACTCGACGACGAAGAAACTCCCCATGCGGTCCGTTCCAGGGATGGCGAAGATGGGAGCCGTGCATGAACAGGACCAGCGCGAATGAACGATCCGAGATCTCGTGGACAAACTCACTGATCTTCTTGTCATCGACGATGAGGACGGCAGGCTCGTCAATGATAGTCGCCGTGATCCAGGCATTGTAGAAGTCTCGTGGTCGATTCCATTCGGCGATCGGGTCGCCCGCTGCCGAGTGGAGAACGAAGCGACGACCGATCTTGGGATCATGCACATCAGTGAGCAGCAGGCTGTTATCGGCCCGCAGATAGTCACGACGGACGATACCGCTGGTGCTCGAAGTGCGGAACACATCGTAGAACTCGGTGATGCTCTCAACTTCACCGTCCGCCTGAGGCACGGGGACTGTTGGAGTCTTCCCACCCAATGAGGCCAGGTCAGAGTCAGACCGGTCACGTAAGTCCTGCCAGATGTTGACCAGCTCGACATGCTCGTCGATCCGTCCTTCTGAGAGGAGCCGAGCCCGAGTTGCGTCTACATCCATTCGTGGACTGAAAGTCAGCAGCGTCTGCGACAGCGGATGACCATATTCCTGAAAACTGCGGATCCGACGCAGTGCAGCCGTCGTCATCCCTCCGATCGATTCCGGGATGCCCCAAACAGCGTTGTAGACATGCACTGCGTCGGTCCCAAGGGGAACCTTGTGGTCGACCGTCTCCCGACTGACATCAGGAGCGCCATGGAACAGTCGATTAATCAGGCTCACTGTTTGCTTCCTTCCTCAGTTCCCACTTGTGTCATCGTTGACCACGGCTGGTGTCACGCCGGCAGAGCCATATGACCGTGATGACGAACCTGACGTCGCCAGTTCACGATCTTGGGGCTGTCTGCAGTCTCCCAGTGAGCGCGAACGTTCCAATCGGTGTCGAGTTCGATATATCGCCCGCCCACCGAGATCTGGAGGGAGTCAACATAGTTGATACCAACGTTCTTCAACAGGCCGATGACTCGTTCTGCTATGCCCTCGCTGCGAAGGCGGGCAAGATTGAGCACGGAAACCTGTGGATCGAACAGTACGAAGTCTTCACTCAGCGTGCTGTGGCTGGCGAAGACGAAGTCCAGCGCACTCTCGTAGTCATCCTTGAATGAGCTGGCTACCCGTCGCATGAGGGTGAGACCGCTGGTCCGAGTCTTCCTCACGTCTCTTTTCGCTGCGAGAAGAGACGTGCCCAAGTCGATACTCGCAAGTTCTGCGATGTCTGCGGTCACCTCAGCCGCGGCTGGAATGACGACAAGCTTCTCATTGTCGGCAAACAGCGTCGGTAGGAGGGCCTGGACCAGCTCGTCTTTCTCGTTGATGCCAGGAATGGACACAGGGTCGAGCACACGGATCGTTCCCTTGGTCAGTTTAGACCGGATGTCATCGACTCGATCCGCGGTGAGAGCGCCCGATGCCACCCACAGCCGATAAGGACCGGAGGCATGATCGTCTATGGACTGTGCAGTCGCGCCCACCAGGTGCTCTTCGCCCTTGTTTACCGACAGATAGACATCGGCAGTCCCTGCTTCGGGCAGGGGTCGTTCGGCCGCGTTAGTCGCGGTGGCGATTTCAGCGCTCGCGACGTCGGGCAGATGGGCCGTGGCGAGGTATTCGTCTGCAACGGCCATATCGGCTTCGGTGATCTCAGTCCACTTGGCATAGACCTCGTTCTCCGCGGCTCCGGATGCGATGAGTGGGATGATCACTGAGAGCTTGTCCAGGATTCCGGTTCGGATCGCATCGAACTCGGCGTCATTGATTCCGTACAGTCCGCCGAATCGAGAGTCCGACTTGTTCTTGGGTTCGAACTCGACCTCGGCGCCCACCGACCGCGCCGGAAGGTTGGCGTGCAGCCGCGACGTCAGCACACGCTTGTACTTGTAGGCGTAGTCGCCGACCCAGCTCCGCGCCAACTCGAGGTTCTCCGGGAAAGTCTTGTCTCGGATCGCGGTGACAGTCTGCTTCTTCTTGGGCCCTTTGCCGCCCTTCATCCAGTCGATCCGCAGTGTGCCGGTACGACGGTCAGGCTCGCGGGCTGGGAACACCGTATCGATGGTCGTGGTCAGACAGCCTGAGAAGAAGGCCGGAACTCCGACGGCCCGCAGCACTGCCACCGACTGCCAGTCCCGGCAGCCCACCGGCCCATATTTCTTCAGATAGGCGATGGCATCTGGGGTGAGCATTTCGGGATACCGGATGAACACCGACAGCAGGATCGGGCGGAGATTGGGATGGAATGGAATATTGAATGATTTTCCGAAGATGTCGTGCATATACCACCCGAAGGAGATGTACCACGTGTCTTCTGGGATGTCTTGGTAAACGTTGCCGTCACGATAGACCTCGACCAGGTTGAGCTCAGCTTCGGGGCCCTCGTATTTCCTTTCGGCTTTGACTGATTTCCGCAGCTTCGAAAAGAGCTCCGTCAGCCCGCGGTCTCCCGTGAAGCTCAGATTCTCATATCTCAGGAGGTGTCCGATTGAAGCCACCGTCTGTATGTAGTCGCCGATGTTGCGCGAGCGGATGCCGGGCTGGTCGTAGCTGAGCACACCGAAGTTGCGCTTCCCAGGTGTCGTCGGAAGAGGCTGCAGATGCACTCCGCCCGGAAGCCAATCTCGCATCCTCGTGAGTTCGTAATGGATGGACGTCTCAAGGTTGTCGGCTCCCCATGCGAGGCGACTCTCGATAAGCGTGCGGACATGTTCGAAGGCATCGATGCAGAAGGCGGATTCGGCTGTGCGCAGCACAGCCTTGGAGGTCCATCGCTCAGTGTCGCCCGTCTGGTTTGAACGTTCAATGAGCGGAAGCGCTTCATCACCAAGTGTGTCAATGGCGGTTGGGTAGTACTCCACAGCCGCGGCGGTGATGAGTTCACGATCCTCAACGCGTTCGAATTCGGCCCAAGCAACGTCCGGATCCGATGAGCGGTGGTATGCCATTCCCAATAGGACTCGGCCGATCTGATCGTGTTCGGGCCGACGGCGCAGGTTCAATCCGATCGACACAGCCTCACCGTGGAGACCAGCGTCGATGAGCGCTCTGCCCGCCTCGACCATTGACCCGCCCAATGACGACCCGCTGATCAGAGCTTCAGCCAGAACTGAATCTGCCTTCAGGCGTGCGAGTTCACGGAGTTTGGCCTCGACTTCCTTCTTCGTCGGCGCGACTGTCCAGCCGTCGGTATCAGCGGCGGTACGACCTTTGAGACCAGTAGCCAGATTCCGATAAGAACGAGCTGTGTCAGCCGCGATCTTCTTCGAGCCGCCAACGGACTTCGAGGTTCCTTTGGCACCTGCTTCGCCACGCTCTCGAATGTATCTGGTTCCGGAAGCCCTTTCCACAGCAGGAAGAGCACGCCGAGCGATGCCGTGGACCACGGGTTTGATCAGCTCTCTTCCTTTGCTGATGAAACGGTCGGTCGCTTTTCGTTGATTGCTCACTCGCCTAGTCCTTTGCAGAGGTTTCGGTGGTCCGTCGGTTGTCACGATCAATCGGTTTTACAGTATCGAATTCGCCTGATGAATCGGCAAGAGATCGTTCTGCTGATCACTCAGTCGAAGGTATCCAAGCCGGTCTGGCGCAACCTGTCATTGAACTGAGGAGCCAGAGTCTTCGCATATGTGGCGGTGATGTGCGCCGTGTCGAAATAGGTGATGACTCCGCCGATGACCGGTTCGCATCGTCCGTCCGGACAGAACCAATCTTCGGGATAGATGATTGACATATGCTTCGAGTCAATCTCCTTAGCTGACGCGGCAAGAGGATCCATCCAGTGCCATGATTCCGGAGTTCCCGAGCACTCTTCGAGCTCATCCTCATGCTTGGCTACGCAGTCGGGCACCTGGATGTCGTCCCCTCCTGGATAAGGAGTGTCTCTGACGACGACAACATCTAGCTTTGCGTCGACCCAGCTCTGCAATATGTCCTCATGTCCCTCAGGTGCCTTCTTCTCAGTCTCTTCCCACGACATTCCGTCCAGTGGTGTCGACTGACGTTCCGAGGTGATCACTGCGTCGAATCCGCCGCTTGTTGTGCGATCGACTACCCAATCAGAATAGTCTTGGCAGCCCTTGACTCCCTCTGGGGTACCCAGATCCTGCGGAAGAGTCGAGATGCTGCAGTTCGAGGCTAGGAAAGTGGTGATAGTCCAGTCGTTCTTCTCAGCCAGTCTTTCAAGAGTCGGCAGCCAGTGGCCCGCGTGCGAATTGCCGACCAGTGCGACTTGCTTCTCGCCATCACCATATGTGCATTCGGGGCGATCAGTGTATGGCTCGCTCGCCCAGCACCCGTCTGCATAAGCCTTTGACTTGTCGTTCTTAGCGGCAGCCGGTTCCATCATCAGAGAATCCGTATCATCACATTTCGGGTTGTTCTTCGCGCTGGGAAGCAATGCTGCTGCGCCCAGACAGGAGTCCGGGTCAGACATCGCAATTTCGAGATTGTCCTTATTCTGCTCGACGATCCGGTCCGAGACCCACATCTGGCTGAGGCCGAGCGCGCTGACAAGCGCCATGGCCACGATCGCAAACCCAAAGGTCCTTTTCGGGCTGTTCAGGAGCGAAGTCTTTCGGAAGCGATTTTCGACCCAGGTCGTGGACGCCCACGCGACAACGATCGAAAAGAGAATGATCAATGCCTTGTCCAAGCGGCCAAGGTTCTCCGTAGTTCCCAGCTTTTCTGACAAGTAGGGAACAAGGACGATGAGTGGCCAATGCCAGAGATACACAGAGTACGAGATGTCGCCCAGGAACTGCACCGGTCTCAGCGACAGAAGCGGGAGCACAGAGAAGCGTCCACGGGAATCAGCCACGATGACCAGCGCTGTCGAGACCACTGGGAGTAGCGCAATATAACCGGGGAACGGCATGTCCGCACGGATAAGGAATGTACCTGCGACGATTCCTGCCAGTCCGACCCACCCGATCAGCGAGCTTAAGGGGAGCCGTTTTGGCCGAATATAGATGACGAACACTGCCACGAGCCCACCAGCAGCCATCTCCCACATACGAGTCGGAGTGATGAAGTAGGCCATGGCCGGCTGCACGATCGTGTACCAGACTGAAAACGCCAGCGAAGCGGCGAAGACGGCGACGACAGTGAAGCCCACGATTTGCTTTGGACGTCCCACCTTCTTACCGACCAGAAATGCGAGACCGATGAGCATGGGCCAGACGAAATAGAACTGTTCTTCGACCGACAGCGACCAAAAGTGCTGTATCGGAGATTGAGCGTTGTCCGCCGCAAGGTAGTCAACGCTTGAACTCGCGAAGTCCCAGTTGACCACGTAGAGCGCGGCGGAAAAGATCTGTCGTCCGGTATCGACCCAGATCGATTGTGGAGCCACCAGATAAGTAGCCACTCCAACGACGAAGAGCACGAGCAGAGAAGCCGGGAGCAGACGCCGGATTCGTCGAGCCCAGAAGTGAGTGACATCCCGCCAGTTCTTCGGCGGAGACTTGATCAGGTGACTAGTGATGAGAAAACCGGAGATGACGAAGAATACGTCGACGCCGATGAATCCGCCTACGAAACGATTCGGCCACAAATGGTAGAGCAGGACGATGCCGACGGCCAAGGCACGCAGCCCTTGAATATCGGCACGGAATCCTGACCTGCGCGGCTTAGCGTCCGTGCTCGGTGGTTTTTCAACGTGCGTGGATGTCAACTGCATTTATCGCTTCCAAAACATTTCTCAACCGGTTGGATCGGACCCGGCTGCGGTCGCTGTCGTTCCTCATGCCTGCGGAGCATTGCGCGGCGCTGCGTATCGATTCTGATCGAGCGAAATGAGAATTTCTGCAGAACCCTGCGCAGATCACAGAGATTCGCGCGCGTGCTCGGCTCAGACGACGGGAGGGCGTCCGTGTCGAGACATCCTCAACACGCCTCGTTTCGAGAGTTTCCGTCGGTCCTCGTCCTCTGCCCATGGATCGAGCCTCCAACCCGCGCGCCACCCTTCCATCCATGCCCGCAGCTGATGTGGCTTGTTCGCCCATTTCACACACTGCATCAGTGTCCAAGAACCGACGTAGGCCCAGCTGAAGGGCCACGGCAGGTTGCGCCGAGCCAACCAGACGCGGTTCCTTGCATTCATGTAGAAATATTCGTCATGCCGCCTGGGATCGATCACGGGGTGTGCCACTGCCAGGTCACCCATATACCAGACTGTGTAACCTGCGTCCCACACTCTCCAGGCAAGTTCGATGCCCTCGTGGGCGTACCAGAATGGTCCTGGCCAGCCGCCGCATTCGTCGAATGCCTTCCGCTGCATGCAGACGGCACCTTCCCAGACTGAGAAGACGTTGGAGGAGTGCTCGGCTTCGCCCTTCTTCAGACGCGGGATCCATCGCTTCGGAGCATCCGGCCCGCCAGGTTCTTCTACCCGAGGTTGGATCAGACCAATTCTGGGTTTCGTCCGCATCAGTTGAGCCATGCGCATCAGTGTGGTGTCGTCCGGTAACCATGCATCGTCGTCGAGGAAGAACAAAAATTCACCTTTGACGTGCGGAACTCCAGCATTTCGTCCGGCAGGGATCCCCAAGTTCTCCGGTAGCGCGAGAGTCTTGACCTCGGCTGGTATACCCTCGGGGTCCCAGCCATTGCCTACGCAGACGACGTCGAGTTCGACGCCCTTCTGCGCCAGCAAGGATTCGAATCCGCGGTTGAGGTCGTCCAATCGCTTCCCCTGTGACAGGACGACAACACCAAATGAGTATTTGCGGCTCTCTTCGAAACGCTGTGACAGAATGCGCGAAGGATCGGTCATGACAACCTCCTCGAGGCCATGATCGACATGAAGTGTCCGATGACAGATAGGAGACACAAGGGCGCCAGAATAACGACAAGCCAACGCTCACCGAACAGAGGAACAGCACCAGCCGACGCCGCAATAATGGTGACGATGCTCGCAGCCAAGGCGAGGATCGACATCTCCACAGAATGATAGATGCGATGGAACGGTACGAATCGAGCTGCTCTTTTGAGCTTCGCAACAAACCCCGGGTTCAGCGCAGTCGCCGCTTGTGAGTCCGCGAGTTTGTCCAGGCCGTTGAACGCTCTCGAGACGTGAACCATGTCATTGAGTGCTTTATTCAGCAGAACGAATCCAGCCAGGACGGTTCCGGCCAGCAGGTAAGGGTAGGTTCCGGCGGGATCGTCTCCGAGGTGCTTCCACTCCCCCACCGCTCGAATGCCCAGCGCTGCAGCGACTAGGCCCTCCGTAGTGTAATGCCCGACTTTGTCGAGGAAGACGCCCTTTGCTCCGCTGGTCCCGCGCCATCTGGCCACTTCACCATCGCAGCAGTCGATGTACATCTGAACCTGGGAGAAGAACACCGCAAGGACTGCTCCCCAGATCCCAGGAATCAGCAAGCTGGCGGCAATGCACCAGCCGGCGAGGATCATCAGACCTGTGACTCCGTTTGCACTGATCCTCGTACGCACGAGAATCATCGTGAAATAGATCGAAAAGTGTCTGAGATAGAGCTGCGCGCTCCAGTGCTCGGCATTCTTACGACTGCGAACTTCGATGGGTTGAGCTTTAGCCCGAAGCTCAGCCAAGGTCGGGTGGCTCTGCGGTTCCCGTGTAGACACACCCGCTCCTCTCTGCTTCAAGGCAAGTGTTTAGTGTTGTGGGGCATTCTACTTTCACCACATCGGGTGCCCCTGAGAACGCGCAGGGGTGAAATGAAACAGGATGGCAACGGGGCAGTCAGGACTTGCCGAGCTCCGTCTTGATCCGAGTAGTTGAAATTTCAGGGGTGCGGGGCAGGTACACGACCTCGCATTTATCCTTGAGGAAGTCGAACTTGCCTTCCCAGTCATCGCCCATCACAAAGGTGTCGATATGGTATTTATCGACGTCCGTGACCTTCTGCTCCCAATTATCTTCCGGGATGACAAGATCAACGTAGCGAATCGCCTCGAGCATGTGTTTGCGCTCTGCGTAAGAGAAGTAGGACTTCTTATCCTTGCCGGCGTTGAACTCGTCACTGGAGAGTGCAACAACCAAATAGTCGCCTTGTTCTTTGCACCGCTGTAGCAAACGGATGTGACCGTAATGGAGCAGGTCGAAGGTGCCATAGGTAATGACTCGGCGCATCAGTCCTCATTTCAATCGTCCAGGAGAGCACAGTCCAGCATGACTGGACACAGGTACCCAAAGAATTTCATCGCAACTTTACCATTTTGTTACCTGGGGTCTGAATTCACTCGACGGCCGGCCGCTGATCGTGACTCCCTCATATGCGCGTCTCTCATGAGCAGCCAGTCAGGCTACTGTTGCGTTCGGCTATGACTTGCTTGGCAGCCGAAATGAATCGATTGACTTGCGCTCCCTGGACGGTTGAGCCCAGATAGTGCTCACACAGTCGTGCAGCCGTCTCGACAGAATCTGTCTGATCGGACAACAGCTCAATGAGACTGTCCTCTGAACCTTTGCCGATAGTGGGATTGCAATCGAGCAGGCCGCCGGGCAGCACCATGGAGTCAGAATGACAGGGCTTGATCATCACCAGCGGCTTGCTGGTCGACAGCCAGTCAAAGGCCACCGATGACATCTCCACCAGTGCCCGATCGGCTGCATCGAACTGCCACGAAACATCTGACGTGAGATCCATAAATCCCCTCGGATCCGCCTCGATGATCGAACGGACTTCGTCCAAGGCCCTTTTGAAGTTGCGGTCGCGCACTCCTGTACGCGGATGCGGGCGGAAGATCACACGATACCCCGCAGCCAGCATGGCGGAGACAAACCTGGCCCCATTGTCGGCAAGGGTGCCATAGGCCATCGATGGCGAATCACCCTCCCACGTCGGCGCATAGAACACGGTCGTGCCTGCAGGAGCGTCGGCGTCGAATTCACGCCATGCCTGGGCAATCTCACGCGGGCGGTCCAGTTGGGGCCGACCGACATCGAGCAGACGTTTCGAGTCCATCCCCACCAGGGAGTGCTCAATTCTCTCCCTCGCCGCTTCCCCTGCGGTGAAGACATAATCGTAGGCCTTGAGCTGGTTGGAGATCATGGAGATCTTCTCGCTCTCACCGTGGCTGAGATGCACGTGGGCCGGGTTCGGATAACGCAATGCCTGAAAATTCGGAGTTGACTGGTTGACATAGAAGACGGTTCTCAATGACGAGGACGTCATGAACGCGTCAAGGCCCTTCGTGAGACGCGAGAATCGAACCGGGAGATGGGTGACGTTCCTCAAGTGCTTCGCGACCATTGGGCTGCGAACGATGATTCCAAATGGCTGATCACTGTGGCCTGATCGCTTCAACTCTGCTTCCAGCTGCTCGAACGGCCAGAGCCACTGTTCAAGCTGATACACCGAGTCCATCCCTACACCGAAGTACGCAGCGGCAATGAATTCGTCCGTGTCCTGAGGATAGAAGTCAGCCGGGAGCCTCGACTCGTGAATGCGGTCGCGAAACTTTCGCGCTCCAAGCTTGGCCGCCGACTGTGCGAAATTGGCGCCCTTGACCGCTTGATGCGTCAGGTCTTCCGGAAGATTGGTCATAGGACTATTGTGCACATGCAGATTCGAAGACCCTGAACCGACTCTCCTTTTTTACGCAACATGACTTGGCATTATGATCGTTCGAGCTGAGTGAAGAACTGTGCCCACCTCCTCGAACTCGGCTACGTTTGGGTCTTAGTCGACCGAAAGATTCACCATGGCACGAGTACGCAGGCACAAATCCGAACCGATCTCCAAGCGCAAACGCAGCACGGTTGCCTTACGCGAATCTGAGAAGCCGGTACTGCTCAGTCACCGGATCGTCGACAGCGAGCCCGGCGACCTGTCGGTCTCGTCGGCCTTCGCCGAAGCCCTTGCTCAGCAACAGACCGATCACTCCCCCACTTCGGCATCATTTACTCAGATCGTCGTCCCCAAGTCCACGCCGGAACTTCTCGCCGAAGTCGCCTCGGTGTGGGAGCTACACCCGGTCCTCGTCGAGGACCTATTCCATGCAAACCAACGCCCCAAGATCGATCGCTACGACGATGTTCTCTTCGTCGTCCTCAAATCCGCGGTCTACATCGACTCGGCCGAGGAGGTCGAGTTCAAGGAATTCCACCTGCTGATGAAGGACGATGTTCTCGTCATCATCTGCCAGGACGATCGATTCATCGACGGATCACCCATCCCCCAAGGCGTTGAAGACATGGACGCCTATTTCAGGGAGGAAAAACGCCAGTGGACCTCGGACAGGGAGCTTCTCTCTTTGGGCCCCGAGGCGCTCCTCTACCGGCTGCTCGACACCGCAGTCGACACCTATTTCCCTGTCTTGGACGGCCTGCAGGACGACAAGGACGGAATCGAACGACAGGTCTTCAGCGGAGACACCGCGGCAGCGGCACGAATCTATCTGCTCAGTCAAGAGGTCATCGACGTCCTCCATACGACGACGCACCTCAACCGCCTCACCCAGAGACTGGGCAACGGTGCCGCCAAATATTCGATCCCAACCGAGCTGCAGGCCTACCTCGACGACGTCACCGACCATCTGACTCGAGTCCTCGCCGAGGCAGCCGAACTACGCGAAGCCCTGTCACAGATCCTCAACGTCAACTCCACCCTGGTTGCCCAGCGTCAGAATGAAGACATGAAGAAGATCTCAGGATGGGCCGCGATTCTCTTCGCCCCCACCCTGATCGGAGCGATCTACGGTATGAACTTCGACGACATGCCCGAACTGCACTGGGCGTTCGGCTATCCCATGGCACTCGGATTGATGGTAGGTCTAGGCGTAGTCCTTTACATCGTTTTCAAGGTGAAGAAGTGGATGTGAGGACGAGTTTGAGCTGTACTGAGACTGGAGAAGCTGACCACTGAGGTTGGCGTGCTTGGTTGTGTACAGGCGGAATGAATCTCCCAAATTGCATATGTTCGAGTTATCGCTCTTTATGCGAGCTCGGTTGAAGCTGCGACCAGAGACGAGATCTACTGAAATATCGAGATAACCGTTGGGAATGAGCAAGAGACGACTTGTTGGGATCGTTGCACGAACGACGCCGTCATCGAAGCTCGCCTCCACACGGCCATAGAAGTTTCCGATGCGCGATTTCCAGGAAATGTAGACGCTGTCCGGCTTGTACTCCTCAAGGCTCTCGAGGTCGATGATGACATCGATATTTTCATCAGTCGATGTCGCTTCGGTGAGTGCCGCACGCAGCCGATCAAGATGGACGATGGGCTCGAATGACTGTTCGTTCAACACCTCACCCCAGCGCCGAATGATGGGTGCCTCATAGAAGTCGGCGGCTCGGGCCATTGCGGCACGCCGCATCTTCTCAACCTCGTCTTCGGGCATGGAGAGGAATCGAAGTATTGCTTGAGCCAGTGCGTCAACGTCTCCGGGTGGAACGACGAACCCGTTGACACCGTCTTCGATAATGTCGGTTGGTCCGTAGTCGATGGCGTAGCAGATGGGGATACAGCCAGCTGACATGCTTTCGAGGATCACGAGTCCCTGGCCTTCGAAGCGACTCGTGAGGAGGCTGAAAGCGCTCGTACGGAAGTTGATTTTTGCCCCGGGAATGTGACCGTGCATTCGGACCGAATCTGTGATGCCAATGCCGTCGATAAGGTCTGCGAGTTCGGGCCGATCCTCACCTTCGCCGTAGACGTCGAGAGTCACCCCTGGCGCCTGGGCGGAGGCTTTATCGATCGCCCTGATGGCGTCTTCAACTCGTTTCTGCGGCACTAACCGCGCCACCATGGCGCCCAGTTTACGTACACGTGGCGTGCTCGGATCACCTTTCAATTTCTCGGTGAGGTTCGATACCGTTCTGAATCTGTCAGACAGTGCCGCTTCCTCCATATCGTGACGTTGCTGATCGGTAAGTGTGGTGACGACGTCGAACGAGTCGAGGCGCCTCATGTAGCTGAATTTTCCCTCGGTCAGTTCGCCGAAGTTGCTTCCATTGGGATTATCGAGGAAGTGGTTGTGCACTACTTGGCAAAGGATGACGTTGTCGCGTCTGTAATCGACGACCAGACCGCCGGCGAACGATGAGTCAGAGATTAGGTACGACGGCTTGCTGCCGATGACCACATCGAGCCACGCCTGGTAGAGCGCACGGGCAGTTGACCATTGAGCGATGACGTTCTGCTCACGATCAAAGAGGCTGATTCTCCTGCCTCCTCGTATCCCGCGTTTGTTCAAGTCCAGACGGTCGCTGACCAGGAGTGCCCCACTATCGCGATAGCGATCGACTTGGAGGTCGTTCTCATCTGAGTCTCTGCGGATTTCAGTCCACTCCGAGCCGGAGCGTTTCAGGACATCGTTGATGGCCGTATGGTCCAGCTCGGACGTGCCGACCATCTTTCGCAGCTTTCGGTCAGACCAGGAAGTGAGGTCTTTCCAGATATTGCGCAGGTGCACTCGACGATCGATTCGTCCCTCGGCCCGAAGTTCTCGCTCTCGATCCTGGTCCTTCAGTTCGGCACTGAGGGTCAAGATCTCGACCTGCCGGTTGTCCTGGCGCGCAAAGGCCGAGCTCCGCTCCAGGGCCACAGTCGTCATGCCCCCGAAGTCATACGAAATGCCCCACGTCAGTGTGTAGTAGTGCCCTTCAGGAAGAACACCCCTGTGAGGGAAACGGTGGGGATATTTCGGTTGAATCGAGGGGGATTTAGGGATGAATTTCATTTATCTAACTATAGATGTCTCAGTAGCTGAGTTCTGCCAGACGCCGCCTATCGGCCGGGGCGCAACAGGCTGCAGACCAGCATAAATGCGCGGCCTCCATGGCTTTTTCACGACCGACACTTGAATGTGATAATCGCAACTAAACGACAAATGTGACCTGTTCGTAACATTACCTACAAACATTGGCGACACCGAAGTAGGCCGCCAGCAGCTGACGTTCCCTGCCCTTCGTCTTCTCTAGTCCCACCGTTCATCCCCCTGTCGCTGTAATGTCGTTCGGCATCCCTAGCGTCGCAGGAGTGACTACTTCAGAGCAGAAATCATTCCGTCCCCGTCCGTCATCGATCCTCGCCGCGGCAGTCCTCACCCTGGCTGCAACCGTCAGCACCGGAGTCGTCTCGGCTTCCGCCCACGGTCTCGGCTCGCCGTCTGAATCCGCACCGTCAGCACCTGACAAGGTCGCCGAACTCGAATTTCCCGTCACGGTCTCCCACCGCGGCGGAGCCGACGTCTATCCGGAGGAGTCCATGGAGGGATTCACCGCCTCGGCGAAGGATGGATTCCTGCCCGAGATGGACATTCAGTTCCTCGAAGACGGCACCCCGGTCCTCATCCACGACGACACAGCCGACCGCACCCTCAACGGTGTCAGTGGCAAGATCCGCGATCTCAGTCGCGAGGAATGGGACTCCGCGACCATCAAGCACCCGCAGGGTGGAGCGCCGGCGCAGACGGTCACCCTCGATGAGGCACTCGACGAACTCGGCGGGGATGTCGTCATGGTTCCCGAGATCAAGCCAGGGGCCACCTCGGCGGAGGTCGATCAGGTTCTCGATGTCTTCGACGAACGCGGACTCAAGGACTCACTCGTCGTCCAGTCCTTCGACTTCGACGCGGCGAAGACAATCGCGCAACGCGGCTACACCTCGCTCTACCTCACAGGAGCAACGCTGCCGACGGAATCGTTCGACGAGATCTCCGATGCCGGCATCGAATGGGTTGGGCCCAGTAAGAATCTGCCGACCCGAGACCTGCGCAAACTCGACAAGGCAGGCTTCCACGTTGCGCCCTATACCCTCGCGACGTCGAAGGACGGGCACCGCCTGCCCGGCTGGATCGACGGCTATTTCACCGACGACGCCTGGACGAACTAGCCGGCGACGCCCCGAAACAGCGAGCAACGTCTTCGGCCTCGGAAAGTCAACAGAGCTCTGATGATTTTCCGAGGCCGAACTCGTGAGGCCCGGGCCACCGGGTGAGCGCGAACTGAGTGTGCGGAGACACAATATGACGCGTTCATGATGCCCCTTGGCGGCGAACCGATAGAATCGGCTCGTCACACACTTCTCTCCTGAGGAGTCGCAGTGATGTCCAACGCAGCGATGCCGCACAAGCGACCTTGACGGGCCTCAACAAGGAAGTCGACTCCTCGTCATGCCGCTCGGCCTCCTCTTCACTGAAGTGACCTCACGGCGTATTCACCGATGAACAACGCCGTTGCACACGAGAGGACAGCCTGCATCGCCTGCGGCAAACTCCCGTTACAGCTAAGGAGCACAATCGATGAATACCCCCATCAAAGTCGCCGTCACCGGTGCGGCCGGTCAGATCGGCTACAGTCTTCTCTTCCGCATTGCCAGCGGCGCTCTCTTCGGCCCTCAGACTCCAGTTCAGCTGCGCCTGCTGGAAATAACACCAGCACTGACCGCCCTGGAAGGCGTGGTCATGGAACTCGAGGACTGCGCCTTTCCCACTCTCGACTCGGTTGAGATCGGCGATTCGGCCGAGCACATCTTCGACGGCGTCAGCCTCGCCCTGCTCGTCGGCGCTCGCCCCAGGTCTCAGGGCATGGAGCGCAGCGACCTCCTTGAGGCCAATGGTGCGATCTTCACCGCCCAGGGCAAGGCCCTCAACTCAGTCGCCGCCGACGACGTCCGCATCGGCGTCACCGGAAATCCGGCCAACACCAATGCGCTGATCGCCATGCACAATGCGCCCGACATCCCCGCCGAACGTTTCAGCGCGCTGACCCGCTTGGACCACAACCGGGCCCTAGCACAGCTGGCCAAAAAGGCCGCAGTATCGGTCGCCGACATATCCAGGATGACGATCTGGGGCAACCACTCAGCCACCCAGTATCCCGACATCTACCACGCAGAGATCGGCGGGGTGAATGCCGCCGAGGTCATCGGCGACCAAGCCTGGATCGAGAACGATCTCATCCCCACGGTTGCCGAGCGCGGTGCCGCAATCATCGAGGCGCGTGGATCCTCCTCAGCGGCCTCCGCTGCCGCGGCGACGATCGACGCCGCCCACGACTGGCTGCACGGCACACCCGCAGGCGACTGGGCCTCGATGGCTGTGGTCTCCGATGGCTCCTATGGGGTGCCAGAGGGGCTGATCTCCTCCTATCCCGTGACAACTTCGGGCGGGAACTGGGAGATCGTGCAGGGACTGGAGATCAACGACTTCAGCCGCAAGATGATCGACGCCACCACGGCTGAGCTCGCCGAGGAACGTGAGACGGTGACCGCTCTCGGTCTGATCTGAGATCGTGTCGGCTGGGTGCTGATATTCTCAGCTTCAGATGACCCCGTGACCGAAGGCACCCATGAGCACCGAGAATGTCCCGCCGAATGCGGCTGATCCCAGTGTCGAGTACATGGGTGCGCTCATCCACCAGTTGCGGGAATCGGCCGGGATGACCCTGACCGACCTCAGCCGCGTCGCCGGGGTGAGCCAGGGATTGCTGAGCCAGATCGAACGCGGTCGCGGGAATCCTGCATATCTCACGCTGCTCAAGATCGCGAAGGCCTTCGATGTGCCCGTCGGCCGGTTCTTCACCCAGGGTGAGGAACCGGCCGACAATCGCGTGGTCCGCGCCGACAAGCGTCGGCAGCTGCAGGTCACCGACCGCGGACTCGTCTACGAGCTGCTGACTCCGACCATGAACGGTCAGCTGCTGGTGCTCAAGGTGCGTGTCCCGGCGGGGTACTCCAACGAATCGGTGCCCTTCAACCATCACCGCGCCGAGGAGTGCCTGTTCGTCCTCGAGGGAACCTGCTATTTCCAGGTCGGCGAGGACGGATACACGCTGGCAGCGGGTGACAGCATCACCTACCAGGGCGACCAGCCGCACTGGTTCCGTGTCATCGGAGACGCCGAGGCGGTCATCATCGCCACGATGACTCCCCCAGTGTTCTGAGGCCCGGTATTCAGAAGGTTCAGGCCTCGGCCAGACTTCAGGCGCTCTTCTTCGTCTGCTTGTTGTTTTCACGTTCGAGGGCCTCGACGAGTTCGTTCTTGGTCATCGTCGAACGTCCCGGGATCTTCAGCGAAGTTGCCATTTGGTACAGGTGATCCTTCGTGGCATTGGCGTCCACCCCGCCAGCGGTCGGGCGATCGGTGTTCTTCCCGCCCTTGGCCTGTGCGTCGGATGGCCCCGGTGAGGATTTCGGTTCCCATCTGTCACCGACCTTGTCGTGAGTGTGCTTGAGCGCATCGTAGGCCACCTGGTGGGCGCGCTCTTCATCGTTGTATTCCTCCATTGCGGAGTCATAGGTCTTCGCGAAAGTGCGCTGGGCCTTGGCATCCGAATGTCGTAAGGTCGCTGGGAGCTCTGACTTCTTCGGCACTCCTGAGCTGCTCATCTTCGGCATGGTGACCACTTCTCCTCACGTACGCGGGTGTCACGGTTATTCCGACGGTAACGCAGATCACCTTCGCATGTCAGGAACCGTGCCGCACATCCTCGGCGTCGATATCGTCGCGCCCCACTATCGCCGGTGTGCTGAGACCGACTGAAATGACTCCGGGGCCGGTGACTCTTGTCCGCCGTTGAGCAGGGGCGTACGTTTGACGCACGACGACACCGCTGAATACGAAATCCGGCGCATCAGCGCAGGGTCTAACACCGAACTCGGCTCATTGCAGCACGCTGACGCAGAAGGGATCCGCCATGGATGAGGAGACGTTTGACGACCTGATGGTGTCCACGGATGCCGCTCTGATCGTAGTGACCACCGCTGCAGAGAACGAATGTGCAGGTTGCTTGGTGGGATTCCACTCGCAGTCGAGCATGTCTCCTCAGCAGTACGGTTTCTGGCTGTCGAAGGCCAACCACACCTATCAGGTGAGTCTGCGGGCGACCCATTTCGCGATTCACTTTCTCACTGCCCTAGATCTCGCCATGGCGCAGCGCTTCGGTGCCCGATCTGGTGAGGACACTGACAAGTTCCGCGGTCTCGATACCCACTCCACCGAGCAGGGGGTGCCATTGCTCAGTGCTCTGCCCAACCGGATAGTCGTCGAGCGCATCGCCATGCTCGACGACGGAGGCGACCACGTCGGCATCACCGCGCGGGTGATCTCGAGTGAGACCACCGGGCCCTTCGCGCCCCTGCGGCTGTCCCACATCGGCGACCTCTCTGCAGGCCGCGACAATGACTCACGAGCGATCGATCCTAAGGCAGGCGGCTGACCAGGTCGCTGCGGGAGTGGGGCCAGTCTTCAGCCAGGATGGCCCGAGCAGTGTCCAGACCGCCGTCCAGATCCACCAGGAGCACGCCTTGCACCCGGCCCTCGTCGTTCAAGTAATAGACCGCGCCCTCCGTCTGCGGTTTCTGCCAGTCCTCGATCGTCTGCAGGTCTGAACTCAGCGTTCCCACCGCCTGATAGCCGAAGTCGAAGACGTTGGTGTAGAAATACGGTGTGTGCGTGTAGGTCTCGTCACTCCCTGCCATGATCCGTCCGGCCACGGTGCCCATCTGGGTCGCATTGTCCACATGCTCGACGCGCTGTCGGCCGAGGATCCGGTCAGGGTAATGGGCAACGTCACCGGCTGCATAGATGTCAGGGTGAGAGGTCTGCAAGGACCCGTCGACCGTGATTCCGTCATCAACAGCGATTCCTGCCTTTTCGGCCAGATCGGTTGACGGATCGATTCCCAGGCCCACCACGACAGCATCGAACTCGTGAGTGCCATCGCCGTAGTCAAGTGCAACCTGCTGGCCCTCGGCACGGCCACCGGTCACCTTGGTGCCGGGGACCAGAGTCACTCCCTGGTCGCGATAGAGCTGGTGAAAATGATCGGCGAGATCGGGCGGGAAGACGGAACCGCACAGAGTCTCATCGTCGAACAGAAGCGTCGTATTCGTTGCGTTCTGCACCAGTGCCGCCGCCAGCTCGGTGCCGATGAACCCGCCTCCGATCACGGCAACATTGAGATTCCTTCCAGCGAATTCACGCAGGCGACGATAATCATCGAACCCGCGGAAATAGACGACACGCTGACCTTCCTCGAGGTCAATCTGCTTCGGTTGCCCACCCGTGACGAAGAGCAGCTTCTCGAAACTGTACTCTCCGTCCGAGGCCGTCACCGTCTTTGCCTTAGGGTCAACGCTGGTCGCTTCAGTGCCCAAATGGAGCTGTGCCCAGGTGTCGGCAACGGTCGACAGGTAGTTGTCGTCCTGTCCGAAGCTCGGGTCTGTCCACAGCTTCTTGCTCAGTGCAGGTCGTGTGTAGGGTTCATCGACATCGTTGCTGATGATCGCGATGGAACCGTCGGAATCGAGCTCCCGTATGCCACGGGCAGCTGCGTCAGCGGCCATTCCTCCGCCGAGGATCAGATAGCGAAAATCCTGCATGGTTCAGACTCCTTCTCATATCGTCTACCGCGTGCCCGTGGTCACAACATTCAGATTGTGGCGACTGATCCGGCATCGACGCGATAGTTGGAACCGTTGACGAAGCTGGCGGCGTCGGAGCACAGGAATGCGATGACGTGGGCCACCTCTTCCGGTTTGCCCCGCCGGCCAAGTTCCATGAATGGCCGTTCCTCGCGCAGGAACGACGCAATCGCCTCATCAAAGGGCACTCCCAACGCTTCGGCACGTTTGCTCATCATTTCGTCGGTCATCGGGGTTTCGATGAATGCCGGCGATACTGTGTTCACGAGCAGCCCCTCAGAGGCGTAGGTGCGGGAGAGACCCTTGGCCAGGGAGAGGAGTCCTGCTTTGGCAGCGCAGTACGGCAGCTCGTCGTCATAGGGTTGGACCGCGTCTTCGGAGGAGACGAAGACGATCCGCCCCCAGCCGCCGCGCCTCAGGCCCGGGAGGAAAGCCCGCGTGACACGCACGGGCCCCATCAGGTCGACATCGATTGTATGGTCCCATCCCTCTTGGCTGATCTCGTGGAACAGACCACCTTCACCATGGATCCCGGCAACATTGATGAGGATGTCGAGGTCGCCGACTTCGTCCTCCACCTTCTGCGCAAGTCTCTCGATGGCTGCAGGATCAGTGACATCGGCGGCAATGGCGTGTGGGCGGTTTTCGGAACCCGGCAGCTGTTGGACTGCGTGATGGAGTTTGTCCGGTTCACGGTCAGTCATGACGACTGTGGCACCTTCAGCCAACAGCAGTTGTGCCGTGGCGAACCCGATGCCTGAATCGGCGCCGGTGACCAGTGCTTTGCGTCCACGAATGTTGAGATCCATGGAGTCTCCCTTCAGAGCGTTTGCGACCTCTTCGCCTCGAATAGCTGGCGTCAGCTGAACAGACCGACGGCGTAGGCGACGAACACCAGGATGATGATGGCCAGTAGTGCGCCGATTCCGACGACCACCCACTTCGTCCGCGGAGGTCTCCTATCGGGTGCGTGTGGCGGAGATGCCGTGGCTGAGTTGGATTCCGGTGGCGTGGCGCCGGGTTGGACACTGCCTCCCCCATCAAGATCGGGGTCACCTGAGGGGTCCGGATCAAGGTTGGGGTTGCCAGTGGTGTGCTTCGATGAGTCTGGGATTCCGTCGTTTCTCGAATTCATTCGTATTCACATCCTCCGGTGTCGCTTTGCCGGCCGGGGCCTACAACGGTGTTGGCCGAGAACGTTCTGTCACGGCGTGGGCTGGCCCCCATTGACGTTGAGGGTCTCACCCAGGACGTAACTCGACTCCGCCGAGGTGAGGAACACATAAGCTGGCGCGAGCTCAGTCGGCTGACCGGCTCGCCCCAAGGGAGTGTTCTTCCCGAAATGGGGCAGTGCTTCCTTCGGCTGACCGTCAGAGACCTGAAGGGGTGTCCAGATCGGGCCGGGAGCAACTGCGTTGACTCGGATGCCGCGTGGAGCCAGCTGAGTGGCCAGTCCTTTGGTGAAGTTGTTGATCGCAGCTTTAGTCGACGCATAGTCCAGCAGGTGGGTCGATGGAGAATACGCTTGAACGGACGTCGAGTTCACAATCGTTGCGCCGGCGGGCAGATAGCCGACTGCCGTCTTCGTCACGCGGAACATGGCGCGAATATTGGTCTCGAAGGTATTGCCCCACTGCTCATCGGAGAGATCTTCGATCTCTTCGACCGCGATCTGGCGCCCCGCGTTATTCACCAAGGCGTCGAGTCCGCCCAGCCCGTCTGCCGCATCATGGACGACCTGCTGGCAGTAGTCGGGGTCGGCGAGGTCACCAGGCAGTGGCACCGCTGTGCCGCCGGCCTCGCGGATGACGTCGCAGACGTGGCGTGCGTCGTCCTCCTCAGCAGGAAGGTACGACAGGGCGACATCTGCTCCTTCGCGAGCGAACGCGATAGCGACTGCCGAGCCGATGCCGGAATCGGCACCGGTGATCAGCGCCTTGCGCCCCTTGAGCCGACCGGTGCCGCGATAGCTCTGTTCGCCACGGTCAGTGCCTGGAATCAGTTCAACGTCCAGGCCCGGCTCAGGCTGGTCCTGTTTGGGTGGAGAGATGTCCGGAAATCGTTTCACCGGATCCTGGAAAGTCAGTTGGTCGCTCATGAGCTGTGGCTCCTTTCAACTGGTGGTCGATTCGCTTCGGCTGGCCAGGGTCTGTTGAGAGATAAGCCGCCTGTTGAGAGATGAGCCGTTCAGTAATGCGCTGGCGGGTCGCTCGCGGGAAAAGACTCGTCTTCCCATTCATCAACCAACTCATCATCGTGTTCTTTAGTGGAGTGATCTGTTCCGGGCGTTTCAGCAACATCGTGCGGCGCTTCATCGGGAACAGTGTTGAGGGTCTCCTCCATGCTCTCGGCATCTCGATCATTCGTCATCGTCGCCTCTTCTCACTGATGCCGCATCCGCGATCATCAGACTCATTGCGATCTTGGTCAGCACGGGGCTCTCTGAAGCTTCCGTACTGTCCCGGTGCCGTCACATTAACAGTCTCCTCGGAGTCTCGTAACCCCCGTTGTGACCGACGTGGCCTGCGGGAGAACATGCTCGGCCCCCCTCCTGGCTCAGGCGGTGACCTCCTCCGGGTCGATGTCCTCGCGGAGTCCGCGCCATACGGGATGACGCAGACGACCAGCCTCGGTGATACCTCCGTATCGGACCTCACCGACGAGGCTTGGCCGCACCCAGTTCGCATCACGTGACTCGGCGGCAGGAACATCCAGGGAAGGTGTCTTCCGGCTCAGGCGATCGAGCTGCGCCCGCAGAGCCTGCAGCTGGTGGTCGTCGAAGCCGGTGCCCACACGACCCAGATAGACCAGACCGTCCTTTCCGTGGGCTGCCAGCAGCAGCGAAGAGAAGGTCTCGGAACGCTCCCCTTTGCCGGTGCGCCACCCGACGATGATCACGTCGCGAGTGGAGGTGTGTTTGAGTTTGGCCCAGGTGTGTGTCCGACGGCCCGGCAGATAGGTGCTGTCGGTCTGCTTCGCCATGACGCCTTCGAGCTGGAGTTCCTGGCTGGCCTCCATCGCCTTGTCGACGGTTCCTTCGAAGGCCGCCGGCACATGGATGTGCTCACCCTCGGTGACCAGGCCAAAGAGACGTTCACGTCGTTCGAGATATGGGGTCTTCAGCAATGAAGCGCCACCAACGTTCAACACATCGAAGACCATCAGGTACACCGGTGTGCGCTCACGTTCACGCTCAATGTCCCTCTCACGCGTCAGCCCCATCCTGCGTTGCAGCCGCCCGAAGTCGGGGCGACTGCCCGGGCCCAGTGCGACGATCTCTGCGTCAAGGATGCAATCAGCGTCCACGCAGTCGGCGAGCTCGATGAGTTCGGGGTAGGTCTTCGTCATATCGTGACCATTGCGGCTGGTCAGCGCGATCGACCCGGACGAATCATCGGTGCCGGCGCGCACGGAGGCGAGCGCTCGGATGCCGTCCCACTTCATTTCGAATGCCCAGTCCTCGGCCTGTCGGCGAACGGAGTCGATGTCCCCAATACTGGCCAGCATCGGTGCCATGTCAGTGGGCTGGACATCTGTGGAACCGGTGCGTTCGGGGCCCGTGGACCCGCTTCGCTTGGAATCGGCGTGCTCAGGCGAAGGTTTGCCCCGTCTCGGCGAGTTCTTGGATGAGTTCGCGGATGAGTCCTTGGTCAGGTGGATCATCCAGTTCTTCTCGGGTTCCTTGTTCGGCCCGTGTTCGCCGGTGTTGAACAGTGCGAATCGTCGTTCTCCCCCTAGGCCGCCGTCTTCGGCCCCATGGAGGACAGCGATGATCTCGCGTCCCTCCTTCCACTTCTCGAGTTCGTAGGTCCCCGAGTCCCAGATCGTGACCTCGCCCGCACCATACTGTCCCTTCTCGATCGTGCCTTCGAAGCTTCCGTATTCGAGCGGGTGGTCCTCGGTCTGGATGGCCAGATGATTGTGCTTCGGATCGGTGGGCGGTCCTTTCGGCAGTGCCCACGAGACCAGCACACCCTCGTGTTCGAGTCGGAAGTCCCAGTGCAGGGTGCTGGCGTGATGTTCCTGGATGACGAAGGACAGCTCGTCCCCGCTGGTTCCGTGGCTGTCGGGCACCGGTTCGCTGGTGTGCTTCGGGTCCCGTTTGGACCGATAGATGTCCAGGCGGTCGCGCGGCGCCTTCGATGAGTTCGACGATTCCTTCGTCGAAGCGGGTGCGGCTCCCGCCGAGGTGGGGGTCGGATTTGCTGAATCGCCGGCAGTCTTCGCCAACGGTTCGAGCAGATCGCCGAGGTCATCGATCCGATCAAGGACCTCCTCGAAGCGCAGCTGCTCGACAGCGGGCGGGTCGTCGAGTTCGTCCCAGGTCCGCGGTGTCGCCACTGTGGGGGTGAACCGGCCGCGCAGAGAATAGGGGGCCACTGTCGTCTTCGCCGCTGAGTTCTGAGACCAGTCGATGAGCACCTTGTTCTCTCGCAGCGTCTTCTTCATGGCTGAGACGACGAGGTCCTTGTGATCGGCTTCGAGGCTGCGCGCCAACTCGTGGGCGACGTCGGAGATCTGCTGGCTTGATGCCGATCCATCGAGCGGCGCATAGAGATGGATCCCCTTGGAGCCGCTGGTCACCGGGTAGGCGTCGAGATCCATCCCGGTCAGCAGGTCTCTCACCAGCTGTGCGACCTCGATACAGTCGGCCAGTTCGCGTCCTGGCCCCGGATCGAGGTCGAAGACCATGCGGTCAGGATGCCGTGTCGTCGACTCGATGGTGCCCGGGTCGGATGACCCCTTCGCGACCTGCCATTGAGGGATGTGGATCTCGAGTGAGGCCATCTGGGCAAGGTAGGTCAATGTCGCACGGTCCTGGACCAGCGGGTACCTTTTGGATCCGGTGGAATGACGGATGGAACGGGATGTGAGCCACGATGGTGCGGAATCGGGGAGGTTCTTCTCAAAGAACACGTCTCCCGGTTTCTGCGGTGTGCCGACACCGTCGACCCAACGTTTGCGGGTGGCGATGCGGTCATGGGCGTGCCGGATCAGATGTTCGTGAATGCGAGCGTAGTAGTCGAGCACCTCGCCCTTGGTTGTGCCTGTCTCGGGATAGAAGACCTTGTCGAGATTGGTCAGCGTCAACCGATGCCCGTCGACGGTGACTTTCTGTTCCTGGCGTGACATGGACACCTCCTGTGGTCTGTACGGTACCCGCTCACAGCAGAGTGCACGAGGGGGCACGGACGGTGGCGATGCCACGACCACCTTCGCGCTGGAGCCCTTCCAGGTCGGGCGGCCAGCAGGGCCAGCCGATGGGGGTAGCCAAGGTGCTGAGACTGAGTTTCAATGGAGGGATGAGAGCCATTTGGACCGGATCGATTGTGTTTGGTCTCGTCAACGTGCCGGTGAAGCTGTACTCGGCCACCGAGAACCACGATGTCAGCATGCACCAGGTGCATGAGAAGGACGGCGGACGCATCCGCAATCAACACCGTTGTCAGGAGTGCGGGAAAGTCGTTGAGTTCGACGACATGGTCAAGGCCTACGACGACGGCGAGAACCGCGTGATTCTCACGAAAGACGATTTCGAAGCTCTGCCCGCCGATGAGAATGACGACCTTGACGTCCTCCAGTTCGTGCCCAACGATCAGATCGACCCGATCATGCTGGAGAAATCGTATTTCCTGGAGCCGACGTCGAAGACGCCGAAGGCCTATCTGCTGCTGCGGCAGACGCTCGAAGACACCGACCGCACGGCCATCGTGAAGATCACTCTGCGCACCCGCACCCGACTGGCGGTCCTGCGAGTGTGTGGAAAGGTGCTCATGATCCAGACATTGCGGTGGGCCGATGAGATCCGCGACGTCGACTTCAAGGGCGTGAACTCCCAGGCGAAGATCTCCAAAAAGGAAATGGAGATGTCAGCCAAACTCGTCGAATCGTATTCGGAGGACTTCACACCGGAGGAGTTCAACGACGACTACCAGGACGAACTGCGCAAGCTCATCGACGCGAAGATCGACAAGGGAGAGACCCTCGACCTGGAAAAGGCCTTCCCTGACGAGGACGAGGACGAAGAACCCGGCGGCGACGTCATCGACCTGATGGAGGCGCTGCGCAAATCCGTCGACACCTCACGCTCCTCGAAGAAGGGCTCGAGCAGATCCGGGTCGAAGAAGAGTTCGAGCAAATCGGGTGCGAAGAGTACGTCTGGGAAGTCGTCGTCCTCGAAGTCGTCGTCTGGGAAGTCCTCGTCCTCGAAGTCGGGTGCGAAGAAGAAGACAGGATAACGCGAAGCAAGAACAGCAGAGGAGTTCGCATGATACGCCGTCCCTTCGACAGCACCGCCTCCTTCCTCAACGAGGGATACGCATTCGTCTCCTCTCGCTGTGACACATGGGACACCGATCTCTTCACCACGAGACTGTTCCTTCAGCCGACAACATTCATCCGGGGCGAGGAAGCAGCTGGGCTCTTCTATGAGGGCAATCGGTTCACCCGAGAGGCCGCCGTGCCCCCGAGTGTTCAGCACCTGCTGCAGGACAAGGGGTCAGTCCAAGCTCTGGACGGGGACGAGCACCACCGGAGAAAGCAGGCATTCCTGTCCCTGATGGGCGAGGACGCGATGTCCGACCTCGGGGAGATCTTCGACGAAGAGTGGGCCGAGACGCTGGAAACGCGTCCTGGGCCACGACGCATCGTTCTTCATGATTTCGCCCGGGACGTGCTGACTCGCACAGCCTGCCGGTGGGCGGGGGTCCCCCTGGAGGCGACCGATGTCCGGAAACTGAGCAGTGAACTGGGCATGATGATCGATCACGTTGCCAAAGCCGGCCCTGCGAACTGGTATGCGCAGTGGCGCAGACGCGGCACCGAAACCTGGGCGGCCGGTCTCATCGAGAAGGTTCGTCAGGGGGCTCTGTCACCGGCGCCGGGCTCTGCACTCTTCGTCTTCGCCCATCACACAGATTCCACTGGCCAGAAGCTTTCCGCAGAGGTGGCCGCGGTCGAACTCATCAACATCCTGCGTCCGATTGCGGCGGTTGCCCGCTTCATCGTCTTCGCCGCTGTCGCTCTCGTTCACCATCCGCGCTGGCGCGATACGTTCGCCTCCGGTGACGAGTCCGATCTGGAACCGTTCGTCCAGGAGGTCCGTCGCTTCTACCCGTTCTTCCCGGCAGTCCCGGGCAGAGTCCGTGAGCCCTTCCTCTGGCGTGGGCACCGATTCGACGAAGGCGACCGTGTCATCCTCGACCTCTACGGCACCTGTCACGATCACAGACTGTGGACGGACCCCAACAGTTTTCAGCCCGAGCGCTTCCGCGGCTTCAGCTGGGACGAGCGCCCCAACACGCTGATCGCGCAAGGTGCCGGCAGGCACTCCGCGAATCATCGTTGCCCCGGGGAATGGAGCACGGTCGAAATCCTCAAACGAGCCGTGCGTCTGCTGGTCAGCAGCGGACTCGACGTGCCCACGCAGGACCTGTCCATTCCCCTCAACCAGTTCCCCGCACTGCCGCGCAGCGGGTTCGTCTTCCACTACTCGGGCAGACCAGGTTCAGACATCTGAGGTACGAGTATCTGATCAGAGGTGCCGGCCAGGCGCGAGCGGAAACCGTAGACAGCGAAGAAGGGACTGGAATGAACTATTCGTCACACGATGAGAAGATCCCCACCCCTGACGGCATCGACATGACGAAGATGCCACCCGAGAAGAAGCGCACGCTCAAGCGAGCCATCGGCGGTTCGGCACTGGGCAACGCGGTCGAGTGGTTCGACTACGGCGTCTATTCCTATGTCTCCGTCTACATCGCCAGCGCCTTCTTCCCCGGCGAGTGGGGTGTCGTCCTCACTTTCGCAGTTCTCGCTCTGTCTTTTGTCTTCCGGCCCCTGGGAGGCTTCATCCTCGGGCCCCTGGGCGACAAGGTCGGCCGCCAGCACGTGATGGTTCTGACTATCATCATGATGACGATTCCGACCACGCTCATCGGAATTCTGCCCGGCTATGCCACACTCGGGGCATTCGCACCGATCCTGCTGTTGCTGTGCCGCATGGTCCAAGGCTTCTCCACCGGCGGCGAGTACGGCGGTGCCGCCGTCTACATGGCAGAATCGGCACCCGACAGACGCAGAGGCTTCTGCGGGTCCTTCCTCGAGATGGGCACCCTGGCGGGAACAGCCTCGGCGGCATTCGTCTGCACCATCCTCCTGGTCGTCGTCGGCTCGGACGGCATGGAGGCCGGGTGGTGGAGACTGCCCTTCCTGCTGACCCTCCCCCTCGGTGCCATCGCCCTCTGGCTGCGGATGAAACTCGATGAACCGGAGGCGTTCTCACAGACCACTTCACGGCAGCAGGCCAACCGGAAGCCGTTCCAGGAGCTGTTCACCGGGTACAAGAAACAGATCCTCATGCTCATGGCCTTCGTCGTGCTGCTCAACGTCGGCCAGTACATGGTGCTGACGTACATGCCTACCTACCTCAGCGGCATTCTGGGCCACTCCGAGGTCACGAGCAACTTCATGCTCGTCGGGCTGCTGTTGGCGATGATAGCTGTCGTCAGTCCGCTGGGCAGGCTCACGGATACGATCGGGCGCAAACCGGTGCTCTACACCTCGGCGATCGGCTTCATTGTGCTCGCCATCCCGGCATTCATGCTCATGCACGCCGAAAGCCGCGGGCTCCAATTCCTGGGACTGGGCATCATCGCGCTGCTGCAGGTGATGATGCAGTCCTGCGTCTCGGCGACGCTGCCGGCGATCTTCCCCACCCAGGTGCGGTTCTCCGGCTTCGCCATCGGCTACAACATCTCCACCGCCATCTTCGGTGGGACCACGGCAGCGGTGAACACCTTCGTCATTCAAAAGACCGGGTTCGATCTGTTCCCGGCCTTCTACCTTGCGGGGGCCGGGATCATCGGCCTCATCGGCATCCACTTCTTCAATGAGACGGCGGGACGTCCGATCAACGGCGTCACTCCCCCGGGCTCCGAAGACGAGGAGCTTGCCGACATGGGCTATGAGCTCATCGGTTTCAACGACAAGGGTGCCGAGGCTGATGACAGCGTCTGAGAACCCCCTTGCGCCAGCCCTGCTGATGGCGCGATTATGACAGATAGGCCGCAGGCCTCGTATGGGTCAGGACCTGCTGCCCAACCGAAAGGAAGAGCAATGAGCAAAGAGAACTCCCACAAGGCCGAAGAATTCAAGGGCAAGGCAAAAGCCGCTGCCGGCAAGGCCACCAATGACGAATCTCTCCAGGCAGAGGGAAAAGCCGACGTGGTCCAGGCCAAAGGCAAAGAGGCTGGCGAGAAAGCCAAGGACGCCGCTCGCGGCGTCGCCAACTCGCTCAAGGACTCCCCTGAGAGCTGAGACGCAACTGATCTGAGAATGGGAGTGGCAGTTCATTGCCGCTCCCATTCCTCTGTGTATCTCAAGCATCGCGGCATGGACGCCGCGGAAACTGCTCGGACACCTGATGAGTGCGAATTCGAAAAACTACGGTTGACGAGCAATCCGCTGAGCCGACTTCTCCGAATACACAATGTGCGGTCCCGAACGGGACTGTCCACAGAAGAGAAGGGAAGCACCATGCGCACAGCAAAGAAGCTCATGCTCACACCCGTCCTTGCCTTGACTGCCTTCGGTCTGGCAACAGGCCCCGCAGCCGCGGCGACCGCGAGTGATACCGGCGGCGAAGACAGTTGGACCTACCAGGCCGACCTCGGCGAAATCAATGACAGCGGAGCATCAGGAGACATCATGATCACCCTCAAGGGCAATCAGGCGATGGTCACCGAACACGTCGAAGGCCTGGCCGAGACGTTCATGGACGGGCCCTACCCGCACGTCCAGCACATCCACGTGAAGGCCGATGGCAGCGCCGAATGCCCCACACCCTCAGCCGACGAGAATGGTGACGGCATCGTCAACACACCCGAAGGCGGAGCCGCCTACGGTGAAGTCGCCACGACCTTGACGGACTCCGGTGACACCAGTGCCAAAGCGGCCGTCGATGTCGACCACGCCGGCGTCAAGGGCGGCTCGGCGACATACAAGCGCACCATCGATCTCGATGACAAGACCGCAGACGCCATCAAGGACGGCCGCGCCTCTGTCGTCGTCCACGGCCTCAACCCAGAGAACCTGTCGAAGGATGTCCAGGACGCGAAGAGCCCGCTCGATGACAGCCTGCCGCAGGCCGCCACTGCTCCTGCACTGTGCGGAACTCTCGCGGACAGCCAGATGGGACAGCCGCCCAAGGGTGGACCTGACACCGGTGGCGGAAGCACCGCTGGCACTGATGACACCGTGATGCTGGCCGCTGGCGGCGGCGTGCTCGTCGCAGCGGGAGCCGCCTTTGTGATCTCGCGGAAGAAGAAGACGACCAGCGCTCACTGATCGAGTCCAGGCTGTCCCACAGCGGAGAGGAAGACACCAGTCATGACTGACAAGCAGGCAAGGACTCATCGCGGCATCAACACCTGGGCCGCGGTGGGTCTTGCCCTGCTCGTCGTCGCGGCGATACTCATCACGATCGGCCTCGTCCGCGGCCAGTCACCGCCCCAGCCGGATGCAGCGTCCAGCAGCGAATCTGCCACTGCAGAGAGCAGCGATGACCCTGCCGCGCCTGCCCCTTCAACTGCAGAGACCGATTCGCCCGCCGAGACTGACCCCAGCACCCCAAGCGATGTCGCTGCAGACACCGCACCTGATAACGCAATGGGTGCCTCGGCGCCGACGCAGTTGACGATCCCGGCCATCGACGTCGACACGAGCATCATGAAGCTTGGTCTCACGGACGACGATGAGCTCGAAGTCCCTCCGTTGGGCAAGGACGCACCGGCAGGCTGGTACGACCGCTCTCCCACACCCGGTGAGGTCGGGCCCTCACTCATAGTCGGACACGTCGACTCCGCGAAAGACGGGCCCGCCGTCTTCTTCGACCTCGGTGCCCTGCACCGCAACGACACACTCACCGTCACCCGCGAGGATGGTTCGAAGGCCACCTTCAGCGTCGATGACGTCACCGACTACGGCAAGGACTCGTTCCCCGACTACCAGGTCTACGGCAATACGAAGGACCCGGAGATCCGACTCATCACCTGCGGTGGGGACTTCGACGAACAGACCGGCCACTACGAGGACAACATCGTCGTCACCGGCCATCTGATCAGTCAGAACTGATTCCCCGACCGTCGTGGACTCGCTCCTTCTGCGAAGTCGATACCATCGCCCCCGTCGGCCACACTGCTACGAAGGGCTGCCCTCGCTTGTCGAGGTTGCGTGTCTCCTGCTGATCCGCCTTTCGCTCTTGTCGATGAGGTGGGCTCCGACGAGGTCGCCGGTGATGTTGATCATCGTCGCCCCCATCCCGAGTATCACGTCGACACCAGCGACCAACGCCACAGTTTCGAGTGGCAACCCAGCCTGCTGCAACAGGATCGTCAGGCCGATGAGTCCAGCGCCGGGGACTCCTGCAGTGCCGATGGAGACGAATGTGGCGGTGAGCACGATTGCGCCGAGTTCGAGGAGGGACATGTCATGTCCGGCGATATTGGCGGCCAGCACGACCGAGGCTCCCAGGCGGATGACTGCGCCGTCCATGTTGATGGTCGCTCCCAGCGGGATCACAAAGCCCGCGACCTCCTGGAGGATTCCCGCTTTCTTCGTCGCCTGCAGCGACACCGGGATCGTGCCGGAACTGCTCTGGGTGGTGAACGCCGTGGCCATCGGCTCACCGGCGATTCGGAAGAACCCGCCGATCGGAACCCGATTGATCAGCAGCAATGGAATGTAGATCAGCAGGATCTGCGCAGCCAGTCCCGCATAGACGGCCCCGGTCAGCTTGCCCAGGGCTGCCAGTGCATCGAATCCTTGACTGCCGATATCGCTGGCCACGAGAGCAAAGACACCGAACGGCGCATATTGGAGGATGCCGGCGAGGATGCGGAACGTCATCTCTTTGGCTGCCAGGACGAATTTGTGCAGCAGGGCTCCGAAGTCCGAGATCGTCGCGTCCGACGAGCGCCGCATACCCGCGAGCGTGAGGCCGATGATCATGGACACGAAGATCAGAGCAAGAATCTTGCCATCGGTCAGGGCCTGGAAGAGGTTCTCAGGAAATACTCCGACGAGCTGGTCGGTGAACGACGGCGGTTCGGGCGTCTCTGTGCCGTTCTCAGGACGGTTGAGCCCCGTTCCCGGGTTGATGAGAAGCCCCAGCGACAGGCTGATGATGACGGCGGCGACGGTCGTCAGCAGATAGAAGGCGAAGGTCTTGAAGGCAACCCTGACAAGGCTTCCGGACTGCGTGGTGTTGACCGCGTCGATCAACGTCAGCATGATGATGGGGATGACGACCAGCTGCAGGAGATTGAGCAGAATGTCACCGATTGGTGAGAGCACTTGAGCCTGTTGACCGAACACCAGTGCAACGATCAGCCCCAGCACGAAGCCGACTGTCATCTTCACAAGGAGTTTTGTATCCCGGTAACGGTGCCAGATGCGTACGAGGATCCGTGACATGTTCGACGGTGCTCCTTCGCAGATGAGTGCCAGCTGGAGATGGTGGCATCCCGGCCCGCAATGATACTGACCAATTGTCACTCTAACTCACGTCCGTCTCGAGATGACCGGCATTTCCCCGATCTGATGACTGCCCGGTTCTCTGACACGGGTGTTCCGAAAGCGCGGGTGTTCTGATACTCCGGCTTGTTCGCGACGACCCCCTTGTCCACCTCCCGCAGCGGGGGTAGGTTTGACAGACGTCGACAACGCTGTCTGGAGGCGGTTCTCGTGGACCATCCGCTGAACCTCACCGTCGACGGCCAGGAGCACACGCTGGCCGTGGACCCCCGAACCACTCTGCTCGATGCACTGCGCGACCGACTGGGGGTGATGTCTCCCAAGAAGGGCTGCGACCATGGTCAATGCGGCGCATGCACGGTTCTGGTCGACGGCCGCCGGCTGAACTCCTGCCTGGCGCTCGCGCTGACCCATGACGCTGCTGACGTCACGACCTCCGAGGGCCTGGCCACAGACGGTGAACTCTCCCCGCTGCACCGCGCATTCCTCGAACAGGACGCTTTCCAGTGCGGCTACTGCACTCCGGGCCAGGTCTGCTCGGCCGCCGGCATGCTGCAGGAAGCGGCCGACGACGCCCCGAGCGTGGTCACTGAGGATCTGGAGGCTCCGGTCGACCTCACTGATGAGGAGATCCGCGAGCGCATGAGCGGCAATCTGTGCCGGTGCGGAGCCTACGTGAACATCGTCGCGGCCGTCAGCCAAGCCGCCGAGGAGTCGCGATGAACCCCTTCGACTACACACGCGCCACCGACACCGCTGACGCCGTCGCCGTGCTCACCGAGCGACCGGACGCGGTGTTTCTGGCAGGCGGAACCAACCTCGTCGATCACCTCAAGCTCGGTGTCACGGAACCGGGACTGGTCGTCGACATCAACGGCCTGGACCTCACCGACATCGAGGGCCTCGATGACTCGGGACTGCGCATCGGTGCGATGGTGCGCAACAGCGATGCCGCCGCTGACCTGCGAGTCCGCCGCGACTATCCGATGCTCTCGCGAGCCCTGCTCTCAGGTGCCTCCGGTCAGCTGCGCAACGCAGCGAGCATGGGCGGCAACCTCCTCCAGCGCACCAGATGCGTGTACTTCCAGGACACCTCGACGCCATGCAACAAACGCGAACCCGGCTCCGGCTGCTCGGCCATCGGCGGCTACACCCGCTACCACGCGATCCTCGGCGCCTCACAGGACTGCGTTGCGACCCACCCGTCAGATATGGCGGTCGCGCTGGCCGCTCTCGACGCCACTGTCGTCGTCCTCGGTCCTCACGGTGAGCGCCGGATTCCGGTCGACGAACTCCATCGGCTGCCCGGCGAGCAACCCGAGCGGGACACGATCCTTGAGCACGGGGAGCTCATCACCGCCCTCGAACTCCCTCCCCCACGCGCTGGACGCTCGACGTACCGAAAGATCCGTGACCGTGCGTCCTACGCCTTCGCGCTGGTCTCGGTCGCCGCCACGGTCGACGTCGATGACTCGGGACCGAAGCCGGTGATCCGCGAGGCCGCGATCGCTCTGGGTGGCGTCGCCCACAAACCCTGGCGTGCACGCGCCGCCGAGGCAGTGCTGCGAGGCGCGGAGCCGAACGAGGAGACGTTTCTGCAGGCCGCCGATGCTGAACTCGCGGCCGCCGAGCCCTTGGAAGGCAACCGCTTCAAGGTCCAGATGGCGCGCGGTGCGATCACGACGGTGCTCACCGAGCTGACCGGCGGCCTGGAGTCGAAGCTGGACGACACCACGGAGGACGCTCATGAGTGATCTGCTGGCAACCTCAGCCATCGGCACCCGGCAGGTGCGTCTGGACGGACCCGACAAGGTCCGCGGCCGCGCCACCTACGCGTACGAGCATCCGGTCGACGACCCTCTCTACCTCTGCCCCCTCCTGGCGATGATCGCGCGGGGACGCGCAGCCACCATCGACACCTCGGCGGCCGAGGCAGCAGACGGGGTCGTGCATGTGCTCACCCACGAGAACGCACCGGCCCTGCAGAGCACGGATGACGCGGAGCTGGCGATCCTGCGCTCTCCGGAGATCGGATTCCGCGGACAGTACCTCGGTGCTGTCATCGCCACCACCCCGGAGCAGGCCCGCCACGCTGCGGACCTCATCACCGTCAGCTACGTGCAGGAGGACCATGATGTCGAGCTGCGGGAGGACCATCCTGCTTCCCGAACTCCGGAGTCCGGCGGCGGGGACGTCACCGTCGGCGATGTCGACTCGGCCCTCGCCGAGGCTGCCGTCAGCATCGATCAGCGCTACAGCACTCCCATGGAGCACAACAACCCCATGGAACCGCACACCACCATCGCCCGCTGGGACAGAGGCGAACTGACACTGTGGACGTCGACCCAGGGCGTGCACCCCACACGGTCGACACTGGCACCCATCCTCGGTCTCGAGCCTGACCAGCTTCGCATCGTCTCCCCGCATGTGGGAGGGGGCTTCGGCTCCAAGGGCGTGCCCCACGCCGATATGATGCTGGCCGCACTCGCGGCCAAAGCGGTGCCGGGACGTCCCGTGAAGTACGCCGTGACCCGGCAGCAGATGTTCTCGATCACCGGCTACAGGGCCCCGACCCTGCAGCATGTTCGTCTGGGCGCACGAGCCGACGGCACGATCACAGCGTTCGCCTTCGACGCGGTGTCCATGTCGTCGCAGACCAAGGAGTTCCCGGAGGAGGCGACGAAGCCGGCCCGCATGATGTACGCAGGCGACAATCGCCGCCTCACCCAGCGAGTGGTTCCTCTGGATGTGCCCGTGCCCTCGTGGATGCGAGCTCCCGGGGAGGCCCCGGGCATGGTCGGGATCGAGATCGCCATGGACGAACTTGCTGTGGCCAGCGGAATCGACCCGATCGAGCTGCGTGTGCGCAACGACCCCGAGAACGACCCGGACACCGGGTTGCCGTTCAATCAGCGCCGTCTCGTGGACTGCCTCCGCGAAGGGGCGGAGCGCTTCGGTTGGGACGAGCGAAGTTCTCAACCGCGCACTCGGCGGGATAACGGCTGGCTCATCGGAATGGGTGTCGCCTCCGCCACCTATCCGGCAGGCAGGCAGCCCGGCTCTGTCGCACGGATCCGCCGGACCTCTGATGGCTACGAGGTGGCCATCGCGGCCGCGGATCTGGGCACCGGCACCTGGACTGCCCTGACCCAGGTCGCAGCGGACTCCCTTGACGTTCCCATCGAGCAGGTGGAGCTGCAGATCGGCGACACCGACCTGCCGAACGCGACTGTCGCCGGCGGCTCCACCGGGTTGGCGAGCTGGAGTGCTGCGGTCCTCGCCGCGGCCGAGACGTTCCGACGCGAGCACGGAACCGATCCCGCATCCGGAGCCCAATCGCAGGGTGAGGCACAGGCGAACCCGGCAGCAGAGAAGTTCGCTCTGCACTCCTTCGGTGCTCATTTCGCCGAGGTCCGCATCCACGCCGCCACCGGCGAGATCCGTGTCAACCGCATGTTCGGAATGTTCTCCGCCGGACGGATCGTGAACCCGCGCACCGCTCGTTCACAGTTCATCGGCGGGATGACCATGGGCCTGGGAATGGCGCTTCATGAGAAGGGCGAACTCGATCCCCGGTTCGGCCACGTCGTCAACCACGACCTCGCCGAATACCACGTTCCCGTCAATGCCGACGTGACAGACATCGAAGCGGCTTGGCTCGACGAGCAGGACCCGCAGGCCGGCCCGCTCGGGGCGCGCGGGATCGGGGAGATCGGCATCGTGGGTGCGGCGGCAGCACTCGCAAATGCCGCCTACAACGCGACCGGGGTGCGGGTGCGCGATCTGCCGCTCTTCGGTGACGCGTTCCTGCCCCGATGACAGCGAAGCTCGACCTGCCACGATGACCGCGAGCCCCGACCGGGAGCCGCCGATCAACTCTGCAGCCTTGCAGGGCCCGTGCGGGCTCGTCCTCGCCGCCGGCGCAGGTCGTCGATTGGGCCTGGGACCGAAGGCACTGCTGTCCAGCAACGGCCGCACCCTCGTCGAGTCCCTCGTGGAATCGTTGCTCTCCGGAGGCTGCTGCAACGTCACGGTCGTCACCGGAGCCGGAGCCGAGCAGGTCGCGACACTTCTGAAAGGCCGGGATCATGTCCGAGTCGCTCACAATCCTGAGTGGGATGAGGGAATGGGTTCATCGCTGCGCCGCGGCCTGGACTCGATCGGCCCCGGACGCACTGTCCTGGTGACGCCCGTCGACCGACCTGGCATCTGCCCGGCGGAAGTCGAACGCGTCATCGCCGCTCATCGTCCTGGCGCCATCACCGCGGCCGCCCATCGTGATCGGAGCGGGCGGCTGCACCGTGGACACCCTGTTGTCTTCGATGCGATCTGGACCGCCGAGGTGGCCGCTGCCGCCCATGATGACATCGGTGCTCGCGAGCTGCTCATCGCCCACCGTGACATCGTTGCGCTGGTCGACTGCAGCGACCTCGACGACGGCGACGACATCGATGTGCCCGCGGATCTGCATCTTCTCGACCGACCGGATCGCACGGTCAGTGAGGGTGCAGTGCCCCCGACCGGCAGCTGAGGGGCACGGCCTGCGTCCTGCCGCCGCGCACAGCGAGGATCTCCGCGAGAATCGAGACGGCCACCTCGGCGGGCGTCATCGCGTTCACATCGAGACCGATCGGAGAGTGCAGCCGCTCCAACGCTCTGCTGTCGACTCCGGCCTCCTGCAGGGCTTTGCGTCGGTCGCGGTCGCTGCGGCGTGAGCCCATCGCCCCGACATAGGCGACGTCGAGGTCGAGCGCACGGACCAGTGTGGGGATGTCGACCTTCGGGTCGTGGCTGAGGACGCAGATCATGCTGCGCTCATCGACCGCTCCCAAGTCGGCAGCTTCGGTGAGGAAACGGTGCGGCCAGGCTCGGACCACCTCGGCGCCGGGAAACGACGTCGGGCCGGTGAAGGCGGGGCGGGGATCGCACAGCGTGATGCGGTGGCCCAGTGGCAGGGCAGCTTCCACCAGGGCCCGCCCGAAGGCGTTCGCTCCGATGATGACCAGGTGGGCCGGTGGTATCCGGGTCTCGATGAAGAGATCGATCGGGTTGCGGTCGCCTTCGGGCGCAGCGATGCGGACTGTGCCCGTGCTCCCGCTGCGGATCATCGACTCAGCATGACTGACCGCGGAGTCGAGCACCGAGGGCGGGACGACCGTGCCCAGACCCGCGGCAAGAGAGCCCGCAGCCGGTCCGGAACTCTTCTCGAGTGCGTCTTCGCTGACGGCAAGGGCGCTGGAGGACTCATCGTGGTCGACAGCGGGAAGTCTCATCACCATCGCGATCGGATCCTGCTGATCGGCTTCCTGTCGCAGATCCGAGCGACCGGCTCTGAAGGGCTGGACGAGCACGTCGATGCTGCCACCGCACATCAGACCGACGGCGAAGGCATCGTCATCGCTGTAGCCGAATCTCTGAACTGTGCCCGCTCCGGTGGCGAGCGCCTCTTGGCAAGCTTCGAGGACGGCGCCTTCGACGCATCCTCCTGTGAGGGAACCGTGGACCTCGCCTGCAGCGTCGACCAGCATCGAGGTCCCCACCGGCCGCGGCACCGAACCATCGGTCCCGACGATGGTCGCGACCGCAACGTCCTGCGGTTCCTCCGCATCGTAGAGCCGCTGCTGTGCGGCGGTGAGGACGTCCAACATGTTAGGAGCCTATACCCTGTGTTCCATCGCATCTTGTGGCACGAGGAGCGCGACCTCGGCACCGATGACGGGTGCCTGAGCCTCGTCCCGGAGTCCGCTCGTGATCAGAATTCCAGGACGAGTCGCCCGCGGACGCCGCCTGCCTCCAAGCGACGATGCGCTGCCGGAGCCTGGTCTTTGGAGAATGTCTCCGTCACCTGCAGAGTGAGCGTTCCGTCCTCAGCGAGTTGGCGGAGCTCATCGAGTCTGCCGTGCTCTCGTGCATAGTCGACGACCCAGATGGGCGTGAACGTGACACCGCGCTCACCTGCTTCGTCGTATCCGCGCACCGTGATGACTGTGCCCCCATCGCGGACGGCCGGGGCGATCTTCTCGTGCATCAGCGCTCCGTCGATCACGCCAGCCACACCGTCGGGGTACCGCTCTCGTATGAGCTGCGGGAAGTCGTCGCCTCGGCGGAGCACGAGATCGGCTCCAAGCCCGGTGACACGTTCTTCGTCGGAGTCTTTGGCATCGGCAATGACTGTGAGCCCGTCCTTCTTCGCCAGTTGCACGGCGTACCCGCCCATCGTGCCGGCTGCACCGGTCACCGCGAGCACGCTGCCCTTCTCAAGCCCGAGGGTATCCAACGCCAGACGGGCGGTGAGCCCATTCATCGGCAACGTGGCCGCCTCCTGATCGTCGAACCCGTGCGGGGCGCGGGCGACTGACTCGATGGGCACGGCGATATGTTCCGAATAGGCACCGTGCGCTCCCGTAGGCGCGACCACTGCCATCACATGGTCGCCGACTGCGAGATCGGTCTCAACGCCGTCTCCGAGCTCCTCGAGGACTCCGGCGGCGTCCATTCCGGGCACCCGCACCTGGGGCTCCTCTTCGGTTCGCCGAACGCGTGTGCCGCTGCGAAGCATGGTGTCGGTGGGATTCACAGACGCCGCATGAACGCGAATCAGAACCTCTCCCGCGCCCGGGGGCGGAGTCGGGAGGTCGATGACCTCCAGCGCCTCAGGCCCACCTGGCTGATGAAATCCGACGACTTGCATGTCGACCTCCTGACGACGAGGAAATGAGTCTGGTTCGAGGCTACGCGAGTCGCCACTTCGCGGCTAGCCTCGTCACGTACACCGCGACCGTCCGTTCATCCGAAGGATGTCCACTCCGACTGCGCAACCTTCACCACTGCGTCGTCAAGAGGCACTCGATGGCGACCGCGGATGCCATCTGTGTGGCAAGCAGGGGCCGTTGCCAACGCAGCGGCAACAGCGATGGCAACACCAATGTCCAGATTGTGAATGGCAACCAGATCCGTTCGACCTCGGCTTTGCTCATGCCCGACAGCGTCGCCACCAGGATCGAGACGAAGCCGGCGCACCCCAGGACAGCGACCACGCGCCGCCCCTTGTCGGCCCCCCGCCACGCTTCGGCGATGCCGCGGGGAAAGGCCGCCCATACCGCCAGTCCGCTGGTGAACGTCCAGGCGCCCAGGTTCGCCCACACCCAATAGCCGAATTGCCGTTTGTGTTGGATCCCGTCGTAATAGCGGGTGACCAGTACGGGGAACCCCTCCCACCACCGGAATCCGGCCAGGGTGAATGCCGCAACGACGAGCAGCGCACCGCCGAGTGCCCAGGGCAGTGCCGTCCATCTGCCGCCGAGATAGATCACAGCGATGGCGAGGATCCCCAGCAGCAGCAGTCCGTAGGAAAGATAGACGCTCAGGCCGAGTAACAGCCCTGCGGGGAGACCAAAGCCGATCAGTCGTGAGCTGCGGTCTGTTGTCGCGGCCAGCGCCAGAAGCGCCAGTCCCCAGGCGGCCACTGCCGTAAACAGCGCATCAGCGGACACGCCCATCCAGATCGCCGCGGGCGCGGCTATCAGCCAGGGCGCTGCGCGGCGGGCGAACTTCTGCGAGGCCAAGGTCTTGACGGTCAGCAGAACTGCGACGACTCCGGTGCAACCAAGAGTCATGACGATGACACCAGCTGTGTACGGGTCCTCGATGCCGATCCGGTCGAGCAGGATGAAGAACAGCGTCGCGCCCGGTGGATGCCCGGCAATGTGAATGGGCCAGTGGTCGGGCGCACGCAGAGGCACTTTTTCGATGAATCCGGACAAGAACGCGGGGATCGAGGACACTTCTTTGGCATCGACGAAGTATTCGCTGGGGCGTGCAAACACCTTGCTGACGCTTTCCTTGCCGCCGACATGGGCCAACGCGGCCGTCCACAGCCAGGATCCGGCGAAGACCGCAACCAGATAGGGGCCCCAGTTCAGTGCGGAGCTGATGCGTCGCCAGCACAGAAACCCGGTCAGTGCCACGAGCACCGGCAGCACCAAGGTGGGTGCCGGATCAGGTGTCCATCTCGCCTTCAAGGGGGGCCAGTGGATGAAAACATCCGTTCCCGTCGCGCGCGGCCAGACGATGGCGGCGGCGACCAACCCCACACCGATGAGTGTACTGACCATCGCTGCAGTCCAGGCCCGGCGGGAAAGTAAGGATGCTTGCGTGGGCACAATCACATTTTAACACTGGTACTGTCACCTTATGAATGATCCTCTCGCACGTGAGCCGCTTGCCTGCACTGTGGTGATTCCGTGCCGCGACGAAGCGCTGGCGTTGCCCGGAGTCTTCAGCACCATCCCCGATGGCATGAACGTGATCGTCGTGGACAACGGGTCGGTCGATGGCACCGCCGAGGTCGCCCGCAGCCTGGGCGCCGAAGTCGTGTACGAGGATGTCGCCGGTTACGGCGCTGCGGTTCACGCCGGAATCCTCGCGGCCACGGCGCCCTTGGTGGCAGTGCTCGATGGCGATGGTTCGATGGATCCTGCCGACCTGCCCGAGCTGGCTTCGGTCGTGAGCAGAGGGGCGGCCACGATGGCGATCGGACGCCGAAGACCAGAGGGAAACGGCGTCTGGCCCTGGCATGCACGAGCCGGAACAGCTGTCCTGGCCTGGTGGATCCGACGCAGCAGCGGCTTTGGTGTGCATGATCTGGCTCCGATGCGGGTCTGCCGCCGGGACGACCTTCTTGCGTTGGATATCACCGACCGACGGTTCGGCTATCCGCTTGAGCTCATGATCAAGGCCTCGCGGGCGGGCTGGACTGTGCACGAGAGGGACATCGTCTACCGCAGGCGCGCGCGAGGCACGAAGTCCAAGGTTTCGGGAACACTGCTGGGGACGTGGCGGACCATCACCGATTTCGCCAGGGTGCTGACATGAGCGAACCACCGACGATGCTGGTGGTCGCCAAGGCGCCGGTTGCCGGCCAAGCCAAAACCAGATTGGCGACAGCTGTCGGGGATCACGCGGCAGCACGGATCGCCGCGGCCTCGCTGCTGGACACGCTGGACGTCGTGGGCGGTCTGGGGTGGCCCGTGGTCATCGCGATGACCGGTGACCTCGCCGAGGCGGCAAAGTCAGATGAACTCGCCTCGGCATGCGGCAGGCACCGCGTCATCGCCCAGCGCGGAGGCTCCTTCTCGGCCCGGCTCGTTGCCGCTCACCACGACGCCGATGCCGGCAACGGGGTCGTTCAAATCGGTATGGACACACCTCAAGTCACCACAGAGAGCCTGCAGACGGCGGCAGCGGCATTGGAATGCCATGACGCAGCGCTGGGCCTGGCTGAGGACGGAGGTTGGTGGATACTGGCAGCACGAAGCCCCCGTTGGACGTCCTGCCTGGACACGGTGGCGATGTCGAGGCCTGATACCGGCGTTCAGACCAAGGCGGCGCTCGTCCGCAGCGGCGCCAGGGTCGCCTCCGTACCCGTCATGGCCGATGTCGACTACTGGGAGGACTCACACGCGGTCGCTTCCCTCATTCCGCACAGCCGTTTCGCCGCTGAGGTCGCTCGGGCAGGCGACCGTGAACAGATTGGGTCCCAACCATGACCGAAACCATTGACTTCGCACCCCTGGACGCTTTGAACGCGGCCATGGCGGGCCACGCCTGCGACGTAATCAGGGCCGATGGCACAGCGACCCGATTGGACGTCGAGCAATGGACGAGTGCGCCCGACGCGACGGACCATGCACTGTTCTTGGACCACTGCACGGGTCCGACCCTCGATGTCGGCTGCGGTCCAGGGCGTCTGACGGGGGCCCTGACTGCGCGCGGCAAGAAGGCCCTGGGCATCGACATCTCCCTCGTCGCAGTGAAATTGGCCCAGGAACGCGGGGCGGTCGCAGTTCACATGAATGTCTTCGATGACGTGCCCGACGAAGGCTGCTGGCAGGACGCTCTGCTGGCAGACGGAAACGTCGGGATCGGCGGCGATCCGGTCCGACTGCTGCGGCGGATTCGTCAGCTGGTGCATCCGGATGGGTCAGTCCTGGTCGAGGTCGATGCCCCCGGGACGGGCCTGGTGCATGAAAGTGTTCGATTGCGCGTCCAGGGACAGCTGACCGGAGCGTTCAACTGGTCGCAGGTCGATGCTGAGGCCATTGCCGGGGTTGCTGCTGCAGCAGGCTTCCACGGTTGCCGACTGCACCAGCATGAGGGCCGATACATGGCCGCGCTGACGCGTGACGGGCACGCCTAGCCGATGCGCTGGCGCAGTCCGATCCGTGGGCCGTGGCTGACCTCGGTGTTCGGTGCGGTGCTGCTGGCCGCGCTGCCGGTGGTTACCTTGACCGGTCTGCTCTCCTACCTCGCATACGCACCACAGCTGGGCCAGGCTATACCGGGGGACGTGGGCTGGCTGAAGCTGCCGACTTTCCAGTGGCCCACCAGTCCTGCCTGGCTCTATCAACTCAACCAGGGGATCCACGTCGTCCTCGGCATGGTCATCATTCCCGTGGTGCTTGCCAAACTGTGGTCGGTGACGCCGAAGCTGTTCACATTGCCGCCGGTACGCTCTCCGGCGCACGCCCTCGAACGGCTGTCCCTGCTGCTCCTCGTCGGCAGCGTCCTGTTCGAGTTGGCCACAGGCGTGTTGAACATTCAGTACGATTACATCTTCGGGTTCAGCTTCTACGCAGCGCACTATTTCGGGGCGTGGGTGTTCATCGCGGCATTCATAGCGCACGTGTGCCTCAAGCTGCCGAGAATGATCGAGTCCCTGCGTTCCCGGTCCCTGCGCACTGAGCTGCGCACTCCCCTGGCCGAAACTCACCCGGAGCCGCCCGATGCCGATGGGTTGGTGTCATCTGACCCGGCTCCGCCGACTATGAGCCGCCGCGGTGCCCTGGCCCTTGTCGGTGGAGGTTCCGCACTTGTGCTCCTTCTCAGCGTCGGCCAGACGATTGGCGGAGTGCTCCGGCCGTTGTCCGCGCTGCTGCCTCGGGGACGCGTGCTGGGTGACGGGCCCAATGACTTTCAGGTCAACCGGACGGCCGCGGCCGCGCGCATCAGTCGCGACGACACGGGCGAGGTCTGGCGACTGACTCTGCGCGGCGGCGACGGCGACGTCTCATTGAGCCGGCCGCAGCTGCTGGCGATGCCCCAACATACCGCTGACCTGCCGATCGCGTGTGTGGAGGGATGGTCGACAACGCAGACGTGGACCGGCGTCCGATTGGCCTACTTGGCACGTCTGGCCGGAGTCGGCGAACCAGCCTCGGCACAGGTGGAATCACTTCAGAGATCCGGCGCATTCAACGATGCCGCGTTGCAGCACAACCAGGTACTCGACCCGGACTCGCTGCTCGCCCTGCGAGTCAACGGGGCAGACCTGTCGATCGATCACGGCTTTCCCGCGCGGATCATCGTTCCAGCCCTGCCCGGTGTGCACAACACCAAATGGGTGCGCTCGATCGAGTTCAGGACCTGATATGCCAGCACACCCCGGATGGTTCGAACAGATCTATGGAGCCCGACCTCGGCACCTGCTGGTGCTGACCGGGTGCTTCCTTCTGGCCGGATACGCGGTGCTGGAGCTGGGCCCGGATCAGCTGTTCGACTCGGACGTATGGTGGCAATCCCCTGCGGTCTGGTTCCTGGGCGGGGCCATCGCCGTCGACCTCGTGCTGTTTCCGCTCTGCTCCGCGGCGGACCGTGTGCTCAATGCCGTCCTCCGAGCTGAGCGGACACCCCGGAGACGTGGCCTGCGGGTGCCAATCGTCAACTACATCCGGGTGCCCGTGCTGGCCAGCGGCTTGCTGCTCCTGCTTTTCTTCCCCGGCATCATCGAGCAGGGCAAGGGCAGCCACCTGGCTGCCACGGGCCACACCCAGGATCCGTTCCTCGGACGCTGGCTGTGGCTCACGGTCCTGTTCTGCTGCCTCAGTGTCCTGGCATACTCAATCCGTTACGGCGCAGGCCGTCTGAGAACAATGCGATCAATCGAAAGAGAGCGTGATGACTGAATCACCCGACATCGCCATCATCGGCGGCTCCGGCTTCTACACCTTCCTCGATGACCCACAGGAGATTGAGGTCGAAACGCCCTTCGGCCCGCCGTCGGCGCCCATCGCGACCGGCAGGTTCGAACACGGGGACACGAGCCGCACCGTGGCGTTTCTGCCCCGGCACGGACGAGGCCACGAATTCCCTGCGCACCGCGTGAACTACCGCGCCAATATGTGGGCGCTGCGCAGCCTCGGAGTACGGCAGGTGCTGGCGCCGTGCGCAGTCGGCGGGCTCAATACGGACCTAGGGCCCGGCTCACTGGTGGTTCCGGACCAGTTGGTCGACCGGACGTACGGCCGGGAGCAGACGTACTTCGACAGGGGCGCCTGCCACGTCTCATTCGCGGATCCGTACTGCCCCAGGCTGCGCACGGCCCTGCTGGACGGGCTTGCAGATGACCACGAACCGCCGGTCGACGGCGGAACCATGGTGGTGATCGAAGGTCCGAGGTTCTCCACCCGCGCTGAGTCCCAGTGGTACGCAGCACAGGGCTGGGACGTCGTGAACATGACCGGCCAACCCGAAGCGATCCTGGCGCGTGAACTCGAGCTGTGCTACGCGACTGCTGCGCTGGTGACCGACCTCGACGCGGGCATCGACTCGACGCACGCCGTCGACCAGGCGGACGTCTTCCGAGTCTTCGCCGAGCACAACGAAAAGCTGAAATCGAGTCTGCGAAGAGTGATCGCTTCCCTATCGGCCGAGCGTTCATGCAGCTGCTCCCAGTCGCTGACAGGTATGACACTGCCATTGGAGCTGCCATGAAGGTGCTGCTGACCGGCGCGGCCGGTTTCATCGGACGACACATCGCCGAGGCGGTGACGGCGGCCGGTCACGAAGTCACCGGCGTCGACATGCTGCTGCAACAGGCCCATGGGACAACCGCAGTGCTGCCCGCAGGTGTGGTGCACGGCGACATCCGTGATCCGATTCTGCTGGATGAGCTGCTGGCCGATGTCGACGTCGTGTGCCATCAGGCCGCCACGGTGGGCAACGGCGTCGACGCCCAGGACCTGCCCGGCTACGCCACCCACAACGACCTCGGCACCGCTGCCCTGCTGGCGGCGATGGCCCGCTCCGGAACGAAGCGATTGGTACTGGCTTCTTCCATGGTCGTCTACGGTGAGGGAAGATACACCTGCCCCGACCACGGCGATGTGCCCCCGGCCCCCCGGCAGGACAGAGACCTGCAGCAGGGCCTGTTCGACCCTCGCTGCCCGCACTGCGGGGGAAAGATCGAGCCACACCTGATCAGCGAGGACGCGGCCTTCGCTCCACGCACTGCCTACGCCGCGTCGAAAATCGCGCAGGAGCACTACGCCGCCGCCTGGTGCACATTGGAATCGGGCCACGCCATCGCACTGCGCTACCACAATGCCTATGGGCCCGGCATGCCGGCGGATACACCCTACTCAGGGGTCGCAGCCATCTTCCGCTCGGCACTCGAGCGCGGTCAACCGCCCCAGGTATTCGAGGACGGCAACCAAATACGCGACTTCGTCCACGTTGCCGACCTCGCCCGCGCGAACGTCGCCGCCATCGAAGCGGTCGGGGCACATAGTCCTGGGGTAAGGGCTTACAACATCTGCTCGGGACAGACCTACACCATCGGCGACATGGCCCGACGATTGGCAACGGTGATGGGCGGACCGGAGCCGGTGGTCAACGGCGAATATCGGGCCTTCGACGTCAGACACGTAGCGGCCTCGCCTCGGGCTGCTCTCGAAGACTTGGGATTCAAGGCGCGTATCGGACCTGACGAGGGCATCGCCGAACTCGCGACGGCACCCTTGCGCCACCGATAGGGCGCTTTCCCTCGGGTTGACCGACTCGTCCCCCAGCCGTACGTGTTCAGAACTCTGTCTTGGTCCCGGGACCGAAGACGTGTTCGTGCTGTTCGGCACAGTACTCGGACTCCGCCGCCTCCGGCCGGTCCTGAGCCGTCATCATCCTGTGCCACAGCGGGTAATAAGCGGGAAGCTGCGAAGCAGTGGTGAGACGATCGCGTGCTTCCTGGGGCAAGGTCAGCTCAGCGGCATCGAGGTCCTCCTTGAGGTGTTCGAAGCTGCGCGCCGCGATGACCGTCCCATTGATTCCAGGGCGGCCCAGAATCCAGGAAATCACCACTTGAGGAATCGACCACCCCACGTCATCGGCGATCTCATCGAGAAGCTCGATGAGATCGTAGGCGCGGGCCCAATCCGTGACATGCGGCTCCGGCCAACCCGTTCCCTGCCGAGTGTCCGAGGGAGTCTGCTTGCCGCGTCGCACCTTCCCATTGAGCAGCCCTTCGCCCAGCGGACTCCACCCGAAGGTCCCGACGCCAAGGTCGCGAGCGGCCGGAATGATCTCGTACTCGATCTCCCTGGCTTCGGGGGTGTAATACACCTGCTGAGCGATGGGCCCCTCGAGACCGGCCAGCTTCGCCTCATACACCGTCTTCGCCAACTGCCAGCCGTTGAAGTTGGAGACTCCCCAGTACCGGATCTTTCCGACTCTGATGAGTTCGTTGACAGTGGCGATCGTCTCGGTGATCGGTGTCTGTCCGTCCCACTGGTGGATGTAGAGCAGGTCCAGGTGGTCGGTCCGCAGACGACTCAAGCTGTCATCGACAGCCCGGATCAGGTGGTGCCGACTCGCCCCTGAGTCGTTGGGCCCGTCGCCTGTGGGCATCCGCGCTTTTGACGTGAGGACGACGTCGTCGCGTCTGCTGCCCATGATCTCGCCGAGGACTCGTTCCGCGTCGCCAGCCGAGTACAGGTTGGCGGTGTCGATGAAATTCACTCCGCGTTCCAGTGCCTCGCTGAATTGACGATCCGCGTCGTGACCCCGAACGCCTGCAATCTTCTCGAACCCTCCCCCTGAGCCGAAGGGTATCGTCCCCAGCGCCACCCTGGACACGTACAGACCCGAATTGCCCAGTCGTGTATATTCCATCGTCGGTCTCCTTGATCTTCCTTGAGATCTCAGCTCTTCGAGGAGATCTCAGCTCTTCGAGTCCGTCGCAGACGAATGACCCATCTCACGAGCACAGTGAGAACAGCAGAACGTGGTCTGCCCGGATTCGACGCCGTGGCCCATGATGCGACAGCCACAGTGCGCGCAGCTGGGGGCCATCTTCGCTATTGCGCACTCGAAGCTGTCGAAGACACCGGTCTCCGCGCCTCGGGTGATTGTGAATGCTTTGTGGTAGTCATTTCCGCAGGTATCGCAGACTGCCATGATCGCTCCTCTTGTCGCGGTGGATCAGTGTGGAGTGGTCATGCTAGTGACTCATGTCAACCGACGGAAGGGGGTGGCCTGATCGCAGCTTGTCCGCGATAATGCCGTATCGGGCAACTCGACCGCGATCAGTTTGGCTGACCGATCACCAACAGGAGCTTTCCGCTCTCGAGCTTCGTCTCGAGGTCATCGCACTCTTCTGGATCGAAGCCGAATCCGCGAAAGACGGTTCTGAGCTCAGATTCCTCTTCGTTCCAGCGATCGGCAACGAAGTCCGCGATATCGGCAGGCTGGGAGGTGGCATCGCCGACGATGCAGTCGATGCGTTCGTCATCGTGGGCGAACACATGGAGACTTTCCTTCGGCACACCCTTCGATGCTTGCTTCTTCAGCTCGTTCAGCAACCCGATATCGTCCTGAAATGCCTTCACCGTTGGCTTCATTCCAGTTCAGCTCCTCATTCGAACCAGTGACTACCGGCAGTATCTCACCAAGCGTCCACCGAAGTCACTGCGCTGTGAGATCTCCCTGCGGCTCATCGGCTTCGGCCAGTGCCGTGAGAAACCGGATGACGACCTCACGCTCGTCACTGCTCATGGCGGCGGCGGCATCGAAGCGGCGCGCGTGTTGGCGGCCGATCGTCTCACGTGCCGCCTGTGCGGTCTCAGGCGTCACACTGATGCAGATCGACCGCTGGTCTTTGGGATGCGGCGCACGGATCAGGTGGCCTGCAGCGACGAGGCGGTTAATGAGCTTCGTCGTCGATGCGCTGGAGATCCCCACCTCAACGGCAATGTCCCTGGGAGTGATGATCTGCCCTTGCTTCTGCGCCAGCATGAGCATTCGGATGGCGCGCATGTCACTCTCATTGAGGCGCATATACCGCCTGGACGCCTCCGCCAGCGCCCGATCGGCTTCCCGCCAGAGGCGCAGCGACTCCATAACGGACATGCACTGCGTGATTTCGGACTGCGTCAGCTGCGAACGATCGGAGAACTCGAAATCGTTCGAAAAGTACTTCAATTCTGAATCCGGGTGGATTCTTCGCTCTGTGCTCGACACGATGACAGCATACCGTTGCTACACTAGATTAGATCTCTCGCCTGGCTAACGAAAGTGGGTTCGAACAGTGGAAATGGTTGTTCTCGTCGACCGACACGGCCGTCTCCTCTTCACACGGCGTGCACTGACGAAGAGAACGAACTCTGCCCCGTGGGCGTTCAGCCCGTGGTCGGTCGAGCACGTCCCTGAACTTGCACCGCAGATCGCAGAGCACATCGCCGAGGCGGGACACAATGACTGATTCGATCACCCCACTCGATGACATCGCGTTCTCGTTCCAGGACAGGCTCTCCCAGGTGCTGACGGAGGGACGGCACCGTTCTCGCACATTCTCTGCACAGTACGGACTGCTCTGGGACTCACTCACACACATGGCCACAGGCGGCAAGCTGATCCGACCACGCCTGCTCCTGGACGCACATCGCGGCCTGGGCGGACATGACCAGGCAGCCGCCGTCGACGCGGCCTGCGCCATGCAGCTGCTGCACATCGCACTCGTCATCCACGATGACGTCATCGACAATGACACCATTCGTCGTGGTGAGGCGAATATCTCCGGAGAGTTCGCCTCTGACGCACTGTGCCGCGGCGCCGGCCGGCGTGAGGCTCAAGTCTGGGGAGACGCCACAGCGCTGCTGGCCGGTGACCTGATGCTCACCCTCGCCCATTCTCTGCTGGCGCGGCTCGATGTCGACGACGCCAAACGTCGGGCCATCCTCGACATCTTCGATGACACGGTGTTCCAGAGTGCCGCGGGAGAGCACTCAGATGTGTGGTTGAGCCTGCATCTGGAAGAGGCGCGTTCCCAGGAGGTCCTCGAGATGGCAGGGCAGAAGACCGCCGTGTACTCGTTTCGGGCTCCCCTGCTCATCGCGGCTGTTCTGGCCGGAGCAAGCAGCACCCAGACTGCCGAACTGGCCGCTATCGCTGCACAGATCGGAGTCATCTACCAGCTGCGCGACGATGTACTCGGACTGTTCGGCGATGAACGGGAGACCGGGAAATCCAATGTCAGTGATCTCCGTGAAGGCAAGGAGACTCTCTTGATCACGTTCGCTCGCTCCGATCCGTCCTGGCCCGAGGTCCGCCCCTTCTTCGGGGATAGGACGCTGAGCGATGCCGATGGTGATCGGCTGCGGACCATCATCGAGGAATCAGGAGCTCTCGTGTTCGTCGAATCCATCATCACTCAGCGCTGCGAGGACCTGTATCGACTCATCTCCGATGCAGCCCTGCCGTCGGCGTTGAGCCGCCAGCTGATCCAGCTGACCTCCGACTGCAGCTCGCGCATCGCATGAACTCGGGGGGCATGCGAAAAGCAGCGGGAGTACACGATGAGACCGAACCACGCGTCGAGCACGATGGAACCATGTGGAGGATCCGCTCCTACGAGGCAGCCACAACCGTGCTGCGTGCGCGTCATCGGACCACTCAGGCAGGATTCACCGCAGAGAAGATCCCGCGCGGGTACTTTCGGAAACACCCCATACTGATCTCTGACGGTGACGATCACGATTCTCAGCGCAAAGAGGTCGCTCGCTACTTCGCCCCCGCAGTGGTGTCTGCGAAGTACGGAGAATTCATCAACGAGCGCGCTCAAGCCCTCGTCGACCGCGCCGTCGCGAACGGCGGGCTTCGCCTCGATGAGGCAGCTCTGAACTATTCCGTCGAAGTCACCGCCGAGATCGTGGGACTGACCGAGTCCTCCACCGATGCGATGGCCAAGCGTCTCGTCGGGTTCTTCCGACAGCCGCCTGTCGACCTCGCCGCTCCTGCGATGGGCCGAACCCGTCGGCAATGGGCCCAGGCGGCCGTCAACGGCCTCTTGCCCATCGGACGGTTCTACGTTCACGATGTGCAACCGGCGATCCGCTCCCGGCGCAGCCGACGCCGCGACGATGTGCTCTCGCATCTGCTCTCCGCCGGCTACAGCACCGCCGACATCCTCGTCGAGTGCATGACCTACGGCACCGCCGGCATGGTGACGACTCGCGAATTCATCACCATGGCGTGTTGGCACCTGCTGACGGACGAAGAGCTGGGCCGTCGCTACACCGAGTCCTCACAGCCCACCCGTCTGAAGATCCTCGAGGAGATCATCCGCCTCGACCCTGTCGTCGGCCACCTCTACCGTCGAGCGCAAGCCGATATCGAGGTCTCGGACAACGGATGCCCCCACACCATCTCCGCAGGCGACCTGATCGACGTGTGTGTGAGACAGACCAACACCGACCCACACGCGATGGGAACCGCCCCGGAGGCGATCGTCCCCGGGCGCTATCTCGGACGGGGGAAGGCCGCGACGGGGCTGAGCTTCAGCGACGGAGCCCACGCGTGCCCCGGCCAGCCCCTGGCTCTCTACGAAACCGATGCCCTTGTCCACAAGCTCCTGGCCACCGGCCCACGCATCCTTCGGAAGCCCGAAGTCAGCTGGGACAACCTCATCGAGGGGTACCGTCTGCGCGGCATGGACCTGAGCCTGATGGAAAGGTCGCGTCCAGCAGCCACGAGAGAGCCGATATGAGCTCATTCGAATATCTGGCGCTGATGGGTGCCTGCCTGCTGATCACACTTCCTCTGGAGCTGGTGTTCTCCGCCAAGGTGTATCGACGCTGGAAGATCCTGATCGGATCTCTTGTTCCGATCGTCCTCATCTTCTCGCTCTGGGACATTGTCGCCATTTCCCGCGATCACTGGACCTACAACCCGAAATACGTCACCGGCATCCACCTCGGCAACCTGCCGTTGGAAGAGATCGTCTTCTTCATCGTCATCCCCATCTGCGCCCTGCTCAGCTACGAGGCAGTGGGCACCGTGCTCAACTTCTTCACGAAGAAGGCCAAGAGCAGGAAGGGAGGCAACGATGATGCCTGAATACACGCTGATGACGATCCTCGGGATGCTGGTCGTCATCGGGCTCGAGGCCTTCGTCTTTCGCAGCGGGATCTTCCGACGCGCGAAGTACTGGATCGCGCTCGCCATCTGCCTGGGATTCCAATGCCTGGTCGACGGCTGGCTGACCAAACTGACCGATCCCATCGTCATCTACAACCCGTCTCAGTTCCTGAATCTGCGCTTCCCCTGGGACATCCCGATCGAAGACTTCGGATTCGGATTCGCCATGATCACCTCTGTGCTCATGGTGTGGCAATGGCAGCTCAACCGTTTGCAGAAGGGCACCGAATGACACCTGGACCACGACCCAGAGATCGACGTGCGCAGTACATCCCCGCACCGCAGGGACGTCTTCGCCCTCTCAGACCCAAACGGGTCACGGTCATCGGCGGGGGCATCGCGGGATTGGCCGCGGCCACGATCCTCGCCGAACACGGCGTCAAGGTCACTGTGATTGAGGCCGAGGACCACCTCGGCGGGCGTGTGGGCGCATGGCCGGTCGGGGACGATCGGACCATGAGCCGAGGATTCCACGCATTCTTTCGGCAGTACTACAACCTTCGCGATCTGCTCAGTCGGGCAGATCCCGAGCTTCACCGCCTGCGGCCCGTCGACGACTACCCCCTCCGCCATCGCCGAGGCTCCACGGACACCTTCGCCTCGATCCCCCGGACTCCACCATTCAATCTCCTCGGGTTCGTCTGGCAGAGTCCGACGTTCCCCCTCCGCCGGTTCCTCGACGTCGACATCCCGGCTGCGGTTGAACTCATCGACGTCGAGTTCCCCGCCACCTATCGACGTTACGATGGTGAGTCCGCCGCCGACTTCCTCGACCGGCTGCGCTTCCCCGACGAAGCCCGACATCTGGCTCTTGAGGTCTTCGCACGCTCCTTCTTCGCCGATCCGCAAGATTTCTCCGCCGGTGAGCTCATCGCCATGTTCCACACCTACTTCGCCGGATCGGCAGAGGGCCTGCTCTTCGACGTCCCCGTCGATGACTACGACACCGCGCTCTGGGCCCCTCTGGCCGACTATCTCACCGAAATCGGTGTGCAGATCCACACCGGGGAGATGGTGACCTCGCTTGAAGCCACCTCGTCGGGTTGGATGGTGGCGACCGAGCGACAGGAGGTCCACGGCGATGCAGTTGTCCTCGCGGCCGATCCCGCGCGAGCTCGTGAGCTGCTGACAGCCAGCCGCGACTCGCCCGTCCGCACCGCTGCAGCCGCGCAGGGATGGCTGGAGAACATCGACTCGCTGACCAACGCACCCGCCTTCGCGGTGCTGCGTCTCTGGCTCGGTGCACCCGTGGCTGACCATCGGCCAGAGTTTTTGGGCACCAGCGGATATGACGTCCTCGACAATGTCTCTGTGCTCGAACGCTTCGAGGAAGGGGCCAAGCAGTGGGCGCAATCACACAACGGTTCGGTACTGGAACTTCACGCCTACGCGCTCGACATCGACGCTGATCCGTCTGAGCGGGACAGGGCAAGCATCGTGACCCGTCTGCTCTCGGACTTGCATCAGGTCTACCCCGAAACCGCCCATCTGCCCATCGTGGACCAGGAGCTGCTCATCGAAGCAGACTGCGCGTTGACGGACACCCGCCCCTGGGATGAGCGGCCCGAAGCTGCCACCCCGATTCCGGGTCTGGTCATCGCCGGTGACTATGTGCGCTGCAACTTGCCTGTGGCACTCATGGAACGGGCCGCGACCACCGGTTATATGGCGGCCAATCACCTTCTCGCCTCGTGGAGGGTCGAAGGAACCCCGCTGTGGTCACCACCGACTCGCGGACTGCTGAGACGCGGCGTGCTCGGGGGCCTGGTGCGCCTGGGGCGCGGGGTGCTGGGCAGGCTGGGTGGATGAGACATCACTGCGAATCACAGAGAGGAACTCATGAGCACTGACTGGAAACGCTTCATCCTTCCGTCGGCTGTATGTGCCGGAGCAGCCACGCTCGGTGCACTCAGCACAAAGGTCGACTCCGATTGGTACTCGAACCTGAAGAAGCCTGCCTGGCAACCACCGGGCCGGGTCTTCGGGCCCGCGTGGACAACCTTGTATTCGTTGACAGCATTCGCATCGGGCCGCGTTCTGAATCGCATGCCGAACAGTCGGGACCGACGAGCGTATCTGGGTGAGTTGGAGGCGAACATGGCAGTCAATGTGGCATGGAGTTGGCTGTTCTTCTCCGCTCGACGTCCGGATGCCTCTCTCCTCACCTCGGCCGTATTGGAAGCATCGACGCTGAGACTGCTGACGAAGGCTGCCAAGGTCGATCGGGTCTCGGCTGCAGCGCTCGCACCGTACGCGGCGTGGGTAGGATTCGCGACAGTTCTCAACGCGGAGATCCTGCGTCTCAATCCGAGCGGTCGCTGATGGGCACGACCGACGAGGACCTCACTCTGGTGTGGTTTCGTGATGACCTGCGCGTGAGTGACCACGCAGCACTCACGGCGGCGCGTGCCGATGGCCGCGTCATCGCCGTGTGGATTCGTGAGGCTCGCGACAGTCAGGGACTGGGGCCAAGGCCACTGGGCGGGGCCAGCCGGTGGTGGGCGCACGAATCGTTGGCAGTTCTCCACCAAGAACTCTCTGATCTGGGAATTCCTCTGCTCTTCGCTGCAGGAGAGGCGGCTGAGATCATTCCGCAGCTGGCCGACAGCCTCGGCGTCGGCGTGGTCCGGTGGTCGCGCCGTTACGCCCCCGCCTCCCGGGCTCTCGACAGCCAGATCAAGACCGTACTCCGCGAGCAGGGCCTCGCTGTCCATTCCCACACCGGGTCTCTCCTCGTCGAACCTTGGACGGCCGCACCTCAAGGTGGTGACCACTACAAGGTCTTCACCCCGTTCTGGAAAGCCGTGTCAGGACGTGAAGTCGGTGACGTGCTGCCAACGCCCGAACCACAGTCACCAATCGACCCGTCCCTGGTGGAATCCGCGCGAGACTGCACAGCCGTATCCGACCTCGACGGACTGGGACTCCTCGACGGCACTGGGACCGGTTCAGGACATTTCGCTGCAGTCCACGGCCCCCGATGGTGGCAGGACACCATCGCCTGCCACTGGCTGCCGGGAACCCGGGCCGCTGCCGACCAGCTCGACGATCTGGCGGTGGGCATCGACGGCTACAGCTCTACCAGGGATGTTCCCTCGGATGCCAACAGCACCTCTCGACTCTCGCCGAGGCTGCGGTTCGGAGAACTGTCACCGCGGCAGCTCCTCCACACCGCCCAGACGACGACGTCCGTTACCCCAGACGACCGCGCAGCGTGGGTCCGTCAGCTCTACTGGCGCGAATTCTCCTGGCATCTGACCTACCACTACCCCGACATCGACTACACGCCGATCAGGAGTGAGTTCCGAAACTTCCCCTACGAAGACGACGATGAGGCTCTGGCCCACTGGAGGTCGGGGACCACAGGCTATCCACTCGTCGATGCCGGCATGGCCCAGCTGTGGGAGACCGGGTGGATGCACAATCGAGTTCGGATGGTCACGGCGAGCTTTCTCACCAAGAACATCCTCCAGCATTGGTGGTGCGGTGAGCAGTGGTTCTGGGACACCCTCGTCGACGCCGATGAGGCCAACAACCCGGTCTCCTGGCAGTGGGTCGCGGGAAGCGGAGCCGATGCCGCTCCCTATTTCCGAGTCTTCAATCCCGAACGCCAACGCGAACGCTTCGATCCCGACGGCGCCTACGTCGACGACTGGCTTCCGTATCCCCCAGCAGCGGCGCCTGCTCCCATCGTTGACCTCGCGGATTCGCGACAGGCCGCATTGAGTGCCTACGACCGGATGAAGAATATGTCCGCAGGAGCTGTGTCCGCAGAAACTGTGTCCGCAGGCGATGACGATACGAAGGCGGTCCGATCATGAAGGTGCTTCTAGCAGGATGTGGTGATCTCGGAACTCGCCTGGGCATGCGGCTGGTGCGAAGCGGCCATGAGGTCGTCGGTGCACGCCGACACCCCGAGCAGCTTCCTGACTCATTCGAGACGCTTGCGGTGGACCTCGGCAACCCTGGTGACACCACCATCGACGGCATCGATGCAGTGGTCATCACGCTGACTCCCGATGACTATTCCGATGCGGGCTATGAGCAGACGTATGGCCGTGGAGTCGAGGGTCTGATCAGCATTCTGAGATCCCGGCCCAAGCGGGTGATCCTCGTGTCCTCGACTCGGGTCCTCGGCAGCGCGTCGCCTGGCGAGACCGCTGATGAGGACACTGTGCCCCGGCCTGAGTCGGGTCCTGCACGCACTCTCTGGGAGACCGAGAATCTGATTCGCAGCACGTTCCCTTCCGCCTCGATCGTGCGGGCCGCCGGGATCTATGGTCGCGAGGATTCTCGCCTCGTCGACGGAGTCCTCTCCGGCCGAGCAGTGAACTACCGACGTTGGACGAATCGCATTCACTGCCGAGATCTCATCCGAGTCTTGGAAGCTCTGCTGTTCACTTCTGACCCGCCGCAGCTGTTACATGCTGCGGACTCGTGTCCAGTTCAGTTGGGCGAGGTCGTGGGATTCCTGGCCTCCTCGCTGAACGTCTCGGCTCCGCCAGACCTGAGGGAAGAGCCCGAGGCGGGAAGACGGATCGAGAACACCCGCCTCCGTGACTTCATCGGATCGTTGGAGTTTCCGACGTCTCGCCACGGATACCGGCACCAGTTACGCGATCGCGCGAGGGCGCGCCTAAACTGAGGTATGGCTGATTTCAACACAGGCGACACCGTGACGATCACTGGCGAACCCATGAATGGCAACACCGGCAAGGTCGAGGTCTTCGACGAGGAACGGGGCAAGTACCTCGTTCGGGTCAACGACCTGGCCCAGCACTACTACAGCGCAGACGAGCTCGAGCAGTTCAACGGCTGAGACATCGCTGCGTCGAGGATGCCGCCGGCGACCGGCAGTGGGCCCGGGCTTGAGTCTCCTCGGATGTGTTTGAGAACCAGTTCAGCGCTGATCAGGCACATCGGCACACCGACACCGGGTGCCGTCGTTGCACCGGCGTAGAAGAGTCCCTCCACCTTCTTGGAGGCATTCTGCTGGCGGAACATCGCGCTCTGCCGCAGCGTATGGGCAGGCCCGAGCATCCCGCCCAGCCACGAATTGAAGGTGCTGGAGAAATCCGTCGGGCCCTGTGTCTGCCGAAATCTGATCCGAGCTCTCAGGTCAGGAATGCCTGCCCATTGCGCAATCTGATCGATGGCTCGATCCGCTGCACGCTCGATGCGGGGATCTCCCTGCCCATCGCTGCCGCCTGCGCCCAGGCCTGCATCAGCGGGCACGGGTATGAGGATGAATAGATTCTCGTGATCGGGTGGTGCCACGCTGGGATCGGTGTGGCTGGGTTTGCACACATAGGCCGATGCCGGGGAGGAGATCTTCGGTCGAGGGCCGAAGATGTCGTCGAAGTTGGTCGACCAGTCGTCGGTGAAGAACAGCGAGTGATGGGGAAGCTGCGGGACTTCGCCCTCAATTCCGAGGAATACCAGAATGGCGCCCGGCCCGCTCGTCACCTTCTCCCACCAGCTTGCAGGGAAGCTCCGATCGACAGGATCGAGGAGCTGAGTCTCCGTGTGGTGGAGATCAGCGGCGGAGACGACGATGTCACAGCGGTGTTCGTGCTTTCGGCCCTCGTGATCCGTCCAGACGAGACCGGTGGCTTTCCGGCGTCGACCGCTGCGCGGGACGGCAGATATGTGCTCCACCGCGGCGTTGGTGTGCACGCGGACTCCGGATTCTGCGACGATGCGGGTCAATGCGTCGACGATGGTTCTGAATCCTCCCATCGGGTATCGGACTCCGTCGTCGAGATCCAAGGCACTCATCAGGTGGTAGATCGCAGGTGCCGTCCGCGGGTCCGTGCCGAGGAAGATTGCCGGGTATTGGAGGATCTGTCTCAGCACGGGATGCCTCACCGAGGCCGAGGAGAAGCGTTCAAGCGATGTTCCGAGCTGACGAACCAAGGTCGGGAGCGCGGTCATGATCTCTGACCGAAGCATCGAAATCGGTGAGGTGAAGGGATTGTAGAGAAAGTAATCGATCGCCATGTTCTTGGTGCGGTCGGCCGATGACAGGTATCGGCTCAGAGAACGGCCGCTGCCCCTCTCGACGCGTTCGAATACCTCGAGCACTCGATCTCTGCCGTGCGGAATCGTGATCGTCTGCGCTGGTGCGGATGTCGAGCCGGGGCTGAATACGGTGTAGGCCGGGTCAAGACTGCGCAGATCCAATTCGGCACTCGCAGAGGTCCCGACGAGGTTGAAGAAATGTTCGTAGACCTCCGGCATCAGATACCAGGAGGGCCCGGTGTCGAATCGATAGCCGTCCCGCTCGATCGAACCGATACGACCGCCGAGCGTGGAATTCTGCTCGAAGAGGTCGACCGTGTGTCCTTCGCGTGCCAACAGGGCTGCGGTGGCGAGGCCTGCCGCACCTCCACCGATGACACCGATGCGTTGTGTCATGGCCGGCCTTCCCTCGCGGTGGACAGGATGGCTCGCGATGCCAGACGCACCTTCACCACGTTGGGGATGCGCACACGCTCCTGATAGAGGCGCTCTACGGGAGTGAGAGCGATCCTGTCGTTGAGAGCGGCGAAGAGTGCAGCAGCACTTCTCACCGCTGCTCTGGCATCCTTCGGCAGCAGCGAGAACGTGGCCCGAGCGTCTGCGAGCTGCTGTCGGATGATGATCACCCACGCGGTCTTGTCGGAGTCTGAGAGTCGACTCTCAGTGGTGAGGTAGCTGCGATGGAGGCGCACACTGTCGTCGGCCAGATCGCGGAGGAAGTTGATGTTCTGAAACGCCGCCCCGAGCTGCCGCGCACCGAATTCCAGGGTCTCAACCTCGGTGGGGGTGCGGTTCTGGTCGCTGAGGAACACCTTGAGGCACATCAGGCCGACCACCTCGGCGGAACCGTAGACGTATTCCCGGTGTTCGTCCGCAGGGAGACTGCGGATGGGCGCACTCGGGGCGCTCAGATCTGCCCTCATTGAGGCGAAGAACGGCTCGATGAGATCAAACGTGATTCCGGTAGTCCTGGCCGTCTGCGCAAACGCGTGGATGACGAGGTTGTCGCTGATGCCGAAGTGCAGTGCGCTGCGGGTTGCGGCAGCGAAGTTGTCCAGCAGCTGCCGCTGCTCGCCTGCATCAAGTCCAGCATCAGCGGCAAGACCATCAACGATCTCATCGGCGATCCGCACAAGGGCGTAGATGTTGCGGATGTGGTGCCGATAGGTGGGCCCGAGGAGTCTGGTGGCCAGGCCGAAGGACGTCGAATAGTTCGAGATGACGACCTTTGCCGCCTGCTGGGCCGTGTGGCTGAACACTTCGTGCGTCTGCGGGAACATATTCGTTAGCTTAGCTAACGAATTCCTTTCTGACGTCGCCCGGGGTGAGATTTCTTCGCAGCCGCGGCAATGTTCTTCGCCATGGCAGGAAAGATGAGTCGATGAAATGGGGAGACGAAGGCCCAGTAGATCCGACCGCGAACTCCTTTGGGAATGAAGATCGCCCGCTGCCTGAAGTCGCAGCCTTGACCGGCATCGGTGGTGGTGAATTCGAGCCAGGCTCTGCCCGAAACCCGCATCTCTGCCCGCAGGAGCAGTCGACGCTCAGGCTCGAGCTCTTCGACTCGCCACCAGTCGACCGGGTCACCGACCCGAAGCCGATCCGGAAGTCTCCGCCCGCGATTCAGGCCGGCGCCGCCGACGATCTTGTCCCACACGCCCCGTACCCGCCATGCCAACGGCCACGAGTACCAGCCACTCTTCCCACCGATGCCTTCGATGACCGGCCAGAGCTGTTCGGGAGTCAGATCGGGGAAGTGCAGTGTTCGATCATCGGTGAAGACGCGCTCTCCTGCCCATTCGGGGTCGTTCGGCAGCGGCTTCGCCGCCTGGGCAAGCCCTCCGGCGTCGGCATCCCAATTGGTGTCGACGGCTCCTTCGGCTTCGCGCAGCAGAGCCAGACGCACGGACTGCTCGAAGTCGAGCAGTCCTTCGGGCGGTGGAGGGATGACCTCGTCGACATCACGGTCCTTGGTCACCGCGTCCTCCTGCAGCGACTGGACGAGCGGCAGCGTCAGTGCGAACGGCAGCGGGGTGACGAGTCCGACCCAGATGCCGGACAGTGTGGGTGCAGGCAGAGGCAGTGTGAGGACGTGCCGGGGTTTGAGTCCGGCGATCGCAGCGAATCTTCTCATGATCTCGGCGTACTTGAGAACATCATGGGATCCGATGTCGAAGGTACGGTTGACGTCGCCGTCGATGTCGACGGCCTTGAGGAGGTAGTAGAGCACATCACGGACCGCCAGCGGTTCGACGTGATTGCTGACCCACCTCGGCGCCGGCATCAGTCTCAATGTCAGGGCGAGATGACGAACCATCTCGAATGATGCCGAGCCTGATCCGATGATGATGCCTGCCTGGAACGCGACGGCGGGCACAGACGAATCGAGGAGAATCCGGCCGACCGCCGCTCGCGAGCGCATGTGCATGGACAGGTCAGTCTTGTCGGGGTGGAGTCCGCCGAGGTAGACGATACGTCGAACGCCGGCGGCTTCTGCCGCTTCGGCTACCCGCCTGGCCGTTGCGGCTTCCTTGTCTTCGAAGTCACGCCCCGATCCCATCGAGTGGACCAGATGGTGGATGACCTCAGCTCCGGTTGCGGCCTCGAGGAGGCCGTCTCCATCGTCGAGATCGACGCGATGGATGTCGACCTCGTCGGCCCAGGGCACCTGTTCGAGCTTGTGCGGCGATCTCACGGCAACGCGAACGTGGTGGCCGGCCTGCAGAAGGCGAGGGACGAGCCTCCCCCCGATATAACCGGTGGCCCCGAGCACAAGAACGGTTCGCGGGAGGGGCGAGGGGTCAATGGTTTCGGGTTGCGAATGCGCCATTCTGTCACCATAGGCAATATTCGCTAGCTTGGCTAGTAATGCACTAGTAGCGGCTTCACGACCATGCGACGCTTCAGTGTGCGTGCACCCAGAGATCAGCTCGCGTCACCGGCTCACCAGGGATTCGCCAGCTGCCACTGCTCGAACCAGTACCTGTCGCCCTGATAGTGCGACTTTGAGGGCTTGCAGCCCTTGAGATCCGCATGCTCTTGCAACCAGGTGCGCACCAGGCCAGGCACCTCTTCCATCCGGTGCCGCCAGTCGTCGAGCGGCAACAGCAGCACCGTACCGTCTTCTGCCGTGAGGCGGCACGAGTAGTTCGGCAGCCCCTCGGTGTTCTGGGAATGCGTATAGCTGATCTGCTCGCAGCCCGTGGTGAGGTAGAAGCGGATGTACTCCCCCGATACGTCTGAGCACAGCGACTTGAAGTCCTGGTATCGACTGAGCCATTCTGGTCGCTGATATTCGTTCATACGTTCTATTATGCTCTGCTTTCGGTCAGGCGTGAAGCGTGCGCGTCAACGCGGCTCTCAGCAGCTGTCAGTCTGAGGATTCCGAGAAATCTCGCGAATCGTCAATCCAAACGCACGAACCCTCCGAACCAGTTCTGCTTGCCCGGTGCAGATGATCTGCACGCCGTGTCAGGAAAGGACAGGGACAATGTTGAGCCTCAAACGCACAGGTCTTCGGACCATCGGCGGTGCCGCAATCGCAACTCTCGCCGTGATGGTCGGAGTCTTCGCCGCCCCCGGCGCAGCTTCGGCAGCTGAAGCACCACAGACAGATTCTGCAGACACCTCCAGCTCACTGATCGAAGGACCGCTCATCGATCTCGGAGATCTGATGAACCTCATCGGCACGATCAACATCGGACAGTTCCAGTAACCGTTCTTCTGCCGTTTCAGCAAGACCGCATCACACTCTCGCGTTCGAAAGACACAATGACTGAAGACTCCCCCCGCATCGAACTCACGTCCGCACAAAGAGGCATCTGGTATGCCCAGAAGATCGAACCCGACAACCCGACATTCCAGATCGGGCTGTACGTCGAAATTCTCGGGCCTCTGGACGTCGATGTCATGCGACGTGCCGTCGGCACCACCGTAGCCGAGGCCGATTCGCTCAACGTCGTCTTCGGCGAAGACGAGCAGGGAGTCTTCCAAAAGCACGGCTCGCCTCGCAGTCACCTACACTTCCATGATCTGCGAGGCGGGTCGGTCGACGAATCCATGGCAAAGGCCCAGGCCCTCATGGAAGCCGACCTCGCCACCGTTCACGATCTCGAGACCGGTGAGCTGCTCAGGTCTGAGCTGTTCCACCTCGGCGAGGACCATTGGATCTTCTACCAGCGAGCCCACCACCTCCTCGTCGACGGCTACTCTGCCGTGCTCGTCCTGCGACGCGAGTCGCAGCTGTACGGCGAGCTGGCTGATCCTGCCGCGCAGCCATCGGATTCGCCTTTCGGCAGCCTGGAGGCCCTGGTGGCCGAGGAGGCGGACTACCGGGCGTCACAGCGTTTCCGCACGGATGCCGACTTCTGGTCACAGACCATCGCCGAGTCGGAGACCGCCACGGGCTTGGCGGGACGTCCGCCTGCCTCGGCGAAACAGCTGGTCACGGCAAACGCCGACATACCCCCGGAGCTGGCCAGACAATTGGCGAGTGCCCAATCGGCACCGACGCTCATCCTCGCAGCGGCTGCGACCTATCTGCACAGGATGACAGGTCGCAAGACCGTCTCCGTGGGCCTGCCTGTGACGGCCCGGCGCAGCCCCCTGGCCAAATCCGTGCCGTCGATGATGTCGAAGATCCTGCCGCTGCAGCTGACCACTGCACCCGAGACCACTTTCCCCGAACTCCTTGAGAGCACGGGTTCCGCCCTGCGCTCGACACTCATCCACCAACGATTCCAATATCAGGAACTCGATACCGATACGAGCTACATCGGGCCCTCGGTCAACATCTTCCCTGCCGTCGATGACATCAGCTTCGGTCAAACTCAGGCCTCCCTTCATCTTCTGTCCACGGGGCCCGTCGATGATCTGTCGATCATCGTCCACGGCCTGGGAGCGGACCAGAACTCCTCCGGCAGGGACTCACGAACTGCGATCGTTCGGCTTGAGGCCAATGCCGAGCTCTACTCCCAGGAAAGTCTCGCCGATCACCTGGGACGCTTCCTCTCCGTCCTGGCCCAGTTGGAACCCGGTCACGCTCAGTTGGAACCCGGTCACGCTCAGTCTCTGGCGGGATTGTCTCTGCTCGACGACAGCGAGGCAGACGAGGTCATCGCCGGCGGACAGGGGCGAATCCAGGACATCCCCCACCACACCGTGGTCGACGAATTCGTCAGCCACGCGCATCAGACCCCCTTCGCCTCCGCCGTGGTCGCCGATGACGGGCATCTCAGCTTCTGCGAACTCGATCGCCGTTCGACACAATTGGCCTGCCATCTGCGCCAGCAGGGCGCCGGTCCGGGCACACGCGTCGCCGCACGCATCGGACGGACCACGGCGATGCCGGTCGCTGTGCTCGGGGTCCTCAAGGCGGGAGCTGCATTCGTTCCTCTCGATCCCGATCATCCGGCGGCCCGAATCGAAGCAATGGTCGCCGACGCGGCCCCGGCCCTTGTACTCAATTCCTCAAGCGTGCCCGGCCCTGACGGAGAGACCACGATTCTCACAGACCGACCTGTCATCGACCTGGATTCGGACGTGCTCGCCGCTGCGCTGTCGTCCAGGACCTCGCAGACGGTGCCGGGGGCCACTCCGGCACCCGACGACCTCGCCTATGTGATCTTCACATCCGGGTCGACCGGCCGACCCAAGGGCATCGGCGTCGAACATCAGTCGCTGCTCAATCTCTTCCTCAGCCACCAGGAGACCATCTTCGCTCCGGCCGTTGAACGCCTCGGTCGCGGGCTGCGGGTGGCACACACCGCAGGGATCTCATTCGACGCCGCATGGGACCCGCTGCTCTGGCTCTTCGCCGGACATGAACTCCACCTCATCGACTCGCTCACTCGCCGCGACCCAGAGGCCCTGACGGCCTACTTCACCACCCATGGCATCGACTCCATCGAGACGACGCCCTCTTTCATCAAGGCTCTGCTGGCTCACAGCAGCTTCGGCGCGGACGGCCACCCCAGCGTCGTCGCGTTGGGCGGAGAAGCAGTCGACAGCGGACTCTGGAAACAGCTGGCCGCACGTGAAGGAATGACCTCTTACAACCTGTACGGACCGGCAGAGACCACCGTCGACAGTCTGACCGCAACCATCGCTGCCGACACGTCGCCGATCCTCGGCCAGTCCGTCACGAACACCCGGCACTATGTCCTCGATTCCCGGCTGGCCCCTGTGCCCGAACAGGCCACCGGAGAACTCTACATCGCAGGGCTCAACCTGGCGCGCGGCTATGTGGACCGTCCCGGAACGACATCTGAGCGCTTCGTTGCCGACCCGTTCGCCGACGATGGTTCGAGGATGTACCGCACCGGAGACATCGTCCGCCGGCCCCTGAACGGCGGCATCGAGTTTCTGGGCCGCGCCGATGAGCAGATCAAACTGCGCGGCTACCGAGTCGAACTCTCTGAGGTGGAACTCGCCCTGCAGTCTGATCCCAGGATCAGTTCGGCCGTCGTCGAACTCAGGCAGAACCAGGCCGGCTATGCTCAGCTGCTCGGTTTCGTCACCTCTCCCTCGCAGCTCGATACCGCCGAGGTGCGCCGAAGCATGAAGGCCCGTGTCCCGGACTACATGGTTCCCTCGTTCATCATGCAGATTGAGAGCATTCCACTCACAGTCAACGGCAAGCTCGACCGCCAGGCCCTCCCAGAACCGGAATCGGCACGTTCCGAATCCGAAGCGCCGAGAGACTCCCAAGAACGGATCGTGGCCGAGGCCTTCAGCGACGTGCTGGGCATCGACTCCGTCGGCATCGACGATGACTTCTTCGAACTCGGCGGACACTCGCTGCTCGCCACCCAATTGGTCGCCTCCCTGCGCACGAGCTTCGCCACCGCACCCGCCCTGCGCGAGGTCTTCCAACACCCCACCGTCCGCGAGCTCAGCGCCTGCTTCGACCCGAAGGCCATCACCGACGATTCGGGTCATGAGCTCGTCGCCGCAGACCGACCCACCCAGGTACCACTCTCATATGCCCAAGCCCGTCTGTGGTTCATCAACCAGTTCGATCCGAGTTCCGCGGCGTACAACATTCCTCTGACTCTGCGCATGCGCGGACGACTCGACGTCAATGCGCTGCAATCGGCCATCAATGACGTCATCGCGCGGCATGAGAGCCTGCGCACCGTCTTCCCCTGGACGGCCGGGCAGCCCGAGCAGGTCATTCTCAATCCGGCCAACGCCCGCATCGCTATGTCCACGGTCGGCGTCAGTGAAGGACTCGTCCACCACACCGTGGAAGCTGAGGCCACCCGAGGATTCGACGTCTCCAGAGAACTTCCGATCAGGGCACTCCTCATCAGGCTCAGCGAGGATGATCATGTGCTGCTGCTGACTCTGCACCACATCGCCGCCGACGGCTGGTCACTCGGCCCCCTGGCCAGAGACCTCTCCACCGCCTATCGCGCTCGCGGGCAGGGACGGGCCCCGGCCTTTCCCCCTCTTCCCGTGCAGTACGCCGACTACGCCCTGTGGCAGCGAGAGACCCTCGGAACCGAGGACGACCCGAACAGTGCGCTCTCCCACCAACTGGCATTTTGGAAGGAGTCGCTGGCCGACGCACCCTCACAGCTGCGCCTTCCAGCCGACCGGTCCAGAGACACGCAGATCGCAGGATCTGTCTCCCGTGCAATTCCGGTCGACATCAGCCCCACGGTCCATGCCGGACTGCGCAGACTCTCCAGCGAGCGCAATGCCAGCCTGTTCATGGTGCTGCAGGCGGCATTCGCCGTGCTGCTGGACAAGCTCGGTGCGGGCAGTGACATCCCCATCGGCACCCCCGTCGCAGGCAGAACCGAGACAAAGCTCGACGAACTCGTCGGGTTCTTCGTCAATACGCTCGTCCTGCGCACCGACACCTCAGGCAATCCGAGTGCTGCCGACGTCATCGACCGAGTCCGCGGATCCAACCTCGCGGCCTACGCCAATCAGGATGCCCCGTTCGAGCGCGTCGTCGACGAGCTCGACCCACCGCGTTCCGAAGGTCTTCACCCCCTGTTCCAGGTGATGCTGACACTGCAGAACACGGCGCCTGTCGATATCGACATGGGCGACCTCAACGTCGAGCCGGACTCCGGCCCGCAGGTCTCGGAGGCGAAGTTCGACCTGCTCCTCGATCTGGCCGAACGCCGTGGTGAGGCGGCCGGGATCAGCGGCTCCCTGGAATTCGACTCCGCACTCTTCGACGACTCCACTGCCCGCGGGATCGCCGCCAGGTTCGTGGCCGTGCTCGAACAGTTCGCCGCCGAACCGAACCGTCTTCTCTCAGACGTCGAGGTGCTCAGCCAACCAGAGCTCGACACTCTTCGCGAGGAGAGCCGCGGAGCCGATCGCGAGCGAGTCGAGACGACGATCATCGACGCGCTCGACACCACTGTCCACCGTCAACCCGAGCGGACCGCACTCGTGGCCGAGGGCACCGAACTCAGCTTTGCCGAACTCGGGGACCGCGTGCACCGCTACGGCCGCGCGCTCAGCCGTCGGGGTATAGGACCCGGTCAGCGGGTCGCTATCGCTCTGCCCCGATCCGCCGATGCCATCATCGTGCCATTGGCGGTGCTGAGCATCGGAGCCATCGCCGTTCCCATCGACCTCAGTTACCCGCAGGAACGGATCCGGCTGATCCTCGACGTGAGCGACCCGGTCGCCGTCGTCATCGACTCCCCCGACGTGCCGGTGCGAGCGGGCACAGCCATCTCCACCGCAGATCTGCATGCCGATCCGGCATTCGCTCGCGGAGACGACTATCGTCCGAATCTCGATGACCGCGCCTATGAGATGTACACGTCCGGGTCCACCGGAACACCCAAGGGCGTCGCTGTGCCTCATCGCGGGCTGGCCAATCTCCTGGCCCACCATCGGGAGACGATCTTCGCCGAGGCGGGTCTGGGCGAAGAGTCGATCAGGGTCGCACACACCGCCGGTCTGGGTTTCGACGCCGCCTGGGACCCGGTGCTCTGGCTCGTGGCCGGAGCGAGCCTGCACATCGTCGACGAGGATGTGCGCCGAGATGCCGAGGCGCTCGTGGAATTCTGTCGTGTGCAGCAGATCGATGCGCTCGAGACCACACCTTCATTTGTGCGTCAGCTGATTGCCTCCGGTCTCCTTGACCACATCGGGACCCTCGAACACGACGCCGATCGCGTCGATCACGCCGACGGCCGTGGCGAGGCGCAGCACCGCAAGGCCCCTGTGCTGACGATCGCTCTTGGCGGAGAACCCGTGCCTGATGACCTGTGGCGTGAACTGGCCCAGCACGCGGGTGCGCGAGCCTATAACTTCTACGGTCCCACCGAATTCACCGTCGACTCAGTCATCGCGAAGATCGAAGGAGAGCACACCACGATCGGTCGTCCGGTCAGGAACGTTCAGGCTCTGGTCCTGGACCAGCATCTTCGCGAAGTTGCCCATGGCGTCGTCGGCGAGCTCTATCTCGCAGGAGACGGAATCGCCACCGGCTATGTCAACCGTATGGCAGAGACCTCGCTGCGGTTCGTCGCGAACCCGCTCGGTGACGGCGAGCGCATGTACCGGACGGGTGACCTGGTCCGTCGAACCTCGGACGGACGCCTCGACTTCATCTCCCGTGACGACGACCAGATCAAGCTGCGCGGATACCGGATCGAGCTCGGAGACGTCGAAAATGCGCTGACCGCCTGCCAGGGCGTCGAACAGGCTGCGGCCGTAGTCGACAACCCGCAGGACCCGCAATCGGCACGGCTCCTCGGCTACTATGCCGGCGACGTCGAGGAGAGCGCCATCCGCGACCACCTCGTCCGCTGGCTTCCGGCACCGATGGTCCCACGCGTGCTCATTCCAGTCGACTCGATTCCGCTGACATCTCACGGCAAACTCGATCGCAGTCGTCTGCCGGCTCCGAATCTGTCGGGAGCCCGGTCCTCCCGCGCCGCCCAGACTCCGGACGAACGCACCATGTGTGAGCAGTTCTCGCTCGTGCTCGAGGCCGAGCATGTCGGACTCGACGACGACTTCTTCGAGCTGGGCGGTCATTCGCTGCTCGCCGTCTCCCTCATCGGTCACATCCGTGAGGCATTCGACGCCGATCTTCCGCTGCGAACGATCTTCGATGCTCCCACTCCTGCGGCCCTGCTGGGCCGCCTCGATGGCTCGTCCCGCAGCCTGCCGGCCGGACTGGATGAAGGCAGGTCGGCACGCACCGAAGAGGTGCCCACCGCTGACCCCGGTGCCACTTCGGGGCTGCGCCTGTCCGAGTGGAAACGCTCTTCCCAGGGTGCTCGCCCTCACGCGATCCCCTTGTCTTTCGGGCAGGCGAGGATGCACTTCCTCAATCAGCTCGACACCAGGGCCTCCGACTACACGATCTCTCTCGCGGCTCGTTTCGAGGGAGACCTGGACCCGGATATCCTCGCCCAGGCTCTGAACGAGGTCATCACTCGCCACGAGATCCTGCGCACCATCTATCCGACCATCGATGGCAGTCCTGTCCAGCACATCCTGCCACCGGAGGCCGGACACGGCATCCTCGATCGCCGCACCACCCCGTCGCCGGCCGCGACCACAGAGGAGATGGCCCGGGAAGCCGCCCGAGGATTCGACCTCAGCACCGACCTGCCCCTGCGGGCTGTCCTCTTCGCCGAAGGAGACCAATGGGTCCTTCACCTCATCATGCACCATATCGCCACCGACGGAGCGTCCTTGGCCCCGCTGACTCAGGACCTGGCGACCGCCTATGCCGCACTGCGCGGCTCCGCCCAACCGATGCGACGAAAGCTCGACGTCCAGTACGCTGACTTTGCTCTGTGGCAGCGTCATGTGCTTGAAACGCAGACTCTTGTCGGTGACGATCGTCCGCTCCTGGAGCACAGAACCCAATTGTGGAGCGATCGCTTGGCGGGCATTCCGTCCGAAACGCCGCTGCCCTCGGACCATCCTCGTCCGCATACCGCCCGTCAAGCCGGCCGTCACCATCACTTCCACCTCGACGACCGCACGACGCAACGACTGACCGCCATCGCCGCCGAGGCGGGAGCCAGCCTGTTCATGGCACTGCACGCAGTGCTCGCCGGGTTCCTCAGCAGAGTCGGGGGCAGTGAGGACGTCGTCATCGGCTCGCCGAGCGCCGGACGTTCGGACCCAGAGCTCGAGGACATGGTCGGGCTCTTCGTCAACACCGTCCCGATCCGCACCGATGTCTCCTCCCAACCGGATTTCCACACCCTGCTTGCGCGTACCCGAACCGCGGTGATCGACGCGCTGGAACTCGACGACGTACCATTCGAGCGGCTGGTCGAAGCCATCAATCCGCCCCGGGTGCTGGGTCGCCATCCTCTGTTCCAGACCATGCTCTCCCTGGAGAATACGGCCTCTCCCCTCCTCGACCTCCCGGGAGTCGACACGAGCATCGAACCGGAGGTCGAGACCGGAGACGCGAAGTTCGACCTCTCCTTCACCTTCCGCAGGACCGCCTCAGGCAGGTCGACTCCCGAACCTGGCCTGGACGTCGTGCTCGACTACAACTCCTCGATGTTCGAGGCCGCGACGATCAGCGACATGTGTGAGAATCTGTCCCGGTTCGTCGCCGAGCTCGTGCAGAAGCCCGAGCGGTCGATCTCGGACATCTGCCTCCTCGAGACTGCAGAGGTCACTCACGCAATCGACCAACTCGCCGGTCCGGTCTCCTCGGGTTCCCTGCCGATGGTCCTCGATGTCTTCGCCACCACTGTGCGCCAGCTGCCCGATTCCACCGCGGTGGAATCAGCCGAGACCTCGCTGACGTTCAGGGAACTCGACGAAGCCTCTGATCTGCTGGCCCGCGAACTCCTCAGGTTCGGTGCCGGGCCCGGGTCGACGGTATCCGTGCGGCTGAGCCGCGGCGTAGGCATCATCGTCGCCACCCTGGCCGTTCTCAAGTCCGGTGCTGCCGACAACCCGATCGACATCGACTACCCCGCAGGTCGCACGACTGCGATCATGGCCGATGCGACACCGAGCATCGTCTTGGCCGAAACAGGAACCGCTGAGGAGCTGGCACCTGTCCTCGCCGAGGCCGGGATCGCCCCGCCCATCGTCGAGATCTCGGCCCTCGACGGCACAGTCGACGATGCCCGGTCGACCTGGCCGTGGTCGGGCTCGGTGGCTGCGCCACCGGAACAGACGCCTCCGGCGGGACAACTCGATCCGGCGGCCTATGTGACCTTCACTTCCGGCTCGACCGGACGGCCTAAGGGCGTTGAAGTCGGCCACGATGCGCTGGCGAACCTGCTCGCCTCCCACCGCGCCACCTATCTGCCGACCCCGGCCACCGCTGCCGAGCAGATCACGGTGGCTCACACCACCGGTGTCGGCTTCGACGCCGCATGGGACCCCCTGCTGTGGATGATGGTCGGGCACCGCGTCCACATCACCTCCACACTGGTCCAGCGCGACCCACAGCAGCTGGCACGCCTGCTCCGCGATCTGCGTATCGGGTTCTGGGAGACCACCCCCAGCTACCTGCGTCAGCTCAGAACAGAACCAGACTTCCTGGAACTGATCGACCAGGCAGCCAGGGCAGATGCTCCTGTGACTCTCGCCCTCGGCGGTGAGGCGATCGATGAGGACCTCTGGGGGTGGCTGCGCGAACGTCCGGGCATCAGTGCCTACAACCTCTACGGCCCCACCGAGACCACTGTCGACGCCTTTGCCGGGCCCGTCGCCGCCTCCGCGACTCCGGTTCTCGGCTCGGCGCTGCAGCACATGCGCGGCTATGTGCTCGACGAACGACTCCACCATGTGCCAGCCGGGACGACTGGAGAGCTCTATCTCGCCGGGCACCAGTTGGCACACGGATACCGAGGCCGCAGCGGACTGAGCGCAGAACGCTTCGTCAGTGATCCCTACGGTGAGCCCGGCGAACGCATGTACCGGACCGGGGACCTCGTTGTTCGTCATCACAACGGCGACCTCGGCTTCCTGGGTCGCAGCGACAACCAGATCCAACTCCGCGGTTTCCGGGTCGAACTCGGCGAGGTCGAACGAGCACTGCGCTCGGCTCCGAACGTCAAGGACGCACTCGTGAGGCCATTCGGTGCTGATGCCGCCACCATGGCGCTGGTCGGCTATGTCGTGGCGACCGGGACCAATGCCCCGGGAGCGAGAGAGTCGCGTGCAGACCTCGCCGATGAGGCTCGGCGACATGTGCGGTCGATGGTGCCGAACTATATGGTCCCGCCGCGGATCGTCGTCATCGACGAGATCCCACTGACTGCGCACGGCAAGATCGATGAGTCAGCCCTTCCCGACCCATCACAGACAGAGGTCGGGTCGCGTTCGACACCTCGCACGCCACTTCAGGAGACCGTGGCCGCCATCTTCGCCGATGTGCTCTCCCTGCCCCGTGTCGGGATCGACGAGTCGTTCTTCGAACTCGGCGGCCACTCCTTCCTCGCCCGACCGCTCATCGCAGCCGTCAACGAGGCCCTCGGTGCCGAGCTCTCGGTCCAGTCCCTCTTCCGCTCGCCGACAGTCGAGCAGTTGGTGGCCGAAGCTGGCCAGGAGAACGCTGATTCGGTCAGGGACAGCCTGCAGCGTCTGCTTCCGCTGCGAACGACGGGCACGAAGGCTCCTCTGTTCACAGTGCATCCGGCCACCGGCATCAGTTGGGGCTTCGCAACGATGCTCCACGGCCTCGATGCACAGCGTCCGCTGATCGGCCTGCAGATGCCGGGACTGGCACCGGAGGACCCGGAGCAGATCACTGCTCACACGCTGACCGAGCTCGCCGACGACTACATCACGCAGATGAGGTCGGTGCAGCCGGAGGGTCCGTATCACCTGCTGGGTTGGTCCTTCGGCGGCATTCTGGCGCACCGCCTGGCCGCGCGGCTGCAGGAGCTCGGTGAGGACGTTGCCTTCCTCGGGATCCTCGACGCCTTCCCCGACGGTCAGGGTGCCGACGACATGGTCGTGGGTCCGGAGCTGTGGGCCGACTACCTCGGTGCCAATCATCCTGGCGCTCGGGTCGGTACGGACGACCTCGATGACGAAGGGGTTTTGGAGGTGCTGCGCGAACTCGGCGATCCGCTGGGCAATGTCTCGACTGAGACCATGACGGCGATGACCGACGGGTTCTTCACCATGTCGCGACTGATCCGGGAATCTCCAGCGGAGACATTCGCCGGCGATGTCGTGGTCTTCACAGCCACCCAGGATGTTCCGCCCGGCACCCCCACTGCCGAATCATGGCGGCCCTATGTCACTGGTCACATTCACGTCACCGAAGTCCCGGCACGACACGCAGACATGCTCACAGTGCCTGCCCTTCGAGAAATTCTTCCCGTGATGGCAATCCACTTGGACGATGACGCCGAACCACAGACGTAAGCGTTATATCTCAGCAGCAATCGACAGGAGATGAGGAAAAGTGCAAAACCCCTTTGATGACACCACCGCCACTTTCCGTGTACTCGTCAACGACCTCCAACAGCATTCCCTCTGGCCGACGTTCGCCGATGCACCCGCTGGCTGGGTCATCGCCTTCGGCCCGGCGCAGCGCGATGAATGCCTCGAATTCGTCGAGGCGAATTGGACGGACATCACTCCGCGCCGGCTCGCCGAGATCGCGTCATAGTGATCCGCATTGACCAACTGAGGAAGAACTACGGCAGCTTCAGAGCCTTGGACGGAATCGACCTGCAGGTCGACCAAGGACAGATCTTCGGATTGCTGGGGCCCAATGGGGCAGGCAAGACCACCACGGTCAAGGTTCTGTCCACGCTGATCCGTCCCGACTCGGGAGACGCGACCGTCGCGGGGAACTCGGTGACAGCCGATCCCACCGCCGTGCGCCGCAGCATCGGACTGTCCGGACAGTATGCGGCAGTCGATGAGAAGCTCACCGGCTACGAGAACCTCCTCATGGTCGCCCGCCTCTACGGGATGAGCCGCGCCGAGTCGCGAGCTCGAGCTCGCGAACTGCTCAGGGAGTTCGCCCTCGTCGACGTCAGAGACAAACGAGCAGGCGCCTATTCAGGCGGCATGCGACGGCGTCTCGACCTGGCCTCGGCTCTGGTCTACAGGCCACCGGTGGTGATTCTCGACGAGCCCACCACCGGCCTCGACCCACGCGGCAGGCTGGACACCTGGGACGTCATCTCCACTCTTGTCAGCCAAGGGACCACCGTGCTGCTGACGACCCAATATCTGGAGGAAGCCGATCAGCTGGCGGATCGTATCGCCGTCATCGACTCCGGTCGAGTCATCGCCGAGGGGACCTCGAACGAACTCAAGGTCAGCCTCGGCGCAGAACGCATCTCGCTGACCCTGGTCAGCCCCGATTTCCTCGCCGAGACACTGCGCGTCATCGAGCGTATCCTCGGAGGCTCGGTCACACCGCAGCGCGATTCCACGGGTCAGCGCCTCACAGTCCCGGCCCCGCAGGGACAGAAGACTCTGCTGGAGGTGCTCGGCGCCCTGGACCGAGCCGGTGTCGTCGTCACCGAGGCGGCACTGTGCCGTCCGACGCTCGACGACGTCTTCCTGGAGCTGACTGGAAGCCCGGCCACTGCGGAACCATCGCCTCAGCCGCAGTCGGAAGTCGAGGTGGGAGCATGAGCACCATCACCTCGGCGGCACGCGACAGCTCCGTCATCGCCTGGCGCAATCTCCTCAACGTGGGTCGAACCCCGGAGCACTGGTCACCGGCGTCGTGCAGCCGGTGATCTTCGTGTTCCTGCTCGCATTCGTCTTCGGCGGCAGCCTGGGCGGCGCACCCTATCGGGAGTTCCTCATCGGGGGAATCCTGGCCCAGACGCTGACCTTCAACTCCTCATTCACGGCCGTCTACCTCGCCAAGGACCTTCAGCTGGGGCTCATCGACCGGTTCCGATCGCTGCCGATGTCCCGCGTGGCAGTCATCCTGGGCCGGACCACCTCCGACTTGGCCACCGGTGTGATCTCCCTCGCCGTCACCATGGTCTGCGGACTGATCATCGGGTGGCGCATCACCGAAGGCCCATGGTCAGCGCTCCTCGGCATCCTGCTCCTGCTCCTCTTCGGATTCGCCATGTCGTGGATCGGAGCGTTCATCGCATTGACAGCGCGAAGTGTCGAGGTGGCTCAGAGCCTCGGCCTGATCTGGCTCTTTCCGGTCACCTTCCTCTCCGGTGCCTTCGTCTCGGTCGATTCACTGCCTGGACCGCTGCAGGCGATCGCCTCATGGAATCCCGTCACTGCAGTGGCAACCAGCGTCCGAGAACTGTTCGGCAATGTCTCCCCCGCCGGGTACACCTCAGGCACCGGATGGGCGGCAGACAACCCGATGCTCTACGCGGTGATCAGCTGCGTGGCAGTCATTGCGATCTTCTCCACCGTTGCGGTGACCCAGTACCGGGGGATCAGCAAGAGATGACCGCTGCCGGGATCGAGTACCTGGTGTGCGACATCAACGAGATGCGCGAGACTCAGTCGGCTCACCCCTGGCTCGCCTCACTGCTCTCACCGGCTGAGGTGAAGCGCTCCGATCGCCTGCGCCACGCATCCGATCGGATCGCTTATCGCTGTGCACATCTCGTCTTGCGCCTCGTCGCTGCTCGTCGACTCGGCGCCGATGTTCGCAGTGCTGGTGACCTGGAGTTCACGCGTTGCTGCCGCAGCTGCGGTGGCCCACACGGCAAGCCCCAGGTCACGGACGCAGAAGTCAGCCTGTCGCGTTCGGGAACGATGGTGCTGGTCGGCTCTGCGCCGCCGTCCTCACCGATCGGCGTTGACATCGAAGGTCTTCCGAGCGAGGTCTTCCCCGGATTCGATGACTACGTGCTGGCCCCAGGTGAGCGCACTTCCGCCTGCACGAACTCAGATCGGAGGCGGCTCGAACTCTGGGTAGCCAAGGAAGCTGCGCTGAAGACGACTGGACATGGTCTGAGTGTGGAGCCCAACAAGCTGGAAGTGGTCCGAACCGAAGTGGTCCGAACCGGTGAGGAAACGTCATCTCTCGACGGCAGCGGTGCTTGGGCATCGTCGATCAGAGCCCCCGACCATCCGGACATCGATGGATTGAACCTGGCTTCCGTGCCCTGTCGTCCTTCTCATGCGGCGGCACTCAGCTGCGCCGACCGGCTGCCTGTCACAGCGTTGACCCTCTCGGACCTTCTCATCGAGTGACGGGGCGGCCCTCACGTGGGGGTGCCGGTGAGCATACCGGCGATCAATCCGAGCACCGCGATGACGGCCAAGACGATGAAGAGCACACGTTTACGCATAGTCCTGATTCTACGCGGGACGCCTGTGCAGTCCCGTCATTTCCGCTCAATGGGCAGTCAATTCCAGTCTGCCGCGACGATTGCGCCGGATGTGTCCCTGCCTGATCGCTTCGCGCACCGAAGAGTGGAAACGCCCCGGGCCCCAATGGCGGGCACCGATGGCGCGGTAGAGCTCCGTCTCTGAGACAGGCTGCATGTCGCCGACGTAGTCAATGATGCCCTGCACCTCGTTGGCTGAGACCTCGGGTGGGACATCGCGTGAGGACACCGATGGCCATGGGGAGTACATCCCCGCCGAACCGGGGCCAGGACGCAGCCTCTGCCTTCGGCTCTGCGGCACCTTCCGCTCCCCCTCCTCAGAAGACTTCTTCTCCTCGACCTCATCCTTGGCCTCGTCGGCGTCCTCGGCTGTCAGGGGGCGGGCGATGTCCTCGAGGTTCGCACCTTCGGCCTTGACACCGAGGAAGATCTCGGCGACCCCGCCCAGAGCCATGACCCCTGCGCCGATGCAGAATGCCATCGCGACCAGCGACCGGTCACCTGACTCGATCATGTTGCCGAAGAGCAGTGGCCCTGCGATGCCACCGACGGCGGTGCCGATCGCGTAGAAGAAGGCGATCGCCAGGGCCCTGGTTTCCATCGGGAAGATCTCACTGACGGTGAGGTACGCGGCGCTGGCGCCGGAGGAGGCGAGGAAGAAGCAGACGACGAGAATGATGAGGAAGACCCAGGCGTTGCCGATGTCCGCGTTGAAGACGAACGCGAGGACCACTGCAACGACCGCTGATCCGAGATAGCTGAACGCGATCATGGGTTTGCGTCCGATAGTGTCGAAGAGCCTGCCCAAGACAACGGGCCCGGCGAAGTTGCTCAAAGACCAGAGAATGATGAAGATCGGCACACTCGCCGCGGCCACCCCGTAGAAGCCGTTGAAGATGCCGCCTAGGTTGAACGTGATTCCGTTGTAGAGGAAGGCCTGACCGACGAAGAGGAGCAGGCAGAGAATCGCCCGCCGCGGATAGAGCTTGAATGCGACCCTCGCCAGTTCGGCAAAGGAGATCGTCTTGCGTTGGCGGATCGTGATCGTCTGATCCGGTGCCGGAAGCTTGTCCTGAGTCGCTTCCTCGATGTCGGTCTCGATATTCTCAACGATGCGTTCGGCCTCGTCCTGCTGTCCGTGGATGAACAGCCAGCGTGGACTCTCCGGCACGTTCTTGCGCACGACGAAGACGAAGATCGACAGCAGTGCGCCGACGGCGAAGGCGAGTCGCCAGCCGATCATCTGCGGCAAGATGTCGGTGTTGAGGAAGAACAAGGTCGTCGCCGCTCCTCCGGCAGCACCGAGCCAGTAGGACCCGTTGATGATGAGGTCGATGCGTCCGCGCACCCGGGCGGGGATGAGCTCGTCGATGGCAGAGTTCACGGCCGCGTATTCGCCGCCGATTCCGGCACCAGTGAGGAAGCGGACGAGGAAGAAGTACCACGGTGAGAAGGAGAACGCCGTGGCCACAGTGGCGACGAGATAGAGGACAAGGGTGATCAGGAAGAGTTTGCGGCGACCGAACCTGTCGGTGAGCTGACCGAAGACAATGGCGCCGACGCACGCCCCCAGCACGTAGATGGCCCCCGCGGTGCCGATCTGTCCGGCGGTCATCGAGATGCCGCTGCCTTCCTCTGTCATTCGGGCGGCGACATTGCCGACCATTGTGACTTCGAGTCCATCGAGGATCCACACGCTGCCGAGGCCGACGACAACCATCCAGTGAAATCGAGCCCACGGGAGTCGGTCTATCCGAGCCGGCACATCGGTTGTGATGGTTCCGAGTTCAACATCCTTGCTCATCAGACACCTCGCTGTATCAGTTCGCACCGGCTACCTGTCTGCGCCATCTATCGGGAAGTTTAAGCAGACTCCACACAACAGACAAGACCTGGTGTGACTGTCTGAGGGAGAGTATCCTCCGCTGTTCGGAACAGTCGCATCAATGGCCGGATCAGGCTGCTCTGTTCGCTGCGCGAATGAGCACAACAGCGAGCAGCGCGCAGAGCAGGTAGACCAGTCCGACAACGGCCCAGCCCAGCGAGAAGCCACCGGGTGAGCTGACCAACAGCCCCATGGCAACAGGGCCGAGCGCGAACCCGGTGAACATGCCGGCGGTGACCATTCCACTTGCCGACGCCATCGCGGTCGCGGGAATCGACCGCATGAGAGCGCTCATGAGTACCACAGAGACGCCGAGTGCCGAGGTGCCGTGCAGTGCCGCCGCGATCCACAGCAGCCACGCCCATCCGGTCACACCAGCGGCGAAGAACAAGGCGGCACCGGTGACGGCGATGAGCGCAAGAAGCAGCAGCACGCGAGGCCCGGAAGCACCGCGGGCCATCTGCCTGGCCCAACCGACTCGGGCGGCCACACCGATCGCACCGGCCACCGCGGCGGTGACACCGCCGAGCACGAGTGGAAAGTCCAACTCGCGCACGGAGAACAGCGGCATATAGACATTGGTTGCCTGGACCCCGATGCCGTTGAGCAGGCCGAAGGCCGCCAGTGCCCACATCATGCCCGGGTACCGCGGCGAGGTGGCTGGTGCCGGCGTCACCGGTGCGGCAGGATCAGCGTTGGCGTCGTCAGCCTCGGCGAGATCGGGTTCGCCGGGATCAGATTCGGCAACCGGTGCCGACGTCTCGGCCAACAGCGGTGCGGCACGCAGCGCACGCCAGGTCATCACCATAAGGACGAGCGGGACGAGTGCGATGGCCAGGGCCGCGCCCCGCCACCCTGCGGCCGCGGCCAGCAGCGGAAAGACCACACTGACCACCAGCTGGCTGACCTGCACCCCCGACTGCTTGATTCCCACCCAGCCGATCCGCTTCTGCACCGGAACGCGTTCGAGGAGGATCCGGTTGGTGACCCCGTTGGGGAAGGACTGTGCAATGCCCGACAGGGCTGCAGCGACGAGCAGCATTCCGAATCCCGCCGGGACCGCCACCAGCGCCAATGCCGCGGCGGCGAGTGCGAAGACAATGGTCATGAGGGACATGTCCGAATGCCTGTCGGCGACACGTGCCAGTGTGGCGTTGCCGATGGCCGCACAGGTGAAGCAGGCGGTGGCCAGGAGACCGAATTGAGCCTCCGAGATGCCCAGGTCGACGATGATCGAGTCGCTGACAGCACTGAGCCCGTAGAGCAGAAGCGGTCCGGCACCGACAGCGCCCAGCAGGACCGTCAGCATTCCCCTGCTCGGCCCCTGTTGTTCTCGACTATCCACTCAGCGCTCTCCTCATGCTCCCTTCCAGCATGATATGCATCTGAGTGGTCGAAGTGGTTTGAGTCCGAGCGGTGACCACTTCACCGAGGTGAGTCAGGGTATGGCGCATCCGGTGGCCAGCACCGTGGCGTAGGAGTAGAAGACTGAGGAGAAGACGGTGACGAATGCCGCGAGCACGCTGACCAGAGCCACCACCGGCAGTACCCCGGATGTCATAGTGGCCGGTGAGACCAGCTGTCGAATGCGGTCAGGTCCGGCGATATTGAGAGCATGGAGGCCGCCGAGGTGGTCGCTGTGGCTCGCGGGCTGCCCGATCTTGAGGAGAGCGCTGGCCAGAGCCGGCGTGCCGGCAACCTGCCGAGCTCGGCTGTCGGCAATGATCTCGAGGTAGAGGGGAATGGAAGCAGCCACCTCGGCGAACAAGGGAATGAACGACAGCGGTCGCACGAAGGTGTCGACGATTGCCATCACCCGATGATGCCCGCCCTCGACGTGGGCTCTTTCGTGCTCGAGCACGGCGGTGAGCTCATTCTTCTCCAAGGTCGCACACAAAGCTTCGGAGACGATCACACCGCCGTATTTCTGTGGCATTGAGAACGCGAACGGGGCCCGACCATCGAGGACGTTCAGTGAATGCCCGTTGATATCGGCGACCGCCGAGTCCCGGCGCAGTCGCTGAGCTGCAGCCGAATTCGCCTGCCTGCGACGAGTCCGCTGATGCAGCGCCCAGACGGCGGAGACCACCGAGAGCACAAGCGGGAAGATGAGGAAGAGGACGACCGGGACCAATGTGTCGACCTGCGCCAGCCCGGGGAAGGGACTGGCTGCGATGAGGCACCGCTGGCACACATCGGCAAGGGGAACGGGCAGAACATCCGGACCCTTGAACAGCGAGGCCGCCATGAGGCTCAGCGCTGCCACGACGGCCCACCACATGAGGGACACCAACAGGAGCCCATACACGGCCAACCGCGGTACCCGCATGAGAACCGGCGCGGCCGTTCTCACGAGAAGAGGACCGATGAAGGAGATGAGGGCGAACAGAGCGACTGCGCCGGCGCCGATGAGCAGCAGACTCATCCGCGTTCTTCCTTGGAGTTGAGATAGCCACGGAGGAGCTCGACGTCCTCGGCTCCGATGCCTTCGACGAAGTGCAGGATCGATGCCGCCCGGTCTCCCCCGTTGAGCAGCGCCTTCTGCATGAGCGTCGCCGCATGCTCCTCGCGGCTGATGATCGGACGGTGCAGCACCGATCGGCCCTGTCGCTCACGCCGCACGAGGCCCTTCCGCTCAAGGTTCGTCAGCACGGTCGCGATCGTCGTGTAGGCGGGAACATTGTCCGAGGCCTCGATGATCTGCCTGACCGTCAACGCCCCCTCGTCCCACAGCAGGTCCATGACCTGCTGCTCGAGAGCACCGAGGCGAATCGGTGATGACTTCTCAGTCGAATCCGACGCTGATGTCATGACAGACGGCTCCTTTCACGATTGGGCACCGGGCAGGAGAACTGCCCCTTGAGGCGGACGACCACCGCGACCAGCAGCAGGATGACCGACAGCACCGCCAGCACAGGCTGCAACGGCGCAAAGTATGTGAGAGCCCCAGTGTAGCCGAGCACCAGAAGCGCGATCTTGTTGCAGACAGGACACCCCACGGCGAACCATCCGAGCATGCCGCCCACGGTGCCGAAGGTGCCGCCGCGACGTTCAGCCCTCTCATCGACCACGTCCTCATCGGCCAAGTCATCGTCGACCGCATCGGCAACGTCTTTGTTCCCACGGGAACCGGTTCTGCGAGGGCCGGGCTCGCGGACATAGGTGGCAATGAGCAGGCCCAAGAGGACCGACATGAGAATCCAGACCGGGTAGTCCCACCACTCGGGAGGGATGTCTCTGGAGAAGAAGGAGTTGGGAATCAGCACCGTGGACAATCCGATGACGAACACGGAAGCACCGGCCGCCGCGATGGCGACGACGATGCGGCGGGTGCCCCATATCCGAAGCGACTGGGCCGCCTCAGAGAGGTAGGAGAACAGCATGAGGGTCCCTTCGTTGCGCAGCTTCGGACAAAACGTTTACTATGGAAGTTAGTATACTATGCCAGATAGTAAAGTTCCATGGCACGCTGCCTCGAATGCGTGCCGATCCGACTCCCAACCCGACATTTTCAAGGAGGCTCCCGTGTTCCGTTCCGATCGCGGCCCCATGGTCTGGCTCGTGCCCTTAGCCGTCATCGTTCTCGCTACGGTGCTCATCGGCGTGGTCATCGCCAACCAAGGCCCCTCTGACGACAGTGCGAACGCACACTCGCAGAGCGAAGCGGGCTCCGGCAGCGATTCAGGCTCCGAGGGCGAAGAGGTCGACCTGTCGTTCGTCGAGCACCGGGTCGAAGACGACAGCCGCGCCGTCGGCGATGTCGATGCGCCGGTGACTCTCGTCATGTTCTCCGACTACCAGTGCCCCTACTGCGCCACCTGGAACGAGGAGACATTGCCAACCATGATGGAATACGTCGACAAGGGTGATCTGCGCATTGAGATGCGTGACCTCGCCGTCTTCGGTGAGGAGTCCGAAAGGGCGGCCCGCGCAGCCTATGCCGCCGGCCTCCAGGACAAATACTGGGAGTTCCACAATGCTATGTTCGAAGGCGGTGAGCACCCTCCGAAATCCGAGCTCGACGACGACTCACTGGTGTCCACGGCCAAGGAACTCGGCCTCGACCCCACCAAGTTCAAGGGAGACCTGAACTCGGTCGACGCTCACGAGGAGTTCGAGGCCAACGCCCAAGAGAGCTCTTCCCTGGGCGTGGCCAGCACCCCGACGTTCGTCATCGGCGGCAAACCCCTTGTGGGTGCCCAACCGACCAAGGAATTCGTCGGTGCCGTCGACGATGCCCTCGCCGAGGCGGAAGGGTAAGGCGGCGTGCGACCACGGCCCATCGCCTCAGCGGTTCTGCCACTCGCGCTCGCCGTCGTCCTGCCGCTCAGCGCTTGCTCTGCGTTCGGTTCGGAGTCCCAGTCATCCGAGCCGAGCTCGGCTGGGTCACGAGCTCCGAGTTTCGCTGCCGGTGAAGCTTTGAGCTCCAATCATGGGGAGGCAGACAGCGATTCCGCTGCGTCTCGCACCGTCGACCCGGGTTGGGACGCCTCAGCCCAGGAAGCGGACGGGACGTTCCTGTCGATGCACGAGAACGATGACAGCCTCGAATATCGCGCTGTCGATTCGACCGGGGAGGTCCTGTGGACTGCGCGGCGTCCACGAGCCTGTTCCGCTTATCTCGTCACCACAACCGATGATGGGCCCATTGCAGTCCTAATGGACCAAGACCTCTCGACCGGCAACTCACTCACACCTACCGCTAGCGGCTATGACCTCAAGACCGGTCAGAAACAGTGGGGACCGGTGGAGACGCCCGGCGCAATGCTGGGCAACGGCCTCATCTTCGCAGGCGCACCGAAGGACTACATCGGACCCAGCGGTCCCCGCACCGCACTCGACCCGGCCACCGGAGACGTGGTCGCCGCCGAAGGAGAGGACGCAGGTGAAGGTGGCGACGCCTCGCCACGTGTGGTGGCGCTGTTCGGTGAACATCTCGTTCGCAGCCAGGGCAGTGACATCGTCGGCGAGGATCTCGATGGACAAAAGCTATGGAACCGAGCCGCCGAGGAGTTCAGCATGTCAACGTCCGAGGCCAGGGAGGTGCCCTGGGAACCGATCGGCACCACTCATGCACTGCTGGGCGACGCCGGCAGCGACATGCGGACTCTGATCGACATGCGCTCGGGTGCGACCGTCGATTCCGAGATCTCTGGGGCCTGGTTCGATTCATCGAGCGACACCCTGGTCACGGTCGGGTCCGAACTGCACGGCTTCGACGCCGATGGGACCAAACGCTGGAGCACACCGCTGCCTGCCCACGCCGAGGTTTCCGCAGTGGGCGCACAGGTCTCATCACCTTCGACTCAGAGAGTGGGAGCGAGCCGGAGAACGAGAGCGACTCGGACCAGGAGGAGCAGTCAGTCACAGCCAGAGCCGCTCGCGACGGCAGTCCCATCAAGAAGGACACTCCACTGCTCAAGGCGACCAAGCAGCTCGGAGCCCCACACCACATCTCCGAATCCGGTGCCGCGCTCATCGGTGATCCACAGACACCGCTGTTGATCACGAGTCAGGAATGAACGTGGCAGCACTGGTCCGCCATGACATGCACTTTATTAAGTTTCATAGCAATTCAGGAGTGGTGATATGCCGAGACACGAAGCGCTCAGGCCCCAATACCGTTGGTGGATACCTCTCGTGGTCACCGCCTCGGCCCTGGCTCTCGTGCTCATGATCCTCTTCATGGATCGAGAGCAGGGCGACGACTCTGGCCAGACGACCGCCGCCGGACAGAAGGAGTCGGATGTCGTCGTCACCGAGGTCGAGGATCCCCAGCAGAAGGATGTCAGCGATTTCGACAGCGACGATGACGACCCTCTGGCCGACGGTCCTGTGGATGCTCCGGTTACTCTCGTCGTCTTCTCCGACTATCAGTGCCCGTACTGTGCGGCCTGGTCTCAGGACACTCTGCCGAAGATGCTCGACTACGTCGACTCCGATGATCTGCGCATCGAATGGCGCGAGGTCAACGTCTTCGGCTCCGCGTCCGAACAGGCCGCCAAGGCGGCATACGCGGCCGCTCTGCAGGATAAGCACTGGGAGTTCCACGAGAAGCTGTTCGCCGGAGGCAAACCACGTCCGCCGGAGGAGCTCTCTCCCGAAGCGCTGACATCCGTGGCCGCCGATATCGGCCTCGACATGAACCAGTTCGAGAAAGACATGAACTCCTCTGAAACAGCCGCGGCTGTCGACAAGAACGCCAAGATGGGCACCGAACTCGGCGCCTTCTCGACTCCGACGTTCATCCTCGGCGATCAACCCTACGTCGGAGCCCAACCCACCAGCGTCTTCGTCGACGCCATAGAACAGAAATTGGAAGGAGCGAACTGATGGACATCGGATTACTCAGCGCTTTCATCGGCGGAGTCCTCGCACTGCTCAGCCCGTGCGCGGCACTGCTGCTGCCAGCCTTCTTCGGCTCCACGGTAGGGGCCGGGTCACGACTGCTGCTCCACGGTGTCATCTTCTACGTTGGAATGCTGCTCGTCCTCATCCCCCTGGGGATGGGAGCAGGGACCCTGGGAGCAATCTTCACGGCCTATCGCGGAACGATCGTCCTCGTCGCCTCGGTGATCCTCGTCATCCTCGGCATCGTCCAGTTCTTCGGATTCGGGTTCGACCCCGCTCGGGCGCTGCCGGGTGCCGACGCCATGAGGTCGAAGTCCGCAACGGCGACAGGAGCAACGAAGACCTTCCTCCTGGGTGCCACGAGCGGGATTGCCGGAATCTGCTCCGGGCCCATCCTCGGCGCGGTCCTGACTCTGGCGGCCACGAGAGGCAGCGTATTCCTCGGCGGTGTGATGCTGGCGATCTATGGTGCCGGCATGGTCGTGCCGCTGTTCATCATCGCGGCCCTGTGGTCGCGGATGGGGCCGCGAGCCAGGTCGGTCATGCGCGGAGGCTCGGTCAACTTCTTCGGCCGCCGGCTACCCGTCATCTCGATGATCACCGGAGCCCTGATGGTCCTCATCGGCATCGTGTTCTGGATGACGAACGGTCTGGTCTCGGCACCGTCTCTGGTTTCAACCTCAACCCTTGCCCATATTCAGGAATGGGCGAGCTCCTGGACGTCGACCACGGTCGACATCCTCGTCGTCTGCCTGTTGGCAGTCGTCGCCATCGCCCTGTGGTTCCGGCATGAGCGCCGTCGCAACAGGGACAGGACGGGCAGGGACGAGAGTCAGGAGCAGACAGAGACTGCGACCGGATCGGAGACCGAGACCGGGACCGAGACCGCGAAGGCGCCGAACCGGGTCAGAGACGAGCGAAGGCCCTGATGGCCAGGCGAGGATTCGTCAGTCTGACCATCGGGCTGACCACCATACTGGCCCTCTTTGGCTGCACCTCGGCCGAGGAACCGCCCGAGCTCGAACGCGAACCGAAGCAGGTCGGTACGGAACTCGACGCAGTCGATGCCTCCGACCTGCAGCTGCCTCTGATCGTCGAACCGCTCGAGCTCGTGGAGCCGGACTGGGATCTCGACGTCAAGCACCTCGGCGATGTGTTCCTGTCCGCAGGCAGCAGCGAGGATCGGCTGGACTTCAGCGCCGTCGACAGCAACGGCACCACCCTGTGGCAGGCCCAGCGACCCACGGGCTGCACCGGGTTCACCGTGACCGCCGACAGTGAGGGGAGGCCGCTGGCGGTGCTCACCGACTCGGCATCTGACGAAAGCTGCAGCACCGAGGTGACGGCGAGCGCCTATGACCTCGAATCGGGTGAGCAGCGGTGGGGCCCGACAGACGTGCCCGGTCCGCTGCACGGCCCGGGAACGGTCTTCTCGCCCGCCGACGATGACGGCGAGACCGATGACGGAAAAGCTGTGGCACTCGACTCTGACTCCGGTGAAGTCGCAGATGAGGAATCCTCGACCTCGCGAGTCCTCGGCGAGTATCAGGGGACGATCCTCAGTGTTGATCAGGACACTCTCTCCGCCTCGGACGGAGGAGACACCGCGTGGGAGATTCCGCTGGCGGATCACAACTGGAGCGTCGAGGGGCTCACAGCCTTCCCCGAACAGGTCGACGGTCTCATCCACCTCGATGCCGACGATGGGACCGGGCCCGTCATCGATGCAGAAACTGGTGATGTCCTCGACGAGTCCGCCAGCGAGATCGCTCGAGATGCGAACTCGGAGATGATCATCACAAGGGACGAGCAGGGCCTGACGGTCATCGATGAGACGGCCACGAACGAACTGCCCGTCTCTCTGCCCGAGCCCGTGGTCTTAGAGGCTGCCGTCGGCGGGCTCATCTACCTGCGCGAGGGCGAGAGTCTGCGGGTCCACAACGCAGCCACCGGCAGCATCGCCAGGGGCTACCCTGCCGAGGGCTCGGGCATCGTGGCAGTTCCCGACGTCTTCACATCGAGGGGTGTGGGTACTCTTCGAGCCGGAGACCGGACCCTGCTGGCCACAGACAGGGTGGTCGAGGAATCCACAGAAGGTTAGTGCTGCCGCCGACCGCAGCTGCGCAAGTTCAGTCCTGAAGCGCGGCGCTCACCTCGGTGACCTTCGCAGCGCGGCGCTCACCTCTTCGGCATTGGGAGTGGAGATGAGCAGTTCATCGAATCCCCCGTTCTCAGAGCCTTCGATCAAGCCGATGCGCAGCACCGGTTCACCGGTCTTCATCGCCACGAGACGACGTGTGCCGTTCGGGTGCCGATAGGTGCCGAGCTTCCGGTAGCCGGAGATGTTCATTCCAGATCGCAGACCCAAAAACTCCGACGGCCACCCGGTGACTTCGAAGGCGCGGATCGCATCGAGGGGAACAGAATGGAAACGGCGTCGTGCCATCATTCGCTCCCACCCGGGAAAGATGATCGTCAGTCGGTTGTTGTTGATGGTGAGCTCGGTCATGGCGAATCCTTTGTCTCAATTGGGCGGGGTAGCCCAGGAATTCAGCGTATGCGCGCACCTGCCGGGGCCACCTCCCACTGAAGGCTGATCTGCTGTTCCTTCCCGCGGTGGATTCGGGCCCGACTGACTCGCCACAGAGCAGACCAATGTGCCACGCCTCGCCGTCGACATTGATGACGTCTCGTGACCTAGAGATGACCGCTGATGCCTGTCCCCCGCCGCCCGTGCGGCGTATTCTGAAATTGAGTCCCCCGACAATAAGTCGGGTATGGCTGACCCTCGAGGAACTCGCCCAAGGTCTGACTCACAGCATCTACGACGATGCCCTGCAACGGTGCAGCAGCCTCACCCTGGCGGCGCGACAGGAGAAACATCATGTTACTCGAGCGAATCTACGATGAGGACCTCTCCCACGCGAGTTACTTCATCGGCTGTCAGGCCACCGGCGACGCCATCGTCATCGATCCCAGCCGGGACATCAGCGCCTACCTGGAGCTGGCCGAAGCCAAGGGGATGCGCATCGTCCACGTCACCGAGACGCACATTCACGCCGACTTCCTCTCCGGCACCCGAGAATTGGCCGATTCCACCGGCGCCACTGCCCATCTGTCCGGTGAAGGCGGAGCTGATTGGCAATACGGCTACGAGGGCGAACGCTTGGCCGACGGTGACACCATCACCGTAGGCAACCTCGTCCTGCAGGCGGTGCACACGCCGGGACACACTCCCGAACACCTCTCATTCCTCCTGACCGACACCGCCACAGCGGAGGAGCCCGGGTTCATGTTCACCGGTGACTTCGTCTTCGTCGGCGATCTGGGGCGACCTGACCTCCTCGACGAGGCAGCTGGTGGAGTCGATACCCGCTATGTCGGGGCGGCGCAGCTCTATCGCAGCTTGAGTGAGAAGCTGCTGCCTCTTCCCGACTATGTGCAGATCCTGCCCGCGCATGGTGCCGGAAGTGCCTGCGGCAAGGCGCTTGGGTCCGTACCGTCGACCACGGTCGGCTACGAACGCACCTTCTCATGGTGGGGTCGCCATCTCGCAGCCAGCGATGAGCAGGGCTTCGTCGACGAGCTGCTGGACGGACAACCGGACGCTCCTTCCTATTTCGGCCGCATGAAACGACAGAACCGGGAGGGCCCCGCGATTCTCGGTCCACAGTCCGACCTGCCAGAACTGAGTGTCGCTGCAGTCCGCGAGGGCCTGAGGAACGCCTCTCTGACCTTCATCGACACCAGAGATCAGCACGGTGTCCATGCGGGCACGGTGCAGGACGCGATCAACATTCCAGCCTGGAACAAGCCTGCCGTCCACGCGGGCTGGGTGCTTGATCCGGAGTCCGACCCTCGGCCGCTCGTGCTTCTGGCCGATGGCCCGGACACCGCCAAGCATCTGCGAAGCCACTTCATTCGGGTCGGCATCGACACCACCGAAGGCTATGTCACCAGCACCGACGGCCTTCCCGCAGCTGTCCCCGATCTGGTGGGGCCGGAGGACCTCGACTCGACCGATTACGATCTCCTGCTCGACGTTCGCAACAAATCGGAATTCGCGCAGGGCACGATCCCCGGCGCAGTGCAGCTGAGTGCGGGGCGGGTCCTGTGGCATCAGGATCGGCTGCCGGCTTCGGGTACGATCGTCAGCTTCTGCCAGAGCGGTGTGCGCAATTCGGTGGCCTCCAGTGCTCTGCGGCGAGCCGGGCACCGCGTCATCGAACTCGAGGGCAGCTATCTCGGTTGGCAGGCAGCCCTGAAGAGGCAGGGACTCCAGGTGCAGTGACCCGATGGGCCACAAACACCGTGCCCGGAATCAGGCCGGGGCTCAGGCCACCCGCTCCGGGTATGAGTAGACATTGAAACGGCCCCTGCGGTTGAAGCCGATGACGCTGACACCCACACTCTTGCCGTGATCGACGGCCAGTGCCGATGGTGCGCTCACGGCCGACATCATCGGGATGCCTGCCATTGCGGACTTCTGGACGAGCTCGAATGAGGCGCGCGCTGAGACCTGGAGGACCGTGCGGCTCAGCGGCAGACCGATTCCGTAGTGTGACATCGCCCAGCCGATGACCTTATCGACGGCGTTGTGACGGCCCACGTCCTCACGCCCGACGAGGAGCTCCGGCTCATCGTTCGGATCCTCGCCGACGGCGAAGAGTGCGGCGGCGTGGACTCCTCCGGTCTTGTCGAAGACGTCCTGCTGTGTGCGCAGCCGGTCGGGCAGTTCACCGATGCGTGCGGCCGAGAGCAGGGGCGGAAACCGGTACTCTTCACCGTCGTCCTCATCGTGGTGGAAGGAGGCCGGGATCAGGGGGTAAGGGGACGTCTTCGTCACCGCGTCGATGGCCGCGGTTCCACAGATCCCACACGAGGACGAGGTATAGACGGATCGGGCGGGGGCCGCCTCGGCGCTCCAGATTCCGGGTCGCAGCCGCACAGCCGCGACGTTGTGGTTCCGGGTCCCGTCGGGAGCGAGCCCGGTGGAGAAGTCGATCTCCTCGATGTCGGCCATGGTCGTGATGACCGCCTCGGAGAGGAGATAGCCGGCCACAAGGTCGATGTCGTTGCCGGGTGTGCGCATGGTGACGGAGAACTGCTCCCCGTTGAGGCGGACCTCCAGCGGCTCTTCCCCAGCCAGGGAGTCGGGGCCGGCGGAGATCTCTCCGGTGGCGTCGAATCTGTGGACTCGGGCACGAACGGCCCTGCGCTGCACCATGGCGATCAGACCCGTGGTCCGTGGTCGGTGGTGTCCTCGATCGAGGTCTGGATGTGTTCGAGGAGGTCATCGATGATGGTGATGCCGTCCTTGACTCCGCCCTTCGAGCCGGGGAAGTTGATGACGAAGCTGCGGCCGCGAACGCCGGCGACTCCGCGGCTCATCACCGCCGAGGTGGTCGATTCCAAGCCCTTGCGCCACATCGCGTACACGAGCCCCGGTGACTGCCGCTCGAGGAGTTCGGCGGTGAATTCCGGGGTCCGGTCATCCGGTGCCAGTCCCGTGCCGCCGCTGGTGACGATGATGCGCGGGCGCCGGTCTTCGTCGGTGTCGATGAGGAGCGTGCGCAGTGCCTGGCCGACCGGTTCGCCGTCACGGACGACGATGGCATCGGGAGTCTCGTATCCGCGGGTGCGCAGCCAGTCGACGAGGATCGGGCCGGTGGTGTCGGCCGCCTCTCCCCTGGCTGCCGAGGTGGAGGCGATGATGACGGCGGCAGTCCGTCCCGCGCCGAGGCGGTCGTCAGTCTCACCGACAGCTGAGTTCTGGCTATTCACGAATCAATCCTTCTTCCCGGCGCACACGCGAGCTCTGCCACCCATTGTTCCACGAAGAGCTAGAGACCGAACCAGAATCCCAGCGCTTCGCTGAGCCCTGCGGCCGACGATTGCCCGACCCACGCCACATAGCCGTCCGGGCGGATGAGCACGGCAGTGGGAGCCGACACCTCGCCGATGACCGGCAGATCCCACACACCGTAGTAGCGCGCATCGACACGATCGACACGATCTGCCCATGCTGTGATGTCGATATCACTGGCATCGCCGAGGTTGAGCAGCACTGGGCGAGCGCTGTGGAGAAGCGTGAATGTTCGCCGTGCCCCCGCTGGAGTGTGGAGATCCAGGTCGGGCATGCGACGACCCACCAGTGGGTGCACGTCTGAGCTGGCGTCATCGGTTCCATTGGCAGCATCGGCTGTACCGGCAACGTCGGTTCGCGCCTCGTAGCGGATGGCGAGGCCGGAGAGGTCGCCGGCAAGTGATTTGCGCGGCTCGTCCATGTGGAGCCAGCCATCGATCACTTCGTTCAGGGCGTTGACACGGTCGTCCATTCGCATCAGTGCCGTCTGGGCCAGGTTGTGGTGGATGACTCGCGCGCCGACTGCGTGACGTTCCGAGTGATAGGTGTTGAGGAGACTGTCCGGCGATGTCCCTCTGACCACCTGTGCGAGTTTCCAGCCCAGGTTCACAGCATCTTGGACTCCTGTGTTGAGGCCCTGGCCGCCGACCGGCGAATGGACATGCGCCGAGTCACCGGCCAGCAGCACCCGGGAAGAACGATAGGCAGCGGCCTGTCGAGCCATGTCGGTGAAGCGAGTCAGCGAACTCGGATCGCGAACTCCGAAGTCTTGTCCCCACGCCTCGGTCAGCGCGAAGCGCAGATCATCGAGAGTGGGCTCCGAGCTCTCCTGTGGCTCCTTCTCAGAGACGACGAGACTTGCCCGGCCGTTCGGAAGCTGGCTGAACGCCTGCGTTCCGAATTCGTGTTGGTGGACTCCCCATTCCGGTTCTTCGGTCAGCTCAACCTCGGCGATGAGGCTGCTCATCGTCGGCTCCCAACCGGGAAAATCGATCCCCGCGGCCTTGCGGATCCGACTGCGCCCTCCGTCGCAGCCGACGATGTAGTCAGCGCGCAGCACACGACCATCGGACAGCTGAGCCTCAACTCCGCTGCGGTCCTGATCGAATCCGGTGACGTCGACGCCGTAGTCGATTCTCACCCCGAGCTCCTCGACCCACCCGGCCAAGATATGTTCGGTGCGCTGCTGCCGGAGGCCCAATCCGTACGGGTGTCGTGACGGAAAGTCGATGATGCCCAGTCGCGTGTTGCCGAACCCCAAGACCTGAGCGACTTGGCCCTCATCGAGAAAACGATCGACGATGCCGCGCTGATCGAGCATCTCAAGGGTCCGCGACTGCAGTCCCAGCGCACGCGTTCCGACCAGTTCCTGGTTTGCTCGTCTCTCGACAAGAACGCTGTCCACCCCTGCCAGAGCCAGCTCTGCGGCCAGCATCAAGCCGGTCGGCCCGGCACCGACGATGATCACTTCAGTCACAACTGCTCCACTCTCTCAACGCGAGGTACTAGTCTCCTTCACCAAAGGGGTCTTGCCGCAAGTCCCCATCTGCACTATAAAGTAAATAGAGGCAAGGAACTTTGAGTTCCTTGCCTTCGTCGTCTGTCTCTATCATCTGTCGCTTCGCCACGATGTAGATTGACCATCAGGCAGCACCGCCGACACACTCGGCCCGAGATCATAGGAGGCGCGATGGAGGATCTGTCGCTGAGCACGTTGATCTGGCTGCGCATGGTGCGTTTCGTTCAGAACAGCAACCAGATGTCGAATACTCACCTGCACCACTTCGATCTCACCATCGCCCAGTTCGAGATGCTCAGCCATATTCGCGCCTTTGAACCGGTCACCCAGTCGGATCTGGCGAAGGGGCTCACGGTCAGCGGCGGAGGTGTGTCCCGCATGGTCTCCCGGCTCGAACGCGATGGTCTGATCTCGCGCGCCCAGGACTGGAAGACGAAGTTCATCTCTCTGACGGACGTCGGCAGGCAGCGGCTCGACAAGGCCTACCCGGCCCAGATCGAATTCCAGTCCGCGCTCTTCGACGAGGCCCTCGATGAGGATGAGAAGACACAGCTGCATGCGCTGATGAAGAAGCTCTACGAGCACAGCGTCAAGCGTCGCGAGGCAGACGAAAAGCCCTAGGGAATTTTTCTCCGCACCCATCAGTTGACATGGCAAACGATACTTTCGAAGCCGCCGTCACCGAGGAGAGATCATGACCGAAACCACCGCCCACACTGAGCCTGCGAACATGATGGATCACTTGAACATGATGGATCACTTCGGGTTCACGCCCGATCAGGGACTGCAGTTCGGGATGTACAGCCTCGGCGATCATCTGCCGAACCCAGCCGACGGGTCCAGAATCAGTGCGGGCGAGCGCATCCGAGAGTTCATCGGCTATGCGCAGGCGGCCGAGGACGCGGGCTTCGACTTCTTCAGCGTCGGTGAGAGCCACCAGGAGTACTTCGCCTCGCAGGCTCACGCCGTCATCCTCGGTGCGATCGCCCAGGCGACGAGCACCATCCGCATCGGCAGCACCTCAACGATCCTGAGCACCTCGGACCCGGTTCGCGTGTTCGAGAACTTCTCCACGATCGACCACATTTCCGGCGGCCGGGCCGAACTCGTCGCCGGCAGAGCCTCTCGTGTCGGGCTCTTCGAACTGCTCGGCTATGATCTGCGCGACTACGAGGAGCTGTTCGAAGAGAAATTCCAGCTGCTGGGCCGAATCAATCGCGAGCAGAAGCTCAGCTGGAGGGGCAAGTTCCGTGCGCCGCTGAACGACGCCGAGGTGCTCCCCCGCCCCGCACAGGATCCGCTTCCGATCTGGCGGGCCGTGGGCGGTGCCCCGACGAGTGCGATCAAGGCGGGCTTGGCCGGGGTGCCCATGGTCATGGCGCACCTGGGTGGGACAACCTCGTCGTTCAAGCCGACAGTCGATGCCTACCGGGAGGCGGCACGTCACCAGGGCTTCGATCCTGGCACGCTGCCGATTGCGACAGCAGGTTTCTTCCACGTCGCCGCGACCTCGCAGGAGGCGCTGCGCGGTCTCTACCCGCATATCAACGAGGGGATGAAGCACACGAATGGGCAGGGCATGCCCAAGCAACTCTTCGCCCAGGCGGTGGACCCGCACAGCATCGTCAACCTCGGCAGCCCCCCGCAGATCGTGGAGAAGATTCTCCATCAGCACGAGGCCTTCGGCCATCAGCGCTACCTGGGACAGATCGACTTCGGCGGCATGCCCTATGACCAGGTGATGAAGCAGATCGAGACCATCGGCTCCGAGATCATCCCCGCATTGAAGAAGTACACGGCCGCACCGACTCCCACCTCTGCCACGACTGCCCCGGCAGCGAACCACCATGCCTCCGAGGAGACTGCCCGATGAAGCTCGTTGCGATCTCTGGTTCGAACGTCGGGACCAAGACGCGGACCGTCATGGAGCATGTCACTCAGACGGTCATGGCCCAGGACCCTGACGTCGAGGCCACGCTCATCGACCTCGCCGAGGTCGACATGGTCTTCAGTGACGGACGCAACTTCACCGAGTACACCGGTGACACCGGTCGTGTCACCCGAGCTCTCATGGACGCCGATGCGATCATCATCGGCACGCCGATCTTCCAGGCCTCGATTCCGGCGACGCTGAAGAACATCTTCGACCTGCTGCCGGTCAATGCATTCCGCGACAAGGTCGTGGCCATGGTCGCGACCGCCGGGTCGGCCAAGCACTATCTCATCCCCCAGCAGCAGCTGCAGCCGATTCTCACGTATATGAAGGCTCAGGTCGTGCAGCCCTATGTGTTCGTCGAGGAGAAGGACCTGCTGCGCAACCAGATCGTCAACACCGATGTCATCGCCCGCCTCGACCGGCTCGTCGAGGACACCCTCGTGCTCACACGGACCTACGCCTCGATCCGGGAGGCGAGGGACGCCGCCTACGGGTTCTGAGTATCAGACTCCGACGGCCAGCGTCGTCAGCGACGGCCGTCCGCGATTGTCTCAGATGACAAGCGAAACTGCTGTCAGCGTCTTGCCAAGCCCAGCGCATACCCTGTAGTTGCACTTTCAATCAACCCTGGAGATCGCTGTGTACGCCACGACCGGATTCCCGACCATCGCTCGCGACATCATCACCGTCATCGCTCGGGTCACCCTCGGCGCCATCTTCATCGCCCACGGCTGGCAGAAGTTCAATGAGTGGACCATTGCCGGAACTACTCAGTCATTCGCACAGATGGGCGTGCCGCTGCCGGACATCGCGGCGCCGTTCGCCACGTTCGTCGAGCTCATCGGCGGCGCGCTCCTCATCCTCGGCGCCCTGACTCCGATCGTCGGGGTCCTGTTGGCGGCCAACCTCGTCGGAGCTCTGGTCATCGTCCACCTGGTCCCCGTGCCGTTCGTCGACCAGGGCGGCTGGGAACTCGTCGCAGCACTGGCTGCCGGCGCCCTGCTGTTGGCCGCCATGGGACCAGGTCGCTTCAGCGTCGACAGGTTCCTGCTCAGAGGGAAGAAGGGGTCGAAGCAGTCGCGAAGCGCCGCAGCAACGAGCGCAGATTCCGCTCCGGCCGAACGGACGCCGGCTAAATAGCCGCAGGCTGATCAGACGCCGAAGCGGTTTCAGACGCCGAACCAATTGAGGTCGGCCCGGCTGGGGTTGGCCCGACTGGGGTTGGCCCAGTTGAAGCAGGCCGCGCTTCGAACCGGCGACGATATTCCGAAGGAGTCGTCTTGAACGCGGCAGCGAAGTTCTGCCGCAGAGTGACCACACTGCCGAATCCGCAGTTCACGGCGATCTGATCGATCGACACGCTCGTGGTCTCCAGCGCCCGACGGGCCTCATCGAGGCGACGCATACGCACCCACGAAGCAGGCGTCGCCCCCGTCGATGCCCGAAAGGTGCGGATGAATGTCCGCACACTCATGTGTGCAACCTCGGCCAACCTCTCGACCGGCAGCGATTCATCGAGGTGATCGACTGCCCAATCGAGAACCCGAGAGATGGGGTCGTCATCGGCATGCTCCGGCAGCGGTCGCTGAATGTACTGCGCCTGCCCACCGTCGCGGTGCGGTGCGATGACCAGGCTGCGTGCCACCTGGTTCGCAGCGTCGGCCCCCAATCTCGTACGCACCATGTGAAGACAGGCATCCAACGCCGAGGCTGTGCCCGCCGAGGTGATGACATCGCCATAGTCGATGTAGAGAACTGAATCGTCGATCTCCAGATCCGGGTGTCGAGCCGTGAGCTGGTCGAACCCCTGCCAGTGCGTCACCGCCCTGCGGCCGACGAGCAGACCCGCGTCTGCGATGGGGAACGTGCCCAGACAGAGTCCGGCAATGGAAGCACCCCGGTCATGGCTGTCAACGAGCAGCTGTCGCAGGGGTTGCCCAGCCGGGCGACCATCGTCGTACCAGGACGGGACAACGACAACCTCGGCGCCGGATGCCGCTTCCGGCCCGCTCACCCCGGTGATCTGATACCCCTCCGCCGTCGTGATCGGCTCACCGTCGTCGGAGAACAGGACCGTCGCCCAGGGTGCGAGACCCTGGCGGGCAACCTCGTCGAAGACCATCTGCGGCACCGACAGATGGAACATGGTGATGCCGGTGAAGGCATAGATGGCGATGCGCACGTCGGGCTCCTCCTGATTGACTGGTGGCAGGCACTTGAACTTTGGCGTAATTCCATCGTAGATGAGCATTTGTGCTACTGGTAGTGCGCGGTCGGCTCTCGCACACTGGAGGTGTGCCGCAGTTGCGCGCCACGTTCTCACTCACCACAACCTTGGAGTTCGCTATGACTACCGCCCGCCGTGCCCTTGTCCTCGTCGATGTGCAGCAGCAGTACTTCGACGGCCCCCTGGAGATCCAGTACCCGAGCCATGACCAGTCACTGCCGAAGATCACTGCAGCCATCGACGCCGCTGTTGCTGCCGACATTCCCGTCGCCGTCTTCCAGCACACCATGGGCACCGACGCCCCGGTCTTCAACCCGGATCAGCCTGGATTCGCTCTCCACCCAGAGGTCGAAAGCCGTCGTACCGAGTCCTGGAAGTCAGTGGTCAAGGAATACGGCTCCGTCTACGCAGACACCGATCTGGAGACGTGGCTACGCGAGAAGGACGTCGACACTGTGACGCTGGTCGGCTACATGACCAATAACTGCATCCTCTCTTCGGCGGCGGGGGCTGAGGTTCTCGGCTTCACCACAGAAGTGCTCTCCGATGCGACCGGTGCCATCAATATCGCCAATGATGCCGGCTTCGCCGATGCCAAGACCGTGCACACGACGCTGATGGCGCTCCTGCATTCGAACTGGGCGTCCGTCGCGACCACCGAGGCTTGGACCCAGGCACTGACTTCTCAGGAGCCGCTGCCGAAGGGAGACCTGGGCAGTTCGGCAGTCACGGGTGCGCAGAAGGCAGGGCAGAACTGATCCAGACTGAAAGGCCAACTCCAACAATGAAGATGACGCAGGTGCGCAACGCCACGATGGTGATGTCGTACGACGACGCCACGGTCCTCATCGACCCGATGCTCGGGGCCAAGGGTTCGATGCCCCCGTTCCCCTGTGCAACCGGGGACACCAGCCGCAATCCTCTGGTCGACCTCGTCGTTTCCCTCGACGAGCTTCTCACACCAGACGTCATCGTGGTCACGCATACCCACGCTGATCACTGGGACCCTGCGGCCGCGGCTCTCCTGCCGCGTCACACGCCCATCCTCGCCCAGCACGCCGAGGACGCCGCGTTGATCGCCGACGAGGGATTCACCGATGTGCGGATTCTCGAGTCCACCACTACGGTCGCCGGTGTCGAGTTCACCCGCGCGGGCGGCCAGCACGGTTCCGACGAGATCCTCGAGTCGATGCCCGATATCGGGGAGGTCATGGGTGTGGTCCTGCGACATGACGACGACCCTGTCGTCTACATCGCCGGCGACACGATCATGACCGATGAGGTCCGACGGAACCTCGCCGAGGTTGCTCCCGATGTCGTCGTCCTCAATACCGGCGAGGCGGTTCCTTCGACATTGGGGCCCATCATCATGGGGCCTAAGGACGTCGTGGAGGTGGCAGGACTCGCTCCGCAGGCAAAGGTCGTGGCCTCCCATCTGGAAGCGCTGAACCACTGCCCCGCCACACGCGAAGATGTTCGCGCCGCAGCATCGGCGCACGCGATCACCGACCGTGTGCTGGTGCCCGAGGATGGAGAGGTCCTGCGCTTCTGACTCCTGTGGATGCGCTGCGACCGTGCTCCAGCCCGGTGGGGATACCAAGCGAGACCGGTTGTGCAGGCGCGGCCTCGCAGCACCCACTGCTGTCGGCAGTCACCGCACCGACTGATGGTGCATCGCATGACGAACCGATGTCTGCCGAGCACACTCCGGTCTCCGGAAGTACGAGTTCGACCTTGTCGGCCGCTTCCTGATCGCCGGCGATCGCGGCGACGATCGAACGGACCTGCTCGTAACCGGTGGCCAGGAGGAACGTCGGCGCGCGGCCGTAGGACTTCATCCCCGCAATGTAGAAGTCCTTCTCCGGGTGGCCCAGGAGGCGAGCTCCGTGTGGTGCGACGGTTCCACAGCTGTGGTGTTCCGGATCGATGAGTGGGCCCAGGCCCGTGGGCGCCTCGACGATCGGGTCGAGGTCGAGTCGGATTTCGCGGAGGAAACTGAGATCCGGCCGGAATCCTGTGGTGGGAACGACCCGGTCAACGTCAAGGGAGACTGATTCGTCTGGAGTGGTACCGGTGACGATGAGTTCGATTGCAGTGCCTGAAGCTGTGACGTTGTGCCCGATGCTGGTCGCCGAGGTGGCGCTCCGGTCTGTGATGCCTAGCCTCGTGATGGTCGCCGAGGTGTGAACCTCGATGCGTCCGGCTTCGACGAGGTTGCGCAATCGGGTGCCCAAAGCTCCGCGGGCTGGGAGTCCGTCCTGGTCGCCACCACCGTAGACACCGGCAGGATCAGTTCCTCGTATGGCCCAGCTGATACGGGTGGCCGGTTCGGCCTCGCGGAGCTCTCCCAGAGCCAGCAGAGTGTTGGCCGCCGAGTGACCGGCTCCGACGACCAGCGTGTGACGGCCGGCGAACTGTGCCCGGTCCCGGCCGAGGACATCGGGCAGCGGTGAGGTCACGAGTCCGGCCTCTCGGGCCTCGGGTTCACCGATGGCCGGCAGCCCCGCCTGGCCAAGCGGGTTCGGGGTCTCCCAGGTGCCTGAGGCATCGATGACGGCACGAACGAGATGATCCGAAATTGCTCCGAGCTCGTTCTGAGTCCGAACAAGGAATGGAGTGTCGTCGCGCCCCGGAGTGCGGGTGCGATCCTTGCCGACGCGGCTGATCGCAATGACTCGTGTCTGCGTGCGAATCGCGTTGTTCAGCTGTGGGGTTGCTGCCAAGGGAGCGAGGTACTCGGCGACGAGTTCATCCCCGGTGGGCAGGTCGTCGCCATTGGGCTCCACCCATCCTGTCGGCCCGAGCAGCGCTCGTGCAGCCTCGTCGATGTTGTACTTCCACGGTGAGAAGAGACCGACGTGGCCCCACGCGCTGACAGCGGCCGCAGGTGTCGCACCTGCCTCGAAGACGAGCGGCTCCAAATCGCGAGCGATGACGTGCGCCGCGGCGGCAAGACCAACCGGCCCGGCACCGATGACGGCAACGGGGAGTTCGCCTGTGGTGGTGTCAGTCATGAGTCGTCCTGTCTGGAAGCGCGTCGTCTGCAGAGGCCGTGGTTGTGGACAGGCTGGTCAGCAGGCTCTCGACGCGGGCGCGGATGTCATCGCGGATGGTGCGCACCGTCTCGATTCCCTGACCCGCAGGGTCATCGAGCTCCCAGTCTTCGTAGCGTTTGCCGGGGAAGATGGGGCAGGCGTCGCCGCAGCCCATGGTGATCACCACATCCGAGGTCTTCACCGTGTCCGGGGTGAGGATCTTCGGGTGCTGGTCGGTGATGTCGATGCCGATCTCAGCCATCGCCTCGGCGGCGGTCGGGTTGAGCATTTTCCCGGGCTGGCTGCCGGCGGAGCGGACCTCGACTCGGTCGCCTCCGAGTTCGCGGAGGAATCCTGCGGCCATCTGCGATCGGCCGGCGTTGTGCACGCAGACGAAGAGGACGGTCGGTTTCTGTTCGGCAGTTGTCATTTCTGGGACTCCGATCGTCCGGTCTGTTCGGTGAAGAAACGTTGACGTGACCATAGTGCTACGTAGACGAGGGCGACGAGGATGGGTACTTCGATGAGCGGACCGACGACTCCTGCCAGGGCCTGTCCGGAGGCGACTCCGTAGGTGCCGATGGCCACTGCGATGGCGAGTTCGAAGTTGTTGCCCGCGGCGGTAAATGCCAGAGTGGCCGTCTTCTCATAGCCCAGCTTCAGGCCACGGCCCACTACCATGCCGAAGGCGAAGACGACGGTGAAGTAGAGGAGCAGCGGCAGAGCGATGCGCATGACGTCCAAGGGGTTCGAGGTGATCTCGTCACCCTGGAAGGCGAAGAGCACAACGATGGTGAACAGCAGTCCATAGAGCGCGAAAGGCCCGATCTTCGGCAGGAACCGGTCTTCGTACCAGGTCCGTCCTTTGGCTTTCTCGCCGATGAGGCGAGTGAGGAACCCGGCCAACAGCGGAATACCGAGGAAGACGAGCACGCTGAGCGTGATCGCCCAGAACGAGAATTCGCCACTCGTCGTCGGCAATCCGAGCAGGTTCGGCAGCCACTGCAGGTAGAACCAGCCGAGGAGACCGAAGGCGAAGACCTGGAAGACCGAGTTGATGGCAACGAGGACGGCAGCGGCTTCACGGTCCCCGCAGGCAAGATCGTTCCAGATGAAGACCATCGCAATGCAGCGGGCGAGGCCGACGATGATCAATCCCGTCCGATATTCCGGAAGGTCAGGCAGGAAGAGCCACGCGAGAGCGAACATGAAGGCGGGAGCGGCCAACCAGTTGATCAGCAGGGACGTGATCATCAGCTTTCTGTCGCTGAGCACGCGCCCGGTTTCGTCGTAGCGGACCTTGGCCAGCACCGGATACATCATCACCAGCAGTCCCAGAGCAATCGGCAGTGACACATCGGCGACCTTGACCGAATCCAGGGCCGCAGCGAGTCCGGGCACAAGCCGGCCGAGCAGCAGACCGAGGATCATCGCTGCGACGATCCACACCGGCAGGAAACGATCGAGGGTCGACAGCTTGGTCTGTGCCGGTTCACTGGTGAGGGCTGTCACTGGGGTGCTCATCGGACTCCTGGGACGAATCTGTTCAGGGCCGAGATTCCCCGGCCACAAACATCGAAGGTTATCGATATGAATCTAAGCACTACATATCGACAACTGTCAATGTATAGGCATAATGGAGGAGTGACCACTGAACAGACATTGCCCGCACCCGCCTCGGCGGCCTGCTGCACGACACTGACCGGCGAGCCTCTGAACGAGAATCGGGCACGGGAGTTCGCTCGGATCTTCAAAGCCCTGGCCGACCCGACACGGCTGCGCCTGGTTTCCTTGGTCGCCGCCCACGAAGGCAATGAAGCCTGCGCATGTGACCTCATCGATCCGGTCGGGCTGGGCCAACCCACGGTTTCACACCACCTGAAGATCCTCGTCGACGCGGGAGTCCTTCACCGTGAGAAGCGCGGCATCTGGTCGTACTATTCGCTGGCGGCAGAGACCCTGGAGCGCATCGCTGCATTCCTCTCCCCTGCGTAAGATGCAACACGAACCACTCCCCCGGACGAAAGCAGAGAGGTCAATGGCCACGACTGGCAAGACTGTCCTTCAGGCAAGCCTGGATGTCTTCCGCGCCCACGGAATGACGACGATATTCGGCAACCCCGGATCGAACGAATTGCCGTTCCTCGCGGGACTCGGCGATGATTTCCGCTTCGTCCTCGGCCTGCATGAACAGGTCGTCGTCGGCATGGCCGAAGGCTTCTCACGCGTCACCGGACGTCCGGTTCTGGTCAACCTGCATGCTGCGTCCGGCTCCGGCAACGGTATGGGCGCGCTGACCAATGCTCATTACGGCCACGTTCCGCTGGTCGTCCTCGCCGGCCAGCAGGTCCGCCGGACGGTCGGTCAGGAAGCGATGCTGGCCAGCGCGGATGCCGCCGCACTGCCGACGCCGCTGGTGAAGTACTCCCACGAACCGCTGTCTGCCGCCGACGTCCCCCGGACCCTGTCCCAAGCCGCATTCGAAGCAGCCACCCAGCCGAGCGGTCCCGTCTATGTTTCGGTGCCCTTGGACGATTGGGACGAACCGGCACTCGACGATGACGAACTGTTGCCGCAGCGATCGGTGTCGACCGGGCGTGGTATTGATCCGGAGCTCGAACAGGAGCTGCTCACCTCCCTCAACGGGGCGAAGCGTCCGGCCCTCGTGGTCGGCCCCCAGGTGGATGCCGCCGCCGTTGCTGACTCGAGCGTCATGGAAGCAGCGATGTCGCTGGCGGAGAAGCTCGACGCCTCCGTCTACATCGCCCCGTCGCCCACCCGCTGTCCCTTCCCGACGACCCACCCGAACTTCGAGGGAGTCCTTGTCCCCGGGATCCAGTCCGTGCGCGACCAGCTGGCCGACCATGACCTCGTCCTGGTCCTGGGTGCGGCCGTATTCAGATATCACCGCTGGGAGCCCTCGAACTACCTGACTCCCGGCACCGAGGTCATCCAGATCACCCAGGACCCGCGCGAGGCCACCCGGGCACCGTTCGGCAAAGCCGTCATCACTGATGTCGGCCGCACCACCGTGACTCTCGCGAAGCAGATCACCGATCGCGGTACTCGTCGCGGCGAGCGCGGTTCACGGATCATGAGCCCAGCGGCCACCTCGGCGGAGGGAATGACCGGCGGAGAGGTACTCGAAGTGCTCAACGAGCACGTCGATGACTCGGTGTCCTACGTCAACGAGACCACCACCTTGGACCTCGACTACCTCGAACGAGTCGCCATCGACAGACCAGGAATGTACAGCTTCCCAGCCTCCGGCGGTCTGGGCTTCGGGCTTCCTGTTGCCGTCGGAATGTCGATCGGAGCACCGGAGAAGACGATCGTTGCGACCGTCGGTGACGGCTCCGCGAACTACGGCATCACTGCGCTGTACACGGCCGCCCAGCTGCAGACGCGAACCGTGTTCGTCATCATCAACAACTCCAGCTACGGCGCCTTGGCCGGCTTTGCACAGCGCATGGGCGTGCCCAAGGTTCCTGGTCTGACCCTGGGCGGGATCGACTTCGTCTCCCTGGCCCAGGGCTACGGGGTCCCGGCCAAGCAGACGTCGACCCGTGCCGAGTTCGCTGCCGCCTATCGGGAGGCACTCGAAGCGTCGGGCCCGGTGCTCATCGACGCCTCGATCGTCTCGTGACTAAGGGTTGAGCGGCTTCAGTCCGAGACGCAGCAAAGCGGTCTCGATGATGTCTACGGCCGGCCGTCTGACATTCGCAGCCGCAGTGCCTCCGCCCGCATCAAGACCGGCGCCGACGAGTCGGACTCCTGCCGCATAGCCTGCACCGGTCGGCAGCCCAACGGGCTCGCTTCCGAACTGGCGCGCCGTGGCATCACCGAGGACCCAATCGGACACGACGTGTTCTCCCACGGTGACCGTGGCCGAATCCCACACCACGCGCCCAGGCGAGTAGCGGACATTGTGATCGAGCTCGTGGACTGCGATAGCTTCCAATCGTTGAAGTACGCGCGGAGTGGGCCAGAGAGTCAACACGATGCAGCCGCTGATCCCTCCGAACCCAGACAGTCCCTGCACCTCGTTCATGAAGTGCTCGTTGCCGGGATCCCCCAGCACCAGCAGGACCTTGAGGTCGGGAATCTTGGCGCCGGGATCACCCGCTTCCAGGGCCTTAATTCCACGGGCGAGTGCTGTCTCGATACGCTGCCAGGCGTCTGTTTCAATGAGGGCGTCAAGGGCCTCACGGATGAGGTCTGCCGAATCACCTGAATCGACGAAGGGAAATCCGAAGTTCTGTCTGTGCACTTCAGCCATGTCGACGCCTCGTGGGAGGAAGTGATACATCCCAGCCATCGGCTCCCACAGCTGACGTACCAAGTCGGCACGATGCTGTGGGTCAGCGATTCCGATTCGACGCATTCCTGAGGAACTGTCAATGAGTGAAACAGTCATAGGTATGACGGTAGATGTTGACGTCGCGTCAAGGTCAAGGTGAATCGCCTAAGCTGATCCGCATGGGATTCAGGGCATTGGAACACTACGCGCAGACAATGGGCCTGACCCCGACAGAGGTGGTCGCTGAGGAGCAGAACAGCGATTATGAGTCTGGCCGTGCCATGCTCGACGCGACCTGGTGGCGGATCCGGACTGCCCGCGTCACTCCAACCAAACCGGGCGCATTCGTGGCCGCTTGGGGTCGCACACCGGAGGGCGTCACCGCACCGTTCTCCGGCGGCGAGGACGGCTTCGATGACTGCGCAGGCCTTCTCGTGTTCGTCTCCGAAGAAGAACACTTCGGAGTCTTCACATTCACTGCCGCCAGCCTGGTCGAGCTGGGAATCTACTCTTCCCGACGTTCACCCGGGAAACGCGGATTCCGCCTCTACCCGCCGTGGTCCACCTCGCTGAATCCCCAAGCGACTCGAACTCAACGCAGACAAGCTCCATTCTTCGAACGGATCTGTTGAATCGTTCGGATGACCCGACTGACTCATTCATCGGCTGCAATATCAATCGGCTGACTTGTCACTCGAGAGTCTTTCGGAGAACGGTGTCGCAGTTTGTCCCCCATAGTCTCGACTGGATATCCTGGACATCAGCACCTTAGGAAAGAAGCGGTCGGGACGACCCGAACGCATCAGTCACGATGAGGACGGCCTCGAAGAACAGGAATGCCCGTCATGACTGCCGCCATTCGCAGCATCCTCACTCCCTCTGCCATCGTTCGCCTGATACTCGGCTGGGGCGCCTTCGCCGCTCTCCTCTTCGCAGGCCCACTGCTGACTCCGCCCGTTGCGGGCCCGCTCCTCGTCACCGCCCTGATCATCATCGTCGGAGTCATCCTCATCTGCGCCTTCGGCGTCGTCCACGAGGCCGAGCATCTGGCCCGCCGCCTCGGCGATCCCTATGGTTCGCTGGTGCTCACGCTCTCGATCGTGCTCATCGAGGTGGTTCTCATCGCCGCCGTCCTCCTCGGCCCCGGAGAGCACGCCACGATCGCCCGTGACTCAGTCATGGCTGTGTCGATGATCATTCTCAATGCCGTCATCGGTCTGTGTCTGCTGGTCGCGGGGCTGCGCCACGGCAGCCTCGCCCATAACCGTACGGGCGTCTCAACGTATCTGTCACTCATCATCGTCCTCGCCGCTCTCGCCTTCGCCCTGCCGGCGCTCATCGGCGCAAACGGCAGCTACGAGGAATGGCAGGAGATCCCGATCATCGTGCTCACGATCGGCATCTACGCCTTCTTCCTCTACCGTCAGATGGGCGCCCAGGCCGCGGACTTCCACGAGGTCGATCCGCGACTGACCCAGATCCCCGCCGAGGTGGGTGCGAGCGATTCCGTGCCACCGAAACTGAGCATCGTCGAGATCATCTCCACCCACCGCACCGAGATCATCGTGCGTCTGGTGCTGCTCATCGCCACGGTCACTCCGATCGTCCTGCTCTCCCACGATATGGCGTCGCTGCTCGATGACGGCTTGGGCCGCCTCGGCGCTCCTGTGGCTCTGTCCGGAGTCGTCATTGCGCTCATCGTCTTCCTCCCGGAGACGATCACCTCGGTGAGAGCGGCATGGCAGGGCGAGATCCAGCGGGTGAGCAACCTGTGCCACGGGGCGCAGGTCTCCACGGTCGGGCTGACGATTCCGACTGTGCTGCTCATCGGGCTGCTCACCGATCAGCCGATCGTGCTTGCGGAGTCCCCGGCGAACCTGCTTCTGCTTGGCGTCACGCTGCTGCTGTCGGTGACCTCGTTTGCGGCGAAGAGAGTCACAGCCATGCACGGTGCGGCCCACCTCGTCGTGTTCGCGATCTTCGGGATCACGCTCTTCTCCTGAGTCGGCCCGCCGCTGGCACTGCGCTCGATTTCAGCTCGCGCGGGATCGATCGGCGTCGCTCATGCGGGTCACGGATTCCCGGGGTGAGGAGATGGGATGGCCCGCGGCGCACTCGACGATGGCGTTCACTGGTTCGCCGCAGTCGCGATGCAGAACTTCGAGCTGTGGGCCGCCTGGGCCGACATCCTGGCCACCGCCCGATCCGACATTCTGCCCAGAACCGTGTTTGTCTCCCCATCGCAGCAGAGAGATCATCACGGGGTAGAGGTCGAGACCTTTGTCCGTCAGCCGATATTCCTTGCGGGCTCGCTGTCCCACCTCGCGGTAGGGCTTGACCGCGAGGACTCCCGCGGTGACAAGCTTGCGCAGCCGGTCGGAGAGCACAGGGTCCGAGACGCCGACATGGTCACGGATCTGGTCGAACCGGCGCACTCCATTGAACGCCTCACGGAGGATGAGCACGGTCCATTTCTCCCCGATGATGTCCAGCGTCTTCTGGATCGAGCAGTCGGCAGTATCGAAATCCAGCCAGTCCATATGCGCTCCTTCGTTTGACCGCCTGATCCATTGTAGGCTAACTTCAAATTATTCAGCCAGCTCGAAGGAGAACTCATGAATCCGCAGTCAGACTCACTTCCGGACGTCTCACTTGAGACGGCCAGCAAATTCGTCGCCGCCTCGGGACTCATCATCGACGAGGTCACGAGTACGTCAGTCCGCGGGCATGCCGACCTGGGCGCCGACCATCACACGCCCTGGGGCGTCGTCCACGGCGGCGTGTACACAACGCTCGTGGAGAGCGCCGGCAGCATCGGAGCCAGCCACGCCGTATCCGATCGCGGCGAGTTCGCCGTCGGCATCCACAACGCCACCGACTTCCTGCGCCCGACGACAGGTGCGCGCGTCGCAGTCGAGGGCACTGCCCTGCACCAGGGCCGGACCCAGCAGCTGTGGGAGGTCATCATCACCGACACCTCCTCGGACAAAGTTCTTGCCCGTGGCCAGCTGCGCCTGCAGAACGTCCCCATGCCGAAGGAAGCCAACTGAGATGAGCACCGAACCAAGTACGCGCGAAACAACGGTGACGTGGAGCGACCCCTCGGAGGGGCTGGCACTTCTGCCGACGCTGGACGGCATCGACTACCTGCGCAAGATGGCGGCCGGTGAAATCCCCGGGGCACCCATCGGCTCCCATATGGGCATGGAGATCGCCGAGGTGGGCGAGGGCACGGTCACCTTCCGGGGCCATCCGGATGAGTCCCATTACAACCCGATCGGCATGGTCCACGGCGGATTGGTCTGCACCCTGCTCGATTCAGTGCTCGGGTGCGCAGCGCACACCACCCTGCCGAAGGGCACCGGCTATACCTCGATTGAGATCAAGGTCAACTACCTGCGCCCGGTCACGGCCGACAGCGGGCCGCTTGTCGCCACAGGTCGAGTCGTCAAGCCCGGTCGCCGAGTGATCTTCTCCGAAGGCGAAGTCGTCGACAACAAGGGCAAGACCGTCGCCACAGCTTCGGGCAGTCTGCTCGTCTTCCCGCTGGAAGCCTAGTAGCGCGCGGTCTATTCCTCCGGTGCTGCGGACCCTGTTTCATCGGTCGAGCCATCCGCGCGGCCGTCGGTCGAGTCTGCGTCGCCGTCATTCGGATTTGTGGCGCCATCGGTCGGACTCGTTGAGGATTCTGCTGAGTTTGCTCCCGAGGGCTCGTCCGAAGTCCCTGCGGGGGTCTCTTCGGTGGCTGATTCGGCACTGACGCTCTCGCCCTCGCCCGGTTCCGGCCAGGCTACTTCCCCGTCGAAGGCGGGCTGATCCGCACACGTGTCGAGCACGGCCTCCATCGCGTCCTTCTCAGCAGAGGCCACCCACAGTCCGTACTTGTGCTTGATCGCGATCTGCCGGGATACGTATTCGCATCGGAAGTCCTCGTTCGGCGGCAGCCATGCGGCTGCGTCGCCGCCGTCCTTCTGTCGAATGACATTTGCGCTCACGGTCAGCAGGTTGAGCGGGTCGTTTCCGAAGTCCCGCAGTTCGTCGATGGACATGCCTGCGGCACCGGTCTGCCAGGCGTTGGAGCCGGAGACGATGTAATCGACGTCGACATTGGCGGATCCACGCTCGAAGGCGTATGACTCACCAAGGTATTTGTCGTCGAGATCACCGGCGATGGCAACACAGCCGTTGGTCTCCGCCTCGATCTTAAGTTCCTTGAGGTCGCGTCTGAGCGCATCGTTGCGTGTATCGCAGCCGTTGTCATCGACGTCCGAGGTCCAGTCGAAGAGTTCCGGGTCGTAACCGGTCCTGTGGTCTTTGATCTTGACCTCAAGCTCGTCGAGCATCGCCCGTGCCGGGCTCAACCCGGCGGTGCCTGCGCTGTCCTGTGGAGAATCGCTGCCGTCTTCACCATCGGCTGCAGGCTTCGACTCGTTCTGCGCGGCGACATCACGACCCGAATTCGCGGGCACTTCCCGGTCATTGTGCGGTCGAGTTTCCTGGCCGGGTGCCGCCGAGGCTGAAGGTCGTGAGGGCACCGGGTCGGAATCTGCTGTGCCGCCTCCGCCAGTCGACCAGGCAACTTCGCTTCCATTGACCTGGCTTGAACCGCTGCCGCCGCACCCGGAGAGCAAGGCAAGAACAAATATGGCAAAAAGGGACATTGCCCGAATTCGAGTGCTGCGAGTCGCGACTGCGGAGTTCATCGAATTGGACACGCTTGAAATGCTAGGGCAGGTTGTCACTATAGGGAACGACCCTGAGCATTCGGTAACCGATTCGTTATCTGTTGAAATCGAAACTGTCATAAAACTCTCATGTTCGGCGCCTTCGACGACTATTCGCAGCCGATTCCATCACCATCACGGTCAAGGTGAGACGCATACCCCGGGTCACCTCGGCGAACAGGTGCGGCACCGGCGTCACGAACCGCGGTGCAGTTCTTGTAGAAGTTCGAGCCCGACGATCCCGAGCCGGATGACGTCGACTTCTCACCCGAATTGCTCTTCGAACCGGAGCTCGACTTCGAACCAGTGCTCGACTTCGAACCGGACGATGCCGGTCTCTTCGTCGTCGGAGTGTCGTCTGCGGTCTTCACATTGTCGCCCGCGCCGAGTTCTGGCCATGCGACGTTCTTCGTGAACGCGGGCTGATCATCACACGCGCTGAGGACTCGCTCCATCGCGGCCTTCTCAGCTTTGACGACCCATAGCTCGTACTTGTGCTTGATCGCGATCTGACGGGAGACGTATTCGCAGCGGTAGCTCTTAGCCGGTGGCAGCCAGGTCGCGGCGTCCCCGTCGCCCTTCTGCCGGTTGAGGCTCGAGTCCACGGCCAGCAGGTTGAGCGGGTCGTTGCCGAATTCCTTGAGCGTGTCCTCGTCGAACGTTGCGGCACCGGTCTGCCAGGCGTTGGAGCGGGCAACGATGTGGTCGATGTCGATGTTGTTCGGGTCCCGGTCGAAGGCGTACGTCTCGCCCTTGTACATGTCGTTCAGATCGCCGGCGATGACGACGCAGCCCTTCGTCCCAGCCTTGAGGGTGATGTCGTTCAGGTCCCGGCGCAGCACGTCATTGCGGGTGTCGCAGCCATTGTGGTCGGCATCCGATCGCCACTTGAACAGGTCCCCGTCGTAGCCGGTCTTCGGAGCCCTGCCCTTGACCTCCAGCTCCTGAAGCATCGCCAGAGCTGTAGCGGCAGTCGTTCCGCCGGCGCGGCCCTGTTCTGTCTCCGCCGGCGTGTCCTGGCCTTCGCTGTCCTCGGCGTCCTCGTTTGGTGCTGTGGTCTCGGGCTCGGCTTCCGGCTCCGTGGCCTCTTCAGTCGCGGGGCTGGTTTCCGAGGTCCAGGATGCATCATCGGCACTGGTATCGACGTCGCCGCCATCGGCACAGCCGGAGAGAAGTGCGAGGCTGAGGATTGTGATGAAGGCGAAGACCATTCCGGCACGCAGACGGTTCGAGGCATGGTTGAGGAAGGCGGAAAAGGGCATGGGTGTCCAGTCGTGCAAAGGGGTGGGAACGTGGTCGTGGACCGTGACCGGCACTGCTGCCGACCCCCGATCCACTACAGAAAGTGTATGGCTGAACCGCACCCGTTGCACGACTTGCGGACACATAGAGACGCATTCGTTATCGACGTCGTGCAGGTCACTCCCCCAACCCGTTCAGTCGCTGAGGTGGATGCCCAGGTCCACGCGTCCGGGGTTCACATCGTCGACCAGGGCCCGGGTCCTGCGGTCGTAATCTCCGCCCAGCATCGTCCGATACGGGCGGACCCGCTCGCGGGGAAGGCCCGCCAGCCGGTCCGTCAGTCGCTGTCGTTCTTCCTCGCGCCCGGCGTCGCCGATACCGGCCACGTCATAGACCACGTGGAGGTCGAGCGCTTCGATCCCCACATACCACAAGGCACCATGCGTCAACGGGAAGAACAGGGATTCCAGGTCGCCGCTGATTCCGCGCGGGCTCAGCGTGCGCTGGTCGTCCCCAGCGGTGACAATGATCAGAGCCCTCCTCCCCATCAGCCGACCGTCGCCATACCGGCGCGGCAGCCCTGTGTCCTCGTCGACGTCCCCCTGTGCGAATCCGGTTTGCAGCACCCGGTCAAGCCACCCCTTCAGCATCGCGGGAGGCCCGTACCACCAGAGCGGAAACTGCAGCACCAGCAGCTCAGAGGCCGCCAGGGCCTCTTGTTCTCGCCTGACCTCGGGTTCAACTTCGCCACGTGCATACGCCTCGCCTGCCAGGTCCGAGACGTTGCCGGGGACCGTGGACAGGCTTCCCAGATCACGCTCACTCAGTGCCGGGTCGAATCCGTCGGCGTAGAGGTCGGACACAGTCACGTCATAATGTTCGGAAAGTGCAGAGCAACCTGCCCGGAACAGATGCTGGTTGAAGGAGTCTGCCCGTGGGTGCGTGTAGACCCAGTGGGCGCGGCCTGGCGTAGGTTCATGAAATGAGTTCATATGCCAATTTCACCGCACATGAGTGAGACGCAGAATCGCCCACAGTCTCATAAAAATCATTCAGCGTCTAAACTGAGAGAGTGGACACGCTCTCCGATGTACTCACACACATCCGCTCCTCTGGCGCTCTGGTGGGCAGGACTCTCGCGAACCCGCCTTGGTGCGCCACCTTTGCAGAGGACGCTTCCCTGTCACTGATCACGATGCTGCGCGGGGAAGCATGGATCGTCGACGGCGAAGTATCCCATGAGCTCTTCCCCCGCGACATCGCCATCGTCGTCGGACCAGCACCCTTCGACGTGACCAGCGACCCCGCAGCGAATCCCATCCCCATGTACGTTCAGACCCAGACCGGAGTCTGCTTCGCTGATGGCGGCGCGCAGTCCGAGAACATTGCTCTGGGCGCTCGAACGTGCGGGGTGCAGTTGGATGCAGATGACGCCATGCTGACCGGTTCATTCACCGTCACGGGGCGCATCGCCGATCGCCTGCTGAACACTCTGCCACGGGTCCTCGTCGTGCCGCGGGCCGTGCAGCGCACAGCGGCGCTGCAGCTGATGGAGGCAGAGATCCTGCGTGAGGAACCGGGACAGCAGGCCATCCTCGACCGATTGCTCGATCTGGTGCTCGCAGGTGCCCTGCGTGACTGGTTCGCCCTGCCTGAGGCGAGGGCGCCGGGCTGGTATCGGGCAAATTCAGATCCGATCGTGGGCACCGCATTGACAGCCATGCACGAGGCCCCACACCGAGCTTGGACCGTCGAGGCGCTGGCGCGTCAGGCACTCGTCTCGCGTGCCACCTTGGCGCGCCGTTTCACGGATCTGCTGGGCGAGCCTCCGATGTCGTATCTGAACGGGTGGCGACTGTGCCTGGCCGCCGACCTCCTCGAGCGCACCGATGCCACAGTTGAGTCCGTGGCCCACGAGGTCGGCTATTCCAGCGGCTACTCTCTGAGCACCGCCTTCCACCGCGAATACGGCGTCCGGCCCAGTCAGCACCGTCAGGCGACAGGAAAACAGGCAAAGAGCTGAGGCAGCACACCGGCTCGTGCCATGGTGGAGGAGAACGCATTCGTCGGTGACGAAGGAAGAAGGGAGGCGATCTTGCGACACGATGCAGAACGACCGCAGACCACTGGCCTGATCACTGACGCCCCGGTTCCCGAGCACTGGATCCAGGTGTTGGCGACGATGCGTGCGAACCCCTTCACCCGCCTCAGTCTTGCCGAGGTCCAGGCCGAGGCGCCCCACATTCTCATCGTCTCCCCCACTGCCGAGGTGGCCCGCACCTGCTTCGCCGAGCTTCTGGGCAGCGCTGGTTCAGACACCGACACCCGTGCCACGGACGATTTCATCACGGCCATGAGCGCGAAGGAGGTTGTGCCCGCCGACGTCCCCGCGGGGACGTGGATATTCCTTCCCCACCGACAGGACGGGTGGACGGAGCTCGAGACCGCCTCGGCGAGGGTGCGTGCGGCGCTGGTCAAAGAGAACACGGCCCGGGAACAGAGAGAGAAGCTCACCCTCATCGAGTACGGCATCAACCTCTGGCTGTGGGCCGAACCGCCCTACGGCGGCGGCGATCCCGTCTGCCACGCCGGTGAACTCATCAGCTGGGAAAGCGCATGGACGCTGAGTGGGGCGAGCGACACAGGATCTGCTGGCGCGGGATCCGGTGGCACCGGACCCAATAGCACGGGAACTGCTGGCACCGGATTCTCCGCCCGTGCGCCGGAAGTCTCCTTGCGACCGCCCATCTATTTCGGCCTGCCCGCCGTGCTGCGTGAGCGCCGTCGGGACGGATAGGACGAGGTCCGATCACGACACAGCGACCACGACTCCGGCTGTGATCAGCAGGATGACGTAGCCCCAGGCGTGGATGATCTCCGGGATCTTGGGCACTCGACGACGCAGCAGAACTATCAGCGGAATCGCACCGATGAGGAGAGCAAGTGCCGAGCGCAGATCCACAGAGCCGACCATTCCCGGGACCTCGGTGGAGGCATGAGTGGTGATTGTGACGAGGACCGCGGGGAGCATGATGACCAAGGTCAGCGGGTTGGCCAGCGTCGTGGCCACGGTCATCGTCGCCCCGGACCGGCGCATCATCGGCACGGTCATCACACTGCCGCCGACGCCGAGGAAAGACGCCAAGCCTCCGATCGGGAACCCGAACAGGGCGGCGATGCCTCGACCACCCTCACCGAGATTCTCATCGCCTCCGACTCCATTGGCTCCACCATCCCGGCTATCGCCGCCCTTCCCACCTTTCGTGCGAGCCTTCGCCCCACCTCGGCGGAAGAAGCCGGGGCGGGCCAGGAGGTCGATCGCAGTCACGGCGATGTAGATGACGAAGCCCCACTTCACGAGCGTTTCGGGTGCGAATTTCGCGCAGAAAGCGCCGAACGCCCCACCTGCCGCCAGGAGGATGAACAGCCACCACTCCCCCTTGAGGTGAGTCAAGGTTTCGCGTTTGGTTGAGATCGTGGAGACGACGGCGTTGACGAGCATCACCAGCGCCGAGGTGGCTGCGGCCACCCGTGCCGTGTCACTGCCGAGGTCGGCGTGGACGAGGGTGATGATGGGGACGGTGACGAAGCCGCCGCCGAATCCGAACAGCACAGTGGTCAGTCCGACCAGAGCGCCGACGAACACCAATCCCAGAAAGTCCACTCGCCCATCTCACCCCACGGGCACCTCGGCGGGCAACCCTGGCCGCTTCGTCGCTCAGTCCTTGTAGCCAGTCAGTCGTTCTTCCGTGCGAACGCGAGCGCGAACTCTTTCCGGCTGTCGGCCAGCGCCTCTCGTTCGAAGCTGTTCTTCCACGTGCGGTGCAGACGCTTCTGCTGCGCGATGACCGCACGATCGGCCTTCATCGTCTCGTGGAGGTACTCCAGCGCCCAGGCTGCAACCGCACTGTCCTCGACGACCGTGTTGAGGAAGCCGCATCTGTCCATGTTCTTGATCGCTTCGCACACCTGCCCCAGCTGGGTGATCGTGTCAAATGCCCGGCTCGGATTCGAGTGGTTGAACTGTGCGGTGTCCATTCCTGCGGAGAAGCCTTTGTCACCCGCGCCAGTGAGCAGGATACCGCGCAGCTCGTGATTCTCCGATGCCGCTTCGAAGGCGTAGATGAGAGCGTCGAGCATGCCCGGGCGCAGCGCATTCGCGCTGGTGGTGTTGTCGATCGTGATTGTGAGGATCCCATTCTCGCTACGGGTGGGTCGGATCATCGAGGGCTCACTTTCGGTGAATGCGGAACGGCTTGGTGCGGGTGCGAGTCGGCCCCAATATCGTCCCACGCCGAGGTGACGCGAAGGACATCACGATCGCCATGGAGCGGCCCCGCCCGGGGTGAGATCGTCTTGTATCCAAGATGGATCCAAGATACGTTGTGTGAGTATATTCCACAGAACACGGAAGGCGTCGATGAAGACCCGCACTTCGGCACAGGCCAAACTGATCACCGCGCAGCTGCTCTCTGGAGCCGGAATCGCCTCCGGCTACGCGGTCGGCGGTCTGCTGGCCGAGGAAATCACCGGCAAGACATCCATGGCGGGCATCGCGCAGATGAGCGTCATCCTCGGTGCCGGCCTCATCGCCTACCCCCTGGCCGTGTTGGCGGGCAAAGCCGGTCGGCGAACCGCACTGACGCTGGGATTCGGCATCGGCGCCCTGGGTGCGACGGTCGTCCTCCTCGGCGTCGCGTTTTCGTTCCTGCCCCTGTTCATGGTGGGCATGATGATGTGCGGCTCCGCGACCGCATCTGGCCTGCAGGCTCGCTATGCGGCCGTCGACCTCGTCGATCCGAAATCCGCTGGGCGGGCCATGTCACTGGTGGTGTGGGCGACGACCATCGGCTCTGTCCTCGGGCCCAGCTTCACCGAACCCGGCGCTCACCTCGGCGCGGCACTGGGCATGAACGAACTGGCCGGTCCCTACCTGATCTCGATGACTGCCTTCGGGCTGGCGACCCTGGTCGCATCGACGCTGACCAAGAAGATCAAACCGGGAGCCACCGAGGCGAGCGCTGAGTCCGATGAGCCCGCCGTTGAGACTGCGACGATGAAGCTTGGTCCGGCGCTGCGCTTCGCCGCTGCCCGCCCGGTGCCGCTGTTTGCCATGGTCACGATCATCGCCGGTCAGATGATGATGACCAACGTCATGGTCATGACGCCCGTGCACATGGACCACCAGGAGTTCTCTCTCGGCGCGATCGGCATCGTCGTCAGCGTGCACATCGCCGGCATGTACGCCCTCTCCCCCGTATTCGGGTGGATGGCTGATCGCTTCGGACCAGGAACGGTGATTGCCGGCGGCGTCGTCATCTTCGCCACCGCCATCACCCTCGGCGTCGTCGACGCCGCCGCCGAGGTCTCGTCCATGATTCTGCTCAGCACGGCGCTGATCTTCCTCGGCATCGGCTGGTCGATGTTCCTCATCGGCGGGTCCGCGCTGCTCACAGCCTCGGTGCCGCGTCATGCGAAGGTCCCCCTGCAGGGTGCATCGGATGCGGCGATGAACCTCGGCGGCGCTCTCGTGGCAGGTCTGGCCGGCACCGTGCTGCAGGCCGGAGGCTTCCTGTGGATCAACATGATGGCCAGCATCGTGCTCCTCATCGCCCTGGCATTCTCAATCCGGGCCGTTCCTCTGATGCGTTGGCCCGGGCGGACGCAGAGATCCGGCTCGGTGGAGGACGTCGAGGAAGCTTCGCATGTAAGTTGAGAGGGCAGATTGACACAGACGCAGGAGGGAATCCGATCCGGCAGATGAGAGGATTGCGGTCATGACCAGCAGCGGCAAGACCCCGAGTGCGGCCGAGCGCGCCTACCAGCTCATCCGCGCTCAAATCCTCAACGGCACTCACCAGCCTGGGACAATGCTGGGCGAGACCGGCCTGGCATCCGACCTCAAGGTCAGCCGCACACCGGTGCGGGTTGCTCTTGCTCGCCTCCAGGACGAGGGGTGGATCGTCATCTATCCCAAGCGCGGGGCCATCGTGCAAGGAGTCGATGAGCGCACCGTCGCCGAACTCGCCGATGCCCGCTTCGTGCTGGAGACGACGGCCGTCGACCGGGCCCCGGATGCGCTGCGGCAGAAGCTGGCGGATGCCCTCGACGCCTCGATTCACGCTCAGCGCGAGGCTTTCGACGCCGGTGACATCGCCGCTTTCATCGACCTGACGCTGCAGTTCCATCGCGGCTTCGTCGAAGCCGGTGACAACCACGTGATGCTCGAACTCTATTCCCAGCTCTCCGACCGACACCGCTTCATCCTCTTCGCCTCCGGGGACCGCCTCCTCGACCGGTGCGAGGAGATCATCGCCGAGCACGTCTCCTTGGTCGAACACCTGCGCACGGGCGACTCGACCGGGTTCGCGAACATCCTGCGCGGACACCTCGCGGAGAACGCACCGCCCACGGCCACCTCGGCGAGGACGTCAGCGGCATTCGAATCCACGATGCTCCGACAGCACTGACAAGCGCGCCTTCCAGCAGTAGGCTGGGTCCATGGAGCACAGATATCTTGGAAACAGCGGCCTGAAGATCTCGGAGATCACCTACGGAAACTGGCTCACCCACGGCTCCCAAGTGGAGAACGACACGGCAACGAAGTGCGTTCATGCAGCCCTGGACAACGGCATCTCGACCTTCGACACCGCGGACGTGTATGCCAACACCGTTGCCGAGCAGGTCCTCGGTGATGCGCTCAAGGGTCAGCGTCGCGAGTCCCTGGAGATCTTCACCAAGGTGTACTTCCCAACCGGCCCCAAAGGTCACAACGACACCGGGCTGTCCCGCAAACACATCATGGAGTCCATCAACGGCTCCCTATCCCGCCTGGGCACCGACTACGTCGACCTCTACCAGGCCCATCGGTACGACTATGAGACACCGCTGGAAGAGACCATGCAGGCGTTCGCGGATCTCGTGCGCGCCGGCAAGGCACTCTACATCGGCGTGAGCGAGTGGAACGCCGATCAGCTGCGTGCAGCACACTATCTGGCCCGTGACCTGGGCATCCAGCTCGTGTCGAACCAGCCGCAGTACAACATGCTCTGGCGCGTCATCGAGTCCGAGGTCGTCCCGGCCTCGAAGGAACTCGGGATCTCGCAGGTCGTGTGGTCACCGATCGCCCAGGGTGTGCTCACCGGCAAATACAAGCCGGGCCAGCCTGCCCCTGCCGGGTCACGTGCCACCGATGAGAAGGGCGGCAAGGACATGATCACCGACCGCTATCTTGACGATGAGACGCTCAATGCTGTGGGCAAGCTGGAGCCGATCGCGGCCGACCTGAACCTGACTATGGCGCAGCTCGCCATCGCCTGGGTGCTCGCCAACGACAATGTTGCGACCGCTCTCGTCGGCGCATCACGTCCCGAGCAGGTGGAGTCCAATGTCGCCGCGGCCGGGGTGAAGCTCGACGCCGAGGTGCTCGCGCGCATCGATGACGCCCTCGGTGATCTGCCCGAAACGGATCCGTCGAAGACCAAGTCCCCGCCGACCCGGATCGTGTAAGCGAGTAGGAGCATCGGCTGATAGGCGTCTCTGAAAGTCTCCTCAGCTACTAGCTGTTGCTGTTGCGCAGCGGAGTCAGCTGTGCAGTGTTGCTGCGGGGTTCCACAATGAGGAATGACGCGGCAGCAGTGAAGACTCCAGCCGTCAAGGCCGGCCCACCGAGTGCTCGCATGACGTCTCCCAGCGACTCGAAGGTATATGTTGACGGGCCGCCGGTCAGAACGAGGAGCACTGCGAACCCGATCAGCGCCGAAATGACGCCGAGGACGAAGAAGAAGGCGAGAGCAGATTTACGACCCGGCAGCGCACGAAGACTGAGACGAAGTACTCCGTAGGCCGGCACTCCGATAATCAGTCCCAGAACGGCACCTGGCACCAGGAAGAAGAGTATATAGGCGAGCCCTTCCAACAGTTCGAAGAAGCTGGCAGGAGGCGCGTTGAACAGATACAGACCCAGTGCGGCTATAGCGCCGATACCCGAAGTCAGCAGCACGAACCGACCGAGTGTGCCCCATCTACTGAAGGCCATTCCCGTCTCCCTTCGCTCCTCACCATTGTCGCCGATGTCGAATGCGAAGCGAAGCTCTGCAGCGTTCCCTTCGACACGGACATTGATTCGACATGGACACCGACATGTTCTCCTCCGCTATGAGCCTTTCTCACCTGAGGACTGAGGCCAGGCGGTCGCCTCCGAGACATCTCCATGACACCTGTGCCTTGACCTCTGCCGATACCCTGTCCCTAGAGTCCGATCCGACGGGGAGTAGACTCGCACGGCCCGGTTGAGCACCGACGCGATGCGGATGGTCGGATCTGTACCGCTGCCGACTGCGCCGGCGAAGGCAGACGTTGAAGGGAAAGAGGGAATTTCAGTGACAAAACAGGACGACGGGCAGTACACAGCAGCCGATGGCAAGCCGATCAATCGGAATGTGGTCCTGGCAGTCCTCGTCTCCGGTGCCTTCGTCATCATCCTCAACCAGACGCTGCTCAACACCGCACTGCCCGCGTTCATGCAGTCCTTCGACATCACGGCCAGCGCCGCGCAGTGGGTGACGACGAGCTTCATGCTGGTCAACGGCATCATGATTCCGATCACGGCTTTCCTGATCCAGAAATTCACCACACGCGGCCTGTTCCTCACCGCAATGCTGCTCTTCATCGTCGGCACACTCGTCTGTGCGCTGGCGCCCACCTATCCCGTCCTTCTCCTTGGACGTGTGATTCAGGCCTCGAGCGGTGGCATCATCATGCCGCTGATGCAGACGATTCTGTTCGCGATCTTCCCGGTGGAGAAGCGCGGCACAGCGATGGGCACGTTCGGACTCGTCATCGCCTTCGCCCCGGCCATCGGCCCGAGCCTCTCCGGCTGGATCGTTGATCACCTGCCGTGGGAAGTTCTCTTCTACATGATGCTGCCGATCGCGATCATCGACATCATCGTCGCCTACTTCATCCTCAAGAACGTCACCGAACGCACCTTCCCAAGGCTCGACGTCCTCTCCATCATTCTCTCGACATTCGGCTTCGGCGGGCTGCTGTTCGGCTTCGGAACCGCCGGTGACGCAGGCTGGCTGAGCTTGGAAGTACTCATCCCGCTGGCCATAGGTGTGATCTCGCTGGCCATCTTCGTGCCGCGCCAGCTCAAGCTGGACCAGCCGATGCTCGAGTTCCGAGTGCTCCGCTACCGCATGTTCACCCTCAACACCGCACTGGGCATGTGCGTCTTCATCGTCATGATCGGCGGCATGATGATCCTGCCGCTCTACATGCAGAACATGAACGACTTCTCCGCCATGGAATCGGGCCTTGTGCTTCTGCCGGGTGCGGCAGTGATGGGGCTGATGTCGCCGGTCACAGGCAGAATCTTCGACGCCATCGGCGCCAAGTGGCTGGCTGTTGCCGGGTTCACCCTGCTCACCGTCACCACATTCCTGTTTGCCGATCTCGAGGCCGACACCTCGTTCACCTTCCTCGCCGTGGTCAACACGATCCGTATGTTCGGTGTGGCCATGGTGATGATGCCGGTGACGACGGCGGCACTCAATCAGCTGCCCCAGAGTCTCATCCCACACGGGACTGCACTCAACAACACCCTCCGACAGATCGCCGCCTCGGTGGGCACCGCTGTCCTGGTCACCATCATGGTCTCCACAACACGCGACCCCGAAGTCTACGGAGTCGAAGGTCTGGTCCACGGTGCCGACGTCGCCTTCTTCGTAGCCGCGGTCATCGGCATATTCGGCGTCATCGGGTCCTTCTTCATCAAGAACTCGCACGGGCTGAAGGCAGAGGACTGAGGGAGCTGACAGGTCCGGCGACAACAAGGCGATCCATGACGCGATCGCCGATATCCGTCCGGGCGATGTCGTCGTCATTGAGGATAGCGCAGAGACGGAGCGCGCTCTGATCGGTGAGCTGATCGTCGAGCGTATTCGTGATGCCGGCGGGTCCTATCGCCACGGCCCCGGACGCCATCAGGTCCCGACCTCCATCGGAGAAGTGGTGTGCCACCCGGGTGATTGCATCGCCGCCGATGAGGACAGGGTCATGGTTCTACCAGACCTGCAGGCCGAGTCGATCCTCAACGGAGGCCTGGCCAAACTCGATGCAGAGCCAAGCAGAGCACGGCCCGAAAGATGAGGTCGTTGCCGATTCACGAGGGCCGCCCAGTCCTCTGCGAGCCCAGATGCCCTGCAACATCCATCGGATTGTCTGCAGATCAGGACCGTTCAACGATTGCAGCGAAGTGACTCGCAATGGTCCGAGAGCGGGCAACCGGGTCTGGCTCCGTGATGGCTCCGCTGAGCACCAGCGTCGCATAGCCGTGGACGAGCGACCACGCGGCAAGCTGGGCATCCTCGTTCGGCTCGCCCCCGGCATCTTGAACTGACTGCGTGGTGCCTTCGCTGAGAGCGATCCGCGACCTGAGCTGCGCGCGGTTGAGATCAGCGTCGTCAGTGCGGAGCATGTGCGGCTGGAACATGACGGAGAAATGCGCAGGATGATCGAGCGCAAAAGTCACGTAGGCGACTCCCATGTCTACGAGGCTCAACCGCCGTCCCGACTCCGACATCGCGTCAGCCATGAGGTCGTATCCTTCGGCAGCCAGCGCCGTCAACAGGCCCGCTTTATCCCCGAAATGGTGGGTCGGAGCTGCGTTGGAGACACCCGCCCGCTTGGCTACAGCGCGCAGGCTCAGTTTCGCAACGCCTTCTTCGTCGATCGCCGAGGCGGTTGCTGAGAGCAGAGTACGGCGCAAATCTCCGTGATGATAGGCCATAAGTGGATCCTAGCGAGGAATCTTTTCATTGACAAGATATTCGATCTATGGGTATCTTTACAGCGTCAAGTTCCCTCGCTCCACCCGAAAGGAGACCACCCAATGGCGCCCCTGGCATTCCTTCTGGTGACCATGATCATTGTCCACCTCATCGGTCGCACGCTCAGGCCGTCGTGGCGGCCCTGGAAAATTGCCGTTCGCGCGGGCGTCGTCGTGATGTTCCTCGTCACCGGATCCTCGCATTTCATCGGCATGCGCGCCGAGCTCGTATCGATGGTTCCCCCGAGTATGCCCGCACCGGAATTTCTGGTCACGCTCACCGGAGTTCTCGAGCTGGCCGGCGCGCTCGGACTGCTCTGGGCGGGGACTCGCCCTTGGGCTGCGGGCGGGCTCTCACTGATGCTCATCGCCATGTTTCCGGCCAACATCTACAAGGCTCTTTCCGGAACCGGTGCAACCGGAACGGACCTGGCCTGGGATGACACCCTGCTCCCGAGGACCGCCCTACAGGCGATCTTCCTGGCAGCAACCTCGTCGATTTTCGTTTGGCACATTCAGGCGAGACGAGGAGTAAAGCTGACCAGCGCCCCACCCCATCCCCCTGAGTCCGCTGATCGGATCCCTTCGAACTGATCACCTGAAGAAGACCGGGCTGACTACTTGTAGAAGCCTTCTCGCAGGTCGATGCCGTATTCGACCCAGGCCTTCAAAGCGGCGAGCATTCCGGCCCAGCCCATGCAGTTGCCGAAGGCACCCTCTGCGCCCCCGACTGTCGTCTTCCACGACTTCTCGGTCACCGTGACTAGAGTCCGTGCTCCGTCATCGACGGGCGAGAACTCGAAGGTCGTCGTCGTGGACTTCGCTGTGGCATGCTCCGTGCCTTCCCACGCGATGACGATCTTCTCATCCTGAACGGACTCGAGAACTTCAACCGGGAACCGACCGGGGAAGTCCGCGAAATCCCAGGTCACCTCGGCGCCGGACTCCAAACGTCCGCACGCACCGCCTGTGGTGAAGTACTTCGAGAGCTGCGCCGGATCGGCCACGGCTTCGAAGGTCTCATGCGGGGTCTTCGAGATGTAGCCCATGACGGTGAAAGACAGTTCTTCCAGCTGTGCATCTTTGGTGCTCTGCTCATCATTCATGTGATATTTTTATCACATGTCGTCAGCAAATGGAATGGCTTCACCCGTCGACGAAGATGAACGCGACGATGCCGTGTTCAAGGCGCTGGCCAATTCCACCCGACGCCGGATCCTCGACATGCTGCGCGACGAGCCCCGGACAACCGGAGAGGTCTGTGCCGCCTTCTCCGACCTCGATCGCACGACGGTCCTCCAACACATTCGCGTCCTGGAGCGAGCGGAGCTGATCGGCGGGCGGCGTCTCGGCAGGACTCGTCAGCTGGCGCTGGCCCCGTTGCCGATCAAGCGCATCCACGATCGCTGGATCGGCGAATACACGCGGGCCGCTGTGGGACTGCTGGCCGACCTGGAGAACCAGTCCACAGACTCAGCGTGACCGGCGCAGAGCCTAGTGTGAGCGGCGCAGAGCTTGCAGTATCCAGGACCCGACACCGGCGAAGAGCAGCAGCAGGGCGCAGACGAGGAACGTCGCAGAGTCTCCGAGGTAGGTGAACCCGAGTCCGCCGAGGACTCCGGCGATGGCCAATCCGATGTCGAAATTCATGTTCCAGGCAACACTGGCCTTCGCCGGAGTGCTGACGTTGGAAAACGCCATCACCAGGCTCGCCGACTGCAGTGTGCCCAGCCCATGGCCGATGATCATCATCGCGAGGAAGAGTATTCCGCCGAATGCGACGACGGTGACGACGAGCCCGATGATGGCGAGGGCTAGGCCCAGAAGGTTGAGTGCGAACGGGGAGAAACGGTCGGCGATGGCTCCGGCGGCGAACCGTCCGACCACGGCCGACACCTGCATTGCGCCGATGTACAGAGCAGCTCCAGCGACGTCCTCGCCCGGGCCGAATCCGATGATCAGACCGAAGACGACCATGCCGATGAGGAACGGGGAGAGCATGATGACCAGATACAGGATTTCGCCGAGGCTTCGACTTGCCCTTCGCTGAGACCTGCGCCCTCTCGTGCCGCTGCGAACCGTCGCCCCGGAATCGTTCGTCGAAGCCTTCGCGGGTGTGCGTTCTCGGCCTGGCAGGAATTTCACGACAGTCGGCACCGCGAGGAGCAGCGAAAAGCACACAATCAATCTGAAGGTCCAGACGGGGACCGTGCCGACCAGCCACAACCCGAGCGGCGCGCCGACGGCAGAGGCCAGAGAGGTGATTCCTCCGAAGATCCCCAGCGCCTTGCCGATACGGCCCGGGGAGGTCGTGGACGGCACGGCGGCATTGGCCAGGACGACGAAGAGCCCGAACCCCACTCCCCCACACAGTCCGGCCAGCACGAGTCCGAGCAGCGGAGCGGGCACGAGGAGACCGAGGATCTGTCCCAGCAGCTGCAGGCCGAGGGCGAAGAACAGTGCGCCTTTGAGGCCGAGCACCCTGCCCACCCACGGCGCGAAGGGCTGTGCAGCGATGACGCCGATCATCATCGTCGTCAGGACCGAACCGCCGGTGACTGTCGAGAGTCCGTTGACGGCCGCGATCGAGACCATCGTCGAATAACTGAAGAAGAACGCCGAAAATCCGAACATCGCGGTCCACACGAGACCCAGCAGTGCTGGGGTGAACGTCGAAGCATCAGACCTGTCGGAGCTCATGATTTGACCATACGGCACCGACCATCTCAGTCCGAAGTCCGGGACCTTTCGATCTCAGCGTCAAGCTCTGCGCCGAAGATCAGGGCTAAATTCACCATCCACAGCCACGCGAATCCGACGATCACACCGCCGATGGCACCGTAGGTGGCGTTGTAGTTGTCGAAGTTGTTGATATAGAGGACGAACCCCAGAGAGACGAGGATCAGCGTGATCAGCGCGACGAAGGCTCCGATGCTCGACCAGCGGAACTTCGACTTCTTCACATTCGGAGTCGCATAGTAGAGGAGGGCGATCAGGAGCATGACGAAGAAGATCACCACCGGCCACCTGGCGATGCTCCAGATCATCACGGCCACCGGTCCCAAGCCGACAAGACGCCCGATCGACTCGGCAATCGGCCCAGAGACCACAAGCAGCAGGCCAAGTCCGGCCATCAGCAGCAGAAGCACCAGGGTGATGAACAGCATCATCGGCTTGAGCTTCCAGAGCGGCCGGGTCTCTTCAACCGCGTAGGCTCGGTTCGCCGCGCGACCGAAGGCACCGACGTATTTCGATGATGACCAGATCGCGACGGCGACACTGGCAATAAGGGTGAGACCGGCAGCCGGTGACGATGCCAGTTCGGTGACGAGCGGGCGGACCGCCTCGGCTGCCTCGGCCGACAGGTCCGAGGCCAGGCCCAGAACCGCCTCGGTGGTGGACTTCGCCTCCCCGACGACGCCGAGCATCGACACGAGCGCCAGGGTGGCCGGGGCCATCGACAGCAACGCGTAGAACGCCAAGCCCGCCGCCAGATCAAGTCCCTGGTCACTGATCACGTGCCGGATCGTGTTGGTGACGATACTCTTCTTGCCGCGTTCCGGCGACTGCGTCCGGTCTCTCATCTGATCTCCCAGTCGGTCTCTCAGCGCTCGATCATGGCCGGAGGAGGCAACCGGCTGTGACGAGGGCTCGCGCGCCGGCGTCTCATAACGAGTCGCGAGTGCCTCGACATGAGTGGGGATCTTTTCTGCCATGACATTCTCCTGACCGCGGGAACAGCCGACTGGGGACTCTGCGATACGTTGACATCGTAGTCGTACACAGCGTGCACTCAGCTCCGCCATGCCGCCCCAGGTTTCTCCCATTCCAGGTTTCAGCGCCTTGGACAAGGAAGTCTGCGGACCGCGCGCTCAGGCAACAGTGCGGCGGCGGTTCAGCGACAGTTCAGTGACGGTTCAATGACGGTACGGCGTGACTGCGGCGCTGTCAGATGTTCATCTTCACGTCAAGGCCCCTCTGTACAATCGCGGAATGAACTCCTCTACCGAAACCCATTCCAGCGGCGTCATTGACACGGCATTCGTCCTGCGGTTCGAACCTCAGTACATGGTCACGGAAGCCGAGGCTGAGATCTTCGATTCCATTGGGCCCAAGGTCGTCAAGCGCGAGTCGTACAAGCGCAAGCATTTCCTCAAGGTCGCCGAGTGGAAGGCCATTGCTGCTCAGGCGACATTTGAGGGCCTCGACTCCGATGACATCGATTATGTGACCGCAGTGTCCCTCGATGAGGACACACCCAACCATCTGCGGCTGCCGTTCCTCAAGGTTCTGCCCGGTGTCGGCGGACCGCTCGCGAGCACTCTGCTCACCGTGTATGACCCGAAGAAATTCACCATCATGGACTCGCGCGCCACGGGTGTCCTCCACGAATACGGTCTGCTTGAATCGCCCAACCCGAATCACACTGACTACCAGACCTATCGGAAACTGGTGAAGTCACTGGCCAAGGGTGCCAACTGCGCACCGCTCGATCTGTACCGGGCGCTCATCGCTTACTCGCGACAGCCCAACGACTGAGTCGAAGCACAGACTGAGTCGAAGCAACGACTGAGCCCGAGCCCAGACTGGCACAAGGTGGGCTGCAGTGCGCTTGCCCATCTGATCTTGTGAATATCCGACGTCGGCGTGACAGAGGTCAGCACGCTGATGTCAGTCACGCTGGCGTCAGGGCCCCGACAATCGGAGGCACCATCCTCAGCGGGCCTGACCCCAATCGGCCATGTGCCACATGCGCGATACCGCGCGGAAGATCAGGTACGCCACCAACAGCGGCCAGACAGGGACGAAGAATCCCATCCGCGCCGCATCTCTGCGATCGCGCCATGATCGTCCATAATCGGCTTTAGACAACAGCAGGATGATGATGAACACGGCCACTCCCGCATAGGCGATCATGGCGATGGCGACGGTTTGGATCATGAGTTCTCCCGTACGCTGCGCCGCGCCAGGCTCCCGCTTGCCCTCACCAGTCGTTCTCTTCCATCAGTGCACGCAACTCCATAGCCATCTCCCAAGACGCTCTTCTGACAACCGGTTCGCCCGGTGCTCGAGGACGGCCGGGCTGCACACCGACATCCTCAGCGAAGGTGGTCCGTCTCCACCCTCGGTCAGTCCCTTCTGAAAGACCGCATCCCAGTCGAACGGGTGCGATTCAGACTCGGGTTGGCACGTAACATTGTGCCGAGTTTCGAAGGTTCGTCAGATCACAATCGATCTTTACTGTACCCGGAAGTTACGCGATTGTAATCCCCCAAAATCGACTTGCCCCAAAGTCGCTTTCGGGGTGGCTTCCTGGCAGGGTTGCCTGCTAAGATTGAAGTTTTGATTACCGGAGCGCCCGCCACGAGCGACAGCCCACTCACCCCGCCAGATCGGCGATCTCACTGAGTTCGTGCTGCCACTGGCTGATATCTGCAGCGAGCTTCGCGGGGTTGAGGCTGTTGCGGTAGGTGATCAGCTCGGCCTCCTGAACAGGTGACATGATGCCCGCGACGCTCAAACGGTGCAGCGGCGTCGCAGGGTCGTCGTAGATCCGCTTGCGGTGACCGGCCGAGTCCCTGACCCAGGCGACGGGTTTCCGGATCGGCGTGAAGAAATTCAACCGATCATTGACTGCCCTCCACAGTTGATTGAGCGCCCACCTGGCCTCCTCGGTGTCATAGCGATTGACGAACCCGTACTCGTGGACCAGGTGCTGATGCTTCGAAGCCTCCGGCAGTCGGTCTCGCCGATGATCCTTCGACACGGGGCTGTAGTGGATATCAAGTGCCTGCGCCCACGAGGCGACCGCTTCATGGACCCTCTCACATGCGTTGCTCAATTCGACGGCGTTGACCCAGAAGGGAATGCCCGTAATTTCGTCGAGCGACCACTGCAGAGTGTCGGCGACGAGGTCAGGAGCGTTGTCTGCAAGGCTTCGAGTGAACACCCACCCAGTGTGCAGGCACGTAGCGTTGAGGGTGAATACGGAACCCTTGCTGAGGGCTGGGCCCGTGTGGGCAACGGTATCGGCCATGAAGAAGCCAGGTTCATTCTCATTCTCCCCGCCGGCGAAGTCGAGGAATTCGGCACTGGGCGCGTGAGAGCGCCTCGTTGACACATTGCGAGTCGCAAAGTCACAGGTTCGGGCACACTGCAGGTAACGGTCGATCGAGGCCGGGCTGACGGACAGCAGCTCGTCTCGCACTCCCCGGCTGTATCCATCCACACCGTCTGTCAGCGAACCGTGACGCTCCAAAGCATCGAGCAGCACAGGCATGGCGGCGGCCAGATACTTTCCACTCTGCCGACCGGACCAATCCCAGACTTGCTCCAATGCAGCCCTGGCCTCGTCGGAATATTTGCCCTCTCTGCGACGCGGCCTGTCAGCTTCGTCCAGCGCCGGCCTCTGCCCTCGTGCCAACTGGGCCAAGAGCCTGCGGACATGGTCCCGTGACCACCCAGTCATTACGACGATCTCGTCGAGAATCCAGCCTTTGTCCTGCTTCCGAGCTGATCTGTAGCGATCCAGATAATCGTTGACGATCATCCCGCGTTGTCTCCTCGAACCAGAATGAGGAGCTAATTGCGTATGCATGAATTCCTCTGTTCCTCCATTTTCGTCACGACTTCGCTGCCGCATGCAGCTCATTACGATTTCAGAACTCCGATGCTATTGTTTGATTAGGCAGGAGGTCTTCCTAAATCGAGGGAGACAACAGAAAATGTCACAAACTGCAGCGCGGCTACTCGGATTACTGTCATTGCTGATGGTTCCTCGCACTTGGTCCGGCACGGAGTTGGCGGAGCGCCTCAACGTCAGCTCACGCACGGTACGCACCGACATCGGCACATTGCGCGACCTCGGCTACCCTGTCGAGGGAACCCGCGGTGGGGAGGGCGGATACCGCCTGGGATCCGGCGGATCTGCTGTGCCGCCGCTGCTGCTCAACCCTGACGAAGCCGTCGCCGTTGCTGTGGGGCTCCACTCCGGTCTGAGCTGCATCATCGGCGGAATGGAAGAGACTTCGGCGCAGGCCCTGGCGAAGCTCGAGCAGATATTGCCCGCCACCGTGCGCAACCGTGTGAAGAACCTCGCCCATTTCACAGTCCCGCTGGCCGGCAACCATCCGATGCCGATCGTCGATCCGAATCTGCTGACCCTGATCATCGAGTACTGTCACAGCCACGAGCGGTTCAGATTCACCTACACCTCAGAGACCGGCGCCTCTTCGGATCCAGGAGGCACACCGTCGAATAGGGAGCGCGGCGGGGAGTTCGAGGTGGAGCCCTACCGGCTGGTGAACCATCAGCATCGCTGGTTTCTCCTCACCTTCGACCCCGGGGAAGAGGCTTGGATGATCTTCCGGGTCGAACACATCGTGCCCAAACTGCCCGGAGGCCGACGCTTCGAGCCCCGGGCCCTCCCGGCCGAAGACATCGGAGCCTATGTCGAGCGCAACGTCTCGGCCAGCAGGTGGAAACACGCAGCCACAGTCACCGTAGACGCTGAGGCATCCGAGGTCATGAAGATGCTGATGCCGGCCGAAGGTACCGTCGAAGCTCTCGACGAACAACGCTCGACGGTGAAGATCGGGGCCGAGACTGTCAGCACCATGGCGTTGACGCTGGCCAGGCTCGACGTCGAGTTCGTCGTCGAGGACTCACCGGAGCTCAATGCGGAGCTCCGTGCACTCTCGGATCGACTGCTGCGTGCGACGACGCAGGCAGGACCGGCTGCTGCGCACCGTCCCACCTCGATATAGCCTGCTGTTAGCGGTTGAGTCCAACACCGAACGATCCTCACCCGACGTGTCCGCGAAATCCATAGTGTCACGCGGCTTTTCGCGGGCATGACTCGTGAGTCTTGTCCTTTCCTTGTCTCCTGCAATCGTCGAACTGTAGCTTTCTTAGCAATCGCCGAAGTTACACCGCGACTATTCCGAGAAATCATTGTGGTCGATTTTCACCACAGTTCTCTTTTCCCGAGGCAATGGTCCATTTCAATGCCTGCGGACGAATTCAATCAGAACCCAATCACATCTGAACAATCGCAATCGACATTCGCTTGGAGAATACACATGCGTCCACCTAAATGGCGGATCGCCTTGGCCATCACGGCCGCCGCCTGCATTCTGGGAACTTCCCTGCAACCTGGCCCAGCTGCGGCCGACGAATACGCAGACGGAGTGCCGAGGGTCATCGACATCAGTCCACGGGCCGTCGCCACCACCGACTTCATCACCGACGGCGAAGCGGTGACCATCACGGCCACAGGCTTCCTTCCAGGTGAGGAGGTGCGACTCGAAATCGCATCCACACCGAAAGGCATCGAAGCCATCCACGACAGAAGACGAGCTCGAGCCGATGGAACCGTGACGTTTCCAATCGGCGGCCCACCCGGCCGACCGCTCAACGCCTACGCGGGCGGTTACCAGGCTGAGATCACTTCGGAGCAGAGCATGGACGACAAGCACTTGCGCGAATCGTTCTCGGTCCTGCCCGTCATCCCCACCAGCGGTACAGACACCGGTGCCGGAACCGGCGCGGCCACGACACCGGTGGGAAGCATCGGGCTACAGACGAGCAACGGGCTTCAGGCCCCGCCGAGTCCGGGATTCTCGGTCTTCGGCGTCGGCCTGAGCATGCTCACCCTCGTCTTCGCCGCAGCCGCAACCGCCGTCGTGGCCCGAAAGTCACCGAATTCGACGAGCGATGACCGACAGTAAGGACAGACAGCACATGACTCTGCCCGAGCAGATGATCCGAGCCGAACTCCTCAACTCACGGATCACGCGAAGCAACGCCATCTACGCCCGCTTCTACGGACCGCTGTGCCTGCTGGTCATCTCGCTGACGTTCTTCCCCTACTACGAGTCAGAACCAGACAGCTCGATCATCTACGGAAACCTGTGGGAGGAAGTGGTGCGTCTCGGACCCGGCTACGACCTGATGGCGCTGCTGGTCCTCCTTCTGACAGCACTGCTGTTGGCCTTCGCGGCCATGGGAAAACTGTCGACGAGCGGTCTGATCGCAATCCTGGTGGGATCAACCGCCGTCGGATCCACACTGCTGCAGTCCCCCGGGTATGTTGACCCTCCGGCCTACACGGATTTCGGTGTCTTCGACATCGTCCTCAGCTTCCTCACGGCCGGCCTGGTGCTGGGGCATGCCGTCCACCTGTTCGTGCTCGAGCTGGCATTCCAACGCGGAGGCGTCTGAGCCTCATCGCTTCACCGCGCGAGCCTCACAGCGCGAGCCTCATCGCGCGAGCAGGCCTCGTGCTTCCAACGCGGGAATGACCTGCAGACGGGTCAGTGGAGCGAACTGACGCTCAGCGGTGTCGACCGGCATCGGGGCGTAGGGAAACCACGCGGCCTCAGCGATTTCGGCCTGATGGTTGATGCGATCGACGTCGAGTTCAGCGGGCAGGCCCTCATAGCAGAACACGTCCCCGATCACTCTGTGGTCGGCTTCATTGGCTGCATCCGCGGCGAAGGTGCCCAGCGGGGCCAGGCAGTCGGCCTCCAGCGCCAGGCCCAGTTCTTCGCTGATCTCCCTGATGATCGTCTCTTCGGCGCTCTCACCGGATTCGGGTTTGCCGCCGGGGAGCATGAACGACGTCGTGCCCTCCTTGCGAACCATGAGGAGAAGAGGTTCGAACGGGTGCAGCAGGACGAGTGCGCTGACTCGGATATCGTTCATTCCAGCCTTTCGTCAGTCATTCGTCAGCCTTTCCGTCAGTCGTTCCAGACTCCGGAGGCACCTCGGCGATGGGATCCGAGGACGTGCGTGTCAACCATACCGACCGCCTCCATGAGCGCATACATGGTGGTCGGTCCCACGAACCGGAACCCCTTCTTCTTCAGCGCCTTCGACAGCGCCAGAGACTCAGGGCTCGTGGTGGGAATCTCGCTCAGTACGCGGGGACGCGGGGTGGTCTCAGGTTGGAAGCTCCAGATGAAATCGCCGAGGCCACCTTCCTCGCGCATCGCCAATGTTGCCTTGGCGTTGCCGATGCAGGCTTCGATCTTGCCGCGATGCCGGATGATTCCCGCATCGGCGAGCAGAGATTCGATCTCGGGCTCACCGAACTTCGCGACCGCCTCGGCGTCGAAGTCCTTGAAGACCTGTCGGAAGCGTTCACGCTTCTTCAGAATCGTCAGCCACGACAATCCGGCTTGGAATCCTTCGAGGCTCAATCGTTCGAACATCCCGGATTCGTCCCGAACGGGCATACCCCATTCGGTGTCGTAGTACGTGCGCAGCAGCGGGTCACCATAGGCCCACGGTGTTCGGGCGAGCCCGTCCTCGCCTGCCACCGCGCCGTCTGCGGCTGTTCCATCGCCGGCATTCGTCTCTGTCATCGGTCCCTCTCCACTGCCTCGCTCATCCACACCGTTACGGTACCCCGGTGCACTGACATTGCGCGTCAGTGGCGATGTGTACCCTGATCTCATGAGTCCAGAGCGGGAAACGGCAACGGTGGCGATGATTGGTTTCGGGGCGATCGGGCGACATGTCGCACGGCTGCTGCATCCGGAGATTTCGAGTGGGCGGCTGAGGCTGACAGCGCTGGTCCGAGACCTCGACAAGCACTCCGAGCATCGGGGCCTGGGAGCCGATCTCATTGAGGTCGAGCATCCTGAGGGTCCGCGCTGGGCCGAGCTCACGGCCGATGCCGTGGTCGAATGTGCGGGGGTTCCAGCTGCCAAGGCCTATGGTCCGGCCGTGGTGGCCGCTGGCACTCCGATCGTGCTCACCAGCGTCGGTGCCCTCGCGCATCGATCGACCAGGCAGGCGCTTCTGGCCGGCCCGGGCGAGCTGCATGTGACGAATGGGGCGATCGGCGGGCTCGATGTCCTCGAGGCCGCTGCTCAGGCACAGGCTCTCGACGACGCGTCGATCAGGACGGCCAAGGCCCCGGCCGGTCTCATCCAACCGTGGATGGACGCCGAGGAGGTTCGCCGGCTCAATGAGCTGACTCCGGCAGATGGGGCGCAGACCATCTTCACCGGCTCCCCCGCCGAGGCGATCGTAAGGTTCCCGGCCAACGTCAACATCACCGTCGCGCTTGCCTGGGCGACGCGTGGGCTCGGATCCGACGCAGCCGAGAATGACGAGCTGATGGAGGAGGCTCTGCACCGGACGCAGGTGGAGATCAGGGCTGATCCCAGTCAGGTGGACTCGCACCACGAGATCACCGCAAGCGGATCGGCAGGTGACTTCACATTCTCGATCTCGTCGACGCCGAGCCCGGAGAACCCGGCAACCAGCGGTCTCACTGCGCTCTCGGTCGCTCGGACCCTGCGGACATGTGTGGAGGGCCTGCGCCGGCACTGACCGTGGTTGCTGGGTCACAGACAGTGGCTGCCAGATCACAGACAACTGCCCCGAGACACACAGCTGTCCCCGGCACGGACATCAACCTCGAGGGCAGATGGCTGGACCGGGGACAGGGTGCAGACGATGTCAGTCGTCGGGGTGAGCGATGTTCTCCTGCATTTGCAGGAACTCCACGTGACGACCGTACTTGTCGAGGATGTCGTCGATGAGCTGTTCCTTCGAGTAGCCCATGACGTCGTATCCCTGACCGGTCCCACCGTCGAGGTAGACCTCCATCCGGAAGTAGTCCTCGGTTCCGCGCGGGATGTGTCCGCCGAACGAAGGAACACTGACCTTGTGCGGCCAAATCTGGTAGCGGAACGGGTACTGTCCCTCTCCGTCGACCTCGAGTTGGATGAGCTCACCGTCTTCGACGAACGTGCCTTCTGTGTCGACACGACCGCAGTGGGCGTCGACACCGCGCTCGACCATCTCTGCCACGACCTCTTCGAAGGTGGGCAGCAGGACCTCACGTTCGAAGTCGCGTGCCTTGCTTCCGCTGGGGAAGGACAGGACTCGACCGAGCTGACGCTGCCAAGGCTCATGACCGTCGACTGTGCGCGAGCGTCTTGCCAAGGAACCAGGCAGACTCTGAGAGACGCTGTCGACTCGGTGTGCCTCGACCCGCAGCGCCTTGTACAGACCGACCATCACGAGGATGACGACGAAGGCGAACGGCAGACCCATCACGACGGTTGCGTTCTGCAATGCCCCGACACCGCCGACGATGAGCATGGCAATCGTCAGCGCACCGGTAGCCAGAGCCCAGAAGATGCGCAGCCCCGGCCGACCGTCGTCCTGCGGGGTCGGCAGGCGCGACGAGAGGTTGGCCATGACGAGTGAAGCGGAGTCGGCCGTGGTGACGTAGAACAGCAGCGCGGTGATCGTCGCGAGTGCTGCGATGACGACGAATCCCGGGTAGTTCGAGAGCAGCTCATAGAACCCGCCCTCGGGGTTGAGCATCGTCTTCTCACCGAACTCCTTGTCCCCATTGCGGATGAGGTCGAGGGCGGAGTTTCCGTAGATCGAGATCCACATGAAGATGTAGATGAACGGGATCGTCAGGGTGCCGAGGACGAACTGACGAATCGTGCGTCCGCGCGAGATGCGGGCAAGGAAGAGACCGACGAATGAGGCGAAGGCGATCCACCAAGCCCAGAAGAACAGAGTCCAGTCGGTCATCCACGTTCCGGTGTCTTCGAAGGCGAAGGTCTGTCCCGCCATGTTCGGGAACATCCGCACGAAGTCGAAGACGTTGAGGACGAAGGCGTTGAGCAGGAATTTGGTGTTGCCGGCGACCAGGACCCAGAGGCTGAGTGCCACTGCCAGGAAGACATTGAGGATCGAGAGGAACTTGATGCCCTTGTCGACGCCGGAGACGGCCGAGAGCGTCGCAACAGCGACGCCGACGACGACGATGCCGATCTGTGAGCCCACACCGATGGGAAGGCCGAAGACCGTGTTGAGACCGACGTTGACCATGACCACGCCGATACCCAAGGAGGTGGCCACACCGAAGACGGTGCCCAGCAGTGCTGCGAAGTCAACGGTGTCGCCCAGTCCGCCGTTGACGCGTTTGCCGAAGAGCGGGGCGAGTGCGGAGCGGATCGCCAACGGCATATTCATCCGGTAGGCGAAGTAGGCCAGGGCAATGCCCATGAGGGCGTAGAGCCCCCAACCGCTGATGCCGTAGTGGAACAGGGTCCAGACGGTGGCCTCACGGGCGGCCTCGACTGTTTCGGGTTCCGTGCTCGGCGGTGCCAGATATTGGGTGACTGGTTCAGCCACGGCGAAGAACATGAGGTCGGTGCTGATGCCTGCGGCGAAGAGCATCGAGGCCCAGGCCAACAGCCCGTATTCGGGTTTCGAATGTTCGGGGCCGAGCTTCGTGTTTCCGTACTTGGACGCGGCGAGGTAGATGACGAAGACGAGGACGACGGCCACGAGAAGGACGTAGAACCAACCGAACCAGTCCGACGTCCAGCCGACGACTGCACCGAGGACAGCCTCGGCGTTGGCCGGAGCGAAGAAGGCCCAGAGTGTGATGGCCAGAGTGCCGAGGGCTGCTGCGATGAAGACCGGCTTGTTCACCGGCGGCAGAACCTTCTTCACACCGCCCTTCGGCGACTTGGCAGGTTTGTCCACTGTGGCTGTCATCGGCTCACTCCTTCAGCGGACGACTTCGCGTCCACATCGATTTCCCTGTTTCTGCACACCGGGCTCCCGGTGAAGACCAACCATGCAGGCTACCATATCGTAACCGTCGGTAACCGGATAGAGGTCAAACTGTGACCTCACCAGGCACCTTGTGGCCGTCACAGCACCTTGTGGCGATCACAGCGCCGGTCCGTCTCTTCGCTCACACTCTGTCGATCCGGCCTCGGCTCACAGGGAGACGAGCAACAGAGCCAGGGCCATGACGACCCCGGATCCGATGAAGGTCACCGAGGTGTACCCGAGGATGTCACGCATCTTCAGTCCCGCGATCGCCAGCACCGGCAGAGCCCAGAAGGGCTGCAGCATGTTCGTCCACTGGTCACCGTAGGAGACCGCCATGATCGCGATCGACGGATCGACTCCCAACTGGTTGGCGGCGTCGAGCATGATCGGCCCCTGGACTGCGAACTGTCCACCGCCCGAGGGTACGAAGAAGTTGACCAGACCTGCCGAGAGCAGCGCGAGGACGCCGAAGGTCGTCGGGTTCGCGATCGAGACGAGAGCGTCGGAGAATACGGCGATGAGGCCGGTGCCGGACATGATGCCCAGGATTCCCGCGTAGAGGGGGAACTGGAGCAGGATCTCGCCGACGTTCGAGGCGGCTTCCTTCGTCAGGTGGATGAGTTCGAAGGGGTTCTTCACGAGCAGGAAGATGAGCGCGAGGAAGGACCAGTTGACGATGTCGAGCGTCAGTCCCCCGCCCTGGGCGAAGTGGATGATCAGGTAGATCACGAGTGCCAGGCCGACGATGAGAGTGAGGATCCGCGAGGCGTCGATGCGGTCGGCCGGAGTCACGACCTCCTCGTCGAAAGTGGATCTCGATTCGGAGGTGATCGACTCAGGCAACTCGTAGACGGCTGCGTCCTTCTTCGGCGCGATGAGGTAGAAGAGAGCCCCACAGACGACGATGACGCCGAGGATGGCGAGCAGATTCCAAGTAGAGAAGATGGTCTCGCTGACGGGGATGACTTCACCGCCCAGCGACTTCGCCAGGAAGGAATCGGGTGTTGCTGCGGTCAGCGGGCCCGAACCGGAGTAGCCCATGTGCCAGACCACGAAGCCCGAGTACCCGGCGGCGACGAGCAGCGGGAAGTGGACCTTGTATCCGCGGCTGCGCGCCTGCACGGCGATCTCACGCGCCAGCAGGGCACCGACGACAAGGCCGAGGCCCCACGTGATGAGGCTGGCAATCGCGGCCACGAGGAAGACGAAGACATAGGCGAAGGCCGGGCTGCCGGGAACTCGAGCCAGCCATGTCAGCAGCTTCTGCACCGGTCCGGTGTTCGCGAGAATGTGGCCCAGCAGCAGGATGAGGCACATCTGGGTCATGAACTCGAGGAGTCCTGCCAGTCCCTCACCCCAACCGGTGACAACATCGACCGGGCTGGCCCCGGTGAGGATGAATGCCAGGACGGCGACGATGAGGGTGAGTACGATGGCGAACGTCAGTGCTGACGGAATCCACTGTTCGAGGAAGCGGTTGATCGGACGCATGAACCCTTGTGAGGCCGCGGCGTTGACCTGGGGCGACGGCTTCGGTGCCGACATGAGATCCTCCTGCTGAGAAAAGACTGTGTGTGTCCTCAGCTTACAATCAGAGCGCTGATCGCCTATGCGATCAGCGCTCTGAGAGTGGCAGGCGGCTCAGACGACGTGGTGCGTCAGGAGTTCAGCCTCAGCTCTTCTTGAACACCATCTGCTTGTTGACGAACTCATCCATGGCCAACGGTCCCAGCTCACGTCCGACACCGGAGCGCTTGACCCCGCCGAAGGGCAGGTACTCGCGCGTGCCTTCTGGTGTGTTGAGGAAGATCATTCCGGAGTCGATCTGGGAACCGACGCGCTCTGCCCGCTCCAGGTCGTTGGAGAACACAGCGGCGCCGAGTCCGAACGGGGTGTCATTGGCCATCTCGACGGCCTCTTCCTCGCTGCTGACTCGGTAGACGATGACGGCGGGACCGAAGAGCTCTTCGTAGTAGCCGCGCATACCCTTCTCCACATCGGCGAGGACGACAGGTTCGACGAAGGCGCCGCCACCGTCGTAGCGCTTGCCGCCGGCGAGCAGAGTGGCGCCGTCCTTGACCGTGTCCTGAACCTGCTCGATGAAGCGATCGGCAGCCGCAGTCGATGACAGCGGGGACAGCCGGGAACCTTCAGCACCGGGGGTTTCGGGGGTGAACTTCTTGGCCGCCTCGGTGATCGATGACAGGAACTCGTCGTAGACGTCATCCATGACGATCATGCGCTTGGGAGAATTGCAGGCCTGCCCGGTGTTACCCATGCGCGTCTTGAAGAAGGTGCTCGCGCTCTTCTCCACATCGGCGGTGTCGAGGAGGATATAGGGGTCGGATCCGCCGAGCTCGAGGACGACCTTCTTGAGGTTCTTGCCGGCTTCGGCGGCCACAGCCGAACCTGCGCGCTCGGAACCGGTCAGGGACACTCCGTGGTTGCGTGGGTCGGGCAGGATGATGTCTGCGACCTGCTCGTTGCTCGCATAGATGTTGATGTAGGCACCTTCGGGCAGTCCGGCTTCGATGAAGATCTCTTCCATGATCTGAGCCGAACGCGGGCACTGCGGGGCGTGCTTGAGCAGGATCGTGTTGCCCAGGGCCAGGTTGGGCGCTGCGAAGCGTGCGACCTGGTAGTAGGGGAAGTTCCAGGGCATGATGCCCAGCAGGGATCCGACCGGCTTGCGGCGGATCATCGCGGTTCCGTCATCGGGTCCGCGCAGGGGCTCATCGGCCATGAATGCTTCGGCGTTATCGGCGAAGTAGCGGTAGATGGCGGAGCTCAGTCCGACCTCGCCCTTGCCTTCGGGGACTGCCTTGCCCATCTCCAATTGGATGACCTTCGCCAGCTCTTCGGCCCGCTCCGCGTAGATTTCGGAGACGCGGACGAGGATCGCGGCGCGGTCGGCCACGGAAGTCTGACTCCATTCGGTGAAGGTGGTCGCGGATCGATCGAGTGCGGCCAGGATCTCTGAGTCGGTCGCTGTGGCGAATTCTTCGGCCACTTCGCCGGTTGCCGGGTTGGTCACGCGATACATGGTGGACATGTCGAGCCTCATTTCTGCGGGGGTTGTTGACCTCGATCCAACGGCGCGGAACCGAGTCTCCGGCACCGATCGACGAATGGATTCATCTCCCACGCTATGGCCCAATCACCTCGGCGGCAATTCCCCATCCCACCCCTTGAACACGGCCTCGAATGTGATCGCTGTTACTGTGTTGCCATGGACAGTGTGACTGAACTCGTGAAGCGCTATTACTCCACCGTCGATGCCGGAGACGCGGGTGCCACCTCGGCACTCTTCGCGGCCGAAGGTCACTACGATCGGCCCGGATATCCGACCATGATCGGAACTCAGATCACCGATTTCTACCATGGCGAGCGCGTCATCGAATCCGGGTCACACTCCCTGGCGGAGATCCTCGTCGACGGCGACCGGGCCTCCAGCCGCGGGGTCTTCACCGGCCGACTGAAGGACGGGACCGAAACGTCCGTGGGCTTCGCCGACTTCTTCCTCTTCGATACCGAGGGCCTCATCGCCGAACGCACCACCTACTTCTACCAAGCCGCAGTCTGAGCGAACCGCATACCGCTCGGGCCTGGGCCGCATGGCACCAGACACTCGCCTCACGGGTCACTGCGCTTGGGACCCGCGTCAGCCGTGCGCAGGCGTCGCCCCCTCCGAGTGCGCACCACCGTGACCACGCGATTCGAGCACCGCACGCTGAGCACGATCACGCGCCTCGGCGCCGGCCGGGCTCGGGGTATTGCCGTAGGCCTGCTCCACCTGGTCATAGACCTCGGTCATCCCCTCATCGCTGAGGTCGAGCGGAAGCTGCCCGATCTCAGCGAACGAGGTCCCGATGTGGTCCATGAACCCGCGGATGCCCTTCTCTCCCCCGCCGAGGTGCATCGCCTCGAACTGCCCCACCGCGGACCATCGCAGGCCCAAAGAATTCTTCATCACCGCGTCGAGGTCGGGGGCTGAGATGACTCCGTTCTCCACCAGCGAGATCGCTTCCTTCATCAGTGCGTTCTGGAGACGATTTCCGACGAAGCCGCGCACTTCGCGATTCAGCGCCACTGGTTCACGTCCGCAGCTGCGGTAGAACTCGAGGGCTCGCTCGACAGTCTCGGAGCTGGTCGCCGGGGCCGGAACCACCTCCACCAGGGGCATGAGGTGGGGAGGATTGAACGGATGGCCGACGATGACGCGTGCCGCGACATCGGCCGGCAGATGTCGGGCGATCAGTGACGCGGGAATGGTCGAGGACGAGGTCGCGATGATCGCGTCCTTCGGAGCACCGGCAGCGATCTGAGCGAACAGCGTCGGCTTGGCCTGCGGATCCTCCGGTCCGGATTCCTGCACGAAGGAGGCGTCGGCCACGGCGGCTTCGACGGATTCGGCGAGCCCGATGGACCCGAGTTCGGAGGCGAGCATGCCGTGGGCGGCAGCGTCGGCACTGACGTCGGCCTGCAGACTGGTGACCACCTCGGCGAGGTCGTCTCTGGGGTCGAATACCTGCACCGAATACCCAGAGCGAGCGAACAGCCAGGCGAAGGAGCGGCCGATCGTCCCGGCCCCGATGACAGCAACACAGTAGCTCATATCCTCAAGGCTATACCTGTGCGAATGCCGCTCAGAAGCATGTCCGGGCCCGTTCAGATGGGAATTTCAGTGGCACAATAACACCATGACACCGCGCGAAGGATTGACAACAGTGGACTCGGAGATCATCGCCCTGGCCGAGGACGAATACGCTGCCGCAGCCGAGTCCGCACGGATCGAGGTGCGCGAGATCCATACTGCCGCCGAAGCCGCCGAGGCCGCCCTGCTGCTCGACGAGGTGTGGAGCGTCGACGAGACGGGCACCAATGTGCTTGAGCCCGGGCTCATCGTCGCCTTCGCCCATGCGGGCAACTATGTCTCTGCCGCGTACAGCCTCGATGAGCCCGACGAGATGATCGGAGTCACGATCGGCTTCTTCGGCCAGCCGCTGGGAACGGTCATGCACTCACACATCGCCGGCGTGCGGCACCAGGTCATCGGCCGCGGAGCAGGTTCTGCGATGAAGCTGCACCAGCGTCTGTGGTGCCTCAACCTCGGCATCACGGAGATGACCTGGACCTTCGATCCGCTGGTGGCACGCAACGCCTACTTCAACTTCCAGCGCCTGGGCGTCGGGATGGTCGAATACCTCGAAGATTTCTACGGACAGATGCGCGACGGCGTCAACGTCGGTCAGGCCAGTGACCGCATGGTCGTGTCCTGGCCGCTGGACAAGCCCGCCCGCGCGACCCTCGCCGAGGCGGACGGTGCCTTCGCATGTCTGCGCAGTGACGACAGCGGCGAGCCCGTGGTCGCCGAGGTGCCCAAGGAAGCCGGTCTGGTCTCCCTTGACATTCCCTCCGACATCGAGACGCTGCGCGGCCAGGACGCTGAGCTCGCCTCACGGTGGCGCAGCGCCCTGCGCGATTCGCTGACCGCGCTCGTCGCCGACGGCTGGGTCCTCGACACCTGCCTCAAGGGCGGCACATACCTGCTCCACCACCCCTGAGGCCACCACCCTGAAGCTGAGTCAGCCACCAATAAGGTCGGCGGCTCCTGCTTGGCAGGCTGAACTGAGCGCCGATCGAATTCGCTCCGAGCCGAGGGCCTTATCCCGCGGACTCGGAACCGACACACTGATCGCGGCCACCATCGGCCCCTCGGGTCCCCGCACGGGCATTCCCAGAGCAGAGACTCCGCGTTCGGTTCGTTCACGGTTGAGCGCCGATCCGGTCTTTCGAATGTGGTCGAGCTGGCGTCGAAAGCGATTGAACGCCTCGGCGTCGAGGAATTCGCCCGAGGTACGGGCCGCATTCGAGGTATAGAGACCGGCGAGGACCTGTGACGAGAGGTCGGCCAGCAGCACCTGCCCGCCCGAGGTCAGGCGTGCAGGCAGGATCTCTCCGGCCCTGCTGCCGATCCGAATCCGATCGGGGCCCTCAACACTTGCCAAGAAGCGCGTTGTGGTGCCGACGCGGACGAGGAGATTGCAGGTCTCTCTGGTCGTCTCCGACAGTGATTCGAGATGTGGGTGCAGGATCTGCAGCAGACTGCGATGGGCCGACTGGGCCTCGACATTGGCCACGATTCCCGGTCCCGGGTGATAGATGCGCGACTCGTCTTGGATGGCGAAGCCGCGGTAGACGAGCATGCTCAGCAGGCGATGCGCGGTCGAGGGGCTGACCTGCAGATCGGCTGCGGCATCGGTGATCGAGACGGCCCCGGTGTCTCGCAGCCTCTGCAGCAGACGGAGCGCATTGTCGACCGATCCGAGCAGATGAGCCGGTTCCTGGGCCACCACACGACGTTCCATCCGCTCATCGTAGTGCCCCGCCGCCGCATCTTTTCCACATAGCAGAATTTTTTTGCCCCCTGGTGGTGACCACGACCACAGTGGAATCAGACACGTCACTGATCGATGACGATTCTGCAAACGATAGGAGCGGCATGCAGTTCTACCTCAATGGATTCCAGCCAGGCGACCCCGAAAAGCCTTCTGCGAGCACCCAGGCGCAGACGCCGGGGCTCCCCGAGGAGGTCGACGTCCTCGTCGTCGGCTCGGGGCCAGCGGGAACCGTTCTCGCCGCACAGCTGGCCGAGTTCCCCGATATCACCACCCGCGTCATCGAACGGCGCGAGGGACCACTCGAGCTGGGTCATGCCGACGGAGTCGCCTGCCGGACGGTCGAGATGTTCGGCGCCTTCGGCCTGGCCGAGCGCCTGGTACGCGAAGCCTATTGGGTCAACGAGACGACCTTCTGGGGTCCAGCCGAGGCGGACCCAACCCAGATCGCTCGCACCGGGCGCATGGACGACGTCGAAGAGGGACTGTCCGAATACCCGCACGTCATCGTCAACCAGGCCCGCATGCAGGACTACCTCTTGGAACGCATGGCCGACTCCCCCTCACGGCTCGTCCCCGACTACGGCCTCAAAGTCACCGATGTCAGTGTTGATGACTCTGCCGAGTCCGAGCACCCTGCCACCGTCACCCTGGCCCCGAATGATTCCGAGGCCGAGTCCGCCGACGGCCGGCCAATGGCCTCGCGCACGATCCGCGCGAAGTACGTCATCGGCTGCGACGGCGCTCACTCAGCCGTGCGCCGATCGATGGGCATTGAGATGAATGGGGATGCCCGCAACCACGCGTGGGGCGTCATGGATGTCTTCGTAGTCACGGACTTCCCCGATATCCGGCTGAAGTCGGCGATCCAGTCAGCGTCCGGCGGCAGCGTTCTGCTCATTCCGCGCGAGGGCGGGTACATGGTCCGCCTCTACGTCGACCTCGGCGATCTCGATCCCAACGACTCCGGTGCGCGCAGTCGCTTCACCTCGGACATGATCATCGAAGCCGCGCAGCGGATCTTCCACCCCTATACGCTCGAGGTCAACGACATCGCCTGGTGGTCGGTCTACGAGGTGGGCCAGCGCATCGCCGACCGCTTCGATGACGTCCCCGAGACGGAGCGCGGCACCCGTTCACCGCACGTGTTCATCGCCGGCGATGCCTGCCACACCCATTCGGCGAAGGCCGGTCAGGGCATGAACGTATCAATGCAGGATGGGTTCAATCTGGGGTGGAAGCTCGCCGCGGTGCTGCAGGGCCGCAGTCCGAGCACGCTCCTCGATACCTACGCCCAGGAACGTCAGGCCATCGCCCAGGAGCTCATCGACTTCGACCTCACCTGGTCAGAGGCCATGGCCGCGAAGCCTGCCGATCCCAATGATCCGGATGCGGGCGGCATGAGCGCTGCCGAACGGCAGGAGATCTTCACCGCGGGCGGACGGTTCACCGCTGGCTTCGCCACCGACTATCCGCCTAACATGATCACCGGCGAGGGTACCCACGAGCATCTCGCGACCGGCTTCCCGATCGGCGAGCGCTTCCACTCGGCTCCCACCATCCGCCTCGCCGACGCCAAGCCTCTCGAACTCGGACATCAGGCGCAGGCCGATGGTCGCTGGCGCCTCTACGTCTTCGCCGACAGCGCAGATCCAGCTTCGACGAGCTCGGCGATTCACCAGCTGTGCGACTTCCTCGCCAGGGCACCTGACTCCCCGGTTCGCCGCCACACGCCTGCTGGGGCAGACCCCGATGCGGTCTTCGACGTCCGTGCGATCTTCCAACAGGGTCACCGTGACCTGTCTGTCGAGTCGATGCCGCAGCTCCTGCTGCCGCGCAAGGGACGCTTCGGTCTCATCGACTACGAGAAGATGTTCTGCCCGGACCTCAGATCGGGTCCAGACATCTTCGACGCCCGCGGCATCGACCGCAGTGCGGGCGCCCTGGTCATCGTCCGCCCGGACCAGTACGTTGCCACGGTGCTGCCGCTCAACGCCCATGCCGATCTCGTCGAATTCTTCTCCCGGATCATGTTGCCTGCAGCCTGAGCAGGCCGCGGCCTGAGCAGCTGCCCGCAGGCGACAACAGAAAGAGGAGCGCTGGGGTTCGGCTGGGCCCCAGCACTCCTCCTGTTCTTTGATGCCTACTTCTCTATGACGCTTACTTCTCTTCCCAGTTCTTGCGCAGCAGCTTCTTGTCGAGCTTGCCCACCGAGGTGCGCGGCATCTCCGTGACCACGTTGACCTCATCGGGCATCTGCCACTTGGCGAAGCGCTCGCCCAGCGTCTCGATGATGGACTCACGGGTCACCTCGCTGCCGTCGTTGGCCACGACGTAGGCCACAGGGCGCTCGTCCCACTTCGCATCAGGGACTCCGATGACGGCGGCTTCCTTGACGTTGGGATTGTCGAGGATCGCATTCTCCATGTCGATCGAGGAGATCCACTCGCCGCCGGACTTGATGACGTCCTTGAGCCGGTCGGTGATCTTCAGGTACCCGTGCGCGTCGATGACGCCGACGTCACCTGAGCGCCACCAGCCGTCGAGGAAGCGGTCTGCGTTGTCGGGCAGCTGGTAGTAGGACTCCGTGATCCACGGACCGCGCATGACGATCTCGCCCACGGACTTGCCGTCGCGAGGCATCTCAGCGCCCGCGGGATCGACGATCTTGACCTCGACGCCGACGATCGGAAGCCCCTGAGAGCGCTTGAGGTCCCAGCGCTCCTCCTCACTCAGGTCCATACCGGACTTGAGCGCCCAGTTCGTCGTCGCCAGCGGGGTGGTCTCGGTAGCACCGTAGCCGTGGATCACATCGGCGCCGGTGATCTCCTTGAATCCGCGCATCATCGACAACGGCGGTTCGGAGGATCCTGAGACGAGACGAACTCCGCTCAGGTCCGGAGTCTCGGGCATATTCTTCATCATCTCGAGCATCGGAGTGAAGATCGCGGGAGCCCCGTTGGCCAGCGTCACCTTCTCCGCGATGAATGCCTGGCCGATGGCACCGAACTCCTCTGCGGCGAACTTGCCGGGCAGAACGAGCTTGGCACCGGCGGCGACAGCGTTCTGCGGGAAACCCCAGGACAAGACGTGGAACATCGGGGTGATCGGCATGATGCAGTCGTCGAAGGTCGCGTCCAGCGCGGCCAGACCGCCCATGGTGTGCAGGTAGATGGACCGGTGGGAGTAGTAGACGCCCTTGGGGCGGCCGGTCGTTCCGGTTGTGTAACCGGCATAGGCTGCGGTCTTCTCGTCGACGACGGGCCAGTCGTAGGTCTCGGGTTTGTCGGCGATGAGGTCTTCATAGAAGACGACATTCTCAAGCGTCGTCTCGATCTCGGAGGCGGGCTTGTCGGTCATGATGACCCAGCCCTTGACGTCGAGCTTCGGGGCGAGCGCCTCGGCGACGTGGAGGAGGGACTCGTCGACGAAGATCCAGTCGGACTTCGAGTGGCTGACCACGTAGGCGAGGTCCTCGGGAGCCAGGCGCAGATTGAGCTGGAGCATGGTGGCGGCGACGCCGGGCACCGAGAAGTAGAGTTCGAGGTGGCGACGGGAGTTCCAGTCGATGACGCCGACCATCGAGCCTGCGCCGACACCGAGCTGATCCAGACCGTGGGCCAGCTGAGCCATCCGCTTGTACTCATCGGCATAGTTCGAACGGCCCCAGGAGCCGTCGGACCGGCGGTAGACGACCTCTGACTCGCCGAACACCGTCGCCGCATGGCGGATCAGACTGGTGGTGTTGAGCTGGTAGCTGTCTCCGAGAGTGGATGGAATGCCTGTAAGCATGAGACTCCTTTGGTCATCTGGTGGTCGTGCTGGGGTGGAGGTGCCGTGCAGATATCCGGACTATTTTCATCGTCAGACTATCCCGGCAAGTGATACCGCTCACAGCTTTCGCTGCAACGTTACCAATTAGAAACGTGTGGGCGTCGAGAAACGCATGGTCGTCGAGTTCCGGGCCCGTCGGCTATTCGCCGATGAAGTTCGGTCCGCGCTTCTCAATGAATGCGGCGACTCCTTCGGCGAAGTCCTTACTCGCCCGCAGGTCCGTCTGCCCTGTGAGCTCCCGATCGAATGCATCGTCCAGTTCGGTCAATGTCGCCGCGTTGATGGCTTCTTTCGAGGCCGCGAAGGCCAGAGGTGCGCCCTGAGCCCACTGCGCAGCAATCTCCTGCGCCCGGCTCAGGTGCTCGCCCGCCGGAGTGACCAGACTGGCCAGGCCCCAATCCGCTGCTTCCTTCGCCCACACCTTCTGTGCCGTCAGGGCCATCCTCATGGCTCGATGCCGGCCCGCCGAGGCTGCCACGAGTGCCGTTGCCCCGCCGTCGGGCATGAGCCCGATCTTGGTGAAGGCCAGCATCAGATAGGACTCTTCGCTCATCACGGTGTAGTCGCAGGCCAGGGCCAGGGAGCAGCCGATGCCGGCGGCCGGGCCGGAGACCGCGGCGATGGTCGGAATCGGCAGATCGATGATCGATCGGATGATGGCGTTGGCCCGATCAAGGCCGAGCCCTCCCCCTTGCACGGACCCCTGCAGGTCGGCACCTGAACTGAACGACCGGTCATTGCCGGTGATGATGAGCGCACGAGCCGTGGTTGCCGCCTCGGCGACGGAATCCCCGACTCCTTCAAGGGTCTCCCTGGTCAGCGCGTTGAGGCTTTCGGGGCGATTGATCGTGACAGTCACGACCCCATCTCGCAGGTCGGTGAGAACACTCGAGGTCAAAGCGACTCCTCTTAGTTGGCGCTGGATGACTGATCTTTCACCCCAACTTTAACGCACGATAAGTTGATCTGGGTCACACGTCTCAGGTGCCGATCCAGAGGCGACCTGGCCCCCTCGAGCCACGGCCCCTCAGATCAGCGCAGCCGCCAGCTGGGTCCTGGTCAGGGGCCGGTCGGCGTAGACCAGGCGCATCGCCTGCGGATCGGGATTGCCGGCGTCGGGAGCTCGATGCTGCAGGCTCAGACCGACCTTCACAGCCACTTTCCGTGAGGCCGCATTGTGCTCGAGCAGGTAGGCGATGACTGGCAGTTCGGGTTTGAGCTCCTGGGCCCGAGCTACGGCCATGCGAGAGATCTCACTGGCATAGCCGCGGCCTTGGACCTCGGGGCGGAAGCGGTAGCCCAGGTTCCAATAGGCTTCGATCCGATCCGGGTTCCACTCATCGGCTAAGGGCATGCGCCTGACGCCGCAGCCGCACATCCCCAACACCGGTCCGTCCTCCGACTCACGGACGATCCATGATCCGAGCCCGTCGATCTCCCAATCAGCGATGCGGGTCAGCAGGTACGCCTCGGCTTCCTCCCGCTTGATCATCCGGCCGCTGGGAAAATGCGCCCACACGCGGGGGTCGCTGTAGATCTCGAACACCTCGTCCAGGTCCTGAAGCCCCGGACGGTCAAGCACGAACGGCTCTGCCATCAGGCGCCGTGGGCGGCCCGGATGGCCGCGTCGAGGTCGTTCCACAAGTCGTCGGCGTGTTCGATGCCCACGCTCAGACGCAGCAGCCCGTCGGGGACCGACTCCGGTTCCGAGGCATTGCGCCGACGGCGTTCGATGAGGGACTCCACACCGCCCAGGGAGGTGGCCGGCGTCCACACCCGGACCGCCTCGGCGACGGCGGTGGCCTGCTGCGCGGTCTTCGTGCAGAAGGCGACCACCGCACCGAATCCCGACATCTGCGATGCCGCACGCTCGTGCCCGGGGTCGCCGGGCAGACCCGGGTACCGGGTCTCGACGACGTTGGGATGCGAACTCAGCCGTTCGGCGATCAGTGCGGCATTGGCCTGGGCTCGTTCCATGCGCACAGACAGCGTCCGCAGGCCCCGCAGCGCCAACCAGACCTCGAAGGGTCCGGCGATGGCTCCGCGCAGTGAGCGTTCACTATGAAGCCGCTTGTGAAGATCTTCGTTGCTTGTCAGCGCCGCGCCGAGGACGACATCCGAGTGTCCGGCGAGGTATTTGGTGACGGAGTGGACGACGACGTCCGCGCCCAGATCAAGCGGCGTCTGCAGGAGCGGAGTCGCGAAGGTGTTGTCGACAACGGTCAGGATGCCGCGATCGCGCGCAGCGGAGATGAGTGCGGGTGTGTCAGCAACTTCGAGCATCGGGTTGGTCGGCGATTCGATCCACAGCACCGCCGAGGCGGCAGCAACGTCGTCGAGTGCACTGACGACGGCGCCGGTGTCGGCGATGTCGACGGTGACGAAATCGAATCCGCTGCGCTCGGCGACCTCGCCCGCGGACTCCAGTGACCCCTGGTAGCAGTGCTGGGGCATGATCAGAGTGCCACCGCGTGGGACCAGGCTGAGTGCAGCGGCGATCGCCGCCAGCCCCGAGCCGAAGACCAGTCCGGGAAGTTCGGCATGTTCGAGTACGGCCAGTGCCTCTTCGAACGGGGTCCAGGCCGGTGTCGAGAATCGTCCGTAGACATGCTCGGAATGGTCGATCTCTCCGCTGCCGACGAAGGTCGAGGACAGTTCGATCGGTGGGTTCACCGACGAACCGTTCGAGCGCTGCGGACGACCGGCTTCGACGAGGACGGTTTCTGGTGCGTGAGTCGATTCTCGTGAGGTCATCGTCCCAATATATGCCGAGAGCCGACCGCTGCGCACCGATGTCTCAGTCGTGGCAGTGACGTCTCAGTCGTGCACGCGCACCATGTGCTCGAGCAGTGCTCTGGCTCCGGCTGAGAGTCGTCGCCTGGGTGACCACACCGCGTGCAGCTCGCGTTCGAGGGCGACTCCGGCCTGCACCGGCAGCGGCACTAAGCGTTGGGCCCGGAAGTCATCGCGCAGGGCCAGCTCAGAGAGCACGACCGGTGCGATGCCGGTGGCCGCTGCGATCTTCAGTGCCGAGTTCGACCCGTACTCCCCCGCCACATGTGCCCCACCGAAGGGCGCCAACGCGGCGTCGAGGACCTCTCTCGTTCCAGAACCGACCTCTCTGACCAGCAGCGGAACCTCGGCCAGCGCCTCGGCGGTGATCGGGGCACTCCAGGCATCAGCGAAGCCGGGTGCGGCGGCGATCATGAGCCGGTCATGGCCGACCACCTCGGCGGGGAAATCTTGGGGCAGGGATACGGACTCGATGAGGCCGAGGTCGCAGCGCTGCTCACGCACGGCGGCGATGACTGCGGAGGAATTCTCGACCGCCAGGCCCACATCGATGTCGGGGTGCGTCGAGGTGAACGTCGTCAAGTACCGGGGCAGCAGGTATTCGGCCACAGTCAGTGAAGCGGACACGCGCACGGTGCCGGCCCGCGCGTCCTGGATGGCTCGAGTGCCGGCGTTGAGATCGGCATAGGCGTCGATGACCTTCGAGGCCCACTGGGCAACGGCGTGGCCTTCGGCGGTGAGCTGGGTGCCCTGCGGCGAGCGCTTCAGCAACGGCACCTTCAGGTCCCGTTCGAGGTTGCGCAGACTGCGTGAGGCATTCGGCTGGGCAAGGCCCATCGCCTCGGCGGCCTGACCGATGGACTGGGCGCTCGCGCTCAGCGTCACCAGCAGCCCCAGAGCCGGAAGCTCGGGCCAGTCCTGCATTCTGCTGAGGTCTCGCATGCCCCAATTCTGCCATATCAGCGCCATATGGGTCGGTCGAACAATGCCGTCTACCGAAAACCCAGACCGCTTGACAGACTGAACTCATGAACCGCATCGTCCGCCTCCTCCCAGGCTTGGGAGTCGCCGCAGCAGCCACAGCCATCGCGTGGCCCGTCTCGACGGTGGCTCCCATCCTCTCCCCGCTGCTCATCGCCATCATTCTGGGAATCATCGTCGGAAATGTGCTCCCCGAACTGCCGCAGATCTTCCGTCCCGGTCTCGACTTCGCGGCCAAACCCCTCCTGCGTCTGGGCATTGTGGCCCTCGGCGCGCAGGTCGTGCTCGGCGATATCCTCGACCTCGGCTGGCTGGTCCTCGTCCTCGCTGCGGTCGTCGTCGCAGTCGGCATCGTCTCCGGTCTGCTGCTGGCGCGTCCGTTCCGCGTCGATTCGAATCTCGCGCTGCTCATCGGCTGTGGGTTCGGCATCTGCGGAGCCGCCGCAGTCGCCGGGGTCGAGTCGACACTGAAGGCGAAGAAGGAGGACGTGGCCGCGGCGATCGGTCTCGTGGTCCTCTTCGGCACGCTGATGATCGCCGTGATCCCTTCTCTGAGCGTTGCCTTCGGGCTGGCCCAGGACACCGCCGGCATGTGGGGCGGTGCGTCCACGCACGAGGTCGCGCAGGTCGTCGCGATCGGCGGCATCATCGGGCCCGCGGCCCTGCAGGTTGCCGTCCTCGTCAAGCTCTCCCGTGTCATCATGCTCGCCCCGACCGTCGCTGTGCTCAGCATGGTGATGCGCCGCAATGAGAGCCGTGAGCGGGCGGCGATGGCTTCCTCGGCCGCGATGTCGCGGAATGAGGCATCATCGCAGCCCCCCGCCGAGGCGGCCGCTCAGTCTTCGCCGGCCGCCGGGTCCTCGTCGGCTCAGGTGCAGTCGGCTGCACAGTCCCCTCCACCTGCGACGAAGCGTCCGCCCATCGTGCCGCTGTTCGTCCTCGGCTTCCTCCTTATGGCGGGGCTGCGCACCTTCGGCCTCCTGCCGGACTTCGCGGTCTCCGGTCTGGGCTGGATCCAGACCGTGTGTCTGGCCATGGCGATGTTCGCCCTCGGCCGCGGGGTCCAATGGCGTTCCCTGCGCAACCTCGGCGCCGGTCCGATCGGCCTGGCCGCGACGACGACTCTCATCGTCGCCGTGATCGGGCTCGGCGGTGCCCTGCTGCTGACCTGAGCTTAAACGCCGGCCTCGGTGCACACATGCTGGAAGCTCCCTCTGCAGACAACCCGCTCTCGTTACGATGATTGCGAAGTCGAACCATGATTCAGTCGAAGGGTGCTGCAATGAGTGCGAACGCGATAGTCGTCGGCGGCGGCGTGATGGGAGCGTCGATCGCGTTCTCCTTGGCCAAACGCGGATACGTGGTCACCGTCGTCGACAAGAAATCCGGCCCGGCGCAGGGCTCGACCGGGGCCACCAGCGCGATCGTTCGCTTCACCTATTCTCTGCGGGACTCCATTGCCATGGCCTGGGAGTCGAAGCACCTCTGGGAGAACCTGCGCGGCCATGTTCAGGCACCGGAATCAGAGCCGGTCGCGGACTTCATCCGCACCGGCATGGCCGTCATCGACATACCCGGACTGCTCCCGGGCACCATCCGCACAGACTTCGCGGATCTCTCGATCCCCTACGCCGACTGGGACGCGGCCGACCTCGCCCGGGAGCTGCCCGGCGTCGATACCTCGAACCACTATCCACCAATGCGCCCCGATGATCCGGCGTTCCTCAACGACAGCGACGAGCCCGCAACGGCACTGTACACACCAGACGGCGGGTACATCTCCGATCCCGTACTGGCCACGGAGAACTTCGCTCGCGCCGCGAAGCGACACGGTGCCCAGTTCCTCTACAACGCCGAAGTCATCGGCGTGCGCCACAGTGTCTCCGACGAGGACTACCGAGCCTCCGAGGGGAATCACAGTGCCTCCGACGTCCGCCCCGAAGAAGGCGCCACCGGACAGCCAAGAGCGGCGTGGACGCTCAACCTCTCCGAGGATCGGGTTCTCGACGCCGACGTCGTGGTCAATGCGGCCGGACCCTGGTCTTCGCGGTTCAACGAGCTCGCCGGTGTCGGATCCGACCACGGAGTCTCGCTGACTCCCCTGCGCCAAGAAGTCCATACTCTGCCGGCGGAATCGACCGTCGCCCGCAGCGACGGCACTCCTATTCCTGCGCTCCTCGATGCCGGCATCGGCACCTATATGCGCGCCGAGGTAGGCGGTCAGCTGCTCATCGGAGGCACTGAACCCGGGTGCGATGAGCTGGAATGGGTCGAGGACCCTGACATCGTATCGATGAGCGTTCGTGCCGAGCAGTTCGAGACGCAGGCGCTGCGGGCGGCCAAACGCTTCAACGACATCACAATCCCGAACCGGGCCCGCGGGGTCGTCGGTGTCTACGATGCCTCCACCGACTGGACTCCCATCTACGACCGTTCCGAGGCGGATGGCTTCTATCAGGCGGTCGGCACCAGCGGCAACCAATTCAAGAATGCTCCGCTGGTCGGCGAGCTCATGGCAGAACTCGTCGACGCCGTCGAGCACGGTCACGACCACGACCGCGATCCCGTCCAGGTTGCGCTCGGGTACACAGGTGGGACGCTGAACCTGGGAACCTTCTCGCGCCTGCGGTCTCCAGCTGGAACAAGCGGAAACGTCATGGGCTGACCTCAGCTCGGCACCATCAGGTACCGATATTTGGGAATTACCGACCATTCGGGCTGCAGTTACCGCTACTGTCCTTGCCGAACTGGTAGTGTCGCTCAGCGAGTCATTCAGTTTCGTTCAGCGAAATTTCAGCCTAAATGGGGAAATCATGCTCCTTCAAATCATTGCGTTGTTGATCTTCATCGCCCTGTTCGCAATCGGCGCGATCCGCGGTGTGCAGATCGGCGTGCTCATGCTCGTCGGTGCCGCCGGAACCGGCCTGTTCCTGACAGACATGGCCGTCGAGGACATCATCGCCGAGTTCCCGCTCTCCATCATGATCCTGCTGGCCGGGGTCACCTACTTCTTCGCCATTGCGCAGGAGAACGGGACCGTCGACAAGATCATCGACTGGGCGCTGGAGAAGGTCGGGTCCTCTGCCGTCCTCCTCCCGATCGTCTTCTTCGTCATCACAGCCGGCATTGCTTCCATGGGTGCACCCCTGGCCGGTCTCGTGATGATGCCGGTGGGTATGCAGGTGGCCCGCAAGTACGGGGTCGACTATGCGCTGATGGGCCTGGCGATCTGCTTCGCCATCGGCGCCGGCGGATTCGCTCCGACCAGCCTCTACGGCATCGTCACCTACAGCACCGCCCATGATGCGGGAATCGATCTGTCGCCGTTCCTGCTCTTCGGCATCGCCGTCGTCGTCTACCTCGTGATGCTCGCCGTCGCCTACTTCATGTTCGGTCGCACGCTCTTCGGGCGTAAGTCCGCCATGGCCGCAGCCGGCTCAGCGCACTCCGGTTCGACGATCTCCCGCGGATCCGCCTCGGCGACGAAGGTGGCCTTCGGTGAGGACGAGGAGGACGAAGCCCTCTTCGACTCATCCAGCACCTCGGCGAGTTCGGATTCGGGTCCCTTCTCCTTCGTGCAGATCCTCACCGTCGTCCTCATGGTCGGACTCATCGGCTCGGTCGTCGTCCTGGCCGCGTTCGGCAAGGAACCCGACATCGGCCTGCTGTGCTTCTTCTTCGGTGCGATCCTCTCACTCGCCGATCCCAAGACCGGCAAGGCCGCGCTGCCCAAGATCGACTGGTCGACCGTTCTCCTCGTCGGCGGCATCATCACCTTCGTCGGTGTGCTGCAGAACATGGGTGCTGTGGACCTGCTCGGTGAGGGCGCCGAGGCGATCGGTTCACCGCTCATCGCCGCCTTCGTCCTGTGCATCGTGGGCGGGCTGGTCTCAGCGTTCGCGTCGACGACCGGCATCCTCGCCGCTCTCGTGCCGCTGGCACTGCCCCTCATCGCCGCCGGCGGAGTCCCCGGCTGGGCGCTCATCGCAGCGTTGGGCGTGTGCTCGGCCGTCGTCGACGTCTCACCGTTCTCGACGCTGGGTGCCACGGTCGTGGCCACGGCTCCACAGGATCACAAGGCGCGACTCACGCGCATCCTCGTGAAGTTCGGCATGTCGATGGTCATCATCGGTCCCATCGTCCTGGTCGGCGGTCTCGTCGTCCCGGCAATGTTCTTCTGAGACTGTGATCCGGGCCGTTGAGGCGCCCGGACCATAGTGACTGTTCTCCGCACAGTTCTCGAGATGCAGATGGTGCCCAGCGAAATTCGCTGGGCACCATCTGCATCTCACGTCGTCGGGGTCTGTCAGCGAGTGACGGTGTCGCCGCCCCCGTCAAGCAGTTTCAACTGTTCGGGTGTCGGGTAGCCTTCCCAATCGCCGGGTGTCAGACAGGCGAATGCGCCGACTCGTGCGCCCAGCTCAAGCGCCTCGTCTATTCCGGCACCGCGAGACAATGCGTCGAGACATCCTGCAGCAAACCCGTCTCCGGCACCCACCGTGTCCACACTCGGAACGACGACGGCCGGCACGTGCACCACTGTGCCGCCGGACAGACTCCAGGAACCAAGGGTTCCTTCTTTGACCACCGGGGTCTGTGCGCCCAAGTCAACGATGCGCGACAGTGCCAAGGCGACTTCATCAGGGCCGATGGTCACATCGTCGCCCAACAACAGTCGAACTTCATCAAATCCTGCGAAGACGATATCGGCCTGTGCCGCCAGCTCACTGCAGGCACGATGAGCATCATCAACGGACCACATCTTGGCCCGATAGTTCACGTCGAAGCTGACCTTCACACCGGCAGCGCGAGCAACCTCCACTGCATGAAAAGCGGCCTGTCGAGCTGAGTCGGACAGTGCCAAGGTGATCCCGGTGAGGTGCAAGACATCTGCCGCGGCAATGACATCGTCGGAAATGTCGGAGTTGCTGAGCTCCGAGCCAGCACTCAACGATCTGGAATAGACGACATCCTGCAGTCCGTTGAGTGGGGTGGTCTTGACCATCAGACCTGTCGCACCACGACCGAGGAGGCCGAAGGTCTGCACATTTTCTGCCCGGAGTTCCCGAGTGATGAGCCGACCGAAGTCATCATCACCGACTTTGCCCACCCAGGAAACCTCGTTTCCCAACCTGGCCAGAGCGATAGCCGCATTCGACTCGGCCCCTCCCATGCCGGCAACCATCGGTGCGTTGTTTCCCAGGTGACCGATGCGTTCAGAGCGGATTAGCCCCATTGTCTCTCCCAGAGTGACGAATCGACTCACGAGTCGGTCTCCAGCTTACGGACGAACGCACTCGCGGTGCGGCCCAGACCGGCAAGGTCGCCGGTTGAGAACACGTCACCGAGAAGTGGGCCTCCGACGCTGACGGCTGGGGCGCCGGCGCTCAGCCACGCACGTGCTGTGTCAAGGTCCACTCCCCCGGACGGAATTGCCTGAAGTTCAGGAAACGGTCCCCGCAGATGCTTGAGGTAACCAGCTCCGACGGTCTGTGCGGGGAAGATTTTGACGGTCTGCACGCCGAGGTCCAATGCCTGCTGGACCTCTGAGGGGGTCAGGACTCCAGGCAGCATTGGGACCGCTGCGTCGACTGCAACAGAGACGACGTCGGATTTCAGGTTGGGGGCCACGAGGTATTCTGCCCCCATATCTATGGCCTTACGCGCAGCTTCTTCTTTCACAACCGTGCCAACTCCGATACAGGCATCGTCAGCGAAACGCTTCTGCAGAGCCGGGAGTGCATCGAGAGTGCCCGGAGTCGTCATCGTCAGCTCGATACCGTTTACCCCAGAATCTATGAGAGTCTCAATAACACCCTCGTACTGGGAAGAGTCCCTTCCTCGCAGCACGGCGATGATCTTTCGCCCGCCCAGCAGAGTGTCGAATGTTGCCAGACTCATAGTCAGTTATTTCCTTCGCTAGTGGTATTCATGATGGACTGCGGTTTCAGGCCCGGAGGCAGCTGCTCTTCTAAAATGGTGCGAAGTCTCAACCCGAGGTGGTCCATGCGCTCCGAGCCCATGCGCTCGGACGGAACTGTGAGGCTCACAGCGGCCTGTCCGACTCCGCCTCGTTCCACGGCCACTGCCACACAGCTGATGCCCTTCTCGTTCTCTTCGGTCTCGGTCGCATAGCCGCGGCTCCGTGCTTCTCCGACAACCTGGGCCAGGTGTGTCGCTTCATCATCGGGAAGCTGCAGCCGCGACGCCAGATCTGGCGTCGAAGCCGTGTCGACTGCCAGCAGAGCCCGGCCCAGAGCTGTCGTCCACATAGGGTTGCGGATGCCCACATGCGAATACACACGAATGGCCAGTTCCGGTTCGATCTTGTCGACATAGCGAACGTGGTTGCCGTCGGGAACTCCGATGTGACAGAGTTCGTTCGCCTCAGCACTGACCAGCAAGGCCACCTTATGCAAGATATTACGAAGGGTGTCATGACTGAAATAGTCGTCGGTCATTCTCAGCAGAGCGGGACCCACACAATAGATGCCGGTCTCATAGTCCTGGGACGCGAATCCGCGAGCCTTCAAGGTTGCCAGGATTCGGTGGACTGCTGCCTTGTCCAGCTCAAGCTCGCTGGCCAACTCCCCCAACGCCAATCCCTGATGGCCGGACCGAGCAAGGGACTCCATCACTGACAATGCCCTGTCGACGCCAGCGAGTCGTTGACTCATCTTTCTGCTCCCGCTTCATTCGTCCGCAAAGTTTTCACTCCTGCAGAGCCGTCCGTGCCTCACCAGTTTTCGCATCATTGCTCAGAGACAGATCGCGATCAACTGTTTCGGGTACCCAGATAGTAGCGAGGAATGTGCACAGCATCGTGAAGGCCATGTAGATGGCGAGCGGGATCCACGTTCCGAACTGCAGCAGCAGCCACGAACACACCAGCGGAGCAATGCCGCCGCCGACGAGCGCGGAGGCTTCGCGAGCCAACGTCACCCCCGCGTACCGGTACCTGGTTCCGAAAAGTTCAGGGAAATAGCTTGTCTGGACTCCGACATTTCCATAGGCTGCGAAAATATATCCGAGTCCGACAGCGAGAGCGACCAACCACACAACTCCTGTTTCGAGCAGGTTGAAGCAGACGAACGGCAACAGCGCGCCGACTCCGGCGATGAGCAGGTAGATCGGCTTGCGGCCGAATTTGTCGGAGAGGAAGCCCCATGCGAACGCGGAGATCATGCCGATGACAGCACCTATCAGCTGAATATCGGTGATCGTCGAACGTGGGAACAACTCATCTGTGCCGGACAGTAGTACCCCTGTCGTCACGAACGTGACGAAGAAGGTCTGCACCGTATAGGAGTTGGTGTTCGGCCCCCAGTTCATCACCGCGGTCTGCAGTATGCGCTTCCACCCGAACTTCACTGCCAGCTTCAGTGGCGCGGCTTCCTTCTTCAGGTCTGCGGTGGATTCCTGCAGCTCGACGAATACCGGCGACTCCACGAGATGACGCCTGACGAACCATGCGCCGATCGTGATGACGATCGAGAAGATGAAGACGATCCTCCAGCCCCATGCTAGGAAGTCCTCTTCGGTCATGAACCACTGCAGCATTGCGAAGACGAGCGTGCCCAGGACGGTTCCTCCGGCTGCACCCGCCATGACTGTGGAAGAGAGCCGGCCTCGGGTTCCCGGGCGCACGGTCTCTGTCAGCAGAGTCGACGAGCCCGACTGTTCGGCCCCTGCGCCGAGCCCCTGGAACAGGCGCATGGCGAAGAGAAGAATCGGAGCCATTATGCCGATCGTCCCATAATTGGGCACCAGACCAATGGCGAAAGTTGCCAAACCCATAATGATCAGTGTGGTTACGAGAACCCATTTGCGTCCGAACTTTTCGCCAAAGTGAGAGAACAACACTCCACCGAAGGGGCGAGCGAAGAAGCCGACAGCGAATCCGGCAAATGACATCAGCGATCCGGCCAGTGGGTCAGCTTCGGGGAAGAATACCTTGGGAAAGACCAGTGCAGCTGCGAGGCCGTAGATCGCGAAGTCGAACTGCTCCAGCATCGTGCCGACGCCACCGGCGGCCACTGCGATCCTGATGTTGCTCTTCGAGCGTGCATCCTCATAAGCCTGTTCGACAACAGACTCCTGCTCAGCAGCAGATTCCATATGTGCCCCTTCATCGTTGTCGGTGCACTTCAGCAAGCGGCTTGCGATCTTCTCGCGGACCACCGCGCCTTTCACCGAAGGGCCCGTCCAGCCTCTTGCGCACAGTGATGCGCATTTGATTCTTCGATGATTTCGCTGAGCGAAACGACTATTTTTCTATACGAAACGAGACTAGCAGGGGTACGGTCTCTCGTCACGTCGAGCCAGCCCCACAGCTGCCCGCCTCCCGAGATGCAGATGGTGCCCAGCGAAATTCGCTGGGCACCATCTGCATCTGTCACTGCGTTCAGTCCGCCGACGCGCGTTCCCCGAGGGCAGCAGTCTGGTCAGTCAGCTCAGCGGCTTGACCAGAACGACGAATTCGAGGTCGTCGACGAGCGGCACACCGAACCGGTCGTCACCGTAGGGGAAGGGTTCGACCTCTCCGGTTCGCTCGTAGCCGCGGCGCTCGTAGTAGGCGATGAGCTCGGCGCGCTTGTTGATGACGCTCATGCGCAGCGAGTGAGCGCTCCAGCGTTCGATCACCCATGCCTCGGCGAGGTTCATCAGTGCCGACCCCACACCCTGCCCCTGCCCCAGCGGGGAGACCGCGAGCACGCCGAGGTAGGCGATTCCGTCGACGGGTTCGCGCAGGTAGACGCTGCCGACAGCCTGCCCTTCGGCGGACCGGACGAGGATCATCGACGCATCGGGCTCGGCGAGCATCTCGCGGGCCATATCGGCGTCGAGTCGCTGACCGCTGAGCAGATCCGCCTCGGTCGTCCACCCCTGCTTCGAGGGCTCACCACGGTAGGCGGAGGCGACGAGTTCAACGTAGTCGTCGATGTCGTCGAGGCTGAGTTCGCTGACCTCGAAGCCTGTTTCGTGCAGGATCAGCTTGTGAGCATCGACCATCGTGGCGGGTGCGTAAGAGGACATAGGTCGGCTCCTTGAGGATGTCTGACCGTCGCCGTGTACGGCCGAAAGAACGGGTTGCTCAACAGGTTAGTCGTTCGATGGGGAACACAACTATGGTTTCATGTATCAGGACTGAATCATCCACGTGCTGGCATGGGGATGACCGACACCCTCGCCTTAAGGAGCGTTCATGGACCTCGAGATCTCGGACGAGACGTACACCTTTGCCCAGGACATCGCGGCATCTCGCTTTACGGTGAGTCACGATGACACGGTCATCGGACACGTCGACTACATCGACCGCGAGGTCAGCCCTGATGACACGTCCGAATCCGCAGTGCGCACGTTCACCCACACCGAGGTGTCCCCCGCTTACGGTGGCCGCGGCATCGCCGCACATCTGGTGCGCTTCGCCCTCGAGACCAGCGCCGAGGCGGATCTGAAGTTCCGTACGACCTGTTCCTATGTCATGGAGTTCTTCCGCAAGAACTCCGAGTTCGACGAGCTGCGTGCCTGAGTCGGCACGAACTTGAGAACGTAGCCGACCCAGACCGTGGCGGCGATGACGATGGCTGCAACAGCGCCCCACAGCAGACCGGGATCGACCACCGCCAGCTGAGGTATCTCCCTGCCCGGAATGATCGCGGCGAAGGTGCCCGCCGTCAGCGCGCCGAGCCATGATCCGACCATCATCCCGATGTGTCTGCGGATGTTTCCACGCCGGATTGCAACGACCCCGAAGGTCGTGGTGCCGAAGGTGAAGATCGCAAGGGCGTGGAAGATCGTGAAGCTTCCGCTGAGAGTGTAGATGAACATTCCGCTCACGCACACGAGGTACATGAGGATGACCCATGATCGTCCGATCCACCTGTGCCGACGATCCTTGGTCCGCCGGATGATCTGAACCGGAGCCAAGAGCACAACACCAGAGGCGGCAAGAGCGTGGATTGCTATGAACATCGTCGTCATAGACCTAAGATAGTTTCACTAACCAAGTGCGGCAACGTAGATAGCAGAACCTGAATTGCTATCCAAGCCAGGTGCCGCCCACGCTGCCGCCTCTGCCGATGGAGGATCCACATGAAACTCAGTGCCTTGGCCAGAGAATCCGGAGTCTCGACCGCCAGCATCAAGTACTACATCCACGTGGGAATCCTTCTTCCCGGCCGCAAGCGCAATGCGACTACGGCTGAGTACTCCCAGGCGCACGTCGACCGTCTCGGGCTCATCACCTGCCTGCGCCGGGAGCTCGGCTCCCCCATCGAGTCCATCGCCGCACTGACTCGGGCCATCGATGACGAGGCATTGGAGAACATCGAACTGATGGGCATCTGCCAGAGACTTGCACTGGAGGCGAGCAATGTCCTGAAGTCCGCAACCGGCTCATCCTCGCCTTCCGAGCCTGAACCTGAACCTGCAGCGGCAGCAGCAGCGGAGCCGGAACACCAGCCGGAACCGGAACCGGAACCGAAAACTATCGAGAACGATATCCGTGATGTTCTGCAGGAACTGGGCTGGCCGGACATCTCACCAACAGCAGTGGCATCGATGGCAGGCGCGCTCGAAGAGTTGAGCGCCTCCGGCTATCCCGTCGGGCGTGACACGATCCTCCGGCACATTCAGGCATTGACCGAGATCGCGGGCAGGAACACCGCACCGATCACCGACAGTCTGAGCAGAGATCGGATCTGCGTCGAGGTGGTTCGCGGGATCACGATGCACAATAGACTCCTGGCGGCGACAAGCGCTCTCGTTCATGCTTCACTGTCGGCCATGCCTCGAAGCTCGCAATCCTGAGAGCCCCTGACAACGAATTCCGTATGGCCCGCATCGAATATCACCACTACACTGATCACGACTGCTCCCTACCGTGGCTTCCGGCGACCGGCGGCCATGCTTCATCGACAACCAAAGGAGGATCTGTCGTGGACATCACCCCGATCATCGACAAGCTCAACACCGGACTGTTCATCAATGGCCAGTGGCGTGATGCCGAGGGCGGAAAGACCATCGATGTTGCGAACCCAGCGACCGGTGATGTCATCACCACGGTCGCAGACGGCTCGGCAGCCGATGCCGAAGAGGCCATCAAGGTTGCCGGCGACACCCAGGAATCATGGGCCGCCACCCCGCCGCGCGAACGCGCTGAGATCCTCCGCCGTGCCTTCGAGCTCCTCATCGAACGTGCCGACGACATCGCGGCAGTCATGACCGCCGAGATGGGCAAGCCCTTCTCCGAGTCCAAGGGCGAGGTCACCTATGGCGCAGAGTTCTTCCGCTGGTTCTCCGAGGAAGCCGTGCGCGTCGGTGGCCAATACACTCAGTCCACCGATGGCAAGACCCGTGTCATGGTCTCCCGCGAGCCCGTCGGGCCCTGCATCCTCATCACCCCGTGGAACTTCCCGCTGGCCATGGGCACCCGCAAGATCGGCCCGGCCATCGCCGCTGGCTGCACCATGGTGTTCAAGCCGGCGAAGCTGACCCCGCTGACCTCCCTCATGCTCGTCGACGTGCTCATCGAGGCCGGCCTGCCCGCCGGTGTCCTCAACGTCGTCACCTCCGAATCCGCTCGTCGCGTGGTCACCCCGTGGATGGAGTCCGGAATCGCCCGCAAGGTCACCTTCACCGGCTCCACCGAGGTAGGCGTGGGCCTGCTCAAGCAGGCCGCCGACAATGTCATGAAGACTTCGATGGAGCTCGGCGGCAATGCTCCGTTCGTCGTTTGCGAGGACGCCGACATCGACAAGGCCGTCACCGGCGCGGTCCAGGCGAAGATGCGCAACGGCGGCGAGGCCTGCACCTCGGCGAACCGCCTGTTCGTCCACTCCTCCGTCGCTGAGGAGTTCTCGACGAAGCTGACCGAGCGCATCGGTTCGATGAAGGTCGGCAACGGCCTCGATGAAGGCACCGAGGTGGGCCCGCTGGTCGATCAGGATTCCCTGGACAAGGTCGCCGGCCTTGTCGATGATGCTGTGTCCAAGGGCGCGAAGGTCCTCACCGGCGGGTCGAAGATCGACGGCAAGGGCTTCTTCTACAACCCGACCGTCATGACCGATGTGCCGCTGGACGCCGAGATCCGCACCACCGAGATCTTCGGACCCGTCGCACCCATCGTCACCTTCGACACCGATGAGGAGGGCATCGCTTTGGCCAACGAGACCGAGTTCGGTCTGGCCGGCTACCTGTTCAGTGAGAATGTCGAGCGCGCCCTGAACCTGGCCGACAAGATGCAGGTCGGTATGGTCGGTCTCAACACCGGCTTGGTCTCCAACCCGGCCGCGCCCTTCGGCGGCGTGAAGAAGTCGGGCCTCGGCCGTGAGGGCGGAAGCGTGGGCATCGAGGAGTTCCTCGAGGTCAAGTACGTGGCCCTGCCTCGCGCCTGATCCCGCGCAATACCCGCGCACAGACAATGCGCATGTCGTGCATCAGTGCATGGCATGCGCATTGTGTGTGCGCAAGCGCATGTCCACCCACTGCTTGACCTCGGGTCTCGAGGTGACCTCGAGCAGTGGGGAGGCACCCGGCTGGGAGTTCTCGCCCCGGTGCGACCCCTTCCCGGCGAACACCGCAGGCACATCGTCGAGAGCCAGCGCCGGACCCATGATCTTCTCTGTGGGCATCTCGTCGAGCAGCTCCACGGCCTCTGCCATGTCCCGAGGATGTTCGTAGATGAAAGACCCTTTGATGCGCAGCTGCTTCTGCACGATGCTGAAGCTGGAGGCGCCGAGGTGGTGGTGGTCTTCTCCGACCAGTGTGATCGCTGCGAACGGTGCAAGGTGGTCTACGACGGCTCCGAGTGCCTCAGGCACTCCGGCGGCGTCAATGACGACGTCTGGAGCGGGGCACTGTCGCGGTGTGAATACCCGGGCTCCGAGATCGACCGCCAGCGCGCGACGTCCGCCGTCGGGCTCACTGACATATGGGCGATACCCCTGCGCGACGAGGGTGACGATCGAGAGCAGCCCCTGGGCACCGGCACCGAGCACGAGGACGTTTTCCGTCCCGTCGAGTCCCGTTCGCCGGATCGCCGAGGCAGCGACGGCGAGAGGCTCGACGCACACTGCTCGTTCGAGCGCCATCTCCTGGGGCAGTCGATGACAGAACTCGCTGGGATGGTCGACCACCTCGGCGAGGAAGCCCGGCTGGGTGAGGACTCCTGCGCTCAGCCGCGAGGTGCAGGCGGAGGTCATACCGAGGCTGCAGTATTCGCACCGGCCACAGGTGATGTTCGGCTCGAGAGCAACCCGATCCCCGACGGCGAATCCGTGAGTATCAGAACCAACCTCGGCGACTTCACCGATGCCTTCGTGGCCCAGCCGCCACGGAAGCTCGGGTGGTGTGCGCAGGCCGGTGGCCAGGCTCTGGTCGGTTCCGCAGATTCCGACGGCGAGCATCCGGACTCGGAGATCACTGCTGCCCACAGGCCTCTTGGGCAGCGGGCGGTCGAGGACCTCGACGCGGTCCGGTGCTGTGATCTCCGCTGTGCGCATCAGAGCTGGATTGCCTTCGCGTCAGTCGTCGAGGCGCGCTCGTCGTTGCGTTCGACGCGCCACTGGTGGACGAGGTACATCGCGATGGCGATCGAGATGAGGCATCCGCCTGCCAGGTACGCGGCGACGAGATACCACGAGCCGTTGCCGACGCCGACGAGGAAGGTCGCGATGAACGGGGTGAAGCCACCGGCGATCGCGCTGGCCAGCTGGTAGCCGACGCCGGCTCCGCTGTAGCGGAATTCCGGGCTGAACATTTCGGCGAACAGGGGCTGCTGGACGCTGACGACGGCGTCGTGGGCAAAGTTGATCAGCAGCACGGCGAAGATGACGATCGCAACGATGTTGCCGCTCTCGAGGGCGAAGAAGAATGGGATCGCGCAGACGAGGCCGACGATGCCGCCAGTGAGGTAGACACGGAGTCGGCCGTACTTATCGGAGAGGTAGGCGAATGCGGGGATCGTGATGATACCGAGTCCGCCGACCAGCAGGGTGATGTTGAGCATCACAGACCTGTCGAGTCCGAGTTCATCCGTCGAATACGACAGGGCGAATGTGGTCACGATGTACATGGTCAGCAACTCGATGAAGCGCAGGCCGATGATCTGGAAGATCTGGGCCGGGTAGCGTTTGAAGGCCTCGAAGATCGGCAGCTTCGCGACCTTGTCCTCTTTGGCGTTCTTCACACGCTCGATATATTCTTCGGACTCCTGGACGCCGGAGCGGATCCAGAGGCCGATGAGGACGAGCACGGCACTGAAGTAGAAGGGAATGCGCCAGCCCCAGGCGAGGAAGGCTTCCTGCGAGAAGCTGGCACTCAAGAGCGCGACAAGACCAGTGGCCATCAAGAGCCCGACGGAGTATCCGATCTGGACGCCGCTGGAGAAGAAGGCGCGCAGCTTCGAAGGAGCGCTTTCGACGGCCATGAGTGCCGCGCCGCCCCACTCTCCGCCGACCGCGACGCCCTGGACGCAGCGCAGCAGAACAAGCAGCGCCGGTGCCAACCAGCCGACGGTGTCGTAGGTGGGGAGAAATCCGATGAGAGCCGTGGCGATGCCCATGATCGTCATCGTCCAGATGAGCATGGATTTGCGGCCGAGCTTGTCACCGAAGTGGCCGAAGATGATGCCGCCGAGAGGACGGAAGATGAAGCCGACGCCGAAGGTCGCGAATGCTGCCAAGGTTCCCGCATGGGCACTGTAGCCGGGGAAGAAGAGTTCACCGAAGACCAGTGCTGCAACGATGCCGTAGAGGAGGAAGTCGTACCACTCGACCACTGCGCCGATGAAGGAGCCGGCAGCTGCGCGTCTGGCGCGCTTGAGCTCCTCGGTGTTCGCAGCAGTCTGATTCTGTGCTGTGGACATGGCATTCTCCTTCGAATGGTGGAGCCGGAGGTCGATGGCAGTACTGTCGGTTCACGTTAACGCAGATCACATTATCACGATGTACGCTTTACGTACAGATGTGCACTATGCGCACACTCATGAGTCCGTGTGACCACAGCCCGGGTCGTTGCTCCCGTCATCTGCGGACGACGCGTCGCTGCGACCGATACCCTGGAGAGGTGAAGTCAGAGTTGAGTCCCACCGAAGAGCCCTCGCAGAGCCCCCACTACGTCAAGTCCGCCGAGAAGACCTTGGCCGTACTCCTCGCCTTCAACGCCGATACCCCCTATCGCACCGTTACCGAGGTGGCCGCCGCCACCCATCTGACGCGGGCCGCAGCCCGGCGCTTCCTCCTCACTCTCGTCGACCTCGGCTATCTGTCGACGGAGGGCTCGCACTTCGCACTCACTCCTCGAGTCCTCGACGTCGGAGCCGGCTTCCTCGCCGGCTTGGATCTGCCGAAGATCGCCCAGCCGCATCTCAATGAGCTGGCCCTCGACCTCGACGAGTCCGCGACGTTGAGCATCCTCGACGCCGATGACGTCGTCTACATCGCCCGGGCTGCAGCCCCGCGACTCCATGCAGTCACCGTCAACCTGGGCAACAGGCTTCCTGCCTGGGCCACATCCATGGGCCGGATGCTCATCGCCGAACTGCCAGAATCGTTCCAGGAGGAGTTCCTCGAACGCGTTGAGATCTCACCGTTCACCGATCACACCGTGTCATCGTCCGCCGAGCTCGGTGACGAACTCAGCCGGATTCGCAGACAGGGCTGGTGCTTGGTGTCGCAGGAGCTCGATGACGGTCTCCGCGGTCTGGCTGTTCCGATTCGCCGAGGCGACAACACGCTCGCTGCGCTCAACGTGTCCCTGCATACGTCTCATCTGCGCGGGCTCTCCGTCGAAGACGACCTCGTACCCCGCCTGCAGCAGGTGGCGACATCGATTGCAGCGGACTTCGGTGGACGCTCAGCCTGAGGTGGCCCCGGTGACGGGGACCACCTCGTTCAGGGCAGCCACCCGTACGACGAAGCAGCCATGATTCTGCCCGAGGTCCGCGACCCGACGATGGTGACGATTCGACGAGGCGGCACATTGACCGATGCTGATCATCGACTTCTGGCGCTGTGGGCAGCCGACTGCGCCGAACATGTCCTGCACCTCTTCGAGCACGAAGCACCAGAGGACACACGAGTCCGTGATGCTGTGGCTGCGGCCCGCGCTTGGGCTGCCGGCACCGTGAAGATGATGCGGGCGCGCGCCTCAGGAGGGCACGCCATGGGAGCTGCCCGTCCCTTGCGCGGCGCAGCCCGGTTCGCAGCCTATTCCGCAGGGCAGGCTGCCTGCGTCGGGCACGTCGCCGAACACGATCTTGGCGCTGCCGCCTATGCCATCAAAGCCGTAAGCAGTGCGAATCCCAAGGACCCAGGCGCGGGACAGGCTGAACGCGACTGGCAGAGGGACCAACTGCCCAGTCAGATCCGTCAGCTCGTCCTTGCGGATCAGAAGCGACGCAACTCCATCTGCTGGTTCCTCTTCGAGACCGACTGAATCAGCGAAGTACGCCTATCTGCGCAGGCGCAGTTGCCGGCGAAGTCAGGCGCAGATACGTGCGAGGTCAGGCGCGACGTCGGGCGAGCACGTCGTCGACGGCGCCCATCTCGGGGGCCTTGTTCGTCCTGATCGCCTTGCGACCGTGCTCCAGCGGACTGTCATCACGAGCCGAGTCGCTGAGCTCGGGACGGTAGCCGAGTTCGGCGGCGAACTGAGCCGCGATGTCCTCACGGCTGCGGGCCTTGGACTCATACGACGAGTAGGACGACGCATCCGCTGCCTTCGCTTCGGGGACCGGGTGCTCAACCTGTGGGGCATCGACGTAGCTGGGGACAGGCAGCGGCGTCGGTGACCAGGCAGCACGTGCCTGCAGTCGCTGCATGAACGGATCGCTGACCTCGATGGTGTCGACACTCGACGCGGTCGCCACGACATCGGATTCCTTGGTGGAGTTGCTCTCGGCAGCAGTCTCATTGCGCGGCGCGGGCTCAGCTACCGCGGCCGATTCCGCTTCGCGGGTCGCAGCCGCGGTCGATGCGGAGTCGTCTGCCTTGATCACGGATGCCGACTCGGGCGCAGTCGATTTCGACACGGAGTCGGAACCTGCGGAAGCTGGTCCTTCACCCTGCGCCTCTGCGGCGTCGGGCACTGCTTCTGCGGCATCGGGCGCCGCTTCTTCGACGATAGGGATCGGTCCTGTGAGCAGAACCTGACGGGTGGTGTGGCCTTCTGCGGCTTCGTTGCGAATACGCACGAGCGGAATCTCGCCGGTGTCGGCCTCTTCTTTGCTCTGCTTTGCGCTCACGTTGCGCGCCATGACGGCACGCGCCTGAGCGGCCTTCGTCGATCCTGCCGACCGGGCATCACCCGGCTTGCTGTCCGGAGCCTTCGATGCGGCAGCAATCGGGGACTTGGAAGCGGCAGAGGTTGGGGCCTTCGATGCGGCAGCGGTCGGGGAAGCAGGCGCCGAGGTGGCGGCTGGTTTCGCGGCCGCGCTCGTCGACCGCGTGGTGCTCGTGGCAGTGGCGGTGCTCTTCTTCGGCGCGGTGCGCTTGGTCTTCGGGTTCCGGCTTTCGAGTTCCCTGAGGCGAGCCTTGATCTCCCGTTTGCGCAGGTTGAGTGTGCGCACGATGGCCAGGGAGACGATCGCGAGCCCGAGGAACACTCCGGCGAGTGCGACATGGACGACCGAGAACATCGCAAGCACGCCCGTCACCAGAATCCCCAGGGTGGAGGCGAGGAAGAGCAGTGCGAATCCCCGCGTCATGGTGCCCAGCGATTTCATCGACTCGCGCAGTGTCGTTGCTTTCTCAGTCATCGAATGGTCCTCATCGGCTCCGAAAGTCGGATTGGGAATCTGTGTACCTCGTCTGCTTGTCTCTGCTGTGTCTGTGGTGGCTGCTGTGTCTGTGGTGACAGCTTCATCGGATCGGCTCTGCGGCGATCGCGGCTGGGTCCGTCCCGGCCGGATCGGAACCGTCCCGGAACGCTCGCCGAGGTGGCTGGCGCTTCCGGAGCCTCTGCTCACCGATGAAGGCTGTCCGTTCGCGCTGGGGCCGTTCGCACTGTGGCCGTTCGAACTGTGGCCGTTCGAACCCTGCTGCGACTGATTGAACACGGCGTGCACTGCCGGGTGCAGCATTCGAACGTTGTCGGTTGTCGCCGAGGCGGATGCCTCGTGGCCGCGGTGGCTGTCGAGGTAGGTGGAGCGGGTTTCACCGACGGCCACAGGAAGGAAGCTGCGCTGGTGCTGCTCGTCCGCCTCGGTGGTGGTGGATTCTGTGTCTGTGGTCGAACTCGAGTCTGCGTGTCCGTCGATGACGGCGAACTCCGGTGCCTGTGCGGAGAGGCTGAGCTTCGGTGTGCCCGCCATCGGGGCGACGTCGGGTCGTGGGACGGTTGGTTCGACGGTGGCCGAGGAGTGGAAGACACTTGCGCGTTCGGTGTGATCGTGGCCAGGGATCTGAGGGTCGGCGTCGATGACCTGTGCCTGATCCGGGACGGTGTCGATCTCGACGCGGGAGAGCTCCGTCGCTGATTTGCGGATCATTGTGGGCACGACAACGACGAAGACCACGATGATGGCGATAACGACGATGATGCTGGTGTCCACACTGCAACCCTAGAGCGCCCGGTTCGGCAACGACGTGAAGGGATGTGGTGTGTCGGTCAAACAGGTGCTAAGTTCACAGCTTTCTCAGGCTGTGACGGTAGGCGGCGAGAATTCCCTGCGGAACCTCCTCGGCGACCAGGGCGAACGTCCGGTGGTCACACCATCGGCCGTCGATGTGCATGTACTTCTCCCGCAGCCCCTCATTCCGGAAGCCGAGCTTCTCGACCACGCGCAGGCTGGCCGTATTCTCGGGTCGGATGTTGATCTCAATCCGGTGCAGCCCCAGAGCGAAGAGGCAGTGGTCGGCAGCCATGGCAACGGCGATGGGAGTGATGCCGCGGCCGGCGACCCTCGAGTCGATCCAGTAGCCGATCTGTCCACTGAGGATGGATCCCCAGCTGATGCTCGACACGGTGAGCTGGCCGCGGAATTCACCGCCGACCTCGATCGCCAGCGGCACCGACTGTCCCCGCTTGGCCTGCTTGTCGTACATGCGGACCATGCCTCGAAACCCCGGAAGCTGCTGGCCGGGAATCGGCAGCGTCGCATCCCAGGGACGCAGCCAATTCCGGTTGTGCCGACGGACCTCTCGCCACTGACTTTCGTCGCGCCGATTCAGCGGGCGCAGCACGATGTCGGACTGCTGATCAGTCAGGATGACTGGCCACAAACGGCTGCCTCCGCTCTCGGGTGCTCAATCAGTGATGTCCGCTGGTGCATCGGTGCGGTGATACTAGGGTGCAGCGATACTGGGGTGAAGTGATGGTCGGGTGCAGTGACGTTGACGACGGTCAGGGAAGTGTTGCCACGTATTCCTTGAGCCAACTGTTGAGGTCAGCACCCAGGTCCTCGCGGGCGCTGGCGATCTGCACGACGGCCTTGAGGTAGTCGAGCTTGTCACCGGTGTCATAGCGAGCGCCCTTGAAGACGACTCCGTAGACCCCGTTGCCGCCCTCCTGTCCAGCGAGGACTTGGAGAGCGTCGGTGAGCTGGATTTCGTTGCCGCGGCCCGGTTCAGTGGTCTCGAGGACGTCGAAGATCTCCGGTGCGAGGACGTAGCGGCCGATGATCGCAAAATTCGACGGGGCTTCACTCCGCTCTGGCTTCTCGACCAGGCCGGTGACCTTGACGACTTCGTCATCGGAGGTGGGTTCGACTGCGGCGCAGCCGTAGAGGTGGATCGCCTCTGGAGGAACTTCCATGAGCGCGACGACGCTGCCGCCTGTCTTCTCGGCAACGTCGATCATCTTCGGCAGAATCGGGCTGCGTTCGTCGATGAGGTCATCGCCGAGCAGAACCGCGAACGGTTCCTGGCCCACATGCTGGCGGCCCTTGAGCACGGCGTGGCCCAGGCCCTTCGGGTCACCCTGGCGGACGTAGTGGATGTCGGCGAGTTCGGACGCGTGACGAACAGCGGCGAGCTTCTTTGTGTCGCCCTTCTTCGCCAGTGCGGCTTCGAGTCCGTCGACGCGGTCGAAGTGGTCCTCCAGAGGTCGCTTGTTGCGACCAGTGATCATGAGGAGGTCCTGCAGGCCGGCATCGGCTGCCTCTTCGACGACGTATTGGATGGCCGGTTTGTCGACGACGGGCAGCATCTCCTTGGGAGTCGCCTTTGTGGCGGGGAGGAAGCGGGTACCCAGACCGGCCACGGGGATCACGGCCTTGCGCACTGTGCGTTGCGTTTCATCACTCATGTCGCTCATCTTAACCAAAGGATGTGGCTGCGATTAGGCTTATGAGCGTGGATGCAGAAACTTCAAAGGCGCAATTGCGTGCACACATACGTTCCGAACGTGCGGCTCACGTTGCGGGCGGCGTTGAATCGTCGATGACAGAGGCGAAATCGTCGGTCGTTGAGGGCGAGTTTGCGGTCGCCGAGTCTGCCTGGCAGATCATCGAAAGCCTGTGGCCGAACCTGGACCTGACAGGCCATTCGGTGCTCGCCTATGCCGCCTTGGCCGGCGAGCCCGACCTGGACCCGGTCATCGACCGGTTCCTCGCCCGCGGTGGAACCGTCTACCTTCCTGTCGTCACCACCGTCGGTCATGCCCTCATGTTCGGTACCGTCACCGAGTCCATGGCCACGCTCCACGCTCGTGGTAGGTGGCGAATTCGTGAACCTTCACCTGTGTTGACCGCCGCAGATCTCATGTCCGCCGAGGTGGCCCCTGACCTTGTGTTCGTGCCTGCGCTCGGGTTCGGGCCCGGGGGTGCCCGCTTGGGCAACGGCGGCGGTTTCTATGACCGCACGTTCGGCCCGCGCGGCGAAGTGCCCCTGTCAGGCAGGGGACACGCAAGCGTGGTCTACGGAGTCTGCTTCTCGACCGAAATCGGTCTCCCCGAGCTCACAGTGGAGCCCTGGGACCTGCAGATCACTCGGGCCGTGACCGATCACGGTGTTCACTCCTTCGACTGATTCGCTCCTGCGACGAAACCGAGACACGGGCAGATGCGGGACACGGGCAGATGCAAGCACCGATTTCCGATGCGACCACGCCCGCTGTCGAGCGTCGGGCCGTTCTCAGATCGGGGCCACAGCAGCTCACTCGCGCGTGCGCTCCTGTGGACGAGACGGCGACTGCTCGAGCCTCTCACCCCATGCGTTACTCGCGGGCGAGTCGGGTGGACTATAATCTTCTCGTCGAAGAAAGGTCTCGAATGCCCGTTTACTCCTACGCCTGCAAGAGCTGTGGTCACGCTTTTGATATTCATCAAGATTTCAGCGATGACTCGCTCACAGTCTGCCCCGAGTGCCAGGGACGCCTGAAGAAGGTCTTCGGCACCGTGGGGATCAGCTTCAAGGGTTCGGGCTTCTACGCCACTGACTCCCGCGCGAGCAATTCGAGCACAGTCCCCTCTTCCTCGAACTCCGATTCGTCGAGTTCGTCCCACTCATCGGGCTCGTCGAAGGAATCGTCGAGCTCCTCGGACTCGTCCTCGTCGACATCCAGCTCACCGGCCAAGAGTGCTCCGGCGGCGAGCAGCACTTCCGCCAGCTGACTCCGTCGGCTTTCCTCATCGCAGGCGCGCCCTGTCGACTCGTGCGCGTTATCGCTGTGGATTGACCGATGACTCATGTGCGATTCGCCTGTGGACACACAACGGCTGTCCACAGGCATTGTCTGTTCCCTTGATCTGAGTCTCTGCGCACGACCAGGCTCCGGGTATGGGAATCTTGCGGCGCCTCAGAGCCAGAGCATCGACCTGGTCGAAGTCCTCACGGATCAAACCACAGCGGATAGTCGCCGCTGTCTGCTTCGCCTGTGCGTGTGCTCTCGTGGTCTGGATCCTCACGCCGGATCAGGGTGGAACGTCCATCGTCGTTGCCACCAGAAATCTGCCGCCGGGATCTGAGCTGCGATCTCAGGATCTGAGAGTTGTCGAGTTTCCCTCGCAACTCGTCCCGGACAAGGCTTTCACCTCTGTCTCGGACGCCGATCACAAGCGCACCTCGGCGGGCTTGTCCAAGGGTTCGCCGTTGACGCAGTCGGCGGTCCTCGACCAGCAGGCACTGCCGGAGGGCAGCACTGACCTCCTCATGCCTGTGCGCTTGGCCGATGATTCTTCGGCAGCTCTCCTGCAGCCCGGCCAGCGCATCCGCCTATTCAGCTCACTGCCCGACGGGGGCTCTGATGTCGTCGTGAAGGAAGTGACAATTGCCCGATTGGTCGACAAGGGTGACGGCATTTCCGCTGAATCAGGGCAGCTTGTCTCAGTGATACTGTCCTCGGATGATGCCGAACGCATCGCAGAATTTGCCGGGATGCCGATCAGCTTCGCGATCCTTCCGCGCTGACCCACCGCTGACTCCCACGACCTCCGGCTGACTTCACCGGGTCGCTCCAAACCCAGCTGACCGGGATATCCCCAGTCGGGCTAACTGGAGTGCCCCCAGCCGGGCTAACTGGATTGTCCCGAGCCGGGCTAACTGGGATTTGTCGCGCCAGATGGCACGCATGTCCTCGGGGTGTAGTCGAGTTACCTGTGTGTATCATGTAATCGTAGTAGAAGTATTTCACTCCCCATTATTGTTTGCATATACGCCGAAAGGGTGCCTCTAATGCTTAAAGGCTTCAGAGACTTCATTCTCCAAGGGAATGTCGTCGAACTCGCAACCGCGGTGATCATCGGCGGCGCCTTCACTGGAATCGTGACGGCTTTCTCCGATAAGGTCATCAACCCGCTGATCGCTGCCGTCGGTGGCGCGGAAGGTCCTGCGCTGGCCTTCCGCATCAAAGAAGGCGTTCCGGAGACGACCATTGACCTGGGCGCTGTGATCACTGCAGCGATCAACTTCCTGATCGTCGCCGCCGTCGTCTACTTCATCATCATCGTCCCGATGAACAAGCTCAACGAGCTGCGCAAGCGCGGAGCTCCTGAGGAAGAAGTTCCTCCGACCACCGAGGATCTGCTCGGCGACATTCGCGAAATCCTCCGGACCCAGGCGGCCACAACCGTCGGTGGTCCTGCCGAAGGTCCTGCCAGCACGGCCGGTCCGTTCGACGATACCGAATCGACAGAGCCCCCTCGCCACTGATTGACGCGAGCGCCACGAAGGCCCGTTTCCCCATTGGGGAAGCGGGCCTTCGTCGTGGTGGATCTCAACTGTTCGCTGCTTCTCAGATTCGGCACCTCTCAAGGAGGCATCTCACCGCCGCCCATCACCAGTGTGGGGGTTTCTGTGACCGGTAATAGTCGGCGCTGAAGCCTCCGTTGTCGGTCTCTGCCTCATTGCGCAGCGTGGCACGATACTTCCGCACTGCTGCCTCGAGTCGCGCCCTCTTCTGATGCTCCGTTTCGTGTTCCTCATCGGGAGCATGTTCAGCGGAGCGATCAGCAGATTCTGAGTCTTGTGCATGCTCACCCTCGGGAGGTTGTGACCCGGGGCCCTCGTCAGTCATCTCAGCGCAAGTCATCCGTGCGCGGCTCGATATCGGCTGCGCTCGGACGCTCCTTCTCAGCACCCAGCTCACTTGAACCAGCCTCCTGCACACCACCGGCGGGCTCGGAGAACTCCGCGGGATTCTCCTGCGTGCCGTCCGGCGCACTCTGCCCGTCAGAGCTGGGCGCCTGGTCAGAGCTGGGCACCTGGTCAGAGCTCGGCACCTGGTCATTGCTCGCGGTCTCGATCAGTCCCGCCTGACGCAGTTCATCGGCCCTGATCTTGCCCGTGTCGAAGGTGGGAACGACCTCGTCCTCCATCGGACTGTGCTGTGCTGATTCAGGAACCACCACCTCGGCGCCGGTTACTCGTTTGGCCTGTGCATGCCGTTGCCGGTAGCGGTCCACGGCCGCCTGCAGCTGAGAGTCTCCACGACCGGAGTTGCCCTTCTGTGCCAATGCCGTTCTGAGCAGATCCTTGATCTCACCGTCACCACGGACGACGGCATCGGACTGGACCCAGTCGATCATTGCATCGAGGCCCGAGTCCGAGTACTTGTGCATGGGCAGGCCCGGCACCAGTTTGGGCCGGCTGCCGGTGCGGCCCACGACGACCGAGGCCGCACGAGCCGCATTGAGGACAGCCTGCGGACTCATCTTCTCGACCGTGGACTTCCAGGCTTCGAAGATCTTCTCGGTCTCGGACTGCGGATCGACGAAGGCGTCAGTGGACCACATGCGCACGAACTTCCATCCGCGACGGGCCAGCTGCTCGGGCACGACGCGGTCGCGCTGACGCAGGCTGCGGACCGATGCGTATTCGGGTCCGTCTCCGGCGACGGCGATGATCATTCCATGCTCGTCCTCGGTCGAGTTCGCCACGGCCAGATCGATGCCGTTGTAATGTTCGTGAGCGACCACGCCAAGCTGCAGCAGCCGATCGGCGATGTCGTTGAAGAGCGGGTCGTAGATCTCGCCGTGTGGGCCCGGCTGCTTGATGCCGCCGCATGCCAGTTCGTCGAGCAGTCGTGGCAGCAGCGCCGCTCCCCCGCTGAGCCTGTGCGTGTCGAAGTCATCGGACTCGATGCTGGAGACCACGGTGAGACGTTTGCGCGCCCGGGTCATCGTGGCCGCGAGGATCCGCTCGCCGTCGGGACCGGACAGCGCCCCGAAGTCGTGGATGACACGACCGTGAACTGTCCGACCGAAGCCGAGGGTGAAGATCACCGCATCGCGGGACATGCCCTGGACACGTTCGGCATCGGTGACCACAAAGGGTTCCTTGCTCGAATCGTTGAAGAACGCAGCAACATATGGCAGGTCCTTCATCGCCCGAGAGATCGCGGTGGCAACGCGCTGAGCGTGATGAGCGGTGAGCGCGACGACGGCCAGGGACTCACGCGAACGGTTCCGAGCGTGCCTGAGCACGAGCTCGACGACCCGTTTGACCTCGGCGTCAGGACTCTCGACACGACCGGTGCCGATGTCCGTCGGCCCCCTTCCGTCTGCGACGTAGGAGAACTCGAGCCCGGTGCCCTCCCCGGTGTGCGCGGTCGGCATCGTCGTGATCGTCGAATCGTAGAAGTGCCGGTTCGCCAGATCGATGAGTCCGACCGGTGACTGTCGGTAGGAATTCGACAGTTCCATTCGGGGCAGGAATTCGCCGAGGCGCTCCTGCACTGAGCTCGGATGGTCCCCATCGTCCATTCCCCAGCGATCAACCGCGATCGTGAAGGGACGGGGACCAAGCAGTCTGGAGTCGCCCAGTGAGATGACCTGCCGGGCCCGGGTGATGGCGGGGACCACGTCGGGGACTGAGAGACGTCCCGCATCGGCGATGACGACAGCGTCGAAGAGCGGCAGTGCTGAGAAGAGTTCGGGCACCGTGTACGGGCTGGCCATCCAGACCGGGGCAAGAGTCGTCAGGAGCTCGGGAGCCCTCGTCGACATGGTCTGCACGGAGGTGTGCGGGGAGAGCAGCTCCTGCTTGATGACTCCAGCGGAGATCGGGTCGTTGTCGATGCCCCGCTTCCACGACTGAGCATGGTTGTACCGCAGTCGGCTCGCACCTGCTGCGACGAAGGCACGGTCGTTTTCGCGGAAGCTTTCGGCCACCTGATGCAGTGCGGCACCGTCGTGACGACCAACCTGGGGATCTTCGCTGGCCATCCTCTGCAGAACCGAGGCCCAGTAGGCCAGGTCGAACTCCGGACCGACAAGCGTGGTGTCGACCTTGCGGCGACGCAGGTCAGTGAGCAGATCAGACAGGCCCTCGTCGGTCAGTTCGCGTTGGATGCGGGACCGTTCCGGAAGTTCGCTGAGGTTCTCAGAGTCACGGCCCATGGCTTCGGTCCGCGCCTGCAGTTCTTCGATGAGCATCGAACCCAGATCGCCGCCATCCGGAGTGGTCTCCAGAATTGGTGCGATCTTGGCAACGTCGGCCTCAACACCTTGGAGGATCTCATCGGCATCGAGGACGCCGCGAGGAATCTGTGGACGACCGTCATGCCCTGCGAGGTCCTGGAGCACGATGCGCTGGGACCGGACGTCGATCAGCGCCGAATGCAGGTCTGTCACCTCGGCGCCGGGACGGAGGAATTCGTTCGCGGACTTCTTCTGGCGCTTCCGTTGCAGCATGCCCATCTCTACGCCGACCTCGGAACGGTATTCTGCGGTTCCGGTCGCGGCGATGAGATCGTCGAGTCGATGATCGTAGATGTCAGGGGCGAAGCTGTCGAGGGTCGCGCGCACCCGCAGCAGCACCTTGATCGCGCGTGACCAGTCATTGAGGTTGCGGCGGGGATTCAGTTTGGCTTTGGACAGGACCGGCTCGACGGCCTTGACCAGATCAGGGATGGTCCGGCCCAGTCGCTCTGCGACGGTTCGTGCGGCTTCGGCTTCTTCGACCGATTTCAGGTCCGCGCCGAACCAGACGGTGTCCTCGACGTCGAGGGTGAAGGCACCCAACGATGCCAGCTCGCTGAGCTTTCCGCGCAGAGCGTTGCGACGGTCATCGCTGGCCCCGAGGAGATCTTCACCGAACCGGACTGGAGTCTGGGGGGAATCGTCGCCGGATGTCAGCTCCGCCAGGTGCTGCATGGTCTCGTAGACGGATACGTCCCAGGGCTCACGCCGACGATGCAGTGAGGAGACATGTTCGTTCAGTGTCTCGCGCTGTTCGTTGAGTTCATTGAGCAGTCCGCTCAGATCGGGGCGCTCGGCCTTCTCGGCCGATCCGATGAGGCCGACGAGCTGGCTTCTGATCGCGCCGGAGCCCTGGCGGGTGTCCACGGCGAATTCTGAGAGTCCGACCTCGCCGAGGCGGGAGGAGAAGTCGTCGAGTGCGTCGGCGGTCTGCGCCAAGAAAAGAACGCTCTTTCCTGTGTGGGCAAGTGTTGTGGCCACCGCGACTGCGACCTGGGTGGCCCCGGTGCCCGGTGGGGTGTCGACGACGACCGACTGCCCGGAGACTGCGGCGTCGACGACGGCCTGCTGGTCGCCATCGACATCGATGACGAGGAACTCTTCCTGTGGTTTGCGATCAGGGAGAGGGGTGACGGGTTCCTTGAGTGCGGCCGGAACGACATCTTCATCATCGGATTCGACAGCCTCCGAATCTGCGAAGCTGTCGGCGTTCGTCTCAGATTCTGTGCTCTGAGGTTCGGCGGTCTGAGATTCGGCGGTCTGGGGCCCTGTGGTCTGGAGGTCAGCGGTCTGGGGTTCCGCGGTCTGGGGTTCCGCGGTCTGGGGATCTGCGGTCGCTGTCGGTGAGTCTTTGGCCTTTGAGTCCGCCGACTCTGAGGCGGTCGACTTGGAGGCGGTCGACTTTGAGATGGTCGACTTAGGATCCGCCGACGTTGAGTCTCTCGCGGCGGTCTCGCCGAGGCCCTGGTCTGACTGTGCGCGCTCATCACTCTCAGTGCCACCTGCTTCGGTGCCCTTGGCTGAGGTGTCCTTGGCTGCCGTGGTCCCACTGCCGGCCGACGTGGAATCCCTTGGACCTTTGACTGGGGCCTTCGCACCCCCGGGCAGAGACCCGTCTGTGATCGGCACCGTCGGCTGAGAGAACTCATCTTCGTCGCCAGCGGCTGCGTCCGGGGCAGGCTGTTCGTCGGCGCTCGGTGTGGCTTCCCGACTCGGCTCCTGCTGCACGTCCCGACCCGCCTCCTGCTGCACTTCCTGCCGAGGAGTCGGAACGTAGGACGGGCCGCCGAGTGCCCCTCGCACGTCTTCGTCGCCGGCGAGGGCGCGGAGGATCGGGTGTTGTGTGGGCAGGTAGTCCGCGGTGAACGGACTCGCAATGTTCGCGAATGTCGACACCACGAAACGGTGGTTGATGCGCAGCCCGGGCACTGACTGCGCGAGGTCGCGGAGGCGATCGAGGGCTGGCCCTGGGTCGAAGCCGTGCGGCCCTCCGGTGGCATCGACCCATTCGTCGACGGGAACGTCCAGGTCGTAGGCCTCGGCCAGGTGCTGAACCAGGGCAGGGTTGATCATGATTCCGTTGCCTAGCACGATCTCGAAGTCCTCGACGCGGGAGCCGCGGGGAACGAGAGTGACATGGCGCATCACCACGGGGGCATTGAACTTGTACTTGGAATCCTTTTCGGTCCACGAGGCAAAGCCGATCGCCAGGTGTGCCGTCTGAATTCCGCGTTCGTTATCGAGCTGCTCGGCCTTCGACCGGATCGACTTCGCTCGACGGCGTGCGTCAGCGAGGACCTCATGGTCGCGGACCAGGCTGGAGAGTCGAGTGGCCCGACCGGCCAGAAGCTGGGCTAGGCCAGACGGGTGCGCACCGGAGAGATCGATGCTGCCATCACGCGAATCCCGGAAATGGAGCATGGTGTCGCGACCGCCCAGATGGGCAGCCTGCTGTTTCCACTCGGCGTAGACATCGTCGAGTTCCGGGAACTGATCGTCAACAACGGAATCTGGCACAATTCGACCCTAACGAGAAATTTCACATAATAGGTGCTGGCACACCGTGAAACATCCAGGTTTCTTCTACGCTACACTGGGTGGTCGTGGTCGAAGAAGGCCACATCGCCCCCGTAGCTCAGGGGATAGAGCACCGCTCTCCTAAAGCGGGTGCCGGCAGTTCGAATCTGCCCGGGGGCGCCATCACAACTGCGGATCAGATCCGTCTCGGTTCCACATCCCCCTTCGACCGCTGCACATTGCGCACCTGCGCTCAGTTCATCGCCTTGCTTGCCTGGGCCCGCCGCAACAGTCGCCGGCCTCATCGGCGCCTGGAATCCGGCGATGCAGCGATACCGCGTGCGCGGTCATACCTCGAAGTACACCCCTGCCCCTCGGCAACGATGGGCGCCAAGACCAGAATGGCGAGATCAGCAGCAACTCAACAGGACAATCATCCTTGCTGCGTCTATACTATCGAGGTGGGAGCGAGCAACGGCAATCTGCCTTGCGCCCAACCACGCGGAGTCGAAGGCCGACACCTCGTGGCGCACCCCAGGAAGGACCAGAACATGCGGCACCTCCGCAGACGTCTCCCCGTAGTCGGCACAACGATTGCACTGATCGCCGGGAGCACCCTCCTATCGTCTCCGGCAATGGCTGCTCCCGAACTCGGCCCCCAGCTCAGCGCGTACGAGGGCGAACCTGATTTCACCGGTGTCACCACAAACCCTGAGACGGACAACCAGGGCGGCGTCGACAACGCCACCATGTACGGTGCCTACATTCCCTCGTCAGGTGTCCTCTCCGGCAGTCGCGTCTGGTGCATCGACCGGGGCCTGACCCAACCTATGGGCAATGGTTACGACGAAGGCGGCAGATCATCCGTCGAAGCCCCTGAGCTGGCCTATATCCTCGCGAAATGGGACGAGCCCCGCGACGATCAAGCCGATCAGATGGCTCATGACATGGCCATCGGCGCGCACGTGCACAGTTCTGATGAAATCGACCACCGCGACATTCTCGATGACCGCAGCCTAAAAGAGGTCACCGATGGAATCGGGTGGAACGAGGACTCTCAGAACCTCAAGGACATCGGTGCAGACGCGTTCTACGATGACGTACTTCCCGACGCCTACGACCTCTCGGCACTCATGGGCGACGAAGCCGCGAAGTATGCCGGAGACGGCACCTATAAGGCCGAGGTCACCATTGACGAGGACTCATCGGCTGCGGTTGTCTCGCTGGTCAACTCCGAGGGCGTCAGCGTTCCCGGATTCGACGGTGAGCTGACTGTCGACGGCGCCGAGCCTGAGACGACGGAGATCACGTCCGGCGAATCGTCAGTCGAGGTGCCCCTCGAGTTCACCGACGAAGTTCCCGATGTCTCTGTATCAGTGACCTTCTCGGGATTGCCGACTGGTTCGGTGACCCAGTGGAATCCCAAGGACTTCGACGCCGATGATTATGATCGTGCGAGCCTGCAAGCTGTCATTGAGGGGCAGGAGACAACGGCTCAGGCATCGGATTCCTACCAGGGCCTCTACACCCCACAGGTGTCTTCGCAGGTCTCGGTCACAGAGATCACTGAGCTCCCGGCCAAGGTCACCGACAAGGTTCGCCTTGACCACTGCGCACCGGGTGAAACCATCGAAGATGCCAAGGTCGAGGTGTATGCCGAAGACGGAACCATCACCCAGTCCGAGACCATCCCCGAGGACGCGGAGCTGCTTGAAACCTTCACTCCCGATGTCACCTGTGATGAAGACGGTACCGTCGACTTCGAGACGGACGAGCTCGCACTCGATGCCGACTTCGTGAAGCCCGGCGAGGAGAAGTCGGTGACATTCGTGGCCTCGGCTCCTGCCTCCGGATCGAACGAAGCCTTCTCGCATGAATACGGTGTGCCCTCGGAGACCGTGGAAATCGCCGTTCCCGAGGCGGATAAGCCAGACGACAACCCGGTCGTGAAGACCGGTGCGTACGTTGACTCGTCCGACGGTGGCCCCAATTGGCACCTCGTCGGCGGCATCGGACTGCTGACCGTGGCCGCAGGGCTCATCCTCGGAACACTTCGCCGTCACAAGACGGACAGCTGACGATTCAATCATGACTCGGTGGCGGCCACTGCTTCGGTGGCCGCCACCGCCATATGAAAGGAAACCATGTCGGCACGAATTTTTCGTGACTGGTGGTCCATCCCCGTCGCGGTTGTCATCATTGCGCTCATCTGCGCAGGCGCATGGATGCTCACTCAGGGCCTCACCGATGAACAGAACACCGCCGATAGTCAGACCGATGTTCAGCTGGAAGAGCCGCCAAGCGACGCCGACGTCGAGGATATGCAGATCGAAGCCCTCGACGGAGAATTCCAGATCCCGTCGGTAGGGCTTGATACCGGGCTGGAGACCATGTCCGAGGTCAACGGCGCGATCAATCCCCCAGGGCTGCACAATGGCTACGTTGTGCGTAACCACGGCACCCCTGACCACCCCGAGCGCGGCACGACCTATGTCGCCATCCACTCCGTGCAAGGAGCCGAGCTGCCCGGGAACACGCTCATCGATGTCGATGCGGGAGAGCCGACTGTTGAACAGGGTGAGTCGATCACCCTCCAAGACCGGGACTACACGGTCACCGACTCCTACACCGTGCCCAAGACCGACATCTCCGGTGATGATCGCGTGTGGGCCGATGAACCCGGCCGCCTCGTCATCCTCACGTGTCTGCAGCGCAGCTCCGGTCGATCAGCCGACAACGTCGTCATCGAGGCAATCGCCGACTAGCAATGACAGGCACGGTTCCAGAGCCAGGTGCAGTGGGGCCAAGCATCACAGCCCCGGCTCAGGGATCTCTCCATCGTGTCGACGCTTGTTGTGGTCGCGGGTGACGCGGACGACCATGGTCGGGCACTGCGAGTACGGCAGCACTGACTGTGAGGTCGAACCAAGGAGCAGTCCGGCGAAGCCTCCACGACCGCGAGAACCGATGACAAGCACCTCGGCGGTGTCAGAAGCTCGAACGAGCACCTCGGCGGGCTGACCGTCGAACAGGGTCCAGGTGACGTCGAGGTTCGGGAACTCGGCCTGCAGGCGCTGCTTGGCCACAACGAGCTTGTCAGCGCCCTCATTGACCAGTCGCTCGAGATCCGCGGTGCTCGGCAGCCATTCCGGGCCGATGACCGTCGTGGTGATGACGGCAACGATGTGCAGCGGCGATCCCCGGCGCACGGCCAGTCGAGCGGCCTTCCACAGTGCCGGAGACTCGGCGCCGAGGGAATCGACGCCGACGACGACCTTGCCGTCGAAACGCAGTCCCTCGATGGCTTCGACATTGGGGTCGGGCTCTTCGACGACGATGCCGTCCTGACGGATGGGCCGTGAGGATGTGGGATGTGCGGTCTTCTCCGCATCGGACTGCCACGCGGAGGGAACGACGACGGTCGGGCAGGCAGAATGGGCCGGCAGGGCGCTGGAGACGGTGCCGAGCAGACGCCCGGCGAATCCGCCGCGACCGCGGGAGCCGACGACAGCCAGGCTTCCCGACTTCGATTCGTCGATGAGGACACCGGCTGCGTCACCGATCTCAATGACTGCTTCGACTGGCACACCGGCGGACTTCACCTCGGCGGCGGCTTCCTTCAGCGTGTTCGTCACCGCCGCACGGATCGAAGTGTCGTCGATCGGAACGTAGGAGACATCGATCGCGGCCGCAGCCACGCTCGGGATCGTGTAGGCACCAACCAGGCGGATCGGCTTGTCCAGGGACTTCGCTTCCTGGATGGCCCACGCCAGAGCATTGCGGCTGGGCGGTGAACCGTCGATGCCGACGACAACGGCTTCGGGCTCCCCAGCCGGTGATGCATCGTCGTTCTGGGGTCGGTCTTGCTCATTCATCGCAAGCTCCTCATCTTGAAGCGAACTTCTCTCGCCTCCACCCTAAATCAGAATCGATCGGAGACCTGTGCCTATGTCACATCGTTATCCGAATTGGGCCACAGTTCGGACATTGCGGCGACAAGCAGGAACGATGTTCGCATCAGGCGGCTCTGGAGAGCTCCAGGAACGGACGCCACTGTTCGACCGGCTTGTCGATGCCGCGCATCCAGAACTGACCGGTTCGCGGCTCCTGAGGTTGGAAGCTGAGCTTCCACCCGATTTCGGCCAACGACCTGTTGCCCTTGCGGTTGTTGCACTCACGGCAGCAAGCCACGAGGTTCTCCCAACTGTTGACCCCGCCACGTGAGCGTGGAACGACATGATCAACCGTCGTCGCGGGCTTTGCGCAGTAGGCACAGCGGTGGTTGTCGCGGCGCAGCACACCTCGCCGGGAAAGGGAGACCCGGCGGTCATGAGGAGGCCTCACATAACGTGTCAGCAGAATGACCGATGGCTGGTCCAGATTCAGATGTTCGGATCTCACCGGAACATCCTCGGCGGCCAGGACTGTCGCTTTGCCCGTGAGCACCAGGACCACTGCCCTGGTGAACGGAACGATCGACAGTGGTTCATATCCGGCATTCAGCACGAGAGTCTTCATATCCCGCCCCTCATCTTCGTGTGAGTGTGGACCCCGCCGATCGACACGGGCCCGGGAAACGCGAAAGGCGCCGTGCCGCAGCACAACGCCTTGAAAGAAGGGGCAGACACAGATATGTACTCCGCGCCAGAAACTGGAGCGGCTATTCGCACTATCCGACTGTGGCCCATCTGATTTCCCATCACTTACGCCAACTCAATCTTATTAAGACTAACTCCGACCATCTCCTGTGACCGAATTCATATCACTCGCGTCACGGATTCTTTCATTGCCGTTCACCTTGCAGTGTGGTCGGCAGCTCAAGCACATGGTTGGCATGGCGCGGATTTCTGACAATCAGGTACGCAAAAACTCCCCGTCTGACTCGAGGACCGTCGAGTCAGGCGGGGAGTTTCTGAGTGAACTGAATCAGAGAACGCGGATGAAGGTGACGTCACCCATCCAGCTGTAGCTACGCTTCGAGGTGCCTGACCCTGGGGATCCGGCGTCGTACATCTGTCCGTCACCGGCGTAGATGCCGACGTGACCTGGGTGCCAGATGAGGTCACCGGGCTTGGCCTCCGACTGGGAGACGACCTGGCCGGCTGCTTTCTGTGCACCGGAGCTGCGAGGAAGGTTGACGCCGACCTTGCCGTAGACCCAGGCGGTGTAACCGGAGCAGTCCCAGCCGCTCTGCGAGGTTCCACCGTAAACATATGGGGTGCCGACGCCTTTGCCGGCCCAGCCGATGACCTGCTCGGCTTTGGAGCCGTCGATCGAACCGGCATCGGAGCCTTTGCTCTCGCCTTTGTCACCGGAATCTGAGGTGCCGGCGTTTGCGGAATCGCCTGAAGTGTCTTCGGCGGTCTCAACGGGTTCTGGCTTCGGCTCAGGCTTCGGAGCAGCCTTGGCGGTGACGGTCTGGACGTCGGCGCTGAAGGAGGAGTCCTGCTTCTTGTCCTTGTCCTTGGAATCGTCGTCAGCATTGACGGTCGCGGTCTGGTTCTTGAACTCGACCTGTGTCTGAGCTTCTGACTCGGCGGAGACTGCGACGTTGTCGTCGGCTCCCTGTCCTGCTGCCGGAAGGACTGCTGCGGTGAGCAGACCACCGCTGGCAGCGACAACGGCTGCGCGGCGTCCGAAGACGGCGGAGTTGGCGTTCAGGATTTCTGTCAGTTCGGTCAATGGAGTCTTGACCTTGGCTTCAGCGGCGCGGCGGCCATGCTGCTTAATTGCCACGTTTCCCTCTCGTCACCTATTGGAAAGAATCCCAACCGCCACTCTCGGTCCTTAGAAATTTCGCATCGAGCGTGGCGCGCGGCTCTCGAGGCAAAGTCGTCACTTTCGTGAACAACCTCCACAACTGTAACCAATCAGTGACCGATTGTCACGTTTCTGTCACGAACCTCGTCCGCCACTACGGAGGTTTTCCATAAACGTGCAGGTCAGAGGCCTAAAATTGACGTAAATGTTCGTAACATTGGCGCGTTATACGACACGGCCCAGGGGGTGTTCTGACACTCCCTGGGCCGTGCTCAACAGCATTTTGTAACAAATCGATCCTGATCGAGACCATCGGCCGTGACCGAGCTGTCTCGGCGCCGGTTCTGCCAACGAGGCTTGCTTCTCGACGAAGCTTCATTCTCTACAGGGCCGACCACTCGGCAAAGTTCACTTCTTGCCGAGGGCTGCCTCGGGAAGGAACTTACTTCTTATAGGCGAATACGTGTGAAGCAGTATCCAACGGCAGGTCGAGCACATCCTGTGCACCCGGAACCTGGACCGTGATGTACTCACCGTTGCGTGAGATCTCGACATCGCTGTCCGGCAGAACACCTGCGACCTGGAACTGCTGCAGCAGGTGGATGTCGACCTGCAGGGGTTCAGCCAACCAGGCGATTCGAAGCTCCTTCGCCCCGTCGCGAGCGACAGCCGTCGCCAGATCGACGACCTCGGTGCCTGGCGTCTGCTTTCCACCGATCATGTCAAGGCCGGGGATCGGGTTGCCGTACGGGCCCGAAGCGATCTCGGGGAGCAGGGTGACGAGTTTGCGTTCGACCTGCTCGCTCATCACATGCTCCCATCGGCATGCCTCGTCGTGGACGAGTTCCCAATCGAGTCCGACGACATCGGCGAGGAGCCGTTCGGCCAATCGGTGCTTGCGCATCACCTCGGTGGCGATCCGACGTCCCTCGGCCGTCAGCTCCAGATGACGGTCGTTGCTCACATGCAGCAGTCCGTCACGCTCCATCCGCGCCACGGTCTGTGAAACGGTGGGACCGGAGTGATCCAAACGTTCAGCGATTCGAGCGCGCAGCGGCACGATCGACTGCTCCTCAAGCTCGATGATCGACTTGAGGTACATCTCAGTTGTATCAATGAGGTCGTTCACTTCAGACCAGCCACTCCACTCTTCGTCTTCAGGCCCATTCGACCATTTCAGGCGTTCTCAGCAACAATCCTATCCCGCGTACGTCCAATCACGTATGTTCAACCGACGTTGACGTCGACCGCTCAATGCGCAATGGAGGAATCACCGGGGCGATCCTTCGACCTCGACGCCTGGACCATGATCCCGCCTGCCCGCTCAACGCTTGAAGTGAGGCGATTATTTCGCTGCTTCCTCGTCTCAGCTGAAGCCGAATTCAGGGGTAGAGACGGACAGGGTTCCACGCGGCCGCCTCTGAGAGATCCGCCGGCTCGTGACTGCCATCTGCACGGCGGAATGCCCACCGATCGTGGAACCGATTCTTCTGCCCCTGCCAGAACTCGATCTCGAAGACGCGGACTCGGAATCCTCCCCAGTGATCGGGTCGGGGCACCTCCTTGTCCGCGTACTCTGCGAAGGCGGCATCGTATTCTGTCTGCATCTGCTCCCGTCCGCTCACGGGCTGGGACTGCTTCGACACACTGGCCGCAATCTGGGACCCATGGGGGCGCACGGCGAAGTACGCGTCCGAGTCCTCGGGTGCGACCTCCTCGGCGAGGCCCCTGATCCTGACCTGTCGTTCCATGTCGTGCCAGGGAAAGTTCACGGCCACTCGTGGATCGGCGCGCAGCTGACGCCCCTTGGCGGAGTCGTAGTCGGTGAAGAACATGAACCCGGTCTCATCGATGCCCTTGAGCAGAACGATCCGTGAGGACGGTCCCCATTCGTCGAGGGTTGAGACCGTCATCGCGTTCGGCTCGCGGACGTGCTCCGCGGCCTCGTCGTACCACTGTCGAAACAGCGCGAGCGGCGAGACCTCGGGATGGTCGAAGGTCGGTGACTCGTAGGACTTCCGGGTCTGCGGCAATCGGTCGACTGGCTCACTCATACCTTCACTCTACGGCGAGCCGGTGACACGAGTCATCGGCGACCTGCACACGTCGTCGCATGAGCGCACAACTCATCGCCGAAGCAACCGTCGGACAGGACTCGATCCAGCCCTGACATGTCTCCCCATGACGATGCCGGTCATCGCCCACACGTGGGTGCGTCGTAGAATGTCGAGCGTGACTGCCACGAATATAACGATCCCAAACGAACTCCTGCCCGCCGACGGACGATTCGGAGCCGGTCCGGCTCGCATCCGCAAAGCCCAGATCGAGGCGCTGAACTCCGCCGCCGCCAATGTGCTGGGCACCAGCCACCGCCAAGCACCCGTGAAGAAGCTGGTCGGTCGCATCCGCACCGGCCTGGCCGAACTCTTCAACCTGCCCTCAGGCTACGAGGTTGTCCTCGGCAACGGCGGATCCACCGCCTTCTGGGACGTCGCCGCCTTCGGACTCGTGCGCCAGCGGGCCGCACACGCGACATTCGGCGAGTTCGGTCAGAAGTTCGCCAAGGCCACCGATGAGGCCCCACACCTGCAGGACTCGCTGATCCTCAAGGCCGAGCCAGGCACCTCAGCCATCCCCTCCCCCGCTTCCTTCGCCGAGGCGGCCGGGTCCTCCGATGCTGCGGCCGACGTCTATGCCTGGCCGCACAACGAAACCTCGACCGGTGTCGCCACTACGATCACCCGCCCCGAGGACATCGACGAGGACGCGCTCGTCGTCATCGACGCCACGTCAGGTGCCGGTGGTCTTCCTGTCGACATCACCGCGACCGATGTCTATTACTTCGCACCGCAGAAGAACATGGGCTCCGACGGCGGCCTGTGGGTGGCGATCATGTCTCCGAAGGCCATCGCCCGTGCCCAGGAGATCAAGGATTCGGGCCGCTGGATCCCCGCGTCCCTGGATCTCGTGACCGCGATCGAGAACTCCCGCAAGGATCAGACCTACAACACCCCGGCCGTGACGACGCTGGTGCTCCTGGCCGAGCAGATCGAGTGGATCAACGGCAACGGCGGCCTCGAGTGGGCCACCGCCCGCACCCGTGAAACCTCCGGTTTCGTCTACGACTGGGCCGATGCCGCCGAGGTGGCTCATCCCTTCGTCGAGAACCCTGAGGATCGCTCATCGGTCGTGACCACCATCGACTTCGACGATTCGGTCGATGCGGCCCTCGTCGCCTCGGTGCTGCGCAACAACGGCATCGTCGACGTCGAGCCCTATCGCAAGCTGGGCCGCAACCAGCTGCGCATCGCAACGTTCGTCTCCGTCGATCCCGAGGACGTCAAAGCCCTGCTGGCAAGCATCGACTTCGTCATCGACGCCCTGGCCTGAATCTTCGTTCGGGCCGGGCGCCCTGGCCTGAAGCTTCGTCACTCCGGGTGCCGACGGGGTCGGTGCCGTTCCCGGCGAACACTTTCAGCACCCCGCACCCGCAGCTCCAAAACATCTCACTGCAAAGGGGTGTTTAGGAGCTGCGGGTGCGGGGTGCTGAACTCTCTGTGGGCGAAGTGGCCGGCGGGAGGACGTGCGACTACCGGTGCGTGATGTGGTGCAAAGAACCGGCACGAGGCACCGCCAGGTCGAAAACTCCTTGTTGCAACGGTTGTTTTCCGCACTAACGGTGCCTTTTGCACAGGTGGCCCCCGTCTCCCGACGGCATAAGTGGCCCCCGGCTTCCGAGGGTGCAGGTGGCTTCGGCTCCGGCCCCGGGCCTCAGCCGAGGAAGTGGATGAGGGTTCCGATGCCGAAGGTGATGGCTGCCAGCAGGGCGAGCAGGAACTCGAGAGCGGTGCCGATGCCGATCGCCTTGAGTGATTCCCAGCTGGAGTCCCAGGCTTCCTTGGCGTCCTGAAGGCGCATGTGTTCGGCGAGGTAGAGGCCGGCGATGAAGCCGATCGGCAGGCCGACGACGGGAATCACGAAGAACCCGATGATGCCGAGGACGCCGGCCAGCAGCACGGATTTGTTGGGGACCTGCATCGCCTTGAGCTTTCTGCCTGTGAGCACCAAGGAGGCGCTCATGCCGCCGGCGACGAAGACTGCGACGATGGCGAAGATGATCCAGGCCATCGGCCCACCGATGACGATCGCCCACACCAGCACGGCAATCGCGATGAGGATGGATCCCGGCAGAACGGGCAGGATGATGCCGAGGCAGCCGACGAGGATCGCCAGTCCGACCAGCACCGAGGTGAGAATGTCCGCGTTCACTGTCTGTCCGATCTGTTGCTCATGGGGCTCCCAATATTAAGGGACCAAGCTCCGCGTCACGCTCAGGATGGCGGACGACTGCCGAGCTAGCTCCCAGCCTCAAGCTCGGCACTCAGGGCCGGCCGAGATAGCTCACGTGGAGACGGATGCGAGATTTGGGGTCATAGCTCAGGCGCAGGTTCTTCGACACGATCATCCACACCAGGCCGACGCTGAAGGCGATGATGCCCGAGGCGGCTCCGACGCCCATCGCCATCCGCGGTCCGTACGTATCGGCGACCCAGCCGGCCAGCGGGGCACCGATGGGAGTCCCGCCCATGACGACGGCTGCGTAGATCGCCATGACCCGACCGCGATAGTGCGCGGGAGTCGTCGTCTGAACATAGGCATTGGCCGAGGTCATCATCGTCAACGACGCGAAGCCGACGAGCATCAGCGAAGCCGCGAAGACAAAGTAGTTGGGTATCAGAGATGCTGTTCCCACCGCAAGGCCGAATCCGCCTGCCGCGCCGAAGATGAAACGCAGCCTCGGCTTCTCCCGCTTCGCCGAGGCGAGTGCTCCGGTCACGGATCCGATCGCCATGACGGAGTTGAGCAGACCGAAGCCGCTGGCGTCCTTGCCGAACTCGATCTTGGCCATGGTGGCTGTGTAGATGTTGAAGTTGAATCCGAAAGTCGCGACGATGAAGAGCACGACCAGCACGATCGTCACATCGGGACGTCTGCGCAGGTATTTGAAACCACCCAGAATCCCGCCCTTGCCCCTGCGCCCCGAGGGGTGCAGCCGGGTCTGATCCAGACGAATGAGCACCGTCAGGGTCGCAGCGAACCCGAGTCCGCTGATGAAGAACACCGGCCCGGCGCCGATGAGTGCCGTCAGCACGCCGGCGACGGCGGGGCCGATCATGCGGGCACCGTTGAACGATGCGGAGTTGAGGCTGACTGCGTTGGGAAGCAGCTTCTCACCGACGAGCTCAGAGACGAAAGCCTGTCGGGAAGGGTTGTCGAGGGTGGCCAGAATGCCCAGGGCCAGAGCCGTCAGGTAAACGTGCCAGAGGACGATGACGTCGGTGATGACGAGCACGAACAGGAGCAGTCCTACGGCCCCCAGCAGCGTCTGGGTGACCATGAGCAGCTTGCGCTTGGAGAACCTGTCGGCGATCGCTCCTGCGAAGGGGAACATGATGAGCTGTGGGCCCATCTGCAGCGCCATGGTGATGCCCAGGGCCGAAGCATTGTTGTTCGTCAGGTAGGTGAGGACGAGCCAGTCCTGGGCCGTCCTCTGCATCCACGTTCCAGTGTTCGAGATCAGTGCACCGGCGAACCAATGTCGGTAGTTCGGTTCAGCCAGTGACCGGAACGTGTGCGCCATCTCGGTGTGTCAGCCCTCCTGGAACTCGAGTTCGCCGGCGGAGTAGTCGTCAACGACGGCTTCGGCAGGATCTGTGCCCTGCCGGCTGACGTCGGTCTCCGAATGGGCTCCGCAGCCGAAGTCGAGTGCGACGACCTTGCCGTCGGCCGGGGACCAGCCGTTCGCGCAGACTCCGAACTTCTGTCTCAGCGATCCGGCCAGCGGCATGAGGTATCCGCAGCTGGAGCAGTGGGCCGAGGCCTTCGCCGCGAAATCCGATTCAGCGCCGGTCTCCGATTCGGCCCACCTGGTAGCGGCCGATGAGATGCCTTCGGGCGAGAGCACCCGGCGGCGGCCGAGCCCGAACTCAAAATTCGGTATCTCGTCCAGATTGCCGTCCGAGGTCTCTTCGACCTGTTCGAAGCCCTGCTGCAGATTCGGATCGTCCTCGACCTTCGGCAGGGTGTCGCGAGGAGTCAGATCGCCGGGTTCCACACGCTGATCCCAGGGGATCCATTCCGGTGCGACGAGGGAGTCGGGGCCGGGCAGCAGCGCCGTCTCGCAGACCGTGACCTTCTTCGACCGAGGGGCACGGGCGAGCACCGCGACCCAGCGCCAACCGCGGTAGGTCGGATCGGTGCACGCGAAGTAGTGGGTGACCAGGCGGGTACCCTCGGCCAGCGTGCCCAAGTGGTCACCGATCACGGAACTGCCGGCAACCTCGGCGATGGCAGAACGCGCAGTGTCGATGGCCGCGGCCAGCTGTGTATCGAGGACGACCTTCTCGGAGCTCGCCCGCGGCGCCTTGGCCGGCTTCACCGGCGCTGCGGCCTCAGCCTTGACAGGTGCTTCAGCAGCCGACGCCGCCTCGGCGGGCGCAGGGTCGTTCGTCGGCTCGGCACTCTGGCCGGCCAACCAATCACTGAAGAGTGATGACATCAGGACTCCAAATCGTCGGCAATTGCCCGCAGCAGTGAGGCTACCTTGTTCCCGTGGGAAGAATCGGGGTAGCGGCCGTGCTGCAGTCCGTTGTTGAGGTCATCGAGTACTTTGATGACATCTTCCACCATAACTGCCATGTCTTCGGCCGGGCGTCGGCGGACCTTCGCCACCTTGGCCGGGCCGGAGAGCAGCCTGGCCTTGAGGACCTGGGCCCCGCGTCGGGAATCGACCACATCGTAGTCGAGGCGGGTGCCCTTGGTGACCTCAGCGTCCTCGGGCAGGACTGAGGAGTGGAGGAAGGCCTGTGAGCCGTCCTCGGCGATGACGAAGCCGAAGCCCTTATCGACGTCGAACCATTTCACGCGTCCGGTTGGCATGATGTCCTTTCCTGGTGCTGCTCGTAGTTGGTATTGCTAGTAGTCGGTGTTGCTGGTAGTTGGTGTTGCTGGTGGTTCGTCAAGCTCGTACATGGTGATGCTCAGTGGTGCATGGCCTCAGAATCTGCCCCCATCGCTTCGCTCAGCCGACAGTTCGACCTGACCGCAGCTTCGCCTGACCGCATTTCTGCCGGACTGCGGTGGCTTCGCCCGGCTGCGACGACGCGGCCCAGGATCCGATCCGGATCCGATCTCGCTGTGTGCTCGTCCGGTGTGCTCGTTTGCCGTCTCATCGCCCGAACGTCAGTCGAAACGGTGTGCTGGCCGGTGCTGGCCGAACAACGACCGATTCGCCCTAGAAGCCGACGGTGACTGTGGCCAGCCTCGGCGCGGAGCCGTCATGGTGGGGTTGGCGCTCGGCGCTGACTTCGCGACCACCCCGCACCTCGCTGCGAGGCGATCGCTTCAGCGGAAGTGCGTGTGCCGGCGACAGCGCCCGCGGGAGAGTTTCAGCTCTGGCCCACCTCGGTCTGTCTGCGTCTCAGTGCTGCTCTGACCAGGGCCAGTGCGACCAAGGCGAATGCGATCGGGAGGAGGATCATCGGCAGATATGTCAGCAGGTGCGACGGGGCGTAGCCCATCCAGGCCTGGCCCAGTACGCCCATGAGCGCGACTGCGCCGATCAGGGCGGCGGCAACGGCTACGACGACGATGATGGTGTCGACACGCTTGGCTGACAATGCTCGTCCTTTCCGAGATCTACGAAGGTCTTCTACCCATCTATTGTAACCCTCACGGTAAGCTGAACAGCGATGTCAATGACCTTCAGCCAGTGGCTGTCCCACAGTTCCGATACCGACTTCGAGTCCTTCGTCCGGACCCGTCGCGATCTCCTCCAACCAGAGTCTCCGACGATCCCCTCGCTGGCCGCGGCAGCTTCCTCGCGCATCGGCGTCTCCCGAGGCATCGAAGCACTGACCTCAACCCAGCTCGACGTCTTCATCGACATGGCCAAGGCAGCACGCACCTCGGCCGACATCACCGTGGGTGAGAATCGTCATATCGACGACACCCTCGCCGAGGTGGTCCTCCCCCGGCTGCGCGACCTGGGCCTGGCCTGGCCCTCGTCTGAAACCACCTGGCGAATCCAATCGGAGGCCATCACGCTGCTGCCCACCTCGGCGGCCGAATCCGCGCGGGCACATCCGTGGCAGGTTGCGACGTCCGAGCTCGACACGAGCGCCGAGAAGATCCCGACGGCGCTCATCCACAACAGCGAACGTGCCGCAGTCGCAGAGGTCATCTCCTCCCTGCGCGGGCTCGTCGATGAATTGGCCAGCTCCCCGATCTCCCGCCTGACCAGCGGCGGCATCTCCAAGCGGGACGTCACACGGATCGGGAAGACCATCGACCTGGGGCTCGAGCAGACGATCACCCTGCTGCTCGCAGCGAAGTCGCTGAACCTCATCGGCGTACTCGATGACCCGCTGGATCCTCAGTGGACGGCCAGCGACGATGCCGCCGATGTCCTCGAAGGCGACAGGGCGCAGCTGTGGGCTGCACTGATGACGTCCTGGCTGCGCGAACCCCTCGACGTCACCCAGCTGGCGGCCGGGGCGAGCGCCAACGAACGCCTCACCGTTCTCGCCTCTCCGAAGAAGTCCCTGTTCAAGGGGTTCAGCCAATCGCAGCCGACGATGCCGCTGCTGCGCTTCACGATCGTGGAGATTCTGCGCGACATCGGGCAGGGATCCTCACGCTCCGCCGAATGGATCCACGCGCAGGTCCTGGCCACCCATCCGCTCATCCCCGCGCACGATTTCGCGATGACCGAAGCGATCCTGCACACCGCCGGTGCCTTCGGTCTGGCGACGACTCCGCTGCAGAATTCCGAGCATTTCGGGCCCAGCCGGTTCGGAGTCCTCCTCGCCGAGGGCCTGCGCCAAGCGATGAGCGACCAGGCCGCCCACGACCCGTCGATCGCACCGGTGAACTTCAGTCTCGAGGGTCTCGATGTGCCCACCGATGTCGTCGAAGCGGTGGGGCTCGGGCTCGTCGATGAGGTCGAGACCGTGCTCATCCAGTCCGACCTCACCGCTGTGGCGACTGGGCCCATCGAACCCAGGGTCCATCACATCCTGCGCAGGTTCGCCGTCGTCGAAGCTCGCGGGCAGGGCACCGTGTATCGCATCGACGCGGACACGATCGAAGCGAGCATGCAGGCCGGCGTCAGCGCCGAGGATGCCTTGGCCCAACTCGCCGAGATCAGCGCCGAGGCCCTGCCGTCGACGTTGAACTTCCTCGTCGAGAACACGGCTTCGAAGCTGCGCCGGGTCCGGGTTGCCGGTGCCCGCGCCGTCCTCGTCGTCGATGACCCCGTCGACCTCGACGTCATCCTCTCCGACCAGGCCATGATGCCGGCCGGCCTGGAACGCCTGACGCCGACCGTGGCGATCGGGCAGCTGGGGCCCGAACGCACCATGCACCTGCTCGAATCCGCCGAGCACCATGCCATGCTGCACTCGCCCTCGGGACCGGTGCGCAAGCGCAAGGTCATCACTCAGGCCGACCCGGAGGTACATCTGCGCAAACGCGCACGGGTCGACGATGCCCACCTCGACGATTACATCCGCATTCTGCGCTCCCCCGGGGCTCGCTCGGCCCCGGCCACGAGCACGGACGAGCCGCTGGGACACATGGATCGCCTCCGAGAAGCCGCCGAGGCGGGCCAGCAGGTCACGATCACGCTCGCCGACTCGCACGGGAAGGAGCGCGTCATCGACATGTTCCCGGGCACTGTCAACGGTGGGCGCGTGCGGGGCAAGGTGAAGACCACCGGCGCCGAGGCGTCCCTGTCGATCGCGCGCATCGTCAGCGTCGATGTGGCCGGCGTTGGGTCCGACGGGGTGGAGGAACAATCCTGAGGGTGCAGGCGTTGTGCCCTCGGAAGTCACCTCGGCGTGGAAAGAAGCAGGAACTTACATGAACGGTCCGTTGATCGTGCAGTCCGACCGGACTGTGCTCTTGGAGTCGGGGCACCCCCTGGCCGTCGAGGCGGCCGTAGCGATCGCGCCGTTCGCGCAGCTGTCGCGGACGCCGGAGTACATCCACACCTACACGATCACCCCTTTGGGGCTGTGGAATGCCCGGGCCAGCGGACATGACGCGGAATCCGTCGTCGACGTCCTCCTCGAATTCGCGAAGTACCCGGTGCCCCATGAGCTGCTCGTCGACATCGTCGACATCATGGATCGCTTCGGAGTCCTCACCCTCGTCGACAATCCGATCCACGGACTGACCCTGACCTCGAGCGACACCGATCTGCTCGCCTCGCTCATCAGCCAGCCGGATCTTGTGGGCAAGTTCGGCAAATCCCTCGATGCCGAATCTGTCCTCGTCCATCCTTCGGAGCGCGGTGAGCTCAAGCATGCGCTGCTGCAGCTGGGTCATCCCGTCTCCGACCATGCCGGCTATGTCGACGGTGAGGCCCACGAGATCGCCCTGTCCGATGATGCCCATGGCGGGCAGTGGCATCTGCGCGACTATCAGAAGGAGGCGATCGACCACTCCCTGAGCGGAGAGTCCGGTGTCGTCGTCCTGCCCTGCGGTGCGGGCAAGACCATCGTCGGGGTGGCCACGATGTCGCGGGTGCAGACGACGACGCTGATCCTCGTGACGAACTCCGTCGCCGCCCGACAGTGGAAAGACGAGATCCTTGCACGCACCTCGCTGACCGAGGACGAGGTCGGGGAGTACTCGGGATCGACGAAGGAGATCCGGCCGATTACCATCGCCACCTATCAGGTGCTGACGACCCGCCGTAAGGGCTCCTACCTGCATCTGGAACTCCTCGATGCCAAGGACTGGGGGCTGGTCATCTATGACGAGGTCCATCTTCTGCCGGCACCGATCTTCCGTCTGACCGCGAGCCTGCAGGCCAGGCGGCGGCTCGGACTCACGGCGACTCTGGTCCGTGAGGATGGGCGAGAGGACGAGGTGTTCTCCCTCATCGGGCCCAAGCAGTACGAGGTGCCGTGGAAGGAACTCGAACGACTCGGCTACATCGCCACCGCCTCCTGTCACGAAATCCGCGTGCGCCTCGACGGAGGAACACGCACGGCCTATGCACGTGCCGATGGTGAGGACCGGTACCGACTCGCGGCCACCTCGGATGCGAAGCTGCCGATCGTGCGCGAGCTCGTCGCCGACCATCCCGATGCGCAGATCCTCGTCATCGGGCAGTACCTCGATCAGCTCGAGGAGATCGGGGCAGGCCTCGACGCACCCGTGCTGACAGGGCAGACCCCGGAATCGCAGCGCCAGGAGCTGTTCCGCGAGTTCCGCACGGGCCAGATCCCAGTGCTTGTGGTGTCGAAGGTCGCGAACTTCTCAGTGGACCTGCCCGCCGCCTCGGTGGCGATCCAGGTCTCCGGCGCCTTCGGGTCCCGGCAGGAGGAGGCCCAGCGTCTTGGCCGGATCCTGCGACCGAAGGAGGACATGGGCTCGGCGACGTTCTACACCGTCGTCGCCGCAGACACCGTCGATGAGCACTTCGCGGCCCAGCGCCGCCGCTTCCTCACCGAACAGGGCTACAGCTACGACATCGAGGTCCGCTGAGCGAGCTTTCGCGCCATGGCTCAGCCTCGCGAGCGGACCACGCGGCCCTCGTCCCAGACCGGGGTCGTGGACTCGTAGACGTCTCCGTCGGAGCCGAAGACTAAGAACCTGTCGAAGTCCCGGGCGAACTAGCGATCGTGCGTGACCGCCATGACCGTGCCGTCGAAGGCTGCCAGCGCGTCCTGGAGCGCTTCGGCAGAGACCAGGTCGAGGTTGTCCGTGGGTTCGTCGAGCAGCAGCAATGTGGCCCCGGCGAGTTCGAGCAGGAGGATCTGGAACCGCGCCTGCTGGCCGCCGGAGAGTGAGTCGAAGGTCTGCTCCGCAGCTCCTGCCAGCTCATAGCGGGCGAGTGCGCGCGAGGCCGGCTCTCGCGGGAGGCCGCTGCGGTGCTCATCGCCCCTGTGCAGAATGCCGAGCAGGCTTCTGCCCATCAGGTCTGGCCGTCCATGAGTCTGGGCGAACCACCCCGGCCGGACCCTGGCTCCCAATCTCGCTCGCCCTTCATGCTCGACGGGTGGGATGTCGACGTCGGAGACCGGCCGATGCTCAGATTCCGGATCGCTGCCCCCGGCGGCCAACAGCCGCAGGAAGTGGGACTTGCCCGAACCGTTCGATCCGAGGACGGCAACCCGATCGCCGTAGCGGACCTCGAGGTCGAAGGGCAGCATGAGATTGGAAAGCTCCAGCTGGTCCGCGACGATCGCGATCTTTCCGGTTCGTCCGCCCTTGAGCCGCATACCCAGGTTCTGCTCGCGCGGAATCGCCTGTGGCGGCCCGGCCGTCTCGAAGCGTTCCAGCCGAGTCTGCGCGGCACGATAGCGCGAGGTCATGTCGGAGTTGTAGGCAGCCTTCTGCTTGTACATCTGCACGAGAGCCCTGAGTTTGGAGTGCTCCTCATCCCACCGCTTGCCCATCTCCTCCAGCCGTTCGAATCGGGACTTCCTCGCCTCGTGGTAGCTGCCGAAACCGCCGGGATGGGCCCAGGCCGTGTTGCCCGCGGCCGAGAGCTCCAGGGTGATGATCTCCGATGCCGCCTGGGCCAGGAGTTCGCGATCGTGAGAGACGAAGAGGACGCTCTTGCCGGTCTCGGCCAGCGCCTCTTCGAGCCAGCGCTTGCCCGGAACGTCGAGGAAGTTGTCGGGTTCGTCGAGGATGAGGATGTCGTTGTGCCCGCGCAGGAGCGCTTCGAGGACGAGTTTCTTCTGCTCGCCTCCCGACAGCGTCGAGATCGACCGATCCCGGCATTGCTCGAAGCCCATCCCCAGCGCCGAGGTGGTGCACGTGTCCCACAGCACCTCCGCTTCGTAGCCTCCTGCTTCACCCCATTCGCCCAGCGCAGAGGCGTAGGACATCTGCACGGCGGTCGATTCGCTGTCGGGCCCGAGCAGCTTCTCCTCGGCCCGCCTCACGACGGCGGCGGCGGAGCGGATACGTTTCGGTGCCAACTCCTCGAGCGCCTCGGCGACGGTGTCTGCGGTGATGAACTGACGCATCATTCCGACGCTGCCGGTGTGAGACACGGAGCCTTCGTCGGGTGTGAGTTCACCGGTGAGGAGTCGCAGGAGGGTGGTCTTCCCGGCCCCGTTGGCACCGATGAGTGCGGCCTTCGTGCCGTCACCGACGCGGAAGGACACCGAGTTCAGCAGCGGTCTGCCATCGGCCAGAGTGTACGAGACGTCATTGATTTCGATGTGGCCCATGCGTTCAAGCTATCAGCCGCACCGCACTTCAGACCGGGGCGAGCTCCTCCGAGGTGACGACGACCTCGCGGGAGGCCACCCGACGAGCCAGGCGCGACTCGCCCCATTTGATGAAGCCGACGCCGCCGACGATGAACACGCCGCCGAAGAGCTGAATGGGTGCTGGCAGTTCGAACAGGACGAACCATGCCACGATCACGGAGAACGGAACCTCGACGAGGTTGAGGAACGAGCCGATGGTCGCCCCGATGTAGCGAAGACCCAGGATGCCCGTGATGTAGGCGCCCACGGTGAAGACGACGATCATCGCCATGGGAAGGATCCAGGAGACCTTGTATCCGCCGAAGTCGACATCGGAAGCGACGGCGCCGGCCGGCATGACCCCCGCGAGCACGATGACGGCCATCACGAGCGCTCCGATTCCCATGCCCAGGCCGGTCAGGGCCACCGGCGGAACGTTGATGGAGTCCTTCGCAGAGACCAGGAAGTAGCTGGCCAGGCACACCGCGGCAGCGAGTGCCATGATGACACCGAAGACGCTGATGTCAGAGTTGCGGAGGTCGAGGACGAGCAGGAGTCCGACCATCGAGACCACCACGCCGATGAAGGTCACCGTCGCCGGTCGGGTCCGAGTCCGCGCCCAGATCCAGAACACGAGGAGCATGGGCGCCGTCATCTCGAGCAGCAGCGCCACGGCCACGGTGAGGTGTTCGACGGCGACGAAGTAGAAGCCCTGGACGCCGGCCATCGACACGAGTCCGTAGGTGAGCACCGTCTTCCAGTTGGCCCGCACTTCATCCCAGCGCCCGCGCAGAGCGATGAGGGTGGGGATGAGCAGCAGAACCGCCGAGCCCGCGAGTCGGATGAGCACGACAGAGCCCGGCGTCCATCCGGTCAGATACATCGTCTTCGCAATCGGCCCGGAGACCGCGAAGAAGAACGCGGAGGCAAGAGTCAGCAGGAACCCCATGACGACGGTGCGATTCATTCTTGACCTCCTGGGACGTGTGCGGATTCGACGCGGACAGGTGCCCTCGCCGAGGTGGTGCATGCGGGTGAGTTGTGGTGCGGTTCAGATGCGATGTGGAACAGATGTGGCTTGGAACAGATGTGGTGTGTGAGTGAGAACTGCGGAGATGTGGGTGGCCCGAGAGCGACCGAGATCTGCCGATCGGTCGCTGACGCGACGCGCGCTGTGCGGGCACGAGCCCGCTCCATATGAAGTATTCACCACTGCTGCGAAATGAGTCAAATGCGCTTTGGTCCTTACATAGTGTGGAAGAATGTGACCCACGATGACTTTCGCCAATGACATTCGATCGAACCTCACCATGCTCGTCGATCTGCTGAACACTTCCGGCGCCATCGCCGAGGAGGGAGACGAGCTGACGACGACCGCCGGACTCCACGGATTCGCGGCCCGACACGACTTCTCTGGCCCGCTGACGGCCACGAAGGCCGACGTCAAAGAGACCCGGGAGCTTCGTGAACGCTTCGCCATCGCCCTCGATGCCAGCATTGACGCCGAGACGGAATCCGAGGCCTCGAAAGCCACAGAGCGCATCGTCAGTGAGGTCAATGTCACACTTCAATGGGCCGGTGCACTGCCACAGTTGGTCAGACATGGGGACTGGGATTGGCACCTGCACGCAGTGGGTCAGTCGGCGAGCCTCGCCGATCGGGTCGCCGCCGACGTGGCGCTGGTCCTCATCGACCTGATCCGCAGCGGCGACCTCGACAGGCTCGGACTCTGCGCCGCCGAGGACTGCAATGCCTACCTTGCCGATTTCACCCGCAATCGCTCGAAGCGCTTCTGCGATTCCGGCACCTGCGCGAACCGCACGCATGTCGCCGCATTCCGCGCCCGCCAAACCGACTCCTGACGTCGAGGCCATGTTTCCTGTGCTTCAACTGTGCACGAGCACATATATCCCTCAATTAGTCGGGCGGTTCCTGAGAGCGCATGCGGCACTCAGGGGCCAAAAGGACTTTCCTGAGAGTTTTTCAGTGATCTAGATCACAATTGCATTCAGGAAACTATCACTCCACTCTCAGAGATGAGCTTCAGACTGGATACATGACTACAGCAAACGATACCGACATCGAGGCCACACTCCTCGTTGTCGACGATGAGCCCAATATCCGCGAACTCCTCTCGACCAGCCTGCGCTTCGCGGGCTTCGACGTCGTCTCGGCGGCAAACGGCGCCGAAGCACTTCGTCTGGCCGAGCAGACCAACCCCGACCTCCTCGTCCTCGACGTCATGCTGCCGGACATGGACGGCTTCACCGTCACGCGTCGTCTCCGTCAGATCGGCATGAACGCTCCGGTCGTGTTCCTCACCGCCCGTGATGACACCTCGGATAAGATCACCGGCCTCACCGTCGGCGGCGATGACTACGTGACGAAGCCCTTCAGCCTCGAAGAGGTCGTCGCCCGCATCCGCGCCGTGCTGCGTCGGACCCGCAGCCTCGAAGACGAAGAGAACGCTGTCATCATGGCCGGCGACCTCGAACTCGATGACGACACTCACGAGGTGCGTCGCTCCGGCATCCTCATCGACCTCTCCCCCACCGAGTTCAAGCTGCTGCGCTATCTCATGCTCAATACGAACCGGGTGCTCTCGAAGTCCCAGATCCTCGACCATGTCTGGGAATACGACTTCGGCGGAGACACCGGAATCGTCGAATCCTACATCTCCTACCTGCGCCGCAAGATCGACGTCACGCCGGAAACGGACGCCGCCGGACACCCCGTCGAGATGGAGTGGACACCGATGATTCAGACTAAGCGCGGCGTGGGCTACATGCTGCGCACACCAGAATCCAAGTAGCCGGTCAAGCTCAGGCGCTAGATTACTCACGTGGTAAAAGAATCCCGTCCCACCAAACCCGGCTTCTGGGAAGAATGGTCGCTGACCACCAAGCTGCTGGCCATCATGATGCTGCTCATGCTGCTCGTTCTCTCGGGGACGAGCGCCTGGGTGCTCGAGAACCTCCGCGACAGCCTCGTCGAACGCACTGATGAGAGACTCATCAATGCTTCGGAGACGCTTGCCAAGCAGGCTTATCAGGATGTGTTCCAGCCTGCCCAGCTGCAGTCGTCTTCATCGCCGAGCAAGGACCAGTCAGCGGACTCGGACAGCAGTGACGGGACGGAATCCTCAGCGGGGGCTCCCACCACCATTGATTCGAGCTCGTGGGACGAGCTCAAGAGCCTCATGCCCGGAGGTTTCTACGTCCAGTTCTATGACACGAGCGGCAAACCGATCAGCGATCCTGTGGCTCCCGAGCCGGGCAACAGCCCGGTTCTGCCGAAGATCAATGAGTCGAAGGTCTACGCGCAGGGCGGTGAGCCATTCACTGTCCCCGGGAGTACCTCACAATGGCGGGCGCGAGCGATGAAGGTCCAGAACACCGATGTGCTCGTCTCGATCGCAGTGCCCTTCGACCGCGAGATCGACAACATCAACGAGCGGGCCCGAAACACGATGATCGGCATCGGACTGCTGGCATTGGCCATGGTGGCAGGCGTCGGGTATTGGGCGATCAACAACACCTTCCGCCCGCTGCGCGACATCGAGAAGACCGCCTCACGGATCGCCGCGGGCGACCTGAGTCAGAGAGTGCCGACCTTCCCCCGCAACACAGAGCTCGGTCGCCTCTCAGGCGCACTGAACACGATGCTGGGGCGGATCGAGGACTCCTTCGACGGACAGACGCGATCGGAGAAGCGCATCCGCCAGTTCGTCTCCGACGCCTCCCACGAACTGCGCACTCCGCTGGTGACCATTCGCGGATACGCCGAGCTCTACCGGCAGGGTGCGATCACGAAGTCAGATGACATCGGAAACGCCATGGAACGCATGGAATCCGAGGCCAAACGCATGGGCGTGCTCGTCGACGACCTCGTCGTCCTCGCCCGCCTCGATGAGCAGCGACCCGCCGAGATCGGTCCCATCGACCTCCACCGGATCGCCCGCGATGCCGCCGCCGACGCGGCAGCTCAGGCCCCCGACCGGGACATCAGCTTCATCGGCCTCGATGGGGAAGATGCCCAGCCCGTACCGATGATCAGGGGCTCGGAGTCGAAGATCCGCCAGGTCATCGTCAACCTCGCCGGCAACGCTGTCCGCCACACCCCCGAGCACACCGCCATCGAGTTCGCCGTCGGCGTCGTCGGTGGCCGCGCCGAGGTGACTGCGGAGTCCACGGACCCGTCGAATGGTCAGGACACCGGGTCCAAGACCGGAGCCAACAAGACGGTGGCGAATAAGGCAGCGGCGAAGGACAGATCCCGCGAACGCGGATTCGTCACCGGCGGTGTCCGCATCTTCCGCCGAGGCGACTCGAACGGCAACGATCAGAACGACGCCCAGGCGCCCAGCGGCATCGTGCCCGATATGACTGCGGCCGGGTCCATCACCGTCGACGATTCGCTGCGCGGATTCCCCAACGGACGAGTCAGGTTCGAGGTTCGCGACCACGGCGACGGGATCGATCCCGAAGTCGTTCCCCGGATCTTCGAGCGGTTCTACCGCCTCGACGTCTCCAGGACTCGCGACACCGGCGGGTCGGGCCTCGGACTCTCCATCGTCAAGGCGATCGTGGAGAACCACCACGGTTCGATCACAGTGCACCAGACACCGGGCGGCGGTGCGACGTTCCGCATCGATCTGCCTATCTCAGAAACTGAAGACAGCGCTCCGAACGCACGAAAGGACGAGCGATGAGCAGCAACGACCCTAACGATCAGGGCAACAACTCCGACAACAGGGGACGGCACGGGGATCAGGGTCACCGGACGTTCCCCACCGATGGCTCTCGCGAATCCTCAGACCACCCCCGCAACTCGTCTGCAGTGCCCCAGGGCTCCACAGACGGGTCCCGCCGTTCGGCAGAGGTCCCACGGACCTTCCCGAACGGCTCGAACGGTCCGAACGGCTCGAACGGCTCGAATGGTCCGGCTCGGGTCAGTCCACCCGTAGCGCCCTCTGCCCGTCCGAACAGCTCTGAACGGGGACCAAGCCAGAGCGGCAGTGCGGGTCAGAGCCAGGCACCGGCACAGAACCAGGCTCCGTGGCAGGGACAGGACCCGAGGCAGGGGCAGAATCCTCCTCAGATGCAGCCGACTCGTGCTCAGCCCCCTGTGGACTCACAGTCACGGTATCCCGGCGCACCAGGGCAGCCCGGCGCAGCGGGACAGCCCGGGTCCTCGGGACAGCCCGGCGCAGCGGGGCAGGCCGGGCAACCAACGTATGGTCCCGGTCAGAACTACGACGGAAGCCAGCGCCATGACCGCGGCCCCGAAAGCGGCAGCAACGGTCAGTACAGCCACCCCTATGCCGGAGCCGGCACACCCAACGGTGCAGCGCAGGCCGGCCAGAACTCTCCCGCCGGCACGAACCCGTATGGCACTCCGTATTCACAGGGAACGGGGCAGCCTGCAGCAGGCACAACTGCAGGTGCCGCCGCAGGTGCAGGTGCAGGTGCCGGTGCAGGAGCAGGAGCGGCTGCAGGCACAGGTACAGCCGCATATGGCCAATACGGCAATCAGCCGAACCAGGGCGGGTACCCCACGTCCGATTACCCAGGATTCCAGCCCGGACCTGGCAGCCCCGATGGGCCCGGCGGGCCCGGCGCCCCAGGTGCACCCGATGGACCTGGCACACCCGGATGGTCAGGTCCGTACGGAGGCGAAGCACCACCTCGGCGGGAGAAGCGAGGACCGGGTTGGGGTGCGACGATCGCCATCGCGCTGATCGCTGCTCTGCTGGGCGGAGGCGCAGCCTTCGGCGGGAGCTACGCGCTCAGTGCCCTCGGCGGAGAGGATTCGCGCAAGGTCGCCGATCAGACCATCGAAACTCCGGACTGGACCGAGGTCGCCAAGCAGACTTCCCAGAGCGTCGTCTCAATCCAGGTCGGCACCAATGGGCAGGTGCAGGGACTGGGATCAGGCTCGATCTACGACGACCAGGGACACGTCATCACGAACAACCACGTGGTGGCCCCGGCCGACACTCCCTCCGGCGAGATCGCTGTGACGATGAAGAACGGGGGAACGATGAAGGCCGAGATCGTCGGCCGCGATCCCTCGACCGACATCGCAGTCATCAAGCTCGACCAAGTCCCGAAGGACGCTGGTCCGCTCCCTGTCGGCGATTCGAAGAAGATGAAGGTGGGAGATCCGGTGATGGCATTGGGCAACCCCCTCGGCCTTGCGGACTCGGTCACCACCGGCATCGTCTCGGCCCTCGACCGGCCCGTCTCCACGGAGAACATCGGCGAGGACGCGAGCTCGCAGGAGAAGGAGATGACGATCACGAACGCCATCCAGACGGATGCCGCGATCAACCCCGGCAACTCCGGCGGTCCGCTTGTGGACGGTGACGGCAACTTCATCGGCGTGAACTCCGCTGCGGCCTCGCTGAGCCAGGCCGGAGAAGGCGGGCAGTCGGGATCGATCGGCATCGGGTTCGCCATCCCCGCCTCACAGGCCGTGATGATCGCCGATCAGCTCATCTCAAGTGGCAAGGCACTGCATCCCTTCCTGGGGATCACGCTCACCGACGGACAGATCAACAGCGGCGGCACCACGCGCGGCAGTGCGAAGGTGCAGTCGGTGCAGTCCGGATCGCCGGCCGACAAGGCAGGCTTCAAGGACGGCGACGACATCGTGTCTGTGGGTGGAACCAAGGTGAACAACGCGATCGCTCTGCGGGCACTCGTCCGCGCGCAGCCGACGAACTCCCCCGTCGACTTCACCGTCATCCGCGGCGGCCAGGAGCAGACATTGAAGACGACGCTCGTGCTGAAGTAGCACCACTTGAGTGCAGATCGCTGTGGATGACGATCTCACTCGTGTGCTTTGAGGGTGTGGACAGCCAAGCGCTGTCCACACCCTCTTCTCATGGGCTTCTTCGAACACGGGTGAACCGCGATGCTGAGATGTGACCCGGTGCCTCATTCCGAGCTCCGGTGCCCCGCCGTTAGGAGAAATCATGAGTTTCGAAGTCGATGCCGAGCGCGTCTCATCCGCAGCCGCCGCCACAGCAGGAACCGCACGCACCCTCGTTGCCGAATCCAATACGATGCTGAGGAATCTTCTGGCCCTGCAGGAGTGTTGGAAGGGAAGTGCGGCACAGAATTTCCAGACGGTCATCAATGAGTGGGAAGGCGCGCAGAAGCAACTGTTCGAATCGCTGACCTCGATCCACGGGGCCCTCAACACGGCAGCCGCGCAGTACTCGGAGGTCGAGGCAGCAAACTCCCGACTCTTCGCTCCGTGAGCACTCATCATGCAGCCTGTCGTTCCCCGCGAATTCCCGCTGAGAGCGTCTGTTCGAGTTCTGGGTCCGCGTCTGGCAAATTGTCAGCCTTTATTAGTAGGCTGATAACGATAGTTCGCGGCGGCGCCGGCTACGTTCCTCCAGCTTCGGAGACCAGCGGTCAGCACCGTCGGGTCAAGACCAATGCAGGAGTCGACTACGGATGAGCATCTTCCAAAGGATCGCGGCGATCTTTGGCGCCAAGGCCAACAAGGCGCTGGACAAAGCCGAGAACCCCAATGAAACTCTCGATTATTCATATCAGAAGCAGCTTGAGCTGCTGCAGAAGGTACGCCGCGGTGTTGCCGATGTCGCCACCAGCCGCAAGCGCCTCGAACTGCAGATCACTCAGCTCGAACAGCAGCAGAACAAGCTCAGCGGCCAGGCCCAGAAGGCCATGGAGATGGGCCGCGAGGACCTTGCCCGTGAGGCACTGACCCGGAAGTCGGGGCTGGACCAGCAGATCACCGACCTGCAGGGCCAGCACGAGGGGCTGCAGGGCGAGGAGCAGAAGCTCACGATGGCCTCGCAGCGTCTGCAGGCCAAGGTCGATGCCTTCCGCACCAAAAAGGAGACCCTCAAGGCCACGTACAACGCGGCCGAGGCACAGTCGAAGATCGGCGAAGCCTTCTCCGGCATCTCCGAGGAGCTCGGCGACGTCGGACTCGCAGTCCAGCGCGCCGAGGACAAGACCGCTTCACTTCAGGCTCGTGCCGGTGCCGTCGACGAACTCATCGCTTCGGGCGCACTGGAAGATGTCACTGGTTCGTCGAAGGACGACATCAGTGCACAGCTCGATGCGCTCTCAAGCGACAACGACGTGGAGATGGAGCTCAACCGGATGCGTGACTCGCTGCCGGCATCCTCCGACAAGCAGCACCAGTCGCTTGAAGGCGAGGACAAGCAATGATCATCCGCATCATGGGCGAGGGTCAGTTCGACATCGCCGACGTCGACCAGAACCTGTTGCAGAAATACGACAACCAGGTTGAAGACGCAGTCAACGGCGCCGATGAAGAGGCCGCCCGAAAAGCTCTGCATGCCCTCCACGACTACGTCGTCGGACACGGCAAGCCCGTCTCGGACGACTATCTGGGAACGAGTGAGGCCGTCGTGCCGTTCGTCGATGCGACTCTGCAGGAGATCACAGAGCTCCTCACCGGTGAAGGCTTCATCCCAGATCCAGCCTGATCCACACAGTTTGATATCGGTGACTCCGGCCCACTGCCTTAGCCCAAGGCCGTGGGCCGGAACTGCCACACCCAGAGAGGAATCACGATGAAGAATCGTTTCGTCAAGGACAACGGACTCACCATGCGTATGGGGTGGACGATCTTCCTGAACGGACTCATCTACGTGATCCTCATCCTCGCCATCTGGTGGATGCTCGGCGGCAGCACGCCCGGCGTGATCATCGCGGTCCTCGTCAGCGCCGGCGCGTTCTTCTTCCAGTGGTACTTCTCCGACAAGATCGCGATGAAGGCGATGGGTGCACGGGAAGTCTCCCCCGAGGAAGCCTCGGAGCTGCACACGATGATCGACCGACTCTGCCAGCTGGCAGATTCGACCAAACCGCGCGTCGCAGTCTCGAACTCAGCCATTCCCAACGCATTCGCCACCGGCCGTTCGCCGGAGCGCTCGGTCGTATGCGTGACACGCGGGCTGCTCGAGAAGCTCGACCGCGATGAGGTCGAGGTCGTGCTGGCACATGAGCTCTCCCACGTCGCCCATCGCGACGTCACCATCATGACCGTCGCTGGAGTCACCGGTGTCGTGGCCGCTCTCATGATGCGAGCCGGCTACTACATGAGCTTCGGACGATCGAACAACAACGGCGGCGTCCCCATCCAGCTGCTGTTCATCCTCGTCGGTGCCGTCGTCTACGGACTCTCGTTCCTCCTCATCCGCAGCCTCTCGCGCTACCGCGAGCTTGCCGCAGACAGGGCCGCCGCCATCCTCACCGGCGCACCTTCGACACTGGCCTCTGCGCTGACGAAACTCAGCGGCGACATGAGCAAGATCCCGGAGAAGGACCTGCGTGCCTCCTCCTCGGCGAATCATCTGGCGCTCATTCCCGCCGTCAGCGGCAAGGCGGCCCTCGGACAGCTCTTCTCCACACACCCCTCGCTCGACAAGCGTCTGGAGCAGCTGGCGCGGATCTCCGGGCAGCTCTCACAGCCCCAGTGACCGTCGACCCGCAGACATCAACCGCACTGACCGACATCCTCTAGGAGTTTCATGGGTTTCTTCGACGCTCTGTTGGGCCGTTCCAAACCGAAGCGTGCCAACCTCGACGACCTCTTCGCACTGCCGCCCGCCGCACTGACGCTCGAGGCTGCGACAGGCTTCAAGCCCACCGGCGTCGGGGCCGTGGCGTTCCGACAGGTCGAAGGGGCGGCGTTCCAGTCCGCTGAGACCGAGAGCATCGCCCTCATCGGCTCGGACCCCGCCGCGAACGTGACCCAGCAGAACGACGGGTTCGGCTACACCTGGCAGGTCGTCTCCGACACCGACGCCGAGGTGGTCAACCTCGTCACCAATCTGCACGCCGTGAACTCGGCTCTGGTCAGTCAGGGCTTCGACACGATGCTGCTGTGCTCGACCGTGTACTTCGCGAACCCGGATGGGCGCCGCCTGGCACTCGTCTACCAATACAAGCGCGGCACGTTCTATCCGTTCGCACAGTCAGGGCCCAAGCAGCGCGACAACCCCCTGGAGATCCAGGTGCGCGGCGTACTGTCCAACGAGCTTCCGTTCGAAGAGGACACATCCAATTGGTCAGCCCTCTGGGATGCTCCCGGGCTCAATGACACACCAGAGGCCAATCAGCGACCCTGACGTCTTCACGTCAGCTGCTCGGAGGCTCTCTCCGCAGACGCAGACCGTCGCAATGACCCACTGGCACTGAGGATCAGCAATGCAGAAGGGACGTCCCCGCGGGGACGTCCCTTCTGCATCAGATGCTGTGTTCGCGGTTGTGGTTGTGGAGCCTATTCGACCGAGACCTCGATGACCTCGCCCAGGGCTTCGACGGTGTCTCCGGGACGAATCGTGGCACCTCGGCGAGTTTCGACCTCACCATTGACCACGACTTCGCCGTCGGCGATCATGTCTTTGGCCATCGCGCCATGTTCGGCGACACCATGGAGTTTGAGCAACTGACCGAGCTTGATCGAATCGCCGCGGATCTCAATCTTCTCCATCAGAACAGGTCTCCAAGATCGAACCCGTCGCCGCCGAAGAGACCGCCTCCGTCGCCACCGTCTCCGCCACCGAAGAATCCGCCGCCGTCTCCGCCGCCGGCATCGCCACCACCGGCGTCACCGCCGCCAGCGTCGCCATAAGCGCCGTCCCAGCCGCCGCCCATGCCGCCGAACATCATCGAGCCCATGAGGACGCCGGGCAGAAGTCCCGAACCTGCATAGGAGTTGAAGTATCCGCGGTTGTATTCGGCGTAGGCGGGTCCTGCTTCCCAGTAGGCCCGGCGAGTGTGTCCGTCACCGGTCACGACCTTGCGGACAGCCGGTTCGGCACCCACTGCCACGCGCTCGGCGTCGGCGGCACAGACGGGAACAGGTCGCAGCTGGCCACCAGCAGGTGCCCAGTCGATATCTTCGACCGAGGGGCCATGCTGCGGGTTGAAGAAGCATGGGGGACGGCGCACGGGCAGAGGCTTTCCGTCAACGCGGGCACGCACGCATTTGGCGGCGTAGCGACCGTCTTCGAGGGCCTCGGTGACACTGCGGATGTCGGAGGGCTCGTCGACGTTGTCGAGCGTCTCCTTGGCAATGTCATAGGAGTCCAAGGCCTGCTTGTAGTCCTGCGAGCCGCCGGTGTCGAGTTCGACTCCGGCGGTGAGGATATCGAGTTCGGCGACTTCCTCACCGAAGGACGTGACATCCTCTTCAGCGGTCTTTGTCACCTGCTGGAGCTCGGCTGCGGCGAGCTCCTTCTTACGGTGCTTCTCCTTGCGGTAGCCAACGAAGAAAATGGTGCCGAGCACCACGAGTATTATCAGGAATACTGCTCCCACGATCTATGCCTCCCCAGCAAAACGAGTCACCAATCAGTATGCCGGACGAGTCTGACAAGCGACTGAACCGAACCCTTGTGTCAGCTCAGTCCCCGGCCTCGAAAATCGCTCTCAGATGAGCGCTCAACATGCTCATCACAGGTGTCTATGCCTACATCACGGGGAGTCGGGAAGGCGTTCAGCCCAGCTGGACCAGCCCCTTGACGAGGGTCGCGATTCCCCCGCCGAGGGCAAGGACGATCATGGCGACCCGGGCCGTTGAGGAATCGATCTTCTTCGACAACCAGTCCCCGCCGACAAGTCCTGCGACGAGGACCGCCGCGATCCCGATCCAGGTCGGTGCCGCCAACTGCGGCCATGCGCCGTGGTCGAACACGGTTTTGAAGATGATCGCCGAGGTGGTCCCGACGACGAGGAACGGCTGCAGGGTTGCGGCAAATGTTCGCTGATCCCACTGCGTCAGCACAGCATAGGCGCTGACGGCGGGCCCGCCCGCTCCTGCGGCAGCCGACATCGTTCCCGAGAAGAGGCCGGTGGTGAACTTCGTTCCGAAATTCGCGGGAATCGTCTTGCCGATTCGGCCGATGACCATGGAGCTGATGAGGGAGACGATGATCAGCAGGCCGATAAGGATCTGCAGCGGTGGCGCTGGGAGGACTGCGGCCAGGAGGGCTCCGGGAATCGTGCCGATGAGTGCCCCCAGCGACAGCTTCCAGAAACTGCCCCACTCGACTTCTCGCCAGGTGCGGACGAACACCGTGCCGCTGGCGACGATGCCGCAGATGTTGACGAGCACGACGCCGGAGAACGGGTCGAGCAGAATCACGAGGAACGGGCCGCTGACCAGGCCGAATCCCATTCCGGTGACACGCTGCGAAACTGCCCCTAGGAACACCGCGAACACAATGAGCACGATGACGGGTTCCATTTGCACCATCATAGTTCAGGCTCTCTATCTGGGCGGGGTTACAGTAAGTGTCATGAACAGTTCGCCACTGTGGTCACGATTCAGCGTGGATCCCCGCGCTCATGGGCAGGTGCGCGCTTCGGATGCCGATCGCGCAGTCGTGACCGATGTGCTGTCCGAGGCGTTTGCGCTGGGTCAGATCGACGCCGAGGAATTCGACGAACGCAGCGAGGCCGCCAACCGTCTGAAGACTCTGGGAGAGGTCCCCGACCTCGTGCAGGATCTCATCATCGCCGAGGCGGGCGAGGTCGCACCGGGAGAACTCGACGATTCCGCCCGTGCCCAAGCTCTGGCCCGCCTGAATACTGACCGCATCCCGATCACTCCCGAGCAGATCGATGCGGCCGCGCAGAAGTACTACAAGGACCGCGTGCGGAATGCGCTCCTGGGTATGTTCGCCGGTCCTGTCGGAGTCACACTCGCCATCTGGGCCGCCACCTCATTCGCCACGGGCAGGTTCATATTCTTCTGGCCGATATTCGTCATTCTTCCGATGCTCTTCGGTGCGATCTCACAGATCTCCAACAAGCAGAGCCTCATCCGCGACAGGAAGCGCGAACTGACCAAGCGGGCCCGAGCGCAGTTGGGCGACGCCGAGGCCAAGCGTGAGCTTGAGGAACATAAGAACGTCGATGAGGACGAGGATTACGAAGACACATTCGGCAACGGATTGCAGCCTCCGCACCCTTTGGCTCCTCCATTCGCTCCGGGAGGGATGTCTCCCAGCGATGAAATGCGCAGGCGCCGCCGAGAGCGTCGTCATCGACGCAGGAACCCCTGGGACTGACCGACTCGTGACGGGCAGCGACGCGCTGAGGAGGCGTCCCTGAACCTGCCCGCGCCCGGCTCAGAGCGCTCAGGCGTGGAAGACACGGATCTGAGCGAACTCTGTGGCCTTGTTGTTTCGGAACCAGAGCGTATGTGAGAAGTATCGGATGTCCTCGCCGTCGCTCGAATAGTCCCACTGGCCCCAGGCCGCAGCTGCCTTGCCGTGAGTGATGGCAGCTTCGAGATGACCGGCCGCAGGCTTCGAGTCAGCAATGCGGAGCAGTGCGTCGATGACTTCCGCGCGCCCGGTGCTGGTCTCCACTCTCCCGCTGCCCACAATCTGGAGGATGCAGTCCTCATCGACCACCTCGGCGAGGGCTTCTCTGTCACCGTTGATCAGATTCTCCTCGAACCTGGCTACGAACATGTTCTTCGGGCTGTTTCCGCAGGAATCTGTGCCTGTGAAGTTCATACCGTCCAGGCTACTGCGCGGCTTTCGAACCGAGAAGAGCCGTGCCGGCACCCAAACGGGCACCGGCACGGCTCTTCGAGCGAAAGGGGCTTATCAGAAGCCCATGCCACCCATTCCGTCCATACCGGCAGCAGCTGCGTCAGCACCTGGTGCAGCCTTCTCAGGCTTGTCGGCGACAACCGACTCGGTGGTCAGGAACAGACCGGCGATCGAGGCGGCGTTCTGCAGAGCAGAGCGGGTCACCTTGACCGGGTCGTTGATGCCGGCGGCCAGCAGGTCCTCGTACTCACCGGTTGCGGCGTTGAGGCCGAATCCGGGTTCGAGGTTGGCGACCTTATCGGCAACCACACCGGCTTCGAGGCCGGCGTTGGTGGCGATCTGCTTGAGCGGAGCTTCGATGGCAACCTTGACGATGTTGGCACCGGTTGCTTCGTCACCCTCGAGTGCGAGGTTGGCGAAGGCAGTCTTGCCCGCCTGGATGAGCGAGACGCCGCCACCGGCGACGATTCCCTCTTCCACAGCAGCCTTGGCGTTGCGCACTGCATCTTCGATGCGGTGCTTGGTTTCCTTGAGCTCGACCTCGGTCGCGGCTCCGGCCTTGATGACTGCAACACCGCCGGCCAGCTTGGCCAGACGTTCCTGCAGCTTCTCACGGTCGTAGTCGGAATCCGAGTTCTCGATCTCGGCACGGATCTGTGCGACCCGGCCTGCGATCTCCTCGGCGTCTCCGGCACCCTCGACGATGGTGGTCTCGTCCTTGGTGATGACAACCTTGCGGGCGGTGCCCAGCAGTTCGGTGGTCACGTTGTCGAGCTTGAGCCCGACTTCCTCGGACACGACCTGACCACCGGTGAGGATGGCGATGTCGGCCAGCTGAGCCTTGCGGCGGTCTCCGAAGCCAGGAGCCTTGACGGCCACGGACTTGAAGGTGCCACGGATCTTGTTCAGCACGAGAACCGCGAGAGCTTCGCCCTCGACGTCTTCAGCGATGATGAACAGCGGCTTGTTGGACTGCTGGACCTTCTCGAGGACGGGCAGCAGATCCTTCACGTTCGAGATCTTGGAGTTGACGATGAGGATGTAGGGATCCTCAAGGACAGCTTCCTGGCGATCGGTGTCGGTGACGAAATAACCGGAGATGTAGCCCTTGTCGAAGCGCATACCCTCGGTCAGTTCGAGCTCGAGTCCGAATGTGTTGGACTCCTCGACGGTGACGACGCCTTCCTTGCCGACCTTGTCGATGGCCTCGGCGATCAGTTCACCGATAGCAGGATCTCCAGCGGAGATACCGGCAGTAGCGGCGATCTGTTCCTTGGTCTCGATGTCGATGGCGTTCTCGAGCAGGACAGCGGTCACGGCTTCAACAGCCTTCTCGATGCCACGCTTGAGGCTGAGCGGATCAGCACCGGCTGCCACGTTGCGCAGTCCCTCGCGAACGAGAGCCTGAGCCAGAACGGTAGCGGTGGTGGTGCCGTCGCCAGCAACGTCGTCAGTCTTCTTGGCGACTTCCTTGACGAGCTCAGCGCCGATCTTCTCGTAGGGATCCTCGAGTTCGATCTCCTTGGCAATGGAGACACCATCGTTTGTGATGGTGGGTGCGCCCCACTGCTTTTCGAGCACGACATTGCGGCCACGGGGTCCAAGGGTTACCTTGACCGCGTCCGCAAGCTGGTTGAGACCTGCTTCGAGTCCCCGACGAGCTTCTTCGTCGAATGCAATCATCTTTGCCATAGTGGCTTAGATCCTCCCTGATGGAGTGGATTGGGAATCCAGAGCAATCGTCAGCGCCCGCGACGGCAGAGAGTGTGTCCGCATGTTCCATTCCACACATGGACCACGCTCTCGAAACGATTGATGAGAAACCCTAGGTTTTCACCAGTACTAGATTTAGCACTCTCCCCATGCGAGTGCAAATATCGGCGCAGGGTCACACCGGCCGAAATGGCTGCTTCCCACGTGTTTCCGGGGTTCGGCCCAGCGCGAAACTCCAACGAGTCCCACAGAGCGGGCACGTGAGGAGTGTGCGCCAGGTGGTTGTGGGGCGCAGTCTCCCGAGGTGGATGCACCGGAGAGCTGCTGCATGGAGTCTGCCCCCATAGAACTGAAAAGCGCCAAGCAGTTGCCTGCTTGGCGCTTTCCCCGCTGGAAAGGATTCGGGCCTGAGCCGCCATCCCGCCGAGGCGGATCAAAAGACTTTACGTACGTGAGTCTCAGAGGAGGGTGACGGATTCCGCCTGAGGACCCTTTTGTCCTTCTCCAACTTCGAACTCAACCTGCTGGCCCTCTTCGAGAGCGCGGTAGCCATCCATCTGGATTGCACTCCAGTGAACGAACACGTCCTGGTTGTTGCCTTCCAGGGTGATGAATCCATAGCCCTTTTCGGCGTTGAACCACTTGACGGTACCTTGTGCCATTACTTCTCCATACAGTGCAGTGTCATTGACATTCCATCACCCGTTTTGCAACCGGTCTGGCCACGCAGCGGACAACGGAGGCTAGTAAAACTCAACCGACCCCGCGATTTCTCTCATTGACCTCTGGAGAATGATCTCGGTGAAGCACGAATAGAACACAAGGGCAGTGCTTGCCTAGCTGATGCAACTCTACCCCAGCGTCGGACAGGTCCTCCGACCGCTCAACACTGTTACCAATTCGTTATATGGCACCGTTCGGAGAGTTCATTTCTCCTGGCAGACGAGTTCATTTCCGCTGAGATTCATGCGGAACTTCAGCCCTCGGCTTCGCCCGAACCGCCTTCGCTGGGTTCGGGTCCGCGTTCGGCGATATCCGAACAGATGACGACAGTGATGTCGGTGTCGAAGTCCGTCGACGACTCGACGGCCTCGATGCCGAGCGCCTCGGCGACCATCTTCGCCTGCGAGGCGTTCGCCTCATCAGAGTAGTAGACCGTGGAGTCGGTCAGCCCTGTCGAATAGTTGCCGACCTGGCCAAGGCTCCAGCCCTTCTCCTCCACCGCCTCGGAGAACTTCTTCGCGGTTCCAGAGACTCCGGAACCGTTGAGGACGTCAACCTTGAGTGAGGAGTCAGCGACGCTGACTTCGCTCTCGCTTGGCGATGGACTCGCCGAGGAGGTCTTGTCGGACCCGGAATCGGCGACGTCGGCCTCGGGGTCCTTCATCGACGAGGTGATGATGTTGATGGCCGCGACCACCAGCAGAACGGCAACAAGGGCGAGGATGATGACCAGTGCGATGGCACCGACATTCGACTGCGCCGCGGACTCCTGTCGATGGGCTCCGCTGCGTCGTCCGGTTTCGATCTCGTCGAATTCGTCAGTCATGTCTACCTCGAGACGCGGGCTTGTGCTCGTTCGCTCTGCCGCGTGGTGCGGATGCGACGCAGGCGTTTGACCAGCATAGGGTCACTGGCAAGAGCGGCTGGATTATCGAGCAGGGAATTGAGGATCTGGAAGTAGCTTGTGGCAGACATGTCGAACCGTTCGCGGATCGCATGATCTTTGGCTCCACCGTACTTCCACCACCGCCGCTCGAACTCCAAAACGGACACCTCGAGCTCACTCAGTTCGGGTGCGCCTTGGTTCTGCGGCATAGACGTTGTGCTCCTTCGAGATGAATCGTTGCCTCTATATTATCGCCCGGACGGCAGGACTGAAATTCCCGGCGCGCCGTCGTGAGTCCGCCAGCGTGCCTTCCCATCCCCGCCAGCGCGCCTTCGCATCCCCGCCAACACCTCTCAATGGCCACCAACCAGACAACCCACCCTGCTGCAGGTGACTGACCGTTTCGGGTGAGTCACCCACAGCAGAGTGGGTCGAGAGTGCCGGCCGGTGGTCCGACGACCTGTCGAGCGAGAGCTGATCAGCGGATGCGGATGTTGACCTGCTTGATCTGGGTGAAGCCTTCGAGCATGCCCTCCAGCGATGCCTCACGACCGAAACCGGACGTCTTCATTCCGCCGTAGGACTGGCCGGCCAGCTGGCCGCCGCCCTGGTTGACCTGGACCCAGCCGGATTCGATCCGATTGGCCATAGTCAGCGCGGCATCGACGTTCTTCGTGAACACAAACGCTGCGAGACCGAATTCGCTGTCATTGGCCATATCGATGACCTCGTCGACGTCCTTCCAGGGAATGACGGAGAGGACGGGGCCGAAGATCTCTTCCTGGCTGGTCTGCCATTCGTTCTTGGCCTTGGAGAAGATGACGGGCGCGTGATAGAAACCGGGTTCGCCGACCTCGAGTGAGTCCGAACCGTCGTAGGCGATCTCAACGCCGTCCATCGACTTGCCCATCTCGATGTAGTCAGACACCTGGTTGTACTGCTTCTCGTTGATGATGCAGCCGATGTCGGAGTCCTCGTTTCGAGGGTCACCGACCTTCATCTTCGACACTGCGTCGACGAGCTTGCCCAGGAAGTCATCGTAGATGTCCTCGTGCAGGAACAGGCGCGAACCCATCGTGCAGGACTGACCCTGGCGTGCGAAGCGGGTCGACAGCAGCACCTGCTGGAGAGTGTCGTCGTCGTTCGAATCGGGGAAGACGATGTTGGGGCTCTTGCCGCCGAGTTCCATCGAGGAGTGAGCGAGGCGTCCGCCTGCCAGTTCAGCGACGTGGCGGCCGACGTTCGTCGAACCGGTGAACGAGACCTTGTCGACGTCGGGGTGGACGTTGAGCGCTTCACCGATGATCGAGCCCTTGCCGGTGACGACGTTGAGGACGCCGGCCGGCAGGATGTCGGCAAGCAGTTCAGCCATCTTCAGAATCGTCAGCGGTGCATCCTCGGCGCATTTGAGGACGATCGTGTTGCCCGCGGCAAGTGCGGCCGGGGTCTTGAAGGCTGCGATCATCAGCGGTGAGTTCCACGGCAGGATTCCCGCGACGACGCCGAGCGGCACCCGCTTCGTGTACTGCAGCTGTCCGTCGCCGGCCGGCAGGGTGTTGCCCTTGACCTCACCGGCGACTCCGCCCATGTAGCGGAACAGGTCGGCCAGGATGATCGTCTCCGGACGGGCCTGCGTCCGGATGGCGTTGCCGGTGTCGATCGCGGTCAGCTGGGCCAGTTCCTCGGAACCGGCTTCAAGTGCATCGGCGCAGCGGATGAGCATCTTCTGACGTTCCTTGAACGGAAGCGCAGCCCATTCGGGAAATGCCTTCCGAGCGGCTTTGACGGCGCGATCGGCGTCCGCTTCCTTGCCATTGGCCACAGTGGCGATCACAACGTTGCGATCGATGGGGGTGATGACGTCTTTCCTGTCACCGTCGGCAGCCTCGACCCATTCTCCGCCGATGAACATCTTCCAGTTCGTGGCCTCGGGAAATTGCGACATAGTGATCCTTTCACCTACTCAGTTCTGCGATGAACTCTTGTTCTCGAGCATATCGTCTGCCCGGGTCCGAAAAGAATGGCGGGAGGGTAGGCGATGATGCACACCTGATCTGCGTTGTGTGCACATCGGCACCGAGCCTCACCCCGTCGGTAGAATCGCGGCCATGACGTCCACAGCCGAACTGACGAAGATCATGTCCCCCGATTGGGCCACGGCGCTGTCTGGCCAGGCCGATCGCATCCATGCCATGGGCGATTTCCTGCGGGAGGAGATCGCCGCCGGGAGGAGCTATCTGCCCAGCGGAGACAAGGTGTTCCGTGCCTTAGCCGAGCCCCTCGCCGAGGTGAAGGTGCTCATCGTCGGTCAGGATCCCTATCCGACCCCCGGACATGCGATCGGCCTGTCCTTCGCCGTCGATCCCGAGGTGCGTCCGCTCCCCCGGTCGCTGACGAACATCTACAAGGAACTCAACTCCGACCTGGGCATCGAACCTGCCGCCCATGGTGATCTGCAGGCGTGGTCACGACAGGGAGTCATGCTGCTCAACAGGGTTCTCACCGTCGCGCCAGGCGAGCCGGCATCCCACCGCAGACGCGGCTGGGAGGCCATCACCGAAGCCGCGATTGCCGCACTCGTCGACCGAGATCAGCCGCTCGTGGCGATTCTCTGGGGCCGTGACGCGAGGAATCTTGCCCCGCTGCTGCAGTCGGGTCGCTCCGAGGTCGCGATCATCGAGTCCGCGCATCCGTCGCCGCTGTCGGCCAGCAGAGGCTTCCTCGGATCCCGACCGTTCTCACGGACGAACGAACTGCTGGGACAAAAGGGCATACCGCCCATCGACTGGACCCTCCCAGCCCAGGACTGGGCGGGCTAGGACTGACCGGGCCAGGACTGGGCGGGCCAACATTGAACGGGCCGATGCTGAGCGGGCCAAAACTGACCGGGCAGCCAGTGGGCGTGCCGGCACTCAGTCGCGGGGTTCGACCGTGTCCAGAGTGATCGTCGATTCATTCGAGCGTGCAGATTCGGCGGTCTTCTCCACAGCGTCTGCCTTGAGGTTCTTCAGCGGCCGAGCCAGGTAGCTGCCGAGCACAGCGCCGACGGCCAGTGCCGCATTGGCAAGAATTGCGGTGAACAGCGAGGACAGTCCCACAGCGAAGGAAGTCGTCTCGGATTCGGCGACGATCTGATAGACGGCGGTGAAGATCGACAGTCCCTGCAGCAGGGTGTAGATCGCAGGAATCATGAGCACGATGGCAGGTGCGCCAAAGCGCAGGGACAGCGGTCGAGCCAGGAAACCGGTCACGGTCGCTGCCAGCAGACTGGCCAGAACGTTGTCGATCTCGAGGACCGTCAGCACCGTGATCGTGATGTAGGAGGCAAGACCGACGAACGCGGCCGGCAGGATGAACCGCCTCGTCGACTGCATGGCGACGACAGCCGCCATTGAGACGACTGCCGCTGCGATCATCGAGGCAATCGCGGTGAGGACGTGTACACCGGTCTTGGGCACGAGAACCTCGATCGGGTCGAGGCCGATCGCTTCGCCGGTCACCACTCCCAGTGCCAAGCCCGAAACGATGCCGGCCAGAGTCAGGACCACTCCCACCATTCGCCCGGCCGCGGTGAGCGGAAAGTTCGTCAGGGCATCTTGGACAGACGAATACAAGGACTGCGTCGGCAAAAGCAGTACGATTCCGGCAGCGACAAGGTACTGCGGTGATTCGATGATGCCGAAGTTCCCGGCCACCATCGCCACCAGGGTCGCGATCGCAGCCTGCAGCGTGGTGATGAAGAAATTGGGCAGACTGGTGCGGCCGATGAACTTGCCGCTCTCCCGGATGAAGATCGCCATGACGATTCCGAGGACTGCTGCAACGGCTCCGCCGCCGAGCAGCACGACGAGGCTGCCGACCATCAGTCCCCAGGCACCGGTGACGAACCATTCCTGATAGGGACGTCGCTGGAACCTGATGGCGTCGAGTCGGCTCCGGGCATCATTGAATCCCAGGTTTCCGGCAACGAGGTCGGTGACGAGCTTGTGCACGGAGCCGAGCTTCGCAAAGTGGATGGATTCGCCCCGGTTGACGCGCATGACGGTCATGAGACGGCCATCAGAGGTCGAATAGTGCACGGTGAGGGTGTTCGAGGTCAGGTCCACCTGGGCAGTCGTGAGCCCGAAGGCCGCACAGGCCGCGATGACGGAGACCTCGATGTCGGAGGTGCCCGCGCCGGCACGCATCATGATCGCGGCGATGTCGGCCGCGAGGTCGAGGACCATCCTGGCCTCGTCTTCTCCCGGCTCGCTGGCCTGTACCGGAGCCTTGTATGGGCTGCCTTTGAGAGCGGTGACGATCGGCACCGGCTGAGTGTTGACCGAGGCACCGGAGACGAGCCTGCCCACGGTGCGTCTGGCCACGCGCTGGGCGACCCGCTGGGAGGCGCCTCTGTGGTCGGCCTTCGGCTTCGATCTGGCTGTCGTCGCTCTCGGTGTCTTCGGGCCAGCAGGATCGACGTCCTCGGACTTCAGCGCTCCTGTCGGTGCTTCGCGCAGCTCCTGCAGGCGCTGCTGACGAGAGAGTTCGAGCAGTTCCTGCAGCGCAGAGGATCCGGCTTCGGCCTGGTTCGTACCGTGCTCAGGACCGGACGACGACTGGGCGTCGACCGGTACCTCAGCGGTGGGGGCCTCTTCTGTGCTGTCGTCCGTCACGGCTCACTGATGAGAGTCGGGCCGAATGGATCCGCCACATCGGCAGAACCTGCTGCGGCGTCGAACTCGAAGACCTTGCGGCCGGAGACGAACACCTGATCGGCGCGGGAGTTCAGGTCCAGTGGGTCACCGGACCAGATGACGAGGTCGGCGTCGCGTCCCGGTGCCAGTGAGCCCAGACGGTCATCGAGTCCGAAGATCGCGGCCGGGTTGATGGTCAGCGCCTCGAGTGCGATGACCGGGTCGAGACCCTCCTTGACAGCCAGGGAGGCCTCATGGATGAGGAAGTTGATGGGGATGACGGGATGGTCGGTGGTCAGGGCGATGCGCACCCCGGCCTTGGCCAAGGCGCCCGCGGTGGCCAAGGTGCGATCGCGCAGCTCGACCTTCGACCGGCTGGTCATGAGGGGCCCGAGGATGACGTCGATGCCCTTGTCGGCGATGTAATCAGCGATCTTGTGGCCCTCTGTGCCGTGATTGATGACCAGTCGATAGCCGAATTCCTCGGACAGTCGGATGGCCGTGGCGATGTCATCGGCGCGGTGGCAGTGCTGGTCGAAGACGAGTTTTCGCTCGAGGACATCTGCCAGGGTCTCTTTTTCAAGGTCACGTTCGAAGGGTGTGCCTTCGGCTTCGGCGTGGGCCCGCTTCGCCAGGTAGTTCTGCGCATCGACGAAGGCATCGCGGAAGATCTTCGCAGTTCCCATGCGCGTGGACGGGGTGACGTTCTTCTCACCGTAGACCCGCTTCGGGTTCTCTCCCAGTGCGGACTTCACGGACAGGTCCTGCGTCACGAGCATCTCGTCGACGATCCGACCCCAGGTCTTGACGAAGGCGGTGCGCCCGCCGATCGGATTGCCGGATCCTGGCTTGATGAGCGCCGAGGTGACTCCCCCGCGCAGCGCGTCCTTGAATCCGAGGTCACTCGGGTCGATGCCGTCGAGGGCACGCACGCCGGCACCATTGGGATTCGTCATCTCGTTCGTATCGTCACCTGACCAGCCTTCACCATCCTCATGGACGCCGAGGTGGCCGTGGGCTTCGATGAATCCCGGCAGGACCCAGCGTCGACCGGCGTCGATGATCTCCGTGCCGGCAGGCAGATTCTGTGCGGAGCCGGCGCCGGATTCCACCGAGGTGATGGTTCCGTTCGAGACCAGGATCGTGCCGGATTCGATCGGTTCGACACGTCGGCCGTCGGCGTCTGCGATGGGCACGATCCGAGCATTGGTGATGGCGAAATCAGTGATCTCGGGAACCGGAATCGAACGATACATTGTGCTCCTCTTGCAGTGGCTTTCACAGATGAGATCCGTCTCGATTCGAGTCTACGCCAGGCGATCGGCACCGGTCACGACGTGGTGCCGCCGGGGTCTGCTGCAGTCCATTCTGTTTCCGGCAAGGCAGTTCGACCTGATTCCGGCAAGGCCGATTCAGTATAGTTCGGAGTCAGAGAACCAATGAGAGAAGGACCCTGCGATGCTCCAGACCATCACGTCATATGTCGCGATCGGCGACTCCTTCAGTGAAGGGCTGATGGACCATGACCCCAACCAAGAGGACCGTTACTTGGGATGGGCCGATCGTCTGGCCGGCAAGCTCGTCGACTCCCCTATCGGCAGCCCCGAGCTCACCTACGCCAACCTGGCCATCCGCGGGCGTCTCCTCGATCGGATCATCGATGAGCAGGTGCCCAAGGCACTCGCCCTCAAACCCGACCTGGTCAGCTTCTGCGGCGGGGGCAACGACTGCCTGCGCCCGACGGCCGACATCGATGACCTGGCCGATCAGTTCGAACGCGCTGTCGTCGCCTTCCGCGAAGCCGGCATCGAGGTGCTCATGTGCAACGGCTTCGACACGGAGATCAGCTCACCTCTGATCCGTGCCGTACGTCCGCGCGTGGGCATCTACAACACCCATCTGTGGTCGATCGCGCAGCGTCACGGCTGCCACATGATCGATGTCTGGGGCCTGCGCCCGCTCTACGCCGGTGAGAATTGGGCCGATGATCGGATCCACCTCTCACCCGAAGGCCACGACCTCGTCGCCGATCAGGCACTGGCCACGCTGGAGAGCGGACACTCGCTGCCCGTGACAGGGTTCGCGATGCCAGCACGTCCGACTCGGCCGATCCGCGCCGCAGTCAGCGAGGAGTCGAAATGGGCCCGTGAGCACTTCGCTCCCTGGGTCGGTCGGCGCTTGCGCGGACAGTCCTCGGGGGACAAGCTCGATGCAAAGCTTCCCGAACTGACACGCGTGCGCAAACCCGAATGAGACAGGACGAGCGTTTTGCCGCCCTGGGCGACGCCGGTGCCGATCTCGGCTCGAAGCGGGCGGCCAACCGGCATGAGTACGGAACCGAGTCCGATCAGTTCCTTGAGGTCTACGGCGACCCGGGCACCGCCTCGGCGACGGTGATCCTCGTCCACGGCGGCTACTTCCGTCAGCGCACGGACCTTGCCCATGCCCGGCCCATGGCCGTTGCCCTCGCCGAGGCGGGGGTGCTGTGCGTGCTCATCGAGTACCGACGCGCAGGTGGGCAGCCCGACTGCCTCGATGACGTCACCGCCGCCATCGCCTTCGCGAGCGGCTCGCTGTCGGACTGGAATGTGAACGCACAGGCACGGAAGAATCTCGTCGTGACGGGCCACTCCGCCGGTGGATGCCTGGTGCTGGCCTGGGCGAGCCACCTGAACGAGGACGGGCCCGAGTTCCGGCTGCGGCCCCTGGCTCCAGTCACCGATCTGTTCAGGGAAGTTGAGGACGGACTGGGAGAGGGCGCGGTGCTCGACTACATGGGTGCGCGACCGGAGACGGACCTGGCACCGTATCTGCGCGAGGATCCGCGCTCTCGAGTGCTGTCCATCCCCTCTCGGGTGGATCTGCTCATCCTCCACGGGGACCGGGATCAGACGGTCGACATCGGTTTCTCACGGACGTTCCCAGCTCGGCTGACCATTGCCGAAGGTGCCGATCACGCCGACCTCGTCGATCCCGAATCGCCCTACTTCCCGCTCACGGTCGACACGCTCCTGGGCTGATTCGGCTGCGGCCGGGTCGCGCCGATGTGCGCCGTGCCGAGCCCACGCCGGAAAGCTGATTCGACCCGTGCGGGTCACCTGCCGGCGGCGACCTTCCGGACGTGGGCGCGTGCAGGCTCTGCATACGTGGCGCGCAGCTCGGCGAAGAGCTTGACGCTCCTCCCGCCGGGCCAGTCCGCGGGCAGGGCGCTGAGTGGAAGGCCCGGATCGACGTAGGGGATCGTCTTCCAGTCGTCGACGCAACGCAGCCACAGCACGAATGCCTCACCGGGTTCGGGACGTGGCAGCGTGACTGAACCGGCGTGTTCTGCACCCGCTGCGTGCGGTTCTGAGCCCTCTGCGTGCGGTGCAGCGTGTTCGTACCGGTGAAGAAATTCGGTGTGCCGGGCAGCGAGCGTGTCCAGGTCCCACCATTTCGCTGCGGCCCGGGCGAAGGGCTCGGCCGTCAGCGGTGTCTGCGTGATGAAGATCGTCGCCCGCTCTCGGACGTCGAGGTTCTCCAGAGCGTCCTCGACCTCGGCGCGCAGATGCCCCGGAGCAATCCACAGTCCGTCAGTGACCGCCCCGAAGCCCAACCCTGTCAGCGCTCGGCGCAGCTGAACTCGTTTGGATCGGTCCACCTCGGGCAGAGAGTAGGACACGAGGCACCAGGGTTCGTCGTCCTTCTGTCCGCGGTAGGAGAAGATCCGGCGATCGCCGCGTTCCAGGTCGGTGACGGCCGCGGGATCCAATCGATACCCGGCCACTGCCTCCCGCTCCTCGGGGAGGAACAGACCCTTGCCCTTGAGTCTTGAGACCGCGCTGCGGGCCGAGGAGTTCGACACCTCGGCGGTGGCGAGGAGCTCGAGCAGAGCGGCGACCCGAATCCACCCGCCCAGGTCTCGCAAGTGGAGTCCGACGAAGGTCCGCAGCAGGGAAGTGGGATTGCCGGGCGTGTGATCGAGATCGACGATCGGACTCAGAGCCCCGGACCATTCGCGGTGCCGGGGCCGTTTTCGATGCCGGTGCGGATGTCGAAGAGCTCGGGGAAGAACGTCAGGTCGAGTGCCTTCTGCAGGAAGCCGACACCGCTCGACCCGCCGGTGCCTCGTTTCATTCCGATGATCCGCAGCACCGTGCGCATGTGCCGGTAGCGCCAGAACTGGAAGTTCTCCTCCAGATCCACGAGCTCTTCGCAGCTCTCGTACTCCAGCCAGTAGTCCTGCGGGTTCTCATAGATGATTCGGAAAGTGTCGAGAAGCTCCTCGTCGAAGGTGTGCGCCACGCTCACATCCCGATCGAGCAGTCGCTGCGGAACCGGAAGGCCTCGGCGGGCGAGGGCACGCAGGAACTCGTCGTAGACGCTCGGCTCGTTGAGGTACTTCTCTAGCTGCGCACGGGCTTCGGGCTCACTGTCGAAGACCTGCAGCATGCCGGCGTTCTTATTCCCGAGCAGGAATTCCACGGCCCGGTACTGCCAGGACTGGAAGCCCGATGACTGGCCCAGCTCATCGCGGAAGCCGACGTATTCACTCGGTGTCAGGGTTGCGAGCACCGACCACTGCTCGGTGAGGGTCTTCTGGATGTGCTTGACTCGGGCGATGCGTTTGAGTGCCAACTGGAGCTGGTCAGTGGCGATGAGGTTGCGAGCGTCGAGAAGTTCGTGGATGACGAGCTTGAACCACAGCTCGGTGGTCTGGTGCTGAATGATGAACAGCAGCTCGTCGTGGTGGACCGGTTCGCTGACGGGGTGCTGGGACGTCAGCAGGCGGTCGAGGCTGAGGTAGGAGCTGTAGGTCATCGTCGACCGCAGGTCGGTGTGGATGCCGTCTTCGAGATCCCGTTCGTTCTTGGCCGCGGTGGAGTCGTCATGAGTCATGACAACCAGTGTATTGCGATATACGTCCGGTCGGACTAAGTTTGCAACATCAATTCGCACCGGGTCTACGCCGCTCGGGGGCGGCGATCTCGCGCACCTGCTCGACGAGGCTCTTCCACTCCCCCGGCATCTCGGCTTCGCCGAAGCGCACAAGGCCGAAGCGACTCTCGATCACATAGACATACCTGTCAGCCCCGGCACCTGAACCGCCGGCAGTCTGCGCGCTCGCCTCGCCCGGCCACGGGAGTTCTGCCACTTTCGGACCGATCTCCTCCCGATGCTCACTCGAGTCGATATCGAGGTCCCAGACGAGGAGGAACCCGCCGAGCCCACCGCTGCGCTCGACGATGAGGTGGCCGAAGCTGTCGCTGCGAGCCCTGCTCCCATCGCTCGCACCGGCCGAGTCGCTCGGACGAGGCGCCTCCTCGCTCACCAGCTGCTCCCCACGTTTCCGCGGCCGCCGCCACCGGTGACTCCCACCGCGTCCCAGCTTTGGACGAGCGCGTCGTGAACGTCGGATCCCTCTCCGAACTGGTCGGCCGCCTCGGCGATGGTCAGGGCCGCGAAGCCCGCGAAATCGGTGCGGGTGGTGATATCAGATCCGGTCAGCACGGCGAACCACACCTGCCCCACGGTCTCCCACACCGGGCCGCCGAGGCGGGTGGCGGAGAGCGCAAAAGCGCGGTTGGGGATGCCGGAGTTGAGATGGACCCCGCCGTTGTCCGACTCTGTGGTGACGAAGCGGTCCATGTGGTCAGGCTGCGGATCCGTACCGAGGACATCATCGTCGTAGGCGGTGCCGGGTGCGAGCATCGAACGCAGTGCCTTGCCGGTGACCTCGGGGGTGAAGATGCCGGCACCGATGAGCCAGGCGGCATCCTCGGCGTTCTGCCCGGCATCGTGCTGTTCGGTCAGGGCTCCGAAGACGTCGGCGCAGTGTTCGTTGAGTGCACCGGGCTGCCCGAGGTACTCGAGGTCGGCGGTGTGGCTGATGACGCCGTGGCTGAGTTCGTGGCCGATGATCGACAGCGACCCGGTGAAGCCGGTGAAGACCTCGTCGTCGCCGTCACCGAAGACCATCAGCCGTCCGTCGAAGAAGGCGTTGTCGTAGTCCTGGCCGTAGTGGACGCTCGCGATGAGCGGCATCCCTTTGCCGTCGAGCGAATTGCGGTCAAAGGCCTCGGCGAAGAGTGAATAGGAGGCCCCGAGCCCGTCGTAGGCCTCATTGACTGCCTCGTCGGACACCGATTCTTCGCCCTCGCTGCGGACGAGGACTCCCGGCAGAGTCTCTGTGCCCTGCGCGTCGTGGATGAGTCGGTTCACCCCAGCACTGGCACCGATGACCTGAGAGTGCATCTCACCCTCGGAGTCCCGTGCTCCCCCATCCGGTGTGGCCACCGGGGTGTAGCGCAGTCCCTCGGCGCGCAGCTTGCGACAGGAGTCGTCGGAGACCTGACAGCTGCGCGCGGCTCGGGCTGCTCGGGGAAACTTCTCGCCTCCGCGTTCGGCGATCGCATCGAGCAGGTAGGGCGGGATGACATGTCGAAGGCTCATATGACCAGGGTGCCACTTCTGCCCGTGCATCGAGTGAGAACTCAATGCAAACTTTTCCTTGCAAAGTTTTGTTTGCAAGCGTATCTTTGCACTATGGCTGAAGAACCAGACTCTCCGACACCGATCCGAACCCTCGGCCCCGAAGCACTCAAGGGGCTCGCGCATCCGCTGCGCGTCGAGATCTATGACGCCCTGTCGAAGTTCGGTCCGCAGACGGCGACGAGCCTGGCCAGCAGGCTCGGCGAGTCGACAGGTTCGACCAGCTACCACCTGCGTCAGCTCGCCCGCCACAACTTCATCCATCAGGTTGAGGGCACCTCCGGAGGGCGAGCGAAGTGGTGGGACCGCTCCCCGGGAGCCATCGACGTCAGTCGAAACACTGCCAAAGAGGATCCTTCTGCTGGCGCCTCGGCAGGCTTCATTCTGCGCGAGTGGACCAGAAACGGCACCCGTGTACTTGAGGACTTCGTCGACGCCCTCAACTCGGACGATCTGCTGCCCGATGTGTGGGCCGATGCCGCGGCGGTCGACACGAGCAACCTGCATGCGACGCCCGCCCAGCTGCGGGAGATCAACGATCGGGTCCACAAGACGATCGACGCAATCGTCACTGAGTTCCGTGGCCGCAACGACCCCGGATCCCGTCCCGTGCAGATTCAGTTCAACGCCTTCCCCCTGATCGATGGAGAGGGAACACCATCATGAGCACCTTGCTCAACCCGATCCGGCCGCCGACCCACCATCGGGGCCCCAGCAGGATCGTCGAACGCACGACGACCATCACCCGCGAGATCTTCCTCGACGATCCCGCTGAAGGTCAGTCTCAATCGGGCACAGAGACAGTCACCGAACTGCAGCGGACCTCGAGCGCCGCCGCCGACGATATCCACGGAATCGCTCGTGCACTCGTCCACCTCGGCGTGTGGCTGATCGAAGCAGGCCGCAGACATGCGCGTCGCCCCTCAACCGACGCCGACGAGATCGCCCGCAGTGTCGATGCCGCGAAGGCTCACGACATGAGGCACTTCATCGGTCTCCCGAATTGAGCTCAGGTTCCCGAACTGAGCTCAGGCCCCGGACTCACGCTCTCGCCTCGGCGACGGTGGACGATTCGTTCCCCTTCGGCGTTGCCACGATGAGGGTGATGACGATGACGATCATGAAGAAGGTCGTGAGGAACGTCGGAATCGGGATGATCGGATCGAGGAGCACGAGGACCGCGCACACCGGGATGACCGTGTTGACGACCCCTGAGGCGTTGGCCCGAATCGCCAGCAGCCACACGCCGAGGACGAATACCGCGATCGGCACGGACACTGTGAAGGTCGCGAGCACTGGGTCAAGAGCGCTGTTGCCCAGCTGCGAATCGACTTCGATGCCCACCCCGGCCGAGAACGCTCCGGCGGCAGCGAAGATGAAGTAATGGCCGTAGCCGTAGGTGAGCGAACCGCCGAGGCTGCCGATCGCCCGGTGGTGGGGCGGCCAGAAGTAGATCCACCACATGGCCGCAGTGACGAGGAGGCTGAGGATGCCCAGAGACACCAGCGAGACGAGGTCATCACTGTCCTCGAACGCTCCGAACACCGCGTTCGCCGAGGCCAGCATGGACTCGCCGAGGACGATGATCGTGAAGCAGCCGAAGCGTTCGGTGATGTGCTCCGGATGCCAGGGCGTCGTCCCCCGCGCTTCCGCGATCACGGGGATGGCCACCTCGGCGAGGACGAGAATGAGGAACCCGGCCAGTGAGATCGCCGGATCATCGATGCTCATCCACGCCACCCACAGCACCTGCGCGATGCCGATTCCGCAGGCGTAGGTCAGCGTCGCCCCTCGCGCCTTGCCCGCATGCCGTGCCGCGCGCAGCCACTGCGCGATCATGACCATGCGCATGAGGATGTAGCCGAGGATGAGGACGAGGAAGTTCTCGTCTTCGAAGACCGGTCCGATGCCCGCGGCCAGGATGAGCACCCCGCCCATCTGCACGATCGTCAGCACCCGGTAGAGCCAGTCATCGGTGTCGAATGAGGTCGCGAACCACGTGAAGTTCATCCACGCCCACCAGATCGCGAAGAAGATCATGAGGTACTTGCCCAGACCGGCGCCGAGGTGGCCGGCAGTGACCGTGTCATGCAGATTGCTCGCGGCAATGGACACCGCGATGACGAACACCAGGTCGAAGAAGAGCTCGAGCGAACTGGCCGCACGAGAGTCCTCACCTGGGTCTCGAGGTCGCATCGGGGTCAGTCGGAACCGGGCTCGGTGCGCGACTGCACTGCTCATATCTGTCACCTTCGCATGGGGGCCGATTTCCGCTGGGAACAGTCTAAGCTCCGAGCGTCGGCGCGAAACGGTATCCGAACCGAGTGCGGCTTCTTAGACTGAAGCCATGACCCATGCCTCTGTGGACCCTCATCTGGCCGATCGCCGTCTCCTCCTCGTCGAGGACGATCCCACGGTCGCCGAGGTGGCCCGCAACTATCTGCGCGCCGCCGGTTTCCTCGTCGATGAGGTCACCGACGGCTTCCAAGCCCTTGAGACCCTCGCCGAGGCGGTGCCCGATCTCGTCATCCTCGACCGCAAGCTCCCCGGCATCGATGGCACCGAGGTGTGCCGTCGGCTGCGTGCCTTCACCTCGGTGCCGGTGCTCATGCTCACCGCGCTGTCCGCGACCGAAGATCGCATCGACGGCCTCGAAGCCGGTGCCGACGACTACCTGACGAAGCCCTTCTCCCCCAAGGAGCTGGTTCTGCGGGTCCAGTCAATCCTCCGGCGCACCGTCACCGAGTCCACACCCGAGGTCCCCTTCGACCTGGGACCGTTCCACCTCGACGTCTCGGCCCATCGGGTCACCCGTCATGGGCTCCCAGTAGAGCTCTCGGCTCGAGAGTTCGACCTGCTCGCCTTCTTCCTCAAACATCCTCATCAGGTCTTCGACCGTGAAACGCTGCTGCGGTCGGTGTGGGGATGGGAGGTCGGGGACCTGTCGACGATCACCGTGACGGTGAGACGGCTGCGAGAGAAGATCGAGGACGAGCCCTCTCAGGCGAAGTTCCTGACCACGGTGTGGGGCGCCGGCTACCGCTTCGACGTCCCGGACGCTGCGGACGGGATTGTCCGATGATGATGCTGCCGCTGCCGGAGATGCTGCGGATCTTCCTCGTCGCCTTCCTGTGCTCAGCCGCCGTCGGCGTCCTCGGCGTGAGTGCACTGTGGCTGGGCAGGCGCCGATCACTGAGAGTGCGGCTGACGATCATCGTGGCCACGACCCTGGCATCCGTGCTCACCGGGATGATCGCGATCTCTGCGGCCATGTACCTGTCCGAGCACGACCTCTACGTGTTCCTCACCGTGGCCTTCGCCTCGCTGCTGTCGACGATCGCGGTGACCTGGTTCCTCGCCCGCGGCATCACCCGTGAGCACGAGGACCTGCGGGCGCTGACCGCCGAGGTCGGTGACGGCCGCAGACTCGGCGACCTCGGCGATCCGAAGGATGTTTCGGAGACTGCGCTGCTGCGTGCCGAACTCGTCGCGACGAGCCGTAGGCTCGCCGACTCCCGGGACGAAGTTGCCGCGCTCGACCGCTCGCGGCGCGAGCTCGTCGCCTGGATCGCCCACGATCTGCGTACGCCGATGGCCGGCCTGAAGGCGATGTCGGAGGCCCTCGAGGATGGGATGGTCGAGGACCGGCAGCGCTACTACGTGAAGATCCGCGTCCAGATCGACCGGCTCTCGCGCATGGTCGACGATCTCTTCGCTCTGTCACGGATCCAGTCGGGGGCGCTCGAACTCGAGAGCATCGAGCTCAGTCTCTACGACCTCGTCTCCGATGCGGTGGCCGAGCTGCGTCCCGTGGCTGCGTCGAAGGACGTCGCAGTCCACGCGCGCGGACTCAGCGACGTCATCGTCGCCGGTGACCCCCGCGAGCTGACCCGGGTGATCGAGAATCTGCTCATGAATGCGCTTCAGCACACACCGGCGAACACCGAGGTGGTCCTCGAGACGGGCAGGAATGCTCAGGGGCAGGCCGTGCTCACCGTCACCGATGACGGGGGCGGCATCCCGTCCGAGGCACTCACCGAGGTCTTCACCACCGGCTGGCGGGGCTCACCTGCACGCACCCCCGGCGACGATACGATCACCGGCGACCCGACGGTCGATGGCGGCGGGGCGCTCACCGGCAACGCCGGCCTGGGGCTGGCCATCGTCCGCGGGATCGTCGAGGCTCATGCGGGGACCGTAGGCGTGACCAACACCGAGGCGGGGGCACGCTTCGAAGTGTGCCTGCCCGCAATCGGCCCCGCTGGCTGAATTCGCAGGCGTCTAGACTGGTCAGGTGCTCAAACCCATCCTGTGGCCGGTCCTCGCACCGTCCCTTCTCTTCGCCGTCGGTGTGGGCGCGATGCTTCCGGTTCTGGTCCTCGGCGCGCTCGATCTGGGCTCGAGCTCCTCCTTCGCCGCCGCCATCGTCGGCATCATGGGAGCAGTATCCCTTGTCGCGACTGTGCCGGCCGGGATCCTCATCGACCGCCTCGGCGACTTCCGGGCGATGCTCGTCGCCACGATGACCGCGGTCGTCGTTCTCGGCGGGATCGTCGCGGCCTTCCTCTGGGACTCGCCTGCCTCGCTTGTTCTCTACACCGTGGCGCTCATGCTCTTCGCTCCGGTCTCCGATGTGTGGAGCCTGGCCCGGCAGGCAGTGGTCGCCGAGGTGATGCCGGCGAAGGATCTGGCCAAGGCGATGACGGCGCTGGGCGGAACTCAGCGGGTGGGCAACCTGATCGGCCCCATCGCCGGCGCCGGCCTCATGCTCGCCTTCCCACTGTGGTCGGTGTTCGTCTTCGCCGGCGTTGCAGCCATCGCCGCCATCGTCGTCATGGCCCTGCCCATCGCCCACATCCCCGGCTACTCGGACCGCGGAAGCTCCGGCGCCGGTGCGCCGACGAATCCCACCCTCGCCGAGGCGGCAGAGCCTCCCCGCCCTCGCCTCGACGTGAGGTGGAAGGCTGTGGTCCTCGTGGGGATCTCGGTCGCTGCACTGACGGTGGCTCGGTCGGCTCAGCCCGTGGTGATCCAGCTGTGGGGAGTCGAGATCGGGATGCACGAATCGTCGATCTCGCTGCTCATCGCCTTCGGCGCCGCCCTCGAACTCGGCTTCATGTTCCTCGGCGCCTATATCAAGGACCACCTCGGGCGGACGACGACGTTGGTGACCTGCCTGACGATCTTCGGGTCCGGCTTCATCGTCATGGTGCTGCGTCCGGATCTGACCGGCATGATCGCGGCCGCAGCAGTCATGGCCTTCGGCAACGGTCTTGGTGCGGGTGTGAACATGACCATCGGTGCCGATCTGTCGCCGGCGATCGGACGCGCCCGCTTCTTAGGCATCTGGGCGATCTTCTCCAACGGCGGCAAACTGGCCGGACCGACCCTCATCTCGCTGGTCATCACGGTCGCCTCACTGCGCTTCGGGATCCTGTTCCCGGGACTCTTCGCCATCGTGGGCGCCGTGTGGGCGATCATCTGGTCGCAGCAGATCGGTCTGCCCAGCCGACGTCGCCGCTGAACACCGGTCGAACTCCCCTGAACCGTCTAGGCTGGTGATGACCCACCTTCAACCCCCGGACTGCCCCACCCAGACAACCCCGTGGAAGGAGAGGCGGATATGGCTGCCCTCGATTTCGGAGCCTTTGCGCTGCTGAGCATTGCCGCCCTGCTGTTCCTCCTGCTGCAGTCATGGCTGGCTGCCACGGTTGTGCGACGCGTCGTCGGCGTCCCAACGGGCTGGCCGCGAACCATCGGCGTAGGTCTGGTGATGAGCGCGGTCATGGCCGTGACAGTGCAGTACCTCTATCGCGCCGGGACAGGACAGAATACTGGTGGCCTCGATGTGGCCCCGGGTGTCGCACTCATGCTCCTGCTGCTGGCGACCGGCTGGATCTTCGCTCTCGGTGTCGGTGCTCTCGTCGTCATCGAAGCCGCCTTCCCGACAGGATCGGTGCCCGGTCCGCAGTCGCTGTTCTTCGGCTGGAAGGCGCGCAGGCGGCGCGGTCGACGCTACGCCGAGGTCGTCTCGATCGCCGTCCGTCACGGCCTGGGTGCACAGATCCGCGGCTTCGGTCGGGGCACGACCCCTGGGCGCGAGGCGAAGACGGCCCGAGCCCTGAAGAACTCACTGTCCGAAGCCGGAGTCACCTTCGTCAAGCTCGGCCAGATGCTCTCGACCCGTCGTGATGTGCTGCCGCCCGAGTACATCCGCGAACTGGAGATGCTGCAGACTCAGGTCTCTCCCGAACCCTGGTCCGTCATCGAACCGGCGATCGTCGAGCGCATAGGCAGGCCGCTGAAGAACGTGTTCTCCCGCATCGACGCAACGCCTCTGGCCGCGGCCTCTGTGGCCCAGGTCCATGAGGCCACACTCCTCGACGGCACCGAGGTCATCGTGAAGGTCCAGCGCCCGAAGGCCCTCAACCAGGTCAACCAGGACCTCGACATCATTCTGCGACTGGCCAAGTGGTTGAACAAGACAACCGTGTGGGGCCAGGACCTGGGAATCGAGACACTTGCCAAGGGCTTCGCCAACTCCCTCGAAGAGGAACTCGACTATCGGATCGAACTCGGCAACATGCGCACCATCGAGGACAGTCTGAAGCGGTCGGGCAAGTTCTCCGTGACGGTGCCCCACGGCTATCCGGAACTCTCGAGCGAACGACTCCTCATCATGGACAAGCTGCCGGGGCAACCGGTGTCCTCGGCCGGGACCATCCTCAAGGAGCTCTCCGAGAAGGAACGGAAGGCCCTGGCCACCACTCTTCTCGGTGCCACACTCGAACAGATCATCACCGATGGCGTCTTCCACGCCGACCTGCACTCGGGCAACATCTTCATCATGCCCGACGGCGGATTGGGCCTGCTGGACTTCGGCGCGGTCGGCAGACTCGACCCGGGAACGCAGACGGCTCTGGGACTCATGCTCTACTCGATCGATCAGAACGACAGCGCAGGAGCCACCGACTCCCTCATCGAGCTCCTCGGACGCCCCGAGAACCTCGACGATCGGGCCGTCGAACGTGCGGTCGGCGAGCTGCTCACCCGCTACGGCGGCGGAAGCCACTCGTACAACGGGCAGAAGCTCTTCGACGATCTGTTCAACCTGGTCCTGGCCCACCGGTTCTCCGTCCCGGCCCCGATCAGCGCGGCATTCCGTGCCCTGGCCTCGGTCGAGGGAGCCCTCCTCGTCATCGACCCCACCTTCGACGTGGTCGCCGTCGCTCGCAAGGAGGGCAACCGACTCATGCGCAGCAAGCTGAAGTCCACGAAGATCACCGATGAACTGCAGCGCCGTGCGATGCAGATCCTGCCGATGATCGACCGCCTGCCTCGGCGGCTCAACAAGATCACCGAGGACCTCGAGCAGGGCCGCTTCTCGATGAACATGCGCGTACTGGAGAACACCTCCGATCGACGATTCCTCACGAGCCTGTTCCAGCAGCTCATCGTCGCTGTCCTCGCCGGCGCTGCGGTATTGGGCTCGATCGTCCTCATCACCAGTGAGGAAGGACCACTGCTGACCGAGGGCATCCACCTCTACGCGTTCTTCGGTTTCGTCCTGCTCTTCGGCGGCTTCGTGCTGAGCATGCGATCGCTCATGCTCGTCTTCAAACGCGATGTCGACGGTTAGTCGCAGGCGCTGACGGCCTAGGAGGCGGGGACAGCTCAGGAGGCTGGGATCTCGAACTCAGAGGTGAATTCGGGTACCTTCCTGTCCTCTCCGAGCACCTTCGCCTCGGGACGGCGGTAGGTTCCCTTGAGCTCGTCGGCCGTTTCACTCACGTAGATCGGAATGTACCCCGTGTGCTCTCCATCGCGACGTGGCGCGAGGTCGAAATACTCATAACCGGCATCTTCGATTTCGGCTCTGGCACTCGATGCGTAGTTGGCCTCTTCGCCGGCGCTGTCGAGGTAGAAGTCCGATGAGCTGATGGTCCCGCCGTAGCTGTCCCCTGGTTCCACCTTCACCTCGATGTAAACCATCTCTCCATCAGGGTTGTCGGCGGCTTCGTAGTACTCAGTGGGGTTGTTGCGCACCGCGGACACGACGGTGATGACATCCCCGGTCTCCTTATCGGTGAACTCTGCACCGACCCTCACCTCGGTGCCCTCGGCCTTGTCGCTCGCGCCTTCGGCATCGTCGGTCTCTGTGGTCTTGTCTGCGGTCTCTTCTGCGGTCTCTTCTGCTTCGAGGGCTTCGCCCTGCGCTTGGGTCGGCGCTGCATCCACGGGGGCTGTCTCCGCCGCCGAGTCATCGGTGCCGCAGGCTGATAGGGCCAGTACGGCGGCAAAGGCCAAGGCTGAAGTCTGCGTAAGGATTCGGGCTGAGTGGCGTCCGGTACGGTTCATCGGGTTCCCTTTCGAAATGATGGGCACTGCATGAGCTATGTGATTGACGGCTCTTCGGCCCTGACAAGGAAAGACTCTATGGTCAGCGATCCGGTTACGGGTGATGATCACAGCACACCGCGTAGCAGAACTGCCACAACTCACGAGGGCGAACGCGCGAGTCTGCCCATCGGCGTACCCGAGCCGGTGCCCGTGCATGAAAAAAGCCGGGCCAGACAATTCACTGTCTGGCCCGGCTGAGTGGAGCCCCCCATCGGACTCGAACCGATGACCTTCGCTTTACAAGAGCGGTGCTCTACCAACTGAGCTAGGGAGGCGTGGCGGCGAAACGATGCCGTCGACGCCTACACGATAGTAGTCCATTTACCTTCGCGGCTACAAAACGGACGCGAGGCAGACTTCACTCACGAGCATCGGTCGACCACCACCTCGGCGGCGGTCGACCGATGTTCGTGACGTCGATCAGCCCTTGATCTCTCCGGTGGCCTTGAGGATCTCCAAGGTCAGCGCCTGCGGGTCGCTGGTCTTGTCGGTCTTCTTGCCGTTGATGAGCACCCATGGAGTGGCTTCGACTCCGTTGTCCAGAGCCTCCGACGAGGTCTTCTCGACGAAGTCCTTGAACGACTGGTCTGTGACACAGCTCTTGACGGTCTGTTCGGGATCGGACTGGAGCTTCTTCGAAGTGTCGACACCGGCCTCCTCGGCGACCTTGAGCAGCTGCTCATCGGTGCGGCCGTTGCCCTGCTCTTCGGGCTGCTGGGCATACATCGCGGGGAAGAAGTCCCTGACGGTTTCGGGCTGGGAATCGATGACGCAGGCGGCCAGGTTGGCCGAGCGGGTCGAGTACTCGTTTCCGCTGGACGCGCGGTCAAGGAAGGAAACCGGCTTGTACTCGAGCACGATCGAGCCTTCGTCGGCGAGCTTCTCCAGGGTCGGGGTGTTCGCGTCCTCGAACGCCTTGCATCCCGGGCACTGGAAGTCGAGGTAGACCGTCACGGTCGCAGCATTCTCCTTGGCGCCGGCATCGGCCGGAGTCGGCAGATCCGATTCCTCGCCGTCGGGCATCTGCTTCGGCTGCACCACTTTGCCGTCCTTGGCGATGCTGACACCGCCGCCGACGAAGTTGGCCGGAGTCATCCCCGGCTTGCTCTGCTGGAAGATGAGCACAGCGACGACCGCAGCCACAACGAGCACGACAACGCCGATCCCCACGTAGAGGATGGTCTTGGCGGTCTTCTCCTTCTTCTCCTGAGCCGCTGCGATCTGGCGCGCGTTCTCACGGGCTTGGTTCCGCCGATTGTCACCGGAATTGTTCTTCGCCATTGTTCCTCACGTTGCGATCGTCTGACGTCGGCCCTGCCTCGGACCGTGGGGAATCGGGTCGACATACGAGTCCCGACCGTCCCACCTTACCCAAACAGGTGGTACCTCGACTCCCAGTGAAATTCAAGGATCAACCACACCGGGGCGGGGAGACGCCTAGACAGGTTCGGGCAGATAGGTGAATGGGTTGGTCTGCAGGGGCCACCAGGACATGCCGGAACCCGTCTGGATGACCATGATCGCGATGATGATGAGGAGCGCGATCGCGGCCAGAGCGATGAGCCTGCCCAGTTGGTTGCGCGTGACCCCGGAGACCATGAGCCGTGATCCGAATCGCAGACTGCCCGCACCGGGGCCCAGCCACAGAACCAAGCCACCGGCGGCACCGGCTGCCCACACCGACCACTGCTCCGAGTATCCGCTGGGCACGATTCCCGCAATGTCGAGTCGGGTCAGCACGAGCATCGCGACACCTGCGATCGCCGGCAGGATGAATGACGTGATCGAGGTCAGCACCGACGCCAGGAGCGCACCCGGCGCCGAGGCGAGCGAACGCAGGAATCCCCGCCCGTTCGTTCCGCGTTCGAACCGGTGCTTCTGGGCCTTGCGGTCCAACCGTGTGCCGGTCCGCGCCAGAATCGACCACAGGAACACGATGAGTGTGACGAGCAGCGGGCCCAGCGGCATGATCGCGATGGCCAACAGGATGAGGGCGAACACCACCCATCCGCCGGTCCGGATCGTCCGGTAGGTCATCGGTCCCCAGCCGTAGCCCTGCTGGTCCGGCTGACCCGGTCGGCTCTGCTGTCCTGACTGGACTCCGGTGCCGCTGGGGTCGTGTCGGGCAGTCCCCTGACCTGCTGCCGGACCGCCGCGGCCGGCTGGAGGTCCACCGAGTCCATACCCTGCCCCGCCGAGGTTGGTCCTGGCCATCGCTGATCCCGGAGCGGCCTGGATGCCGCCGTTGGGATTGCGCACCGGCGGTGCGGTTCCCCCGTTCATCTGGCCCGGGTTCATTGTGGGCGGGTTCCCCTGCGCGCCGGGAATCATCCCGGATCGGGCCAGCGGTTGCTGACCCTGCACTGGTGGGCCCTGGGGGCGCTGACTCTGTGGACGCTGGCCGTGTGGGGAATACCCCTGTTGCGGGTATCCCTGCGGGTCGGTTCCGCCGGGGCCCGAGCCTCCGGGCCCCGTACCGCCGGGCGCGTTCGGGTTCGGAGCCGAACCCGGGTAGCCTCCGCGCGGCGATCCGTGCCCCGTGGCGCCGTAGCCGGAAGCGTCGTATCCGGCGGCTGAGGTGCCTCCGCCGTAGGCTGCGGCACCTCCGACAGCAGCACCGGCTGCGGCACCTCCGGCAGCAGCGCCGAAGGCCGTGCCCAAGGCGTTGCCGTAGCCTGACCCGTTGCCCCCACCGCCGTCGACCGCGGGCATCCGCGCGGTCCCGGTCGGCGATGCCTGGCTTGAGCTCCCGGCAGCCGGTCCGGACCCCAGCTGCGGTTCGCGTCCGGACTCGATGTCGACGAGTGCGTCGAGGATCATCTGTCCGCTGGGTCTGCGTTCGGGCTTCGGGTCGAGGCAGGCCGCGATCAGGGGAACGAAGTTGCGGGGAGCGTTGTCGAGATCGAACTTGCCCATGGCCACTCGCCCCAGCACCGCTTCGAGGGGACCGGATCCGTACGGGTTGCGGCCGGTGGCGGCATAGGCCATCGTCGCAGCCCACCCCCACCAGTCGGTCTTCTCACTCGAGGTCTTGCCATCGGCGATCTCAGGGGACAGGTATCCGGGCGTTCCCATCACCAGCCCCGTCGCGGTCACCCGCACTTCGTCGGCGACCTGGGCGATGCCGAAGTCGATGACCATCGGCTCGCCGTCCATGATCATGACGTTCGCGGGTTTGAGGTCGCGGTGGATGACGCCGGACTCGTGCACAGCATTGAGGGCGTCGAGGAGGGCATGGCCGAAATGGACGAGTTCATCCTCGGCGAAAGGACCGTGGTCTCTGACATCGTCGGACAGCGTCTGCCCGTCGACGAACTCGGTGATGATGAAGGGCTGCGCGGATTCGAGCTCGGCGTCGAGCACCTCGGCGATTCTGGGATGTTTGATCCGTCGCAGGGTCCTGACCTCGCGTCCGAGGCGTTTGCGAGCGGTCTCATCATTGGCGATATGCGGATGCAGAACCTTCACAGCGACAGGGTTGTTTCCGCCGTCGACACCGAGATAGACGACACCCATGCCGCCGGAGCCGAGCTCCTCGATGAGGCGGTAGCCTCCAAGATCCTGAACCATCACTCTCCCAAGCGTAGTCGAGCGAGTACAGTTCGTTCCAAGGACCGACACAGGAGGAGGCGCAGATGAACACCGTCAACTCTGCCGAAAGCACTACCGCATCCGCGTATGGTGACAGCGATTTCGTCGTCGTCGCGAACCGTCTGCCCGTGGACCGGGACCCTGCTGAGAAGAGCCAAGGATGGCGTACCTCACCTGGGGGTTTGGTCACTGCAGTGGCACCGGTGATGAAGTCTCAGGAGGGTGCGTGGATCGGCTGGACCGGGGTGCCGGATGTCGATTTCGACCCGTTCACGATCGACGGGATGCATCTGGTTCCCGTCACCCTCACCAGTGAGGATGTCCTCAAATATTATGAAGGATTCTCCAATGCAACTCTGTGGCCGCTCTATCACGATGTGATCGTCCCGCCCGAGTTCCACCGCACGTGGTGGGACTCGTATGTGCGTGTCAATGAGCGCTTCGCGGCCAAGGTCGCCGAGGTGGCTGCCGAGGGCGCCACCGTCTGGGTCCATGACTATCAGCTCCAGCTGGTTCCGCAGCTGGTGCGCCGGATGCGTCCCGATCTGGCGATCGGTTTCTTCAACCACATCCCCTTCCCACCCTTCGAACTCTTCGCACAGCTGCCCTGGCGCGACGAGATCCTCCGCGGCCTCCTCGGCGCGGATCTCATCGGATTCCAGCGTCCGGCCGATGCCGCGAACTTCCGTCGTGCGGTTCGCGGACGCCTCAATTTCACGACGAAGGGTTCGACGGTCAACGTCCCGGCCGGGGATTTCCTGCCGGAGCACATCGCGCGCGCCGAGGCCTTCCCGATCTCCATCGACACCCCCTACCTCGAGGAGCTGGCACGTGATCCGAAGATCATCGAGCGTGCCCGGCAGATCCGCGAAGAGGTCGGCAACCCGAAGGTCATCATGCTCGGCGTCGACCGGATGGACTACACGAAGGGCATCCGGCACCGCCTCAAGGCCTTCGGTGAGCTGCTGGCCGAGGGCAAGCTCGATGTCGAGGACATCGTCCTGATCCAGATCGCCACACCCTCCCGAGAACGGCTCGAGCAGTACAAGATCATCCGTCACGATGTGGAGCTGGCCGTCGGTCGGATCAATGGTGAGCAGGCCGAAGTCGGGTCCATCGCCGTCCATTACCTCCACCATTCCTACCCGCGCGATGAAATGACCGCCTTCTTCCTCGCCGCAGACGTCATGCTCGTGACGGCCCTGCGTGATGGGATGAACCTCGTGGCCAAGGAGTATGTGGCCTGCCGCAGACGTGATGACGGAGCCCTTGTCCTGTCCGAGTTCACCGGGGCCGCCGATCAGCTCAAGGGCGCAGTGATGGTCAACCCCCACGACATCGGCGACCTCAAGGCCGGCATCCTCGACGCCGTGCAGATGGATGAGAAGACCCGCTCACGGCGGATGAAGCAGATGCGCAAGAAGATCGCCACGGACACTGTGAGCATCTGGTCGAAGAAGTTCCTGGCCGAACTCGAGGCCATCCACACGAACCCGGAGGCGATCATCCCCGACCGTCCAGCCGCTCTGCCCGAACGATCGACGACGGCATCCGATCGCATCACGTCCACCGTCGCCGCACAGGCTTCCAGCTCGGCATCTGCACCCGGTGAGGGCCGTCAGTGACATCGGATCCGCTGTCACCTGAGCAGGCACCCTCACCACAATCGACTCCCGATTACACGCCGTCGGCCGCCCTCGACCTCGGGCAGGTCACCGACGCCGATTCCGTCCTCATCGCCCTCGACTTCGACGGTGTCCTCGCGCCGCTGCAGGACAATCCCGACCTGTCACGGATGCTCCCGGAATCGGCACAGGCGATCGTTGATCTCAGCACCCTGCCGGCGACCCGGGTGGCCCTGGTCTCCGGTCGCGACGTCACCACCCTGCGGCGTCTTGCCGACCCGCCCCCGGATGTGTGGCTGGTCGGTTCGCACGGCGCCGAGGTTCACCTGGGCTCGTCATCGCCGGCATCGACTCCCTCACCTGAGGTGACAATGAGTCAGCCCCAGGTCAGCGTCGCCGAACAGCGGATGCTCACCGCGATCGATGCCCACATCGAGTCCTTCGAACACGACCTGTCGTCGGGATCGGGTGCGAGTTCGGAGCCTGGCTCGGACTCGGTGTCAGGATCGGGGTCGGCTGCAGGATCGGGGTCGGCTGCAGGATCGGGGTCGGTCACTGAGGTCAGGGTCGAGCGGAAGCCGTTCTCCCGCACGGTGCACACGCGTGGCCTCGACCTGGAGTTCGCGTCCGCGCTGCACGCTCATGTCATCGCCGTGCAAGCCGAACATCCAGGGATCCGCGTCATCGAGGGCCACGACATCACGGAGCTTGCAGTGAAGACGGCGACGAAGGGCGATGGTCTGCGGGCGCTCATCGCCGCCGGTTCGCCCGCCGCGGTCCTCTACCTCGGCGACGATGTCACCGACGAGGATGCCTTCGCCGAACTCGACGACCTGCCGACGGGCCTGAGCATCAAGGTCGGGCCAGCCCCGACCCGCGCACCGTGGCGGATCACGGATCCCAGCGCGGTCGCAGAACTCCTCACACGCCTCGCGAACGAACGCCGCGCACAGCCGCCACAGTCCTGAAGCGCCTCGGCGGCTGTTTTCTCAGCGTCGCTGCGGTGGCACTGCCACTTTTTTCGGGCCTGCGGTGTCAGCGTCGCTGCGGCGGCACGGCACTGGCCCGGAGCACGAGATCCGGGGTGACCGAATAGTCGATGCGCACCGCCTCGGCGGGATCGGCCATCATCCCTCTCACCTCGGTGAGGGCGGATACTGCCACAGCCTCCCAGTCATAGCTGACCTGCGACAGGGGCGGGGCGATGACTTCGGCATCGGGTACGTCCCCGACCGTGAGCAGCGACAGATCACGCGGCATGTCGAGTCGGGTGCGAGCAGCGGCCTCAAGGATGCCGAACGACAGAGACGGCGCGCATGCGATGACCGCCGTGCACTGCTGGCGGAGAAGTTCGTCGGCCGCCGAAACTCCGGCCATGGTGCCCCCGGCGGCCTCGATGACCGGCGCCTGGTCACGTGTGGCCGGGATGTGGAGGACATTGGCCATGGCCTTGCGGAAGACCGCGATACGCGCGGCAGCGGCAGAATCGCGGAGCACGGCGAGTCCGATTCGACGATGGCCAAGATGGACGAGGTGCTGGACTGCTGTGGTGATGCCGTCCGTGGCGTCGAGGACGATGCGTGAGATTCCGTCTTCGTGTCGGGCATTGGAGACCCTGATCTGCGGCAGACTGCGCGCGGCCAGCTTTGCCGCGAGCTCGCCCGCCGGTCCCCCGCCGAGGACGATCGCACCCTGAATGTGCGGGTCGCTCCCCACCGGGCCCAGCAGGGACTCGGCCAGGGCATCGACCCGATTCGAGGCGGCCTCCACGTGCACGGCGGCGATCCCCTGCGCGAAGATCTTGCTGGTCAGAATGTCGAACAGGCGCGCATAGGGATCGACATCGCCGGCGGTCACGGAGGGCCTCACGAGCGCAACCATCTCCCGGGAGGTGGCATGCGGGGCGCGCGAATCCACTCCCAGGATCGCCAGTGCCTGCTTGACCTTGGCCATGGACCCGGACGACACCGACTCAGGGTTGCGCAGGGCGCGGGAGGCTGTTGCCTTCGAGACCCCGGCAGCACCCGCGATGTCCGCGAGCCCGACGTGCTTGTGGCTGCCGGATTCCGGCGGCTTCGGTGTGCCCGGTGCGCCCGGTGTGCCCGGTGTCTGGTTCACTGTCGGGCCGCCGTCGTCGAGCCTCGTGCCAGCAGACGGGGCCGAAACACCGGAGGAACCGACTTGAGGTCCTCACCGGAGATCTTCAGCGTCGACAGGGTCGCTGCGACAAGGGCCTGCGAGAGTCCCTCGACGTCGATGCCGAGAACGGTGGCTGGTGGCCCGGTGAACTTCATCGTCGGCGAATCGCCGAAGCCGACGATCGACATGTCCCGCGGTACCTGCAGGTGCCGGTTGCGCAGACCCTGCAGAGCACCGTGCAGCTGCAGGGCCGACTGCACGATCACCGCGGTGCAGGTCGCATCCTTGAGGTCGAGGACGGCGCGCGAACCGCCGGAGAAGGACTTCGGAACCTGCGAGATCCAATCATCGAGCTTGACCCCGAAGTTGCGCGCGGGATGCTCGGTGCGGAAGCGTCTGATCAGCTGCACCGCAAGCTCACCGCTGTCATTGCAGATGAGACCGATGCGTCGGTGGCCGATGGCCTGGAGATGTTCGAAGGCCGTCGTCATTCCCCCGCCGAGGTCGAGGCGGGCGGCGATGATGTCGCCGCTGACATCATCGGAGTCCACCGCCGACTGCTCGTCGACGCGAATGCAGGGGATGTCGGTGTGCAGGCTCGTCAGCGTCGGCGTCACGAGGGCAACGGCACCGGCGTCGACGGCGACTTCCAGCGGGGTGGTCTCGGTCTCGACCGGCGGCCGGGTGATGAGCAGACCGTGGTCCTGCAGAGCCGCGGCCACGCGAGTGCAGACCTGAACCTGCCAGTATTCGGGATTTCCGGGAGCACTGACGGCGACCAACCGCCTCGGCGCCTCATGGAGGAGGGTGGAACGAGAGTAGCCCAACGAGTCCATCGCCTCGAGCACTCTGGCCCGGGTCTCTTCGGCCACAGCACCGCGTCTGCCGAGGACGCGGGACACCGTCGCCAGGGATACGCCCGCCCGGGCGGCGACATCGTCGAGCTTGACCTTCATACCGGGAAGTCTATCGGGGCCGGCCCCACCGGCGACCACCTCGGCGGCGGTGGGCCTCGATTGCAGATTCGGTCGACAGTCTCGCCTGCGTCCGACACGCCGTCTGCACAATCAATTGCACAAAGAAGCTTGCCTGTCCGCACGGCGCTTGAGAACTGTTGAACAATCGCCGAACCCGCGGTTTCTCACCCAGCATCCGCCAAGGTGTGCGTCTGTGCGCTGGCACAGTGCTGAGAATCACTCTACGCTTCGTCGAATAGGCTGTCACAGAGCGCATTCAACGGCTTAGGATGTGAAGGACTGAGCATCCCCGCCAGGTCACCGACGACCAGCTGCTCACGAATACTTTAGGAGGAAGCATGTCAACAGTGTCGTTGAATGGCCTCAGTCATGTCTACGAGAACACCGTGTCCCCCTCGGTGCACTCGTTCAATCTCTTCATCGACGACGGCGAGTTCGTCGTCCTCTACGGACCGTCCGGATCCGGCAAATCGACCATTCTGCGGATGCTCCACGGCCTCGAGGCCCCCAAGACGGGCACGATCCTCATCGACGGAGTCGACGTCACCCACGCCGCGGTCAACGATCGCGACGTCACACTTGCCCTTGAGAGCTACGCCCTCTACCCGCATATGAGCGTGCGCGACAACCTCGGCTTCGCGCTCCGTGTCGATGGTCTCCCCGCCGAGGAGATCCGTGAACGCGTCGAGTCCGTGACCTCGAAGATCGGGCTCAGCGACATCCTCGATGCCGTACCCGGTGATCTCTCCGCCCTGCAGCGCCAGACGATCGCCCTGGCCCGTGCCGTGGTCCGTCAGCCCAAGGTCCTGATCATGGACGAACCGGTCGTCAACCTCGTTCCCGAGTACCAGGCCGACACCCTGCGCCTGGTCAAGGATCTGCAGCAGGAATTCGGGCTGACTACCCTCTATGCCACGGCCGATCTCGATGACGCGAAGGTCCTCGGCGACCGCATCGCGTTCCTCGACCATGGGCGTCTGATCGGGGTGGAGAAACCTGAGGTCGCCGAGGCGCTCGTCGCCTCGATCGCGGACGTGGACTCCTGATCGGTGCCCGAAACCTCAGCACCGCAGATCCACGCGGTCCACAGCGCCGATCACGACGCGATCGCGGGACTTCCGTGGCATCTTCCCCTCGGTGAGTGGCCCCAGGATTTCCTCGGTGGTCTGCCCCGCGGCATCTCCCGCCATGTGGTGCGCTTCGTCGAGATCGGCGATGAGGTCCTCGCGATCAAGGAGACCGACGACCGTCGGGCCCTGCGCGAATTCGACATCCTCGGCGTGCTCGGAAACCTGGCCGTACCCACGGTCGAACCGCGTGCCTATGTCACCAACCGATCCACCGCCTCGGCGACGGAGCTCCCTGGGGCACTGCTGACCGCCTACCTCAACTTCTCGCTGCCCTACCGTGCTCTGTTCTCCCAGTCGCTGGCCGCGGACGCAGCAGACCGCCTCGTCGACGCACTCGCGGTCCTGCTCGCCCGACTTCACCTGGTCGGCTTCTACTGGGGCGACGTCTCCCTGTCGAACACCCTGTTCCGGCGCGATGCCGATGCCTATGCGGCCTATGTCGTCGATGCGGAGACCGGTGAGCTCCACGATCAGCTCTCCGACGGTCAGCGGCAGATGGATCTGCGCATCGCGCGCACGAACATCGCCGGTGACTTCCTCGATCTGCAGGCCGCGGGCCTCATCGAATCGACGGTCGACCCGATGGCCGCCGGCGAGCGTCTCTTCGAGGCCTACAACGGGCTGTGGAGGGAGCTGACTCGGGTCGAAGAGTTCTCCGTCAACGAACGCTGGCGCATCGACGAGCGCATCCGCCGCCTCAACGACTTGGGCTTCGACCTGGGTGAGTTGACCGTGACCACCGACCTCGACGGCGTCAGCCTGCTGGTCGAGCCGAAGGTCGTCGAGCCCAATCACCATTCCCGCAGACTCCTGCGCCTGACAGGCATCGGCGCCAACGAGAACCAGGCGCGGACGATGCTCAACGACCTTGACTCCCACCGCAGCGCGCCAGGCTTCACCGGCGGAGCACACGGCTCGGGCGAGCTGCCCGTCGAACTCGACGAGGACGATGCCGCGCGGCTGTGGCTCGAGGAGGTCTACAAGCCCCTCATCTCCGCCATCCCCGAGAACCTCACCCACAAACTCGAACCTGGCCAGATCTTCTATGAGTTCGTCGAGCACCGGCGCGTCATGTCCCGGGCCCGGCAGCGCGACATCCCCACGATGGAGGCCATCGCCTATTTCATCGTCGACTATCTCTCGAACCTCCCCGACGAGGCGCTCTACGTCGACAGCCAGAAGTTCTGAGGACGTCTGGGCCGATATTCCACCAAGTGGAACGTGGACCCGAGCGCCACCTCGGCGGGCATATGTTTGAGGACAATGAGGCGATCCCCGCCTGAACCGCCAGTGCAACGCAAAGGACCTTCGATGTCGCAAGTCCCGCAGAACTCATCCCAGTCGACGCAGAATTCCATGCCGACGAATGAGCACAACCCTTCGATCCCCTCCCTCTTCGACCTCAGCGGCCGCACCGCCGTCGTCGTCGGAGCAGGTTCCGGACTGGGCCAAGCCAGCGCGATCGGCCTCGCCGATTCCGGTGCCCACGTCGTCGTCGCCGACCTCAACCTCGATGGCGCCGAGGAGACCGTGCGGATCATCGCCGAACGCCAAGGCAAACCGGGCGGCACAGGAATCACGGGAAGCACGGGCGGCACAGGCAAGGGCGGACACAGCGCAACCTCGTCGCCGGGGGCCGAGGCCGCACGCGTGGACATCACAGACACTGAATCGGTCAATGCCCTTGTCGCGGCTCACCCGGAGGCCCAGGTTCTCGTCATCACCCCGGGCGCGAACGTGCGCAAGCGGCTGCTGTCGACGACCGACGAGGAATTCGACCGGGTCATCGACATCAACCTCAAGGGCACCTACCGCCTGATGCGCGGATTCGGCGCCGAGATGGCCGAGCGCGGCCGCGGCTCGATCGTCACCTACTCATCATTCCGGGCTCTCGCGGTCGAACCTGGCCAGGGCATCTACGCCGCAGCCAAGGCAGGTGTCGTGCAGCTGACGAAGACGCTGGCCAGTGAGCTGGGGCCACAGGGTGTGCGCGTCAACGCGATCCTGCCCGGACCCTTCGACACTCCGCTGACCCAGCAGATCAAGGCCGATGACGAGTGGTGGAGCGCCTATGCGGAGAAGACCGCTCTGGGCCGCTGGGGGCACCTCCACGAGATCGCCGGGCCCGTGCTGTTCCTCGCCTCCGACGCCTCGACGTATGTCACCGGACACTCGCAGCTCGTCGACGGCGGCTGGATGGCCCAGGACGGTCGCTTCTCCCCTCGGCTCTAAGTCTCAGCTGTAAGTCTCCGGTCGAGCGCAGTCGCGTGCAGCGCTCGTACTCAGTCGCGTGCGGCCGCAGCACGCGGTCGCCTGCGGCCCTAGCACGCAGTCGCCTGCGGCCCTAGCACGCAGTCGCCTGCGGCCCTAGCACGCAGTCGCCTGCGACCGTGGTGGGTGCACGTGCAAGAATATTCGCATGACCGCTCGAGACAACTCAACCTCCCCGACTGCGCCCGATCGACCCAGGCTGGCCAGTCAGCTGGTCCGTCGCAAGTCGATCAGCAGCATGGTCGAGGACACCCAGGATGCGTCCACCGGCGGTCTGCGCAGAACCTTCGGCGTCTTCCAACTGACGATGATCAGCGTCGGCGCCACCTTGGGCACGGGCATCCTCGTCATCCTCGGCGAGGCCGTGCCGATCGCCGGGCCTGCCGTCTGGTTGGCCTTCATCCTGGCCGGAATCACCGCTCTGCTCTCTGCCGTCAGCTATGCGGAGATGGCGGGCATGGTTCCGGTGTCGGGATCGAGCTATTCGTATTCCTATGCGACCCTCGGCGAGGGCGTGGCGTGGATCTGCGGTTGGTGTCTCGTCCTCGAGTACGCGGTCTCCGTGGCTGCGGTGGCCGTGGGCGCTGCCGACTACGTCAATGAGACGCTGCGGATCTTCGGTCTGTCACTGCCGCCGAGCCTGACCGCCGGCCCCGGTGTGGCCGACAGCCCCGGCGGCGTCGTCAATCTCTCCGCCCTCATCGTCGTCCTCCTCGCCACGGTCCTGCTCATGCGCGGGGCCAAGGAATCCGCCATCGTGAATACGATCATCGTGTTCGTCAAGCTCGGCATCCTGGTCTTCTTCGCTATCGTCGCGTTCACCGCCTTCAAGGCCGGCAACTTCGCACCGATGCTGCCCATGGGTGCCGCCGGCGTCACAGCAGCAGCCTCGAGCGTGTTCTTCTCCTACATCGGCTTCGACGCGGCCTCGACCGCCGGCGAGGAGGCGAAGAACCCGAAGCGGGACATGCCAAGGGCGATCATCCTCTCCATGGTCATCGTCACCACGATGTACGTGCTGGTGGCAGTCGCCGCAATCGGCGCCAGGGAGTGGCAGTGGTTCAGTCTGAAAACGACCGTCGCTCCCCTGGTCCAGATCGTCCACGAGCTCACACAGTCGAACCTCGCGGTCTTCATCTTCGCCATCTCCGCAGTGCTCGCGATCTTCTCGGTCGTCATCACCGTCCTCTACGGACAATCTCGCATCCTGCTCACGATGTCGCGCGACGGTATGGTTCCGAAGGTCTTCGGCATCGTCTCACCTCGGACGGGCACTCCCCTGGTGGGAACCCTGGTCACCGGCGTGCTCGTGGCGATCACAGCGGCACTGATCCCGCTCGGCGAACTCGCGAATGCCACGAGCATCGGCACCCTGTTCGCCTTCTGCCTCGTCAACATCGCGGTCATCTACCTACGCGTCAGACGCCCGGACCTGCCACGCTCATTCAAGGTGCCCTTCGGCCCGACGATTCCCATCCTCGGCTCCCTGGCCTGTGCGTTCCTCATGGTCAACCTCGGCGGAACCACCTGGGCCGTCTTCGGCCTGTGGATGCTCGTCGGCTTCGTCGTCTACCTCACCTACAGCCGCCGCCACTCCCGCGTCGGAGCGCTGAGCAACAGCGACTACCGCGCCAGCATGGACGTCTGAGCGGCGATACGGTTCGCTCAACCTCCCCGACGTCACTAATGACGCGCGGCGCCGGGCGTTATTAGTGACGTCGGGGAGGTTCAGCGCGGACTGGTCGGCCTCAGGCGCGGCGGGTGCGGGCGACCTCGTAGAGGGACACAGCTGCGGCGATTCCCGCGTTGAGGGACTCCGTGGTCGCGGCGATCGGAATCGAGACGATCTGATCGCATTTGTCGGCGATGAGGCGAGAGATGCCCTTGCCCTCGGAGCCGACGACGATGCACAGCGGGTCACGGCTGAAGGTCAGCTCCGGCAGCTCGACGTCTCCGTCCATGTCGAGTCCGACGACGAAGACGTTCTGCTTCTTGAGCTCGTCGATGGCACGGGCCAAGTTGACGACCTGGGCGACCTTGATGCGCGCAGCTGCACCGGCGGAGGTCTTCCACGCAGCTGCGGTCATCGAGGCGGCACGACGCTCCGGGATGATGACGCCGTGACCGCCGAAGGCCGCGGCGGAACGCACGATGGCACCGAGGTTCCTGGGGTCGGTGATGCCGTCGAGGGCGACGAGCAGCGGAGCCTCGGCCCGGTCGGCTGCGACCTCGAGCAGGTCACGGGGCTCGGCGTAGTCGTATGGCGGGATCTGCAGGGCGATGCCCTGGTGGATCGCGTCGTCGGTGAGCCGGTCGAGGTCGGGCTTGCTCGCCTCGAGCATCGAGATGCCGCGTTTGGTGGCCAGGGTGATGGCTTCCCGGACACGGTCATCGGAGTCGATCCGCCCGGCGACGTACATCGCTGTTGCGGGAACGTCCTCGCGCAGAGCCTCGAGCACCGAGTTGCGCCCGGCGACCATGTTCGGACCGTTTTCCTTCTTGCGTCGCTTGGCCTGATTGGCGCTTGAGGCCTTCTTCGCCGCTGCCGTCTTGTGTGCCTTGTGGTAGACACGGTCCTCGGCCTTGGGCGTGGGGCCGCGGCCCTGCAGGCTGCGCTTGTTCTTGCCGCCGGAGCCCTTGGTCGGGCCCTTCTTCGAGCCGCCGGCGCGTGGGTTGGAAGCCATGTGATTCCTTAAGAGTCGTAGGTGGTCACGAACCGGAGTTCGTCACCGGGAGAGATTTTCTGAGCAGAGTGTCGTGGGTCAGCTGTCCTTGACGTGGTAGCGGTAGCCGTCGGCCGTGTCCTCGATGACGATTCCGGCGGATGCCAGATTGTCGCGGATCGCATCGGCGGTGGCGAAGTCCTTCTCCGCCTTCGCCGCGGCCCTTTGTGCGGCGAGCGCATCGACGAGGGAATCCAGCGCCGATTCCACGCTCGCGCTCGCTCCTGAGCCGGCCCACGCCTCGGCGCTGGGATTGACTCCCAGGATATCGAGCATCAGCTCCACCTCGGCGACGATCTGCGTGAGTGTGCTCCGGTCCTGGCCGGAGTCGAGGAGTTTCGCACCCTCGGTGACCTTCGCGAAGACCACGGACAGTGCACGGGGCACGCCGAGGTCGTCGTCGAGTGCCGCTGCGAACTCCGTGGGTACGTCGACGCTGCGACCGCTGTAGGAGTCGCGGACATCGGGCAGTGCGGGTGCGTCGTCTCCGAGTGCCTGCCGGGCTCGCTGGAGGAAGTTCGCCAGGCGGTCGAGCGAGGCCGTCTGCCGGTCCATGGCCTCGGGTGAGAACTCGAGGATCGACCGGTAGCTGGCACCGGTGAGGAAGTAGCGCACGGCCAGCGGGCTGTAGCGGTGGAAGAGTTCGGAGGCGAAGACCGAGTTGCCGAGCGACTTCGACATCTTGTCCCCGCCCACGTTGAGCAGGCCCGAATGCATCCAGATGTTGGCGAACCGGTCGCCAGCCGCGCGCGACTGGGCCAGCTCGTTCTCGTGATGAGGGAAGCGCAGGTCGAGCCCACCGCCGTGGATGTCGAAATTCTCGCCGAGGTACTTCGTCGACATGGCCGAGCACTCGATGTGCCAGCCCGGTCGGCCCCGACCCCAGGGAGCCGGCCACGAGGCGGTGCCGGGCTCGCCGGGTTTGTGCGCCTTCCACAGCGCGAAGTCCCGGGCGTCCTTCTTGCCCCGCATGTCTGCATCGTTCGCGGGTTCCATGTCCTCGAGGCGCTGGTTGGTCAGTTCCCCGTAGTCCGCCCACGAGGTGGCCGCGAAGTAGACATCGCCGCTGTCGTCGAGTGCCGGGTAGGCATACCCCGCGTCGATGAGTCGATCGATGAGTTCGATCATCTCGGTGATGTGCCCGGTGGCGCGGGGTTCGTAGCTGGGTGGCAGCACGTCGAGGGCGGCATAGGCCTGGGTGAAGGCCCGCTCGTATTTGAAGGCGTGGGCGAACCAGGGTCGCCCCTCCTCGGCGGATTTCGACAGGATCTTGTCGTCGATGTCCGTGACGTTGCGGACCAAGGTGACGCTGTAGCCGCGATACATCAGCCAACGACGAAGCTGGTCGAAGACCGAGGCCGAGCGCAGGTGGCCGATATGTGGCTCGCCCTGCACCGTGGCACCACAGACGTAGATGCCCACGTGCCCGGCATTGACGGGGCGCAGTTCGTCGGTGGTGCGGCTGGCGGTGTTGTACAGAGCGATAGTCACGCACACAAGTCTACCGGGGACAAGCGCTGTGTTGCTGTCTGCGCGGGCATCATGACTCGGGGACGACTATGAGGTGTCCGACATTTGATACGAGAGTGTTACACAGCTCACGTGACTTGGGGCACGTTTCACAGTGACCTCCCAGTATGCTGGGGAGCAAGTCAACGCGACCGCGCCCGCTTCATCACGAGGCTATCCTCGTAGGCGGTACGCTCGCTTGCCGGCGATTTCGTCACAGCAGACCGTCATACCGGCATCAGCCTCACAACAATGTGGTTGGACAGAAAGGAACACCGTGTCTTCCACCAAATCACCCCAGAGGGAGGTCTTCGCCACCCGCGGCGCGTTCATCTTCGCAGCCATCGGGTCGGCAGTCGGCCTCGGCAATATCTGGCGCTTCCCGTACATCACGTACGACAACGGCGGCGGCGCCTTCATCATCCCCTATCTCGTCGCTCTTCTGACAGCTGGCATTCCGCTGCTGTTCTTCGACTACGCAATGGGCCACCGGTCCCGCGGCTCAGCGCCGCTGGCGTTCCGGATGGCATCGAAGGTCGCCGAGCCCATCGGCTGGTTCCAGACCGGTGTGGCCTTCTTCATCGGCATCTACTACGCAGCCATCATCGGCTGGGCCGGGTGCTACATGTTCTTCTCCCTCAACCAGGCATGGGGCGATGACGCGACCGGGTTCTTCACCGAGACGTTCCTCCACGCCAGCGACCCGGGCATCTCGTTCGAATTCGTCCCCGGCATCCTGATTCCGATCATCCTCGTGTGGATCGCCACGCTGGGAATCCTCCTGGCCGGTGTGCAGAACGGCATCGCGCGATTCTCGAAGATCTTCATCCCGCTGCTGGTCGTCCTGTTCCTCGCGCTCGTCGTCCGGGCCCTGTTCCTGCCGGGCGCCTTCGACGGCATCAACGCACTGTTCACCCCAGACTTCGCTGCGCTGGCAGATCCGGCAGTATGGATCGCGGCCTATGGGCAGATCTTCTTCTCACTGTCGATCGCCTTCGGCATCATGATCACCTACGCCTCTTACCTGAAGCGGAAGACGAACCTGACCGGTGCCGGACTCGTCGTCGGCTTCTCGAACTCCGCGTTCGAGATCCTCGCCGGAATCGGCGTCTTCGCAGCTCTCGGCTTCATGGCTGCGGCGCAGGGCACGCAGGTCTCCGAGGTTGCCGAGAGCGGCATCGGACTCGCGTTCATGGCGTTCCCGACACTGATTTCGGAGATGCCGGGAGGCGCGCTGTTCGGCTTCGCCTTCTTCGCCTGCCTCGTGTTCGCCGGGCTGACGTCGATCATCTCGATCGTGCAAGTCCCGATCCAGGCCGTGCGTGAGAAGTTCGGCCTCGGCGACAGGGCGTCGACCTTGCTCGTCGGCGGAATCATGGCGGTCATCTCGATCCTGCTCATGCCCACCGTCACCGGCCTCTACGTCCTCGACACGATCGATGCCTGGGCCAACAACATCGGAATCGTCGGCGGTGCCGTCGTCGCGCTCATCACCATCGGCTGGATCGCCCGCAGGCTTCCTGTCCTGCGTGATCACCTCAACGCGATCTCGAGCTTCAAGGTGGGCTGGCTCTGGATGATCATCCTCGGCGGTCTCACGACCATCGTGCTCATCTACATGCTCATCACCCAGATCATGACCTACTCGACCGAAGGCTACGAAGATTATCCAGCCGTCCTCACGGGCACCTTCGGCTGGGGCATGATCGGACTGCTCATCATCGCCTCGATCGTCCTGACCCTGATCAAATGGCCCCAGAAGACACTCGACGCGGCCGAAGCGGCCGTCGCCGATTCTGTGGCCGAAAAGAATCGCACAAACACCACTCACGGAGGAGCACACTGATGGGTACCTCAGCAATCGTCATGATGGTCATCGCCATGGTCACCGTCTGGGGCGGCCTCATCGCCGCAATCATGCACCTGCGTAAGCACCCGGACCAGGAGTGATCACCACCGACAGATGGTGACCTCACACCCGAGATCTGTTCCGACGAAGGCGGTTCGACACCTGGCAGCAGGCATCGAGCCGCCTTCGTCGATTCACCCCTCGTCTCGCCGCTCGTCTCGCCCTCGCCCTGACCGGCTGCAGGCCTCCCGCACAGTCCGATTTCAGACCTCCCGCACAGCCCGATTTCGGACCTCTCGCATCACCCGACTTCGGACCTGAATTCTCATTCCGCGGGCGCACTGGTCGCGAGCGCCCAGCCTGGTTAGGGTGGGGCTGTACGAACTTTTCGGTGGGCGCACATGGCCTTTGCCAATGCAGAAGAGCACAACGCCTAAGAGCACTAGGAGACGCAATGCCACAGACGGTCAAAGGTGTCATCTCCCGCAGCAAGGGGGCGCCGGTCGAACTCACAGACATCGTCATCCCCGACCCGGGACCCGGCGAGGTCGTCGTCGACGTGAAGTCGTGCGGCGTCTGCCACACGGACTTCCACTACCGCGAGGGCGGAATCAGCGACGACTATCCGTTCCTGCTCGGCCACGAATCGGCCGGCACGGTCTCAGAGATCGGCGAAGGCGTCACCGACGTCGAGGTGGGCGACTTCGTCATCCTCAACTGGCGCGCCATCTGCGGTGAGTGCCGGGCCTGCAAGCGCGGCGAACCCTGGTACTGCTTCGACACCCATAACGCTTCGCAGAAGATGACCCTGCCCGACGGCACCGAGCTCGAAGCCGCACTGGGCATCGGGTCCTTCGCAGAGAAGACCCTGGTCGCGGCCGGACAGTGCACCAAGGTCCCCGAGGCTGATCCCGCTGTCGTGGGTCTGCTGGGCTGCGGTGTCATGGCCGGAATCGGTGCCGCCATCAACACCGGCGAGGTCACCCGCGGCAAGACCGTGGCCGTCATCGGCTGCGGCGGCGTCGGCTGCTCGGCTATCGCCGGTTCTGCGCTGGCCGGTGCCGGCACGATCATCGCCCTCGATCTCGATGACAAGAAGCTCGACTGGGCGAAGGATCTCGGAGCCACCCACACGGTCAATACCCGCGGCAAGAGCGAGGACGAAGTCGTCGAGGCCATCCAGGAACTCACCGGAGGCTTCGGCGCCGACGTCGTCATCGACGCGGTCGGCCGACCTGAAACCTGGCGACAGGCCTTCTACGGCCGTGACCTCGCGGGCACCGTGGTGCTCGTGGGCGTGCCGACCCCGGAGATGGAGCTGAGTGTTCCGCTGCTCGACGTCTTCGGCCGCGGCGGTCGCCTCAAGTCCTCCTGGTACGGTGATTGCCTGCCCGAACGGGACTTCCCAATGCTCGTCGACCTGTATCAGCAGGGACGCGTGCCTTTGGAGAAGTTCGTGTCTGAGCGCATCGGGCTCGGCGACGTCGAGGAGGCATTCGAGAAGATGAGTCAAGGCAAGGTACTGCGATCGGTGGTGGAGCTCTGATGACGGCAATCGAACATCTGGTCACGTCTGGAACGTTCTCGCTCGACGGCGGAACCTGGGACGTCGACAACAACGTATGGATCATCGGCGACGACTCCGAAGTCATCGTCATCGATCCCGCGCACGACGTCAACGCCATCGCGGAGAAGGTCGGTGCGCGTGAGGTCAAAGCGATTCTGCTGACTCACGGGCACGATGACCATGTCGGAGTCGTCCGCGATTTCGCGCACCGTGTGGGCAACCCACCCGTTCATCTGAACCCCGAGGATCACGTCCTCTGGGACATGACCTATGACAGCTACCGCCCGGACACGGAGATCTCCGACGGAGATACCTGGAACGTCGGCGGCGTGAGGATCAAGGCCCTGCACACACCCGGCCACTCCCCCGGCTCCACCTGCTTCTTCGTCGAGACCGGCCTGCCGATCCCGGCATCTGCGGGTGCTGGCAGTGCTGTCGGGCCTGTCCTCTTCTCCGGGGACACGCTCTTCAACGGAGGCCCCGGCGCGACCGGTCGTTCGCACTCGAGCTTCGAGACGATCATCGAATCGATCAGAGACGTCCTGTTCAAGCTGCCCGACGCCACGATCGTCCTGACCGGACACGGCGAGCCGACGTCGATCGGTGCCGAAGCTCCGTCGCTGGAGGACTGGGTCAAACGCGGAGCGTGAGAATCCTCGTTCTCTGATTCGCCGAGGTGGTGCGTGAGCAGGCGATCGATCGGATCACCGAGCACCGCACCGGACCGCAGAAACAGAGATCCCCGGACAGAGGTGCCGTGGTCGCAGACGCGACCACGGCACCTCTTCCTTTCGACTGCGCTGTCTCGTGATTGCAGCCACGAGATACACTCATCTGGTGCCTGATTCTCATTCCTCACAGCCCCCTGTTCCTGCTGACTCGTCATCGTCGTCTCCGACGCCTGATGCGTCGAAGGCCGGAGCCGGCCTGAAGGTCGGAATGAAGCCTCGCCACCTGGTCATGATGAGCCTCGGATCGGCGATCGGCGCCGGCCTGTTCGTCGGTTCGGGTGCCGGTGTCCAGGCTGCGGGCCCCGCCGTTCTCATCTCCTATGTGGTTGCCGGGCTCATCGTCGTCTTCGTCATGCGAGCACTCGGAGAGCTCGTGGCTGCCGACCCGAATCCCGGCGCCTTCTCCCACTACGCCGGCCGAGCGATGGGTCCTGCCGCCGCATTCGCCGTCGGCGCCCTGTGGTGGGTCCAACTCTGCCTCGTCGTCGCCGCCGAGGCCACTGCCGCTGCACAGATCGCGGCCAGCTACGTGCCGTCGGTCCCACAATGGGTCATCGCTCTGGCCATCATGGTCATCTTCACCGCGATCAACCTCACCACCTCGGGCAGTTTCGGTGAGTTCGAGTTCTGGTTCTCCCTCATCAAGGTCGCCTTCGTGACCCTGTTCCTCGTCCTCGGCGCCGCATTCCTGTTCGGCTGGACCCCGGCACAACCGCCCGAGACCATCTTCGCTGATGGGTTCATGCCCACAGGTCTCCCCGGTGTTGCGGCCGGTCTCCTCGTCGTCGCGTTCGCTTTCGGCGGGATCGAGATCGTGGCGGTCGCCGCCGCCGAGACCGCGAACCCGAGTCGCAGCGTGACACAGGCGATCAAGACCATTGTGTGGCGAATCCTGTTCCTCTACATCGGCTCCGTGGCGATCATCGTGCTCGTGCTCGACTGGAAGGACGAACGGCTGGCCGAGTCACCCTTCGTCGCGGTCCTCGACACCGCTGGTCTCCCCGTCATCGCCTCTCTCCTGGCCGCGGTCATCGTCATCGCACTGCTGTCATCGATGAACGCGAACATCTATGGTGCTTCCCGAATGGCGTTCTCCATGTCCGAGCGGAAGATGCTTCCGCCAGGACTGAGCCGCACGACCAGACGCGGCGTCCCGATGATCGCGGTGCTGGCCACCTCGGCGTTCGGATTCGTGGCAGTGGCCCTGAACTACTTCTGGGCCGCCGAAGTGCTCGGTGTGCTGCTCAACATCGTCGGGTCCACGCTCATCGTCACCTGGGTCGTGACACTGATCTCCCAGATCATCATCCGCCGCCGTACCGAGGCCGCCGGCGAAGAACTGCCGCTGAAGATGTGGCTCTTCCCCTGGCTGTCCTATGCGACGCTGGCGGGCATCGCCATGATCATCATCCTCGGTCTGACCGTGGAGTCCGTGCGCATCCAGATACTCGGCACCCTGGTCTTCACCGCGGCACTCTACGGAATCGGCTACCTGGTCACGCGTAAGCGCAGGGCCTGAACCAGTTCTCGAAGGGCCGGGGACTGCGCCAGTTCGGGAAGGGCCGAGGACTGCGCTGGGATCGGCGGCTGTCCCGTCACTGGGGTGGGCGTCGGTGATCGGCGCATGGCTGGCGTCAGCGGCTGTGCCCTCGCGGGGGTTCGTTCGGCTGCTCGACTGAGCCACCCGTCGAGCATGTCGAGTGTCTGGCCCTCGTGGCGGCCGAAGTGTCGGCCCGCATACTCAGTGACGTCGATGGGCACGAATCGCTCCAACGCGTCGAGGACGAGCCCGGCACCTCGTTCCGACATCGGCATCCGGACGCCGGTGACGGCATGCACAGCCTCCGCGGCTGCCCGCGTAGGCCGTCGCAGGTGCGACCTCAGACCGGCCCAATTCCCTTCACGAGCACTCAGTTCAGCGACGTAGGGAATGAACACCGCCGGCGGGGCGGAGATCATGAAGGCCGGTACACCGACGATGAGGCCGCCGAGCCTGCGCCGCAGTCCTCGCACGGTCTCGCCGCGGCCGCTGGCCATGAACACGGGCATCCCAGGCGGATGCCAATAACTGACGTTGCGTCCCGTTGTTCGCTCTGACAGGAGCGCGGGTGAGAAGACGAGGATCTCGGAATCAGGGAACATCGACGCAGCAACGGACCGGTCCCCGTCGACCTGGCTGGTGATCGCGATGAGGCCCGGACGAAGAGCGAGAATCGATGAGGCAACATCCTCGTCGAGGTCACCCGGCCGTGTCGTCAGCACCACGAGGTCCCACAATTCCGAACTCACCGCAGCCCAATCGACCACAGGCACTCGGCGCACAGGCCCCGTCCCCTGCCCAGGTTCCCGACGCACAGGCACTCGACACACCAGCCGCTGCCCGAACGCGCGCACTCGTCTCGGATATGCGGCACCTCGCGCCCGCACGGGGTCTGAATTCGAACTTTCCGACCGTGAGACGACCACCGCTTCGTGTCCTCGTCCGAACAGCGCCGCAGCTGCGAGGCCGATCGCCCCGGCTCCTTGGAACACGACCTTCATGCACTGCTCACTGCGGTCTCGGCGCTGCCACCGACGCGTCGTCGCGCGCAATGGGATAGACAAGAGCATTCGCAATGGCTGCGACGCCTTCACCGCGCCCCGTCAGACCGAGCGCATCGGTCGTCGTCCCGGACACTGACACCTCGGCCCCAGCTGCCGCAGACAGCGCCTGCTGAGCATCGAGTCGCCTCGTGCCGATCTTCGGGCGGTTGCCGATGACCTGGACGGAGACATTGCCGATCTCGTAGCCTGCCGCACGGACCTGACGTGCCGCCTCGGCGAGGAGAGTCGCCCCGGAGGCACCGACGAACTCGGGCCGGTCGACGCCGAAATGCTGACCCAGATCGCCGATTCCTGCGGCAGAGAACAGCGCATCACAGCACGCATGTGCGGCAACGTCGGAATCGGAATGGCCCTCGAGCCCACGTTCACCGGGCCAGTTCAGGCCCGCGACCCACAGTTCACGCTCGGGATCGTCGGAATAGGCGTGCACGTCGACTCCGATGCCGGTACGCGGAATCACCATGGTCATCGTCACTGCTCTCCTTCGCTCGCTGCGTTCGGCTTCGCGCCGTTCACTTCCGCATCGACAGTCGCCTGCTCCCGCTGCGTCGCATCCCGAGTCGCTCCGGCGTCCCGAGTCGCTCCCGCGTCCCGAGTCGCTCCGGCGTCCCGCTTCATCGCGATGTGCTCACCGAGTACGAGGTCGAGCGGGTAGGTGATCTTCAGTGCTTCCTCGTCACCGTCCACGGCAACGACATCGACACCGAGGCGCTCGACGAGACCCGCATCATCCGTGGCTGCAAGGCCTCCCGGTCCCGAGGCGGCCAGATCGTCTTCGTATCTCTCGTGGGCTCGACGCAGGGTGCTTGCAGTGAAACCCTGAGGAGTTTGGACGCGGCGCAGTCGCGAACGGTCAAGATCGCCGTTGAGGACCTCAACGGTTGGTAACTTCTGGTCGTTCTCAGCACCGGATTCGACCACAACTTGCCAACCGTCTGCGTCTGGCTGCGACTGAGGTGCCCGGGGCCCGTCGTTCGTGGTGGCACGGTGATCGTTCATGGCCTGACGGTGATCCGAGTGCGCCGCGGGGCGGCTCTCAACGCGGCGCACGGTGTCCGTCATGGGCAGGACGGGAACGACCGCCTCGGCGCCGGCGCTGACAGCATCGGCCACTCGCCGGAAGACCTCGGACGGTGTCAGTGCCCGGGCAGCATCGTGGACCAGCACAATGTCTGCGTCACCGGCATATTTCAAGGCCAATTGCACGGATTCGATTCGATCTTCTCCGCCTGCTACAGCTGTGATTCGCATTCCCGAAATACTGGATTCCGAATCTTCTCCGCCCGATTCTGAAATGGAATCGATTTCATTGCGGGCACGCATTAAAAACTCCTCGGGAGCGGCAACCACAATTGTGGAAGCAACTCCCGAGGAGATGATCGTCTCAAGACTACGAGCCAGAAGGCTCTTCCCGTTCAGCCGGACGAGGGCCTTCGGGTCTGCACTGCCCAAGCGCGTTCCCGACCCTGCGGCCGGAACGATGACGCAGATATTCAGGACGCGAGCACTTCGTCCAGGATGGCCTCGGCCTCGGATTCCTCTTTCTTCTCAGCCAATGCGAGTTCAGAAACGAGGATCTGACGGGCCTTGGACAACATGCGCTTCTCACCGGTCGACAAGCCGCGGTCCTGCTCGCGACGCCACAGGTCACGAACGACTTCGGCAACCTTGATCACGTCGCCGGACTGCAGCTTCTCAAGATTCGCCTTGTAGCGACGAGACCAGTTCGTGGGCTCTTCGACGAATTCCGCGCGGAGGACGTTGAATACCTTCTCAACACCCTCTTCACCGACGACATCTCGCACACCGACGAGGTCGCAGTTCTCCGCAGGAACCTCGATCACTAGATCACCATGGGCGACCTGGAGCTTGAGATACAGTTTCTCCTCACCTTTAATGGTTCGTTTCTTGATATCTTGGATTGTCGCTGCACCGTGATGTGGATAGACAACTGTGTCGCCGACCTCGAAACTCATATTCTCTTCAAACCCCTTTCGCGGACTTCCAGTTTACCATGAGGCGCGCCACAGAAATCATTCAGGCTGCGGATTCTTCGTGCTAGGCTCCGCTGCGCGGTTTGCCGAACGCAGGCTCATCTCAGGCGATACCGAAATTCTCGCGGCCAGAACCCGTTCCTCCGGGCCTGGGCTCTGTTGGAGTTCTCACAGCGGGAACTCGTCCGGTCCCATTCCGGGTTCTACGGCCGGTCAAAAACCGGGTAGTATACAGATTGATCTTGTATTGCCACTTCAAGGAGCACAATGAAACGGCACAACCGCGCGGCACTCGCAGTTGCCGCACTCGCTCTCGTCATTCCCGTCAGCGGATGTGCAAGCCTGCTGTCACCTCACCAAACCGCCGAGTACCACTACAACGCCGGTGACGGTGCCTGGGGATCGGTCGGAGACGTCGAGGTCCGCGGTCTGATGCTCATCATGGACGAGTCCGGCAAGGGCCCGGCCCAGCTGTTCTTCACACTCATCAACAAGGGCGATTCCTCTGCCAAGGTGTCCTTGGACGTCGGCGGGAAGACGACCACCGAGTCGGTCAAGGCCGGCGAAACCTTCGTTCAGGACCCGGAGAGCTCGGCGTCGACGTCATCGAAGCCGGTCATCGTGGACAGCCTCAAGGCGAAGCCCGGCGACCTGGCCGACGTCACCGTCAAGGTCGGCAGCGACGAGAAGACGATCCGGACTCAGGTCCTGTCGAATTCCCTGCCGTACTACGAACAGTACGTGCCGACCGAAAAGCCATCGGAGTCTCCCAGCGAGGATGCCACTCAGCCCGGCGAAGACGCATCGCAGTCCGGCGAAGCCACCGGTATCAACGGCTGAGTCCAACCGCACGAGAGCCGTATTTCTCAAGGAGCCGCCCACACAATGTGGGCGGCTCCTTCTGTGTCAGCTGTGAGCCTCTCGGCCTGCGTCAGCTGTGAGTCTCTCGGCGCAGGTGCCGTGAGTGCTCCCGCTGCGGGCGATCAGGCTCTGCGCGCAGTCACGCTCTGCGGGTGGTCGTAGTCAGGCTTCGAACTTGTAGCCGAGTCCGCGCACGGTGGTCAGCAGGCGCGGCTCCGAGGGGTTCTGCTCGACCTTGGCCCGCAGACGCTTGACGTGGACGTCGAGGGTCTTCGTGTCGCCGACGTAGTCTTCTCCCCAGATCCGATCGATGAGCTGACCACGTGTCATCACCCGGCCGGAGTTGCGGATGAGGATCTCGAGCAGTTCGAACTCCTTCAGCGGCATCGACAGCTCTTCGCCGCGGACGCTGACGACGTGACGTTCGACATCGATGCGGACTCCCCCGGCTTCGAGCACCGACTCGTCGTCGAAGGCTTCGGACTCGACGTTGCGGCGCAGCACCGCTCGCACCCTGGCCAGCAGTTCTCGCGAGGAGTAGGGCTTGGTCACATAGTCGTCAGCGCCGAGCTCGAGTCCCACCACCTTGTCGATCTCCGAGTCCTTGGCCGTAAGCATGATGATCGGAACGCTGGACTTCGCACGCAGCTCTCGGCACACCTCGGTGCCGGAGACTCCCGGCAGCATGAGGTCGAGCAGAACGAGGTCGGCGCCGTTGCGGTCGAACTCTGCGAGAGCCTTCAAACCGTCATCGGCAACTGTCACCTCATATCCTTCTTTACCGAGCAGGTACGACAGTGGGTCCGAGAACGAATCCTCGTCCTCGACAAGCAGAATTCGAGTCACGTTGTGAGCTTCCTTTGTTCGCTTCCGGTTTTCAGAACCTGGGTTGTCTCATTCTCATTCTCCCCTGTGCTGACGCCCTTGTCATCGTCAGGGTCATGCTCGGTGCTGTCATCGGCAACCGCGCCATCAGCAGTTGCGCCCTCTGACTGGGCGTCTGCCTCGGCGTCTGCCTCAACCTCCGCTTCGTCGGCATCGGCTCGTGCCGAGTGCTCGAGCAGGACTCCATCCGGCGCCGAGGAGGATGCTTCGTCATCGGAGATGTTGCCTGCCAGCGGAAGCACGATGGTGAAGGTCGAACCCTTGCCGAGGCGGCTCCAGACCTTCACCTGTCCGCCGTGGGTGGCGATGATGTGCTTGACGATGCTCAGCCCCAGCCCGGTTCCACCCGTGATGCGCGAGCGCGCCGGGTCGACGCGGTAGAACCGTTCGAAGACACGCTCGGTGTCCTGAGTGGAGAGACCAATGCCCTGGTCGGCGACGGAGATCTCGACGCGTTCGTCGACAAGTTCGACGCCGACGCCGACGCGAGTGCCGTCGGGTGAGTAGTTGATGGCGTTGTCGATGAGGTTGCGCACTGCATTGACGAGGAGTTCGTAGTTGCCCTCGATGAGCATCCTGCCCGGTGGCGAGACCTCGATATGGATGTTCTTGCCTTCTGCACGCGTGCGGGCACGATCAGCGGCATCATCGACCACCTCGGCGGCGGAGATCTTCTCCGTCGCAGATGGAGCGGTGTGGTCCTGGACGCGGGACAGGTCGATGATCTCCTGCACCAGCTGGGTCAGCCGCTTCGACTCCCGCTGCATGCGACCGCCGAAGCGTTCGACGGCCTGCGGGTCATCGGAGAAGTCGGTGACCGCCTCGGCGAGGAGGGACATCGCGCCGATGGGTGTCTTGAGTTCGTGGGAGACGTTGGCGACGAAATCTCGCCGAATGGAGTCAACGCGCTTGGACTCGGTCTGGTCGTCACAGAGGACGAGGACGAAGGCCGTACCCAAGGGCGCCACACGAGCGTGGAGGAACCGCAGGATCGAATCCGTCTGCTCGCGCTTCTGTTCGAGTTCGATCTCTTCGATGAGGCCTCTGGAGCGGACTCGGCCGACCATGCGCAGCATCTCGGGAGAGGCAAGGGAATGGCCTCTGACCAGCCCGAATGTGTACGCGGCCGGGGATGCTTTGACGACGTCATCGCCGGCGTCGAGAACGATCGCGGCCGAGGGCAGCACAGCCAGAACCTCGGCGATGCCTTCGGGCAGGTCGTCCTCAGAATGCAGATCGGCAGCATCACGGGAGCGTTCGCTGAAACGAAACGCCAGAATTCCCGCTATGCCCAGTCCCAGACCGACGATGCCGGTCAGGACCGCTACGATCAAGAGGTCCACGTCATCAAGCTTATGCGCAGTCTGCTTCACAGGGGCACCGAATCGGCATCAGAACGCCGCTTTTGCTGAGGAATTCACCTGGACGCCAGACAACGTTCACCCAGTAGTGTCAAGCTGGCACAGTGTGCCCGTCCTGACCGGAGGGTTGTCCGCACCCAGGACGATCTCAGGCACCTCCCCTTGCAGAAGATCCACGAGATTAAGGAACCGTTGTCAATGCGCGAAGTCTTCAGAAATGAGCTGGACGAGCTGGCCACGCAGCTGGTCGGCATGTCCGTCAAGGTTCACGAGGCGATGCGCCTGGCGAACCAATCCCTGCGCAGCAACGACCTCGAACTGGCCGAACAGGTCATCGAAGCCGACGCCGTGATCGACCATATGCAGTTCGCCCTCGACCAGCAGGCCGCTGAGATGCTGGCCCTGCAGGCCCCCGTCGCGGCCGACCTGCGCGCGGTCATCGGCTCGCTGCGGATGTCCGCGTCCCTCGAGCGCATGGGCGACCTGGCTCGCCACATCGCCCAGCAGGTCCGTATCCGCTACCCGGAGTCAGCGATCCCCGACCACTTCACCGACACATTCACCCGCATGGGCGAATCCGGAGAGAAGATCGCCGAGGCGACTGAGAACCTGCTGTCGAACCCGGGCCTGACCGCCGTGCCCACGATCAATGCGATCGACGAAGAGCTCGACGAACTGCACCTGAGCATCTTCGGCAAGCTGGCCGAGGCGCCCGCCGGTTCGCTGGCACCTCGCCACATCGCCGACGTCACCCTGCTCTCGCGCTACTACGAGCGCTTCGGCGACCACGCTGTGTCCGTGTCCCAGAAGGTCGAATACCTGCTCACCGGTAACTGGGAACCGTACCTGTCGAAGAAGTGAGAGACGCCTGAAACACCGAATCAGCCCGAGGTCGACGAATGTTCGACCTCGGGCTTTTCGCTGGCGATGACCTTCCGCTGCCTCCGGTTCGTTCCCCTGATGCTGCGTGCGATCGTCTTCAGCACTCCCGTCGTGACAGCGACGCCCAGAAGCAGGAGGGCTCCGCCGATGAGCTCGGGAACGGTGGGACGATCTCCGAGGACGAGCCATGCCGAGAGCACACCGACTAGGAGAACCAACAGTGAGAACGGCGCCACCTGCGATGCCGGGAACCTCGCAAGCAGCGAATTCCAGATGACGTAGCCGATGAGTGAGGCGCAGCCGGCGGTGTAAACGACCGAAGCCACGACTCCCCAGGTCGGGTTCGCAACAGCGTGAGCCACCTCGGCGGGGCCGTCGACGAGTATCGAGAGCACGAACAGCGGCACGGGGACCACGATGGCCGACCACACGGTCATCTGCACACCATCGGTGCCCTCCTTGACTCCGCGGGCGATGACATTGCCGATCGCCCAGGACAAGGACGCGGCGAGCGCGACGAGGAAGGCGACGATCGGCACCGATGCCTGGAGGCTCAGGCCGATGACGCACAGTCCGGACAGGCCGATGAGGATGCCGATGATCTGGCGTCGACTCGGGAACTCCTTGAGCACAAGAGCCGCGACGAGCACCGTGAAGGCGGCCTGAATCTGGATCACGATCGATGTCAGGCCCGCAGGCAGTCCGAGGAACATGGCGGTGTAGAGGAGTCCGAACTGACTGGCGGACATGAAGACGCCGATGAGGAGGATGCGTCGGAAACTCCCTCTGGGGTACTTGACGAAGAAGATCGCCGGGATCACGACGAGCGTGAAGCGGGCGGCGACGAGGAGCAGCGGCGGCCAGTCCCGCAGTCCGAAGTCGATGAAGATGAAGTTGACGCCCCAGAGAACGACGACGAGCAGGGCAAGCATGTAATGGACGGGACGCATACCTCCAGGAACCCAGCCATTGCATCAAAATTCCATTGAATATAAATGCGTGGTTTCGTTAAAATTATTTGATGATTGACACTCTCGCCCTGCGCACGCTGGTTGCTCTCGACTCGGCCGGATCCGTCACTGCGACTGCCGATGCACTCGGCTACACCTCGGCAGCCATCAGCCACCAGCTGCAGAAGCTCTCGCGCTATCTCGGCTCACCGGTCACCGAGCGCACCGGACGGGGGATCGCATTGACTCCGATGGGCCGTGAGCTCAGCCGTCGCGGCGCCGAGCTGCTCCAGGACCTCGAAAGCCTCGAGACCGACGCTCGGGCAAGGTCGGGCGAACCTCGAGGTCGGATCACGGTGGGCGGATTCTCGACCGGCATCCGCGGGGTGCTGGTGCCATCCCTGCCGCTGCTCAAGACCACCGCGCCGGAGCTGACGATCACCAACATCGAGGAGGAGCCCGATGAGCTCATCGACATGGTCACGGTCGGTCGGATCGACGCCTCGCTGATCTTCGACTGGCGGGAGGGCCCTCCGCAGCTGCTCTCGACGCTGAATTCCGAGCTCATCACCGTCGACCGGGCCGATATCGTCATGCATCGTGATCATCATCTGGCCTCACGCCATCTGGTGACCCGGCAGGATCTCCTCCGCGAGGTCTTCGTCTCGGCACCGCGCAACGGCGTATGCCATCGCTGGCTCACCGCGCTCTTCGATCCCCTCAACGCCGAACCGCAGATCGAATACTGGGCGATGGAGTATGACACCCAGATCGAGTTCGTCCGGGCAGTCGGGGCGCTCGCGCTGGTGCCGCGGCTGGGACGGCCGCATCTTCCTGCCGACGTCACCGTCGTCGAACTCGACGATCCGAGCATCGCCCGCTGGATCTACCTCGTATGGCGGGCCTCGATGAGCGCATCCCCGGCGATCGCCCTTCTCCTTGAGCAGATGAAGGCGGTCGCCGAGGTCGCGGCAGGTGAGTGCGAGCCTGTACGAGGGAGAGTCTGAGCGGGTGAGAGTCTGAGCCTCAGCGACCCTGGTTGGCGACCTGACCGATCGCGGCTTCGGCAGCAGCCGCATCGAGGTACGTGCCACCGGGCTTGACCGGGGTGAAGTCCTCGGTCAGCTCGTAGTGCAGCGGGATGCCGGTGGGAATGTTGAGTCCGGTGATGTCGGCGTCGGAGATTCCGTCGAGGTGCTTGACGAGGGCACGCAGCGAATTGCCGTGGGCGACGACGAGCACGGTGCGTCCGACGGTGAGTTCGGGGACGAGCCGGTCGTACCAGTACGGCAGGAGGCGGTCGATGACGTCGGCCAGGCATTCCGTGCGAGGCAGGGAACCGCCGAGGTTGGCGTAGCGCGGATCTCCTGCCTGCGAGAACTCAGAGGCGTCGCCGAGAGCTGGCGGCGGGGTGTCGAAGGAGCGGCGCCAGGTCATGAACTGCTCCTCGCCGAACTCCTCGCGGATCTCCTTCTTGTTCTTGCCCTGCAGCGCGCCGTAGTGGCGTTCGTTGAGTCGCCAGCTGCGATGGACGTCGAGCCAGGAGAGATCGGCGGCTTCGAGCGCCAGATTCGAGGTGAGGATGGCCCGCTTGAGGCGGGAGGTGTACACGACGTCGGGGATGAGGTCGGCCTCGCGCAGGAGCTCGCCGGCTCGCTGGCCCTCAGCCCGCCCTTTGTCCGTCAGGGTCACGTCGACCCAACCGGTGAACAGATTCTTCTGGTTCCAATCGCTCTCGCCGTGGCGCAGCAGGATGAGGTTATGCGTCATGCCACCATTTTTGCACGACCGTGCCGACGCGCACAGAGCCGCCCACCCTCTGGTCGACCTGCTTCCGAGATCTTTCTCACTATTCGGCATTCGATCTTGCATCGCGATATGCCCGGATAGCCTGAACTCATGTCTGACACCCCTACGCCTCCGTCGTCGAACCCACAGCCTCCCTCGCCGAACCCACAGTCGCTGTCGTCCAACCCACAGCCGCCGTCGTCGAGCTCGCAGTCGCCGACCCCGCCACCGCAGGCGGGAGGGTCATCGGCTCCTGCGCCCCAGCAGCCGAACTCCGATCGCAGTTCGATCATCGCTGTGACGGCACTGCCGGTCCTCGTCGTCATCGCCGGAGTCCTCGGGTTCCTCAGCCCCGACTCATTCACTCCACTCGCACCCTCGATCACCTGGGCTCTCGGAATCGTCATGTTCTTCATGGGTCTGACGCTGACGCTGCCGGACTTCGCTCGAATTGCGAAGAAGCCATGGATCGCCGCCCTCGGTGTCGTCACGCAGTTCGTCGCTATGCCTCTGCTCGGCCTCCTGGTCGTCACGCTCTACGGTCTTCCGCCTGAGATCGCGGTCGGCGTCATCCTCGTCGGATGTGCCCCCGGAGGGACTGCATCGAACGTCGTCACCTTCCTGGCCAAGGGCGATACCGCTCTGTCGGTGTCGATCACGACCCTGTCGACCCTCCTCGCCCCGGTGCTCACACCCCTGCTGACTCTGTGGCTTGCCGGCTCATACATGGACGTGCCGTTCTGGTCGATGTTCGTCTCGATCTGTCAGACGGTGCTCGTGCCCGTCATCGTCGGGGTCATCGTCAGGCTCATGGCCTCGAAGTTCGTCGACAAGATCTCACCGATTCTGCCCTGGTTCGCGTCCATTGCCATCGCCTACATCGTGGCGATCGTCGTCGCGGGCTCGGCTGCTTCCATCGCGACCGCCGGACTCCTCGTGCTCCTGGCAGTCATCACGCACAACATCCTGGGACTTGGAATCGGCTATGGAGTGGCCGCGGCCTGCAGGTTGGACACTCCGACCAGACGAGCGATGACCTTCGAGGTCGGGCTGCAGAATTCGGGGCTCGCGTCGACTCTCGCGACCACGTACTTCTCGCCGCTCGCTGCTCTTCCCGGCGCTGTGTTCAGCGTCTGGCACAACGTCTCCGGTGCACTCCTGGCCTCGGTGTTCGCACGCCGCCCCTACGGCAAACCGCCGCGTGAGCAGGCCGCCGGAGACAGTCGCGCACAGGCGGCACGGTGATCGGACCCTCGACCCCCTCGGGCTTCTTCACTTTCGAGACGGAGACGATCACTCTTGCGAACAGGAGATTTCTGATTCGGCGGGCAAGAGACACCGATGTGCACGACCTCGTGTCCCTGCTTCGCGATGACGCCCTCGGTGCTGCCCGTGAGGGTTCCGGCGCCGAGGAGGTGGCCGACTACCAGCGTGCCTTCGGCCTCATCGATTCCGATCCCAATCAGCTTCTGGTCACGATCGCCGACGTCACCAACTGTTCCGAGGCCTATCACGATGGTTCCGAGACCCATCATGACGGTTCCGAGAACCACGATGAGGGTGGGCAGGCACAACCCTCCGACACCGAATCGGCTGCCGTCGTCGGTACCCTGCAGCTGACGCTGATCCCGAGCCTGTCACGACGAGGTTCGACGCGGCTGCAGATCGAGGCGGTGAGGATCGGGCCTGATGCGCAGGGCCTCGGTCTGGGCACGGCGGTCTTCGAATGGGCCCATGACTGCGGGCGTCGATTCGGAGCATCGCTGGCTCAGCTGACGACCGATAAGTCGCGCACGGATGCGCAGCGGTTCTATGCACGACTCGGCTACGAGGCCAGTCACGAAGGGCTCAAACTGGACCTGAGCTGAGACTCACATCCACTTCACGCCGTCGACCTCGAACTCGCGGATGCGGTGGGCGATCATCTCCGCCAGCAGGTCGGTGGGGATCTCGCGATCGTAGTAGAGCTTGATCGAACCCTTTCCGGTGTCGAATCCGCTCAGCCGATCGGCGAAGGCCTCTTTGGCGCTGGGAGTGAAGACGAAGTTCGCGTGCTTGGCGTAGCCGGCGAAGGCGAAGAGGATCGTGCTCACGAAATAAGCAGGGTTCCCCCACTTGAGGCCCTCCTCAGCTGTGGGCGCAGCGGCGCGGCTGAGCTCCCGGAGGCGGCTCAGAAATTCCCGCTTGTGCACATCGTCGAAGCCGGCGATGTATTCGTCGACGTTCACTCCTGCTCCAGAAATTCGTTGTCCGGTCCGCTGAGGACGTCTTCGAAGGCGGCGAGGTTCCGCGTCGACTCCCCGCGACTGATCCTCCAGGCCCACTCCTTCTTCATTCCGGTGAGGAAGCCGATGAGCAGAAGTTCGTTGAACGAGGAGTCGGCGATCGCCAGAATCGCCCCGAGCAGCGAGTCGAGTTCCTCGAGAAGTCGGTCCCGGGGAACGCTGGCTCCCAGATACACATCGCCGAGGGTGTCGATGCCGAACGACACCGGGCCCGGTTTCATGTTCTTGATGAGCAGCCAGCGGTTGAACTCCTCGGCGTTCTCATCCGGATGGCGAATGACGAACGCCTGCAGCTGTACCGTTCGCGCAGAGATGGTGATCGACACGGTCGTCTTCAGCTTCTTCTCTCCCGGCAGGACTACGGCGATCTGCGTGTCCTCAACGGAGTCGACTTCGACCTCGTTCTCATTCGCCCACTGCCTCACTCCGGCCAGAATCGCCTCGGTGTCGGTCGTCATCATGTGTCCTTCCGTCAACGATTCGTTTCGTCGCAATTCGATTCATTCCATCGGCAATCCATTGAGTTCTTCAGCAGCCGCGCCCCACTAGTCGCGGTGTCGGATTAAGTTCTTCCGCTGTCGCCATCTCTTCCGCGGTGGCTGTCCCTCGCACGGTCGCCATCTCCTGCGTAGTCGCTGTCTCCTCCGTGCCCGTCATCTGCTCCGTGCCCGTCATCGTCGTGGTCAGGGCCAGATCCGGCAGGTCGAGGGCGCCGAGCACACTCGCCGCCGTGGCTGACCAGTCGAATCGAGTCGAGCGATCGGCGGCATGAAGTGCGAGTTCCCGTCGCAGTTCGTCGTCGAGGAGCATCCGCTCGAGAGCCATGGCCCAATGCCGAGGGTTGTGATCGGCGATGAGCACGCCCGAATACCCGTGTTCGACGATGTCGGGCAGGCCGCCCACCGCCGAGGCTATGGCAGGCAGGCCCGATGCCGAGGCCTCGGCCGCGACCAGTCCGAATGATTCGCTGCGTGAGGGAACGAGGAGGATGTCCGCCGCGCGGTAGTAGGCGACGAGTTCATGCGCGGGGACGGGACGTCGCACCTCGACGCTGGGTTCGGCGGCGATCGCCGAGTTCAGGTCGCGCAGGTACGTCGTGGATCCTGTCGGAGCCTCTTTGCCCGAGACCGCGCCGAGGAGGATTCCACGCGTCCGAGACGCCAGGTGCGGGTTGTTCTCTCGCAGGCCGGAGATCGCATCGACTACGACGTCGGTTCCCTTGATGAACTGCATCCGCCCCACATAGAGGACGATGAATTCGTCTGGTGCAAGACCCAGAACTGTTCTGGCCTCGGCTCGATCTCCTGGACAGAACAGGTCGTGGTCGACACCGGGCCTGGCCACCACTACGGCGTCGGCATCGGCGCCGAGTTCGTGGATGAGATCGCGACGCTCTGCCGGGGTGTTGGCCACGATCAGGTCCACCGCCGAGGCGATTCTCTCCTCTGCTTCCAAGCGCTGAGGCCGTTCGTGGCTGGTCTCTGAGTCGCGGTTCTTGACCGCGCCGATCGTGTGCATGCTCACGACGATTCGAGGACGTTCACCCGATCTGGTCGCGTCGTCGGCGACCGCCGCCAGTGACTCCTGAGTCAGTGACTTCTGCGCCAATGACTTCTGGGTCAGTGGCTCCTGGGCCGGTGACTCCTGAGAGCGAAGCTCCTGAGCCCGCAGTGCCGCCTCGGCGGAGATCCAATAGTGGGCCCAGATCAGATCGGCTGAGGTGAAGCTCGGCTCGGCCAGGAGGAGCAGCGCGAGTTCGTCGATGGCATCGGCCAGCTCATCCTTGTTGGCTGCATTGATCGGCAGCTGGTGGAGTCGGACGTTCTCAGCGATCTGCAGAGTGCCGGCGCGCCCGCCCAGTCCATCGATACCGCTCGGGTCGGCGGTGAAGACGTCGACCACGTGGCCGGCTGCTGCCAATGCGCGCACCGACTGGTCGACGTAGACATTCATGCCACCGGCATCGCCCTGGCCCGGCTGAGCCGCGGGCGAGGTGTGGAGGGAGAGAACGGATATGCGCACGGTGACAGTTTAGCCAAAGAACTCGCCGAGGATCCGGCGAACTTCGTGGCGCCCGCGCCACAGGATCGATCCCGCTGGCAGGACTTCCAAGTGAGCCTCGGGAATCGCGGCCGCAATCGCCTCGGCGACCTCGACCGGATGGGCAGGGTCATCCTCGTGGGTGAGCACGAGCACCTCCCCCGGGAACCGAGCCAGAGCACTCAACGGGTCATTGCCCGTGCTCACATCGCCTGCGCTCTCGTCGACGGCGATCTCGAGAGCCAAGCCGAGCCCATCGGACATGTCCGTATTGACGAGATTCTCAGCCTTCGTCTTCGTCCAGGCTCTGACCGGCAGGAGCTCGGCCACCTCGGTGGGTTCGCGAGACAGCATCAGGTCCGTAATGGACTCAACGTCACCAGCGGCCACCAGATCACGCAGTCGCTCCAGGTAGCTGCGGTTCGCATCGGCCACCTCGGCGGAGAACCCGGTGAATGATGCCGGGAGCACGAGCGCGACCTTCTCGAGGTTCCGGGTCGCCGGATGACTGGTGCCAAGCAGTCTGAGGAGCCCGCCGGCGGACATAGAGACGCCGAGGGCCTGCGTCGCCGAGGTTGACGTCAGGGCCTGTGCCAGCACCTCGGCGATGTGGCCGTAGCTCCATCCCGAGCCAGGTGAGGGGCGGCCGCCGTGGCCGGGCAGGTGGAGGAAATGCTTGGTGCCGGTGATGCCTGTCCCGAAGGGGCGGGTGTCGCGGATTGCGCCGGCAAATCCGTGGCCGAAGAGTGTGTGGGGGTCACCGCTGCCGAAGGTGGCGATGTAGTCGGAATCTGGGCCCGGGAGATTGAGGTCGTTTGTCATCTGCGAGTGTTCGTCGCCTTCTCAGCGCCAGTGGTTCCGATTTTGTTTGCGATTGCGCGGGTCGATGGCCTTGATCTTCGGCCGGACGTCGGTGAGGTAGACGATGCCAGCGACGAGTGCGATCAGGTTGAGGAAGATGATGCGCATGCCCATGGGCGGAAGCGCGATGAGTGCGAGCGCGAGACCGACGCCGAGGAGGATGACCCAGAACTTCTTGCTCTGCTTGTCAACGGCGCGGTAGTTCTCGTCCTTGTAGCGGAGGCAGTCGATGAACGCCCACAGCTGGAGGCCGAAGGCGGCGACGGACAAGGCGAGAAAGACCATCTGCTGAACGCCGGCAATTATTTCCATAGCATCTACCCTAGCAATCGCAGCTCCACCCGGCACGGGGACGGCTCGGATCCTGGGCGAATCCCCACCGTCGGATCACTCGCCGCACATGAACCGCCTCAGCGCTGCGAGGACACGATACTGAGGCAGCACGGCGCTCTGGCTGTCACGTGGTCTGGCTCCGGCGGTCACGCGGTCTGGCTCCGGCTGTCACAGCTTCGCACCACGGCCGGCGTTCACAGGATCCCCGTCATTCGGATGCCTGCACAGACACCCATGCCCAGCAGCACACAGATGAGCATCGGCACTCGCAGGATCGAGGCCAGGACTCCCACACCGACGCCGATGAGCCGTGCGGGGTCCGCGATGTCCTGCCCATCGAAGATCGCCGTCGTCGCGAAGACTGCACCGATGAGAACGACGGTCGCCCGATCCATCCACTTCGTCACCGTCGCCGTCGAGTCGCCTTCCGACTCCCCCGTGAGTTCCACGGAGCTGTTCGATCGTGCAGTGCTGTTCGTTTCCGCGGTTCCGTCTGACCCCGCCGAGGCGGTCGCGAGCTGTCGCCGTTTGCCCTTCGTTGCGATCGCCGCACCGAGCTTCACACCGGCGAAGCGCATGGCATAGGTTCCGATGCTCAGCGCAGCGAGTGCGATGAGAAAACTGACCGGGCTCATCGGCTCCCCTCCTGTCGATCGAGATCGTCACCACCACTGCGATCGTCAATACCGCTGCGATCGCCAGCTTCACTGAGATCTGTCTGGGCGGCACCACCTCGGCGCTTCCTGATGACTGCCCTGATCGACCAGCCGACTGCCACGAGCACGAACACTGACAGAGAGGTCACAGCTCCGAGTCCGAGAGGAAGGAGCGGAGTGAGGAGGATCGAGATGAGGATTCCAACGACCGTGAGCGACAGGGTGGTTCTGCTCTTCAGGTCGCCGCGGATGAGGCAGAAGAGGATGATCGGGAAGGCCGCATCGAGGCCGAGGAGGTCGGCGTCGATGACGCTGCCGAGCCACTGGCCGACCATGGCCCCGCTCGGCCACATCACTGCGATGGCCGCACCCATGAGGAGGAAGGCATGCCACCGTGCCCGGTCGGTGCTGACGGTTCGCGATACGGCGATAGATTCGTCGTTGATCCAGTGCGCCGCGAGGAGTGCGCGCCAGTCCTGCGGAAAGAACGGCCCGACGGCCACGCCGAAGGCGAAGTTGCGCGAGTTGACCAGCAGGCCCGCCAGCACTGCAAGGACCGGCGCTCCGCCTGCGGCGATCACGCCGACGAAGGTGAATTCCGCTGCACCGCCGAGGGCGAACATCGCCAGCAGAAGCGTCTGCCACCACGGGAATCCGGACACCGCGGAGATGGCCCCATAGGACAGAGCGACCGCGATGATCGTGATCGTGACGATGATGACGTCACGATAGGTCGAGCCCGGAAGGACCCGATCGATCGTGCGAAACACAGAACTCATGTTCTATATAGTGCACACTCACGAATCGTTCGTCAACTGGAACGTTATGTCGCTATAGTGAACTCATGAGTTCTCAACCACGAGATGAGGCACCCACCGGACCCGGTGAGCCGCCGGCTGGCCCGACGCCTCGTGAGCAGATCGCAATCGCAATCAGACGAGAGCGGATGCACGCGAACCTCTCGCTCTCCGAAGTTGCCCGTCGGGCGGGGATCGGAAAATCGACCATGTCCGGGCTGGAGGCAGGCACCGGCAATCCCAGCGTCGAGACGATGTGGGCTCTGGCGGCCGCGCTCGACATCCCTCTGGCCAGACTGCTCGATCCTCCGCAGCACGAAGTCGCGCTCCTGCACGCCAAGGATCTGCCCAGTCTGCCCTCGAACACCGCGAACTATGCTGCGACTCTGCTCTCAGCATCGCCGGCGAATGCGCGGCGCGACGTGTATTTCATTCAGGCCGAACCGGGTCAGCCCCGAAACTCGCAGCCGCACCCTGTCGGCACTATCGAGCATGTGATCCTGGGGCAGGGGGCGGCGCGCATCGAGGTGCTCGGGCAGTCCTACGAGCTTCACGTCGGCGACTACCTGACCTATCCGGGCGATCAGCCGCACCAGTTCACGGCGCTCAGACCGGAGACGACCGTCGTGTTCATCGTCGAGAGCCGCTGAAGCCCCGGTCACTCGAGGGTCACTCCGCGGGCGGCTCATCCGTATCTCGTGTGTCTTCACTGAGCGAGGGAAGTCGGTTCTGGGCGGCCTCGTTGGTCAGCCCGCAGGCTTCGAGGAGGTCCACCGCGACCGGGCGCAGCAGCAGCACAAGGGACTCGTCGTGGATATCCCAGCTCTCCTCCGCACGGGGATCAAGGCTGGAAGCGGCCTCAGCCAGCGCAGCTTCTGCCAGCGCCCGATCGGTCCCTCTGCGCAGCGCGACTTCGAGCTTCTTCGACCCTTCGGACAGCGAATCCACGTAGCCGGCGATGATCGGCTTCTCCACACCGAATTCGGTGATGCCCACGACCCTGCGAGCGATGACGCGAATGGTACGCATGGCACGATCGGCATGGGTGTGTGCACGGGACAGCCTGGTCACCTCGGCGGAATGACGCCTGCCTCTGGCATTGATCTTCGCCGCCTCCCTCGAGATCTTGAGCGAGGAACCCCAGGAATCGATGATGTCCTGGGTCTCTCGAGCCCGCGTCAGCGCCCGTTTGGCGAGCGCGACATCGGAGTCCTGCAGCGCCCGCGCCATCATCTGCAGGACGGCACTGATCTCGTCGAGCATGCTCGCGGCAAGACCGCGCGGGACCTTGCGGGCATCGCGCGGAAGGATGAGGGCGAGAAGGATTGCGCACACGGACCCGGTGAGGGCATCGAGAGTGCGAGGAAACGGCAGGGTGGTGGCAGTGGCAGGGACCACGACGACGTAGACGGATTGGACGGCGATCTGGGTGATGAAGATGCCACCGGAATTCAGCATCGTGCCGATGAAGAGGCCGATGGCCAGCGTCAGTGTGAGCTGCCAGATCCCAGTGCCGTAGACGTTGACGAGGAGCTCGCCCACGAGCACGCCGAAGGTCGCTCCGAAACCGATCTCCATGGCTCGGCGCAGACGACGGTCGGCGACCGGCCCGATGCCGACAGCAGAGGCGACGGCTGCGAGGAACGGATATGGGTGGCCGAGGACGTAGACGCAGAAGGCATAGGCCGCGGTGGCGGCGATCGGGATCTGGATCAGCTGCCCGGCGTTGGCCTGCACACGCTTGAGACCCATCCGAGATCGATGCACCACAGTGTTGAAGGCGCGCTGGGGCAACTCTCTGACCTCGGACTTCGCCATCAGACTCCCTTCGTGCTCGCCTTCGCTGTACCCAGCGTACCGGAATTGTGACATGCTAAAGTCTGTGCGCCGAGGAGGCTATGAATGACAACCAACCTGACCCGAGATGAAGCGCAGAGCCGCACTCAAGTGCTCGATGTCTCGACTTACACCGTCGATATCGACGTCAGCAATGCCGAGACCGGAGCTCCGACGTACCTCTCCCGTACCGTCGTCGAGTTCACCGCCCGAACCGAGTGCCGCACATTCATCGACCTGATCGCAGACTCCGTCACATTCGCCGAGCTCAATGATGAGATCCTCGACCCCGCCGAGGTGTTCGACGGCGCACGCGTGGGACTGCCCATCCGCACGGGGAAGAACACCCTGACGATCGAGGCACAGGCCTACTACTCCACCTCGGGAGAAGGGCTGCACCGCTTCACCGACCCTGCCGACGGCAAGGTCTATCTCTACACTCAGTACGAACCGACCGATGCCCGCCGTGTGTTCGCGAACTTCGACCAGCCGGATCTTAAGGCAGAGTTCATCTTCAACGTGACGGCCCCCGAGCACTTCCAGGTTCTGTCGAACCGCCCCGAGACGAGTCGCGGACCGAGCCAGGAGACGAGCCAGGGGCCTGTCGATACGGACTCCCCCGCGATCACTCATCATTTCGCTCCGACGCTGCGACAGTCGAGCTACATCACGTGCATCACCGCAGGTCCCTACGAAGGTGCAACCGACCACTGGACGGATCCCTCGACCGGTGAGGTCGTGGCGTTGGGCGCATGGACGCGCGCCAGCCTCGTCGACCACCTCGACGCCTCCGATATCTTCTCGATCACGAAGGCCGGGCTGGACTTCTTCACTGACGAATTCGACTATCCGTACCCGTGGGGCAAATACGATCAGATCTTCGTTCCGGAGTACAACCTCGGCGCCATGGAGAATCCGGGTCTGGTCACGTTCACCGACAGTCTGATCTTCCGGGACAAGGTCACCGACGCGAACTACGAGTCGCGGGCGAACGTGATCCTGCACGAAATGGCGCACATGTGGTTCGGCGACCTGGTGACCATGAAGTGGTGGGACGACCTGTGGCTCAAGGAGTCGTTCGCCGACTACATGGGCGGGCTGGCGCTGGCCGAGGCGACCCGCTTCACCGACGGCTGGGTGACCTTCGCACTGCGTCGCAAGGCGTGGGCGTACACGCAGGACCTCTATCCGACCACGCACCCGATCGTCGCCGACATCCCCGACGTCGAGGCTGCGAAGCTCAACTTCGACGGCATCACCTATGCCAAGGGCGCGTCCGTGCTCAAGCAGCTCGTGGCCTTCGTCGGCCGGGAGGCGTTCTTCGCCGGCTCGCGCCTGTACTTCAAGCGCTTCGACTACCGCAATACCGAGCTCGCAGACTTTCTCGAATGCCTCGCCGAGGCGGCCCCAGACCGGGACATCGCCAGCTGGGCCAGCGCATGGCTGGGCACCTCCGGAGTCTCCGAACTGTCGTTGGAACTGACGACGTCCAACGATGCCTCACCGTCTGCGCGGGGCTCAGGCCGAGCAGGCATCACCAGTGCGAAGATCACTCAGGCCGATTCGGCCCGCGGTGCCGAGCTGCTGCGTCCGCACACGCTCGAGATCGCCACGTTGGGACGAAAGGGACGCAAGCTGGTCCCGATCGATTCCTTCTCCTTCGACTTCTCCACCCAGTCGGCTGAGGTGGAGCAGCTCGCTGGACGCACCCTCGGCGATATCACGCTGGTGAACTACTCCGATCACGACTATGCGCGCGTGCGCTTGGATCCGGCATCGACGGAGGCCGCGATCAGGTCGGTGTCCCGGATCGCGGATCCGCTTTCACGGGCATTGGTGTGGTCAGCCTTGGAAAATGCGGTTCGCGATGGTCTCCTTCCCGTGCAGCGATATCTCACGGCCTATGCCCGAAGCCTGGGCAAGGAGAGCCATGCCGGCATCATGGCAGGCCTGAGCCAGACGGCGCTGACCTGCCTGGACCAGTGGGTCTCGGCGAGGAATTTCGAGACCGCAATCACCGGGCTGTTGGGCGCTGCTCTTGACGCATTGGCTACGGCCAAGTCAGGCTCGGACGCTCAGCTTCATCTGGCGAACCTGGTTCTTGCTCTCACCTCGCGCACGGCTCGTTGCTTTGGGGCAAGTCCCGCGATCGCGATGGGCCGCGGCTTCGCGTCGCAGATCCTCGCTGTTCCCGTCGGCGAAGAGATCGACCATCTGAGTGCACCGTCTGAACCTGTTGGGTCTGGGAGTTTCGAGGCTGGGGCTGGGAGTTTCGAGGCTGGGGCTGGGAGTTTCGAGGCTGGGGCTGGGAGTTTCGAGGCTGGGGCTGGGAGTTCCGAGGCTGGGGCTTCCGGGACTGGATCTGATGCTCCGGACCACGCTGCGGCGTCTCTGCCGTTCAAGGGACTGCTCAATGATCATGCCCTGCGATGGAATGCTCTGACCGCGCTCGTGTGCCTGGGCTGGGCCGACCAGACCGACATCGCGCGAGAGAACCAGTCAGATCCCAGTTCATCGGGTCGCCTCCATGCCGAGACTGCGAGTGCGGCCATGCCGCTGCCGATCGTGAAGATCCGCGCATGGGAGGTCATCAACGAGGCGGCGGCGCTGAGCAACGATGTGCTCACGGCCATCATCTCCGGTTTTGTGGCCCCCACGTCGATGCCGCTCATCGAAAACTATGTCGATGAGTACTTCTCGCGGCTTGCCGGCTTCTGGGCCGATAATTCGATCGAGATCGCCAGGCGCCTGGTCCTCGGGCTCTACCCTCGTTGGTCGGTTGATGAAGAGGCAGCGGTTGAGAAGACCGATGCCTGGTTGGCCGCGCACAGCGATGCTCCGGCTGCGCTGCGTCGGCTGCTCATCGAACGACGCGACGATCTGGCCCGAGCGATCTATCTCAAGTCGACCCAGAGCTCACGCCACTGATCTGTCCCCTCGAGTGGGCCCGCCTGCCTCTTCGGCGGGCCAGCGGACGAACCGGTGGGCCAGACAAGTCAGCGCAGCGGGCCAGACACGGCCGTTCGGCGGGCCAGACCAGGCGACCCAGCGGGCCTGACAAGTCAGCTCAGTGGGCCTGACCGGGCGGCTGATGTCGCCTAACCGGGGCCAGGACTGCTGCCTCTTCCGCAGCGGTCGTGGAGGAGTATGACGAGACAGAGCGAAGGCCGATTCCCCATTTCAAGTGGGGCATCGGCCTTCGCTCTGTCTTGCGACGTCAGCACTTGCGACGTCAGCACTTGCGACATCAGCACTTGCGACGTCAGCACTTGCGACATCACTGTCGGCCGGAATCAGCCAACCGCTCAATGCCGAGCTCAGATGATTCGGCGAGCTCCGGAGAACTCATTGCCGGTGTCCCATGACTTCCAGTCGGTGACATAGACGTCTTTGGACGCGTTGGGCGAATGGATCATCTTGCCGTCGCCGACGTACATTCCGACGTGATGGACGGTTCCCGAGCTGGTCGAGAAGAACAGCAGATCGCCTGCTTTGAGGTCACCTTCGGAGACCTTCTTGCCAGCGGTGGCCTGCTCACCCGAGTCACGGGGAATGTCGATGCCATGGGCCCGGTAGATGCTGTAGGTGAAGCCCGAGCAGTCGAAGCCGTAGGGCGAGACTCCGGCCCACAGGTAACGCAATCCGTCGAACTGCTTCGCAGTCTTGACGAGGTCAGAGCCACTGGGCTTCGCCGGCTTGCCACCGGTGTCGTAGACGGCGACGTCGTCGAAGTCGATCCACGCTGCGCCGCCACCGGGGAGCGCCACGCGCACATCATCGACGTCTTGGGCAATGAGCGGAAGATCGACGTTGAAGCTGACATCCGCACCGGTGTCCTTGGTGAACTCAATACCTTCGAGTTCACTCTTCTTCTTCGTCACGACCGCGCGGGGCTGGTCGTCCTTGAGCTTCCCGAATCGGTCGTTCTCGACAAGCTGCTTCTTCGGCACCCAGCCCGGGTAGCCCTTCTTGTTCTTGGACGTCGATTGCTCCTTGACCGCAACCTGGGCCCAGTCGCCCTTGGTTTTGAGGACAGTGACTTCGGAACCGTATGCGGCTTGCGTCTCGACCTTGCCGGTCAGACCGCGTCGCACATCGGTCTTCTTGAGATTCTTGTTCCATTTGTCGAGGTCGACTGGATGGCCAAGGGCAGGCTTGTCGACCTTCCGGGGCGCTTTCGAATCGGTCCACAGGGTGGCGACAGTGACATCGACGTAGGCGGTTTCGCCCTTTTCGATCTTTCCGTCGGTGATCCGCTCAAGCTCCTGGCCCGGGACGACTGCAGCTGCCAAATCGGTTGCAGATTCTTCATCGGTCGACGTCAGGTTGCTCGACAGCGCAGGAGCTCCTGCGCCGAATACAAGTCCGAGCCCAAGTGCCGCCGAAACAGCAATTTTGGTACGCATTATTTCTCTTTCGGTCTGCGGGTGTCACTCCCGCGTGGGGGAAGTCTCCGAACGTCATTCGGTATGCGTGCTCCGCCACCCATGGCATCGACCGGTATCGAAATCTGTGGTCGACATCGATCGGACCCATGCGCATCGAAGCGCCGCACAGTGCCAATATTACCGTCCGCTCTGAAGCAGACGACAACGTCGACACTGTGGCAGGATATCGCGATGCCACGTTGAATAGAAGTGCCCTTGTCCCAATCGATACAGAGATGAGACTTCGGACGAGCATTGCAGCTGAAGGCGGCGTCCCAATTTCGAGGCGCCGCCTTCAGTTCTAGATCGGGTGTTCAGGCCAGGCCGTTGCTGTCAGCTCAGACCTGGTGCCTTCAGTTGAGGAACTCGGCGGCCAGCAGCTCAAGCGATTGGATCCTCGCAGCGTCCTGGCGGAGACCTTCACCTTCCATCGCTCCTGCGACGGGCTGGATCATGATCTCGTCGACCTCGAAACGACTGGCGAGCTCTTCGAGCTGGGCTTTGGCGGATTTGGCGTCGCCGATGATCCAGTTCTCAGACATCTCTTCACCGACCATACGTTCCTGGTCGGTCCTGACTGATCGCACGTCATCGCCGGCCAAGCGCAAAGGTTCCATTCGTCCGCCGGTTCGCAGGCGAGACATCTGCAACAGGAACGGCTCGGAGCGCAGCTGCGCTTCTTCCTCAGTCGGCGAGACCACTGCATTGACCGTGACGAAGGTCTGCGGCTTGTCGCCGTACGCACCCGGGGTGAAGTTGTCACGATAGATCTTCATTCCGGTCGTGGCACCCGCCGCGAAGTGGTTGGCGAACACGTAGGGCATGCCGAGCTGGGCAGCTAGTCGGGCGGAGTAGCCGGATGAGCCGAGCAGCCACGGCAATGGCTGTGTTCCCGGCACGGCGGCAGGAGTCGCATGCAGGACGTGCTCACGGCCGCCATGGAGCGGAACGCGCAGACCTTCGGGCTTCATCAGGCTCAACGTGTCGATGACGTGCTGCGGGAATTGTTCGACGGGATCGACGGTTCGCCCCTCCCTGTCGACCATTCGACCTTCGCCGAGGTGTCCCCTCATGGCCGCCGAGGTGATCGGATCGGTGCCGGGTGCCCGTCCGATCCCCAGGTCGATGCGGTCACCGTAGACCGCCGAGAGGAGGGAGAAGAGTTCCGCTACTGCCAGCGGAGCGTGGTTGGGCAGCATCACGCCGCCGGATCCGAGGCGAATGCGCTCGGTTCCCTGACCGAGGTACATGAGTTCGGCACCGGGCATCGTTGACGCGATCGATGGCATGTTGTGGTGTTCGGCAACCCAATAGCGGGTATACCCCAGTTTGTCCGCGGACTGAATCAGTTCGTGGGAGGCAGCGAATGAATCTGAGGTGCTCTGTCCGACACGGACCGGCACAAGGTCAAGAATAGAAAGCTCCATAACCAAGGCAACAGCTGCCTCAACAGCTTCATTCCTCATTCCCCACGTGACCTGGGACTGCACCGCTTGACCTTGCTCACGTCCTGGTGACCGCGCCCCTGGCGTATCAGACAGGGACCGACATCAGACAGGGACCGACATCAGACAGAGGCAGACTTCAGGCGACGCACACCTCTCCCCTGCCCCGCTAAGCCAGCACTAGTCGAAGAGAGTATCGGTGATCTCTTTTGCAATGAATCGTGCGTGCAAGATCGGGCGTCTGGCGGGATCGATCGTCGCAGGCGGCACCCATGCCGGGCGCCCATCCTTGAGCATCACGGTGTGCCAATCCGAATCGTCGATCAGGTGGTGATGGGATCCACATGCCAATGTCAGATTGTTGACATCGGTCCTGCCTTCGTTCGCCCACGGAACTATATGGTGTGCATCGCACCATCCGGGTGGGGTGTCACAACCGGGGAATGTGCAGCCTTGGTCTCTGCTGGACAGAATCGCCAATTGCTTCGAGGTGGCGAACCGTCTCTCGGTGGCCAGCTCCATACTCTTCGTCTTCTCGCCCATGAGGTGGAAGAACACCGAACCGTTCAGTCCTTCGTAAGAGGCTGTCTGCATCGGAAATGATGCCTCTGCGTCGGTGACAGCACGACCAGACTGCTTCGCAAGGTCCTCAGCTTTCGCTGTCACCACGAGCGCGAAGGGCGCACCCGCCATCACCCGATTCATTTCGATTCGGCCGATCATTGTGGCGAACCGTTCATAGATCTTGTTCTTCACGCTCGGTTGGCGACCGGCCATCGCCACCGTGGAGCCATCTTCCCTCACTCCGTATCCGGGTGGTACATCACGGCCATCCGTGGCGGGGTCATCCTTCGCCTCGCGCTGCCAGCCGCCGATTTCATGGTCGAAGCCGAGCTCAAGCGAGGGGTCAACTGCGTCCGAGCGATCGCCTCGCAGAACCTGGCTGAATACGTCAACCACCTCTTGGTCCGCCGCCGAGATACTTCCCGCGGAGATCGAGCCTGAGTCTGTGGCCGAATCTTGCTGCCGGTCAGAACCTGAAGTCTCTCTGTCGTCTGCTTTGATCCTCGAGGTGAGGTGTCCGCTCATGATGCCGCCCGTTACGGGATCGAGGACTCCCTTAAGCGCCCAGGTTCCGTCTTTTCGCTGACGCAGGCTGACTGAGAGCTCATCACGCTTTGGAGCCTCATTTGGAAGGTCGCCATCCGGGTCGAGCCAAGCGAGGATCTCATTGAATAGCTGCTGGATGTCCTTCACACGCACCTTCGGAGCCTTTTCAACCAGGATCCTCTCCGCTTCGAGCTGATCCTCCAGACTCACTCGAAGTGGCAGGTCTTTCAGACAGCCGATGATTGTGCTCGCCTGTGTTGATGAGAGCGATCCGCGCTGAAGGGCTTGGGATACCAGAGGACACTTCGGCCCGATCGACTGGCCACTGAAACTCACCTGATTGCCCAGCTTCTCAGCCAGTTCAGATCGACGGTAGGCCTCTCTCTCGGAGAGGTTGAGGCGGTTCTGGACCAGCGCCTTCGTCGACTTCGCCCCATAGTCTCGAGGGGTTCCCACCCGTTCGAAGACGGAGAGAGTCACGACTGAGAGTGATTCGACCAGCCGATTGACTGTCTCCAGCCCATCCAACACCGTTACCGCATCGTCGGGACCCATCGGACGATTGAATGATTCGAGGTCACCGACGAGGGACCGAAGTCCGTGGATGCTATTCGCAACTTCCGGAGCGATACGCTCCAAACTCACCCAGGCGTGCTCGTCAAGAAGAGGATGCTCCGAAGCGAGGGGACCATCTGAATCGGAGGCGCCAACCGGAGCAGAGTCGGAGGCACCAACTGGAACAGAGTCGGAGGCGCCACCTCGAACGAACTCAGAGTCGGTCTCGCTCGTGAGTCTTGAACGGTTCGGTGGTTCTCCGCCAGTCGGCTCATCCGCAGACTGCTGACCCAGGAAGGCTGCCCAGTCTCCGTTTTCGCTGTTTTCCGAGGTGTCCTCGCCGGCACTGCACTCGGCCGCAGCTTCCTCGGACTTCTTTTGCATCCACTCTTCTTTTTCAACGTCGATCTCCGCTGCACGACGCTTGAGTTCGGCCTGCGCATCCGGATCATCAACGCTCGCCTTCCACGGGTTACGGCCACTCCAACGGGCTCGTCGCGCAGCGTCTGTGAACTCATCGGCTTGTTCAGGATCAATCGACTCACGTACCTCGCAAGGCTCTGTTCGCTCGAAGGATTCCGCAGATTTTGTCGATTCGGCGCGTTCCGCAGGCTCGGCAGGATGATCCGCGTCGGCGAATTCGAAATCACTCGGGGGCGGCGTGGCTACTTCATCGAAGCGATCGGCCAATGGGTGACCATCAAGGTCGAAGCCGGCATCACGCAGAAGCTCTCGATAGGTGGGAGAGTCCTGACCCACCTCGTCTTCCCCACCAGGCACAGCGGAAGAGGCTGGTTCGTCATGCCCGTTCTTCTTGTGGCGCTTGCGGTCGGGGGTGAGAGTCATGATCTCGGAATCCATTCGTCAACTGCTGTGTTGTCCGCTTGATTCCAATTTTACTCTCATCACAGTCAGCCTGTCTATAGTTTTGTTCTATTCTTTTAGGATCGTCATGTTATGACTCGACGATCTTCTATATTTTGACTCTTCAGATCTGGAATCAGAGCAGATGAGGCCGTTGATCGACCAGCCCTCACGGCCACAACCCGACCTTGAAACAGCCTCGGCGAGGCTATTTCCTGAGGTGGACGCGCTGCCCCTCCGGTCCGAAAAGGCTCAGATACTCGACGCCGGACACTTCCGCGCTTCCGCGCTTCCGAGCCAGTGCGGGGTATGGGTGTCGAATTCAGCAGCTTCCCCTGCGTCCAGGGTCATCGATCTGTCACCCAGGATCAGACTGAGCCTGCCCCTGATCACGTAGACCCATTCGAATCCGGGGTGCGTTTTCAGCGCGCCGAGCTTCGGCGCCTGCTTGCCGTCGACGATGTGCTTGAACGCTTGAACTCCGATGGAACCTCGGCTCAGCGGCAGCACGGTCCGACCATTGATCTTCTGTGGCGTGATGTGAATTCGCGGGTCTCCGATCGGCGGCGTTCCGACGAGCTCATCGAGTGGCGGCCCGTAGATGCCCGCCAAAGGAAGGAGCAGCTCCAGGCTGGGCTTCCGCTTTCCAAGCTCCAACCGCGACAAGGTGCTCAGTGAGATCCCGACCCGCCGCTCGCCCATCTGCCTGTGTTCGATTCGTGCTGCGCACCCTCAATCATGGGTCACAAACTGCCAGAATTTGCCAATTCTGCAAATTTACTTGCACATCAGTAGCTTGAAGGGTGAAACTGCAGAGGTACCCGCTTTCTCACTCACCGAGCCAAGGACTGATATGTCAGAATCACACCCCACACCACAGAATCAGCCGCACCCCACCCAGCAGAATCAGCCGCATCCCTCACTGCAGAGTCAGCCAAACCAGCCGAGCCGGCAGAAGCTCATCGCCGAGGTGGCCGTCATCGGCGGAGGTGCCGGTGGTCTGGCCGCATCGATCGCTTTGGCTCGCTCGCTTCGCAGCGTCATCGTCATCGACGCCGGTTCCCCACGCAACGCGGCGAGCGCTCACGCTCACAACGTCCTCGGCCATGAGGGCGTCAACCCGCTCGGCCTCCTAGCCAAGGGGCGTCAGGAGGCCGAAGCATATGGAGTCCAGTTCATCGACGCCACAGTCCTCAGCGCCGCTAATAGGACGCAGGCACCAGAGACACTTGGCTTCGATCTCGAGACATCGGTCGGAATCTCCATCGAGGCGAAGCGAATCGTCATCGCGACCGGGCTCACCGACGTGCTCCCCGACATCCCGGGGCTGGCCGACGGGTGGGGCGATACCGTTCTTCACTGCCCCTACTGCCACGGCTACGAGGTTCGCGGCCAGAACATCGGCATCATCGGCACTACCGCCATGTCATACCACCAGGCGATGATGTTCTCCCAGCTCAGCGACCGCGTCACCTTCCTGCGACACAATGCTCCGGCACCGGATGAGGCGCAGAGGAGAATGCTCGACTCGCTTGGCATCGTCTACGTCGACTCGGCAGTCGAAGCGGTGGAACGCACCGAGTCCGGCACCGTCGTCACGCTGCGCGACAACGACAGCATGACCTTCGACGCTCTGGCCGTCGGGCCGTACTTCCGGGCGAACGGCGAGATCTTCGAGCAGCTCGGCGGCACCGTCGTCGACCACCCGACCGGCATGGGCTCGTCCATACCCGCCGAGGCGAACGGCGCCACAGATGTACCCGGAGTCTGGGCGGTGGGAAACAGCGCGGACATCTCGGCCATGGTGGTGGCGAGCGCGGCCAGCGGTGTCCTGGTCGGTGCGCAGGTCAACGCCGAACTCATCATGAGCTCAGTCTCGTAGCAATCACCCCCGGCCCGATTTCAGGTGCCGAACACGGTCACTGCGAGACGACCTGACCGTCGAATCACCCGGCCGCCGAGGTGGCCCAACCGTCGAGACGCCCCGGCCGTCGAGTTACCCGACCATCGAGGTGCCCAGGCCGCCGAGTCACCCGGCCACCATGCCACCCGCCGTCGTGGGCCACCCCACGACGTCGGGCTCAGGTCAGTGGCTGGCCTTCACACAGAGGACAGGGCAGACGGATTCGAGGATGACGCGTTGGATCGTCGACCCCAGGAGGAACTTCCCAACCGGGGTCCGCTTCCGGGTGCCGAGCACGATCAGCTGAGCCCCCACCTCGGCGGCGGCATCGAGAATCTGCTCCGCGGGGTCGTACTCGCTGCCACGCGTCAGCACCTGCGCCTGCACACCGGAGCGCGACAGGTAGTCCCGGACCGACTTGATCTCCCCCTCGCCGAGGCGGTAGGCATCGCTGCGATCAGATGAGCGGGAGGCGTTGACGACGACCAGGTCAAGGTTGTCCCTCTTCGCCTCTGCAATGCCCCTGTCAAGGGCCGCATGGCCTGCTGGATTGTTGACATAGCCCACGACGACAGTCATTTTTCACCTTCACTTGTTGTCAGGATTGAACCTTTTCTCAGGATTGAACCTTCTGAGAGTACTGCGATCATGTGAGTTCCTCGGGATTGCGGAACTTGGTGCTCGCGCCCTTGACCGAGCGGTTCCACAGCCAGGTGATCGCCCAGAGGACGACGCCGATGCCGATCAGCGCCACCGCGATCTGGTACTGGATGAGGTCATCGAGTCGGGCCCACGGCCCGACGAGGAACAAGCAGGTGAAGACGCCCAGCCACGGCAGGAAGGTGGGGGCGCGGAAGTGCTTGTGCTCGACAGTCTTCTTGCGCAGCACGAGGACCGCGCAATTGACGACTGCGAAGACGGCCAGAAGCAGCAGCGACGTGGTTCCGCCCAGGGAGGCGATCACGGTCTCCGGCAGGAAGGTGGAGACGGCGATGATGAGAGCGAAGGCGATGAGGGTGGTGAAGAGGATCGACACCCAGGGCGAGCGGCGCCCCTTGAGAACCTTGGCGAACACCGGTGGCAGCACGTTCTGCTTCGACATCCCGTACAGCAGGCGGCTGGCCATGAGCATGTTGATCAGTGCCGTGTTCGCGACCGCGAACATGGTCAGGAACGGGAAGATCTCGTCGATCGGCAGGCCCGGAGCACCGGCTTCGAAGACTTCGAGCAACGGCGTCTTGCTCTCCTTTAGCACACCGATCGGTACGGCGGCGACGGCCACGATCGACACCAGCACGTAGATGATGCCGGTGATCGTCAGACCACTGAGCATGATCTTCGGGAAGACCTGTGGGTCCTTGGTCTCCTCGACCATGTTCACAGAGTCTTCGAATCCGACCATCGAGAAGAACGCCAGCGAGGTGGCCGCGGTGACCGCCAGGAAGATGCTCTTGTCGTCGGCGGTCTCGAAGATCATCACCCGTGAGAAGTCGGCGCTGCCCGAACCGAGGGCGAAGAACCCGACGAGAATGACCAACAGCAGGCCGGTGAGCTCGATCGTGGTCAGGACCACGTTGAACCACACGCTCTCACTCACACCGCGGAGGTTGATCGCCGCGACAAGCGCGAGGAACCCGACTGCGATCCACATCGTGGCCGTGACAGGGAGGTCCCAGCCGAAGCCGGCAGCCATGTTCTCCGCAAACACCGTCGACGCAGTTGACGCCGAGGTGATTCCGGAGCTGAGGACGGCGAAGGCGACGAGGAAGGTGACGAAGTGAACCCCGAATGCCTTGTGCGTGTAGAGCGCGGCACCAGCGGCGTGCGGGTACTTGGTGACGAGCTCCATGTAGGAGAATGCCGTGATCGCGGCGATGCTGAAGGCGAGGATGACCGGTACCCAGCCGGCACCTCCTACCTGACCGGCCACCTTCCCCGTCAGCGCGTAGACACCCGTGCCGAGGATGTCGCCGACGATAAAGAGAAGCAGAAGCTTGGGGCCCATGACCCGCTTCAGGGTCTCCGGCTGGCCCCCAGACCCCGGACTCGCCTCGGCGGTGCTGTTGCTATGACTCACGATGGTTCCTCCATGTCGTCCGCGATCGCCGCGTCGGGATCACTGTTGTCTGCTGCGGACCACGTCGAGGAAGCCTGTCAGGAGCGCCTTCGCGTCCCTCCGGCTATCCTCGCCGCGCTCCTCGGCCTGTTCGAGGAGCGTGTCCTTGTTGAACCCCAATTCTTGCAGTTTTTCCGCGTCCCAGCTGCGTATATTCTCGCCTGTCGACTCGGGATGGAATTGTGTACCCCACGCATTGCCGATCCGAAACGCCTGAAATCGGCAGGCTGTACTGGTCGCAAGCAGGGTTGCCTCATCCGGAAGGTCGACGATCCGGTCGACATGACTCTCGACGAAGGCCGCGCGTTTTCCGATGCTGGAGAACACCGGGTCCTGTGCCGCGTCCTCCGTCATGTCGATCCAGGTGTACCCCTTCTCCGGCGCGCCGGTCTGCGCCCGCACATCCCCGCCGATGACGTGGGCGATGAGCTGTCCGCCCAGGCAGATGCCGAACTGCGGCAGATCCGTCTCCAGCGCATGCCGTGACAGTCGCGCCTCGGCCTCCAGCCAGGGCGCCCTATCGGTCTCATCGGGCATATATCCGCCGCCGAGCATGATCAGCCCGTCATAGCCGCTCAGAGCGCTGGTTTCCGGCAGTCGCGATACGCCGCCGATGCGCAGGTCGAACTCGATGTTCTCGCTGATCATCCACTGCGTGAGCAGTCCCGGCTGGGATTCGATGTGGTTGACGATGACGAGCAGCCTGGTCATGCTGATTCCTCCGCCGAGGTGGCCGTGCGACCCGTCCCTGCTGTGTTCCCCGATCCCGCTGAGGTCCCCAGGAAGCGGGTGTAGGCGTCCTCGTGCGCTTCGAGGACCCGCATCGCATTGTCGAAGCCGAGCTTGTGCAGATCGGAGCCCGACCAGCCACGTGAACTCAGCTCCGAGAACAGGGCCGGGTACTGCCCGGCGTCGCCGAGTCCGGTCGGCAGCTCATCGACGCCGCAGATGTCCCCGCCCAGGCCGATATGGTCGATTCCGATCCGTTCGCGGACGTAATCGCAGTGATCGGCGACATCGGCCACGGTCACCTCGGGGGCGGTGCCGTTCTCCCCGGCATCGACCCATTCGCGGCGCGCGTTCGAGACGAAGGAGGGCACGAAGGTCATCATCGCCACTCCCCCGTTGCCGGGCAACCGCTCGAGGACGTCATCGGGGATGTTGCGCGGATGCGGGTTGAGGCCGAAGGCGCAGGAGTGGCTGAAGATCACCGGCAGGGTGGTGATGTCCAGGGACTGGTGCATGACGCTGGGCGCGACGTGTGAGAGGTCGACGATCATGCCGATCCGGTTCATCTCCGCCACGACCTCACAGCCGAAGGAGCTTAAGCCCCCGTGCTGCGGTTCGTCCGTGGCCGAGTCCGCCCAGGAGTGCGTCGTCGACCAGGTCAGGGTCATGTACCGGGATCCGGCGCGCGCGTAGGAACGGAGCACGGCCAGTGATTCGTCGATCTGCTGCCCGCCTTCGACGCCCATCAGCGAGGCCACCTTTCCGGCCTCCCGGGCGGCGACCACCTCGGCGGCGGTGCGGGCGAACTGGAGCCGTTCGGGGTAGGCGGTGACGACGCGCTGAACGGCGTCGATCTGCTCCCAGGTGGCCTTGATCGCGTCCGACCCGGTGATCGAGGAGTGGACGTAGACCGACCAGTACTGCGCCGCGACGCTGCCTTCCCGCAGCTGGTCCATTGTGGTGAAGGGCGAGATGCTGGGGTCGTTGAGGCCTTCAACGCTGTAGTCGCGCTCCTCCCGCAGGTACCAGGCGAGATCGTTGTGTCCGTCGAAAACGTCGATTGTCATGAGTGTGCTCCTTCAGTTCGGAAGATCGTCGGTTTCAGTTCGGATGATCGTCGGTGAGTGGGGTGGAAATCTGTGCGGTCTCGGGCGCCGAATCACGCTCATCATCCGATGCCCGACATCAGCTGCGCCGACCACAGCCCGAGGAAGGTTCCGGAAAACGTTCCGATGAGCGCGAAGAGCACGCCCACCGGCACCAGCTGACGGTTGAAAGCACCCGCGACCACCGGTGCCGAGGCGATTCCCCCGATGTTCGCGGTGCTGGCCACGGCGATGCTGAACAGTTCGGTCTTCGTCAGCTTCGCATAGACGAGCATGATGACGATGTGGACGAGGAGCACGATCACGCCGGCGACCAGATAGATCGGGGCTTCGGCCAGCGAGGTGAAGTCGGATCCGGAGGCGATGATGCCGATGATGATGTAGAGCATGATGGTCGCAAGCTGGCTCGAGCCCGCTGCCCGTCCCCACCGGGTAGACCCGATGACCAGGCCCAGGATGCTCACGATGAGGATCGTCCAGGCCGAGGCATTGATCACCGTGCCCACTTCCGGGAGCAATTCGCCCGCCTTGGCTGCCAAGGCGGAGACGAGCAGGGAGAAGCCCAGCAGACCGATGATCGAGGACAGCGTCATCGGCTTCTCCTCCTCGTCGGTGACCCGATCGGCGAAGTCGAACTTCGAGGTGTCTGCCTTCGTCCATCTGTTGAACTTATCGGAGACGGCGACCGAAGAGAAGATGAGGAGCAGCCAGAAGGAGTAGAGAACGGTGTCGACGATGAGCACATAGCCGAAGATGTCCTCCGGCGCCTCCAGAATATTCTGAACGGCGACCATATTGGCCGAACCACCGGTCCATGACGCATTGAGCGCACCGAGGGCCTTCCACGATTCGGGAGCCAAAGCCGAATGCACGATCAGGTAGGCGACGATGAAGCCGATGATGATGCTCGCAGCCGTCACCACGAAGGTCAGCAGCAGTTTCGGTCCGAGCCGGATGATCTGTCGCACATCGCATTTGAACAGCAGGAGCAGGATCATCGCCGGCAGCAGCGCGTCCTGCAACCCGTCGCCGACGCCGTCTATCGCGTCATGGTCGAACATGCCGACCGTGTTGAGCAGGGCCGCCACGATGTAGAGGAAGACGAACCCGGGGACATATCTGAATACTTTGAATTTCCCGCTGCGATCGGCGACGACGAGAATCGCCGAAATCGCCAGCAGCAGGCTGATGAATAGAAAACCGTCCGTAATCACAAACGACACTCCTTCAGGTGGATAGGACCGCGTCGGCCTGCCCTCGGTCCATTCCACGAGGTGCAGGCGCAGTGCGCGGTGAAGCCATGTGCGGTCGTCGATTGGATCCGGTCCGGTGAGGGCCCAGGCAATCTTGGTGGTCGAGGAGTCGAATCAGCCGAGAGGCGGGAGCTCTTGGTACTTCTTCGCCGCGTTGTTCACCGCGACGATGAGCGCCTTCTGGGAGGACCCGTGGTATCTGGCTGTGATCGAATCCGTGAGTCGACCGGTGTCCCTGATGTCTGCATCGACGAACAGGCCCCTGATGAACTTCCTTGTCAGGGCCAACGTCGCCGAGCAGTCGACATCGAGGACTCGATGTGTCTCCGCCTCGATCTCGAAGGCGATGTAGAACAATCCGTACTGTGCCATGATCGGATTGTTCGACGGTGCTTTCGCTTCGCCTGTGACGTAGATCGAGGAGGTCATAGGACATCAACGATACTCGAGGAACGGCGTGTGAGAGTGCGTATTCTCGAGCCGATTGAGAATGCTGATCGATGTCCGGATCGTCAGAGGAATCGGTGGATGGCGTCGCCGGCTTCGCGCATGATCGGCATGACGTCGACGACCCGGTCCGTGTCCTTCTCCCAGTTGGCGAACACGGCGTAGGCGACCCGCCGAGTCGGTGTCATGGCGATTCCGGCATCGGCCCGGATCGTCCCGTTCGTGCCGGTCTTGTTCCAGACCCACACGTCGCGCTGATAGTTGTAGTGGGCCAGAGGATCGAGATCGAAAGCCGAGGCGACCATCGAGGTGTCCGCGCCGGCGCCCAACCAGCGTCGGAAGATCTCGTTCGTCGACTCGTCCCAGAACTCGTCCTTCGCGTGCCGGGCCATGAAGTCGCTGAGCTCGGCCGCGGTGCCCGTCGACAGTGTTCGCGGCGCCTTGGCCGGTCGCGGCCAGCGGAGGAAGTCATGGAGGCCGGAGTTCCTGTATCCCAGATCCTCGACCTGGCGGGCGACGTTCTCGAGGCCGATCCGGCGAATGAGCACATTGGTCGCGAAGTTGTCGCTGAACGCCCCGACGAGCACGGCCACGTCATAGACGCTCAGTTCGTCCTGCTCCATCAGATACCAGATGCCCGACTCGTCGACTCGCTCCGAGGGTCGCCGCGACAGACGCTCGGACAGGTTGAGATTGCCGTTGACGTGCATCTGCAGAGCCGTGTGCAGGAGGAACACCTTGCCCATGCTGGCGGTGTCGAGTTCATCGTTCTCGTTGTGGGCGAACACGCGTTCGCCGCTGTCGATGTCGAAGGCCAGGGCGCTGAAGCGCACTCCCGGCAGTCTGTCGAAGTCCACGTTGCCCATGTTCGACGCCGCAGTCGTGTTCGGCGCCGTAGCCGTGTTCAACGCCGTCCCCATGTTCGACGCCGTCCCCGTGTTCATGTCCCCACTCATCGTCATGTGTTCCGTCATCGTGCGAATTCCTCTTCTCCATCGACATCTTTCAGCATCACAGTCCCTTCACGCCCCGTCCACCCACATTCGCGGTCGGCCCTGGGCCGGAGCCTCGAGTGTGACGGCGACTCCCAACGGAGTGCTCGGCGCATCCGGGTCATGCCCGAAGCCCATCTCGCTCACGATCGGTATTCCCGCCTCGCCGAGGTAGTCCATGACCAACGACTCGACCTCGTCGATCTCGGCGCAGTCCTGCCAGGATCCCAGCACCACTGCGTCCGCCGAATCGAACCAGCCGCCGCGGACCAGTTGCACGAGCAGGTTGTCGAGTCGGTAGAGTTCCTCCTCAACGTCCTCGAGCATGAGGATCGAGGGTCCGCTGCGCTCACGCAGCTCACGCACCCCGGCCAGTTCCGGACTGCCCATCCCGGCCGCGACCAGACTGAGATTTCCCCCGCCGAGGCGGCCCTTCCCCGTCCCCGGAACCAAGGTTCGCGCCCGGCTGAGCGGGCGCCCACCCTGGTCTTGGGTGGACGTTTCGGGCTGATCCTCGGCCCGTTTATCGGACCAAAACGTCCACTCAGCCCCGGACTCCCCCGTGACTCCGTCGAGGGCGGGGAACCCGAGTTCGCGGCCACCCCAGGGTGCGAACAGCCAGCTGGCCACCTCGGCCGGCACGACCGTGGAGTTCTTGAACGGATCGTTGCCGACCATCGGGCAGAACAGCGTCGCCACCGACAGGTGGTGGTCCCAGGCCTGGTGCAGCGCGGTGATGTCCGAAGAGCCGGTCAGCAGCTTGGGGCGCCCGTCCGGGCGCAGCGCGTGGGTGCGCATGAGGTCGAAGTCGATGCCGTCGAGCAGCCGCATCGCCCCGAATCCCCCGCGCAGAGCGATGACCGCTGCGGCGTCCGGATCGCACCAGGCCTCGACGAGGTCAGTGCGGCGCTGCTCGTCGGTTCCCGCCAGGTACTTCACGCGTGGGTGACGAGCGCGGACGTTGTCGCCGACGACCACGTGCAGCCCCCAGGATTCGAGCTGCGCGATCGCTCGCAGCAGAGACTCCTCATCTGTGGGCCCCGAGGGTGCGATGAGGCGGACGGTGTCGCCGGCCTGCAGCGGCGCGGTGCCCAGGTACGGGCTCGTGCTCGAGTTCGTCTGAGCGTCGGAAGGGGTGGAGCTATGCATGCTTGACCAGACTCTGACTTCCCAATCGGGGAACTGCAGCGAGGAGTTCCTGCGTGTACGCGTGCTGCGGGTTCGACAGCACGGTGTCGACATCGCCGTACTCGACGATCTCGCCCTTCTTCATCACGGCCACTGTATCGGCGATGTTCCACGCCAGTCCGAGGTCGTGGGTGATGATCAGGGCGCTCATCCCCAGGTTCTTCTTCAGCGCCAGGAACAGGGAGAGGATCTCTCCGCGCACGGAGGCGTCGAGTGAGGCGACGGGTTCATCGGCGATGAGCACCTGCGGGTCCAGCGCCAGCGCTCCGGCGATGACGACCCTCTGCCTCTGTCCGCCGGAGAGCTCCTGCGGGATCGACTCGAGGTAGTCGGCCGCGGGAGTCAGTTCGGCGGCTTCCAGTGCCCCGATGACTCGCGCGTATTCGTTGTCGGTGATCTTCTGCACGCGCAGGCCCTCGACCACCGCTTCGTAGACGCTGCGCTTCGGGTTGAGCGAGCCCGAGGGGTCTTGGAGGATCATCTGCACCTGTCGACGGAAGGTCCGCAGTGCCTTCGCCTTCTTCGGCAGGGACTTGCCAGCGAACTCCATCTGCGAGCCCGGATCCACCTCCTGCAGGCCGAGCAGAGACCTGGCCAGGGTCGTCTTGCCCGAGCCGGACTGGCCGACGACTGCGAGGATCTCGGCCTTGTGCAGCGCCAGATCGACGTCGCGCACGGCCCGTTCCCTGCCCTGCCGGGTGTCGAAGGAGACGTTGAGGTTCTTGGCCTCGAGGACCACCTCGTCGGTCATCGTGAACGGTTCGGCCCGGCGCACCTCGGCGGGCTTGAGGGTTCGGGGATTCATCCGCGATTCGGCGTCTCCGATCTGCGGGAACGCACCGGCCAGCTGCTTCGTATAGTTCTCCTGCGGCGACAGGCACACCTGGTCGCTGGGACCGTACTCGACGAGCCTGCCGTTGCGCATGATCGCGAGGTTCTCACACACTGCGGAGAGCACGGCGAGGTCGTGGCTGATCATGAGCAGCGAGATCCCGCGTTCGGCGACCAGCTTCGCCAGGCCCACGAGAATCTGCTTCTGCACGATGACGTCGAGGGCGGTGGTCGGTTCGTCGGCGATGATGATGTCCGGTTCGCAGGCCAGGGCCATGGCGATCATGATCCGCTGCTTCTGTCCACCGGAGAGCTCATGCGGATACGCCACGGCCTTGCTCGGATCGAGGTCGACCTCGCTGAGAAGTTCGAACATCCGGTCTCGTCGTTTGGCCGGTGTCGTCCAGGTGCCCTTCGAGTGGTGTTCGAGGGCCTCGACGATCTGTCCGCCCACCTCGCGCACGGGGTTGAGCGAGTGCAGAGCGCCCTGGAAGACGATCGAGGCCTGCGCCCAGCGCACCGCCCGGATCTGGCCGAAGCTGAGATCCCTGATGTCCTTCCCGCCGAGGCTGACCTGCCCGTCGATCTGCGCGGACTTGGGCAGCAGGCGCAGGACCGACATGATCAACGTGGACTTGCCCGAGCCGGATTCCCCGGCGATGCCGAGAGTGGCACCGGTGGGCAGGTCGAGGCTGATGTCGCTGACGGCGGTGACGTTGCCGCGGGCCGAGGCCGAACGGTAGGTGATCGAGACCTTGTCAAAGCTGAGGTCGGTCATCAGCGGCTCCTCAGGGCTGGGTTGATGATGGCTTCGAACGCACGCCCGACCATCGTGAAGGCGAGCACCACGAGCAGGATCGCGATGCCGGGTGTGAGCACGTACCACCAGTAGCCCGAGGTCGCGGCGGAGATGTCCATCGAGTTCTTCAGGATCGTTCCCCACGATTCCTTGCTCGTGTCCCCCAAGCCCAGGAAGGACAGGGTCGACTCGGCGATGATCGCGCTGCCCACCGTCAGGGTCGTGTTCGCCAGCACCAGCGGCATCACCGCGGGCAGCATGTGCTTGAACAGGATGTGCCTATGTCCGGCGCCGAGGATGCGCGCCCTTTCGATGTAGAGCCGAGACTCAACGCTCAAGGTCTGGGAGCGCACGATGCGTGCCGTCGATGCCCAGGAGGTCAGGCCGATCGCGATGACGATCGTGAAGACTCCCCGTTCGAGGACGGAGGAGAGGACGATCGCCAGCAGCAGGGAGGGCAGGACGATGAAGAAGTCGATGATGCGCATGACGATGGCGCCGAAGAGTCCGGAGAAGTGTCCGGCTGCCAGACCCATCACGGTGCCGATGACCATCGACATCACCGTGGCGGCGACGCCGACGAGGATGGACACTCGGGCGCCCCAGAGGATGCGGACCCAGAGTTCGCGGCCCAGATCGTCGGTGCCCAGCGGATGGGCGAGGCTCGGCGGGGCGTAGCGGGGCACGTCGAGCTGCTTCGTCACATCGAGCATCGAGGCGGGGGCGATGAGTGGGGCGAAGATCGCGATGAGGACGAAGAAGACGAGCACGATCGCGCCGACCATCGCGGGGATGTCGGAGCGGAACAGGGACCAGTTCTTCTTGGCGTTGTTCAGTCGGCGTTCACGGACGAGCTTCGCGCCGTCGATGACGGGAGCGTTCGCCGAGGTGGTGCTTGGGTTCGGTTCGGGAGCGTTCGCCTCGGCGGTGGTGTCGTTCTTGCTCATCAGGCCCTCCTGACTCGTGGATCCAGGAACCGGTAGACGATGTCGGCTGCCAGATTCATGACGATGATGATGGCCGAGAACACGACGAAGGTGCCCTGCAGCAGCGGCAGGTCCGGCCCGCTGATCGCCTCGAACGTCAGCTTGCCCAGGCCTGGCCAGGAGAATACGGCTTCGACGGTGACCGCACCGGCGATGAGTCCGCCGATGTGCATGAACACGACGGTGACCGTGGGCAGCAGTGCGTTGGGTACGGCATGCTTCTTGCGCACCTCGTCCTCGGTCAGGCCCTTCGCCCGGGCGGTGGTCAGATAGTCCTCGCTCATCTCTTCGATGAGGGAGGCGCGCATGACCATGAGGAACTGTGCGTAGACGACGGCCACCATGGTGATGACCGGCAGGATCAGGTGCTTGATGATGTCGACGATGCCGGCGAACGACCAGGGGTCCAGACCGGGGGTGATCATGCCGCCGGTGGGCAGCCACTGCAGGGTGCCGCCGAAGATCATGAGGAGGATGAGGCCCAGCCAGAAGGTGGGCACCGACCAGAATACGAGCGAGGTCGAGGAGGCGATCTTGTCGAAGAGCGAATTGCGGCGCCAGGCCGAGAGCTGGCCCAGCCACAGGCCCAGTCCGATGGCGATGACTGCGGCCGTGGCTGTGAGCAGGAGCGTGGGCCCCAAGTATTCGCCGATGAGCGCGGCGACGGGTTTGCGGTAGACGTAGCTTTCGCCGAAGTCGCCGGTGAAGATGCCGACCAGGTAGTCCCAGAATTGGACGATGACCGGTTTGTCGAGACCGTACTGACTGCGCAGTTCGGCGATCTGAGCCGGACTCATGGGCCGTTCCTTGGCGATCTTGAGTACGGGGTCGCCGGGCAGCATGCGGAAGGCGAAGAAGCCGAGGACGATGACGAGGATCATCGAGGTCAGGGCGCCGCCGAGTTTGCGCAGGAGATAGCTGATGAACGAGGCGCCCTTCGGCGGTTCGTCCATGTCGCGGCTGGGACCTCCGGAGATGCCGGAGCCTCCTGGGTCGGGGCCACCCGCGGGGGTGGGGAGGTCGTGCGTCGGTGTTGTCACTGGGAAACTCCTGGTCTCACTGGGAAACTCCTGGTCTCGCTGGGGAAGCAGGTGGTGCAGGGACCATCGTCGGGTGGGTTGGAATGACGAGGACCATCGTCGGCGAGCGCCGTGGGTACGACACTCGCCGACGACGTCTGTCGGTGCTGGGGCTATTCGCGATCGTCGGACTTCTTGCGACGGCTGATCAGGAAGCCGCCTCCGCCGATGACCACGATGGCTGCGACGGCGATGCCGATCCAGCCGCCTGCGCCCAGGCCGCCGCCGTCACCGGAAGCGTCCTCCGCGCTGGCGGGTTCGACCGAGGAGTATCCCCAGTAGCCGACCTGGTTGGCGATGATGCCGCCCTCAGTGGGCTGCTTGGTGAAACCGGTGAACCGGTCGGAGCGGAAGGCCTCGAGCTGGTTCGGGTACCACAGCGTGATCGAAGCGGTGTCCTCGTAGTGCTGGGCCAGCGCCTGGTGGACCAGGTCGGCGCGTTTGCCCTCGTCGAGTTCGACGTGTTGCTGCTGGTAGAGCTTGTCGAAGTCCTTGTTGCAGTAGCCGTCCTGGCTGGTTCCGCCGTTGCCGTCGGCGTCGGGGCGCGAATCGCAGGTGTTGATGAACAACTGGTAGTCGGGGTCCGGGCCGAGCGACCATCCTGAGAAGTACATGTCGTAGTCACCCTTGGTGGTGCGCTCGGACACGGTGTCGACGTCGCTGGCCTCGTTCTTGAGGCTGATGCCGATGTCCTTCATCCACGGTTTGAGGAACTTCGCCGTGTTCTGTTCGACCGTGGCGTCGGAGTCGGTGAGGAAGCGCAGCTGAAGCTTCTCGCCGTCTTTCTCGCGGATGCCGTCGGAGCCTTCCTTCCAACCGGCGTCGTCGAGAAGCTTCTTCGCCTTCTCGACGTTGAAGCCGGTGATCGCCGGATCGTCTTCGGGAAGCGCCCACGTCTCATACACGGATGGCACGAAGCTTGTGGCAGGCTGTCCGTAGTCCTGCAGCACCTGATCACGCAGGGTGTCGATGTCGATGCCTGCTCGGATGGCTTGGCGGACCTTCTTGTCCTTGAGCGCCTCATTGCCGGTGCCGAATTCCTTGTTGTCGGCGTCGGCCAGTCCGGAGTTGATGGAGATTCCCTGGAACCTGCGCCCGTTGCCCACATTGGTCTCGACGTTGTCGGCGCCTTCGATGGCCTTGAACTGCTCGGGAGTCAGTCCGGTGATGAAGTCGACTTCACCGGAGCGGATCGCCTGCACCTGGGCGTCGGAATTCGTGTAGTAGCGGTATTGGATCTCGTCGAGCTTGGGCTCACCGCGCCAGAAGTTGGGGTTAGCCTTGAGCGTGACGGACTTGTTCGCCTCGTAGCTCTCGAGCTGGAAGGGCCCCGAGCCCACGGTCTTCTCATCGTTCTTGAACTCGCCGGGCTTGTCGACCTTCGACCAGATGTGCTCGGGAACGACCGGAATCTCCTGGCCCGGGTTGTTCGCCTGTGGGTCCTTCAGAGTGATGACCACGGTCTGGTCGTCTGGGGTTTCGACCTTGTCGAAGTTCTCGACGAGGGCGCCATTGGCGACCGACAGTTCCTCCTTCTCCATCATCTGGTTGTATGTCCAGGAGACGTCCTCTGCTGTCAGCGGTTCTCCATCGGACCACTTCATATCGGGACGTATCTTGTACGTCCAGACCTTGCCCTCGGAATCGGTGTCCCATTCGGTGGCGAGACCTTCCGAGACCTGCGTGTCTTCGGCACTGTTGCCGACGAGGTTCTCGTACATGTATTTGAACGTATTCGTCGGCATCAGGTAGAAGGAGGTGAACGGATTGAACGAGTCGATGAAGCCGTCGGTGGCGATCCGCAGCACCTTGGAATCGTCGGCGGCCTCGGTGGTCTCTGCTTGAGCAGGGGCGGCGGCCATAGAGCCGAGGAGTGCCATTGCCGCAAGACCGGCAAGGCACGTTCCCAACCGCTTGCGCAGCTTATATTGAGCGAACATCGTTGTCCTTTTTCTCGATTTGGTGATTCAGTTATCAGTCGTTGCAGGTGAGAGCCTGCTCACACTTCATCTTAAGTTCTCGGAACGTCAATTCGGGGCAAGCGCGCCCTGTCGTTCTGCGCCATTGTCACCTCCAAGCATCCACGTTGATAAACGTCTCGGGCTTCCTGCGTCCTCGCCGCTGGGAAATCATCCCTTCCGCAGAACTCGACCAAATCTGCGATTGTCTATCGAACCGTCCTCGACTGCTGCATTTCCATGGATGAGAACTGTCGATACCCCCGTCGCAAGTTGCCAAGGGTCGTCATATGTTGCGTTCTGGCGGATCGTGTCGGGATCGAAGATGACGATATCGGCGATTCGTCCGACTTCGACAATGCCTCTGTCAGTGAAGTCCAGTCGCTCGGCGGGTTGACTGGTCATTTTCCGAACTGCTTCTTCCAGCGAGATGAGTCCGTCTTCACGTACGTACTTGCCCAATACATGAGCAAACGTTCCGAAGGATCGAGGATGCGGTTTGCCTGTTCCCGTCGCACTCATCGTCCAGCCGTCGCTTGCAACCGATACCAGTGGATGGGCCAGTACCGAGGCGACGTCATCCGGAGACATCGCGTGGTTGACGATTCCGACGGATGCGTCGTGCGCGACCAGTACTCGCATCGCGGCCTCCTCCGCACTGCAGCCTTCCTGGCGGCCGATCTCAGCTAAGGATTTTCCGATCGTCCAATAGTATTCGGCACCGGTCGAGCCAGGCTCGCCCAGCGAAGCGATCACCACTCCTTCGGGGTCGATATCTCGGCCGAAACGCGAGGCCATGTCTCGTCCGATGCTGAGACGCTGCTGCGGATCAACGAGCCGCTCGAGGAGCGCCTTCTTGCCACCGTCCAACGCATAGCCAGGCAGTCTAGAGGTCAATCGAGTGCTCGAGGCAGTGTACGGATAGACATCGGCTTTGATGTCCAGCCCACGTTGCCGGGCTTTTTCGATCAGCCTCAGAGCCTCGACGGTCAGACCGTAATTCTCGGGGCCCATGGACTTAAGATGTGAGACCTCGAGCTTGGCTCCAGCGCGGTCCGCCGTCTCAATCGCTTCTCCCACAGCCTCCAAGAGCATGTTCGACTCGTTCCGCATGTGTGTCGAATAGAGCAGACCGCGCTTAGCTGCCTCGGTGACAAGCGCCTCGACTTCCGCGGGACGTGCGTACGAACCAGGGGTGTAGATCAAGCCGCTTGAGAAACCGAAGACTCCCGCGTCAGCCGCGCGAGCAACTTGCTCGGTCATCTCTTTCAGCTGTGCATCATTGGGAGCCTCGTCAACTGGTCCCATGACGTAGTTGCGGATGCTCGACAATCCCACTTGCAAGGCGAGGTTGATTCCAGGCACAAGAGAGGACACTTCCTCCGCGTACCCTTGGGCGTCGCTCCACTCACCGGAGAGGACTGCATCCAGGTGGGCGTTATCCTGCTGAATTGCATCTACCGAGCGGGCCGGGAATGGCGAAGACCCGCAATTGCCGACGAGCGCAGTCGTCACTCCTTGCGCGAGCTGGGTCTCAGCCGCAGGAGACGACATGATCGAAAAGTCTGCATGAGAATGAAGATCGATGAATCCGGGAGAGAGCACCTGGCCTCTGGCGTCGAGCACTCGTCGTGCCTGTTTCGACTCGACATCCGACTTCGCGACAGATCGGTGGCGGTCGTCATCCATCTCGTGGTCGAGTGCCTGCTCAACTAGGGTAATCCGGCCGGCCTCTATGCCCACTTGGCCGGGGAAGCCGGGCCGCCCCGTTCCGTCGACGATTCGTGCGTTGGTGATCAGAAGGTCGAGCATTTCCTACCTGGTTTCGACGAAGAGAATGATGAAATACAGGACACAGGCGGGGACCAGCAGCATCCAACCTGTGATGAGCATGTTGCGCAGATTGGTCGACCGGGCCAGCCCCATCACACCGATCATGTTCCCGTTCGGGAAGGGGCCGTATGTATCAGCCTTCGATGCGAACAAGAGGACAACGACCCACGAACCCGCGGTGACACCTAAGGTGGCCCCCAGATCGCCGAACACCTTATCGAGCAATACGACCTGTGCGGCGGTCGCACCCGGAACTCCGACCCATCCCAACAGAGCGATGATGACTGTGAATACGAACGGAGAAGCTGACTGAAGTTGGGAGCCGAAGAGGTCCATCACAACATCGAACGGCGCCAGAAGATCGATCACGATGAACAACGCGGCCAGAAGCCAGAAGAGGAGGAAGATGCTGATCACCTGCGAGCACCCTCGATAGATCGTCGAGACGATGTCCTGAGGACGCATTCGATTCGCGACAGCGGTGGCAATGCCCAAGACTGGAAGAGCCAACAGAGGGAAGGTGGTGCCGGCGGAAGTGACAGCGGCGAAGACGACCGATATGGCAAGCAGCACCAGGAAGACTGCGGTGGGAAGTCTCGAACTCGATGACACCGTTTCGGCCCCACCGACTTCTTCGGCAGAGTAGAAATCTCCCTTCTTCGCAGTCCACCGTTGCATCAGCGAAACGATCGGGATCCCGAGAGCCAAAGACAGCAGTGCGATTGGTCCGGCACCATAGAGAATGTATTGACCATAGTTGACCTCGGCAGCCTCCATAATGGCCACGTTCGAGCCTGCGAATGGAGCGATAGCGAGGCCAGCACACCCTCCGATGAAGAGCATCGACGCAGTGGCCGATTTCGTGAAGCCCAATCGCGCGGTGATCGGCAGCAGTATCGGAGCCGCAATGGCGATCGCACCAGCGAGGGTGCCAAGAGATGCCACCAGGATGAGACATGAGATCATCACTCCGAAGACGACGGCATTCCTGCCGCTGCGGCCGAAGACGTGCATGACAGATGACACGATGCTCTGAGCAACCCCGGTCACTTTGAGCACTTCCCCGACTCCGGCGCCGAGCATGATGATGAGGCCAATGATCGTGATCTGATCGGCCAGGGAGTCGCCCAGCAGTGTGCCGATTTCAAGGACACCCATCTTGCCGATGATGAGCCCCGCAACCACTGAGACGACGGTGGCGACGACAATGTCCATGCCGAGGATCGCCAGGACCGCGTACAGGACGATGGGTAGCAGCCCCCACAGGGTGGGACCGTCCGAGACGAAGGCCGCCACTATGGCCAATACGATGCCGAGTCCGGCAAGAGACCATATCAGGCGAGAACGCCGGGGCGACAACGAAATCTCATAGGCATTGGAAGATTCGTTCTTGTCGGAACGGAGTGAAGTGGCTTCATTGCTCGCTTCGTTGCTGTCGGCCATCAAACCCCCAAGCTCTGTGTCTGCCAATCGCTGCCCGCCGCCTCGGCGAGGACCTCTGCGATGGTCTGTCCGCGCCGGATGAGCGAGAACTCAACCTCTCCCTCGCCGAGGTGACGGTGGGCATCGGCGCTCACGTCGGGCCGTACCCGGTACCCGAAGATCGGGACCCGCGGGAGCAGGTTGTAGGAGAACGGATTGGAGAAGTAATAGGCGCCGGTATCGGGCACGGCGACGATGTCGCCGGCGTCGAGGCGCGGCAGCATTCGGTCGCGGGCCAGGAGGTCACCGGCGAAGCAGGCGGGGCCGGCGACATCGGTAGGTACCGCCTCGGCGGATTTAGGACTGCCGTCGGGGTTGAAGGGCAGGATCCGCAGCGGCCAGTCTGCGGGGGCGTAGGCCGTGCGGGTCGCGACCTGGACGCCCGCGTGGGTCATGGCGATGCGCCGACCGCCGGTGACCTTCGCATACTCGACATAGGTGAGGATGGTGCCGGCCTTGGCCAAGAGGGCTCGCCCGAATTCGGTGATGATGTCGAAGTCGAACAGGCCCGGGACCTGTGCTTCGAGCACGGCCCGGTATTCGGCGAAGGTCGGGGTGATGTCCTCGCCTGCGAAGTTCACGGGCAGTCCTCCGCCGATGTCGATGCGGGTGACCTGGCGGTCGCGTCCGTGAGTCTGCGCGGCGCGAGCATTGATCTCCTGCGCCAGTTCGACGACCGCTTCGACACCTGCTGCGGCCTGGTCGAGGCTGATGCCCTGGGAACCCGAATGGACGTGGATCTGGTTGAGCCAGGGACGTGCCAGATAAGCCTCGATGAGTGCCTCGCGAGCCCCGGGGTCGGCCAGTCCGATGCCGAATTTCGAGGTCTGCGTGGCGGTGGACAGCGCACCGATCGTGCCCGTCCCTGACTGCGGATTGATCCGAACCCCCACCCTCGCCGAGGTGGTCCCGGTGGAGCCGCCCACCGTCGCCGAGGTGGTTTGTCCGTCGAGAAGCCCGTCGAGTCGCTCGAGCTCGGTGAAGTTGTCGATGTTCATCGAAACCCCGAGTTCGACGGCGCGCTTGAGCTCGCTCATGGTCTTCGCCGGGGAGTCGAAGACGATGTTCTCCGGCGCGAATCCGGCGCTCAGAGCCAGCTCGAGTTCTCCCGGACTGGCGACCTCGCAGCCAGCGCCGGCCTCGGCGTAATAGCGCAGCAGGGGCTGCAGGGGCACGGCTTTGCAGGCCACGGCGTGGAGGACGTCATTGTCTCCGGCGAAGGCAGATGTCAGATGCTCATATGCTGTTTCGATCTGGTCTAAGTCGATGAGTCCGATCACCGGTGTCGAATCGTCGAGCTGCGGGACCTGGCCCACCGTGCTGTTCGCGACTGCCTTGATAGCTTGGTCCCGGCTGACCAGGACCGATGGCCCCGACTGGTTGCTGTGCATACTGTCCTTCGTTCGTGGTGTGCTGCCACTGTAGAACGCGAGCACCAGGACGAACGGACAATAATCTGCCAAACTTTGCTGTTGACCTTTGTGAGAATCGCACAGCCGCCCGCCTTGGCGATCATTGGACGACTGCTGAACGCGGGGAGTCGATGTCAGTCTCGACTCAGGCTCGCTCTCGGTCGAAGACGAGCACCGCGAGCTCAAGCCACAGACGTCCGGACCGATCGGCTGTCGACAGTCCGGTGATCTCTTCGATCCGGCTGAGACGATGCCGCAGCGAATTCGTGTGGACGTGCAGACGACGGGAGGCCTCGGCGGAATTGCCGACCGTGGCAAAGTACACCCGCAGGGTCTCGAGCAGCTGCCCCTGGTGCTTTGCATCATGCTCGGCAAGCAGTCGGGCAGGCTCGGTGATGCGAGGCCCTACGGAGCGCAGGGCATCAGCAGCCTCGAGTCCAACGAGTTCGGCCGCGACGTCCTCGGCTGTCGCACCGCGGACCATGCTTTGGTCGTCGGCGCAGGTGGCACCCGCAGACTCGTTGTCCGCAGACTGGTTGCCCGCGGGCATACTGCCTGCAGATGTGGTCGCGCCGCTCTTCGACCGTGTCAGCAGCGCATCGAGGACGTACACTGCCTCGGTCCACGATCGATGCACAAGGTCGAGACGTTCGACCCCGACGCCCACCCCGAAGTGCAGCGGCTGGCTCGGAGACAGGGACCGCTGCAGAGCCGAGGCGACATGAGACCTGATATCGGCGGCTTCCATCCCTTCGCTCATGTGCACGAGCACGGCCAGATGACCGTCCGACCCTACGTGGGCGAGCACGGCGTCGGCGAAGGCGGCCCGCAGATGAAACCTCAGCACGGGCTCTCGGTCGGGGGCCACCTCGGCGAAGGCCAGCGTTGCATAATGCCCGGAGAATGGCAGCGCGAGCAGGGTCGCGGCCGGCCCGAGGTCCGGCGAGCCACCGAGGATCGACCCGAGGGCTTCACGACGGATCCGCTTCTCGAACGGGGAACGTCGCAGGGTCCGCAGCATGACCGGCAGTGCGGCTCGGGCAGCATCGCGGAGGACATCGCGCAGTGACGCGGGATCCAGCGAATCCGGGTAGGCAGCCCAGATCGTGCCGAGCAGCTCGCCCTCGCTGCGCAGTGCGATCACCGAACGGGCAGGAGAGGCGCCCGCGGCTCGTCTCTCGACGACATCAGTCGAGCGGCGGACGACGTCGAGGAATCCGGACTCCTCAAGCTCAGCGATCCGCCATTGAGGAATCGCACCCGAGAGGATCGTCTCCCGTCGAATGTCATCGATCTCATCGCCGAGGTTGGAGTGCGCGAGCACACGCGACGCCGGGTCCTCGATCGTGATCGACGCACCCGTCATCTCCGCGATGACCGCGGCCAGCGCGCTGAGATCATCGACGTCGGGCCAAGCCAGGGCGCTCGCGGCACCCTCGTTGAGCTGTCGCAGGTGGACGAGGACCTCGGACCAGGTCACGCCCGTGGACCGCTCGAGCAGAATGGGCAGCGCTGAGGCAGATGTCCCCTCACCGAGGTGGGTGTGCGTTCCCGGCGGCACAATGAGTGCCGCGGCACCCGCAAATCGTGAGCGGATCGCGTTGAGTCCGGCCACGCTGTCTACTGCTTCGGTGACGAGGACGACGGCCCCCGCGAGTCCAGCAGGAGACCCGAGAGCAGCAGCCGAGCTTCGCAGGTCGAGGTCGAGTTCGATGCGAGTCACCTCGACGTCGATTTCGGTCTGAGTCAGGGGAAGCAGAAACCCCGCGGTCTCCTGCAACAGGCGGGAGACGCGTAGGGCGTTCGTTTCACTCATACACCCACTGTAGTCAACAGTGCACCCACACACCTCGTGACCCGGTCGTCTGCCGAACCCGCTTGCGCTTCAGACATTCCGCAGTTGGACGGGGATCGATCGCCGAAGAAATCGAATCGACGAACTCCGGGAAGTTCGTGACCGAGTCCTCGCGCCTCACTCCTTCGGACGAGTTTCGTCATTCCGGAACGTAGAACTTGTGCTGGATGGCACGGATGACGACCTGCGCCAGATTCTTCGCATCCAATTTGATGCGCAGATTTCTGGCGTGGGACTTCACTGTATAGACGCTGACGACCTGCTGTTCGGCGATCTCCGAGTAGTCCATCCCCTCGCAGATCTGCCGGAGCAGGAGCTTCTCACTCGGAGTCAGAGCCGGCACCGTTCTCGAACCATCAGCGGCGATGTCGCCGCTGATCATGATGTCCTCTGCCAAGGATCGCAGCAGGGCCGGAGACTCACCTGCGACTGCCGCTCGCGCGACGCGAACGAGTTCGGCATCGGTGGCGGATTTGTTCACCGCCGCTATCGCTCCGGCCTCGAGCGCACGTGTGATTCCTGGCCCGGGCGAGACAGTGGTCAGCACGACGATCGTCGCCTCCGGATCGAGACACATGATCTCCCGGGCCGCATCGACTCCGCTCATCCCCGGATGCATGTTGACATCCAGCAGGACGAGATCCGGGCGAAGACGATCGAACGCTTCGACGGCGTCTTCCCCGGAGTGCTGAGGTTCGAGAACTGAGAACCCTCCGTCATCGAACAGAGCTGCCGCCACGGCTCTCGTCGTCCACGAATCGTCGTCGACGACGAGCACGACGATGCGCTCGTCTGCGGGTGAGCTGTCGATCTCCGACCCGGCCGAGCTGCTCATACTCTCTGGCTCTTCGTTGCTGACGCATCGCGCTCGGCATTCGCTTCAAGAACTGCGGAGGACGCGGCAGCGGTGAAATCGTCGCGGACACAGGCAGCGTCGGCCTCGTCCCCATCGGCCGAGTCGTTGAATCGCAGCGGTTGGGAGACGTCGACGACGACGCGGCCCTGGGGATTCGATCCCGTGGTGCATGACCCGCCCAGGGCCTGAGCGCGCCGACTGAGAGATCGAGGTGGACGCGTCAGCGACGTCGCTGCCTCGTTCTCCGTGCGGAATCGCAGGACGGCTGCGTCAGATCCCTCACGATCCACGTTGACGGTCAGACTCGACTCGGTTCCCGGCAGGGAGTGTCGGATGACGTTCGTCGCCAGTTCTCGCATGATTGCGGTGAAATGTGCGCCCAGTACCGGGGATGCATATCGGGGAAGGGTGCCGACAGTGAGCGTCAACGCCACACCGCCGGCGGCACAGCCGTTCTCAATGGACGTGGCCAGTGCTTTCGCCTCGGCCTGCAGCCGAATCCTGGGCAGCCGCTCGTCTCCGTCGCTGAGTTGCGTGACGAGCTGCCGCAGACGCTTCGACGCCTCGGTGTTGACCAGGGAGAGCTCGGCGAGCTGACGGTTGGTGCCGAGATCTCGCGACCCTCTGGCCAGTGCTTTGATGATTGCGCCCTCTGTTGCGAGTGAGTTCGAGATGGTGTCGTGCATATCGCTGGTGAAGCGTGCACGCAACGATTCCACCGCCTGCTGGTGTTCCACGGCGGCTCGCTCCCGGCGATGGATCTCGCGTTGGATCCTCAGCTCGACGATTCCGGCAGCCAAGCCGATCAGCGAGTAGGTGACCCAGCCGTACCCGAAGTCGATGAACCCTGCAATGCCACCGTCGTAGGCTGCCAGCTCGGTGCAGGTGATGAGATAGGCGAGCAGTCCCACGGTGGCGATGGCTGAGCCGACCCATCGCCGCTGGCTGAACAGCACCGCCGTGGCGAAGATGAGCGACTCGGGGAACATGTTCTCCAGGTCGGGGTAGGGCACGACGAAGACGAGGCTCAGCCCGGTCGAGACGAACACCGTCGCCAAAGGGAAGAACGGGGAGAGGATGAGCAGAGCATAGGCACAGACGAGCAGGACCATGTAGCGAGGCTCTGCGATCTCGAACGATCCGGGAATCAGCACGGTCAGCCCCATGATGAGGGCGAGGAGCCGCATGGGCAGATCCACGAAGCGCGGTCCACGGAATACGAGCCACAATCTGTTGAGCGCACTCATGGTGCCGTCGTCTGCCGCTGATGCCATGGAACCTATTGTGCTATACCCGCGTCCCTGCCGAAGCAGTCGGATCTCATACTTACGTGCGATGCCCGATTGCGGCAAGCAGGATAGCGTTGCAACGGCACTCCCCGCAGCAGCACACCCCTCGTGAAAACCGGGACCATCCCCATGGAAGCGGTGACTTCATCCCGTCCCCATGGAAGTAGTGGCATCACCCCACCCTCATGGAACCGGTGACATCAGCCCGCCCCCTTGGACCTGGCGATATCACCGCGGCTGAGCACCACTCCCACCCGGCTCCACAACGGCCGACGGCGGCGTATCGACCTCACATGAGGTCGATACGTCGCCGTCAGAACCCGCAGACTCCGCCCTGCGAGCGGGGCCGGATTCGAGCTGTCAGGCCACGGAAGCGGCGACAGCCTCTTCGATGACGTCGAAGGCGTCGCCCAGGAGTTCATCGGAGATCGTCAGCGGGGGCAGGAAGCGCAGGATGTTGCCGAAGGTTCCCGTAGTGAGCACGAGGACCCCGTTCTTCGCGCAGTAGTCAGCGATCTTCTTGACCAGGTCCGGGTTCGGATCGATCGAGTCGTGCTGGACGAATTCGGCAGCGATCATGGCGCCGCGGCCGCGGATGTCACCGACCTCCGGGTGCTTGCTCTGGAGCTTAGTGAGGCGGTCGGTGACGACCTCGCCGATGTGAGCGGCGTTCTCAACGAGTCCGTCCTCCTCGTAGGAGGCGATGGCGCCGAGCGCTGCCGCACAGGCGACAGGGTTGCCGCCGTAGGTCCCGCCGAGGCGACCCGGTCCGACCGAGTCCATGATCTCTGCGCGGCCGGTCACGGCCGAGAGCGGCAGACCGCCGGCGATGCCCTTCGCGGTGGTGATGATATCGGGGACGATGTCTTCCCACTCGGAGGCGAACATCTTGCCAGTGCGGGCGAAGCCGGCCTGAACCTCGTCGGCGACGAAGACGATGCCCTTCTCCTTCGCGAACTCAACCAGCGCAGGCAGGAAGCCCTCGGCTGGGACGATGAAGCCGCCCTCACCCTGGATGGGCTCGATGACGATCGCAGCGACACTTTCGGCGCCGATCTGCTTCTCGATCATGGTGATGACGCGCTTGGCCGCTTCCTCGCCACTGACCTTGGTGCCTGCAGCATCGTTGTCGCGGTAAGGGTAGGACATGGGTGCGCGGTAGACCTCACCGGCGAACGGGCCGAAACCGGCCTTGTAGGGGGTGGCCTTCGCAGTCATCGACATGGTCAGGTTGGTACGGCCGTGGTAGGCGTGGTCGAAGACGACGACGGCGTCGCGGCCAGTATGGACACGGGCGATCTTGACGGCGTTTTCGACAGCCTCGGCGCCGGAGTTGAGCAGGATGGAGCGCTTCTCATGATCGCCCGGGGTCAGACGGTTGAGCGCCTCGGCGACCTCGACGTAACCCTCGTACGGGTTGACCATGAAGCAGGTGTGGGTGAAGGACTGGAGCTGCTCGGTGGCGGCCTTGACCACGCGGGGGTTCGAGTTGCCCGCCGTCGTCACGGCGATGCCGGCTCCCAGGTCGATGATCTGGTTGCCATCGACGTCTTTGAGGATTCCGCCACCGGCGGCCACCACATAGGCGGGCAGGCTCGAGCCGACTCCCGGTGCCACTGCCGACTTGCGTCGTTCCTCGATCTCACGGGACTTCGGCCCGGGGATCTCGGTGACGAGTTTACGTTCCTGCGGCAGAGCTTCGCCGCCAATTTCCAAAGCTGTCATAACGAGAAGATTAGAGCCTTTCGACGGTTCTTGTCACTTACCGTCCGCAGGCTGGTCAGATCACGCCTGCCGCAGATCCAGGCGGTACGAAATCCGTTGCCATCGGTACGACTCGAAAACCGTGCAGAATACGCTCACAAGGCGTTTCAAGTCGGGCCTGAGAGTCGGGCCTGAGGGCCGCCGATGCGGATTCGCTCGCCGATTCCACTGCTTCCGCCGAGGGAGGAAATCAGCGTTGCTGATTCCGCATGTCGGTGTCCTTGTTGCGTCCCGGAAGTTCGATGTCGTGTTCGCGCACGGGCGCGACGATCGTCTCCTGGGCCCCGGCCACACGGGGTGCGTCATCGCCCAGATCGAAGCTGACTTCAGCCTCGGCGGAGAGATTGCGTTTGACCACGGCCAGGCCGATCGGCCCGAGTTCCCAGTGCAGTGCGACCGAGGTCAGCTGGCCCACGGACCGTTCGGAACCGCGGACCTCAGCGAGCACCTCGGCGCCGGCTTCGGGCTGGATGTGCCCGGATCCGTCGAGGTGGACGAAGACGAGCCTGCGGGGCGGCTGGCCCAGGTTGTGCACGCGGGCCACGGCCTCCTGACCTCGGTAGCAGCCCTTGGCCAGGTGCACCGAGGTACGCAGCAGATCGAGTTCGCCGACGAGCGACTTGTGGTCGATCTCGTTCGTGCCCGGACGCCAGGCGGCGATCCGCACGGCTTCCCAGGCGTCGAACCCGGCCATGGTGAATTCGCTCGCCGAGGTGGTCTGCAGATCTGCGCGGGCGATGATGCCGATGACGAACTGAGTCTCGAGCCCGGGGTGGTCCTCCCCTGCCACCTCGAGTCCGAGATCGACCTCGGCGTACGAGGCCGAACCGGTCCCGATGTGCGGCCAGGGATCGGACCACAGCTGGGTCACGGGCAGGCTGTCGGGGAGCTTCACGACGGCGCCGATGCATTGGAACTCATCGCTGACGTCGTCGATCGTCACCCGCATCATGAATACCATCTTGCGGAGGAATTCGAGAGTCTCGTCGGTGCGCAGCTCACTGATCGCCCACAGCGATTCGCCGTCGTCGACGAGCTTCAGCCAGCCTTCGATGCGGCCGTTCGGGTCAAGGACGAGAGTCTCTGTGGCCACGCCCGGCGCCAGGGTGTCGAGCTTCTGCGTGGTGATGGAATTCAGCCAGGTGAGGCGATCGGATCCGCTCAGACGCAGGATCCGCAGGTGGGGCAGATCGACGATCGCACCCTTTTCGAGCAGTGCCCGCTGTTCGCGCAGCGGCGAGCCGTAGTGGGCAGGGGTGTGCTCGAGCCCTTCGCCGCCGAATACCGCGGTGGAGCTCAGTGGGCGATTCAGCGATGAGGCAGTCATATCAGGCAATCTTCTTCAGTCGGGCTGAGGAGTGTGTGGCGAGTTCGTGGCCCAGTGCGGCCATGTCCCAGGCCCACATGAGCTCCCCGCCGACGAGGCCGTACATGCGGGTCGAGGCCGTGTACTCCTTCGCGGTCTTGGTCCGGGCGACGACATCGGTGGAGAGGTCGATGCGCGGCCCCTTGACGTGGCCTGCGTAGAGTTCCATCACGCCGTGCGGGTGGACGATCTCGGCTTCGATCTCGAATCCGTCATCATTCGTGCGCAGAGTGTCGACGGCGGCCGCCGAGGTGAAGCTGGGCTCTTCGGTGGGCACGAGCATTCCCGGGCCGACGTCACCGGCATCGCGCGGGCGCACGAGCTGCCAGATCCCGGTCTCCAGAGTCAGCGTCGATTCCAGTTCCCCGTCCTCGGTCAGCAGCCACGCATGCGCGGTGTACTGCAGGAACGGGGTTCCGGGATGGGCGACGAAGTCGACGCGCTGGCCGAACTGCTTCTCAGGGGTGTCCGCGTAGCCGACGACTCCGACGCCTTCCCACGAACCGATCAGCCAGGACAGGGGAACGAGCTCGGGGTGAACCGAGGCATCAAGTTCGATCATTGAGTTCAGCGATTGTCTTTGAACAGAGCCGTGACGACCTTGACTCCGACGCCCATGGCGCCGAGAGCGGCAATGCCGACGAGACTGGAGAATACGATTTCGAGAGCGACAAGGTTATCCATGCTCCCAGTCTACATTTCCCATCTGCGGTATGCGCACTCAGGCCGTGCTCTGAACACGGCTTCAGCACGAACCTGAGCACGGTATCAACGCGGAGTCGCGCTCACCGTGTCGGACCTCACAGCCGAGGTCAGAAGGCGATGCGCTCCAGGGAATAGACGACGACACCGCCGAGGGCGATGGGTGCGGCCCCGAGCGCGAGCTGAACGGCGAAGCTGCGGGCCTTCTCCACGTTCTTCTTCAACTCGATGTTCTGGGAGAGTTCAAGGCTCACAGCCTGGTACTGGCTATAGGCGATGAGTCCGAGCATGCGGTCGACGCCGGCGACCAACAGTCCCATGATGCCGCCGAGGACGAGCGAGACAGGAACGCTGATGGCGTCCTTGAAGATGAGGACCGAGAGGATCCCGGCGACCGCGACCGGCATCGCAATCGCCAGCGGAGACGTGTAGATCGCAGGCCAGGGCAGGGCTGTCATGCAACCGGCGACGATAAGCGAGACGAGACCGACGACGATGGCTTCCTTGTCGCCGGGCACGGTGATCGCCGCGACCCAGGTGCTCGCGGACAGGACGATGACTACGCCCGCAACTTGAGCTGAGACGTTGGCAACTGCATCAGAGGCACCCATTCCGCGGGTGAGATTCTGCACGAAGGTCCAGAGCAGACCGAGACCCGCCAGGACCGGAAGCCAGTCAAGATAGGGTGCTGCGTCGTCGCGGAACGCCGCGAGCAGTCCGGCCACGCCGAAGAGGCCGAGCATGATCGACGTCGCGCGGGGCTGCGGTGAGTCTGTCAGTCGCGGCCAGCCGTAGGCGACGCCGAAGACGATGAGCCCGGTCGCCAGCAGGAACAAGGTGTAGCCCCAGTACACGGAGGCACTGAGGGCCAGCGCCAAGGCCAGCGCGACAACTACTCGAATCCATCTGATCACAGCACTATCGTGCCTTATTCGGCCGAGGCGACGCGATTTGGGCCAGTGTCGGCGATCCCCGCCGACGTCACCGACGCCGCTCATCGTCTGTCGTTGCGGGCATCTCGTCTGTCGTTGCGGGCATCTGCTGAGTCACAGCCGACCCTGTTCACTCCTGAGGCAGCGACCTACGCTGATGCGAACCTGCTCACTTCTGATGGAGAATCTCATGACCAATGTGCTGACAACAGGCAGCTGCACCGCCGACGAATACGACCTCAGCTGCGGAGCTGGAGCCGATCTGGGCACACAGCAGCTCACCCTTCTATCCGCACTCCTCGACCCGACGACGCGTACAGTGCTGAGGTCGCTGCAACCGAAGGAGAACGCAAGGTATCTTGAGGTCGGAGCCGGAAACGGCTCCATCGCCGAGATGATGGCAGCAGATTTCGGTGGCAGCGTCCTGGCTGTCGACAAGGACGTGACGAACCTGGTTGCATCGCCGGATGTCGCTGTCGTCCATCACGATGTCCACAACGGCGTCCCCATCGGGCCGTTCGACCTCATCCATGCGCGCCTGGTCCTCGCCCACCTGCCTGCCCGGAGACGGGTCTTCGCCCAGCTCGTCGAACAGCTGGCTCCCGGAGGATGGCTCGTCATCGCAGATGTCGGTGTCGCCGCGGAACTGCTCGTGGCACCGGAGGAATCCGACCACGCGGCGTGGCGGAGATACAACCACGCGGCGTATCAGCGGTTCGGCCCGGAAGTCGACTGCGACTACGGCTGGGCCGACCGGACCGAGGTCGAGATGTTCGGAGCCGGGCTCGCGGATGTCGCCGCGCAGCACCTCGTTCCCCTCGCCCGCGGCGGTGGACCCTGGACGAGCTACCATCTGAACCTCAGCCTGCAGAATGAGGAAGGGCTCCTCGCCACCGGCCTCCGTCGCGAGGACCTGGACCGCTACCGCACCATGCTCACCGACCCCGAGTTCCGTGCGCGCTTCTTCTCGCTGACGTACACGACAGGACGCAAGCCGAGCGCATGACCGGCATCCCTCACTTCTCGTGTGACCCGTTCTCTCCTGTAACCCGTTGACCCTTCCCCTGTGACCCATTGCCCCTCCCCCAGGTATCGGAGAAGCACAGCTGGGCACCCTCGGTATACTTTTCCCAGGCTGCTGCTTCAGCGGCCGAGCCGAGCCCGAGGAGGTGGATGGAGCACATGCGAATCCTGCACATCTGCCCTGCACCCCGCCTCGACTCCCCCGTCGCCCCAGAGTCCCTGCAGTATCTCGGCCACCAGATCGAACGCCTCAGCCTCGATCAGCTGAGCCGGGCAGACTCCAACTCGCTCAGTGCCGACATCGTCGTCGCCGACGCCTGCCTGGACCTGTCCTTGGCACCCGCCATCGCCGAGGCGGTGGCGCAGACGCGCATCGCAGCTCCGATCATCGTCGTGCTCAGCGAAGGCGGACTGGCCACCGCCTCGGCGAAATGGAACGTGTCCGACATCGTCCTCACCACTGCCGGCCCCGCCGAGGTGGAGGCACGCCTGCGTCTGGCACGTGATCACCACCGAGCGCAGGCCTCACACGGCGCCACCTCGTGGGGAGGCCGAGCCGGCGTGAGCGCGGCCGGCTCGACAGCCACCACCGGAGGATCGCGGCCCGAGCGTCCATCCTGGAACACCAGCGGCCCCTGGACGAGCGAGGGCGAGCCCATGATCGTCGTCAGCGGCGCCCTGCGCATCGACGAGACCGCGTTCACCGCACACCTGGGCGAGCGCAGCCTCGATCTGACCTACCGCGAATTCGCCCTGCTGAAGTTCTTCGCGATGCACCCCGAACGAGTCTTCACCCGCGACGAGATCCTTCTTGCGGTGTGGGGCGATGACTACTTCGGAGGGACCCGCACCGTCGATGTGCATGTCCGCCGCGTGCGTGCGAAACTCGGCAAAGACTTCGAGAACGCCATCCACACCGTCCGCTACGTCGGCTACCGCTTCAGCCCCGACTCCGCGGCCGCACACGGCGACGGCGACGGTGACGGTGACAGTGACGAGGCAGAGTCAGATACCGAAGAGGCGCCAGACACCGACGCAGCGGTGGAAGCCGACGCAGCGTCGGCCACTGACGAGGTCGCGGAGCACGAACAGCCAGAGCATGAACGGCCGGAAGCAGAGTCGAACGAGGAGGACGTGAAGGTATGAGAATCGAAGCCAGCGGAGCCGTGACCGGAACCCCGATCACCACCCTCGCCGAGGCGGAGCTGACCTTCCTCGACCGCGTGGCAGAAACCGATGGGTCCGCTGAGATCTCCGGCGGACTCCTGGCCATCGCCACCGGCGAGGACGAATCTCATTCGGCGCAGACGGCTTCCAGCGTATGGCGAATCTATGCCGACGACTCAGCAGACTCGAACGCCGACGACGGCGCTCTCATCGGCTTCGGCATCCGCGCGCTCCAGGGCGATCGTCATGCGGCCGAATTCCTCATCGACCCCGATCACCGCGGTCAGGGCCTGGGCGGAGAGCTGCTGTCGACGATCCTTCAGGAAGAGCCCGACTCCTGGTGCTGGTCACACGGCGACCACCCAGGCGCGCAGGCACTGGCGAAGAAGCACGACCTCGGTCGTGATCGCGTTCTCTACCAGATGCGCACCGGTTCGGGACTCTCAATCGATGACCTGCCGCAGACCTCGGCGCCGGAGGGTGTCACGATCCGCTCCTTCGCCCCCGGTGATGAGGACGGTTGGCGGCGAGTCAACAATGCGGCCTTCGACTGGCACCCGGAGCAGGGGTCGCAGACGGCCGAGGACTTCGCCGAGATCATCCGGGCACCCGACTTCGACCCGGATTCGGTGATCCTCGCCATCCGGGCTGGCCAGGTCATCGGCTTCCACCAGACCAAGCTCACGGACGCCGACGCTGAGGGCCGCCTCGGCGAGGTCTATGTCGTCGGGGTCGACCCGAGCATCCATGCCAAGGGTGTGGGCAAGGCGCTGACGATCGAGGGCATGCGCCGGATGGTCACCGCCGGTGCGAGTGTGATCGAACTCTACGTCGAATCCGACAATGCGCCGGCGCTAGGCTTGTACGAGCGGCTGGGATTCCATGTCGCGGTGGCGCACGTGTCCTATGCGCCGGCTTCCTCGACCGAACGCAATCAGGAGTAGAGCGATGTACGACATCACTGCAGTCGGAGCGGAACTGGGTCTGCCGGATCCAAAGGATCGATTCCTCGACCGGGAGCTCAGCTGGCTGGCGTTCAACGAGCGTGTCCTCGATCTCGCCTCCGACCCTGATATGCCGTTGCTGGAAAGGGTCCGATTCCTCTCCATCTTCGCAACCAACCTCGACGAGTTCTTCATGGTCCGCGTCGCCGGCCTCAAACGCCGCATCAACACCGGATTGGCCGTGCCCAGCGTCACCGGCCGGATGCCGCTGCAGGTCATGCACGCGATCGGCGTCCGGGCGCATGACCTCATGACCCGCCACGCCACCCTGCTCAAGGACGACATCGGTCCCCGCCTCGATGCGGAGTCGATCACGAAGGTCCAGGTGGATGAGCTCACCGAGGACGAACGCGCAAGAGTCGATGAGTTCTTCGCCGGCCACGTCTTCCCCGTCCTCACCCCACTCGCAGTGGATCCGGCTCACCCGTTCCCCTACATCTCCGGACTCTCACTCAACCTCGGCGTCCTGCTGCGCTACCAGGATTCAGGCAAGGAGCTCTTCGCCCGGGTCAAGGTGCCGCCGCGCCTGCCCCGGTTCTTCAATGTCGCCACGGCCACGGATCGTCCCGCCGGCCGCGACGTCCCCGCCCGCTTCGTCGCGCTCGAGGACATCATCGCCGAACACCTCGACACGCTCTTCGAGGGAATGGAGATCATCCACCACTCGACCTTCCGCGTCACCCGCAATGAGGACCTCGAGGTCGAGGAGGACGATGCGGAGAACCTCCTCAAGGCTCTGGAGAAGGAACTGCTGCGCCGCCGCTTCGGCCCCGCAGTGAGGTTGGAGATCACGGAGAACATCCATCCTCGGGTCCGCGAGATGCTCAAGGACGAACTCGGCATCGACGAGAACGAGATCTACCAGCTGCCCACCCCTCTCGACCTCTCCGGCATGTCAGACATCGCCGACGTCCCCCGCGATGACCTGCACTTCCGCAAGATGGTCCCGCAGATGAACAAGGATCTGTCCCTGCGTGAATCCAGCGACCAGGTCGACGTCTTCGCGGCAGTTTCGAACCGCGACATCCTGCTCCACCATCCCTACGACTCGTTCTCCACGAGCGTGCAGGCGTTCCTCGAGCAGGCGGCAGCGGACAAGAACGTGCTCGCCATCAAGCAGACCCTCTACCGCACCTCGGGCGACTCGCCGATCATCGATGCCCTCGTCGACGCCGCACAGGCAGGCATCCAGGTGCTCGCGGTCGTGGAGATCAAGGCCCGCTTCGACGAGGAGGCCAACATCACGTGGGCGCGCAAACTCGAACGCGCCGGCGTCCACGTCGTCTACGGAATCGTCGGGCTCAAGACCCACGCGAAGCTCTCCCTCGTCGTCCGCCAGGAGGCTGAGGGTCTGACCCGCTACTGCCACGTCGGCACCGGCAACTATCACCCGAAGACCGCTCGCGGATATGAGGACTTCGGGCTGCTGACCAAGGACAAGAGCGTCGCCGATGACCTGACGAAGCTGTTCAATCAGCTCTCGGGCTACGCGCCCCTGGCCGAATACTCGCGCCTGCTCGTCGCCCCCACCCGGGTCCGTTCGGGGCTGACCGAACTCATCGACAAGGAGATCGCCATCGCCGAGGCGGGTGGCAGCGGGTCGGTTCGGATCAAGGTCAACTCCATCGTCGACGAAGCGATCATCGACGCTCTGTACAAGGCATCCCGCGCCGGAGTCCAGGTCGAGGTCTTCGTCCGCGGCATCTGCGCCCTGCGACCAGGCATCCCCGGCGTAAGTGAGAACATCACAGTACGGTCCGTGCTCGGCCGCTTCCTCGAGCATTCGCGAACCTTCGTCTTCGGCAACGGCGGTGACCCGATCGTCTACATCGGATCAGCTGACATGATGCACCGCAACCTCGACCGCCGCGTCGAAACCCTCGTCGAGCTCGTCGCCCCGAACCACAAGGCCGAGATCATCGAGCTCTTCGACCTCGCCTTCGCCGACACCACCTCGGCGTTCGTGCTCGCCGCTGACGGCAAGTGGACGCGCAGCACCCACGACGATGAGGGCAACCGGCTCACCGAGTACCAGACGGAGCTCATCCGCCGACATCGAAAGCGCCGGCAGATCGGAGAAGAGGCTTGAGCCCGAAATCGGTCGGATCCGCGCAGGCATCCTCACGCGTCACCGCCGATATCCTCGCTGCAGGGGCGCTGTGCTGGCGCAACGGCAGCGAAGGACTCGAAGTCGCTCTCATCCACCGCCCCCGCTACAACGACTGGTCCTGGCCCAAGGGCAAGGTGGAATCCGGCGAAACCCTTCCGGAGACGGCGATTCGCGAGGTCAAGGAGGAGACGGGACTCGACATCACCCTCGGCGTCCCCCTGCCCGCGGCGGAATACATGGTCAGCGGAAAATACCTCAAGAAGGTCTTCTACTGGTCAGCACAGGTCAAGGGCGAGCACACCTTCACGCCGATGAACCAACGCGAGGTCGACGAGGTGAAGTGGTTTCCCGTCGGCGAGGCGCGAACGAAGCTGACTTCCTACGCGGATCGCGACCAGCTCGATGCGCTGGAGAAGTTCGATTCGACCAACGCACTGCGTGCCTGGCCTCTGATCCTCGTCCGCCACGGGAAGGCATTTCCCCGAGCGAAGTGGCATGAGACGGAGCACGTGCGCCCGCTGCTGGCTCTGGGGACCCGCCAGGCCATGGCACTGACCGGGCTGCTTTCAGCGTGGGGGACGAAGAGACTGATCTCGAGCCCCTGGAAGCGGTGCATGGCCACGCTCGCTCCGCTGTCCGCGGCGACCGGCAAGCCGATCCGAAGGGCTTCGAGTCTGAGCGAGAAGGCGAGCTCTGCGAACCCCGACAAGACCTCCCGATTCATCGAGAAGCTGCTGGAGAAGGGCAGGCCGGTCATCTACTGCACCCACCGGCCTGTCCTGCCGCTGATCCTCGAGGTCTACGCGAAGTACGCCCCACAGCGCATCGCGGAGAAGCTGCCGCGCGAAGACCCCTACCTCAAACCCGGTGAGATCCTCGTCGCCTATGTGCGTCCGGGCGCAGTGCCACGCATCGTCGAATTCGAACGGATCCGCCCGATCGACGCCTGAGACTGGTTCCTCAGCGGGACCCGGTTCCTCAGCGAGGCTGGTTCCTCAGTGGGGCTGCTTCCTCAGTGGGCGGGGAGTCTGCACCATGCTCCGTACATCGGCGGGCCCATGACCATGCCGTCGAGGGCATCGATCTCATCATTGAGCCGATCGGTGAGCGTGTCGATCCCGATCTCCTCGGCGCTGGCGATTCCCAGTCTCTCCAGCAGCGGCACGACCGCAGTGATGGTGTTCGACCATCCGAAAGCAGGCGAATCCCCACCTCCGCCCACCGGTGCACCCATCATCATCGTCGGATCCGGCAGGCCCGCTGCGCGGTAAGCGGTGAAGAGCTCCGGCCCCATCTTGGCATGCACGCCGAGCTCGTCGAAGGCCTGGAGGATCCAGGTGCGCGCTCGATTCCAGAGCGGGGTCTCCTCGTTCGTCCACATGTAGGCCATATCGGGCTCGTGCATGCACAGCAGCCCGCCCGGACGAAGCTGCAGGGCGGCAGACCGTAGAACCGCCACGGGATCGGGGACATGCATGATCACAGTCCGTCCGACGACGGCGTCGAAGGCGCCGTCGAGTTCCAGATCGGGAAGGACCGCTTCGGCGAATTCGACGTGGGGCACACCGGCCAGGGCTGCTCGGGCAGCTGTCAGGGACTCGACGTCCCGGTCGATGCCGAGAACATAGCCGGTCTCTCCGACGAGCTTCGCTGCGATCGCGGCCACGGCACCGGTCCCGGTGCCAAGATCCAGCACCTTCATCCCGGGACCGAGTCCGGCTCGAACAAGCAGCTCTTCGGTCAGAGGGTCCAGGACGGTCGACTGCTCACGCAGACGAACCTCTTCCTCGACGGCGTCTTCGAACATGTAGTGGTGCTCGGCTGACATGGGCTTCTCCTCATCGAGAATATGAATGACGGTATGTTCTGGCACGTCACTCTATGGACCCCGGTGATCATCGACAAGAGGTGGACGAACCTCAGCGCGGCCCCGCGAAATCAGGCCGATTCGGCCCAGCGGAATCGGGACACCGTCGTCCCGACAAGCATCCTTTCATGAATCCGCGGGTTCCTGTGATGGAGCACTCGCCCGGACCCGAAGCCTTCAGGCGTCATTCACCTTCCATTCACTTAGCGACTCCCAGAGCTTTACACACGATCCCTAGCGTGTAACACGAAAGATCGAGCAATCTCGAACAGTGTTCTCATATTCGAAAGGCATCTTCGTGAAGCTGAAGCACCTGGCACCATCCGCTGCAATCCTCGCAGCCGGCGCACTCACCCTGTCGGCATGCGGCGGAACCTCTGCCACCGGAGAAGAAGCAAGCGGCGGCGACAGTGACCTGCAGGGCACACTGACCGGAATCGGCGCCTCATCGCAGAAGGCCGCGATGGACGCATGGACTGCCGACTTCGCCTCAGAGAACTCCGGCGTGACCGTCAACTACTCCCCTGACGGTTCAGGTGCGGGCCGTGAGCAGTTCCTGGCCGGAAACGCTCAGTTCGCCGGGTCTGACGCTCACCTCGACGACGACGAGGTCAAGCAGGGCAAAGAAGCTTGCGGCGCCGATGGTGCCTACGAGTTCCCCGTCTACATCTCCCCCATCGCAGTGACCTTCAACGTCAAGGGCGTCGATGAGCTCAACCTCGCGCCTTCGACGATCGCCAAGATCTTCAAGGGTGAGATCAGCAAGTGGAACGACAAGGCGATCAAGGCCGACAACCCGGATGCCGATCTCCCCGACACGAAGATCACCGCCGTGCACCGTGCAGATGACTCCGGAACCACGGAGAACTTCGCCGAGTACCTCAAGGCCACGGCCGAGAAGGACTGGGACGCTGAGATCAGCGGCGACTTCCCGAAGGACTTCGGTGGCGAAGCTGCACAGGGCACCGATGGTGTCGTGCAGACCGTCTCCGACACCGATGGAGCCATCGGCTACGCCGACGCTTCAGCCGTCGGATCACTGAGCAAGGCCAAGGTGAAGGTCGGCGAAGAATACGTCGAGCTCTCGGCCGACGCTGCGTCCAAGGTCGTCGACGCGTCCGACAAGGTCAAGGGCCGCAGCGAAGGCGACCTTGCCTTCGACCTGGCTCGCGACACCACCGAATCGGGCGCCTACCCGATCGTCCTCGTCTCCTACCACGTCGTCTGCTCGTCCTACAAGGACCAGGAGACCGTGGACATGGTCAAGGCGTGGGAGAAGTTCGTCGTGTCCGAAGAAGGACAGAAGTCGGCAGCGGATTCCGCCGGCTCTGCACCACTGTCCGACGATCTGCGTTCGCAGATCGAGACCGTCATCGATTCGATCAAGGTTGAAGGCTGATTCTTGGTCACTGACCTGCAGAATTGATATGTCGAAGAGCGGCGCAGCGACCCTGCGCCGCTCTTCGGTGCCTAGGGATCCTTCCACCGGATCCGCCGCAAGTTTCATGAGGAGCACTTGTGCCGACCAGCACACAGACCACAGTGTCCGGCCCTGCCGGAGCACCTGAGCCGGACTCACAACCCGAGTCCGGCACAGGCCAGAGACCCAAAGCCGTCGTTCGTCCCGGTGACCGAATCTTCTCGGCAGCGACGCTCATCGCCGGCATCCTGATCCTGCTCATCCTGGCAGGAGTCGCCCTGTTCCTTCTGGCACAGTCCAAGGACACCATCGAAGCTCAGGTCAACGATCCGAGCTCGATCACCGGCGGCAACGGATTCTTCTCCTACGTCTGGCCGCTTGTCATCGGCACACTGATCTCCTCCGCCATCGCCCTGATCGTGGCCACACCGTTCGCACTGGGCATCGCACTGTTCACCACGCACATGGCACCACGGAAGCTGGCGCCAACCCTCGGCTACGTCATCGACCTGCTCGCTGCGATCCCCTCGGTCGTCTACGGCCTCTGGGGAATCGCCCTCGCCGGCAGCCTCACAGATTTCTACCTGTGGCTGTCGAAGTGGTTCGGGTGGATTCCGATCTTCGCCCCCGATGCGAACGGCGATGTGTCGAACACCGGCCGCACACTGCTGACGGCCTCTCTCGTGCTCTCCATCATGATCCTGCCGATCATCACCTCCCTGACTCGGGAGATCTTCCTGCAGACTCCCCGTCTGCAGGAAGAAGCTGCCCTGGCTCTCGGCGCAACGCGCTGGGAGATGATCCGCATGTCGGTGCTGCCGTTCGGAAAGTCCGGCATCGCCTCGGCAACCATGCTCGGCCTCGGCCGTGCACTCGGCGAAACCATGGCCGTGGCCATGATCCTCTCCCCCGGCCTCCTCACCGCATCCCTGGTGGTCAGCGGCAACCAGACCATCGCGTCTGAAATCGCGCAGAACTTCCCCGAAGCCGCCGGCCTGCGACTGTCCGAGCTGATCACAGTCGGCCTCGTCCTCTTCGTCATCACCCTGCTGGTGAATATGGGCGCACGTGCAATTGTTGCCAAGACCTCGGTGAAGGGCAGTTGAGAATGTTGACTACTACGAACAATTCGACGACCACGTCCCGCACTCTGACCTCGAAGCAGCTGCCCAAGGCCACACCATGGGTGGTTGCAGTCGCCTCGATCATCGTCGCGATCATCATCAGCTTCATCGCCTTCGGCGGGTTCAACATCCCAGTCGTCGCGGTCCTCGCCGGGCTCATCAACGTGGTGGGCGTGTTCGCGATCTCTGCGTCCTACGAGGGCCGCCGCAAGGCCACCGACAGGGTGGCCACCACTGTCGTCACATCCTCGTTTATCCTCGCCTGTGTTCCCCTCATATCACTGCTCTGGATGACCATCTCCAAGGGCGGAGCCGCTATCAGCTTCGACCTCCTCTCCCGCACGATGCTCGGCATGAAGGGCGTCCTCGACCAGCAGTACGTCGCGGGTGAGGCAACGATTGCCGGTGGCTTCTACCACGCGATCGTCGGCACCGTGCTGATCACGGCCATGGCCTGCATCATCTCGATCCCCATCGGTGTGCTGACCGCGATCTACCTCGTCGAGTACGCCGAGAAGAACAGGCTCGGCAAGGCCATCACCTTCCTCGTCGACGTGATGACCGGCATCCCCTCGATCGTCGCCGGACTCTTCGCCTTCGCACTGTTCTCCACCATCGCCGGGTTCATCATGCCGGACGCGGCAGGCATCGCGAAGACAGGCTTCACCGCCGCCGTAGCACTGTCGGTGCTCATGATTCCGATCGTCGTGCGCAATACGGAGGAGATCCTGCGCCTGGTCCCGATGGATCTGCGAGAGGCGTCCTACGCACTGGGCGTGCCGAAGTGGAAGACGATCGTCAAAATCGTTCTGCCCACCTCGGTGTCGGGCATCCTCTCCGGCATCACCATCGCGATCGCCCGCGTCATCGGCGAAACCGCACCGATCATGGTCACCGCCGGATTCGCCAAGGCTCTCAACTGGAACCTGTTCTCCGGTTGGATGTCGACACTGCCGACCTTCATCTACGATTCGCAGCTGCGACCGGTCTCACCTGGCGATGCCGCCATGGCCAGCTCCGAGCGAGCCTGGGCAGCAGCCCTCGTCCTCGTCGCCCTGGTCATGCTCCTCAACCTCTTGGCCCGCCTCATCGCGAAGGTGCTGGCTCCGAAGGCAGGACGCTGATGAAGCGCTGAGACTCCGCCGCACGTCATACTTGTTCCAGACATTCCACAGATAGGGAAACACATTGTCCAAGCAGATCGACATCAAGGATCTCGACATCTTCTACGGCGATTTCCGCGCCGTCGATGGTGTCCAGATGCAGATCAAGCCCCGCTCGGTCACGGCTCTCATCGGCCCCTCGGGCTGCGGTAAGTCCACAGTGCTGCGCACACTCAACCGGATGCACGAAGTGATTCCGGGTGCCAGCGTCTCCGGTCAGGTCCTCATGGACGGCAACGACATCTACGGAGCAGGCGTCGACCCGGTCAACGTGCGCCGAGAGGTCGGCATGGTCTTCCAGCGTGCGAACCCGTTCCCCACCATGAGCATCAAGGAGAACGTGCTGGCCGGCGTGCGTCTCAACAGCCGCCGCATGTCCAAGTCAGAGGCCGATGACCTCACCGAGCGCGCACTGCGTGGCGCCAATCTCTGGAACGAGGTCAAGGACCGCCTCAGCCTGCCCGGCTCGGGACTCTCCGGCGGTCAGCAGCAGCGCCTGTGCATCGCCCGCGCGATCGCCGTTGAGCCCGAGGTCCTGCTCATGGACGAACCGTGCTCCGCTTTGGATCCGATCTCCACACTGGCCATCGAGGATCTCATCAACGACCTCAAGGACCAGTACACGGTCGTCATCGTCACTCACAACATGCAGCAGGCCGCTCGTGTGTCCGACAAGACCGCGTTCTTCAACATCGCGGGCACCGGCAAGCCGGGCAAGCTCATCGAGTTCAACGAGACCTCGACGATCTTCTCCAACCCCGAGAAGGAAGAGACCGAGAACTACATCTCCGGTCGCTTCGGATGACCTGAAGCCTGGCCTGCGGCTGCGTGGGCGGCAACCGCAGTCCTCAGCGAGAATGTCCAACGGTTGGTAACTTCGTCGCGACCCAAGAGCTCGGATCGCGGCGAAGTTACCAACCGTTACCTGTTTTCACGGCTCATAGTGGTTAAGGGGCGAGGTCTCCACCCCAAGAGACCTCGCCATCACGCCCCGGCCTGAACATGGTCTGGGAGTTGCCTCCGCAATCGACAGAACGACCTTCCCAGCAACCCATCGCCGATATATCGTTATATATCGTCAAGGCGATTCGATCAGACCTGGAGGTCATCATGAACGAGCCATTCAATCACGGAGGTTTCTCTCGTCGGAACGGCGATTGGGGCGGGGCGAATATCTGGGAAGCAGTGGAGCAGCTGCGCTCATCCTTCAACCCCAAACAGCCGTTCCGCATGAACCGCGGGGATGTCCGCGCCGGAATCCTCACGCTGCTGGCCGAAGCCCCGATGCACGGCTACCAGATCATTCAAGAGATCGAAGAACGCAGCGGCGGCAGCTGGAAGCCCAGCCCGGGATCGGTCTATCCGACGCTGCAGCTGCTCACGGATGAGGGCCTCATCAGCTCCGAGTCCTCCAGCGGACGCAAGACCTATTCACTCACCGAGGCCGGACGCGAGCAAGTCGCATCCGAGCCGGAGTCCAATGCTCCATGGGAATCGGCGAAGAAGCCCGAAGCGCCCAGGGCCGCAAATCTGGCCAAGGCCGGCGTCGAGCTGGCGCAGGCAGCAGCTCAGGTCGGCCGGTCCGGCAGCAAGGAGCAGGTCGCCGAGGCGGTCACCGCGCTCGAGGACACCAAGCGCAGACTGTATTCGATCCTCGCCGAGGACTGAACAGTGACGGCGCGAACCCTTCGGGCTCGTTACGGTCGGATCCTCCGCTTCGCCGCGGCCCAGATGGTCATGGCCTGGTGGTTCGAGATGACGCTGCCGCGAATCGGCCTGGGTCGTCTCGCGGCAAGAGGTCGGGTGGCGCGCTGGCGTTCCACGGCCAGGCGATTTCGCACTCTGGCCGTGGAACTCGGCGGTCTGATGATCAAGGTCGGTCAGTTCCTCTCCTCGCGCATGGATGTTCTCCCGCCCGAGATCACCAAAGAACTCGAGGGCCTGCAGGACGAAGTCGCCCCGGTCCCCTTCGACCAGATCCGCGACCTTGCCGAAGCACAGCTGGGGACGGCACTCACCGATGCCTTCTCCTCCTTCGAACCCCGCCCATTGGCCGCGGCATCCCTGGGTCAGGCGCACTCAGCGATCCTGACCCCGGAGATCGCCGCAGAGATCGGTTTCGCCGAGGTGGTCGTCAAGGTCCAGCGTCCGAGCATCGCCGATATCGTCGAGGTCGATCTGCGTGCACTGCGCCGGATCGCCGGATGGCTCTCCCGCGTCCAGTTCGTCTCCCGTCGCGTCGACATGCCGGCGCTGGTCGAAGAGTTCGCCCATGTCAGCCTCGAAGAGATCGACTATCTCCATGAAGCGGCGAATGCGGAGGCCTTCGCCGTGGATGCGGCTGAGTCGGCCAGGGTGAATGCTCCGCAGATCGTCTGGGAACAGACCACACCACAGGTGCTGACCTTGGAAGACGTCACAGCGATCAAGGCCAACGACGTCGCTGCGCTGCGTCGAGTCGGGATCGACCCCCACGAGGTTGCAACGACCTTCGCGCACACAATGTTCGATCAGCTCTTCCGGACCGGCTTCTTCCACGCCGACCCCCACCCGGGCAACATCTTCGTGACACCTGCAAACCCGGGGACAGCCTCGGCGGTCAGTCCGGCGGCGATGGGGTCGGGCTCCGCGCCCACCTCGGCGGGGGTCGACTGGCATCTGACCTTCATCGACTTCGGGATGATGGGGCACGTGCCGGAGAATCTGCGCGCGGGTCTGCGGGAGCTCATCATCGCCGTGGCGATGCGGGACTCCCGCCGCCTCGTCGCCAGCGTCGGACTCATCGGAGTTCTGCTCGAGGGCGCGGACACGGAAGAGCTCGAACGCTCTCTCACGGGACTCTTCGCACGGTTCGGAGGCATGGGGTTCGCCCAGCTGCGCGACGTCGATGAGAAGGAGCTGCGAGCCTTCTCCACGGATTTCGAATCGGTGGTGCGGGATCTGCCCGTGCAGCTGCCGGAGAACCTCTTCCTCATCATTCGCTCGCTGTCCATGGTCTCGGGTCTGTGCAGTTCGCTCAATCCCTCGTTCAACATCTGGGAGGTCGTCGAACCCTATGCGAGCGAGCTGATCGAAGAGGAGAAGGGCGGCGCCGCCGGCACTGTGGCGAAGGAGGCAATCAACCTTGTGCGCCTGACGCTCGGCCTGCCGGGACGCCTCGACAGCCTGGTCCAGAGGCTCGAGAACGGTGAGCTCTCGGTGGCTACGCCCAAACTGGACCGCCGGGTCGCGGGCCTCGAACTTCTGGCCCGCGGGGTGATCTCGGCCGTGCTGTTCACCGGTTTCGTCATCGGCGGTGCAGTGCTGCTGTCCATGACCACACTGGGTGGCATCCTGCTGCTCATCGCCTCAGCGCCGGCGCTCATCCACAGCCTGGTCACTCTGCTTCGACACAGGACGCTCAGCCGCCGACACCGCCGCATGTGAGAGCACACGGTCATCCGATCCCACCAGCAGCGCATGCTGAAACGACCTGTCACTGCCGCCTGGAAGCGCGGGCATCAAGTCGTCTGGCACGGTAAGCATAGGTGGCCCAGCCGAGTGCCAGAGCCCACAGCGGGAACAGGAGAGTCGGGCCGATCGTCACCCAGTTGCCATTGATGCTGACACCGTTGAGCAGGACCGAATGGATCATGCCCATGCCTCCGGTGAACATCGCCAATGTGACGATGCCGGCGGGAATCGTGGCGAGGAGGATGGGCACACGTCGTCCTGCCAGCGGCCCTGTCCAGCGCGGAAACCTCTCTCCCCATTTCTGCACCAGCCCCAGGGTCAGCAGTGCTCCGGCCAGTCCGGCGATCGCCAAGGCGAGACCTGAATGCCACATCCCGACCTGGAGGCCTGCGGAATAGAACTCGGAGCTGAGCCCGAACGGGATACCCAGTGCCCACAGAATACGAGTGGATGCATAAATGACGGGAACCGCCACGGCCACGCCGACGGCGATCTTGGCACTGACCTGGACGGGCCGGTGATCTTCGGCAGCCTTCGCAGAGGTCGCCCCCGCGGCGGAGGCATCGCCGACACAGGCATCGCCGACAGAAGCGTCCATGGCCGCACCATCGGCGTCTGCCCGGCTGCGTCGCCGGCGGCCCTCCAGCGATGCCCACACCGCCGCCCACAGCCCCGGGCCGAGCAGCATGAATCCCTGCCAGAGCACGGCGATGGGAATCGGCGGGAACTGCAGGCTCAATGTGTAGCCGAGGTATGCCAACACCAAGGTGTCGGTGAAGACCAGGGTGGTGACGAGGGCGAGGAAGACCGCGAAGCCTCCAACTGCTGCGACGGCTCTGCCGCGCAGTCGTGGCAGGGTCAGGAGGGTCGATGCGAGGGTCAGGCTCAGCAGCGCACAGGACCCGACCAGTGCTGCTCCAGCAGGGATGGAGAGATAGTCCAGCAGTGTGCTGTACTCACCCGGTTCCGCATGACCGAACGGAGAGACGAGCAGTCCGCTCCCCCACAGCACGGAGACGACCAGCATGGTCAGTGACCAGACCGCGCTCAGGCCGAGCATAGTGACACCCAGATCGAGTGCGTGCGTCGATTGAGATGGATGTTCTGACTGTGTACAGCTCTGTGTTGTCTTCATGCTTCAACACTCGCGCCGAAGCCGTCTCGGCAGGCTCCCCCGAACGGGTGAACGGCATCCCTCAGAGGGTGAAGCATGCCCCTCAGAGGGTGATGAATCCCGATTCGAAGGCTCTGATGACGGCTTGGGTCCTGTCCCTGGCGCCGAGCTTGCCGAGCAGCGAGCTGACATAGGTTTTGACCGTCTCACTGCCGAGGAACAGTTCACCGGCGATCTCCACATTGCTCAGGCCTCGCGCCATGAGTGAGAGCACCTCCTGCTCACGACTGCTCAGCTGGGCAACACTGGCCAGATCCTCGCGCCGCCCCGCCTGAGCTGCCATCTCACGCACCTTCTGCGGATACAGGAGCACTTCCCCACCGGCCACGACGTACACGGCGCGGATGAGTTCCTCCGGCTCGGCCCGCTTGAGCACGAAGCCGTCGGCACCGACACGCAGCGCTTCGAAGACGTAGTCGTCGCTGTCGAAGGTGGTCAGGATGAGCACACGTGGAGGGTCCTGCCGTGCCACGAGCAATCGAGTCGCCTCGAGTCCGTTGAGCTGCGGCATGCGCACGTCCATAATGACGATATCGGGCTGCGTGCGTTGGATGAGATCGATGGCGTCGGCACCGTCGCCGGCCTCACCGACCACGTCGAGTCCCGTGTCCGAGTCGATGATCGCCGCGAGCCCGGCGCGGACCAACGGCTCATCATCGATGAGGACCACCCTGATGCTCATGTCTGCCTCTCCTCGTTCGTCACTCGTACAGTGCCGCCGGTTGTCGCTGTGCCAGTGTGTGCCGCAGTGCCTCTGGCTGTCGGCAGCACGGCCTCAAGCGTCCATGAGCCACCATCTGCAGTCCACCGAACGTCCCCGCCGAAGAGCTCAACACGCTCTTTGATCCCCTGCAGACCCCGGCCTGCACCCGCATTGCTCCTCGCACCACCGGTGTTCACCGCGCAGGCGTTGATCACCGTCAACGTCACGACTCTCGCATCGACGCTGATCGACACTGAGGCCCCCGGCTCTGAGGCGTGGCGAAGCGAGTTCGTCAGAGCCTCCCGCACGATCCGATGCAGCTCGTGCGCCACGGCTGCAGGCAGTGAGCCAATGTCGCCGCTGATTCTCAGCTGGGTCGAGTGCCCCACTGATCTCGCTTCTTCGGCCAGGACCTCGATATCCTCCCTCGTTCGCCGAGGTTGTTGTGCCGTTTCCGCACCGATGACGGCGTCATCATCTGCTTCCAGATCGGCCTCCGTACGGAGCAGCGCGAGAACGTGGTCCAACTCGGCCACCGCCTCACGACCGGTGCGGGCGATTTCGTCAACGGCCGCCTCGGCGATGGTGGGGTCCCTCTGCAGTGCGCGCTTGGCGACTGCCGCCTGCATCGTCGTCACGGTCAGTGCGTGGCCGATCGAGTCGTGGACCTCGCGGGCAAGCACCGTGCGGCGGAAACGGCGGGCCCGCTCGCGACCAGCGAGCTCCGCTCGGTCGGCCGCCGAGGGGCCGAGGAGGATGAGTGCATAGTTCGGCAGGAAGTACCCCTCCACGACGATGATGGCGATGCACATCAGCAGGATTCCCACGGCGAGGGTCTGGATCAGCCCTGCGGGCAGCACGGTGGCCGCCAGGCTCGTGTCGGTTCCGATCAGACCGTCGGAGAGTTCATGAGCCTGCCCGGGGTCACCGACGAGAACGACGGCGGCGGGGACGAGGACGACGATCGTGAGCAGGAGCAGTGCGCCGGCGAAGGTGTGACCGAAGTAGAACAGGGCACCGCGCAGTCGATCGGCCGTTCGGGGCCGCCTCGGCGGGGTGGGGATGCTCAGTTCGAGCAGCTGCTCGGCCAGTGTGCGTTCGAGGGCGCGGATGACGGCGAGGAATGCTGGAACGCACAGCAGCGCGAAAGCGATGATTCCGACGACGATGATGGTCAGCGAATCGGCGCGGTTGCCGACCCGGTCCGAGGCAGTGACGGCCCAGATCACGACCGCCGCGTAGGGCACGGCGATGACGCCGCCGATCAGCAGGACCAGCAGCCTGCGCCACAACTTTGCCACGCGAGCCCTCACCGTCACCAGACTACCGTCGTGGCACCAGATCAGCCCGGAATACCGGGTGCGATCGATAGCCACGACAGAAAAGCTCTGACCGAACCCATCCACGACACAACCCGCTCCGAATCAGCTGATGTACGACGAGAGTCTTCGAAAGGATCGTCATGAGCACTCACACCGTTTCATCATCAGCTCACACCGCCCGCACCAGCGTCCAGATCGTCTCAGGCATCTTCGGGGCCGTGTTCCTCCTGGTGGGCATCTTGGGCTTCGTCCCGGGCATCACCCAGAACCTGGACACGATGATGTTCGCCGGGCATCATTCGCAAGCCGCGCTGCTGGGGATATTCCAGGTCTCGGTGCTGCACAACATCGTCCATCTGCTCTTCGGCGTCGTCGGCCTGCTCGGGCTCAAGTCACGCCGACTGGCCAAGACCTACCTCATCGTCGGAGGCATCATCTACGCCGTGCTGTGGATCTACGGCCTCGTCGTTCCGATGGAGTCGATGGGCAACTTCGTTCCGCTCAACACCGCTGACAACTGGCTGCACTTCGTCCTCGCAGCTGCCATGATCACGACAGGGATCGTCTTCGGTCGGAAGGCTCACCCTGCGGCACAGCGGTGAGATCTCAGCCGGTGAATACCCTGACCACCAGGCCGATGCAGATCGCCAACACCGCGGCCGCCGGAATCGTCAGCACCCAGACCCCGGCGATGGGAACGATGAAGCGGGCGCGGGCGCGGCCCCGGCGTCCGGCGAACTGGGTTCCGAGGATGGCAGATCCGAGGATGAAGGTCAGCGACACCGGCACCCGCATGATGAGCGCCGCCGTGTACATGAGCACCGTGGCGGTGGCATCTGCTGTCGCGGACTTCAGCGGGTCGAGACCGGCCATGCGTACCGACAGTGTGCGGACGACTCGCCACCCGCTCAGGCCGGTGCCGATCGCCAGCGCTCCGGCGATGATCAGCCGCACCGGCCAGGAGATCTCGACGACGGAGAGCTCGGTGTACGGATTGGCGTCCACGGCGAGGAGCCCGACCATGACCAGGGCCGCGATCTTCTGTGCGTCCTGAACGCCGTGGACCAGCGACAGTGAGGCGGTGAGCACCGAGTCGACCATGCGCGCACCGCGGAAGAGCGGTTTGGGCGGTGAGGCGGCAAAGGTCTTCGACAGCAGAGCCGTCAGGCCCCAAGAGAGCACGAATCCGAGGATCGGCGAGATCACGAGGGGCAGGATCACCGAGTTGACCGCCTCGGCGGAGTTGACCGAGAACCCCAGCACGATGCCAGCGCCCAAGAGACCGCCGATGAGGCAGTGCGTGGAGGACACAGGCAACGCGAGGTAGTAGGTGAACAGACTCCACGCCGTTGCGGCGACGAAGGCGATGATCAGGGAGGTGAGGATGACCTCGGGGTCGCCGTCGAAGTGGACGATCTGGTTGGCCACGACTGAGGCGATTCCCTCACCTAAGAGCGCGCCGATGAAGTTGAAGACGACGGCCAGGCCCAGGGCCCACCGTGCGTTGATGGAGCGTCCGACGACGGCATTGCCGATCGTCAGCGCAGCATCATGGAAACCGTTCGAGCCGGCGAAGATCACCGCGGTTACGATGACTCCCGCCAAGAGCAGCTCCACGGACTACGACTCCTTGATCGCGATGGCGGCGACGACCTTGCCCAGCTCGGTGAAGCCGTATGCGGCACGCACGAAGGCCTGCCCCAACTGGGAGACCGCGGTCATGTAGGTCAGGCCGCGCCTCGAGTTCGGCACGGCGTCAGACATCCGCCATTGCAGGGCCTCGACTTGGTAGGTGAGGCGGTTGATGGAGTCGACATAGTCCCACTGATCGAGTTTGCCCGGCAGACGAGTGACCATCCGCGAGGTGTGGTCGGTCTGATTGGAAAGGACCGCGAGGGTTTCGAGGACACCGGAGGGCAGTTCGTCGAAGGCTTCCGAGGCGAGGACGAATCCGGCACCGTGGAGAAGGTGGCAGATGTCGCGCATGTGATGGCCGAGCAGATAGAGGTCATTGCGGTCGAACGGGGTGATGTAGTTCTCGCGCAGTGCGCGAAGCACGGCACCCATGTCTTCATCGGCTTGATCGCCGATCTCACGGAGGCGGTCTGCGACCTGCCGACGTTCGCTGACTTCGATTCCGGAAAGTTCGGCAAGCACCAGGTTGCATTGCCGCATCTGCCCGACCAGATCGGACAGGCGTTCGTAGAAGACAGTGTCCTGCGGTACTCGCTTGAGCCGCATGCGCTCCTCCTGCCCGGGGCCCGGTCGAGCCGGACGAATGTGCATGTTGCTTCAATTGTATGTGCCGGACGCTGAACCGAGAGCGCCTCTCGGCGGTAGGCCGCTCGAAGCGGCTGAATTTGGAGCCCGGGGCTTCAGATCCAGCGTCCGGTGGCCACGAGGGCCACCCACTACGATACTCGCTCACGCTCATGAGTCCACCGCCGAGGCGGGTGAACGAGAGTTGAAAATCTCACAGTCTGCGTACGTGGCCTGCGTACGCGGCCACCTTCCATCTCGGAGGTTGAGCTCTCGTGCCGGACTGGCCGCAAGTCGGTCAGTCCGGCGGTGAGACCGTCAGTCCAGTCCGCCGTGACGGTGGGAGATGGCGGCATCTTTGAGGTCCTTCGCGAACTGGCGCAGACGCGTGGCGGTCTCGGAGCTGTCTGTGCCTTCGGCACACATGCCGACGAACGCTGCCGCTCGGAGGAGGGCGATGACGACGTCCCCGCGGAAGGCTCCAGCGAGGATCTCATCGATGGCACGGGCAACCTCGTCGGGGCCTGCGGGAAGCTCGACTCCGGCGAGGATCTCCTCGAGGCCGAGGCCGTCGGTCATCCTGCGCTGCCCGGCGGAGAACATGTCGGCGAGCTCACGCGGAGCGGTGAGGATCCATTCGCGCAGTGCATACAGGCGCCATAGCGCTCCCGGTGCTGAGACGGCAGGAGCAGCAGACCACATTTCGGCGATGACCTCGAGACCGATGTCGTCGGCCAACTCCACGAACCGCTTCGTAGCGGCCTCATCGCGCCGTCCGCGCGAGTCTCCGAGCAGCAGAGCGGCGGTAGCGTGAGAGGTCTCTGATCTGGTCACTGGGTCATTCGAGGCACTGACTGAATCGAGATCGGCCAGAGGTATCGGGCGGTGAAAGCGTGGCTGTGTCATCGTCAGAGCATTCTAGTCCCCTACACTGACCGGCGCTCCACCCTGAGCAGGCATTCGCCTCCCGCCGGTGAGATCAGGCTTTCGTCTCCCGGTCAGGGTTCATTCGTCAGGCTCACAGTGGCAACTACTAAACTGGGGACAAATTCGGGTCTGCGACCAGCAGGTCACGAGTGCAGACAACGAGGAGGAACTCCCGTGGCAAAATCATCAGTGGCGAAGAAGGGCCTGGACAAGGCAGCGAAATTCGCTGTCAACGAGGACGGATCCCTCAACCCCCGCGCCCAGTCGATGCTGTCGAAGCTTCTGTCGGTCCAGCGCCCAGTCGCCCTTGCCTATGTGCGCAGTCTGCGTCGCCGGAATCCGGATGCGACTCCGGAACAGCTCATCAAGATCATTCGTCGGCACTACCTAGCGCTGACCACTTCGGGTGGCGCGGCAGTCGGTGCCACCGCTGCAGTCCCCGGACTCGGCACGACAGCTGCACTCGGTGTGGCCACCGCTGAGACCGCCGGATTCCTCGAAGGCACGGCACTTTTCGCACAGGCGATCTCGGAGATCCACGGCCTTCCGGTTCAGGACTCCAAACGCGCGAATGCGCTGGTGCTGGGGCTCATGCTCGGCAAGGACGGAAAGAACCTCGTCCAGAAGTTCAGCAAGCAGTCCGGCGGCTCGGAGTCGATGTTCGGCAACTGGGGCTCTACCGTGACGAAGCAGCTCCCTGCCCCGGTCGTCGACCTGCTGGTGCGGAAGCTGCGCAAGACCTTCATCCGCAAGTTCGCCGCTCGTGCCGGTGGCTCGCTGGTCGGTCGTCTGCTGCCCTTCGGCATCGGCGCGATCATCGGCGGTGTGGTCAACGCTCAGATGGCCCGCAAGGTCGCCAGTGAGTCGACCGAGGCCTTCGGTGCCGCGCCTACGATCTTCCCGCTGGAGACCGATCCTGAGTATGTCGCTCCGAAGAAGGATCGCAAGCTGCTGGCAGGGCTGAAGAACATCGCGGCGCTGCGCGGCAGGATCAAGAAGAACAAGGCCATTGAGTCCGATGTCATCGACGAGGCGGTCGAAGAGGATCCCACCGCACCTGATGCTCTCCCCCGCACCTACACCGGTGACGAGCACCCTGAACTCGGAAAGTGATCAGCGGGTGAAGCCTGCTGGTAGGCACCGCGAACCAGTTTGAGTATTCGGGCTCCTTACCTCTAATATTATTGAGTCTCCAACAACTCCGGTGTGACGCTTGTCCACGCGGCTGTGTTGGGGCGGGGCCTCTAGCTCAGTTGGTAGAGCAACGGACTTTTAATCCGTGGGTCGTGGGTTCGATCCCCACGGGGCCCACCCACAGAAAAGTCCCGCAATCCCAGTAGACATCAGGGATTGCGGGACTTTCGCATGGATCAGCCCGGAATCATACCATCGTGTCAGCGAATCGGACGTGAAGCTGTCGACACCAAATGTTCACTTACCGTTCAAGGCGGCCGCCGAACACCTGCTCAACTGGAATACTTCCGTCCTGCCATGGGGTGAGGACCCAGGCGACGAGATAGGCGCCGATCCCCAGGACCGGAAGCAGGAACGAGATGAGGACCAGCAGGCGCATCAGCCACACGTTCATCCCTGTGGCCTCGGCGAGACCGGCGGCAATACCGCCGAGAATCCGGTCAGGACCGCGACGGAAACCAACTTTGCGAATGGAATCAAATAGTTTTCTCATACCCTCAACAGTACGCAGTTTTCGCTGCCTGCACAGGGGTGCTGACCGTCTAACCGGACTGAGGGAAACCGGAATGGCATCCGAGGGGGCGCTGGCAGGGGAACGGTCGCCTCGGCGGCGATGTGATTGCAATTCTCGGTATATGAGATGACGATCACAGGTTTTGGGCGCGCCTACTCCGAGGCACCCAGCAAGGGCGGTTACGATTAACGGGTTGTGCAACCAATTGTCCGCATCCGCCTTCCCAGCGACGCGGCAAAGAGGAGTCCATTGTGAAGTGGGTAAAAAAGGCCGTCCTCACGCTCGTCGTCATATTTGTGGCGTTCTATCTGTTCAGTCGGCCAGAAGATTCAGCCGATGCAGTGCGGAACGCGTTCGAGGCAGTGGGAACCGGTGTCGGCTCATTGGTCACTTTCTTCACTACTCTGTCCTCGTAATCGCGCCGGAAGCAGCCTGACGTGTTCAGGGGACTGATCGATCCGAGGGTCGAAAATCACCTCATCGCCGAAGAGGGTGAGCTCATTGTCGACGAAGTACGTCGCCATTTCCTCGCCTTTGTCGCCCCCTCGCTCATCATTGCGCTTGGATTGGCCGTCGCAGCCATCAGCTTCGCGGTCCCAGTTGACTTCGCCCCGATCCCGCTTGGCATCGGCGCCGCCATTGCCCTGTTCGGCGTCTACCGTGCACTGTTCGTGCATATGGACCGGTTCGTCATCACGAACATGCGAGTGTTCAGAATCCACGGGCTCTTCACCCAGCACAAGGCGACGATGCCGATGTCGCGTATTCTCGACATCTCGGTGCACAAACCGCTCATGGGTCGGATCTTCAGATACGGGCATTTCGTCTTCGAGTCTGCTGCCCAGGACCAAGGCCTGCGCGATATCCGTTTTGTCGGACGACCGGACGAAAGGGACCTCACCATCCAGACGGTGATTCAGCGCTCCGGACTGCGTTCTGCCATCAAATCCTTCAATGACAAGAACAAAGAGGATGACGCTGAGCAACCGGATACGAACCTGGAGATCGACGCGGACCTCCAGGCCGATGTCGAGGGCGACTCCGATTCCGAGGATGCTTACGGCTACGAATACGACTACGACCGCGAAGACGACGTCGAACCACACAGTGAGCCGACCGTGGTCGATGGTGAACGTCGTTTCAATGCAGGAGAGACAACCGTTGGTCACTCGACCGTGCGCACGGGGCCGGGCCCTGACGTGGACACCGGAGAGTGGTCGACCATGGAGCTCGATACCGGCCACGGCTTCAGCAAGTCCGAGGAATTCAGAATCGGCAGCGCACTGCCTGCGTTGAACGACCCTGTTGCCAGGGCTGCAAGCTCATGGGAGCTGCGGTGGCCTGAACGGGACCGCATGCAGACGGCGACGGAGCTGATGCGTGCTCACCGCCGCCTCATCTCCGACCTCGACGAGAAGCTTCGTCCATTGGGGCTGACCTATGCGCGATACGAGGTGCTGCTCCTCCTGTTCTTCGACCAGCAGGGCGCGCTCCCTCTGGTCGAGCTCACGGACCAACTGCAAGTTGAAGCCAGCTCGTCCTTCTCCTCGGTCAGGTGGCTCGAAGACAATGGGCTGATCGAAAGAGTTCTGGAGCCCGGTGACGACGGTGAGGTCTTCGCCGAGATCACGCCGCGAGGTCGGGCCCTGACCGATCGCGCCAGTCAGATCGTCGCCGATGCCCGCTTCGGTCTGGATTCGATGACCGAAGCAGAATGTCACCAACTGACCACGCTGCTGGCGCGGCAGCGTCGATACCGGGACTAGGCTTCCTGCGCGGTCCGGCTTTGGCCCTCCGCCCTCCGATCCTCTGCCCTCCGGTCGATACCGTCGGCTGTACGGCGGGCGAAGTCCGGAGCGTGTTCGGGGGTGACACCCAGGCCGAGGATGTGCGCCGGAATCACGGTCAGCGCGGGGAACGTCGTCAGCAGCCACAGGATCGGCGCCGGCGGGCGGATGACTCCGCCGTTGTGGACGACCGGCTCGATCATTCGGTGAATGCCGCCCTGCAGCAGCTCGACGGCTTTCGTCGTCAGCAATCGTCGGCGCTGGACTCGCTTGAGATCGCGGGTGGACACGGTCCTTGCACGCAGGGCCTCGGCCAGAAGACGGGCCGTGGCCACACCATCCTGGACCGCCAGGTTGACGCCGACTCCACCCAGCGGACTCATGGCATGGACGGAGTCGCCGATGCACAGCAGCCCGTCGATGAACCAGCGTTTGGCTTCGTTGCGGCGCACATCGAGGAGCTTCACGTCATCAAGCTGGAGTGCTTCGACATCGTCTGCCAGAGCGGGGAATGTCTCTGCGACCGCACGACGAAGAGACTCGATCCCCTGCTCACGGAACCGTACGTCCTCGCCCTTCGGGATGAGACGAGCCATCTGGACATGCCCGTCGCGCGGTATCGCGACGAACACATTGCCGCCCTTGGCTCGGGGAGCAACAGATTCGGCCAGCTGCGCCTGGGTGTCGATCCGGAACCACCACACGTCGATCGTGGACCGCAGTTCCCGCATCGACAGCTGCGCCTCGTCCCGAGCCTTCGACCAGCGTCCGTCGGCAGCGACGACGAGTGGCGCACGCAACTCGGTCTCACCTTCGGGAGTCTGTGCCCGGACGCCGACGACCCTGTCGTCGTCCCAGATCAATGAGGTCATCTCGACTCCCATCCGCAGATCGAATCCAGGTTCAGCCTCCCCCGCCTTTGCCAGCAGATTGAGGAAGTCCCACTGAGGTGCGATCGTCATGAACGGATGCGCTATGTTCAGTCTGGACAGGTCGCCGAGGATGTAGTCCCGACCGTCGTCTCCGACAAGACTGATATTGGTCACCCTGCGGTGCGTGATCCGCGCGAACTCGTTGTAGAGTCCGAGCTCGTCGAGGAGCCGCAGTGTTGAGGGGTGGATGGTGTCACCGCGGAAATCTCTGAAGAAGTCAGTGTGCTTCTCCACCACCACAACTCTGACACCTCCGCGCGCCAGGAGCAGCCCGGCGACGATGCCGGCGGGCCCACCTCCGGAGATGATGCAGTCGTATTCGACATCGAACTGGTCGTGCGCGGCGTCTGTCATGACACCCTCCTCAGCATTGTGTTCCTCAGCATTGCGGGCACAGAATCGTTGCTAGTCCACGGGCGAGTCGAAAGACATGATGCGGCGAGACTCAGCACCGGTGCCCGTTCTGCGGGAAGTGCCGGAGACCTTTTCAGTGACATCGAACCGTTCACGGTAGCGACCGGTGAGCAGACGCCATTGTGAGTGCAGCGCCGTCGATGAGTTGAAGACGAGCAGAGTCAGCGGATAGAGCAGCCACTGCAGCCAGATGGTCAGACGCCGTACCTGCGGAACATGAACCGGGCGAGGCGGCAACAGCGACTTGAAGACGAGGATGGATGCGATGAGGGCGATCATGCTGACCTGCTGTACCAGACCAACCGTCATCGGCATCCGCTCGATGAGGCCGGTGACCTGGCCGGTCTGTGACGCAACGACAAATGGGATCCACCCACCGACGGCGATGATGACGGAGATCGAGGCCAGACTGACGTGCCCCTCGAGGAGGGAGAAGAAGCGCAGGACTCCGGGCCAGAAAGGCGTTCGAGCATCACCGGCGAACACCCTCACCCCCACATAGGGCACATCGCTGGCGCCGTAGGACCACCGACTGAGCTGCTTGAACTGTGCGACCATCGTGTCCCTGAATCCGCCTGCCAGCACCGCGTCCTGATAGATCGGAACATGGATGGGAACGACACGATAGTCACCATCGAAATGGAACCAGCTGCGCCAATACTGATGGCCGTCCTCGACGATGGTCCGTGTCGACCAGAATCCCATGTCGATGAGAGCGGTCAGCGGCTGCGTGTGAGAGGCGAAATTGCGCAGCGCGAGAGGACGCACCGTTGTGGTGAGATTCCAGAAGCAGTTCGCGCTCGCGACGACACGAGACGGCGCGGGCGCCTCCCAGATGTTCGTGATGTACAGGCTGATGGGTTGGAACGAGAGTCGGGCGCGATCGGGAGCGAGCGCGTATTCGTATGCGACGGAGTCGAAGTACGCCTCATGGGGTGTGTTGTCGCAATCGAGACTGGTGACGAGGACCGACTCCGGATCGATGTCGTTCGCCTGCACCCAGTGAGCCAGTCTGTGCCCCGCATAGGTGATGTTCGCTCCTTTTCCTGCGATCTCTCCCGGTATCCCGGCAGGATGTTCGACCAGGACGAACGCTGCGAATCCGTCACCGTATTCGGTCGCCAAACGTCGTGCTGTCGCAGCCATCTGTGGGCCGCCTCGTTCCTCATAGGCGAAGAACACGACGATCTTCGATGGTGAGGTCGAGGTGTGCAGGAGCGACCGGATTCCGTCGGCGACCACCTCATAGGGTTCGTTGTAGGCCGCGACGACGACAGCATGGAGCAGTGTCGATGGGCGTGCCACCGTGCCCGGGAAATCGCGTGCACGGGCAATGGACGCGGCATGCTCCTTGGCATGAAACCCCGTCCAGGGATACGGTCGCGGCGGGAGACCATCCATCGCCCGTTCGATGTCGAGCAGTCTGGCACCCCAATCGACCCGAGAGCTGCGACGGTAACGCACGAAGCCGCGTGAGACGTCGACCGCACCGCGCATCGCCCGTATCAGCGTCAGACCGACGACGATGAGCACATAGACCGCCCCAGCCATCGCGTTGATGAACGGCAGGATGAACACCAGTCCGATGGCGGAGAAGCTGACGATCGCCGGCAGCGCTTCGAAGAACCGATAGGCCCGCGTGCGCGGCCCGGTGGGAAGTCCGAGTTCTGCCGTATGTGAGGCGGTTGCCGATAGTGCTGGAGCCACAGCGGAAGAGACGGCTGCCGGGGACGATTCGCGATTCAATCTCACAGAGTCGATCCTGGTTGAGGATCCTGACCAGCGGTTGGTCCAGGGATGCCAGCCAGATGAACATTCGGTGCGCAACACGAGCTCCCGCACGCCTGCGGTAGCCTCTGCATATGTCTGTTGTGATTCGGCCTCCCGTCATCGCCGACGTCGAGGCGGTGGCACAGGTCCATGTTGAGACCTGGCGCGAGACCTATCGCGGGCTCATGCCCGATGAGCTGCTCGATTCCCCTGACATGATGGGCAAGCGCAGGAGGATGTGGAGTTCACTCATCACGCCTGAGAATCATCCGGACCATGTCTCGGCGATCGCCGACCAGGACGGCGCCATCGTCGGAATCGCTTTGTCAGGCCCGTCCGAAGCTGAGGACCGTCCAGGCGACCGGCAGCTGTTCGTCCTCTACGCATATGCTGCAGTCCACGGCTGGGGCATCGGACAACAGCTTCTTGACGCTGTCGTCAGTCGCAGCGAGCGGACTTCTCTGTGGGTGGCCGACCCGAATCCGCGTGCTCAGGCTTTCTACCGAAGAAACGGCTTCGACTTCGACGGTGCCGTGGAAACAGACGAATACGACGGAGTCCGTGAACTTCGGATGGTCAGAGAACCGGCAGAGGCTCTCTGACTTACACGGCTGCAGGATTTCACATCCACAGCACCGAGTTCTGGGCGCGAAGCTTCCCTTCAGCAGCCAGAACGCCAAGCCTCACAGATCCGGCCAACGGATCACCGGCCGGCTCCTCGATGATGACGCCGGTATGGAGACGAGCGGCCTCGTCTCCGAACCCGGAGACGAGTGCTTGACCTGCCCGGACCAGTCCCCCGGTGAGAGCGATGCGCAGTGGACTGTCGAGGCTGTTCGCTGCCGCGAGAGCACTGCGAGCGGCTTCGATACCAGCCTCACGAAGCAGGCCCGTGGCAACTGTGTCGCCGGAGTCTGAGAGTGCGGCGACCTCGACCGCGAAGTCTGCAAGCAACCCTGCTCGATTGTCGCGAGTGTAGAACTGAGACGGCCAGGTGGCCGGTGAGCCGAAGAGTCGGGTCGCGGACTCGAGCAGCGAGCGCCCACTCGGGTCAACCCCGTCGTGGGCGCGCAGCGCGAGCTCAAGAGACCGTCTCCCCAGCCAGGCTCCTCCCCCTCGATCTCCGAACAGGTGCCCCCAACCATCGGTTCGAGTCCAGTTCGGGGCCATGATTCCGTGCTCGTCCGGCCCCGGATGTGCAATCGAGATCGCCCCGGTGCCCAAGACCGTGACCGCGCCTCCCCTTCCTGAGAGTGCCCCGAGGTGGGCAGTCACCGCGTCGATCGCCGCGGCAGCGGGTGCCCCTGCTCTGCCCGAGATCTCGGCGATCACGGACGTGGGGTCTTCGGACAACGAGGCAATTCCCGTAGCGCCGATTCCCACACCGGCAATCTGGTCGAGACGTCCGCCCCAGGTCTTCTGCGCCGAGGAGATGAGGCCAGAAGCAATGTCGAGAACATTGCTGCCCGCGGCACTGATCTCCACCCCAGGGCCGGTCATGGTGGCGACGACGCTCAGGTCCCAGGTGGCATCGACCTCCGCCAGTGCGGCCCGGCTGCCGGTGCCGCCGATGTCGATCCCGAGGACGAAAGCGCTCATGTGGCTTCGGGCTCCGACGCAGTTCCGCCCTCGGTGCCTGCGGCGATCGCAGCTTTGACTGACCCGTCATTGTCCGCGAGGTGCTTGGCCGCAGCCGCAGGGGTCACCGAGGTGAAGGAGACGACCAGTGCTGTCTTGAGTTCGCCGCCGCAGCGCTCCAAGAGGTCTCGTGCCTTTGCATCCGAGAGGTCCGCGGCTTCGCAGAGGATGCGCACGGTCCGCTCCCGGAGTTTGTCGTTGGTGGCGACGACGGAGACCATGAGGTTGCGCCAGGTGCGGCCGAGGGCGATCATCAATGCCGTCGAGAAGCCGTTGAGGGTCAGCTTCTGTGCTGTGCCCGCCTTGAGGCGGGTTGATCCTGTCACCACCTCGGGCCCGGTGTCGAGCACGATATGGTCAGCAGCCGCCTCGGCGACGGGGGCCTCGGGATTGTTCGAGATGAGCACGGTGTGCGCGCCCGCCTCACCGGCAGCCTCCAGCGCACCGCGGACATAAGGCGTCGAACCGCTTGCCGCGATTCCGATCGCCACGTCGTCCGGGCCCAGCTCTGCCCCGACTCTGCGTCCGTCATCGACGGAGTCCTCGGCGTTCTCCACCGCGTTGACCAGCGCTGCCTGGCCGCCGGCGATGTGTCCGACCACGCGACCTGGTTCGAGGTTGAACGTCGGCAGGAGTTCGCTGGCATCGAGGACTCCCAAGCGACCGGAGGTGCCGGCTCCGAAGTAGTGGACAGCACCGCCTCGGCGCATCCGCTCGGCCGCGATGTCGACAAGTTCCGCCAACTGCGGCAGGGCGTTCGCGACCGCGGTGAGGACGGCCTGGTCCTCGCCGTTCATCACCTTCAGGACGCCGAGAGTGTCGAGCTCGTCGAGTCCCTCGCTGCGGGGATTGCGCTGCTCTGTCGGCGACAGCGGGCGTGGGGACGGCGGCTGCTGGGGCTGCGTCATCAGCGGTTGCTGCCTTCCACCTCGGCGACGGTGTTCCGGTTCTGTGCCTTCGGGTGGCGCAGGGACAGGAGCCCGCCGAGTGAGACCATGACGATGACGCCGAGGGCCGGGTACCACTGCCAGGCGACCCAGACCTCGCCGGTGACGTACTTCTCCATGACGAAGAAGAAGGCGTTGACAGCGATCGCCAGCGCGAACGTGATGTTCGCATCGACCGCTGTGGCGCGCTTGTTGACGATGCCGAAGACGAAGGCTCCGAGCAGCCCGCCGTAGGTGATGCCCGCGACGCCCAACGCGAGGATGACGATGTTGCCCTCATCGGATTGGAAGATCGTGGCCGGGAGGATGAAGGCGATCCCCCAGCCGATGGTCGCCCAGCGCCCGACCTTGAAGCCCTCCGCGTCGGTCATCGGCGTCCTCTTCAGCCGTGCGTAGACATCATTGACCGTCGAGGAGGACAGTGCCGACAGCGACGAGGACAGGGTCGACATGGCCGCGGCGAGGATGCCGGCCAGCAGCAGCCCCGAAACGCCGGGGGGCAGTCCTTCGATGATGAAGAGCGGGAAGATCTCGTCATCACGGCTGAGCCCCAGGTCAGCAGGCAGGGCGTGGTCGTAGTAGGCCCACAGTGCCAGCCCGACGGCGAGGAAGATCGCGAACTGGACGAAGACGACGACGCCGGAGACGATGAGTGCCTTCTGTGCTTCGATCTTGGACCGGCAGGACAGGAGGCGCTGCACGATGAGCTGGTCCGAGCCGTGCGAGGCCATGGCGAAGACCGCACCGCCGAGCAGCGAGGGAATGAACGAGGCATCTGCCGAGATCGGATTGCCCTCGAAGATGAACATGTTGAGCTTGCCGGCCGCTGCGGCCTCGCCCAGCCAGCCGCTGCCCATGGCAGCGGTGATGACGATGATCGACAATATGCCGCCGACGACGTAGAGGCACATCTGGGCCACATCGACCCAGACCACGGCCTTGATCCCGCCGATGAAGGTGTAGGCGATCGTCACCAGCGAGAGAACGACGATGATGACGAAGTAGTTCGTGTGGATGCCCAAACCGTCGAGGATCACCTTGACGGGAATGGCTGCGGCGAGGACCCTGATGCCGTCGGCCAGGAGACGGGTGAACAGGAAGGTCACACCCGCGGTCGTCTGGGTCGAGGTGCCGAAGCGTTTGCCCAGGTAGGCGTACGCGGTGAGCATCTCACCGTCGTAGTATCTCGGGAGCATGAAGAATGCGACGACGACTCGACCGAGGATGTAGCCCAGGCCCAGCTGCAGGTAGTTGATATCGCCGAGGTAGCTCATGACCGGGATGCCGATCACCGTCAGCGCGCTGGTCTCCGTGGCGACCACGGACAGACACACCGCCCACCAAGGGATGTTCCGGCCACCCAGGAAGTAGCCCTGGAGGTCCTTCTGCTTTCCGCTGAGCTTCAGCCCCAACCACGCCGTGGCGACGAGGTAGGCGATGATCACCAGAAGGTCGATGATCTGCATGGTGTGTCTCCTTCATACAAGGGGTGTGCGTTTCTTCGGATGACCTGCGTCGTCGCAGGAAACTCATCTGTTCAGTGGTCTCATCGGTCCAGGATCCTCAGGCGTGTGGGTTTGGCTGCCAGCGGCTCGGGAAGTGCGAGCGGACCGCGCCCCGGACTCAGTCGCCCGGCGATGCTCGGATGCGCGGCGCCGGTGAGGTTCGGCTCGGTTCCTGCCAGTCCGTTCCAACTCAGCCACCCCAGCAGCGCCATCAGAAGGGCCTCTTTGGCTCCCTCCGGCAGACCGAAGGCCTGATCCGTGCTGGCCAGGGTCACGCCGGGTCCGAGCTCCGAGGCCAATCGCCCCAGCAGCGTCGGGTTCCTGGTTCCCCCGCCGGAGGCGATGATCGTGGTGACCCCGTGAGCGTGGCAGGCATCGGAGACTGTGCGCGCGGTCAGTGCCGTGACCGTCGCAATGGCGTCGAACTCGCCGAGGCTGGACCGGGCTGAGAGGAAACGGTCGAGGTAGTCCGCGTGGAAGAGCTCTTTGCCCGTCGACTTCGGCGCCGGGAGCCTGTAGTACGGATCGGCGAGCAGCTGCCCGAGCAGCTCCTCGTCGACCCGACCCCGTGCGGCCAGCTCCCCGTCACGGTCGAAGTCCTCTTCCCCCTTGGTGATCCTGCGCGCGAGGACGTCGATGAGGGCGTTGGCAGGGCCAGTGTCGAAAGCGAGCGGAGCGCGCTCGGGTGCCAGAACGGTGATGTTCGCGATTCCGCCGAGGTTGAGCATCGCAGTCGATGCCTCGACGTCTCCGAGAAGGAGGCTGTCGAGGATCCCGACCAGTGGAGCACCCTGACCGCCGGCGGCGACGTCGCGGGCGCGGACGTCGGAGAGCACGGGAACACCGGTCGCCTCGGCGATCCAAGCGGGCTGGCCGATCTGCAGGGTCGAGGTGACGACCCCGTCGGTGATGTCATGGCGCACTGTCTGCCCGTGGGAGACCACGAGATCGCAGTCGACTCCGGCCTCGGCGCACACCTGCTGCAGGGCCCCGGCACTGAACCGTCCCAGGCGAGCATCGACGCTGCTGAGAAGGGACAACGGCACATCGGCGGGTTCGAGCAGGCGCAGGATGTCGCGGCGAAGCTGATCGTCGAACTCGACCTCGCGGTTCGCCAGGATGCGCACGCCCAGGGCCGTGTTCTCGTCGTCCAGGAGGGTGCTGTTCTCGTCGGCCAGGACGGTGTCGTCGTGGACGAATTCGGCGAGGACGACGTCGAGGGCGTCGGCGGAGGTTCCTGTCATGAGGCCGGCGATGATCATCGGCTGGCACCTTCCGTCTGGTCGGGTTCGAGACGCGGATCGGACTCGAGAGACCGGCCGGGCTCATGGGGCTGCCCGGGCAGGGTGAGTTCGGTGCGGATCTTGTAGCGGTCGCCGCGGTAGACCGAGCGGACGAACTCGAAGGGAACGCCCTCGGCCCCGCGTGAGGTGCGCTCGAAGAGCAGCGCCGGGGACTGTTCGGGGACACCGAGAACCTTCGCCTCATCGGCATCGAGGAGGGTCGGTTCGATGGTCTGCACGCTGTGGTTGAGAGCGATGTCGAAGCGCGAGCGCAGCAGTTCGTAGAACGAGCTGTTCTCCAGGTCTTCAGCGCACAGTCCGGGAACGAGGGCAGAGGGGATGTGCAGCTCTTCGAGCGCGAGCGGCTCTTCGTCGGCCAGACGCAGACGCAGGATCGTGATGACCTCGGCGCTTTCGACGATGTGCAGCCTGCGCCCGATGTGGGCTCCGGCCTCCGTCACGTCGAAGGAGAGCACACGAGATCCGGGGCGCATGCCGCGAGCGAGCATGTCCTCGGTGAAGGAGCTCGCGGCCAGGGGCTGATCGAGTTTGGGGCCGAGGGCGAAGACACCGGCACCGTGGCGGCGTCGCACCACGCCCTTGGCGACCAGTTCGTCGATGGCTCGGCGCAGAGTCATCCGTGAGATGCCCAGCGCCTCGGCGAGCTGGCGTTCAGGTGGGAACTGCTCGCCGGCCGCCATTGACTCAAGGCGGTCGAGGAGCTGATCCCGAATCGAGTGGAATTTAGTCACGTGACTATTGAGGCATAGGACACACCAGAAAATCAAGACCACTGGTCTGACTTTGTCCGTGGCGTGTCCCGGGAACTGCCTCCGCGCACTCTGCCTTCCAGCGAATCGTTCCTCGTTCTCGCATAAGCTGAGCTCAGCATCTCGAGTCTTTTCACGCCGCAGGAGGCACCGTGTACCAAGCAGCCGATGACCGCTATGAATCGATGACCTATCGCCGGGTCGGCCGTTCCGGCTTGGTTCTTCCCGCTCTGTCGTTGGGGCTGTGGCACAACTTCGGCGATGATGTGGCCTTCCAGAATCAGCGCGACATCGTGCGTCGGGCCTTCGATCTGGGGATCACCCATTTCGACCTGGCGAACAATTACGGACCGCCTCCCGGCTCGGCCGAGACGAATTTCGGTCGACTGCTGCGCGAGGACCTCCACCCGTATCGCGACGAGCTCATCATCTCGACCAAGGCCGGCTGGGGGATGCATCCCGGGCCCTACGGTGGTCCGGGCGGGAGCCGGAAGTACCTGCTCGCCAGTCTCAATGCCTCGCTGAAGCGATTGGGCTTGGACTATGTCGACATCTTCTACTCCCACCGCCCCGATGCCTCGACTCCACTGGAGGAGACCATCGGTGCGCTCGACACCGCTGTGCGCTCGGGACGTGCCCTCTACGCGGGCATCTCCTCGTACTCGGCGGCCGACACCGCCAAGGCCTCGGCGCTGGCGAAGGATCTGGGCACACCGCTGCTCATCCACCAGCCCTCCTATTCGATGGTCAACCGCTGGATCGAATCCGATGATCTGCTCGACACCACAGGGGCCCAGGGGTTGGGCGTCATCGCGTTCTCTCCTCTCGCACAGGGGCTGCTCACCGACAAGTACCTCGGCGGCGTCCCCGAAGATTCGCGCGCAGGCAAAGCCACTCCGTCGTTCAAGGACGGGTTCCTCTCCGAGGACAATCTCGAGCGCATCCGCGGACTGAACGAGATCGCGGCAGCGCGCGGTCAGTCGCTGGCACAGATGGCCCTGAGCTGGGCCCTGCGCGATGATCGTGTGACCTCGCTGGTCATCGGGTCCAGCCGTGTCTCGCAGCTCGAGCACAATGTCGCCGCACTCGACGCGGATCCGCTCAGCGCCGAGGAACTGACCGCCATCGATGAGTTCGCGATCGATTCCGGCGTCGACATCTGGGGAGACGCCCGCCGCAGCACGACGGACTGAGAACCCCGGCAACCTCGTGCTGATGAGTTACTCGTGCGCGGCGTCAAGCAGAACGCCTGTCAGCGAGCTCCACCGTGGCCGGAACGCGTAGACGCAGGCCAGCCGCACGAGTGCTGAGCGCTCATAGGTGCGCACCCGCCGTGGATCGAGTCCGCTCGCCGAGGTGACGCGGGAGATCTCCCGGATCACCACCTCGGCGTCGTCTGGCGTCCAGATCCCCTGCTGCGTGCGCCACCGTGCGTGGGCACGCAGATTGCCGAGGTCGAGTTCTCGTTCGCCCAGGCAGGCGGTGTCGACGTCGAGCAGTCCTGGCCCTGCTACCGGGTCCCACATGATCTGCTTGTCGTGGAGGTCCCGATGGATCGGCCCCCAGTTCCCTTCGCCCGCCGAGGCGGCACCGGCATTGAGGAGATCGGCGCACACGTCGGTGCTCAAGGAGTCCACCTCAGCAAGCTGTGGTCCGAGGAGCTCGTGGGCGCGATCTCGCCATTCTTCGAGCACCTGCACTTCCGATGCTGCCGAATGAACCGGCATCGGGGTCACAGTCTCTCCGGCGGCGAGCTCCCACGCGTCGAGGGCATCGGTCCAGGCGCGGGACCAATCAACGCCAAGGCGCTGCGGATCGTGGAGTTCAACGCCCGGCAGAGCGCTGAGCACGACTGTTGAGTCATCCGCTGCAAGGACGTGCGGCAGTGCGAAGCCGTTCCGGAAGGATTCGGCCCGGTCCTGGCCGGCGATGATGTCTGCCGCCCGTGAGGAGCGCACACATTTGGCGAAGCCTCTATCGGCCAGTCGGATGACGGCTCTCTTGCCGGGCCGGTGCGATATCAGCTGGTTACCGGTGGAGGCGAGGAGCCGCTCGAGTCCCGGAAGCTTCGGATCTCTGCCCGCGTCGAGCATGTCCACCTGCCCGGCACTGAGGAATCCGGCTCTGATCGCCGAGTTGTTCTGGGACTCGATGGCGATCCGGTTGCGGCTGGCCGGCCAGGCGCGGCGCACTGCCCATGTCTCTGCGTCGACCGTGACGACGTCGGGAATGACGCGTGATGCCATCACGAGACCCGGCTCTCGCTTGCGGTCAGCGCCTGCTGCGCAGCGCCGATGGCCTGCACTGTGGCCTGCTGCCAGTCCGATCGGCACGCCCGCCACGGTTCGAGGGCCGTGACGAGCATGGCCCAAGCCGCCCAGGCCTCCACGTCGACCTCGGCCGCACCTGGTCCTCGGTAGCCGTTGAGGAAACCGGTCTCCAAGGATTCGGCCCCCACATCGGTGCGTCGCCGGCAGGCGGCCACCCACCTGCCCAGATCCATTCCGACGTGCCCGACGCCGGCCCGATCGAGGTCGATGATGCGGCATTCCGAATGGCCGACGAGCACCTGGTCGGGGCTGAGGTCGCCGTGAATCGCGCGAGCACCCAGGCCGGCTCCAGCGCCGACCCCCGTTCCGCCCTCGTTCCCGATCCGATGGTGAAGTCGCCGGACGATGTCGTCCGTCGTGCCGCCGACCTCGGGCAGCAGCCATGACAAAACGTCTGCGGCCGCATCGGCTTGATCGATCGGTGATGTCGAGGAGCCGGGGACACCCTCGGCTGGGGTGTGGCGGTGGAGTTCTGCGATGATCACTCCGGCCTCCTCTGCCACTGCCAGATCCGGGTGGGTCTCGAGGTCACCGGTCCCCCACCATGGGGAGGCCACAGCCGTGCCCCTGCTGCCGATGGGCTCGACGGGAAGAGTCGGCAGACCCCACCTGGCCCACTGCGCGGCGGTCCCGACCAGGTGCTGCTGGGACCGCGTGGCGATGCGGATGAACTCGGGTTCGTCCGAGGTCTGCCCGGTGTGTTTGAACAGGATGCGCCGGCCCGGGTTGTAGCCGACCACCTCAAGAGTGTCTGCGCCGGACAAGGTGCGCATCGCGCGGGCGATCTCCTTGCCCAGCTTCGAATCGGCCGGCACCGATCCGCTGAGCAGCACACTGCCCGTGGCACCGGCGGACCGCGGCTCGCTGTATTCGTGCACGACCACCGGCTCACCTGCGCGGTCGGCCCGCCTGCGGATGTTGGCGAGTTTGTCCGCGCTGGTCACAACCGCGCTCCACCCCCAGTCTTGGAGCCCGCCGAGGCGGCTCTCGCCCTCACGCTGCCAGGAGACGATGGCGCTGCGGCCGGGTTTGACCCGAATCCGGGTCGGGACGACGGCAGATCCCACACGTTGAGACAGTGCTTCGGCTGACCTGAGCTCGGTGACATACGGCAGGCCCGCGAATTCTGCGGTTGCCTCATCCATACCCTGGAGATTCGTCATCCCGCCACCTCCTTGAGAGTGGTCCCCATCTGGGAATCCTCGGCCTGCGTGCGCATCCAGCGAGCGATTCTGGTGTCCGGATCACCGGCCAGTTCGCTCAGCGATCCGTCTTCGACGATCTGCCCGTCCTCGAGCCACAGCACCCGGTCGAGGTCGCGGATCATCGCCAGGTCGTGGGTGATGACGATGCTCGTCCGTCCTTCGGTCAGCTTCGACACCGAGCCCGCGACCTGCCCTCGGGTCTGCGGGTCAAGACCGGAAGTCGCCTCGTCGAAGACCACGACGGGTGCGTCACGGACCAATGCCCTGGCGATGGCCAGACGCTGTCGCTGCCCACCGGAGAGCGTGTCACCCCGGTTGCCCAGCACGGTGTCATACCCCTCGGGCAATCCCAAGATGAACTCCTCGGCCCGGGCCGCGCGAGCCGCATCCTCCACCTCGGCGTCGGTGGCGTCCAGGCGGCCGTAGCGGATGTTCTCCCGCACGGTCGCGGCGAACAGAACCGATTCCTGCAGGAGCACCGACACGTTCGAGCGCAGGGAGGACCTGGTGACGTTGTGCGTGTCGTAGCCGTCGATGAATATCGACCCCGCTTCCGGCTGCGAGAGGCGCAGCAGGTAACTCATCAACGTGGACTTCCCGGCTCCGGAGGCGCCGAGGATCCCGACCTTCTGACCCGCGGGGATCAGCAGATTGAAGTCGTTGAACAGCGGATTCCCATGACCGTCCGCCGAGGTGATGCGGTCGAAGACGACATCACCGGACACGGGCCCCATGGTCAGGGCTCCGGGGACATCAGCAATCTCGATCGGTTCGTCGAGGAGATCGGCGATCCGTTCCCCAGATGCGGTGGCTCGGGCGATGCGGCCGGTGTATTTGGCCATATCGCGCAGCGGCTTCATCGCGATCTTGAGGTACATGAGGAACAGCACCAGGTCCCCGGGGGACATGGCCCCGCGCAGCACCTGGTAGCTGCCGAAGATGAGCACCAGCGCCTGGGAGATGCCGACGAGCACGTCGGTTGATCGTTCCAGCCCCGCGGCCAGACGGCGGGCACGCACTCCGGCCTTGAGCGCACGTTCGTTTCCATTGGAGAATTCGCGAGCCACTGTGCCTTCGAGGCCATAGGCCTGGACGACGCGGATGGCGCCCAGCGCTTCGGCGGCAGAGCCCACGAGCCTGCCTTCGCCCTTGCGAGTCGAGCGGGAGGCTGTCGTGATCTTCGGGGTCGCAATCTTCGACAGCACCCCGTAGATCGCTGCGGTGACGAGCACAATGGCACTGAGCACCGGGTCGAGGATGACCATGACGACGAGGAGGACAGCCAGGGTGATGACGTTGCCCACCAGCGGAAGACCAGCAGTCACAGCCACTTCCTGGAGGCGCCCGATATCGCCGACGAGGCGCTGGGAGGTGTCTCCGATCGAGGCCCGCGAATGGTATTTCAGCGACAGAGCCTGCACATGCTCGAAGACCCGCGAGCGCAGCTGGGTCGCGACTCGGGCGCCGACGAGCGCGAAGCAGATGGTCGAGGCATAGTTCGCCACAGCTCTGCCCGCCACGATGACCGCCAGACCGATCGCGGCCGCTGCCAAGGTCATCCCGACGTTCGATCCGACGCCGATGGTCGGCCCGATCTCTGCGCCCAGGGCAGAGGTCACGGCATCGATGGCGATCTTGAGCGGCCATGGTTCGAGGATGCGGAAGATGACATCGCAGAACAGTGCGGCCAGCCCGCCGACGATGAGCCACTTATGCTGGCCCAGGTGCGGGGTGAGGATCCGCAGGGTTCGCTTCAGCGCCCCGGGCGAGATCTTGGTCTGGGACTTCGTCGCTTTCGAGGTCTGACTCATACCGACTCCAACACGAACGGCGCCAGTATCTCCTGGCACCGACTGGTCCACGAATGATGGGTAAGTGCTTCGGCACGGGCGGCAGCACCCATCCGCTGCCTCGCCTCGGCGTCGTCGATGAGGTTCTGCAGGGCACCTGCCAGCGCACTGGAGTCGCCGGCAGGCACAAGCGTCGCCGCACCGGTCCCGTCGAGGACCTCGGGAATCGAACCGATCGCCGAGGCGACGATGGGCAGTCCCGCTGCCAGGTACTCGTAGATCTTCAGAGGTGAGAAGTAGTTCTCCCCCGCCGGGTACGGGGCCACAGCAATATCGAAGGTGCGCAGTCGGGCAGGAATCTCTGCGGGGGCGAGCGCCCCGTGGAAGGTCACACGGTCACCGAGGCGAAGAGCCTTCGCCTGCTTCTGCAGAGCCTCCGCCTCCGGTCCGTGCCCGAGGATATCGAGATGGAAGTTCCCACGCAGATCGGCACAGGCCTCGATGAGCCGGTCGGTGCCGTGCCAGGGTTTGAGGGTTCCCACAAATCCGATCCGCACAGGTCGATCGTGACTTGTCACCGGCCCATCGTGACCTGGTGCCTCACCGTGACCTGGTTCCTCGCCGAGGCTGCCCACTCCTTCAGAAGAACGTGCCGGTGTGATCCGCTCCGTGTTCACACCGTTGGGGACCACCGAGACATCGCGCAGTCCTGGGTAGTCCCGCTCCACACAGGCGGCAACAGCGGAACTGACACAGACGATCCGTTCGGCTTCGACGAAGCTGTGGGCTGTGGTCCGGGCGGCATGCGCATCGTGGACGAGTCCGCGATGCTGCTTCTGCTCGGCGAGCAGCGGTGCGTTGACCTCGAGGACCAGAGGCACGCCGAGACGGCTGCTGATCAGCGCCCCGGCGGTGGAGAACAGCGAATACCGTTCGTAGACGAGGTCGAAGCCCTGGTCAGCTCCGGCACCCGCGGTGTCGACGACCATATCGGCGAGCATGTCGGACAGACGCATGAGCGCCATCTCCCGTTGGCTTCGATCAAGACCGCCGGGCACCTTGAGGCGAGTGACGTCGAGATCGGCGAGGTCGCTCGGGACCTCGTCATCGGTGCGGGTGCAGAAGACGCTGACCTCATGCCCGAGGTGTCTGAAGGTGCGGATGACTTCCTGCACGTGGACGCTTGCGCCCTTGGTGCCGAATACTCCGATGCCCGGGTCGAGCAGAACGTAGGCGATTCTCATGACACGTGCTCCAGTTCTCGGTCGGTGTTCGATGCGGCTCGGTCGGTGTTCGACGCGGGGTGACCCGTGTTGGATTCGGCTTGACCGAGCACGTCTGCCGCCGGGGTCTCGGTCGCGACTGCGCCGGTCACCAGGTCGGCAAGTTCGCGGGCCTGGGAGCGCGAGTCGTGCTCTCGGCACACAAGGCGGCGAGCAGCATCGGTGATCTCTCGTACGGACGCTGGATTCTCCTGCAGACGATGGACCGCCTCGGCGATGGTGGATGCGATCTGATCGGGGGCATCCCCTTCGACCAGCCACCCGGTCTCATCGTTGATGATGACCTCGGGCACGGCCGTGACTGTGCCTGCGATGCATGGGATTCCGGTGGCCATGCCTTCGAGCAGGACGGTCGGCAGGCCATCGGCATTGCCGTCGGCGCCGATGACGAACGGGGCGACGAGGAGGTCGTGGCTGACGAACATCTCGCGGACCTCGGACTGGGTCAGCGCTCCGTGCATGTCGACGAGTTCGGTGAGGTGGAGCGTGACGATGAGCTCGCGCAGCTCGTCCTCAAGCGGACCCGTACCGACGAGATCGAGGTGACAGGGCAGGCCGGCGTCGCGCAGTCGGGCGAGCGCGGTGAGCAGATGCGCGAAACCCTTCTTCTCAACGAGGCGACCGACGGCCAAAAGCGAGGGAATCGACTGCGCCGAACCGATTGGTCGCTCATCGATGTCGGGACGATAGGGGAAACGGTCGAGTTCGAGACCGTTGCGCACGACGACAATCCGCTCGCTGAGCTCAGGGCCGAGGGTGCGGCGCAGATAGCTGTGGTTGTAGTCGCTGATGGCGATGACGTGGTCGGCGTCGGCGACCTTGGCGCTCAGATCGTTAAGTTCGACGCTCTCATGGAAGATGTCCTTCGCATGCGTGGTGAACGAATACGCGATCCCCGTCAACGCCGAGGCGGCTCGAGCCACCGTCGTCGCCACCGACGCGAAGTGGGCGTGGAGGTGGGTGACCTCGTGTTCGAGTGCCAAGCGAGCCACGGCAGCGGCCTGGACGGCATCGTCGTGGCTCAGCTCGGTGATGTCGCCGAGGTGGGCCTTGAGACCAGCGGCGATCCTCGGATCCTGCATGCTCTCCTGCCAGGTCTGCCAGAAGCTGCGGGCACTCGAAGGCCGTTCGACGTGGATGACAGGGGCCTTGACCCTGGCCAGCTCCGGGTGGAAGCGGGTATCGGTGCTCGGCCGCAGGGAGAAGATGAGGAGCTCCTCCCCCGCGGCTTCCCTGGCGAGGATCTCGGAGACGATGAAGGTCTCGGAGAAGCGCGGGTACATCTTCAGGACGTAGGCGCGTTTGGTGCTCAGGTGTGTGGGCGTGGGTGCAGATGTGCGTGCGTGTGTGAGTGCGTGTTCAGCCTGCATAGCTGGCCTCCTCGATTGAAGCGACGGCACCGAGGGCCGAGGAACTGTGGTCAGGGACGATGGCAGTGACGTGCGGGCCAATGAGTTCGGCAGCGAGGTGCGCGACCGCGGCCAACCCTGCCAGGTCGATGTGCGAACGGTCGATGGAGTGATCGACCTGCCGGCTGAACCAATCGCTGAGTGCCGTTGCGCTCATCCGATCAATGGACAGCGTGTCGATCGCGCCGACCGCGGCAAGCGCAGATGCCCGCCGAGGCTGCTCAGCACGATGCCCGTTCCGGGGGACGACGAGGGCCGGAGTCGTCGTTGCGATCACCTCGCTGATGGTGTTGTATCCCCCCATGCAGACGAGTGCGGATGCCCTGTCGATGAGGCCGGGAACGTCGTCGCTGTGTCGGATGACGATGGTCGACTCCGAGGCGGATCGTTTGAGAGCTTCGAACTCGGCGAAGTCCATCTGGGGACCCGTCACGACCAGGTGGGTGTGGCCTGCCGGTGGACGCGCACGTACCGCGATCGACGCGAGGTCGGCCCCGTCTGAGCCTCCTCCCAGGCAGGTGAGGACGAATCGTCCACGTATTGTCGCCACACGTTCCACGGAGTGCTCCACGGGGCGTTCCATCGCCAGGTATCCGGTGCATTCCGCGATGCGCGCAAGCTCCTCAGGCACTTCCCCGGTCACCCTTGGGTCGTAGACGTCCGGGTCACCGTAGATCCAGACCTCGTCGAAGGCATCGGCGACGACGCCGGCTCCGCCGACACGATCCCATTCGCGTTCGATCACCGCGGGGGTGTCGAGGACCTCGCGCAGGCCGAGGACCGTGCGGCACCCGCGGGCCCTGACGTGGTCGAGCGCTTCGTGAAGTTCGCCGTCGATGCCGAAGGGGTGGCGATCGACGATGAAGAGTTCAGGGTCCTGCTGGTCAAGGATCGCGGTGATCGCGGCGGCCCGCAGGGCGCTGAGCCCTTCCATCGACGAGGCCAATGCCCGGGGCTCGTACCCTCCGGCAGATGGGGTCACACCTGGCAGAATCACCCAGTCCCATCCAGCAGGGAGATCGAAGCGAGTGGCCTCGGGGTTGCCTGCGATGAGCAGCCCGCTCACTCTGCGTCCGGTCAGTGTGGGAAGGTCCTTGGCCAGGGCGAAGGCCAAGGCACGGTTCCGTCGGATGTGCCCCAGACCCAGGGAGTCGTGGGAGAACAAGGCGATTCTCAGAGTGGAATTCATACTCTTCATCCTGGTCTGCCTGATTAAGGTGGAATTAAGACGCAGATGAGAAGACTCTTAGGCTCGCATTCAGTCCACGCGGTAGCCGAACCCGCGCACGGTCGTGACGAAGTCGCTGCCGAGCTTCTTGCGCAGATAGCCGACGTAGACGTCGACGACATTGGAACCGGGATCGAAGTCGAAGCCCCACACATGTGAGAGCAGCTGTTCCCGCGAGAGCACATTGCCGCGGTTCTGCAGCAGGATCTCTGCCAATGACAGCTCACGGGCGGAGAGATCGACGATCTGCCCAGCCACCCACACCTGCCGTCTGAGGAGGTCGATGTGCACATCTCCGCGAACGAGCGCTGTCTTCGGAGCTTCGATGATCGTCTCCTTGAGCCGCAGTCTGATGCGGGCCAGCAGCTCGCCGAAGCGGAAGGGTTTGATCATGTAATCGGCAGCGCCGGACTCCAATGCGAAGATCGTGTCGTCTGCGTTGTCACGTGCGGTGAGCACGAGGACCGGAAGGTCGGGGCGCTGTGTGCGCAGCTGGCCGAGAACGCTGAATCCGTCGAGGCCCGGCAGCCCGATGTCGAGGACGAGCAGGTCGAAGTCTCCTGTCAGCGCCAGGTCTCGACCCGAGATCCCATCGGCGGCGATCTCCGTGCTGAAGCCTGCGGCTTTGAGTCCCTTGGCGATGAAGGCGGAGATCCGCTCCTCATCTTCGACTACGAGAATTCTGTTCACTGCGGTCCTTTCGGCAGAATCATTCGGAACTGGGCGCCTCTGGACACGTGGTCGAGGACAACGGTCCCTCCGTGCGCCTCGGCGATGGCCATGATGATGGACAGTCCGAGACCGAAGCCGTGCCCCTCGGTCGACCCCCGGCTGAACCGTTCGAAGATCTCGGCGGCGATCTCATCCGGAACTCCGCTGCCTTCGTCGCGAACCCAGAGATGGACGCTGTCATCGACGACACCGGCTCCGAAGGTGATCGGCTGGTCCACCTCGGTGTGTTCGAAAGCGTTGGCGGCCAACTGCAGCAGAGCCTGCGTCAGCCGCTGTCGATCAGCGGTGAGGACGACGCCTGGTGGAGTCTCGACCTTCCAATCACGCTGTCCCAGCCCTTTGGCCTTGGCCAGGGTCTCATTGAGCAGTGAAGGTACGTCGACCTGGCCCGGCCGAACGAAGTCGGGGCGACGAGATCGCGCCAGAATGAGCAGCTCCTCGACGAGGCGGGCCATCCTGTCGGTTTCATCGAGCAGCATCGTCCGGGTCTCATCGACATCATCGACGTCGCTGGAGTCCATGGTCTCAAGATGGCCGCTGAGGATAGTCAGGGGTGTGCGGAGCTCATGGCCGACGTCGTCGAGGAAGCGCTTCTGCGTCTCGAAAGAGGCTTCGAGGCGGTCGAGCATATCGTTGAATGTGCGTCCGAGCTCGGCGATGTCGTCATTGCCTCGTGTGGCGAGCCGGCTGCTGAGATCGCCGCCGGAGATCGACTGTGCGGTCTGTCGCAACTCGGTGACCGGAGCCAGAAGCCGCCTGGCCAGCACCGAAGAGATCCCCGAGATGAGCAGCGCGGCGGCCAGTGCGACGACGATGTAGATCTGCATGACCTGCGAGAGATCGGCGTGGCTGGCGGTGACGTTGTGCACGACGACGAACGACCCCGGGCCGTTGTCCGCACCTGACTTGGATCCGCCGGCTGTGGCTCCACCGGCTGTGTTTCCGCTGGGCGGGTCTACTCCGGGCGTGCCCTCTCCGGGGCCGGAGGTGATCGGCAGTACGTAGCCGTCGTATTCGTCGCCGTCGATCGTCAGGTTGATCTCGCCGCCGTCAGCCGACATTCCGGCCACGGCCTTCTCGAACTCTGCGGAACCATTCACCGCGGAATTCGGCTCCCCTTGGTACAGGACACGACCATCGGCGAGGAAGGCGAACAGGGTCTCATCCTCGTCTGGCCGATTCTGGGCGAGGAACTGGCTGAGGATCTGGTCGACTGAGGTGAAGCGTTCCCCGGTCTCGGGGTCGACACCGTTCTGGGCGAAGGAGCGCATCTCGGCGATCTCCTGCGCCATGGAGGCCGTATTCCGACCCTCGACGTTGTTCGCTTCAACGGTGTAGAGGACGAGTCCGACGACGGTGAGAGCGAGTACGGAGAGAATGGCGACCGTGATCGTCAGTCGATTCTGAACGGTCATCCGGATGCGACGTTCAGTCGTCATCGTCACCGTCGTCATCGCCATCGTCGTCGCCATCATCGCCATCGTCGTCGCCGTCGTCGTCGCCATCGTCACCGTCGTCGTCACCGTCGTCGTCGGAATCGGCGGGCACTTCGCGCGGCGGGTTGGGCACCGGCTCATAGGAATGTTCGAGTTCGTCGGGCACAGTCGACTCGCCGGAAGATTCGGAGGACTCAGTCGACTCGGTGGGTTGATCGGCAGATCCATCGGCGTTCGAGGGAGCCGAAGTCTCGGGGGTGACTTCGACCGGGGTGAGATCCGGCGGCTCCGGCGAAGCGGAGCTCCTGACGATGATGACCGTGAGAACTGCGAGCACGATCACCAGAGCGGCCACTACCGAGCCCAGAATCTTCGATCTTCCTTCCACGCTCTCAACACTGCCCAAGGCCAGAGGGTTTGTCGAGCGATCAGCGATGAGAGTCTTCTTAGACAGATCAGCCGCGCACTGCCAGGGTTCACCTGAGTCGCTGTGATACCGTGAGCGCCGACCGCACAGCCCCATGCAGGAGCCATTGATGAGTGAGAACCGTCTGCCCGATGACGAGGCCCGGTTCGAGGAATCCGAAAGCGCTGACTCCTCCGATAAGAACCCCTGGGCCGCGCTCAAACCATGGCAGGGCAAGGCCTCGCGCCTGGACAAGGTGCTGCTCTTCCTCATCATCGGCGTCCCCCTCGTCTACCTGGGACTCATGCCGCTGCGCCCTTGGATGCTGGTCAACGCACCGGTCCTGCAGGAATTCATCAACGGCGCGAAGACCGCGGTCGTCGCGGCCGGAGCCTACGCACGGATCGGCGAGATTCCGCTGTGGCTCGTCGTCGTTGCGGGATTCATCGGAATGGCGAAACTCGACTGGGCGTTCTGGCTGGCCGGCCGACGCTGGGGCGACGGAATCCTGCGGCTCTTCGCCCAGAACGAACGACAGCTCAAGCGAATCGAATCCCTCAAGCGGATCCCCAACTGGGCCCTGTTCCTCATGACCATCGTCTCGCGGTGCCCAGGAGTACCGGGAACCCTTGTCTACCTCGTTGCCGGTTGGACGCGGATGCGACTGTCACTGTTCCTCATCGCCGACCTCCTGGGTTGCCTGCTCTTCACCATCATCTGGACGACCTTGGGCTATCAGCTCGGTGAGGCCGCCGTCGATGTGCTCAAGGTCGTCGACAAGTACGCGCTGTGGCTGACCTTGGCGATCATCGTCGGCATCTTCGTCATCACCTATATCCGGGAATATCGCAAGCAGAAGAACGCACAGTGAGCCGCCACTTCACCCGTCGGTGATCGCGGACTCAGTGGAGGTCGAACTCAGTGGGAGTCGAGCTCAGGCGCCGAAGGACAGGAAGGTCTCGCGCATTCGCGTCGGATCGGCCTTGCATCCGCTGAAGAGTTCGAAGGCGTCGATCGCCTGGTTGACGGCCATACCCGAACCGTCGAGGGTCCTGCAGCCCTTGTCCTTGGCCTCCCGGAGCAGTTGGGTCTCGAGTGGGAAGTACACGACATCGGCGACCCACGTCTGCGGATCCAGCAGCCCGGTGTCGAAGGGCGTCCCCGGAAAGGCCGCCATGCCGACCGGGGTGGCGTTGACGATCCCGTCCGCCGAGGTGATGGCCGGCTCCAGCTCTTGTGTTGAGATCGCGCGGACGTGGTCCCCGATCTCGGCGGCCAGATCCTGAGCTCGCTGTGCACTGATGTCGGCGATGACGAGGTCCTTGACCCCCAGCTCTGACAGCGCGAACGCGACGGCGCGCCCTGCTCCGCCTGCACCGATCTGCACGACGCGATTCCGTGTGGCACCGTCGAGTCCGGCTTCGAATCCTCGTGCGAACCCGGTGACGTCGGTGTTGTGACCGATCGTCCGTCCAGCTTCGTCGATGACGACCGTGTTGACCGAGCCGATCCGGCGAGCGCCGGGGGCAACCTCGTCGAGGTGGTCGATGACCTGCTGTTTGAAGGGGTGGGTGATGTTGAGCCCGTCGAAGCCGAGGTTCACCGCCGATGTCAGCAGCTCAGTCAGCGGCACTGTGGCCAGTCGCTCCTCGGCGATGTCGATCGTGCGGTAGATCGTGGTCAGATCGTGCGCAGCTCCTTCATTCTCGTGCATGCGCGGGGTGCGGGAGGCGGAGATGCCTTCGCCGATGAGTCCCAGGAGCAGTGACCGGGTCATAGTCTCACTTTCGTGTGGTGCCTGTGGTGTTCGTGTCTGACGTGGTCGCCGCGGTTCAGTGGGTCGTGGTTCAGTGAGCCGTGGTGCCGAGCTTGTCGGCCAGGATTTCCATCGCGTGCACATACCCCTTGGCTCCGGCACCGGCGATCACCGCTGCGGCAACGGGTGAGAGGTAGGAGTGGTGACGGAATGATTCGCGGGCATGCGGGTTGCTCAGGTGCACTTCGATGATCGGATGGTCATAGGATTTGAGGGCATCGTGGAGTGCCAGAGACGTGTGCGTATAGGCGCCGGCGTTGATGATGGCACCCACGGTGGTCTCTCGGGCGTCGTGCACGGCATCGATGAGCTCGCCCTCGTGGTTGCTCTGGATGCAACGGACGCTCAGGCCAGCCTCGGCGGCACTTGCGGTGCACATGTCCTCGATGTCGGCCAGTGTGGTGTGGCCGTAGATCTCGGGTTCGCGCACGCCGAGGAGGTTGAGGTTGGGTCCGTTGAGGACGAGGACGGTCTGCATGGTCACCTGGGCAATCTGGCGGCGATCGCGGCCGCCGTCTCGGTCAGTTGGGGGACGAATTCGATGAGCTCGTCCAAGGTTCGGCGGAACACCGGTGCGGCCAGTGCAAGGGCCGCCAGCAGGCGACCGTCGAGGTCGAAGACGGGTACGGCCAGGGCGTTCATGCCGATGTCATTCTCCTCGGACTGCCCCGCCCAGCCGGTGGCGCGGATCTGTTCGAGCTTGGTTCGCAGCTGTGCGGGGTCGGTGATGGAGTTCGGAGTCCGCGGCTCCAGTTCGAGCGCACTGATCGTGTCATCGCTGTTCGGATCGTGGGCGAGGAGCGCCTGCCCCAACGCCGAGGTGTGCAGCGGAGAATCGTCGCCTGGGTCCGTCGTGGTCCGGTACTGAGGGCCGTCGACGGTGATCACCGTGAGTGCGGCATTGCCGCGGCGCACGGAGAGGATGCTCGACTCCCCTGTGGACGCCGTCAGCGCCTGCAGCAGGTCTTTGGACGATCCGGCGAAGCCGCGACGATGAGCGACCTTCTGCCCGAGGCGGAAGACCTCCAACCCTAAGGTGTAGGCCTTGGTGGTGGGCTCGTAGTCCGCGTATCCGGTCTCGACGAGGCCGCCGAGCAGCCTGTAGGCGGTGCTGAAGGGATGTCCGGTGAGTTCTGCGGCTCTGGCTGCGCTGATGCCCTCTGCATGGTCACCGAGGAGTTCGAGCATGTCGAAGGCCTTGGTCACGGAGTTGGATCCCTTTGCCGGCATTCTTCGCCTCCTCGGCTCGACTGAGTGGTTCGACTGGGTGAACTGAACGTGGCTCATCGACGTGGACTGAACGTTGACAGACTATGTCATCTCGATCACACTGTAAACCACACTGTAACAACGACTTCCACATTATGGCAATAGAGAGATGCGAGGAAGCATGATCAACGCGACCGATGACGCTCGTCCCGCCAAGACCCCGCTGAGGGCGGCACTGTCGAGTTGGACGGGTTCGGCTCTCGAGTACTACGACTTCGCGGTCTACGGAACCGCCGCGGCCCTGGTGCTCAACGTTCTGTTCTTCCCGGACACGACCGCTCCGGGCATGGCCATCCTTCTGGCGATGGGCACCGTCGGCGTCGCATATGTGGTTCGCCCGCTGGGCGCCCTGATCATGGGGCCTTTGGGAGACCGGTTCGGACGGAAGTTCGTCCTCATGCTCACCTTGTTCCTCATGGGGTTCTCGACCTTCGTCGTCGGCTGCCTGCCCACCTTTCACCAGGTCGGATATCTCGCGCCGGCACTGCTGGTGCTGTGCCGAGTGATCCAGGGGCTCTCCGCTGCCGGCGAGCAAGCGAGCGCGATCAGCGTCTCCCTCGAGCACTCGGAGGAGACCAAGCGCGCCTGGACGACGAGCTGGACGCTGCACGGCACCCAGGCCGGTACCCTCCTGGCCACCGCCGTCTTCATCCCCTTCACCGCCTTTCTCCCCGAGGAGGCGCTGTTCAGCTGGGGCTGGCGCGTACCCTTCTGGCTCTCGGCACTCGTGGTGTTGACCGCCTGGCTGATCCGCCGCGGCCTGGACGAGCCGCCTGCCTTCAAGGAAGCACGCAATGAGCATCCTCCGCTGACGGCGGTCTTCCGCTGGCACAAGGCCGCGGTCCTGCGGGTGGCGGCCTGCGCCATGGTCAACACCGTGAACATGGTCTTCACCGTCTGGTCGCTGTCGTTCGCCACCTCGATCGTCGGCCTCGAGCGGTCGACCATGCTGCTGGTCTCGGTCATCGCCAATGCCGTGGCGCTGCTCGCCATCCCAGCCGCCGCGATCCTCTCTGACCGCATCGGCCGCAAACCCGTCTTCATCACCGGAGCCCTGGGCGCCGGGCTGATGATGTTCCCCTACCTGGCTGCGGTCGCGAGCGGAAACTGGACCCTCATCTTCATCTGCGGTGCGATCATGTCCGGCTGCGCCTACTCGATGGCCAACTCGATCTGGCCCTCGTTCTACGCGGAGATGTTCCCCACCACCGTTCGCGTCACCGGGCTGGCTCTGGGCACGCAGATCGGCTTCGCCGTCTCCGGTGGACTCGCCCCGGTGCTGGCCTCGGCCGTCGCCGGCGCCTCGGGAGAGAATTGGATCTCCGTCGCCGGATTCACCGCGGGAGTCTGCGTATTCACGGCATTGGCCGCGATGACGGCAAAGGAGACCAAGGGACTGAGCCTCGAAGAGATCGACACAGTCCACGCTGCACGCTCACACTGAGAAGCGTGCTGGTGTTGAAGTACTGCCGGTGATGAGAAGCAAGGAAGGACGTCCATGCGAACGTCGATAGCAACAGTCTGTCTGTCAGGAACGCTGGAAGAGAAGCTGCGGGCCGCGGCACGGGCCGGCTTCGACGGAGTCGAGATCTTCGAACAGGACCTCGTCGTCTCCCCCGACTCCCCCGAGGCCATCGCGAAGTTGGCTGCCGAGCTTGGCCTCAGCCTCGACCTGTACCAGCCCTTCCGGGATCTCGAAGGCGTCGACGAGGCGCAGTTTCAGAAGAACCTGAAGCGGGCGGAGACGAAATTCCAGCTCATGGCCCGGCTCGGGATCGACACCATGCTGCTGTGCTCGAACGTCGGGACTGCCACCATCGCCGATGACGGCGTGGTCGTGGAACAGCTGCGTCGCCTCGGCGATCTGGCCGAGAGCCATCGCGTGAATATCGCCTACGAAGCTTTGGCCTGGGGCCGGTTCGTCTCCGAATACGACCACGCCTGGGACCTCGTGAAGGCCGCCGACCACCCTCGGATCGGGACCTGCCTCGACAGCTTCCACATCCTCTCGCGCAGCACGGATCTGAGTCGCATTGCGGAGATTCCCGGAGACAAGATCTTCTTCCTCCAACTGGCCGACGCGCCCGCACTGACCATGGACGTCCTCAGCTGGTCCCGCCATCACCGTGTCTTCCCCGGTGAGGGCGCCTGGGATCTCAGCGACTTCCTGACCAGGGTCGCCGCCACAGGCTACGCCGGGCCGGTATCGCTTGAGGTCTTCAACGACTCGTTCCGGCAGGGCGATACCAACCGGACCGCCGTCGACGGCCTGCGCTCGCTGCGCTGGCTCGAGGCCAGCATTGCCGATGCATCTGCGGCCCCGGGCCCAGGCCTTGATCTGCAGCCTCTGCCCGAGGTAGAGGAACCGCGCGGAATCAACTATGTCGAGCTGAGCACCGACGACCTCGGTGCTCTGACTCGCCAGATGCACCAACTCGGGTTCCAGTTCATCGGCTATCACCGCAGCAAACCCCACGTGCAGCTGTGGCTGCGGGGGAAGGCCCGCATCATCGTCAGCGAGGTGACCGAGGAAGCGGGCACCACCTCGGCGCCGGTGAACGGTACGTTCCTGCGCGGAATCGGATTCGAAGTGACCGATTCGAAGTCGGCCATGGAACGCGCCGCGCTGCTGCATGCCGACGAAGTGCCACGCGATCAGACGCACGACGACGAGGTGCTGCGCGGAGTCTTCGCCCCCGACGGCTCCGAGGTCTTCTTCCACCAATTCAACGAGACGACACCGGCGTGGATCAAGGAATTCGGACACGATCACGACGAGCAGACCTCGCATATCGACCATGTGAACCTGGCCCAACCGTCGAACCACTACGACGAGGCTGTCCTGTTCTACACCTCACTGCTGGCGCTGCACGCCCAGTCCTCACAGGACGTGCCGAGCCCATCAGGGCTGGTCAGGTCGCAGGTCATGTCAAGCACCGACGGATCGGTTCGAATGCCGCTCAACGTCTCGCCGCAGCCGAATGCCGAAGCCGTCGCGGGCCGTGGAATCGGCTCAGTGGCCGAGTCCTACCCGGAGCACGTGGCCGTGGCCTGCGAGGACATCTTCGATGCCGCTGCCACCGCGCTCTCACGCGGATTGGACTTCCTTCCCGTACCCCAGAACTACTACGAAGACCTCGACTCCCGCTTCGATCTCGACCCGGAGTTCCTGCAGCGGCTGCAGGCCCATCATGTTCTCTACGATCGGGACGAGCACGGTGAGTTCCTGCACTTCTACACCTCGACGATCGGATCCGTCTTCTTCGAGATGATCGAGCGCCGAGGCGACTACCTCGGATTCGGTGCACCCGATGCTCCCGTTCGGCTGGCTACACAGCATCGGAAGAACGCGCAGGTGTCTGTGTAGCCAGGGTAGCCGGCCGACCACCTTACGTGAGGTCTTCTGGCAGGTTCCAGGTTCTTCTGGCAGGGTAAGACCATGAGCAATGAACAGATTTTTGATGGGCCGCTGGCTCGCGCAGCCCGTGCCCTGATTCGCGTCTCTGCCAAGGACGTGGCGTCCAAAGCCGATGTGAAGAAGTCCGAACTCAAGGACTTCGAGAAGGGACGCGACGATCTCACCGAACTGCAGGAGCATCGCGTCCTCGAGGCCCTCGAAGAGTTCGGCGCCCGGTTCGTTCGCGATGACGCCCAGGGCGGCTACGGAGTGCGTCTGAAGTTCAACCGTGCCAAGGTTCGCGCCATCGAGCGCTGGGAAGACGAGGGCGGAACACCCGCCGAAGACGACGTCTGAGACCACCCGAGTAAGACAAGAAGCTGCCCCGACCGTGCGATGTGCACGATCGGGGCAGCTTTCGTCTTGCTCGAGGGTCAGCAGGGGAGCCACCTGGAGGGTCAGCTTGCCTCGCTGGACTCTCAGCCTTCGGCGATGAGCTCCAGGTTGTCGACGACGCGGTTCGAGAAGCCCCATTCGTTGTCGTACCAGGCGACGACCTTGACCATCTTGCCCTCGACGCGAGTCAGGGCGGAGTCGAAGATCGAGGATGCAGCCTGCCCGACGATGTCACTGGAGACGACCGGCTCGGTCTCGTACTCGAGGATGCCATTGAGCTCCACGTCGGCCGCCGTGCGGTAGGCCTCGAGCACCTCGTCGCGGGTGACGTCACGGGACACGATGGCGTTGATCTCGACGATGGAGCCGACCGGCACGGGCACGCGCATGGCGTCGCCGCTGAGCTTGCCGTCGAGCTGCGGAAGCACCAGGCCGATGGCTTTGGCGGCCCCTGTCGAGGTCGGGATGATGTTCTCCGCCGCGGCCCGGGCACGACGGGGATCCTTGTGCGGACCGTCCTGGACCATCTGGTCGCCGGTGTAGGCGTGGACCGTGGTCATAAAACCCTGTTCGATGCCAGCCAGGTCGTCGAGGACCTTGGCCAGTGGAGCCAGAGCGTTCGTCGTGCAGGAGGCGTTGGAGATGATCGTGTGTTCGGGCTTGTAGGCCTCGGTGTTCACGCCATAGGCCAGCGTCACGTCAGCTCCTTTGGACGGGGCGCTGACGAGGACCTTCTTCGCACCGGCGGTGATATGCGCCCGTGCCTTGTCGGCCTTGGTGAAGCGTCCCGTGGATTCGAGGACGACGTCGACGCCGAGTTCAGACCAGGGCAGGTTCTCCGGGTTCTTCTCGGCCAGTATCGTGATCGGCTTTCCGTCGATGATGATCTCATCACCGGAAACTTCGACCGGGTATCCGAAACGGCCCAGCGTGGTGTCGAATTTGAGCAGCCTGGCCAAATCTTCGACGGGGCCGAGGTCATTGATGGCGACGACCTCCAGGTCACTGCCGCGTTCAATCAGCGCGCGCAGTGTGCTGCGTCCGATACGACCGAAACCGTTGATGGCGATGCGAGTCAATGTCACTCCTTATCAGAGGTACTGCTTGTGGGTACATCTCCATGGTCTCGTGTTCCCGAAGAAGGCAACAGTGGCCAGCCAGACATTCTGCGCAAGGTTATAGCCAGACCTATTGCCAGATGCCGTAAGTATCTGGCCACCATTGATTTGACCCGCCCAGGCGCCGATCAGTCACGCCCACCAGAAGTCGATTCACCGGAATGCCATTCACCGTCTGCACGAATGGCGGTGGTGATTCGTCGACTGCTGTCGCGCAGCTGGCGAGCCTGAGTGCGGGTCAGCGAATCGAAGACGAGCCTGCGCACAAGAGCAACATGCCCTGGCGCCGCCGCACGCACAGCCCCCTGCCCATCGTCGGTCAGCGTCGCGACCGTGATGCGACCGTCGCTCGGATCTGGAGCCCGGCGAACCCACAGCTTCCGCTCCAGTCGTGCAACTGCGCGTGACAGGCGGGACAGGGTGCTGTTGGCGTAGCCGGCAAGCTCACTCATTCGAAGCGATTGCCCCTCAGCCTCCGAGAGTGCGAAGAGGATACCGAACTCGAAGTGACTGATCCCCGAATCACCTTGCATCTGCGCGTCGAGCGCCGCGGGAAGCCACTCAAGAAGCGTCGCCACTGCCGACCATGCTTCAAGCTCATCGGGGTTGAATGCATCAGCGGATTGGTCATCGATCATGAGCACCAGCCTAGCATTTTACTTGCCTGGGAAAGTTAAAGCACCTACGATTCACTTACCCAGGAAAGTAACCGCTGCCGTGGACAGCGGCGCGAAAGGACAGGTACACCATGGACACAGAGATCTCAGGCAAAAGGGTGTTCGTCAGCGGCTCCACCCAGGGCATCGGATTCGCGGTGGCCGCGAGCCTGGCCGCAGAAGGTGCCACCGTAGTGATCAACGGTCGAGATGGGCACCGAGTGACCGAAGCTCTTGAGAGTCTTCGCTCCTTGGTACCCGGCTGCGATGCCTCGGGAATAGCCTCCGATTTGGCTGACTCAGGGGAAGTCAGTGCACTCCTCGAATCGCTCGAACCCGTGGATGTGCTGGTCAACAATGTGGGACACTTCGAGGTGTCTGCGTTTGAGGAGATCTCGGACGCGGAGTGGTCCCGGCTATTCGAGATCAATGTGATGAGTGGGGTCCGCCTCTCGCGTCATCTTCTCAAGCCGATGCTGAAGCAGGGGTGGGGCCGAATCATCTTCGTCGGCACCGAGTCCGCCGTGGATGTGCCCGGTGACATGATCCACTACGGGGCGACCAAGGCTGCTGCGCTCGCGCTGAGCAACGGTCTCGCGAAACTCACCCGGGGCACCGGTGTCACGGTCAACACCGTACTGGGCGGTCCGACCTATTCCACCGGCGTAGCAGACACGGTCGAACAGATCGCTTCCGCACAGTCGCTGTCTCCTGAGGCGTTGAAGTCCACACTCGTACGCGAGTCCTCGCTCATCCAACGCTTCATCGAACCCGAGGAGATAGCGAATCTGGTGACCTATCTGGCCAGCACGAAGTCGTCGGCAACCAATGGCGCCGCTCTTCGTGCCGAAGGCGGCGTTCTCCCCACCACCGTGTGAGACCTCTACGTGTGTGAGTCATCTATGCATCTGAGACATCACCGGTTCACGGGCGAGACCGCCGGCCGAATCTTCCCCAGAATCACCCGGAGAACGTGTGTCGGTATTCGTTGGGAGAGGTCGAGAGGATGCGCTGGAAGTGCATGCGCAGATTCGCTCCGGTGCCGAGCCCCACCTGGTCAGCGATCTGTTCGATCCCCAAGTCGCTGTTCTCGAGGAGTTCCCTGGCCAGATCGACGCGGGCTCTGAGCACCCACTGCATCGGCGTGTATCCGGTATCGTCGACGAAGCGCCGCGAGAAGGTGCGTACGGAGACTCCCGCATTTGCCGCGAGGTCAGTGAGCGTCAGTGATTCGCCGAGGTGCTGCAGGGCCCATTCCCTGGTGTCGGCGAAGACCTCGCCAAGGGGGTCCGGCACGCTGCGCGGCACATATTGGGCCTGCCCGGCACTGCGGTAGGCGGCCGCAACCAACCGGCGAGCGACCTGGTTCGACAGCCCCACACCGTGGTCGCGGCGGATGAGGTGGAGGCAGAGATCGATCGCCGAGGCTGCTCCTGCCGAGGTCAGCAACGGTCCTTCATCGATGAACAGGACGTTCTCGTCGACCTCGATCGAGGGATAGCGTCGGGCCAGCTCCTTCGCAGTCGACCAGTGGGTCGTTGCCCGCCGCCCGGCGAGCAGACCGGTGCGAGCGAGGACGAAGGTGCCGGTTGAGATCGCGGCGATCCGAGCGCCGCGTTCGAACGCGGAGAGCAGAGCGCCGACAACGGCCGCCGATGGCTCATCGTCGATCACCGAGGTGGCTCCGGGGATGATGATCGTGTCTGCCGTTTCCAGTGCATCGAGGCCGATGTCGACGCTGTAGGTCAAACCGTCTGCGCCGGCGACCGGACTGGGAGCGGCCCCACAGACTTCGACCGAATACGGCCAAGTTCCGCCGGGAAGGATGCCGCTAGGGTGGACCGATGCGGTGGGGCTGACCGCATTGGAGCCGCGGCCGAAGACCTGGACAGGAACGCCGAGGTCAATGGCAGACACCCCGCTCAGAGCCAGCACGAGAATTCGATGCGGCTGCGAACGGGGTGTTCTGCGCAGTGGTGTTCGGGAGTCTTCAGTCATGATTGCTCTTCAGTCTAGGCAATCAGACCGCTCAGACCAGCCATGGAACAGACCAGCGGTCGGACTCAGTGGTCGTGGGCTCCGGTGAGCTTGAAGCCGAGGCGCCCGTGGGCGAATGCGCCGCCGGCCCGAATCGCCGAGGCAGTCCATGCTGTCTCTGCCAGCTCAGTCTCCGAAGCACCGGCCTTGACCGCGGCGTTCGAGTGCGCATCGATGCAGTAAGCGCACTGAGTTGTCAGTCCGACGGCATAGGCGATGAGCTCACGGTACTTCAGCGGAATCTCACGCCCGTCCTCAGCGAAGACGGCATTGTTGAAATCACCGAAGGCCTTGAGGATGTCCGGGGTGGTCTCCTTGTAGGCCTTGTCGTACTTTCCGTCGCCTTCGCGATCGAAGAAATCAGTCATGGTGCGCTACCTCCTGGGATCGAAATCGTTCCAATCCATCACGCTACAGCCAGCGGCAGTCGGATGCATCCGTTTTCGTCATACACGGGCGGGCAGCAGCGTTTGAACGCGAGTCAGACGATGCCGGGCTGAGCCACGAACGGCTGTGGTGCGATGCTTGCGGCAGCGGCGGGTGCGGCCACGTTCGGAATCAGGGTGCCTGCTGCAGCGCGGGGAACCGCGGCGGGCGCAGCTGCAGCGTTCGGAGCTGGGGCAACTGGTGCGGGCGCACCTGCCACGGCAGTGTTCGGTGCTGGGGCCGAAGTGTCCGGAGCTGGGGCTTCGGGAGCCGCACTGCCGAGATCACTCGAGGGGTCGACTGCGGACGCCACCGGCGATACAGTCGCGGATCCAGCCTTCGGGGGAACCGCCTCGGCGATGGCCTCGAACATGGCCAGGGTGCCGTGCTGGTGGGCCAGGCTCACCGGTTGGGGGTCGCTGGAGAGCTTGACGCCCACGGTCTGGGTGGCGCGGTCGATGTAGAGCATCTGGCCGTGGATGCCGATGCCGATGACCACGTCGCGGCTGGCCGAGGGCACCCAGAACTGGCTGCGGTACATTCCGCCAGGGTAGGACTGACCCGACGGGGAGTCGGCGAATACCTGGGCGGAATCGGCCGCTCCGGTGAAGATGTCGTCGATCCACTGGCCTGAGAGGACACGTTCTCCCTCGGCCGTGGTTCCACCGCGGGCAATCATCTCACCAAACCTTGTCAGGTCGCGCAGGGTGGTGCTGATGGCGCCGTCGGCGATGGACCCGCCCCACCGGTCCTGGCAGACCTGAGCCGCGTGGGCCGCACCGATCTTCGACCATACGTATTCGCTGGCGATGACGGAGAAGGGCTGCCCGACGACGGCTTCGCAGATCCAGGCCAGGACGTCGGTCTCGCAGCTGCGGTAGACGTAGGCACCGCCGTGCTCGCGGTCGCTGGTCAGGCCCTTGAGGAAGTCCTTGATTCCGTTCGCCGAGGTGGCTGTCCGCGGCGCGAAGTCGACCGCCTCGAACAGGTCCCGGATCTCGGATCCTTCCTTGAGGTATTCCTCGGAGAACTTGATGCCCGATCGCATGTCGAGGAGGTCGCGGATGGTCGCCCCGGCATATCCACTCTCGGACAGTGCGGGCACGCGGGTGGTGACCAGGTCGCCTGGGGAGAGGAGGCCCGCGTCGGTGAGTGCGCCGACGACCGCGGAAACGATGGACTTGCTGATCGAGAACAGCATGTGCTGGCGCGCAGGCTTCATCGGCCAGGCGTATTCCTCTTCCAGCGCGATGCCGTCACGGGAAACCATCCAGGCGTCGGTGAATGTGTTGGCCAGAACGTCGCCGACGGTCGACCAACTCTCGTCAGCACCTGACCACTTCTCGCGGTCGATGGGCAGGGGACGGAAATCGTTCTCTTCGGTCACAAGCTCGCGGACCGGGCCGATCCCGCGCGGAATGCCCCCAGTTGGGAAGATCTCCTCCATACGCGTCAGAGCAAAGGCGAAGTACTTGGGCCACTTCCAGGAGTCGAGATCGATGCGTTCGAGGATCGCCTCGGAAGGATCGACGATGGCGTCTTCGCTCGCCGATGTGAGTTCGCCGGCGCGCGGCAGCGGCGGCTCGGCTGGAAGCTCTGACGGAGGTTCGGTCGAGGCGGCGCTGTCGCCGGTCTGCTCCGTCTGCGGACTGATGCCTTTGGTGTTTCCCGAAAGTGCTCCGAAGCGGCGTACGCCAGGTTCGTCGAGGGAACCGGGCAGTGTCTTGTCCCCATCTGCCATCGCTCGCCTCCACCGGTCTCGACCGGCATGGACTGCCGATCTGCATGGAAGAGCCTACCTGGAGGGGAAGAACCATCACAGTTGAGTCCGGGCTCCAGGCCGCATTTCGAACTTCAACGCGTGAAATGACAGGCCTGCTACCAGGTGCGACATCGCAAACGGTTACTTATCAGTTATTCAACTTACAGTCTGACGATCTCACCTCTATTCTGGGAACACGCAAACATTCTCAGCGAGGAGAATTCGACAATGCTGACGAGCTGTCATGTGGATCGCCCGGGTGACGTCCTGACCATCGAGTGGTCGCTCCCTCACGATCAGCCCTCGGTGTGGGAGCACCTCACGGCGGCTGCGATGCTGCACGAGTGGCTGGGTCAGCCCACGACGTTCGATGCTCGGGTCGGCGGTGAGATCATCGTCGATCATGGCGATGGATATCTCTGCCGTTCCGAGGTTCTGTCCCTGACTCACGATGGCGGCCAGTCTCACGGCAGCAGTGCGGAGGTGTCGTGGGAGTTTCCCGATGAGCCCCAAAGCCGGCTGTGCCTACGTACTTTCGATCCCGACTACCCCGATAACGACACCAGCAACACCGGTGACAACACACCATCGGCGCTGGTCATCCAGCACTCTGGCCTCGGAACGCTCATCGACTCATATCTGAGCGGATGGCTGACCCACCTCACTTACTTCGAAGCCTCACTATCGGAAACACCGCTTCCACCCGAGCAGTTCTGGCCTCTCTGCGCCACGTTCGAACAGCTGTGTGTCCCCTGGCCAGAGGGCGCCGCCTGACTCAGGTGCGGACAGACGTACTCGATTGGCCTTCAGGCCTCGACCACAGACCACATCGTTGTCGACGCTTCGTCCGCCACAAGTGCAACACGCTTCCCAGAGCTCAGCCGCGCATATTCGCCCGCAGGGTGCTCGTCGACGAACTTGCCCGTTGCTGATTCGTAGAAACTCGTCTTCTTGTTGTCTGCGACGACGACAAGCCCGAGCTCCGCAAGTACCCCTTGGCCTCCCCATGGCATATCGCCGGCAGAGTCCCCCGCTTCCCAGACGGTCTCTCCGGTCTGAGCGTCCAACGCCGCGATGCCCGATTCGCTCCCCGGCACAACCAGCAGGGTTCCATTTTCGGAGTCGACCGGGACATGCTGCGGAGTCCCGTAGGCACCGATCGATTCCAGCGCCGTTTCGGGGGCATCCGCGTACCATGCCTGTGGAGATCCGTCCGAGCCTTGGTATTTGACCGCCGAGGCGAACAGTTGGGGTTGGATGCATGCGGGCTCGCCGTTCGGGCTGAAGACCAGGTCGGTTGCACAGACAGCGTCGAAGGTGTCCTCCATTTTGAGGCCCTCTGGTTCGTCGATCCCGTCGAAGGTCGCCGCATCGGATTCGGGGAGTCCGCCGGGAAGGGTCAGCTTCGCCGCTCTGGTCACCGATGAGCTGTACGGATCATCCGGATCTTCCGAACCGTAGACGTAGACCAGCGAGGTCGGGTCGGTTGTGGGTAGCACGTCGTAGTAGTCGACTCCGGTGTCGTCGATGGAGCGCGCCGAGGTGATAGGAACACTCGTGTGCCGTCCGGTGTCCAGCGCAATCCGAGTGATCATCGATTCGTCTCCGTCCTGCCAAGACACAATCCCGTATTGCCGATCCGGTGACACATGGATCGGGGTGCCGCCAAAGGTCTTAGCTTCAGGTCCCATCGACACAGAGGGCCATACTTCTTCGCCAGTTGCAGGATCGAGGGCGAGGACAAAAGTGTTCCCGTTCTCCGAACTCGGCTCGCAGCCATCGTCTTCGAGCACTCCTTGGTACGAAAGGATGATCAGGTCATCCTCGCCGAGGATGGGGGTGGTTCCCGTCGTCTGGGAGAAAAAGCCTTGGGCTGGGTGACAGGAGTTCGGTGCATCGGGGATCTGGAATGACCAGGCTTCGCTGCCGTCGTCCCAGGTCTGGGCCGTGGTCTTACCCGACTGATCGTGGATGACGACGGTATCGCCCACCGAATAGGCCTCTACTCCACCTCCCGGTTCATCACTGAGATTCGGTGCGTCGATACTCCACAATTCGTCTCCGGAAGGGTCGATCGCGCGCAGTTTCTCCGCCGACCAGTCGGTGACAAGTGCATGACCTGCTCCATCGTCGACGACCAGGGTTGCGTGGTAGTCGAGTTCGATCGGGTCGGCAAGTGTCGGAGTAGCCTTCGGTGACGGTGTCTCGTTCTCCTGCGGCGGCTTAGCGTTACACCCGCTGAGAGCCAGCAACAGCGTCGTCATCAATGCAAGTGCCGATTTCCACTTCATCAGTCGTTTTTCCAGGTCATGGACTGATCATATGTCTCGGCGTGCAGTTCCTGCTGCAAAACTCGTGTGCACTCGGACACACGTCGAGATTCCGCACGAGCCCCCGGCGAATGCCAACTGGACGTCAGCACCGAGGATGGGAGTCAGAGGAACGCGAACCCGATCAGGCCGGCAGCGATGACGGCGGCCCATGCTGGCAGCTTCCACTTCACCTGGGCGATGAAGACGGCGACCGCCAGTGCCAGAGTGGCAGGTGAGGTGATGCCCTGGGTGAACACCGGGTCGTAGAGGGCGGCTGCGAGGATGCCTACCACGGCTGCGTTGACTCCCAGCAGTGCCCGTCGCACAGTAGGTGCACGACGCAGGCGCTCCCAGAAGGGCAGGGCGGCGATGACCAGGAGCGCTGCCGGCAGGAAGATCGCCACCAAGGCGATGCCGGCACCGATCAGTCCCGTCGGCCCCGCCGTCGTAGAGGCCCCGAGGAACGCTGCGAATGTGAACAGCGGACCCGGTACCGCCTGTGCGGCACCGTATCCGGCGAGAAATGAATCGTGTCCCACCAGACCCGTCGAGACAGTCTCTGTCTCGAGCAGAGGCAGCACGACGTGACCGCCGCCGAAGACGAGAGCACCGGCACGGTAGAAGACGTCGACCAAGCGCAGACTTGAGTCTCCGGTCACTGCGGTCAGGATCGGCAGTGCCGCCAGCAGCACCATGAAGGCAGTCAGAGCGACGGCACCGACCCTGCGGGAGATGCGCACGCCGAAGTCGTGTCGCGCCCCGAATTCCTGTCGCACTGCATCTCCACCGGGCCGCGCACCCGCATCCGGACTCTGACTGCCGGTGACCGCAGCGGCTTCTCCACGCAGCCAGACGAGTCCGATGACGGCGCCCACCACGATTGCCGCAACCTGAACGAAGGGGTTCGGGACCAGCAGGATGATGATCATTGCGGCGCCGGCGATGGTGGCGCGTTTGGCATCTGGGGTGAGGTTCTTCGCCATTCCCAGCACCGCCTGAGCCACTACGGCGACCGCTGCCGCCTTCAGCCCGTACAGCCATCCCATGTTCGCGTCATCACCCAGTGAGGCGATGCCGAAGGCGAAGGCGACCAGCACAATGGCCGAGGGCATGGTGAAGGCGAACCAGGCAGCGAGCAGACCGCCGATGCCTGCTCGCTGCAGTCCGATCGCCATGCCCACCTGGCTCGAGGCGGGACCGGGAAGGAACTGACACAGCGCCACAAGGTCCGCGTAGGTGCCGTCGGAGAGCCATTTCCGGCGCTCCACAAACGTCGCCCGGAAGAATCCCAGGTGTGCGACTGGCCCGCCGAACGAGGTCACGCCGAGGCGCAGAAATGCCCAGAACACTTCCCCGATCGTGCCGGGATGCCTGCGTTCCTGCCGCACGCCTGTCGTCGATTCGCCCATTCTCACTATTCTGGCCTCGGCGCCTCATGCGCAACAACAATCCGCCGGTGAAGATCGATGAACTTCAGGACAATTTTTGGGCCCAGCCTCCTGGAGTCCGATTCCGCGACGGCCGCTGCTACACCAGCCCCTGGTCCTCCGCGACACGGATGGCGCGGGAACGAGAGTCCACGCCCAGCTTCGTGAACACGTTGACCAGGTGACTCTTCACGGTCGCCTCGGTGACGAAGAGCTCCTGTGCGATCTGCGCGTTCGAGGCACCGGTGGCCAGCAGCTTCACCACGTCGCGTTCCCGCCGGGTCAGCTTCGGCCCGGGATTTCGCATCGCGGCGATGACCTTCGATGAGATCTCGGGCGGCAGATAGGTCTCCCCGCGGGAGGCCTTCTCGATCGCAGTCGAAATGTCCTCGGGGTTGATGTCTTTGAGCAGATACCCGGACGCTCCGGCGTTGAGTGCGGCGACGATCTCCGAATCGTTGTCGAAGGTCGTGAGGATGAGGACCGCAGGCTTCTGCGGCAAGGCGTTGAGCCGCTTCGTCACCTCGATGCCGTCGATGCCCTCGCCCAGTCGCAGATCGCACATCACCACGTCGGGCGCGAGCTCAGCGACTGCTTCCAGTGCTTCCTCGCCGCTGCCGGCCTCACCGACGACAGCGATATGGTCGGGGGCGTCGATGACGGACCGCAGGCCGGCCCGCACCACGGGATGGTCGTCGACGAGAATCACTCGAATGCTCATGCGCTGTCTCCTTGCGTGCGTTGTCCATCGGCGTCCTCGGCCTCGCCGAGGTGGTCCTGAGGTCTGCCGTCGACCGCGGTCCCTGAGATCAGGGTCGGATTGTTAGGCAGCGTGGCCGAGATTGCGAAACCCGAACCGGGCGTCGTCTCGATGACGAGTTCGCCTCCCAGCTCGCGCATCCGTGAGCCGATGAAGTCGAGTCCGAAACCGGATTCCGATTCGCGCTTTCGCGCCTCCGGGTCGGCCATGCCGACACCGTCATCGACGATGTCCATGCGGATCGACCCGTCGAGGTCCATGAGGCTGACCATGACCCTCGAGGCTTGAGAGTGCTGTCTGACGTTGGCGAGCGCGGACTGCGCGGTCCGCAGCAGCGCCACCTCCACCTCGGCGGGCAGAGAGGGCACGGTCTCGTCGACCTCGACGCGACCGCGGATGGAGGTGTCCTCCTCCAGGCGGGTGAGCAGGCGTCGGAGGGCCGCGGTCAGCGCCCCGTCCTCGAGTTCGGCCGGGGCGAGGGCTGCGATGATCCGGCGCACGTCGCGCGAACTCTGCGCGGCGAGCTCCTCGACTTGGCGCAGAACCTGCTGCGCGTGCTCATCGGTGGTCCTGTCCACCTCGGCGTGGGCGATGAGACGGATCGAGGAGATCTCCTGCGCGATCGTGTCGTGGATGTCGCGGGAGACGCGGGTGCGTTCCTGGATCTCACCGGCATGGCGCTGAGTCAGGGCCAGTTCGTCCTGCAGGTCCAGCAGATTCTGGTGAGCCAGCTCCAGGGACTGCAGCAGCTCTTCGCGCCTGCGCCCTTCCCGCAGGAGTTCGATGTAGCCGCGGGAGAGGCCGAGTGCGAATACCGCGCCGATGAGCGATCCGATGATGCTCGCGGTGCCGACCGCACCGTAATGGGCCAGGGGTGCCACGACCGTCGCGATGTAGGTCAGCGCGGTGAAGACGACGGCGATGCGCAACGAGAACAGGTGACCGGCGAGCAGCCAGAGGACGAAGGCGATCCAGATGAACTCGGCGGAGACCAGCAGGGTGCACAGCCATGCACCGGCGAGGACAAGCAGCCACCATTTGGCCAGTACGATCGCACCGCTGCGAGCGGCCCGGACGGCGCCGAGGGCGTACCAGGCGAGGAACACGATGCTCACGGCGATCGCGGCCAGGGGTGTCGCTCCGGCATCGATGGCGCGGAAGCACGAGATCACGGTGAGAGCCAGGGCCATTGCGTGCTGGCCGATCTCCATGGTTCTCTCTGTCCACCCGCGTGTGTCCACGGTTTCACCTTCCTGCAAGTCGTTCTTCGTGCTTGTCGTCATTCCTGCCAACTCAATCACATCTGCGGCGAGTGCGTGCGTTTTTCGGCAGTCGACGCTTGAGGCGACGACGGGGCCCGGCCACCGAGTTGTCTCGATGGCCGGGCCCCGCCCGTGAGCTGGCTGCGTGAGTCGCCTGTGCCAGCTCTCGGCACCTTTGGGTCAGTGCCCGCTGTGACCTCCCGAGGCGCTGGCCTCGTGCCGATCGGATTCGACGAGGAGGCGGGTCCCCTCCGCCGACCCGCCGGACTCCATGCCGTCGGACTCCATGCCACTGCCCGGCGAGGACTGGGCTGAGCCTGCTGGCTGGGGGTTTCGAGTCTCCTCGTCACCGGCCGCGGCGGCGTCAGCATCGGCGTACTTGTACTCCGAGTGCGTGATCGCCTTGTTCGGCCACCACATCCGGTTGCCGGCCAAGCCGAAGATGGCTGGAACGATGACCGTGCGCACGAGCACGGTGTCGACGAGGACGCCGACCCCGACGATGAGACCCAGTTGGCCCAGGACCATCAGGGGCAGCATGCCCAGGGCTGCGAACACTCCGGCCAGGACGATGCCGGCGCTGGTGATCACGCCGCCGGTGTGGCTGACGGCTTCGATCATGCCCTGGCGGGCACCGTGGACGACCGATTCCTTCTTCGCCCGGTGGGACAGGAAGATCGAGTAGTCGATGCCCAATGCCACGAGGAACAGGAACGCGAGGATCGGAACCTGAGCATCGAGTGCTCCCTGACCGAACATCGTCCGGCTGAGGAATGCGCCGAGGCCGATCGCCGCGGCCGAGGACGCGACGTTGACCACGAGCAGGGTTCCCGCCACGAGAGGTGCACGGAGTATGCCGAGCAGAATGATGAAGCTGATGGCCAGGATCAGCGGTGCAATGGTCAGGAAGTCCTGAGCGTTGCCGTCGCGGGCATCGAGTTCGGTTGCCGCCGCGCCGCCGACGTATGCGTTCGCACCGTTGATCGCGTCGACGTCTGACCGGATGTCAGTGATCAGGTCGAGGCCCGCAGGGCTGTCGGGTTCGTATTCGCCGGTGACCATGACCTTCGAGATCGAGTCTGCGCCGGTGCTCGTTTCGTCGGTGACGTTGGCACGCACGACGCCGTCGATGTCGGCCACGGAGTCCGCTACCTGATCGGCGTGGGCTGAGTCGGTCACGACCCAGATCGGCTGCGATTCGCCGGGAGGGAAGTGCTCGGACAGGACGTCGAGGCCCTGCGCTGATTCGGACTGCACGCGGAATTTCTCAGACTGATCCAGTCCCACCGAGGTACCGATGAGGCCAGTGGCCATGACACCGAGAATGATGATTCCGGCGCCGAGGTGGATGCCCGGCTTCTTCACCACGCGAGTCGCGATGGTCCTCCAGATGGAAGGCTTCGTGTCGGCAACGGGGTTGGCGTCGGTGGCGTCCTGCACTTTGGGGACGAAGGGCCAGAAGACGCCTTTGCCGCAGATCGCGAGAACCGGTGGCAGGGCGAAGAGCACGGCGGCAGCAGCGATGATGAGTCCGACTGCGGCGGTGATGCCCAGTCCGCGGGTTCCCGGGATAACGGCGAAGACGAGGCTGAGCAGTGACAGGACCACGGTCAGGTTCGAGGCGAGGATCGTCGAAGCGGTGTGGGTCCAGGCGGAGCCGAGTGCCAGACGGTGGTCGCTTTCGCGGCTCAGTTCTTCCCTGTACCGGGAGATGAATAGGAGCGCATAGTTGGCACCGGCGCCGAAGACGAGGACGCTGATGATGCCCGTGTCGAACTGCAGATCGAGTGCGTCACCGATTGCTGCGGTCACGGTGGAGGCGAGTCCGTCGGCGGTGCCGATGACGATCAGCGGCAGCAGCCACAGGATCGGCGAGCGGTAGGTGATGATGAGCAGGAGTGCGACGATGACGATGGTGACGATGAGGAGTGTGAAGTCCGCGCCCCCGAATGCCGAAGCGATGTCGGCCCCGATCGCCGGACCACCGGTGACCAGAAGGGACATTCCGGAGTCCGTGAGGTCACCGGCCTGAGAGTCCTCGGCGATGAAGTCGCGGAGTCCGTCGACGGTATCGGCGGTGTCGGAGTTGGTCAGACCGACCTCGATGGGGACCATGAGGAGCGCAGCCTTGCCGTCGTCGCTCATGATCGGTCCGCTCGCCTGGGATGCAGCATCACCGGGCGAGGAGTTGGTGTTCGAATCGACGTTCTGGGCGGAGTCGATGTGGTCGCCGAGCGAGCTGCTCAGCTTCCCCAGTTCGGACTGGTCGCTGTCGCTGAGGACCGACCCGTCGGCGTGGGAGGCAACGACCATGACCGACTGCTTGTCGGCGTCGGGGAACTTCTGCAGGAGCTGGGCGGCCTGGGTGGATTCGGAGTCGGCCGGAGCTGATTCGTTGGCCCGGTCCTCACCTGCGCCGGACAGGAGTCCGAAGAGGAGGGTGACGAGGATGACGACCCCGCCGAGGACGAACCACGAACCACGCTTCGACACGAGCGTGTGCGCGCTTTTCGTGAGTGTTGTGTTCATGTCTTAAGCTCATCAATATTCTGAGCTGAAAACATCGCCTAGGAGTTCAGACTCAACCTGCAACTTTCGATGGAGGCGCAGGATTCTCGACTATGCACCGTGTCACCAGATGCTTCAGACGATCCTCGCACCCGCGGCGTCCATCTCGGCCAGAGCCACCGTGGAGGAGTCCTTGCCGACTCCCGCGATCAGGTCCTGGTGAACACGGACGGACCAACCTCCTTTGAGGGCGTCAAGGACGGTGGCGCATACGCAATGGTCGGTGGCGATGCCGACGACGTCCACCTCGGTGATGGTGAGCTCTGCCAGCAGGTCACCGAGGTGCTCCCCCGCATCCGTCGTCCCCTGGAAGGCAGAGTAGTCGGGGGTGCCCTGCCCTTTGCGCACGTGGTGGGTGATGGCATCGGTGGTCAGCAGAGGATCGTATTCGGCGCCCTCGGTGTCCGCGACGCAGTGCACGGGCCAGGAATCGATGAAGTCAGGGTTCTGGCTGAAGTGGCCGCCGTTGTCGCTGTCGGCATCATGCCAGTCGCGGGAGGCGATGATCGCGTCATAGTCACAGGCATGGGCCTCGAGGTAGCGGGTCACCTCGGTGGCCACACGGTCCCCGCCGTCTACCCCGAGAGCTCCGCCCTCGGTGAAGTCGTTCTGGATGTCCACGATGAGAAGTGCCTTCGCCATACTTCGAGCATAGGCCTTCAGCCGGTGGGTTTTCCGTCAAACCAGTAGAACTGAGAGAAGTAGTGGTCCTTCTTCAACCCCAGATCCTGTTTGACCACAGTGCGGATCTGTTTGATGAGTCCGCGTTCACCGGCAGCCCACACATAGAGACCGTCAGCATCGAGGCCGAGAGAGCGCACATGGTCAGCCAGAGCGTGACCGTAGGCACCGTCGCGAAGATTCCACTTCCACCGCGCGTTCGGGTGGCTGGCCCGAGGGAGGCTTGTGGCGGCCTCCGGGGCACGGTCGTCCTCGATGGTTACCGTCACCGCCACCTCGGCGGGGATCGCCTCGAGCCAGGAATTCACTGCCGGGAGCGCGGTGAGATCTCCCGCGAGGAGGATGTGATTCGTGTCGGCGGGCAGGTCGATGCGCGCCGGGGTCAGCGCGGCTTCGATAGTCGTTCCCGGCGTCGCTCTCGCCGCCCATCGGCTGGCGGGACCAGCGCCGTCAGAATTCGCCTCGTCGCCGTGGATGACGAAGTCGAGACTGAATGCGCCGGTAGCCAGGTCGATATCGACGAACGTGTAACCGCGTTGGCTGACTTGGCCCTCACCCTTATCCGGATGTGGGAACCAGAGACGAGTCCAGAGCGTGGGAAACACCTCACTGAGCTCGGCCAGGAGCTCTGGCCCTGTGAAGTGGATTCGCCGGTAGTAGTCGGTGAAGTCTTCGACCTGCGTCACCGCAACCTTGTGGTTGGTGATGCGCATCAGCCGCATCACTCCGCGCTGCCAGTTCACCATGCTTGTCCGCCTCTTCGTCCAGTCATACTCCCATGACTGAGCTTAGCCTAAGCTAACAAACGGTGGTGGTGACTGCGATGTGGTGGCGGCTGTGGGGCCGATGTGGTGTGGGTGCGGCGACGCCGCGAAGCTTCGAGCTTGCCCACGTTCAGCGTCGGCTCTGGCTCAGTTCTGCTTCGAGGCCTTCTTCGCAGCTTTCTTGGCTGCCTTCTTAGCGGCCTTCTTGCTGGCTCCGGCACCGGCGATGAGGAGGAGGCCGCCCAATGCGGCGACATTCTTCGAGAAGTGGGTCTTGTGAGCGGCAGCGTCGGCACCGTCCATCTCCCAGAAGGCATGGCCGGCCAGTGTGGTCGGCACGAGGGACCCAGCGAGGGCGAGCGCGGAGGCCCGGGGCTTGATACCCAACGCCAGAGCAGTCCCGGCCAGGAGCTGCAGTCCGCCATTGGCACGGACCAAGAACTCATCGTCGTCGGACAGGACCGGTACGTATTCGCGGATCGCGTCGAGCGTCGGTCCAGCGGCCTGGACCCGGCCGCCCGGGTTGGTCAGTGCCGAGTATCCGCCGGTGATGAAGATCGGTGCGGTGAGTACGCGTCCTGCTGTCTGCAGCAACGATGATCCTAGTGCCATGGAATTCTCCTTGAAGTATGGGGTTTTGAGCCTAACGGATGCTCGACCTCGGCCTCAAAGCGCGTCGTCATGAGGCGCCACTGGAGATGTCGCTGGAGATGCTTGCTCCCCGGGCGCCATCGGCTGCGCATCGGACGCGGGAGGCACAGCTGGTGCGGGCGGTGCAACGGGCGCAGGTGCCTTCGGCCGTTTGAAACCCAGTTCGGGCTGCTTGCGGAACTGGCCGGTGGCGAAGAGAACAGCGATGGCGATCGCGGAGACGATCCAACCGGACACTCCCAGAAACGAGACCAAGGCCATGTCCGGTGCCGAGGCGGAGCCGTCGATGAACAGACCGAGGAGCATTCCTGCCGAACCGTTGAGTGCAGCGTGTGCGGCGACGGCTGGCCAGACCGAACCGGTGCGCAGTCGCAGCCAGCCGAACAGGATTCCCGTCATGATGCATCCGCCGACCATGAACGCAAGGCCGGTGATATCAGGACGGGAGAAGTTGTACCCGAGCAGGATCAGCGGTGCGTGCCACAGACCCCAGATCACTCCGACGATGAGCAGCGCAGGCCAGGTTCCGAGTGGACGCAGGCTCGTCAGCAGCCAGCCCCTCCAGCCGACCTCCTCACCGAAGGCAACGATCACGTTGAGCAGCGATCCCAGAGCCATGATCACCAGATAGCCGATCACTGCCAGGGCCACCGGGACTTCGTCCAGCCCGGGCAGCTGCGCCAACTGCGCCTTGAACCCTGAGAGTCCAAGCAGATCAACCTGCATCCATCCGAAGGCTGCGCCCAGAAGGTAGGCCACGGCGACGAGCACAAATATCCCGAAGAAGGCGAGCGCGGCCATCCCGAGAACCCGGCCGAAGGGACGCAGAGGCCAGATGCCGAGGTACCTGACAATGCTGGCCAGAGTCTCACCGGTGTGACGGCGCTGAAGGAGCATCGCAACGACCACAGCGATCAGCGGGGTGAACATCATGGCCATCCCCGACACCTGCACGAGCAGTGGATTGCCTAACCCTTCGCCGCTCAACCACAGCGGCAGGCACACGAGCCAGGCGAGAATCACCGCGACGGCGACGAAGACGGTGAACTCGAGCCACGGCACTGTGGCCGGCACGATCGCCAGAGGTCGCCCCTTGTCGTCCACCTCTGCTCCCGACGAGGTGGCTGCGGGCTCTGTGCCCACGATGGCGTTGTCGTTGTCATCCGTTCTCGTGCTCACGGTTCCTCCTCGGTCCTGCACCAGTTCCTCAGTCCTGCACTGACGCTTCAGTCTTGCGCCGTTCTCATGATCCAACCTACGTTGTCGCAGAACCCGGCACCTCCGCCTCGTGGATGAAATCGGCCTCGCCCGCATGGCCGAGCAGTCCACCGTATCCCACGTTCTCCGACCTATCCACATTCTGAGATACGATGAGCACCGTTGAATCACCGTCGATTCGTGCAAAGGCGCAATCCCATGACTGAACCATCCCCGAAATCACATCTCTCGGACGCCGATCATCTCTCCGTCCTCGGCTACGAGGACTCCTTCGAAAGGTCGATGAGTCCCTGGGCGAACTTCGCTCTCGGCTTCACGTATCTGTCGCCGCTCGTCGGCGTGTACTCCCTCATGGCTGTGGCCCTCTCCACCGGCGGACCGCCGTCGATGTGGTGGATCATCATCGTCGCGTGCGGCCAGATGCTGGTGGCCCTGGTCTTCGGTGAAGTCGTCTCCCAGTTCCCCATCGCCGGCGGAATCTACCCGTGGGCACGCAGACTGTGGGGCAAGCGGTATGCCTGGATGGCCGCGTGGGTCTACATCTGCGCCCTCATCGTCACCATCACCTCGGTGTCGGAGTTCGGTGCCGGATTCGTGTCGAGCCTGTTCGGCTTCGAACTGAATCGGAACACCACCCTCCTTCTGGCGTTGGCCCTGTTGGTCCTCGCTCTGGCCATCAACTTCAGCGGCACCAAGTGGTTGGCCCGGATTGCCAGGGTCGGTCTGTTCGCCGAACTCATCGGCGTCATCGGCCTCGGCCTGTTCCTGCTCATCTTCGAGCGCAAGCACAGCTTCGGCGTGTTCTTCGACTCCATGGGCACCGCCGGTGATGGCAGCTACACCGCCGCATTCATGGGTGCCGCGGTCGCCGGGCTCTTCCTCTTCTACGGCTTCGAGGCCTGCGGTGACGTTGCCGAAGAGGTGTCCAATCCGGCTCGCGGCATTCCCAAGGCCATGCTCATGACCATCCTCGTCGGCGCGGTTTCGGCACTGTTCTCCTTTGCCGGCTATGTGCTGGCGGCCCCGAACCTCGACGAAATCGTGGCCGGGCAGGTCGAAGATCCTATTCCCACGATCCTCGAGGGCAGCCTCGGCGCGGTCGGTGCGAAGATCTTCCTCCTCGTCGCGATCACCGCCTTCATCTCGTGTGTCCTCAGCCTCCAAGCTGCGGCTTCGCGCCTGATCTTCAGCTTCGCTCGCGACGGCATGATGCCGGGCCACCGGTGGCTGTCCAAGGTCACCGACGGCACGAAGATTCCGCGCAACGCCCTCATCGTCGCCTGCATCGCCCCGGCCCTCATCTGTGTGCTCATCTGGTTCAATGACGGGATCCTTGTCGCGGTCACCTCGTTCGCGATCCTCGGCATCTATCTGGCATTCCAGATGGTCGTCCTCGGCGCGCTGCGGCAGCGAGTCAAGGGTTGGAAGCCGGCTGGCCCATGGTCGCTGCGCGGCTGGGGCTTCCTTATCAACGCCGCGGCGTTGGCCTACGGCCTCTTCGCCATGGTCCTGCTCTCACTGCCCGGCGATTCGGGGTCGCTCTTCTCCGACTGGATCGTGCTCATCGGCCTCGTCGTGGTGCTGGCGGCCGGTTTCATCTACCTCTTCATCGCCCGCCCCGATCGACAGTCCGATGCTCCCGAAGGTGATGCGATCGCCGTCGCCGAGGCGATCCGTTCCCACCGCTCGAATCGCTGAGATCCGCCTCAGGATTGCCGAGCGCCGAGCGGACCACTTAGCTTCGAGCGGACCACTTAGCTTCGAACGGCCCTTCTATAGGGTGGCCCTGCGAAGCTAAGTGGTCCGCTCGATCCCGCGCAGCAGGGGCCACCTCGACAATATTCACATAAAAATACATATCTATGCATAACAATTCGACAGGAGTTGGCCGGGCCGCTAAGCTGGTTCGCATGTCGAAAGTATTGTCTTCACTCCCAATCGGTGAGCACGTTGGAATCGCCTTCTCCGGCGGACTGGATACGTCCTGCGCGGTCGCATGGATGCGTCACAAGGGCGCCATTCCCTGCACCTACACGGCCGATATCGGCCAGTACGACGAACCCGACCTCGACTCTGTGACGGAGCGCGCGAAGGAATACGGCGCAGAGATCGCCCGTTTCGTCGACGCCAAGCGCCTGCTCGTCGAAGAGGGCTTCGTCGCCCTGCAGTGCGGCGCATTCAACGTCCGCTCCGGCGGCAAGACCTACTTCAACACCACTCCCCTGGGCCGCGCGGTCACCGGCACCTTGCTCGTGCGCGCCATGAAGGAAGACGGCGTCGACATCTGGGGCGACGGCTCGACCTACAAGGGCAACGACATCGAGCGCTTCTACCGCTACGGCCTCATGGCCAACCCGAAGCTGCGCATCTACAAGCCATGGCTCGACTCGGACTTCGTCGAGGAGCTCGGCGGCCGCCAGGAGATGAGCGAATGGCTCGTCGAGCACGGCTACCCCTACCGTGACTCCGCAGAGAAGGCGTACTCCACCGACGCCAACATCTGGGGAGCGACCCACGAGGCCAAGACGCTGGAATTCCTCGATGCCGGACTCGACATCGTCGAACCGATCATGGGTGTTGCTGCCTGGCGCGATGACGTCGAGGTTGCGACCGAAGAGGTCACCGTCGGCTTCGAGGCTGGGCGCCCCGTGTCGATCAATGGTGAGAAGTTCGACGATCCCGTTGCCCTGGTCTTCAAGGCCAACGAGATCGGCGGCCGCCACGGACTCGGCGTCTCCGACCAGATCGAGAACCGCATCATCGAGGCGAAGTCGCGCGGCATCTACGAGGCTCCCGGCATGGCGCTGTTCCACATCACCTACGAGCGCCTGCTCAACGCCATCCACAACGAAGACACCATCGCTCTCTACCACGAAGAGGGTCGCCGCCTGGGTCGCCGCATGTACGAGGGTCGCTGGTTGGACCCGCAGTCCCTCATGCTGCGCGAGTCCATGCAGCGTTGGGTCGCCTCGGCGATCACCGGCGAAGTGACGTTGCGCCTGCGCCGCGGTGACGACTACACGATCGTCAACACCACCGGCCCGAACCTCAGCTATCACCCGGAGAAGCTGTCGATGGAGCGCGTGGGCGACGCCGCCTTCGGCCCCGAGGACCGCATCGGCCAGCTGACCATGCGCAACCTCGACATCGCCGATTCGCGTGCCCGCCTCGAGCAGTACGCAGCCATGGGCATCGTCTCGGGCCCGACTTCGGAGCTCGTCGGCTCCCTTGAGGCCGGTGGCGCCGAGGAGATAGCAAACTCCACCGCCGATGTCGACGAAGCAAGCGACCGCGCCGGCCTGTCCGCCGCCTTCGACGCCGGCACGGACTGAGCAGGAGCCACCTGCCCGGCCGACTGGTCGGCCGAGTGGCTGGCTGGCCAGCTTGGCGGCTTGCCGCGTGGCTGACTGACCGGCTGGCTAGCTGGGTCATTCTCGAAGCCCACGCACACAGTGATGGCACTGTGTGCGTGGGCTTCTGTGTTGTCCAGGGCTTCTGTGTTGTCCCGGGCTTCTGCGTCGTCGTGGGCTTCTGTGTCGTCGCGGACCTATTTGTGCGGCAACGGACTCCCCCACGGCGCGGCCCACCTTCGGCCCCTCACTTTTCGGCGCCGACGGTGCAACAGTTGGCAAGTTCGTCTCGATCCCGGCGACCGGATCAAGCAGAACTTACCAACCGTTGCACCGCTTTCGGCGAGCAGTGGGATGATCGTGCCATGACATCAGCTGCGCCCAGCGTGCGTTCCCTCGCCGAGGTGCTCGACCGTGAACTTCGGAACTACGGCAGCTCCGTACGCGCCACGAAGGAACGGGCGTACCTCAAGAGCGAGCTCGTTCACTACGGCGTCGGCGTGCCCGGTACTCGGGGAGCGGTCCGCGAGGTGCTGCGCACGACTGAGTTGAAGCATGACGGTGTGCTTGCTCTTGTCGAGGCGCTGTGGGACTACGCAGGCGGTGCAGACGGCATGAACCGAGCCGCCAGCGGGACCCCTGTCTACGAACTCCGCAGCGCGGCAACGATGGTGCTCATCCAAAAGCAGGACCACCTCGGCGCCGAAGATACTGACCTATTCGAACGGATGCTGCGTCAGGCACATACCTGGGCACTCGTCGATCCACTCGCCGGTGATGCCATCGGCCCGCTGTCCGAACAGGATGCGGAGTTCGGTCCCATACTCGAGCGCTGGGCGGGCGACGACGACTTCTGGATTCGCCGCTCTGCGCTGCTGGCTCACCTCAGACCACTGCGTGGGGGCCGCGGTGACTTCGCCCGATTTTCACGGTTCGCCGATGCGATGCTGGAGGAGCGGGAGTTATTCATCCGCAAGGCCATCGGCTGGGTGCTGCGCGATACCGCCCGCACACGTCCCGATATGGTCTTCGACTGGATGCTGCCGCGTGCGCATCGAGCTTCAGGCGTGACGATGCGCGAAGTGGTGAAGCATCTGTCGCCGGAGCAGCGGGATGCGCTGCTCGCAGTTCCTGTCAGAGGGACGCGGCGAACTCCAGCAGGATCTGGTTGAAAGCCTCGGGCTGCTCGATGTTGGCCGCATGCCCATCATTGGGGATGACCGTCGATGAGCCGATCGGAGCCAGACCCGCAGAGGCGGCTGCGTGCGATGCTGGCCAGTGCTCACTTTCGGCTCCGGCGACGAAGAGCACGGGCACGTCGGCGCCTTCGATCACCGGACGCCAATCGGCTTTCGCGTGGTCGTTCAGAAGTGCGAGTTCGCCGCGGCTGAGGTGATGATCCACACCCTTCATGGCCTTGAGCAGACGCAGCATGCGCCTGCCCCGCTTCCAGATGGGCGTGCCATGTCCGGTGGCAGGGATCCCTTCGGCGAAGTAGGTGTCGACGTTGGATTCGTCGAAGCCGTAGTAGCCGTGGGGCCAGTCTGCGGTGTTGAGCATCTTCGGTGTCTGGTCGACGATGACGATTCCGGCGATGCGATCGGCGCCGAACTGGGTGAGATAGGACCAGATTGTATTGCCGCCCATGGATCCGCCCACGAGCAGAACATCTGTGAGCTTCAGAGCCTCGAGAACCTGCGCCACGTCCTGACTGCGCCGCTCCATTGTCACGCCTGACTTGGGGTGATCGGCGTTGCCGTGACCGCGCAGATCGACGGAGAATACCGCGTATCCATCCTGTGCCACCGGTTGGACCTGGTAGCGCCAGCTGGTCGCAGGCGCCTTGAACCCGGCCAACAGCACCACCGGGCGACCGGAGGAGTCTCCGGCCCGGGTGTACTCGAGACGGACACCGTCATCTGCAGTGATTGCGGCCATGGTCCAATCCTAGCGTCGAGCACCCTCAGACGGCTCGAGGCTTCAGCCCCCGGTGCTCAACGCATAAAGAGGGCGTCGAAGTGCGCACCACATCGAAAAAGCCCTTCACCAACATTTCTGCTGGTGAAGGGCTCCTCTACTGTGCGCCACGAGGGATTCGAACCCCCAACCTTCTGATCCGTAGTCAGATGCTCTATCCGTTGAGCTAGTGGCGCATGTCGTCTGGACTCTCGCCCTGCAACTCGATCAACTATACACACCGAATTCGCCCAAGCTCAAATTCGGCCCGAGTGCGCTTCGCCACATTTGCGGCTTCGGCGGGGAGGGGCCGGGCTCGCTCGATCGGCAATCCGCAGCCCCTCCACGCGGCGTCGGCAGGCTACTGCTGCGCGGCCTCTGGCTGCGCCGAATTCTTCCATCGACGGGCCGCAATGAAGGAGCGCACTCCCATGATGACGTAGATGATGAGCAGCACGAAGGTGATGATGCTCGTGATCACAGCCGCAGGCCGCTCGGCCTCACCGGCGATCAGCGCGCCGACCTGCATGACGTTCATGCCGGTGCCGAAGATGCCCAAGATGGCGACAACCAGAGCGATGTGGACTCCGAGCTTCTGATTCTTCAGTGCGATGAGTCCGCAGATCAGGATGATGGCGCCCAGAATGGCCGGGATCAGAGCCGTCCAACTGGCGAATGAGGTTGCGACGTAGGCGATGACGCCGACAACGATGAGGACAATACCAAGTCCGATAGTGGTGCGGGGCATGATGCTCCTTAGATTCTCATTTGATCGAAGGCGTCAGTGCTGACGACAACTGCCCCTTATTCTACTATTCGTAGAATTTAAATCCATCTCGCAGGCAGCCTGGCTGCAGCCGGCATCGGGATACCCGGAAAATCACCTACGAAAGCTTGGATCGGAAGGTGAGAGCCACCTCGGTGAGGGTGTCGAAGGTGTTGATTCCATGAACAATCGCGGTTTGCAACAAACAAGCACCGCAATGCAAAAACACATCACTCGATTGATGCATCCACGTCTTCCGAAATGCCGTTGTGATCCAATGCACATCTTCCAGTGACTCAAAACCAGGATTTTCCGGCCCGTCCGAGTCCTACGGTGGAGATGTACCAGCCGCCAGGCGGAACCCCGTAATCCCGATTGACCAGGAGACCACTCATGACTGTCCTCGACCATGACGTCGTCGCTGACCAGCTGAAGAACGCACCGACCGACAGCGAGTCGGTGCTTTCGTTCGTCAGCAGGGTCGCCACCCTCACCACTCCAGACGATATCGTCTGGGTCGATGGTTCGGATGAGCAGAAGGCCACCATCGCCGACCAGCTCGTCGAAGCCGGCACGATCGTTCGCCTGACCGGTACCAAGGACTCATTCTACGCGGCTTCCGACCCCGAGGACGTCGCCCGTGTGGAAGGCCGCACCTACATCTGCTCCGCCGAGGAGAAGGATGCCGGCGCGCTCAACAACTGGATGGCTCCGGCCGAGATGAAGGAGACCCTCGAACCTCTCTTCACCGGTTCGATGCGCGGACGCACCATGTACGTCATCCCCTTCGTCATGGGACATGCTGAGGCTGACCAGCCGATGTTCGGCATCGAGGTCACCGACTCCCCCTACGTCGTTCTCTCCATGCTCGTCATGGCTCGCTCGGGCAAGAACGCCCTCGACGCGATCGTGGCCAACGGCGGCACCTTCGTCGAGTGCGTGCACTCGGTCGGCGCTCCGCTCGAACCCGGTCAGGAAGATGTCGCCTGGCCCTGCAACTCCACCAAGTACATCACCCACTTCCCGGAAGACCGCTCCATCTGGTCCTTCGGCTCCGGCTACGGCGGCAACGCACTGCTCGGCAAGAAGTGCTACGCGCTGCGCATCGCCTCGTCGATCGCCCGCGATGAGGGCTGGCTGGCCGAGCACATGCTCATCCTCAAGCTGACGAATCCGGAGGGCGAGGTCAAGTACATCGCCGCCGCGTTCCCCTCAGCCTGTGGCAAGACCAACCTCGCAATGATCGAGCCCACAATTCCCGGCTGGAAGGCTGAGACTCTGGGCGACGACATCGCCTGGATGCGCTTCGGCGACGACGGCCAGCTCTATGCCGTCAACCCCGAGTTCGGCCTCTTCGGCGTCGCGCCGGGCACCGGTTACACCACCAACCCGACCGCGATGCGCGCCATCGAAGCAGGCGGCAACATCTTCACCAACGTCGCGCTGACCGACGACGGTGACGTGTGGTGGGAAGGCAAGACCGACGAGAAGCCAGCGCACCTCACCGACTGGCGCGGCAACGACTGGACCCCGGACTCGGAGACTCCAGCCGCTCACCCGAACTCGCGTTTCTGCACCCCGATCGCCAACGTTCCGACCCTGGCTCCCGAGTGGACGAACCCGAACGGCGTGCCGATCTCGGCCATCCTCTTCGGCGGTCGCCGTAAGACCACGATGCCACTGGTGACCGAGACCAAGAGCTGGAACCACGGAGTGTTCATGGGATCGGTGCTCTCCTCGGAGACCACCGCAGCAGCCACCGGCGCCGTCGGCGTCGTCCGCCGCGACCCCATGGCCATGCGTCCCTTCATCGGCTACAACGTCGGTGACTACCTGCAGCACTGGCTCGACATCGGCAACACCGAGGGTGCCCAGCTGCCGAAGATCTTCTACGTCAACTGGTTCCGCCGCGATGACGACAACTCGTTCCTGTGGCCAGGCTTCTCCGAGAACTCGCGTGTTCTCAAGTGGGTCTTCGAACGCGTGACCGGAACCGCCGACGCAGCCGAATCCCCACTGGGCCTGACCCCCGTTGAGGGCGGCCTGGACACCGAGGGCCTCGACTTCACCGACGAGCAGCTGCGTAAGGCTCTCGCGATCAAGCCCGAGGAATGGGAAACCGAGCTCGGACTCATCGAGGAATGGTACGAGCAGCTCGGCGATTCGGTTCCAGCCGAACTCCGCGCCGAGGTCGACAACCTGCGCGACCGTCTGGGTCTCGCCTGAGACAGTGAGACTCTGTCATTGAGTCTCTGAGACCCTGAGTCATTGAGCCTCTGCTGAACGACAGAGAATCCCCCAACCACCGTCGAGGTGGTTGGGGGATTCTCGTATGCAGGGACGCAGTGCCCGCGGTGTTCGGAGCCTGCGGTATTCGGCGCGTGCGGAGTTTGGCGCTGCAGTGCTGCGGGGTGCCTTTAGTGGCGCCAGCGAAGGTCCGAAACGGCTGCCGAATCGCATCACGTGCCGGGAGCACCAATTCACACTGCAGGAACTGTAGGACGAGATGCTCCGGGGAGGGCGTGCGATGCCAACGGTAGTGAATATTACGGACTGCAGTGAATGCGACTACCGGTGGTGGGTGCCGCTACCGGTGGTGGGTGCCGCTACCGGTGGTGGGTGCCGCTACCGGTGGTGGGTGCCGCTACCGGTGGTGGGTGCCGCTACCGGTGGTGGGTGCCGCTACCGGTGGTGGGTGCCGCTACCGGTGGTGGGTGCCGCTACCGGTGGTGGGTGCCGCTACCGGTGGTGGGTGCCGCTACCGGTGGTGGGTGCCGCAGGCGGTGCGGCAGTTACGGTCAGAGACGCGGTCAGGCTCCGTGGAGTGCTGGGACGATCAGGTAGACGCCGACGAGCACAACGATGCTGCAGACGCCGAACACTGCCCAGTAGCCGACCCTGAGCAGGGGTTTGCTCTGGCCTTCGGCAGCCAAGTCGACGTGCACTGCCCGCATCCGCACAGCGGTGGAGAAGAGTGTGATGACGACGATCGCTGACACCCAGGTCGCGACCGCAACGATGAGGAATGAGCTCCACTCGATCATTTCGAATCTCCCTTGTCTGCGCGTGTCTCATCGGCTCGTGTCTGATCCGCATCTGTCTCCGCCGCCGAGGTGTGCACGGCGCTGGGATCGGACTCGGCGCCGATACTCGCATCAGAGCCTGTTTCGGCAGCTGGGCCGACACCGGACTTCGCATCCGCTTTGTCAGAAAGCCGCTGGTCTCGGGCTTCGGCGCGAGCGGCACGCTTCATTGCTGCGCGTCTGCGGTTGCGGTCCTTGCGAATCTTGCGCTTGCGGCCGCGGATACCGACAGCCTCGCCGACGGTGTCGAAGTTCGAGAGGTCAGTCTGCTTTGCTTTGAGCGAGCTCAGGAAGATCCAGAGGACGGCAAGGACGGCAATGACCGTGTCGATGATGACGCCGATGGTGCCCAGATGGGCGATGCCGGCAGCGATGCCGCCGACGATTCCGGCCGCTGGGATGGTCAGCAGCCAACCCGATGCGATCCGACCGGCAGTCGACCACTTCACGTCCGCGCCCTTACGGCCCAGACCGGAGCCGACTACCGAACCGGACGCCACCTGCGTTGTCGACAGAGCAAAGCCCAGGTGAGACGAGGCGAGAATTGCGGCGGCAGTCGAAGTCTCGGCGGCCAGTCCCTGAGCGGGCTTGACGGTGGTGAGCTTCGTGCCGAGGGTGTCGATGATTCGCCATCCGCCGACATACGTTCCCAAGGCGATCGCCAGCGCACAGGCGGTGATCACCCAGATGTGAGGACCGGTTCCGTGATCCTGGAGGTTCGCGGAAACGAGCACGAGGGTGATGACGCCCATGGTCTTCTGCGCATCGTTGGTGCCGTGTGCCAGAGCCACGAGGGAGGAGCTGAAGATCTGCCCGTATTTGAACGGAGCCCGGTGAGCGGTCTTCCCTTCGCCGTTGCGTCGCGTGATGGCATAGGCCAGGCGGGTGCACAGATAGGCACCCACTCCGGCGATGATCGGAGCGGCGATGGCGGGCAGGACCACCTTGGACACGAAAACGCCGAAGTCGACGGAGTTGAGTCCAGCACCGATGATCGCGGCACCGATCAGTCCGCCGAACAGCGCGTGTGACGACGACGACGGCAGGCCGAAGCGCCACGTCGCCATGTTCCAGATGATCGCACCGATGAGGCCGGCAAGGATGAAGTCCGGAGTGATCTGGACTCCCCCACCGCCTTCTTTGATGATGCCTCCGGAGATGGTCTTCGCCACCTCGGTGGACAGAAAGGCACCGACAAGGTTGAGCAACGCTGCCAGGGTGACCGCTGTCTTGGGCTTGATCGCTCCTGTGGCGATCGGTGTCGCCATGGCATTGGCCGTGTCGTGAAAGCCATTGGTGAAGTCAAAGAACAGTGCCAGCACGATGACCAACACAACGACGAAGATGATTTCCACTAAGCGACCTTGAACGTAGACACAATTCGGACCGTGGATGATTTAGCTGGCGGGCAGCGTCCTCAATCGGAAAAAGTCTACCGCCTATTCCACCGAATCTTCACCTGCTGTTCGGCACATCTCCACTCGTGACACTCTGCGTTCATCTCTGAGCTGGCAGAACACCTACCCACCAGGCCCGGAATGTATCGGCGTTCACAATCGGCCTGGTGAGTAAGCGCAATCGTCAGCAGACGAAGCCGTCGGCGATGGTCAGCGCTTCGTCAAGGACCTCAAGACCGAAGCGCACGTCCTCGTCCGGCGTGTTCAGCGGCGGCACGACATGGATTCGGTTGAAGTTCGCAAAGGGAAGCACTCCCCCGGCCTTCATCGCACCGATGACTTGGTTCATCTCCGGCGAACTGCCGCCGTACGCGGCCAACGGCTCCTTCGTCGTCCGATCCTTGACGAGCTCAACGGCCCAGAAACAGCCCATGCCGCGGACTTCGCCGATCGACGGATGCCGCTGCGCCATCTCGCGCAGAGCCGGACCGATGATGTCCCGGCCGAGGCGGTCGGCATTCTCGATCATTCCCTCTTCGTCCATCGCATTCATCGTGGCGACCGCTGCTGCACATGCCAACGGATGACCCGAATAGGTCAGGCCGCCGGGATAGACACGGTCGCGGAAGGTCTCGAAGATCGCGTCGGAGATCGCGACTCCGCCGAGTGGCACGTAACCCGAGTTCACGCCCTTGGCGAAGGTGATGAGGTCCGGGCTGACGTCCCAGTGGTCGACGGCGAACCAGCGACCGGTCCGACCGAAGCCGGCCATCACCTCGTCGGCGATGTAGACGATGCCGTAGCGGGCCGTCAGCTCTCGCACACCTTCGAGGTATCCGGCCGGAGGCCCGTAGATCCCGGCGGTGCCCGGCACGGTCTCGAGGATGAGCGCGGCGATGTTGTTCGGGCCCTCGAGCGTGATCATGTCCTCAAGGTGCTGCAGCGCGCGCTGCGTCTCCTCCGCCTCGGTGGTGGAGCCGAAGTAGGAGCGGTACTGGTAGGCAGGCATGAAGTGGACGATGCCCTCGGCCGAGTAGTCATTGGCGAAACGGCGCGGGTCCCCCGTGACGTTGACGGCCAGCTGGGTGCCGCCGTGGTAGCTGCGATAAGCGGAGAGCACCTTGGTCCTGCCGGTGTGCAGCCGTGCCATGCGGATCGCGTGCTCGTTCGCGTCGGCACCGCCGTTGGTGAAGAACACGTGGTCGAGATCGCCGGGGGTCCGGTCGGTGATGAGCCGGGCAGCCTCCGAGCGGGCATCGTTGACGTGCTGCGGAGCAATCGTGCAGAGCTTCGCCGCCTGTTCCTGAATCGCCGTCACGACCTTAGGGTGCTGGTGTCCGATGTTCGTGTTCACCAGCTGCGAGGACATGTCGAGCAGCTTCCGCCCCTCGCCGTCCCAGACATAGGGGCCCTCCGCGTCGACGATCGTCATCGGCTCGAACGGCCCCTGTGCCTGCCAGGAGTGGAAGACGTGCGCACGGTCGAGCTCGTAGGCGCGTTGACCTGCTTGCAGCTGTTCGGCAGTGAACGCCCGCTCGCCGTGGCCACGATCCGCATTGCTCTCCGAGCCTTCAGTCCTGGAGTCGTTGACCTCACGGCCGAGTTCTTCGTTCGCATTGATCACAGTCATGATGCGCCGTCCTTTCGCAGTTCATTCCATATCGCCGAGGTGGGTCAGACCGCCGAGGTGACCCTGATCTTTCAATGGTGAGCCAGCCGCACCCGAATCGCCATGGACGACCTGTCAATATATGCCCATGCAGACTTACACTGTGTAAACAACGTGGACTGGAGACGGCGAAGGGAAGCGAACATTGGAAGCTTGGTCGCAGCGAGAACCTGATCTGACGATCGCGAACCTGCTCGACGTCGACGAGATCCGCCGCGGTGATCCCGAAGTCGTGACAGGCGGCGACCAGGTGGCGCGCGCAGTGAGGTGGGTCCACATCGCCGATTCGGAGAATGTCGCGCAGTTCCTCGAAGGCGGCGAACTCGTACTCAGCACAGGCTTGTCCTACCGGTCGTCACAGGAGTCGACGGCAAATTTCCTCGATCAGCTCGAATCCGCTTCTGCCGCCGGCGCTGTCATCGAACTCATTCATGACGATGGCCGACCCGATGACGAAGCCATCGAGAACGTGCGTGCTGCCGCCCGCGGTCGCGAGCTCCCGATCGTGATTCTGCGTCGCCGGATCAAGTTCGTCCGCGTCACGGAGCTCGCTCACCAGGAACTGCTCGGTCGGCAGCTTGCCCGCGTCGAGCGCGCCCGCACGGTCCACGAGGTCTTCACCCAGTTGAGCCTGGAGAGTGCTGGAGCCCAGGACATCGTCGACCGCACATCGGAGCTGCTGGGCTCACCTGTCATGCTCGAAGACGTCGGACATCGCCTTCTCGCCCACGCCGGCGATATACCCTCGTCGCGGACTGCTCGGTGTGACAGCAATGGCTCGGACCACCTCGGCGAGGGCCACGAACATGAACATGGGCACAACCATGTGCACAGGCACGGGCACGGGCAACGGTGGCTGCAGAATCCGGTGGGACTGCGAGATCGGAGGTGGGGCCGACTGCTCGCGCCGGGCCGCCTGGAATCCGACGAGGAGGCAGCACAGGTCATCGAGCGCGCCGCGCAGACTCTGACCTTGGCGCGGATGGCCGAACGCGACGAACAGGACCTTCTCATTCAGGCTCAGGGCGGACTGGTCCGCGAAATCATCGAATCGGCAGACGTCGACGAGAAGCAGGTCCGGATTCGAGCGGCGGACCTGGGGTTCGCACCACGGGGGCGCATGATCCCCGTGGTTGTCCGCGTTGATCGCGGTCCGAACACCGACCCGACATCACTCCAGCTGCGGGAACGGTCGCTGCACCGTGCATTCGTCACTGCAGCAACCGCTCACCGCTGCTCCACACTCTCCGCCGGACTGCAATCGGGTTCATTCGGTACCGTGGTGGCTCTGCCCCCAGGCACCGATGATGATGCGGTCCTCGAGGGGCTCATCGGTGAACTTCCCACCCGCGACACCACGGTCGGAGTCGGGCGGACGAGCGAGTCGATCGTCGACGCCGCCAGCCGGCTCGAATCCGCCAACCAGGTGGCCGAGATCGCATCGACGCTCGAGCTGCGACAACGGCAGTACTACCGATTCTCCGACGTGAGACTGCGCGGACTGCTCTCATCCCTGCGCGATGATCCGAGCGTTCGGGCCTTCGCCGAGGCAGAGTTGGCTCCTCTGCTCGAGGCTGAGAGCGGAAGCGGTGGCGGTGGCGGTGGCGGTGGCGGTGGCGGTGGCGGTGGCGGTGGCGGTGGCGAGGAGATGCTCACCCTCCTCGAACAGTTTCTCTCTCACAGCGGCAATAAGTCAGCGCTTGCTCGCAGCGGCTTCCTGTCCCGGCCGGCACTGTACGCACGCCTGGACAGACTTCAGGCCAAGCTCGGGGTCTCGCTGGAGGATGCGGAATCACGCACCGCCCTCCACGTCGCCATTCTGTGGCTGCGCACGAACCGGTGAGGTGAACTGCACGCAATGGATTCACCTTCCCAGCCTTTGCAAGACAATCACCGACCTTCGAGTTCCATATGCTGCTCCTTCGCCATGCACTGTCCATTCGCAGTCGGGAGAACTGACATCGAGTTCACTCCCCGGCCGTCATTCGGCCCATCCCCCGTCCCCAGATGTCGCCGACGGTATAGCCGACCGGGAACGGATCGTCGGATTCGAGGACGAGCTGGTGGAACCCTGTGATCCACCCGCGACCGCTGATCGTCGGCACGACCCCCGCAAGACCGCCCACGGATGCCGTCTCCTTCACCTCGGCGGTGAAAGTCGTGCCCATCATCGACTCGTGGACGAACTTCTCCCCGACGGCCAGCTCTCCCCTGGCATACATCGCTGCCACACGGGCGCTGGTTCCGGTTCCGCACGGCGACCGATCGAAAGTGCCTGACCAGGTGCTCGAATCATCAAGATCGATCTCCCCGTTGGGCAGGACCACGGCATTGCGGCCGTGCGTGCCCTCGGTTCGTGCCGGTCCGTGGATCATCGGCAGAGCGATCCCGTCGATCTCGGGGATGAGCGGATGGACGACGTCGAACGCATCGTCGGCGGCTTTCCTCATCACCGAGGCTGCCCGGATGATCTCCTTCGCGTTGACCGGCTCGAGGTCGATGCCGAGGTGCTCTGCCTTGGCTTGAACGTAGAACTGTCCCCCGAAGACGATATCGACGGGAATCGTTCCGTAGCCGGGAACCTCCAGTGGCAGATCAAGACCATGGACGAACGCGGGCACATTGTCGAAGGTGACCAGAGTGGCCCGGCCTTCTTCCACTCGTGCGCGCACCGTGACGATCCCGACCGCGGTGTCCACGCGCAGAGTGGTGATCGGTTCGAGGACATCGATCGCCCCGGTTTCGATGAGTGCGGTCACCGCGCAGATGAGGTTCGATCCCGACATGGGTCGGAATCCGCCCTGTTCCATGACGATCATGCCGAAGTCGCAACTGGGATCTGTCGGAGGGACGATCAGCGGCGAGCAGAGCCCGGGATATCCGCGAGGCTCCTGCAGGACCAGGGTCCGCAGGTCATCGAGATGGTCACGACAGTAGCGAAGACGCTCGACCATGGTCGCACCCTTGACTCGCAGACCGGAGCCCATGAGGACTCGGCCCGGTTCACCAGCCGCGTGTACGTCGACCGTCTGAATGAGCTGCCTGTTGGCCATTGTGTCGGTACCTCGTTCGAAAACGGTTGACGCTCAGGCGACGGTCTCGAGGCCTGCGGCGCTGAGGAGGCCTCGAAGTTCCTCTCGATACTCCGTCGCCAGCGGCAGAATCGGCGCGCGCGTCGGTCCTGCCGGCATCCCGACGAGTTCGACCCCGGTCTTCACTCCGCAGGCATAGCTGTGTGATTCGAGGAAGACACATATGGGGTGAATCTTCTCCCACAGATCCCGCGCTCGCGGCATGTCAGTGTCGATGGCCAACGCGTTGTACAGATCGACACACAGTCGGGGAATGAAGCTGGCTGCTCCCCACACACCTGCATCGGTTCCGAGTGCGAGCGCTGCGAAGGTCAAGGTGTCACAGCCGTTGATAGCTTGGATGTCATCGGACTGGTCGAGATAGACGGAGGTGAACTTCGAGAAGTCGCCGCTGGTGTCCTTGTAGCACGCGACTCCTCCTTCCCGACCAAGTAGGCCGAACTCTTCAGCGCTGACGTCAAGCCCGGTGGCGTCCGGAATGTTGTAGAACATGATCGGGATGTCGACGACGCTCGAGACTGCCCGGTAGTGGGCGATGGTCTCCTCGATTGACGGAGTGTCGTAGAAGGGAGGCACGATCATCAGAGCATCGGCGCCTGCTTCTTCGGCATCGCGGCTGAGCTCGATGGTCTCTGCCGTTGAGAGTGCCCCAGTTCCCGCAACCACGGGCACTCTCCCACCTGCCGCTTGAATGTAGGCGCGGTTGCCGGCCTTGCGCTCCGCGACAGTGAGTGCGGTGAATTCTCCGGTCGATCCGCCCGGCACCAATCCGTGGACGCCGTTGGAGATCATATGCTCGACCTGAGCCCCGATACCGGCGATATCGATCTCGCCGCCGTCAGGGCTGAACGGGGTGATGCATGCGGCATAGATGCCGGTGAAGGTGATTGACATGAGTGTGGCCTTTCAACTGGTGGCTGTCGTTCAACATCGGACGAGGAGCGGGAATGATCAGAATCGCTGTGGTGATATCCGCGCGAGGAGATCAGGACCGAGGGTGGATCTTCGGTCGAGCATGATGTCGGTGAGCACCTTCGCCGAGGCGGGTGCCAGGGTCAGCCCCAACATCGAGTGGCCGGAATTCACAAAGGCGTTCTTCGCCGTGCCCAGCTTGCCGATCACGGGAAGCCCGTCCGGTGTCATCGGCCGCGAGCCAGCCCACGGAGTCTGCTCACCGGTCGGTCCATCACCCCAGTCACGGAACGATTGTCTGGCCGCACGGCGAATGGCTTCGACACGGACGTCGTTGACTTCGTCATCTCGGCTGCCGAATTCCATCGTCCCCGCCAGCCGGAGCATGCCGTTGAGTGGGGTGACTGCGACCCTGGTGTCTTCGAGAGTCAGTGAGGTTCTCAGTCCTATCGGCGCGGGAGAGTAATCGATGCTGTACCCCTTGCCCGAATAGATGGGCAGTCGGCGGCCGAGCTCGCCCAGAAGCGCCCCGGTCGGCACGCCTGCGGCGACGACGACGGCATCGGTGGCGATGACCTCTGCGTCGGTGGTGACGATCGCAGTGACAGCGTCACCGCTGCGCACGAAGCTGCGCACGGTCACGCCCTCGCGCACTTTCACACCGATGTCGCCCAACTTCTTCAGCAGTCCGCGGTTCAGCGAGTCGGGTTCGATCTGTCGATCGGTGGGAAAGAACATCCCGTGGCGAATGCGGTCGCTCAGTGCCGGCTCCGCCTCCAGCAGGTCATCGCCGTGGAGTTCTTCCGCGACGTGACCAGCCGTTGCGAATGCCTTCAGGGTCTGAGCGTGTTCTTCGAATCGAGCGGTTGTCTCAAAAGCCAGGAGCACTCCCCGAGCATGCATCTCGAAATCGATGCCCTGGCGCTGATAGTCATCGAAGAGCGCATTCGCGTCTTCTCCCATACGCAGGTGCACGTCGAGACCTGCATCGAAGTCCTTGGCGTTGCAGTGCTGGGCCATCCGGAGCAGAAACTTCAGGTATCCGGGTGCCAGAGACGGTTTGATCGATAGGGGGCTGTCGGGCCTGAGCATCCATCTGACGCCCTGCAGCAGAACACCTGGCCCGGGAACCGGAGTGCTCTCAGCCAGTGCCACTTTCGCCGCGTTGCCATGGGAGGCGCCGGCGCCGCACTTTCCTGATTCGAGAAGCGTGACCTCGCAGCCGGCAGACGCCAATTCATAGGCGCTGGCCAGGCCCACCACTCCACCGCCGACAACGACTACCTTCATACAGGTCTCCCTCAGTGCCGACCGCGACCGACATCGGTCGCAGCTTAAGGATTGTATGACAATCCCTTGGGGATCACGCTACGCACTCGTGGTGATCGCGTCAATGCTCTTCCGCACAGAGTTTCCCAAGGGCCTGCGCGTCGGACCGGCTGATGCCCCGTTTGAGCTCTGGGAACAACCAGCCAGTCGGTGAGTCGGTCGGTGAGTCGGTCGGTGAGTCGACCAGCCGGTCGGCGAGTCAGCCGGTGAGTCGACCAGCCGGTCGGCGAGTCAGCCGGTCGGTTCAGGAGTCAGTCGGTCGATTCTGGAGTCAGCAAAGCGAGCTCCTGGGCGCTGTCCATGGTGTGAACGTCCAGGGCTGTGCGAATCTGCGCAGAATCACCCGTGCGGATCGCGCGCATCAGCGCCGCATGGATGGCATGCGCCCGTGCAGGATTCGTCCGGGTGAATTGGTCATAGGCCAAAACGATCGTCATCTGCGCTTCCATCACCGGCCAGATACGCATGAGCAGGTAGTTGTCCGCCGCTTCCCAGATTCCCCGGTGAAATCGCACGTGTGCTTCATGCAGGGCCAAAGGGTCCGATTCTGCAGTGGCCCTCTCGAACGTCTGCCATGCGTCTTCCAGCGCCTCCATCCTCCGGCCGGTCTTGTCGGCAAGGATCTCGCTGATCGCCTCGGTGTCCAGGGCGACCCGGATTCGAGCGATGTCGAGCAGAGAATCGGACTGAATATCGGCTACCCGAAGGCCACGGTAGGCCTCCTGGATCAGAAATCCGTCCCGCGCCATCTGATTGAGTGCCTCGCGAGCGGTCGGACGGCTGACGTCGAGAGAAGAGGTGAGCTCGGCTTCGATGATGCGCTGCCCCGGCCGGATCTCGCCGACCACGATTCGTCGTTTGATCTCATCGACGACGCGCTGCCGGCGCTCCGTATTGGAAGCAGGAGCCTGCGCCGCGCCGCCGGAGGATTTCTGCGGGGCGCCCGAGCTGGGAGCGCTTGCCGGTGTGTGCCCGATATCGTTTTTCGCTGATTCCGATGAGTCCACTCCGGCGCCTCCTGAACGATATCGACTACTGAGTTCGGTCAAATTGCCGGACTGGGTCAGACAGAGATGACCCTGCCGGTGACGTTTCCTTCGACGGAGCGCACGAACGCCGCAGCGACCTGCTCATCGGTCACCGGAACCATCCCCGCGAATGCGTCGTGGAAGTGAGGAGAGTTCGCCAGCACATTCGGGCTGACTGCATTGATACGGATGCCGCGCGGAAGCTCTGGGGCGGCGGAGATGACGAACGATTCGACGGCGCCGTTGACCAATGCGGCCGCAGCTGCCGTCGGCACAGGCTCTCGACTGAGCACACCGGTGGTCACCGTGATCGATCCGCCGTCATTGAGATAGTCGAGGCCCTGCGTGACGAATTCAACCTGGCCCAGAGCCTTCGACACAAAGGCGCTCATGTAGTCCTCACGCGTGAGCTCGGTGACCGGTTTGAATGCCGCAGAGCCCACCGCCACCACGATGGCATCGATTCGTCCGACAGCTTCGAGCAGCGAGGCAATCGATTCAGGATCCGAGGTGTCGACTCCAGGCTGAGTCGATCGGGACGCCGCAACGACGCTGTGGCCTCGCGCCTCCAACTCGGCTCGAGCAACCCCTCCGACGTGCCCCGCGGCTCCAACCAGCAAGATCTTCATGACACTGACTCCTCGTCGTTGCAGTGAAATACCACTCAGGATTGACTGACAATCCCGAGCTTAGGGGATGACGAGCAATCACACCAGAGATGGGGCACCGCTCACCCCTGACCCTGAAGTGCGAACAGACGAAAACCCCGCCTGACCGGTGTTTCACTGGTCAGACGGGGGTTTCTCACAACGCGGAGTCGGAGGGATTTGAACCCTCGGTCCCCAGTTCAAGGGACTTCACCTTAGCAGGGTGACGCTTTCGGCCGCTCAGCCACGACTCCAAATACTGATTCAATACCTCTCCTGAAAGAGAGTGCCGAACCTGCAGTTTGCACTACGGGGAACAGCCTATGCGAAACCAGCGGCGAAGAGCAAAGCGTACCGACAAAGAGTGGCCTTGATCATAATCCGGATAGAGTCGGAACACCGGAAAAACGGGGATGGCGGCCAGGTTCCTCTGCTCGCATACACGCGAATTCCAGCATTCATCAATCTACGGGCGTAAAATCGATCTGAAGTGTTCAGCGGTTTGCTCTCTGTCGGGTTTGGGAACGATGCTACGGAGGTGCCTCCTGCGCTGGCATCGATCATGATGCGCGCCGATAGCCGGCATCGTGAGCAACGCACACAGCACGAGACGTAAACCTACGAGGAGTTAAGAACTTGCCAGAGATTCCCCCTGACAAGCAAGGGCCGAATGGGAACGACCCCAATTCTCGCCCAGCTGGTCACCGTCTCCGCGCTTCTTCTCGTCCTCGATTCCGCGGCGATGCAACAGCCAGTGAGGATGAATCGAGCTCACTTCGTCCGTCATCGAACTCGCAGTCGAAGCCACAGCGGGCCTCCCCACAGTCGCAGAACTCAAGCAGGCAGTCGCAGAACTCAGCCAGACAGTCACAGAACTCCGCCGGGTCGCAGAATTCGGCCGATGCACGCCGTTCGTCCTCCGCCTCACAGCAGCCGAGCTCCTCGAACAATCAGTCGAAGGCACCGACGCCTCGTCCAGTAGCTCCACGCACTCGCCGCGAAGCACGGATGCTTCGTGCCGCGGGCGCCAGCGGGGCCTCCGCTGCAGGTGTGGCATCTGCCGCCGAGTCCCAGGAACGCAGTGCCAGCTCGCCGGAGCAGACCGCCTCCGCACCAGAGCCACGACCCGACAACGCCGCCCGGCGCGCCGATGCACGCGACCGCGGCCCCGCCTCGGCGAGGGCATCAGCAGACAGAGTCGCTGACGATGCAAGCGCAGCACCGCGGCGCAGAGACCGCCGAACAGACGAAGCGGCACGCCCCGCCGAGACCTCGCGCGCACGGCGCCACTCGTCGCGGGTCGGAGAAGCCTTCCCCAGCCTCGTCGGCTGGACCTCACTGAGTACCCTGCTGCCAGGCATCGGACTGCTGCGCACACGATTCCGGCCACTGGGCTTCATCCTGCTTGGCGGATTCGTCCTCACCTTCCTCATCGCCCTCGTCTATGTCCTCGTCAAAGGACCGATCCGCGCGTTCGGCACCGTCGTCTCAAGTCCGACGATGCTGACCTTCCTCGCGATCATCCTCGCCATCATCGGCGTGATCTGGGTCCTCACGATCGTGATCTCCCACTTGGGGCTACGCAAGGGTCACCGCTACGCCCCGTGGCAGAACAAGATGGCCGGCGTGCTCGTCGTCTCGCTCGCACTCATCGTCGGCATTCCCCTCGGCGTCGGTTCGGTCTACGCCCGAGTCCAGGGCGATACGGTCTCCAGCCTGTTCGGCGACAGCACAGGACATGCCAAGAGCGCCGAGGACCTCTGGGCCGACAAACCCTACATCAACGTCTTCCTCATGGGCCGCGACAACGGCGATGACCGTGAGGGCACACGTCCCGACACCATGCTCGTCGCCTCGATCGACACGAAAACCGGCAATACCGCACTGATCTCTGTACCGCGTAATCTCGCGTTCCCGATCTTCCCCGAAGGCAGCGAATTGGACAAGGCCTGGCCCGACGGCTTCCGGCCCACGGGTCAATCGTCGGTCGACCTCATCAACTCCGTCTGGCAGTGGGGCGAGCAGAACAAGGACGACATCGGCAACCCCCACGGCCTGGAACCGGGAATGTTCGCCACGATGCAGGCGGTGGAGGGCTCTCTGGGCCTCAACCTCGACTACTGGGCTTCGGTGGACATGGGAGGTTTCGAGGACGTCGTCGATGCCATCGACGGCGTGAAGATCGACGTCGAACGCCCCATCCCGATGGGCGGCGGCAAGTCGATGTCCGGAGCCGCCAACGAGGTCTACGGCTGGGTCGATCCGGGTCCGCAGACGCTGAGGGGCAAGGACGCACTCTGGTATGTGCGCTCACGTGAAGGCAGTGACAACTACGACCGCATGTGCCGTCAGCAGCGCATGATCAAGACCACCCTCGATCAGGTCGACCCCCGCGAACTCGCCACGGCGTACCCCAAACTCGCGAACTCGGCGACAAAGAACATCGCCACCTCGATTCCGCAGAACGAGGTCCCGGCCTTCATCGAACTTGCGATCTCGATGCAGAAGGGCGACGTCACGACGGTGCAGATCAACAACGACGTCACCCCCACGTACGACCCCGACTTCGACGTCCTCCACAAGTGGATCCTCGGCGAGGTCAAGGGCGCGTCCAAGGGTGAGGAGACGCCCAAGCCGACCAATACTGCAGCCCCGGAAGAGAAGAAGGACACCGCAGAGGAGGAGCCCACGGAAGGGGCCCCCGACGAGGAGGCAGCGTCCGAGGAGGCACCCGCCGGAGAAGAGGGCGGTGAGCCCACCGAGACCACGAAGCCCGGCGAGCCCAACGCCGAAGGCAAGTGCTACCCGAAGGGGTTCAAGCCCGGCGACGACTTCCCCGGCTACCCAGGCCCGGGAGCCGGAGATGAAGGGTGACGACTTCCTCGCCACAGTCGGGAGCCGGAAGCCCATCTGAGGTTCACTCACCCGCTGCAGACGGTCCAGACGCGCAGGCCCATTCGGTGTCGATCATCGGCGCCGGTCCGCGCGGACTCTCGGTCCTCGAGAGACTCGTCGCCCTCGCCGCCGAACGATTCTCGGGAGCAGATACACCGCCCACGGTCGTCATCCACCTCATCGATCCCTATCCTCCGGGTGCGGGAATCGTCTGGCGCACGGATCAGCCCGAGTCCCTGCTGATGAACACGACGATCGCCGAGCAGACGATCTTCCCCGATGCCAGCTGTTCGTTCGTCTCCCCGAATGGCGCCTCCGATCGGTTCGGTCCGAACATGGCACAGTGGTATCGAGATGAGGGCGGAACGGACCCCGTCGATGCCACGTTCCCCAGCCGGACTCTCTACGGCCGCTATCTGCGCGACTCCTATGCACGCATCCGCGACACGGCACCTGACTTCGTCACGATCGTCGAACACCCGACCACAGTCGAATCGGTCATCGATCTCCCGCCCGTCGAGCCTTTGGGCCACACGTCCACGGACCCTGAAACCGTGCCGCCGCAGCTGGTCCGCTGCGAGGACGGAACCGCAATCATCGCCTCGGCCGTCGTCCTCGCGGTCGGCCACATCCCCAGCGCGCAGACCGAGGAACGTGCCCGGCTCGCGGCCTTCGCACAGCGCACCGGCGGACTCTACATCCCACAGGGTCTGCCGGCTGAAGCTCCCCTCGCCGAGGTGGCACCCGGCAACCGTGTCATCGTCCGCGGCATGGGTCTGAACTACTTCGACCTGCAGACACTGTTCACGCATGAACGTGGAGGCCGCTTCGACCCGGATCCCGTCATCGCGGGCGAGCTGCGCTATGTGCGCAGCGGTGAGGAGCCTCGCCTGCTGCTCGGCTCGCGCCGCGGCGTCCCCTACCGCAGCAAACCCATCTGCCAGGCCCACCCGCGTTCGCCGTGGCCTCTGCGCTACTTCACGCGGGAGAACATCGCACTGCTGGCCGGACTCGACGACCTCGACGGTGACCGCACAGCGGGAGCACGTTTCAACGACCAGCTGTGGCCGCTCATCCTCGCCGACCTTCGTCTCGCCTACTACAGCACCCTGTCCAGGATCTGTCCCGAGGCGTTCGCCGGTGACCCTGGTCAGCTGCGTGAGGCCATCGCCGAGGCGGTGTCCCGACACCTGACCAGGCGCACCTGGCAGGAGACCCACCCGGAGGCACACGAGTCCACCGACTTACATGCTGGGAACACTGACGCCGCTGCGAAGTCACGCCAGCACGAAGCCGCCGAGGCTGCGCGCCAGGGCCGTGTCACCCGTGAGGCCTTCGCCTGGTCGGAGATCGAGGAGAGCCTTGTCCCCGACCCCGCTCACCGCATGTCATTGCACGAGCTGCTCAACCCGCTTGAGGGACGAGAGTTCGATAGCAGAGGTCCCAGGGAGGCGAACTCCCTGCACGAGTGGATGCTCGACTTCCTCCGCGCCGACCTCCACGATTCGCTGGCCGGCCCCGAGGGCAGTGCCGTAAAGTCGCTGTTCACCGTGCTCTGGCAGTCTCGGCTGCTGCTCAAAGAGCTCATCGTGGAAGGCCATATCGACCGGGTCAGCATCGACATGGAGATCTGCGGCTGGTTCGAAAGCTTCGTCTCCGGCATCTGCGACGGTCCTCCCCCGCAGCGCATCGCTGAGCTTCTCGCCCTGGCCGAAGCCGGCCTCGTCGAGTTCATCGGCCCGGACATGCGCATTGAGGCGAATCCCGATGTCTCTGCACCTGCACACGGGAGGCCCGCGGTTGCGAACGGGAGGTCCGCGGTTACGGGCGGCAGGCCCGCGGTTACGGGCGGGAGGCCCGCGGTTACGGACGGGGACCCGCTGCCGCAGATCTTCACGGTCGCCTCGGCGCAGGTCGCGGGTGGCATCACGGGCAGCGTCGTCATCGATGCTGCGTCACCGACGAACGCGGTGTCCCGGGCCGCCGATGTGCTGGTGCACGGGATGGTCGAACGCGGCCAACTCACGCCCGCCCGTCTGACCTTGGACGACGGTCGTGAGAAGTTCCTCAACGGACTGGCGCTCACGCCGCGGCCCTACCGCACGATCGATGTCGAAGGCACCGTGCACCCCCGCCGTTTCGCGCTGTCCATTCAGCTCTCCTCCGTCCAGTGGGGTCTGGCGATCGCCGCGAATCCCCAGACGAACGCAGCAACACTGAACGACTCCAACGCCGCAGCCACCGCCATTCTCGACCTCATCTGAGGGGTCCGCTGGGCGCAGGTCTCCGAACGCCCTGGCGCTGCGCGGCTGCGCTGCGGGGCTGAGCTCCCCGAGATGACCACAGTGGCGGGTGGCGCTGCGCGGCTGAGTACTCTGAGTCAGACTGAGCTGGTTGCAACCAACTCAGTCTGACTTCGACGATAGAACTCCGCAGCCTGTGGTCCGCCGCGATCCCCAGACGGGAATCAGGCGGAGCAGGCAGTCGGGAGAACGCTCATGGCTAGGTCGAAGTGGGTCTCCACCCACGCAGGTCTCCTCTACCCCCTAGGCGTCGGCCATCTCGAGGGCTGCTTCGGGCTTCGTGGTCCTGGCTCGCACGATCGCGAGCAGGGACATCACGACTCCGATGATCGCCCAGGCCAGCAGGCCACCATAGGCGGCCCCCACTCCCGTGGTTCCGGCGGTGATTGCGGCGAAGCCGTTCATCGCCGGCGTCAGCGGCAGGATCGGGGCAAGGAAGTCGAAGAAGCCGGGCACCGCGCCGATCGTTCGTCCGGCAACTGCGAGGACCACAGCGATCACCGACAGGAACCTGCCCACGCCGCCGAACCACGCCACCAAGGCGAAGTTGAGCACCATGAACACCAGCGCGGAGACGAACGTCAGGACCGCGATGTCGAAGCCTTGGACGGCACCGATGTCCAACACGCTCACCGCCAGGATCGACAGAACAAGGGCCTGCAGCAATCCGACGATCACGCCCGGCACCAAACCGCGCAGCCAGACTGCCGCTGAGGACTTCGTCGAGAGCAGGGTCGAAGCTGGGATCGGCTTGAGCACCGTGTAGGTGACGAGTCCGCCGACCCACAAGGCGAGCATGATGAGCAGCGCGAGCGTCGACCCCTGCAGCACATCGCCCGCGTCGGAGGAACTCGGCGCCTTGATGTTCTGAGAGGCGACGGTGGAGAGCTTGTCACGCTCCGGGGCCGAATAGGTGGGGACTTCGTCCGCGCCCTTCTTCACACCATCGGCAAACTTTCCGACGCCTTGCGAATACTTGTCTGTGCCCTCGGACAGGGTATCCAGTCCGCGCGCAAGGTCAGAGGTGCCGGTTGCGGCAGTGGAGACTCCGGTCGTGTACTTGTCGAGTCCGGTGGAGAACTCACCGAGTCCATCGGAGAGCTGTCCTGCACCGTCGTCGAGTTCGCTCGAGCCATCTGCGACCTTGGCGATGCCGTCACTGAGCTCCGGCATACCGTCGGCGAGCTTCTGATTGCCTTCGGCGACACCGGAGGCCCCCTCACGCAGCCCCTTCGAGGCCTCGAGCAGCTTCGGAGCATTCTTCGAGATGTCCTCCATGCCCTTGGTGAGTTCGCCGAGGCCGTCTTCCAGGCCCTTGACGAACTTGCTCATGCCGTCGCTGAGTTCATCGGCACCATCGGCGAGCTTGTCCGCGCCGCCGAGCAGCGACTGCCCGTCCTTCTTCTGTTCCAGACCGTCGACGGCGCTGTTCAGCCCGCCCGAGGTGCCGTTGAGGAGCCCCTGAGCGTAGGCCTTCTCGATGCCGGCGCAGACCTCATCCGGTGTGCCGACAGGGCACATCTGAGCACGTGCCTGATCGGCCTCGTCCTGGGTCATCATGCCCGCCGAAACGAGGTCGTCGAGACCGGTCACGGTTCCGCTCTTGGCGAGCTGATCGGCCTGGTCGGCACCTTCCTGGAGACCGTCGCGGTACTGGCCGAGACCAGATGACAGGCCTTCGGCGCCCTCGGAGACACCCTTCGCGCCCTTGTCGAGGTCTTTGCCGCCCTTGACGAGGTCATCGATTCCGCCCTCGCCGGAGCCCGAGTCACCGGAACCGGCGAAGCCCTTGATGATCTGGTCGATCGACTTCGTGTACTTATCGACTCCACCGGAGAGCTCCCCTGCGCCGTCGGCCAGCTTCTGCGTGCTGTCGGGCAGATCCGCGGTCTGCTTCTTCATGTCCTGCAGACCGCCCGAGAGCTCGGAGGTGCCCTTCGACAGTTCACCAGCACCCTTGGACAGGTCCCCGGCGCCCTTGTTGAGTTCAGATCCTGAGGAGTCGAGCTTCTCCATGCCGTCGGAGAGTTCGCCCGCACCGCTTGCGGACTTCTTCGTCCCCTTCGCCAGATCCTCGCCGCCGTCATCGAGCTCTCCTGCGGCGTCCCCGAGGTCCTTCATCTGATCACCCATGTCGTTGAAGCCGACATAGATGTTGTCGAGATAGGTCTCGGTCATCTTCGTGTTGAAGGTTGTCCGCGCCACCCCGGCAACGGACTGCGCGATCTGGGTGTCGGCGGCCGGAGCCACCCCGGAGACATCGACGTCGAGCTGCGTCTGAGTTGCGGACTTGGCGTCGCTGACCGAGGTCACAGCCCTGGAGAAGCCCTCGGGGATGGTCAGGGTCGCAGCGTAGGTCCCATCGGACATGCCCTTCTTCGCATCGTCTTCATCGGTGATGACCCAATGGATGTTCTTGTCCTCTTCGCCCACGAGCCCACTGGTCAGCTGCCGGCCGATCGGCACGGTCTCACCATCGACCTCGGCACCGTCATCGTTGTTGACGATCGCGGCCTCGATCGTATCGAGGCGATCGGTGCTGTTGTACGTGGCCAGAATGAATCCAGCGGCCACGATGATCGGGATGAGCACCAGGCCGAAGAGGGACAGCCAGGTCACGGGCCGTTTCGAGTTCGCACGTTCGAGTCTCACGACTGCACGCCTTCCATTTCGCTGCGACCGGCCGCGTGGGCTTGCACGCCGCCGTTGTCATTGTCGGTTCCACGCTCAGCCTCGGGCTTGGCCTCATCGAGGTCGAGGTGGAAATAGTTCGTATTCGGGGACAGGATCCCAGTGACGTCGCCGCCGGGCAGACCCAGCACGATTGCCGTGCCCTCGGCCTGCAGATCATAGACAAGATCGCGCAGATCGCGACCGTCCCGGCCTCTCTCATCAGCCAGTGCGCCTGCTTCGCTGATGATGAGCAGATCCGGCGCCGAGGTGCGCAGCTGTGAGAGCTCGCGTGCCCCTGGCATCTTTCCAGGCCCGTTCTCATCGAGGTCGAAGTACGGAACACGACGACGGATCCGTCCCGCATGTTCGGGCAGGACCATGTCTCCGATCTTCATCTCACCGGCGGTCAGTGAGACACGACCGGAGAGGGCGAGCAGAAGTGCCTTGCGCGCGTGGCCGCTGGCGACGAGGATCTGGCCCGGTGAGAGGGAGATCTCGACCTGGGCGAATCCGCGTCGGCCCGAGCTCACAGCGATGCCGCGGCCGTAGACCCGGTACTCGGAGTCCGGCTCCGGCCAGTCCCGCAGAGCCACCTCATGGGCCAGCCCCTCTCCTTCGACATCGAGTCGGGGCAGGATGCGGTCGAGCCATTTCGGCAGCCACCAGGCCTTGTCGCCGAGCATCTGCATGACGGCAGGCACCAAGGACATGCGCACCAGGAAGGCGTCGACGAAGATGCCCGAGGCCAGAGCGAGTGCGATGGACTTGATGATCGGCTCGCCGGCAGGAACGAAGGCGGCGAAGACGGAGAACATGATGATCGCCGCTGCCGAGACGACTCGAGCAGAGGAGGCGAAGCCGGCCTTGATCGCATCTCTGGCGGTGGCCCCATGAACGTAGGCCTCGCGCATTCCGGAGACGAGGAACACCTCGTAGTCCATGGCGAGGCCGAACAGGATGCCCATGAGGATGATCGGCAGGAAGCTGATCACCGGCCCCGTCGAGTCGATGCCCAGCGGACCGGCGAAGAGTCCGTCGTGGAAGACGAGGACCACGGTGCCGAAGGAGGCGAAGACGGACAGGAGGAAGCCGCCGGTGGCCTTGATCGGCACCCAGATCGAACGGAAGACCATCATGAGCAGGATGATCGAGAGTCCGACGACGAAGATGCCGAAGGGCACGAGCGCCTTGCCGAGCTGGTCGGAGACGTCGATCTGGATCGCCGTGGCGCCGGTGACTGCGGTTTCGAAACCGTCCTCGTCCTCGATGTCCGCGCTCAGGTCCCGGAGCCGGTCGACGGTGTCGAGAGTCGCCGGATCTTCGGAGCTGGTGGTGGGGATGATCTGGAACAGAGCTGTCGTCGCATCCCGGTTCGGGGTGGCGAGGACGACCTGGTCGACGCCGTCGACGTCTTCGATCTCGTTCTCGATCTTCTCGACATCATCGAGGGGGTCATCAGAGGTCACGATCTCGCTGGTCATCACCAGCGGTCCGTTGAACCCTGGCCCGAAGTGCTTGTCGATGAGGTCGTAGGTGGTTCGGGCGGGCGTGCCCTCCTCCTGGCTACCTGCGGTCGGCAGGGAGAGCTGGAGGTTGGAGGCGGGGATCGCGAACAATGCGAGTCCGCCGACGATGATCACGACCGTCAGCAGCGGAATCTTCGTCACAACGCGCAGCCAACCGGCGAAGAACTTGTTCATGATCGTCTTCGGGTAGGGTTCACCGGCCTCAGCCTCCGCCTCGGCGGCAATCGATGACCGGGAGACGGAGTCGTCCGCCTTCTTCTGTGCGGTCGCGAACGCCCGGCGGTAGCGCTTCGTCGGCTTGGGGGTGATCTTCTCCTTGACCAGTCCCAGCAGCGCGGGAACCATCGTCAGGGAGATCAGCACGGCGATGACGACGGAGCCGGAGGCGCCGATGCCCATGACGGTGAGGAACGGGATTCCAGCCAGGGACAGGCCGAGCAGCGCGATCATCACGGTCATACCCGCGAAGACCACAGCCGATCCGGCAGTGGCGACGGCCCGTCCTGTGGCCTCGAGCGGATCGTGGCCCTCGGCCAGGAGCGCCCGGGCTCTGGAGACGATGAACAGCGCATAGTCGATGCCGACCGCCAGGCCCAGCATCAGCGCCAACATGATCGATGAGGAGTTGACCGCGCCGAAGGCCGTGGATCCCACGACCAGGAGAACGGAGATGCCGACGCCGATGAGGGCCGTGATCAGGGGCATGCCCGCTGCGCGGAAGGACCCAAGGGTGAGCAGCAGAACGATGAAGGCGATGACGACGCCGATGCCTTCGACCCAGGAGATCGCCACACCGGTGATCTGGAAGAGTTCGCCGCCGCCTTCGACCTGGGAACCGTCCGGCAGTGCATCGCGAAGCGGTTCCAGTTCATTCAGGAGATCATCGGGTGCGGCCTCGCCGACCTCCTGCTGGGTGCCGTCGTACTGGACGGAGATCATCGCGGCGGATTCGTCGCCGCTGATGGCACCTTCGACCATGTCGTCGAAGGGTGAGGTCACGGCATCGACGTGCGGGAGGTCTTCGAGCCGATCGACTTCCTTCTCGATCTCGTCCTTGTACGTGGAGTCCTCAACCGAGTCACCATCGGCGGCGACGACGATGACGGACGCCGCGACGCCCGAAGCTTCGGGGAACGTCGCCCTCATCGAGTCCAGTGCGACCTGGGCTTCGGACCCGGGGAGGGTGAAGTCGTCGTCGAAGTCCTTCGCGAAAGCTGCCACACCGGCACCGACGAGTCCGAAGATCACCAACCATCCAGCGATGAATCGGATGGGAGCGCGATAGGCACGGCGACCCAGGGCGTATAGGAATGTTGACACAAAGACCTCGATACAAAAGTGTATTGGATACAGTAATGTATTGTTGTTGACTCAGTGCCCTCAGCGCAAATGCATCAGGGGTTTCGTGAAGATTCTCATCAGATGCCCAGGCCGACACCGATGTGCACGGGCCACACCAGCACCGCCCCTGCGACAGCAACACCGCCACACAGCACCACGACCACCACGACGATGAAATGTTCGATGAATACAGACAATCTCAGCGCCCGCAGACGGCAGACCCGATCCACCTTGGTGGAGGCGGGCGTGTCCGTCTTCGCCGTCAAGGGCATCGACGGGGCTTCGATCGAGGAGATCTGCGAGGCCGCCGGGTTCACGCGAGGCGCGTTCTACTCGAACTTCTCCGGCCGCGACGATCTGGTTCTGGCCACGATCGAACAGCGCACCTCCCACGACCTGGACATGCTCGACGCCAGCATCGAACGCTGGCGCGATCGCCTCAACTCCAGTCGCCCCGAGGACATCGAAGGCTTCCTCCGGGAGTTCATCGACGACACCTTCAGCCAGAAGAGGCCCACCGCCGCCGAGGTGATCGCTGAGCATGAGATCCAGTTGTACTGTCTGCGTACGCCTGGCCTCTACCCCAGGTACGAAGAGCTGCACTCTTTCCAAGGACAGCGGATCCTATCGCTGATCGAAAATGCCATCGACTTCGCGGAAGCCGCCTCGACGATTCCGCTCAAGGACCTCATTGAAGCGCTCACCGCCGTCCACTCGCAGTCATCTCTGCGCGCAGCTGCCGGGAAGCGACTTCACGAGGTCGTCGAGATCGACTCGACGCAGATGGTGCGGATCCTCAGTCGACTGCTCGACTTCTCGCAGAAGGCCTAGGCTCGCCACCGCTAACGCCCAGGACCGGCACCAAGGCACTAAAGTGGTGGCCGTGAATGAACTACAGCGCGAATATTACGCCTTCATCAACAACATGGATGTCCGCCTCGGCGCCTTCGTCCTCGCCGACCTGCCCGAGACCTTCGACAAGGAAGACGGGGACACGGTGCCGTTCCCCAAGGACTTCGGTCCCAAGTCTCTGCCGATGCTCGAGTTCTTCGTCCTCTCCCAATTCTCCTCCCCTGACGAGGTGATCGACCCGGAGAACCGCAGATTCGTCGAGGGTCTCATCCGCTACCTCGGCGAGACCTACCTCCGTGCGATCGGCGGAGCCTGGGATCACGACGAGGAGACCGGAAACGGGATGCCCTTCATCCGCCCGGACACCGAAGAGGGTCCGCTGAAGGGTGAGCCCATTCCCATCCTGGCGATCATCCTCGCCGCGGTCGATGCCCGGACCGCCGAGGTCTTCACGGCTGTCCTGACCAAGGCCCGCGAGAACCTCGGCGGTGACGGCGAGCCGAAGCGCAGCTGCACCGGCCTGGCGATGGGGATGCTCACCGCTGAGAATTCCAGCGAGGAAGAGGTCGAGTTCCTCTCCCGCTTCATCGGCACCGTGGAACCGGGCATCGCCGCCTGGACACAGGAACAAGCCGATCCGTCCTCATGGGAATTCGGACGCGAGGCGCTGGTCCGGCTGGGTAAGCAGCTCAAGGCCCGCTACGATTCCCGCGATGAGATGATGACGGAAGACGAGACTGAGTTCGTCGCCGGAGCGATGCGCTTCATCGGCGAGTCCATCCGGAGGATCGGTTTCGGACAGTGGCGCTACGGCGCGAACCTCGAGGCCGATGACCCCCGCAGCAGGCAGCCATTCATCCGATTCCGCGTCGGCGATCAGAACCTCGACATGGTGCCGTGGCGCCTGGCTCAGACGGCGCTCGATGATTCGAACTCGATCGCCTCCGGCCTCGACACGATCATCTCGATGCGCGAAGAAGAGGCAGCAAGCGAAGCCGCTGATGCCTGACGTTCACAGCTCAGAGCTGATAGCGGCGGTTGCCCTGCATTCCGTCTGCCGGTGAACCGGGAGCCAGGTCGATCTGCTTGCGCTTCGGGTCGATCTGCACGGTGACCAGGGTCGCCGACCGGTCCCCGTAGGCGGCACCTGGAGTCGGGGTGCAGGACACGGGCGCTTCGTCTGGCCCTGTGATCAGAAGATCGATGAGCTCGGCCGTCGACTCAGGAGGACCTGAAGTTCCGGCTCGGGCGGAGTATTCCTCCAGTCGCCGCTCGAGGTGAGCGTGGCGTGCCCGTGAGGTCGACGTCGCGTTGAGCTCGAGGCTTCCGGGGACGAGGTCGGGGTGGAGGAAGTGGTTCGTGTGCAGCAGGAATCCTGACTCCGAGCCCGGCGATGTGCTCGCCCCTCCGGCTCGTCGCTCACGTTTCTGGGCGTTGGCGATCTCGACCTGAACCACCTCGTCGGCGGTGACCACCGTGATGATCGACGAGGAGGTGGTGGGCGCCGAGTGGATGATTTCGAGCGCCTCGTCCAGTGTCGTCGCCGTCGACAGGACGCGTTCGAGGATCATGTGGATGGGCACTCCACCGGCCCCGTCGCCCTCGTGCTTGAGGATGTTGAGCAGGACGCCGACTCCGGCTTCGTTGAGTCCGATTTTGCCGAGCATCCCGTATTCGGCGATGCCCACATGACGCTGCTGGCCGGGCACAGCGCCCACATCGTTGATGTGCCACAGCGTCGAGAAGTCGGCAGCCCAATCCCAGTTCTGCGCGGCAAGCGAGCTTCCCGGGCGGGTGAAGCTCACGGTCGAGCACTCCGTCGCCGAGGCCGGTGCCAGGGTCATGATCTCCGTGCGGGCGATGACCTCCATCAGTTCGTCCACGGGCACCTGCGCGCCCTCGGCTACGGCCGCGACCTCCTCGGCGGCCTCCGGCGACCATGCCTGGAGACGTGCGTGACTCGACGCGGCAGCGGTACGGACGTCCGCCTCGGCGATGGACAGGAATTCGAAGTAGCGCCGGTAGCCGGCGATCGCGGATTCGATGCCCGTGCGCAGCTCACGCCCGCGCTGGGCACCGCGCTGGACGTGGTCAGCGGCTCGCGAGATGAAGGTCTCGGGCCTGACCTCGGCTGCGGGAACGTATTCGGTGCTCATCAGCGTCTCCTCTTCTCACTGGGGCGTGCTCGCCTTACGCCTGTGGGACGAGCGACCCCGCTCCGACTTCGATGTCCAGGTAGTGCATGTGGGCGGCGGTCTCTGCCAGGGCGGCGAACAGGTTGAAGTTGTGCAGCGATTCGAATCCGCGCGACCAGTGCAGGCCCTGCGCGATCGAGTAGACGCTGTGGTCCTCGGTGGCCTCCATGCGCGCGGTGATCTCATCCAGACGCTGCTGATGATGGTCGACGAGTTCACGCCTGCGGTCGTGGAGACCCTGGAAGCGGAACCCGTGCGCCGGCAGGACCGCCACCTCGGCGTCCAGCTGGCCGATTTTGTCCAGAGAACCCAGATAGTCGCCGAGGCTGTGCGTGATTGCGCCGCTGTCGAGCCCGATGTTCGGGGTGATCGTCGGAAGCACGTGGTCGCCCGAGAACAGCAGCTGGTCCTCATCGCGGATGAAGACCGAGTGGCCGTAGGTGTGGCCCGGTGTCCACAGCGCCCGCAGCGCGCCGGATTCCAGCGGCAGTTCGGAGCCGTCCTCGAGGATGGTGATGCTGTCGGGCATGCTGCTCATCAGCAGCGCGAAGTCGTCCTTGGATCCGGCGCCGCCCTTGTCCTTCTTACTGCCGTCCTTCTTGCTGACCTGGAGGCTCTCGACCTCGGACCAGCGGTCTTCGGGAACTCCGTAGGCGCGAGCGATGTTGATGCTCGGGTCGACGCCGGTGCCCAGATCCACGCTCTGGGAGAAGAACCGCTTGATCGAGCGCAGATCTTCGCCGTGCATGGCGACCCACATGTCAGGGTTCTTGTGGAGCAGCGCGGGAACCAGCCCGATGTGATCGCGGTGGTAATGGGTGATGGCGATCCCGTGCACGTTCGCGACAGTGAATCCCAGTGATCCCAGCGCCGAGGTGAGCGCCAGGTACTGGTCCTTGCCGTCCCAACCGGGATCGATGAGGATCAGACCCGAGCCGTCCGCGATGCCGTAGCAGTAGGTGTAGACGAGTGGGTTGTTGGGGATCGGGACTGGGATCGCCCAGACGCCTTCGGCAACGTTCTCCACTGGGGGCAGAACTCTGTCTTTCCACGCCTTCGACTGCGCCGAGCTGAGTGTTTCGATCGCCATTGTTCGCCGTTGCCTCTCTTCGTCGAGCATGATGGCCGGTCCCGTTGGGACCGAACCATTGCGAGCCCGTACTTCTGCGGGCCGACATTGCCAATGCTGATCAACCTACTCTCTTTTCGCTGGTACTGAAAAGTCGTTCGATAGGCGGGATGGGATAAGCGTGGTGGAGGAAGCGTGGTGCGGCGCCACCACCTCGGCGCCGTGATGAGCACAAGGCCCTGCGCGAAGTGCTGGCGTTGGGCACCTGATCCGGACTCGAATCTATACGAGCAATCAGCAACTGGGGCTACTGGATTCGTTGTGAATATCCCGCCTTAGCTGAAGTTATCGTTTCGTTTCGTGAGAATGATTGCGTTTTCGGTTGTACAGAGGATAGTGTCTATGGCGCAGATCACTTATGCGCCTGTGCGAACGCACGGTCGGGTGGGAGCGCTGCGACATTCGGCAAGACTCATTGGGGAGGATTGATATGGCTGCGTCAGGGTCACTGAAACGCAACCTCGGGCTATGGTCCATCGTCGGGCTCGGTCTCGGATATATGACGCCGACGGTGGTCTTCGATACGTTCGGGATCGTGTCGGACGAAACCGACGGGGCGGTGCCCGCCGCGTACCTCGTCGCGCTCATCGTCATGATCTTCACGGCCTTCAGCTACGGAAAGATGGTCAAGGTCTTCCCGACAGCGGGTTCGGCCTACACCTACACTCGCGAAACCATGAGCCCGGGACTCGGCTTCCTGGTCGGCTGGACCTCGCTCATGGACTACCTGCTGCTGCCGATGGTCAACTGCCTCATCGCCCGCCTGTATATGGAGTCGCTGGTTCCCGATGCCCCCGCCTGGGTGTGGGTGGTCCTCTATACCGTGATCATGACCGGCATCGTCACCACCTCCATGCGCGGAACGGCCAACTTCAACGCCGTCCTCCTTGTCTTCGCCGTCACCATGGTCGCTCTCTTCTGCATCATCGCCGTCGTCAATCTGACCAACGGCGAGGGATCCGGAATCGTCTTCAGCGCCGAGCCCTTCATGCATGAGGGCGTGCACATGTCCGCGTTGCTCACTGGCGCCACCGTGGTCTGCTTCTCCTTCATCGGCTTCGATGCTGTGACGATGTACACCAATGAGGCCAAGCATGTGAACCTCATGCCCAAGGCGATTCTGCTGACAGTGGTCGCTGGTGGACTCATCTTCCTCGTCGCCAGCTACTTCGCTCAACAGCTCTTTCCCGACAATTCGCAGTTCAGCGTCGTCGACGACCCCCTGCCGGAGATCGGTCTCCTCACCGGAGGGCACGTCTTCATGGGCTTCTTCCTCGCAGCTGCCTTCGCCGCCACTGTGGCATCGGGCCTGGCCTCCCATGCCTCGGTCTCGCGCATGCTGCTGGTGATGGGACGCAATGGCGTGCTGCCGCGCAAGGCCTTCGGCTACATCCACCCGAAGACTCACACCCCGATGTTCAACATCATCCTGGTCGGCGCGGTCTGCCTGTTGGCGATGTCGTTCAGCCTCGAGTTCATCTCCGCGCTGATCAACTTCGGAGCCCTCATCGCCTTCACCTTCGTCAACCTCACCGTGATTGCGCACTTCGCGTTCCGCACCAGACAGGTGGTCGACTTCAAGTCGGCGTTCAACTACGTGGTGATGCCGGCGATCGGCGCAGTACTCACCGGCATCCTGTGGGTGAGTCTGCACGAGACCGCACTGATCGGCGGCGCGATCTGGCTGGCCATCGGCGTCATCTACCTGGCCGTGCTCACCCGCGGCTTCAAGCGCACAGTCCGCAGCTTCGACGACCCCGAGGCCGACGCTGAGATGTCCGAACCGGAGGCAGTTCAGGAGTAAGTTCCGGCCGCGCTGGGCTGGGCTTGTTGTGAGAAAGTCCCCGTCGCTGTCGTTTTCACGATGCGAACGGGGACTTTCACTTTGCGGAAGCGGTGGGATTCGAACCCACGGAGCGGGGTTGCCGCTCAATGGTTTTCAAGACCATCTCCTTCGGCCGCTCGGACACGCTTCCAAGGGTTCGCAATGAACCACGGCCTGCTCCGCACGAGGCTGAGCCACAACAGTTTCTCACAAACCGATTGTCATCTGCTAATCGGTTCCCGACGGACCGGCGTCAGTGCTTCGCTGAGCCGCTGCCCTGCTGAGATGCATCAGTGTGCATCTGCTCAGACATATCAGTCTGTGACTTTTCGGACTCATCAGTCCGCGGCTGCTCCTCCTGCACGACGTGTCGACCAGTCGAATCCGAATCCTCCGGGGCGGCACCGCGCGCAGCGAAAGTAGCAGGCACGGGCGAGACGACGAACTCGTCCTCTTCGTCCTCGAACTCCTCATCGTCGAAGGCCGACTGCTCGGCGAGGCTTGGGCGACGAATCCTGCTCGGCCGGGCAGCGCCGGTGAACTGCGCCGTCGGTTCCTGCCGGGGTGCGGAACGTGGCTGAGGTTCAGCGGATGCTGTTGTCTCGGAGTACGTGTCGACGGTGGTGTCGGCGTCCGTGTCGACGGCGGTGTCCGCGCCAGCAGCACTGTCTGTTTCGGTCACAGGGCCGGTGTTGGCTGTGGTGTCGGCGTCAGCAGCGTCCGTGTCAGCAGCATTGTCTGGGTCGACCTCGGTGTCGGCAGCGTCCGTGTTGATCACAGAGTCGGTGTCAGCCGTTACGTCCTTGCCTGCCTCGGAGGCGGTGTCGGTCCCAGCGTCCTTGCTGACCTCGGAGTCAGCGTCCGCCGCGGTGTCCGCGTCAGCGAGAGCCTCGTCGGCTTCGACCACGAGATCGGGCGTCCGCGATTCATCCGCGTCACTCGAATTGTCTTCGTCGCTTGAAGCCACCGTGTCGCTCGTTGCCTCCGTGGCACTCGAAACCTCTGCGGCGGTCGCGGGAACGCTGAGTTCCGCCTCGGCAGGAGTGTCACCGGAACGAGCCGGCTTGCCCTGGAGCACCAAAGCCAAGGTCGACAGCGGAACCGAGAGCCAGTTGGGACGATTGCGCAGTTCGGTGACGACCTCCACAAGGAGCCTGTCGATGAGGGCCGCGCGCAGGACAGGATCGCCGAGACCCAGGCTTTCGCCACGGGCACGAGAATAACCGCTGAGCAGCGAGTTCTGCACCTGCGAGGCCCAGAGGAATTCCGGGGAATCGTAGATGGCCCGCAGCGCTGACGCGTCATTGCCGAAGCCGTTGACGACGAGACCGCCGTCCTCGGATTCGAGCTCGCCGGTCCGCTGCAATCGTGCGAATCCGGCCGCGTAGTCAACGCTGCGCAGCAATGCCACGAGGTCGAGTGCCACCGGCTTCGGATCCGAGTTCGTCGAGTCCGTGAACTTCACGACCGAGTAGCCGTCGGTTCCTGAGCTCACTACGTGATCAAGAGTCAGCTCGCCATGGATCTTCTGCAGCACACCGATCGTATTCAGCGACTGCAGCTTCACGCGGTGGGCACGCAGTTCGGGCACCAGGGACTCCAGGGCCAGCGGCGCACGGCCCAGTGCCCAGTCGATGCGCTCAATCCACTTCTTAGCCAGAAGCCTCGTCGGCTCGCCCCGACCTTCGACGATGCCGAATTCGGCGGCCATGTCTGAGTGGAGCTCACCGATGCGGCGGCCCATCTCTGCGGCCTGAGCGTTATAGGCACCGATCGATCCGGAATCGACGGCGCAGACGATGTCCACTGCTTCGCGCCAGGCGGGTTCGGCGTCGACGTCCACATGCGACAGCAGCGCCATCGGAGCCTCCATCTCGGTGACCTCGAACATGTCGTACCACCGACCCGAGCCCCAGCCGATGACTTCGGGAACACTGCGGGAGCCCGCCTCGGTGAGCAGAACCGGGATCGTCAGCGATGACGGCATCCCGTTCTCGAGCACACGGAAGAAGCTGAGCTCCATCGGCTCGTACTCGTCGTGGATGATGACCGTCGATTTGTGGGCGCCGGAGTCGGTGACCTCAATGGGACGGATGTCGATGGGCAGCTCTTCACGAGAGTCCGTGACCAACGCAGCCTTCGATGGCTTCGGTGGGACCACCTCGGCGGGGGAATTGCCGCTGCCCGAGGCTGACCGAGACGCAGCCGACGCCGCCGGCACCGAAGACTGTGCAGGCTGGCTCTCTCGCGATGCTGCTGCCTTCTCCTGGCTGTGGCGCAGCGATTCTGTGCTCAGCTGGCCGCCGTCGAAGACCTTGCGCTTGGTGATCGCGTCGGCCATGAGATTGACGAAGACGGGGTCTGCCGCACCGTCATAGACGAAGACCGGTCCCAGTGCGAGGTCATCGATCCGACCGATCAGCGACTTGCGCAGGTGCATGTCTTCGACTCCGCGCAGTGAGAGCGGGATGTTGAGCCGACGCAGGGTCGGACCGTCACCGACAGAGATCACGGTCACGAGACCGGCGAAACCACCGAGCTCCTCAGCCTTATACACAAAGGCGCGAGCCACCGACATCGGGGTGATATCGGGGTCGGTACCGAAGTCTGCGGCGTGCTTCGGAAACCACGACTGCCGAGGTATCCAGCTGGCTAACAGTTGCTCCAGCTCACTGCTGATGGCCATGTCGCCTCCTTGAAGGAATTACGGGCATCTTCCATCCAATCATGTTACGGCCCTCGCGCTGTTCAGGGCGCACCAGAAATCATCAACTCCGCACCGCATTCCTTGCCTTCAACGCCCCGTCGCAGTGCCTTCAGCACCCCATCGCAGTGCGTTCAACGCCCCAGCGCAGTGCCGGTCGGCGGCAGCGGAGTGCTGGTAGGGCAGCTTGCCGGGTGTCCTTATCTCGGAACGAGTTGCACAAGGACAACACAGAAGGAGCACAATGGAGTCGTGTTGAAAAAAGACGTATCACCCCAGCAGCAGACACTCGCGAACGAGGTCGAAGCGGCCGCGACGCGAATTGCCGACTCTGTGATCATGTCTCCCCTGCAGATTTCGGAGCGGCTGTCCGCCGCCACCGGCTCCACCGTCTACCTCAAGCGCGAGGACCTGCAGATGGTGCGTTCGTACAAGATCCGCGGCGCGTTCAACTTCATGCTGCAGCTGGATGAGACCGAGCGTGCCCGCGGAGTCGTGTGCGCCTCGGCGGGCAACCATGCCCAGGGCTTCGCCCGCGCGTGCAAGGAACTGGGCATCCAGGGCACCATCTTCGTGCCCAAGACCACGCCGAGGCAGAAGGTCGACCGGGTCCGTCACTTCGGCGGCGACTGGGTCACGATCGAGATCTCCGGCTCCACCTATGACGACGCATCAGCACTGGCCCACCGGCACGCCGAACGCAACGATGCCCTGCTCGTCTCGGCCTTCGACGATCTTCGCACCATCGCCGGCCAGGGCACGGTCGCCGTGGAGATCGCCTCCCAGCTCGAGGCCGCACCCGACTACATCATCGTGCCTGTCGGCGGCGGCGGAGTGATCTCCGGAATCGCGGCCTATGCGGCTCACAACCTGCCGGCCACCACCGTCATCGGCGCCGAACCAGCGGGTGCCGCCTCGATGATCGCAGCACTCAAGGCCGGACGTCCGGTGACTTTGGAGAACATCGATCCCTTTGCCGACGGCACCGCAGTCAAGCGCGCCGGGGCACTGACCTACGACATCGTCTCCGACCTCGATGTCGATGTCCGCCCCGTTGCCGAGGGCGCAGTGGCCACAGAGATGCTCGACATGTACCAGGTCGACGGCATCATCGCCGAGCCCTCCGGGGCAATCGCCTCGGCCGCCATCGGGAAGCCGGGAACGGGCAAGCCGATCGCCATCAAACCGGGATCGACCGTCGTGTGCCTGGTCTCCGGCGGCAACAACGACATCTCCCGCTACCCGGAGATCTTGGAGCGCTCACTCGTCCACGAAGGCCTCAAGCACTACTTCATCGTCGACTTCCCGCAGGAGCCCGGCGCCCTGCGTCGCTTCCTCAACGAGATCCTCGGCCCCGACGACGACATCGCGATGTTCGAGTACGTCAAACGCTCTGATCGTGAAACCGGCCCTGCCTTCGTCGGCATCGAACTCGGCTATGCCGAGGACCTGCCGAACCTGCTCGAACGTATGGACGCCTCGCAGATCGAGATCGAACGCGTGCACCAGAACTCACCGATGTTCCGTCTCTTCGCCTGAGACCCTGCGGGCCTGGTCTCAGACGTGAAGTGACCTCGGCCGAATCTCGGCCGAACCACTAGAGTGGAATCATGCGAGCAATCACGATTTCCTCTCCAGGCGGCCCCGAAGTCCTTCAGGTCACCGAGGAGCCGACCCCGGACATCGCGGCCGACGAAGTGCTGGTCACAGTGCACGCGGCCGGCGTCAACCGCGCCGATCTGCTGCAGCGCCAGGGCTTCTACGACCCACCGGCCGGTGCCACGCTGATCCCGGGCCTCGAGGTCTCCGGAACGATCGCCGAGCTCGGCTCCGAGGTCACCGGGTGGAAGGTCGGCGATCGAGTCGCCGCTCTCCTCTCCGGCGGAGGATATGCCGAGTCGGTCCCTGTTCCCGCAGGTCAGCTGCTTCCAGTCCCTGACAGTCTCGACCTCACCGAGGCTGCGGGCCTGCCCGAGGTTCTGTCGACCGTGCATTCCAACATCGTCGGCAACGCGAACATCCAGGCCGGCGAATGGCTCCTCGTCCACGGCGGCGGATCGGGAATCGGCACGGCCGCCATCCAGATCGCTGCGCACCTCGGCGTGAAGATCGTCGTCACCGTCGGATCCGAACGCAAGGCCGAATTCTGCCGCAGCCTCGGCGCCGATGCCGTCATCAACTATCGTGACGAGGACTTCGTCGAACGCGTCCACGAGATCTGCGTTCGCCCCGACGGTTCCACCGGCGCCGACGTCATCCTCGACATCATCGGCGCGAAGTACCTGAAGTCCAACGTCAAGGCCCTGGGCACCGACGGGCGCCTCGTCATCATCGGCATGCAGGGCGGCGCGAAGGCCGAACTCAGCATCGCCTCGCTCATGCAGCCACGCAAGTCGGTCGCCGGCACGACGCTCCGGGCACGGCCCAAGGAGCAGAAGATCGAGATCGTCACCGAGGTGGCCGCACAGCTGTGGCCGGCAGTGATCTCCGGTGACATCCGCCCGATCGTCCACGAGACGATGCCCCTGTCCGATGCGCCCAAAGCGCATACCGCCTTGGAAGAGGGCGCGAGCATCGGAAAGGTGCTGCTCATCGTCGACGAGTCAACGCCTGCTGCGAAGTCCGAGCAGCACGTCTGAGGTTCATTGAGACTGAGGCCCAGCGCGTCTGAGCTTCAGCGCAGGAAGAAGGTGTCCGATCATGACCAGCACTCCCGAAAAGCCGACGGGTCCCGCCGGTGAATCCGTCGAGGAGTCATCGTCCGAGGTCGATGTGTCCTCCCCCGCGAAGGTGATGCGGATCGGGACCATGGTCAAGCAGCTCCTCGAAGAGGTTCGCAACACCGACCTCGATGAGAAGGGCCGCGAGCGTCTGGCAAAGATCCACCGCCGGTCGATCGACGAGCTCGAGGACGGCCTGTCCAAGGATCTCATCGACGAACTCGAACGCCTCGACCTGCCCTTCGACTCGAGCGATGGCCCTCCGACGAACTCCGAGCTGCGCATCGCCCAGGCCCAGCTGGTCGGCTGGCTGGAGGGACTCTTCCACGGCATCCAGACCGCGATCATGGCACAGCAGGCGATGGCGCAGCAGGGGCTTGCCGGGTATGGACAGCTGCCACCGGGAATGGTGGCACCCGGGACCGCTCCGAGCGCAGCCGGCAACGACCAGAATCAGGACGACGCCGACGACCGCCGCACCGGCAACTACCTGTGAAGAACATCTTCTCCGGGCTGCGAAAACCGGGCGGATCCTCCTCGCGCAAGGGCCCCGACCAGCAGTTCGGGACTGGACTCTGGCGCCATAACCGCGACCGGTTCATCCGCGCCGTCGACCGCTACTACACCACCACGGTGGCCATTCACGAGCTGTCGGCCGACGGCCGAAGTCCGTCTGCCGACGCGAACACGATCATCGAGGGGACGAAGCGCCTCAACGATCTGGTGCCTGTCGTCGACGAGATCACTGCGCGGCTGAACACCCATCACCCGGTCTCCGGGCAGGTCGTTCCCGGCCACACCCGAAATGCTGTCGGTGACACTCCGGAGCTGCTGACCAAGGCCTCGTCGAAGGTCGCCGAGGCGGTGCTCGCCGCATCGATGGCCCGCACCGAGATCATCGCCGGGCGACAGATCGGCCCCAGCGCGACGGCGACCGCACGCTTCATCTCCGACGCTGCGCAGCTGCTCGAACGCGTTCAGGAGAACCTGGATGGGCTGGGGCAGTCATGACACCACCTCAGGGCTTTGATCTGGGCCTCGTCGCCAGCGACATCGATGGCACGCTTCTGCTTGATTGGAAGCCCATCTCCACGGCCACGATCGATGCGATCCACCGCTGCCAGGACATGGACATCCCCTTCGTCCTCGTCACCGGTCGGCCGATCAGGTGGTTGGAGGCGATCGCGGCACAGATACCCGACCTCGGTCGTGTCATCTGCCTCAACGGGGCAGTCGTCTATGACATCGCCTCGGCGAGTGTGGTCTCTGCTCACACGATCGAATTCTCCGAAATTGAGAAGATCATCGCCACGATCACCGCGTCCCGCCCGGAGGCGCATTTCGCGTTCGAGACTCTCACCGGCGGACTCGTCGACAAGAACTTCATCTCCCGCAACCCCCGACAGGCCCACGTCATGGAGGACCTGTCGGAGCTGGCCACGCGTGATGTCGTGAAGATCCTCGTCAGCATCGGCTCCGAGGACTCAGCGGCCCTCCACGAGCTGCTTGATCCCCTGGTCGCCGCGAACTGCCATGCTTCGTTCTCAGACCCTGTCAACGGTCTCGTCGAACTGGCTCCGGCAGGTGTCACGAAGGCGAAGACGCTCGAGGAACTGTGCGACCACCTCGGCGTGGCCCGTGATCAAGTGATGGCGTTCGGGGACATGCCCAACGACATTGAGATGCTGACCTGGGCCGGGCACGGCGTCGCCATGGGCAATGCGCTGCAGTCAGTGAAGGATTGCGCTGCCACCGTCACCGACGCAGTCGACGAGGATGGCGTAGCACGTTACCTGAGTGCCGTGCTCGATGCCCGCGCAGGACGCCCCTAAAAATACCCGACGTCACTAATATCGGGCGGCGCCGCAATGAATTAGTGACGTCGGGTATTTTTAGCGAAGTACGCGGTCGCATCGCCGCGTCAGCACGAGCGGCCGCTGAGCCTCAGGTGTGGGTGGCGCGGGAACCGCTGAGCGAAAGCACCTCGCGGTCGAGGTGGAAGTAGTCGACGAGAGCGACGGCCAGGCCGTCGTCATCGACCGACTTCGTCACCACTGAAGCGTGCTGCTTGAGCACATCCTTCGACTGGCCCATGACGATTCCGTGATGAACCCACTCGATCATTTCGATGTCGTTGAGTCCGTCACCGGCGCCGATGCTCAGTTCGTGGTCGATTCCGAGTTCGGATTCGACGAGTTCGAGGCCACTGGCCTTCGAGACCCCGTCGGGGGCGATGTCGAGCCAGTTGCTCCAGCCCACCGAATAGCTGACTTCGTGGAGACCGAGACGATCGACAGCCTCGGCGAATTCCTCCGCAGTGCCGTTGACCTCTCGCATGACGATGCGGGTGGCGCGCTTCTGCAGGAGCTGCTCGAAGTCGACGATGTCGAGCGTGTCCGATTCCGCGAGCTCACCCGCGGGGAACGGTCCTGAGGCCCACCGGTGCAGGTCGGGGTCCTCAACGAGGAACAGTGCGTTCGGCAGTGCCTCGTGCATCTTCTCCAGAGCGTCCTTGGGGTCGAAGGTCACGACGTGGTGCATCTCCCAGCCCAGCGGCGAGGCCGGGTCGAGCTTGACGACGACGGACCCGTTCGAGCAGACGACGAACCCCTCCTTGAGGTCGAGCGCGTGGACGACCTCAAGCGCTCCGGGCAGCGCCCGTCCGGTGGAGATGACGAGGTGATGACCGGCTTCGGCGAGCTGGGTCAGCACCTGGCGGACGGAGTCGGACAGTGATCCGTCGTAGTTGACGATGGTGCCGTCGATGTCGAGCGCGATGAGGTGTTCGGGCAATTTCTCTCCAAGCTTGAGGATCGTGGCTTCAGTAACGCGGGCCCTCTGGTCCCTGGGCGGTCATGCCGCCGAGGTAGGGGCGCAGTGCCGCGGGAACCGTGACCGAGCCGTCCGCCTGCTGGTGGTTCTCCAGGATCGGGACGAGCCAGCGGGTGTTGGCCATGGTTCCGTTGAGTGTGGCGACGGGGCGGGTGGCTCCGTCGTAGCGTTCGCGGACCTGCAGGCGGCGTGCCTGGAAGGTCGTGCAGTTCGAGGTCGAGGTCAGTTCGCGGTAGGTGTCCTGTGTCGGGACCCAGGCTTCGCAGTCGAATTTGCGTGCCGCGGAGTCTCCGAGGTCGCCGGCCGCGGTGTCGATGACGCGGTAGGGCAGTTCGCACAGACCCAGCATCTTCTCCTGCAGGGACAGCATGCGCTCGTGCTCGGCCGCGGCGTCCTCGACCTCGACGTAGGCGAACATCTCCACCTTCTGGAACTGGTGGACGCGGATGATTCCGCGGGTGTCCTTCCCGTAGGAGCCGGCCTCGCGGCGGTAGCAGGAGGAGATTCCGGCGTAGCGCAGCGGACCGTCGCTCAGGTCGATGATCTCGTCCATGTGGAGTCCGGCCAAGGGCACCTCGGAGGTGCCGACGAGGAACAGGTCATCGGCTTCGAGTCGGTAGACCTCGTCGGCGTGCTCGCCGAGGAATCCGGTGCCGCGCATGACTTCGGGCTTGACCAGAGTCGGTGTGATGGTCGGGATGAAGCCGGCTTCTTCGGCCACGTCGCGGGCCAGGTTGAGCAGGGCCATCTCCAGCTTGGCACCGAAGCCGGTGAGGTAGTGGAAGCGCGAACCTGCGACCTTGGTACCCCGTGCGGTGTCGATCGCCTTGAGCGTCTCCCCGATCTCGAGGTGGTCGGCCGGTTCGAAGCCGTCGGTGCTGAAGTCACGCGGTTCGCCCACAGTCTTCAGGGTCACGAAGTTCTCTTCGCCGCCGGAGGGGATGCCTTCGACGATGAGGTTCGGAAGCTTTCCTGCGAGCTTGTCGAATGCGAAGCTCGCCTCGTCGGACTCGGCCTGCAGTGCCTTGACCTTGGCAGACTTCTCTTTGCCCTCTGCGATGAGCGCGGGCTTGTCCTCTTTGGCCGCTTTCGCGATCTGAGAGGAGAAGGACTTCTGATCGGCGCGCGCGTCCTCGTATGCCGTGATGGCAGAGCGGCGTGCGGAATCAGCGGCGAGGACTTCGTCAACGAGGTCGACGGATGAGCCGCGGGCCTCCTGCGATGCCTTGAACAGGTCCGGGTCTTCTCTGAGGAGCGCTAGATCGATCACCCTCTCAGCTTAACGGCCCTTGACTCTTTTCGACATTCGGGCGTCGCTCAGGTGGGTGGCCAGCTCCCTCTCAAGATGGGCACTGTAAATTTGAGACATGACCATCGCATTGGACCCCATGATGACGTGGTTCGTCGTCGCCGGCATCGTCGTGGTGCTGCTTGTCGCGTTCTTCGTCGGCCACCGCACCGGGACTCGTCGTGCCCTCAGCCGGGTCAGGCAGTACGCCCGAGGCAATGACCCCGATGCGCCAGAGTCTGAGAACTCCGCCCGCTACCGGGCAGCTCTCGTCGTGAATCCGACCAAGGTCGACGTCAACCGGTTGTCGTCGACCGCCGAGGCGATCTGCCGTTTCGAAGGCTGGAACCCACCGTTGGTCATCGAGACCACGCCTGAGGACTCCGGTGAGGGCGCCGCAACCCGCGCACTCGACGAGGGGGTCGACGTCGTCATCGCAGCCGGTGGGGACGGCACAGTCCGAGCCGTCGCCTCGGCGCTGGCAGAGACATCGACACCGATGGGGATCGTTCCGCTGGGCACCGGAAATCTGCTCTCGCGAAACCTCGACATCGTCCTCGACAAAACCGAGTGGGCGCTGCGGATCGCGCTGTGGGGCCGCAACCGCAAGATCGACGTCGGAACCGCCAAGACCGCCGAGGATGGGGACTCGCATGTCTTCACCGTGATGACGGGATTGGGCTTCGATGCCGCAGTCATGGCCGATACGAATTCCGATCTCAAGTCGCGACTGGGCTGGTTGGCCTATGTCGAGGCCGGGTCAAGGAAGCTCGTCGGCCGTCCCAGTCACGTGAAGGTGACCTTCGACGACGACTATCGGGTCTCGGCACGTGTGCGTTCAGTGCTCGGCGGCAACTGCGGCAAGCTGCAGGGCGGCATTCAGCTGCTGCCACAGGCCGTCATCGATGACGGGATGCTCGACGTCCTCATCGTCAGTCCGAAGAACCTAGGCCAATGGGTGGGCGTCCTTGCCTCCGTTCTGGGCCGGAAGACGTCGAAGGGCCTGCACACAGACATCAGGAAATGCCAGAAGGTCGTCATCGAATCCGGCGAGGAACTCGATGTGCAGCTGGACGGGGATCCGATCGGCCAGTCCGGATATCTGGCGATGGAGGTCATGCCCTCGTCGCTGACCGTTCGCGTGCCCACAGTGGAGCAGCGCAAGCAGATCCGGGCCGAGGCCTGGCCAGTCTGAGATTCGTGAGTGTCATGCCATATGAGAGCAGTTGCGCAGCTGATCAGCCGAACTCAGCTACTGGCTGGTCACATCACGAGAGTGTCTCTGAGTGCTCATTTCATTCATCAAAGTGTTACCGCGTTTTACCCTGACCAAAACGTACATAAGTAGTTTCGGGAATTCTCTGTGCCTAGGATGTCTGTCAGATGTGCATCCCCTCACACTTTCTAGATTGAAGGCACTCCAATGAAGAAGCTCATTCTCGCGCCGGCCGTGGCCCTCGCGTTCACCGGCCTGGTGGCCGCCCCAGTCGCCGCCGCCGAGGCCCCGTCCACTCAGTCCGCGTCTGCCAAGGCTGAGCAGGTCAAGAAGGAAAAGGCCGAGAAGCTTGCCGAGGAGAAGGCAGAGCAGAAGAAGGCCGACGAGGAAAAGGCTGCTGCTGAAAAAGAAGCCAAAGAGAAGGCTGCCAAGGCCAAGGCTGAGCAGGAGAAGAAGGACGCAGCCGAGAAGAAGGCTGCGGACAAAAAGGACGCGGCCAAGAAAGCAGCCGATAAGAAGAAGGCCGACGACAAGGCAGACGAGGAGTCCGGCGATGATGCCAAGGATCCGAAGAAGCCTGCACCTAAGGACGACGATTCCAAGGACTCCAAGAAGGACGACTCCGACGCCAAGGACGACGCCGAGAAGATCAACGCCAGCCTGAAGGTCTCCAACTCCTCGATCACGGCCGAAGACCTCGCAACCAAAGGCGTCAAGGTCACGGTCACCGGCCTGGAGAAGGGCGATAAGCTCTCGACCTCCGGTCTGACGGCTCCAGCCACCACAGCCTCTGCTGACGGCAGCAAGTCGCTCACCCTCGACTACTCCGGCGATGCTGAAGACCTCAAAGAGGGCAAGAAGAGCTTCACCATCAAGGTCCAGCGTGCTGGCGTTCCGGCGACGACCCTCTCAGGCTCAACCGAGGTCATCGAAGCCCAGGATGCCATTGACTCAGAACTCACAGTTGATCCCGACGAAGTGACCCCAGAAGATCTCGCCGACCCTGACAAGGGCGTCCAGGTCACCGTGTCGAATGCGGAAAAAGGGGATACGGTCACCGACAGCCTGACTGAAGAGGGCAGGACTGTCGACGCGGACGGCAACTTCACGTTCGGCGTCTATTACCAGGGCGATCCCGAAGAACTCGACGAAGGGCCGGTCCCCTTCACGGTTGAGATCAATCGCGAAGGTGAAGAGGCGGTCACCCTCAAAGGAGAAATCGAAGTCGTCGACGAAGTGTCGGATGCCGACCCGAAGGTCTCACTCAGCACCGACGAGATCACGGTCTCCGACTTCAAGAACGACGGGCTCAAGTTCACCGGCGAGGGCTTCACCCCCGGCGGCACCGTCAGCGTTAGGGGCGAAGCCGTTTCGACACAGCGCGCTGCCGCTCAGGCCGACAAAGCCACCGCCGACGAGGACGGCAATGTCAGCGGAGTTGTGACCGCGCCAGAATCGATCGAAGCAGGCAAGTACTCACTCACCTTCATCGACGATACGACCAGCGAGGAATCTGCTCCCGTTGAGGTCACCGTCACCGAAGATGACGACGCTGTTGATCCGATCGAGGCCTCGTTGAAGGTCGATCCCAAAGAGATCACAGCGGCGGATCTCGCCAACAAGGAGAAGGGCGTGACCGTCACCGTCTCAGGTGTCAAGAAGGGTGACAAGATCACCGACTCCCTGACCGGGGACACGGAAACCGCTGACGCCGATGGCGACTACAAGCTCCACCTCTACTACCAGGGCAATCCCGACAACCTCGAAGAGGGCAAGGTGCCGTTCACGGTCACAATCGACCGTGAGGGAACCGAGTCGGAGACGCTCAAGGGCAACATCAATGTCGTCGCCGAAGACAAAGGAGACGGCGATGACGGAGACAATGGAGACGGAGGGGACACTCCCGAGGCTCCAGCAGAAGCGTCGTTCACGGTCTCACCGAAGATGCTTGAAGCCGCCGACTTCGCCAACGAGGAGAAGGGCGTCACCTTGGCAGTCGAAGACTGCGAGCCCGGCTCGGACGTGCACTTCGCGGTCACACCCAAGGGCATCCCGGTCACAGCGTACGAAAACACAGTCAAAGCCGATGACGAGGGCAAGGCTTCGGTCAATGTCTTCGGCACCTCCGACAATATTTCGGCATATGTCGGCGCCTACACAGCCAGCGCAATCTGCGGCGATGACTCGATGAAGGAATCGTTCACAGTCACCGCCGGCGCAGACGGCGGCGGCAGCGACGGAAGCGACAACGGCGGAAACGATGGCAGCCAGCTGCCACGCACCGGTATAGACCTTGGCGGTCTCGCCTCGGGAGCGCTCCTCCTCATCATCGGTGGAGCAGCGATCGCCGTGACCGGTCGCCGCAAGAAGATCGGACAGTCACCCACCGACTTCTGAGTAAGTACTGCAGAGTGATCACTCGATGAAACTGATCATGTGAGCGCTTGAATGGGTGTGGCCCCGACTTCGGTCGGGGCCACACGCATTTCCAACAAGTCCGCCGTCCTAACTCACCAACGACGCCTGTGACGGATATGGACAACAAAGGTGAACACAACGACCACAACTATGCTCGTTGTATATATTTCATTATTGTTACCTGCGTAGGAGATCATCCTCAGTTGCTCAGACGAAGGACATCATGAAGAAGCTTGCACTCGCCCCCGCAGTTGCCCTGGCCATCACCGGCCTCGCCGCATCCCCCGTAATGGCTGCACCCACAGCCGACGCTTTCGGACAGACAAACATTCAGGTCAGCCAGAACGGCAGCCAGGCAGATGAAACCGAAGCTGCCGAGGACGGCAGCGAGGCTCAGGCCATCGAAGCAGCTGTCACTGTTTCGCCGAAAGAGATCACCCAGACCGATCTCCTCGACCCGGGCTTCACCGTCACAGTCACTGGCCTCGAAGCCGGAGACGTGGTCACGGACAACCTCACTAGTGAAGAGGTGACAGCCGAAGGCGACTCCGTGGAATTCACCATCCACAACGTGACCGGCGATCCCGCCGCCATCGATCCGGGTACTCTCAACTTCACGATCTCCGTCGTCCGCGGCGAAGAGACCAAGGAGATCCCTTCTCAGGTCGAGGTCATTGCTGACAACGAAGAGCCAGAGGCCCCCGAGGTCGACCCGAAGGTCACCCTCGACGATAAGAAGATCTCGGCCTCCGACTTCGAGAAGGATGGCCTCGAGGTCACTGGTGAAGGCTTCACCCCCGGAAGCACAGTCAACGTGATGGGGAACGCAACTCAGTCGCCCTTCTTCCATGACGAGGTCAAGGCCGACGAAGACGGCAAGATCAACACCACGGTCGAAGCACCCGAAGACGGCCTCGATCCCGGCGACTACTCGGTCTCCGCAGTCGATGCTGAGTCCGAAGAAGTGTCGAACTACGCCAAGTTCACCGTTACCGAAGACGAGACCGAAGAGCCGAAGCCGACCACGCCAGCGGTCGAAGCCACGCTGACCGTCTCGCCTGAGACCATCGACGCCGCTGACTTCGTCGTGGAGAACAAGGGCGTCACCCTGGCAGTCGAGAACTGTGAGCCCGGCTCGGACGTTCACTACGTTGTCACCCCTGAGGGCAACTCGAACGTCACCGCCTACGACAACACCGTCAAAGCCGACGACGAGGGCACGGCCTCCGTCAACGTCTACGGAACCTCTGCCGATGATGCTTCGGCCTACCTCGGCGACTACGACGTCAGCGTCACCTGCGGCGACGACGAGATGACCGGGGCCTTCACCGTCAGCGATGACGCCAACGCCGGTGGCAGCGACGGCAATGAGGACGGCGGCAATGGCGGAGGCGGTGACGGCAACGGAGGCGGTGGCGGCGACCTGCCTCGCACCGGTACCGAACTGACCGGCCTCGTCGGCGGAGCTGCCCTCCTCCTCATCGGCGGAGCCGCAGTCACCATGACCATGCGTCGCAAGAAGGTTGCTCAGGATCCTTCAGAGATCTGATCCCAGGACCTGAAACCGGAGTCAGAATCCGGGCATGACGAAGGGGCGATTCCGGTTGGAATCGCCCCTTCGTCATGTCGTGATCTGGTTGAGAGCGGCTGGCAGTCAGTTCACCTGCGCCGGAACCTGTTGTAGAGAACCATTGCGCCAGGTTCGGGCCGTCCCTGCGGACGTCTGCCGCGCGCAATCGAGACGACATCACCCGCGGAGCCGGCAGCGAAGACGCGTGCTTCGCGTTCCTTCGCAGACATCTGAGACCTGACTTCGGTCTCGAGCTCCTCGTTCCGGGATTTGAGGGCATCGACCTGGTTCTGCAGATCAATGATCTTCTTGATGCCCACCAGGTTCACGCCCTCGTCCTGCGAGAGCTGCTGGATCAGCCGGAGCTTGGCGATGTCTCGTCCCGAGTACCGCCGGCCTCTGCCCGCGGTACGCTCAGGGATGACGAGACCCAGACGGTCATACTGTCGCAGCGTCTGCGGGTGCATTCCTGCGAGGTCCGCCGCCACCGAAATGACGTACACCGCTGCACTGGTCGATATGTGCATTGTGCTTCACCACCTCAACTGGCCTTGGCTTTGTCGAGCAGACCATCCCGCGGATCCTCGTTCTCGGTCGCGGTACGGAATGATTCGACAGCGTCTTTGGCGTCCTTCGACAGGTTCTGCGGGACGACGATCTCCGCGGTCACCAGCAGGTCGCCGGTGCCCTTCTTCGATTTCACGCCCTTGCCGCGCAGACGCATGGTCCGTCCCGATGGTGTGCCCGGAGCGATCTTCATCGTCACCGGCATTCCGTCGAGCGTCGGCACCTTGACCTCGGCGCCCAGGGCGGCCTCGTCGAAGCTCACCGGCAGGTCCATCCGCAGATTGTCACCATCACGGGTGAACACGGGGTGCGGCTTGACCTTGATCGTAAGGATCACGTCGCCGGTCTCGCCGCCGTTGGGGCTGGTCTTGCCCTTGCCTGCCAGTCGGATCTTCTGCCCGTCCTTGACGCCGATCGGTGTCCGCACGGTCAGAGGCTTCCCGCCCGGCATGTTCAGCTTCACCGAGGCGCCGTTGATGGCTTCCGTGAAGGACAGAGTGGTGTTGGACTTGATGTCCCCGCCCTTGACCGGTGGCGAATAGCCGCCTCCGAAACCACCTCCGCCGTAGCCGCCTCCGCCGAATCCATTGAGCAGGTCAGCGAGGTCAGGGGGTACGTCTCCCCCGCCTCCGCCGTAGGGCGAGCGGGTCCGTGTCCGTCCGCCTCCGCCGCCGAAGAGGTCGGAGAATACGTCGTCGAATCCACCGCCGGCGCCGCCTCCTGGTCCTCCGGAACCGGTGAACCTGGCGCCGCCGCCCATGGCGCGGACCTGATCGTACTGTTCGCGAGATTCCTTGTCAGAGAGCACCTGATGCGCCTGGCCGAGCTCTTTGAACTTGTCTTCAGCCTTGGCATCACCGGGATTGGCATCCGGGTGATACTTGCGTGCCAGCTTGCGATAGGCCTTTTTGATCTCTGCGTCGGAAGCATCTTTGGAGACGCCGAGGGTCTTGTAGAAGTCCTTTTCGAACCAATCATTCTGAGGACCGGTATTCACCTGGCACCTCCTTCCGTGTCTTCTTCATCAGTGTATTCAATTGTCTCCTCACAATCCGCAACCCCGGGATCTTGATCCCGGATGATCCGGACCGCCGCCGAGGTGGTTCCACGTTGGCGGGACCACCTCGGCGAGGGCGTGGTTCTCAGTCTTCCGGCTGCTGCACGCCGACGCGCGCCGCGCGGATGATGCGCTCACCCATGCGGTAGCCCGGCTGCATGACCAGGAAGACGGTCGGAGTCTCAACGTCGTCCGAAGGCTGCTGCATGAGTGCCTCATGCAGTCGCGGATCGAACTCGTCGCCGACCTCACCGTACTGCTCGACGCCGACCTTGTTCAGCGAGTCGATCAGCTTGTTCACGTGGGTCTCGAAAGGCCCACTGACGTCACCGTTCTCCTGCGCCAGGCGCACCTCGTCGAGCACGGGGATCAGGGCTTCAACAGCCTTGATCGTGCCACCGGTTGCTGCCCGCTCGCGTTCGCGATCGGCCCGCATCCGGTACGCGGCGTACTCGGCGTTGATGCGCTTGAGGTCGGCCAGGTGCGCTGCGGCCTCAGTTCCCGGTGCGGGTTCGGCGGCCTCTTCGCCCTGTGCTGCCTCGGTGTCGTTCAACGTCGAAGCATCGGCTGGAATGTCAACGCCGAGGTCACTGGCATCGGCCAGATTCTCATCGGTATCTTGGACGCCCTCGGCGCCTTCGGCACCAGCGGCGTCGTTCGCGGCATTCGCCTCACCAGCCTCCGCCGAGGCCGACGCTGCGTCGGCCTCGGGGCGGAGCTCGCCGGTGTCCGGATCAATCCGGCGCTTGTCGCTGAAGGTGAAGCCTGGCTCCTCGGACGACGGATCGTTGCCCTCGGCAGTCATTACTTCTTCTCCTCGTCCTCTTCATCGACAACCTCAGCGTCGACGACATCGTCATCGGCACTTGCATCAGCATCGCCTGCTGCCTCTTCACCAGCGGCGCCTTCGGCACCTGGCTGGTTGTAGATGGCTTCGCCGATCTTCTGCTGGTTGGCGACGAGCTTGTCGTAGGCCGTCTTCACGGCGTCGTCGTCTTCACCCTTGAGCGCTTCCTTGAGAGCCTCAACGTCCGAGTTGATCTCGGTCTTGACCTCTTCGGGCAGCTTGTCCTCGTTGTCGGTGATGAGCTTCTCGGTCTGGTAGGCGAGGTTCTCCGCATTGTTGCGAGTGTCAGCGGCCTCACGGCGCTTCTTGTCCTCGTCTGCGTGCTCCTCGGCTTCCTTGACCATGCGGTCGATGTCTTCCTTCGGCAGTGCGGAACCGCCGGTGATCGTCATCGACTGCTCGGTGCCGGTGCCCTTGTCGGTGGCCGACACGTGCACGATGCCGTTGGCGTCGATGTCGAAGGCGACCTCGATCTGCGGCACGCCACGAGGGGCCGGAGCGATGCCGGTCAGTTCGAAGGTGCCCAGGTTCTTGTTATCGCGAGTGAACTCGCGCTCACCCTGGAAGACCTGGATCGACACGGAGGGCTGGTTGTCCTCGGCGGTGGTGAAGGTTTCCGAGCGCTTGGTCGGGATCGGGGTGTTGCGCTCGATGAGCTTGGTCATCACGCCGCCCTTGGTCTCGAGTCCCAGCGAAAGCGGGGTGACGTCGATGAGCAGAACGTCCTTGCGTTCGCCCACGAGGACACCGGCCTGCACGGCTGCGCCGATCGCGACGACCTCATCGGGGTTGACGCCCTTGTTGGGCTCCTTGCCTCCGGTGAGTTCGGTGACGACGGCGGAGACGCCTGGCATACGGGTCGAACCGCCGACGAGGACGACGTGGTCGATCTCGGAGACGGACACGCCTGCGTCCTTCATGACTGCGTGGAACGGAGCCTTGGTGCGCTCGAGGAGGTCCTTGGTCAGGTCCTCGAACTTCGCGCGGGTCAGGGTCTCATCCAGGTGGATGGGTCCGTTCTCGCTCATCGACAGGTACTGCAGCGAGATGTTGGTGCTGGTAGCCGAGGAGAGTTCCTTCTTGGCCTGCTCCGAGGCTTCCTTCAGTCGCTGGATTGCGGTCGCGTCCTTGCTCAGGTCGACGCCGTAGCCGTTCTTGACCTCACCGACGAGCCAATCGACGATGCGCTGATCCCAGTCGTCGCCGCCGAGGCGGTTGTCGCCCGAGGTCGCACGGACCTGAATCGTGGAGAAGTCGTCTTCGTCCTTGCCGACTTCGAGCAGGGAGACGTCGAAGGTGCCGCCACCGAGGTCGAAGACGAGAATGGTCTCGTCTTCCTTGCCGCGCTCGAGGCCGTAGGCCAGAGCTGCAGCGGTGGGCTCGTTGATGATGCGCGAGACATTGAGTCCTGCGATCTCACCGGCATCCTTCGTGGCCTGACGCTCGGCGTCATTGAAGTATGCGGGGACGGTGATGACTGCGTCGGTGACGTCTTCCTGCAGGTATTCCTCAGCGTCGTGCTTGAGCTTCTGCAGGATGCGAGCCGAAACCTCAGGGGCCGACATCTTCTTGCCGCCGATTTCGGTGGACCAGTCGGTGCCCATGTGGCGTTTGACCGAGGCGACGGTGTTCTTGATGTTGGTGACGGCCTGGCGCTTGGCGATTTCGCCGACCAGGGAGTCGCCGTTCTTGTTGACAGCAACGACGGAGGGGGTCGTGCGACCGCCTTCCGCGTTCGCGATGACCTTAGGGTCACCGCCTTCGAGGACTGTGACGACGGAGTTCGTGGTTCCGAGGTCGATTCCAACTGCACGTGCCATAACGTTGTCTCCTTACATATCGTGAGTGATCTCGACTCGAATGTGTGCGATCGGGCGGATCCACCACCGGGCTTCCACAGCATTTCCTGCTGCGGGGACGAGCGGTGGACCCACTCGACCGCACACATTGAGCCAACTGCACTCAAGTATTATCTTCGTGATCCGAGCAGTCAAGCTCGGCATCATGAAAGTTGCGTACACTAGACTCAACTTTGCGGAGCGAGGGTTTATTCCGCGGGGGAGAAAAAGTTTTTGCGACCGCTTGCAGGTTCCATCGATGATGGCATCGAGTCGACCGCGAGCATTCTTATCAGCGGCGACAAAGCACTGATTTCCTCACCCGATGGGCGATTCCGTTCGGAATCGCGAGGGTCCTTCCACGATAGGGTCATTGCTCAGGGTTTATGCGACGATCGGAAAGCAGCAAGGATCATCACGGAGAGGACACCGGTGGCAGACGGCGACTTCCTCCTTCGCCGCCCGTGGGTTCTCGTGGTCGTATTGACATGTGTCGCGACGAGCACCGCGTTCATGCAGACCCTGGTCGTTCCGATCCAGAACCATCTTCCTGAGCTTCTCGATGCTCCGCGGAGTGCCACCGCGTGGGTACTGACCATTGCTCTGCTGGTCGCAGCCGTCACGACTCCGATCTCGGGGCGTCTGGGCGATATCCTCGGAATGCGCAGGGTCATGATTGCACTGCTTGCGATGATGACTCTTGGCTCCCTGATAGCTGCACTGTCAGGCGAACTGACCTGGCTGCTCGTCGGACGGGCACTCCAAGGCGTGAGCATGGGAGCCACAGCTGTCGGCATTTCGATGATGAGTCTGGTCGATAACCGCAAGATCCGCATCGCTGGCATCAGCATCATCAGCTCCAGCATGGGCTTCGGGGGCGCGATCGGTCTGCCACTCGCCGCGTGGATCGCTGAGATCGGAGATTGGAAGCTTCTCTTCTGGGCGACGGCTGTCCTTGGAACCATCAATCTCACCGCTGTCCTCTTCGTTGTGCCCAGCACCGATCGCCTTCGGCAACGCTTCGACTGGTTTGGGGCGTTGATGCTCTCTGCCGGGTTGGGTGGGATTCTGGTGGCGGTTTCCCAAGGTCCGGTGTGGGGGTGGTCTTCGCTGGCGACGCTTGGACTCGGCGGAACGGGGATCGTTGTGCTCTTCGTCTGGGGCCTGCACGAGTTGCGCACCCGCGACCCGCTGATCGATCTGCGCATCATGTCGAAGTTCCCGCTGCTGATGGTCAGTCTGGGTTCAATCGCTCTCGGCTTCGCCTTCTTCGTCCAAGAGGTTTCGTTCCTGCAGATTCTCGAACTGCCGGTTCGCACCGAAGCAGGCTTGGGTCTGAGTATCCTGTGGGCGAGCATGGCCTTGGTGCCCTGCTCCTTGGCGATGATGGCCGTCGCGCCCCTCGCTGCAACCATGACCGATCGTTTCGGAGCTCGTGTGACTGCGGTTTTGGGTTCGGTGATCTCTATGGTCGGATACCTCATCTCCGTGGTCTGGCACGCCGAAGTTTGGCAGCTCATCATCGCCAGTGTGTTCGCCTTGGCAGGGGTGGCGATAGGGTATGCGGCCATTCCCACTCTGGTCATGGCCGAGGTGCCCTACTCGATGACTGGTTCCGCGATCGGTGTCAATGCTCTGATGCGCAGTGTGGGAACGAGCTCGGGTGCAACTGTGACGGGAATGGTGCTGGCGGTGCAGCTGGAGTCATCGGCCGGATTCGCGGCGCCGAGCCCTGGTGGGTTCGTTGTGACCTTCTGGCTGGGCTTCGTCGCCGCGGCGCTGGCCGCTGTGTTGTTTTGGATCTCTGGTCGGCGACGGCCGGGAGTGCTGCTGTAATAGACGATGGTTTCCGTCTGAGCACAGCTGGGTATCGCTACAAGATAACGAGACATGACATGTCCAGCTCCCCGTCACCGGCAGGGATGCAGGAGACGCTGACGGTAAGCGCAGTCGATGTGGGCAAGTACCGTCTCGGTCGCGCTCATTTCGTTGCGCGAGGACAATGGAGCCATGAGCAATCACCAGGTGATCGAGGTTCGAGGCGCCCGCGTGCACAATCTGGCGAACATCGATGTCGACATTCCCTTGGGCAGACTCGTCGGCATCGCCGGCGTCTCCGGTTCGGGCAAGTCGTCCCTGGCCATGGGAGTCCTGTACGCGGAAGGCTCTCGGCGCTACATCGAAGCCCTGTCCACATACACTCGCCGCCGGATGAGCCAAGCGCCGCGTGCCGACGTCGACCGGGTCAGTCACGTGCCTGCCGCACTGGCTCTGCGACAGCGTCCGGGGATCCCCGGCGTCAGGTCGACCTTCGGCACGTCCACTGAACTGCTCAACGTCGTCCGGCTCATGTTCTCGCGCCTGGCATCACATGTCTGCCCGAACGGCCACCGGCAGGAACCGACACTCAATGTTGCGGCAGAGGAGCCGTTCGCCTGCCCGTCCTGTGGAGCAGATGTCGAGGCTCCAGGAGCGGAGGAGCTGGCCTTCAATTCGGTCGGAGCCTGCCCATCATGTGACGGCACTGGCATCGTGCGCGAGGTCGACGATGCTTCTCTCATCCGCGATGAGGACATGAGCATCGACGATGGAACGGTGATTCCATGGCAGATGTTCGGCTTCAACGTCCAACCGCAGATCGCACGCGAATTCGGCGTCCGCACGGACATCCCTTGGAAGGAGTTGAGCGCCGAGGAGAAGACCATCGTCTTCGATGGCCCGGAAGAGAAGAAGCACATCGCCGTCACCTCGAAGAAGGGGCTGCACGAGCTCGACTTCACCTTCCGCAATGCGCGACTGACCGTGAGCGAGGAGCTCAAACGCGCCACGGATGAGAACCGACTGTCTCGGGTGAGCCGGTTCCTCACCGAACACACCTGTACCACGTGCCACGGCACCCGGCTCGCACCTGCGGCGTTGCTGCCGAAGATCGGCGATCTCAATCTCGCCGATGTCACCGCCATGACCCTGAGTGAACTCGCCGATTGGGCCGGCACTGTCGCCGACACCGTGCCGAAGACGATGCGCTCCATGTCCGAGGCACTGACCGGCACACTCGGGCACTTGTCGAAGCGACTGCTCGACCTCGGCCTGAGCTACCTGTCGCTCGATCGTGCCGGATCAACACTGTCCACCGGCGAGCGCCAACGCGTGCAGCTGGCTCGAGCCGTACGAAACGAGACCACCGGGGTCCTCTATGTCCTCGACGAGCCCTCGATCGGCCTCCATCCCTCGAACATCCGCGGGCTCCAAGGGGTCATCTCCGACCTGCTCGAAGAGGGCAACTCCGTTGTCATGGTCGACCACGACCCGCTCGTGCTGCGTGACTGTGATCATCTCATCGAGATCGGCCCCGGCTCCGGCAACGACGGCGGGACGGTCGTCGCCACCGGAACGGTAAGCAGCCTCGGCGACAATCCGAATTCTCTTATCGGTGGGTTCCTCACCGGAAGAGAAGAAAGCCTTGTCCGCACCTCTGCGGCACCCGATCAGGTCTTCGACAAGGGGACGATCAGGCTGCGCACCTCCCCCATCCACACCGTGCATGCGCTCGACGTCACGATCCCTCGGGGACGGATCACCGCTGTCACCGGAGTGTCCGGATCCGGGAAGAGCACGCTGGTTCTCGACAGCCTCATTCCCGCACTCCGCGCAACGGATCAAGCCCGTCCGCCTTCGCACGTCACCTCGATCGAGGGCGCCGGAATCGAGAAGGCCAGCGTCGTCGACGCCACCCCGATCGGGGTCAATGTCCGCTCGACCGTCGCCACATACTCGGGCATCCTCGATGAGCTCCGGCGTGCCTACGCCAAACTCGACTCGTCGAAGGCCGCCGGTCTGAGCGCCCGGGACTTCTCCTACAACACAGGTTCTCTGCGGTGCCCACGCTGCGAGGGCACCGGTGAGATCACCCTCGACGTGCAGTTCCTCCCCGACGTCGACATCGCCTGCCCCGACTGCGAGGGCCGACGCTACGGTCCCGACGCCGAGGTTCATCGTCGTCCCGGTGCTTACGGTGAGATTGCGCTGCCCGAGCTGATGGCCATGACCGTCGCCGAGGCTGCCGAGCACGTTGCCGACCTGAGGAAGGTCACCACACGGCTGCAGGCACTGCAGGAGGTGGGGCTGGGATATCTCACCCTCGGCGAGGCGACTCCGGCCCTGTCCGGCGGTGAAGCGCAGCGTCTGCGTCTCGTCTCAGAACTCGATCGGACGCAGACTGGCACCCTGTTCGTCTTCGACGAGCCCACCATCGGGCTCCACCCTTTGGACGTACGAGTGCTCATCGGCGTCCTGCAGCGACTCGTCGATCAGGGAGGCACCGTCGTCGTCATCGAACACGACCTCGATGTCATCGCCAACTCCGACCATGTCATCGACATGGGCCCGGGTGGCGGAGTGGACGGCGGTCGCATCGTGGTCGCCGGCACTCCGAATCAGGTCGCCGATGCCAAGGACAGCGTCACGGGACAATATCTGGCGAAGGAGGCGTCCCCCTGACCAGCATTCGACGGGTGAGCTGGCAGCAGTCTCCGAGGTGAAGACCGCTGCCGGCTCAGGAAGACCTCTGCCGCTCAGACAGCAGTCACACGGACTTCGTATCCGGGTCCGCACCGTCCAGCTGACCATCCCGGCTGAACCTGCGCAGCTGGGTCACATGGCTCGGGTTGAGCTCGGCGACGTTTGAGACCTGAAGCAGCTTCATCGTCCGCTCAACCTGCTCGCTGAGGATCGCGATCGTGCGATCGACGCCTTCCCTGCCACCGGCCATGAGCCCGTAGAGGTAGGCCCGGCCGATGAGTGTGAAGTCCGCACCCAGGGCCATTGCCGCGACGATGTCGGCACCATCGCGGATTCCCGTGTCGACGATGATCTCGAGGTCCTTGCCGACTTCCTTCACGACAGATGGCAACAGCTCGAAGGGAACCGGAGCGCGGTCGAGCTGTCGCCCGCCATGGTTCGAGAGCACAATGGCATCGACGCCGAGATCGGCGAGCTTCCTGGCATCGGCAACAGTCTGGACGCCCTTGATCGCCAGCTTGCCTGGCCACATCTTTCGGATCGTGGCCAAGTCGTCGAAGTCGATCGATGGGTCCATGGCCGAGTTGAGCAGCTCGCCGACCGTACCGCCGGTCTCGGACAGGGATGCGAACTGCAGCTTCTCCGTCGTCAGGAAGTCCCACCACCACCAGGGCCTGGGGATGGCGTTGAGAACTGTCTTGGGTGAGAGCTGCGGCGGGATGGAGAACCCGTTGCGACTGTCCCTGATCCGGGCGCCCGCGATCGGAGTGTCCACGGTGAAGAAGAGCGTGTCATAGCCTGCCGCAGCCGCCCGCTCGACCAGACCGTAGGAGATCTCCCGCTGGCGCATAACGTAGAGCTGGAACCAGTTGCGCCCATTCGGGTTGACCTTCTTCACGTCCTCGATCGAGGTCGTGCCCAAGGTGGACAGGGTGAATGGAATGCCTGCCGCGCCGGCTGCGGAGGCACCGGCGGTCTCCCCTTCTGTCTGCATCAGCCGAGTGAACCCTGTGGGCGCAATGCCGAAGGGCATCGCCGAGCTGCCGCCGAGGATCTGCGTCGTCGTATCGACCTGCGACACATCGTTGAGGATGGAGGGGTGGAACTCGATGTCTTGGAATGACTGCACCGAGCGCTCCATCGAGATTTCGCCTTCTGCCGCGCCGTCTGTGTAGTCGAACGCGGCAGCAGGAGTGCGTCGCTTGGCTATCTGGCGCAGGTCCTCGATCGTGAACGCCGATTCAAGACGGCGCTTCCGGGAGTCGAGCTCGAACTTCTTGAACTTCATCAGCTCGAAGATCTCGGACGGATTGGGCAGTTGTCTCTTGACCATTGGCGCAGTCTCTCTCTTTCTCTTCAGTTCGTATTCTTCAGGGGTCAGGGTTCAGTCTTCAGCTCGCTGGGCCTCACGCCCCACCGGGAACCATCCAGGACAGGACGGTCGACTGCAGGCCGACGAGCAGGCACATGACGACGAGCATGCCCAGCGACCACCAGATGACGCGGCGGAAGATCGAGGCTTCCTGGCCGAGGAGTCCGACTGCTGTAGCTGCGATGGTGAGGTTCTGCGGGCTGATCATCTTGCCCACGACTCCACCGGAGCTGTTGGCTGCCACCAGCAGAACGGGATCGATTCCGGCCTTCGTCGCGGCAGTCTGCTGCAGCGTCGCGAAAAGTGCGTTGGCACTGGTGTCAGAACCGGTCACTGCTGTGCCGAGCCAGCCGAGGATTGGTGAGAGGAAGGCGAACAGCGCCCCGGTTCCAGCGATCCAGGTGCCGATTGTGATCGTCTGTCCTGACAGATTCATGACGTAGGCCAGTGCCAGGACAAGTCCGACGGTGAGAATGGAGAATCGCATTTTGACGACATTGTCGACGAAGACCTGGACTGCGTCCTTGGCGGTCATCTTGTACACGATGGCGACGATTATGCCTGAGGCCAGCAGCATCGTGCCCGGTGATGACAACCATTGGAAGTTGTAGACCGTGCTCGTCGACAGCTCCCCTGCGGCGGTCATGATGTTCCCGTCCAGTCCCGGCCAAGGAATTTTGACATCGGTGCTGGCCAGCCACTTGTCGATGACTGGGATCAGCTTGGCACCGGAGAAGATGACGATGACGATGAGGTAGGGAAAGAGCGCCATGAACACGCGCTTACCGGTCAGAGGTGCCGCCTTCGTGTCCACGGAGGTTGCCACGGCAGCGGCTGCTCCACCGGCATCGGGCGCGCTGGCCTTCTCCCGACTGCGTTCGTCGGCCATCTTATCCAGGGCGTCCTGGCCGCCGACGGGCTTCCAGAACTGGAGCATGATCACTGCAGCGGCAAGGCCCATGAGCGAGGCGATGATGTCGGTCATTTCGACCGAGAGATAGTTCGCGGAGACGAACTGTGCTGCTCCGAACACGATCCCGACGACCAGAGCAAGTGGCCACAGCTGACGCAGTCCTCGCTTGCCGTCAACGAGGAAGATGAGGAACAGCGGCACGACGGCAGCCAGCAATGGAGTCTGGTGACCGACCATGGCACCGATCTCCTTGTAGTCGATCCCGGTGAGGTTGCCGGCGGTGATGATCGGGATGGCGATCGCACCGAAGGCGACCGGAGCGGTGTTGGCCACCAGCACGACGACTGCTGCACGCATGGCGGTGAAGCCGACTGCGATGAGCATGACACCGGTGATGGCAACCGGGGCACCGAATCCGGCAAGGGCTTCGAGCAGTCCGCCGAAGCAGAAGGCGACCAGGATCGCCTGCACGCGAGGATCATCGGAGATGACGTTGATGACCAATCTGAGGTCTTCGAAGTGTCCCGACTTCACCGTCAGTTCGTAGAGCCAGATGGCGGTGATGACGATCCACATGATCGGAAACAGCCCGAAGGCGAATCCCTGGCTGGCTGAGAGGCCAGCCAGCCCGACCGGCATGCCGTAGACGAAGATGGCAACGATCAGGGCGACGACGACTGCCGCCAGTCCGGCCCAGTGGGCCTTCCATTTCAGGAACCCGAGGGTGACGAAGATGGTCAGAAGCGGCAGCAGCGCAACCAGCGATGACCACAGGAGGCTGTCTGCAAGTGGGGCGATTTCAGGAGTGTACATATTTTCTCCTGCACGGCCGGTGCTCGACTACAGCGTCTGCGTTTCGACGTTGAACGCGCCCGAACATGCATACTCGATGGGTTTCAGTATGTCCTTTGTGTGGTCAGACCACTAAAGTGAGTGTAGGACCGAATGTGATCCAGGTCAAGGTTCTGCCCCCGATGAGGCAGGGTCCCACTCATGGGATGATGGCGAGGTGCGAAAAGTGAGTACTCATGACCAGTGAATCAGTCAGCAAGGACGACGACACCGCCGCAGGTCACACCGTCAATGCGCCTCAGGGACCGAGCTGGAGGCCGGTTGCCCGATCGAGCACCCACGAGCTCGTCATCAATGCGATCGAGGAGCAGATCACCTCCGGGTCCCTCACCGTCGGCGATCCGCTCCCCTCGGAACGTGAGCTGGCCGCCAAACTTCAGGTCAGTCGCGCGGCGGTGCGTGAGGCGCTGCGCGTCATGGAGTCCCTCGGCGTCGTCGTGTCGAACGTCGGCTCCGGCAAGTCGGCCGGCACCTTCATCGCCTCCATGCCCAAGGAGGCCCTGACTCGGTTCCTGCGCCTGCATGTGGCCCTGGCGAACTTCAGCATCGAGGAGGCCATCGAAACGCGCATCCAACTCGAGCGCTCAAGCACCGCCCTGGCGACCGGACGGGTCCACGACGACGCCTTGGCCGGCATGAATGCCTCACTGGCGATCATGGACACACCGGGCGTGAGCTTGGAGACCTTCAATGATGCCGATACCGCCTTCCATGTGGCCATCGCCCATGCCTCGGAGAATCAGCTGCTCTCAGATCTCACGGAGGCCATCCGCGGCTCTCTGCGTCGGCCCATCCTCGATGCCTTCCACGAGGTCGACGATCCGCGCGCTCTGATGGCGCAGCTGCAGGAGGAACATCATGCGATCATGCAGGCGATCGTCGACCGCGACACCGATCACGCGGTGCAGCTGACCGAAGACCATATCCGATCAGCCACCGCCGCCCTGCCGCGCCTGACGCAGAGCCGGCAGGAGCGCGGCTGAGCGCAGGGCCGACAGGAGCGCGGATGGGCGCGGGCGTCAGCCGGTCACACCGGTGACTTCGTTGCTGGCGTGGGGCAGTTCGGCGCTCTTCTCAACTTCGCCGGTGGCCAGATCCACGATGTGGAGCTGACTCTTGTCAGGTTCGGAGACATAGGCCTTCTCCCCCTGCACGAAGAGCGTCGGCCGGGGCTGCTGCCAGTCGACAGGTTCCTTCCATGCTTCGGTGACCGGGTGTGAGTCGGTGATCGTGCCGGACTCCGGGTCGATGACGTTGAGCTTGCCGTCGGTGCCGAGCACAAGTGCCTCGCCCTCGGGTCCGCGGGCCAGGGAACGCAAGCTATACGAGGAGTCGAGGTCGACGAGCTTCATCGTCCCGGTCTCCGTGTTCGTCAGGGTGACCTTCTCCGGACGTTCGAGTTCGGCATCCTCGTCGACCTTGTAGTCGCCGAGCACGACCGGCGAGTCATCGGATCCTGCCTGATTGCCGATCCGACCATAGCTGTCCGGGGAGTCGACCTTCGTGAACTTCCCGTCCTTGTAGTAGAGGATTCCATCCTCACAGCCGACGGCGATCGCCTCGTCCTGGGCAGCGGCCTCCCCGTGGACGCCCGGGCAGTCCTCATTGCGGGCGATCTCATTTCCTTCGGCATCAACGACCTTCGCCCCCGAGCGCTCCTCTTCGTTGCCGATGGTGTGCAGCACGTTGCCGTTCTCCAACTGCACCGCCACACCGTGGTGTGCCTCCTCTGCCTCTTTGACTTCGGGTTCGGGTGCGCCGTCATGGAAGGCGTCGGTGTCGAAGATCTGCATACGCCCGTCGCCGTCGCCGAAGAGCACTGTCGAACCGCCGTGGCGCACGACGTGACCTGGGGTATCGGTTTCGTATACCCTGTCGGTCAGCTGCGGTGAGCCGGCAAAGCTGTGGGTATGGTCGCCGTGCTCTTCGGTCCAGACGCCAGCATCGAAGAGCTGGAATCCGCTGGCCACCGACACCATCGCATGACGTCCGTCGCCGACTGGATTCACTCGGTTGAAGCCCTCGAGCTTCGTGTCGTCGATGACCTCGAGCGTCCTCGCGTCCAGAGTGAGGATGCCGCCGTCATAGGTGGTGATCAGCCGTGGCTGCGTCTCCCCGACCTGTTCGGCGTCCGAGGTTTCCGCTGTGTCTGCCTGCTCGCCGCTGTCGGGGTCGGCCTCCGCGCCGGTGCCGCCGCATCCGCTCAGCAGGAGGGCGGTGACGGCCGCGCTCGCAGCCAGTGGGGCGATCAGGGTTCGTTGTGTTCTCATTCTTCTCTCTTCCCTATTTCCATGATGGTGTGTCCGTGATCTGTGGTGGTGCGAGGCTGTGTGCCTCGCGGAGAAGCGCTCGTCAGCGGGGCACGAGTCCGTCTGCGATGGCCTGCGCGTTGGTTCGCTGCATGTCGATGTAGGTTCCGGCCTCCCCGTCAGCTTCGGTCAGCGATTCCGAGAACAGCGGTGTCACTTCGACATCGAGGTCGACTTCATCAGACAGTGCCTCCGCGAGCTTCTGAGGCTGCGAGGAGTCCGCGAAGATCGTGGGCACGCCAGCATCCTCGACCGTGCGGGCAAGCTCTTCGAGGTCGGCTGCCGAGGGTGAGGCCAGTGTGGTTCCGCTTGGCAGCACCGCCCCGATGACCTCGAAGTCGAAGCGCTTCGCGAAGTAGCCGAACACGTGATGGTTCGTCACGAGCTTCCGGTTCTCGGCAGGGATCGACTCGGCGATCTCTTCGATTTCGGCATCGAGGTCGTCAAGCTGCCCCCGATACGAGGTCACGGACGGTTCGATCGCCTCGGCGAGGTCATCACCGACCTCCTCCCCCAGCGCCGAGGTGATGACATCGACGGCGGCGACCATCCGCGCGGGATCGGTCCAGAAGTGCGGGTCGGGCGTCCCCGCACTGCCGCCCGAGGTGTACTCAAGGGGATCGATGTGCTCACCGACCTCAAGGACGCGCACCCCTTCGCTGCGCGCGTTGTCGAGGTTCGCCGACAACCCCTCTTCAAGCCCCAGTCCGTTGCCGATGATGAGATCGGCATCCTCCATTGCTCCGGCTTCCTTCGCCGAGATGCCGAAGGAATGCGGATCGGAGTTCGGCTTCATCAGCACCGTGACCGCCGCGTGGTCTCCGACGAGGCTGTGCACGACATCGCCGAGGATGTTCGTCGTCACCACGATCGACGGCTCATCGTGTCCTTCCGCGCAGGCGGTCAGTGATCCGAGCGTGGCCAGCGTGAGCGCCACTGCTGCGAGGTGGTGCCGTCGTGTACCCATCACCGCCCCGTCACCGCCAGGCTTGCGGGTGCCCCGCCGAGGTCGAAGCTGCGCGCCTCACGCAGGCCATCGGCCGGGTCGAGTTCGAGCACTGTTCCCGAGGCAGGGTCGCTGACATAGGTGCGTTCGCTGTCCACGGCCACCGAGGGTCCGGCTCCGTGGCCCTGACTCTTCACGTCGAAGGGTGCGATGAGCTTCTTCTTCGTCAGCACCTTCCCGGTCTCCGGGTCCAGCGAATAGATGGTCCCGTCTTCGTCCAGGGCCACGACCGCGGAATCGTCGGGGGCGATGCCGGCGGAGACCACCTCGGCGTCGGTGTCGGCGAACGTCCACTCGTCCGTCGTCGCATCGAGGATCCCGATTCCACCATCATCGAAGGGGGTCGCGGCGAGGTCTCGTCCGACCTCCACGGACCACGTGCGCTCATCTGTGTCCTCGGGGTAGGGCAGCACCTCGGCGTCGAAGTCCTCGTCGACCCTGATCACGCCGTCGGCGCAGGCGAAGACCAGTCCGTCACGAGTGACGCCGGTGCCGTGGATCTCGTCGCATCTCGCATCGATCGGCGAGGCCTGGCCCTTGTCGTCGTAGACGGTGAGTTCGGAGGGCAGATCCTCGGCCTTGTCTCCTGGAAGTGTGGACACGAAGTGGTCTTCGAAGGGGATCGTCACTCCGTGGTGGGCGCCCGGTTTCACGGTGCCGAGCTGGTTGAGTTCGCCGTCGCCGAGTGCGCTCCGGTCATAGATCTTCGCTCGGCCCTCGCCGTCGAAGAAGAAGGCCACCTCTGTCGGCGTCGAGACGACGTGCGCGGGGTCTGCACCGTCGATCTCACCGATGGTCTTCGGCTCGGCCTTGTAGTAGTGCCTGTGGTCGCCGTGGTCGACCGTCCATGCCCCCGTGTCGACGGCTGTGACCGTTCCGGCTTCACCATCACCGAGGTAGAGGTATCGGGAATCTGCTCCCGACAGGGTCGTCGCCGGTGAGCCTTCGACCGTCTCCACGACGTCCTCGGTGAGCAGGTCGACGACCGAGACTGCGCCGGTGTTCGCATCGCTGACGGCCAGGCGCAGCTGCGGCTCATCGGCCTCCTCCGCGCCTTCGACATATCCGTGGGGAGCCGTCGACTGGCTGGGACTTCCGGCCCCGTTGGCCGATCGCTGACCCTGGCACCCGGTGAGGGCGAGCAGTGCGATCAGTGCCGCGCTCGGCGCGGCGAATCCTGTTGTTCTCGTCATGAGATCTTTCTATTGATAATGGTTCTCATTGTGTTGAGAATATCGTAGCGCACTTCTCACCCGCCTCGTAACGAGCACTGCGAAGAAGACGAGGACGGTGAGCAGCGCAATGGTCGCGCCGGCAGATGTCTGGGCATACCAGCTCACAAGCAGCCCCAAGAAGCACGCGCTCGCACCGATCACCGAGGCGGCCGCCATGATCACCCCGACGCGGTCGAACAGGAGGCAGGCTGTGGCCGGGGGTCCGATGAGGAGCCCGAAGACGAGGAGCGTGCCGACGACCTGGAACGATGCGACGACCGCCAGGGCCGTGAGCATGAGCATCGCAATATGGGTCCAGCCGGGCCGCAGGCCCAGAGTTGCCGCCTTGCGCTCGTCGAAGGCGAGCGCGAGGAACGGTCGGTGCAGGAGAGTGCAGGCCAGCACGCCTAGGCAGGCTGCGACGGCGAGGACGATCAGGTCGTGACCGCGGACACCGAGCACGTCACCGAACAGGAAGCCTGTGAGGTCGACGGCAAAGGATTGGGAATGGGACACGATGACCACGCCGACGGCCAGCATTCCGACGAAGAGCAGTCCGATGCCGACATCCTGGGACAGCTTCGATTCGCGAGACACCCAGGTGATCCCGGCCGCCATCACCAGGGCACTGGCCGCTGCGCCGATCATGAGGTGACCACCGAGGAGCGCCGCGATTGCGACTCCCGGCAGCATCCCGTGCGACATCGCGTCCCCGAAGAAGGCCAGGCCGCGCAGGACGACCCAGGTGCCGATGCACCCGCACAGCACCGCGGCGAGCACACCGGCGATGAGGGCGCGGAGGACGAAGGACACCTCGAAGGGCGCGAATAGGAATTCCATTCGATGATGATAACCATTATTGTTAGAGCGTGGACAATCCGATCACCATCACCAACCTCAGCGCTCACTATGGTGCCCATCTCGCTCTCGACCAGATCACCCTGGCCGCGCCCCTGGGCCGAGTCACGGCACTCGTCGGCGCCAACGGCTCAGGCAAGTCAACGGTGCTCATGGCACTGGCAGGCCTGCTCAGACCGACACAGGGATCGATATCCGGCCTGCCGTCCACTGTGGCTTTCGTGCCACAGCGCAGTTCTGCTCCGGACCACCTTCCGATCACCGTCAGACAGGTCGTGGCCATGGGCAGATGGAGCGCACGGGGCCTCTTCGCCCGCCACAGCAGTGATGATCAGCGGATCGTCGACGACTGCCTCGCTCAGCTGCACATCGACGACCTCGCCTCGCGTCGCCTCGGGTCACTTTCCGGGGGTCAGCGCCAGCGTGCCCTGGTGGCGCAAGGTCTGGCACAACGCGCGGACCTGCTGCTCCTCGATGAACCTCTGGCCGGAATCGATGCCCGCGCGACCGAGGACATCACCCTGGCCATCGACTCCGAGCGCAGCCGCGGCGTCACGATCGTCATGGCCACGCACGAGCGCACCCAGGCAGCTCGGGCCGACCACGTCGTCCATCTGCGCCAGGGTGCGCTCGCGTGTGGGTGAGCACTCACCAGAACTCTCGCGGCGGTGAACCGTCGCCGCACGGAACCTCACTCATCTACGGGACGGGCGGCCACCTCGGCGGTCTCCGCTTCGATCCTCGCCTCATCGGCATCATGTTTCGCCGCCGCCTTCGCCTCTTTGTGCTCCGCCCGGCGCTCCTTGCGCCGCTCGACGAGGAGGTAGAGGGCGGGCACGAGGATCAGGGTCAGCACGGTCGAGGAGGTCAGGCCGCCGATGACGACGATCGCCAAGGGCTGGGAGATGAAGACTCCCCCACCGGTGAGTCCCAGTGACATGGGCACGAGGGCGAAGACCGTGGCAGCGGCAGTCATCAGGATCGGCCGCAGACGCAGCCGAGTGCCGTGGATGATCGCGTCCCACAGTCCCATCCCGTGCTCGCGCAGCTTGTTGACGAGGTCGATGAGCACGATCGCGTTGGTCACCACGATGCCGATGAGCATGAGGAGGCCGATGAGCGAGGGGATGCCCAGCGGTGTGCCGGTCAGCAGCAACAGCAGCACGGCACCGGTAGCGGCGAAGGGAATCGACACGAGCAGGATGAGCGGCTGAACGAAGCTGCGGAAGGTCGCGATCATGACGAGGAAGACCAGCGCGATCGCCACGAGCATGGCCCATCCGAGCTGGGCGAAGGAGTCGGCCTGCTCCTGGCTCGCGCCTCCGACGTCGAAGCTCACGCCATCGGGCAGATCCATGCTCGAGGTCAGTTCCTGTGCCTTCGCGGAGACCGGGTTGAGCTGTCCTTCGGCAGGGGTGGCGAACACTGTGACCTGACGGTTGCCGTCCTCCCGGGTGACGGTGGCGGGGGTTTCGGTCTCGTCGACGCTGGCGATCTCATCGACCGTGATCGGGTCGCCCTTGATGTCGGGGATCGCCGCCTGCTCGTCGGCGAGGTCCTGCTCCTCGGCCTGGCTCTCCTCCTGCTCGCGCTGGCTGTCGACGAGGTCGTCGATCGCGTCGTTGGCCTCGTTCAGGCCCTTCTCTGCCTGTTCGACGCCTTCTTCTGCCTGTTCGACCTGATCGGCCGCCATGTCGCCGGGGCTCGGAGCCGGCGGTGGATTCTGGGCATCGCGCAGGGCCTTCCGGGCTTCTTCGAGCTGATCGGCGGCGTTGTCGCGGGCCTCACGTGCAGATTCGAGCTGATCGGCTGATTCCTCTTCGGCCTTGGCCTTGGCTTCGTCGGCTCTGCGGTCGGTCTTCTCTTCGACTGCGTCGGTCGCGTCTTCCTGTGCGTTCTGCGTCTGCACCTCGGTGACCGGAAGCTCCAAAGCTCGGATCTCGTCTGGAGTCGCATCAGGGTGGGTCGGGGCGAGGAAGATATCTCGCTCCTTGCCCTCCAGCGTCAGAGTTCCGGCTTCACTTCCGTGCAGGGCTGCCGCAATGGCCTGCCCCACCTCGGCCTGGCTGTAGCCGTAGTCCGCGGCCTTCTCCCGGTTCACATCGACGTGGATGATCGGCTGATCGGAGGCGAGGTCATTGCGGGCGTTCGTCACGCCCTCGGTCTCACTCATCTTCTTCGTCACGGAATCGGCGGCCTCGCCCAGCGCTGACAGATCAGAGCCGGAGAGTTTGATCTCCACGTCCTCATTCGCACTGCCTGAGGCGTCTTGGAGATCGATCTCGCCGACCTCGTTGCCGAGTCCGTCGATCTGGTTCGACAGCCGGTTCGTTGCGACCTCCGCTTCGGAATCGTCCTTCAGGGTGATGTTGAAGGAGTTCTCGGAACCGGTTTCGGGTCCATTGACGGTCGTCGAGTAGGTGTCGACGTCCGGGTCGGAGGCGAGAACGTCTTCGACCTTCTTCGCCGCCTCATCACTGGCCTCGAGCGAGGCTCCGGCTGGCAGAGTCTGCGCGATGTAGAGAGAGTTCTGCCCTGCGGCCCCGAGGAGGTCAGTCTTGAGGAAGCTGGCCATCATCATCGTCACGGCGAAGATCGCCACGGAGATGACGATCGTGCGCCATGGGTGTCGAAGCGCGGCCAGGATAGCCGGCAGGCTTCGCTGCTGCAGACGGTCGACCCTGTCCGAAGCCTCACCGTCACCGGGCATCGGCGTCACCGGAGCATCGGCAGTCGCCGCCGGGAGCAGCGTCTTGCCCTTGGCGCCGCGTTTGGCATTCTTCCTGTCGATCTTCGACTGTCGTTTCTCAGCGCGCTTGATGCCCTTCTCCCGATGCTTCCGGGCCCACGCCTCATAGCTTGCGTCGGTGGCAGCCTGGCGCTTCGGCGACAGGGGCTTCGGGCTCTTCCGCAGGACCCAGTAGCTGAAGACCGGAACGATCGTCAGCGCGACAAGGAGCGAACCGAGCAGAGCCAGTGTCACGGTCACGGAGAAGGGACGGAACAGCTGTCCGGCGATGCCGTCGACGAAGGCGATGGGCAGGAACACGGCCACGGTGGTCAGGGTCGAGGCCGTGATGGCACCGGCCACCTGCTTGACCGAGGCGACGATGTCATCAATCGTCAGGTCGCTCGTACCCTGCCGTCTGCGGATGTTCTCGATGACGACGATGGAGTCATCGACGACACGGCCGACGGCGATGGTCAGGGCTCCCAGGGTCAAGATGTTCAAGGTGTATTCGCCGACCATGAGACCGATCATCGCGATCAGCAGCGACATCGGGATCGAGATCGCGGCGACCACGGTGGACCGGAACGAGCCGAGGAAGGCCAGGATCACGAGGATCGCGAAGAACAGTCCCAGCCCACCTTCGACCGACAGGTCATGGATCGACTTCTCGATCTCGGGAGCCTGATCGAAGATCGTGGAGAAGGAAACGTCGCCGCCGAGTTCGGGTCCCATCCTCTCGAGGACCTCATTGACTCCGTGGGAGACCTCAACGACATTGTCATCCTGGCCCTTAGTCACCGACACCGTCACGGCATCCTTGCCATCGGCACGCGAGTACGAGGTCTTATCCACGGAATCGAGTTCGACATCAGCGACGTCGCCTAGCAGGACCGTACCGTCAGCAGTGCGCAGCGGGGTCTTCTCGATCTGGTCGACCGCGTCGAGTTCATCGCCGACCTCGACCGATAGGGACTTGTTCCCGTCTGCACTCTGCCCGGCGGGAACAACTGTCCCTGCCGCGGTGAGCTCATCGGGCACCGAGGTGGTGACGACGTTCTTATCGTTGACGTCATCGGGACGGAAGCTGATGTTGACTCGCCGCTCGTTCTGCCCGGCCACGTCGACGCTGGAGACGCCCGCGACGCTTTGGAGCTCGGGGACGAGTTCAGTCTCAACCAGATCGCCGAGCTTCTGCGAGTCCTCGCCCCCGGAGACGGCGAACATGACCACCGGGACGTCGTCGATCTGCTGGGACAGCACCTCCGCCTCGGCGCCGTCGGGAAGGTCTGCCTTCGCAGAGTCGACGGCCGAGCGCACAGAGTCCGTCATCTCCTCGGCATCCTTGCCGAAGGGCCAGGTGACGTTGGCCGACATCGACCCCGGCGAGGAGGTTGTGCTCACCGTCTCGAGGTCGCCGACCCCTTCGAGCGCGGTTTCGATCGGTTTGGTCACCGATTCCTCGACGACCTCGGGTGAGGCTCCCGGAACCGTGACCTGCACCGAGGTGCCTGGCAGCTCGACCGAGGGCATCGTCTCCTGGTTGAGCGAGGTGGTCGCAATGACGCCGAAAACGGCGATCACAAGGGTGAGCAGGCCGACGATGAGGCGGTTCTTCAGACTCATCCTGGTGATCAGGGACACGGGTTCCTCCGGGTTTTGGGCATGCGGGAGCTGCGGATGGGTGATCAGGTGACTTCGTGGAGCGGTGCGTTGGTGGAGCGGTGTGCCGGCGATCGGTGCGACGGCGGGGATAGTCCGGGCGAGGGTGGAACGAGTTCAGTCTTTCAGGCCGGGCTGGTCGACGCGTCCCCCAAAAGTTGTCTTCTTCCTCCCCCAAAAGGCTGAGTGAGGCATGGGAGATCAGTCATGATTCGATCATATGAGCACAGCAGTCTGCGAGCGCGGGTGTTTTCCTCCGTCTTGGATTCCGGAAACACCGCAATCGTCGGCGTGATGGGTCTCGGAGCAGATCGGCGCCTCACCGTTCTCAGCTGTGCAGGCGTACGTAGTGGCGGAGTCGCTCCACTCCGTTCGCGCCTCCGTCGCTGCGCAACGCGACCTTGAGCTTCGCCCTGACATCTGCTTCGTCGAAGGACTCGCCGATGACGACCAACGCGCTGTCCCAGCTCTCCTCCTGCGGTGCCGTCCTCGACTGCGGTACGGCTGTCGGCTGCGGCGCAACGGTCGGCTGCGACGCGACTGTCGACTGCGACGCGACTGTCGACACATAGACGTTCGGGCCTACCGCCTGGAGGCCGTAGCGCCGGCGTCCGGCCCTGTCGTCGACGAGAATCGAGCCCTTCACCCGGTAGACCCCGGCCGGCAGATCCTCAAGGAAGTCCAGCACGGCGCCGGCGTCGGCACACCCGCTGGCAGTGATCGTCACCGACTGAGCATGATGGTGGACGGGGACGCTCTCACCTTCGCCGTCGATGCCTTCCTGAGCGGCTTCGGCGTAGGCCTGTCGGATGAGTTCCCGGATCGGAAGTTCAGCTTGGATGGGTTCTGCGCTCTCATCCCCGGTTGAACTGTCACCCGACCGTGTTCCATCGCCGCCTCGTTCGGCCCCTGAGCCGGGGTCGAAGATCAGCGCCGGGTCGAGACGGCCGAAGCTGGTGCCGACGACGAGGAGTCGCGGATTGCGCTGATGGACCCGTTCCCGGATCGCAGCGACAGCCGTGTCCCGGTCCGCGACGGGGAGCTGATCGAGCTTGTTGACGAGCACCAGGGTCGTTGCCGCGTAGCGCATCGGCGGTGCGGTTTCGGTATCGACCGTGGCGGCATGCATGGTGGCGTCGACGACGTCGATGACCCCGCCGAGGTGGAAGCGGTGGTGGCCCATGCGGGTGACCATCCGTGCCAGTGTCAGCGGTTCGGCGAAACCGCTGGCTTCGACGATGATGGCGTCGAGACGCAGGCGCGGTTTCGCGAGTGCGGTGAGTGCGTCTTCGAGCGAAGTGTCATCATCAAGGCAGCAGATGCATCCGCCCGAGATGGAGAAGGGCTCATCGACCTGCCCGACGACGAGGCCCGCGTCGATGTTGAGGTCGCCGAAGTCATTGACGACGACACCGATGCGTGCATCGGGATGGCGCAGCAGGTGATTGAGCAGACTGGTCTTGCCCGCCCCCAGGTAGCCGGTCAGGAGGATCACCGGGACGGCTCCTGCGGACTGCTTCCTGTTCACATCTCCTCCACATCTGCCATCGGGACGATCGTCATCCGCTAATGGTAACGTTTTTCATTAATACCCGAACACATCAACGTATGCGCATATGCTCACAGAACCAACTGCGCTGCAGCGTCGGAGGCACAAGGACATGACGGCTGAAGAACCCAAGAAGACCCGCAGCACGGCCCAGAAGGCCGTGATCCGCTCCGCGCTCGAGAGCGAGAAGCGCTTCGTCTCCGCCCAACAGCTCCATCGGACGCTTGAGGATCAGGGCCACACAGTGGGGCTGGCCACCGTCTACCGACAGCTCAACGCCCTGAGCGAATCCGGGCACGCCGACTCCATCACCATTGCCGAGAAACAGCTGTTCCGCGCCTGCGCCCAGGACGAGCATCACCACCACCTGGTGTGCGAGAACTGCGGCAAGGCCGTTGAGGTGGAACCGCCCAGCGAGGACTGGATCACCACCACGGCTCACTCACATGGATTCGAAGACACCCGACATGTGTTCGAGATCTTCGGACTCTGCGCCGAGTGCGCCGCCCTGGCGAAGAACCGATAGCGGTCGGCGGCGAAGAGCCGGCTGCAGTCGTCGGCGGACGGCATCGACGAACCTATCTCGCCGTTGTGCTCCACGCCGGAAACTGGTCGGGAAAGCCTGCCCACTCCATAGGCCCGGCCTCCAGCTCCGCATCGCTGAGGGCGGCCTCGTCGAGGACCTGCCGCAGCCGGAGCTCGTTGAGTCCGGTGCCGATGAACGCCAAGTCCTGACCGAACGCGAGAAACTCATCCTCGGCGCCGAGGCTGTCGTCGAGCGCCAATGGAGACAGCGTGAATATGCGGCAGACCTGATCCCACTGGGCGGTGATGTGCGGACGTGTGGCCAATCGTGCAAATCCGGCCGAGCGCAGAATGTGTCCGCAGTGCCCCTGGAACAGGCATGCTTGCAGCGCGTGATGCAAGCGACCTGGGTGGAAGGGGCGATACTGCTCGTACCGAATGGCTTCGACCACGCAGGATTGCCGTTGCGGTGGAAATTCTTGGTTGAGGATCGCCACCCAGCCGGCATCCGGCGGCCGCTGCGCGTAGGTCCTCCCGGCACGACCAGGCACCTCGAGACCGTCGCGACCACCGAGACCGTCGCGACCGTGCCAGCTGCAGGGATTCGCGACGAGTCTCTGCTCAGCGCTTGGGGCTAGATGGCTGAGCAGCGAGGTCGCCCGCTCGAGCACCTTCGGCTGGAGCGACCTTCCGTTGACGACTGCGATCGTCGAGGCGAATTCGATCTGCGCGACGAGCAGCTCAGCCCTCGAGGTGATGACGCCTCCGTCGTTCGCATCACTCGTCAGGGGGACTCTGATGAACTCCTCGGAGTCAAGATCAGCAAGCATGCATCCCACGTCGAGAACGCAGACGAGGTCGATGAGAGTCGCCCCCGCCTCCGGAGCCGTCAGGGAGCCGACGATCTCCATCACCGGCACTTCCAGTGGGTACTCCAGGACAACGCCGGGAACGTGGATCGCCTTGCGCATCAGAGTGACTGCCCTGTCGACCGCCTCGAGCCCTTGACCCGTCTGCTCGGCAGGGACGAAGACGAATCCCCTGGCTTCCGCTATGCTCCGGGCGCAGCTGCCCCGCTCCTGGGCACATGCGCCCGTCACTGCAATCACATCGATATCGGCGTCATTTGACTCCGGCATTGGCATCCTTCCCTCAAAGAATCTATTGTTAAGTCTAACAATACTCATTCTCATTAAGGAGATCAGTCATGAAGGTTCGCAGATCCCTGCGCTCGATCAAGAAGCAGCCGGGTTCACAGGTCGTGCGCAGACGCGGCCGCGTCTATGTCATCAACAAGCTCAACCCCCGATTCAAGGCACGTCAGGGCTGATCCGAGCTCAGCGCGAACTCCCGGGGCCGCCCGCACCGCCGTGAGTGAAGATCTCGGGGTAGAGCTCGACCAGCTTTCGGGTGTGGCGAATATGCAGCGCCAGCATCGCCTCGGCGGATTCGACATCGCCGTCGATGACGGCCCGAAGGATCATGCGGTGTTCGGCGAAGATGTCCTCTCGTCGCGAGCGTCGGGTGACTGCGTTCGGCGCGAGCAGCTGCCTGCGGTAGTAGTGGGTGAGATTCCACAGGTGGTCGACAGTGTCGTGGAGCCTGATCGTCGTCGGGCCCGCCATCAGCGCTCGATGGAAGTCATGATCGCACTCGAGGAACTCACCGGGCGAGGTCGCCGCCTCCACCCGCTGGGCGCTGGCTTCGAACCCGATGAACGACTCGGCCGTGTGCGAGGGCATTGCCATTCTCAGCAGCAGCGGCTCCAGCCGCTCGCGCATCAGGTAGATCTCCCGGCATTCGTCAAGATCGAGGGCGGAAACCCACGCTCCGGTCGAGGCCACAAGAGTGACCAGCCCTGAGGATTCGAGGATTCGCAGGGTCTCCCTGATCGGCAGCCTGCTCACACCGAACTCCTCGGCGATCTCTTCCTGCCTGATCCTGGTCCCGGGGACGAGAACTCCCTGGATGATCCGCGACCTCAGCTCGGCCGCGATTCTGGCACTGGCCGCCTGATCGTGTGTCACAGTTCGATTCCCTCCCATCGCTCGCGGTGCCCGCGCCTGGACATTCGCTCTCATCCAGACATCGCCCTCGGACACGCTCCCCGGGCGATCTCCTACCCTTCAGTCATCCACCTTCTGCCGTGAAGCATAGCCCCCTCAAGCCGTGAGAATACGCGCCCAGGGCCGCACAATGACCATCGGATAGAGACACGCCTTGCTGATTGCAATCAAACTGCAATCTGCTGCCATTTCGACCGAGGACACTCCGATATGCAGAATTGTCGGCTGGGAGTTTCGCACGTCATTGGATCCAATCCGACAAGTAAGCATTCAACGACTCCAGATATCAATCGAGGTTCCGCCGATAACTGCTCCGACATTGGATCCAATCGAGCTCAGCTGACGATGTCGAACAGAATCCTGCGTATCGCCGCTGGTCACATAAGGTATATAAAGGATCTCTCGATGACCCGAAATCACCATCGGAGTGATTGACATCACCTATTCAAAAGGAGCAAACTTCAACAGTTGAAAGCTGTTAGCACAATCGAAAGGGCAATGATGTCCACAATCATTCCCCCGGCATCCGGACAACCAACGAAGGTCGAGGTCCGGGCCGATAAGGGGCTCAAGAGAGACATCGGAAAGATCGGTCTTCTATTCACCGGCGTCGGTTCGATCATCGGTTCCGGCTGGCTCTTCGGTGCGTTCAATGCCTCGGTGATGGTCGGTCCGGCATCGCTCATCTCCTGGGCGCTGGGCGCCGTCATGATGATCTTCGTGGCGCTGAACTACGCGGAGCTCGGCGTGATGTTCCCCGTCGCCGGTGGCGTCATCCGCTTCCCCCACTTCTCCTTCGGCTCATTCGCGAGCTTCACCAGCGGTTGGATCACCTGGCTCTCTGTGGCTGCGACTGTCCCCATCGAGGTCATGGCCGCCGTTCAGTACGCCTCGAGCTACCTTCCCTGGCTCATGCACACCGTCGATGACGTCGCCGTCCTCACCGGCCCGGGCATTGCCGTGAGCATCGCTCTGATGCTGGTCTTCAGCTTCATCAACCTCTACGGAGTCCAGCTCTTCGCTCGGTTCAACAACGTCCTCGTGTGGTGGAAACTCGCCGTCATCGTGCTGGTCATCGTCGTGTTCTTCACTCTCTCGTTCAACCCCGGTCACTTCGCGAGCCAGCAGTTCGGCGGCTTCGCACCCAACGGCATCGGACCGATCTTCGCGGCGCTGCCTGCCGCGGGAATCGTGTTCTCCTACCTCGGCTTCCGCCAAGGAGTCGAGTTCGCCGGTGAGACGACGAATCCGCAGAAGAACGTCCCCTTCGCAGTCATCGGGTCCATCCTCGTCACCGGTGTCATCTACATCGCGCTGCAGGCGGCCTTCATCGGTGCGCTGCCCTCGGATCTCCTCGACGGCGGATGGAAGAACCTGGCCTTCACCAACGACGCAGGTCCTCTCGCTGAGATCTCGCTGCTGCTGGGTGCCGTGTGGCTGGCCGTCATCCTCTACGGTGATGCGATCGTCTCCCCCGCTGACACGGGCCTGATCTACACTGCACTCGCCCCGCGACTGTCCTATTCCCAGGCGAAGGTCGGCAATGCCCCACGCGCCCTGGCGAAGCTCAACAAGCACGGCGTCCCGTGGATTTCTCTGCTCGTCGTGTTCATCGTCTCCTGCATCATGTTCCTCCCGTTCCCCTCATGGGCGAAACTGGTCGGCTTCATCACCTCGGGCACCGTGCTCTCGTTCGCCACGGGTCCGGTGGTCGTCGCCGCTTTGCGCCGTCAGCTGCCCGATCAGGAGCGTCCGTTCAAACTGCCCGGCAACGATGTGCTGCCCATCATCGGCTTCATCTGCGCCAACCTCATCGTGTACTGGACAGGCTGGGAGACGAACTGGAAGCTCTTCCTGGCCGTGGCCATCGGCTACGTCGTCATGATCCTCCACCACATCTTCGCCAAGGACAAAGCGCGTCTGCCGGACCTGAAGATGCGCTCCGGCTGGTGGATGATCCTGTGGATGGTCGGCCTGGTCGTTCTCAGCCTCATCGGCCATTACGGCGGTGGACTCGACATCATGGGCTTCATCTGGGGTGAGCTCATCACCGTGATCTTCTCCGTCGTCGTCTTCTACGTCGGCATCAGCTGCCGACTCTCGCCAGCGGAGTCGGTCGAAGCCATCGAACAGACTCAGCTCGTCGACGACTGAGCCCGTTTGGCCGATTCGCCCTCGAAGCCGCTTCGACGCTTACTGAGTCGAGGCGGCTTCGTCGGTCGAGGCGGCTTCGTCGATGCGGGTGTGAATGCGGTCGAGGTCCTCAGCCGTGTCGAAGTCGGCGACGACTCCCGGTTCCACGTCAACGAGACTGAGCTCGAGCCCGGAGAACAACCATTTCACCGCGCCGTTCGTGGGATCGCCAAAGTCGTCCAGACGCGAGAGCAGAAGCTCTGTCGGCCATGCGGCACACAGGAACTGCGTCTTCCCCCGGTCGTCGGTCCCAGTTGCCGGCGTCCCTGTCCGTTGACAGGCTTCGATCAGATCGCCGAGGTGGTCCGCAGTGATCAGCGGCATGTCCCCTGCCAGCACCAGAGTCACACCCGCAGACGCTGCGGAGGAAGCGTCCCGAAACGCGGCGCATACCGCTGCGATGCCAGCCAGAGGACCGGCGAAGGCAGGTTCCTCAACGACGGAATGCACGGATTCCTGCTCCCGCGCAGTCAGCCCATCACATGGTCCGGCCACCCACACCTCGGCGTCGGGATCAGCAGTGCGAACAGCGCCGAAGATCCGTGAGATCACCGTGGTCCCACCCAGCTCCACCGCGGGTTTATGGACGCCGCCGAAGCGGTTCGAGCGGCCTCCGCTGAGAATGATCGCCCTGATCGACATGCCCCGATCCTACGCGCGAGGACAGCATGATCCAACGCGCTAAGACCTCAGCGGCAACGGGATTCGCACGACATTTCCGATCCAGGTGAGCAATACTGTGAGACATCACCAGTTCATGGCGGGCTGCATCCAGCGGGGCATCGTCGACCCGGCGACGGCGCCCGTTCGCACCGGAATTGCACGGAGGAATCGAGAATGACGAAGTTCGATGTTGTCGAAGCATCCATCGCCTCACTGCGACAGGCGCTCGAGGACGGAACCGCCACCTCGGTGGGGCTCGTCGAGTCCTACCAAGCTCGCATCGCCGCCTTCGACGGACCCGACACCGGCACGAAGTTGAACTCTGTGATCGTGGCCAATCCGGATGCCCTCGCCGAGGCGGCCGCCTCCGACGAACGACGCGCCCATGGCCAGATGCTGGGCCCCCTCGACGGGATCCCGTACACCGCCAAGGACAGCTACATGGTGACCGGGCTGAGCGTGGCCGCCGGATCCCCCGCGTTCGCCGACCTCATCGCGCAGAAGGACGCCTTCACGATCGAACGCCTGCGCGGCGCCGGTGCCATCTGCTTGGGGCTGACCAATATGCCGCCGATGGCCAACGGCGGCATGCAGCGTGGCCTCTACGGCAGGGCCGAAAGCCCTTACAACGCGCAGTGGCTGACCAGCGCCTTCGCCTCCGGTTCGTCGAACGGCTCCGGTACCGCGACGACCGCGAACTTCGCCGCCTTCGGCCTCGGCGAGGAGACCTGGTCCTCAGGGCGGGCTCCAGCCTCGCACAATGCACTCATCGCCTACACCCCTTCCCGCGGAGTCATCTCGGTGCGCGGCAACTGGTCTCTGGTGCCCACGATGGACGTCGCCGTCCCCCACACCCGGTCGATGGCCGATCTGTGCGAGGTCCTCGACGTCATCGTCGCCGACGACGCCGAGACTCGTGGCGACTTCTGGCGAGTCCAGCCCTGGGTCGAGATTCCCGCCGCTTCCGCCATTCGCCCCGATTCCTATGCCGCACTGCTTCCCACCGATGCCGAGGCGGCTTCTTCGACTCTGGCCGGCAAACGCTTCGGCATCCCGAAGATGTACATCAACGCCGACCCCGAGGCCGGGACGAACCCCGATGGCGGCATCGGCGGGCCCACGGGACAGCGGGTCGAAACCCGCGCCTCGGTGATCGCCGCCTGGGAGGCAGCCCGCCGTGATCTTGAGGCCGCCGGTGCCGAGGTCGTCGAGACCGATTTCCCAGTCGTGAGCAACTACGAGGGCGATCGCCCCGGTGCTCCGACGATCAGGACGCGCGGCATCGTCAGCACCGACTACCTTGATCGGGAGATCAACGACCTCTCCGCGTGGGCCTGGGACGATTTCCTGGCCGCCAACGGTGACCCGAAGCTGTCCTCCCTCGCCGAGGTGGACGGGACGAGGATCTTCCCCCACCCGGACGGTGCCCTGCCGGATCGCTACACCGGGTTCGACGATGACATCGCCGAATACCCGCAGCTGGCCAAGGATCGGCCCTACACCTCGGTGACGGAGATCCCCGATCTCGAAGACGGCATCCGAGGTCTCGAGGTGACTCGTCGGATCGATCTCGAAGAGTGGATGGACGTCAACGGCCTCGACGCAGTCGTCTACCCGGCGATGGCCGATGTGGGACCGGCCGATATGGATGTCAACGAGGCTTCGGCGGACCTCGGCTGGCGCAACGGCACCTGGGTCGCCAACGGCAACCTGGTGCCACGGCATCTGGGCATCCCCTCGGTGACGGTGCCCATGGGCACAATGGCCGACACCGGGATTCCCATCGGATTGACGATCTCAGGCCGCGGCTGGGATGACTCGAAGCTCATCGAACTCGCTGCAGCGTTCGAAGCCACCGGTGATCGACGCGAGGAGCCGCCGCAGACGCCCAGGCTGTGAGTGAGAGCTCAGAGGTCCTCGGAGTTGAGAATCCCGCCCACTGCCGCGATGATCACCGCAGTCGCATAGTCTTCGTCGGCACCGTGGCCCGTCTCGTCGACCGAGCCTGACGAGCCAGCATCTTCGACGATGACGGCTGCCGAATCTTCGAGTCGTGCCGCAGCTCGGGCATGTCCGGCGACGAGCTCGAGCAGCACCGCGATGGCGGAGTATTTTCGTCCTGCCGGGGCCGGATGAGAGGCCAGCAGACCGATAGCCTCGTCCATCACCTCGCCGAGACCGGGGCCCATCGTCTCCGGCAGCACCCCTGTCGACAGCCAGGGGTGCGCGCTGTGGAGAGCGAATATTCCGACGGCAAATATGGAGAGATCCGCCCGCCAGGAACCTTTTGCCTCAACTGCGGTCCGTTCTGCCAGCACCTCGTCGATCATCAGAGCGACGAGTCCGTCCCTGTCGTCGACATGCCGATAGAGGGCGGCGGGCGCGCTCCCGATCTCTGCAGCCAGGGCCCGCATCGTGACCTGCGGCAGACTCGTCCGGTCAGCCAAGGCGATGGCCGCTCGTGCGATGCTCACCCGGTCCAGGCGAGCGGGCCTGCCGACCTTTCCCTCAGTCACTGCCGCCCTCCTGCCTTTGGTGAAAAGGGCTCGGCGATCCAGCGTCGCAGTGACAGGGTGCTCTCGCCCTGGTCGCGCTCGGATCGCTCCAGCGACTTCGCAATCGTGGTCGCGGCTCGGAGCATCTCTCCCGACCCGGTCACCGACTCCACGCTGGAGTGCAGTGCGCTGGGAGTCACTCTGCGATTGCTCAATGCCGGTGCTGCGACTCCGAGTCCTGCGGCGGTCCGCGCCCAGAAGAACTGATCCGTGTGCTGAGGGAATGGGACGCTCGGAATTCCGGCACGCAGGCAGGCCGCGGTGATCCCCGCACCTGCTTGGTGGATCGCGGTCGCAACTTGCGGCAGCAGCCAGGAGTGGGGCACCGGGCCCGCGGTGACAACCCGGCCGGGAGCCGCCTCGGCGAGAATGGGGCCGGCCGCACCCTGGACGATGACACGATGGCGGGTCGACGACACGAACTCGGACAGCGCATCCGCGGCTCGGCTGCCCTCTGGAACGCTGCCCATGGTCACGAGCACGGGAGGAGGCCCGCTGGCGAGAAAGTCTGCGAGCTCGATCGGTGCGGTCCACTCTTCGTCGTCGACCGGCCACCAGAAGCCGTCGAGGCTCAGGTGCTGAGGCCAATCGCTCGGGCGCGGGAAGATGACGGGGCTGATGCCATGGTGGACGGGTACCGCGGCCCGTGCTCGTTCGTCCAGAGTTGTGGTGAACTTCTTCGCAGGCAGGCCCAGCTGTTCCCGAACCCATGCCGCTGCAGGGATGTAGGGCGCGGGTACTCTCTGCACCACGCGTCCGATCGGACGGTTGAGAAGTGGTCCGAAGTCGATCGCCGAAGCGATCATCGGCGGATAGGCCCGACTCGGCCTCGAGGGCTGGAGCAGTGCTTCGGCTGATGGGATGCCGAGAGCCTCGGCGATGTCGTGGCCGTAGGGCGAGATGGGATTGGTGAGCACTACGTCGATGGCGCCTGCGCCTACTGTCATAAGGGCGGCTTCAGCGTGGTCCATCATGTAGCCGCGCAGATGATCGAGGTACCCCCGCACACCCGGGCCAGCGCCTCCATCCGCGGACGGAGGAGGCGTGAGGGCAGCCGTGTATCGTGCCGCGGCGCACCCGGATCGTTCCACAGCCGCCGCATAGTCGGCATGGACGACCATGGTGACCGTGTGCCCGTCGGCAATGAGGTCCACGGCGATTCTGATCGCCGGTGAAACGTCGCCCCAGGACCCCGGGGCCAGAATGAGCACCTTCATGACCCCTCCTCAACCTGCCCGCGCGCCGAAGTCTCATTTTGTGTACATCGTTCACTAAATGATATCAGAGCCTCGATCACTGTGTGAATAAGTCTGAAACCTTCGGGTGAACTCGCCAGATTACTGGATCGTAGCCAGCAATCGGTGGAACAGTGTTGGACATGACCGATTTCTCTGTTCTTGCTGAACGCGCGTCCGCTCTACTCGAAGCCCATCATCAGGATCGTCCGATCGTGTTGCCGACAGTGTGGGACGCCTGGTCAGCCCAGGCCATGGTCAATGCCGGCTTCGAAGCCCTGAGCATCGGCTCCCATCCTCTCGCCGACTCCGTGGGCTCCGCGGACGGCGAGACCATGAGTCTCAGCCAGGCACTGGCGGGGATCGCCCGCGTGTGCGGCTCTGTGGATGTGCCGGTCAGCGCCGATCTGGAATCCGGCTATGACACTGCGGCGCCGGATCTCATCGCCGGGCTCCTCGAGGCCGGCGCTGTGGGCGTCAACATCGAGGACACCGTCCACAGCGAAGGACGACTGCGCAGCGCCGAGGAGCACGCCGAGTACATCGGCGACCTGCGTCGCGCCGCTGACGCGCAACGGGTGCACGTGGTCATCAATGCCCGCACCGATGTGTTCAAGAATCCCGATGATTTCGAGGATCCCACCGCCGAGGCGGTGCGACGCCTCAACCTGTGCGCCGAGGCCGGTGCGGATTCCGTCTATCCCGTCAGGCTGCCGAACACCGAGACTCTCAAAACCGTACTGTCGCAGGTGAGACTGCCGCTGAATGTCACCGCCCACCCGGTCAAGGGTGCCGTGCCCGACGAACTCGACCTCTCTCAGCTGCAGGACCTGGGGGTGAAGCGTGTGACCTTCGGGCCTCTGCTGCAAGCCACGATGTATGACTACTTCGCCAAGTTCACCAGGAACTGGCACTGACAACAGCCGCTGATCCCGCGGCCGTCGACCACAATCACTGAGCAGATCGCCAACCGCAATGATGAGGAGCCGCAATGCCTGAGAATCTCCGTGAAGGACAGCCCGTCTGGATCGATTACACCTGCCACGACTTCGAGTCCACGACGAAGTTCTACACCGAGATCTTCGGGTGGAAGTTCGAGGATCAGGGACCTGATTTCGGCCACTACAACATGATCACAAAGGACGGAGCAGCTGTCGGCGGCGCTATGCGTGCCGTGAACATGGACGGCACTCCGAACCCGATGATCCCGGCGATGTGGACGACCTACCTTCATACCAACGACATCGCGAACACCTACGCGGCAGCGCTCACCGCCGGTGCGGCTCCGATCGCCGAACCGATGTCCGTCGGACCTCTGGGCCAGATGGCGGTCATCACCGATCCCACCGGTGCCGGTGTGGGCATGTGGCAGCCCGGCGAGTTCACCGGGTTCGACACCCCGCTCACGCCCGGGACTCCGGTGTGGTTCGAGCTCATGACACTGAATTATCCCGTCGCGCAGGAGTTCTATCGCACCGTCTTCTCCTTCGATATCGTGGCGATGGAGGGGTTCCCGTATTCGACACATGGCACCGAGGAGAACGCGGTGGCCGGCATCTGCGATGCCAGCGAATGGACCCAAGTGTCCTTCTGGCGTGACTACATCAACGTCGAGGACACCGATGCCACCGCAACCAGGGTGGCCGAACTCGGTGGCAAGGTGCTCGCCGGTCCCGAAGATTCACCGTACGGCCGCATCGCCACCGTCACCGATCCGGAAGGGGCGACGTTCCAGCTCCAGCAGAATCCGTGAGCGATCGATTCTCATAGCCGCGCTCCCGGTACCTGAATCTGGGGCTCGGCGAGCTCGCGGCTGCAGCAGTGTTCGCGCTGGTCGCACTCATGTGGCGGTCCCGACTCGAATCCTCCGGCGCTGTCGCGGCCTTGTGGTGGGCTCTTCTTCCTCTGCTGTTCGTCCTGCTTCAGGCCAGCGCCTATTGGCTGCTGATGCGCTCCCGGATGCCCGTCGGAAAGGCCCAGGCCGCCCCGGACCGAATGCCGCACATGGCCGCGCGGTGCTTTCGCGGATTGAGGCTGATCACCCCGGTCGCCCTGATCACGGGTCTGGTCGGTGTGATCGTCAACGCACCTTCCGGGACGATCGCCACAGTCGTCGTGGTCGTCGTTTGGGCGTTCGGAGTCGTCGAATATGTCAACTACTACCTCGTCCGACTCGCCTACCCATGGACACGGTGGGCCTCAGAGGTCAGCCAGTGGAGGACCCCCACTCTGGTCAAGGACATCCGGGCAGCCCTGAGGTAACCAGCCCACCCGGTGAGATTCGGGTCCGAGATAGTTGCTGATGATCTTCCTCAGGCACGCAGTGCGAGTGCGAACGGCAGCACCGCAGTCGCCCCCGCCTGCCTGAGCAGTCGCGCCCCGATCGCCATCGTCCACCGTGAGACGACCTCGTCGTCGACGAGAAGCACCGCCTTTCCGGCCACTGCCTCCTCGACCTCGGGCGGGACGACGAACGCATCGTAGAGATCTTTCACCCGAAAGGCACTGTTGACCTCGGGGGTGCCGTGGTCATGAACCTGCAGCAGCTCTCCCCCGTCGATGAGTCGTCCGGCGGAGGCCAGATTCGCCGCCAAGGATCTCACTGTCGTGGGCCTGCGCGCGCTTGGCACCGAGACGACGACTTCAGGGCGGATCTCCCAGTCCCATTGGGCCAGGACCTCAAGGCACCATTTGCCGATCTGTGCGGGCACTTCGGCATCGGGAGCGTCCGGTGCGAGAAATGATCGCAAGGTCTGACCCTGCCCCAAGTCGCTGAGCCGTGCGATGGCTCGACCCTCGGCCGCCAACTCTCCGGCGGGAATGCGGCCCTTGAGCGGGACTCCGATGTTGGCCATGCCGCTGGGCCAGGTGCTGCGCGGGTCGATGGGCAGGCCGACGCGATGCAAAGTTCCTGCCGTTGCCTGCCTGTTCTCGTCCGAGATCTCGGCCGACCACCACATTCCGGCGCAGTTATCGCAGCGTCCGCAGGGTGTGGGGTCGGGGTCATCAAGTTGGCGAATGAGGAATTCCATTCGGCATTCGCCAGTGGACTCGTAGTCGAGCATCGCCTGCGCCTCAGCAGCGCGCACGGCCGCGACCTTCTCATATCGTTCCTGGTCGTAGGTCCAACCTCGGCCAGTCGAGATGTAACCGCCCTTGATCTTGGTCACGGCGTCTTCGACTTCGAGGGTCTTCAGCAGCAGCTGCAGGCGGGTGCGTTTGGTCCCGACCAGCGTCTCCAAGCGAGCCACGGACAGGGGGCCGTCCGCCTCGGCGAGGGACTGAAGCACGGCATTCGCGTCGGACTGATTGGGCATCGAGGCGGTGGCGAAGTAATTCCAGATCTCCTGGTCCTCAGCACCGGGCAGGAGCAGGACATCCGCGGAGTCCGTGGCACGACCGGCACGGCCAACCTGCTGGTAATAGGCGACGGCAGATGATGGCGCACCAACGTGGATGACGAAGCCGAGGTCCGGTTTGTCGAACCCCATTCCCAGCGCAGAGGTGGCCACGAGCGCCTTGATCCGGTTGTCTTTGAGCTGCTGCTCAAGCTCGGCCCGCTCCTCAGCATCGGTCCGGCCGGTGTAGGCACGGACCTCGTGACCCCGGTCGCGCAGAATTCTGGTGATGTCTTCGGCCGCACTGACCGTGAGCGTGTAGATGATTCCCGAACCGGTGAAATCACCGAGGTGGGCACACAGCCATGCGATGCGTGCGCTCGCGTCGAGTCCGGGTTGGACCCCGAGCCGGAGGGAGTCACGGGCGAGCTCGCCGCGGACGACGGTGGTGTCGTGGCCGAGCTGTTCGGCGACATCGGTGACCACCCGGGAGTTGGCGGTGGCTGTTGTGGCGAGGACAGGGGTGTTGCCCGGCAGTTCGGCCAGGATGTGTCCGATCCGCCGGTAGTCGGGACGGAAATCATGGCCCCAGTCGGAGATGCAGTGCGCCTCGTCGACGACGATGAGGCCGAGGAAGGCCAGGAGCTGGGGCAGGACCTCGTCACGGAACTGCGGGTTGTTCAGCCGCTCGGGCGAGACGAGCAGAACGTCGAGGCTGCCGGCCCTGAGATCGTCGAGGACGGTGTCCCATTCGGTGACGTTGGAGGAGTTAAGGCTGGCTGCGCGCACCCCGGCGCGCTGCGCCGCGGCGATCTGGTCACGCATCAGCGCCAACAGCGGGGAGATGATGAGGCTGGGACCGGTGCCAGCTGCCCGAAGCATTCTGGTCGCCACGAAGTACACGGCCGACTTGCCCCACCCGGTCCGCTGGACCACGAGGACCCTCTTCTTCTCCACGACCAGATCGCGGATCGATTCGAGCTGGCCGTCCCGGAACTGGGCCTCGGGATTCGCAGTGAGCTCGGCCAGGATGCGCTGAGCCTGAACGGCGAATTCGTCGGCGTCGATGGTCGTTGCAGTCGGGGTGGATTCGGTCATGGGCACAGTCTAGATGTCGCCACTGACGCAGCCGCCCAGCCCCTGATCCATCACCTCAGCGCGAGCTCGCGCGACCGAGCTGTCAGCGCAGTGCGAGTTCGACGCCCAGGGTGGCGAGGACGCCGAAGAGCACACCCCACAGGATGATCGAGATGATCTGCCAGAATGCCACGGCGTTGCGATCGGCACCGAATCCGACCATCGCCATCGAAGTGATCTGAGACGGCAGCAGGGTCTGTCCCAGCAGAGAGACCCCGGGGACACCGAACTTGTCGAACATGCGTTTGAGCCTTTGGCGCTTCTGCGAGGGCTCTTCGCTCTTGTCTCTGTTCTTCCTCGCCTTATCGCGAATGGCTCCGGCACCGTAGACGACGGCGAGCATCGACACCACGTTGCCGATGACGGCCATGAGAATCGCAACGACGGGGTGCAGACCGATCGCGACGCCGATGACGGCACCGAAGTAGGACTCGACGAACGGGATCGCTGAGACGAGGATGATGCCTGCCCACTGCAGCCAGTCGGGGATCGATCCGGCGAATTCCTGGATGCTTTCGATCATTCTGGGGCTCCATTTTCATTGGCTCGGAGTCTCTGTCGATGTGGCGCACGCGAGGGTCATGGTCAATCTCGACGCAGGATCCCGTCCTTCTGGCACAGCGTGCTAGTACGTTGTACTATACAGAAAACAGCAATGATGCGCGAGGCCGAGAGGAGCACGAATGTCGCGACGCGATGACATCATCTCTGCGGCAATCCGTCTGGCTGAGCAGGCTCCGCCCGGACAGACCAACCTCAGTGTGCGGGCGGTCGCCAAAGAGGCTGGGATCGGCGCCTCGACGCTGCGTCACTACTTCCCCACCCAGGCTGACCTGCACGAGGCCATCGCTCGCGGCTCCATGCGAACCGCAGTCAAGGACTTCTCGATCTCCGAATCCGGCCTGGACCCGGTCGATCGCCTCTTCGAGTGCTGCGCGCAGTTCCTGCCCAGCCACGAGCACCGCGATATGCAGCTCGAGCTGTGGCTCACGATGCATATCAGCGCCCTCGGGCCCGAACGCCGGGCCGTGACCCGCAGGCTCCTCGAGTACGGCCACGACTTCACCTATGAGTGCCTGCATCGCTGGCTTGGGATCCTGGCCACGGAGGGGCATATCGACCCCGCCGAGGTGGCTTCCACCTCCGTTGCGCTATTCACCATGCTCGACGGGCTGGCTCTGCACTCGATCGTGACTCCCGAGCGCGTCACCGTCGATGCCGCGCTCGATCAGCTCAGGTGGCTGATCGCGAGAGTACTCGAACCAAGCAGCTGAGCCGTCGATGATGCGACAGGCATGCGAACGAATGCCCTCGCTCTCTGACCGAACGCGGACTCACCTCATCTGGGCTGCGGCCTGATGGAGAGCCTCGGTGAGTCGACCGAGCTTCTCAGAAGCGAGATTCCAGTGATGCCAGTACAGGTCCACGTCGATGGTCGGATCCGCCGAGATCGGCACGAGGTCATCGCTGAGGTCTCCCAGCTGCAGGATGGGGATCAGCCCCCAGCCGACCCCGGCCTCGACCGCGACTGCGAATTCCGAGGAGCTGGGCACGACTGACATCGGAGGGATGCTGGTGATCCCCACCCTGCGTAGGAAGGCGAACTGCAGATCATCGTCCTTACCGAAATTCACCATCGGCAGGGACCCGAGGTCCACCTCGGTGTCGGTACCGGACCTGATCTCACCGGGCCCGACCTGACCGCCGAGCCCATGGTGTCTGCTCAGGAGCCCCTTCGACGCGACGGCGACGTAGCGCATGGACCCGAGTCTCTGCACCTGAGTGCCGTAGCCGCCGGAGGCCGCAGAGGTGATGGTGCCGAGCACCTCCCCCGAAGTCAGCAGGGGCAGGGCAACGTTCTGGTCGGCAACCTCGATGCGAATGACGATATCGTCCCACTTCGCCACCTCGGCGAAGATCGGGCGGAACCAGGTCGCCAGCGAATCTGCGTTGACCCCGATCCGCAGAACCGTCGGGACCCTCCTGCGTCCGTGGGCCGGGGCGGAACCGACCCCGTCCGGGGCCCCGACGTCGATGCCATGGAGACGATCCATGGTTTCGGACTCGAGGAGCTCGATCTCGCGCGCATATTTCAGGACCGCCTCCCCCGCCTCGGTGACGGTGATGGGGTTCGTGCGGCGAATGAGCACCTGACCGATGCGGGATTCGAGGGTGCGGATGCGCTGGCTCGTCGCCGATGGTGTGACACCTAGAACGAAGGCCCCGCCTTCCACCGTGCCTTCGTCGACTACGGCGGCCAGAGCTTTGACGTGATCGATGTTCATGAAGCAATTGTGCATCAGATGAAGATTCTGTTGTTTTTCTTATCAACGTGCGCGTCATAGTCTTTTCGGGTGCTCACTCATCTCATCAGCGGAACCCTCGCCGGTTGGTCGCTCATCATCGCAGTCGGACCGCAGAACGCCCTTGTCCTGCGGCAGGGTATTCGCCGTGAGCACCTCGGCGTGGTGCTCACGATCTGCATCCTCGCCGACGTCCTTCTCATCGGCGCGGGCACCGTCGGCATCGGAGCGATCGTGCTCCTGGCACCGTGGGCCTTGGAGATTCTGCGGTGGCTGGGTGTGGCCTATCTGCTCTGGTACGCGTGGGGCAGCCTGCGTTCGGCACGCGAGGCATCAGGGCTGACGGCGGATACGCATCAGCGCAGTCTGAAGTCCATCATCGCAACGACTCTGGCGCTGACCTTCCTCAATCCCGGGGTCTACCTCGACACTGTCGTCATGCTCGGCAACCTGGCGAATCAGCAGGGTCCGGGAGGAGCATTGCCGTTCACGCTCGGGGCGATGTTCGGATCTCTCACGTGGTTCCTCGGCATCGGCTACGGTGCCCGCGGTCTTTCGCGCTACCTTGCCAGGCCGCGGGTGTGGCAGGTCCTCGACATCCTCATCGCGGTGGTGCTGGTGATCCTGGCGCTGCGGCTTGCGTTCGGGTAGGGGTCAGTTGCGGGGGCTGCCTATTGCGTCTCTGACATCCTCGCGTCTGAGCATCTGCGCACACCACAGGAAGTGGCCGTCTTGCCCATCTGTGGCGAAGCAGGAATTCGTGATCACCGCGTATGCTGCGCGATAAAGGCCATAGATGGTGGGATCATGGCCAAACCGAGCGCTGAAGGCTTTGCTCAGGACGTTCTCCGAGCGACGGGCGTTCGGACCGTACATGTCGAAGCTGCTTGCCGCGATCGCCGCGTCGAATCGTGGGTCGCCGACAGTGGTCAGGAACCCGAAATCCACCACTCCGGAGACTTCGCCTTCGTCGATCAGTACGTTGGCGGGGATGAGATCCCCGTGTATCAGACATTTCGATTCGAGGTCGGGGAGGTCTCGCAGTCCGCGCAGAAGCGCAGCGACGATCTCGTCGATATCGCCGATCTCCTGCCGCAGGAATCCCGGACCCTCTGCAAACCGTCGCTCAGCAAGATCTGCGAGTGAGGCTCCGAAGCTCCTCGTGTGGGAAAACGGCTGTTCAGTGGGGAGGATCGGGAGAGCGCTCAAATCACCGGCGCCCACTTGGGACAGTCCTGCCAACGCGTTGCCCATGAGACGGATCTCTTCATCGGTAACGACCGGTGCATTCGGCAGTGCGTCGATGCGCAGAGGGCGACCTGTGACCTTCTGCTCGATAGTGATTGTGAGACCATCCTCGCCAAGGATCTCAATCGTCCGAGAGCAGCGGAAGGGAATCGGCGACTGCTCCAATGCCGAACCGAAGCGCAGCAGCGGCTCGAGGTCTGCCGATCGGCGATCGTGCCAGACCTTTGCGACTTCGTCGGCAGACAGGTCGACGACCGTGCCGTCCATGCCCGAGCCGAGGATTTCGCCGGGCCTCCACCCGCGCGCACGCAACAGTGCGATTGCTCGCTCATCCATGTCCACCAGTCTATTGGCCGGCACCGGGAGCGATATTCGCTGCTGTCCGTCGATCCAGCAGATTGTCGCGATACTTCTGCTCGCAAGTCTCGGTGCCGTTGCCCAGAAGCGTCATGTCCATACCGTCGTCTACATTCGTACACATGGATTCCCGGGTAGATCTGCCGTTGCGGTCGGTGACCAAACATGCGCACTCTCCGCCAGAGCTCAGCCCATGGCTGCATGACCTTCCTGCTGTGCCTGACTTTCTGGACGGATTCGAGTTCGAGCGCACAACCGTCTTCGTCGGCGAGAACGGCTCGGGCAAGTCGACGCTCATCGAGGCATTGGCCACCTCCCTCGACCTTCCGCACGGAGGCGGCACGGGATGGGAGGTTCGAGACCATGCCGAGGAAATCCCGGAGTTGAGCGAACACGTGCAGATCGTCCGCGGTGCAGCTTCCAAACGGGGCGCATTCTTCCTCCGCGCCGAAACAATGCACGAGAACATGGCCTACCTGATGGAGATCGGCGCCGGCCGCGGCCACCACTACTCGCAACAGTCACACGGTGAGATGTTCATCGAGATGTTGACGGGGAAGTTCATGGACTTGGGGCTGTGGGTCCTCGACGAACCGGAAAGCGCACTGTCCTTCACCGCCTCGCTCACCCTGCTGCAGCTCATCCGAGCGCGAGATCGCGCGGGGCTGCAGACCATTATGGCCACCCACTCCCCCGTCCTCGCCCGCGCAGAGGGCGCCAAACTCGTCGAGGTCGGGGAATGGGGGCTGCGCGAATCCACATGGGATCGGCTCGACATGGTCGACCATTGGAGGCGTTTCCTCCAGGAACCACAGCGATACCTGCGGTATTTCGATGACGATTGACCCGTTCGCCGCCCCGGACAACGGGGATGACGGGACGACGGTGCGCGCCGACGCACCGCCGCCTCGGCGAGGATCAGGCCCTACAGCGAGAGGCTCGGATGCAGTTGGGTCAGCGTGACCGTGCGCTTCCGACCGCAGACGAGCATGGTTGCCACCAGACAGATCGCGGTCATCAGCAGCAGGACGACTGCTGCCTGAGCGGCGATGAACATGTCTCCGCCGGCGATCAGGGTCCGCAGGCCGTTGACCGCGTGGGTCATCGGCAGGAAGGGCGAGATGATCTGGAAGATGCCAGGCGCCGTCTGCACCGGATAGGTGCCTCCCGCCGAGGCGATCTGGACCATGAGCAGGACCAGGGCGACAAGCCTGCCGACACCTCCCAAGGCCGCGACGCAGAGCTGGTGGACCGCGTGGAAGCTGGCCGCCACGAGGATCGAGAACAATAGGGTCCACAACCAACTGCCGGCGGAGAAGTCGAGAGCAAAGGTGAGGACTCCGTAGAGCACCGCGACTTGGGCTACCCCGAACAGGAGGCCGGGCACGTAGCCGGCCCAGGCGATTCGGGAGGACTTCGCCGATGACATCAGTGCACGGTACGGGATCGCGTTGATGACCATGTAGGTGATCATGCCGCCGATCCACAGGGCGAGGGAGACGAAGAACGCGGCCAGGCCCTCGCCGTAGGCGTCCACGGAGTTGTCCTTGAGCTTCTGGGCATCGACGGGCACAGCGACGACGTCCGAGCGATTCTCGCGGTCGGACTTGTCATAGGTCGGGATCTGCTTGAGGCCATCGGCCAGCTTGTCGGCGAGCTCCCCGGAACCGTCGACGAGCTTCTTCGCACCCTTGTCGAGTTCATCTGAGCCGTCAGCCAGCTGTGAGGAGCCGTCCTTGAGGTCGGCAACGCCCGTCTTGGCCTTCTCGGTGCCGTCTTTGAGCTGTATGACGCCGTCATTGAGGTCGCCGGCACCCTTGGCCAAGTCGCCTGCACCGGCGTCGAGTTTGATCAGCCCGGAGTGCAGATCATCGGCTCCTGTGGCCACCTTCTGTGCGCCGTCGTCGAGTTTGCCGATCTTCTTGTCGGCCTCCCTGATCTTGCCCATGACGTCGTCGACGGCGTTCTTGACCGGATCTTCGAGATCCTTAGCCTCATCTGCCGCCTTCGACGCTCGTCCGTGGGCCTTGTCCAGATCCCCGCCGAGGTTGTCCATGTCATCGGCTAGTTTCGCCACATTCGGATCGTCGGGGTAGTCTTCGCGCAGCTGTGCGACCCGGTCATCCATGTCGCCGTTGACCGTGTTCCGCGCCGAGTCGAAGTCGTCCTCCGCCTGGTTCAGCTTGGGCCGCGTCCCGTCGACGAGGTCGTCGGCCTTGTCTTTGAGCTCCTCGGCCCTGTCCGTGGCCTCGTCAGCTGTATCGCGCAACTGGCCCGTTCCGTCGGCGACCTGCCCGGCACCGTCGGCGACCTTCTTCGAACCGTTCTTCGCCTCGGTCGTGCTCTTGGCCAGCTTATCTGCGCCGGTCTTCAGATCGCCGCTGCCCTTTTTCAGCTCACCAGCCCCCTCATCGAGGTCACCGATGCCGGTCTGCAGCGTGCCGACTCCCTTGTCGAGGGTATGCGCACCGTCGGAGAGCTCGCCCGTTCCGTCGTGGAGATCGACGGCACCGTCGTTGAGCTGCCTCGCCCCGTCGACGGCCTTTTTCGTCGAGGAATGGATGTCGTTGAAGCCGAGGTAGACCTCGGAGACGTATTCGGCCGTGGTGGTCTCGTTCAACCCTGATTTGATCTCGTTGAGGATGGTTCCCGCCATCTGCCCCACGATGAAATTGTGCGCATCATCGGTGCGCAGATTCAGTCCTGCCTGCTCGGGATCGTCTCCGCCGGTCGATACTAGTCGCTCGGAGAAGTTCTTCGGGATCTCGAGGACAGCGAAGTACTTGCCTTCGGCGAGGCCGTCGTTGGCCTCCTCCAGGGATGTCTCCTGCCAGTCGAATCCACCTTCGCCCTTGGGGGTGATTTGGTCGACGAGCTCATCACCTGCCTGGAGCTTCTCGCCTTCGGAGCTGGGCTTCTCGGCCCCTTCGTCTGTGTTGACCACGGCTGCCTGAAGCTTGTCGAGGTTGTCGGTCGGTGCCCAGTTGGAGGCCAGGTAGAGCCCGCCGTAGATCGCGGGGATGACGGCAACGACGATGATCGCCAGTCGAGTGATCGTGTGCCGCTTGAAGCGAGAGAGTTCGAGCCAAGGCAGAGAGAACATCGCAGAAACACCTTATTGTCGGGTCTGATTCGGAAAAGCTGATGGAGGCAGGTACCTCAGTGACGGGGATGCCGCGTTAGGGAAAATTTGCCCACCGAGGTGGGTGAGACCTCCGTGGACAGTGCGTCGAGGACAAGGTCGACGTCGGAGGAATCTTCGCAGGAGGCGATGACCGTGAGCGGATGCTCTGGATCGCGTTTGCGTCGCAGCTCCTGGTAGATGAGGATTGCCGCCCATGCGCGGGCACGGTCTTCGCGCTCGCGCAGATAGTCGATATTGTCGAGGACGACGACCGGGGCCTGGGCGAGGCTGGCGAGGCCGAGTTCGAGGAGGAACTTCTGCAGCTCGCTGAGTTCGGAGACGAAGGCCTTGCCCTCGTCATCGATGAGGAAGTCGGCGTCTTTGGCGTCAGATGCGGAGAAGTTCCCCTCGGGAAGCCGGTCGATCACCTCGGTGGCGGAGGTGAAGGTCTCGCGAATAACTTCGATGACCTCGCGCAGGGAGGACTTCGAGACCCAGGGTTTGTACCAGGGCTGAAGCATGATGAGTCGCTCGGCGAGGTGCTGGGCGAGAGTGAAGTCGTTCTCGAGGTCGGTGAGACCAGCGACGTGGCCGACGGACACCTGTTCACGCACGCGACGGGCCTGTTTGCGAATGTCGAGTTCGCCCACGTGACCCTCGCCGGTGTCCACGCGCATGCGTCCGGCGATCGATAGGAGCAGGGATGTCTTGCCCGAGCCGGCAGGGCCCTGGATGATGGAGATTGCTCCGGGAGGTACGTCGAGGTCGATTCCGGAGAACACGTCTCCCTGCTTTCCCGACATTCCCCATTCGCGGAGGCTGATTTGGCTGACTGCCTGTTCCGTCTCGTCGACGAGCGCCTGTGAAGTGCTCTGCATTTCTACTGCTCCCAAGGTGTGCGACTATGTCGACCGTCTGTGCTGGCCGCTGACGCCAGAAACGCGGGTCACTCGCGCTCCTCTGCCAAGCACATTACGCCACCTGGGGCCTGACAAAGCCGTTCCATCTGACGCAGGTCAAGTTACTCACAAGTAACTATAGTGGTCGAAGCTGAATATTCTGCCCATCTTTCCTCGAATGTCTCCAATCCCACAAAAAGTCGATAATGGAGGGATGAGCAACGGACAGACGAGCCTGGCATACCTGCAGACGAAGTGGGGATTGAGCCCTGGCACGGTCTCTCCCGGATGCTTCGCCTCAGTCATGGCCACCGGAATCATGTCCGTCGGTGCGCATCTCAAGGGCCTAGCGGTCCTCTCGACCATCTTGTTCTGGCTGGCTGTGGTTCTCTACATCTTCTTCCTGACGCTCGTCATCTGGCGTGCCTGCTCGCACAGCGAGGAGCTGCGCACAGATCTGCACAACCCGTCGAAGGCATTCGGGTTCTTCACCTTCGTCGCAGCAACCAACGTCCTTGCGACCGCGCTGGAGGGGCAAGACCACTTTCGTTTCGCTCTGACGATCTTCAGCCTCGGCCTGATTGCTTGGCTGATCCTGGGCTATCTCATCCCCTTCTCCGCTGTGCTCGGGTCGTCGACTTCTCCAATACTCACGCAGGTCAATGGAACCTGGTTCGTCTGCGTGGTCGCGGCTCAGTCCGTTGCCGTCGCCGCGTCCGGGCTGATGGCGAATCTGCCGAGTCAAGGTACCGCGTCTGGAGCCAGCTTCGGCTCCATGCTCGCGGTCATCGCGGTGATCGCATGGAGCGTCGGCATCGGGCTCTATCTCGTCTGCGCCGTCTCCGTGGGAATGAGGGCACTGCTCCATCGCATCGGCCCAGAGGACCTCGACGCCCCGTACTGGGTGATGATGGGCGCTCTGGCCATCTCCGTGGTCGCGGGCTCGAAGATCCTCGAAGGCGGGACGTCTCCCATCTTCTCGGCAACGACCGTCATAGTCGCAGGCGCCTCGGCGATCCTGTGGGCCATCTCGACCTGGCTCATCCCTGCGCTTGTCATCGCCGGACTGTGGCGGCACTTCCGTCACCGCATTCCCTTGGGATACTCGGCCGGACTGTGGAGCATGGTCTTCCCGCTGGGCATGTACTCCGTGGCGAGCACGAATGTGGGCAAAGTCGACGGTGTGCCGATCATCTCCTGGATCGGCGCCCAGTGGTACTGGATTGCCTTGACCGTCTGGGCGATTGTCTTCGCCGCGATGGTGTGGTCGTTCATCAAGTCCATGAGTGCGCGGGGTTCGACTGACACTGCAGCGGCCTGAGAGCGACGCCTCGGAACTAGCGGAGCGGGCTATTCGACTACCCGATCAACGCTTCGGTGATGCGAGAGCTGGCTTCGATGAGCAACTGGCCCACCTTTTCGTGATCGTGCTCGAGGAAGCTCGTCAGCGGCATCGAAATGGAGATTGCAGCGAGAGGATTGCCCTGCTGAGTGACGACAGGAACTCCGACGGCCGCAATGTTAGTCCGCCATTCCGCATGGTTGAGCGCGTACCCCCGCTCACGTGTGAGACGAACCTCTTTGTACACCTCAGCTCGATCAAAGTCCTGCTCAAGCGCCTCTCCATCGATCACCTCACTCACAGCAGCCTCGTCCATGACAGATAGCAGTGAACGCCCGCTCGATGTCGAGTGGAACATCGGACGGGTACCGAGCTCGAGGAAAGTCCGGATTGGATTGGTCCCATCGACCCTGGCTACGACCACGTGCTCGAGCCCATCGAGCATGAGCAGGTGCATGGTCTCTCCGACAACATCGCGCACAGCGTTCATCTCCCGAACCGCCAACTCCGTGAGGTTGCCCGCCGAAGCAGTGCTAAGACCGACGATGAGTGCGCGATTCGTCAGCGACCAGCGAGCCTGGTCTTCTCCAGTCGAAATGACCCACCCAGCATGAGCCAGCGTCTCGAGACTTCTGTGGGTCGAGGTTTTGGGCATTTCGAGTCGACGGGCAAGCTCTGAGACTCCAATCGCTTTATGTCCGGCCAGGGCCTCAATAACCCGAAGTGCATTGACTACGCTACGGATCGGGCCTGCCGAGTTCGAACCGGTCACCTACAACACCCCTTCGTGCTATCCTCCGTCATCTTGCCATTCAGGAGGGTCTTGACTTTGAACGATACCTCGTCAATGATAAACCCAGAACGGAACATCGTTCCAACTAGTGGAACGATAGCATAGTTCGCGCGAACCCGGCAAAGGAGCCGCATCTGATGCACCGAGAATCACCCTCATCCACTGCAGCCGCTGATATGAGCTCATCCGGACCGCTGGACGACGCAGTGGCCTCTCTGACCGACCGTCTGACGCACTTGGCTACGACTTGGCAGAATCCGCATCCCGCCGAGTCGAGCGACGCTGCGGAACGCGCATTCGTTGATACTCTCGCCTGCGCAATCGCCGCTCAGGATGAGGACGCGGTGAGAATCGCAGGTCGTGCATTCGCTTCCGAGGTGTCGCCCTCGCAGCCTCTGGGCCTTCCTTACTCCACCGATTCCGCCCCTCAGACGGTAGCCCTGCTCGGCGGACTGGCTGCGCATGCGCTTGATTACGACGATGTCGATGACGCTACGATCAGCCATCCCAGTGCTGTCCTCGTACCCGCACTTCTGGCCCTGGGCACAGCTCGCGATCTGTCTGGAAAGGCTGTCATCGACGCCTATGTCCGAGGGGTAGTTGCAGGACGCATCATCGCTGCTGGCATCGGCATCGACGGCCATTATGAACTGGGCTGGCACTCAACGTCGACGATCGGCACTGTCGCGGCAACGGTGGCCACAAGCCGTCTTCTCGGGTTTGATGCCGGCGCCACCCGGTATGCACTCGGCATCGCGGGGTCCCTTGCCGCTGGCAGTCGACAGAACTTCGGCACAATGACCAAACCATTGCACGCTGGAGTGGCAGCAAGCAACGCCATCGTCGCAGCTCTTCTTGCGGAAGGCGGATTCACCTCCGACGAAGCACAGCTCGAGAGCCCCTTGGGCTTTCTTGCCCTGCATTCGCCGGAATCTGGTGCGACCAATCGCGACGGCTCGACCGCATCCGCGGGCAGCGACGTCACCATTGAAGAGTCCGTGACCGAACCTATCGGCCTCAACATCAAGGCCTATCCATGCTGTTACTACATCCAAGCCGCGGCGGACGCAGTCTCGGATCTCATCGATTCCGGTCTGCAGGCCGACGACGTTTCCACCCTTGAAGTCTGTGCACAGCCCGGAGGGCTAGTCCCCCTCATCCATCATCGCCCAGTCACCGGTTTGCAAGGCAAATTCAGTATGGAGTACGCGCTGGCCGCGATGCTCCTCGACCATGAGCTGACTCCGCAGTCATTCACCGACGGCTCGGTCAATCGCCGCGACGCACAAGACCTCATCCCCCGCATCTCCTCGGTGACGAAGGATCTGCCACCGACCGGCTCATCTGAGTGGACGGACGGCTATGCGGTCGTCACCGCAACGACAATAGACGGGCAGACGCGAACACTTCGCGTCGATCGCCCTCGTGGACATGCTACTCGGCCGCTCGACGAGGATCGGCTCCGAGCGAAATTCGACCACTGCCTTGCCTTCGCCGAGTTCTCCGCCAATGACCAGATCTATTCTGCTCTGCGCAATCTATCCTCTCAACCATCCATGACTACCTTCACCGAAGCTCTCGTGTCCTCAGTGGCCCCCACTGCGAAGACCCTGTCATGAGCGCCGAATCTACCGAGGGCCTCCCGCTGGCTGGCATCACCGTAATCGCTCTTGAACAGGCCGTCGCCGCACCATTCGCCTCACGTCAGCTGGCAGATCTCGGTGCCCGGGTGATCAAAGTCGAACGACCTGACGGCGGTGATTTCGCTCGCGGCTACGACCGCACAGTGATACATACTGCGAAAGCCGCGCAGGACAGCACTGCTGAGGGCTCAGAGTCCATCTCGGCTGCTCTACCTGCTGAGGTAGACGAGGCGCCTACCCTGTCATCAGCATTCCTTTGGCTCAATCGGGGCAAAGAGTCCGTCACTCTCGACATCAAGTCCGAGCAGGGGAAGGCGTCCCTGGAACAGCTGATCGCTGGAGCCGATGTCTTCATCGAAAACCTCTCACCCTCCGCAGCCCGCCGGGCTGGGCTGGATCCGACGTCCGTCCAGGCCCGACATCCGAACGTCATCGCCTGTTCTGTCTCGGGATACGGGGAGACCGGACCGATGGCAGATGCGAAGGCCTACGACCTGCTCATCCAGGGTGAGACAGGAATGATCGCTCTCACAGGGGATGGCGACATGATGGCAAAAGTCGGCATCTCGATCGCGGACATCGCCGCCGGAAGTTACGCTTACTCTTCGATTCTGGCTGCACTGCTCCACCGGTTCCGTACCGGACGAGCCGAACTCGTGCAGATCTCCCTCTTCGACGCACTATCCGAATGGCTGGGTTATCCATTGCACTATGCTCTCCACGGCGGCAGAGAACCAGCCCGCCGCGGCACATCTCATGCCACGATCGCCCCCTATGGTGCCTTTACCACCGGCGACGGAAACGTCGTCATCTTCGCTGTTCAGAGCGAACGGGAATGGGCGCGCTTCTGTGAAATCGTCATGTCGGATCGGGCTCTGACTTCGGATGCGCGCTTCGACTCCCAGCATTCACGTGTCGGCAACGCCGATCTGCTCGACGAGATCATCAACGCTCGGCTCTCTCAACTCAGCCAGCTCGAAGCACTCGCCCTGCTCAAAGAAGCCGACATCGCGGTGGCCCGTCTCAACGGAATCACCGACCTCGCCCACCACGAACAGCTGGTGGCGCGTGACCGATGGATCGACACCCCGACTCCGGTCGGACCAGTCCGTACTCTGCTTCCACCATGGACACCAGGACCAAAAGGACGAGAGTACGGGAGCGTACCCCGCCTTGGCGAACACACTCAATCCGTGCTGACGGAGTTTTCACAAGACGACCACGAACCCATATCCGAAAGGACAGTTCACTCATGACCACGCACACAGGTTGGCACGGCAGATTCTTCGAGGACTTCGTCATCGGCGACGTCTACGAGCACCCGCTGGGTCGAACGGTGACCACAACGGACAACATGTGGTTCACCCTTCTGACCCAGAACACGGCTCCTGTTCACTTCGACCACGAATACGCGAAGAAGACGGAATTCGGTCAGCCGCTGATGAACTCCGCGTTTACACTCTCCCTCGTCACTGGCCAGACTGTCGGCGACGTGTCGCAGAATGTCTTCGCCAACTTGGCCTGGGACAAGATCAAGCTTCCCAACCCCGTATTCGAAGGTGACACCCTGCACTCACGCACCACGGTCCTCGATCGTCGTGAGTCGAGCTCGCGACCCAGCGTCGGCATCGTCGGTGTGGCGACAGAAGGATTCAATCAGCGCGGGGAGATCGTCGTCAGCTTCGAACGGACCGTCATGGTCTACCGCAAAGGCTTCGGCCCTCGCGCCGAAGCGAGCACATCTGCGACATCAGAGGAGAACTGAAGAATGAGCATCGATACCACCACCGACATCCGTAATGATCTGCGTAGTCTAGTCAATCAGATCTGCACCGACTTCCCAGATGAGTATTGGCGACAGATGGATGAGGAGAAGGCCTATCCCGAAGCCTTCGTCGACACACTGACAACAACAGGATGCCTCGGTGCTCTGGTTCCCGAGGAGTATGGCGGGCTCGGGCTTGGGCTCGGTGATGCCTCGGTGATCCTTGAGACGATCAATCGCAACGGCGGAAATGCCGGACCGGTCCACGCACAGCTCTACACGATGGCTGCCCTGCTGCGTCACGGCAGCGATGAACAGCGTGCGAAGTATCTGCCCGGCATCGCCTCCGGCGAACTGCGGCTGCAGGCATTCGGCGTCACCGAACCCACTGCAGGCACGGACACGACGAGCCTGCGTACGACAGCAGTCCGCGACGGCGACGAATACCTCGTCAACGGCCAGAAGGTGTTCATATCCCGCGTTCAGCACTCGGACCTCATGATCTTACTCGCCCGGACCACTCCGTTGGACCAAGTCGAAAAGAAGTCCCGGGGGCTTTCGCTGTTCATCATCGATATCCGCGAGCTGGAAGGACTCACGGTCAACCCGCTGAAGACTATGGTCAATCATGAGACGAACGAACTGTTCTTCAACGACGTGCGGATACCCGCCTCTGCGCTCATCGGAGAGGAGGGGCACGGATTCCGGTACGTCCTCGATGGGATGAACGCCGAACGGATTCTCATCGCTTCGGAGTGCATCGGCGATGGCCGGTGGTTCGTCGATCGAGCATCGAAATACGCCGAAGAACGCGAGGTCTTCGGTCGCCCAATAGGTGCGAATCAGGGCATTCAATTCCCCATCGCCAGAAACTATATCGATGTCGAAGCCGCAGACCTCATGCGGTGGAAGGCAGCGGACCTCTTCGACGCGGGTCAACCCTGCGGGGCCGAGGCGAACATGGCCAAATACCTAGCCGCCGATGCCTCCTGGAAAGCTGCGGACACCGCTCTGCAGACTCATGGAGGCTACGGAATGACCACGGAATACGACATCGAAAGGAAGTTCCGGGAGACTCGGCTCTACCAGGTCGCTCCGATCTCGACGAACATGATCCTCTCGTTCGTCGGACAGCACGTCCTAGGTATGCCGCGTTCATTCTGAGCTCTGCTGCAACCACAATTGGTCCAGAAATTTCAAGGAGGAGATTCACATGGACCGTTCCACTTCGAAAGCGATTTCCAGCGCTCCGGTCGGCCGGCGCAGCATCTTGGCTCTGGCCAGCCTTCCACTGCTGCTTGCCGGCTGTGGAGCAGTCGGGACCAACTCTGTGACCAGAGGCGGCCGCTCAGTATCCGATATCAGAGTCGCCACCTATCTCACGCCCTCGTACAAGGATCTGTTTCCCGGCATCGAGATGCTTGTCGACACCGCGGCCAAAGCCGATGGTGTCAGCGTCGATCTCTACGATTCGGGCACCCTGCTCAACGCTGAACAGTCGATACCAGGGCTGCTTCAGGGCGTTGCCGACGTGGTGGTACAGACAAGCTCTTATGTCTCGACGAGCTACCCCATCCTCGGTGTCTGCGAGCTTCCATTCGTCAATGAAGGATTCGAGCAGATCCGGCGAGCGCTGGCTTTTGATAGCCCCCTGTCCCAGCTCATCAATGAGACACTGCGCCCGCGAGGGCTCATCAGCCTCGGTGCAATGCCGACTACTCCAGAGTGGCTGTTCACCGTCGACCGTCCAATCGAGAAGCCCGAGGACGTGCGCGGCCTTCGCATCCGAACAGCAGGGCAGGTCGAGGGCGAAATGATCAAGACTCTCGGCGGATCACCTGTGTCTATGTCATCGTCCGAGCTCTATGAAGCCCTCGAACGCGGAACAATCGACGGCATGGTCAGTTACATGGGGACAGTCATATCCCGCGACTTGCAGAACGTCCTCAAGTACGGCACCGACGCTCACTTCGGCGATTACAGCGTCGACGCATACGCCAATGTCAACTGGTACGACGCCCTGCCGAGTACGACTCAAAAGGCGCTCCAGGACGGAGGCAGGATGATGACCGAGCAAGGGACAGACCATCAAGTCGCTGTATACGAGGACGAATATCGCGAGATTATCGAGAACTCAGGAGTTGAGATCCTCAAACTCGACCAGCAGCAGATTGCCTTATTCAGGAAGGCTACGACTCCGGTCCTTGAGTGGTGGAAGCAAAAGGTCGATGATCCCGAGCTGGCAGAAAAGGCACTCAAGTTGGTGAGGTCAGCATGAGCAACGAACCCGAACAACGTCGGATCTTCCATCAGCCCTCCAAATCGCCGAGGCGGAACAACCGACTTCTCGGACCACTCGCAGATGCGTTGGTGGCCGTCACCGCAGGGATGCGGATTCTCTCCGGAGTCATCATCGTCATCATCATGCTAATCACCGGGTATGACGTCATCATGCGATATGTCTTCGCGCAACCACTATCGTGGTCGTTGCCAGTGTGCATGCTCGGGCTAGTCATCATCGTCATGTTCGCCATTCCCAACATTGCGGCTCAGCGATCTCACATCGCCATGGATCTCTTCTACCGTAAGTTCAGCCCGCGAGGGAAACTCGTCGCCGACATCATCACGAACACGGCCACCCTTCTATTCAGCATCGTCGTCGGACTGACTGCGGCGAGCGCTTCGACGAACTTCCTCGTTGAAGGACTGCGAACCTCGGGAAACTTCAATCTTCCTGTGTGGATTGACTACGCGGTCGTCGCTGTTGGCCTGCTCGTACTCGCTCTTGTCGTCATCCTCTCGCCCTGGCAGACCCGCACCTCGGCAATTGCCGAGGAAGTTGAGGACGACAGCACCGATATTGCCCGAGGGGGCACTCATGACTGAAGCTCTTGTCGTCACCGCAGCAGTGATCCTCCTGCTGTTCCTCATCATCATCCGCACACCGATCTTCATCGCCCTCGGTGTTTCCGGACTGCTCGGTCTCTTTGTCGTCGAGGGCTTCTCTGGCATTCAGCAGATGCCAATCGCGTTCGTCAGCCAACTAGAGAACTATTCGCTCGTGGCCGCTCCGATGTACATCCTTCTCGGCGAGATTCTCGTCGTCGGTGGACTGGGCCAGGCGATCTTCAGGGCAGCGCATCAATGGTTGGCACGGGTACCCGGCGGCCTTGCGCTCGCTTCGGTTGGTTCTTCGACCGTCTTCGGCGCCATGTCGGGTGTATCCATCTCTTCGGTCGCGGTCGTCGGTCGCATGGCTGTTCCGGAGATGCTACGCCGTGGTTATCATCCTGGTTTTGCTTCGGGTTCAGTGGTCGCCTCCGGTGCATTGGCGATGCTCATTCCCCCGAGCCTTATGTTCATCCTCTATTCGTCGATCAGTGGAGCTGGCGTCGGAGAGCTCTTCGCAGCCGGGCTAATACCGGGCCTGCTCCTGGCGGTGCTGATGATGAGCTTCGTTGTCCTTGTCGCCACGGTCAAGAAGGACCTCGCCCCGAAGACGACGGAGACGATCACTTGGACATCGAGATTCTCGTCTCTGGTGAAGATCATTCCCGCCATGGTGCTTATCATCGTTGTCCTCGGCTCGATCTACACCGGCTTGGCCACCGCCACCGAAGCAGCCGCGATCGGCGCTATTGGTGCAGCACTCATTGTCGGTCTAATTGACCGTGCGCTGACCTGGGCAAACATCAAGAAAATTCTTGTCGAGACGACGAAGATTTCCGGCAGTCTGCTCATCATCGTTGGAGCAGCGTTCGCCTTCACCCAGCTGCTTGTCGTCGTCCGAGCACCGGAAGCCATCACAGGTGCGGTGAGTTCGCTGAGCCTGCCCCCAGTGCTCATCGCCATCATCGTCCTGCTGATCATTGCCATGCTCGGGTGCCTCGTCGATGCAGCCTCGCTGCTCCTCGTGGTCACACCGATCGTGCTGCCTATTTTCACGGCCCTCGGCTACGATCCGCTCTGGGTGGGTGTCATCCTCGTCGTGACTCTTGAAACCGCTGTGATTACCCCACCGGTTGGACTCAACCTCTACACGATGAAGTCGGTAGTCCCAGAACTGGACATTGCCGACATCGTCAAAGGGGCGGTGCCGTACCTGTTCATAGAATTTGCACTTATCGTGCTCCTTGTCTGCGTACCCGCGATCGTCACCTGGTTCCCGAGCATCTCCGCTGCCTGAGGTCGCCCCGAGGTGATCACGTCGGCTGCGGCGATAGCAACGGCATCTCAGGCGGTCACCCTACTTGACCAGGAACAGCGGATCGCTCCGTCGGTCGCGCAACGTTAGGTTGTCGATTGGCGGAGCATTTCGTCACTCCCGCCCCACAGGCCCTGCCAGCAAGCAGAAGATCCTTCATCTCCGCCCCACGTACTCTATCTACCGCAATAAGTATGAACACCCTGATGGCGGTAGCGAGCATCACGCCCAGCCCGTTTCACGACATACAGTTGCAACGGTAGGCAACGGAGCCGACGAGGCCTCTTGCGAAGCGAAATGTATGAGTGAACGGGAGCCGTGCTAAACGGCACCGAATGCATGAGTTGGCGATGCATTGACGAACAGATCTGCAAAGAGAAAGCTGCCGCATGCAGGGGATGCATGCGGCAGCTTCAGTTCGTTAGAGGCGCGGATACTCCCATGAGAGTCCTGCGCCAACGTAAGCTTTCAGGCGCTCACGCGTCGTAGCGCTGCCCTTCTGGCTTGGGAGGCAGGAGCGTCATGACGAAGACGACGATTCCGCCAATGGAGGTCAGCGTCAACAGGTAGAACAATCCGGAGAAATTCGCGTCGTGGAGACGACGCCAGTTGATCGCCAGGGTCGGGACGATCATCGCCAAAGCGATGAGGAACAGCAAGATGCCACCGATCACCATGAGCGCCATGCCCGGCCCCGATGTCGCCGCCTGCGTAGCTACGGGATCATAAGGGTCGACCGATGCTGCAGAGCTTGCCGTCATCACGGAGCCGATAACCACGAGCAGGTAAGGAACGAGCGATAGCAGGAAACCGAACAGCGCCACCCACCAGAACTCGCTGCGTGATGCACGGCCGTTGAACTTCGTGTAGTTCTTGAAGAAGCGCTTCACGGCCTGGCCGAACGAGGCGCCGTAGAGCGGGAGGGAGAGATCTTCTGGGCTGGCGGCTCCGCGGATCTGGCCGCCAGGTCCCATTGCTCCTGGACCTGTGGCACCGGGGCCTGCGGGATATGCGTTGTTCGCGTCGTAGGACATGGTGACCTTCGTGTTAGGGAAAATATCGTCTCTGCACAGGAAGTGCGATATCAATTGTGCTACATGCCTTCCCAGAATCTAACATTCGTGGTGTTCCAGATCTGGAACGTCACATGAACAATGCAATGTGAAGGCCGATTGAAGCCGCTGCGGCGATCCCTGCCTCGCAACATTCTCAGGTCAGGCATCCCCTCCGGTCAGCGCATAGGCCTCGTCAACCGGCGCTTCGTCGAGGTGACCATCGACCCGGCGCACGGCCTTCCAGCCGATCGCGATGATGACGACGGCCAACAGCACCACGCCGGCGCCGAAGAAGTACGGTGCGCCGGTGCTGATCGACTCGGAGACGACGCCGGCCACGATCGGTGCCACGGCACCGCCGATGAAGCGCACACCCGAGTAGGTCCCTGAAGCCACAGGGCGAGGCAGGTCGCTGACCTCCATCGCTGATTCGGTGAAGACAGTATTGAGCACGCCCAGGACCAGTCCGGCGACGATGACGCAGACGATGATTCCGACGAAGGACTCCACCAGGAATCCCATCACAGCCAGCAGCACAGCCAGTGCGATCAACGCGACGACGAGGCTGCGGCGACGCCCGATGCGCTTGGTCAGAAGTGGCGCCCCGAAAACGGAGGTGATTGCCACGCACATGCCCCAGCCGAAGAAGACATAGCCGAGGCCCATGGCCCCGAAGTCCTCGATGCCGGCCTTCGCTGCGGCCGCCTCAACAGGGAATGGACTGTAGGCCAGGAGGATGAAGAAGCCGAAGTTGTACAGCAGTGCGGCGATGCCCAGCACGAGGACGCCGGGACGCGCAAGCGCCCGGAAGGTGGCGCTGAGTTTGATCGGCTCAGGCGCGGTCTTGATGCCGGTGTCCGTCTTCCCTCCGGGAAGCAGGATCACGATGGCGATGAAGCCGATGGCCATGAGCACAGCTGTGCCGAAGAACGGTCCGCGCCACGAGATTCCGCCCAGCAGGCCACCCAGCAGAGGCCCGGTCGCAATGCCGATGCCCAGAGCCGCCTCGTAGAGAATGATCGCTTTGTCGGCACCACCGGAGGCGGCACCGACGATGGTTGAGAGAGCGGTGGAGATGAAGAGCGCGTTGCCCAATCCCCAGCCCGCGCGGAAGCCGATGATCTGGTCGACGCTGCCGGAGAATCCGGCCAGGGCGGAGAACGCGACGATGAGGATGAGGCCGATGAGCAACGTAGTCTTCGCACCGATCCGGGAGGACACGAAGCTCGTGAAGAACATCATGCCGCCGGTGATGAACAGGTAGCTCGTGAACAGCAGCATCGACTGCGACGGGGATGCGTGGAGTTCGGCGGAGATCGCGGGCAGAATCGGATCAACCAGACCGATACCCATGAACGCGATGACCGCGGCGAACGCGACCGCCCATACTGCTCGTGGTTGACGCAGAATCGATGCTTCCGCGCCCTCCCCGTCTTTCGTCTGTGCTTCATTACCTGGTGACACGCTCATTGCTGTTCCTGCGCACCCTTTCGTCAATATGTTGTGGTTCGCTGTCGATTGTCTGATGTGATTCCTCGGCTCGATGTGATTGCCGCCGAGGTGGTACGTCGTCAGCCGGTCTGCTCGTCGTCCGGCTGAACCTCATCGGCATCCACCGGATGCTGATCCTGCAGGTATTGCGAGACCAGGCCCAGCGCCCGATGGACGCTGAGTCGGTCCTTGGGAGTCAGAGCCTCGAAGTAGGGTTCCATCCGTTCGGCCAGGATGTTGCGGTTCTCGGCCAACCGCGCCCGCCCGGCATCGGTCAACGAGAACTGTGATGCTCGCCTGTCGCTCGCGCTGGCTTCGCGCAGCACATATCCCGCCTCTTCAAGGCGGGCCAGGATCTTCGTCGCAGCCGGCTGAGAGCACAGGTAGCCCTGTGCGAAATGACCGACCCTCACGGGCTGGTACTGCTCGACTACGCCGAGGCCACGCAATGTGACCAGGTCGCTTTCATCACCGATCACTCGCCTCAGCGCCCTGGTCAGGCGCGAGGAAACGACAACGAGGCCAGAGACGAGCTCTGCCGAATCAACATCATCCATAACTCAGGTATATACCCAAGTTATGCAATATCGCAAGGGCCACTTTCTGCCTTCGGAGCTGCCGTCGCTCGCAAGAACGCCCCTGGCAGGAATGCGGCAGGGCACCTGCCGTTCTCATGTGACGGACATCATGGCCACCTCGGCGAGGGGCATGCTAATCTGTGGTCACATGTTCCGGGGACGGTGAAAATCCGTACCGGCGGTGATAGTCCGCGAGCCGACTGCATTCGTGCAGGAGGTTGACTTGGTGAAATTCCGAGACCGACAGTCAGAGTCTGGATGGGAGGAGCATGGCGACCGCGGTCGCTGTGATTCGGTGCATCCCAATGCACTGTCGCACACGTCCGCACGCTCTGATGGTTGCACCCGCAATATCCTCCCTCCCGGCATCGGCTCGGGAGGTTTTTTCATGCAGGCGGAGTTCACCGAACTCGAAACGACCGCGATGTCCGCGGCTCTGCAGGCTGCGCGAAATGGTCACCGGGGTGCGAATCCGCTGGTGGGAGCCGCGATCCTGACGAGGGACTCGCAGATCGTCGTCGGCCATCATGCAGGCGCAGGCAGTCCCCACGCCGAGGTGGACGCCATCACCACGGCCATCGACCTCGGCGTTGACCTCGCCGCCTCCACCCTGTTCGTGACCCTGGAACCGTGCAACCACACCGGCCGGACCGGGCCGTGCACCCAGGCGATCATCGACGCCGGCATCCCCGACGTCGTCTTCGCTCTACCGGATGTCAACGGCGTCGCCGCCGGTGGTGGAGCCACCCTCGCCGAGGCGGGGGTCCGGGTCCGCTCGGGCCTGGGCCATGACGAGTCCTCGGCTCTCAACGCCAGGTGGAGTCGTGCCGTCGATGCCGAGCGTCCCTTCGTCACGGTGAAGATCGCGCAGAGTCTTGATGGCATGGTCGCTGCCTCCGATGGGACCAGCCAGTGGATCACCTCGGCGGAATCGCGAGAGCACTCACATGAGTTTCGGTCGCGGGTCGACGGCATCCTCGTCGGCACCGGAACGGTCCTGGCCGATGACCCCCGACTCAATGCCAGGGGACCAGGCGGTAAACCGCTGCAAACCCAGCCGGTGCCCATCGTGCTCGGGCTGACCTCCCTGCCTGAGGAATCTTTCCTCGCACTCAACCCCGACACGGTTCACCTTCGCACACGCGACATCACTGCAGCACTGGGCGAACTGCATGCCCGCGGTATGCGCCACATCCTGGTTGAGGGTGGGCCCAGCGTGCTCGGTGCCTTCTTCGCCGCCGGCGCAGTCGACGAGGTCTTCTGCTATCAGGCTCCGCTGCTGGTGGGCGCGGGGAGATCAAGCTTGTCGGGCTTGAGCACGTCGACGCTGAGTGAGGCGGTCGGTCTGGTTCCCGACGAGACCGCCGAACCTGCAGTCGCGCGGCTCGGACCCGACGTACTTCTCCACTTCGTCAGCGGCGACACCAGCTTCGGCACCACTGACAACTACACCATCTGACGCACCAACTACTCACTGAACGCACACTCACTCGGAGGGCACATGTTCACCGGCATCATCGAAGAGCTCGGCATCGTCGCAGCCATCGACCGCATGGACGATTCGGCAGTCATCACCATCGACGCCAAGGGACTCGTCGACGACCTCGGCCTCGGCGGCTCACTTGCCGTCAACGGCGTGTGCCTGACTTCGGTCAGGGACGAAGCATCCTCACCGCCCGACAATGCGCCCGGCGAATCGCCGGGTACCTTCACCGCCGAGGTGCAAGGGCCCTTCACCGCCGAAGTGATGGGCGAGACCCTGCGACTGACCGGGCTGGGAGCCTTGCGCACCGGGGACCGGGTCAACCTGGAGAGGTGCACACCCGCCTCGGGGCGCTTCGATGGGCATGTGGTGCAGGGACATGTCGACGGGTGCGGTGAACTGCTGAGCCGCGACGACTTCGACGAGTGGTCGACATTGCGCATCGGCATCCCGAACTCTCTGGCTCCTTACACCGCCACCAAGGGCTCCATCGCCCTCAACGGCGTCTCGCTGACGCTGACCGCCGTATCAGAACCCGGCGAGACCAGCGCCTGGGTCGAGGTCGGACTCATCCCGGCCACGTTGACCCACACCACGTTCGGTGATCTGGCCCCCGGCGATCCGGTCAACGTCGAGGTGGACGTGCTCGCGAAGTACACCGCTCGCCTTCTGTCTTTCGGCACAGAGGTCACCGCTCCTGCGGAACCTGCCACATCTGCCACATCTGCCACATCTGCCGAGACAACCACTCTCTTCAACTCAACTGACAGCAGCACTCGACAAGGAGCCGACAATGCCTGATACCGACCCAACCGCTGCGCGGCTCGACCCGATCGAGGACGCGATCGCTGCGTTCGCTGCGGGCCAGCCCATCGTCGTCGTCGATGATGAGGACCGCGAAAACGAAGGCGACCTCATCATGGCCGCCGAGTTCGCCGAGGCTGCGACCATGGGCTTCTTCGTCCGTTACACCTCCGGTGTCATCTGTGCGCCGATGGATGCTGAGCGTGCCGCCGCGCTCGAGCTGCCGCCCATGGTCTCCACCAACGAAGACCCGAAGGGCACCGCGTACACGATCAGCTGCGATGCGGTCGGCGTGACCACCGGCATCAGTGCCGCCGAACGAGCCCTGACCGGACGCCACCTTGCCGCGGCAGTCCCCGACCCGGCATCGATCACGCGCCCCGGGCACGTGTTCCCGCTCATCGCCAAGTCCGGTGGAGTCCGTGAACGTCCAGGCCACACCGAGGCCGGAGTCGAGTTCGCCCGTCTGGCCGGGGCTGCTCCCGTGGCGATGATCGGCGAGGTCGTCCATGACGACGGTTCGATGATGCGCTTCGACTCCCTGCACGAGTTCGCCGATGCCCACAAGCTGGTCATGGTCTCGATCGAAGGACTCATCGCCTACCTGAACGAAGCGGATGCGAACCTCGGATCCGAGACCGAATCAACGGTTCACGGTTCGACGCAAGAAGCGGATGCGAACCCGCGAGCGATCGAAGCCTCGGCAGAAGTTCCACTGCCGACCAAGCACGGGAGCTTCAGGGCCCGCGCATTCACGATCGACGGACACGACCACCTCGGCGTGTTCTCCGGGCTGGACTCTGCCGCCGTTGCCGCCAAGTCGACAAGTCAGGGATCTTCGCTGCGCGGGCCTGCTCCTCTGGTGCGAGTACATTCGGAATGCCTGACCGGGGATGTCTTCGGATCTCACCGCTGCGACTGCGGGGAGCAGCTGGATCTGGCACTGCAACGCATCTCCGACGAGGGTGGTGCCGTGATCTACATGACCGGTCACGAGGGCCGCGGAATCGGGCTGAGCAACAAACTCCGCGCCTACGCCCTGCAGGATCGGGGGCTGGACACCGTGGATGCGAACCGTGAGCTCGGCTTCCACGACGATGACCGTGACTACCGTGCAGCCGCGGAGATCCTGCGCTCCATCGGCCTGACTCGCATCCGTCTGCTGACGAACAACCCGGACAAGACCCGGGCGCTCGAAGCACTGGGAATCACGATCGAGGCCGTGGTTCCGCTCGAGATCCCCGCGCGGCCTGAGAACTCGAACTACCTGAACACTAAGCGCGAGCGCATGCACCACACGCTGACCCTGCCCTCAGTGGTCGGCACGAGGCCGGCCGACACCGCCGTGTCCTGAGAACCTCGTCGTCCATCGCTGAGAAGCACCATTGCTGATCGGCGCCACTGCTGATCAGGCACTTCAACCGATTCGCACTCATCACCACTGACTTTTCCGGCCATCACGGCCGGCACGAAAGGACAATCCCATGGCACATTCCGGAGCACCCGAGCTCACCGTCTCTGCGGCCGATACTCGAGTCGCCATCATCGCAGCATCCTGGCACACACAGATCATGGACGGTCTGGTCGACGGAGCCCAGCGGGCAGCCACCGAAGCAGGAGCCCAGGCCACCCTGATTCGTGTCCCGGGAAGCTTCGAACTGCCTATGGCTGCGGCACGTCTGGCTCCGCACTTCGACGCGGTCGTCGCGCTCGGCGTCGTCGTCCGCGGCGGCACCCCGCACTTCGACTACGTCTGCCAAGCCGCCACGGATGGACTCAACCGCGTCGCTATCGACTCCCGCAAACCAGTCGGCTTCGGGGTGCTCACCTGCGATACCGAACAGCAGGGACTCGACCGTGCCGGACTCGAAGACTCTCAGGAAGACAAAGGCCACGAAGCCATGACCGCCGCCCTGGTCACCGCGCAGGCTCTGGCGGAGTACCTGATCGCGTGAAAACGCTGCAACTCAAACGGTCGGTAAGTCCGAGTCGCTGACAAGCTCAGATTCGACTCGGACTTACCGACCGTTTGGGCGCGACCCTCAGAACAGCTGGCGGATGTTTGCCTGGGCTAGGTCGATGAGTTCGTCGCCCTTGCCCGACATCACCGTGCGGACCGCGTAGAGGGCGAAGCCCTTGGCCTGTTCGGCGGTGATCGTCGGCGGCATCGACAGCTCCTGCCGTTCGGTGACCACATCGAGAACCGCAGCACCGTCGTAAGCGAGGAACTCCTTGACGACCTTCGGCAGGTCCTTGGACTTTTCGACACGGAAGCCCTTGATGCCGACCGCCTCGGCGATGGTGGAGAAATCCGGGTTGTCCAGCTCCGTTCCGAAGGTGACGAATCCGGCGGCCTTCATCTCCAGCTCCACGAAGTTCAGTGAGGAGTTGTTGTAGACGACGGTCTTGACCGGCAGCTTGTTCTGAGTCAAGGTCAGCAACTCACCGAGGAGCATGGCCAGCCCGCCATCACCGGCCAGAGCGACGACCTGCCGGTCAGGGTAGGCCGACTGCACACCGACGCTCTGCGAGAGGGCATTAGCCATGGAACCGTGGCTGAAGGAACCGATCAGGCGGCGCTTGCCATTCATGGTCAGATACCTGGCTGCCCAGGTGACGGGGGATCCGACATCGGGGATGAACACAGCATCTTCGTCGGCCATCTCGTCGATCAGGCGCGTCAGGTACTGCGGGTGAATCGTCCGCTTCGACGGAGTCGCGAGCTCATCGAGTTCCTTACGAGTCTTCGCATAGTGCTTGGTCATCGCTTTGAGATGCGAGCTGCTGCGGTTCGGTTTGATCAGGGGAAGGAGGGAGTCGACGGTATCAGCGACCGTACCCACCAGCCCGATGTCGACCTGAGTCCGCCGTCCGATCTGGGAGCCTCGGATGTCGACTTGGATGACCGTCGCATCGTCAGGATAGAACTGCTGGTACGGAAGACCGGTGCCCAGCATGAGCAGAGTGTCGCAGCCTTTGAGTGCGTGATAGCCGGAGGAGAAGCCGAGAAGTCCGGTCATGCCCACGTCATACGGGTTGTCGTATTCGATGAATTCCTTGCCGCGCAGCGCGTGGACGATCGGCGCCTGCAGCTTCTCCGCGATGGCGATGAGCTCGTCGTGGGCACCTTCCGTACCGGCACCGGCAAGGATCGTGGTCTTCTTGCCCTTGTTCAGTGCCTTCGCAGCCGCCTCCACTTGGGATTCTGCGGGGATCATATGCGAGGGATAGGACTTGACCACCTCGGCGGCGGCATTGATCTCTGTCAGGGCAATGTCGCCGGGGATGACGAGGACAGCGACTCCGCGCTTCTCGATGGCCTCGCGCATGGCGATGCGCAACAGGCGGGGCATCTGCTCCGCGGTGGCCACGTGTTCGAGGTAGACACTGCATTCGCGGAAGATGTCGGTTGGATGGGTCTCTTGGAAGTAGCCCGAGCCGATCTCATCGCTGGGGATGTGAGCGGCGATCGCGAGAACAGGCACGCGGGAGCGCTGGGCGTCGTAGAGTCCGTTGATGAGGTGGAGGTTTCCCGGCCCGCAGCTGCCTGCGCAGACGGCGAGTTCACCGGTCAGTGCGGCCTCGCCACTGGCGGCGAAGGATGCCGCCTCTTCGTGGCGGACTTGGACCCATTCGAGCTGTGGGTTGACGCGCAGGGCATCAGTGAAACCGTTGAGCGAATCTCCCGGGATCCCGTAGACCCTCTTGACTCCGCTGGCCACAAGGGTATCGACGATGTTTCTGGCGACGGTGGGCATAGGATTCCTTCCGTTGAAACACGTGGAGCTCTCTCAGCTCCTGGGTGGACCCGGTCAGCATCCCAGTCAGAGTGCCGACGCAGGCTGGTACCGCGATTTCAGTCTAGCCCCGAGACCAGCGGTCTGGAGGTGTGAAGTCAGAGACAGGCCTGACATCTGCGACTAGGGCGCCGGGCAACTCAGAGTGTGAACACCATGAGATGAAAGGGAGTTCGACGCCTGTCGAATATGACAAGCAATTTGCTGCGTTCTTGTGGTAACTCGTGCAAGGCATCTTTCAGATTCTGTTCCACGGCCCGTGCCGGTGCCGAATTCACGTCCGTGCCGACAGCACCGTCGCACCAGTCAGGAGCGCGGCCATGACGATCGCCATCATCGGATAGCCGCCGACGACTCCAGCGAGAGCCGGACCTGCCACCGGCGCCAGAGCGGTGCCGGCAGTGATGGGAGCGACGAAGACGCCGTTGATCGCCCCGAAGTTTGCGGTCCCCCACCGATCGGCCACGGCAGTCGCCTGCAGCAGCGTGATGCAGCCACGGACACCACCGGCGATCATCGCAATGCCGATGAGCAGCCAGACAGGTCCGGGCACGAAGGCGAGCAGCCACAGTCCGACAGCTCCAGCGCCGAGCAGCAGCACGGTTCGCGCCCGTGAACTCGTGCGCCGTGCAAACGCCGGATAGAAGAACCGTCCGGAAACCTGCCCGAAGCCGACGAGTCCCAGAGCGATCGCGGCGAGCGAGTACCCGGCTCCACGCTCGATGATAAGAGGAATGATGTTGATCGTGACGGCGAAGAGGGTGAAGGTCGCCAGCGCGACTGCGATCTGGAGGATGACGAACGTCGGGGATCGGGTGATGCTGCGGATCTCCGCGCGCGACGGCACCGTCGAATTCCGCGACATCTCATCGGTCCACCCGCGGTTGAGGAAGAACCAGTGCATCGGCAGAGCCGTCACGGCCAGGATGCCGGCAAGGATGACATAGGCCGGTCGCCAGCCCCACGAGTCGATGAGCCAGGCGATGATCGGGGCGAACACCGTCGAGGCGAGGCCGCCGACCAGCGTGATCGTTGTCAGTGGCTTGGTTCGCTCGGCTCCGTACCAGCGGGTGACGACAGCGAAGGCCGGCGGATAGAGGGTGGCGGCCTGGGCGAATCCAGCCAGCACCCACGCGAGGAAGAAGACGAAGAGATTCGGTGCTGCTGCCACGAGCAGCAGCGCGACGATGCCGATGAGCGTGCCGATGCTCATGAGCGTTCTGGGCCCGTGCGCGTCGAGCAGCTTTCCGACGCGGACGCCGGCGAGCGCGGAGACGATGAGCCCGAGGGTCAGTGCGGCAGTCACAGTGGTGTGGCTCCAGCCCATATCGGCAGAGATCGGAGTCACCGCCACTGGCAGCGAGTAATAGAGCAGACCCCAGCTGGCCAATTCGGCAATGCAGAGGGCCACCAGCCCTCCGCGAGGCCGGTCGGTCATCCCTGTACCCCTCGCGGGGCATCGAGTTCACTCGCCGAGGTTGTCGGCTCCCCTGGCGAGGCCGAAGACTTATTCGCCGCGTCTGCAGACTCCCCCGCCGAGGCGGCCTTTGCTTTCAGTGCGGCGAGCGCGGTGGCCCAGGGAATCCGCTCCTGCTCGAGTCGAACGTCGCCCTCGGCACGGAGGCGGTTCAGCGCCCGCGCTTCCGTCCCAGTCAGCTCCGGGAACACTCCTGTGTGGGGTTTCGGCTCCTGGACCCACAGGTCCTTGTGGTCGGTGAGAGTGGCCTCGTCCATGAGCGTCGAGTCCACGTGCGGCACGTGTCTGCGCAGCCGAGAGAGGATCGCGAACCCATGCGAGTCAAGGTCACCCCAGTAGATGACTCGCGCTCCGTGCACCCAGGCCAGACGGGCAACGTTGTCCACCGCGTAGCCCGATCCGTGCACAGCCACAGCATCGGCCCAATCGGGCATCGCGAGCACCGATTCGAGATTCTCGAAGACGAAGACGAGCCGCGGCGCGATCACCAGATCGCTGAGCTGAGTTACTGGCGCGCTGATGTCGCTGAGTCCTGACGGTGTGAGTTCCGGGTCGAGGATGCGCATCCGAATCCGAGGTTCAGCGTCGAGAACGTCGACCGCATCGGGTCTCCCAGTTGCCTCCAGCAGCACCGTGACCAGGGAGCGGTGTGTTTCGAACCATTTTGAGTCGACCCCGCGGATCGGCATTTGTCGGGGCCGCAGGGTTCCCACGGGGTGATGGCGCAACCAGGCGACGACGTCAAGGAGCGTGTCGAACTCGGTGTGTTCAAGTCCGAGGATCCGTTTCGCATGAGCTTTGATCGCCGAGGCGGTACTGTGCTGATCGTCGAATCGTGACCTGATCGTCGCGGTCCGATCCCGCAGCCGACGCCACTGGCCGGCCTCGTCGCCACCGACGAAGTCTGCCACAGCATCCGGTGTACGCAACCGCAGGCGCAGCGGGACCTGTTGACGCCCGACCCGCACCCAGGAGCGTTCGGCCCAGTCGATGACCGGACTGCTGAGGTTCTCCAACCTCGAGTCACTGACACCGGGTGCAGCGATCTTCCGCCAGCTTGCAGCCCATTCCATTGCGGCCTGCTGATCCTCGAGCACGTGCTTCTCCGTGGGCGGATGCAGAGCAATCTCGACAGTTGCGAAGGTAGGAACGCTGACGTCGAGGCCAGTCTCTGCGCCGTCGTCTGGACTCACACAGTTCGAGTCTGTCTGGGTGGCCCAGGTCGACATCGACGAGCGCAGGCGGGTACGCGCCTTCGCCCGCGCCTCGGCGACGGTGAGCATGGTCATCGTCGCCTCCCCCGGTCAGCTCTCATCGTCGGGCTCACCTGTATGTGCGTTTTCGACGGCAGCCGCTTCGTCATCGACGGCAGCCGCTTCGTCAGCGCCGGCAGCCGCCTCGTCCGCCTGGGCTTCACCGCCCGGCTCTTCGCTGTTCTCCGTGTCCCAGACCATGGTCGCTGCAAGGGTCTTCTGTCGACTCGGGTTCTCGATCGAGGTCGCCGCACCGACATAGGGTTCGATGGTCTGCAGCAGCTTCTGCGGGGTGGCCAGGACCATGTGGAATCCGAACTCGATGAAGATGTTCAGCGCCATACGCGTGTACCTCGTGTCGGCCTTGTCGAAGGCCTCATCGAGGATGATCGTGCCGTACTTCGAGATCGCCTCGTCTGGATCGGCCAACTGGTATCGCAGAGCCGCCGCGAGGCAGAAGATCACGAGCTTCTGCTGTTGGCCACCGGACATTGCCGCACCCGAATCGTAGGTGGCGTGGGCGCGACCGTGGTCGTCGATCTCCTCGGCCAGGAAGCTCACGTGCAGACGAGTGTCGAGGCATTGGTTCTTCCACACCTTGTCAACGTGCTCGCTCGAGGAGAAACGACGCATCACCTCGGCGAGGGTGTCGTACTTGTCCTCTGCGGTGGACATGTCCTCTTCGCCCCAGGTGCCACCGGCGACCTTCCGGAGGTCGGCGATGAAGGCATTGACGGTCTCACTGCGTCGGGTTTTGACCTTCAGCCGCAGGTAGCGGCCCTCATCGAATTGGGACCGCAGCAGGGAGGAGTTGATCGGTGCGACCCGATCCTCAATCTCCCGTGGGGCGGCATGGATCTCGTTGAGGAGTTCGCCGATGAGATCGCGGGAGCGCTCGCGCAGCAGGTCCCGGAATCTGTTCTCATGATCGGGCAGCCCGTGGGCCAGGATCTCGTCGAGCATCGCCAAGTAGTCGTGTCGATCGGCGACGTCGGCAGTGAGATCGGAGGCGACCGAGGACCACGCGGCCTTGAACTCAGCGGCCAGCCTGGTCACGGCCTGACCTGCCTCGCTCGCCGACGCCTGCGCCTTGTCCTTCTCCGCCTGCAGAGCCTGGGAGACCTGTTGGCCGATTTCGGGCAGAGATTCGCGCTTGATGCTGCGCTGGATCTTTGCAAACCGGGCCTCGAGCTGCTCGGCGATCGTCGGATCCACCTCGGGGATGCGCCCGGCGCTGACGTCATCCTCAAGACGACTGAGACCGGCCCGCAACCCTGTGATCTCTTCATTCGCCCGACGCAGGGCGTAGTCGCTGTCTCGGGTGGCTGCCTCGGCGGATTCCTTCGCCGCACGGGCTTCGCGTTCGGCCCCGATCGCCTGCTGCAGGTCACCGTCAGCGTCCTCGAGGTCATGCAGCGCCTTTTCAAGGGTGGCGATCGTCTCTTTGGCTCCTGCTAGGTCCACATCTCGCCAGGACTGTTCGCGAATTCCGGCGAGGATGCCCTTCCGGCGGTGGGCCTGTGCGGTCTGCGCGTTCGCGGCTTCCACGATGGCCTGCGCCTCGGCGAGTTCCGCCTGAGCCTCTTTCAACGCGGAGATGAGGGCCTCGAGTTTGTTCTCCCGGTCACCGAGGACCCACTGGCTGCGATCGTCGATGCGCCGCCGGTCATCCTTCTCATAGCGGGTCCGGGAGGTCTTGACCTGGCCCTTCATAGTCACAGCACGGGGATGGTCATCGAGTTCGTCGGGGCGCTCGACACAGGCGAAGTCGAAGCGTTCGGACAAGGTCGAATGCACCCACTCCCCGAATCCGGTTTCGGCGACAGTGACCTTGTTGACCAGGGACCTCGTGCTGTTGACGGGTCGTGGTTTCGCGGCGTGCGCGGGGATCTCCTCAAATACGAGTCGTCCCTTGATCCGATGGGAGTCGACCCAGGACCGGACCGCGCCGAGGTTCTCGCTGCGCACGAGGACCGTGAGCGCCAGCGGGCGCAGCACGCGTTCGATCGCCCCGGTCCAGGCGGCCTGGTCGGGGTCGACTTCGATGAGTTCGGCGGCGAAGGGCAGCGCCTTCTCACTCAGTCCGGTGCCCTCGGCCAGTTCCTGTCGGATCCGGAGCAGGTTGCCCGGCACCGTCGAACCGGAACGACGCAGGGAATCGATCTCGGCTTCGAGTTCTCTGACCTGTGCGCGGGCTTTCGAGAAACGGTCGTGGTCGGCATGGCTGGGTCCTACGGCCCGGGTCTCCTCGTCGAGGGTGGAGGCGATCTGGGCCTGGAGTTCGGCGAATTCAGTCGCCGAGGTGGGCACCGCTTCGATGTCTGCCTGCTTCAGCTGTCGTTCGAGGCTGGCCCATCGGTCGGCGGTGGCGCGACGTTCGGTTTCGGCCGTGGCGATGCGCTGCTGCAGGTGTTCGGCCTCCGAACCGCCGAGGTCGAGGGTCGCACGGCGGGCGAGGTCGTATTCGTCGACCGCGGCGTCATAGTCCTTCCTGGCCCGATCGGCAGCGACTTCGATTTCGACGAGCTCCCGGCGCTGGGCTGAGAGATCTGAGCGCATGAGGTCGAGTTCGCGCCGCTTCTGGAACGGCAGCAGGGCATCGTTGAGGGCGATCGACTTCGCCGCGGACTCGTGGGCGGAGTCGTATCGGTTCGAGGCCTCGCGCAGCTGCAGGAGGTGGTCGCGTTGACGGCGCAGTTCGACCACATGGTCGTGGGCGTCCTTGAGGTCTCCGAACTGGTTGACCGCGGTCTCTGCCAGGTCGAAGGTGACCGGCGGTTCGAGCATGTGGTCGCGGAAGAGGCGGTCGAGGCTGTCGAGGCTCTTTGCCGATTGGGTCTTGTGCAGCAGCTGCAGCGCCGATTCGCTGGCCATACCGAAGACCTTGCGCATCCGGGCGTAGAACCTGGCGTGGGAACCGTTTGAGGTGATGAGTGCTTCGGGGTGCTCGGTTTTCAGCTTCCTGGTCTCGAGCCCGCTCCGCGCATACTGCTGCAGGTCGGCGAGGTCGAGGCCTGCCCGTTCGAGGATGCAGACATCGGACAGGTCGGTCATCTTCGTGCCCGAGCCCTTGATGAAGAAGAGCCTGGCCAGCGACAGCGGACGGTCCGTGCCATTGTCGTAGCGGAGGATGATGCCGCTCCATGTGGCACGCGGACGCAGGTACTTGCTCACGACACGGTCCTCATCGGAATCCGCAGTGCGGGTCCACGCACCGCGGACATAGCTGACGAGACTGCGCTGATCGACCCGACTGCCCGCGGTCTGGGCTGCGACGTTGAAGCGCAGCCACTTGTCCGGAGTGAGCACGGCGGCGATGCCGTCGAGCAGTGAGGACTTGCCCGAACCCGAAGGCCCGGTGATCAGGTGGCCCTTGTGGGAGACAGGGATGCGGTGGATGTCCGAGTCGAAGGTGCCCCAGTTCGCGATCTGGATCTCAGACAGCCTCCACTGGCTGCCGACGTCGGGACGATCGGTGCCGCAAGCGCGGGCCTGGTCAGCGATGAGTGCGGCGTCGAGCGGGAAGAGCGCCTCGGTCATGCTTCGTCCTCCTCGGTGTCGTCGGGACCGAGTCCGGAATCAGGATCGGAGTCGTCGGGATCGTCGGCTTCATCGGAGCCGAGCCCCGCCTCGGCGATGGAGCCCTTGGCCTCTCCCGAAGCGATGCGTTCGTAGACGTCGATGAGCTCGCGCACCTGGTCCTCGTCGATGAGGAACTTCACCATCGGCGAGATTTCGAAGCGGTCCTCGCCTGCTTTGTGGAGGACGCGCAGACGGTTGCTCATCCGGCTCCAGGCACCGTTGAGATTGCGTTGGAACGTCGATTCGTCGCCTGTGCGATAGATTGCGAGACGTTCGTAGACCTCTTCCCGATCGACGATCACACGCCGCTCGCCTGGTGCGGCCAGCAGCAGTTGGCGCAGGACGAGGAGCATGGCCGTATCGAGGAAGGTCAGCCGTTCGCTGCGCACCGCTGCAGGCACGTCGATCTCCTCGGTGACCACCTTGCGGGTGAAGGCGAATTCGTCGATCTTGTCGATGACGAGTTCGAGGAACAGGTCGTGCAGCCGTGATCGCACAATGGACTCGTCGGCGACCAGAGCCGACCACAGCTGGGGACTCTGTGCACCGGAGACATAGGGGCCCTTGAGCAGTTCGAGCAGCACCCTGCGAGTGCGCTCTCCCAAGGTCCCTGTGTCCTGAAACCACAGCCCGGCCTGATTCTGGGCGGACTCTTCAGCCTCGGTAGGTGTGTCTGCGGAATCGTTCATAGTGTGATGCCTTCGGTGAAGTAATGGCGGCGGATCGTGGCGCTGCGGGCAATTCCGTCGACCCCGGCCCATTCGAGTCGGTCTCGCGCTTCGGAATCGACGTGTCCGTAGGTGCTGGCCAGGGACAGGAGCCCAACGACGCTTGCCAGGCCCTGTGAGGCCGGGAACTGGTCGAGCACCTCGGCGACGGAGATCTGCTGGGCTCCATGGATGGCCCGATTGACGTTGTCGGACAGTTCAGAGAAGTCGATCTCGGATTCCCGGGCGACGGCGATGAGTTCAGCGAAGTCGACCTCGGTCTCGGTCGCCTCGCCCAGTTCGGCACCGGCATCGAACTCGCTGGGGTCGTGGAGGACGACCTCCCCGACGCTGGCCAATGCGACGCTCGAAAGCTCGAGATCCACGCCGAGGTTGTCGTAGGGTTTGCGGACCTGTGAGACCGGGGCTGCCGCGGCCAAGCCATCCTGGATCAGGGTGCGCATGACACGGTCGCGTTGGAATTCGTGGGAGTGGACGTAGCGACGCAGACCGCGGGCGAATTCGGACAGGATGTCGGAGACTTCGCGTGAGCCGTCCTTCATCTGCCGCATGAGGGTGCGCAGTGAGCGCCGGGTCTCGGCCGTCAGCGTGGCCGAGAAGTCACGGTCGAGGATCGCTGCGATATCTTCGTCGAAGGCCGAGGCCTGCTCGGGATCGCGGACGAGCTGGGAGAAGGCGGAGAAGGTTCTGCCCTCATCAGAGGATTCGATGAGGTCGACGCCGCGGAAGACCTCGTCGAGTACCTGGGACTGTGAGTCCTCGGCGGCGAGGATCGAGATCCGCAGTTCCTGATTGAGCTCTTCGAAGCGGGCGCGGACACGTGCGAAGTCGGCGGGCAGACCCTGCGCCTGTTGGAGGATGTCGCCGACGCGCTCATTCGCCCGGCGCCGGTCTAGGACGATCGAACGGGGGTCTCCTCGGCGGACGCGGGCGATCTCAGCATCAATGCGGTCGCGTTCGGCGCGCAGGGATTCCAACCGACGGGAGCTGTCCGGGTCGGTGTCGATGGCCAGCTGCCGTACCGATTGGGCGAGGCTGACCAGTCGCGATTCTGTCGCGGTCTGCGGCGGGGTGCGCAGCTGTTCGAGCATTCGGATGGCGTCGAATCCCGCCGCGGAGAGTTCGTAGGTCTCGCCCCTCGCCGAGGTGGCCGGTCGGCGGACGAGGATCTCCGCCCGACGCCAATCGTCGCAGTAGACCTTGGCTGTCCGCGTGGACAGCTCGAAGTGGTCGCGCAGCTCCTCGAGGTCCGAGTCGATGGACTCGTGCAGGTCTTCGGTGGAGATTCGGGTGCCGGGCTTGCCCAAGTGAGTGCCCAGTGTCGCTGCCATCACCGGGAGGTGGTCGGCCCGCAGCATGCGCAAGGTGGCATTCGCATCGAGCAGTCGCCGGTAGGCGAGCGCGGAGCTGAGGGCGGACATATCACCTATTCTCTGCGCCGGTGGGGCCCGTTGCCAATTTCGGGTGCAGTTCGGGTGCGCGGACCACGGGGATCGAGGCGTGCATGCCTCCCGCATCGTGCACGACTCGTCTTCAGGCAGCGCGCAGGTCGTATTCGGAGGGCGCACAAGTAGTCGATTATTGGGCCAATATTCATGCTTTGTTCAGCTCGTGACACGGGCCACTGGATTCGGCATAACGATACCGAATTGTTATACCGTGTGTCGATGACTCGGATACGACGATGGCCCTATACCTTCGCCATGCTGCTCTCTATTGTGATCGCAATGGTTGCCCTGGCTTCTTCGATCTACCTCGGTCGGCCGCTCAGGGACCCGGACGGCTTCCTCGGACCCGCCTATATCCGGATGCCGTTGCTGGCGCTGCTGTTCTTCGGCGTGGGCATCGTCGTGGATGCGGTGAGGACGAGCGGCTGGAAGCATCTGCCCAACGGGATGCTCGAAGTCGTGAGAAACGAGTGGAGTCTCCGTCGTATTCTGTGCATCACCGCGGGCATGATGAGTTTCTACATCTGCTATCTCAGTTACCGAAATCTCAAGAGTGACCTTCCGACCTACCGGGAGGGAGTTCTCTACGACCAAGAGCTGTCGCATTCCGATCTGTGGTTCGGCGGGGGAATCAATCCCGCTGTATTCCTGCACGATCTGTTCGGCACCGGGTTCATGGCCGAGGTGTTCTCCGTCGTCTATCTCGCCTATCTCCCGCTTATCCCCATCAGCCTCGGAGCGGTTCTCATCCTCAGTCGCAACCTCGCCATCGGTGCCTGGTATGCCACGACGCTGTGTCTCAACTGGGTGCTGGGTACGGTCAGCTACTACATCATGCCTGCTCTTGGGCCTGCATTTGCCCGGCCTGAACTCTATCGCGGCCTGGCCGATACCGGGGTCACCGAGTTGCAGCAGTCACTGATCACCACTCGTCTTGATGTTCTTGCCGACCCGGTCGGCAGCGGACAGATTCAGGGCGTGGCCGCGTTCGCCTCATTGCACGTCTCCGTGACCTTCGCAGCGGCCCTATTTATGATGCGCACTCAGCAGAGGCCTCTGCTACGGGCGCTGGTATGGATATTCTTCGGGGCCACGGTCATCGCCACACTCTACTTCGGCTGGCACTACATCCTCGATGACATCGCCGGCATGGTGATCGGCTGGGCCGCCGTCACTCTGGGTGCTTGGGTCACCGGGAACCGAAGAAAGAGACCTCAGCAGAGCGCAGAACCGGGCTCCGTCGAGCATCGTGAGGAAACGGCACTCGTCGAAGCCGCCTGAGGGATGCGGGGCGCTGAGCAATTCATGTCGCGTCCCTCCCGCCGAAGGTTGTCGGGTCGACGGGTCGGTCCTTCTTCGGCAGCTTCGCCACAACGAGACAGTAGGACTCGAGGACGAGATCATGGAGCAGGTCAGCGTCGAGGATGTTTCCCGTCGCGCCCTCGGGGCCCTCTCCTTCGGCCGTGCCAGCACCCGCCACGGTGATCCAGTGCTTCTTGTTCATGTGATAACCGGGAGTGATCTCCTCATAGGCATCACCGAGCACCTCCCCGTCCAGCGGATCGATCTTGAGATTCATGCTGGCCACACCGCGCAGATCGAAGTGCATCATGAACATCTTTCCTCTCACCTTGAACACGTCGTACTCCGGCCCGAACGGATGCTCGATCTCCACCGACGGATACTGGATCGCCTGGTCATGAGCGAGGGTGAGCACGGTGTCAGGATCCATGCCTGGAGATTAGCAAACGGCCATGACACCGAACCCGCTCACAAGCGTCGGACCTTCAGAGCAGTGCCGATAGAATCGTGCCCATGTCGCAGAATGCTCCCCGCCTCCTTGTCGCCGCCCTCGGCGGAACCATCGCATCGACCTCGAACCAGTCGGGAGGCGTGGCCCCGGCCCTGAGCGGAGCCGAGATCGCCGCAGCCGCCGGCCTCGACCAGATCTGGCGGGACCTGCAGGCTGACTTCACCCAGGTGTCACAGGTCTCGAGCGCCAATGTCACCCTCAATATGCTCTTCGAGGTCCGCGAACTGGCCCACGCGAGCGAAGCCGACGGCATCGTCCTCACACAGGGCACCGATACTCTCGAGGAGAGCGCCTTCGCCCTCTGGCTGCTCAACGACTCCGCTGCTCACATCGCAGCCACCGGAGCCATGCGCAACCCGACCCTGCCCGGCGCCGATGGACCGGCAAATGTGCGCGCCGCCGCGCTGACGGCGCTCTCTCCTCTGAGCATGGGACTGCCCTCAAGTCTGGTCTTCAACGACGAGATCCATGACCCGCGTTTCGTCCGCAAGTCCCACGTGACCTCGACCGCAGCATTCTCCTCCGGCCCGGTCCTCGGCGCGATCGGGTGGATCAGCGAGGACACGGTCCGCCTCCCCCATGCGCCCGCCGCGAGCGTCTCCCCGTTCGTGGGGCTGCCCCGGCCGGACACGATTGCGAAGGTCGCCCTCACCGAGGTGGGGATGGGCGAGCCTGAGGAGACTCTGACCCAGCTCCTCGGCTCCGGTTTCTCCGGTGTCGTCATCGCTGGTGTCGGTGGCGGCCACGTCCCTGAACATCTGGTGCCAGCGTTGACCCGCCTCGGCGAAGAGATGTCCGTGATCTTGGCATCGCGGCCAGGCTCGGGCGCGAGCCTGACTCGCACCTACGGCTATCCTGGCGGCGAGATCGGGCTGCTCGAGTCTGGCCTCATCCCGGCCGGGATCCTCGACGCCCGCAAGGCCCGCATCGTCCTGACCTTGGCTCTGAGCCTGGGACTCGACCCCGCCGAGGTGTTCGCGGCATTCGCGTGAGCGTGGGGGTCAGCCAGGAGCCATCCTCCTCCGGCATTGATTCGACAGCACCACGCCTGAACATCCCTTTGTCACTCGCCGAGTACGGTTGGCCCACCCCGGAGTAGCCGATCAACCGTCCACCCGAATCCGTGGCCGAGGCCGATGCCCGCACCATCGATGCCGCCGAGGCGTTGGCCGGGGTAACGGCCGACACGGTCCGCGTCGTCGGAGGCGGTTCGCAGAACGCACTGCTGTGTGCCGATTGTCGGCGGCCCGAATTGGCCGCACAGTCATGTCCGGTTGAGCCAACGGCGACATTCGGGGATAAATGACGGCCTGTAACTGACATTCGGGCGTGAAAGATGGCCTGAAACTGAAACAGTCGGTAAGTCCTAGTCGAAAATAATACGAAATTCGACCAGGACTTACCGACCGTTTGTGATTTCTGCGGCATCAGCGCCGCTACAGCGCCGCTGGGAGGCTGCGACGCAGGGAGCTTATGTCAGCTCTCGGCGCCGACGGCCACGACCATCTTCCCGAAGTTGCGGCCGTTGAGCAGGTCGTTGAAGTACTCGGGAGCCTTGTCCAGGCCCGGGCGGATGTCCTCGCGGTAGCGGACCTTTCCTTCCTTGACCCAGCCGCTCATGTCGGACAGGAAGTTCTCGTGGTGTTTCTCGACGAATTCCGTCTGGATGAAGCCGCGGACATTGAGTGACCTCGTGAGGATGTTGCCCATCAACGCACCGGAACGGTCCGGTCCTTCGGGCAGTTCGGTGAGGTTGTAGTTGGCGACGAGTCCGCAGACGGGCACGCGTGCGTAGGTGTTCAGACGTGGCAGCACTGCTTTGAACACGTCTCCGCCGACGTTCTCGAAGTAGACGTCGATGCCCTGTGGAACCGATTCTTTGAGTTCGTTCTTGAGGTTGCCCGTCCTGTGATCGAGCGCGACATCGAAGCCGAGTTCTCCCAGGTGGGCGACCTTGTCAGGGCCACCAGCGATGCCGACGGCCTTCGCACCCTTGATCTTGGCAATCTGACCGACGACGGAGCCGACGGGACCGGTGGCGGCAGCAACGGCCACGGTCTCACCGGGTTGCGGACGGCCGATCTCCAGGAGTCCTGAGTAGGCGGTGAAGCCCGGCATGCCCAGCACGCCGAGAGCGGTGCTGACCGGGGCGACCTCCAGATCGACACGGCGCAGGTGCGTGGCCTTCTCAACGGAGTACTCCTGCCAGCCGCCGTAGCCGAGGACGGTGTCGCCGGTGGAGAAATCCGACGAATTCGACTCGACGACCTCGGAGACCGTGGCGCCGACCATGACATCGCCGACCTCGACCGGCTTCGCATAGGACTTCGCATCCGACATCCGACCACGCATATACGGATCGAGCGAGAGGTACAGGGTCCGGAGCAGTACCTCGCCGTCCTGCGGCGACCCCAGTTCAACCTCGTCGAGGAGGTAGTTCTCGGCCTTCGGCTCTCCGACCGGACGAGAATTCAGGCGAATCCTGTGGTTTGTCGTCATCGAGATGCTTCCTTTCATCGACGCCGCGCACTGTCTGCACACGGTCGTATCGTGTCTGTGGGGCTGAACCTCTGGGGGCTGAGGCGGCAGCGCCTAGATCCAGTCCTTGTCGTAGCAACCATTTCGGATCCGATGATGTTCCTGATTTCGCGAAGAATCCGAGACCGACGATTCTGTCGCGATCTCCCGAGCCTTCGTCTCCCACTTCGGGTCGAATGCCCAGGTGAACTCGCCGAGGTGGTCGAGAAGTTCCGATCCATTGCTTCGAATCATGTCCGACCATTCACGTGGCCAGGCGCCGTAGTTCGCCGCGGCGGCGAGTTCGTCCACGTCCTTGAACACCGCTCCGTTCGGGTTGAGAAGAGTGTGCCCCGACGTCGTGTTCCCGGATCGCGTGTGCCCGGACTTCGTGTGCAGGGGCATGCTGTCGACGGGGAATGTGATGTCGAGGATGTGATCACTCGTATACAGGGTGTCGTCCGTGCGGCGATGGGTGGTTTCGAGATTGACGTACCAGTCCGCGCGGATCGCACCAGAGCCGCCGACAGCAGAGTCTCTGGCAGCAGAGCCGCCGACAGCATCGTCTCCGGCAGCAGTCCCTGCACCCCCGGGTTTGAGCAGCACCCACACGGAGAACGGAACTCCGGGCGGGACGACCTTGAGCACCCCGAGCCCGCGCCAGCTGCCGGGCGCCTTGATCCGTCGAGGCGCCTCGGCGGGCGGGCGGAAACGCTCCTTGAGCGGAACATCGTGGGGGTTGCATTCCTCCCAGCCGACGATTCTCGTGTCGGTGGTCTCGGTGCCTCCGGCCATCCACAGCACGGCACCGGCCGGTCCGTCCTCGATCACACGCATCGGCCGGCACACCTCGGCGTGGTCGCGGTCGAAATCGAAGCGTCGAAACGACCACGTCACGGTATCGCCGGGCGTCCAGAAGGGCCCCTGACCCACGTGTCGTGTGCCGGGTGGGACGTCGATCTCGTACGGATCGGTGAACTCCATACGGGCAGTCTAAGTACATGTCATGAGTGAGGGCTGGACGTACACGAGTCCGCTTCGCAGGCACCGATACTGCCAAGCCGCTGCCCGCCGTTTCGGCCCGCTCAGCGTCCACCGTTTCGGCCCGCTCAGCGTCCACCGCCTAAGGTGGTGGGCATGGACGACTTCACACTCCCCAATCGCAAGGACGCGACTCATCACAGCAAGGCGACCGCGGCGGAACCTCCACGCACCGATGCCGACGTCCCGGCCTACCTCGAGGCGCTGGGCATCCCGGGCCTCGCCGATATCCACATCCACTTCCTGCCGCAGAACGTCCTCGACAAAGTATGGGCCTACTTCGACGCCGCCGAAGCCAGCTATGGCTATCCGTGGCCGATCCACTACCGCTATGACACCGAAACCCGCCTGAACATCGTCCGTGACCTGGGCGTCCGTGCCATCCCGGCACTGACCTACCCGCACAAACCCGGCATGGCCGCCTGGCTCAACGAGTGGAACCGCGAGTTCGCCGCCGCCCATGACGATGTCATCCACTGCGCGACTCTCTACGCCGAACCGGAGTCCGCCGACTATGTCCCCGAGGCTCTGGCAGCAGGTGCCCGACTGTTCAAGGTCCATATCCAGGTGGGTGGCTTCTCCCCCGATGACCGGGTGCTCGATCGGGCGTGGGCGGCACTCGCCGAGGCGCAGGTGCCCATCGTCATCCACGCCGGCTCCGAACCGCTGCCGGGTGCCCACACCGGTCCGCAGGCGGTGGCGAAGGTCCTTGAGCGGTTCCCTTCCCTGCGCTTCGTCATCGCCCACATGGGCATGCCCGAATACGATGCCTTCGCCAGCCTCGCCGAGGATTACAGCGGAGTCCACCTGGACACGACGATGTACGTGTCAGGGTTCTTCTCCTCCCCCGCCGAGGTGGACCCGGCTTACCGTGAACGCTTGGCCGGTCTGCAGGACAAGATCATCCTCGGCTCGGACTTCCCGAACATTCCCTACCCTTATGCGGATCAGATCTCAGGGCTGGCCGGACTCGACCTCGGGGACGATTGGATGCGCTCGGTGCTGTGGCGCAACGGAGCGCGGGTCCTCGGGCTCGATGGCTGAGCGCGTCCTTAGAGTCGATGGCTGAGCGGCAGAGATCTCAGTCTCCGTGTGGCGGCGGGGCTCAGTTCTCGCGGGGAATTCGCTCCGCTCCGATGACGCCGCGCAGCATCTCGTCATCGATCGGCGCCCCTCTCCGGGTGACGCTGATCTGACCTGTGGGCTCGAGGATCACGCATGCCACCTCGGCGCGCTGTCGGATTCCTGCCATGCGCAGCTTCGAATACACTTCGGCGGGGTCGACATGGGCCCTGGCAAGGTTGTCGATCAGCAGCTCACTGCCGGCCATGAGGACGATCGCGGGACTGTTGACGATGCCTGCGATGCGGTGGAAACGGCGGGCCTTTCCGGTCAGTGCCTGGAGGATCAGCAGGGTGGCCAAGGCCAGGAGACCGGCGATGAGGGTCGGAGTGTCACCGAGGATCGAACGACCGATGATCGCACCCAAGGCGATGATGGCGGCGAGGTCGAAACTCGAGAGGCTCGCGAGGGTCCGTTGGCCGAATACGCGGACGAGAATAATGATTCCGAGGTAGAAGGCAATGCAGGATACGACGATCCTCACCGCATCGATGCCGTCGAGTCCGAATTCCAGCCAGTCCATGTATTTCCTCCCGACTGGATACTACAACTTCAAGCCTGCAGCTCAGCGGGAACGGATCCATTCATCGACGGTGACGGCGGAGAGCCTCGGCGAATCGGGGATCAGGCCATTGCCGGACATCGGCCCGGGGATCGGAACGGAAACGATCTTCGGGATGCCCCTCGTACGGGATCCGCCTCTCGGACCTGCTCCGACACCCACGGCCGAGTCTGCCTCGGCCGCCGCGATCCTGCCGGCGATCGTCGGAAAGTCGCTGACCTCGGGGCCGGCGACCTCGATGGTTCCGCGTTCTCCTGCATCGATGGCCTCAGCCATCATTCGAGCGGCTTCGTCGGCGGCCAGTGCCTGGACTCGCATCTTCGGCACGAATGCCATCGGACCCGCGGTGAACGTCATTGTGTCGACAAGCTCGAACCACTGGGCTGATCGGAACATCAGGAGCTGGTCGGCAGGGATCAGCCTGCGGTAGACCCGTTCCTGCAGCTCTTTGGCCTGGTAGTAGCCGAGCAACTTGGACTGGGCGACCTCGGGTCGGAACGCAATGGACAGACACACCATCGCGGCCCCTGGGTTCTCTGCCGCCGCCAGGGCGATCGAGCGTGAGCTGCGGGAGAAGAAGTCAAGTGCCTTGTGGCGGTTGTTCGTCATGAAATTGACGCAGTCGACGAGGACATCGCTGCCCTCGGCCGCCTCGGTGACTCCCTCTCCGGCATAGGTGTCGACCCCGATTCCGCGGTGGGCCGCGATCACCGAGTGCTCACGTTCACGCAGGTGTGCCACGAGTCTGCGGCCGAATGTGCCGGTGGCTCCATAGACGGTGATCTGCATGTCTCATCCCCTGGATTCGGTGGATCGGCGAGTGCGCGAGTCACACGGCCCGTCGACAGCTGGGCGGATGGCGGTGCCCGCCGGCGGTTGCGCCGACGGGCACCGTATGGACCAGTCTAGTTCTGCTCGATGGTGATCGTACCCATGTCGGTGCTCGCCGAGACGGGGATGACCGTTTTGCCCTCGGCATCCTTCGAGGACCGTGCAGCGTCGTACTTCTTGACGTCCTTGGCCAGATCCACGCTCCCCTCATTCGAGTTCGCGTTGATGCGGTAGAACAGATCCTTGGCGTCAGCGGCACTGCCGTCGTCATCCTTGGAAGCGGCGGCCTCGGCGGCCATCCTCTCCTGGGCCAGGTCCAAGCGCGGCAGGCGGATGTCGATCGTGCCTTCGTCGGCCTTGGCAACGATGCCGGACATCGGAACCATGTCGTTGGTGAAATCGAGATCGATCGTTCCCGTCGAGGTCACGGCGTCGACGTGATCGCGAACGTTGAGATTCGAACCGTTGAGTGTGCCCACACCGGTCTTGGATTCGATGGTGTCGAAGGTCCCGCTCAGGTCAGTCATTCCGTAGTCGGTCGATGTCTGCAGACGCTCGGCCGAGCCGCTGACATCGACTGCGCCGCCATCTGTCTTCGCGACAATCTCCTGGTAATCACCCACGACGTCGATGGCACCGTAGCCGCCGTTGAAGTCGAGTTTCATCTCCTTCGAGGTCTTCGCAGGAAGGGTGACCTCGATCTGAGCGTTCTCGAGGTTTCGGTGATCGTCTACGGACACCGTCGACGAGTCCCCGGCCTCTCTCACCTGCAGCGTCGGTGTTTCGTCGCGGGGCCCGGTGGCGGTGAGCCGGACAGTCGGCTCACCGGTCTCGGTGGTCTTGACGGTCACTGATGCGGTGGTGTCGAGGAGGAACTTCAGATCCGTGACTGAGGTCGACAGCGGCTTCGTGACGTCGAGCTTCGCGTAGTTCAGACGAGAGGCTCCGTGCGCGACGCTGAAGGCGATCGGGACGAGGAGGACGACGAGCGCGGCGATCGTGATGATCACTCGCATGCTCGCGCGGGTGGATTCGCTGACGTGGACTGTGGCAGGCATTCTATGCTCCGAGGAATGTGAGGACGGCGAGGATGCGTCGGTTGTCAGAGGTGTCGGCGGTGAGGCCGAACTTGGTGAAGACCGAACTGATGTGCTTCTCAACTGCTCCCGCACTGAGGTAGAGGGTGCGGGCGATCGCGGCGTTGGATTTGCCTTCGGCCATGAGCTGGAGGACTTCGAGTTCGCGCGGGCTCAGGGTGGAGAGCCCATCCTTCTTGCGTGTGCGCACGAGGATCTGCGAGACGACTTCGGGGTCGAGGACCGTGCCGCCGGAGGCGACCTCGTCGACGGCGGCGAGGAAGTCCTCGACATCGGCGACCCGGTCCTTGAGCAGGTATCCGAAGCCACCGGTGTTCTCAGCGATGAGTTCGGATGCGTACTGCTCCTCCACGTACTGGCTGAACACGAGCACCTTGACGTCGGGGTTCTGCTTGCGGATGAGGACTGCGGCGCGGATGCCCTCGTCGGTGAACGTCGGCGGCATGCGCACGTCGATGATGGCGAGGTCCGGCGGCGTGTTGTGGACTGTGGCGAGGAGCTCGTTGGCATCGGGGACGGCGGCGATCACTTCATGCCCGGCATCGACCAGAAGCCTCTCGAGTCCGGCTCGCAAGATGGCAGAGTCTTCGGCAATTACGATGCGCATGGCACCTCCACAACGACAGTAGTTGGCCCACCTGCAGGGCTGGTCAGGTTCAGTGTCCCACGAGCGGCTTCGACGCGATCGACCAAACCTGCGATCCCGGTGTGACGGCCCGAACGGTCGATGCGCGCACCGCCCTGACCGTTGTCGGTGACGACGATCTGGACTCCCGCCTCGATGGGGGCGATGAAGACCCGGGCATGTGTTGCACCCGAGTGCTTGGCGATGTTCGTCAGGCACTCTGCGACGACGAAGTAGGCCACGGCTTCGGCCTCACGATCGATGCGCCCGGCGAGGCGAACGTCGACCTCGACGGGAATCGTCGAGCGTCCGGCCAATGCGGAGACGGCCGCGTCGAGGCCGCGGTCTGTGAGCACAGCAGGGTGGATTCCACGTGCCAGTTGGCGGAGTTCGTTGACGATGCCCTTCGCCTCGGCGTGGGCTTCGGAGACGAGCTCTTTGGCGCGTTCTGGATCCTTGTCGATCTTCGACTTCGCCATGCCCAGCGTCATGCTCAGGGCAACGAGTCGTGGCTGGGCTCCGTCGTGGAGGTCGCGTTCGATGCGCAGTCGCTCCGCACCCGCAGCTTCGATCCCGGCCATGCGGGCCCGGTCGAGATCGGTGACCTCGGCCTGCAGGGCAGCGGTGCGTGCCGGTGGCAGGAGGCTGCGGTCGAGTGCCCTGTCGAGGTACGGGGCGAACCACAGGATCGCCAGTGAGCTGGCGAGGACGATGAGAGAACCGATGGCGATGCCGGTGCGCCCCAGCCCACCGGTGGTTCCACGGAAGAAGAAGTCGGTGATGCCCTCAGGATTGATGGCGCTGAAGATGCCGATGATTGCACCGCAGATGCCGGCGATGGTGCCGCCGACGATGATCGCGCCGAGCAGCATCTTCACGTAGTGGTGGGCGGTCGAGCGCCAGAAGGATCCCGACTTCACGTGCAGCCATCGATTGTGGAAGAAGCGGCCGAAGGCGGATTCTCGGGTGCTGCGTTCGATCTTCGGGACAGGGATCCGATCACCGTAGATGAGTTCGGCCCGGTAACGTTCGAACACGTTCGCGCCTTGTTGGACGACGACCCAGGCGACGAGTGCGAGCACACCGAGGCCGAGTGCGAATATTCCGCCGAAGCCGGTGAACAGCAGGCCAAGCGGGATCCAGGCCCAGACCACAGCCATCACGGCGGAGAGCACGAGGTTCGCGACGCCGACGATCCCGACTCGCTTCTGCGGCCATTCGATCGGACCGTCGGCGGGAATCTCGGTGCCTTCCTCACGCGTCAGCGGCATCGCCCCCGTCGCAGGTGCGTACGTGACGTTCTCCGACTTCGGCTTCTTCCGCCGAGGTGGCTGCATCGGCTGCATCGGCATCTGGCCGTTGGGACCGGGCACTGGCGCAGGGAGCTGATTGGGGTGCTGGCCCTGCTGTGGGCTTTGCTGCTGGGCGGAGTAGGTGCGCGGCTGGTAGCCGGGCTGCTGGAGAGTGCCCTGTTGTTGGAGAGTGCCCGGTCCGGAAGAGTGGGTGCGCTGGGGCGGGTACGCCTGAGTGGGGTGCTGTGAGGGTGTTTGCTGCGAGAACCCCTGCGGGGAGTTCGCATTCATCACGCGGGTCTGGGGATAGGCCTGCGTGTACTGCTGCGTTGGGTGGTCAGTCGCCGGCGATTCCTGGTCGCGAGCCGTTTCGTGCTGCTGAGCCGATCCGTATTGCTGAGCCGATCCGTGCTGCTGGGCGGCACCGCGGCTGAAGGGAACCTCCATATCCATGGGCGCCGTCCGAAACTGTCCGGCCTCCGTCGCCAACGGTGTGTCTGCGGACTCGTCGGCTGCGCCGTTGCCCGCAGGCTCGGAGCGGTCTGCGGACTCGTCGGCCTCGGGGGCCTTTGCAGCCGCGGGAGTCTCTGCGGTCGGGGGCGCGTTGACGATCGCCTCGGCGCTGATTGGCCTGTCCGATTCTGGCACTTCTTCTGGCGTCTGGGACTCCAAGGAATCGGCGCTCTGCGACTCCGATTCGTGTGGGTTCGTGGGGGTGTTCTCACTCATAGCAATAACGCTACGGGAGTCGACAAGCTGCCAACAGCACGCTGACCGCCTACCCTGCGTCGGGTTTTCCCCACGCCCCGTGACCACGAACACACGCGCCACGCACCGCAAGCTGCGATTCCTACCGTCCCACCACGCACCGCCAGCGGTGAATCCTACCCACACCTCCACGCGCCAACGCTGGCACTGCGCGTGGCACCGCGAGTATCAATTCATACCGTTGCAACAGGGTGTTCAAGAGTTGACGGTGAGGGGTCTGCAGCTGAAACCTCCGCACCCAACACCTCCCCGTCGGAGCTCACGCCGCCCGGAGTCTGCGCCGCCGCGGCGAGGGCCGATTCGAGGTCGGCGAGGATGTCGGCGATGTCTTCGATGCCCAGGGACAGGCGGATGAACGTCGGCGAGACGCTGAGTTCGCAGTCGGCGACCGCCAGATGAGTCATGGTCGCAGGATGATCGATGAGGGACTCGACTCCGCCGAGCGATTCGGCCAGGGTGATGAGCTTCGTGCTCTTCACCAGCGACAGGGCTCTTGCCTCGGTGTCGGTGCGGAATGAGACCACTCCCCCGAAGCCGCTCATCTGCTTCTTCGCGACCTCATGGCCCGGGTGGGATGTCAGACCAGGGTAATACACCTCAGCGACCTCGGGGCGGCTCTCCAACCACTGCGCCACGGCCTGCGCGTTCTCACAGTGCTTGGCCATCCGCACCGGCAGGGTTTTGATGCCGCGGCGAGTCAGCCATGCGTCGAAGGGGGCGATGCCCAACCCGACGGATGCGAGGTAGGACTCGAGACGTTCGACAACCTCGGCGGCACGGGGACAGGTCGAACCGTCACCGGCGAGAACGGCACCGCCGATGACGTCGGAGTGGCCGTTGATGAACTTCGTCGTCGAGTGGATGACGACGTCGGCGCCGAGCTCGATGGGGCGCTGCAGAATCGGGGTGGCGAAGGTGGAGTCGACGGCGAGGATGGCGTTCGCCGCGTGGGCGAGCTTGGCCGTCTCCTCGATGTCGACGATGTCGAGACCGGGATTGCTCGGGGTCTCGACCCAGACGATCGCGGTCTTGGCCGAGATGGCGGCGGCCAACGCCTCGGTGTCGGTGAGGTCGACGGTGCGGATGCGCACACCCCAGCGCTCGTATTCGTTCTTCAGCAGTCGGTAGGTGCCGCCGTAGATGTCGCACGGGATGATGATCTCATCGCCGGGGCCCAACAATGCGGAGAAGACTGCGACCTCGGCAGAAGTCCCCGAGTTCACCGCCGCTGCGAAGGAGGCATTCTCCAGTTCGCACAGCACCTGCTCGAGGTCGCTGCGATTCGGGGTTCCGGTGCGCGCGTAGTCGAAGCCGGCGCGGGTCTGGCCCGGAGTGTCCATCATGAAGGTCGAGGTCTGGAAGATAGGGGCGACGACCGAACCGGTGTGCGATTCAGGGTCGGCGCCCGAATGCACCGAGCGGGTTGAGATTCTGTTCTGGGTGATGCTCACGGCGGGTCCTTCCTTCACTGATGACGCTTCGACTTCGCTGCCGAAGTTCCACCAGTCTCAACCGCTCGTGGTCTCGTTGTCTTCGAGCATGACCTGGGATGTCACCGACCGTAATGTTCGGGTCTTTCGGTGTCATCTTCTGTCACGAAAGGGTCTGCACTGGAAATTTCTCGACCCGTGGTTCTTTTCTCCCCAAGCCATGTAATACTTAGCTTCATGGCTAAGTATTCGGAGGAGCTCGATGCGATGTTCACCGCACTTGCCGATCCCACAAGGCGCACCGTGATTCATCGCCTCGGCCACGGACCGGCGAGCATCGGAGAGCTGGCAGAGCCCCTGTCGATCTCGCTCCCGTCGTTTATGAAGCATGTGCGCACCTTGGAATCGTGTGGGCTGATTCGGACACGGAAGTCAGGACGAGTGCGCACCTGCGTACTCAACCGCGATCGCCTGACACTGCTCAATGATTGGCTCGCCGAGCAGAGACTCATCTGGGAGGCCAGCACAGATCGTCTCGAGCAGTTCGTCACCGGCGACAGCGACACCACACACATCCGCCGATAGCGACACCACTCACAGTAGGGAAGAATCATGACCGCACATCTCGCTCACACCCGGCATTTCGACTCCGCTCTCGACCTCACGATTCAGAGAGTGATTCGAGCGCCCAAAGAGACCATCTGGTCCGCATGGACGGATCCCGAGAAGCTGGCGAAGTGGTGGATTCCAGAACCGCTCACCCTCCGCGTCGAATCACTGGAGCTGCGTCCCGGAGGGGCCTTCTCCACCATGATGAGCGAGGACGGCGAATCGTTTGTGCCGCACGTTGACGCAGTCTTCCTCGTCATCGAGGACAACAACCGCCTCGTATTCACCAACGCCGTCAACAGTTCCTGGCACCCGGCTTTTCCCGACCCTGTCTCCATGACCACCGAGATCATCCTGAGTGATCGTGCCGACGGCACCGACTATCAGGCCGTCGTCCGCCATGGCAGCCCCGAGCAGCGCGCCCGTCACGAGGAGCTCGGCTTCTTCGACGGCTGGGGCACCGTCACCGAGCAGCTGGCGAAATCGGTGGAGTGAGGCGGGCCCGACGGGGCAGGCGGCAGCACGTGCGGCAGTCGGCTTCAGCCGAGGCTGGCCGTCGCCCTGCCACGGTCCGTCACGGTCGGCACTTCACTATCCGCTGGAATCTGCGCCTTCATGGTGGCGGCCAGCACCAGTGAAGTCAGGAGCGCCGCAACGGAGACGAACGTCCAGATCAGTGGGGCGATTCCCACGAGGAGAGCGATCGCGATGCCGCCTATTGCCAGAGCGACCGCGGTGAGTGCCCGAGGGACAGGACTCGACAGGCGCTCACCCAGTCGAGACACGGCCATGCGCGACATGCTGATTCGGGACTGACCTCGAGCCTCGGAAGTCGAGAAGCTCTCCCGCACAACCCTCGTAACTGCGCGCCCGAATCTGGCCAACTTCGCCTCGCTGGGGAACGGGATCTTCGACATGGCCATTGCCAGAAGCGCAGCCAGTCCCATCACCGTGATCAGCCATGGCAGCCTGGTCAGCCACCACCAGCTCGATTCGATCTCAGGCAGTACGATCCCAGCTGCCGACAGCCCATCGCCTGCCGACACGCCAGACAGCAGCTGAGCTGCGTAGCCCAGAGCTCCGATGAGTGTGATGACTATCGGCATGTGCCACAGGTAGACCTGGATGCCGTAGGTGTTGCCCCAGGAGATGACGCGCTCCCAGATGCGGGCACGGTACTCGTGTCCGGCCGCAGTCCGATCCGAACCACCGGACACGATCTCGTTCAGACGCGCATGGCTCAGCCGCAGGATGCACATCTGCGCAATGCCCAGCAGCACCAAGGCACCGGTCGGCGGGTTGAGGTTGATGAGCATATTCGGGCTGTAGACCCCGAGTCCGACGAGCACTCCGAGGCTCACCAGGGACAGCACCATCATGGTCCAGGCGGACCAGGTCCGCACAGGTCGATGAATGGCGTCGGCGTAGAAGAAGCCGAACTGCTGAATCAGGGGCCAGACGAACAGGAAGTTGAGATATCCCAGACCGGTCACTCCTGTGAGTGCGACCAAGCCGTCCACCGCGACCACAGCACCGGCGAGCGCTGCGATCGTCCGCCTCGGCGCCCTTTCATGAAAGTGCACCGCCAGGGGGACTAGGGAGGTCAGCCCGACGTAGACGGCGAGGAACCACAGGGGCTGCCCGATGCGAGTGCTCGCCTCGGCGAGCAGGTCTGCGGGAACACCCAGTTCCGAGGCGATCGACAGTCCTGCGCCGGCGAGGCCGATGAGGGTGGCGACCGGAATGACGAGGCGGCGCAGACGGGCACGAATATAGTCGGCCCAGGTGCCTCCGGTGGCTTGGGTGCGTCGCCAGCCGTTGATGGCGGCGTATCCGCCGATGAAGAAGAACAGCGGCATGATCTGGAAGAACCACGAGGCGGCCGTGAAGCCTGCGGTATGCAGCAGCGACACCGTGGGCACAACGTCACCGTCTGCTCCGAGCACGGCGGCGCTCATCATCGAATGCAGGATCACCACGACGACGAGGCAGCCGAAGCGGATCAGATCGATCGCCCGGTCCCGGTGCGGTCGACGAGCGGCATCCAGATGGGGGCGTGTTTGCGCAGCGCCGCTGGGTGGGACGGGAAGGTGGTTCACCCCGGCCTCGGGCGGCCTGCTGAGGGTCAGTGACATGTCGGCTCCTTGTCGGATTGAGCTCCGCTGATTGCACGGAGTGCGGAGCTCGTCGTTCGATATGTCCGAAGCTATGGGCGCGATCGCCACCCACACATCACCTCTGAGTTCCGACCTGAGCCCGCCCAAGCACTACTTTCGGGTGAGTCGGAACGCCCCGACTCCGTACCCTCATCGACCCCGCCCTCCGAGAGCCTCGGCCCAACGTGAGTGCAAGAATGGCAACGAGAGCATCACCCGATCAGGGACCTGACTCGTCCCGAACGTCCTACTGAGGAGCGCCCAACGATGACGACGATCGCCTTCGAGACCACTGACCTGCCCATCATCGGAGCCCCGATGGCGGGCGGAACGACGACACCCGAGCTCGCAGCAGCGGTCGCCCGTGCCGGCGGATTCCCATTCGTGGCCGGCGGGTATCTCAGCGCCGAAGCATTGGCTCCTCTGGTCGAGCGCATGAGGGAGACGACCGAGAACTTCGGCGTCAATCTCTTCGCCCCGAACTCTGTGCCCATCGATCGCGGGGCCTTCGACGCCTTCGTCTCGGCACTCGAGCCCGTTGCCGCCGATCGCGGCGTCGGCATCGATCCCGAGCCCGTTGATGACGACGATCATTACACCGACAAGGTCGACTACCTCGTCGACAACCCCGTGCCCCTGGTGTCGATGACGTTCAACATCCCCACCGCCGAGGTGGTCGATCGTCTCCATTCCGTCGGCACTCAAGTGGTGGCCACCGTGACGACCGCCGCTGAGGCGCGCACGGCTGCCGATCGCGGCATCGACGCTCTCATCGTCCAGGGGCCTCGCGCCGGCGGGCACTCGGGCACCGCCGATCCGACACGGTCCATCGAGGATCGGGCCACCGTCGATCTCGTGAAAGATGTCCTCGCCGAGGTGGATCTGCCCCTGGCTGCTGGAGGTGGAGTCGACAGCCCCGAGTCCGTCGACGAGCTGCTGCAGGCTGGGGCGAGCGCCGTGGTCGTGGGCACTCTTCTGCTCCTGAGCGATGAGGCAGGCACTGCGCCGACCCATCGGGCGGCCCTGCAGTCCGAGGATTTCGACGAGACACAGCTGACCAGGGCGTTCACCGGCCGACCGGCTCGTGCGCTGGTCAATGATTTCGTGCGCAAGTTCGACCCGATCGCGGTGGACGCCTATCCAGCGGTCCATCATCTGACGAAGACGTTCCGCGCCCACGCAAAGAAGACCGACGATCCGCAGGGGCTGCACCTCTGGGCTGGCACCGGCTACCGCAGCGCCCGGACAGGCTCAGCGGAGACGATCGTCAAAGAGCTCGGCGCCCATTTCGCCCGGAGCTGAGCACTCCTCGACGATTCGCGAGGCCGGGCTACCCAGTGGCTCGTTACCCGGGGACTTGGTGCCCGGAGGACCTTAGATGGACGTTTTGGTCGGATCTAGCAGTGATTCTTCTGCCCAAAACGTCCAGCTAAGAGCACTTCGAGCGTGCCTGCGGCTCTCGGGCGCTGGGAACTCGGGCACTCCCTAGAGTTTCAGCTGCCGGCGACGACCAGCCCGGATTCGTAGGCGGCGACGACGATCTGGGTGCGATCGCGCAGTCCCAGCTTCGACAGGATCCGGGACACGTGGGTCTTCACCGTCTGCTCGGCCAGGAACAGGTGCGCAGCCACCTCGGCGTTGGCATGGCCCTTGGCCACCAGCGTCATGACGTCGATCTCACGGTCGGTCAGCTGCCCGAGGACGGCAGTGTCCTTGGCGACTTTGGGCCCGCTCACGTACTCGGAGATGAGACGGCGGGTCACTGACGGCGCCAAGAGCGACTGACCGTCGGCGACCACGCGCACAGCTGTGATCATGTCTTCGGCTGTGGCGTCCTTGAGCAGAAACCCGCTCGCTCCCGCGCGCAGTGCCGAGAACACGTACTCATCGGCATCGAAGGTGGTGAGCATGATGATCTTCGGGTGGCCCCCAGGCATCGAAAACACCGCCCGGGTGGCATCCAAGCCGTTGAGCTTCGGCATCCTGATGTCCATGAGGATGACGTCGGGCGAGGTTCTGCGCACGAGGTCGACGACCTGCGAACCGTCCTCAGCACTGCCGACGACACTCATATCCGGCTGGGCATCGAGAAGGGCTCCGAACCCCTGGCGAACCATGGCCTGGTCATCAACGATGGCGACCCGCGTCGTCTCGGACGAGGGCGGCGGCACCCCATCACGCGCAATCGCTCCCGGCGCGGGACTCGGCGTTGGGCTCGGACTCGGACCTGACGCTCCTGCTTCTGGCATACTCTTACGCTACCCGACCCGCACTGCCGGAGACCTTCGAAAGCCCGTGAAATCAGGCGAACGACTCCCTGCCTGCGCCGATTTCATCCGAAAGTAGCACTCCTGCGTCGGCACAATCACTCCTTCGTATGATGCGCCCCATGACACCGGGTCCTTAGCGTGCACACCATGATCATCACCGCGATAATCCTCGCCACGCTCGCAGCCTTCGCCTTGGCACTCGGTACGCACTTCCAGCAGTACGCCGTCGCCACCATGACACCCGGGCCCAAACGTCGGGCAACCTGGGTCACCGGCCTGGGGCTGATGGGCATGGTCACCGTCCTCAACGTCATCGCCCTGGGACTCGGCCCCGTCGCTATCGTCCAACCCATCGGCGCGATCTCCCTCGTCTTCGCCGCGCTCATCAGCCGCCGGTACTTCGGCCTGCAGTTCGGCGCCCCACTGCTCATCAGCATCGGGGTGACGATGTTCTCGATCTTCGCATTCGTGACCACCTCGGCGCAGTTCTCCCACGAACTCGTCGCCACGGAGGAATCGGTGACCTGGCTGCTGGCGCTCCTCGTCGCCCTCAGCGTCTTCGGCGCACTCTTCGCACTCAGCCGGGCCGGGCACATCCCACGAGTCATCATGACCGGCATCATCTTCGGCACCGTCGCCGCCGCGACCCACGTCCTCGCCAGGACCGTTGTGACCGAGGGCCTGCCCGATTTCGAAACATCGGGCTCGCGGTGGTGGATGATGCTGGCAGCCGTGGCCCTCGCCTCGGCGGTGGGATTCTGGCTGGTCCAGACCGCCTACGCCTCTGGCCCTCCAGAGACGGTGCTCGCAGGGCTGACCGTCATCGACCCGATCGTGGCAGTCGTCATCGGCGCCGCCTTCTTCGGCGAGTATGCCGGCCTCACCCCCATGGCCATCGGCCTGCTGCTGCTCGCCGCGGGCGGTGGGGTCGCCGGGGTCTGGATGCTCTCACAGTTCCATCCCCGCGTCCTCGAATCGAAAACGGCCTCCACAGGCCGCATCCCCACAGACGTTCCCGCACACCTCTCACCAGAGCCGCGAACACCGGCTCGCAATAACCAAGGAATCCGATCATGAACCAGACATACACTGATGCGCCTTCGTGGCCGAGCACGTATTCTGAGAACGTGCCCCGTCACCCAGATACGCCGCCGCAGACCCGGTCATGGTGGTCGCGGATATGGCACAACCTGGGCCGGGACGCCATCCTCGTCCTCCCCGGATTCTTCATCTCCCTCATCGGGTTCGTCGTTCTCATCACGATGTTCTCGGTCTCAATCTCCACCATCATCATCTGGATCGGTGCCCTGCTCCTGCCGCTGACGCTCTTCGTGGCGACCGGGTTCGCGAACGTGTCCCGGGCCCGTGCCCGGCAGTGGGGAGCTCCCATCGCCGAGGTGGTCCATCGTCCCCGTGGACGCGGAATCAGCGGATGGTTCGGTGTTATGGCCGAAGGACGGCGTTGGCTCGATCTGCTCTTCGAGACGGTCTTCGCACTGCCCATCCGACTCTTCACCTTCTCCGTGGTGATCCCTTGGTTCTTCGGTGCCCTGGGCGGAATGACCTACTTCTTCTGGGGACGGTTCCTTCCCTACGACAACACCGATCTCATCAGCTTCATCGCAGCATGGTGGAACGACACCTCCGTGGTGGCTCTGGGATTCGGCGCCGAGGCGACCTTCCAGTTCATCGCGGGACTCATCCTCTTCGTCACCTTCCCCTTCGTCCTGCATGCCATGGCCCGGTTGGAGATCGCAGCGATCACGGCAGGGCTGGCGCCCGGCCACGATGAGGTGACCTCGGCGGGAAAAGCACGAGCCGGTGATCCAACGGACCACGCTCCCGACGGAACCGCCTCGGCGACTTCCGCGGGATCGAGAGTCCTGGGGTCACCGGCAGCCAACTCGTTTCTGACGCGGGCCGCTGGCGAGGGTTGGTTCTGGCTGATCAGCATCTTCGTCGGCGTGGTGCTCGTGGCCGTCGGATGGCCAGTGACTGCAGCGCTGTATGAATCGTCGACCGTCATTGCGATGCTCGTCGCCCTCGGCCAGAGCGGTGCACTGGTGCTCGCCGTGCGCAGACCGGTCACCGCGATCATCGTCGGGCTGGTCTCGGCTGCGGCCGGAATCATCCTCACCGCAGACTCCTTCGGTCTGGTGTGGCCATGGACGGCGACGTCGATCCTCTCACTGCTCTTCCTCCACCTCATCATCGGGCTGCGGCACAGCTGGCTCCATCTCGTCATCCTGTGGTCACTGTCCACGGTGCTCGGCGCGCTGAGCCTGACCTTGCCCCATGCGGGAGGGCTGTCGGGGGCGCTGGCGAATGTCATCACGACCGTTTCGCTCACTGCAGGGATCTCGATCGTCGCGGTCGTCGGCAATCTGTGGATTCGCGGTCGCACCCAGCTGGCCACGGAGCGACAGCTCAGTGCCGAGCAGCTGGCCAAGCGTCAGGAGCTCGAGGAACGCAACAGGATCGCCCAGGAACTCCATGACGTCGTCGCGCACAGCATGTCCGTCATCAGCGTCCAGGCCACCACGGCCCGCTACCGACTGCCCGAACTCGATACCCGAAGCGTTGAGGAATTCGATTCGATCGCTGGCTCCGCTCGACAGGCGCTCAATGAGATGCGCGGTCTGCTGGCGATTCTGCGCGGTGGCCGCGATGCCGATCTGGCTCCGCAGCCGATGATCGATGACATCCCCGCCCTCGTCGAGTCCACTCGCGGTTCGGGCGCCGAGGTTGATCTCGAATTCCCAGCAGGACCGATCTCGCTCAACCCGACGACCGGGCTGACCGCGTTCCGCCTCGTCCAGGAAGCACTGTCGAACGCCCTGCGCCACGCCCCCGGAGCGCCCGTGGGCGTCGGCGTTCACATCGACGATGAGCTCCTGTCCATCTCGGTCGTCAACGGCGCACCGGATCCGGACCAGGCTGCGGCACGGGCCGGCGATCGGTCGGGGACGGTGGGCCACCTCGGCGGTGGATTCGGTCTCAAGGGGATGCGCGAACGCGTGGAGGCGCTCGAAGGCACCCTTCAGGTCGGGCCGACGAGCGAAGGCGGGTTCGAGGTCCGTGCGGGCCTGCCCGCGACCTGATCCCGACGGCGAGTGTCGATGACGACGAGTGCGGCGAAGACGATCGGTGCGCTGATCGAGATGACGGTCTCAACCGTGGGTGAACTGGTCGCGTTGAGGTCGGCGCCGGAGAGGATTCCGAGGCCGAGGGCGAAGACGTTGTTGACGATGTGGAAGGCCATGCCGACCTCCAGTCCGCCGGTGAAGACCGTGAGAGTGCCGACGATGACGGCGAAGATCGCGACGTCGATGAGTCCCGGCAGATCATAGAGGTGGCCGTAGACGAAGAACGGGACGGGGATGAGCACGGCCCAGGCCGGGTGCTTGAGCCAGCTGCCGATGATGTTCATCGCCGCCCCGCGGAAGACGATCTCCTCTGCGGCGGCCTGGAACGGGACGAGGACGATGACGGCGATGAGCATGGTGGCCGCGCGAGGATTCCACTGCACGTCCGAGATGAGATCACCCATCGCACCCGGTGAGAAGACGATCATCACGAGCGCGGCGATGGCCCATACCGGCAGGGCAAGCAGCACCCAGCGCCCCAGCTGCCTCCAGCGCATTCCGTGCCCGGTCGAGATCATCGGCCAGAACCACCGACGGTAGACGACGCGCGTCGCGCACTCGAGCGCAGGCCACATGAGAATGACGCTGATCAGCCCGTTTGCCATTCCGCCGGCGGTGTTGAAATCGATCATGGAGTCGGCGAAGGCATCGAAGTCGCCGTCTCCGACGACGATCAGCGCCCAGATGAAGAAGCCGGCGAACTGGACGATGAGGGCGGCCCCGTAGAAGAGCGCGGCAAGGACTATGACGAGAAGCGGGCTGTACCACCTGTGGTTGGACTGTGATCTGAACTGACGAATGTATTGCGTTGACATGTCTCCAGACTCTCGCCCCTCCTCGGCGAGCGCTGTCGGCCAGCGGTGCGATTGATTTCATCCTTTCGGACGACAGCACCCGCCCAGCGCGAGCTGTAGCCTCGGATTGTGACCCCATCACCGACCCGTCGTCCCCTTGCCCACGCCCTGATCTGGACGGGCGTTTCACTGGTGCTCGGCTGTGCGATCCTGTTCATTGTCATCGGCGCCGAATGGCCTGCCTACGAAGACGCCGGCGCCGACCGTGCTGCGCTCAGCCGCGAACTGTCCGTCCACATCTTCTTCGGAATCATCACCCTGGTCATCCTGCCCGTCGTCCTCTGGTTCGACGGGAGGACCCTGCCGCGGAAGACGCTGCGCCCGAAGGTGCTGGCGGCGGAGAAGCTGAGAGAGTTCCTCACCACGAGCGGTCGCGGAGGCGAGGACTTCCTCACCCACGACGGCTCCGTCGAGTCCCTGCAGCGCCGCACGGGTGGCTGGGTGCCGGTGACGCTGGGACTCATCGGCATCTTCCTCGGCACGATCAGCCTCCTCGGCGTCGCGGCTGCTTCGATTCTCACCATCGCACTCGCCGCACGGCAGAGCTGGCTGCTCAGCTTCGGGGCGCTGCTGGTCTCGATGCTGTCCCAGGCCGCCGGCTACGTCCTCACCCCCAATGCCATCGGACAGTTCGAGCTCCCGCTCTTCCTCGTCAACGGCACCGTGTTCGCGGCCCTCGTCGTCATCGGCGTCATCCGCGGTGCCCGTGAGCAGGGGCTCATCGACACCGCCGCCCAGACGCTGCTGCGTGAACGATCCCGACAGGACCGCGCCGTCGCCGAGGTGCGCCAAGGCATCGCCCGTGACATGCACGATTCGCTGTCACACCATCTCAGTGTCATCGCGATGTACTCGGGTGCGCTCTCCGTTCGCCGGGACCTCGATCCCGAGTCCGTCCATGAGAGCGCCCGGCTCATCGCCAGCAGCGCCCGACGGTCCGGAATCGAACTGCGCGAAGTGCTCACGATGCTGCGCGGAGACGACCAAGGCACAGTGATCGACCCCGACATCGACCGCCTCGTCGCCGAGGGCCCGGACACAGTGACGCTCGACTACGCCCAGCCTCTGGTCTCCGAGTCGTTGCACTCCCTTGGCACCCTCGAACGCACGACGATCTACCGCTTCGTCCAGGAGGCGATGACCAACGCCTTCAAACACGCCCCCGGACAGTCCCTGGCCATCACCATCAGCGACGGTGAAGGAGAGGCCGCCGGCGATTGGATTGCACTGACCGCACGCAATCGCTACCCCGACAACCCGCTCGGTTCCACGGTGCACGAAGCGCACAGCCGAAAACAGTACATCGCCGGCTCCGGCCTGGGGATTCTAGGTCTCAAGGAAAGGATGGAGGCGATGGGAGGCGATCTCGACGTCACGCACTACCCCGACTTCGAACTGCGCGCCCGGATCCCCGTCCAGAACGTGGAGGAGACGCACGCATGAGCATCAGAGCCATCATCGCCGACGACGAGTCCCTTATGCGTTCGGGCCTGCGCCTGCTCCTCGGCGCAGCCGATGACATCGAAATCGTCGCCGAGGCGGCCAACGGCGCCGAGGCCATCGAACTCGCCCGCGAGCTGAGTCCAGATCTCATCCTCATGGACATCCGCATGCCGATCATGGACGGACTCGAGGCCACCCGGACGCTCATGGCGCAGACTCTTCATCCGGAGGTTCTCATCCTCACGGCCTTCGGCACCGACGAGTTCGTGCTCCAGGCGCTGCGCTCGGGAGCGGCCGGCTACATCCTCAAGGACACTCCGCCAGAAGATCTCATCCACGCGGTTCGGGCAGCGGCGAACGGCACACGAACCTTGTCACCAAGTGCGATCGACACATTGCTGGGACGGACCACCACCTCGGCGCGGGATGCGGGCGGAGCCGCTGTGCCGCGGAACCCGAACGCACCGGATCCGCTGGAGCCGCTGACCTCACGTGAACGCGAGATCGCCGAGGCTGTCGCGCAGGGGATGACGAACGCTCAGGTGGCGCGGGCGCTGTTCGTGTCAACGGCTACGGTCAAGACCCATCTGGCGCGCATCTTCGACAAGCTCGACGTCAGCACCAGGGTCCAGCTGGCCCTGCTCGTCAACGAGTGGCGTTGAGCGCGACGTGGATCAGATCATTTCGGGGCCATGCGGATGGCGCCGTCGAGGCGGATGGTCTCGCCGTTGAGCATCGGGTTGGCCACGATCGATTCGACGAGTTGCGCGTACTCGGCGGGCTTGCCCAGCCGAGAGGGATGGGGAATCGACTTCGCCAGAGACTCCTGGGCCTCTTCGGGCAGACCGGCCATCATCGGGGTCTCGAAGATACCCGGTGCGATCGTCACGACACGGATCTGTGAGGAGGCGAGTTCGCGCGCCATCGGCAGCGTCACCGAGGCGATTGCGCCCTTGGACGCGGAGTAGGCGATCTGTCCGATCTGACCGTCGAAGGCCGCGACCGAAGCGGTGTTGACGATGACGCCGCGTTCCTCACCCACATTCTCCTGCGCCTGCATTGCGGCGGCGGCGAGGCGGCACACGTTGACCGTGCCCACGACGTTGATGCCCAGCACCTTCGAAAACGCGTCCAAAGCCAGTGGGCCCTTGCGCGAGACGAGCTTGCCGGGAGTCGCAACTCCCGCGCAGTTGACGACGACGCGCAGCTGCCCGAGACCGGTCGCCTTGTCGACGGCGGCCTGAACCTGCTCTTCGTTCGTGACATCGGCGGAGACGAAATGGGCGCTGGAGCCCAGTTCCGATGCCACCTGCTGGCCCACCTCGGCGTTGAGATCGACCATGACGACCTGAGCGCCGGCGGCCAGGAGCCGTTCCGTGGTGGCGCGGCCGAGCCCGGAGGCACCGCCGGTGACGAGTGCGACTGTGTTGTTGAGATCCATGAGCATCCTTCGCATGACTGAAGTGAACGTGTGAGTTGGTTCGACTTTAACGCAAGCCCGTCGGGTCCGGACACGACGAAGCCCGCCGACCATTCGGTGCGGCGGGCTTCGGACGTGTCAGCTGCTGAGGAGGGACTGCCTCATCCGCAGGGTGCGCTGATGAAGGTCAGGCTGCCTGCTCTTCGGAAGCGGAATCCTCACGCACGGACTTCAGGGCCTCGCCCCAGGACACGAGGTCATCGGCCATCGAAGCGAACGGAGTCGCGGAGACCTCGGTCGGGGTGAAGACGCCATCGGCGAAGTCGGTGAAGAGACTGAAGGAGGCCTGGTCACGGACGACAGCGAGCTTGTAGTTGGCGAGGATGTGACGCAGGTGCTCGGCGGCACGCACACCCTTGTCGGCGCCGTAGTTCACGATGCCGGCGACCTTGTGGTTGAACTCGCTGGCCACGAAGTCCAGGGCGTTCTTCAGCGATCCGGAGATCGAGTGGTTGTACTCAGGGGTGACGAAGATGAAGGCGTCGAATTCGGCGAGCTTGGCGCCCCACGCCTTGGTGTGGTCGTTCTGGTACATGTTCGCGCCGGCCGGGATGACCTCGTCGAGCAGCGGCAGATTGAACTCACCGAAGTCGACGATCTCGGCGCGCACGTCCTCGCGACCGGCCAGCTGGTCCTTGGCCCAGGCAACAACCTGCGGATTGAGTGCCTGCGGGCGCGAAGTTCCGGGAATGATGGCGATGTTGAGCATGTCCGTCCTCAGTTCATTCATAGGGTGCAATGTCAGGTGATGCTAGTTTCAGGTGATCGGCACCGGCAGTCTTCGTCCGTGCCATCCACATCTGCCCAACATGATTGAACTGTCAATCATTCCCGTTCTGCGCTGTGATTGGCGTCACTTCCGACTGCCTGTATGGGGTGACCCCCGCACTTGCCGGACGCAGCCAGCGCACACCTCGGCGGCGCGAGATCCGCGAATTCTGGCCGGAAACGGCCAATGTCAGCCCAACGTCATGTATCCTCGGTTGGCAAGTGAAAGATTGTTCGATATCCGACCGTCAAGGAGCATAAGCACCGTGAGATCAACCAACGGCCGCAACAACATCCTCCGCTCGGCTCGGGACACATTCGCGGCGAAGGGCTTCGATGGCGCGTCCATCCGCGATATCGCGCAGGCTGCCGGACTGAGCCTGTCCGCACTCTACTATTACTTCCCGTCCAAGCAGGAAGCTCTGTACGAGCTCGTGCACACGGCATACTCCTGGTACAGCGAGCACAGCCGAGCCGTCATCTCCGAGGTAGGAGATGATCCCACCGAGCAGCTGACCGTGGCCGTGCGCTATCTGGCCCGGTACCGTATGGAGAATGTATCGGTGTCCACAGTGCTGTTGCGCGACACGGAGCGACTGACCGGTGACAACGCCGCCCGCGTCAAAGAGCTCCAACAGGAGGCGCGAGTCATCATGGGCAACATCGTCCAATCAGGCATCGACGCCGGAGCATTCCACGTCGACAGCGCCCAGCTTGCGACACGTGCGATCCACTCGATCTGCAATTCGCTCTCGCTCTGGTACCGCCCGACCGGCGACCTGACGCCCGACGACATCGAACGCGACTTCACGCAATACTCGCTGCGCATCCTCGGCATCGACCCCTCGACGACCGAGCTCGACCGCCTGCTGGCCCTGCCCGTCAACCAGGCAGGCATGCTCGACTTCATCGCCGACGACCAGGCCTGACCCCGCGACGGCCGGGCCCACGTCGCTGTACTCACCCGAAGGGACTAAACACGCACGGCGCCGCGCGTGTTTAGTCCCTTTGGGTATTTTTTGTCGCTAGTTTGGACCGCCGCTCAGCCGGCCGTGCTGCGCAGGCTGCGGGCGAGTCCGCGGCGCGTGGCCTGCTCGTCCGGGTCGGGCACCGGCAGAGAGGCAATGAGTCGCTTCGTGTAGTCGTTACTCGGTGACCCGAGCACCTGTTCACCCGTGCCCTCTTCCAGCAGCTCACCGTGGAACAGCACTCCGATGCGGTCGGAGAGCATGTCGACGACAGCCAGATCGTGGCTGATGAACAAGGCGGCGAAGTCGAACCTGTTCTGCAGCTCGACGAACAGCTCGAGCACCTTGGCCTGCACCGACACGTCCAGGGCAGAGGTCGGCTCATCGGCGACGAGCAGCTCCGGATCGAGTGCGAGACCGCGGGCAAGAGAAGCTCTCTGGCGCTGGCCGCCCGAGAGTTCGTGCGGGTACCTGGCACCGTAGGCCTTCGGCAGCTGCACCGAGTCGAGCAGTTCGAGCACGCGCTTCTCACGATCCCTCGGCGACATGTCCCGCTGGTGGATGGCGAACGGCTCCGCAACACACTCACCGATCGTCAGGTGCGGGTTGAACGAGGCCGCCGGATCCTGGAACACGAACCCGATGCGGCGCCTGATCGGAGAGAAGGCGCGTTCCTTGAATCCGACCATCTCGTGCCCGAGCACCTGGAGGCTGCCTCCGCTGGCCATGGTCAGGCCTGCGATGGCACGCCCGATCGTGGTCTTGCCCGATCCCGATTCGCCGACCAATCCGTAGACCTCGCCGGCCTTGATGTCGAAGCTGACCGAGGACACTGCCTGGAAGTCCGACCGTCCGAATCCTCCCGGATAGACGATGTCGAGGTTGCGAGCAACGACGATGGAATCGCGTTCATCCCGAGGCTCGCCGGGGTCCGCATCAGCGCCGGTGGATTCGCGGGTGGATTCGTCAGCACGATCCTGATTCGCCGAGGCGGCAGCGGCCTTGCGGCTGCCGACGACCGTTGACCCCAAGCGGGGAACGGCGCCGAGGAGGTCGCGCGTGTACTGCTCCTTCGGATCGCTGAAGAGCTGCTTGACCGAGGACACCTCGACGAGGTCTCCTCGATACATCACGGCAACGCGGTCGGCGAGATCAGCGACAACGCCCATGTTGTGGGTGATGAGCACGATCGCTGTTCCCGTCTCATCGCGCAGGTCGCGCAGCAGGTCGAGGATCTCTGCCTGGACGGTGACGTCGAGGGCAGTCGTCGGCTCGTCGGCGACGATGAGCTCGGCACCGAGGGCGAGCGCCATAGCGATGACGATGCGCTGCTTCTGTCCACCGGAGAATTGGTGCGGGTAGTAGTCGAAGCGGTTCTGCGCATCGGGGATGCCCACCTGTTCCATGGCAGCGATGACCTTGGCCTTGAATTCGGCCTTGCTCGCCTTTCGGTTATGCGCACGCAGCCCTTCGGCAATCTGCCATCCCACCGTGTAGACGGGGTTGAGTGCCGTCGAGGGCTCCTGGAAGACCATCGACACATCTGTTCCGCGCATTTTGCGCAGCTGTTCCCCGGAGACGCTGAGCACGTCCTTGCCAGAGACGATCACGGCGCCCGAACGCTGGGCGGTCTCGGGCAGGAGCCCGAGGATGGAGCGTGCGGTCACGGTCTTGCCGGAGCCGGATTCGCCCACGATCGCGAGCACTTCGCCCGGGGTCACCGACAGAGACACGTCCTTGACGGCGTGCACATCACCACCGTCGGTGGAGAAGGTGACATTGAGGCTCTCGACGTCGAGGATGGATTTGGCTGTGTTCGTTTCGTTCACGTTCTCACTCATCACTTGGCATCCTTCGTCTTCGCTTTGCGGCGCACCCGCAGACGCGGATCGTTGAGGTCGTTCATCGACTCACCGACCAGGGTGATGCCCAGGACCGTGAGCACGATGGCCAGACCCGGATAGACCGAAGTCCACCACACACCGCTGGTGACATCGGGCAGTGCCTTGTTGAGGTCATAGCCCCATTCCGACGCCGAGGTGGGTTCGATTCCGAAGCCCAGGAACCCCAGTCCGGCCAATGTCAGAATCGCCTCGGAGGAGTTGAGGGTGAAGATCAGCGGCAGGGTGCGTGTGGCATTGCGGAAGATGTGCTTCGAGATGATCCTGGTCTTCGAAGCCCCGAGGACGATCGCGGACTCCACGAAGGGCTCTGCTTTGAGTCGCAGAGTCTCGGCGCGGACGACGCGGAAGTACTGCGGAATGAAGACCACGGTGATCGAGAACGCGGCCGCGGCGATGCCGCCCCACGCGCTCGACTGGCCCCCGGAGATCGCAATCGACATGACCAGGGCCAGCAGCAGGGTCGGGAAGGCGTAGACCGCATCGGCGATGACGACGAGGATTCGGTCAAGCCAGCCACCGAGGTAGCCCGAGACGAGTCCCAGGATGACACCGGCGAAGAGCGACATGATCACGGCGACGATGATGACGGCCACCGCGGTCTGGGCTCCCCAGACCACGCGGGAGAACACGTCGTAGCCACCTACTGTGGTGCCCCAGATGTGGGTTCCGCCGGGTGGCAGCTTCGATCCGAAGTTGCCCTCGGCGGTGCCCAGCTGATTGAATCCGTATGGGGCGATGAGCGGGGCGAATACTGCGCAGATGAGGACGATGCCGCACAGGATGAGTCCCGTGATGAGCATTCCTCGCTGCAGCCCGACCGACTGCCTCAGATGGGAGACGATCGGCAAGCGATTGAACCAGGATTTCTTGGCCTTGTCGTCATACGCGACGGCAGGAACACCGGAACCGGGGGCCGCCTCGGCGACGTTCCCGTTGTTGTCTGGAGCCTGTGATGTGTTGTCTGGAGTGGACATCAGTACCTCACTCGGGGGTCGATGAAGGCGGCGATGACGTCGACGAGGAAGTTGGTCAGCGCCACGATGATGGCGAGGAAGACCACGATTCCCTGGACGGCCACGAAGTCACGGGCGGTGAGGTATTCGGCGAGCTTGAAGCCCAGTCCCTTCCATTCGAACGTCGTCTCCGTGAGCACGGCGCCGGCGAGCATCAGGGCGATCTGCATGCCCATGACGGTGATGATCGGGATCAGCGCCGGACGGTAGGCGTGCTTGGTGACCAGACGGAATTCGGAGATGCCACGGGAGCGGCCCGAGTCGATGTACTGCTGACCCAGCGTGCCGATGAGGTTCGTACGCACGAGCCGGAGGAATACTCCCGCGGTGAGCACGCCGAGGGCGATGGCAGGCAGAACCGCGTGGGCGAGCACATCGCCGAGGACCTCGACGTTTCCGATGCGGATCGCATCGATGATGTAGAACCGGGTGGGACCGACCACGCCCGACATGATGTACTCGGTCTCGGTGGTGCCGCGACCGGCGACGGGCAGGATGGGCAGGAAGACGCCGAAGACCAGCTTGAGGATCATGCCGGCGAAGAACACCGGGGTGGCGTAGCCGAGGATCGCAAGGATGCGAAGCGCGGCATCGGGTGCCTTGTCGCGGTGGTAGGCGGCGAGCATCCCGAGGGGGATGCCGATGATGAACGCGACGATGAGGGCATAGAAGACGAGCTCGACGGTCGCGGTTCCGTAGTTGAGGAGGATCGACGACACCGGCTGTCCGTCGGAGATCGCGGTGCCGAAGTCGCCTTTGAGCAGATTGCCCATGTACTCGAAGTACTGGACGAGGATCGGTCGGTCATAGCCGGCGGCATGGATGCGCTCGGCCAGCTGGTCCGTCGTCAGGCGCCCGCCCATTGATGCGGAGATCGGGTCACCGGTGATCCTCATCAGGAAGAAGACGAGTGTGGTGAGGATGAAGATGGTAGGAATGATGAGGAGGAATCGGATGAGGACGTAGCGTCCCAGTCCGCCTCCCGAGGGCTTCTGCACCGCGACCGAGGTCTCGGCGGCTTCTGCCCCTGGTTCACTGATGGCTGCAGTCATGTGTTCCTTCGTTGCTGGCGTCGACGCTTCAGGATCTCGCAGGCCGACGTGGTTCTCGTTCGGTGCCACAGGGTGCGGACACGGCCTGATGCCGGTGCGAACGCACCACGAGGTGCAGGTGGGCCAGACGGCTCACCTGCACCTCGTATCGACGATCAGTTCGTTGATCGTCGGAGCTTCGCCGTGCGCACTCTCACGCCGTTGGCGACGCGTGTGGTTCGCGCTCTCACTTGCTCAGCAGTGCCAAACGGAACTGGAACGCAGGGTCGAGGGTGTCATCGACGCCCTTGACGTCCTTGCCGGACACCGCGATCTGGTTGCCCTGAAGGAGCGGCAGGGTCGGCAGCTCTTCAGCCAGCTGACCCTGGATCTTCTTCAGCGCTTCCGCGCGCTTGCCCTTGTCGTCGATGGAGGACTGAGCGTTCAGCGCCTTGTTCATCGACTTGTTCCTGTAGTTGTTGTCCAGGAAGCTCGGCGTCTCCTTCGTGTCGTAGAAGAACGGCACGAGATAGTTGTCGGCGTCCGAGTAGTCCGGGAACCAACCCAGCTGGTACATCGGGTAGGAGTCGGCGGTGCGGTCCTTGTTGTACTGCACCCATTCGGTCGACTGGAGGTTGACCTTGAACAGCCCCGTCTTGTCCAGCTGGTCCTTGACCAAGGCGTATTCGTCGCCCGATGAGGGACCGTAGTGGTCGGGGTTGTACTGGAGGTTGAGCTTGACCGGGGTCTTGACGCCGGCGTCCTTGAGGGCCTTCTTGGCCTTGTCGACGTCGGCGCCTCCCTTCCCGTCTCCGTATTCCGACTTCAGCGGCTCGTCGGCTCCCGGCAGTCCGTCGGGGACATGGGAGTACAGCGGGGTGAAGGTGTCCTTGTAGACCTGCGAGGCGATGGCCTGACGGTCGACGGAATCGGCCATTGCCTGGCGCACTGCCAGCGACTTCTTCTCATCGGCCTCATCGGTCTTCGCGCCGAAGGGCATCGTGTCCATGTTGAACACGATGTAGCGGATCTCGCCACCGGGGCCCTTGTGGACCTTGAGGTCTTCCTTGGTGCCGAGGTCTTCGATGTCGGTGGCCGACAGCGATCGCCAGGCCACGTCGATCTTGCCCTCCTGGACCTCGAGCTTCATGTTGTTCGCGTCAGAGAAGTACTTCATCTGCACGGTCTCGGTCTTCGCCGGCTCGATGAAGCCTTCATAGTCGGGGTTGGCCTTGTAGGTCAGCAGCTCATTGAACTTGAAGCCGTCGATCGTGTAGGGACCAGCGAAGGCCTTGCCATCGACGATGGCCTGGTTTTCGGTGATCTTGTCCGGCTCGAACACGTCCTCATCGACGATCGGTCCCGCGGCGCTGGCCAGCACACCCGGCCAGGTCTGGTCGTTCTTGCGCTTGAGGTTGAAGACGACGGTCTGTTCGTCCGGGGTCTCGACCGACTTCAGTCCGCCGAGGAGGGACGAAGGTCCGTTCGGATCCTGAATCTTCAGCTGTCGCTCGAAGGAGAACTTCACGTCCGAGGAGGTGAGTTCGTTTCCGTTGGCGTACTTCAGCCCTTCTTTGAGCTTGACCTCGTACTTCGTCGGCTCACTGAAATCCGCTGATTCAGCGATAGAGGGATTGAGCTCTGCCGTGCCCGGCTTGTAGGCCAAGATGAACGGGTAGACCTGCTGTTCGACGAGCGAGCTTCCGTTGTCGTAGGCACCAGCCGGGTCGAGAGCGACAACCTTGTCCGTGGTGCCCACTGTGAGGGAACCACCGCCCTCTTCGCCGTCTCCACCAGTGGTCGAGGTTGAGCATGCCGAGAGTAGCAAAGCGCCGGCAGCGGCGATGGCCACTGCCTTTGCACCAGTTCGACGTTTCATTGTGTTCCTTGTCATCCAAAGTGCTCTCCGTGTCGTCTTTGCTCGGAGAGATCCGCACCACATCTTACGGTTCGCGTCCCAAATAGTGAACTGCACAGTATGATTCGTCCCACTCTGTCATCACATTGAAATGTGCCGATGGTCTTGAGGGAATCGGCGTCCGGGCTGATTTTCCGGGCCGTGACCACCGGATTTGCGTCACGGGTCACAATCCGTTTGACTTATGAGGTCGATCACAGCGAAAGCCCATGCCCCTTTCGGTGATCGCCCATATAAATGCTTGATCCAGCTCACTGCCGGATCCCGCCCATTGGTCAAACCCGTCTTTTGCCTCCTGATAGGAGAAGCATGTCCGCAGTCCTCGAATGGCTCAACAGCATCATCTGGTCGTCTGCTCTCGTCTACCTGTGCCTCGGCGCCGGTGTCTACTTCACGATCCGTTCCCGCGCCGTCCAGATCCGACAGATCAAAGCGATCTTCACGCAGATGTTCCGTGGCAAGAGCTCCGATGAAGGCGTCTCCTCGTTCCAGGCCCTGGCGATCTCGCTGGCCGGTCGTGTCGGAGTCGGCAACATCGCCGGCGTCGCCACCGCCATCGGCTTCGGCGGGCCCGGTGCCATCGTGTGGATGTGGATCTCCGCACTGCTGGGCGCGTCGACCTCCTATGTCGAATCCACTCTCGGCCAGGTGTTCAAAGAGCAGGACCCCAAGACCGGCGAATACCGCGGCGGCCCGGCCTACTACATCGAAAAGGCCTACCGCCACACCAAGGCCAGAGGCCTGTTCAAGGTCTACGGCATGGTCTTCGCAGCAGTGACCGTCATGGCCATGAGCTTCATGCTCCCGGGCATCCAGTCCAACGCGATCTCCGGTGCCGTCGAGAACGCCTGGGGCACTCCGACCTGGGTGACTGCGATCATCCTCGCCGTGATCATGGGCTTCATCGTCATCGGCGGAGTCAAGCGCATCGCGCACTTCGCCTCGTTGGCTGTGCCCTTTATGGCCGTCATCTACATCATCGCCGCGATCGCCGTGACCCTGATCAACGCCGACCAGATCATCCCGGTCTTCGAGCTCGTGTTCAAGTCCGCCTTCGGCATCGACGCCGGACCAGAGGCCGCCTTCGGCGGAATCATCGGCATGGCAGTCCAGTGGGGCGTCCAGCGCGGAATCTACTCGAACGAAGCCGGTCAGGGCACCGGACCTCACGCTGCTGCCGCCGCCGAGGTCTCACATCCGTCGAAGCAGGGCCTCGTCCAGGCGGGGTCGGTCTACATCGACACCCTGTTCGTGTGTTCCGCAACCGCATTCATGATCCTCTCCACCGGCATGTACAAGGTCTTCGGTGACGATGGTGAGACCATCATCGGAACCGGCCGCGGACAGATGGTCGAGTCGATCGCTGCGACTCCGGGCGAGAAGTGGCCCCAGGCCGGTCTCGACACGATGATCTCCGGCCTCGGTGCCGGCTTCATCGCGATCTCGATCTTCCTCTTCGCCCTGACGACGATCGTCGCCTACTACTACATGGCCGAGACCAACCTGGTCTACCTGTTGGGCCGGTTCAAGAACACCCTGCCGCTGACCATCGGCAAGCGCGTCCTGCAGGTGCTCATCCTCATCGCCGTCGCCGTCGGCGCGATGTCGGCCTCCGGCAGTGCCTGGGCGCTCGGCGACATCGGCGTGGGACTCATGGCATGGCTCAACATCATCGCGATCCTCATCCTGCAGGGTCCGGCGTTCAAGCTCCTCCGGGACTTCGAGCGTCAGAGGAAGCAGGGCCTGGATCCGGTCTTCGATCCCAAAGCGCTCAACATCAGGAACGCTGATTTCTGGGACAAGCGCATCGCCAAGGTGGCCGCGGGAGAGAGAGTCTCCGAAGGCTGATCACATGCCGTCGGTGCCGATCGCAGGTCGGCATCGGCATCGGCATCGGCACCACAATTGAATACACAGCGATGAATGCTCGCGAGGTCCGGGACAATGGCGTCCCGGACCTCGCGTCTTACCGCTGTTGCTGTGTGTTCTCCACACGCCGCCGTGCTGCTGTGTCCCCATAAGCTGCAGTGCTGCTGTGTCCCCACAAGCTGCAGTGCTGCTCAGGAGCGTCGGCGTGTACCGCTTACTTCAGGCTGGTGCCGCTTACTTCAGGCTGGTGCCGGCGGAGCCGAGGTTCTGGCAGGCTTCGACGATGCGATCGGCCATGCCGGCCTCTGCTGCCTTGCCGTAGGCGCGCGGGTCGTAGATCTTCTTGTTTCCGACCTCACCGTCGATCTTGAGCACTCCGTCGTAGTTGCGGAACATGTGCTCGACGACGGGGCGGGTGAAAGCGTACTGAGTGTCCGTGTCGATGTTCATCTTCACGACACCGTGACGGACGGCTTCGGCGATCTCCTCTGCGCTCGAACCCGAGCCGCCGTGGAAGACGAGGTCGAAGGGCTTGTCCTTGCCGACCTGCGCGCCGACATCGGTCTGGATCTCACCGAGCAGCTCGGGACGCAGCTTCACATTGCCCGGCTTGTAGACGCCGTGGACGTTTCCGAAGGTCAGCGCTGTGAGGTAGCGGCCCTTCTCGCCGGAGCCCAGGGCCTTGACCGTGGCCAGACCATCGGCGACCGAGGTGTAGAGCTTCTCGTTGATCTCGTTCTCAACGCCGTCCTCTTCGCCGCCGACGACGCCGACCTCGATCTCGAGGATCGAGTGAGCTGCCGCTGAGAGCTCGAGCAGCTCCTCGGCGAGGACCAGGTTCTCATCGAGGGGAACGGCCGAACCGTCCCACATGTGCGACTGGAAGTAGGGCTCGCCGCCGTTCTTCACGCGTTCGGTCGACAGAGCCAGCAACGGCTTGACCCATTCTTCGACCTCCTTCTTCGGGGCGTGGTCGGTGTGCAGTGCGATGTTGACGTCGTAGCTCTTGGCCACCTCGGCGGCGAAGACGGAGAACGCGATCGCACCGCGGACGCGATCCTTGATCGTCGGGCCGGAGATGTACTCGGCACCTCCGGTCGAGATCTGGACGATGCCGTCGGATCCGGCCTCAGCGAAGCCGCGGATGGCCGCGTTGATCGTCTGGGAGGAGGTGCAGTTGATCGCGGGATAGGCGAAGCCCTCCGACTTCGCCCGGTTGATCATCTCGGAATACACTTCGGGGCTTGCAATGGGCATAGGGGCTCCTTAATCGGTGGATTCGATGCGCTTTCGGTTGCCCCCAGACTACTCGGTCTCCAGCGGGCGACAGAAGCACTCCCCGCCGTGCACACCAAATTCTCGTCGACGGCCTGTGCGCCGACAGAGGCGACCCGGGTTCACCCCAAGTCGCCTCTGTCGTTTCGGCAGTGCCGTCTCTGGCCGGCTGCCTAGTGAACGTCCCTCGACTTCCGGTCCTCCTTGGGCCTCCTGCCCAGGACACCCTTGGTCCGCGACAAGCGGTAGTCGATGCGGGCATCGACCTTATCGCCGAGGTACTCGTCGAAGTCATCGGCGATGTGTTCACCGACCTCGTGGTAGCGCTGTCCGGTCTCGATCTCTCGGGTTCGAGCGGCTTCGAGCTGGAATGCCCGCACCGTGGATACCGCGATCAGTATCAGAATGATGCTGAAGGGCAGAGCCGTAGCCAGAGAGGCCGCCTGCAGTGCGCCAAGCCCGCCCGCCAGGAGCAGCCCGATCGCCAGCGCGCCCTCGAGTCCGGCCCACAGGATGCGGGACCATACCGGTGGGTTCGGATGTCCGCCGGAGGCCAGCATGTCGACGACCAGCGATCCGGAGTCCGACGAAGTGATGAAGAAGATCGCCACCAAGATGATGGCCACCACAGAGAGGATGCTGCCCATGGGAAGAGAGCCGAGCACGTCGAAGAGCACCTTCTCTGCGACGACTCCGTCCTCGGGATCGACGAGTCCGCCGGACCCGAAGAGCTCCTGGTAGATTCCTGTGCCGCCGAGTGCCGCGAACCAGATGAACCCGACGACGGTCGGCACAAGGAGCACACCGGCAATGAACTCACGCACGGTCCGGCCACGCGAAATGCGGGCGATGAACACACCGACGAACGGCGCCCAGGAGATCCACCAGCCCCAGTAGAAGATCGTCCACGTCGAACTCCACGTGGCGCCCTCTTCACCGGTGTAGGCACCGACGTCGAAGGTCATGTTGAAGAAGTTCGCGAGGTAGACGCCGAGAGATTCGATGAGGTTCTGGAACAGGAACAGGGTGGGGCCGAGCAGCAGCACTGCGATGAGGAGCAGACCCGCCATCGACAGGTTGATGTTCGAGAGCCATTTGATTCCCGCACCGACTCCCGAGACCACAGACAAGGTGGCCAGGAATGTGATGATGACGATGAGGATGACGAGGAACCAGTCGCCGTAATCACTGACGACGCCGATCTCCTTGAGACCGGACGAGATCTGATTGACACCGAGACCGAGAGAGGTCGCAATGCCGAACACGGTGCCGAAGATGGCGAGGACGTCGATGACATCGCCCATCCATCCCTTGACACGATGTCCGAGCAGCGGTTCCAGAGCCCACCGGATCGAGACCGGCCGTCCGCGACGGTGGATCGCGTAGGCCAGCGCCAAACCGATCACGGCGTAGATCGCCCAGGGGTGCAGCCCCCAGTGGATGAACGTCTGCGCCATCGCCAGCTTGGACACATCCGCCTCGCTGCCCGACCAACCCGGCTTGGGGTCAGAGGTGGCGTAGGACAGCGGCTCGCCGACGCCGTAGAAGACCAGTCCGATGCCCATGCCAGCGGCGAAGAGCATCGCGAACCAGGAGAATACTCCGAATTCGGGCTTCTCCCCGTCACGACCGAGCGTGATCTTTCCGAACTTCGAGAATCCGAGCACGATGGAGAAGATGACGAGGCCGCCGATGACGAGCATGTAGTACCAACCGAGGTCGGCGACGATCCAGTCGTTGATGCTCGTGAGGATCTTGCTGGTGCCATCGGGCAGGACGATCGCCAACACCGCGATGACCAGAATGGTGATCAGGGCGGGCCAGAACACGGCCGGGGCGACCATCCCCTTGCCGATGCGCACGCCTTGAGCTCGCAGCTTGGCGGTGATCGCGTCATCGTCATCGTCCTCGGAGATCGATACATTCCGGGGCAGGTGCAGTCTGATCGGATCCGGCCCCTCGACCAGCATGTGCGGGTGGTCACGATCGTTTGTCGGCGCCGAGGCGGACGTTTCTTCCGCCCCAACGCTCTCCTTCTCGTCGGAGGTATCCATGAGGCCTTTCGGATTGAGTGGGCGTGAACGTCAATCCACTCTGCCGCACCTCACCCTTGCTATCAAGCTATTCCCAGAAAACTGCCCGGAAAGTCCCCATATTCACAGCTCAGCGGTTGATATTCACAGCTCAGCGGTTGATATTCACAGCTCAGCGGTCGATATTCACAGCTCAGCGGTTGGCCCCGGTCACAGACAGCTGCACCGACAATGATTGCGTACAGTTCAACCATGGAGACACAAGCGAGCACCCGTGGGAGTCCCCGGTTCAGAATTCTCAGCTGGGCACTCTGGGATTGGGGGTCGGCCTCCTTCAACGCGGTCATCATCACCTTCGTCTTCGCCCCTTATCTGACGAAGAGTGTGGCGGCGACCGAGGAGGCCGGGTCTTCGGCCCTGGGCTGGTCGACGGCCGCGGCCGGACTCGTCATCGCCCTGGTGGCTCCGGCCGCTGGCACTCGGGCCGACTCCGGCGGGCGGCACAAGCTGTGGCTGGGAGTCCACACCGGAATCGTCATCCTCACGATGTTCGGGCTCTTCTTCGTCCGAGACTCCCCCGAATATCTGTGGCTGGGCCTCCTCCTCATCGCCATGGGCAGCGTGTTCTTCGAATTCGCCGAGGTGTCCTACAACGGCATCATGGTTCGCATCACCCAGCCTGACAACGTCGGAAAGGTCTCCGGCTTCGGCTGGGGCATGGGCTACGCCGGCGGTCTCGTGCTCCTCGTCATCCTTCTCCTCCTCGTGATCCAGCCCGAAGTGGGGCTCTTCGGAGCCGGCGACGAGGGCGGAATGAGATTCCGCGTCGTCGCCGCCCTGTCCGCAGTCTGGTTCGCGCTCTTCGCCCTGCCGGTGCTGTTCACGGCGCCCAGCGCCAAGGCCACGAATCCATCGTCGGGACACCCGATCCGGGCGTTCATCGCCGACTACGGCGCGCTGGTCCGCCGCCTCGTGCGGATGTGGAAAGAAGAGCACCAGACGCTGCGATTCTTCATCGCCTCGGCGGTGTTCCGCGACGGCCTGGCCGCGATCTTCGCCTTCGCCGGTGTCCTCGCGGCAGGCAGCTACGGATTCTCAGCCTCGGAGATCATCATCCTGGGCGTAGCTGCCAACGTCGCAGCCGGCACCGGTGCCATGATCGCCGGTTATTTCGATGACAGGCTCGGCCCGAAGCCCGTCATCATCACCGGACTCATCATCATCCTCCTCGGCGGCATGCCGATCCTCTTCAGCGATACCGCAGTCGTGTTCTGGGTCTGCGCGCTCGTGCTCAGCTTCTGCGTCGGACCTGTGCAGGCGTCGAGCAGGTCCTTCCTGGCCAGGATCACCCCGCCCGAACGCGCCGGTGAGAACTTCGGGCTCTACGCCACGACCGGTCGTGCCGTGAGCTTCCTGGGCCCGGCCATGTTCGCGGTCTCGATTTCGATCTTCGGCTTCCAACGGGCCGGCACATTGGGGATCCTGCTCGTGCTCTTCATCGGTCTGCTCCTCATCATCCCGGTCAGGCCCGATGCCCCGCGCCGCTCGATGCAGGCACAGGTCCAGGGATGAGGACCTCGAGTCCGACACGCCTATGCCGGGCCGGCATCTCGAGACAGGCCAGCCTCAGTCCTGAGCGAGCAGCTCGTCGATCTGGGCCATCGCGCTTGTGGCACCTTCGACCATGCCCATATCGAGTACGGTCTTGAGGCCCTCAAGGGAATCGAAAGTGGATTCGTAGGTGACGCGAGTCCCACCGTCGATCGCTTCGAAGGTGTAGACGCTGCTGCTTCCTGGCATCGATGAGTCAACGTTGAACTCCTCATCCGCGAAATAGTCGCGGAAGGCCAATCGTTTCGGGGCTTCGACTGCGAAGACCTCCCAGAGGCCACAGAACTTCTCACCTTCCGGGCTGGTCATGTAGTAGGTGACCCTGCCGCCGGGGGTCAGCGAGTGGTCGACGACCGTGGCCGGATAGGTGGGTGGCCCCCAGACTCTCTCCAACTGGCGTGGGTCGGCGTAGACCTCCCAGACTCGCTCCGGCGGCGCCGCGAATTCAGCGACCATCGTCAGGGTCAGCGTCTCTTCATCATGAGTGGTGTCCAGAACTGGCATGGCTTCTCCTCGAATGTCTCATCTCCCGCCCATTTGACGGGATCGGGTCACTTCATCGACCGGCCGCCTCGTCGTCGGCAAGCAGGTCATCGATGCGCGCGACTCTCGCACGCCACATGTCCTCGAGCTCGTTCAGCAGCGACGCCACGGTGCGGATCGCGCTCATCTCGACTCGAGCGATCTGTGCCCTGCCGACTCGTCGCTTCGACACGAGTCCCGCGCGCTCGAGCACGGCAACGTGCTTCTGCACCCCTGCGAAGCTCATCTCATAGGACTCGGCGAGCTCGGACACTGAAAGCTCTTCATCCATGACTCGCCGCACAATGTCCCGACGCGTCCGATCGGCCAATGCCTGGAACATCGCATCCACCTGATCGTCCAGAAGTGCTTCCATACATCGAATCATACAACCATAAGGTTGTATGTCAAGGGGTGAATGAATTCATCCGCTACCCATTGACTCCAGCATTGAACATGCGTTTAATATTAAACATGCGTTCAAAACATGATGACTCGATTCCGCAGAAGCTGGGAACTACGAAGAAGCAGGGCACGTCAGGGGCGAAGCCCACTCGTTCCCCCAACTCCTCGCCGGAGACTGCGGAGAAGATCCTCACGGCCGCGGTCCGAGAGTTCTCCGAGCACGGGTTCACGAAATCGACGATCCGCAGCATCGCCTCGGCGGCTGGGGTCTCTCCTGGGCTCGTCATCCACCACTTCGGGTCGAAGGAAGGTCTGCGCACGGCTTGTGACGATCATGTCTTCGCCGCGATCGCCGAGTCGAAGGCTCAGAACGCCGAGTACGCGGTCCACGCCATGCAGATGATCTTCGACGATCCGGACATGAGCACGAAGATCGACTACCTCATGAAGTCCCTGCTCGATCCCAGCGAACACGGCCAGCGCTACTTCGAGCACTATGTCGACCTGGTTGAGGACTACATCTCCCACGGCTTCGCAGGGTACGCCTTCCGCCAGAGCGACGACCCGCGCGGCCAGGCGGCGACGATCGCGACCCTCGCGCTCTCCCCGTCAATACTCGCCCAGCGGCTGCAGACGTCCCTGGGCACGAACAGTACGGCTGAGACGATGACACGTCTCGCGCCTCACCTGCTCGACCTCTACCTCAACGGCGTCCTCTCAGCGACGCCCGAGGGACAGCCCGATCCGTCGCAGCCCGATCGTGCAGACACCGAACCCGTTTCCGACGATGCCCGACCTGATCGTGCCGACACAGATTCCGACCCCACCGATCCCCTTGGAGGCGATCAATCATGACCACGACGACGAACACCCCGGGCCCCGCCTCGGCGACCGCCGACCACGACACCGCGGCCATCTCCATGCAGGACGTCGTCAAGAGCTTCGGACGCGTTCGCGCACTCGACGGACTGTCACTTGACGTCGCCCGCGGCGAGGTCCATGGCTTCCTGGGACCGAATGGCGCCGGAAAGTCCACGACCATCCGGATTCTGCTCGGAATCCTCAAACATGATTCGGGGCGCATCAGGCTCCTCGGAGAGGATCCCTGGGCGAAGGCGGTGTCGCTGCACCGCAGACTCGCCTATGTTCCCGGTGATGTCGAACTCTGGCCGAGCCTGACCGGCGGTGAGGCGATCGACCTGTTCGCCCGCCTGCGCGGCGGGGTCGACATCAGCAGACGCAACGAACTCATCGAGCGCTTCGACCTCGACCCACGCAAGAAGGGCCGGACGTACTCGAAGGGAAACAGGCAGAAGGTCGCACTGATCTCCGCGCTGGCCTCCCATGTCGACGTCCTGCTCCTCGATGAACCGACGGCTGGCCTCGACCCACTCATGGAGGCCGTATTCCAACAGTGCATCAGAGAGGCCAAGGAGGAGGGCCGCACGGTTCTGCTCTCGAGCCACATCCTGGCTCAGGTGGAGGCGCTGGCCGATCGGGTATCGATCATCAGGTCAGGACGGATCGTCGAATCCGGTGCCCTGGCAGATCTGCGCCACCTGTCGCGGACGACAATCACCGTCGGACTCGAACACGATGTGCCCGCTCTGTCCGAGATGGCAGGAGTCCATGACCTCGTGCGCGAGGGTTCGCGGCTGCATTTCAGCGCCGATACCGCTCAGCTGCCGCAGATCATGCGGGCACTCGGCGAGCATGATGTCGAATCGCTCACCGCCACCCCGCCGACCCTCGAACAGCTGCTCCTGCGGCACTACGGCAAGGAGGAATGAGCCATGAATCTGCTGGCTGCGCACACGGAAGACGGAGATCGTCCCGTCCACAGCGGTGGGGCGACGGCACCACGGTCCGGGCGCCATCATGGTGCACATGAACGCGAGCGGGGCGGCCGCCTCGGCGAGGGAAGCCTGGCTGGGCTGGGTCACCTGCTGAGGTTCATGCTGCGACGGGACCGGCTGTGGCTGCCGATCTGGGTGCTCGCGCTCTCCGCGCTCACCGCATATTTCGCGAATGCGATCGCTGTGGTCATGGACTCGGATTCGCTGCAGGCGATGACGGCCTTTGCGAAGAATCCGGTGATGGCGCTCATCACGGGGCCGGGGTACGGGCTCGATCAGGTGACGATCCCCCGGTTCATCGTCGGAATGTACGGGGTGTTCCTCATGATCGGGTCGGCACTGATGTCGATCCTCACCGTCTCTCGGCACACTCGCGCGGAGGAGCAGACCGGGCGGGCCGAACTCGTCCGCGCCGGGGTCACCGGTCGGCACACTCAGCTCATCGCGGCCCTCGTGCTCACGGTGTTCATGAATGTCCTGCTCAGCGCGGGAATGGCTGCTGCGTTCGGATTCTCGCAGGCCGAGCCGGAATCGTGGTCGGCGACAGTGCTGTTCGCGATCGGGATCGGCGCGGTGGGATGCGTGTTCGCGGCGGTTGCCGCGGTCACCGTGCAGCTGAGCGCCTTCGCCAGGGCCGCCTCGTCGATGGCCGGTGCGGTGTTTGCGCTCGGCTTCGTCGTCCGCGGTATCGGCGATATGTCGGCGGTGTCCGGGGGTTCGCTCGATTGGCTGTCCTGGCTCTCCCCCTTGGGGTGGGCGCAGCAGACGGCACCGTTCACACTCGACCGCTGGTGGCCGCTGCTGTACTCGGCCGGCCTGTTCGCGGTCCTCATCGTCGTTGCCGTGGTGCTGCAGTCACGTCGTGACTTGAGCGCAGGGATCATCGCCGAACGGCTGGGCCGATCGCGGGCAGGACCGTTGCTGGCAACACCTCTCGGTCTGGCGCTGCGCCTGCAGGCATCGAATCTGATCTGGTGGTCGATCAGCATGCTGGTCATGGGCGTGGTGTTCGGTTCGTTCACGGGAGCCATGGACGAGGGCGCGGCGGGAATGCCGCCGGAGATTCTGGCGATCATGGGCGGACGGTCCGGAATCGTCGACGGCTACCTCGGCTATATGGCTCTGTACTTCGCGATCATCGTTGGCGCGTATGCGGTCATCGCCGCGGGTGGGCTGCGTTCTGAGGAATCCTCCTTCCACACCGAACCGGTGCTCGCGACCGCAGTCTCCCCCAGCGGCTGGTTGGCTTCTTGGGCCGCCGTGACGCTGGTCGGCGCAGGCTGGCTGATGGCCATGGCCGGTCTCGGCGAAGGTCTCGGTGCGGCGGTGTCGATGGACGATTGGTCCTTGCTGTGGCCGACGACCCTCGGGCACCTCGCGCAGACGCCGTCGATCTGGGCCCTGCTCGGCTTCGCCTACCTGCTCTACGGCTTCGCCCCGCGGTTGATGAGCCTGAGCTGGATCATCTTCGGAGCGTCGGCGGTGCTCGCCCTCTTCGGCGGGATGATGCAACTCGACGACGCGGTCCTCGACCTCTCCCTGTTCACCCATATCGGGCAGTATCCGGCTCAGGATCTCTCCGCCGAGGCGGTCCTGTGGTTCGTCGGGATCGCTGTGGTCCTCGTCGGGGCGGGGACGGTCGGGTTCCGGAGGCGGGACCTCGTCACGGCGTGAGGTGGCAGGGTCATTGGGCCTCGACTGTGTTCCTAGGCGAGGTAGCCGAAAGACCTGGCACGACTGAGCACTTCCGCCCGGCTCGACACCCCGAACTTGCGGTAGAGCGCCGAGAGCCGGTTCTTCACGGTGCCGGTGACCTGCTGCAGTTCGACGGCGATCTCGGCGACGGTCAGACCTCGCGCCAGAAAGTCGATGAGCTGGGCCTCTCCCGCACTGAGCTGGGGCATCGACGCTATGTCCACGGAGACCGGGCCGATCGTGCGCAGCCGGGTGATGAGTTCTTCCGGCGTTGCGAAGGTGTCGGAGAATTCCGCCGCAGCTTCCGCCCATGCGGGCGAGTCGGCGGTGAGCTCGACGAGCAGCTTGCGGTCGGACAGGGGAAGGAGCGCGAGCGGGAGCAGCGAACTCACCCACGCCGACAGGCTCACTGCCGTGGAGAAGTCGCTCCGTGCCGCATCTTCATCCCCGCGGCGCAGCTTGGCCGCTGCTCTGATGGCAGCGAGCTCAGCCCGGCTGCGCGGGCTCAGCGGGTGGTGATAGAACCATGTGTCTGCGCATGAGATCGCCTCGTCGTTTCGACCGGCGACGAGCGTCGAACGGACGTCGAGGACGATACGGGCGTCACAGGCCGGAGAGAGTCGTTCACGGTCTATCTCGGCCCACCGCAGCTGCCCCAGGGCGATGAAGACCATGCTGCGCCCGAGCGCCAGCAGATCTTTCTCCGCCTCGGACAGGACACCGGAGTCTCGGAACCGTTCCGCATCGTCGTTGACGAACAGCAGCCCGGACTCCGCCTCGGCCGACAGAACCGCCAGTGACCGGGCGATGTACGGCAGGTAGACCCACAGCGTCCGCAGTTCCGGATACGTCGAGAGCGCATCGAGTTCGCGTTTCGCCCGGTCGAGATCGAGTCGGTCGAGGGCCCGCAGCGCTGAAGCGATGCGTCTGGCTGGGGTGACCAGTTCGTCGATGATGACTGCAGGTTGCGGCACCGGGTCGGCTGAGCTCTCACCCGGGCCGGGACCGGATCGCATTTCACTCGACGGCTCCACGGCCGCCACCAGGTGCGCATCGGCTCGTTCATGATCGCCGCTGATCGCCGAGATGAGGGCCGTCCAGGCGATGATAGTCGGCAGAAGAAAGTCGCCGTCGATATGCCCGGCACGAGCCGGTCCTTCGATCTCATTGAGAAGGGACAATGCGCGGCGGGACGCTCCTGCGTGGTGGAGAGCGATCGCGGTGAGGAGCCGGACGATGGAACGCGCACGTGCGCTGGGGATAGTCGCGGCGGCCCGCATTCCCATTTCCGCAGCCTCACCATGACGGCCGGCATCGGCCAGTCCGATCATCGAGCGGACCGTGCCGACGAATATGGTCGGCTGTTCCTCTCGTCTGACATCTCCGAGCTCGACCGTCGCGGGATCCAGCGCATCAAGTGTTCCGGGCAACCGTGATCTCAGCATTCCCGGCCCTGTCTGTCTCACTGTCGCCGTCCGAATCTCAGCGGGCGTTCCGGCAGTGGTGCCTGCAGCGATGTCCTCGGCAAGTGTTCCGAAGAATTCGAGACCCGACCAGGCCGCACGGACCTTGGGCGGCAGGAGGCGAAACGCGGTGCAGGCGGGCCGGGGTGCGAGCAGGAACATCGGTATGCCCACCGCCTCGGTCACCCGTTGCAGCAGGGCCCAGTGTCCACCGTGTCGAGCCAGGAGCAGCACATCCCCGAGAAGGTCCGCGTCGACGGTTCCCGCCGACTCCATGTGGTCGATGAGCACGTCGAGCAGCGATGCGACCACCGGTCCCGCCCCGGCCTCGGCGGCGAGATCGTGACGCAGCTTGGCCGCGATGAGAGTCGGGATCTGCAGCAGCGTTCCGCGCGCGACGTCGTCGACTCGGATGAGGACCCCGTTGGACTCGAGCCTGTCGATGACTCCTTCCGGATCACGGAAACCGGTGCCGACGAGAAGATCATCGGACACCGCCGTCAGTACTCGCAGAGTGGTCGACTCGGATACGGTGCTGAGTTGCGCCAGCACTGCCGCTGCGATTGCGTCGCCGGGACCGAGCTCCAAAGTCAACGGCGGGCACAGCTCCGCCACCCACTCGGAGAAGGTCGCAGATTCAGGATCTACGCTGACGCCGGCCGCTGCTGCAGCGCGGAGTACTGACTTGGCGAATCGAGCACGACCGGCACTCCCGACCCAGAGTCGTCGACAGAGCTCGGGGTCGACCGGGCCGGTGCCTGCGGACTCGAGCTCGACGATGAAGTCGCCCAGACTGCGACGAGGATCCTGCCTCCCACCCTCGGCGTTCGAGCTCACGGCCACCCATCCTTCATCTCGGCGGATCAAGCCCGCGTCGTGTTCGTCGACGTACATCTCAACTCCCCCGCTCCTCCCCAACCTGACCCGACTGCTCCATCAGCCCATCGACTGCGGTCCGTCTCGGACTACCAATGTGCCCGCTCAGCAGACGATTATGTGCCGCTCCATGCCTCTTCTGCGGTAGTCCGCCATGGGAATGCGGGTGCACGAACCGCTGGGGAGCACCCATCCTGGTACCGTCGAAATCAGCGGAAGCCGATCGTGGTCTGCCGCTTCACTATCGCTGTTCTCATGTCTGCCCAGGACCGTCTGCCCAGGTTCGTCTGCTCAGGACGCTGGCCTCTGTCGCGGAGATGACCACGCACATACCGAGGTCGGTCCAATCCCCGACAGCAGCGATTGCGAGCCCCCAAGAAGTGCCGAACGTTGGCAGCGAGGTGTGCCCAACTGGTTGCACCTGCTGCCCGGAAATGAGGAACAGAGAAGCATGGCTGATGCGCTGAAGCAACTGGTCCGACCGGGTGAGCCGCCGACACCGTCGTATGTCCTCGACCTCCCGGCCCTTGAAGAGCAGGTCGGTGGTTTTCGCCGTGCGCTCGACTGTCACTGGCCGAACGCGATTCTGTCGTACTCGTTCAAGACCAATTCCCTGCCCTGGCTGCTCTCGTTCATGCACAGACGAGGGGTCTGGGCCGAAGTGGTCTCGGATTCCGAGTACGAATTGGCGCTGGCGGTCGGTTTCTCACCTGATCGGATCGTCTTCAATGGTCCGGTCAAAGGCCGTGATCGTCTCCGGCAGGCACTGCTCTACGGGGCCGTGATCAATCTGGATTCGAAGCGGGAGGTCCGCTGGGCGGCCGAACTGGCGGCGGAAGAGCCGGACCGTGTGCTGCGTGCAGGATTGCGTGTGAACTGGGATCTTGATGCCCGCTGCCCCGGAGAGAACACCTTGGCGGGGGCCAGCAGCCGTTTCGGGTTCAATGCTGAGAGCGGAGAGCTCAGTCAGGCGATCACCACATTGGAGTCCGCTGGAGTGCAAGTCACGGGCCTCCATATGCATAGGAACTCGCGCACGCAGAGCCTCGAGGTCTTCCGCGCCGCAGCGGCGGTGGCCGCAGAGGTCATCACCTCTCATCAGCTTCGCCTCGATTGGATCGACATCGGTGGCGGGTTCTTCAACAGTCCCGGAGGGAGCCCGACTTTCGGTCAGTATGTGTCTGCCATCCGCGAAGAACTCGATGGCACGATCGACGTCGAACAGACTCGACTGATCGTTGAGCCCGGAGGGTCGCTCATTGCTGTTGCCGTCGAATTCCACGCACAGGTGATCGATGTGAAGAAGATCGGAGGTCAACGCTTCGTCATCACCGATGCGAGCCGCACCGACATCGATCCGCAGTTCCGGCGCGAGAAGGATTTCGGACTCCGCCTTGAAACGGCATCGACGGAGTCCGTTCCTGAGCAGGTAATCTGCGGATTCACCTGCATGGAGAATGACCGGCTGACCGTCCTCAAAGACGCCCCGCTGCTGTGCGAAGGCGATCAGATCATCTTCGAGCGTGTGGGCGCCTACACCATGTCCTATCAGTCGTCATTCATCGAGTTTCCGCCCGCGGTCTTCGTCCGTCAAGGAGAGTCCTTGGAACAGGTCAGGAGAAAGGGCACCGCAGAAGACTGCTTGAGAGGAAACATCTGGTCAGAATCGGCTTAGCCGAGCACCGCGAAGCCTTCAGGCCTGGCCGAGCACCATGAAGTCGTCTCGTCGGGCCGAGGTGAGTCCGGGTTCACACCGCAGCAGAGACGGATCATCGTCCCACCCGGCCAACGTTCTGACGATGTCAGCGGGGACATCGGCTCCGGCGAGATGGCAGAACGGGTAGCCTCCTCCGAAACGCGGATTGACGTCGATGATGAGCGGCTCACCATCAGCTGACTCTTTGAAATCGACGTCGATGGGACCGACCGGTGTGAGGACTCTGCCGAGAGCAGCCAGGGAGGCCGCGAATCGTTCAGCGGGCACTGTTGTGGCAACGTCTGTGTCTCCGTTCCGCATGCGATCCTTGCGGCGTGCCAGCACTCCGCGCAGCTCTCCGGTCCCGTGCAGCGAAAAGATTCCGTCAACACCGTATTCGGTGCCTGGCAGCTGTTCTTGGATGATCACTGCGTCGAGACCGGCCGAACTCGTTCTGCCGTCCGGGCTCTTCGCGGATTGCGCCGACTCGTCGACAGCCGCGCGAAGAGTCTTCGCGGAGGCGAATCCCAAACCTGCCGAACCGCTGCCGAACCGATGCTTGACGACGAAGTCGCCGCTGGGGTTCACGCTGATCGCCTGCTCGGCTTCGCTGCCCAGCCACGTCGTGGGAGTCGGGATGGCGCAGTCATGGAGAGTCGCAGCCAAGAGGCGTTTGTCGAGGACGATCTTCTGGGCAGCCGAGCCGAGGGAGGCCACCGTGCATCCGAGTTCCCGGAGATCATCGGCAAGACCATCCGCAAGGATCTGCAGTTCATAGTCATTGAGCGAGATGAAGAGGTCAGGAGACTCGCTTCGGGCCCACTCCAGCACTGCGCCGCGATACTCCGGTGAGTTGTAAGCGGGCAGGATTACGCTGCAGTCTGCTGCTGCCAACGTCGGCGCCGATGACCGATACTCCAGCGCGATCACCTCACCCCGAATGCCCTGCGAGGCCAGAGCATCCTTGAACCAGTTAACATAGTGCGCTCGATAGGCGGCGGAGGCGATGGCGATTGTGAGAGGCTCGGTAACGGTCATGGACAGTCCTTCATTCACTGTGAATCGAAGTTCGCGAGAGCGAACACCTGGGCGTTGTGCGCCGTCCCTGCGTTCCGAAGGACACGTAGGAGGGAAAGTTCTGCGCCGGGGAATAGAACGTGACCGCCCAGAGCAGAAGCAGTGCTGCGATCCGGGCGTACATGCGCACGATCCAGGTGTGGAATCCTGCCCAGACGATGTCGCCGACCCCGCCGAGCAGCGAGGCGAAGAACACGAAGTACAGCAGGTCGCGCGGGCCCTGTGCCGCTCTCCGATAGCTGCGGACCGTCCACACATCGATGCGGTCAAGCATCAGAGCGAGCAGGGGGACCCCGATGACCAGTCCAAGTGCTCCGAAGTTCCACCACAGGTCGCCGTAGATGGAGGCGACGGTGGAGAACCCGGTCCCGTAGAGTTCCGGATCGGTGAGTGCCGCGAGTTCGTAGCCGATGGCTTCGGGGATCCAATGCGGGGCCAGGTCGTCGGGCAGTGCCGATCGCAGCGGAGACAGAAGAGAAGCACCGAGGGTGGGGAGGCGTCCCAGTTCGGAGTCATGGACCAACGAGCCGAAGTTGCCGATGGCCACGAACATGGATGACAGTCCGGTATCGTTGCCGTAGTCCCCGCTCAAGGACACCTCGTATTCTTTCCTCCAGGCCCCCAACCCCGCCAAGAGGATGGGCGCGAGGATGACACCCGCGGTCTTCATCCAGCGCCGTCCGTAGCGGAGGAAGAAGACATAGGCGAGGGCCAAGATGAGAGCGATCGCTCGCAGTCTGCCCGTACCGGAGATGATCAGCGTCGGGTAGGTCACGAGGGCGCCGAGCACGAGGACGATGTTCCAAACACTCTGCAGCCCCTTCGGGCTCAGCAGCGTCGCGACACAGATGAGCAGGATGGCTGAGAACCCGACCCCGTCGAGCACGGGCTCGAGGCGGTCACCGAGGACCGCTGCGATTGTGAGCACGACGGCTCCGGCGCCCTGCGCCCACTGCACCGTTCGCAGCGGCAGCATCACCGGCTCTGGGCGTCCTGTCGAGTCTGATCGCAGGCACAGCGCTCCGATGCCGATCTGAGTGAGAGTGCTGGCGAACAGTGCCGCATTGAGGTAGACCTCGGGGCGAGCTCCTTCGATGAAGTAGGGGTCGGGGATGACGAGCAGTCCGCTGATCCCGATGATGGCGGCACTGGAGGCCATGAAGTAGCCGGGCAGCGTGATGCGGTCACGGCCCAGGAACACGAACAGCGTCATTCCATGGACGAACGAGACGATCGACATCACCTCGCTGGAGACGTTCACGACTGAGGCGTCTGTCGAGAACCACAGACGAGCAACGATGACGACGAAGAGGCAGGCAGCCGTGAAGACGATGACGAAGAGCGGAGAATGGACGGGCGGATCCGAGGCAGCGGGGCGATCAGCTGACAGCTTCTTCTCCACCAGTGTCAGGGACACGACCATCCACCTCCTGCCGCTCTCTCTGCTGTATGGACCGCCAGGTGCTCAGTCATCGCCGGCAGCCCACAGTCCGTGCGATGCCGAATGTCGACTCCGGCTGCGTCCCGGCAGACTCTCCGTCAGTTCGTCCACAGCTGCGCGAACATCCGATTCGACGGTTGACTCGTCTGCACGCTGTTCCGATGCGCGCGCTCGACGGCGCAGACGACGTCGTGGCGCTGCCGTTTCCTCAGTCTGCGGGGCCTGTGCGGCATAGGCGTCTCTGTAGATCTGCGAATAGGTCGTGCTGTCGGTCTTCGGCATTCCGTTGAGCACCACGCCGAGTAGGCGCCGATCGACGAGCTGCAGCTTCCGCAGTGCCTGCGACATCTGCGTCCGGCGGACGGTTCCGCTGCCGGCAACGAAGATCGTCCCGGATACCCGCCGTGCAAGCGCGGCAGCGTCTGTGGCCGCCAGTAGCGGAGCTGAGTCGAGAATGACGACGTCATACCGGGCTGCGGCTTCGTCGAGGAAGGCCGTCATCTGGTCACTGTCGAGGAGCTCAGCGGGGTTGGGCGGAACCTGACCGCTGGCCAGGACAGTGAGGTTCGGCAGTTCCACGGGCTGAACCACATTGTCCAGATCGGAATCGCCGATGAGCACCGTCGACAGTCCTGCTCCTCCTTCGAGCCCCAGATAGTTGTGCAGTGAGGGATCCCGCAGGTCGGCGTCGACGAGAAGGACGTTGCAGTCGGCACGGGCGAGCGCAGCAGCGAGGTTGATGGACGTCACCGACTTACCCTCTCCCTTCACCGATGAGGTCACGAGCAGTGAGCGACTCGTCTCGCCCAATTCGAGGAACCGCAGATTGGATCGCAGTTCCCGATAGGACTCGGACTGATCATCTTCAGTTCCGTACTGCGAAACGAGGGTGTGGTCGTCTCCTGCCGTCATCCGGGCCACGGTGCCGATGACCGCTGCATCGGTCAGAGCCTCGACATCGCTGCTCTTGCGGACCCTGTTGTCGAGGAGATCTCGCAGCACAGCAGCGAGGAGTCCGGCCAGCAGTGCGGCGAGCAGACCGAGGACGAAGTTCTGCACCAGGTTCGGTGACGCCGGACTGCTCGGAGCGGTGGCGGGGGTGACGACCGTGAGTTGGACGGTTGCCGGTCCACTCGCCGTTTCGAGCTCCGCCACCTGCGACCGGAGACTCGCTGCCACTGCGTTCGCCAACTCTGCCGAGGATCGGGCGTCGCCGGCCTGAGCCGTGATCGAGATGAGAAGGGTGTCTTCTGGAACCGTGGCCGAGACTCGTTTCGCGAGTTCTCCGGCATCGGTGGTCAGTCCGAGCGAGTCGATCGCCGGATCGAGGACGATCGGAGTGGTCACCAGGTCGGCGTAGGTGGAGATCTGCTGGCGCGCATAATCGGCGGCAGCGGAGCGGTCCGCAACAGAGCTTCCGGGGTCCGTGCGCACGAAGACGTTCGCCGATGCCTCGTAGGTCGGCGGCTGCAGTGCAGTCACCCCACCGACGGCGGCCAATACAAGAATAACCGTCGACAATGCGGCAACCCACCGCTCGCGGAGAATTGTGAGATAACGCTGAACGCTCATGATCGGCCTTTTCCATTGGAGGGATTCTGATGGTTGTCTGTTGGGCTCCCGGCTCTGCTTCGGTGGAGCATGCTGGGGTGTGCGAGTTCAGCTGGCATCGAGGACCACCTCACCCAGTCGTTCATAGGTCACGACACGATCGAACCGTTCTTCGGCCATGCGGCGGGATCCGCGTCCGCGTTCGGCCAGCTGCCTGTCGGCCGCCATCTCCACCAGGGCCTGGGACATGGATTCGATGCTCGGATCACAGCTGATGCCGGCACCGTAGTCCTCGAGGAGGTCGCGGTATTCTTCGCATTCCTGAGAGTTGACCACGGGCAGGCCCGCCGCCGCGTAGTCACCGATCTTGTTAGTAATGGACTGTGCGGCCCCGGCGACGATGGGATTCATCGCAATATCGCAGCCGCGCAGGCGGGCTACCATCTCCGGGAATTCGAGTCGTCCGTAGAAGATGACTTCGTCCGGCAGATCGGCCAGTTCACGCCTCCATTGGCTTTCGAACGGCCCGGTGCCCATGACGTGCAGCCGCATGCGGATGCCATCGTGGTTCAGCTTGCGGACAGCACCGAAGACGGTGGGCAGATCATAGCTGTGGCCCAGGGTCCCGATATAGGCGAGTTCGACGTATCCGTCGTCGCTCGGTCGCTCTGCTGTGAATCGGTCGAAGCGGCTGAGATCCGTTCCCAGGTAGACGGTGCTCACTGCTGAATCGTCACCGCGTGCATCGGCGACTCGGCTCGAATAGGTCTCGGAGACGGTGATCACTGCGTCGGCTGCCTGGTAGATCCGTTCGGCCGTTCGGCGCAACGGCGCGAACAGAGGACGACCTGCCCACTGCGGTCTGAGCACCATTTCGAAGGCCTCTGGCCACAGGTCCTGGACATCGATGACGAATCGCACTCCGTGCCGTTCGGCATAGTCGGCAGCGACCTGCGCGACCTCGAGAGAGGGGACGGCACAGTAGACGACATCAGGGACTCTGCGCTGTTGCAGATACTCGTTGAGTCTCTTGGCCAGCACACGATGACTGCGCAGACGTCCGATGGAGACATTGCCTCGGTAGTCCGGTTCAGCCAGATACGTCGTCAGATACTGCGGGTTCCGGATGAGAGTGAGGTCCCGCTGCGACTTCGACAGGTGATGGAAAGATGAGGTGACGAGTTCCACCTGCGCTCCACGCCGGGCGAGTATGCTCGCCAAGGCGTCGAAACGGTCATTGGGGTGGCTTCCACCGCCGGTGAAATGAGCGATCATCACGATGTCCATGGGTTCACTTCCTCGTCTCGTCTGTGAATCGGTCGGTCGTCTCAGGGGCAGACTCCTCGGTCGCCGCCATCAGCGCGGGCGTCTCTGCGTCGCCCACCGCACCAACCGGCTCGCAGTCCGGTGGTTGTGCTCGCATCGTTCCCTCACTTCTGCTGCGTAACACCCTGGCAAGGGCGATCGCACCGGCCGCAGCGCAGACGCTGTAGCCGATGATCGATCCGTAGGCCGCGCCGAGCATCCCGAAGGGCGGAATCAGAGCGAGGTAGGCCAGCAGCGAGGCTGCGGTGCCGACGATCTCGACGATCGACACGGTTCCCGGCGCGTCCGCGGCGATGAGCAGTCCCTGTTGGACACGGGTGAGGCCGAATACGATGGCAGACACTGCGAGGGGAATGATCACCGTGGTCGCCGGAAGGTAGGACTCCGGGAGGACGAAGAGGATCATGGCCCAGGCTGCGGCCCCGAGCAGCCCGGCGGAGGCGGCGAGCAGGAGGAGGCTGCCGCCGATGAGCCTGACGACGGGGAGCGGACCCGATGCGAACGACGTCGACCAGCTGCGCAGGGAGGCATCCACCCACTGCTGCACCGGCCAGGTCGCCATCTCCAGGACAGTGGCCACGGTGACGTAGAGGCCCAGCGCCGCCGAACTGCTCAGCATGGGCAGCAGCAGTCGGTCCGAGCGGAGCATTGCAGTGTTGCTGAAATCCGAGGGCAGCAGGACCAAGCCGCGGCGGCGCAGCCCCCGACTCTCCTCCCGCGACGGGGCCGCAGGCTTCCACGACTTGGGCACGAGGAACAGCAGCGCCACGGCTGGCAGCGCCGAGGCGGCGTAGGCCCACATCCACAGCACCGGATCGTCCACTTTGAAAAGCACCAGCAGCATGGCACCGATGACGATGATGACCTGGGTGGCGACCGCATTGACCGTGAACCATTTCCATTCACGGCTGCAGACATAGGCGACGCGCAGTGCCCGCACCAAGGAATTGAGTGCGACATAGCCGGCGATCGCAATGACGCCCAGCCACAGCCAGTCGGTGCTGAATGGCGAGAACATGGCGGCAAGGACCACGACCGGCAGGATGCAGAGAGTTCCCGGTGTCACCATTTTGGAGAAGACTCGGTACTCGGTGCCGAATCCCCCGGAGCGCGCCGCGATGAAGGGGCGTTCGAGGCCCATGATCGCGAAGACTGAGAGAAAGTACGCAAGCTGAAGTGCGAATGCGAGATCACCGCGCCCGGCGGGGCTGAGCACGAAAGCGGCCAACAGGTTCACTGCCACGGCGCCGCCGGCGGCCAACACCTGCGAAGCGACCAGCACCGCGGCGGCGAGCTTGGCGCCGCCGAATCGGTCACGTACGTTCATCGCCGGGGTCCTTCTCTCGGGTGAACGTCGGCATCGTATCGAATCCGCCTTTGTTGATGCCCTGTCTGCCCAGCACGGTCTGCACCGTCTGCAGCAGAATGTGCAGGTCGAGACGCAGGCACCGGCGGTCGACGTACTCCACATCGAGGCGGAACTTGTCATCCCAGTCGAGCTCATTGCGGCCTCGCACCTGTGCCAGACCGGTGATTCCCGGCAGAGTCTCGTGCCGTCGCGATTGCTCCGGCGTATAGCGCTCGAGGTATTCGACCCGCAGCGGCCGCGGTCCGACGAGGCTCATATCGCCCCGGAGGACGTTCCACAGCGAGGGCAGCTCATCGAGACTCGAAGCCCGCAGAAACCGTCCGAGCGGGGTCAGGCGCTGGCCGTCGGTGACATGTTTGTCGTCGGGATGGAGCATGGTCCGGAACTTGAGGATCTCGAAGATCTCCTCCCCTCGCCCCGGACGAGGCTGGCGGAAGATCACCGGCCGACCGTGCACGACGAGGACGATCACAGCGAGTCCCGCTTGCACCGGTGCCGTCACAATGATTCCGAGCGCGCCGGCACAGACATCGATCGTCCGCTTCACCGTGTCATACGGCCGCCTCCGGCGTACCACGGTCGGGTGACCTCGCCGCCGGCTCGGCGTCTTCGGATCGAACTCGCCCATCATTCTCCCTCCCCGAGGTTGAGCGCCCTTTGGAACAGAGCCGCGACCCCTTCGACCGCGGGAGCGAGCTGGAGCGCCGATCGGGCGTAGGTGTCACGATCGCAGCCGTAAGGATCGATGACATCGTCGACTGTGACTTGTTTCGGGGACCGGCGCCGGCTGCGTCGCCGGCCGGCTGCTCCGACTGCGGCGCGCAGGCGCGCGGCCCGGTCTGCTGATGGCCCGCCGCCTTCGCTTATGATGTCGGCGTCGCGGGTCACCGCGGCGAGGCTGGCGAGTTCACGGATCGTGAAGGTTCTGCGGACGATTCGCGGATTGAGTTCGACCACTTCCCGCCGGTGATCTCGAGTCATCACGAGGACGAGGTCGGCGTCACCAAGAGCCTGCTCGCTCACCTGCTTCGTGCGGCGGGTACGGATTTCGTCGACTCCCATGTAACCGGCGATCTCTCGCACTTCCTCCGGGATCAGCCACCCAGTGGCGGCCCGTGTCCCGGCCGAACGCAGACGAATCTCGGAGATGTCGGCGAATCTCTTCGCGAGCACCGACTCCGCGATGCGCGACCGACAGATGTTGCCGGTGCAGACCGCGAGCACATTGAACGTCTGAGGTGTCACTGCTCCTCCGTACTCTGCATCGTCACCTTTGCGTCGACAGCAACCGACGACAGCGGATCCCTTTCGAACTTGCCCATGAACGTGTCCTTTCACACTGCGGAACCATTGCGCGCAGGACTGCTGTCGATGATTGCGACCGACGACACCGGCGAGCTCTCAAAGACTCTTCTGCACCGTTCTAACCGGCTCGGAAAGCTCGGCATTTCGCGGTTCACGCTACCGGCGTGGAAGGAGCTCGGACCGGGGCTTTACATGAGCCTGCGGTGACCCGCAGTGACCCTGCGGTGACCCGCTCGAACGGGCCTGGAGCGCAGCGAATCCTGGTTCGTCGTCTCAGAGGCGGATAAGCTTCTGAGTAACAGGCCGACGACGGTCGTTCAAAGGTGTCAGCCTTCTTCGCGCCGAGGAAACATACGCCCATAGCTCGCACTACGCTGAGTGATCGCAGGAGGACCACATGACGTCGATTCCAGCCACAGTCGTGATCGGCTCGGCCGGCCGCCGCCTGTATCTCATCGATTGGTTCCGGCAAGCCTTCGACACACTCGAGATCGACAGTCGAGTGGTCGTGACCGAGAACGACAAGACGAGTTCATCCGCGACTTATGGCGACATCGGCAGAATCATGCCGAAGTACTCGGACCCTGCTTATGAGACCGCCCTGTTGGACCTCATCGCCGACCTCGAACCACAGCTGTTCATCTCCGTCAACGACTATGAGCTCCTTCATCTCCATGTGAATACGGACCTCGCGGACCGAATGCGACAGTCGGGAGTGCTCGTCCCCGGTGTGTCCGCCGAATGGCAGCGCGGCTGCGTCGACAAGCTGCAGACGGCGCAGATGCTCACCGACATCGGCGTACCAACGGCACCAACCGTCAGCGGAGGAGACCGTGACGGGCTGTCGGCTCTTGCATCGAATTCTGATGACGTCGTCGTCAAACATCGGTTCGGCAGCGGCTCGTCGGGCCTCGCCATCGTCTCCGCTGACCGTGCGGAAGAGGCTGTGGCCGAATCACTGCTCACCGCGCCTGCACGATCAGACACTGAGCCGACTGCCGACGATGTCGTGGTCCAGCCCAAACTCTCCGGCGTCGAACACGGTGTCGACATCGTCGGTGCCCTCCGCGCCCCCGGTGACCTCGCCGCTGTCCTTGCCCGACGCAAGCTGCGGATGAGAGCGGGCGAGACGGACAAAGCGGTTACGGTGGATCCTGCACCGTTCGTCGCGAATTCGGCTCTCATCGCGGAAGCTGCTGGGCTCACCGGACTCATCGATGTCGACATGTTCCTCGACGAGGAGGGACGCAGCACTGTCATCGACATCAATCCGCGCTTCGGCGGAGGATACCCATTCGCCCATCTTGCCGGAGCCGATGTCCCGCTGTACTATCTGGCGCAGGCCATGGGCATCGACATCGGGCAACAGTGGAGACTCTATGAGACCGGCGTCGTTTCGGCCAAGTACGAAAGCGTCCGCGTCACGGCGCGGGAATCGGCTTCGCCACCCGACTCAGCGCAGTGACCCGGAACGGAAGTGCTGCTCAGGATCCGGCATCTCATTGATGAAGTGCTGGCGTTTCCCGAAACCCACAACGAGTTCTTCGGAGTCATACGAGAAGTCACAGCGCACGATGTCTCCGACGCTCTCATTGAGGAGGGCGCGCAGCCGTGCCTCGATCTCGGCCGATTGGGGTGCGTTGAGCACCCAGGTGAACTTCCCGATATCGTTCTGACGCAGTTGGAACTGCTTGATGTCCGTCATCCGATCAACGTGTTCGAGGATTTCCATATAGAGCAGCCTCCGTGGTGCCTCCACTGTGCCTCCGACCGGAAAATCGCGCTTTCGTCCTCGGAGCTCCTGCAGTATGGCAGTATTCGCCGCACCGGTCTCGTCGACGGCGAATCGTCCGAGATCCCCGGTGTCATATCTGAGATAGGGCGAGGCACGGTTGAACAGATCGGTGACCACGATCCGCCCGATTTCGCCGGGTTGAACGGGTGCGTCCGAATCCAGTTCGAGGATCTCGAAGTGGAACGTCGAAGTGTTGAGGGTGTAACGAGTCAGCGCGCCGTCCGAGATTCCGAAGATTCCGTTCTCGGTGTTGGAATACCGCATGAAAAGGTTGACTCCGGCGTGAGTCCGCACCAACTGGTCGAGTGAATTGGTTGCCGGTTCGCCGATTCCAAGCACGGCTCCGACGACTCCCTCTTCGAACACGATGTCGCACTCTCGGAACCCTTCGAAGAGTGCGTCCAGATAGGAACAGAGGGCGACGATGATCGTTCCGCGTCTGCGTCTGAGCCAATTCGCGATCTTCCGGATGCTCCTCTCATCACTCGCTCCGGCGTACATCCTCTTGCCTTGCAGATGGAACGCCATTCTGGTTCGAGCCGACACGTCAAGCCACGATGTCCCGTGAACGACAGTTGCGAAGGGATCGGCGCCGAGGTACTTGTGAACTGCCACCATCTCGGCTCGATGGTGAGAGATTCGGTCGGCATCGAAATAGGAGATATAGCTGATTCCGGAAGTGCCCGACGAGAATCGGGTCGTGAGGCGGTCAGGGTCGACACTCCGGTCGAAGAACTGCCGCCGATCTTCGACCATCATCGGTTTCGTGACGACCGGCAGCGAATCGAAGCCTTCCCCCGGCAGCTGCTGGTAGAAGGGCACATGAGTTCGTGCATGCTGCGCAATCCGATCCAGCGCATCGGGTCGATGGGGAGCAACGGGACTCTTCAGCGCCGAATAGACGTCGTCGACTACTGCCGATGACAGCCCTTTCGGCAGCATCTGCGCTGCGTATCTGCGTACCGTTGACAGCATTGTGACTCACTTCTCCTCGTTTGGATATCTGTTTCATTCGGCGTCGTTGCGGTGCGGAGCACGAGCCGGATTCTCTCTGTCTTGAGACTTCATTGCGGTGTCTGTCGTCCCGCCGACGCAACTCGTGCTTTGAGAAACTCCGTGACAGTCGCGATGATCCGCTCAATGTCTGCCTCGCCCATCGTCGAACCGCTCGGCAGAGCGAGGCCGGTGGCGAAGAGACTCTCAGAGACTCCTCCCCCGTACATCTGGGCTCCGGAGAACACCGGCTGCAGATGCATCGGCTTCCACAGCGGCCGAGTCTCGATATTGTGTTCGGCCAGCCACGCGCCCAGGTCGGGCGCACTGAACCCGGCAGTTCGAGGATCGACGAGGATCGTGGTCAGCCAAGCATTGTCACGGTGAGTGTTGTCATCGCCGAAGAGCGCGGCCCCGTCGATCGACACGATCAGGTCGCGGTAGCGACACCGGATCTCCCGTCGTCTCGCGACCATCGAATCGAGCCGCGTCAGCTGTGCCCGGCCAAGTGCCGCGAGCAGATTGCTCAACCGATAGTTGAAGCCGATCTCACGATGCTCATAGTGGGCAACAGGTTCTCTGGCCTGGGTCGAGAGATATCGCGCGTAGTCGGCGAAGCTGGCATCATCGGTGAGCAGTGCTCCACCACCCGAGGTGGTCATGATCTTGTTGCCGTTGAATGACACGACCGCGGCGTCGCCGAAGCTGCCGCAGGTGGCAGCTCCATAGCGGGATCCCAGCGATTCGGCGGCGTCGACGAGGACGGGGACTTCGAATTCGGCCGCGATCGGCAAGATCCGGTCGTAGTCGGCAGGCCGTCCGAGCAGGTCGACCGGGACGATTGCCGCCGGCTTCTTCTTACCTCGGATCGAGTTCTTCAAAGCCCGGTGCAGCTGTGCCGGATCCATGTTTCCGTCCGAGGAGCAGTCGACGAATACAGGTTCGGCTCCGCAATAGGTGATGGCGTTCGCCGTTGCGGCGAATGTCATCGTCGACGTGATCACCAGGTCTCCCGGCCGCACTCCAAGGCCGAGAAGGCCGAGGTGGAGAGCCGCCGTGCCGGATGAGAGCCCAACCGCATAAGAGACTCCGACTTTTGTCGCAAGCTCGGTCTCGAACGCTTCGAGGTCCGGACCGACAGGTGCTATCCAGCCGCTGCGAAACGCGCGCAACAGGAATTCCTCTTCGAGTTCCCCGACGTCGGGGCCCGACAGGAGGATCCGGCTGACGGCCGGGACAGGCTGAGGCTCCAGTGCGGTCTGCGGCTTCGTCGGTGCCGCGTCCGAGATCGTCATGGCCTGACCTCGTCCGAAATCAATGTGGTCGGCACCGACAGGCGGACAGCTCCGCCGGCGGGTTCTCGGCGGTCCACTTGATGACCGAGTTCCGGTTGGGGACGGCAGCTGCGGTCGCAGAATTCTTCGATGATGCTCCGCTCGGCCATATCGATCGGCAGCTCAGCGGACGAGAGGACCGGCGCCTCCACTCTGCTGATCTTGTCGTGGACGCGGATGACCGTGCCCTCATAGTCGCCGAAGAGCTCCTCGTCGAGCTTCTCGCCTTCACGCAGGCCGGTATAGACGATCTCGGTATTCTGATTCGACATCGCCACCAGGCTCCGTGCGATATCGACGATGCGCACGGGTTCACCCATGTCGAGGACCATGACGTAGCCGTCTTCACCGATCGTCGCCGCCTGCAGCACCAGCTGGCAGGCCTCCGGGATCGTCATAAAGAAGCGTCGGACCTCCGGATCGGTGACCGTGATCGGACCGCCCTGTCTGATCTGCTCCTGGAACGACAGGAGCACCGATCCGCGAGAACCGAGGACATTGCCGAAGCGGACCGAGAGGTAGGTACCGGGCGACTTCGCTGCGAATCCGCTGACGAGTCTTTCGGCGATCCTCTTGCTCCGACCGAGTTCGCTCGTCGGGGCGGCGGCCTTGTCCGTCGAAATGTTGACGAAGGTTTCGACTCCGGCCGCACGTGCGGCCTCGAGGACGTTGAGGGTGCCATGGACATTCGTCTTCCAGGCCTCCTCGGGGAATCGCTGCAGCATCGGCAGATGTTTGAGTGCCGCTGCGTGGAAGACGATCTGCGGCTTCGCCTCGGCGAAGATATGGTCAAGGGCGCTCCTGTCGCGGATATCGGCGAGCACGGTGTTCGGCGACATCAGCAGCGCCGAGCCGTAGAGCATGAGTTCGACTCCGTGCAGCGCGGTCTCATCCCGATCGAGCATGACGAGGCTCTCAGGGTGGAGAGAGAACAGCTGTCGGCAGAGTTCGCTGCCGATCGATCCTCCGGCTCCGGTGACAAGCACCCGTTTGCCGGCCACCTTCTCAGCGATCTCTGCCAGATCGGTGTGCACCGGGGCACGGCCGATGAGGTCCTCGACCTTGATATCGCGGATATCGCCGATCTCGACCCTTCGATTGACCATCTCTGCCAGCGGTGGGATCGTCCTCAGCCATTTCCCTGTCGGCTGCAGACGATCGCGGCAGGTCTGCAGGAACTCCGCTTCGGAATCGGCGATCGCGACGATGACGCCGGAGACGTTAAGCCATCCGGCCACCTCGGCGATGTCCTCGCTCGTTCCGCGGACACGGACCCCGTGGACGCTCAGATGACGTTTGTGCGGGTCATCGTCGATGAGCCCGACGGGAAGATAGGCACCGTCAGGATCGGAGAGCATCTGCCGAATGAGGGACTCAGCCGCGGCACCGGCGCCGACGACTAGCACTCGCTCCCCTTGCAGCGGGCGGGTGGCGATCTGGTGGGACCAGCGGACGAGGTAACGGCTGCCGGTCATGAAGATGACGGCGGAGAACACGGTGAGCAGAACGAACGGGGAATCCCCCAACGTGACAGCCATCAGACCGCACGCGATGATCAGGGCGATGATGGCGATGCCGCCGTATTCGGCGAAGCTGCCATAATGGAAGCGACTGCGATAGAGCCCGATGAGCAAGCCGAGGAGCAGCTGCAGAATCGCTGCGGCCGTGACTGCGGAGGCGAGTTCGACTGCGCTGACGACACCCGCGCCCATAACTGCCGAGGCGAACAGTCCGGCAACGGCCCAGGCTGCCACATCGAAGACTAGTTGGAATCTGGTCTTGCTCCTCCAGATCCGCATCGACATCCGCGCCGACCAGGGTGCACCAGAAGTCACCGGGGCCGGCGGCGCCTCGCTCACAGCACCCATCCGGGTGAGTGGATTCGGATGTTCTGACACAGTCATCGTGATCTCCCATGCTCGGCTGTTCCGGCCCAGTCCTTGTGGCTGACGGACATCGTCGGAGCGAGCCGGCGATGCAGCGATTCCAACTGCGGAATGCGTCGACTTCACGCTATGGGGGTACTGTGACTGCTCTGCCGCTTGCGGAGGAGGGACTGCGGTCATCCGCGACGGCCGTGCGGTATGCCGCTCAGCGGATTCCTCCTCCGCCGGTGCTCAGACGGCGGCGAGACGCGGGTTGCCCGCCAAACGGGACACGAGTTCGGTTCGCGAACCGACATCGAGCTTGCGGTAGACGGCCGTGAGCCGGAGTTCGACGGTGCGCAGGGAGACGAAGATCCGTTCGGAGATCTCCCGGTTCTTCAGTCCGGCACGGACCAGCTCGACGACCTTGAGCTCCTCATCGCTGAGTTCGCCGAGGCGCGGCAGGCCAGGCATCGTCGGTACTTTCGGCTCCTCAACGATCTGCCCGTTGCTAAGGTGCTCGGCGAGACGCCCGGCCCCGACTTCGCGAAGCAGTGCCGCGGCGGCGAGCCTCTGTTCACGTGCTCTCAGCTTCGAGCCGTTATCGGTCAGTCTCGAGGCGAAAGCAGCATGAGTGACTGCCTTCTCGAAGACGAACTCAGAGGTGCTGGCCTGCCGCAGTGTTCGCCCGAACAGATCGGTGGCAGTCTCCCCAGCGGCCAGAAGCGCTTCGCTCCGCCCGACGACCAAGTCGACCCACCGAGAAGGGCATACCTTCGCGCGGTCACGCAGCTTCTGGAGCAGAAGAGTCGCATGTTCCCGTCTGCCAACACCCACCAACGCTTCGATGAGGTCGCCTTCGAAGCGACGCACGTTCGGATTGGTCACAGCCGCAGAGAGCTGTTCGCAGCGCCGAAGGTGGCCGAGGGCTTCGGCGGGACAGTCGGTGCGCAGCAGGTATCTGCCCTGAAGCGCATTGAGTTCGGCCAGCAGGCGTTGATTGTTCGTCGCCGAAGCCAGAGCCGCGGTTTGTTCTTCGACCGACCCCGCTTCTCCGGCGCGTCCGGTCAGCAGCAGCTTCCAGGCGTGCAGCAGCAGAGTCCGGTCCCGACGGACGACGGCGAGTCCTCTGCTCTTGTCGGCGGCCGATTCCGCGATGATTCTGTCGATGATGGCAACGGCTTGGCTGACGCGACCGAGACGCACTTCCAGGTCTGCGCGGACGCAGTCCACCTGTCGCTTCCAGACTCGGTTCGCCGCGCATGTCTCGCCGATGTGGTCGAGCACAGCTGCGGCGGCTTCGTAATGTTCGGTGAGCATCAGCCCGGTGGCGACAGCGAGCCCGAAGCTCGGTCTGATCGAATCCTGGTGTTCCTGCAGGCTCGCGAATCCGGCGAGCGCCGATCCGTCTTCCCCGCTGTTGCTGTCGAGCAGGATGCGAACCGCCTGCGCAAGCTGCTGCTCGCCTGCGCGAAAGTGCTCGCTGGTGGCCTCGGCGAGCGCCAGGAGCTCCTGCGCTCGGGGGAATTCGCCTCGTTCACAGTGGCAGAGCGCCAGAGTCAGCTGCAGGCGTGCCACTTCGGAGGGCGCCTGTTCCGATTCGTCCCTGCTCCACGACGTGAACAGTGAGGAAGGCAATGTCTGCGTTTCAAGGAAGACGTTGCGGACTTCGAGAGCCCGAGCGCGGACGACAACCGCTGCCCGGTTCGATCGGGAGGCGATCCGCACATAGCGACGGGAGAAGACGAACTGCCCGTGATCGGACAATGTCTCTGCGATCTCGACCAGCTGACCGCGCAGCTCTTCGAGATCATTGCAGACTCGGATGGCTCGTTCGGCGAATTCGACGCCGCCGGCGGTGAGTTCGCGTCGGACCAGTCCGAGAGCGTGCGCCGCCAGATGCTGCGCGGTCTCCTCACCCGGATCGACGAACGAGACATGCCACGCCTCGACCTGCGGCCAGGTATCGGCACAGTCCTCGACCAGTGTGAGATGGGTTCTGCGGCGCTCGCTCGCCCCCATCGACTGCTGCACCATGGCGCGGACGAATCCGTGCGGTATCCGCAGAAGAGCTCCCCGGCGTTCGATCGTTCCGCGCGACTCCAGCTCGTCGACAGCTTCCCAGAATCCGGGCATCCTCCTGGCCAGGGGCCGCAGAGGAGTCAGCGGAGACAGGGACAGGCATCTGAGCAGCGCATCGGCCTCGGGCGTCAGCCCCTCGACATAGTCGGCGATCATCGGACGACTGGCCGGCCCCACTCGCACCGGGATCGACAATGCGATCTCACCGCGCATCTCGCTCGGCGCCATCTCCTCGAGGATGTGGCTGACTGCCAAGGGCCGACCTGACGCGGCGTGGGCGGCGATCTGGGCCGCCTCCTCGGCGATCATCGTGTGTCCGAAGCGGGCGAGCGCGAGGTCGCGGGCAAGCTCGATGAGTTCGGCGATGCTCAGCTCCGCAAGTTCGATCTCCGGCACCGAGGCGAACGGACCGTCATCATCGATCGACCGTGCCGTGATGACGATATGCAGGCGTCCGGTCTTCAGACGGCGAAGCACCTGCCCGAGCACCCGCTGCGAGTCCATGTCCATCTCGTCGGCATTGGGTACGAGGATGAGCGTGTCCTCCTCTCCCGGGATCGATCGGAGGGCCGTCATGATGCTCGGCACGATCTCATCGGCGGCGAGCTCCGCCGGATCCGGGGATCCGTCGGCGGATGCGCTGACGGCGGCCAGCAGACCGCCGATCCCGGAGAAGAGGCTGTCCTCGTCGAACGGGCTCGATGCCACTCTGATGACTGTCCCCTCCCACTCTGATTCGAGTGCCCGCAGGATCGAACGCCTGCCGGTCCCGAAGCCGCCGGTCAGAGCTGCGGAGCGGTGCCGGGAAAGGAGGGAGCGGAGGTCGCCGACCTCTTTGCGACGAATCACCTGACGCATGATCCACCTCCCGTCAGGGAGTCCGGGGAGATCATTCGGAGAATGATTCCCGGTCGGGGGACGGACGCTGCCGTTCGTGCAGCGCGGGGAATGGTTCGCAGAAGAGGCTGAAGGTTGATGTCCATACACCGATGGTGCTCGCCGGGAGCCCTCCGAAACCAGGTGGCCGACACGGGAGTCCCCAACAGGTCACTACTCAGTCACCACCGGGTCACCACTGGACCATCGCATCGAGTACTCGCTCGTGGCCGAAATCCCGCAGTTGCGGATACTCGCTTCCGGCTCAGGCCCGCATTCGACCTTCGGAATTCCGCATCGCCTCGGCGACCTGTTCTCTGCGCTCGACACCGAGTTTGCGGAACAGTCGGTAGGTGTGGCCCTCGACCGTGCGTACCCGCACCCCCAGTTCCAACGCGATCTCCGCATTCGATCGGCCTGCGACTATGAGTGCGCTGATCTGCTTCTCTCGTGCAGTCAGCTCCGCGAGCCGACCGCCTGATCCGCGATTCTGAACTCCGTGAGCGCCGAATCGCGCAGCCAGTGCGATGCACCGGCCTGCCAGGTCGGGCATCGACGGCCCGTATTCTTCCGCGAGAGCCGTCAGCGCTGCCCGATCAGCGTTCCGCAGAGCTGCGCCGAGGCGGCCGACGATATCGAACTCCCGCCCGGTTCCGTGCGCGGCCGCTTCGCACATCGCCTCGGGCGCGATCTCGTCGAAGTGCAGGAAGAGGTGCAGCCGGATGAGCACGACGATCGCTGCGGCTCCATCGGCTTCGGCTTCTCTCAGCCTCCGTCGCAGCTCGTGCTCGTACCGGGGTTCCCCTGTTCGGATCGCTCGTGCAGTGGTTCGCAGCACGAGTGCCCGACGGTATTCGTGGTAGACAGCCGTGACGGGCAGCTCGTCGAAACGGGCGTGCAGGTCATCGGCCTCAGCCGGGGTTCCGACACGTGAAGCCGCATATTCGGCCTCGGCCAAGGCGATGGCGAGCTGAGTGCCCTGGTTCCAATAGGTGAGCGATTCGATCGCTGCACGGAGTGCCTTCATCGCCCCTGGGAGGTTGCCCTCAAGCAGGTGGGTCTGCGCCCACAGCAGATCGACCGGACCCGAACGGGCTGACAGATATGCGATGTCATGTGTCGGCAGTGCTGTCATCATCTCCTTCGCTTCGGCTATCCGTCCCAGCTGCAGCAGCGTACGCCCCCGCAGCATGATCAGGTGAAGCACTCCTGTGCTTTCGAAGTGGAATTCGGTCTGAGTGGATTCGAGGAGGGCGAGTGCTTCCACGGTGAGGCCCGAGTCGAGCATGTCCGTTGCATGCAGCATGGTATCGAGGAGGTGGAAGTTGCCCGGTGCCGCACTCTCGTGGGAGAGCCCGTCGAAGACATCGACGGTGAGCGGTCGGCCTTCAGCCACGACTGCAGCGACTCGGTCAAGCAGCCTGAGCCCGAACTCTGCATCCACTCCCGCTCCGGGATGCCCGTCACCATCGTGTTGAAGCCGTTCCAGAGCGGTGCGGAAATCCGCAAGCCGCAGAGCGGGAGACATCGTGCTGAAGGCACGGTTCATCCAGACCACGAGGGAGTCGACGACGAGCTGTGCACAGCAGGCGGTGCGAACACCGTGGGCCACGAGGTCGAGGCCGAGCGGAATCTTATTGCATCCGCAATAGAGCAGAGCAAACGCGAACAGGTCGTGCGGGCCCATCCGCTCCGTCGGGATCGCCGCGATCAGCCGCATGGCCCGATGCCAATCCCCGAGGCGGGCAGCGATCAGTGCCGCTTCGATGGTCCGTGATTCGCTGATCTCTGCCCCGCAGATCAGTCCCCATTCGGCCCTGACCGTCTGCGCCCACTCCGAAGGTGCATCTCCACACGCGTCGATGAAATCGAACCACTCTCGGCTCCGACCGGTCGGCGTTGTGTATCTGATCGTGTCCGAGGTGTGGTTCTCCACCGCCTCGTAGATCTGGCACCTCCTCGGATCGATCTTCAGCTCTCCGGCGGCCACGAGCTCGTCTGCGGCTTCCCCGAGTCCAGCCGTGATCAGTGTCGCAAGCTCCACCTCTCCTGCGAGGACGACCAGTTCGAGGGCTTCTGTCTCTTTCGGCGAGTGGTCGCCAAGACCGATCCGTGCATAGTCACGGGCACGCGCATCGTAGTCGATGTCGAGTCCGTCGAGAATCCACACTCCTCGACGCATGAGGAAACGCGAACGCCTTCCGGTGTACTCAAGCAGTTCGATCAGCCTCCCGGGGTTGCGCTTCGAATGGAAGTCGACGATGTCGACTACGGCTTGGGACACGATATGGCCGAGGCGGTGTTCGATCATCGACCGATAGTCCTCGCGCGGCAGCGGGCCGAGGACGAGATGCTGGAGCACATGGTCTTCGACCAGGGCCGAGAACGGAATGAGCCCATCGTCGGTATTGGTGCGCGACATCGCGACGAGCCTGATCGATCCGACGCTGGCCAGGCCCGTCAGGATCTCCTGCGAGCGGGAATCGAGCAGATGGGCATCATCGACGAACACCGCCCGCGGTGCGCGGGTCGAGGTGAGTCGTGACACGATACGCCCCAGGAGCGTGGACGGGTCTCCGTCGAGGTCCACGAGCAGACCGAAGACACCGAACTCGACGTTCTGATGCACCCGGTCTCCGCGGATCCAAATTGCGTCGCTTCTGTCTTCGAAGGTCGTTCGCGCCAGGAGGGTCTTGCCGACGCCGATTTCGCCTTCGATGAGGATGCCCGAGCATTCCGAGCAGCGCAGAGACTCATGGATCAGATCGAGTTCGGCCCTGCGCCCGAAGATCTTCGTCCCGCTCTGGGTGCTCGCGGCCGATGCACTGCTCACTTCCTCAGCCATTCGGCCACCACCTCTCGCAGCTCGTGCCGATTTGCCACATGCGTCCGGCGGTAGAGACGACCGAGGTGCCATTCGACGGTTCTGGCCGACAGATGCAGCTCCTCTCCGATCTCTGCGCTCGTCCGGCCTTCGACGACGCCGGTGATGATCGAGTGCTCGAGTTCGCTCAGGCTCTCTGCGAATCGGTTCCCGTCGGCGTCGAAGTCGAGCACACGTCGGCTCCTCCCCAGGAGTGCCCGGGCTTCTTTGGCGGCTGTGGCATCGCCTGCGGCAACAGCGCGCTTTCGGGCTTCGCCGGACAGCTGGTCACAGAGCACGACCGCGCCGAACAGAAGTGCCTCACGCGCCGCAGCGATGAGGGCCCGCAGATCGTCTGTGCTGAAGGCATGAGCCATGGCACGCAGCAGGCGACCGAGTGCGCCATCGACTCTGCCTGCCGATGCGGACAAGCGGCAGATGGCCTGTTCATGGCCGAGTCGACCTGCTTCGAGCCACGCGAGGCAGGCAAGAGTGTGCGCGCCGTGTTCTTCGGCCCACGTTCCGAGATCATTCAGCTGTGGTGCCGCGGGTACCGGCGAGGTCTGCGCCAGTGCTTGAAGATCGAAGAGTCTGGCTTCGAATGAAGCCCACCACGAATGCCGGCTGGCTTCGGCCTCGTCGTCGACAGCGATTGAGATGACGTCGGTCTGCTGGTGTGTCAGCACGGCAGACAGACTCTGCGCCGACCTGGCCATTCCCGCTATATCGACGACGTCGGATGGGTCGCTGACGAGATTGAGTGCGCTGAGGGTGCGGTGGGCATTCGCCACATTTCCGGTGCGCAGGTCGATGAGCGCGTTCGTCAATCTGGTCAGCCGCCGGCTGGAGGTCAGTTCGTCCATGGCGGTTCGCGCATCGGCCCAGTCTCCGGCGACGAAGTTCGCCACGAAGAACTGTGGAACGGCGTCTTCCCGTTCGAAGGATTCGGGCCCTGGAAGTTCGAACATCAGCCGGGCTTGGGCAATATAGCTCAGTCCCAGTTCGATCCGGCCGGCCAACACTTCGGCAACGCCGAGGAACGCGCATGCCCGCAGGCGGTGGCGCACCAGACTGGCATGGTTGAGATAGACGCTTTCGGCCAGAGAGCAGGCAGCTGCGATCCGACCTCCTTTGAGTTCGAATCGGGCCCGCGTGGCGTCGAGCCGGCCGAGATCAGCAGGCGAGGCCAGCCGGTCTCGGACCCATGCCAACTGCAGTCGTTCAGGAGCGCGCGGGTCCTTCAGCCGCAATTCCATCGAGGCGAGCCGAGACAGGTATTCCTCTGCGCCAGATTCTGGGTCCAGGCAGGCCTCGGAGACGAGCGGGTCGATGATCTCCCTGGCTTGTCGGAGTCGGCCGGCGCCCCATTCGCAACGGGAGAGTTCGAGGTCGAGCTCGGGCCCGCGGTACCCGCTGGTGCGGATGATCTCCGCGGCTTCGAGGTACCTGCCGCGTGAGTTTCCCCAGGTTGCGGCGTCCAACACCTGCTTGGGAGTCGGCACCCGCCCCAAGGAGATCGACCACGCTGCATAACCGAAGAGCGCCCTTCCGTGGAGAGCCGAATGGTCGACTCCGGTATCGAACCGGGTGAGCAGTTCGAGGCTGCGAGAGGGCGGGACCGCAGCGCGGACGTTCTCGGCCGTGACTGGTTCATGCATGCTCACCTCTCCGCCTCTCCCCTTCGAAATCGCCAGGAGCCCATCCTCGGCCAGAGAATCGATGATCTGCGGACTGGTCAGTCCGACGAGCACGTCATAGGGCACTGCTTCGATGAGCGAGACGGTTTCGATGATCTCTCGGCTGGGCTGATCGGCACGGGCGATTGCGGTCTCGACTCCACTGGTCCGGCTGCGCCCGAAGAGCAGTCTCTCGAGCAGCCGCGGATTGCCATGGGCAAGAGCGCTCAGTTCTGAGACCGATCTCGTCTCTGTCTCCATGAGTCCGACGCTGTTGATCATCGCAATCGCATCGGCCTCGTCGATTCCGTCCAGATCAACCCTGACGACACTTCCGGTCAACCACAGCCCGGCGATGAGATCGACCGGGGGCCGCGCGGATTCGGCAGCGATGACGATCTTGATCCGACGCGCGTCCGTGAGCTGCGCCAGCACAGCCAGAGAATGATCGTCGACGAGATCAGCATTGTCGACGACGACGAGAGGGCATCCTCCCGCTGATCTGCGTTCGAAGAGATCGCCGATCACCGACAGCGCTCGACCGGGCGGAAGGTCGGTGCCGAGGCCTTCCCGAGAGAGGAGTATTTCGAAGATTCCGAGATTTCGCACTCGAGCCTTACCCGATCCGCGCAGGCGGGTGACCGACAGATCGGCGTCGAGGCGTGAGAGTGCGGCGTTGACCAACGCGGTCTTCCCGACGCCCGCCGCGCCGATGATGAGCGCTCCCAGATGCTTCTCACCGGCGATCGCATCGACGACCGTCGACATCTCGGACCCATATCCGAAGAGTCGGCGCGACGGTGCGACCGGGGGGATGCGTGTAGTCCGACCTGACACGTCACTCAGCTTTCCGTACCCCTGGGGATGTTCTGCGGCGGGGAATGCGGAGCCCATCGGCACGGGGTTCACTCCGGATGTGCTCTCATTTCGGATTCAACAATGAAATTCCTGAATTATTCTTACCACTCGCGATAGGTGTAGTAATACATTTTTGAAATAAAGTTAGCCGATTGTGACATGAACATCCGATCGGACGGGAGGGCCACCTCGGCGCAGGCGAAGCCTTCAACACCTCTTGCCGTCAACCGTCCTCCACTCCGGACCATCCGGTGCAGCTGCCCCCTCGGCGAGCATTCTCCGCCACTCGCAGACACCTTCTCTCACCTCCCCACTTGTGAGCCCGAACACCGAACCGTACTATTGGAGCTAAGTTACCGAACGATCAATCAGGAGTTTTCATGGACACCTTGCTGAATGCAGAGGAGCGCGAGTTCGCTCAGAAGATGCGTCAGTTCTATCGCACGGAGATCCCCGAGGAGCTGCGCTTCAAGGTCGCCACCGGCCAGGAGCTGACCAAGGAGGACATGGTCACTTCGCAGCGGATCCTCAATCAGCACGGTTTCGCCGTACCCAACTGGCCCGTCGAATGGGGCGGCCAGGACTGGACTCCGGTACAGCGCCACATCTGGCTTGAAGAGATGCAGCTGGCCTGCGTTCCACAGCCGCTGCCCTTCAATGTCTCCATGGTCGGCCCGGTCATCGCGACCTTCGGCAGCCAGGAGATCAAGGAGCGCTTCCTTCCCGCCACCGCCAATATCGACATCTGGTGGTCACAGGGCTTCTCCGAACCCGATGCCGGCTCTGACCTCGCATCGCTGAAGACCTCCGCGGTACGTGACGGCGACAAGTACATCGTCAACGGACAGAAGACCTGGACGACCCTGGGCCAGTACGGCGACTGGATGTTCAACCTGGTCCGCACCGACCCGAATGTGAAGAAGCAGGCCGGCATCTCGTTCCTGCTCATCGACATGAAGACGCCCGGGGTCACGGTTCGCCCGATCCAGCTCATCGACGGCGGCCATGAGGTCAACGAAGTCTTCTTCGACAATGTCGAGGTTCCCGTCGAGAACCTCGTCGGCGAAGAGAACAAGGGCTGGACCTACGCGAAGTTCCTGCTCGGCAACGAGCGCACCGGCATCGCCCGGATCGGCGGCTCGAAGGTCAACCTGGCCCGTGCCAAGGCCTACGCCGCGGTGACGAAGACGGCACGCGGCACCTTGCTCGACGATCCGCTGTTCTCCGCCCGCCTGACTCGGATCGAAGCCGAGCTCACCGCGCTCGAGATGACCCAACTGCGGATCCTCTCGACTCAGGCCGCCGGATCTGACAAGCCGGATCCACGCTCCTCCGTGCTCAAGCTCAAGGGCTCACAGCTGCAGGAAGACATCAGCGAGCTGCTCGTCGACGTCCTCGGTCCCCAGGGCCTGGACTTCGTCACCGACCGCGCTCAGGGCGAGGGACTCTCGGACCTTCCGCTCGGAGCAGTCGACGCCCTTCCCGCGTACTTCAACACCCGCAAGGTCACCATCTACGGCGGCTCGTCCGAGGTGCAGCGCGGAATCATCTCGAAAGCACTGCTTGGTCTCTGAGGTCTCTGCGACCCCAGAACACTTAAGAAGAGGACAACAATGGATCTTGAACTCAACGACATTCAGCAAGAACTCGCCAGCACCCTGAACAAGTACCTGCGCAGCGAGTACGACACCCAAGCCCGCGAAGCCATTCTGCACAGCGAAGAGGGCATCTCCCGCGAGAAGTGGGAGGCGTTCGCAGAGATGGGCCTGCTCGGCCTGGCAATCCCGGAGAACTACGGTGGAGCAGAAATGACCTTCGCCGAGGTTGCTGTGGTCTTGGAAGCATTCGGCCGTTCACTCGTGCTCGAGCCGTTCCTGGCCACAGCAGTGCTGGGCGCCAATGCGATCGCCGCCGCCGGCAGCGAAGAGCAGAAGCAGGAGATCCTGCCCTCCGTGTGCGAAGGCCAGACCTTCCTCGCATTTGCGGCCCTCGAGCCCGGCCTGCGCTACGCGGTCGATACTCCGTCCACCACCGCCTCGGCGGGCGCTGACGGTGCCTTCACGATCAGCGGCGAGAAGAACGGCGTGCTCGGCGGCGACGTCGCTGACCAGTTCATCGTCACAGCCTCGGAGAACGGCGAACTCGGATTGTTCCTGGTCGCCGCGACGGCAACCGGAGTCTCCCGCGTCATACACCGTCAGGCCGACGGCCAGGGAAGCGCCAGCGTGAAGTTCGACAACGCACCGGCCCAGCGCCTCGGTGCCGCCGATGCACATGCCGTCGTCGCTGAGCTGCTCGACACCGCGAACGCTGCGATCATGGCCGAAGCAGTCGGTGTCATGGAGGCCTCGCTGACCATGACCGCCGAGTACCTCAAGACCCGTGAGCAGTTCGGCGCCCCGATCGGTGCGAACCAGGCCCTGCAGCACCGTGCGGCCGACCTCTACGCGGACCTCGAGTATGCGCGCAGCATGGCCCTGTACTCACGACTTGCTGTCACCAACGAGGAAGCCGGCTCCGAGAAGGACCGCCACCGTGATGTCATCGCGGCCAAGATCATCATCGATCAGTCGGCTCGCACCATCAGCCAGGAGTCGATTCAGATGCACGGCGGAATCGGCATGACGATGGAGTACCCGATCGGTCATTACGCAAAGCGCCTGACCGTCATCTCGCGCACCTTCGATGATGCTGATTCGCTGACTGCCGAGCTGGCAGAGATCGGTGGGCTCATCGAGCCCCAGGCGGCCGACCTGAACTGAGGCCACAGCGCGACGCCGAGCATTCGCTCACGTCGGGCGTCGAAGTCTCTGTCGGGCGTCGAAATCTCTGCAGAAGAGAAGGGGCGTTCCGTGTTCTTCCATACCGGAAGCAACGCGGGACGCCCCTTCTTCGTCCTTTCCTGCACTTTTGCCCCAGCAGCATCGACGAACCACCGGACAGTTGGTAAGTCCTGGTCGATCCCAGGGCTGCGATCGACCAGGACTTACCAACCGTTGGGGCCAAAAGTGCCGGCGGGGGCACAGTAGAGCCCTGCCCACCCGTCGGCGCTCGGCGCACGGGCTGCTGAGTACCCGTCGACGTTCGACACACGGGCTGCTGCGCGCCCTTCGACCGCCCTCATCACGTTGGCAGGATTCAGTCCACCGGCTGGTCGTAGACGTGGCGGCGGACCCAGGAGTGCATGGTGATCGCCGCAGCGGCGGCCGCGTTCATCGACCGGGTCGAACCGTACTGTGCGATCGACAGCACCGCTGTGCTCGCCTGGTGCGCTTCCTCGCTCAGGCCTGGCCCCTCCTGCCCGAAGAGCAGCAGGCTGCGTCGCGGCAGGTCATAGGTCTCCAACGGCACCGAGTCCGGGAAGTTGTCGATTCCGATCAGCGGTACGGAATTGTCGGTACACCACTGCAGGAGGTCGTCGATGCTCGGGTGGTGGATGATGTGCTGGTACCTGTCGGTGACCATCGCCCCACGCCGATTCCACCGCCGCCTGCCCACGATGTGCACCGCGGCGGCGTTGAAGGCGTTGGCCGTCCTGACCACCGACCCGATGTTGAGGTCGTGCTGCCAGTTCTCCACACCGACATGGAATTCGTGCCGTGTCGTGTCGAGATCGGCGACGATCGCATCGAGCTTCCAGTAGCGGTATCTGTCGACGACATTGCGACGATCGCCCTCAGCCAGCAGCTCGGGATCAAAGTGCTCAGACACAGGCCAGGGGCCGGTCCACGGACCGACCCCTACCTGTGGCGTGCTGTCTTCAGTCACTTCTTGTCATCGGTTTCATCCGTTGACTCAGCAACCTTCGTCTTCTTCGCCGAGGTGTCGTCGGCGTCCGAGTCGATCCCATCGTCCGAGACGGAGTCAGAGTCAGAGTCTGAGTCGGAGTCGGAGTCTGCAACAATGTCCGATTCCGCCGCAGCGTCCTTAGAACCAGCCTTCTTGCCAGCTGAGCCGACGGAGACCTTTTTGGCACGCTTGCTCATCTTCACGGTCTTGCCGCCGCGTCCTCCGCCGGTGAGCACCGCGCGAACGTAGGCGCTGCTGGCCAAGGAGTGGATGATGAGGGCGACCAGGGCAGCAATGGCTGCGGCGACGAGGCCCTCCCACCATGCGGGTGGGCTGCCGAAGAAGCGTCCGGCAATTCCCAGCGGCGAGGTGAACGGAGTCCACGACAGCACCTTGGCAACTGTTCCCGATGCTCCCACGATGACGGGTGCGATGAAGCCGGCCACGGTGATGACGCCGATGATCGAGACGAAGGTCTTGCGCGCCTTGCTGCCGGACACCGTCGATGCCCAGACGAGGAGCGCGTAGATCGCCCACGCGGTGAACAGCAGCGTCAGTGCGAACCAGCCCAGGCCGGGCAGCATGGCGAACGCCAGTGAGGTCTTGCCTGTGATGGAGAGTCCGAGTTCGGCCACAACGATCGCGACGACAAGGTGGACAGCTGTCAGAGACAGCATGCCCGTGATCCGACCCGACGCCGAGGCGCGAGGGGGGATCGTGGCGGCGATGATCTCGGTGATCCGATTGCGCTGCTCCAGGCGCAGGTTCTGATAGAGCGCGGTGCCGAGTGTGGCCACCACGAGCAGTGCGAACACTGCCATGGCCCACAGCAGCGGAGTGGCGACCTCGTCGCCGACCGCCGGCGAGTTCAGCAGTGTGGCCTCAGTCTTCGGTGCCAGCTTCTCCAGCAGCGCCTCGGGCTGTTCGTCCAAGGCGATGATCGTCGGCTGTGCCTGTCCGCTGGGGTCCTGGATGAAGGCCGCGTCGACTTTGCCTTCCTTGACCAGCTTCTCGGCGGCTTGAGCGTCCTTGGCGTCGGTGATCTTCACGCCCAGCTGCTGCTCGTACATGGCAGCCTGCTCACCCACACCGACCATAGCCATGCTCGGAGTGCCCGACTTCGAGTCGGATCCAGCGACGACGCCCGAGATGATCGCAGCGAGGATTCCGAGCACGATGACTGCACCGGTGACCAGGAAGAACGGACTGCGCAATGCGGTCGTGCTCTCCCTGTTCGATACCAGCCAGGCGGCCTGACGCCTGTTCACGTCGACGAACTCGGAGACCAGACCGGTCTCGGGAAGTTCATCGGCCGATGGCCGGTCCTCGGCAAGTTCGAACGGAACCTCGTCGAGCCCGTCGTCGGCAGCCACTGCGTCAGCATCGTCGGCAGCCGCTGCGGGCTTCGCACCCTTGGCCTTTTTCGCCGACTTCGCGGTCTCAGCCGACTTCGCGCCTGTGCCCTGTGTTGAGTCTGCATCGTTGTCGGTCACCGCGACGTCGTCGCCGACGGGTGTGCCCAGATCATCGATGTTCTCTCCCGCAGTGCCCTTCGACACCTGCGGCTCCGGGGTGTCCCCGTCCTGGCCTTCGTCCTTGCCTGCCATCACAAAGCCTCCTTGTACTGCTCGGCCAATGTCGGGCGAACACTCTCGAAACTCTTCACACCATTCAGTGCTGCCACGGTCTGTGCGGCCGAGTCTGCATCGGCTGCCCGGAAGCTGACGATGTTGTCTGCGGAATCGAGCACCGCAACGTCGCTGATGCCCGCGCGGCTCTCCAATGACTTGGCGGCCGCCTCGGCGTCGGCAAGCTCCACACGGTACTTCACGTCCGAGCGCAGCTCTTCCACGCTGCCGGACACGCTGGTCCGGCCCTGGCTGAGGACGATGACATCGTCGGCGTGGGTCTGCGCGGCCTCCCAATTGTCGGTGGCCAGGATGACGGGCACCCCGGAGGCGGCGTGGGCGCGCAGGAGAGACATCACAAGTTCGGTTGACTGTGAGTCGAGGCCGGAGAAGGCGTCGTCGATGACGACGACATCGGGGTCGGCGGCCAGTGTCGCTGCGATGTCGACGCGGGCGATCTCCGTGCCGCTGAGGTTCTTCAGCGGTGCATACCCGCGATCGGCGAGCTCGAGGCGCGAGAGCAGAGTCAGCGCGTTGCGCTCTGCGGCACCGAGCGTGATGCCGTGCAGACGCGCCAGGTAGACGATCTGATCGATCACACGCATGTTCGGGTAGCCGCCGCGCTCGGCGGGCAGATATCCGAAGTTCTGACGATCGCCGAAGTCGAGCTCGAAGTCCTCGAGCTTGACGGTGCCCTCATCGGGCGAGATCAGCCCCATGATGACGCGAACCAGCTCGGTCCGGCCGGCCGAACGGGTTCCGACGATTGCGGTGATCCGGCCTGCCTGTGCGGTGAAACTCACCTCGTCGAGATAAGTTCGCTTTCCCTTGCGCAGGGAAACCTCTTTCAGTGTGAGCACGCGTCATCCTTACTTTTCCTGAAGCAGTACTGTGGGAGTGTCTCATCTATCGTGTTGAATCGACCACGATGTTTCAAACCAGGATCCCGATTACGACAGAATTGCCAGTCGAGTCCCAGCTGGTGATCGACGGGTGGAGATCCACCCGTGAAGCTCCGAGAAACGTCTCAATCCAACCCAAGATCGCTTGTCGTCAACGCCGTGAGATACGGAATGCCTGTTGCCTCGACGCGCTCCTTGGCGCCCGTGTCCCGGTCCATGACCACGGCCACGGCCACCACCTCGGCGCCGGCCTCTTTGAGGGCTTCGACCGCGGTGAGCACGGAACCGCCAGTGGTCGAGGTGTCCTCGACGGCGACGACCCGCTTGCCCTTGACGTCTGGGCCCTCAACTCGACGAGACATCCCGTGTTTCTTCGCCTCCTTGCGAACGACGAACGAATCCACCGGAGTGCCGCGAACGACTGAGCGGTGCATGACGGCGGTTCCGACCGGATCGGCACCCATCGTCAGCCCGCCCACGGCATCGACCTTCTCCAGCAGCCCCTCGGCGGCCAGGAGATCGAGCACCACATCACCGATCAGTGGTGCGGAGCGATGGTCGAGAGTGACCCTGCGCAGATCCAGATAGTAGTCAGCTTCCCTGCCAGATGAGAGGGTCACCTTGCCACGAACAACAGCGAGTTCGTCGATGAGGTCGAGCAACTGTCGGCGGGTGTCTGCACTATCGGTCATGCCCCCAAGTCTAAACGGCCAGTGCCGTTGCGCAGACCAGGGCCGTCACACACGCCCAGGGCCTCTTCACATCGAGGCTGTCACGGGCTCCCACACCCTTCATAAGAAGGTCTCCCATAGGAGGGTCATCCCACGCCGAGGCGGCATGGGCTCTGACTGCCCACGCCGAGATGGTCATGGGCACTGCCTGCCCACGCCTAGGTCGTCATGATCACTCGCTGCACTCGCCGAAATGGTGATGGGGTTCACGGCGTTCGAATGGAATCCGTACGTGAGGTTTCCGCCGAGCGAACGTCTGTACCAATGTCATAAAAGATCGGGCGAAGCTGTACGTTCCGTGAGAATCGGATCTACCATGGGAGACAGATCCACCCAACATGCCCGATCATCAGCTACTTCAGAAGGGATGTGAACCTCATGGGCTTCATCGCATATTTGATCCTCGGACTCATTGCCGGCGCCATTGCCAAGGCGATTCTGCCGGGCAAGCAGGGCGGCGGGATCATCGCCACACTCATCATCGGCGTCATCGGAGCCATGCTCGGAGGTTGGATCGGAGGCGCACTCTTCGGAGTCCAGATGGATGCGTTCTTCTCGCTGTCCTCCTGGCTGTGTGCGATCGGCGGCGCGCTGATCGTCCTCATCATCTGGGGCTTCATCACCAACAAGATGGGCAAGAAGGACAAAGCGGCCTGATCATGGTCTGATTCAGACGCGATTCGACTCTTGTCGAGTCACGCCCAACGTGTGAAGAGGCCCGGAATCCAGCACTGGATTCCGGGCCTCTTCACATTCACCCGCAGTCCCAGCTGTCACCCGCAGTCCCATTTGTCACCTGCAGTCCCAACTGCCATCGGCAGTCGCAGCTGTCACCCGCCGTCGCTGACGGCTGGTCGCGCGACTACCCCCGGCTGACGACGCGCAGGTCGATGTCGAGCCGCCCGCTGACCTCCACGGCCCCGCGAGCGATGTCGGCCTCGACGACGGAGAAGATCTCATCGACGACCTCGGCGACCGAACGGGTGTGGTCAAGGTGGGCGTCGATCCTCACCTTCACACCGTCACCACCGCGGGCCACGTCAACACCAACGGGCTCATCGCCGGTGCGCCGCAGCACCTTGGCCGTGGCGGTGGCGACCAGGTCGCGCAGTCCCGGCGCCAGGGCCCTGACCCCGGCGATCGAGGTCACGGAGTCAGCCAGTCGGGCCGACTCCACAACCTCCTTGCCGTTGACAGAGCCATTGCCGCTGTACACGAGATTGAGGTCCTTCGACTCGCCACGATCAGTCAACGTACACATCCTCAGCATTGATATCGATCCGGTTCGCGGGGATCCCCAGCTCGGCCAGGACCTCGGCGGATACGGATCGTCGGATCGCCTCGGCGGTGGGGGCGAAGGAGATGCCGGCGCGCATGGCCACCGTCAGCGACACCGTCGCCGCACTCCCCTTCGGATCCCCGGCAGGCTCGACGTCGACGCTGCGGGCTCGGATCCCGTCCACCGCGTCAACGGCATTGCGCACAATTGAGCGCACCGAAGCGGTCGAGATCGAGAACGGGTGTCCCTGCCCTGTCTGCAGATTGGTCGAGGGCCCCCGGTACAAATCGTCTCTGACCAGCTGCAGGATGCGCTCACGCACTCCGGCCGTATCTTCGGGCTCGGGTTGGAACGTGCTCATGTATTCGTCGATGACACCGCGAAGTTGGGCGTCTGACTCCCGCTGGGATTCGGCACTCGTCAGGTCGGGTTCAGCGCCGGAGCCGACCTGCTCGTTCACGTCCATCCTTCCATCCCCTCCATGATGGCAGTGCGGGCTCTGTGAATTCGGCCGCGCACACTGCCTTCACTGATACCCAGAGTTGTCGCCACCTCGGCGTAGCTGAGGCCCTCCATCTGGTGGAGTACCCACGTTACCCGCTGTTCTGATGAGAGCGTCTGGAGAACGTCTGAGAAATGCTGCAGAGCCGTACGCGCCTCGACGGACTTCTCAACCGATGCCCGCCCATCCGCGTGGATGCTCATATCGTCGGGATCCTGCGCGTCCGAAGGCCTGGCCATCCTCCTGCGCAGCAGGTCGGTGCACTTGTTCGATGCCAGACGGTAGATCCACGTGCCGAAAGCGGCCGGTTCGGTCAGAGCGTTCATCGATTTCCACGCCTGCACCAGCGTGTCCTGCACGACGTCTTCCGCGTCCTGCCGGTCACCGAGCGTGCGCAGGCAGAATCGCAGGAGCTTCGTCTCATACCGGTCAACCAACGCCTCGAAGGCGTCGATATCGCCCTCTCTCGCGCGCACGACGAGGGTGACGATATCGAAGCGATCATCGTGCCTTGTCATATCCACATCGTATGCGACCGCAATCGCCGTGAGCATGTTCGCCACGTCGGGACGAACCCGTTTCACCGGCGAGAACATTTTCACTGGCGAGAAGATTCTTTCGCAATCATGCGTGAGGTTTGTCCGTCATGCGCGTCTGTACTCATAACTAGCCTGTACTCGCAACAGGATCGTCGAAGCGAAAAGGAAGACACATGCCAGAAGACAAGCAGTCCACCGTTTCCCAGCAGTCCAGGACCGACGATTCGGTGCGCAGCCCTCTCGTGACCGACATGGGCAACACCACGATCGCCGAGAACGTCGTCGCCAAGCTCTCCGGCATCGCCGCCCGTGAGGTTCCCGGCGTGTTCGGGATGGGCAATGCCGCACGCCGCACCTTCGACGCCCTCGCCGAACGCATCCCCGGCTCGCAGACGAATGTCTCCGGCGGAGTCTCCGTCGAGAAGGGTGAGAAGCAGACTGCGATCGACCTCACCATCGTCGTGGAGTACGGAACGTCGATCGTCGACGTCGCCGAGGCGATCCGTCGCAACGTGATCCGTGCCGTCGAGCAGGGCACCGGGCTCCAGGTCGTCGAGGTCAACATCGAGGTCACTGACGTCCACCTCCCCGGCGATGACGATGATCAGCAGAACACCAACGACACCGTCGAACTCAACTGAGACGAAGGACTGACATGTCGAAAACACTCATCGGGCTGCTCGTCGGACTGACGCTGGGCATCGTTGCGTTCTTCGGTGGTTTCCTCGCGTTCCTCATCGTCGCCATCTGCGGCGGGCTCGGACTGGTCATCGGCCTCGTCCTTGACGGACGCCTCGATCTCAGCGCGCTGAGTTCGCGCTCGACGACCCGGAGGTAGCATCGTGGCTTCATCAGGTGGTGGCCTCACGATCGCAGACCGAGTCATCGAGAAGACGGCCGCCCAGATCCTCAAGGGTCTGCCCGGGGTCGGCGGCGCGAAGTCGGGCCTGTTCGGGTTCAGTTCGAATGCCGACCTCGACAGCCGTCCCAGCGTGGACGTGACCCTCTCGGGTCGCAGCTGCACCCTCGAGGTTCAGCTGGGGCTGGCGTATCCCTCCCCCATCACCGAGGCGACCGAATCGGTCCGTCGTCGCCTGAGCGCCGATGTCGAAGCGCTCACCGGAGTCAGCGTCCGTCAGGTTGACGTCGACGTGAAATGGCTCAGACCCAACGCTTCAGGAACCGGAAGATCAGTGAGGAATCTGCAATGAGCACACGACTGTTTCGGGCACGCCCGGCACGCGTGGTGCCCGCTGTCATCCTCGCGATCCTCATCCTGGCCATCGCCGTCGCCCTCGGCTGGGCGGCCATTGCCGCCATCGTCTCCGACGGTTCTGGCAGCTCGGCGCTGTCGTCCGGATTCTCAGGATTCGCGGCTCTCGGAACAATGTCGTGGGCCGCGGCTGCGATCATCACCGCTGGAGCCGTCATCACGGTCCTCGGGCTGATCTTCCTCATCATCGGGATCTCGCCAGGAGCCAAGCGCAACATCGGCTACCGCGCGCAGGCACCAGAGCACATCGATCGCTTCGAGGTGGTTCTGCCAACCTCAGCCTTGTCGAACCTGGCAGCTGCGGCAGCGGACTCCGTCGACGGAGTCTCGAGCGTGCGTGCCGCGTCCAATGCTTCGTCGACGAATGTCACCTTCTCCACCCCAGTGCGTGACAGTGACGAAATCCGCCACGATGTCGACGCCGCAGTCACCCAGCGCTTCGCCTCGATCGCGTTCGACCGCACACCCACCGTCAAGGTTCGCGCACAGAGGAGACCGGCATGAAACGACTGGCGGCAGGGGCCAATCGCAGCGGTCTCATCGTCGTCGGGCTGATCTTCCTCGTGGCCGGACTCGCCGTGCTCGCGCTCAGCTTCGGCTTGGCGGCAGCGGTGGCCCCCGGCCTGACCCCGGATGCGAAGCTGCAGCCCGTCGCCGCGGTGTTCGCCTTGCCGTACTCCGCTGTCATCGCGCTGGCGGCAGCTCTCATCCTGGCGATCATCGGAGTGCGATGGCTCGCCGCCCAGGTCCCGCGAAAGGGTTCCGCCAAACCCCTGCGCATGCAGGAAGATGCTCGGAGCGGCGTAACCACGGTGACGGCGAACGTCATTGCAGCTGCCGTGGAAGATGACCTCGAAGACACCCCTGAAGTCGTCGATGCGCAGGCCATTCTGCGCGGAACGGCGCGACGACCGGAGCTCGTGCTCCATGTCGATGTCGACGAACGTGCCGACGTCGATGCCGTCGTCGTAGACATCGCAGATCGCGTGACCGCCAACGCCAGTCACGCCCTTGGCGTTCCACTGTCCGCTGTAGGTGTGGAGATCGGAATCGCCCGGTCACGTCAGAGGAGGCAGCGCAGTGTTCAGCTGTGAATGACAAAGACCCCGGGGCGCGTAATCGCGACATCCCGGGGTCCTCGCAGCACTCCCCTCGAGTACCCGGACGCATCCCCATACGTCCGTTGTGTCCACCCGATCCCCACCGGGCGAACACCATTATTGGATCACACATCGATCCCACTTGTAAAGATTGTTCCGCCCCGTCTGAATCGCGCTGGGACGCTTCACCGACCCCTGACCCCCGGTAAAACCCCAGGTCACAGGGTTCACTGAAAATAATTCAAGACTCAACTTCATACGGCGGGTCGCAATTCCGCTGCTGCGACCTCAGTGATCGTCTCGCCTGTTGAGAGTAAAACCGGTCGATCCCCAGCGCACCAGAGAGCGGGGAACGAAGCGAGCGACCCGAGCCGCCAGCCCATAGCTCGCCCCCGGGATCGAGACCACCTTGCCGCGTCGCGCATCGCGTAAGGATGCGGCGACGACCTGCTCCACACTCAGCCAGATCCCTCCGGGTCCCGGTCGGTCGACGCCGAGTCGTTCGTGGAACCTGGTGCGAATGAATCCGGGCAGCACGACGGTGGCCGTCACCGGGCTTCCGCGCAGCTCACCGGCGAGAGCTTCGGTGAAGATCACGGTCGACATCTTCGAGGCCGCATACTGGCCCATCGTCGTCAGCGCCGCCATTGACGAGACATTGATCAGGCCGCCGCGACCACGCTCGCGCATCCGCCTGACCGCGACCAGAGAGAGTTCGCGCACCGCGCCGGTGAGCACCATATCCTGGTCCTCGAGCTCCGAGATCTCCGACTCGAGCAGACCCTGCTTGAGTCCGTATCCGGCGTTGTTGATGAGCAGATCGATCCGCGAGGTCTCGATCAACGTCCGGACCACGTCGATGCCGGCTCGGGTCGACAGATCGGCCACCACCACCTCGGCGTGGGTGCCGCTGTCGTTTTCGATGCTCGTCGCCAGCTCCTGCAGCCGGGCCTCATCACGGGCCACGAGGACCAGATCGTATTGATCGGCGGCGAGGGCAAGTGCATACCCGCGCCCCAGCCCTGAGCTGGCACCGGTGACGAGTGCGCGCGGTCTCGTCACTTCGCGCCTTGGCCCACGCGCACCGTCAACGACTGCGCAGCGGTGCCGATCGGCCCGTTCACGTCGCTGAGGACGCTTGTGGTCTCACCGATCCCGGTGGGGCCGAACGCAACCTTCGTCTCGAAGCCGACCCAACCTGGTTCGGGTACTCGGGTGAGGTGGATGGTGAGGTCGACGTTGGGGAAGAACGTCGTCTTCGGGTCTTCTCTCACGGCCAGCCCATTGGCGGTGTCGACGAGTTTCACGAAGGCCGCGGTCGCGGGATCGTCCTCCCCGTCGACGAGCGGATAGGGGGACCTGATCCAGGAACGAGCGAATCCGGGACGGGCGTCGGCGAACTGACCGCCGCCCAACGAGGCGATGAAGCCTCCACCCCAGCGGCCGGTGAATGGGACGGCTGGAGCTTCTTCGGGCTCCGGCAGAGTCGGCCATTCGTCGCCGACGACGTCTGCGGTGTCGCCCGGCAGCAGGCGCCAGACTCTGGCGTGGACGCTCGTGCGCTCACCGTGGCGCATGCTGGCCTCGATGAGTTCGATGGTCCGACCAGGTCGGATGACGTTGACGTCGATGGTGAATTCGCCCGAATGGATGACGCCGAGGATGTCGAAGCTGACCCGCGAGACCAGCTTGTCCGAAGGCATCCTGCGTTCGATCTCCGCCAACACCAGCCCCGCGGCCGGGGCCAGATGCTGTTCGCCCGGCTGCCACGCGCCCTGGCTGTGCAGCGTCGAGACGAAGGCCTCCGGTGCCGTGCGCACATAGTAGGAATCGGGGCAGGCGGCACCGTCGTGGCCGAGATGTTCATTGCGTGCTTCAGGCATGAACCCAGGCTATCGGTATCGGACCGGCGCCGAGGCGATGGGGCCAGCGGGTGCCTCTGCTGGCTTGCTCTGCCCATTGAGCTTGGGCCTGCGGCCGGGACAGCTTAGGGTGGGAGAGTGAGAATCGCGAGCTGGAATGTGAACTCGATCCGCGCCCGACACGACAGAATCGGTGCTTGGCTGGATCGCTCAGACGTCGACGTCCTGGCCATCCAGGAACTCAAATGCAAGGACGAACAGTTCCCGAAGGAGCTGTTCACCTCCCGAGGCTATGAGGTCAGCTTCCACGGCCTCAACCAGTGGAACGGCGTGGCAATCGCCTCTCGGGTGGGCCTTGAGGACCCCGAGATCGGATTCGCCGACATTCCCTCGTTCGGCGACGACGAGCCCGTGGTCGAGGCCCGTGCCCTGTCAGCGACCTGCGGCGGAGTCAGGGTGTATTCGCTCTATGTCCCCAACGGTCGTGAACTCGACCACCCTCACTACACCTATAAGCTCGAATGGTATCGGGCGCTGACTGCCGATATCTCTGCGCAGCTGCGCGAAACTCCTGATAAGAAGCTCGTCCTGTGCGGCGACTACAATGTCGCACCTCTGGATGAGGACGTCTGGGACATGGAGGAGTTCGACGGACTCACCCACGTGTCCGAACCCGAGCGCCAGGCCTTCAACGCCCTCCTGGACGCGGGGCTCAGCGAAGTCACCCGGCAGTTCACACCTGGCCCCGGGGTCTACACATTCTGGGATTACCAGAGGCTGGCCTTCCCGAAGAAGAAGGGCATGCGCATCGACTTCGAACTCGCCTCACCGTCCCTGGCCGCGCAGGCCACCGGCGCGGAGATCGACCGCGAGGAACGCAAGGGCAAGGGCGCGTCCGATCACGCACCCGTCATCGTCGACTTCGACGTGTGAGCCGCTGCGTCACACCGCAACCACGCCTCACAGCTTCACCCACCGCAGAACCAGCCGCACCCTACGGCTTCTCTCACCGCAGTGCTCCCTCAGCCGCACTCCACTGTCACCTCGGCCCTCGCCGCACGCCGCTGAACTCCGCAGTCGACACTCCTACCGCGGCCGCCACGGAGATGCTCGGCACCGATGCGGATCCCTGTCAATGCTGATCCGTATTGACGAAACATCACTTCAAAGGTGATCCTTGAGGAAAATGTGTCGCTGTTCACTCCCCGAAACGCTATGCAGGCATTTTTGAACACAGGCTTAGTGAAAATCACATCATAATGACATTGAGTAAGCAGAATTCGATCATGGAGATCGGATAGATTACTCAGTGGTAGATAATCCCCGTATCCCCACTGCCAGAGGCCCCCAACCATGCATGATTCCGCTGACCAGAGCGGTCCCGTTTCCCCGACGGCCCCCTCGCCAGGTGATGGCGTCTTTCCCGGCGAGCGCGCGACGACGGTCCGCTCCTTCGCAGCTGGTCTCGCCGACATCGCGCCCGAACTGCCCGACACAGTGTGGAAGAGTCTGTTCCAACAGACGTCTGGCCACCTCCTCGCGGGCCAGGCCGTTCTGCAGGGCGCTGACTCAATAGGACAAGACCTCTCTGCAGTCGATGCCGATCACTACTCGGATCTTCCTTCCGCCGACGTTCTCACACAGATCAGACGTCAAGCACCGGACAGCCCCGAGCTGAGGTTTGCCCATCTGCTGTCATTCATGCGCGACATCAACGCCGACACCCTCGCAATCGCCGCCGGCGCCATGCCCCATCTGGGATCGTTTTCCATACCCGCTGCTCCAGAAGACACACGTCCATTCGAGGTCTCTGACCTCTCAGCGCAACTGAACGAAGACGGCGTACTGCTCCCAACTCTGGACCGCACCGGTCACCACACGATTGCTCCTGTCATGAGAACGATCTTGAGGCGCCTCTACGACGCCAGAGATCGACACAGCGAATCACGGTCCCGCCGAGCACTTGGTGCGAGCGCCGCCGAATGGCTGCAGGCCCCGGCCGCGTATCAGTCCGAGGGCTTCGACGAAGCTCTGCTGCAGGTCGCGGAGGCCGGAGAGTGGAAGGCACTGACGGAACTCTGGGCAAACCGGGGCCATGCGCTCATGGTCGACCATTTCGATGCGACGCTCGAGGCATTCTCGAAGGTCCCCGAGGCCCAGGCTCACAACTCGGCGGTATTGGCCGAGGCCTTGGGCGACTGCCTGCAGGTCGACGAAGTCAGACGGCGCCTCGGCGTCAACGACGCCCTGACCGTTCTCAACGAGGTCAACTTCGAGCATGCGGCAGTCCCGACGCTCGACTCGCGGCTGGAACGGATCAAGGACGGCGACTTCACCGTCGATGACATCATGATCATGGCCATCGCATCGATGCGGCGCCAGAAGCTGCTCGGCCAGTCGGACCAGGGCGTCCACATCGCCCGAGCGGCCCAGGAACTCATCAACGACACCCGACATCTCCAGTCGGCACCCAGCCGGCTCTGCGACGCTCGATTTCACCTCGAATATGGGATCACCAGCATGTTCGTCGGCGATCTCACGGAAAGTGCCCAACTGCTGCGTCGGTCGATCATCATCACAGAGCTCGCCTCCGCGTCCTCCCCTTATCTCCTGCTCCCGGCGCACGCCTACAGCGCCCTGGCACACGCGATGCTCGGAAACGGGCCATCGAGTGACGTGCACCTGCGCCACTTCGACGAGCTCAAGGAGCGGACTCGCTTCACGAGCCCCCACACGCTCACCGCCTACTCTCTGGCCCGCATGATTCGTGCCATGGACGCACTGGACCTCGACGAGGCACGTCAGTACTCGGCACGTCTGGCCGACCCATCTCTGGGTCATCACTCGTGGCTCGGAGTCGTTCAGTACAGATCACTGTTCGGCATTCTGCACAGCGATGTCGGGATCGAGGCCAAACGGCTGCAGCAGATCATCGACACCAATCGCTCATCCTTGCCGGCTGACGGACTCCTGCTGCATACTCTGCAGCTCACTCTGGTCTGCCTCCACCTGGCTCAGGGGCAGACTCACCTCGCCCAGAACGTTCTGCTCGATGCCGAGACCAAATCGCCGTACATCATCCTGGCCAGAGCTCAGCTCCATCTGACCATCGGCGAACACGGGACCGCGGCGCACCTGGCGAACAGAGTTCTGTCTCAGAATTCACTCGATCTGCACGCCAAGGCCTCTGCTCGAGCGGTTCAGGCTGCCAGCCTGTTGGGCAAGGGTGAACTGGTCGAGTCAGATTCTGCGTTCGTCGACGCGCTCGAGTACTGCAGGATCGCGGCCAGCCTCATTCCCGTTGCGATGGTTCCCAAGTCTCTGCGCGATCAGCTGATCGAGCGCAGTTCCAACGCCGCCGAGTGGGATCTGATCGCACCGGTCTTTCCGACCGGACCCGGACCTGTTGACGACCCTGGTTCAGCTGACGAAGTCGGACTGGCTGACGGGGCCGGACCTGTTGACGACCTCCGCTTGGGCGAGACCCGCTTCGGCGACGGTTCCATCGGCGGGCCCGGCGGACTCGGTGCCGGGGAGCGACTTCGGCAGCGGCTGCTGAGCTTCGGGGAGACACTTCGCATCCGCGCCGGTCACACCCTGCTCAGCCCCTCGCAGAGGCAGCTCCTGGCCCTGCTGGACACCCAGTCGTCGGTGTCCGCCATCGCGGCTGAACTGAGCCTTGTCGAAGGTACGGTCAAGAACAAACTGTCGAATCTCTACGCGCGCCTCGGCGTCCGCAATCGTCGGGATGCGCTGGCTCGCGGCTACGAATATGGGTACCTCCCCACCGATCGCTGACGGCTGAGCCGTCGCTCAAAGCACCGCCCGCATCTTCACGAAGAAAGCTTCGCGCGGAAAGCATGGACATCCACCTCGTCTTCTGGTGAAGTTGAATCAGGAGCTAGGAAGGTGACGAGGATGTCAGCAACAGTCCGCGAACTGGTCGACGAAGCCTACGAAAGGCGCGAGTCGACGTGGAGGGCCGCCCTGGAGACGGTCAACGATTGGGTCGAGGCCGCGTGCTCGGGCTCCGCGCTGTTGTCGGGTGAGAGAGTCGCTGTCGGCCGCGGACGGATCAAGGACCGACTCCGCGCCGGGGAGAAGCTGCGCCGCAAACTTGCCGATGCCAATGACGAGATCCATGAGGCCGTCGAGGTCGAGAACCAAGTCATCGATGTCGTCGGTGCTCGTGCCGTGTGCCGCACCGAGCGTGAACAGACGGCGCTGTGGGATCTGCTCACCGACAGCAATGACGAATCGAATCTCTCCGTCGCCGAGGTGCGGGACTACTCCGCCCAGCCCAAGCCCTCCGGCTATCGCGGGCGCCATCTCATCATCGAAGTTCCCTTCGACGCCGAACCATCGGTGCTCGTTGAGCTGCAGCTGCGCACGATCATGCAGGATGCGTGGTGCGTGCTCGCCGAGGAGCACCTGTTCAAGCCCGGTCAGGCACTGAAATCGGATGCCCAGCAGGAGCGTCTCTCCGTCGTCCTCTCCGGGCTTCTGGCCCAGGCCGATGTGGTTGCCGGCTATATCGCCGACGATGTCGGCGCCTATCTGGGAATGGGGAACGCCTCACCACCTCGGACTGTGACGAATATCGATGCCGCGGCTGAGGTTCCGTCGATAGAGGTCACCATCCGCGAGCTCAATCATTCCTATGTCCTCGCCGCCGACGAGGTCGGTCGGCACGGGATCATCCGCCTGGAGAACCTGGGACTCACTCCGGAGAACCCCGAGAGGTCGGCCTTTCCGAGCCCAGGCGACAAACTGCAGGTGACGATGGACGAGTCGAACACCACCCGCTACTTCATCCCGGTGGCCGTGCAGCGCTGATTCATCCCGGTGGCCGTGCAGCGCTGATTCGTCCCGGTGAACGGGATGCATCCTGAGTCGCCAGACCGACTAGACTTGTTTTCCATGGGTAAGAAGTCGAAGCGTTCCAAAGAAGATGTCATTGCCAAGCGACTGGCACGTGCAGAGGCCACGGCCTTCGTTGCGCGTCCGTTCGAGGGCCTGCCGTTCGAGGCGGACCTCATCTGCCTGCGCGAGCTGGTGCCGGCGGCGACCGCCTCGGCGAAGCTGAAAGAGGAGTTCGGTGGTCAGGAGATCACGGTCACCTCTCTGCTGCCCGCCGCGTGGCAGGCCTGGCACCGTGAGGACGGCCAGGTCCTGGCCGGAATGCAGGTTCCGGTGTCATCCACCGATGCCTCCCGCGATGTCGTGCACGGCATCCTCGCCGCAATCGAGGCGCAGCCGGGGACCACGATCGAGGCGACGACCGAACCCGGTCAGGGTCCGCGTCTCCAGGACATCCTCGACACCGACCACCCGTTCGAGATCCGCGTGCTCGAGACCTTCGAATACTGGAAGCTGCCAGAAGCCGAGACGGACTCCGATGTCGCAGCGGCACTCGAACAGGCCAATGACTCCATCTCCCCCACGGAGAAGGTCGTCTCCGTGAAGTCCGCGTACTGGACCGAGATGTCCGGCCGCACCTACGTGCGCTGGGCACGGCCCGAGGGCGAGGATGCACTCGTCGACGCTCTCGCCCGTCTTCAGGTCGAGGGCCTCAACGACCTCGGCGGCCCCGGCACGTTCCTGGGCTACTTCCGCGCGCACGGCATCGTCGTGCCCGTCTGGGAACTGGAGTTCGGCACACAGGTCGATGACATCGAAGAGCCCATCGCCGAATTCGGCAAGCGCATCGAGGACGCGATGAACACGAGTGAACCTCTCAGCACCGAGGCACGTCGTGCACGCTCGGGCATCATTGCCCGCCAGCTGACCATCCACTGAGTTCCGTCGCCACGGCCACCGGCGGGAGTCGATTCGACTCCGCCGGTGCGCGAGCCGGACAGGAGAAGAGTTTCCATGCCCGAACAGTCGAATCCCGCACACCCGGATGCCTCCTCGGCGACTGCTCCGCGCGCGATCGCTGCGATCATCCCCGCGATGAACGAAGCCGATCGGATTGCAGCGACGGTGCGCAGCACCAAACAGATTCCCGGTGTCGACATCATCATGGTCGTCGATGACGGTTCCTCCGATGACACCGGTGCCTTCGCTCGCAGGGCCGGCGCCGAGGTGGTCACCCACCGCAAGAACAAAGGCAAGGCCGCGGCGATGATGACCGGTGCGTTCGCGATCCGCAATCGTGAGATCTCCGATTCGGATCCCGACCAGCACCCCGACCATCGCGCTCTCCTCTTCATCGACGGCGATCTGGAGGATTCAGCACTCAACACGGCCCCGCTCGCTGCACCTGTCCTCGCCGGTGACGCCGATATGACGATTGCAATCCTGCCCGCCCAGAAGCGCAAGGGCGGCGGATTCGGCTTCGTCGTCGGGCTCGCGAAGAAGGGCATCGCCGAGCTCAGCGGATTCGAAGCGACCCAGCCGCTCTCGGGCATGCGCTGCCTGAGCCGTGAGGCCTTCGACGCGGCGCTGCCATTCGCCGCCGGCTGGGGCGTCGAAACAGCAATGACGATCGACGTCATCAATGCCGGGCTTCGTGTCGAAGAGGTCGAATGCGATCTCCACCACCGCGTCACCGGCAAGGACCTCAAAGCACAGATGCACCGTGCGGCCCAGTACCGCGACGTCGCGCGCGCCATCGTCGTCCGCAGACTGCGCGCTGAGAAGCTGCGTTCAAAGAAGCCGCGTACTCAGAAGGAGTCGTCGAAGTGAACGCCGATCGCTACGCCTACCTGGGCCCCGAGGCCACATTCACCGAAGCAGCACTCCTGCAGTACCTCGACTCCCACGGCCTGCGCTCGAGCGCGTGGACCCAGCCCATGCGCAATGGAGCCGCAGCCTTGGACGCCGTCCTCGACGGCGACTGCCTGGCTGCTGTGGTGCCGATCGAGAACTCCATCGAGGGCGGTGTTCCCGCCACCATCGATGCCCTGACCGATCATGGTCGGCTGCAGATCATCGCCGAGGTGGTCGTGCCCGTTCGCTTCGTCCTGGCGGTGAAGCCGGGGACCGATCCCAGCACGCTGACGTCGTTCGGGTCCCACCCGCACGGTGAGGCACAGGTACGCACGTTCATGTCCGCGAACTTCCCCGATGCCGTCTACCTCCCGACCTCATCGACGGCCGCGGCCGCACGGGATCTGGCCAACGACGCCGCCGACCATGTGGCGGCCGTATGCCCTGCCATCGCCGCCGAACGCTACGGCCTCGAGATCCTCGCCAACGACATCGGGGAACGCCAGGACGCCGAAACCCGGTTCGTCGTCGTCACCTGTCCCGGCACCATTCCCGCGCCGACAGGGTCGGACAAAACCACGGTGGTAGCCTCACTGCGCTCAGACCGCGCCGGTGCGCTGCTGGAGATGCTCGAACAGTTCTCCAGCCGAGGTGTGAACATGTCGCGCATCGAATCTCGGCCCACTGGTGACGGGCTCGGCCTCTACCAATTCTCCATTGACTTGTTGGGCCATGTGCACGAGGCCAGAATGGCCGATGCCCTGCAAGGAGTCCACCGAGTGACCCGCAGTCTGAGCTTCCTCGGCAGCTATCCCAGTGCGTCGAAGACCACGGTGCCCCTCGACCCGACGACCACGGACGACTCCTTCGCGGCCGCCTCCGCTTGGCTGGATTCGACGCTGAACGGCTGAAGCCGCTGAGTTCGAGCCGCCGCGATCGTGCCGAGCTTCGCGTAGCCGCGATCGTGCCGAGCTTCGCGTAGCCGTCGTGATTGTGGACTCCCGTTCGATATCCTTGCTGATATCGAACGGGAGTCCACTTTCAAGCCTGGCGCGTGGGGGTTCTGCCGGCCCGGAGAACAGTAGTCTGAGTATGCACGGGTCGCACGGCCCACACATCGACGAAGGAGTCGCCCATGGGAATCACTTCACCGGCCACCGGTTCAGAAGCGACCGGCACCAACAGCGCGCACGGTGGCACCGAGGATTACGACGCTATCGTCGTCGGGGCCGGCCTCGCGGGACTTGTTGCCGCCCATGAGCTCAGTCTCGCCGGGAAGAGAGTGCTCATCCTCGACCAGGAGAATCGGGCCAACCTCGGCGGTCAGGCCTTCTGGTCCCTCGGCGGCCTCTTCCTCGTCGACTCCCCCGAACAGCGCCGACTCGGTGTCCACGATTCCCTCGACCTGGCGCGCCAGGATTGGGCCACCTCGGCGGGCTTCGATCGAGACGAGGACAACTGGCCCCGGCAGTGGGCCGAGGCATACCTGCAGTTCGCCGCAGGAGACAAACGCCGCTATCTGCACGATCTGGGGCTGCGCCTGACACCGATCGTCGGGTGGGCGGAAAGAGGCGGGTCCGGTGCCTCCGAGCATGGGAATTCCGTGCCGAGGTTCCACCTCACCTGGGGCACCGGCCCCGAGGTGGTCAGGGTCTTCCGCGAACCAGTGGAGCGAGCGGAATCCGCGGGCCTCGTGACGATGGGCTTCCGGCATCGTGTCGATGAGCTGATCGTCGAGGACGGCGGCAACGGTGCGGACGGCCATAGCGACGGACGCGGTGTCCTCGGGGTTCGCGGACGGACACTTGCCCCCAGCCACACCGGCAGAGGGGTTGCTTCGAACCGCGAGGAGCTCGGAGACTTCGAACTCCGTGCTCCCGCGGTCATCGTCACCAGCGGCGGCATCGGACACAATTTCGAACTCATGCGTCAGTACTGGCCGATCGAGCGCCTCGGCGAATTCCCGCAGACGATGCTCGCCGGAGTGCCCGCCCATGTCGATGGACGGATGCTCCAGATCTCCGAGGACGCAGGTGCGAGCCTGATCAATCGGGACCGGATCTGGGCCTATACGGAGGGCATCGAGAACTGGAATCCGATCTGGCCGAACCACGGGATCCGTATCATTCCAGGACCCTCGTCGCTGTGGTTCGACGCCGAGGGCAATCGCTTCCCCGCGCCGAACTACCCCGGTTTCGACACCAACCGGACCATGAAGACCGTTCTCTCGACCGGCCACGACTATTCGTGGTTCGTGCTCAACGAGTCGATCATCCGCAAGGAGTTCGCGCTCTCAGGCTCGGAGCAGAATCCCGACATCACGAAAAAGGACTGGCGTGTGACCCTCGACCGTGTCCGGTCCTCCGATGCGCCAGGCCCGGTCGAAGCGTTCAAGCGCTTCGGCTCCGACTTCGTCGTCGCCGACACCACCGAAGAGCTGGTCGCCGGGATGAATGAGCGCTCCCGGGGGCCCGCCATCGATCATGACCACCTCGTCGAACAGATCGTCGAGCGTGATCGGCAGATGGACCACACATTCTCCAAGGATGCGCAGGTGCAGGCGATCCACAATGCCAGGAACTACCTCGGCGACAAGATCGTACGGGTGCAGAAACCACACAAGATCCTCGACCCCGCCCACGGGCCGCTCATCGCGGTGCGACTGAGTCTGCTTTCACGCAAGACGCTGGGCGGCTTGGAGACGAACCTCGACGCCCAGGTGATCGGTGGAAGCGGCACACCGATTCCCGGGCTCTACGCCGCCGGTGAGGTCACAGGCTTCGGCGGCGGAGGAATGCACGGCTACAACGCGCTGGAAGGAACCTTCCTGGGCGGGTGCATCTTCTCCGGGATGCGCGCCGGACGAGCCGTCGCAAAAGGCATGGGAGCGGAGCGCTGACCATGGTGAACACAAATCTCACGGCGCTGGTCACCGGCGGCACCTCCGGCATCGGTGCCGCACTGGTCAGGGTGTTGGCAGACAGAGGCTGCACGGTCCTGACCACGAGCCGAGACCCTGAGCAGATTGGGAAATCGGAGCGGGTTCCCGGCGTGCGCTATCTTCAATTGGATCTCGCAGATCCCGACAGCGTCGAGACTCTCAGACACGAGGTCGCCGAGGTCGACGTTCTCGTCAACAACGCCGGCGAGAGCCAGTCCGGTCCTTTCGAGGAGCTTCCGCCCGAGGCCGTTGACCGCCTGTTCCGAACGAATGTCTTCGGGCCGGTGCGGCTGAGCCAACTCGCCCTCCCCGGCATGCGCAGACGAGGACACGGCCGGGTCATCATGGTCGGTTCCATGCTCGCGAGCTTCCCTTTGGCGCATCGCAGCTCCTATGTCGCGGCCAAGGCGGCCCTGCGCGGATTCGCCACGGCCGCGCGCCAAGAGCTCGCACCGTTCGGGGTCTGGATCAGCGTCGTCGAACCCGGGTCCATCGCCACCGGAATCGGCAACCGGCGCACGAAGTACCTCAACCCCGGCTCCGTCTACACCGACGATGTGACCACGATGCTTTCGCACCTCGATGACAATGAGCGGCAGGGAATCTCGCCCGAGACCGTCGCCGCAACCATCGTCAAGGCCATTGACGCAGTCAGACCTCGCGAATTCTATGCTGTGGGCAGCCGGTCACCGTTGCCGTTCCTGCTCAAACGAGCACTTCCGCGGAGCGTGGTGTCGCGGATCATCGCCGGCCAGCACGGGCTCAAGCGGTGAGTTTCCCACGATCCCACGGCCGTGGCTCTCGGCGCTGAGGTCACGCTGAGCGGCTGGGGCTGCCGGGGCTGGCTGGGCTGGCTGGGCTGGCTGGGCTGGTTGGGCTGGCTGGGCTGGCTGGGCTGGCTGGGCTGGCTGGGCTGGCTGGGGCTGCTGGAGCTGCTGGCGCTGCTAACCGAGAGCGGCAGCCGACCCGAGAGCGGCAGCCGACCCGAGCGTCAGCCAACCCGAGCGCGGCTACTGGAAACGTGAGGGCAGAAGGAACTGTGTCGTCGAGATTCCCAGCACCCGCTGCTGACGAGTGAGGTTGTAGGTGCGATCGTGCTGGAGGTACTCGACGAGGAACAGCTCGGTGCTGTTGCCGCGTTTGAAGAATGTCTTGATCTTCAGCCCCAGCTTCGCAGCGAAGAGCGCCTTGTCCTTGGCGATCGCCTCGATGACGACTGGGTCGTACTCCATGCGCGCGAAGTGAGTGGACACGGCGTCCTTGAGCTTGTACGGAGTCGGATCGCCGATGTTGAACGGGCCCGAGGCCGAAGGCACGTCGACGCAGGCGATCGCCGCTCGCACGAGGTTGTCGATGTGGGTCAGGGTGAGCTTCTGCCTGCCGCCGCCGGGAAGTCGCAGGACCCCCTTCTTCGCCACTCGGCTCAGATACGGCATAAGCATCGACTCGCCGGGGCCGTAGACCGCGGCGGGGCGGAGGATGGCCGCGTCCGGGCGGATCCGTGTCACGAGCTGCTCTGCCAGGGCATGTGTCTTCGAGTAGGCGTCGTGGAAGTCATTGGGGTCCTTGGGACCGGCCTCCTCCCACAGGTCCGTATGAGGCTTGTTCGTGGAGTAGACCGTCGTCGAGGAGATGTGCACGATACGCGCCTTCGGGAAAGCGTCGAGCACGTTCCGGGTCCCGGTGACCTTGACCTTGTACAGCTCATCGTCGTCGGCACTGACCTCGGCGATGCCCGCGCAGTGGAAGACCGCGGTGGCCTTCTTCGCCAGAGACTCCACCGCACCGTCCGCGGGTTCCGTGATATCCCACGCTTGGAAATTCACACCGGGGATCTCAGGATCGCGCCGCCCCAGGGCATAGACCGTCTCGTCCCTGGTCGCCAGGGCACGGGCGATGGCGCCACCGATGAAGCCGCTGGCTCCGGTCACGATTACCGCCACGTCTGATCCTCCATCTTCGTCTGACGCGTCTCATCCGGTTGATCCGAACAAGTCCACAATCATAGGAAATCACACTGTCAGTTCCGATGTTGCCACTGAGGTTCTCTCTTGTGCAGAAATGCGTCGATTCCCTCTTGTGCATCGGCTGCGACGGCGTTGTGCGCCATCACCTCCGACATGTGCGCATAGGCCTCTGCCAGAGGCAGATCACGCTGTTCGTAGAACGCTACTTTGCCTATTGCCACTGTAGCCGACGAGGCTGACGCGACTTTCCGCGCCAGCTCGGCAGTCGCTGTCTTAAGTTCGTCATCGGCGACCACATCGGAGACCAGCCCGAATGTCAGCGCATCGGCAGCGCTGAGGAAGTCTCCGGTCAGCAGCATCCGCATCGCCGTCTTCGCCGGCACTGCCCGCGTCAGCGCCACCATGGGCGTGGAGCAGAACAGGCCGATCTTCACGCCCGGTGTGGCGAATCGGGCCGACTGCGCAGCCACCGCCAGGTCGCAGCTAGCGACAAGCTGGCAACCGGCCGCGGTCGCCACGCCTTGGACCTGCGCGATGACCGGCTGCGGGATCGACTGAATCAGCTGCATGAGCTGCGAGCAGACGGCGAAGGTCTCCTGCTGTGATTCCAGCTCGGCCCCATGGATCTCCTTGAGATCATGGCCGGAGCTGAATACGTGTCCTGCGGTGGACAGGATCACTGCACGGACGTCGGTGCGCTGCCCCACCTCGGCGAGGGCGCCGATGAGCTCATTCATCACCGCACGAGACAGCGCGTTCCGAGTCTCCGGTTCGTTGATCGAAATCGTCGCGACTGCGTCGTCGGCCAGAGAGAATACAATTGAGTCAGACATAACAGCATTCTGCCAAAATATCGTTGGTCCGGCGCGGAAACCTGACGGGGATTTCCTTCGATGTCCTCAGCTGGCGGTGCGCAGACATGCCACCCATACCGAGGGAGACGGCCATGACAACCCTGCTGATGATCATCGGATTCGGTGCCGCAACCAGCGTGGTCGTCGGCCTGGGCCAGAAGCTGCGTCTCCCCTGGCCTGCTCTGATGGTGGTCATCGGCATCGCCGGTGCGTTCATCCCCACGTTCGCTGAGATCACCATCGAGCCCGAGCTCATCCTGCCCCTGTTCCTGCCCCCGCTTCTGTTCGCGGCAGCACAGAAGACGTCATGGGCACTCTTCGCCATCCGCTGGCGCACGATCCTGGGAATGGCTGTCGCGCTGGTCGGTGTGACGGTGGCGGCCGTGGCCGGGACCGCGGTGCTCCTCATTCCCGGAATCACCATCGCCGCCGCGGTGGCGCTGGGAGCCATGCTCGCCCCGCCCGACCCCGTCGCCGTCGATGCGGTCGCAGGAACCGTGTCGATACCTCGGCGGATCATGTCGACGCTGCAGAGCGAGGGGCTGTTCAACGATGCCGCGTCACTCGTGATCTTCCAGACCGCGATGGCGGCGGCCATGGCCGGCACCGAGGTGGACTTCGGGCAGCTGGCCCTGTCCTTCCTCATCTCTGCGATCATCGCCATCACGGTCGGTCTCGTCGTCGTGTTCATCGTGTGGTGGGTGATGGAGAAGATCGACCATACGATCGCCCGCTCCTCACTCATGCTCATGCTGCCCTTCGGCGTCTACCTCATCGCCGAGCACCTCCATGCCAGCGGCGTCATCGCCGTCGTCGTGGCCGCTCTCGAGGTGCGCCGACGCGACGTCGAAGCCAATTCAGCCGAACGTGTCACCCAGGCCTCGACGTGGCAGGTCCTGGAGATGCTCATCACCGGCATCGCCTTCGGCCTCATCGGCCTCGACCTGCGCATGGTCGTCGAATCAGAGCATGCCGACCTAGGTCGAGCGGTGCTGGTGGGACTGGGCATCGCGCTCATCGTCATCGCAGTGCGGTTCGGCTGGCTGCTCATCGGAACCATGCTGGAGAACAAGCGCCGGGAGGAGGATCCGGATGCCGCACCACTGAATATCAGGGATGCCACCCTCATGACCTGGGGCGGAATGCGCGGCTTGGCGACGATCGCCCTGGCTCTGTCGATTCCGACGACCACCGCGACCGGGGAGCCGTTCCCCGGCCGCTCCTACATCCTCGTCGCGGCTGCCGTGATCCTGATGGTCACCTTGGTGCTGGCAGGACTCACCTTCCCCACCATCGTCAACGTCCTCGGCATCGACGACGAGGCGGAGAAGGAGCGAGCGGACACCGCGGAGATCGCACGCCGCGCGTACAAGGCCGCGCTCCTCCAGATCAAGAACGACGACAGCCTGCCCGACGAGGTGGCTGAGCCTCTGCGCGCACGCTTCAAGGTCCTCTATTCGCAGCTGTTGGGGACCTCTGACGACCAGGTCAGCTCGGAGCAGGCGACGACCCTGAAGGAGAACCGTGAGGCGATGGCGATGGTGCAGACCAAGGCACTGCAGTCCGCCCGCACGGAAGTGCTCAAAGCCCGACGCGAACGCGGCACCGATCCGGAGATCGCCGACAGAGTGCTGCGCCGATTCGATCTCCAATCCGTGCTGCTGAGGTGACGCAGACCCACTCGCTTTTTCAAAGTTGAGTGGAATAGACTCAACTTTGTGGGTGTTGAACTCTTAGAGAGCAAAAGCTGTTCACAGAACAGCTGCGAAGAACATTTGTGAAGGAGATGCGCATGGACGCACAGCTGACAACCAAATCTCGCGAGACGGTGCAATCGGCCATCAATGACGTCGTGGCTCGGCGGAACAATCAGATCGAGCCCGCCCACCTGGTCGCGGCCCTGCTGGACCAGCCGGACTCGCTGGCCTCGAACCTGGTGACGAAGGTCGGTGCCGACACACGAACCGTGCTGGCAGAGGTCCGCTCGGCCATCGACGGCTTCCCCACCGTCAGCGGTCAGACCGTGTCCCAACCGGGGCTGTCACGGGCCGGACTCGAGATGATGAATCTTGCGCAGGAGGAGATGACCAGCCTCGGCGACCAGTTCGTGTCGACAGAACACCTGCTGCTCGCCGCCGCCGCAGGCAAGGACGGGGCAGGTGAAGCCCTGCGCCGCAATGGTGCCGGTCGCGATGCCCTGCTGGCGGCTCTGCCGGAGCTGCGCGGAGGCAAGAAGGTCACCTCGGAGAATCCCGAGGACACGATGCAGTCGCTGGAGAAGTACGGTGTCGACCTCACGGCCACCGCGCGTGAGGCTAAACTCGACCCGGTCATCGGACGCGACAAGGAGATCCGCCGGGTCATCCAGGTCCTCTCACGCAGGACGAAGAACAACCCTGTCCTCATCGGCGAGCCCGGCGTCGGCAAGACCGCCGTCGTCGAAGGACTGGCCCAGCGGATCGTGGCCGGAGACGTACCCGAGTCCCTGCGCAACAAGACGCTGATCAGCCTCGACCTGTCCGCGATGGTCGCCGGCGCGAAGTACCGCGGCGAATTCGAGGAGCGATTCAAGGCCGTCCTCGCCGAGATCAAGAACGCCGATGGTCAGATCATCACGTTCATCGATGAGCTCCACACCGTCGTCGGTGCCGGCGCCACCGGAGACTCCGCGATGGATGCCGGCAACATGCTCAAGCCGATGCTCGCCCGCGGTGAACTGCGCCTCGTCGGCGCGACCACGCTCGACGAGTACCGCGAGAACATCGAGAAGGATCCGGCTCTGGAACGCAGGTTCCAGCAGGTCTACGTCGGAGAACCCAGCGTCGAGGACACTGTCGCGATCCTGCGTGGACTCAAGGAACGCTACGAAGCCCACCACAAGGTCTCGATCAACGACGGAGCGCTCGTCGCCGCAGCAACGATGTCCAATCGCTACATCACCGGACGTCAGCTGCCGGACAAGGCCATCGACCTCGTCGACGAAGCAGCATCCCGGCTGCGCATGGAGATCGACTCGGCTCCGGTCGAGATCGATGAGCTCCGCCGCACCGTCGATCGCCTGAAGATGGAGGACATGGCCCTGTCCAAGGAAACGGACACGGCCTCGAAGGAGCGCCTCGGTGCCCTGCGTGCAGATCTGGCTGATCGGGAAGAGGAGCTCCACGGCCTCGAGGCCACCTGGGAATCCCAGCGTGCCGGCCTCAACCGCGTCGGCGATCTGAAGACGAAGCTCGACGAGCTGCGCTCCCAAGCCGACAAGGCTCAGCGCGACACGGACTTAGAGACTGCATCCCGCCTGCTGTATGGGGAGATCCCAGCCGTGCAGAAGGAGATCGACCTTGCCGAAGCGGAAGAGGCGAATGCCGAATCCGAGACCGATCCGATGGTCAGCGACCGTGTCTCGAGCAACGACATCGCCGAGGTCGTCGCGTCCTGGACCGGCATCCCCGCGGGTCGTCTGCTCCAAGGCGAGATCGAGAAGCTGCTGGGCGCCGAGGATGTCCTCGGCAAGCGTCTCATCGGCCAGAAGAGTGCCGTGGGCACGGTCTCCGATGCGATCCGTCGCTCACGTGCCGGCATCGCCGACCCTGACCGCCCGACGGGTTCATTCCTGTTCCTCGGCCCCACGGGCGTCGGCAAGACGGAGCTCGCGAAGTCCCTCGCGGACTTCCTCTTCGACGATGAGAAGGCCCTGATCAGGATCGATATGAGTGAGTACGGGGAGAAGCACACCGTGTCCCGTCTCGTCGGTGCCCCTCCGGGCTATGTCGGGTATGACGAGGGCGGTCAGCTCACCGAGGCTGTGCGTCGTCGTCCCTACTCCGTCGTCCTCCTCGACGAGGTGGAGAAGGCGCACCCGAGTGTCTTCGACATCCTGTTGCAGGTCCTCGACGACGGTCGCCTCACCGATGGTCAGGGTCGCACGGTCGACTTCCGGAACACGATCCTCATCCTGACCTCGAACCTGGGTTCGCAGTTCCTCGTCGACAAGTCGCTGAGTGCCCAGGAGCAGAAGGATGCGGTGCTGGGCGTCGTGCATTCGACGTTCAAACCCGAGTTCCTCAACCGCCTCGACGACATCGTGCTCTTCGACGCGCTGAGCACCGAGGAACTGTCCTCGATCGTCGACCTGCAGATCCAGCGACTGGCGTCTCGCCTGACCGAACGGCGGATCACGCTCGAGGTCACCGATGCCGCCGAGGACTGGCTCGCCCTCGAAGGCTACGACCCTGCCTTCGGCGCCCGCCCTCTGCGCAGGCTGGTCCAACGCGAGATCGGAGACAAGTTGGCCCGCGGCCTGTTGTCCGGCGACGTGGCCGACGGCGACGACATCGTCATCGGCCTGCCCGAGGATCCGGAAACCACCGGCCTGGAGCTGCGCCCGAAGCGGTGATGTGCCCGGGGCGTGCGGCGCGGGGCGGGGCGTGCGGCGCTTGCCGAAGCAGAGCGTACCGGCGCCCAGCGACAGTCGAAGTCAGACTGAGTGGGTTGCAACCCACTCAGTCTGACTTCGACTGGTGATTCACCAACGTTTCCGCAGACCGCGAGCCTCAGATCCAACGCGCTCACGACGCTCACGCGCTCAGCGCGAGGGCTTCACCTTCGCGCGTTCCATGCCGTCGGTCGTCGACGCCCACCAGCGTCCCACCAGTCTGTGGAGCTTTTCGAAGCTGCGATCGCGGATGAAGATGGCGTCGACGGCGATCATCGTCAGCGAGAACCAGGGCAGTCCCATCAGCAGAGCGATGCCCAGGTGGAAGGAGAGGATGCCCACCAGGCCGACGATTCGCGTGTACCGGTTGAACAGCATGAACGGGAACGCGCACTGGAACAGGACCGAGGCCCAAGAGACGGCGACGACCATCGGCCCCCAGGCCGTGAGCAGGTCCGAGAGCACCGGCCAGGTTCCGAACTGCTGTGTGTGCAGCGGGTTGTACACCGCGAATCCGTGCTGCCATGCGGCACCGCCTGCCTTGTACAGTCCACCCGACATGTAGATCGCACAGACTTGGAAGGCCAGCACGACGATCGCGAGGTTGTTGGCCATGATGAGGGCCCAGCGGTAGCTGCCGCCGTCGGTCTCGGGGAACTCCGGGTTCTGCTGTCTCTTGCGCCTGGCATCCAGCGACCACCGCCGGGTGGTGTCGGCGAAGAGCATCGCGATCATGAACATGCGATAGGCGTTGTCGCCCTGATCGCCGGCACCGTCGTTGAGCTCGATGAAGCTCACCCACAGGACCAGGTAGAACGGCAGAACGATGCGGGTCCGCCATCCGAGGATGATGACGACGGCGAGAATGGCCAGACCGATGATCATGGCGGTGAAGAGCGGCGGGTTGGTCACCGCTCTGTGGAAGAGCGAGAACAGCCAGATGTTCGGGAAGTCGCTCTTGGGTTCGGCGATCTCCCCGTTCCAGGCGCTGCCCACGCCGAAGGCATAGTGCCTGGCATTGAAGTTCGTCAGCAGCAGGCCGAGTCCGGTCACGCCGATGAGGATACGCGTCACCGCGAGGCCGTATGTCGCGTGATAGCGACCGGTCAGCATCTCCTCCAGCCAATTCCAGCCTCGCGAGATGCTCCCAAGAACACGGGAAGACATCGGAATATGCTCGTTCGAATCCGCTGTCGTCGGCGCCGCAGTCTTCGTCGGCTCTGCCTTCCCGGACTTCGATCCGTGCGCGCCGATGTCTTCGCCCTTGACTTCTTCGCCCTTGACGCGGGTGTCCTTGTCACTGCTCATCTGCGCACCTCACTTCGTCGGAGGCACAGAAGTACTTCGCGAACTCCTCATCGGACTGGTGAGGTTCGGTCACCAGTGCTCTCCAGCCGACCGGAACCGGCTGGACGTTCGGCCGTTCGGCACCGTCGTCGTTGCGCTGTGCGAACGGCACAACATTCTGTCTCGACGCCTGGTACTGGACGCGCTGGACGTCCTCACCCCAGATCGCTTTGGCCACCTGAGTCGCGTAGGCCGTGGCCAGGTGCTCGCTTTCCAGATATCCGTCCACGGCGCCGTCGGGATCGTCGTACTCTTCCAACTTCGTCGTCAACCGGTCGACGGAATCAGCACCCTTGAAGTAGTCGAGCTTGACGATCGCCTTCTGATCGTTGGGCAGGTCCTCCCACGACCCCTTGATGTCGGAGGCGACCCCGATGCCCAGTCCGGCCGAGCGTGGCGGGAAGAGCTTGTAGGTCGAATGGTCGAGTTCGACATCGGTGGCACGCACCCAATCGGTGACCTCTTCTCCACCGTCGGGAGTCTTCACGACCGCGCGAACATCGAAGTAGTAGTCGCCGTTGATCGGTTCGGGTGCGAAGACGCTCCACGACTGGCCCCACAACGGAATCATGTACTCGGAGAGGAGGTTCCCCGGGAAGACTTCCCGCGCCGTCGACGACGGAGCGATCCAAAGGAAGCTTGCGAGCAGGTGAAACGCTGTCAGCAGCATGGCCACAACCATCAGCACGCGTTTGACGACCGGCCGCTTGGCGGCCTTCGTCTCAGTCTTGTCTGTGTCCATCTCAGTCCTGGAATCTGGTGCGCCACTTTGCGAAATCCGCCTTGACCAGAACTGGACTGCTCAGGATCTCCCCAGTGGCTAGGGTGCATTCATACAGACTCTAGGGTACGTCAGTGAATCCGGAAGTTCAGCCCGAGCATCCCCCGTGTTTCACGAACCCGACCTGCCAGAACAGCTGTGAGAACGCATGACTGCCATCAGCCGGAGCCGACACACGGGCAATGCTGGGCATAACTCCGGGTGTGACCCGGACAATGCTCCGGGCATGGCCTGAACAATGACGGCGAAATGACTGCTCTCAGCGCGGGCCGCGCAGCCAGTCCTTGACTGCCTCCGTGTTCTCCCCCAGCTGCGGGGGCGCGAGATCGTAGCTGGGCGGGGTCTGGGACAGACGGATCGGATTGGCCACCGTCGGGATCACACGGCCCCCGGCCCCCGCCTCGGCGACGGGCTCGAGACCCAGCGAACTCGCCAGGTCGACACCCTGGGCGATCGTGTTGATCGGAGCGCACGGCAGACCGGCGTCCGACAGGATGTCGAACCATTCCTGATTCGTCTTCTCACTCAGCGCAGCGATGAGTTCGGGCTCGAGTTCGGCCCGGTTCTCGTTGCGGTCGGAGAAGTTCGCGAAGCGTTCATCCTCGGCCCACTCGGGATGGCCCAGCACCGCAGCAAGCAAACGGAACTGGTTGTCGTTGCCGACTGCGATGATGATCTGCCCCTCGGCGGTGGGCATCGGCTGGTAGGGGTACAGGCTCGGGTGGGCGTTGCCCATGGCCTGCGGGACGACACCGCCGGCCACGTACGCCGAGGTCTGGTTCGCCAGCCCCGACAGTGCCGAGGACAGGAGATTCGTCTCCACCAGCTGCCCCTCACCGGTGTCCTTGCGGTGGGCGAGCGCGGCGAGGATGCCGACGGTCGTGTGCAAGCCGGTGAACACGTCGACGACGGCGACCCCTGCCTTGACCGGGCCCGACTCCTGCGAACCGGTCACGCTCATGAAACCCGACAGTCCCTGGATGAGCAGATCGTAGCCGGGCTGCGGGTTATCTCGGCCGAACCCGGTCACCGAGGCGTAGATGATGCCCGGATTCTCGACCTTGACGGTGTCGTAGTCGAGCCCGTACTTCGCCAGCCCGCCGGCCTTGAAGTTCTCAACCAGAATGTCGGCCCGCCTGGCCAGCTCCTGCGCCAGACCCAGCTCCTCATCGTCCTTGAAGTCAAGGACCACGGAATGCTTGTTCCGATTCGCCGTGAGGAAATACGTCGCATCATCACCTCGCCGAGGTGGCGCCCAGTGCCGTGTATCGTCACCGGTCCTGCCCTCGACCTTGATCACTGTGGCACCGAGGTCGGCAAGCATCATCGTCGCGTAGGGCCCCGCCAGCACACGCGAGAAATCGGCGACGACCACTCCCGCCAACGGGCCGGTCCCGGACCGACCGAACAGTTCCTGCAGATACTGCTGTTCCACGTGCTGCCTCCCATGGCGCGTTCGACCCCTGATATCCAGGCGTCCTGTCCTCCAGGCCAGACTATACGGACTTCTCCCGCCGCAGACCGGCCCCGGGAGGTACGGAATCCGTTGACCCCCACGAGCCGAACCTCGCTACACTCGGGACAAGCCAACTGCTGCCTGCGGCACCGGGGAGAGTTCACTGCGGTGCGAAGCTCAACCGACCACGAGGCTCACCAGTCAGCCTGACTCGAAGGGATGAACGATGACGTTTCACATTCCCGCGGAAACCGCTGCCCATGACCGCATCTGGATGGCGTTCCCATCCTCCGGCTATGCCTTGGGCGACACCGAGGACGAGGCCGAAGCCGCCCGCCGCACCTGGGCCGCGGTGGCGCGTGCCACCAGCGAGTTCACTCCGGTGACCGTCGTGGTCTCGACCTCGCAGACAGATAATGCACGGCACCACCTCGGCGAGGGGATCAGTCATCCGATCACTGTGGTCAATGCCGAACTCGACGATGCGTGGATGCGCGATATCGGACCGAGCTTCGTCGTCGACGACAACGGTGCACTGCACGCGGTGGACTGGGTGTTCAACGGCTGGGGTGCCCAGGAGTGGGCGAAGTGGGATCACGATGAGCACATCGGCCGCTTCGTCGCGAACCAGGCAGGCGTCCCGATCGTGGATTCCCAGCTGCGCAATGAGGGCGGCGGCTTCCACGTCGACGGACAGGGCACCGTGTTGGCTACGCGCAGCGTACAGCTGGATCCTGGTCGCAATCCCGACCTGACCGAGGCCGAGGTGGAGGCCGAATTCGCCCGTACCATCGGGGCGAAGAAGGTCATCTGGCTCGACCACGGCCTCTACCGCGACAACCAGACCTTCGGCACGCGCGGCCATGTCGACATCGTCGCGGCCATGCCCAGCCCGGGCGTCATCCTCATCCACGATCAGCGCAATCCCGAACACCCGGACTTCGAATTCTCTCAGCAGCTCAAGACCCGATTCACCGCCGAGACCACTGCCGAAGGCCAGCCCTTCGACGTCGTGCCGATTCCGGCCCCCGAGGTGCTGCGCGATGATGACGACTGGGTCGACTACTCCTACGTCAACCACCTCGTCACCAATGACGGGGTCATCGCCTGCACCTTCGACGATCCGATGGACGCCGAAGCGGTCGCCGTGCTCGAGAAGGTGTACCCAGGGCGCAAGGTCGTCGGCGTCGATGCACGCGAACTCTACGCCCGCGGCGGTGGGATCCACTGCATCACCCAGCAGCAGCCCACGGTGGACTGAACGCCGAATAACTGTATCTTCTCCACAAATCTGGGACGATATCCTTTCACTGTGGAACCATCGGCAGTATAAGGTGGTGAACCAGGGCACAGTGCCGATGCGCACGATCGTCGATCATCGTCGGTCTGCGCACTCACACGTGTTGCATGCAGTCACGGCAAGCTGAGAAGGAGAGCAGGAAAATGAAGAAGCGATTGATTCTCCTGGCAGGTCTGGGAGTCGGTTACGTGCTCGGATCACGCACCGGACGTCAGAGCTACGAAAAGCTCAAGGCCCAGGCACAGGATCTCTGGGCCGACCCGCGAGTGCAGGACACCGTCGAGAAGGCCAACCAGTCGATCCGCGAGAAGTCACCGGCCGTCGCCGATGCCGTGCAGACAGCAGCCGACAAGGTCAACTCCGCCGCTGGGACCCCAGGTGCCACCTCCACGGACACCCCCGAGGTCAAGGACGATGTCATGGCAGACCCCATGCGCGATCTCGATGACGAAGGCCCATCCGGACTCTCCGAAGACACCTGAGGCTCGTCAAAGACAACGCTCCCGCACACTGATCAGTGTGCGGGAGCGTTGTCATATCCGGCGCAGTTCAGAGCAGCGAGCTCGTGGCAGTTCAGAGCAGCGAGCTCGTGAGTCTGGCGACGTTCTCCACATACTTGTGCAGCAGCGGCCGATCGTTCCAACGTTCGGCGTCGAGCTCGACGGAGTTCGGCGCGTACCGCTGCGCTTCGAGGTCGTACATCCGCTGGGTGAACTCCTTGTCGACGATGAACATGGTGACCTCCATGTTCATCGCGAACGATCGCTCATCCATGTTTGAGGATCCGATGATCGAGACTTCATCGTCGATCAAGAGAAACTTCGAATGCAGCACGGTCGGGGCGTGGTACAGGAAGATCCGGACTCCGGCTCGCACCAGATCGGCGTAATAGGACTGCTGGGCCCGTTGCGTCACCCAATGGTCGCTCGTCTCCCCCACATACAGGCGCACGTCGACTCCGGACCGGGCCTCTGTCGTGAGCGCGTGCATGAGCGACTCGTCGGGCACGAAGTACGGTGAGCAGACGACGACGCTGCGGTTCGCGTTGTAGATGAGGTGATTGAACAGACGCAGATTGTTCTCGTCTTCGAACCCTGGTCCAGACGGCACCACCTGCGCCTGGATGCCGCCGTTCTGCGGTGCCCGGAGTTCCCCTTGCGAGGCTTCGTCGAAGAGTTCCCCCGTCTCCGAATACCAGTCCGTGATGAAGACCGCATCGAGTTCATCGACGACTGGGCCGCTGCACTTCAGCGACAGGTCCATCCATTGGAAGCCCTTCCGCAGGTTGCGTCGCTTGTTGTAGGACCGGTCGATGATGTTCTGCGACCCGGTGAAGGCGACCTCGCCGTCGACGACGAGGATCTTCCGGTGGTTGCGCAGGTCGGGTCGCTGGTATTCGCCCTTCCAGGGACGGATCGGCAGGGCTCGGCGCCACGCCACTCCCGATGAGTTGAGCCGCTTGACCAGGTCCGAGTAGCCGGGATATCCCAGTGAACCCAGATGGTCGATGAGGATTCTCACCCGAACCCCGCGCTCGTGCGCGGCCAGCAGCGATTCGAAGAGCCGCCTCGTCGTGTCATCGATGGCGACGATGTAGAACTCGAAGTGGACGAACCGAGTGGCCGCATCGATCTCGTCGGCCATCGCCTCCATGCAGGCGTGGTTGTCGATCTGCAGATCGAAGGCGTTGCCGTGCGTCATCGGCAGCGCGCCCAGTTCGAAGTTGAGCTGCGCTGCGGTGCTCAGCGGTTCGGGCATGTGGGCGGAGTCGCCGATGATCGCCCGATCGTCGGTCTGGTCCCGGAAGATGTCGTTGACGAGCACCTGTTTGTCCCGCCGCCTCTTCGGCAGCTTCGCTGAGCCCAGCAGCAGGAACGCGAGAATTCCGACGTAGGGGATGAGGAAGATTGCGAGCAGCCAGCCGAGCGCGACAGATGGTCTGCGGTTGTGCGGAATCCAGCCCAGCGCAACGATGCGGATGATCATGTCGATCGCCAGAAGTGTGACAATCAGCCAGTTCGGCCACGCCTGATCGATTGAGAAGAAAAGATAGTTCTCCAATCTGGTCATGTCCTTACTCTTCCGGTCTGCGGGCCGTCAACGCCGGGTGCCGCGCTCAGACTCCCAGGCACCAGAGCTCAAGCTGCCTTGAGAAACTCGCCGTCGGTCTCGTCTGGCACCATCGTATCCTGCCGCATGATTTCCAATGAGTTCGCCCCAGCGGCCCACCCCGCCTCCGCCGAGGACAACAGTCACAGTCATAATGGAAGGTGACGAGCAGACACAGAGGCGAAGGTGCTGACAGTGATTCGAGAAATCTCCCCCGAGGGGTCCGACCGTTCGGACCTCGCCGATTCCTCCAGCCGCGGGCCCGATGTGCCCGACCCCTCGGCCGTGCCGATCAAGCCCGCCGTCAGCGTGCTCATGATCCGCGACGGTGCCACGGGGCTCGAGGTCTTCGTCCAGCATCGGGTGTCGACGATGGACTTCGCCGCCGGCGTCGTCGTCTTCCCCGGCGGCCGCGTCGATCCCATCGATGAGCAGACTGCGGCCTCCATCGCGGTCCCCGATCCGCAGAGTCATCAGGCAGCGTGGAAGGACTCCACCATCGCCGAGGTGGCCGATGGTTGGCGCATCCTGCTCGCCACCGCTGTGCGTGAGGTCGAAGAGGAGACAGGAGCCGTGCTCGACCCGGCAGGGCTGAAGCCGTGGGCGAATTGGGTGACCCCGGCAGGGCGCCCGAAGCGATTCGACACCTACTTCTACGCGCTCTCGGCCGGCGACCTTGAGTCGGCCCATCATCAGACCACCGAGGCGCATTCGAGTGAATGGATGTCGGTGGCCCAGATCCTGACCGACGAAGCCGAGGAGCGTCTTAAGCTGATGCGCCCGACGCTCGTGCTCATGCGCGAGCTCGACACGTTCGACACCGCCGCCGAGGTGGTCGGATCCGCCCGGAGCATCGACCCGGTCCGCCCGGAGTTCCCCGGCAAGCACGGCTGAGCCTCGCCGGGCCGTCACGGCTGAGCCGCGGCGGGTCGTCACGGCTGAGCCGCGGCGGACCGTCAGCTGAGCGGCCGGCACATCACAACTGCGTCGCTGCGCCTCAGCCCTTCGACCGCTTGGCCATGCGCGCCAGCCGTTCTGTGACGACCTCGCGCTGCTCGTCGGTGCCGATGAGTGAGGCCAGCGCCTCCTGCTCTGCATCGAGGCCCGTGGCCAGGTCAGCCTCATAGGAGAGGTCCACGAGCTTCTTCGCCCACACGAGTGCCGAGCGTGATTTCCCCGCGATGTCGGCGGCAAGTTCGAGAGCTCGCTCGACCGGGTCCTCGGCCAGCTCTTCGACGAGACCGATCCGCAGCGCCTCCTCGGCGCCGATGGCCTCGCCTGTGGCGATGAGCTTCTTCGCCGTTCCGGGCCCGACCAGGCGCGGCAGCAGCTGAGTCCCGCACATGTCCGGGATTATCCCCCATTTGATCTCCATCAGCGAAAGCTGGACGTCGGGTCCGGCGATGCGGATGTCCGTGCCCAGCGCGATCTGCATCCCACCGCCGAGCGCCGGACCCCTGAGTCCGGCGATGACCGGAACTTCGATCAGGGACCACACGTGTACGGCTTTCTGCGCCAGTGCCCGAGCGGACCCGAGCCGCTCACCCACGTCGACGGCGCCTTCGGTCGGTGACTCGGACCCCGCACCCGCCTCGGCGGAGGTCGTCGCGGTGCCTTCCTCCGCGAGCCTGGACATCTCGGTGAAGTCCAGGCCAGCACTGAACGCCCGCCCGCGGCCGGAGAGCACGACGGCCCTGACCTCAGTCGATTCCCTGAGCGCGAGGCCGACCTCGACGAGGTCTTCGAACACCTCTCTGGTCAGTGAGTTGAGCTTCTCGGCGCGGTCGATCTCCACATGGGCGACGCCCCGGTCGATCGTATAGGTGACGTTCGAATGTGCTGCGTGGGGCATGAAGTCCTCCGGTTCTTAAGCTGAACGAATGATCAGCTGCGTTTTTTGAACCCTATCGAAGCCCCGGTCAACGTCAAGATCAGAACGGCGAACAATGAGGTCATGCACATCACGACCACGCCCGGCCACGCGAAAACGGTGAACAGAACCGCCGACAGCCAGGCGCCCAGGCTGGTGCCCAGATAGTAGACGGTGAGATAGATGGCCGCCGATCGGGTGGAGTCGACACCGGGCCGTGAGGCGCTGGCTGACGCGGATGCGCCCGTGTGGCCGAGGAAGAAGCCGCCGGTGAGCAGAGACATGCCGATGATGATCACCGGCAGATCATCGACGAGAGTGAGTCCGGCGCCGACAAGTGCTGTGACCATCCCGATCAGTGTCAACGAGGTGCGCGAGAGCCTCGTGGCCAACCGACCGTAGTACGTGGTGACGACGGTGCCGACGAGGTAGATGAGGAAGAACAGTGCGACTGCGCCTTCGCTCAGCCGCCAGGGATCATGCTGCAGCCGAGTGCCGAGCATCGTGAAGGAGCCGCCGAAGACGATCATGCACAGGAAGCCGGTGAGGTAGATCCGCCACAGCCCCGATCTCAGCGGAATGATCGCCCGCCGAGCTGGCTGCGCGGTGTCCGCTGCTGCCGAGGATTCTGCATCGGACGTCGACTCCTGCTCTGTCGCCGCCGGTTCCGGCGCAGTCATCGACGATTCGCGGGCGGCGATCACTCGTGAGGTGGTGAAGAGATCGTGGCGGAGCAGCCAGACCACGATGAGCCCGAAGACCAGAGAGACTGCCGCGGTGAACGCCAGGCCGCCGTGCCAGCCGAGGCCCTCCGCGGCAAGACCGGTCAGGAGCCGGGAGGAGAGTCCGCCGATCGTATTGCCGGCGATGTAGACACCGATAGCGCCGGGCAGCGCCTTCGCCGGCAGCCGCAGCGAAAGATAGGCCATTGCGGTGGCAGGCACCGAGGCGATCGCCACGCCTTGGAGGAAGCGGACCGCGATGAGCAGTTCGGGGCTCGGCATGAACGGCAGGATGAGCGCGAGGAGCGCGGCCAGGACCACGCCGCCGGCGATCTGCCTGGCATGCCCGATGCGCGGGGCGAGCATGGAGAACGGGATGAGGAAGACGGCCATGGCAACGTTGGTGGCGGAGACCGTCAGGCTCGCTGTGGGAGCGTCGATGTCGTAGGCGCCGCGGATGGCGGGGAGCAGTCCCTGCGTCTCATAGAGCACGAGGAAGACCGAGACTCCGGCCAAGAACACCGCCACGATGGTTCGCCGAGTACTCGTCGCGCTCGGCTCACCAGTACTCATAGTCCCAACGCTATGCCGATACTGGGGAAAACCCCAATGCGCGAACACTCACGTGCTTCCTAGGCTGTACTCAGATCCCCCACCTGACGCCCATCCCCCGGTTCTCCGCGGCACGTCGATCACATCACGTCGATCGCTCCCCGGAGAGCGGCGACGCAAGAGAAGGAGAACACCGTGTCCGTGTCGCCTCTGGTCCCCGAACTGCCCTCCATCGACCCCTTCGATTCCCTCAATTCCCTTGACTCCCTTGAACGTCCGGGTTCCGTGAAACGACCGAACTCCGACAATGAGGCCGAGCACAACCATCCCAACCGCTCCTTCTTCGTCACCTGGCTCCTATCGCTCCTGCTGGGCTTCCTCGGTGCCGACCGCCTCTACACGGGACGTTTCCTCACCGGCGGGCTCAAGCTGGTCAGCCTCGGCGGACTGGGCCTGTGGTGGGTCATCGACCTCGTCATCGTCATGGCCGGCGGACTTCGCTACGACAACCGTCCCCTCAGCGGTTACGACTCCTGGAAGGAAGTCGCGTGGATCGCCACGGGGTTCCTCCTCATCATCGGCTACTCCCTCCAGCTCGACGAACTGGTCCAGGCGCTGCTCATACGAGTGTTCTGAGCCAGACGGGCGGAAATTTAGCCCACCCTTTCCTGAAATCCCCGTGTTCTCGGTTTAGGCTCGCATCAAGCACAGACCGAAGAAGTTCAAGGAAAGGTCGGTACCCCATGGTCAGCCAGCTCGGAGGAGACTCAACAGGAAAGCGCGTGGCTCAGGCCGCTGCCGCCGTCTCAGCGCTCGGCCTCGGCGCCCTCGCCGCCTGGGATGTGACCCAGAAGAAGCATTCGATCCTGCGCAACTATCCGGTCGCCGGTCACGCACGGTATCTGCTCGAGTCGATTCGCCCAGAGATCCAGCAGTACTTCATCGAGCGGAACTGGGATGGCCGTCCGTACAATCGCAACACTCGCGCAATAATCTACGAACGCGCCAAAGGCAAGCACTCCGAAAGCGCCTTCGGGACTGAACGCGATGTCAATCGCACGGGCTACGAGGCCCTCATGCACTCCACGGTTCCGATCACGAGCTCCCCCACTCCCCCGCGGATCCGTGTCGGCGGGGCGGAATGCACACAGCCCTATGACATCTCGCTCCTCAACGTCTCGGCCATGAGCTTCGGATCGCTGAGTGACAATGCGGTGCGCTCGCTCAACAAAGGCGCCGCCCTGGGTGGGTTCGCCCAGGACACCGGAGAAGGCTCGATCACGCCCTATCACCAGGAGTTCGGCGGCGACCTGATCTGGGAGATCGGCACCGGCTACTTCGGCTGCCGAACCCCCGAGGGCGAATTCGCTCCGGACGTCTTCGCCCAGAAAGCACAGGACCCACAGGTCAAGATGGTCTCTCTCAAGCTTTCCCAGGGTGCCAAACCCGGCCTCGGCGGCGTCCTGCCCGGCCCGAAGGTCACCGAGGAGATCTCAGAGATCCGCGGCATTCCCGTCGGCAAGACCTGTGTCAGCCCACCGAACCACAGCGTGTTCTCGACGCCGATCGAGCTCCTGCAGTTCATCGAGCAGATGCGAAAGCTCTCCGGCGGCAAGCCTGCTGGTTTCAAGCTCTGTGTTGGTTCGCGCACCGAATTCCTCGGCATCTGCAAGGCGATGGTCGAGACTGGCATCACTCCAGACTTCATCATCGTCGACGGCTCTGAAGGCGGCACGGGAGCTGCGCCGCTCGAATTCGAGAACCACGTCGGCCTGCCCCTGACACAGGGCCTGATGATCGTGCACAACGCGCTCATGGGTGCGGGACTGCGGGATCGCATCAAGATCGGTGCGGCAGGGAAGATCGCGGCCGGTTCCGACATCGTCAAGCGACTCATCCAGGGTGCCGACTTCACGATGGCAGCTCGTGCCATGATGATGGCCGTCGGCTGCATTCAGGCTCAGGTCTGCCACACAGGCAAGTGCCCCGTCGGCGTGGCCACACAGGATCCTCGCCGAGCTCGCGCCATCGATGTTCCCGACAAGTCGACTCGCGTGAAGAACTACCACGACGGCACCGTCACCGAGGCCGTGCGCCTGATGGCTTCGATGGGCGTGGCCCATCCGGATGAGCTGGAACCGACGATGCTGCGTCGCAATGTCTCGGAGTCTGAGTCCTGGTCCTACGCTCGTCTCTACGACTGGCTCAAGCCCGGCGAGCTGCTCAGCGGCGCTCCCGATGACTGGGCTGCCGATTGGGAGACGGCACAGGTCGACTCCTTCGCCATCCCGCACGGCCGCAGCCGCTGAGTCATACCTTGAGCCGCGGCAGTGCTGGATTCAACTGAGACAACAGGAGATCGCCATGGCAACCCTCGTTCTGCTCCATTCCGCACTGGGCAAGACTCCCGGCGTCGAAGCGATCGCCGATCGATACAGAGCCGCCGGGCACACCGTGCTCACCCCCGATGTCTACGAGGGACGCACGTTCACCACCGCCGAGGCCGGGGTCGGTCACTCGCAGGACGTCGGGTTCTCTCAGCTGGTCGATCGGGCTGCCGCGGCCTGTGCTGACCTGACTGGTGAGATCGTCTTCGCCGGGCTCTCCCTCGGTGCCGGCATCGCCCAGCAGATGGGCAAGAACGACGCGCGGGCACGGGGCGCGCTCCTCTTCCACGGCGGCGGCTTCCCCAAGCCCACGCGATGGCAGGAGAATGTGCCCGTCCAGATCCATTTCTCAGTCGATGACGAGTGGAGAGACGCAGCTGCGCCACAGACTCTGCTGGAGTCGGCTACCCGAGCGGGGGCGCAGGCGGAGTATTTCCTCTACCCGGGCGGGAGTCACCTCTTCAGCGATCCGCTGGTCGCTGACTACCGAGGGGACAGCGCGCAGCTGCTCCTCGACCGCAGTCTGGCGTTCCTCGACCGGGTCTGAGTCGCCGACACCGGCCGACCTGACAGTGGGACACCGGCCGCCCTGGCCGTGGGACACTGAGCGACCTGGCAGTGGGACGCTGAGCACCGCGCGGACACCTTAGCGTCAACGGGCGACTTTATACCCTGCCCCCTCGACGCTAAGTGGTCCGCTCGATGCGGCTGGAGCGAGCACCCCGCTGCTGGGGCAGATGCTGGCGACAGCCGCGACGCTCCTCAGCCCCGATTCAGCCGCGACGCTCCTCAACCGTGGCGCGACCTCAGCCCATCACCAGTCCGTTGTCGACGACGAGGTTCTGGCCCGTCACCGCGCGTGAGGCCGGTGATGCGAAGAACACCACCGCCGAGGCGAATTCCTCCGGAGTCGTCACATGTCCCAGCGGAGTCTGGGCCGCAATCTGGTCGAAGACCTCTTCCGGAGTCGCCGAGGAGGCATCGGTCGTGCGCAGCAGCCCACCGGAGACCATATTCACTCTGACTCCCGCTGGCCCGAGGTCCTTGGCGAAGGTCCTCGTCAAGGACAGCAGGGCTGCCTTCGCTGCGGTGTAGTCATGGTAGGGCACAACGGGGTTCTGCACGAGGTTGGATCCGATGTTGATGACCCGCCCCGATCCGATCTCGCGGAATCCGCTCATCGCCGCCTGGACGGTGTTGAGGGCGGCACCGACGGCACCTCGGAACTGGTCGGCGAAATCTGAGAAGTCGATCTCATCCGCCGGCTGCCGCTCCTCACCGTTGAAGGAGAAATCGACGAGGGCATTGTTGACCACGGTCGACACCGGCGCCCCGAACTCGGTGTGCGCGGCAGCGAACATCGCGTCAACGGCTCGCGAGTCGGTGACATCAGCCTCGATGGCCACTGCACGCCCACCGCGAGCACGGACCGCCTCGGCGAGTTCCTCCGCTGCTTCGGCGGAGTAGCGGTAGTTGATGACGAGCGCTGATTCCTCATGAGCGAAGGCCTTCGCGATGGATGATCCGACCCCGCGGCCGGCCCCGGTGACGAGGACGACCTGCTGGTCCAAGGGCATGGCCGATGTCGTGAATGCCTGGGCGTTGCTCATCGCGATTCTCCTTCGAATGCTGGGCGGTCCTCGGCGGTGCCGAGGTCATATCCGGTCGTGATCTCACCCTACCCGCGCGGTGGGGCACCGATGCCATTCTCGGGTGCGTCTTGACCGGTCGCCGGGTGTGTTGCGGCGCTCAAACGTGATTACCTGGCCGATCCTCCTTAGACTGAGCACACGACCATCGTTGTCCATCCCCAGGAAGTCCCTCATGAGCGAGCTCGGAGCCAGCATCTCAATCGGAGTCCTCGCGGCACTCGTCGTTCTCATCATCTACCTGATCGCGTCCCGAATCGGGCGATGGCAGCCTGCTCCGCAGCGTCGGCCCCAGGGAGGACAGGCGCCGCAGCAGCCCGGGTACGGCCCCGGCGGCTACGGTCAGCAGGGCTACGCGCCGGGAGCACGACCGCGAGGCGGCTCCTACGATCAGTCGACGCGTGCCTACACTCAGCCGACGCAGGCCTATGATCAGACGACTCGCGCCTATCCCCAACAGCCCGAGCGCGTCTACGGCATGAGCGAGGACGAGACTCGTGTGCTGCCCGCGACCGGGGCCGACACCGATCCACGGGCCACGAAGGCTGAACTCAGAGACAACATCGGCCAGTCGGGGCAGATGGTCGAGACGAACCGTCGCGCGGCCACCTCCTCGAACGGTGACACGCTGGCGGTGTTCACGTATATCTTCGGCGCCGCCCTCATCGCCGTCATCGCGTTCGTGTTCTTCAACAATCTCCTCCTCCCCGCTACGGTCGGCGCACTGGCCGGCGCGATCATCTGCGTGGCGTTGGCATCGACCTACACGCTGAAGTCCCTCGAATTCTGGCCGGACAATTCGACGATCACCATCATCAACCTCCTCGTGGCCCTGGCCGCCTCCGTCGCCATGTTCATCGGTGCCGAGCAGACCGAACGCGACGGATTCACACTGGGCCGCATCACCGATTCCTTCGCCGCACTGCCCTTCAGCGAAGGATTCACCGGTTTCGCCACCGCCATCGCCGATCGCGTCGTCGAGTTCTTCCGCGAATTCGGGTTCATGGGCTTCATCTTCCTGATCCTCATGGGCGTCGGCTGCATCATCGTCTTCACTCTGGCGGCCAAGTCACTCATCGACGTCATGGACTGGCGCATCTTCGTCCAGTTCGGACGCTTCGTCACCGACCGCCCCATGTCCCATTCGCGTGCCGTTCGCTTCCAGTCTTCGAAGGTTTCGCACACCGTGACGTCGATCATTCTGGCCGGGATCGCGGTCCTCTGCGCGACCGGAATGGCCTATGACGGATTCACCTGGTTCACTCGCTGAGAAACAATTCAGCCTGATGGATATAAGATAGTCTCCGGACTTCCCCGTCGTGGCGCGCTCCAAGAGTGCGTCGCATCGGCCCTCAGCAGACGACGACGAACGACCCGCAAAGGGATGAGAACCTCAATTGGCGAATGGCAACGCAACATTCCGGCACTCGAACGTGGCGCTTCTCGGCCTGACTGAGATCCTCGCCCCGAACGAAGTGACCTCTCAAGAATTCGACGATCGCCTCGCCGATACCCTGTCCATGCTCAACCTGCCGACCGGGCTGCTGCAGCGCGTTGCGGGAGTCTACGCGCGACGCAACTGGGATCAGCCGAATCAGTTCGCCGACGGTGCGATCGCCGCTGGCAAGAAGGCCCTCGCCGAGGCTGGGGTCTCCCCCGACTCGATCGGACTGATGGTCAACACCTCGGTCACGCGTGAGCACCTCGAGCCCTCAGTGGCCGTCGGCGTGCACGCCGGCATCGGCCTGGGCTCCCAGGCGATGAACTTCGACATCGCCAACGCCTGCCTGGGCTTCGTCAACGGAATGACCCTGGCCGCGAACATGATCGACGCCGGTCAGATCGAATACGCCCTCGTCGTCGCCGGCGAAGACGCCTCCCGCGTCCAAGAGGCCACACTGGCCCGACTGACCCGTCCCGGCATCAGCCGCGAGGAATACCTCAACGAGTTCGCATCCCTGACACTGGGGTCCGGTGCCTCCGCCGCCGTCCTCGGGCCAGCCGACAAGCACCCGGAGGGCCACCGCATCCTGGGCGGCATCACCCGCGCCGCGACCCAGCACCACGAACTGTGCGTGGGCGATCACAACGGAATGTTCACCGACACCAAGGGTCTGCTGGCCGGCGGGATGGAACTCGTCGTCGCCGCGTGGGAAGAAGCCCACGAGGACGGCTGGAACTGGCGCGAGATGGATCGCTACGTCATGCACCAGGTCTCCGACGTGCACGTCAACTCGATCACGAAGGCCGCGAACCTCGATCCCGATCGGATTCCGGTCACCTATCCCGAACTCGGCAATGTGGGACCGGCTTCCCTGCCGATCACGCTCAGCCGTGAGGCATCACACCTCAAACCCGGCGACCGCATCCTGTGCATGGGAGTCGGGTCGGGACTCAACGCCGCAATGACCGAAATCGAGTGGTAGAGGTTCAATGAGATTTCCTGCACGGCCGGCTCAGGCTCCCCCGAAGCTGCCCGAGTGGGACCCGGCCTGGTCCCGAATCGTCGAGGCAAAGACACCCGAGGGCCCGCATTCCTTCCATGTCCTCGACACCCTCGAGGTACTGCGCGCCGACGGGCTCGAACCCAGCGGCACGATCCTTGCCCTGCACGGCAACCCGACCTGGTCGTACCTGTGGCGACATCTTGCCCAGGCAACGGTGGGCGCTGCCCGGTCCGGTGGACGCGTGTGGCGGCTCATCGCTCCCGACCAGCTCGACATGGGCTTCTCTGAGCGGCTGGCGCATGAGTCTCTGCCGACTCCGCACGGCACCGAGGTGCGCCGTATGTCCCAGCGCATCGATGACTTCGACGCCGTCGTCACGTCTCTCCTCGCCGAGGAGGCCGGGAGTTCTGCCACCGACGACGCAGCCGCGTCGGCAGAGCATCCGATCGTGACGATCGGTCATGACTGGGGCGGCGTCCTATCCCTGGGATGGGCGGCACGCAACACCGATCTCGTCTCCGCCTCGATCAGCCTGAACACGGCCGTCCACCAACCCGAGGACGCCCCGATCCCGGCACCTCTGCGGGCAACCTTGGCCGGGCCCATGCTGCCGACTGCCACCGTGGTCACCGACGGGTTCCTGCGGGTGACGATGAGCCTCGGCGATCTCGATCCAGAGATCAAGGGCGCCTTCCGTTCCCCGTATGAGACCGCCTCACAGCGCCATGGGATCGGCGGCTTCGTCGCCGACATCCCCGTCAACGAGAACCACCCGTCCTACTCGGAGCTGCAGCGCGTAGGTGCCGATATCGCGGCCTACGAGCACCCTGCCCTCCTGGTGTGGGGACCGAAGGACCCGGTCTTCCTCGAACGCTATCTGCGTGACCTGCGTCAGCGCCTGCCCCAGGCCGACGTGCACCGCTTCGAACTGGGCTCACACTTAGTCAGCGAGGACTACGACGTGGCCGGCGTCGTCACCGACTGGCTGAAGACACAGTTCCCCGTCGGCGATGATGGAGCTGACGCCGCCTCCGGCGCATCCGCTGCCGAAAACATGCCTGCGGCAGCTCCTGCGCGTGGAGTCACCGCGATCCTCGACGCACGCCACGACGACGAATCCATCGCCTCGGTGGACTTCGCACAGAATCCGGCGCAGCAGATCACGTGGCGCCACCTCTGGCATGTGACGACGAGCATCGCAGGCGGCCTGCTCGAACTCGGCGTGCGCCCCGGCGATCGGGTCTCCATGCTCGTCCCGCCCGGCAACAACCTCACCGCAGCCCTCTACGCGTGTCTGAAGATCGGTGCCGTCGCGGTCGTCGCCGATGCCGGACTGGGGCCGAAGGGCATGACCCGGGCGACCACCTCGGCGGATCCGGCGTGGATCATCGGGGAACTGCCTGGACTCAGCCTCGCCCGTGCCTTCAACTGGCCCGGCCGGCGCATCTCCGTGTCCCCTCTGGGACCGGTGCAGGCCAAACTGCTCAAGGTGGAGACCAGCCTGACCGCGCTTTCGCGCACCACACACCACGCGCAGCTGCCCACCCCGGCAGCCACCGTCGATGCCGCGATCCTCTTCACCTCCGGGTCGACGGGACCGGCCAAGGGCGTGCGCTACACCCATGGCGACATCTCCGCCCTTGCAGCAGTCCTGACCCGGGTCTTCGACGTGCACGAAGGCACCGGCCTGGTCGCCGGCTTCCCGCCCTTCGCTCTGTTGGGACCGGCCATCGGGGCCACCTCGGTGACTCCGGACATGTCGGTGACCAAACCGAAGACACTGACGGCCAGCGCCATCTCCGATGCGATCATCGCCGGTCATTCCACGATGGTCTTCGCCTCACCCGCTGCGTACAAAAATGTCGCCGCCACCGCCTCTGACCTGGATGAGGAGCAGAAGGCCGCATGCGCACGCGTCGAGCTCGTGCTCTCGGCTGGGGCTCCCGTACCGCTGGATCTGATGGATTCCATCGCCGAGGTGTTCCCGAACGCGAGCATCCACTCGCCGTATGGGATGACCGAGGGCCTCCTGCTGACCGACATCGACCGTGCCGGTGTCACCGCGGCCGCTGCCACGTCCAACCTCGGCGTGTGCGTGGGCCGACCCATCGACGGCGTCGAGTTGGCACTGGCTGCGATCGACGACTCGGGTGCGTCCGCAGACACACTGGAACAAGGCATTGAGGCGCAGGGCCGGTTGGGCGAGTTCGTCGTCAGCGCCGCCCACATCAAGTCCGGCTACGACAACCTCTGGGCCACCACCGCGGCCTCGGCTCGGGATGACCTCGACGATCGGACCTGGCACCGGACGAACGACATCGGCCATATCGATGACGAGGGCCGGGTCTGGCTCGAAGGCCGTCTGCAGCATGTGGTCACCACACCTCGCGGGCCGGTGGGCCCCGGTGGTCTCGAAGCGCTCATCGATTCCGACGAGCAGGTCAGCCGTTCTTCGATCGTGGGCATCGGCCCGACCGGGACACAGTCTCTGGTTGCTGTCCTCGATGCCGAAGGGACCGATCTCTCCCCTGGCCTGGCACCGCTGGACCTGACGTCGAGATTGCGGGAGCTGGTTGCCGAGGTCCTCGGACATGACCTCACCGCGGTGCTCGTCGCTCCCACGTTCCCAACTGACATCCGCCACAATTCGAAGATCGACCGATCCCGGTTGGCCACCTGGGCCGATCACGTCCTATCCGGCGGTTCGGTGCGTACCAAGGTCTGAATCCCAACCGTCTGAGGAGTCCTCATGAAGATCACCGTCACCGGGGCCTCCGGGCTCCTGGGTTCGTCCGTCGCTCGCGCACTGGTGGCAGGCGGCCACGAGGTCACGACTCTGCAGCGTCGCCCCTCCTCGGTGGCTGGCGTCCGTGATGTCATCGGGTCGGTCACCGATCCGAGCAGCGTCGCCGAAGCTCTCACCGGCGCCGAGGCTGTTGTGCACTTGGCAGCGAAGGTGTCGATGATGGGCGACCCCAGTGAGTTCGAGGCTGTGAACATCGGCGGCACGCGCACTCTCGTCGATGCTGCTGTGGCCGCAGGGGTGCAGCGGCTGGTCCACATCTCCTCTCCGTCGGTAGCGCACACCGGGGACTCGATCATCGGCGAGGGCGCGGGCCCGGCGTCCCCCGAACTGGCGCGCGGTGAGTACGCACGAACGAAGGCCGCCGGTGAGCTCATCGCTTTGGCCGCCGACTCCGAGGATTTCAAGGTCCTCGTCCTGCGCCCACACCTCATGTGGGGGCCAGGCGACACTCAGCTGACGGAGCGCGTCATCGATCGCGCGCGGGCCGGCCGGATGCCGGTGCTGGGGTCGGGTGCACCACTCGTCGATGCCCTGTTCGTCGACAATGCGGTCGAGGCGATCGTTGCCGCCGTCGACGCCGTCGCGTCCACACACGGTGAGTCGCTGGTGGTGACGAACGGTCAGCCGCGCCCCATCGGGGAGCTCATGTCACGCATCGCCATCGCCGGCGGCGCCGGGGTGCCGAAGCTGCGTGTTCCCGTGGGTCCCGCGCTGGCGGCCGGTTCGGTCGTGGAGAAGGTGTGGGATCTGGGCGAGCATGATGACGAGCCGCCCCTGACGAGGTTCTTGGCCGAGCAGCTCTCAACGGCGCACTGGTTCGACCAGCGCCGCACCCAGGAAGTCCTCGGGTGGAAGCCGCGGGTCAGCATCGAAGAGGGGCTAGAGCTCCTCGCCGCTCACTACGCGCAGTAGGGTCATTCAGCGCAGCTCGTGCTCAGCGCTTCGGGTCGGGGTCTTCGGCCGCGGGTTCGTCGTCGACGGGATCATCATCGGCAGCCCCATCGGTGTCTGCCGACTCGGCGTCTTCAAGAGCGTCGACGGAGATTCCCGGCTCTCCGGTCGGAGGGCTCTCCAGAGATGATCCTGTGGCCCCTTCGTCGTACTCATCCGGCGCCAGGGTCTCCGGCTCATCCTGTGCGACATCGATCGCCTTCTGTCGGTCTCGCGAATCGTCGCCGTCATCCGGCTCTGCCTCGATCGACGACTCGTCTGCCTCAGTTGCCGTGTCGTCCACACCCGCCGATCGCATCGGAGGGGCCGCTGGCACAGGAGTGTCATCGGCTGGCTTCGCAGCTGGCACAGTTGTCTGACCTTCAGTCTTCGACTCAGTCGACTCGGCGGCCTTGGAGTCAGTCTTCATCCCGGTGCCTTTGTCTTCTGTCTCCGGCTGCACGACGGTGTCGCCTGCTTCGCTGTCTCCAGCCTTGGTGTCGCCTACTTCGGTGTCGTCGAGACTCACACCCGCCTCGGCGGCCAATTGGGAGCGACGTTCAGCGCGTGCTTTCGCACGCTCCTCCTCACTCACCGCCGGCTTCGCCGGAGCGGCACCCTTATTGCTGGGCTTGACGAGCTCCCAGATCAGGAGAACGACGACCATCGTGATTCCGACGGTGGCGCCCATCAGCAGCGAACCCCACGGACGCGGCATGGAGAAGAGGTCGGCGAAGGCGTTGATGCCGAACAGGACGCCGATGCCGATGACCAGAGCAACAAGATATCTCATGGTCCCATTGTGCCTTGTCTGCGAACGCAATCAGGTGATGTCGGCACAATACCTGTCGTGATGAGGATGAGTTCGCAGAAACTATGAGGACGAGTTCGCACGAACTCTGTGCGGGCTGGGCGCACGTTCAGCCCGTCGGCGGTCGTTCAGGCAACCCCGAACGGCCACCGACCCCAGATGTGTCGGCGGCTTCCGAATATCGGACTCAGGCCTGGTCGCGCGGCATGATGTGGATGTGGTCGATGTTGACGTGACTCGGCAGGGAGGCGGCCCAGCGGATCGACTCGGCGACATCGTCGGCGGACAGGTTGAGCTTGCCCGCGTAGACCTTGGCCGCTTTGTCCTCATCGCCGTTGAACCGGTTGAGGGAGAAGTCGGTCTCGACCCGCCCTGGATCGATCTGGGTCACTCGGATGGGGTCGCCGACGTGTTCCAAGCGCAGCACACGGGTCAGTGCGCCCTCGCCGAACTTCGCAACGTTGTACCCTGCACCGCCGGCGTAGGGAGTGAAGGCGGCCATGGAGACCGTGTTGATGATGTGGCCTTCGGAGGCGATGAGCTTGTCCAGCAGGGCCTTGGTGACTCTGACGGTGCCGAGGACGTTGACGTCGAACATCCACTGCCAGTCCTCGAGGTCGGCCTCGGCCACTGGGTCAAGTCCCTTGGCACCGCCGGCATTGTTGACCAGCAGATCGACTCGATCGACCTGGGCGGCGAGAGCGGCGACGGAATCATCCGAGCTGACGTCGAGTTCGATGGCAGTGCCTCCGATGTCGGCAGCCACCTTCTCGATCCTGTCTTTGCGACGAGCGGCGACGATGACCTGCCAGCCGTCCTGCGCGAGCGCGGCGGCTGTGGCAGCGCCGATTCCCGACGATGCTCCGGTGACGATTGCTACCTTCTGCGTGCTGTCATGTGATTGCGTCATGGCGTCAGTGTGGCACAGGGGAGATTTTCAACAACGCCGTCTCACCATGTGCGCTCAGGAGACGCTCTCCCCGCCAGGACACGCTGTCGCTGTATAGCCCTTCAGCTGTCGCCTTAGCCCTTCAACAGCTCGCGCGCAACCATCACGGACCACCAAATCGGCCCGCCCGCCCCCTGTGCGGATCTGTGCCATGAGTCACAATGGAACCATGAACACGATCGCACAGGACCAATCCCCCAGCTACGACGATGTCATCGCTCGCATCGATGCCGATCCTGAAGAGTTCTGGCTCGACCAGGCCAAGCGACACATCGACTGGGTCACCGAACCGACTCGCGCAGTCGACGACGCGAACGCTCCCATCTACCGCTGGTTCCCCGACGGCGAGCTCAATGTGTGCTTCAACGCCGTCGACCGCCACGTAGCGGCCGGACGCGGAGATCAGGCGGCCATCATCTATGACTCGCCGGTCACCGACACGATTCGCACGATCACCTATTCAGAACTCCTCGGCGAGGTCTCCCGTTTCGCCAGGGCGCTGTCCGACAAGGGCGTGGTCAAGGGCGATCGGGTCATCATCTACATGCCGATGGTCCCCGAGGCCGCCGTGGCCATGCTCGCCTGCGCCCGCCTCGGCGCGATCCACTCGGTGGTCTTCGGCGGATTCGCCCCCAACGAGCTGGCTGTTCGCATCGACGACACCTCACCGAAGGCTGTCATCTCCACCTCGTGCGGGGTAGAGAAGAGTCGCGTCCTCGAGTACAAGCCCATGGTTGACGAGGCGATCGACATCGCCGAGAACAAACCTGAGTTCACTGTCATCGTCCAACGCGAGGAGCACCGCTGCGAGATGGGCGAGAACGATCTCGACTACGCCGAGCTGCTCGCGAACACTCCCGAGGGCATTGATCCGGTCACCGTCTTGGCCACCGATGAGCTCTACGTCCTCTACACCTCCGGCACGACGGGCAAGCCGAAGGGCATCGTGCGCGATTCCGGCGGCTACGCGGTGGCATCGGCATTCTCGATGCCCAATATCTTCGGACTCAATCCCGGCGACACGATGTTCACCGCATCCGACGTCGGCTGGGTCGTCGGCCACACCTATATCGTCTACGCGCCGCTGCTGGCCGGAGTCACTTCGGTCCTGTTCGAGGGCAAACCGATCGGCACTCCCGATGCGGGCACCTTCTTCCGCATCATCGAAGACCACGGGGTCAACGTTCACTTCACGGCGCCGACGGCCATGCGCGTCGTCCGCAAGGAAGATCCGAACGGCGAGCTCATCAAGAAGTACGACCTCTCCAGCCTGCGGGCCTCATTCCTCGCCGGTGAACGCCTCGACCCGGACACCTATGAGTGGACGACGAAGATCCTCGCCGAGGCGACCGGTCGGGACATTCCCGTCGTCGACAACTGGTGGCAGACGGAGACCGGCTGGCCGATCGCGGCCAATCCGCTCGGTCTCACTCAGTTCCCCCTCAAAGCCGGGTCCCCGACGAAGCCGGTGCCGGGCTTCCAGGTCGAAGTCCTCGATCCGACCGGTAAGCCGATGCCGGCCGGCGAGGAGGGCCTCATCGTCATGAAGCTGCCCCTGCCGCCGGGAACGATGGCTACCGTCTGGGGCGACGACTCCCGATTCGTGTCCTCGTATCTGTCCGCGTTCGACGGCTACTACCTCACCGGCGACTCGGGCTACCTCGACGAAGAGGGATACGTCTTCGTCATGGGCCGCACCGACGATGTCATCAATGTCGCCGGCCACCGCCTGTCCACGGGCATGATCGAGGCCGTCATCGCCTCTCATCCTGCGGTCACGGAGACCGCCGTGATCGGCGTTCACGATGACACGAAGGGACAGAATCCGCGCGCACTGGTCGTTCTCGGTGATTCCGCCGAGGCGACCGATCCGGATGCGGTCATCGCCGAACTGGTGGCGCTGGTGCGCAAGGAGATCGGCCCCGTCGCCGCCTTCAAGCAGGTCGATATCGTCTCTGCCCTGCCGAAGACTCGGTCGGGGAAGATCCTGCGCAAGACGATGCGCGAGATCGCCGACGGAGTCGACTCCCCGGCCGTGCCCTCGACGATTGAGGACCCTGCAGTGCTCGAGGCGTTGGAGTCGGTGCTCCAGCGCAGCTGAGCCCTTGATGCTCTGAGTCCTTGAGCGTTCAGGACCGGACGCCGCGCTTGTAGCCTGCTGCGAATCCGTGGTCGAAGGCAGCCCCGACCATCCTGCCCATGCCTCGGCGTCGGCTGCCAGCGCGGTGGCCATGTCCACGATGGTCGCGACCTCGGTGGTCGGCGCCGTGAGTGATTGGTCCACACTCTTCATGACCTCGGTGGTGGCTGAAACGGCCTTCGTCTGCCATGTCTTCGCCCCATTCCTCGGGTGAGTACCAGCCACCACGCGAAGCCCACTCAGGACGCTGCCCCCGGTCGCGGCGAGGACCGAATCCATGTTTGAGCCCGCGTCCCAACTCGGGTCCGAACTCGGGTCCGAAGCCGCGCCGACCGGCGAAGTCTCGGCGATCATTCCATTCATCGCCTGCGCCGCCTGCATTCCCGTCGAACGCGTCAACGATTTTGCCCAGATTCTCTGTCAGAGATTCGAGCTCCTCATCCGACAGCGCCTCGTCGATCACGGCATCGACCTGTTCACGGATCGCCTGGCCGCGGCTTCCGAACTCCCCCGCCGCACCTGCGGCAAAGGCCGTTCGGCGCAGCAGACGGCTCGCCTGCTTGAGAAGGTCCGTCAACTCTGGGGTCTCGTCACGTAATTCGGAATGGCCACCCTCGGCGGGGCCTGCCTCGTCGAATTCGTTTCCATCGTTCATATTCATGCTCTCCTGACTGGGATTCTCACTACGATCGTCTGCACGGTCGTCGCGACCTTCTTGGCCGCTGTTGGTGGTGGTGCTGTTGTCGCTGGTGGTGGTGCTGGTGGTGGTGCTGTCATTCTGTTCGCTGTTGTAGTGCGAGTTCATGTCATCTCCTTTGCTTGTCATCTGACATGTACATGTAGCATGACATGCATTTCAGGTACATGTCAATCAACATGTAAAATCGGAGTATGAGCAATCAGGGAGACAGCGATCAGGGTACGGACAATGCCAGTCAGAGGATCGCCGAGGCGTTGACGCGCCTGCAGTGGAGGCGCGGCCCCGGCGGCGGTCCGCGCGGATTCGGACTTCCGGGCGGTGCGGCAGGCTTCGGTGGCCATCCCGGGTTCGGCGGTCCAGGACGGGGCGACGTCCCATTCGGTCGCGGTCGGCACGAGGAGGAACACGACTGGAAAGGGAGACTCGGCGCCCACCTCGGCGGGCGAGCGCAGCTGCGACTGCTCATCGCCCTCGCTCAGGCCGGCCGATCACTTGGCGTCAGTGCGATCGGCGAGTCCATCGGCGTCGACCAGCCTCGCGCCTCCCGCCTCGTGTCACAGGGCGTCGAACTGGGGCTGCTCCAACGTGAAGCCGACCCCGATGACGCCCGTCGCACTCTCATTGCGCTGACGGAGAAGGGGCGAGCGATCTCGAACAGGTTCCGGGGAGCCCAACGTGAGAGTGTCGACCTGGCCCTTGACGGGTTCACCGATGAGGAGCGTGCGCTCCTGGCACAGCTGCTCTCACGCTTGGCAGATGCCTGGCCTCGGTGAGGAGCTTTTCGCTTCAGCTTTCGGCGAGCGTCTTGAGTCTCTCAAGCGACGCCAAGAGATTCTCGGACGTCGTCGACTGCGCGCGTGGCAGTCGCAGGGGGTCTCTCAACTCGGTCCAGTCATAGGTTTGGCGAACCAGGCTTGAGCGTTCTCCTGCCGCTTCGATCTCCCATGTCCACTTCTGGCCGAACGGTTCACCATCGACCTCCGAGGGCTTCCAGGCGATGAGCCTGCCCTCCTCGAAGGCGACGATATGGTTCTCTCGATCCACGCCTTTGGTCAAAGTGGTGATGAAGGATCCGCCGGCGCTGGTCGGCCGCTGTCCCTGGGCGGCTGTGCCCAGATTGTCGTTGCCGTCCCATTCGGGCTGGCGGGCAGGGTCCGCGATGAGCTCGAAGATCTCCGAGGCGGGTGCGGCGATCTCGATTTCCGCACTGACCACCTTGAGCGCTGCGTCGATCGTGTCGAAGACCTTCGCGTCGGTGGCAGCAGCTGACTCAGTGGGAGCAGTTGAGTTGGATGTCGGCTCGGTCATGGGGTTCCGCCTCTTCGCTGGTGTCCGGTTCCGTCGGCAGGTTCGCCCCGCCGTAATGCAGTCGCCGTCAGGATACACAGCTTCTTGCTCAGTCCAGGTATTTCTGTGCCGGTGAGCCCGGAACCGGCACTCAGTCCTCGAGTGCCTGTTCCTGACGTTCGGCCCGCAGCTCCGCGGTGCTGAAGCGAGTGAAGAGCCGCGAGGAATCGCTGGACAGCGACAGCAGCACGGCGACCTGCATCGCGATCGTCGTCAGCGCGTACATGTTGGTCGCGAGATCGCGGTCTCCCGTGAAGTAGTTCGTCATCGACACGATCACGGACACCGTGGAAAGAGTCAGGATCCACAGTCGAGCCCGATTGCTGCCGCGGAAAACGGAGATGCTCGCGATCACCTGCAGGCACCCGATGAGGAGGCTGAGTCCGATGAGAACTCCTGCCACGATTCGTGTTGCGGTTTCATCGGCGAGGGTTTCGATGTCTTCGCTGTAGTCAACGACCTCGGTGCGCAGCCCATCCCAGTCGAGCACTGTGCCCAGCACATCCCACGCTTGAAAGATGAGCAGGACCAGGACGAGGGCGGCACCGACGACCGTCTGCAGCGGCCGCTTGTGCCACAGGGTCTTCGTCACTTCTCTGACCGAGCGTGCGTCGGAATAGATCTGAGTCGCATCGAGGGCGAGTTCGAGTCGGTCAGGAGTATCTGTTTCGTCGGCGGCCACCTCGGTGACTTCGATGATCGGCAGATCCCCGTCCGTGATGATCGCGTCGCCACCGCCGTTGCGTGAGTGATAACCGGTCGAGAAGTCCTCAATGTGCTGGACGACGATCGCCTCATCGGCCGAAGCCACCGTGTCTACGATGTAGTCACGTTCGACGTCGGTGTTCTCTTCGATCTTGTGGGTGAACTGCAGGGTGAACAGTGAGATCCCGACGCTCTTGTCATAGGTGCCCGCCGCCAACCAGTCCGCCTGATGCCCACCGGGCAGCATCCAACCGGTGGGGCACTTCCAGAACCGCACATGGTGGCGCTGTCCGGGGTCGCCGTCGACCTCCTGCTGATAGGCGAAGTCCTGGCGCCTGCCGAACAGCAGCAGGGGCGACACCGGAGCTTTGGGATAGCTTCTCCGCGTCAGAGTGGATCTGATGATCTCCCAGGTTGAGGCTGGTGTGATGCCATCGGCAAGTATCCAGCCCGCAGCCTTCATCGCGTGATGGATCTGCGTTTCGTCACCGCGCCATGCGAGGTTGACCGGGTCACCGAGCAGTCCGTCCGAGGTTCGGGCCCGACCGATGAAATAGTTCGGGACGTAGATCTGGGAGAGGATGCGATGCAGCCGTGGAAGCGCCAGGTACGAGACCACTCCCCAGAACACGAGGAGCGTCAGCACCTGCCACCACCCGAGCGAGAACCCCTCGAACAGGATCAGCATCGCCAACCACGTTGACGATGCACCCCCGAAGAGGAAGAAGAGGTAATCGAGAACCCCGGTGACGGTGAAACGGTGACGGCGGAACGCAAACGGCTGCCTCTGTCGTCGCTTCAACGAGGCATCCGAGCGGTCGGGCCCAGGCTCGGGCGTCGTGGTTCCGGACGTCATGGGACAAGTTTAATGATCGCGGCGACGATTCAGGGTCGCAGTCGCTATCGCCGCGACCTCAAGATTTTCGTCGGTGCTGAGTTCGGCAATGAAATCATCGACCTGGGCACCCGGAATCTCGATGAGGACTTGCAGCACTCGGAACCGCACAGCCGCCTCTGGGGACCGCGCATGCCGACGCAGATCCGACATGATCCGCGTCGCGACCTCAGCACGCTCCCCTGCTTCCGGGGCTTCGTTGACGAAGGCGGCGAGCGCCTCGGCGGCCTCGATGTCCTTAGGGCCCTCCATCGCGATTTCGAGCAGATCCGCGACTGCAGCGAGATCGCCCATCTGCCCCAGAATGAGTGCGGCCTCGCTGCGCACTTGAAAATCAGTGTCGCCGAGTCCGGAGCGCAGGGCCTCGGTGATGGTCGCCTCAGCGACGGGCCCGAGCTCGTCCTTGCCTGTATTGCGACGAATCTCGTCGAGCGCCTGGAGCGCGTTGCGACGGACGTCGACGGAGAGGTCGCCCATTCCCTTCGCCAGATAGCGGACCGCTTCGGGTCCCGACTTGGCCAAGGCCCAGCGCATGGCCCCGGCAGCATTGAGCACAGGTTCGTTGAGAGCGGCCGCCGACAGGGACTCCACGGGCACAGTACCGTCGACGCCGCTGCCCAGTGCCGCCTTATGCCGCTGGATCACGTCGCCGGATTCCAGGGAGCGCATGAGATCGATGGTCAGCAGCAGTGCCTCCCCGTCGGCATGGTGGAGACGGTCGATGCGCTCGAGATGGGAGAGCAGCTCCTGTTCGGCTGCGATGCGTCGCCTCGACGTCTCGACCAGCTCGCGGATCACACGACGCGGATCGAACGCAGGATCATCGAGGAGAGTCCCGATCTCTGCCAGCGACATTCCGAGCTTGCGCAGCCCTTCGATGTGGAAGATGCGTCCGATATCGGCTGCCGAGTACTCCCGATACCCGCTCGAGGTGCGCTCACTGGGATCAATGAGCCCCAAGGATTCATAGTGCCGCAGCATGCGGGCACTCACGCCTGACCGTTTGGCCACCTCGCCGATCAGCATCAGCACCCCTCTCCCGCTTCCACTATAGACAGCTCACGCTGTCACGGCTGCGCCATCAGCCGCATCCAGTTCATGAGAAAGGAGTCCGAGGTGTCGCACGCAGCACTGCGCGAGCTTGCCCCGCCCGGCAGTGCCGCCTCGGCCGACCCTTCCCAAAATCGACCTATGCTGACGCCTCGGACCCCAGTGCGACCACGCGCTTGGCTTCGCTCAAGGCGTGAGCGAAGCCGGCGTCCGGATCGGTGAACATGTCCCGGGTCGCCACGGCGTGTGTCCGCACTGTTTCTTCCTCTGCCTGCAGTCTTCCATCGAGCACTGACACGAGATCCTCACCCAAAGAGACGAGGGCTCGGCTGAGGCTCTTCTGCGTCTCCATGTCACCCTTCCCAAGCTGTGTGACCAGGGACAATGCCAACCGCTTTCGGTCACCACCGGGGACAAGTGCCACGGCAGCCCTCCACGCGCTGCGGGCCACCTCGGTGTCGGCATGAGCGATCAGCCTGTCTCCGATAGCTCCCGGGTCCATGGCCTCCCAGCCGCGGGGATCACCGATCTTCGACAAAGTGTGCAGTGCCTGACTCTGGGCCTGCGGCACATCGGAGCTCAGCTCGGCGATGAGCAGCGGCACGGTCGCCTCGGCGGGCATCCGAGTCATCGCCCAGGTGAGCATGTCACGAACGAAGAAGTCCGGTTCGATTCTGCACCGCTGGATGAGAGCGCCGAGGTGGCGGTCCTCGGCAGTGGTTCCGACGGACAGCGCCGCCTGCAGTCGCTGCTGCGGGTTCGACGACGCCAAGGCCGCGATGACGGGCTCCTGGCCCTCATATGTCTGCGTGGTGCTGTGTGGGTTGGTCATTGATCCCACCTCCTTGAGACCAGTGAAGCCCTTGACATCGTGTCAAGGTCAAGGCCATGGCGAAACGAAAGACCACCATCTCGAGAACTGCCCCGGCGATCAGTCGCCGGCAGCAGGACTGAGAGCTGAAGCAACCCAGCCGCGCGGCTGCTCAGCCGCCGCTGGACCAGTGCCCGCGGGAGGCCGGGGCGCCGCTCGGTGCGTCGCGCCCACCCGAGTCCGCGTCTGAGTTCCCGCCCGACCTGTCGGTGCCAGCGCCCACAAGAACCACTGCGGCGACGACTGCGATGACAACGACCACCATGATGACTGCCGCGATCACACCCACCAGGCATCCGAAGAGTCGAGATCTCGGGTTGCGTCGTCTCACGAAGATCATGATCCGATCTTAGTCAGCACGCTGGTCGATTCGCCCCGAGGAGATGTCGCAGAGTTGGAACAGGTAGCATCGCCTCCGAGGTACACAAAAAAGTTCACTTCCGTGACCGTTCTGTGACAAAAGGCACGGCGTGGACACATGCATCCCTCAGTTTGTTGCATTATCGTTATATTCATGGCTGGAACGACTCGACACCGCAAGGGCTCTCGGTCCGTGCTTCGTGGTGCCCTGATCGGTTTCGGGGCAGCGGTGGCGGCTTTGGCCCTTGCTGCCGTCGTCATCATCAACTCACCGGTCTCGTTCGGCTCGACTACGATCAGGCAGATGCAGATGGCTTCAGTGAATCAACTGACCGAACAGCAGATCGACAATGCCCGACTGATCATCGGCATCGGTCGCGGCGGCGACTTCGATGACCGTGCCATCAGAATCGCTCTCATGACCGCGCTCCAGGAATCCTCGCTGCGGAACCTCGACTCGGGTGACCGCGACTCGATCGGTCTGTTCCAGCAGCGCCCGTCGCAGGGTTGGGGTGAACCGGAGCGCCTCAACGACCCCATCTTTGCCACGAAGTCCTTCTACGGAATCAACCCGGACATCGAGAACCCGGGACTCGTACAGATCGATGATTGGCACACGATGGCCCCCACCGAGGCGGCACAGGCCGTCCAACGGTCCGCCTTGCCTGACGCCTATGAGCAGTGGGAGTCTCTGGCCGACGACCTCATCGGCAGTCAGGACGACGTCGAAGCCCTGAGCTGAACGGTGAGTTCGCCGCAGAATTTCCGGTAATCTCTATCCATGGCCTCCACTTCAGATTCCACCCCGGTCAATGCCGCAGTCAAGCAGCTCCTGCGCAACCCCGAGGGCAATCTCGAAGCCATCTCAGAGACCGCCGACCTATTCAAGGCACTGGCCACACCATCGAGGCTGAAGATGCTGTTGGTTCTCGCCCACGGTGAGGCGACAGTGACGCACATCGTTGAGTCCACCGAGCTTTCGCAGCCCTTGGTCTCCCAACACCTGAAGTTCCTGCGCGGCCTCCACCTCGTCGGAGTCAACCGAATCGGCCGCGAAGCCTACTACTCGCTCAAGGACGACCACGTCGCTCACATCATCCTCGACGCTCTGGCCCACACCGTCGAAGGTCACGAGCACTGAACAAGTCTTCGGGCCTCGCCCCGACGTCAGCGTCGTCTGCGCAGTGCCTCCGGTCCACCACCGACGATCCAGACGATCACGACGACCAGCACCGCACCGATCCACTGCGGCGACTGCAGCCGCTCTCCGGCGATGACCGACCCCAGGACCACTGCCGACAGCGGTTGGAGCAGCATGAGGGCGGCGGTCCGCGATACCGTCACCAGCGGGCTCGAGATGCTCAGCAGCACCCATGACAGAGCCTGGCCGAAGACGGCCAGCGCCACCATCCACGCCCACCCGTCCCAGCCCAGGTCGAAGTCGAGCCCGCCGAGTGCGACACCGGCGATCGCTGTCATCACTCCCGCAGCAATGGTGCCCACCGCCACGGGCGCGACCACGAAGTTCGGTGCCGCCTTCCGACAGTGGTGGATGCCGAAGATGTAGACGCCGTAGAGAATTCCCGAGAGCACTCCGAAGATCGCGCCGCGCACCGGATTCGCCGCTCCCTCATCGGCGCCGAAGACGCCTCCGGTCAGCAGCATGCCGATGATCATGATGGGAATGCACGTGATGAACAGCCACCCGGGCCGCGTTCCTCCGAAGACCCATACCAGTGCCGGGAATACGATGACCTGGATGCTGATGAGGACAGTGGAGACGCCGACTCCAGCATCGAGGACGCTCTGGGCCCACAGCACGTAGTCGATGCCCAGTGCCGCACCCGAGACAGCTGCGACGATGAGGGCCCTGGACGGCAGGAGCCCATGGCGTCGGAGCTCGAGGATCGCCAAGGGCGCCAAGACGATGACAGCGATCCAACAGCGCAGAAATGCCGCGGTCGGAGCACTCGCCTCGGCAAGGATGACGAACAGACCGGCCGAACCCAGGAGCAGTGCTGACACGATGATGCCCAGTGTCGGCAGCCCTGAAGGCGACGGTTCTGAGGCGGCTGGTGACCCCGAGGGCGCAGGCGGCTGTACGGGCGGTTCCTCGCCATGGGCCGCGGCCGAGTTCGGGGTCATCGCATGAAGTCAAGGATCCGGTCGAGCGCCTCGGCGGTCTTGTCCGCACCGACAGCCAGCGACAGCCGCACCGAACGCGACCCGTTGAGGGAGTCGAAGTCATCACCCGGAGCCAAGGCGACTCCGGTAGCGTCGAGAAGCGCCTGACACCAATCGGTCGCAGTCACGATGTCGTCACTCGACCGCTGCAGGATCTCGTCGATGCGGGCATACATGTAGAACGCCCCATCGGGCGGGGCCATATCGGAGAACCCCAGGTCAGCAGTGGCGTCGAGAACGTGCTTGCGGGCACGGGCGAAGGATTCGACCGCCGCCTCGCATTCGGCATAGGACTCCTCCGTGAAGGCCGCCACGGCCGCATACTGGGCGGGAACCGGGGCACACAGCGAGAGATTTCCGGTCACGTTCTGGGCAGCATCTGTCAGCTCTTCGGGCAGGATAGCCCAGCCGAGCCGCCATCCGGTCATCGCCCAGTACTTCGAGAACGAGGAGATGACGATGGCATTGTCATCATGGGCCAACGCGGTCTCACCACGCGTGCCGATGTAGCTGATGCCGTGATAGATCTCGTCGGAGATCACCTGCACACCGTGTTCCGCGCACCAGGAGATGAGTTCGCCGAGGTGGTCGCCTGAGATCATCGTCCCCGTCGGATTCGCCGGCGAGGCGAGCATGAGTCCCTTGAGCGGGGCCTTCGCATGTGCCTGCTCGAGGAGTTCGACGGTCGGTTGAAAGCCATGGTCTCCACCGCAGTCGAGTTCGACGATCTCGCAGTTCAATGCGGCGAGGATGTTCTTGTATGCGCCGTAGCCCGGGCGGGCGAGCGCGACGCGGTCACCTGCGTCGAAGCAGGTCAGGAAGGCCGTTTGGAAAGCACCGGAGGAACCCGTGGTGATGGCGATGCGTTCCGTGGGCACCTCAACGCCGTACCAGTCGCGGTAGTGCCCGGCGATGGCTGTGCGCAGTTCAGGGATGCCGAAGATCCGGGAGTAGCCGAGGTTCGTGCCGTCGGTGACCACCTCGGCGGCTCTCCTGCGCACCGGCCCCGGTGCACCCTGGGTCGGTTCGCCCAGGCACATGGCGATGGTGTCTTGGCCCTGGCGCGACATCTCCTGGACCTTGGCCACGATATTCATGGCGGCGAAGGGCTGGACGAGTCCGGCCCGGTCAGAGACGCGGGGTGCGCTCGTCTGAGTGCTCATGGTCATTGGTCACTTCCTCTCGCGCGGGACGCGGCCCATGAGGTAGAACTCGGGGTTGGGCATCATTCCGCCCACGTGTGCCATGCGGTTGGACAGGCCGAAGAATCCGGTGATGGCACCGATGTCCCAGGCGTCCTCGTCGTCGAACCCGTGTTCGGCCAGGGCCGCGAAGTCAGCGTCGGACAGCGCCCAGGGCTCTGTGCAGACCGTCATCGCGAAGTCGAGCATCGCCATCTGACGGTCGGTGATGTCGGCCTGCCTGTAGTTGACGGCCACCTGGTCTGCGACCAGGGGCTTCTTCTCCATGATCCGCAGCACGGCTCCGTGGGCGACGACGCAGTAGAGGCAGTTGTTGACCGCCGAGGTGGCCGTGACGATCATCTCCCGGTCACCTTTGGTCAGGTTCCCGGTCTCCTTCTCCATCAGAGCGTCGTAGTAGGCGAAGAATGCTCGGAACTCGGCCGGCCGCCGGGCCAGGGAGAGGAAGACATTGGGCACGAAGCCCGATTTCTCTGACACGGCCAGGATGGTTTCGCGGATATCGTCTTCGACATCGTCGATGTCAGCATAGGGGTATCGCATACTGCTCATGCTAACCGTCGAGGCGGTTCCTGTGTGCCGCGGGTCACGTGCAGGGCTGGGATGCTGTTGTGCTGAAGGCTAGGGTGAGGAGCAGACCATCAGCGACGACCAGAAGGAGTGTCAATCATGAGCGATGAGAACACCGGTTCGACAGGTGAGGTCCAGCTCGACAACGGAGTCTTCCGCGTGACCAGGTGGACGATCCAGCCTGATGGGGTCATCCCGATGCACAGACATGAGTTTGAGTACGTCGTCATTCCGATGGTCACCGATGCGATGCACGTGCGGAACTCGGATGGCACGTCGATCGTCGCGGACCTCGAAGCAGGAGTCAGCTACACACGCGCCGCAGGATCCGAACATGAGGTCTCGAATCCCGATGGCACCGACGACATCGTCTTCGTCGAGGTGGAACGCCTCTGACTGCCCCTTCATGAGGCCGGCCGTCCCTGATTGGGCCCTAAGTGGTCATTTTGGACGCATTGCGCTGCTCACGACCGCACCATTTCGACCACCTAAGCGATGTCGGATGCGCGCGACGCCGTTGGTGGCTGCGCCGCAGCGGGCCCGCATCGCCTCGGTCGGACGAATGCTCGGACAGGCAAACGCTCAGATGGGCACGTCCCAGGTGTGGACGGGTTCGCCGGAAGCCTGGTTCGCCACGTAGGCGTCCATCATCTGCTTGAGTCCCTCGCGGCGCTCCGGCGAGTCCGGCGCACTGTTCGGGGCCAAGCGGTCAAGCATCTTCAGCTGCCAGGTCGCACCGTTGGTCCGCTTCTCGGCCCGGCCTTCGATGATCGACATGTACTCTTCGATGACGTCCTTGTCGATGCCCAATCGGCTCAACCCCCTGCGCGCCTGCGGAATGAGAACATCGAGTACGAGATCCGCGACATCGATGTGGCCGATCTTCGGCCAGGTCACGCGCGCATGGATGCCGTCCTTGGCGCAGGCGAAGAAGTTCTCCTCCGCCTCCTTGAACGACATCCGAGACCACACGGGGCGGTTCTCTCCGACGAGGAATTCGGCCAGACCGTAGTAGAAAGCGGCATCGGCGACCATGTCGACGGGCGTCGGGCCGGCCGGGAGCAGTCGGTTCTCCACACGGATATGGGCTCCGGAGTCCGAGGAGTCGTAGATGGGTCGGTTCCAGCGCCACACGGTGCCGTTGTGCAGGTTGAGTTCGTAGAGCTTCGGAGCATCGGCCGAACTGAACTCGACGAAGTCCTTGATCTCGGGCAGCAGCGGTGGGAAGTAGCGGACGTTCTCCTCGAAGAGGTCGAAGACGCTCGTGATCCAGCGCTCCCCGAACCAGACTCGGGGCCGAACTCCCTGGTTGACGAGTTCCGGGGTGCGCGTATCGATGGACTGGGTGAACACCGGAATCCGGGATTCGTGCCAGAGTTTGCGACCGACGAACAGTGGGGAGTTCGCACTCATCGCGACCTGGGCTGCCGCGATCGCCTGGGAGGCGTTCCACGCCTCGGCGAACTTGTTGGGTGCGACCTGCAGGTGCAGCTGCATCGAGGTGCAGGATGCTTCCGGGGCGATATCGGAGAATTCGTGCTTGTACTTCTCCTCGCCGTCGAGTTCGATGCGGACGTACTCGCCCCGAGCGTCGACGATCGAGTTGCTCAGCGCCTCGTAGCGATTCTCTTCGGTGATCCATGTCTCTTCGGTGAGGAACTGGGTGCTCAGGGTCGGCAGAGTCCCGATCGATGCGACCTTCAGCCCTTCCGCCTCGGCGGCCTTCTGGGCCTTGCCCAGCCGGTGCGCCACGCCCGCTTCCAGAGTCTTCAGCCCACGCCCGGCCACTTGCAGCACCGGGTGGTTGAGTTCGAGGTTGAACCCGCCGATCTCCGACTGGTACTCGTCGTCGAGGCGCTCGAGGACCTTCGTGTTGTTCAGGCTCGGCTGATTGTCGGAGTCGATGAGGTTGAGTTCGAGCTCCAGACCGATCGTGCCCGCGGACTTGAACTCCGCATGGCGCAGATACGTGTCGAAGAGCTCGAGGTTCTCCGCGAGCTTCTCCCGATACAGCGTGCGTTCTTCCGGCGTGTACCGCTTGGAATTGACTGCCTCACCCATGGGTCAAGCAAACCACAGACTGACCCGGTTTGCGCGTGTGCGAAGTCCGACTTTTCTCGACCCGCATAGGCTCAGCCACGTCGCATGATGCGGACGCCGCAACCGCCCTTGCAGGCCACATCGTAGAATCGGCGCATGACCACCTCACTATCCTCAGATCTCCAGTCCGCTGACCTCGTATCGAAGGCTGCCGACCGTCTCCCACTCATCCTCGAAGACATCAGACGCGTCATCACGAAGGAGACACCGTCACACGACAAAGCAGCCGTGGCCGCCGGTGCCCAGGACTTCGTCGAACTGCTGCACGAGCGCCTCGGGGCCACCGCTGAGGTCATCACCGTTGATGACACCGCCCATGTGCGCCTGCGCTTCGGTTCGGGCCCGGCCCGCGTCGTCCTCCTCAACCATCAGGACACGGTGTGGCCGCACGGGACCTTGGACCGCAAGCCCTTCTCCACCGACGAGGGGATTCTGCGCGGTCCGGGCAGCTTCGACATGCTCACCGGGGCGATCATGAGCATCCACGCGAGCGCGATTCTGCGCGAGCACCTCGGCGAGGGAGCCCTTGAGGGACTGTCGATTCTGGTCACCGGTGATGAGGAGATCGGGTCGATCTCGTCATCCGATCTCATTCGCGCCGAGGCGGCCGAGGCGAAGGCCGTGTATGTGATGGAGGCGAGCGCCGGCGGTGCGCTCAAGCTCGAGCGCAAGGGCACGAGCAACTACACTCTCGTGTTCACGGGCAAGGCCTCTCACGCCGGGCTCGAACCGGAGAAGGGGATCAACGCGGGCATGGCTCTGGCCCTGCACCTGCCCCTTGTCGCAGATCTTGCCGATGCTTCAGCGGGCACCTCTGTGGTCCCGACCGTGGTCAGTGCGGGCACCACCTCGAACACGGTTCCCGCCGAGGCGCGCGTTGATGTGGATGTGCGTGCACGCACGGCTGCCGAACTCGATCGAGTCGATGCAGCCATGCGTGAACTCGCCACCCGCCCGCAGCTGGAAGGCTCGTCGATCGAGGTCATCGGCGGAGTCAACCGTCCGCCGTTCGAACGTGAGCAGTCGGCTGAACTCTTCGATCGTGCCACTGCCCTGGCTGCTGAGCTCGGCCTGCCCGCTCCGGAGGGCGTGTCCGTGGGCGGCGCTTCGGACGGCAACTTCACCGCCGGTGACGGCATTGCGACACTTGACGGCCTGGGTGCTGTGGGCGATGGAGCGCATGCCGAGCATGAGCACGCGGTCATCGCTGAGATCGCCCCGCGCACAGCCCTGCTCGCTGCCCTCATCGCCGATCAGCTCCAGGGCTGACTTCACTGGTCAGCTCCAGGGCTGAGACCAGCCTTCGCCGCAGAGCTGAAGCGAGTTTCAGCGCGCTGCGCTGACTTGGTCGGTCACCTGACCGGGTAGCCCGCTACCCGCATATCCTCCGGGTTCTTCGTCGTGAAGAGCCAGTCGCGGAAATGCGGGTCGGGAACGATCTCGTCATGAGCGCTGAGGTGGTCGTCGCCGACGAGGTAGTAGTGGTAGTCGAAGCGGTCGAGGATGCGCATCAGCTGCTCGGGCTGTGCCCGGTCGTCGAGGACCTCGCACAGGATGTCCGGCTGCAGTGTGCCCAACAGTTCCCGACCGTTGTCGAGGACGTCATTCTCCGCACCTTCCACATCGATCTTCACGGTCACCTGCGGACGGCCGGGCGGCAGATCCGGGAGGAGCTCGTCGAGCGAGGTGAAGCGCACCTGCGCACCGGAGTCGAAGTCCATGCCGGTCCCATAGAACGACGGCAATGCCGATCCTCCGTCGCCGGTGGGCACCTGCATCGTGGTGCCGGGCTTGCCGACGCCCGTCGGATGAACAGTCACCCGATCGCCGAGGTGGTTGCGCGCTACGTTCTTCTCCAACCCGGTGACGACGGCGGGGATAATCTCGAACGAGTGGGCGACCGCGGTCGGATTCGCTGCCAGCACCGCCATCGTGAAGACCCCGGTGTAGGCGCCGATATCGAGGAACACGTCCGCGTCGCGGGACAGTTCGACCATGAGGTCGAGCGCGAAGGCGTCCTCTGCCTCCGTCCGGCGGCCCTTGCCCCAGTAGAATTCCTTGGCGATCTCGCAGCGGAACGGATCGACGAGGTAGAAGCCGGCGCCTCCGGCACGCCCGCGAACCTCGGTGAGTCCGATCGGTGCGGGGAGCCTGCCGACCTTGATGCCGTTGATGTGGGGCGCCACCGTCCTCAGCATCGGGTGGAGATACGGCTGCGCAAGTGCAGCCTTGACTGGCAGTTTGAGTCCGAACCACTTCTGCTTCCGGCCTTTGAGCGACCGCAGGTAGTCGTTCACGTAGCTCTCCCTTGAGTTGAGCAGGATCTTTGACTCACAGTACCAATGTCGGGCGCACGCGCTCCAGCGGCAGACCGGCGCGTGAGACGGGTGCTGCGAGACGCGGGCGGCCACAAGGAATCCTGTCGGAGTATTCCGCGGGAGACTCATGTCGATCTCACCGCTGGAACCCACCATTCTGGTCCACCGAAATCGGCGGGTTCCGCACTTCGGATGCCCACCGCTGTCCCATACTCCAATGCCCGCCGAGGTGGTCCTGCGAGTGGTTATAGGCTGGGCCACAGGATCATCAGCCCCGAACACAAAGAAGGTGCATGGCGCATGAAACTCAACTCGGTCACTCTCCACCAGGTGTCCATTCCCCTCGTCACCCCCTTCGAGACCTCGTTCATGCGGGAGACGGAGAAGGACTGCTACCTCGTCGAGGCCACCTTCGACACCCCGAAGGGTGAGATCACGGGCTGGGGTGAGTCGGTGGCGATGATCTCCCCGCTCTACTCTTCTGAGTACGTGGCTTCGGGTATCGATGTGACGAAGCGGTGGCTGGCTCCGATCCTCTTCGACGTCGACGATCTGACCGCGGAGACCGTGGCCTGGCATCTGCGTCACGTGATCGGTCACCCGATGGCGAAGTCGGCGCTGGAGATGGCGGTCATCGAGGCCCAGCTCAAACTCAACGACCAGTCCTTCAAGACCTACCTGGGCGGCGTCGTCGACTCCGTCCCCTCCGGAGTCTCTGTGGGGATCCAGGATTCTGTCGAAGAGACGGTCCGGGTCATCGGCGGGTATCTGGACGAGGGTTATGCCCGCATCAAACTCAAGATCAAGCCGGGTAAGGATATTGCCCCAATCGCCGCTGTGCGCAAGGCCTTCGGCGATGACTTCGGCTTCCAGGTCGATGCCAACGCCGCCTACACCCTCGTCGATGCCTCCCACCTGCGCAGGCTGGACGAGTACGGCCTCCTCCTCATCGAGCAGCCCTTGGGAGAGGCCGATATCCGCCAGCACGGCGAGCTCGCGAAGCTGATGGAGACTCCGATGTGTCTGGACGAGTCGATCGACTCCGCTGAAGCCGCCGCAGATGCGATCTCCATGGGTGCGGCAGCCGTCATCAACATCAAGCCTGGGCGAGTGGGCGGCTTCATCGAGGCGAAGAAGATCCATGATCTCTGCGCCGCACATGGTGTAGCAGTCTGGCACGGCGGAATGGTCGAGACCGGTTTGGGCCGTGCCGCCAATGCCGCCCTGGCATCGCTGCCCGGCTTCACCTTGCCCGGAGACATCTCCGGATCGAATCGCTTCTTCCGCGAGGACATCACCGAAGAGATCGTCATGTACGACGGCAAGGTCGACGTGCCCACAGGTGTCGGCTTCGGCGTTTCGATCGACCCCGCGAAGCTCGAGAAGTTCCGCACCGACTCGCTGCAGATCCTGCCGCAGAGCTGAGCCGCCGGCGCCCTGGTGTACGTGTGCCCGTGTTCTGAACTCAACAGTCGGTAACTCCTGGTCGCAGGAAGCAGCGGATTCGACCAGGAGTTACCGACCGTTGTGCGTTCAAGCGACCGTCGTGCCTCCGCAACTCATATCTCATGGCTACTATCCCAGACCGACGACTCCGATCATGACGGGCACCAGCACGACGATGAGGATGGCACCTATGATGTCGAAGGAGAATCCCGTTCGTATCATCTTCGTGATCGGAACTGCGCCGGTGCCATAGACGATCGCGTTCTGCGGAGTCGAGACCGGGAGCATGAAGCCGAAGGAAGCAGCGAAGGTGGCAGCCATGGCTGGGACGAAGGGGTCGATGCCCGCTGCCTGACACAGCGGAATGACGATCGGGACGATGACTGCAGCCGCCGCGGTGTTCGACGTCGTCTCCGAGATCAGAATCGCCAAGACCACAGAGACGATGGTGATCGCCAACAGGCTGGTGACGCCCATGCCATCCGCGAAACCGGTACCGATCGTTTCGGCCAAGCCGGTGTCAGCCAGAAGCGAACCGAAGATGATCCCGCAGCCGAAGAGGATGATGGTTCCCCAGTCGATTTTGGCTGCTTGGGTCCACGTCAAGGTAGGTTCGCGGCGCTTCCAATCAACCGGAAGGATGAACAGAAGAGCAGCTCCGATCACGGCGACGATGCCCTCGTCGAGCCGGGAGTCGAGGAAATCGTAGATGGCCGAATCCGTGCCGGTGAACAATGCGGCGAACGCAGGCAGCAGCCACAGCACGACTGTGACGCCGAAGGCGAACAATGTGTTCTTCTCCGCCCGAGAGACGGGGCCGAGTTCCGCCAGTTCTTTTCGTACGTACTCTTCGACACCTTCGATCTTGTGGATCTCCGGCTTGTTCAACAGCAGCAGCACGATCGCGAGGATGATGAACATCGCAATGCAGATGGGAAGAGCAACAGCCATCCACTGACCGAAAGATATCTTCGTGCCGGTGGCTTCCTCGATCAGCCCACGCCCGATAAGGTTCGGCGGCGAACCGACAGGAGTGAGCAGTCCTCCGACGCTGGCGCCGTAGGCCAGCATCAGCAGCAGGGCGGCGCCGACCCGAAGTCGCAGCGGGTCGAAGTCCTGTTTGACGATTCCACGTTCCTGCATAAGCTCCGCGATGACAGCAAGGATTCCCAGTGCGGTCGGCATCAGCATTGCCACCGTTGCCGTGTTCGAGACGAAAGCGGAAAGAATGCAGGTGATCAGTCCGAAGGCGATGATGACCCGGTAAACAGATTTGCCGACTCCAGGAAGCGAGAGGACAGTCAGCGCAAGCCGCTGAGCTATCCCGTGGTGCAGCATCGCCTGCGCCAAGATGAAGGCGCCGATGAAGGTGAAGATCGTCGATGACCCGAAGGGTCCGACAGCATCGGCGGCGGGAACGATTCCCAAGACGACGACTGCGCCGACACCGAGCAGTCCTCCTATGGGGATCGGCACCGGCTCCGTGATCCAGAGAACGATGACAGCCAGCAGGATCGCTGCCAACATCTGCTGCTGGTAGGTCAGACCCATGGGTATGAGGGCAAATACGATGGCCACCAATGGCGCCAGCACGAACCCGGAGGTCATCCTCGCCCGCTCGAACTTCTCTTCCCGAGGCGAGAGCTTCTGCTCGCTCAAACTTCGGAAGGTTTTGCCTCCCAGAAGTGCTTCGCGAACATCTGTCTTCAGAATCGACGAGCCGCCTTTGCCGCGTTCATGCGAAATATTCACCGTCATTGGTCCTTTCATCGCTTTGGTCTCACCCTGGCGGACCGCGGCGAAATAGTCCAAGGCTCATTTCCAATGCAACCAATAGGATATGCCTATGGACATTCGTCAGCTTCGCCAGTTTCTCGCCGTCGTCGACACTGGGAGTTTCACCAAGGCAGCCGAGACCCTCCTTGTCGCACAGCCTTCGCTATCGCAGACGATCAAGGGCCTCGAGAGAGAACTGGGCGTGACGCTCTTTCACCGCATCGGTCGCACTGTCAGCCTGAGCGAGGCGGGCAAGGAACTGGAGGGGCCGGCCCGACTCGTCGTCCGCGATCTCGAAACTGCCAAGGCCCACGTGCAGGGCCTGCGCGGACTCCAGTCCGGTCGGATCCAGATCGCCGCCATGCCCTCTCCGAGCATCGAACCGCTGACAACCCTGATGGCGACCTTCGCCCGTTCCCACCCACAGATCGCGTTCGACCTCAACGGCACTTTCACTGTTGATGAAACGATCGAAGCCGTTCGCTATGGTCGCTCGGAGGTCGGATTCCTCGGTGGACGGGATCCGCTGCAGATCAATGACCTGCAGGTCATCCAGCTCGCCGATCAGCCGCTGATGCTCGCCCACAATTCCGAGGTCTCCCAGTTCACCGACACCGAGTCGGTGAGTCCCGAACCCCTCTCGGGGACGCGGCTGGTCGTCTCGCACAAAGGGTCCCTCATGCGAGCCTATGTCGACGAGCTGATCGCCGCCGGTATTGATATCGACATCGCAGCGGAGGTCACCCATCGAACATCGATCCTGCCGCTAGTGAAAGCCGGCATCGGCCACGCTGTACTACCCGCTTCCTGGCAGACGTTCGCGGACGCCGGACAGGTCCGCCTGCACTCCATCACAGGTGCACCTTCGCTTCACGTGTCTGCCATTGCGCGCCAGGAGGGCCTGACACCCGCAGCCGCACGCTTCCTCGAATCAGCCCGTGACCTAGGGTCATAGTCTCGACCTATACGTGGGATTGCTATTGAGTCTTGGACTTATGTACGTTTTCCCTGCTCAATGGAGACGACCCACTGCCCCTCAGAACCAGGACGAACAATGACCGAGACGCAGACATTCTCCATAGCCTCCATCCCCGGTGACGGCATCGGCGGTGAGGTAGTCGCCGCCGGGCTGAGGGTCCTCGACACTGTCGCCAAGCTCTCGGAGGGAACAATCGCCTTCGACGTCACCGAGTATCCCTGGAGCTCCGAGTACTATCTTGAACACGGACACTACATCCCTGAAGGCGGCCTTGAGGAGCTGCAGGGACACGATGCCATCTACTTCGGCGCCGTCGGATCGAGCGAGGTCCCTGACCACACCAGCCTGTGGGGCCTTCGCCTCGCGATCACGCAGCCCTTCGACCAGTGGGCCAATATTCGCCCAGTGACCTTCATGCCCGGCGTCGAGTCCCCGTTGCGAAAAGCCGATGACACCGACCTGGACTGGGTCGTCGTCCGAGAGAACAGTGAAGGCGAGTACGCCGGCATGGGAGGCCGCAACCTCAGCGGTCGCGGCCCCGGCAATGAGGTTGCACTGCAGACCAGCCTGCACACTGAGAAGGGCTGCGAACGAATCATCCGGTTCGCCTTCGACTTGGCGCGGACAAGAGCAGTCAAAAAGGTCTCGAGCGTCACCAAGTCGAATGCGCAGCAGTATGGAATGGTGCTCTGGGACGAGGTCTTCACCCGAATCGCCGAGGAATACCCGGACGTGGAGACCGAAAGCGTTTTGGTTGATGCCATGAGCGCGAAGTTCGTCCTGCACCCAGAGGACCTCTCCGTCGTCGTCGCCTCCAACCTCCACGCCGATATACTCTCCGATCTGGGCTCAGCCTTGGCCGGAAGCCTTGGGCTCGCTGCGAGCGCCAACCTCAATCCTGAGAAGCGATTTCCTTCGATGTTCGAACCCGTCCATGGTTCGGCACCCGACATCGCGGGGCAGGGAGTCTCCAATCCGATCGGAGCGATCTCGTCTGCCTCCCTCATGCTCGACCAGTTCGGGCTGACCGCCGAGGCCCTGCAGATTCGACAGGCCATTGAGAACGTGACCGGCGCGGGCATCCTCCCACGCGACCTCGGCGGAGATTCCAACACACTTGAGATGACGGAGGCAATCGTCGCTCAGCTCGAGGAGATCCACGCGAAGACTTCGGTTCCGTCCGCTGCGAAGTGAGCCCTGCAGGCAAAGCCACAGAACGAGCTGAGCCACCGTCCAAGACGGCCTCAGGTGTGGGTGTGCGTCTCCTGAGCCGCGTCCTTCGCTCTGTCGAACTGGAAGGTCGAGTGTTCGATGGCGACCTTGAAGTGCTCAGCCAGGCACTCCTGGAGCGCGGTGAGTATTCGCGGGGCATGTCCGTCGTAGAAGCACTCGTCAGCGAGGACCACGTGGGCGGTGAGCACGGGGAGGTTCGAATCGATGCGCGTCACGTGAAGGTCATGGACCTCTTGGACGTGCTCGACTCCCTCAATGTGCATCTTGACCTTCTCGAGGTCGAGTTCCCTGGGGGCGACTTCAAGCAGAATCGATCCGGTCTCCTTCAGGATGGAGAAGGCCCTGGGGACGATCAGCGCGGCGATGAACAGAGCTGCCACGGCATCGGCGCGGGTCCAGTCGAAGAGCCAGATGGAGACGGCGGCGAGGATGACGGCGACGGATCCCAATGCATCGGCGATGACCTCGAGAAATGCGGCCTTGAGGTTGAGTGACTGTTCTCTGGAGGAACTGAGGATGATGATCGACACGATGTTGCCGAGAAGTCCGACGGCACCGAATACCATCAGTTCCGGGCCCGGCACCTCGGGCGGGACGAAGAAGCGACGGATGCCCTCGATGAGGCTGTAGACGCCGAGTCCCAGCAGCAGAGTCGCCTGCGCCCCGGCGGCAAGCACCTCGGCTCGGCGAAACCCCCAGGTCTTCTGACCCTTCGGCGGTTTGCGGACCAAGGTGGCGGCGAAGAGTGCGATCCCGATTCCGATGAGGTCGACGGAATTATGTCCGGTGTCGATCAACAGCGCCAGACTGCCCGTCATGATCGAGCCGATCACCTGGAAGACGAAGATCACCAGGACGATGCCGAAGACGATCGCCAACCGTCGACGCGATCCTGAGCTGTGCGAGTGATCATGAGCCATGGAAACCTCCTCCGCAATCACATTAACATATGCGTATGTCTTTATGAATGAGTGTCTCATCACCCGAGCTCAGGGCATACCGGTTTCCGCCGCCCATCCCGCTCCGACTTCCAACTGCCGCCGAGTCGGGCCAGGGCAGCGGCCCCGGTCGCAGACGCAGACGCAGACGCAGACGCAGACGCAGACGCAGACGCAGAAAGCGTACGTGCCCGGCATCTGCTGCCAAGCACGTACGCATCAATTCTGCACACTGCTCGCGGGTCACAGCCGGGCTGTGTGAATGCCGATCACGGCACAGACTATTTCTTGTCGGGACCGCCCTGCCCGTCCGAATCGCCGTCACGGCCGTCGCGTCGGCGCAGCGCCTCGGCGATGTAGGACTGCACATCGATTCCGGTGGCCTTCTTCACGTCATCGCCGATGTGGGTGAGGTCGAGCTCACCGTTCTCGTCGAGGTAGTCCTTCGGGTCGAAGTTCCCACTCGACCATGCACTGGGATCTCCCAAACCAGTGGGCTTCGCCCCTCCGCGGCCCGAGCGATCTCCGCGACCCGGCTGGCCGCCGTGGCCCTCGGAGATCTCGCCTTCGACGACCTGATCGTTGTCGTCGGCTCCACCGCCTTTAGAACCCGACCCGGCGAAGTCACCCGCGTCGTCGGATTCGGTCGAGTCATCGCGGCCCCAGCCGGTCGCGGACTTCGATCCGCCCTGGTTCTGGGCCTTGCTGACCAGATCGCTGAGGTCGATTCCGGTGGTGCCGCGAACGACCTCGAGTACCTGAGCGAGGTTGTTCGATACCGAGTTCGCGAGCTTGGACTCACCATCGGTGGACACGATCGAGAGGTCCTTGATGTTCGCGTAGGGCGCGACGAGCTCGCCGGCGATGGTCGGCAGAACTTCGAGGACCTTCGACAGCACGGCGGCATCGTTGAACTTCTTGTAGGCCTCGGCCTGCGCCTGGAGGGCTCCAGCTTCTGCCTCACCGCGCGCCCTGATCGCATCGGCCTGAGCCTCGCCCTCGAGACGAATAGCCTCAGCGTCCTTCGAACGACGATGCAGCTCGGCGGCTGCCTCGGCTCGGCCCTGGGCTTCGACATCGTAGGCTCGCGCGTCGGCCTCTGCCTGCTGGCGGTACCGCTCCGCATCGGCCGGACGCCTGACCTCCGCATCGAGCTGTTCGGCACGCAGCTCTGCGGCTTCCTTCGCGACGATTCGGTCGCGTTCGAGCAGCTTCTGCTTCTCCGCCGCGTTCGCCAGCGGACCGGCGTTATCGGCACCCGCCTGACGCTGATCGGCTTCTTCCTTCAGCGCCGCACGCCGCAGCGCGAGCTGCTGCTGCTGTTCGGCGATTGCCTGATCTGTCAGGGCCTGCTGCTTCTGGGTTGACTCGTTCTGCAGCGCTTCCTCGACGGCCGAGGCGCGACTGGCGTTCGCCTCGGCGATGGCGGCGTTCTTCGCGACCTCGGCTGCCTGTGGGCGGCCCCAGTCCTTCAGGTAGCTGCCCTCGTCCTCGACCGCGGAGATCTGGAATGTGTCGATGACCAGACCCTGATTGTTCATCGAGTGCGCGGATTCCTCCTGCACCTGCGAGGCGAAGGAAGCGCGATCCTGGATGATCTGCTCAACGGTCAGCGTACCGACGACGGCACGCAGCGTACCGGAGAGGATCTCTGTGCTGTAGGGCTCGATCTGATCCTGCTGATCGAGGAAGCGCTGCGCTGCCTTGCGCACGTCTTCCTCGGTGCCACCCACCTTGACCTGCGCAACTCCGTGCAGGCGCAAGGCGATGCCGTTCATCGAGATGCCGTCGATCGCAACGGCGATCTGACGCGAGGACAGCGACAGGATGAAGGCCTTCTGCACGATCGGATAGACGACTGAGCGCCCACCGATGATGATGCGACCGGTGCCACCCGAACTGCTGGCATTACGGCCGGTGATGATGAGCGCCTCAGACGGGGAGGCGATCTTGATCGAGCGCATGATCACGAAGAACGCGATCAGGGCGATGATGACTATGACACCGATGACTACGGCGCCCAGGATGAAATCCACATGAGCCTTTCCGAGATTCTGGGTTGGAAGGGACCAGGCGCAGTGAGACCACGGCGCCCGTTGTGGTCATCCTATGCGAGTCTGCATGTCCTGGACAGGCCCGCCGTGTCCTGGACAGGCCACCGAGGCTATGCGAGGTTCACTTGCCCCATTCGCCGGGAGGGCCGAGGAACAGCAGTCCGCTGAAGATGATGATGACGAAGATGATTCCCGCACCGATGGCCAGGAATGGTGAGCGGATCGCCCAGGAGGTGAGCTTCTCGAACCAGTTCCGCGGGGCACGACCGTTCGCGCCCAGTCCCCAGCCGCCCTCCAGTGCTCCGGTCTTCTCCACGGATCTTTCGAAGGGAATCGTGGCGTAGGGAATGATGGCCGAGGCCAGGCCCGTGGCGATGCGCTTCTTGCTCCACATCTGCGAGGTGCCGACGCCGATGACGGCGATGACGAAGCAGATGAAGACGAACCCGTGGATGCCGCCGCCGATGCGCACCCCGATCTCGGTGATATGGGTGTACTTGAGGATCATGCCGATGATGAGCAGAGTCCAGGTGATGGTCTCTGCAATGGCGAAGGTCTTGAAGAAGAGTTTGGGAGTCACGAGCCAATTCTGCCTGACCAAGATGAGCAGGTGCTGAAGGCTGTGAATGGGCACGCGGGCCGGTGAACTTTTTCAGTCACCGGCCCGCGTGGCATTCGGGGGATGCTCAGGCCCTGCGGCGGCGAGCTCCCATTGTCATGATCACGCCGAGCACCATAAGTGCACCAGCCGAGATCACCAGGGGCAGGGCCTCATTGCCTGTGCGCGGCAGGTCTCCGCCGCCATCACCGGCACCCGGGCCATCGCTGTCCTCCGCGAGGACCTCGAACGAACCGGACAGCGGGTCACCGCCCTCGCAGTCGACCGTGACCTCGTACTTGCCGACGTAGGTTGCGGCCTTGGACTCGTCGAGACCGCGTACGCCGAACTTGGCCACTGAATCGGCATCTGCCGTCGCGGTCTGCTCGAATGTCTCGATCTCACCGTTCTGCGGCTCCACGGTCATCGTGGCGGTGGTGTCTGGGGTACAGCCGGCAGCTGCCACCTGGACGCCCTTCTCACCGACGAAGTCAGCCTGGTCGATCGTCTTCGGATCGATGCTCAGACTCCGCTCGCCCGGGGCCTCCGTCGGATCATCCGTCGGGGCCTCCGTCGGGTCATCCGTCGGCGTCTCGGTAGGAGTCTCCGTCGGAGGATCCGTCGGTGGGGTGGTCGGCGGATCGGTCGGGTCCGGCGCATCGCTGAGATCGTATGCGAGTGTGTGCACCGAATAGCCGATGGCCGGCGCGAAGATGTCGAGAGACTGTTGGCTCACGTTCTCGATCGTGTCCGTGGGCTGATGGTAGTTGGTGTCGTGCTTGTCACCAACGGTTCCGCCGAACCATTCGGCCTCCTGCTCCGTCTTCGTTCCATCCGCACCGGAGAACAGGCCGCTGGCTGGAATGCCGTTGTCGATGAAGGCCTGGTAGTCCGAACGGCCGGAGAAGTCGGTTCCGACGTTGGGCTGATCATTATCGGCGAAGTAGTCGGTGAAGATCTTCTCGAGTTCCGCCGACCCTTCGGGCACATTGACGCCGTCCGGAATCGGCACATCGGAACCGTCCGAATCCAGGGTGCCGACGATGTAGTTGTCGGAGCCGATCATGTCGAAGTTCATGTACGACTTGACCTTCGCGAGCTCGGCGTCGCCGAGGCTTTCGACGTAGTGGGTCGAACCGACGAGTCCGACCTCTTCTGCGGCCCACCAGCCGAAGCGGATGGCGTTGTCGGCCTCGGTCGGCTGCTTGGCCAGAGCCTCGGCGCTGGCCAGCAGTGCAGCTGAGCCGGACCCGTTGTCGTTGGCTCCCGGACCTTCGCGGACACCGTCGAGGTGGGCGCCGAACATCTGGACGTTGTCGTGGTCGCCGGCCTTGGTCTCGGCAACGACGTTCCAGGTCGTCGAGGTGGTGTATTCGGTTTCGAGAGTGAAGTCCGCCAGCAGCGGCTCTTCCTCGGAGGCACCTTCGATCTTTGTCAGCAGATCATTGCCGACGTTGTAGCTGACGCCGACTGTGGGCGCTCCGTTCTCGACACGTTCGCCGAGGGTGGCGTTGAGTGCTTCATCGGGGGCAGAGGTGTCGTTGTTGTAGAGGATGACCGCTGCGGCTCCGGCATCCGTGGCCGCCTGGGTCTTCTCTCCGAAGGAACAGGTGCCGCGGGCGACGAGGACGAGTGCGCCCTCGGCGCTGTCATCGAAGTCGCTGGCCGCGCAGCCCAGCTGACCGCCGTCCAGGTCGCTGTAGTCATCGTCGACCGGCAGCGCCACCGACAGATCGGTCAGCGGTTCTTCGGTGCCCTCGGTGTAGCTGGCCGGGGTGGCCTCGACCTCCTCGCCGTCAACACTGACCGCGACCTCGCCGAACGTCTGATCGTCGACCTCGAAGGCCTGCCGTTCGACGTCGAAGGCACCTGTTGCCTCAAGCGTCTGTTCGACGTATTCAACCGACTCCTCATAGCCGGGAGTCCCCAACGCGCGGAACCCCTCATCGGCGTGGGAGGTCGAGATATCGGAGATCTTCTGCAGATGATCCATCACGGCGTCGCCGGTGACGCCCATATCGGTGTGCTCGGTCGGTCCCGCGTTCCCAGCCGCCAGTGCCGGGCTGAATCCGCCGAGAGCCAGACCGGTGGCGGCGGTGACCGCCAACCATGTTTTGGTACGCAACTTCATGGAGTTCCTTTCGCTCCTCAGGTGCCAGACGAACCATGATTGCTTTTCGCACACGTTCGCGAGCGGGCATCTCTGACCGCGCCCGGTCGTCGACCGAACGTCACCCACGGGGTAATCGCAGCACACGAATAGCTGAGCGCTGACCGGTTGCCATCGCTGCTGTCAGAAGTTCGCAACAGCAGCGGTGGCAACCGGTCGAGCTCAAGGGGAAGCTTGATTCTCACGTTTCGCAATGTCTTCGCCATTGGTAACGAAATACATACATCTATAACGAAACGGTGACACAACTCACATTGAGCTTTAATCTAGTCCATCCCTCGGGTCGTTGAGGTAACGAATCGATAACAACCCACACTTCGTCGATTGCGCAAGTGTTGAATTCAAATGCCTACTCCACGTAGAATCTGACCAGTGATGAACAACGAATCGACACCCCCCGGCGCTGTCCATGAGCCCGACCGCCGGACGATCAGACGCTGGCAGCGGTATCTTGCGAACGAGCGGCTTGAGGAGCGCGTCTACCGCAATCTGGCCGATCGTCGCACCGGCGAAGATCGGGAGATCCTCCTCGCTCTGGCCACCGCCGAATCCCGGCATCAGGAACATTGGATCGACCTCCTCGGCGAGCATGCGCAGAAGAAGCGGGCCCCCGACCTGGTCACCCTGAGCCTTGCGTTCCTGGGTCGGATGTTCGGGTCAGTCTTCATTCTCGCTCTGGCGCAGCAGTCGGAGACGAGTTCACCCTACGACGACGACGAGGCGGCATCGGCAGAGATGGCCGCCGACGAGCGGATCCACGCCGAAGTTGTGCGCGCTCTCGCCGCCCGCTCCCGGGCCCGCCTGTCGGGCAATTTCCGGGCCGCGGTCTTCGGCGCCAATGACGGGCTCGTGTCCAACCTCGCGCTCGTCCTCGGTGTCGGCGCCGCCGGGGTGGGCAACCACGTCATCCTGCTCACCGGCGTCTCCGGCCTGCTCGCCGGAGCCCTGTCCATGGCGGCCGGGGAGTACATCTCCGTGCGGTCCCAGCGCGAGCTGCTCGATGCCTCGACGCCGGATCCTGAATCGCGCCATGCACTGGCCGATCTCAACATCGACGCCAACGAGCTCGCTCTCGTCTTCCGCGCCAGGGGCATGGACTCCCCTGAAGCCGATGCTCGGGCACATCGGACGATCGCGGCAGCCAAGAACAAGAACGTGGCTCCTCAGCTGCCCAGCCTCGACTCCGGCGTCGACCGCGACGAGCTGGGCACCGGCTTGGGGGCATCGCTGTCGAGCTTCGCCTTCTTCTCCTCGGGCGCCCTCATCCCGATCCTGCCCTATATCTTCGGCATGTCCGGCCTGCCCGCCGTGTTCCTCTCTGCCGGCCTCGTCGGCATCGCACTCCTCTTCACCGGCGGCACCGTCGGCCTGCTCTCCGGAACCGCTCCGGGACCCCGCGCCCTGAGACAGCTGGCAGTGGGATTCGGTGCAGCAGCCGTGACATACGCTCTCGGCCTCCTGTTCGGCGTCAGCGCAGGCTGACCACGGCTTCTGCTGCGCACAGGCTGAGCGCGGCATCCTCTCGGCGCAGGTTTTCCGAGAACCTAGACTGTCCGTATGACCGATGCACTTGTCCTGATCGACCCAGCCGCGTCCACCGTCGAGGTGGCCGATCTCGGTGCCCCGCAGCTCCCCGTCACGGACCTGTCGGCCCATCGCGGTGACGGCATCTTCGAGACCGTTCTCGTGCGCATCGGCGACAGCGTGACCGTGGTGTCTCGTGATCGCCATTTCACACGATTCTGCGCATCCGCCTCGGCGCTGGGCCTGCCCGATCCGGAACCGGAGCTGTGGAGCCGCGGGCTCGATACCGTGATCGCCGAGGTGCGCGCGGCCGATCCGAGCCTCACCGAGTTCGGGGTCCGCTACGCACTGTCACGCGGCACCCAGAACCCCGATGGAAGCCAGAGCCCACGTGGCTGGGCCTTCAACGTTCCCGTCGACGAGAAGATCACGCGAGCACGCGCACAGGGCATCTCCGCCGTCAGCCTCGATCGCGGTTACGACGCCTACCTGGGAAGCAAGGCACCTTGGCTGCTCATCGGGGCGAAGACCCTGTCCTATGCGGTCAACCAGGCCGCCGGAAGATACGCGGCGGAGCAGGGCGCAGACGAGGCCCTGTTCGTCTCCCATGATGGAGTCGTCCTCGAAGGTCCGACTTCCAACCTCATCATTCGCCGAGGCGACCGACTCCTCACGCCGAATCCGGAAGCAGGTCTGCTCTCGGGCACGACCCAGCGCCTGATCTTCGACCATGCCGGAGAGCTCGGGCTCAATGCCGAATATGCGGACTTCGGTCTGAGCGAGGTGGTCGGGGCCGATGGCGCTTGGTATGTGTCGTCGATGCGCACGGCCGTGTCACTCAATCAGCTTGACGGGAACCCCATCCCGCGAGACGAGGAGCTGACAGCGGAGCTTCAGAGACTGATCATGGCGGGCTGACGCCGTCGGCCGAATCCGCTGCCGAAGACCTCGGTGCGTGCCGGTTCGCTGCGGACCGAGGAGACGGCACGACCACCGTCAGGACCAGCGCGAGGATGCATGCTCCGCAGCCGGCGAACCACAGGATCCAGAAGATGTCGGCGAGCAGCGGGAAGAGGCCCAGAACGAAACTCAGCGCGCCGAAGGCGAACAGCCCGGTGATGACCGCGACTTTCCATCTGCTGAGCATTCCAGCTCCTCTCGTGCGCTGAAGCTTCAATCTATCGCTCGCATGCGCGCGCCACATCCCTCGAAAGTATGAAGTTCTGCCTCCTGCGTATGAATGGGTCTCCTGCGCTAGTGTGGTCACGTACGGATTCGCACCCCAGCGACATCTGCGCGGCGCATCATCGCCGCAGGCACAGCGTCTAACGAAAGGACACGAGCATGGGAAAGCTCGCATGGCAGGTCATCGGCGTCGGAGCGCCCATCGTGGCAGCATTCGCGGCTCGAAAGGCGTTGACCTTCACCTGGGAGAAGGCGACCAAACGACCAGCACCGAACAACCCCGTCGATGACGAGATCTCGATGTCCGAGGCTCTGGCCTGGACCATCGTCTCCGGTGTCGGCGTGGCAGTGGCACAGCTCGTCGTGCAGCGCATCGCCGCCAGCACCGTGCGCAACAGCTTCGGCGACGACGCTCTGCCCAAGAAGTTCCGCAAGCAGATCGAAGAAGACGTCGACTGACCAGTCGGCATCGCTGATCACTCAGTCCCGCTGGCCCTTCAGCCGTAGAGCGAGTCGATGATCCCGGCCAGATCCGCAACGGCGATCTGGCCGGGTGCCGACGCCTGCCCCAGTTGTGCGAACGTTGCGCAGCTTCCGAAATCCGCACCCATGACGCGACTGGTTCTGCCCAGTTGACCCATCGAGATTCCGAGCACGGGAATCTCAAGATTCTCCTCGGCGAGCGCGGTGGCTCGCAGGAGCTCCGCAACATCCGCACGGGTCACCGGCATCATCGCTATCTTCGCCACATCTGCCCCGGCCGCAGCCATCCTGGTGAATGTGGCTGCCAATGCCTCTGCCGAGTCCGTTCCGGCGAAGTTGTGGTGTGAGGCCACCACCGACAGGCCCTGGTCATGCGCCAAGTCAATGAGCTCTGCCGCACCTCGGCGATCAATTTCGACATCGAGTGCCCACGTGACACCCGCAGCCCCATCCGGCGCCTCGGATATCCCGGACTTCTCAGGCAGTCCAGTGATGACAGCCCTGATGATCTCTGTGTAGACGTCTTCGCTGACCTCGGCGCTGCCGCCCTCGAACCCCGTCCGCAGTGTGATGAGAACCGGCAGTCCAGCCGTGCTCACGTGTACCGCCAAGCCCAGGACCGCCTCGGCGAGCCTTTGGGGATCAATCGCGACGGTCCCCTGGCTGCTCTCACCCGCGACGCAGCCGATCACGGAGTCTATGCGCCATTCGATGACATCGACGACAGCTGTATCGGCGATGGCGCCGCACTGCCGTGCGATGTCCTCCGCCGAGGTTGCCTGGACGGGAACGATGATGGCCGGGCGCTGCGGATCTGCGGCATCATTGAGGAACGGCAATTGCTTCATGGCCCCAGCCTAGGTGCTTGGGTCGGCGCACCAGCGAAGAGGAACACCACGTGGAGACCAGGGACCAGCTCACCATCACCGCTCGAGACAGATTTCCGCTCGCGATCCAGGTCAGCGGCCCACCGGAGGCACCAGCCCTGCTCCTTCTCCCCGGGCAGTCGAACTCTCACGAATGGTGGGACGAACTGCGCTCGGACTTCGAACCTCAGTTTCGCACCGTCACCTTCGACTACCGCGGCACCGGCGGCAGCCGCGGTGAACTGAATGAACTCTCGACTGCAAGCTTCGCCGCCGACGCCGCCGAGGTTCTCGACCACGTGGGCATCACCCGCGCTGCCGTCTACGGGACGTCGATGGGTGGCCGCGTCGCTCAGATGCTGGCCGTGGACTTCCCTGATCGCGTCGGCGCGCTGGTTCTGGGGTGCACAACACCCGGAGGTCCGAATTCCGTCAGACGGCCCCGGGAGGTGGGCCAGAATCTGGCGCGACTGCGCGGTCGTGAACATACGCAGTACCTGTTCTCACTTTTCTACACTCCGAACTGGACCGCGGCCCCGAGGTACAGCAAACTCCTCGGCGATGACACGATGACCGCCCAGGAGTCCGCGGCTCATCTGCGCATCAGTGCCCGTCACAATGCGTGGGAGCGCCTGCCGGAGATCACTGCACCGACACTCATCGTCCACGGCGACGACGACCTCATGAATCCCGTCGCCAACGCCCACCTTCTGCATGAGCGCATACCGCACTCTCGTATCCGCATCTGCCCTGGTGGTCGGCATGGCTTCTTCGAAGAGTTCGCCGAGGTGGTCACCCCTGAGATCCTTGGGTTCCTGAGCGCTGGGTCTTGAACACCTCTTCCGGAAGAGTCCCTGACTCACGTTCCTGAATAGCCCTGGCTCACGGCCGCATCTCCCCGGAGAGCTGCCAACCTCGTTCACCATCAAAAATCCGCATTGTGTAACAAATCGGATAAGGCCATACCTATATGCCTCAAGAGCGGTTTGTAACAATCAAGTAACGCATGATTTCACATCGTCCCTGGTCAGAGCGGTCGTCAAGTCCGCCACACCGCGTTCTATCGACAAAGCCTGTACCGAAAACCCTGAACAAAACTACAATAGGGAGTGAGATATCCGTGTGCGGTGAGGCGAGTGTGCGATCCAACCAGTTCGGATCGACCACCACCGCATCGAAAAACGGGGGTGAAGCCTCTCGTTCTTGCGGAAGTTCAAGAATGTAAGGAGGAATCACGTGAGCGTAGTCAAAGCGTCAAACGTGTACAAAGTCTTCGGCAAGCGCCAGAAGGAAGTCGTCAAGCGTCTCGAAGAAGGTGCAGATCGCGACGAACTCACAAAGCTCGGCACAGCAGCGGTCATCGATGCCAGCTTTGAGGTCGAAGCGGGTGAGATCTTCGTCGTCATGGGACTCTCCGGTTCGGGCAAGTCCACTCTGATCCGCACACTCAACGGGCTGTGGGCTCCGACCACGGGGTCAGTCGAAGTCCTGGGCACAGACATCGCCAAGATCGATGCGGCAGCTTTGCGCAAGGTACGCAGCGAACACGTCTCAATGGTCTTCCAACACTTTGCGCTGCTCCCGCACCGGACGGTTCGCGACAACGCCTCCTATGCACTTGAAATCCGAGGGACGGAGAAGGCAAAGCGCGACGAAGTCGCTGACCGCTGGCTGAAAGCCGTCGGCCTCGAAGGCTGGGGAGACAAGTACCCCGAGCAGCTCTCCGGCGGCATGCAGCAGCGTGTGGGTCTGGCACGAGCGCTCGCCGCCGAAACCGACATCCTGCTCATGGACGAGGCATTTTCTGCCCTGGATCCGCTCATCCGACGCGAGATGCAGGAGCAGCTCGTGGAGCTGCAGGGTGAGCTCAAGAAGACCATCATCTTCATCACCCACGATCTCAACGAGGCAATGTTCCTCGGTGATCGGATCGCAGTCATGCGCAACGGGCGCATCGTCCAAGTCGGCACACCAGAAGAGATCCTCACCGATCCCGCCAATGACTACGTCGCACAGTTCGTCCACGACGTCGATCGTGCCCGTGTCCTGACAGCGAGCAACGTGATGGAAAAGGCACGACAGGTCGTGACCAACCAGAACGGGCCTCGACTCGCTCTGCGCAACATGCGTGAGAGCAACGCTTCGGCGATCTACGTCACCGATCGCCACCGCAAATTCCTCGGTGTCGTCAGCGATCGCGACTGCATCGACCATCTCCGCAACGGCGGGAAGACTCTGGACGAGATCATCCAACCGATGTCGACATCAGCATCACCCGAGGATCTGCTCATCGAGCTGTTCCTACCGTCCTCGGAGACCCCTCTTCCTGTACCGGTGACGAATGACGAAGGGCATCTCGTCGGGGTCGTCCCTCGAGCGACCCTGCTCGCCGCCTTGGGCAACCAGAACGGAGACGGAGAGCAGACCCCCGATGACGACAGCCTGGAGTGGACTGCACCAGTGGACACCGGACTCATCGACCAAATCCTCGCCGAGACAGATGATGCGTCAGAAGCCGGTGCGGCAAGTGGGAGGGGCGATCTCTAATGGAGAACATCAGAATCCCGGTGGGAGCGTGGGTCGATACCCTCTTCGATTGGCTCAAAGAGAACGTCTCGTGGTTCTTCGACTTCGTCACCTTCCTCTTCAACTTCCTCATCGACACGCTGACAAATGTGCTTGTCGACCTCCATCCGTTCGTCATCATCGTCCTGCTTGCGCTTATCGGCTGGCTCCTGCGGTCCTGGCAGATGGCGATCGGCACACTGATCACACTCTTCTTCATCATGACGATGGACCAATGGGTGCCGGCGATGCAGACCCTGGCACTGGTCATCATCGCGGCAGTCATTGCGATCGTCATCGCGGTTCCGGTCGGCATCCTGGCCGCCAGGAACGACAGGGCATCCTCCGCCATCCGGCCCGTGCTCGACTTCATGCAGACGATGCCTTCATTCGTCTACCTCATCCCGGCTGTGACCTTCTTCGGCATCGGCGTGGTGCCCGGACTCGTATCAACCGTGATCTTTGCTCTCCCTCCCGGTGTGAGATTCACCGAACTTGGAATCCGCGGAGTCGACTCGGAGACGGTCGAAGCCGGTCAATCCTTCGGAGCCACACCGGGTCAGATTCTCCGAGGCGTCCAACTGCCTCTGGCCACGCCGACGATCATGGCCGGCATCAACCAGGTCATCATGCTCGCCCTGGCTATGGCCGTCATCGCCGGGTTCGTCGGTGCCGACGGTTTGGGCAAGAACGTCGTCGAGGCCGTCGCCACTCAAAACCTGCCCCTTGGCGTCGAGGCCGGACTCGGTGTCGTCATCATCGCGGTCTACCTCGATCGAGTGACCGCGGCTTTGGGCACTGCGAAGGACTTTCCGACTTCGCTTGTCGCCATGATGCGCAAGCGCAAGGCGAAGACCAAGGCCGTCGCTGCGCAAGCCTGAACGACCCAAGCCATCACGGACAGAAGATGTCGAATACAAGAGAATAGGAACACGAAATGAAAAATAGATTCCTCACCACATTCGTCGCCGGAGTGGCAGCTCTCGGCCTGGCCCTGACCGGTTGTTCGCAGGAAGCTGCGAAGGACGACGGAGGCGGCGGAGACAAGGGCGATATCAAGCTCGGCTACGTCACCGGCTGGACCGATGGCCAGAGCGTCTCGCTGCTGCTGGAGAACCAGCTCAGCAAGCTCGGCTACAACGTCGAGACCGAAACCTTCAGTGACGCTGCTGTCCTTTATGCCGGAGTCGCCAACGGAGATGTCGACATGTACCCCTCGTCGTGGCCTGAGGTCACGCACAAGCAGTACATGGACGAGTACGGCGACAAGCTCGAAGACGTCGGCGCGTACTACGACAACGCCGTGCTCACCATTGCGGTGCCGAAGTACATGAAGGACATCAACTCGATCGAAGACCTCAAGGGCAAGGGCAAAGACTTCGACGGGAAGATCATCGGCATCGAGCCCGGCGCCGGTCTGACCAAGGCGACGAAGGGAATGATCCCCAAGTACGGCTTGGACAAGGAGTACGAACTCGTCACCTCCTCGACCGCAGCCATGCTCACCGAGCTCGGCAACGCCACCGACGCCGAAGAGGACATTGTCGTCACACTGTGGCGTCCGTTCTGGGCGAACAATGCCTACCCGGTCAAGGACCTCAAGGACCCGAAGGGTGCCATGGGTGATCCTGAGAAGCTTCACTTCACAGCCACCAAGGGCTTCAGCGACGAATTCTCCGAGGCTGCTGACTACATCAGCAAGATCAAGCTCGATGATGCTCAGTACGGCGACCTCGAAGACCTGGTCGTCAACAAATACAAGGACAAGGGCGACAAGGCCATCACAGAATGGCTGAAGGCGAACCCAGACGCCTATGAAGGTGAGATCACCGACGAAGAGAAGTGATCCAACCCTTTCGAAAGACCCTTCGGCTCATTCACATGAGCCGGAGGGTCTTTCGCTGAATTTGAACGAGCTCAGCGCTGTGACTCTCACAGTGCACTATGGCCCGGCCGCAATAGTGCGCTACCTTTGCACTAACAGGGAGGAGATGCGTGACGATGAGTTCGCACGAGTTCCATGCCGAGGATGATTCTTCTCAAGCGACGACGGGCACTCCGGTCGGCCCCATCACCGTCACCAGCAACGGGCGATCCATCACTCGAGTCACTTGGCGAGAAACGGACACAGAATCCGGCCAGCTCGGCGACACCGGTCTGGGTACTGCTGGACCCGACGTTGACCACACTGACCCGCTTCTCGGCGAAGCACTGCGACAGCTTCGCGCCTACTTCGACGGAACCTTGACCACCTTCGATCTGCCCCTGGACCTGGGACAGATCTCCGCGACCGCGCGGACAGTGCTCACCACTCTCGACGAGACGGTTGAGCCCGGCACCACCGTCACCTACGGCGAGCTTGCCCGGCGCAGCCGGACGGGGATCCCCGCACGGGCAATCGGCAGCATCATGGGCCTGAATCCACTCCCGCTGGTCATCCCCTGCCATCGAGTCGTAGCCAGCGACGGTTTGGGCGGCTATTCCGGCGGCCGTCGAGGCGAGGGGCTGGCCACGAAACGCTGGCTGCTCGAGTTCGAGGATGCACTCCCTCGCCCATTGTTCTGAACCGATTCACCCCTCGAAGAGGCTCTGCCCGATGTACTCTCCCTCTGTGATGCCTGGCGGAATCGCCCACACCGTCGACCCGATCGGCGTGGTCCACTCATTGAGCAGATCCACCTCGGCGAGGCGGCGTTGGATCGGCAGGAACTGCCGGTCGATGTCGGCCTGAAACGAAGCGAACAGCAGCCCGGCCCCCTCCCCCGCGCCCGTCTCATAGTTGAACGTTCGCCGATGGATCTGAGTCTCCGGGCCCAGCCCATCGCGAGCCCTGGCCACATGCGAAGCCGCCGAGATCTTCGTCAGGCCGCGCTTGTCGACCGCGGTGAAGTCGGGAGCATCGAACTCGTCAGTTCCTGACAGCGGTGCACCCTGATCGAGGGTCCGTCCCGTCGCGAACTCGCGTGCCGGCCGGTCAGCCTTGTCCCAGGTGTCCAGGTTCATCGCGATATCGCGCAGCACCAGAGTCGTTCCCCCGCGCATCCACTCAGGCAGATGCGCGCCGAGGTCGTCCGGCGGTTCCCCGCGCGCGGAGTACACCGCATCTTCCCGGCCGGTGCCCTGTCCCCAGATGATGCGCGCGAAGTCTTCGGATCCGGACCCGGGGTTGGCTGTCCCATCCAACTGTCCGAAGAGGTTCCGCTGGGTCTTTCCCTCTGCTTTGCTGCCGTAGGAGCGGCGGAACCCATCCCTCTGCCAGGCCACCTCGGCGAAGGTCCGGGAATCCTTCCACAGCATCCTTCGAGCATGTGCCAAGGTCAGCGGATCGTCACCGCAGATCTGGAGGAGCAGATCTCCGGTGCACCGGTCGGGATCGAGATCATCGATTGGGAACTTCTCCAGGGGGCCCAGCCACTTCGGCACGGCTTTCTGCCCCGCCAGCTTCACCAGGCCGCGGCCGAATCCGAACGTGATGGTCAGTCGCGCCGGATCGTGGGCGAGTTCGGGTTCGGAGTCGGCCAGTGGACCGCTGCCCTGCGTCAGGGCGGCGGCATCTGCGGTGAGCAGGCGCAGCCAGCGGACCACCTCGGCGGCGTTGATGCCGGGGTTCAGCGTCAACGCGAGGAAGTGCGCATGAGCCTGCGGAGGAGTCTCCACCCCGGACTGGTGAGGGGCGTAGAACGGTTCGGTGACCGGGCCGTTGGCTCCGCTGAGATCCCGGGACGGCGCGGCCTCGGCACGGCCGTCGGCACCGGACCGTCCCACACCGAAGCCTGCGACGGCGCCGACCACTCCCGTCCCTCCGGCCGCGGCTGCCGATGCGATGAGGCGTCGGCGGCTGAAGCCGTGAGAATCAGAAGAGGCGCCTCTGGACTCGGGCTCAGTGGTCACCGCTGTCCCCGCGGTCCATCTCGTCGTGGTCCATGCCCTTATGGTCCATGCCCTTATGGTCCATGTCCTTATGGTCGGCGCCGTCGCCTTCGTCATCGGCCTCGCCCGGGGCGTAGTTCTCCTGCGCACCCGAATAGTCCTTGGCGATGGCGGTCACCGGGAAGCTCTGCTGATCGGCGGTGACGAGCTCCAACGAGATCTCCTCGCCTGGCTTGATCGGTTTCGCCAACCCCATGACCATGATGTGATCGCCACCGGGCTTGAGGCTCAGGGACTTACCCGCAGGGATCGTGAAGCCGCCCTTCTTCTCCTGCATCGACATGCCTCCCGAGTTGTCTTCGAGAGTCTCGTGGAGTTGGACCTGGTCGGCGTCATCGTATTTCGCGGCGACGAGGTTGATGTCCTTGTCGCTGTTGTTCTTGAGTTCTCCGAATACAGCGGTCATGCCGTCGTCGGCGGCCTTGACCCAGGCGTTGTCGAGACTCAGGGATTCGACGCTGACCTGGGAGCTGCTCGTCTCTTCGGGCTCGCTGGCCTGGCTCTGGTTGCAAGCGCTGAGGCCGATCATGAAGGCAACTGACATGGTGGCCATCACAGTGGTGTTCTTTCGCATTTCGTCTGCACTTTCAGCTTGTCGGTGCAGCCGGACACAGGTCGCGACTAGCGTCGACGCGGACGCGATCAGACGCGGACGCGATCGGACGCATGGGCGCGATTAGTCGCATGGGCTCGATCGGGCACACGGTACGGCTCGTCTGCGACGGTGCACGGCTGTCACCAATGATGTGTGGGTCGGCGGGGTTTCCGCCGATGGTGAGGTTCTGAATTCAGACGAGAGCGGGCGGTCCGCGTCGGTAGTTCGGGCCGACGACGGCAGAGGTGATGGCCTGCGGCAGGTGGAACTCGCCCTGGACGAGTCGGGTCGGGAATTCGGCCAGTACGCCGACCGCCTCGGCGAGTGACCGGAGTGCGGTGGCGACCGGTCCCAGCGCCAGCTGCAGGATGGTGAGAATGATGTCTTCGCCGCGTTTGAGAGCCACTGCGGTGACGATGACCGCTGCGATGTGAGCAAGCACCATGGCCAGGCTCGCACTCGAGCCGTCACCGGCCATGTGCGACATCGGATGGGACATCGACCCAGCCTGGCCCAAGTCGAGAGCACCGGTCCCGTGGTTCATGTGCTGGTGGCCCGTGGCCGTTCCGGTCGTCGTTGCACCGGTGGAAGCGGGTGCGGCGGTGAACCACCCCATCGACAGGTGCATGAGGATCTGGCCCAAGCCGAGCAGTGATCCCAATGCCAGATATCCGAGCCGACGCCCGGCGAGGATCATTGCGGCCCATGAGGCGAAGACGAAGACGATCACGATGCCGACGAACGAGGTCGTGCCGCCGGCGCCGACGTGCATCAGCACGGCCAGCAGAGTCGTCATGAGCGCGGCGAAGAGAGCACGAACCGACTTGTTCGACCCGGTCATGCCTCTCCTCTCTTTGGGCTGCTCGCGCAGATGGCACCGTGGCTGAGCCTCAGGAGACTCAAATCTTCTACACAGTGTAGAACCAAGAGTACCCGCGACGCCAGAGAGGTTACATCCTCAGCCAGGTGTCAGCGGTCTTCTTGATCATGGCTCCAGCTTCTTCGGCCGAGTCCAGCCAGGTCACAGGTTGGCCTTCGGGGTCGATCACCGCGTCGGAGAGGACGATGACATCGAAGTTGCAGACGAGAGCGGCCATCGCGGAGGCACGAACCGATCCCGGCAGATCGCCGGCGCCGGTGCCGTCAGAAGCGCCTGCGTCATCCGCACCAGCCCTGTTGCCTACGACGTCCGGAGCATCCGCGTCGACCGGGGCACCCGCGTCGTCAGCGACATCCGCATCGTCATCGACATCGACATCGGCTGTATCCACAGCGTCGAAGGACGCGACTGTGCTCACGTCCCCGCCGGCGATGACGATGCGGTCAATGCCCATGTCGTGGAGGCCGGGGGCCAGGTCTCGGATGCCGTCGAAGACGTCAGGCTTCTCCGAACGCAGCACGAGGTCCTCTTCGTCGGGCACGAAGATGGACAGCTCCTCATCGGCGACGTCGAAGAGTTCGTCCTTCGTCGAGGCGAAGATGAGGACACCGCCGACGGTGCGAGTACGGCCGACGATGTCGACTAAGATCTCGGCGTTGTCGTCGGAGATGTAACTGGCGTCGTCGGTGTCTATGAGGAGCAGGGCATCCATGTCTCCTATCGTGCCATGTTCTCTGTTCGGATGCTCATGTCCGCGTTCAGCAGCAGGTGCTCGGAGGGCATTCCCACGCGCAGCAGACTGAGCTCATCCTCGGCGATGACCCCCAGTGCCCGCAGCGGCACCAGGCTCGCGGCCCGGACCGCCTCAAGTGGAGTCATGCCCACCTCGGTGACTGCTCTCACCACTGCATCTTCCATGGTCAGGGTGGAGCCGGCAATGGACCCGGTCGAACCGTCCTCGCCCAGCAGTCGCGCCACGGAATCCTCCACCTGCACCGGCAGAGATCCGAGCATGTATCGCCCGTCGGCCATCCCTGTCGCGGCCATGGCATCGGTGATCAGCGCGACCCTGTCGGGCACCAGGCTCGTCAGCATCCTTGCAGCAGCAGTCGCCACGTGCACTCCGTCGTTGATGAGTTCGAGCGTGACGTGTCCTGCCTCGACCGCGGCGAGGATCGGCCCGGGCGCCCGGTGGTGGATGCCGGGCATAGCGTTGAACGTGTGGGTGAGGATGCTCGCGCCCGCGTCGAAGGCACGGGCCGCTTCCTCGTATCCGGCTGCGGTGTGCCCGATGGCCACTCTCACCCCCGCCGAGGTGAACCGTGAGATCGCGTCGAGCGCACCGGGCAGTTCGGGGGCGATCGTGATCTGGGCCAGCGTTCCGTCAGCAGCCGTCAGGATCGATTCGACCGCTTCGGGGGTGGGAACCGTGAGCACTTCGGGTGCGTGGGCACCCTTGAAGTCCGGGGACAGGAACGGACCTTCGGCATGCAGTCCGAGCACACTAGGCTTCTCCCTCACGAGCCGGGCTCCGGTCGTCAGGGAGTCACAGAGACCCTCGATCGTGTCCGAGACGAAGGACAGGGCGAGCGCCCGGGTTCCGTGCCGGCGGTGGACGGCGAGCACCTCGTCGAGTCCGTCATTCCCGTCCTCGGCGCTTGAGCCGCCGGCCCCATGGCAGTGGATGTCGACATAACCGGGGGCCAGGTACGCGCCTTCGGCATCGATGGTCCTCACTCTCGCCGAGGTGCTCAGGTCCTGCCAGCCCGAACCGCGGCCGCGTGCAATGACGACTCCCCCGGCCTCGGCAAGCCAGTCATCGGCCGTTTCCACGGTGAAACCAGCCGGATCGCCGTCGAGGATGATGGCGTTGTGGATGATCGTGTCCGCGGACCTCGCCCTATTCACCCGGTCGTTGTCGGTCGTCATCGTTGCGGAGTCCCCCTTCACCCTAGGGTGCGGGCACGTTGGGCGTCGACGTCGAGGACGTGCCTGTCGAGGAACGCCAGGACCGTGCGATACCAGACCTCGGCATTGCCGCGACCGGCCACCCAGTGACCTTCGTCGGGGAAGTACAGGAAGCGATGCTGAGTGTGCCCCTCCTCGTCCAGCGGTGTCTTCGACCGGGACAGCAGGTCGTACCAGAGTTCCTGCCCCTGCCCGATGGGCACCCGGTAGTCCTTGTCACCGTGGATGACGAGCATCGGCACCTCGATCCGGTCGGCGAACAGGTGCGGCGAATACGTCCCCGACTGCTTCCGCATGGCCACGTCCCATGAGGCGTTGTCCGTGGTCCGTCCCATCGACGTCGTGTTCCACAGGGAGGCGTGCGTGATGATGCATCTGAACCGTTCGCTGGTGTGCCCGGCCACCCAGTTCGCCATGTACCCGCCGTAGGAACCGCCGGCCAGAGCGGTGCGCTCGGCATCGATGTCGGGGCGTTCGATGGCCGCATCCGTGAGTGCGAGGATGTCCGTGAAGGGTGCCCCGCCCAGTTCCTGCTGACCGCGGTCGATCATCGACTGGCCGTAGCCGGTGGAGATCGCCGGATCCGGCAGCAGCACCGCATATCCGGCGGCCGCGAACGGTCCTGGGTTCCACCGATACGTCCAGGAGTTCCAGGATCCCCAGGGCCCGCCGTGGGCGAATACGACGAGTGGGAACGGACCTTCCCCGTCGGGCAGAGCCAACCAGGCTCTCACCTCGGTGCCGTCGTCACCAACGGCGGCCACCTCGGTGAGGGAGCCTGCTCCGTCGATGGCGTTCGCCGGGTTGGCAAGCTCGCTGATCTGACCCGAGATCAGGTCGATGGCGATGGGCAGTGGTGCGACATCGATCGCCGAGGCGGTCGCCACGACCGTGATTCCCTGCACCTGCAGTCCTGCAAAGGCATATTTCTGCCCCGGACCGCCCACCAGACGCCGAGGCTGTTCGTCGTTGACATCACCGATGAAGACACTGCCGCGTCCGTGGTCGTCAGCGGTTGCCACGATCGTCGAATCGTCGGCCCAGACGGGGTCGAACCAGTGATCGGCTTCGGGCCAGACTGTCTCCAATGACCCTGTGTCAAGGTTGAGGAGCATGAGCGTCGCGGACAGGTTCGTCTTCGACGTCCAGAACTGCTCGCGGGTGACCAGGGCATGGGTCCCGTTGGGGCTGATCGCGTCGATGCCGAAACCGTGGTCGGCGGCAGCCTCGACCAGCAGGCGGGGTGCACTGTGTTTGTGCAGGTCGATCTGCCAGATCTCGCTGGCCTCGAGCTGACCCGAGATCGGCTTCTCGACCTGGACGAGAACGAACTGTGCTTCCTCGTCAACGGCCCAGTCGACGAGTCGTCCCGACGGCAGCGGCAGATAGCGAAAAGTGAGTCCGGTGGATGCGGCTGTGGTCGAATCTTCGCTGAAGCTGGTGGCCTCGGCGGTCGGGGTTTTGGACGTGGCACCGTCGGACGTGGTCGTTTCGGATTCGGCAGCGTCGGGGGTGAGGTCCTCGTCGAATTCGTCGGTGATCTCGGTCAGGTCTGCGACCGCGAGAGTCTCCTGTCCCGGGCCCAGGTCATGATCCCAGTGGCGGATGGGGAAACCCGTGTGGAGGATTCCGCTGACCTTCGATTTCCTGCGTTCCTGACTGTATTCTTGGTGTTCGTCCTCGTTCGCAGCCCAGGTGTGGACGGGGAACTGCACGATCATGGAGTGGCCTTTGACCTCGATTCGGGAGAATCCGCCGTCATGATCGGCGAGCTTGCGTGCTTCCCCGGTCTCCGGCAGCGCCCAGAGGCTGGGGCTTTCGGCATCCTTGCCGTCTTCGCCGGTGCGCTTGGCCGCGAAGTAGACGGTGCCCGAGTCGCCGATGGCGGCCGGGCCGATGGACTGATCGCCGCGGGTGATTCGGTGCGGTCGTTCACCGCTGATATCTGCCAGGTGGGAGAGGTAGCTGCTGCCCTCGTCGTTGAGGAAGGAATACTGGGCGATGACACGGCCGGTCTGGTTCGTCAGGAGGCCTTGCAGTCGGCGGGCATCGAGGAGAGCAGTCACAGCGTCGTTGATCGTCATAGAACCATCCTAGGATCATCGCCGATGTTCGGGCCCGCAAACTGCTATTTGAATCTCGGGGCGGGAACCTTCGCGCCGTCGATGGTGACCGTGGGCAGCATCTGCTTGAACTCCTCTGCCGCGTCCGTGTCCGTTTCGAGAGCGCGCATCTCGACGCCGATGTCGACGAGGCGCCCATTTGTCTGGTATCCGATCCGGGTCCCGTACATGACTGTCGGCTCCTGGTTGATCGCGAAGATCTCCGTCGGACCGAGCACACCTTGGTAAGACCAGTAGGATCCGGCCGCGAGGCTGCCCGTGCGCTGAGAGATCACCGAGGAGTCCGGCTCCGCGAACGTGTATTTCTTCTTCGCATCGACGACTGACTGCGGAGACTCGTCGTAGCCCTTGCTGCAGGTGATGAGGATCGTGTCGCTGTCGGCGACGGAGGATCCGCGGGAAAAGGAGTGGAAATCGTCGGTGGCCGATCCCTGGGCCCAGTCATCTGTCATCGCAACGCTGACGTCGACGGGGCATTCGGCGCCGAGGTTGACCGAGACTTCCTTCATCCCCTCGGGGATTCCGTCGTCAGGAGGTGCCGTGGTGGGGTTCTCGCCGGCCTTCTTCTGCACTGCCACACGGACGGGACCGGAGTCCCGTTCTGCGGTGCGGATCTGCAGAGCCGAGCAACCGCTGAGGGCAAGACTGCACAGTGCCGCTCCTGCCACGACTGTTCGCACCTTCGCAGCGCGGGTCATCACCGTTCGTCCCTCGACCGCAGCTCACGGCGGCTGCGTGGCTGCTGTCCCGAATCCGGATGCTGTGTCTGAGGCGGCTGCGCCGGTGGCTGCTGAGGCTGCGGCGGCTGCTGCTGCCAGGCTTGCTGCGGTCCAGGCTGGCTGCCGAACTGCCCCCCGGGCTGGCTGCCGTAATACTGCTGCGGACCGGGCTGGCTTCCATAGGCCTGCACCGGGCCCGACTGCGGGCCGCCAGCACCCTGCTCCGGCCCCGACTGGGGTCCAGGCTGCGGCCCAGACTGCGGCGCTGCCTGTGGGTTTCCGGGTGTCCGGCCCACGCCGGGGCCGGGCTTGAACTGGGAGTGCTGACCAGAGTCCGGTGGGAAACCGCCGCCCAGGGATTCTCCGGTCGACCGGTGGACGAGGTTGCCGTCGACTCGCTCGAGGCGTCGCTTCGAGGTTCTTCGCGGTGTGCCCAGGATCCGTCCCTGAAGCTCCGCCTCATTGGGCTGCCGAGGAGGCAGGAATCCGAGAGACGGCCCCGAGTCGGGAAGCTGCACCGGCTGGACCGGATGAGATCCGGCCGCGGCGTGCCCGACCTGATCGGCCATCGGCGGCACCGTCACCTGCGCGGCGTCGCCGAGGACCGGCAGAACCATACGCACCGAGGTGCCCACACCTTCTTGGCTGAACAGCTGCACCGAACCGCCGTGACGGGTCACAATCGCCCGCACCAGTGACAGTCCCATGCCGGAACCAGCCACTGCCCGAACGCGCGAGCCGCGTGAGAGTTCGTCCCACACCTGCTCCTGCTCGGTCAGCGGAATGCCGCTGCCGGTGTCGGCCACCTCGACGACGACCCAGCGGTGGCTGTCGATGATCTGCTCATTGGCACGCAGTTCGACGACTTCGGCCTGAGAGGAGTATTTGAGCGCATTGCCCAATAGATTGAGGATCGCTGTGAGCAGCAGATCTTCCTCACCGGCGACGTCGGGCAGACGCCAGGGGGCACGGGCGACCGTGGCCACGATCATGCGGTCTTCGGCGCCGGGTGCCGTCGATGCATCCTCGACGGCCTGGTGGATGAGCCGATCGAGATCGACTCGGGAGTATTCGATGATGCGGGTCTCGACGTCGGCGAGTTTGCGCAGGTCTGCGAGGAGTCGCGCGACCCGGCGCGAGGAGATGTCGACCTGTTTGGCTGAGGATTCGACTTCACTGATCGAGCCGCCCTCGCGGACGACGTCGCGGATGCTCGCGGCCGAGGTGCGCAGCGCGGTCAGCGGATTCTTCAGCTCGTGATCGAGTCGGATGAGCATCCGATTGCGTTTGGCCAGGGAGTCCTCACTCGCCGCCGTCTCAATCGACTCCTTCAACGCGGCCTCACGTCTGCGCAGATACCTCCAGGCGAAGAAGGCACCGACGGCCAAACCTGCCAGCACGAGGAACAGCAGGAGCAGGAACAGCCAGATCTGGATCTCGAAGACCAGAAAGTTCGTCATGGGGATCTCTGACCATCTTCGCCTCGGACCTCACCGACGAATCTGTAGCCCCGCCCCTGCACGGTGGCGATCCATCGAGGTTCGGCGGCGTCCTCCCCGAGGACTCGGCGCAGTTCGGCCACACGGGAATCCACCGCACGTGTGCCCACGGCCTCTTCGAAGCCCCACAGGATCTCAAGCAGACGGGACCGTTCGATGAGTTCGTCCTTGTGGACCATGAGGTATTCCAACAGGGTGAAGCCCTTGGGCGTGATGACAAGTTCGCGATTGCCCATCCAGGCGCGCCTGCCCACACGATCGACGCGCAGACCGAAGCTCGAAGCCAGCACCGGAGCAGTGGCCAAGGGAGGCCCGTCTGTCCGGGTCCGACGCAGCACCGCGCGGATGCGCGCCACGAGCTCGTGCGGGTCGAAGGGCTTGTTCAGGTAGTCGTCGGCACCCTCTTCGAGCGCCATCGCCCGCTCGACGGCCTCTCCGACCTGGGTCAGCAGCAGAACCGGGACCCAGTTCTCCTCCTGGCGCAGCCGTCGCAGAACCTGTCTGCCATCGGCACCGGGCATGAGCACGTCCAGGACGCAGACATCGGGATTGTGCCGGTGGATCTCGTCGAGGGCCAGCAAGCCATCGCTGGCGGCGAGCACCCGAAAACCGGATCGTTCGAGGAAGGGGACGACGGCGCCGAGGACATCGGGTTCGTCATCGGCGACCAGCACCAAGGGCTGGGGTTCGTGCTGAGTGTCAACCGTCATTGTGGTCCGTTCCGATTCCTTTTCTGCGTTCCCACGCGGCTTCTCTGGCCTCTGCCCGATCGACCGCCTCGGCGAGCTCATCTCGGTACAGCATAGAACGACGCAGGTGCTTGGTGCGATAACCGGCGCGTCCGACCATGTGCGTGGCCACGGGGATCGTGACGAGCTGGAACGAGATGACGATCGCCAACGTCGTCACCGTCGACCATGCCGGGTACTGGATCGCAATCGCGACAGCCACCATCAGCAGCCCCAGGATCTGGGGCTTTGCACTCGCGTGCATGCGTGAGAGGAGATCGCCGAAGCGCAGCAGACCCAGCGCGGCAGCCAGCGACAGCACCCCGCCGAGGAGGATGAGCACCGCAGAGATGATGTCGAGGATCATCGGCGTCCCCCTTCGTCGTCATCTGGTTCCGGTCCGGTGCGCTCACCGTCGTCGGAGTCCCCGGGCCCCGAGTCGGGTCCCGTTCCCATCCCCTCGCCCTGCGCCTCCGGGTCGGCGTCGGGATCGACGCTGGGTTCGGCGCTGGGGTCGGCAACGGCACCGGGGTCGGTTCCCTGGTCGAGTCCCACGGTCACTGGCTCTTCGTCTTCCTGCACGGTGATCGCATCGGGCCCGTCGGCGACATCGGAGATTCCGCGGGCCACGTCATCGGGCCACTCCTCACCGACCTGGGATTGTGCCTGCTGGCGGTTCTCGGTGTCACGGTGACCCTCGGCGCCATCGGCTGATTCCTTGGGCATGTGCCAGTCCGAGCTGGAGAAGTCACTGAGTGAGCCCACCTCGGCGCCGGGGGTCATGGAATCGGACTTGGACACGTACCGGGAGACGCTGACGGAGCCCACGAACCCGAGCATCGCCAGCACGATGAGCACAGGCAGGAGGTCCGTGCGACCGGACAGGGCCATGAACCCGCCCAAACCGCACATGATGGAGGCCAGCACGACGTCGGTGGCGATCATGCGATCGAGGATCGAGGGCCCACGGACGATGCGATAGAGGGCGATGATCGCCGAGGAGGCCAGCAGCACCGAGACCATGACCACGAGGGTGTCGAGGACGATCTGGCTCATCGGTCACCTCCGCGTTCGTCGGCCAGCGGATCAGGGTTGATCTTCAGTGCAGCGAGGTCACGGTGGGAGCCGAGAGCTTTGATGAGCAGCTCTTCGATATGGTAGACCAGCTCTTTCGCGTTGAGGACCTTCTCCTCGGAATCGCAGTCGAGAACATGCAGATAGAGGACGCCCAGCGCCCGGTCGCTGTCGACGATGATCGATCCGGGAATGAGGCTGGCGGTGTCGGCGACGAGCGTCATCAGAAGGTCCGAACTCGTGCGCAGGTCGCAGGCGATGACCGATCCGGCGCCCACCGCGCGGGGCCGGAATGCGTACCAAGCCACCTCGACGGAGGCGATGATGAGCGAATAGAGGAACCACAGTCCGTAGTTGAGGGCGTGGATGATGTTGAACCTGCCGGAGAGCACCACCGGCGGCAGATAGAACACGCGGGTCACGACGAGGGAGAGGACGACACCTGTGATGATGTGCATGAGCGACACCGCATCCCAGAGCATCACCCACAGCACCACGAGGAAGAACACCAGCACGAGCTGCTGGACGAAGCTTCGTCCCTTCGTCATCCGAGGTGGCCTGTTCGGGCTCATGAGTCATCACCGCCCAGCACGGTCGTCACATAGTTGACAGGCGACTGCAGGTTCTCCGCGGCACGGTCCGACATATCCCACAGTGGGGCTGCGAAGACCGTGAGGACGATCGACGCAACCACGACCACGGTGGTGGCGGCGAACATCGATCCCGGAACGCCGATCTGCGATTTCCAGGGCTTGCCCGCGAGCTTGGCCTTCTTGCGTTCGGCGAATTCTGCGACGAGCTCTTCATTCGGCTCCTCCGCATCCGCGGGGTCACGCCAGAAGGCCAGGTTGAAGGTACGCCCGATGACGTAGAGGGTCAGCAGGCTGGTCACGGTGCCGGCGACGATGAGGCTGACTGCGAGCCAGTCGTGGTCGGAGAAGCCGGCGGCGAAGAGGGCGACCTTGCCGATGAACCCGGAGAACGGCGGGATGCCGGAGAGGTTGAGGGCAGGGATGAAGAAGACGATCGACAGCGCCGGTGAGAGCACCATGAGCCCACCCAAAGACCTGGTCGAGGTCGACCCACCTCGCATTTCCACCATTCCTATGGCCAGGAACAGCGCGGTCTGGACGATGATGTGGTGGACCGTGTAGTAGATGGCGGCAGAGAGCCCCACAGTGGTCCCCAGCGCCACACCGAAGAGCATGTAGCCGATGTGGGATACGAGGGTGAAGGACACGATCCTCTTGATCTCCGACTGGGCGATCGCGCCTAAGATTCCGACCACCATCGTCAATGCTGCTGCTATCAGGAGAGGCACTCGCAGAGAGGACTCGGCGAACAGCAGCGTCTCGGTGCGGATGATCGCATAGATGCCGACCTTCGTCAGCAGCCCCGCGAACACAGCCGTGACCGGAGCTGGAGCAGTCGGATAGGAGTCGGGCAGCCAGAAGGACAGCGGGAAGATCGCAGCCTTGATGCCGAAGCCGATGAGCAGGAGGACATGCAGGATCATCTGCACATCAGGCGGCAGTTCACTCAGCCGCTCGGACAGCTGGGCCATGTTCACTGTTCCGGTCGCCGAGTAGATGACGCCGATCGCTGCCAGGAAGATGATCGAGGACACGAGCGAGACGACGACGTAGGTCACGCCCGCCCGGATCCGCTCGGCCGTGGCACCCAGTGTCAGCAGCACATAGGAGGCGACGAGGAACATCTCGAAGCCGACGTAGAGGTTGAAGAGGTCACCGGCGAGGAAGGCGTTGGCGACACCCGCGCACAGCACCAGATAGCTGGGGTTGAACACGGAGATCGGGGTCTCGTTCGAATCGTCGTTGGCGTCCTGGTTGAGCGCGTAGACGAGCACGCACAAGATGACCAGGGAGGATACGACGAGCATGAGCGAGGAGAGCCTGTCGGCGACGAGCACGATCCCTGCGGGCGGCTCCCACCCGCCGATCGCCACGACCTGCGGGCCGTGGGCGTCGACGCCGAAGAGCATGATGAGGGAGATGATCATGACCGCGCTGAGGATCAGAATCGACACGATGTTCTGTGCCCGCGAGTGCTTCGACAGGACCAGTGCCAAGCCTGCACCGAGGAGGGGCAGGAGGACGGGCAGCGGCACAAGCACGGGAAGGAGATCCATCATTTCTTCTCCTCCGTCTCGGTTCCTTCGGAACCTCTGCCGTCCTTGTTCGCCGAGGTGGCCCCGGCCCTGCCCTTGCCCGCGCTGTTCTCGGCCCTGTCCGCGCTGACCTCGTTGTCTTCACGTTCGTGGGGCTTGCCGTCGTCGTCGAGGTCGATGGCTCCGGTGATCGGACTTTCGGCCTCATCACCGAACTCGGTGTCGTCGTAGTCCGTGCTCGCCTCCGCCTCGGAGTCGATCATCTTCGTGATCGCCACCTGCAGGTCGGCGGTGTCGTCCTGCAGCGAATCGGCGCGAACCAATCGCCAGGAGCGGTAGATCATGGCCAGCAGGAACGCTGTGACCGCGAACGTGATGACGATGGCCGTGAGGATGAGCGCCTGTGGCAGCGGATCCGACATGCCCTCCGTGGACAGGTTCTTCCCGTCAGTCAGCGGCGGAGCTCCCCTGCCTGCGGTGAGGATGATGAGGAGGTTGACTCCGTTGCCCAGGAGGATGAAGCCCAGCAGCACACGGGTCAGGGAGCGTTCGAGCATGAGGTAGATGCCACAGGCGAAGAGGAATCCCATCGCCAGCACCATGATGAAGGGCACAGTCATAGCCGTCCCCCTTCCGCGCCGTTGTCCACGTCGAGGTGGTTGACACGGTCGAGGATCGAGGAGACCGCATCGTGCTCGGCCTCGGCGCTGAAGTTCTCCGAAAGGTTGTACGACTGGTTGAGTCGGTTGGTCAGCACCATCTCATCGCGCTCCTGGTGCAGGTCCACCTCGGCGCCCAATGATCTGAGGATGTCGAGCATGAGGCCGACGACGATGAGGTAGACGCCGATGTCGAAGAACGTCGAGGTTCCAAACGACAGGTGCCCGAGCACCGGAATGTCGCCCTCGAGATAGACGGATTTGAACACGGTGTCGCCCCAGATCCACCCGGAGACGCCGGTGAGCACGGCCATGATCATTCCGGTCCCCAACATGCCCGAGGGGGTGAATCGGGCCGCCTCGGCGAGTTCGAATTTACCGCCGGCGAGGTAGCGCACGACCAGTGCCAGACCGGCCACGAGGCCACCGGCGAAGCCGCCGCCGGGTTCGTTGTGGCCGGCGAAGAGGAGGTAGAGGGAGAAGATGAGGACAGCGTGGAAGACGAGGCGGGCGGTGACTTCGAGGATGATGGATCGGTTGCGTGGGGCCAGTGTGCGTCCGGCGATGAGCCAGGAGACTCGCCGCTGTGTCACGTCCTCGCGCTGAGAGGCGTGGAAGTTCCCGATCTCCTCGGCGACGGGCTGGAAGCGCACCCGCCCCTGCAGCTCGGTGCCGTCACGGCGGGACACGAAGCGGTGGAGGTGTCCTTCACGGCCGCGGACGAAGATCAGTCCGGCGATGCCGGTGCCGGCAGCGACGAGGACCGAGATCTCACCGAGGGTGTCCCAGACGCGGATGTCGACGAGAGTCACGTTGACGATGTTCTTACCGTGGCCGAGTTCGTAGGCGAGCTGACCGAAGTCCACGGAGACTGGGTCGCTGATGCGCACACCGGCGGCGATGAGCACGACCACCATCATGGTCACGCCGACTGCGGCGCCGATGATGGCGCGCCAGGCCGGGGTGAAGCGTCCGGTGCTCTGACCGATCCGAGCCGGGAGTCGGCGCAGGACGAGGACGAAGACGACGATGGTGATGGTCTCGACGAGGACCTGGGTCAGGGCCAGGTCCGGAGCCCCGACGAAGGCGAAGTAGGCGACCATCGCATAGCCCGAGATTCCGGTGACGACCACGGCGGTGAAACGCTTCTTTGCGCGGGTGGCTGCGACCGCGACGATGATGAGGACCGCTGCGATGATGAAGTCGAGCGGGGTGTCGAAGAGTTTGAAATCGATGTTCCAGGTGTCGTTCGAGATCACGGCCAGACCGATGCCTGCCACGAGGACGAGGTAGATCACGCTCTGGTAGAACGGCAGCGAACCGCGCTGGGTGCGGGAGGTGACCCACAGAGCCAACCTCTCCATCCAGCTGATCAGCTTGCTGTAGAGGTCGTGGAAGTCCAGGCCCGAGGGCAGCGTCGACTGGACCTTGGCAAACGAGTCGCGGAGGAAGAAGAGGCCCAGGCCGACGGCGATCGTGATCGCGGACAGGGCCAGTGCAGGTTCGAGCCCGTGCCACAGGGCCAGGTGGTAGTCGCCGTCGCCGGGGTCGATGACCGGCAGCGTCGAGGTCCAGGCTCCGAAGTAGCCGTCGATGAGCCCGGCGGCCGGCCCCAACGCCACGGTGAGCACGGTGAGCATGACCGGGGAGATGATGAGCGTGATCTTCTCATCGCGGCGGGCGATGTCGTCGACGCCCGCTTTGCTCGAGAACGCGCCCCAGACGAAGCGTGCCGAGTAGGCCACGGTGAGCATCGACCCGATCATGACGCCGATCAGCGCAATGATCGATGCCTTGTCCCCAGAGGCCAGCAGGGTCGAATAGACCGCCTCCTTGGCCACGAAGCCCAGCAGCGGCGGCAGGCCGGACATCGAGGCTGCGGCAATCGTGGCGCAGACGGCCACGACGGGGAATGCCTTCCAGCCTCCGGAGAGCTTCGTCAGGTCACGTGTGCCGGCACGATGGTCGATGATGCCCACGCACAGGAACAGGCAGGCCTTGAACAGGGCGTGCGCGATGAGCATCGCCAGCGCGGCCTTGGTGATGTCGGGTGTGCCGAAGGAGGCCATCGTCGTCAGGAACCCGAGCTGGGAGACCGTGCCGAAGGCGAGCAGAAGTTTGAGGTCGGTCTGCTTCAGGGCCTGCCAGCCGCCGATGAACATCGTGAGCAGACCCAGCGTGAGCAGGGTCTCCGACCATCCGGGCAGTGCGTGGTAACCCGGTGCCAGACGCAGGATGAGGTAGATCCCGGCCTTGACCATCGCCGCCGCGTGCAGGTAGGCGCTGACCGGGGTCGGTGCTGCCATGGCGCCGGGGAGCCAGAAGTGGAAGGGAATCAGCGCGGACTTCGAGACCGCACCGACGAGGATGAGGATCACGGCCGTGACGATGACGGGCCCGGTGTCCAGACCGAGACTGGCGCGTTCCATGAGTGTGGAAATCTGGCCTGTTCCGGTCGCGGCCATCAGCAGGATCATGCCCACGAGCATGGCCAGCCCGCCGGCCGTGGTGACGATGAGGGCCTGCAGTGCGGCCTGGCGCGAGCGACGGCGGGATTGGCTATGGCCGATGAGGAGGTAGGAGAAGACCGTGGTGCCTTCCCAGAACAGGTAGAGCATGAGGAGCTCATCGGCGACGACGAGCCCGTACATCATTCCGGCGAAGGCCATGAAGACTGCGGCGAACCGGGCCAGGCCGGGCTCATCGGGCGGGAAGTAGCGGGCACAGTAGACGAAGACGAGGGCACCGACGCCTGTGACCAGAAGACTCATGATCCAGGAGAGTTCGTCGAGGCGGAAGATCCCCTCGAGGCCGAGTGCCGGCAGCCAGTTCATGCTCTCGACCAAGGGCGAACCTGCGGACCCGAAGATATCGGGGACCTGGGCCAGGCTGAAGATCAGCGCGGCGAACGGCACCAGCGCAAGGAAGAAGAACCCGTTGCGACCGAGGCGTCTGACCAGTGGGTACGCAATGACAGCAGCCCCGAAAAAGGCTCCTGTCATGACTATCACCGGCGGACACCTCCGTCATATATAAGATTTGCCAGAATGTAGTGCTCAACAGTATTTTCTCACGACACCCCGCGTATCTCCCAATCAACGAGGCCGGTCGCAACAGTCATTATGAACACATTCTGTTCAGATTCCACGCCCGTTCCAAGCCCATTTGTCACAGGTTCTGCGCGAATTCTGCGCGATTCAGAACGTTCACTGCCGGCGAAGTCGACTTGGCTGCGGGCGGCGAGCTGGGGGCGGCGAGCCGGAACCTGCGTCAGCTGCGGAGCTGGCTGCTCGTGACGAGGAAGCCCATCTCATCCAAGCCGGTGCCGTCACAGCCGATGAGCAGTTCTGCTCCGATGCTGTCGACGAGGCCGGCCACCTTGTTGCGCATTCGCCGGAAACGACGGGTCTGGACCGGTTGGAAGCGCTTCGACTCGGTATCCATCCAGTGCACGTGGTACTCGATCAGCGGCATCTGAAGATGCTTGCCGATGATCGGCGGCACCCAGTCAGCCTCCGATACGCGAATCTCAATCATGCCTGCCTTCTCGCTGATCTCCCCGAGAGGGACGAGGAGCGAATAGCCGTCGAGGATGACCGGTGCCGAGGGATCGAAGAGGGGATCGTCGATCGTGGCCTGAGCCAGGACTGCCTCGTCGGGTGTCGGCAGCGCCTGCTGGAAGGCGTGCGGAGCGTGCTTGCGGACGAGCGACAGCGCCACGTCGGGCTCGAGCCAATAGGACGAGTAGAGATAGAGGTCGATCTTCGCCTCCGGGTCGGGCACGATGACCCGAGTCGGCAGGCCCGCTTCATCCGCGAGGCGGACACCGGTGTGCAGGCGTGATGCGACGCCCAGGATGAGGCTGAGCATCCGCTCCTCTTCCCGGTCGGGCAGCCCTGCCGGGAACGCCTCATGGAGTCCGTCTGCGTCGCTGAACCAGTCCGGCGGCGGGACCGGTTCGCGGTCTCGAGGGCAGTCGATGACTACTGCGTGATGAGCCCAGTCGGGAACCTCGAGCGCGGCGATCGCGACAGCATCGAGGTCGACTCCCTCACTCAGACGCGAGTGTCGACTCAGCTTCAGTTGGCCTCTTTCATCCAGGCGGGGCGCGAGGTCGGGAAGCCTGTTGTGCACGAGCGCGAGCACATCGGAGACCTCGACCCCTTCGTCGAGGAGAAGCAGATGAAAGCCGCGCAGGTCCGCCGAGACATCCGTGTCGCTGACACGCTCGGCGGCTTCCCGCTGCATCCGCAGCTCTCGGCGGGTGGTCACATGTCCCTCCGGTAGAAGTTGAGGTGAGAACGGGATGCCGTGGGGCCCTGCTGCCCCTGATAGCGGTTGCCGGTGGCCTGCGAACCGTAGGGGTTGAGCGCAACCGAGCTGAGGCGGAAGAAGCAGAGCTGACCGATCTTCATTCCCGGCCACAGGGTGATGGGCAGAGTCGCGACGTTCGAAAGCTCGAGAGTCACATGACCGTTGAACCCGGGATCGATGAAGCCTGCCGTGGAATGGGTCAGCAGCCCAAGGCGTCCTAGTGACGACTTGCCCTCCAGCCGCGCGGCCACATCGTCGGGCAGTGTGACGAGCTCGTGCGTGGAGGCGAGCACGAATTCGCCCGGATGCAGCACGAACGGCTCTCCTGGCGCTGCTTCGACGAAGCGGGTGAGTTCGGGCTGATCGAGACTCGGGTCGATGACCGGGTATTTGTGGTTGTCGAACAGACGGAAGTAGCGATCCAGGCACACGTCAACGCTGGCTGGCTGGATCAGAGAAGGGTCATAGGGGTCGAGGGCGATGCGTCCGGAGTCGAGCTCGGCGCGAATGTCGCGATCGGAAAGGAGAGTCACGTATCCGATGGTAGTCGCCCAGGGCTCAGGAGTGCAGTGAGCAGCACTCACGAAGGGGCGAAATTGCTCACAGACTCCGCGACACACCGGAGTTTGGTAACGACTTGATAACGATCGGTGGTGTTTTTGCTGGTTTTCTCCCGTGTGTCTCCCCACAGCCGATCGTGAATGCCTTAGAGTTAGGAGCTGTACGAACCCGCGCACGATGGTGCCTTCCTCTTCTTAAGCCAAGGAATGCCGGGAGTCCATCGTCTTTCGTGGGTTGACAACGAACGAAAGGCATTACTGTGAAGACCTCGCGTCTTGTGCTTGCCCCCGCAGTAGCCGTTGCATTGACAGGTCTTGCTGGCGCTCCCGCGTTCGCAGCGACAGAGTCCGCTCCGGTGCCGGCAGGCCCGCTCTGTGCACATGAAGGTGCACAGCAGTCAAACGACCCAGATTCCAAGGTTCCCGACAGTTCGGACCCGCAGGCGACACTGTCTGCGGCACAGGTCACCCGGGCCGATATCGCGGATCGCAAAAAGGGCATCGGATTCTCCGGTACCGGATTCACCCCCGACAGCAAGGCGACCGTCACGGTCGTCGGTACCGACGGGTCCAAGTACTCGCCGGAGACCAAGCTGACCGTCGACGACAAGGGCAAGGTGTCCGGCACCTACTTCTTCTCCGTCACGGACAACGCCAAGGTTCCTTCCGGCGAATACTCGCTCTACCTCACCGATGAGAAGACCGAGAAGGACTCCTCGAAGGTCTCCTTCGAGGTCGTGGCCAGTGACTCGGACATCGACGAGGACGCCAAGGGCTCCGGTTGCTCACCTGCAACCGGACCGGCCCCAGAACCGTCCGAGACCGCGACCGATGAGCCATCCGAAACGTCGGCTCCGACCGAGACATCGACTCCGACCGAGACCAAGTCGGAAGAGCCCACGGAGACCAAGGAAGCCCGGCAGCCCGCTGCTCCGAAGCCGACCGAGACCGAGACGAAGACTCCGGAACCGACGGAGACGGAATCCGAGGCTCCCAAGCCCACGGAGACCGAAACTCAGACTCCCGAGCCGACCGAGAAGGAGTCCGAGACACCCGAGCCGACGGAGACCGAAGACAAGTCGGAGGCTCCTGCTCCCACCGAGGCCGGGTCCGAAGCTCCGGAGTCGGACGCTCCGTCGGAGACGACCGCTCCGGCCAGCCCCGGCACCGATGACGGTGAGAAGAAGGCCGCGGCAACCGCGACCCAGGCGCTCATCATCGACCCGACCGAGATCAGCTCCGAAGACTTCCTCAATGAGGGCATCAAGCTCGGCATCACCGGCGCACAGCCAGGTGAGAAGATCACGATCACGGTCGAGCATGCTCAGGGCAAGGTCGATCGCTACACGATGACCAAGGAAGCCGATTCCGAGGGCAAGGCGACCTTCGGCGTGCAGGCGAAGGTCAAGGCTGTGCTGGGAACGTACAACGTCACAGCCCAGGCCGACAGCTTCGACAAGGCACAGGGCGGCAGCTTCACCGTCGTCACCAACGGCACCTCGGTCGATGAGGGCAGGGAGAACGGCAGCGACAGCGGCAGTGACCTGCCCCGCACCGGTGCCGAGATGACCGGACTGGCACTCGGGGTCGGACTCCTCGTCGTCGGTGCCGCAGCCGTCGTCATCACTCGTCGGCGGATGACCGCCTCCGACGATCCTGCGGAGTTCTAAGATCCGTTGAACGATGAATTGTCCCTAGCGGGGCTGCACCTCGGCAGACACCAGATCGATCTTGGTCGTCTCCGAGCAGGGACAATGCTCGGTCTCATGGGCAGCACGGACAGCACCACTGAGGTGGTGCTGTCCGTTGCTGCGCGCTCCGACGTCGCACCTCCGCCGCGGTTCCCGACCGGGCTCCGGTCTGGTCTCACACGTGTGCGCAGGTGGGTCAGAACATATCTTCGCGAAGCCAATGCCGGATCTGGGGAGGCGGCATTGGCTCTGGCGTGCACGGAGTTCGGGGTCAACCCTGACGTCCTGAGGCGCCGGTTCGGCGAACTTGGTGCCGCTGAGCGTGCGAGACTCGGCCTGGCCGTGGCCTGGGCGAGCGGCTTGCCGTGGTTGACCTTCATCGATCCCTTCGCTTCCGTCCCCGGACATGTGCGCGCCGGCCTACGCGGTCGTCTGGCCGATCTGGCCGCAGCGCACGGCCGCGGGATCGTCTTCACCTCGAATACACTGACCGACTTCACCGTCGCCGAGGCGGGGGTGGCCGACATCGAAAAAGGCGAGCTCGTCTCGTTCGGCACTTTGGAACAGGTCGTCACGGAGCCCAGGGGCTCCCTGCCGGCCGAACTCAGCAGGGTCAACGTCTACTCCGGGCTGGCACGCAAGGGCTGGCTGTCGATCGGGCACTCTGCGGTGAAGGCTCGGACCGAACTCGACGGGAAGGTCTTCGTCACTCTCGGGTGGCGCAGTGCTCTCCTGTCCTTGGACGAACACGACCCGGCGTTCACCTCGGCGACGGTTTTCGAAGCCGTCGTCATCGGACTGCGCGATCACGGCTCCTGTCTGCAGGCGAAGCTGTCGCCGGTCGACACCGAGATGGGACTCGCCCTCGACGTGGACCTGGCGGATCTGGCTGGCGTGTCCGACAGCGAGAGCGGATTCGGCGTGCTCCACCCCAGCCTCGGCGAGTCAATCCCCGCCCTGCGTGCCAACGTCAAGGTCGGCACCCACGTCTTCGTCGAGGTCGACACCCAGGCGCTGCACGCGTACTCGGTGGAATGACCCCACCGGCGCGCGTCCGACTCCCCCGCCCGCGCGTCCTCGCCGTTCATAGAGCCGGGTGGCGGGCAATTGGCATTACACTGAAATTCCTTCATCCCCCACCGAATCAGGAGAAGCAATGCGAACTTCGCGCAAGCTTCTGATTGCGGCGCTCCTGGTCATCGTCCTCACCGTGGCAGCAGTTCCCCTCCTCAACCTCACCGTCTACACTCCTGCCCGCGCCGCTGAAGCCTATATTTCCGCGATCGAGGACGCCAACGCCGAGCGTGCGTTCTCCTATCTCGCCTCTCCCACCCCATCGTCGACTCTGGCGCTCAATCATGATGTGCTCTCTGCCGCCCCTGACCTGCCGCGCGACGCTGAGGCGACGACGGTATCGATGGACGGCGACCATGCGAAGGTCTCGCTGAGCTATGTTCTGTCCTCACAGACGCAGACCGTGGATCTGTCGATGGTCAAGCTGCCGGCGACTGCAGGACTGTTCGACCGGTGGGCGATCGAGCAGAAGGAATGGCCGACCCTCGACCTGCAAGTCGAGGGGTCGTCGACGGCCACGGTCAACGGCTACGGAGTCGCCGCCGGAACGGTACCCGTGCTGTTCCCGGCCACCTACCTCGTCGGCTTCGATGCGACCTACCTCAAGTCGAAGCCCGAACGCGCCGAGGTGATCGCCCCGACCGACACCGCCCAGATCGCGCTCTCGCCCGAGCCCACGGCGAAGCTGGAGCAGTCGGTCGATGAGCAGGTCACCGAGCATCTGGCGAAATGTGTGAAGTCGAAGACCCTCTACCCCTCGGACTGCGTGTTCGGCTACGAGACGGACAACGAGATCCTCGGCGATGTGAAGTGGTCACTGGCTCGCGAACCAGAGGTCAGCCTGACCGCCTCGGGCAACGATCTCGAGCTGACCCCGTCCACGGTCGAGGTGCGCATCCAGGGACGCTATCGCGACATCGTCACGGCGGCCGAGCACGACTTCGACGAGACGCTCTCCTTCGAAATGGGAGGTTCCGTCGTCGTCAAGTCCTCGCAGGTCCGCTTCGATCCCCGCCGCCTCGGCGACGTGACCGTGAAATAGCTGCCCCGGGGCTGTTACGACGGCTCCACTGGTCCTTCAGGCCCCGCGCAGCAGCCGTCGCAACTGAGCCCCGCGCAGCAGCCGTCGCAACTGAGCCCCGCGGAGCAGCCGTCGCAACTGAGCCCCGCGTCATTGTGGACTTGCGTGCGAGAAGTTCGCGATTTTTGAACGTAAGTCCACAAAGACGAGCAGGCTGCGGCGGGCCTTAGGCTCCGCGGAGGTCGAGGGTGAGTTCGGCCGGAGCTGCGGCGACGAGGTCGACTGGAATGCCCCAGTCCTGCTGGTAGAGGTGGCACGCGGCGTGCAGGGGGATCTCTCCGCCTGGTTCGCCGTCGCAGGCGGCGGCTCGTGCGGTCACGTGCAGGACCCCTGACTTGAGTTCGGGGTTGATGACGATGTCGCGCTTCAGTCCTTCTGCGCCGCCGTCGCCGGAGACGATCAGCTCCGGTGGTGTCGACGAGACCTGCAGATACGTGGGGTCTCCCCACCGGTCATCAAGTTTCTGACCTGCTGGAACAGTGAAGCTCACGGACACTGCCACTGGGCCCGAGGAGATCTCGGTCGAGGGGCGCTTGCTGGTCAGCGCACCCTCGTCGACTCGTTGGGCGTTCTTGGGCAGCTTCACTCTGGTCAGGGCGTGCGAGGCTGATTCGACGATGAGGAGCTCGGCCGGCGCGGAGCCGGAAGCGTCGAGGACGAAGATGTCGGATGGTTCGCGGAGGCCGCGGGCCAGAGTCGAAACCTCGTTCGTGGTGAAGTCATAGCGGCGGATCGCCCCGTTGTAGGTGTCGGCGATCGCGATCGATCCGTCCGGCAGGCTCCGCACTCCCAGGGGGTGCTGCAGTCTGGCCTCTGCGGCGGGACCGTCACGGAAGCCGAAGTCGAAGAGTCCTTCACCGACGAGCGTGGACACGGTTCCGGTGTTCGGGTCGAGACGTCGGATCGCCGAGGTCTCCGAGTCGGCGATGAGCACCTCGCCATCGGAGGTGAGGTCGAGGCCCGATGTCTGCGCGAACCATGCGCTGTCCGCATCACCGTCGGCCAGGCCCTCGTTCATGGTGCCCGAGAGCAGCCGGATCGACCCGGCTTCGGGGTTGAACGACCAGATGGTGTGATTGCCCGCCATCGCCACAACAACCTCGGCGGTGGAGGGGACGTAGAGGACGTCCCACGGTGAGGACAGCTTCACGTCGAGGGCGGGGCCGTCGTAGCGGCCGAGTTCGCCGTGGGTGCCGACCACGTTGTCGATCGCGCCGACCATGTGCTGAGCTCCGGTGCCGGCGATCGTCGTCACGGTTTCGGTCTCGAGGTTGATGCCGCGCAAGGTGTGGTTGACGGTGTCGGCGACGACGAGGTGGTAGCCGACCTTCGCCGCCACGTCCCCGGGAAGGACGGTGATGCCGCCGGGTTCGCTGAAGGACGCCTGCGCGAAATCGCCGTCGCCTGCGCCGCGTTCGCCGGTGCCGATGCGCCGGATGATTTCCTGGCCCGAAGGATCGTATTCGACGAGGCTGTGGTGTCCCGAATCGGCGACGAGGAGATTGCCCGATGGCAATGGGGTGACCTTGCCGGGGTAGAACAGCTCGGTCTCCGGTGCTGGCGGCGGCACGTAGGGCCCGTCGCCGGAGTGCAGTGTGCCCTTCGCCGAGTGCTCCTCGATGAGTCCTTCGATGATCTCACCGAGGCCGGCACCGTGACCTTCGCCCGACAGGGTCGCGACCAGGTAGCCCTCTGGGTCGATGACGGCCAGCGTGGGCCAGGCACGGGCGGTGTATGCCTGCCAGGTGACGAGGTCGGGATCGTCGAGGACGAGGTGTTCGACCTGGTAGCGTTCGACTGCCTGATCAACGGCTTCGACGGTGCGTTCGAACTCGAACTTCGGCGAGTGGACGCCGATGATGACGAGCTCTTGTGCGTACTTCTCCTCGAGCGGACGCAGCTCGTCGAGCACGTGGAGGCAGTTGATGCAGCAGAAGGTCCAGAAATCGAGCAGAATCACCTTGCCGCGTAGATCGGCCAGGCTCAGCTCCTTGCCGCCGGAGTTCATCCACCTGCGGCCGATGAGCTCGGGTGCGCGCACCTTGACCTGCTGGGACTGCGCGGCGGCAGGCGCCGCGGACGCTTGGGATTCCTGCGGACTGGTGTTCATAGCTCCATCTTCACAGATTCACCGCCGCGGTGGGAGGCCTGGTGTCATCATGTGACCAAAGCCCCAGTCCTCGAACGTGACGGTCAGCCGTGGGTGTCTCAGGAGTGGTCGCCGCTTGCCTCAGGTGTGGTCATTGCTTGCCTCAGGTGTAATCGCGGGCGCCGAACACACTGGAACCGACGCGGACCATGGTCGCACCCTCGGCGATTGCGAGCTCGAAGTCGTTGCTCATGCCCATGGACAGCTCAGTGGCGTCGGTTGACATAGCACCCGAGGCGATGAGCTTCTCGCTGAGTTCTCGCAGGTCAGCATAGCTGGGACGGATCTCTTCCGGTGTACGTCCGGGCAGACCGATCGTCATCAGACCACGCAGTCGCATCCGCGTGTGGTCCCGGAGTTCAGAGATGAGCGCCTCCGTCTCCTCGGGCGCGATCCCGGACTTCGAATCTTCCCGGGAGGTGTTGACCTGTACGAAGAAGTCCACAGTCTGGTCGAGGACCTCAAGACGGTTGTTGATCTTCGCCGCCAGTTCCAGATTGTCGACGGATTGGATGCAGTGCGCATGGCGCAGGGTGTGATTGACCTTGTTCTTCTGCAGAGGACCGATGAGGTGGGCTTCATGGTCCAGATCGGCCAAGTCGTCTGCCTTGCCGACCAGCTCCTGCACCTTGTTCTCCCCGATGAGGGTGAACCCATGTTCGAGGGCCACTCGGATCTTCGCCGCCGGTTGAGTCTTGGTCGCGAGCAGAACCTTCACATCATCACTCGTCCGACCGCTCGCCTCGGCGGCGGTCGCCGCACGAGTGGCCACCTCGTCGAGGTTGTCTCTGATGGAGGCGATGGCGTCAGGTGCCAATGATTCTGGTGCGTTCTGTGATTCAGGTGTGCCTGGGGAACTCATGCTTCAAGTCTTACATGTACCCGTCGAAGTTGCAGGTCGTACCCATCGGAGACGCAGGCCCTACCCGTCGGAGTTGCAGGTCCTACCCGTCGAAGTCGGATGTCGCGGGCACCGCATCCTGGTGCACAGCAAACGGTTGGTAAGTTCACTTCGACGTTCGCCCGTGGATCGAAGTGAACTGACCAACCGTTGGTGTCTGTGCGGCGGAACGAGGCTGTCAGCTGCCGCGCCCGTCGCTGTTGCCATGGCAACGGCGCCCATCGCAGCCGCATTGTGTCTGGATCGCCCGCGCGTCCTTATTCGGGGAGGCCCTCGGCCTTGGCGTCGATGTTCTTGATCAGCGCCGAGGTGTCGAGCCCTTCGAGGCCCGCGTCGACGAGCTTCTGCAGCTGAGCGTGGACGAGCTGCGCTGCAGGCAGGTCGAGACCTTGAGTCTCCGCGCCTGCGAGGGCGAGGCCGACGTCTTTGTGCATGAGAGCCGTGGCGAATCCGGGCTTGAAGGAGTTGTTCGAAGCCGCGGTCTTCGTCACGCCCGGCACCGGATACCAGGTGCGCAGAGGCCAGGAATCTCCGGAGGAGACCGTCGCGATGTCATAGAAGACCTTCGGGTCGAGACCGAAGCGATCAGCGAGCACGGCCCCTTCGACGACACCCTGCAGGCTGATCGAAAGCATCATGTTGTTGACGATCTTGGCAGCCTGACCCGCGGCTTCGCCACCGGCGTGGAACATGTTGCCGGCCATCGGCTCGATGAACGTCTTCGCCTCGGCCACTTCCTCATCGGTGCCGCCGAGCATGAAGGTCAGCGTGCCTGCCTCGGCACCGGTGACGCCGCCGGACACGGGACCGTCGACGAAACGGAAGCCGGCTTTGGCCGCTTCTGCATGCAGTGCGCGGGCGGAGTCGAAGTCGATCGTTGACGAGTCCACGAGGAGTGTCTTGGTATCTGCGTGGGCCAACACGCCGTCGGCCTCGAGGTAGACGGCGCGGGCGTGCTCACCTTTGGGCAGCATCGTGAACACGATGTCGGCTCCGGCGACCGCCTCGGCGATGGACTTCACAGGATTCACCCCGTGCTTGGCCGCCTCTTCGACGGCGATCTCGACGAGATCGAAGCCATTCACAGTGTGACCGGCCTTGACCAGGTTCGCTGTCATCGGACGACCCATGTTTCCCAGGCCGACCCATCCAATTGTCGACATAAAATGCCTCCTCGCATCATGTTCTTCAAATGTTGCTGTGTCTGTACCGCAGCTGCTGCAGTGTTCCCACTCACATTACGCCAGTCGCTCGGCCAACACCTGTCGCGCGGAATCACATATTCCGCACCAGATATGTGCGTGCACGCAGATAGGATGGAAGCACTATGGCTTCATATGCACCAGGCGGATCCGGTTCGCAGATCTCTCCCGAAGATCTGCTGACGCTGCTTGCCGTGGCTCGGCTGGGCAAGTTCACGGCCGCTGCGCACAGCCTGGGCCTCAACCACACGACGGTCTCCCGACGCATCGCCGCCCTGGAGAAGGCCTACGGCGAGCGCATGCTCGTGGCCTCACCCGACGGCTGGGAGCTCAGTGCTGCCGGACGTCACCTGCTTCCCGTGGCCGAGGACATCGAGTCTGCCCTGGGACGCATCGACGCCCACGCCAGCTCCGCCCTGTCAGGGACAATCCGTTTGGCCTGCCCGCAGGCCTTCGCCCTTGAATTCGCGGTCCCGGCCCTGACCCAGCTGCAACGCAGCCATCCCGGTCTGCAGTTCGAACTCATCACTGCCACGCAGCGGGCCCGGCAGTACCGTTCGGGTGTCGATATCGAGGTCGTCGTCGGCAGGCCGGACGCACCACGCAGCGTCGCGAAGCACATCCGCGACTATCGGCTCCAGCTCTACGCCTCCCGTGAGTACCTGGCGTCCCACACGATGCCGACGACGCTTGATGATCTTGCCGAGCACCGGCTCATCTACTACATCGAGAACTCGCTCCAGGTCGATGACCTCGACGAGGCGGGCAATGCGCTGCCGCGCGGCAAGGGGTTCTTCCGCTCCACCTCGGTGCATGCGCACGTGCTCGCCACGTCGAACGGAGTCGGGATCGGGATCCTGCCCGACTTCCTCGCCGTGGGCAACAGTCGCCTCGTGCAGGTGCTGCCCGAGGAATTCTCGAAACCGGTCTCTTACTGGGCCTCGGTCCGCCACGAATCCCTGCGCAACGCAGGAGTCCGCAGCGTCCTCGAGGTCCTCTGAATCGGGCCTGCACTCACGCTGCCCCGAGCCTGGTTCTGCACGGCATCTCAGTCCTCCGCAGGCCTCAGGCGGCGGACCAACCACCGTCGACACTGTGTGCGCTGCCGTTGATGACGGCGGCAGCATCGCTGGCCAGGAACAGTGCCAGAGCGGCGATGTCGCCGGGGTCAGCAAGCTTCGGCACGGCAGAATGTCCGAGGAAGACCTGTTCGAGAACCTCGTCCTCGGTGATGCCGTTCGTCTTCGCCTGATCGGCGATCTGACCCTTGACCATCGGTGTCATCACATAACCAGGGTTGATCGCGTTGCAGGTCACACCGTGCAGACCGGCTTCCAAGGCGGTCGTCTTCGTCAATCCCATGAGCCCGTGCTTGGCCGCCACGTAAGCTGATTTGTTTGCCGAGGCGCGCAGCCCGTGGATCGAGGAGAGGTTGATGACTCTGCCCCACCCCTTGGCGTACATCGCGGGCAGCGCTGCCTTGGTCAGCACGAACGGCGCTTCGAGCATGAGCGTGTTGATGAGTCGCCATTCGTCGAGCGGGAATTCCGTGATCGGGTGGATCCGCTGGATGCCCGCGTTGTTGACCAGGATGTCGACGTCGAGGTCGACTCCATCCAGCGCCGAGGTGTCTGCGAGGTTGACCGCCCACGCCTCTCCTCCGATGTCGCTGGCTACGGCTTCCGCAGATTCTGCGTTGACGTCGGCGACGATGACGTGTGCTCCGGCTGCGGCGAAGGCTTCGCACATCGCCTTGCCGAGACCGGAGGCTCCCCCAGTGACCAGGGCGCGCTTCTTGTTGAGATCGACCATTGCAGTCCCTTCGATCGTGACGTAATTCGACGGTGTTGTCCGCTGTTGTGTTGTCCGCTGTCATGAATTCGGGCAGTGCCGACGATCATCGGCACCGCCCGAATTCCGAACTCACTGGTGTGCGTTCGAGTGCTGAGGTGTGAGTATCAGCGCTTCACCGCGTGACGGCGGTCCTTGTCCACCTGGTCCAGTGAACGCAGATCGATGCCCTTCGTCTCCTTTGTGAACAGAAGCGCGACCATCGAGATGATGGCGGCAGCTAGGAGGTAGAACGCGATCGGCACCGAGGAGTCGAACTTCTGCAGCAGCGCAGTGGCGATGATCGGAGCGAACGATCCGGCCACAATCGCCGTGACCTGGTATCCGGTCGAGACACCCGAGTTGCGCATGCGGGTAGGGAACATCTCTGACATGATCGCCGGCTGTCCGGCATACATCAGTGCATGGAAGATGAGCCCCAGCAGCAAGGCGAGGAAGATCATCACGCCGCTGCCGGTGTCGTACATCGGGAAGGCGAAGAAGCCCCACGAAGCGGTGAGCACGATTCCGATGCCGTATGGCAGCTTGCGCCCGACCTTGTCCGCCATCGCCCCAACGAGGGGCACGAGCACGGCGTGGATCGCGTGGGCTCCGAGAAGGAGCCCGAGGATCTCTGCGGCTTCGATCTTGACCGCGATCGCCAGGTAGGTGATTGAGAAGGTCACAACGAGGTAGTAGTGGATATTCTCGACGAAGCGCAGGCCCATCGCGGCGAAGACCTCACGCGGGTAGCGCTTGAAGACGGCCTTGATTCCGTAGTCCACGCCCTCTTCGATCTCCTCAGCCTGGACCTGTTCGAAGATCGGAGCGTCGGAGACACGGGTGCGGATGTAGTAGCCGATGAGCACGATGATGGCTGAGAGCCAGAAGGCCACACGCCAACCCCACGACAGGAAGTGCTCTTCGGTCAGTGTTGAAGTGAGGACGAAGAGCACGCCGGTCGCGAGCAGGTTGCCCAAGGGCACGCCTGACTGCGGGAAGGACGACCAGAAGCCGCGTTCCTTGTTCGGTGCGTGTTCGGCGACGAGGAGAACAGCTCCGCCCCATTCGCCGCCGACTGCGAACCCTTGGACGACCCGCAGAAGAACCAGAAGAATCGGGGCGAAGGGCCCGATCTGGTCGAAGGTCGGCAGGCATCCCATGAGGAATGTGGCCGCACCGACAAGGACGATCGACAGCTGCAGCAGCTTCTTGCGTCCGTATTTGTCACCGAAGTGGCCGAAGACGATGCCGCCGATGGGTCGAGCGATGAAGCCGACCGCGTAGGTGGCGAAGCCCGCCAGGATCGGTGTCAGAGGGTCGTCCGACGGTGGGAACAGAATGTGGTTGAACACCAGGGTGGCGGCCGAACCGTAGAGGAAGAACTCGTACCACTCGACGACGGTTCCTGCCATCGAAGCGGCGACGACCTTGCGCAGTTGTGCGCGTATCGTCTTCCTCTCGGCATTGTTCGAAGAACTCATGACTCTCCTTGATTTCCACGATCCGCATCACCGTTGAATGCGCGGATCGACTCGCTGTGGCGTCTCGACCCGTGCGGAGGTGAACCTGCAAGCCCCTGCAATGCGGCTTCAGGTCCACGTCATCGGCGCGGGTTGCGTGACGCTGTGGATGAATATGATCCATGCAACAGTCTGCGCCATCCGGCAGGCGATTGGGTGCAGAAGGGGCTCGAATCCGGGAATTATCTGTGCACATTCCCGCACACGAGGTGTGCAGTCATCTGCTCCTCTGACCACTGTTCGCGTCGCGCTGGGCCATGTTGGCGAGCATGTCGTTGTAGGCGCGAAGTTCCGCATCGTCGGTGCGCGCTTCGCTGCGGTCGATGCGCTTAGCCTCTCGATCCGAGGACTTCGACCACTGGAAGGCCACCATGATCGCAATGAACAGGGTGGGGAATTCGCCGATGCCCCAGGCGATTCCGCCGCCCGTCTGCTGGTCTTCGATCGCCGAATAGCCCCAGTCGGCGCCGATGTTGCCGAACCAGTCGCCCTCGATGAGGACTTCGGAGCTCATGATCGAGATCCCGAAGAACGCATGGAAGGCCATCGTGATGAGCAGCATGAGCAGTCGCAGCGGATATCCCGGGCGTTCCACGCCGGGATCGATGCCGATGAGAGCCTGGGCGAACAGATAGCCCGCGCCGAGGAAGTGGATGATCATCAGCTCGTGGCCGAGGTGCCATTCGAGCGCGTACTTCATCACGCCCGAGTAGTAGAAGATGACGAGGGAACCGGCGAAATTCACGCTGGCGAAGATCGGGTTCGCGAAGAAGCGCATATACGGGGTGTGGACGAGCCACAGCACCCACTCGCGGATCCCACGCGAACCGTCCGTACGAGCCTTCGTTCCACGCATGAGCATGGTGATGGGTGCACCGAGCACCATCGGCAGAGGCACCACCATGATCAGGAGCATGTGCTGGATCATGTGTCCGGAGAACTGGATCTCACCGTAGACCCTGGCGCCGCCGGAGGTGACGTAGACGAGGAAGATCATGCCGAGCAACCAGCAGATCAGGCGATGGACCGGCCAGGAATCACCTCGGCGCCGGAGATTGACGAAGCCGACGATGTAGGCCGTGGCCAGACCCACGGCCACGACGACCCACAGCGGGTCCAGGGACCACTCGGTGAAGTATCGGGCAAAGCTCGGCGGCGGAGGAAGCGGCTCGCCGGTGAGGATCTCAGCCGGCGACGGGTCACCCACCGGCTCCTGCGAGACCGGGGGCTGGGACCGCGACAGAGCGACCGCGAGGCCCATCGTGGCGCCGAAGATGACGAACTCGACGATGATGAGCCGCCAGAATTCCCTGGTCGCCGAGGCTGCGGTGCCCAGACGGCGGATGACGAACTGACGGTGCCAGAACCCGATGAGACCGAGCAGAATCGTGGCGAAGGCCTTCGCCACGATCACCTGCCCGTAGGGAGTCATGACGTCAGCGAGGCTGTGCACGCGCAACAGCGAGTTCACCACGCCGGAGAAGGCAACGAGGGCGAAGGCGATGAGTGCGAACGAGGAATAGCGTTCGATCGCACTGCGCAGGTGGTTGGAGCGGGCAAGGTCCGAGCCCAGGAGTGCGATGACGAAGAGGCCGCCCAACCAGATGGTCACGCCCAGCAGGTGCAGACCGATGCTGTTGACGGCCTGGGTGTGTCCGGAGGCTTCAGCGGAGTGTCCCATCAGTGCCAACGGGATCATCACGCCGACGCCGAGCACGCCCGCCGCCGCGATGCCGAGGTAGCTGCGTGTGCCGAAGCACAGAGTCGAGGCGACGGCGATGAGGACGACGATGAGTGTCCAGAGCTGACCGAAGGCGATCTGGGTCAGGAACACACCGAGCTGATTGGAGAAGTCCAGGTAGGCCTGTGCGCCGACGGTGTCGGCGAAGGTGAGGACGAGGACGGCCACTGCAGAGATCGTCCAGACCACCGATGCCACCTCGGCGATCTTCAGGGTCTTCTCCCAGAGCGCATTGAATGGGAGCTCATCGGCAGTGCCCGACTTCGCGGCCGCGGGGCTCGTCTTCCTGTTCCGGCTTCGCCCCTGTGTGCGGGGCAGGATGAGGAGGGCGAACATCAGTGCGCCCAGAGTCAGTGCCATCGAAATGTTGAAGAAGAACTTCGCGGCCGGAAGACCGAATCGCACGTAGGGGCCGGGGTCGTTGAGGAGTGTTGACTCCGCTGCTCCGGTGAAGAGCATCGCGGCCATACCCACACCGAGGCCGCCGATGACGACGAGGGGAACAGCCGCGCGAGACGCGAATCGGGTGACCGATTCGAAGACTTGAGTGCTCACTGGTGGCAGACCGCCGCTTCATTCATGGTTCAAGGATATCGCCGGAGCCTGAGACCGAGCCAATTGCGAGGCGCGGACGTGGTCGGGATCTCGGCGAGGAGACAAGAAATGACCCGGACCAATTGGTCCGGGTCATTCCACGCTGATGCGCGAGGCTCAGTTAGGGCTGCCAGCGGCAGCTTTCAGCTTCGAACCAGCGGACAGCTTCACGGAGTAGCCGGCCTTGATCTGGATCTCCTCACCGGTCTGCGGGTTGCGTCCCTTGCGAGCGGCACGTTCGGTGCGCTCGACAGACAGCCATCCGGGGATGGTGAGCTTTTCGCCCTTTCCGACGACGTCTGAGAAGACATCGAAGACACCGTCAAGAACGTCCGAGACCTGCTTCTGGGTCAGTCCGGAATTCTCTGCAACTTCTGCTACGAGCTCACTGCGGTTCTTAGCCATAAAAGTGTCCTCCTTAGGACAAGTCGGTCGGTTACCGGTCCGTTTTTCCGATAACGAACTTCCTCGAGATTACCAGCTTGACTTCGTGATGCCGGGCAACTCGCCGTTATGTGCCATTTCGCGGAAGCGAACACGGGAGAGACCGAACTTGCGGAGGTAGCCGCGTGGACGGCCATCCACCTGGTCGCGGTTGCGCACACGCACTGGTGAGGCATCGCGAGGAAGCTTCTGCAGTCCGAGGCGTGCTTCTTCACGCTGCTCGTCGGTGCTGTCTGGGTGTGTCAGCTGGCGCTTGAGCGTCGCACGACGCTCCGCGTAGCGCTCAACAATGACGCGACGCTGCTTGTCGCGTGCGATCTTTGACTTCTTAGCCATATGCGCTCAGCGCTCCTCTCGGAAATCGACGTGCTTGCGAACAACTGGATCATACTTCTTGAGTACCATGCGATCCGGGTTGTTGCGGCGGTTCTTGCGGGTCACATAGGTGAACCCGGAGCCAGCGGTCGACTTGAGCTTGATGATGGGACGAATGTCCTGTGCTTTAGCCATCAGAGCTTCACTCCCTTGGCAATGAGTTCGCCGACGACGGCGTCAATTCCGCGCACATCGATCACCTTGATGCCCTTGGCGGACAGGTTAAGGGTGATGCTGCGACGCAGAGACGGAACGTAGTAGCGCTTTTTCTGAATATTCGGGTTGAAACGACGCTTGGTGGTTCGTTTCGAGTGGGACACATTGTGTCCGAAACCAGGGACGGCCCCGGTTACTTGGCAGTTTGCTGCCATGACTCTCCTCCAGTTCACAAGTTACCGACTCTCGAAACAAGCAGGTCTGCGTGGGATCCACGCTCGCTTGCGCCGATGTCGGAAGACATCAACAAATTTTCACGAATGCTGCTCGGCCGGACTGGTGTCCGACCGCTGACCAGGCTGCTGCCCGGCATGAGGCGTTCGCAATGAAAATTGTGTACGCCAAAACAGGTTTGCCCGTTCGGGCGAGATGTCTCACCAGCGCTGAAGCCGTAGCCTGTGAGAGATTGGCCGAAGCTGGAGTGCAGCGGTGGGTGAGCACCATGTTGGCCTGAGCAGATCAATCGGTGATCGAACTGCTACGACACAACAGATAACAATCTTAGAGAGAAACAGGCCCTCACCGCAAATTCACTGAAACAGTGTCGCAGAACCTCATTGGACGTGCTGCCGCTGAGGACCTCAGAACGCACTGCGCCCGGATTCGCGGGCCCAACGCCGCTTCCCATCTGACACTCATCTCGCACGCATGTTCGCGCGCGCCATCCAGCAGACAACGCATCCTGCTCTGGCTCGTGTTGAACACGTGCCGATGACGTGCCAAGGTAAGAAGATGATTGCCACCACATCTGGCACTCAGGAGGACCGATGAGCGACGTTCCACCGAGGCCGCGAATCCGTCCAGCGACCAGTGATGACTGGCAGAAGGACCAATCGGAACGCGCCAGTCCGACCCCGTCGCCGGGCCACGAGTCCGCCCAGAGTGCTGCCGACTTCGACAACTCGACCTATTACGAATATCTCGAGAAGCACACCGGCGACGTACCCGTATCCAAAAGTCGCACGCGCAATGTCTTCGCCCCCGCGGGCGCTTCCCCATTCCAGGAACAATCTCAGAGCTCCCCCGGAGCATCAGCGACAGGACAACGGGGTCAGACCGGTACGCGCAGGCAGACTGAGGGCTCCGGTTACAAGGGTGACCAGCCCGCACACTCGGGACACACCGAACACGGCTCCGATGGTCCGGCTTCCGGGCAGATCCCGCTCCAACCGGCTCCGGCCCCGAAGAAGGGCAACGGGGCCAAGATCACCGTCGTCATCATCGCCATCGTCATGATTCTCGCGCTCCTGGCCTACTTCGGAGTGCGCTGGCTGGCACCGTCGACGGGAACGGTGCCCGTCGACTTCGGCGGCGAAGAGACCGGATCTGCCTCTCCTTCCCCTTCCCAGACCCTGGTGCAGCCGACAGCGAGTCCGAAGGAGGCACTGTCGGCCTACACGAAGGAGGGCACTGAGAAGGCCGATGACCTCGAGGGGCAGTGGGTGACGCAGGTCAGTGCGAAAGACGTCGGCCTGGAGGCCGACGGTAAGACGTGGAGTGCACAGGACATCGTCGACGAGTTCGAGGCCAACCGCGTCAAGTACCCGGGTGCGATCCTCATCCGCAGCGGCGACTGGGATTCCTACAAGGACGACAACTACTGGGTGACCGTCATCGACACCCCCTACAGCGATCCCGAACCCGCACTCGATCAGTGCCGCTCCTGGGGCTTGGACCGCAACCACTGCCTCGCAAAACGTCTGGTCACCCACGGAAGCCCCACCGACAACAGTGCCTACCTCGACAAGTAGGGCTCCGGGACAGGACTCTGGCTCTGAACACGGCGCCTGGGCACCGACGTTCGGCTCAGGCCGCAATCACGATTCGACCGCGAACCTCGCCGGCTTCCATCATGCGGTGGGCCCGGGCAGCCTCGCTCAAGTCCAGCACCTGAGTGACGGCAGTCGTCAATGCACCTGGCGCCCCCGGCTCGAGGACGGGCATCAGCCCCTTCGCCGCCCGGGCCAGCTGATCCGCACTCGCACGAGACATGACGAAGCCGATGAGCGACACATCTTTCGTATAGAGCCGCCCCAAGGGCAGCGGTGTGGACGCGTCAGCGGCAGCGGTGACCAGGATTCGGCCGCCGGGTGCAGTCGCAGCAGCAAGAAATTGCCCGTCGTGGTGCCCTGAGGTGTCCCAGACCAGGTCAAACCCTTCCGGGACCGCTTTCGCACAGGCCTCTGCAAGGTCAGGGTCTCGGTAGTCAAAGACAACCTCGGCGCCGGCGGCTCTGACCGCGTCGAAGTCACGCGGGTGGCTGCTGGCGATGATCGTGGTTCCGAGGGCCGCTGCCAATTGGATCGCGGCAGTGCCGACGTTGCCTGCTCCCCCGCCCACAAAGACGTTCTGGCCCGGGGCGAGTCGTCCGTGTTCGAACCACCCCAACCACGCAGTCGTCGCCGGGTGGGCCAGCGCCACGAGCCGATGGACGTCGCCGCCGGCCCTATCCGGCCCAGCATGCACCGATGGTGGTGCCGGGTAGAGCCGGTCGGCGGGGACGACGGCGTAGTCGGAGTAAGTGCCCTGCCGTCCGTCGTAGCCCAGACTGCTGCACCACACGGTCTCACCAAGCAGGAGAGTCCCGCCCACAGGCGCGCTGACAACGGTCCCCACCAGGTCCCTGCCCAGGATGAAGGGCAGAGGGGCCAGGGTGGGGAACCGTCCGGAGCGCACCAGGGTGTCCACGGGGTTCAGGCTGGCCGCAGCCACCTCGACGAGATAGTCGGTGGGACCCGGGGCGGGGTCCGGGAGGTCACCGTACCGAATTTCGTCGACCTCGCCGAGGTGATTGACGTAGGCGGCTTTCATACCTGTCCTTGCCCTAGCACAGCCCTCTCAGGCCAGCAGCAGCGTCGGATCCTCGAGTCCGCGACCGACGTCGGCGAGGAACTTCGAGATGATCTCGCCATCGACGACACGATGGTCAGCACTCACCGACAGCGTCGTGATGTCACGTGGAACGATCTCGTCACCGACGACCCAGGGCTTCTTCCGGATCTGCCCGAAGGCCAGGATCGCGGCTTCGCCCGGGTTGATGATCGGAGTGCCCGCGTCGACGCCGAAGACGCCGACGTTCGTGATGGTGATCGTGCCACCTGACTGGTCGGCCGGAGGCGTCTTGCCCGAACGAGCCAGCGCAGTCAGATCCTGAATGCCCTGAGCCAGATCGGTCAGGCCCATCGTGTGTGCACCCTTGATGTTCGGCACGATCAGACCACGCGGGGTGGCTGCGGCGATGCCGAGATTGACGTACTTCTTGACGACGATCTCTTCGCCTTCGAGGCACGAGTTGATCCGCGGGTTGCGGGCAACAGCCCAGGCCACCGCCTTGGCCACGAGCAGCAAGGGAGAGACCTTGATGTCCTCGCCCAGGAACTTCGTGGACTTGAGCTTACGCACGAAGGCCATCGTCTCGGTCACGTCGACGTCGAGGAACTCGGTGACGTGCGGCATCGTGAACGCGGAGTCGACCATGGCCTTGGCCATCATCTTCGCCACGCCCTTGAACGGGATCCGCTCTTCGAGTCCGTCAGCGGAGCCGGCCCCCGCCGAGGCGGTTGCGCCCCCGACGTTCGAGCCTGTCGCTGCGGTGGCTGCCGCGCCGGTGCCGCTGGCCGCGGCCTTGACGTCGTCTCGGGTGACTTCACCGCGGGAACCGGTCGGAACGACCGCAGCCAGGTCGATGCCGAGATCCTTTGCGAGCTTGCGCACGGGAGGCTTGGCCAGCGGTTTGCCCGCCGAGGCGGTTGCCGGTGCCGTGGCCTCAGCCGGTGCCGCTGCAACTGGAGCAGCCGGAGCCGCTGGCACTGCAGGGGCCGCCGGCGCAGCGGGCGCCGGGGCCGCAGGCGCCGGAGCTTCTGGTGCTGCGGCCGAGCTTGCCGGTGCCGGAACACCTGCACCCTTGCGGGGGCGGCGTTTCGACGAGGCTGCTTTGGCACCGTAGCCGACCAGGGTGGCGCCGCCTTCGGCTTCGCCTGCGCTTTCGCTCGAGGCCTGTGCATCTCCTGCTGCAGGTGACGATGCTCCTGCGGGCTCGGAGGCGCCGGCAGGATCGCCGCCGCCGAAGCGGATAATCGGTGTTCCGACCTCGATGGTCTGGCCCTCATCGACCAGCAGAGCCTCGATCGGTCCGGCCTGTGGGCTCGGCAGTTCGACCAGAGACTTGGCCGTCTCGATCTCGACGAGGATCTGATTGACGGTGACTGTGTCGCCGACGGCGACCTTCCACGACACGAGGTCGGCCTCTGTCAGACCCTCACCGACATCAGGAAGAGAAAATTCAAAAGACATATCAACTCTCCTTGAGTCAGTAGGCCAGTGCCTGGTCGACACCATCGAAGATGCGATCCAGGTCAGGCAGATAGTGCTCTTCCATCCGCGAGCCGGGGTACGGCGTGTGATAGCCACCGACTCGGATGACCGGAGCTTCGAGGTTGAAGAAGCAACGCTCGGACAGGCGTGCCGCGATCTCGGAGCCGAGCCCCAGGAACTTCGGCGCCTCATGCGCTACGACCAGGCGACCGGTCTTCTGCACGGACTTCTCAATCGTGGCGAAGTCGATCGGGCTCAGGCTGCGCAGGTCGATGAGTTCGACGCTCTTGCCTTCGTCGGCCGCGGCTGCGACGACGTCCTTGGCCGTGGGCATCAGCGGGCCGTAGGCCACCAGGGTGACGTCGGTGCCCTCGGAGAGGACACGGGCGTCGTGCATTCCCAGGCTGCCTCGGTTCGCGGTGTCGACATCTCCGCGCAGCCAGTAGCGGCGCTTGGGTTCGAAGAACATCACCGGGTCGTCGCTCTTGATCGCTTCCTGCATCATCCAGTAGGCGTCGTGGGCGTTCGACGGTGAGACCAGGCGCAGTCCTGCGTGGTGGGCGAAGACCGTCTCGGGGCTCTCCGAGTGGTGCTCGGGCGAACCGATGCCGCCGCCGTAGGGCACACGGATGACGATCGGCACTCTCTCTTTGCCCAGGGTGCGGTTGTAGAGCTTGGCCACCTGGGTCACGATCTGGTCGTAAGCCGGGAAGATGAATGCGTCGAACTGGATTTCGATGACCGGGCGGTAGCCGCGCAGCGTCATGCCGATCGAGGTTCCCACGATTCCGGATTCGGCCAGCGGCGCATCGATGACCCGCTGCGGACCGAAGTCCTTCTGCAGACCCTCGGTGACGCGGAAGACGCCGCCGAGCTTTCCGATGTCCTCACCGATGAGGACGACCTTCGGGTCGTCCTCCATGGCTTTGCGCATTCCGGCCGTAATGGCCTTTGACAGGGGAAGTTTCTCCATCAGGCCTCACCTGCATCGGCGAATGAGGCCTGGTATGCGAGGAATTCCGCACGTTCCTCATCGACGAGGGGGTGAGGTTCGGAGGTGACATGGGCGAACATCTCGACGGGATCGGGATCTTCCATGGTCATGCAGTTGTGGCGGATGCGCGCGGCGAGAGTATCAGCCTCGGCGTCCACCTCGGCGAAGAATTCGTCTGCGGTCTCGGTGTGGTTGTCGAGGTAGGCCTTGAGCCGCTTGAGCGGGTCGCGATCCTCCCAGATCTCTTCCTCTGCCCGATCACGGTACTTCGTCGGGTCATCGGCCGTGGTGTGGGCACCGCGACGGTAGGTGAAGGCTTCGATGAGCATTGGGCCGTTGCCGGCGCGAACCGAGTCCAGGCTGGCCCGGGCCACGGCGTACATCGCGATGATGTCGTTGCCGTCGACGCGCAGGCCGGGTACACCGAATCCTTCGCCGCGCTTGCACAGCGGTGCCGCCGACTGGACGTGGGTGGGTTCGGAGATGGCCCACTGGTTGTTCTGGCAGAAGAACAGCACGGGTGCGTGGAAGGCTCCGGCGAAGGTGAGTGCTTCTGAGACGTCGCCCTGTGAGGTGGCTCCGTCGCCGAAGCAGGCGATGGCCACAGTGTCGCGTTCCAGGTCGCCGGTGCCGACGTCGCCGTCCATGGACACGCCCATGGCGTAGCCGGTGGCGTGCAGGGTCTGCGAACCGATGACGATCGTGTACGTGTGGAAACGGTGTTCCTGAGGGTCCCAGCCGCCGTGGTCCTGGCCGCGGAACATGCCGAGGAGGGTTTCGGGTTCGACTCCGCGGGTGTAGGCGAGGCCGTGCTCACGGTAGGTGGGGAAGACGAAGTCTTGGGGCCGAGCCGCCCGTCCCATTCCGATCTGGGCTGCTTCCTGACCGAACATCGGCGCCCAGAGGCCGAGCTGTCCTTGGCGCTGCAGGGCCGCACCCTCAGCATCGATGCGACGCACCAGGACCATGTCCCGGTAGAAGCCGCGCAGATCCTCATCGGTGAGTTCTGCTGCGAAGGCGTCATATTCACCGGATTCGACGCGATTGCCGTCTTCGGTGAGCATCTGGATCATCCGAGGTTCCGATGACTGACTGTGGGCAGTCCCGGTTCCCACTGAAATGTTGGAGGTCATTCCAGTTCTCCTTTGTTCAAGGTCCAAGCGCACCGGAGGTGACCAGTGGCGGACGGTGTCCTGAGGACGGGACCTCTGGTGTGAGTTCTCGCCCTCGAGTGATGTGATTCACAGGTGATACCACGATACCGAATCCACCGACCGCATGCCACATCGGCAACGTGCGTCGAGCGCCAATTGTTATGGTCGGGTTCAGCCTAGGATGCGAAATTCGGGCGTGTGGTCCACGTCCAAAGGCTTCCATGTCGAATTGTCGATGGTCGCAGAGTTGCTCCAACGTCCGACAAACGCACGTCCGAGCACTTCAGAGCCTTACCGCGCCGAGGTGGGCTCCGGTTTCGCCGAGGTGGGGCTTCAGTATCGCCGAGGCGGTCCCCGGGTCCCGTGCCCACCCTTCGTCGCCGCTGGCCCCCTCCCAGCCAGCGGCATGTTCATCTGCGTTTGCCCTGGTAGTCCCTCGTCTGCTTGAGATCCCCGGTGAAGAATCCTGAGTTCTTCGCGGTGAACCGGTTGAGACCGGCATGGCCGCCTGCGAGCATCAGCCCGATCGAGGCGGTGTAGGCGGCCGAGGAATGCGCTGCCCCGGCGGAGGAGAACAGTTCATCGAGTTCGGCATCGGTCTTGCCCTTCAGGTTCGGAGCCTGGCGCAGCTGCTCGGGATCGTAGTCGACTGTGATCGTCGACCAATGGTCTTCGGCTGGGTTCTCGTTGCCGTCGAGGTCGGGCACCAGGTCCTGTTCGTGCTCGATCGAGAGAACGTCGATGCCCTCGTCAACAGGAAAGTCTGAAATCGGAGCGCCCACGGTCACGAGCGCGGTGACATTCACATCGGCCAAGAACGCCGGGTCGGCGGCCAGGGAACCGGCAGTGATTCCACCCTGCGAATACCCCACCAGCATGACCTCGGCATCAGAACCGATATTCGCATCGACGATGGCCTGGCGGACCATCTCCGCCATGACGGTGTCGTTGCCGGCCATCGCCTGCACATTCGTCGTCAGATCGGTGGTGTTCTGCCCGGGCTCGGGCGACCAGTCGGTCGTTGCGGGAACGTAGACGATATAGCGGGTGGTCCCGTCGGGCGATGTGATCTCTTCGATCCGCACCTGCCCGGATTCGGCGCCGCGGTGGCGGTCTGCCTCCCTGCCGTAGAGGTCCTCGAGGTCGCGCGGCGGTTCGTCATCGGCCGGGGTGATTCCCTTGGCTCTCCACACCTCCACGTCTGAGGGCAGGAGCAGTCCGAACATGTTCGCACCTCCCAGGATCCACGCCGTCATCGATGGAGAGTCGTGTGGCCACAGCGCGTGGTCCCCCTCGGCGGCCAGGACCATCGGCGGCAGCCCCATGAAGCCGACGACGATTCCAGGCAGCACGTGTTCGATGATGGCCCCGGAGGCATCGGAGTTCTCGAACACCAGGGCTACGAAGGCTTCCTTGGCCGCCGCCTTCGTCTGCCTCAGGTCGATGCCGAAGTGTTTGGCCACGACATCGTCGAGGCCTGTGGCGTCGAGTAACTTCACCCCCAGGTAGATCGGTGCCCCGACCGCGATGCCGATCGGGATGAGTACGGGCAGAGTGATCGCGATGACGCGACCGGTGACGTATCCGAAATAGTCGAGGAGTCCGCCGAATGTGTCGCTGATGCCCTTCTCAGCCTGCCTGTAGGCGAGGGCTGCGGCTCTGACGGCGAGGACGGTGGCTTCGAGTTCGATGAGCACGCGCGCCGACTGGTGGAGGTAGACGATCCGGGCGGCGTCGAGATTGAGCGCTGTGAGCGGAGCGGGGACCTGCGTCAGGAGCGTGGCCAGGTCGAAGTCGGCCAGTGATCCTTCCGCGGTCAGATCACCGATGGAGCCGCAGATGCGCTGCAGATCGTCTCCGCTGGAATCTGCCCGGTCATCGATCTTCAGCTGCGGGCCGCCAGCAGTTCGGGTCGCGATCATGGCCGGCGGCCAGTCGTCGTCTGCAGCCTCGTCAGAGTCGCCGCAAGCAGGACTCGTACAGCATTGGCTTCGAGGCTGCGTTCGGGCCCCACTGTGATCGTCTCACCATCGCGTTCCAATGTCGGTCGGGCCCAGGTCCCGTCAACCCTGTGCAGGAACTCCATCCCAGCGACTTCGGCCTCGCTGAGATAGGTCAGGGTGAGCACACAGTCCTTCTCAACCAGAGAGCACAGTTCCTCGGTGACCCGACCGAGCTCGGAGGGCTCGAGGCGTCTGAGGAGTTCGAAGCCTTCGAACTCCTCGAACCCCTCACCGTGCAGCACCAGAATGGCCAGGCAGATGTCATCACACAAAGAGACCTCGAGATGGGCAGTCTCATCCCCGGAGCTGATGACGATGGTGATCCGGGAACGGGTGAGATTGAGCTCGGCAGTGAACCCGGTCAGCCAGGCAGTGAGCACATCGGGCCCACGTTTTGAGTCCCTGCCTGCAGATTCCCCCAGCATCACAGTTTCCGTGATCTCCCTTCCGGCGTCCGGAGTCACGCCCATTGCCCTCACCCCCGCCGAGGTGGTTTCGGCAGCCTCCGTACGTGGCATCAGCTCGTGGGGCCAGAGAGTTCTCAACCGCTCGGGCAGTCCCATGATCCGTGCGATGTCGACGGCGAACCACCTGCCGCCCGACCCGACGGCAGACACTCCAGACCCACCAGACCCGACGGCAGACCTGCCCGGCCCAGCGGCGAACGCGCCCACCCGTGCCGATGCCTTCACCCTGCCGCTCATATCTGGATCCGACCTCCCACTGAGACGACCTGCAGGTGCAGGTCGTAGGCTTCGGCGAGCTTGTCGGCCCTCTCCGCGAGGATGCTGATCGAGTCCGAACATGTCAGCAGACGATCGGTGAGCATCCGCCCTGCCGGGGAATCCCACCCTTCTACCGTCCGACAGGTCTGCGCCAAGCTGCGCAGCTCGTCTGCTCGCCGCCTCCACCCGTCCCGGTTGAGTGCCAGCTCATCGGTGATCACTGCCGTCCTCCTCTCCGAATTGGTGTCGGCCTTCACCGTACGAATCGGCATCTTCTACCGGAAGCGCTTCACTTCGTCCTGTGGAAACCAGTCGACGCTCCACAGGGCTCCGGCGTCGAAGTCACGACCGAATCCACAGCTGCATGAGCACGAGTCGCACCATGGACCTCAGACCTCGGAACGACCGCCTGGTGGTCGGTTCCGCGTCCTTGCCCGGCTCATGAGAAAATGGGGCCATGCCGACCGTTTCGCTTGCTGACATCTCGCCCGCCATTGCTCTCGGACCACTCGATGGCCGCTACCGCAAAGACACCGCTGACCTCGTCGATCACCTCTCCGAGGCGGCCTTGAACCGCAACCGGATCATCGTCGAGGTCGAGTGGTTCATCCACCTCGCGCAGAACACCGTGATCGAGGGCGTGCGTCGCCTCACCGAGGATGAGGTCATCGGGCTGCGTGCCTTCGCCCAGAACTTCGATGCCGAGACGATCGCCACCCTCGCCGCCCATGAAGCCGTCACGGTTCACGACGTCAAGGCCGTCGAGTACACAATCAAAGAAGCGCTAGTCGACCTCGGAGCCGAGGACCTCAGCGAGCTCGTCCACTTCTGCTGCACCTCGGAGGACATCAACAATCTGTCGTGGGCTCTCGGCATCAAGGGCGCCACCGTCGATGTGTGGCTGCCCCGTGCGAAGGCGCTCATCGACTCATTGGCAGACACCGCCTCGGCGCTGGCCGAGGTCCCGATGCTCTCCCACACCCACGGCCAGCCGGCGACGCCGACGACGATGGGCAAGGAGCTTGCGGTCTTCATCCACCGCCTGCGCCGCCAGTACGAGCGGATCGAAGGCAACGAGTTCCTCGGCAAGATCAACGGCGCGACCGGCACCTACTCGGCTCATCTGGCCGCCGTGCCCGGTGCGGATTGGCCGAAGCTGGCCAAGACCTTCGTCGAAGGCAGCCTGGGGCTGACCTTCAACCCGCTGACCACGCAGATCGAATCACACGACTGGGATGCGGAGCTCTTCGCCGATATCGCACGGTTCAACCGCATCGCCCACAACCTGGCGACGGACATGTGGACCTACATCTCGATGAACTACTTCAAGCAGATTCCCGTCGCCGGCTCCACCGGATCCTCAACGATGCCGCACAAGGTCAACCCGATCCGCTTTGAGAACGCTGAGGCGAACCTCGAACTCTCCTGCGCGCTGCTCGACTCGCTCGCGTCGACCCTGGTGACCTCGCGGATGCAGAGGGACCTCACGGACTCGACCTCGCAGCGCAACATCGGCGTGGCCTACGGACATTCGGTGCTGGCGCTGAACAACCTGGTCAAGGGCCTCGAACGGCTCGCGATCAACGAAGAGGCCCTGGCCGCCGACCTCGACTCCAACTGGGAAGTCCTCGGAGAGGCAATCCAGTCGGTCATGCGCGCCGCCGGACTGCAGGGCGTACCCGGCATGGACAGCCCCTACGAGAAGCTCAAGGAGCTCACCCGGGGAAAGCGCATCGATCAGGCCGACCTGCAGTCCTTCGTCGCGGGTCTCGGACTGCCCGAGGCAGAGACCGAAGCGCTGACCGCACTGACTCCGGCCACCTACGTCGGCGTCGCCGCGCAGCTGGCCGAATCAGAGGTCGCCGACTGGAGGGCCCGCACACAGGGCTGATCCCGGTGCACGGAACTCACTGTTACCGAACGGTAGATAATATGGTTGATCTTCACTAACCTTGTGCTCATGACGAGCACAATGATGAGTTCCGTGCGCATTCCGGTCACCGGCAGTCCGCACGCCGGTGCCGCCGGTGACGGAAGTCCCGACGGCAGCGAATCCGGCCGTCAGAGCTGCATCGTCGGCACACTGCTGATGCCTCAGGAACCCCCGGTCGGGCTCCTCACGATCCATTCCGCCACGGCGACGCCGGCCCGCTTCTACACGAATTTCGCCGACTATGCAGTCACACGCGGCCTGGCCGTGCTCACCTACGATGTGCGAGGTGTTGCGGCATCCGGTCCGGCACGAGAACACGCCCGGCTGCGGATGCGCGATTGGATGCAGCAGGACGCGAATGCTGTCTCCGCCTGGGCCGCGAACGAATTCCCTCAACTGCCGAAGGTCGCTCTCGGGCACAGCCTCGGCGGTCATGCCCTGCTGTTGGGAAACGCCGCCGAAGACCTGCACGGGATCGTCACCGTGGCCACCGCGCGAGCGGCACTGCGCGACATCAACCCACTGGCCGAACGACTGCGGGTCGGTCTCATCCTCCGGGTACTCGGCCCCCTGGTCAGTCCGCTCGTCGGTTACGCACCCGGCAGACGTCTCGGCCTCGGCGAGGACATCCCCACCGCAGCCATGCTCGAATGGGGCCGGTGGGTGCGCATGTCCGACTACTTCTTCGACGATCCGAGCCTGGCAGCCTCCACTCGGATGGCCCGCCTGCGCACCCCGGTGCTCGCTATCGGGACCAGCGACGACAACTGGGCATCACCGGCGCAGGTCGACGCACTCCTCGACCATGCCCGCCTCGCCGAGGTGGAACGACGCACCTTCACACCGCAGGAACTCGAGGTCTCCCGAATCGGTCATCACGGCCTGCTGAGACGCTCGGTCGCCGAAAGAGCCTGGCCCGAGATCATCTCCTGGCTGCTGGATCGACTCCCCCAGAACTGACCTCACGCCGGGACGAGATCCTTGTCGCGATCGACCTCTGCCAAAGGCCTGCCCGCCATATTGCGCGCCAGGAACAGCGTCGGAACGCCTGCCACCACGACGATGACGGTTGCATAGATCGCCGGTGCCAGCGTCAGACCGGTGGAGGACATCAGTGCGGTCGCAATCAGCGGCGAGAGTCCGCCGAAGAGGACCGTGGCCACGTTGTAGCCGATGGCCATTCCGGAGAAGCGGCTGGTGCCGGTGAACTGCTCGGGAACCATGGCCGCCGCCACAGCACTCCAGCCGGCGGCAGGTACGGCAAGGAATGCCACGCCGAAGATCGCGATCCCGGAGTTCCCGTCGGCCAACAGCGCGTATGCGGGGATGGTGGTGAGGATGAAGACGACCATCAGCACGGCCAAAGTCCTCTTCCGTCCGAACCGGTCCGAGGCGATGCCGAAGAACGGGGTGATGACGATCGCGACGACGGCGGCGATCGTGCCCAGTGCCAGGGACCCGGAGTTCTTCACCTGCGAGACCTCTTCGATATAGGTCGGCACGTAGGTGATGTTGAGGAAGTAGCTGACCGAACCGATCGAGGAGATGAGGAACGCGACGAGGATTGCGCGGGGCTGCTGGATGAAGGCGATGAGCAGCGGGGACCGGGTGTGCTTGACGGCGGGCTTCTTCTTCTCCGCGGCCTGCAGTCGTTTGAAGGTGTCTGTCTCCTCCATCATTCGCCGCAGCGGAACCATCAGTGCAGCGAGCAGAGCACCGAGGATGAAGAGGATTCTCCAGCCCCAGGAGCTCATTGCCTCGGCCGAGAGCGTATTGGCCAGCAGTGCGCCGGAGCCGACAGCGAGCAGGGCTCCGACCTCACTGTTGGCGGCGGCCCAACTGGCGGCGAGTCCGCGCCGCTTGCTGCCGGCCGATTCCATCAGGAAGACCATGATTCCGGTGTATTCGGCACCGACGGAGAATCCGGACAGGCAGCGGAAGAAGACCATTCCGACACCGGCCCAGATGCCGATGGCGTCGTAGGTGGGCATGACGGCGATCCCGAGCATCGCGACGGCCATGAGCACAGCGGAGACAACCAGTGCGGACTTACGGCCGACTCTGTCACCGAGGTGCCCGAAGACCATGGCACCGAGGGGTCTGAACAGGAATCCGGCGGCACCGACCCCGAGGGTCAGCAGCAGCGAATCGGTCTGGTCACCGAAGAATTCCGTGGTCAGAATGGTCGCGACGTAGAAGAAGATCGAGAAGTCGTACCACTCGACGACGGTGCCGAAGGCCGCGACCAGCATGGACCGGCGGCGCCCTTTCTCTTGCTGCGGGCTGGAGCTTGCTGCGGGGTCCGATGGGGCCTGCGGTTCGAAATCTGACATCGACGATTCCATTTCTTAGGAAATGCTGCGGCCTGAGCCCTCGACGGCAGCGGCCAGGGCTGATCGTCGAGATTCTCCTGCCCACCTTACTGCTGGTGAGCCCCTGTGGTCAGGTTGCTTGGAAATTCTCAGCCCGCGCGCGAGTCCAGCCCGAACAGGGAGTCGGTGAATCGGTTTCCGAACATCGCCTGCGGATCCAGCCGGCTCCGCAGCTCACAGAAGTCCTCGAAACGTGGATAGAGCTCACGCAGATCACCGGCGCCCAGACTGTGGATCTTGCCCCAGTGCGGGCGACCCCCATGGCGCCTGCAGATCTGTTCGACAACACGGAAGTACTCGGCGAAGTCTTCCTTCACGAACCGGTGCACGGCGATGTACATCGTCTCTCGCCCGTAGGCCGTCGACAGTGGAACGTCGTCGGCCGCCGCAGATCGGACCTCGATCGGGAACGAGATCATCCACCCTCTCGACTCGATGGCGGCACGGATCTCCCGGATCACCTCGGCGCCGGATGCGAAGGGGACCGCGTACTCCATCTCGTTGAACCGCACCCGCCGAGGTGTCACGAAGACGTCGTATCCAGGTGCCCGGTACGTCCGGTCCGAGACCGCGGATTGGGCGAGCCGGCTGATGTGCGGCACCAGTTTGGGCACTGCGGCGCCGAGCTCGACGGCAAGACGCAGAGCACCGTTCTCCACGACCTCCTTGTCCAAAAGGTTGAGTATCCGGTTGCGCACCCCCGCCTCGGCGAGGCGGCCCGGGCCGATCTCACCCAGACCGACTCTGGTGTTCGTCTTGGTCAGAGCGGTATCGGTGTGCGGGAACCAGTAGAACTCGAAATGGTCGGCCGCATGCATCCGCGGGGCGAGGTCGGCCAGCAGTTCGTCAAAATCAGTCACGAGCTCCTCGGCGATGAGGTCGAAGGCCGGCACGCACTGCAGCTCGATCTCCGTGACGATACCCAGCACGCCGAGCCCGACGCGGGCCAGGTCGAAGATCTCCGGCTCGCTCGTCGCGGACAGGTTGCGGACGGCACCGTCGGGGCCCATCAGCGAGAGACCGGTGACAGTTCCGGCGAATCCGGTGAAGCCGAGCCCGGTCCCGTGCGTGCTCGTCGAGATCGCTCCGGCAAGCGCCTGCGGGTTGACGTCGCCCTGGTTGGCCAGGGCCAGTCCGAACGGCGCGAGCAGAGCCGGGATATCGCGCAGCCGGGTGCCGGCGTGGAAGCGCACCCGCCCGCTCGCCTCGTCGACGGTGATGATTCCGCTGAGGTGGTCGAGGTTGATCATGACGTCGTCACCTGCGGCGACGGGGGTGAATGAGTGCCCGGCACCGACTGGTCGGACACGGTGACCGGCGTCGGCCGCGGATGTCAGGACCTCGGCCAGCGCCCCCGCCGAGGTGGGCCGGAGGAAGGTGTGCGGATGAGCGTGGACGTGGCCGGACCAGTTCCGGAACAGCCGTCGAGCATTCATCGCGCCCCCGCTCACAGCGCCCACCCGTGTCCGCGGTAGGTCGACCAGGTGTCGATGACCTGCGAACCGGAGACGACGAGGAATTCGTTGAAGTGCTCGGCGAGCTCACCGGCCTTCGCATGCCGGAACCAGACCAGGTCGCCGATGCGAAGGTCCTCGGTGCCGGGACCGGTGAGCGGGGTCTGGACTTCACCCGCGCCTTCGAGGCCCGCGTAGTCAAGTCCCTGCGGCCAGGCGATCGTCGGGACACGGTCCGCTCCGGGCACGCCGGAGGCGATGAAACCGCCCTTGAACACCGTGACCCAGCCGGGTCCTGGCCGGCGCACCACGGGGGTGGCGAAGTAGGCGGCAGGCTCATGGTGGAAGTGGGTGTAGCCGTCGAAGAGTCCAGGGGAGAAGAGCCCTGAGCCGGCTGCCAGTTCCGTCAGCGTGCCTTCGGCAGCACTGGACTCGAAGGACCCGGTGCCGCCGCCGTTGACGAATTCGAGCTTGGTCAGTTCACGTACCGCGTCGATGACGCCTGAGCGCCTCACCCTCAGCTCTGCTTTCGAGCGCTTCTGCATGGCGCGCACCATCACCTGCCTGACCGTTGCCCCAGCGTCAGCGGTCCCAGCGATCTGTCCTTCGTAGGACATCAGCCCGACGAGGTCGGCGCCGGGTCGAGCGATGACATGTTCGGCAAGATCGACGGCCGAGGCCGAATCTCGGATCGGCGAGCGCCTGGCCCCGATGTGGATCCGACTGCCGAGCACCCCCTCGCTGAGGCGGTACGAGGCATCGATGTCGAGGCACACACGCACCGTCTGTGCCGCGATGTCGGCCGCCACGTCGCTGCTGGCCGCCACGTCGCTGCTGGCCGCACTGCTGCCGGCCACCTCAGTCCCGCCTGCAGCCGCAGCCTTGCGGGCACTGTCGATGATGTCGAGATGGGTGGGACAGTCGATCATCAGGGTGATGTTCTGCGCAGCCCCCGCCTCGGCGAACATCTGGGTGAGGCTGCGCCGGTCCACGGTGGGATAGCCGACGAGGATGTCACGGACTCCGCGGGCGTGCAGAACCAGCGCCTCCGGCAGAGAATAGGCGAAGACACCCGAGTAGCCCTGTTGGGCGAGCGCGCGGTCGATCGCAGCGGGAGTGCGCAGTGACTTCGTGGCGACGCGGATCGGCAGGCCCTGAGCGCGCTGGGCCAAGGCGGTGACATTCGCGTCGAACGCCTCCAGATCGATCACAGCGACGGGGACCTCGACCCCACTCAGGGCGTGACGCAGTTCACGTGAGACCATGAAGATACTGTAGCGTAAGTTAGTGGTTCCACAGGCCGCATTCCACCCATTCGCTGACGACACGGAGGCATGATGCACACGAACTCCACCAGCACCGCCACCCCCTCGGACCAAATCACCCATGTCACCGATCGGCTCCGCGAATTCCTCGACAGCGATCCCTACGCCGAGGCGTCGGGCAGCGGCGATCCCATGGTCAGCCCCGACCCGTTCACCGGCCTCGAACTCCCCCGCTTCTCCATCAACACCCCGGCTGATATCGAACGGGCCTATGCCACTGCGCGCATCGCCGGCGAGGCCTGGGCCGCACGGTCCCCCGAGCACCGCGCCCGAGTGCTGCTGCGCCTGCATTCCGCATTGCGCCGGCACGAGGATCTCCTCCTCGACATCATCCAATACGAGACCGGCAAAGCCCGCATCCACGCCTATGACGAGGTTCTCGATACGTACAATGTGTGCCGTCACTATGGCGTGACTGCTCCCGCCCGTCTGCGGCCGGAGCGTCGCCGCGGTGCCGTTCCCGTCCTCACGCGCACAGAGGTCACCCGCACTCCCCTGGGCGTCGTCGGATTCATCACCCCCTGGAACTATCCGCTGACTTTGGGCGCGACCGACCTTCTTGCGGCTCTGGCCGCCGGCAACGCGGTGGTGCACAAACCTGACAGCCAGACAACCCTGACGGCCATCATCATGCGTCGTCTGGCCATTGCCTGCGGCCTGCCTGCGGAGGCCTGGCAGCTGGTTCCCGGACCCAGCAGAGAGGTGGGCCCTGCCCTGATGGACGGTGCCGATGGGATCTCCTTCACTGGCTCGACCGCTGCGGGACGCTCCATTGCCGCCGAGGCTGCTCGACGTCTGCTCCCGACCGCCCTTGAACTCGGCGGAAAGAACCCGATGCTCATCCTCTCCGATGCCGATCTTCCCTCGGCCGTGGATGGGGCGGTTCGCGGGTGCTTCTCCTCGGGCGGTCAGCTCTGCCTGTCCATCGAGCGCATCTATGTCCATGAGGATCTCTACCCCGAGTTCTGTGCCCATTTCGCCGAGGCGACCCGGAACCTCGAACTCAGCGCCGACTACGCGTATGGGCCCGGAATGGGGACTTTGGCTGGACCGAAGCAGCTTGCCCGGGTCAGCGAGCACGTCGAACAGGCACGAGCCAGCGGTGCTCAGATCATCGCAGGAGGCCACCCGGTCCCAGAGCTGGGCCCGTACTTCTACTCGCCGACCGTGCTCACCGATGTCACCGAGGACGCCGAGCTGTTTGCTGAGGAGACCTTCGGGCCCGTCGTCGCCGTGTATCCGGTGGGAAGTGACGCGGAGGCGATCAAACGGGCCAACGCTTCCGAATACGGCCTCAATGCCAGCGTCTACTCCCAGTCCCGTGGGATCGAAACAGCTCGGCAGCTCGAATCCGGGATGGTCAATGTCAATGAGGCATACGTCGCCGCCTGGGGGTCGATCGATTCCCCTGCCGGCGGCGTCAAGGCTTCAGGAATGGGCCATCGGCATGGCGTTGAGGGTCTCTACCAGTTCATGCACACGCACAGCATCGCCGAGCAGAATCTGGTTCCCATCGCCCCATTCGGCCCGATCGATCAGTCTCGGTTCGCTCGCACGTTGACGACGGCCTTCGAGGTCATGCGTGCCCTGCGGATGAAGTGAGGTCCTTCCTCTGGGCAGCTCGGGTGAGGTCCTTCCTCAGTTGAGCTCTGTGAAGAACGTCTTCGCCACCGGCACAGCCGCCTCGGCGCCGAATCCGCCGTCCTCGACGAGGACGGCCACGGCCACATCGCCCTGATACCCGGCGAACCAGGAGTGGGTGCGCGGAGGGGTCTCTCCACCGTATTCGGCGGTGCCGGTCTTGCCGTGGACCGGTTCGCCGGGGACGTCCTTCAGCGCATCGGCGGTCCCGTCGGTGACGGCGCGGCGCATGAGCTTCTGCATCGTCGTGACGGCATCGGCGTCGATCGCCTGGCTGCTCTTCGTCTCGCTTTCACCGCCGCTCTCATCCTCGCTTTCGCCAGAGACGATGAGGAGCGGATCGACCGTGTCTCCTGCGGCCACGGAGGCGGCCATCACCGCCACCGCGAGAGGGCTGGAATTGACCTTGCCCTGACCGATCATCTGCGCCGCGTGCGTCACCGCGTCGTCTTCGCTGGGAATGCTCGCCATCTTCGCATCGACTCCGAGATCAACGTCGTCCATGCCCAGGCTCGACGCCGCCTTCGCCACGTCCGAGGCCGAGACCTTCTCCGCGGCATTGACGAACGCGGTGTTGCAGGATTCGGCGAAGTCATCTTCGAAGGCCACCTCGCCCAGGACATGGTCTTCGGCGTTCTTGAAGCTCTTTCCATCAACCGTCGTGGTCTTCGGGCAGTCGAGAGTCGTCTTCGCGTCGACTCCTGACTCCAGCAGGGCGAGGCCCGAGGCGACCTTGAACACCGACCCGGGCGCGTACTGCCCTGTCAGTGCCCGGTCCCAGGCGGCACCTTCGGGATCTTGGTTGGCCACAGCGATGATGTGACCGTCGCTGGGCCGGATCGCTACGAGAGCCGTGGGCTTCTTGCCTGTCGCGGCCGCTTCGTCTGCGGCCTCCTGCACGCCGACATTGAGTGTCGTGGTGATGTCCTCGCCGTCATGATCGGGGAATTCGTGGATCAGCACGGGCTCGGCGGCCTTGCCTTCGTCGGAATCGCTGCCTTCGCCGGCGCCTTCGTCGCCGCTGTCCTTCTCGGCGTCCGCGATGTAGATCGCTTCGCTGCCTGGCCCGCTCAGGTCTTCGTCGAAGGCCTTCTGGATTCCGCTTTTGCCCACGACGGACTCGCCGGTGAGCTTTCCGTCCGAGGCCTCGACCTCCTCGGCGCTGGCGGCTCCGGCCGTTCCCAGCGTCGGACCCGCGAATCCCTTCTTCCGGCTCAGCGGCTGAGTGTGCGAGTTGAAGACGGTGCCGGGCAGGGAGTGAATCGTGTCCTTGACCTTTTTGTAGTCGCTCTCGCGCAAGGTGATGACGGGAACGAACTGCTCGGGTTCGGCCTTGTCGATGCGCTCCTTGAGCGCCTTGAGATCGATATCGAGTTCGTCCTGAAGCGTGGTGAGAGTGTCCTGGCCACCTTCGCTGTTGCCGCGCCCGGCTTCGTTGAGTTTGGCCGGGTGGATGCCGATATCGACGACGGGCCCCTCGGCCATCAGCTCTTTCTCGTCCTCACCGAGGATCGCACCGCGTTCGCCGGGACTCTTCTGCGAGACGAGGACTCGGCCGTCGTCGAGGTCCGGGTGAAGCACCGTGGGGGTGAGCTCGGCTGACCAGAGCAGACCCTTCTTGTGCAGAGGAAGCTCGGAGCTGTATTCCCAGGGCTCTCCATCCTGGTTCGTCCATGTCCACTTCAGTGTCGCGATCACGTCGTCACCGTGCTTCTCGGTGCCTGTGAGCTCGACTGAGCGCTTCTTCATGCTCTGAGCGACAGTTCCGAGGACCAGTTCGTGCAGCTTCTTCGCCGTCTTCTCATCCGACCAGACACTCGATTCGATGGTCCCGCTGTTGAGGTCGGCGGTGGCGTCTTCGGCTGCGGTCTCTGCTTTGAGGGGCAGTGCGAAGAAGGCGAAGGTGCCCGCGCCGACCAGCAGCACGACGACGATTGCGATGGACAGCCAGGTTGTGGACTTCTTTGTCATAGGTCAATCATCGATGCACTCACTCGGTAAGTCCACTTGGCGGGTGCGCGAGCGGGTGGGTGAACTAGCAGGCGGGTGAACACGCGTTTGGGTGAACGCGCGGGGTACGAATCCGGGCTCCGAGGGTGGTGGGGATCGAGGTCCGGGTGTCGAGGGGGTGGTTCAGGCGTCCTCGGTGACGACGGTGTATTCGAGCACCGGCCGGCCGGCCGCTCCGTACCGGGGTCGGCGGGCGAGCATGCCCGCGTCGGCCATGGCCTCCAAGTACCGACGTGCGGTCACTCGGGAGACACCGAGCCCCTCGGCCACCTCGGCGGCGGACTGTCCGGGTTTGGCGTCGAGGACGGATTTCACTTCGGACTGCACGGCATCCGGGACGCCCTTGGCAGTCGCAGTCACCGTGTGGGTGCGCAGTGCTGCGATTGCGGTGTCGACGTCGGTCTGGGTGACCTCACCCTCGGTGCTGTCCCCGCCGAGGCTGTTGCGGAAGGAGGAGTATGCCTCGAGTTTGGACTTGAAGACCGGGAAGGTGAACGGTTTGATGATGTATTGGGCAACACCGTAGGACAGTGCCTCCTGCACGATCTGCATGTCCCGGGCCGCGGTGACGGCGATGATGTCGACGTCGACGCGATGACCGCGGATGGCCCGGCAGACCTGCAGTCCGTGGCCATCGGGGAGGTTCATGTCGAGGAGGACGAGGTTGATGCAGTCCGCATTGAGACCGTAGATCTTTCCGGTCAGAGCAGCCATCGCCTGAGTGGCGTTCTTCGCCACGCCGGCGAGGTGATAGCCGTCGATGCGCTCGATGTACTTCGCGTGGGCTCGGGCGGCGACTGCCTCGTCCTCAACCACGAGCACACCGATGCTCGACTCAGGCGCAGTTGTATCTGACATGCCGCCAGTCTAACCGTCGCCATTGCGGGTCTGCCCCTGTTCGTGTTACAGCCTGGGCACATCCGTGACACAGGACTGGAACGCCGCCTGGATGGCCCGGAGGAGCAGTGGAGCCGACAGAGTGAGCTCTCAGCCTGCTATTCAGCGAACAGTCGGTAGATGGTGGTCGAATATTGGCCGTTCGGCGACCACCATTTACCGACTGTTGACGGTGCCGAACGCCGCTGGCGGCGGCAGAGCCTCAGGCGCGCTCGAAGATTGCGGCGATGCCCTGGCCTCCGCCGATGCACATGGTCTCGAGTCCGTAGCGAGCGTCGCGGCGCTCCATCTCGCGCAGCATCGTCGCCAGGATCCGGCCGCCGGTCGCACCGACCGGGTGGCCCAGGGAGATTCCGGAGCCGTTGACGTTGAGGCGGTCGAAGTCGTCCTTGCCGAAGCTCCATTCGCGGGTCACCGACAGCGCCTGGGCGGCGAAGGCCTCGTTGAGTTCGATGAGGTCGATGTCGGCCAAGCTCAGCCCGGCCTTCTCGAGTGCCTTGGCGGTGGCCGGGACGGGGCCGATGCCCATGGTCTTCGGCGGCACGCCGGCCACTGCCCAGCTGACCAGACGGCCGAGCGGCTTGAGCCCCTGCGCCTCGGCGGCGGCGCGGTTAGTGACGATGCTCGCTGCAGCTCCGTCGTTCTGCCCCGAAGCGTTTCCTGCGGTGACCGTCGCCTGGTCATCACCCTTGCCCAGGATGGGGCGCAGCTTGGCGAGCTTGTCGATGCTGGTGTCGGGACGGATGTGCTCATCGGCGTCGACCTGGTGTTCGGCGACTTTGCGGGTGCCGGGGATCGTCACCGGCACGATCTCTTCGGCGAAGCGTCCGTCCTTGGCGGCTGCGCCTGCACGCTGGTGTGAGATGTATGCGAGTTCGTCCTGCTCTTCGCGGCCGATCGAGTACTCGCGGCGCAGGTTCTCTGCGGTCTCGAGCATGCCGCCTTCGACGGGGTAATTCTTCCCGCCTGGCGTCGTACGACCACGTCCCAGGGAGTCGGTGAATTCGGCGTTGCCGCCGCGGACTCCCCAACGGATGGTGTCGTTGTAGAAGGGTGCGTGGGACATCGACTCGACGCCACCGGCGATGACGAAGTCGCCATTGCCCGAGCCGACCATCATCGCGGCGTCGATGACGGCCTGCAGCCCCGAACCGCAGCGGCGATCGACCTGGCGACCGGGAACCGTGACGGGCAAGCCGGCATCGAGCGCGGTAACACGGCCGATGGCGGGTGCCTCGGAGGTGGAGTAGCCCTGCCCCATGATGACGTCGGCAACGAGTTCGGGATCGAGTCCGGTCCTGGACATGAGCTCACGGACGACGGTTGCAGAGAGCTCGTGGGCGGGGATGTCGCGGAACTGTCCTCCGAATCCTCCGATCGCGGTGCGCAGCGGTTCGCAAACGACGATGTCCTGGTCCATAGTTCCTCCACTCGTTTTCGCTTCAGCAGCTGACACGTGGCCACCAGCCCGGCATTCCTGCACAGCCTAAGCCGGATCCACGCGATGGCGCGGAAATGTTTCATTCATTGGGACGTCTTCCAGCACTGGCGGCCACGCGCTGAGCAGCTCAGACTGCCGGACTGCCGGGCCGCCGGCAGCTCAGTCGCGGTCGTCGCGCACGATCTGGATCGGTCCCGTGGGCGGATTTCCCGTCCGCGGCTGGTTCGATGCCGCAGCACCCGAGGCGGGGTGCCCGGATGTCTGGCCGAGCGCACCGGGATCGAAGTACTCACCGTCGGGCAGCCACACCGTGAGCACAGCACCCTGGAAATCGTCGCAGTCCTCACCTCGGCCCTGCACATCCACGGCCCCGCCGAGGCGCCGGATCGCCTGGACGACCAGTGACAGTCCGACCCCACGGGTGCCGGTCTCCTGACGGCCGAGTCCCTTGTCGGTCTCAACGCCGTCGTGCTTGGTCGACCAGCCCCGCTCGAAGATCGCGTCGACGTATTCTTCGTCGATGCCCGGACCATCGTCGCTGACCTCGATCGTGAAGCCGCCTGCCCCGCCTGCCCCGCTCAGGTGCACATGCACTCGCTTGTGCTCAGACAGCACGTCCTGCCTGCTCAGGGCGTCGAATGCGTTGTCGATGAGGTTGCCGAGGATGGTCGCCAGGTCACGGTCGTCCCCGCCGAGGCGGCCCGAGAGTCCCGCCGTGTCCACCGTCATGTCGATGCCCACCTCGGCGGCTTGGGCGATCTTCGACAGCAGCAGCGCGGAGAGCACGGGGTGGTCGAAGCTCATCTGGCCATCGCCGGTGACCCGGTTGAGGTCATCGAGGTCCTTGGCCGCGAAATCGATCGCCTCGTCGACATGTCCGGTCTCCAGCAGGGAGACGACCATATGGAGTCGGTTCGCGTATTCATGGGTCTGTGCGCGCAGTGAGTCGGAGAACGATCGGACGGAGACGAGTTCACCGGAGAGTTCGGCGAGTTCGGTGTGGTCGCGCATCGTCACGACCCAGGTGTCGCTGACGGCGTCGGTGGGCTGCTGGTTGACGACGAGCACCCGATCGTCGGTGTAGTGGATCTCATCGCGGGCCCACCGACCAGACGAGAGCAGATCGATGAGGGCATCGGGCAGATGGAGGTCACGCAGCGCGATGCCGCCGATCGGCGAGGTCGCCCCGACTGGGTCGTCGGTGCCTGGGATCTCCTCACCTGTGGAGCCCCCGCCGGCAGAGGGAAGCCCCAGGAGTTCGCGTGCATCGGCGTTGATGAGGACGATGCCCGTCGAGCGGTCGACGAGCAGCAGGCCTTCAGATACGGCCTTGAGCACCGAAGAGTAGAACTCGAGCATGTTGCGAAGCTCCGTGGCCCCGTAGTCGCCGGTGACTCGGCGCAGGCCGCGGGAGGTCGCCCAGGAGGCGGCGATGCCCAGGACCAGAGTCGTGATGGCGATGCCGATGAGCCAGTTACTCTGGGCCAAGAAGCCCTCGCGCACCGAATCGGCGGAGTTGCCGACGATGACGGCACCGACGACGGTGTTGGGTCCGACTTCATCGACGCCGAGGTGTTTCGCGAAGACCGGACTGATGACGTACATCGTGCCCCCGCCGGGACCGCCGTCGTCGAGGAAGCGGACGATGGACTCACCGTCGGAGACCTGCGAACCGTCGACTGCTGCGGCGAGCTGATCGATGGAGTCATCGGGCACATCGCCCGAGTTCGAGGACACGATATTCGCTTCGTTGCGCTCCTGCCGGTTCGATGAACCCAAGGACGGAGAGGTGACAAGGTAGTCGATGGGGACGACTGCGGCCACATCGAAGTCGTATTCGCTCACGACATTGCCGAGCATCGTCTCGACGTTGTCATGCGAGTCCTGGTCGATGAAATCGGCCGAACTGGTCTCACCGGACCCGACGAGGCTCAGCGAGATCGACATATTGTCAGCCGCAGAGCGCAGCAGGTCCTGTTCGCGCTTCTGGTTCAGCTGGGAGAGCTGGATGTAGAGGAGGCTCGTGGTCAGCACCATGATGCCCACGAGCATGATCGAGTTCGCGAACATGATGCGTCCGGCCACACCGAGCTTCATTCGTCGGCTGACACGTCCCACTGGTCTTGTCAGTCCTCCTGACAATGTGGCACGCGGATCCTTAGGCATGGCTCCATTCTGCCACCCACTGCGCCGAGACTGAGGCCGATCAGTGTCCGAGGCTGGAGCTCGAGTCGATCAGTGTTCGAGGCTGGTGCCCATCAGATCTCGAGGCTGTTCAGATCCTGGTGCCCATCAGATCCCGAGGCTGATGGGCCCGGAGGGGACGGCGGAGCACACGAGCACCTCGTCGGCGGTGATCCGCGCGGCGGGCTCCACCGGGTAGATGACTGACCCGGCGGCCAAGGACACGGCGCAGGTTCCACACGAGCCGCCCCGGCAGGAGCTGTCGGCACGCAGTCCGCGTGCTTCCAGTGCTTCGAGCAAGGTCCCCTGCTGCGGCTCCCAGAGGAAGCTGGTCCCCGAGTTCTCCAGGGTCACCTCGGCGGGCGAGCACTGGGCGATGACCTCACTCATGCCGGTGTGCGGAGAGGCGAAGATCTCCTGGTGCACTGCCGGGACTCCGGCTTCGGCGCTGGCGTCGAGCACTGCGCGGGTGAAATCGGCGGGTCCGCAGACCATGACGTTGTCACAGCCTGCCAGCCAGTCGACGAGGTCTGCGTGACCCGGCCTGCCCTGGCTCGCGGTGTCACGATGGTGGGCCTCGACCGGGACCGCCCGAGACTCGGCCCGCTTCTGCAGGCGGTCCCAGAGGCAGGCCGTCCGGTGGTCGCGGTCGACGTGGAAGAGCCTGATCTTGTCCGTGCCGGACAGTTCCGCCCCGCGCATCAGTCCGAGGCTCGGCGTGATTCCGATGCCCGCCGTGACCAGCGCGGTCGTGCCGCCGAAGACCCTGTCGGCGGTCATGGTTCCGTGCGGCCCGGAGGCGAGGATGGACTCTCCGGCGGCGAGCTCTGCGACCGCTCGGGAGCCCTTGCCCTGGGTGCGCACCGCGACCCGGACGATGTCATCGGACACGTCCGTGATCGTATAGGTCCGCCAGAACGGTTCGCCCAGTTCGAGGTGGACACGCAGATTGGTGCCGGGTTCGTCGAATTCGCGGATCCAGCCCTGGTCATCGCGCAGTGAGACCTCGACGATGTCGTTGCAGATCTGCTGGCTGCCCAGCACCGTCATGAAGCGCGGGGTCCGCGCGGTCTTGACGAGCTCACGTGGGGCCTCGCCTTCGATCTCGATCTGATCACCGGTGCTGACCAGGCCGGATTCGAGGATGCGGCCGTAGATGCCGCAGTGCAGGTGTCCGCACGCCGAGGCCAGGACCCGGGGGACGTTGACGTCAACCTCGGTGGTGGCAGGGTTGACCGTGGTCGCCGGGCAGCGTTCGATCGCCTGGGTGATGGCCAGGCGCACCCCGCCGAGGCGGACGATCTTGCCGATGAGCGCGAACTCCTCGAAGGGAGCGAGTCCCTCGACGAGGACATTGCCGCGGAAGCGCAGCGGGTCGAGTTCGGTTTCGTCCGGCGCCAGGGCCGCCTGCCCCTCGGCGGTCTGGGAGATCGCCGAGACCGTGGCCGGGTTGATGAGCGAGATTCCCGAGGCCTTGGAGTCGAACATCCCCTGATCCGCGACGCTCAGTGCGCGAGGGAAGTCACCCTGCGGGGGTATGCGGGCAGAGAGGAAGTCCGCCGAGGCAGCCCTTGAGTCCCGGTCATCGGTGCGGAAGGTCGTGGACTCCTGGGTCGGGGATGTCAGGGTCACCGTCGCCGCAGACACCTCAGGCACCTCGGCGAGGTCGAGTGCCACCTGCCATCTCTGCAGGTCGGTGTTGTTCTTGAGCACGGTGAACGCAGAGTATCTGTGCCAGCTGTCGTCGGGGACGTCGAGGCTGCCGTTGGTGAATGCGGCGACCCGGTCGCCGATGATGCCTCGCTTCGTGCGCACATCCGCCTCTGAGATCTCTTCGGCAGGGAACCCCTTGACGGGGAATCGATACAGTCTGGCAACACGCATGATTCGATTGTAGGAGCTAGGCGACGCCCGGTGCCCACGGTGAGACCAATTGCACAATGGCCGAGGCTCTCCATGTCAGAGCGCGCGCGGAGTCCCGGTACTTGACCAATACCCTACGGGGGTATAGAGTATCGTCATGACTGAGCACCATGGATATACCCCGCAGAAGGACGCCCTTGCGAAGCGGATGAAACGGATCGAAGGTCAGGTCCGTGGGATCGGAAAGATGATCGATGACGACAAGTACTGCATCGACATCCTGACCCAGGTCTCCGCAGCAACGGCCGCGCTGCACGCGGTCTCCATCAACCTCTTAGAAGAGCACATCGCTCATTGCGTGGTCGACGCCGCATCCTCAGGGGATGACGACGCCGCCCGCAAGAAGATCGAAGAGGCTTCAGCCGCTATTGCCCGGCTCATCAAGAGCTGAGGCGACATCATCGGCGAACCTGCCGGTGTTGACGTGCGAAGACAGGAGACACATCATGACGACAACCACCATCAACGTCACCGGAATGACCTGCGGCCACTGCGAAGCAGCCGTGAAGGAAGAGCTCGGGGCGCTGCCCGGAGTCACCGACGTCGCCGTCGAACTCAGTGCCGGCGGGGACTCCCCTGTGACCATCACTTCCGAAAGGGACCTCGACGACAGTGCGATCAGCGCCGCCGTCGATGAAGCCGGCTATGAGGTGAAGTGATGTCACGCGAGGTCGATCTCGACATCACGGGAATGACCTGCGCATCGTGCTCGGCGCGCATCGAGAAGAAGCTGACACGGTTGGACGGAGTCAGCGCGGAGGTCAATCTCCCACTCAATTCCGCGCACGTGGTCGTCGAATCCGAGCTCACCGATGCGGACCTCACTGCCGCCGTGGAGAAAGCCGGCTACGGCGCCACGGTCAAGACCACCTCGGCGAGCGGACCTGAGATCGTCGACTACGATCCCAGGCATCTGCGGCCTCGGTTCCTCGGATCCCTGATTCTCGCAGTGCCGGTCGTGGCCGTGTCGATGGTCATGAGCTGGCACTTCCCCGGCTGGCAGTGGATCGTCGCGATCCTCGCCCTGCCCGTGGTGACCTGGGGCGCGTGGCCGTTCCACTCGGCAGCGTTCAAGGCCGCACGGGGCAGGTCCACGACCATGGACACCCTGGTCAGCGTCGGAATCATCGTCGCCAGCCTCTACTCCTACATCACCTTGGGTCGGGCGGTGGCCGAGGGTCACGGCTGGCAGATCCCCGGCGACTATCACGTGTGGTTCGAAGCCGCGGCCGCGATCACAGTGTTCCTGCTCATCGGCAAGCTCACCGAGGACCGGGCGAAGAACCGCGCCACCGCCGCCCTCAAGGCGCTGCTGGGACTGGGTGCCAGATCCGCGAGCGTGCTGCGCGATCGCAGCGACGGCACTCGGGCGGAAGTCCAGGTCCCGATCGACGAGCTCACCGTCGACGATGTCTTCATCGTCCGTCCGGGCGAGAAGATCGCCACCGACGGCGAGGTGATCGCCGGCCACTCCGCAATCGATGAGGCCATGCTCACCGGCGAATCCGTTCCCGTCGAGGTCGGGCTCGGCGACTCGGTCACCGGCGCCACGATCAACACCTCGGGTGTGCTCGAGGTCCGAGCCACCCGAATAGGATCCGATACGACCCTGGCGGCCATGGCCGATCTGGTCAGCCGTGCGCAGACGGGCAAACCGGCCGTCCAGCGCCTGGCCGACCGGATCTCTGCGGTGTTCGTGCCGATCGTCTTCGCGATCAGCGCCCTCACGCTCCTGGCCTGGGGACTGATCACCGGAGGCTGGGCGATGGGCCTGCACGCAGCCCTGACCGTCCTCATCATCGCCTGCCCCTGTGCGCTGGGTCTGGCCACGCCGACTGCGCTGGCCGTCTCGTCCGGACGCGGTTCCCAACTGGGCATCCTCGTCTCCGGGCCCGAAGCACTCGAGTCGACTCGTTCGATCGACACGGTCGTCCTCGACAAGACGGGCACCCTGACCACGGGCGTCATGTCCCTGCAGGCGACTCAGCTCAGTGACGAGGACTTCGCGGTTCTGGCTCGACTGGAGTCACAGAGCGAGCATCCCGTGGCCCGCGCGATCGTCGCGGCGCAGCCGGCCACCCAGGCGATCGCGCAGGCGAGCACGCCTCAGGAACGATCGGCCGCCTCGGCGGTGGATGATTTCGAGAACATTCCCGGCGGTGGACTGCGGGCCACAATCGATGGCGCCGAGGTGCTCGCTGGGCGCCCGGATCTGCTCCGGGAGCGCGGGATCGACGTCTCGTTCTCGGCCGCGGATGTGCCCACCGGCGCCACGATCGTCGCCCTGGCCATCGACTCTGACTTCCGGGGCCTGACCTTCGTCGCCGATGAGATCAAGGCCGGTGCCGCCGAGGCGATCTTTGAACTGCACTCGCTCGGCATCAGCACTGTCCTCCTCACCGGGGACAATTCCCAAGCCGCCGAGGTGGTCGCGGGCAAGCTCTCCATCACCGAGATCCGTGCCGATGTCCGCCCCGAAGGCAAGATCGCCGTGGTCAATGAGCTGCAGGCTCAGGGGCAGGCGGTGGCCATGGTCGGTGACGGCATCAACGACGCCGCGGCCCTGGCCGGTGCCGACCTGGGCATCGCGATGGGATCGGGCACCGATGCGGCTATGGCGGCGTCGGACATCACCATGGTGGCCTCGGATCCGCGTCAGATCCCGCAGGCGATCCGCCTGTCCCGGAAGACTCTGGGGCTGATCAAGGGCAACCTGTTCTGGGCCTTCGCCTACAACACGGCTGCCGTTCCGATCGCGGCGTTCGGACTGCTGAGCCCGATGATCGCCGGCGCCGCGATGGCGTTCTCCTCGGTCTTCGTCGTCCTCAACAGCCTGCGGCTGCTGAAGTTCAGGTAGGACTTCCCGCCCGGAGGGCCCTCGCCGCGGTTCGCCGCGGCGAGGGCCCTCACTCGTCAGCCCTGGATTCGTGAGGGCCGGTCGCCCCACTCCTGGTTGCGGAGTTCGAACTTCTGGATCTTTCCGGTCGAGGTCTTGGGCAGGGCCTCGACGACTTCGACCTCGCGCGGGGCCTTGTACTTCGCGATCTGCGTGCGCACATGGTCGATGACCTCTGCTTCGGTGACCGGCTGTCCCTCACGCACGATGATGAATGCCTTCGGCCGTTCGCCCCATTTGTCGTCGGGGACTCCGATGACTGCGACTTCGAGGACTGCCGGGTGCGAGGAGATCGCCTGTTCGATCTCGACGGTCGAGATGTTCTCTCCGCCGGAGACGATGATGTCCTTCGACCGATCACGCAGTTCGATGTAGCCGTCCTCGTGCATCACGCCCAAATCACCGGAGTGGAACCAGCCGCCCGCGAAGGCCTTCGCGGTGGCGTCTTCATCGCGGAAGTAGCCCTTCATCACGTTGTTGCCGCGCATGACGATCTCTCCGATCGTCTGCCCGTCGGCCGGAACGTCGACGAGCTCGTCACCTGACTCGAGGGCGACGATGCGGGCCTGTTCGGCCTGGACCATGCCGACACCCTGTCGTGCGCGGAGCCTGGCTCGGGACTTGTCATCCAGTGAATCCCACGAATCCTGCCACTCGCACACCGTGTACGGGCCGTAGGTCTCCGTGAGGCCGTAGACGTGCACGATCTCGAAGTTCAGTGCCTCCATCTGCCAGATGAGGGTCGGGCTCGGTGCGGCGCCTGCCATCGTTGCTGTCACTGCCCGGTCGAGGGAATGGGCCTGCTCGGCGTTGATGACCGTGCTCATCACGGTCGGGGCACCGTTGAGGTGGGTGACCGTGTGACGATCGATGAGATCCCAGATCACGTCTCCGCGCACCTCGCGCAGGCACACCTGGGTGCCGCCGGCTGCGGTCAGCGCCCAGCCCGTGCACCAGCCGTTGCAGTGGAACATGGGCAGAGTCCACAGGTACACGCTCTTCTCGTCGTGTTCGGAGTGGATGACCTCGCCGAGAGCGTTGAGATAGGCGCCCCGGTGCGTGTACATCACACCCTTGGGCCGTCCTGTCGTGCCGGAGGTGTAGTTGATCGACAGCGTCGCGCGCTCGTCCTCGACGCTCCAGCTGAGTGCCTCGGTGTCAGCTTCGGCGCCGGACAGGAACTCGTCCAGGCCGGTCACGACGGGTGAGGACGAATCCGGGCGGACCGCCTCGGCGGAGGAATCTATAGTCGTGTCCTCGACGTCGACGATGCGCTCGACGGTGTCGAGGCCATCGATGACGGGGGCGACGCTGGGCCACAGCTGCGTGTCCACGACCAGCAGCTTCGCCTGGCTGTGGTTGCAGATGTAGCGGACCTCTTCGGGGGCCAGCCGGGTGTTGATCGGCACCAGCACGGCACCGGCCAGCGGCACGGCGAATTCGGCGATGAGTGCCTCTGGAAGGTTGGGCATAAGGTAGGCGACTCGGTCGCCGGGCTTGATGCCCGCTGCGCGCAGAGCATGCGCCCGGGTCTCCACGGCCGCGGCGAATTCGCGGTAGGTCATCTCCTGGTCGTTGTAGACCACGGCGCGCTTGTCGGGAAAGACGTCGGCAGAGCGGCGCAGGAAGGACAACGGTGTCAGTTCTGTGTTCCAGATCTCCATGGAAAAAGCCTACGTCACCGAGGTGGGCCTCAGCCGACAGGGGTCATGTCTGCTGGGATGGGGTCATGTCTGCTGACCGTGGGTCATGTCTGCTGACCGTGGGTCATGTCTGCTGACCGTGGGTCATGTCTGCTGGCAGGGGCTACGTGAGGACCGCTGTGCTCATTTGAGGATCGGGTAGGTCTGATCGTCATTCTGGGTGTCATTGCGCATCACCCAATTGAGAATGCAGGCGCAGGCGCTGACCAGGACGAACGCGGCACCAGCATAGACGAAGGCGAATCCGAACGCGGTCCCGTCCTGCCAGGCGCGGGTGACGATGATCGACAGGATCAGAACGGCGATGCCGCAGACGAGCCCCACTTTGAACGCATCCTTGTAGGACACGGTGCTTGTGGACTTCTTCTCAGACTTCGATGCTGCCATGCCCCCAGCGTACCGACCTCAGCTGAGAATCGGTGCACCGAGGTCGCTCAGCAGCCAGGAGAAGAGGTGAGCAATCAACCGTTCCTGATTCGCCCGAAACGCGGCTCAGGTGGACTACCCGAGCAGAACAAGCAAAAATGTCTACGTGCCCAACCCCATTCGGCGCCCCTCTGATGAGGTGTCGCGCGCGCTCAGCCCGAACCAGGTCACCCCTGGTCAGAAGTCGCGCCCGCGCACAATCAGCAGAACAGTGATCGCAACCGTCCTTGCGACGCTCACACTGGCAGGCATGGCCGCATGCGGTCCGGACAGGGGATTGCGGGTCGAACCTGAAGGTGAGACATCCCCCTCAATGTTCGAACCTGCCAACAAAGATTCGGGCCCACCCGACGAGCCCTTCTCGCTCAAGGAGATCCGCAAGCTCATCGTCGACGCTTCGGGAATCGCAGTGACGGGGAAGGCGACAGAGTCTGCGCAGGTCGTCGCCGACTGCAAGGAATGCCTCAAATTCTCAACGCCCTTCCTCAGTGACGATAAGAGGTTCCAACTCGTCACCGTGGCCAATCCGCAGCAGAAGAGCGAGATCGTTGCGGGCGCCGTCATCAGCGAAAAGGACGGCGAACCACGCCTTGAACTGATCGCCACCGGCAACCAGCTGAAACTCAGCCCAGGTAAGAATGGGACACTGGTGGTGCAGGAGGCGATGTACGCCGACGGTGACGATGCCTGCTGCCCTTCGGGTTGGTCGGTGCAGGTCTTCCGCCTGCATGAAGGTAGGTTTGAACCGGGTCAACGCTTCACGCGGCTTAATGGAGAAACGTAATGCATATTGTTCTGGTTGAGGATGACGAGGTCATCCGGGAGACGACCCAGATCGGCCTGGAACGGTTCGATTACACGGTGTCGGCATTCGCCGACGGTCGTGAGGGGTACGAGTTCGTCGCTGCACATGGTGCCGACGTTCTGCTCCTCGACCTCATGCTGCCCACAATGAACGGCGCATCCATCTGCCGGGCCGTGCGTGAGCGGTCCACCATTCCCATCATCATCATCTCCGCACGCTCGGATGCGATCGACATCGTCCAGGCGCTCGAAGCCGGAGCCGACGACTATCTCACCAAGCCGTTCGACATGCAGGTGCTCAACGCCCGCATCCGCGCTGTCGTCCGCCGCTTCATCACCACCGGCACCGACAAACTCGGCTATTCCCCGACCACCGAGATGGACGAGGAGCACGAAACCGTGATCGGCCCCGGCGGCATGATCACCGGGGACGGAATCCCCGAGGTGCTCGGAGCCAGCCCAGGCATGGACACCCGCGAACGCCTCAAGGCCCAGCTCGAGTCCGATGACACGTTCCTGGGCGCGGGCGGAAAGTTCACCTCTGGGGACATGAGCGACAGCGGCAACGAGCAGATGATCGGCGGCGATGTCACCGTTCCTCCCCGCCCTGACAGCTCCCCGGCCATGCAGTCGGGCTCCGGCCAGGGCGGCTACAGCCAGGGCGGCTACAAGGGTATGGGCGCGAACAGCAACGGCAGCGCCGAGTCCGACCGCGAGCTCGGCCCGTTCCGGACGCGGCTGGGTTCCCTGGTCCTCGACACTGGTCGCCTGACCGTGGAGATCGACGGCGAGGAAGTCCACCTCACCCCCACCGAGCTGCGAGTCCTCCTGCTTCTGACCGAACAGCCCGAGCACGTCTACTCCCGTGAGAAGATCGCCTTCACCGTCTGGGGCTATGAATGGGCCGGTGACTCCCGTGTCGTCGACGTCCATATCCAGCGCCTGCGGAAGAAGATCGGCGCCAACATGATCGAGACCGTCCGCGGATTCGGATACCGCTTCGCGGGCTGATTCCATGTCACTGCGCTGGAAGATCTCCCTTCTCATCGTTGCCTCGGTCATCATCGCCGTGCTCTCCTGCTCCATCGTGCTGCGCCAGTCCGCGGCCCGCGCCGAGGATGACCGCATGCGCTCGACCGTGACCGAGCAGCTCGCGAACTCCGTCGCCATCTTCTCCGAAACCGGAGTGCTCACCCTCAACGCCCGCATCGACGACCCCGACCTGCCGAAGGATGCGCGCGCCCAGGCGCTCAAGGACCAGAGCGTGACGATGCGCTCCGAGGTCGACGGTGAGGAGATCGTGTGGGCGGCCGCCCCGATGGAGGTCGGCTCCCACACCGTGGTGATCTCCGTGCGCGCTTCGACCAAGGACAGCCAGGAGCTCATCGGCCGCATCGACCAGGCTCTGCTGGTGGGAATGATCGGCTCCTCGCTGGTCGTCGGCGGAGTCGGCTCCATCGTGGCTGGGCGCATCTCACGCAGGCTGACTCTGGGCGCCCAGGCCGCACGGAAGATCGCAGCCGGAGATACGAGCATCAGGATCGCCGATGTCGTCGACGACACTGACCAGGAGGTCGCGGCCTTCGCCTCGGCGGTCGACACAGCCGTGACGCGACTGACTGAGCGCATCGACTCCGAGCAGCGCTTCACCGCGGACCTGGCGCACGAGATGCGGACACCGCTGACCGGCCTCGTCAACGCGGCCAACCTCCTCGAAGAGGATTCGCGTCCTGCCGAGCTCGTCAAGGATCGGGTGAAGCGCATGCAGGTTCTCGTCGAAGACCTGCTCGAAGTCTCGCGCCTCGATGCGGGTCGCGCGAATCCCGAGTTCACCCGCGTCAACATCGACCAGACGGTCCAGTCGCTGCTGGGCACGATGACGGCCTCCGGCGCTCTGGGCGGCCACGAGATCGACACCCAGTTCGCGGCTCTGAATTCGACGCTGGTCACCGATGTCCGGCGGTTCGAACGCATCATCACCAACCTGCTCGTCAACGCGATCAAGCACGGCGGGGACCCGATCCGCCTGGAGACGAGCACCCGGAGCATCACGATCACCGACTCCGGGTCCGGCTACCCACCCGACATCGTCAACACCGGCCCGACCCGCTTCGTCTCCGCCGGTGGCGGCGGCATGGGCCTGGGACTCGTCATCGCACAGGGGCAGGCCCGTCTGCTGGGCATTCGCCTGATCTTCAGCAATGATCCGATCACCGGCGGTGCCCGCACCGAGGCGATCTTCCCGGACCCCGAGGCCCAGGACTCAGCACTCCAGCAGTATCTCGAATCTGCCTGAGGTCTCAGCAGGGCAGCTTCGCAGGGCCCACGGCACCGATTGGCCACTGTTGGACAGCTTCTGGAAGGCAGCAGTCGGTGCGTGGTTGCGCAGTTGCGTGATTGCGCAGTTGCGTGATTGTGGAGTTGCGTCATTGTGGAGTTGCGTGATTGCGCAGTTGCGTGATTGTGGAGTTGCGTCATTGTGGAGTTGCGTGCGATTTCGTGGGAAATTTCGAACGCGAGCCAACAATGACGGTACGCACAGTGGCGGTTGCCCAGGCTGCGTGGGCCTCGTCTCCGCGGGAATAGCGGTCCTCATCCTCGCAGGGCGCGGGAGTATCGCCTGCGGTAGATGATTTGGGCGAGGCGGACGAAGGGTTCGCCGAAGCGCCAGATCCCCATTCCCGCTCGTGAGACGGAGCGCAGCACGAGAAAGACTCGATCATCGTCAGCGTGGATGAGGATGAATGACTCCTCGCCGGTGATCGGGTGCCCGGGTTTCGTCCCGTAGGTGAAGCCACGTCGTGTCTCGGACTCGAATACCTCGATGACGCGTGCCGGCTCCGGCAAGCGGAACGGCCCGAGCCGCACGAAGATCGTCGGCTCCTGACCGGCGCGAACCCGCGGGGCGCCTGTGCCCGCACTCAAAGACCCTGTGTCCGCACTCAAGGACCCCGTGTCGGCGCTCAAAGACCCCGTTTCGTCCTCCGAAGCCTGCACACCGATGTCGAATCCGCTGCGGATCTTCACCTCCCAATGCAGGAGCTCCTCCGTGCAGCGGTCGAAAGTCTCGCTGCCATGACCGACGAAGTAGGCTGATTCGAAGTGTCGGTAGTCTGCCGGCCGGTCGACCCACCGGGGCGAGAGCGGCTGAGTCAGTGGTTCCATGCCACCAACCTAACCGAAATCCGGACACACCATCGCGAGTCCTTACCGAATCCCGGACACACCGGTGCCAAGTGCGAGGCGAACAAGTAAGGTGCCAAGTACTGACATTCCTTCAATCGAATGTCCGCTAAGAACACGCAAGACGCTCGCCACTGACGACCATCATGCACGACCGTCACGGATCAAAGGAGAACCAAGAATGCGCACACTCAATGGAATCGCTGAGATCACCTCGCTCGTCGGCACCGAGTTGGGCTCGTCCGAGTGGACGACGATCGACCAGGCCGCGATCAACACCTTCGCCGATGTCACCGACGATCACCAGTGGATCCACATCGACGAACAGCGCGCGGCAGAGGGCCCCTACGGTTCGACGATCGTCCACGGCTTCTTCACCCTGTCCCTGATTCCGAAGTTCTCGTCCGAAATCTTCACCATCGAGGGCGTGTCCATCCGCGTCAACTACGGCCTCAACAAGGTCCGCTTCGCTCAGCCGGTGCCGGTGGGCTCCCGCTTGCGCGGCACAGTCAGCGTCAACGAGGTCATTCCCGGCGACAAGGGCACCCAAGTCATCCTCAAGCACGTCATCGAGATCGAAGGCGAAGAGCGACCCGCGTGCATCGCCGAGGTGGTCACCCTCCTCGTCGAGTGAGGCTACGCCACCTGCGGCGAGGCACGAGTTGCATGCCGAGAAATACACGCTTGCACCCGTGTATTGACACTCGCCCCGTTTCTCGGTTGCCGGATGCCGGTGACCGTATGCCGTGCTCAGCTGGGGCGGTAGGCGTCGAGCATCTGCGCGACGCGGATGTAGCCCAGGTGAGAGTAGGCCTGCGGGTGATTGCCCAGGTGCATCTCCGCGACCGGGTCGTATTCCTCGGCCAGCAGTCCGGTGGGCCCCAGCAGGTTGTCCAGCTGACGGAACAGGTCCCACGCGTCGTCGATGCGTCCGACCTTGATGAAGGCCTCGATGAGCCAGGTCGTGCAGATGTGGAAGCCGCCCTCAAGACCGGGCAGCCCATCGTCGTAGCGGTAGCGGAAGACCGTCGGACCCACTCGCAGGTCGCGCTCGATGGCATCGACGGTCGAGACGAAGCGAGGGTCGTCGGCCGGCAGCAGACCGGAGAGCCCCACGAACAGGCACGCCGAGTCGAGGTCGGTCTCACCGTAGGCAACGGTGAAGGCCCCGACCTCTTCGTTGTACCCGTTCTCGAGCACATCGTGGGCGATCTCCTCGCGCAGCTGCCGCCAGGCACCGGGAAGTTCGCGGCCGAAGCGCTCGGCGATCTGCAGCGCCCGATCGACGGTCACCCAGCACATCACACGCGTGTAGACGTTGTGCTTCGGCGGCCGTCTGGCCTCCCAGATCCCGTGATCGGCTTCGAACCACCGTTTGCTCACGGCTTCGACCATCTGACACGTCAGTGTCCAATACGAATCCGGAAGATCGCCGAGGTGCTCGCTGAGTTCGTTGAGGAGCTCGGTGACCGGGCCGAAGACGTCGAGTTGGACCTGGTGTTCGGCCGCGTTGCCCACCCGAACAGGACGGGACCCCGCGTATCCGGGCAGGTGGGCCAGCACCGCCTCGGTGGTCAGGGCTGAGCCGTCGACGGCGTAGAGCGGGTGGAGTTGCTCGGGGGACACTGTACGGGTCAGGATTCCCGTCAGCCAGGACAGGAATCCTTCGGCTTCACCGGTGGACCCGAGGGAGAGCAGCGCGCGCACGGTCATCGATCCGTCGCGCAGCCAAGTGTAGCGGTAGTCCCAGTTGCGCACGCCGCCGATGCCCTCGGGCAGGGAGGTCGTCGGTGCCGCGAGCACCCCTCCTGTCGGTTCGTGGCACAGCGCGCGCAGGGTCACCGCCGAGCGGATGACCTCTTCGCGGTGGTGGCTGGGGATGTTGAGGGTGTCGACCCAGTTGGTCCAGAAGTTCAGGGCGCGCTCGCGCACATGGTGCTCACCGCCGGTGGCCATGTAGCGGGCATCGCCGGTGCCGGTGCCGCAGGCCAGAACGAGGACCACGACGCCACCTGGCATGTCAGAGGGCACGACAACCGCCTCGGCGGTGTGTGACTGTCCGGTCTCACTGATCTCGAAGTCGAGCCCGGGCGCGATCAGGGAGATGGGCTCGGAGGTGCCGAGCAGCTGCACGCCGTCATGGCTGCGGATCATGCGCGTCGGCACGGTGGCGTAGTCCAGTCGTGGGGCGAAGCGGATCCTGGCGGCGGTGTCGCCGGTGAGCACGCGCACGACGATGGTGTCGTCGCTGTTGGCGTCGACCGGGGCGAGGTAGTCGATGCAATTCAGGCCCGGCCAGCGGGTCTCCAGGAGTGTGGAGTGGGTGAGATAGCGCTGTGTCAGCGGGGCGGTGCCGGCTTCGGTGTCGACGGCGAAGAATCCGGCAGCCTCGGCGCCGAGGATTTCAGAGAACATCGACGAGGAGTGCGGCAGCGGGTGCGGCATCCAGCAGATGCTGCCGAAAGGGTCGACCAGTGCCGTCGACTGCCCGTTGCCCAGCAGACTGTGCCGGTGGATCGGGGTCGCGCGCCTGCCGAACAGCCAGGATTTGCGCAGCTCGTAGATCGCGGCGAGGACGACGGAGACCTCCTCCGGGGAGGTGATCGGGAAGTCCGCGTGCGTCTCTGCAGGGTCGCGGCCCACCTTGAGCCCCAGGTCAGCCTCCCCCAGCGTTTCGAGGGCGAATTCGTCCGCGGTGTCATCGCCGATGAACACGACCACCTCTGCCCCGGTCTGCTCCCGCAGGCGGGTCAGCGCCTCGGCCTTCGACGACGGGACGACCGAGAGGTCGATGACCTGTTTGCCCCGAGTCGGGAAGATCGTATGAGTGTCGACGAGTTCATCCACCGCAGATTCGACCTTGTGGCGTTCTGCCTCGTCGAGCCCGCGCAGGTGGACAGCCGCGCCGGTGGTCTTGTGTTCGATGATCGTGGTCGGCAGCGTCTGGAACAGGTCTCGCCGGAGGCCGTCGAGAGCCGTGCGCTGCTCTGGGTCGAGGGTGTCGATGGCGACGGTGTCCGTCTCTCCGCCGTGGGAGCCGAAGAGGTGGACCTCCCGGGGCAGCCGTGACATCGCCGCGAGATCGCGGAGGCTGCGACCGGAGATCACCCCCGCCGAGGTGGACGGGAGCAGAGCGAGCGCGCGCAGTGAGTCGACCGAGGAGTCCAGCGGGAAGGCCTGGCCGGGGAGGTCGACGATCGGCGCAATGGTGCCGTCGTAGTCGGTGGCGATGAGGAGTGAGGGTGACCGTGAGACTTCGAAGAGTCGGCGGAAGAGCTCCGGGGAGAGTTCGCGGCTGGCTTCGGCTAGGTCGCCCAGGAGGCCCGAGGAGCTGACGGAGGCGGCGATGGGAGTCAGTGGGGAAAGATTCTCGTAGTCGTGCTCGACGGTACTCATCTCACCTCGGTCTTCTCGAGTTCGGCTGGGGGCGTCGGGTGACGTGGTTGTCGGCGGCTGCGCCGCGATCGTCAGTTCTTGTCGTCAGGAGCGTCTGGTGTGTCGGGAGTGTCTGGTGTGTCGGGAGCAGTTGGATCATCAGTCTCGGCTGCGGGGAGGCCATCGACGAATGATTCGCCGCCGGCTGCGATCTGCTTGGCTTTGCTGATGCGCGAGTAGCCGCCGATGATGAAGATGACGCCGGCGATGAGCGTGGCCACACCGGTGAAGCCGAGGATCCACAGCGCACCGAATCCGTCTCCGAAGATGAGGATCACGCCGAGCAGCACATGGCAGGCCGCCGCGATGAGGAAGTCCGAGGCCATCGGGTGGGACTTGAGCTGACGGTAGTTGTACAGCTCGATGAGTCCGTGGAGCAGGGCCCAGATGCTCATTGCCGCGCGCAGTTCCGCGGGCTGGTCTGCAAGGAACAGGAACACGATCGCGGGGATCGTGATGACAGCTTGGCCGTAGACCGCTGTGCGCACGCTCAGCGGCGAGCGGAGTGCTTGGTAGACAAGGGCGAGAGCGAAGAGCACGAGGTAGCTGATGGACAGGATGTCGACGATGTCGACGCCCATCGACAGGTGCTTGGGGCTTGCCGCATCACGTGGCCAGAAGACCGTCGCGAAGCCGAAGGCGACGCCGAGGATTCCGCGGACGACCATCGGAGCACCGAGCGCTTTCGACTCGGAGATGGCCTGGGGCAGTGCTTCAGGTCGCGGTTGCGTGGACTCGGTGCGCGGTTCGTCGGTACTCATCACACCACCAGTTTAGGTCTCTCACCTGAGTCTGTCTGGTACCGGGCTCGCCACTAGCAATTCATGTCTTTACGTAATTACGTATCAATTGTATTCTGAGGCTATGAGCACCCCACCGAAGGATGATTCAAGGAGCCCAGTCGAGGCTCGTCTGGCAGAACTCGAGCGCAAGGTCGCCGACCTGGAGAATGCTGCGGTCGCACCCGCTGCTCCTGCCGCGGCAGCATCCGACTCTGCCCCAAGCCAACGACCGGCCCGAGCTGCCGAGGACGATACTTTCTGGGCTCTCAACGGCCTCCTCGACCATGCGGGAGACGAGGGTGGTGTCGTCTACACCGGCCACACCACCCCACCCGGCGCCGAGTCCCCGGTCTCCTGGCAGATGGGTCTGCCCTCGGCTGCACTCGAAGTCCTCAACTTCGCCGAGGCGGCCCCTGCCCTGGCAGCACTGGGACACCCCGTCCGGCTTGAGCTCCTGCAGGCGGTCTACGAGGGCACGACCACGGTGTCCCAGCTCGGCCAGGATGACCGATTCGGCACAACCGGCCAGATCTACCACCACGTCCACGCTCTCGCCGGGGCCGGCTGGCTCGAGAATTCTCGGCGCGGGCACTGGAGGGTCCCTGGTCAGAAGATCATCCCCCTGCTCACACTCATCCTGATCGGTACCCACTGACACCGCACTGACCGTCGAACAGGACAGCACATGGATACCAGTACCAACGCCTCGCACACGAGCACCCCGCCCCCGCACGGGATTCCGGCCATACCTCAGCGACGGCTCACTGCAATCATCGCCGCTGTGATCACTGCGGCTCTCCTCGTGGTCATCACACCGTTCCCGCGCGGATTCCAAGGCCAGACCACCGGCAACGCCGGTCTGGTCAAACAGGTCGAAGAGACCCTCGGCAGCGCGCACTGGCACCATGTTGCGGCCGCGAAGGTCAACGGCGATGAGGTCACCTGGGGTGGGGTCGGTGCTGACGAGAAGACCGAGTTCGAGATCGGGTCGATCACGAAGACCTTCACAGCTGCGCTCTTCGCCGACGCCATCGAGCGGGGTGAGATCGACGAGGACACCCGACTTGGCGATGTGTGGCCCGATCTCGAAGGTGATGTCGCCGAGGTGACCCTGACTTCGATCGCCACGCAGCGTTCGGGTCTGCCCAAGCAGGAGCCGGCGCTGGACTTCGGAGACGGCCTTGCGAGCCTAATTTCGAGATACCTCCACACCGACCCCTATCGCGGGTCCGCGAGGGACCTCGTCGGCTCGCTCAAGGATGCAGACGTGGGTGAGAAGAAGACGGAGTACTCGAACTTCGCCTTCGGGATCCTCGGCCAGGCCCTCGCGACGGTCACCGGATCCAGCTACGGAGATCTCGTTCGCGACCGGATCACCGAGCCCTTGGGGATGGACAACACGTACGTGCCCGAATCGGCGCAGGGACTGCCCCACGGGTACACAGCCTCCGGGCTTCCGGCTGCTCCCTGGACGCTGGGCGGGACGGCCCCGTCAGGCGCCGCCAGGTCGACAGTGCACGATATGAGCATCTGGCTGCGAGCGACGATGGATGGGACAGCTCCAGGCGCCGAGGCGATCGAACCTCGCGAAGACTACGACGAGGGCAACCGCATCGGCTGGGCCTGGTTCACAACGAAGGATCGCAGTCCGAATCTCACCTGGCACAACGGCGGGACCGGCGGGTACCGGTCCTACTTCGGTTTCGACCCCGAATCGGACGAGGGGATCGTCGTCCTCGTCGACTCGGCGAACTGGGTCGACGATGCCGCCGATCTGATCTCGTCGGCAGGAGATCGATCATGAATCCCGAACTCTTCTCTCAGATCGCCAGCGCAGTCGTCGTCGCGTGGGGATCCTTCGCCGCTATCCGGGCGACTCGAGCGACAACCCGAACAATGCTGCTGAGCAATCTTCTCGTTGCCGTCGCCATGCTGCTGCTCGTCCGGCTCATCGCCGACTTCGGCGGCTGGAACTCGTGGTTCTTCTACGTCTGGATGCTCAGCCTCGGCGGCTATGTCTTCGCTGTGTATCTGGCGGCAACAGTGTGGCCGACCCTCTCGTGGAGGGCAGCGAATGAGAAGACGCATCGGTCGGAGATCGCCAATCTCAGCGTCTCGAGCGTCCTCACACTCGCCGTCTCCGGTGCCCTGGTGGTACCGGGATTGCTGCTGAGCTAGGACGGTCGGCAACGTGCAATACCGAAATCACCGAAGATGCCGCTCGCAAGAGGTGAGGTGCGCTCGGTTCAGGAACTGCCGGAGATCGTCAGCTTCCCGCCGGTTTCAGACACCGAATATTCGGCGAGTGGCTCGGTCGCGGGACCGCCGGTCACCTCACCTGAAGTGGTCGAGAACCTCGAGGAATGACACGGGCACACGATCTCCTTTTCGGTCACGGTGCGAACCTGGCAGCCCTGGTGTGTGCAGACGGAAGAGAAGGCGTGAAACTCGCCCTCCTTCGGCTGGGTGATGACATAGGTTTCATCGACGACGGTTCCGGATCCGACAGGAACCTCGCTGGCCTCAACGGTGGCATCTGCGCCGGAGTCGGACTGTGAGTCGCCCGGCTCCTCCGAGGTGCACGCCGAGGTGAGCCCTACAGAGGTGCCGACGACTGCGACTCCGCCCACCAGACTTGCTGACTTGATGATCGCGCGCCTGTTCGTTTCCACTCTGCTCCTCAGTTTCATGCCCATGAGCCCGCGGCTCGGTAGTTCGGCCTCCAGGGTAACGCGAGGAGCTGACACAGCAATGACAAGGGACGGACGTTCCGTGTCTCCCTGGCTGTGAAGGTCCATCTGTCACCTGCCGGACACCCCAATGGGGCCAGTGAATATGAAAAGGGGTCATCCCGCAACACACGAGACAACCCCCAACACAACCCCACGCACATGAAAACACACAAGGCCATGAATACGAGAAAGGGGCCACCCCACCGAAAGTGGAATGACCCCAGACTCTTAAGAATATTGCGGCAGTCACTTACTCTCCCACAACCACCAAGTTGCAGTACCATCAGCGCGAATGGGCTTAGCTACCGGGATCGGAACGGTTAACCGGGCGTTTCCCCACCACTATCACCACCGCAAAACCAACAAACCACCACCACCCCTGAGCCAAGCTCGAAGAGTGTAGTAGCGGTCCAAGAACCGTACAGCGAACGCGAACACCATCATGCAACATGACCCGTTAAGTCTTATAAAACCCGTAAACGTTACTCGCACACACCAACCAACAAAAGGGTTGTATGAGTGATCGGCGTATTAGTACCAGTCAACTCCACACCTCACAGTGCTTCCATACCCGGCCTATCAAACCCATAATCTATAGGACACCTCACCCCCAAAATGGGGTTGGAAATCTCATCTCGAAGCAGGCTTCCCGCTTAGATGCTTTCAGCGGTTATCCTTCCCGAACGTAGCCAACCAGCCATGCACCTGGCGGTACAACTGGCACACCAGAGGTTCGTCCGTCCCGGTCCTCTCGTACTAAGGACAGGCCTCCACAAATTTCCTACGCACGCAGCGGATAGGGACCGAACTGTCTCACGACGTTCTAAACCCAGCTCGCGTACCGCTTTAATGGGCGAACAGCCCAACCCTTGGGACCGACTACAGCCCCAGGATGCGACGAGCCGACATCGAGGTGCCAAACCATGCCGTCGATATGGACTCTTGGGCAAGATCAGCCTGTTATCCCCGAGGTACCTTTTATCCGTTGAGCGACCACGCTTCCACAAGCCATGGCCGGGTCACTAGTCCCAGCTTTCGCTCCTGCTCGACACGTCCGTCTCACAGTCAAGCTCCCTTGTGCACTTACACTCGACACCTGATTGCCAACCAGGCTGAGGGAACCTTTGGGCGCCTCCGTTACTCTTTAGGAGGCAACCGCCCCAGTTAAACTACCCATCAGGCACTGTCCCTGAACCCGATCAGGGTCCGAAGTTAAGAAATCCAGTATAGTCAGAGTGGTATTTCACTTGACGACTCCACCCCAACTAGCGTTGAGGCCTCACAGTCTCCCACCTATCCTACACAAACCACACCGAATCCCAATACCAAACTATAGTGAAGGTCTCGGGGTCTTTCCGTCCTGCTGCGCGTAACGAGCATCTTTACTCGTAATGCAATTTCGCCGAGTTCGTGGTTGAGACAGCAGAGAAGTCGTTACGCCATTCGTGCAGGTCGGAACTTACCCGACAAGGAATTTCGCTACCTTAGGATGGTTATAGTTACCACCGCCGTTTACTGGGGCTTAAATTCTCCGCTTCACCCCCTAAAGGGTTAACGAGTCCTCTTAACCTTCCAGCACCGGGCAGGCGTCAGTCCGTATACATCGACTTACATCTTCGCACGGACCTGTGTTTTTAATAAACAGTCGCTTCTCTCTGGCCTCTGCGACCACCACCAGCACATCCAGGAGCAAGTCCTGTTCACCGGGATGGTCCCCCTTCTCCCGAAGTTACGGGGGCATTTTGCCGAGTTCCTTAACCACGATTCTCTCGATCACCTTAGTATTCTCTACCTGACCACCTGTGTCGGTTATAGGGTACGGGCAACACACAACCTCACGCCGATGCTTTTCTCGGCAGCATAGGATCACCAGATCACCCCACCAAAAGTGGGGCGCCCATCAGCTCTCACACTCAATGTGGGGACGGATTTACCTACCCCCACGTGCTACGACCTTAGACCACGACTACCATCGCGTGGCCTGGCTACCTTCCTGCGTCACACCTCGCGCTTACCGACTCCACACTCAGGTCCTTGCCAACTCGCCAACATCACATCCGAAGACGCAAAGGACGAGCCAGAAAGTTAGTATCGTGTGTTTTGGTATTGACGGTTGAATGTCGGTACCAGAATATCAACTGGTTGTCCATCGACTACGCCTGTCGGCCTCGCCTTAGGTCCCGACTTACCCAGGGCGGATTAGCCTAGCCCTGGAACCCTTGGTCATCCGGTGGACGGGTTTCTCACCCGTCTTTCGCTACTCATGCCTGCATTCTCACTCGTACCGGCTCCACCACTCGTTCACACGGCGACTTCACTGCCAGCACGACGCTCCCCTACCCAACACCCCACCATTACGGCTTCAGGGGTGCTGCCACAACTTCGGCGGTGTACTTAGCCCCGCTACATTATCGGCGCTCAATCACTTGACCAGTGAGCTATTACGCACTCTTTCAAGGATGGCTGCTTCTAAGCCAACCTCCTGGTTGTCTTCGCAACTGAACATCCTTTCCCACTTAGCACACGCTTAGGGGCCTTAGTTGATGGTCTGGGCTGTTTCCCTCTCGACAATGAAGCTTATCCCCCACTGTCTCACTGCCACGCTGAACCTTACCGGCATTCGGAGTTTAGTTGACGTCAGTAACCCGGTGGGGCCCATCAGCCATCCAGTAGCTCTACCTCCGGCAAGAACCACGCAACGCTGCACCTAAATGCATTTCGGGGAGAACCAGCTATCACAGAGTTTGATTGGCCTTTCACCCCTAACCACAGGTCATCCCCTCCATTTTCAACTGAAGTGGGTGCGGGCCTCCACGCGCTCTTACACACGCTTCACCCTGCCCATGGCTAGATCACTCCGCTTCGGGTCTAGGACACGCGACTCATACGCCCTATTCGGACTCGCTTTCGCTACGACTACCCCTCTCGGGTTAACCTCGCCACGCACCGCTAACTCGCAGGCTCATTCTTCAAAAGGCACGCCATCACCCCAACAAGGAGGCTCTGACGGATTGTAAGCACATGGTTTCAGGTACTATTTCACTCCCCTCCCGGGGTACTTTTCACCATTCCCTCACGGTACTATCCGCTATCGGTCATCAGGAAGTATTTAGCCTTACCAGGTGGTCCTGGCAGATTCACACGACATTCCACGAGTACCGTGCTACTCGGGGTTATGCACAACGTCGGGGTCACATGTTTCGTCTACGGGACTCTCACCCACTGCGGTACTGTTTCCCACCAGCTTCGACTACACGCAACACACATCAACGTCCCCACCATGCTGGGTGAGACACGCATACCCCACAACACCACGTCAGCAACACCAGCACGCTTGACACTGACACGGTTTAGGCTCTTCCAGTTTCGCTCGCCACTACTCCCGGAATCATATTTTATTTTCTCTTCCTACGGGTACTGAGATGTTTCACTTCCCCGCGTTCCCTCCACACATCCTATATATTCAGATGCGGGTCACCACACTCTCATGTGGCGGGGTTTCCCCATTCGGAGACCCTCGGATCACAGCCCGTTTATCGGCTCCCCGAGGCTTATCGCAGATTTCCACGTCCTTCATCGGCTCCTGATGCCAAGGCATCCACCATGCGCTCTTACACACTCATACCAACCACTTTCATGGTCGATGATTGTGTGCGCGAAAAAAACACTTTCGGATTTCACAAGAAAAATCACATTACATAACAACACACCACTGGTGTGTTGTTGATGCTCGCGTCCACTATACGATTCTCAAACCACTACCAAACACCACCCACACCCACAACGACGAAGCGCTGTGACTATGGTCTGGGTCGGTCCGTTAGATGAAACCACCACACCACACACTCACAACCACAAAGACTGTGTTTGTGTGGGGCCTGTGATTCCAGGACCCAATAACGTATTCATTCATATCCACCCACCAACACGCTCACACGAGGCACATACCCCGAAGACCGCTGTGTGGACGAGCCAGATAGGGATGTTCCACCCTTGAGCTACCCAACCAGCATCACGAATGGACGCTGCGTTGGGGTTCTGATGTGTGCTCCTTAGAAAGGAGGTGATCCAGCCGCACCTTCCGGTACGGCTACCTTGTTACGACTTAGTCCCAATTGCCAGTCCCACCTTAGACGGCCCCCTCCACAAGGGTTGGGCCACCGGCTTCGGGTGTTACCGACTTTCGTGACTTGACGGGCGGTGTGTACAAGGCCCGGGAACGTATTCACCGCAGCGTTGCTGATCTGCGATTACTAGCGACTCCGACTTCACGTAGTCGAATTGCAGACTACGATCCGAACTGAGACTGGCTTTAAGGGATTCGCTAAAACCTCGCGGTCTCGCATCTCTCTGTACCAGCCATTGTAGCATGCGTGAAGCCCAAGACATAAAGGGCATGATGATTTGACGTCATCCCCACCTTCCTCCGAGTTGACCCCGGCAGTCTCCTATGAGTTCCCACCATCACGTGCTGGCAACATAGAACGAGGGTTGCGCTCGTTGCGGGACTTAACCCAACATCTCACGACACGAGCTGACGACAACCATGCACCACCTGTACACCAACCTCAAAGAGGAGGACCTGTTTCCAGGACGGTCTGGTGTATGTCAAGCCTTGGTAAGGTTCTTCGCGTTGCATCGAATTAATCCGCATGCTCCGCCGCTTGTGCGGGCCCCCGTCAATTCCTTTGAGTTTTAGCCTTGCGACCGTACTCCCCAGGCGGGGCACTTAATGCGTTAGCTACGGCGCGGAGAACGTGGAATGTCCCCCACACCTAGTGCCCAACGTTTACGGCATGGACTACCAGGGTATCTAATCCTGTTCGCTCCCCATGCTTTCGCTCCTCAGTGTCAGTTACAGCCCAGAGTCCCGCCTTCGCCACCGGTGTTCCTCCTGATATCTGCGCATTTCACCGCTACACCAGGAATTCCAGACTCCCCTACTGCACTCTAGTCAGCCCGTACCCACTGCACGCGCAACGTTAAGCGTTGCGTTTCCACAGCAGACGTGACCAACCACCTACGAGCTCTTTACGCCCAATAATTCCGGACAACGCTTGTACCCTACGTATTACCGCGGCTGCTGGCACGTAGTTAGCCGGTACTTCTTCTGCAGGTACCGTCACCCCAAGGGGCTTCTTCCCTGCTGAAAGCGGTTTACAACCCGAAGGCCGTCATCCCGCACGCTGCGTCGCTGCATCAGGGTTTCCCCCATTGTGCAATATTCCCCACTGCTGCCTCCCGTAGGAGTCTGGGCCGTGTCTCAGTCCCAGTGTGGCCGGTCGCCCTCTCAGGCCGGCTACCCGTCGTCGTCTTGGTGAGCCATTACCTCACCAACAAACTGATAGGCCGCGAGCCCATCCCCAACCGAAAAAACTTTCCACCAACACTCATGCGAGTATTGGTCATATCCGGTATTAGACCCAGTTTCCCGGGCTTATCCCGAAGTCGGGGGCAGGTTACTCACGTGTTACTCACCCGTTCGCCACTCATCCACCCACAGCAAGCTGCGGGCTTCAGCGTTCGACTTGCATGTGTTAAGCACGCAGCCAGCGTTCGTCCTGAGCCAGGATCAAACTCTCCATAAAAAAATTATGTTACGAATGAATCCCAGCAAGACAGCCAACACTACGGTCACGGGGTGACCGCGGTCAGCTTAAAAAAATCATGTCCACACACGCTGGCGTCACCACCCCGGTGAGGGGGCCGTGACTTGTGTGTGAACATGTGATTGTCTTACCAGAAAAATAAATGTTTCTGGCATCACTATCTGTTCAAACAAATACGCTATTGGATTCTCAAACCACACACACTCACCCGTCACCACACACCATCACAAAATGGCGGCGTACACCGGGGGTGTCAGTTTCAATTGTCGTTGCCATCCGCAACCTGTGAACAACCTGCTCAAACTGTGTTTGTGCTGGTCATACCGGGTGAAAACTGTTCTCGAAGAGTTCGTTTTCTGCGGGGCAACGAGATACAACTCTAGACCAGGCCGACCAGTGCGTGCAACTCGAAACCGGAAAACTCGACGTGACGCCCACCACACGTCCTCAGGCCACCCCAAAGAATGTCCGTGAAGGCCTCCTTTGCCTGTGGTCAGAGTCGTCGTTGCAGCGCGTGGTCCTCTATGCCCGTGTTTACCCACGGCGTCCATACCCGTGCACATCCACTTCCTCTGTACCCGTGTGTTCCCACAACCTTGTTGTCACTGACGAAGCACCGACACCACACGTGGGCTCCGCGTACGAAGTTCGGCCGAGTCAGCACCGTCCACTAGGCTGGAGCGCATGACCTCGGCACCCACAACCTCCCCGCTCGACGTCCTCCACGATGTCTTCGGCTATGACGAGTTTCGGGGTCAGCAGCAAGCGGTCGTTGATCAGATCGTGGGCGGTGGTGACGCGGTCGTGCTCATGCCCACCGGCGGTGGAAAGTCTCTCTGCTATCAGATACCGAGCCTCGTCAGGCCCGGCGCTGGCGTCGTGATCTCTCCGCTGATCGCGCTCATGGCTGATCAGGTCGCCGCCCTGGAGAACCTTGGTGTGCGGGCGGCTTACCTCAACTCGACCCTCGACTTCGAGGAAGCGCAGAACGTCGAGCGCGCACTCCTTGCCGGTGAACTCGATCTGCTCTACCTGGCACCTGAACGCCTCGTCCTGCCGCGCACAATGGCGCTGCTCGAACGTGCACAGGTCGCTTTGTTCGCAATCGACGAAGCCCACTGCGTTTCACAGTGGGGCCACGACTTCCGCAGCGACTACTTGGGCTTGGGAGTGCTGGCCGAACGGTTCCCTGACGTTCCACGCATCGCACTCACCGCCACGGCCACTCCCGCCACGCATGCCGAACTCACCGAGCGACTTCACCTCGGCGATGCCCAGCATTTCGTCGCCAGCTTCGACCGCCCGAACATCACCTATCGCATCGAGCCGAAGCAATCTGGCCGCTCTCAGCTCATCAACTTCATCACCACCGAACATTCCGGTGACTCGGGCATCGTCTACTGTCTGTCCCGGCGCGGTGTCGAACAGCTCTCCGAGGCGCTCATGGCCCGAGGAATCAACGCCCTGCCCTATCACGCAGGGCTGCCGTCCGAAGTGCGCGCCGATCATCAGGCCAGGTTCCTCCGCGAGGACGGCGTGGTCATGGTCGCGACGATCGCCTTCGGCATGGGTATCGACAAACCCGATGTCCGCTTCGTCGCCCACCTCGACCTGCCGCGCAGCGTCGAAGGCTACTACCAGGAGACCGGTCGCGCCGGACGTGACGGGCTGCCGGCCGATGCGTGGATGGTCTACGGTCTCGGCGATGTCGTCTCCCAACGCCGGCTCATCGAGTCGGGCGACGGCGATCGCACCTACCAACGGCGCGCGATGTCGCACCTCGACTCCATGCTGGCCCTGTGCGAGACCGTCGATTGCAGGCGCGTGCAGCTGCTGCGCTACTTCGACGAGGAATCAGATCCCTGCGGCAACTGCGACACCTGCATCACTGCCCCAGTGACCTGGGACGCAACGGTGGCGGTACAGAAACTCCTCTCGGCCGTCATCCGCCTCGACCGTGAACGCGGCCAGAAGTTCGGCTCGGGCCAGGTCATCGACGTCCTGCGCGGCAACGACAATGAGCGCTCCCGCGCGGCCGATCACGAAAGCCTCAGTGTCTGGGGAATCGGCGAAGACCTCAGTGAAGCGCAGTGGAAGACTGTGGTCCGCCAGGTCCTCGCCCGCGGTCTCCTGGAGTCCCACGGCGATTACGGCGTGCTCGTCGTCGGTGAGGACGCCGGCCCGGTTCTGCGCAGCGAAGTGGAAGTGTCTCTGCGTGTGGACCCCGTCAAGAAGTCCGGATCCAAGAAAGCAGGAGCCAAGCGCCGAGGCGGCCCCGAAGTCGAACTCGGGACCGCGGACACAGCCCTGTTCGAGGCTCTGCGGTCTTGGCGTGCCGATCAGGCGAAAGAGCAGAGCGTCCCCGCCTACGTCGTGTTCCCCGATGCCACCCTGTACGGAATCGTCGAAGCCAAACCGAACTCGATCAGCGAACTCGGCCAGGTCAGCGGTGTGGGCCTGAAGAAGCTCGAACGCTATGGACCCGGGGTTCTCGAGGTCCTGGAGTCCAGCACCGGCTGATCCTGACGACCGCCAGACGGCTATCGGCAACTGGGATCAGCCCTGTCCTGCGGTTCCTTGTTCTCCGAGCCACCACCGTCGAGAACCTTTGCCCGCGTGGCATCAACATCTTCACGTGACTCACGGCTCAAAGCGGTGAGCACTTGCGCGGTCGAATGCGGATCGGCGATCGGCTTATCGGTGAACTCGGGGACGACTTCGGCCCCCAGAGGGGCATAGAACTCTTTCGCCCGATTGAGGTCGGTGGTCGGAAAATTGACGAAGATCTGGGGCGTTCCTCGTCGGAAGGCAACCCGCTGACGTGGAATCAGCTGTCGTGGCGCTCAGTTCTTCTTCGTCACGGTGACGTCGATGGGCGTCGGGTTCGTGAAGATGTCGAAGACGGGGCAGTGAGCGTCGACGGTCTTCTGCAGCTCCTGGTAGGCGTCATCGCTATCGGGACCCGTGATGTCCACGGCAACACGGACTGCGGAGAGTCCTGGTCGCACCGAGTCATCGGCACCGAAGAGCCCCCGGACGTCCAGGTCGCCTTCTGCACTGACGTCGAGGCTCTCGATCGTCAGTCCCAGGTTGTGCGCGTAGAGCCGATAGACGACGATCTGGCAGGAGATGAGGGCACCGAGTGCATATTCCACGGGATTCGGTGCGACATCGTCACCGGCCAAAGGCGCCGGCTCGTCGACGGTGAAGGTGTGCTTTCCAGCCGTGATGACCGAGGACACGGAGCCCTGAGCGCTGCCCTTGGCGGAGAAGTTCAGCTGTGCGTTCTTCGCCGAGGCGGCGATCCGTTCGTTCCAGGCCTGCCCAGCCGCGGTGAGGCGCTCGGCCCGATCCTCGGGTCTGATTGCGACGGTCGAACCAGCGGTGGAGTCTGCGGTACCGGCGGAGTCTGCGGTGGTGGCGGTTGTGACGGTCATGGGACGTCTCCTTCGATTGAGTGGTCCCCAGACTAGGAAGCCCAACCGATCTCCCGGAGCGCCCTCGTCAGATTCCGACTCAGACCGTCATACCCCCGCCATACGACGACGCATATCGACACATCGGCTGGCAAGGACGAACGAACTAGAAGGGCCAGATGAGGGGGACATAGAGGACGGCGATCCCCAGATAGACGACCATCAGCGGCACTCCCAGTTTCCAGTAGTCGCCGAAATGGTAACCACCGGCCCGCATGACGATGAGGTTGCCGGCAGTCGCCACCGGGGTGATGAAGGAGGCTGCCCCGCATACGGCCAAGCCCATCATGAAGGGTTGGATGCTCGCCCCGGTGCTCCCGGCAATGGCGATCGCGATCGGCAGCATGACCAGCACAGTGGCCAGGTTCGACATGAATTGTCCGAGCACCATGGAGATCACGCAGATGACGAGGAGCGCCAGATACGGCGACGCCGCACCGAGGTTGCCCAGGACGAGATCGGCGACGATATCGGCGGAACCGGTGTCGACGAATGCACGGGACAGGGGAATCATTCCTCCGACCAGGATGACAATGCTCCACGGAACGGCCCTGTACACCGTCGGCAGTCTCACCACCTTCGTGACGATCAGTGCCCCGGCCGCGAGCATGGTGGCGATCGCCGTCGGCACAACCCCGGTGACCAGCAGCAGTATCATCGCCGCGAAGATGAAGAGGGTGCGCTTGTACTTCCGGCTCAGAGGCACGGCACGCTGCAGCGACTGCGGCGGAGTCACCGCGATGACATCCTGCGAAGCCGCATACCGTTCGAGCGCCGCCCACGGTCCCTGCACGAGCACGGCGTCACCCGCCCGAAGCTCGAACCTCTCCTCCGCTTCCTCGGTCTCCTCCGACTCGCGCACCAACGGACCGGCGTGGTCCCCACGACGAACGCCGAGGACGACGAGTCCGTCATCTGGTGTGGTCATGCCGGGCAGCACATGACGGCCGATCAGGGAGGAGTGGGGAGCAACGAGCACCTCGGCGACACCCTCTTCGACGGTGTACAGCGCGCCAGCGCTCACATCCATTCGATAGTCCTCGCGGAGGCGCTTCGCATGGGCGGTCGGATCCGGTGAGGCAATCGACTCCGGGCTTCTGTCGGGAAGCAGCCGATCGCCGGCGAGGAGGACGATGAGAATCGTGATGACGACCAGAGGAATGCCAGCCAGGGCGAATTCGAAATAGCCGAACTGGCGCCCTCCGTGATCGCTGGCTGCCTGTGAGACGACGATATTCACCGGCGATGCGGTGAGTGTGAGCACCGAACCGCCGCTGGCGAGGAAGGCGAGCGGAATGAGCATCTTCGACGGCAGCATTCCCGCCTTCTTCGTCACGATGACGACCACGGGGAGCAGGGCACCGACCGTTCCGCTGACGCTGATGAACGCGCCGAGCACCCCAGCGGCGACGCCGATGACGAGGACCAGACGTGTTCTGCTGGTGCCGGCTCGGTTGACCACGAAGTTCGCGAGCCAGGCGGTGATTCCCGACGCCTCGAGCGACTCGATGACGATGAACAGCGAGACGATGAAGACCACGGTCGGATCAGCGAAGCCCTCGAACACTTCGGGCAGGCTGCGCACGCCGGTGGCCCACAGTGCGAGGACCACGCCTCCGGCGACGACGGCAAGCGGCACCTTTGAAGAGATGAAGGCGATCATCGCCGCACCTAGGATGATGAAGGTCCAGGTTGCCGGTTCCACGCTCACAGCATAGCCAGTGCTCAACAGCAGAGACTTTTCGTCTCAGGAACGGTGCTGCTGTGCTTCAGGGGCAGTGATGCCCGAACACGAGGCTCGTCTGAGTATGGGCGATCCTCGGATCTGAGAGATGCTCTGCGATGAAGGAATTCAACCCGGTCGGATGGGCGGTGGCGATGTGCACAAGCAGGTCTCGCTCCCCCGAGACTTGGAAGACGTCGAGGGTCTCTGGTGCCCGGAGAAGTCCAGCGATGACGTCGCTCATCTTCGACCGCCCGACCGGGGACATCCGCACCGAGATCATTCCGAACACGTGCAGACCGAGCGCTTCGAAGTCGATCTGGGCATGAAATCCTCGGATGATCCCCCGCGACCTCAGAGCACTGACGCGCCCCGAACATGTCGACGGAGCCAATCCCACTCGGGCGGCGAGATCCTTGTTGGAGATCCGGGCATCGGAGCTGAGCTCGCGCAGAATCGCAAGGTCCACCTCGGCGAGGTGGGAATCGTTCGCTTCAGAACGATGATCGATGATCAATTCCGAATTCACCACAAGAATCGCTCCCAGTTTCCGTCTTCTGTTCGGATGTGTTCGATGATATCCGTGATCTGAGTATTCTGTGAGGAGATCCGCAACCAGCAGCACCGGCCCCATGCACGCTCCGACGAAGGTGACCAATGACGAGCCCCGAACACAGCGCCCCACATGATCGCACCGACTGCGAACGCCTCGATGCCGAGGATCCGCTGCGCGGCTTCAAGGACGAGTTCATCCTCCCCTCGGACACGATCTACCTCGACGGGAACTCACTCGGCCCGCGGACGAAGGGCGCGGCCGAGCGTGCTCAGGAGGTCATCGCCGACGAATGGGGCACAGGGCTCATCCGCTCCTGGAACACCGCGGGGTGGTTCGATCTGCCGGCGACGCTGGGCGAGAAGGTTGCGGACATCATCGGCGGTGGGACCGGCAGCACCGTCGTCACGGACACCACCTCCATCAACCTGTTCAAGGCCGCCTCGGCCGCACTGAAGATGCAGGCCGCAGATGCACCCGAGCGTCGGGTCATCCTCACTCAGCGAGAGAACTTTCCCTCCGACATCTACATGCTTCAAGGCCTGGCCGAGCAGCTGGATGCCGGATACGAGGTGCGTCTCGTCGATGACGCCGAGGTGACCGCCGGGTTCCCGAACACGATGACCGACGAGGTGGCTCTCGTCGTCCTCACCCACGTGAACTACCGCACCGGCCGGCTCTTCGACATGGCCACAACCACCTCGGCGATCCATGACGGCGGGGCCATGGTGATCTGGGACCTGTGCCATTCGGCAGGCGCCCTGGAGATCGACCTGGCCGGGTCGAGTGCGGACATGGCCATCGGGTGCACCTACAAGTTCCTCAACGGTGGGCCGGGCTCTCCCGCTTTCATCTGGGTCTGTGAGGCACTGCAGAACCGGTTCACGCAGCCGCTCTCGGGCTGGTGGGGGCATGCGAGGCCCTTCGAGATGTCGCCGGACTATGCTCCGGCCGCTGGCATTCGCCGCTACCTGACCGGCACGCAGGGCGTCGTCTCACTGGCGGTGGCCGAGCTGGGCCTCGACATCGCCGGCAGGGTCGATATGGCCGCGGTGCGGCAGAAGTCCCTGCAGCTGTCCGATCTCTTCATCGAGCTCGTCGAATCTCGCCTGGCCGCTCACCCGGTCGAGCTTGTCACCCCGCGTGAGCACGATCATCGAGGCTCACAGGTCTCGATCACCCACCCCGAGGGCTTCGCCATCATGAGTGCGCTCATCGAGCGCGGAATCATCGGCGACTATCGCGAACCCTCGGTTCTGCGGTTCGGACTGACTCCGCTCTACCTCGGCTTCACCGACGTCTGGGACACGGTCGAGGCCCTGCGCGACATTCTCGACAACCGAATCTGGGACGCTCCTGCGCACAAGGTCCGCGGCGCCGTCACCTGAGGCTCGAGGCTCGGAGCTCGGAGCTCAGTCCGTCCCGCTCCTCGCCTGAACTTCGGCCTGCTGCAAGCGCGGTCAGCCGACCGGGCGCTCGCGTCCGGCCACCGCATATGCGCCGATTCCCACTGCGCCGATCGCCAGGACCGCGCCGCCGATCGTCACGGCCTGCGGGATCGTCGCGATCGTACCGAGCACGCCGACGGTCACGCCGGAGAACGTCTGCATTCCGGGACCGAACATCGAGTAGGAGCCGATGACGCGTCCGCGGATCTCGGGCGGCGCCTCGAGTTGGATGATGGCCATCTCGGTCGACTCGGCGGTGATCTTACAGACCCCCGCAAGCACGAGGACGGTCAGCGCCAGCCACAGGTGCGAGGTCAGCGCGAAGACGATCGAGCTGGCACCGAGTCCGGCTGCGGCGATCGCTGCCGCCGCCGGGGTCGGTCGCACCCAGCCCGTGGCCTCGAGGAAGAACCCGCCGAGCACACCGCCGGCGCCGAGTGCGAAGAGCAGCAGCCCGTACGTGAAGTCACTGTCTCCGCCGGGGCCTGTCAGGAGGCCGCCGAAGACCGGCATCGCCGTCTGCAGCACGGCGCCGATCGTGATCGAGGCCAGTGCGGCCAGCAGCAGCATGCCGATGATGGAGCGGTTGTGTCGAACGTCGACGAGCACTCGCAGCGACTGCACCAGAGTCGTACGCGTCTTGTTCGGACTCCCGCTCCTGATGTGCCCGGTGAAGGGTGTGCGCATCAGGAAGATCGTCAGCGGAAGGTAGAAGACGATATTGATGAAGATGCCCCATGTCGGGCCGAAAGCGAGCAGAAGTGCCGAACCGACGACGGGCCCGAACAGGATACCGAGGCTGCGGAAGGTCGCATTCATTCGCACCGCGCTCGGCAGCTCCTTGCGGTCGACGAAGTCATGCAGCATCATCTGCTCGGCCGGTCCCCACAGGCATCCGGCCAGGCCGTGGATGACGAGCAGCACGCATGCCTGCCACAGCTGGAGCGAATCGGTGAGGAAGAGGATGCCCCAGCACAGGGACACGACCATGAACATGACCTGTCCGATCTGAATCAGGCGCCGGCAGTCGAATCGTTCGGCCAGGGATCCTGCGTAGACCGAGAGCAGGAGGAACGGCAGCCAATGGCTGATGAGCTGGAATCCCACGAGCGCCGGGGACTCGAACTTCTGCCACAGCACCCAGTACGTGATGACGTGCTCGATGTTGTCGCCCATCATCGCCAGACCCGTTCCCACCAGGTACGGAGCCGTCGCCCAGCTGCGCAGCACGCCGAAGCGGCGGGGACTGGGGGTGTTCTCGGCCGAACCGTCTCGTGTCTCGTTCACCCGCCCATTCTGGCACCACGTGCACAGGCGCCCCTTCCGCTTCCGCACCGTGGAACCCGATTCCTATTCGCCGAGGCGGCTCTGCCCTTGAGCGGGCATGTCCCCTTGGTGGAGAATCGAGGTGATCAAGGAGGATCACATGTCCACAGTTGCCGCCGCCGGAGATACATCGCTCGCGTCCACTCGTCCGAGGACCGCGCTCATCGTCGTCGATGTCCAGAACGGCGTCTTCGCCGAGAACTGGCATGCCGACGAGGTGATCGCAACGATCTCCGATCTCGTTCAGCGCGCCCGCGACACCGAGGCCGAAGTCATCTGGGTCAGACACTCTTCAGGGGAACTGCCACCGGATTCGCCGCAATGGCAGATCGTCGACGCGCTCACGCCTGCAGTGGGCGAGGCGATCGTCGAGAAGACCCATGGCAACACCTTCGAGGACACGGACTTCGAGGAGGTCCTCGCGGCCAAGGACATCGGGCACCTCGTCGTCACAGGTGCGCAGTCCGACGCATGCATCCGGTCGACGATCCACGGCGGATTCGCCCGCGGATACGACGTCACCTTGGTCTCGGACGCCCACACGACCGAGGACCTCAGTGACTGGGGTGCCCCGCCGCCGGACATGGTCGTCTCCCACACGAATCTCTACTGGGGCTTCGAATCGGGCCCCGGACGCAGTGCCCGAGTGCAGGAATCAGCAGAGGTCGACTTCACTGCGCCGTGATTCCTGGCATCATGGGTTCATGAGTGAAGACACCCGCAGCATCGAACTGACCAGGCTCGCCGAGAACCACTACCGGGCCACCGCACCGAGTGGGGCGAGCATCGAATTCGGCCGCGGTGAGGGCCTGATGACACCCGTGGAGCTGCTGCTCGCAGCCGTCGCCGGGTGTTCGTCCATCGATGTCGACACTGTGACCAGCAGGCACACGGAGCCGACGCGCTTCGACGTCTCGGCCGTGGCCGACAAGATCGACGAGGACGGTGCCTCCCGAGTGGACAACGTCCACCTCGACTTCGACCTCGCCTTTCCCGACGACGAGGAGGGTCGCAAGGCCGATTCTCGCATCGAGAGGCTCGTCGGCCTCTCCCATGACAAGTACTGCACGGTCTCCCGCACGGTCGAGCAGGAGACGAAGGTCGACTTCAGCATCCGCCGCGACTGACCTCCGGCCGCAGCTGAGCCTCACCGCGCCCGAGGGCTCCCAGAACCCGTGCCTCAGCTCTCGGCCAGCCGTTCCCGTTCGACGTCGATATCGAAGTCCGCGGCCGGCCACTGGGGGTCGATGTTCCGCAGCGCGTTCAGCAGGAGCTGCTGGATCGCCAGTCGTGCGTACCATTTGCGGTCAGCAGGGACGACGTACCAAGGAGCCGCCTCGGTCGAGGTGCGCTCGAACACCGCCTGATAAGCCTTCATATAGTCGGGCCACAGGAGACGTTCATCGACGTCACCCGGGTTGTACTTCCAGTATTTATCCGGGCGGTCCAGGCGCTCCATCAGCCGGTCCTTCTGCTCATCCGGGGAGATGTGGAGCATGACCTTGATGATGCGCACACCCGCCTCGGCGAGTTCTGCCTCGAAAGTGTTGATGGCTGTGTAACGACGCTCAATCTCTTTGCCATCGGCAAGCTCACGGACTTTGCCGATGAGCACGTCTTCGTAGTGGGAGCGATCGAAGACGCCGATCATTCCGGGGCCCGGCACGCGTGGCCGGATGCGCCACAGGAAATCATGGGAGAGCTCCTCCTTCGTCGGCGCCTTGAACGCAGCGAGCTCCACGCCCTGCGGATCAACGGAGCCGACGACGTGGCGCACGATTCCGCCCTTGCCTGCCGTGTCCATCGCTTGGAGGACGAGGAGGACCGCTGGCCCCGATTCCTCATCATGGTGGGCTGCGAAGAGTCGCTCCTGGAGGTCATCGAGCTCAGGAATGCAGGTTTTGAGGTCCTTGCGTCCGGACTTCTTGTTGCCTTCGTAGCCCGGGGTCGAACGCGGATCAACATCATCGAGTCGAAATCCTTCGCCTGCCCGCAGCAGCGGCTCCGGATCCTCGGTCCAACTCTGCGTTGTCTTCTCGCTCATGAGCTCATCTTTGCAGGCAGGATGGTCAGCGTCTATATCTGTGGTGGCTCTGCGCCCTCAGTCGGGCTTCCGGAACACCGAGGGCAGCCTCTTCATCTTCCGTTCGGTCTCCCGATACGACCACTGCCGCATCGGCTGCGGTACCCGCCACTGCAGCCTCCAGGCCAGCATTCGGAAGGTGAACGCGAGCCCGGCGACGATCAGGGACACCACGTTGTTGAGGATGCCCGTCGCATCGGCGATGAGTGTGACACCGGCTCCGAAGAGGGCGGGGATCAGGTAGAGGTCGGTGCCGGTGAAGATCGCCGGATCCTCACTGGCCACAGCATCGCGCATGAGGCCGCCGCCGCACGCCGTGAGCGCCCCCATGAGCAGGGCCGCCGGATAGGTCGCACCGGCGCCGAGGGCGATCGTCGTACCGGTGACACTGAAGATGGCGAGTCCGATCGCGTCGAAGGTCACGATCCAGATCCGGGCCCGCGAGACGTGCTTGCCGATGAGGTAGATGAGCAGGGTGGCGATGAGGGGCGGGGCCAGGTAGATCGGCTGACCGAGCGCGTTCGGCACTCGATCGAGGAGGACGTCACGGATCATGCCACCACCGATGCCGGTCATCGTCCCGAGGACCAAGCCTCCAGTGATGTCGAAGCCGCGTCTGGCGGCCAGCAGAACTCCGGATACCGCGAAGACGAAGGTTCCGGTGAGGTCGAGAGCGAGAAAGACTGCTTCCTGTACGTCCACGACTTACTTCCCTTCCGGCCCATCAACGGCGCACCCAATGCCGATCGGCCTGCGGTCAGCATTGCCGACGCCGGTTCTCCAACCTCGGCGCCTGGTCACCACTGTAGTATCAGTGCGCCGAGGTGGAGCGTGCCGTGCTCGTCCGTACAGGAATCGGACTCAGCTGAGCTGGAAGTTGTCCGGGTTCTTGTATTCCTCTATCTCGACGCTTGGACTGCCCTGCCCCTTGAGCAATTTCGAGATCGGGCACCGGGCATGGGCCCGCCCCGCGTACTTCTCCGCGTCTGCGGCAGAGACACCATCGATGGAGATATAGGCCCTGGGCACGAAGTGGAACCCGGCGTTGGACTCACCGTGCAGGTCGACCTCAACGCGAACGCGGGACTGTGCTTCAACGTCGTTAACTGCCAACACAACCTTGAGTGTCTCACCGAGACAGGTGCTCCAGGCCATGGCAAGGAACTGCTCCGGATTGCTGCCCTGATCGGTATGAGAGGTCGGTGCCGTCGACAGTGTCATACCATCTTCGACTCGCACTTCACCCGAGGTCCCGCCGAGGTTCTCGACCTTGGCCGTATAGATGGGGGCACTTGCGCTTCTTGGTTCATCCGAGTCTCCGCTTGGCGCCTGCGGCTCGGCGTATCCTGGGTTCTCAGTCATTGCACCATGCTACGTCAGCGTGACGGCAAGTTAACTGACAATTTCGTGAACGAGACGCACCCCAGGAGCGAATCTTCGCGTCCTGATCGCCCATCCGGACCGTCATCCGCTCCGAATACCTGTACATGAGAAGACCATTTCGCGCCGCCCTCGCTGGGATCGTCGCCACCCTTGTCCTGTTCGGTGCCGCCGACCTGATCGCCCGCGCGTTCGGTCCACCGGCGGCCCCCCTGCTGGCATTGGGTCAGACGATCATTCCGCTGGCACCGACCGGTCTCGTCAAACCTGTCATCGACCTCTTCGGCACCAATGACAAGCTCTTCCTCATTGTCACCACAGGTCTCGGCGCGCTGGTGCTCGGAGGGCTCATCGGATGGCTGGCCTCTCACCGGCTCCGTCTGGCGACGGCGCTGCTGTGCGTGGCCGGGCTGGTTCCCATCATCGTCATTCTCATCCGCCCCGAGTCCAGTGTCGTCGACATCATCCCGACGCTCATCGGGCTCGCACTGGGCCTGGCCGTCTTCCGTCTCCTTATGAGCTTTGGAATGAGCCGCTCTGAGAAAGGGACGGCTCCCGCAGCCCCCCGGAGGTTCCCTGCAGCTGCCCGTCCCACTGGCTCGTCTGTGCCCGAACCTTCCTCATCCGACTCGACCGAGATGCCGGCTTCAGAGCCGTCTCGTCGCCGTTTCTTCATCATCACCGGCATCATCGGGACAGTGGGCGCCGCTGCGATGGCGGCCGGACAGACTGTGGCCGCATTGACTCTGGATGCGGGAGCCGCGGTGGCCAAACTGGTGCTGCCATCACCTGCCAAGAAGGCTCCCCCGATCCCCACCTCGGCGCATCCCGATGTCAAGGGCCTTGCGCCCTTCGTCACGGACCCCAAGGATTTCTATCGCATCGACACGGCGTTGGCTCCTCCGGTCATCGATCCCGAGGAATGGTCGCTGAGGATCCACGGGATGGTCGAATCGGAGGTGACCTTGACGATGGATGATCTGCTCGACCTTCCTCTCGACGAGCACCACCTCACGCTCACCTGCGTCTCCAATCCCGTCGGGGGTGACCTCGTCGGCAACGCCACCTGGTTGGGTTACCCGGTGCGTGAGCTGCTGCGCCGGGCGAATCCGAACAAGGATGCAGACATGGTGCTTTCCCATTCGATCGACGGGTTTTCGGCCTCGACACCGATCGAAGCCCTCACCGATGGCCGGGATTCCCTGCTGGCTGTCGGAATGAACGGCAGTCCGCTTCCTCCCGAACACGGCTTCCCCGCCCGCCTCGTCGTTCCCGGACTCTACGGTTTCGTCTCAGCCACCAAGTGGGTCACCGAACTCGAAGTCACTCGATTCGATGAGAAGACCGCCTATTGGACTGATCGGGGGTGGGATGCCAAGGCGCCCATCCTCGTCGCGTCCAGGGTCGAAGTGCCGAAGCCGTTGGCCAAGGTGCCTGCCGGTGATGTGGCCGTCGCTGGCACGGCATGGGCGCAGCGCAGCGGCATCAAGCGAGTCGATGTGAAACTCGACGACGGTGAATGGACCTCGGCAGAGCTCGGCGACGAGGTCAACATCGATACCTGGCGCCAGTGGAAGACGGGGTTCAGCGACGTCGATTCCGGATTACATACCGTCACGGTTCGTGCGATCGATCAGGACGGAAACGTCCAGACTCCGAAGCGCAGGAAGTCCATTCCCAACTCCGCGACCGGTCACCACCACATCCAGTTCAGTGTCGAGTAGAACGATCCGCAGTCACGAACCTGACCACACCGCCACGGCCCCAGACTCTCCATTCAAGCGGAGACTGGGGCCGATCTGCGCAGGTCAGAGGAGATCACAGAGGACTCCGTGAAAAAGAATTCCTCAGAATCTTTGAGTTTCACCCATCCAGAACCAGACGGGCTGCGAATACCAGGTACACAGCGAGCAATGAAGGCAACTTCAAAGCTGTGCGCTGATACGCACCACCGTTGATGCACCACCTCAATTAGGAGAAGAACGATGAAAACGCTGCTTCGCACTCGCACCACCACCATCCTGGCCGCTGGCGCGATCGGTCTTATGGCTCTGAGCGGCTGCTCGGACATGGGCTCCGACTCCGAGTCCGGTGATACCGAGACCAAGTCCAGTGATACTGCAGAAAGCCCTGCTGCATCGGAAGAGTCGGGCGACGACGCCATGGCCGGCGGGGATCTCGTCGGACCGGACTGTGCCGCCTACGCCGAGGCCAATCCCAAGGGCGGCGGATCGGTCGAAGGAATGGCACAGGATCCTGTCGCCACAGCGGCATCGAACAACCCGATGCTCAAGACCCTGACCAAGGCCGTTTCGGGCAAGCTCAATCCCGACGTCGACCTCGTCGACACTCTCAATGGAGACGAGTTCACCGTCATCGCACCCACCGATGATGCCTTCGGCGACGTACCCAAGGACGACCTGGATGCGCTGGCCAAGGATTCGGACATGCTGACCAAGGTTCTCACCTATCACGTCATCCCAGGAAAACTGGCCCCCGACGAGATCGCCGGTGAGCACGAGACCGTCGAAGGCTCGAAGGTCACGATCTCCGGCGAAGGTGACGACCTCAAGTTCGACGATGCCGGCCTGGTCTGCGGCGGAGTCGCAACCTCGAACGCCACCGTGTACATGGTCGACAGTGTGATGATGCCCTCTAAGTGACATCTGGGCTTCACGGGGCAATGGCCAAGGACCGACTCCAACGAATCGGATCGGTCCTTGGCCACCACCTTTTTCACGCGATGTGTGGACAACTGAAGAACAGAAGCCAATCAAATGACATGATTGGTCAATGAGTTCAGATGATCCTTCGGCTCCAGCCTATGGGCCACCGGGAAATAATGCCCGAGCGTCAGACGGCACCATCACCGCAGCAACAGACCCAAGCAGCGACCAACTGCTCAGGATCGCCACCGGTGACAGGTCCGCATTCGAGGAACTCTTCGTGGCACAATCCCGAATCCTGATGGCCGTGATCCTGCGGATCGTGAGAAGTCAATCGCTCGCCGAGGAGGTGCTCCAGGAGTGCTTCACCGAAGTGTGGACCCGGTGCTCCGGGTTCGACCCGCAACGCGGGACTGGCAGGGCATGGCTGATCACGCTGTGCCGCAGAAGGGCAATCGACTGCGTACGCAGTGTCCAGGCCCAGCAGAATCGCGACTACGCCGATGGCCTGAGGTCGTCGGCGGAAGAGGGGGAGCAGGTCGAGCAGACGGTCATCGATCGATCCGAGGCAGACAGAACCGTCACGGCGTTGCAGATCCTTCCCGATCACCAGGCACAACCGATCGTCATGGCCTTCTACCAGGGCCTGACCCACGCTGAGATCTCAGAGAATCTCAAGGTGCCCCTCGGTACCATCAAGTCACGAATAAGAGACGGAATGAAGAAACTGCGAGAAGAGTTGGAGGTAAGTCGATGAACACCGATCGTGACTATCTGGCTGCCGGACTGGCTCTGGGCGGACTCAGCGAAGCTGAGCTTGCCGAGGCACAGACTCTCGCAGACACAGACACCGATTTCCGTTCCGAGGTCGCAGCATATGCCGACACCATGGCGCTCATGGCCGAATCCGAGGCAGAAGCGTCTGAATCGTCAGCCACAGATGCCCCAGAACCCATCAGCGCAGCCACCCGGAACGCTATTCTCGCCATCCCGAGCACACATGCTCAAGAGGATGCGGCCGCAAACCCACAGGGCTTGGATCAGGCTGAGTCTGAACAGCAGCAGGCTCAGTCCTCTGCACCGACTCAGCTCAACGCCCCGGCTCAACCCGCATCGCAGACAGACAGCCAGCCGTCCTCGGACGTGCCACCGCCCGCCGACCTGGCCGAACACCGTCGGAAGCGCCGCCCCTGGGTGTCGATGGCTGCCGCCGCTGCCGCTGTCATCGTCGCCGCCGGTGTCGGAGTGAGTTCCTGGCAGAAGCAGAACGAGCTGGAAGACGACCTGGCAGCTGCTCAACAACAGCTCGACGACTCCGCTCGTCTCATGGAAGCCGGCGATCTGAAAACCAGCACTGCAGAGCTGCCCGAGGGCGGATCGGTCACTGTGGTCTCGTCCGAGAAGGAACAGCTCATTCGCCTCAGTCCTCGCGACGTCGAAGTCTCTCCATCAGGAAAATCCCTGCAGATGTGGGTGATCGGCGATGCGGGCCCCGAGAGTGTGGGGCTGATGACGAAAGCACCGGTGACCATCGCCGATGAGCCTTTCGCCAAAGGAAGTCTGTTCGGCGTCACTGTGGAACCCAAGGGCGGTTCGGACCAGCCGACCACCGATCCGATCGTGGCGATCGGCCTGTAGGCATGGAGGCGTCCCGCAGACGCCAAGGGCCTTCGCCGAGGTGCTTGGAGGCATCGGCGAGCGAACTTGACCAGCCACGCCTCCACCCCGCGCCGGAGACTGCACGCACCAGTTCCCCACAGCGACGGATACCGCTGGCACGTGCGGCTGTCTAAGCTGGAGTGATGACAGAGAGTGCGACATCGTTGAGGCCGACGCGGGGCGATTGGTACATCGTCATCGCCTTGGCCGCCCTGTCGATCGTCTTCGCAGTGCTCTATTCGGCAACTGGCCAATGGCCCTTCAAGGCTCCGCTGTGGGTACTGTGCCTGAGTTCGATCCTCGTCACAGCTCCTCTGTTCCTCCGGCGGCGATACCCGAGTTGGGTCGCCTGGGCGCAGGCCGTCGTCTTCGTCACCGCCCAGGTCCTCGGTGCCATGGAGCCGCAAGCCGCGCAATTCATCCTCTTCATGGGCGTGTACTCTGTGGGCGCATGGCAGGTTGACCGCCGAAGAGCATTCGTCTCCCGGCTCCTCCTCTGCGTGGCGATATTCGTCTATATGTTCGTGTCGATGATCATGCAGTTCGGTGCGGTGGGCGATATGACAGTCCTTCAATTCGCAGCAGCTTCGGGAGTCAACTTCCTCATCAACGTCGCATTCTTCGGCGGCGCCTGGCTCTTCGGCAACCGGGCATGGAAGCAGCGACAGCTCATGTCTGAACTCCGGGCAGCCAATGAAGAGGTCCGCGCCCAAGAGCGGCAGCTGACCAGCCAAGCTCTCGATCTTGAGCGGGTGCGCATCGCTCGTGAACTCCACGATGGCATCGCCCACCACATCACCGGCGTCGGCATCCACGCCGCAGCCGCCCGTCGCAGCCTCGAGAAGAACCCCGACAAGGCCCGAGAATCCCTCAAGACCATCGAGTCCTCCACCCGAGAAACCGTCGATGAACTGCGTGCGCTCGTCTACACCCTCCGGGACACGGACGACGCGAGCACCGGTGAGCACAACACGAAGGGCAACCCCGGCCTCGGCGACATTCCCGAACTCGTCGACGCCTCACGTCGATCGGGACAGCAGGTCGACGTTGTCACGATCGGTGAGCCGAGACCGCTGACGCCGATCACGGAGATGTCGATCTACCGGGTGATCCAGGAGTCCCTGACCAACTGTCGTCGTTATGCGGGATCGCACGCGGAGGTGGATGTCCGCCTGCGGTACGGCACCAGCAATCTCGAAGTCGAGATCAGCGACACCCGGTCTCCCGGCGGGCTCCACGAGGAATCGCACCCCGACTCCGAACCTCCGGCGAAGCAACCGGGCCTGGGCCTCGGCATCATCGGCATGCGCGAACGGATGAGCGCCATGGGCGGCTCCCTCGAAGCCGGTCCGAAGTCCCGTGGCGGCTGGCTTGTACGGGCACAGATCCCCTACCCTCGGAGCCTCGCCGACCCCGATGCCGACGTCGCCGAGCACCCAGCTGCTTCCTCCATCACCGACTCCACAGCAAAGGCCTGAACCGTGATCCGAGTCCTCCTCGTCGACGACCAGTCGATGGTCCGCACCGGCTTCCGCACGATCCTCGAGAGCGAGGACGGCATCGTTGTCGTCGGGGAGGCTGAAAACGGTCAGGTCGCGATCGACCGTGCGCTCGAGCTCGCGCCGGATGTGATCTGCATGGACGTCCAGATGCCTGTCATGGACGGGCTCGAATCCACCGCGGAGATCGTGCGCCGAGGAGCGGCCGGCGCTGTCCTCATGCTCACCACCTTCGACCGCGACGATTTCCTGTTCCAGGCGCTGGCCGCTGGTGCCAGCGGATTCCTGCTCAAGACCGCCGAGGCGGAGCAGCTCATCGACGCGGTCACCGCGCTGGCGGGCGGCGATGGGCTCCTGTCTCCCGAGGTGACCCGACGCGTCATCGAACGCTCCGTCCGCAGCACCGTCACCACCACCTCGGCAGCTCCCGAACTGGAACTCCTCACCGACCGGGAACTCGAGGTCCTCCACCTCGTGGCCAAGGGGCTGAGCAATTCCGAAATCGCAGGAACGCTCTTCGTCGGCGAGGCCACCGTCAAGACACATGTCTCCAACCTGCTGACCAAGCTCGACATCCGCGACCGCATCCACGTCGTCATCTTCGCCTACGAGAACGGACTCGTCGGGAGCTGAAAGGTCTCATTCCCAGTGTCAGACTTCTTCCCAGGGTCAGAATTCGACCTCCCCCACACTGCCGATGCCGAAATAGCCCGAACGACGGATTCGCATCGGCGCGGCACCGCATAGGTTTGAGTCATGATCACCTTGGACTCGATTTCACGCAGCTTCGGCGACAAGCAGGTTCTCCACGACCTGTCCTTCAGCATCGGCTCGGGCAGGATGACAGGATTCGTGGGCTCCAACGGATCCGGCAAGACGACGACCATGCGCATCATCCTCGGCGTACTCGCTGCCGACTCCGGTCGCATCACCGTCGACGGCGAAACCATCACCGCCGCACATCGCAGTGCGATCGGGTACATGCCCGAGGAGCGGGGCCTCTACCCGAAGATGCCGATCATCGATCAGCTCATCTACCTCGCGCGCTTCCACGGTCTCAGCCGCCATTCGGCCCGTCGTCGCGGACTGGAACTCCTCGAGCAGCTTGACCTGGGCGGCAGACCCAGCGACAACCTCGAGGCCGTCAGCCTGGGCAACCAGCAGAAGGTCCAGATCGCTGCCGCGCTCATCCACCGCCCGCGCGCCCTCGTGCTCGACGAGCCTTTCTCCGGACTCGACCCGGTCGCCGTCGAACGCACCCTCGAGGTCCTCAAGGATTTCGCCGACACCGGTGCACCCGTCCTCTTCTCCAGCCACCAGCTCGACCTGGTCGAACGCCTCGTCGACGACCTCGTCATCATCGACGGCGGCCGGCTTGTTGCGGGCGGCACCGCCGATGAGCTGCGGCGTCAGCGCAGCACACCTGAGTGGATTCTGCAGACCGATTCGGACATGGGCTGGGTGCGCGAGATCCCCGACATCCGAGTCGTCGAATTCGACGGCAACTGGGTGCGCTTCGCCGCACCGAACGCCGATATCGCCGAGGCGGTCCTGCACCAGGCCATCACCGTGTCCTCAGTGAAGTCATTCGGCCCGCACGCCGTCGCTCTCAACCGACTCTTCCAGGAGGTCACGCAGGCATGAGCACCCAACAGGATTCGAACTCCGTCGACACGAGCTCTGCCGCCACGAACGCCCCCAAGAAATCCGGATTGGCGACGACAGCACAGACACAGCGTGCCAGCTTCACCACCGCCATCGGTCTCGTCATCGAACGAGAGGTCATGGTCCGCCTGAAGTCCAAGGCCTTCATGGTCTCGACGCTGCTGAGCATCGTCCTCTTCGGAGCGCTCGTGGCAGTCTCCGGGTCACTGCCCTCACTGTTCTCCTCCACGGACAAGGTGGCGGTCACCTCGGCGGGAGCGCAGGCTGTTGAAGGAATCGACGGGATCGAACTCGTCTCCGTCGACAGCACGGATGAGGCGAGGACCATGGTGACATCCGAAGAGGTCGCGGCCGCCGTCGTCGAAGACCCTGCGTCCCCTGTCGGTGTCACCGTCATCGCCGAACGCTCCGCACCCGAGTCGCTGACCGGCGCTCTCAGTCAGGTGCCCACCGTTGAACTCCTCGACCCGCACGCTCCGGATCCGGGGCTCACGTACCTGATCGGGTTGGGCCTCGGGCTCGTGTTCTTCATGTCGGCGGTGACCTTCGGGACAACCATCGCCTCCTCAGTGGTGGAGGAGAAGCAGTCACGGATCGTAGAGATCCTGCTCGCCTCCACCTCGGCGAGGGTGCTGATGTTCGGCAAGGTTCTCGCGTGTTCGATCCTCGCCTTCGCACAGATAGGCCTGACTGCGCTCTCCGTCCTCCTCGGGGCCGCCATCAGCGGAAACGACCTGGTGCTCGGCAAGGTCACGGAACCGATCGGCTGGTTCATCCCGCTCTTCATCGTCGGCTTCGTCATGATCGCCTCCCTCTACGCCGCGGCCGCTTCGATGGTCTCCCGGACGGAGGACCTGGGCTCGACGTCCAGCCCGATCATGATGCTCATCTTCCTGCCCTATATGGCCGTCATCCTCTTCTCATCCAACGAGACGGTGATGGCGGTGATGTCATACATCCCCTTCTCCGCAGCGGTCGCGGTCCCGATGCGCGTCTTCCTCGGCACGATCGAATGGTGGGAGCCGCTGGTCTCCCTCCTCATCCTTGCGGTGACCACGATCCTGGCTCTGCTGCTGGCGACCCGGATCTTCGAACGTTCCATTCTGCAGTCTGGCCCGAAGGTGTCGTGGAAGCAGGCACTGAGCAGGTCGAAGGGCTGATTGGGGGTGCCCTGCCTGCAGCTACCCGAACCTGCAAAAGCCCACCGCCTGCACTGTGCTTTTGTCGGTTCGGGTATCTGCGGCGGCAGGTCCACCGACCACTGATCGCCTACACCTGCGTGCGTATCGAGAGTCCGACGCCGAGGCGCTGCTGCCCGTGATGTCACGTGAGGACATCTCCGAATTCCTCCTCTTGGAACCGTGGACCGCCGAGGTGGCCCGAACTGAGGTCGCCAAGCGCATCCCCCGCATCGGGCTGGAGACCGAATGGACCGACACCCTCGTGTTCGGAATGCTCGGCAGCGACCGGCAGTCGGCCTGAGCATCGCGGGACTCACAGCTGCGAAGTGATTTCCGCCCGCATTACTGCGTGCGCCGTCGCAGCGTCAGCGAGCCGATGATGATCGCGGCGAGAATCCAACATCCGATGAAGAGGATGCGCAGCCAGATGTAGCTGGAATCCTCATCGCCGCTCGCGACTGCCGTGAGCGCGTCGATCGCGTGTGAGAGCGGCAACCAATCGCCGATGGTCTCGAGCAGCTCGGGCAGCTGATCACGGGGCAGGAAGATGCCGCCGAGGAGGATCTGGGGAAAAACGAGCGCCGGCATGAACTGCACAACCTGGAATTCGGTGCGGGCGAAGGCGCTTGCGAGCAGTCCCAGCGACGTACCCAACAGAGCATCAGCGATCGCGACGACGAAGAGCATCCATACGGATCCCTCGATCTCGAGACCGCACACCAGCGTGGCATAGGCGACGGCGACAGCAGTCTGGACCACGGCGAGGATCCCGAAGGCGAGCGTGTAGCCGAGGATGAAGTCACCGCGGCCCAAGGGCATCGACAGCAACCGTTCGAGCGTGCCGCTGCGGCGTTCGCGCAGAGTGGAGATGCTCGTGACGAGGAACATCACGATGAAGGGAAAGAGCGCGAGCATCGCGGGGCCGATTGTCGCGAATACCTCGGTCTCATCGAAGATCCAGGCCACGAGCCCGATGAGGAGGCTGGGTACGACGAGGAGCAGAGCGATGGTGCGTGGGTCATTGCGGATTTGGAGCAGCACGCGTCCGGCTGTGGCCAGGGTTCGCATCGGAGTCATTGTGGCCCCTTCTTCCGCTGAACCCGGCCCTTCCCCACGGCAAGCAGACGTGTGGGAGACAGACGTCCTGATCGCGAGGCAAGACGGCCACCGCGACCGCCGATCGAGTGACTCGGTCCAGAGTCGTGGGACTCGATGATCCGCAGAAACGCGCCTTCGGCTGTGTCGGCACCAGTGGTCGTCAGAAGCTGCTCTGGGGTCGTGTCCGCGATGAGATCGCCCTCGCGCATGAGCAGGAGTCGATCGCAGCGAGTCGCCTCGTCCATCACGTGACTCGACACGAGGAGAGTCGTCCCATCCTCGGCGAGTCTGCGGAAGATAGCCCACAGATCCCCACGCAGCACAGGGTCGAGGCCGACGGTGGGTTCGTCGAGTACGAGGAGGTCCGGCGAGCCGAGCATCGCTGCCGCCAGTGAGACCCGGCTGGCCTGCCCGCCGGAGAGGGTCCTGGCCAAGCGATCGGCCTGCCCGGACAGATCCGTGCGATCGATGACCCTTTCGACGTCCGAACGAGGAGCACCCTGAACGCGAGCGAAGTACCGGAGGTTCTGCCGCACGGACAGATCGTCATAGATGCTGGCCTGCTGGGTCATATAGCCGACTCGGTGCCGAAGCGATGCGCTCCCCGCGCTCTGACCGAAGACATTCACCGATCCGCCGGCCAGGATCTGCACCCCGACGACGGCCCGCATGAGAGTCGTCTTGCCGCTGCCGCTGGGGCCGAGCAGACCGACGATCGCTCCGCCGGGCACCCTGAGATCGAGGCCGTCGATGACTGTGGTTCGACCCCGAGAAATTCGCAGACCGTGCGTCTCGATCGCATTATTCATCATACGATGAATTAGACGCCTCTACCTCACCCACGTCAAGGGCCATCTGCGTTGTCAGCGCCCTGCCCGGAGTCCCTCGATATGACCCTGCACCGCAGGAACGACGTGAGCAATGACCTCCTCGATCGGGCTGGAGGCAAGGGGTTCGGCCATGACGACATGCCTGAGTATGAGCACCCCGGCTATCTGAGAAAGCACCATCGAGGCCCGTTGCTGCGCCGACACGGCCTCAATGCCCACATCCTCGAGGCGCTGGGCAATCGCGGACATGAGTTCGCGCAGGAGGAACTGACGGACGAGTTTTCCGGCCGCCGATCCGTTGACGACCGAGCGCAGAATCGTCACACCCACGGGTTTGACCTTCGGGTCCTCCCACGCGAGCAGCACCGTGCGGGCAATCGAAGCACCGAGCTCGGGAAGTGGAGCATCGAGGGCAGCAGCGATGATCTTGTCGGGCCGGACCGGGAGCTTGACGACGTCGGCGAACAGGGCAGCTTTCGTATCGAAATAGTGGTGGACGAGCGCCGGATCGACTTCGGCGCGGCGGGCGATGCCGCGCATGCTCGCCGTCTCATATCCCTTTTCGGAGAATTCGGCGGCGGCCGCCTCGGCGATCATCGCCCGGGTGTCCCCGCTCTGCCCCTTCCGCGGACGCCCCCTGCTGCGGGGCCCGGATTCTGACTCGACCATGCTCCTCAGCTTAGCGGGGAGGGCTCACAGCCGGTCGGGCCTGATGATGCCATTTGTCACCGATGTGAAAACCTTGCCAAGGGCTCTCTGACGCCCAACGAATCTTGCGCACACCCGAGACACGTGATTTCGTTATTGACATGACTCTGCAGGAGCTGTCTCTGCCGCTGTCCACCGACCGACTGCACCTGCGTGCGTATCGGGACTCCGACGCCGAGGCACTGCTGCCCATCTACTCCCGCGAAGACGTCGCGCGGTTCCTCCTCTGCGAGCCGTGGACCGCCGAGGTGGCGCGGACCGAGGTGTCCAAGCGCATTCCGAGAACCGGCCTGGACACCGAGGCTCGCGCACTCGCACTGGTCATCGAAACCGCGGACGGGCTCGAGGGCATCGAAGGCTCGGTCGTCATCGGCGACATCGCGATCTGGTTCGACGGAGAGTCATCGGAAAAGGCCGAGATCGGCTGGGTGCTCAATCCCGCGGCCAGTGGCCACGGATTCGCCACCGAAGCCGCCATCGCCATGCTCAATGCCGCCTTCGCCCACGATCGCCTCCATCGAGTCGTCGCTCAGATGGATGCCAGAAACACCGCCTCGGCGAGGATGGCTTCACGCATCGGCATGCGACAGGAGGCTCACCTGCGGCAGGACTGGTGGTCAAAGGGCGAATGGACGGACACGCTCATCTTCGGCATGCTGCGCAGCGACCGGCAGCAGGTATGAGGATTCGCCCCTCGATACCGGCCCACATCAAGTGACCCGTGTGACGAAAGGTCTGGGAAACAATCCGAAAACCTCGTCAAAGGTTCACGAAACGGGCCTCTGATTGGTCAGAACCACCTCGGCGAGGGCCATAGCGTGGTAGTAGCGGTATCAGCAAACGTCGCATCGAAAGGTTCTCACGGTTCCCATGTACAGGCAGTCGTCGAAATTGGCCAACGTCCTCTATGACATTCGGGGACCCGTCCTCGAAGAGGCCGAGGCGATGGAGGCCAAGGGCCACACCATCCTCAAGCTCAACATCGGCAACCCCGCCCCCTTCGGATTCGAAGCCCCCGAGGCGATCGTCCATGACATGGTCAAGCAGCTTCCCGTTGCGCAGGGCTATTCCGATTCGCGCGGAATCCTCTCCGGGCGCCGGGCCGTGGTCCAGTACTACGAGACCCGCGGCATCCACAATCTGGACACCTCCGAGGTGTTCCTGGGCAACGGAGTCAGCGAACTCATCACCCTGTCCCTGCAGGCGCTGTGCAACCCCGGCGACGAGATCCTCGTTCCCAGCCCGGACTACCCCCTGTGGACGGCATCGGTCGCTCTCTCCGGCGGCACGCCTAAGCACTACCTGTGTGACGAAGCCACAGCCTGGCAGCCCGACCTCGAGGATCTCGAATCCAAGATCACCGAGAACACCCGCGGCATCGTCGTCATCAACCCGAACAACCCCACCGGCGCCGTCTATTCGCGTGAGACCCTGAAGAAGATCGTCGACATCGCACGTCGCCACAACCTCATCATCTTCGCCGACGAGATCTACGAGAAGATCACCTACGACGATGTCGAGATGGTCAACATGGCCACTCTCACCGGCGACGATGTGCTGTGCCTGACCTACTCCGGACTCTCGAAGGCCTATCGAATCGCCGGCTATCGGGCGGGCTGGCTGGCCATCACCGGACCGCTGTCCGAGGCCAAGAGCTACCTTGAGGGAATCAAGCTCCTGGCCAATATGCGCATGTGCGCGAATGTTCCGGCCCAGCACGCGATCCAAGCGGCTCTGGGCGGCAAGCAGTCGATTGACGACCTCGTTCTTCCGCAGGGTCGCCTCGGTGCTCAGATGAACCTGGCCCACGAGGGGCTGAACTCCATCGACGGCGTGTCCGCGCATCGCGCCAGCGGCGCGCTCTACATGTTCGCGAAGCTCGACGTGGAGAAATTCGACATCGTCGATGATGAACAGTTCGCGCTCGATCTGCTGCGCGAGCAGAAGATCCTCGTCTCCCACGGCTCGGCCTTCAACTGGTCACGCCCGGACCACTTCCGGCTCGTCACCCTGCCCTCCGTCGAGGTGCTGGACGAATCGATCAACCGCCTCGGCGAGTTCCTCTCCGGGTACCAGCAGAAGGCGAGCAGCACCTGCGAACTGCCGACCGTCAAGGAGATGTCCCCCGCAGCGGGGTGAGGTTGCCGGGGCACGTGATCTGGTGACCCAGGCTGAGATAATGGGCCCATGACGGAGCGCGACGCGGGGCCAGAGACAGTAGCGGTGGAATCCGTCGCAGAGGCAGTCAACCTGATCGCGCGGGGCAACCCCGTCGATCGCAGCTCGTTGGAATCAGAACTCGGGCGGCAGTCGGCCCTCATCGACTCGCTGCTGGATCTGTCCACCACCATGGTTCGCTGGCGCCAGAAGGACCATGAACGCGCCGCGCTGCTCGAAAGCGCCTCTGAGCTCATCCAGGTCAGAGACACCAAGCGCCTTCTGCAGAAGCTCGTCGACCGAGCTAAGTCGCTGATCGGCTGCGACATCGCCTACCTCTCCGAATACAACCCCGAAACCGACGAGCTCAACGTCAGAGCCAGTCGCGGGGCGATCTCGCTCCAGCTCCCAGCTCTCCGGGTGCCCCCGGGAGTCGGACTTGCAGGCCGGGTCGTCCGCGACCGAGCCGCCCACTGGACCTCGGACTATGACCTGACCCAGCTGCCTCATGAGCGGCGTGTGGACTCAGCGGTCAAGGCCGAAGGCATGGAGTCGCTCCTCGGAGTGCCGATGGTCGTCGACGGTGAAGTACTCGGTGCCCTGTTCGCGGCGAATCGCTACCCCCATGACTTCGGAGCAGATGAGATCACTCTGCTCTCCGCCCTGGCAGACCATGCCTCGGTCATTCTCAAGACCGCACGACTCATGGGCGAACTCGCCGAGGCGGCCGCACTGTCAGCTGCCGCAGAAGAACTGGCTGCGGCCAAAGCGAATACCCTGCAGCGCCTCGTCGAGGTCGAAGAGCAGCTGACCCAGTTGGTGCTGCAGGGCCACGGTGCAGCAGCCGTCACCAACGTCATCGCCGAAACTCTCCGCGCCGAGGTGCTCATCGTCGACAACTGGAGCCTCGACTCCCCCGAATTCCCAGCGGACGAGGGGTTCCTCGCCGAATTCGACCTGAGTCGAGAAGACATCCATGCGGCCATAGACACCAGTCGCCGCACCGGGCGCAGCGTACAGATTGCTCAGGCCAAGCGGCTCATCGCCGCTTCGGTGGCGTCGAACAGACGTCAGCACAGCGGACTGTTCGTGCGCTTCCACAACGACCCGAAAGACGGCGACCACAGCATCGTCGCTCAGGCCGCACAGTCCCTGGCCCTCATCCAGATGAACGAGCTCTCACGTGCCGACGCCGAGAACCGTGTGCGCGGCGAACTGGCCGTCGATCTGATCGCCGACACCAGAAGTCTGGACGAGCTGCGAGCGCGAGCACGCTCCAGCAACTTCACCCTCCTCGGCCCCTGGCAGCTGATAGTGGTCCAAGCCGGTCCCAACGACTTCGACCGCATCGGCTCGTACCTGACTCGGATCGAGCCGCGGATTCTCATGACCCAGCGCTCCCCTGGGCTGACAGTGCTGCTGCCCCGTTCGGCTCATCGAACCCGGACACAGCTGGAAGAGCTGCTCACAGCCTCAGAAGTCCTGCGCAACTGCCTGGTCGTCGTCTCCGACACAGGTTTTCAGCGTTCGGAGCTGCGCACCGCAGAGGACGAGCTGTGGTCGTGCGTGCGTGTCCTCAATTCACTCTCGATCACCAGAGGCGTGTGTCCTGCCGAGGACTTCGCTCCCTACACAGCCATGTTCGGCTCGACCCCCGAACACGTCGGACAGTTCATGGAGCGCATGCTCGGCCCCCTCCGACGATGGGACCGGAGACAATCCGCCGATCTGGTCACGACACTGCGCACATACTTCGACCACAGCAGCAGCATCAGCCGCACCGCCGCCGCTCTCTCGGTTCACGTCAACACCGTCAAGCTGCGACTGGAGCGCATCGACACGGTACTCGACAACGATTGGCGTGCACCCGAATATGCGTTCCGCCTCCACGTCGCACTCCGTCTGGATCAGCTCCAGCAGAAGATCTGAATGCAGCCAGGCACGAGCCACCTACCCTGGCCGATCCAGCCAGTGGCTGGAGATATCAATGGCCATAACGGCCATAGGCGATCGAGTCCCGAAGTGTTTGACTGAACCCTGCGCGGAATTACTCTGCGCGAACGATATGACCGGCTCTGCTCGGCTGCTTTCGGCAGCCGCAGTCGGCAGATGCAGACTCGAAGAAGACAGACTCGAAGAAGACTCGACAGGAGACACACAATGGCAGAGAACAGTCGTATCGCCGACTTCCGCAATATGTCGGTCAACGATCGTCGCACGGCAGTAGCCGAGGCAACCGGGCTCGGCACCGAGGTGTTCGCCCAGATCGATGCGACTGCATTCGGCCCCGAACAGGCCGCGAACCTGAGTGAGAACGTCTTCGGCGTCTTCTCCCTGCCCTTGGGAACCGCCACCAACTTCACGATCAACGGCACAGATGTCCTCGTACCCATGGCCACCGAAGAGGCTTCGGTCATCGCCGCCGCCAGCAACGCCGCCCGAATGGCACGCCCCCAGGGTGGGTTCTTCACCAGCTCGACTCAGCCGATCATGCAGGCGCAGATCCAGCTCATCAATGTGGCAGACCCCCATGCCGCCCGGTCTCGCATCTTCGAACGCCAGGACGAGATCATCGACCTGGCCAATGCTCAGGATCCTAAGCTCGTCGAGGTCGGCGGAGGCGTCAAAGGCCTCGATGTTCGCCTCGTCGAGGCGAAGTCGGCAACCTACGTCGTCGTCCACCTCCACGTCGACGTCCGCGACGCCATGGGGGCCAATGCGGTCAATACCATGGCAGAGGCCGTCTCAAGCAGCCTCGCGGCGATCGCCGAAGGTGACGCACTCCTGCGAATCCTGACGAATAAGGCCGATCTGCGTCTGAGCCGAGCACGCGCGGTCTTCGACAAGGAGCTGCTGGGAGGCGCCGAGGTCGTCGACAACATCCTCCACGCCTATGAGTTGGCCGCAGCCGACCCGTACCGAGCCGCCACACACAACAAAGGCATCATGAACGGCATCTCCGCCGTTGTCCTGGCCACCGGCAATGACACTCGCGCCGTGGAAGCCGGGGCCCATTCGCATGCCCTCATAGACGGTCGTTACACCTCACTGTCCACGTTCGAGAAGAATGCCGAGGGCAACCTCGTCGGCAACCTCGAGATGCCGATGCCCGTCGGCCTCGTGGGTGGTGCCACGAAGGTCCACCCTGCGGCCCGCACCGCACTCCAGATCGCCGAGGTGAGCACGGCGAAGGATCTGGCCGAAATCATCGTCGCCGCCGGTCTGGCGCAGAATCTGGCGGCCCTGCGAGTCCTTGCCACCGAAGGTGTCCAGCGCGGTCACATGTCGCTGCATGCGAAGAACCTCGCCGTGTCTGCCGGCGCCACTGCCGAGGAATCCAAGGCCATCGTCAAGAGGCTCATCGACGAGAAGGCCTTCCGCTTCGACCGAGTTCAGGCCATCCTCGCCGAGCTTCGCTCAGGTGGATCGAAATGATGAACTCACTCCCTCAGGTGTTCACCCATGACACGCTGCCGACCCAGGTCAGGGTCTACGAGGTCAGCGCACGCGACGGCCTCCAAGCCGAATCAGTCACTCTGCCCGCCGAGACGCGTGCGCAGCTCATCTCCCGACTGGCAGGTGCCGGTCTGAGAAGCATCGAAGCAGGCAGCTTCGTGTCCCCCAAGGCCGTTCCGCAGATGGCCGACACCCGCTCAGTTCTCGACGAGCTCGACCTCGACTCGGACATCTCCTATCCGGTCCTCGTTCCCAACCGACGCGGACTCGACGATGCCAAGGCGGCCGGGGCCAAGGACGTCGCCGTCTTCGCCAGTGTCACGGAATCGTTCTCTCGGGCCAACCTCGGCGACAGCCTCGAGGTGACCACGGCACGCAACCTTGATGTGGCAGCGGCGGCCACCTCGGCGGGGATGCACGCCCGCGGGTATCTGTCCATGGTCTTCGGCGATCCCTGGGAAGGTCCAGTGGATCCGCAACGCGTGGTCACCGCGGCTGCGCAGCTGCTGGAGGCCGGCTGCTCGTCGATCTCGCTCGGAGATACGATCGGCACCGCAACACCTGGGCACGTGACTGCTGTCCTGCAGGCACTGATCGACAGCGGCGTCCCCGTCGACGCGATCGCGCTGCACACTCACAACACCTACGGTCAGGCGCTGGCAAACGTCTTCGCCGCCCTCCAGCTCGGAGTGAGTGAGTTCGATGCTTCTGCCGGTGGAGTCGGAGGCTGCCCGTTCGCGGGTTCGGCGACCGGTAACCTGGCAACCGAGGATCTCCTGTGGATGCTTCAGGGCCTGGGAATCTCGACCGGAGTCGACATCCGCGCGGTCGCAGAGACAAGCCAGTGGCTGGGTCAGCAGCTCGACAAGCCACTGGCCTCGGCCACCTCGGCGGCCATCGTCAATCAGTAGCACCACCATTCATCAACAGACCGTTCATCAACAGAAGGTAGGCGAAGATGCCACAGCTGCTCGAAGTCTGGAATGACACCGTCGACTCGAAACACCTTGTCGGCAGCATTGCCATCGGAATCGGGGTGGCGGTACCGGCGTTCCTCATCTCCGACCACTTCTTCACGACCACCGGCGATCCGGAACTGGGGCACTCCTATGCCCTCCTGATCGGGATCGTGGGCTGCATCGTCGGTGCCGTGATCGCCGGAATCCTGTTCAAACCCAAACGAGTGATCACTGAATCAGAGGCTGACACGCGCAACCGGCAGGAAGTCATCGACGAAGTCGTCGAAGAGTACGGAGACCTAGGTGACCCTCGCGATCTCAAACCGGCAGTGCAGGAGGAGATCCGAGCGCTCGGGCTCTTCGACGCCCTGGTCGAGAATCATGAGAACCGAGCGAAGGGTGCACAGCTGTGAGCGCGGACCTCATCGAACCGATCCTGTGGGCAATCGGCATGGCTCTGCTGGCTGCAGTGCTCTTCACCGGAATCGGCCTCATCTCAGGCACCGACGAGACAGCGATCGTCGCACCCCTGGCACTGCTCGTCATCCTCATCGGCGTCCCTCCAGCCGGTGTCATCGCATTCTTCCTCGCAGCCATCATCTCCAAACACATCTCTCACGCCGTGCCCACAACGCTGTTGGGGATACCCGGCGACACCACTGCAGTGCCGATGCTGCGAGAAGCGCAGCTGCTCCGTTCTCTCGGAGTGCCTCATATCGCCCTGCAGAAGGCCATCTCGGGCGGCGTCATCTCGGTGATCATCGCGATTCCGCTGTCGATTCTCTTCGCCCTGGTCCTCACTCCGTTCGCTGAGGCCATCGGTGCCGCAGCACCGTGGATCTTCATCGTGGCGGCCATTCTCGTCGCGTATACCTCGAAGGGAAAGCTGGCGGCAGTCGTCGCACTGGTTCCCTTCGTCCTCATCATCGTCGGGCTGCAGGCATTCATCCTCGAACAGAAGGATGCGACCTTCACAACCTCCTTCTTCCTGGGCATTGCGACCGGCCCGCTCATCTATGATCTGTTCTCTGCTCTGTCTCCCGCAGGGCGTCGATCGATGACGCAGACAGGCAAGCGGGAGTTCGACCTCGCTCCCGACGTCCGACCTGCTGGTGGTGCAAGGTTGCCGAACCCTTTCACAGTCCTGGACCGGAAGCAGTTGGCCTACACCAGCGGTTCGGCCGTCATCACCAGCGCAACCTTCGTCTTCTCACCCGTCGCCATGGCAGTGCTCATGGGTGAGATCGCCGGCAGCCGGATCAAGAACGGCTTCCATCGGCTGACAACGGTCGTGTCCGTGAGAAACGGAACCACCGAGTCGACCTACATCGCCGAGACCCTGATCCCGCTGATCGCCATCGGGCTTCCGCTCTCACCCATGGCCGCGGGCCCGGCAGCACCACTGTTCAACGCTCCGCCCGTCTACACCCTTGACGCGGAGACAGGTGAGACGAACAACCTGCACGATCTGCTGTCGACCGGTGAGTTCGCCCTCTTCTCGGTCATCGCCGCAGTCATCGCGATTGCAGTGGCCTATCCGTTCGTGATGAGAAACGCCCACCGCGCTGCTACCTGGGTGATGAAATCGGTCTCCCACGAGGCGATCATCGCAGGCTTCGCCGCGCTGATCTGCGTCATCTGCCTCTACGAAGGCGGGCTGCTCGCGCTCGGTGTGACCATCACCGTGGGCCTGGTCGGCGGCCTGTTCAATCGCATGATCGGCATGCACGCCGGCGTCCAGTTCATGGGGTACTACGTCGCCGTCCTCACCGTTCCGGCGGTCTTGGCACTGTGACGCGAAAGGTCCGGAAACGTCACAGAAATTCATAGTCTAGTAATCCGATGGACTTAGTGGGTATTGTTGGCATCGATCGAATTGCTCAACAATCGTCGGCATGCTGAAAGGTCACCACTATGCGCCAACTCATCGTCCTCGGACTCGTCGGGCTCCTTGCCCAACTCATCGACGGCTCCCTCGGCATGGCCTATGGGGTGACGTCGACAACCCTGCTGCTCGCGGCCGGGATCGCCCCGGCGACCGCCTCGGCGGCGGTGCACTTCTCCGAGATCGGCACCTCGCTGGTCTCGGGGATCTCGCACCACAAGTTCGGCAATGTCGACTGGAAGACGGTCTCGATCCTCGCGGTACCCGGCTTCATCGGAGCCTTCGCCGGCGCCACGTTCCTCGCCGGCCTCAGCGGTGACGCGGCCACTCCGTGGATCTCGGGCATTCTGCTGCTCCTCGGCGTCTATGTGATCTGGCGCTTCCTCGCCCTCGGCGGCCGCCGCCCCACCTTCAAGGGACGTCCGGGCCCGAAGCTCCTCGTCCCCGTCGGTCTCATCGGCGGTGCGCTCGACTCCATCGGCGGAGGCGGCTGGGGGCCAGTCGGAACCACCACGCTCCTGTCCTCTGGCCGGCTCGAGCCGCGCAAGGTCGTCGGCTCGATCGACACCAGCGAATTCGTCGTCGCGGTCGGCGGCTCGCTCGGGTTCCTGTTCGCCCTCGGCTCCTCGGGCATCGAGTGGTCCATCGCGGCGGCCCTGCTGATCGGCGGAATCATCGCCGCCCCCTTCGCCGCCTGGCTGGTCAAGATCCTGCCTGCTCGGGTCCTCGCTATCGCAGCCGGTGGAATCATCATCCTCACCAACGCACGCACCATCGCCCTGGCGCTCGGCGCCTCGACCGCCACCGTCTCGACCATCCTCGTGGTGCTCGCGGCCGTCTGGATCGCCCTCATCGTTCAGGCTGTACGGAACGAGCGCAGAACTCGGCGCGCAGAAGCCGCCCAGGAGGCCGCGGTCGAGGTCGCCGCGGGCAGCTGAAGCTGAACCCGCTGTTACTATGACGGCATGCGGGTCACCACGAAATCCGACTATGCGCTGCGCGCCCTGATCGAGATCGCCAACGTCAGCGACGGTGGACCCATCAGCGCCGACGAACTGGGAAAGCGACAGGGCATCCCCAAGGGATTCCTCCAGGCAATCCTCGCCGACCTGCGCAGAGTCGAGATCGTGGCCTCCGTCCGCGGCAAATCCGGGGGCTGGAAACTGACGAAGCCAGCGAGCGCCACCACCATCGCCGACGTCATCCGGGCCGTCGACGGCCCCCTGGTCTCGATCTACGGGCAGCGCCCGGAAGCCGTCGAGTACGACGATGCCGCCGAGTCCCTCCAGCAGGTGTGGATCGCGGCCAGGTTCGCCCTGCGCGACGTCCTCGAACAGGTGACCATCGAGGCACTGGCCTCAAAGTCCCTGCCCGCCGAGGTGACCGAGAGGGTCGCGATCGAAGACGCCTGGCAGCCGCACTGACCAGTCACAACCACACAACGATCGTCACCGCCACTGCGCGGTGACGACCCCGACGTCGGCGACCACCTCGGCGATGGCGGCGTTGTGGGCGGCGACGATCGGGTCATGCCGCGAGACCTTCTTACTCGACTCCGCCCGGGCACGGGACACGAGGAGCACGTCGCGGCGGCAGGCGTCCATCGGCATCGGGATGATCTCGACCGTCGGGTCCTCCGGCACAGAGGAATCAGGGATCACCGCGACCGCCAGCCCCGCTGCGATCATGCGAATGATCGCCGCATAGTCATCCATCCTCATCCCCACCCGAGGCTCGAACCCGGCGGCGACACAGAACGACCTGACCACCTCGTCGATGGCATCACCGGGATCGATGCTGAACGCCCACGTCTGGGACACGAGTGAGGTGAGGTCGGGCATGCCGTGGGCGTCGAGGGCGATCGGGCCCACGGACTTCGGCACGCAGAGGAAGAGCTGCTCCGAATACAGGTGCCTCGCGGTCAGGGTCGAGGGAATCCAGGTTCTGTCGATGTCGGTCGAGACGAGCAGCGCCAGATCGAGGTCTCCGGCCTCCAGCCTGGCGACGAGCTTCGCATGCTCATCCATGGTCACGTCGAGGGCAGCGGTGGTCGTCTCTGCAGGGACCGGGTTCACGGCGGCCATCTCGTCGTGGGCCTGCCAGCGCGGTCGTCTCTGCAGCTGGTTGTGCAGCTTCGGAATCACTCGCGCACCGACCGTCGGCACAGCCCCGATCCTGACCGGGACGGCCTGGGCCTCGCGCCGCAGAGCCACCTCGTCGCCGAGGCGGTCGCACAGTCCCAGGATCTCGATCGCTCGGGAGACGACGAGGTTGCCCACAACCGTCGGATGCGATCCGCGCGGACTCCTCTCGATCAGCGTCGACCCCAGAGTCCTCTCCAGATTGCGCAGATGATGGTTCACCGTGGGTTGACTCCACCCCAGTGTGGTCGCCGCCGCTGCGACCGAGCCTGTCTCGGCGATCGCACGCAGTGCCGAGAGACCTTTGGTATCGAGAGTTTCCATCATTCTCCGAGCAATAGATCAATACTGGGTATTCATCAGTTTAGGAAACTTGGTATTCTCCCGGCAAGGGTCCGTTCCCTAATCTGGATTCATGACCGTGCACCAGGATTCCCCCATGACCTCCGTCTCAGATCATCCGGCATTCCCGGGGAACGCGACGACCCACGCGCCCTATGCCGATGCGCTGCAGGCGGCGGCAGCACGTGACTCGCTGTTCTTGTCCACCCCCGGACACGGCGGCATCACCACGGGAATCTCTGCAGGTCAGGCCGAGTTCTTCGGCGAGCACACCCTCTCCCTGGACATCCCCCCGCTCTTCGACGGCATCGACCTCGGTGTCGACACCCCGAAGGACGAAGCCCTGCAGCTGGCCGCCGAGGCCTGGGGCGCACGGCGCACCTGGTTCCTCACCAACGGCTCCTCGCAGGGCAATCGTATGGCAGCACTGGCGATCGGCACCCTGGGTACGGGAGTCGTCACCCAGCGCAGCGCCCATTCGAGCTTCATCGACGGCATCGTGCTGGCCGGTCTCAACCCCGGTTTCGTCTATCCCAACGTCGACGAGGTCAACGGCATCGCCCACGGAGTCACCCCGGACTCACTGCGTCAAGCCATCGCCTCACACCCCGAAAAGGTCAGCGCCGTCTACCTCGTGACGCCCAGCTACTTCGGTGCCGTCGCCGATGTCAGGGCACTGGCCGAGGTCGCTCACGAAGCCGGAGCCGCCCTCATCATCGACGCCGCATGGGGCGCGCACTTCGGATTCCATCCCGACCTGCCGGAATCCCCGGTTACGCTGGGCGCCGACATCGTGATCATGAGTACCCACAAACTTGCCGGATCGTTCACGCAGTCAGCTCTGCTCCACCTCGGCGATACCGAATTTGCGAACCGTCTCGAGCCGGCCTTGGCCCGTGCATTCATGATGACGGCCTCGACCAGTGAAAACGCCCACCTGATGGCATCGATCGACATCGCCCGCCGCGATCTCGTGAACTCACATGTCGCGATCTCGGATTCACTGGAGAACATCCGCCAGATCCGTGCCCGGATCGAGGGCTCCGAGCATTACAATCTGCTCTCCGGGGACTTCATGAATCATGCCGATGTCGTCGACATCGACCCCTTCCGCCTGCCCATCGACATCACCTCGACAGGACTCGACGGCCATGCCGTGCGCAAACGTCTGACCGAGGACTTCGACATCTTCGCCGAGATGGCGACGGCCACGACGATCGTCGCCCTCATCGGCATCGGCAAGTCCCCCGACCTCAGCAGACTCTTCGATGCCCTGGACCAGATGCGCCTCGAGAACGAGAATGACGGGCCAGCCGATGCCGCGACAGCTCCGGCTGGGATCCCGGCGCTGCCGAGCGCCGGGAAGCTGGTTGTCCTGCCGCGTGATGCGTACTTCGCGGATTCCGAGCTCGTTCCCGCCGCCGAGGCTGTCGGCCGAACCAGCGTCAGCTCGCTGGCCGCGTACCCACCCGGAATACCGAATGTCCTCCCCGGTGAGGAGATCACCGCGGAGACCGTCGAGTTCCTGCAGGCCGTGGCGGCGAGCCCATCGGGACACGTCCGCGGCGGAGTAGATCCGAAGCTGAGCACCTTCCGAGTGCTCAAGGACTGACTTCCAGCCTGACGCTTCTCCGTTGCCGTCAGCGTGCCTGTTGCCTCCAGCGTGACTATTGCCTCGAAGCGGCCCGTTGCCTCTGATCGGATCCTTTCGTCGACCCCATGAGACTGGTTGATTGTTCAAATAGCGATACTGGATGCAAAAAGCTATCTTGTCGGCTACAGTCACCGCTGAGGATAGATTTCACACAGATTGTGCTTCCCCTATTCTCGCTGCTGGACCAGACGCAGTCTGCAACGACGAGCTGCAGACTGCATGACGCTACCGAATGATTCAGGGACCGGATGGACGTGCACGCACATCAGCCAGGGGAAGAACTCGCCGATTTCACGGAGAGCGAGCTCCTCTCGCTCATCGAGGCCGGAACCGCCGGTGCCTATTCCGAGATCTACCGCCGTTACCGCGATGACGCCGTAGCAAGAGCATCATCGCCTCTGCCCGACGCGAAGGCCAGACAGGTCACAGACGATGCCTTCCTCAGTGTGCTCAGGTCCCTGCTCAACAGGTCCTCCGACACAGCCGAGGGCCTCCGCTCAATGGTGGATGCCGAGATCGACGCACGTCTCGCGAATCTCACGTCCACAGATCAGACGTCAGCGAGTGGTTCGGACGCACAGGCTCCGGAAGCTGCCCTTGTCTCACAGGCGCTGTCGAACCTGCCCGATAACTGGCAGCGGATCCTGTGGTTGCGCGAAGTCGAACGGCTCTCACCCGAGGCCGTTGCCGAGCAGCTGAATATCAAAGCATCGACTGTAGACAGGTTGGCCGGTCGCGCTCGTCAAGGCCTGCAGGACGAATGGCAGCAGGTCCGACCCGCGGACAGCAGAGCAACCGCCGATCACCGCGCTGTGCTCATTCCTGCACTTCTGACCTCGCCGATCGTCATCGAGCGCCTCTCGTCCACCCTGGCACAGGCGATTCCAGAACCAGCTCCCGCTGTCGCCGAAGCCTCGGTTGCCGAAACCGCTGCCACCGGGACTGACGTCACCGAAACCGCCGTCCTCGAAACGTCTGCTGCCGAAAGGCCTGGAGCCGAGACAGCTGCAGCTGCAGACGGACCAGCCACAGAGCCGACGCCGGCCCCAACCGTCGCCGAGGGCTCAGATGCCGAAACCGAGAGCGCAGACGATCAAGGCACGGACGCAGCCGCGGCTGCCCCGCCGAGCCTTGGCCTCGCCGCAGGTGCAGGTGCAGGTGCAGGTGCAGGTGCGACATTGGTACCAGAAACCGAGGATGAGTCTGCCTCTCTCACCGCGTTCGGTGCGCCATCCGCAGCCGCTCAGACCTCGGCCCAAATGCCTGCACCAGCGGGCTTCAGCATGCCGAAACCCGTTCTGATCCCGGTGGTCGCCGCGTGCATAGGCCTCCTGGGAACACTCGTCGGTGTGGCCGTAGTGCCGCAGCAAGCAGAGCAGACGGGGCTTCAATCCGGCAACGCAGGCACTGCAGTCTCACCTGCAGACTCCTCGTCGAAGAAAGACTCTTCCTCGAAGAGGGACGACAAGAACACCAACTCCCAGTCTCCAGATGACACGAACTCGGATAAGCACGACCAAGAGGCGGGATCCGAGAATTCGAAGACATCCGACCCCGACAGGGACGAGGATGAGAAGTCATCCCGGACCCCAGGGCACGATGACAGCCGGTCCGACGACAGTCCATCGACCGAGGACGATCCCGGCGACAAGGGCGACAGCACTGATCGCCCGTCAGCAGAAGAACCTGACGAACCAAGCCCGTCGGATTCTGACAAACCAGACCCTGAATCGCCTTCGGAGCCGACACCACCACCATCCGACGACCCCGAAACACCTTCGGACCCACCTCCGTCGGATGAGCCGACTGAGGAGCCAAGCGACGAGCCGTCCGAAGAGCCGTCAGACGAGCCAACTGATGAGCCATCTGATGAGCCAAGCGATGAACCGTCTGATGAGTCGCCTGAGGAGCCGAGCTCACCAGGCTCCGAAAACCCCACCCCCTGATCCGACACAGAACGGCACTTCGAACTGAACGCAGGCTCTTCATCGAAGTGAGCGCTGGACACTGGGGCACTCCTCAGGCTGAGTGCCCCTCCAAATGGGCTGGCTGCACCTCAGATTGAAGCGCCAGCTGACGCGCATCGCCCGTTCGCACGCCCAAAAACTCTCCGCGTGGGACTGCTCCTAATAACCACAGGTTCGCCTGAGGTAAATACCCCGGTCGCATTCAGCAGTTCCATAGAATTCCTATCCGAACGACAATTGATCGTGATCTGGATCACCAATTTTGTTGACATGGGTGTTTAATCGAGTGAGGATGTTCAGCATTGTCGAAAACCGAACGCCCTGGAACCCCCAGGTTCGACGGACGGTAGAAAATCGAATTGCATCTGAAACGAGGAACCACTGATGTCAGAAGGCCAAGCAACCCCCATGCCGGATGGGATGAAGCCGTCTCGCCGGGAGCGGAAGGCACTCAAGAAGAAGCGCCTGGAGGCCGACCACTGCATCGTCATCGAGCAGAAGTCCATTCGCACCGCAATCGGCGGAACCACAGTCGGCAACTTCATGGAGTGGTTCGACTTCGGTGTCTACGGCTACCTCGCCGTCACCATGACCGCCGTCTTCACTGAGGGCATGGACAGGCAGATGGGTCTGCTCGTCACCCTGTTCGGTTTTGCAGTCTCCTTCCTCGTCCGTCCCCTCGGCGGCATGGTTCTGGGACCGCTGGGCGACAAAATCGGGCGCCAGAAGGTCCTTTTCTTCACTATGGCCACGATGGCCACCGCCACTGCGCTCATCGGCGTGCTGCCCACTGCGGCTCAGATCGGCCTGTGGGTCATCATCCCTCTCTACCTGCTCAAGATGATCCAGGGCTTCTCCACCGGCGGCGAATACGCCGGTGCCACCACGTACGTCTCCGAATTCGCTCCTGACAAGTCACGTGGATTCTGGGCCTCCTGGCTCGATGTCGGCTCCTACCTCGGCTTCGCAGCGGGCGCGGGCACCGTCGCCATCACCACCGTCATCTCAACGAGCGTCGCAGGTGAGACCGCCATGGTCGACGGCGGCTGGAGGATCCCGTTCCTCATCGCAATCCCCCTTGGCGCCGTCGCCATCTGGTTCCGACTGAAGATTCCAGAGACCCCCAGCTTCGAAGCCTCGGTCGCCGAGGGGCTCGATGTCAAGGTCAAAGACGATAAGTATGCTCGCCATGGTCTGATCGGAGTCGTCCGACACTTCTGGAGAGAGATCCTCATCGGCATCGCCATCGTCGCCGGTTCACAGACGGTCGGCTACGCTCTCACAAGCTTCATGCCGACCTACCTCGAGGAGACCGTCAAGGTTTCGAACGTCCAAGCAGCAGTGGCCACCATTCCGGTGCTCGTGATCATGTCCCTGTGCCTTCCGCTCATCGGCAGGCTCTCCGACAAGATGGGCCGCAAGTTCGTCTTCCTGGTGGCAGCGGGAGCGACGATCGTCCTTATGGTCCCCGCCTTCGCAATCATGCAGATCGGCGAGATGTGGGCCGTCATCATCGCTCTGTTCATGGTCGCCGTGCCGGCTGCCTTCTATATCGCCTGCCTTGCATCGACGCTGCCGGCACTGTTCCCAACGGCATCGCGTTACGGCGCAATGGGCCTGACCTTCAACATCGGGGTCTCACTGTTCGGCGGCACCACTCCGCTGTTCAGCCAGGCGCTCATCGACCTCACGGGGAACTCGTACATGCCGGCGTTCTACATCATGTTCTTCTCGGTCATCGCCTTCGTGGCGGTTCTCCTGATGAAGGAATCGGCTCACAGGCCGCTTCTCGGCTCCTTCCCGACCGTGGGTTCCCGAGAGGAAGCCGTCGAACTGGTGCGCACCCAGGATGACAACCCCGACCTCGATACGGACACCATGCCGATCCCGGTCGTGGCCCAGGTCTAGCCCCAGTCTGAGGTCGGGTCCCAGTCTGAGGTCAAGCGTCGAGCCCCGATCCTGGCCAGCGACGAGGCGGCCGTTCCCAATCCGGGGACGGCCGCCTCGTCGCCTACCCGCAGCTGGCTGACCTGAGGAGGAGCTAGCGATCTATGGCGCGTTTGAAATAGAAGAGGTTGTCGACGACGAGGGCACGTGCCTCGTCAGAGCGGCCTGCCTCGATGAGTCCGACGAGGTCGACGATCTGCTGAGCCGACTCGCTATCGACGACCGAGGCGATCGAGTGCGCCGCGAAGACTCGCGACTGGTCGCGCAGGCGCAGGCTGATCTCTGCAGCTCTCCTGCCGAGCCCGTATTCGAGAAGGTGTTCGTGGAACAGGCGATCGGCAGTCATGAATCCGATCGTGTCGTCCCGGGCGGCAGCGGCCAGAGCGTCCTCGGCATTTCTGCGCAGATCACCGAGTGCGGCCGCGCACGATGTCGGATCCTCCACGGCACGGGAGCACAGAGCTTCCACTGCCGGATCGGCAAGCAGCGCTCTGATCCGGATGATCTCCTCCAGGTCTTCTCGCGTCACCGGAACCAGACGGAAGCCGCGATTCGGCACGGCCTCGACGGTTCCCTCTGTCACGAGAGACATCATGGCCTCCCTGACCGGGCTCAACGAGATCCCCAACTGCTTGGCCAGTCCCGCCGCCGAGTAGATCGTGTCCTCGGCGAGATCACCGGTTGTGATCGCATGGCGGATGACGACAAGCGCATGCTCCCGCAGCGACGGAGCCGACTCCGGTCGCACCGGGGCAGGCCTCGGAGCCGGCGTCGGTGCCTGTCGCTTCGCAGCAGAGGTGGAGGACTCGCTTCTGATCAAAATTCTCCTTCGATGGCTATTGACAGCATAACCACAACGACTCACGATTGAGTGAAGTAATCGGTTATCGACTACTCTCATTTCGATTGAGTCGGGATGAGCTCGTCAACACCTCGGTGTGGTTCCTGCGAAGTGACCACTGTCGTTCCTGCGAAGAAGGAGGAACCATGTCCCACGATCCCCTGCTCCAGCCCTTCACCCTGGGCCCGGTGCAGCTCAAGAACCGCATCGTTTCCACCGCGCATGAGCCGGCCTACACCGAACTCGGCATGCCCAAGGACCGCTACCGTCTCTACCACCGAGAAAAGGCCCGCGGCGGGGTGGGCCTGACGATGACGGCCGGCTCGGCCATCGTGTCCAAGGACTCCCCCGCCGCCTTCGGCAATGTCGACCTCTCCACCGACGAGGTGATTCCCTGGTTGTCCGCCATCGCCGAGGACTGCCATGCCGAGGGGACCGCAGTGATGATCCAGCTGACCCACCTCGGCCCGCGCAACTCGAACTTCACCGCCGATTGGCTGCCACTCATCTCCTCGAGCCGCCACCGCGAACCCACCCACCGGTCATTCACCAAGGCCATGGAGGACTTCGACATCGAGCGGGTGGTCAACGACTTCGCGGCGGCCACGGCTCGAGTCAAGGCAGCAGGATTCGACGGTCTGGAGTTCCTCCACACCGGCCACCTCATCGACTACTTCTTCGCCTCCCGCTTCAACGAGCGCACCGATGAGTACAACGGTGACCTCGCGGCCCGGATGCGCTTTCCGCTTCAGATCATCGACGCGATGCGCGGCGCTTCGGAGGGCCTCGCCCTCGGCGTCCGCATGTCAGTCCTCGAGCAGCTCGAGGACGGCATCACCGAAGAAGCCTCCATCGCGGTACTCAAGGAGTACGCGGCCCACGGCGTCGATTTCCTCAACCTCAATGTCGGAAGCATCAGCTCAGACAAGGAGCTCGCCGACGCGATCCCCGGCATGGGCACCCCCTCGGCACCCTGGCTCGAAACCTGCCGTCGCATCCGCGAAGCGATCGACATCCCCGTTCTCCACGCCGCTCGCATCGCCGATGCGCCCACGGCCCGGTTTGCGATCGAAGACGGCTGCGTCGACCTCGTAGGCATGACCCGGGCGCAGCTTGCTGATCCCTATCTGGTGAAGAAGATCGAGGAGAAGCGGGAGGATGACATCCGCCCGTGCGTGGGGGCGAACATGTGCCTCGACAGCATCTACACCTCAGGCGCTGCGACCTGCATCCACAATCCCGCCAGCGGGCGCGAGGCCGATCTGCCACAGGAGGTCACCCGCGACGTCGAGTCCGGCCCCAAGCACGTCGTCATCGTCGGTGCCGGTCCCGCCGGCCTCGAAGCCGCGCGAGTCGCTTCGGTCCGCGGGCATCGGGTCACCCTGCTCGAGGCCGATTCTGCGGTGGGCGGTCAGGTGAAGATCGCTGCACGCTCCCAGCGCCGCCGTGACCTCATCGGCATCATCGATTGGAGGGAGCAGCAGTGCAGGAAGCACGGCGTTGACATCCGCGTGGACACCTTCGCCGAGGAGGACGAGATCCTCGCGCTCTCACCCGATGTCGTCATCGTCGCCACCGGCGGTGTCCCCGATTCCAGCTATCCCTTCCGTGAGGAGGGGCCCTCGTTCGACGTCTGGGACGTCATGGATGACAGCCTGCGCAACAAGTCCCGGGTCCTCGTCTTCGACGACCATGGCTTCTACCCTGCCCTCGACGCCGTCGAACACCTGGCCCGCAACGGTCAGGAGGTCACCTACGTCAGCCCCGAACGCACCATCGGCGTCGATGTCGGATCGATGAACTCCCCCGCCTACCTCCAGGTGTTCTCCGAATTCGGAGTCACGGTCCACCTCGGCGAGCGGCTCGCGGCGAAGCCGAAGATCGCGGGCAAGTTGGTCACGGCGCGTCTGCGCAATGACTATTCAGGCATCGAGACCGAGCTCGAGACCGACGCCGTGGTCGTCGATTTCGGAACCACGCCCAACGACGACGTCTACTTCGCGCTCAAGGCGCGCTCGTCCAACCTCGGCGAGATCGAACTCGACGCCTGGGTCCACGGTCGCACCCAGCCGGATCGCGACAGCGGTGCGATCCCGCCCACCACAGCAGGAGCTGCTTTCGCAGGCACCGGCGCCGAGGCGAGCGCTCCCTTCGCGCTGTACCGGATCGGTGATGCGGTCGCCTCACGCAACGTCCATGCCGCGGTCCTCGAGGGACTGCGAGTGGGAATGGGGCTGTAGCGCTGCCTCCTTCGCTCTCAGCTCTACGACACTCAGCGACTCTGCGACACTCAGTGACAGGGAGCCATGGCAAGCCCATCTGCCGCTAGACTTTTTTCGGCAGATCATTGTTAGCTGAGTCACATAAAGGTAGATTGAACATACCTTTACGCATCGATGGAGAGAGCGAACGTGGGCAAATACATCGCCAGGCGCATATTTCTCATGGTTCCCATCGTCCTCGGCGTTGCCACACTCTCGTTCGTACTCATGCAGCTCGCCCCCGGTGATCCTGCCGCTGCCTACTTCGGTGACAAAGCCACTCCGGAGGCGGTTGCCCAGCTGTACTGACCGGGGACATTAGTTGAGTGTTCGTCGCTTGCTCCGAAGTTGCTTGTGAGCCAATCCTCGATCGAGGCCCATGGGAAGGCCCGCGGATCATGCGACCCGAGCGAGATTGCGGCTGCCTCCATACGGTCGAGGCGGAAAATGCGCCAGTCCTCGCGTGTGAGGTCATAGGCAATGAGATACCAGCGCTGCTGACGCAGGAGATGTCGATACGGTTCTACGGTCCGATGCGAATGACGGCCATGCTGGTCTGTGTAGTCGAAGGTGAGCCGCGAGGCATTCGCGACGGCGTCGGCGATCTCCCCGACGAGATGCCAATCCACGGACGCCGGAGGCTCCCGCAAGACCTGTGTCGAGACCGCCACTGCCGCGGCACGCTGTTGAAGCTTTCTGGGCAGCACCTGCTCGAGCTTCGCGCGTGCGGTCCCGGCGGTGGCGTCGTCGGGCGACCATGCCTCGAGAATCAACAGACTTGTGATGATTGTCGCGACCTCGTCCGCCGTGAACAGCAACGGTGGGATCTTCATGCTCGGCCGCAGTGAGTAAGCAGCGCCTGGGCCCGGACGGGAGCGGACGTCGTAACCCATATCGCGCAGACGCATGGCGTCCCGCCGCACGGTTCGTTCGCTCACCTGCAGACGATCCGCCAAATCGCGACCGCACCAATCGCGCCCCGACTGGAGCAGCGCCAGCAATCTGAGTGATCGTGTCGAAGGGGTGTCCATGGATCCATGTTCCCAGAAAATGCGGCCAGGATCAGGCCTGATCTGCATCTAGCGTGGTAGGACGACATACGAACAGCTGAGAGGACAGACCATGAAGATCGCCATCACAACTTCGCAAGGTAACGTTGGTCAACACCTGACGCGCATGCTCATCCGGGCCGGCGTCAGACCGCTGTTGCTTAGCCGCGACCCTGAGAACATCGCCACGGCCGTTGCCGAGCATGTGGACCTGGTGCAGGCTGACTCACACGACCCGGACCAGGTGGTCTCTGCTACTGCTGGTGTCGATGCGATCTATTGGGTCGACCCATCCACTGACTCCCCTGATCCGCTGGGCGACTATCGCCGTGCGACGGAGTCAATCGTCGCCTCGGTCGAGGCGAACCGCATCGAACGGGTCGTCTTTCAAAGCAGCGTCGGCGCGGAAAAGCGTCATGGCGCGGGCGAGATCGACGGTCTCGCTGAGACGGAGGTCGCCCTCGACGCCTGTGATGTGGATGTCACCCACCTGCGGTGCGGTTTCTTCTTCACGAATTTGTTGTTGGACCTCGCATCGATCAAGTCCGGGCGGCTCCAGACCGTGCTGCCACTCGACTCGCCGATGAGCTGGGTCGCCCCACGAGACATTGCTGAGGTGGCAGCGCTTATCCTATTGAATCCAGAGTGGTCTGGACGTCATGTTCGGGCAATTCACGGCCCCGAGGATCTGACATGGTCCCAAGCGGCGACGATCATTTCTGAGGAGCTCGGTCGGGAGGTTCACGTTGAGCACATCAGCGATGCCCAGATGCGTGTCCAGTACCTTCAGATGGGCATGTCACCCGGCATGGCCGACGCAATCCTGGGGATGTCCGCCGGCCTGCGTGAGGGGTTCGAACCCGAACAAAACCGGTCAGTACTCACCACTACGCCGACTCGCCTGCGCACCTGGATCCATGAGGAGCTCATCCCGCTACTCTGAAGAACTCGGCAGACCGGATCAAACGGTGGGCTGCCCCGCGCGGGGCAGCCCACCTGAATATAGGAGACCTGATGTCACACGTCATCACTGCCCTGGCTCCACATCACCAACTCAAAGTCGCTCGTCTCGTCGTCGAGGATGGGTGGCTCAACAGTGACGTCGAAGCCCGCATTCAAGTTTCAGCGCCAACCGTCAAGCGATGGGTCGGAAGGTATCGCGCTGGGGAAGCCATGCTCGACCGCTCGTCGCAACCCAAAATCTCGCCGAACAAAACGCGGAAGGCAGTAACAATACGGTGCGTGAGCCTGCGAATGCGGTTGAGGGAGGGGCCAGTTCAGCTCGCCGCTCAGCTCGGCATTGCCCCGTCGGCTGTGTATCGGATTCTGCGCACTGCACGGGTCAATCGACTCTCCTACACCGTCCACGCCACGGCCGAGCCCATATGACGCTGTGAGCATGACCATCAAGGCTCGCTCGTGCACCTCGATGTGAAGAAGCTCGGAAATATCTCTGACGACGGCGGACGGCGCTACCTCGGCCGCCGGCAAGGGGAGAAGAACCGGACAGCGACGCCAGGCAGACCGAAGAGCAAGTGGCACAAACCCAAGTTCGGTTACGCCTTGGTCCGCACCGTCCTCGACGACCATTCGCGCATTGCCTATACAGAAGTGCACGATGACTGGACCGCAGTCACTGCCCTCTGTGACCGGTGGCGACTGATGCAAAGAAGGGTGACAGCGTGAGTGTCATGCTGCGAGGGCAGCTGGCTCTATGATTGCTTCGTACTCTACTGGCGTCAATCGACCCAACCGGGCTTGTCGGCGACGTCGGTGATATGTCCGCTCGATCCAGGTCACGATCGCGATTCTCAACTGGTCGCGAGTGACCCACCGGCGACGGTCGAGAACGTTCTTCTGCAACAGGGCGAAGAACGATTCCATGGCCGCGTTATCGCCCGCTGCGCCGACTCGTCCCATCGACCCGATGATGCCATGACGGGCCAAAGCCCGAGTGAATTTCTTCGATCTGAATTGGCTGCCGCGGTCGCTGTGCGTCACGCATCCGGCCACGTCACCGCGCCTGGTCACAGCCATCTCGAGGGCATCGACAGCCAACCGGGCCTTCATCCTCGAGCTGATCGAATAGCCGACGATGCGTGACGAGTAGGCGTCCTTGACCGCGCAGAGGTAGAGCTTGCCCTCATTCGTATGGTGCTCCGAAATGTCGGTCAACCACAGCTGGTTCGGGCCATCAGCTCGAAACTCGTGCCGGGTCTTCCCATCGGCATCGACAACCGCGCACAGATCGTCGTGGACCGGTGGGCCGGGTTTCTTCCCGTTCTTGGCCCGGCCCTTGCCGAAGGCGGAGAACCAGTCATTGGCCGAACACAACCGCCACGCAGTGCGTGCCGCCATGGGTTGGCCGGCCGCTTCGGCTTCGTCGGCGAGGTATCGGTACCCGAACTCGGGATCATCACGGTGGGCATCGAAGAGCGCATTGGCCCGATATGCCTCAACGAGATCGGTATCAGGGACAGGCGCGGCCAGCCACCGGTAGTAGGGCTGGCGGGAGAGCTTCAAGACCCGGCACGACACCGCCACGGGGATCCCGTCGGCGGCGAGCTCTCTCACGAGCGGGTAGAGCCTTTTGACGGCAGGTTCGCCTGTGACAGATAGGCGGCCGCGCGGCGTAGGACCTCGTTCTCCTGCTCCAGCAGACGATTGCGCCGACGCATCTCTCGTAGTTCGGCGGACTCGTCGCTGGTGTTGCCGGGTTTGTTGCCGGCATCGACTTCTGCTTGGCGGAGCCATTTGTTCAGGGTGCCTTCATGGATCCCGAAGTCCTTGGCGATCTGTCCGATCGTCGTCTTGGAATCCCTGGTCTGGACGACGCGGATGACGTCGTCGCGGAATTCTTTCGGGTAGGGCTGTGGTATGGTGTCTATCCTTCCAGGCTTGCCTGTAAACAAGCCAGATTAGATGTCACCTAACCCCTGCATCAGTCCCGTGGGCACCCGGTCTTTCGAGCCCAACATGCCACGGCGACATGCTGTCGCGGATGCCTCGAAACTAACCACCATCTTGCGAGGGGCCGCGAACTCGATGAACAGGCGCGAGCCTATGTTGTTGAAGTGATCTGCCGGTGGATAGAAGCCGAATACGACGCTGCTGTCCCAGAGCCGCCCCTTACAACCCAACCGCGTCTGTTCTGAAACCTAGCCAGGCACGTCGACAGTTGCCCGATCGTCCGACTACGGTGCCTGGCACGATCGTTGACTGGAGTGGCACGTGTAGCGAACGACATCAACCGAACCGATTACTAGTCTGAAATGGCAGGCGAAACATAAGCGATTTCGCATGCAACTTCCGGCGGAAAGCTGGATGACCATCCTATGGAAGGACACGAGAATCATGGCTGATGGCAATCGCGCAGTAGTGTTCGCTAATCCACAAGACATGCGAGTCGAAAACCTCGACTTTCCAAAACTGGAGATGCCCGACGGAGCAAAAGCACCGCACGGGGTCATCCTGAAAATTGTCGCTACGAATATCTGCGGAAGCGACCTCCACATCTACCGTGGCTCTTTCCCAGTGCCCCAAGGCATGGTCATGGGACACGAAATGACAGGCCAGGTAGTTGAGCTCGGATCCGACGTCACTTTCCTCAAGGAAGGCGATCTCGTCTCGGTGCCGTTCAATGTCGCTTGCGGCCGGTGTCGCAATTGCCGGGCGCGCAGGACGGAAGTCTGCGAGACTACGAATCCAGATGTCGCCTGCGCAGCCTACGGGTTCAACCTCGGCAATTGGCAAGGTGGACAGGCGGAATACCTGTTTGTGCCCTATGCCGACTTTCAGCTGCTCCGCTTCCCAGACAAGGACCAGGCCATGGAGAAGATCCGCGACTTGGCCCTCTTGTCAGACATTCTTCCCACTGCATTCCACGGACTCATGGAGGCCGGCGCCAAGCCGGGCTCGACAGTCTATATTGCCGGTGCAGGACCTGTCGGCCGGTGCGGGGCAGCGGCAGCTCGCCTCCTCGGAGCGTCATGCATCATTGTCGGCGACTACCACAAGGACCGCCTCGATCTGATGAAGCAGAACGGCTGCGAGACCATTGACCTCAACGAGGATGTTCCTCTGACCGATCAGATCGAAGCTATTCTAGGCGAGCCCATGGTGGATTGTGCTGTGGACTACGTGGGCTCGGAAGCACATGGAATCGGTCGTGAGGCCGGAGATATGGATCCCGCGCACGCGATCAATCAAGTCATGGACGCTACCCGACCTGGCGGAGCCACCGGCATTATCGGAGTCTACGGACCCGATCCGCTTGCAGAGTCGAAAGCAGAGCAGGAAGGAACTTTCCCACTCGACTTCGGAAAAGCATGGATCAAGTCACCTCGAATCTCGGGCGGCCAGGCACCGATCATGCACTACAACCGCGAGTTGATGATGGCCATTCTCTGGGATCGCATGCCGTACCTCAGCGACATGCTCAACACGAAGATCATCAGTCTCGACGATGCTCCAGACGCCTACGCAACCTTTGATAAGGGTGCTTCGGACAAGTTCATCATCGATCCACACGGGGTCATTCCAGCCTGATCTGACCCACGTCTCTGGAGGTCAGCGGGTCCACTCAGCGGCCTACGAGACTCAGTTCGGGTGCCACCAATGGTGGCACCCGAACTGTATAGTTCGTCAGTAATGGGCTTCCGGCCAACCACCAAACCGATTGAAACAATTCTCGCGAGAATATAAGGGGTGCCGTCACATGAGTGAGCCAACTGTCCCCAGTTTGCGGTTGAGTAGCTGGTCGACTACACAGAACTCGAAGAACGATGCTGCAGATCACTGGCAGCACATCCGTCAACAGGCTTACGTCGACGTCTCTACCGACCCCTTAACCACTGATTTCCACGGCGAGGTCACCCTCGGACGATTTCCCAGCTTCGCACTGTCCATCAAAAGAGCCGGAGGTGAGGATGTCTGGCGCAGCCGCAGCCATATCGCACAAGGCGACGAACGCGATGAGTATCTTTACACCGTCTTTCAAGTCAGCGGAACTTGTGTCCTAGAGCAATTTGATCGGACCGCAGTGGTTCCTCCGGGGTCTGCGGTCATCTACGACAGTTCTGCACCTTTTGTCATGCACAATGCTGGCCCCTACGAACAGGTCATTGTCGAACTTCCTGCCGACGAAGCTTTCGCCCGTGCAGGTGTCTCGCGCGGCAACGATCTACTCGCGCGAACCTTGCCTTGTGACGGGGCGGTATCGGCAGTCGCCTCCTTCTTCGTTAACCTGGCGCAATCTCAGATCCGTGATCCTGAAGGCGCAGTACGGCTGGAACCCCATGCTTCTGACCTTGCGTTCTCTACGCTCAATCTCGTTACTCCAACCACCGCTCGTGCAGATCTCCCTGGCGCTGCTCGACGAGAACAAGCCATCGCATATATGCGTGCGAATCTTAGCGATCCAAGTGTGCATGCAACCAGCATCGCCGAGGGAATTCACATCTCTCGAAGAAGCCTCTACCGAGAGTTTCAAGGAACTGGCGATTCAGTGATTGGAGTGCTCAGGGAACTCCGAGTGGAGCAGGCTAAACGGCTTTTGCTCGGTTCTCCGAATCGGCCAGTTAGCTCGATTGCGCGTGATACAGGTTTCTCGAGCGTGGCTCATTTCTATCGCGTTTTTCGGGCGTCAACATCGATGACTCCTGGCGAATATCGTGCTCAGGGACTTCCACGGGGTCTCTAGCGAAGCACGATAGCGACGCCGAAACTAGTGGTTCAGATCGATGTGGTGTTCAGTGGCGCGACGCGCAACTCGCTCGTCGTGCTCCCCCTTGGGCCTCGCACTGCACGCGGCGTTCGACCTCGCCCCGCTGGTCGTGGTCACCCAGACCTTGGTCGAGCTCGTCGCCATGGTCGTCTTCGTCCGGCTCGTACCGCGACTGGTGTCGGCCGCTTACAGGGACTGATGCAAAGAAGGGTGACAGCGTGAGTGTCATGCTGCGAGGGCAGCTGGCTCTATGATTGCTTCGTACTCTACTGGCGTCAATCGACCCAACCGGGCTTGTCGGCGACGTCGGTGATATGTCCGCTCGATCCAGGTCACGATCGCGATTCTCAACTGGTCGCGAGTGACCCACCGGCGACGGTCGAGAACGTTCTTCTGCAACAGGGCGAAGAACGATTCCATGGCCGCGTTATCGCCCGCTGCGCCGACTCGTCCCATCGACCCGATGATGCCATGACGGGCCAAAGCCCGAGTGAATTTCTTCGATCTGAATTGGCTGCCGCGGTCGCTGTGCGTCACGCATCCGGCCACGTCACCGCGCCTGGTCACAGCCATCTCGAGGGCATCGACAGCCAACCGGGCCTTCATCCTCGAGCTGATCGAATAGCCGACGATGCGTGACGAGTAGGCGTCCTTGACCGCGCAGAGGTAGAGCTTGCCCTCATTCGTATGGTGCTCCGAAATGTCGGTCAACCACAGCTGGTTCGGGCCATCAGCTCGAAACTCGTGCCGGGTCTTCCCATCGGCATCGACAACCGCGCACAGATCGTCGTGGACCGGTGGGCCGGGTTTCTTCCCGTTCTTGGCCCGGCCCTTGCCGAAGGCGGAGAACCAGTCATTGGCCGAACACAACCGCCACGCAGTGCGTGCCGCCATGGGTTGGCCGGCCGCTTCGGCTTCGTCGGCGAGGTATCGGTACCCGAACTCGGGATCATCACGGTGGGCATCGAAGAGCGCATTGGCCCGATATGCCTCAACGAGATCGGTATCAGGGACAGGCGCGGCCAGCCACCGGTAGTAGGGCTGGCGGGAGAGCTTCAAGACCCGGCACGACACCGCCACGGGGATCCCGTCGGCGGCGAGCTCTCTCACGAGCGGGTAGAGCCTTTTGACGGCAGGTTCGCCTGTGACAGATAGGCGGCCGCGCGGCGTAGGACCTCGTTCTCCTGCTCCAGCAGACGATTGCGCCGACGCATCTCTCGTAGTTCGGCGGACTCGTCGCTGGTGTTGCCGGGTTTGTTGCCGGCATCGACTTCTGCTTGGCGGAGCCATTTGTTCAGGGTGCCTTCATGGATCCCGAAGTCCTTGGCGATCTGTCCGATCGTCGTCTTGGAATCCCTGGTCTGGACGACGCGGATGACGTCGTCGCGGAATTCTTTCGGGTAGGGCTGTGGTATGGTGTCTATCCTTCCAGGCTTGCCTGTAAACAAGCCAGATTAGATGTCACCTAACCCCTGCATCAGTCCCGTGTTCTGCACCGGGCCGTCGACTGATTCGCCGAACGTGGCGTCACCGTCGAGCATGTTCTCTCGGACAATGGCAGTGACTACCATTCGCACCTGTGGGTCAACTCTTGTGAGTCCCTAGCTATCCGTCCCGGATGGACGCACCCTTACCGGCCACCGACGAATGGCAAAGTCGAACGCTTCCACCTGACCATGGCGGATGGTTGAGCCTATTCCCGCTGCTACAGATCAGGGCAGGAACGACGCGACGCGATCGAGGCCTGGCTGCATCAACTACAACCAGCATCTCCCACACTCAGCTTGCGGCAATCAGCCACCCTTCACACGTTTAATCAACGTCCCCGATCAACACAACTAGTGAAGATGCGATCATGCCCACCCCCGTCGAACATGTGCGGAATCAATCACGAAGAGACCCCGTCGGCCACCATGCGATCGCGATGCTTGCGAGCCCCAGACCGGCGAGGACGAGGTAGCTGATGACAAATCCAGAGCTCCCGACAATGGCCGACAGCAGAATGCCGGTCACAGCGAGCAGCGCCGCAGTTCCCATGCTCTCGGATGCCTGCAACGATGCGCTGTACCTTCCGTGCTCGTACGGATCCGTGATCCGCAAGGTCGCCGAGGCGATGCGGGGGTAGGCAATGCCCATCCCACCGCCCATGAGCACACATCCGAGGATGACCGCCGGAAGAGTGAGAAAGTCGAGGGTGTAGCCAACAACGATCACGGGCCCCAAGGAGACCAGCGGCGCCGCCAGACCAAGCAGTTGACCGTCACGCCTCCCGTCGGCGTCGAATCTGCCCTGAACCCATGAACCGGCTGCCCAGCCTGCTGCTCCGCTGGCAATAACGAGACCCGCCACCGAAGACGCGAATCCCCGTTGATCTTGGAGGAAGAGTGTCAGGTGAACATCACAGGCCGTGGATGTACCCCCCAAGATCGCACGTAGTCCCACCAGTCGCGGAGCTCCCGACCTCAGGGTGAATGTTCCCGCAGGCAGGAGGATACGAGCAGCCGGAAGGAGAACGAGGCTGCCAAGGGCGAGAAGCCCAATGCCCTCCACGACCGGAAGCTGACCGGCGAAATGCAGAGAGACGAGGGCCCCGGCTGCCACCAGCGCGAGAATAGGGTTCCTGCGGGGTGATTTCGCCGCAGGCCCGTCGGCTCCGTCCTCGAATTCGGATCCCGCGGACGAGCAGGAACCGGAAGACGTGGAGGGCCTGGCACCTGCCATCAGCAGAGAGATGATCGCTGTCGCTGACCCGGCAGCAACCAGCCAGAAGACAGTTCGCCACGTGGTCGCCTCCGTGAGATACCCTGCGGCGAGAGGGCCCACGAGCGAGGGTAGCAGCCAGGCCGCACTGAGCAGAGCGAACATGCGCGGGCGCATGTCCACGGTCATCGTTCGGGCGATGAGCACGTAGACGACTACGGAATCGATTCCTCCGCCGAAACCTTGAATCAGCCTTCCGAGGACGAATACGGGCGCACTCGGGGCCATTGCGCACACGGCGATACCGAGCAAGAAGAGGGCACCACCGATGGCAAGTGGTTTCCGAACTCCGTGAGCGTCGATCCACACTCCGGCGATAACGTAGCCGACGAGCCCGGTGGTGATCGTCGCCGCGTAGGCCATCGAGTACCAGTTCTGCCCGTCAATGTCGGTCATGGCGACCGGAAGGACGGTGGTGACGGCGAAGGATTCGAAGGCGATGAAGCCCATCAATGCCAGGGCGCTGAGAATGAAAGGTGCCCTTTGTGCCGACCAGAGATTCTCGCGTCGTGACGTTGCGGTCCTTCTCATCGCAGTTCCGCAATACGAAGAACCACCTTGCCCCGACCGCGGCCGGTCTCCACATCGCGGTGTGCTTCGCCTGCCTCATCCAAATCGAAACTGCGGCGCACGTGCACACGGAGCCTGTTGTCGGACACCAGGCGAGCCAGCCTTGCCAGTCGGTCGGCCGACCTTCTGCTCCGCACAATGCGACACCCGAGTTCATCGGCAAGTGGCATGTCTACGATAGTCGCAATACGCTTTCTGTCGGCAACGACCTGAACGGCAGTCTGCAGGTTCTCATGACCGGCAGCGTCGAAGGCCACGTCATAGCCTCCCGGCAGTTCGCGAATTCGCTCAAGCTGCCCCGGCCCATACGCAATCGGTTCGGCACCAAGATATCGCAGGTAGTCGTGGTTTCCCTCGCTCGCAGTTCCGACGACCTCGGCACCAGCCAACACGGCGAGCTGAGTGAAGATCGTTCCCACCCCTCCAGCTGCTCCATGGACAAGGACGCGATCACGGCTGGTGATCTCCAGATCCTCGAAGGCGGTCAGGGCCGTCTGGCCCGAAGCCGATAACGCGCCGGCCTGTTCCCAATCGAGACCTGGGGGTTTGGGAATGACCTGATCTGCCGGAACTGCGGCGAACTCTGCATAGCAGCCGAGCATCGAATAGCCGAGAACCTCATCACCGACCTGCATAGCCGAAACGTCGGAACCGACATCTTCGACGATCCCGGAGAATTCGTTTCCGGGCACCTGTGGGAACTCGATCGTCACACCGGGCGGAGTCCAGCCGGCCCGGATCGCGGCATCGGTCAGCTGAACTCCTGCGCGGATGATGCGCACGAGCACGTCCCCGGTTCCCGCACGGGGACGAGGCAGCAGCTGGGCCCGGAGAACTTCAGCGGAGCCGAATTCGTCGAAGGCCGCCGCCTCCATCGTCAGATCTGTCATTGTGGAACCCTCGCATGCTGCAGGAAGGAGGTCAGTTCCTCCACCGAGGCGGACCCAGAGAGCGAACGATCACCGATCAGAAACGTCGGAACCGAAGGAAATCCTCGATCCAACGCTTCCCGATGATCGTCTCGGACCGTATCTGCCAGATGCTCGCTGGCGATTGCTGCGTGGACCTCGGTCGCACTCAGCCCCATGCTGACGCCAAGTTTCTGCAGCACGTCAGGATCTGAGACATCGAGGTTGTCATGTAGATGCGCGTCGAAAGCACGTTCCCATGCGCCGTTGGCATCCAGGCCTCTCTCCTGCGCCGATTTGAGCACCCGATGAATCGCTCGAGAGTCGGTCCGGCTAGCGGTGTCGATCGAAATGTCGAGTCCGACTTCCTGCCCTGCCTCCCTGATCCTCCGCGAGAGCGAGGCCCACTCCTCCGGCTTCATGCCCCACTCACTCGTCGCAATATCGGGCAGCGGTTGGCGATGATCAGGTGGCCCATCGGGGTCAAGCAGAAAACTCCGGTGATGCATGACGACGTCTTCGCCGATTCCACGTGCGGCCCGCTCGAGTCTGCGGTGTCCAATCCAGCACCAGGGGCACCGCACATCTGCCCAGATCTGCACATCGGTCATCTTCATATCTCCTTCTCGGTCGAGGTGTACATGTACAGTCGACTACATGAAGTGGACTTGACGTCAAGGAGGTCGTTGCCCATGCCGCAGATTCCCGAGGACCTGCTGTGGCTGAAACCTGGCCAGGTCGCCGAACGCGCGGGCGTGGCGGTCTCCGCGCTGCACTACTACGAGAGCCTGGGGCTGATCAGCAGCCGTCGGACCCCCGGAAATCGACGCGAATATCGCCGTGACACACTCAGGGTCATCGCCTTCATCCGCGCCTCCCAGCGTGTCGGCATCGGACTCGACCGCATCAAGGAGGCACTCGAAGGTCTGCCGGAGGAGGGAATTCCTACGAAGCGCGACTGGGCACGGATCTCACGCCGCTGGCATGACGATCTCAACGAGAGGATCGAACATCTGACTGCGTTGAGGGACACCTTCTCGAACTGTATCGGGTGCGGCTGTCTGTCACTGCGTTCCTGTCCCTATTCCAACCCGAACGATATTCTGGGGTCCGACGGAGCGGGCGCTCGACGCCTCGGAGGGGACGCCTCAGAATGAAGTGAGCTGGCGATTCCCGGCTCTGCACGACTCACCCGGCCGAACCGGGCACCTCAACGGGCGCAGCCCTTCACCGGCGATTCGCGGATTCGCGCCAAGCGATCACGTCCGCCCTCTCGGCGGCTCAACTGGAGCACTGCCTGCGCGTGACGGTGCCTGTCACCGCTCCACAACGAGGTCACTCAAAGGCGTCGAACAGCAGGGCAGAAACTTCCCGGCCGCGATCTCCTTGGGGCGGATGCCTCCTGCGTGGTTCATCTCGACCTCGCCGCTGACCAGGACTGACTTGCAGGTTCCACACATTCCCTCTTCGCATGAAGACGGGAAGACCATACCGGCCTCGACTGCTGCGTCTAAAACCGTGGTCTCAGGATCGCATTCGACGTGCTTGCCGCTGCCCGTGAAGTCGATGCCGAATCTCCTCAGCGGAGACGAGCCGCACCCGGACGGTGGACCAACAGCCTTTGCTGCCCGTCCCGGGGCTGTTCCGGTCGACGCCTCGGATTCCGCGAACTGGGCCCGCTTGGCCAGCCGTTCGGCTGGTGAGGTCGCGAAGACGAAGGATTCCTCGTGCACCCGGCTCCCCAGCACGCCGAGCTCGTCGAGCATCACTCGAACTGCGGCCATGTAGTCGCCGGGACCGCAGACAAAGGTCTCACGATCTGCCACCTCGGGAACCACCTCGGCCAGTGCCTCGCGGGTGATGCGACCACGGCGGCCGGCCCACACCTCGGCGGCGGAGTCTCTCGAGCACATCGTCACCACGCTCACGCCGGGGACCTCGGCCAGCTGCTCGAGTTCGGGTCGGAAGATGATGTCGGCCGGGGTGGCCGCGTTGTGGATGAGCACGATGTCGGTCGGGGCACCGGCGGACCGCGCCAGCAGGGACCTCACCATTGACATGATCGGGGAGAGGCCCGAGCCGCCGGAGACGAACAGGTGCTTCGCGGCCGGATGGAAACTGGTGCTGAACAGACCGTACGGACCGTCGACGTGGACCCGGTCGCCGACCCGGAGCACATCGTGCAGGTAGGTCGAGACCGCGCCGCCGTCCACGCGTTTGACGGTGAGAGTGAATGTGTTCGTCCCGAACGGCGCCGAGGCGATCGAATAGCAGCGCTCACACTCGAGTTCGGGGATGCGCACCGTCACGTACTGTCCGGGTTCGAAGTCGATCCGAGTCATCCAAGGGGCGAAGAGCTCGAAGCTTCTGACGTTGTGCGTGACCTCGGTGATGGACACGCATTCGACCATCCCGGTCAGTTCTGCGTCGGCATCGGGGGTTGCCGCGTCAGTGCCGGGGGCCGTCGCAGCATAGCCGGGAGCTGCCGCGTCAAAGTCGGCGTTCAGTGTTTCCTGGTAGATCGTCATCAGCTCTGTCCTCCCTGGTCAGCCTGCCGCACGTCGGTCTGCGCCCTGTGAGCCTGCAGCCGTTCGATGTACCACGTACAGAACTCTTCGAGGTCGCTCTCCGTAGGCGCATAGGGTCCCGGAACATAGGCTGGCGACGAAATCCCACGGTGGGCCTTCGCGCACAGCGCCGCATCCTGCTCGTTCGTCTTCACCCACACAGTCGTGAGGTTCTCAACGTCATAGTCGACGCCTTCGACCGCATCCTCATGGACCAGCCAGGTCGAGCGCACCCGCGTGGTGTCGGGCCCCAGGGGGATGAGGGAGAAGGTGACCGCGTGGTCGCCCATGAAGTGGAACCAGGCGTTGGGCTGGGTGTGCATCGACAGTCGCCCCAGCTCAGGGGTATCGAGTTCACCGAGGAGTTTCGCCGAGGCGGCCCCGCCGTCCATCGTGTACGACTCCCCCTTTCCGTCGAGAGCCGCCCGTTCGATCCGGAAGCCGGTGGCTCGGCCGCTGAGCTCTGCGATGAGCTGCGTGGGCAGGTTATTGCGTTCGCTGTTGGTCTTCAGTCGCTCCTCGGCATCGAGGTAGCGCTGATAGGCGGGCTTGAGCCGCTTGGGGATCTCGTCCGGGGCGTAGCCATAGGTTGGGAAGAAGGTGCAGGTCAGCTCCGGGTGCCCGGCCTCGCAGTGATAGCACTCGCGGTTGTTCTCCATGACGAGCTTCCAATTGGCGTGCTCGATGAGATCCACCTGGGCGGCGACCTTGGTCTTACCCAGGGCGTGCGGTTCGATGTAGGGCGAGATCCGCTCGGCCACCTCGGCGAAGTCCTCCGGAGGATTCTGCGCCAGGCAGATGAAGACCAGGCCGGCGACGACGCGGACGTTGACCGAGCGCAGGGAGAAGCAGGTCCGGTCGAAGCCGGGAGCCTGGACACCTGCGGACATCAGGTCGCCCTCGGGTGAATAGGTCCACTGGTGGTAGCTGCAGACGATATTGCCCACGGACCCGTTGGTCTCGGACAGGAGGCGAGCGCCTCGGTGGCGGCAGACGTTGTGGTGGGCGCGGATCTCCTCGTCGTCATCGCGGATGATGATGACCGAATAGTCGCCGATGTCGATGGTGACGAAATCGCCGGGCTCGGGCACCTCGGCAGCTGCCGCTGCGAAGATCCATGTCGCGGCGAATACCGCGTCGATGTCCCTGCGATAGAACTCATCGGAGAGATAGAAGGGGGCCTCAAGACAGAAGCCGGGTCGACGCTCGTCGATGAGCCTGTCTGGATTGTCTGTTCTGGGATCGACTTCGGGTGCCAAAGTCATCGGTATCACCGCCTCGCTGCGATTGCTGTTGCCTAGTGCCAGTGTCCGTCGGAAAACCTACGAAGAAAAGCGAATCTTTTTCGACTCGATCGTGCAATAATATTGCATGATCGATCATCGTCTTCAGGTGCTTCGCATCCTCGCCGAGGTCGGGACCCTCACCGAGGCCGCGCACCGTCTCGGCTACACTCCGTCTGCGGTGTCCCACCAGCTGCGATCTCTGTCGAAGGATCTCGGGCTGACCATCCTGGAACAGCGAGGACGAGGCCTCGTCCTCACCCGAGCGGGCCAGCTCCTGCTCGAACGGACACAGGAGCTCTTCACTCGCTGGGAGGAGATCAGCGGAGAGCTCGCCGAAGCCGATTCCGGCTCTCCCCTGCGGCAGAGGCGACTGCGCCTGTGCGGCTTCTCGACGGCCGCGGCGGCACTGCTGCCACCGACTGCGGAGAGGGTGAACGAGCTGTTCCCCGATTCGCAGGTCACCATCATCGAGGCCGAACCAGAGGAGTGCTTCGAACTCCTCGTCACCGAGCAGGCCGATATCGCCGTCGTCGTGGCCACAGACCCCCTCCCGCCGCGCAGCGACATCCGATTCGAACAGAATGCACTGGTCAGCGACAGGCTCGACCTCCTCGTCCGCAGCGATCACCGCCTGGCGACCCGGTCCGCGGTGCTCCTCAGCGAAGCCGCAGAGGAGAGCTGGATCCTCGACCGTCCCGGTTCGCCCTACTATCGTCTCGTGCGCACCGCCTGCGCCGCTGCCGGATTCTTCCCCGAGAACGCACACCAGTCACGGGAGTGGGAGACGGGTGCCGCGCTCGTCTCCGCCGGGCTGGGAGTCGCACTCATCCCCCGGCTGGCCAGACTGCCCGAGGGCTACGATGTGGCCCGCGTACCCTTGCGCGGCGATCCGGTTCCGTCCCGGAAGATACTCACCGGGGTGCGAAGCGGGTCTGCCGGCCAGCCGATCATCGCGGCCGCGCTCGAGATCCTCCACGAGGTCGCCGCCTCGGTGGCTCAGCGCGGGGTGTGACGGCAGGGCCTCACCGGTACGTCGGCCAGCCCATGGCCGCGTGCCTGATGCGACGACGCTTCTTCGCGGTGCGGACCGCGAGGACGATTCCGGTGACGAGAGCCGCCAGTGACATCACGCCCACGATGACTGCGGTAATGACGAAACCGGAGGCGAAGTCATCGAAGGCATCGACGTTGCCGCCACCACCGAGCAGGAACAGCACTCCGGGAATCATGATGATTCCGATCGCCAGCAGCACTCCGAGGGCTCCCGCCACAATGAGCAGAATCCCCGGAACCACCGAGGGCAGCCGCGGCATGAGGTACTGCGGGGCAGCGTTCGGCGACATCGGGTGCTGTGCCACCGGGTGCCGCGGCACCGGCTGCTGCGGCATTCCGAAATTCTGCTGAGCCATCGTCGCATTCGCCCTTCGCCCTCAACCGGCTGACCACCAGTCTTCGACCGTTGACCATTGTCGCTGTCCATCGTAGCCGCGCCTCGACGCTGGACAGCCGTGCTCATGTGACGAGATGGTGACGCGCTCACCCGGACTTTCGCATCCTGAAGAGCATTCACACGCCGACCGGGGGTGGCATAAGGTCGATTGCAAGAAGCCAGCCCCAGGGCTAATCACGAAGGATGTGCACACCGATGGACGAAGTGAAGAACCTCGATGCCGAAGCTGTCTTCGCCGCACTCTCCCCCGCCGAGGCGGTCGCCGCCCTGCGTGCAGCGTTGACGAGCGATTTCGACCCCGCCGATGACATCCCGCGCACGATCACCGACATCTCCGCCGGGAACATGATCTTCATGCCCTCGGAGATCGGCGACTGGGTCGGGGTCAAACTCGCCGGCGTCTCCGTCGGCAATCCCGAACGCGGCCTCCCCCGAATCATGGCCCAGTACCTCATGTACGACAGCGCAACCCTCGAGCTGCGGACCGTCATCGATGGTGCAGCGCTGACGACCCTGCGCACCCCGGCGGTCTCCGTCGCTGCGATCGAACCTGCCCTGACCAGGTTCACTCAGCCGGTCAATGTCGTGGTCTTCGGCGCCGGCCCGCAGGGTGTGGGGCATGCCGACACGATCGCTGATGTCCTCGATGTCGAGCTCGCAGATGTCGCCTTCGTCGTCCGCTCCCCCGAACAGGTCACGTCCGATGTCCGTGACCGCGGCAGGGTGCTGCAAGCGCAGACCGCCGAGGTGGACTCAGCACTGCGCGCCGCCGACATCATCGTCACCGCCACCACCGCGAGCGAACCCCTGTTCTCAGCAGATCTCGTCAAGCCCGGTGCTGTGATCATGGCGTGCGGATCCCACGATCCCCATTCGCGTGAGCTGCCACCTGAACTCTTCACCTCGGCGATGGTGATAGTTGAAGACCTCAGCACAGTGCTGCGGGAGGGCGGGGACGTCGTCCTCGCGATCTCCGACGGGGCACTGGACGCGGATTCGCTCGTGACGATGAAGCGCTTCAGCAACGGCGAGATCAGCGCCGAGGCGGGTCAGACGGTCATCTTCAAGGGCTCAGGCATGTCGTGGGAGGACCTGGCCGTGGCCACGGAACTGGCAGGCAAAACGTGAGCACGTCTGCCGAAGGATCCGACGGGTCCACAGGCGCCACAGGATCCTCTGGGGCTTCAGGGTCCTCTGGGGCCGCAGGGAAATCGGGCGAACTTCGCCGCAGCATCGGATTGACCGAACTCGTCTTCATCGGCCTGGTGTTCATCGGACCGGCGGCCGCGGTCGGCGTCTTCGGCACGCTCGACGCGAACTCGGGCGGTGCCGTTGCGCTCGTCTATATCGTGGCCACGATCGTCATGTCGTTCACTGCGGTCAGCTATATGCGGATGTCACGGGAGATTCCGCGGGCAGGCACGGTCTTCGCCTACGCCTCGGCGGGGATCGGTCCGCGTGCGGGATTCACCGCTGGATGGATGATCCTCCTCGACTACCTGTTCATTCCGTCCGTGGCGTATCTGTTCACGGGCATCGCTCTGAATTCGATCTTTCCGAGCATTTCCGTCTGGCTGTTCACCGGCATCGCCGTCATTCTCACCACCGGTCTCAACCTTGCCGGCGTGAAGATCGCCTCGCGGGTGATCACGCTGGTGGTGGTCATCGAAGTGCTCGTGCTCGGGTTGGTCCTCGTTCTCGGCGTCATCTATCTGGCGGCCAACGGGCCCAGCCGAGATTGGCTGTCCCCGCTGACGGGCGTCGGCGCGTTCTCGATCACCGCGGTTCTGGCCGCGGTGTCCGTGGCTGTTCTGTCCTATCTCGGCTTCGATTCTCTGGCGACATTCGCCGAGGAGGCCAAGGGCGGGCCGAAGATCGTCGGTCGCGCCACCTTGGTCTGCCTTGTTCTGGCAGGCGTCTTCTTCGTGGCGCAGACCTGGGTGGGCAGTCTGCTCTCGCCGGTGTCTCCTGCCGAGCTGCAGGCAAATCCTGAGCTGGAGGGCGCAGCGTATTACGATGCCGTCGATGCCACCCTCGGGACCTGGGTGCACTGGCTGCTGGCCCTGGCCAAGGCCGTCGGTGCGGCGTTCTCCGCCATGATCGGACAGGCCGCCGGTTCACGCATCCTGATGGACATGGGCCGCAACGGTCAGGTGCCGAAGTTCCTTGGTCAGGTGTCCCCGCGGACCGGTGTCCCGTGGAAGGGAATCCTCGTCGCAGCCGTCGGCAACGTCATCGTCGCCGGATGGGCCACGACCCGTGCTGACGGTCTCGACCAGCTGACATCCATCGTCAACGTCGGCGCTCTGAGCGCGTTCATCTTCGTGCAGGCCTCGGTGGTCGGATACTTCCTCGTCAAACGCCAGGGTTCCGAGACCCCGAGCTGGTTCACGCATGGGGCGATTCCGATCATCGGCGCCGTCCTGCTCGCCATCGTCCTCGTCAGCGCGAATCCGCTGGCCCTGATCATCGGTGCGGTGTGGCTGGCCATCGGTATCGTCGTTTATCTGGTGCGCAACCGCCGACGGGCCTGACTGCGCAGACGGGCCTGACTGCGCAGACGGGCCCGACTGCTGGTCGGAGTCTGACTGCCGGGCCCAGCCTCGACCGGGCAGTGTCGAGTTCAGGCAGTGTCACGGTTAGTCAGTGTCACGGTCAGTCAATGCCAGGCAGTATCACGGTCAGTCTTGGAGACGGGTTGTGCCATCGATCCCACCTGAGGTGTTGAGCTGCTTGGCATAGCAGTAGTCGGCGCCAAGACCGTGCGATGAGCACCAGGACAGCGCCTCCTCTGGATCGTCGTATCCGATACCCACGACCGTGACCCAGAAGTCGTCTTCTTTGAAGCTGGCGAAATCACCAGACCATACCAGTTGCACGCGAGGGAACTCCTCCCGCAACTCTTGGTGTTCGGCGAGGATGTCCTTTTCCTTCCAGGTCTTTCCTTCGGCCTCAAGACCCAGCTTCTTCGAACTCAGCTGCGGCACCCATTTCCCGTTGAGGTCGGCCTTGACGCTGGGTCTGTCGCTTTCGATCAGCTGCTCAAGTGCCTTCGCAGGGTCATCCGACAGGGCCGGTGATTCCGAGGGATCGGGACTCTCTGAGGGGTCTTGGCTTGATGAGGCCTCGCTTCCCGGGCTCGTCGCCTCCGATGAGGCGGGTGCGGCGACCGTGTCACCGTCGGAGTCATTGCCGAACAGAGTAGCTGCGCCCCATCCGATTCCGAGAGCGACAACGACGATGAGAACCACGCCCATCGCGATAAGCCCTCTCCGGCTGCGGGACTTCCCAGCCGGTGCGGCGGGATAAGGCCCTTGCGCATATTGGGCATTGGAGTTCTGTGCCGGCGCCGGCTGGTGCTGTGGATGCTGTTGGTGCTGTGGATACTGTTGATACTGACCCGGTGAGGCCTGCGCCGAAGCGGATTCGCTCTGCGGGCGCTTCGGCCTGGGGTACGGGGGTGTGGTGGGAGCCGCAGGAGGCCCTTCGCCCAAACCATTGCTGGCACGCTCTTCCGGCTGACTCCAGCCAGTATTGGCCTGTTGGTTCCAGCCCGATTCCGACTGCTGATTCCACCCTGTGTTGGGCTGCTGCGGAGGGTTCGCCCCGCGTCCTTGCTGACCGTTGCCGTTCCACGCAGGGTCGCGACCACTCCCGGGTGGAGGTGGATTCTCACTCATCAGCGGCTCTCGATCCTTCTTTGCGAAATGAGTCCTTGAGGACAACTTCCATGGTTTAACAAGCCTATTATAGGATTGCCACTACAAAATGAATATGCGGTCGCATATTGGCTTATATCCAAATACACACCCCTCGCCTGCATCGAAGCAGACCCACACGGATGAAGGACCACTCATGAGCGACTCATCTCACGACGCCAAAGACAACGGAGCCGCAGAAGAGTCGGACAGCACTGCCGCCGGGTTTGACTCGGACAACGACGACCCGGACTCCACAGCGCGATTCGCTCCTGGCTGGAACCAGACCAACCAGCAGCAGTCCCATCTCTATGACTCAGAACCGCAGGCGCAATCCCCATCTCCATCCCCTTCTCCAGGGATGGGATCACCCCACCCGAGCCCGGACCCCCCTGCCTCTAGCCAGGGCTCGCCATATCCTGCGTACGGTGCTCCCCACGGGCAGCAGCATCCCGACCCGAACTCGTACTACTCTCACTCGGGCAATCAGACGAATGGGTTCCCGGGAAGCCAACCGGGAAGCCAACCGGGTGGATACCCCGGCAGCCAACCCGGTGGGCACATGGGCAGCCGGCCCGGCGGCCACCTCGGCGACCAGCCTCAAGGAGTTCCCTATCCTCAGCCTCCCCAATACCCTCAGTCTCAGATGTCTCCGTCAGCGGCGAAGTACCTGTCTGCGTTGGGTCAGGGAGCCACATGGCGCAGCGCCCTGATCCCGCCGGGGCTGGCGCTGCTGGCTGGAATCATCGTCTCGATCATCATCTCGGCGCTGCTCACCTCGATGAGCGACTTCACCGCTCTCGCTGAAGAGACCGGATTCAACACCGACGGAATCAGCTATGCGCTGCCCTTCGTCCTGCTGGCAATGTCCCTGTTCGGTTCGGCTGTATTCCGCTTCAACGTGCAGGCCGGAGACATGGGCCAGGCGTCGGGCAGCCTCTTCGCCTCGGGAGCACCGCTGCTCATCACCATCATCGTCATCGGTGTGCTGTGGTGGTTCACGAAGCGCAGCGAGCTGAAATCGCCGTCACCCAATCGCGGCGTCACCTGGATCCGCATCGGGATCACGACCTTGTCGATGGCTTTCGTTCTGCTTCTTCTCGAACTGATCTTTGCGGCGCGCTTCTCCATCACAGAAAGCGGCGGGGTGATCGATCTCGAGTTCTCCGCCGTGACCGTCCGTTCGTTCTTCCTGCCGCTGCTCGCCGTGCTCATCACCAGCATCTGCGCAAGGATCGCCGGGCACTTCAAGGGCAGTGAGGCCATCGGTGCTCCCTTCCTGCGGTGGCTCGTCCCGCCCATTCTCGTGACGTGGACCCACCTCATCGTGGCCACCCTTGCCCTGTCGATCGTCGCAGTCTTCATCATTCCGCTGTCCTTTGACATGCCCTGGCAGACGATTCCAGCGCTCTTCATCAATGTGGGTCTGATCCTCACCATGCTCGTCCACCTCGGCGGAGTCAGCGCCTCGGCACAGGGAGACATGATGGGTTACGACTCCGGCGGGTTCTCGGAGTCACTGACCATCTTCAGCCGCGAGGCACCCGGGCAACTGTGGATCGGGCTGCTTGCGGTCGTGGCCGCCGTCCTCGTCGCAACCCTTGTCGCCACCGTGACTCGCCGTCCCTATTGGACAGTCGCCGGCGAGGACAAGGCGCAGTGGACGACTGCGTGGAAGATTCCGTTGGCGTTCTGCGCTATCTGGGGACTGCTGTCCGTGTTGGCCGTCCCCCTCCGCATCCATCTGGAGGGCTCAGCCGCGGCTGCAACGATGTTCAACGACTTCGGCACCGCCCGCGCCGGTGTCGGCCCTCTGGCCTGGTCGTTCCTCCTCTTCGCACTCTGGGGCGTTGTCATCGAGGTTCTGTCAAGGACCCTCGGCCCGCGGCTTGTCCTGACTGTTCCGGCCGTCGCGAAATTCTTCGCTGGACGGGCCGTCCACCCACACTGGGGCCAGGCGCTGGGCATGAGCGAACCACGCCATCCCCTCATCCATCCAGATGCCGTCGCTGGCCGTGGTGCCGGAGCCGGCATACCAGCCGCCGGAGCTGGTGCCGTTGCTGGTGCGGGTGCGGGGGCCGGGGCCGCTGCTTCGGCCTACCCAAGCGTCCCGCAGTCAGGGCCCTCGGCGCACGCAGACCCTGGTGCCTATCCACCTGCAGCGGAACCTGGCGCGTATCCATCTGCAGGTACTGCCTATCCGATGTCCGCTCCCCCGAACGGTGCCTATGCAGGGGCCGGCTCGCCCCCACCTCCCGGAACCGCACCTGCCCAACCCTTCAACAAGAAGAAGGCGATTCTGGTCGGCGTGATCAGCGGCTCGGCGGTACTCGCAATCGTCGCGGCACTCATCGTCGTCACGCAGGTCAACGGGAATACGTTCAGCCCCGAGGCCGCCGTTGAGAAGTATTTCTCCGAACTCTCCGATGGCGATGCCGAGAGCGCGCTGAAGATGGCCGATGTCGACGTGCCCACCGAGCAGCGGCAGCTGCTGACGAACGACGTCCTTGGTGCCGCAAAGGCCCTGCCGAAGGACGTCACCGTCGAAGATGCCGATGTCAACGGGAACTCGGCGACAGTGACCGCGACCTACGACGTCGGAGGAAGCAAGGGCACGACGAGTTTCTCTCTGCACAAGGCGGGCAAGAAGGCACTGTTCTTCGACGATTGGAGGCTGCAGGCGCCCGAGCTCTTCTACCTCTCCGTCGAGACTCCCGATTTGAGCAAGGTCAAGATCAACGGCATCGATATCGAGACCAGCGAATCCGGCCTCTCCCTTCCCGCTTTCCCGGGAATGTACACCATCGGACTCTCGGAGGAGACCGACTTGGTATCTGCAGACGAGATCGAGGCTCGAGCGTTCTTCGCCGAGGAAGGCGACATGGAAGGGTACGAGCCTGCGCTGCTCGCGGCCCAGCCCACCGATGCCTTCCGCACCGAGGTGAACAAGCAGGTCAAGACTCTCATCGACAGCTGCGCCAAGAAGACCGTCGCTCAGCCCGATGGTTGCCCCTTCGGCTCGTACAGCGCTGAGAGCTACGACGCGACGAACATCAAATGGTCGATCTCCTCGTATCCGACGGCAATCGTGGGCGATCCGTCGGGCGAAGGCTACTTCGACCCTGAGGGATCCACCGGGCCCAACGGCGGACCCGCCTGGCCGATCTCGACAGAGACGACAGGTGAGGCGTTTGTGACGGGAAAGTACGACTCGTTCTTCGATGAATCAGACACCTTTGACGACACGGTGACGTTCTCGGTCGACGGCACCGCTGAGATCGTCGACGGCAAGGTCGTGATCAACATCGAGGGCGACCCGTACGACTTCTGATCAGGGCCGGGTCGCTCCGGTCAGGGCTGGCTCGCTCTACTCACGGTTGGGTGGCACTGCTCAGGGCTGGATCGTCGACAGCAGGTTCAGCCCCTCAGCCACATAGTGTTCGCGCTCCTCGCTGGGCACCATGGCCCCTCCGGTCACCCAGACCAAGTGAGTGGCATCGGCATAGCGCGACCCCTCGCCGAGGTGGTCCATCGTTCGCCAGGGAACGGTGAGTCCCGCAGTCGCCGAAGGCTCGACATCGAGCCCCTCGGTCTGGTGGAGCACACCGACGCCTGCTTTGATGACTTCATCGGAGACTGTGGCGAATCCGGAGATCAGAGGGCTGATCACCGGTCCGATGAAACGTGAAGGTCGTGCCACAGCCAAACCGTCGGCGGCCGTGGCCCCGCTGAGGCCGATGTCCTGGACGCAGATCTCGCTGTGCAGACCGGTACGAACGCCGAGGAACATGGCAGGTGCTTGGCTCGGCTCCACGAAGATGCAGTGCACATCATCGCCGAAGACACTCTTGAGCCCATAGGTCACTCCACCTGGTCCGCCGCCGATTCCGCACGGTAAGTACACCACGAGAGGGTGTTCAGCGTCGACTGTCACTTGTGCGGCTTCGAACTGGTTTCTGAGACGCAGAGCGGCCACCGAGTACCCGGCGAAGAGACTGCGTGAGTCTTCGTCGTCGACGAAGTGAGTGCGCGGTGCCCCTTCGGCGGACGCTCTGCCTGCCGACACTGCCTCGACGAAGTCTCCAGAGTGTTCGATGACGTCGACACCATGACTGCGCAAGAGCTCCTTCTTCCACTCTCGAGCGTCGGCCGACATGTGCACCGAGGCGGCGAAGCCGAGTGCCGCACTGAGAATGCCGATCGACAGTCCCAGGTTTCCGGTGGAGCCGACGACGATCCGGTGGGTTCCGGCGAGCGCATGAAATTCCTCGGCGCTGTAAGTGGCGGGATCGTTCGGGTCCAGTCCGTGGCCAGCGGCGACCACCTCGGCGTATTCGAGGACCTCGTGGAAACCACCACGCGCTTTGATCGATCCGCTGATCGGAAGAGCATCGTCGCGTTTAAGCCACAGTCTGCCGGGCAGTTCGACACCGAGGCGCTCGTTGAGATCCGCCTGCGCAGCATCGGCAGGGACGAGCGGGGATTCGATGATTCCCCGTGCAGGCGCGGTTTCCGGGAAGGTTTCGGCAAACCACGGGGCGAATCGCTCGAAACGCTGTGCGGCACGATTCATCAGGTCAGGATCAACCTTCATGTCTCGCAGAACCACCTCGGCGAGGGACAGATCATGACGGGTCCAGGTCGTCGGCGCACCTGCCGCCAATGCCCGGACGACCGGGTCATCGGCATCGAACTCAGAATCGGAATCTGTGTGTGGGGTCATGCCTTCACGCTCCGCTTCGTGACTGGAGATGGTTCTTCATTTCAGCCTAACCTCTCCGGTCGAGACCCCCGGTGAGTCAACCTGATGATCTGGGGGTCAGTCCTTATGGATGTCCTTCGCGCCCTCCAGCACGTCCGCGAGTTCACCGAGCCATTTCGTGTAGCCGTCGTAGGTATAGGCCCGCTTGTCGTCCCAGGTACCGAGCTGATCATGTTCGACCGGAAGCAGGCTCTTGAAGATGGGGTTGTTCTCGTAATCGGCCGAGGCATCGTGGATGAGCATGACATCAGACGGATAGTCGCTGATCTTCTCCCATGAGACTTCAGCCCAGCTGCTGTCTGCTCCCGAATCAGGGCCCACGAGGTGAAGCCCATCCTCGGCGAGCATCGACGCGACCCCGAGTTCTTTGGCGGTGTAGATGATCTCGCGGCTGAAGTTCGCCAGGAGAACTGTCAGCTCTTCTCTGTCGGCGGCGATGTCCCGGATGCGCTGTCGAGCGTCTTCAAACCCCTGACGCTGCTCCGCGATCGCTCCGGTTTCAGTGTCTTTCCCAAGCGCCTGTGCAATCGCGGCGTACTGAGCGAACATGTCATCCGGGGTTCCCCCGGAGAGCTTGACCGGAACGAATGGGGCCAGCGAGCCTACCTGCTCCGTGAGCTTGTCTTCCCACCAGGTCCAGCCGTCACCCTTCTCGTTGCCGTAGGCGATGACGATATCGGGGTTGGTCGCCGCAAGTGCCTCGAGATCGAGTTCCATATCGGTGCCGACGACCTGGACTCCCGTCTGATCGAAGGATTTTCCGGGTGACTCATTCTGGCCGAAGCCGTAGACCGCCACCGGCTTGATTCCATAGGGAGCCAGCGCCGCAGCAGAGTAGAAGTCCATTGCGATCCGTTCGACCGGCCGATCCAGTGTGATGGTGACATCGTCATAGCCTTCCGGGGAGTAGGAGAATCCTGAATCACCGGACCTCGCGGCAGCCTCGCTGTCCGGGTTGCCGCATGCGACAAGGGCGAATGGGGCGAGTGCAGACAGTGCGAGCAGTTGGCGGCGGCGCATGGGTGACCTTCCGGGTTTGTCAGAGATGAAGTCTTCGTCGACTGTGGCGTTGCTGTCGGTGTGGCATAGCTGTCAGCGAGGCGTTGCCGTCGCAGGTGAAGAAGTGGATGTCGAATGAAGTTCAGAGCGCAATTCGTGCGGATCGCTCATCGTTGACCTCCAGTGAACGAGGCAAACACCGTCCAGCTGTGAACACATTAGCATTATTTGGAGAGGCTACCCTTACCAATATGGCGTAGACTCGTTGATGAAGGTCGTACACTCACGCTGCAGGCAGCTTCGCCCTGCAGTCGTCCATACCGTGCTCTCCGTCGCAACGGGGACCGAAGGAGCATCCGTGCCACAAGCACCCATTGCCGCTTTTGAAGCCACTGTCATCAAGATCGAGGATCTCAGCCCTGTGTTCCGTCGCATCACCTTCGGCGGCCCGGGTCTGGATGATTTCGGGGTCAGCGGCCATCCGCGCGACCTGCGGTTCAAGCTCATCATCCCTTCTGCGGGCAAGACGGAACCCGAGTTCGATCTTCTCCGATTCCTCGATGAACAGGATCCGGAGTCCGGCCTCTCGTGGTATCAGGCGTGGTTGCAGATCGACCCGGCGATCCGAGGTGCCATGCGCACCTACACTGTGCGCGAGTGGCGCGAAGATGTTCGCGAACTCGTTGTCGATATGGTTCTCCACTTCGATGGCCAGGGGCATTCGGGTCCAGCCGCCGCGTGGGCCCAATCCGCGCAGCTCGGCCACCGCCTGCACATCATCGGGCCGTCCCGCCACGCAGAAGGCCCCACCGCAGGGATCGAATTCGCGCCCGGAGATGCAGACAACATCTTGCTCGCCGGCGACGAGACAGCAGTCCCTGCCATCGCCTCGATCCTCGAGTCCATCAAGGATTCCGGGGCGCAGGGCAAAGCATTCCTCGAAGTCCCGACAGCCGAGGATGTTCTCGACCTCGACGCTCCCGTGGGATTCGAGATCGAATGGCTGCCCCGCGGCGACGCCGATCACGGGGAACTGCTCGAACCAGCCGTCCGTGATGCTGTCCGTGTCGAGGACACGGCTCTCGCCGAAAAGAAGGTCCTCGCTGAGTTGATCGCATCGGGCGGCGCTTCAGACGTTAAATCGCGTGGCGTTTCGGACACAGGCACAGCAAGCGCTTGGCCGGTCGAACTCGAGGACATCAACATCGACGAGGCGATCCTCTGGGACGTACCGACTGCCCTGACTCAGGCGGCCCAAGGCAGCTCGAGCAATACCCAAAAGGATTCTCGTCCGTTCTACGCCTGGATTGCCGGCGAGGCCGGGCCCGTCAAGCGACTGCGTCGCTACCTCGTTCAGGAAGTCGGTGTCGATCGTCATCAGATCGCCTTCATGGGCTACTGGCGGCAGGGCAAAGCCGAGGGCTGACCAGCCGAATCGATCAGTCGAGTGATTGCTCGGTCCGCAGCGGGCGCTTCGCGGACGAGCGAAGCATCTGCGGGACAATTGCGAATGCCGCGCCAATGAGGCACATGACCCCACCGACGGCCGCCAGCGGCGGTGGGACTTCGCCCAGTGCGAGCCATGCCAGAACAACGACGATCGCGGGAACGAGCAGGCTCGAGGAGCTCAGCACCCCAGCGGGCAGAAAGCGAATCGCATAACCCCACAGGTTGAAAGCGATCGCAGTCGGTACGACGCCGAGATAGATGACCTGAATGGTGATGTCCATTGGCGCGTGAGCCACCTCGGTGATCAAGGCAGGCGTGAAGATCAGGCACGCGATCGTTCCAGCCACGATTCCGGTCCACGTGACAGTCACCGAATCGTCACGTGACAGAAAATGCTTCTGCAGCAGAACACTTGCCGCGTAGAGGATGGCGGCTGCCAGACTGAGCAGAAGACCGCCGATCGTGACGACTCCCGAGAAGCTCGCAATCGTGATCAGAACGATGCCTGCCAGGGACACCGCGATTCCGATGATGAGCTTCGCAGGAAGGCCCTCGCCGAGGAACAGCCCCGCAAATATCGCGACGATCAACGGTGCGATGTTCACGATCATGGCGGCTGTTCCCGCATCGATCGAACGCTCTGCGGCGTTGAGAATCACCGTGTATCCGGCGAACCATGCAACTCCCCAGATGAGAGTGATCATCCAAGTCAGCTTAGTGGTCGGAAACTTCGGCCGCCGGAAGAGCATCCACGCAGAGAGCACGACCGCGGCCGCGCCCATTCTCAGCAACGACATCGGCCCCGGTGTGTAGTGAGCAGCCGCATCTCGGATGACCACGAAGGAAGAGGCCCAGAAGATCATCGTCAACAGTGCCGCGATCCACGGCATGGCCCGAGGAGACCTCGCCGTCTGCTGCTGTGCTGGAGTCGCCGCCTGAATCTGTGCGGGAGTAGCCGCCGTCTGAGCCTGGGCGCTGTCTCCACTGGCCGAGTTGTTCTTCATGACCTCGATTATTCTTGTCTGGACCATCGAAGAAAAGCGCACATCATTGCACATATGTACGTATTCTTCGTACAGTTGTGCAATGAGCACTGTCATTCAGCTCCAGTCCCTGAAGTCGGTCGCTGCCACAGGTTCAGTACGCTCAGCGGCACAGCACCTCGGACTTTCACCTTCGGCCGTCAGCCACCATCTCAAGCTGCTCGAACAGGACATGGGCCTCACCCTGTTCCAGAGGCACGGCCGGGGCCTGTGTCTGACCGAGACCGGCTCGGCCCTGATGGGAGAAGTCGATGGCGTCCTCGAGTCGTCAAGCCGCCTGCAGCAACGCGTGATGGATCTGAAGGACAGCCGAGTCGACCGCCTTTCGATCGGATACTTCAGCACCGCGGGCAACCGATGGATGCCGGAGCTGGTCCTTTTCCTCGAGCACAGATTCCCACATATGGCAGTCCAGCTCAATCTGGATGAGGGTGCGTGGCACGAAGACCGATCCGACATCCAGATCATCATCACCGAGACCAAAGATCCGGCGTTCCCGCCCGAGATCAACAGCAGTTTTCTCCTTGAGGATCCGTACGTCGTCGCCGTACCAGCGGATCACGAGCTCGCCGCGCGCAAAGAGGCCTCGTTGGCAGAGATTGAGAGCTACTCGTGGATCGACAACGACAAGGGCGAGGGGCCGTGCAGAACAATCCTCTTCGATGCCTGCGCTCGGGCCGGCGTTCAGGTGCACTTCAAACATGAGGCCCATACCTTCGTTGCCGCACTCCACATGGTCAGCCGCGGTCTGGGCATCACCTTGCTGCCGCGCCTAGGGATCGACCAACTGCCAGAAGGAGTGGCCATCATTCCCCTGGCCGCGCCCGAGCCGATTCGCTATGTCCACGCACTCAGCGATTTGGGCCATCCGCAGCAAGGCGTCATCAACGATGCGATCACTGCACTTCGTGAACTCGCCAGCGATGAAGCCGTGATCCGGTAGAGCCAGGAAGGTTTGATTCGGTGAAAGTCCTACCAGACAGATGCGCAATTGAGTCGATCCTGCAGAAGTTGAATCAGTCGTTGAAGAGTGTGTCGATGACTTCTTGAGCCACGAACCTCGCATGCAATACCGGCCGCCGGGCCGGATCCATCGATGCCGGAGGCACCCACGCAGGACGCCCGTCTTTGAGCATCACCGTCTCCCAATCCGACCGATCCAAAAGATGGTGATGGGCAGAACAACTCAACATCATATTATTGACATCCGTCTTACCGTCTTGTGCCCACTCAACAATATGGTGGGCATCGCACCACCCCGGCGGAGCATCACACCCCGGGAACGTACACCCCTGATCACGAGCAGTGAGAACCGCGATCTGCTTGGCATTGGCAAACCGATTCTCCGTGACCACCTGCATCGTCTTCGCCTTGTCAGAGATGAGATCGAAGAACACCGCCCCGTTCAAACCATGACGGACAAGCTCACTGATCGGGACCGGATTCTCAGTCCCCGTCGTCCCAGCACCAGTACCATTGGCAAGATCTTCAGCCTTTGCCGTGACCACCAGAGCGTAGGGCGAACCTTGACCGGTCCGCGTCATATCGATCCGGCCAATGAGAGTCGCGAAGCGTTCGTAGATCCACTCCTGGGCACTCAACCTCTGACCCGTCATGTCAACGAGAGTTCCGTCTTCGAGGACACCAGACTCCGTACCGGATCCACCCGCACTTAAACTGCCCTCAACGCTCTTCGCGATCTTCGTTCTCTGCGTCAGCAACCCATTGAGGACACCACCCGTGACCGGGTCCAGGAGACCACAGATCTCCCAATCACCATTATCACGAGCATGCAGAGTCACCTTGTACATGGTCCGATCCGTGGCATCTGTTGGTTCCTGACCATCGGGATCGATATGGGCCAGGATCCGCGCGAAGATCGCCCGCAGGTCATGAACCCGCACGCTCGGGGCCTTCTCCACGAGAGTCGATTCGGCATAATCACGATTATCCTGACTGACCCACGTGGACAGCTTCGTCAAACAGTCTTTGATGACCCTGGCCTGATCGGCTGAGAGTCTGCCTTCATTGAAGGCATCAGCAACCAGGGGAAACAGTGGTGGCTGTGCTTGCCCGGTCAGAGTCACTCGCCCGCCGAGGCTCTTGGCCATATCGGTCCGCCGGTTGGCCTCCCGGGCGGTGATATTCAGCCTGTCTTGGATGAGGGCCTTCGTTGTCTTCGCACCATAGTCGGTGGGTGTTCCGACTCGTTCACACACGGCCAGAGCCAGAGTCGATAGAGCCTCGTTGACTCGGCCCAGGGCCTCGAGTCCGTCGATGAGTTTGATCGCATCATCAGGACCCATCCGCCGGTCAAAGGATCGCAGCCCGTCCTTGAGTCCACTGAGCGCGGTGAGGCTGGTCGTGACTTCGGGAGCGAACCGTGACAGATCTGTCCACTCTTCGCTCGAAAGCAGAGGATGAGGACCAGGGGTACCGGGACCGGGAATAGCCGGACCTGTGTCGTCACCCGAAGTATTGGCGGCTGGAGTGCTGGCAGCCTCGACAGTCCTGCCGTCGTCTGCAGTCCCAGCGACCTCGCCGGTTTCGTTGCCACCGCCAGTTCCACCAGTTTCGCCAATTGCGCTTGTTTCGCTGGCTTCCGAACCACGTGCCTCTGACTCACCGTGGCCATCAGCTTCATCGCCATCAGTGGCCGGCACACCCTCGGCGTGCGCACCGTCGGCCTCCGCACCCTCAGCGCCCGATCCGTCCTGATCGCTTGACTCGCCAGTGGGCACGGCCGCGAGGGATTCGAACTTGCCCGCGAGTGGGTGGCCGGTGAGGTCGAGGTTGGAGTCTTTGAGCTGGTCGAACAGAGACTGCTGTCCCACTGCCGAAGAGGACGACTCTCCCGCAGAAGACGAAGCATCAGCGGCACCTGAACCCGCCACAGCATCACTGGGACCGGGGCGTGGGTCACGCTCTTCCGGGTTTCCTGGTGTGCGGTCGGGGGTGAGAGTCATGGTACTGAAGTCCATTCGCCAACATCGTCGTTGCTCTTCCCTTAATTATACATTCATTTCACCCAATTGCACCCTGAGTTTCGATTTCAGTTCGTTCATTCCTCAATTCTCGTATCAATTGCCGACCCAGAAACTGAATGCTCCCACAAAGCCCCAGGTCAGAGGGTAGAACGACAATCACCCCACGAAAGTCGGAGACCTGAAACCAGAACGTCGGAAAAAATTTCAGCCCGACAGAACGCTGATCACACAAAAATGAGTCGCGACATCGTGTGATCACGATGTCGCGACTCGACGCCGAAAGCTGGCCGCCTCAGCTCAATGCAGCCCTCTCAGATCGCGCTGAGCATCTTCCCTGGGTTGAGGATCCCCTGGGGGTCAAGAGCATTCTTCACAGCGATCTGGATCCGCCTCGAGCCCTCGTCGAGCTCGTTGTTGAGCCAATCGCGTTTGAGGAAGCCCACACCATGTTCACCGGTGATCGTGCCGCCCAACTCGAGGCCGATGCGCATGATCTCGCCGAAGATCTCCTGCGCCTTAGCAGTCTGCTCCACGTCGCTGGCATCGAAGAACACCGAGGGGTGAGTATTGCCGTCACCAGCATGGGCCACCAGGGCGATCATCAGGCCAGATGACTCCTGCAGCTCTTTCAGCCGGTCGCAGAACTCAGGCATCGCCACACGTGGCAGACACACATCGTCGAGCAGCTGGCCTCCGCCGTGAGCATTGGCGAACTTCTCGTAGGCGGGCTGGATCATCCGCCGTGCAGCGATGAGCGCCGCCGAGTCGCTCGGATCGTCGGAGTACGCGACGTCGAGGGCACCGCAGGCTTCGGCCACCTCGGCGAACTGGGCCATAACTGCTTCGGAATCCGCAGGATTCTGGTCGACCTGCATGATGAGCATCGATCCGGCATCTGAGTCGAGGCCGAAGTCGCCGAACCCGTTGAGCATCTTCAGGCTCGACGAATCGAGGAACTCCAGCAGACTCGGCACACCGCCGGCGGCCATGAAGTCCGCCACGGTCTGGAGGCCGGAGCGCTCGTCGGGGAAGGTCGCGACGGCGGTGAATGGATCGGGCAGCTTCGGGATCAGGCGCAGGGTCGCCTCGACGACGATGCCCAGCGTGCCCTCGGAGCCGACGAACAGGTGGCGCATGTCGAGCCCGGCGACGCCCTTGGCTGTCTGCGGGCCTAACTTCGTGAGCGTGCCATCGGCCAGAACCACCGTGAGGCTGCGAACGTAATCCCTGGTCACGCCGTATTTCACGCAGCACAGGCCACCAGCATTGGTGGCGATGTTGCCGCCGATCGACGACAACGCGACCGAACCCGGATCGGGTGGGTAGGACAGGCCGAAGGGTGCGAGGTGATCCTTCAGGTCCTGGTTGATGATGCCGGGCTGGACGGTGACGAGCCGTTCGGCCTCATCGACAGACACGACGTCCTTCATGCGCGAGACGTTGAGCAGGATCGCCCCTGGTGAGCCGTTCGCCCCACCTGAGATCCCCGACCGAGCACCCTGCGGGACGACGGGGACGCCGTGCTCCGTCGCGAAGCGCATGACCTCCTGCACATCGGTCGCCGAGGTGGCCCTGACCAGAGCGATCGCCCCTTCGTGGGGGCAGAACAGAGCTTCGTCGCGGGCGTGGGCTTCGATAACGTCGGGATCCGTCGTCAGCGCCCCCTCACTCAACCGTGCCGCGAGCGCATCGAGTTCGGCCGCACCGACTGCGGTCTGGTCCTGTACTGTCATGACGTCCTTCCGAACGGAACGGCCGGGGTGGTCACGACCGCCTCGGCGACTGTCTTCTGATGACGATCGGGTGTGTGTTCGCCCCTACTTCGCCATCTCCGGATTCACCTTATCGGGCGCGGGAGCGGCCTTGAGGATGAGGGTGACGATTCCGGCCGCGACCATGGCGGCACCGACGACCCACATGCCCGCGTTCTGAGTTCCGGTGAGCTCGGCGAGTCCGCCGGTGATGTAGGGCGCGAAGAATCCGGCCGAGTTGCCCAGCGAATTGATGAGCGCGAGTCCTGCGGCGGCTCCGGCGCCGGCGAGGAAGGTCTGCGGCAGGGGCCAGAAGGTCGGGAGGGCGGCGCAGATGGCCATGCAGGTGATGGTCACGGCGATCATCGTGGTGAACGGTGAGCTCAGGTACAGGGCGATCGGGATCGTGACGCCGCCGATGAAGAGCGGGAGCGCAACGTGCCATACACGCTCATTGGTCCTGTCGCCGTGACGGGACCAGAAGTACATGGCCAGCGCACCGAAGACGTACGGAATCGCGGTGATGAAGCCGATCTCGACAATCGAGTATTCGACGCCGAAGGTCTCCTGGAAGCCGGAGATGATTGTCGGCAGGAAGAAGCTCATCGCGTAGAGGCCGTAGACCATGCCGAAGTAGACGAAGGACAGCGCCCACACGCGTGGCTGCAGAAGGGAACGGCGGACCGGGTAGTGAAAGTTGTCAGCCTTGTCCTTCTCTTCTGCGTCCATCCTCGACTGCAGCCAGTTCCGCTCCTCGGAAGTCAGCCATTTGGCGTCGCGTGGGTGATCAGTGAGGTAGAAGATGCACATGATGCCGAGCAGGACCGCAGGCACGCCTTCGACGACGAACATGAAGCGCCAGCCTGCGAAGTTCTCGAAGATCGAGTTGCCGCTCGAGATCAGCCACGAGGACAGTGGAGAGCCGATGACGCTGGACATCGGGATCGCGAGCATGAACAGCGCGGTGGCCCGTGCCCGCATCGATGATGGGAACCAGTACGTGAGGTAGAGGATGACGCCCGGGAAGAATCCCGCCTCGGCGACGCCCAGAAGGAAGCGCAGGAAATAGAGCCATCCGTGGCTGGGCACAAACGCCATCGCCGCGGCCACGATGCCCCAACTGATGAGAATTCGGGCGAGCCAGATCCGAGCACCGAACTTGTGCAGCGCAAGGTTCGAGGGCACCTCGAGGAGGAGGTAGCCGAAGAAGAAGATGCCCGCTGCGAAACCGAACTGAGTAGCCGTCATCGCGAGATCTTCGTTCATGCCACCAGGGCCCGCGATGCCGAGATTGGTGCGGTCGAGGTAGTTGATGAAGTACATCGCGATGATGAACGGAATCAGCCGAACTGTGACCTTCCTCAGGGTCCGCTTCTCCATTGCTGAATCGCTCGGCGGCTGCTGGCTCACAGGTGGGTTCACCTCGGATGACATGTGATCTCCCTCGATCAGGCTGAAGCCGCGGTGGCGGCTCTCGGCACACTACGTCGAACACATTACGTCAGCTTTCGCTCAGGATCCTAGAGATCGGCTCCAAAGTGCCAAATATCGGGACGCAGGTGCTGACGACCGCCGGGCCTAGGATTGACCCCAAGAACCAGAGGAGGACGCACCATGCAGCCGATGACCGAGCTCGATGCCGATTCCCTGCGTGACTACTATCGGAAGTTCGCCCGATTCGAAGCGAGCGGCACTTCACCGATCTACGCCGCATGGGCCGCAGGCGTGGCCGAGGATGACGAGATCATCGCACTGCTCCTCGAACTGCCCAAGCCCAAGCGTCAGGCCAACCTTCTCTTCGCAGCTGCCCGCCACCTCGGCGCCGGTGAGGGTGACTACCCATCACTGCGAACGTGGCTGCTTGCGCACTGGGGCGTGACCCGGGACCTGATGCTTGCGCGCTCGACGCAGACTAACGAAGCCGGCAGGTGCGCCGTGCTGCTGCCGGCACTTGCACGGATCGAGGGGCCGATCTCCCTCCTCGAGGTCGGCGCCTCGGCGGGCCTGTGCCTGTACCCCGATCGTTACAGCTACACGTACACCACAGAGTCAGGGCCGCTGACCCTTCACCCCGAGGCCGGCCCGAGCACTGTCGAACTCGCCTGCGAAATGACGAATGCAGCGCCACCCGAGCGGATCCCCGAGGTCGCGTGGCGAGCCGGAATCGATCTCAATCCCATCGACATCACCGACAGTGACCAGCAGGAATGGCTACGCGCGCTGATCTGGCCGGAGCACGGACTGCGCCGGGATCGTCTGAGTGCCGCGGCCGCCCTTGTGTCCGCTGACCCGCCGAGGCTGGTTCCAGGAGATCTGCTCGAGACTGTGGAAGGCCTGTTGGCCGAGGCTCCCGCAGGCACGCAGAAGGTCGTATTCCACAGCGCAGTGCTCGCCTATGTCGAACCGGCCGAACGCGAAAGCTTCGCCACTCTCATGCGGTCGCGTGATGACGTCGTGTGGATCAGCAATGAGGGAGGCGGGGTACTGCCCGATATCGGGACTCAGATTGGCCGCGAAACCGACGGACGATTCGTGCTCGCTGTCAACGGGCAGGCGATTGCACTGACCGGGCCGCACGGGCAGAGCTTCGAGGGACTGGGCTGACGAAGTTGCTCTTCAGGCAATCGAAGAACTGGCCGTATACAGCTTGCACATCCGCAGCGAAAAGACCGCGCTGACGAGCTCCGCTAAGCACAGCGGATCTTTCAGCGAGCGTCCCGTGAGTTCGTGCACACGGCGGAGTCGATAACGAACCGTGTTGGAGTGGCAGTACAGCTGCTCGGCGGCGCGCTCGGCCGATCCCTCATTGTCGAAATAGGCAACGAGCGTGTCGAGCATCATCGACCGGTCCGAGGCGGGCAGCTCCAAGACCCCGCTGAGCACCTCATAGGCCAGCCGGCGACCCTCATTCGGCTCACATGCGAGGAGCGCAGCCAAAGGACTCGAATTGAACTCACGCACCTCTGTCTGACCTGGTCGCAATGTCGACAGAGCTGTACGTGCCAGCTGCAGAGCACGCGGCGTCTCAGCCAGCGCCCTGTATGGCGGGCTCACTCCTGCCCGTACTGCAATGCTTCTCAGTACACCCAGGGCAGCTTCGTGCTGCTCGGAGTGCAGTGACACAACTCCGAGCTGCAGCGTCGGCGTCAGCTGCCACCCAGAGACAATGCCTTGGTCCGCAAGCTTCCGTTCCACGTCGGCCAGATCTCCGCCTGGCTGGTGACGTTTGTCGAGCGCAACCACGATGAGATCCGCCCCCGGGGCAAGGCCGAGCAATGTGGCCATCTCCCAGGAGCTGCAATCCGGACTCGGCCGTCCAGCGAGCAGCGACTCGACCAGAGCCGAGCGTCGGCGCCCCTCTTCGGCGAGAAGCTCAGCCGATGCCGCCCGATAGGAATCAGTCAACGCCGATGCGTGCGCATCCGCGACTGACCACAGTCGAGTTGCCACCGCGAAGATGGCCTCCGGGGCTTCACAATCGCCTCCAGGCTTCGCTGCCTCGACCAGCGCGCCCCACAGAACGCCGAAGCTCAGATGGTTCGCCTGCAGGATCTCGGCCAGAGGAATCCCCTGCTGGGCTCGACGTCTGCCTGTCTCACGGGGCGCCGTCATCTGCAACGTGTCGTGACAGTGGTTCATCGCGTTGACCGCGGCCCTCAGGTTGTCCTCGATCGATCGATGAAGGTCCTTCTGAAGAAGCGGATCTGCGCGCTCGTAGAGCGGAATTCGCTCGAGAATCATGTCGTGGGCCTCCCTGACAATGCGCGGCATCTGCGAATCAGCCCAATACACGAGCTGATCGGCATCCGACATCGTCAGCGCTCCCGCCGGCCGGCTCATCTCTGAAAGGTGCAACCCTGTACCCATTCCTCAACCTCGCGTCCAACCGATGTGTACCGATAGTACAAGTTTCAAGCTAGTCATGCACGCATGATCCTCGTTACCGTCATATTCGACCCAAGGACAATTCACCTTGATTTCCCTGGAAAAACGCCGTTATCTGTGTACGTAATTTCCGCGACGAAGAAAGCACCGGAAGGACGATCACGAAAATATCTCGCTTCAGGCGGATCGATCGGTAAAAAGCGATCAACTATGACGCAAAACCTCAGGTCTCCTGTCGCTATCCAGCAATTGTTGCACATCACAACCAGGCTTGTTCTTCGTGTCAAAGTTCAATAGAACTCTCAAAATCTCTGGACACGGCCTGAGCGTTTCGGAAGTATGTCCTGTGGGTAACGCTCGTTGGTGCATATGCCGACATCTGAGGGAGCGGTCCAAACAACGAGCGGTACTTTGGAGGTAAATTCGTGTCTCACCACGTGCAATCACGTCCCCACGATGGTCATCGAAAGAGAAAGACGGCTCTCAGGCGAATTCTGCCTGGCCTCGCTGTCGGAGTCGCGGGAACATTGTTGGCTTCGACCGCGGTATCGGCACAGGACGTCAAAGCCGATGAGCCGACGGAAGCCGGAGCCAGTGTCGCAGGCATGACTCTAGACTCGAAAGAACTTGTCGCACTGGGTAAGTCCAAGGCCGCATCCGAATCGGATCCGGGCCCGAACCGCGAAGCATTCAACGGCGCCATCGGCGCCGACGAGGTCGTCGATTTCGGTGCAGGCTACGAGATCCCGCTCGATGATTTCCTCAGCTTCGGTGAAGCCGGAGCCATCCACAGCGAATCCACCGCTGCCGACTCGAAGAACGGCAAGTCCGTCACCGGAATCGTCGGCGCCGACGGTGGACTCACACTCGACGGCAAAGACAGCGACTTCGGCACCGCGAGCGTCGACCTCCTTTCGCTGGTCGATGCCACCGGAAAGTCTGATGTCACCGACGGACTCATCGACCAGGCAGACTTGAACTTCGGTCTCGGCGGTGCCTGGGTCGAAGCAGTTGACGGCGAGCTCCAGGACCCAGACGGTGTGGGCGGGTACGGACAGTACCGCGTCGGTGACGCAAAGCTCAATCTCCACTCCCCCGCCATCGAAGATGCCGGCGACGGAGTGTCGGACGCTGCAGGTCAGATGGAAGACGAGGTGGCCGACAAGGTCAACGACGCGCTCGGACTCGGCAAAGCCCTCCCGGGAATGAAGGTCGACACGACCGTCACCTCCAACATCGAGGAAGACGTTCTCGATGCGATCCTGCGTGAACCGATCAAGACGGATGACGGACTCGCCACGATCGACCTTGGAAAGGGCTCGGTGGAGGTCGACCTCGCCCGCCTCGGCGGCAACGACGACGGAGTGACCGATCGTCCGGTCGGAATCAACAATCAGGACCCGAACTCCGAGCTGATCGACGATGAGACATACCCGCTCATCGCCAGCAGCATTCACGATGCCATTGAGAAGGTCATCGACGTCGCAGTGGACACAGCGATCGAATCGCTGCGCAGCGCGAAAGTGAACGTTGATATCACCGCCCTCGATGGAACCACCGCAGGATGGGACATGGACCTCACCGGAAAGGTCAGCAACTACGACTGCAAACCTTCGGGCGCAACGGGATCGGTGTCCTGCACGACGATCGACACCGTGATGAACTCGATGAAGACCGTCACAGGCCCGATCTATGACAAACTCTCGGACCCATCAGGCCTGCTGTACAAGGCGTTCACCACGATCAAGACCGACATGATGACGGTCCCGATTCGCGCGGCAGTTGATCCATTCCTCGAGCTGCTGGCTGATAACCTCGTTTCGCTGCAGATCAACCACCAGGAGACGACTGAGTGCAAGACTGCGGACGGCGAAAAGGTCGTCAGCGGCGTGGACGTCTCCGCCCTGAGCCTCGGCGTTGCCGGTGGCAAGTCACGGATGGGCTTCGGCAACGCTGGAGTCCGCACCGACCCTTGTGGTGAGTCAGCAGACGCCGTCAAGCCGGGACCGGTCGAGCGGCACAGCAACAGGTCGATGTTCGACCCACGCAATCTGTTCCCTGGTCTGTGAGACTCCTGACCGCTGCTGATCGCGATGCCAGTCATCGCAGTCCACAACAATGCAGCACACGCGTTCACGAACACTGCGAATGCGGCGAACACAGCGAATGCACGACGCTCATTCCGCGATGAGCACCCGGGTGGTGGCGACACATTTCATGTGCCGCCACCACTCCCATTTGTCCATCGGATACCGCTTTGTCCATCAGATACCGCCGGGAAAGACGAGCTGAACAACCTTGAGTAGACATGCCTACACGTACAGACGTCTGTTGCAGATCCTGGCAGGAGGACTATGTCTCATCCTCTTCGTCTCGGCGTGCACTCGAGGTGACACCTCACTCAAAGATGCGAAGACCGCGGATTCCTCTGCAGTCGCCTCCAGCAGCTGCAAGGAGCCCGCGAAGAAGGTCTCGCAGACCCTATCCAGCGGAGCGACCTGGACGATGTGCTGGGGTGTCCATCCCGATTTCGGCCTCAGTCTCTCCGAGGTCTTCATCGCACCTCCCGGCAAGGACCCGATCAGAATCATCGATTCTGCCTCCATCGCTCAACTGGAAGTCCCGTACGACACCGGAAAACGCAATACATCGGATATCACCGCGGCCGGCTTCGGCGGCCGCAAGATGAAGACGCTGAAGGCCGATGCCTGTGCGGGAGACCTGAACTCGATGGAGATCCCGAAGATCGGCGACGGCAAGTACGGAGAAACCGAGACACGCAATGTCCTGTGCACCGAGGTCATCGACGACGGACTCGCCTATCATTCGAGCGATCTCGTAGCACCAGCCTCCGACCGAAAGAACGCTCTGCGACTGTCGACGGTTTCACGGGTGGGCTGGTATGAGTACGTCTCTCAGTACACATTCGGCTCGGATGGATCCATCGACGTGCAGCTCGGGGCAACCGGCGACCTCTCGCCTGCCGACTACACGGACAAGGATCACGGCTGGGACGTCGGAGACGATGAACATGCGGCAAGTCATTCGCATAACGCCGTCTGGAAGGTCCGCTGGGGACTCGGAGGCGAAGGCGGAATGAAGGCGCAGCAGTTCGACGCCACGCCGACGGGCGAATCCGGACCGGAATCACCGATCATGACCGGCAAGCTCAAGGATATCGACCACCCGACTCTCGCACGATGGAAGGACCGCCGTTGGTGGCGAGTCCTCAACCCCGATGTACTCAACGACGACGGCCATCCCATCTCCTATGAGATCGATACCGGAAAGTCGGACTCATTCGAGTTCGTCGATGACGTCGAACATGCCCACTCCCACGAGGAAGAGCCCGGGTACGACGTCGGCTTCACGAACTTCAACGAATGCGAGCAGTATGCGACGAACAATCGAGGCGATTGCGGCCGTGGAGTCCCTGAGTTCGTCGATGACGGCAAGGGTCAGAAGCTCGACGACGTCGTGTCGTGGGTCGCTGTCGGATTCCATCATGTCCCCCGTGATGAAGAGCAGTCGCCCATGGAGATGCACTGGCAGGGATTCAAACTGCTCCCTCGTGATCTCACCGCTCAACGATTCGACATTCCCGAAGGGCATGAAGAAGTGAATGGTGTTCCCGACTCCGAATGGAATCAGGAACCGACGAATTGATTAGCTACTGTTTAGTAGCAAATGGAAAATTCCCCTGAGAGGACTGCTGATCTGCCTGGCAAAATCGTCTTGAGGCGCGAGATTAGCATTGCGGGTAAATAGCGTTACAAGGTAGGCTGATTTTGCTGACTTAGCATATTAGCTACTTGGCAATCGCATTAAAGTACCTCAGAGCGGAAATGCGATAACTCCTGAGCGCACGCAGCTTCCCGTGCGCTCGGGAGTCCTAATATCTATTAACTACATCAGATTTGCACTAATAATGTCACGCGGCGATCGCGTTGACCGGACCGCACGACCTGAGCTACGAAAGACCCTGACCGCCGAGGCGGGCCCGCATTCTGGCACTGGCGTCGTTGAGTCCCACAATCTCTACGTGCTTTCCATAGTGCTCGTACTTGTCGGTCACAGAGTCCAATGCAGCGATCGTCGAAGCATCCCAGAGATGGGACTGATGCATGTCGATGACGACGCGCTCAGGGTCTTCGGCGTAGTCGAACATCGTGTACAGGTCGTTGGAGGATGCAAAGAACAGTTCACCGTTGACGGTGTAGCGGGCACTCGGACGTCCGTCAGATTCCACGATCTCACGGTTGACGCTGACGAAGTGCGCCACTCGATTGGCGAAGGCGACCATGGCCACGAGCACGCCGAGAATCACTCCGATCGCCAGATTGTTCGTCCAGACAGTCGCAATGACGGTGACCAGCATGACGGTGGTCTCTGACTTCGGCATCCGCTTGAGAGTGCTGGGGCGGATGGAGTGCCAGTCGAAGGTCGCCCAGGAAACGAAGATCATGACCGCTACCAGTGCGGCCATGGGGATCAGCGCAACGATGTCGCCGAGGACGACGACGAGGATGAGCAGGAAGACACCGGCGCAGAACGTCGAGAGCCGTGTCCGAGCCCCCGAGGCACGCACGTTGATCATGGTCTGACCGATCATCGCGCAGCCGCCCATGCCACCGAAGAACCCGGTGACGATGTTGGCCACACCCTGCGCCCAGGACTCTCGAGTCTTGTTCGAACGGGTATCGGTGACATCGTCGACGAGTTTGGCCGTCATCAGTGATTCGAGCAGACCGACCAGGGCCATCGCCACCGCGTAGGGGGCGATGACCTTCAGCGTCTCAAGTGTCAGCGGCACCTGCGGAACAAGGAGGGTCGGCAGCGACTCAGGCAGCTGGCCCTTGTCACCCACATTGGGAACATCCCAGGCGAAGAGCACGACGAGAAGGGTCAGGACGACGATGGCGACCAGGGGCGCCGGCACGATGGACGTGAACTTCGGGAGGACGAAGACGATGATGAGGCCGAGCAGGCACAGTGGGTAGACCAGCCACGGGACGTCGAAGAGTTCGGGCACCTGGGCCATGAAGATGAGAATGGCCAGGGCGTTGACGAATCCGACCATGACTTGTCGCGGGATGAATCGCATGAGGCGGGCGACTCCGACCAGTGCCAGAATCACCTGGATCAGACCTGCCAGGATGACTGTGGCGATGAAGTAGTCCGTGCCGTGCGAGGCCACCAGGGGTGCGATGACGAGCGCCACTGCACCGGTCGCCGCAGAGATCATTGCCGGTCGTCCGCCGAGGATCGCCACAGTCACAGCCATCGTGAATGATGCGAAGAGTCCGACTCGCGGGTCCACACCGGCGATGACGGAGAAGGCGATCGCTTCGGGGATGAGCGCCAGACCGACGACGAGCCCGCCCAGAATCTCGGTCTTGAGCCAACCGGGCCGTTTCAGCGTCCGGAGCACACTTTGGCGCTCCTCCGGTGTCGGAGTGTGCCGTGCACTGTCTGGGGGCAGGGTGGTGGACACAGTGGGGCTCCTACAGGCAGGAAGAAGACGGGAAACGAGTTGGTACCGGGAGTCGTCACGAACCTTCACGGCACGTCAGAGTTCCCAACCAACATTAACGTTGCGTTAAGGTTGGTGCAAACCAGTTCCTGCGGCCGGCACAGGCCAGGAACGAGACCGGAGCGAGGCTGGCACAGTTCTGGAGCGAGACCGGAGGCGACGAAAGGGTGCGTGGCATGCACATCGGCGAGATGACGGAGAAATCAGGACTGTCCTCACGGACCCTGCGGCATTACGAAGACATCGGGCTCATTCCTGCCACGGGCAGGACCGAGGGTGGTTTCCGCGTCTACACCGACGAGGACTTCCGTCGCCTGATGACGATCCGGCGGATGAAGGCCCTCAGCTATTCCACCGCCGAGATGGGTGAGCTGCTGGCCCACCTGGACATCCTGGAGGGAGACTCTCCCGAGGAGGAACGAGCCGAGGCTCGGCGCAGACTGCTGGCACTGCTCGACGATGCCGATGCCAGACGTGAGAAACTCGCCCGCCAGGTCGAACGCGCCGACGAGTTCCTCGGTATCCTCCGTCATCGCCTCGGCTGAGGAACGCCTGCTCGCAACTGCCCCTACACGGCCGACACCGACTCGCTCACATCTTCGCTGTCCACCCCAGCTTCGGTCCGATCTCGGTCGCGAGCTGGTGGAGGATGTGCTTCCAATCCTCGAGTTCGAACTCGAAGGGCAGCTCGAAGAGGTAGTCATCGGACTGCCCGAACGCCGGATCGCTGAGCAGCCGATCGACGATCTCCTCGTTAGACCCCAGCACATCGGTGGCGATGATCGTGTTCTTCCCGTGGACCTTCTTCGTCCGCGGAGTCCTGGCCTCCGCATAGTCGCGATACTTCTTCACCTGGTGGGGGCTGGCACCGTCGGTGGGGACGATGACCCGAGCGATGCTGACTCGGCCTTCGCCGCCCGAATCTTCAGCTCCGGCGCCACCGGCCCTGGCCTTGCGGAAGGTCTCGATCTGGTTGGCCTGGTTGAGCGAGAAGTCCTCGATGCCGTCCTCGGCGGAGGAGATGTTGCTCATCAGCCAGTTGAGCCCGGCTCCTCCGGCCCAGGTGGCTGATTTCAGAGAACCACCGCCGTACCAGAGCCTGTCCGAGAGCCCTGGTGAGTACGGTTCGACGCGTTCGGAATCGATGTCTCCCCCGAACCCTTGGTACTCCGGCTTCTCGCGGACGGGAGCTCCGGCGAGGAAGTCCCTCAGCCGATCGATGCGTCGGTAGCTGAAATCGCTGCCACGCCAACCCTCGTCGAAGACCAGATCGTTGACCTCCTCGGTGAATGCAGGAGGATGCACACTCAGCCCGGGGAGCACTCGCCCTCCGGAGAGCACATCGGCAACAGCGAGGTCTTCGGCCAGACGGTAGGGGTTCTCATGCCCGACGGGGATCACCGCGCTCCCCAAGCCGATGCGCTCCGTATGTTGGGCCAGCGCGGCAAAGTACACCGCCGGAGACGGCAGACCGTACTGCATATGTCGGGTGCGCACCCAACCGCTGTCGAGGCCCAGCTCCTCTGCAAACCTGAAGAGTTCGATGCCTTCCTGCAGCCCCCGTGCCGGGTTGCTGCGCTCGAAGGGAACCAGATGGATGAAGCCCAGGTGATCGAGTGGCCGAGTCGTCTGTGTGCTCACGATTTCTCCCCCATGACGTCTCACTGAGGCGCCACCTCAAGTAGTTGAACCATCAATTCATATCAGCATCGCCTGAACATCGGCCGTCATACCGACGCATCGGCGAGCTCGCATCCTCATCTCCGTGACGGCGCTCCAACAACGACGTTACTCCAACAACCAAGCGCAGCCGAGTTCACGCCCACCCGACAACGAGGCGGGCCGCCTCGGCGGGGATCATCGGGTCGACCCCGGTCAGGTCGGCGAATCGGCGCAGGCGGTTGGCCACCGTATTGCGATGGCAGAACAGCTCGGCGGCACTGCCGGCGATGCTGCCCGAGCGCAGATAGGTGTGCACGGCCTCGACGAGGCGCTCACGTTCGCCCGATCCGCAGACGGCGAGCGCCCGTTCGACGTCGGTGACGATGGAGTTCCCCGCCGCATTCAGCGCCTGAGCGGCCAATCTGGCCCACCCGCGCTCCCAGGTCATCGCCCCCACCTCGGTAGCGGTGAGCACCTGCGCCAGATCCCGAGCTGTCAGCGCTGACCTGCGCAGGGACCCGATTCCCCGGGTATTGACCAGGCCCACCCGCGCCTCGGCGAGCCGACGTTCGACCGTCTCCAAGCGCGACCCGGAGAGCTCGGATGACCCGGTGAAGGCAATGAGGACATCACCGAGGTGGTGCGTGAACATGGTCCCGCCCGCACGCTCATGATCGGACACGAGAACCCGCAGCGCCGAGGTGTCCTCACCGCGTGCGGCCACGACGAGCAGCGGTCCGTCGGGATCGAGGCCCAGCGCCGAGGCGATCGTGGCCAGGCGTTCATCCGTCGGGTTGAGATCATCGAAGAGTCCCGCGATGAGCCCCTGCCGGACGGAGGATTCCTCCTCGCGCATCCGCTCCCGTTCTGCTGTGTAGGCATGCTGGACCTGGGAGACGTATTCGTCGACGGTGGAGAGCACGATCCCGGTATGTCGGATGACGAGTTCCGCATCATCCTGCGTCGCGACCCTGGTCAGGGCCTCCCACAGGACGTTGAAGTCGTGCCTGATCGCCGTCATCAGCGCCTCCAGCGGAATCCCGGCACGAGCGCGAGAGACCCCGACCTCCGTGGAGACCGCAACCGGGCCGTCGAAGCCGCCGGCGCGCAGGCCCTCGACGAGAGACTGGAATGAGACGAACCCGGTCCGCCGCAGCTCCGAGACCGGAATCGGGGCGGGATCGTAGCCGGGCACCCTGCCGACTCGGGACATGAACCGTTCGGTGAGCTGCTCGAGATCGAGGGCGTCGAGGAGTTCGATCCAGCGCTGACGGTCACCGGGCAGCGGCTGATCCTTGAGCTGTCTCTCGTGTGTTGGCGGCATCGTCCTAGACTATGTGCGGAAGGCTGTGCAGATGCACAATAGGCAACCGAGATCTCGGGGCAAAAGATACTCGAAATCGTGCGATCTCACTCTGTAGTGTTCTAAGTTACAGGTTGAATGCCCTAGCCGACCATGCCCTGCAACCCAACCATGCCACCCAGTCCCGCACTCGATGGAGAGAAACATGAGCCACACCGATCCCACAGCTGCGGCGGAATACTCCGCAACTCATGAACTCAGCGTCAAAGACGCCAACAAGGTCGCGCTCGGCGCCCTCCTCGGCACCGCGCTCGAATGGTACGACTTCTTCCTCTTCAGCGCGGCTGCGGCACTGGTCTTCAACGTGCAGTACTTCACCAGCGAGAACGCCACTGCCGCTGCGCTGGCATCCTTCGCAACTTTCGGCGTCGGACTCGCCGCCCGTCCCATCGGCGGACTCATCTTCGGCCGCATCGGCGACAAGCTCGGCCGCCGCCAAGTCCTCATGGTCACGATCGTGGGCATCGGCATCGTCACCGGCCTCATCGGCGCGCTCCCGACCTACGCCGCGATCGGCTTCGCGGCACCCGTCCTGCTCGTGCTCCTGCGCATCCTGCAGGGACTCTTCGTCGGCGGCGAATGGTCGGGCGCCATGACGCTCGTCGTCGAGAACGCCCCGCTTCACCTGCGCGCGCGCTACGCCGCAATCCCGCAGATCGGCTCGCCCATCGGCACGATCCTGTCCTCGGGCGGCTTCTTCGTCATGACACTGATCTTGTCGGCGGACAGCTTCAGCGCCTGGGGCTGGCGCATTCCGTTCCTCGCCGCCATCCCACTCCTCCTCGTCGCCGTCTACATCCGCAGCCGCCTCGAAGAATCCCCGGTCTTCCGCCAGCTCGAGGAGTCCGACGAGCTCGAGAAGAGCCCCGTGCGCACCACCTTCCGCGACAGCTGGAAGCAGATCATCGTCGGTATGGCCGCGGCTCTCCTCGGCGTCGGCGGCTTCTACCTCGTCACCGCATTCTGCGTCTGGTACGGCGTCAACGTCCTCGGCTACGACGATTCGCTTCTGCTGTTGGGCAGCATGGTCGCCGCCGCTGTCGAGATCTTCGCCCTCATCTGGGGCGGAGCGCTCGGAACGAAGTTCGGGGCCAGCAAGGTCATCCTGTGGGGCGGCATCGCCTCGGCGGTGGTCTCGGTTCCTGCCTTCCTCATGTTCGCCTCCGGGAACCCGGTTCTGGTCGTCCTCGCGATGACCCTGGCGGTCGGCACTCTGTCACTGCCCTACGCCGCCTCGGGCACAGTCATGACCGGTCTGTTCCCGGCCAGCACCCGCTACACCGGTGTCGCCCTGGCACAGAACGTCGCCGGCATGATCTCCGGATTCATTCCGCTGCTCGCCACCGGGTTCGTCGCCGCAGCGTCCGATCATTGGTGGCCGGCCGCCGCGATGCTGGCCTTCCTGTCCCTGTTCACGGCCTTCGCCGGAGCCATCGCACCGCGCCTGAGCGTCGACCTGCCCGGTTTCAAGCACTGAGGACAGACGGCGCAGCACCAGCACTCCCGCCACCGGCACTCCCACCACCAGCCCCCATCTGCACTCACCTTCACGAAAGGCCCCCATACGCATGTCCCGCTCGGCCGGTCACCTCATCGTCAGCACCCTGGAGAACGCCGGAATCGAGCGGATCTACGCGGTCCCCGGCGAAAGCTACCTCGACGTCCTCGACGGACTCTACGACTCTCCCATCGAGCCCGTCGTGTGCCGGCAGGAGGGCGGCGCAGGGTTCATGGCTCTGTCCGAATCACGGCTGACGGGGCGACCCGGAGTCGCCATGGTCACCCGTGGTCCGGGTGCCGCGAACGCGATGATCTCCGTGCACACCGCCTACCAGGACGCCACCGCGCTCGTCCTCTTCGTCGGACTCGTGCCCATCGCGGACCGCGCCCGGGAATCGTTCCAGGAATTCAGCCTGGCTGAATGGTTCTCCTCCACCGCGAAGAAGGTCATCATCGTCGACGACGAGCACCGTGCCGGTGACCTCACTGCCGATGCCCTGCGCATCGCCGCATCCGGTCGCCCCGGTCCCGTGGTCGTGGGTCTGCCAGAGGACGTCCTCGTCCGCCTGACCGACTCACCAGCAACGACACCCGCTCCGATCGCCGAACCTCGGCCCTCGGCCATCGACCTCGAATCGCTGAGCGCCCGCTTCGCCGCCGCGCAGAAGCCAGCCTTCGTCCTCGGTGGGGACGGGTGGCACGAAGGCCACGGCCGCGCACTGCTCGACCTGGCCGCCTCGGCGGGGATCCCGGTCTTCTGCGATTGGCGCGCCTACGACGCCGTCCCCCACACCGGACCCGCGTGGGCCGGATGGTTGGGATATGGCCGCACCGAGGCGGTCGCCGCCGGATTCGGTGATGCCGACCTCCTCGTCTTCGTCGGGGCCACCCGCTCCGATGTCGCCAGCGACGGCTACACCCGCGGCTTCGACGCGGAGACCGTCGTCGTCGGTCTCGACCCGGAGGCGACCCAGCATGCCGGGCGCATCGACCAGCAGATTCTGGCCTCCCCACGCAGCTTCGTCACGGCTCTGAACTCGATCGATGCCTCAGACCTGCGCGGAGAACGCAACGACGCGTGGATGGAGTCGCGTTCAGACGTGCAGTCCCAGGTCGCCGAGCACAGGCCCGACGCCGAGGTGGCTGGTGCCCGTCCTCGAACCGGGGTCGATCTCGGGGTTGCGTTCGGGATCCTCGACGACCGCCTCGGCGGCTCTGCGGTTCTGACGTACGGAGCCGGCAATGCGACGATCTGGGGCCACAGATTCATCCGGCATCGTGAGCCGGCGAGCCTAGTCGGCGCCCGCAACGGAGCCATGGGCCTTGCCGTTCCCGGTGCGGTCGCGGCCTCGCTCGTCTTCCCCGAGCGTCGCGCGGTCGCGATCTGCGGTGACGGGGACTTCCTCATGAATGGGCAGGAGCTGGCCACGGCCTTCGCTCATGGGGCGAAGCCGTTGGTCATCGTCGTCGACAACGGCGTGTACGGCACAATCGTCCAACACCAGGTCAAGCACTATCCCGGGCGTCCCTCGGGCACCCGCATGGTCAACCCCGACTTCGCAGTGTGGATGTCCTCGTTCGGCGGGCACGGCGAAAGGGTCGAGCGGACCGAGGACTTCGAGGCCGCCCTGGACCGAGCCCTGGCTGCAGACGGTCCGGCGCTCGTCCACGTCCTCATCGACTCTGAGCTCATGCCCCCGGCCGCCGACGAGATCCCGGCCTGACGGTTCCCCGAACATCCACGACAGTCCCCACAACCCCGCAAAGGACGAACCATGACGCAGACTCCCCGCTCGCAGACTCCAGCTTCCTCACCAGCGACGACGCAGACCGATCGGGACGACGACTTCCTTGCCGACTGGTCGGTGCATTCGCGCTTCGGCGCCGTCGAGGGCACGAACGGCGTGGATCGGCAGGCGGCGAGCGCGGCCGACGGTGAGCAGCGCAGATGGTTCGCCGAGCTGCTGGACAAGCACGGGTTCAGCGTGCACCGCGATGCCATCGGCAACCAGTTCGGACTGCTCGAACTCGTTCCCGGCGCCCCGTATGTGCTCACCGGATCGCACATGGATTCGCAGCCGACCGCCGGACGCTTCGACGGGGCGTATGGCGTCATGTCCTCGGCTCACGCCTGCTTCGCCGTCGCCGACGAACTTCGCGCCGACCCGGCAAGGGCGAAGTACAACCTCGCCGTCATCAACTGGTTCAACGAAGAGGGCTCGCGCTTCAAACCGTCGATGATGGGCAGCAATGTCTTCACCGGCAAGGCCGAGCTCGAGGCGGCACTGGCCACCACCGATCCGCATGGTGTCACTGTCGCCGAGGCACTCGATGCGATCGGTGAGCGTGGCGACTTCACCGCGCCGAAGATCGCGGCCTATGCCGAAATCCATGTCCAGCAGGGACGCAGCATGGAGGAGGACGGTGTCACGATCGGCCTCGTCAACGCCACGTGGGCTGCTCATAAGTTCGAGTTCCGCGTCACCGGCGAGCAGGCCCACAGCGGTTCGACGCTGATGAGTGATCGTCGCGATGCGCTGCTGGGTGCCGCCCGCCTCGTCGTCGCTGCGCGTGAACTCGTCGACGAATTCGAGCCCGGGGCGCTGCACACGGCGTGCGGTGAGCTCAACGTCTACCCCAACTCCCCGGTCGTCGTCGCGAGCGAGGTCGGCCTGCTGCTCGACCTGCGCTCCCCCAGCGCCGAGGTGATCGCCGCCGCCCACGAGTCCCTCATGTCCACGGTCGCCCGGGTCCGCGAAGTGGTCGGTGTCGAGATCGAGATCGTCGCCGAACACAGCTGGGATCAGAACCCGTACTCCGAGGACGGGGTCGAGCTGGCACGGTCAGCGGCCGAGGACCTGGGACTCACCTCGGCGCGGGTGATGACCGTGGCCGGACACGACTCGACGAACATGAAGGACACCGTGCCCACGGTCATGCTCTTCGTGCCCAGCGTCGGCGGCGTCTCCCACAGCCTGCAGGAGTTCACGAAGGACGAGGACCTCGTGTCCGGCCTGCATCACCTCACCGAGGTGGTGCGACGGCTGGCCGCTGGCGCGCTGGGGTGAACTCGCCCCTCTCGCTTCCGCTAGCCAAAAGTGCCCTGGTAGAGCACAAATGCTCTACGTGAGCACATTTGGCTAGCGGGCGTCAGTGCTCGCAGGGATCGCGCAGCCGGGACATAGAGGTGCGTCAAGCGATGGGCTCGACGTCCTGGTTCTCGTCGACGAGCTCTTCGGCCAGCGACTCCCACTTGTCATAGGCCTCGGGATGTCCTGAGCCTTGGACGGCCTGGGCCGCGGCACCGGGGTCCATCGTCTCCCACCCCGCGATCTGGAGCAGCCCCGGGTTCGGGCACTCCGGATTGACTCCGTAGAAGGACTTCGAGGCGTATACCGCATCGGTGATCTGCCCGTGGGTTCCCCACCCGTATGACGGCCGCTGTTGGAACAGTCCGGCGGAGTCTTTGTCGCCGCTGTCGAGATTCCGCAGACTCGATTCCTGCAGCGCGGTCATGACTGCGATCTTCTGAGCCTGCGCCGAGAGATCAGAGCCCTTGCCGACGGCGATGATGGTGCGAGCATTGTCGATCTTCTCCTGCGAGAGCTGGCTGGTGTCTTGGGGCCTGGCACCTTCACCGCTATCAGGGGCCTTGCTCGTAGGAGGAAGGGTCTCCGCAGGCACTGCGGTCGCCGCAGACGCGCCACCGGCGAGGAGGCCTGCGGAAAGAGCTGTCACCGCTAATGCTCGTGCAAGTTTCATCGGTTCTGATTCTCCTGAAGTCCGCTCAATAGAGCAATGGGCATTGTGTTGAGCGGTAGGCCCGCGCACAATATCCTCACTGGAGAAAGACACGGCCCTCTGAAAACTCGCCCACGCCCCAGCCTCTCGAAGGGACAATGTCGCCTGCAACGAACACGGAGCTAACGGCTGTTGAATTGTGCTGATCCGGCGGCGTGTCGACGCCGCACTGCGGTTGACGCGCTCGGGCCGAAGCCGCACTGCGGTTGACACGCTCCAGCCGACGCCGCACTGCGGCCGAGGCCGACGCAGTACTCTTGCCCCATGGACTCGAGACTGCCTGAGGAAGCTGCCCGGGCAGTCGAGTCGTATCTGCGAATCGCCGACCGACTGTTGCCGGGTGCGGTCACCGCATGCGCAGTCGGTGGGTCCATCGCCCTTGATGCCTACCGACCGGGCCGCAGCGATATCGATGTCATCGCTGTCCTCAGCGATGAGTGGAAAGACCACCAGAGCCTTATGGCACGCTTGAGGCTTCTGCATCTCGCTCAGGTGCCCCGTCTGACCGTCCGTGCTGCGCGCGGTATGGGGTTCAGCGCATGTTGCAACACGGTGTTCGTCTGGCAGTCCGAGATCACCCGGGCGGTGACCGAGATCAACCCGGTCGCGTCCCACGTAGGCGAGGTCTTCGACTCTCAGGGCGCTTTCGACGTCAATCCGGTGATCTGGAAGGAACTCGTCGACGGTGGCATCTCCGTCCGCGGCGGGCCCGTCTCGGATTGGTGTCTCGACTCCGAGCCGGGTGAACTCCGTCACTGGGTGGCGCGCAACATCCGCGAGTATTGGGCTCCGCTGGCTGAAAGCGCACGCAGAGGCCGACGCACCTTGTCAGCTGGAGCTGTGGAGTGGTGCCTGCTGGGGCCGGCGCGAATGCACCACACCCTCCTGACCGGGGAGATCATCAGCAAGGAGGACGCCGGACGGCACGCGCTCGAGGCTTTCCCTGACCACTCGGCGATCATCGAGGTTGCCCTCGCCCGACTGCGAGGCGATCCGCTTCCGACAACGCCACCTCGTGATCAGTGGCGTGGGCTGACTGCGTCGGCGATGAGCTCGATCATCGCCGACTCCCCAGCGAGCGACCTCATTTGATGTCGTCGACGTCCTGGTTGTCATCGACGAGCTGATCGGCCAACGGTTCCCACTTCGCGTATTCGTCAGGGAAAGCCGAAGACTGCACGTCCTGCGCGGCCTGACCAGGGTCGATGTTCTCCCAGCTATCGATCTGAGTCAGGCCCGGATTGGGGCTGTCGGGGTTGACTCCATAGAAAGACTTCGAGGCGAAGACGGGATCCTCTACCTGTTCGGCCGATCCCCAGTTCATCGAGGGACGCTGCTGGAACGCTCCGACGGAGTCACGATCCCCGCCGTCGAGATTCTGCAGGCTCGACTCCTGCAGTGCGGTCATCACGGCGATCTTCTGGGCCTTCTCCGACAAGTCTGCGCCCTTACCGACGCCGATGATGGTGCGGGCATTGTCGATCTGCTCGGAGCTGAGCTCGTCCGGATCGTCGATGCCCACGGCTGTGCCGTCGCCCTGGCCTGTGCCCGAGACATTCTCGCTCGGCTGATCGACGGCCCCTGAGATCGGACCCGCCTCGGCGGAGGTTGCCGCCCCCAGGGAGAGACCCCCTGCGATGACGGCAGCGGACAGTGCAGTCACCGTAAATTTGCGCACGCTTTTCATCAGTTCTCACTTTCCTGTTGGATCGGGCGAGCTGCCCGGACGGCGTCCTGATCGGATTCGGCACACATCTGCTTCCTGCATTCGGCACAGGGATGTTCCGGTAATCGCCTCACACCACACTGTCGGACGCAGGAAGGCGGTTCAATGCCGAGACGCTCATAGGTGGCTTAGGTTCGCCGCAACGAATCGGAAGGGACTGGTGAGCATCAGCTCAGAATTCGCTGGATGCTCTGCGGCACCAAGCGGCGTCCGCACGCACCCGTGACCCGGGTCTCTGCCCGCCCATCGGGCCACTCGAAGGTGCGGGTCAGGCTCCATTCAGGCGCGCGTCTGCCTACCTCACAACCTCGCGAGAGGTGTTGTCGATACGGCGGGTCCAACCGCGACCGTCGAGGTGCTCGAGCAGGGGAATGACGACGCGCCGCGTGGTGCCCAGAGCCTTCCTGGCCGCACTCGTCGTGAACGGCTGGTCCAGTCCCGCAAGCAGTCGCATCGCCTGTGCCGGTGTCCGTGGTGACACAACCACACCGTCGCCGAGGCGCAGGAGCCGTCCCGCTCTCTCGGCGACAGCAAGCTCCCGCACTCCCAGTCGGAGTTCTCGCAGGTCATCGGCCTCGGGAGCCGCGAAGGGATTGGCCGCCAAGCGTCGTTCCAGCTCGGCGACTCCCGCCTCGGCCGGGCCCAGATCAGCGGTGTGACCGGGCGGTCGAACCATGCCCTTGACCGTTTCGAGACCGGCGCGAGAGGCGATGGCGGACACGAGTTCCTGACCGCCGCTGTTCGGCAACGGGGGCTCGAAGCGTCGCAGTTCTTCGGCCAGTGCCTTCTCGGGAACACCAGCAGCCAGAGGCTCTGCCGCCAGCTTCGCCTTCACCGTACTTCGCGCGGCAGTGACCCACTTCTCGAGTGTCGGCCGGTGGACGAGCCATCCTCCAGCGATCTCGTCAACGCCCTCGACGGCGTCGGGAATCGTCAGTCCGAAACGCACAAGTCGGGCCCGTTCGACGGCTCCCCGGCGGGCCACCTCAGCGAGGATGTCTCCAGTCTCCGGACGATCGGTCAGCTCGAGGGCTCGCCTGGTGCCAGCACCTCGGCGGCTCAGTCCCGGTGGGTCGACGTCGAGGATGACGACTCCCGCGAAGACATTGCGGCTGCCGGGGCTGCGCAGGACGATCCGGTCCGTGACCTGCAGCGGCAGCGGACGCTCGAGTGTGAGGCGGGCATGGTCACCGTCGAAGGGCCTCATGTGCACCGGGACCGCGGCGGTTCCGATATGGAGCATGAGTCCGTGCACGCCCTCGTCGAGCAGCTGGCCCATGGTTCGGCGAACGTCGATGATCTCGACGATCGGCCATGCATCGTCGGTGATGAGTGCGTCACCGCGGTGGATCTCATCGGCTGCGACCTCGCGCAGATTCACGGCGACACGGGCACTGGGGGCGACCACCTCGGCGGAGGAGTTCCGGCTCTGCAGACCACGGACGGCCGTCGCCTCGTCCGAGGTCTCCCCGACGAGGCGCAGACGATCACCGGTGCGCAGGGTTCCGGCCGTGAGCGTGCCGGTGACCACGGTGCCGGCGCCCTTGATCGTGAAGGCGCGGTCGACCCACAGCCGCAGTCGGGCCTCGGAGTCGGGGGCAGGAGCCTCGGCGGTGACAGCATCGAGCGTCGCGACGAGTTCGTCGAGACCGTCCCCGGTGGTCGCGGAGACGGTGAGCACCGGAGCATCAGCCAGCGGTGTGCCCCGCAGTTCGGCTCTGACCTGGGCCTCTGTCGCTGGGAGCGACTCGGGGGCGAGGTCCGCGCGGGTGATGACGACGAGGCCGCGGGTGATGCCCAGCGCGGTGATCGCGTCCCGGTGGTCACTCGACTGGGCCTGCCACCCCTTGTCCGCTGCGACGACGAGGCACACGATGGGGGCCGGGCCGACGCCTGCGAGCATGTTCGCGAGGAACTTCTCATGCCCAGGAACGTCGACGAAGGCGAGCTCCCGCCCCGACGGCAGAGTCGTCCAGGCGAAGCCGAGGTCGATCGTCAGACCCCGTTTCCTCTCCTCTGCCCAGCGGTCCGGTTCCATCCCGGTCAGGGCGTTGACCAGGGTGGACTTCCCGTGATCGACGTGGCCGGCGGTTGCGAGAACGTACATCTCAGGCATGGTTCCCACGAGCTCGGTTCACGGCCTCGCCGACTAGATCGTCATCGGCTTCGGGGACGCAGCGCAGGTCGATGAGGCATCGTCCCTGGTGAACTCGGGCGACGACTGCCGGGTTGCCGAGGCGCAGCGGGCGGGCGAGCTCCTCGGGCATTTCGACGGCCCAGCCGGGAAGGGGAACGCCGGGGGCTCCCCCGCCGCCGACGCGCCCGTCGTGGGCGACAACGGTCCCGGAGACGAGGCCCGCCAGACGTTCGGTGCGTTCCCTGAGCCGGTCGATGTCGTTGTGCAGGGCCTGACGGACCGGATTCTCGGTGTTCGCGACCGTGGCCTCGATCGCGGCGAGTGTGAGTTTGTCGGTGCGCATCGCCCTGGCCAGGGGGTGCTTCGCGATGCGCTGCACGGCGTCGCTGCGGCCGAGGATGAGTCCGGCCTGCGGGCCGCCGAGGAGTTTGTCGCCGCTGACGATGACGACATCGGCTCCGGCGGCGAGCGCACTGGCGATGTCGGGTTCGTCGGGCAGGCAGGAGTCAGGTTCGAAGAGTCCGCTGCCCAGATCGGCGATGAGTGGGAGGTCATGGTCGTCGGCGAGTTCACGCAGCGCAGCGATCTCGACGGAGGCGGTGAAGCCTTCGACTCGGAAATTGCTCGTGTGGACCTTGAGCAGACTCGCAGTCTGGCCGTTGATGGCCCGGGCGTAGTCGTCGAGATGGGTGCGGTTCGTCATGCCGACTTCCCGGATCCGAAAACCGGTCGTCGCCATGAGATCGGGCAGGCGGAAGCCAGCACCGATCTCGATGAGCTCCCCGCGACTGACGATGATCTCGCCTGCTACCTTCGCGTCGCTCGCACCGGCCGAACCGTCATCTCCTGTCACCTCGTCACCGCGCAGCGCAGTGACGGCGAGCAGCAGCGCCGCGGCACCGTTGTTGACGACCAGCGCGTCCTCGGCCCCCGGGCAGGCACGCAGAAGCGCCCGCTTCGCGCCAGTCCCTCGCTTGCTGCGCTTACCGGAGTCCAGATCCATCTCGACATCGACGTAGCCGGCCGCATTGGCCACGGCCCGCCGGGCTGCGGCAGACAGTGGGGCGCGGCCGAGGTTGGTGTGGACGATGATTCCGGTGGCGTTGAGCACCGGGGTCAGTGAGGAGGCCGAACGGGAACTCAGGTGTTCGATGACGGTGGGGACCACCTCGGCGACGGGTATCTCACCGGCGCGAGCGGCGGCCTGAGCTTCGAAGATGATCGCCCTGATCGTCGACTGGCTCAGTCTCTCACCTGCGGTGATGACCTCAGGGAGGGCGAGGAGATGATCGGTGCGCGGAATGCGGCGCCGAGGATCCGTGTCGGCCAAGACTGCGTTCTCCTTCACTGCGGTCGGGTCCTGCCGCGGACGCGAGCTCCGAGCTTACAGGTGCGGCGACGATGCTGGTGGCGGAGGCGGACGGGAATCGAACCCGCCAGACCGAGATACTCGGTCTCACCGGTTTTGAAGACCGGGGAGCCCACCAGGACTCGGACGCCTCCGGATCGAACTCTACCCGGTGGCCGCAGGGCACCGCGACGTGGACACGACGGCGTTCACGCAGCCGAAGACTCGTCTGCGGTGAACACCGAAAAGGTCATTCGATCCCCAGACCGGCGAAGGCGTTGCGGAAGATCCTCAGCTCACTCAGACCGGGCAGCTTCTGCACGCGCTTGTCCAACTTGTCGAGCTCATCCGTCTGGTCGCTGAACAGGTGCGTCATGACGTGCTTGACCTCGGCATCGTCCATCATCCCCGATCCCACCGGCTTCCACAGCTTCCCCAACGCCATCCGCACGAAGGACTGAGCACGAGAATTGCCTTCAAGTCTTTCGCGGGCCTGGGTTGTGTAGAAAGCGACGTGGCGGGTCTCCTGCTTGGCGATGCGCTCAAGCAGCGGTGAGAGCACAGGGTGGTCCTGCATCGCCGACATCCTCCGATATCCGGCCGTGGCCGAAAGCTCGTTCGCCGCACCCCATGCCATGTGGACCGCGACGAAGTCCGTGCCCACCATGTTTGCGAGGATCGACTGCTTGGCAGGTCCGAGGGCGAGCTTCCAGCCCAAGCTCGCCCGTTTGGCTTTGACCTCGTCGTAGTCGACGTGGATTCCATGCTTCTCGAGCACGGCTGCCAGAGCCTCACCGTGCCAGAACTCCTCCCGATTCCACATGGTCATGAACGCTGCAGTGGCATCTTCCCGATGCGAGGGAGTGACCAGGAGCTCACGGACGAAGCAGGTGGTGTGGTACTCGACGTCGCACATATAGCGCACGGAGCGAAGGGTGTCCCTGTCCAGAGGCATGTCGTCGAAGACGTCGAAGTCGAGGTCTGACCATCTCACCGCTTCCGAGGTCTCGGCATAGTTGTCGAAGTCAAACGCCATTTTCTCTCCTAGTCCGTGCGTCGGTTCTGCGGTTGGTTCCCAGCGCTGCCCGAATCTGATTCACCGATGGTTTCGAGGTCAGGGGCACGTATCGTCCGATATTCGCATCCGATTCGATGAGCCCTCTCCTATCGGCTCCTGCGGCGAAGATGCTCGTCAGAGCCCGGGCCTCATCAGGGTCCGGCACACCGACGACACGCAGCGGAGCCCAGGGCCGTGCGAGGTGGAGTCGGGCGGTGACGGCTTCGCGCCGCGAGCGGGTGATACGGGCGATCGCCTCGGTGCGGAAGAACCTGATGATCTCATCTCGCCTCTTCACGACTTCCGACAGCACGCTGGCGGCCTCGCCCTGCAGTCGCGGCAGCAGAGCATTCTCAGCCACCTGCAGAGCTCCTTCCTGGATAGCGAGTCGTGCCATGTGACCTGCGGTCAGCGGTTCCTTGACGATTCCGCCCACGACGGGAGCGAGGATCGGAAGCCCCCGCTCCACCCAGGAACCGCGCAGCCTCATTGTCAGCGTGGGTCGTGGTCGAGGGAGCGACGAGGCCGGAGCCGCTTCGAGAAGGTCGCGCAGCGCTCGCGCCAGCCAGTACCGCTCATATCCCCACGCGGTGATGAATGCCGTGATCCTGGCTTCGTTGGCTGTCCAGGACGCGAGTACGGCACGCGTTTCGGCCAGCGCAGAATTTTCGAGTCGCCACAGAAATGAGAGATCTCGAGCAGTGTCCTCGGCCAGATCGACCGAGTCGATAGTGACCGGGATGCGACCGCGGGCGCCAGCGAGGTACTCCGGGACGTCGAAGTCCGTGCGCAGGACGGTCGGATGCTCGGCCTGGGAGAACAGTCTGCCATCGACGTGGCCCGGGGGATGTTCCACGTCCGGCACACTCCCACCTCCGGGGCCTCGGTCAACGTCCGTCACATCGCGCGTCGCATTGTTCGTCACCATTCGAGCACCTTCCATCGTTTCTTCAGGGCCAATCCGTAGAGTCCGAGATCCGGGGTGACGGCGACCGGGTAACCGACGAGCTCGAGCCACGCCGCGTCGGCGAGTGAGTCGCCGTAGCCGGTCGACGTCGACAGGTCCGCACCGATCCCCTCAGAATACTTCTGCAGCCAGTTCGCGCGAGCCTCATCGACAAGAGGCGGAGTCGCGAGAAAGCCCGAGAGCACTCCATCGTCCGTGACATCCATGCGCGTCGCCACGACCTCGTCGAACAGATCCGCAAGCGGTTCGACGAGCACATCGAGAGCACCTGTGAGAAGCACTGTCCTGTGACCGGCTGCGCGATGCGATTCGATGAGCTCCTTGGCCTGCGGGCGGATCGAATCCCGGATTCTCTGTCCCAGGCCGTCGGCGATGACCTTGCGCAGCTCGTCGAGGCGAAAGCCCCGGTAGCGACGATTGACCATGCGGATGAGTTCTGACCGATCCCGTGATTCCGCACGCAGCAGCCCGGGAACGATGCCGGCGATCTCCGCCATGGCAGCTGGCCAGCGGTAGACCGGTGTGGTCGCGCGGACTACGGAGACGTACTGTCCAACGATATTCGCCGAGATGACAGTCCCGTCGAGGTCGAAGACGGCCAATGCGTCAGGGGCGGAACGTATCGGTTCCGGGACACGGTGGTCTGTTTCGGGTTGGGCACGACTGCGCGTGTAGCTGCGGGTCAGTGCGGTGATTGCCGGCAGGTGGGTGTCTTTGAAATAGCGTTGCCAGTCGATCTCAGTGACGTCGAAGCCACGATCAGATGGATAGTCAGCCGGCAGCCGGGACTGCAATCGTCTCGTCGCTGTGTCGTCGAAGATCATCTCCGTCGTCGTGTACTGCCGATAGAGATCGGCGAACTTGTGCAGCGACTTCAGCCCGGAGTCGACACGGGCGAGACGGGAGGCCAGAGCTCGGGTGCGACGGGACGAAGGGAGCCTGTCGATGATTCGCCGACCGGCTCGGGTTCCGAGTTCCTTCAGCCGGATCTTCCCGTCGACGAGATCGGAGTTCGGGAACCTCCATTCGGGCACGTGAGTGGGCGCGCCTTCGCGATCGGGGATCGGACGATCGAGGAAGTACTCTCGAACCGTCCTGACCATCTGGTGGAAGGGCAAGGGGTTGCTCGTCCCTGAGACGACGTGATAGTAGGCAGCGCCCGATTCCTCTGAGCTCGAGCTGCCGTCCTGCGTACCGCCCTCAGCCCGGTCGTCGGCGCCGAGGGTCGCCAGAGCGAGAATCACGTTGACAACTTGGTCGACGGGGATGATGTCAAGCACAGAATCAGCGTGCCCGGGGAATTCCGACAGTTTCCCGTTCGCGTAGGCCATGATGAGAGGGTCGGCAACTTTGAATCCGTCGATCCAGCCCGGGGCCGGCAGTCTGAGCGCCGATTCGATGATCGAGGGACGGACGAACGAGACCCGATGCCCTTTCTCGGCCCACTCCTCTTCGCCTACCCGTTCCGCCATGGCCTTGGTCAAGGTGTAGATATCGGTCCACCCGAGGGATTCGGCCCTCATGCGACCGAATTCGACAAGCCGATCTGAGACGTAGCTCTGTCTGGCGGCCTCTGCGGAGGCTGCGACCGCCTTGGGTCCGATCCGTGCGCTTTGTGTGCGAGCGGTGCGGATGAACCTGCGCAGTGACTCCGGGTCGCGGGATTCGGCTTCGACGCGTTCTCTCGCCAGTTGAGACGAGCGGAGCTCGGCCCGCCGGTCGACGTCGTGGTTGAGGCGCTGTTCCTGGGAGACGCCCTTCGAAATCCCTCTGACATAGGCGGTCGAGACATGGATGACGTGCGGATCCTGCTTCGACTCCTGCAGCGCATCGTAGAGTCGCTCGACTCCGCCGACGTTCGTGCGGAAAGCCTCGTCGATCGGGGCGTCGAACGACACGCTCGAAGCGGAATGGATGACAACGTCGTAGTGCTCGATCAGTGGCGGCAGGTCGACCATGTCCCCTTCGAGAACCTCGACCCGGCGGCTGAGCGCCTCTCGGACCGCTGCGATGCCGACCCGGTCAGTCCAAGCGGCGAAGACCGGTTTGCCGAGCAGCCGTTGTACACGGTCGCGTCCCGATTGCGCTCCACGTGCACGCACGAGGACGGTGATGGTGACATGCGGCAAGCTCTCGAGCATCGCCTGAAGAAGAGCTTGGCCGAGGAACCCCGTGGCACCGGTCAGGAGGAAGCGGCTCGGTTTCATTGTGCGGCCTATCGGTTCGAGTGACGAGTTTCTGGTTGATCATGCGTCCCGACTTCGCGGAACGAGAATGATTCGACGCCGTCCGGCTTTTGGATTGGATCCATGTATCGTAACCGTATGAATGTGGCTCTTATCACTGGCGGAAGCTCTGGAATCGGCGCTGCCTTCGCCCGCGCCTTCGCCCGTCGGGGTCTTGATCTGGTGCTCGTCGCCCGAGATCGCTCAAACCTCGACACCTTTGCCGAGCAGATCCGCGGCGAGTTCGGTGTAGGGGTCGAGGCCATTGTCGCCGACCTCTCTGACCGACACGACCAGGCGCTGGTGGCTGCGCGGGTCGAGGACCCGGGCGCCGAACCCACAATCGACGTCGTCGTCAACAACGCCGGGTTCTCGGTGCGCGCGAGTCTGCTGGAGAAGGAACTCGAGGAGCACGATCGAGGCTTCGAGGTGATGCAGCGAGCCGTGCTCGTCATCGGCGGCGCCGCAGCACGGGCAATGGCCCGACACAGGCGAGGATGGATCATCAATGTCTGCTCGGTGAGCTCGGGCCTCACACAGAACAATTACACGGCCATCAAGGCATGGACGCAGAACTACTCCGAGGCACTGTCACTACAGACAGCAGGAATGGGAGTGAACGTCACCGCACTCGTGCCCGGTTGGGTGCGCACTGAGTTCCATGCTCGTGCGGGCATCGCCGGATCGTCGATTCCCGACTTCCTGTGGCTGGACCCGGACCTGCTCGTGGAAGAGTGCCTCAAAGACGTCGCCCGGGGGAAGACCATCAGCGTCCCCGGGCTGCGGTGGAAGATCATCGTGGCGGCGCTGCGAGCCGCCCCTCGCCCGGCCGTTCATCGTCTCTCCTCGCTGCTCACCTCCCGACGGAACGGCGAGGTCCTCGCGGATGGGCCCGGCGATGGATCCGGTGCCAAGGGTGGATCCACGACCTCCTGACTCACGAGTTCGACTCGCCCTCCGGTCGCCTTCGACACCTGGCCGTAAAATTTTCATCACCGATCTCCCATCCGAAACGGGCGTCGGCTCCGAATAGCCGTCGATGAACGCAAAAAACCTCCACCCACAGGTGACGAAGAAGTACCGCTCGGGCCTCCGCGCGTCCCTGCGCTTCGTGCTTCAACGTGTCCTGTTCCGCGGTGTGCTGCGCTCCACCATCAGCCCCTCGGTGAGGCTCGATCCCAGCGTACGTGCGCTCAACGGCGGGTACCTGCTCGTCGCCAATCACACCTCTCACCTGGACGCGCCGATCATCGCGCAGAGCATGCCGCGGAAGCAGGCACGATTCCTGGCCACCGGAGTCGCCCACGACTACTTCTTCACCGTCTGGTACCGAAGGCTCTTTGTGCGATGGCTCTTCAACGCCTTCCCGGTCCATCGCGGCGGTTCGCACGGCAGTTCGAACACTCCTCGCGCACTGCTGCGCGCCGGAGTGCCCGTCCTGCTCTTCCCCGAGGGCGGGCGACAGACCGATGGCGTCGTCGCTGACTTCAAGGTCGGCGCGATCCGACTCGCCGCCGACGCTGCGGTTCCGATCGTGCCGACTGCGATAATCGGAGGCTTCGAAGCCATGCCCAAGGGCAGCGGTTGGCCGCGGCCGGGCCGGCCTCCCGTCCGTGTGGTCTTCGGCGAAGCACTCACTCCCGAGTCCGGCGAGTCACTCGCCTCGCTGACATCTCGGGTGCAGACCCGCGTCGCGAATCTCTATGCTGCCGGCGCCACCGACATCGGCGTTCCCAGTACCCACCGCCGAGGCGACGACTCATCTGCCCGCGCGGACGGTTCCGGTCCACCTCGATCAGATCAACGACACGACGGACGCTCTGTCACCGACGGACGCAATGTCACCGATGAAGGGATGAAGAATTGAACACGCCTCTGAGAGTGGACGACGTCAGGCGACATCGCTGGTGGGGATGGGGCGCCGAGGGCGTTGAATTCGTCTGGGAGACCAAACCGGACTTCGCGGAGATCGCCAAGGAGAAGGTCGGTCTCGATCTGTGGAACGCGCCGCGACCGGGCACCCCGAACCTCAGGGATCACGAGGTACCGGAAACGCGCGTTGCGTCGAGCCTCGTCGAGGCACTGACCGCTGCCGTGGGTCCTGACAACGTCAGCGTCGACGACGAGCTGCGAGTCATCCACTCCTTCGGCCGCTCCCTGCCCGATCTCTATCGCGTGCGGAACGAAAGGATGACCCGCCTCGTCGATGTTGTCGTCCATCCCGGCTGCGAAGAGGAGATCGCCGCTGTACTCGATCTCGTCCTCGACCACGATCTCGTGCTCATCCCCTATGGCGGCGGGTCGTGCATCTCCGGTTCCGTCACGCCGGATCCGAGCGAAGAGCGCCCCATCATCTCGCTCAATCTTGGTCGGATGAGGAGAGTCATCGACGTCGACGAGCAATCGGGCCTCGCCCGCGTCGAAGCCGGAGCCTACGGGCCCGACCTCGAGGAACAGCTGAATCTTCGGGGCTGGACGATGGGCCATTTCCCGGACTCATTCAGCTATTCGACGCTCGGAGGCTGGGCAGCCACCCGCTCGTCCGGGATGCAGTCGGACAGATACGGCGATATCGAAGACATCGTACGCGGACTGCGCATGGTCCATCCGCGCGGAGTCCTGATCAGCAAGCCCATTCCGGGCCGTGATTCGGGGCCATCAGTCCATGAGATGGCTCTGGGCAGTGAAGGCCGCCTCGGAGTCATCTCCGAGTGTACGGTTCAGGTCCATCGCAACCCCGAGGTCCGCGAGGTCGTCGGCTACCTCTACCGTGATTGGGCGCATGGGGTCGAGAGCATGCACGACGTCGCTCGCTCGGAGGTCACCCCCAGCTTCACCCGCCTCTCGGACGGTCCGGAGACGCGATTCAGTCTTGCCATGGTCTCCCAGGCGACGACTGCGAAGGCGAAGGCGACTGCTCGTGTCCAGGATGCCCTGTTCGCCTATCTGCGCGCGAAGGGATGGGACACAACGGAGGGAATGTGCCTGTCCTATGTCTGCTTCGAAGGATCGAAGGCGACCGTCGCGCGCGAACGGGCCGAGGTGAAGAAGATCGTCAAACGGCACGGTGGGATCGACCTTGGAACCGGCCCCGGAGCAGTCTACGACCAGAAGAAATTCGATACCCCATATCTGCGTGACTTCCTCCTCAGTTACAAGGTCTTCGGTGATGTGTGCGAGACAGGGGTGACCTGGGCGAATCTCAAGAACGTCCATGCGCGGGTCAATGAGCGGTTTCGGCTGATCCGGAGTCAGCAGGACGGCCCGGGCTTCATGTTCTGCCACATGTCTCACAGCTACCATGCAGGAGCCTGCCTGTACTTCACCTTCGCCGTGCCCTATGCCCGCGAGGACACGGCACTCAGGGAATACCAGACAGTCAAGGATGCCGTGCAACAGGAGTTCATCGACTCCGGCGGCGGGCTCTCCCACCATCACGCGGTGGGCACCGAGCACCGACCGTGGATCGTCGACGACATCACGGAGCCCGGGGCCTTCATGGTCGATTCGCTGTTCCGAGCAACCGACCCGGGCAGGAACCTCAACCCGGGTAAGATCCTCGGCGAGTTCAATTCGACGCGGTAATTGATCGGAGTGATCCTGCGAAGTGCGGCAGTGCCACCACATCAGCGGTGACACCACTACTCGATCAGCTCTTGTCACCATGTCTCGCGGCGAAATACACTTTGCCGATGATCACCACCCCCGCCGAGGTTGTCGATGCCGACTCCCACGACTGGGCACAGCATGTCTGATTTCGCCTGGGATCCTGACACCTATCTCAAAGTCATGGCCGAGGAGATCCCCGACTACCCGCGTCTGCAGCAGGAACTGGTCGCGGCCGTCGTCGAGGTCGTCCCGCAGACGATCCTCGACCTCGGGGTGGGCAGCGGACTGACGGCACGACGGGTCGCCGAGGCGCTTCCGCAGACTCATATTCTCGGCATCGACGAGAGCGAGGAGATGCTGATCGGGGCGTCTCGCGTCCTCGCCCCGGATCGCACGACGCTGGCTTACGGGCGACTTCAGGATCCGCTGCCGGAAGGCCCCTTCGATCTCGCCATGTCGACACTTGCCGTGCACCACCTCGACGGCGCGGGCAAGGCCGATCTGTTCTCGCGGATCGAACAAGTCCTTGTTCCTGGCGGCCGGTTCATTCTCGCAGATCTCGTCGTTCCACCCGATCCGGCTGATGTGATCACTCCGATCGACGGGGTCATCGACACCCCCAGTCCGCTGGCCGAACAACTCGAGTGGCTGAGCGAGGCAGGGCTGACACCTCGCGTGACCTGGCAGCATCGGGATCTTGCGGTGGTCGCCGCAGACAAGATTGGACAAAGACACCGACGGGACTGAGCACACCTCCGGTCAGTCTCCCTCGGATGACCCGCTTCCTTGACACGCTTCCAATACACTCGTATGGTGAATACAATACGAACGTATTGTGGAGTGGTTGTGTTCCGTATTCTCGAGCTCGTGGGCCTGCTTGCACCGGCGGCAGGAGTCGTTCTGCTTGTCATCTATCGACGCCGAGCCACCGTCGGCGCCGGATGGGGAATTGCTGGCTGTGTCGTGGCGCTGCTCGCGTCTGGGGTCGGTATTGCTGATACGCGCCTGGCTGCGATCGGGAGTCTTGGAGGAGCCACTTTCGTTGAGCAGCTTCACGGGTGGACACTCGGACGGTTCGGTCTGCTCACGCTCGCTGTGGCTCTGCTGCTCATCGGAGCAGCAGCGGGACGCAAGCAGACTGCTCACAGTACTTCCCACGGTGTCGGCTCAGCCAGGCCCACGGCAAGCAGAACAGTGACGATGCTGGTGATCACCGGGTTGGCACTGTCCACCATCGGCATCGTCATGCAGTTCGTGCCGATCGACCTCGGCAACGACCATGAAGGACTGACCGAGATCATCGGTTTGCTGATGGAGACGGTGGAATTCGCCCTTATAGGAGCGGGGGTGCTTGCTCTAAGTTTTGCCATCGTCACCGACAGACCGCGTTCCGATTCCCTGCCCGATCCTGACGACTGGCTCAAGCGTTCAGCTCTCGGGGTCCATCGCCTGTATCGTCAGTTCCATGAACGACGCGGATGAGCACAGCGGTCCGATCATCAGCGAGTCCGCCCAACACCTGATTGATACGATGATCGATCTCGTCTCCGAAGGAGGATTCGAGGCACTCAGCGTGCGGACAGTGGCGACTCGAACCGGGGTATCGATCGGCGCGGTACAACATCACTTCCCCACTAAGTCACAGATGCTCCTCGGTGCCATGAGGGAGATCTCACGGCGCGAAATCAAGAGATTCGAGCGGGCGACCGCCGACAAGAACCCCACCTCTCGGCGTAATGCTCTGCTCGACATGCTCTTGCCCTCGAACCCCGATGACCCGGCGGCTCGAGTCTGGCTCCAACTCTCCGCCCGAGCAAGCGTGGACCCTGCGGTCAAGGAGATAAACTCCGCCATGTGGGGCCGCCTGCGGTCCGAGCTGGCCGATGCACTGCGTCCGCAGATCGCTCAACCTGAGGAAGCGATGCTTCGGGCGACCGAACTGCTGGCATTGTGCGACGGTCTCGCAGTGGCAATCCTCGCCGAGGAAGGAGCGGTCACCTCCACAACCGCTCGCACAATCGTGGAAGGCCATATGGCAGGAATGCTGCCGTTCGCGAACTGACGCGTGGTCTGCCGTCCCTGTGAGGCCTCCGACGAGGAGGAGAATATCGCCGAGGTGGCCCGTAGAACCGAGCGTGACCTCGGTGTTAGTCTCGCGGTATGACTGCCATCGATGATCGTCTGACCTCATTCGCCCACGGCGGAGGCTGTGCCTGCAAGATCCCGCCCGGCGAGCTCGAAGAGGCGGTCAAGGGCCTGACCGGCCAGCGTGGTGCCGATGTCCTCGTCGGCCTCGACGACGGTGACGATGCCTCTGCCGTCCGGGTCCGCGACGACCTCGCGGTGCTCTCGACCGCTGACTTCTTCACCCCTGTCGTCGACGATGCCTACGACTGGGGTCGGATAGCCGCGGCGAACGCCCTGTCCGACATCTACGCGATGGGCGGGACGCCGATCACGGCGATCAACCTCGTCGGCTGGCCGCGCGAGAAGCTGCCGATGGAACTGCTCGCCGAGGTCCTTCGCGGAGGCCTCGACGTCGCCGCGCAGGCGAAGTGCCCCGTCGCCGGTGGCCATTCGATCGACGATCCCGAACCGAAGTACGGTATGGCCGTGACCGGTATCGCCCATCCCGATGAGCTCATGCGCAATGACGCCGCCGAGGCTGGCCTGCCCTTGACATTGACGAAGCCCATCGGTGTGGGCATCCTCAACAACCGACACAAGCAGACCGGCGAATACTTCGCCGAGGCCGTGGTCACAATGACCTCGCTCAACGACGAAGCGGCACGTGCGGCACTGGCCGCAGGCGTGCGCGCAGCCACCGATGTCACTGGCTTCGGACTGCTCGGCCACCTGTTCAAGATGTGCCGTGCCTCAGGCGTCGGAGCGGTCATCGATGCGGCTGCTGTCCCCCGCCTCGGCGGAGTCGATGAGTCGATCGCGGACGGGTACGTCTCCGGCGGTACTCGCCGCAACCTCGACTGGGTGCGTCCCAGTCTCACCGCCGACGACTCAGTGAGCGAGGATGACCTGCTCCTCCTCGCTGACGCACAGACCTCTGGCGGACTGCTCGTCGTCGGTGAGATTCCAGGTCAGCCGATCATCGGGGAGATCGTCGTCGGCTCGGGCGTCCACGTGCGGTGACCCGTTGGGCACCCCTCACCGTTAGCGCCATAAGCACCCTGTGCAACAGGTGGTTTAGTCACTGGCAGGGCGGGGTGCACGGGTACCTGTATGCCGTGACGGCAAGGGTAGGAGATGGGGGCTGCGGGCACGGCGCACCTTCAAATCGTGGCAGACCCCTCCACTTCTTCCGCTCAGGAGGGCGTGACGTCCTCATCGCGGAAGCGCCGGAATCCGCTGGTGAAGAGCCAATAGAAGACTCCGGTCAAAAGCGCGCCGAGGATAACCTCCCACCAGCCAAATGAGCCGTGGCCCCAGCCGATCAGGTGCATGATGTACCGGACGACGGGGACGAGTACAGTCACGACCGCAGCTTCTTTGAGGCTGCGCCGGTCACTGAGCAGTTCCTTGATTGCGTCCTTCATAGGCATCCCCCGTTACTGCACATGCTGTATTTTGCAACACACGTTGCCGAAAGTCCTGAGCATCCCTCACCGGTGATGACGCAACACACCGTTGCGCCAGGTGGTGGCGCGGCTCCGGGTCAGCGGTTCCACCCACTGACTCCGGCAGTCCGCGAAGAGCCTAAACCCCGGTCGTGATCGAGTCGCCTGTGATGCCGCGGGCGCGGCGCTCTTCGAGGCGAGCGCGCTGCGGTTCGACGACGTGGCGCGGATCCTTCGTCGATTCGATTCCAGCTTCGAGGACCCCGAATCGCGTGTACGCAGAGGCGGCCGCGAGTGCTGTACCGGACACGACCGAAAGCGCACGCAGCGCTGTTCGAGTCTTCCAACCCGCACCCTTCCCCAGCCTCTTTGCGAACGCCCTGGCCCCCACCTCGGCGGCGGCTGTTCCGATCGCGCCGGCGATGAGCAGCTTCTCCGCCCGGTGGAGCTTGTGGCCGGGTTCGCCCTCTTCGAGAGGATCCACCTCGGCGGGGTGCATGCCCTTCTTCATCCGATCCATCGTGACTGCCTCGCCGGCGGCACCGACCAGCGCGAGCAGGCGCGCCGGCCCAGTCTCCCGCACAGGAGCCAGAGCCATCGCAGTGCCTCCGGCGGCCACGGCGGCCGAGGACACGAAGACGTAGGAGAGACCGTTGCGGCCGGCGGCGTTCCAGGTGGGAACCGCGGTGTCGCCGAGGAGCGCTCCGGTGTACGCGGCCAGAGGAGTGGCGAAGAGTGCCGACTCGAGCGCCGCAGGCGTCTCGAATGCATGCAGAATTCGACGCAGCGGCCCCAGGGGAAGCCGCAGACCGGTCAGCCGGTCGACCTCGATCGCGGCCAGTACTCCCGAGCCGACTCCGAACCCGGACAGGATCCAGGTGCCCAGGCTCATCGGCGAGCTGACTTTGAACACGCGCATCATGTTGAGGAAGCGCTCGGGCCGGCCGAGGTCGGCCACAAGTGCCGCTCCCCCGACGCCGGTTGCGGTGATCGCTGTCAGTCGCGTGGCGATGCGCAGCCCTGGACGATCGCTGAACTGTGCACCAAGCCCCAGCAGCGAAGACCCTCCGGCCAAGCCGCCGAGGAACAGGTAGAGCGAGATCTCATCGCCCCATGGTGGAGCCTTGACGATCGGCCTGCCGTAATAGGAGGAGAACTCGACATCCTCGACCATCGGCATCTCACGGTTGCCGTCGGCCCCACGGTTCTTCCAACCCTGACCGCCACGGCCACCACCTGAACCACCAGGTCCACCGGAGCCGCCACGGCCACCACCGGGGCGACCGCCTCGGCGACGCTTCTTCCGTCCGCGATCGAGCTCAGGTGGGCGGTAGGAATCGTATTCGGATGTGCTCAACGCCGGCTCCCGAGGAACGCGAGTCCGGCGGCAGCGACCATGCCGAGTGCGGCCATACCCGCCTTGGCATACATCTGGGGCAGGTCCTTCGTGGGCACCCGCGGATCCGGCGGCAGGCCATAGACCTCCGGCTCGTCGAGGATGAGGAAGACAGATCCGGTTCCGCCGACGCCGTCGTTCGGGTTGGCGCCGTAGAGACGGGCCTCGGTCATGCCCTTCGCGCGGAGGTCGGCAACGCGGGTGTGGGCCTTGTCGACCATGTCCTCGTGGTCGCCGAACTTGATCGACTCTGTCGGGCAGGTCTGCGCACACGCCGGTTCCTGGCCATCGACGAGGCGGTCGTAGCAGAGCGTGCACTTGTTGGCTGTGTTCTTGTCCGGCACGTCCATATCCGCGGCCTTGCGGTCGTCGCGATCGGTGGGCGTGTTGATCGTGCCGTCGTCGCGGCGTTCGATGACGCCGAAGGGGCAGCCGGCCACGCACGTGCCGCAGCCATTGCAGACATCGTTCTGCACGACGACGGTGTCGAATTCCGTGCGGAAGAGTGCTCCGGTGGGGCACACGTCGAGACAGCCGGCGTGGGTGCAGTGCTTGCACACGTCCGAGGACATCAGCCAACGAAAATCCGCGGTGTCCGGAGGCGTCGTGTCGAGTTTGGCGATGTCCTTCGGGTCGCTCGGGCTCAGGGCTCCGGGCGCCAGCAGGTCGATGCCCATCGGCGGTGTCGACGGCAGACCGCCACCCGAGGCGCCGGCCCCGTTGGACCCGGACTCTGCGGCACCGAGGGCTCCGTCCAAAGGCTGATCACCCGCGGACTCGTTCGAACGGGGACGGATCGTCGGCATGCCGAGGTTGACGAGCTTGCGTCCGGATTCGCGGGCGGCTTCGATCCGCTCCGAGTCCTGTTCGATGAAGGCGACGTGTCGCCACGTGTTGGCGCCGAGGCTGCCCGTGTTGTCGTAGGAGGAGCCGAGGAGTTCGAACGTCCCGTCCTGCGGATTGTTGTTCCACTCCTTGCAGGCGACCTCGCAGGCCTTGCAGCCGATGCAGATCGACGTATCGGTGAAGAACCCTTTTCGCTCGTGCGCGGAGCCGTGCCAGTGCCCGTCCGCAACGGCGTCGTTCTCGACAGTCGAAGTCGACATCAGTCCTCCTCCTCGTTTCCTCTATTGTCCACGGTAGTCGTGTCAGCAGCCTCGTCCTTTCGGCCGCTGATGTCACGTGCACCCTCGCCGAGGTTGCCCTTCTGAGCGCTGTCCGCATCCTTGCCGATGTAGCCACGGTCCGGATCCCCGTCGGTCGGGTCCCCGTCGTCCGCGCGGTTCGCGCCCACGGTCTCGGTCCTGTTCTCGTCGATGGAATCGGCGGGTCGAAGATCGACACGACCCGAGCGGTCGTCGGCACTGTCGGTCGCTTCTCTTCCGAAGGTGCGCCCGGGGGTGACACCGACGGCGGAGTCGCCGCCGCGATGCGGATGCCCGCCCTTGCTGGCCGCAGAATCAGCGGCGAGCGACTCGGCGACCACCGCGTCGGAGACGGTGACGAGCTGGTTGCCCGATTCGGGACTCAGCCCGGCCTCTCGCTGATACTTCTCGACGAAGTCGACGAGTTCGGGTCCGCGCGGACGCCTGCCCGGCATGATCGTTCCGGCCACGTACTTGCTGTTCTGGATGAACACGTTGGGGTCCATCGTGACACCCAACAGGTCATTCGCAGAGTCGCCTTCGACCGTGGCATCCCCACCTACACCCCAGTGATAAGGCAGGCCGATCTGGTGGATGGTCTTCCCGCCGATCGTCAGCGGCGTCATTCGCCTGGTCACAAGCACGCGGGCCTCGATGGCTGCGCGCGGGGAGACCAGAGTGGCCCACCCATAGGGCTCCAGGCCCACCTCGGCGGCGAGCTCTGGCGAGATCTCGCAGAACATCTCGGGCTGAAGTTCTGACAGGTAGGGCAGCCACCGAGACATGCCACCGGCGGTGTGGTGCTCGGTCAGACGGTAGGTCGTGAACACGTAGGGGTAGACCTCGGAACCGGGATTGCCGGCACCTGGCGCGGACAGGTTGTCCTCACGGCGCATGACCAGGCGCGTCGGTGAGCTCTGCTGATCGTAGAGCGGGTTGGCAACCGTCGATTCCTGCGGTTCGTAGTGTGTGGGCATCGGTCCGTCGACCATGCCGCTGGGTGCGAACAGCCAGCCCTTGCCATCGGCCTGCATGATGAACGGATCATCTCCGTCAAGATTCGCAGGTCCGCCGTGGGCCTGATCCGATCGGGCCGAGGGTGCGCGATCGATCGGGAAGTCGGGCACATCCTTGCCCGTCCACTTGCCGGATTCCTCGTCCCACCAGACGAATTTCTTCCGCTCCGACCACGGGGTGCCATCCGGTGCCGCCGAGGCGCGGTTGTAGAGGATGCGGCGGTTCGCCGGCCACGCCCAGGCCCATTCGGCGGCGGTCTCGTCCTGCTCTGTGCGGGGCTTGCGCCGGGCGGCCATGTTCTGCCCGCCGGCGTAGATGCCCGCGTAGATCCAACAGCCGCCCGCGGTAGAGCCGTCGTCGGTCATCTGGTTGAAGTTGTCGAGCGGCTGCCCGTCCTTCTCTCCACCGACGTAGTAGCCGTTGATCTCGGCCAGCACCGATTCGGGGTCGACCTCGCCCTCCTCGTCGACCGGGTAGTCCCAGGTCATGTCGAGGAGCGGACGGTCGCGAGGGTCGGTCGAGTCCTTCAGCTTCTCTCGCACTCGCTGACCGAGTTCGAAGAAGAAGTCGAGTTCGCTCTGTGCGTCACCTGGCGGGTTGACGGCCTTGTGCCGCCACTGAACGAGGCGCTGCGTCTGCGTGAAGGTGCCGGCCTTCTCCGTGTGGTTGGCTGCGGGCATGAAGAACATCTCGGTCTCGATGTCCTCGGTTGTGAGCTCACCGCTGGCGATCTCCGGACCGTCCTTCCACCAGGTGGCGGACTCAATGAGCCGGAAGTCGCGGACGACCATCCACTTCAGGTGGCTCATCGCCATGCGCTGCATCCGACCGTTGGCTGATCCCACGGCCGGGTTCTGGCCCAGCAGGAAGTAACCGTCGACACCATCGTTGAGCATGCGGACCTGCGTCTGATAGGTGCCGTGGGCGCCGTTGATCTTCGGCAGATAGTCGTAGGCGAAGTTGTTCTCCTTCGTCGCCGCGTCGCCCCACCACGCCTTGAGCAGGTTGGTGGCGTAGCTGCGCCCGTTGGCCCAATAGCCCTTATGGGTCTCCGGGGTGCCCACAGCGGCGACGTAGTCGTCGAAGGTCTCGTGAACTCCTGCACTGGGCATCGGCAGGTAGCCGGGCAGCAGGTTGAACAGGGTCGGGATGTCGGTCGAGCCCTGGATCGTGGCGTGCCCGCGCAGAGCCATGATGCCGCCGCCAGGTCGGCCCATGTTGCCCAGCAGGAGCTGGAGGATCGAGGCGGTGCGAATGAACTGCGCGCCCAGGGAGTGCTGGGTCCAGCCCACCGCGTAGGCGAAGCAGGTGGTGCGTTCGCGTCCGGAGTTCTGGGTCACGGACTCGACCAGATATTCGAAGTCGGCGGGTTTGATGCCGCAGTTCTCGGCCACCATCTCGGGTGTGTACCGGGAGTAGTGACGCTTGAGAATCTGGAACACCGACCTGGGGTCGCTCAGGCTCTCATCCCTGACCGCCCGGCCTGCTTCGTCGGTCTGATACGACCAGGTCGAGTTGTCGTAGGAGTTCGTGTCTGGGTCGAATCCGGAGAAGAGACCGTCCAGGTCCTCCGTGTCCTGATAGTTCTCGCTGATGAGGTTCGTGGCGTTCGTGTACGCACGCACGTACTCGTCGAAGTGCAGACCTTCGCTCAGGACACGGTTGATGAGCGCGCCCAGCAGCACGATGTCAGAGCCGGCCCGGATCGGGACATGCTTATCGGCAATCGCGGTGGTGCGCGTGAAACGAGGATCGACGTGGATGACGCGTGCACCCCGGGCCTTGGCCTCGGTCACCCATTGGAAGCCCACTGGATGGCACTCGGCCATATTGGATCCCTGGATGATGATGCAGTCGGCATTCGCCATATCCTGGACGGGTTGTGTGGCGCCGCCTCGCCCGAACGAGGTTCCCAAACTGGGAACCGTGGCGGAGTGTCAAATACGCGCCTGGTTCTCGATCTGTATCGCCCCGGCCGCGGTGTAGAGCTTCTTCGCGAGGTAGTTCTCCTCGTTGTCGATGGTCGCCCCGCCGAGGCTGGCGATCCCCATCGTGCGCCGCAGAGGGTGGCCCTTGTCGTCGAAGTCCTCCCAGTGATTGCGGCGGGCTTCGATGAAGCGGTCGGCGACCATATCGAGGGCGGTGCCCAGATCGAGCTTCTGCCAGTCCTTGGCTCGTGGTGCTCGGTAGAGGACGTCGGTGATGCGTCCGTTGGCGTTGACCAGCTGTTCGCTGGCCGCGCCCTTGGGGCAGAGGCGTCCGCGAGAGATCGGTGAGTCCGGGTCGCCTTCGATCTGGATGACCTTGTCATCCTTGACGAAGACCTTCTGACCACAGCCGACGGCGCAGTACGGGCAGACCGACTGCACAACCTTGTCCGCGGTGGCATTGCGTGAGGTGGTCTCCCGCGTCTTCTGGGACACCACTGATTCGCCGCGCCCCGACGCATCGGAGGATCGCAGCTGCCGGATCACCGGCCACTCGAGAGGACTGAACCGAGCCATGGCTCAACCCTAGCCCTTCTCGGTGGCCGATGGTGACCAAATCGGCCACGATCATCCGCAGTGTTTCACGAGGTGAGATGCGCTGATCTCATTCGCCGAGGTGGCCCTCAGTCGGTGACCCTGTGTGCCAGGAGCACACTGTCGTCGAGTTCAGCAGGCTGACCGTCAGGTCCTTCGACCTCACGGGTGCGCAGTTCGGCGAGTTCGATCTCCCAACGGACGGGGCTGCCGCCGATGAGCAGTGCGAAATCGCCGTTCGGGGTCACAGGTTCATGATGATGACCTAGACCGTGGCCAAGTTCCTCGTCAAGGTTCTCCGCCCATGGCGGCATCTCGGCGTGGGAGATGAGCAGCAGCCGGCCATCGGGTGCGACGTGCTCGGCGACCTTTCCGACGAGCTCCTCACGGGTGTCGGGCAACCGGGTGTGGAGGAAGCAGCCGATGACAAGGTCAAAGCCGCCTCGGCGGGGGTGCTCTTCATCGGAATTCGCACCCGAGGGACCCCAGGTGGAGATGTCGGCGACCTCGAAGGATGCGGTGGCACCCTTCGCGGCGGCTGCTTCCGCGGCTCGGTCGACGGCTGTCTGCGACAGGTCGATTCCGGTGGCATCCCAGCCGTGTTCGGCCAGCCAGATGGCGTCGGCGCCCTCACCGCAGCCGACGTCGAGGACGCGGCCTGGGGTGAGGCTGCCGACCGTGGCGACGAGCGCCTCGTTGGGATTGCCCGACCAGATCGGATCGCCTCCGGCGTAACGCTCTTCCCAGGCCGCAACGGAGTCAGGGACTCCAGCATTCGCGGCCTGTTGGGGTTCGGTCACTGCTGGGGTCCGGATTCAGGGGAGACTTCGGTCGCCTCCGACTCCACTGCGGCGTCCGATCCTTCGGCTGCCTCGACGCCGGCTTCCTGCTTGGCCAGTTCCTCGCGGACCTCGTTCATGTCGAGTTCCTTGACCGCGGTGATGACCTGTTCGAGCTGAGGTGCGGCGAGCGCACCTGGCTGGGCGAAGACGACGATGCCCTCTCGGAAGGCGACGAGGGTCGGGATGGAGGAGATCGCGAAGAGTCCCGCGAGTTCCTGCTGCGCCTCGGTGTCGACCTTTCCGAAGACGACGTCCGAGTACTGTTCGGAGGCCTCTTCGTATACGGGGGCGAACTGCTTGCAGGGGCCGCACCAGTCGGCCCAGAAGTCGAGAAGAAGGATCGAGCTGTCGGTGATGGTTGACTCGAAGTTGTCTTTGGTGATTTCGATCGTAGACATTCGGGCAGTCTAAACGCCGACTATGAATACTGTCTGGACACTGTCGCAGTCTGGACAGCAACGCGGCCCCAAGACCCGTTCACGACGCGCACCAGTCGCCACGGTTCGTCGAACTCGCGTGTGGACCCGACTTCGCGAAGCTCAGTCCACGAGGTCGACAATCGGCTGATCTGCGGTGATGGCAGAGAAGACAGCATCGGCGGCTGCTGATTTCACGACACGGTTCTGATTGTCCGGTGCCGGCTGCCACGGCATGATCGCAAAGGTGATCGAGTCCTTGGGCACTGACGACACTGTCGCGGCCAGCGAGCCGAGGGAGGAGACCGAATCGAGTTCGTCATCGACGCGCAGGGAAGAGGTGACCGCGTCAAGGAAACTGTAGAGCCTGTCGGGCCTCGACAATGTGTGGGAGCTCTTCGCTCGGTCGATGATGGAGTCCATGACCATCTGCTGATTGCCCATGCGCGAGATGTCGCTGCCATCTCCGACGGCGTGACGGGTCCGCGCCAGGGCCAGGGCATCCGTGCCGCCCAGGGTCTGCTCCCCTGCGGGCAGGTCGAGATTCGCCTTGGCGTCGAACAGGGGTTCGTCGAGATCAACGGTGATCCCATCCAGTGCGTCGACGATTGTGGCGAAGCCGTCGAAGTTGACCTCGACGAAGTGGTCGACGCGAACTCCCGTGAGCTCTTCGGCCGCAGAGACCGAGCATGCAGGACCCTGGTTGAGTGCCGAATTGATCATCCCGCGCTGAGCCGGCGACGCACCGGATCCGGTGTCTTCGCAGGCAGGCATGTCCATCATCGTGTCGCGCGGAATCTGCACGGCATCGATGCGAGAGGAGTCATCGGAGACGTGGGCGAGAATCATCGCGTCACTGCGCGCACCATCGCCGGAGCCGTAATCATTCGTGTCCAGCGCCCTGGTATCGGAACCGAGGATGAGGACGTTCAGTTCATCCGTGATCTTCTCGGGCGCCTCACCGTCCCCCGTACGCAGCGCTGAGGAGGTGATGTTCCCCTTCAGGTTGTGAACAACGGCGACGATCGTGACCGGAACTCCGATGACGAGGACCGCCAGTATGGCGACGATGGTGCGGCGACGTCGGTACTTCATGGCAAGGCGGCGCTGTCGTCGTGGACCGACTTCGGAATACGGCATGAGATTTCAATTCGCGATCGGCGGTGGATTGCATACAATCCTAAACATAATTTCTCTGAACTTTCTGTCACCGATGGGCGATACATTCTGTTAGAGTTAAATTGTTCCCGTACGAAACGGTGCGGAGCGTGTGGCGCCGCGAGCGTAGGTAGATTCGCTTGGTGCCGTGCTGTTGCCTGTTGGCGCGTGTCTACCATCCGCGCCTCTCTAACTTTCTGACTTTTCAATCCAGCCGTTCTTCGGCTTCCGTCCAGCACCTTCGAGTGCCCTACCGAGACCGCACTTCCCGCTTTCACCTGAGATGAGGATTCTTCACTTCAGCACGAATCTCGGAACTTCGGTTTCTCCACAGTTTTCTGCCGGACCTGCGTTCAATGCGCAGATCATCCGACAGGAAGTCACATCTTCAGACGATCAGCAGATCGGCAATGTCGTTCAGTTCAAGTCTCTGACAATGTGAACAGCCGGGCCCTCAAAGGGTCCGACCATCCAGATCGCTTAGGCGGTCACCAGTTTAAAATAAGGATACAAAGATTATGGCTACAGGTACCGTGAAATGGTTCAACTCGGAAAAAGGTTTCGGATTCATCCAGCCTGACGATGGTTCAGCAGACGTCTTCACTCACTTCTCCGCGATCGAATCGACCGGCTACCGTGAGCTCGCCGAGGGCCAGAATGTTGAATTCGACTCGGAAATGGGCTCCAAGGGTCTTCAGGCCACAAGCGTTCGTCCCCTCTGAGACTTCCGTAACTTTCCGGTCCCGGCCGGATCGCGATTGATTCGTCAATAGCGAGCACCTGTCGGGAACGCAGTTGCACTGAGTTACACCAAAAGCGTGTGTTCGCCTTTGGAGTTTGTGTTTACACTTGCTCCGATTGCGGTCACACGCTTTTCGGCGTCCACAGGCTTTAAGCGGTGTCGACGCCAGGCGCCCGGCACTTGCCCAGCGGTCCGCTCCCGTATTCCCTCACACGCGCACGAGCTGCTTGCCCAGATTGGCACCGGTGAACAGTCCGTCCAGGGCTCCCGGCGCAGCCTCCAGTCCCTCGGCAATCGTTTCGGCGATGGCCAATTCCCCACAACCGAACATTCCGGACAGATGTGCCAGGGCCTCAGGGAATCTGTCGAGGTAGTCGAAGAAGACGAAGCCTTCCATCGTCGCTCGACGCAGACCAAGCTGCATGTAGTTGCGGATTCCGGCACTCGGCAGATCATCCTCGTATCCCGTGGCTACTGCCCCGCAGAGCACGATCCGGCCGTGGTCGGCGAGGTTGTCGATGGCGGCCTCAAGCAGCTCGCCTCCGACATTGTCGAAATAGACGTCGATGCGGTCCGGGGCCAGAGCTCTGAGCTGCTCGGTGACGTTGCCCGACAGGTAGTCGATGCACGCATCCAATCCGGCCGTCTCGCGCACCCAGTCGCATTTTTCCTGCCCGCCGGCGATCCCGATGGTGCGACACCCCACGGACCGAGCGATCTGGGCCGCAACCGAACCAGTGGCACCGGCCGCGGCAGACACCAGAACGGTATCTCCGAATGATGGTCTGCCGATCTCCGTCATTCCGAAGTAGGCCGTCAGGCCGTTCGTACCGAAGACACTGAGCATGTGGCGGGGCTCGATCCCGTCGGGAACGACGTTGACGCCGAACAGCCCCGACGCTGAGGCCGTGGCAAACGACTGCCACCCCAGCTCGCCGTACACCTTGGCACCTACCGGGAGGGTCTCATTGTCTGTTTCGATGACGGTGCCGACTCCTGCGCCCCTCATCACCTCGTCGATTCCGACTGGTGCCCGGTAGTTTGCACCGGGGTTGAGCCAACCGCGCTGAGTCGGGTCGATGCTCAGCCACTCGACGCGAACGCGCGCTTCGCCCGGCTGCAGAGGTCTCAGCTGCTCCTCCTGCATTTCGAAACACGAGGCAACCGAACCGCCTTGCGGCCTCTTCGCAAGGACGCAGCGCTGGTTGTGCGTGGGCGAGTCCGCTGACATCAGTTCTCACCCGAAACTGGTCGCCGAGCAAATGACGGCGCCAGACGCCCCAGCAGTTCGATCAGCTGCTCCTGCTCTGCGGAATCGAAGACGTCACCCAGAAGGGTGGTGGCCTTCTCCTCGGCGACCGTGACGGCATCTTGATAGAGCGCGGCGCCGACGTCGGTTACGCAGACGAGCGAGATCCTCGCATCGTGCGGGTCGGAATCCCGGGACAGATATCCGAGCTTTTCCAGCGGTGCGACCAAGCGGGCGATTCCAGATGGAGTGATTCCCATGCTCTCTGCCAATTCGACTCGCCGCAGTCGTCGACCCGGCGCAGAGCATAGGCTCTGCAGGACTGTCAGATCGTTGAGGGAGAGGCCTTGGACCTCAAGCTTTCGCCGGATCTCGGTATCGGCCCGGACAAGACGCATGCACAGCTCCAGCATGAAGCACAACCTTTCATTGTTAACTCATTGAGTACTCAACGATATGTCATGCACATGCCATTTCAAAATCTGCCTTGGGGAAGTGAGCGTGGTGATCGCCATGCGTGCAGTGAGCTGAGGGTCGTCGAGCCATCGTCGACGGCTCGCTGGGCAGATACTGTTTCGGTCATGGAAGCACAGTCGTACTACCAAAGCGGGGGTAATGCCCACACCCACCATCCACCACCGACGCCACGGGCGCTGCGCTGGCTGGTGGTCGGAGTCGTCGCCAGCATCATCCTGCTCATCGCCCTGCCCATCGTCATGATGATCGATCAGGCCGGACTCAGAGCTGCCATCGAGGAGGACACGCGAGGCAGCCTGGATCCCAAGTGGAAGGACTGGGTCCTCGTGGCGACCATCGTCTACGCAGTGGTGCTCCACCTCGTCGATGTCGCCTTGCTGCTCTGGCTGATTCCCAAAGTCCTGCGCGGACGCAATTGGGCTCGCATCACATTGACGGTCTATCTGATTCTCGCCACCTATTTCAGCCTCTACTCGGCCACCCAGGGAGCGATGTTCCTGTGGGCGGTGATCCCCACGGATATTCTGCACGTCCTCATGATCGGTCTCCTCTGGATACCTACCTCCGTACGTCGGTACTTCCAACTCCAGCGATCCACGGCTCACCAGCTGTGACGCCGCCGAATCAACGAGGTGAATGCAGCTTCTTCGGTTGCTACGGTGAGACAGCCGTCCTACCCAGGGAAGGGATTTCTCGTGCCCAAGCTCATCGATCATGAGAGTCGGCGCGAAGAGATCGCCGCAGCAGCATGGCGGGTCATCGTTCGAGACGGGGTCGCCGGAGCATCCGTGCGCACAGTAGCGGCAGAGGCCGGGCTGTCCGTCGGGTCACTCCGGCACGTCTTCGCAAGCCAGTCCCAGCTCCTCGCCTTCGCCATGAGACTGGTCATCGACAGGGCCGGCGAGCGCGTGCGGGCACTTCCGCGGGCGCAGACTCCTCTGAAGTCGGCCGAGGCCATCGCTGGAGAGCTGCTTCCTCTGGACGAGGATCGACGCCTCGAGATGGAGGTCTACCTCGCTCTCTTCTCCGCGTCGGGGTCCGATCCGAACCTCCAGGAGACGAAGCAGGATGCCTGGAAGCGCGTACGCACAACATGCCGCATCATCATCGACCAGGCGGTGGGAGCGGATGCCAATGACCCGGCCGCGAATCCTGGCCCGGCTGATCACACGGACCGAACCGTGCGAATCGAGACCGAGGTGATTCTGCTTCACGCCGTCATCGACGGCCTGGCATCCCACCTGGTGTGGCAGCCCGCTGAACTGAAACCGCACGATGCCCGACGAGCCCTCATCGAGCATCTCCATCAGATGCAGGCGCGGCTCTCCGAGAGTAGCGTTGGAATCCCTGAGGTCCCACACAGAACAGGTGATGCCACGATGACTCAGCCGACTGCCCTGCAACCCACCGCCGTCGTCTTCGACCTGGGCAACGTCCTCATAGGCTGGGATCAGACCGGGCCTCTTGCCGACCGGATGACCCTGGACGAGTGGTATGACTTTGCCGCCGAGGCGGACTTCGGCATGCTGAATACGCTGGCTGATCGCGGCGTGCCGATCACTGAGGTGATCGCACAGGCGGCCGAATCCGATACGCGTCACGGCGAAATCGTCGCCGCCTACTATGACCGCTTCGACCTGTCCCTGACAGGACCGGTTCAGGGAATGGCCGAACTCGTCGCCGAGCTCAAGGCCTCGGACGTCAGGCTGCTGGGTCTCTCCAACTGGTCGGCAGAGACCTTCCACCATGCGCCGAAGGTCGCACCGGCCATCAATGAGCTCGAAGATATCGTGGTGTCGGGACGGGAGAAGCTGATCAAACCCGACCCTGAGATCTTCCACCTCTTGAGCCGACGCTTCGACCTTGTCCCCGAACAGACAGTCTTCGTCGATGACCTGCCGGCGAACATCGCCGCCGCCGAACAGCTCGGCTTCATCGGCCTGCTCTTCACCGATGCCCGGCAGCTGCGAGACGACCTCACAGGCCTTGGACTCCTCGCCTCTCCTGCTACCGTTGAAAACTGAGGACGGGTCGTTCCCGTTCACACTCGAACTCGAGGAGAAGTGATGACGAGCACCGATTTCCTGGGCACCATCGATTCTCAGCTGGATTGGCAGCGTGGCCTCTACAAGGACTTCCACCGCCAGCCCGAACTCGGCCTCGAGGAGCACAAGACTTCTGAGCGAATCGAATCCGAGCTCAAGGACCTGGGCTTGGAGGTCCAACGCATCTCGAAGACCGGCCTCGTCACTGTCATCGAGAACGGTCAGGGCCCTACGGTCCTCGCCCGGGCCGACATCGACGCCCTCCCAGTGAGCGAGGACACCGGCTTGGTCTACTCCTCCACAATCGATGGAGTCATGCACGCCTGCGGACACGATATGCACATCACCGCACTGCTGGGCGCAGTCCGTCTGCTGAATGAGAACCTCGACGCCTGGTCAGGCACCTATATCGCGCTGTTCCAGCCCTCGGAAGAGGATGCTGCCGGAGCCAAAGCCATGCTCGACGACGGCCTCACCTCGAAGATCCCCAAACCCGACGTCGCCTACGCTCAGCACGTCATGCCGATGCCCACGGGAACGATCAACACAAAGGCCGGCCCAGTGCTCTCAGCTGGAGATTCCGTGAAGATCACCGTGCACGGTCGCGGAGCCCACGGATCGATGCCGCACCTGTCTGTGGACCCCGTGGTCCTCGCCGCCACGATCGTTCTGCGCCTGCAGACCATCGTCTCCCGTGAGGTCGAACCCGGTGAGTTCGCCGTCGTCACGGTCGGCGCCTCGAACTCGGGATCCAAGTCCAACATCATCCCTGACCGAGCGGAGCTTCTGCTCAACCTGCGCACCTATGACATGGGTGTTCGCGACCGCGTCATCGCCTCGATCGAACGCATCGTCAAGGGCGAGTGCCAAGCCGCAGGATCCCAGAAGGAACCGACCTTCGAGTACTACGACCAGTTCCCGCTGACCGACAACGATGAAGACGCGAACGAGGCAGTCACCAAGGCATTCGAAGACTACTTCGATGACGGGGTCGTCCAGCCGGCCGAACCCGCCACAGCCTCGGAGGACTTCAGCGAGATCCCGGATGCCTTCGAGATTCCCTACACATACTGGATGATCGGATCCAGCGATGCGGATAAGTACAAGAAGGCAGCCGGGGCGGGTACCGTGAACACGGACATCCCGGCCAACCACTCACCGCAGTTCGCCCCCGTCATCGATCCGACGCTCGAAATCGCCACGAAGGCACAGGTCGTCGCGGCACTGTCACAGCTGGGCAAGTAAGGAACTGCCACCCTCAGCAGATGGCGGCCTCGGACGGATCTGGTTCGTTTCGGCAGGCTCAACCTTGCCATGGTCGGAACCACTCAGGAAGGCAGGAAGTCTCCGGTTGCGACTTTACGCAACTTTGGAATAGCTATTCGATAACCGACGGCGGCGGCCGACTGCGCGTCACCGTTCCAGCGCAACAGGAGCGCGTCTGGATTGGCCTTCTGTCCGCGAGCGACGACTTCAGGTTCGCCATGAATGGGGAAGTCGCCGGAGACGCGGATGGTGAGTCCGAACTGTTCGGTCCAAAAGTACGATTGAAAGTTCAGCGGTGGGGCTTCATCACCGACGAGTAGAGCAAGGCTTGCGGTTTTCGCCTGTTCAATCGCGGCTGTCCACAGAGGCTGTCGTTCGTGACCGTCTGCGGTCGGCAGCCACGCGATATCACCGGCTGCCACTATGTGCTCATTCACTCGCCCACGAGTGTCCACTTTGAGGCGCCCATCGGTCAGCAAGCCGGAGTCGGCAAGCCAATCCCCTTCGGGAGCGTCACCGATCGTAGAGACGATGACATCCCCACCGACCTCCTGTCCGCCTTCGAGGCAAACCGTGATTGGTCCGTCAGCAGAATCGGGAGCGTACACCTCGGCGACTCGTCCATCGATGAGCTCGACACCCTGAGCACGGGCGGCCTCGGTGCACCAGCCGCCCAAATAGGGGCCAAGATGGCTGGCCATAGGGAGTCCTCGGTGCACCAGCGTTACGGCACAGCCGATATTCCGGGCCCCGGAGGCGATCTCCATTCCGAGCGGGCCCCCGCCCAGAATCACCACATTCGGTTGGTCTTGCAGGCGCGTTCGCAGTCGGAGCGCATCATCAAGGCTGCGAACCGCGAATTCGCGGGGATGATCGGTGAATCGCTTGGCAGTGGAGCCGCTGGCGATGACGAGTCCGTCGAAATCGATGTACTCACCGTTGTCGAGCGTGATCGTGTTCCGCTTCAGATCCAGTGCCACAGCACGTCTGCCCAGGAGCACTTTCGCGCCGTGGTCGGACGCCGGCAGATACTGCGGTTCGACAGTGCTGACGTCGGCCAGCATGGCCTTGGACAGAGCGGGCCGCGAATAGGGCTCATGCGGCTCCCCGCCAACGATGGTCAGCCGGCCCTGATACCCGTGAGAGCGGAGGGTATCTGCCGCTGTCATCCCCGCGATGCCGTAGCCGACGATCACGATGTTGTCATAATTGCGGTCCACGTGCGTTCCCTTCTGCTCGGTCCCGCGAGTATCAGTGCGTGCTTCTCATTTGAGCGACAGTGCAGTCACTGGGCAGATGCGAACTGCCTCTTGAGCATGGTGTTCCTCATTGGATCCGGCCTCGACCTCTGCGATGTCGATGACCAGTTCGCCTTCGTCATCGAGGTGGACCAGATCAGGGGCTACTTCTTCACAGAGTCCATGACCTTCACAGCGTGGTTGGTCGAGTTCAATGCGCATTTCTACCTCCGAAGAATCGAGTATCGGTGCCCAGTTTCGGTTCATACCGGCCGCACCAGTTCCAGTGTCATGGCAAACGGCCATGAGTTCCATTTGGATGCTCTCATGCCGTGTATTCGCGTTAAGAATACACCGAGGCCATGGGTGATTCATCGGCGCCGGATCGGCAGACTCGTTCCTTGGTGATGCCTTCTCAGTCAGTCACGGATCGCACCATGCGTGCAGGTGTTCCGGCTACGACGGTTCCTCCACGCACGTCTTTTGTCACGACCGAGGCCGCCGCCACCACGGCGTTGTCGCCGATGGTCACGCCGGGCAGAACGGTCACATTCGAACCGATCCACACATTGCGGCCGATGATGATGTGGCCAGGATGCATGTCCCCGCGACGCTCCGGGTTGATGTCGTGATTGAGGGTCGCAAGAACAGTGTTGTGGCCGATGAGGCTGTCGTCTCCGATCCTGATGCCGCCCTGGTCCTGGAAGCTGCATCCGGAATTGATGAAGACCCGTCGACCAAGCGTCGTATTCTTTCCGAAGTCGGTGTTGAATGGCGGGAACATCGTGACGGTCTTGTCCACTGGTTTTCCGAGCAGTGAGGCCAACAGCCGCCGAACTTCATCGGGCTCGTGGTATGTACCGTTGAGTTCGGCGGTGATGCGCAGCGCCTCTTGGCTGGTGCGGTGCATGACCTCGTGCAGCGGTGAGTCGCTGACGATGGTTTCACCGTTGTTGAGAGCTTTGACCAGATCCTTGAGTTCCATACCAACTATCCTTTCGCGTTTCTCACTTTCCTGCACTCTGGGCCGGAAACACGCTCACATAGTGAGCAGAACCTTGATCGCCTCACGTCTGTCCATGGCGGAATAGGCCTCGGGGGTACGGTCGAGCGACATCGTCTGGTCGAAGACTTTGCCCGGTTCGATGGTGCTCTTCAGGCCGCCTCGGAGTTCTTCCCGCGTGAGAACTCGTCCTTCATCGCCGTCAACGTCCTGTGGATGTTCAGTCTCTGGAAGTCTGCGAAGGGTCTGCCGCTGGTGAGTACGCGGTCGATGATCGCCGCGACCCAGTCGGGCCAGGCCGTGCGGTCGTCGGTCCAGGTCTCGGTGACTCGTGTGCGCCCGTCGATGTCCTCGAACTCATAGATCCAGGTGGCGATGCCGGCACGAAGCTTCGGTGAGCCGGCACCGATCTTGCGCACCTTGAAGGCGAACCGTTCACCCGGATCCGAGGCTGTGACGACGCATTCGGTGACCCACCCCGCCCGACCCCGATGATTGCTGCCTTCGAAGACTTCGCCGACCTGCAGCGGCCGGGAGTCTGCCGGCGTGTGTGCTCCCGTGTTCTCGGGACTCCACCGCGACATCTGCGTCGGATCAGCCACCTGTTCCCACAGGGTGAGTGCGTCGACGTCGATGATCATAGCGTCGCTGACCTGCATGGTGCGCGTCATCCGATTCCCTTCCTCGCTTACGTCCACCCTAGTGGAGTGGGTGCGGAGTATTCTGACGTCCATGCCACCGAACGCGACTCCTCGACTGAGATTCCGTGAGATGTCGACGGATGATCTCGAGGAAATGGCGAGCCTCCTCGGCGATCCCCGGGTCATGGAGCACTACCCACATCCGAAGGACCGTGAGGAAGCGGCCGAGTGGATCGACCGGAACCAGCGCCGCTATGCCACGGACGGATTCGGACTCTGGATCATCGAAACACATGATGGCGAATTTCTCGGAGACTGCGGCCTCACCTGGCAGAAGCTCCACAGCTCGGTTGAGCTGGAGGTCGGATACCACGTGAAGACCTCGGCTCAGAATCTCGGATTTGCCACCGAGGCGGCCGCCGCCTGCCGCGATTTCGCCGATAATCATGCCCTGACGTCCCGATTGGTCTCGATCATCCACCGGGACAATCGGCCCTCGAAGCGTGTGGCGGCGAAGATCGGCATGCACCTTGATCACACGCTGAGGCATTCGTCGCAGGTCCACCTCGTCTACGCGATTGACCTCTGAGTCAGGAAGGTACGTCGACATGCCCATGAGCCTGCCGCGATAGCCTGGATCCAAGAGCGTGAAGGTCAATCGGGACGAGGTCATTGCGTACCGCCTTGAGGCGCAGAACCTGAATCGGCGCCTGACTGAGCAGTCCCTGGTCACCGCCACCGGTGTCTGTGGAGTGCAGAACAGCCCACCCGGATCGGCTCTGCTCGCCCTCAACGCCCGGGTTGAAGGTGTCACTTCGGAAGCGGTCAATACTGCGAGCTCCGATGACAAGGCCCTGCTGCAGAGTTGGTGCATGCGCGGTGCACCCTTCTGCCTTCCGACAAACGATCTTTCCATTTTCACAACCGGAGTCCTCCCACCCACAGAGACTGGACAGCGCCACTTGATCCTCGGAATCGAGGCATCGCTCGACAAGCTGGAGATGTTCCTCGCCGAGGTTGTCGACCGGACACGGGACACGATCGGATCCGTGCTCTCCGGTCGCAGACTCACCGTCAACGAATTGGGAACGGAGATCGCCGAGCGGATCGCTCACGAGTTGCCGGAGAACAAGCGCGCCCGCTGGGAGCGTGAGGGGCCGTATGCCAAGGGGCAGCGTCTGGGAGAAGGCGTCGTTCATTTCTGCCTGCGCATCCTCACTTTGGAGAAAATCATCTGTTTCGCCCCACGTGACGGGAGCAAGGCACCGTTCGTGCTGCTCGATGAATGGCTGGACACTGAAAGGCCGGAGATGGCCCCAGAGGACGCCCGAGCCGAGCTTCTCCGTCGCTACCTGCACGCCTACGGGCCGTCCACCCGTGGGGACTTCGCCTCGTGGATCGGAGTGCGTTCACGGGAAGGTGAGTCGTGGTGGAACCTGCTCGAGGATGAGTTGACCGAGGTCGACTTCGGTCGGCGAACCTGGGTCCTGACCGAAGACCTCGATGCGCTGCAGTCACCGCCCACACCCACGGGCGTGCGGCTGCTGCCACCGCGCGATCCCTATGTTCAGGGACGCGACCGGGAGACCATCATCGACAAGCAGTTCCATAGCGATGTATTCAAGACCGTCGGTGAGCCCGGGACCGTTCTTGTCGACGGCCGGATCATTGGCACATGGCGAGCGCGCAAGAAGGGGAAGAACCTCAGCGTGTCCGTCACCGCATTCGGCCGGCTGTCGGCTCACACGAAGAAGTCGGTGGAAGCCGAGGCGAAGAAGGTGGCGAGTCTGCGCGGCGCCGCAGCGGTTGAGGTCGACGTCGACTCCGATTGATCGAGAGGTTGGGGCTGGACGTGGCTGGAGGCCGGACTTCAGCGTGCGTCTACTGAGCCAGCGCCTCGTCCCATCAGCGCGTCACCATGAGCAACGGTCTGATCCCGCAGGGCCTGAACAACAGCGGCCACGGCCGGTCGGCGCATCGAGTCGGGTCGCAGCACCATCCAGTACGGCAGCCGCTCGGAAAGGGTCTCGGGAAAGAGCCTGACCAGGTCATCGTGCAGGTCGGCCATGAAACAGGGCAGAAAGCCGATGCCCGCACTGGCGCGTGTGGCTTCCACATGGACGAACACATTGGTCGAGGACAATCCGTCCTTCATCGTGGGGACCAGGCGACGTGGGGCGTCGAGATCGTCGACTTGGAGCATGGAGTCCACGAAGTAGACCAGACGATGTTCAACCAATTCTTCGACCGTTGCCGGTGTGCCCCGTTCAGCCAGATAGTCCTGAGAGGCATACATGCCCAATTCGTAGTCGCCGAGTTTGAACGCTTGAGCACGGTGCACCTGCGGCTCACCCACGACGACTTCGATATCCAAGCCAGATCGCTGCTGCAGAGCCTGGCGGGTCACGGTCACGATCTCCACGCTGAGCCCGGGATGTCGACTCCGCAGTTTTGCCACGGCCGGGGCCGCCACGTAGGCGCTGAAGCCATCCGTGGCTGTCATTCGGACCACTCCGGTGATCGGGTCGGGGGCACGGCCTGGTTCGCCGAGGCTGCGCACCGCATCCTCTACCTGTTCCGCCACCCGCACTGCCTCTTCACCCAAGTCGGTGAGTTCCCAACCGCCGGATGCTCGAGACAGGACACGTCCGCCCAAGGCTTTCTCCAGAGCCGCGATGCGACGCGAGATGGTCGTGTGATTCAGCCCCAATGTCGCCGCCGCAGTCGTGAACTTGGCTGATCGGGAAACCGTGAGCAGCACAAGCAGGTCGTTCGGCTTCATGTCCATATCTGCAATATTAGGCAGAGAGGACTCCGAAATGGGCCCCAGAGCAGCAAAGTGTGTGCATGAATGCTCATCACCCGCGCAGAACGATCGGACTCAACTGTTCAGAATCGGTACCGTTCAGAACCGGTCGAACGGGCTCGCGTACTTGAAGGCTCCGCCCTGACCGTCATAGTCCGAGAGTGTGCGGATCTGGAAATAGTCGCCCCACCCGGACTCCGGTGAGGAGACTGCAGTCGCCGAGGCTGGGACGAAACCGAAGCGCGCATAAAAGGCAGGCTCTCCGAGCAGACCCACTACGGTCTCACCTCGGGCGTCTGCAGCACCGAGCACAGCATGCATCAGCGCCGAGCCAACACCCTCACCCTGTTGACCAGGGTCGACACTGACCGGCCCGATTCCCAAAGCAGGTGCGGAATCGACGTGCGCACGAGAGGCGACAACGTGTCCGATGATCTGATCGTCAGCAACGGCAACGAGTGAGAGTTCAGGAATCCACGCCGCATCAGCCCGCAACCAGGAAATCAGAGTCGCTTCCCCAGGATCTCCTCCCGGCTCCACCGGAGGCGCACTGTGCTCCGCACCGCGAAATGCGGCCGCAGTGACGGCGCGAATAGCTTCAGTATCGCCTGAACGTTCTCGTCGGATCAGCATAGTCAGTCAGCCTACTCTCCGATGCTCACCATACCCACCGGCGAACGCCGTATGGGCCATCAACATCTGGTCCCATAGCGTGTCAGACGCACTCCGTCGGGGAACGATCGACTCTCCAGCAAGTTCAGATTCACCCAGTTGTCGAGGGTGGTGAAGAAGGGTGTGCCGCCACCGGTCAGAACCGGGTGGGTGACGAGGATGTACTCGTCGATGAGTCCTGCTCTCATAGCTGTCGCGGCGAGCGCGGCACCGCCGATGTCCATGGGGCCGCCATCTTCCGCCTTGAGTCCGGCGATCTCCGAGGCGGCTTCCCCGTGGATCAGGCGAGCATTCCACCCGACCGTGCCGATCGTCGAAGAGAACACTGCCTTCGGCATCTCCATCCAACGGCGCGCGTACTCGAGCTGCTCCGGCGTGACTCCAGGCTGTTGGTCCGCATACGGCCAGAATGAGCTCATGTCTTCCCACAGTCGCCTGCCGTACAGGGCCAGCTCAATGGACCCGACCCGATCGGACCACCACTGGAACACCTCGTCATTCGGCGTGGTCCAGCCAAGATCATCTCCAGGTGCGGCGACGTAGCCGTCCAGGCTTACATTCATCGCGAAGGTCAGTTTCCGCATAAGATCGGCCCCTCTCAAGTCGGCAGCCGCTGGTGCAGAAGAGTCTACTGCGGCATGTTGACGAAGCGGGACTTCGCGCCCTGGAATGCCACGGAGATGTCAGCTGTCGGACCCGCACGGTGCTTGGCGACGATGATGTCGGCCTCGCCTGCACGTTCGTGTTCCTTGTCGTACATGTCATCACGGTGGATGAGCAGCACCATATCGGCGTCCTGCTCGATCGAACCGGACTCACGCAGGTCCGAGATCATCGGCCGCTTGTCCGTCCTCTGCTCGCTGCCACGGTTGAGCTGTGAAAGCGCGATGACCGGGATCTCAAGCTCTTTGGCCAAGAGCTTGAGCGAACGGGAGAACTCGGAGACCTCCTGCTGACGCGACTCGACTCGCTTGCCGGAGCTCATCAGCTGCAGGTAGTCGACGCAGACCATCTTGAGATCGTGCTGCTGCTTCAGGCGTCGGCACTTCGCACGGATCTCGGTCAGTGCCATATTCGGGGAATCATCGACGAACAGCGGGGCATCGTTGATGCGCGATTCCGTCGCGGCCAGGGTCGTCCAGTCATGAGGGGACAGTTCACCGCGGCGAAGGTTCTGGAGGGGAATCTCCGACTCCGCGGACAGCAGACGCATGACGAGTTCGTTCTTGCCCATCTCCAAGGAGAAGAAGACGGCGGCCTGGCCGTGGTGGATCGCCGCCGAGCGCATGAAGTCCAGGGCCAGAGTGGACTTGCCGACACCGGGACGAGCCGCGATGACGATCATCGTGCCCGGATGGAAACCGTTGGTGAGCTGGTCGAATTCGGTGAAACCGGTCGGCACCCCCGCAGTCTGCCCATCGGTGTCGCCATTGCGTTCGATCTCCTGAGCGACATCGCTGAGGATGTCGGAGAGGATCACATAATCCTCTGTGGTGTGACGTTCGGTGACTTGGTAGATCTCCGCCTGGGCCGAGTTGACGACCTCATCGGTGTCGCCTTCCGCGTCATAGCCCATCTGCACGATGCGCGTGCCGGCCTCGACGAGGCGGCGCAGGACGGCCTGCTCGCGCACAATCGCGGCATAGTAGCCGGCGTTGGCGGCAGTCGGAACGGAGGAGATGAGCGTGTGCAGGTACGCTGCGCCACCGACTCGGGACAGGTCACCGGTCTTCGTCAGGTAGTTGGCCACCGTCACCGAATCCGCAGGTTCACCGCGCGAATACAGGTCGAGGACGGCCTCGTAGATAGTCTCGTGAGCAGGCTTGTAGAAGTCATCGCCGGTCATGGATTCGACGCAGTCGGCGATCGCATCCTTGGACAGAAGCATCGCGCCGAGGACGCTCTGCTCGGCCTCGACGTCCTGCGGCGGGGTCCTCATCCCGTCAAACCCCTGATTGTTGCTCAATCGTCATCCTCTTCCTCGAACCTCGTCGGCTGACACCCGCTTTCAACGCCCTCCAACTGTACCTGGATCGAGAAGCCGCAGACCCACCTCGGCGGGGATATCCGAGTGTGAGCACACGCTCACTCCGGCATGCTCACGGCACCCTCCTCATTCCCGTGAACGGCCCGCGGTCGCCACGGTCACGAGGATCGGCTTCGCCAGCTGCAATCCCGATCTGATGATGAGGATACCGAGGACCACTGACGCGAGAATCGTTGAGAACGTGATCGGTTTGAGCACGAGCGCTGCTCCGGCCAAGGGCAGAACGAGAAGCAGACCGAGACCGCCTGCCAGCAGCGCCACCCAGACGACCGGCCCCAGAACTGCTCTCACCATCGCTTTGTGCATGGTCTCCGGATCCGTTCCGGCGGCGTAGAGATCTTGGAATGTGTCGGCTCGATCGTAGATGTCGGCAACCTGGTTGATCAGCGCGGATACAGCGATCAACAGGATCGATATCCCCATCACCAGCATGACTCCGGTGAAGATGTCCTGCAGCAGAAACCGGTCTGCGTCCTGCATCTGTGCACCGGGTTCATCCGCAGCATCCAGGCCGAGCTGCATGAGCGAGATGCCGGAGCCGCCGACAGCCGCAACGAATGCGGTCATGGCCAGCCCGGATACTCTGCGCCAGAACCGTTTGGGATCGTCGGAGACCAGCCGGGCGGCGATGAGTCGTTCCGGAGTCTGCGCCCGATTCCCGCTCAGGTGGGCAAACCACCTGATCAGCAGGCCGCCGACGAGGTCGACGACGATCAGTCCGAGGATGAACATGACCATGATGGCCGCGATCAGGATGCCCAGTCCGAGGCCGCCGCTCTGCGTCAGCGACACGGCGACCGGCAGGAGCACAATCGCGACGACTGCCAGGATCACCTGCCCGAGGGGAAACTTCCGCTCGAGTGACTTGGTGCGCACACCCAGGGGCGAGATCGCGACCTTGCGCAGTCCCACCAGGGCCGCGACGATGCACACGAGGATGAGGAACACGACCACTGCAGCCACCAGCCACGCGGGCATCAACATGTTCTCGTAGCCGATGGAGCGGCCCATGAAGTGGATGAGGCTCACCGGCCATGCCATGACGAGATAGCCGAGGACTCCGAGCACGATTCCGCAGATTGCAGGCACCAGCGGTTCGGCAACAGCGAGGGTGACGACGGCCGTTCGCCTCGCCCCGAGCAGCGACATCGTGGACAGGCGCTCGTCCTGTCGACGGGCGGACAGGGTCGCCGAGGCGGACGCCAGTGTGCTCGCCGGTATCACGAGCAGGATTGTCGCGAAGCCGGCGAGGAACTTGTACATGAGGTCCATGCCCTCCATGTCCGAACCCGGTGCCGCCGGGGTCTGGAAGAACATCCAGGCCCCGGCGGCGACGGTGAGGAACAGAGTGGCACAGGCGAAGAACGAACTCATCACCAAAAGAGAACTCGAGGAGGTGAACGTCTTGCGTCCCAGCACGAGCGGGACGATTCGAGTTGCTGTGGGCATATCGGTCTCCTTCTCGGAACCTCGTTCTCAGGCCGTGGCGGTCACGGCTGTGACGCGACGGACCAGCGGACGGGTGAACTGGAGCCCCAGCCACACCATCGCAACACCGCCGACGAGCACCGCTGCGACGACTGCGATGGTCAGCGGATCGCCGAGGTCACTGGCCGAAGCCATGAGTCCGGCCAGCAGTCCGCCCAGCACCAGTGACACGAGGGTGACGAGCAGGATGGGCGACATGACCGCGTTGACGGTGACTCGGTGCATCATCTTCTGCGTCATTCCCGCCGAATGCAGCTCCCGGTAGGTCGATGCCCGGTCGAGGATGTCTGCTGCCTGGTTGATCGTCGCGGAGATGACGATGAAGACGAAGGCGATGGCCAGAGTGAGAGTGAGTCCGGTGAAGATGTCATCGGCCATGTACTGGTAGGGGCCCATGATGGCCTTGTCCTCGGCGGTGAGATCTCCCTGATTCGCCCGCATCATCGCCGTGCCGGCACCACCGACGACCGCGATGAAGGTGATCATCGACAGTCCCGCCACGCGACGCCAGTACTGTGCCGGTGCATCGGCGATCATCGAGGCCGCGATCATCGACGTGGGTGTGCGGGCAATCCGGTGACTGAGCCATCCGTGGATGCGCATGACGAGGACGCCGATGACGTTGATGAGCAGAAGGGCGATCCCGATCGTGATGATGCTCGCGACAACGTAGGTCGTTATCGGCTGGTTCCGATTGAGGGAGAAGATGAGGGCACCGACCATGCCGACGACCAGGATGATGACGGTGATGATGCGGGCCACTGGGAACTTCCGAGCCAAGGACCTGGTGCGCACGCCCAATGGTGAAACCGTGATCTTGCGCAGGCCGAGCAGGGCCGAGAGCAGACAGACCAAAAGCAGTCCGATGACGACGGCGGCGAGCAGCCACAGAGGCATCATCAGCGCAGAATATCCGAGCGGTTCACCGGTGAAGACTAAGAAGCTGAGCGGGTAGGCGAGCAGGAAGTAGCCGGCGATACCGGCGAGGATGCCGGCCGAGGCGGGAATGAAGGGCTCGGCGACCGCCAGAAGGCGGACGGTGCCGGGCTTCGCACCCAGCAGGGAAAGTGTGGACAGGCGTTCATCCTGACGCCGGGCACTCAGCTTCGCCGAGGCGACCCCCAGGCTGATCGCGGGAACGATGAGGAAGACCGTGGCCAAGATCGCGAGCAAGCGATAGAGCCCGGCCACCTCGGCGTATCCGGAGACTTCGGGTCGGTCGTTGAACGCCCAGGCACCGCCGGCGACGGTGAGGAAGAGCGTCGAACATGCGAAGAATGCGATGGCGACGAGCTTCGACGTCGTCGAGGTGAAGGATTTCTTGGTCAGTACGACGGGAAGGATATTCATAGTCGGCATCACCGGTTGTTCTGAACGTACTGGTTGCTCTGCACGCGCTGGTCGTTCCCCGCAGGCTGGTTCGCGGAGTCGGAGACGATCCGACCGTCGGCAAGGCGGACGATGCGCGAACAGCGAGCGGCCACCGTCTCATCGTGGGTGACGACGACCAGAGTGGATCCTCGTCCGGTCGTGGAGGCCAGGAGTTCGGAGAGCACCTCGGTGGAGGTGGAGGAGTCCAGGGCACCGGTGGGCTCGTCGGCGAAGGTGACCACGGGCTGGGTGACCTGGGCGCGGGCGATGGCCACGCGTTGAGCCTGTCCGCCGGAGAGCTGTCCGATGCGTTTGTTCAGATGATCGGCCAGTCCCAGGCGCTGGAGCCACGCGCGGGCATGTTCGGTTGCATCGGTGCGCGTCAAGCCTGAGAGCATGGCGGCGAGCGCGACATTGTCCAGAGCGGTGAGTTCGGGCAGGAGCAGACCCTGCTGGAACACGAAGCCGAAGACCTCGCGACGCAGCGCAGTACGGCCCTTCTCCTTCAGTGACGTGATCTCGGCGGCAGCGCTGCGGTCGGTGGGCAGGAGGCGAATGGAGCCCTCGTCGGGACGGATGATGCCGGCCAAGCAGTGCAGGAGGGTCGTCTTTCCGGAACCGGAGGGCCCCATGATGGCCAAAGATTCGCCGAGGCCGATGGTGAGATCGACTCCGGCGAGCGCATAGGTCTGGTTGTAGTGCTTGGTCACGTTCGATGATGTGATGATTGCGGGAAGCTGTGTGTTTGTCATGTCTCTATATTTTCGCAATCGGACTTGCCCGACTATGAAGTCCTCCCACCACCTCGGCGAGGAAAACCCGACATTTGGAATAGGGGTTGCAGATCCCGCGAATCACCTGGTGATTGACTTGAGATCGGTCCCGCCGATGGACCGAACGGCGAGTTCCGACCTATTGTGATTGCGTAGCGGATGCCCGGCGGCTCGCCCTGAGCCAACACGTGGCATCGATCACCGAACATGCGGCTAAGACTGAGGAGTCATCATGAAGGCACAGTGGATCAGCATTCCGGTCGACGATCAGGCTCGCGCTCTGAAGTTCTACACGGATCGGCTCGGCTTCATTCCGAAGGTCGATGTGCCGGTCGGTGAGGACTTCCGCTGGCTGACAGTCGTCTCACCGGAGAATCCCGATGGAGTGGAAGTCGTCCTCGAACCCAAGGGGCACCCCGCCGCGGACACCTACACCAAGGCGCTGGCCGCCGATGGAATCCCCATCAACCAGTTCGCCGTTCAGGATGTCCAGGCCGAATACGATCGCCTGAGCAACCTCGGTGTGACCTTCACTCAGGAACCGACGACGATGGGCGCGGTCACCACGGCAGTCCTCGACGACACCGTCGGCAACCTGATCCAGCTCATTCACCAGGAAGAGGGCGAGCCTGACCTGCCGTGAGCAGGCTGACAGATGCCGTCGAGGACCAATCCGGTTCGCCGATCGTAGGCCGCTCTGGAAGGGCGAATCCCGTATTTGAGTGCGAGTGAGTTGTCGACGGCCATCGCTTGAAAGTCGTCCGGCGTGACCTCTTCGGCCAGAGCGTTGGCCGCATGCCCCTCCCGCACCAGCTCCTCGTGGAAGCTTCCCCCGAGGTGACAGAGCTCCATGAGCGGATCCGAGGCAGGAAACGCCTGCAGCAGAACGTCGTTGACCGCCGGCAGCCGGTATTGAAGGTCGCGGATGGCACCGACGTAGAATCGAATCCGTTCGCTGATACCGGGCACTGACTGGGCATCATCGATGAGGGCCTTCAGTTGAGTCGCGACCACCTCGTCGATGACGGAATCGATCAGTCCGATCCGCCCGCCGAACCTGTTGAAGATCGTCGCCTTGCTCACCTGGGCGGTACCGGCAACGTTCTCCAAGGGTGCCGAAAGCCCCTCGACGCGAAACACCTCGATTGCGGCAGCACGGATCCTCTCGACATTCCGGCGGGCATCCGTACGCAACGTCAGCCCAGAATTCCTATCAGCCACCCTCAGCTCTTCCCTGTTCGCTCCATAACTTGACTCCCTTGGTCACTTTACCGCAGGATGAATGTCGGCACTAAGTTGACCACACAAGTCAACTTAAAAGGGGTGCCCCACCATCAGCACCGGTCTCGGACCGGCTTCAGCGAAAGGCCGCCAGCATGATCATCGTGACCGGAGCAACGGGCGCTCTCAACGGGTTCACTGTGGACCATCTCCTCCACCGGATTGCACCGAGCGACATCGGTGTCAGCGTCCGCAATCCCGACCGCGCACAGCACCTGGCTGACCAGGGCGTTCGCGTCAGACAAGGAAGTTACGACGATCCTGATGCTCTCCGTCACTCGTTCGCCGACGCGGAGCAGGTGCTTCTCGTCTCCTCGAGTGATGTCACCGCGGACGTCATCACACAACACAGAACAGCCATCGACGCGGCAGTCGAGGCTGGAGCTCAACGAATTCTGTACACGAGCGCTCTCGGGACCGGCTTCAACTCCCCGTACCCTCCACTGGCAATTCACGCCGCCACAGAGCAGCATCTTGCCGAGTCGGGCGTTTCCTGGACGGCGCTGCGCAATGGCTTCTACGGAAACCTAGGAGATCTGCTCGGACCATGGCCGGCAACTGGCACAATCGCCAAACCAGCCGACGGTCCCTTCTCATGGATCGACCGACGCGACGCCGGCGAAGCGGCCGCGACAATACTGACCAGTGCATCGTCCTTCGACGGCCCGGTCAATCTCACACTGCCCTCACCGGTGACCCTCGCCGACTTCGCCACCAGCGCCTCCGAACTATCGGGCAACCCTGTCGAACGCATCGTTGTCAAGGACGAAGAGTGGATTGCAGGTGAAGTGGCCACCGGGGTGCCCGAGGCTGCCGCACGATTCACTCTGACGATGTTCCAAGCAACGCGAAGCGGCCATTTCGCGCACGCCGATCCCACCCTGTCTCGTCTCCTCGGACGGGCGCCCCGCACCATCTCCGATCAACTCCGGGAACAGATGGTGCGGACTGACTGATTGCCCACGGACCGACGTCCATCGATCAGGCACACGGATTCTCGCCTAGTTCACGATTTCACATCGAGGTCTCGTCCTCCAGCAACTCCTTGCGGATCTCGACCTTGAGAACCTTGCCCACCTTCGACCTGGGCAGATCGCTCCAGGCATCGATGCGCTTCGGGGTCTTGACGCTGCCGATCCGAGATTTGACGTGCCCCCGCAGCTCCTCCGTCGTCACCGCACCACCTCGGCGAAGCTGAACCACGGCGGTGACCATCTCGCCCCAATGCTCATCGGGCAGACCGATGACGGCGCAGTCCTGAACATCGGGGTGGGAGAGGAGGGCCTGCTCCACTTCAGTGGAATAGACGTTGAACCCTCCGGTGATGATCATGTCCTTGGCGCGATCGACGACATAGAGGTAGTTGTCCTCATCGAGGTAGCCGATGTCGCCGGTGTGGTGCCATCCGAATCGCGTCGCCTCCTCGGTCGCTTCGGGATTCTTGTAATAGCCGTCCATGACGAGCGATCCGCGAACGACGATCTCTCCGCGTTCCCCTCTGGCCAAAATCTCGCCTTCTGGAGACATCACCTCCACAGTGCACAACGGGGTCGGTCTCCCCGCCGAGCTCAGTCGGCTGTCGGCCAGGCTCCCGTCGGGCAGGAAATGATCGCGCGGTGCCATCGTCGAAATCATCATGGGTGCCTCCGTCTGTCCGAACAGCTGCGCCATGACCGGGCCGATCCTCTTGATCGCCTCTTCCAATCGCACCGGCGACATAGGCGCCGCCCCATACCACAGGCATTCGAGGGAACTGAGATCCGTGGAGTCGAGTCCCGTCTCGGCGAGGATCATGTACACGATCGTTGGTGGCAGGAACGAGTGGGTCACTCCATACTCTTCGACGTTGTCCAAGAACGCTCCGACGTCGGCACCGCGCATGATGACGATCTCTCCACCGAGGGCCAGGATCGGAAAGCACAGAACTCCGGCCGCGTGTGTCAGCGGCGCCATCGCCAGGTACACCGGCGTCTTTGTGAATGGATAGGACATCAGGGTCAGTGCGGTCATCGTCTCGAGATTCCGATTCGACAGCATCACTCCCTTCGGCCGTCCAGTCGTTCCACCGGTGCCGACAACCATCGCCAGATCGCCCACGGGTGCACCCGAGGCTTGCCACTCCCCGCCGGCTTCGAGGAACTCTCCCCAACTGAATGCACCTTCAGGCTGTGCATCCAGGCATACCCAGGTATGAACCATGGGCAGATCGGCTCGGATACGGTCGACGAGTTCCGTGTAGGCATTCGCGAAGATCACGACCTTGCAGTCAGAGAGCTCCAGTAACTCGCGATTCTCCTGAGCTTCGTTTCGAGGATTGATCGGGCACCACACGGCTCCGACCCGACTGATACCGAAGACGCAGGTGAAGGCAGTCGGGTCATTGCCGGAGATGATGGCGACCTTGTCTCCCGGCTTTACCCGCCTGGCTGCGAGGCCGGCAGCGATCTCACGCGAGGTGGCCTGCACCTGTGCGTAACTCAGCGTGTCGCCATCGGTCGTCAGGCATGGTGCCTTCGGGTCAATGGAAGCACCCTTGTCGAGATAGTCGAAAAGTCTCATGATCGTCGCTCCTTCAATCCTGTGTCTTCGGCTCTGTGTCTCAGTCCTGTACGGTCAGCACAGGTTTGGCGACCAGTCCGAACTCCCGCAGGACACCCAGCAGCTCCTGATGGCCAAGTGCCTGGCATCCGGAGGCGAATCCCACCCGCCGAGGTGCCTGCTGGGTCAGGTGGTAGGCAAAGTAGGCCTGCAGCAGTCCGGTCTGCTGATAGTTGCTGTTTCCGTGAATGACACAATGTGCCCGCCCCAGAGGTCCGCTGGCGTGGACCGAGTCGAGAGACTTGTTCACCAACGGGTTCTCCCTGGGCGGCATCTCGCTCATAACTTGGGCAGCTGTTTCGATGAGCACCTTGTCGCGGTCTTCATCTGACATGTCCTTGGTCTGTTCGAGCGCATTGGCCACAATGACCGGAACACCCCGCATCAGGGGCGTATTGAACACGCCACCTTGAGCCTTGACATTGGCAACGCGAGGGTCGTTCTTGAACCAAACCGGGTGGCTGGTCCCGCCCCAGGGCAGGGACTGCGCCAGTTCGTGCTGGCCGGGAACGACAAGTGGAACCAGCCCCTCATTCGGATCGAATTCGGTGTACGCATTGCGTTCGAGGTAGTACGCCTTCGAGGTCGCGGCATTGACGAGGATCGTCTGCGTCGAGGCGATCGTCGGGCTTCCACCCCAGAACACGGCGATGTCCAAGGTGTCGAGTCCAGGTTTCTCAAGACACAGGTTCGCTGCGATCTCGCCGATTGTGTACATCTGAGCGAGACCAGGTGAGAGGAGCAGCCCCTTGGCGGCGTATTTCTCTCCGAACTGCGTCTCACAGGTGAGCAGCCAATCCTGCTCACCGGAGGTATCCGTGTAATGAGCTCCTGCGGCCAGTGCCGCCTCGACGACGGTGGGACTGTACTTGGTGAAGGGACCCACCGTGTTGAGCACAACGCTGGCTCCGCTGAAGAGCTCGGTAAGTGCCTCGACGGTGTGATCGACGGCTCGGACCTCATAATCGGCGGTCTCGATCCCAGGGACGTTGGACTGCATCGACTCCCGAACACGGTCCTCGTTGCGGCCGGCTGCCACGAAAGGCACACCGTACTGACGAAGGTATTCGCAGATGATGCGGCCCGTATATCCGCTGGCTCCGTATACGACGACGGGCTTGTTCTGCTCAGGCATAATTTTCTCCTACTCGTGAATGGCGTTCAGGTGCACATGGGTATGGGCATGCAGATCTCAAATGGTTGGAAGCGTAATTACGGGTCACATGCCCATTCCCCCATCGACCTGCAGGGCGGCTCCGTTGACGAATCGTGATTCATCCGAGGCCAGGAACATCAAGGCATCCGTAATGTCTTCCTCCTCGCCCAAGCGACCCGAGGGAGTCAGATCGACGACTGCACCGACGGCAGCTTCCGGTGACTCGAAAAGACCCAGCTCGGAGACATCGTTGGCCAACCCGGCTCCCATCGCATTGGGGACCAGACCAGGGAAGATGCAGTTCACGCGGACCCCGTATCCCAGTTTTCCGCTCTCCATTGCGGCCACTCTTGTCAAGCGATCGATCGCTGACTTGGTCGCGGAATAGACGGAGATTCCGGGAAAGGCGATGGTCGCCGCCACAGAGGCGACGTTGATGATCGTTCCGCCGCCTTCTGCGGGCCCACCCGGTCGCATAGCACGCATTCCGTGTTTGAGGCCCAGGACCGTACCGAGAACATTGACGTCGAGCATCTTCTTGGCGTCAGCAGGGTCGATATCGGTGATCAGACTGGTGATCTCCAGACCGGCATTGTTGATGACAATGTCCAATCCTCCGAGTGCACCGACCGTTGAGTCGATCGCGGCCTGCCACGACGAATCGTCTGTGACATCGAGTTTGACGAAGTGGTTGCCCTCACCCAGTTCCGAGGCAACCTCGGCGCCGCGGTCCTGCAGGTCGGCGATCGCCACCGTGGCCCCTGCAGCGGAGAGTGCACGAGCGTATGACTCACCAAGGCCCTGTGCGCCACCTGTGACCAAAGCCCTGCGCCCGGTCAGATCGTATGTTGACATTTTCGGCTCCTTTGCCTGTGATTTATCTGGTGCGACCAGCGTCACATTCATTCTTGACAAGTGTCAAGACCAATTGTCCAAACCATTGATCCAGGTTCGGTCACCAGCTAGCATGGAAGCGTGGCAAGCACTCAGACTGAGCAGAAGTCTGCCCGCAGCAGGAGGGGCACGGGCAGCTACGACGAACGTCGGATCAAGCTCGCAGAATCCGCCTTGCGGACCCTCGGCCAGCTCGGCTATGCGCGAACGAGCCTGCGCGACATCGCGGCGAACTCTGAATTCAGCCACGGCGTGGTTCATTACTATTTCCGCGATAAGACCGAACTCATCATCTTCTGCGTCAAGCACTACAAGACCCAGTGCATGCACCGTTATGACTCGGTCGTGTCAGAGTCCACCACAGCGGATGGACTGCTCACCGGATTCGCTGACAAGCTCGTGCAGACGCTGTCGGAAGAGCCGTCGATGCACCGTCTCTGGTACGATCTGCGATCGCAGAGCATGTTTCAGGAGGCGCTTCGCGTCGATGTGTACGACATCGATCGTGGACTCGAGGACATGATCTGGCGGGTGGTGACCCGATACGCGGAGTTGAGCGAGAGTCGACCGATGATCGAATCGCGTGCCGCCTACACCATGTTCGATGGCATCTTCGAAAGCGCGCTGCGGGATTTCCTTGCCGATCGAGCGGGCACGGTCGAGTGGATCAGAGCTCAGGTGACAAGCCTTCTTCCGGCGCTGTGCACACCCGTGGACTCAACCTCGAGCTGATCGCCTGGCTGCTGCGGGCAACGGCGATTTCCACGGTCGCGACAGCATGATCGCCCTCACCCGGGCAGCAGCACGATGATCGTGTGGATGAGAAGTCCGACCAGGGCTCCGATCACGGTTCCGTTGATACGGATGTACTGCAGATCCCGGCCGACGTAGAGCTCGATACGCTCGGCGGCTTCCTTCGCGTCCCAGCGTTCGATCGTGTCGGAGATGACGCTGGCGATCTCGGGGCCGAAACTCTCGGCCAGGTCTCCGGCCGTGGTGGCGATCCTGTCATCGATCTTGGCGGCGAACTTCGAGTCAGCCTGCAGCCGCTGGGCGAATTCTCCGATGAGTTCCGAGATGCGTCCGCGCACCTCGCCATTGGGGTCGATGATGGCTTGGCGCAGGAGCTGCTTAAGGCTGCTCCAGATCTCGAGCACGGAGTCGACGACCCCTGACTGGCTGAGCAGGTCGTTGATGATGACCTCTGCCTTCTCCGACAGCGGAGTCTCCCCATTGAGGTCGTCGGAGAGGTCGACGAGCCAGGCGTCGAGGGCCTGACGGGCCTTGTGGTATTCGTTGTCGCGGACGTCGGCGACCCAACCGAGCACCTCTCGCTGCAGCCGGTTCGACAGCTGCTCGTTGACGAAATCGGGGACCCAGGACGGTGCCCGATTGTGGACGATCTCATCGATGACCTGCGGATTGTCGCTCAACCAGGAGTACGCCTCGGCGACGATGAGGTCGACAAGTTTGTGGTGCGCACCGTCGAGGACGATCTGGCGCAGCAGCTGCGCCAGCACCGGGGTCTTGCGGGTCGCGACCAGGCGCGGAATGATGACGTTCTTGGTCAGAGCCACGACGGATTCGTCGTCGATGCGAGCCAGCACATATTCGAGCCCACCGGCCGCGCGGTCGACCACGAGGTCACGGTTGGCGGATCTGCTCAACCACTCACCGGCACGATGGGAAACCTGAGCGGACCGGATCTTCGTCGACACCGCCTCGGCGTGGAGGAAGTTCGCGGCGACGAATGCGGACAGGCTCGCGCCCAGGGTGTCCTTCTTGCGCGGAATGATCGCGGTGTGCGGGATCGGCAGACCGAGCGGGTGGCGGAAGAGGGCGGTGACGGCGAACCAGTCGGCGATCGCACCGATCATCGCGGCCTCGGACGCGCGCGAGACGAAGCCCCAGACCCCGGTGTTGTCGGTGAAGATGTGGGTGATAAGGAAGATGATGGTGGCGAGGATGAGCAGCGACAGTGCCAGTGTGCGCATCTTGCGCAGACCCCGTCCCCGCTCCTGATCTTCCGGCGTCAGTTCGCTCGGACCGCCGAAGCGCGGCACGGACGGTGCTTTTTCGATCGACATCGTTCCCCCTTGTCATCTGTCATCGACTTTAGCGAAGTCCCCGCCCAAGATGGTCATCGGCAGGCTGTGCCGAGGCTGGGAACCTGTATCACGGCCCCGCTTCCTCCGTCACGGCCCCGGTTTCTGAAACCGTACATGGAACCGCAACTGAGGCCGCAAGAGCGGTCCGCCCTGTTGCCGATGGCCTCATCGTGTTTGTATGGGAGAGACAACATTCGACGAATTGAGAAGGATGACATGGCGGAGAACTTTGCCGTCGGCGATCACGTGGGGTGGAACTCGGAGGCCGGCGAAGTCTCAGGCACGATCACAAAGGTCCACACCACAGACTTCGAATACAAGGGCCACAATCGTCGCGCTTCGAAGGATGAGCCGCAGTACGAAATCAAGAGCGACAAGACCGACCACATCGCCGCCCACAAGGGCACGGCTCTCCACCGGATCGACAAGGAGTGAGCAGCTCGCGGTTCCTCACCATCGGCCATTCGAATCATTCCCTCTCGGAGTTCATCGACCTCCTGACCGAGAATTCCGCTGAGGTGGTTGTCGATGTCCGCAAATTGCCCGGATCGAAGAGGAACCCCCAGTTCAACGCGGATACTCTCTTCGATGACCTTGCCGAGTCGGGGGTGGAGCTACGTCGGCTCGAAGGGCTGACCGGCAGGCGACCCGTGAACCATGACATCGGGTTCGAGGTCAATGGGTGGTGGAAGAACCGCAGTTTCCACAACTATGCCGATCATGCCCTGACGGAGGAGTTCCGCGACGATTTCGACCGGCTGCTTGAGTGGGGCGCGAACAGACGCAGTGTGCTGATGTGCTCGGAGGCCGTGTGGTGGCGCTGCCATCGGCGCATCATCGCCGATAACCTGCTCGCCCACGACTTCCCAGTCACCCACATCATGGGCAAGAACCAGACCACTGCGGCCGAACTCAGCGCGGGAGCCACCGTCGCCAAGGACGGAACGGTCACGTACCCAGCTACCGACGAGGAGTGAGGCAGTAGTCTCAATTGACGAGACCTAACAGTCTCACCAACATTTCGGACGTAGTGTGTCGGGGTCTGGTCACCGCTGTCCCGCACGGGAGGGATCCGACCAGGTTCCGCTTCAGGCTGACCAGACGGTTCATCCCCGTACAGTCAGGAGCAGCCGTGTCCGCACTACCGGCCGAGGCCACCATTTCCGAGATCACCGATCTCATCACCTTCAACACCACGAGCCGGGACACGAATCTCCCACTCATCGATCACGTCGTCGAACGCCTCAAGGCCGCGGACTTCGAATCTCAGCTTGTGCCCAACGCCGAAGGCACCAAGGCGAATCTGCTGGCCACTCTGCCGGCCGCCGACGGTTCCACCAGCGGAGGCATCGTCCTGTCCGGGCACACCGATGTCGTACCTGTCGACGGTCAGGACTGGTCGAGCGATCCCTTCACCCCGCAGGTCAGGGACGGCAAGCTCTACGCGCGCGGCAGCGCAGACATGAAATCCTTCATCGGCGTCATCCTCGCCAAACTGCCCGAGCTGGCAGCCGCGAAGCTCAAGGAGCCCATCCACCTCGCCTTCTCCTATGACGAAGAGGTCGGCTGTGTGGGCGCGATCGACCTCGTAGACACAATCACCGAGGCGGGTCTGGCCCCTCGCGGCTGCATCGTCGGTGAGCCCTCGAGCATGCGGGTCGTGCGCGGACACAAGTCGATGAACGTCTTCCGCGTCGACTTCCACGGCGTTGCGGCCCATTCCTCCCTGACCCCGGAAGGTGTGAACTCGATTGCCTACGCCGCCGAGTTCGTCACCTTCGTCCATGCGGTCGCCGCCGAATTCCGCAGCGAGGGACCTTTCGATGAGAACTACGTCGTGCCCTTCACCACGGTGACAGCGAATACGATCAGCGGCGGCATCGCCGTCAACACGATCCCCGCCGAGGCGAGCGTGCAGTTCGAATTCCGATCCCTGGGATCCGTCGACCGTGAGGCCCTGGTTGAACGGTTCCGTGCCGAGGCGGCTCGTCTCGAACGCATGATGCGCGCGGAGAACGACAGCGCCCGAGTCGACTTCACCGTTGAGGCAGCCGCCCCCGGCTGCGAAACTCCGGCGGAGGCCGACATCGTCTCCCTGGCTGGTCAGTGGGGCGGAGAGATCAGCGACGACAAGGTCACCTACGGCACCGAGGCGGGGCTGTTCTCCAATGCCGGCATCCCCACTGTCGTCTGCGGCCCCGGGGACATCGCCCAGGCACACGCTCCCGATGAATTCATCGAACTCGAACAGATCGCCGCCTGCGAAGCGTTCATCGGCAACCTCATCACCGATCTCAGCGCAGAAGCCGACCCCAGCGCAGCAGGAAAGTAGGCACCATGAGTTCCTCCACCGCGAATCCGCAGCAAGAGCCCGTGCTCGAGGCGACTCCGGAACGTCTCCTTGCCGCACGCAAGGCCGTCATCTCCAGCTCGATCGGTGCAGCCCTCGAATGGTTCGACATCATCGTCTTCGCGTCGTTCGCCGTCGTGATCTCGGAGATCTTCTACCCCGAGGGTGATCCGGTCTTCTCCCTCATCCTCACGTTCGCCACGTTCGCGATCTCCTACCTGGTCCGCCCCATCGGCGGCCTGGTCCTGGGCAGGTACGCCGATCGACGCGGACGTAAGCCGGCACTGACACTGACACTGTTCCTCATGATGCTCGGCACGCTGCTCATGGCGATTGCCCCGACCTATTCGCAGATCGGAATCTGGGGCGCGCTCATCATCCTGACTTCCCGCCTGCTGCAGGGATTCTCCGCCGGCGGCGAGTTCGGCACAGCGACGACCTTCCTTGTGGAGACCGCTCCGCACCGGAAGATGTACTACGCCTCCTGGCAGATCGCCAGCCAGGGCGCGTCGATGGCCTTGGCCTCGGCCTTCGGATTCGCCCTCAATACCTATCTCTCCGACGAAGCACTCCATTCGTGGGGGTGGAGGGTGCCGTTCCTCATCGGTCTCCTCGTGGGACCTGTCGGACTCTACATCCGCTCCAAGCTCGACGAGACCGAGGAGTTCACGTCGAGGCCTCCGGCGAAGTCGCCTCTGCGCACACTCTTCGCCAACCACTGGGGTCGCATCCTCGCAGCCTCCGCGTCGGTCGGTGTCGCCACGATCTCCGTGTACATGATCCTCTTCATGCCGACCTTCGCAATGTCCAACCTGGGCATCTCACCGACAGCGGCCTACCTCGGCGGCATTCTGGCCGGTCTGATCTGCCTGATCGGGTCACCGCTGGTGGGCCGCCTTGCCGATCGCGTCGGTCCCGCGCGGATCATGACCTATGCCGCGATCGCGGCCCTGGTGCTCGCGTGGCCGCTGTTCCAGCTCATCGTCACCCAGCGCAGTGTGCCAGCGTTCATCTTCGTCATCGCCGTGCTCGGTGTGATCATGGCGTTCTACTTCGCGCCGCTGCCGGGCATGCTCTCCGTGCTGTTCCCCGCGGAGATCAGGGGCACCGGGCTGTCCACGGCCTACAACATCGGTGTGACGCTCCTCGGTGGCATCGCTCCCTTGGTGCTCACCTGGCTCCTCGACGTCACCGGTTCACTGAACTCGCCGAGCGTCTACTACATGGGAGTCGCCGTGCTCTCCCTCATCGGCCTGTTCTTCGTCCGCAGGCACTACGGCCAGCGCTGAGGCAGGCGGCAGGGCGCGACTGACACCGGCGACCGTCCTTCCGGCTTGCCTGCATGATTCCCCGTCATCGCGCCCTGCCCTCGGACGGCCTGCCCTTGAGGGCCAGCCTTGGTATCCTGACGCCATGTACTGGCCACTGACGCCCCGGGAACATGAGGTCGCGCTGACGATCATCCGTCACGCCCACCCGTCACCGGATGAGGAGGACCGCGCGACGTTCACCGGAGTCCAGCAGGAAGCCTGGGACCCTCCGACTATGATCACACCTGCACAGCGTGTGACCTGGGAGTCCAACCTCGCCGAGGCGGTCGTGACCAACCCCTGCGACTGTGGTTCCTGCCCGTCGATCGGGATGCGCCCGGTGACTCGCGTCGATGACGTGGCCAGAGATGACACCGGTGGGCAGGGAGACTTCGCGAACCGCATCATTCTCGACGCGACGGTCGATGGGTGCATGCTGCTGCTGTTCATCGACGACGACAGCCCCAGCTATCTCGAATTAGCGCCGACCAGCGAGGGAATCTACACAGAGTTCCCGCCACCCGAACGCATTCTGTTCTGAATTCTCACCGACGCCAACCACGCCTCGCGCCCCACTCGTCGAGAGCATACAAAAACGTCGAGGGGACACTCTGTAAAGTGTCCCCTCGACGTTAAGCTCTGCTTTCGACTACGAGTCGAGCTGACCAACGGCCAGTCACGCTCGATGCGGAAGCATCAGGCCTTGCCGACGACCTCGAACTTGGCGTTCGCGGTGATCTCGTCGTTGACGCGCACCGTAGCGGTGTAGCTGCCGGAGGTCTTGACGTGAGCAGGCAGTGCAACCTGACGACGATCGAAGTCGTGTCCGGTTGCGGTGTGCAGCGCCTCGGCCACAAGTGCCGGGGTCACGGCGCCGAAGAGGCGGCCGTTCTTGCCGGACTTGAGCTCGATGCGAGCGCTGGAGGATTCCAGCTGGGCCTTGACCTTGACTGCTTCATCGTGGTCGGCGATCTGCTTGGCCTGACGGGTCTTGCGGAGAGCAAGGACATGCTTCTCTGCACCGGCGGACCATGCGGATGCCCAGCCACGGGGCAGCAGCAGGTTACGTGCGTATCCGGCGCGAACCTCGACGATGTCGCCGGCGGCTCCCAGACCATCAACTTCCTGGTTAAGAATTACTTTACGGTTAGGCATGTTCTTTCCCTCCGATCAGCGAGCAGTGCTCGAGTAGGGCAGAAGTGCCATCTCGCGGGCGTTCTTAACGGCCTTCGCGATGACGCGCTGTTCCTGCACGGTCACGCCGGTGACGCGACGGGCACGGATCTTGCCGCGGTCGGAAATGAACTTACGGAGCGTAGCGGTGTCCTTGTAGTGGATCTTCGCCGCTTCGCCCTTCTTGAGCGGATTAGCCTTCTTCTTGATAGGCTTCCGGATCTCTGGCTTGGCCATGAGTATCTCCTGATTTACGAAATGTCTTGAACGTGTTTAGAACGGTGGCTCATCGGCGCCCGGGTTGCCCCAGCCGCCGTTGCCGCCCTGTGGACTCGATGATGCCCACGGATCGTTTGCCGGTGAGTTGTTCCCCTGGCCGTAACCGCCCTGGCGCTGACCACTCTGCTGCGAGCCACCCTGTTGTGGGTTGCCCTGTTGCGGGTTGTTGCCCCAGCCCGACGACTGCTGCTGACCGAAGCCTCCCTGCTGGGAGCCTCCGCCCTGCTGCGCTCCGCCGAAGTTACCGCCACCGGAGAATCCGCCTCCGCTGCGTTCGTTCTTCGTCACCTGAGCGGTGGCGCGTCGCAGGCTGGGGCCGACTTCGTCGACGTCCAGTTCCATGACGGTGCGCTTTTCGCCCTCTTTAGTTTCGAAGGACCGCGACTTGAGGCGGCCCTGAACGACGACCCGAGTACCACGCTGCAAGGATTCGGCTACGTTTTCGCCCATCTCACGCCACACCGAGCAGCGAAGGAACAGGGTTTCCCCGTCCTTGAACTCGTTGGACTGACGGTCGAACATACGCGGCGTCGAAGCCACGGTGAAGTTTGCGACCGCAGCACCGTTAGGTGTGAAGCGCAGTTCGGGATCACTTGTCAGGTTCCCGACGACCGTGATGACTGTTTCGCCTGCCATTGACTGCTCCTTGAAACGAGGTGCTTGACGCTATTACTTGGCGTCCGGGCGGAGGATCTTGGTGCGCAGGACGGACTCGTTGAGTCCGAGCTGGCGATCGAGTTCCTTGGTCGTTGCAGGCTCTGCGTGGAAATCAACCACGACGTAGAAGCCTTCGGACTTCTTCTGGATGTCGTAGGCGAAGCGCCTGCGTCCCCAGATGTCCACGTTGTCGACGGTTCCGTTTTCAGCCGGGACAACCTTCATCAGTTTGTCCACGGTGTCAGCCAACGTCCGCTCTTCGGTTTCGTTGTCAAGAATGAGCATGAGCTCGTAATGACGCATCTGTCACCCACCTCCTCTGGTCTTTGCGGCCATGGTCGTTCCATGGCAGGAGGGCATATGCTTGTCCGTTCCGGCCCCCACGATGGTCGTGAAATGGGAACAGACCTACACAGTCTAGTGGACGCGCACCGGTGGTGTCATGTCGGATTCCCGTGCCCTTGGACACGGATCGTGGGGTGGTCGTCTTCGACTCGCCGAGGCAGTTCTGCCCTGAGCAGTCGACCGCGGATCCGTCGCCGGTACAGATTCTCACCCGCGCAGATGACGACGGCGACGAGGACGAGCAGTCGCAGGAGAGTCAGGAGTGCGACGAAGGTCGGTTCGAGGCCCTTGTCAGCTTCGTATCCGGTGACGTCGCCGAGGTGGATGGCAATGGCGAAGGACGCTTCCGCCAGTGCCCAGATGATGAGCACCCACCAGCGACGGACTGTCAGCGCGAGAAACGGCAGGATCCAGAGGCTGTCCCAAGGCATCATCGCCGGTGCCAGCAGCAGGCAGCCACCGATGAGGAGGCAGGCGGCCACGGCTGGGTCGAGTCCTGCTCTGCGCACCATGTACAGCGCGATGGTGACCGCGACGATGACACCCGCACTGGCGATGATCCACACCGGCGCCCACACCTCGGCGGATCCCAAACGCGCCATGACCAGGATCGAAGCGAAGGATCCGCCGTCGACGGCGTCGCCCATCCAATGCGTGATCCGTCCGACGGCACTGCCGTCGAGGAGCAGGATGAGCGCCGAGGTGATCGTCAGCGCGGCAAGCATCATCCGCGGATCCCGGGGACGGAGCCCCCCGGCCGGGCGCGGTCCAGCCAGGGTGAGTGCGAGCACAGCCAGCAGCGCGAGCGGGTTGATGAATGCGGCTATGCCGAGGAGGACCCCGGACAACCACGGTCGAGGGGCCACCGGCGACGATCCGACGAAGATGACCATGGCGCAGACGCTCAGCGCCAAGGCCACCGGGTCCAGGGTCGAGCCCAAGGTGAAGAGGATGACCGGGGAGGCGAAGGCCGCGACCAGCCAGGCTCGCTGCCTGGCGAGGACCAGAAGTGCGACGCCGAGAGCCGCGAAGGCGATCACGTTGACGATGAGAACGAACGTCATGAAGACGGAGACGTCGTCAGTCACGAGCTTCATCAGTTGGACGAAGCGGGCGTCGATCACCGACAGTCCGGCCATCCCTCCATGGGAGCGGCCCAGGGTCTCCTCAGGATTGGTCTGGCCGAGGAATGCCGTGGCCAGAGGTCCGGAGCACATCCTCGCCGAGGCGGACGGCTGTTCGTAGCCCGAGCCCAGGCACGGGCCCTGTAAGGCCAGGGCGAGAAAGGTCGTCAGGCCGAGGATTCCGGCAAAGATGTAGGCCTGGCCACGCCTGAATCGTGCTCCCGCAGATGCGAGGTGAATGCCGTCCGGACCGCCAAGCAGAGGCTCGGCGATCCGGGTGCTGGACTGAGAAGGCATGACTAGAGGTTACTAGTCGTCCCCGGGACCTGTCGGTGGCTTAACGGGCAACCCTCCTGACGAATCCCCATCATCTCCCTTTGGCGGATCCGGATCCGGCTTCGGCTTCTCATCGCCTCCGTCAGAGTCCTTGGCACCGTCAGAACCCTTAGAGCCGTCAGAGTCCTTGGCACCTTCCTTTGATCCGCCGTCGGAGTCCTTAGACGAGCCGTTGTCTTCACGACCCTCATCGGAGTCCTTGGAGCCGTCCTTGGAATCGTCCTTGCCGTCGGCGTCCTTGTCCTTATCCTTGCCCTTGTCTTCGTCGTCCTTCGGCTTCTCGCTCGGCTCGTCGACTGGAGCCTTCTTGTCGGACCCGTCGCCGCCATCGCTGCCGCTCGGAGCCTCGGGTTCCGGTGCCTTGGGTTCGGGTTTCGGAGCCGCCGGTGCATTGGTGTTCTTAGGCTTCGGCTTGTCCGGCAGTTCTCCACGCTCGGGGAACTGTTCGACCTTGGTTCCCTCGAGCGCGTCCTGCATGTACTCAGTCCACACTTGAACAGGGAAAGATCCGCCCGTGACCTCGCCGCGGCCGCCGTAGGAGCCGATCGACATCTGCTTGCCGTCGACCTCACGGTAGAGGACCACTGATGTCGCAAGGTTCGGGGTGTAGCCCGAGAACCAGGCCGCCGTGTTGTTGTTCGTCGTACCGGTCTTGCCCGCTGCTGGTCGTCCGAGCTGCTGGGCATAGCCGCCCGAGCCGCCCTTGATGACCTGCTGCAGAGCGAAAGAGGTCTCAGCTCCCACCGCCTTGTCGAAGACGCGCTTGCCCTTGGTCTCGCCCTTGTAGACTTCCGTGTCGTCGGCGCCCTGGGTGACCTTCTCGATCGAGTGCGTGTCATGGTGGACGCCGTTGGCTGCGAAGGTCGCGTAGGCCGAGGCCATGTCGATCGGCTTCACGCTGGGCGTTCCGAGCACGTTCGAGGGGTTCGGGGTGAGTCCGATGGAGCATCCGCCCGTGTCACCGGACTCCATCTCCTTGTCCGTGCAGTTGCCGCTCAGTCCCGCTCGCTGTGCCACGTCGACAGTCTTGTCCGGACCGACCTGAACATTGAGCGCGGCATAGGCCGTGTTGATCGAGGACTGAGTGGCCTTGAGCAGAGTCACGGGACCGTAGCTCGTATTGCCGAAGTTCGACAGCTCCCACGGAGTACCGTCGTTGTTCAGGGTCGTCGGACTCGTACCCGGGTAGGTATCCGTGAGTCGCACACCGTTCTCGAGACCAGCCACCAAAGCGAAGGGCTTGAAGGTCGAACCGGCCTGTACATGACTCTGCGTGGAAGCGTTGAAAGCCTGATCGAGGTAGTTCTTGCCGCCGTAGAAGGCCTCAATTCCACCGTTGTCCGGATCGATCGAGACCAGGCCCGTCTGCAGGCCCTCCGGCTGATCGGACGGCAGGTTCTTGATGGCCTTCTCGGCCTGCTTCATGCGGTCCTCGTCGAAGGTGGTCGTGATGTTATAGCCACCACGGTCGAGCTGTTCCTCGGTGATGTCGAGCTTGCGCAGGGCCTCACGGCGGACGAAGTCCCACATGTAGCCCTTCTGGCCGGACAGTGAAGATTCTTTGTTCTGCTTCTCCACCTTCGGCATCTCGATCTTGGCTGCCTGCTCCTCGGTGATGAAGCCCTCATCGACCATCGACTTCACGACGTAGTCGAAACGATCCTGGTAGACCTCGGGGTTGTCCGAGGGATCGGCGGCTCCTGGGCGCTGGATCATCGCTGCCAGCAATGCCGACTCGCTGACGTCGAGGTCCTTTGCCGACTTATCGAAGTAGTTCTGGCTGGCAACCTCGATGCCGTAAGACCGGCGTCCGAGGTAGATGGTGTTGAGGTAGTTGGCAAGGATGTCGTCCTTGCTCTGCTGCTGATCGATCTTCAGCGAGATGAACATCTCCTTGATCTTGCGATCGAAGGAGTGCTCGTTCGTGAGGTAGAAGTTCTTCACGTACTGCTGCGTGATGGTGGATCCACCACCGGCGTACTGATTGGTCGCCACGCCGACGACTGCGCGGGAAAGTCCCTTGATGGAGATTCCGCGATTCTCGTAGAACGAGGTATCTTCTGCAGCGACCGCTGCCTTCTGCATCGGCTCGGAGATCTCATCGATTTTGACCGATTTGCGGTCCTCGACCTTGTACTGCCCGATGGGCGTCTTGCCATCGTTGTAGTAGATGGTCGAGGTCTGACCTGTGGCCTCTTGATTGGGTTCGGGGACGTCTGTGGTCGCATATCCGATCGAGAACAGCACGCATAGGAGAATGACGATGCTGAGTCCGCCGACGACGAGCAGCCGGATGCTGGGCAGAAAACGCGTCCATCCGTGCACGCCTGAGCGCGGATAGTTGAGAATATTCTTCGTCTTCTTGCCTCTGGTTTTGGCTTGTCTTTGTCCCTTAGCCACCCAAGGTCCTCCAGGTCAGTTTGCCTGCCGCATTGCGTGGCGACGAGGTTCGATAAGGTCACACTTGAGATTCAGTCTGGCACGCCTTCTTTGGAACAGAGTGAAAATCCCCTGAATCCAGCGCCCAGTCACCCCAGTTGTTACTTGCCACCACATATGAGTAGAGTCGTATGTCCGCTCTCACCAGGGATTTTACTGTTGCACCTGGGTATCGACCACACCAAGTGGCGAATTGCTCACATTTAGCCATATTTTCAACTGTCAGCCGCCTGTCGGCCCAACTCTGTGCACAGAACTGTGCATTCCAGACCCTAACTGCTGTTTGCGAGTACGGGGCCGACGAATACTCTTCGAGCAGATTCGCCCTCGTTCAACGCTGAGTCAGATTCTCGCGCCAAGGCAACAGCGAAAACCTGACTCAGCGTTGAACGAGAGGGATGCGCCCTCGGGTCTCGCCGTGAGCGACGTGCCCTCGGCAACCGAAAGCGGTCAGCCCTTGAGGTCGAAGTCCGTGTCTGCGTACTCCTTGCCTTCGACGGCCGGCTCACCGCTGAACGGATGCAGCTGGTCCTCACGGGCACGAAGTTCGACACGGCGGATCTTGCCGGAGATGGTCTTCGGCAGCTCGGAGAACTCGAGCCGGCGGATGCGCTTATAAGGGGCCAGGTGCTCACGGCAGTAGGCGAGGATCTCCCGAGCGGTGTCCGCATTGGGTTCGAAACCACCCGCCACGACGACATAGGCCTTGGGAACAGCGAGACGGACAGGATCCGGCGAGGGGACCACAGCCGCCTCGGCGACGGCCTCGTGCTCGATGAGCACGCTCTCGAGTTCGAACGGCGAGAGTCGGTAGTCACTGGCCTTGAACACGTCGTCGGCGCGCCCGACATAGGTGATGTAGCCGTTCTCGTCGCGTACGGCCACGTCACCGGTGTGATAGACGCCGCCTTCGAAGGCTTCAGCGGTCTTCTCCTCATTGGACCAGTATCCGCTGGTCAGTCCCAAGGGTCGCGGGTCGAGGCGGAGGCAGATCTCGCCCTCATTGCCCTCTTCACCTGTCGCGGGATCGATGAGGACCACGTCGTAGCCGGGGAGCACCTTGCCCATGGAGCCGTATTTGAGCTCCTGATCAGGTGAGTTGCCGACCTGCAGGGTAGTCTCCGTCTGGCCGTAGCCGTCGCGGATGAGCACACCCCACTCCTGTTTGACCCGGTCGATGACCTCCGGGTTGAGGGGCTCGCCGGCACCCAGGGCGATCTTCGGCGGAGTCTTGAGATGGCTGAGGTCTGCCTGGATGAGCATGCGCCACACCGTCGGAGGAGCACAGAAACTGGTCACGCCGACCCGGTCCATGGTCTCCATCAGGGCATTCGCGTCGAAGCGCGAGTAGTTGTAGAGGAATACACAGGATTCTGCGATCCAGGGAGTGAAGATATTCGACCAGGCGTGCTTGGCCCAGCCGGGCGAGGCGACATTGAGGTGGACGTCGCCGGGCGTCAGACCCATCCAGTACATCGTGGACAGGTGGCCGACGGGGTAGGACACGTGGGAATGGGCGACCATCTTCGCCTTCGAGGTCGTGCCCGAGGTGAAGTAGAGGAGGAGCAGGTCCTCGGCGCGGGAGGTGCCCTGCGGGTCGAAACTGATGTCTTCCTCGTCGGCGTCGATGTAGCTGTAGTCCTGCTGGCGCTTCGCATCGTCACCGACGACGATGCGCACCACCTCGGCGTCGACATCGTCGAACTTCGCAGCATCAGCAGGTCCGGCGATGACGAACTCGGCCTTGCCGCGATCGACACGATCATTGAGGTCGATGGGGCCCAACTGGGTGGTTGTAGGCAGAAGGACCGCACCGAGCTTGATGCCTGCGAGCATGGTCTCCCACAGCTCGACCTGGTTGTTGAGCATGATCATGACGTGGTCGCCGCGCTTCACACCTGACCGGCGGAGGAAGTTGGCCACCTGATTCGAGCGACGGGAGAGCTCCGCGTAGCTCCACTTGCCCTCCGAGCCGTCCTGCTCGACGATCCACAGGGCTGGGCTGTCGTTGCCCTCGGCGACCTTGTCGAACCAGTCGATGCCGAAGTTGAAGTGATCGAACCGCGGCCATTCGAAGCCGTCACCGGCCGCCGCGGCATCGCTGCGCAACTCGATCAGCTTGTCTCTGGCTGCACGGAACTCATCGGTCACAGTCATCAGGATCTCCTCACATCGTCGCCTGCGCCACACCATGTGACCGCAAGCACAAACATACGCGAATTACGAAGTTATCAGTTGGTGTGAGGACGACAACAGGCGGGGGTGGAGACTAGGACTGCTCGCCGGGCTCAACGTCGCTGGGCCCAGCTTCTCCGGGATCAACCTCCGCAGGCCCGTTCTCGGCCCACCACTGACGCAGAACCTCTTCGGCACGCTCAGGTCCCAGCGGGCCGTGCTCCATCCGCTCCTCGAGCAGGTGCTTGTAGGCCTTGCCCACAAGCGGCGAGGGTGTGATGTCGAGGATGGCCATGATCTGCCGACCGTCGAGGTCGGGGCGGATCGCGGCGAGCTCCTCCTGTTCGCTGAGCTTCTCGATCCGGTGCTCCAGGTCGTCGTAGGCGAATGCGAGCCGATCAGCCTTCTTCTTGTTCCGCGTGGTCACGTCCGCGCGGGTGAGGATGTGCAGTCGCGAGAGCAGCGGGCCGGCGTCGGTGACATAGCGCCGCACCGCAGAATCGGTCCACCCGGCGTCACCGTAGCCGTAGAAACGCAGATGCAGTTCGACCAGGCGGCCGACGGCCTTGGTCGTGTCCTTGTCGAAGCGCAGCGCCTTCATCCGCTTCGCGGTCAGCTTCGCACCGACGGCATCATGGTGATAGAAGGTGACAGCCCCACCGGGCAGGAATCTGCGCGTCGCAGGTTTGCCCACATCGTGCATGAGCGCCGCGAAGCGGACAGTGAAATCGGGCACGACGAGGTGGTTGGGGTCATCAGAGCTCAACCCGGCCTCGCGCTGTTTGGCCGCATACTGCTCTTCGAGCTCCACAGCCTGGCGCAGCACGGTCAGCGAATGCTGATAGACGTCCTTGTGGCGGTGGTGTTCATCGGTCTCCAGTCGCAGACCTGCGACTTCGGGCAGAACATGATCGGCGACATCGGTGCGCACCAGCAGATCGATGCCCGCGGCCGGGTCGATGCCGGTCATCAGCTTGAACAGCTCCACCTGGATGCGTTCGGCGGAGATGATCGCAATCCGATCGGCCATGTCACGCATCGCCGCTTCCACCTCGGCGACGGGATCGAGACCCAGCTGAGCGGTGAAACGGGCAGCGCGCATCATGCGCAGCGGATCATCGGAGAACGAATCCGCGGCCGTGCCCGGGGTGCGGATGACACCCTCGACGAGGTCGTTGAAGCCCTCGAACGGGTCGACGAAGGTCATTGCGGGCAGGCGAATCGCCATCGCACCGATTGTGAAATCGCGTCGGACCAGGTCAGCGTCGAGATCTGTGCCGAATTTCACCGTAGGTTTGCGCGAATCCGGGTCGTAGGCCTCGGCGCGGTAGGTCGTTATCTCGATCTGCACACCGGACTTGATCGCGCCGATGGTGCCGAATTCCCGCCCGATGTCCCAATGTGTGTCGACCCAGTCGGAGATGAGGGAGAGGATGTCATCGGGGCGCGCATCTGTGGTGAAGTCGAGATCGGGCATCGGACGGCCCAGCAGTGCATCGCGAACGGAGCCGCCGACGAGCGCGAGTTCGAATCCGGCCGCGGCGAAGCGCTTGCCCAAGGGCCCGAGGATGTTCTCGAGCTCATCGAGCTTGTCGTACAGACGGGCGTGCGCGGTCTTCGGGTCCACCGAGCTCCTTCGTGTTCTACCGTGTTCGTTCCAATCGGAGACGACTCATCTACAGCCGAGTCCAGCCTACCGGGAGCGCGCCCCACGACACTTCCAAGAATCGCCTACTAAGGTAGGAGAATGACCACACCGATGCCCAAGCCGGGACCCAGAGCGTCTCGTCGCACCACGGTAGAGGAGATATCCGCCGGGGGCATCGTCGTCGACTTCACACGCCCGGAACTGACCGTGGCCGTGATCGCCCGGATCAACCGGGCAGGACGGATCGAATGGTGCCTTCCCAAGGGTCACCTCGAAGGAATTGAGACCCCCGCCGAGGCGGCTCGCCGTGAGGTGGAAGAGGAGACAGGCATCCTCGGGCAGATAGTCTGCCCCCTCGGCACCGTCGACTACTGGTTCACGGTGACCGGAATCCGCATCCATAAACTCGTCCACCACTTCCTGTTGCGTGCACGGTCTGGGACGTTGACCGTGGATAATGATCCTGACCAGGAAGCGATCGACGCAGCGTGGATTCCGTTCAACGATCTGCGCTCCCGGCTCTCATTCGCCAATGAGCGTCGCATCGTTGCCGCCGCCCGTCCGATGGTCGCCCGATTGGAGCAGTGAAACCCATCAGCCATATGCGTTTCCTCCTCGCCCTGCTGAGCACAGTCCTTCTGCTCGCAGGGTCAGTTTTCGTCATCCCGCTCATGGGGTCGAGCCCCGCAGCCGCCGCCGGTTCGACCGCCGCCGATGGCACCTCAGCGGACGGGGGCTCGGGCGAGGGCAAGTCCGGTGGCTCCGAAGTCGCGATCACCCTCGACGAGGTGACGCCCTGGGTCGATGCAAAGGGCACACTCAAGGTGCGCGGCACGATCACGAACCCCACGGATGAGGCGATCTCCGATCCTGATCTGGATCTGGCGATGTCGATGCAGAAGCTCGATTCCGGACGCAAGATCGAGAGCTGGAAGACCGACCAATCTCAGAACCGCAGCATCGCCGACCTCGAGAACAACGGTCCCGACGCCCGCAAGAAAGCCGAGGAGGGCTCAACCGGAGATTCCGACCCGATGACTGCGGTGGACACCACGTTCAAGGATGAGATCGCGGCCGGGTCCTCCGCAGAATTCACGATCTCCGTCCCCGCAGATGATCTCGGACTGCAGAAGTCATCTCCGGTCTCGAACTGGGGCCCGCGTGGACTGAGCGTGCAGCTCGGCGATGCCACCGGGCGACTCGCCTCCGAAGTCGGCTTCTCCACCTGGTACCCGAGCCCGAAGTTCGACAAGACCAAGATCAGCATGCTCGCCCCGGTGACGATTCCGGCTCATACCTCTGACGGCATCATCGCCCCCGACGACCTCGACAAGGCGATCGGCAAGGACGGCTCTCTGACGTCGATCATGAACGTTCTCGAGACTCCCGGAGTGGGAATCGCCCTCGACCCCCGGATCATCGCCTCCTTCGAATCGGCTGTGGCCGAACCATCAGAGGAAGACGGATCAGATCCCGAGGAGTCTGAAGAACCCTCGCCGCAGGGCACGGAAACGGCAACCACGGGACCCGATGCCCAGGACACCGACCCCGAAGCGAATTCCAATGACGAGGGCGGCGCCGATGGGCTCAGCGCCGACGAGGCGGAGGCCGAGGAAAAGCAGCGCAAGCGCCTCGACACCTGGTACCAGGACTTCCTTGCCGAAGCGCAGTCACACACCGTCATCGCTCTGCCCTATGGCGACCCCGACCAGGCGTCGCTGGTGGACAGTGACCTGGAGAGTCTGGGCAAGTTCGCGCAGAAACAGAGGCAGATGGTCAAGGATGTCCTGCCGAAGGCCAAGACCGACATCGCCTGGCCAGTCGCAGGCTCCGCACAGCGCGATCAGCTCGCTGACTTCGCCAAGGCCGGTGATCAGACCGTGATCCTCAGCAACAATCAGCAGCCATCGCTGGCAGGGGTCCACGACAACGCCCACTCGAAGACTCGCATCACCGCCGATGCACAGTCCTCGATCGACACTCTGATCACCGATACGGCTCTGGCGCAGCAGAGCGCCAAGATCATCGGTTCCGATCATCCCGCTTCGGGCATCTCAGAACTGGTCGCGACAACCGCCGCGATCCAGGCGGAGTCCCCCTACCGGACACGACACCTGCTCTTGCCCATGCCGCGTACGGCCGCCTCGGCGAACTGGGAGGGTACGGTCAAGTCCGTCGCGGACGCTCCCTGGGTGGATCCGTCCGGCATCGATGATCTCCTCGACACCGACCCCGTGCCCCGCGGGCTGCTGCAGTCAGGAGCGGATCCGAAGGCGATCGGATCCAAGGCAGTCCACAGCCTCGCAGAGACCCGGGCGACCCAGAAGAAGTTCAACAGTGTGTTCTCTGACCCGGCGAGTGCGAATACACGGCTGGACCGTGAGCTGCTCAGCTGCACCTCGGTCGCGTGGACCCTGGAGGGCAGCGCGAAAAGCTGCGCCGACGATGCCCAGGCTTCGAGTGAGAAGGTGAGGAACAGCCTCTACCTCGAGAAGGGCTCCTCGGTGCTGCTGGTCACCGGTGAGGAGACGACCATCCCGGTGACGATCGTCAACGATTCGCCCGCCGAGGCGACCATGAGCATCCGGATGAAGCCGAAGACCCCCCAGCTGCGGGCCGAGCCCACCGAGACAGTCGTCGTGCCCTCCCAGGAGACCATGCGCGTTGACGTTCCCGTCGAAGGCCTGGCCAACGCAGACGTCCCGACGACGATCGAGATGGTCGCCACCGATGACGTCGTCCTGCCGAAGAACGAGACACTGCTCGTCAGGGTGCGCGCCGACTGGGAGAACATCGGTACGGCCGTAGTCGGATTGGCACTGGCCGCCGTGTTCGTGATCGGCTTGATCAAGACGATCTCCCGCGGACGCAGGAAGATCCCCGAACAGCAGCTGGCCGATGCGATGGCCCGCGCGCAGAACGACGAATCGGAAACGAGGTAGAGCGTGTCCAGTTTCTCAGCGCTGGCCAAGTCCTCGGCCATTATGACCGCAGGCACACTGACGTCGCGTGTGCTGGGCCTGGTCAAGGCCTTCCTGCTCGCATTGGCGATCGGAGTCACCGCGGTCCAGGCCGACGCCTTCGATGTCGCGAACAAGGTCCCCAACACCCTGTACATGCTGCTGGCCGGCGGTGTGGTCAACGCCGTCCTCGTCCCGCAGCTGGTCCGCGCGTCGAAGCGCAAGGACGGAGGCGAGGACTACACGAACCGTCTGCTGACTCTGGCATTCATGATCCTTGCGGTCGTCAGCATCATCGCGACCCTCGGGGCTCCGGTCCTCGTCTGGCTCTACTCCTCCGGGTGGGGGCCGGATCAGATGGCCCTGGCCACGGCATTCGCATTCTGGTGCCTGCCGCAGCTCTTCTTCTACGGCCTCTACACGCTGCTGGGGCAGGTGCTCAATGCGAAATCATCTTTCGGTCCATATATGTGGGCACCTGTGCTCAACAACGTCGTCGCCATCATCGGCCTCGGCATCTTCATCCTCACTTTCGGCACAGATGATGCCTCCTCTCATGATCTGAGTACCTGGACTCCGGGCAAGATCGCCCTCCTAGCTGGTTCGGCCACGTTGGGTGTCGTCGCTCAGGCCCTCATCCTGATCTGGCCGCTCAAACGCATCGGCTTCAAATACAAGCCGACATTCGGCTTCCGCGGGGTCGGACTCGGCACCGCCGGCAAGGTCGCATTCTGGACCTTCGCCGCGATGCTCATCGGGCAGCTCGGGTTCCTCGTCATTTCCCGTGTCGCCGCAGGTGCATCCGTGCCTGGGGAGGCCAATGCCTCGAACGCGGCATATTCCTACAGCTATCTCGTCTTTATGCTTCCGCACTCACTCATCGCGGTGTCGCTGGCCACGGCGCTCTTCACCTCGCTGAGCAGAAACGCTGCCAACCAGGACACCAAGGCGGTCGTCAGCGACTTCTCCATGGGCGTGCGCATGGTCGGCTTCGTGAATTCGTTTGCTGTCGCAGCTCTCGTCGTTCTCGCGTCGCCTGTGGCGATGATCATCTCCGGCGATGGCCGCGAACAGGCTATGGCCGTGGGCCTCGTGATCACCACCATGGTGTTCGGCCTCATCCCCTTCAGCGCCAACTACCTGGCGCAGAGGGTCTTCTACGCGTATGAAGACGCGAAGACACCGTTCCTCATCCAACTCCCGCAGGTGATCTTCCAGTCCCTGGCGGTCCTCTCTGCATCGATCTTCCCGAAATCTGTCACGGTCGCCATCATCGGTCTGACGATGAGTCTGGGCTATCTGTTCGCTATGATCCTGTCCTTCTGGCTGCTGTCCAAACGGGTGGGCGGAATCGACATTCGAACGATATTGGGCGCTCATGCGAAGTTCTTCACAGCAGCATTGCTTGCTGGATTGGCCGGTTATGGGCTTCTCTTCTTCTTCCCGGACTTCGCATTGTCCGGCTGGTGGCAGGCATTCGTCTCTGCCGCGGGCGTCGGTACGGTCATGCTCATCATCTTCCTGGGAGCATGTTATTTGCTGAAAGTCAGAGAGTTGCATTCGATTATTGGCGTGGTTGCTGGAAAACTAAGAAGATAGCCTGCGCATTGAAGCCCCTCTGGAGGTGGTCACCCTGATCGATATCGAACCCGGCATGGTCGTTGCCGGTCGTTACGTCGTATCAACGGTCGACCGTCGGTGGCTCGAGGACAATCCACAGGCGGGCGCCGTGTGCACGGCGCTCGACGCCATTCTCGACGAACCCGTCCTCATCCACGTCGCCGATGCCGATGGATCCACGGATGTTCTCGAAGCAGCGCGACGGGTCTCCATCCTCGGCGATCATCGCATTGCCCCGACGTTGGACGTCGGTCATTCGAACGGACTCGACTATGTCGTGTCCAAGCGCATTGCCGTCACCTCACTCAGCGAGATCCTGCCCAAGTCACCGCTTCCCATCGATGCCGCCCGTGCTCTCATCGGCGAGATCGGAACAGTTCTCGTCACGGCCGCCAGACGCGGCCTGTTCCATATGTTCCTGCGTCCGAACACGGTGGGCATCACGACCAAGGGCACCGTTCTGGTCTCCGGCATCGGCATCGATGCCGCTCTGGCCCTGGGCACGGGAGTCATCCGCCCCGAGGACTACACACCGACGAAGGCATCTCGAGAGGATGCCCTGGGCCTCATCCGGCTTTTCTATGCCGCCATCACCGGCTATTGGCCCACCGACGAGCCATTCAACGGCATACCTGCAGCAGGGCGCGAGAATTCCCGTATTGCGAGGGCCAAGAGCCTCAATCCCGATATCTCCGCTGAACTCGATGACTTCGTCAGCGGCATCCTCACCGGGACCGATCCAGGCCCTGGCTCCGTAGCCGAAGTATTGGGCTACCTCGACGAGTGGGATGCCGAGCTCCTGCGCTACGTCAACCGTGCACCGGTACTCGACAACGACAGTGTCTTCAACCAGTCGCCGCGCAGCTTCGACGAGGCGACGAGCCTACCCGCACCACGATCGACGTCGATGGGTACGTCCACTGCGAACACAGCCAGCGACGACCAGGTCAAAGCGGCTCTGGTTCGCATCGGCATCACCCGTCCGGGAACTCGCGGACTGGCTGTGGGAGTCGTCGGCAAGACTACGGGGCAGTATGCCGACCGTATGCAGATGCGTGAGGCCTCGAGCTTCCCGATCGGCAAGGATCAGCTCGACAACGCCGCCCAGGACTGGGAGGAGTGGGAGCCTGAACAGACGTATTCGGAGTACTCCGCATACGCCGACCATGAATATGACGAGAATCTGACGTCTCCGATCATGAATCGTGACGCCCAGGATTCGGACCCCGACACCCAGGCCCTCGACATCGTGTCCGAGGACGGAGTTGACGAGACCGAGGACGATAACGATACCCGCGTCATCATGGATGATGAGGATGACGGGTCGTGGTTCCTCGGCGGCATGTTCGAGACGCATGAGCAGCAGCGCGAGCATCAGCTGCGCGAGTACGAACGCGAACGACGCATCGCCAAGGCCAAAGAAGACGAAGCACGCCGGCGCATCGCCGCGCTTGAGGCAGCCTCGACATCCAAACGAGAAGAGGCGAACGCCGCAAAGCCTCCCAAACAGGTGCGCAGGCTTTCACCCACTGCTGTCGATGAGTCACCAACCGATTCGTCTCGTTCAACTGCGCCCGTTGCCGCAGTCTCGCCCGAGCAGAAGTCGGACGACAATTCTGGAGCCTCATCAGCCGGAGTTGCCGGCATCGCAGGGGCAGCCGGCGTCGGGGCAGCTGGAGCAGTGGGTGCAGCTGGAGCCTCCAAATCCGCTGACTCCGGGGGCAAGAAGAGGACTTCAACCAAATCCAAGTCGGCTGCCGCTGGAGCAACGACAGGTGGTACGGGTGCCGGGGCATCCGGCGCTGCGGCGGCTGGCGGTTCGGCTGCCGGTCCGGCGGCAGGCGGTGGATCTGCCGACAATGGCGGCAACCCGGATGATGACCCGTCGAGTACGCGAAAGCCGTTCGCCTGGTTGGTCCTTGCGCTGGTAGTCATCGCAGCCATCGTGATCTCGATTGCGGTCTTCAACTTCACCTCAGGCGACGACGAACCGGAAACGGCAGCCGAAACCTCGGCTCCGGCCAAGCCTGAGGACAGCAAGGACAAGAAGACAGAGGAACCCAAAGCAGATCCGCCGAAGATCGATACGGTCAAGGCGTTGGACCCCGAAGGCGACAACGAGGAGAACGACGACAAGGCCGAAGACGTTGTCCCCAATACGGACGGTTCATGGCGGACCGACCGCTACAATTCGGCATCGTTCGGCAACCTGAAGTCCGGCGTTGGACTGCACTTCGAACTCGAAGACAAGACGACGGTGAAGGAAGTCAAGGTCAAGTCCTCGAACTCGGGCGGGTCCTTCGAGATTCGCAATGGTTCCGATCCTGAAGATGCAAAGAAGGTCGGCGAGGGCAAATTCGACTCTGACGGCGTCACCATCAAACTTGATGATGACGTTGAGACGGACAACCTGATTCTCTGGGTGACCGAGCTTCCCCAGGACGAAGGCGGCTTCCGTGCCATCATCAACACCGTCGACTTCAAATAAGAGCCCGATCCAGGCATACGGTCCTCGGTAACCCGAGCAGACATCAGCCTGAGAGATCGACTCCGGGCCTGGGAGATGCGGCGTACATCGCTTGAAGCCAGATGCGGAATAGTCGCAACCGCCGTACCGTTACACGTACGATAGTCAATCCGTGCCGCCATCGAGCGGGACACCGAGTACACAGCGAGCAGAAACAGGGAATTTTCACATGACTGATACACAATTGGTGATCATCGGGTCGGGGCCGGCCGGATACACCGCGGCCGTCTACGCGGCTCGTGCGAACCTTTCGCCCGTGGTCATTGCAGGTTCTGTGACAGCAGGTGGTGAGCTCATGAACACCACCGACGTTGAGAATTACCCCGGTTTCCCCGCCGGAGTACAAGGTCCAGAACTCATGGAGAGCATGCGCGAGCAGGCTGAGAAGTTCGGTGCCGAGGTGATCTACGACGATGTCGCAACCCTCAAGCTGGAGCCCGGTGCCCATCAGATCGAAACTGCGCTGGGAGCCAGGTACACGGCTCAGGCAGTCATCCTCGCCACCGGCTCGGCGTACCGCGAGCTCAACCTTCCCAATGAGAAGAAGCTCTCCGGCCATGGCGTCAGCTGGTGTGCCACCTGCGACGGCTTCTTCTTCCGAAACCAGCACATCGCTGTTGTCGGGGGCGGCGACTCGGCCCTCGAAGAGGCGACATTCCTCACTCGGTTCGCCTCCAAGGTGACTCTCATCCACCGTCGTCAAGAACTTCGGGCCTCACAGGCGATGCAGGATCGGGCAGCCGCCGATGAGAAGCTCGAATACCTCCTCGACAGCGAAGTCACCGAGATCCACGGCGAAGACTCACTCTCTGGTCTCACAGTTCGCAACACTGTCTCCGGCGAAACGTCTGAGCTGCCGGTCACTGGCTTGTTCGTGGCAATCGGCTCGGATCCCCGCACCAGTCTCTTCGGCGATCAGCTCTCGCTGCGTTCCGATGGCTACCTCAACGTCGAAGGGCGAACCTCCAAGACAGCGATCGAAGGTGTCTTCGCCGCGGGCGACGTCATCGACTCCGTCTACAGGCAGGCCATTACGGCTGCGGGATCAGGTTGCTCGGCAGCCCTCGATGCCGAGCACTACCTGGCTGATCTCGATGCAGTGACAAAACAGGCCGAGGCCGTAGCAGCCGCCGAGGCTTCACAGGCGCCAGCGCCGATTGCGTCCTGACCAGACAGACATAAGTCGGTTGACACCAACCGCCACGAAGCACACCCTTCAACTGACCCGACGAAGGCCTGCGAACGGCGTTGGGGAATGAATCCTGCACAACGGCTGTTTCCGCTAGAGAACATTATTAAGAGAAAGGTTGGTCATGTCGACAGAAGTCACTGACGCCACGTTCGAAGAGACCGTATTGAAGTCCGACAAGCCAGTGCTCGTCGATTTCTGGGCTCCATGGTGCGGCCCTTGCCGCATGGTCAGCCCGATCGTTGACCAGATCGCGGAAGAGAACACTGAGACGCTCAACGTGGTCAAGGTCAACACCGACGAAAACCTCGAGACGGCGAGCAAGTACGGAATCACCTCGATTCCTGCGCTCTACGTCTTCAAGGATGGTGAAGTAGCAAAGACTATCATCGGTGCACGGCCCAAGCCGGCGCTTGAGGATGAGCTCTCCGACTTCATCTGATCATGTTCTAAGGCGCCTGTTGTACGATCAACAGGCGCCTTAGGTCTATCCAGATGGCAGACAGGAACACGTTCAGAACTTCGCACAGCAGATTGGCATCGCATTGACTCACAACCCACACCCGCCGTTTTCACGCGGGACCAGCTCTGAGGTGTTGCCCAACATCAAATCTCAGATGGCTCGTCTGGGGCTCAATGTCGGCCAAGCCGAATCTGTCGAGTTCGATCGGACCTTCGAGCTCGCCGTCCGGCAGTTCCAACAGGTGCGAGGGATTCTCTGTGACGGTGTGATGGGCACAGAGACCTTTTCAGAGCTCGAACGGGCTCGATATCAACTCGGAGACCGTGTCCTCCGCTATGACCCGGTGAGAGTCCTTACAGGCGACGATGTACTCAGACTGCAGCGAACCCTCGCCGGTCTTGGGTTCTACGCAGGCCGCATGGACGCAGAGTACTCAGCAGTCACTGACGCCGCCGTCAAAGAGCTGCAGATGAGTCTCGGCACCAAGGTCGACGGAGTAGCAGGGCCACAGACACTGCGCGGGCTCGACGCAATTGACCGCAAACAGGACACCGGGAATCTCTTTGCTCTGGAGGAACGAGCACGAGTTGCAGCTTCTGGGACCTCGCTCGCCGGACGCACGTTCGTCATCGAGGCCGCAACTACAGTTGTAGATTTCGAGACTCTTCCAATGACGGAAGCGCAGGCCGACACCGAACGGCGTATCACCACCGATATAGCAACCCGACTTGCCGGCCGACTCGAGGCTGTCGGTGCAGGAGCAGTCGTTCTCAACGGTGACGCCGTCGAGGTCAACAAGGCAGACCAACTCGGTGCTTCTGCCGTCATCACGGTGACCGCGGACATCAATAAGTCCAAAGACGCTAACGGAATCGCGACCTTCTTCTTCGGACACGAGACTCATTCAGACATCAATTCCCCGACAGGCGCACGTCTGGCAGAACTCATTCAAAGCGAACTCGCTGCCCGAACAGGAATGAGAGACTGCAGGAGCCATGCTCGCACATGGTCTTCTCTGAAGCGGCTCCGCACTCCAAAGGTTCACGTAGTCGCCGGCTACCTCACCAATGCAGACGATCTCGATAACCTCGAAGATGCCAACGTACGAGATGCGATTGCTGACGGCATCGCGGCTGGCCTACAAAGACTATACGTCCGCGAGGACTCGGATCCTGAAACGGGGACTCTCAGCCTCGCGCAGATCAAAGCGTACAGTTAGAAACTCGATGCCTGACGTTTCACGTGAAACGCGAGCTCGATAGCCCTCACCCTGACTCGGTAGATGGCGCTATGTCCCTCGCTTGCTTCGATCCGCTGCCTCTCACTCGGTCGCAGATTTCTATCCTCCCTGCCAGAACGGTAATCGTTGATTCTTGGCCGCGACCTTGAGTTACCAATCGCCGAAAATATCATTCCGGAGTACCAGGTCCATCCGTGCCGGTAACAATGAGACAGTACATCGAAGCACTCATCTATCGCGCCCCACCAACGCGGTTAAAGTCGATCTGACCAGCTCGATGAGTTTGCCGAGGTTCGAGGACATCCTCAGACCGCAGCTGTCCTCGTTTAGTACATGTTCATCAGCACCGATGCTCCACCATATGCCTGCTTAGCAATCCATGCCATGGCTAGCCCCAGTAGCCCTGCGGAAGTGTCCAATGGGTGCATTACCGGCTGCTGGCCGATGTGCACGGGGCACGTGTCGACATCGATCATACACACCTGCCCTCTTACCGACTCACCCGAACGCTGTTTCACGTGGAACATGAATCGCACGGAGTACACAGCCCGAGAGACGGAGCTCAAGGGAGCGCAGCAATATGTACAACTCATCCCGATATCGAGTCGTAGCGGGCACAACACCGGCACCAAACAGCACATTGAGGGATACACCCCAAATAGCAGTCTTTTCTCCAAGTACAGCTGGCCACCGATGTACGACCCACGATCGACATATTTGGCTGCTGTTTCACATGAAACAGACGACAAGCCATCTGTCCGAGGGTTCCCAACATCGCGACCAATAGATGTTTCAGTTGTCGTCTATAAGATGTTGCGACCCTGCCATCGAATACTCACTGGTTCACGCCGGACCCACGAATGCCTCATCGAGCTGTTTCATACGGTGTATCGTCACGACACAGGTTGCGAGATTACGTTGAGATCGACTGGCTAAAGTGCCTTTCGCCCGTGTTTCACGTGAAACAGTACTTGCCAACTCATGCATCACAATGTGCCCTTCAAGTCCCTTGTACCTGCACGCCGCGTACTAGGTCCTGCCTGCCCAAAGCCGGCCCAAAAGGCGCGGGCCCTCGAGGACGCTGCGACTCAAGGGACAGACGCGACATTATGGGCGAGCATGTCCGCATGCAATACTGCGTGACTCATATTCCGTGATTTCGGCCGTCATCTGCCTATTGAAGTGGATTGTTCCACGTGAAACTATCATCAACTTCATCCCACGTGCGTCGTGCCGATGACCATGCCCGATCCGAGATGATAAAAGTATCCGCTAGCGGTGACCAGACTATATCTTGTTCCACGTGAAACAAACATGCTCAAGTGCAAGATGGACAAGGAGATAGCATGAGGACGGCGTTTAGCAATTCCACGGTCACCGTTTAGTGGTTAGTGCACCCAGACTATTCAGCCGTCGACGCGCCTATTCAAGCACACCTCGATCTTGTTTCACGTGAAACACTGACCACAATATAGGTCGCATCATCGACAGGTCCAAAGCTTGTTAATCACGTGGCGACAGACGATTGAGAAACGGGCAACCACAAGCAGCCGAATGGTATATTCCGAGGTCCTTGAGAACTATCCCCGTTTGTACAATGTCAAGCATTGGACAGGGGCACTAAGCATCCCCGATATGAGGGCTGCATCTGCTCCATGCTCACGCAAGATCGAAGGGAGTTCGGCGTTCAATACGAACACCACCTTGGTGATCGCGAAATGATTTGTGCCCGCGTAGATTGAGAAGGCAGCTGTTTCACATGAAACATCGGCTTCAGCGAGACTTCGGAGGACGGACAGCACCGTAGAAGGACCGCCCAAACGTTCGATCCGGTTTAAGATAATCAAGCTAAGAAGGACGTACTGCTTGCTAGCGAATACGTTTCAAACCAATCACGGCCACCAAAAACGTAGCTCGTACCGGAACGCCAACGATGCTGGTTCCATCGGGTCACAGCTCCTCAATCCCGAAATTGCCAGCGACGAACAGGATATTCAATGTCTCGTATGAAACATGTTTCACGTGAAACGTTCATTTCTCTCGCCCACCCTGCTCGATGTATTAACGCCGTATTGTCGACGATGGGGCCGAGCATTTAGCCGTTGCGAACGAGCCGCGGATACGATCGCCATTCCTGTAAGTAAATACGTCACATGAGGTGAAGGACGTATGTAGAAAACGGGACAGCCGGAGACGATATCTGCGCTGCATTCGACACAATACACGCGCTAGACAGATCCTACCCAGGTAAGACAGGAGACAAACCGATAGGTAGTTTCACGTGAAACCTACCCGGTGGATGCAATATTGGAAGTACGAAGCGCCAGTAGCGGACGACGTCGCGGCAAATGTGGTCCTTCGAGTTGATGGTCTTCACGATGCGGGCATACTGCTCGACCGGAACCGCACCGGAACCCAGTTCAGAACCGCCGATGGCCATCGGTGCAGCGTCGCCAACGGCCCCTGCTCCGATGCTCGAGGGCCTGTCTCGTTGCTGGCACCCGCCGAAAAGGCTTGTGTGAGGACGACAGACGATTTACGTGGAACCAATACACACCGCACACGACAATAGACACAAGACCGAAATCGCGCATACAGACACCCTGTACGCATCAGCTTTAGAAAGTCGAGTTCTGCTTCGTCACCCCTGGTCAGCAGATTAAGATCAATAGCTAAGTTGATTTCATTTGGGCCCGAAGAGCCGGGTTCACGTTGGCCTACACAGCGTGAGATGTTCGGGGAAGGCTTTAGACGGGATGGCGGACAGTCATTGGGGCTGGCCGTTTCATGTGAAACATGCCTTACCGAGCAGTCTCGCAGACGGCTGCCTCTGCATATTGGGTAGAAACGTCTCTTAGATCGACCAGAGAGCTCGCGTAACGGATATTATGGCCACGTCTGAGTGCTCCCGCCAGTGAAGCGATCGGCGGAAAGTTGCCCGAGATGGGCGGACACGTAGATAAGTTCAGTGTCTATAGAGTTGGACTTGCCATTGTTTCACGTGAAACGGGCGAGACAACCCGACCGATCCCGCCGCCTATACGTCTATGCGCAAATATCAAATGCCGCCGACACCAGACGGGATAGCTAATAGCAACAGTTCCGATTCGACACTCTCGGAATGGTAGTCAACCGACCAAGGGAATAATCGTAGCCTTGCCGCGTAGGACGTGAGCAATTCGGCGAGAGGATTTTCCTAGACTAGCGGCGACACCCAACTGAACGGGGTTGAATAGGAGTTGGGCGGGTGACGATGAACAAAGCCATCCTCACCCGCCCAACTTCAAACAATTTGCGGCAGCTATTCCGCCGGCTGCTCAACCCCAAGCAAGCTGAGGATACGATCGAGGTCGTCTTGATTGGCGAACTCCACGCTCAGCTTGCCTTTCTTCTTTCCGACCGTGATATTGACCTTAGTATCAAGACGATCACCCAGGCGCTCAGCAACTTCGATGAACTGAGGGTCTACGCGGGTGGTTGCACGTGAAACATTCATCGAGTCGCCACGGTTAAGAAGCACTACAGCTTCTTCGGACGCTCTCACAGAGAGTCCCTCTGCAACAATGCGCTGAGCAAGAATCTCCATGTGCTCCGGCTCGCGAAGTCCCAAGATCGCACGAGCGTGTCCTGCTGAAATGACACCAGCAGCTACACGCCGCTGCACCAACGGAGGCAACCGAAGCAGGCGAAGAGTATTGGAAATCTGTGGGCGAGAACGTCCGATCCGTTCGGAAAGTTCCTCCTGAGTGCAGCCGAAGTCCTCGAGCAGCTGGCCATAGGCAGCGGCCTCTTCCAACGGGTTCAGCTCTGCTCGGTGCAAGTTCTCAAGCAGAGCATCCCGCAAGAGGTCTGTGTCATCAACGTAACGAATGATCGCAGGGATGGTTGAAAGACCTGCGTCCTTCGTCGCCCGAAGACGACGTTCACCCATGATGAGTTCGAAGCGTTCGTGGTCACTCGGTTTCTGTCGGACGACGACAGGCTGCAGCACACCGATCTCGCGGATACTGTGTACAAGTTCACTGAGCTGATCTTCGTCAAAGAAGGTACGGGGCTGACGAGGGTTGGCATCAATGCGATCAACATCGATCTCGCCGAACTCTGTATCGGGGATCGAATCAACTCCCGCGATTCCAATATCCTCGTTCGCTACCGAGTCGTCATCTTCGTTGGCGGAGGCAGGCTTCGACGATACGGGCGAGGGCTCGGCCGCAACAGACACTTCATCTGTAGTTGACGGCTCATCTGCCGCGGTCTCCTGTCGAGCCTCATCGAAGACCTCATGGCCTGACCTGTATACCCCGGGATGGGTCTCCAGAACATCGTCCGCCTGTGTCGACTCCTCGCCAGCTCGATCTGCGGTCGAGTCCACAGGTGTTGCTTCGACGTCAGGTTCAGCAGTTTCAACGAAAGGTGCTTCAATATCGGCTGTGCTGTCGAGCACCGATTCCGCTGTACGCTCTGCAGGGTCGGTCGCGGGTGCCTCGCTCGCCGCCTTGGTGCTCGACGCATGAGTTGCAGTCTTGGCTCCTGTCGAGGTCTTAGCGCTCGATTTCGCAGGCGACGACTTCGCAGGCGTCGACTTCGCAGAAGAACTACCAGACGCTCCGGCCTTCGCTGCGCTGGCTTCAGCAGTCGCGGACTTCGCCACTGAAGCGGCCTTCTTCGCCGTTGTCTGAGACGCGGCGGGTTTGGACGAGGTTGAGCCACTTGCCTTCTTCGCAGAAGCGCTCTTCGCTGGCCCACTCTTCGCAGTTGTGCTCTTCGCAGCGGTGCTCTTAGCCGGTGACGACTCAGAAGCAGGTGCATCCGCCTTAGTGGACTTCGACGTCGAAGACGCGGATGACGCTCCGGCCTTAGGCTTGCGCCTGCGTGAGGACTGCATGGAGGCTGCAGGATCCGTGCGAACGGCCCGAGGCGCCTTCGGCTCTTCTGTCGTCTGCTTGGCCTCTTCAGGCTCGCCACCGGAGAAGAACACGTCGACTGGTCGGTCGCTTGACGCCGCATCCGGAATCAAAGCGCCCAGACCACGTCCCAATCCACGCTTCCTGCGTTCAGCCACGATTTACTCCTCGTTGTGCGATCTCTTCGGCTGCTTCCCGGTAGGACAAAGCGCCACTGGAATGGGGGTCGTACGAAATGACAGTCTGTCCGTAGCTCGGAGCCTCTGAAATGCGCACGGAACGTGGAATCGAGGATGACAGGACCTGCTCAGGGAAATGAGTCCGTACATCATCGGCTACTTGGGCGCTGAGGTTGGTCCGCCCGTCATACATCGTCAGAAGGATTGTGGAGATCGCCAATTTCGGATTGAGATGCTTCTGGATGAGCTGAATATTCTTCAGCAGCTGACTCAAGCCCTCAAGCGCATAGTATTCGCACTGAATTGGGATGAGCACTTCGCGGGCGGCGACGAACGCATTGACTGTCAGAAGGCCCAAGCTCGGAGGGCAGTCCACGATGACGTAGTCCACTCGACTTCCTGCCGCAGCCTGTTCATCGAGATAGACATTCAGGGACCTCTGCAGGCGCTGCTCTCGAGCGACAAGAGACACCAGCTCGATCTCGGCCCCGGCAAGATCAATAGTCGCCGGCACACATCTGAGAGAGTCGAAGTCCGGGCACTGCGCTACGGCTTCACGCATCGGTACGTCATCGATGATCACATCGTAGATGCTGGTGACTTCAGAATAGTGGTCAATGCCCAGGGCAGTGCTGGCATTGCCCTGGGGATCGATGTCGATGAGCAGCACGTTGAGATTCTGATTCGCCAGCGCAGCAGCGATATTCACAGCGGTCGTGGTTTTCCCGACGCCGCCCTTCTGGTTGGCGATCGTGAAGATCCGGGTAGAGTCTGGTTTTGGAAAACTCACCTGGGACAGTCGATCGGCGCGTCGATTGTCACGCGCGATTGCAGCACCTATGGGAGACGACTCGTCCATGATCGGCATTCGGCGCACTCCATCATCCATTGGTTTCACAAAGCTATACTCAGCCTAGACCAAATCTACTTCGTACTATTTCTTGACTATCTCGACGACACGGCTAGGCACTTCGAGGATTCCGCCGTCAACGATGTGAATCTTCGGCTGAGACAGTCGGTATCGCTTCAGCAGCTTCTTCGTCTTCGCCAGTTCAGCCTCGACAGAGGCACCTTTGAGGGCCAGGATCCGTCCATCAGGACCCATCACTTCATGAGTCCATTCGATGAGAGTTGTCATCGCCTTGACCGCCCTCGATGTCACAACGGTGAACATCTCCTCGTCAACGAGCTCTTCGACGCGAGCTCGGACGATACGAACGTTGTCCAGTTGAAGATCATCGACGACCATCTTCAGCCATTCGACTCGGCGCTCCATCGGTTCGATGAGAACCACCTGCGTTTCAGGACGAAGCAGGGCTATCGGAATTCCTGGGAGACCAGCGCCGCTGCCGACGTCGCCGACGACATCACTGTCATCGATGAACTCAGCCACGACAGCACAGTTGAGGATGTGCCTGGTCCAGAGCCGGTCAATCTCGCGGGGGCCGATCAGTCCCCATTCGATTCCGGTGGTTGCCAGATGCTGCGCATACCGGTTAGCTGCGGGGTAGGCATCTCCGAAGAATTCTTCGGTGCCTGCCGGGGGAATTTCGAGAGCGGAAATGTCAGTCATGGGCGGGACGGACGAGTACATGCCGGCCGTCACCCTCACCTTCGGACTCCGAAACCAAACCGGCCTGAGCAACCTGATCGTGGATGATCTTTCGCTCAAAGCTGTTCATCGGTTTGAAAGCGAATTCATTGCCCGATCCTTTGACGTCTTCGATTGCGCGCTTCGCCTGCTTGATCAGCTCGTCGCGACGGTTGTTGCGGAAGCCGTCGATGTCGAGCATCAGCCAGGATCGCTGACCGGTGCTGGTCTGGACTGCCAGTCGACTCAGCTCCTGGAGTGCGCCGAGGGTTTTGCCTTCTCGGCCGACCAGCGTGCGCAGGTTGGAATCATCGTCGTCCTCGCAGACGATCGACAGTTGTGCGCGCCCGTCTCCGACATCAATGTCGATGTCGCCATCGATGTCGGCAAGGTCCATCAGTTCTTCGAGGTAGTCCGCTGCGATCTCGCCCTCTTCTTCGAGGAGCTCGGCTCTCGTCGGCTTCGCATCTTTTTCGGTGCCGCTGTCCGCAGCACCCGCGTCGGCAGTCTCATCGACGGTCTCATCAACAGTCGTGTCGACATTCTCTTCAGTCATGGTTCTTCCTCAGCGCTTCTTGTTCTTCTTGCGGTTCTTGCTCACCGGCTGCTGCCGCTGACGGCTCTGGTTCGGGGTCTGCTCAACAGCAGTGTCGGTGCCGCCGTTGATCTCAGGCTGCTGAACGGGCTTGCCCTTGCGAGCCTTCCGCTCCAGCATCTCCTTCTCGGCTTTGGAGCCTGGGGCCGGCATATTGCGGATGACCACGTGCTGCTGGCACATCGTCCAGGTATTCGAGACGAGCCAGTAGAAGAGAACGCCGAGCGGGAAGTAGATGCCGCCGATGCCGAAGACGAGGGGCATCACGTAGAGGAGCATCTTCTGCGACTGCATCATCGGGTTCGCCATAGCGGACTCAGACATGTTCTTCGCCATCATCTGCTTCTGCGTGATGAACATCGTCGAAGCCATGATCACGATGAGAACACCGGTCAGCAGCTTGACCCCAATACCATCGGACATGAACGTCGCCGACAGCGAAATCCCGAAGACCGAAGACTGCTCGGCCTGAATCGCGAGCTCCTGAGTGAACCCGCCGATCGCTCCGACCGAGCCGGAGGCCACGTCCGGCATGTTGTGGATGACACGGAACAGGGAGAAGAAGATCGGCATCTGCACGAGGAGAGGCAGGCACGAAGCCCATGGGCTGGTCTTGTTGTCGCGGAACAGGTTCATCTGCTCTTCGGCCATGGCCTGACGCGAGTACTGGTCCTTCTTGCCCTTGTACTTAGCCTGCAGGCGCTGAATCTCAGGCTGCAGCAGCTGCATCTTCCGCTGGGACTTGATCTGATAGACGAACAGCGGAATCAGGATTGCACGGATCACCAGGGTCAGCCCGGCGATCGACAGAACCCAGGTCCAGCCATTGGCTGCTGGCAGACCGATCGCAGTGAAGATCTCGTGGAAGATCGCGAGGATCCAAGCAACTACCCACTGCAGCGGGTAGAGCAGCTTGTCCATCCAGTCCATTCAGTACTCCTCGTTACAACGATTCTTCACGATCGTTCATTTTGCCATTGTTCGCGGGTCTTCGCGACACAGAACCACGGGTCCTGCTCTCGCGTGCACCGGAGGGGTCAGCCACCGGAATGTCGTGATGCACAGGCGCGCTGAACATCTGCTGCTCACACGACACGATTGTCAGCGGCCATCTTCGTCATGCATTGAAACTGAGCGGGCCCGGCGCGCTGAACCGGGAACATGGTCCACCCCGCCATGGGAAAAAGGATTGCATCGCAGTATTCGCCACCCAGTTAACACCATTCCCTTGAGAACTCCGTGTATCTCGAAGGCCTCCAGGCCGTACATCGAGCAACTGGGATAGTACCGACACACCTGTCCGTACAGTGGAGACACCACGATTCGATAAGCTCTGATGAACCACACGAATGGCATGCGCGGCCCGATTCGGATCACCCACCAGACTGTGGGCCAGAAACCGGCCGGTCTGCGGGGCACCTCCGAGGGGTGCTTCAGATCATGTTCGGCGTCCACGGCTCTCTAGTTTCTTCTGCGCTTTGTCCATCAGCATCGTGACCTCGGACTCAAGCACGGAGAAGTCGGCTTCTGCTGCCTGGGGCAATGCTCTGATGACGAACAGAGCACCGGGATCAAGGCTGTCGAGCCGGACTCGCATGATCTCTCGAAGACGACGTTTCACTCGGTTCCGTCGAACGGCGTTTCCAACGGCCTTGGATACGATGAAACCCACGCGTGCAGCGTGGGAATCATCACTATCAATCAGGCTGTGTGCCATCAAATGGTCCGAGCGCACACGGACGCCAGCTTTGAAGACTCTTCTGAAGTCGTCTCCGCTGCGGATCCGGTGAGCCGCGGTGATCACACTTATGCCGAGACTTCGGCACGTCCCTTGCGACGACGTGCGGCCAGGATCGAACGGCCGGCACGGGTGCGCATGCGCAGACGGAAGCCGTGCTTCTTGGCTCGCTTGCGGTTATTGGGCTGGAAAGTACGCTTACTCACTTCAAGTCTCCGATTTCTAGGTTGCGGTCGAACGACGGTGCGTTCTCACAAAAAACGGCGGTACGAGTCTCGACCGCCGAGCACTCCTGTGCATAAGAGCCAAAAGATATTCAAGATAATCGGATGAAGCCCGGTACACAGGACACTCCATCTTAGCCAAGGTCAAAGTTCCTGGTCAAACTCGATGTCAATGTTTCACGTCACTGTCGTGAACTGTTCGCCGGAATTCATCCTCTGCACATCGGCGGTCGTCCACAAGTAACAAGCGTGTAGTTTTCCACATGGTTATCCACCAATGTGGAGGATTGCTGGGATGACTCGTCAGTTCTCCACAAACTGTGGAAAACTATGTGGAAGTCATACACAGGTGTGGACCATGCCAATAGGAAACTACGAAAACGGAGGAAGATTGACGGTGTCGAATTCCAAGAATGAGCTCATCAGCCAATGGCGGACGGTGGTCTCGACCCTGGATCAGGACCCCAGTCTCACCGCTCATCAGAGGGGCTTCCTCTCACTTGCAGTGCCCAAGGCTCTCGTCGACAACGCATTGGTCCTGCTTGCTGTCCGGGATGAACACACGCGCAGAACCATCGAGACTCGCCTCCTCGGTCCTCTGACCAGGGAGTTCTCTCATGTTCTTGGGTTCGAGGTGACCTTCGGGTTCGTCGTCGATCCCGAACTGGACGTTCCGATCAGGTTCGAAGACCTCATCGGGGAACCCACCCCGGGATCACCCATCGAAATCGATCCGGAGACATCCACCTCGGCGATGGGATCTGCCGGGTCTCCGGCCTATGCACCGTCACAGACCGCGACCGCTGCGCCTCAGACCCCGGGGCCCTACAACCGCGCGCCACATCCGCAGCCGCAGACGCCCAGGTACGAGGACACCGGGCCAGCGCCCAGCAACGGGGCGCCTGTGGAAAGGACGACGCGAGAGATGAAGATCGCCGAGGCGACCGCCGCCCAGTCGACTCCACCGGTCGAGGTTCCCGGCGTCGCCCAGCTCAACCCCAAGTACACCTTCGACACCTTCGTCATCGGGGCGTCCAACCGATTCGCCCACGCTGCGGCCTTCGCCGTGGCCGAGGCACCGGCCAAGGCCTACAACCCGCTGTTCATCTACGGCGATTCGGGGCTGGGTAAGACACACCTCCTGCACGCGATCGGGTACTACGCGACACAGCTGTTCCCCGAGATCAGAGTGAAATACGTCTCGAGTGAAGAGTTCGTCAACGACTTCATCAACACGATCGGTTCGTCGAAGACGTCGAACTCCCTGCGACCGGCATTTCAGCGTCGCTACCGCGAAGTCGACATCCTGATGATCGATGACATCCAGTTCCTGCAGGGCAAGGATGCGACGGTCGAAGAGTTCTTCCACACATTCAATGCCCTGCACAATGAGGTCAAACAGGTCGTCATCACCTCCGACCAGCCTCCGAAGATGCTCAAGGGCTTCGAGGAGCGACTGCGCTCACGCTTCGAGTGGGGCCTCCTGACCGATGTGCAGCCCCCCGACATGGAGACGCGCTTTGCGATTCTGCGTCGGAAGGCGGCCGGCGAACACCTTGATGTTCCCAATGACGTGCTCGAATACATCGCCTCGCGGATCTCCTCGAACATCCGCGAGCTCGAGGGCGCTCTCATTCGTGTGACGGCCTTCGCCAACCTCAACGATCAACAGGTCGACGTCAGTCTGGCCGAGACCGTCCTCAAGGACTTCATCACCCAGGACGACACCCCAGCCATCACCGCTGCAGACATCATGGGGCAGACCGCTGCCTACTTCAGCCTCACCCTCGATGACCTGTGCGGCACATCCCGATCACGGACACTGACCACTGCTCGCCAGATCGCCATGTACCTGTGCCGTGAACTCACGGAGCTGTCGCTGCCGAAGATCGGACAGGCGTTCGGCGGCCGCGATCACACCACCGTGATGCATGCGAACAAGAAGATTCGAACTCAGATGGCTGAACGACGGGCGGTCTACACTCAGGTCACCGAGTTAACAAACCGCATTAAACAGCAACATCGCCTATAGAACGCGGTATACACATCTGTGGATAACCATGGGGACAAGCCACGTAACCTGGGGATAGAATGGTGGATAACTCCACGAAGTGAGTGGACGGATGTGAACTACATGGATGTGCTTACCCAAGCGCCCACCGAAGCATGTGTGTGCGTACACAGGGGATCCACACCCTCGGAGGTCGCTCGGCCCTTGATTACTAGGGCGTAACCGTTGGTTGTCCACAAACTCCACAGGTGCTAATACTTCTACTCCATGAATTGAAGTTGTAAGAGGGTGACCGCCACCGACTGCATCGGCTCGGTCGAGAAGCTCTCGAGGGAGAGCTCGACACACACTTCGACCACTCTCGAGTATTCGAACACATGGTCACAGCCGATTCTCGAATGCGAGATCCTTCAGGTCCTGATCTGAGCAGAGCCTGTGGCTGATCATGTTGTTGTCAGCTCGATGCCCCGACGCTGAGATTTCCGCTAGGCTGTGTAGAGTTTTCCGAGCAACGTCAAGCCAGTGTCTTGAATACGTCGGGTGGTCGCCCCGAAGGAGTAAAGTGAACGCCGAAGCATCTCCCCTGAAGTTCAAAGTCAATCGCGATGTCCTTGCCGATGCGGTGACTTGGGCTACCAAGACCCTCCCCAGTCGTCCTTCCGCACCAGTGCTCACCGGTATTCTCATCACCGCCGAGGCTGGTGGGACCGTACGTCTTTCCGTCTTCGACTACGAAGTTTCGTCCCGAGTCGAGATCGCAGCCGATGTCGTGACCGCCGGCACTGTTCTCGTCTCCGGCCGACTCCTCGCCGACATCTCCAAGGCCCTCCCGAACCAGGAAGTCACGCTCGAGCAGATCGATTCGAAGGTCGATGTCACCTGCAGCTCGTCTCGGTTCTCACTGATGACGATGCCTGTCGGCGAATACCCGTCGTTGCCTCAGATCCCCGACGCCTCAGGGACCGTGGCAGCCGGTGAATTCCAGAACGCCGTCTCACAGGTCACGATCGCAACGTCGAAAGACGACACCCTGCCGATCCTGACCAGCGTTCGCGTCGAGATCGAAGGCGAAAAGGTCACACTTCTGGCCACCGACCGCTACCGGCTCGCTGTCCGAGAGTTCACCTGGAACCCCGGACGTCCCGACGTCTCCGCTGTCGCACTTCTGCGCGGACGCACTCTCTCCGACGTCTCGAAGTCACTCGGCGGTGATGTCACGATCGGTCTGAGCAACGATGCAGGCAAGGATCTCATCTCCTTCACCTCGGCGGGCCGAGTCACAACCTCACTCCTCGTCGAAGGTGAGTACCCCAAGGTTCGTTCGCTGTTCCCTGATTCCGTGCCGATCCACGCGATCGTCGAAACCGGTGTTCTGCGTGAAGCTGTCCGTCGTGTCTCCCTCGTCGCCGAACGGAACACTCCGCTGCGCTTCGAGGTCAGCGACGGGATGCTCACACTCCACGCCGGAACCGGCGACGATGCCCAAGCGTCGGAAGCCGTCGAGGCTGTGCTGCAGGGGGATCCGATCACAGTCGGCTTCAATCCTCACTACATCGCCGAAGGTCTCGCTGCCATCGAGAGCCCGTACGTGAACTTCTCGTTCACCCAGCCGATGAAGCCCGTCATCATCTCGGGTCAGAGAGATCTGGAATCGTCGGCCGACGAATCGTATCGGTACTTGCTCATGCCAACGCGTATCTGAATGTGGATATCCCGACTTTCGCTGCGTAACTACCGGTCCTATCCCGAGCTCGACCTCGAGTTCGAACCCGGGGTCACCACATTCGTGGCCGACAACGGGACCGGCAAGACCAATATCGTCGAAGCCATCGGGTATCTGGCTCATCTGCGCTCTCATCGAGTTGCCTTCGATGCGCCGCTGGTCAATGAATCCGCGCAGACGGCAACCGTGTCCGCTCTCGTCAACCGTGATCAGCGACATGCCACGGTCGAAGTCTCGATCCAGTCCAAGGGCGCGAACCGGGCACGGGTCAACCGCTCCCCGGTGAAGATGAAGGAGATACTCGGACTCGTCTCCTGTGTCGTATTCGCACCAGAGGATCTCAGCCTTGTCCGGGGCGAACCAGCAGAACGACGGTCATGGATCGACACCCTGGTCGTTTCCCGCAATCCTCGCTATTCCTCGGTGATCACAGATTTCGAACGTGCTCTCAAGCAGCGCAACGCACTGCTCAAACGTCTGCGCGAGGATCGCGACCCCGGCCTCGAGGCGACGTTGGACATCTGGAACATGGCCTATGCGGACTCAGCCTCCGAGCTGGTGTACGGCAGGCAGAGGATCCTCGCCGATATCGTCGAGCCGCTGCAGAAGAACTTCGCCTATATCGCTGCCGATGCTCGACTGGAACGTCAAGGAATCAAGGCTCGCTACGATTCACGCATCGATTATTCTCAGGCCGAATCCGCTGCCGAATGCCGGGAGCTGCTGCTGGCTGCCCTCGAGCGCAGACGCACCACAGAGATCGAACGGGGTCTGACCCTGCACGGTCCCGGTCGTGATGACCTGGCTCTGACGATCGGCGACCATCCGGCGAAGGGCTACGCCTCACACGGCGAGACCTGGTCGCTGGCTCTTGCCATGCAGCTGGCCGGATGGGATCTGCTGAGCTCCGATGCCGGGTCGGCCGCCGAACAGCCGGTCCTTGTCCTCGACGATGTGTTCGCCGAACTCGACACTGGACGTCGGAACCGACTGGCCTCTCGGATCACTGAAGCTGAGCAGGTATTCATCACCGCAGCCGTCGACGGAGATCTGCCCACAGGGCTTGAGGGCCGAAGGATCGCTCAGGAGCGTCTGCTCCCATGAGCGGGATCGAGAAAGACACCTCAACTCCGGTCGCAGCACTTGAAGCTCTTGACCGGGTGCGTCGGATGGAAGCGACCGAGGCGAAGTTCGTCCGCAGCCGCCGCCGGTCACGACTGCGAGGCGAAGCCATCTACTCCTCGCCGGGCAAGGACAAACGTGACCCTGCGGCGATCTCATCGGCGCTGGGAAAGCTGATCTCCGCCCGAGGCTGGTCGTCTTCCATCGACATCGGCAAGGTGCTGGGCCGGTGGCCCGATCTGGTGGGAGAACAGGTCGCAATGCACTGCAAACCCGTCGACTTCTCTCCTCCGCTGCTCATCATCGCCGCCGACTCGACGACATGGGCGACTCAGCTGCGGGTGCTCAAGCCCACGATCCTCAGAGCGTTGGAGGCTGGTCTCGGCTCGCAGACGATCACGGAGATTGAGATCCGCGGGCCACGAGGACGCAGTTTCAAGAGGGGTCGGCGCAGTGTGTCCGGACGTGGGCCACGGGACACCTTCGGCTGAGAAGTTTCCGAGTCTGCACTGCGGCAGATCTGGAAAACCATAGAGGGCCTTAAACGGCGATAGCCGGTCCCGTTCGTGCCCGGGGGTACATCTGAGGCTTCAAAATTCCGCAAATGCACCTTAATGGGCCGCTTACGGGCATTTCCGGGCGTGGCGCGGTAGAATAGGAAGCTGTTAGCGCCCACCCGCACTAGGAGTCATATGACGACCGAGGATCTACCCCATTACGATGCCGGGGATATTACGGTACTTGAGGGTCTCGAAGCAGTTCGCAAACGACCTGGCATGTATATCGGTTCGACTTCGGAACGCGGTCTCCACCATCTGGTTCAGGAAATCGTCGACAACTCCGTCGATGAGGCGATGGCCGGGTACTGCGATCACATCGAGGTGACGATCCTCGCCGACGGTGGTGTGAGAGTCGTCGATGACGGGCGTGGAATGCCGGTGGCGATGCACCCCACAGAGGGAAAGCCCACCGTCGAGGTGATCCTGACCATCCTGCACGCCGGCGGTAAGTTCGGCGGAGGCGGCTATGCTGTGGCCGGCGGTCTGCACGGTGTGGGTTCGACTGTGGTCAATGCGCTGTCCGAGCGCCTGGAGGTCGAGGTCCGACGCGACGGCTACGTGTGGAATATGGACTTTGAGAAGGGTGTTCCCACCGGGGAGCTTCGCCGCGGCGACGAGACCTCCGAGACCGGCACGATGGTGACCTTCTGGCCGGACTCGACGATCTTCGAGACCACCGACTTCTCGTATGAGTATCTGCGCGCGCGCTTCCAGCAGATGGCGTTCCTCAACAAGGGCATGAAGATCAGCCTGACTGATGAACGGCACGTTCAGATCGACGACGACAACGTCCAGATCGACGAGGACGAAGAGACAGACGCCAAACCGCGTGAGGCGACGTATCACTACGAACACGGTCTGCTCGACTACGTGCAGTACCTGAATGCGACGAAGAAGGCCGATCTCATCCACCCGGATGTCATCGTCTTCGAGTCCGAGGAGCCCGGCGAGACGCTCTCCCTCGAGATCGCGATGCAGTGGACGACGTCCTACAGCGAATCGGTCCACACCTACGCCAACGTCATCAACACCCATGAGGGCGGCACGCACGAAGAGGGCTTCCGCACGGCCTTGACCTCGCTGATCAACAACTACGCTCGGGAACAGAAACTTCTGCGGGAGAAGGACGCCAACCTCACCGGTGACGACATCCGTGAGGGGCTGACAGCTGTCATCTCAGTCAAGCTCGGCGATCCGCAGTTCGAGGGCCAGACGAAGACGAAATTGGGCAACTCCGAGGTCAAGGGCTTCGTCCAGCGCGTTGTCCGCGATGAACTCGGCCACTGGATGGAATCCAACCCGGCTCAGGCCAAGGACGTTGTGCGCAAGGGTCTCCAGGCATCCCAGGCGAGACTGGCTGCTCGCAAGGCCCGTGAAGCCACGAGGCGTAAGGGACTGCTCGAATCCTCGGGCATGCCAGGCAAGCTCAAGGACTGCCAGTCAAAAGATCCGACGATCTCCGAAGTCTTCATCGTCGAGGGTGACTCCGCAGGCGGCTCCGCAACACAGGGGCGCAATCCGAATACCCAGGCGATTCTGCCGTTGCGCGGCAAGATCCTCAATGTCGAGAAGGCCCGACTCGACCGGGCTCTGGGCAACAACGAGGTCCAGGCCATGATCACGGCCTTCGGCACCGGCATCGGCGAAGAGTTCGATCTTGACAAGCTGCGTTACCACAAGATCGTGCTCATGGCCGACGCGGACGTCGACGGCCAGCACATCACGACGCTGCTGCTGACCTTGATCTTCCGTTACATGAAGCCGCTCATCGAACACGGCTACGTCTACCTGGCGACTCCTCCGCTGTATCGACTCAAGTGGTCGAACGCCCCGCACCAGTTCGCCTACACCGACAACGAGCGCGATGGTCTGCTCGAAACCGGACGAGCCTCTGGCAAGCGTCTGCCCAAGGACATGGCGATTCAGCGTTACAAGGGTCTGGGCGAGATGAACTATGAGGAGCTGTGGGAGACCACGATGGATCCTGACCACCGGCTGCTCAAGCAGGTGTCGCTCGACGATGCGATTGTGGCCGACGAGATCTTCACGGTGCTCATGGGCGATGACGTGGATTCGCGTCGACGCTTCATCCAAGAGAACGCGAAAGACGTTCGCTTCCTCGATATCTGATCCTCACCGTCGGTTCTCGGCCGTTGCCGGGAGCCGACGGTCACACAGACTCTCACGAATTCACTCACCGCCGTGCTGCGCGGGTTAAGACACAAGGGAAGAGCCCACATTGGCTGACGAAAACGATATCGGAACCGAAATCAACCGTGTCGAACAGGTTGATCTCAATCTGGAGATGCAGAGGTCGTACCTCGATTACGCGATGAGCGTGATCGTCGGCCGTGCCCTGCCGGACGTCCGCGATGGACTCAAACCCGTCCACCGGCGCGTGCTGTACGCGATGTTCGACGGCGGCTACCGCCCGGACCGCAACTTCTCGAAGTGCTCACGCGTCGTCGGCGATGTCATGGGCCAGTACCATCCGCACGGCGATAGTGCGATCTACGATGCGATGGTCCGCCTCGTGCAACCATGGACGATGCGCTACCCGCTCGTCGCCGGCCAGGGTAACTTCGGGTCACCAGGAGATGACGGTGCTGCCGCGCCTCGTTACACCGAGTGCAAGATGGCTCCTCTGGCCCTTGAGATGGTCAGGGACATCGAAGAGGGCACTGTCGACTTCCAAGACAACTACGACGGTCGGAACCAAGAGCCGACGGTTCTGCCCTCGCGGTTCCCGAACCTGCTGGTCAATGGTTCCTCTGGTATCGCCGTGGGTATGGCCACGAACATCCCGCCGCACAACCTTCGTGAGGTCGCCGCTGGAGCTCAGTGGCTTCTCGCCCACCCCGAAGTCAGCAAGGAAGAGGCACTGGAGGCGCTGCTCGGCATCGTCAAAGGCCCCGACTTCCCGATGGCCGCGACGATCCTGGGCCGCAAGGGCATTGAGGACATGTACCGCACCGGCCGCGGTTCGATCACGCAGCGCGCCGTCGTCGAGGTTGAGGAGATCCAGGGACGCACCTGCTTGGTCGTCACCGAGCTGCCGCACATGGTCAACCCCGACACCCTGGCCGCGAAGATCGCCTCCTACGTCAAAGACGGCAAGGTCGCCGGCATCGCAGACCTCCGCGACGAGTCATCGGGACGCACCGGACAGCGTCTGGTCATCGTGCTCAAGCGCGATGCGGTGGCGAAGGTCGTGCTCAACAACCTCTACAAGCACACCTCGCTGCAGGAGAACTTCTCTGCGAACATGCTGGCGATCGTCGACAGCGTACCGCGCACCCTCAGCCTGGACTCGTTCCTGCGCCTGTGGGTCAAGCACCAGATCGAAGTCATCGTCCGGCGCACCGAATTCCGTCTGCGCAAGGCCGAGGAGCGCGCGCATATCCTGCGCGGCTACCTCAAGGCACTCGATGCCCTCGACGAGGTCATTGCTCTGATCCGTCGTTCACCGTCATCAGACGAAGCTCGCACTGGTCTGATGGAGCTCCTCGAGGTCGATGAGATTCAGGCCAATGCCATTCTCGATCTGCAGCTGCGTCGCCTCGCCGCCCTGGAACGCCTGAAGATCCAGGAAGAGGCCGACAAGATCGAACAGCAGATCGCTGAGTTCAAATACATCCTCGCGACTCCCGCCCGTCAGCGTGAGATCGTCTCGGAAGAACTCGACGAGATCGTCGATCGCTACGGTGACGACCGCCGGACCAAGATCCTGGCTGGATTCGACGGAGATGTGTCGATGGAAGACCTGATTCCTGAGGAAGAGGTCGTCGTCACCATCACCCGCGGCGGGTATGCCAAGCGCACCCAGAACCACCTGTACCGGGCACAGCACCGTGGTGGCAAGGGCATCAAGGGTGCAAACCTGCGCGGAGACGATGTCGTCGAGCAGTTCTTCGTCACCTCCACACACAACTGGCTGCTGTTCTTCACGAACACCGGTCGCGTGTACCGGGCCAAGGCCTACGAGCTCCCAGAAGGATCACGGGATGCCAAGGGCCAGCACGTGGCGAACCTGCTTGCTCTGCAGCCGGGTGAGACGATCGCCAAGGTGCTCTCCATCCGAGACTACGAAGAGGCTGACTTCCTCATCCTGGCCACGATGTCCGGTGTCGTGAAGAAGACCCGTCTGAGTGAGTACGACTCGAACCGCACGGGCGGCGTCATCGCGATCAACCTCCGTGAGTACAAGGGCCAGCCGGATGAGCTGGTCTCGGCACGGATCGTCAGCTCCGAGGACCACCTCCTGATGATCTCCCGCAAGGGAATGTCGATCCGGTTCGCAGCCGACGACGACTCGATTCGCCCACTGGGACGAGTCACCGGCGGTGTGACAGGAATGAAGTTCAAGGGTGATGACGAGCTCCTGACCATGGACGTCATCCAGCCCGACACCTTCGTCTTCGTCGTGACAGAGGGCGGCTATGCGAAGCGGACGCCGGTCGACGAATACCGTCTGCAGGGCCGTGGCGGCCTGGGAATTCGGGTTGCCAAGATCACAGAGCAGCGCGGAGACTTGGTGGGTGGACTGATCGTCGATGAGGGAGAAGAAGTCCTCGTCGTCATGGAGCGCGGTAAGATCGTTCGGTCGAATATCGATGAAGTTCCGGCTAAGGGACGCAACACGATGGGTGTGGTGTTCGCGAAACCGGGCAAGAATGATCGTATTATCGCAGTAACGCGTGGACCCGAGACTGTGGTCGAAGAACTTGACGAAGAAGCTGAGGATCCGGAGGGTGAGGACGCAGAGCCTCAGACCGGCAGCGAGGATGTGGAAGAGTGAGCGACAACAAACAGCCAGGCTCAGGCAAGATCATACGCACGTCCAGTGGTTCCACCCGCTTGACGGCAGGATCGTCGAAAAACGGGGAGAAGGCTGATCCTGCGGCCGGCTCCGGAAACTCGGCGGGTTCGGGCAGCTCCGGGAATTCGGGCAAGTCATCCGATAAGACCCGGGTGGTGGCTCCTCCTGCCCCCAAAGCCTCTCCGAAACCCAACCGGGCTCCTTCGGCCGGGCAGTCCTCAGGAGGTTCAGCTGCGGCTGGACAGTCCCCGTCCGGACCTGCTGCAGGCGGCTCCGCGCCTTTGAGCCAGGCAACCGGGTCACAGAAGGCATCGTCCGGAAGCGGCCCTGCCACCTCGGCGATGGGATCAGCGGCCAACACCATTCGCGCCAGCTCCGGCAGCGTGAAAATGGGCGTCAAGAACATGGTCGACAGCGGCAAGGGCAATAAGAAGAAAAAGGGCCCGCGCACTGTTCGCCTCACCGTATCGGCGGTGGACCCGTGGTCGGTCATGAAGATGTCGTTCCTCATGTCCGTGGCCATCGGCATCGCCACCATCGTGGCTTTCGTCGTGCTCTGGGTCGTCCTCCAGGCCACCGGCGTCATGAGCGGTCTGGAATCGACGATTTCCGAAGTTGCTGGCGCGGAATCGGCTGAGAAGATTGTCGGGATCTTCGGATTCGGCCGAGTCGTGGCAGCCGGCTTCATCATCGCGGTCATCAACATCGTACTGATGACTGCCCTGTCGACTTTGGCTGCGTTCATCTACAACATCGGATCCCTCATCGCGGGTGGATTCCATCTGACGCTGACCGACGACTGATAACCGACGGCTGAGACCTGCAGCAGCCTGGTTCGGGGCTCATCTGCCCCGCCCTGACTCCAGAAGCCGACGGCGGCTCGGGAATCCCAACTCGGGAATTCCGAGCCGTTGTCAGCCGGTTCAGGGCCGATCTCAGAGTATGATGAGGTCATGTGAGGCGAGTCACTGTCAGCCGATTTGTGTTGGAATGAGCCGTTGGGTATCGTTTTACTTCGGGTTCACCCCCTGAAAAGGGCCTATAGCTCAGGCGGTTAGAGCGCTTCGCTGATAACGAAGAGGTCCCTGGTTCAAGTCCAGGTAGGCCCACATCCTTTCGAGGAGGATCATGAAGAAATGGATTCTCAGTGGTCTCACACTTGTGGGACTCGGTGCATTCTTCGGGTGGCGGCACAAGAATCAAAGTGCCCAAGCCGAATGGTCCGAACACACCGACTCGGTGTGAAGGTGATTCCCTTCTGGGGGTATGGCGCAATTGGTAGCGCACCTGCTTTGCAAGCAGGGGGTTAGGGGTTCGAGTCCCCTTACCTCCACCAGAAGTACGTAGGCTCCGAACCAGTAAGGTTCGGAGCCTACGTCGTTCTGGAGGGGAACTGTCAGGCTCGCCAGTAGCCCAAGTATGCGTCGATCTCACCGTCGAAGGCATGAAGGGTCCGATCGCCGTTGTAGTTCTGCTGCCAGACCTGTCCCTCGTAGTAGATGCCGATATGGCCGTAGACGCTGGTCTCGGCATCATCGCCCCAGACGAGGATGTCACCATTCTCGAACTTCTGGTCCGTGTGCCAATTGAATCCGCTCGCCGCCATGTGCTGACCGCCGATGCCGCCCTTCTGATAGTCCACGGCATTTCCCCAGGCGCTGTGGTCGACGCCATGGACTTCCTCCAGGGCGCGGGAGATCAGGCTCACGCACTCCCCTTGAAACGTGCCCTGCGAGTTCGCAAGGCCCTGACCCTCATAGTGGTGAAGGAAGTCTCCGATGCTGTCGAACTTCACTTCGGCCGATGGAGCCGCTGAGACGCCCTGCCCGGCCTCGACTCGTGTTCCGCCAACGGTGGCTGTCGAGGCCTCAGCGCCGGTGGCAGAGGTGCCGGTGCCGACCAGGGATGCGCCGGCAATCGTCGTTGCCGCCAAGGTCTTCGTGATTGCGGTTTTCAGGTTCATTCCTCATCCGTTCGTTCCGCGTGACACTGTGATTAGAAGCACTGTGATGGGAAGCACTGTTCCTCCAATATCGACGCTAACAACTGCCCTGAGCGGACTTCGCCGCTGGTGAAGGGTGCACAGTGAACTGTGAGGGAGTGTCTGCGTCTTCGGCACCTGCCGTTCATCGGCCAGTTGTTGACCGGATGAGATGATAGTTGAAGTCAGCGGTGCAGATTGAGGTTTTCCCCACCGACAATTCGGTGCCGACGGAATAAGCTGGAGTGTATTCTCGTTGACACCCCTGTCTGCACGCACAGTTGGCTGCTGTGAGCAGCTTCCCGCCCAGTCCGGGCGATGACAGACCCTTTGATCGGAGCACCCCCTTGTCCAGCGACACCTCTCACTCACGTGCGAACGACGCACAGGCTGAATCCATCGATCCTGCCGGAATGCGGGTGATCTGGCTGCTCCTGGTGGCCGCTTTCGTCGCGATCCTCAACGAAACGACGATGGCCATTGCAATCCCAGAGCTCAACGCTTCGCTCGGGATCCCGCCGGAGCTCGGCCAGTGGCTGACCAGTGCGTTCATGCTCACCATGGCCGTCGTGATTCCGACGACCGGATTCCTCCTGCAGCGCTTCAGCACCCGCCAGATCTTCCTGGCGGCTATGATCCTGTTCTCCGCGGGCACCCTGATCTGCCTCGTGGCTCCCGGATTCACCGTCCTGCTCATCGGACGCGTCGTCCAGGCAGCGGGCACCGGCATCATGATGCCCCTGCTGATGACGACGATGATGAATGTCGTCCCAGCACACTCACGCGGTCGCATGATGGGCCGAGTCGGCCTCGTCATCTCACTCGCACCGGCAATCGGTCCGACGATGTCGGGCATCGTGCTCGACTCTCTGGGATGGCGCTGGCTGTTCGCCATCGTCCTGCCGATCGCAGTCATCGCACTCGGGCTCGGCGCGAAGTGGATGACGAACCTGGGTGAGGGCACCCACGCACCGATCGACTACGTCTCCGTCGTTCTCTCCGTCTTCGCCTTCGGCGGAATCGTCTTCGGCCTCAGCCAGTTCGGCGGAGGACATGGCGGCGATGCGGGAGGAAGCTCATCAACCGGCTTCGCGTGGACTGCGATCGCCGCCGGACTCGTCTTCCTGGCCCTGTTCGCCTGGCGACAGCTGATGCTGCAGAAGGAGGATCGGGCGCTGCTCGACCTGCGCGTCTTCTCCGCGAAGAACTATGTCATCGCGGTCATCATCATGGCCGTCGTCGCACTGGCCATGTTCGGTACCTTCTCCCTGCTTCCGCTTTACCTGCAGAACGTTGCCGGGCTCAACGCCACCCAGTCCGGTCTCGTCCTTCTGCCGGGATCGATCCTCATGGGCGTCCTTGCTCCCGTCATGGGCCGCATCTACGACGCACGAGGCCCCAGGACCCTGCTGGTGCCAGGATCGATCATGATCGCTGCATCGATGTTCGCGTACTCTTTGGTCGGCGTGGGCAGTCCGACCTGGGTCCTCGTCGTCATCCAGACAGTTATGTCTTTGGGACTGGCCGCGTCGTTCACGCCCCTGTTCTCCGCCTCCCTGGGGTCGCTCGATCGCAAGCTGTACTCGCATGGATCCGCTGCGCTCAACACCATGCAGCAGGTGGCAGGAGCTGCCGGAACCGCGCTTCTCATCTCGATCTACTCCTCCGCGCTGCACTCGGGTGAGGCCGCAGGACGTTCCGTTGCGGAGTCGGGTGCGCCGGGAGCGCACAATGCGTTCCTGCTGGCCGCAATCATCGCTCTGGTGCCCGTGGTGCTCTCGTTCTTCATCAAGAAGCCCGAGGACCAGGAGGACGCCCCCGCCGAGGTGGTCCACTCGGCTGCGGAGACTCCAGCCGAATGATCTGATCTGAGGTTCGATGCGGCCCAGGTGTGCTGACCCGTCAGGGCCCAGCAGACCTGGGCCGCATCGCGTTGAGGACCAGGGCTTGGTCAGGCGGACTGTCCGGTCTGTGCGGTCACATTCTGCGCGGTCACGGTGTGCGGCTCCCCGGCTGCTGCTTGTCGCCCGGCATCCGGCGCGGTTGAACTGCGACGCAGCTCTCCGCCCCGGCTGAAACCGGCGATGACGAGAACGACAAGGCCGGCGGCTGTGACCAGAGAGCCCGCCCACAGTGGTGATGCGTAGCCGAGGCCGGCGGCGATGGTGATTCCGCCGATCCAGGCACCGAGGGCGTTGCCCACGTTGAAGGCCGCGATGTTGGCACCCGATCCCAGCGTCTGAGCGTCTTTGGAGTGACGCATGATGCGCATCTGCATTGCAGGCACGGTGGCGAAGCCGAAGCCGCCCATGACTATCAGTGCGATGATCGCGGCGATCTGGCTTCCCGCGACCTGGGAGAACACAGCCAGAATGATGACGAGACCGATGAGCAGGGTGATCAGCGTGGCCCCGAGGTTCTTGTCTGCGGCCCGTCCCCCGAGGAAGTTGCCGATGAACAGTCCGACTCCGAAGAGGACGAGGAGCCAGGGCACCGATGAGCTGGCAAATCCCGAGACCCCCGTCAGCGTGAAGGCCATATAGCTGAAGGCACCGAACATCCCCCCGTAGCCGAGGATCGTGATGAGAATCGACGCCCATACCTGCCCGGACCGGAAGATGCGGAACTCGCCGAGGATGCTGCCGGTGTCGCTCGCCTGTGCAGCGGTCGCCGGGATGAGAAGGACGATGCCGACGAGTGCGATGACCCCGATGATGGAGATCACCCAGAATGTCGATCGCCAGCCGGCGGCCTGACCGAGGAAGGTGCCCAGGGGCACGCCGAGAACGTTGGCACTGGTGAGACCGGCAAACATCATTGAAATCGCGGCTGCTTGGCGATGTGGTGCAACGAGGCCGGCGGCGACAACGGAGCCGATTCCGAAGAAGGCGCCGTGGCAGAGTGCGGCGACGATTCGACCGATCATCATCATGTCGTAGCTCGGTGCGAGAGCGGAGAGGACATTGCCGATGATGAACAGAACCATGAGCACGACGAGTGCGACCTTGCGATTGACGCGGGTCAGAGCCACGGTGATGAGGATGGCACCGACGGCGACAGCGAGGGCATATCCCGAGATGAGATAGCCGGCCACGGTCTCGGAGACTCCGAAGTCGGCGGACACCTCGGGCAGCAGGCCCATGATGACGAACTCCGTGAGTCCGATTCCGAACCCGCCGATGGCGAGAGCGAGAAGTGCGAGTGGCATGGTGTGTATCTCCCTTCGCACCAAGACGGCGGACCACCTCGGCGCGTGTGCAATAGAAGGCGTATGCAGTAGTTGCAAACGCAACGGAATAAATACTTGCACACGCGTTCTATCCGCGCAAGTGGTGTATTCTGTGATGACGGCGATCTGAAGGAGAGACACATGGGCATCAGAGATGACGCGGTCGAGATCCGGTCTCGTGGCTGGCGTACTCTTGCTGCTCTGCACGCATTGATCGAGACCGAACTGGAGCGCTCACTGCAGCGCGAGCATCAGCTTTCGGTCGTCGAATACACGGTCCTGGACGCGCTCAGCCGGCAGGATGGCTGGCACATGCGGATGCGGCAGCTGGCCCGTGCGGCAGCCCTCTCGAGCAGCGCCACGACGCGTCTCGTCACCCGTCTTGAGGATCGCGGACTCCTGACGAGGATCCTCTGCGATGACGACCGTCGGGGAATCTACACCGAACTCACCGAGTCCGGATGGAAACTGTTCGCCGCGGCCCGCCCGACGCATGATCGGGTTCTCGAAGCGGCGCTGGCCGATGCCGTAGAAGTGCCGGAGCTGGAGCCTTTGGTCACTGCTCTGCACTCCGAGGTGGCCCAGGCTTAGGCTAGAGGCTCATGGGCGCTCAGATCCTCCCCGCCACAGCAGAGCGCTTCGATGACGTGGAGACGATGCTCGGGCCCAAACGCGGCCCCGATGCCATCGCCTGCTGGTGTCTGACCTATCGGCTCGGCGGCAGAGCGTCCTCCAGGCTCGATGCCGTCGAGAGGAGGGACGCCGTCTACGATCTGTGTTCCCAGTCGCCATCACCGGGGATTCTGGCCTATCTCGAGGATGAGGTCGTCGGGTGGTCTTCGGTGGCACCTCGCTCACAGGTTGCAGAACTGGCCGATCCCAAGAAGTATCCGAGAGTCGATGATGTCGAACCCTGGTCGATCTTCTGTCTGCGTACACGCGGAGGGAAGCGACGGCAGGGCATCGGGCAGCAGATTCTCCGGGGAGCAATCGAATTCGCCTGGGCCAACGGCGCTGAGGTGATCGAAGGCTACCCGCTCGGCAGCACGGAGAAACTGGCACCGGCTGGAGTCCGCGTGAGCAGCAGAACCCTCGCTCTTGCGTCCGATTGCGCAGTCAGCGTCTGAGCGGGTAATATCGGCCTGTACTCCGGGGGTATGGCGCAATTGGTAGCGCACCTGCTTTGCAAGCAGGGGGTTAGGGGTTCGAGTCCCCTTACCTCCACTCGAGAAGCTATTGAGACAGCACTCGTAAAAGAAGATCCCGCCGACAGCGATATGGACGCTGTCGGCGGGATCTTTGTCTGTGCTCTTATCCGTGTGTCTGAGCCGAAGACCAAGGCCTGGAGCTCAGGCCCTGGTCTCTCAGTCTCAGGCGTGAACGCGGATCAGGTGTTCGTTCGTGAACGCCTGGAATGCCCACTGGGCGTTCTCGCGGCCGTAGCCCGAACGGTTGATGCCGCCGAACGGGTACTCCGGTCCCGATTCCATGTGGGAGTTGATGAGCGTCATGCCGGCGTTGATCTTGGCGCCGAATTCCTCTCCCTTTTCGAGGTCATCGGTCCAGACCGAGCTCATCAGGCCGTATTCGGTGTCATTGGCCAGACGCAGCGCATCCTCTTCGTCCTTGGCCCGGTAGACCATGACCGCGGGTCCGAAGAGCTCGTTGCAGCCGAGGTCCGACTTCGGATCGATGTCGGAGATCACGGCCGGCGACATGAACCAACCAGGGCGGTCGAGCTTCTTGCCACCGGTGTGCAGAGTGGCACCATCGGACACAGCCTTGTCGATCATGGCGACGATCTCATCAAGTGCACCCTCGGAGGAGACAGGGCCCATGCCGACCTCCGGGTCGTCGAAGGTCGAGACCTTGGTGGCCTCCGCGGCCTTGACGGCCTCGGCGAGGAATTCGTCGTAGAGATCATCGACGACGATCATGCGCTTCGGCGAGGTGCAGACCTGGCCGGCGTTCGCCAGGCGCAGGCCGACGAGCTTCTTGGCCAGTGCCGGAACGTCCTTGGAGTCGAGGACGACGGCAGGATCATTGCCGCCGAGTTCGAGGACGGCGCGCTTGTAGTACTTCGCAGCGATGGAGGCGACGGAGGCACCTGCTCCCTCGGAGCCGGTGAGGGAGAAGCCTTTGACGCGGAAGTCCTTGAGGACCTCCTCGGCGTGGGAGCTGTCGAGGTAGATGTTCTGGTACACGCCCTTGGGCAGACCCGCCTCGGTGAGGAGATCTTCGAAGTACTGCGAGGACTTCGGGCAGATCGAGGCCTGCTTCATGATGATCGCGTTGCCGACCATGAGGTTGGGCAGCACGAAGCGGGCGATCTGGTTATAGGGGAAGTTCCACGGCATGATGCCCAGCAGAACGCCCAGCGGCTGGTGGCGGACGTAGCTGCTGGCCGCACCCGCTGCTGCGAGGTGTGTGGGGGCCAAGTGGGTGGCGGCGTTATCGGCCATCCACCGTGCCGTGCGGGCGACCTTGTCCACCTCGCCCAGTCCCTGCTTCTTGACCTTGCCCATCTCGCGGCCGATGATGTCGGTCATCTCGTCGGCATTGGCATCGACGAGGTCGGCGAACTTCCGGAGGATCGTCGCGCGCTCATGGAGCGGCGTCTCCTTCCACGAAAGGTGAGCCTCGTGGGCACGATCGATGTAACCGGGGATCTCTTCCTTCGTGACGGAAGCGAACTCTTCCTCAACCTCACCGGTGTTGGCGTTTGTCACTGCGAACTTGCTCATAGGACGTCCTCTCGTGAATAGATTCACCTAAGTATGACAACACGCGGAAAGGCCCGGCAATTCCCTCTCCATCGTGAGACAAGAGGGCAATCGGGTCGAACTGTGGGGACCCGTCTTCGCATGAAACGGGTGTGGCTCAGTCCTCGGTCGACGATGTCACCTGAGCAGCCGCCTCGGCGGGGACGATTGTCCTCTCACGTGCCTGACGATTGCGTCTGACCGCGAATGACAGGGCGGCAGCGACAGCGCACATCACGGCCCCGCCCCACCAGGCATAGGTGTATTCGCCGAAGACATCGCGGATGACACCGGCGCCGAAGGCTGCAGCCGCGGCGCCGAGCTGGTGCGCTGCGAAGACCCAGCCGAAGACTATCGTGCCTCGATCGCCGAAGACCTCACGACACAGCGCCGAGGTGGGCGGAACGGTCGCGACCCAGTCGAGGCCGTAGATGACGATGAAGAGCACCATGGACGGATGCACGATGTCCGAGAGCAGCCAGGGCAGGAGCAGGAGTCCGACGCCGCGGAAGGTGTAGTAGGTGAGCAGAAGGATGCGCGGGTCGAATTTGTCGGTCAGCCACCCGGAGAACACGGTTCCGGCGATATCGAAGATCCCGACGACCGCGAGCAGGCCCGCCGCTGTGGTCGTCGGCATGCCGTGGTCGTGTGCGGACGGGATGAAGTGAATGCCGATGAGACCGTTGGTCGTCGCCCCGCAGATGGCGAACGCAATGGCCAGAGCCCAGAACGATCGATGTCGAGCAGCGAAGGTCAGGCCGGCGAAGGCGCGCTTGGCGGCTCCGCCTGTGGGCCGCTCGTCGGGCATATAGGTCTCGGGATCGGCGCCATAGGGCAGGACACCGCGGTCCTCTGGACGGTCGCGGAGGACGAACCACACGACCGGCACGGCCACGAGAGCCGCTGCCGCGATGAGCAGAGAAGCCGGACGCCACCCCGTCGACTCCGCGATCGCGGCGACAGGAGGCAGGAAGATCAGCTGGCCGGTGGCCGAGCCGGCGGTGAGTATGCCCATGACCAGTCCTCGGCGGCGGATGAACCACCGATTGGCGATGGTTGCGGCGAAGACCATGGCCATCGACCCAGTACCCAGCCCGATGAGCAGCCCCCAGAAGACGAGCAGCTGCCACGAGGCGGTCATGATCACGCTGCCCCCGGCGCCCGCTGCGACGAGGATGAGAGCAAGCGCCACGATCTGGCGGATTCCGAAGCGATCCATGAGTGCCGCGGCGAATGGGGCCGTGAGCCCGTAGAGGATGAGATTGACGCTGACTGCCAGGGACATGACGCTCATCGACCAGCCGAAGTCATTGTGGAGCGGGATCATGAGCGCGCCCGGGGCTGCCCGGAAACCTGCCGCGGCGAGCAGTGCGAGGAACGCGACTGCGGCCACCCACCAGGCGGGGTGGATGCGGCGACGCTTGCTCGTCATGGCGCCAGGGGGGCCCACTGGAGTGGTCGACATCGATCCCTCATACTTTCTTGAAAGAAGTTATACTGGAGGCAGTATAACCAGACTTCTTACGAAGAAAGGTAACGCTCATGGCGTTGAGATCCGACTGGTCCGAGGCGCTCTGCCCCGTCGGGCGCTCTCTCGACGTGCTCGGCGATCCCTGGGTGCTGCTCATCGTCCGCGACGTGCTCCACGGACACGGACGCTTCGACACACTGCGCGAGAATCTGCGGATCTCCGAGGCGGTCCTCAGCAGGCGTCTGCACTCGATGGTCGAGGCCGGTCTGTTGGAGAGAGTCGACTATCAGGACGGGGCACGCACCCGTCAGGGCTACGCCGCCACCGAGGCTGCTGCCGATCTGCTGCCGATCCTTCAGCAGCTCGCGGTCTGGGGTGAGAAGCACACCACGATGCCGGCCGGCGGCGCACACATGCCGATGATCCACGACACCTGCGGGCAGGAGACGATCCAGGGTGAAGTCTGCAGCTCCTGCGGCGAAGTCCTCGTGCCCGAGGCGATGACCTGGGTCAAGCCCTGGAAGGTCGAGAAGGGCGGCGAGGGCCTGGAGGGACAGAAGGGCACCCGTGAGAAGCTCCAGCCCGCAGGGACGCTGGTCTAGACTGATTCAGAATCGCCGAACTGACTCAGAGACGCCGAGGAGCAACGATGCCCCAGCACCGCAGGCTGACGTACTTCGTCGCACTCTCGATCGACGGCTTCATCGCCGGCCCGGATGGCGGCGACCCCAGCGGATGGTGGCCCATCACCGATGACTACATCGACTTCATTCGCACCGATTATCCCGAAACCCTGCCCGGACCAGCCAGGGACGCGATGGGCATTACGGTCCCGGGAATCCACTTCGACACAGTCATCGAGGGACGTCGGTCTTTCGAACTCGGCCTGGCCGCAGGACTGTCCGATGCCTACCCTCATCTGCGGCATCTCGTGGTCTCTTCGACCCTCGGGGCCGACCCGGAGTCCGCTGTCGAAGTCGTCAGCGATGATCCCGTAGGACGTATCCGCGATCTCAAGGGTGAGCAGGGCAAGGACATCTGGCTCGTCGGTGGCGGAACGCTGGCCTCGAGCCTGCGTTCGGAGATCGACGAGCTCATCATCAAACTCGGCCCTGTCACCCTCGGCACGGGTGTGCCCCTGTGGGGCTCTGAGTCCGACTTCACCATGGACACCTGGAAGAACACCGAGGTGCGAGCGTTTCCCGGCGGAATGACCTTGTTGCGGTTCGAGCGGGCCGGGGACGGCTGACAGACGGTCGTCGGCTGGGTTGACTCAAGACCTGTCCGGGGCGATGTGCACTGTGAATGGTCGTGTAGCTGAGTCATAGGCAGCTGTCGTGCCGGTGGCTCCCATGCCGCTGGCTCGGGCCGGCTCATAGGTTCGCACGTCGCTACCGCCCTGCCACTGATTGACCCACACGACGCCCGCGGGGATGCTGGCAGCCAGAGCGATGTGATCGGCATTGCGCGAGTACACCGTGGCAGCCAGTCCGAATGATGATTCCGACGCACGCTCGAGCCCCTGGGCGAATGAGGACACGACCGAGACCGGAGCGATGGGACCGAAGGTCTCCTCACTCATGACCGACATCGAAGAGTCGACATCGGTGATGACAGTTGCCGGATAGAAGAACCCGTGCCCGGCGGGGACTTCACCTCCTGTTCGCACCGTGGCACCTTTCGCTACGGCATCGCTCACCTGGTCACCGACGATGTTCCGCTGCCTCTCGTCGACCAGGGGTCCCATCATCACGTCCGCCTGCAGGCCATCGCCGAAGGCGTACGCTTCGGCTGCCTTGACCAACTCGACGACGAATTCCTCGGCAATGGCCTGATGCACGTAGATGCGTTCCATCGATGTGCAGATCTGTCCCGTATTGACGAACGAGCCGAAGGCCACCGCCTCAGCGGTCGCCCGAACATCGACGTCTTCGTCGACGATGACGGGATCCTTTCCACCCAGTTCGAGAACTGCACGGTGCAGTGCCTGTCCTGACGCGGCACCGACCTTCCTCCCAGCGGACACTGAACCGGTGAAGTGGACCAGATCGATGTCGTCGTGGCCTGCTAACGGTTCACCGGCGTGGACGTCGCCGAGCACGAGGTTGAGGACGCCGTCGGGAAGGTCGAGCAGTTCGAACAGTCGCACTGTCGACAGTGGTGAGCGTTCCGAGGGCTTGATCACTACAGTATTTCCGGCCGCAAGCAGGGGGCCCAGAGCGCCTAGAACCATCGTGACGGGGAAGTTCCACGGTGTCACGACGGCGGCCACGCCGACCGGTTGGCGGATGACTCGAGTGCGACCCCCGTCGGGATCGTCGGTGGAGGCGTCGAATGCGTATGTCAGCGCCTCCTGTGCGGAGGCCTTCAGCCCGCCAACGCCGGCCGCGATGAAGCTGCGGCCGATGCCCACGGGTTTGCCCATCTCGCGGCATTCGAGTTCGGCCAGTTCGTCGGTGTGCTCCTCGATACGATCGGCCCATCGGATGATCCGGGCTACGCGGTCCTCGACCGTCAGCGCCCCCCACGCCGATTGGGCTGTCTTCGCCGAGGCGACTGCCAGGTCGACGTCGGCTGCTGCCCCTTCCGGGAATTCGGCAACCGACTCCTCGGTCGATGGATTGACCACCGTCAATCGGTTCGGGCCCTGGGAGTTGGTCCAGATGCCGCCGATGTAGTTCTGCAGTGTCTTCACAATTGTCGCGTCTCCTCTGATGATGGGAAATGGTCGGTGGCTGTGCCGGAGTCTGCCTATGCCCTGGTCAGTCGATGCGGTCGGCCATCAGCTCGCCGACCATGATCGATGCCAGGTTCGTGTTGGCGCGGGGCACCGAGGGGAAGATCGATGCATCGACGATGTAGAGGTTCTCGATCCCGTGCACTCGGCAGTCTGAATCGACGACGGTGGTCGGGTCGTCGGCACGTCCCATGCGGCAGGTGCTTGTTCCGTGCTGAGCATCGGCGACAGTGGCCAGCAGGTGGGCATCCAGTGCGTCATCGTCGTCGAGGACAGAGAAGAGTTCCTCATTGCAGTCCTTCACGGATCCTCCGAGGATGGCCTGCGTCGCGTCCTGCTCGAGCAGTTTCACTGCGGCCCGGATGCCAGCACGGAGTCGGGCACGGTCGCCAGTCTCGGAGAGCATCCGTTCTGCGACTGCAGGTTGCGCGTGAGGGTCAGCCGAGGTCAGCGTGACCGTGCCGCGGGAGTCAGCCTGGTTGAGCCAGACCCCGAAGGCGCCGTACTCGGCACCTGTGTTCGCCGTCGCCATGGAGATCACGCTCTGGTTCATCGAAACGAACATCAGATCGTTGTATCTGACTGTCTCGGTTCCCTCTTCCGGGCCGCTGGACCAGCGCACGCACACATTCGTGTGGCGATCGTCCGGTGACGAGATGCCCGAGGACTCATTGAGCGGAAGGGTGATAGACGCCATCGCATGGTCCTGCAGGCCCTGTCCCACGGGAAGGTCGGCGAGGACGTCGATGCCCAGAGGCTCGAGCTGGTGGTGTGGGCCGATGCCAGATCGTAGGAGGATCGTCGGTGAGTGGATGACCCCGGCGCTGAGGACGACGGTGTCCGCATACCAGGTCTCAGAATTCTCCCCGGTGAGCAGGCTGACACCGACCGCGCGCAAGTCCTCGAAGAGGATGCGGTCGACGATCGTCTCGCCGAGGATGGTGAGAGTCGGCAGCCCACGTGCGCCTTCGAGGTAGGCGTCGTTGACGCTGACTCGGCGCGAATCATGAGAGTTGATGGGGTAGGGAGAGACTCCTGTCGCCTGCGGTGCATTGACATCGGCGGCCCAGGGGTGGCCGGCGGCCAACGCTGAGTCGGCCAGTGCCAGGTCCACTGCGCCCCACTTGTTGCGCGGCGCGCGGTAGATGGGAGTGGGCCCGGAGTCGCCGTGAAATTCGTACGCGCCGTAGTCTTCGTCTTTCTCGAGTTTGGAGAAATAGGGCAGGACCTCCGCACCCGACCAGCCCTCGCACCCGGACCTCGACCATTCGTCGAAATCCTCGAGCGGCGGGCGGATCGCAATCTGCCCATTGACCGATGAGCTTCCTCCCACGCCCTTTCCTCTCCAGTAGATTGCTTCGGGCTGAGTATCGGTGCGGGTTGCGTTGAGATCGGTCCACATCATTCCTGCTATGGCGTCGGGCTCCATGATCGCGACAGCAGGGTTCGGTGATCTCCACGCCTCGTGCATCTCTGCCGATCGATAGTCACGCCCGGCTTCGATGAGAAGGACACGCTTCCCCTTCTCCGCCGATCGAACCGCGAATGCCGCCCCGGCGGAGCCGGCGCCGATGACGATGATGTCCCAGTTGTCTTCTTTCACGTCACATCTTCCTTGAGAACGGGTAACTTGGGAGTGGGTGGCGGTCTGTTCCGCTCTTCCACTACAATGACGTACATCACAACATTCAGTCAATAGTGAATGTTCATTGAAGAATGAATTGTTATGAAGGAGTTCGACGTGGCGGCGCTCGCAGACACAGACGACCGGGAAGCGAAGGCGTCGCTGATCGAGAGTTTCAGTCGTCGGATCGGCGAGGCAATGAATTGGCCCCCGATGGCAGGTCGCGCAGCCGGCGTTCTCATGCTCAGCGACTCACCGCTGAGTACGGCCCAGCTCCAAGACGCTCTCGACGCGAGCAAGGGCTCTGTCTCAGAGACTACGAGGCTGCTCATCGATAACGGCGTGATCGAACGGTTCAAAGAACCGGGACAGCGGCAATTTGTCTATCGCTGGAGGTCAGACGCGTGGATCGGATGTCTGGATCACCAGTATCGGGCAACGACTCAACTGCTGGATTTCGCGGAGTCGGTGCAGGATCAGGGCAGAACGCTGCCAAGTGTCCAGCGTCGGCGAGTCGAACAGATGGAAGCGTACTACCGCTTCATGACCGATCGGCTTCAGGAGCTGCTCCGGGAATACTCCGAATCTGAGGCGTCAGGCGACGGCGTCTGAGGACTCTTCGGGCGTCGCGACACCGATACGAGACCTCCAGACCCGTTCGACTCGGATCGTAGCTGCGACGACGATCAGGGAGGCCAGCGCGAGGACGATCGCGACGACGACGGGGGCCTTGAACCCCCAGCCGAGTGTGATGACTGCGGCGCCGAGCGCTGGCCCGAGGGCATTGCCGACGTTGAACGCCGAGGTGTTCACGCTGGCCGCCAGGGTCGGCGCCTGAGTGGCGATCTGGAATACCCGGGCATTGAGCGCTCCTGCAATCGAGAAGCCGCTGGCACCGATGAGGACGATCATGACAATCGCCGCCCAGCCGGTGTCGGCCACCAGCCACAGAGCGAAGAGACTGAGTGCCAGGGCCGCGAGGCTGCCGACGATGTTGCCGAAGACGTTCCTATCGGCGAAGCGTCCGCCCACGATGACTCCGATGAAGGCGCCGATGCCGAAGGCTGCCAGAACTCCGGGGACAAGGTCGTGGGAGATCCCCGCCACCCGGGTGAGCAGGGGCGAGAAATAGGAGAATGCGGCGAAGACCGAGGCTTGGAAGAGCGCGGTCGTTGCCAGTGCCAGCCAGATTCGTGGACCCTTGAAGGCTGCGAGCTCGGCCTTGAGGAGAGTGGGCATATGCTGGCTTGACCCGGTGTCTTCATTCCTCGGGTTCCGCACTGTGAGCGCGATGAGGACGGCGGCGAGTGCGGTGACGATGGCGACGGCCCAGAAGGTCGCTCGCCATCCGTACTGCGTGCCTACCCAGGTACCCACGGGCACACCCACGAGGTTGGCAACGGTCAGCCCGCCGACGAGGCTGGCCAGGGCACGACCATGCACCTCGGCGGGGGCGATGCGCGTCGTATGGACAGCGGCCACTGCCCAGAACCCTCCGCAGGCGATGGCCGCCAGGACGCGGGTGACCATGAGGATCGAATAGTTCGGCGACAGTGCGGCCAGGATGTGCAGCGCGGAGAACGCGATGATCGAGATGATCATGGTGGCCCGACGCGGAAGCTTGAGCGTCAGCAGTGCCATGGCCGGTGCCCCGCCGATCATCCCCACGGCGAATCCGGTGATGAGCAGGCCGGCCTGCGGGATGCTGACCTGCAGATCCGCACTGATGGGTTCGAGGATTCCGGCGATCATGAACTCGCTGGTGCCGAGGCAGAAGATCACCGTTGCCAGCAGGTAGACCTGAACCGGGACACGGACTCTTGCCTGAGTCGTCGTCACTGTGTGCTGCCTTCGGTAGAGATGAGGTGTCCGGGCGCATACGTGCGGGGTGCCAAGTGGTTGTGCAGTGCTGTGATTCCCTCGGGTGTGCACAGTGCTTCGATGAACGCGCTCGCCTGAGCCTGGATGTTGTCAGCAGGCATGACCCGAGCAGCGATCCTCAAACCGGCGAGCACGCTGTAAATGAGCTCCGCGTGCACTTTCGTGTCGATATCGGGGCGGATATGTTCCTCGACCTTTCCGCGCTCGAGGACGATGCTGTAAGCCTCCAGCCAGGCCTGGCGATCGGGATCGAGGATGGTGGACACCGCGTCGACCTCGCGACCGAGTTCGGCCGCGGTGTTGGCTGATAGACATCCGATCCGCTTATCGTCCTCGCATTGTTTGGCCAGTTCCCCGCCGAGGCGGTGCATGATGAGCGTCGGGGTCGGTGCTGTTCCTGTGCGCAGCTCCTCACGAAACGAGGTTCCGGACGCTGTGTATTCGCGCAGTGCCCGCAGGAACAGGGCATCGAGGCTGTCGAAGGTGTTGTAGAAGCTTGAGCGGCCGATGTTCGCACGTTCGCAGACCAGGCCGACGTCGGTGCCGGTGTATCCGTGTTCGCTGAAGACGGCGATGGCGGCCTTGATCACCGTCTGCTCGTCGAAGCTCTTCTTCCTGCCCATGGTGCGAGCCTAGAGTATTTTGGACATTTATGTCCAATAAGTTTCGGAGCACGTTCTAGACTGTTCTGACCTCGCTGGACGCTGACAACAGGTGTAAGGTGACGGCAAGGAACGATGGCGCTATTCCGAGTGGGAGGCCCGGGCGAGCTGTCCGCGGCGAAGAAGGGAACACGCATGAACCCAGTGAGCAAGGAGCGTAGGAAGCAGCTTCGCGATGATGATGCGAACTGGAAGCTCGGAATCTTCTACTTCTGTCCTCGGGACCCTTCGTTCCTCGTTCCGAAGCGCGTCGGCATCGGATGGTCGCTCAACTACGGCAGCCCGTGGTCGCTGCTGTTCATCCTCGTCATCATCGCTGTTCTGGTGTGGGGCGCCTTCTTCTGAGGTAGAGCTCGGGCACCGAAGGCGTCAGGCAGACAGGGCCCGGGATTGTTCTGCCGGGTGCGCCCACGTACTACTTCCTGCGAGACGAGAGCACGCAGAATTCGTTGCCTTCCGGATCGGCCAGGACAACCCAGGGTTGGTCCTCGGTCTGACCCACATCGGCTCGTCGGGCGCCGAGAGCGAGCAGTCGATCCACTTCGGCGGCCTGGTCTTCGGGACGGAAGTCGAGGTGAAGGCGATTCTTCACGGTCTTGGTCTCCGGGTCGACTCCGAAGAGAAGGCCCGAGAGGGTGTGTTCCTCGGCTCTGATCTCCACTTCGTCCTCGTCCTCATAGATGACAATCCACCCGAGGGCCTTCGCCCACCAGTGGCCGAGCACATGCGGATCGTGGGCATCGACGACGAGCTGCTCCCATTCCAGTCCCATGTCCACAGATTAATGTCTCCACACTCGACTGTGAATGGCACTATGCCGGTTCAGACACCGACATCCTGCAGGTGGTGCCTGAGTTCGTGCAACCCATAGCGGGTCAATGAGGTCACCGTGAACTCGCGTCCATCGGAGCGGTAGCCGGTGCGTTCCCACTGTTCGTCGGTGATCTGAGCCAGATCGGCCGCATAGGCCAGCGCTGCCGCTCTCAGGTCAAGGGCCACCTCGGCGGGATTCTGGTGGCGGTAGTCGGATGCGATGGCTACGGCGTCGCCGTCGAAGTTCGGCAGGGTCGGTGCCGACTGCGAGACGATCAGCGAAGTGCGTTCGCGGAACAGGTCGAGGATATCGCGCACATGGGCGGCGTACTCGACATCCGACCAGCGATCCGATCGGGCACGAACACTGGCATTCGGCCTGGTCAGCACTTCACTCCAGGCATCAGCGGAAGCCGAGACATAGTCGGGGACCGCTGTGACATCCTCGTCGCCGGTGAACCCGCACTCGGCGCACCCGGTCTCGAGCACATCAGCCCAATCTCGTGTGTCCGGTTCGATATCGCGCTGGACATCGGTATCGGGCTCGGTGCCCTGCGCATCTGGCTCTGTTTCGCTCATGTCATGTCCCTGACCTGTCGTGGTGTGGTTAGTCGTGTCGCAGCTGTGACGGCCGGAGACTATTTCTTATCCAGAACCTGTTTGAGCACCGTCGCGTCGCTGATGTCGTCGCGCTTCGACGCAGTCAGGAGGGTCAGTTTGCCCTTCTTCGCGTAGTCCTTGAGCTGCTTGAACGCCTCGGCATGGTCATCGTCTTTGAGCTCGTCACGGTAGCGCCGGGAGAACTCCTCGAACTTATCGGGATCGTGGGAGTACCACTTGCGCAGATCACTCGAAGGCGCGAGGTCCTTGAGCCAGTCGTCGAGTTCGGCCTTGTCCTTGCTCACTCCGCGCGGCCAGATGCGGTCAACGAGGATGCGAGTGCCGTCGCTGTTGACCGGATCATCGTAGATCCGACGAACCTGGACTTGATGCTTCTCTGACATGATCGTCCTCCTCGCTCTATGGTGCAGCTGTGGTGCTGATTTCAGTCTAAGACAGAGGAATTCTGGCGCAAGGAGGGAGGACTCGGACCCCGTCGTGACCCGTTCGCGAGTAGACTCAACGCCTGAATGCCAATGTTCTGATGCGAGGTGGCGATGACTGAGATTCCGAGGATCAATCGGCTCTTCCCCAACCAGGTGAAGGACGTGATCCTGCCGGAGGCCCTGGCATTTCCTCGCGCTGTGGACCAATGGGTGCGCGCGGTATTCGTGGCTTCGGTCGATGGGGCTGCGAGCATCGCCGGTCACGCCGGAGGTCTCGGCAATGACATCGACAAGCAGCTGTTCGCCCTCAACCGGGCATTGGCAGATGTCATCCTCGTCGGCGCCGGCACTGCCAGGACCGAGGTCTACGGTCCTGCTGAGGACGATGCGCAATGGCGGCATCTGCGTGAGAATCGCAGCCCCACGGCACCCATGGCGGTGGTCTCACACAGTTTGGATCTCGATTTCTCAGCCTCGCTGTTCACCGAGGCGCCCCGCTCCGCGCGGACCATCCTCATCACCTGCGCAGACGCACCCGCTCAGGCACGTGCACAGGCCGCTGAGGTCGCCGAGGTGATCGTGGCCGGTCAATCGTCGGTGGACCTGAGCGCGGCGATCGCTGAACTCCAGTCGCGTGGATTCGCCCGGATCGTGTGCGAGGGCGGACCCCAACTGTTCACCGACCTGATGGAGGCAGAAGGAGTCGACGAACTGTGTCTGACCCGCAGCCCGACTCTGGTCGCCGGGACCGAGACGAGGATCCTGCGCGGTGCCCAGTTCGATCCACCGGTCGAACTCGAACTGAAAACCCTCTACGGCACCGATGACGGATTTCTCTATCTGCTCTATCAACCTGCAGCTTGAGAGGCAAGCTGAGACACCACGGGAGCAGCGGACACTAGTTCAGTTTCACTCTCTTCCGTGCGCCGTCGCTGAGGTTGCTCAGCACCACGGTGCGAACCTGCCGGTCGATGTACTGGCTCAGACTGACCTGCGTCTGCTGGAAGTACCAGTGTTTGAGGGCCCACATATGAGCCAGGGTCATGAGGTTGTGACCGAGCGTGCTCGCATCGACCGCGTGCAGGTCACCCTTGTCGGCAGCCTCGGCGACGACATCGATGAGCGGCTGCAGAGTGGCCAGCTCCTGCGACTGGATGGACGCCAGTCCGGCGCGTGAGAGCGCCCTGGAAGTCTGATAGGTCAGGACGACCGCCTGACGATGGTCATCGACGACCTGACAGAACTCGGTGAAAGCCGCAATGATCCGATGCACAGGATCCTCGGTCGCCTCGATCGCCGCCGGCACGCGCAGCCGGAAGTCCTCGAGAACCCGGGTGATCGCGGCCAGCACGATCTGCTCCCGATCCGAGAAGTACTTGTACAGCAGTCCGACGCTGACACCGGCAGACTTGGCGATCGCCTGCATCGACACGGCATGTGAGCCCTTCGTCTGCATGAGGCCGACGGCGGCATCGACGATCTGCTTCTCACGGAATTCCGCGCGAGCACCGCGCACTACGACGTTGACGTCCTGAGTCTCACTTGTCATGCCTGCTGACCACTTCCTCCCGCAGCTTGAACTTCTGAATCTTACCGCTCGGGGTCCGCGGGAACTCATCGAGGCACTGCAGGGTCTCCGGCCAATAGTGTTTGGTCACGCCTTTGGCGGCGAAGAATTCGCGCAGGTCATCCATGGTGAACGTGTGGCCTTCTCGCAGTGTGACCACGGCACACGCGATCTCCTGCAGGCGGGGGTGGGGCACCGCCACGATCGCCACTTGGGAGATGGCGGGATGCTCGTACATGATGTTCTCGACGTAGGCGACGGGAATGTTCTCTCCACCGCGGATGATGATGTCCTTCGATCGACCGCCGATCTTGATGAAGCCGTCGTCGTCCATCTCTGCGATATCGCCGGTGTCCAGCCAGTCGCCGGCGAAGGCCTCGTCGGTGAGCTTCGGTTCGCTGAGATACCCGACGAACAGGAACGGGCCCTTGACCTGCACCTTTCCTTCGGTTCCGGCGGGGATCGGTTCGCCGAGCGGATCGACGATGCGCACCTGCATATCGCCGAGCGCACGACCGTCTGTGCTCGTGACCTTGTCATCGGAATCGCCGGGGGCGGTCATGGTGACCAGTCCGCATTCGGTCTGCCCCCAACCGCCGAAGACGTTGAGGTTGGGCAGCAGCTCTTTGGCCTCGTGGACCATGACGCGTGGAATCGGAGCGCCCATGCAGCAGAAGTGTCGCAGACTCGAGAGATCACGATCCGTGGTCTTGGCGGCCTCGATGAGATCGTGCAGGAACGGGGTGGCGCCCGAAGTGTGCTCGATGCCGAACTCTTCGATCAGTCGCGCGAACTCCTCGCCGTTCCAGACATCCTGGAACACGCCGGTCCCACCGATGAGCAGCGGCAGGCAGACTCCGTACATGTAACCGGTGAGATGACCGAAGGTCGAGGCCATGTGGATGACGGAGCCATTCCCGAGGCCAAGGTGGTCAGGCCAGGGCAGTGACGCGGAGAGCACCGAATTGTGTGTGTGCATGACCCCCTTGGGATCACCGGTGGTCCCCGAGGTGAAGAGGATCAGACCGACATCATTGGGATCGGGCCTGCGCGTCTCCCAGTCGATGCTCGCCGCCGCCTCGGCCGAACCTGGCGAACCAGCTGACCCCGGTGAGCCTCGGGTCCCGCGATCCAGGAAGTCCGTCCATCGTTCGAAGCCCTCGCGGGAGGTGAACGGATCTTCTCCGGGAGCGTCGAGGACGATCGTATGCCGCAGATCAGGCAGTTTGTCCCTGAGACGGTCGACCATATCCGGGTAGTCGAACTTGCGGAACCGGTTGGGGACGAAGAGAACCGTGACTGCGGCCTTCTTCGCCATGTATCCGATCTCGCGGTCGCGGTAGATGGGGATGAGACCGTTCGTGACCGCCCCCGCCTTGAGAGCGCCGAGGTGGATGACCAACCATTCGTACCAATTGGGCAGATGGATGCCCACCACCTCACCCGGTTGCACACCGAGGTCGACGAGGGCCCTGGCACATGCCTCGGCGTCGGCGGAGAGCTGTCGGTATGTGTGGCTTCCATAGGGGTCTCGCGACACGACCGAATCGGGAGTCTCGCTCGTCCAGTGGTCCAGATGATCGAGCAGCGTCTTGTTCTTCCAGGCACCTGTCGAGGTGTGCTTGTCGATGAGGGAGTCGGTGAGGATCGTGTCGAATCGGGTTGGCATGTCAGGGCTCCTTTGCTCTGGTCTCGTGCCGGTGATGGAGGATCGTTGTGGAGACTCGGTGGGTGAGGGTCAGGCCATGGTGAGTCCGCCGGAGACGGAGAGCGTCTGACCCGTGACGTAGTTGGATTCGGGGCTGGCGAAGAAGGCAACGGCATTTGCCAGATCGTCAGGCTGTGCCAGGCGGCGCATCGGGATCGCCTTCTCCAGTGCGGTGCGCAGCTTCGGGTTGTCCTCGGAGATCTCAGCGAACAGCGGGGTGTCGGCCGGTCCCGGGCACACGCAGTTGGAGGTGATGTTGTGCCGTGCGACCTCGCGGGCGAAGGTCTTGGAGAAGGAGATGATGCCGCCCTTGGCCGCCGAGTACACGGCCTCACCGCTCGAGCCCACGCGTCCGGCATCGGAGCCGATGCTGATCACGGCCCCGGATTCGGCGGCGATCATGTGGGAGGCGACCGACTGCGTGCAGTTGAGGGTGCCGATCAGGTTGATCGCGATGACTCGGTCCCAGGTCTCGGCCGTTGAGTCCATGAAGGGTTCGACCTTGTCCCAGCCGGCATTGTTGACGAGGACGTCGATGCGGCCGAAAGTCTCGACCACCTTGGCGGTCATGGCATCGACCTTGGTCCGATCGGTGACATCGACGGCGACGCCGATGGAATCATTTCCCAGCGCCGAGGCGGTTTCCTGTGACTTCGCCGCGTCGAGGTCGGCGACGACGATGGTGGCTCCGTCTGCGGCCAGGCGGGTGGCGATGCCTTTGCCGATCCCGGAGGCGGCGCCGGTGACGATGATGATGCGATTGTCCAGTGCAGACATGATGTGTGGTCCCTTCGGATGGTGATGTTGTCAGATGTGCTGGTCAGTTGCCTTCGTCGGATGTGTGCTGGCCCAGATGTGTGCTGGTCAGGGGGCGAAGGCGCGTCCGGCCGATTCCCTGGCGATGACGAGTTTCATGATCTGGGCGGTCCCGTCCCCGATCTGCATGCCGAGCACGTCGCGTAGGCGCTTCTCCACGTCGCGATCCTGCTTGTAGCCGTTCTGGCCGTGCAGAAGGAGGCATTGATGGATGGCGTGATAGGACTCCAGGGGTGCCCACCACTTGCACATCGCCGCTTGTGAGGTGTGGGGCAGGCCTTCGTCGCCGAGCCATAGAGTGTTCAGACACAGCAGCCTGGCGGCGGCCATCTTGGTCTCCGCCTCGGCGAGGGGAAATGAGACGCCCTGGAACGTCGACAGCGGCTGGTCGAATGCCTCCCGGCCCTTCACATAGTCCCAGGCATCCTCGATCGCTCGGGTGGCACTGCCCGTGCATTGCAGGCCGATGAGAGCACGGGAGAAGTCGAAGCCCTGCATGACCTGGGAGAACGCTGCTCCCTCCGCGCCGAGGAGGTGATCGCCGGGGACCCTGACGTCGGTGAAGTCCACCGAGCCTCGGGCCACCGCGGACTGTCCCATATCGGTGATCGGGGTGCGGGTGACTCCTGGGGCGTCGAGGTCGACGAGGAAGGCGGAGATGCCCTTCCCTCGTTTCGCGTCCGGATCGGTCCTCGCGAAGATGACCGTGGCCGTCGAGGTCAGCGCCAGTGACATCGATTTCGTGCCGTTGATGATCCAATCCCCACCGTCACGCTTGGCGGTGCTCTGGGGATTGCCGGCATCCGAGCCGGCGTCGGGCTCGGAGAGGCCGATGGCCACTGTTTCGGCACCGGAGGTGATGAGGCGGCAATAGTGTTCGGCCACCTCGGCGCTTGCATTGCGCGCGATGACCTGACCCATCAGTGAGCCCACCACCTGCAGATACGCCACGTTGAGGTCGCCGCGAGCTATCGCCTCGGTGACCAGTCCCGCGGTCACCTTCGTCTGGCCCTGTCCGCCGAGGTGGGGCGAGAGTTCGGGGGCGATGAGACCGGCGCTGCCCATCTCCAGTGTCAGATCGGTGCCGATCTTCCCGGCATTCTCCCGGTCACGTGCCTCGGAGATGAGGCGCTCCTCGAAGCTCGCTGCAGTGTCAAGCAGCGACTGGGCCTCTGGGGTGATTGCGAAGTCCACTGTGGTCCTCTGTTCTGGTGGGCTGGTCGGCCTGATTGCCTGCGGTTCAGTACGCGTTGTCGAAGCTGCTGAAGTCGGGATCGCGCTTCTCGGCGAAGGCGGCAGCGCCCTCATGCGACTCGGGAGAGTGCGCGTACAGGTCGAGGGCGCTCATTGCCAGATTGGTGAAACCGGTCTGCATCTCGGAGTCGGCATTGAACGACTGCTTGAGGAAGCGCAGGGCGGTCGGCGCCTTGAGACCCAGTGCTCGGGCTCGCTCCTTGGCTCGGGGCATGAGCTGCTCGGCTTCGACGACCTCATTGGCCAAGCCCCACATCTCGGCTTTCTGGGCGTCGATGAGTTCGCAGAAGTACCACATCTCGCGTGCTCGCTTCTCGCCCACGACTCGGGCGAGGAACGCAGTGCCGTAGCCGGCGTCGAAGGATCCGACCTTGGGTCCGGCCTGTCCGAAGCGGGCATGGGAGGCGGCAATCGTGATGTCGCACAAGGTGTTGAGGACGTTGCCTCCGCCGACGGCGACGCCGTTGACGGCGGCGATGATGGGCTTCGGCACGGATCGCATGGTCTTGTGGAGTTCAGAGATGCGGAACATCCCGTAGCGGCTGGGACCGTAGTCGCCGGTCTTCGCCTTCTGCTTGACGTCCCCTCCGGCGCAGAATGCCTTCTGCCCGGATCCCGTGAGGATGATTGAGCGGACCTGATTGTCGCCCCAGGCCAGTGTCAGAGCCTCGATAAGCTCGTCGACTGTCTGTGAGCGGAAGGAGTTGAACGAGTCTGGGCGGTTGATGGTGATGACCGCATAGGACTCCTCGACTTCGTAGAGGATGTCGGCGAACTCCTGCGCAGCGGCCGCGGATCCGTGTGTATCTGGCATCTTTGCCTCCTCAAGCTGATGTCCTGCGGGCGGCGGCAGCCGATCCCGCAAGAAAATGAATCTATGTTCACACCAAGTGAACACTAGTTCAGTGTCGAGGTCAATACCCTTGAGTCGGTGACGTCTGAGTCGATGAAGCCAGAGTGGCGAATCGCTATCGCTTCTGCGGGTTCGCGGGAGTACCCGGTGCGGAGTGTGAGAATGTAATGATAGAACCGATCCTCGTATCCCCGTGGTATCCGTGCACCTTCGAGAGGGCAGTGATGACTCAACCCCGTGAGACCAGACCGCAGCCGGCTGCCGGTGCGGAGATCGGCTCCCTCATCGGCGGAGCATTCGGCCTGGTGTTCCTCATCATCAACAGTGCATCGTTTTCGACCCTGGGCCGTATCCTCGTGCTCATCATGGGAATCGCGGCCTTCGCGGTCATCGTGTTCTTCGCGATTCGTTCACTGGGCCGCATGAAGCGCGCCCATGTCTCCTCGGCAACGTCCGTCGAATCGGCCGCGTCCGCTGAGCCAGCCGAGCCAGCCGAGGGGCAGGTTGCGATCGCTGAGGGGCAGGCTGCGGCCGGACCGCGTCGGACCGTTCCCTTCGGACGCAGCTACTGGATCATCGTCGGGATCGAAGCACTTGCGCTCTTCGGAGGCACGCGCCTGCTGAGCGGTTTAGGACATCCAGAACTCGGCGTGGCCTGGGTGGCGTTCGTCGTCGGCACCCACTTCTATGCACTCGGCCACGTGTTCAAACTCGACCGGTTCCATATTCTCGCCACGGTCGTCACCCTGTGCGGCATTGCCGGCTTCATCGCCTTCTTCGCCTCGATCCCAGCGTTCATCCCCATCTTCAGCGGGATCATCTCCGGGTTCGTGCTCCTGGCGTTCGGACTCTGGGCCCTCGTCGCGGTCGACGACCGCTGACGTTGCTCACCCCCGCACCCACCGCAGCCACAGCGCCCACGGGCCACGGGCCACGGGCCCATCGCGCGAGCGTCATTGTCGGCTCGCGTGCGATTCCAAGCGAAAAATCGAACGCGAGCCCACAATGACGAGTAGATCGGGCCGGAGGCTGGACCGCTTCGGGGAACCCAGGCCCTGGTGCTTCGTCGGAGGGCTGGCTCCGCCGCCGAGACTACTCCGTGAGCGCCGCCGAGACTACTCCGTGAGCGCCGCCGGGACTAGCCTGTGAGTGCGACTGAGGCTAGCCCGTGGGCGCCACCGGGGTTACTCCGTGGGCGCGGCTGGGGCCTGGGGCTTCGGGGGTGTTTGCACGCGCGGGGCCGGGAAGTCCGGGGGCGTGGCCGCAGGGGTCTTCTCCAGGCTGGAGAGCACCTCGGCGATGGCACGATCGAGTTGCAGATCGTCCTCACTGAACAGCTGTGAAGGATCATGCTCGACCTCGATATCAGGCTCGACACCGTAGTTCTCCACATCCCAGCCTTTGCCCTCAAGCCAGAAGGCGTAACGCGGCTGAGTCACACCGGTGCCGTCGACGAGGTCGTAGCGGCCGTCGATGCCGACAACTCCGCCCCAGGTGCGCACACCGATGACGGGGCCCAAGCCCTTGGCCTGAGCACGGGCATTGATGATGTCACCGTCGGAGCCTGAGAACTCGTTCGCGACGAAGGCCACGGGCCCTCGTCGTGCGTCTTCGGGGTCGGCGATCATGGCATCGTAGCTGCGCACAGCGGTCCAGGCGATGACACGATCGGCGAAGCGTTCGGCCACCAGGGCGCTGGTATGACCGCCGCGGTTGAATCGGACATCGACGATGACAGCGTCGGCCGACATCGCCTGTCTGAGGTCGCGATGCAGCTGCGCCCAACCGTTGGGCATCATATCCGGGATGTGCACATACCCGACACGTCCCTCGGACTTCGACCTCACATACTCCCGCCTCGATCGCACCCAGTCCTGGTACCTCAGCTTCTCCTCGCTGGTCAGCGGCACGATTGCCACCACGCGGTCCTTGCGACCACGGCGCAGGGTGAGTTCGACGATCCTGTTGCCGGCTCCCTGCAGGTGGGCGGCGGGGCCGCGTACCTCATCGACCCGTTGGCCATCGACAGCCAGGATGATGTCGCCCTCCTGAGCTCCGACACCTGCCTGACGCAATGGCGATCTGGCCGCGGGTTCGCTGCTCTCACCGGGCAGAATCCGTGCGATCTGCCATCCGCTCGGTGTCCGTTCCAGGTCAGCGCCGAGGAAGCCGAGTCGTTTCGACGGGTTGCCCAGGGCATTCGAGGGCGTGACATAGGCATGAGACGTGTTGAGTTCCCCGACCGTCTCCCACAGCACATCGACGAGATCATCATGGGTCAGTGCCTTCGCGGCGACTCGGCGCCACCGCAGGGTGACCCCTTCCCAGTTCACGCCGTTCATGTCTGCACGCCAATAGTGATCGCGCATGATGCGCGAGTTCTCTTCGAACATCTGCAGCCACTCGGCACGCTGGTCGAGTTCGAAGCGCAGCCGGGAGAGATCCACCGCGACGCACTCGTCATCGTCGTCTTCGACCTTGCGGTTGCTCGGACGCACCGTCACATCGCCGTCATCGTAGACGACCATGAGCTTGCCATCCCCACTCACCCAATAGGCATCTGCCTTGTCGACGATGGTGACGAGTTTGCGTTTGGCGAAGTCGAAGTACTGAATCGACTCTGTGGGAGGGGCATCAAGGTCGGTGCCGAGCACGCCGTCCTCCGATTCCCCGGCACGGATCCACAGGACACCGCCGACAGCAGCCTCAAGCTTCCGGAAGACACCGGCAGAGACGGGGAACGCGAGGATCCGCTCCTCGGCGCCCTCAACATCCAACTCGACGGTGGTGACCTTGGACTTCTCCGCTTTGGCCTTCTCTGCCTTCGAGGCCTCATCGGTCAGTTCGCTGATCGCCCAACCGCTCGAGGTCGGTCCGAATGGAGCCGGCTCAGTGGCGCTCAACGGCAGCAGCCACGGTCTGGTCACACCGTTGAACGACAGATCGAAGGAGTGCTGATTGTAGGCAGGATCGAAAGTCCGGTCAGACAGGAACACCACGTATTTGCCGTCGGCGGTGAATGTGGGGGAGTAGTCGTTGTACTTCCCGCTGGTCAGCGCCAGCGCCTCGCGGTCTGATTTGGTGTCGACGAGCATGAGCTGCGCCAGCTGCTCCTCACCCTGAGTGGGCTGTGACCAGAGGAGGTACCGTCCGTCGGGTGAGAACTCGGGAGACCTGGCCTCGCCGAAGCCCGAATGCCCCACCAGCCGGGTCTTGCCGTTCCCGACCTCGACGAGACGGACGCTTCCGTCGTGGGAGATCGTGGCTAAGGTCTTTCCGGACGGATCGGAGGTCATGTGCAGAACTCGTCCGAGAGCGCCCGCTCCGATCCGACGTTCTGAAGCCGTCGCCGAGGTGGCGCGAACTTCGATGGCATCCTCGCCTTCGACGTCGGTGACGTAGGCCGCCTGTCCAGTCTGTCCGAGCACCACCGGGAGGCGTGTGCGGATCGAAGAGTCCGCGCACAACGCTCGTGCGGGGCCCTCACGATGAGCCAACCAGAAAGTCTTTCCCCGCCATTCGATGAGGGAGGCGTTACCTTCGTGATCTGGGGCGATGGCGCCGATCCTGGACTTCGAGTCGAGGTTGAGCGGCTGCACTTGGGTGCCCGGAAGCTGGACCTTGAGGGTCCGTATGCTGGCATCGAGGCTGTCGAGGATGCGGATCTCGCCGCGGCTGTGCCACACGATGCGCGTCCCGTCGGTCGTCGCATTGCGGACGTACCCTTCGGCTTCGGTCTGGAACGTCAGCTGCCTGGGCTCACCCGGATCCCCATCGCTGCGTGTGGCCAGACCGTCCCAGATCCAGAGGTTGGCCTGCTCGTTGGCATGATGGGGGAAGCTCGCGGCCTTGTCAGAGGTGATGACCAGTGAGTCTCCCACCCACAGCGGATCGGTCAGCGACGCCTCTTCGTCGCGCAGCAGCCGCTGCCACTGGACTCCGCTGCCCCTGGCGTCTGCGCTGCGATCAAGCCAGAGCCGGGGCGCGGTTCCCCCTCGGTAGCGCTTCCAGTGCGCGGGTTCACGACTGTAGGGAGTCGCCAGGGCGGTCACCGATGAGTGGTGGTGGGCCATTCCCGAGGCTCTGCCCCAGGACAGGCGTTCGACGCTGCCGTCGATTCCCACTGACCTCACCACGTGATTGCGTGACTCGAACTCGCCGGCGTTGGAGCCGATGAGGATGCGCTCATCGTCGGCCCAACCGAGCATCGTCATCGCCGTCGACCCCAGCCAGGTGAGCCGGTGCAGAGAACCGGAAGCCACCTCGGCGAGCATGAGCTCAGGGTGACCATCGCGGTGCGAGACATAGGCGATACGGGATCCGTCAGGGGAGAATCTGGGGCTGCGCGCGGGAGCATGATCCGAGGTCAGACGCCAAGCACGCCCACCCTCGGCGGCGACGAGCCACACGTCATCGTCGGCAACGAAGGTGATGAGATCACCGTGGATGTGAGGATACCGGAGGTAAGTGTTGGAATTCACGTGACCCACATTACAAGCATGCACGGACCCGGCGCTGTGGAAGAGGAGGATGCCCAGCCAATTTGCACGCTCTGCGAGTTCTCGTCGGCGCAGGTGCTCGGGCTTGGGCGCCGAGGTGACGCGGCCCATGCGGCGCAGTCGGGCTCTGACCAATAGAATGGTGGCATGCCATCTTTGACTTCGCTTCTCAACGATCGTTTCGCACTCGCCCTCGAACAGTCCTTCGGCGAGGATTTCACGCGACGCGACCCTGTGATCAGGAGCAGCCAGTTCGCCGACTTCCAGGCCAACGTGGCGCTGCCTCTGGCGAAGGAGCTGAAGTCCAAACCGCGCGACATCGCGACCACGATCGTGGCCAACCTCGATCTCGAGGGGATCTGTGAGACCCCGGAGATCTCCGGTCCCGGCTTCATCAACCTCACCTTCACCCCCGAGTTCCTGGCATCGACCCTGAACCAGGGAACCGCTACCGAGGTCGAGTCAGAGACGAGCGGAGCGCGGATCGTCATCGACTATTCGGCGCCCAATGTCGCCAAGGAGATGCACGTCGGTCACCTGCGGACCACCGTCGTCGGCGATGCTCTGGCCCGGACCCACGAATACGTCGGCAACACGGTCGTGCGCCAGAACCACATCGGCGACTGGGGCACTCCCTTCGGCATGCTCATCGAACACCTCCTCGACGTCGGCATCGAATCGGAGACGGCCAAGGACATCTCGGCCAACCCGAATGCCTTCTACCAGGCCGCGCGCGCGAAGTTCGACAGCGATGAGGCCTTCGCCACCCGCGCACGTGCCCGCGTAGTCGCGCTGCAGGGCGGCGACGAGCAGACCTTCGAACTCTGGGAGCGCCTCGTCGGGTTCTCACGGATCTACTTCAACCACATCTACTCACTCCTCGACGTCACCCTGACCGATGAGGACCTGGCAGGTGAGAGCATCTACAACGATGACCTTGCCGCGGTCTGCGCCGAGCTCGAGGAGAAGGGCCTGGCCCGCATCAGCGACGGTGCCCTGTGCGTCTTCCCCGAGGGCTTCACCGGGCGTGAGGGCGAACCTCTGCCGCTCATCATCCGCAAATCCGACGGCGGCTACGGCTACGCCACGACGGACCTCGCGGCTGTCCGTCATCGGGTGCGCACCCTCAGGGCCGATCGTGCCCTCTACGTCGTCGGCACCCCGCAGGCGATGCACTTCGAAATGGTCTTCTCCATCGCTCGAGCCGCCGGCTGGCTGCCCGAGGAGGTTGCGGTCGAGCACGTGAAGATCGGCAACGTGCTCGGTGACGACGGGAAGATCCTGCGCACCCGCAGCGGTGCCCCCGTGCGCCTGGCCGAACTCCTCAATGAGGCCGTCGCCCGCGCGAAGACCACACTGCAGGAGTCGAACGCCGAATTCAGCCCCGAAGAGGAAGCCGAGGTCGCACAGATCGTGGGTATCGGCGCCGTGAAGTACGCCGACCTCTCCGTCGCCCACGACACGAGCTACGCCTTCGACCTCGACCGGATGCTCGCCCCGATCGGCAACACCGCGCCCTACCTCCAGTACGCCGGAGCCCGGATCCGCTCGATCCTGCGCAAGGCGGACGGGGATGCGTTCACGGCTGCGCCGATCCACCTCGGCGAGGCTGCCGAGCGTGAGCTTTCTTTGGCGATCCTCGGGTTCTCCGATGTCCTCGCCGAGGTGGTCGCCGGCTCCACGCCGCACCGGCTGTGCACGTACCTCTTCGACCTCGCCCAATCGTTCACCTCGTTCTACGAGCAGTGCCCGGTTCTCATCGCCGAATCCGCCGAAGTGCGCGATTCCCGGCTGCGGCTGAGCCAGACGGTCCTCGAGGTGCTTGAGGCCGGCCTCGGCGTCCTGGGCATTCGCGTGCCCGAGCGCATGTGAACCAGCCTGACCCTTCCGTCGCCCGGCGGATGCTGCCGTGGATGGTCGTGGGCATCGTCGTTCTGGCGATCAACCTGCGAGCACCGATCATCGCACCGACCGCCGTCCTCGGTGACATTCAGCACGACACCGGGCTGAGCGCCGCCGGGGTGGGCCTCCTCACCGGTCTGCCAGTGCTGCTGTTCGCCCTCGTCACTCCTGTTGCGGGGAAGACCATCGGACGCTTCGGTGCCGAGGCAGCGGTGCTGTCGTGCCTCACCGGAGTCCTTCTCGGAACCGTGCTGCGCTCCCTGGGTCCACCCTGGCTCGTGCTCGTGGGCACCGGAATCATCGGAATCGCGATCACCTTGGGCAATATCGCGGTGCCGGTGATCATCCGGCGCGAGGTCCCCTGGAACCAGGTGTCGATGGTCACCGGCCTGTATTCGGCCACCATGAACGTCGGCTCCATGATCACACTGCTCGGCACGGGCCCCTTGGCCGAAGCTCTCGGGTGGCGGTGGGCCGTCGCCATCTGGGGTGCTTTGGCCGTGATCGGACTCATCTACTGGCTGTTCATGATCCGGCTGCGGATCCGCCGCACTGCGATCTTCGCGGCATCGGCCGAATCGTCACCGGCACCAGAGCCCACACCGGCACGTCGTCCTTGGCGCGAGGCACCTCCCGAGTTCCGTCGCATCATCGCATTGCTCGTGATCACCTTCAGCGGACAGTCGATTGCCTACTACACGACCACGACGTGGCTGCCTTCGATCCTCTCCGACACAGGAGGGCTGGACTCGGCAGCCTCGGGCGGCACCGCCTCGCTGTTCCAGGTCGCTGCCATTCTCGGCGCATTCGGTGTGCCGCTGCTGGCGGCCCGAGCCAAGCCCTGGGTGCCGGTGGCGATCATCGCCGCACTGTGGCTCTCGCTGCCTGTCGGACTGCTGCTCGCTCCGAGCACATACGTGCTGTGGGCGATCACCGGCGGCGTCGCCCAAGGCGGCGGATTCACTGCGATCTTCTCCATCATCGCCCGCACCGCCGGCAGTGATAGGGAAACCGCTTCGGCCTCGGCACGGGTGCAGGGAGGCGGTTACCTTGCCGCCACGCTGGCGCCGCCGTTCGCGGGCTGGTTGGGCAACGTCACCGATGGGTGGACTGCTCCGATTCTGCTCATCCTCGCAGCGACTCTTGCCTTCACGATCGCGGGGCTGCTGGCGGTCCGCATCTCCGGTCGCTTCCGGGGCGGTGGGCCGGCGAACAGGCGCGAGGTTCTGGGTGAATGACGAACGGCCCCCGTCGCTGTTGTTCTCACGTCTTCACGTGGGTGAACTTCAGCGGCGGGAGCCGTTCTATCTGTCTGGATCAGGCGATCGACCGGTCAGTTGACCTTGTCAGTCGACCTCCCCGAACAGGTCAATGCTTGCCGAACAGATCAGAGCTTGGCGAACAGATCAGTGCTTGGCGTTCTTATCTTCCACCGTCTCGGCGGCTGACTTCGAATCCTCGGCAGGCTTGACGATGGTCGCCGGCGTCGCCTTGGTGTCCTTGGCCTCGGTCGCAGGCTTCGGAGTCGGTGCTGTTGCTGTCGTGGCGGTGGCCTCGGCAGTCTTCGACTCGGGCACTGCGGTCTGCGAGACCTCGGGTGCTGTTCCCTGGCGGGAAGCGGGGGTTGAGCCCACCGGACGAGCATCCTCGGGACGGTTGTTGGGCAGCGGTGTCGACCATGGGTCCTCGACCGGCTGCGCCTTCTTCCACACGTAGTAGCCGATTCCGGCTGCCGAGCCGATGACCAAGGTCCACACGACTGCGGCTTTGCCGCCACCGGACTTGCGTGCGGTGTCCTTCTGGATCCGCTTTCCGGCGTTCGTGAGGGCCTTGCGGGCCTTCTTCACGGCCTTCTTGTCGCCGGTCAGGCGCACAGCGAGATCGTCGACGAGCTGGGGGGTCTCAACGGCTGCAAGCGAGTTGGCGGCGTTGCTCGCAAACTTGCCGGCACGTTCGGTGGCTTCGGGGCGGTAGGCATCGAGCTTGTCGGCCCAGGCGTGAACCTGGTCATTGGCCTTGTCGGCAAATGCTTCGACCTGAGGGCGGGCCCTGACGGCAAGACCTTCGGCCCGATCGGCCAGTGCTTCGACCTGCGGCCGAGCCTTCTCTGTTAGCGCCTCGACCTGGGGGCGTGCCTTCTCTGCAAGCGCCTCGACCTGAGGGCGTGCCTTGTCAGCGGCTTCGCGGAGTTTTGGACTTGCGGCCCCGCTGGCATCGGCCAGGACTCGGAGTGACGTCTTCTTCGCGGAATCGAGCTTCGAAGTGAACGGATCTCGAGCTGACTTCTTCGACATGAACATTCCCAATCCTCTTTGTCGGGGTCAATTGATCAGTCTCAGTCTACGGCCTAGGTGCAAGCCGCCGGACATCAGGCTGTCATGAAATTGTCTGCAGAAACACTGACAGAGTCCGCAAACCGACCCGGCGGAATCTGCGGAAGCCGCGGGGGCGTGGAAGAATGGCCATATGACTACAGCTTCTACGCATACAGCAGTCCTGCACACCAACCATGGTGACATCACCATCAACCTCTTCGGCAACCACGCGCCGAAGACTGTTGCCAACTTCGTGGAACTGGCCAAGGGTGAGCGCGAATTCACCGATCCTGCCACCGGCGAACCCACCAAGCGCCCCTTCTACGACGGCCTCAACTTCCACCGCATCATCTCGGACTTCATGATCCAGGGCGGTTGCCCGCTGGGCACCGGCACCGGCGGCCCCGGCTACACATTCGATGATGAGATCCACCCGGAACTCCAGTTCGATCGCAAGTACCTGCTGGCCATGGCCAATGCCGGCAAGCAGATGGGACGCGGCACCAACGGCTCGCAGTTCTTCATCACCACCGCCGAGACCCCATGGCTCAACGGCAAGCACACCATCTTCGGCGAGGTCGCCGACGAGGCCTCGCAGAAGGTCGTCGACGAGATCAACAACGTCCGCACCGCTGCCATGGACAAGCCAGTCGAACCAGTCGTCCTGGAATCGGTCGAGATCAACGGCTGACTCTGATTCGCTGGTGAGCATCGGTACCTGCTGTCCTGCAGCACTGAAGACTCACTGAACTGAGTACCATGGTGTGATGGACACACCTCAGGAGGGCTCGGCCCGGGAGACCGGCCGGGCCCTTTCTGTGACCCCTCCGCTGGTCACCAGTGTGATCATGATCCTCACGGGCGTGGTCTTCCTGGCCCAGCTGCTGCCCAGCCTGGATCTCACCCATCGGCTGAGCTTCGTACCCGCCCTCGTGCTTGAACAGCCGTGGCGGGTCCTCACGGTGGCTCTGGTGCACGAACAGCCCTCACCGTTCCATCTTTTGGCCAATATGATCGGCCTGTTCTTCTTCGGATCATTCGTCGAGCGAGCTCTCGGCCGCTGGCGATTCCTCGTCGTCTATCTGCTGGGGACGATCGGTGGATCAGTCATGGTCCTCGTTCTCGCGAAGCCGTTCTCTGTGGATTGGGTGACGAACAACATCGGTGCCTCCGGTGCGGTCTTTGCGATCATCGGCGTGCTGCTGGTGCCGACACGGAAGCTCGACCGCAACATCACGGGGGTCGTGCTGTTCGTTGCCCTCAACTTCGGATACGGATTCCTCGTCGCAGGAGTGTCCTGGCAGGCCCACCTCGGCGGGCTCATCGCCGGGTTCGTGCTCGGCTGCGGTGCTCTGCTGGTGCCGAAGAAGCAGTCGACGCTGATGTTCGCACTCGCGGCCCTCGGGCTGCTTCTCCTGATGCTCGCCGCCAGCGCTTGGCAGATCAACGACGCCTGGCAGATCGCCGCCATGTGAAGAGCAGCGCTGACCATTCATTGAGGTGTCCGCAACGACTCTCAGGCTTGTATCAGACTTCCGTGAATAATTGGCGTGTTCGGAGGCTGAATTTAGTTGTCCACAACCTTTATCCACATGGTGGATAACTTACATGTGTGTATTTTCCCAGGTCACAGGCCCAAAATAAGTTATGCACAAGCGACGCTCCCGGCCTGGGTATAACTTCGACCCTGTGGACAAGTGCACGCCAAGGCAGTTGAAACGTCAATAGGGGGCCATCACCCCACCCGCAGGCGACCGCCGTGTGAGCATGGGCTGACGGGGCAGGTCACGCGCACTGACGGGGCAGGTCACGCGTTGACGGCGGCAACGCCAACGAAAAACGGGGGTTGCGTCGACCTGCGGGTGCGCACACCCGGTGGTCGACGCAACCCCCGTCATTCGTCAGCAAGGGTGGTGCCTGCCGACTACCTCCAGCGCGTGGACATGATCAGCCCCGCGACGAAGAAGGCGAAGCCGATGAGGATGTTCCAGTTCTGCCAAGCCTCGACCGGGAACGCGCCCTGCGAGACGTAGAAGGTCACGAGCCAGATCAGGCCGATGAGCAGGAGGCCGATGAGCACCGGCAGGAACCAGCGAGGATTCGGCTTGATCGTCTGCTGACCGGACTGCGAGGTGTAAGAGGCGGTCTTGCGACCCTGGGGGCGCTTGGCCGGATTGCCCGAACGCGAGGTGCGCTTGGCCGATGAGCCTTTGGCAGCAGAGCCCTTGGCGGCGGCACCCTTGGTGGTCTCGCTCTTCTTGGCAGACTTGCTGTCCTTGTCGGACTTGGCTGCCTTGTCGACCTTCTCAGACTTCTCAGTCTTCTTGGCATCGGCGGTGGACTCGTCGGCTGTGTCGGCTGCATCAGCTTTATCAGCGGCGGCAGCCTTCTTGGCCCCGGAGTCCTTCGAGGTGGCCTTCTTGCCGGTGGCCGCGGCTGCCGTGGACTTCTTGGCCGTCTCGTCATCTGCAGCGTTGTCATCTGCAGCGTTGTCGTCTGCAGCGTCGTCGTCGCCGACAGCGGAGGCATCGGCGTCGCCACCGGTGACTTCGGCGTCGGTGACTTCAGCGTCGCCGTCGATGACATCATCGTCGGCAAGCACGTCGGATTTGTCGGAGGGGTCATCCAGGTTGAGGAGGTCGCCCTCGAGGCTCTCGTCCTCCAGATCCTCCGTCTGCTCGACCTGCGAGTCCTCTACTGCCTCGACATCGTCGTTCGGCTGGGTCGTGGTTTCGACATTGGCCTTCGACGAGTTGCGAGAAGTGCGCTGGGGGCGCTGGGTCCGTCCGTTGGACTTGGCCACGAGTACTCCTTATACGGCCGACCATTGCTGAGGTCACCGATTGATGAATAGGGACAATCGGACATCAGTCTACTCGTGACATCCAGCAGTTTTAAAAACTCCAACTACCCTGAGAACGACCTGTTTGTGCAGTTTCATGCGATAAAGTGCAATACGGTGTCCCCGCTTGTCCTCTGGGCGAGCCCCGGATTCGAAACAATAGGCACGGTGCAGCAGTGGTGAATGGTCCCTTCCCGGGTAACGAATCAGACGCAGACGCGTCATCGCGACCCACTATTCGTCCTGCTCAGAGGCAGAACTCCGCGCATCACCCGGCCAATGAGCGACACCAGTCGCAGGGTGGATACGGCGGCCACGAAGCGAACCCGTCCACAGAGCCTATGACCTCCGCACCCGACCTCGGCGGAGCGCCGAATTCGGGCTCAGGTTCGAACCCCGGATCCGGCTCGTTTTCAGCGACCGATCAACCACTTCCCAGCCGCCGTGAACTCCGGCGTCGCGAGGCTGAAGCTGCGGCCGCCAACGGGGCTCCGACCGCCGTCTACACCGATGCGCCCCTCGGTTACTCGGACTCGACCCAGGTAATGCCCGCGGTCAACAGCGGAACGGACCCCAACCTCGGCGCCCATGCGGGTGCAGGTGCGGGCACTGCGAACTACAGTGCACAGAACTACAGCCCACAGACCGACAGCGGACGCAACGACGGAGGTCGTCGCACCAACCGTCGGAGGCAGAAGCCGGAGCGTGAGCCGCTGGGCCCAGTTCGCGGCACCATCCGCACCTTCGGCGAGCTCTGCATCACCGCCGGAATGGTGCTCATCCTGTTCGTGGTCTGGCAGCTGTGGTGGACCGATATCGAAGCCAACCGCGACAACGAGGTGCTGGCCGACCAGCTCACCGATGACTGGCAGAACCAGGACCCCAACGAGCTTCCGGACGACCCGGACGAACCTGTCGTAGCGGATCCGGTGGGGAAGAACGAGGCGTTCGGCATCTTCTACATTCCCCGCTTCGGCGACGACTACTACCGCACGGTCGCCGAGGGCGTCGATCTCGAACCCGTCCTCAACCGGATGGGCGTGGGTCGATACCCGAACTCAGCGATGCCGGGCGAAGTCGGCAACTTCTCGATCGCCGGCCACCGCGTCACCTACGGCAAACCGCTCAACCAGATCGCGAAGCTGCGTCCCGGCGATGAGATCATCGTCCAGACCAAGGACGGCTTCTACACCTACACGTTCCGCAACTTCGACATCATCCTCCCCGATGCCGTCGAGGTGCTCGCACCGGTCCCCAGCGAACCGAAATTCAAGGGCAAGGACCGGATCCTCACGATGACGGCCTGCAACCCGATGTTCTCGGCCCGAGAGCGCTACGTCGCCTACGCCGAGCTCACCGACTGGACTCCGGCCGGCGACGGTGCACCGGATAACATCAAGGACTCGAAAGCCTACGACAAGGTCAGCAAGAACGGTGGTGCCTGAGAATGTACGGTCTGATCTGGCGACTGCTTCCGGGCAACTGGTTCATCAAACTCATCTTCGCCCTCATCCTCATCGCGGCCGTGGTGCTGCTGCTCATGCAGTACGTCTTCCCGGTCGTCGCCCCCTACATGCCGTTCAACAACGCAACTGTGACTGATGGAAGCGGTGGCCAATGACAAAGATCCTCGTCGTCGACAACTACGACAGCTTCGTCTACACGCTCGTGTCCTACGTCCGTGAGCTCGGAGCCGAAACGCACGTCATCCGCAATGACGATATGACCGCCGAGGCTGTCGTGACCCTGGCTTCGGAGTACGACGGTGTCCTGCTGTCACCGGGCCCGGGTGTGCCGGCCGAATCGGGAGTGTGCCCGGACCTCATCGCCTGGGCGGAGACGTCTGGCACCCCGGTGTTCGGAGTCTGCCTGGGCCATCAGGCGCTGGGAGAGGTCTTCGGCGCCACAGTGACCCACTCGCCGGTGCTCATGCACGGAAAGACCTCGGTCATCACCCACGACAGTCAGGGCATCTTCTTCGGCTGCAAGAACCCGCTGACCGTGACCCGCTATCACTCGCTGGCGATCGTCGATGAGACCATCGATCTCGAGAAGTTCCTGGTCACCGCCCGCACCGATGATGGAGTCGTGATGGCCATCGAACACCGTGAGCAGCCATTGTTCGGTGTTCAGTTCCACCCGGAGTCCGTGCTCACGGAATGCGGTTATCTGATGTTGGGCAACTGGCTCGAGGTCTGCGGCATCGAAGGTGCCGCCGCGCAGGCTGCCGCGATGTCTCCGATGGCCTCGGCGATCGCGGCGAAGCCCGTCCCGGCCGCCACTCCGGCCTAAGCTGCGTCTCCGGCTTACGCAGCCTCCACTCCGGCTCAGTTGGCTGCTTCGGCCTAAACCGCCACTTCCGCTTGAACCGTCACTCCGGCTTGAACCGCCACTCAGGCTCAGACGGCCGCGACAGCTGGGCAATCGTGCTCAGACTCTTCCGGTGGCCCTGTTCGGCATATTAGGATCGGGACACACACCGAGAGGACCTACTGATGTCAGAGTCGAGTATCAACCGGATCGAACCATTCCCCGAACTCACCGTGTTCGAGGCGACGTCGGTGCCCACCGCCGTCGTAGAGGTCAGGAATGTCGCAATGGAGGACCTTCCAAGCCACTTCGACGCCGTGTATTCCGGGCTGTTCCCTGCCTTGGCCGAGGCTGAGCAGGAAATCGCTGGTCCCGCATTCGCGCTGTACACGCGCCAACCCAGCGACACCGTCGACCTGGAGATCGGCCTTCCGCTCACTTCGGGGCTGAAGCAGGCTCTGCCTCTGGGCGAAGGTCTCATTGCGATCCCGTCTCAGCTGCCCGGCGGATCGATCGCCGCACTGACCCATGCCGGTGGATATGACGGACTGGGTGAGGCCTGGGCGGGGTTGATGAAGGCAGTCGTCGAGGCCGGACACCACCCGGACCTGCCGTTCTTCGAGGTCTACGTGACAGAGCCGAATCCCGATATGGACCCGGCGGATCTGCGCACCGACCTCTTCCTCACCCTGTCCTGAGAAGACGAACTGGGGCCGCCACCGAGACTTCTCGATGGCGGCCCCAGCCGTTTCAGACCGTCGGCCTGGTCGGACTCACTCAGCGGTTGCCGTCGGCGCCTGTGTCGGAGTAGCCGTCGAACCAGTTGCCTCCGCCTCCGCCGATGGCCTCGGCGTCCGAGTCACTGTCCTTGTCTTTGTCCTTCTCGCCGCCGGTGTCATCGCCGCTGTCGTCGCTGCCGCCGTCGTCAGACGGCGACGTGGGGACCCCGCCGGGTATGGACGGAATGCTCGGCGACGATGGCTCCTCGGGCGGCTTCTTGGCCACCTTGACCGTGATCTCCGTGCCCTGCTTGACCTCGCTGCCGCCAGCCGATGACTGTTCGAAGACCTTCTTCGCCGGTTCGTCTGCGGTCTCGACCTCTTCGGTCTTGCACCCCAGCTGGTAGTCGTCGCCCTCGAGGATCTCGCACGCTTCCTTCGCGGACTTGCCCGTCATATCCGGGACCTCGACCATTCCCGAGGACACGACGAGGTCGACGTTCGAGTCCACATCCACCTCGGAGCTGGCGCCGGGCTTCGTCTCGATGACGACACCCTTCTCCACATCCGGAGAGTTCTGGGAGATGTGCGTGCCTGCCTGGAGCTTGGCGTCATTGAGGATCTTGCGGGCGCTTTCCTCGGATTTGCCGGAGACATCGGGGACCTTGACGCTTTCGGGGCCGGAGGAGATGACCAGCTTCACGACGCTGTCCTCCTCCACTCGCTGGCCGCCGGCGGGATCGGTCTTGATGGCTTTGCCCTCGTCGACGTCCTCGCTGTACGACTCGTCTCTGTCGACTCTCAGGCCTTGTTGGATGAGGGCGGACTCGGCCTCATCGGCATCCATATTGGCCACGTCCGTGACCTCGACCTGGATGATGTCCGGTGGTTTGTTGATCTCGTAGACCCACAGAGCGATGGCGGCCAGAGCCAACAGCACGAAGATGCTGCCGATCCAGATCCAGGCGCGCGAACGCCTCGGCGGCGGTGGTTCATCCTGCTTGGCCATGATCGTCGACACGGCACCCGTCTCAGGTTCCGCCTCGGCATCCTGAGCATACTGCGGGGGACCCATCATGGCCCCTGCCATCGGGAACGCCTGGGTGCGATCCATGTCGTCGTCGAAGCTCAGGGGACGGCCGTCACGGGCCGCGAGGACATCCTCACGGAAGATGTAGGCGTCCTGGTAGCGCTCGTCACGGTCCTTCAGCAGCGAATGCATGAGGAGGCGATCGACCTCAGGGGGAACATTCGAATTGTAGAAGCTCGGCGGCTTCGGCGTCTCGCCCACGTGCTGGTAGGCGACCGCCAGCTGCGAATCCCCGACGAACGGGGGCCGACCGACGAGGAGTTCATAGAGCAGGCAGGCCGTCGAATACAGGTCGGAACGTGCGTCGACGACCTCACCACGGGCCTGCTCGGGGGACAGGTACTGGGCGGTGCCCACGACCGACTGTGTCTGGGTCAGCCCGCTGTTGTCCTTGAGCGCGCGGGCGATGCCGAAGTCCATGACCTTGATGTCACCCTCGGGGGTGAGCATGACGTTGGCGGGCTTGATATCGCGGTGGACGATTCCGTTGCGGTGGGAGTACTCGAGTGGGGCGAGCACACCGGCGACGACGTTGAGCGCCTCGTCGATGGTCAGGGTGCCGTGTTCGTTGAGGACCTCGCGCAGGGTCTGGCCTTCGACGTACTCCATGACGATGAAGGGCACGGAGACGCTGGAGCCTCCGGTCTCCACGAAGTCCTCTTCGCCCGAGTCGTAGACAGCGACGATGCCCGGATGGTTCAGTCCTGCCGCGGACTGCGCCTCACGCTTGAGACGGGTGTGGAACGAAGGATCACGAGCGAGATCGGACCGCAGAAGCTTGATCGCGACGCGCCGGCCGAGCCGGTTGTCGACGCCCTCGTGCACTTCTGCCATGCCCCCACGGCCGAGGAGCGCACGAACTTCGTACCGCCCCGACAGCACCTTGGGTTCATTCATTCTGGTCCTCCGCTTGGTTCACCCACGTCGTGGGAAAGTACTCCGCATGTCAAGTAGATTACTCGTCTTCTCAGCGCATGGTGTCAGCCAAAGATCGACTCGTCCAAGTCTGTGCCGGCACTGGGATCGTCGTTGGTGCCGCCTCCGGACGAGTTTCCGCCGTCGTCGTCGGAGCTGTTGGACTCGCTGTTCGAGTTCGAACCGCTGTTGTCATTGCCGTTCTGCCCGCCGTTCTGGTTGCCGCTGTCCTGGTCCGAACCGTTCTGGTTGCCACTGTCCTGGTCCGAACCATTCTGGTTGCCACTGTCCTGGTCCGAACCATTCGGATCGCTGCTCGAACCGTTGTCGGCATCGGCAGTGCCGGTGTCGTTGCTCGAAGAGCCCCCGTCGTCGTTGCTGCTCGAGCCCGAACCATCGTCGCCGCTGGTCTCTGACGGTGTGGGAGTGCTCGAAGGTTCAGGTTCCTCCGTCTCCACCGGCTCTTCGGCCGGGCCAGAGGAGATGTAGAGCGTAAGGGTGTCGCCCTCTTCGAAGGTGTAGCCGTTCTCGCCCTCACCCACATCGGCGACCGTGCCCGCTGCGCGGGAGGACTCGATGGTCTGGGTCTCGGCTTCCAGCCCCTGCCGTTCGAGGTTCTGAGTCGCCGAGGATTCGGTCAGTCCGATGTAATCGCTCTTGTCGATTTCGATCGTCTTCGCTGCCTGCGAAGTCGTGGGGGCGCTGGTGCTGGGGTCCGGCTCGGGCTCGGCGTTGCCTCCTCCAAGGAAGAACCACAGCAGCGAACCGACGGCGATGAGTGCGACGATCGCGAGGATCCAGATGAGGGCGCGGCCCTTCTTCGACTGCTTCTCGTCGAGTTCCCTGTCCTCTGCGTTCTCCGGATCGAGTTCGCTGCCGTTCGCAGCACCGGCGCCTGCTGCACCGGCCGCACCAGCACCAGCAGCACCTGCGGCAGCTGCACCCGGGTAGACACGAGTCTCCTCGTTGGACGCCGTGACCGGCATCGCCTTTGTCGTCGGCACGGGTTCGGGGCTGTTGAAGACCTGGGTCAGTGCATCGGAGGCGGCGCTGCCCAGTCGCATCTGCGGCAGAATCTCTTCGGCACCTGCGACATCGCCTGCGGCCAGCGCATCGGCGGCCCGGGACACCGCCATGGCATCCGAAGGCCTGCGTTCGGGCTTCTTCTCAAGCAGGCAGTCGACGAAGCGGCGCAAAGGTTCGGACACCGTGTCCGGCAGGGGCGGATGCTGCTGATTGACCTGGGCGATGGCGATCGCGACCTGCGAGTCACCGGTGAACGGACGCTGCCCGGCCAATGCCTCATAGGCGATGATGCCCAGAGCGTAGAGGTCGGAGCCGGACCCCGAACCCTTGCCTGTGGCCTGCTCCGGTGCCAGGTACTGGGCTGTGCCCATCACCTGGCCGGTCTTCGTCAGCGGGGCCTGGTCGGTGACGCGGGCGATGCCGAAGTCCGTGATCTTGACCCTGAAGTCCGGGGTCATGAGGATGTTGCCGGGTTTGATGTCGCGGTGGATGACTCCGACCTTGTGGGCCGCTCCCAGCGCCTGCGCGGACTGCGAGACGATGCTCAGAGTGTCCGTCTCCGACAGGGGTGCGCTGCGCTCGATGATCGCCGACAGTGCTTCACCTGGCACGTACTCCATGACGAGATAAGGGGATCCCTGCTCGTCGCCGTAGTCGAAGACACCGGCGATTCCAGGATCCGATGCGCGCCCCATGTTCTGCGCTTCGGCGCGGAACCGCGCGAGGAAGGTCGTATCCGAGAGGTATTCGTCCTTGAGGATCTTCGCCGCAATCTCACGGCCGAGCACGGAGTCGACGCCCTTCCAGACCTCACCCATACCGCCCACGGCGATGCGAGAGGTGAGCTTGTATCGGTTTCCCAACAGGGTTCCTTCGACGGGTCTCATTTTTCGACCACCGCTTCCATCATGTCCTTGGCGATCGGTCCTGCGACCGTCGCTCCATAAGCTTCGTTGCCCGCGTTTCCGCCGTTCTCCACGACGACCGCTACTGCGATCTTCGGATCATCGGCTGGGGCGAATGATATGAACCACGCGTGCGGGGCCGCACCGGGTCCGTGCTGTGCGGTACCGGTCTTCGCGGCGACCTTCGTGCCGTTCATCTTGGCCACCGAGGCGGTTCCGTCCTCGACCACGCCTTCCATCATCGTGGTCAGCTGATCGGCGGTCTTACCCGAAACGGGCCGCGACATCTGCGCAGGGCGCATCTCTTTGATGGGTTCGAGGGTGTTCGCGTTCAGAACCCGGTCGACGAGCTGCGGCTTCATCATTTTGCCGCCGTTGGCGATTCCCGCCGTCATCATCGCCATCTGCATCGGCGTGGACCTGACCTCGTACTGCCCCAGTGAGGACTGAGCCAACTGGGGTGGGTTGAGGTCCTCCGGGAACGTGGACGCACTGACGTTGAGCGGAATCTCCATCTTCTGGCCGAATCCGAACTTCTCCGCCTGTTCCTTGATCGCATCCTCGCCCAGATCCATTCCGAGTGAGGCGAATGAGGTGTTGCAGGACTCTGCGAGCGAATCGGCCAGGGTCGGGCTTCCGCCGTTGCGGCAGGCACCAGGATGGGAGTTGCCGATCGTGGAGGTGGTCTGGGGCAGGTCGAGCTCAGCCGGACCGTTCAGTGTCGAATCCGGCTTGTAATCGCCTGATTCCAGCGCGGCCGCAGCCACGAGGACCTTGAACGTCGAGCCCGGTGGGTACAGGTTGCCGCCGATGGCGCGGTTATAGGCAGGCTTGTCCTCAGCGTTGTTGAGAGTCTCGAAGGCGGACTGCGCCGTCGAGGGGTCATGACTGGCGATGGGGTTGGGGTCCCAGCCAGGTGTCGAGGCCATGGCGAGGATCTTGCCGGTCTTCGGATCGAGTGCGACCGCTGCACCGTTCTGGTTGCCCAGTCCGTCCCAGGCTGCCTTCTGCACCTTCGGGTCGATGCTCAGCTCCACGGCCGCACCGCGGGGCTGCTCGCCTGTGACCAGGCTGCCGACCTTGTCGTAGAACAGAGCATCGGAGTCCCCGGAGAGGTACTCGCCGGAGGCACGCTCCATGCCTGAAGCTCCCGAGACGATGGAGTAGTACCCGGTCATGGAGGCGTAGGCACGGGGGTCGAGGCCCTCCGAGCCGTACTTGCGCTGGAACTTGTATTTGTCGTCGACTGGTTCGGAATAGGCGATCTTCTTGCCGTCGACGAGGATCGGACCCCGGTCGCGAGCCAGCTGGTCGAGGACCTTCCGGTTGTTGAGCGCATTGTTGTTCAGCGAGTCGGCGGTGACGAACTGAACCCAGCTGGTGGAGCTGAATAGGAGCGCGAACATGACGAACCCGACGATGCTGATGTGCTTCAGTGGCTTCTTCATCGTTCACCTCCGGTAGTGCCCAGATTCGTCGTTGGGTCCTCATCTGGCCGGTCTGTCTCGAGATCGGCGGCGCCGAGGTTGGTCGTCGGCGCATCGTCGCTGGTGGCGCGATCCGTGGCGAGACCGCCGGCCGCGTGCTCGCGTGCTCCCTCGACACGTCTCGTGTCGTTGCGATTCCCGGCCGCCCGCGCCGAGGCGGTGGCGTCGTCGGGATCCTCCGTGATCTTGAGGACACCGGTGTGGAACTCCTCCACCGGTCGCCTGGCATTGTCGGAGATGCGCAGGAGCAGCGCGATGATCATCCAGTTCGCAATCAGAGACGACCCGCCTTGAGCGAGGAACGGCGTGGTCAGACCCGTGAGCGGAATGAGGCGGGTGACGCCGCCGACGACGACGAAGACCTGCAGGGCGATCGTGAAGCTCAGGCCTGTGGCCAGCAGGGTGCCGAAACCGTCGCGCAGCTGCTGAGCGGTCTTGATGCCGCGCTGGAAGATGAACAGGTAGCAGAGCAGGATGACGAAGAGTCCCGCCATGCCCAGTTCTTCGCCGAGGCTGGCGTAGATGAAGTCGGATTCGGCATAGGGGACCATATTGGGTCGGCCCTCACCGAGTCCGGTTCCGGTCAGCCCGCCGTTGGACATGCCGAACAGACCTTGGACCAGCTGGTACGAACCACCAGGGGTTTTGTTGTACTCCTCGGCAGTGAGTGCATTGAGCCAACCGTCGACACGCTGCCCGACGTGGGAGAAGAGGAAGGTCGCTGCGACCGCGCCGGCAGCGAAGAAGCCGAGTCCGAGGATGATCCAGGAGACCTTGCTCGTCGCAACATAGAGCATGGCGACGAACAGGCCGAAGAACAGCAGCGAGGTGCCCAGGTCCCTCTCGAATACGAGGATGCCGACGCTGGCCACCCAAGCGATGATGATGGGACCGAAGTCACGCAGGCGCGGGAAGCGGATGCCGAGGATCTTCGGGCCGGCCAGAACCAACTGGTCCCGATAGGACACGAGGTAGCCGGCGAAGAAGATGGCCAGCAGGATCTTCGCGATCTCACCGGGCTGGAAGGACATCGGACCAACGCCGATCCAGATGCGCGCACCGTTGACCGTCTTGCCCAGGCCGGGAATCAGCGGGAGCATGAGGAAGATCAGCGCAGCGAACCCCGAGAGGAAGGTGTAGCGGCGCAGCCACCTGTGGTCACCCAAGAAGATGATGATGCCGACGGCCAGAGCGACGCCCAGGGTCATCCAGATCAGCTGGGTGACACCGCTGTTCTGGTATTCGTCGCGGCCCAGGTCGACCCGGTAGATCATCGCCAGGCCCAGTCCGTTGAGCAGGACCGCGATCGGGATGAGGACAGGGTCGGCGTACTTGGCCTTCCACCACACGACGATGTGGATGATGAGGCCGAGCGCGGCCAACCACGCCGCGTACTGGTAGACATTGGCGGGGATCGTGTCCTCGGTGCCGAGTCCCACGAGGGCATAGGCGCTCGTGGATACGGCGATTGCGAGGATGAGGAGGCCGAGTTCAGCCAAGCGATAAGGCCGTGGCCGCGCGCCTTGGTTGGGGTTCGCGGACATTACTGTGACTCCTCAGTGATGGCATCACTGGGATCGACCGCTTGGGAACTCGGTGGTGACGGTGCGGGATCGCTGGGGCTCGCGGCGTCTTCGGCGTTGCCCGAGACAGTGCCGGACTTGTCGGCTTCCTGACGCAGGTTCTCGATGATGCGATCGGCCTCGTCGCGGGAGTCAGCCTGGATGGAGCCGCGCAGACGATCCTGCGAAAAGCTGTTGAGGGTGCCGACCTCGATGTCGGTGGTGTCCTCGAGCTGGCTGAGTTCGATGGGTCCCAAGGTGGTGTCGAGCCCCCGGTAGAGGGTGACTTTCCCGTCGAGATTCGTCAGGTAGTAGTGGTTGTTCATGTAGTTGTAGGCGAAGAATCCGCCTACGGCGATCGCGAGGATGACGATGGCAGCGATGATCCAACCCAGGTAGGACCGCTTTTCGACCTCGTCGTCGTCAGCGTCGAGGTCATCCTCCTCGGTGGGTTCGTCCCTGTCGGACGTCTCCGTGTCGGTGCGCTGGGAAGGGGGGACCACCTCGGCGGTGGGCTCCTGCTTATCGGAGTCGGACACCGCCTGCAGGGGAACGGTGTCGGTGGGGGTGTCCCCGTGGCCGTAGTGGGGCTGTGTCTCCGTGGTGGCTTCGTCGACGTCGGGGTTCATGCCGATCGTGGCGTACTTCGGGTTGAGGTGGACGGAACCGACGGAGCTGCCGTGCACGGTGTCGACGGTGCCCTCGAGCACGTCGCCGATGACGACGGTGACGTTGTCGGCACCGCCCCCTGCCAGGGCCAGGTCGATGAGCTGACGGCAGCATTCGTCGGGATCGGAGACCTCGGCGAGGATGCGGGCGATGTCATCGATGTCCGCGAAGCCGGTCAGCCCGTCCGAACACAGCATCCAGCGGTCGCCGACGTGGGCTTCGCGCAGGGTGAGGTCGAGATCGGGGGAGGCTCCGACGTCGCCGAGGACCTTCATGACGACCGATCGCTGCGGGTGGGTCTCCGCCTCGTCAGCGGTGATGCGGCCTTCGTCGACGAGCATCTGGACGAAGGTGTGGTCGTGGGTGACGGTCTGAAGTTCCCCGTCGCGCAGCACGTAGCCGCGGGAGTCGCCGATGTGGGCGAGTGCGAACCGGTTGCCCGGTGCCCTCAGCAGAGCGGTGACCGTGGTGCCCATGCCGGCGAGCTCGGGCTGTTCGGCGACACCGCGGCAGATGCGGTCATTGGCCTCGAGGATCGAGGTGCGCAGGATCTCCAGAGCGTCTTCGCCGCTGGGTTCGCGATCGAGGTCGGCGAGGCGGGAGACGGTGATCGCCGAGGCGACGTCTCCGCCTGCGTGACCGCCCATTCCGTCAGCGATGAGTAAGAAGTTCGGACCCGCATAGCCGGAATCCTGGTTGTTCTTACGCACCAGCCCGGTGTGAGACCGGGCTGCTGAACGGAGGGTGATCGTACCGTCGGTCGTCACGATTGGGTCTCCAGCGTCGTATGGCCGATGGTGATCTGGGTGCCGATCCGCAGACTGATGGGCGAATGCATAGGCGAGCCGTCGACGATCGTCCCGTTCGTCGAGCCCAGGTCCTCAAGGACCCAGGAGCCGTTGGCGGCCACGATTCGCGCATGATGGCTGGAGGCGAAATCGTCATTGATGACGATCGAGTTGTCCGGTGCACGCCCGAAGGTCACCGGCGCCCCGGAGAGAGTGATCAAGGTCCCGGTCAAGGGCCCACCGGTGACGCGGACAGATCCCGGATGCGCGTGAGACCTCGCGGGAGCAGGCGTCGGCGCGGGGGCCGGTGCTGGTCTGCTCGGTGCCGGACTCGGAGCTGCGTTACGGGAGGCCCTGCCACCTCGGCGAGACTTCCTGGGGGCCTTTTTGGCACCGAAGATGTCGCGCCTGAGGACACCGGCCACTCCGAGGACGAAGAGCCAGAGGATGATGAAGAAGGCGAACCGGAAGACGGTGACGGTGAATTCGCTCACTGGGCGTCCTGTTCGATCTCGTGGTAGCGCACCTCTGCATCTCCGGCCATGAGGACATCACCGTCGGAGAGGTTCGCCGAGGTGAGCTTGCGGCCGCGCAGAAGTGTTCCGTTGGTCGATCCGAGGTCGTTGGCGACCGCGTGATCGCGCTCGACGGTGATCTCGAAGTGTCGGCGGGAGACGCCGGGGTCGTCGATGACGTAGTCGGAGCTGGATGAGGACCGTCCGAAGACGTTCGTGCCCTGGTGCAGTGCGTAGTCCTGGCCGTGGATGGTCACGCTCGCATCGATCGTGCGCGACCTGGACGGTGCGGCCTGGCGCACTGGCGCTGGTGTGGGCTCCGGGGTGCGCCTGGGCGGGACCGGACGGGAACCGGAGTTGGCCTGTCCTTCACCCACGATGTTGTGTGAGCGGGACACGGGGTCGTAGCCGCCGCGGTTGGCCGGTTGGGCTGCGGGCGATCCGTCGGGACGCTGGGTGCTTGAGACGACACGGTACATTCCGGTGTCGAGGTCTTCTGCTTCGACGAATTCGACGGAGACGGGACCGACGAAGCTGTAGGCCTGCTCGACCGCGTGATCACCGATCACCTGTCGCAGGTCCGAGCGGAGTTCGTTCTCGAGGCCCGAGAGCCGGTCGAAGTCTGTGGGTGAGAGCTCAATGCTGTAGTGGTTGGCGGTCAGTGTCCGTCCGCGCGAGACGACTGCGGCCTTGTTATCGGCCTCGCGTCGCAGTGAGCCGGCCAGTTCGACCGGTTCCACCTGTGAGCGGAACGCTTTGGCGAAGGCGCCGTTGACGACATTCTCCAATCCCTTCTCGAAACGATCGAGAATCCCCATGGCACCTCCTCATCCAGGTGTCGTGCGCGTGACGAACGTTTCGCCACCAGCCCGGACTGTGCGTCCGAGCGAGTCTGTCTAGGTGAGTCCACGCTCGGAAAAGGACACCGAGATGGAGACACCAACACCCAATCCTAACGCGGTGAAGCTCTCAACTCACGTCACTGGGTATTTCGGGGCCGAGGTCTGCTCAGATTCCCGGCGGTCGTCCAGCTTAGGGGTTGTCGCTGAGTACTCCTTGAGCCTCTGACGAGCGCCGATGTCATGGGAGATGAGGCGTGCGTCACCTCAGACGCGAGACCGACGGGCAGTGAATGTGAACGTCGACACGTTTCGGGCGTTTCCGCTGTCCTCGGTTTCATTCTTCGGGTCCGCGATGCTAGAGTTTTCTCTTGTTCGCGCGAGTGGCGGAATTGGTAGACGCGCTGGCTTCAGGTGCCAGTGATCGCAAGGTCGTGGGGGTTCAAGTCCCCCCTCGCGCACAGTGAACAACAGCCCTTCACCGGGACCCTTCGGGGCCGAGGTGGAGGGCTGTTTCGTGTGTGGAAACGTTTGGAGGCCTGGGCCTCAGCTCCCCGAGCCTCGGGTCAGCTTCCCGAGCGTCGGGACAGTTCCTCGACGTTGATTCCGCGCAGACGGCAGAATTCGCCGAGGCGGCCCCGTGTGAGCAGGTCTGTGCGGGTGAGGTCTTCTGCCGTCTCGGCTCCGAGCAGGGCGAATAGCGCCCTGGTCTGAGACTGCCACGTGTTCACCACGTCAACGAGACGGTCCGCGCCTCCATCGAGCACGGCCTGCAGGAACGTGCCGGCAACCCCGACGGCCCGCGCACCGCAGGCAAGGGCCTTGACGACGTCATAGGGGTTGCGCACCCCGCCGGAGGCGAGGAGCACGGGCCCCTGGACGGGGGAATCGAGCAGGCAGGCCAGGGCGGATTGGCCGAATCCGGTGAGCATCGAGAAGTCCTCGGCGCCGGCGCGGTCGTTCTCGATACGGAGGAAGTCCGTGCCGCCGGCACCGCTGACATCGGCGAAGCGCACGTCGATCGAGGCCAGCAGCTCCAGCGTGCGACGGCTGAGCCCGAATCCGACCTCCTTGACGATGACCGGCACGGGGCAGGATGCGACGATCTGTTCGAGCCCGTGTGCCCATTCGGAGAAGTCGCGGGTGCCCTCGGACATCGCGGTCTCCTGCACCGGGTTGATATGGATCTGAAGGGCGTCGGCCTGCAGCAGGTCGACGGCACGGCGGGCATCCTCGGCGCTGCGACCAGCACCGAGGTTGGCCATGACGAAGCCGTTCGGGTTCTCCTCGCGGATGATCGTGAAGCCCTTCGCCGCGTCCGAATCGTCGAGAGCCACGCTCATCGAACCGCAGGCCATCGGCAGCCCGGTCTCGGCGGCCGCGATCGCAAGGTTGCGGTTGATCGCCGCCGTCGTGTCGGTGCCTCCGGTCATGCCATTGACATAGAAGGGCGTCGGCCAGGTCCACTCGCCGAGGCGGACGCTGAGGTCGACCCGTTCCGGGTTCGTACCGCCGAGGGCATGGTGGATGAACTCGAGATCGTCGAAATCGGTGCGCCGCGGCGCTTCGGACTGCTGCTCGGAGGCCAGCCGGACGTGATCGTCCTTGCGTGTCGCGCGGGCGGAACGGGCCTGGGGGCTCTCAGAAGTCATCGATGCTGCCTTCGGGTCGGTGCGGGGTCAGGCTGAGCCGGCGGATGCCGTGGCGCTCCCACTCGCGGAGGATGTCGATCGTGGGCAGTTCGGCGTCGGAGAGGGCGATGCCGCAGTCTCCTCCGCCGGCGCCTGAGGGTTTGGCCGCGGCACCGTAGGTTTCGGCGATATCGCACAGCGCGGCCAGCTGTTCGGTCTCGATCTGGCTGCCGGAGGACTCGCCGAGTCGCTGCAGCAGTCGGCGTGCCTGTCTGATGCGGTCGAGGGCGCCGATCGCATCATCGTCATCGAAGGCGGCGACGAGTGCATTGACCCCGAGCCGGCTCTCGTCGGTGAACGACTCGAAGGGGCGCGCCTTCTCCCTGCCCGGGGTGTGCACGCGTTTGACGAGATGGTCTGTCGAGGCCGGGGAACCGGTCCAGCCGACAAGCAGATGCAGGGATTCGGGTGGGCTGATGCGGGTGACCCCTGACCCAAGCCATTCGCTGCAGTGCAGCGCCGAGGCGACTCCGTGGACTTCGCGGTGGAGATTCAGGGCCGTGCGGTCGGGTGAGGAGTAGCGGATCCAGCCTCCGAAGGCGCTCGCCGCGAGATCCCCGCCCGAGGCGTTGGGAGAGATGGCGATCGTGGCCAGAAGAGCGAGCTTATAGCGTTCGGTCCGAGTCAGGCCCAATGTGTAGAACTCGTCGAGGGCGGCGATCGTGGCAGTCGTGACCGCGGCCGAAGAGCCGAGACCGAATTTCCGTCCGCTGGCATCGTCGAGCTCGCTGGAGATGTCGAGGTCGAAGTACCGTGGCGGTGTCCCCATCTCTGCCCGGAGCTCTTCGACGACCGAGATCGCAGCGAGCACATAGTCTGAGGGCCGGTGGTCGAGCACGATGCTCTGACTGTCTGCCTCGCGGAACCAGACCAGCGGGGTCTGACCGTATTCGCTGGAGTGGATGCGGCCGGCATCTCGGCTTTCGGTGAGCCGGACGGTGATATACCGATCCACGGCGACGAGCACGGCCGGTTGGCCGGGTTCGACGACGGCGTATTCGCCTGCGACGAAGAGCTTGCCTGGTGCACGAGTCTCGATCATGAGATCCCCTCTGTCGCTGCGGGCACTTCGGAACCCTCGGGCAGCAGATGAGCTCCGGGGCCGGGGCCGACGATTCGGATCTCACCGAGCCCGTCGAGGGCCTCTGCCACGGCCTCGGCGTTCTCGGGTCGTACGAGGACGACGACATTGGGCCCAGCATCTGCTGTGGAGTAGGCCTCAAGTCCGTTCTCGCGCAATTTCTCGACCGCGTCGAAGATGGCCACGCTCTGAGGCCGGAGGAACCGGATGGGCGGAGTCGTCGATTGGATGAGAGCATGCATTCTCAGCGCGTGCGACTCCGTGATCTCACCGATTCTCGTGAAATCGCCTTCTCGACAGGCCTCGATCATTGCCGCCAGGCTGTCTTCGGTCGAACTCACCCAAGCATCGTAGAAGGGAGAGGTGGCGGCGGTCAGGCGCATGGCTGCCCGACTCGACACCGGTTTTCGACCCCGGTCAACGGTGACGACCACCATCCGCATATCCGGAGCGTCGACGGGCTCGGCGTACGAAGCCTGATCATCACCCGCGTGCCACACGGCCACCCCGGGCACGACGGAGCGGCAGGCCGAGCCCGAGCCGAGCCGGGCGAGCCGGCTGAGAGCGCGGGTGTCGAGGTCGAGCTCGAAGGCAGCAGCGGCCGCAGTCGCAAGGGCGGCGAACCCGGATGCAGATGAAGCGAGGCCAGCTCCCGTGGGCACAGAGTTGCGCGAGCGAACGATCACCGGCTGCTCGGAGCCTGCGAGGGAACGGACGTGGTCGAGAAACGCGGTAGTGCGTCGTGTCTGCTCCTCGTCGGCGGGTTGGCCGTCGAGTTCCAAGCTGTCGGCATCCTCGTCAGGATTCGGCACGACCGTGGTCGTCGTTTCGAAGGCGTCGAGCGTCATCGACAGGCTGCCCGCCGCCGGGAGAATGCGGGACTCGTCGCGCTTGCCCCAGTATTTGATGAGGGCGATGTTCGGATAGGCGCGGGCGGTTGTGGTTCTCATGTCGTGGATACCTCCGTTGTCCAGGTGCGCGGTGCTCCGGCGGTGCGAAGCGCGAGCGCCAAGCGTTCGGCCTGTTCGTCCGAGTCGGCGAGACCGAGGACGCAGCCACCAAGGCCGCCTCCGGTGAGTTTGGCGCCGTGCGCTCCGGCTCCAAGGGCCGCCTCGACGAGCGCATCGAGGGCCGGGCTGCTGACTCCGATACCTGACAGCAACCTGTGTGCGTCGAGCATTCGCGACCCCAGCGTGGCGAGGTCGCCGGACCGAACGTCATCGACCGCGTGCTCCGTGAGTTCCGAGAGGTGGGAGATCGCGGTCTCAACGATCTTCGGCTGTGCGGCGCGAAGTTCGCGAACCGCGGTGACCGCCTCGGCGGTGGAGCCTTGCTGGCCGGAGTCTGCGACCACGAAGATCAGTCGCCTGCCGACGTCGATCCCTGTGGCCCGACCGCTTTGGAACCTGATGGGAACCTGAGTTGCGACGGCCCATGCGTCGATTCCGCTGGGGCGACCGTGCGCAACAGATTCCGCTCTCGCCACGACGGCGTGGAGAGCGTCACGGTCGAGGACCTTCCCACGGAGATCAGCCACTGCCCGTGCGATCGCGGTGGCAACTGCGGCGCTCGATCCGAGGCCGCGACTGTGGGGAATCGCACTGCGAATGCCGACCTGGACCTCGGCGGTCTCATCACCTGTGGCCTCGAGGGCCGCGCACAGTCCGGCGACCACTGGCCCCATCTGAGGTGGTGCTGCTTGGGCAGTGCCGGAGAACAGTTGGCTGTCGATGCGCGTCTCCCGTCCTGGGGTGAGGCGGATGTCGGCCTGTGCCCCGAGTCCGTGAAGAGGGACGGCGAGTGCAGGGGCTCCGTAGACCACGGCGTGTTCGCCGAAGAGTATCGCCTTCGCATGGGCGCAGCCCTGTGCGGGATTTCCCGGCCCAGCGCCTCGCGTATTGGCAGTGGCGCTCGGTTCGGTTGGAGAGGAATTGTGCATGCGGCGCGAAGTCAGTGGGTGTCGTCGCGGACGAGGCTGATCGCTGATGGCCTCATGCTAGGGGCATGGTTCTGTGTTTCGGTCATGGTGGTTCCATCCTATGCCGTAATCCGGTTCTGCTGCCGGGCGAGGGCACGGAGACGAGACCGGCGACGGAATCCGCCTATGCCTGTCCGAGCAGACTGCTGAGCACCAGCCCGATCAGCAAGGGGGCCGACAGATAGGTGCTTTGCTCGCTGACCAGGGTGGGGCTGTCGGTGAAGTGAGATGTCGCCCTGAGTCCTGGGAACACAATCTGCCGAGGTCAATCCTGACAGCGATCGCCAGCACAGCCGTCGGCCTCGTGCTCGCCGGTGAGTACAGACACTGGTGCGGCGCAGCAGGCATCCCCGCGCCACGCCTCGATGCCCTCTCTGATGGCGAAGACGGCGATCACGAGAGCAGCGAGGGAGTCCGCCCATGCCCACCCGAGGATGCTGTTGAGCAGCAATCCTGCGAGCAGAGCGGCAGAGAGATACGTGCAGATCAGGGTCTGTTTGGAATCTGCGATCGCCGAGGCGGACCCGAGTTCGCGACCTGTGCGACGTTCGAACCAGCTGAGGAACGGCATGACGAGAAGGCTCAGCGCGGCGATGACGATGCCGACGGTGGAATGCTCTGGATCTCGCCAACCAGTCAGGGAGGCGATCGCATCGACGCTGACGTAGATTGCCAGGGCGAAGAAGGATACCGCGATCACGCGCAGGGCCGTCTTCTCCCTCCGCTCGGGGTCGGGCGCTGCGAATTGCCATGCCACGGCTGCCGCAGAGAGGACTTCGACGATCGAGTCGAGCCCGAACCCGATGAGAGCCGCCGACGAGGCTGCCCCACCTGCGATGAGAGCCACAACGGCCTCGATGACATTCCACGTGATGGTGATGGCCACGACGATCCTGATGCGTCGACGCAGAACCTGTCCGCGCGGTGGAGCTGTGGGAACGGCCGTGTTGCTCATGCCTTGGCCCCACTGACACGGTCGTCGGCAGGTTCGCGATCGCAGCAGCCGGGCACGGTGCAGGAGGGGTTGAGGCAGGGGGCGCTCTCGTCGACTGCGAGAGTGACGTCGAGCAGACTGTTGAGGGCCGAACTGATGTGGGGATCCGCGATCTCGTATCTGGTCTGTCGCCCCTGCGCCTCGGCCACAACTATTCCGCATCCGCGCAGGCAGGCGAGATGATTTGAGACGTTCGTCCTGGTCAGATCCAGATCGCGCGCGAGCTGCGCAGGATATCCGGGAGTGTCCAACAGTGAGAGCAGGATTCGCGAGCGGGTTGAATCGGCCATGGCTCGACCCAGACGGTTCATCACGTCGACGCGAGAAGCAATGGTCAGCATATACTGACCATACAGTATGCGCTGACCTATACCGACAGGGCTGCACATATGTGTCGGCTGTGTCGGCCTGCCGGATCACCTTCCTGATCGAGCCTCGAGTGACCGGGCCTCACGTGACCGGGTCACCTTCCTGATCTGGGCTCGAGTGACCGGGTCTCGAGATAGGCGCGTTCGGCGGGGTCGGTGGTCAGCTCGATGGCGCGGCGATAGGCCCGCTGGGCCTCCTCATGAGCGGCCGCGTTTCGGTCGCTCATCATTGAGACGACCGAGATCGCGCCGATTCGACACGTACGTGAAGATTATCGCGAGAATTGCGGCATGACAACGGATTTCACCGGCTTCGGACAGCGCAGAACACGACATTTCCGGGCCAGATCTCACTCTGTCCTGCACAGGCAGTAGTTTGGTTCCATGACCTCACCCGATTCCGCCCCCGCTGCGTGGTGTGTGATCGGCCGTGCGCCCGATCGCGCTCTTGGCGGCGTTCGGGGCATGGGTTCGATGATCGCCGTCGTCGACCTCGACGATGCCAGGCAGCGGATCGGCAGCCACCACCTCGGCGCGGATGAGCTGCCGGAATTCGTGCGAAGCCGAGAAGCACAGAGCCGGCCGCGGTGGGTCTTCAGCGACACTCCGAATTGGTACCCCGCCCTGTTGGCCGCCGGGGTGGAGATCGAACGCTGCTATGACCTGCGGCTGACCCACGCGATACTCATGCGCTCGGAACTCGTCACGGATCACGGTGCCGTCGTGGCTGCGCAGGAGTGGGACGCGGGCCCCGTGAGTGCACCGACCGCGCCCGAGGCGGAGGCGCTCTTCGAAGTCACCGAACGACGCAGCCACATCAAGACGGTCCCGCACGACATCGAGTCTGCGCTCGCCGAATTCTCCCGTCAGTCCACCGCCTTGCAGACTGCCTCCGATCCCGGCCGGCTGCGTCTGCTGCTCGCCGCGGAGTCCGCCGGTGGGCTCGTGGCCGCGGAAATGCAGGCGGCCGGGGTGCCCTGGGACGTCGCCGAACACGACCGGATCCTCGCTGAGGAACTGGGTCCCCGACCGGCGCGGGATGCGAAGCCCGCGAAGATGCTCGCCGTCGCCGAGGAGGTCCGGGCCGCCCTCGACGACCCGCGGGCCAATCTCGACTCCCACGTCAAACTCCTCCACTCCCTGCATGCCGCCGGAATCAATGTCGCCTCGACGTCGAAATGGGAGCTCGAGCAGAGCGAACACCCCGCCATCGCGCCCTTGCTGCAGTACAAGAAGCAGTCACGTCTGCTGACTGCCAACGGTTGGCATTGGCTCGACGAATGGGTCTCCGAGGGCCGGTACCGTCCCGTCTACGTGCCCGGAGGAGTCGTCACCGGTCGCTGGGCAGCCAGCGGCGGCGGTGCTCTCCAGATTCCTCGTCAGCTGCGACCGGCCCTGCGCGCGGACCCCGGCTGGCGGCTGATCTCGGCCGATGTCGCCCAGCTGGAGCCACGGGCGCTCGCCGCCATGTCCGGGGACGCAGCAATGGCCGAGGCCGGTCGTGGTCGTGACCTGTACTCCGGCCTCGTCGACGAAGGAATCGTCGGCACCCGACAGGAGGCGAAGATCGCCGTGCTCGGCGCCATGTACGGTGCCACGACCGGTGACAGCGGCAGACTCGTGCCCCGCCTGCGCACGAGCTTTCCCGCCGCCATGGGCTTGGTCGATTCCGCCGCCGAGGAGGGTTCACGTGGAGGGGTCGTGTCCACGTGGTTGGGCAGGACGTCACCGGTGCCCGGCGTTGGATGGCGCCGAGTCCAGTCGGCGGCGAACCAGTTCGACGCCACCTCACAGGACGAGAACCGGGCCCGGCGCGCCGCCGGTGACCAGGGACGCTTCACCCGCAACTTCGTCGTCCAGGGAACCGCCGCTGAATGGGCACTGGCCTGGCTGGCCGACCTGAGACTGCGGCTGTCACGGCTGCCGACCGTCGATGACCGCAGCCCTGGAACTGCCTCGGGACCGGTGTTCTCACGACGGGCTCACCTGGTGTTCTTCCTCCATGATGAGGTCATCGTGCATGCCCCGGCCCAGCAGGCCGAAGCCGCTGCCGAGGCGATAAGGGAAGCGGCCGCCTCGGCGGGGAAGCTCCTGTTCGGCAATGCACCGGTCGACTTTCCTCTCGATCTCACGATCTCCGAGCGGGCCGCCAAGGGCTAGGGGTTGGCGAAGGGGCGCAGGCCGATACAGAAGGTGCGTCTGTTGCAGAGATCACGGAAGAGCCCGGAATAAGCGACAGATAAGTGGTGCTGCATGTAGGGTATCGGCGGTCCCGTCACGGAGCCGCCAGAACATTCGGAGTCGTCACAGCACAGAGGAGTTTCCATGACCTTCACCGTCAAGGCACTGCAGAAGACAGGCCCCGACCAGCCGTTCCAGGTCGCGAACATCGAACGCCGCGACCCCCGGGCCGATGACGTGGTCATCGATATCAAGGCCGCCGGAATCTGCCACAGCGACATCCACACCATCCGCAACGAATGGGGCGAGGCGCACTTCCCCCTGACCGTCGGCCACGAGATCGCCGGCGTCGTCGAGGCCGTCGGCTCCGATGTCACCGACTGGAAGGTCGGCGATCGCGTAGGCGTGGGCTGCATGGTCAACTCGTGCGGAGAGTGTGAGGAATGCCGGGCAGGGCAGGAGCAGAACTGCCTCAACGGCCAGGTCGGGACCTACAACTCCACCGACGTCGACGACACCATCACCCAGGGCGGCTACGCCGAGAAGGTCGTCGTCAACGAGCGCTTCGTCTGCCGTATCCCCGACGCTCTCGACTTCGACGTCGCGGCCCCGCTGCTCTGCGCCGGCATCACCACCTATGCGCCGCTCAACCGCTGGGGCGCAGGTGAGAGCAAGGACGGAGCACCGAAGAAGGTCGCCATTCTGGGACTCGGCGGACTCGGCCACATGGGCGTCCAGATCGCCGTCGCCATGGGCGCGGACGTCACCGTCCTCTCCCGCACCCTGAATAAGGAGAAGGCGGCGCTCGAGCTCGGCGCGAAGCAGATGCTCGCGACGACAGAGGAAGACTTCTTCAGCAGGCATCGCGGAGAATTCGACCTCATCCTCAATACGATCAGCGCGGACATTCCCGTCGACAAGTACCTGAGTCTGCTCAAGGCCCGAGGAGTCATGACCGTCGTCGGAATGCCTCCGGAGAAGCAGCAGCTGTCCTTCGCCTCCGTGATCGGCGGCGCCAAGGTGCTGGCCGGATCGATGATCGGCGGCATCGCCGAGACCCAGGAGATGCTCGACTTCTGCGCGAAGCACGACATCGCGGCAAAGATCGAGACCGTGAGCATCGACGAGGCGGACGCGACCTATGACCGCGTCGTCGTCGGCGACGTCTACTTCCGTGCCGTCATCGACACCGCCACATTCGAGGGCGCCGAGGTGACCGCGCTCGCCTGATTGGTGAGATCAAGGGGCCGTTTCGCTGATTGTTCAGCGAGGCGGCCCCTTTTCTGTGCTCGAGAGTCGGGAGTGGGGAGCCTATTCGCTTCATAGCTCTGTGGCCGCGACCGCGATGAGCACGAACGCGGCGAGGATGATTGCCAAGCGGACGTAATGCAGTCTGTCCCAGCGCTGGAACTGCTCACGCCAGTTCTCGGGATGGTCGTCCGCTGTCCACGTCAGTGAGCGGTTGTTGATCGGGACCAGCAACAGGACCGACATGATCACGCTGACGGCGAGTAGCCCCGCGGAAATGAGCGCCAGGGTGGTGATGAGCGTGCCCCAGGCGATGACGGCCAGACCGACAGTGAAGACGAGCGAGCCGATGTACCAGAAGGGCATCGCGCGTCCGAGCATGCGTCCACCGTCAGCGCGAGCAGCCAATGAAGCTCCTGCGGGCAGGCGAAGAATGACCGGGTTGATGACGAAGGCGACCGCGATTTCGACTCCCACCATGAGGCCGAGAACTGTCGTGGTGATGACGGCGAGAACGGGAATCATCGATGATCTTCTCTCTTCTAGCGTTGCTAGAATATCTAGCAGTGCTAGAGTATGCCCTAGAACAGCGAAGCACAAGAGGGGCTCATGGCAGATCAGTCGATCCGGCAGTCGCAGACTTACAAGCAGTCGCCGACTTACCTGCAGTCGCCGGCGAAACAGCGCACGCGCACCGAAGAGAGGCGCCTGAACATTCTCGCGGCAGCTCGAGAACGCGCCGACAGGGACGGATGGGCGGCGGTGACGACCCGTCACCTCGCAGAGGCCATCGGCTATTCCCAACCGGTGCTCTACGGCCATTTTCCCGGCGGCAAGTCGGAGATCATGCGGACGGTTGCGCTCGACGGCTTCGTCGAGCTCACGGATCGATGCCGATCGGTCGTCGCCGGCAAAGCAGAGAAGCAGTCGATCGCGGCCGTGGCGCACTCCTACCTCGACTTCGCCGATGAGCACCCGGCGGTCTATGAGGCGATGTTCAGACAGCCGATCGAAGCCCGCTTTGCGGAAGAGGGAAACGAAGAGGAGCTTCGCGACGCCTTCGACGCCCTGGCCGTCGTCATCGGCGATCCCATCAGCACGGAGGTGTTCTGGGGCGCACTGCACGGAATCGGCCTGCTCGAGCGAGCCGGTCGCATGCGCTTCGAGGAGCGGGAGAAGAGGATCGACGAACTCAGTGCCCGATTCGTCGGCTGAACGGCCTGGGCCTGGGCTGCGGGATACCGCAATCCGGGCGCTGTCGTCAGGGATCGGCGGTAGTCTGAGCCGCATGACGAGTCGGCAGAGGCAGATGGGCGATATGCCCCTGGTGCTGTTGATCCTCTACACCGTCTTCATCGGCTTCATGACGCTGACCCCCTATCAGCTCGACGTCAGCCCTGGGGGTCCGATCGGCAGGCTGCTCCAGTTCTTCGCCGATCATCAGGTGACGTCATGGCTGACCTATACGCTCGTCGAGAAGCTGGCCAATGTCGCCATGTTCGTCCCGTTCGGATTCCTGCTCGCTCTGCATATGGGGCGTCGGCGCTGGTGGGTCGGCGCGGCGGCGGGCGCGGCCTTCACGTGCCTGATCGAGGGGGCTCAGGTGACTCTGCTCTCGCCCACTCGCTACGGCACGATCAGCGATCTCGTCACGAACACGCTCGGTGCCGTGATCGGTGCCGTCCTTGCGCTGGTCCTCATGATCCTGCTGCCTCCTCGCGATGAACCGGAGGAGGTCGATCGCGTCGTGCGTTGAGGGACCCGCACCTCGGCGACCTCAGCTCTCGGGTGCGCCCTTCGTGTCCTCATTCTTGAGGGCGCCGATGCACAGATCGAGGGCCTCGCCGAGGTGGCGTTTGAGTTCCTCGTCGAGCGAGGAGACCATGAGTGCCGAGATCTTCTCGACCCGTTCGACGGCCTGGTCGAGGGTCCTCCCTCCCTCATCGGTCAGGGTCGTCGGCAGTGCCCTGCCGGTTTCGGCTTTCGTCGCCCGCGTCACGAGACCCCGGTCCTGCAGGCCTTTCAGCAGTGTATTCATCGTCTGCCGGGTGACGAAGGCCCCGCGGGCGAGTTCCGAGTTCGATGCTCCTGGAGCCCTGCGCAGCAGCTCGAGGCAAGCGTACTGCGGTGTTGAGATGCCCAGCGGCCGCAGCGCCCCGTCCATGCGCGAGCGCAACACCGACTGCAGGTGCTTGAGCTGATATCCGATCAGGGATTCGAGTGCATTTGGTGGCTGTGGCTCTTGGCTCATGTAAGTATTCTGACATACATTGTTTATGTCAGAATACTGACATATATTTCAGCAGCAAGAGATGGGAACGATCATGACTGTGACAGGACCGGATTTCCTCGCACTGCAGGTGCGAGACCTGGAGAAGTCGGCCGAATTCTACGAGGGGACGATCGGCCTGACACGGGCGCCTGCGGGGCCGCCCGGAGCGGTGGTCTTCGCGACCTCTCCGATACCGTTCGCCGTGCGTGAGCCGTTGCCCGACGTTGATCTCGACTCGATCGATCGTCCTGGAATCGGGGTTGCGCTGTGGTTCAACTGCGATGATGCGCAGGCTCTGCACGACCGCCTCGTCGAATCAGGGGTCGAGATCCTGCGCTCCCCGGCACCGAGTCCCTTCGGCCTGACGTTCACCTTCGTCGATCCCGAGGGCTACGCGGTGACCATGCACGACGCGAGCTGAGGCGAGTTGAGCCGAACCAAGCCGAAACGAGCTGAGCCGTTGGAATCTGAGCGGGTCGACCGTCGACGATCGACCACCTCGGCGAGGTGCCGGTCAGGGAAGCAGTTGCCCGCTCACCCCAGGGAATCGACGACCTTCGCGATCCGGCGCTCCCGCGTGGCCTCGGCCTTGGCCGATTCGACCTGACGCACATGCTCCTTGCGCTTCGAAGGGGCCAACCCATCGAAGACCTCACGGACGCCGGCACTGTCGAGCGCCTCGGCGAGGTCATCGGGAACCGGGGTCTCGCGTGACGAGGTGTCGTGGGTCAGTGTGACCTCGTGGGTCTCGCCGCCGGACACACCCGCCGCCTCACGATGTTCCTTGGCCAACGGGAGGAGGAGCTTTCCGCCCATCACCGCGGTCGTGGAGGGATAGGAGTGCTCGGCGATCGTGACGATGACCGGGACTCGTTTTCCGACTCCGAAGCCGAGCACGATGTCCTCGGGCACCTCGATGCCGACATTATTGCCCAGCTGCAGGAGAGTCGTTGTGAAGGTGACCATGGCCGAATCCTACGCCCAGGCGGGCGCGTGCTCTAGTAGTCGTTGCGGTCGGCGCGGGCCCCGTCTGCGTCGACGTTGATGTTCGCGGCGCGGCCCTGTGCGTCCGCGTCGTGGTCATGTTCGACCGTGGCGTGGTCCGCATCGGTCTCGGCACGATCGGCCTCGGTCTCGTCCTCATCGTCATAGTCCTCGTCGGCCTGTGAGAACGTCGGGATCCAGCAGGAGACTTGTGCGGCGTAGTCGTCGTACTCGGCGCCGAAGCGCTCATGCAGGTCGGCTTCCTCGTGCGGGCGGATCAGCCAGTTCCACAGCAGCGAACCGGCGATGGCGTAGGCGATGACCATCCATGAACCGATGAAGAGCCCGATCGCCACACCCTGGACGATGCCGGCGATGGCCATGGGATTGCGAACGAAGGCGTAAGGTCCCCTCTTGACGAAATGGTGGGCCATCGCGGCGGGCAGGGGGGTACCGGAACCGAAGTTCGCGATCGCCCGTGCAGACCACACGCCGAGGACGGTGCCGAAGGCGAGAAGGGCGAAACCGGCGACGATCACGAGAATAGGGAACTTCACGGTCAGGTTCCAGCGTTCCTCGAACGAATTGATGATCCCCGGAATGACGATCAGGAACACGCCCCAGAAGACCATGATCTGGATCGTGGTTCTGATCAGGAGCTGAGACCTCACGCGTGTGTGAGAGCTGCGGAAGGCGAATGGGCCGGTGACGAGGCGTTCGGACGGGATCCTGCCGAGGATCATGAGTGTCCCGGCGAGGATGCTGCCCACTGCGGCTGCCACCATGAGGACGGCGCCCAGGCCCGCCTCGGTGGTGACGGTGGCATAGATGACCATGCAGAGGGCGACGAGGGTCGTCCAGGCAGTGGCCAACCAGACAGCCCAGCGGAGGTTGAGTGCCGCCAGAGCCGAGCCGATGACGAACAGCGGGATGTCGACGATGGCGACGAGCAGTGGGCTGAGACCACCCAGCGTGGACTCACGCAGCGCTGGAAGCATGATGGTGCCGAGCCACCACGCGGCGCCGGCGAGCGACTGGAGGGCGAAGTACATTCGGCCGTGGAAGATCCGCAGCGGCTTGTTCTGTGCGGTGGGTTTCTTGTGCCTGCTCGGCATCTTCATTGATCGGCTCATGCGAACGCCGTCCCTCGGAAGCACACGGTCGTGGGTCCGCCGACCCAGACCTCATCGTTTTCATGGGAGATCGAGACGACACCGGCTCGTCCGAGCGCGGTGCCCTGCGTGACGGTGTACTTCTCCGGCGCAAGGCCGGAAGCGATGAGCCACTGCGCGACTGAGGCATTGAGGCTGCCCGTCACGGGATCCTCGGCCACGCCTGCGCCGGGGACGAACGCTCGGATCTCAAACTCATGCTCGCTCTCATCCGGGTGGGAACCCAGGACGCCGAGCTTGGCGTCGGGAATCTGCGAGAAGTCAGGTTCGAGATCGAGGACCTGCTGCGCACTCGTCAGTCTCACTGCGGCCCAGCCTGGTCCGTTGTCGACCCACTGATGACCGAGGATCTCTGCGCGGTCGATGTGGAGGGCGGAGGCGATCTGCTCGACGAATCCTTCGTCGAGGTCACCGGTGCGGATCGGGTCGGGAGCGGCGAACGACAGGGTCTGGCCACCTCGGCGAAGGTTGACGAGTCCGGCACCGCACTCCTGGACCACGGTCCCCTCGCTGCGCGGGACGCCTCCTGCCTCCAGCCACGCGGCCGCCGAACCGAGTGTGGGGTGCCCGGCGAAGGGGAGTTCGCGGGCAGGTGTGAAGATTCGCAGACGGTAATCGGCGCGTGGGTCGCTGGGTGGGAGGACGAAGGTGGTCTCCGAGAGATTCGTCCAATTCGCGATCCGCGCCATGTCCTCGTCGGCCAGCCCCTCTGCGTCGAGGATCACGGCCACAGGGTTGCCGCGATAGGGCTCGCTGGAGAAGACATCGACCTGGGCGAATGCTCGATTATGAGGCAAGAGGGGGAACTCCTTCGTTGAAAGGGCGCTGTTTCTTGGGGGTGCGCACTTCCCATGGTAGTGGGGTGAAGCTCCAGGTGGGGGATCAGGCCCTGCTGCATCGGAGTGTCAGAACCGCTGTGGGCATCGCGTGTGGCAAGATAGCCTGCCGTTCTAACTGGGGTGGTGCTCGTATGTCGAGTTGTCGTCACCGGTTGAGGGCGGCAGCGATCCGGTCGGGGGACAGGGCCGCATCGATGGCCAGGTGGGCCGCGCCCAGTATGGCGGCATCGCCGGCTGCGCGCGAGGGGGCGATCGTCAGGTGTTCGGTCGACAAAGGGATGGAGCGCGCATAGACGACTTCGCGAACACCGGCCACGAGGTGCTCGGCCGCCTGCGCCATGGTCCCGCCGATGAGGATGAGGGAGGGGTTCATCAGGCTCACGCATGTGGTGAGCACCTCGCCGAGGTCGCGGCCGGCCTGACGGACGGCCTGTATCGCCTGCAGATCGCCGGCCTTGACCAGCCCCACGACGTCGGCCGGAGTCCCCGTCGCCAACCCCGACCGGGCGAGCTCGCGCGCAATCGCGCGCCCCGAGGCGACCGCTTCCAGGCACCCGCGATTGCCGCAGGCGCACGGAATGTCGGCCGCGCGAGGCAGGGCGACGTGGCCGATGTCGCCTGCGGCTCCGTGCGAGCCGCGGCGCAGTGAGCCGCCGGAGATGATGCCTGCTCCGATTCCCGTGGCGACCTTGACGAAGATGAGATCCGTGGTGTCGGGCCAGGCTGAGCTGCGCTCGCCGAGGGCCATGATGTTGACGTCGTTGTCGACGAGGACCGGGGCGGAGAACGTCTCCTTGAGGGCGCCGGGCAGATCGAACCGGTCCCAACCGGGCATGATCGGCGGATTGATCGGGCGACCCGACGAGAATTCGACCGGACCGGGCAGGCCGATGCCCACCCCGACGACATCCACGGCACTGCGATCAGCCTCGGCGAGCAGGCGCTGCGCCGAAGTGGTCAGCCACTCGATGGCGCTGACGGGGCCATCGGAGATCTCGCGTTCCTCGCCGATTTCCGCGAGGACGGTGCCGGTCAGATCCGTCACTGCCAGCCGAGCGTGTGAGGCGCCGAAGTCCGCGGCGACGACCACTCTGGCCCGAGGGTTGAAGGCGAACTGCGAGCTCGGCCGGCCGCCTGTCGACACGGCGTCGCTGACGGGGGTGATGAGCCCGAGGCCGAGCAGCTGGTCGATTCTCTGCGCGATGGTGGGACGTGAGAGGCCGGTCGACTTCGCCAGATCGGCCCGAGTCCGCGGCTGACCGTCGCGCAGGAGTTGGAAGAGCCCGCCGGCATGCGACAGGTCGGGGGCTTGCGAAACTGTCACCTGGCTCATCCCTTCAGTAAAGCACATTCGGTAAAGCGCATTGCCCAAAGGTGACGATTGATAACTTACTTTTAAAAAAGACTTGACAGAAGTAGGCAAGCTGGCATCAGAATGATTCATGGACACTGTCGCCCAGGCTTCCGCCCCTCCACCTCGAATCGGGATGGTGGGTGGTGGCTTCATGGCCCGCACGCATACCCGTGCCGCTCGCGCCGCCGGAGCTCATCTCGAGGTGATCGCACGCTCGAGCGCAGCCGGCAGCCGCAGCGCCGCAGCTGAACTCGGCTACCGGGCAGCCGCGACCGGTGACGATCTCTTCGACCACGAGCTCGACGTCGTCCATGTCTGCACCCCGAACAGCACCCACGCCGAATACTCACGGCGAGCCCTCGACTCCGGGTCCCACATCATCTGCGAGAAGCCGCTGGCCGTTGATGCAGCCACCGCGCGCTCCATCCTCGAGCATGCGACATCGTTGGGACTGGGCGGAACCGTTCCGTTCGTCTACCGCTATCACCCGATGGTGCGTGAAGCCCGCGCCCGGATCCGGCGAGGAGACGCCGGGGCTCTGCTGACGATCGATGCCAGCTATCTTCAGGATTGGATGCTCAGCGCCGATGACGACAATTGGCGTGTCGATGCCGGCTCCGGAGGTCCCTCCCGGGCCTTCGCGGACATCGGCTCCCACCTCGTCGATCTCATCGAGTTCATCACCGACGAACGCATCGTGTCCCTGGTCGCAACGACGAGAACCGTCCACTCCCGCCGAGGCGGAGCGACGGTGACCACGGAAGACACAGTTGCGATGACGGTCGAGATGAGCGGCGGTGGAATCGGCTCGGTCCTCATCTCCCAGCTCGCGCCGGGACGGAAGAACAGCCTCGTCATCGAGGTCGCGGGATCCAAGGAAACCCTGCGATTCGCCCAAGAGCAGCCGGAAGAGCTGTGGGTGGGCAGTCGTGGCGGCAGTCTGCTCTTGGTGCGCGACCCCGAGGTCCTGTCGGCCGATGCCGCCCGGCTGTGCAGAGTCCCGGCAGGACACCCGCAGGGCTATCAGGATGCATTCAATGCGTTCGTCGCCGATTCCTACGCCGTCTTCGCCGGTGAGGAGCGTGAAGGTGTGCCGATCCTGGCCGATGGCGTTCGCGCGGCATTCGTGACAGAGGCCGTGCTCAAATCGGCGGCCGAGCGCACATGGGTCGAGGTCGAAGCGCCATGACCGATGCACCGGTGCTGCGCGCCACGGGGATCAGCAAGCAGTTCTTCGGAGTCGAAGTGCTGCACGATATCGCGCTCGAGGTGCGCGCCGGAACGGTCCACGGCCTCGTCGGGGAGAACGGAGCCGGAAAGTCCACGCTGATGAAGATCATCGCCGGTGTCTACCGCAGGGACGGCGGCGAGGTGCGCATCGATGGGCAGATCGTCGACTTCTCCCATCCCGTCGATGCCGGCCGGGCAGGCGTGGCCACGGTCTTTCAGGAGTTCAATCTGCTGCCCGATCGCACCGTCGCGCAGAACGTCTTCTTGGGCCGAGAGCCCCGAAGACGCGGCCTTGTCGATGTGCGCACGATGCGGTCGAAGACCCAGGCACTCCTCGACGAACTCGACGTGGAGGGAATCACCCCCGAGGCGAAGGTCGGCTGGCTGACTGTGGCCGAACAGCAGATCGTCGAGATCATCAAAGCACTCTCCGTCGATGCCCGGGTGATCTCCATGGACGAACCCACCGCGGCGCTGTCGGACAATGAGGTCGCGGTCCTCTACCGAGTCATCGAGACTCTCAAATCCAAGGGCGTGGCGATCATCTACGTCTCGCACCGACTGCAGGAGGTATTCGACCTCTGCGACACGATCACCGTGATGAAGGACGGTGCTCTCGTCACCAGTCAACCAGCGTCCCAGATGGATCAGGCGGGGCTCGTGCGCGCCATGGTCGGCAGGCCCATCAGCACGTTCTTTCCCGAGGCCGAGACGGGAACGGAGATCGGTGTCACCGTGCTCTCGGTGACCGGCGGAGGCAACGAACAGCTTGACGGCATCGCCCTCGAGCTGCGCGCCGGTGAGATCCTCGGGCTGGCCGGCCTGCAGGGTTCGGGGCGGTCGGAGCTGCTGTCCGCGATCTTCGGCGCCGAGCCGTTCACCCGCGGTACGCTGCACCTTGACGGCGAGGCGGTGCGCATCGCCTCCGCCCGACAGGGTGTCCGGCGGGGTCTGGCTCTGGTCACTGAGGACCGCAAGGGCACTGGCCTCGTGCTCTCCCAATCCATTCTCGACAATGCGCTGCTGGCGATCCGCGCTGTCTTCCCCTCCCGCACCTCCGGCATGCGCGACGAGATCCCGGGGATCCTCGAATCTCTCGAGGTCATCAGCCGCAATGCGGACCAGGAGGTCCGAGCGCTGTCGGGAGGCAACCAGCAGAAGGTCGTTCTGGCCAAATGGCTGGCCACCTCCCCACGTGTGGTGCTGCTCGACGAACCGACCCGAGGAATCGACGTCGGCGCGAAGGTCGCGGTCTACAAGCTGATCCGCAGCCTCGCCCGCCGAGGTGTGGCGATCGTCCTCGTCTCCAGCGAACTTCCCGAGGTCCTGGGAATGTCCGATCGGGTTCTCGTCATGTCGGATGGCCGAATCGCCGGGGAGCTGCCTCCGAGTTCGACGGAGGAAGAGGTCCTGGCCCTGGCCACCGGCACCGAGGCCCAGGTGGTGGGGGACCGATGAGAACCCAGCTGCGTCGCCTCGATACCACCGCACTCGTCTATCTCGCGCTCATCGGAGTGCTCATCATCGGTGCCGTCCTTGTGGCCACGACCGGTCGCAACTTCTTCAGCCCGGGCAATGTCCGCGACATTCTCACCGGAATGAGCGTCTTGGGATTCGTCGCCATCGGACAGACACTCGTGATCCTCGGAGCATCCCTGGACCTCTCCGTTCCCTATGTCATGAGCCTGGCCAGTCTGGTCGCAGCGCAGACGATGAACGGCAGCGATGCGATGGTCCTCCCCGCGGTGCTGCTGACCTTGGTCGTCACGGCCTGCATCGGTCTGGCCAACGGTCTCATCGTCACCGTCCTCGGAGTCCACGGTTTCGTTGCGACCCTGGGAGTCGGTCTCATCCTCAAGGGGTATCTGGACACTAACTACCAGGGCACAGAGGGCAGCGTTCCCTGGTCGTTCCAGCTCTTCGGCGCCACCGGCGTCGGACCGGTGCCGATCTCGACGATCGTCATGCTCGCCCTGGCAGGCCTCGTGGCATTCCTCCTGGTCCGGACTAGATTCGGCCACCACCTGTTCGCCGTCGGCGGCAACTCGGAGGTCGCCCGACTCTCCGGCGTCCGGCAGCGCCTGCCACTCATCGGCGCTCACATCGGCAGCTCCGTCTGTGCAGGATTGGCGGGGCTGCTGCTGGCGAGTCGCCTGGGTGTGGGCAGCCCGACCGTCGGCTCACAGGGCAGCTACGATCTGCTCTCGATCGCCGCGGTGGTCCTCGGCGGAACGGTTCTCATGGGCGGACGCGGTTCGATCTGGGGAACCATCGGCGGTGTCGCGATCTTCGCAGTCCTCGACAATCTCATGAGCGTCATGCAGTTCAATCCCTTCCTCAAGGACGTCATCCGCGGACTCGTCATCATCATCGCCGTGGCGCTCTACGCTCGCCGCCGAGTCATCGCCCGCAGAATCCGCTTCGCCGATGCGCCACCAGGACCGAACATCTCCACCGGGGCTGTTCCCGAGCCTGACCTCGAGACCGATCGTGGCCCCGAGATTGAGCCTGACCCCGAGACTGACCGTGACTCCGAGACCGACCGTGACTCCGAGACCGACCGTGAAGGGAGCCGAGGATGATTCCGAGAACTCCCGAGGCCCGCCTCGGCGATGGGGGACTTCGTCGACTGATCGAACGGGCTGCGGATCCGCGGGGAGCTGTGGTGGTCCTCCTCATCGTCATCCTGATCGCCATCGTCGTCCTCAACCCGAGCTTCGCAGAGCCGGGAGCGCTCATGCGCTTCATCCAGCGGGTCTCGCCCGTGGCCATCGTCGCCATCGGCCAGTACTTCGTCATCGTCAGCGGTGAATTCGACCTGTCGATGGGAGCAGTGGTCACCGCGCAGGTGATGACAGCGGGCCATCTCATCGGCGAAGACGACTCGAAGACAGTACCGGTGCTCATCATCATGCTGGTCATCGGCGTCGTCGTCGGCATCGTCAACGGGCTGGCCACGACGCTGCTCAAGGTCCCCTCGTTCATCGTCACCCTCGGCACGATGCTCGTCATCCACGGCGCAGTCATGTGGTGGACGGGCGGAGCGGCGACAGGCAACCCCGCCGAATCCTTCCGGCAACTCGGCCGGGGCGGGATCGAGGGGATTCCGATCCTCGGCCTCCTGCCCTATGCCGTTCTGATTCTGGTGGCAGTCATCGTCTTCGCCGTCTGGATCTCACGGCGACCATTCGGCAGGACAGTGGTCGCCATCGGCGACAACGCAGAGGCGGTGGCCTTCGCCGGAGCGAACGTGTGGAGGACGAAGACGCTCGCCTTCGTCCTGTCCTCTCTCGCAGCGACAGTGGCAGGAGTGCTCCTCGCCGGCTATGCCGGGGTCCATCCTTCAGTCGGCCAGGGCTACGAATTCACCGCCATCACGGCAGTCGTTCTGGGAGGCGTGGTCCTCGGCGGCGGACGGGGAACCGTCCTCGGTGCACTGATCGGAGCCTTCACTCTCGAGTCGCTGTTCACCCTGCTCAACTTCACCTCGGTGCCGGCAACGATGCGCGATGCGATCCAGGGAGCCATCATCATCGCTGCGGTCGCCTACTCCGGTGTGGTCTTCGCGAAGAAGCGCAGACGACCTGCCGCCTCGGCGACCACGAGCCCGACGAATGACCAGACCGACCCAAGCACAACCTCGGCGGGGACACCTTCGCCGATCCAACTCACCGGCGGCGACGAAGCCGCACGGAAATGACAAGGGAGAGAACACCATGAGAAGAGGACTGAGGAGCGCGCTCGGCATTGCCAGTGCCGCCGCTCTCATCGCATTGGCGGGGTGCACGACCGACCCGTCTGTGGAGCCGGCGGACGAAGGCGATGGTGCGCAGGAGGAGGCACCGGCCGAGGAATGGTTCGACCAGGAGCTCTACGACCAGCAGTTCAAGCAGCGTGAGGTCGATCCGGATGGCCCGGAGGACAAGCCCTACCTGCAGATGATCAACCCCAAGATGGGCGACACCTCGGAGTTCAAGTCCGATGGTGGCAAGAAGATGTGCTTCGCGAACGCATCGATCTCCAACCCCTGGCGCCAGACCGGGTGGATCACGATGAACGAGCAGCTCAAGGAGCTGAAGAAGAACGGCGTCATCACTGAGATGGAGACCCGTGATGCTCAGGACAACGATGATACGCAGATTGCGGACATCGACTACTTCATCGCCGAAGGCAACTGCGATGGCTTCATCATCTCGCCCAACTCGACGGCCGCAATCACACCGGCCGTCGAACGGGCATGCAAGACAGACAAGCCCGTGATCGTCTTCGACCGTGGTGTCGAAACGGACTGCGCTGTGACGTTCATCCACCCGATCGGCGGATTCGCCTGGGGCATCGACACCTCGCAGTTCCTCATCGACAACCTCAGCGAGGGCGACAAGGTCGTGGCGCTGCGGATTCTGCCCGGTGTCGACGTGCTCGAACAGCGCTGGGCGGCAGCGGACAAGCTCTTCGGCGAGGCCGGAATCGAGGTCGTCGACTACTTCACCGAAGGTGACCCGGCCGAGATCAAGAAGGTCGTCTCCGATGAGCTCGCGAAGGGCGACGTCCAGGGCATCTGGATGGATGCGGGAGATGGTGCCGTGTCCGCGGTCGAAGCATTCGAGGATGCTGGCAAGGACTATCCGGTGATGACCGGTGAGGACGAGCTGAGCTTCCTGCGGAAGTGGAAGGACACCGAGATGACCGCTCTGGCTCCCGTGTACACGAACTTCCAGTGGCGGACCCCGCTGCTGGCCGCGGAGAAGATCTTCCAGGGTGAGGAAGTCCCGACCGAATGGGTGCTGCCCCAGAGCCCGATCACGGCCGAGGACCTCGATGAGTACCTTGACCGGAACGAGGGAATGCCCGATGGCCACTATGCGAAGTTCGGCGGCGAGGACATGGCCGGATATCCGCAGGTGTGGCAGGACCGAGTCATCCCCTGATTGGGGAATGGGGATGAGCGGCGTGTGCGGATGAACGGCGTTTGCGGACGGACGGCGTGCGCGGATGTTCGGCGTGCGTGGATGAACGGGAGTGAGAACATGACGGGAGTGAGAACATGATCGGACCCCGTGAGATCGGCGTCAACACCTGGGTGTGGACGTCTCCGCTGAGGACGGCGAACCTCGGCGATCTGGCGGACCGAGCCCGACGATTCGGGTTCGGTCTGCTGGAACTGCCCGTGGAGAGCCCGGGTGATTGGAACCCGAACACCGCCGCCGAGGTGCTGGCCGGGTATGAAATGGGTGCGCGGATCGTGGGGGCGATGGGTCCCGGTCGTGACCTCATCGACCCGCTGTGTCGTGCGGATACTCAGGACTACCTCCGGCACTGTGTGGATGTGGCTCTCGCCGTGGGGTCGCCCACCGTAGCCGGTCCGTTCACGGCCGCGACCGGCCGAGTGTGGAGGATGGATGCGGGCGAGCGGAGCCGGGTCGTGGAGACACTTCGCGAGGCACTGCGCCCCGTTGCCGACTATGCCGCTGAACGCAGCGTGGCCCTGGCTGTGGAACCGCTCAACCGGTACGAGACGAGCATCATCAACACGGTCGACCAGGCCCTTGATGTTCTCGAACCCCTGCTGGACCGTGGAGTCGGGCTGGCGCTGGACAGCTATCACCTCAACATCGAGGAGCGCTCGCCGGCGGCCGCGATCCGGGCCGCCGGGGAGCACTGTCGGGTCGTGCAGGTATGCGGCAACGATCGCGGGCCCGTGGGTGGGGACCACACCGACTGGGACTCCTTCTTCGATGCCCTCGATGACATCGCCTACGCGGGACCGCTGACGCTGGAGAGCTTCACCGCAGGCAACGACACCATCGCCGTGGCTGCATCCATCTGGCGTCCCCTGGCAAGGACCCAAGACGAACTGGCAAGATCCAGCGCCGAATTCCTCACTGAACTGCAGCTTTCGCGGGCTTCCGGCACGGGTCCGGCGGGCACGGGGACGGCGGAGACGGGCCCGTCGGACAGGGCAGCGAATACGACTGCAAGGGAGCAGCAATGACCGATTCATCTCATCCAGTCACTCTATTCACTGGTCAATGGGCCGATATGCCGTTCGAGGAGGTGGCTCGGCTGGCGGCGTCCTGGGGTTATGACGGGCTGGAGATCGCGTGTTCCGGCGATCATCTGGACCTCGCCAGGGCCGATGAGGATCCTGCGTACCTGCAGTCACGCCTCGATGTTCTGGACAGGCACGGTCTCAAGGTGTGGGCGATCTCGAACCACCTGGCAGGCCAGGCCGTGTGCGACGACCCGATCGACTTCCGCCATCAGGCGATCGTGCGTGACTATGTCTGGGGTGACGGCGATGCGGAAGGGGTGCGCCGACGAGCCGCCGAAGATATGAAGCGGGCAGCCCGGGTGGCCCGAAAGCTCGGCGTGGACACCGTCGTCGGGTTCACGGGATCGAAGATCTGGCCGTATGTGGCGATGTTCCCACCTGTGCCTGCCGAGGTCATCGATGCCGGCTACGAGGACTTCGCTACTCGGTGGAATCCGATCCTCGACGTCTTCGACGGCGAGGGGGTGCGCTTTGCTCACGAGGTTCATCCGTCCGAGATCGCCTACGACTACTGGACGACGGTGCGGGCATTGGAGTGCATCGAACACCGGGAAGCCTTCGGCCTCAACTGGGACCCGAGCCACCTGCTGTGGCAGGGCCTGGACACGATCGGCTTCATCACCGACTTCGCCGATCGCATCTACCACGTCGACTGCAAAGACACACGACTTCGGCCTGCGAGCGGGCGAAGCGGCATCCTCGGTTCGCATCTGCCCTGGGGCGATCCTCGGCGAGGGTGGGATTTCGTGTCGACGGGGCATGGGGACATGCACTGGGAGGATGCGTTTCGAGCGCTGAGGTCGATCGGCTACACCGGGCCGATCTCGATCGAATGGGAAGATGTCGGGATGGATCGTCTCCACGGTGCCGCCGAGGCGGTCGTGCGCATCCGTGAACTGCTGTGGAAGAAGCCCGACGCCTCCTTCGACGCAGCGTTTTCGAACCAGTAGGTGCTGCTCGGATGACTGGGCGCAGTGACTCGGACCAGCAGGGGTGACTCGGACCAGCAGGGGTGACTCGGACCAGCGGGGGCAGCGACTCGTACCAGTAGGTGACCCGGACCAGCCCGCGCAGCGGTGTCCGTCTACTGGCTGGCGAAGGCCAGCGTTCCGCCCAAGCCGATGAGCATGCCGCCGCCGATTCCACGGATGCGCGACATCCGCCTCGGCGAGCGAGCGAACCAGCTGCGCGCGGTACCGGCGATGAAGGCCCACGATCCGTCCGAGAACAAGGCAAGTGCCTGGAAGAGGAGACCGAGGACAATCATCTGCAACGGCACATGCCCGGCCTCGATCGAAACGAACTGGGGGAGAGCCGCGACGAAGAAGATGATGGTCTTCGGGTTCGAGATGCCGACGATGAAGCCCTGCATGAACATCGAGCGATAGGTGACTTCACGACCAGCGGGGATGAAGGAATCCGCTTCGGTCTCAGCCTCCAGCGCCGTTGATGGGTCCTCGGGCACCTCATTGCCGACCTTGCGGTGTCGGATGCCCTGGACGCCCAAGTAGACGAGGTAGCCGGCGCCGAGGATCTTGACGATCGTGAAGATGACGACCGATTGGGCGACGATGGTGCCCACACCGAAGGCCACGGCCACGATGATCGGGATGATGCCGACGCTGCCGCCGAGCACGCTCGTCAGGCCTGAGCGTCTGCCGTGGGAGAGTGATTGGCCGACGACGAAGAGCACCGTCGGCCCGGGAATCACGATGATGACGAGGGCTGCGGCGAGAAAGGCGAGAAGAGCGTCGGTGGTCGGCACAGAAGAATTCTATGGTCGCGACTCAACCGCAGGTAAGGGTCCGACGCGGAGAGTTCGATCACATGACCGACGACCCGTGCGGGTCCGCAGGTTGGCACTGCTGGGGTGCCGGCATCGCACTGAGAGCCGACCATGAGAACGGACCCGTACGGACTCTTGGAACCGACCCCCACGGATTTTGGAAGCACCCGTACGGATTCTCGGAACGGACCCTGAGGACGTCACTCAGGGTCGGTTCATAGACTGGGCCGCTATGAGTGAGCAATTGACGACGGAGGTGCGTGCATGGACCTGAAGCAGGGAGTTTCAACCTGGTGGGAGGCGATCACGTCCGGGTTCGGTCGCCAGGACGGGCTGGAACCCGATGCCGTGCAGCTGCTCCTTGTCATCGGCATTCCTCTTCTCGTCACGCTGACGCCGGGAATCTGGCGATTCTTCGGCATGTTCGTCACCTTCGTGCACGAACTCGGCCACGCCTTCGCCGCATTGATGACGGGTCGGGTCGTCAAGGGAATCTCGCTGAACTTCGACCATTCCGGCCAGATGAACTCCTTCGGCAAGGTCGGATTCTCGGCGACGTGGTCGGGTTTCTGGGGATATCCGGCACCCGGCGTCCTCGGACTGGTCCTCATCACCTCGGCGACTCAGGGGTGGGCGCCGCTGGCGCTGTCGGTCGGGGCGCTCATTCTTCTGGTTGCGCTCATCTTCATCCGGAACCTCGCTGGTGCCATGATCGCAGTGGTCACGGCCGTGGCCGCGCAGCTCGTCGTCGTATTCCTGCCGATCGAATGGCTCGCCGTGTTCGTCGCCGGCCTGGGAACGGCCTTGGTGATCGGCTCGCTCAAGGACCTCGTCAAGGTGTTTCGCGTCCATACCCGCAGGCGCCATATCCAACAGTCGGATGCCTACATCCTCGCCCAGGGTTCGAGCCTGCCGGCGGGAGCCTGGCTGAGCCTGTTCGCGCTGGTCATCATCGTCTGCGCGCTCGCCTCCGCATACATCCTGTACTCGGCGTCCACGATTGCGATCGGCTGATCTGAGGTCACGCAGGGTCATTTGGGGCAGTTCGGATCTGGGGTGGAAGCAGTCGGGCCGGGGGTGGGGTGGCGGTAGCTGGGTCGGGGTTGGAAGCAGCCCGCGCCCAGGGCCGGGGGCAGTCGGGTCAGTGCCGGATGGCAGAATCGGAGTATGAATCCGAGCCCGAAGTATGCTGCTGTGCTGTTCGACTGCGACGGGGTGCTCGTCGATTCTGAGCGCCTTACGAACACAGTTCTCTGGGAAATGCTCAATGAGCTGGGGTGGCAGATCTCGCGCGAGGAATGTGTGTCCCGGTTCGTCGGGAAGATGCTCCGCGACGAGGTGGACGTCATCGAGGAGCATTCCGGTTTCCGTATCGATGCTGAGTGGCTGAGTGTGTTCCGTGGGCGTCGCAATGATGCTCTCGAGGCTTCATTGGAAGCAATACCGGGAGTCGCCGAGGCTGTCCGCGCCCTTGACGCGGCTTACCCCGGTCGGCTCGCGTGCGCGTCGAGCGCTGACCGCCCCAAGATCAACCTGCAGCTGCAGAGGATCGGGCTCTTCGACGTCTTCGACGGTCGGATCTTCTCCGGAATGGAGCTGCCTCAGTCGAAGCCGGCGCCGGACGTGTATCTGGCGGCCGCCGATGCTCTCGGCGTCGATCCTGTGGAGACAGCAGTGATCGAGGATTCGCCGACCGGCGTGACAGCAGGCGTTGCGGCTGGCGCACACGTGCTCGGTTTCTGCCCCGACTCGCCAGTCCATCAGAAGCCCGAGGCGCTCGAAGGCGTGGGAGCCCATGAGATCTTCACCGCGATGGAGCAGTTGCCGGGACTGCTCTTGCGCTGAGGTGTGCTCTTCTCTATCACGTTCATCATGGCTTAATGCTCGAATAAAGATCGAACTAAACTGTCATTTGTTATCGAATCGTGATGTTAATCACTGACGATCACGACTAGAATTGAGGTAGGCACTCACATCGACGTGAAGATCAGGTGACCACCAGTGAAGTTCCCCTCCGAATCCGACAGCACCGGTTCCGAACCTGCTCGTGACTCCGATGGAACCTCACATTCTGCTGGAACCTCTCATTCCGCTGAGAAGCCTCAGCCCAATGCGACTTCAAACTCCAATGGGCCTGCTTCGCGCGACGAGACTGGTCCGGCATCTACCGCCAGCGCCGATACCGATACGGGTACGGGTGCTGGCGCCGATACAGGTGCTGATGCTGGCGGAGAGGCCCGCGGACCGACAAATTCCTCTCGCCGCCTCCGCATTGATGCGGATTCACCATTTGCTGACGCTGCGAAAGTATTCGCCGCGAGCGATCAGGCGCAGCTGTCGGCACTGGACGTCTCTGCTGAACTCTTCTTCAACGAAACCGTAGAGAATCTGCGCCTCTACAATCCTCATCCTGGGCAGCCTTATGCTCACGCGACGATAGCCGAGACCGTTCGCCGGTTCCAGCGTGACCGCCGCTCTTCTGAAGCGGTGAAGTCAAAGAACTCCGAGAAGGGTAAGAGCCCCAAGAAGGGCAGGAAGCAACTCCCGTCCTCTCCTCGATTCAGGCTGGACCAAACATTCTACGGCTGGGTTCACGAAGTCTCCCAGGCCGAAGACATCGCGGAGTTCACGACAGTTCTGGGGACGACGACCGCGCGGGCATATTCGCAGATAACCTCGGCGATGATTCTCTTGCATGGCTTGCCCAAGTTCTTTGCGCGCTGCCTCGCCGGTGAGTTCACGATCGAACACGTCCATGCCACTGCTCATGCCTGCAGGGACATCAAGTTCGAGAACCTCCCTCTCATCGACGATTACCTTGCGGATCGTCGTGCGGACATCACGCTCGAGACCTTCAAGAAGTCTTTGGGCATGAAGATCGCAGTCGTCGAACCTCTCGAGGAACGTGTGGAAGAGGCGAGCAAACGTCGACGTGTCGATATAACGACGACCGCCGATGGAACGGCGTTCCTCACGTTGGCTGGACCAGCGCCCGAACTTCAGGCCTGCTATCTGCGAATAGCGGCCTTTGCGCGAGCGATACGGTCCGGGAACATCGCGGCCTTCAGCGACCAATTGGCGCCGGGCACCGAGATCGACGATGACCGGGGAATTGACGCACTCATGTTCGACATTCTCACGCGAACCATCCCCCAGCTCAGCATTCAGGTCACTGCGACCGATACGACGACGGGGGAGACGTCAACACGCGACATTCCTCTCGAAGTGCCCGCTGAGCAGCCGCTGAGCCCGGCTTCTGTCATCGACGCCGTGAACGAACGTATCACCGAGGCTGGTGACGCCAGCGCCACGGCCAGCGCGGCCACTGCCAGCGCGGCCACTGCCAGCGCCAGCGGATCCAGTTCGGAAGCCAACGAAGAGGCGAACAGAGTGGAAGTCGTTCTCACGATGCCCACTCACGAGCAGTGGCTGGGCTCGCAGGCCAAGATGATCACCACAGTCCCCTTCCTCACACTCGCTGATTCCTCAGAACTTCCTGGCACGTTCTCCGACGGCTCACCGATCCCAGCAGAAACTGCGCGTCGCGTCGCCAGACATGCGAAGTCCTGGACGCGGATTCTCACAGACCCTGCCAGCGGCACACCGGTCGATGCCAAGGCTACGACCTACCAAATACCCGAGAATGTCCGTCAGACTTTGATTGCCAAATGGCAGGCCTGCACGATTCCCGGTTGCACACGCAGGGCAGAGAGCACAGAGATCGACCACATCGTGCCCTTCGACCATGATCATCCGGCAGAGGGCGGGCTGACCCGATTCGGCAATCTCCACCCGCTGTGCAAACTGCATCATCAGGCGAAAACTGATCGCAAATACTCGGTTCGCATGAACCGCGCAGGATTCCTGCAGTACGTCTTTCGACACGGAATGAGAACCGAGGTGGCGGCTGGAGACCATCCGATCAATGCCGCCCATGCGAAGGTGTTCGATGAGATGCAGCGACAGGCTGCCCGCACATCTGATCCACCGAAGACGAAAAGACGTGCGGCAGATGAGCCGTGGCATGGCGACAAGCGAATCTCTCAGGAATGTCCGGGGCCACCTGCCGCCGACGGTCAGGCCGGGTGGGTGAAGAACACCTCAATGCTCAACGACCGCGCGAAGGACAACGAATGGATCTGGGACGCCGGTGGTCCACCGCCATTCTGAACATCCGGTCCCAATAGAAAGCCGCCGGTGGTGGGCGCGCATGCACCACCACCGACGGCTGGGACTGAGGGTCTCGGCGAAATCTCTGGACGGAACCGCCTGCTCAGTCGGAGAGCGTCAGTCTTCGGTTTCTCTGATCACTCGACGTATATCGTCTTGAGTCTGCGCCTCGCCCTTCTTGATCGCTTCCACGACCTTTTCGTGCTGCTGCTCCGAGACGACAGGAACTTCTTCGCCGTTGCAGTCGACGATCTTCCCGTCCTTGACTGTGTCGCCCTCGGCGAGCAGCGCCTCATGATTGATGAGTCGCTCGAGCTCGTCCCTGCGGATGACTCGGCCGGTGCCTGCAACGAAGACCGAACGTTCGGTGCGGTCCTTGTTTTTCACGCCGATGTGGTTGAAGACCAGGTTGAGCAGCACGGCCATGAGAGTGGCCGAGGAGATTCCCGAGTGCAGGATGATTCCGACCCACGAGGGGAAGGAGTTGTAGAAGTCGGGCTGGACGACCGGAATGATGCCGAACGCCAAGGACACCGCCACCAGGATCATATTGAGGTTGCCCTCGTACTCGACCTTCGACAGGGTGCGGATGCCCGAAGCAGCCACGGTGCCGAAGAGGACGATGCCTGCGCCGCCGAGGACGGGGGAGGGAATCGCGGCAACGACTCCTCCCATGACCGGGAGCAGGCCGAGGACGACGAGAATGACACCGCCGGCTGTGACCACGAAACGAGACTTCACCCCGGTGATCGCCACAAGTCCGACGTTCTGGGCGAAGGCTGACTGGGTGAAGGAGTTGAAGATCGGTGACACTGCCGAGGACAGCATGTCCGCGCGCAGGCCATTGGAGATCCGCTTGGAGTCGACCTTGGTCTTGACGATTTCGCCCACCGCGATGATGTCGGCAGTGGTCTCTGCGAAGGTGACGATGATGACGATGAACATCGAGATGATCGCCGCGGCAGAGAAGGTCGGCATTCCGAAGGCAAACGGTTCGGGGAACGCGAAGATGCCCCGATCGAGCACGTGAGAGAAGTCGGCCCAGCCGAAGATGAGGCAGATGACTGTTCCGACCACGATTGCCAGAAGGATGGACAGGCGGGAGATCGCGGCCACGGGGATTCGGCTGAGTATGAGGACGACGGCAAGGGTACCGACAGCGATGAGGATATTGCGACCGCTGCCGTAATCGGGTGCCTCTGCGTTTCCGCCCATGGCCCAACCTGCGGCCACTGGCATGAGGGACAAGCCGATCGTCGTGATGACGGTGCCGGTGACGACTGGAGGGAAGAACTTCACGATGAGCGCGAAGCCGGGGGCGACGATGAGGCCGATCACCGAGGCGACCAGGACCGCGCCGAAGACCTCCGGGAGCCCTTCGCCTCCCGCGAGGATCGAGGTCATGGTGGCGACGCCGGCAAATGACACTCCCTGGACCAGCGGCAGTTGTGAGCCGAAGAACGGAACGCCGAACGACTGCAGAATCGTGGCCAATCCGCCCACGAACAGGCATGATGCGATCAGCACGCTGATTCCGGCACCATCGAGACCGGCGGCCTTGCCGATGATCAGGGGGACAGCGATGATGCCGCCGTACATGGTCAGAACGTGCTGAAGACCGTAGGCGAATGAGGTGCCGACCGGAAGCCGTTCATCCTCCGGACGGGCCGCTTCTGCCCGGGAATCCTTGGGCGCCTGCTTTGATGTCGACATCTATCTCTCCGTTGAGTTCTTCCCTGAGTAACAGCCTCGGGGCCCTCGCCTGAATGGGCGATTCGGGTGGTCGACTGAATGTGAGGGATCCGTTTGAATACTTCCAAGATGTGAAAGTATATTTCCTTATCGCAAAATGCTAGGTGAATGGTGAAAGGATGGCAAACTCATTTCGTGATCTGCCGCACATGCTAGAGTGCAGTCTTGCCGGTGGATGCCTCGGAGGACAAATAAGTCCCACCTGAGGTGCAGCACCTGGAGCTAGGCGGTAGAGCCTGGAGCTAGGGGACAGAGCGCGGTATCACCTCGAGTGCAGAACTCACTCGCGGACCTGCGTCCCGTGCATCTTCACCGGACGGCGGAGCAGCAGACGCCGAGAAACCTGAGCTGGCGGCGATTCGCCCCCAGTCGTGTCGCCGCACAACGGTCGATGTGATGTTTCGGCCGAATCAGCACTGAAAGGCGGCAGATATGACCACAGGTATTGAATCCCCAATACCCAGTACGACTGCAGCTGGCAACCCGGCAGCCAGCACCCGAACAGCCGGCGCTGCGAATGGCTCCACCATGTGGCTGCGCAATCCCATGGCCGTCCACCTCGGCCGCGACACGGATCCGTCTCTTGCTTCCGGCGGAATCGTCGTGGACACACAGTCCGGGACGATCGTCGAACTTGTTCCCGCAGGTGGAGACCCCACCGGAGGAGCGCAGTCCGTCGCCGAGGTGGTCGATGCGAGTGCGCATGTCATCACTCCGGGGCTCATCAACACCCACCATCACTTCTACCAGACCCTGACACGAGCGTGGGCTCCCGTGGCGGACCTGCCACTCTTCGGGTGGCTGACCAATCTCTACCCGGTTTGGGCCCGACTGACGCCGAAGGCCCTCGAGCTGGCCACGACTGTGGCCATGGCCGAACTCCTCGAATCCGGGTGCACGACAGCCGCCGACCACCACTATCTGTTCCCGACCGGAATGGACGATGCGATCGACATCCAAGTCGAGGTGACCAGGAAGCTCGGCATGCGCGCCATGCTCACCCGCGGGTCCATGTCCCTGGGCGAAAAGGACGGCGGGCTGCCGCCGCAGCAGACCGTGCAGGATGCCGACGTCATCCTTGCCGACTCCCGCCGCCTCGTCGAGGCCTATCACGAACGAGGTGCCGGGGCGCAGGTGCAGATCGGATTCGCCCCCTGCTCGCCCTTCTCCGTGACCACCGAACTCATGCGCGACAGCGCGATCCTCGCCGAGGAACTCGACGTCCGACTCCATACGCACCTTGCAGAGACCCTCGACGAAGAGGAGTTCTGCCGGGAACGATTCGGGCTGCGCACCGTCGACTATCTCGAGTCCGTGGGGTGGTTGAGTGACCGATCGTGGCTGGCCCACGGTGTCCACTTCGATACGGATGAGATCACCCGCCTCGGCGAGGCCGGTGCCTCCGTGGCGCACTGCCCGACGTCGAACATGCGCCTGGCCTCGGGCATCGCTCGAGCTGTCGAGCTCGAGGACGCCGGTGTCAACGTCGGCCTCGGCGTCGACGGCTCGGCGTCGAACGATGCCTCGAACCTCATCCGTGAAGTCCGGCAGGCACTCTACATCCAGCGCCTGCGCTACGGCTCGGTTGATGTCACCTGCGCCCGCGTGCTCGACTGGGCCACTCGCGGATCCGCGGCGGCGCTGGGCCGTGATGACATCGGTCGGATCGAGGTCGGCAAGCAGGCGGATCTGGCGATGTTCCGCCTCGACGGTCTTGCCTTCTCCGGCTCACACGATCCGATTCCTGCCCTCGTGCTCTGCGGAGCGGAGAAGGCGGACAGAGTCATGGTCGCCGGTCAGTGGCGCGTGCTCGACGGCAACGCGATCGGCAGCAACGGGGTGCAGCTCGACAAGGAAGCGCTCATCGCGGCCCACCAGGAGGAGGCGCGCAAGCTCGTGGCCGGCTGAGACCCAGCCCACGGCCCGCTCTCAGCCCAGCCCGCCCCAGCCCACGGCCCGAGCTCAACCCAGCCCGCCCCAGCCCACCCACAACCTCAGCTCTCGGGCTTCCGGAACACTTCGCGCATATGATCGCTGGTGAGGAAATCACCGACGCCGATCATGATGAGGCTGAAGACGATCTGCTCGGTGATCATCCAGACCGGATAGAGGCCGGGGATGGCCGCCATGACGAGGGTGATCACCGGGAAGATCTGGGCGAAGAGGCGCAGTCGCTGGTAGCCCCAGTAATAGCCCTTCGTCGAGCGCCAGAAGAAGTAGAACAGGGTGGCGGTCATTCCGAGAACGACGACGGTACGCATCCAGACTGCGAACGGCACGGGTTCGCCCGCGCGGGCGATGATGACAGCGAAGACGACCGCCCCGACGCCGAGGACCAGCTCGAAGGCGAGCAGCCCTGTGATCCAGGCGAATGCGCGCTTCGTCTTCGGGTGGGCGAGGCCTTCGGCAGGAACGATGAGTCCTGCCTTGCTGCCACCAGCGATGCGGTCGATCTTTGCGAACAGATTCTCCATGGACATGCTTTCAGGCTAACCTCCGAACGCCCCGAAGCTCCGTGAAACAGGAGGTTTTGGCCGTGTGAGGCCGAACATCAATCAAAAGTTGGGATAAGAGTTCAATCCTCTGGGTCAGGATTCGAATGCCGGATCTTGATGAAGTAGAAGCATGAAGAAGATATTCAACGCGGCATTCGCATACATGATCATCGGCGTCCTCTCCGGCCTGTTCTACCGGGAGTTCACCAAGGCCAACGATTTCCCAGAAGGAGGCTTCACCCAGCTCAGCGTCGTCCACACCCATCTGCTCACGCTCGGCTTCATCGTCCTGCTCATCGTCCTCGTCCTCGACAAGGTCTTCGGCCTCTCGGGCACCAAGATGTTCTCCTGGTTCTTCTGGACCTACAACGCCGGCATCATCCTCACTTCAGGCACCATGGTCTGGCACGGCATGCTCACCGTCCTCGGCCAGGAGTCCAGCGCCATGATCTCCGGCATCGCCGGACTCGGACACATCGCACTCTCCGTCGGCATGGTTCTGCTCTTCCTGTCACTGCGCAAGGCCATCGTCGACGACAAGGCCGTCACCACGGCCACAGCCCGGTCAATCGCCGGCTGACCACCCCTCGGATCTCAGTTCAGATCTCAATTCGGAATAACCACTCAAACACCGCCGCCGAGGTGGTGACGGGGCCCGTGTTCAACGACGTCATCGTTGAGTACGGGCCCAGTTTCGTGTGCCTATGTGTCACGGTGACATACTCACGGCTCTGTCGGCGTCAACGCAGTGTCGGTTCCAATGCAGTGTCGGATTCGAGACCTTGTCGGCTTCAAACCAGTGTCGGCTTCAAGGCAGTCTCGGTTTCGAGACCCTGTCGACGGCGCCGGTTCGCATCGGTGACAATGGCGGCATGAGCGAAGTGAGAATCCTGGTCATCGAACACGAGAGCGGCGCTGGCCCGAAGAGGTTCGGCGAGTGGCTGACCGAAGCTGGCGCCGAGGTGGTTGTCCTTCGTCCCTACCTCGGCGATGATATTCCTTCCGCTCTCGACGGCTCGCCTGCGCCTGTCGGCTCCGCTGATAGTGGCAGCTATGACGCTCTTCTCGTCCTCGGCGGGTCTGCCGGGCCACTCGAGGACACCGTCAATCCATGGCTGCCCCAGGTCAGGGACCTGTTGCAGCGATCGGCGGCGGGGGAGTTCCCGAGCTTCAACATCTGCCTCGGCGGGGAGCTCCTGGCCGCGGCCACCTCGGCGACGATCATCCGCCGGGACCACCCGCAGATCGGGATCTACAATCTGCATACCACCTCGGCGGGTGAGGAGGATCCAGTGTTCTGCGCAATTGCAGGGGAGACATTTCCGGCCGTCCTCTTTCACCAGGAGGAGATGGAGCTGCCGGACGGCGGTGAACTCCTGGTCACCGGGTCCGATGCTCCGATCCAGGGTTACCGGGCAGGGGAATTCGCGTGGGGGACACAGTTCCATCCCGAATCCGACGCCGCGCAGGTTCAGCAGTGGCTGAGCTCGGACCCGCTGCGGCTGCCCGACGGCAAAACCAACGAGTCCATCAAGACGGAGGTAGCCGAGGCGGACGCCGATCTGATCCGGATCAACCAGACACTTGCGCACAGCTTCGTTCACTTCCTGCGCGGACGGCAGTGAATTGTGGAAGAGCGCGGTGATTTCTGAAACGGCACAGTGGCCTAGGCCTCGTTGAAAGCTGAATATCAGCTGACAGCTTGCGGCGTTCTTGCTAGGTTGTCTTCAGGCGCCGGTGCCGGACCGATCCTCCGGACGAATCGCTAGCAAGCGCCCGTGAGAATGAATCCCATAATTGAAAACTCTGCCCAGATCCACGACACCGATGTCCTGGATGCCCTTCCGATCAGCGCAGATCGGATGACCCCCACCTCACCAGCCGCCGATATTTCTGCGACTGCAGACATCACCGCCTCCGACATCACCGCCGCCTCCGGTGTCGACCAGGCGATCGAATCGTTCTTCGGCCCGATTGCACAGGCCTTCAGCAACATCGTGTTCTTCGAACTCAACATCGGCGGGCTCGGTATACCCCTCATCGTCGTCTGGCTCATGGCGGCCGCGGTCTTCCTGACCATTTACCTGAGGTTCCAGCCGGTCAGGGGGCTGAAGTATTCACTCGGAATCATCCGCGGACGCTTCACCCGCAAGACCGATCCTGGTCAGGTCTCGAGCTTCCAGGCGCTCGCCACAGAGCTCTCCGGCACTGTGGGACTCGGCAATATCGCCGGTGTAGCCGTCGCGATCACCATCGGCGGGCCGGGTGCTGCCCTCTGGATCATCATCTTCGGATTCTTCGCTATGTCGGTGAAGATGGCTGAAGCCACGCTCGGGGTGAAATACCGCAAGATCCACGCCGACGGCACTGTCTCTGGTGGACCCATGTACTACCTGCGAGACGGGCTGGCCGAGATCGGGCGGCCTAAGCTCGGCAAGTTCCTCGCAGTCTTCTACGCCGCGACCACCGTCATCGGTGTGATCGGTGCGGGCAACCTGTTCCAGGCCAACCAGGCGGCGTCGATCCTCGTCAAGGCCACCGGCGGTGAGAACAGTTTCTTCGACGACAAGCTGTGGCTCATCGGCGCAGTCATCGCAGCACTGACGGCCCTGGTCATCCTCGGCGGAATCAAGAAGATCGGGCAGTGGACCTCGAAGCTCACCCCGATGATGGCGATCCTCTACTTCCTCAGCGTCGTCGTCATCCTGACCATGAATGCCAGCGAGATCCCGCACGCATTCGTGCTGATGTTCACCGGGGCATTCAGCCCCGACGGGGTGACCGGGGGACTCATCGGCGTCGCCATCGTCGGCATCCAGCGTGCCCTGTTCTCAAATGCGGCAGGCGTCGGCTCGGCCGGTATGGCCCATGCCGCATCGAAGACGACGAAACCCGCGACCGAGGGCTTCGTGGCGATGTGGGAGCCGCTCATCGACTCCGTCATCATCTGCACCCTGACCTCCCTGGCGATCATCACCACAGGACTCTACGAGTCGACATCCGAGGACGGGATCGGACTGACCTCCGAAGCGTTCGGCACGGTGGCCGGCTGGTTCCCCATCCTGCTGACGATCTGCGTGGTCCTCTTCGCCTTCTCAACGATCCTCGCCTACGGGTACTACGGCCAACAGGCCCTGGGGTACCTGACGGGGAACTCGAAGAAGGCAGACAAGGCCTACCAAGTCTTCTGGATCCTGGCAGTGATCGTCGGCGCCTCGATGTCGCTTGAGTCCGTCATCGCGTTCTCCGACGCGATCTTCTTCCTCATGGCCTTCCCCAACCTGCTGGGACTCTACTTCCTGTCGCGGATCCTGCGGCTTGAGATTCTGCGCCTGCGGAAGAAGATCGACGCCGGTGTGATGCGGGAGATCACTCCCGAAGAGCTGCAGGTCGGCATGGGCGATCATGAGCCGACAGCCGATCAGATCAGAGCCGCTGAGGCGGGCCGCCGGCGAAAGCGCGACAAGCTGCGTGAGGTCCGGGACTCCCTCAAGGCGAAGAAGCTGGAGCGTGCCCAGAAGGGCAGCTGAAGAACGGCAGCTGAAAAGTTCCGCGTATCCCGACACCAATATCCTCGCACCGAAGAGGCCCGTCGTTTCCCAGCAGTACGCAATGCTGGGAAACGACGGGCCTCTGTTGGGTGACGCGCCTGCGACGAACGAGTCGACGCAGGTGTATCAGGCTTCCTTGAGCTCCTGGTCTGTGTTCGAGTAGGTGATCGAATCGGCTGTGGAACCGACCAATCCCATCGTGACTCGCAGGAGTCCTGGTTCGACATCGTCCATGGTCGGCGGCGTCTCGGGACCCAAAGTCAGTGAGTCGCCGTTCTTCGTCGTGGCGGTGATCGAACCGATGTACACCGTCACATCGCCATTGAGCGTCATCGTATCGGCCAGGGTCAACAGGCCCTCTTTCTCCTCGGGCGGTCGCACCGTCAGCGAGAACCCGGAGATCTTGATCTCCTCGGCTTGGATCTTCAGCGTGGTGATCTTTCCGCCGTCGGCCGTGGGGACAGCGGCGAACGAGATCCCTTTGAGCCCCTTGAAGGACAGTGATTCAGAGCCCATTGCCGCGGGAGTCTTCGTGAAGATCGGAGCCTTCTCATCGAGCTGCGCATCCTTCGGGAAGTCGCCGTTGAGCTCTTCATCCGACTTCTCGTCCGGGTCTTTGACTCCCAACCCACCAGGATCGGTGGGCTCCGTCGTCGGTTCATCCGTCGGCGTCTCAGTCGGTTCGTCCGTAGGTGTCTCGGACGGTCCGTCTGTAGGCGTCTCTGTCGGTTCGTCCGTGGGCCCCGGCGATTCCGGGGTCTTCGGCTTCACAGGAATCTCCGGAGAGATCGGTGCTTTGGGCTTCTTCTCATCCGGGCCCGGCTCAGTCGAATCCGAACTATCACATCCGAGCAGCGGAGTGCACAGCGGCGAAGACTGAGCGGGAGCTGCCGCTGTCACTCCCACAGCCGAGGGGACGATGAGGGCAGCTGCCGCCAAGAGCGACACCGTGCGGCGGCTGGGCGCCTTCATGCAGCGCCCTCTTCACCTGCGGATTGAGTGTCTTCCCTCCGCCCGGCAGCTGGTGCCTGAGCGTCCGAGCCTTGAGCGTCGGACTTCGGCGCCCGAGGTCCCATCCAGGCGACCACGAGGATCGATCCGATGGAGGACAGCAGCATACCGAGGATGAACCCACCGAGGTTGACCCCGATGAGTGAGTAGACAGCAAGAACGAGGGCGATGATCCCGTAGAACACGTGATGCGTGGGCTTGAAGATCGCCAAGAGCCCGAGCACCACGAGAGCGATCGGAATGACCGTGGCCTGCAACCCTTCGATGCCGAACTGGACCTGCAGGTTGCCTGTGTCGAGCTGCCCGGAGAAGAAAAGCTCGATTCCTCCGAGCACGGCCAGCACACCGCCGATGAAGGGGCGCTGCCGACGCCAGTTCCGGAAGCGGTGACGCTTTGGGGCATCCTCGCGACCGGCTCCCTCGCGCGCCGCATTCTCACGACTGGCATCGTCACGACCGGCCTCCACGCGACCGGCTGTTGCAGCGTCGAATTCGGCCGTCTCAACGGTCGATTCGGGCTTGGCCTCCTCGCGTTCACTGTTGCGGCGCGACCGGCGGGATAGCGCGAGCAGGCTCGTTCGCTGCTCGGCGCTCTCCTGCTTGTCGGTCTGCTGATCGTGGATTGCGGCCTCCTTCATCAGAAGCACTTCTCGGATCCGTCAGTGAGCTTCAGCTCCATGTCCTTCAGGGTGAACACCGAGGCCGTGGTGCTCCACGAGTCCTGTTTCAAGTCCTTGATCGAGACCGTGTCGGCGTCCTGGGCGAAGTCACCCTTGGACCCTTTTTCCTTGGTGTTGACGTCGGAAGCGTCCACGCCGATGCGGATGTTCTTGAACTCGGCGTCGCCCTTGAGTCCCGTCATGCCGATCTGAAGGTTCTTGGCCGATGCCGGCTCGCCTTTTCCGCCAGCCTTGATGAGAACGCCCACCTTGCCCATCGGGGTGTCCGCGACTGCAGACTGGCAGAGATTTTCGAGCGTGGCGTTGCCGATGTTGGCGGTCACGACGGAGTGCTTTGCACCCTCTGCGTCCTTGGCGAACCCGCTGTACTGGGAGAAATCTGTTCCCTCGAGCTGTGTGGAGCTGATCTTGAACTGGCTTCCCGATATGGCGAATGAAACAGGTACTGCACCCTGAGCAACCCCGCCCATCAGGATGGCGGAGACAACGCCGGTAGGAATCGCTACCAAAGCGATCCGCCCTGCGTGGGATTTGCCGACCGCGCTGATGCTGCTGGCGAGCTTTGGGAACTTCATTGATCCTCCTCCGGATGCCGACAGCTATGTCAGCATCGCATCGTGACGTATCTCGTCGCGTTGTGATGTATGTTACTGCGGGGTATTACCGACGAGTATATCGGTCGATTGTGTCGAGTCAATAACTTTCTTCGACGTTCTTCGGACATCGCCGGTGGAAACGCCCCTTGTGCTATCGGTGCTGAGATCAGAAACAAGGGGCCTCACCAGCAGATGAACCCATTTCAGGGAACCATTGCGCAGGCCAACCTGTAGACGAGTGGCGAGCGAATGTCGTCCGCGGTGTTTCGCGCGCTGCGATGATGTTCGGTGCCCGAGCGCCGCCGCAGTGCACCTTCGCAACAACAGCACTGGTCTCAATGGGATCCGCGGCCAGGGCAGGTGCGGATGGCGTGATGACGCATCACCGCACCGGAGCGTCAGGGCCCAGCGGGATGCCCAGGCCCCACCAGAGGAAGAAGAGCAGGCTCCACATGATCGTCATGCACACCGCCAGCGGCAGGGTGTGGGAGGCAAGGGTGCCGATGCCGGCGGACTTCTGATAACGCTGCATGAAGCCGAGGGCAAGGATGAAGTAGGGGCTCATCGGGGTGATCGCAGTCGAGCCCGAATCGGCGATGCGGAAGATCGCCTGCGAGGTCTCAGGCGGAACGTCGAGGAGCATGAGCATCGGCACGATGACCGGGGCCATGATCGCCCACATGGCCGATCCGGAGGTGATGAGGACGTTGACGACGGAGAGGACGAGCAGCACGAGGATGAAGATGACCCATGTGGGCAGTCCGAGGCCGGTGAACAGTTCCGAGCTCGACACGGAAACCAGCATGCCGATGTTCGTCCACTCGAAGTACTCGAGGAACTGCGCGATCGCGAAGAACAGGACGAGGACCGGGGCCATGGACACGATGCCCTGGCTCATGAGCTTGGGGACGTCGGCGAATTTCTCGATCGCGCCCTCACGGAACCCGTAGACCATGCCGCCGACACCGAAGAGCATGGCGATGATGAACGCGATGCCGGTCAGGAACGGTGACTCTCCGATGGGGCCGTCTCCGCGCAGGGGAGCATTGTCCGGGACCACCAGGACGACGACGAAGAGGAGCATCGCGATCACTGCGAACATCGAGTACCGCAGGGCCGAGCGTTCCCTGTCCGTGATGACGAGGTCTTCGTGTTCGGCGTCCTCGTCGGCCTCGAGGTTCTGCCGCTTCGTAAGCACGAGCTCGGTGACGATGGTGATGACGATGGCCAACAGGATTGAGCTGGCGATGTTGAAGTACCAGTTGCCGATCGGGGTGACCAGATAGTCGGGATCGATGATGTGGGCCGCCGCCGAGGTGATTCCCGCGAAGATCGCATCATTGGGAGTCGGGATCGGGCTGGCGTCATATCCCGAGGCGATCGAGGTGTACGCGACGATGACGCCGAGGACGGGGGAGCGGCCGACCGCCTTGAACACCATGCCGCCGAGCGGGACGAGGATGACGTAGGCCGCGGCCGAAGCAACGTGGGAGACCGTTCCCATGAACGCGACGGTGAAGACGATGAGGGATGCTGGGACCCTCGCGATCGAGACCTTCATCGCCGTGGACAGGAGTCCGGTGCGCTCGGCCAGAGCCACGCCCATGATGACGACCATGATCGTGATCAGCGGTGGGAAGGACTGGTAGGCATCGAGCGAGGTGCTCACCGCCATCGCGATCCCGTCACCGCTGAGCAGGTTGTTCACCGGTGTCCATTCCCCGGTGCCGGGGTCGTTGACCCCGACTCCCATGGAGGCCAGGACGAGGCTGAGGACGGCGAGGATTCCTGCCAGGATCCAGAACAGCCAGAACGGGTGCGGGAGTCGGTTGCCGACGTTCTCGATGACGTTGAGGAATCGGATGACGCCCGGGAGTCGTTCCTGAGTGGGCTTGTCTGTGGTGGTCGTTTCCATGGCTGGCTCCTGTGTGTCCAGGTGATGAAGGAGCCTTTGGGCACGACTCGGCGCTACCCGTGAACTCCATTGGTCAGAGAGGTGGGACTGAGATGGGGAAGATGTGGCGGAGGCGGAAGTCTGTTGGGGCAGACGAGCGCCGAGATCAGGCGGCGAGGGCTGTCATAGGCGCAGCATCTCCCGGGAGTAGGCGACAAGTGAAGAGATGACCTCGCCGAGGATGTCCTGCCCGGCCGCGGCCGTGGCGGTCCGTGGATCCCCGAGGACCCCGTTGTCGGAGTATTGGTCGAAGGTGACGGCACTCGACGGCGATTTGGTCCGGGTCAGTCGCGCCCGCGGAGACAGGTCGTCGAGAGCTGTGGCTCCGGCGCTCAGATGGGCGGAGTCGACGAGGAGGTCATCGATGGCCAGCATCTGCGAGGTCTCTGATTCCCCGGAATGCCCGCTGACTTCGGTGCGGGGCAGTGCAGCGGTGGTCTCGGTGGCCAGGCCGCTGACCGGTGAGTAGGCGAACGCGAGATTCGGGTGGGAGCTCAGCAGCACCTGTTGGGCGACGCCGAGAGCGGCGATATTGCCCCCGTGGCCGGTGATCACCAGGATGCGGGTGAAACCGGAGTCGCAGAGCTGGCCGGCGACCGTGGTGACGATGTCGACGAAGGTCCGCGGATCGAGGCTGACCGTGCCGGGCAGATTCCCGTGATGAGGAGACACTCCGTAGTCGATGCTCGGGAGGACGAACGCCCGGCCAGGCGCGGTTCTCTTACCGCCGACCAGATCTTCGGCCACTGCTGGTTCTTTGGCCGCTGCCAGTTCTTCGGCTACTGCCATGGCCACATGGTCGGCTCGGATGCTGTCGGTGCTCAGGGGGAGTCCGTCGCCGTGCTGCTCGCAGGCACCGACCGGCAGGATGAGGAGAGCGTTGTCCTCCTTCGCGACTTCGACCTCGAGCGAGGTCAACTGCCCGTACGTGCGCACCTGTGGTCGGATCTCGGTCACGCTCTGACGAGTCACTGTTCGGTTCCTTCGGTGAGTGCGGGCGATTCGGTCGCCGCGAGGGACTCGGCGGCCGTGGCCCCCTCAGCGTCGGTGCGTTCCGACCAATCGGCGAGGACGGCGGCCCTGATGCTCTCGAGATGCTTGCGGGTCCGATGTGAGGCTTCGAGTCCGTCGCCGCGCTTGATGGCATCGAGGATGTCGGCGTGCTCATCGTGGTCGCGGAGGCGGTCGTAGGTGAACCGAGCCGCCTGCTGAGTGCGGGAGTGGATGGCCAGCAGCGAGACGAGCATCTCGTGCAGGGCCCGGTTCCCCGAGGCCTTGGCCAGCTCCACGTGGAAGTGCCCCGCAGGCACCTCGGTGTGCAGCTGCAGAGCATTGTCGACCGCGGTCTCCATCGTCTGCACGGCATCCTTGCCTTGGACGCTCGCCGCAAGTTCCGCGATGCCGGGTTCGATGGCGATGCGCGCATCGAGCAGCTCGATGGCGGCGGCGAGGTCGACGGGCACATAGTGCGGGTTGTCGAGGATCCGACGGTTGATCGCCTCCCGCACATAGGTCCCGGAACCGTGCTTGAGTTCGACCGATCCGGTGGCCTCGAGGCGGCGCAGAGCCTCGCGGACGGTGGGGACTGTGACCTCGAAGCGTTCAGCCAGAGCTTTGGCCGAGGGCAGGGTCTGGCCGGGTTGCAGATTCTGTGAGCGAATGGTCTCGACGATCTCACGAGTGAGACGTTCGACGAGTCCGATGGGTGCTGTCATGGCACTCTCCTTCAAGTGTTTAAGTCATCTAATCACTTAGTGAATCGAGTGTCAAGGGTCACTCATCGATGCGTGGGTGACTCTCGAAGAAGGTCCATATCGTCTCTGTGGCGGAGAAGTGCTCGGTGACATAACCGCCTCCGCTGTACATGGTTTCACCTGGCCAGACGTGCCCGCCGTCGGCAACAGAATAGAGTTCGACATCGGTTCCGTCCTGGCAGTTCTGCCACTGGGTGCGCACGACCTTCTCGCCCTTCTTGCCGACCTTCCTGTCTTTCGAACCCGTGCACCCTGCGGCCTCTGTCCACGGCTCCAGCCAGGTTCGCACTGCCGGATAGGTCTCACCTTGGCGCTCGCCTCCCTCGTAGTGCATGGTGGCGTCGCCGGTGCCGTGGATGGAGAGCATCGGCGTCGGCTCGGAGTAGTCACATCCCGCGAAGGACTGCGGGTAGTAGGCACCGGCGACGGTGGCGAAGGCGGAGAATCTGTCCCGCAGCTGGCAGGCGAGGACCGAGACCATCCCACCGCCGTTGGACTTTCCGGTTGCGAAGACGCGATCGAGATCGATGCAGTATTCGCTCTCGATCGAATCCAGCAGATCGGCGACGAAGCGCACGTCGTCGGCTCCGCTGGCGTACGGCGCGCCCTGCCAGGCACGTTTTCCGTCCTCAGCGATGCCATCGGGGAAGACCGTGATGGCAGGCAGTTCGGGGAGTCCGGTGTAGTTCTGAAACTCCGCTCCGTCGGAGCCCCTGCCGTGGAAGCCGAGGATCAGCGGCAGCGGGTCAGTGAAGTCGTAGTCGCGGGGGATGTTGACTCGGTAGGTTCGTTCGTCGCCCGCCGAGGTGATCGTGCCCTGGTCGTTCCCAGACTTCTTCTCGACCCCGCACCCCGCCGAGGGCCGACTCTCGACTTGGCTGGGCGGGGAAGCGGCGGCGGTTCGCGGTGTGAGTGCAAGTGCCAGGCCGAACACGAGGGCCAGGACCAGGCTGATGGGCCGTGTGCGTTTCATCGTCGAATGCAATGTTCTTCCTTTGATCGTCGGTGATCGTGGGCAATACAATACACGAGTCATCTAATCACTTGATGAATTATTTCGAGCGCGCACTGTCGCGGTCGGGTCAGCAGGTGGGCTCAGTCGGCCCTGTGGCTGGTGAGTGTTGACCAGTTCTCGCACGTGAGCGCCATGGCCCGGTCGGCGTCGTCGGCGCGGACGGCGGCAACGATCTCCGCGTGCTGCTCGGGCGAGGCGGATCCCTTGACGGAGTCGAAATGCAGGTATTCGGCTCGCCGCAGTGTCGCCGTGACGACCTCAAGATGATCGGGAATGAGCGGATTGCCGCTGCGAGCCAGGGCGACCTCATGGAATGCATCATCGGCGGTGATGGCCGCGTCGATATCGGCATTGCGCAGGGCTGATCTCAGCTCTTCGTTGGCGGCTTCCATTTCGGAGACATCGGATGCGTTGAGGTGCGGGAATGCGAGGCTCATGGCTAGAGCGTGCAGCTGAGCTGCGATCTGGCGGGCGTGGATGACTGCCTCGGGATTCTCTGGTGCCACGCGGGTCATGCGCCCCGGCTCGGCGACGACCAATCCGGCCTGCCCCAGGCGCTGAAGAGCCTCGCGGACGGGAGTGCGCGAGACCTGCAGCCATGCGCCCAGCTCCTGGTCGCGCAGCTGTTCCCCGGGCGCCAGCTGGCCTCGAACGATGGCATCGCGGATCGAACGATAGACGTCATCGCGCAGCAGCCTTCGCTGGGGGATCGGCGCATTCGTGGGAATCGGCACTCTCGACCTCTCTGGGTTCTCGCGGCTGGGTTGGCTCACTGGGCAGTCCTGGCATCGCATCCAGTTGTGCTGGCATGTGGGACGTAGCGCTTGTGCCATTGTAGTCCTCACCGGAATGCAATATATTGCATATCGCCGGGGCCTATCATCAGGCTTGAAGCAACTGCTCTCCAGCTTCCAGCTCCACCAGACGAAGAGGACACCATGCCAATCACCGATTTCGAGCGCTATCCACTGACCTTCGGGCCCAGCCCGGTCCACGAGCTGAAGCGACTGAGCGACCACCTCGGCGGGGCTCGGGTGTGGGCCAAGAGGGAGGACGTGAACTCCGGTCTCGCGTTCGGGGGCAACAAGACCCGCAAGCTCGAATACATCGTTCCCGACATCCTCGCCTCCGGGGCGGACACGCTCGTCTCGATCGGCGGCTACCAGTCGAATCACACCCGGCAGGTCGCGGCCGTCGCGGCGCACCTGGGGCTGAAGTCGCGCCTCGTGCAGGAGCGCTGGGTCGACTGGGACGACCCGGTCAACGACAAGGTCGGCAACATCGAACTCTCCCGCATCATGGGTGCCGATGTGCACCTCGACTCGGCCGGATTCGACATCGGCATCCGCTCCAGCTGGGAGAACGCCATCGCCGAGGTCGAGGCCGCGGGCGGCAGGCCCTACCCCATTCCGGCCGGTGCCTCCGAGCACAAGTTCGGTGCACTCGGATTCGTCAACTGGGCCTATGAGGTCGCCGAGCAGGAGAAGGAGCTCGGCGTCTTCTTCGACACGATCATCGTGTGCACGGTCACCGGCTCCACCCACGCCGGAATGATCGCAGGCTTCGCCGCGCTCGAGGCGGCCGGAGGTCCACAGCGCCAGGTCATCGGCATCGACGCCTCTGCGACCCTGGACAAGACCCGTGATCAGGTCAAACGCATTGCGAACAACGCAGCAGGTCTCATCGGACTCGGACGGGAGATCACCGATGCTGATGTCGATATCCGTCCCGGCTGGGAAGGCCCGGCCTACGGCATCCCCGATGAATCGACCATCAACGCGATCCGCACAACCGCGGAGCTCGAAGGTGTCATCCTCGACCCTGTCTACGAGGGCAAGTCGATGGCCGGCCTCCTCGACCTCGTCGGACGCGCTGATGTCGACGGTCGGGCTGACGTCGAAGGCCAGCCTGGTGCTGGAGACCGGGGCGCAGTGGCGAAGGATTCGACGGTTCTCTATGCCCACCTCGGCGGACAGCTGGCCCTCAATGCTTACAGCTCGATCTTCTGAGGAGTTCCGTCACAACGGAGAACAGGCCGCCTCGTTCAACGCTGAGTCAGAATTTCGCTGTTGCCTTGAGGCGAAAACCTGACTCAGCGTTGAATGAGCGCCGCTACGCGGTGCAGATATCGTGAGTGCGTCTGGCCGTGGATGCGGATTTCGTGACATCACCCGCGAAATCCGCACAACCTCGGTGAGGGTGGTCCGGGCTGTCGCGAACTGATGATTCCCCCAGGTTCCGCCACTTGTTGCGCACGTCACGTCTTGATAGCGTGAGAGGCAGACATACGCGATCCGTCGATTTCGGCGGTGAACAGCGATGCAAACGCCTTATCCGGCGCCACCAGGGCGCCACTAGTCAAAGGAGTCTGGAATGAGCAATGTAGGCAGTGCTGCAGGCGGCTACCGTGTCGAGAACCCGGCCACGGGCGAGGTCGTCGAGAAGTTCGACAACGCCACCGACGCGCAGATCGAGGAGACCCTCGACGCAGCTCACAAGGGCTTCCTGAGCTGGCGCGAGAAGACGATCGAGGAGCGCGCTGCGATCGTGAACAAGGTCGCCGCACTGTTCGGTGAGCGCAAGGAAGAACTCGCGAAGATCATCGCAGAAGAGATGGGAAAGCCCGTCGCGGAAGGCATCGAGGAGGCCGAGTTCTGCGAGGCCATCTTCAACTACTACGCGGACAACGGCCCGAAGTTCGCCGCGGACGAGCCGATCGAATCGATGTCGGGCGGCAAGGCATTCATCCAGCGCCGACCCGTCGGAGCACTCCTGGGCATCATGCCCTGGAACTTCCCCTACTACCAGGTCGCCCGCTTCGCTGCGCCGAACCTGGTGCTGGGCAACACGATCATCCTCAAGCATGCGGAGATCTGCCCCCGTTCGTCGGCGATCATCGCCGACATGATGAAGGAAGCCGGCATTCCTGAGGGCGTGTACAACAATATCTACGCCACGCATGAGCAGATCGAGACCGTCATCGCCGATGACCGTGTCGAAGGCGTATCGCTGACAGGCTCCGAGCGTGCCGGTTCGGCCGTGGCCGCCACTGCAGGCAAGAACCTGAAGAAGGCTGTCCTCGAGCTCGGCGGCTCCGATCCCTACATCGTCCTCGACACTGACAACATGGACGAAGCCGTGGACACCGCCTGGGGCACCCGCCTCTACAACACCGGCCAGGTCTGCAACGCGAACAAGCGGATGATCGTCATGAATGACATCTATGATGACTTCGTGTCCGGACTGACTAAGCGCGCCCAGGATTGGACGAAGGGCACCCCCGACGAGGCAGGCGACGGCAAGTATTCGCCCATGTCCTCACGTGGTGCTGCGGAGAACCTGCGCAAGCAGCTCGACCGTGCAGTCGAGCAGGGAGCGAAACTCGTCGGCGGCGAGCTCGCCAGCGACGGTTCCGCCTACGTATCGCCGGCCGTGCTGACCGGGATCACCTCGGACATGGACGCCTACCGCGAGGAGCTCTTCGGACCCGTGGCCACCGTGTACAAGGTGACCAGCGACGACGAAGCTCTCAAGCTTGCCAATGACACCCGCTTCGGTCTCGGCGGCGCCGTGTTCTCGAAGGACGAAGAGCGTGCTGCGAAGCTGGCTCAGCGTCTCGATGTGGGCATGTCGAACGTCAACACTCCAGGTGGCGAAGGTGCGGAGATTCCGTTCGGCGGCACCAAGCGTTCGGGCTTCGGCCGCGAGCTCGGCCCCTACGGCATGGACGAGTTCGTCAACAAGCGCATGTACTACGTCGCTGACTGACTCTGACTGGGCAGTCCCAGCTGGACACCGAAACACGGGCGTCCTGCCGAGGCACTGCCGCCGAGTCTGAAGCGACATCGAGACGCGGGCGTTGCGTCGAGAATGACGGGGAGAACCCGATTCTTCGGCACAGCGCCCGCGTTTCGCTGTGCCAAGGCGAGTGTGCAGGTGAGAGCGGGAGCGAAGCGTCTCGCGGGCACGATGTGAGTCTCGTCGAACCCTCGACTCCCAGGCACTGGGTCGATAGCGTCAATGGATGCCGAAACTGCTCGTACTCGGCCTGTGCGCCGGGTACTTCCTCGTTCTCCTCGATGTGACAGTCGTCAACGTCGCACTGCCGCAGATCAATGCTGATCTGCAGGCGGGCCAATCGGGGATGGCAGGAGTCATCAACGCCTACACCTTCGTCCTCGCCGCACTGCTGCTTGCCTTCGGAGCGATCGGGGACCGCTGGGGTCATCGCCGGATCGTGGTGTTCGGTTTCCTCTGCTTCTTCCTTGGCTCGCTGGCCTGCTCGCTGTCGCCGACGATCGAGGTTCTCGTTGCCTCACGTGCTCTGCAGGGTGTTGGCGCCGCCGCAACGATGACCGGCACCCTGGCGATGCTCTCGGAGTCGGCTGCCGATGACCGTGAGCGAAACAAGCTCGTCGGGCTGTGGGCGGCGCTGGGTGGGGTCGCGCTTCCGGTGGGACCTCTGCTGGGAGGGCTGCTTGTCGAGCTGGGCAACTGGAGGGCAGCGTTCTGGTTGAACCTGCCGGTCATCCTCGTGGCGCTCGTGCCGATCATTGTCTATTCATCACCGGCATGGGCGGCGAGACTGGGAAGTGGTGGGCTCGCCCGGGGCGCTGGGCGCGTCGAATCTTCTGGATCATCGCGGATGAGACTGCTGACTGCCTGCATCGTCGCGGGATTGATGAACTTCTGCGTCCTCGGCTCTCTGTTTCTTCTGACCCAGTTCTTCCAGGGCGATCGAGGGCTGAGTCCGTTCCAAGCTGGGCTGGCCACTCTGCCCGCTCTGCTGCCGCTTCCGTTCGTCGCGGCGCTGTCGGGGACGGTCAGCAATCGCCTCGGCGTCTGGAGAACAAGCGCGATGGGCCTCATTGTGGCCGGAATGGGCCTCGGGCTGATGGGTCTGACAGTGTCAGGATCAGGTCTGTGGGGACTGTGGATCGCCCTCGTCGTGTGGGCGATCGGGGTCGGGATCCTCACGCCCGCGATTGTGACAGCGGCAATGCATGCCCTGCCGCAAAGGCCAGGATTCGCCTCGGGCGCGGGAAGCACTGCCCGCAACCTCGGCGGGGCTGTGGGGGTGACGGTCTTCGCCGTCCTGGCTGGGATGGACACCGGAGCCCTGATGGCAGGAGCCGGAGTCATGATGCTCATTGCCGCCTTCATCTGTCTCGACATGAGTCGGCGGGCACGGGAAAGTCAGCTGGTGCCGGTGCGGTAAGAGAAGAGTGCGGTCAGCCGTCGGACTTCTAATCCTCTTCGACCAGGGCGGCGAGCACTGTCGTCACCTGGGTAGGATCGATGCTGGTGTCGGCGAACCATCTCTGTGCCGCCGCCTCGGCGAGCCCCTCTGCCTGGTCGATGAGGAAGGCTCCGCTCTCAGTGAGGACGAAGGTGCCGCTCTCGGATCGCTCGACCCAGCCGAGCTTCTCCAGGGGCCGCACCGCGCGCAGAGCCTGTGAAGCTGCCTCATCCATCGCCTCTGCTAGCTCGGAGCGGGTCAGCCCCTGATCCGGCGAGGCCGATCCCTCGTCGCACCGGCCGATGGCCCGCAGACGTCGCAGGTCCTCGAACGACAGCCCTACGCGTTCGAGCACTTCAGAGATGCGCGCGTCGAGCCCGCTCATTGCTCGGGACATAAGCAGCGCAGCCGCGAGACTCATCGCCTTACCCCTCGACGCAGCTTGACGTCTTCGACACAGACCGATGAGACGCCGACAGTTCTCCCGCTCAGGCCCCGCTTGTCGAGGTCGGCCTTCGCGAGCTCTTCGGCACGCATATGGGCGAGCACCTCGGCGTCTTCGGGAGACTCCTCCTCGATGACGATCTCGAACCGATGCTGATAGGTGACCAATTCGGGTGTGTAGAGGAACGTGCCCTCCGAGGTGAAGCGCGCGGAGAACATGTCGTGGTCCTCGTGTGCCGCTCGCAGGGTTGCGCGCCGGGTGTCGTCGAGGTCGGCGAAGCGGCCTCGGACTGTGGTGCGGTAGGTGCGATTCATGATTGTGTTCCTTGTGGAGCTGTGGTTGCGGTGCTGCGGGTGGCGTGGTCGAAGAGCGCCACGAACTCAGCGGTCACGGCATCTGCGCGGGCGGATGCTCTGCTGCGGCTCAGGCTCGCGGACGTCGTGTCGAGGACCGAGCGGAGTGCCAGTGCCATCGTGAGCGGATCGAAACTGCGCATCTCCCCGAGCCGTTGTCCCTCCTCGAACAGCGCGACCAGATCGCCGGCGGAGTCCTTGGCACGATCATCATAAGATTCCGCGCCGCTGCGGCTGAGGTACCCGACCGCGGCGACGATGGCTGCGGCCGAGGCCGGTTTGGCACGGGAGTAGTCCATCGAGGTGGTGATGTAGTCCGCCAGCCTTGTTCTGCTTGAGGTGGGGCGGGAGAGGACTTCAGCAAGCTGTGCGCCGAGGTCGGTTGCGACCGAGTGGACGACGGCGCTGGCAAGTTCGGCCTTGTCGGCAAAATTCCCATGCACTGCGCCCCGGCTGAAGCCCGCGTGCTCGGCCACCGCATTGAGCGGGGAGCCCGCCACGCCATTCGCGGCGAAGAGGTCGATTGCCGCAGCGATGAGGTCGCTGCGAGTTCTCTCCTGGCTCTCTCTGCGGGTGAGGCGAACCGGGGGGCGCGTGGAGGCGGATGATGATGCCATTCACTCAGGATACATTAGAGTATCCAGATACTTAAAAGTATATGAAAGTGAAGTCGCTGGTTACCGGCGCGGCCTCTGCCGTGCCTCGAGATCTCAGGGCACGGGCGTATGGGGGTGGCGCGCGGGGGATTCGTCGAGGAGCTGTTCAGATTCCGGCTGTCTTCGCAGCGGCGCGCTCCTCGGCGGTTGGGATCTGAATGATCGGGCCGAGCACCACTGTGTAGAAGAAGATGCCGATGCCCAGGATGACTCCGCAGACGATGAACGTGGCACCGAAGCCGCCGGTCGCCTGGTCGACGAAGCCGGTGACGATCGGCGCCGAGACACCGATGAGGTTGTTCACCGAGTTCATGATCGAGCCGGTCGCGCCGACCCCGCCTTCGGGGGCGATGAGCGCAGGCAGGGAGTTGGTGACGCAGAAGGAGACCGTGATCCCGCTGGTGCCCAGGGTGATCCAGAACAGGGCCCAGCCCGGGTCCTCGGTGAAGGCCGCGCCCATCACCGTCATGGCCAGGAGCATCCCCGCAACGATGAAGGTCTTGCGGACAGCCGTGCCCGACTTCCCGATCTGCATCAGGTGGTCAAGCAGCCAGCCGGGGAAGATGAACTCGACGGCCACGGCGACGAGCCAGGGCAGGGCTGTGAAGATGCCCGAGGACATCACGCTCATGCCCATCTCCGACTGCAGGTAGCCGGGCAGCCACGTCAGGAGCATCCACTGCGTATAGCCGGCGCAACCGAGGCCCAGGGACATGCCCCAGACCTTGCGCTGCTTGAGGATGTAGCCGAGATTGGCCAGCGGGTTCGGGCGAGGTGCGTCTTCGTCCTGAGCGCCGCCCTCGCGGATGTATTCGAGCTCAGAGTCCTTGAGCTTGCCGAGGCGATTCATCTCCTTGGGGTCGCGGTACTTCCAGAAGAAGACGAACACATAGGCGAGGCTGAGGAGACTCCGGTATCTCGGTATTGGTGTCTCGGTCGCCGATGATCGAGCGACATGGGAATGGACTCCGGGCGACAACACCCACGATTCCACGATATGGAAATGGTATTTCGGTAGAGCCAAGTCAACGTATAACGGCGGTTAGCGGAATGTCAAAGAGTCAACTTTGCCGAGTTGCTCCGGGTGGTTGCCGAAAGCAAGGGAAAATGGATGATACGCCTCGTCTGCGCAGGTAGCGGGGTTAGTCCGAAATCTAATGCGGCTCATCCCAATCGGGGGTGTAGGAGTTGGGGTCTGAAGCCGCCGGTCTCGAGCAGGCTTCGGGCGATGTAGTCGGTCAGGTTGCGGAACCCGAGTGCGGAGCCGCGCAGGTGTTCGAGCCGTCCGTTGAGCGCCTCGGTCGGCCCGTTGCTGGTGCCGGGTCGTTCGAAGTAGGCGAGCACGTCGGCGGCTCGCTTCTTCAGGGTCCGGCCCAGGGTGGTGAGCTCGGTGAGCACCTTGGGGACGCCGGCGCTGAGGTCGGTGATCAGCTTCTCCATGAGCTCGCGGCCACGTTGCCGGTCCTCGTGGCGATAGGCGGCGATCATGCGCTGGTAGACACCCCAGGTCGCCTCGACCTCGACGTGAGCGTCATCAACGAACAGCGCGCGTAGCCTGTCGCTCTGCTTGTCGGTGAGCAGGTCCGCGCCGGTGTGCAGCGTGCGCCGCGACTTGTAGAGCGGGTCGTCCCTGAACCCACGGTGCCCGTGGATCGCGAGTTGGACCCGGCGCCGGCACCTGTCGAGGGCGTCACCGGCCAGGCGCACGACGTGGAAGGGATCCATCACCGTGACCGCGTCCGGGATCTCCTCTGCAGCGGCGGTCTTGAACCCGGTGAAGCCGTCCATCGCGACCACCTCGACCGCGTCACGGAAGGCGTCGTCGCGGTCGGCGAGCCAGGTCTTGAACGCCGCCTTCGACCGGCCCTCGACCATGTCCAGCAGCCTTGCTGGGCCGGCGCCATCGCGGACCGGGGTGAGGTCGATGATCACGGTGACGTACTTGTCGCCACGCCTGGTGTGGCGCCAGACGTGCTCATCGACGCCAATGACCTTCACGCCCTCAAACCGCGTGGGGTCGTTGATCAGCAGCCGCTTGCCTTCAGCCAGGACCGCGTTGTTGGCGGTGTCCCACGCGACCCCGAGTCCCTCGGCGACACGGGCGACGGTGAGGTGTGCGACCACGATCCCTTCCAGCGCCCACCGCAGCCCGGTGCGCGAGAGCTTCGCGCGTGGCTCCGCCGCGGCGCTGATGTCTTGGCGCCACACGTGTCTGCAGTCGGCACAGCGGTAGCGGCGCACTACAACTTCCAGCACGGTCGGTCGCCAGCCCAGCGGCTCGTGGGCCAACCGCCGGGTCACGGTGTCACGAGCAGCGCCTTCGCTGCCGCACCGTCGGCACCACTGATCTGGTTCCACCACGCGGCACGCGAGGACCGCACGATCCGGTTCAAGTCGTTGTCCGGTCACGCTCAGACCGAGGCCGTCGAGTCGAGCGAAGGCGGTCAGGTCAGGGAGGCCGAAGCCGGCCGGCGGGGTAGCGTCGGACACGTCGAGGTCTTTCGGATGGATGGCGTAGGAACCTCCGTCGTCGGGAGACCTCGACGCCTATCTGCGGACCGACGCGCCCGGCCGACCTACACCGTCATCTGAGAAGACCCCTGAAACGTCTTCGACGACGGGACCGGCGAGGAGGAGGGCGCGGTGAGCTAAAGGAATGGAGCTTGCTCGGCTTCGACGCCGCCGCAAGCTCCGGTGAAACGGTCGGTACTGGTCGGTCGTCGTCGGTCACCACCGGATGGCGGCGTCCCCCACGCTCGGCGTTTGCTCAGGTCAGCGGCTCGTTCGCCCAGTGGGCGCATCAAGCGATAGACGCAAAGCCGACGTGATTAGGTCGTCGGTTCGATTCCGACAGGCGGCTCCGGCGAACAGCCCCTGCCCTGCGGAAACGCAGGGCAGGGGCTGTTCGGTTCTGGTGGTCGCGCGATGCGCTGGCCTCACGGCTCTGCCCGACACCGACGTCGCTCTCCTCTGCGACGGACCCCTCGCCGGCTGAGCGCTCGCGGCCGGCATCCTGTCCGTGTGCCGATAGGCCTCGCACCGCTCGGCAACGCAGCCTGGCGTTGCGTCGCGACCTGGCGACGGCTCGGCGGGGCACGATCGTCTCGTGCGTTGGCGGACTACGGGAGCTTGGACGCGAGGACGTCGGCCGCCAGGATCTCGGGTGCTGCGCTGAGGAGGTGCTGGTTGGCCATCAGGGCTGCGACGATGGCGCCGTTGGCGTGGGCGTCGCGAGCGGCCTCGTCGTGGAATGCATCGAAGATCCAGAAGGTGTCGGCGTGGGTCCTGACCGCGAACCAGACAATCGTTCCTACTTCTTCGTTGGCGAGTGCGACAGCGCCGGCGAGCAGATCGGCGAGCGCGTCGTGCTGTCCATCGGCCGCGACGATCTTGGCGACGAAGGCATACGGAAGTGATGCGGGTGTTGACATGAGGGACTCTCCTTGAAGTCGTGATTCTTCGTGTGACGAGTTCAGCGTATGACGAGCGAGGGCCGGTGGGTAGTGGCGTATACGGCAGTATTGCTATTGTTTACGTCATGCGTATCGGACTGATCGCGATCGACGGCTGCTTCGGTTCGGCTATCGCGTCGATCATCGACATCGTGCGGGTGGCCGACGGAGCCCGCGGCGATGTCGACCCACGGATCGACCCGATCGAACTCGCCATCCTCGGACCGAAACGGCGAGTGACCACGACGGCATCGATGACCCTGTCGGTGGACCACCCGCTGTCGGAGTCCGCAGAGTTCGACGTGGTCGTCGTCCCTGCGCTTGGAACCCTTACGGCCGCCGCTACCAACGACGCCCTCCAGAGCCGAGATGCTCGTTCGGTCATCGCCTCGCTCGGGCGCCTCGACGAGGCGACCACCCGGATCGCCGCGGCGTGCACCGGCGTGTTCGCTGTCGCCGAGACCGGACGGATGCATCATCGGCGGGCGACGACCAGCTGGTTCCTGGGGCCGGAGTTCCTGAAGCGCTATCCGACCGTCGCCCTCGATCTCGACACCATGGTCGTGGTCGACGGGAACCTCGTCACCGCCGGCGCCGCCTTCGCCCACATCGACCTCGCGCTCTCACTCGTGCGATCGATCAGCCCCGACCTGGCCCAACACGTCGCCAAGCTCCTCATCATCGACGAGCGCCCGTCGCAGGCGGCCTTCGTCGCCTACGAACATCTCCGGCACGAGGACCCGATCGTCGTCGAGTTCGAACGCTTCGTGCGCGCCCGACTGGACGAACCGTTCAACGTCGCCTTCGTCGCGCAGTCGCTCGGCACCAGCCGGCGCACCCTCGAACGACGAGTCCGTGCGGCGCTCAACCTCACTCCGCTCGGCTTCGTCCAACGGCTTCGCACCGAACGAGCTCGACACCTCTCAGCAACCACGGACCTCACCTCCGCCGAGATCGCGCTACGGGTCGGCTACGCGAACGCCGAGACTCTGCGCTCCCTCCTGCGTAGGGAGCGACGCCGTTCCTGACCCATCGCCATGCCTGTAGCCGGTGTGCTAGTGCTCGACTGGAACCACCTCTCAGCACGTCGCGTCGACACTCCTGCGTCGCCCCTGGACGACCAACTCGACACGCCCGCAGCACAGGCCATGTGACGTGTCCCGGCTTCCCGAACGGTCGGGGTTGGGTGGCTGTGATGTCGCTGCGTTCTCGTCGAGAGGATCAGCAGACCCGATCAGAGTCGATTGGGATAAGACGCGAAGGCGGTCAGGTCAGGGCGGCCGAAGCCGGCCGGCGGGGTAGCGTCGGACACGTCGAGGTCTTTCGGATGGATGGCGTAGGAACCTCCGTCGTCGGGAGATCTCGACGTCTATCTGCGGACCGACGCGCCCGGCCGACCTACACCCTCATCTGGGAAGAGCCTCTAATGCGATAATTCGGATTGTCGTCTCCCGTTAGACAATTGCGTGTTTTCGCGCCAGTCGACCGAAGCCCGATAATTGAATGATTACAGATTAAGAATCGAAACCGGCGACTCCTATACTCCGGCGACTCCTATACTGGGGAAGCGGCCCAGACCGGGCCCACAGGCAGGCTGAGGGCGCACCCGGATCCAGCCGTGCCGCAGCTATCTGGAGGTCATACGTGCCGATCACCTCGACGGTTCTCAACGTTGCTGGGAACAATCCCGAGCAGCTCGCCCTCGTCGGAGCCGACGAGCGGCTGACCTACTCCGAGCTCGTCGAAGGCTCTCGCCGGATGTTCGCCGTCGTCGACGAACTCCACCGAGCGCAGTCCGACCCGCCGACCCCCGCCCATGAGACAGACGGCATCCCCATCACCGCGGTCAGCCTCATCTCGGCGTTTCACGCCTCGCGGATCATTGCCGGGCTTGCTGGCTACCGAGCCGTATCCACGACCATCGATCCGCGCTGGCCGCTCGACCATCAGCTCGGCGTCATCCGTACTACCGGAATCGGAGTCGTCATCAGCGACAACAGCGAACTCGCCGAGGCGCTCGCCTCCTCCTGGACCGGCACTGTCATCGGCCTCGCCGACTTCCGAACTCGCGAAGCCGCCGTCGTCGAGCCTGCCCCGCTGCCGAGTGTCCGCGATGCGTCCGAGCCCTTTCTCATGCTCTTCTCCTCGGGCACGACGAACAACCCGAAGGCCTTCATCAAGACGCGGCAGCAGTATCGCGACAATGTCGGCGTCTCCTCAGCCCACCTCGAACCGCTGCCCGGAGTCGCGACACTGGCACCGGGCCCGGTGTCCTACAGCCTCACGCTCTACGCGGTCGTCGAGAGTCTCGCGACCGGGGGCAGCGTGCACGTCGCCGACGAATCCGACCCGATCACGATGGGTCGGCGCATCGAATCCGAGGCCATCTCCCGTGTCGTCGCGGTTCCCGCGGTAGTCCGTGCCCTCGCCGAGGCGGCCCGCCGTGACCCCGAACGTTTCACTCACCTCGACCTCGTCGTCACCGGCGGAGCCAATCTGCCGGCGAGCATCCGCGACCGCCTCGCCGAGATCCTCCCGCAAACACGGCTGCTCAGCTACTACGGTGCCGCAGAGATCGGTTTCATCGGTGACAGCCGCGATGGTGATGGCACCTGGATCACCGTCTATCCGAGCATCGGAGCTCAGATCCGGGACGAGTCCGGCGCCGAAGTTCCCGAGGGAGAACTCGGGACGCTGTGGATCCGGGCCGCGGCCTGCTCGTACGGCTACGTCACCGGCACCACCGATGCGGTGCTGCGCGGGGCAGACGGCTGGGCCACCGTCGATGACCAGGGGAGGATCGTCAACGGCAGGCTGCAGCTGGCCGGTCGGGCCGGCGATATCGCCATCACCGGTGGTCACAAGGTCTCATTGCCGGAAGTTGAGCGGGCATTCGAAACGTACGACAACCTCGGCGAGGTCTGCGCCATCGCCCTCGAGGACCCGGCGTTGGGCAGCCTCATCGCCCTCGTCATCGAGGCCGGTGCCGGTACGCACGAAGGACTGGGCAAGACAGAGCTGCTCGACCATGCACGGGCCCGCCTGGCGCCGCAGTTCGTTCCTCGTCGCATCTATCGACTCCAGCACCTGCCCAGGACGGTCGGCGGGAAGATTCGGCGCGCCGAAACCGTTGACCTCATCATGGACGGACAAGGACAGCGACTGTGAGCGGACAGGTCTCCCAGAGCCGGGACGCACCGAACACCGAAGACAGCCGCGTCGTCATCACCGGAATGGGCGCGATCACGCCGAGCGGCAATGATGTCGACGCACTGTGGGGCTCCGTGGTCACCGGCCGCAGCGCGATCGGTCGACTCGAGGGGGAGCAGTTTGCGGATCTGGCCGTGCGCATCGGCGGCCAGGTGAGAGACTTCGACGCCGAGGCGATCCTGCCCCGCTCTCTCGCTCGCCGACTCAGCCCAGTCCAGCACTGGGCCATCGCCGCCGCAGACCAGGCCCTGACGCAGGCCGGGATCGCACGCCCGGACACAGGGGCGAAAACGGATGCAGGCGCGCAGACCGACGACGCTGCCCCCGACTCCCTCCCGTGGGGCCGATCCCGCGTCGCCGTCATCGCTGCCACCGGCTCCGGCCCCGTCGACGCCATGCAGAACGCCACACGCTCACTCCTCGACGGCGGCCCCCGCTCGGTTCCCCTGACATTGGCGATCCACGGCGCACCCGACTCGGCCGCAGCGCTGCTGAGCCAGCGCTACGATTTCCGCGGGCCCGGGCAGGGAGTCTCGGCCACCTGCGCCAGCGGGGCCATCGCCCTCGGCGAGGCAATGCGCCGCATCCGTCACGGATACGCCGACGCGGTGCTCGTCGTCGGGATGGAGGACTGCCTCAACGCGGTCAACCTCGCCTCGAACGCGAACATGCGGGCGCTCGCCGCCGGCTTCGAGGATGATCCCACATCCGCCAGCAGACCCTTCGACAGTGCGCGATCCGGATTCGTCATGAGCCAAGGCGCCGGTGCGATCCTCCTCGAATCCGAGGCCGGAGCCGCCGCCCGCGGGGCTACCGCGCTCGCGGAACTCGCAGGATTCGGAGCCGCCAGCGACGCTCACCATCCGACGAATCCGCATCCCGATGGCCGAGGTGCCGCCTCGGCGATGGGTGAGGCCCTGGCCGACGCCGGACTGGATCCCGAGGACATCGGCCACATCAACGCCCACGCCACCGGCACTCCCGCCGGTGATGCGGCGGAACTCAAGGCCTTCGACGCCGCGCTCGGCACCACCGCCCACTCGATTCCGATCAGCGCCACGAAGTCGTCGACGGGTCACCTGCTTGGTGCCTCGGGCGTCATCGAGGCCATGATCGCCGTCCGTACGATGATGGAGCAGACGCTGCCTCCGACACTCAACCTCGAGACCTGCGAATTCGAGGGATGGGACATCGTTGCAGGTCAAGCACGCAACATCGGCCGTGGCGGCTTCGACGATGCACCGATTGACACAGTCCTGTCGACCTCGTTCGGATTCGGCGGGCACAACGGTGCGGTTATTCTGCGCCGGCCCCGCTGATCAACGTGGGACGTCGACTCGCTGCCCCCGATCCAATCGGGAATCTGACCCCATCCGCTAGGAGACATGATGACCGACCGTGAGACCCGCCTCGGCGAACTGGCCGAGAAGTACCTTCCCGCCGAGGTGCTCGAACGTTTCCGCGAACGTGCGGGCGTCTACGACCGTGAGAACCGCTTCTTCGATGAGGACCTCGAGGAGCTGAAGTCTCTGGGCTACCTCACTCTGTTCGTTCCGGACGCCTACGGCGGTCCCGGGCTGAGCCTGCACGAGGTCTCGCGTCTGCAGCAGCGATTGGCCGCGGCGGCCCCGGCCACGGCCCTGGCGATCAACATGCATCTCATGTGCACCGGCGTCGTCAAGGCTCTCAACGACCGCGGCGATGCCTCATTGAACTGGGTCTTCGAGGAGGCGATGGCGGGGGAGATCTTCGCCTTCGGCATCTCCGAACCCTCCAATGACTGGGTCATGCAGGGGTCGAACACGGTGGCTGAACCGACCTCTGACGGAGGCTACCTGCTCACCGGCGTGAAGATCTTCACCTCGCTCTCCCCCGTGTGGACGCGGCTGATCGTCCACGGAGAGATCGCTTCCGCTGAAGAAGGAATCGCCGGCCCCGATGCAGACCAGCCAGCCGAGGGCCAGCTGGTCTACGGCTTCATCGAACGCAACGCCGAGGGCATCACGGTCTCCGACCAGTGGGACGTCATGGGAATGCGGGCCTCCCAGTCGCGGGCGACGATGCTTGACCAGGTACCCATGCGCCCCGAACGGGTCTCGCGCACCATCCCGGCAGGCAAGCACCCCGACCCGCTGACCTTCGCGATCACCAGCAACTTCCAGCTGCTCATCGCCTCCGTCTATGCCGGCGTCGCCGCCCGAGCGCTCGAACTCGGCGCGGCCGGTCTGAAGAAGCGCAAGTCCGCGAAAGCCGGAACCACCTTCGCCGAGGTGCCCGAGACTCGCGCACGCCTCGCCGACGCGCACCTGGACTACCTCGCCGTCCCCGCCATGCTCGACGCCTACACCAGGGACTTCGACGCACTGGTCGACCACGGGTCCGGTTGGCCGCTGCGGCTGGTGGGAGCCCGGATCAAGGCCTCCGATGCGGCCAGGAACGCGGCCGAGACGGCTCTCATGTGTTCCGGCGGCAGCGGCTTCGACAATAGCCACGAACTCTCGCGCCTGTACCGGGATGCGACCGCCGGTCTGTTCCACCCGCCGAGCGCCGACGCCGCCCGCCCCATGTACGCGGCAGCCCTCCTCGACGACTGAAGGGTGGTCATCGGCTCTCGTTCGGTACGGGTCTCTCGTTCGGTACGGGTCTCTCGTTCGGTACGGGTCTCTCGTTCGGTACGGGCCTCTCGTTCGGTACGGGCCTTTCGTTCAACGCTGAGTCAGGTTTTCGATGGTGCCTCGCAGTGAAAACCTGACTCAACGTTGAACGAGAGTCTCAGGCTCCGAGTCGGCCGGGCACGGCACGGCTGGACGTGGCACCATGGCCGCACCTATACGAGCTGCAAGGACGGAGTTTCCTATGGAGGAGAGAACACCCACGATCGTGCGGGCGAACTCGATCGTGTCGCAGGCGCGGACGCGGCCAGGCGCCAGCTCGGCTCTCGAACCGGAGGCCTTCGCGATCACCGGTGAGATCATCAGCGCGAGCGGAACGCTGACTGAACTGCGCGACAGATTCCCCACCGCCGAGGTGCTCGACTTCGGTGACTCGACCATCATCCCCGGCCTCAACGACGCCCACATCCACCTGGCCATGACCGCCGGCGACGCCCTCCACCTCGACCTGTCCCATGCAGCGGTGGGAGACGTTCCCACCCTCTTGGACACGATCGCCGCCGAGGTGGGGACAACCTCGGCGAGGACATGGGTCAAGGGCAGCCGCTACGACGATGAGAAGACCGGTATCGTCCTCCGCGACGAACTCGACCGGATCGCACCAGAGGTCCCGGTGATCGTCAACCACGTCGCGGGGCACTGGGGCGTGGTCAATTCCGCCGGACTGCGATTCCTCGGCATCGACGAGTCCTCACCCGACCCGGACGGCGGCCGCTATGACCGCTATTCCGACGGTCGGCTCAATGGCAAGCTCATCGAACGGGCGCTGATGAACGTCCTCATGCCGGCCACAGCCCGCGGGGACCGTTTCATTCCCGGGGACACGGTCGAGGACCTGGAGCTCGGTGCCGCGCGGACGATCGCGAAGTGGAATGCCGCAGGCCTGACCTCGATCTGCGACGCACTCATCAGCCCCCAGGACATCGGCATCCTCTCAGCATTGCGCGCCGACGATGCACTCGGCCTGCGCATCGGCATGCTTCTGTCCATCGACCACTATGACAAGGCCGCCGAGCTCGGAATCGGCAGCGGTTTCGGCGATGATCGGCTCAAGCTCATCGGCGTCAAAGCCTTCCTCGACGGAGCGATCGGCGGGCGGACCTGCCTGCTCTCCGAACCATTCACCGACCCGAACTATCAGGGCGTGCAGACCACTTCGACCGATGAGCTGCGAGCCAACGTCGAACGCGTCCATACCGACGGCAACCGCATCGGCGTCCACGCCAACGGCGACGCCGCGATCCGCCTCGTCCTCGACGCCTTCGACGACGTTGCTGCCCGGATCCCGCGCCCGGGTCTGCGGCACCGGATCGAACACTGCAGCCTCATCGACGACGACATCCTGGGGCGGATGAACCGCCTCGGCGCCATTGCTGTCCCCTTCGCCGGATATCCCGGCTATCACGGTTCGGCGCTGAACTCCTGGTACGGCGAGGCGAGGACGGAGCGGATGTTCGCGCACCGCTCGTTCCTCGACGCTGGGGTCACGGTGGCAGGATCATCGGACTATCCGTGCGGGCCCTACCAGCCGCTGTTCGGACTGCAGTCGCTGGTGACGAGGACCGGCGTCGACGACGGGGTCACCGTCGGAGCCTCGCAGAAGGTCACAGCAGCCGAGGCGCTGTCGATCTTCACTCTCGGATCCGCCGAGGCTTCAGGGGAGGAGTCCTACAAGGGCAGACTGGCGCCGGGATACCTCGCCGACTTCACCGTCCTCGGAGACAACCCACTGACCATCGACCCCCACGGAATTGCGGACATCGACGTGCGCGCGACGTATGTCGGTGGTGATGAGGTGTACCGGGGCGCACCCTGAACCTATGCATTGTTCTCTACTATCAGTTCGGCGGCACCAGGCTAATCCGTCGTAGGATGATCGTCACTAGTCGTTGGTGTGTTGGGGCGCTGTTTCGGTTAGATCAGACAGAGAGTAATTGGGGCGAAACATGCAGGCGAACGGGATGCCTCCGGCGAAGGGCAATGAGGCACGTCGGCATCATTTTGTGCCGCAGTTCTACTTGAGGAATTTCGCGAGGGACGGAAAGATCGGCAGCGCGAATCTTCAAAGTAGAAAGGTGTTCACACAGGTGGTGCGCAAGGCGGCATCCGTCAATGACTTTCATTCCTTGCCAGGGCACCCCGAGGGTACAGACGCTTTTGAGAAAGTGCTCTCCAAGGTCGAAAGCAGCGCCGCAAAAGTTATTGCCCAAGCCTCAGGCCAAGGCATAAGGTCACTCTCCCCCGGACAACGCAGTGAACTCGCATTTTTTTCAGCATTGCAATACGCCCGGAGCCCAAATCAACGTCGTTCCATGGAATCTATCCGTGCAGAAATGATTCGCCTTGAAGTTGGGTTTGGCGGGCGGCATCAGACGGCATCATGGGCAGAAGAGAACCTGGGGCTGACAAACGCTTCAGAGGAGACGATCCAGCAGATCTGGGATGAGGCAACGAGACCCGGTGGACCTCCAACAAGGGTCTCTCCTGCCGAACACATCTCCCAGTTAAGCGAAATAGTCGAAGAACTCTGGACCTATCTCGTCGGTCGACCCATTTTGCACGTTCGGTTTGAAGGCGTTCATTGTTGACGTCTGATTCGCCTGTTGGGCTTATCCCAAGGGGAGAAGAACTCCTCGAACCACTTCAAGGCGTAGGTTTTCGTACAGCGTGGGGGTCTCGTTTCCCCTCAGCAGACGAGACGCCATACTTTACGGTGATATCGATACTGTTGCGCAGAATACAACTTTCGATCAAGTGGCTCTAGGGAAATACGACCTCGAGGCGCCTGCCAGTACCGCCATGGCGAAGCTGCTCAATTTCAGCACAGCCCGCAATAGTTCAGAATGGCTCTATTTCCACCCAGACGACGAGCACCTACTTCCAAGCCCGCTGCCCGATCCACAGTCGTCTGCGATTCGAACTTCTGGAGCCAATTTCGACTTTGATCGAGTCGACAGTGTTCCGGACGGCAACTGTTGACTTACTCCGGGGCTGAGTCAGCACGTCTCAGACGTTCACCTTCGCTCGCTGCGCTGCCGGAACCCACCGCGGGTCCGGCTTGGCCAGGGTGACGATGACGACGATGATGAGGTTGACCGCGATTGCCCACAGGCCGCCGTTGATGCCCAACAGCGGATCGTGGCCCGTGTAGTGCAGGGCCACCATGGTCACCGAGCCGACGATGAGGCCGGCGGCAGCGGCCTGTTTGCTCATCCGCGGCCAGTAGAGTGCGAGCAGCGCGGCGGGCACGACCTGTGCCAGACCCTCGTAGCTGAGCACGGAGAGCTCGACGAGGGCGTCGGGCATGAGCAGGCTCATCACCAGCGCAATCACACCGACGATGAGGCACACCCACTGGGACAGCGTCTTCTGCCGCAGACCACGTGCGGCCAGCTGTTCCTTCGTCATCGACGCGGAGCTCTTCGGGCCGGACAGCCCGCCGCCGAGAACCGTGCGACCCCACATCGAACCGATCGAGAGCATGTACACGCTCATCGGCACGATGGCTGACAGTGCACCCGCGACTCCGATGACGGCGACAAGTGGGGCCGGCAGCGAGTCGATGACTACGGAGAACAGCGCCAGATCCGTGTCCTTGAGGGCGGGAATGACGAAGAGCGCGGCGACGCCGACCATCATCGGCACGAGGAGCAGCAACTGGTACCAGGGCAGGATGATGGAATTGCGGCGCAGGGTGTTCGCCGAGGTACCCGACAGGTATCCGGCGATCGAGGTGGGGAAGACGGTGATCGTGATCCCGTTGAGGATGATCGTCGAGATGAACCAGGCGCTTCCATACGTCCCCTCACCTGCACCGGGGAACGTCAGCCACTGCGACTTCTCAACCACGAGCTTATCGAGCAGCTCACCCAACCCGTCGAAGTAGTGCAGCGGCACGTAGATGGCGAGGAAGGCGACGGCGAGGATGACGAGGCCGTCCTTGAGGGCGCTGACCCACGCGGAACCGCGCAGACCGGAGAAGAGGATGAACGCCTCGGCGACGATGAAGGAGATGATGGCGGCGACCTTGAGGTCGATCGCCCCAAAGCTCATGGCGTTGACGACGGCACCCATGCCCTGGATCTGCAGCTGGATGTAGGGAACGATGAACACGGTCGCGAGCACGGCGACAAGGATCGCCAGACCCCGCGAGCGGAAGCGGTGCTCGACGATGTCGGAGAGGCTGACGAGCTTGTGCCTGGCCGCATAGGTCCAGAACAGCGGGCCGACGAGGTAGGCGACGACGAGTCCGACGCTGAGATAGCCGATGAGGTAGAGGATCGGCACACCATAGGAATACGACCAGCCGGCTGTGCCGAGGAACGAGAAGCTCGTATAGGTCTCTCCTGCCATGAGCAGGAGGATGAAGACGAACCCGAGTCCGCGTCCGGAGACTGACCATTCGTCGAGTGACTTCTCACGCCCGCGGCCCGACCAGATGCCGATGCCGATGGTCGCGAGCATGGCAATGCCGAAGATGATGCAGGCGATGATCGCTGAGGTGCTCATTTCTCGGCCTCCGATCCGTCTGCGGAGGCTGCGTCTGCTGAGGCCGTCTCTGCGGCCTCCCCGATCGGGTGATCCTCACCGAAGGCAACATCGGCTGGGACGTATTCGGCCTTGTCACCGCGGTAGTAGTGATCACCCCGGGCGGCCATCCACACGAAGAACCAGGTGAGGATCGTGACGACGATCGTGTAGGTGAGGATGAACGGCATCCCGAAGATGCGTGGCTCGATCGAATTGGCGACGAAGGGCGTCAGGAGGTAGCCCACGACGGGAATGATGAGGAGCAGCAATGAGTACCGCCGCCGAGGTGGCCTCGACGGCGGTGGTGAATCGTGAACTCCCGACATGGGCGACCTCTTCCTCTTCGAATGGACACCGCAGGTGAGCGGCCTGCGCCAGGCTAGTGGTGCGTGTCACGGAAGGTGGAGATCAGTCCGAAATGTGGAATCGGCGGGCCGTCGTCACAGCTCCGGCAACAGCGAGATCGGGTTCTCGATGCAGTCGGCGACGAAGGTGAGGAACTGGCTCGGCTCGGCACCGTCGCAGGCGCGGTGGTCGAAGACGAATGACAGGTACATCACCTTGCGAACGGTGAGCTCGCCGTCGACGATCCAGGGGCGGTCCTTGATCCGTCCCAGGCCGAGCATCGCGACCTCAGGCAGGTTGATGATCGGCGCAGAGCCATCGACTCCGAACACACCGTAGTTGTTGAGCGTGAACGTGCCGCCGGTGAGCTCCTGAGAGCTGAACTTGCCTGTCGAAGCCTTGCCGACGGTCTCGGATACGGAGTCGCGCAACTTCCGCAGGCTCATCTGATCGGCACCGTGCACGACTGGAACCATGAGGCCACGCGGGGTCTGCGCGGCCAGGCCCAGGTTGATGTCTCCGTGGGTGACGATCTCGTTGGCCGCGGTGTCGATCGAGGAGTTGATGATCGGGAACTTTTTCAGGCCGGCGACGACGAATCTGGACACGAGTGAAAGCAGGGAGTACTTCTCACCGGTGCGGGCCTCGAGGGTACGTTTCGTATTGAGCAGGTCGGTGGCGTCGACGTCGAGCCAGATAGTGGCCTCGGGAATCTCCTGTCGCGATTTCGACAGTCGTTCGGAAACGACCTTGCGCAGTCCCGTGATCGGGGTCCGGGTATCGCGGTCGGCAGATTCCCCGGAATGGGCCACGCTCGCCGAGGCGGTGGTGCCGACGTGGTCGCCACTGGCCAGGGCGGCATTGTTCGCGACCGGAGTCGCCGGGCCTGATTCGATGGCTTTGAGCACATCTGCCCTGGTGACAATGCCGCCAGATCCGGTGCCAAGGAGATGTTTGGCACTGAGTCCATTGTCCTTCGCAAGCTTGCGAACGATGGGAGAGGACACCGGAGAGGTCGGCGCCTCGACTGGGGGTTCGGCAGCAGCGTTGACTGCGGGCTCGGAATCGGAGGCCGGGGGAGTGGCCGCCGACGGTGGTGTCGTCGGGCCCGGTGAGGACGGTTTCGCAGCTGAGGGCGCTGTCGCCTCACTGCTCGTCGCCCCACCGCGCTTCGCACCGAATGACCGCTGCTTCGTCGACCGTGCTTTGGGCTCGGACGTGCCGTAGCCGATGAGGTTCGCACCGCCGCTGTCAGTCTCTGCCGCCGAAACTGATGCCTCGTTCGAGACAGGGCCGGCACCGGAGTCCACGTCCGCACTCGGCCCGGCACCAGAGTCCGTGTTCGCACTCGAACCAGCACCCGCCTCGGCGACGGAGAGCAGGGGCTGACCGGCGGATACGGTGTCACCGGCGTTCGCGTGCAGTGCTTCGATCCGACCGGCGAACGGACACGGCAGCTCGACGACGGACTTGGCGGACTCGACCTCGACGACCATCTGGTCGACGTGGACCTCGTCGCCGACATTGACCAGCCAGCTGATGAGCTCGGCCTCGGTCAGTCCTTCGCCCAGGTCGGGGAGGATGAAATCGCGGGCGTTCGTCGTGCGTGGGGAATTCCCAGTATCGGCAGCACCGGACACACTCGTCTCGGCACTCATCACAGCTCCCAATCCCAGGATTCGAGAGCATCGAGAATGCGTTCGGCGGTCGGCAAGAAGTACTCCTCGAGCTTCGGGGACGGGTAGGGCACATCAAATCCGGTGATCCGCAGGATCGGGGCAGACAGATGGGTGAAGTTGGCTTCGGTGACCCGGGCGGCCACCTCGGCGCCGTAGCCTCCGAACTGGGCGGCCTCATGGATGATCGCGGCACGGGACGTCTTGCGCACCGATGTGGACACGGTCTCATCGTCGAAGGGTGAGAGCGACCGCAGGTCGATGACCTCGATCGACAGTCCGTGCTCGGCGCCTTCCTCGGCCGCGGCCAGGGCGGTGCGCACGGTGGGTCCGTAGGCCAGAAGAGTCACGTCCGACCCAACGCGTACAACCTGGGCTCGATCCATCGGCGCGGTCTGCACGGGCAAGCTGAGCTCGTCCTTCATCCAGTACCGCGACTTCGGCTCCATGAAGATCACCGGATCCTCGGAGGCGATGGATTCGCGCAGCAGGGAATAGGCATCGGCCGGGTTCGACGGGGTGACGACGGTGAGGCCCGGGGTCGAACACCAATAGGCCTCGGACGAATCGGAGTGGTGCTCGACGCCGCCGATATCGCCCGCGTAGGGAATTCGGATCGTCAACGGCAGGCTGACCTTGCCCTTCGTGCGGTTGCGCATCTTCGCCACGTGGGACACGATCTGCTCGAACGCGGGGTAGGCGTAGGCGTCGAACTGCATCTCGACGACCGGGCGCATCCCGGCCATCGCCATGCCGATCGCGGTGCCGACGATCCCGGACTCCGCCAGCGGAGAATCCCAGACGCGTTCGGGACCGAATTCCTTCCGCAGGCCCTCGGTGACACGGAATACCCCGCCGAGGCGGCCGACGTCCTCACCGAAGACCAGGACGTTCTCGTCGTCGCTCAGGCTGTCGCGCAGGGCCTGGTTGAGCGCCTTGGTCATCGTCACCGAAACTGGCGTCGGAACGTCTTCTGCCGTGGTGGCAGTGGTGACGGTCATGGCTGTGCCGCCGTTGCCAGCTCGGCCTCGAGCTTCTCCTGCTGTGTGGCAAGGTTCGCGCGCGGGTTCGCATAGACGTAGGCGAAGAGTTCGCTCGGATCGACCTCGGCATCGGTATTCATGGCGTCACGGACGGAGGTGGCAAGCTCTTCGGCGCTCGCCGTGATCTCTGCGGCGGTCGCGTCATCGAGGACCCCGGCTGTGCGCAGGTGCTTTTCGAGGCGATCGATGGGATCGAACTGCTTCCAATGCTCGACCTCCTCGGCGTCACGGTACTTCGTGGGATCGTCGGAGTTCGTGTGCGACTCCATCCGGTAGGTCAGGCACTCAATGAGGGTCGGGCCCTCGCCGTTGCGGGCGCGTTCGAGGGCTGCCGTGACGGCGGCGAACACGGCGGCGATGTCGTTGCCGTCGACCCGTATGCCGGGCATTCCGTATCCGGCGGCGCGGTCGGCGAGCATCGTCGCATTCGACTGTTCACGCAGCGGAGTCGAGATCGCATACTGGTTGTTCGCCAGCACGAAGACGGTCGGGGTCTGCCATACCGAGGCGAAGTTGAAGGCCTCATGGGTGTCACCCTCACTGCTGGCACCGTCGCCGAGGAAGGTCAGGGTGCAGGCGTCTTCGCCCTTGAGCTTGGCGGCCATGGCGTAGCCGGTCGCGTGCAGAGTCTGCGTTGCCAGCGGTGTCGCCGCGGGTGAGGTGTGATATTCGTTCGGGTCGAATCCGCAGTGCCAGTCGCCGCGGAAGGCGGAGAGGATCTCGGTCACGGGAACGCCGCGGGTCAGCAGTGACGCGGAATCGCGATAGGTGGGGAACAGCCAGTCATTCGGTGCCAGTGCGGTGGTGGCTCCGACTTCGATGGCTTCCTGGCCGGCGGCGGACGGGTAGGTCGCGAGTCGCCCCTGCCTGGTCAGGTGGGTGACCTGAGCCTCGAACCGTCGGACCTGCACCATCTTCTGGTAGAGACCCAGGAGGGTGCGATCGCTCGGGATCCTCAGCCCATCGGTGGGAACATCGGTGGGCTGGCCGTCTGCACCGATGAAGCTGACTGGCTGCAGCTGGGGCAATGAACGGTGAGAGGTGGGAACGTCAATGGTCATGGCCCCATGGTGGCGTGAGCCGAGTCACCGATCCAGGGTCTGCCGGCAGGTCCGGACGGGGGTGCCGATTGTCTTGGGAACAGTGGACGAAGTGTTCGGTTGCCGCGCGAGCGGAGGGACGTTTGGCCCGGACTCAGATCTCGCCCCACCGGTAGCCGCGCGAGGTGAACGCCTCGGCGACCTTGTCCTTCTTCCCTTCGACGTCACCCTTGTATGCCTGATGCCCGCCCTCGGTGAGAATCGTCAGGTCGTTCCCGTCGAAATAGGCGGTGGAGAACGAGGCTCGGGAGATCCTCAGCGGATGATCATCGGGCCGGCCGATGATGATCTCGTCGTTGCTGATGTGCAGTGGTGTGGTCGAGGCGGTAATGACAAACGTGGCAATTGCGCCGAGAACCGCACCGACGATCGGGCGAGCTATGACCACCCATGCCTGGTCGAATTGGCTGAGCTTCTCGACTACGTCTCCGAAGGGGATCGGGAATTTCGCCGCGAACGCGCCCAGCGCGGGAAGGAAGAAGCCAAGGGCGATGCCGACCCCGACGCAGATGGCGCCGATGACGACGATATCGGCCCTGCCGAGGGCGAACACCGAGGCGGCGCTGCCGTTGGTGGCGCTCGTTGTCGAGGCGCCTGTCGGCCCGGAGGCGCTGGGTGTCGATTTGCGGTCGGTGTTGGGTTCCCTGTCTGCCATGGTCTCTCCGAACCTTGCTGTGGTGACGTTCGGTGGTGAATCGTCGGGCGATCGTGTCAGTGTCGATGACGAGGATGAGCTGTCAAGAAACTGGACGGAACACTACTGTACCAAAACGGTACAGTAGTGTTCCACGGGCACTGTGTTCGGGCATGATTGGCAGCAGAGGACGATCAGTCGAAGGAGTGGGGCGTTGATGGATGAGGTGAATGGCGGTATGCGTCAGCTGCGGAGAGATGCCCTGGTCACGGAGGCCATGGCTGTGCTCGCCGAGAATTCGGGGGCGTCGATGTCCGAGATCGCGAGTGCCACCGGCGTCGGGCGCACGACTCTCTACCGGCGCTTCGGTGACCGGGAGGCCCTGATCGCTGAGGTGGCCCGACAGGGGGCTCGCATGTTCACCGACGCACTGCTGGGCGCTCGCCCGCAGGTTGGCCTCGGGCTCGACGCCGTCGAACGGGTCTGCGTGCAGCTGTTCACCGTTCCCGATGTCCTCACGCTCCTGTTCGCCGACATTCCGATCATCACCGACGATGTCTTCGACGAGCTCGAGCGTGAGCGGCGCGCTGAGCTCAGGGTCGAATCGACTGGCGACGGCGACATGATGGGTGAAAGCGACTCGGGCGATGGAGACCCGGTCGAAGCGATCATCCGCAGGGGGCAGGCCGACGGCTCAATCGCTGAGGACGTGCCGGTCGTTTGGGCGGCGATGTACGTCTTCCTGACGATCGGCTCGGGGCATCTCTATGACGTGAGTTCACGCTCCGGCAGTCGCGACCCGGGCAATCGCGCGGCCGCTCTTGATCTGACGATCCGGGCGGTCAGGAAGACGTTGCGCCCAGCGTAGGGCCGCCTCGGCGCCTTCCGGCGGCGATGCTGGCCTCAGGCGGTTCTGAATAGATCCGCTTGTCGACCGACGGCGACTAAGGTTAGGCTGACCTTTGAGACGGTGGGAGCAATCGTATGCCTCAGGCGGTTGACACGCTTGCTTGAAGTGGCGAACTCCTGGTCTCGACGTTTCATCCGTCAAGAGACCCTCGGAGCTGAATCCATGCCGCGAACTTCCAGGCCCATGCAGGTATTGCCGATCATCCTGCGCGAGGTGGAAGTCACGGACATCACGGACATCACGCCGCACATGCGACGCCTGACAGTGGCAGGCGAAGACTTGTCGGTGGGCATGGTGAACGGGATGCCGCGGCCGCAATTCCGCTCCGAGGGCTTCGACGATCACGTGAAACTCGTCATCCCGACACCCGAAACTGAATCCCTCGACGTAGGCGAGCAGGGAGAGTTTCGTTTCAACTGGAACCGTGAGGCGCTGAACTTCACCCGCGACTACACGGTTCGAAGCGTCGATCCGGACGCCGACTCCTTCGCCTTCGATGTCGTCCGGCACGAATCGGGGCTCGCCTCCGACTGGGCCTTCAGCGCCGCCGTCGGGGACTCGCTGAAGTTCGCTGGCCCGAAAACCTGTGCCGGCATCAGCGAAGGGATCGACTTCCATCTGCTCGTCGCTGACGAGACCGCACTGCCTGCTGTCGGCCGCTGGCTTGAAGATGCTCCTGCCGGCACGCGTGGACACATCATCGTCGAAGTTCCTACCGCCGAAGACATTCAGCAGATCCCCACCGCCGCCGAAGTCGAGATCGACTGGCTGGTCCGGGGCTCCACCCCGCCGGGGGAGTCCACCCTCTTGTACGAAGCCGTCCAGAACGTCGACCTGCCGGCAGGCCGAACATACGCGTGGTGCGCAGGCGAGGCGCTGACCGTTGCACCCATCCGGCGTCACCTGCGACGTGACCTCGGACTGCCCAAGGAAGACGTCGAGGTTCTCGGTTACTGGCGCAAGGTCTCCGCCGTGAAGGACTCCGAGGTCACAGGGCACGAGAATGCCGAGGTTGCCGCGGACGAATCCGTCGGTTCCCCAGATGCCCCCGAAAGCAGCCAGAACGTCGTCAGCGACGTTCACGAGATGACCGAGATCCTGCCCCCGATCATCACCCGCATCGCAGTCACCCTCGGCATCGGCGATCTCATTGCAGGGGGAGCCGCCACCGCCGAGGCGATCGCCGCCCAGGCGGGCATCGATGCCGATGGTGCACGCGTTGTCCTCACCGCAATGTGTGCACTCGGCCTCCTCGAACGCGAGGGCGAGACCTACCGCAACACGCAGGCCGGGGCCGTGCTCATCGGCGACGGGGCCGGGGACGGACTCAACCTCGACGATCCAGCGGTGCGGGATCTGTTCTCGATCGTCAACCTCCTCGACCTCCTCAGGGGCGGTGGCAGGTCCAGGGCCACAGCCACCTCGGCGAGAGAAGCCCTCGTCTGGGCGGAACGGCGGGCCGTCGACGCCGATCTCGACGCCGCTCACCGAAACCGCACACTCGAGCATCTGCAGTACGTCCTCGACATCATCCTCGATCTCGACCCCATCGCCACTGCCTCGAGCATCGCCCTGGCCGGTGACGCCGGAGCCGAGATCGCCGCGGCCCTCACACGCAGGGCACCGGAGACCGGACGCAGCATCCACACCCCGGCGCGCAGTCTCCACACCCCGGGGCTCCGCGCCCATGCAGGCGAGCAGTCCTGGCCCGTCGTCGACACCACCCTCGTGCTTGCGGGGTTGACTGGCCTGTCACGAGCGGACGCGAGCTCACTCCTGACGCGAATCCTCGCATCCAGTCGCAGCCTCGTGATCGTCGAGCCCTTCACCGACGACGCAGAGGTCGATGACCACCAGGCCGAGGAGCTCGTCGCCACTTTCGCAACGACCGGCAACTCATCGTGGACCAGCCACGAGGTCCGTATCTGCCTTACCGAGCTCGGGGCCGAGTCGGTCGAGGTCGTCGACATCGGGTGGGGCTTCGGGCGCTTCCGCCGTGCTGTCATCGCCCGAAGATCTTAAGCGCTCTCACCTCACTCTTTCCTCTGACCAGGAGGGTTCATCAGCCGCGAGCCGCCGGCTCGACGTTGAAAGGAACACATGAAACTCAATCGCATCGCCACAGCTGTGATCGCTTCAGTAGCGAGCCTCGGGCTCCCGGCCGGGTGCTCGAGCGGCGGTGGTGACGCCGAGGCCTCGGGGGAGTCCGAGACCCGGACTGTCACTGATTCCAGTGGTGCCGAGGTTGAAGTCCCCGCCGATCCGAAGAGCGTCGCGAGCCTGCACTATGCCGCGACCGAGACCCTCATGGACCTTGAGCTTCCACCTGTCGGGCAGGGTGAGTTCCAGGACCCCGCAGTCCCCGAGGAGTGGGTCGACCAACTCGGCGGCATTCCGATCGTGGCCCAGGAGGAGCCCGACCTGGAGAAGCTCGCCGAGGCCTCTCCCGACCTCATCCTCGCCCCCAACATCTATGAGCCGGACATGATCAAGCAGATGGAGGAGATCGCACCGGTCTACCAATTCACGCTGCGCGGCGGCGACCGGGCTGACTGGCAGCAACGAGTCGGAGAGGTTGCCGATGCCGTCAACCAGACCGATGAGCTCGAGAAGCTCTCTGCTGATTTCCAGGCGGAGCAGAAGGAGATCGCAGAGGAGTACGGCGACGTCACCAAGGGTGCGAAGCTCGGAGTCGTCTCCTCCTACGAAGACAACTCCGCCTACCTGTGGGGCAGTCAGAACATGGTCGGCTCCCTGTTCACACCGCTCGGATTCGACTGGTCGGCCAAAGAGGATGCGTCTATCAAGAAGTACGCGAAAGCCAGTCAGGGCGGAAATAGGTCGGGGATCAAAGAACCGGAGGCACAGATCTCGATCGAGGTCCTCGACAAGAGCCTGTCCGATGCCGACATCATCTTCGTCACCTCGAATATGCGCGGAGAGTACGACGAACTGACGAAGGCGATGATGGCATCGGCGGTCTTCAAGGATCTGCCTGCGGTCAAGGCCGGTCACGTCTACCCGCACGGCAAGGCCACGATCGCCGGATACGCCGATGCGAAGTACGGGGTCGAGATGGCCGAGAAGGCGATCCGGGACTACCAGAAGGGCTAAGCCCGAGGATCAGTGACCCGAGGATCAGTGACCCGAACCGGGACGGTGTCCTTCCGCCTCATCGAGGATGAGCAGTGAGCGGGAGGACACTACGCCGGGGACTTCGTGGATTCTGCGCAGGATGACCTGTGACAGTGCCGTGTTGTCGGGAGCATTCACGGTCACCAGAGCATCGATGTCACCGCTGACGGCCTGAACCTTCTCGACGAACGGCAACTCGGCGAGGTCGTCCCTGACTTCGGGCCAGGGCCGATCGCCGATTTTGACGACGACCACCGCGGTCACAGTCATTCCGAGGGCGCTGCGGTCCACCTCGGCGGTGAATTTCCTGATCGCCCCGGATTCGACGAGAACGGAGAAGCGCTTGTGGGCGGCCGATCGCGAGATGTGCACCTGCTCGGCCAGCTGGCGGACGCTCAGGCGCGAGTCGTCGACAAGGGCAGCGATGATGCTGCGGTCGATGTCGTCGAGGTCGAATGCCACGAGGCGCTCCTTCAACGTTGATGCGGGCGTCGGACTCACCGGGTCACTTTCGTTTCCAAGGGCGGTCGTTGCCTGGTCACGGTCGGTGGCTCCATTCTAGGGCCCGTTTCTTGAGCGCGCTCTCACTCCTTCCGCAATCGCTTCAGTCGCCACGGTGAGGTCCGCTTGAGTCGCCACGATGTAGGCGCAATCGGTCTGCGCAGGTAGAATTTGTTCGAACGTTCGTACAATAAGCATGTTAGCTGCAGCACACAGGAAGTAAGATGTCTGACTGAGTACTTTTCCGGGCTTCCTCGCGGACCCGGGTGTCGGACGAGAACGTGCTGACTGTAGATTATGAGGCAGAAGTCTCATTTGCAGATGAATTGCCTCACGGAATAGGAGTCATCCTTGAAGATCGCGGTGTTGGTCAAAGAGGTCCCGGATACATACGGGGATCGGAAACTGAATTTGGAGACCGGTTTGGCGGATCGTTCCGCTTCGGAAGCGGTCCTCGACGAAATCGGCGAGCGTGCCCTCGAAGTGGCTCTCTCCTATAAGGATGGCAGCGACGGAACCGAGGTGACCGTCATTTCGATGGCACCCGACACCGCGACCGCCACGATCCGCAAGGGCCTGGCCATGGGCGCGGACAACGCCGTGCACGTGTCTGACGAGGAGCTCCTAGGTGCCGATCTCGGCCTCACCGCCGAAGTCCTGGCAGCAGCCATTCGCCGTGGCGGCTTCGACCTCGTCGTGACCGGCAACGTCTCCACCGACGGCAACGGCGGCATGATTCCCGCGATGCTCGGCGAGCACTTGGACTTCCCTCACGTGACTGGCCTGACCTCGGTCGAGATCAGCGACGGCAAGGTAGCAGGAACCCGCGGAGTCGAGGCCGGCAAGCAGGAAGTCAACGCCGAGCTTCCAGCCGTAATCTCCATCACCGAGGCGCTTCCCGAGGCCCGGTTCCCGAACTTCAAGGGCATCATGGCGGCCAAGAAGAAGCCGTTCGAGGTCATCAGCCTGTCCGACCTCGAGGTCGATGCCAACGACCAGTCCACAGCACGATCGATCATGGTCACGGTGGCCGAGAAGCCGCCGCGTGAAGCCGGAGAGAAGATCGTCGACGAAGGAAACGGCGGAGCAGAGCTCGCCGAATACCTCATCAAGAACAAACTGGCCTAAGGAGAATCGATATGTCCGAATTCCCACAAGACTCCATTCTCGCCGTCCTGACCGCCGATGCCGAAGGTCAGCTGGAGAAGCCGGCGGCTGAGCTGCTCGGCGGCGCCGGTGAGATCGGTTCGCCCGTCGCGCTGGTCCTCGCACCTGCTGGTCAGGGTGAGGCGGCAGCCGAACAGGCCGCATCATTTGGTGCTGCCCAGGTTCTCACTGCCGAGGTTCCAGAGGGCAACTCTGCGCTGGGAACCTTCGCAGTCGACGCTCTGAGTGCCGCGAGCGATCTTGTCGCCCCCGACGCCGTCCTCCTCTCGCACTCGATCGACGGGCGCGACATCGCCGGACGATTCGCAGTGCGCAGCGGTTCGGCTCTGTCCGTCGATGCCCTGGGTGTCGAGCGTGACAGTGAGGGCATCGTGGCCAACCACTCCGTCTACGGTGGTGGCTACACCGCATCCTCGGCACCGACTTTCGGCGCCCCGGTCATCACCGTCCGTCAGGGATCCATCGAGACCCGTGGCGAAGCTCAGTCCGCGAACGCCCAGGCCCTCGAGGTTGCCGATTCCGGCAAGCGATCGGCCCAGATCGACTCCTTCGATGCCGTCGTCGAGACCTCGTCTCGTCCCGAGCTGCGCGGTGCCTCGAAGGTCGTCTCCGGTGGCCGCGGTGTCGGCTCGGAAGAGTCCTTCGAGCTCGTCGGTGAGTTCGCCGATGTCCTCGGTGCTGCTCTCGGTGCCTCACGTGCGGCCGTCGACGCCGGCTACATCGCCCAGTCCCACCAGGTCGGACAGACCGGTGTCTCCGTGTCGCCGCAGCTCTATGTGGCACTGGGCATCTCGGGTGCGATCCAGCACAAGGCCGGCATGCAGACCTCGAAGACCATCGTCGCTGTGAACAAGGACGGCGAAGCGCCGATCTTCGACATCGCCGATTACGGCGTAGTCGGTGACCTGTTCAAGGTCGTCCCGCAGTCGATCGAGACCTTGAAAGCGAAACAGTCCTGATATGGCCACATACTCCAGTTCGCTGCGCTCGGGCCTGCCCAGAGTAGAGGGCGGTGAGCCATGGCCACCTGAAGGCGTCATCGGTGAGCCGCTCGAGCCGGGCGCCTCAGTTGTGTCGGAAGGGTCCTTCGAGCCGGAAGATTCGGCTGCCCCGGACGAGTCCGTCGACGAATCCGGCTCCGTCGGGACCGGTGCTGCCGTTGGAACTGGGGCTGCCGTCGGCGCGGCTGGCGTCGCGGCGGGCACGACCGCTGTTGCCTCAGATTCGAATGAGGATGCGGATTCAGCAGATGACTCCGATGAGGGCTCAGGAGCCGTTGAGAGCTCAGGGTCCATTGAGAGCTCAGGGTCCGTTGAGGCGCTCGAGCAGCCGTCTGAATCGTCCGAATCTGCCGCCGAGGCGAGCAGTGAGGTTCCGCTGCGCCGTGGTCTGCCCCGTGTCGAAGGCGGCGAGCCGTGGCCGCCGGAAGGCCTCGCGCCTGCCGGTGTGAAGGCTCCTTCGAGCACTTCGGATGCCGAGAGCGAACCGGAAGCTCAGTCCGACTCCGAGTCCTCTGCTGCTCCTGCCGCCGCAGTCGCGACCGCGGGTGCAGGAGCCGCTGTGGGCACAGCCGCAGTGGCATCAGACTCCGACGCCCAGGACACAACCGCTTCGGAAGAACCTGTTGCAGCTGAGACTGCGCCGGCTGAGTCCGCAGCGACTGAGCCTGCATCTGCTGGTGACGTTCCTCTGCGTCGGGGACTGCCTCGCGTGTCCGGGGGCGATCCGTGGCCACCAGAAGGTCTGGCTCCGGCTGGTGCGAAAGCCGCCTCGACCACTTCTGCGTCCTCATCGGCGCCGGCAGCTGCGGCTGCTCCGGCCGCCGAAGCCTCAAACGCATCGACTGATCAAGAAGCTCCAACTGCGGGTGAACAGCCTGCCGAGACGGAAAAGTCATCGGCAGCTCCAGCCGCTGCAGCAACTGCCGGTGTCGCCGGCGCAGCTGTCGGCGCTGGTGCGGCGGTTGCCGCGTCCGGGAAGAAATCCTCCGGCGAACTCAGCGACACACCGCTTCGCCGCGGATTGCCTCGCGTCGCCGGTGGCGACCCATGGCCGCCCGAGGGCTTCGCTCCGGCGAGTGCCGGCGCCACCTCTGCTTCGATATCTGCCTCGACCGAAGCGGACGCTTCACGTGCAGGCTCGTCCGACAGCACGTCGACCGGCGCCGCCTCGACGCCCGCTGCCACAGAGGCGGACACCGCTGCCCTGGCTGAGAAGCCAGCAGCGGACTCCTCGGCACAGACAGACACCTCCGCACAGGCGGGTTCCGACTCCTCGTCGGCAGCTCCGGCTGCCGCAGCGGGAGCCGCGGCCGTCGATGCAGGTGCGGCCGGTGCCGTGGCTGCCTCGTCGAGCTCGGACGAGAAGCCAGCAGCCGCCTCGGCGGAAGACAAGCCTTCCCGATCCGGACTGCCGAAGTCCGCAGGGCCGGCGCAGCGGAAGCCGATGGCCAAGCCTGCTGCCAAGGCCACGGACAAGGCGACCGCGAAGCCGGCTGCCAAGCAGGCCGACAAGCCTGCCGCGAAGGCGAGCTCCGCACCGGCGAAATCGGCCTCTGCCTCGAGCTCGGCGGCGGCCAAACCTGCTGCCGCGAAGAAGAAGGAACCGACGATGATCGGTTCGAAGTCCGTGGGTCAGTGGGCGAAGCTCGGTGGCCTCGGACTCGGCGGACTCATCGTGGCTGCAGGGATCATCGTCCTCGCGGCCCGTGGAGTCACGACTCTGCCCGGTGTGCCCGAGTTCCTCGAACGCTACCCGGGCGAATACCACCTGCCCGAGTTCGTCGACCCAGGGTTCCCCGCGTGGGCCCGCTGGACGCACTTCCTCAACATCTTCTTCATCGTGCTCATCATCCGTTCGGGTCTGCAGGTACGTCACCAGCAGAAGCCGCCGGCCTTCTACACCCCGAAGAAGGGTGGCAAGAAGGTCAGCATCAACCTATGGCTGCACACGAGCCTGGATCTGCTGTGGCTGGCCAACGGTGTTGTCTTCGTCGTCCTGCTGTTCATCTCCGGACACTGGGCGCGGATCGTGCCGACCAGCTGGGAAGTCTTCCCGAATGCTGTATCCGCGATGCTGCAGTACATGACTCTCGAGTGGCCTGCCGAGAACGCGTGGGTCAACTACAACTCGCTCCAGCAACTCATGTACTTCATCGTCATCTTCATCGCGGCTCCACTGGCTGCGATCACCGGTGTGCGGATGAGCGAATGGTGGCCGAAGGACGCCACGAAGCTCAACAAGTTCTACCCGGCACCGCTGGCTCGTGCGATCCACTTCCCGACGATGATCTTCTTCGTCGTGTTCGTCCTCATCCACGTGTTCCTCGTGTTCACGACCGGTATCCTGCAGAACCTCAACCACATGTTCGCAGGCACGCACGCGGACAACTGGGTCGGATTCATCTGGTTCGTGGTCTCACTGGCAGTCGTCGTCGGAGGCTGGTTCGCCGCCAGACCGATGCTGCTGGCGCCGATCGCCAATATGTTCGGTCGCGTCTCCAGCCGGTAGCGGGGCTCGCAGCGGAGGAACGACTCCGGGGCGCAGCTGGAAGCGCGGGACGAGGAGGGCCCCTGCAGGACGATAGCGTCCTGCAGGGGCCCATTCGCTTTGACGAGGCGTGTACCGGCACTTGTGCGTCATCGTCGACGTCAATTCTCGGTGAGCGCTCTTGGGATGCCGTCGAACGCCTGCCCGGAGCGTTCGGCAATCTGCTCGTCCGCTGATAGCACCGGCGGACGAGGCTGTCACCTGCGACTCAAGTGACCTGGCAACCTTGTTCGCCAACAAGCACCGTGTCTCTCACGACAGAGGTGGGAGCTCATGGCCTCCGGTGAGTCGAGCACCGACTTCGCCAGCGGTGTCTTCGTCGACCCAACGGCATTCGGCGCAGGCCGATCACATCTTCTGCCGACGGCTGCCGCCGTGCCAATCCTCCTGCTGACCGACTGAATCGGTGTCGACGCCGAAAGCAGCAAGCTGCGGTCGCTCCCGCAGACTGCGCTTGAGCTCTGAGAAGGCGGGGAAGCTTGCCAGTCCGATGACATGGTCCCACAGCTCGACGGCCGCGTCCTCGTCCGGCAGCCGACTGATCACCGGCCCGAAGAAGGCCACACCCTCGGGCGGCGAGAAGTGGATGATCGGTGTGCCCACGTCCTTCCCTGTCAGCGCGAGTGCCTCACCTGTCTCCTGGCGAATCTCAGCGTCCCAGGTTGCATCGTCGAGGGCCTGCGCCAACTCCACGGGCAGGCCAGCCTCGGCGAGGATCGCTTCCGCGAACTCCTGTGTCCCGCGTTCGTCACGCACCTGGTCTTCAGAACGGTGGTTCGGCCAATCAGCCGCGCCATCGAAGATGTGCCTCCCCATCGCTGCATACAAGGCACTCACGGACTCGCGCCCGAATTCCGCTCGTGCCCGAGCTGCCACTCGCAGAAGCCGAAGTCCGGCCGTATGCCTGGCCTCGTATTCGGGTGGAAACTGCGCATCGTAGTCAACATCGGCATTGATCACACGCAATGAGATGAATCTCCAGTCCACGGTGTAGTCGCGCTGGGCTTGCACTTGCCGTACCCATTTGCTCGTCATCCATGCAAATGGGCAGACCGGGTCAAAATAGAAGCGTATGTCGGCGTTCATGCGGCCAACGCTTGCACCGTCGGACGACCAGCGTCAAGCCTGGGATGTGGCGCAGCGCTGCATTACTGGTCCTGTCAGCTATCGTCGGCACATCCATTGTTCCGCGGGATTACATGCCGCATCGGCGATGAGCCCATGGACAGCCGTAGGGATGATCGTTACTCGCCTGGCCGCTGACGTCGGCTCACGGGTTCCGGGAAGCCAGGACGGAAGGCAGCTCGGTCAAGTCGGTGACGATGTGGTCCGGTGGAGAGAAGCAGCCGGGGTAGGAGGTGCTCGAGCGGCTGATCCAAGCGGTTTGGAGGCCCGCCCTGGCTGCACCGTGGATGTCCCAAGGGTGGACGGCGACCAGCATCATCTCCGAAGGATCGGCACCGCTCATTCGAGCTGCGTAGTGGTAGGCAGCCGGGGCTGGTTTCCATGCCGGGGCGTCTTCGACCGAGAGCAGAGACTCGAACGAGTCGCCGATCCCAGCCCGCTCGAAGAGGCTCTCAGCAATCGCAGTGGAGCCGTTGGACAAGGTGACCAGTCGAAACCCGGCCTGACTCAGACTGCGGACCCCTCCGGGGACGTCAGGATGCACCCCCAACGATGCCATGCCGACCATGATGTGTTCCACCGCCTGATTCCGATCCCGGTTGAGGTCGACGCGGCTGAGCAATCTGTGCAGTGCTTCGGTGCCCACTTCGGAGAATCCGACGTTGTCGCCTGCCGCGGTCAGGGCAAATCCGTCTCTGAGCAGGGTGGTGAACCAGAGCTCGGCCATCGTCCCGGGCGCCGCGACCTCCTCGAAGACCCCGGCCAGTGGTGACATGTCCGAAAGGGTTTCGTTCACGTCGAAGACGATGATTGAGGGCCTGGTGCTCACAACGCTCTCCTTCACAGCACGGGTCAAGTTCAGTCAGTCCATTCTGCCCGAACCTCGGGATGCGGAACAGGCACCGTGCACAAGAGTCGATTCGGGCGGCCCGATGAAAGTTCTTCTTGGTAGACACCCTTGACCCTGTCACTCCGGCCCCTTAGTGTTTATGCAACAGGGTTGCAAGGAATGCAACACCTTCGTATCAGTCACGATGATGGAGAAGACAACGATGTCGATATTCGCTCCCATGAGATCGGCGGTGTGACCATGTCTCAGATCTCGGCTGCCGCCACGTCCCCTTCGGTCAAACAGAAACGCGTCCTGCGCCGTGTCATCTCGGCGAGCTTCATCGGCAACTTCGTCGAGTGGTTCGACTACGGCGTGTACGGATACTTCGCGGCCACGATCGCACTCGTCTTCTTCCCCGCCTCCGAGGGCAACATCGCCCTGCTCTCGACCTTCGCGGTCTTCGCGGTATCCTTCGTCGTCCGTCCGATCGGCGGGTTCATCTGGGGCCACATCGGTGACAAGATCGGTCGTCGATCGGCGCTGTCCGTGTCGATCCTCATCATGTCGGTCTCGACCTTCGCCATCGGACTGCTGCCCAGCTACGCCATGGTCGGTCTGTTCGCGCCGCTTCTCCTCCTGCTCGTCCGTCTCGTGCAGGGCTTCTCCGCGGCGGGTGAGTACGCGGGCGCCTCGGCATTCCTCGTCGAATACGCACCCCCAGGCCGGCGTGGTCTCTACGGGGCAGTGGTCCCGGCCAGCACCGCTTCCGGACTCCTGTTGGGCTCCGTGCTCGCCGCGATCCTGACCTCTGTGCTCACCGACGTGCAGTTGGAGACTTGGGGGTGGAGGCTGCCGTTCTTCCTCGCGGCTCCCATGGGTCTCATCGGCCGCTATATACGCACACGACTCGAAGACACCCCGGCCTTCCGTGAACTGGCACAAGAGGACGAAGTCATCAAGGCGCCGGTCTTCGCAATGTTCCGCGACCATTGGCGACCCCTCATCATCGCCATGTGCGCGGTTCTGCTCAATGCAGTCGGTTTCTACGTGGTGCTCACCTATATGCCCACCTACCTCACGACGGAATTGGGATACGGTGCCACCGAATCCTTCGTCGCCACGACGATCGCGCTGCTGACGTATATCGGCTTCATCCTGCTGACAGGGCTGGCCTCGGACCGGTTCGGGCGCAAGCGGATGCTCTTCATCGCCTCCATCGTCTTCATCATCTTCACGGTCCCGGCGTTCATGCTTCTCGGCTCCGGCAGTTTCACCGTCGTCGTCCTCGTCCAGATCGCGCTGGGCGGCATGCTCACCCTCAACGACGGGACGCTGCCGACCTTCCTCGCCGAGATGTTCCCGACGAGGATCCGCTACAGCGGATTCGCCGTCAGCTTCAACCTCTCGAACTCCCTCTTCGGCGGCACAGCACCGTTCATGGCCACTCTGCTCATCGGCATGACGAATTCGGCGCTGGCGCCCGGCTGGTATCTCATGGCTGCCGCCGTCGTCTGCCTGGGCGCAGTCCTCTGTGCCAAGGAAACGTTCCACAAACCTCTGCGCGACGTCTGATCGCGCAGACGCACCGCTCCCTGCTCACCCGCAACGCACCCCGACTCACCCACGGTTCACCCACACGAGAAGGAGATCTCATGACCACCACCAACACCGCCTCTGTCGCCGATCTCGAGCGCCTCAAGGTCCTCCACAACGGCTCCAAGTCGAAGCTGACGTTCTCTGACGCAGAGATGGAGCGTCGGCTGACCGGATTGCGGGCGATCATGGCCGAGAAGGAGCTTGACGCTGTCGTACTCACCTCCTATCACAACATCAAGTACTATTCGGACTTCCTCTTCACCTACTTCGGTCGCTCCTACGCGATGGTCGTCACGTCAGATGACTCGGTGACGATTACGGCCAACATCGACGCGGGCATGCCTTGGCGGACGAGCTATGGCGAGAACATCGTCTACACGGATTGGCGTCGCGACAACTACCTCTATGCGATTCGGGAGGGCCTGCGTCAGCGCGGCATCGATACTCCGAAGCGCCTCGGGGTCGAGGACGACAATTTGCCGCTGGAGAATCGCAATAAAATTCAGGCGGCGTTCCCATCCGCGAGTCTCGTCGATATCTCACAGCCTGCGATGCGTCAGCGCATGATCAAGTCGGGCGAGGAGATCGAGGTCATCAAGCACAGCGCCCGGATCGGAGACCTCGGTGGAGAGGCGATCAAGGCTGCGATCACCGAAGGCATCAGCGAGTACGAGGTTGCCCTCATCGGCACCGAGGCGATGGTCCACGAGATCGCAAAGACGTTCCCTGACCAGGAGATCCGCGACACCTGGGTGTGGTTCCAGTCGGGCATCAACACCGACGGAGCGCACAATTGGGCGACGACGCGGAAGGTGCGCAAAGGCGACATCCTCAGTCTCAACTGTTTTCCGATGCCCTCGGGCTACTACACCGCTCTCGAGCGCACCCTGTTCTACGGTGAGCCCGACCAGGCCTCGCTCGACCTGTGGAACGTCAACGTCGAGGTGCACAAGCGGGGGATCGAACTGATCAAGCCGGGAGCAGTCTGCAAGGACATCGCTGCCGAGCTCAACGAGATCTACCTCGAGCACGGACTGTTCCCGAACCGCACATTCGGCTACGGTCACTCCTTCGGTGTACTCAGCCACTACTACGGCCGCGAAGCCGGTCTCGAACTGCGCGAGGACATCGACACCGTGCTCGAGCCGGGCATGGTCGTGTCGATGGAGCCGATGATCACCGTTCTCGAAGGGCAGCCGGGAGCCGGGGGCTATCGCGAGCACGATATCTGCGTTGTGGGTGAGTCCGGGTCCGAGGACATCACGAAGTTCCCCTTCGGACCCGAGCACAACATCATCCCTGCCTGAGCGGGACGACCACTCACGCAGGAACTGAAACAGGAAGGACCGGGTTGGATCCCGGTAACGTCCGCGGGCATCGTCAGTCGGTGCCCGCGGACGAATACACTGACACCATGCCTCGACAGTCTTCCGACACCTCCCACCGCGGTGCCTCCGTCATCGAGAACACTGTGTCGATCCTCCGCTGCTTCTCCCCGGATCGGCAGGAGCTCGGCGTCACGGAGATCGCGCCGCGAGTGGGTCTGCACAAGAGCACAGTGTCCAGAATCCTCACCGCACTCGAGGCCCAGGGCATCGTCGAGCAGGAATCGTCTCGCCGCTACCGACTGGGTCTCGGAATCCTCGCGATCGCCGGGCCCTTGCTCGCCGATCTCGATGTCAGAAGGGCCGCCTATCCGATGCTTCAGGACCTGACCCGCGAAACCGGGGAGACCAGTGCACTCATCGTGTGGAACGGGGCCGAGGCGATCACCGTCGAGCAGATCCCCAGTCCCCAGCAGGTCAAGCACACCTCGAGTCTGGGATCGCGGTATCAGACCGCCTACAGCGCATCGGTGCAGGTCTTCCTTGCTTTCGAAGAAATCGAAGAGATACACGCCCTTGTCGACAGCGGCACACTCCAGGGGCTGGACTCCAGCTCCGGCGGTTTCGACAAGTACCGTGACCTCCTGGAGAGCAATCGCGATCGTGGCTACGCGCTCAACGACGCTGAAACGTCACCGAATGAGGTCGGCATCGCAGCAGGTGTCCACGACCATCGGGGAGCGCTCGTTGCAGCCGTTCTCATCGCCGCTCCCAAATTCCGCACCGATGCGGAGCAGATTACGAGTCTTGGTGAGCGGTGTGTGGAAACTGCTCGTCGGGTCTCACAGCGTCTGGGGGGACGCTGACCTCAGAACTCAGCGCAGGGCGGAGCGCAGTGTCTTGTCGAATTCGCGGACGTGTTCGGCCGCGTGAGCTTCGACAGCCGACTCCTTGCCCTCGAGGATCGCCTCGAGGAGGTCGATGTGCTCGCGGATGTGGCCGATCAGGTCTGGAATGCGAGGGATGACAAGGCACCAGATCCTGGTGGCCAGGTCGTCCAGGCGCACGAGGGTCTCCATCAGGTGGGGGTTGTCGACCGAGCTGTAGATGAGGCGATGGACTTCGAGATCACGCTCCATGAGGGCGCGCGGTTCATCGTCGGCGCTGAGCTCGCGCAGGTCGGCGACTGTCGCCTCGAATTCGCGGCGGCGCTCAGGAGTGAGGTTGCGGGCGGCCTTGCGGGCGGCGATAGGTTCGAGGACCTCTCGCATCTCGGAGATCGTCGACAGGTCTTTGAGGTCGACATTGCTCGCGAAGGTTCCGCGTCGGGAGTAGGAGACGACGAGATGGTCGCTCTCCAGACGCTTGAGCGCTTCCCTGATCGGGGTCCGTCCGACCTCGAGCTCTGCGCTCAGGGCCGCCTCGTTGATGGGGTCACCGGGGGCGATGTCGAGCATGATGAGGCGGTGTCGAAGAATCTCATAGGCGCGTTCGGCCAGGGAAACCTTCGGTGAGCTCACGGTAGCCGACGACGACATTATCAATCTCCTGAAATCACCCATTGCACTTTCGTGTTTTCTCGTCATAGACTACAGGAACGCATCTGATATATTAGTTGACGATCAAATGGTCGAAGGAGATCACATGACAGAACAACTCGCGGAACGTTGCGAAACTGCGACGTCGGCGCAGGCCACAGGCCCGTCATCGAGTCGGCCCTGCGCAGAATTCGCCAGCAGAGAGCCCGTCGAGCTGAGCACTTCCCTCGCCGAACTCGACCCCGAGATCGCCGGATTCATCGATGCGGAGCTTGCTCGTCAGCGCGAGGGACTCGAGATGATCGCCTCGGAGAACCACACCGCCTCCGCCGTCATGGCCGCGCAGGGATCGGTGTTGACCAACAAATACGCAGAGGGCTACCCCGGGCGTCGTTACTACGGCGGCTGCGAGCACGTCGACGAGGTCGAGCGCCTCGCCATCGCCCGCGTCACGTCACTCTTCGGCGCCGAATTCGCCAACGTGCAGCCCCACTCCGGCGCTCAGGCCAACGCCTCTGTCATGCACGCACTCATCCGACCAGGCGACACCGTGCTCGGTCTCGACCTCGCCGCCGGCGGGCATCTCACCCACGGCATGAAGATCAACTTCTCCGGTCGTCTCTACAACATCGCCGCCTACGGTGTGCGCGAGGACACCAACTGCATCGATATGGCCGAGGTCGATCGCCTCGCTCAGGAGCACCAGCCCAAACTCATCGTCGCCGGCTGGTCGGCCTACTCCCGCCAGCTCGACTTCGCCGAGTTCCGTCGTATCGCCGATTCCGTCGGTGCCTACCTCATGGTCGACATGGCACACTTCGCCGGGCTCGTCGCGGCAGGGCTGCATCCCTCTCCGGTCCCACACGCCCACGTCGTGACCTCGACGACGCACAAGACCCTCGGCGGTCCACGCGGCGGGATCATCCTCACCAACGACGCTGACATCGCGAAGAAGGTCAATTCCGCAGTCTTCCCCGGTCAGCAGGGTGGGCCGCTTGAGCACGTCATCGCAGGCAAGGCCGTGGCCTTCGGTCTCGCCGCCACCGAGACCTTCATCGAGAAGCAGGCGCGGACCCTGTCCGGTGCAGCGGAACTCGCTCGACGCCTCGGCGAATCCGATGTCGCCGACCTCGGGATCACCGTCCTCACCGGCGGCACCGACGTCCACCTCGTCCTCGTCGACCTGCGCAACTCCGTCCTCGACGGTGGACAGGCCGAAGACCTGCTCGCCTCGATCGGCATCACCGTCAACCGCAATGCTGTGCCGAACGATCCGCGCCCGCCGATGGTCACCTCCGGCCTGCGGATCGGCACCCCGGCCCTGGCCAGCCGCGGGTTCGGTTCCGCTGCCTTCGCCGAAGTGGCCGGCATCATCGCCGAGGTGCTCAAGGCCGGCGCTGCCGAGGCCGGTGCCGAACCGCAGGTCATCGCCGAGCTCAGCGACCGTGTGTCGGCTCTGGCGACCGCCCACCCGCTCTACCCCACCATGAACGAAATCGGAGCACGCTGATGGCTGATCAACTCCCCGAACACCCCGACTTCCTGTGGCGCAACCCGGAACCGAAGAAGTCCTACGAGGCCGTCATCATCGGCGGCGGCGGGCACGGTCTGGCCACTGCGTACTACCTGGCCAAGAACCACGGCATGACCAACATCGCGATCCTCGAACGCGGCTGGCTGGCCGGCGGCAACATGGCCCGCAACACGACCATCATCCGCTCGAACTACCTGTGGGACGAGTCCGCAGCCATGTACGAGAAGTCGCTCAAGCTCTGGGAGCAGCTGCCCGAGGAACTCGACTACGACTTCCTCTTCTCCCAGCGCGGCGTGCTCAACCTCGCCCATACCCTGCAAGACGTGCGCGAGTCTCAGCGACGGGTGAATGCGAACGCACTCAACGGAGTTGACGCCGAGTGGCTCGACCCCAAGCAGGTCAAGGAAGTCTGCCCGATCATCAACATCGGCGACGACCTGCGCTACCCGGTGATGGGCGCGACCTATCAGCCGCGCGCCGGCATCGCCAAGCATGATCACGTTGCCTGGGCATTCGCCCGCAAGTGCGATGAGATGGGCGTCGACATCATCCAGAACTGCGAGGTCACCGGGATCGAACGCATCGGCGACAAGGTCGTCGGCGTCGAAACCACCCGCGGCCACATCGCCACCGAGAAGGTCGCCATGTGCGTGGCCGGTGACTCCTCGGTGCTCGCAGACATGGCCGGCATCCGTCTGCCGATCCAGTCCCACCCGCTGCAGGCGCTCGTGTCCGAACTCTTCGAACCCGTGCACCCGACCGTGGTCATGTCCAACCATGTCCACGTCTACGTCTCCCAGGCGCACAAGGGGGAACTCGTCATGGGTGCCGGGGTTGATTCCTATAACGGCTATGGCCAACGAGGCGGCTTCCACGTCATCGAGGAACAGCTGGCCGCTGCTGTCGAACTGTTCCCGATCTTCGCCCGCGCCCACGTGCTGCGCACCTGGGGCGGCATCGTCGACGTCACCCTCGACGCCTCGCCCATCGTGTCGAAGACCGAAGTCCAGGGCCTCTATGCCAACTGCGGCTGGGGCACCGGTGGCTTCAAGGGCACGCCCGCCGCCGGACTGACCTTCGCCCACACCATCGCCAATGACGAACCCCACCCGCTCAACGCCCCCTACGCCCTCGACCGGTTCGAAACCGGCCACCTCATCGACGAGCACGGCGCCGCAGCCGTGGCGCACTGAGCGAATACGAGACAGAAGGACCTGCCATGCTTCTCATCAGCTGCCCGTACTGCGGGCCACGCGACGAAACCGAGTTCCACTACGGCGGCCAGGCACACGTCGCCTACCCGGCCGACCCCCACGCGCTCAGCGACAAAGAGTGGGCCGAATTCCTCTTCTACCGCGACAACGACCGCGGTGCCTACGCCGAACGGTGGAGTCACAGCCTCGGCTGCCGCAAATGGTTCAACGCCATCCGCGACACCGTGACCTATGACTTCAAAGCCATCTACCCCATGGGCGAGGCCCGTCCGACGACCGCGGAGGCTGCGACGAAGCAACCGGTGACCGCGGAACCGCCTCCAGCCGAAGCGGACCCGACTCCAGCAGAAGGTGAGGGTGCACGATGACCTCCGCAGATACGAATTCCCGCCTCGAGAACACGACCGGCATCGACCGATCGCGCCCCATCTCCTTCAGCGTCGACGGCCAGCCGTACTCCGGCTTCGCCGGTGACACGATCGCCAGCGCGCTCATCGCCGCCGGACGCATCGACTGCGGCAACTCGACCTACCTGGGACGGGCCCGTGGCATCCTGAGTGCAGGAATCGAAGAGTCCAACGCACTCGTCCGCGTCAAAGGACGGATCTCCGGCGACGTCAGCGAATCCATGCTGCCTGCCACCCGCGTGCCGATCACCGAAGGACTCGAAGCCGACTACCTCTCCGGTCTCGGCATCCTCGATCCCGGCCAGGACGAACTGGTCTACGAACACAAGCACGTCCACACCGATGTGCTGGTCATCGGCGCCGGTCCCGCGGGACTCGCTGCGGCACGTGAGGCAGGAAAGTCCGGAGCCCGGACCTTGCTGCTCGACGACAGGTCCGCTCCCGGTGGGTCGTTGCTGTCGAGTTCGGCAGACAGCATCGACAAGGTGCCCGCAGCCGAGTGGATCGAGTCCACCGTCGCCTCGTTCGCCGAGGCGGAGGAATTGACCTACCGAGCGAACACGACCGTCTTCGGCAGCTACGACTCGAACTACTTCGTCGCCCTCGAAGACCGCACTCTTGAGCTCGTTGAAAACGGGGGAGCGGGTGCGCAGGACAGCGAAACAGACAACGGTGCCTCCGCAGCCAGCGGCACTTCCCGTCCGGGCACCCGCCAGCGGGTCTGGCATATCCGGGCCAAGCAGGTCGTGCTGGCCACCGGAGCACATGAACGCCCGATCGTCTTCGCCAACAACGACCGACCGGGCATCATGCTCGCCTCTGCCGTGCGCACCTACCTCAATCGCTATGGCGTCGCCGCCGGTCAGTCCGTCGCGATATCCGCGACGAACGACTCGGCCTACGAACTGCTCGCCGATCTTCACACGGCAGGCATCGAGGTGCCCGCGATCATCGACTCCCGGACCACCGCCTCGGCGATGGCGGAATACGTTGCCCGGGAAACCGGAACCCGGCTCATCCTCGGTTCTGCGGTCAGCGACACCGCAGCGGAGGGGCCTGCCGGACGCATCAGTGCGATCACGGTCTCGGGCCTCGACGACGACGGTGTGGCCACCGGCGACTCCGAGGTCATCGACGTGGATCTGCTGGCCGTGGCGGGCGGATTCTCTCCCGTCATCCACCTGCACGGGCAACGCAAGGGGCCAATCGTCTGGCGGAGCGACATCGCCGCCTTCGTCCCGACGAGGCCCGTGCGCGATCAGTTCACAGCCGGCGCGATCAACGGTGACTACTCGCTGGATGCAGCCCTCCGCCAGGGTGCGGAAGCTGGCAATGCTGCCGCTGAACGTACAGGATTCTTCGCCCTGCTCAGTGCTCCGACGGCAGCGTCGGTGCCCCCTGCCGAGACCCGACCGCTGTGGCTGGTCACCTCGGCGAACGACGACCACACGGCGCTGACCACGCACTTCATCGACTTCCAGCGTGACCAGTCCGTTGCTGACGTGCAGCGGGCGATGAACGCGGGCATGCGCTCGGTCGAGCACATCAAGCGCTACACCTCGATCTCGACAGCCAATGACCAGGGCAAGACCAGTGCGGTCAACGCCATCGGCGCGATCGCAAAGGTGCTGGGCGAGGACGACCTGGGCTCGGTCGGCCACACGACCTTCCGCGCACCCTTCGCCCCCGTGCCCTTCGCGGCACTGGCCGGTCGGCGCAAGGGCGTGCTCTTCGACCCCGCCCGGGTCACTGCGATCCACCCCTGGCACGTCGACCACGGTGCCGAATTCGAGGACGTAGGCCAGTGGAAGCGGCCCTGGTTCTACCCGCAGAACGGGGAGGACATGGACGCGGCGGTGCTGCGCGAGTGCAAGGCTGTGCGCGAATCGGTCGGCTTCCAGGATGCCTCAACCCTGGGAAAGATCGAGATCCGCGGCACCGACGCCGGCACGTTCCTCGGCCAGATCTACACCAACGGGTTCAAAAAGCTGGCGATCGGCAAGGGCCGCTACGGGCTCATGTGCAAGCCCGATGGGATGGTCTTCGACGATGGTGTGACCCTGCGTGTGGCCGAGGACCGCTACTACATGACCACGACCACCGGCGGCGCTGCCACCGTCCTCGAATGGCTCGAGGAATGGCACCAGACCGAATGGCCCGAGCTCGACGTCGTCTTCACCTCGGTGACGGAAGAATGGTCGACCGTTGCGGTCGCCGGCCCGAAGTCCCGTGAGGTCATTGCGAAGCTCGCCCCGCACCTGGACGTGTCCAATGAGGCCTTCGAGTTCATGGGCTTCCGCGAGACGACCCTGGCGAGCGGCATTCCGGCGCGCATCTGTCGAATCTCGTTCTCCGGGGAGCTCGCCTTCGAGGTCAACGTCGAGAACTTCTACGGGCTCTCCGTCTGGGAAGCCGTCGCCGAGGCTGGTGCCGAGTTCGGCATCACCCCCTACGGAACCGAGACCATGCACGTTCTCCGCGCGGAGAAGGGCTTCATCATCGTCGGCCAGGACACCGACGGGACCGTGACCCCGCAGGACGCGGACATGGACTGGATCGTCTCGAAGCTCAAGGACTTCATCGGCAAACGCTCCTACTCACGGGTCGATACATCCCGCGAGGACCGCAAGCACCTCGTCGGCGTGCTCCCGGTCGACGGCACGACCCGCCTGGCCGAGGGCGCGCAGCTCATCACCTCCGGCACCCCGGTCACCCCCGAGTCGGGACCGGTCCCGATGATCGGGCACGTCACCTCCTCCTATATCTCACCGAGCATGGACCGACCCTTCGGCCTCGCGCTCGTCGAGAACGGCCGGAACCGGATGGGCGAGATCGCCCAGTCTCCGGTCGGCGGCGAACTCGTCGACGTCGAGATCACCTCACCCGTCTTCTACGATCCAGAAGGGAACCGTCGCGATGGCTGACACCACCCAGAGCACACAGACCACCACTGAGCAGCAGAACTTCGACACCCCCGCCGAGGTGCTCGATGCACTCCGCATCTCACCGGCAGCCCACCTCGCCGAGGACATGGCCACCGCCGCTGCCACCGGCGGACAGGCCGTTGGCCTGCAGGAACGACAGTTCGCTGTCCAGCTCGGATTGCGCGCCACCCCGGGAACCGCCTCGGCGGAGGCGCTCGAATCTGCGCTCGGAATCACCTTGCCGCAGCAGGTGGGCGAGGTCACCGGCGACGCCGCGAGCCAGCACACGCTGTGGCTGAGCCCCGATGAATTCCTCACCGTCGACGTCTCCCGACAGCAGCAGCCCGGGGAGACCCTCGTCGCCGAGGCGGCCCTCGAAGGTCTGCCCGGGCAGGCCGTGGATCTCTCGGCCAACCGCACGATCCTCGAACTCACCGGGACGAAAGCCAGGGAGGTGCTGGAGAAGAGCGTCCGCGCCGATCTGCACCCTCGTGCCTTCGGCGTCGGCCAGGCGATCTCGACCCAGATGGGTCCGGTGCCGGTGATCGTCCACCACTCATCGGAGCTCGAATACCGGGTCTACCCGCGAGCGAGCTTCGCGGACTTCGCGGTCCGCTGGCTGCTCGACGGCATGGCGGAATTCCTCACCGACTGACACCGGGAGGGAGCGGGGTCGGCGTGGGCGCCTCGCGCGCGACCGGAGAGTTCGAAGTTGACCGACGTGAGCCTCGCACCCAATGATTGAGTACACCCATCGAGCAAGGAAGCAGTGGATATGCAGGATTACGTCTTCACCCTGGAATGCGACGAACGGCCGGGAATTCTTCATTCCGTCACCGGAGCGCTCCTCACTCACGGCGGTGACATCAAGGAGCTCAAGCAGTTCGACGACCAGTTCGCCGAGCGCCTGTTCCTCAGGATCGACTTCAGTCTCCAGGACGAGTCGAGTGCCTCGATCGATGCTCTGCGCACGGACTTCGAAAGCATCGGCTCCGAGTTCGAGGCGACGTGGAAGCTGTGGCCACAAGGGGAGAAGCGTCGGGTCCTCATCATGGTCTCGAAGTTCGAGCACTGCCTCAATGACCTGCTGTTCCGGTCCCAGATCGGTGAGCTGCCCATCGAGATCGCGGCCGTGGTGTCCAATCACCCCGATCACCGTGAACTCGTCGAATGGCACCATATCCCGTTCTTCCGCATCCCGGTGACCAAGGAGACGAAGCCGGAGGCAGAGGCGAAGCTGCTCGAACTCGTCGACCGCTTCGAGATCGACCTCGTCGTCCTCGCCCGCTACATGCAGGTCCTCTCCGATGACTTGGCGCGTGAGCTGACGGGCAAGGCCATCAACATCCACCACTCCTTCCTGCCCTCGTTCAAGGGCGCCAAGCCCTACCACCAGGCATGGGAGCGGGGAGTCAAGACCGTCGGGGCGACCGCGCACTTCGTCGACAGCGAACTCGACGAGGGCCCGATCATCGCCCAGCAGGTCGTCGACGTCGACCACTCCTTCGGGCCCAAAGACCTCGTCGCCGCTGGCCGTGACGCCGAGTGCAAGGCTCTGTCCAATGCTGTGAAGTGGCACTGCGACGGCCGCGTGTTCCTCTCCGGGAAGCGCACCGTCGTCCTGCGGTGAGTTTGTGGGGCCGGGTCGCGGCGCCGGGGCGCAGTGCCGGGTCGCAGCACCGCTGCATTTCATCGCGAGGCGACCTCAGCTTCGAGAGCAGACTCCAGGGAGTGTGCTCTCGAGGCTAAGGTGTGCTCTCGACGTTATGTGATCCCCTGGGTGCTTGACTGTCCTCAGTGATTCAGCGACGTCCGCGTTCGACGAGAGCAGCGTGGATGTTCTGGGGCAGGTCGATGACCGCGTCATCGCGCTTGCGCCCGAAGTCGATGCCGAAGTCGCGATCGAGTCTCGCCAGATGCTCTTCGACCCGAAGCGTGTAGTCCGGGTCGAAGGCATCAGCGCTGATCGCGATGACGAAGAGTCCGGTTCCGGGAGTCGTCGTTCCCTCATCGATGGGTGGGGCGTCCACCGAGAAGTTCGCGCCTCCGTGGGCTGCGAGAAGTTCGATCATCAGGGCGAGATTGCTGCCCTTGACCCCGCCGAAGGGAAGCAGCGAGCCGGCGAGTCCCTGCTCAGGATCGGTTGTCGCAGTCCCATCTGGTGCCTGCGCCCAACCCTCGGGGATCGACTCCCCACGTTCGGCAGCCTCGCGGACATTCACCCAGGCCGTGGCGCTGCTGGCCTGATCGAACATGCGCGGACTCTGCGAGTGGGGGAGCGCGAAGGAGAACGGGTTCGTCCCGGCGACCGTGTCGAGACTGCCGAAGAGCGACATGAGCGCCGGCGAATTCGCCCCGGCCAGGGCGATGAGACCACGATCGGCCAAGCGCATCGTGTAATAGCCGAGCTCGCCGGCGGGAAACGCATTCATGACGTTGAGGATCGAGATGCCGAGGTTCGCCGCCGACTCCGCGAAGCGATCGAACACCTCGTCGAAGGCGAGCTGGGTGATGCCCCCATCGGCGTCGACGAGGTGGGTCGCCGGGAGTCTGTTGACCGGCTTCGGAGTGGCGGCACCGTTGATCCGACCAGACTCGAGACCGTCGAGATAGTCGAAGAGGTGTGCCGTACCGACCTGGAGTTTGCCGCGCCGATCCGCCGCCACCGTGGCAGCTGCCAGAGATGTTGCCAGTCGATCCGAGCCTCCCGCGGCGAGAATCGCAGCGAAGCACAAGCGCTCCAGCTCTTCTGCGGGCAGGGACACAGTCGGGGATACGTCGGCAACGGGCATGCTCCTCACGCTACAGCAGGAGGAATAGCCGGTTTCAGCAGGTCTCAGCTCGTCTCGGCCACGACGTTGAAGGTGTCCATCCTCGAATCCTGGGCTCCGCGGACATACCCGGAGGGAGCAGCGGCAGTGGCACGAAGGAAGTCGACGACCTCGTCGCTGAGCACCTCACCAGGCAGAACATTGGGCACACCGGGCGGGTACGCGGCCAGAGCATCGGCCGAGACCATGCCGACAGCCTCAGCGAAGGGAACGGTCTGCGGCGCCGCGAAGTAGGCATCGCTGATCTCCAGTCGCTTCTCGCAGCTGCCGGGCAGAACGATGGGACGCTCCGGCTCGGACTCAGAGCGCGGCAGTTCCTGCAACGCGGTCCAGAACCGTTCGACGTTGACGGGAGATGTCGCACCGATGAGCAGCAGCAGCGCCGAGGGGGTCGCCAGCTCGCAGTAGATCCGGTGGTCGCGGATGAGCTGGTACTGGGCATCGGCGCCGGTGATCCCGGCACCGCGGGTGTCGATGACGACCTTGAACGGATCGTTGGCGATCGCATCATGGCCGCCGAGGATGTCAGGGGTCGCATCGCGGAACCTCGAGTCGTTCTGAACTCGAGTTCGGATCTCCTCGGCGGTGGCCAGCGCTTCGTCGATCGCCTCCGGGTGGGTGACGAGATGACGGCGTGCCTCGTCGAGAGAGGACAGGAGGATGGCACTGGACGAGGTCGACTGGTAGGACTTCACGACCCGATCGACCAGGGTCTCGATGCGCTGTGCCTGCCGTCCGTGGCCGAGGTGGACCATCGCTGACTGCGCCAAAGATCCGGCGCCCTTGTGGGTGCTGGAGATGACGAGATCGGCACCGTGGCGGACCGCGTTGACGGGCAGTTTCGGGTGCATGCCGAAGTGAGAGCCCCAGGCTTCATCGACGATGAGGGGAACATCGTGAGCGTGGGCCACCTCGGCGATGGCGGCGATATCGGCCACGGCACCGAAGTAGCTGGGGGAGACGAGGTAGACGGCGGCGGACTCCGGATGCTCGGTCAGGGCGTACTCGACCTGGGCCGGAGTCACGCCGTGGGAGGAACCGAGGCCAGGATCGACGCGACCGTGGATGAAGTGCGGGCGCAGTTCAGCGTGGGTGACGCCATCGATGACCGAAGAGTGGACGCTGCGCTGGAGGACGAATTCGCGCCCCAAGCCGCGCACGACGGTCGTTGCGATGTGATTGCCTCCGGAGGCGCCATTGGTGATGAACCAGGTGCGGGCTGCGCCCCAGGCTTCGGCGGCGAGCTGCTGGGCGGCCATGATCGGAGTCACGCGATCGTGGTTGATCATGCGCCAGTTGTCCTGGTCGACACCGCTGAAGAGCATGGGGAAGTCGATGCCCATGCCGGCCTCGCCGACGACCTCGGCCAGTCCCGGTGCATGGTCGCGGCTGCCCTGGTGGGCGGGCACATGCAGGCGCTGCCAGTCCTCGGCGGCCAAGGAGCGCAGTGCTTCGGCATACGGTGCGGTGTGCTGGCGCGGGTTGATGAAGGTGGCCGCGGTGGGGCGCGAGGCTGGTGTTTCGTGGGCGGCTGACATTGCGTCGTTCGCGGTCGCAGAGGTCGTCGCGGTGTCTGGGTGCAGATGAGTTTCGGCGAGCATGAGTCCCACGCTAGGCGTCGAAAGCTGTCTAGGATATAGCAAGAAATCGTTCACAGTGGCATAGCGTCTATGTCATGATGAATCTGCAGCAGTTCCGAGTGCTCCTCGCCATCAGGGACGAGGGAAGTCTCAACCGTGCCGCCGAGGTGCTCGAACACGGAGTCCCGACCGTGACCCATCACCTGCGTACCCTCGAATCCCATCTGCGGGTCAAGCTCGTCGACCGGGCGCGGAACGGAACTCGACTCACGCCCTTGGGCGAGTCCTTTGCCGAGGAGATCGAACCGGTGCTGGCACGCATCGATCGGGCCGAGCAGCTCGTCACCGCCCAGCGCGATGCCGGAGTGGTGTCCCTGCGCGTCGGGTCGTTCTCCTCGATCGGCTCACGACTGCTGCCAGCCGCAATCGCAGAGCTCCAGCAGCGGACGTCCGTGCGCGTCGAGGTCGTCGAAGCCGAACCCAGCGAGGTCGTGCGGATGCTCCACAGCGGTGAGGTCCACGCCGGCCTCATCTACGACATCCCCGAACTGCCTGAATTCGCGGGCCCCGAGCTGCGGCTGCGCACCCTCCTCGACGAGCCTTACCGGGTCATGGTCGCCAGCAGCGGGGAGTTGGCGGGCCACGAGGTCCTCGACTTCGCGACGATGAGCGACGTCGACTGGGTCCTCAGCCGAAACGAATCGGAAGCCTCGGTGCGGGTGCTGCGGCGGATCTCCCGGGGACTGGGATACGAGCTGCGTGAACTCATGCGCAGCGACGACCTCTACATGATCCACGGGCTCGTGGCCGAAGGGCTCGGATGCGCATTGACCACCGAGGTGGCCGTGGATACCGACTTCGACGTGGTGCTGCGGCCAGCCAAACAGGATCTGGGTCAGCGTCGGGTCTCGTTCGTGACCCGTTCGGGCCCGAATCCTGCAGCTGTGGGCTGGCTGGGCGAGATCCTGAGTGCGGTGGCCACGCGACTGGAGGCCGCCTCGGCGGGGTGAGTGGTGGTGTCGGTGCGAGGGCGGTGAGCCGCGCGGGGCAAATGGCAATTTTCAGCTCGCGGTCTTCATCGCGCGGACACCTTAGCGTCGACGGGTCACTGTGTATCCTAGCCCCTCGACGCTAAGGTGACCGCGCGATGTCGGGGGCGTCAGCTCGAGTGCACAATTGGTGTCGAGTGACCCGTTCGGGCCCGATTCCTGCGGCCGTGGGTTGGCTGGGCGAGATCCTGAGTGCGGTGGCCACGCGACTGGAGGCCGCCTCGGCGGGATGAGTGGTGGTGTCGGTGCGAGGGCAACTGTTGGTGCCTGCGGGGTGATCAGGGATCGGCCTGCGTGCCCAGCGCCTCGGCGATGGCCTTGGCCTCGCGACGGAGCAGCGCGACGAGGTGTTCGACGCGGGGGCCGGTGACGCGGTCGGCGATGCTCGCGATCGACAGGGCCGCGCGGGGGCGGCTGCCGCGGATCCGCAACGGCACGCCCACCGCCCACGACCCCTGGGCGAAGAGGCCGGGATTGTGCACGAAGCCGTCGACTCGGGCCCGGTCGATGATGTCGCGCAATTGTGCGACAGAGACCTTGGGATACCGTTCGGCGTAGATCTGCGCATTGGCCTCGAATTGGGCGTCCACCTCGGCTGGGGAGAGCTCGGAGAGAATCGCGAGACTGCCCGCGCCGATGCCCAGCGGGTGGCGATCGCCCACGGACAGGGCGTTGTTCAGAATCTCGCCGAAGCCCTCCTCGCGGCGGGCGCAGATCGAATAGCTACCGGTGCGCAGGGTCAGAAAAGCCGTGTCCTGACTGAGCTCGGCCAGGCGCAGCAGGCTCGACTCCGACTCTGTGACCATCGGATCGACAGATTTCTGAGCCAGCTGGCCGAGGATCTGCGACTGCACGCCGAGGCGGTAGCCACCCTCCTCGAAGCGTTCGACGTACCCCATGGCGATGAGCGCCTGGAGCATCCGGTGGACACTGGCCTTGGGGCGGCCGCTGATCGAGGCGACGTCGGACAGGCTGGCCCCGCTGCTGCGCTCGCCGGCGATGAGCCCGACGAGGTTGAGCAGCGAAAGAGCGCGTTGGATGCTCTGGGCGCCGGTGCCGGGTTCCAGATCGTCGACGGCATGAGCGACGTTGAATGACGCGGACCGTCGCAGGATCTTCCCGCGCATCTTCGTGCGGTGTTCGTCATAGGGGTCGGCGCCGTTGTGCATGCTTCCATTATGGTCGGCTTGCGCGCGCACGCGGTACCCGCCGTATCGGTGCCTGTCGACGGATGCTCGATCAGTGCCGGTTGACGGATACTCATTAGAGCGGAGGGCCGCGCTGGGTGCCCGGCAACAGCCGTGGCTTGGTCGACAGCCCTGGCCCAGTCAACAGTCAGGGAGGACTGGTCAACGGTCCGGGGAGGGCGCACACTGATGGCACCGCATCCGCTCTGGGAGGAGCAATCATGAGTGCCACATACACCTTCGACGTGTTCTCGAGCCTTGACGGGTTCGCCTCGGTCGGTCCCGACGGCGACTGGGGAGGCTACTGGGGCAAGCAGGGGCCTGAACTCCTCGACCACAGGCTCGAGCTCTACAGCGGACCCAATCGGCTCGTCCTCGGTGCGAGGACCTTCCGCGAGTTCGCCGCCATGCTCGAAAACGCCGAGGACTTCCCTGATGTTCTCGATCCCTGGGTCAGTGCAATGCGCAATCTGCCGACAACCGTCATCTCAACTTCGCTGAGCGAGCCGCTCGACTGGCCGCAGGCCACTGTGGCAGACGGTGACGCAATCGAGGTGGTGGCACAGATGAAAGAGGAGTCTGATGTGCCGATTCGTTCGCACGGAAGTCTGTCGACGAACCGTGCGCTGATGGGCGCCGGCCTCGTCGACCGGCTGCAGGTGACGATCTATCCGGTGATCACCGGACGCACCGGGACCCAGCCGATCTTCGCCGGATCGCAGGATTTTGATCTCGAGCTACTCGACCGCACGTCGCTGGGAGGCGGTGTCGAGGAGCTCGTCTACCGGCCGACGTTGCACTGACCACGCGCACCATGGGCACCGACGATGAAACACAGTGGGCGCCGGCGGCGGCGCACCATTGGCCCTGACGATGACGCGTCCTGGGCTCCGACGATGACGCATCGTGGGCGTTGGACTCGGGCCCGCGGTGGACCGCTGCAACCGAGCTATCCATGATGTGGAACATCGTCGTGCCCGGGAACGCCCACCTCGGCGAGCGATCGACCTAGAATCGGATCGGCCCCAACCGGGAGCCGGCCCCGACTGGCGCAGGTGCTTCCTGCTGCAGCGACACGATCATGACGAGGAAAGTGAGTGTGGACAAGGTGGGCACGACGGTCCTTGAACTCAGCGAAGTGACGTTCCGACGTGGGGAGACGAAGATCCTCCACGGCATCGATCTGCGCATCGCGCGCGGTGAGCATTGGGTCCTCATCGGCCCCAACGGAGCGGGGAAGTCGACGATTCTCAGCTTCGCCTCGGCGCAGGTCTTCCCGACCTCCGGAACCGTGGACATCCTCGGTGACCGTATGGGGCGGGTCGAGCTCCAGGCTCTGCGCCGCCACATCGGGCACGTCAATCCGCGCCACCCTCTGCGCTCGAACCTGTCCGTGCGCGAGGTCGTCCTCACCGGCCTGACCGGCACGATCGAACGTCCCCTGCGCTGGGAACCCAGCCCAAACGAGATCTCGAGGGCCGATGACCTCATCGCCGAGGTGGGGCTGAGCGCCCGTGCGGACGCAGGTTGGAAGATTTTGTCACAGGGGGAACGGGGACGCGCATTGGTGGCTCGAGCTCTCATCGCCGAGCCGCAGCTCCTCCTCTTCGACGAACCGACCACCGGCCTCGACGTGGCCGCCCGCGAACAGCTGCTGGAGACCATCGATTCGCTGTCCGTGACCTCGCCGGAGCTCACGACGCTGCTGGTGACCCACCATCTCGAGGAGATCCCGGAGTCCACATCCCACGCGATGCTGATCTCCCACGGGCGGCTCACCGCTGCAGGTGAGATCGCCGAGGTACTCAGCACCGACCAGGTCAGCGCGGCCTTCGAGCACCCGATCGACGTCGGCTTCGCCGACGGACGCTGGTCGGCTCGGGCGATCCGGCAACGAGCCGCGGCGGTCTGAGCCTCAGCCCTGACGCGGTGTCGCTATCCGCGTCATTGCGCGCTCACACCGCGCCGCCTAATCTTGAGACATGAAGATGAGTACCGTATGGAGCATCGTCGGCGCGATCATCGCGATCATCATCGCGTGGTGGGTCGTCAACGTCGCGTTCTCAATCGCGTGGTTCCTCGTGAAGGCGATCATCGCAGTCGTCGTCGCAGCCGCCATCTTCGCCCTGATCAAACAGTCCCTCCGGTCCAAGGACAAGTAGCGCGCAGGCGCTTCAGAGGTCGCCGAGGCTGGTGTTCGCACCGCAGAGGACGACGCAGACCTTCTCATCGGGTGCCGGAACATAGCTTCCGGAGTCCTCGGAACCGTGGATTCCCGCCAGCGCCGTTGCCGCCGCATGCTCGACTGCCAGGCGGTGTTCGGCCCACAGATGCCGGCGTGCGGAGATGATCTGCTCGTCATCGACCAGCACCGAGGTGACCAGGTCGTTCTGCGCCGCCGCGACAGCAAGGGGAGTGGTCCGCCTGGCGCCCAGTGAATCTGCGGCCACCGAATCGACCGGGACGTCGACAGGATTCCCCGCTTCCAAAGCCGCATTCAGCGCCCGACAGTTCTTCGGCTCCACAGCGACGGTGCGCACCCCGTGGAACGTGGCGGCCGTGGCCACACCCGCGAACAGGCCCCCTCCTCCGACAGAGACGACGATGGTGTCGAGGTCGGGGATCTGCGAGAGGATCTCCGTCATCATCGTGCCGGCACCGGCGGCGATGAGCGGATGGTCATAGGCATGTGAGGCCAAGGCGCCGGATGACTCGACGAATTCCTCGCAGGCCAGGGCCGCCTCGGCGAATTCGGAACCGATCAGACGCACCTCGGCACCATAGCTGCGCAGGCGCTCGACCTTGACCGCGGGAGCATCGGCTGGCAGGAACACGGTAGCCGGAACCCCGGCGTCCCGAGCAGCCCAGGCGCAGGCCAGACCCGCATTGCCGCCCGAGGCGATCGTGACTCCAGCCTCAGGGAACGTACCCTCGGCCAGATGGGCCTGGATGAAGTTCTGCGCCCCGCGAGCCTTGAACGTGCCCGTGTACTGCATGAACTCCAAAGCGAAGTGCACACCCGAACCAGTCGGGTCGCTGCTCGGCGGGGCACTCCACGTCGCGGCCGTGGGAGTCGGAGCCGCAGGCGCATTCCCAGGCTGGGCGGAGGCCACAGTGACCGGTCGCACCCGTCCGGAGATCCTGGCGGCGGCTGCTTCGATATCGGGATAGGACAACTGCGTCATCGGTGCCTCCTCGAATTGTGCACTCTCAGTTGTTGAGAATGGACAGGTTGATCACCTTTGATGCAACGAGCCAGTCTGCAGACTGGCCTGCTGCACCAAAAGTGATCGGTTCCGACTCCACCCTACGGGCATGCGCGTTCAGTTCGTGTGCTTGACGATGCCCAGTGGTGCGCCCTTGGGCTCCTTGACCAGGCTGACGGCGACCAGCGAGATGATGCAGACGACGATCATGTAGGCCGCAATCGACAATGAAGAGCCGGTGCGTGCCAGCAGGGTCTCCGCGATCGTCGGAGCAAAGGCGCCGCCGAGGATCGCGCCCAGAGCGTAGCCGATGGACACGCCCGAGTAGCGGACCTGCGGTGGGAACATCTCCGCGTACATCGCCGACATCGGACCGTAGGACAGGCCCATGCCCACGGTGAGGACGAAGATGCCGATGCCGTACATCCAGATGTTGGCCTGATCGATCATGATGAACGTCGGGACCAGCCACAGGATGAGGAGGACGTAGCCGATCTGGAAGGTGCGCACGCGGCCCAGCTTGTCCGACAGCGCCCCGCCCCACATGGTGAAGACCAGCCAGCCGAAGCTGGCCAGGGTGGTGGCCAGAAGCACGGGCGCCCGGTCGAGGCCGACGGTGCCGCCCTGGTCCAGTGGCCTGGAGGCGTAGGCGGCGAAGAACGCGATGATCATGTAGCCTACGGCGTTGTTGCCGATGAAGATGAGCGCGGAGAGGACGACTTCCTTTGTGTTCTTCTTGAACAGGGTCGACAGCGGAGCCGAGGACTCGGCGCGGCGCTCGGCGAGCTCGGCGAAGACCGGGGACTCCTCGACCTGGCGGCGAATGTAGTAGCCGACGATGACGAGGACGACGGAGAACAGGAAGGGAATCCTCCAGCCGAAGCTTGCGAACTGTTCGGGGGTGAGGGTGGTCGTCAGGATCCAGATCACGCCGGTGGCAAGAATCATCCCGACAGGCACGCCGATCTGCGGGTAGGCACCGAAGAGTCCGCGCTTGTTCACCGGCGCGTGTTCAACCGAGAGCAGCGCGGCGCCGCCCCATTCTCCGCCTGCGGAGAATCCCTGCAGGATCCGCAGCAGTGTCAGCAGGATCGGTGCGCCGACTCCGATGGCCGCATAGTTCGGCAGGAGTCCGATGAGCGAGGTGGCCAGGCCCATGAGGATGAGCGTGAGGACGAGCATCTTCTTGCGTCCGATGCGGTCGCCGAGGTGGCCGGCGATGATCGCGCCCAGTGGCCTGAACAGGAAGGAGATCCCGAGAGAGGCCCAGGCCATGATCTGCCCGAGCGCCGGATTGTCAGACGCCAGGGGACCGAAGTACTGGACCGAGAGGATGAGGCCCGCGGCCTGTGCGTAGATGAAGAAGTCGTACCACTCGATGGTGGTGCCGACGAGGGTCCCGGCCAGGACCCTGCGTTCCTCGCGAGTGATCGAAGAGGGTGCCGCCGCAGCAGGCGAAGCTGTAGTCATGAGAGAACTTTCCTCGGGAGTTGTGCCGGGTGATGCGCTGCGGATGCGGCGGTCCTCGACTCTGAGTGATCGCCGACGCTTCCGCGCGAGTGACTGAATGGTCAGTAATTGCTTTCGAGCATAGTGCAGATGGTGATTGCTGTCACGTGAGCGAGGGTCGACCTGCCGGCGGGGTCATCGTGCGCAATGACAATAACCGACCAAGTGGTTAGTATTGCAGTCAGGAATCGGCAGCGGTGCCGAAGTCGGCCGCCGCGCACCGGGAGACATCGTTGTACAGGGAGAGGCGACATGACCGAAATTCTCAGTTCGTATGCTGCAGGCGACTGGCACACACCCAGCGGGAGCACTGACGGCACCCGAGCCGTCCACGATGCCACGAACGGCCAGCTCCTCCACCACGTCTCCTCGGCAGGCATCGACTTCGCCGCCGTCGACGACTACGCCCGGAGCACGGGGGTCTCCGAACTGCAGAAGCTGACCTTCCATCAGCGTGGTGTGATTCTGAAGAAGCTCGGCGCCTACCTCATGGAACGCGCGAAGGACTACCACGAGATCTCCTTCTCCACCGGCACCACGAAGCGCGACGGATTCGTCGACATCGAAGGCGGCATCGGCACTCTCTTCACCTACTCCGGTGTCGCCCGCCGTCAGATGCCCAACTCCACCGTCCACCTCGACGGAGGAATCGAGCGCCTGTCGAAGAACGGCACCTTCCTCGGCCGACACATCCTGACCTCCCGGCAGGGCCTGGCAGTCCAGATCAACGCCTTCAACTTCCCCGTTTGGGGCATGCTCGAGAAGTTCGGTCCCATGTTCGTCGCCGGTGTCCCCGTCGTCGTCAAACCCGCCACCGACACCGCCCATCTGACCCGTGCAGTCGTGGCCGACATGATCGAATCCGATCTGCTGCCGGCCGGTTCCATCCAGCTCATCGCCGGTGATGTCACCCCGCTCTTCGACCATCTGGCCGAACAGGATGCGATCGCCTTCACCGGTTCCGCGACTACGGCCAAGCACCTCGGCGGCCTGGACTGCGTGCGCGATCGCGGAACGCGCTTCTTCGCCGAGGCGGATTCCCTGAACTTCTCCCTGCTCGGCCCCGATGCCGGACCGGGTACCGAGGAGTTCGACCTCTTCATCTCCGGCGTCGTCGCCGAGATGACGATCAAGGCCGGCCAGAAGTGCACGGCGATCCGTCGCGCCTTCGTCCCCGAGCAGCACAAAGAGGCCGTCGCCGAGGCACTCGTCGCGAAACTGGAGACTCAGGGCGTCGGCGACCCACGTGAGAAGTCCACCCGGCTGGGGCCGGTCGTGTCTGACAAGCAGCGGACCGACGTTCTCGATGCCATCGATGAGATCACCTCAGCGGGGGCGCATGTCCTCACCGGCGGTCGCGAGGCCTCTGACGAACTGGCGCAGAATCTCGGCGGGGCCTTTGTCGCGGCCACCGTGCTCCAGGCCGACGACCCCTGGGTCGACGCCGTCCACGATGTGGAGGCCTTCGGTCCCGTGACCTCGCTGATGACCTATTCCTCCACCGCCGAGGCGGTCAAGCTCGCCGCTCGCGGGCGTGGTTCCCTGGTCGGCTCGGTCGTCACCCACGACCGGCAGTTCGCCACCGAATTCGTCCGCCAGGTCGCGCCCTGGCATGGACGCATCCTCGTCCTCGACCGCGACGACGCCGAGGAGTCGACCGGGCACGGCTCACCCCTGCCCAACCTCATCCACGGCGGCCCCGGACGTGCCGGCGGCGGCGAGGAGATGGGCGGGCTGCGCGGCGTCGAGCATTTCATGCAGCGCACCGCGATTCAGGCCTCCCCGGACATGCTCACCGCCATCGGCGGCGAATGGGTCGCCGGAGCGCAGCGCCGCACCGGAGTGCACCCGTTCACGAAGACCCTGGCCGACCTGCGCGTCGGCGATGCCCTCGAATCAGAGCGGCGAATCGTCACCCTCGATGACATCTCGCATTTCGCAGAGTTCACCGGCGACACCTTCTACGCCCACACCGACGAGGAAGCTGCGGCCGCGAACCCGTTCTTCCCGGGCCGTGTCGCCCACGGCTACCTCATCGTGTCCTTCGCCGCGGGCCTCTTCGTGCAGCCGGACCCCGGCCCGGTCCTCGCGAACTACGGCCTCGAGGGGCTCACGTTCATCACACCGGTTTCACCAGGGGATTCGCTGAAGGTCACATTGACCGCCAAGCGCATCACCCCGCGTGAGACCGATGAGTACGGCGAGGTCTGCTGGGACGCCGAGGTCGTCAACCAGAACGACGAGCCGGTCGCGAAGTACGACGTGCTGACCCTGGTCGCGAAGGAGTAGAGCCCGCCCAGGCCGCGCGGTCGGCCCCGGGTTGCGCGTTCGGCCGCAAGCTCCCCGGCCGGACGCAAGCTCCACGGTCGGGCGCGACCCTCACGCCGTCGGCAGGGGTGATCGGCTATTTCGCGTTGTCTGCCAAGACGCGGACCTTCAGCGACTCCGGGCGAATCGTGACCCGCGCCGGGGTGTGCGCCACCGCATCACCATCGGCGTGGATCTCGACCGGCTCTGCGCCCTCGGGCGTGGCGATGTGGATCTCGCGGGCATGACTGAAGTGAATGTTCGGGTGGCTGTTGTGGCGTCCCAGGGTGAATGACACCAGCTCCGCCCCGAGCTTCGGCAGAAACGTGTCCTTGAGCAGGACCACATCGATGAGACCGTCGTCGAGCTCGGCCTCGGGTGAGAGCTTCAGGCCGCCTCCGTAGCGACCGGAATTGGCGAAGCCGGCTGACAGACCACGGAAGTCGAGGCGTTCACCATCGACGGTGAGCTCCAGCTCGATCCGCCTGGGCTGCATGATCGCCCGCGCCACCCCGTAGAGATACACCCAGTGGCCCTTGATGCGCCGGACCTCGTTGGCGTAGTTGTGGACGGCGGTGTCCAGACCGAGGCTGACATTGCCGACGCAGATCTGCCCATCGAGGTCGAGGACGTCGATCGAGCGGTCGTGACCGTCGGCGATGATCGCAGCGGCCTCAGCGATGTCCTTCGGAATGCCGACCTTGCCGATGAAGTCGTTGCCGCGACCGCCGGCGATGATGCCCAAAGAGGTTGTCGACCCCACCAGACCGGCCGCGACCGAGCGCACCATCCCGTCGCCGCCGAGGGAGACGACGATGGGCTCGTTCCGGGCTGCGAACTCGGCGGCGAGGTCGGTCGCATTCTGCTCGCTGGTGCTCTCGACCAGCACGGCCTCCAGGCCGTTGGCCGCGAAGGCGCTCCGCAGCGGGCCGATCCGCTTCGCGACGGCACCATTGCGTGCCGCCGGGTTGAGGATGACCGGGACGGGTGTCAGTGACGCGCTGCTCACAGTGACCTCGGCCCATTCATGAGCTTCCCGGGGTTCATGATTCCGACCGGGTCGACCTCGCCCTTTGCCGCGCGCAGCATCCGCATCCACAGCTCGCCGTGCTCCTTCGGGAGCCAGGGGGCATGGTCCGCACCGGCCGAATGGTGATGAGTGATCGTTCCGCCGCCTGCGATCATGGCGTTGCTGGCCGCAGTCTTCAGCGCCTTCCACTGCTCCATCTCCTGTCCCTCCTGCTGCTGGGCGAAGACCGTGTAGTAGAGCGAGCAGCCGGCGGTGTAGAGATGCGACACGTGGCAGAGGACGAACGCAGGGGTCCCGCGATCGGCCATCGCCTCCTCGATGTCGGACTTGATCGTGTCGTGGAGCTCCTCGATGGTGCTCCAGGGTGCGGAAGTCTCCATGGTCTCGACCACGACGCCCTCGGTCAGCAGCTGGTCACGCAGATACGGTGTCGAGAAGCGGTGCTTCTCCCACATGGTCTCCGGGGAGCCGCCGATGCTCACGCCCTTGTGCTTCCTGGCGATCGTGCGTCCGGCGGCCCGCCGCGCCCTGGCGTCGGCCTTATGCCCGTCGTAGCGCAGCACCAGCATGCACGGGGTCGTGATTTTCCGTGCCCGCAGATAGGTCAGGAGGCCCCTGCGCTGAGTGTCGCTGCCGAGCTGAGCCAGACCGAAGGCGGTCTCATTGACGTCGGAGAGTCGTGCGATGTCTGGCCGCAGACCGTCCTGCTCCAGCTCGCGCAGGGCGGCCGAGCCCGAGTGGAAGTCGGGGAAGAACCAGGCGTCGGGCAGTGTCGTCTCCGGCAGACGTTTGATGCGCAGCGTGGCCTGCGTGATGATGCCCAGTGTGCCTTCGGAGCCGACGAACATCTGGCGCGGGTTGGGTCCGGCCGCCGAGGCTGGAGACGTTCGCAGCTCGACCGGACCGCTGGGAGTGGAGCAGCGCAGACCGAAGACGTTCTCGTCGATTCGTCCGTATCCGGTCGACTGCTGTCCGGCCGACCGTGTGGCCACCCAGCCGCCGACGGTGCTGAACTCGAACGACTGCGGGAAGTGTCCGAGGGTGAAGCCCTCCGCCTGCAGCTTCTTCTCCAGGTCCGGGCCGAAGACGCCGGCCTGAGCGGTCACCGTGAGTGACTCCTCGTCGAGGTCGAGGATCTCATCGAAGCGGGCCAGGCTGATGCACACACAGCTGCTGAAGTCGCGGCGGAAGGCATCGAGGCCGGCGACGACGCTGGTTCCTCCGCCGAAGGGAACGACCGCGATGCGATCTTGCTGGCAGATGGCCAGCAGTTCATCGACCTCGGCATCCGAACTCGGGTAGAGGACGACGTCGGGCGCGAAGGGCACCTCTCCGCTGCGCAGTCGGATCAGGTCGGGGACACTGCGGCCGGCGGCGTGGGAGACACGTGTGGCGTGGTCACCGCGGACGAATTCGGCACCCAGCAGCTGCTCGAAGCGGGCGCGCGAGCTCTCCGGAAGGACGGCCTCGGGCAGAGAGACGGCATCGAGGTCGACCGGCGGACGGTTGACGCCCTTGGGCCAGCCGCATGTCTTCGTCAGCATCTTCTTGGCACCGGGTTTGACCGGACCGTCGTTGCCGTCCTCGCCCCAGCCCCACCAGCGCATCCGCGGTTGTGTGTTGTCCATGTGAGTCAGCCTTCTTCCTGTGTGTATGGGTTCTCGATCAGTTCCGGAGCGTGCCTGCGCACGGCAGCGGCCAGGTCCTCACGGTCGGCGTCGACGAGGCCCCAGCGGGTGCGGCGATCGACCACGTCGTCAACGGTGACGGCGAGTTCGTGCTCGACGGCGAACCGTATCTCCGCACCGCTCAAAGGAATTCCCGCCCTCACGGGTTCATTCAGTTCGGGATCGTTGGCACCATATGCCGCGACCGTGGCCGCGTCGGTGCCGTAGCGCCGAACCAGGTGCTCCGAGAGTCCGGGTTCCGGGGTTCCGGCACCGACGAGGCTGAGGGTCGTGGTGCGGCACGGCTCAGCCGTCAACCCGCCCGCCTTGACCACCTCGTCGACGGCGTCTTCGGCCATGCGACGGTATCCCGTGAGCTTGCCGCCGACGATCGTGAGGACGTCGTTGTGTGGGTCGCGCAGCAGTGCGTGCTTGCGTGAGAGGTCTGCGCTGGAGTCGCCCTTGCTCTTGAGCAGCGGCCGGAAGCCGGCGTAGGTGCCCACGATGTCGTCCGGCGTGAGGGGCTTCTCCAACACGGCGTTGATGATCTTGAGCAGAAAAGTGCGCTCGTCCTCGTCCGGGCGGGCCCGTTCCGGGATCGGCCCGGAGTGCGGGTCATCGGTGAGGCCGATCATGACGAGTCCGTCGGGCCACGGCACCGCGAAGACGAACCGACCGAAGTGGCCGGGCACGGGCGCTGTGACAGCTGCGGACGGGCTGCCGATGCTCTCGGCCCTGACCAACAGGTGCGAACCCTTGCTCGGGGCGAGCTCGACATCGTCTGACAGGGTGTCGGCCCAGACGCCGGCGGCATTGACGACCTGCTTCGCCCGGATCGTATGGCCCTCGCCGGTGAGCTCATCGGTGAAGTGAACCTGTCCCGGTTCGACACTTGCAGCGGAGGCGTAGGTGAGGATGCGCGCCCCGTGGGACGCCGCGGTGCGGGCGATGGCGACGACGAGACGGGCATCGTCGACGAGCTGTCCGTCCCAGCTGAGCAGCCCGCCGCGCAGGCCGGACTTGGCGGTGGCGGGCGCCAGCTGATTGACGTCGGCGGTGGATATCCGGCTGGGGTGGGGAAGCAGCGATCTGGGTGTCTTCGCGAACATCCGCAGGACGTCTCCCGCAAGGAAGCCGGTGCCTGTCAGAGCCGCGTCGAAGCGGCTGACGCCGTTGTGCAGCGGGAAGATCATCTGCATCGGGCGGATGAGGTGGGGCGCAATCCGACTCATCAGGTGGCCGCGTTCGACGGCTGACTCCCACGCGATCGGGAAGTCGAGTTTGGTCAAGTAGCGCAGACCCCCGTGGGCAAGCTTCGAGCTCCAACTGCTGGTGCCCGAGGCGAGGTCCTTGCGTTCGATGAGGACGACGCTGAGTCCACGGGCCGCCGCGTCGAGGGCGACGCCGACACCGGTGAACCCACCGCCGATGACGGCGAGGTCGACGGGTTCGTCTGCGGCGACTGTCTCGGCGAGGTCTTGGGTGCGTCGTGCGGCGTTGAGCGCGGGGTGTCCTGAAGAGCTGGGTTTCATCAGCGACCTTTCTGGTACGAGTGCGTACCAGTTTGCATTTGCGGTCCGATGTTGTCAAGATCACAGTGTGAGTGATCAGGGACGTCCGTATGCCGGTGCCAGCCGCGAAGAGCGTGAGAGTGCGCGTCGCGAGCAGCTCGTCACGGCTGGAATCTCGCTCTTCGGCACCCAGGGCTATCGGTCTGCGACGGTCGGTGCAGTCTGTGCGGAAGCAGGTCTCAACAAACGCTATTTCTACGAGTCGTTCGCCACGCTGGAGGACCTCCTCTGCGAAGTCTATGAGCGCGTGGTCGCCGACCTGCGCGCCTCGGTCCTCGCCGGCGACGACGAGGATGCCGCAATGGTGCTGCGCGGATTCATGGCGGGTTTTCTCACCTGGGCCCAGGCCAACCCGGTGCAGGCGCGAGTCCACCTCTTCGAGGTCCTGGGAGTCAGTGCGCGCGTCGACGAACTGTATCGCTGGCAGGGACGAGCGATCGGTGACGAACTCGCGAGTCGCCTGTCCGCGACGGTAGCCGGCCCCCAGCTCACCGCCGGCCAGCAGAAAGTCCTCGGTGACGTGCTCGTGGGAGCCGGTGTGCAGATGGTCGTCGACTGGGTCATCAGCGACTATCAGCCCCCACGCGATGAGCTGCTTGATCAGATGGATGCGACCTTGGGCTGGGTCCTCGCTGCCGGCCTGGCAGCGCTGGGCTGAATAGGTTGTCGAGCCGCGGGGCCCTTCGTCAACGCCTTTCAGCGCCACCAGCCGGCCTGGCGCTGACGCGGTAGCGTGGGCCATGTGACTCGGTGTCGGACTTGGCCCGCGCCGAAGAGCTGAAGCCCGTCGACAGGAGTGCACAGTGAACACCACCCTCATCATCTTCGGAGCCACTGGTGACCTTGCGGGACGGTTCCTGCTCCCGGCACTGGCGGAACTCGCCGCCGTCGATGCGCTTCCGCAGGGCTTCTCACTTGTGGCTTCGGGCACTCGGGACATGAGCGAGGACGACTTCCGTGACCATGCCGAGGGGAAGCTGAACGAGCACGGCGCAGACAGTCCGGAGAGCGCCCGCCGGTGGATCCTCGACCGAACGCAGTACAGGCCCGCGGATGTCACCGACACTGCCGATATGGCCGAACTTCTGGCAGAGACCGGCCGCGGACAGGATGCGCCGGTCACCGTCTACCTCGCCCTGCCCACCGGCCTCATGCCCGATGCGCTGCGCGCCCTGGCCGCCGCCGACCTTCCGTCAGGCAGCCGGATTGCGATGGAGAAGCCCTTCGGTGAAGATCTCAGCGGTGCGAACGAACTGGACGACCTCCTCGGCGAGCTCTTCGGTGATGAGGCCGCCGCGATCGTCTTCAACGTCGACCATGCGCTCGGTATGGCCCCAGTGCAGGCGATGCTGGCGCTGCGATTCGCCAACCCGCTGCCCGAAGCTGTCTGGAACAGCGAACACATCGAGGAGTTCCGGGTGCTGTGGGACGAAGCCATCGCGCTCGAGGGGCGAGCCCGGTTCTACGACAGCACGGGGGCGCTCAAGGATGTCCTGCAGAACCACCTGATGCAGGTGCTGACGATGAGCGCCATGGAGCGGCCCGAGGGGATCGAATCAGGATGGCCGAGTGCGGCAGAGCTGCGAGCCCGAAAAGCCGAACTCCTGTCCGCCGTTCGACCGCTGTCTGCCGCTGACGTTCCGACCTCCACCCGTCGGGCCCGCTACACAGCGGGCACGCTCGCCGATGAGCCGGAGGCCGCGGGGAAGACGGTGCCCGACTACATCGAGGAAGACGGTGTCGATGGGAACCGCGATACCGAGACCTTCGCCGAGGTTGTCCTGCACATCGACTCTCCCCGCTGGGCAGGCACCCGGTTCCGTCTGCGCACGGCAAAGGCGCTCGCCCACACACGCAAGGGCATCGAGATCCTCTTCCGCCCGGTCGGCGCCGCCCAGCAGGGAGCGCGCCTGTGGATCGGCCTCGACGGGCCGTTCGACGTCGAACTCGCTCTCAATTCGAGCAGCTCCAGAGACAGGCTGACCCCGATGAGCCTGATCGGTGAGCAGCCGAGGCCGGAGTTCTCACCGTATGGGCACGTGCTCAAGAGCGCCCTCGAAGGAGAGTCGGATCTTGCGGCAGGGCCGGAGGAATCGCAGCTGGCCTGGCAGATCCTCACCCCGGTCCTCGAAGCATGGGAGGCAGGGTCTGCGCCGATGGAGGACTATCCCGCAGGCAGCCCCGGCCCGGAATCGGAACCGCCGACAGGGGCGCAGCCATGAGGGCAGAACAGGTCACCGATCCGATCGTCTACCACGGTGAGGGGCCCGCGTGGTCGCCGTCCTGGGGCGGCTTGCGCTGGGCCGACATGCTCTCCGGCGACATCCTGACGCTGCGTGACGACCGAGTCGAACGCAGGCACGTCGCCGAGGTCGCCGCGGCGGTCCGTCCTCGCCGAGGAGGTGGCGCGGTCATCGGAATCGAGCGCGGGTTCGCCCTCGAAGGTCCCGATGGTCAGGTCACTGCCCTGCCTGAGGTCTGGGCCTCGCCGGGCATCCGCATGAATGAGGGCGGCTGCGATCCGCAGGGAAACTTCTGGTGCGGATCGATGGCCTATGACCAAAGCCCCGGTGCGGCATCGCTCTATCGTCTCAGTCCCGCGGGCAGGGTCGATATCATGCTCGAGGGCGTGACAGTTTCCAACGGTCTCGAATGGAGCCCCGACGGTTCACTCGTCTACTACAACGACACACCCACAGGGCAGGTTGCCGTCTTCGACTTCGATCCCGATGAGGGACTGCGCAGTCGTCGGGTCCTCGCTGAACTCCCTGACGGCGGTCGTCCCGATGGGCTCACAGTCGACAGCGAAGGCTGCGTGTGGACGGCCGTGATCAACCAGGGCATGGTTCATCGCTACCGGCCCGACGGCACCCTGGATGGAGTCATCGAGGTTCCAGCCGGCAGAGTCACCGCCTGCACCCTCGGTGGGGAGAACCTCGATCGGCTCTTCATCACCACGTCGCAGGAGAATGTGGACACCGCGGCGGATCCGTTGGCAGGTGCGCTGTTCGTCGCCGAGGTGGGCGTGACCGGACTGCCCCTGCGCGAGTTCGCGGGTTAGCTAGGTGCGCCCGACCGTCAGACCTCGAGACCGTTGAACGCCATCGAGGTGACCGCGTCGGCGATCTTCTCTGGGGCGGCGGGGTAGCCGGGCCGGTACCACTCGGTGATGGAGTTGACCATGCCGAAGAGCAGGCGCGTGACCAGGCCGGGTGTGAAGTCCGAGCGCAGCCCGCCCTCCTCGATCGCCGCGGCGACGAGGACGCGGATCTTATCGTCGATCTTGCGGCGTTGTTCGAGGGCCTCGATCTCGACGGCCGAGTTCCCGCGCACCCGCAGCAGCAGGGTCACGGAGTGGTGGTACTCGATGAGGATGACCACGCTGGCATGCACTGCCGCCCGCAGGCGCTCAAGGGCGCCCAGCCCAGGCCGCTGACTTTCGGCCTCGACCGCGGAGTCGAGGGCGCGAATGCCGCGGTTGATCGCCAGGTGCAGCAGCTCTTCCTTCGACTTCACATGGTGGTAGATCGCAGACTTCGTGATGCCGAGCTCACGCGCCACCGTGTCCATGGATGTGCCGTCGTATCCCCGCGTGACGAAGACCTCTGTGGCTTTGTTGATCAGCGTCTCTCGGTCGTAACCGGGGCGTCCACGACGGGTGCGCTTGGGCTGGTCCGGTGCGCCCGCCTCGGCGTCGGCGGGTTCAGTCTGTGCGTCCACGGCCGGGTCGACCCCGGACTCGAGGTCAGGTGTCGGCACAGGTGAAGTCGTTTTCGGCATGCGCACCAGTCTAACCAGCCCGCACTGCGGCTGCCGTGTTCGGCAGCGCAGCCCACTTGACGAGAGTGATCACCTGAGACCCTCGCGGCGGTCGATGATGCGCTTGAGCTTGCCGACCGAGCGGGGCAGATCGCCGGGCTGGAGCACCGACACGGTCGATGAGACGCCCAGGCGCTCTTTGATCCGCGCGGCAACCAGACCGTTGAGTCCGTCGAGCTCGATGGCTCCGACGCCTTCGCGGGACTCGACCTCGACGGTGACCTCGTCCATGCGGCCGGGACGGGTGAGCACCAGCTGGAAGTGGGGGCTTAAGTGTTCGAACTCGAAGAGCACGGACTCGACATTGGCCGGGTAGACGTTGACGCCGCGGATGATGATGAGGTCATCGGAGCGGCCGGTGATGCGCGAGATGCGGCGGAAATTCGGGTTCGCGGTGCCCGGCAGCAGGCTCGCCAGATCATGTGTGCGGTAGCGGATGATCGGCAGCGCCTCCTTCGTCAGGGAGGTGAAGACCAGTTCGCCCTCCTCGCCGTCGGGCAGGGCCTCGCCGGTGTAGGGGTCGACGATCTCCGGATAGAAGTGGTCCTCCCAGATCGTCGGGCCGTCCTTGGTCACCGCGGATTCGCAGGCGACGCCGGGGCCCATGACCTCGGAGAGGCCGTAGATGTCGACGGCGTTGATGTTGAAGGACTTCTCGATCTCCCTGCGCATCTCATCGGTCCACGGTTCGGCACCGCAGATCGCGGTCTGCAGGCTTGTGGTCGTGGGGTCGATGCCCTGCTTGTGGAACTCGTCGAGGATCGTGAGCAGATAGGTGGGCGTGGCCGTGATGATGTCGGGCTGGAAGTCCTGGATCAGCTGCACCTGCCGCTGCGTCTGACCGCCGGAGATCGGGATGACGGTGAAGCCGTGGCGCTCGGCACCGTGGACGCCCAGTCCGCCGGTGAACAGTCCGTAGCCGTAGGCGTTGTGCATCATCTGGCCCCGTCTGCCGCCTGCGCCGAGGATCGAGCGGGCGATGAGGCTGCCCCACTTGTCGAGGTCACCCAGCGTGTATCCCACGACGGTCGGCAGCCCGGTCGTGCCCGAGGACGCGTGGATGCGAGCGACGTCTTCGCGTGGAACGGCGAACATGCCGAATGGGTAGTTGTCGCGCAGGTCCTGCTTGTTCGTGAACGGCAGCTTCGCAATGTCGTCGAGGCTGGTGATGTCTGCCGGGGTCACGCCGAGGTCGTCGAAGGCCTTCTTATAGAACGGCACCTTCTCGTAGACCTTCGCGACGCTCGACTTGAGGTTGGCGAGCTGATCGGAGCGCAGCTCGTCGAGGCTCATGCGCTGTCCGGCGTCGAGATCATTGGCAGTCATCGTTGTCTCCTTGGTGAATCTTGTTGTGCTGAGCAATTCGTGGGGCGCCGAGGTGGAGCGCGCCTTATAGGGGGCCTTATAGCGCGCCTTACAGGGGCCGCGGTTGGGCCGCGGTTGGGCTGTATCGGACGGCCGCCGTATTAGGTGGCTGCGGGCTTTCGCGCTGGCAGGGTGCGGGAGCGGCCGCGGTAGGTCGCGACGATCTCGTCTCCGCGAGTGACTTCGATGTCGTAGATGCCTGAGCGGCCCTGTTTGACGATCTCTTTGCCGCGGGCGACGAGTTCGTCGCCGACGTAGGTGGGCTTGAGGAAGTCGATGTCACCGCCCGAGGCGACGGTGATCGAGCCGGGATAGTTGCAGGCCATCGCGAAGGTGGTGTCGGCGAAGAGGAACAGGTAGCCGCCGTGGGTGATCAGGTGCCCGTTGGCCATGATCTCGGTGATCGTCATCGAGCACTGCGCCCAGCCGGGGCCGTGGTCGTCGACTGTGATGCCCAGGTGCTGGGAGGCGCGGTCATTGGCGAACATCGCAGCGGCGCCGGTTTCCGGCTCAGCGTTCGTGTTCTCCGTTGTCTGCTGGCCTGACTCTTCCATATTGCGCTCCTCATCGAGTCGTACTTCTGCTGCGCCTGATGCACGTGGATGATGGCGATCTGTTCCCCTGGCGATCCCTGTGGAGCGACGTCGGAGATTAAACGACCATCTGGTCAATAAATATCGTTGTGATCGGCGTCGCTGTCAAGTCGGGTACCGGATCCGACCGGTGACGAGGCCCGCACCTCCGAGCGCCCCGAGGAATACGCCCAGGACGCGCACCCCGGCGGCCCGGCTGTGGAACCTGAGCGGCCGGACTGTGTGCACCGTGCAGACTTCGGGACCGCTGCCCAAGCCTCTGTGCGTTGCACCTCGGCGTGGGGTGTGCCACACTGATAGTGAACAATACAGAACAAATGGTCAGTAAATGGTTGTCCTGGGTCGGCGGTCTGAGGATGGTCGAGCCGAACGCACAGTCCTCAGCGGTGCAGCATTTGAAGCAGCGCACTGCCAGGAAGGGCGCATCCAAGGGTGGAGTGGTCATGACGACGAAAGTCAACGAAACAGAACTCGAGGCGCAGTTCGCCGCGACGATCGGAGCTAAGGACCGGATCGAACCGCGCGATTGGATGCCGGAGAAGTATCGCAAGACTGTCGTGAGGCAGGTCGCTCAGCATGCTCACTCGGAGATCATCGGGATGCAGCCCGAAGGCAACTGGATCTCTCGTGCGCCTTCGCTGCGCCGCAAGGCGATCTTGTTGGCCAAGGTCCAGGACGAGGCCGGTCACGGGCTCTACCTCTACTCGGCCGCTGAAACCCTGGGTGCCTCTCGCGATGAGCTCACCGAGAAACTCATCGCCGGCAAGCAGAAGTACTCCTCGATCTTCAACTACCCGACGCTGGCCTACACGGACGTCGGCACGATCGGCTGGCTTGTCGATGGTGCCGCGATCTGCAATCAGGTGCCCCTGTGTCGGACCTCCTTCGGTCCCTATGGCCGCGCAATGATCCGTGTCTGCAAGGAAGAGTCCTTCCACCAGCGTCAGGGCTTCGAGCTGCTGATGACGATGATGCGCGGCACCGAGGAGCAGCGAGCCTCGGTCCAGGAATCGGTCAACCGCTTCTGGTGGCCCTCACTCATGATGTTCGGCCCGCCCGATGACGACTCACCGAACACCGAGCAGTCGATGGAGTGGGGCATCAAGACCCACACCAATGACGAGTTGCGTCAGAAGTTCGTTGACATGTCCGTCCCGCAGGCCGAGGCCCTGGGCGTGACCTTCCCCGACGAGGGGCTGAAGTGGAACGAAGAGCGCGGCCACTACGACTTCTCCACCCCGGACTGGGACGAATTCTGGGCCGTCGTCAAGGGCAACGGTCCGTGCAACGAACAGCGTGTGGCCCACCGCAAGCGCGCCTGGGACGAGGGAGCCTGGGTGCGTGAAGCCGCGCTCGCCTTCGCCGAGAACACCGCCGCGGACGCAGCTGATACTGACACCGCGAACACCGCCGACATCACGAACATCACCGCCGAGGAGGCCGCCAAATGAGCGCAGAGACACAGACATCGGCGACTCGCGGCGAATGGCCCCTCTATGAGGTATTCGTGCGCGGCAAGCGCGGACTCAACCACGTCCACGTGGGATCGCTGCACGCCGCCGATGACCAGATGGCCATCCACCACGCCCGCGACGTCTACACCCGTCGCAACGAAGGCGTGAGCCTGTGGGTCGTGCGCTCCTCGTCGATCACGGCCTCGAGCCCCGACGAGAAGGACCCCATGTTCGCCCCCAGCGGCGACAAGGTCTACCGCCACCCCACCTTCTACGACATCCCCGACGATGTCCCCCACATGTGAGGAGAAGGCGATCATGACGAACGAACCTTCCATCCACGTCGACCACGACGAAGCCGGAGCCAGCATCGAGCACGGCGACCATGAGAACGCTTATTCGGGCCTGCTCATCAATGACGAGCACTGGGCCTTCGGCACCGACTTCGAAAACCCGCTGGCCGGCGTCGACACGACCGTTCCTTCCGGCGTCGACCCGAAGGACCTCGCGGCCTACTGCCTCATGCTCGGCGACGATGCTCTCGTCTTCTCCCAGCGGATCTCGGAGTGGTGCTCCAATGCACCTGACCTCGAAGAGGACATCGCACTGGCCAACATCGCCCTCGATCTGCTGGGCCAGTCCCGGCTTCTGCTCGCCCGGAGCGCAGCCGCGGATCCGAGCCTCGTGCCACAGCTGCCTGAAGGCTCGCCGGTTCCCGATGAGGACCGTCTCGCGTTCTTCCGCGAGGACCTGGCGTTCCGCAATGTCCGTCTTGCGGAGGTGCCCAACGGTGACTTCGCCGAGGCGGTCGCGAAGATCCTCATCTACTCCACGTGGCGCCTGGCGATCTTCGAACGCCTCCAGTCCAGCAGAGACACCGTGCTCTCGGCCATTGCGGTCAAGGGCGTGAAAGAGATGTCTTACCACCGCGACTTCGCTGGTCGCTGGGTCCTCACCTTGGCCCGCGGCACCGAAGAGTCGAAGTCTCGTCTGCTCACCGCACTTGAGGGTCTCTGGCCACTGTGGGACGAACTCTTCGAGACCCACCCAGTCGAAGCCTCGGTGGCGACCGCCGGAATCGGAGTCGATCCCGCCGAGGTGGCCGACGAGGCCGGAGTCATCCTCGACCAGGTCTTCGCAGCAGCCGGAATCGAGCGTCCCGAACGCGGTGCACTGGCCGGAGTGCGAGGAAAGAAGGGCCGCGACGGACTGCACACCGAAGCACTCTCGAAGATGCTCGCCGACATGCAGGTCGTCGCCCGCCAATACCCGAAAGGACAATGGTGACCGCAACACTTCAGCCCCACGCGTCCACCGTCCGCGGAGACAGTGACGACCGCGACGACCGCGTCACTCGATCGATGGCAACCCACACCGACGCCGAGGCGCTCGATCGTGCCCGCGTCGCCGCTGCCCGCGTGACCGACCCGGAGATGCCGATGCTCACGCTCGTCGACCTCGGCGTGCTCCGCGATGTCGCGATCGAAGACGGGCGCGTCGTCACGACCATCACCCCCACCTACTCGGGGTGCCCGGCGATGGCGACGATGCGCGATGATCTGCAGCGTGAGCTCCAGGACGCAGGGTTCCCCGACGCCGAGGTGCGGGTATCCCTGACTCCGGCCTGGACCAGCGACTGGATCACCGAAGAAGGACGGAAGGCCCTGAAGGGTGCCGGCATCTCCCCACCCGGGCAGGCGCCTCGGCACACGGGACCTGTGGCTCTGACCCTGATGCCCACGAAGCGGGCCCTGACCTGCACCTTGTGCGGATCGGCCAATGTGAAGCTGTCCTCGGAATTCGGACCGACGGCGTGCAAGGCGATGTACCAATGCCTCGACTGCCTCGAACCGTTCCAACACGTGAAGGAGATCTGAGATGACCGAGACGATCAATCAGAGCGCCGAGGCGGCCGAGCCGAGCGTTACAGGTGCGGGCGCATCCAGGTCGAGCTTCTACCCGCTGACCGTGAAGTCCGTCGACCACCTCACCGAGGACTCGGCAGCAGTGACCTTCGACGTTCCGGCCGAATACGCAGAGCTCTTCGACTTCGCCGCAGGGCAGTCCCTGACTCTGCGCCGGATGATCGACGGTGCCGAGCACCGCCGCTCCTACTCCATCTGCGCCCCGGCCGGAACGGACCCGCGCATCGGTGTCCGTGAGATTCCCGACGGCCTCTTCTCCAGATGGCTCGTCCGTGACGTCCGCCCTGGTGAGACCATCGAAGTCCAGCCACCCAGCGGCAGCTTCCAGGCCGACCCTGACCTCGGCGGACGGCACCTGTGCATCGCCGCAGGATCGGGCATCACCCCGATGCTCTCGATCGCCACAACCGTGCTGTCCAACCCCGACGCCTCGGTGACGATGCTCTACGGCAACCGCACCACGAATACCGTCATGTTCGCCGAGGAGCTCGCCGACCTCAAGGACTCACGCAACCAGCAGCTCGACCTCATCCACATCCTCTCCCGCGAACCCCGGGAGGTCGAACTCTTCTCCGGCAGACTTGATGAGGACAAGCTGCGCGCACTGCTGACGAACCTGGTGCCCATCGGCGATATGGACCACGTGTGGCTGTGCGGCCCATTCGGCATGCTCAGCGATGCTCGCGCCGTGCTCGCCGAATTCGGTGTGCCCAAGGACAAGATCCACTTCGAACTCTTCTACGTCGACGAACCGCCACCAGAGGTCGTCCACGCGGACAAGATCGTCGAGGGCGCCACCAGCGACGTCACGATCATCCTCGACGGACGACGGACCACCTCGGCGATGTCGCAGGGCCAGACGATCCTCGACTCCGCACAGGAATCGCGTTCGGATCTGCCGTTTGCCTGCAAGGGCGGGGTCTGCGGTACCTGTCGCGCCAAGGTCTGCGGCGGCGAGGTCGACATGGTGCGCAACTATGCCCTCGAAGACGCCGAGGTGGAGGCGAACTTCGTCCTCACCTGCCAGACCTTCCCCGTCAGCGACGAGGTCACGGTCGACTACGACTCGTGAACGAAGTTTCGCGAGCGCCGAGACTTCCGAGCGTCTGACGCTTTCGGTCGCTAGGCTTGAGGACCAGCGACGCTGCACCACACATCACACCTGAGGAGACCCATGCCCGAGGCATTCATCCTGGACGGACTGCGCACACCCATCGGCCGCTACGGCGGAGTCCTCGCTGATCAGCGACCCGACGATCTGGTCGCGACCACGCTCAAGGCCGTCGTGGACCGGTCGGGAATCGACCCGTCCGACATCGACGAGGTGATCCTCGGCTCTGCCAACCAGGCCGGTGAGGACAACCGCAACGTCGCCCGCATGGCCGTGCTGCTGGCCGGTCTGCCCGAGTCCGTTCCCGGCTTCACCGTCAACCGCCTGTGCGCCTCGGGGCTGACCGCGATCACGACGGCCCGGCAGATGATCGCCGCCGGCGACGCCGACATAGTTGTGGCCGGCGGAGTCGAATCGATGACCCGCGCACCCTGGGTGACCGAGAAGCCCTCACGTGCCTGGGCGAAACCCGGCAAGTCCTGGGACACCTCGATCGGCTGGCGCTTCACCAACCCCGCCTTCGGCGAGGACACGACCCTGTCGATGCCCCAGACCGCCGAGCGTGTGGCCGAACAGTGGAAGCTGAGCCGCGAAGCGCTCGACGAATTCGCCTACGCCTCTCACCAGAAGGCACTCGCGGCGCAGGAGGCCGGCAAGTTCGATCCCGAGATTCTGCCCATCGGCGACGTCAGCGCCGATGAGGGGCCTCGGGCGGACACCACTGTGGAGAAGCTCGCCAAACTGCGCGCGATCCACGGACCCGGCGGCGTCATCACCGCCGGCAACTCCTCCTCCCTCAACGACGGTGCCGCCGTCATGATTCTCGTCAGTGAACGCTATGCCGAGAAGCACGGTCTGAGCCCCAGGGCACGAGTCGTCACGGGTGCCAGTGCCGGCGTCTCCCCGGAGATCATGGGCATCGGGCCAGTTCCGGCCACCCGCAAGGTCCTCGACCGCGTCGGCTGGAACGTGGACCAGCTCGAGGCAGTGGAACTCAACGAGGCATTCGCCTCCCAGTCCCTGGCCTGCATCGGCGACCTGGGCCTGGACCCGGAGACCGTGAATAGCTTCGGCGGTGCGATCGCGCTGGGACACCCACTGGGCTGCTCGGGCGCACGCATCACTCTGACCCTGCTCAACCGCCTCGAACAGACCGATGCCAAGCGCGGACTGGCGACGATGTGCGTCGGCGTCGGCCAGGGTTCGGCACTGCTGTTGGAGCGGGCATGAGCGCGGCCGGCGCCGAGGGCGCGGCGAGCAGCTCCGAGAGCGCAGGGTCGAACTCCCCGCTGCTCATCGAGCGCCTCGAGGATCGGACGATCATCCGGCTCAATCGGCCCACGGTGCGCAACGCCATCGACCTCGACATGGTCGAAGCCCTCCACTCGGTGTGCGCCGAACTCGAGGCCAAGCCGAAGGTCGCGGTCATCACCGGCTCCGACGGAGTCTTCGCTGCCGGCGCAGACATCGGGCAGATGCGCAATCGTGGCCGCGAGGAGGCCCTGGCCGGCATCAACTCGAAGGTATTCTCTCGCATCCAGGAACTGCCGATGCCCGTCATCGCCCTCGTCGAGGGCTACGCTCTGGGCGGCGGGGCGGAACTGGCGTTCGCGTGTGACTTCCGCATCGGCACTCCCACGACCAAGATCGGCAACCCCGAGCCGGGACTCGGCATCATCGCCTCGGCCGGAGCCGCCTGGCGGTTGCGCGAACTCGTGGGAGAGCCGCGAGCCAAGGAGATTCTCTTGGCCGGTCGCACCCTCCAGGCCGACGAGGCGAAGTCGATCGGACTGCTCAATGACGTCGTCGACCCCGAGGATCTCGAACTCGCCGGTGAGGCACTTGCCGACCGGATCGCGAGCTTTGCTCCATTGGCCGTGAGACTGAGCAAATCCGCATTCCACGCACCCCGTGAGGCCCACCCGCTCATCGATAACGTGGCCCAGGCAGTGCTGTTCGAGACCGAGGAGAAGTACGCGCGGATGGATGCGTTCCTCGCGAAACGAGAAGCCAAGAAGCGGAAGAAGGCCGGAGCGGTGGCGACGGAAGCCATCGACGAACAGCCCGTGCCGGGAACCGAACAGAAAGGCGACACCGAATGAGCGAGCAGGCCGCGCGCGAACCTGACGCAGTTCACACCCCGAACTCGACAACGGACTCAAGCAGCGGCCCCCTGGTCCCAGAGACCGTCGGTGTCTACGGCGGCGGCCGGATGGGTGCAGGCATTGCCCATGCCTTCGCCAGCGCCGGAGCACGCGTCATCATCATCGAGAACACCGATGAGACCGTGGCCGCGGCCCAGGAGCGCGTGGACGCCTCGATCGAGAAGTCGAAGTCCAAGGGCCTCGAGGTCACGGGCAGCGTCGAGGTCGTACGCGATCCGACCCTGCTCGACCAGGCTCTTCTCGTCGTCGAAGCCGTCCCCGAGATCGTCGAACTCAAGCAGGAGATCCTGGCGGCCATCGCGAAGTACGCGCCGGCTGCGAGCATCGCCACGAACACCTCGGCCCTGTCGATCGATGAGCTCGCCGCCGCACTGCCACGGCCACACGCACTCATCGGGCTCCACTTCTTCAACCCTGTTCCCGTCAGCGACCTCGTCGAGGTCGTCGTCGGCACTCATACGCAGCCAGCGCTCGTTGAGGTCGCGAAGTCCTGGGTCGCGGGTCTGGGGAAGACGGCGATCACGGTCAAGGACTCACCGGGATTCGCCTCCAGCCGCCTCGGCGTGGCCCTGGCCCTCGAAGCGATGCGGATGGTCGAGGAAGGAGTCGCGAAGCCTGCGGACATCGACAACGCGATGACCCTGGGTTACCGCCATCCGGCGGGACCGCTGAAGACCACCGACATCGTCGGCCTCGACGTCCGCCTCGGGATCGCCGAGCATCTGGAAGCAGAGCTAGGACCCAGATTTGCACCGCCTCAGCTGCTCAAGGACAAGGTCGCAGCCGGTCAGCTGGGTCGAAAGTCCGGTCAGGGATTCTATACTTGGTGACCAGGCAGGCAACAAGCCTGCTTGTTACACCGTCATCAGCAACACCGTCAGCTGCAAGGGAGCACACGTGACCGAGATCCAACTGTCCAACCGGGGAAACATCGCAGAGATCGTCCTCGACGGCCCAGATTCCCGCAACGCCCTTGACGCTGACAACCTCCGCGACCTCGCGGCGGCAGTGGCCAAGGTCGCCGAGGCGATCCCGAGTGTTCGCGTGCTCCTGATCAGGGGAGAGGGCAAGGTCTTCAGCTCCGGTCGTGACATCTCGGCCGTCGACGTCGAGACCGATGACGCACACGCATTCCTCGCCGAGGCGTTCACCCCCGTCTTCCAGGCCATCCGGGCACTGCCGATCCCCGTGATCTCGCAGGTCCAAGGTGCCGCCCTCGGCCTGGGCTTCGGGGTTGCAGCGGCCGCTGACATCATCATCGCCGCCGACGATGCGAAGTTCGGTTCGCCGTTCGCCGCGATCGGTGCGATGCTCGACTCGGGCGCCCACCACGTGTTCCTCGATCGGGTGGGCTATCACCGGACGATGGACCTCATCATCACCGGTGACTTCATGACCGGCGCCGAGGCGGCCGCTGCGGGCATCGTGTCCCGTGCGGTCCCAGCCGATGAGCTCTCTGAGTTCGTCGAGTCGAAGCTGGCCAAGATCGTGACCGGCCCAGCAGACGCGTTCGCGATGGAGAAGGGCTTCGTGCAGAAGCTTGCCGACGACCGCCCGACCCTGGCGCAGGTGCTCGCGGAAGAGGCCAATCTGCAGGAGACCGCCCGACAGACTCCGGACTACGCCGAGGGATTCAAGGCTTTTCAGGAGCGCCGCGCGCCGCAGTTCGATTGAGCTGCCGTTGGGCCTTGGTCTCCGACGCTGAGATCACTTGACCGGCTGGACCTCGTCCTCGGTGACCCACTTGTGGTTGGTCATCGCCATATCACCCGTATCGACGTCGGCCATGTAGACGGTCTCATCGGTCGAGCCGTCGATCGTTGCCTTCGCGCCCTTCATCCCGGGCATGTGGTCTGCGTTGAGAGTTACCTTCGCCCCGTCCTTGAGTGGAGCCTTGCCGGGGTTCTTCAGTTCTTCGTGGACGACCCATTTGTGGTCCTTGACCGGGTCGCTGCCATCGGTGGGCGTGTAGCTGACCGAATAGGTGGTGGTCTCGAAGGCACCTGAGATCGTCGCCTTCGCCCCTTTCATTCCGGGCATATGGTCAGCGGTGAGAGTGACCTCATCTCCGACGGCGTATGTGGGATCGGATTCCTTTTCGATGCCCTTGGGCGGCTGGCCGCCGTCCGAGGCGTGCTCATGGCTTTCGCCGTGGTCCTCACCCGATGCCGACTCGGACTGTTTCTCATGCTGTGAGTGCTGAGCAGCCTCGTCGCCTTCAGAGCTGGCGCATCCCGACAGCAGCAACGCTGATGCGGCTGCGACCGCAGCGATGGTCGTCAATGGAGTGGATGTGTTCATTTTCTCTCCTGGAGTATCCCTGGCAATGGCGGTCCGATCGCGGGCTGCACGAAGTAGCCCGATGCCGACGCTATACCTAGAGGGGGTATAGTTGTCAACGTGATTCAGACTCAGACGGCGCCTGCGTCGAAGCTCAGGCGAACCATCTCCATTGTGGCCCTGACCTTGGTGAAAGCCATTGACCATCTTGACCGACTGGCGGTGACTGATCGCCCGAATGATCTCATGGCATCGGTCTACCCCGATGAGCTTGTGTTGGCCGGTGAAGCGCAGGAAGTGACGATCGAACTGCCGAGGGAGAAGGCGTATGTCTCGATTGCTCCCTACGTGGACACCACTCACGACTGCTTCTATCACAGTCTGACAACCTGTCGTGGAGAGCTCGGCAACGAGGAGCTTGACGTGAAGATCACTGACAGCGCCTCCGGCGAAGTGGTCGTCGACGATCGGGCGACCACGTTCGACAACGGCTTCGCTGGCTTCTGGGTTCCAAGCGACATCGAAGGAACCATCTCCATCACTCACGAGGGGAAGTCCGGTTCTGTTGACTTCTCGACCGGGGAAGAGGGTGCGACCTGCATCACCGATCTGCGCCTCTCCTGATCTGAAGCCTCGGTTATCCGGGTCTGATCAGTCCTCGGGGTTCGCTTCAGGCTCGTTCTCTGTCGTCGCCGGGTCCTTCTGCTCCGACTTCCAGCGGCGGAAGGTGAGGATCGTCAGCACGATGACCAGCGCCCACGAGATGCCGACAGCGGTGCCTGTGATGATGCCGGGATTGCCGATGAACGCGCCGACCGCGACAAGGGACAGCTGACCCGGCAGAGCCGAGATCACGGTAGCGATGAGGAACGTGCGGCTCCTGATCCCCAGTGCCCCGCTGCCGTAGTTCACCGGCCAGTAAGGAAATCCTGGCATGAGGCGAAGGATGCACACCGCATAGAACCCGCCGTTGGTCAGCCGCGACTCGATCGCCTCTGCGTGAGAGCCCAACAGCTTCATCACGGTGTCGCGACCCAGGCCGCGTGCGACCCAGTAGCCACCTACGCAGCCGGCTACAACCCCGATCATCGACAGGATCGTGCCGAAGATGAGACCGAAGGCGAGGCCGCCGGCCACAGCCATGATGGTCACCGGGATCGGCGTGGCTGCGACGAGTGCATAGAGAAGAATGAAGATGCCGAAGCCCCAGAAACCGGCCTCGGCAATCTGCTTCTGGATTCCGTCGAGTGAGGGCAGATGCACGTTGAACACCAGCCACAATCCGGCGAGCACAGCCAGTGCCAAAGCCACATTGCGCAGGATCGATCCCCACGGCACTCGAGATTCGCTGTGAGAGCTCGGTTGCGGTGCGGAGTTCTCATCATTCGGCATGGGACGATCCTACGTGTCGGCCCCGGCAGGTGATGAATCGACGAGGCCCGCCGACGTGACGTCGACGGGCCGCCTCGGTGAGGATCGGGTTGATATCAGCCGGTGAAGATTGCGACGGCTTTGATCACAGTCAGGGTCAGGCCCCAAACGAGACCGCCGACCACGACGACGGTCAAGGTCGAACCGACCGCTTTATAGGTGCCGCCGACAGGGGACTGTGGTGAGCCCTCGGGCGGGACGTGTGCTGTTGGAGTGGAGCTGCTCATGAGATGTCCTTCCCTGCTTTCAGTTGTCGTCTTCGAGCGCGGCGGCCTGCTTGGCCTTGACGTCGGCTTCCCGTTCGAAGAATTTCTCCCTGACGGGGCGGACGAGGATGTTGGCGATGAAGCCGATGGCGAGTGCACCGACCATGATGTACATGCCCGGTGTGTAGAGCTCGGGGCCAGTCTTTCCGGCCTTCTCTCCTGCCTCGACGACAGAGTTGACGATGAGGGGGCCTGCCACGCCGGCCGCGGACCATGCGGTGAGCAGGGCACCGTGGATGGCTCCGACCTGGTAGACGCCGAAGAGATCCTTGAGGTAGGCAGGAATGGTCGAGAACCCGCCGCCGTAGAACGAGATGATGACCAGCGTTGCGAGGATGAACAGGACGATGGAGCTGCCCCCGAAGAGCGCTACGACCAGGTAGAGCAGCAGTCCGACGCCGAGGTACATCATGTAGTTGTTCTTCCGGCCCAGGTAGTCCGAGGTCGTCGACCAGATGAAGCGGCCGCCCATATTGCCGATCGACAGCAGCCCCACGAAGCCGGCAGCTGCTGCAGCCGTGATGCCGAAGTAGGACTGAATCATCGGAGCGGCGTTTTCGAGGATGCCGATGCCGGCAGTGACGTTGAGGAAGAGGACCACCCACAGCAGCCAGAACTGCGGTGTACGGATCGCATTGCGCACCGAGACATTGCCCGTGGTCTGCATGGGCTTGGTCGTCGCTTTGGCGGGGTCGAAGTTCTTGGGCAACCACTCGGGGTGGGGCACGCGGATGACGAAGGCACCGGCGGCGATGACCACGGCGTAGACGATGCCGAGGGTGACGAAGGTCGGAGTCAGACCGGCAACGAGATTCTCCGGTTCCGGCCCACCTCCGTAGAGGCTCATCAGCTGGTTCGACATCGGGCTGGCGATGAGTGCGCCGCCTCCGAAGCCCATGATGGCCAGGCCGGTGGCCAGGCCCGGGCGGTCCGGGAACCATTTCATCAGAGTCGAGACCGGGGAGATGTAGCCGATGCCCAAGCCGATGCCGCCGATGACGCCGTAGCCGAGGTAGACGAGCCAGAGCTGTCCGGTCATGATTCCCAGTGACGCGATGAAGAAGCCGACCACCCAGCAGGTGCCCGCTGCGACCATTGAGGCGCGCGGGCCGTTCTTCTCCACCCAGGGACCGAAGACGGCCGAGGAGATGCCGAGCATGAGGATCGCGAGGGAGAAGATCCAGCCGATCGAGACCTCACCGGCGTCGAAGTGCGTCATGAAGGGGATCTTGAACACACTGAACGCGTAGACCTGTCCGATGCACAGGTGGATGGCAAGCGCGGCCGGCGGGATCAGCCACCGGTTGAAGTTCTTCGGCGCGACGATCGCTGATCGCGTGAGGACGGAAGCCATGGAGGGATCCTTAGATTGGTGTGCTCTGCGTGCGACCGTCATCGGTCGCACGTGCTGTGAGGGCGAGCGTGTCAGGACGACACGTTTCTGTTCTCCTACAGGTTAGAGCGCACGCAAGGATTTGGCGAGGAACACTCAGGAATTCCCCAAGAATGAGACTCGGGCCTGTGCGGCCCGAGTCTGTGGTGGTCCGAGCTCGATGGCTCGAGTCTGTCGTGCTCCGGTCAGAGGTTGATGGTGACGTCGCCCTGCTTGCGAAGCTTCTTGGCGAACTTCTGAGTCGCTTCGGTCGACTTCTGGCTCTTCACCTGCTTCTCGAGCTGGGGACGCATCTCCTCAAGAGGCGGGACTTCCTGAGCCTGCTGGCCGCCCTGCTGCGCCATCTGCTCCTGCTGCGTCTTCGCCTGCTGGTAGGCCTGGCCGATCTCTTCGCCGCTGACCTTGAACTCGCCGTATTCGTCCTTGATGAGGTCTTCGATCGACAGCTGGGTCTTCAGCTCGGAATGGACCTTCTTCTCGCCCATGCCCTGCTTCTTCATGGCGGCGAGGAAGTCCTTCTTGCTCATCTGGCTGGACTTGGCGGACTCTTCGAGACCCTTGTCGACGTCCTTGGCCGAGACCTTGATGCCGCGCTTGTCGGCTTCCTGGCTGAGCAGCTCGGTGCTCACCAGGTTCTCAGCGGTCTGCGTCTTGAGCTGCTTATCATCGACCTGCTGGCCCGACTGCTGTGACTGCATCTGCATCTGCTGGTACTGAGTCTCGTAAAGGGGGACGAAGTCATCCTTCGTGATCTTCTTGCCGTTGACCTCGGCGACGACCTTGGGGATACCATCGGTGTTCGGTTTGCCTTCTTGGCTCTTGCCCTGGCCTTGTCCCTGGGCTTGGTCTTGCCCCTGCTTCTGCTCAGCCGCGGCGGATGTCTGCTCGTCAGCTGGTTTGTCCTCGGCTGAACCGCAAGCGGCGAAGGACACCACGGATACGGACAAGGCGAGGCCCAGCAGCCACTTGCTCTTCTGCACATTCACTCCTGAAATCGGGATCAGCCTGTCAGGCTAACAGCCGCGATTCACCGAAGTATGTGTGGAGTATGAATGTCGCTTGGCAAGCCGGATTGCGGCGGTTGGGCATGAAGGCGCCCATGGGGGTGCTCAATGCCTCGGGTCTTCTTCGTGCTACCCCTATGTCGAGTTCGCGATACCCCTCCGTCGAGTCAGCGATGCTCCTATGTCGAGTCAGCGACTGCGGATAGACTCAGATGAATCGGATGTGCGGTCGGCCCCCACCGGAGGCCGGGCTGCGGGCGGAGGTGTCCACGGATGCAATCGAAATTTCGCGGAGTGTTCCTGACCTGCGACGACGCCGAGGTGACAGCTGACTTCTACAGGGACGTTGCCGGGGTGCCGTTGGAAGCCGTCAGCAGCCACGAGTACACCTACTGGATGTTGGATATCGACGGTGTCCAGATTGCTCTGCATGACGCGAAGGCGTTCGCCGACTACAGCTATCCGCCCAACCCGGCGTCCAATCTCACCCACCTCTATTTCCGGATCCCCGATCTGGAGGCGTTTCTTGATCACGTGCAGAGCGTTGGTGCGCCACTCGTCGAGGTCGATGACGTCGTCGTCACCCTCGAAGACCCCGACGGGCGGAAGGTCATGTTCGGCACGGCGTGAGTGGCTTCACTGCTGTGGGCTGTAGGCCGAATAGACGACACCGCTGACGAATGACTTCGAGTCGAGCAGCTGCAGTCGGGGCCGGGCGTCTTCGGGAAAGAAGCCGCGACCACGTCCCTGCCACACCGGATAGGTGAACATTCGGTACTCGTCGACGAGGCCGGCGCCGATCAGTGAATGCGCCAGGGTAATGCTTCCGGTGAGGATGACGTCGCGACCTGGCTCCTCGCGCAGGGCGGCCACAGCCTTGAGCGGATCCTCGCCGATGACGGTTGAGTTCTGCCAATCCGGGTCTGCCAGCGTCGTCGACACCACCCGCTTGTCGACCTGGTTGAGGTGCTCGGCAACCCCTGTGGTGTCGTCGGTCTGCAGCGGCCAGTAGCCCCGGAAGTCCTCGAATGTCCGCCGACCCAGCAGCAGTACATCCTCGTTGGCCGACTGACGCATGAGCTCGCTGGACAACTCCTCATCTTGGGCCTGCGGGTCGAACCAGTCGTCGAGCATTTCGATTCGACCGTCAAGGGTCTGGTTCTGAGTGATGATGATGCGCACGATGGGCTCCTCGTCGAGTAGTGGCGTCACCGTCCACGGTACGCACGGCGCGACCCGAGATCCATAGTTGGGACGACCAGCTTCACCTCCGGTCTCGAGGCGCTCGGGCCGGAATCTCAGTAGAGTCGGATTCACAGCTCATTTGGCCCGAAGGAGAACCGCGTCCATGTCCGCATCACCATCCGCATCCATTCCAGATTTCCGCACCGAGGCTCAGGGCCTGCAGGACGAACTTGTGAGACTGCGCCGGACACTGCACGCCCATCCCGAGCTCGGGTACCAGCTGCCGTTCACCCAGAATACCGTCCTCGATGAGATCGCCGATCTGGGCCTCGAGATCACGACAGGGGACTCGCTAACCTCGATCGTGGCAGTGCTCAAGGGTGGACGTCCCGGGCCCGCAGTTCTGCTGCGTGGGGACATGGATGCGCTGCCGGTGGTCGAGGACACCGGACTCGACTACGCTTCGACGAACGGCAATATGCACGCCTGCGGCCATGACATGCATACCGCCGGACTCGTCGGCGCCGCCCGTCTGCTCGCCGCGCACCGACACGAGCTGCCCGGGTCGATCGTGTTCATGTTCCAACCCGCCGAGGAGGTTGAGGGAGGTGCCGAGCCGATGATCGCCGAAGGTCTTCTCGACGCTGCAGGCGTGCCGCTGGTCGCCGCTTACGGAATCCACGTCGAGGCCGACGAGCGCGGAAAATTCACCACCAAGGGTGGACCGCTCATGGCTGGGTTCGCCGATCTCAATCTGAAGGTCCACGGCGCCGGCGGCCACAGCTCCCAACCGCAGGCCACTCGCGATCCCGTACCTGCCGTTGCCGAGATCGCGCTCGCCCTGAACACGATGGTGTCGCGGTCATTCGACATCTTCGACCCGGTCGTCGTGTCCGTGACCCAGCTGGAAGGCTCGCAGGCCAGCAACATCATCCCGGACACCGCGAAGCTCACCGCCTCGGTCCGCTATCTCTCAGCCGATTCGATCGCTCTGCTGCAGGAACGTGTGCCTGAGCTCGCTGAGAACATTGCCCGGGCACACCGGTGCACCGCCGAGGTGGACTTCCGGATCGGCTTCCCCGTGACCGTGAACAACCCGGCGGAGACTCAGTTGGCCATCGACCGCCTCGGCGAGGTCTTCGGTTCGGACCATGTTCAGGAGATGGCTGCCCCGCGGATGGGGTCCGAGGACTTCTCCTATGTGCTGCAGAATGTGCCGGGTACATTCGTGTTCCTCGGAGCCACTCCAGAGGGTGTGGACCCGAACGCGGAGACGAACCATTCGCCGAGGGTGGTCTTCGACGACGGGCTGCTTGGGGATCAGGCGGCAGCCCTGGCCCACCTCGCGTTCACACGTCTGAGCGACGAACTCGACTGAGCAGCCCGCCCCGGCATCGAGAAACGGATGCTGCGTCAACGCCCGGGCGTGTACCCATGTGTCTCTACGCAGCACCCGTTTCTCGGTGTGGTGGCACGTGATGGCAGCGAACGGTTGGTGACTTCTGGTCGAAAAATTGCAATTCTTCGACCAGAAGATACCAACCGTTGCCGGCCGGGCGGAGGGTTGTGGCTCCCTCGTGGCCTGAAGTCGTACGTCCGAGGCCGTGCCCGCGGCCCGCGGTACTGGGCTCAGGCCTTGATCATGCCGTGGGGGTCGAGGACGAACTTCTTTGCGACACCTGAGTCGAAGTCGGCGTAGCCCTGCGGGGCGTCGTCGAGGGCGATCGGGGTGGCGTTGACGTTCTTCGCGATCGTCACCTTGTCATTGAGGATCGCGTGCATCAGCCCGCGGTTGTACTTCATGACCGGGCACTGGCCGGTGACGAAGACGTGGGACTTCGCGAAGCCGAGCCCGAAGCGCATCGACAGCGATCCCTCTTGGGCCGCCTTGTCGGCAGCCCCCGGATCGCCGGTGACGTAGAGCCCGGGAATGCCCAGGCTGCCGCCGGCGCGAGTGATATCCATAAGCGAGTTGAGCACGGTGGCCGGAGCCTCGGTGGCTGCGTCCTTGCCGTGTCCACGAGCCTCGAATCCCACGGCGTCGATGCCGGAATCGACCTCGGGCGTGCCGAGGATCTGCTCGATCTGATCCTTCGGGTCGCCCTTGGACACATCGACGGTCTCGCATCCGAACGCGCGTGCCTGTGCCAGGCGGTCCTCGTTGAGGTCGCCGACGATGACGACCGATGCACCGAGGAGCTGCGCCGAGGTGGCCGCTGCGATTCCGACCGGACCTGCACCGGCGACGTAGACCGTCGAGCCGATTGTGACGCCGGCACCGATCGCACCGTGGAAGCCGGTGGGGAAGATGTCGGAGAGCATGGCAAGATCGAGGATCTTCTCCATTGCCTGGTCCTTGTCCGGGAACTTCAGGACGTTCCAGTCGGCGTAGGGGACGAGGACGTATTCGGCCTGTCCGCCGACCCATCCGCCCATGTCGACATAGCCGTAGGCCGAGCCCGGGCGGTCGGGATTGACGTTGAGGCAGATGCCGGTCTGGCGTTCGATGCAGTTCCGGCAGCGACCGCAGGAGATGTTGAACGGCACGGAGACGAGGTCGCCGACCTTGACGAATTCGACATCACGGCCGACTTCGACGACCTCGCCGGTGATCTCGTGGCCGAGGACGAGCCCCTCGGGCGCGGTGGTGCGGCCCCGGACCATGTGCTGGTCGGAGCCGCAGATATTCGTGGCCACGGTCTTGAGGATGACGCCGTGATCGACCTTCCGGCCGACATTGGCAGGATGGACGCCGGGTCCGTCCTTGAGGACGAATTCGGGATAGGCGGTGTCGACGACCTCGACCTTGCCGGGACCTGCGTAGCTGATTGCCTTGTTGCTCATCGTTGAGTCTCCATTCGTATCGCACCACTGTTGATTCTCAGGAAGCGCCGGTTAACTGTGATCGGTAGGCGAAGGGTGTTCAGGAAGCGCCGCCGGTTCCTGAAATATCAGTCTGCTCTCAGACTTACGAGCAGTCTCGCCGTCGCGGAAGACTTCTGTCAATAGCCCAGGTCCGACCGCTGAGACCGCAGTCATCATGCTGACGACGGAGCCTCGCCGAGGCGGGTGGACAGTATGTGACGTGCCGTCGTTCGCAGGTGGGCCAGTGACTCCCGGATGAGCGGGGAATCCCTGCTGCCGGCCCGCACGGCCGCGATGATCTTCCGGCTCAGACGACCGGATCCGCTCAGCCTGACCCTCGTCACGTTCGCCTCGCCCAGCGAGCTCGCCAGGCGGGGGATGAGGCTGACGCCGACTCCGGCTCCGACGAGGGCCGCCGAGGTCTCCCACTCGATGGTCTCGTGCGAGACCGTCGGGGTGACGCCGGCTGCGGTGAAGGCCGCGACGAAGAGTGCGTGATACGGCGAGCCCGGCCCGGCGCTGATCCATTCCTCACCAGCGAGTTCTGCCAGTGAGACCGACTCCCGCTCAGCCACCTCGTGATCGGAGGGGACCATGACGTCGAGCGGATCGTCGAGCAGATCGATCTTCTCGAACCGGGGATCCTCCTCGACTTGGACCTCACCCTGCATCGCGACGACCACGGCGAGGTCGATGCGTTCGGCGACGAGGAGCTCGAAGCACCGTGAAGGGCTCGCCTCGATGACGTGGACACCGACGTCTGGATGTCCACCACGAAGCTGTGCCGCCAAGGGTGCGAGGAGGTTCGACGATGCGGTGGAGAATCCGCCGATGCCGAACTGGGACGGAGCCTGGTCTCCCGCAGTCAGCGACGCCGCCCGAATGTCCTCCCATTCGGCCATGAGCGCGTCCGAACGTCGCACCAGATAGCGCCCACTCGAAGTCAGCCGCAGCCCGCGTCCGTCCTTGACGAGCAGCGTCATACCCAGGGAGTGCTGGAGCTCGCGCAGCTGCCCGGACACGGCCGAAGGGGAATAGCCGGTGAGCTCGGCAGTGGCGGAAACGGTGCCGCAGGCGGCGAACGTGCGCAGCGTGATGAGGCGAGGATCGATCATGGCACTATTGTGCCCTGGATCATACGGAGATTCCGCACGGAATATGTCAGAATCTCGCGCTTTTTCTGCAGTGTTGTTCTCGCTAATGTCGTCGGTGACAGCAGCAGACATCAAGGGAGATGGAATTGACCGTAGTGAATCTGGCGCCGACGAAGAAGGGCTTCCCTGCCGGCTTCAGCGCAGAGCGACTCGATGAGATCCGTCAACTGCTCGACACGCGTCGTGCCGGCTTCTCACTCGAGGCTCCGTTCTACACCGACGACCATCTCTTCAACCTCGATATGCAGGCCATCTTCGGACAGAACTGGGTCTTCGCCTGCAGCGTTGCAGAGATTCCAGAGCCCGGGGATTATGTCACCCTCGACTACGGCCCCTACTCCCTTCTCGTGCTGCGCACCGACGACGGCGGAGTCAACGTTCTGCACAATGTGTGCCGCCACCGCGGTGCCCGCGTCCTCACCGAGGCCGCGGGCACCACAGCCAATCTGGTCTGCGGGTACCACTCGTGGACGTATTCGCCCGATGGACAGCTCATCCACGCCTCGGCGCCGGGTGAGATGGAGTTCGACACGGCCTGCTACTCGCTCAAGCGCGCGCACGGGAAGATCGTCGCGGGACTCGTCTTCCTGTGCCTGGCCGATGAGCCCCCGGCCGACTTCGACGACACCGCCGCGATCTTCGCACCCTACGTCGGACCGCACGAGTTGGCGAAGACGAAGGTGGCGTATCAGCAGAACATCATCGAGGAAGCCAACTGGAAACTCGTGATGGAGAACAACCGCGAGTGCTACCACTGCGACGGTCACCCGGAGCTTGCCTGCGCCCTGTTCCCGACCTGGGGGCTGACCGATGACACGATCCCGGCCCACCTCGAGGACGTCTGGGACCGCAATCAGCAGGCGCAGGCCTCACTGGAGTACCGGTGCCGCCGCTACGGACTGCCCTACGAAGTCGTCGAAGAACTCGACACCCGCATCGCCGGAATCCGGATCTCACGCGAATCCCTCGATGGGCAGGGGGAGTCGTTCTCAGCCGACGGCAGACGACTGTCGAAGAAGCTCCTCGGCGATCTTCCCGATTTTCGCTTGGGTCGCTGCTCGATGCACCTGCAGCCCAACAGCTGGTTCCACCTCCTCGGCGATCATGTCGTGACCTTTACGGTGCTCCCGATCAATGCTCACCAGACTCAGGTGCGCACCACCTGGCTCGTCGCCGACGATGCCGTCGAAGGTGTCGACTATGATCTCGAGACGCTGACGCACACGTGGAAGCAGACGAACCTGCAGGACAAGAACTTCGTGGAACTGTGCCAGCAGGGCGCGAGGAGCCCGTTCTACGAGCAGGGGCCCTATATGAAGAGCGAATATCAGGTCGAGGCCTTCATCAATTGGTACGTGACTCGGATGCGGGAGCACGTGGGATGAAGCGCTTCGCCGACCCCACGACTCCGCTGGCACAGCGGATCAGGGGCCTCGAAATGCCATGGAATCGGGTCCTTTCTTCCACCACCGGACCTGCCGGAGCCGCCACGGCTCTGGGCCCTTGGCATCCGCAGGAATTCTGGGCCGAATGCGTGGAGACCATCCCCGAGGCGGGCGACATGATGGTCTTCGTGTTCCGGCGTATGGACGGTGCTCCACTGGCATTCCGGTCTGGTCAGTACATCAACATCGACTTTCCCGTGCATGGTCCGGATGCCGAGCCGGTGTCGAGGAGCTACTCGATCTCGAGCGCGCCGACGGAACCGTGGACGTTCTCCATCACGATCAAACGCGACCCGAAGGGACTCGTCTCGCCTTGGGCGCACGAGTCGCTTCGGGTCGGCGCCACGCTTGAGATGCTGGGGCCGGTGGGAGCCTTCCACCTCGCCGACTATGATCGGCGAGCCCGTTACCTCCTGCTTGCAGCGGGTGCGGGCATCACCCCGCTCATGTCGATGGTGCGTACGATCCATTCCCTGCCGGGTCAGGCCGATGTCGTTCTCCTCTATCACGGCTCTGCGCCGGATCGCTTCGCCTTCTCCGAGGAGCTCAACTTCTTAGCCAAGGCCGATTTTCGGATCGAGGTCATCTACACACTGGGGGACCGGGCGCAGGGGGAGGAGCCGGGCGGTGCCGCCAGCACATGGGTCGGGAAGACCGGCCGTCTTTCGACGGCGCTCCTCGACGAGGTCGTCCCCGATGCCAATGGGCGCCAAGTGTTCGCCTGTGGTCCCGAGGGCTACCTCAACACAGCGACGGACTGTCTGCGCGAGGTCGGCGTGGACGACACCTCGGTGTTCATGGAGTTCTTCTCCGGCGACCGCGCAACCCGTGCCGAATACGCCGAGGAGGTCGCAATCGCAGGCGAGATCGCCGAGGAGATCGCGTCCTCGACCGAGGAGTATTACGAAGCGCAGCCGGCGGCCTTGGAGATGTACGAACCGGAGTACACCGCCGACGGTCCCGTCGAAGTCACCGGTGCCCCGCTGGAGGCCGTCGACGCCTTGGCCGAGGTTCCCGTCGAACCGGAGATCGAACTGATCGTGCCTGACGCCGGGGCGGGGGCGGCGGTCGAGACCGACCCGACAGCAGCCTCGGCGGGTGACCCGACAACCGCCTCGGCGGGAGAGGCTGCGGTAGCCGCTGTCGAGCCAGGTGACGAAACTGCGGTTGTCGACCCGGCGAGCTTCGCTACGGTGGGCGAGGGCGAGCACACGATGGCGTTCGTGCGTTCCGGGCTCAACGTCCGAGTCGCCTCCGACGAATTCGTCCTCGACGCCGCCAGGCGCGCGGGAGTGAAGATCGGGGCGAACTGTCAGGAGGGCATGTGCGGGTCCTGCAAGGTCGTCAAGCTCGACGGTGACGTCGACATGAACCATCAGGGCGGCATCCGCGCACGGGAGATCGACGCCGGCAAGTTCCTGCCTTGCTGTTCCACCGCATTGAGTGACCTGGTCATCGACGCCTGACGCGACGGGCTGGGCGCACAGCCCTCTCTGATCGCACCATCTGCACCATTCGCACGACCACAGATTTCGCACCCACCCCAGATTTCAGCTGCAACACAAAGGAGTACACAGTGCCGAATTCCTCACCCTCCTCGTCATCCTCACCATCTTCACCTCGGGTCGTCATCATCGGAGCCGGCATCGTCGGAGCCAACCTCGCCGACGAACTCGCCCAGTTGGGCTGGACCAACACACTTGTGCTCGAACAGGGGCCTTTGAATATCCCTGGTGGTTCGACCTCGCATGCCCCCGGCCTGGTGTTCTCCTCGAACGGTTCGAAGTCGATGACCGAGTTCGCGCAGTACACGATCGACAAGCTGACTTCGCTGACCGGGCCTGATGGTCGCGGTTCGTTCCTGCCCGTCGGTGGCCTTGAGATCGCCACCCAGGACGACCGGCTCCAGGATCTGCACCGTCGTGCCGGTTGGAATCGGTCCTGGGGTGTCGACGCCGAGGTGGTTGATGCGCAGGAGTGCCTGCGGCTGTTCCCTATGCTCAATCCGGACAAGGTCCTCGGCGGGCTTCTGACTCCGGGAGATGGGCTGGCGCTCGCCGCTCGTGGCACCCAGCTGGTCATGGACCGGGCCCGGGCTGCCGGGGTCGAGTTCCGCGACCGCACCACCGTCACCGGTATTGAACAGTACGGTGGCAAGGTCACCGCAGTGCTGGCCGGCGACGACAGGTTCCCGGCGGACATCGTCGTCTCCTGCGCCGGATTCTGGGGTCCGAAGATCGGTGAGATGGTCGGCACGACGATCCCGCTGCTGCCTCTGGGGCACCAGTTCGCCTGGACAACCGAGGTGCCCGGTCTCGTCGGCAAGAACGAGCAGCCGGCAGGAGCCTCGGCGCCCATTCTTCGCTACCAGGACAAGGATCTGTACTACCGCGAATGGGGCGAGCGGATCGGCATCGGCTCCTACGCCCACCGGCCGATGCCCGTCGACCTCGACACGCTGCGCACCTATTCGCCCGACGAGATCACCGACGAAGTCATGCCCTCAAGCCTGGACTTCACCCCGGAGGACTTCGCCCGAGAGTGGGAAGCCACCAAGGAACTGCTGCCCGAACTGCGCCAGACTCAGGTCCAGCGCGGCTTCAACGGCATCTTCTCCTTCACCCCCGACGGCGGATCGCTCGTGGGGCAGTCCCGAGAAGTCGACGGTTTCTTCGTCGCCGAGGCAGTCTGGGTCACCCACGGAGCCGGCATCGCGAAGGCCGTTGCCGAACTCATCTCACTTGGGCGTTCGAACACGGACCTGTCGGGCATCGACCTCAACCGCTTCGAGGACGCACTGACGACCCCCGAATACGTCAGCGAGACCTCCCAGCAGAACTTCGTCGAGATCTACGACGTCATCCACCCGCTGCAGCCACGGGTCTCGCCTCGGGACGTGCGGCTCAGTCCCTTCAATGACCGGCAGAAGGAGCTCGGGGCATTCTTCCTCGAGACGAACGGGTGGGAGCGCCCGCACTGGTACGAAGCCAACGCTGCGCTGCTCAACGACCTGCCTGAGGAATGGAAAGCTCCTGAGCGTGAGGGCTGGGCGGTCATGTTCCACTCGCCGATCGCGGCGGTCGAAGCGTGGAAGACGCGGACAAACGTGGCCATGTATGACATGACCGCTCTCAAGCGCTTCGAGGTCAAGGGCCCGGGTGCCGGCGAGCTGCTGCACGGGCTGACCACCTCGTCGATGCTGCGCAAGCCGGGAGCTGTCAGCTACACCCTTCTGCTTGATGACGAAGGCGGCATCACCAGCGACATCACCGTCGCGATCCTCGACGAGCAGACCTACCAGGTGGGCGCGAACTCGAATATCGACTTCGCCACCATCACCCGCGCGGCACGGGAACAGTCGGCGGCAGATCCGAGCAAGTGGGCTACAGTGCGCGAGACGACGCAGGGAACCTGCTGCATCGGCCTCTGGGGTCCGCTCGCCCGTGAGGTCATCGGCCAGGTCAGCAACGACGACCTCAGCAACGACGGGCTCAAATACTTCCGTACCAAGCAGATCACCATCGGCGGCATTCCAGTCACGGCGATGCGCCTGTCCTATGTCGGTGAGCTCGGCTGGGAACTCTACACCTCGATGGATCTGGGACACCGTCTCTGGGACGTGCTGTGGGAGGCCGGTCGGGAATTCGGACTCATCGCCGGAGGTCGTGAAGCCTTCAATTCGATGCGCCTGGAGAAGGGGTTCCGCTCCTTCGGCTCCGATATGACCAGCGAGCACGAGCCCGTCCAGGCGGGACTCGGCTTCGCGGTCAAGGCCTCGAAGACCGATGACTTCCGCGGCAAAGCTGCGCTGGCGGACCGGGCCGCAGCTGCGACTCAGAAGCTGACGTGCCTCACGCTCGATCGTCGGGAGGATGTCGTGTTGGGGAGCGAACCCGTGTATGTGGCTGGGGGCGTCGGTGGGCCCGATGGCGCAGTGTCAGGCGGTGTAACCGGCGGCGCTGGCAGCGGTGCGGGCAAGGCCGACGGCTACGTCACCTCGGCGGCCTATGGATACTCGATCGGAGCGACCATCGCCTACGCGTGGCTGCCGAACACGCTGGGTGTCGGAGACGGTGTCGAGATCGAGTACTTGGGACGCAGGCTGCCTGCGACTGTCACCGCTGAGCCGATCTTCGACCCGGAGATGACGCGGTTGAAGGGTTGAGCAAACCCGCACCGACATCATCGAACCAACGGCGCCCTGTCGAGGCACCTGTGCAGACATGTGTGTCTCGGCAGGGCGCCGTTGTTTCGATGAGAATGAGTGCTGGCCACCCGTTTGCAGGCGGGAGCAGAATGGGGACCTCTGCGACCGCGGCCGAGAGACGTGTAGACCGTGACCCTCGCCGAGGTGGCCCGGACGCATTCATATTCCCTCCTTTGGGGGATTGTTCGGGCTGCAGCAGAGCCACAGACTGGAGGACATCATCTAGAGACGCATATCTATAGGAGTCCTCATGCCGGCGACACAGTTGTCCCGACTGCCCCGCCTCGTGCAGCAACTCGCGGTGTTGGCCGCAGTCGCGGCTGCGGTACCGTACCTATTCTTTAAGGTCCTGTGGTTATCAGGCTCGACCGTTGGCATGACATCGGCGGCTGACGCCGGAGAGATGCATGGGACCCGCTACCTCATCGGCAACACCGTCACCGTCGCAATGGTGCTCGTCGCTGTCGGTCTTGTCATGGCTCTGACCTGCAGGTGGGCTCGGCGAGTTCCCGGGGCGGTGATCTTCATCCTCGGTGCCGGGGCTGCCGGGCTCCTGGCTCCGATTCTGCTGGGGCTACCGCTCGGCGTCGTTATTCAGTCACTCACCGGCGCGGATACGCAGCCAGCCGATCAAGGATTGATCCCCTGGGTGTTCGGATTTGTCTACGCCGGATTCTGCGTCCTGGCCGTGGCGATGGCCATCTCCGTGGGTGCGCATGTGGTCGATCGCTGGGGACACCTGCTGACTGCTCCACCGTCCGCACCTTCTGCTTTCGCGGTGGCCTGTGGCGCAGTCGGGATGCTTCCCGTCTCCGGTGCCATGGCCTACTGGGGTGTGATGGGCCCAGGAAGTCTCGGACCGCAGGGCATGGACCTGCCGGCGCAGCGGACCGTGCTGGTGGTGACAGCCCTGCTCGGCGTGTCCGCGTTCGTCATCCCACTGATCTCCCGCCATCTGGCGCGCTGGCCGCGGACGGCCTGGCTGGTGACGTGGACAGGATGCTGTGTCGTCGTCCTCCAGGGCCCGACTCAGATCGTTCTCGCTCAAGACGCAGTCGTTCAGCCGCTGGTGGTCGTGCTCGCCCTTGCAGCTGTCCCCGGAGGCAGCATCTACGGTCTGGCTGTGATGCGCAGGTATCTGCAGTCGCGTCCGAACCCCGATTCTGCTGTCCTTGCCCGGCGCGGGCAGAATCCATCTCCGCCAGATCAAGTGAGTCCGGTCTGATGCCCAGATGGCTGTTCGTACTGCTGGCCGCCGCCTTCGTCCTCTACACCGACGACTACGTCATCGCCGGCATACTCCCCGAAATCGCCCGTGACCTCGACGTCACCGAGGGGCAGGCGGGCCAGCTCGTCACGGCGTTCTCCGTGACGGTCGCGGTGGGCGCGCCTCTCGCGGCCGTCGTCACGTCACGCCTTCCGCGTCGCCTCCTGTTTGCGATCGCGCTGCTGATCTTCACCGCCGCGAATCTTCTCGCCGCGGTCGTGGGCTCATTTGGTGCGCTGTTGCTGCTGCGCATCGTCGCCGCCTTGGCCACTGCAATTGCGACCCCGGCGATCTTTGCCTTCGCCGCGCGGCAGGCACCGATTGACAAGGCAGGGCGCTTCATCGCGGTCATCTCGCTTGGAGTGACAGGATCGATCGCCGTCGGAGTGCCGCTGGGCACGTGGATCGGTGGAGTCTTCGGGTGGCGCGCGACATTCCTGACCATGGGAGTCTGCGGAATCGTGGTGCTGCTCGCCGTCCTCATCACGTTGCCGCAGGCCCGCGCGGAAGACACGCTCACCGGGGTGCGGGACCAGCTGCGCGTCCTCCTGCAGGGACGGATCTCCCTGAGCCTGATCGCGAATTGTTCGCTGATGACCGGATCGATGATGATGCTCACCTATCTCGCTCCCTATCTGAGCGCAGTCGCCGGCGCAGACGTCGATGATCGTGCGCTCGCCTTCGGCCTCGCTGGAGTGGCGGGGATCCTCGGTATCTGGTTGGCAGGGGAGGCCGTCGACCGATGGGGAGCAGACCGCACCCTGGCCATCGGCGTCGGTGCCATCGTCGCCTCGATGCTCGGACTCTCGGTGATATGGATGAGCAGACCCGTGCCTCTGTGGCTTATCCTCATCGCAATGACCTTCTGGGGTGGGATGGCGATGGGGAATTCGCCTGCCGTCCAGTCGCGTCTGGCCTCGATGGCTGGCCCGCTGGCTGGGCAGGCGCTGGCGCTCAACACTTCCAGCACCTACCTGGGAGTCTCCGGCGGTGCGGCGATCGGCGGAGTCGCGCTGTCCGTAGTCGGTCCGGGGGCCTTGCCGTTGGCGTCGGCCGTCTTCGTCCTCGGATCACTCCTGCTGTTCTTGGTCTCCCGCCAGTCGAATTCTCGCTGCGTGGACCCACCTCGGTCGCAGTCCACACAGATGAGGAACGAGAAATGAGGAGAGGAACGACATGCGAGAACGAAACGAGACGTCGCAAGACGCGATTCGGGCCGAATTGGGCTGTGGACCGGTCACCTGCCAGACGCTCCCGAGGACCCGCACGATGCTTTCGACCGACTGCCTGATGACTGGAGGACACCCCTGATGACCGCCTACGCGATCGCCCATCTGCAGGAGGCCGAACCTCATCCCGATGTCCTCGAATACATCGAGAGGATCGGCGGAACCTTTCAGCCCTTCGGCGGCCGCTTCCTCGTGCATGGCACTCCGCACGAGGTCAGGGAAGGCACATGGCCCGGGCACGTCGTCATTATCGGATTTCCGAGCCTCGACCAGGCCCGCGCATGGTGGGACTCTCCGGCCTATCAGGAGATCTCTCCGCTGCGGTCACGGCACATCGCCAGTGACATCATCCTCGTTGACGGTGTGCCCGTGGACTATGACCCGGCAGAGACCGCGCGGGCGATGCGCGGCGGATCCGCGTAGCTCCGAGGACCGCGCAGCTTCGGCGGCCACGCAGCCGCTTCGGCGACCGGACAACTTTAGCAACGTAGTGCCGCCGACTGCGGCCGAGGCACTCCTTGTTCCATATGGTGGATTCGTATTGACCGATAACTGGGACTGACGAAAGTATGACAGCAAGAGTTACTGTCGACTGCCCCACCTCGGTGGCGGACCCGAAGGAGTGTCCATGCCCAAGCCTGCGATCATCGGTTGGTCCCACGGAAAGTTCGGCCGCTCCGAATCGCCTCTTCCCGAGATGATGGCCGAGGTCGCCAGAGGGGCCATTGCCGATGCGGGCCTCGAACCGGCTGACATCGACGTCATCCACGTCGGCGTCTACAACAACGGTCTGTCCAAGCAGGGATTCGAGGCAGCGCTTCCCGGGGTCGTCTTCCCCGAACTGGCCCTCACACCTGCGCACCGGCATGAGAATGCCTGTGCCACGGGCTCGACTGCGGTCTTTGCCGCCCATGATTCCATTGCCGCCGGCCGGCATAAGACTGCCCTGGTCATCGGGGCAGAACGAATGACCCAGGCATCTGGTCATGACGTCAACGAAGTCCTGCTCAGTGCCAGCTACCGGGAAGAAGAGGAGCACTTCAAGTCTTTCGCCGGTGTCTTCGGAGAGATCGCCCGCCAGTACTTCGAACGCTACGGCGATCACTCACAGGCCCTGGCGACGATCGCCGCGAAGAACCACGCCAACGGTGCCCGCAATCCGCTTGCCCACATGCAGAAGGACCTCGGCTTCGAGTTCTGCAACACGGTCTCGGAGAAGAACCCCTACGTCGCGGAACCGCTGCGCCGCACCGACTGCTCGATGGTCTCCGACGGGGCTGTTGCACTCGTCATGGCCGCCGAGGATGTCGCCGCCTCGGCCCCACAAGCGGTGACTTGGCGCGGCATGGGCAATGCCAATGATGTCCTTCCCCTGTCCCAGCGCGACCCCTTGGAGATGGCCGGAGCCCGCCGCGCCATGGCCCAGGCGCTCGACGCCGCTGGAATCGGCATCTTCGACCTCGACCTGCTCGAGACGCACGACTGCTTCACCATCGCCGAGCTCCTCGAATACGAGGCCTTCGGACTCGCCGAACCCGGCCAGGGTCATCGTCTCCTCGACGACGGAACCTCTGCGGTCGGTGGGCGGCTGCCGGTCAACGCCTCCGGCGGACTGAAGGCCAAGGGCCACCCGATCGGTGCCACCGGAGTCTCCATGCATGCGCTCGCCGCCGCCCAGCTCACGGGCCGCTCACCAGGCATCCAGATCCGTGATCCCGAACTGGCAGGAGTCTTCAACATGGGCGGAGCCGCCGTATCCAACTTCGCCTCGATCCTCGAGCGCGCACGCTGATGCGCGCCATCTCCCAGACCTCACCGGCCAAGGACTTCACACCCACACCTCGGCGAGGGGTCAACGTCTCCCGCTTCCTCACTCAGACTGCTCGGCGGATCCCCGACCGCACCGCAGTCATCGACGACGACCACTCAGTGCGCTGGACCTGGAGCGAACTCGACGATCGCGCAGAGGCACTGGCACTGGCCCTCCAAGACGGGGGAGTGGGCAGGCGTGACACCGTCCTCCTCGTCTCGGCCAACCACGCCGAGGTGATCCAGTCCTTCTGGGGCATCATCCGTGCCGGTGCCGTCATCGCCCCACCGAATGCGGCCCTGTCGACCGAGGAACTGCTGAGCATCTCGTCCGATGTCGCACCCGCAGCCGTCATCGTCGACCGCGCCCACGCTGACTTCGTTGAAGCGCTGAAGCAGGCAGGCTTCACCGGTGCCGTGCTGTGGATCGGCGAGCTGCCACATGAACTGCCCTCATCGAGCGGACCAGTTAGCGTCGAACGAGCAGGCTATAAAGGGTCCTCTCGACGCGAAGTGGTCCGCTCGACGGAAGCGAACGGAGAAGGGGTCCGCTCGGGCTCGGATACCCAGGGCGACGCGTCGTCGCCGACTGCTGCGGCTGCGGCACGTGACGAGATCGGAGACTTCGCGGTCGAGGAGGATGACCCCTGCTGGTACTTCTTCACCTCCGGGTCCACGGGCAAACCCAAGGCCGCGACGTTCACGCACCGCCACCTCGGCGCCGTGCTCATGAATCATCGCTGCGATCTCTTTCCCACCGAGGACGAGAACGGGGCCTCGCTCGTGCTCGCGCCACTGTCACATGGGGCGGGAATCCATATGCTCGCGCAGGTCTTCGGCGGCACACCGTCGGTCATCCACCCTGGTGGCAAGGTCGATTCGGCCACCCTGTGGGACTCGATCGACGGTTACCAGATCACCAACGCCTTCACCGTCCCGACCATTCTCAACCGCATCGTCGCAGGCTACCCGGCTCATCGCGGGGCGGACGATCACAGCCTCAAACGTGTCGTCTACGCGGGTGCCCCGATGCTCGCAGCCGACCAGTCACGTGCCCTGGAACGACTCGGTCCCTGCCTGGTGCAGTACTTCGGCCTCGCCGAGGTGACCGGTGCGATCACGGTCCTGCGCCCCGAGGAGCACGGAACGATTCCCGTCGACTCCGCCGGCATCGGCACCTGCGGGCGAGCCCGCACCGGAGTCGACATCATCATCCTCGACGAGTCGGGCACCGAGTTGCCAGCTGGGGATCAGGGTGAGGTCTGCGTGGCCGGACCCACCGTCTGCGCAGGCTACCTGGGACGCGCCGACGCCAACGCCGAATCCTTCGCCCACGGCGTCTTCCACACCGGCGACGTCGGCTACCTCGACGAGTCGGGTTTCCTGTTCCTCACCGGCCGCAAATCCGATATGTACATCTCCGGCGGGTCGAACGTCTACCCGCGAGAGATCGAGGAACTCCTCCTCACCGACGCCGAGGTGGCTCAGGCCGTGGTCGTGGGAGTGCCGGATCCGCAGTGGGGAGAGATCGGAATCGCCATCATCGAACCAGCGTCGAGTAGTGCGGCGAATGCCAGCGCTGGCTCGAGCGCTGAGCCAGGTGCGAGCGCTGACCCAGCTGCCGACGCGAGCGCGGGAAATGACCCGAGCGAGCGTCTGCGTGCGCTGTGCAAGTCCACGCTGGCGGCGTATAAGGTGCCGAAGGAGATCCATTTCGTCGCGGCGATGCCCGTCACCGCCTACGGGAAGCTGGCTCGCAAGGAACTCAAAGCCGAATACTCACAAGGGCGGGGGAGCGCACGATGAACGATCTCAAGGACAAAATCGTCATGGCCATCGGCTGCGGCACGCCGGACGGGCAGGTCAACAACGGCTTCGCCGCAGCGAAGGCGTTCCTTGCCGCAGGTGCGAAGGTCTGCATCGTCGACCGGGACGCGAACGCCCTCGACCACACACAGGCTGCTCTCGCCGGAACCGGAGGCGACGGTGCGCACGCGACGGGGCACCACCTCGGCGAGGCCGAGTCCCCTGCTGACTTGGACTCCTTTGTGACCACAGTCGTCGCCGATGTCGGAGACGAAGACTCCCTGTCTGCGGCCTTCGACCACTGTGCGAGCAGCCTCGGCGAACCCACTGTGCTGCACTACAACGTCGGCATCGTCGTCAACGGCGGCCTCGATTCTCTCGAGACGGCAGCATTCGCTAAGGCCCTCGACATCAACCTCACCGGAGCATTCGCCGCGATGAAGCAGGCGCTGCCCTATATGCGCAGGGCCGGCGGCGGGTCGATCATCACGGTCTCCTCGGTGGGCGGAATGCGCTACATGGGCTATGACTACCCGGCCTATGCGGCATCGAAGGCCGGGCTCATCGAACTCACAAAGGTCATCGGCGCCCAATACGCGTCCGAGGGGATACGTGCGAACTCCATCGCACCGGGACTCATCGAGACACCGCTCATCCACAACTCGATCAGCGACCATTACGATTCGGTCGAAGACATGCTCTCTGCCCGGCACGCACTCTCCCCGACTGGGAAGATGGGCCAGCCGGAGGACATTGCGAAGCTCGCGGTGTTCCTCGCCTCGGACGATTCGTCCTACATCAACTCCACACTCATCCCCGTCGACGGTGGGCTCGTCCACTTCGCCGGAACCCCGAAGACCTGACCCGGACGACCTGACCCCGAAGACCTGACCCCGAAGACCTGATCAGATCCCGGGCCTGAACAGATCTACAGAACCAGCCGTGACGACGCAGTCGCGGCGATGAAGACAGACAGGAACAACTCAATGATGGAGGCAAGGGTGCCGACAACACCGACGAAGAGGACCATGCTCGCCTGGTTCGCCGTGCTGGTCACGCTCGTCCTACTGGTCAGCGGGTGCGGAACGAACTTCGGCACGACCGAGGACGGGAAGCAGAAGTACCGGTGGAAGATGACGGTCACGACCGGTTCCACGAGCACCTGGTACATCGCGGCCGAGAAGTTCGCGAAGGACCTCGAAGAGGAGACGAACGGCCGCATCACCCTGAAGGTCTTCGGCAACGAGCGACTCTCCGCAGGTGAGGCCACAGCGGGCGTCGAGCAGCTCATGGACGGGGCGAAGGACTTCTCCTACAACTCTCCGATCATCTACTCGGCCGTCGACCCGCGCTTCGGTACCGTCACCGCCCCCTTCATCTTCGACAGCGTCGAAGATGGGCAGAAAGCACTGGCGGGCAAGGGCGGAGACGTCTACTCCGACTACCTGTCCGAGCACGGCGTCCACCTGCTGGGCTTCGGCGAATCGGGGATGCGTCAGCTCACGAACACCCACCACCCGATTCACACTCCAGATGACCTGCACGGACTCAAGTTCCGCATCCCCGGTTTCGGTCTCTACACCGACCTGTACCGGGCGCTGGGCTCCAACCCGACGACGATGCCCTTCGGCGAGGTGTTCACCGCACTGCAGCAAGGCGCGATCGATGGCCAGGAAAACCCGATCGACGTGATCTACTCCTCGAACCTGCAGGAGGTCCAGCCCTACCTGACCCTGTGGAACTACTCCTATGACCCGCTGGTCTTCGGCGTCAACGAGGACCTCTTCGATTCCCTCGACGCCGAGGATCAGGAACTCGTGAGCCGCCTGGCCAAGGAGACCAATGAGTTCCAGATCAAGGAGAACCGCGATGGCGAGGAGAAGCTGATCAAGGAGCTCAAGGACAGCGGCATGGAGGTCAACGAACTCACCGAGTCCGAGAAGGACGAGTTCCGCACCACCCTGGAACCGCTGTACGCCCAATACCGAAAGATCTGGGGCCAGGACATGTCCGAAGCGTTCATTCCGGAAGGACTCTGAGATGAAAATCGTCAAATGGTTCGAAGACTGGGTCGTCATCGCCTCGTTCATGGTGATCGTCCTCGTCACCTTCGTCAACGTCGTCTCCCGCTACACCTTCCAAGCCTCGCTGGCCTTCAGTGAGGAGATCACGATCAACCTCCTCGTCGTGCTCACGATGATGGGAGCGGTCGTGGGCATCCGCCTCGGCGCTCACCTGGGTTTCACCTACCTCGTTGAGAACGCGAAGCCGAAGATCCGCAGATCCCTCATCATCATCGGCGCGGCCCTGATGATCGTCTTCCTCGCCGTCCTCCTCATCTGGGGCTCCGAGATGATGATCCACCAGGCCATCCGTGGCCGCGCGACCCCATCACTGGGCATCCCGCAATGGCTGTTCACGCTGTCCATCCCGCTGGCCGGGCTGCTCGGAATCGTCCGCACCCTGCAGGCCGCTCGTGTGTCGCTGCATGAGGACACCTCCGCCGAGGCGGTCGCGCAGCGCATGGCGCAGGAGGCCGCCCCCGTCATCGACGCTGCAGAGCTGAAAACCCCTCCCACTGACCGTCAGGAAGGCCGCAAATGATCACGCTGCTGCTGTTCGGAAGCTTCTTCCTGTTCCTCGCCCTGGGCATCCCGGTGGCGTTCGCCCTTGGCCTGTCCGCCGTCACCGTGCTCATCACCACCGACGGACTCCAAGTGCTGGACGTGGTGCCCTCGGTGATGTTCCCGTCGCTGAGTTCGGGCACGCTGCTGGCGATCCCGTTCTTCGTCCTCGCCGGCATCGTCATGCAGTACACCGGCATCTCCCAGCGCCTCGTCGACCTCGCGTTCTTAGTCTTCGGCCGCTTCAGCCACGGTCTGGCCGCGGTCACGATCATCTCCGCGTTCTTCTTCTCCGCGATCTCCGGATCGGGACCGGCCACGGTGGCCGCGATCGGTGCGATCCTCATCCCTGCATTGATCCGCAACGGATACCAGAAGAAGCACGCAGTCTCCCTCGTCGCGGCTTCCGGCTCGATGGGCATCGTCGTTCCACCCTCGATCGCGTTCATCATCTTCGCCGTCGTCGCCTCCGAGTTCGGGTCGATCTCGATCACGCGTCTGTTCATCGCCGGCATCGTGCCCGGTGTGATCATGGCTCTGGCCTTCTTCATCGCCGCGCTCTTCGTCCCCCGTGTTCGTGAGCTCGCGGGCCTGCCCGTGAAATCGGGCAAGGGGCTGCTGGCTGCAGGCCGTGAGCCCGCAGCCACCACCGGCGCCGAGGCGGCCGTGTCCTCGGACTCGACCGCATCGTCGACGACAGCGGCGGCCTCGGCGGCAGGAACTGACGGCAATGGTGCGACGAAGACTCGTCTGCTCAAAGCCGGCACGGCTGGAACGCCCGTCTCGACGAACGGCCCGGCCACCTCGGCGGGCACTGGTGTGACGACCGGGTCCGGAGACGGAACCGGGGGTGTGACCGGCCCGAGCGCACCCGCGGAAGGCAGCTTCGGCGAATTCCTCGCAGCACTGGTCAAGGCCATCCCGGGCCTGCTCATTCCCGTGATCATCCTCGGCGGCATCTACGGCGGAATCTTCACGCCCACCGAGGCCGGTGCCGTGGCGTCGGTGTTCGCACTGTTGGTGGGTCTCTTCGTCTACCGCGAACTGAAATGGCCTGACCTGCCCAAGGTGTTCCTCGAGTCAGGTGTCTCGACGGCCGTCATCATGTTCATCGTCGGCGTGGCCAGCCTCTTCTCCTACGTCATCACGGTCGAAGGCATCGCCGAGACCGTGTCATCGGCGGTGCTCGGGGTCACCGACAACAAGTTCGTCATCCTCGCGGTGATCACCATCATCCTGCTCATCGTCGGCGCCTTCGTCGACGCGATCAGCGCGTTCTACCTGTTCATCCCGATCCTCGTGCCCATCCTTCTGGCCGTCGGCGTGGACATGACGACGATCGGTGTGTTCATGACCGTCAACCTCGCGATCGGCCTGTTCACACCGCCCGTGGGACTCAACCTCTACGTCGGAGCCGGCATCGGCAAGATCAGACTCGAGGAAGTGATCCGCGGGATCATGCCGTTCCTCATCGCAGCGATCATCGCCCTGCTGTTCATCACCTACATCCCGGCGATCTCGAACTGGCTGCCCGACCTCCTCGGCGTCGGCTAGCTTAAGATCCGCCCACCACACCACTGACATACTTGAGGAGAACCATGGAACCTTATCTGCTGACGAATAGATCGGCCCTGGTCACAGGTGCCGCCCAGGGCATCGGCCTGGCCATTGCGACCTCCCTGGCCAGGCGTGGAGCCTCGGTGGGGATCGTCGATCTCAGGGGCGCCGAGGTGGCCGCAGAAAGTCTGTCCCAGCAGTTTCCGGAGCAGACGTTCACCGGTTTCGAACTCGATGTCCGCGACGCCGAGGCGGTCACCGCTGCCGTCGGATCCTTCGTCGAAGCCTCCGGTGGGATCGACATCCTCGTCAACAACGCAGGCACGGCGGCCCGGATCGGGATCGACGAGATGACGGCCGAACAGTGGCAGCAGGACCTCGACACCAACCTCGGCGGAACCTTCAATTTCATCAAGGCCGCAGTGCACCCGCACATGCTTCATTCCGGTGCAGGATCGATCGTCAACATCTCGTCGATCTCGGGAATCAACGGCGGCGCCATGTCCGATGGTGAGGCCGGTGCGCGTTCGGGACCGGCGTATGCGGCGAGCAAGGGCGGGATCATCGCGCTCACGAAGTGGGTGGCCAAGGAGTACGGGCGGCAGGGTATCCGCTGCAACTCGGTGGCTCCGGGCCCAGTGGAGTCCGCGCTCACCGCGGGTCAGGACTACGACACCTCGAACCAGGCCCTGGATCGCATGGGCACACCCGGTGAGATCGCCGAGGCGGTCGCCTACCTCGCCAGCGATGGCGCCGCATTCACCACCGGTCAGATCTTGCGCATCGACGGTGGGGCCGTGATGTCGTGAACTCACCAGCTTCACCACCGTCGGCGGCCTCGCTCCCGAACGGCGTTCTCGACGTCTGCTCCATTGGGTTCACCCCGATCAAGGGGACTCGGCACCAGTCGCAGCCCGAGGCCTCGTTCGACGAGCACGGACCCGTGGGGGACCGGCGCTACTGCCTCGTCGACACCGACACACGGCGGGTCCTGCGGACCGTGCAGAACCCCTCGCTGGTCGCGGTCGTTGCGGCGTTTCACGGTGCCCAGCTGGAGACCTCGCTGCCCGACGGACGGTCGGTCTGCACTGTACCGGAGGCATCAGGACAGACGCTGACATGCGATTACTGGGGCAGACCCGTCGCAGCTGAACTGATGCAAGGACCCCACGATGCGCTGCTGTCATCCTGGCTGGGCAAGCCTGTGCGTCTGGCTCACGTTCCACGCGGAGACGTCGTCTTCGGGGAGCCGATCACGATCGTGACCACGGCCTCCATCCGCGATCTCGGCGAGAGACTCGGGCATCCCGATCTCCTTGCCGAAGCGGCTCGATTCAGGGCGACGCTGCTCGTCGAGACGGACGTCCCTTATATAGAGGGGACGTGGAACGGCCGCGAGATGATTTTCGGCGAGATTCGCATTCGGGTTGGAGGGCCGATCCCACGCTGTGCGGTCATGGATCTGCATCCCGTCACCGGTGCGCGCGGCTCGCGGTTGCTGACGTCACTTGCCGCCTACCGACCCAGAAACGACGCTGGTGAACCCCATTTCGGGGTCTATGGGCAGGTCATTGACGCACCCAGAAGCTGACCGCAGAACGAGTGTGCCTGCAAAATGTTTGGGGCTAGCCGTTCACATCGACAGCACCAGGAGTTCGAAGGTCACAGCCACATGGTTCGCGTCGAGGGCCAACTCTCCTGCGTGAACTTCGCCGGCGACATCGACGACTTCGCCGGCGAGGCTGACCTGCGGGTTGTCACTCAGGGCGTCACTGACGGAACCCGTCAGGTGAGTGAACTCTACGGCCGGCCATGAAGCTGTTCCATCAATGAAGACGGCGCCGGTGGTGCTGCCGAGACTGGCCCGCACCTCGGCGGTGTCGAAGCCGGCGGCACGGCAGATGGCCACGACCGCGCCATCGATGAGCTCCCCGGGACGGACGCGGGAGATGACCGCATCGGTCGACGCCGACACTGAAACCGATGCCGACTCGGAACCCGGAGCTGAGGCCGACGCCGACTCCGTGGCGGGGGAGCGCATCGCAGTCGGCGCGAACGCGAAGAACCCGGTCTCCGGATCGGCTTCGCTGAGCTGCTGCGCATCGGCGAAGGCAAAGACGCGCAGGCGCATACCCTTCGGTCCGACGAGTGTGCCGGGCAGCAGATGACCGCCCTTGACCAGGCCCTCCTCGGTCAACCAGGAAGCGTGGATATGGGCGAACGGAACACCGCCCTTCTTACCCACCGTCGCCGAGGCATGCCTCAACTCTGCTGCCCCATCGTGGTGGAACTCGGAGGTGAAGGACATGGGGTGCTCGGCGTCGGGGCCATAGGCCGGATAGACGTAGTTGATCCGACCGAACTCACCGTCGGTGAACTCCACCATGAGCCCGGAGACGTCGAGTGATTCCAGGAGGCCGGTCACGGAGTCGAAGAGATCATCGCCGGCGGCGATATCGATGAGATGCTCGCTATGACGGGTCGGCACCGAGACGATTCTCGGACTCTGCCGGGGCCCTGCATGGATGACGACGTCACCGGGCTCGCCGAGGCGATAGCCAGGTACATCGTGTGCACTGGTGGTCTCGTGTGCGCTGGTGGTGCCGTGTGGCTGAACAGTGTTGTCGGTCATGTCTGGTCCTCCCCGCTCGCGCTGTTCACAGCCTCGGCGATCTGGCGAGCTTCGTGTTGGAGAAGCTCGGCGAGTTCGAATACACGTGCCCCGGTCATGCGCTCCTCGATGCTGGCGATCGATAGGGCCGCGCGCGGCTTTCTGCCCTTGACCCGCACCGGCACGCCGATCGCCCAGGATCCCTGGGCGAAGAGCCCTGGGTTGTGGACGAACCCGTCGTGACGGCCCCGGCGGATGATCTCCTTGAGTCTGGACACAGAGACTTCGGGGTAACGGTCGGCAAATATTCTCGAGTTGGCGTCGAAGGAGGCGTCCACCTCGGCGTCGGAGAACTGGGTCATGATGGCAAGACTTCCGGCGCCGATGCCCAAGGGGTGGCGATCGCCCACGGCCAGGGCGTTGTTGAAGATCGGGCCGAAGCCGTCCTCGCGGCGGGCGCAGATCGAGTAGCTGCCGGTGCGCATCGTGAGGAAAGCAGTGTCCTGGGTGAGCTCGGCGAGCCTGAGCAGACTCGACTCGGATTCTTCAATCGCGGGGTCGGCAGATTTCTGGGCCAGCTGTCCCATGATCTGGGACTGCACGCCGAGGCGGTAGCCGCCGTCCTCGCATCGTTCGACGTATCCCATGGCGATGAGGGCGTTGAGCATGCGATGCACGCTGGCCTTGGGGCGACCGCTGATGGCCACGATCTCACTGAGAGGCGCGCCGTTGGGGTTCTCGCTGCTGATGATGCCGACGAGCCCCAGCAGGGACAGGGCACGCTGGATGCTTTGGGCTCCACTGCCCGGCCCCAGGTCGTCGACGGCGTGAGCGACGTTGAATGATGCGGAACGGCGCATGATCCGCCCGCGCATCTTCATCCGGTCGAGATCGTGTGTCTGCGCTTCATTGCCCATGCTGACGATTATCGGCTGTTGCTGGTCAAGGCCAGAAGTCGGATCCATGATGTGGACCGCGGATGGGGGCGGACTACCTCGCCGCCAGGCTCCTGCGCAGGGAATCGATCATCAGGTCGAGACCGTCTGACTCCCGAAGCGGATCGGCGGCGAGGATCTGGATCGAACGATCGTCGAGGCCAGGGTCGTCGAGTTCCACGGCAGCGCACCCCGCCTCGGCGAGATTGTCCGGGATCGTCCGCTCGGCCATCATTGCGACCATCGTCGTTCCGGCGATGGCTCTCATCGTGAGCACGGGACACGTGGCTTCGATCGTCGGGGAGAATACCTGTCCCTGAGCGCGGACAGCCTGTTCGATCCTCATCCGAGCGGTGTTTCCCGACGGCAGCGTGGCGATCGGGAAGTCGACCAGGTCCCGGATGCGGACGGTGGCTCGCTGGGCAAGAGGGTGCTTCTTGTCGAAGACTGCAAAATTCCGGGCCGGGGTCAGATCGATCCGCCGGACGCCGGGAACCGAAACGAGATCATGGCCGTATACGGAGAAGTTCACGCACAGGTCCGCTTGCCGGTTCTTCAACACCTGAACAGCCTCGAGCGACGTGGTGTCGATGATCGAGACCTGCACCCGGTCGGTGGTGGTCATGACATCGTTGATGGCGTCGGCGACGACGGTCTGGCCGAGCCCGGTGCTGGTGACGATAGTGATGGTCTCGACCTCGCGGGAGTAGCTTCCGAACGAGTCGGAGAGGAGCTCGGATTCGGCGATCATCCGCCGCGCGAAGTCTGCGAGAGCCAGGCCCTGTCCAGTGGGAACGACTCCGTTCGCCGAGCGATCGAACAGGGTCGTGCCGTAGTGCTCCTCAAATGTTTTGATCTGGCGACTGGCGGTCGAATGGGAGACAAACAGAGCTCGCGCGGCGAGGTGGATGGAGCCGTATTCGACGACTGCCAGCAGGGTCTTCAGGCTGCGCAGGTCGGTCATGCGATTATGGTACTAGGGATGGTGCATATTATGCACAGCCGCCTTGCGAGAAACGCACCGGCATATGGACAGATCGGTCTTCCAATCTGAGCCGGACTGCGACAGTCTGAACATATGAGACCAGATCACAGCCCCGGCCAAGGCGAAACGGCACCGAGACGAACAGCGCCGAATGAAATCCGCGAAGTCGTCACTCGGGAGTCCGTCACCCGGGAGTCCGTCACCCGGGCAGCGGGCGAATTCGTCCGCAGCCAAACCTTCTTCGATCTGCTGGCCACGCGTGTCGCAGAACGCACCGAAAGTCAGGCGCCGGGCAATGGCCTCGCCGCTCATGCCTACCTTGCCGAGGAGATCGCCCCCGAGCTCACGGCCCTGGGCTTCACGACGACGATCCATGACAATCCCGAATCCGATGAGCACCCGCTGCTCATCGCCTCACGCATCGAGGACCCGCAGCTGCCGACCGTCCTCCTCTACGGTCACGGCGACGTGCAGTTCGCCCACGACTCGCAATGGTCTGACAACCTCGACCCGTGGGTGCTCACCCGCGACGGCGACCGTCTCTACGGTCGAGGCAGCGCCGACAACAAAGGCCAGCACACCGTGAACTCCCTCTCCCTGAAGACCGTCCTCGAGTCACTCGACGCTCCCGGCACAGCCGCTCTGGGCTACAACGTCAAGGTCCTCATGGAAACAGCCGAAGAGGCCGGTTCGCTCGGCCTCAAGGCATTCGCAGCCGCACACAGGGCCGAACTCGACGCCGATCTCTTCCTCGCCTCCGACGGTCCCCGGATCGCCGCCGAATACCCGACCCTCTTCCTCGGTTCCCGCGGGGCGTTGGGGTTCAAGCTCGTCGTCCACGATCGCGACGGCGACCATCATTCGGGCAATTGGGGCGGGAAGCTGCGCAACTCCGCGACCGTCCTCGCCGCCGCCGTCAATTCCCTCGTCGATGGAAACGGCGTCATCAGGATTCCCACGCTGCGCCCCGAAGACCCGCCCGCCTCGGTGCTCGAAGCCGTTGCGAAGCTGCCCGAGGTGATCGAAGCCGGATCACCCGAAGTCGATTTCGATTGGGGAGAGCCAGGGCTCACCTCGGCGGAGAAGGTCTTCGCCTTCAACGTCATCGAGGTCCTCGCCCTCGACGCCGGAAATCCTGCCCAAGTGGTCAACGCGATCCCGGGAAGGGCCGAAGCGCACATGCAGCTGCGATACGTCGTCGGCACCGACGTCGACGACTTCGAGAGCAAGGTGCGGGCCCATCTGGAAGGCCAAGGGATCCACGGAGTCGATGTCGTCTTCGAGCACTGCATGCCGGCGACCCGACTCGACCCGAACGCCCGCGTCGTCGCGGCTGCCGCTGAGTCGGTCAGGACGACGACCGGGCTCGAGGCCGCGATCGAACCAAACCTGGGCGGTACCATCCCCAACGACGTATTCGCCGAGGTGCTGGGCCTGCCCACCGTATGGGTCCCGCATTCCTACCCCGGATGCAATCAGCACGCCCCCGACGAACATGCCCTGACCTCGATCCTTCAGCAGGGCGCCGAGATCATGGCTGGAATGTTCTGGGACATGGGGCAGAACCCCGACGACTGGTTCACCTCGAAAGAGGCGACGCCAGATGCGTCACAAAAGACGACGCCGGATGCGTCACAAAAGACGACGCCGGACGAACCTACGGAGACCACATCGGGCAAGGAGCCGGAAGCCGGCACTGACTCACCATCTGGTTGATGTTCCTGGGCATGTTGATGATTGTCGTCATGCCCCCGGCTCATGCCATCGGCCCGGCTCATGCCATCGGCCTGGCCGCCCCGCTGCTCATTCTCCGCCCGTCTTATCCAGGGCTTCGCTGCCAGTTAGCAGTCCACCTCGCAGGCGATGGCGACGATCCTGAAGACGCAGTTCGTCGAAAAACGGGATGCACGTCAAAACCCTTATGCGCACTGGCGTGTCTCGACGTGCATCCCGTTATTCGGTGCTGGGCTCAGGTGGTGAGGAGTCTCATGTGGTGATCGGCTGAACTCAATATACTTAGCTGGTAAAGTATATTGATGTCGGCATGCCTGTCGACGACGGAACTTTGTCACTGCGAGACGAGGGGGGAGGTGCGAGATGACCGATGCTCGCGAGCGCCCGGAGAGTGACTACATTGACGAGGTCAGGGGTCAGTGGGACGCGATCTTCCCCGGCCTCGACACGTCGATGGTGGCGCTGATGGGGCGAATCTCCCGTATCGCGCAGGTGGTCCAAGCCCGAAGTGATGCGGTCCTCGCCGCCCAGGGAATTACCCGCGGAGAGTTCGACGTCATCTCTCTGCTTGCTCGACACGGAGGCACACTGTCTCCGACACGGGTGTCGACGGAACTGATCATCTCTGGTGCCGGCGTGACCAAAAGACTTAAGCGCCTGGCCAGTGCCGGGCTCATCACCAGGATCCCCGATCCAGCCGACGGGCGCGGTTCACTCGTGCAGCTGACCGCCGAGGCATGGGATCTGCTGCGTCCTGTCCTCGAGTCCGTGCTCGGCTTCGAGGGCCGACTGCTGGCCGACATCGCTCCGGACGTCCAGGAGCAGCTTGCAGGCAATCTGCGCGAACTTCTGCTCAGTATCGAGGCAGACGCCACCGACGCCAGAGACACCAGCGGCTCCGCCGACAGCTGACAGGCGAGCCGGTCAGTATTCAGCACCAACCAGAACGCCAGCAGCAGCACCAGCGACCATCAGCACCTCAGCCCAGGAGGCACCCGAACACTGTGAAGACCTATGCCCGCGACTTCTTCCGCATTCCTTCCCCTCGCGGACACCGCACCCCAGCTCTGAGGGTCGCAGCGGGCATCGGCATTCCACTCATCGTGCTCGTCCTCATCGGCCGTACCGACCTCACCATCTTCGCCGTCTTCGGCGCACTCACCGGTGTCTTCGGCCGAGTCGAACCCCACTGGCTGCGGCTGAAGCACCAGAGCCTCGCCGGACTGCTCATGAGCCTGAGCATCGTCGGCGGCGTCATCTGCGGCGGCCTCGGAATCAACGGCTGGCCGCTCGTGGGTATCGGCACACTCATGGCTGGAGTCCTGTCGATCGTCGCCGACGTCCTCCGACTGCGCCCTTCTGGGCCCCTCTTCTACATCTTCGCGTTCATGGCCACAGCCTCGGCACCCTTCGCGGGACAGCTCTGGGAGGCTGCGGTCACCGGTGTCGCAAGCGTCGGTGTCGCTCTCATCCTCGGCTTCATGGGTCGACTCTGGGCACGCCGAACCGAACCGGATCGACAGCTCGCGGAGACCCCGCTGCCGCCGTGGTCGCGGATCTCTGCTCAGGCCGGACGCTATTTCGTCGCCCTCGGATTGGCCGGTTCGATCGGGGTGATGTCCGGTCTGGGGCATCACTACTGGGCCATGGTCGCGGCCGCTGCACCCATCTCTGCAGTCGGCGCTTCCGGTGGGCTGGTCCGCGCCGTCTACCGCATCATCGGCACATACGCGGGAGTCCTGCTCACTGCTGCCCTGCTCACCGTCGAATGGCCGCCGCTGAGCCTTGCCATCCTGATCGCGGTCCTGCAGTTCCTCGGCGAGGTCTTCGTCATCAGCCACTACAGCATCGCGCTGATCTTCATGACACCCGTGGCGTTGATGATGACCGAATTCGTCGCACCCGGACCAGCCGGGAGTCTCGTCGCCGACCGTGCTCTTGAGACGACGATCGGTGCGGTCATCGCCTTCTTCGTCATCCTGCTCACCACGCGCAAGCAGCGGGCGCGGGAACGGGAATTGGCCAAACCTCAGTCGACCTGAGTGCCCAGTCGACCTGAGCTCTCAGTCGACCTGATTGATCAGGCGTGCGCGGGGGAGGCGGCCGCCTCGACGAGGGCCCGCTTCTTTGCCCCACGGTGACCGATGACGGTCACGACGGCGATCGCCGCAGCGACGAAGGCGATGCCGATCCACTGATTGATCATCAACGTGGCGGCACCGGCGATGGCACCGATCAGGATGAGAAGGACGGCCAGAGCTCGGCGGATCCAGCGGACGCTGTCGCCACCGGCCAGCCGCGAATCAGATGCCAAGCCGACGATCGTCGAGGTGACGACGACGGTGGTGACGTCGGCGATCTTCATCCGCCGGGCCGCAGCGGCTTGTGCGCCCATCAGGGCCGAGAGTGCCGAGGTGAAGATGGTTCCGGCCAGGCCCACCTCGGGGTTGGGCATGAGTGCGACATAGACGGCCAGGCCCGCACAGCCGACGGCCACTCCGGCGTAGATGATCGTGGTGCGCACGTGCCAGTCCTCACCGATGCGGCCGAGGATGCGCCCGCCCAGGGCCGCCCCCACCATGAAGAACACGAGGGCTAAGGCGGGCCGCAGGACCGGAGTGTCCTCAGCTCCGGCTAGGCCCATGCCGAGGATGACGACGTTGCCCGTCATGTTTCCGGTGAAGACCTTATCGAAGCCCAGGTAGCCGATCGCGTCGACCATTCCGGTTGAGAATGTCAGTACGAGCAGCATGGCCAAGTCGAGTCGACGTGTCATTGCGTCCCTTTCATCGAGCTCGCCTGCGAACCCTGGTGGTCTCAGAACTCGAGTGGTTCCCGGGCGACGAGCAGCCTCGGGGTTGCTCGTGATCCCAGGATTCGATATTTACTGAAAGTTTGTATACAAAACAATAAGCACGGGATAGATTGTATGCAAATATTGATTTTTGATGAGATGCTCACACAGGAGTGCGCGTGAAGAAACGGATAATGGCGGTGCTTGCCGGCGTCGTCCTGCTGGCCGGGTGCACGCCGGTCCAACCGCTCGGCGAACCACCCGAGAGACCCGACGTGAAGTCGGTCGATGCCGACGCCGGTGCCTTCGAAGGAGGCGGAGATCTCGTCATGGCGCTGTCTTCGGAACCGGATCGCCTCGACCCGACGACATCCTCCTCTCTCTACACCCGATACGTGATGCAGACGATGTGCCAGAAGCTCTACGACATCGATGCGAACGGTGAGATCACACCGATGCTCGCAACCTCGCTGCCGGATGTCTCCAAGGACGGAAAGACCGTGCGCATCCCGGTCAGGGACGGTGTGCGATTCGCCGACGGCACCGACTTCGACGCCGAGGCGGTCAAGACGACCATCGAACGCGGGCTCAACCTCGAAGAGTCATCCCGCTCTGCAGAACTCGGCCCGATCAACGATGTGACCGCCATTGACGATCAGACCGTCGAGGTCACCTTCGACGAACCCTTCGCGCCATTCACCGCGGCCCTGGCCGATCGCGCCGGGATGATCATGTCGCCAGCGGCCCTGGACGAGGCGGGTGAGGACTTCGGCGACCACCCGGTGTGCGTAGGGCCGTTCAAGTTCGAGAAGCGCATCGCGCAGACGTCGATCAAGGTCGTCAAGGACCCCAACTACTACGACGCCGACAAGGTTCACCTCGACTCGATCACCTATCAGATCATGTCGGATGCAAACATTCGTGCCGCGAACATCCGCTCCGGCGATGTGCAGGTCGCGGACACGATCTCCCCGCAGGACGTCGACGCTCTCAAAGAGGAATCCGGAATCGGACTCCTGCAGTCGAACTCTCTGGGATATCAAGGACTGACCGTGAACATGGGCTTCGGTGACAATCCGGAGAACTTCGAGACGCCACTGGGCCAGGACCCGAAGGTGCGCAAGGCACTGTCGATGGCCTTCGATCGCAAGGCATTGGTCAACACCGTATTCAACGGATGGTTCTCACCGGCTTGCTCCGGCATCTCTCCGGACAGTCCCTTCGCAACCAAGGCGAGCGACGAGTGCGTCGACTACGATCCAGCTGGCGCGAAGAAGCTTCTCGAGGATGCCGGAGTCGAGCTTCCGCTCAAGGTGAATATGAAGGTCTCGAACACTCAGGACACACTTCGCTTCGCTCAGGCTGTTCAGGCCGCCACCAAGGAAGCAGGCTTCGACATCACGGTCCAGCCGATGGAATACACGGCCCTGCTCGATGCCCAGGACCGCGGCGACTACGAGCTCCTCCAACTGGGCTGGTCCGGACGCGTCGATCCGCACGGAAACCTCTACACCTTCCATTATCCGGGTGCCGGCAACAACGTCACAGGAGTCGATGACGACACACTCAGCAATCTGCTCACCCGAGCCAGTGAATCCACAGACATGGATGAGCGCAAGAAGCTCTACGGTGAAGCCTCACAGCGGACCGGCGAACTCAACTCGATCATCTATCTCTACCGACAGAAGAACCTCACGGCCTACACCGATGATGTGTCCGGCATCGATGTGTTCTCCGACGGCGTCGTCCATCTCTCCGAAGCCGGATTTCTGAAGAAGGACGCTCAGCGATGACTCGATACGTGCTCACCAAGATCTTCCACGCCATCATCACCTTCGTACTCTCAGGCATCGTCATCTTCTTCGGTGTGCGCATGCTCCCGGGCGACCCAGCTCTGGCCATGGCCGGTGAAGAGGCGACCCCTGAACGACTCGACGCGATCCGCGCCGACCTCGGGCTCGACCAGCCTCTGCTCGTCCAGTTCGTCAAGTTCTTGGGCGATATCGTCACCGGCGACCTCGGCGAATCCACGCGGACAGGCTTGGCCGTGACCGAGATGATTGCGACCACCCTGCCAGTGACCCTATGGCTGTCGCTGTACGCGATCCTCGTCGCCGTCATCGTCGGCATCACCCTGGGCATGGTCGCAGAACGCTTCCGCGGAAAGTGGCCGGAGCTGGGCAGCAACTTCCTCGCTCTCCTCGGCCTGTCGGTTCCGAACTTCTGGCTCGGCCTCCTCGCGATCATGGTACTGGCCGTCACTCTCGGATGGTTCCCTGCCTCGGGGTACGTCGACGTCCTCTCCGACCCGATCCGCGGCATCTACTACCTCACCCTGCCCGCCGTGATCCTGGGTACCAGCCTGGCCGCGGTCATCACCAGGCAGACCAGGGCCTCGATGATCGAGAGCATGGGCACCGACTATGTGCGCATGGCACGAGCCAAGGGACTGTCCAGACCGCGGGTCCTCTTCCGATACGGACTGCGCAACTCACTCATCGTCCTCGTCACGATCATCGGTCTGCAGCTGGGTGGCCTGATCTCGGGTGCAGTGGTCACGGAGAGGATCTTCGCCCTGCCAGGGATCGGCAAACTCACCCTCGATGCGGTATTCTCCCGCGACTATCCGGTCATCCAAGCGGTTGTCCTCGTGATCACGGCCTCCTACATTCTCATCAACTTGGCCGTCGACATCCTCTATTCGGTCATCAACCCACAGATCCGAGTCAGCGAGGACGCCTCATGACCACCCCAATCGTCACGAACACCGACAAGAACACGCAGGGGCTCGACCCCGAATTCCACGCCTCGAACAACCGGGCCTGGTGGCTGCTGCGCTCCATCCTGTCCAACCCGATGGGGCTCATCGGATCCGTCATGGTCGCCATCGTGGTGCTCGTCGGAATCTTCGCACCACTCATCGCTCCCTATGGATTCGCACAGACGAACTTCCACGCTCCATTTCAAGTGCCGGGCACGATCGGCTTCGTCCTCGGCACCGACGACCTCGGCAGAGACGTTCTCTCCAGGCTCGCATTCGGTGTTCGCGCCTCGCTCCAGGTGGGGCTCCTGGCAGTTGCGCTGGCCGTCATCGTCGGCACACCTCTGGGCCTCTTGGCCGGATACTTCCGGGGCCTCGACGCGGTCATCTCCCGACTGACTGATGTCACCCTGGCGTTTCCGTTCCTCATCATCGCCGTCGGGCTGGCAGCCATTTCCGGGCCCAGCCTGGCCAATGCCGCGATCGCGTTGGGCATCTCCCAGGTGCCCACGATGATCAGAGTGGTCAGAGGTGAGACGATGCGGCTGAAATCTGCCGACTTCGTCAAGGCCGCGATCGCCACTGACGCGTCGAAGACACGTATTCTGGGCATGCATATCCTGCCCAACATCGCTTCGGCGATCATCGTACAGGCCACCGTCATCATTCCCACCGCCGTGATCGGAGAATCGATCCTCTCCTTCCTCGGCCTGGGTATCCAGCCGCCCTCACCCAGCCTGGGCATCATGCTCTCCGACGCGCAGCAGTACATCTTCCGTGCACCGTCGACCGCGCTGTTCCCCGGGCTGGCGATCCTGGTCATCTGCTTGGCCTTCAACCTCTTCGGGGACGCCCTGCGCGACGCCCTCGACCCCAATTCGAAGAAGGGACACTGATATGTCGTTCACCCCACCCGCAGCTTTCACCACCCGGCCCACCCTGGAGGGCCACTTCGGAATGGCCGCCTCCACCCACTGGCTGGCCACTGCTGCTTCACAGGCTGTGCTCGAACGGGGCGGCAACGCCTTCGATGCGGCCGTGGCCGGAGCCTTTCTCCTCCACGTGGTCGAACCCCACCTCAACGGTCCCGGCGGTGACATGACAGGAGTCTTCGCCACCGCCGAGGACCCGGCGAACCCGCAGATCATGATGGGGCAGGGTCCGGCACCGGCAGCTGCCACCATCGAGCACTACCGCAATGAGGGACTCGACATGGTCCCCGGCGCCGGGGCACTCGCCTCTGCGGTGCCCGGGGCCGTCGACTCCTGGCTCAATCTGCTCGAGCATCACGGCTCTTGGGAGCTCGCCGACGTCCTCGATTTCGCCATCGACTACGCCGAGAACGGGCACCCCGTCCTCGGTCGAGTCGTGGGCACCATCGAACGCGTACGCGAGCTCTTCACCGAACACTGGCCCACGTCTGCGGCCCAGTGGATGCCAGAGGGTCAGATCCCGAAGATCGGTGATCTCATCTACAACCGCCCCTATGCCGAGGTCCTGAGGAAGCTCATCGCTGCAGGTGACGGTGCGGAAGGGCGCGCTGCCAGAGTTGCTGCGGCACGTCAGGAATGGAAGTCCGGCTTCGTCGCCGAGGCGGTCGAGAAGTTCATCTCGACCCCGCATCGGCACTCGACCGGAGGTGACCACGCCGGAGTGATGACAGCCGCCGACTTCGCCGGATTCGACGCACATTTCGAGACACCTGTGTCCGTCGATTTCCGCGGCTACTCGATTGCGAAGATCGGAGCCTGGGGGCAGGGCCCGGTGCTGCTCCAGACGCTGAAGATCCTCGAGGGCTTCGACGACGACCGGCTCGATCCCTCGACCGAGATCGGTGCGCATACGATCCTCGAGGCACTCAAACTCGCGATGGCCGACCGCGACACCTACTACGGGGACGGAGATGTCGACCTCGACTGGCTGCTCAGCGACGAGTACGCCGCCAGCCGCCGGGACCTCATCACAGATGTTGCCTCCCTCGAGTTCCGACCCGGCACGAACCGGGCAGGTTCTGTCTCGACCTTCACGCCGCCGCTCGTGCTCGAGGGCGCGGACAAGGAAGCCTTGGCCAAGGCGGGCATCGGCGAGCCGACCGTGCAGAAGAACGGCGTCAACAACGGCGACACCTGCCACATCGACGTCGTCGACCGGTGGGGCAACATCATCTCAGCCACACCCTCCGGTGGATGGCTGCAGTCCTCGCCGGTCGTCCCCGAGCTCGGATTCTGCCTGGGCACTCGTCTGCAGATGATGTGGCTTGACGAAACAGCTCCCTCGGCGCTGACCCCCGGGAAACGCCCGCGCACCACGCTGACTCCGACTCTGATCTCCAAGGACGGTCAGCCGATCATCGCCCTCGGTTCGCCCGGCGGTGACCAGCAGGAACAGTGGCAGCTGCTGATGATTCTGCGCATGCTCATCGGCGGCTACGCGCCCCAGCAGGCGATCGATGCTCCCGCGCTGCACACCACCGCCTTGGCGGGATCGTTCTGGCCGCGCACCTGGGTCCCCGGCGGAGCTGTCGTCGAGGACCGCCTCGGCGAGGATGTCATCAACGGGCTGATCGCACGCGGCCACGTCGTGACCAAGACCGGCGACTGGGAACTGGGCAGGCTCTCCTGCGTGACCCGGGATCCTGCAACCGGTCGCGTCACCGCGGGGGCGAACCCGCGCGGTGCCCAGGGTTACGCGGCAGGCAGATGATGAGTACTGCGACCAGCGGCGGTGTGAAACCGTCAGAATTCGTCCTCGAGGTCTCCGGCCTCGAAGTCTCCTACGAGAACCCGGTACTCCACGATGTGGGCTTCACACTGGCACCGGGGGAGCGTTTGGCACTCGTCGGTCAGTCAGGTTCCGGCAAGTCGACGACGATCAGCGCGGTCCTCGGACTCCTTCCGGGGGCAGGCCATGTCAGCTCCGGCTCCGTGAAGTACCGCGGTGAGGACCTCGTCCACGCCGATCGTCAGCGACTCCAAACTCTTCGGGGCCGTTCGATTGCCTTGGTGCCGCAGGATCCCATGGCCAGTCTCAACCCGAGCATGCGCGTGGGCGACCAGATCGCCGACGCTCTGCAGACATACGGAATGTCGAATTCCGCCGAGGTGACCCGCAATGTCGTGCGGCTGATGACGGAAGCGGGAATCCCTGACGCGGAGAACCGGCGACGGTCTTATCCGCACGAATTCTCCGGTGGTATGCGGCAGAGGATCCTCATCGCGATCGCCCTGTCCGGCGAACCCGATCTCATCATCGCCGACGAGCCGACATCAGCTCTCGACGTGACGGTGCAGAAGCAGATCCTCGATCATCTGCAGAAACTCGTCACCGAGCGAGGAACCTCGCTGCTCTTCGTCACTCACGACCTCGGCGTCGCTGGGGAGCGGACGGACACCATCCTCGTCATGAACGAAGGCCGCGTCGTCGAACGCGGGACACCGCAGCAGGTGCTCGGAAATCCTCAGGACGAGTACACGAAGGCCCTGGTCAAAGCCGCGCCCAGCATTGTGGTCGAGCGAGAGGTGAGCCCGACGAACGGGAAGGAACCTGACCCAGCTGCCTCAGCTGCCTCAACTGCCGCGGCAGCCAGCGATGACACGGTTGAGAGTAGTGCCACCTCGGCGAATGTTCTCGAAGTCAACGATCTGCACAAGATCTACAAGCTGCGCGGCCGCGGCAAAGAGGTCCACGCACTCAATGGTGTGAGCTTCACGGCCAAGCGCGGACAGACGACGGCAGTGATCGGCGAATCCGGTTCGGGAAAGTCCACCATCGCGAAGATCGTGCTCGGACTGGAAAAGGCCACCAGCGGGGAGGTCCTGGCGGGCGGCCGGAACGTCGATGCCACCTCACGCGCCGAGCGCAGCATGCTGCGTCGCTTCAGCCAGCCGGTGTTCCAGGACCCGTTCTCCTCGCTCAACCCGATGTGGGGCATCGAGCGGATCATCGCTGAACCCCTCGACGTCTTCAAGATCGGTACACGAGCCGAGAGGAAGGGCAAGGTCGCCGAGGTGCTCGACCAAGTGGCTCTGCCCACGTCGATGCTTGAGCGTCGACCGGCTGATCTCTCCGGTGGACAGCGACAGAGGGTGGCGATCGCGCGAGCGCTGATCAGCGAACCTGAGCTGCTCATCTGCGACGAAGCCGTGTCGGCACTCGATGTCCTGGTGCAGGAGCAGATTCTCGAACTTCTCCGTCAGCTGCAGTCAGGACTCGGCGTGAGCTGCCTGTTCATCACGCACGATCTTGCAGTTGTCGCGAACTTGGCAGACGATGTTGTAGTGATGAAGAACGGAGAGGTCGTCGAGGCGGGCGCGACGAGAGATGTCATCGATCGTCCAGTCGCAGAGTACACGCAGAAGCTGTTGGCCGCTGTGCCCGGTTCCGGGCTGCTCAGTGCCTGAGTCCGGTTCTCTCTCGCGGTCGAGTTCGACCGCGAAGCCGAGTGCGGCTTCGACCTCGAACAGCATCGCGGTCGGGGCGAAGATCCGCCACGACATCATCACAGGCGTGCATCCGCCCGGCGGCAAGCTCCGCGAGGCGGCCCTGGCGAAGCAGTACGACGTCTCGCGGATCCCGATTCGAGAGGCGCTGCGCTCTCTCGAGTCCGAGGGGCTCGTCGAGTCTCGGCCCTACAGCGGCAGCATGGTCGCCCCGTCACCGATCGAGGACGCTGAGGATCTGTTCGAGATTCGCATCGTCCTGGAATCCGCGACCGCCAAAAGAGCCGCGAAGCGCGCAGCGCAGCAGAGCAACGGTGAGGCCCCGGACGAGCGTTGGCGGATGATTCGCAAGGAGATCAACGAGATCCTCGCCGCCGGTGACATCGTCATCGGGCAGGAACGCTACGAAGATCTCGCGGTGCTCAACATGCGCTTCCACTTCGCAGTCGCCGAACTCAGCGGCAGCCTCTCCTTCGTCAGCCTCCTGCGCCAGATCTCGGGCAAGATCGAATGGCTCTACTCCCTCAACGTCACACGCCGAGGACCGCAGGCGTGGCCCGAGCATCGCGACATCATCGCGGCCATCGACGCCGGACAGGAGTCCAGGGCCGCCGAGGTGATGGGTCAGCACGTCCGTCGCAGCCGAGACTCGTACTTCGCCATGATGGCCGACAGGCCTGCCTAACGGCTCAACACGCCTAGCCGAGTTCAGCCAAGGCGACCGCTGGCAATGAATTCCGAGAGGCGTTCCCGGTAGGGAATCGTGTCGATCCCTGCCTCTGCGAGCCATTCCGGCGAATAGTACTTGTCGAGGTAGCGCTCGCCGGGGTCGCAGATCAGCGACACCAGACTTCCCCTCTGCCCGGCCGCCTTCATCTGCGACACGATGCGGAATGCGGCCCACAGGCCGGTGCCGGTCGAGGCCCCGGCGCGACGCCCCATCAGTTTCTCCAGCAGTTGGATGGAGGCGATGGCGGCAGCATCTGGAACATGCATCATCCGATCGATGCTCGAAGGGATGAAGCTCGCCTCGACCCGCTGTCGTCCGATGCCCTCGATCCGGGATCCCTGATCGGTCGTCGCCGCCGGATCATGGTCGCGCCATCCGGCGAAGAAGGCTGAATTGTCAGGATCGGCCACACAGATGCCGGTGGCCCGGCCGGTGTAGCGAACGTATCTGGCCAGGGTCGCCGAGGTGCCGCCCGTGCCGGCGGTGGCGATGATCCAGGACGGTTCAGGATAGGTCTCACTCGACATCTGATCGAAGATCGACTCGGCGATATTGTTGTTGCCGCGCCAGTCCGTGGCTCGTTCGGCATAGGTGAACTGGTCCATGTAGTGACCGCCGGACTCCGCAGCCAGATCAGCGGCGACTGTGTAGACCTCGTTGGCATTGTCGACGAAATGGCAGGTGCCGCCGTAGAACTCGATGAGGGAGATCTTCTGGGCGCTCGTCGACCGAGCCATGACTGCAATGAACGGGACGCCGATGAGCTGGGCGAAATACGCCTCGGAGACCGCGGTCGATCCGCTCGACGCCTCTACGACCGGGCGACCGGGGCGAATCCATCCGTTGCACAGTGCGTGGAGGAAGAGCGAGCGGGCCAAGCGGTGTTTGAGCGACCCGGTGGGATGGCTTGACTCGTCTTTGAGATAGAGGTCGATTCCCCAGGCAGAAGGCAGCGGCACGTGCAGCAGGTGCGTGTCCGAGGATCTGTTGGCATCTGACTTCACCGCTCCGATGGCTCCGGCCAGCCACTGGCGGGCCTCGGGATCGTAGCGGTCGGTATCCTCTTCGGCAGGCACGCTCGTGTGATCGTGAGAGTCAGTCATGTCCTTGAGCTTATGGGATACCCGAGACGATGCGACAGCGCCGGCGCTGAATGGTCCGGCGCTGTCAGCGCTCATTCACCTTCTGCGAGCATCTTCTCGAGTTTGTCGTAGCCTTCGCGAATTCCGTGCTCCATGCCTGAGGCGACCATTCCGTCGCGAGATTCGAGGGAGTCGAAGACCGATGTCGACTGCAGGCGGGTCCGCCCATCGCCGAGGTTGGTGAGCGTGAGGATCTCGAGGTTCACGGCATCAGGGAAACCTTCGAAGGTGAAGGTCTGGACGATGCGCTCGTTCTCCCTCACCTCGTGGAAGGATCCGAAGAAGCCGTACTCACCGTTGTCATCGGTCGAGACGTAGCTCCATTTCCCGCCGGTCTGCGCGTCCCATTCGCGGATCGTGTTCGTGATCGTGTCGGGCCCACACCATTTGCCGAAGAGTTCTGGGTCGGTGTGTGCCCGGAACACCTTGTCCGGGGTGGCCGCGAAGTCGCGAGTGATCGAGACGGTCTGGGTTCCCTCCGGGACGTCGAGTTTCAGAGTCGAGTAGTCGGTGTCGTTCGTGGTGGTCATGTCATGCTCCTTTGCGTGATGTGTCTCTGTGGTCTGAGGTGGGGGAGTCCTCGTCCGCGTCCATAGTTTCCAGAACTGCGTCGAGGCGTTGGTAGCGTTCTTCGGCTTGGCGCTGGTATCTCTCGATCCATTTCGTCATCAGATCGAACACATTGTCTTCGAGGTGGACTGGTCTGCGCTGGGCCTCACGGGTGCGAGTGACCAGTCCTGAATCCTCGAGCACTTTGAGATGTTTCGACACGGCCTGGACGCTGACCTCATAGGGTTCGGCGAGTTCGTTGACCGTGGCGTCGGCGATGGACAGCCTGGCAACCATGTCTCGTCGAGTTGGGTCGGCCAGGGCTGCGAACACCTGTGTCAGTTGGTCTGCCACTGAACCTCCATCCTGTATTCAACCATTTGGTTGTATACGACTCTAAGACGATGCGACCCATTATTCAACCCTTAGGTTGAATAAGTTTTTCGCAGGACTCGGAGTCGGCGTCTGAATAGGGGTGAACGCGTTCCGGTTTCATTGCGATTTGGCTTCGACAACCGATTCCGAAGTCATGATTTCCACTCAGCATCACCTCGGCGCGGCAAGACTGTCGTATGGTCGCAGTATCCACAGTGCCGAATCCGGGCCGACGGTCAACGTTGACAATCGACGGTGCTGGCACTGATCTGCTGGAAAGACGACGACGTCTGGGGAAAGACAATGGCAACTTTGCGACAACAGCTGTTCCGAGTGAAACCCGTGCCGCAGCAGGGCGAGGAGACGGAGAGCGATCTCAAGCGCACAATCGGTCTGTTCTCGCTGACCATGATCGGCGTCGGGTCGACCATCGGCACCGGCATCTTCTTCATCCTGTCGGAATCCGTGCCCGTCGCAGGACCGGCAGTCATCTGGTCCTTCGTGATTGCCGGTCTCGTCGCCGGCCTCGCGGTGATCTGCTATGCGGAGCTCGCCGGCAGCGTGCCCGTCTCCGGTTCGTCCTATTCCTACGCCTATGCGACGCTCGGCGAGCTGCCGGCCATGGGGGTCGCGGCCTGTCTGCTCCTCGAATACGGGGTCGCAGGTGCCGCCGTCGCCGTCGGCTGGTCGCAGTACGTCAATCAGCTGCTGTTCAACCTCTTCGGATTCGAGATCCCACACGCCCTGGCCTACGCCCCGGAGGAGGGTGGAATCGTCAACCTTCCGGCGATCCTGCTGCTGGCCATGTGCTGCTTCCTGCTGGTTCGCGGCACCGGCGAATCGGTCGTCATCAACACCATCATGGTGTGCACGAAGATCGGAGTCCTCCTCTTCTTCGTACTTGTCGGAGTCACCGGCTGGAATGTCGACAACTTCGCCGATTTCGCCCCCTTCGGCTTCTCCGGGGTGGTGGCCGGCTCCGGTCTGATCTTCTTCAGCTACGTCGGCATGGACGCCGTGGCTACGGCCGGCGATGAGACGAAGAACCCGAAGAGGACCATGCCCCGGGCGCTCATCGCCGCCCTCATCATCGTCACCACCGTCTACGTGCTGGTGGCCGTTGCGGCCCTGTCTGCTCAGCCCTGGCAGGAGTTCGAAGGGCAGACGGCCGGGCTGTCGGCGATTCTCGAAAACATCGTCGGCGCCCAGTGGCCCGGCACCGTTGTCGCCGCCGGTGCCGTGATCTCGATCTTCTCCGTCACCCTCGTCTCGATCTACGGCCAGACCCGCATCTTGTTCACGATGTCGCGCGACGGGATGATGCCCAAGCTCTTCGGCGAGGTCAATCCTCGCACGCTCACCCCGGTCAAAGGCACGATCGTCGTGACCGTGGTCATCGCCATCCTGGCCGGCTTCATCCCACTGAACTTCCTGGCCGAGATGACGAGCATCGGAACCCTCGTCGCCTTCGTCGTCGTGTCCCTGGCCGTCATCATCCTGCGCGTGCGCGAACCCAACCTCGAGCGCGGCTTCAAGGTGCCCTTCTACCCGGTCCTGCCGGTGCTCGCGATCATCGGATGCCTGTGGATCATCAGCAACCTGCAGCCCATCACGATCGTCGTCTTCCTCATCTGGACCGCGGTCGTCCTCGGCCTGTACGCCGTCTTCGGCCGCAGATCCTCGGTGCTCGGCAAGCAGCGAGCAGCACAAGACAGCATTGACGGAACTGGTTCCACAGGAGGGACGCAATGAGCATCGTCGTCGGCATCGCACCAGGTCAGGACAACCGACCAGCAGTTGAGTTGGGAATCGTGCTCGCCCGGTCCTACGGGCACCGGCTCGTCACAGCGGCCATCGATTCCGCCGCCTGGCCGATGAGTCCCGTGCTGTTCGAAAGCGAATACCAGAAGAAACTCCGCAGCGTCGCCGAGGCTGCCCTGGACGAGGTTCGGGTGCTCCTTCCCGATGACATCGAGTCCGAATGCGTCATCCACAGTGCCCGTTCATCGCGACGTGGACTGCTTGAGATGTGCCAGAAGGAGAACGCCTTCCGCCTCGTCGTGGGCCCCGCGGACGATGGGAAGCCAGGGCAGATCGCGCTGGGGTCCGTCTCCACCGGACTGCTGCACAGTGCCAGCCTGCCGGTGGCACTGGCCCCGGTCGGATACCGGGCCGCACCGGGCGCTCGACTGCGGAGGATCACCGCCGCATACAGCGGTTCGTCCACCTCGGCAGATCTCATCCTCGGTGCCGCAGTGGTCTCTGCCGAGTCCGGCGTCTCCTTCCGCATCGCCTCGTTCGCTCCCCGATCGAGGGTGATCTCGGCGGCTGGCGTGGGACTCGACGTCGAATCGAGCGTCATCGACGAATGGGCCAACGTGATCCGGCGAGACACCGACGAGATACTGTGCTCGATCGATCATCTCCACATCAAACCCGGCGAGACCGACGTGGCCATCGGGACAGGACCCGACTGGGCCAGTGCGCTGACTGCAGTGGAGTGGGAAGATCCCGAAGCCATGATGCTCGGCTCCTCCGGTCTCGGTGCGATCAAGCGCGTATCGCTGGGCAGTCACGCCATGCGGATCCTGCAGCACTCCCCGGTGCCCATCGTCGTCGTCCCCCGGCGGGCCAAATCCGACTACACGGCAGCGGTCGTCTGACAGCCGGGGAGTAGGCCGCGATAAGGACAAGTACAGCGTCGAAAGGGTTGGCAGGCCGCAATTCCGCAGTGCGGAAGAGATTGTGCGATGTTCCACAAAACAGACATCCAATACTTGAACGATTCCAACCTAGGATGTGAGACGCCGCTACCGTGGTGCCACAGACTCACATAGCGCGTCCGTCCAACGACGGCCGGATGCGGGAGTCTGTCGAACATGGAAGGAACCGTATGGAATTGCTGCGTTTGGGCCCCATCGGCCACGAGATCCCGGTAGTGCGTGACGACGACGTCCACTACGATCTGCGCCCCCTGACCACCGACATCAACCCAGAGTTCTTCGCCGAGGACGGCATCGGCAGGGTCCGCGCCGCCCTGGACGACGGCGGCCTCGAGCCCCTCGACGGAGCGGAGGGCCTGCGCATCGGAGCGCCCCTCTCGCGCCCCTCGGCCGTGGTGTGCGTGGGCATGAACTACGCAGCGCATGCTCGAGAGGCAGGGGCGGAGCCGCCCGAGGCGCCTGTCGTCTTCTTCAAAATGCCCTCGACGATTGCCGGGCCCTACGACCGACTCGAGCTGCCGCCCTATGCCACGAAGGCCGACTGGGAGGTCGAGTTGGGACTGGTCATCGGCACCCGGGCCTTCAGGGTCGCCTCGGCTAAGGAAGCATATTCGCACGTGGCCGGCTATGTGCTGGCCAACGACCTGTCCGAACGCAGGTTCCAGATCGAGGAATCCGGCGGCCAGTGGTCGAAGGGGAAGAACCTTCCCGGCTTCACTCCACTGGGTCCCTGGATCAGGCCCGCCGCCGAGGTGGACCCCGGGTCCCTGCAGCTGCGCAGCTGGGTCAATGGCGAGGTTCGTCAGGATTCGTCGACGAGCGACCTGATCTTCGACGTCGGGCAGATCATCTATCAGCTCAGCCAGACGATGCCCTTCGAGCCCGGAGACGTGATCCTGACCGGCACACCTCAGGGCGTGGCGATGTCGGGGAAGTTCCCGTTCCTGACCGATGGCGATGTCGTTGAGATGGAGATCGACGGCCTCGGTCGCCACCGCCAGGCGGTGGCCGTCACCGGGTGACGACAGCCTAGAAGCATGAAAGAGGGGCGGTACTCCCGATCGGGAGAACCGCCCCTCTTCAGTTACTGCGTGAGGCTGAGGGAATCAGCGCTGCTGGTCGAAGCCGCCCTGTTCCTGGCCGCCTTCGTTTCCGCCGAAGTCTCCGCCACCCTGCTGCTGGCTACCCTGCTCGTTGTCGCCGCCGAAGCCGCCACCCTGCTGGTCGCCGCCACCCTGGTTGCCTTCGTTGCCGCCGAAGCCGCCCTGTTCCTGGCCACCGGACTGCTGTCCGCCCTGGTTGCCTTCGTTTCCGCCGCCGAAGCCGCCCTGCTCGGACTGCTGTCCGCCCTGGCCGCCTTCGCTGCGCTCGTTGTCGCCGCCGCCGAAGCCGCCGGATTCCTGGCCGCCCTGGGACTGGCTGCCCTGCTCGTTTCCGCCGCCGAAGCCGCCCTGCTCGGACTGCTGTCCGCCCTGGCCACCTTCGCTACGCTCGTTGTCGCCGCCGAAGCCGCCCTGGTCGCCACCCTGCTGCTGGTTACCCTGCTGCTGGCCGCCCTGTTCCTGGCCGCCACCGAAGCCGCCGCCCTGCTGCTCCTGGTCGCCGCCGCCGAAGTTCTCGTTGTCCTGTCCAAAGTTTTCCGACATGTTTAGCTCCTTGGTTGATGGCATACGGCCGCGTCTTGCGGCTTGGTTGCCAGTCTTAAACATCAACAGTCCTGCCACAAGGGGGAACAAGGGAAATTGCGTGAAATTGGCTCAAGTCTCAGAGGCTGTTCATTTCCCGCCGATCTTCACAGGAAGCTCGGAGATAACCGTCGCGGTGAATGACGTTTCAACAAGATAGGGTCATCGATTCCACCTCCCGTCAGTCCTCCCGTCACTACTCCCCGTCAGTGGATGGACGCTGGATTCGTCGACCCGAGGGCGTCCTGAATTTCGAAATGTCGCTGTTGATCTTGCTGACCTGGCACCATTGCAGAAAGACAGAAACCGGAACAGACCGGTACGGCATCGACCGGCGCAGTCCGGTAGACAGATCCGAGCCCGATCGACGAACAGGAGCATCGACATGACAGCACGTCGTCTTCCACTCAGCGGTGTGCGAGTCCTCGAACTCGGCAACTACATCGCGGCACCCACCACCGGGCGCATGCTTGCCGACTTCGGTGCAGAGGTCATCAAGATCGAGCGCCCCGGCACGGGTGACGAGCTCCGCAACTGGCGCCTCAAGCAGGGCACCACCTCAATGCTCTACCGGACCATCAACCGCAACAAGAAGTCCGTCGTCCTCGACCTTCGCTCAGAGGAAGGCAGGGCCTCGGCTCTCGAGCTCGTGCGTCGCAGCGACATCGTGCTGGAGAACTTCCGCCCCGGAACCATCGAGAAGTGGGGTCTCGGACCCGATGTCCTCGAAGAGGCCAACCCCGACATCATCCTCGTGCGCATCTCTGCCTTCGGCCAGACAGGGCCCATGTCCGAGCGTCCCGGATTCGCCGCCGTCGCCGAAGGCTATTCCGGATTCCGCGAACTCGTCGGCGACCCCGACCGGCCGCCGGTGCGCGTGGGCATCTCGATCGGCGACTCCATCGCCGGTATGCAGGCCGCATTCGGTGCGGTGATGATGCTCTTCGATCGACAGCGCCAGAAGATCGCCGGTGCCGCCGAGGCTGTTACCGGCTCCGATCACAGCTTCGAAGGCAGGGCGTCCCTGGCCGATCGCACCGTCGACGTCGCACTGAACGAAGCCATGTTCTCCGTCATGGAATCCCTCGTCCCCGACTACTCCGCATTCGGTGAGACGCGCACTCGCACCGGCGGCCGGATGGAGGGCATCGCCCCGTCGAACGGCTACCTCTGCGCCGGCGGAAAATCCGTGGTCATCGCCGGCAACGGCGACGGAATCTACAAGCGACTCATGGAGGCCGTTGACCGTCCGGACCTGGGCGAGGATCCCGATCTGCAGACCAACGCCGGTCGCTGGGATCGGCGTGAGGAACTCGACGAAGCCATCGGCGACTGGTGTGAGAAGCGCGATGTCACCGAGGTTGTCGACACTTTGGAGACCGCCGGAGTTCCCGCCGGGCCGATCTACACCGCAGAGGATCTTGTGGCCGACGAGCAGCTCGCCGCACGCGGCATGATCCAACATCTCGATGTCTCGACCGGTGAAGAGACGCTGCCCGACGTGGCCTTCCCGGGAATCACCCCGGTCATCGGCGGCTCCTCGATCCCGATCGACCACCTCGGCCCGGACCTGGGTGAGCACACCGACGAGGTGCTCGAGCAGCTCGGCGGACAGCTGCCCGAGCGCGACTGAACAAACACAACAGCATTGGGCGGCGCCTCAAGCCGGAACCGAACACCCACGTCCGAACTGTCGAGATCCTTCGTCCCATTTAATGGGAGTGATTGTCTTCACTTCTTTGCCGCTTCTCATATAGCGAGCATTTCGCGTCCGCGCTCACCGCAGGGATGTGGGGAACGGCTATGTTGGGTGCAGACGGCAACACGCAAAGGAGCGTGGTGCCGCTCTCGTCCCGGTCTCCGGGAATGAGGCAGATCAATGAAGGAGCTCTCACCATGGTTCGGCCAACATCGGTCACGATTCTCGACACCACGCTGCGTGACGGTCTGCAGATCGAAGACGCCATCGTGCCCACCGACGCCAAGGTCGCTCTGGGCCAGCAGCTCATCGCCGCGGGGCTGAAGGAGATCGAGGTCGGATCGTTCGTCAATCCGAAGAAGGTCCCGCAGATGGCCGACACCGGCGAGGTCCTGCAGCGCCTCCAGCCGTATGAGGCCGAGGGCATCGACTTCTTCACCCTGGTGTTCAACCTCAAGGGCGCCCAACGCGCCGTCGACGCCGGAGCGAAGAACATCAAGCTCGTCCTCTCCGCCTCCGAGGGCCATTCCCAGGCGAACTCCGATGCCCCGATCGCCCAGGCCACGCAGCGTCTCCTCGAGGCCGCGACCTTCGCCCGTGACAACGGTGTGCGCTTCGACATCACCACCGCGGTCAGCTTCATCTGCCCCTTCGACGGCATCACCGACGCCGGCCACCTCGTCGAGGTTCTGCGTCCCTTCGTCGAAGCCGGGGCACACGGCATCGGGGTCGCCGACACGATCGGAAACGCCAACCCATCGTTGGTGTCCAGGAACACCTCGGCGGTCTTGGAGGCCTTCCCGGACAGACCGGTGAGCCTGCATCTGCACGACACGTACAACTTCGGAATGGCCAATGTCATCGCGGCCCTCGACCTGGGAATCTCGAATTTCGATGCGGCCATGGGCGGCCTGGGCGGCTGTCCCTTTGCCCCGGGTGCGGCCGGCAACATCGGCACCGACGACCTTGTTCACCTCCTGCACCGTGAAGGCGTGGCCACCGGAGTCGACGTTGACGCTCTCTCGGCAGTCAGGGAACCGCTGACGGCAGCGGTCGGCCACGAGCTGACGTCGAGTCTGTCTGCGATCCCCGCTGTTCCGGCGGCCTACCATGCTTGAGCAGGGCGAATCCTCGACCGTCGGCGCGGAGGAACTGCCGCTGGCGGGCATCCGCGTCATCGAGTTCTCCCATATGGTCATGGGTCCCAGCTGCGGGATGATCCTCGCCGATCTGGGCGCCGAGGTGATCAAGGTCGAACCGCGCGGCGCCGGGGACAAGACCCGTTACCTGCCCGGCTCGGGGTCCGGGCTGTTCCCCGCCTTCAACCGCAACAAGCAGTCCGTCCAGCTCGACATCGCCGAGGCGGCCGACCGTGACGTCGCTCTGTCCCTCATCGATTCCGCCGATGTTCTCCTCGAGAACTTTCGGGTCGGGAAGATGGAATCCATGGGCTACGGCTACGAGGAACTCGCCAAGCGCAATCCGCGCCTCATCTACTGCTCGCTCAAGGGGTTCCTGGCCGGACCCTACGGCCAGCGCACCGCCCTCGACGAGGTTGTGCAGATGCTCGGCGGCCTTGCCTATATGACCGGCCCGCCCGGACAGCCGCTGCGCGCCGGAGCCAGCGTCAACGACATCATGGGCGGAATGTTCGGGGTCATCGGCGTGCTCTCGGCACTGCGCGTGCGCGAACGCACAGGCGAGGGACAGGTCATCAACTCCGCCCTGTTCGAGAACAACGCCTTCCTCGTCGGCACACACATGGCCCAGGCTCAACTCAGCGGGGAACCGCTGCGTCCGATGCCCACTCGTCGAGCCACCTGGGCCGTCTACGACATCTTCCGCGACAGGCACGATGACCAGATCTTCGTCGCAGCCGTCAGCGATGGTCAATGGCATGACCTCTGCGACGAGTTCGACCTGACACAGCTGGCCGGTGATCAGGACCTCGAGACGAACCAGGGACGCGTCGATCAACGCGATCGCATCCACCGCGAGCTGCAGGCAGCCTTGTCCCAGCTCGACCTCGCTCAGATCGAGGAGAAGTGCACCCGGCGCGGACTGCCGGTCGCCCCGGTGAATACCCCCGCCGACCTCACCACCGACGCCCACCTCGTCGCCTCCGGGGCTCTGGCCAGCACCGGCCTGCCCAGCGGAGACCAAGTCGATGTTCCCCTGCTGCCGCTGACCTTCGGCGGTCGGCGATTGGGGCTGCGCAGCGATGTGCCCACACCTGGTGAGCACAACGCCCGCTACCGGGATGGTCCAGCCGAAGCCTCGGCGCGGAAGGCCGGCCTCGAGTCGGATCCGAGAGTCGAACCCGTCGACGCCGATGTCGGCGAATCGAAGACACAGTCTCAGTAACACCCCGGTGCCCGGGCTCGTCCCAGGCCTCACCAGAACTTTCGGCCTCACCAGCACTTCCGGGACCACCGGCACAGACAATCCACAACAGCAGATATCAGTTGCATTCGAAGGAGAAGCAATGCGGTCAACGGCGATCACAGGACAAGGACGGGCCACCTCGGCGAGTCGGAAGAATCGGGCGGTGAAGCCCGCACTCACAGTCGGTGCGGTGCTTGCCTCACTGGCACTCGTCGCCACGGGGTGCGGCAACAAGGCACAGGCGCCGGGGGAGGGCAGCGACTACCCGAAGGGCCCGGTCACGGTCAACGTCCCATCTGAACCCGGCTCCGGGTGGGACACCACCGCGCGTGCCCTGGTGGAAGCTCTGCAGAAGGAGAAGATCGTCTCTTCCCCGCTGCCGGTCCAGAACAAGCCCGGCGGTACGGGCTGCATGTGGATGACATCGATGATGCAGCAGGAGAAGGGCAAGGACGACCAGATCGCGATCACCTCGCTGGCCAGCCAGACGATGAAGGCTCGCGGACTCTGCGAATTCGGCCCTGCGGACACCACCCTCATCGCCACCATGTACGTTGAGGACTTCATGGTCGTCTCCCCGGACAAGGGTGACATCAAATCGGTCGAGGACCTGGTCAAGGCGCTGAAGAAGGACCCGCAGAAGGTCACTGTGGCCGCATCCGGCGATGACACGCTGCCGTTCGCACTGTTCGCCAAGGAAGCCGGAGTCGACCCGGCCGATATCAACTTCGTCAACTACGAAGGCGGCGGCGAGCAGACCACCGCCATGCTCAATGGTGATGCGAAGGTCGCCGTCGCCGGGCTGAGCGAGTTCCGCTCCGTGCTGGAATCCGGTGACATCAAACCACTTGTGACCTTCGCAAAGGAGCCGCTGCAGGCCCCATACGACTCGGTTCCCACGGCTGCGGATTCCGGTTACGACGTGACCCTTGGCAACTGGCGCGGAGTCTACGGCCCGGCCGACATGCCACAGGAAGCCGTCGACTACTGGGCCAAGACGCTTGAAGAGGTCAGCGAGACGAAGACCTGGAAGGACACCTTGGACAAGAACCAGTGGGCGCCCGAATTCCTCACCGGCGAGGAAGCCAAGAAGTATGCCGAAGACACAGCCGCCACCGTTGAGGAGGGCGTCAAAGAGACCGATCTGGGCAACAGCAAATGAGCACGCTGACTCCGGCGCTGAGGGGTGATGTCATCACCGGCATCGCCGTCACGCTCGTGGGCGCGGTCTACTACACTGCGACCTTCTGGATCCAGGGCACGAAGAACATCGTCACGCCGGCGACCTTCCCCGCGATCGTGGGCATCGCGCTCATCGTGCTCGGCCTCTTCCTTCTCGGACAGGCTCTGTACCGGAGTCGGAAGCTCGCCGAGGTGGTCCCAGCTGGGGCCGCCTCGGCTGGCAGTGCCTCGGTCAGCGGCGGGGCCGCCTCTGCTGGCATCGCCAACGGCGGGGCCAGCACTGACGCGTCCGAGGGGGTGGTGGACGTCGAGCCTGAGGGCATCGTCATCGATGCTCCCGATGAACCGAAGTCGAAGCAGGTCGTGCTGCAGTTCGCGCTCTTCTTCATCTACCTCGGAATCCTCATCCCGGTCGGCTTCCTGCTCGCCACGGCGGCCTTCTTGATGACGATGACCAGCATCTATGCCCCGCACCGATGGGTACGCAACCTCATCTTCTCGGTACTCTTCGCCGTCATCATCTACGTCGCATTCGTCTACGGGCTGGGCGTGTACCTGCCCGTCGGAATCCTGGGATAGGGGGCGGGCATGGACACACTCATCGATCTGGGCGGCGGCTTCGCCTCGGCACTCGAACCCTCAAGCCTCGCTTTCGCCCTCCTCGGCGTCTTGTTGGGCACCGTCGTCGGCGTGCTGCCGGGCATCGGCCCGATCTCTGCCATCGCCATTCTCATCCCGGTGTCCTTCGGGATGGAGCCGGTGCACGGCCTCATCCTGCTCTGCGGCATCTACTACGGGTCCATGTACGGCGGCTCGATCACCGCCACACTCATCAAAACCCCTGGTGAGGTCGCCAGTGCGGTGACCGCCATCGAAGGCTATGAAATGGCTCGCCGAGGTCGGGGCAAGGCCGCGCTCGCGACCGCCGCAATCGGATCCTTCCTCGCCGGGACCCTGGCGATCATCGGGCTGACGTTCCTGTCTCCCGTGCTCGTGAAGCTGGCGAACGTCTTCGGCTCCACCGAATACTTCCTGCTCATGGCCACAGCACTCCTGCTGGCCTCGACGATGTCGTCCGGCTCGCGGGCGAAGGCCCTGATCTCGATCTTCATCGGCCTGGCCGTCGGCCTCGTCGGTCTCGACTTCCAGACGGGCCTGCCGCGCCAGACCTTCGGCATGAGCCTGCTCTCCGACGGCATCGACTTCACGATCTTCGCCATGGCACTCTTCGCCATCCCCGAGGCGATCCGCAACCTCGCATCGGGGCGCGGAGCCAAAGACATGATTCAGAGCTTCGGAGACGACAAATGGATGACGAAGCAGGACTGGCAGCGCTCGGCCATGCCCTGGGCCCGCGGCTCGGTGCTCGGCTTCATCATCGGCATCCTGCCCGGAGTCGGCCCGTCCCTGGCCTCGTTCATGTCCTACATCATGGAGAAGCGGATCTCGAAGCGGAAGTCCGAGTTCGGCCACGGTGCCATCGAAGGCGTCGCCGGACCCGAGGCCGCGAACAACGCCGGAGTCGGCGGTGCCATGATTCCGCTCTTCAGCCTCGGCATCCCGGGATCGGCGACCACGGCCCTGCTGCTCTTCGTCTTCACCATGTACGGACTGCAGCCGGGACCGCTGATCTTCCGCGACGAGTCGGGCCTGATCTGGACGATCATCGCCAGCATGTACATCGGCAACGTGGCCCTGATCATCCTCAACCTGCCGCTCGTGGGTGTCTTCGTCAAACTGCTGAAGATGCCCAAGGAGATCCTGTTCTCCTCAATCCTCGTCCTCGTGGCCATCGGCGCCTACGCGATCGAATTCAGCCTGTTCGGACTGATGCTGCTCGGCATCTTCGGCGTCATCGGCTATCTCATGGACAAGGGCGGAATCCCACTGGCACCGTCCATCCTGGCCCTCGTCCTGGTGCCGCTGCTGGAGGACAACTTCCGGCGCATGCTCCAGATCTCGGGCGGATCGTTCATGCCGTTGCTGACCCGACCAGTGTCACTGTCGATCATCGTGCTCATGATCCTGGGCATCGTCGGACCCATCATCTTCCGCTGGTGGGTGCGCCGCCGCCAGCTGTTGGCCGATGTGAGCGTGGCATGAAAGAGAACCCCATGACTGATAACTCCTCGACCACTGGCAGCTCCGAGGTCTCTTCCGTTGCGTCTGCCTCGTCTGGTGGCACCGCCTCGTCGAAGGAGATCGGCGTCATCGACCGCAGTGCCGCGATCCTCACAGCACTGCAGGACTCACCGATGACCGCCGCCGAGGTGTGCCGTCGTCTGGGGTATTCGAAGTCCACGACCTACCGGCTGCTGGCAGATCTGCGCACTCACCGCTTCATCGTCCGCGACAACAACGGGCTGCTGCGCCTGGGGCCGTTCCCGGGCAGACGCAGCATCGCAACGACGAACTCGGTGCTCGAGCATCTGCGAACTCTGACCAGTGAGTCGGTGCAGCTGTGGGTCCGTGTCGGTGAGGACCGGGTGTGCGTGCGCAACGTCGAAGCCGACCACGAACTCCGCGTCTCCCGCAGCGTCGGCACCGTCCTCTCTCTCGTCGACGGCGGCTCTGCCGCACTGGCGTTGTGCGGCCCGGGCAACCCACAGGAGTTCTACGCCACGAAACAGGCACGGGTGAAGGGAACCGCCTCGGCGAGCGTGGCCTTCACCGTCGGCGGAGCCATCCTTGCCTTGTGCGTGTCCTACCCGCTGACTCGGGAACCGGACAATGTCGCCGGCGCCTACCGGGCCGTACTGGGCCAGGCTGCGGTCGAACTCAAAGGGCTGCTCGAGGACAGCGAAGAGTTCGCAGTTCTCAGGGATATCGCGCGATTGGCCCTGGGAGCACGTCGGTCTGAATGAGGGGCGGGACGGGCGTGAGGTGCTGCGCGGTTGCGGCCCCCGCCAAGTAGAGCGCCATGCCCGATCCGGCGATGGGTCCGAGTACGGTGCGAGAAGCATCGCGCATGACGTCAGATGAACAGTGATCCCGCTGCCTCTGCCGGCCCCTCTTAGTGTTGTGCTCATCATCACCTCCAGCTGGTGAGCATATGAGGCGAGGAATACCCATGGGAACGCGAATCACAACAGTCGTCGGCAACCCCAATCCCGGATCGAGGACGCGTCAGATCGCCGAAGATCTTGCGGAGCGCATAGCGGCTCTGACAGGCGCGGATACCGGTTCGACCATTGAGCTCGCCGAGGTGACCGACGAGATCTTCGAGTGGGAGTCGTCCAAGCTGAGCGCGCTCACCGACCAGCTGCAGACTTCGACCTACGCCGTGATCGCGACGCCCACGTACAAGGCGAGCTACACCGGCCTGCTCAAGGCGTTCCTTGACCGCTACGACGCCGGTGGACTGCACGGCGTCACCGCGATCCCGGTCTTCACCATCGGTTCGCCCGCACATCAGCTGGCCGTGGATTTCACACTGAGGCCGCTCCTCGTGGAACTTGGCGCCAGTGTTCCCACCGCTGGTCTTTCATTCCCGACGGCGAAATTCGACGAGCGCGCTGCGATCCTCGATGAGTGGGTGGAGAAGCAAGCTGGCTACCTGCCGGAGGTGAAGGCCCGAGCCTGATCTCCCGACACAGGGGCGTCGGGGCTCCGTGCCGGGAGACCAGCAGGGGTCAGTCGACCTGAAGCTCGCCCATCTCGTCCCAGCCCTCACCGTCGATCTGGCGAGAGATGATCTTCGGAGTGGACACGAGGGCGCTGTTCATCGGTCCGCCGTCTGCGGTCGCCTTCTGGAAGTGGTCGGACTTCACGTGCGCTTCGGCAGCGTCGTCATCGAAGGCTTCGACGAGCACGTATTCATTGGGGTCGTCGAGGCTGCGTGACCAGTCGAACCATTTGTTTCCCGGCTCGGCTCGCGTCGCCTCGGTGAACTCCTTGGTGATCTGCGGCCATTCCTCGGCCTTCTCGGGCTTGACCTGGAACTTGACGACGATGAAAATCATGTGGATCCTTTCGTAGCTGATTGGGTCGGCGGGGTCTTCGCCGACACTGGTGCTGGTTGAGGTGCGGTGTGTCTCAGGAGAACTGCATGCCGCCGTCGACGAGCATGGTCTGGCCGGTGATGTAGTCCGAGTCCTCGCTGGAGAGGAACGATACGAGGTTCGCGACATCCTCGGGAACCGATACACGTCCGAGGAGGATGTCTCCCGCGTACTTCTTGATTGCTTCCCCTTTGGCCAATCCCTCCTGTTCTCCGAGCTTCTCATCGATGAGATCCCACATCGAGGTTCCCACAATGCCTGGTCCGTAGGCGTTGACGGTGATCCCGTGTTTCGCCCATTCCATCGCGGCGCCCTGCGTCAGTCCTCGCACAGCCCACTTGGTGGCCGAATAGGGTGAGAGCAGTGCGAACGGGCGGAAGGCGACGATCGACGCCGCGCCGATGATCTTTCCGCCGTTGCCCTGTTCGATCATCTGCTTGGCAGCGGCCTGGTAGGACAGGAATACGCCGGTGATGTTGACGTTGAGGATCTTCTCGAAATCCTCTTTCGAGTAGTCGATGAGGGGTTCGACCTGAGCGATGCCGGCATTGGCCACGAAGACGTCGAGCTTTCCGCCGACCTCGACGGCGGTGGCCACGAGTGCGTCCACCGAGGCCTGATCGGTGACGTCGACTTCGGCTCCGGTGGCCTTGCCGCCGGCGGCTTCGATGGTCGATACCGTCTCCTGTACTCCCTCCTGCATTGTGGGAAGGTCGGCCACGATGACGTGATGTCCGTCGGCACCGAGGCGCTGTGCGATGCCCTGTCCGATTCCTCGTGCTGATCCTGTGACGACGGCAATGCTGTTGGTTGTGCTCATAGTTGTACCCCTTCGTGTCTCGTCCTTGAGTGAGCACGATCAGTCTGTGTGGGAACGGACCGAAGAGAATACAGGCGTTCTCATGTGACGAGAAACTGAAATGGGCGCCTCAGGAGGCCTCTCGATGGGTGCCGCCGCGCAGATACCTCGAACACAGCCCGGCATGCTGACGCAGGGTCGACTCGAGTACCTTCATCCGTCCGTTCGCCTTGCTCGACGGGGTACTCACAGCGATCGCCCCGACCTGCATGCCGGTGCCGTTGCGGACGGGAACCGCGGCGCAGGTCTGCCGTGGCAGGAACTCGTCGTGTTCCCACGCGATGCCTCTGGTGGCCACCTCTTCCAGATGGATGTCGAGAAGATCTCGCCGCACGATCGTATGTGGAGTGAGCACCTGCATCCCACGCGCGTCCAGGTACTCGGTGCGCTGAGCCTCGGGCATGGCCGAGAGCAGGATCTTGCCGAAGGCGGTCGCGTGGGCAGCCTCATGGAAGCCGAAGCGCAAGGGACGGAGCCGCGGATGCTTCTCGCAGTCGGAGGAGTAGGTGAGCAGAATGTCCGACCCGCGATAGATCGCGAAATAGGCGGCCGTGCCCAAGCTGCGATGCAGCTCATCGGTGATCTGGCGGATGGGGTGCGGTGCAACGAGACGCTGCTGGAAGGAGAGGCCGAGTTCAAAGCACTTCGGCCCGAGCTCGAAGCACTTGTCTTCCTTGAGATAGACGAGGTAGTTGCAGTCTTCGAGTTCGTGGAGCAGGCGATACACCGTGGGAAGAGGGATCTCCAGACGGTCGGCCACGGTCTTCGCCGAGGCGCTGCCGGAAGCGGACACCGCCTCGAGCACGGAGAAGGTCCGATGGATGACTGCACTGTTCGACATTTGCGCTCCTATGATTATCGCCTCGCGAGAATAAGGATAGCGGCTGGTGTTACGGATCACATAGGTTGCTTGTGACCGGTTCGGCAAAGGTGCCCGGGACCAGCGAGACATCAGCACCGGGACACCAGAAGAGGAGCAAAGGAGCACCAGATGGCATTCCCCGCCAAATTTCCGTCGCTGAATGCGATGGAGATGACCGATGAAGCTCGGCGAACACTCGTCAGAGTTCTGCGTGTGGCGTTTCCACATGAGAATTTTCCCGATGGACCCTATGAACGGACCGCCGACAAGATCCTCGTCGAAGCCGACGCTGAGACCTGGTTCCGGGTGGCACTGATCCAGGGTCTGCAGTCACTTGATCAGCTCTCGGATAAGAGCTTCTGCTCACTCAATGACGACGAAGCCCTGCGGGTGCTGCGCCGGGTCGAAGGCACGGAGTTCTTCGGATTCGTTCGCCGCACCGCGGCACTCGGCCTCTACGACGACGAAGAGGTGTGGGAGATCCTGGGATACCAAGGACCGTCGTTCGACCTCGGCGGCTATGTCAATCGAGGATTCAACGATCTGGACTGGCTGCCCGAACCGCGCATCCTCTATCCGGAAGGCGAGGACCTGCCGGAACTCGGCCCGGGTGCGCACCTGGGACCGCAGACGGTCAACGTGGCAGACGAATCGACGAATCAGCCGAGCGCTGAGCAGGCCGACATGGGCGAGGTGAAGAGATGATGGCAGCGAAACCAGCGTCCGGTGGCAGTGTCACCGGCTACAGCATCGACCAGAACGACGAGGCAGTCGTCATCATCGGGTCAGGCGCCGGAGGTGGCACCCTCGCGTATGAGCTGACGGCCAAGGGAATTCCCGTCGTCGTCCTCGAAGCAGGTCCCCATCTGGGACATGACGATTACGTCAACAACGAATGGGAAGCGTTCAACCAGATGGCCTGGCTGGATCCGCGGACGACGACAGGATCATGGCGAATCGCGCAGGACTTCCCCAACCTGCCGGCATGGATCGTCAAGGCCGTCGGAGGCACGACGACCCACTGGTCCGGAGCCACCCCGCGTTTCAAGAATCATGAGTTCCGTGCCCGCAGCGCCTATGGACGCATCGAGGGAGCCAATCTCCTCGACTGGCCGATCACGCTCGAAGAGATGGCTCCGTACTACGACCGAGCCGAGAAATCGATGGGTTCGACTCACGTCCACGGACGTCCGCCCCTGCCGGCGAACAACAACTACAAGGTCTTCGCCAACGGTGCGAAAGAGGTCGGGTACCGCTACTACGCCACTGGCCCCTATGCCACCAATGCCGAGGAATACGATGGGCGTCCCGCTTCGATCCAGGATGGTTTCAACTTCCAGGGAGACAAGAACAAGTCGAAATGGTCGACCCTGGTCAGAGAGATTCCACGAGCAGCGGAGACGGGCCTGCTCGATCTCCGTCCCGATTCTCAGGCTGTCCAGATCACCCATGATTCAGAAGGGAACGCCGACGCCGTCCTCTACCTCGACGGGGAAGGAAATCTGCAGCGTCAGGCCGCCAAGCTGGTGTGCGTGGCCGGAAACTCGATCGAAACGCCCAGGCTGCTGCTCCTCTCGGGCACACCGAGCTTCCCCGACGGGCTCGCGAACTCCTCGGGACAGGTGGGGCGAAACTACATGCGCCACCTCACCGGGACAGTGTGGGGGCACTTCGACAAGCCTGTGCGAATGTACCGGGGCGAGACCATGGCCGGCGTCATCGCCGATGAGTCGATCCACGATCCCGACCGCGGATTCGCAGGAGGCTACTACATGGAGACGATCGCACTGGGCCCGGCCTTCATGTCGGCATTCGTCGAGCCCGGCGCCTGGGGTCCTGACTTCGCCGCGCTCATGGATCGCTACCTCAACACGGCCGGCATGTGGATCGTCGGAGAGGACCTGCCGCAGGAGTCCAACCGGATCACACTGAACACCACGGTCAAGGATCAGCATGGTCTTCCCGTCCCGAACGTCCACTACGACGATCACGTCAACGACCTGGCAATGCGTGAACACGGCTACGCTGCAGGTGAGAGCGTCTACAGGGCGGTCGGGGCGCAGACCTCGCATCGGACACCGCCGTATCCGTCGACGCACAATCTGGGCACCGCGAGAATGAGCGAACGACCTGAGGACGGCGTGGTCGACAAATGGGGTCGCTCCCACGATGTGAAGAACCTCTTCATCTCCGACGGTTCGGTCTTCACCTCAAGCGCGGCGGCCAATCCGACTCTGACCATCGTCGCACTGGCGATCCGGCAGGCCGAATACATCGCCGAACAGCTGCGGACTCAGCAGCTTTAGGAAGGAACCACATGTCCCTGCTTTCTCCCGCCGACACGGGACTCATCGATCATCTGCGGGCCGCAGCCGATGAGGTCGGCACCCGCGCCAGCGACCGGCTGGCCGCCGCACACGACGCTTCCCACTACCTGCTGACACCGCAGGCCGTGGTGAAGCCGTGCAACCTCGAGGAGGTGGCGGCACTGTTCTCGGCCTCACGGCGGAGCGGGGTGCCGATGACCTTCCGCTCGGGTGGGACCAGCCTGTCCGGGCAGTCCGTCTCGGACGGGGTGCTCGTCGACACGAGAAGGCATTTCAGGGACATCGACGTCCTCGACGACGGTGCCCGGGTCCGCTGCGGGCCCGGGGCCGTGGTCAGGGCTGTGAACGCGCGGCTGCTGCGGCATGGGCGCAAACTGGGGCCGGACCCGGCCAGCGAGATCGCCTGCACCATCGGCGGAGTCGTCGCCAACAACTCCTCCGGCATGGCCTGCGGGATCGAAGCGAACACCTATCAGACGCTTGACTCGGCCGTGCTCGTCCTTCCCGGCGGAACCGTTCTCGACACCTCGGCGGCAGACGCTGATGAGCTGCTGCGGAGACGGGAACCAGCTATCCACGCGGGTCTGGCCGAACTCCGAGATCGGATCCGGGCCGACGCCGAGGCGGTCGCGCGGATCACGCAGCTCCACTCCATCAAGAACACCATGGGCTACGGCCTCAACTCGTTCCTCGACCATGATGACCCGGTGCGCATCCTCGAACATCTGGTCATCGGCAGCGAGGGGACACTCGCCTTCGTCGCCGAGGCGACCTTCCGCACCGTGCCGCTGCTGGCCCACGCCTCGACAGGTCTGCTCGTCTTCGACGATCTGCCCACGGCCACCTCGGTGCTCCCGGAGATCATCGCCACCGGTGCTGCCACCGTTGAGCTCCTCGACGCCACGAGTCTGCGGGTCGCCCAACGAGACGAGAAATGTCCGGAGGAGATCAGGGACCTCGACGTGGACTCGCACTGCGCCCTGCTCGTCGAATTCCAGGAAGAGACGGAGGAAGGCCTCGGCCGGGTCGTGTCTGCGGCGTTTCCGGTCTTCGACACATTCTCACTGAGCCGACCAGCCGAGCTCACGATCGATCCGCGACGGCGATCGGCGCTGTGGCACACCCGCAAAGGGCTGTTCACAGCAGTCGCCGGCAACCGTCCCTCGGGCACCGCTGCACTGCTTGAGGACATCGCGGTTCCGGTCGACCGCCTCGGCGAGACCTGCACTGCTCTGAGCGAGCTGTTCGACCAGTACGACTACGCCGATGCCGTGATCTTCGGGCACGCGAAGGACGGCAACATCCACTTCATGATCACCGAGGAATTCGGGAGTGGAACCGGCGGCGAGGACTTCGACCTCGGTCGGTACGCGGCATTCACCGAGGAGATGGTCGACCTCGTCCTCTCACGTGGGGGAACGCTCAAGGCCGAACACGGCACCGGGAGGATCATGGCACCGTTCGTCAGGCGCCAGGTCGGTGACGATCTCTACGCAGTGATGACACGGGTCAAGGAGCTGGTCGATCCGCAGTCCCTGCTCAACCCGGGTGTCCTGCTCAGCGACGACCCGAAGGCGCATCTGCGCGATCTCAAGACCACACCGACCACCGAGGCGGAGGTCGACCGCTGCGTCGAATGTGGGTACTGCGAACCCGTGTGTCCCAGCCGCGATCTCACGCTGACCCCGCGCGAACGCATCGTTCTGCGACGCGAGATCGCCCGCGCCGAGGCGGCAGGGGACGAGGAGCTGACCCGGACCCTGCGCAGTGAATACGACTACGACGGGGTCGACACCTGCGCCGTCGACGGCATGTGCCAAACGGCGTGCCCGGTCTTCATCAACACCGGGGATCTTGTGCGCAGGCTGCGGCAGGAGAACACGAACGCGATCGAAGAGACGGGCTGGAACACTGCCGCCAAAGCGTGGGGGCTGGTCAGCTCTGTTGGGGGAGTTGCATTGAGCTCCGCGAAGGCGATGCCTGCGCAGCTTCCCGCGACGGCCACGGGCATCGGTCGCAGACTTCTGGGTGATGACACTGTGCCCAGCTACTCCGCTGATCTTCCGGCCGGAGGGTCTAAGCGTGTGGCCGTCTCGGCGTCGAATCCGGACGTCGTGTGGTTCTCCAGCTGCACGAACACGATGTTCGGGCCCGAAGACGGCGGCAGAGGTGATGGGGTTGCCGGTGCCTTCCGTCGCCTGTGCGAACGAGCCGGGATCTCGTTGCGCACGCCGCGGGGCATTCCCTCCCTGTGCTGCGGCACCCCGTGGAAGTCGAAGGGGATGGCCGAGGGATTTGCCACGATGCGCAAGTACGTCCGCAGAGAGCTGTGGGAGGCCACCGACGGTGGACGAATCCCCGTCGTCTGTGATGCGTCCTCATGCACGGAGGGGTTGCGCGTGCTCCTCGGCGACTCGACCGGGTCGACCGACAGCGGCGATGGCGACGTAAGCGGCGATGGTGGCGACGCGACGGAGGACTTCGAGATCATCGATGCGGTGGCCTTCGCCAAGCAGACGCTGCTCCCTGCATTGCAGGACCGAGGTGTGCTCTCGACGGGGCATCGTCTGCCGTCGATCATCCTCCACCCGACATGCTCGTCGACCCAGCTGGGAATCAACGAGGACCTGAGCGCGCTCGCCGGGTCCATCGCCGATGAGGTCAGCGTGCCCGATTCCTGGGGGTGCTGTGCCTTCGCCGGGGATCGGGGCATGCTCCATCCCGAACTCACCGCCTCGGCGACGAAGGACGAAGCAGCCGAGGTCGAATCGATCAGCGCGGACGTCCACGCCTCGACGAATCGGACGTGTGAGATCGGGATGACACGGGCGACAGGGAAGCCGTATCGCCACATCCTCGAAGCACTCGACGATCTCGTGGGACAGTCGAGTATTTGATGCAGTACCGGGATGATCCGGATGCCGGGCATCCCTGGCAACGGCGAGCCGCGTGTGATTCGATGCACATATGACTGAAGCATTGGAAGCCCACCGCGCTCGCCTCGCCGCCGGAGAGATCTACAACGGACTGTGGATGATGTCGACGAGCCAGGAGCTCGCGAAGATCGGATCGGCCGCAGGCTACGACTATGTGTGCCTCGACATGCAGCACGGCTTCACCCGAGCCACCGATGTTCTGCGGCTCACAGATGCCATCCGTGCCAGCGGATCCGCCCTGGTCACTGCCCGAGTTGCGGCGAACCGCTTCACCGAGATCGGGATGCTCGCCGACGCCGGCGTCGAGGCGGTCATCGTGCCGCTGGTGTCCTCAGTCGCTGATGCGGAGGCTGCCGTTGCCGCCCTCGATTACCCGAGCCGAGGAGGCGACCGTTCCTGGGGCCCGACCGCTGAACTCATGCACAACGCGGTGCAGGACACCCGCGACGAGCGGCCACTGCTCATCGTCATGATCGAGAACAAGGAAGGCCTGGCGAACGTCGAGAAGATCTGTGAGACTCCCGGAATCGACGGCGTCTATGTCGGCCCCGCAGACCTCGCCTTCGCCGTCGATGCTCTGCCCGGTCAGCCCAATGACGCCCACGCCGAGGCGGTCGCCCGGATCCGCACGGCAGCTGACAAAGCCGGCATCATCCCAGGCATCCACTGCGGTGATGGTGCGGAGGCCAGGACTCGCAAGGAACAGGGTTTCCGCTTCATCACCTCGGCGGGGGACATCGGCGCAGCCGGCCGTGCCTTCCGGGAGGACTTGGCGACAGCGCGGGGCTGAGCCTAATGGCGTCTTATGCATAACGTCAGCAGAAGGTCGGGGATCTCGGGGCACAGTTCGAGCTCCCCGACCTTCTGTCTCGTCGATGAAAAGGCGGCATTCGTGGTGAGGAGTCGGCACTCAGTGATTCCTTCAGGGTATTGAAACATGCGAAAACAATCTTGGACAGGCATTACTAATTCACGAATACTGGAACGCACCACAGTTGTTCCACGTCACATACGCACTGCCAATTTTGTTCATGGACCACGACCCAATGGAGGGATCGCCGATGACCACCACACCTCGCATCGAAGCCGATGCAGTTCGACACGTGGAGGCCGGCCCTCCTCCGGTGAGTCCGCGGAAACAACCGAAGCAGTCACTGATCAAGTCTGAGTCAGTCTCTGCAGGCATCAAGGCAGTTGTGGGACTCGTCGCGCTGTTCGCGCTATGGGAACTAGTGGTTTTCATCTTCAAATTCCCGAAGTATCTGCTCGTCGGTCCGGTCTCTGCATTCGAAGAACTATTCACTAATCCCGGCTATTTCGCGCTCAACGCACTGACCACACTGCAAGAGGGGCTCGCGGGCTTCGCTCTCGGTACAGCACTGGGTGTTCTTTGCGGGGCGCTGCTCTACTATGCTTCGTTCCTGCGGCCCTTCCTCTACCCGGCACTCATCGCCATCGATACGATTCCTAAGGTCGCGCTGGCGCCCCTATTCATCGTGTGGTTCGGCTTCGGCTTCGAATCGAAGGCCTTTGTGGCGATGGCCATCGCATTCTTCCCGCTCGTCATCAATACATTCGACGGGCTGAACTCGGTACCCCACGAACTTCAGGATCTGGCGCGTATCAACCGTGCATCGAAGCTGAAGAAGATGATGAAGATCGACTTCATCTATGCGCTCCCCTCGATCTTCACTGGCGCGAAGATCTCAATCTCGCTTGCCGTCGGCGGTGCAGTCGTCGGTGAGTTCATTGCGGGCTCCAAGGGACTCGGCTACGTCATTCTGCTGGCCAACGCCCAGGTGGACCTGCCGTCGATGTTCGCAGCCTTCATTGTCCTTGCAGCCATTGCTCTTCTGCTCTTCTTCATCATCGACCTCGTGTCGAAGAAGTTGCTGCCGTGGAAGAACTACACGAAATGAGGCGCGGAACGATGCATATCATGAAGAAGCTTCTTGTTGCTCCGCTCCTCCTTTCCGTCGTGGGTCTGGCAGGTTGTGCACCGGAGGACGGTCTCGATGACTTCAACCTCATGGTCGACGTCGCCTATCTGCCCAAGCACGCACCGTTCTTCGCCGCCGAGGCGGAGGGGTTCTTTGAAGAAGAAGGCTTCGACGTCTCGCTCATGCCCGGGTCGGGTTCGACGAACACGGTGACCTCGGTCGAGACGGGGCGAGTCGATGCCGGTTGGGCCGACTTCGGCGCCACGATCCTCAGCCAAGGCAAAGGGGCACAGGTCAAACAGGTGAACCTGCTCCAGGCGCGCTCGGCCTACGCGACGATTGCCCTCGAAAGCTCAGGCATCGAATCCTGGGAGGACATGAAGGGCAAAACCGTAGCCACCGAAGGTGCCGGAGCCATGACGGCCATGTGGCCACTCGCGATCGAACGGAGTGGACTCAAAGAGGAAGACGTCAACGTCGTCCACGCAACAGGTGAGTCGAAGATACCCGGACTCCTGGCAGACCGGTGGGATGCGAACCTTGCCCTCTACGTGTCGGATGAGCCAGCGCTCATGGCGCTCGGTGAGAAGGCGAACATACTCAAGTGGTCCGATGTCGGAATTGATCTCTATGGCAACGGAATCGTGGTCTCAGACGAGGCTCTCGGCAACGACCCTGACCGAGTTAAGAGGTTCAACAGGGCCATGCAGAAGGGTTTCCTCTGGGCATGTGAGAACCCAGATCAGACCGCCGAAGACTTCACAAAGGAAGTCCAGGGCTATGAAGCAGACACTGTGACCTATGCGCTCAAGTCTCAGTGCGAACTCAACTGGGCCACCGGAGATGCCGATGATCAGTTCGGCACGATGAGTGACGACGGCGTCCAGCAGATGCTTACCGTGGCCACCGACTTCCTGGGCCTCGAGGATTCGACCGAGCTCACGGTCGATGACATCTATTCCAATGACTACATCGATCCGATTCGCCACGACGAAGACGTAGCGGCCCCCACCAAGTGAATGGAGAATGACCATGACCGCTGATTACGCGATTTCAGTCAATAACGTCGGCAAGACCTACACCTCCCGAGACGGTCAGGAGAACGTGGTCCTCAAAGATCTCGATTTCCACGTCAACCCCGGAGAGTTCGTTTCGATCGTCGGGCAGTCAGGCAGTGGAAAGACCACACTGCTCAACACCATCTCCGGACTCCAAGACGCCACGGAGGGAGAGATCCTCATCCGTGGTCGCGAGATCAGCGAGGCTCTCAAGGATATCGGCATGGTGTTTCAGAGCCCGGTGCTCCTGCCATGGCGCAACAACCTCGACAACGTGCTGTTGCCCCTGGAGTTTCGTGATTCCGTCACTCCGGAGTCCAAGGAGCATGCCATGGAACTGCTGCACATGGTCGGACTTGGGGAGAAGGCGACCCGATACTCCTACGAACTCAGTGGTGGCATGCAGCAGCGAGTCGCTATCTGCCGGGCATTGGTTTCGCGCCCGGAGATCCTGCTCATGGACGAGCCCTTCGGCGCCCTCGACGCCATGACACGAGATTCGATGAATTTCGAGATCCAACGCATTTGGCGCCGCACGGGCTGCAGTGTCCTCTTCGTCACCCACAGCATCTCCGAGGCGGTGTGGTTGGGAGACCGCGTTGTGGTTGTCGGAGACCGGCCCGGACGAATCATCGCCGACGTCAAGATCGACATCGAACGTCCGCGCGCGAAGGAGCACAAGTTCTCGGAGGACTTCGCCCACTATGTCGCGGAAATCGAATCACACATCGGAGTGACGGCAGGAATCAGCTGAGCGGGCTGCCCGCTCAGCCTTCTCAGCTCGACGAAAACACCTGACGGATGGCCGACCGCCCGAAATCCATTCGACTTCGGATGCCATTCGCACCGCAAGAGACGAACGAGTCTCACGAAAAACATATGGAGTTGGATACACAATGATCAAACTGACAACAGACAAGGCGCGCCTGGCGGATTCCTTCGGACTGAATGCCCAGAAGAGTCTGCTGTTCTCTGCGATTCGGCTTGATTCGAGCCCTCTGGTCGCCCCGATCGTCGCTGATACCTCCGAGGGTGAGGTTCTGCTCGTACGTCAGCAGGAACAGGGAAATGCGCTGTCCGCCGGAGTTCCGAAGGATCGAATGAGGTTCTATGCGCCATGGGTGACGATCGATCCGCGGATCGTCGCCGACACCCCCGCATCTGCATCACTGACAACCCTGGTGGGCGAGCTGGCTGATGGCGAACAGGTCGGTCTTGCGTCCGATGTCGTCATGAAGCACTACTCGGCCCTATCGAAGAGCCTCGACGTCGTTGCCGACAAGCAGCCGACCACTCCGGTCGTGGCCTATGAGGTTGACACCGAGGCTGTGCTCGAACGGTTCGCACAGTGGCGCAGGCTCGGAGCCGAGACCGCCAAGAGGCTCATCCAGGACGTCGACCATCTTTCGGATCTCGCCAAGGAGATCCAATCAGAGACCGATACACGCTATGAGGCATTGCAGTCTCTGGCGAAGAACGAGAGTCTCGACGCCGTCCTCATCTCAGCGCCCCCGAACTTCAGCGAAGTCGTCGGGGCTCGGCAGGGCGGGGACCAGCTGGCCCTATGGTCTGCACGCGATGAAAAGCTCTATGTGCTCGCACCCGAAACCGCTCATGGCGTGGGAGGCACTCCGGTTGGTCGGTTCGCCGGGTACGGCGCCGGCGCTGTGGCACTTGCACACGGCACTAAGATCGGCGTCGAGGAAGAATGGATTCCGACCGGACTGGTGCTGGAACTGGAATCCGAAGGTGCCGACGTGAGCGAGCTCTCGACTCCGCTCGGACACTGGCGGGACATCCGCGATCACGAAGATCTGGGATTCCAGGTCGTCGCTGCCAGGTGCAGCGTCTTCGCCATCGAGGAGGCGCTGAGTTGGGCCAAGGACTCTTTGGCAGCAGGCGAGGAATTCACCGAGCTGGACATCTATGCGCGTTACGTCGATAAGATCGTCGAGTTCCGGACGGACAATGCGATTCCCTTCGCGATCGAGCCCTATTTCACGAATCTGCACTCATCGAACCGGATGCTCTTCCCTGGGCCTCCGGTCGATTTCCCGATCAACGACGACACCAAGTGCATTCAGCTCGACGCCGGTGTGCGCATCACCTTCGACGGTGTCACCGTTGCGACATCTGACATGGCACGCTCGCTGCCGCGCACCGAGGGTGCGATACAGGCCTATGAGTTCTTCTTCGATGTCGTGCGTGAGGGCATCATCGGTCAACTGAAGCCCGGGGTGGTCTGCGAAGACGTCCACGAAGGGACCTTGGACTACCTGGCACCTCACCTCGAGCGCATGGTCGAAATCGGCATGCTCGGAGAAGACGTGGACTTCAACACGGAGTACCGCAAGCGCAATGTCGGACACCTCATGGGCAAGCAGGAATCGTTCGCCAATGAACTGCGGCCCGGGTACAAGCACGTGCTGCAGGTCGGATCCTTCGGAGCAGCGGAGATTCCATGGCGCTATGGCGACGTCGCAATCGGCACAGAGGATCTCTGGTACGTCGGCAACGATCGCACGTATATCCTCTCGAAGCGCTGAGACAGGCTCCTCGCAGGCACAATAGGGCGGGTACTTCCGAATAGGAAGTGCCCGCCCTATTGCGTTGAGAATGTGCAGAGGAAGACCTGTCACCAGGTACCAAGGCACAAATGAAGCGGCCCGGCCGTGGCATCGACCGGGCCGCTGTGCTGTTGTGCTCTCAGCCTTTGAGTTTGATGACTGCTTCGATCTCGACCGGTGAGTTCGCAGGGAGGCGGGGAACTCCCAGTGCGGTCCTTGCGTGCCTGCCGACTTCACCGAGTGCGTCGACGAGGAGCTTCGACGCACCCTCCGCGACGATCGGATGCTTGCTGAAGTCGGCTGGGCTGGCCACATAGACGTTGAGTTTGGCGATGCTCTCGACGTTCTCAAGACCGAGGTTCGTTTCCAGTTGAGCGATGAGGTTAACCGCGCACAGCTGAGCCGCTGCGATACCGTCCTCGACGCTCAGGTCATCACCGACGACACCTTGGACCGGGACCACGCCGCCTTGTTTGGCGATCTGACCTGAAACGAAGGCGAGATCTCCCGCGACGGTGACCGTCTTGTAACTGTAGCTGGCCGGATTCGCCTCGGGAAGGTCGAAGCCGAGATCGCCGAGGCGACGACGTACTCTGTCGGAGATCGACTCCCTCGCAGCGTTCGCAAGGGAGTTCCCTTGTTGGTCCCCACCCTGCCCGGTGGTGTACTTGCCGTCCACGGCGCGACCGATTCTCAAGGGATTCGACTGCTGGAGAACTGACGGCAGAATCGCATCGGGAATGTTCTGATAGGCAACAGGCCGAAGGAAGCGCTCGATCGCGGTGGCACCCACCGAGGTGGTCTGGGGAGCCGAAGTCGCAGGGAACGGTCCGCCGTGGATCATCGCATGACCCACATCGACGCCGGTCGGCCAGCCATTGACGATGATCCGACCGACTTTGAGCTCGAGCTCTGGCACCAACGCGTTCGCGGTTTCGATGTCCTGTTCGCTCATCTGCAGCGTCGCGCTCAGCTGTCCTTCGAGTTCCGTGACGACAAGAGCCAGCTGGTCGGTGGTCTCGTAGCGCACGATGAGAGCGGCCGATCCGAAGATTTCATTCTGCAGCTCTGCGTTCGAGGCGAAGTCCTTGACCGAGACGGTGAAGACGGCGGGGCCTGGGGCGTTGAGAGTCTTGCCGTCAGCCCCCTGTGCTAAGGCCGTGACGCCAGGTTGAGCCGCAAGCTGGTCGACGCCTCGCTGCCAAGCTTCGGCGATGGACGGGGTGAGCATCGTCTGCCCCGTGGCCTCCGAGAACTCCTTTGCAATGTGCGCGGTCAGCACATCTCCACGAGCGCCATTGGGGACGAAGAGAATCCCTGGGGAGGTGCACAACTGCCCCGAAGAACCGGTCACGGCTGTGAAGAACCCCCGAGCCACCTCGGCGACGTCATCGGCGATCGCACCGGGGAGCACGAAGACGGGGTTGATCGAGCTCATCTCCGCATACACGGGGACCGGCACTGGCCTCGCGGCAGCGGTGGCGGACAGAGCCAGGCCCGCAGTCCTGGAGCCGGTGAATCCCACTGCGGCGATCCGAGGATCGGCTGCCAGCTGCTGGCCGACCTGTGCGCCGGAACCGTAGACAAGCGAGAAGACACCGGGGTTGAGATCATTGTCGACAACGGCGCGGGAGATCGCTGCTCCGACCAGTTCGTTGGTCCCGGGGTGAGCGTTGTGTGCCTTGACGATGACCGGACAGCCGGCGGCCAGTGCTGAAGCGGTGTCTCCGCCTGCCGTGGAGAACGCGAGTGGGAAGTTGCTGGCTCCGAAGACGGCAACCGGGCCCAGCGGCACCTGACGCTGACGGATATCGGGTCGAGGCAGTGGTGCGCGATCCGGAAGTGCAGGATCAATGCGCACACCGTGGGCATCGCCGAGGAGGACGACCGATGCGAAGAGGCGCAGCTGATTGGCCGTTCTGGTGACTTCTCCGTTCAATCGTCCGACGGGAAGTCCGGTCTCCTGGCCTGCCCGTTCGACGATGACGTCCGCAGCGGCTTCGATGTTCACCGCAATGTCTGTGAGGAACTTCGCCCGGAGTGCGGGGGAGATGCTCCGGTAGGAGGCGAAGGCTGCGTGTGCCTCAGCGATGGCGGCAGAGACCTGCTCCTCGCTCAGAAGCGTGAACGCGGGTTCCAGTTCCTCGCCGGTCGCAGGATTGACCGCGCGCGCGGTCCCGCCCTCTCCAAGTGTCTTCGTGCCGGCGACGATCGAGGAGCCGAAGATCGGCGGGGTTGAGGTTGGGGTATCGGTATTTGTTGTGGTCTTCGTGTCGGTGAGCTGAGTCGTCATGAGTGACCTCTGTTCGTGTGAGCGATGTCGGCGCCGACCGGCTCAAGCCGATCGGCGCCGATCTGTGGTTGTGTAGCTGTGGTGCGTTGGCGAGTTGGTGCCTGCAGTCTGGTGCAGGTCAGGCGACCGCGGAGGTGGTGCGGTCGAGTTGAATTCCGGCAGCAGCCATCACCTGTTCGAGATCCCGTAGGTCGGTCTGTGTGAGGTTCTGCAGGGGAGGCCGGACCGGGCCGCAGTCTCGGCCGATGACCTTGAGGCCGCCCTTGACGATGGAGACGCCGTAGCCCGCGACACGATCTCGGATCTTCGAGTAGGGGAGTACGAATGAATTGAGCTTTTCCGTGACTGCAGCACGATCCTGGCGGCGGACCGCGGAGTAGAAGTCAAGGGCGAACTCAGGCGCGAAGTTGAACATCGCCGACGAGTAGGTGCTCATCCCGAGCTGGAGCAGAGGCAAGGCGTAGACCTCGGCTGTGGGCAGGCCGCCGAGATAGAAGAGGCGGTCGCCGGTGCGGGCGTAGACCTTGGTCAGCTGTTCGATGTCACCGATGGCGTCCTTGAAGCCGATGAAGTTCTCATGGGTGTCGGCGAGTCGTTCGACGGTCTCGGGTGAGTAGATGGCGTTGGCTCGGTTGTAGACGATGACGCCGATCTTCGTGGCCGCACAGATGGCTGACACATGTTCGAAGAGGCCATCTTGACTGCACTCGGTGAGGTAGGGCGGGAGGACGAGGAGGCCTTCGGCACCAACCGCCTCAGCGTCGATCGCGTTCTGCACAGCTTGGACGGTGGCCCCGCCGGCAGAGGCGAGCACCGGCACCTCCTGGCGGGAGGTCGAGACGGCCAAGCTGACGACTTCCTTGGCTTCAGCAGGAGTGAGACTGAAGCCCTCTCCGGTACCGCCGGCCGCGAAGAGTCCAGCGACATCGAAACTTGACTGCCAGGCGATGTGGTCGGTGTAGGCAGAGGCATCGATCGTCAGATCGGAGGTGAAGGCGGTTGCGGGGAAGGAGAGGAGACCGTCCTTGAGGTGGTCGGCGAGTTCTTGAGGCAGGTAGTTGGCCACGGAATGACGTCCTTGTTAGTCGGGATGATGATCCCACTGTAGGAACGCCGAGTGATTCCTGTCCAAGATTATTTATATATGCATTGATGCTCTAAAAGTATCGCTTCTATTCGTCGCGGATGAGGCTGAGGACTTCCTTCAGCGCGGGGTTGCGCGACTCGGGATTCCAGATCGCGTGCAACTCCACGACATCACGTGGGGCGCCTCGCAGCGGCACGTATGTCACGCCTTCCACGCCGAGGTGCGCAGCGGATTCGGAGACGACGGCGATACCTCGGCCAGCGGCCACGAGATTGACGATTGTGAGAATCTGGCTGAGGGAATGGGCGACCTCATTGGCCTCGACATCAATGTAGCGAACGGTGAGGTCGTAGAAGTATCGAGCTTTCGTGGCATCATGCATGAGCAGCCTCTGCCCGGAGATGTCCTTCGTCGCAATCGACTCCCGTGCGGCGAATTCGTGATCCGATGGGACTGCGAGGACCAGCTGTTCCGAGAGAACAAGGGCAGCGTCGATGGTCTCCGGTATTCTGCCCACCCGGCCCAGGCCGATATCGATCCGACCTTCCGACAGTGCCTTGATCTGCTCAGCCGTGACCATTTCAGCGATCTCGACGCTGACGCCCGGAAGCCGCTGCGCCAGTGTCGACACCAAACTGCCGAGGACGCCGAAGGTCGAGACTGCTGTGCAGCCGATGGTGATCTGCCCCCACGATCCCTCGGCGATCTTCTGTGCGCGCCGAGGTGCGCGTTCGACAGAGGCAAGCAGGCCGTAGGCTTCTGCGAGGAAGGCCTCCCCCGCTGGCGTCAGGGTCACCGTGCGGTTGTTGCGTTCGAAGAGATGGACACCGATGGACTTCTCGAGTTTCTGTATCTGCCGACTCAGCGGCGGCTGAGTCATATTGAGCTCCTCAGCGGCGCGTCCGAAGTGGAGATTTTCGGCCACAGCGATGAAGCCGGTGACCTGGGCTAGGGTGAACTGCATTGCTCGCTCGATTTCTTTCGGGGTCTCGTGCCGCTGCTGTTCTGCAGTGTATCCGCCGACCCCACCTCTCACCTTGCTGCGAGCACAGCCTCTCACCCGTCGATGTGCACCACGGTCCGCAGCCCCGGACTCGGCTCTGCAAACTCCTGAGCCAGTTCGGCCAGCTCGATCGGGCCGCCCAGGATGTTCTCCCACGGCATATCACCGCCGTCAATCGCCAGGAAGTCGACGGCTTCCTGCAGGTGGTGGGGTTCGAAGTTGTGCACACCTGTGATGGTGCGCCAACCTCGCACGAGCTGTTCGGGGCTGATCTCGATGTTCGGTCCCGGGCTCACGCTTCCGGCGAGAACTGCGGTTCCGCCGATTCCCAGGCTGGCAACACAGGTCTCTACGCCCGAGGGGGTGCCGGAGAGCTCGAGAGCAACATCGACATCCGCAGGCATTTCGTCTTCCATGATCGTGCTCGCCCCTGCGAATAGAGCAAGATCCTGTCGCCGCGGCGTAGGGTCGAAGGCGAGCACCTCGGCGGCACCCCGGGACTGGGCGGCGGCGACCGCCGTGAGCCCCAACATTCCGAGCCCGTTGACGAAGACCCGGCGGCCTCGCAGATCCCCGGCGGCCTCCAGCATCGCCATGACGGTGGCGACGGCACACCCTGCCGTGGAGGCCACGGCGTCGGGCACCGAATCCGGCACCGGGACGGCTGCCACGCCCCTGGGCAGGTGGATGTGTGAGGCGTAGGTGCCGGACAGTGCCCAGCCGCTGTCGGTGGATTCGTGACCGACCTTGGCCACCGACTCGCATTTTGCGCTGAATCCGCGCCTGCAGTTCTCGCATTCCCCGCACACCGAGGTGACAGAGAAGACCACGCGCTGGCCGAGCGGGAGGCCCGCCCGCGAATCTTCGACCACGCCGACGCCCTCGTGGCCGAGCACGGAGGGGCATGCTCCGGGGCGACGCCCGCGCACGGTGTGCCGATCTGAGCCGCAGACGGTGGCAGTGCTCAGGCGGATGAGGCTCTCGCCCGCGGCAAGGTCGGGGCGGTCGAATGACCGGGTCTCGAATTGATCCCCGCCGAGCCAGACGACTGCCTGGACTGTGTCCGCGACGACCTCAACATTCGCCGAGGCCTTCGCCTTCGCCGAGGTGTCTGCCGGGGAAGCTTGAACCGGAGACTGTGGCTGAACCCGCGATTGAACCTGCGCCGTCACTGGTTCACCCCGGCTGAGATTGCGGCTGACGACGGCAGGTCGGCAAGCGCGTCGGGAAGCTCCGCAGCGGAATCGAGAACGAGGTGGGCACCTTCGGCGGCGAAGTCCTGCTGGCCCAGGTGGCCGGTGAGCACACCGACCGAGGTGACTCCGGCGCGAAGGGCCGACTGCACATCCGCCGAGGTGTCGCCGACGCTGACGACCGCTGCCGTGTCCTTCACGCCGAGTTCCTTCATGACCCTCTCGATCATGTCGGGTGCCGGCCGACCGGCCTCGACCTCGTCGCCGCAGGCAGAAGCCTCGAAGGTCTCGCCCTGCTCCCATCCCATGGAAGCGAAGATGAGATCGGCGATCTCCCGGGCGAACCCGGTCGTCAGGGCGACCTTGATGCCTTGTTCGCGCAGAGTCGTCAATGCTTCCTCGATCCCGGGCAGAGGCTTCGGCGGATTGTCGGTATAGGTGCGGCGCAGTTCCTGTCGGAACCATTCCCAGGTCTTCTCGTGGAGTTCGTCATCGACGTCGACCCCGCCGAGCCGGAGCAGGTTTTCGATCGCCCACTTCTTCTCAGTGCCCATCCACTTCTGGAACACCTCGTCCGTGTAGTTCGCACCTTCGCGTTCCGTGGCCTCCCGCAGAACGCGGTAGACCTCGTCTCGGTCGTCGATGGTGGTGCCGGCCATGTCGAAGACGGCGAGTTCAATCATGGTGTTTCTCCTTCTGTGGTGGATCAATGCGTGCAGGTGGGATGTGTGAAATGACGGGACTGTCAGCGAACGGCCTGGCGCAGCCACATCGACAGTGCTTCAACCGCGAGGACGACGGTGACCATGAGGATGAGCACCATGGTGACCACATCGAACTGGTTGACCCGCGAAGCGTTGAGCAGCAGGAATCCGATGCCTCCGGCTCCGACGACTCCGAGGAGTGTGGCTGAGCGGATGTTGTTGTCGAGCAGGTACATCGTGTGGGCAACGAACGCCGGGGCCGCCTGGCGCAGTGTGGCCGAGAAGAACACCTGCGCCTCGCTGGCGCCGGTCGCCCGCAGTGCCTCCTGCGCGTGAGTGTCCGTCTCCTCGAGCGAATCGGCGATGAGCTTCGAGAGCAGGCCGATCGCCCCGATGGATAGCGCCAGGGTGCCGGCGACCTCGCCCAGGCCGGAGATGACGACGAAGATGATCGCGAGAATGAGCTCGGGAATGCCGCGCACGATCACGATGATCACGCGGAAACTTTGGTGCACATAGACGTTCGCGACGGCATTGCGGGCGGCGAGGATGCCGATTGGTATCGCGAGGACGGCACCGATGAGGGTGGCCGCGAGCGAGATCTGGATAGTCACCAACAGCTGTTCAAAGAGGTTGGACATGGACCCGCCGGCCGATGGTGGGAAGAACAGCGCCAGGGTCTTCGGCAGGCTGAGAAGCCCCTGCATGAGTGCCGACCAGGACACATCCACGCGCCACAGGGCCGCAACAGTGAAGATCACAATGAGCGCAATTGAGAGGAAGCGCTTGAACCGGGCCGAGCTCCACGGCGGTGTCAGGTGGAGATCGTTGACACCAGATTCGCGACCGCGGTTGAACAGGCGATCGACCCAGGTGCCGCCGGTGATCCTCTGTCCCGCCGATCTCATCAGCGCTGCCCGGATCGCTCCAGAGAGCAGTTCGAGGCCGATGCACAGCAGCAGGACCAGCACGGCCAGGGCCATGCCTCGCTGGTAGTCCAGAGTCCGCAGGGAATCGGCGATCGCCAGGCCGATGCCTCCGACGCCGACGTAGCCCAGCAGCACCGAGGTGCGCAGATTGATGTCGAACCGGTGCAGTGCCGTCGCGATGAGCTGCGGCATCAGTGTCTGTGGAATGGCCGCCATGATCTGCTGAGCACGGCCGGCACCGAGGGACTCCATCGACTCACGTGGGCCGTCGTCGAGTTCCTCGATTGCATCGGCGTAGAGCTTGGCGATCATGCCGACCGAGTGGATGCCCATGGCGATGATGCCGGCGGTGGCTCCGAGGCCGAACATGCGCAGGAAGATGATCGCGAGCACCAGATCGGGGATTGCCCGAGCCAGCACGGTCAGAGCGCGCGCGACCCACTGCGAGGTGACTCCCCAGCGGGTCGGTCTGGCGGCGGCCAGAGACACCGGAACGGAGAGTGCGACCGAGAGCAGTGTGGCGAGGAAGACGATGGCCAAGGTCTCGAACACCAGCGAGAGAGTCTCTGACGCAGGCGGGAAGTCGAGAGGGAAGACGCGTGCAAGGAAGCGTCCCGCGTTGTCGACGGAGTCGATGATGGTGCCCAGATCGATGCCGAGAGAACCGATCGACCACACGCCCCCGATGACCAAGGCGATCATCACGAGGACGGCGGCGATGCTGTGCCCGGCGGGACGCGGACGCGCCGGTGGCGTCGGAGCCTCGGGCGGGATCTCGACGAGCGTGGGCATCAGCGAGTCACACCTGACGCGGCCGCTCGGGGATCGACCGCCGCCTCGGCGAGGTCCATTCCGGAGACGCTCGAATAGATCGTCGACGCCTCTTCGGCACTCAGACCCTGCGTCGCGCGATCGAGGACAGCCTGCCCGGTACGCAGACCGATGATCCGATCGGCGAACTCGATGGCCAGCTGGACCTGGTGGAGTGAGGCGATGACGGTGAGCTTGTCCTCCTCGGCGATCTGGCGCAGCAGGTTGATCACGTCGAGGGCTGAGACCGGATCCAGTGAGGCCACCGGTTCGTCGGCCAACAGAACTGTGGGGTGCTGCATGAGTGCGCGGGCGATGGCCACGCGCTGCTGCTGACCTCCGGAGAGAGTGTCCGCGCGCTGGAAGGCACGATCGGCAAGACCGACACGGTCGAGCTTCTCGATGGCCTCTCGGCGCACGGACTTCGGGTACATCAGCAGCGAGATGCGCGGTCCCTTGAGCGAGCCGAGCTGTCCGGCGCAGACGTTCTCCAACACGGACATCGGACCGACGAGGTTAAAGGACTGGAAGATCACGCCGATGTTCCGGCGCAGCTCCCGCAGTCCGCGTTTTCCTGTCGAATTCAGGTGGTGGCCCAGGACGCGCACCGTTCCCGTGGTGGGGGTGTGCAGGCCGTTGATGTGACGCAGGAGCGTCGACTTCCCTGATCCGGACAGCCCGAGCAGGACTGTGACCCTGCCGGCACGGAATCCGATGTTGACGTCGTCGAGTCCGAGGACTCCGCCGCCGAAGTCCTTGGTCACGTGGTCGAGTTGGACGGCGTAGATATCGTCGATCTCTCGCTGAAGTTCAGCGGTCTTCGCGCTGCTGGCATTTCGATGATTGCTCACGGGTGTCTCTCCTAGCCGACGTTCTTGCAGGCGTCTGCCTGGGTGGCGTCGCAGATGTCGCGGATGGAGTCGAAGTCGGAGTCGTCGACTGGCTTGTAGCCGTATTCGATCTCTTCGGGCAGGACGCAGTCGTCCTCGGAGGAGCAGACGCCGGCATCAACCATGGCCGGGATATTTGCCTTCTCGCGCAGGACGGTCGTGATCTGCTTGGCCAGTTCAGGATCGAGGGATTCGTTGTTGACTGCGATCGGGTCCTCGGTGATGGGATCGGACTCCCACACCGGTTCCAGGCTGCCCGCCTTCACCTGCTCGGACTCTTCGAGGGTGCCCAGCATGGTGTCGTGGGCGAAGGCCGCATCGCATTCTCCGGAGTCCAGGGACAGCAGCGAGGCGTCATGACCGCCGGTCAGAATCTGCTTCATGTCCTGCTCCATGTCGAGGCCTTCGTCCATGATCCCCTTCATCGGGACGAGATAGCCGGAGGTGGAGGCCTTGTCGACGAAGCAGACGTTCTTGCCCTTGAGGTCCTTCAGGCTCTTGATGTCCGAGCCCTTCTTGACGTAGGCCAGAGACGTGTATGCCGGGGCCTTGTCTGCATCGTGGGTCGGAGCGGCTGCCGGTTCCATGTCGATGCCGGAGTCCTTGGCGATGACATAGGCGAACGGGCCGAATGAGGCGGCATCGATCTGGCCTGCGCGCATCCCTTCGATCACGGCTGCGTAGTCGGAGGCATTCTGGAACTCGACCTTCTTGCCGGTCTCCTCCTCGAGCAGAGCGGTGACGTTTTCGAAGGTCGACTCCAGCGTGGATGAGGATTCGGCTGGGACTGCTGCGAATGTGATGGTGTCGCCGTCGTCGCCGGAGGAGCCGCAGGCGGCGAGCAGCGGGAGAGCGAGTGCTGCGGCCGTGAGAGAGCGGACGGTGCGGGATCGGAAGCGTGGGAACAGGGCCATGGGTGGCCTGCCTTTCGAGTGGTCGGGGTGATCGCTTGGTGCCATTCTTCGACACCTCGAAACAACATGTCTATACAATTCGTGCCTGTTCACCGATCGGACATGACAACTTCACCGGCGGTTGGGGTGAGGAGAGATGAATGCGGCGCAGGCCCCGTTCTCATCGCGGCTGCTTCCCCGCCGAGGATGCAGTCCGCGATCCCAAAGGACAGGGTCATCCCGATGCCCGAGGTGACCACAGCGACCGTCGTCTGCTCATCGGGGTGTTCGAGGATCAGGTTAGTCTCGGCGCTGTCCGCATACTGGCCAAGCCACCGTTGGTGAACGACGGGTTCAGCGATGCCGAGCATGCTGGTGGCGCGCTCGAGCAGCAGGTCGCCGACGTGTTCGTCGATGAAGGGCTCAGGGCTGAGGGCATAGGCGTGGGAGTCGCCGATGAGCAGTCCGTCGGGGATATCGGTGACCATGAGGTTGGCAATGACATCGACGAGCTCGGGTTCCCGCTGGGCGAGATCCTCGCGCAGAACCGATGCCCCGGGCATGGCAGCGAAACCGTCGTAGCGGGCCAGCGAGGTGCCCGTGAGCATGGCGAATCCGGCAGGGGTCTGCGGCGGTCGCTCGATCAGGGACATGACGAGCGTGCAGATGCGCACCCCATGCGCCTCGGCGATCCTGGGGAACAGGGAGGTGAGCTGGTAGCCGGGGCAGACGACGACCTGCTCCCCGTGGACATCGCCCCGGTTGGTGGACACGGTGCCGCCGGCCACCTCGGTGACGGTGGTGTTCCAGGTGAAATCGACACCGTCACCGGCCAGCCAGTCGGCAATTGCCGGGGCAGCCTCGCGCGGGTCGACGCGCATGTCCAGGGGCAGGTGGGCCCCGCCGATCGCGCCCAGACTCGGGTTCCCGACAGCTGCTGCAATCTCCTCGGCGCTGAGTATCGTTGCCTGATCCGGACCCCGGTGATCGGCGAACTCCTGGAGGACGCGAAGCTCGGGTTCGGCCATGGCGGGGATGAAGGAGCCGGTCTCTGCGGCCCAGATTCCGGTCGCGGCGGCGACCTCTCGCCAGCCGGCACGAGACTTCATGGCCAGGTCCTGGGCTGCGTCTGCCTGTCCGGTGAAGCACGCGTGTCCGAAGTTCTGGATGGATGAGCCCACAGGGCGAGCGGAACGGTCGATGACATGGACCCTGCGGCCCTGCTGGTGTGCGCGGAATGCGGTGGCCAGGCCCAGGATTCCGGAGCCTACGATGATGAGATCTGATTTCGACATTCCCCCATCTTGGTCGCTTTCTGCCGTACGATGACTACATGTATGTACAAGTTTGATGATTGTTCATCTGAACGTGATGTCCAAGATCCCGAGGAGCACTCTCGGTTCATTCGGCAGGAATAGGAAGTAGAGGAGAGCCCCGCTCGAACAGCAGCACAGTTGGAAGCACGTGTCCCCATCCCCGACCCCGACGAGACCAGCACACATGACTCAGCAGCGCACGCGACAGCAGCACGACGAGATCGCACATTACCTGCGAACGGCGATTCGTGAGGGCTATTTTCAGCCCGGGGACGAACTTCCCTCCGAAGCAGAGCTCACCCGGAAGTTCACCAGCTCCCGCGGACCGGTTCGACAGGCGATGTCGACCCTGCGGACCGAAGGGCTGATCTCCTCCGGGAGAGGGCGCCGGACGGTCGTCCTCGACAATGTGCCCACCCAGTCCTTCGACGACATCATCTCGTTCTCCCAGTGGTGTCACAACGCCGACATCGTCCCCGGTCAGCGCACCCAGTGGGTCACTCGCAGGCCCGCCGAGAAGTCCTTGGCGGCGAGCCTGCGCATCCCCGACGGCGATCCGGTCGTCTCCGTGTTCCGACTCCGCCTCATGGATGATGTGCCCACCATGGTCGAGCGTTTGAACTATCCCCTCGAGGTCGGGCGTCACGTGCTTGCCTTCGATACCGACTCAGGTTCGATCTACCAGGAGCTCGTCGACCAGGGCGTCGACATCAGCCGAACCTCACGGACCATCGATGCGATCGGAGCCAATGAGGACGATGCCGCTCTGCTCGAGGTTCCGGTCGGCACGCCGCTGCTGCGGGTTCGTCGGCGCGCGTTCACGAGCGCCGGCGATCTGATCGAGTCCTCGGACGACCGCTATCTTCCATGGAAGGCCAGCTTCACGATGAACTCCACCCGGGGCAACCCCAGCTCGATGGCCCTGACGTCGACCCACCTCGGCGATTCCTGAAGCCGACCCCTCTGGGGGAGTGCGGGGCCCTCACCGGGCCCCGGAGTAGGCTGACAGGACTGACCCGTCTGCCGGAAGGACCTGATCATGGCCGAGGACAATCGCGAAGTCGATCACAAGGAACACGTTGACCTTCTCGTCATCGGATGGGGCAAGGGTGGAAAGACTCTGGCCGGCACGATGGCACGGGCCGACAAACGGGTCGCCGTCGTTGAACGCTCCGATGCCATGATCGGTGGGTCCTGTATCAACATCGCGTGCATCCCGACGAAGATCCTCGTCCACGATGCAGAGAACAAGCGCGACTCCGATGACGTCGCCGAGTACTTCGCCACGGCCGTGAAGCGTCGCGATACCCTGACCGGGGCGATGCGGAAGAAGAACCTCTCCATGCTCGACGATCTTGACTCGGTCCTCCTGGTCTCCGGCCGCGCCGAGTTCACAGGCGAACGCGAAGTCCTCGTCACCGGCGGCACCGACACCATGACGATCACTGCCGACACCGTTGTCGTCAACACCGGTTCGGTTGCGAACATCCCGCCGATCGACGGTGCCAAGCTGGGCGGGCGCATCCACGATTCCGAGTCGCTGCAGCACGTCACCCCGTTCCCCAAACGCCTCGTCATCGTCGGCGGCGGCTACATCGGTCTCGAATTCGGCTCGATGTTCACTCACTTCGGCTCCCAAGTCACCGTTCTTGACCGAGGAGAGCGTCCGCTGGCCAGCGAGGATGACGACGTTGCCGAGGTAGTCGCCGCGGCACTGGCCGATGATGGGATCACCATCATCAACAATGCCTCGGTGACCGCAGTCAGCGACGGTGCCGACGCCGCGACCGTCAGCTACGAGATCGATGGAGAGACGACGACCATCGACGCCGAGGCTGTGCTCCTGGCCGTCGGTCGTAAGCCCGCCACCACGGACCTGGGCCTCAACAAGGCCGGTATCGAGACGAACGAACGCGGTTTCATCACCGTTGACCAGCACCTGCGTGCCTCAGCCGAGGGCGTGTACGCGTTCGGCGATGTCAACGGCGGGCCGATGTTCACCTACATCTCCCTCGATGACAACCGCATCCTGGCAGACCAGCTGCTCGGTGAGGGCAACCGGTCGACGAAGGACCGCGGATCCGTGCCGTACACGATGTTCCTCACCCCACCCGTGGCCCGTGTCGGACTGAGTGAGAAAGACGCGCGCGAACAGGGCTATGAGATCAAGGTCGGAGCGAAGGCGATGGCCGATATCGCAGCAGCACCCCGAGCGAAGATCGAGGGCGACCCCCGCGGCATCGTCAAATTCGTCGTCGACGCGAAGACGGACCTCATCCTCGGTGCCGCACTCGTGCACGTGCACTCACAGGAGGTCATCAACACCGTGGCCCTGGCGATGCGCCACGACGTCACCGCCACCGAGCTGCGCGACACGATCTACACCCACCCCTCGGCGACCGAGGCACTCAACGAAGTGCTCGGAGTGGTGAAGTAGGGGAGACTGGGGGCGCGAAGTCGTCCTGTCTCAACGTCAACCGGCGAACCAGCCGATGAACACCTGAATGGTCACCCAGATGGTGAGGAGTGTCGTCGCCACCAGGATGATGTTCTCGAACAGATTGGCCTTGTGCTTGCCGAAATGGCTCGCCTTGTTCGCCAGGATCAGCAGCCCGATGGCCACGAGCGGGACGATGATGGCCTGCAGCCCGGTGACGAACACAGCCATTTCCACAAATCCCGGCATCCCAGGCACGGACCACAGGATGGGGGAGATGAGGATGAAGAGGCTGAACCATTTGAACAGCGGATCATCTTCGAACTTGGTGCCGTACTGTTCGCGCCTTGAGGGGAGGATGATGTGCAGGCAGTCGATGATCACCTTCGGGAAGCCATTGGCGAAGCCGATGACGCTGCTGTAGAGGATGCCGAAAGCACCCAAGTAGAAGATGACCCCGCCGAAGGCGCCGAGATGAGTGGTCAGGGCTTGAGAGATGTCGTCCAGGCTTGAGACCTGGATTCCCTGGGGCCTGAGGATCTCGGCGCCCACTACCCAGATGGAAAGGCTGATGACGATGGCGGCGGAGATGCCGAAAAGGATGTCATTGCGCTGCAGCTTCTTGAAGGCAATGCCCTTCCATCCTTTGTCCCGGACGTAATAGGGGTAGAGGAAGTTCGCCATCGAACCCGCTACTGCACCGATGAGGGACAAAGCCACGGCGAAGACGCCGAACGCGCCGGTGTTGGCCGGGATTCCGAAGCCGATGGTTCCCTGGATGAGCTCGCCGATATCGGGGACCGAGTAGATTGCGAGCCCGAGGAAGACCACCGTCATCATTGCCAGCAGGAGCTTCATGCCCTTTTCGATGGTGTTGTAGACGTTGCGGCCGATGACGAAGATGCTGACCACGACCAGAATGCACGACCAGAGGAACGGGTTGCCGACAGTGACGATTTTGGCGACCGCCTCACCTGCGCCCTTGATCATGTAGCCATTGAGAAGGTGGCCGCTGATGAGAGCTGCAATGCCGATCGCCCATGGATAGAACCTCGACACATCGTTATAGCCTTCGACGATCGTCTGGTTCTTGATGTTGAGAACCTGATATCTGCCCATGATGTTGACGATGACAAACCTGATGAGAAGAGAAGCGACCAGCAGCCACATCAGGCTGTAGCCGTAATTCGAGCCCGACACTGAGGCTGTGACGAGGTCACCAGCTCCCATCATGGCGAGGACGGCGATGATTCCGGGACCGAACTCTCGGAGGCCGCCTAAGAACCTTCGCCGCGTGGGCGGAGCTGTGGTGTGGTTTTCGCTGTTCACTGTCATCGTTTCCTCTTTCGGAATGTCTTCGTAGTGCAGAATGCCGCTGCGGTGCGTATCTGAGCCTGGTGTGAAAGCGGAGGGGGAACGCTCAAATCAGGCATGGCCGGTGAGCAGTCCTTCTTCACAATGCCCCCTGATTCGTCATTTCCCGCGCACCTCCGTGTGCTCGGTGAAATGGGTGGCTTTCAGCCTATGGAGGGGTTCGTAGTGCTGTCCAAGGTTTTATAGGCATGTAACAATGCGTGGAGGGTATTGGACCCACAATCGTGGTCATGCGCGGCAAGGAATTCTGTTCTAGCCAGTCGCCGTATCCATGAATAGGGTGGGCCCATGGCGCATCCACAGATGTTCGATGACGACGACCCTCAGCTGGCGCGCCTGCGGGAGATCGCTTTGAGCCTTCCCGAGGTGCAGGAGAAGGTCTCGCATGGGCGACCCGCGTTCTTCACGAAGAAGATCTTCGCTCATTTCGGAGGCACACGGAAGCTCGTCACGGGTGGCATGGAACAGCATCCGCAGGCGTTGCTCATCCTGCCTGATCCGATGGACGCCGAGGTGCTGATGGAGCGACCGGACGCCTTCGTTCCCATGTATCTGGGTCCCACGGGGTGGATCGGTCTCGAGCTTGAGACCCTCGACGACGATGACGTCCGTGAGCTGCTCACCGATTCCTATCGGAATACCGCTCCGGCAGGTCTGGTCCGCCAGTTGGCTTCGGAGGCGCCGCCCTCGCAGACGTAGATATCCTCGAACACATGAGCAATCGCATCGTCATCACCACCGACTATCTTTACCCAGGCGACACCGTCGACGCGATGCTGCGGGAGCGCGGTCTCGAACCGGTCTATTCGCCGGCGGGTGGGCATCGCACGGATGACGAGAAGCTGGCCCTGTTCCAGTCAGCGGTCGGTGCAATTGCTGCGAGCGAACCGATCACCTGCGAAATGCTCGCATCCGCACCAGCGCTGAAAGTCCTCGCCCGCGCCGGAGTGGGCTACGACAACGTGGACACCGATGCAGCCGTGGAGCTCGGCATTCGTGTGTGCAACACACCCGGGGTCAACCACCACGCCGTTGCCGAGATGGCGCTCGCCCTCATGCTTGCCTGCGCCCGCCGGCTCAACACCGTGCTGCCTGGCGTGGCCGACGGCGGATGGCCGCGCGCGGCGGGAACCGAGCTGCGGGGCAAGACGCTCGGCGTCATCGGCTACGGTCCCAGCGGGCGGGCGATCGCTGCACTCGGTGTTGCGCTGGGGATGCGTGTCCTCGTCTCCACCGCCCACCCAGATTCTGAACAGTCATCGGGCATCGAATTCGCCGATTTCGACACGACGGTCAGCTCCGCGGACTACCTGACTCTTCACAGCCGAGCCGGCAAGGGCGATCCGATCATCGATGCGGCGAGCTTCGCTGCGATGAAGAACTCCGCGATCCTCGTCAACACGGCCCGCGGCTCCCTCGTCGACGAAGCTGCCCTCGTCCAAGCACTCAATGACGGCGAGATCGCCGGCGCGGGACTCGACGTTCTGCAACGCGAACCCATTGTCGAGGACAACCCGCTGCGAACAATGAGCAACGTCGTCATCACCTCTCACCTCGCCGGGCAGACGCTGGAATCCAGGGAACGCGCCGGGGTCGCGGCAGCTCAGGCCGTCATCGACGTCCTCGACGGGAAGGCTCCGAACGGACTCGTCGTCTGATCACCCCCTGGCCCGAACCACCTCGGCGGTCATAGGGTTGGGGCATGTCCACTTCAGAGCACAGCTCAGCGATTCCGACCCTTGAACTCAACGACGGGGTGGCCATCCCCCAGATCGGCCTCGGCACATACGCCATGCGCGACGCCGAGGGGATCGGCGCGATCATCGCCGGCATCGACAACGGGTACCGACTCCTCGACACCGCGGTCAACTACGAGAATGAGCGCGAAGTCGGTCGCGCCGTCATCGATTCCACAGTCGGTCGGGACGAACTCTTCATCACGAGCAAGGTCCCTGGTCGTCACCACGGCTTCGATGAGACGATCGCCAGCACCGAGGAATCTCTGGCCAGGCTCGAACTCGAGCGCCTCGACCTTCATCTCATCCACTGGCCCAACCCCAGCGTAGGCAAATACGTCGAGACCTGGCGCGGCCTCATCGAACTGCGCGAACGCGGCCTGGTGACCTCGATCGGAGTCTCGAACTTCACCGAGCCCATGCTCGAACAGCTCATCGCGGAGACCGGGGTGAGCCCGGCGGTCAACCAGATCGAACTCCACCCCTACTTCCCGCAGACCGAGCTCATCAACTTCCACCAGTCGATCGGCGTCCAAACAGAATCCTGGTCACCGCTGTACCGCGACCAAGGCCTGTTCGACGAGGCTCCCATCGCCGAGGCAGCGGCAGCCCATGGTGTCGAGCCGGCTCAGGTGGTTCTGCGCTGGCACCTCGAGGTCGGCAGCCTGCCGATCCCGAAATCGGCCAACCCCGATCGGCAGAGGCTCAACGCCGATATCTTCGACTTTACCCTCACATCCGCCGAGGTGGCTGCCATCTCCGCACTCGAGCGCGGTCGGATGAAAGACCGCGACCCGCTGACCCACGAAGAGATGTGAGCAGTCACCTGGGCTGAACGGTGACCGAGGTTGAACGCTCACTGGGACGCGGCGAAGACTTCGCCGAGCCCGATGCGGCTTGGTCCGGGAAGTGATCGTCCGGCCTGCTGACCATTCGCCTCGAAACTCTGCAGCAGGTAGGCGATGAGCCGTCGCGAGAGGTCGTGAGCATGTTCGGGCGGAGCCTCGCTGATGCCGCCGTTGGCCAGGAAGATCAGCATGAGGTCGCTGGGGCTGAAATCGTGTCGGAGCCCGCCTGCCTTCTGCGCACGTTCGACCAGGTCTGCGAAGGCGGCTTCCGCGCGTAGGCGCTTCTCATCGATCCCCGCGTCCTCGGCGAAGGCTGAGAGGAACGCCTCGGTGAACCCGCGGTCCTCGATCTGCATCCGGCCGAGGTCTTCGATGAACGTGCAGAAGCCATGCCAGGGGTCCGGATCTGCAGCGGCTTCTTCGAGGACCGATTCGCAATGCGTGAGCTGAGTGGCGAAAACCTCGGCGATGAGTGATCGGCGATCGGGGAACCGACGGAACAGAGTGGCCGCACCGACCCCTGCCCGTCGGGCGATCGCGGTCATGGGCACATCGATGCCACGCTCGGTGAAGAGATCGCGCGCCGCCGCGAGGATGCGCGCTCTGTTGTCCGCGGCATCCGCACGCAGTTTCGGACGGTCGAAGTCTGCACCGCCGGCATCGTTTGGCGAGTGCTGCGCATCGATCTGAGTCGTCTCGGCCATTTCTTCTCTCACTTCCGGAAAATCGGAATGCTTCGATGGATTCACTGCTTAGTCTATATGTAAGTGGAAACCATCTTCCACATATTGTGGAGAGTTGAGAAGCGCCGAACGGTGCAGAGGAGAGACGCAGATATGAAGGTTCTGATGTTCGGCCGCGGAGTCATTTCGACACTGTACGGATGGGCCCTGGAGAAGGCAGGAAACGAGGTCGACTTCTATGTCCGCCCCGGACGGACCGCCGACTTCGGGTCCTCGGTCGACTTGGACATCAGGGACGGTCGGACTTCTCGGAAAGGGACGTCGGTGCGAGGAGCCTGGCCCATCACGCTGCGCGAAGACCTCGAGCCGGACCACGACTACGACCTCATCATCGTCAGCGTCAACCACGATCAGCTGGACATCGTGGTCGACTTCCTCAGCAGCCGAGTCGGCGAAGCCACCGTCCTCATCTTCAACAACATCTGGGCCGAACCTGCTGCCGCCGTGGCCGGGCTGCCCCGCGAACAGATCGTCTGGGGATTCCCGGGCGGGGGAGGAGGCTACTCCGGCAACTCCCTGCACGGCGGATTCGTCAAGAGCATATTCCTCGGCGACATCGATGGTTCGAGCCGCACCGGCAGACACCGAGCCGTCCGGGATCTCTTCGCCACGGCCGGGTTCTCAATCTCCGAAGTGAAAGACTTCCGCAGCTGGCTGTGGTTCCACTTCATCCTCGACGCCGGAATCATGGTCGGCTGGTTGCGGATGGGAAGCTTCGACGCCCTCGTCCGATCCCGGCCCGCTCTCAGCGAAGTCGTGCGCCTCGTGCGCGAGATGATCCCGGTGCTCAGAGCAAAGGGCGGCACCTCGAGACTCGGCGCGGCAGCGGCGACATATATTCCCGCAGGAGCTATCGGCTTCGCAATGCAGAAACTGCTCACTGGCGACAACATGTTCAGCGTCATCATGGACCAGGCGCAGTCCACCGGCCATATCGACTATGAGGCGCAAGCCGTCTACCCGCGCGATGTCCTCGCCGACGCCCGACGGTTGGGAGTCGCGGTTCCGAAGCTGGCGGAGAATGAGCCGGCCTTCAGGTAGGTCTCGTCGAGACGGGGAGGTCTCGACGCGGTAGGGGGCCTCGGGTTGGGAGGGCTCGAATCGTCGATATCGCCGAGGTGGTGAGGTCGTCCATGTGAGAATGTTCCTTGTGAGATCCCAGCCGCAGAGCCGACGCGCACTGAACTCGCGCGGCCCGAGAGGGTCGTGCGAGGCGCGGAGTTCGAGCGCGCCGCAAGATCCGGGCGCATCGCGTGGTCAACGTGCCCTGCGCGGGGCCGGCGCCGCAGTGTTCGCCACCTTCGTGGCACTGACTTCTCACGTGGTCGGCGGCGGTTCCCTGCCCGCGGCAATGGGCGTCGTGGTGCCCCTGGCTCTGTCGACTCTGGTCTGCGTTCTCCTTACCGGCCGGCGGCTGTCACTGCCGCGTCTGTCGATGTCGGTGCTGGCCAGTCAGTCACTGTTCCACCTGCTCTTCTCCGTCTTCACGCCGATGTCCGGGAACCACGCGCCGACGAACGCCGTTGCACAGCATGCGCTGCACCATTCTGATCCGGCCGCCACAGCCGCAATGATTTCCGGGGCAGGACACGGGGCGATGCCCGGAATGTACGGTGCAATGACAGCGTCGAGCACAAGCAGTGGCGTGCATGCGCATGCTTCACCGGCGATGCTCCTGGCGCACCTCATCGCGGCCGTCCTCACCATCGCCGTGATCTACTGGGCGGAAGCACTGCCGGCGAAGATCGGCAGTTTCCTCCGGCTCGTCATCCACGCGCTTCTGCCAACCGTGGTGCGGCCGATACCGGTTCCGAGCGGTCCGAAGCCCCACCTCGGCGTCGCCGCGATCCTGCCTCGTCACCTCGGCGTTCTGCGCTCTCCTGTCCTGACCCGGGGGCCACCCGTGGAAGCTTTCTGACCCCATCATCACTGACCTCAGCGTCGGCGGACATTCGCTGGCGCGCGCTCGCCTGACCGAATTTCAGGGCGGCCGAGCGCACCCCACAGAAAGCTTCACCATGACCACCTCTCTGACAACCCTGCCCGAAACCGGGCGGACCAAATCACGAACACCCAGCCGGGGCTGGCTCGGCCAGCTCTTGCGCCGCCTCCACTTCTATGCCGGAACCTTCGTCGGCCCCTTCATCCTCATCGCCGCACTCAGCGGCGCCCTGTATGCGATCAGCCCGCAGATCGAAACGGTCGTCTACGCAGATGAGCTGACCACTCAGGCGACGGGCCCCGCCCTGCCGCTGGCCGACCAGGTCACGGCGGCCACGACCTACACCGGAGGAGGCGAGACCATCAGCGCGGTGCGCCCAGCTCCGGAGCCCGGCGCAACGACCCGGGTGATGTTCGAGGACCCGAACCTGGACGAGAGCGAATCCCGGGCGATCTTCATCGATCCCACCACCGCCGAGGTGAAGGGTGACCTGACCGTGTACGGGACCTCGGGATCCCTGCCGTTGAGAACCTGGGTCGATCAGCTGCACCGCAGCCTTCACCTCGGCGACTTCGGGCGGTATTACAGTGAACTCGCCGCGTCCTGGCTGGGCATCATCGCGGTCGCGGGACTGTGCCTGTGGGTGATGCGCGCCCGTAAGACGCGGAATGCTTCAGCGATGCTGCGGCCGACGCGGAAACACAAGGGCCTGCGACGCACCTTCTCCTGGCACGCCTCGGTTGGAGTGTGGGCCGCGATCGGGATGCTGTTCCTGTCCGCCACCGGCATCACCTGGTCCCAGCTGGGCGGAGACAATGTGACGAAGCTGCGGGCGGCGCTGGATTGGTCGACGCCTGCGGTCTCGACCGACCTCGGTCGAGACTCGGCAACGAGGGAATCGGGCAACGACGGCCACGACGGTCACGCGGGTCACGAGGGCAATGCCGGTCACGCGGGTCACGAGAGCAATGCCGGCCACGAGGACGGTGCTCACATGGGACAAACTGGTGCGACCGATGCCGGCGGAATCGACCCGGCCGATTTCGACATGACCCTGGCCATGGCGCGCGACATCAACGTCAACACCGGACTCGTCGAGATTCTGCCGCCGGCCGATGCTGATTCGGCGTGGGTCGTCCAAGAGATCCAACGCAGCTTCCCCACTGAGGTCGATGCCGTGGCGATCGATGCCAAGACCATGGAGATCACCGACCGTGTCGACTTCTCCGACTACGGGGTCGCCTCGAAGCTGGCACGGTGGGGCATCGACCTGCACATGGGAACGATGTTCGGCCTGGCCAACCAGATCGTCCTCGTCGTCCTCGCAATCGCAATCGCGTCCATGGTCGTGTGGGGCTATGTGATGTGGTGGCAGCGCCGACCCAAGCATGATCCGAGCAAGAAGTTCGGGATCACACCTGTCCGCGGCGCGCTTGCTGACGCACCGTGGTGGTCGGTGACCGCGGCCGTGCTCGCAGCCGTGGCGATCGGGGTATTCCTGCCGATGGTGGGGATCAGCCTGCTTGGGTTCCTCATTGTTGACGGGGTGCTGGCGCTTCGGGCCAGGCGTCTGTGCCACCGAGCTTGAGCGAACCTGTGACCAGTGGAATCGTCAACTCGGCTGACGATTCCACTGGTCACGGTGGGTAGAGAGTCAATTACTGGGTGACGTTTTCCTTCGCCGCAGCATCAGCCTTGCGTGTTCTGAGGTTACGGATCACCGCACTCACCAATGGGTAGGCGAGAGCGATGAGGGCCGCGACCGTGAGGATGAGCGAAAACGGACGCTGGAACATGATGAAGAGGTTCCCGTCGCCCATCGCCGAGGTCTGGACCAGGTACTTCTCCAACAGCGGGCCCAGCACCAGGCCGAGCACGAATGGTGCCGCCGGGAAGTCGAAACGCTTCATGAAGTAGCCGAGCAGCCCGGAGAAGAACACGATCCACAGTGTGAACGTGTTGTTTCCCAGCGCGAAGGCACCGACGAAGCTCATCATGAGCACGATGGGGTAGAGGAAGACGTACGGGATCCTGAGGATCTGAGCGAAGACCGGAGCCAGAGGCAGGTTGAGCACCAGCAGGATGAGGTTGCCGAAGAAGAAGCTCACCAGCAGACCCCACACCAGGTCAGGTTCCTGTTGAAAGAGCAGAGGACCGGGCTGGAGTCCGAAGATGACGAAGGCACCCAGCAGCACTGCAGTCGTTCCGCTTCCGGGAATGCCGAGTGCAAGTGTGGGGATGAAGCTCGCATTGGCGGCAGCGTTGTTCGCGGCCTCCGGGGAGGCCACAGCCTCCGGAGCGCCCTTCCCGATGAGGTGCTTGAACTTACTCACCTGCTTCTCCACGCCGTAGGCGAGGAATGTGGCCAGAGTGGCTCCGGCGCCGGGGAGGACACCGACGGCAAAGCCCAAGAGGGTGCCGCGGGTGGCCGCAGGGGCGGAGCGGGTCAGCTCCTCCTTCGTCACCAGCAGATCTTTGAAACGTGCACGGATGGGCTTCTCACCGCCTCGGCGGATCTGGTGGAGAACCTCACCGACGGCGAAGATTCCGATCATCACGGCAACGAAATCGAGTCCGGAGAGCAGGTTCACGCTGCCGAAGGTGAACCGTGCTGTGGAGAAGCCGGATGCAACACCGACCATCGACACGAGGAGGCCTGCCGCGGCCATTGTGATGCCGCGCAGAATGTTCTCACCGGCAAAGGACACGATCGTGGCCATACCCAACAATATGATCGCGAGATTCTCCGCAGGACCGAAGTTGAGCGCGAAATGTGCGATTGGCTGGGCCAAGGCCATGAGGCCGATGAGCGAGATGATCGCAGCGAAGAAGGACGCCAGGGCGGAGATCGCCAAGGCTGCTCCCGCTCGACCTTTGCGTGCCATCTGATAGCCGTCGAGGGTGAGCACGACGCTCGATGCGTCTCCGGGGGTGGAGATGAGGATCGAACTGATCGAGGACCCGTACTGGGATCCGTAGTAGATTCCAGCCAACATGATGAGGGCTGTGACCGGTTCGAAGGCCAGGGTCACGGGCAGAAGAATGGCCACACCCGTGGTGGAGCCGAGGCCCGGCAGCAACCCGATGACGGTTCCCAGGAGGACGCCGACGAAGCACCAGAGAAGGTTTTCGGGGCTGACTGCGGTTTCCAGCCCGAGCATGAGATTGTCGATCATGGAGAGTCCTCAGATCAGTCCGAGCATCCCTGTCGGCATGGGAACCGACAGGATGAGCCCGAAGACGATGTAGACGAAAACGGCTGCGCCGATCGTTGTGGCCGCAGATGTCCACCATTTCTGCTTCTCCACGACGAGGAGCAGAAAGAGGATCGCGGCGGCCAAAGAGATGATGAGACCGATGACGGGAATGAGCGCGAGCGCGACTCCGAACGTGATGAAGATGTAGAAGGGTGTGCGGTTACGCTGCTTCTCAGTCCGCCCGAAGGTGTCGAGGTCACCGTTCGAATCGTCATCGGAATGAGACTCGGCTATGGAGTCGATCGACTCCGCCGCCCTGGCTTCGATGTCTTCAACCGCAGACATGATGCGACCTCCGGAGGTGCCCACGCGGGCGAAGAAGAGCCGGAAGATCTCAGCCGCCGAGGCGAGGAAGATGAATACTCCGGTGAGGAAGGGGAGCATTCCCGGCCCGACCTGCCCGCCTTCCACGGTGAGACCGTAGCCGAATCCCATGATCGCGGCCGTTCCTCCGATGACTCCGAGGATCGAAGTCCCGACGACATCGGCGAGATCCGGCTTGTTCCGAGGCGGAATCTTCTGTGTGTCGGTTGCCGTGCTCATCGTGGACTCACCTGCACTCCAGCCGCTGCTCCCGCAGCCGCCGTTCCCGCACCCGCCGTTCCCGCACCCGCACCCGCGACTGCGTTGTCGGTATCTGCGGTGGCCCGACGGCTCTCAGCCATCCGCACCGCCAGGTCGAAGGCATGGGTGCTGGGCCCGAGGTCGGCCTTGCCTGTGCCGACGATGTTGTGAGCGGTGCCGTGTGCAGGGGTAGCGATGGGAATCGGAATCCCACCGTGGACAGTGACTCCCTGATCGAACCCGAGCAGCTTCATCGCGATCTGACCCTGATCGTGATACATCGTCACCACCCCGTCGTAGTCCCCGCCGACCGCGCGGGCGAAGAGAGTGTCACAGGGGAAGGGCCCCTCGACATCGATTCCACGCGAGCGGGCCAATTCGATGGCCGGGGCGATGTCGTCGATCTCCTCTCTGCCGAATTTCCCGCCTTCACCTGCATGCGGGTTGAGCGCGCAGACGGCCAGGCGAGGTGTCGACGTACGCGTCTGCGCCACAACACGGTTGAGCAGCTCGATGGTCTCGAGAACCTTTCCGGCGCTGATGCCCTCGGCGATCTCCGAGACCGGAACATGCGAGGTGACACGTGCCGTGACGAGCGATTCGATGAAATTGAGCTCCGAGGTGAAGCCGTCGAAGTCGAGCCGCTTGGCGAACCAGCGCAGCTCGTCCTCCTCGGTCATGCCTGCCTGCCCCATGGCCCCCTTGTTCAGAGGGAGGAACATCACAGCATCGGCCCCACCGTCTGCGCACAGGTCGAGCGCTGTGGCCAGATCCGCCAGAGCGCGCTTACCTGCGGCGATGCTGACTTCACCGACGGGAATGGCAGGCCCGCGGTAGTCGGTGCCGAGATATTCGATGCCATCGCGATCGGCGATCGTCACCGCCGCCGTTGCGGCGAAGGAGTCCAGTTCCTCCGCCGTCGCTGTGACGAGCAGTCGCGCCCGAGTGCGATTGGCGGGATCAGCGAGGAGCCGAGCCATGAGCTCGGGGCCGACGCCGGAGAGATCTCCGGGAACGAGAACGATTCGGGGGATGTCTGGCGTCATGATCATTTCCCGATCGCTTCCCGAAGCTCTTTGTCGTTCTCGCCGAGATAGGTGGCGAAGTCATCGCCGTAGGCGGCGTTGGGCTGCATCATGTTGTCTTCGATGTAGGTCTTATATGCGTCCGACTTCTCAAACTCCTTCGCCTTCTTGATCCAGTACTCCTTCGCCTCCTCGGGAATGTCTCCGGGAGCGATGACACCACGGAACTGTGCGAAGGCGACGTCGATGCCCTGTTCCTTTGCCGTTGGAATATCCTTGAGCTCCGGATATTCGTAGCGCTTATCGGCCGCGGCGCACAGAGGTTTGAGGTCCCCCGACTCCAACTGTCCCGAGACTTCGCCCGGGTTGACTGAGATCGCCTCGACCTGGCCGCCGAGAGCCGCGGTGATCGCCTCGGCGCCGGACTCGAAGGGCACGCGATCGAATTTCGCCTTGGTGGCCTTCTCCATCAGGGTGAACGTGATGTTGTCGAGACCAGTGGCCCCGGAGATGGCGACGACAGTCCGCTCCTTCTTACCCTTATCCGTGAGATCGGAACAGGTCTTCAGGGGAGAGTCCGCCTTGGTGACGACGAGAGTGTAGTCATCTCCGAGCTTCATGATCGGAGTGAAGCTCTCGTGGGTGAACTCCACATCCTGTGTTGCCGGCAGAGCGAGCATCGCCGTCTCCGTGGCGAGGAGATAGTTCGGATCGCCGCTGCGCCCGAGGAACTCCGAATAGCCGACGGCTCCCGAGCCGCCATCGATGTTCTGAACCGTGATGGTCTTATCGGTGGCCCCCTCCAGCCCCGAGGCAGTGGCACGGCCGGCGATATCGCTTCCGCCGCCAGCGGCGAAGGGCACGATCATCGTGACATTGCCCTTCGGCTCGAATTCTCCGCCGTCGGTATCTCCCGAGGCTTGGCCGCAGGCGCTGAGGCCCAATGCGAGAGTGCCGGTCACGGCCGCGGTGGTGAGCAGTTTCTTCGAATGCATTTCCATCTCCCTTGACAGAATTATCTGTGGTGCCCGATAGTGCGTTGCTGATGTTGCAGTCGGCTGGTGTCAGCGTCGACAGCTCAATTGGTCGCAGACAGCGAAGCGCGTACCTCCTCGAGCCAACGATCGGATTCCGGAGTGGCCCCGTCGAGCTGGTCAACGGTGTCGACGAGGAACGACAGGTTTCCGTGGTCGTCGAATTCGCGTTCGATCTCATCGGGGTCGCGACGAAGGATGACGTCGAGCATGCGCGCATGCCTGGCGACGTTGCCGTCGAGATCCTCGATCTCGCGCCTGGCCTGGTTGTTCAGCGCCATGCACATCTGCAGCTGCATCGCCATCGCCCGGTACGTCGATTCGATCCTCGCGTGACCGGCCAGGCCGACGACTGCATAATGGAATTCGAACCCGGCCGCGACCATGTCGCCTTCAGTGCCGGATTCGGCGATCGCTTCCATCCTGCGCAGCGTCTCGCGGCAGCGTTCGACTCTGTCCGGAGCGAGCTCGGGCAGCGTCAGACTCATGGCCATTCGTTCGAGTTCGCGACGCAGGGTGGCGATCTCGAAGACATCGTGTTGGGAGATCGACATGATCCTCACGCCTTTGCGCGGCACGTGCTCGACGAGACCGGTGTGAGCGAGTTCTTTGAGTGCCTCACGCAGCGGAGGGCGTGAGATGCCCAGTTCCTCGCACAGGCGCTCCTCCACGAGTCGTTCTCCCGGCATGTAGTTGCCTGCCAGGATCGTCCCTTCGAGTGCTTGCCTGGCCAATGTCGCCAAACTGGGTTGAGATGCGATGAGAGTGACCACTTCCGGATAGATCCTCTTTTGTATACAGTAGTGTGAAGACTGTAACGCGGATCACACCAGCAAATCAATGCTTTGTCCAAGGTTGGGCACGTGATTCCTACAGGATCGATGAATGACAGAGGAGGATCTCATGGATGAAACCGAATCCGGCTCGAGTGGTGGTGGCGAAGGGCCCCTCTCCGGGGTGACCGTTCTTGAACTCGGAGTGTTCATGGCCGGACCATTCGCCACGATGCAGCTGGCCGACCTCGGTGCACGGGTGATCAAGATCGAAAACCCCACGGGCGGTGATCAGACGCGCAGCACAGGGCCCTTCATCAACGGAGAGAGCGCCCCATACATGCTCATCAACCGGAACAAGGAATCCATCACCCTCGATCTCAAGAGCGAGGTCGGGCAGGAAGCCTTCATGCGACTGGCGGAGACGGCCGACGTCGTGGTGGAGAACATGCGGCCCGGAGTCATGCAGCGCCTCGGTGTCGCCTACGAGAACGTCCGTGAGCGCAACCCCGGGATCATCTACGCCTCGGCATCGGGGTGGGGCCAGGACGGCCCGCTGGCGAAATTGGCCGGGCTCGACATCATGGCCCAGGCCCGCAGCGGGCTGATGAGCATCACCGGCCAGCCCGACTCGCCACCGGCCAAGGTGGGAGTGCCTATCTGCGATCTCACCTCGGCGATGTATGTGGCGCTTGCTCTCACCTCGGCGCTCTATGAACGCAACCGATCAGGGGAGGGCCAGTACATCGACGTCTCGCTCTTCGAGAGCGGAGTCTCCTACGCAGTGTGGGAAGCGGCGGGGTACTTCGTCGATGGAAAGGTGGGCCGGCCGAACGGTTCCGCACACCAGAACCAAGCCCCCTATCAGGCGGTCCACTCAGCCGATGGGTATGTGACCATCGGTGCGAACACTCCTCGCAACTGGGTGAGGTTCTGTCAGGGCCTCGGCCTGGCGGAACTGCTCGACGACGAACGCTTCCAAGAGTCCTATGACAGGCTCACTCACAGAGACGCGCTCATCGATCTCATCGAAGAGAAGACGAAGACGATGACGACCGATGAGGTCGTCGAAGTCCTCAATGAGGCGGGGGTGCCCTGCGCACCGATCAGCGACTATTCGCAGGTGTTCACGGATGAGCACCTGGCCAGCCGCGACTTCTTCTGGGACTCTGAGCACCCGGTGGCCGGCACCGTTCGGCAGATCGGCTCTCCGATGCGATTGTCGCGAACACCGGCCAGGCGAGGACCTGCCGGCCCCTCTCTCGGTGCCGACAACTCGATTCTCGATGAACTCGGGTTCTCAGAAGCCGAGCTGGTGGAACTGAAGTCACAATGAGATGCGAACAGGGAAAGGCGCGACCATGACCGAAGCAGCAGGCACAGAGGCGAAGACAGACAACCTGATCGTCGAGCGCGAGGACGGCGTCCTCACCGTCACCTTCAACCGGCCCGAGGCGCGCAACGCGATGACCTGGGACATGTACATGGGCCTCGCCGAGGCGTGTGAAACGGCCGATGGAGATGACTCCATCCGCGTCATGGTCCTGCGCGGAGCGGGCGGGAAGGCCTTCGTCGCCGGAACGGACATCGCTCAGTTCGCCGAGTTCGACGGCCCCGCAGGTGTCGCATACGAAAAGCGCATCTCCGAGGTGCTCGCTCGACTGCGAGCCGTGAACGTCCCGGTCATCGCGGCGATCGACGGCTACTGTGTCGGCGGAGGGCTCGGCATCGCCGCCTGTGCCGACGTGCGCATCGCCTCACCGCGGGCACGCTTCGGGGTGCCGATCGCGCGGACCCTCGGCAACTGTCTGTCCGGGGACACCCTGAGCTTGCTCATCGAGCTGCTCGGCCGTGCCCGTGTGGTCGACATGCTGCTGCGTGCCCGGTTCATCGAATCCGATGAGGCCCTGACCGCAGGCTTCGTCGGACTCGTGACCGAGGACATCGCCGAGGCGACCGCAGAGTGGGCGAATACGCTCAAAGGGCACGCACCGCTGACGATGTGGTCGGTCAAGGAAGTCGTGCGCAGGCTCTCGGATGCTGGCGGTTCCGTCGACGATGAGGACATCGTCGAGCGTATCTATGGTTCGCAGGACTTCCACAGTGCCGTGCACGCGTTCATCGATAAGACTCCCTATGAATGGCGCGGGCGATGAGTCGATTCCGGGCAGGTCCGAGACCGCATCGGAAACACTACTATCCGGTAGGTAGCCGATTGGAGGCGCATGACTTTTGACCTGGGGAAACATCACTGATTAAATCAAGGTGCCTTCACAAAAGTGAAGCGTCTTGACGAAAGGAAAATCATGATCAACCTCAATCTCCCAGATATCCTTAACGCCATCCTCGGGGCACTCGGCCTCGCCTGATCCGATCACGGATCCCTGCGACTGCAACGGTCGCAACGAAGGCTTCTTCTCATGTGAGAAGAAGCCTTTGTCGTCCCTGCGGGCATCGGCTTGGCAGGGTGCATATATTACGGCAGTGCTGGCCCGGTGGGCACAGCAACGGTTTGCAGAGGATCTCTTTTCGAAAGCTGCCGTGACCAGCGACAGGAAGCTGGCGAGCCAAGAGAACATACTGAATGCAGTGCTCGCGGAACTCGACCGCTTTGGCCAACCTGCCTCAATCGATAATCTTCACGAGGCCTTCATTGCTACGCGCAGAAAGATGCCCCAATCTCAAGAAGACCCTGTGAAACGACCATCCGATCGTCGGCCGGCGACTCGGCCGATCGAGCCGGACTCGTGGAAGCCGACTGTCGCGCCCATCTGAACGCATGTCGAGACGTCAGCAGGGAAGGTTTGAACGGTGTGGTGTGGGCGCGCTGCTCTCGCGGCGTGCCGCTCACACCTCGTAGGTCCGCATCACCTGCGAGTCGTCGCGGCGGAGGTGGCCCAGTTCTACTGCCTCGCCGAATTTCCGGGCTGCCACAGGAAGCAGGGCGAGATCGATGTCGAGATCTTCGGCCACCTCGGCGACGATGGCAGTGTCCTTGACGAGGATGCCGACGGCGCTGGCCACCTTGACGTCAACACCTTGGAGCATGCGGGGACCGCGATCACCGAGCATCCACGAGTTCGCGGCACCGGCAGTCATAGCCTCGAGGACCTTTGCCTGGTCAAGTCCGAGCCGTTCGGCCAATGACAGTGCCTCGGCGGCGGCCACGACGTGGACTGAGCACAGCAGCTGATTCACCGTTTTGAACGACTGCCCGTCTCCGATTCTCTCGCCGCAGTCGATGATCGTTCCGAGGGATTCGAGGACTGTCCGTCGCGACTCGAGCACCTCGCGTGGGCCGGAGGTGAGCATCCGCAGGGTCCCCGCCAGAACACCGGCAATGCCCCCGGTGACGGGAACGTCGAGGACGCCGATGCCACGCTCTTCGGCGCGTTCTGCTGCAGCTCGCACCGCGTCGGGGCCCACGGTGCTCATGATGATGAGCACCGCTTCCGGCGACATGAGTGAGAGCAATCCGGGAGACCCGGTCTGCTCGTCCCCATCGAGTGCCTGCTTGAGCTGATTGCCGTCAGCCACCATGACGATGACCGTGCCTGCTGAGTCTGCAGACAGCGGTCGCTCCTCGGTCGGCAGTCCCTCCGCAGCGGCACGTTTCCGGGGCCCCGGGAACGGGTCGACGCCCGTGACATGGAATCCTGCCTGCTGCAGTCGCAGGGCCATGGGCAGGCCGATGGCCCCGATGCCGACGAACGTGATGTGATCTGTGCTGACGGTCATGGATCCTCCATTGGATCGGTTTGATGTGAGCGTGGGAAATCAGTGGAAGTAGAGCCCGCCATTGATGCTCAGGGTCTGGCCCGTGATGTGTCCGGCGCCCTCGCTGATGAGGAATTCGACGGTCGCAGAGACATCTTCGGGCACAGAGATTCGTCCCAGAGCGGTCGCGGCACCCATCGCCTCGCGGCGTTCGTCATCGAGCGGGCCGCCCATGATGTCGGTGTCGACGGGGCCAGGGGACACCGAGTTCGCGGTGACCCCGTAGGGGCCGAGTTCCAGGGCGACACCGCGCATGAGGCCGACGATCCCGGCTTTGGCCGCGGCGTAGGCGGTCTTGGAGAATGTTCCACCGCCCTTCTGCGCCGTGACCGAGGACAGGCCGATGATGCGGCCCAAGCCGTTGTTCGCCATGATGCGTCCGAAGGCCTGAGTGACGAGATGGGTCGAGGTGAGGTTGTTCGTCATCACCCGAGCCCACTCCTCGTCGGTGATCTCGAAGTAGGTCGTCGAGGAGGAGACTCCGGCGAAGTTCGCCAGCGCAACGATCTGGGGCAGGCCCGCTTCGAAGGCGGCCGCCGCCTCTGCGATCTCTGCTGATCGAGTCACGTCCACGCCCATGCCGAGGGCGGCCACTCCATATTCTTCGGTGATCTCTGCGGCAAGTTCCTGCGCTTCGTCGGTGCGGCGGGCAATGAGTCCGAGGTTCCAGCCGGTCCGTGCCAAGCGGTGCGCGGTATGGCGGCCAATTCCGTTTCTGCTGCCGACGCCGGTGAGGACCGCGGTGCGTTCGGCAGGGAAAGCCGGTCCCAGGGAGATCGATGACTGGGAGCTATGAGAAGACGGTGTCATGAGCCGGTCGTGCCTTTCGTTGCTGGGGCGGTGGAGAGGAGCCCTGCGAGGTAGGTTCTGTTCTCCGCGCAGACGCCGAGGCTGTCGCCCCCGTACTGCTCCATGAGGAAGGGGCCGTTGAAGCCGAGCTCCACGGCGCGGGTGACCATTGCGCGGTAGTTGATGAGTCCGTCGCGCATCGTCGTCGGATGGGACGTGAACCAGGAGCCGTCAGCGGCCTCGTCGCGCTGGTAGTTCTTCATGTGCCAGTAGTTCGCGTAGGGCAGTGTGAGTTCGTGCATCTCCCGCCAGTCATCGATGGGGCGGTGCAGGCGGATGAGATTGCCGATGTCGGGATTGAGGCCGACGTTGTCGAGTCCGATCTCCTCAATGAGACGGACAGCGGAGTCGGCGGTGCCCAGATACGTGTCCTCGTACATCTCCAAGGACATGGGCAGGCCCACCTCGGCGGCGTGCCGGCCCAATTCCCGCAGTCGTCGGACGGCCAGGGCGCGGACCTCTGGGTCGATGGGGTCGGTCCAGCCTTTCGCCGTCCAGAACCACAGGGCCTCGCGTTGGGCCTGTGAGAAGGGCTGATGGAGTCCGGTGGAGAAGACCTGGCAGCCGAGTTCTGCGGCCGCATCGATCGTTCGGTGCGCGTAGTCGAGGTTGGCCTCCCCATGGTCGGGGTCGATGATCGACTGGCGTTGGACATGGATGGAGGTGAGCTCGACCCCCGCCGAGGCGGCAAGATCTTTGAGGAGGACGCGGCGTTCAGTTGAGAGATCGGCGGGACGGATATGGCTGTCGGCGATCTCGATGGCCGTGAAGCCGAGGCCGGTCAGTGTCGAGAAGATTCCGGCCCACGTCTGCGGGGCAGCCTCCTGGAGCGGCCGGCCGTCGGAATCGGTGGGGGAGAAGCCGTGCATGCAGCAGGCGATGGTGTGATGGGTGGGGCTCATGGGTCCTCGTGGTTCTCTTGGGTGGGAGTTTGAGGGTCTTCGACGAGTGCGCGGTGAGCGACCATCCTGATGTGGTGGCGCATGGCCGCCTCGGGTGCAGTCGGGTCCGGTGAGGCGAAGGCCTCGATGATGGCGTGATGTTCGGCCAGAGCTTCGTCGACGTCGGTGATGCCGTGGGGCAGGGCCTGTCGCAGGCGGTGGACCTGTGCCCCCAGGTCCTGCGACATCTTGACGAGGTAGCGGTTGCCGCAGTGCTCGAGGATGCTGTCGTGGAAGTCCCGGTCGCGGGCGAAGTACTCCTGAGCTGCGCTCACCTGGATCCGGCGCGCCTCTTCGGGACTGTCTGTCGCCTCGTTGCCCTGCTCCGCTGTCTCCCGCACCCGGTCACCGGCCTTCTCATGCTCGGAGTGGGCGGCTGCCAGTGCTCTGAGCAGTTCGTCATCGGCCGGTGTGGCCAGTCGTGTCGCCGCGGTTTCCACCGTTTCTCGGGCGATGAAGAGTTCTTGCAGCTGTCCGCGTTCCAGAGGAGGTGAGACGCGGTAGCCGCGCAGGGCCTCGCGGACGACGAGGCCGGTGCGTTCGAGGTCGACGAGTGCTTCACGCACGGGGGTGGGAGAGACATTGAGCTGTCTGGCCAATCCGTCGATGGACACTCTTTCGCCTGGGGAGATCTCTCCGGTGAGAAGGATTTCGAGGATGTGTTCGTAGACGAGGTCGCGGAGTCCGCGACGTTCGATGTCTGCGCGGGGGGTCGGAGGCTGTGCATTCATGATTTCAGCATAATGACATCGGCGAGTTCATCGAGGATCCTCGGCACTGAATCGGGGTCATGGGCGAAGCGGCCGAGGAAGAGTCCGTCGACGCTGGGGTCGAGGCGGGTGAGGAGGCCGGGTCCCGCGCTTCCGCCGTAGATGAGGCGGAAGTCGAGATTGGGAAAGTGGGTGCGAGTGCGGGCACGCACCGCTTCGCAGACGGCGATGATGTAATCCGGGGCGGCTGGCTGCTGCGCACCGATCGCCCAGATCGGCTCATAGGCGATGACGACGCCGCTCTGGGGTGGCAGGTCACCAGCCGTTGTGGGCAGGGCCGAGCGGATCTGGGCGGTCACCTCGGCGGCGGCAGATTCCGGTGTACCGGCAGTCTCCTCCCCGACGCACAGGACCGGGACCAAGCGGTGGCGCAGTGCGGCGGCGATCTTCGCGCGGACGATGTCATCGGTCTCATGGAAGTGGCGACGACGTTCGGCATGACCCACTTCGACATAGCGGCAGCCGAGTTCGGCAAGTACCGCTCCGGAGACTTCCCCGGTCCATGCACCGGCATCCTCGGCGGACAGGTTCTGGGCTCCGATCTGCAGCGGCCCGGGTACGTCGAGACAAGCGGGGATCGACGGAAACTGGGGGAGGAGGGCCAGTCCTGCCGCCCCCGAGGTTACTGCCGGGTGGGCGTGCGTGAGTTCGGTGACCCTGTGGGCCCAGTCCACTGTCTGCGCGTGTGACATGTACATCTTCAGGCTGATACCGATGAGCCGGTCCGGGAGAGCGGGTGACGGTGGCGAAGAGCGTGCGAGCGAGTAGGTCTCAGGCATGGATCAGCGGGACTCGTAGGCGCTGATCTGTGCCACTTTGTCATTTGAGGCGCTCGCCGGATCGAAGGTGTAGCCGATCCATTCCCGGGCCAGACGACGGGCGAGTTCGAGGCCGATGACGCGTTGGCCCATGCAGAGGATCTGGGCGTCGTTGGACAGGACCGAGCGTTCGACGCTGAACGAGTCGTGTGCGGTGGCGGCTCGGATGCCCTTGACCTTGTTCGCCGCGATCGCGACACCGAGCCCGGTGCCGCAGATGAGTATCGCGCGATCGGCGTCACCTCGGGCGACCATCTCAGCCGCGGTGGTCGCGATGGAGGGATAGAAGGTGTGCGACTCGGAGTCGACTCCGACGTCGACGACCGAGGTGATGCGTGCGTCATCTCCGAGGTCAGACTTGATGATCTCTTTGTAGTCGAATCCCGCATCGTCGGATCCGACGACCACTCGCAGTGTCATGATCGCGCTGCCTTTCGCTCGGTGGGTGTAGATAGGGGTGTGTTGGAGGTGAACTGTTCAGCGATCGCCGAGGCGATCATCGCCAGGGAGATCGCGCCGGGATCCGGCGTGCCCACACTGCGATCACCGTGGGAGCGGGCCCGGCCGCGCATCGCGACGAGGTCTGCAGTGGATTGGGCCGCTTGAGTCGCTGCGTGCGCGGCACACGTGGTCGCCCGGGCGAGAACCAGCGGCGAGGAGTCGTCGCCCGAGGAGCTGACGGTACGGGAGAACTCGGTGGCGAAGGGGACGAGTGCATCGAGAAGTGTCTTCTCGCCGACCTCGACTCCGCCGAACATGCGAACCTCATCGACTGCGGCATCGATGGCAGCAGCCATCGAAGTGGGAGTTGGGCGGGAGTCGCCAGCGAACCCTGCCGCAAGTGTGCCGATGATCCGTCCCCAAATCGCTCCGGAGGTGCCTCCGCCGACGTCGGCCCAGGCTTCACCGGCCGAGGCCAGCACCGCCTCGGCACCGTGGCCGGCGGCCGTTGCGTCAGCTGCGGCGCGTGCTGCCGCCTTCGATCCGCGCTGCATTCCGATTCCGTGGTCGCCGTCTCCGGCAACGCTGTCCAGGCGACCGAGTTCTCCGGCAGCGTCATCGAGGACGGCGGCGATTCGAGTGAAGGCGGCGGAGGCTTCTCTGCCCAGCTGCTGTGAAGCCTCCGAAGCGGGAGCCGGTGCTGCGGTGTTCACCTGTTCCTGTGGGAGCTCCTGTCCGGCGAGGCCTGTCGGCAGATGCGCGGTCCCGAGCTCCCCGCGGGTGAACGCGGCCGATGAGCAGGAGGCAGCCCACAGCGGTTCGAGTTCATCGTCAAGCCACAGGAGAGTCAGTGAGAGGCCAGCCATGTCGAAGCTCGTGCAGAATTCTCCGACCTCCGGATCGACAAGCTCGTAGCCGGCGGTGCGCAGCAAGGGGTCGATGAGCCCGTAGAGAAGGTAGAGCTCTTCATATTTGACCGTTCCCAGGCCGTTGAGGATGGGAACCACTCGTTTCGACCGATCGGGTGCCTCGGCGAGGAGTCGTGAGACGAGAAGCTCGGCCAGCTGGATTGCGCTGGGGAGGGGGACCTCGTCGATCCCTGGTTCTCCATGGATACCCAACCCGATGGCCATCTGCCCGTCTGGCACTGTGAACAGAGGCTCATCGGCCCCGGGAAGGGTGCAGCCGGAGAACGCGACTCCGATCGATCGGGTGCGATCGTTCGCCGAGGACGCCAATCGTTCGACGTCGGCGATATCGAGGCCCGCCTCGGCGGCGGCTCCGGCGACCTTGAAGACGACGAGGTCACCGGCGATGCCGCGACGTTTCTCGATCTCTCCGCTGGGGGCGCTGAAGATGTCGTCGGTGACGACGACCGTGCGCGCATCGATGCCTTCTGCCCGCAGCTGTTCCTGGGCCTGGTCGAAGTTGAGGACGTCTCCGGCGTAGTTGCCGTAGCTGAAGAGGACGCCCCGCCCTTGGTCGCAGGCGCGGGCCACGGACATGATCTGCTTCGTCGACGGTGAGGCGAAGACGTTGCCCATGGCGGTGCCGTGGGCCAGTCCCGGGCCGACGAGTCCAGAGAAGGCAGGGAAGTGGCCGCTGCCGCCTCCGATGACGAGCGAGACCGTCGGCTCACTTGCTGCGGTGGAACGCACGACTCCGCCGTTGACGGCTCGCACCCAGCGGGACGAGGCGAGCGCAAAACCACGCGACATGTCGGAGACGAAGTCATTCGGGTCATTGAATAATCGGGTCACGAGTTCCCCTTCGAACTGATTCCTATTTCATGGATCCTATAGGATTTGTCCGGATTCGACCAGGGGGTACGAAAAGTTGGAGGTGGCGGGTTCTTCACCCCAGTTGCTCGTGAACTCAATCTCCTCCCTCAGGTAGGAAGAAGGACGTGGCGTCGAACACATAGAGTGGAGAACTGATAAAGCAACGATGCTTGACCCTGATGAGCAGAAAGCTGCGGAGAGCACCGTCACCTCGGCGTGATCTCTCGCCCTGAATCGGACCGCCGGAGGAGCTTGGTAATGAGTGAGACGTTTGACCAACCCAGACAGAATGTGAATATTCGCAAGAGCGAAACGATCACCTTTTGGCAGGGTGTCTCAATCATCGTCGGCGCGAATATCGGTGCGGGAATTCTCAGTCTTCCGTACGGGGCGAAGAACGGCGGGTTCTTCGCCCTTCTTGTGGCCCTCCTGGTGGCAGGCTTCTTGACCACGGCCTCGATGCTCTACGTGGCAGAGATCGCCCTGCGCACGAAAGAACCGCTGCAACTGTCAGGGCTGGCAGAGAAGTATCTTGGGCAGGCCGGATCCTGGCTGATCTTCGCCGGTGTCGTGATCAACGGTTTGGGTGCGCTCATCGCCTATACCTCGGGCAGCGGCAATGTTCTCGCCGACCTTCTGGGGATACCGGTAACCGTCGGCAGCTTCCTGTTCTTCATCCCGGGTCTCGTTGTCGTATGGTTCGGGCTCAAGGCGACGGGGCGATCTGAGCAGGGGCTGTCGATCGCGATGATAGCGCTGATCCTCTTCTTGTGTGCCTGGACGTTCATCGGGCCGGGGATCCACCTCGAGCATCTGACATATGTGCACCCCTTCTTCATCATTCCGATCGTGAACCTGGCGGTGTTCTCGTTCATCGCTCAGTACACTGTTCCGGAATTGGCGCGTGGCTTGGCTGAGACGAATCCGCAGGGTCTTCCACGAGCAGTCATCGTCGGCATGGGGATCACAGGATTCCTTCTGGCGATCGTCCCATTGGCGGCACTGGGAATGCTGGGACCAGACAGCATCACCGAAGTGGTCACAATCGGGTGGGGCCAGAGTCTGGGGCAGGTTGCCTATGTGCTCTCAAACGTCTTCGCTCTGTTGGCGATGATGACGTCATTCTGGGCAATCGCTCTGACCTTGATGACGAACATCTTCGACCGCTTCAAATGGCCGGCGGAGAACGCCAACGGGTACCGCATCGCCGCATTGGCTCTTGTCGCGATTCCACCGTTTCTGGTCGGTGTATTCCATCTCACCGGATTCGTTGCGGCGCTTGGTTATGCGGGAGGGTTCGCCGGAGCCATCATGTCCGTAGTTCCCGTGCTCATGTTGCATCGTGCACGCAGATTCGGTGACCAGGAGCCCGCATGGACAGCCGGGTGGATCGCACATCCGCTGATACAGGCGCTGCTCATCATCGTCTTCGGTTTGGCATTCATCTACTCACTGTTGAATGCGGTCGGTCTGATTCCCGATGGGTGGGCCTGATGCTGAGGATTCCAAACACAGAATCATCGTCGGCGTTATCGGGCATCAACAATGTGGTGGCAACGGTTGCGACTGGCCAATCCTTTGTCCTGGAGACATTTGACTGCTACGCAGGACAGATCGATTCGGAGCGGGTTCTGCGGCCGGATGTCGACATGGCCAAGTTCAATCGCGCGACAGGTCCTGTCGCGGTTGAGGGAGTTCAGGCCGGCGACTGGATCTTGATCGAAATCGAACGTGTGAGTGTCGGTCGATGGGGCGTCATGGCTCTGTCCCCGGGGTTGGGCATTCTGGGCGACAAGATCGAACAGGCCAGCTCACGGATCGTGCCTGTTGATGATGGGCGGGCGTGGATCACGGACACACTGGCGGTGGAAATTGCACCAATGGTCGGCGTCCTCGGAGTTGCGCCTCGGGTCGGAGAGATCAATACCGAGTTGCCTGGAGTCCACGGTGGCAATCTCGATACTCGTACGTTGAGGCCCGGCAGCGGGCTTCTGCTTCAGGCGCAGCATGACGGGGGCCTTGTGTCTGCCGGTGATCTGCATGCAGCACAAGGTGATGGAGAACTCGGCGGAACTGGCATCGAGATCTCGGGGGAGATCCAACTGAGCATCCGTAAAGTCGACCACGAAGGACATCTGCCTGTGGTGATCCATTCTGCAGGAATGAGTGTGCTCTCCAGTGCAGAGGACATACACGAAGCCGTTCGGGCGGGTTTCGAAGAAGCGGTTGACCTCATGCGGCTATGGCATGACCTGGGATGGGAGGATGCCTATCGTTTGACCAGCATTGTCTCCAACGCCGAAATCAGCCAACTGGTCAATCCACTTCACACTGCACGCATCACCATTCCGTCGGAGTGGTGCCCAATGGAATTCGGGTGAGTAGAACGGACAGCCAGGAATGACGAGCATTGCGGTGCTGATTGTCGAAGACCACCCCATCGTCAGCCTTGGTCTGACTACCGTTGTTTCGGCACAAGAAGATATGAGTGTTGCCGGACAGGCCGCCCGGACCGAAGAAGTCTTCGATCAGTTGTCGACGCTAGCGGTTGATCTCGTGATTATTCCTCTTCGCTTCGAAGGAGAGAACAAGGGGCTCGAGATCTGCCGTGAGATCAAGGCGATGCCACGGGCGACGAAGGTGCTGATGTACACCTCGTTCACGTCTCCGAGCGACGCGACTCTCGCATTTCTATCCGGTGCCGACAGCTTTCTTACGAAGAATCAATCCCAAGCAAGCCTGCTGGAGACCATCAGGTCGACAGCGGTAGGCAAAAAGGTGTGGATCACTGGACTGGATTCTGATACCACAGCGCGTGACCTCGATGACCGGATCAATTCTTCATTGCTCACCAAACGTGAATCGGAAGTTGTTGGATTCGTGTTGCAGCGATTCAGCAATGCCGAGATAGCTCGCGAACTCTATATCAGCGTCACTACGGTGAAGTCTCACGTATCCAATGCGTTTCAGAAGTTGGGTCTGCGCAATAGGCGTGAGCTCTTTGCACATGAGGATGACTCTTAGCGGGATTCCTTCACGGGTTGTTGGCGGAAGGGCCGTCCCACAACCGACCACGGTACGCCAGAGCGCATCCCGCGACAGGTCCCAGTGTCGCGGGATGCTTGTCTGAGGTTCAGGCGCCTCCGATGTACAGCCCCAGTGAGTTCGACCCGGAGTGCCTCACTTCCAATGTGCCGCCGAACGTTTCCGCATACTGTCACGGAACTGGCCGGTCGACTTCTCCAGCAGTTCCCCGGTGCCCCAATCGAGAACGACCCCGTGTTTCCGGACGACGTCGTGAACGGTGATGTCTCCGTTGCGATAACAGTGGGCCACCTCGGCAGGGTCGGCATCGAGCCAAGACGCGCGTTCGGAACGGATCTGCGCACGCATCTTCGTCGTCGCGGCCTCGTCGACCTCGTATTCATCGAGTTCAGCATCGATCTCGGTGATGACGACGCCGTAGTCCTTGCCAGCTCGGTCGATGGAGACGTAGCCGTCGATGACGTCCTCGAGCACCTCGGCACTGGGGCGTTCGAGCGGATCCCCGAACCCGCCGCCACCGGCGCTCGGCCTCTCGAACGTGTCGCCAGGGCTGATAGAGACGTTCGAGAAGGTTGCGCCCAGGTATTTCGAATCGTCCGAAGAGGGATTGAGCCACACGCCGTGCGGGATCGATGGGAGCCCGCCGTTAATGCCCCAAGTCGTGGAGCGACCGCGGTCGCAGCAGTAACTCATCACAGCACCGGCAGCATCGGTGAGGATCCCGCCCTTGTTGACGCCGCAGCCGCCGCGGAACCTTCCAGGTCCACCTGAGTCCATGTTGATCGAGTGCTGGGTGGTGATGACAGGTGTGAGCCGTTCCTGCCCTTCCACCGGCTGAACTGCGAGCCCTGTGCCGAAGACCGGTGAGGTTGCCGAAGATCCGTCCTTCGTCGACCGTCCGCCCCAGCCGCCGGCCATCCAGTCGTACCACATGAAGTACGGATTCGACTTCGTACGGCTGTCATGGCCTCCCACCAGTAGATATTCGAGGTTGAAGGCGCAGGCCATGGCCCGTTCAGGCATGATGTGGGACCAAAGTTCGAAGATAGCGTTCATCACCTTCTCGTAGGGGCCCGAACAGAATCCGGTCACCGCGTGCGGCCAACCAGCGTTGACGACAGTGCCCTCCTCGCCGATTTCTGCCGTGACGGCCTCATAGAACCCGGAATTGAGTGGGACGTCGGGGAAGAAAGTCTTCGTTCCAGCGTAGATTGCCGAATAGGTGGTTCCGTATCCGGAATTGAGGAAGATTGAGACCGCTTCGGCGGCTCCGGTCAGGTCGTAGTGGATGCCTTCGCCATCAAGGGTGAGCTTGACGCGAATCGGTATGAGCCCCTCGCCCTTGGCAGGGTCGCCATCGAGGTAGTCGACCGTCTCCCATTCTCCGCGTGGAAGGTCGCCTAGGCTGGCGAGCACAGTCCGGCAGACGTAGTCCTGCGTTTCCTGCATCGCATCGAGAACCGTGTCCTTCGAGTACTTGTCCACAAGGCGGAGCACTTCGCGTTCGCACACCGCAGTGGCCTCGGCCTGGGCGTTGAGATCGCCGAGTGCCTGATCAGGAGCCCGAGTGTTCGATACGAGCAGCTGCGCCACATCATGGAGGAACCGCCCCTTGTGCCACACCCGAAGGGGAGTAATTCGCATTCCCTCCCCGAAGTGTTCACTGGCAGAGACATCGAAGGAGCCGGGGACGGATCCTCCGATGTCGGCCCAGTGACCTTTGTTCTGGGCGTACCCGATGATCTCGTCCTCCGCGAAGATGGGACGGATGAAGCTGACATCGTTGAAGTGAGTGCCGCCTCGATAGGGGTCATTGATGAGGAAGACATCGCCCGGGTTGATGTCGTCGCCGAACTCCTCCATCACTGCTTTGCACTGGAAGTGAAGGGTGCCGACGTGGACTGCGATGTCCGCGCTTCCTTGCATCACTGTGTTGCCATATTTGTCGCACAGGGCCGATGAGAAGTCGCGCGAGTAGATGACGAAGGAGTAGCAGGTGCGCAGAATCTGTTCACTCATCAGGTCGACGCTGGTGGCGAAGGCGTTCTTGAGCACTTCGAAAGTGACTGGGTCGAGGGTGGACGTTTCTGTTTTCGCTGAAGCGATCGTGGTCATTGTTCTCTCCTCACTTCACGGGCTGCAAAGAATCGTTCGCGGCCGCGGCTTGGGCAGGTTCGCTGGTGCCGGTGTCCACAGTGATGCGAATGTTGAGCCATTCGTCGATCACTGCGGAGGAATCCGGTGGGATGACTGTCGTCGAATCGATCTGGTTGAGGATCGCCGGCCCGATGAACGCGGCTCCGGAAGGCAGGTTCTCGCGCTGATAAACAGGGGTGGAGTGCCACTTCCCCTCGAAGTACACCTCACGAACCTCGAGCGGCTCACCTGGATCACCCGTGCCGATGGGCGATGGGCGGAAGCTCGGCTTGGGGGTCTTGCCCAACGCCTTGAGATGGAGCTGGTAGATCTCGACGGGAGTCTCGTCCTGCCGGAACGCATACTGCTTCTCGTGCTCTTCATGGAAGAGCTGCACAGCCTCGCGCAGGGCGTTGGGGCCATTGCCCATCTTGACCTGCAGTGACCGCCATTGCCCCTGGTAGCGCATGGAGATTCCGCGTTCGAAGACCCTATCGGATTCGGCGACCTTTTCGTGCCGCAGCCGTTCTTGGCCTTCGAGTTCGAGTTCTTTGAAATGCTGTTCGAGCGCCTCGGAATCTGCCGAATCGGCGGCTCCGGTGAACATCTGGGAGAGGTCGTGTTGAATGTCGACCAAGAGGCATCCCAGCGCTGAGGTGACACCTGGGTTCGGGGGCACAACGACCGTGGGAATGTTCAGCTCCTTCGCCACGTCCACGCCGTGCAGAGCCCCGGCCCCTCCGAAGGCAATGAGGGCGAAGTCGCGAGGATCAAGTCCGCGCCTGATGGAGACGAGACGCACTGCGTCGGCCATATTGGCGTTGGCCACCTTGATGATCGAATCTGCCGCAGCGTCGACGTCGAGGCCGAGGGGGCTGGCGACCTTCGCCTCGATCGCATCTTTGGCGCAAGCTCTGTCCAGGGTCATTTCGCCATCGGCCAAGTCGGTGCCCAGGCGTCCCATCCACAAATTTGCGTCGGTGTTCGTCGGTTCGGCACCACCCCGGCGATAGCAGGCCGGTCCGGGATCCGCTCCGGCAGATTGCGGCCCGTTGCGCAATGATCCAGCGATGTCGATGTGGGCCAGCGAACCACCACCCGCGCCGATCGTGAGGACCTCGATGCTGGGGAAGACGATCGGGTGTCCGTACTCGACCTCCCAGTCGTTGGTCACTCGCAGCTCGCCATCGGCGACGAGTGAGATGTCGGTCGAGGTTCCGCCCATGTCGAGCCCCACTGCATTTGCAAAGCCGCACTGTTCAGCCACGTGCTGGGCAGCGATGGCTCCGGCGGCGATGCCGGAGGCGGCCAGCCGGACTGGGAAGCGCTTGACCATCGCGGAGGTCATCGATCCACCACCGGAGTGGAGGAGGAGAAGCTCCCCGGAATAGCCGTCCTTGGTGAGGTTGCTGTCGAGCTCTTCGACATATCCGGATACCAGGGGACCGAGGACGGCGTTGGCGACGGTGGTGTTGAAGCGGTTGTGTTCGAAGATCTCCGGCAGGATCTCCGCCGAGGTGGAGATGTTCGCTCCGGGAAGCTCCTCCGTGAGAATCTCACGCATGCGGGCCTCGTGTGTGGCGTTGGCATAGGAATTGATGAAGCAGATCGCCACGGTGTCGACACCGCGCTTCTTCAGCAGGCGACCGAGCCGGCGAGCCTCGTCCTCGTCGAGAGTGGTGACGACATTGCCCGCATAGTCGATGCGCTCAGTGACTTCGAAGCGGTCCCGACGCCGGATGTAGGGGCCGGACACATCGGAATAGGCATTCCACAGGTCATCTTTCGTGCCGTCGCGGATTTCAATGACATCGCGAAAGCCCGCGGTCGTCACCATCGCAGCTTTGGGGAATTTACGAGTGATGAGAGCGTTCGTGGCAACGGTGGTGCCATGAGAGAAGAGCTCGACCTCGCCGAGGTTGATGTTGGCTCTTCTGACTCCGTTGAGAACAGCTTGCATGGGATTGTCCGGGGTGGACGGGACTTTCGTCACCCGCATGGACTGGGAAGATTCGTCGAATATGCAGATATCGGTGAAGGTGCCGCCAACGTCGACGGCGACTCGCAGGTCGGCCACGGGATCTCCTTTGATTGTGATCTGGATAACATCATGGGCTGGTCGCAGACACCGGGTCAATAGAGGAATCGAAGGATAGATCCGCTGTTATTGTAGAAAACACAAAAGCGGCGCAACGGGCCTGGTGAGCTGACCGTAGGCGCCGAGAGGTCAGGAGAAGCGATGGCGAGATCACGGGAGTGGGTCTTCGGTGAACTGTTGGCATCACTTGGCACCGCGGACCCTCTGGAGTCGGTGCTCCGGCGAGCGGCGAGAATCTGCAGGGGTTCGGGCCTGGTCGTCAATGAACTCGGCGAAGTCATCCGGTCGGTCGGGTCGGCTCCCACCCACCTCATTTCGGATTGGGTTCTCTCCGCGGATCTGGCCTATGCTGCGCAGACTCAGATCGGCCGGTGGATTGTGCGTGCGCGTGCGGTACGGATCAGGCAGCGCGACCATGTCATCGTCATTGCTGTTCACGAGGAATTCGAGGGTGTTGGGGCTACCCGTGAGTCGGGCCGTCCCGGCAGTGGCACTGCAGCCGATGTGGCACTCGTCTTCGACACAATGACGAAGATCCTGCAGGCGTTCGAAGGCTTCGAATCATTCTCGATCAGCACGCGCCGAGAGGAATCCGCGCGACTGATGCGCGACCTTGAGGCGGGGGTGTCACCCGGCAATGAACCCGCACGGTGGAGGTTACTGGAGAAGTTCGGATTCGTCCCTTATCAGCCCGTGCGCATCGTGCGGGCAAGGGCAGACACAGGAACATCGAGCGCTGCTCAGCAATCTCCGACCTTGACGCAGGGGATCGTCGCCAGTGACACCGGCTACACCACCTCCGCGGTCGAACATACCGCATTATGTGTCGAGGATTTCGCTGTCGAGGACTACTTCGCCGCGGAAATCATCGGAGCTGGGGTCTCCGAGCCGTTCACTGCGCTCAGCCAAGTCCCTGAGATGTTGAGGTCGGCAGATGTGGCGCTCGAGGCCACAGGTCCTGGGGAGTTCGTCTATGTCGACTCCATGCGCCCGGTGGTCTGGGCGGCGGCGCGGATGAGCTCGCGCTTCGATCAGCTCATCGTCCAGCGCTACCTCGACAAGATCTCTCGGAATCCTGATTCCTGGATGACCCTGACCACATACATCGACTCCGGTGCAAACGTCGCCGAGGCGGCTCGTCGGCTGCAGGTCCACGAGAACACCGTCCGGTACCGATTGACTCAGATCGAAAGCATTCTCGGATCTCGACTCGGGGACCCGAGAGTCATGGCCGATGTCGTCATCGCGCTGGAGTGTCGGCGGCTGGGTGCAGGGGACTGAACGCTCACCGTCAGGGCCGGTGAGCCAGGACCCTCTCCACCGCGGATTCGAGGTAATCAGCGAAGCGTGCCGGGTTCTCAGCATGGGGAAAATGGCCGAGCTCCGGCATTTCGCAGAATGAGGAGTTGAGAATCGACTTCGCCAGAGCTTGAGAGGCTTCTGGCGTGACCGTGGTGTCGTAACGGCCACTGAGAAGTGCGATGTGTGGGCTGTCATGTCCAAGCAGATCCGCCACCGAGTCAATATCCCACTGTTGATAGGAATTGATGTCGGCGGCGTAGAGCCCGTGCCCGCCGGATGAATAGCCCCACCACACGCGCTTTCTGAATTCTGCAGGCGACTCCGGATTCATCAGCCCGTATGTCCATTCCGGCACAAAGAGCGACTGGTCGATATCGGTTGCTCGCAATTGCGGCGTTGCTCGATTCCTGACACGCGGGCCCGCCTGAGCGGCAACGGCGCCGGAGAAGTCCTCAGGGTAGGTGGCAACAGCGTGAATCACTGCAGCCCCGGCCATCGAGGCGCCGAGGAGGATCGGGGCTCGCAGCCCGATCGATCGAGTCGCATCGACGATGAACCGTGAGTACGACTCGGGAGTGAGGTTCCAGTCCCCGGTCGCCGATCCGAATGTGGGGGATGAGCTGCCATGCCAAGGCAGATCGACTGTGATGAGTTCGAAATGGTCCGTGATGTCTGATTCCGTCATGAGACCGTGCCATTGCGTGCTGGATGAGCCTGCGGTGGCTAGAGCGACTATCGGCCGTCCTGTTCCGCATCGTTCCACATGGATGTCGGCAGTTCCGACGGTGGATTCGACACGGTGGTATTCGCCTCGGGCACGAAGTTGTCGTCGCGGAGCAAAAGCCTCGGCCGTGCGACCCCGGAGCGCCTCGACTACTGCACGAACCAGATGAATGTGCCGGTCGAATTCGACAGCGGCGCCGGTGAGCGTGATTGACCCGGTCCGTGTCAGATGGACGATGCTCTGCATCCCGGGTGCTGGATTCGGCTTCAGCACCTCGTCCCAGGTCTTGTCGCTCGCGGAGAGAGTGAACTGAGGGATGCCGCCTGCTAATTGCAACCTGCCCTCGTTGAATTGCAGACTACTGCGCCAGGTGTCTGCAACCAAAGTGAACGAAACGGTTGAGCTTGTCGCCATTCCCCGTAGCTCTTGGGACCTCTGCAATCGCTCGAGCCGAGGTTTCACTGCACTCCGATCGTTGCTGCCAGACCCGAAAGTGCGCCGCGCATTGGGGTATGCCGGTCTAGTTCAGCCGCATCATGTCCACTGACGAGCAGCTGATTCGACTGCCCTCGCAGCTTCTCGAGTGCTCGGTAGGAATCGGGAAGGTCTGTCATGGACTGGAAGAGCATGTCTCGTTCAAGCTCTTCGTGAAAGTGCACGGCGTCACTGGCAAGGACGACGGGTCCTTCACTCGTCATGACACTCACGATCGATTGGCCCGGGGTATGGCCGCCAACGACAGACACATCGATCCCGGGAGCAGGCGAACAATGCTCCTCGAATAGATTCAACCGCCCCTCGGCTTGTGCTTGTTCCATCTGACCAATCGCCGTGCGGTCACCGAAATGAGCGAACTGTGTCTTCTGGGCGAGTGCGCCCGTCCAGAATTCCCACTCCTTGCGAGCGATGAGCACCTCGGAATGTGGAAATGCTCCGATATTTCCGATGTGATCGTAGTGGCCATGCGTGACGATGACTGTGGGACCGTTGGCCGGATCGATCCCTAGAGCATGAAGCGCACGCAGGGGATCGATGAGGATGGTCCGGTCGCGCACCTGGCCTTCGTGTGCAGAATAGCCAGTGTCGACGATCACCACTTCACCACCTCGGCGAAGCACCCAGAAATAGTAGTCAACGCGATGCGGTCCGTCGGGCTCGTCGTAGAAGGAGTAGTTGAGGAACGCATCCGATCGCACTGTCTCACGTGTGCCGTGTCGCACGATGACTACCTGCCAAGGATCGTCGATCGTGTCCGGCGCCGAGGTGGTGGTGATGTTCATATTCACATGTCCGTTCGAAGGTGAGGAGGAATTATTCTCCCGATCCGCCTGCATGAGCCTTCACTGTGGGTTCGATGCCGTCGGCGTCGACCACTTCCCGCCACGCTTCGAAGCCGGTCTGGAATGCGACGATGCCCGCTTCGGGCAGGGCGATTTCGATGGCTTCGAGAATCTCAGTGGCGGAGACGCCGATGTCGAGTGCTACTCGAATGTGGGACTGGATGTGCCCTTTCGACGCTCGCATGACCGTGAGCGAGACGATGAAGATGAGCTCTTTGGTCCGGCGATCGAGGGTGCGCTGGTCGAGGTACGCCGTCGAGACGAGATGGTTCGCAGCTTGCAAGACGGGGAAGTCCTGTTTGGCCATGATCTTGTGGTAGTCCAGGACATAGCCGCGCTTGGTGGCCATATCGTCGATGTAGGCCTGTGCGTCCTCAGCTGAGTGTGTCATTGCTGTCTCCTCGTTCCTGTTGGTTTTTTTGGTGGTGCGGGTGGTGGTGTGGTGAGTGGTCGTCACTGTCCAAGGCCGTAGAGACGACTGATCTCGGTGTGATCCGGGGCATCGCCGAGTTGCGCGCGACCGGTACTGAGCTTGTCGAAGGCGGTGGCGGTGACGGGAGTTTCGAGTGACTCAGCCAGGCCCCTGGCGATTGTCATGTCCTTGAGCATGAGGTCATAGGCGAAGCCACTTGTGAAATCGTGAGGGAGGATGTACTTCGTGATCTTGAGCTCGGAGGCTTGGCTGCGACCAGTCGCCGAGTTGAGCACCTCGGCCATCTTCGCGGGATCGATGCCGAAGTTCTGCGCAACTGTGAGAGCCTCGCAGGCAACGGCGATATTGCTGGCACTGACGAGGTTGTTGATTGCTTTGGCTGCGTCGCCGGCGCCCTCGTCACCCACATGAATGATGGTTGAACCCATCACCTCGAGGTGCGGCATGGCCCGCTCGACCGCCTCGGCGCTACCTCCGACGAGGATCGACAGCTCACCGGTCTTCGCCTTTGGCACGCCCCCGGACACCGGGGCGTCGACATAGTCGATCCCATGTTCCTGCGCCCGCTGGGCGAGGCTCCGAGTGCTCGTGGGTTCGCTCGAGCTCATGTCGATGATCAGGGCGCCCTCACCGAGGCGGTGCAGCAGGCCCTCCTCACCGCTGAGCGTCTCTTCGACCTGCCGACTGCTGGGGAGCATGAGGATGACGGTGTCGACATCGCCGGGAATCGACTTCAGGTCGGTAACCGGTGTGGCTCCTCCCGCCTCGCTGACCGAAGCGACGGCTTCGGACGAAAGATCGAAGACTGCTGTCGCCAATGCCTGGGCGTGAAGAGTTGCCATGGGCGCTCCCATGCGCCCGAGGCCGATGAACAGTGTTGTGGACATGTTTTCCGCTCTGTTGTCGTCGTTTCTGCTGTCGTTGATGGGCTGAGAGATCAGTCGAAGACGACCGAAGCTTGGGGGTCAGTGTGGACTGTCAGCTCGAAGATATCGGGCCGTGAGTAGTGCCCGACGGAGTCGAAATCGAGGTGGGAGCGGGTCTTGAGATCGGCGTCGATTTCGGCGTAGAGAATCGTCTCCTCGCCGAAGACTGGTCCGGCCAGCACCTCACCGGTGGGGGCGATGATCATGCTGCCGCCGCGCATGACGGTGTCGCCGTGTGGAAGTTCCTCATCGAAGGGATGGTCGTCGGGATAGGCGTCCTTGGTGATGTACTGGCAGGCCGACAGGACATGGGTGCGTCCCTCGAGCGCAATGTGCGTCATCGTCGCGGCCCATGTGGGTCGGTCATCTGCCGTAGGCGCGCAGTAGACCTCGACGCCCTTGGCATACATGGCCTGACGAAGCAGTGGCATGTAGTTCTCCCAGCAGATCACCGAGCCGACGCGTCCCAGAGGCGTGTCCATCGTGTCGAGGGTCGAACCGTCGCCGAATCCCCAGATGACGCGCTCTGAGCCGGTGGGCATGAGTTTGCGGTGGGCGCCGGCGACCCCAGTCTCCGGATCGAGCATGAGTGCCGTGCAATAGAGGGTGTTACCGAGGCGCTCGATGATGCCGACTACAGCGAAGATCCCGTTGTCCCGGGAAGCCTCGACGAGACGTGCGATCTGTGGGCCGGCGAGTTCGATCGCTCCGTGTGAGTAGCGCTGGAATTCGTCCCGGCCGCCCTCGGTGCGCATGCCGACGGGGGCTCCGAAGGTGCTGCCCTTCGGGTACCCGCCGATGAACGCTTCAGGAAACACGGCGAGGGCGGCGCCCTGAGCGGCGGCCTCGGCCATCAGCCGAACGGCCTTGTCGGTCGATGCCTCGGAGTCGAATGGGACGGAAGCGGCTTGGATGACTGCTGCTGTGTACATAGGGTGTGTCCTTTCTCGGCTCAGCCGTGGGAGATGTCGATCCCTTTGGTCTCTTTGAGCATTGGGAAGAGGATCGCCAGTGCGATGACGGCGATGATGATGACATAGAAGGCGGGAGAAATGAGAAGGCCTGTTCCGGCGACGAGTGCGGCTGCGATGAGTGGGCCGGGGCCCGCGAGGGCAGCATAGGCGACGTTGTATCCGATTGCTGATCCTGTGGAGCGGATGGAAGCCGGGAAGACTTCGACGAGAAGTACGTTGTTGACGACCGCGGTGCAGGCGACGAAGAAGGCGAAGACCGTAAGCGCGATCCCGGAGAGCCACATGCTGCCTGTGCCCATGAGCAGGAATGCTGGAATGCTCCAGACGATGAGACCGATGAGCCCGGTGAAGAGCACCGGACGTCGTCCGAACCTGTCTGTGAGCACCCCAGCCAGTGGGTTGAATGCAACGTAGATGGCCATAACGATTCCGCAGACGATCAATGCGTCGAGGCGATTCATCCCCACTGCGGTGGACAGGAAATTGTTCATATAGGTGATCAGGTAGTACAGGCTGACGCCGAAGATGCCAGCGAACGCCAGAGTCATGACGAAGGCCTTTGCTTTCGCCGAGGTGGGGGTCTCCTCGAGAGTGTTCGCTGCGCGCTTGCGCTCGACTTCCTCGAAGACCGGGGTGTCGACGAGTTTGCGTCGGATGTAGATGGCAACGACAGCCATGATCAGGGAGGCGACGAAGGGCAGTCGCCAACCCCAGGTGTTCAGTGCAGATTCGTCCAGTGTGGCCGTGAGGACCGCAGCGGTGACGGTTCCGACGAGGAATGCTAGGCCGGCCGTGCCTGTGACTACGCTGGCATAGATGGCTCGTTGGTGTGTGGGCGCACTCTCTCCGATGTAGGCGGCCGCGCTGGTCCATTCGCTGCCGGCGAAGGCGCCTTGTGCCAGTCGCAGGATGACGATGATGATCGGTGCAGCGATGCCGATCGTCGCGTAGGAGGGGATCACGCCGATGAGTGCCGTGATCGTGCCCATGCCGAGCACGGTGATCATGAGCACGGTCTTTCGCCCGAATTTGTCCCCGATGGGACCGAGGATGAGTGCACCGAACGGTCGGGAGATGAAGCCCACCGCAAAGACGGCCAGCGATGACAGCATTTCGGCCGTCGCGTCGCCTGAGGGGAAGAATTGCGCACCGATGATGGCAGCGAAATATCCGTAGATGGCGAAATCGAACCATTCCATGAAGTTGCCGATGCCGACGGCCACCATGCGGCGGGTTCTGTCGAGTTTGCTGAGCGTGGTGAGAGGCGCCTCGTTGCGCTTCTCTGCTGAGGTGATGTCCATGTGTAAGCTCCGTCGATTACGTGATGCCGAATCTGGTTTCGGCTGTTGACCTCACTCTCGACCGGTAGTGGAAAACAGTCAAACAAATGTTTATGATCGATAGTATTAACAGAATTGCTTTAAGTCAGGTCGATCTCAACCTGCTCGTCGTGTTCCAAGCCCTCATGCAAGAGGGCAGCGTCACCCGAGCGGGGTACAAACTCAACCTCTCTCAGAGCGCGGTCAGTGCAGCCCTGGGGCGATTGCGAAAGCTCTTCGACGATCCGCTGTTTGAACGAAACCGCGGTGGAATGTCTCCGACGGCGAAGGCCCTTTCGCTGTCAGTGAGCCTCGGGCCGAGCCTGAGCAACATTGCCAGTGTGATCCTCGAGGAGGCGGAGTTCGAGCCATGGCAGAGTTCGCGAACCTTTCATCTGGCGATGTCTGACGACATCGAAGTCCTCTTCGGGCCGTGGATCGCCCGGCAGAAATTGGATCATAACTGGGGAGTGAACTTTGCTATCCACCAGACGAATAGTCAGCTGTGGCGTTCGACCTTGGATGCCCCCATCATTGATATCGTACTTACGACAACTCCGGCTCAGCTCTCGACCGAGGTGCAGGCAGAGCCGCTGTTTTCGGGTGACTATCGCTGCATCTACAACCAGAACCTACTTCGGCTCTCCAAGCCTCTGACTGAGCGAGAGTTCATCGAGACCCGGCATGTTCGGGTCTCTTATGACTCACAGCGCGGCTGGGTCGATGACGTCCTCTCCGTTATGGGGAAGAAACGCAATACCTTGTGCACTACCAGCCACTTCCTTGGTCTTGTCCCCATTCTGCGGGACCTGCCGGTGATTGCCACGATTCCGGAACCTGTCGCAATGTGGCTGGGAAAGATGCTCGATGTGCACGTGACGGAAGTGCCCATCAAGATGCCGCGGTTCACGATTTCCGCGATCTGGAAGACGGAGGTGGACGGTCTCATTGAGAACAATTGGATCCGTCAGATCCTCAAGAACTTCGTGCAGGCCCACGGGCTGTGAACGTCGAGGTGAAGCGTCTACTGGCGTAGTCTGAGACTATGCCCCGCCACCTGCTTACCAGCACCCCTCCGGAGCCGACCCCAGGCTCGATCCAGTCCCCAGCCGACACAACCCCAAGTGCAGGCAAAACCCACACCCGACCAATCCCCGCCCGCCGCTCACTCATCGCTCTCTTCGCCGTCCTCCTCGTCGCATGGGTGGCCATCGCGGGCGTCGGCGGTCCCTATTTCGGAAAGATCTCCGAGGTGGCCACGAACGATCGCTCATCGTTCCTGCCCGAATCGGCTGAGTCGACGAAGGCCCAGGCGCTCATCGATCAGTTCAGCGACCTGGACTATGTTCCGGCCATCGTCGTGCTCGAGAACAAGGACGGGGTCAGCGACAGCGACCGTCGCGATCTCGCGGACCTGACCGCGACGCTCGAGGACAAGGAGCTGCTCGCAGCCGATGCCTCACCGATCATCCCCTCCGAGGACGGTGATGCCCTTGAGCTCATCCTCCCGGTCTCCACGGACACCACGGCCGACGACGTCGAGCAGATCCGCTCGATCATCGCCGAGACATTCCCTATCGCAGCTGAAGCGGCAACCGTCGACGACGAGGCCAACGACGCCACCACCTCGGCGAATGTGCAGGTCACGGGTCCGGCTGGATTCTCCGCCGATCTCTCTGAGGCGTTCGCCGGCATCGACGGCATCCTTCTGCTCGTCGCGCTGATCGCGGTCTTCGTCATCCTCATCATCGTCTACCGTTCACCGCTGCTTCCGGTCATCGTGCTCTTCACCTCGGTGGCGGCGCTGTCGGCCTCGATCTTCGTCATCTGGCACCTCGCCGATGCCGGGATCCTGCTCATCAACGGCCAGGTCCAGGGCATTCTCTTCATCCTCGTCGTCGGTGCGACCACCGACTACTCCCTCCTCGTCGTCGCCCGTTTCCGCGATGCGCTGCTGACCGAACGCGACCGCGTCCGGGCCGGACTCAAAGCGCTCAAAGGCGTCCTTGAGCCGATCGCAGCATCGGGTGGCACTGTCATCGCCGGTCTCCTCGTCCTCCTGCTGACCGACTTGGCCTCGACCCGAGCTCTTGGCCCCGTGGCGGCGATCGGCATCCTCGTGGCGATGTGTGCGGCACTGACATTCCTGCCTGCCGCCCTCATCGTCATCGGCCGCGCTGTCTTCTGGCCCTTCCTCCCGAAGGTCCGCACGGAGAGGACCGCTGCACCGAAGAAGGGCGTGTGGAACCGCATCGCCGAGGTGGTCGCCCGGCGTCCGCGGGCAATCTGGATCGGTCTCGTCATCCTCCTCGCACTGCCGCTGCTGGCCTTCCCGCAGTTCAAGGCCTCCGGAGTGGCGCAGAGTGACTTCGTCCTCGGCGAATCCCAGGCCCGCGATGGCCAGGACGTCCTCGCCGAACATTTCCCCGGCGGTTCCGGTTCGCCGACTCAGATCGTCGTGGCCGACGGCCAGCTCAAGGAGGCAGCGCAGGCCGTCGGCAGCCTCGGCGGGGTCGAATCGATGACCGTCGTCGCCAATGACGTCCCGAGCGGGACCATCGCCATCGACGACGAAGGCACTCTCCAGTCACCCCAGGGCGGGGGAGGACCGGACGCGGCCGAGGCGCCGCAGTCGTCCCCACCGGCACCCACCGAGGTCGACGGGCAGGTCCTGCTCGAGGTCACCCTGTCCGATGCGGCCGACTCACTCGCGGCCGAGGACACCGTCACCTCGATCCGCGACGCCGTCCATGATGTCGACGCCCAGGCCCTCGTGGGCGGGGAGACAGCCGTCGACCTCGACACGAACACCACCGCCGAGGCGGACCGGACCCTGGCGATCCCGCTCATCCTCCTCGTCATCACCGTCATCCTCATCCTGCTGCTGAGGTCCCTCCTCGCTCCGCTGCTGCTGGTGGCGCTGACGGTTCTGTCCTTCGGCACCGCACTCGGCGTCTCCGCCTTGGTGTTCAACCACATCATCGGATTCTCCGGAGCCGACCCTTCGGTGCCGCTGTACGCGTTCGTCTTCCTCGTGGCGCTGGGCATCGATTACAACATCTTCCTCATGTCCAGGGTCCGTGAGGAATCGCTGCGATTCGGCACCCGCAAGGGCGTGCTCTCCGGGCTCGTCGCGACCGGCGGGGTCATCACTTCGGCGGGGATTGTCCTCGCCGCGACCTTCGCGGCACTCGCGGTCATCCCGGTCATGTTCCTGTTCCAGCTCGCCTTCATCGTCACCTTCGGAGTCCTGCTCGACGCGATCCTCGTGCGTTCGCTCGTGGTCCCGGCACTCGTCCACGACATCGGGCGAAGCGTCTGGTGGCCGTGGCGGAAGCGCATTCCGATCGACGACGCGTAGGCGAGCCCGAAGCGATTCCCGCAGGGGGATGGGCAGGGCCGCCTCACGCATGCACAATGGAAGTGATGCCGATCGAGGAGGCTGGAACATGTCTGAAACAGTGCAGGATTCCACCGGAGCCAGGGTCAGAGTGGAACACGATGAGCAGAACTCGGCGTTCGTGGTCAGAGACGACTCAGGTGAGGTGGCCGGACGAGCCCATTACCTCGTCGGTCCCGGGCCAGGTGCCGAAGCCGGAGCGGGGACCGAGAGGATCATGTATCACACGGAAGTCGGCGAGGAATTCTCCGGTCGTGGCCTGGCGAAGATCCTCGTCTCCCACACGCTCAAGGAGAGCAGCGACAGCATGAAGACGGTGGTGCCTGTCTGTCCGCTGTTCGCCGAACGCCTCAAAGAGCACGGCAACGACTTCCTCGCCATCGGCGGCCGTTTCCGCTGGGCCACCGAGGCTGACCTGGAGTATGTGAAGCAGAACGTCTGACCCGGTCACACCCGGCCCTCGCCGTCCATTGCTGCGTCCGGAGTGACCCTGGACTTCGGCATCCGACTGTGGAATTGTTGTTGATGCAACAAATTGTGCAGATGCGCCGAGCCGAACCGTCGGTTCGACCGCGATTCATGATGGGGTGCCGAGATGACCAGGGGACGATCCATGGAGCTGCCTGGCGCCATCGGGGTCTGGCGACGCATGCTGGAGACGCAAGCGGACCTCGTCGATGCCTTGGAGACCCGGTTCCGAGCCGATCACGGCCTCACCGCCACCGAGTTCGACGTCCTCGTCAACATTCCCTCGACGACCACGATCCGTCACCGTGAGCTGCTGGATGAGATCGTGCTCAGCCGCAGCGCACTCTCACGCCTGCTGCGCCGCCTGGAGACGCGCGGACTGGTCTGCCAGTCAGCCGATTCCGCCGATCAGCGCGGTGTGTGCGTAGCGCTGACACCCGAAGGGCTGAGACTGAAACGCGATTCCGCACGCACCAATGCCGATGTCGTCCGGGCCGCCTTTTCCGCACTCACGGAGGACAACCTCGGCGAGCTTCTCCGACTGATCGACAGGATCCATCCGCAACCGACAGAGCCCATCGAGCAATGACGACACATCAGGCAGTGACCGCCGAGGTGGTTCGGCAGTGAGAAGGAGACCGCAATGAGCAACGTCGAAGCTCAACCGGACCAAGTGGTCTGCCGGGCAGGCGGCCTGCCCGGACCGCAATGCGATGTGCAGGGCCGAGCCCCGGTCGAGGTCATCACGGCCAGGGACGTCCCCCTCGGCGGGCCCCGGGCGATGACCGTGCGCCGGACTCTGCCGCAGCGGCAACGGTCGCTCATCGGCCCGTGGTGTTTCGTCGACCACTACGGTCCCGACGACGTGGGGCTTTCGGGCATGGACGTCGCCCCTCACCCGCATACGGGTCTGCAGACCGTGAGCTGGCTCTTCGACGGTGCCATCGAGCACATCGACTCCGGTGGGCACACCGGGCTCGTGCTGCCCGGGGAGGTCAACCTCATGACTGCCGGCCGCGGCATCTGCCACTCCGAGGTCTCGACGGCGTCCACCTCGACCCTCCACGGTGTGCAGCTGTGGCTGGCCCTGCCCGAGAGCTCCCGCCATCAGAAAGCACGCGAATTCGAGCACTTCGCGCCCGAGGCCACTCGTTTCGACGGAGGCGAATTCCTCGTCTTCCTCGGTGAGCTGTGGGGTTCGTCCTCACCGGTGAGCACCCATTCGCCACTCCTCGGCGCGGAGATCCGCCTGGACCCCGGCGCGAGCATCGACCTGCCCATCGATGAGACTTTCGAACACGGCGTCCTCGTCGACTCCGGTGACATCGCCGTCGAGAACGTTCCGCTGCCGGTCAATGCAATCGGCTACACCGGGGTCGGAATCACAGAAATGCGGATCAGCAACCGCGGAGAGTCTACGGCCAGGATCGTCCTCCTCGGCGGGGAACCCTTCCCCGAACAGATCGTCATGTGGTGGAACTTCGTGGGCCGCACCCACGAGGAGATCAGCCGGTTCCGGCAGGAATGGCAGGACGAGGGGGACCGGTTCGGCGAAGTCGAGGGATACGTCGGCAAAGGCGGGCCCGGAGCCAATGCCGAGGGTCTCGGAAGGCTTCCCGCGCCGAGGCTGCCCGACGTGACCATCAAAGCGCGTAGAAATCCGCCGCCGCAGGTCCAGGGCGGGCCCGAAACCACAGCGAAGAAGGAGACAGAACAATGAGCGAAGCACTCAAGGATTCGACCGGCGCACCCGTGCGCGTGGACCTCGACGAACAGGGCCAGTCCTACGTCATCACCGTCGAGGACGAGAAAGTCGCCGGGCACGCCTACTTCCTGCCCGGACCGGAGGCCGAGTCCGAGCGGATCTTCTACCACACGGTCGTCGACGAAGCCTTCGGCGGACGTGGACTCTCCAAGGTCCTCCTCGCCCAGGCGCTGGCTGACAGCCGAGAGAAGGGCGTGACGGTCGTGCCGGTCTGCCCCCTGTTCGTCAAGAAGCTCAATGAGACCGGCGACGACTACGTGGCCGAAGGCGGTCGTTTCCGCAAGGCCACCGGAGCAGACATCGACCTCGTCAAACGGGAGGCTTGAACGGTGGCAGGAGTCAACGTCAATCGTCCCTACATCGACAAGGCCCACCCCGAGGTCTACAAATCCATGGTCCAGGCCGCGGCCGCCTCGCGGAAGGCCGCGCGAGCCGCGGGCCTGAGCGATGGACTCCTCGAACTGGTCAACATGCGGGTCTCCCAGATCAACGGATGCCGCACGTGCTTGAGCATCCACGCCCCGGCCGCCAGGAAGGCCGGCGTCGACGAGATCAAACTCGACGTGCTTCCGACGTGGCGTGAGGCAGAGATCTTCGACGATCAGGAGAAGGCCGCACTGCTTCTGGCTGAGACACTGACCATCATCGACAAAGCCGCCGATCGTGATGCGATCGCCACCGAGGCTGGTGAGTTTCTCTCCGCAGAGCAGATTTCCGCGGTCGAATGGACCGTGATCCTTATCAACTCGTTCAACCGCATCTCGATCGCCAGCAACCACCCGGTCGCCCACCCCCGGAAGGCGGAGGTCTGAGCGCATGAACGCAACAGATGGTCCGCGGGTCGATTTCCGCTCAGACACCGTGACCAAACCCAGCGCCGGAATGCGCAAGGCCATGGCCGACGCCGAGGTGGGCGATGCGGTCTACGACGAAGATCCGACGACCAACCGGCTCGAGGCCATGACCGCCGAAATCCTCGGCAAGGAAGCGGGACTGTTCTTCCCATCGGCCACGCAGGCCAACCTCGCCGGGATCATGGCCCACTGCGGACGCGGCGATGAGTACATCGTCGGCCAGACCGCGCACGCCTACCGCGACGAAGGTGGGGGAGCAGCGGTCCTGGGATCGATCCAACCGCAGCCATTGCCCAACGAACCCGACGGCATCATCGAATTGGATGCAATCACCTCGGCGATCAAGCCCGATGACTTCCACAATCCGATCACCCGGCTGCTGACGGTGGAGAACACCTTCAACGGTCGCCTTCTGCCCGAGGACTACGTGAAGGATGCGACCGAGCTGGCGCGCAGCCACGGATTGTCGACCCACCTCGACGGGGCGCGAATGATGAACGCGGCCGTGGCCGCGGACAGCGGACCTTCATCCGTCGCGGGTGACTTCGACTCGGCCACTCTGTGTCTGTCGAAGGGCCTCGGCGCACCCGTCGGTGCTGTCTTCGCCGGTCCCAGAGACCTTGTTCATCGAGCCAAGCGCATCCGCAAGCTGCTCGGCGGCGGAATGCGCCAGACCGGGGTGCTCGCTGCAGCCGGGATCTATGCGCTCGAGAACAACGTGAACCGTCTGCGTGAGGATCACGATCGGGCAGATCGTCTCTCCGAAATGTTCAAGGACTTTCCCGAACTCGGTGCCGGTGAGGCGCGGACCAACATGGTCTTCCTCTCCCCCGACGGCGTCGACATGCCCGCCTTCGCAGCCTTCCTCGCCGAACGCGGCATCATCACCGGTGCCGGACACGGAAAGCCGCGGTGGGTCACGCACCTGGACATCGACGATGAAGCGATCGAGCGAGTTCGCAGGGCGTGCAAGGACTACTTCGGTCGGTAGTCTCTTCGACCGCTCAGCCGTTCCGCGGTCCGGCGAAGGTGCGGCGGCTGATGACGATGGTGAACGTGAGCCCGAGTGCCACGAGGCCGGTCATCGCGAACAGCAGCGTCCACTGGTCGTTGTCGCCGAGAGTGCCTCCGACCGATGTGCCCAGTGCACTGCCGGCGAACAGGCCTCCTGCGAAGAGCGCGACGACGGTTCCGCGCGCCCGCGGGAGGACGGCCGTGGCCCAGGTCTGCAGCGAGGAATGCTGGAAGGACCAGGTTGCTCCGAGCAGGAGTGCGGCGATGATGACTGTCAGCGTGGACAGGTGAACGGTGAGGACGGCGAATCCGATCACGGTCGCCGCGCCGCCGATGACCATGAGCCGGGGCATGCTCAGCCTGCGGCTGAGTACCTTGACCATGCGGCTGGTGAGGATGACGCCGACTCCATAGGCCGCAGTGGCAAGACCTGCGACTGCCGCGCCGACTCCCTGAGATTGCAGTGCTGGTGCGAGCAGGGTCAGAACGCCGAGGACCACAGCGCCTTCCATGAACGCCAGACTGATGACGATGAGGACCCAGCGGTTGGTCACCGCCGCCTGGAGGGTTGAGATGACTCCGCTCTGCTCCTCGCGGGCGGGTTCGCGCAGTCGCCGAAGACCGAAGACACAGCTCACGGCCAGAACCGCGGGAATGGCGAAGACGATTCGCCAATCGGCGAAGTGCGCGAGGACCCCGGCCAGCGCTGTGGCACTGGCAGTTCCGAGGGCGATCGCGGCCATGAGATCGGTCAGCGCCGGCTGGCGATGAGCGTCGGCGACGGTGTCCCCGACATAGGTCATGGACGTGGGAACGATTGCTCCGTAGAACGCACCCGATAAGGCGCGAGCGATGACGAGGATCGTCAGGGTCGGCGCGAAGGTCGCGACCACTCCTGCCGCCGCCGCGGCAATCAGAGTCGCTTTCATCAGTGGGATGCGCCCGATGCGATCGGAGAGCACTCCCCAGACGGGTTGGCTGATGCCATAGGCCAGGAAATAGGAGCTGGCGATCGTCAGTGCCTGAGTCAGAGTCGCTCCCAGATCGGCCGCGACGAGAACGATCAGGGGACTGATCGCGAAACGGTCGAAGCTGCTGACGAACGCGGCTAAGGAGACGGGCACCGGAGGCCGCGTCGGGCCTGGTGGGACAGCGACAGTACTCACGCTGGACTACTGTACTCCGAGCGGGGCAGACGTCTGACGGCGATCTCCGCTGCCAGGCCCGCGCCAACCGGGAGAGCCGTGGAGCAATTGTGGTTCACAACGACCTCGGGCCGCTAGGTCGAATTGGACCCTGAGGTCAGGAGGTCATTGGCCGAATCGACATTCTGAGCCTACAGAAGGGGCTCGGTTCAGAAAGACAGAATCGCCTTCAGGCAAGTAGCTGGGCTATCGCTCAGTGATCCAGGCACCGCGTTCACTACTGAAGCTGAAAAGCCCCTCGCTGATGAGGATGTACTGGCCGTCTTCGCCGTTATCTTCGAAGCAGACATCCCCCTCGGCGGTTCCGCCTGGCGCGATCTCACCGCTGTTCAGCGAGTCACCACCCGAGATGCTTTGGTCTTTGATGTCTCCCGACGGATACTGCAATTTCCAGTCGAAGACGTTGTAGCTGACTTCAGAGTCTCCGTCGTTTTTGAGAACGACTTTCGAACACACGAGATTGCCGAACGTATCGTTCTTGGGCGTGACCTCGGAGGCGGTGATCTTCACTCCTCGTATGGCCAGCTCTTCGCCTGCTTTGCCCACTACGTCGTCTTCAGTTTGACCGGGGAACGCGTCGAATTCCGACTCCTCTTGCTGAGCTCTTGCGCTATCTCCATCGGCGACGGGGGCGGAAGTGGTTGTGGAGTCCTCCGAACCCAGTGAGCCGATGAAGGCGCCGGTCGCGATGCTCGACGTCAGAGCAAGAAGAATGGCGAGGGCCGATGCGACGAGGCCGAAGATGGTCATGACCTTGTTGGTCGCGACTCGTTTTGAAACACGAACTAGACCGATGATACCGAAAATTACACCCAGGAGGCCCAAAGGTATTGAAGTGAACAAAGAGACGAATGGTATGAATCCCATGAGGAGCGCGATGATGCCGAGGACCAGCGCAGTGACGCCAAATCCGTTCTTCGGTTGGGGTTGCAGCTGGACAGGGTATGGCTGGTAGTACGTCAAGAGATTTTCCTTCAAGCTCGGAAGCTCCGACCCGGAGTCATATCTAGATCATAGATGTAGTACCTGCGGTGGTCTGACCATATTCAGCCACGGTTCGATAACTTTCGTATCGACTGTGGGAGTTTCGTTTCCTGAGACTTGTATCCCGACATGAGGCAGGATCGGCCATACTCACCTGAGCAGACGACGCCCGGACGAACGACGCCAGTGCCGTCGTCGACGAACACACGTGAAGGAGCCTCACCCCGCCTATGTCCGCCGACACGACACCGCAGACCAAGGGCGCCACCTCGGCGCCGGCAACATTGACCGGACGGCTGCGGCTCATCGGCCCCGGCATCGTCCTTGCCCTGGCCAGCGTCGGTGCCTCGGACATGATCACGACGATGAACTCGGGTGCCGAATACGGGCTCGCACTCATCTGGGTCTTCACCGTCGGCATCATCCTCAAGTTCGTTCTCTCCGAGGCGGTCTCCCGACTGCAGATGAGCGACGACCGATCGTTGCAGTCGCACCTGACCTCATTCGGCGGGCGGCTGTTCCCTTCCCTGTTCCTCGTTGCCGAGCTGCTCGTCGGTCTCTTCTTCGGTGCGGGCGTCATCGCGGTGACGACGAACATTCTGCAGGCGCTCTTCCCGGTGCTGCCGTTCTGGCCGACCGCGGTCGTCGTGCTGCTTTCGGCCGCGATCCTCGTCGGCATCGGACGCTATGGGTTGGTGGAGAAGGCGATGATCGGCTTCGGCATCATCATGTTCTTCGGAATCGTTGCGCTGGCGATCTCAGTGTTCCAGGGGCAGGAAGCTCAGGCGGTGGCTGTGGAGACTGTGGCCCCGACGTTCCCGAACGGGTCGATCATCACCGTCATGTCACTCATCGGCGGGGTCGGCGGAGCCACCGGAATCCTTGCCTACTCCTACTGGATCCGGGAGAAGTCCTGGCGCAGTGCGGACTGGAAACCAGTGGTGCGCATCGATCTGCTCATCAGCTACAGTCTCGTCTTCGTCTTCGCCGTGGGGATGAGCGCGGTGGGAGCGTTCATCCTCTATGGCCAGGGCTTCACGATCTCTGATAACGACTCGCTGTTCGCCATTGCCGACAGTCTGGTCTCACGCATCGGCGAACCGGGGCGGATCGTCTTCCTCATCAGCTTCCTCGCCGTCGTCTACACGAGCGTGCTCGGCGGGTTCTCCGGCATCGCCTATGTCACCGCCGACTGCATTCGCGTGCTGCGACGGTACCCGCATCAGGACGAGTCCGAGTTCGACATGTCGGCGAAGTCCATCGAGTTCCGCGGGGCTATCGTCTACCTCAGCATCGCGACACTGGTGATCATGGGGCTGGGCAAACCGGTGACCCTCGTCCTCGTCTACGCCGCGATCAGCGCATTCATCCTGCCCGTGCTCGCCGCCGCGTTGTTGGTCATCCTCAACCGTTCATCGGTGCCGGCGGCGCTGCGGAACAAGGAGGTGTCGAATGTGCTGCTGACGATCTGCTTCCTGCTGTTCGGCTTCCTCGCCGTCCTCCAGGTCAAGGAGTCGGTGATGGGGCTACTGGGCTGAGGCGAGGCTGGGAAACCCAACCCGACAATTGGCGGGTGAAGGATCGGTAATCGCGTTGTCGTGGCGGTAGCGGCACCGAGTCGGAGTCTGCATACTTAGAGACATGACACGACGACGGTCACGATTCGACGCGGAACTTGCCGCGAGTCTGTCCGTCGTCGGTGGGGTCTTCCCGCCGACCATCACCCCGTCTCTCATCGATTTCATGCGCATCTCCTATGCGTCCGAGCCTCTCGCGGAGACTCTCAAGGGGCGCAGTGTCGAACATTCAGAACATCAGGTGATCGGACACCATGGCGAGGCGATCACCGTGTCGGTCTTCAGGCGCGCGGGTGACACGGGGCGCCGCCCCACGATCGTCTACGCCCATTCCGGTGGACTGATGTTCGGTGACCGCTTCAGCGCACTCGGACTCAACCTCGACTGGGTCGAGCGCATCGGGGCCATCCTCATCAGTCCCGAATACCGCCTCGCCCCCGAATTCCAGGATCCCTACGCCCGTGAGGACATGTACGCCAGCCTGGAGTGGACGGCTGAGAATGCCGAGCGTCTCGGGGTCGACCTCGACCGACTCATCGTCGCCGGCGCCAGTGCCGGTGGGGGACTGGCCGCAGGGATGGCGCTCGCCGCCCGCGACCGCGGGGGTCCGAAGCTGCGCGGTCAGCTGCTCATCTACCCGATGCTCGATGATCGCGGGATCACCGCCTCGACCAACCAATTCGACGGCATCGGTGTCTGGGACCGGGTGAGCAACGAGACCGGCTGGCAGGCGATGCTCGGCGATGACTATCGCACAGAAGCCGTCTTGCCCTACATCGCGCCATCACGCGCCCACGATCTCTCCGACCTGCCGCCGGCCTACATTGACGTCGGTTCGGCAGAGATCTTCCGCGACGAAGCCGTTGCCTACGCCTCGGCGCTGTGGAACGACGGCAGTGAGGCGGAGCTGCACGTCTGGCCCGGAGGCTTCCACGCCTTCGACATCTTCGCCGCCCATACACACCTTGCGCAAGGAATGATCAGTACCCGAATGGCCTGGATCGAGAAGGTCCTGGCCGACTGACCGAAAGGCACAACCATGTCCCAGAACCGAGCTGTCAATGATGCCGTTGCTCGTGTGGCCTCAGAGAAGGTCGAGAGCGGCGGGGTCCCCGGCGTCGTCGCCGGAGTCACCACCGACAAGGAGACGATCAGTCTCACCTCCGCAGGAGTCCGCTCGCTTAACGATCCGCAGCCGATGACCACCGATTCGGTGTTCATGATCTTCTCCACGACTAAGGCGCTGACCGGCACGGTGGCTCTGCAGCTGGTGGAGTCGGGCGACCTCGACCTCGACGCACCGGCCCGCGAATATGCCCCCGGCCTGGCCGATGTGCAGGTCATCGAGGGCTTCGACGTCGATGGCTCCCCGATTCTGCGGGCTCCGGCAAGCGAACCGACGACCAAGCAGCTGCTGCTGCACACGGCGGGATTCGGCTACGACTTCTTCAACGAGAAGTATGAGCGCCTTGCCCGTGAGCAGGGCCAGCCGAGCATCGTCAGCAGCACCAAGCAGGCCCTGCAGACGCCGCTGCTCTTCGACCCAGGCACCCAATGGGAGTACGGATCGAACATGGACTGGGTCGGTCAGGTCATCGAAGGCATCACCGGAACCACCCTGGGTCAGGCGATGCAGACTCGGGTCCTCGACCCGCTGGGGATGAAGGACAGCAGCTTCCGGACATCGGCGTCGATGCGGCAGCGGCAGGCGACGATGCACCAGCGCACCGACGGTCAACTGGCCGCCACCGACTTCATGCTGCCCGAGCCGGAGGTGGAGATGGGAGGTCACGGCCTCTTCTCGACCGTCGACGACTACCTCACGTTCATCAGGATGTGGCTCAATGACGGTCAGGCAGACGATGGCACCGTCGTTCTACGCCCCGAAACGGTGGACCTGGCCACCAAGAACCACCTCGGCGATCTCAAGGTGAAGATGCTGCCCGGTGTCATCCCGAGTCTGTCCAACGATGCGGAGTTCTTCCCCGGCATGCCGAAGTCGTGGGGGTACACGTTCATGATCAACGAGGAGGACGCGCCGACCGGGCGTCCGGCAGGAGCCGTAGCCTGGGCGGGACTTGCCAACCTCTTCTACTGGATCGATCGGGAGAACAACATCGGCGGCTACTGGGCGACGCAGATCTTCCCCTTCGCGGACCCGGCATCGGTCGGGGGCTACCTCGAGATGGAGACAGCGGTCTACGATGCTCTGAAGGGCTGATTCGCATCGCGGTGCGAATCGACTCCGCGATGAGACGAACACCCGCAAGGAGGCGATGACGTGCAGGAACTGTTGGGTCGCATAGCCAACCTGGACCCCCAGGCGAGTCTTGGCCTGCGCGTCATCGCCTGCTTCGACGAACTCATGGTCGGCGAGGTCAATTCCCGTGCCCTCGCCGCGGCCGCCGCGGCCCTTGCCGGCTGCCCGGCAGGGTTTCGCAACGGCGACAGGAGCAGACAGCTGCGCATCGATCCGTCAGGGAGCCCGGGCGCGGGTGCCCGCCCCGCCGAGGTGAGCGCACTGGTCCTGCCGGATGCCTCCGAGGTCTGGCTCGAGAGAGAGGGGCAAACCCTGCCGAACGACGACCTCATCCTCGAACGGTTCGGCCTGGCCATCGGGGTGAGGTTCGGATTCGAACGACAGCAGCTGGAGACTCCGCGGGACGTGGCGCTCGCATTGGACACCACCGCGCCCACCGAGGAGCGGGTTGCCGCGGCGGTTCGGCTCGGACTCGTGACCGGACACGGGTACCGGGTGCTCGTCGCTCCGTTGTTTGCCGTCTTCGACAGACGTCCCGCCGGTCCCACCGATGTCGTCGCCAGCGAGTACGGCGCCCTGCAGGTCCTCATCGTCGCCGACCAAGCTGAGAACATCGCCGTGACACCGGCTGGCCTTGGCCCCGTCGGCTTGATCGGCGACCTGCCCCGTTCGCTGCGCGCCGCCGTGGTGGCACTGCGTCTCAGCCGTCCTCCCGAGGAGGGCCTCGTGCGCGCGGAGAACTTCGGCGGCCTCGTCGAACTGCTCGCCGAATCGCCCGACGCTGTCGACCCCGATGCCGCCCGCATCGACGAGATCATGGAAGCACCCTGGGCGGAGTCGACGGTGCGTGTTGTCCTCGAGGCACCGACGATCAGGCAGGCGGCCAGAGACCTCGGTCTCCATCACAGCACCGTGCAGGGCAGAGTCGAGCAGCTCGCTCGCTGCCTCGGCTACGACCCGCTCACCGGGTACAACAGAACCCGGTTGGGCATCAGCGTGCTCAGGTGGCGGCTGCGCAACTCCCACGTCCTCGAACTTCCCGGGCCTGTGGGCTGAAGGCTGGCACTACTCCCTCCCGGAGCTGATCCACGTCGGATTGTTGACGATGTTACGGCTGCCCTCGACCAATGACCGGATGGAATCGAGCTGAGTCATGTCATCGGTGTCGAGACGCAGATCCACGGCCCCAAGGTTCTCCAGCGCACGCTCGGGTTTGCGCGAGCCGGGAATCGGAACGGCGGAGACTCCCATCTGGGCGGCGCGGTGGAGGAGCCAGGCCAGTGCGACCTGAGCGTTGGTGGCGTCGTGACGTCGAGCCACCTCGGCGACGATCTCGACGATCTTCTGATTGGCATCCCACGCCTCGCCCATGCGGGAAGTACCGCCGCGGAAGTCGCCGGCGACCTGCTCCTTGGTCAGCGTGCCGGTGAGGAAGCCGCGGCCCAGGGGGCTGTAGGGCACGAAGCCGACCCCGAGCTCGGCACAGGCAGGAACGACACGGTCCTCGACGTCGCGAGACCATAGGCTCCACTCGGACTGGAGAGCGGCGATCGGGTGGACCGCGTGCGCTCGCCGCAGCTCCTCGGAGGTGACCTCCGAGAGGCCGATGTGGCGGATTTTGCCCGCCTCGACCAGCTCGGCCATGGCGCCGACGGTGTCCTCGATCGGCACATCGGGATCTGGTCGATGGTGGTAGTAGAGGTCGATCGTCTCCACGCCGAGGCGGGCCAACGATGCATCGCAGGCTGAGCGAGCATATTCCGGGCGTCCGTCGGTGCGCTTAGCCGCGGTATCCGTCCCGTCCCTGGGAGCGGTGATTCCGAACTTCGTGGCCAACTGGACCTCGTCGCGGCGCTTGGCCAAGAACGGTGCGAGCATCTCTTCGTTCGTTCCGGCCGGTCCGGAAGCGCCCTCGCGGGGTTTGCCGTAGACGTCGGAGGTGTCGAGGAACGTGATGCCAGCGTCGACGGCCGCACTCAGTGTGTCGCGTGCTGCGTCATCGGTGGTGCCGCCGTAGACGTGGGACAAAGCCATGCAGCCGAAGCCGATGGGGGAGACGGTGAGGTCGCCGAGGTGAGTGGTGGTCATGATGGATCTCCTACTGAGGCGGTTGTACGTGATGGGATAGTGGCCGTTGTTGAGTCGTCGCTGGCTGTGCCTGCGTATTTGGCGATCTTGTAGTCCGTGGTGGTCAGGGCCAGCTCCAGTTCGTGGATCTGGGTGAGAATGTGTTCTCGTTGGTCGACCATGATCTGCAGACGCTGCGGTGTCGTTGCCTCCCCGGCTCGGACCAGTTCAACATAGCGCTTGAGCTGGCTGATGCCCATGCCGGAGGTGCGCATGCGCACGAGGAAGTCCAGGCGTTCGACGGTCGCCGAATCGTAGACCCTGTGCCCGGAATGGGATCGGGCCACTTCAAGCAGGCCGGCCCGCTCGTAGTAGCGGGCGGTGTGCGCCGTGATGCCGAGGAGTTCGCTGACCTCGGAGATCGAGAGAACCTTCTCGGGATCGACCGACAGAGCCTGCCTCAGATCTGCAGGGCGTGAGGTGTCTGCCGTGTGCTGGGTCATGGAAACAAACCTACGACTGTGAGTGCACTCTAAGTCAAGGGGTACGGGAGAAACTCAGCGCGAGCCTCAGATAGCGGTGCCTGAGTACCGCCGGCTTTTCCTTGATTGTCCTCGCTTGCCTCTGGGATACTTGACCCTATGTCCGCGTCGCAGCAGTCACTCCGTGCCGTCGTCTTTCTTGGGCTGAGTGTCGATGGCCGCATTGCGCGGCCGGATGGGGACCTGGAGTGGCTGACCAGCCGCGGCGAAGCAGCCGGGGATGCGGGATTCACGCCCTTCGTCGAGTCAGTCGACGCGGTGGTGATGGGCCGGAAGACCTACGAGGTCATCGCATCTATCCAAGACTGGCCCTACCTCGGTCGCCCGATCCATGTGATCAGTACGACCCTTGCCGCAGACGCCGACGCTCGCATCACCGTGCACCGATCGCCCGAGGCGGCCATTGACGCACTGCAAAGGGATGGATGCAAGCGCGTCTACGTCGACGGAGGGGCGACTGTTCGGTGGTTCCTTGCCGCGAAGCTGGTCGACGAGCTCACGCTCTCCCAGGTACCTGTGCTCATCGGCGATGGGCCGTCACTGTTCGGGCCACTTGGCGGAGATGTGGATCTCGAGCACGTGCGCACCACAGTCCTCGGCGGCGGGATGGTCCAGACGACCTACCGCGTCTTAGGCGGACCAACGCCTCACTCGTCCGAGTAGATCACGTTGATCGAGAAGTCACTCCCGGAGTGGGGAAAGACTCTAGTGGTGATGCAATGGGCTGCGAGTGGGAGTCTTGTGGCACCACGTTGCTTCTGGCGATGTAAAGGCAAATCTCGTTCACACCAATCAGAAAGACTCCTGATGCCAACAGAGCGGCGCCAGCTACGGTCACCCCGGTCAAGAGAAGGATGATTCCCGCAACCAGGAGCGGGTAGCTCAAGCCGGTGAGCAGGACCGAACGACGAGCGGGTTCACTCATTCTTACTGATCACAGACCTCGATTGTGTACGTGGTGGCGAGTGCGAGCTCTCTCAAGCTTCAACCAATCCGAGCGGAACATTCCGCTCACAGTCCTGACCGCGAACCCGCAGGAACTCTGCTCAGACTCGATTCAGATCAGCCTACTAGCTTCTAAGTTCCTCGCACTCACTGAAATGCGCGGTTCTTCCACCGCCCGTGCCGTCGTTCGAAAGCAAACCTCTCCGCCCTCAGATGCCTGACTCGATTCACGACGTCTGGGGCGTAGCTATAGGCCGCATCCGTATCGACAAGCCCCTCCAGCACGACGGTGTACTTATCGAGTGGCAACTCGATATGCCGACACAGCGCATCGCGAGCAGCTGACGTGTGCTTTGTCTTCTCCAGATCGAGAATCATACGGTCATGCGCGGAGAGTTCGTTCACGGTGCCGGGGACCATACGGGCCAGTGTCGCATATTGACCATAAGGCCGACGCGGACGAGCGATCCAGGCTCGAAGATCGCCGAGGTGGTGAACCCTAGGATCCGGCACCACGTCTGCCGGAATCGTCTGCCGAGAGCAGATAGCTGAGCACGTCGGTGACCGTGACCACCGCATGGCTGCCATCAGATCGCTCGACCAGTGCCAGCTGTGTTCCTGCATCCTTCATTGCTCCGAAGGCGCGGCCGACGGTCATGGTTGCTGGCAGGACTTCGACCGGGCGGGTCACCTCGGTGATGGTGTCTCCTCCGGCGAGACCGAGGACATCGCGGACATGGACCACGTGAGTCGGTGGCTGCTCAGACACGGTGTGCACGAGGATGCGTCGGTGGCGATCGCGCTGTGCGGCGTCTCGTACCTGAGCCACTGTCGCATCCGGTCCGACAGCAGTCGGATTCCCGCGCTTCGCCACCAGTTCGCCGAGGCTGAGCTGAGTCAGCTCGAGAGCACCGAGCAGTGCATCCGAGGACTCCCGTTCGATAGTCCCCGCCTGCGCCGAATGGCGCAGCAGCTCGCGCAGGTCATCAGAGGTGTGGCCCTGATCGACCTCGTCGACGGGTTCGACGCCGACGAGTCGCAGGCAGGCGTTGGCCGCGTTGTTGAGCACGTGGAGCAGGGGCCGGGTGAGGAACATGAACGCCCGCATTGGCAGCGCGAGTAGGATCGCGGAGCGCTCCGGGTGGGCCACAGCCCACGACTTCGGGGCCATCTCACCGACGACGAGATGGAGGAACGTGACGATGATGAGGGCGAGGATGAATCCGGTGAGGTCGGCGATCCACAGCGGCAGACCCAGAGCCTCGGCGACCGGCGTGATCCAATGATGAACCGCGGGCTTCGTGATCGCACCCAGTGCCAGTGTGCACGCCGTGATGCCCAGCTGGGAACCGGCGAGGAGGACGGAGAGCTCGGTGGAGCTGCGCAGCGCCGCTCTGGCCGAGCGGCTGTCGGCCGCTGCATCTTCCAGCCGGTGGCGTTTGGCGGCGATGAGGGCGAATTCCACGGCGACGAAGAACGCGCTGAGGCCGATGAAGAGGACAGTGAGGGTGACGATGCCCCAGGGGTTGCTCATCGCTGAACCTCGATTCCGATCCGCAGCTGGGAGGGTACATGGGAGGACACCTCGAGGACGTCGACGGTGAGCCTGACCGGACTCGGCGCTCGTGTGCCGGCGAGCTCGGCTGGGTCGACCGGCAAGGTGATCTCGATCCGGTCACCGACCTCGGGGAAGCCCTTGGCCTCTTCGATGACAAGGCCTGAAAGCGTCTGCGCCGAGGTGGCGGGCAGGTCGCGTTCGAGCGCGCGGGAGAGCTCGTCGAGGGGCATCGCCCCCGGAGCCGTCCAGGTGCCGTCATCATCTGCGACGATCTCCTCGATCGCCTCATCGTGTTCGTCGACGATGTCACCGACGAGTTCCTCGCCGAGGTCCTCGACCGTGACGATGCCGGAGAACCCTCCGTACTCATCGACGACGCAGCCCATCTGGGCCCGGTTCTCAGTCAAGGTGCGCACGGCGTCGGGCAGGGGCAGGGACTCGGGAACGAAGACCGGCGATTTGAGCAAGGGACGCAGATCGTCTCCGTCAGCGGCGGAGAGGACGTCGAGGAGATCGATCGTGCCCACCACTTCCTCGGCGTCGTTGAGTACCGGGTACCGGGAATGACCGGTCTGCATGAGGGTTCGCACCTGATGAAGCGGCGTGTCCTCGCGGATGACGTCGACCCGTGAGCGGGGCACGGTGGCGTGGTCGACGCTCTGTTGTGGGAAGTCGAGGATGCGGTCGAGGATAAGGGAATCTTCGTCGACGAGATCCCCACTCTGTCGTGAGTCCGCGACGATATGTTTGAGATCGCGACGGGTCGCGGAGTGGTCGACATCGTGGACAGGTTCGATCCCGAGGACCTTGAGCAGGGCGTTCGAAGCCTTGTCGAAGATCGTGATGAGCCAACCGAATACGGCGAGATAGATCGCAGTCGATCGCGCAAGCCAGATAGCCAGGGGCTCAGGCCGGGCGATCGCGAGGTTCTTCGGAAACAGTTCACCGAAGACCATCTGGATGATCGTCGCCACGGCCAGGGCGAGCACAGTGCCGATGACGACTCCGGTGCCGGTGGGGATCGCGGTCCCGCCGAGGGCCTCACCGACGGCAGTGCCGATGAGGGGTTCGGCGACATAGCCGACCAGCAGTCCGGTGACAGTGATACCCAGCTGAGCACCGGAGAGCATAAACGAGGTGCGGCGAGTGATCGATTGAGCGCGCTCGGCGGCTTTGTCACCGGCGGCCGACCGGGCAGCCAGGCGAGAACGGTCGACGGCCATATAGGCGAATTCCTGGGCCACGAAGTAGCCGGTGGCCACTGTGATGAGCAGGACGACGAGCAGGCCGATGAGAAGCGAGAGAAGCCAGGTCAACGGAGTTCACCTGCCCGCGCGGGGTGTTGCTGAGGTCTGATACTGCCAATGATGTCCCAGCCGGGACTTCGATAGTCGTCCATGTTCCTTCCGGAAGTCTGCATGTAGGCGGCTGACTACGATTATCCAGATGAAAGCTGGCAGCGCGCTGTGGGTGGGTGCTGCGACGAGGTGACGACTCTCGCCACGCTTCTATGACCACTGAACACTTGTGGTGCAGGTGGCCAGTTTGCAAACTGGCCACCTGCACCACAAGTGATCGATCGTCCTCGGGCCCTACGTCCTCGGGCCCTACGTCCTCGGGCCCTACGACCCCACGAATGCCGTGGCGAAGAACGGAACGAACGTCACCAGCGCCAGAGCAGCCAGCAGCACCAATGCACTCGGGATGGCTGCCTTGGCGACCTTCATTACGCTCATACCCGACATGCCGGAAGCCACGAACAGGTTGAGTCCCAGCGGCGGCGTGATCATGCCGATCTCCAGGTTCATCACGACGATGATGCCGAAGTGGATCGGGTCGATGCCCAGCTCCATGGCGATCGGCAGCAGGATCGGGGCGAGGATGAGGATCGCCGACGACGTCTCCATCACACAGCCCACGAACAGCAGCAGGATGTTGACGAGGATGAGGAACTGCCAGGGCTGCAGGTCCCAAGCTGTGATCGTCTCCGAGATCGACCCTGGGATCCGCTCACTGGCGAGGACGAAGGTGAAGAGGATGCCGTTGGCGATGATGAACATGACCATGGCCGAGGTCTTCACCGAAGACAGCGTGACTTCCCACAGCTGCGAGATCTTGATCTCGCGGTAGATGACCAGGGACACCACCAGGGAGTAGGCGACCGCGACGGCCGCCGCCTCGGTGGGGGTGAACCAGCCTGAGTAGATTCCGCCCAGAACCAGGAACGGCAGCGCCAGGGCCAGGATCGCGTCACGGAATGCCTTGAGCTTGTCCACATTCGACATCCGGAAGCCTTCCCCGGCGTTGCCGTAACCGTTCTTCCAGGCCACGAACACGGCCATGCCCAGCAGCATGACTCCGGCGAGGATTCCCGGCAGAATGCCGGCGAGGAACAGGTCACCGATGTTCTGCTCGGTGGCGATGCCGAAGACGATGAGCGGGATCGACGGTGGAATGAGGATGCCCAAGGACCCCGAGGTGGCCACGAGTCCGGTGGAGAACTCCTTCGGGTATCCGTTCTTGATCATGGCCGGGATCATCAGCGCCCCGACGGCCACGACCGTGGCAGGTGATGAACCGGAGACCGCTGCGAAGAACATACAGGCAAGCACCGTGGTGATCGCCATGCCCCCGCGCAGGTGCCCGACCATCGCGGCACCGAAGTCGGTCAGGCGCCGCGAGATTCCACCGCGGGACATGATGTTGGCCGCGAGGATGAAGAACGGGATCGCCATCAGCGGGAACGAGTTCAGCGCGTTGAAGAGCCGTTCCGAGACCTGGGTCATCGGAATGAGCGTGAAGTAGTAGAAGTAGACGAGGCTGGTCAGGCCCAAGGCCACCGCGATGGGCGCCGAGGTGATGAGCAGCAGGATGAGGACAGCAATGAGGACGAACGTTGCTTCGAGCATCAGCGATCCCCTTCCTTCGTATCGTCGTCATCGATGGCGATGTCGTTCACGTCGATGCCGACTGCCGCGGCTTCCTCAGCGAACACGTCCTTGTCGAGCTCTTCGGCCGGGGCCTTGATCGCTCGGATGAGCATTTCGGCGGCGCGGATGAAGAACAGCGTCATGCCGATCGCCAGTGAGAGTTCGACGACCCACAGCGGCAGCTTGAGCGCCGGGGTGATCGTCGTGCGCGAGAAGGGTTCGCTGATCAGTGCCCAGGACAGGTAGGCGATGAAGCCCGCATAGATGAGAGTCATCAGGCCGCCGAGGACGACGAAGAACTTCTTCTTCTTGCCCTTGAGCAGCGTCGGCATGATGTCCACGGCCACGTGCTCGTTGTGGCGCAGGGTCACGACCGCACCGAAGAAGGTCGAGCAGATGATGAGATAGATGATGGCCTCTTCGGACCAGAAGAGCACGTCTCCGGTGATATTGCGCAGGAGCACTGCGAAGACCGCGAGTGCTGTGGCGCCGATGAGACTGGCGCCGGCCAGGAAGTTCTCGACCCGGCTCAGATACTTGTCGAAGGTCTTCATCGTCACTCACGTTCCTTGTCGCGCTGCAGGAGCTCGTCGACGACCTCAGGTCCGATGACATCGCTGTACTTCTCGTACTCGGATGGCACGACCATGTCCTTGAACGACTGACGTTCTTCCTTCGTAGGCACCACGATCTTCGTGCCCCCGGACTCCTCGATGAGCCGCTTGGATTCCGCGTTGACCTTCTGTGCTTCCTTGCGGTTGAACTCGGAGGCTTCATCGGCAGATTCGTCGACGACGGCCTGCAGGTCATCGGGCAGTTCGTCATACCAGCGCTTGTTCACGGTGAGGATGTAGCCGATGTAACCGTGATTGAGTTCGGTGACGTACTTCTGGACGGTGTGCATCTTCTGCGACTCGATGTTCGAGTATGTGTTCTCACCACCGTCGATGAGTCCCTGCTGAAGTCCGTTGTAGACCTCGGCGAAGGCCAGGGGCGACGGGATTCCGCCCCAGGTCTCGAACTGAGTGCGCAGCACGTCCGAAGGTTGGATGCGATACTTCTTGCCCTTCATGTCATCCGGGGACAGCGTCGCATTGTTCGAATGGATCTGCTTCATTCCCGAATCCCACAGGCCCAGAACCTTCAGTCCATTGGCCTCGAGGTCGGGGTTAGCGTAGATGGCCTTGCCGATCTCGGTGTCGGGACTGACGATCTCCGGGATCTCATCCGGGTGATCGAAAATGAACGGCAAGTCGAGAACCTGCAGGCTCGGCGCGATCGTCGTGAACTTCGCGCTCGCCGGGGCGAGCATCTGCACGGCGTTGGACTGCAGCGCCTGCATCTCGTCCTTGTCGCCGTAGAGTTCCGAGTTCGGGAACACCTCGACCTGGATGCGGCCATCGGACTTCTCTTCGATCTGCTTGGCGAAGAAGTCGGCGGCGAGTCCCTTCGGCGTGCTCGTCGAAGTCACATGGGCGAAGCGCAGTTCGAACTTCTCCTGCTTGCCGCTGCGCGCGGGATTGCACCCGCTCAGGGCCAGCAGGCAGATCGACAGGCAGGCAACCAGCGGTTTCCACCTGGGTCGTCGTATCGACGTCATCGTCAGCTCCAGTAATCGAGACCAGTGTCATGTCAGTCTCCGAGGTGACCAGTGCAGACATCGCAGTCTGCTGCACAATGCACGGCAACGTGCCTTGGCGGTGCGCTGAGTCACACAAGGAGTCAAACGATTTGAGCTTAGACGAGAATCAGTCGATTTCCAATATTATCTACCAAAGAATGCATTATTTCTTGAGATGTGGGAATCCAAGGGCGATGGATACAGAGAACGGGGGAGTGGGGCTGCTCAGTCCGCGTCGAAATCGAAGGGGTCGGAGATCGGCTCACCGGCCGTGGACTCGGCCAGGCGCAGGAATCCATTGGTGATGTGATCGCCGAGGTGCTTCGCCGCAGCGTCCGGATCGATGCGTTTCACAGCATCGACGATGGCCTGGTGCTCACTGTGGACCTGATTGAGTCGGTCCGAACTGTCGAGGGTGAGATCCCAGGGAAAGGCCCGCCACCGGGTGGCGATGTCATCGCGCAGGGCCGGGAGTCCGCACCGATCGTAGAAGAAGAAGTGGAACTCCTCGTTGCGGGTGTTGCGGCCCATGGCATCGCCCTCTTCGCTGGCGGAGTCCAGTGCCTCGAGGAGCTTCTCGGCCTGGCGCAGCTCGTGACGGGAGATCCGGGTCGTGGCGCGGGCGATGGCGAAGGTCTCGGTCAGTTTGCGTGTGACGAAGAGAGATTTGAGGCGGTCGACGTCGACGCCGGCCACGCGCACGCCGCGATGGGCCTCGGAGGATACGAGGCCTTCGGATTCGAGGATGCGCAAGGCTTCGCGGACAGGAGTGATCGAGGCCTTGAACCATTCGGCGACCTCGTCCTGACGCAGTCGTTCACCGCGTTCGAGCTCGCGGCCGAGGATCTTCCGACGCAGGCCCAGGACGATCTTGTCCCGCTTCGTCGATGCTGATTCCTGCTCCACTCCACAGCCTTCCGTCGCCGCTCGTCGTGCCTCGCCAATTGCCTTCGCTTCGTGAAGTGTATCCCGCTGCAAGGTTTCAGCGTGAATAATGCATGATCCAGAGAATGATGTATTCTGTCGTGGAAAGCTTATGAAATCTCGTTGTGGAGGCCCCGTGCACGCCGAACTTCCGTTGTCCGGTATCACCGTCATCAGCTGCGAGCAGGCCGTGGCGGCACCGTTCGCCTCCAGGCAGCTCGCCGATCTGGGTGCGCGCGTGATCAAGATCGAGCGCCCCGGAACCGGAGACTTCGCCCGCGGCTACGACACCACCGTCAACGGCATGGCAAGCCACTTCGTATGGCTCAACCGCAACAAGGAGAGCCTGAGCCTCGACCTCAAGCACCCGCAGGGCAAAGCGATTCTCAAGAGCCTCGTCGCCGAGGCCGACGTGTTCATCCAGAACTTCGCCCCCGGAGCCGCCGAACGCTTGGGCTTCGGCGCCGATGACCTGCGCGGGACCAATGACCGACTCATCTACGCCTCGATCTCCGGATACGGACCAGACGGGCCGTACAAGAACGCCAAGGCATACGATGCACTTGTGCAGGCCGAAGCAGGACTGGTCTCCGTGACAGGGACCGAGGATCACCCCGCGAAGACGGGGATCTCAACGGCGGACATCTCCGCCGGCATGTACACCTATTCCGGCATCCTCACCGCCCTGTTCAACCGTGAGAAGACAGGCGAAGGCGCCACCCTCCAAATCAGCCTCTTCGACTCCCTCGTCGAATGGATGGGCTACCCCCTCTACTTCACCCACGGCAGCGGCACCCGCCCCACCCGGGCAGGGACCTCCCATGCGGCCATCGCCCCCTATGGTGCCTTCACCTGCGGCGACGGAACCCAGATCATGCTCGCAATCCAGAACGAACGCGAATGGAAGAGCTTCGCCACCCAGGTCCTGGGCCGCGATGACATGGTCACCGACGAACGCTTCGACCGGGCCGCCCACCGATACGCCCACAGGGACGAACTCCAGACCATCATCGAAGAAGTCTTCGCCGACTTCACCGGTGCGCAGTGCGATGAGCTCCTCGAAACCGCCAAGGTCGCACACTCGAGGCAACGCGATATGACCGAGATCGCCGATCACCCGCAGTTGGTCGAACGTGACCGCTGGCAGGACGTCGGCTCCCCGGTCGGACCGATCTCCATGCTCGTGCCCCCGGTCGAAATGTCCGGAGTCGAACCTCGGATGGACCCGATACCCGACGTGGGCGACCATACGGAGTCCATCCTCGGCGATCTCGGAATCAGCCCGGAGAAGGTCGCCGAACTCCATCGCGAAGGAGCCATCTGATCACCATGGCCGAACAACCTGACACAACACCGGCCTTTGCGTATACGCCGCTGCTTCCCACAGACGGTGAGGGGCCGGCCATGCGCCGCCTCGACATCGACGGTGTGAAGCAGATCAGCGCCGAGGTGGCCGACCAGTCCAGGTCCTTCCTGCAGGTTGCGCCATCGACGCTCACCGACCTCGCCGAGGTGGCCTTCAAAGAGGTCTCGCACTACCTGCGCACCGACCACCTGGCCAGCCTGCGCGCGATCATCGATGACCCAGAGGCCAGCGCCAACGACGTCTTCGTGGCCCTCGACCTGCTGAAGAACGCCTCGGTGTCTGCCGGGGAGGTCCTGCCGATGTGCCAGGACACCGGCACAGCGATCGTCTCCGCCAAACGTGGGCCCAATGTGCTCACCGACGGTGACGACGCCAAACATCTCTCGGCCGGCATCCACCGGGCCTATGAGGAGCTCAACCTCCGCTACTCCCAGCTCGCCCCGGCCAGCCTCTTCGAGGAGAAGAACACGGGCACCAACCTGCCCGCGCAGATCGAAGTGGGGTTGAGCCCGGCCGATGACTACGAACTGCTGTTCATGGCCAAGGGCGGGGGAAGTGCGAACAAGTCCTTCCTCTACCAGGAGACGAAGGCCGTGCTCAACGAGGACTCGATGCTCGAATTCCTCGCCGAGAAGATCTCCACCCTGGGCACCGCTGCCTGCCCGCCCTACCACCTGGCAGTCGTCATCGGCGGACCCTCTGCGGAGTTCACGCTCAAGACCGCGAAGCTCGCCAGCGCCCATTACCTCGACGACCTGCCCACCACCGGTGACTCGAGGCTGGGCCATGGGTTCCGCGACACGGACTTCGAAGACACTGTCTTCAAACTGACCCAGACGCTGGGATTCGGCGCCCAGTTCGGCGGCAAGTACTTCTGCCACGACGTGCGCGTCGTCCGACTCCCACGCCACAACGGATCCCTGCCGATCGCAATCGCCGTCAGCTGCTCAGCCGATCGGCAGATCATCGCCCGCATCAACTCAGACGGCGTCTTCATCGAAGAGCTCGAACACGATCCCGCACGATTCCTGCCCTCGATGGGCCGGGTCGAGGAGATCGAATCCGGCAACGTCACCGAGGTGGACCTCGACCGGCCCATGCCGCAGCTCCAGTCCCAGCTGAGTGGGCTCGCAGTCGGCGACCGACTCTCGCTGACCGGCACCGTGATCGTCGCCCGCGACATCGTTCACGCCAACCTGCGACAGCGCCTCAACGAGGGCGGCGAACTGCCCGACTACTTCAAAGACCACCCGATCTACTACGCGGGACCGGCGAAGACGCCCGAAGGAATGCCCTCGGGATCGTTCGGACCGACCACCGCTTCACGGATGGACACCTACGTCCGGCAGTTCCAGGAAGCCGGGGGATCGATGATCATGCTTGCCAAGGGCAACCGCTCCAAACAGGTCAAGGACTCCTGCGCGGAGTTCGGTGGCTTCTACTTAGGCTCCATCGGCGGCCCCGCGGCCCGTCTGGCCCAGGACTGCATCACCTCCGTCGAGGTCCTCGACATGGAAGATCTCGGCATGGAAGCGGTATGGCGGATCAAGGTCGAGGACTTCCCCGCCTTCATCATCACCGATGACAAGGGCCACGACTTCTTCGACACCACCAGACCCGACACCACAATCAGTCTCGGACGAACCAGAACGGCCAAGGACGGCGCCCAGCTGGACTGAACCGTCCACGGACCACCACGAGCACGTCCACGTCGGGCCACCTCGGCGAGGCAGATAATCACAACTTCAGCAGCAGAGGAAAAGGAATTCGAGATGGCAGTCAGCAGCGAAGAGCAGATGATGATCGACACGGTCGCCGAGTTCATCGACCACGACGTCAAACCCCACGTCAACCGGGTCGAGCATGCCGACGAATATCCGGAGAAGTGGATCCAGACCATGAAGGACATGGGCATCTACGGACTCGCGATCGACGAGCCCTGGGGCGACGGAAAAGTCTCGACCGAGGCGTATGCGCTCATCACGCAGGAACTGGCCCGCGGGTGGATGTCCTTAGCCGGTGCCATGGGCGGGCACACTGTCGTGGCCAAGCTCATCGCCGAATACGGCACAAGCGAGCAGAAGGACAAGTACCTGCCGCGCATGGCCACCGGTGAGCTGCGTGCGACCATGGCCCTGACCGAGCCCGGTGGTGGCTCTGACCTGCAGGCTATGCGCACCTCGGCGGCCAAGGACGGTGAGGACTACGTCATCAACGGGTCGAAGACCTGGATCACCAATGCCCGCAAGTCCGATCTCATCGCACTGCTGTGCAAGACCGACCCGAGTGCCGAGCCCAGGCATAAGGGCATTTCGATCATCCTTGTCGAGAAAGGCGAGGGTTTCACTGTGTCGAAGAACCTCTCGAAGCTGGGCTACAAGGGTGTCGAAACCTGCGAACTCGTGTTCGAGAACCTGCGCCAGCCGCAGTCCCAGCTGCTCGGCTCGGTCGAAGGTGTGGGCTTCAAGCAGATGATGAAGGGCCTGGAGATCGGCCGCATCCAGGTCGCCTCCCGTTCGCTCGGCGTGGCCCAGGCTGCGCTGAACGACGCGGTGAAGTACTCGCAGGAGCGCGAGTCCATGGGCAAGCCGATTTGGCGTCACCAGGCCGTGGGCAATCAGCTGGCGAAGATGGCCACGAAGCTCGAGGCCGCCCGGCAGCTCGTCCTCCACGCGGCACGGACCTACGATTCGGGTGAGCGTGTGGATATGGAAGCCGGAATGGCCAAGTACTATGCCTCAGAGATGGCCGCCGAGGTGGCCCTCGACGCTATCCGTGTCCATGGCGGTTACGGATACTCCACCGAATACGACGTCGAACGCTACTACCGTGATGCACCGCTGATGATCGTCGGCGAGGGCACGAATGAGATTCAGTTGAACGTCATCGCAAAGCAGCTCATCGGCCGGAACAAGGCCTGAGAGGGAGACTCACCATGACGCACAAACCCAGGCCCAGGCCGAACACCCCGCACTTCATGACCGAGGAACGCCTCGAGATCCAGGCGCTCGCCCGCGAGTTCGCCCACGACGTCGTCCTCCCGCTGGCCAATGAGCTCGACCCGATCGAGGGGCAGTTCCCCGATTGGTTCATCAAGCAGATGGCCGATATGGGGTTCTTCGGCATCCTCATCCCCGAAGAATACGGTGGCCTGGGGTTGGGTGTATTCGAGTACTGCCTCGTCGCCGAAGAACTCTCCAGAGCCTGGATGTCCGTCGGTGGGCTGTTGGCCCGCGGCAACGGGATGGGCGGTGGCTTCTCACCCGAACAGGAAGCACGCCTGCTGCCGAAGGTCGCCACCGGTGAGTATTTGGGTGCCTTCGCGCTGTCCGAGGCTGAAGCCGGATCGGATGTCGCCAATATTCGGTGCAAGGCCACTCGTGCCGAGGACGGTGGCTGGGTCATCAACGGCACGAAGATGTGGTGCACGTTCGCCGACCAGGCCGATTACATCATTCTCTTCGCGCGCACCTCGACCGATGAGGCCAAGCGCCACCGTGGAATCTCGGCGTTCCTTGTGGAAAAGGAACGCGGTTCCTTCCCTGAGGGTATGTCGGGGACTGCGGTGAAGAAGATCGGGTACTTCGGATGGAAGACCTGGGATCTGGCCTTCGATGACTTCCACCTGCCGGCAGAGGCTCTGCTGGGGGAAGAAGATCGTGGCTTCTACCAGGCCGTCTCAGGTCTTGAAGTCGGTCGTGCGCATACGGCGGCCCGCTCGATTGGTTTGGCGCAGGCGGCACTTGAGGACTCGATTGCGTATTTGAAGCAGCGGGTCCAGTTCGGCCACCCCTTGGCTGATTTCCAGCATCTGCGATTCAAGGTCGCTGACATGGCCGCCCAGATCGAGGCGTCCCGGGCACTCATGTATCACGTGTGCACGCAGATCGATTCTGGTGCACGCTGTGACAAGGAAGCTGCGATGGTCAAGTACCTCGCTGCGGAGATGGCGGAGAAGGTCACCTCGGAGGCCGTGCAGATCCATGGTGGTGCCGGGTACACGAAGGACTTTGCGGTCGAACGTCACTGGCGTGATGCCCGGTTGACGAAGATCTTCGAGGGCTCGTCTGAGATCCAGATGCGCATCATCTCCGATGAACTGTTAGGACGTTGACATGACTGAGATCAATCTGCAGGACTGGGTCGGCCGATCCAGCACCGAAGAAGACATTGCTTCGGGCGTCAGTGCTGCCCGCTTGGCCACCCTGCTCGAACAGGAGCCGCAGCAGGGCAACGACCCGCTGAAGCTCTTCCCAGTGGGACACTGGTTGCACTTCGCCGAAGACGACGTTCCGATGAGCGAGCTGGGAACAGATGGTCACGTGAAGCTCGGCGGATTCATGCCACCGGTCGGACTGCCTCGGCGCATGTGGGCCGGCAGCAAGCTGCAGTTCCATTCACCGATCCTCGCCGGGCAGAAGCTGTCGCGGACGACGACTATCGAATCGATCACGGAGAAGACTGGCGGCAGCGGTTCCCTCTGCTTCGTTGTGCTGCGCCACGAGGTCTCCGCCGATGGAAACCTCGCGACAACGGATCGACACACGATCGTCTACCGGGAAGCCACCTCGGCGCCGGAGGGATCCACGGCGGCACCAGCTCGGGCCGATTCACCTGCACCGGAGGGATGGGGCTGGGTGCGCTCGGTGCGACCAAACGAGGTCACCCTCTTCCGCTACTCGGCGTTGACGTTCAACTCCCACCGCATCCACTACGACCACCCGTATGTGACGGGCGTCGAAGGCTACCCGGGACTCGTCACCCACGGCCCGCTGACCGCCACGCTCCTGCTCGACGCATTCATGAAGAACCACCCAGAGGCCACGGTCGCGACGTACGACTTCCGCGCGAAGTCACCCCTGTTCGCGAACGAGCAGATCCACCTCGTCGGTCGCAGCACCGGAGCGAACACCCATGAACTCGAAGCCATCGGACCTGATGGCAAGACCGCGATCGCGGCAACAGTGACGACCACGGAAAGCTGAGGAGCACCCATGTCTGAGACACGACCCGCACCACTGGCCGGACTCAAGGTCATTGAGATCTCCGCCTTCGTCGCAGCACCTTTGGGGGCGATGACCCTGGCGCAGCTGGGTGCCGACGTCATCCGCATCGACCCGATCGGCGGCAACATCGACGCCAACCGGTGGCCGATCAGTGATGACGGCACGAGCATCTACTGGGCCAGCCTGAACAAGGGCAAACGCTCGGTCACCCTCGATCTCAAATCTGAAGAGGGGCAGAAGATCGCGACCGACCTCATCGCCGAGGCGGGCACACTGGTCACGAACCTGCCCGCGCGTGGATGGTTGAGCTATGAGAACCTCGTTCAGCACCGTGAAGATCTGGTCATGTTGCGGCTCAACGGCTCCCATGATGGGAAGCCGGCCGTGGACTACACGATCAATGCGGCCAGCGGGTTCCCCATCATCACCGGCGATGACGAGCGTCCCGTCAATAATGCTCTGCCGGCCTGGGATGTCGCTGCGGGACTCTACATTTCCAATGGGATCATCGCCGCCGAATTGGAACGGCGTTCCTCAGGCAAGGGCCAGGAGATCACCTTGGCGCTCTCGGATGTCATGCTCGCGACCGTCGGCAACCTCGGCTACATCGCCGAGGTGCAGTCGACAGGGAAGACGCGTGGGCCGCTGGGCAATGGACTCTATGGTGCCTATGGGCAGTCGTTTGCGACGTCGGATGGTCGCGAGATCATGGTTGCCGTCATCTCGAACAAGCACTGGCGCGGGCTGGGGAAGGCGACGGGGCTGAGCGAGAAGCTCGAGATGATCGGGCCGCTGCTCGATGTTGATCTGAACACGGAAGGTGGGCGCTTCGAGGCTCGCGAGGCCATCGACGCTGTCGTGCGCCCATGGTTCGCTGTGCACACTGCCGCTGAAGCTGCTGATGCGTTGAGCGGTGCAGGTGTCCTGCAGGGGGAGTTCCAAACGTTTGAAGAACTCGTCAACAACGATCCGTGGTGCTCATTGGAGAACCCGCTGTTCGGTGAGATCGACCAACCGGGTGTGGGGCGCGTGATAGCTCCTCGGGTGCCGTTGTCGTTTGGCGGGTCGCCAGTGGCTGATGCTGTTCCTGCACCGCAGTTGGGTGGGGATACGGCGAGTGTGTTGGCGGATGTGCTGGGGATCCGTGTTAATGAAGTCGTCTAGTTAAAATACGGTGGAGTGCTCGGCTGAACCATCCAAGAATTTGCAAAGACATAGTCTCAGTCTTCACTCATCTGAGTGAGAGATGGTCTTGATTAAGTAAGTGTTCGATCTCTTCGCGGTCGGGGATAAGGCCGGAAAGCGAAGGAGCGAGATAGGGGTATTCGTCGTGAGCAAAGCTGTCAAGTAGAGCCTTGAAGATTACTTTTGCGCCGTCTACTGGCACAGCCATTCCGATTTGTTTTCGCACGGAATCTTTGGAACCAAAAAACTCGAAATCATCAGGAAATGTCTGAAGTCGAGCTCGTTCTCGGTTGGTGAGCGCACGCGACTGAGACCAGTGATAGATGTGGGTTCCCCCTCCACCGGATCCTGTGACTGTATAGGACGGCTTGTCGGGATCCAGACGTCGGTAAATCGACGAGAGCGTAGTTTTGGTCTTGATTTTCAACGGTTCTGGAATGTTGGAATGCCACGCATTGCCGCCGGCAGGAATGTATTCCAGCCTGTCTATGACCCGTTGGGAATGGATTGTTGGTTCTTGGTTCTTTGCCCAAAGAGGAATGTCTGCAAGAGCTGTTCGCACACTGACGTCCTCGTATATGAAAGGTTCGGGGCTAGGGACTCTAAACTCAACACCAAGTTCTTTCTTGATGCCGACGACAATCATTCGGTGCCGGGCTTGAGGAACCCCGTATTGTTCGAATCGGTAGTAATGAGGGTAGATTCGGTATCCGGCTTCGATCATCTCGGCGAAAATCTGCTTAAGTGCTGATCCACCGTTTGCTCGGATTCCTCCGACGTTTTCGGCTAGAAACCAGTCGGGTTTGAACCTCTTAAGGGCTCTGATTCCGTATCTATAAAGAGGACCAAATTTGCCATCGAAGCCTTTTCGTTCGCCTACCTGGCTGAAGTCATTGCACGGAAAGCCGAAGGCAAGACCGTCTATAGCTCCAATGTCTTCAAGTCGGGAGTAATCCAGTGTCCGGATGTCGTGATTTATGACAGAACCGGCAGCTGGGCTGCCACAGACATTCTGGGAGTAGGTTCGGCAGGTGTCAGCATCGTAGTCCGTCGCCCACTGATGATCGATATCAAAGTCGGGTCTGGCAGTCAGCTTGGCCGCCAAACCTATGCCGCCCGGCCCAGAAAATAGCTCACCTAGACGAAAAGTCCGCTTATCGTCAACCATGGCCGTTGCATCTGATGGCTTGTCCAACGCGTTTTTCACCTGTTTAGTATATGAGTTCGATTATGAATTGTATCGATGAAACACGGTGTTACTGATCACTGGTGCCCTTCGTCTCAGTTGCGACGTTTGTATTTGCGGCCCGGTTGACCAGGTTCATCAACGATCGGCAGAAAATGCACGGTTGACAGCATGTCTGGCATCAGATTCGTTCAGGGACGATAGGTCAGTGACTCGAAGCTCGTATTGAAGAACTTTCAAGCCGTTGCGCACTGCCTGGCGGCGTGAATCTCCGCGTGGTATCGACTGAATTTTCTCACCTACAAGCGTTGCAATTCGACGATCGGCGGACAAAGTTCTATCCATGAGCCCGACCAGATCATCTTCGAACAGTGGAAGATCGGGGTCCTCGAGGAGTGGTCCCAACGACGACGCTCTCAAGTATGTTCTATAGAACACGTTTCGGCGCCCTGACAGATAACGTTCTTTCGGTAGGGTGCCGTCCGGCTTGAGACCAAACCGTTGTACTGCGAGGTCGGGCAATACCAGAATCGTGAGGTAGGGCCAGACCTCAGGGTTCGAGGCCTGGTTCCTGTCTTCAGCAAACCAGTCCATAAGGAAGCTTCCGGTCACAACGTCGAAAGCGCGGTCCCAAGCACGGCCGGAGCCGCCGATTTGACTGATCTTCGTCTCTAGCCCGTCGTGCAGTGCACGGAGGTGGTGGAGATCTGCTGGCGTTCCTCCGGATCCACGGAAGATTGACTTCGGGTGGATCGTCCCGTTCGCGAATGGCATCAATGGTTGCCCTGCTTTGAGCATATTCTCGAGGTCGAAAAGTTCTGCGAACGCGTCCTCGCGGCTGAGCTGCGGATAGATTCGTATCATCTTTGTGAAGTCACCTTATGTCCAAAGCGAAAAGCCTCTCTCGACCGATACGTCAATTTGACTGGCTCTTCAACTACAATTCTCAAAGCTTCTACCAGAGGCAGTCCTAAGCTCTTGGATATTTGTGAGCCGAACGCTGCCATGGTGGTGTGATCCGCCTCTGCCATAGTGGCGATTTGCGAAACTGGTACTGAATCAGCCCAAGAGGCTAGGTGGTGCAATATTGCGAATTGGATATCGCACTGGATCAATGAGTAGTAGTCGTCAGGTGCACTACCGTCGAGCAACGCTGAGGCAGAGGGCAGGTCGGTGTTCACATACAGTCTTACTGCCGAGTCGATCCTCCAGTCGGGCTCCGCACTGGGGTTGAGCTCGACTATCCAAGGTGTTTGCAGTCGTCCGGTGCGGTCAAACGAGATTGCAGTCGTTGGAAACGCCGCTTGATTATTCTCCAGCTTTAGAACCAGCGGGGCTACCAACTGCCAGAGCTTTGCTCCAGTGTGGTTTGCCGCGAAAGGGTTGTCGCTTACTATTCTTCCTGATCCAACAACCCATGCGTCGACCTTGACTTCGACCGCGATAACAGAGCCGTCTATATCGAGCATTGATTCAGCGCGCCACTCGCCGTCAACCTTTTCGAAGTGCGCCGTCTGGCGCCAGGTAGCCCTCGCTGGAAGACATGATGCTACGCCCACGAGTTGCACCGGTTCGTCAGGCTCAATCTGGGTCTGGGTCCAAAACGACTCGGATAAGGTTGCTCGAAACCTAAGCTTGATTTGTTGCCCGGGTTCCCACACAGTCGATAAGGAGTCTTTTCCTGTTGCTGGTTCGACAATTTGAATATCTACCTTTACCGCCGTGCGTTCAGGGGTGAGGTATGGTCGTGACTCAAGAATCGCCATCGATACCTCCCACAGTAAGCTCTACCCGCATTGCCCTTCGAGGTGCACCGCTGAATTGCACAGCTGCGCGAGTACCTGCGCGTAATAAAGTAGTTTGACCTCTGTAGCGAGTATTTCCAATCCAGACGATGTCGAGTACTTCTTCGGATACCGGCTCGTGGAGGCCATCTTCACCAATTAGGCTTACAGCGAGCTTTACTCTACCAAGTCCTGACTGGCCAGATACTTTGAACGCAACTTCTTGGCGTTGATGCCCGTCGGTATCTGTGCCCAACAGTCGTGGAGGCTCGGCCTCGACTGACCATTTCTTGGGATTTCCGGTGCTCAAGTCCTGTCGTTTGATGGTCTCTCTCGATCCAACCTGATCCGGCGATTGGATCTCGCTCGGAAGCATTGCGCCAAGTCGGCGAGCGAGCATGCCAGCAGTGATTGTGAGTTCCTGGGGCGCAGCGTCGGCACCATCTCGCTCCGGATAGAACTCCTCAGTAACAAATCGCTTTACTCGGTTCTTAGTATGCTTGACGATTCTGGCGGACTCGTTGCTCGACCCATCTGAGACCCAGTTGTCATGCGCTGGAGGCTCTGCTTGTGCGTAAGCATCGTCAAACTCATCGGCAGATTTATATACTGCTAACCAATCTAATCCGGCCAGAGGCAAGCGATCCACCCAATCAACGGTGGTCACTACAAGCTCGGCCTTTCCTCGCATTAGCGCAATTCTCGATAACTCAGACCCCGGCTGTGACGGATCAAGGTCGTCATTCTTGACAGGTTGCTCAAGTGCGGTCACTCTTTTGACCAATGCAAGGTGGCCAATCACCTTCTTATACCTGGCCACGTCAATTACCTTTACTGGCAGGCCCGCTGGTGAGTGGACCGCTGCGGTTTCACCGGAGCGGTGTTGGCGAATTGCTGTTAACCCTGCCCCCCAGTAACCGAGCGCCCCAGTGTCCTGACTTCCGAGAGCAATTTCGTTGTCATTCACCTCGAGGTGAAGCTCCATGGGGCAGTGTGTCGTTCCGAGCTCGGGTATTAGTTTGGGCCACAGGTTTGAGCGAATGGCGCGGCGGGCACGTCGTCCGAACTCAGACTCCACATCTGCAGGACTGCTCTCGAATCGATCCATCTCCACTGATTCGTCTTCCGCGGTGACATTGTCATCGGTGACTAGTGGATCCAGGATCAGGAGAGAAGTCCCCGTCTCGCCATTCGCAAATCCTCGTTTGAAAAACCGATCGCCAAGTTGAGCGGCAGCGACTCCGACTAGAGGGAGAACTGAATCTTGGCTGCCATCTTTAGTCCCCCACCAGTGGCGGCCCGTGTATTGGACCCCGTTCTGCTGGTACGACTGGCCGAAACTGGAAACGATGAATCTGTCTTCCAGATTGCCTGAGTGATTGCGGCATCGAGTCCAATAGATGATGGTGCCGACGCCGCTATAGGCAAAGGCAGCAGTTTTTCCGAATCCGTAGGTGCCACCGGTTTGGCCGTCATTGTGGGAGACGCCGAATTTGAGAATAAGGTCTTGGAATCTGGCAGAGCTATTTCCAGGAGCCGGCGACAAATCGGATGGTCCATCTAGCCCGTGAGTTCCTCGATCAGACACTTCGAGAACGCGAAAATTTGGTTGATTCAACCGACTCCACAGCTGGGTCGATCTTCCCTCAGAGAGTAGGGAAGCTAGGTCGTGCCTGTACTCCAGGTCCGTTCTGCGAAGGGAGACGCCGAACAACGGCCTCGAGGTCGGAAGGCGTGCGTCCCAGCTATTTTGGGCAGTTTCCCGTATCAATACGTCGAGACGGGAAAGCTCGGTCTTTCCTAAGAGCTGGTCACCGCCAGACGCATCCATGTCGCCGGGGGAAAATCGTTTCGGGAACCAATGTAATGCACCTACCATGCTGACGAATCAGAGCTCCTCGAGAATTGCGTCCAACATAGTCGTGTCGCGTTGGCCGGGGCATGAGTCGAGGTGAAGGACGTACGAAATATTGTCCACTCCACGAAGCGCGTTCTCGTCCAACCGAGAGGCCCGGATGCCTGGAAAATCATCTGTCACTTCATATAGATACGTTTCCTCGATTAGGAACTGCCGCTCCACGTCCTCCAATAGACGCGCTTCGTCGTTGAGCGTGACCACCAGTTTCTGGCGAGGAATACCCAGCTGAATAAGTCGGTCATTCAACTCTGCAATAGATGATCCGTTTGCATTCTCGAGCACTCTGAATGCGACTAGATGTAGTTTTGCACCGATCGGAGGATCGAGCTGACGTGCACCGTGGATTGTCACTGCGGGTATTCCAGGCTGTGTGAGAGTCTTGACTTCAAGCGCATTGCTCCTGGAGAAATCGTGGCGATTCCCACTGGGCCCCGTCCAAAGTGAAAGCGCTCGTGATGGGTCCTTCCGGGCGAGGGCCTCGAGGATGGTGAGCTCTCCGAACAGGCCAATTGCTCGCTTGCGATCTATTTCCCGGCTCTCACGTGATAAGGCCTCGCGCCAGGATTCAAGAACTTCAGCCAACTCGTCGAGGCAACTTTTTCCTGATTCGGCTGCTCTGTTCAGCATCTCACCAATCATGGAGAGGAAAGTTCGCAGGAGGCGGGCGTCCGTGCACACGACATCGAGGTGCCGCGTATCTTCATTTTTGCCTTTAACCTCGATCCACGTCGCTCGAAGGGTCCGTCCCAAAGGCACTTTGAACTGCTCTCGATTTTTCGGAAGCCTGGTCATGAGATGGATTTGTCCGAGGTGGTCTCGTACTAGGAGCGCATCATCGGTGCGTCCCGCAGGCCCAATCAGAACTCGCACTGCTTCGTCGTCAAACTCGGCAACCGGTGCCGCTCGCAAGCGTAAAATCGCTTGCTCTACGCGTTCATAGCCACTAGTCATGGCGTCTCCGTTGCAACATAGTCATCTTCACTATCTTGATGTGAGAGCTCTTCGAGTTCTTCATCGGTTGTTGGCTCTTCGATCGGGACCGCCCAGTATTCTCCTGGATCCTCGGCCTCGGCATTGGGGAAGACTACTCCGAGTCCAATCAAATTCCCGTCTGCATCCATGCTGGTTCGCGTCTTTGAATCCTTCTTTGGGAGCGAATCGCGATCGATTGTGTACAGGAGGACAACGCCTTCGTCAGGGCTGATCCGTGACCGTGCAGACTTCATTAGATTGAAGTCGTCTCTAGGTATCTGGGCAATTTCTGCGCTCTGATCGTCCGAAAGCAGTCCTTCGTCTGCGAGGATTTTTAGATCAAGAATATAGTCGTCTCCAGACATAAGTGCGCGTATGTTCACTACGTCGGATCCGACAGGCAAATCTGATCCAAGGCGATCCGGAGTCCAATATTTTGACGCCATCGGAGGACGGCTTGATAGGCCAACGGTGACATCGTCGGCGTAACTGAATCCATCTGTCCCGCCACCTGGTCCTGACACTAGGACAAGATTCCACGAAGTGTTGTGTCCATGGCGCAGCAACCAGTCCTCCATCGCGTCTGGCTGCAACCAACGCTCAGCCGGTGAAACCCAATAGGATCTTAGAAAATCCACAATATCGGAATTCGCGAGGCCCTTTAGGAGGACGCTCGAATGACTGCTCTTACCTTTGCTTTGGCGTAGCAATTTAGATGAGTTTTTCGCCAATGCATCTTTGACGAGACTGCGTGCGGCCTCTTGGGCGGTGGAGATTCCCCTAGACGACCGGTCGAGGTAGATAGTCTGACGTCGGGTGCCGCCTAGCCCTGCCCGGACCAGCACAGCTGATCCCATCTTGCCCGGGCTTGTGATCTCTAGGCGTCCAGGATGACTGCGGACCTTTACCGCAAAGTCTCGTGGCGTCTTGTTCTCTTGGGCCATAAGAGCAACCTCGTCACGAAGCTCATTCTCGACCCGGGCGAGGTGGGCGTAGTCGTCCAGAAGTCCTGGTCCCATCCAGACACGTACCAGGTCACGATATTTTGGCCGGAACCCAAACCATCGACCCATTTGAAGCAGGGTGTCATAGGCATTGCTCGATCTGAGGAAGTACGAAACGACTAAGCCCTCCAGCGTTAGACCCCGCGACAGGGTACCGCCACCGACAGCAATGACAGTCTCTATCTCGGATTCGCTATACACAAGACGATCGTCAGATGCACCATTGTCAATCTTTACGGTCACTCTCGCGAGTACCTCTTGTGTTTTCTCCCAAACAGTGGCCCAATCTGGGCGGATCTCGCCGTGCCTGAGCGTTGCCGCTCTGTCGATCTCATCTTCAAAGACGGAACGAAATCTTGCTTCCTGTTCAAAGACAGACAGGGCAACATCCTTTATGAAGTCTGCTATGACATCTTTGGTTCTGGAATGGACATGAATTCGTTGCGATGTATGCACCAGCATTGAAGAGTGCTTACGCGCACCGGTACGAATCTCCCGAACAGCGGTAGCAAGTATGAACCACCTAATGGCCTTTTCCAGAGAGTCTGTTGTAGTTGGCGCGAACGAGGAGAGGTCGCGGCCTTTGGGGGCCAAGACGCTCGCTTCTGCATCGTCTACCTCGTGAGCAAGTTGGTGTATTGCCTCGTCGTCGGCTTCGTCGGCAGTCTGATGTACGTCGAAGAAGTCATCCGAGCCCATATAACCGCCTGGTTTTGGCAGAACCATCGCAAAATCATCGGGGTAGAGATCTCCGGCGTCGGCAGGATCAATAAAGACATTAGCAAACGGAGTTGCAGTATAGGCAACATACGAACCAGTGGGGACTGCCTCCCAGATGCTCTTCACCCGCTTGTTTATCGTCGAAACGAGGTCCTTGGCAGCCTGCGTATTCGGTGTGGCCTGGTCTGACTCGTCGTCGATGACGAGCACTCCCCTGCTGCGCAAAGTCTCATCAGGTATGTCCTGTAGAAACTTAGCCACATTTGCAAGCCTCCTTTCGTGCTTTTTGACCACCATGACAGCGACGTTGCCCGGGTTTGAAACAAAGCCGGGGGAGACCTCGCCGGCGATATCTGCTGAGCCGCTTGTTAGCGGTATCCAAGCGAGACCACGGTTCTCGCGGACCTCAGCGGTTCCGAGGTCCTGCTGGAGGCGAATCTGAGTCTGCACACGGAGGTTTGTGTAAAGGCCGGCCAACACGACCACGATGCGGTATCCAGCGTCAACTGCTTTCGCGATCAGTCCAGTGTAGTTGGCAGTCTTGCCTGACTGCACGTATCCGATTACGAGCCCTTTTCGCCTGTCTCCTGTGGCTTTCGGATTCGCGCAATGAGTGAGAATGCGATTTGTGGAGTCGTCGATGGCCTTAATCGCTTCAGGAGGCAGGCCAGTTTCTTTGAGACGGTTCCGGTAGCTTGGCCATTCGCCGATGGTTTGCTTGGGGGTGGAATACCAGCTTGCGAGGCCACCGTCAGTACGAATCAAATGCCCGATTTTGATCCGCTCCGTAGCATTGCGGCTATCCTCTTCATATTCTTCATAGGCTTCTATGAATCCCTTGAACATTTTTTCGACCATTGATAGTGCTTCGCGGTGAGCGGAGTCCTGGTTCTCTTTGCTCGATGAAGCCTCTTTTATCCCTTCGTAAGCGCCGAGGGCAATTCTGAAGGTGTCTTGGTCGAGTGCGGAGTCAGTCACTGTATCATTCCGTTCGCTTTCGATGGTGCCAACTGAACCAGCATATCTCTGATGTAGTGCCTGATGAGCCAGGTCACGCCCGGATTTTGAACTTGTTTGTTTTGGCGATCTGAGTATCGGTGAGTCTCTGTCCGCCACGATAAGCCGCGTCAGATTTTGAGGTTCGGGTCGTTAGCGCGCTGAGGTTAGCAACGCTCCTGGCGCGCGAAAGTGAGTCATGATGGTGGGTCGGGCCAGCCGACGTTGTGTGATTTCGACCGGGTGGGCTTCGGGGTGTGTCGAGCCGATCATGTTAGTTGCTAGGCGGCGTCGTTGACCTTAAGGGTGAGCACGGGAGCTGGATCAAGTCTAGATGAAGTGCACTATGACGAAGGCGGCGCCGACCTGATCAACGTACTCTTGAAATGCGTGATGATGAGCTTATGGTCTCCGCTAGATGCGACTGACGCGATGTGGGCGGAGCAAGCTGCCGTAGTAGCTGTCGGAATATGGTGTGCATGTAGGACTTTAGCTCTTGCCGGTAATTGCATGTCTGGAGAAGTGGGAGTTGGCGATGGTCGAGTCGTGGGCTTCCTCCGACCATGCTCGTCGGACGATGAAGGCGAATAGGCGGCGGGATACAAAGCCGGAGCTCCGAATTCGTTCTGCCCTGCACCGGCGTGGGCTGCGCTTTCGCGTCGACACTGCACCGCTGAAAGGCGTCCGGCGTCGAGCTGACATCGTTCTGACCCGTGTGCATGTAGCGGTTTTTATAGACGGTTGCTTCTGGCATGGATGCCCCGAGCACTTCATTCCTCCGAAGACGAACGCTGACTACTGGCGACAAAAGATTCAGAGGAATCGGGACAGGGACAAGGAGACTGACCGGATGCTCGCGGATGCAGGGTGGACAGTTTTGCGTTTCTGGGAACATGAGCATCCGAGTGACGCTGCGAACGTGATTGTCAAAGCCTGGCGGGTCGGAGTAGATGCCTTCTGAATGAGCTGAGCCAGTTCGCCGTCGACTTTAGGTGGCTTGAAGCGGTGCATTCGAATCAAACGCTGCGACTTAATGTTAGGCCATGTACTCGACGGCGACCGCGGTTTTTAGCCTCCGGGCCATAAGGAGTGATGCCGTCTCCGTTGCATAGCCGTTTTTAGTGTCACATCCGTCGATCGCACCGCCTGACAGTACGCAGTAGCGTGATCCTCACGATCACCGAGTCGCAAGCTGGTTTGTTCTGACTGCATGGAGGCTTCGAAGATGAACGAGGGGACGGTTGAATCGGAGACTCTGCAGGCCCTCAAAGCGAAACACTTCAAGCGGGTTGCCTGGAACATCGGCGTTATGGGAGCCGCAGCGCTGTTCTTCTTCCTGGTGAATCTCGGCTCAGACGATACGCCGGTAGCGCCTTTCGTCCTTCTCTCCCTCCTCGCCCTAGTCTTTACCGTGGAGGAGTATTTCAGCTACCTGAAGGCGAAGAAGCGGGCCGCCAGATCAGCGTCGGATTCTGCAGCGTCGCGACAAGCTGATGTGGAAGCCGTGGGCGCCACCGAACCTACGAACACAGACCTGGCGCTTCTTCGCCAGACCATCGACCTCGCAACGGATGCGAGAAACCGGGGACGACATCCGTTCGCCTCCATGGTTGTCTCCGCTGACGGTTCGGTCATTGCGTCCGCAGGCAACAACTCGATGCCGCCCGAGGGTGATCCCACTCAGCATGCTGAGCTGAGTGTGGCCGCAGAAGCCGCACGAAAGGTTCCGGCCGAGGAGCTGCCAACGGCGACTCTCTACACGAGCGCCGAACCCTGCGTCATGTGCACCGGCGCCATCTACTGGACGGGGATCGGGCGCATCGTCTACGCCCTGTCCGAGAGCAGACTGCTGGAATTGACCGGCGACGATCCCGAGAACCCCACCTTTGACCTCCCCTGCCGAGAAGTCATCGCACGCGGTCAACAAAACATCGAAGTTCTCGGCCCACTGCTCGAAGATGAAGCAGCTGCGGCTCACGAAAAGTTCTGGGACCGTCGAACCGATGTGACCCAGTAATACAACGAGGAACGCCGAGGTGGTTCGACGAGACATATCGTCGGACCACCTCGGCGAGGTTGTGTTTGAGTCAGTGCATGAACTGCATGACCGTGAGCATCGTGGCCATTCCGAGGCTTTCGAGCATCAGCCCCGGTCGTTTGTGTGCGAGCGCTTGCACCGTGCAGAGAGCGAGTAGCAGCGCTACGAGGATCACGCTCAACGTGATGACACCGCTGACGAATGAGCCGTCGAAAGTGCTCCCGTGGTGCTGATGAGCGGAGTGCGCACCAGCGCCCGAAGCAACGGCATGTGCCCCGTGGTTGAGAACCTGCCAGGCCATGATCGGATAGGCGGTCCCGGACAGGATGGCGGACGTTCGCCCCAGACGAGGGAACGGGCGGACCTTGTGCCATTCGGTCGGGCGTTCCAGTGACGATGACTCGGCGGTGCTGTCCATGGAATTATGAGCGGGGGAGTGAGCGACATTGGCGCCGACAAGAACTTTCTCCGGCAAGGCAGTCATTGCTCGCGATGTCGATTTCTCCTTGACCCTCGACCCGAGCCTCATCGCTACGCACAGTCCGACGAGGAGCAGCAGACCCGACCAGAGGACGGGTGGCAGAGCACTGACGAACACCATATCCACCATGGCAAGCAGCATCACCGATGACGCCGTAATCGCCAGCCGATTCCTCGCACTGACGGCGCCGACGACACAGGGAACTGCAGCGACGACCATGAGAACGGATGCGATGGGGCTCATGTGGTGTTCGCCCTCCCTGGGCATCGGTCGTCCGTGTTTGTTGCCTCTAGGCGACCAGGTATTTGCGAGATTACCGAAAAGGGCGGTGTTCGGGCATTCAGTCTCGAACACCGCCCTCTACTTGAATGTCAGCCGCACTCGCAGGAGCTGCCGCCCTCGGAGCTACAGTGTCCGGCCTTCGGGCGGGGCACATCGAGTGCAGGGTTCTGGTCGAAGAAGCCGTAGGGCTTCATCGAGAACCCAAGACGGTCAACGGGCATGATCGGCCAGTCCTCGGGGCGCGGGAAGTGAGTCATTGCGAACGAGCACCAGAGAACGATGTCATCACCGTCGACCGGACGCTGCTGCTCAACCCACTGGGTGATGGTGCCCTGTCCCGGGTTCTGATTCGGGTAGGTTCCCGACGGGAAGCGCTCGTTCTCATCGAACTTTGTCAGCCACACGTGCTTCGACCCGAATCCTGCACGCTTCGAGATTGACGAACCCTCAGCTGCCATCATCGTCGGCTCGTCGGGCATGTGAAGTTGGTAGCCGACCGGGAAGCCGTGGCGGTTCTGTTTCTCCGGGTTGATCACGTGCCAGACGCGTCCGGTCTCACCGTTGGCAAGCCGTCCGCCTTCCTGGGTCAAGCGTGTCTGCTTGCGGGTGAACGCATTGCCATACGGGTTGTCGTCACCGAAGGGAACGCGCACGACTTCCTGTTCATTCACCGCGTTCTCAATGCCGTCGACCTGCATGTCGAGGCGCGCACAGAACATGTGCTGGTGGAACGGCATGCCGAGGCCTTCGTCTCCGAGCGGGGAGGACCAGCGCTGACGCTGAGTCTCATCTCCGTAGGCTGCGGTGTAGACGATACCGGTTGCCTTGCACTCGAGCTCGATCGTGCCGTCGAGGTAGAGGTACCAGTAGAAGCCGTAGTCGTAGTTGCCGACGGTGATGAAGAAGGAGATGACGATGCGGCGGTTGCGGCGCACGTCGGCGGCTCCGGTGAACTCATCGGTGTGCTTGAACAGGATGCCTGCGTCCTCTTCGTGGATGCAGATGGCGTTCTTGATGGTGTGTGCGTGGCCCTGTTCGTCGGCGAGCACAGCGTCGGAGTACTGGATCTCGCCGAGGCAGTCGCATCCGAGCTCGAGCGAGTTCGCGCTCTTGCCCATCGAGTACTCGCCGGCATCGAAGTAGTTCTGCCAAAAGCGCACGGGGCTCGGATCGCCATAGGGAACGACCATCTCGGCAACAGAGGCGCGATAAACGATGGGTCGCTGCTGCCCGTGGTCGTGGAAGCCGATCTGGTGGAGGACGAGACCCTCGACCGGATCGAAGCCGAGGCGAACCTGCCACTTCTCCCAGCTGAGTACGTCGCCGTCGAGTGAGAAGCTCACGCCTTCGGGCTGTGAGATCTCGATCGGCTTCTGCGTCGTGCGAGGTTCGGGCAGCCACGAGTCGAGGTGGTAGTCGAAGCGTTCCTTGGGCACCGGGACGATGTCGGTGTCGACGACCTCGATGACCTCACCGGTATTCAAATCGAGGTAGGCGACGAGTCCCTCGAGCGGGTGTGCCCAGGCATTGTCCTGCGGATCCGACTGGATGAATGACGACCCGCGTACGAGGCGACGGCCCTCCTCGCCGGGAATGTCGAAGCGACCAGCAGACAGGGCGCAGATGCGCACGGTCTCGATGTCGGTGATGCCGCGAGCTTCGACTGCGGCGCGGAAGGTGGCGTCGTTGCGGATCAGCTGCTCGGCCGACTCGTACTCAGTCATCGTGATCGGCGCCTGGCCCTCGTTCGCGACGTCGAGGACCCTGGCGAGGAGAACCTTGCGCCCGGTCAGGGACACGAGGACTTCGGTCTGTTCGCCGCTGCCGCGTTCGATGAGGAGGGAGCGCACGCGACGATCGAGGCCCGTCGTTCCGGCGATCACGTCACGCTTATCGGGTTCGACGAGGCTGACCAGAGCGAACAGTGTCTGCTCGCTCACGTGCCCCGCGTCGACGATGATGGCGCGGTTGAGTTCGATTTCCTCGCCGGTCAGGCGGTCGAGGGGGTGTGAAGTGGTCGACGCGGTTGATGTTGTCGAGGTGGTTGATGTTGTCGAGGTGGTCGTGGTCATTTCGTTCAGACACCTTCCGGGGTTGTGAGTGGCTTGTCGAGGTTGTTGTCGAGACTGGCTTGCAGCGTCTCAGGGTCAAGGGCGGGGCGGTAGGCGCGGATCTTCGCGCCGCGGACATAGCCGACGATCGCGAGGGCGGCGAGGACGATGAGAGTGCCGAGGGTGAGCGCGGTGAACGGTCCTTGGTCCACGCCCCATTCGTCGAGGAAGTTGTAGTTGAGGCCGAAGAGCCGATCGAGAGTGCCGGGGAAGATGGCGACCCAGGATCCGAGCAGCACCCAGAGGAAGGCGAGGCCGCCGAGGATGGTGAAGCCGACATTGCTCACGGGCACGCGGAACGGGCGTTCGATGTCGGGGTGCATCCACCGCAGTTTGATGGCTGCCGGGATGATGAGCAGGTAGCTGAGCAGGAACGTCGAGATGGAGATCGAGAGGACGACTCCGAAGAGCGCACCGGCGTCACCGCTGAGCTGCATGGCCGCGATGAGGAAGACCGTAGCCACAGTGCCCGAGAGCAGATTGACGTTGACCGGAGTGCCCAGGCCGCGTGAGATCTTTCCGAAGAACCCTCCGAAGAAAGCACCGTCGGCAGCAGTCAGTGCCTGCATGCGATCGCTCATGATCATCCAAGCAGCGCCCTGTGAAGCGAGGATGATGACGAAGAGCAAGGCAGCGATGACGACCATCGGTTCGGCGGCTGGGCCGTAGACGCTGAACACGGTCTGCACCGCGTCGAGGAGGCCACCGATGCCGGTGATGGTCGTCGTCGGCAGCACAAGCAGCATGGCGAGGACTGGCAGGAGATAGCAGAGAGCCGAGATGAAGCCCGAGCGTGCGATCGCGGCTGGGATGTCCCTCTTCGGGTCCTTCATCTCGTCCGATGCGCTGTTCGAAGCCTCAAAGCCGAGGTAGGAGAAGAGTAATAGCGGAACGAGCCCGAGGAAGCCGCCGAGGCTGGGGCTGAAGTCTGAGAGGTTCAGTGGCTGCACGCCATTCTGGAAGGCATAGATGATCGTGGTGAGCAGGAAGAAGGCGATGAAGATGACCTTGAGCGCGCCGCCGAGAGTGGGCAGCCACTTGGCCTTGGCCAACGAAAGAATCGCGGCGAGGACGGTGATCCAGATGAAGACGATCTTGAAGATCCAGTCGCCGACGGACCCTGACTCGAGTGGGCTGATGAACTGGTTCCAGGTTCCCGTGGCCAAAAATGCCATCGAACCGCCGACCCAGACGGGCTGAGTGACCCAGCTGAGGATCGACGCGATCGCACCGGCAGGCCGACCGAAGGCTTGGCGGACCCACAGGTAGGCGCCGCCCTCACCGACGAATGAGCTGCCGGTCTCGGCGAACACCAGGGCGTAGGGCACGAGGAAGAAGATGGCGAGGACGAGGGTCCAGGTGAAGGTCTCGGCGCCGAAGCCAGCCGTCTCGGCGAGGACTTCGATGCTGAGCACAGCCGACATGACGATGAGCACGATGTCGAAACGGCCGAGCGTCTTCTTCAGATGCTGCTTCTGTTCGTTCGCGTATGCGGTGGTCTGTTCATGTGAAGACACCATCCACCTCCTTGTGAGTGGGCGTCTATTTGATTCTTTGGGCTACACCCAAAAGAATGGCATGGACGGGAAGTGATGAACAGAGGAAAGTGGCGCTTTTGCCATAGCGATCAGTGTTGATCTAGATCACTTCAGGAGATGATGAGGGTATGGCGAGACCGAAGAATCAGAAGGCGCGTAGGCAACAGCTGGTCCACTCGGCCAAGCAGGCTATCGTCGAGCGCGGCCTCAACGGCCTACGCGCGATCGATGTTGCGGCGTATTCCGAGCTGGGTGCCGGGTCGGTTGCATACTACTATCCGGACCTCGGCGATCTGGTGCGCGAGGTGCATGAGGATGCCGTGTCGCGCTTCTATTGGAACCGCAGACAACAGGAGGCTGAGGGTGAGGGGCCACGAGTCAGGCTCCGGCGCATCATCCGCAGCGGAATTCCCCAGTCGCGAGACGATATCGACTTCCAGGTGCTCAACGAGCTGCACACCCACGCCTACCGGGATACGTTTCATGCGCAGCTGATGGCCGAGCTCTACCGCCTCGAGGTCTCACTCTACGTCGATGTGCTCAGCGAAGGTGCTAAGGCGGGTGAGTTCACGATGGCGCTGCCAGTCGAGACGGCGGCGAGCAACCTGGTGGCGATGGAGGATGCGTACGGGCTGCACCTCATGGGCGGGACGCCGCTTGATGGTGAGGACATCTATCGGATGATCGCCGCCAACGCCGGGGTTATGGCGGGGTGCCGGTTGGGTGAAGGATGAGACTGCCCCCTGTGACGAATGCTCGCGGTCGATTCCCTCACTGCGCGAAATTTTGAAAGGTCGGAACACATGCACAGACAAGTAGTACAGACCGAAAACTGGAGGCTCTGCCTCACACCTATGACAGCACCATCTCTGGCAGATGCCGTCCTGGGTGGGACGGTCTCGGTCGATAGTGCGGGTGGAATGACTGTGCATACGGGTGCAATGTACGGACCCGTTGAGGTCACGATTGAACATCTCGACCACGCGCCAGAGAGCTCTGCCGAGGACTGGGAAGATGTCGTCGAACTGAGTGCGTTAGCTGCTGAGGGCGATCCGGTGACGTTGGTTGGAATATTCAGCGAAAGTAGTGAACTCTCCGACTGTGGTTCGGGAGCTCCTGCTCTGGAGAAAGGGGAGTTCTATCGAATCCGCATCCATCTGTGCGGACGAGATGATTCGGACACGGACGAGCTGATCGAGCAAGATCACGGAGCAAAGGATCACCTCCTTCTCCAGCTGTGGCCCGCAGCCACGTCCGAGCCTGAAATCATCAAGATGACATCGTCGAAAGCCCACAATGACAATGAGAATTCCGGGTGGCTCACAAGGTCTCGGTCGGTCGTCATTGGCATGGGCGAACCCGATATCGAAGCCTTAAAGGCTCAAAACCTCAGCAGCGATTGATAAGCGGCCGGATCCGCCGCAGATCAGTCTGGGTTTCCAGGCTGCCGACGAGAAGGGCGGCTCTCAGGGGCCGGTGTAATTGCGGAGGTCATGGCGGGTGTCGGTTGGGTGACTATCGGCAACGATGTTTGTTTCAATAGTGTGGAATAGCCACCACCGCCGACACGAATACCGAGTTGGGAGGGCCATGATGACTGAATCCTCGGATGCACTGACGACTCCACAGAATATCGCGGTCGATTCGAAGCCGAGCGGACTGTTGAAGCTTCTGTTCCTTCGGCATGCTTGGGCTCTGGCTGTGAGGCCAGATGTTCCGGACCCTTCCCAAGCCCCTGATGTCGGCGAGACTGTTCTTCCTGAGGGCGTGAGTGCGTCGGAGCTGAGCCAAGAGTGGTCTCAGCTGTGGGATGCACGCATTAAGTGGTATTCACAGTACGGAGCAGAACAGCCGCGTTCGCATGTTCCCATGCCGCAATGGGGAAACATGACGCCGAGCGACGAAGGCATCGACCTGGCTGCATTCGATCACTGGTCGTGGCCACTGCGCGAACACAGCGGGTCGAGTCGTCCAGAAAGCGCGGTCACGGAATCGCTGTCGGAAGCATATGCGAGTGGGCTGAGAAACATTACGGTTCTGCCAGTTGCGGGCGAGTATGTTCAGCGGCCCACGACTTCTGGGCTGATTGTCTCTGAGACTATTCGCGTGGATCAGACTCGATATGCCGCCTTATTGAGGGCCGCACGTGGGTAGTCGTGAATAACGTAGGGCACAATGAGGGACGCGCGTCGGGGGAGCGATGGCTGGACTGGCAGCATCAATTCGAATGACGTTTGCGAACAGGCTTACTCAGAGAATTACGGCCCTTGAGGTCTATCCAGCTACTAATAACAAACTCGGCGCCAGCCCACTGAAGAGCTGACGCCGAGCGTCAAGGACAAATCCTTGTGGTTGCGGGCGAAACTACTGGATCAGGAAACCGCCATCGACTGGCAGAGAAACGCCTGTGATGAACGCCGAGTCAGAGGACAGAAGGAACACGATGCCGGCGGCGACGTCGTCGGGCTTAGTGAGGTGGCCCATCGGAATAGGAGCGGCAAGTTCTGCCTTCTCGGCTTCGAGCTCTGCGCCGGACTTACCGATGAGTCCCTCGATAAGCGGAGTGTCAGCGTCGGCAGGACAAATCGCATTGACTCGAACCTTGTCTTCAGCATGCTGCAATGCCATCTGGCGGGTGAGATTGATGACGGCTCCTTTGGAGGCGGCATATGCGCATTCGTCTTTGTTGACAACGAACCCGAAGACCGAAGCGATATTCACGACTGATCCTCCGCCCGCACGCGCGATTTCGGGGATTGCATACTTTCCCGTCAAAAAGATGCTCTTGACGTTGACTGCCATCATTGTGTCCCACGCCTTTTCGGTGCAGGCCACTACGCCTCCCTCGCCGAGGGCAATGCCTGCGCAGTTGACGACTCCGTGAAGTGCTCCGAACTCCTTGACTGTATCGGCAACAGCGCTCTCTACGGCTTCTGCGTTGGTGACATCGGTTTCAAGCGCGATTGCGATCGTCGTCGATCGTCCCTGGTTGATCTCATTGGCAACCGCTTCGGCCGCTTCGCGCTTCAGGTCCAGTACACCGATCTGTGCTCCATCGGCTGCCAAGCGGTGGCACGTTGCTTTCCCTAGGCCAGAGCCACCACCGGTGACGATGAAGGTCTTATTTTCGAACTTGGTCATAGTGTTCTCCTTGTTTGTTGGTTCAGGTCAGTGGGTAGTCATCAGATGGGTGTCTGACTCGAGTTCGTCGCTGACTTGGCGTGTCTTCTTCATCAGAACGAAGTAGATGATTCCTGGAAGTGTGAGTGCGATGATCCAGGCATAGTCGATTCCGCCGACTGCTTCAAAGAGGAACCCGGTAAAGAACGCGGTGCTCATGAAAGGGATCTCTACGAGGATTGTTGCTGCGTAGGCGATAAGAGCACGCGAGTTGAACCGTCCGTAACGCCCATCGGGATCGAAAATATCGCCGACGACGTATCGGCCCTTACGGACGAAGAAGAAGTCGACAAGATTGATGGTGGTCCACGGGAAGAGCATGTACCCGAGGACAAGCAAGAGATTCTCGAAGAAGGTCATGAAGTCATTGCTGGCCATCACCGCCACCAACGTGGCTGCGACGAAGACGATGAGGAAGAGCGCCGCTCGCGCAGACAGAGTTGTCTTCACTCGTCTGAACGTATCCACGATTGTCGTCAGTGACATAAACGCGCCATATAGGTTGAACACGTTGGTGGCGATGACACCGAGCACGATGAAGATGTAGACAGCAGGAGCCAATGCGGTGGGAAAGAGCCAGGCAATGGTCTGACTGGGCTGGGAACCATACTCGGAAAAGATTGTCGTCAGCATTGCGCCGAGTGTCATCAGCCATGTGGTGCTGACTACGAGGCCGAGATAGGTGAAAATGAAGGTCTGTCTGCCGCTGGTGTTGATGGGCAGGTATCGCGAATAGTCGGCCACGTATGGGGCAAACGTCAGTTGCCATGTTGCTGTGGCGGCGATGAGCAGGAGGAATGCGGTTCCGTTGAAATCGCCGACATTCCAAGAGCCCACGGGAAGACCGTGCTGAATCACAACCACGGTGACGGCGAGGAAGCCAGCCCCCAGAATGATGGCGAACCATCGTTCGATTTTGTGAATGAGGTCGTGCCCGTAGAAGGTGATCACCAAAATGACGAGGCCCGATATGACAATGCCCCAATTCTTCCCAATGGGGGTGCCAGCATCAATGGCGTCTCCGGCAATGACAGAGTTGCTGGCGAAATAGCCGACGTACATGACGAGCACCGCGACCAAAGGAATCGCTGCGCCGAAGACTCCGAATTGTGCTCGGCTTTGAATCATCTGCGGGATCCCAAGCACGGGGCCCTGAACAGAATGGCCAGCCACGAAGAATGCGCCGAGGAAGTTGCCGCAGATGATCGCTACGACACTCCAGAACATATTGAGTCCAGAAAGAACTCCGATTCCTCCTGTCAGAGTGGTCAACACCATCATGTTGACGCTGAACCATAGGGGGAATTGACTGGCAGGATGGCCGTGCCGTTCGTTGTGCGGAACGAATTCCACCGATCTCAGCTCCGGAAACTTCGCGCTCATTATCAGCTCACTTCTTTGTGGTGTCTGTTGGTGCTATTCGTGGGACAACTGCCTGTTGCGCTCTCCCGCGCCCAACTGAAGCCGGACGCGGGAGAGCGTAAGAGGGTTCACCCCCACTGCAGCCAAGTCGTCTTGAAGTCCGAGTAGTTCTCCAGGGCGTGGACCGAGAGATCACGGCCGAAGCCGGACTGCTTGAACCCGCCGAAGGGTGTCGTGAAGCCGAGTGCATCAACGGTGTTCACCGAGACCGTGCCGGCGACCAGGCGGGACGAAACTCGATGGGCTCGGGCCATGCTGCCGGTCCACATCGATGCCGCAAGACCATAGGGTGTTCCGTTGGCCTTCTCAATTGCCTCATCCTCGGTGTCGAAGGGCGTGACGAGAGCGACGGGTCCGAAGATCTCATGCTGGTGGAGACGGTGATCGGCCGGCAGATCGGTGACGATCGTGGGATCGATGAACGCCTTGGAGCCGTTGATCTCCGGGCGGTTGCCGCCCTTGACGATGGTGCCGTCCGCGCGAGCCTCCTCGACGCACTCCCACACCTGATCGGCGTGCTTCTCAGACACCAGCGAACCGATCGCCGTGTCCGGATCCAGCGGATCGCCGGGCTGGAAGCTATCGGCCGCGGCCGTGAAGAGTCCGAGGAACTTCTCGTACACGGGCCGTTCGACGAAGATGCGTGAGTTCGCCGAGCACACCTCACCCTGGTTGTAGAAGGCACCGAACGCCGACTTGCTGGCAGCCGCCTCGAGGTCATCGCAGTCGGCGAAGATGATGTTCGAACTCTTCCCGCCGGCCTCCAGGGCCAGACGTTTCATGTTCGAGGTTCCGGCGTACTGCTGGAGCTGCATGGCCACCTCGGTGGAGCCGGTGAAGCCGAGCATGTCGACGTCCATGTGCATGCCCAGAGCCTTGCCGACGACCGATCCGCGACCGGGAACGACGTTGAGGATGCCCGCCGGAACCCCCGCCTCGGCGGCGAGTTCGGCCAACAGCAGGATCGAGTGCGAAGCCTCGACCGGTGGTTTGACCACGAGCGCATTGCCCGCTGCCAGGGCCGGAGCGATCTTCCACGTCGCGATCTCCAGCGGGTAGTTCCACGGCACGATGATGCCGATGACCCCGAGGGGCTCACGGGTCACCAGCGCCGTCGACCCCACTGGGGTGACCGGGATTTCGTCGGCGGTCTTCTCGATCGCCTCACCGTAGAAGCGGTAGAGCGCGGCGGAACCGGGGGCGTCGATCGTCGAGGATTCCCCGATCGGCTTGCCCATGTCGAGGGTGTCGAGGAGTGCGAATTCGTCGGCTCGTGTTTCTATGAGATCTGCCAGACGCAGCAGCACCTCACGGCGATGCGTGGCCGAGGCTCGTGACCACTCACCGGTCTCATACGCGGTGCGTGCCGCACTCACCGCGGCATCGACATCGTCCGGCCCGCCGAGGTGGAGCTGCGAGATCGTCTCACCGTTCGCTGGGTTAGTCTTCGCCTGGGTTTGGCCGGAGATCGCGTCCACGCGCTTGCCGTTGATCACCGGGCGCCCGTCGATGCTCAGCTTCGCAGCCTTGTCATGCCAGGTCGTGGCGGCAGTGCTGGGTGCCGAGATGGTGTCGGTCATGAGTGAGTCTCCAGTCGTTCGAAATGGCTCAGGTGGTCAGAGAATCGGTGGTTGTTGGGGCGTCGAGGTCGTCGTCCTTGAGGAGGTCGATGCCTTTGGTCTCGGGAATCGAGACCACGGTGATGATGCCGATGACGCCGACGACGGCGAGGAAGAAGCCGGGGCTGAGCATGCTGCCGGTGTTCCCGATCAGCCAGGTCAGGGCGTAGGGCGCGGTGCCGGCGAATAGGGCAGCGGTGAGTGCATAGGCGATCGAGAGCCCGGTCTGCCTGGTCCGCGTCGGAAAGAGCTCGACGACGGTCACGGCGTGAGTGCCGAGGATGATGGCGAGGATGAACGCCAGCCCGAAGGTCGAGACGAACGCGGCCAGGTCGGACTGCACCTGCATGAGCATGAACAGTGGGACCGCGAGAACAGTCAGGGAGACCGCGGCGGTCATGAGCACAGGCTTGCGACCGAACTTGTCGGAGGCGATGCCCGACAGCGGAACAATGATGAGCCCGAGAGCCGAGGCCAGCGTCGAGAGAAGGGCCGCCCGGCCGGGATCGAAGCCCAGCTCGGTCTCCTGATAGGTGAGCAGGTAGACGAGGACGACATAGAACGTGACGTTCATGAAGATCTCCATGCCGCACGTCTGCAGGAACTGTTTGGGGTTGCGCTTGAAGACCTCACGCAGTGGTGACTCGGAGACGGTCTCCATCTTCTGCAGCGCCTCAAACTCAGGGGTGTCCTCGATCTTGCGACGAATGTAGAGGCCGATGAGGCCCAACGGAACGGTGATGAGGAACGGGATTCTCCAACCGCCGGCCAGCACCTGTTCGGGGCTGAGTGCCTGGGTGAGCAGGAAGACGACGAGAGAGGCGAGGAGGAACCCGAGCAGGGAGCCGAATTCGAGCCAGCTGCAGCCGAAGCCGCGGCGTTTCCGGGGTGAGAACTCGCCGAGGAACGCCGCCGCACTGCCGAACTCGCCGCCAGCGGCCAGGCCCTGGACGATGCGGGTGACGATGAGGAGGATCGGGGCGAGCATCCCGATCGTCTCGTAGGTCGGCAGGATGCCGAGCACGAGAGTCGAGGCCGCCATGGCAAGGATGACGACCGAGAGGGTGACCTTGCGTCCGAGCTTGTCGCCGAGGCGGCCGAAGATGATCGCACCGATCGGACGGACGAGGAAGGAGACTGCGAAGACGGCGAAGGTTGCGAGCAGGCCCGCAGTTTCGTCGCCCTCGGGGAAGAAGATCGCTGCGATCGTCGTCGCCATATAGGCGTAGACGGCCCAGTCGAACCAGTGGACGAGCACGCCGATGGATCCGGCGGCGACGCTCTTCTGCAGGCCCTTCTTATAGGCCAGGTCATTCGCGTCGGCAGGGTGTGCACCGCTCATATCGAGTTCCTCCTTTGGAACCTCAGGCGCCGGCGGTGTGCCGGCGGCTTCGGCTCGGTGAACCGACAACAGCTCGGCACATGCGGGTGGCTGTTGTCGTTTCACCGAGCCGGTGAATCGGTTGGTCAGGCACCCGTCCGTCGGGCGCTGACGTCGGCGGCAGTCCAGGCCAGTGCCGTGGCACCGTCGATCAGAGTCCGTTCGGCCTCCGGGCCGACACACGACTCAGCAAAGGCCGCCTGATGATTGCTGGCCTCTCCGCCGACCCCGATGTAGGGATGGATCGCATTGACCATTTGGGACACGTTGCCCATATCCGTCGAGGCACGGTTCATCGTGGCGGCAATCGGATCGACGTCGAAGTTGCGGCCGAGTGTGATGGCATTGGCGCGGTAGGCCTCGAGCGCGTCCTCATCGGTGCGCATCTCCGCATACCGTTTGCTCTCCGGAGTGATCGTCAGCGTGGCACCGGTGGCCAGGGCTCCGGCCTCGAAGCAGTCGATGACTCGCTTCTCCACCTCGAGGAGTTCCTCGGTGGTCTCCGCACGGACATACCAGCGGCCCTCGGTCTTCGCCGGAATGGCGTTGGGTGCTTCACCGCCGTTGGTCATCACGCCGTGGACGCGCACGGTCTTCGGCAGCTGCTGACGCAGCAGACCCAGGGCGACCTGGGCGACGAGGAAGGCATCGTTGGCGTTGATTCCGCGCTCCGGATAGGCGGCCGCATGAGCCGCGCGACCCGAGTATTCGACGTGCCAGTGGGTGACTGCGAACGGTTCTGCCTCAGCGACGTCGACAGGAGCGGGGTGGGCCATGAGCGCGAAGTCGAGGTTCGCAAACGCTCCACGTTCGAGCAGTTCGATCTTGCCGCCGCCACCTTCCTCGGCGGGAGTGCCGATGACCTCGACGCTGAGTCCTAAGTCCTCTGCCGCAGCGGCAAGGCCGATGGCCCCGCCGACGCTCATTGCGGAGATGAGGTTGTGCCCGCAGGCATGGCCGAGGCCGGGCAGTGCATCATATTCGGCGAGGAATCCGATGGTGAAGTCGCCCGATCCGAACGTCGCGCGAAAAGCGGTCTCGAGCCCCAGATAGGGCTGTTCGACGGTGAAGTCATGATCTGCCAGAACGCCAGCCACCGAGGCGGAGGACCGGAACTCCTGCCACCCGATCTCCGGATCGTCGTGGAGTGAATTCGACAGGTCCACGAGCGCGGGGGACACCTCGGCGAGGCGAGCGGCGACCCGATCCTTGACGGACTGATCTGCGGTCGTCGCCGATGCGGCGCCCGTTGATGAGGACGAGCCGGCTGTTGTAGACACGTCGACGTCCGTGGACTGGCTCATCGCTCGTCTCCGGGGACGCCGTAGGACGGTGAGGCCACGGGGTCGAGTCCGCGGGTGATGTAGTCCTCGCGCTGCGGCATCCAGATGTCGAGGAGTTCGCCGAGCTCGGCGATGGGATCCTCATCGGCCCAGTCGACTCGCAGATCCGTCACCCGCCATCCAGCGTCGCTGACGACGGAGAGTCCAGCAGAGTGCACGGGTCCGGCCTCTCCGCCTTCGGCCATCGCGGCGGTGAACCCGGCGAAGAGCCGTTCTTCGATTCGCCCCGAAGCGTTCAAGGATGCTTCGACGAAGGCGTCGAGGACGCTGAGTGAGGCGAGCATATTGCCTCCGGATACGGCGTTCTTCTCTGTTCGAGAGCCGAAGATGCCGAGCGCCTCATCGCCTGAATGAACGGCTGTGCGTCCGGAAGCATCGATGACGAGCAGCTGTCGGTAGGCGGCCGCTGCCGGGTCGAGGGTGTTGACGACGGCATCGAGTGCGGCCTGTGCCGATTTCCCGGCCGACATCTCAGAGAGGATCGCGCCGCCGAGGCGGGGGTCGGTGACGTTCTGCGAGTTCACTCCGCCGATCCCATCGGCCAGGTTGAGGCAGCGGGCGGCAACAGCAGGTGATGAGGAAGCGATCGCCGAGCCGAATTCACCGGTGTCGGGATCGTGGAGGAGGAGGGAGAAGGTCATTGTGCCACCTCAGCGGTGGTGGGCTCGCTGATGACGGCGGTGGCGTCGATCTCGACGAGCCATTCCGGGCGAGCCAGGGCCTGAACGACGATGCCGGTCGAGACGGGGTAGACGCCCTTGAGCCATTTGCCCACGGTGCGGTAGACGTCCTCTCGGTAGCGGGGGTCGATGATGTAGATGGTGACCTTGACGATGTCCTCGAGCCTGCTGCCGGCCTCGTCGAGGAGCATGGCGATATTGGACATCGCCTTCTCCGCCTGCGCGGTGACGTCACCGATGCCCACGGATTCGCGAGTCTCAAGGTCCTGGCCGATCTGACCGCGGAGGTAGACGACACCGCCGGCGACGACGGCCTGGCACAGATCATTGTCGAGGTTCTGTTCGGGGTAGGTCTCTTTGGTGTTGAACATTCTCAGACGTGTGTGCGTGGGTTCGGCCACTTCGGTCTCCTCTTCGAGCTGATCGGAACATGTCGAACGGTGTGCTGAGCCGTTCATGTGTGTTTCCATTCTCGGAAACATCGGGGTATCTGTGAAATAGTTATTATCTAGAGGCTCCATCTGATAATTAGATTCCCAGGACGAAGAGGTCGCCATGGTGCACAGATTCTCGATCACGCTCACCCAGCTCTCGTACTTCGCGGAGTGCGCGAAGACGTTGAACATGACGACGGCAAGCCAAGAGCTCCACATCGCGCAGTCGGCTGTTTCGACTGCGATCAATCAGCTGGAGAAGGCGCTCGGCGCCCCGCTCTTCGTCCGCCAGCACTCGAAGGGGCTCGTCCTCACTCCTGCCGGCGAAGGATTGCTCCACGAGACCCGCCAGATCTTCGGACTCATCACCGATGCGGTCGAATCGATCCAGGCTGGGCAGAACGAAGTCCGTGGCACGATCGTCCTCGCCTGCTTCAAAACCCTGGCCCCGTTCATCCTTCCCCAGCTCATCGGACGGTTGAATGACCGACACCCGGAGCTGTCGATCGAGGTCGTCGAGGGTGACCACGAGGAGTGCATGACCGCGCTTCGCAGCGGAAGGGCGGAGATCGCCATCAACTACGACCTTACCGACGCCGAAGGCATTCAGGCCCATCGTGTCGGTGAAGTGCGACCGCACGTCATCGTCGATACGAACCACCGCTTGGCCGGGAAGAAGAAGGTCAAGCTGTCCGCGCTCGCCGAGGACCCCCTCGTTCTCCTCGACCTGCCCGACAGTCGCGAATACTTCCTCACCATGCTGCGCAACGCCGGCATCACGCCCAAGGTCAAGTACAAGTCCTCGAACTACGAGACCGTACGTTCGATGGTCGCGATGGGGCTGGGGTTCTCGATCCTCAACCAGCGCCCCGACATCGAGCAGACCTACACCGGAGCGAAGACTTCGATTCTCGAGATCTCCGATCCCGCACCCAGCCTTCACCTCGTCGTCTCCGCCCTGGCACAGGCGGCCGGAACCGCGAAGGCGAAGGCAGTGACGACGATGATGCGCGAGATCCTCGCCGAGGCGGCCCCGAGTGAGATTTCTTCCTGACAGTCACGCTCCGGTTGCCCGGGAGATTCTGCTGGGCTGTGCTCGTTCTGCCGAGCTTCGAGATACCCGGAAATGATTGACATTAGACGGCTACATCTATTCAGTAGATGCAATTGACCGTCAACAACTATTGGCATTGACACTCTCACCTGCGGTTTGCTGGACCACGAGAGGGCGAGGAACATGATCGCCCCACGAGCAAAGACGCAAGTGCCGTATCTGCAGGTCAGATGCGGTTTTCGAGAACAGGAGTGTCCCATGCCGGGCAAAGAAGCTGAGACCACCGAAGTCGTCATCATCGGCGCGGGCCAAGCCGGAATCGCGATGAGCGAGCACCTGCAGTCCAGGGGAGTGCCCCACATCGTTCTGGAGAAGAACCGGATCGCCGAGGCATGGCAGTCGAGGCGTTGGGACTCCCTCGTCGCCAACGGTCCCGCCTGGCATGACCGGTTCCCGACACAGGAATTCGCCGACGTCGACCCCGACGGATTCGCGACCAAGGACCAGGTCGCCGACTACTTCCGGACCCTCGTCGAGAACAACAATCTTCCCGTGCGCACCGGAGTCACCGTGACTGCTGTGACTGAACGCGAAAAGGCCCGCGGCTACCTCGTCGAAACCGATCAGGGCACCATCGAGGCCGACTACGTCGTCGCCGCGACCGGACCATTCCAGACCCCGATCATCCCGAAGATCATTCCCGAGAGCTCCGGGATCACCCAGATCCATTCGAACTCGTACAAGAATCCTGCGCAGCTCGACGAGGGCGCCGTACTCGTCGTCGGTGCAGGTTCCTCGGGCGTGCAGATCGCCGCTGAGATCCAGAAGTCCGGCAAGAAGGTCTACCTTGCCGTGGGACCGCACGATCGCCCGCCACGTGCCTACCGCAACCGCGACTTCTGCTGGTGGCTCGGTGCCCTGGGCAAATGGGACCTCGCGGCCCCACCCGTGGGCGCCGACCACGTCACCATCGCCGTCAGCGGTGCCGAAGGGGGACACACCGTGGACTTCCGCAACCTCGCGGCCTCGGGAATCACTTTGCTGGGACGCGCGAACTCCTTCACCGACGGCAAGCTGCAGATCGGTTCCGACCTCGGGAAGAACATCGCCCGCGGCGACGACAACTACCTGTCTCTGCTGCGTGAGGCCGATGAGTACATCGAACGCAACGGTCTCGATCTTCCCCAGGAGCCCGAAGCGCACATCCTCGGACCTGACCCTGAGTCGGTCACTGACCCGATCCTCGAACTCGACCTCGCCGAGGCGGACGTGCAGACCGTGATCTGGGCGACCGGATTCGGAGTCGACTACTCCTGGCTGCAGGTCAGCGGAGTCCTCGACGAGCGCGGCTACCCAGTCCAGCAGCGCGGCGTCACACCTGTTCCCGGCATGTACTTCCTCGGTCTCCCATGGCTGTCACGTCGCGGCTCGAGCTTCATCTGGGGAGTCTGGCACGACGCGAAATACCTCGCCGACCAGATCGAGATCCAGCGCAAATACCGCGACTATGAACCAGATCATAACGCCCTCCTCGAGGCCGCAGTATCGTAATGACCGAGGGACAACCTCGGCGAATATTCTGACGTCCTCACAAGGAAAGAAGGCACCACCGGTGACCGACAGCGTTTCCGTACCCACCCGCACCGAAACCGATTCGATCGGCAGCCTCGAGATCCCCGCCGCGGCGTATTGGGGTGTGCACACGGCGCGAGCGATGGAGAACTTCCCGATCGCCCGCCGACCGGTCTCCGTCTATCCCGATTTCGTCCGCGCCTTCGCCTGTGTGAAGCAGGCGGCGGCCCGGGCGAACCTGGAGATCGGTGCCCTCGACGAACAGCGCGCCAACCTCATCGACGCCGCCTGCGAGGAGATCAAGGGCGGACGGCTCCACGACGAGTTCACCGTCGGTGTGATCCAGGGCGGTGCGGGCACCTCGACGAACATGAACGCCAACGAGGTGATCACGAACCGCGCACTCGAGATCGGCGGTCACGCGAAGGGCGACTACTCGTTCATCAACCCCAATGACCACACGAATCACAGCCAGTCGACGAACGACACCTACCCGACGGCGATCAAGATCGCGCTGGCCTTCTCACTGCAGAACCTCCTCGGCGAACTCACGCTTCTAGCCGATGCCTTCGCCGCGAAGGGGCGCGAGTTCTCCCACATCATCAAGGTCGGTCGCACCCAGCTCCAGGACGCGGTGCCGATGACCCTGGGTCAGGAATTCACCGCCTTCGCCACCACTCTGCATGAGGACGTCCAGCGGCTCGAAGACGCGGTGGCACTCCTCGGTGAGGTCAACATGGGCGCCACGGCGATCGGAACGGCGATCAACGCCCCGATCGGGTACAAGGAAGCGGTGATCAAGCACCTGCGCACCATCACCGGGCTCGAGCTCGTCACCGCCGGCGACCTCGTCGAATCCACCTCCGACACCGGTGTCTTCATCACCTTCTCCGGGGCGCTCAAGCGCAGTGCGCTGAAGATGTCGAAGATCGCCAACGACCTGCGTCTGCTGTCGTCGGGACCGCAGGCCGGCTTCGGTGAGATCAATCTGCCTGCCCGTCAGGCCGGCTCATCGATCATGCCCGGCAAGGTCAACCCCGTCATCCCCGAAGCCGTCTCCCAGGTCGCCTACTCCGTTGCCGGTGCCGACGTCACCGTGTCCATGGCCGTCGAGGCCGGCCAGCTCCAGCTCAACGCGTTCGAGCCGGTCATCGCCCATTCCCTGTTCCAATCGATCACCTGGCTCGAGCGTGCCTGCCAGACCTTCCGCGTCAACTGTGTCAACGGCATCACTGCCAACGAGGCGGCCCTCGAGGACACCGTGGCCCGTTCCGTCACCGTTATCACCGCTCTGGCCCCGGTCATCGGTTATGCCCCTGCCGCGCAGCTGGCCAAGCAGGCGCTGGCGACGAACGAGCCGATCTCCGACCTCGTCGTGGCCCAGGGGCTCCTCGATAGGACTCAGCTCGAGGAGATCCTCAAACCCGAACGCCTCACCGGCCTGCCTGCCGACCATGGTGTGGAGAACTCGGCAGATAGCGCCGAGGCGGTGCCCCGTGACGAGATGACCTCGGAGATCCCCGTGGTGCCGGAGGCTCCGATGGTGCCGCCGGCACAGTGAGTTGAGTTGCCCTGTTGAGGTAGACCTCGGGATGAGCCGACTTCGCTAGTTCGAGAGGAGCTCGTGCAAAGCGGGCGAGAACTCGGTGAGCAAGGGGAGCGCTTTCAGCGCGCCGGGGGAGGCGGTCAGCCCCATGGCCGCGAGCAAGCGTGAGTATTCGTGCCAGGACCGCTCTTCTCCGTCATCTTCGACTTCGCCCTCATCCGGCAGAAGCGCCATGTTGATGTTATGAAGGGCACCGGACTCAGTCAGCGAATCTTCGTTATGCCACGAGATGGTGACCCCTCGGTCCCAACGAAGAGAGAGTCGCGACCCGTCTGCCAGCTCGACGAACTCGTCCGCGTCTATCGTCAGCATCGAGCGATCTTCGCCATCATCCGACGCTTCACCCGGGAAGCACCATGCTCCCACGGCCGCTACCTGTTGCTGGGGGACGGGGCTGGGCTGGGCCCAGATCGCTTCACGGATTGGAAGGTCGATCGGCGGGTAAGAGAATTCAGGGTTCGTCATTTCACCCGCAGCTCCAGTGCCTCCCACGCAAACGTCGCGACCCAGTGGGACGCCATATATTCGTCGGAGACGGCAGCTTCGAGACCGGGGGCCATGAGGTGGTCGACCGTTGTGAGGAATCCCCTCGCATGGTCAGCAACTTCGTGATTGCCCGAGTACTCGGCGGATGAGAGCAACGTGGGTGCCAGACGCATCAGCGAGGCGGCGACTGACAGCCCCAGGCCAAAGAGATGGCTCTGATATCCGTCCGTGGGATCGAGGACCTCGACAGGTTTGAGCGCGGGTGATTCCGGCCTCAGTTCCGACAAGAAGTCCGGCAACCAGACGGCGAGCTCCTCCTCGGTCAGGACCTCTGCCATGAGGTCCGCTTCGCACAGGCCGGGGGAGAGGAAGTCCTGGCCGCTGCGCTCCTGACGGAAGTTCCACGCATGATCGTCGGAAAAGCAGCGCCTGGCCGAGGAGGTGATGGCATCGACAACATCGTGTCGCCCCAGGTTGCGGGCGCCGAGGAGGATTCGGCGCAGACCGAACGCCGTATTCGAGTGCAGTCCGTGCCGAACGGGCGCTGCCATCTTCGGCAGCCATGCCACGGTCAGATCGAAGACGGTGTCGGCAAGCACCTCGGCGCCGGGGGCCAGATCCCGCAACCGCGGTTCGGAACTGGCAAGCAGTGCTCGGACGAGCTCGACGGCCCATGCCCACCCATAGGGACGTTCCCACGTGGGATTCTCGCGCAGAAAAGCCGCCTCGGCGCTCAGCTTCTCAGAGCTGAGATGAGCAGTCAGGATATCGAGAGCCTCGTCGCGCCAGGCCGCGGTCCGGGCGGTCTCGGTGCTCAGCAGTGACACGAGCAGGAAGTGCATGTGGACGCTGGAATGCCAGTCGAAGGAGTTCGCGAACGCCGGATTCTTCTCCCGCGGCTCGACGATGTCATCGGCCGAACGCGCGACGTGATGGGCAGCGTAAGGGTAGTCACGGGTGATGTTGGCCAGGGCCACCTGGGCGAACGGGTGGACGAAATCGTCAGGCTGCGGCATAGATCCTCTTCGGCTCGGGGTCCCCACCATACTTTCACGACCGGAGGATTCTCGTCTGTGACTAGCCTGGCCAACCGGCTAGTCTGGACGACGCAGGAACCCCAACGGCGAAAGGCAGGTGTGCGATGGCTCAGTGCCCTCAGGTGTTCGGCAAGACGGTCGACGATCACACCCGATGCGAGCACTATGCGACCGAGCTCGATGTCATCGCCATTCGTTTCGCCTGCTGCGGCCGGTACTATCCGTGCCATCTCTGCCACTCCGAATGCGCCGATCATCCTGCTGAGCAGTGGCCACGAGACAAGTGGGACCAGCCCGCCATCCTCTGCGGAATGTGCTGGACCCAGCTGAGGATCGAGACCTACCGGAACACCGACTCGTGCCCCGAGTGCGCGGCACCGTTCAACCCGCGGTGCGCGGCGCACTCGGAGTACTACTTCGCCGGGTGACAGAGACCGCGTCCTCGCTGGAGGATCTCAGCCCTCGGCCGTTGCCTGCACGTCGAGAACCCAGGTGATGCCGAAACGGTCGGTGAGCATGCCGAACCCGGGGCTCCACTCGGAGGCGGCGAGCGGTTCGATGACGGAGGCTCCCTCGCTCAGCCCCTCCCAATATCTGGCCACCTCGGCGAGATTCTCACCCCGGACGGAGAGGAAGAACGGCTGGTCGGTGATCGTCATCCCTTGTTCACGACGGGTACCCGAGATCGACACCGCCTCGGCGGGAGTGCTTCCGGGGACGTCATAGGCCATGACGTCGAAGCCCTCGGGTGAGGTGAGCCGCCCGAAGACGACCTTCTGCGCATCCGGTGCGGTCTCGGGCATTCCCAGCTGGCCATAGGTCGTGGCATCGGCGTCGCCGCCGAACACCGACTGGTAGAAGTCGAGTGCGGCTCGTGCCGTGCCGGGGAAATTGAGGTGGGTGGTGGTTGTGATGGTCATGATCGGTCCTCTTCTTCGGTTGCCTGCCCTCGGCAGCGCTCCATCGGCGACGGGGCTGCCGCCGGAACCCACTTTCACAGCAGAACAGGACAGCTGCGGTCCTCTATCTGAGAAACAATGGACGCTATGACGGGATCCTCCTCGCGAATGCTGGCGTTGCTGTCCCTGCTCCAAGTCCGACGTGACTGGGCGGGGCATGTCCTCGCCGACCGCCTCGGCGTGACGACGCGGACCGTGCGCCGCGATGTCGACCGGCTGCGGGAACTCGGGTATCGGATCGACGCACTCAAGGGCCCCGACGGCGGATACCGGCTCGAAGCAGGCTCAGAACTGCCGCCCCTGAAGTTCGACGACGAACAGGCTGTGGCCATCACCGTGGCACTTCAGAACGCGCCGTTGGCCGGAGTCGACAACGTCGAAGCCTCCGACCGAGCCCTGGCGACGATTCGGCAGCTGTTGCCCTCCCGGCTGCGGAACAGAATCGATGCCATGAGGTTCTCGACCGTCGCCGGCAGTGAGCGGGTCGTCCCCGAAGTCCTCGAGACGATCAGCGCCGCCGTCAGGGACAGGATGATTCTTCGCTTCGACTACGGAGACAACAGCGAGCCCTCGTCGGCTGCGTCCCGGAAGGTCGAGCCCTACGAGATCGTTGCGCGGCGTCGACACTGGTACCTCATCGCATGGGACCTCGACGTCGACGACTGGCGCATATTCCGCGCCGATCGGATGTCGCCGCGTACGCCGACCGGTCCACGATTTTCTCCTCGCCAGCCTCCGGACGCGGGTCTTCTGGCGATGCTCGAGGCACGATTCAAGGGATCGTCCGGGGACAACGCATGGCCCTGCACCGGAGTCGTCGACGTCGATCTGCCCGCACGCGAGATCCTCCCCTGGATCGGTGACGGGCAACTTCAGGAGCTGAGTGAGCAGACGTGTCGTATCACCGTCGGCTCATGGTCATGGGCCGGACTGCTGGCCTGGGTCCTCCGGTTCGATGCACCGTTTCGCCTCATCGGACCAGGTGAGCTCCTCGCAGAGGCGAGTGTCCAAGAGCAGAGACTTCTCGCGGCCCGACAAGGCGCCGCAGAAGCCGAGGAAAGGCAATGACCATGAACGACTACTCGCAGCAATCGCCGCTCGTTCTCACGGACCTCGACGCGTGGAACGCCTGGCTTCTGGCCAACGAGGACTCCTCGAACGGCGCATGGGTGCTGCTTGCCAAGAAGAACGTCACCACTCCGACATCACTGAACTACCAGGATGCCTTGGCAGAAGCGTTGTGCAGCGGATGGATCGACGGACAGCGACGCAGCTTCGACGAGACGACATTCATCCAACGGTTCACTCCCCGCCGGCCGCGGTCGAATTGGTCGAAGCGCAATGTCGACATCGTCGAGGGACTCGTCGCCGAGGGCAGGCTGCGCGAGCGCGGCGCCGCCGAGGTGGCAGCTGCCAAGGCGGACGGACGCTGGGAGAGCGCGTACCCACGACAGTCAGAGATGACAGTCCCCGATGACCTCCGAGACGCCCTCGCCCGGGTGCCGGCGGCCCAGGCAGCATTCGAGCAGTTCACCCGCTCACAGCGGTTTACGGTGATGCTTCCGATCCTCACCGCCCGCAGCGATCAGGCCAAGGCCCGGATCATTGCGCGACTCGTCGACCGCCTCGGCGAGGGATCGGACTAACAGCGGGAGCGATCGTCGGCCGTAAGCTGGATTCTGATGACCCGCCACGCAGTCGAGGAAGAAGGACCAGCCATGGCCACCACCCCGTTTGGACATCGACGATGAGCGACGACTCGAACGAGAAGAAGGACAACGGCGGCAGCATGCTCACCGTCATCATTGCCTTCTGCGCGAACCTTGCCGTTGCCATCGCCAAGACGGTTGCTGCGGTTCTCACCGGATCGGCTTCCCTTGTGGCCGAGTCGGCCCACTCCTGGGCCGATACCGGCAACCAGATCTTCCTTCTCATCGCCGAACGGCGAGGGAAGAAACCGGCCGATGCCAAGCACCCGACCGGCCCTGGGCGGGAAGCCTACGTGTGGTCCATGTTCGCCGCGTTCGGACTCTTCTCGGTCGGCTCGGCCGTCTCAATCTGGCATGGCATCTCATCGCTCTTCGCCGAAGAGGCTGAGAGCAGCTACCTCGTCGGATACATCGTGCTCGGGGTCTCCTTCCTCTTCGAAGGCACCTCATTCATTCAGTCACTCCGACAGGGCCGAGCTCGCGCCGACAAACTGGATCGAAATACGGTCGAATACGTGATGAACGGTCCGAACCCGACTCTGCGCGCCGTCTTCGCCGAGGATGCCTCGGCCCTCATCGGCATCGTCATCGCGTTCGCCGCCATGCTCACCCACCAGCTCACTGGAATCGCCGCATTCGATGCCATCGGATCAATCCTCGTCGGCATCCTCCTCGGCATCGTCGCGATCGTCCTCATCGACCGCAATCGTCGTTTCCTCGTGGGTGAGACCGTCACCCCGGAGATCCTCGATGACTTCCTGACAGCAATGCTCGAAGTCCCCTCCATCGACAGCGTCAGCTACCTCCACATCGAATACGTCGGCCCAGGGAGCGTCTACCTCGTCGCCGCCGTCGACCTCACCGGTGACGATCGGGAGAGTCAGTTGGCAGACCGTCTGCGCAGGACCGAAGTGGAGATCGAGAAGCTCGAGGCTGTCCAGGAGGTCGTCCTCACGCCTTCCGCGCAGGGACAGGAAAAATTGGAGATCGGGAAGCAATGATGCCCCACGACAGCACCCACGGAATCGGAACTCCGTTCTGGATCGAAACACTCCAACCCGATGTGTCGGAGGCGGTCGAGTTCTACAGTCAGCTTTTCGGATGGACTGTCGAGGGCCTCGGCGAGGATGACAATGTCCACGTGGCGCGGCTAGACGGGCAGAGAGTCGCCGGTATCGTTCAGGCACCAGAGGCAGTTCCTGCCGGGTGGCTGCTCCACGTCCGCGTCGATGACATCGACAGATCGATCGCCGAGGCTGAAGCTGCGGGCGGCAGCTGTCTCCTGCCGTCTCTGGAGCAACGTTCGGGCGGACGAGTCGCGATCCTCGCCGATCCAAGTGGAATCCCCTTCTGCATCAATGATGGCCAGAGCACCGAGGGGGTCGAGGTTGCCGACGAAACCAATACCTGGTCGATGGCCTCGCTGCACACTTCTGACAGCCGGTCATCGCAGGACTTCTACGGCGCGCTCCTCGGGTGGGAGCTCCACGAGGTGGCGGGAGCACCGTTCTCACGGTGGAGTCTCGACGGGCACACCATCGGTCTGCTCTCCGACGCTGGAGACGCTCCGCCGCATTGGGCCGTCAACATCGCCATCAGTGATGCAGACACCACCGCGGCGCTCGTTGAGTCGCTGGGCGGCACGGTCGTACTGGAGCCCTTCGACACAGAGAGCCACCGGAATGTCGTCATTGCTGACCCTGCCGGTGCCGTTCTGGCTTGCAGTGCCGCTGTCAACTGACAAACGTGTGCAGGGCCAGGCGACTCTGCGTCAGCCCAGCCCCGTCCACGTTTTTGGCCCGAAAGGGTCAGCGCACTCCATTACGGAAGACATCGAGTATGTCGTCCACCTCGGCGTCTGCGAGGCCGAGGGACGCTGCAGTGCGGCCGGTTGCAGAGAAATCGACCCCGCACAGCACACTGCTGATGGAGATGAAGCCATCGGTCAGCGGCATGGGCACACCGATCTGTCGGGCAATAGAACTCCAGATGACCAGGCCGAAGGGAATATCTTCCGTGAAGTACCGATGTGTCAGGGAGTCCGGCTCTGGAAACGCCTGTCGACCGTATCCCTGTACGACTCTGTCGACGAACGAGCCTTCGCTGACTCCATAGGCATCGTCCAGGAACTGCCAGAATCCCGTTGTCTGGGTCTGCAGCACTGTCGACAGCGAAAGTCGTTCCTGATCGAGAGCATCGATGGCTTCGGCGATCCTCGGGGTCACGAGCTCATGCTGTGGCAGACGGTCGGCGTCTTCGACAGTCTTGAAGTTCAGGACTGCCGGTGGAACGTGATAGATCGGATTCGAATTGCTCAGACCGACCGCCAAGCTGTCGGCTGCCGGGCTGTAGTGCTCGCCGAAGAAGGGGACGAGGCGACTGATGACCTGCTGTGTCCTGCTGTTGGGAATGCTCGAAATGCCGATCGAGTCCTTCACCGCGCCGACGTAGACCTTAGCGGGCTCCTTGAGTCGGCACGTGTATAGGCTGGTCGCGCTCTCCGCAATGAGGCATGGTTGCCGGTCGAGCAGCGCGAAGTGACGGGACAGCTCCACGCCGCTGCCCAGAACTGTGGGCTGGAAGACGACGAGTTGATCGGGTTCCAGGGTGGAAGCGAGCGACTCGGAGAGACTCGGGTGTGCGAACGCGGGTGCCGCGACCACAACCACATCTGCGCTCTCCGTGGCTATGCCTATGTCAGTGGTGAGCAGGTCCGGTAGGCCGATCCCGTTGATTTCGCCGAAGAGTTCGATTCCTCCTCGATCCCTGATCGGCTGAAACTCTTTGTCCCAGCGCGAGAACATTCGCACAGAATGTCCCAGCAATGCCATATGCCCGGCGACCGTCTGCCCAACGTTGCCCGCACCGATGACGGTGATTGTTCCCATATGTGTTTCCTTTCGTGAGTCTCAGTTGTCGCGATTGAACGCATCCGTCATCGAACCGGCACTCCTGGCCCCAGTGGGATTCCGATGAGATACCAGATGACGAAGAAGGTGGACCAGACGATGAGCACTGCCAACGCCAGGGGCAGGGTGAAGGAGAGCATGGTCCCGACTCCGGCGCCCTTGCGGAAGTGCTGGACATAGCCGAGAGCGAGGACGAAGTAGCCGTTGAGCGGTGTCAGGCAGTTGGTGACCGAATCGCCGATCATGAACGCGACCATTGCCGATTCCGGCCGCATTCCGATGTACATGACGAGCGGAACTACGACGGGAGCGAGGATCGACCACATTGCGGAGCCGCTGGTGATCAGCATGTTGAGCACGCAGATGGCGAGAACGATGATGAGCAGCAGAACCAGATGCGGAGCGTTGAGCTGTTTGAACAGCGCGGCACCGTTGACGCTGATGACCGACCCGATGTTCGTCCACTCGAAATACGCAAGGAATTGAGAGACGACGAAGAACAGCACGAGTACCGGTGCTAAGGTTCGGATGCCTTCGGCCATTGCCGGAGGAACATCGCCGAGGTTGGGGATCGATCGTGTGATTCGCCCGTACACGATGCCGAGCAGGGCGAAGACCAGCGAAATGAAGATGGCGATGTTCTTGAGTACGGGCGACTGAATGATGCTCCCGCCTTCTCCGCGAAACGGTGAGCCCGGCATGAGCATCAGCGCGATCCCGGCCGCTGCGACGACGAAGACGACAGCGGACACGATGAGGCCGCGACGTTCCTCGGTACTCAGCTCGACGGACTGATGGTTCGTGGACTCTGTATTGAACAGTCTGTCCGAGACCCGGAAGTCAGTTGAGAGACGTTCGGGTGAGAATTCAGGACGGCGACTGAGCACTTTGTCGACGACCACCGCGATGGTGATCGACAGCACCACTGACGACGCGGCCGTGAAGAAGTAGGTGGCGAACGGCGTGACGACATAGTCCTTGTCGACGATGTGGGACGCCGCCATCGACAGTGAAGCGCGAATGGCGTCTGAGGGTGTGACGAGCGGACTCGCATTGAATCCGACGGCTGTTGCCGCATAGGCGACCATGAGACCGAGCAACGGACTCCGTCCGGCAGCACGGAAGGCCAGGGCACCCAATGGGATCATCACGAGGTACGCAGAATCCGACATGACGTGCGCAATCATCGAGGCGAAGGCGATCGAGAAGGTCAGCCAAGCTTTCGGAAGCCTGCCCACTGTCACCCGCAGCAGAGCAGTCAGCAAGCCGCTGCGCTCTGCAACGCTGACGCCGAGCAACACGACGACGATCATGGCCAAGGGCGGGAACGTCGCGTAGTTCGTCAGGGCGTTCTCGATGGCGAAGAGTGCTCCATCGATTGAGAAGAGGTTGTTGACCGCGACTGTCGCTCCGTCAGCGGGCAGAGTCACCGACACTCCGAGTCCTGCCAGGATCGCACTCGTCGTTCCGAGCACCAGGCAGAGAATGACGAACAGCCAGAACGGATGTGGAAGCTTGTTTCCTGCCCGCTCGATCGAAGTCAGAACGCGATAGAAGCGATTGTCTGGGTTGGCAACCGCGTGGTCTTCCGTGGTGGTTGTCATTCGATGCCTTTCAGGTGAGGCGATGTGCACTTCATTGTGTGAGGCCCTCTCAGGCGCAATATCAGTACCGTGTATCCGTAAAGTATCCGACTGATATATAACAAGGATGCTAGAGTGGCACCGATCGGAAGTCAACTCGTTCTTCGACTGAGGCTTGGCTCAGCACAGTGATCTGAAAGGTTGTTCGGCGGTGACAAAGACTTCAATGGCCGACCAGGCCTACGCGCAGTTGAAGAGAGACATCGTGAAAACGACACTGCGTCCTGGCACCATGATCTCGGATTCGGCGATCGCCGAAGAATACGAGATGAGTCGCACCCCGGTTCGGGAAGCGATCAACAGCCTGCGTCGCGAGGGTCTAGTCGTGGTCATGCCTCGACGGGGCACGTTCGTCAAGCCGATCGATTTCAGCGAGATTCAGGATCTCTACGCCCTGCGCAAGATGGTCGAACCGGAAGCGGCCGTTCTTGCTGCAGAGCGTGCCTCGTCGGCAGAACTCGAACATCTGGCGGAGTTGAGCGATCTGAGCACCGATCCTTCCGTCGAGAAGCACGTCCTCAACGAGCGCAACGGGCAGCTCCACGTCCGGATCGCCGAACTGTCCGGTGTTCCTGTGCTTGCGAAAACCGTGCGCTCGATCCATGAGGAGATCGAACGCTGTCTCAACCTGCGCAAGGAGCTGGGGCGACCCTACAAAGCGGTCAATCACGGCCGCTTGGTCGACGCCATCGAAGGCCGTGATCCCGACGTCATCCGCGATACCGCTTTGCAGGGCATCGAGCGTGCACGGTCACATATGATGACAGTTCTCACCAGTCACTCGGGCTCTGCTTCAGCCCTGTATCAGGAGTGATGGCAGGCGTTCGGCTGCCATTCACCACGGCACTGTTCCTTCGTCGCTGGTGAAGGTTCCCGTCGGGCCCTCGGGCCCATGCAGCGCCACGGTGACGATATGGGCCGCACCCTGTTCGACGGTCTTCGTTCCCTGGAAATCATTGAGTGCCGTCGACGTCATTCCCGGATCGACGGTGTTGACCGGAATTCCCTCGGGTTCGAGTGCTGTGGCGAAGGCCAGGGATACCGCGTGTAGGGCGGCCTTGGTTACGGAGTAGAGGCCGAACATCCGCCGATGCGGGTTCTCCGGATCGGCATTCGCCGCCAGCGAGCCACCGCCGCTTCCGACGTTGACCACACGCGCCCCAGGTGTGGCGCGCAGCAGTGGAAGAAGAGCTTGTGTCAGCGCGATGACTCCGAAGACATTGATCTCGTACATGTCCCGCACTGTCTCAAGCGGCGCATTGGTCAGAAGTCCGGAGCGGGCTCTCTCAGGCAGCGGTGTGCTGCGATCTCCGAGGAACGACACTCCAGCATTGTTGACCAGCAGATCGAGGCGGCCGAACTTCTCCTGGATGGCAGCTGCGGCCGCAGCGATGGAAGCATCGTCGGTGACATTGAGCTGCAGGGCGATGGTGCCGGCGCCGATCTCAGCAGCGGCCTCGCGCCCGCTCGCCTCATTACGGGACCCGAGGAGGACGGTGAAGCCAGCGGCGGCCAGGTCCTTGGCGACCTGGAGGCCGATTCCTCTGTTCGCACCGCTGATGAGGGCAACTGGAGTGGATTGGGTCGGTGATGTGTCAGTGGTCTCTTTATTCATGTCTTCTACTCTGCCGCCTTCAGTCCGTACGAAGAATAATGCAGAGTCCTTAAACCATGCTCTATAGTTCAAGCATGACCCTCGATCATCTCTCAGAAGTGCTTGACCTCATCTCGGTGCGCGGTGTCGTCTCCGGCGGTGCTGTCGTCAGCGGACGGTGGTCGGCCGAGTCGCCCGTCGACGAGGAGCTGAAATTCTGCGCGATCGTCCGCGGCCAAGCCAGGCTGATGACCGACGGCATCGAGGATCCGATCACATTGGTCGAGGGCGAGGTGGCGATTCTCAATGCTCGGTCATGGCTGTCCCTGCAGGGGGGCGTCGGCGAAGGGGTGTTGACGGATGTGCAGCAGCCCGCAAACGGCGAGACCACTCGCCTCGACGCCTCTGATCCTGAGAACTCGGATATCTTCATCGGCGGCCGCATCGACCTCGATGCCGCGGGACACGAACTTCTGCTCGATGCACTGCCTAAGGTGGCCCACATTCGTGCTTCGTCGTCGTCCTCGGTCCGCGTACGGAGCACCGTCGATCGCCTCTTCGACGAAATCACCTCGGCGAGACCCGGCGCGGACTTCGCTGTGCGTGAGTACAGCCAACTGCTCATCCTTGACGTATTGCGGGCGTTTTCCGATCAGGCCGTCGTCCCGTCGGGGTGGCTGAGGCTGCTGGGCGACGAACGGCTCAAGCCTGCTCTCGACCTCATCCACGAACGACCCGAGGTGGCCTGGGGGCTCAATGACCTCGCCCGAGCCTCGGCGATGTCGCGCACTGCGTTCGCCGTTCGCTTCCGCGAGGTCGCCGGCATGCCGCCGCTGACATACCTCGTGCGGTGGCGGATGCTCTTGGCCAAGCGCGAACTGCGCTCGGCCGACTCGCGAATGCGATTGCTCGCCCTCAAGCTCGGGTACTCTTCGGGGAGCTCATTCAGCTCCGCGTTCAAGCGCAGCGTCGGAGAATCTCCGCACAGGTATCGGACGCGCATGCTGGCGCAGTCGGCACCGACGGGGACTGCCGCCCACGTCTGACCATGCGTCAGTGGGGTTGCACGGCCTGGGTAACGCACTCGCGCAGCAGCCTCCGACGGGAGGAGTGCACCTCCGCGGGTTCACTGCTGTCGGCGGCGTAGACGTTGCTCACCGGTGACCACGCCATGGACATCGCGATGACCATTGCCATGATGTCGAACGGATCGCCATCCCGGACCTGCCCGGCCTTCTGAGCAGCGGTGATGGCCGACAGCTTGTGGTCATCGTAATCATCGTGGACTTCGGTGAGGTGGCCCGTGGGCCGACGCTCCAGCCGTGTCCATGTTGCCAGGCGGATGAGGTCAGGGCGGCGGAGGTACTCGTCGTAGAGTCGCACGGCCCAATCGGCAAGATCTTCGGCATCGATGGGCACAGTATTGGTGATGCTGTCGAGCGAGTCGAGGAAGATCGCGTCGAAGAGTTGCCCCTTGTCGCCGAAGTAGGAGTAGAGCTGAGCCTTGTTCGTCCGTGCGGCCGACACGATTCGATCGACACGTGCGCCGGCGATCCCGTGCTGGGCGAATTCCTCGGTGGCTGCGTCAAGGATGCGCTGGTAGGTCGCGGCTCCACGGGCGGTCTGAGGTTGTTCAGGCATTCCACCACAATATCAAACAGACTGGTTTGTTTGTTTACCGGGGAGATCGGTACTACTCTGAATAGACCGAATAGTCTGTTTTGAGGAAGTGTGTGATGCGAACGACCACTGGTTGGAAGGCGATCGGCTCGGACAGGCTGAGATCAGCGTTGCTGGAGCGGCGCGAACTGCGACCAGAAGACATCGCGGTGAGAGTCGACTACTGCGGGGTGTGCCACAGCGACCTGCAGGCACTGCATACCCATGACGGGCGTTCGCCCCTGGTGCCTGGTCACGAATTCACGGGCGTCGTCAGCGCGGTCGGGGAGGACGTGACCGTCTTCCACGTGGGAGAAAGCGTCGCAGTGGGCAACATCGTTGATTCCTGCGGACAATGCACAATGTGCCGTGCTGGTCAGGAGAACTTCTGCCACGAATTTCCCACCCTGACCTACGGCGGCGCAGATCGTGAAGACGGGTCGATGACTCTGGGTGGATTCTCACGGGAGTACGTCGTCCGTGCGGACTTCGCCTACCGGCTGCCCGAGGGGCTCGATCCTGCGGCGGCCGCTCCGCTGATGTGCGCGGGCATCACCGTCTGGGAACCCATGCGAGGGCTCGGACCCGGCTCGAACGTCGCCGTGGTCGGGCTCGGAGGCCTCGGCCATCTCGCAGTCAAGCTCGCAGTCGCGCTTGGCGCCACCGCGACCGTGATCAGCCGCACCTCGGACAAGGCCGACGACGCCCACCGCCTCGGCGCGCATGGATTCATCGTCTCCACCGACCCCGAGCAGATGGCCGAGGCCCGCGAAAGCTTCGATCTCGTCATCGACACCGCCTCGGCGCCACACGAGGTCGCGCCTTACCTCCGGCTGGTCGGTTTGGACGGCACACTCAGCGTCCTCGGTTACCTGGGTGCGATCACCGTGGAGGTCACCGATCTGCTCATCGGGCGGAAGAGGCTTACTTCCGCCGGCAGCGGGGGCCGACCCGCGACCGCGGAGCTGCTGCAGTTCTGTGCTGACAATGCAGTCTTACCCGACGTCGAGGTGCTGCCCTCGTCGGAGATCAACACGGCGCTCGATCGCCTCGCAAAGAACGACGTGCGCTACCGGTTCGTCCTCGACATGTCCGATCTGGATGAGGCCAACTGACATTGGCTGGCTCCGTTCAGAACAGGCGCTGACCGGTCCTCGCCTCGATCGCGACAACCTCCTCCAAGGAGCATTCCGGTCGGAGCGGTGCCACTTCTGCCAGGCCACGATTGCGCTAACGTGTATCGTCACCGGGCTCGCGCCTCCAGCAACCCGAGCGTCCTCCGCAGTCACCGTTTGGCCCGGGGTCACCGAAGGGATTCAGGGCCACCTCCCGATCAATGTCTCAGGCGTCGACCGGCTCCGGCAGTCTCGTGGCGCGAGCGGAATGTTCCTCACCGTCGACTGCGCCCAGCAGCAGCTGGGGCAGCGTGACTCCATCCACGTCGGCCAGATCGTTCGCCTGTGTCCGGCACGAGTAGCCGTCGGCGAGGAAGATGGAGTCTTGCGGTGCATCCCGCAGGGCGGGAAGCAGAGCGTTCTCGGCCACGGCGACCGAGGTCTCGTAATGACCGGCCTCCATGCCGAAGTTTCCGGCGAGACCGCAGCAGCCGGCCAACTCACGCACGCTCGCTCCGGTGCGCTCCAACAGCGCCCGGTCTGCCGCAAATCCCATGACCGAGTGCTGATGACAGTGCGGTTGGACGACGACGGTGCGGCCACTCAGGTCGGGCACGTCGAGATCGGTGTCAACGAGCACCTCGGCGAGGGTGGACGTCCTGGAGGCAATGAGGCCGGCACGAACATCATCGGGGAACAGATCCTTCAGGTCGCTGCGCAGAACAGCTGTGCAGCTCGGTTCGATGCCGACGATGGGGATGCCCTTGCGTGCATACGGTGCGAGCACATCCATGGTGGTACTCAGCCTGTCTCGCGCGGCGTCGAGTTGCCCGGTGGAGATCAGGGTCAGGCCACAGCACGCCTGCGATGGCGGGAGGAGGATCTCGAAGCCGGCGGACTCCAGCAGCCGCACGGTGGCGCGAGCGCCGGCATCGGAGAGATATTCGGAGAAGGAGTCTGCCCACAGCAGCACCTGCGGTCGCCCTCCGCGCGCCGATCCGCTGCTCACGTATTCATCCTCGACCAGAGCGTCACGGGACTGTGCCGCGTCACGGGACAGCGTCGCAGCGTCGCGTGCCTCGGCCGGTGTGACCTTGCGCCTGGCCCAGCGGGAGAACCGCTGCTCGTTGAAACGGACCATTCCCCGCCGGGCGTCCATGCCGCCACCGGCCAGGACGAGTTTCGCCAGAGGTCGGAATGACAGGGCCGCATTCGCGATCGCGCTCACCCCGGGGACCGCGGTGAGCAACCGGCCCCAGGTGGGCAGCCAGCCCAGCGAATAGTGGGACATCGGGCGGACTTTGCCCCGGTAGGTGCGGTGGAGGGCCTCGGACTTGTACTGTGCCATGTCGACTCCGGCGGGGCAGTCGGTGGAACAGGCCTTGCAGCTCAAGCACAGATCGAGGGATTCATGCACCTCGGCGCTGTCCCAGGAGTCGAATAGGCCGCCGTTGGTGACTTCTTGGAGTACGCGGGCACGGCCGCGGGTGCTGTCCTTCTCGTCCTTCGTCGCGAGGTAAGACGGGCACATGAACCCGCCGGAGCCGCTGGTGTCCGCGCGGCACTTACCCACGCCCACGCACCGGTGCACGGCGTTGGTGAAGCTGCCCTTGTCGTGGGAGAAGGAGAACCCGCCGGCCGTGCCGATCGAGATCGCCTGCGGCCGGCGCAGGTCGGTGGTGATCGGCAGAGGGTCGACGATGATGCCGGGGTTGAGGAGGTTGTCGGGGTCGAGGAGGCGCTTGACCTTCTCCATGGCAGTAATCGCCTCGGGCGAGTGTTGGAGGCTCAGCAGTTCCGAACGGGCACGACCGTCACCGTGTTCACCGGAGGCCGATCCGCCGTACTTTGTGACGAGGCGTCCGGCATCCATGACGAAGTCGCGGAATATGTCAGTGCCGCCGGGTTGGTCGAAGGGGAAGTCGGTGCGCATGTGCACGCAGCCATCGCCGAAGTGGCCGTAGGGAAGCCCGACCACCCCGTAGCTGTTCATCAGCTCGTCCTGCTCGCGCAGATAGTCTCCGAGCACGTCGGGTGGGACGGCGGCATCTTCCCAGCCTGTCCAGGCGGGGTCGCCGGCCTCGGTGCGTCCGGCGAGTCCGCCGGCGTCGGCGCGGATTCCCCACAGCGTGCTGGCCTCAGGTCCGGCCGGGATGATGCGGTAGTGATCGGTGCCGGAATCGTCGGCGATGAGCTGGGCGTTGGCGACGGCTTCTTCCGCCGAGGCGCCGGCGACCTCGATGAGCAGCCACCCGTTTCCTGCCGGGAGTTCGGGGACCGCATCCTTGCCTTTGGCCGCCCGGACCATGTCCATGAGGCGGGAGTCGATGCCCTCGACGGCGAGCGGACCGTGGGGCAGCACACGGGGGACCGCGTCGGCGGCCTCGAACATGTTCGGGTAGCCCAGGGCCAGCACCGTTGGGGAGTTGGGCAGGTCGCCGAGGTTGACGACCGCCTCGGTGATCGTCGTCAGGGTTCCTTCGCTGCCGACGAGGAACTTCGCGAGGTTGGGGCCGTTCTCCGGCAGGAGATGCTGGAGGGCATAGGCGGAGGCCTGCCGACTGAAACGGCCGAATTCGGTCCGGATGACGGCCAGATGCGCCGCCGCCACCTCGGCGAGGCCCGGGACCGCGTCGAGCCCGGCACCGGCGTGGAAATTGTGGCCGGTGCCGTCGATGACGGTCATCTCCACCGTGTTATTGACCGTGCGCCCGGCAGAGATCGCGTGCGGTCCGCATGAGTTGTTGCCGATCATGCCGGCGATCGTTGCCCTGTTCTTCGTCGACGGATCGGGTCCGAACGTCAGCCCGTGGGGTTTGCCCGCCTTCTGCAGATCGCTCATGATCACCCCTGGCTCAACGCGGGCGATCTTCTGGACAGGGTCGATGTCGAGGATGCGATTCAGGTGTCGGGAGAAATCGATGACGAGGCCGGGCCCGATTGAGTTCCCCGCCTGGGAGGTGCCGCCGCCGCGGGAGGTGATCGGAACCTGGTGCGATCGGGCCACGTCGAGGATCGTCGCGACATCGGTGGTGGTCTTGGGGAAGGCCACCACCTGTGGCACGACGCGGTAGTTCGATGCGTCGACGGCGTATTCGGCTCGTCTGCGCGCTGAGGTGTCGACGGTGCCTGCGATGCCGGCCGTGAGGTCTGCGATGAACTCACTCATGGCGATGTCACCAACCTGTCGTGTGTGAGGGGCCGTTGCTGCGGCGGCCCGCCTGGTGCTGCCTATTTGTGCTTGAGGATGTCGAGTGCCGCGTCGAGGCCGCCCGGGTCGACCTTGACGCCGGATAGCTGAAGTCCCATCTGAACACCGGCCAGGGTGCCGGCCAGGGTGAGATCGCTGAGATCGCCGAGGTGGCCGATGCGGAAGACCCGTCCCTTGAGTTTGGACAGCCCCGCTCCCAGCGACATATTGAACTTCTCAAGGATGATGGCGCGCAGTTCGTCCGCGTCGTGGCCCTCGGGCATGACGACGGCGGTGAGCACGGGGGAGTGCTCGTTCTCGTTGGTGCACAGGACTTCGAGGCCCCATGCCTCGACGGCGGCGCGGGTCGCCTTGCCGAAGCGGATGTGCCGGGCGAAGACGTTGTCCAGGCCTTCCTCATTGAGGATTCGCAGTGACTCTTTGAGGCCGTAGAGGATGTTTGTGCTCGGCGTATACGGAGTCATCCCGTTCTTGCCGGACTCGAGCATCTCGGTCCAATTCCACACCGACTTCGGCAGAGTGGACTGCTGGTGTGCGGCCAGTGCCTTATCGCTGATGGCATTGAACGACAGGCCGGGTGGCAGCATCAGACCCTTCTGCGATCCCGACACGGTCACGTCGACGCCCCACTCGTCGTGGCGGTAGTCGACCGATCCCAACGAGGAGATCGTATCGACCAGCAGCAGTGCTGGATGCCCGGTTTCGTCGATGGCTTTTCGGATCTCAGGGATGCGACTCGTGACGCCGGTCGAGGTCTCGTTGTGGACGACGCAGATGGCTTTGAACCGGTGGTCGGAGTCGGCTTCGAGAGCTTCACGAATCTTCTCCGGGTCCGCGCCCGTTCGCCAGTCGCCGGTGATCATCGTGGGTTTGAGTCCCCACTTCTCGGCCATGGCCTTCCACAGTGAGGAGAAGTGCCCGGTCTCGCAGCAGAGGATCTCATCACCCGAGTTGAGGGTGTTGACCAGGGCAGCTTCCCATGCGCCGGTGCCGGTCGCGGGGTAGATGACGACCTGATTGGCCGTTCCGAAGATGTCTGCCATCCCGGTCAGCACATGAGAGAAGAGCTCTTTGAAGTCAGGACCACGATGGTCGATGGTGGGCATGGAGATCGCGTGAAGAACGCTGTCGGGAACATTGCTGGGTCCCGGGATCTGCAGGAAATGTCGGCCGCTGTTTGTCATCGTCAAAGAATCCTCCTCGATTCCACGATGCGGTACATCTATTTCATTTGACGCTACCACAGTGAAAGCAATAGCAGAATGCCCTATCTGTATTCCGAAATGAAGGGTGAGTTGTCGTCAGTTCCTATTCTTCGGGAAAGACAGCTGACTATATGGAAAAGGCAGCTGAAGGTCTTGACGGCGAATTGCGTGCCGGGGCAGACTTTCAGGAAAGCGCGGCTAGATTTCCACATTGTGGAATGTTGGGGCGGCAAAGGAGTCGCTTCCGACTGATCAACACATCGCATGGGAGCGAATTGTGTCTCTGGAAATAGCGTCAATCCTCGTCCTCGTGGCCTTGTTCGTCATCGCCACCTTCGTCTCAGTTCACATGGGTGCACTCGCCCTCATGGCAACCTTCCTCTTCGGGACCTTGGTTCTCGGAGAGGATGTCGACACCCTCTTATCGGGATTCCCTGCGGATCTCTTCCTCATCCTCGTGGGGGTGACGTATCTCTTCGCCCTGGCGAAGGACAATGGGACTGTCGACTGGCTCGTCCATGTCCTCGTCAAGGCCGTGGGCGGACGAATAGCCCTCATTCCTTGGGTGTTCTTCGTCGTCACAGCTCTGCTCTCGGGCTTCGGCTCCGTGGTTCCCGCAGCGATCGCGATCATCGCGCCCATGGGGATGGGATTTGCCAAACGGTACGGCATCAGGCCGCTGCTCATGGGCCTCATGGTCATCAACGGCGCGACCGCCGGTGGATTCTCGCCACTGAGCATCTTCGGCACCATCACCAACCAGGTCGTCGAACGCAACGATCTCCCCGGCTCTCCGATGCTGCTGTTCTTCGCGTCCCTGGTCTTCAACTTCTTCCTCGGCCTCATCTGCTACTTCCTCTTCGGGGGACGGGAGCTGCTGGGCAAGCGCGACACCGGCCATGGGCTGGAAGGTAAGAATGCTGCGGACGCCGAGGCTGTTGGCGTCGATTCCACGGGAGGCGATGCGACTCCTGGAGATGGCGTCGCACCCAGTGGAGCGGCCGCACCCGGTGGAGCCTCAACAGGAGGTGAGGTGGCACCGAGTTCGTATCACGATCCCGATCGCAGGGCTGCTCGCCGATCGCTGCAGACCACAATGGTCAAGGACACCGACGACAACGCGCAGGTCACGACCCTGGATCGTACCCGGGTCATCACGCTCATCGGACTCATCGTTCTCGCGGTCATGGTCGTCCCACCGCTCAACCAGGATGTGGGCTTCACTGCAATCAGCATCGCCGTCGTCATCTCGCTCTTCTCGCCCAAGGTCAGCAAAGGCGCAGTGAGTAAGATCGCGTGGCCGACAGTGCTGCTCATCTGCGGCATCGTCACCTATGTCGAACTCATGCAGCGTCTGGGCACGATCGACTGGCTGGGCACTCAGGTCGCCGGCATGGGCGCACCACTCTTTGCCGCGCTCATCATCTGCTTCATCGGCGCTGTGGTCTCGGCATTCGCCTCGACGACCGGCATCCTCGGCGCACTCATTCCTTTGGCCGTCCCGTTCCTGCTCACCGGCAGTGTGGGGGAGATCGGAATGATCATCGCCCTGGCGATCTCATCGTCGGTCGTCGACTCGAGTCCGTTCTCCACCTCGGGCGCACTTGTCGTCGCGAACTCCCCGGAGGATCAGCGCGACCGCGTCTTCAAGCAGCTCATGGTCTGGGGCTTCTCAATGGTCGTCATCGCCCCGATCGTCACCTGGCTCATCTTCGTCGTCCCCGGTTGGGGCTAACCTTTCCGGTCCCGGTGACTCGCCTCGGTCAACTCAACATAGGCCAGGTGCTGGTCTGCCGAATAGCAGACGATCTTGCCTTTGTGATTCTTGGTTTTCCTGAGGATCCCTGCCTCGGCGAGCTCGACGAGAGCCCTATGGGCAGCAGCGCGAGAGACTCCGTGCTCGACCGCCGCCGAATCGATGGTGATCACCGGCTCTCGCGCTAAGCAGTCGAGGATTTTGAGGATGACCGAACCGGCCCTCGGGTGGATCGGTGACTTGCCGATTTCGCGGCGGTGCTCGGCGAGATCGAGGCGAACTGTCTGATCCAGCGCTTCGATGTCTTCGGCCAGGAGGACAGCGCTTGCGGCGGCCGCTTCGACCGCCTCGGCGAAGGAGATGACCCACTGATCAAGGTCGGCTGGGTCTTTGCGATACGCGTTCAGGCCACCGATATAGGCGTTCGTGTTGGCCGCGAAGACCGTGCTGATCGGCACGAGCACAGTACGGAGTGCATCGGAACGTTTGAGGACCGTGTGGACGAGCGCTCGCCCAGTTCGGCCGTTCCCGTCGGCGAAGGGATGGATCGTTTCGAACTGAGCATGGGCGATTGCGGCGCGGATGACCGGATTGCCCTCCGTGGCCGTGATGAACGCAGCCAAATTCGCGACGAGCCGTGGAACCTCAGCTGGTGGTGGAGGTACGAACTCTGCGCGCAGCGGGCTGTTGCCCGGGCCGCCCACCCAGTTCTGGGCTTCTCGCAGTCCAAAGGCAAGCCGCGGCTCGATCGAGTGCTGGAGGTCTTCGATGTCCTTGACGCTGATCGCCCGAAGTGGGTCGGCGATCTCGTCGATGGCGTTTTCAGTTGCCCGTACGTTGGCGATGACATCTAGGGCCACACGATCGCCGTACTTCAGACGCTCAGCGATAGCCAGTTTCTTCGGACTGAGTCGATTGCCCTCGATCCACGAGGAGGAGATGCTTTCGGACCGGATAAGCAGATGGTTGAGGTAGGTGCTGCCCGACGAACTGATCCGCTCGTCGAGTCGAGCGAGGACGACCGCCGCTTCCTCGGCTGCATACTGTGCTTTGGCGCCGAGTTCTGGGAGCGTGATGGCAAGCTCATCGGGCAGATATGCGCGGTATGTACCTGAGGCTCTGTTCTTCTTGCTCAGCCCGGCTGGGTTCGGAGGAGTCCATCGGAGTTCGACGGTGTAGGGCATGGGGCGACCTCCTCTCGGGATGGGCCGTAAGTGTGAACACTTCGCTTCAATATTTACTTTAGTGTATCTAAAGTAAATATTGAAGCGAGTGTCTGACGTTGTTGATGTAGATTGCACATCTTGGTTGGACGGCTGGCATCGCAGTCCTGCCCCTCGAGCAGCTCCCGGATGTCATCGGCCGTCACCGTCTGACTGAAGGCCTGCCCGTTTGGACTGCGACCGTCGAAGGCCCCAGCGTCGGTCATGAGGGAGTCGAAGAGTTCAGCCTTCCTCTTCTGCAGGGCGAGGACCTTCTCCTCGATCGTGCCCTCGGCTCGATGAGGTCGAAGTCAAAGGGCAGTGGAAACTGAGGCGAGTGCGACGATCTTGCGAGTAGGTGACCTGGTGTCGTCGATAGCATCGCGCTATATTTGAGTGCATGGGACGGTTTCAAGCGCAGAATCCGGGCGAACTCATTCGCGAAGCGCGCCTTGATGCAGGACTTACGCAGACACAGTTGGCGCGGCGTGCTGGATTGCGCCAACCAAGTTTGGCTCAGATGGAATCTGGGTCCCGGAACGTTTCGGAGGAAATGCTCGATCGAGTGCTCGAAGCAGCGGACTACCGGCCGTCGCTTGCTCTGGCTCAGTACTTTGACGAAATTCTTCATATTGCTGCCTCCCGAGGACTACGCAACGTAAGAGTCTTTGGCTCGGTGGCGCGTGGGGAGGACGGTTTCGACAGTGACATCGATCTTCTCGTCACTCCAGATGAAGGTATCGATCTCTTCGATCTTGCACTCTTCATGGATGACGTTCAGCGGCTCACGGGGTTCCCTGTCGACGCTGTCGTCGACAGCGGCCCGCAGCCCGCTGGCTGGGAAGTCAAACGGGAGGCGATTCCACTGTGACTGATGAGGAGCGCTCGAACGCGCGGTTTTCTCCGCTGCCACGGCGCCGAGTGCCGAGGATCTCATCTCATGACGAGTCAAACATTCGAGAAGAGCTGAGGCGAATTCTGAATCGGGCGAAATCTGTGGCTTCCGGTGAGAGAGACGACTTCTTCGATGGAGACGCGTCTTATGACATTGCGAGCATGGTGATCATCCGGTTGGCATCGCTGACTGAGCGTTCTGAGTTTGAACCGTGGGCTCAGGTGCTCAGCCGAGATGAACTTGCTGCGATTCGAGCGATTCGGAATATTGCCGCACACGCTGGCTATGCGGTGATGAATGATGACCTGTTTTGGGACGCGGTCACTGTGCGCGTGCCCGAGATCATCGAACGGCTGCTCAGGCGCTGAACCCTTATCCCTCCAACAGCTCCCGGATGTCCTCTGCCGTCACCGTCTGGCTGAAGGCCTGCCCGTTTGGACTGCGACCGTCGAAGGCTCCGCCGTCGGTCATGAGGGAATCGAAGAGTTCGGCCTTCTTCTTCTGCAGGGCGAGGACCTTCTCCTCGATCGTGCCCTCGGCAACGTAGCGGTAGACCATGACGTTCTTCGTCTGCCCGATCCGATGGGCACGGTCGATCGCCTGATTCTCCGTCGCGGGATTCCACCACGGGTCCATGAGGAAGACATAGTCGGCCTCGGTGAGGTTGAGGCCGAACCCGCCAGCCTTGAGGCTGATGAGGAACACCGGTGCCGCACCTGTCCGGAACTCTTCGACGATTCTGCCCCGGTTCCTGGTGGAGCCGTCGAGGACGACGTAGGGAATGCCTCGGTGATCGAGGTCTTCGGCGATCTTGGTCAGGAACGACGTGAACTGGCTGAACACGATCGAGCGGTGACCTTCGGCAACGACATCCTCGAGTCGTTCCATCAGGGCCGCAAGCTTGCTCGACGGAACGCCTTCGTGTTCACCGTCGACGATGCGCGGATCCAGCGCCAGCATGCGCAGTAGAGTCAGTGAACGGAAGACGATGAAGCGCTGCTTGTCGTACTCGCTGTCGATGAACCCGAGGATCTTCTTCCGCTCCTTCTGCAACACCCGATCGTAGAGCTTGCGATGAGCGGCATTGAGCTCGACGTTGATGACCTGCTCCTGCTTCTCCGGCAGATCCGCAGCAACGAGATCCTTGTTCCGGCGCAACATGAACGGTCTGATCCGCTTCTGCAGGCCCCTCAGCCGACCGGGGTCCTCACCAACTTCGATAGGCCGAACATACTCCTTCTCGAAACGGTGGGCGCTCGGGAACAGTCCAGGTGCTGTGATGGCGAACAGCGACCACACATCGCGCAGAGAATTCTCCATCGGCGTGCCCGTCAGGGCCAAGCGGAACGGTGCATTGACCGACTTCGCCGCCTGATGAACCTGAGAGGAGCTGTTCTTCACGAACTGCGCCTCATCGAGGACGAACCCAGCCCATCTGAGGCGAGAGACTGGGTCTTCGTCCAGGCGCAGCATCGCATAGGACATGATGATGACATCGGCACCGGCGACCACCTCGGCGAGGGCGGTCTTCCTCTTCTGAGTCGACTCGGAAACGACACGAACGTCGAGGTCAGGGGTGAACTTCGCGGCTTCCTTCCCCCAATTGTCGACCACCGAGGTGGGGGCGACGACGAGGAACGGAAGCTCTGCCTGCGCATGAACGATCAACGCCAGAGTCTGCAGAGTCTTGCCCAGTCCCATATCGTCGGCCAGAATCCCGCCGAGGTGGCACCTGTACAGCAGTGCCAACCACCGGAAACCCTGCACCTGATAGGGACGCATAGTGACCCCACCCAGATGTGGCACCTGGGTGGCAGGCAGGTGGTCGAGGTCGAGCAGGGCCTGTGCGGACTCCTGCCAAGACGGGGCCGGAAGCGTCTCATCGGCGAGTTCTTCGAACTCCGACCACAGCCCCACGTGCAGGCGAGTGATCTTCGGGGACTCCGGCTCCCACTCGGGGATGAGATCTGCTTCAGCCAGCAGCGCTTTGAGCTTGTCGAAGGCGGGCTTGTTCAGCGACAGGAACGTGTTGTCGACGAGCTTGATCTTCTTCGTCCCCGCAGCCAGGGCCTTGTAGAGCTTGACGAAGGGGATGGGTTTGCCATCGATGGTGATCTGGAATCCCAGGTCGAACCAGTCGTTCTTCTCCGATTCGACCGAGGTGATCGTGATGTTGGGCTCCCCGCCGAGCTCGCGATAGGGCTGCTTCTTCCCGCGCGTGATGACCTTGACGTGCTCGATCTCCTCAAGCCCAGGCAGGACGTTGACGACGAAGTCCGCAGTGTCGGCGTCCGTGAGTTCCATGTCGCGGGGGTGGCCGGGCGGTTGGGTATCGGCGAGGATCGATTCGACCTGGGCAAGGACACGAGCTTCGTGTTCGAGATCGCGGTTGTCGCGGGGACTCGGCATGGGGGTCGTTGCAGTGCTTCGACCGGCTGCAGTGCTGCGGATGGCGGAGGTGCCGAGCTTGGTCAGGGGCACCACGGGCAGGGTCCGTCTGGGTCCCGAGTACTCCCAGTACCACTGCAGACTCAGGATGTCTTTCGCTCCGAACGCCATGAAGAGGACCAGCCGCGGGTCGCTGAACTGGGGAAATTTCACGGTTTCATCTGTGCTGACAACCTCGGCAGATGTGCGCAGCAATGGATAGTACTCCTCGAAGAACTCCTCGGACTCACTGCCCGGAATCGTGATCGGACCGGGTGAGGCGAAGACGGACAGTGCGGACTGCGCCGTCGGCTTCGACGCCGGCGCCAGTGTCACGGCAAAGCCCGAATCCAGGCCGACACCGAAGAACCCATGCGTCCAGATCGGCTTAGTCAGGCCCGGGGAGAATTCGCGTTCATCAATCGTCACCCGCGGCTGCACCCGCAGCTGGCTCTTCACCCGATTGACGTCGATGATGGCCTTCGCCTCGCGTCCGATGTGCACGTGCATGCCCTGATTGACGCCGACGAGTTCGATCCCGATCTCGGTAGCCTGAGCGAACATGTCCCACAGCAGCGGAGTATGGAAGTCGCCGAGGTTGTACGGCGCCCCATCGGGTGTGAAGTCGGTTTTGTCCCGGGTGCGCAAGCCCGCGAGCTGAGTGAACCATTCCTGATGACGGGGATCGACGTTGAATTGCCTGGCCATGCGATCGATGGTCCGCCACGTGAGGGATTTCTTCACCCAGTTACCTGATTCGCTGAGGATCAGGGGGCGGATCGCCAGGCTGGGATCCGTGCCGGGGGAGACTGCTTGCTTCTCCAGAACCACAGAATGCTTCGGTTCGAACCACGTCCGGGCCACCACCTCGACGAGTTCGAATCCCAGGGCCACTGGCGTGTACTCCTGCGGGGCCGCCTCGGCGAGGGAGGCGAAGGCGTCGCGCCAGCCGGCGGTGGCGGCGTCGGAGGACGCGGTGGGATTCTCAGGCACCGTGCCATCTTCTCATTGACCACGGACACATCACGTGGGCACTCGATGTGGACACAGTCGTTCGAGAAGAACAGACTGTTGATCATGGGCCAGGATGGGGAGCGTGAGTACAGCGACGCGCAGAAGTGGATGGTCATCAAGGGCCGGAAATGGCGCAGAACCGATCCGGAACTGCCTGAGGAGATGGTTGCAGAACTGAAAAGCCATCTCGGCACAGCGCGGAACGCTGTCCGCACCGCACAGAAGGCGGGAACGGACGAGGATGTGAGTGCTGCCCGAAATCGAGTTTCCATCGCCAAGTACGGACTCGGAGAACGGGGCGACTATTGGTGGCAGATGAACGTGGACAAGCGAATTGCGCGCGCTGAGGAATCCTTGGCCCGTCTGCGGTGAGGACCGTGGAGCGGTGCGTGCGTCAGGGGTTGAACAGCTCGATCTCGTCCGGACCGTAGTAGTCCTGTGCCCCGGCGCCAGTCCGCACGAGGTACTTTCCGGTCTTCTCATAGAGGAAGACGACGGTGCCGACACTGTGTGCCATTGCTCCGGAGGTGACCTGAACGGTATCGCCGATATTGAACTCAGTCATGGTTCAGTCTAAACATGCCGACTCGAGGAACAGGCCAATACACTGGACACAGTCAGGCAATGATGAGGCACCGACGACGCGGCGGCGAGGGGAACGGCTAGTGGGGTGGAGCACCAGTGAGTTGGCGGAGCTGACCGGGACGACGGTCAACACGATTCGGCACTATCACAAGCTCGATCTGCTTGCGGACCCCGAGCGGATGAGCAACGGGTACAAACAGTACGGACCCTCACATGTGCTCAGGCTCCTGCAGATCCGACGACTGCGCGAACTCGGAATCCCCCTGGCCGACATCAGCTCCGTTGAAGACGACCACGAAGCGCAGCAGCTCGCGCTCAAGCGGCTCGACGTCGAACTCGGGGAGAACATTGCAGAGTTGGAGAAGGCCCGTGAACAGATCGCGAAGCTGCTGCAACACGGCGCCCCAATCGACACCGCCTCCGAATTCATCGACATTGCGGCCACGATGTCCAGCCCCGATCGCAGCCTGATGTCCCTCTACTCGCGTCTCTACGATGAGGCGACGATGGCTGAGATGAAGACGATCATGACCGCGACGACTCCCTATGACCGAGAAGTCGACGACCTCGCCGAGGATGCCGATGACGCCACTCGCGCGAGGCTGGCCGAAGCGATTGCGCCAAGTATGAAGGAGCATCTAGAGACCAACCCCTGGCTGCTCGCCCCGCACCACGGGATGCGCGGAGACGTCGCCATGGGGCAATCGGCCATCATCGGATCGATCACCGAGCTCTACAACGAAGCCCAGATCGACGTCATGCAACGAGCCTTCCTCCAGGTGTACCCGACCTTGGACGTGGCGGAAGAGCACCGTGAGCGTTTTGCCGCCTTCATCAAAGCCCGCATAGCCGAGGAATCCGGCTGAGGATTTCCTGAGTTCAAACCTCAGGACTTGACCCTGTTCTGAGAACACAGTTTCCACTGGTAGTAATCAATCGGACTACTTCCAGAGGACATCATGAACACCGTCATCACCTTCTTCCAAGACCTCGCCTCCCACGTCCCCGACCTCTTGCAGCCGCTGATCATCGCGCTCGCCGGCGCAGTGCCCTTCGTCGAAGGGGAGGTCTCTGCCGTCATCGGCGTGTGGGCCGGACTCAACCCGATCGTCGCAGGCCTCGCCGGGGCCATCGGCAACTTCGTCTGCGTCACCGTCATCGTGTTGCTCGGTGCCCGGGCACGCAGGGCCGTGGTTACTCGCAGGAGCCGAACACCGGAGAGCGTTCCCGTTGGTGTCGGAGGGCCCGGAACAGTCATTGCCGACGAAAGCGCAATTGCCGATTCGAGCACAACGGCGGAGGGCGAAGCGAGGTTCCTCGACCAGCCACCTGTCGAAAAGAAGCCCGAATCGAAGGGTCGCATCAAGTTCAAACGCTTCCTCAACCGCTTCGGAGTCCCGGGTGCGAGCCTGCTCGGCCCCCTGGCCATCCCCACCCAGATCACCTCGACGATCCTGGTCAGCGCAGGCGTCAAAACCTCCTGGATCCTGCTTTGGCAAGGGATCGCCATCGTCGCTTGGACGACCCTGACCACGCTCATCGCCATCGGAGCACTCGGCCTCATCACCGGTTGAACAAGAAAGGAAGAGTCATGACCACCGCATACCGACACAGGAAGGCCCTCACCTATTCGGCCCTGATCCTCGTAGCCACCGGACTCCCGTTCGTCATGCCGTTCTCTGCCACGCTGCTTGGCTGGGCACTCGAAGTGCCGATGCGCCTGGCCTTCTCCGAGTCGCTGCTGGCCACCCTCGGCGTCTTCCTCGCCTGGTTCGTCATCTCCCGGCTCATCGACGTCATCCTCGATGGCAGCGACATCGGCGGCACGCTGACCGGACGATTGGTCTCGGCCGGTGCCTCGATGGTGCTCCTGGGCGGCGGTTACTTCCTCATCGTCGACTCCGCGCTCGCCTCACTGCTCATGGCCGTCACCGTCTGCGGACTGCTGTTCGCGCTGAGTTTCGCCATCGACCGTGGAATCGGTGCATCCCACGTAAGATGAAGTCGATGAATGATTCCGCCGCCGACAGGTCCCACACCGCCGCCCCCGCACTCATCGGGGCGCTGCTTCACCTCGCCGCGATCGACGCGGGCCTTCGCTCGGCCACGTCATCTGCGCTGAGTCCCGAGGACAGCGAGATCCTCACCGAGGTGGAAGTTGCCCTGCGCAATCAGACGTCGAGCGGGCGAGGCGTGGACGATGCCCTCGCCGAGGTGGCCGGATCCATTGCCAGCGTGCGCAGCTCTGCCAGCCCGGTGCCGCTGACCGCAGCGAAATACGAGAGGCAGCGCACCGCTGTCCTCGGCCACCTTGGCGTGGCCTCGAGCAAGGGCGCGAGCGTGTGGCCGCCGACGAGTCAGACCGCCGTCCAGCGCTTCGGCTCCTGGAACGAGGCGCTGAAGGCTGCAGGGCTGGCGACGAGCTCGGTCGGCCGCGCAAAGGGTCAGCTGCGCTTTGATGAGGCTGCCTACGATCAGGCAATTGCCACGTTCGTCGCTGACTGTGACGACCGTGATCTCGGTGCCACCTACAAGGCCTACGGCGAATACGCCGCCGAACATAAGGGTGAAGTGCCCTCGGCCGCGGCGGTGCGGAAGTTCTACGGAAGCTGGAGCGCAGCGCTCGCCTCGGCGGGGTGAGGGTCTGGTCGCCATCGGCTACCCGAACCTGCAAAAGCGCGGCGCAGGTGGAGTGGTCGTGCAGGTTCGGGTAGCTGGTGGCACAAGGACCGCCCAACACCGCAAATGTGCAAATACACAATTCTGAGTCCCACCTCGGTGTGAAATTTCATTGTCGCCGAAGTGCGCACAGGGAAGAGTGATGACAGTCACTTTCAACTCTGTTCATCTGTACTCCGGGAGGCACCACCATGAGTTCGCCCACTCGCACCGACGACGGATCCGTCGACAACTCGGGCACCGGCACAGCCGCCAGCGCTCGCCTCGATCGCGCGAAGATGCGCAAGATCGCGACCGCCAGCGTCATCGGCACCACCGTGGAATGGTACGACCTGTTCCTCTTCGGCACCGCCTCGGCGCTGGTGTTCAACCAGGTGTTCTTCCCCGAGCTCTCACCGGCTTTGGGTACGATCCTCGCGTTCCTCACCTTCGCCGCAGCCTACCTGGCGCGCACGGTGGGAGCGGTCCTGTTCGGACACTTCGGCGACCGCCTCGGACGTAAGTCGATGCTGCTCGTCTCCCTCCTCGTCATGGGTGGTGCGACCCTGGCCATCGGCTTGGTGCCCGACTTCAACACGATCGGCATCGCCGCACCCTTCATCCTGCTCACCCTGCGCATCATCCAAGGGCTGGCGCTCGGCGGCGAATGGGGCGGAGCGGTTCTCATGACCGTCGAACACGCACCCGAGGAGCGTCGAGGCTGGTACGGGTCGATGGTCCAGGTGGGAGTCCCCGTGGGGACGCTGCTGGCCAACCTCGCCTTCCTCATCGTCACCGGTCTCGTGTCCGAGGAAGCGCTCGTCTCCTGGGGCTGGAGGGTTCCGTTCATCGCCTCCGTCCTGCTAGTCGCCGTCGGCATCTACATCCGCCTCAACATCGAAGAGACCCCGAGCTTCCAGCAGGTCCGCGAACAGGGAGCGAAGGCCAAACTGCCTTTTGCTCACCTCATGCGCCACTACTGGAAGCCCGTTATCCTCGGCGGCATCGCCACCCTGTCGACCGGGTCGACCTTCACGCTCATGGTCGCCTCCGGCGTCAACTACGGCACCCAGGAGAAGGGGCTGTCGAGCAACTTCATGCTCTGGGTCGTCCTCGTCGCCTGCATCGTCGGACTCATCTTCATCCCGGTCTTCGGCCGTCTCTCCGACAAGGTCGGACGGCGCCCGATCATCGCCGCAGGAATCGCCGGCGAAGTGATCCTCGCCTTTCCGTTCTTCTGGCTCATCAACACCGGAAGCGCCGCCGCAGTCTTCCTCGCCTACGGGCTGATGATGATCGCATTCTGCGCGAACTACGGTCCGATCGCGACCTTCCTCGCCGAGCTCTTCGGCGCGAAGATCCGCTACTCCGGGCTGTCCGTGTCCTACATGCTCTCGGGCCTGCTGGGCTCGGCCATCACCCCCGCGATCACCGTGTGGCTGCTCGACGTCACCGGCAAGTCCGACTCGATGGCCTGGTACATCGCCGGCTCCGCCGTCCTGTCCCTCATCGCCCTGTTCCTGCTCACCGAAAACCGTCTGCAGAGCATCGACCAGGCGGATACCGCCGAGGCGAGAGTCGATAGCGGCACGTCCGTCGAGGTGGGGGCCAAGGCTGAGGCCGTCACCGAGGTGAGGGTGGAGAACCGATGATCCGTCGCATCGAGACCGCGCCAGGTCTGGCCCCGAGCATCGGTCCGTACTCACAGGCTGTGGTCGCCAATGGGTTCGTCTTCACCACAGGTCAGGTGCCCTTCGCCGCCGACGGTGTCACCCCAGAGGCCTTCGAAGACCAGGTGAGAACGTGTCTGAGCAATCTGCGATCGGTCCTGGAAACCGCTGGGAGTGGGATCGAGCAGGTCGTCAAGGTCAACGCGTACCTGACCTCACCCGAACAGCGGGAGCCATTCAACCATGTCTATGCCGACTTCTTCGGAGAGGCGAAACCGGCGCGGACAACTGTGTGCGTCTCGATCTGGGACATCTCCCTCGAGGTCGAATGTGTGGCGGTTGTGGGAGACATGTCCGAAGCCACGGGCGGGGCTGCATGAGCGCTGCGATCCCAGCTGAATTGATCGAGGCGCTCCGGGAGGTCGAGTTGCCGACGCTCGGTCACTTCCTCGAGGAAGGGTTCTGCACGCCGCGCATGGTCCCGATCAACGCGGGAGCGCAGATGGTCGGTCCGGCTCGAACTCTTGACCTGCGCGAACCCGATGCGCTCGCCGTCAATCGGGCACTGCACGGACTGAACCCAGGTGACGTCCTCGTCATTCGGGTCGCAAGCGGTATCCACGCCCCGGTCGGGGCGGTCACTGCGGCTGCAGCGATCGCGCAGGGTGCCGCAGGAATCGTCGTCGATGGTCCCGTCACCGACGTGTGTGCACTGCACGACGTGCAGGACCGGTTGCCGGTCTTCGCCACGGGGCTGATCGCACGGACGACGAAACGCACCGGTCGCCTCGGCGATGACGCCCTCGATTGTGTGGTCGAGATCGACGGCGTCATGGTCAGCCCAGGTGATCTGGTGCTCGGCGATCGTCAGGGTGTGCTGGTTCTTCCGCCGGCAGGGCCAGGGGACGAAATCCTTCAGGCGGCGTTGGCCTCCGATCGTGGCGAGTCGGCGCTGTTGGCGAGGATCGCGGCGGGCGAGGATCTGCGGGAGCTGCTGCCGGGATAGGCGTTCAGAGGCGTTCGATCATAGTGTTGCAGGCCTCGTATTCCCATATGACTGTGCGTGAAAACGTGACGTTTTCCAAAGCGCACCTCCTGAAAAAAGCGCGCGTCGAAGCGAACCCATGTGATGTCTGCCAGTTTGCGTCAGAAGAAGTGTGGTGCGCGGGCTCTGAACCTTTATCGGAAAACTCCGAGATCTCGCTCGCTGGGTGATTGCCCCTGAGGTCCGGAATCAGCGGCATCGCGACAGCGGTTGGTCCACCGGTACTGGCACGGGCGGCGTGCGACGTCGATATAGACTTCGCAGGAATTTCGTGTGTACGCGCGGTTCCTGGAGCCAGTCTCTACGTCAACGAGCGGCACGCTGCCGTGCGGTCCACTGGGAACCGCACAGCGGACAGAACCTCACTCGAGAAGGCGTCCTCCCTTGATGACGGAGTGAATTGAGCTGTCTGCGTCGCCCAGTACTGAAACGTCGTCCAGCGGATTGGCGTCGAGGACCAGCAGGTCGGCGGAAGCCCCTGCCGCTACCACGCCGAGGTTGCCTTCCTGTCTGAGCAGTTCGGCGGCTGTGGTCGTGGCCGAGCGCAGGACCTGGTGGGAGGTCTGAACTTTGGCGCGAATGGAAAATTCCTGGCCCTGGTGTGGGTGCATTCCGCCCAGCAGATCAGAGCCGTAGGCGATCTTCACATTGTGCTCAGCTGCCAGCTTCAGCGCATCCAGGCCAGCGTAGAGGACGTCGTCGATCTTATTCTGGCTAGCTTCCGGCAGGCCGAATTCAGCGCCATCCTGCTTCAAACGCTCGTATGTCACGAGGGTGGGGACGAGGAAAGCATTCTTCTCGAGAAGGAGTTCGACGCTCCGGCGATCGATGAGGTTGCCGTGTTCGATGGAGCGAACGCCGAGTTCAAGACCGCGATTGACCGACTTCGCAGTGTAGGCGTGTCCGAGTACATACCGATTCGCCGCTTCTGCTTCCTCAACTGCTGCTCGGATCTCATCGTCTGAGAACTGGGTCGAATCGACGCGGTCAGTGGGGGAGGCCACTCCGCCTGAGAGCATAATTTTGACGTGATCCGCACCCGTGCGCAGATTCTCCCGGGCGGCCTTTCGCACCGCGTCAGCTCCATCGCAGACAATGCCGATATTCGGACAGCACAGGTGCTTGTCCATGACATGAGTCCCGGGCCCGCGCATATCTGCGTGCCCTCCGGTCTGCGACAGCGCCTTGCCGCCGAAGAACAGCCGCGGCGCAGGGAAGAGATTCTCGCGCGCTGCCGCCGCAATACCGAAGTCTGCGCCTCCGGCATCACGCACGGTGGTGAAACCGCGACCGAGCATGTCTCCCATCAGGCGTGCGGCCTGGGCGCCGAGGTAGTAAGGAGATTGATCGCCCAGGTTGCCGAGGTTCGCGGTGGCAGCCAAGACATGGACGTGAGCGTCGATCAGCCCGGGGGAGACGATTCTGCCTTCGGCATCGAAGCAGTCGGACCCCGAAGGAGGGCCGCTTCCGCCGACCTCGATGATCTGCTCGCCATTGATGGTCACTGTCGTCGGCTCGGATATTGTTGCCGTATCCACGTCGAGGACCCGTGCGTTGATGATCGTGCTGATGCCCTGACCGAGATGCATTCCGTGTCTCCTTCATTGGATCCGATTAGGATGATGGGCCCAGAGTAGATGAAATGCAACATTTTTTGCAATGGAGGTCCGAACTGTGAGCAGCTTCTCCGAGTGGGTCGACACTCTTCGATCGGCTGCACGGCTGACGCGTGCGACGAAGACGATACTGGGTGTGATCAAGACGGACCCGGAAGAGGCTGCATACTGCTCTGCCCAAGCTCTTGCTGACATAGCAGAGGTGAATGTCGCCACTGTCGTTCGGGCCGCTCAGTCTCTCGGATACTCCGGTTGGCCGGCCTTCTCCGCCGAAATCCGCACCCGCTATCTGGCGTCGCTGAGCCCACGCAGTCTGTATCTGCACAATCGAAGTCAAGGGCTGTTGGCGACAACGATCGACAAGGACATCGAACTGCTCGAACGCATGCGCGATGGTCTCGATGAGAGCACTTTGAACAGAATGAGCGAGCACATCATCGCCTCCGAGTCCACGGGTGTGTTCGCGACGGGCTCCTACGCTGCCCCCGGAATGCAGCTGTCGCATGTGGCCCAGATGCTCGGCTACCGAGTGCGTCTGCATTCGGGCTCAGTGACGTCGATGGTGAACGAGGTCAATCTCCTCACCTCGCATGACTGCTTCCTCGCAATCACGCTGTGGAAGTCCTCCCGTGCCGTGGTGCAGCTGGCCGAGGTCGCGCGTGAGCAGGGGGCCAAGGTCCTCGTCATTGCCGATCGACGGACTGCGTTGACCGACATTGCCGACGAATATGTCCTCGTGCCCGCCGAGTCCTCCGAGCTGATCTCATCGCTCGTGTGTGCAACCAGCGCCGTCCAGTATCTGCTGGGGTGCCTTGCCCGACATGACGAGGAGCGGACCCAAAGCATGCTCGGACGCATCGACGACCTCTGGGGAGCCACCTCGGCGATCGCCGAAGAATGAGACGTTTGCAAAATATGTTGCATTCACCTGTGCTCATCGTTGAGAATCGTGGTCAGCGCATCTGTGCTCCACGACACAAGGGAACCCTATGAACCTCACATTCGTCATCGTCCTCATTGCCTACGTGGCGATCATGATCGCCATCGCTGCGTGGTTCGGTCGTGCTTCTGCCATGAAGGACGGCGAGGACTTCGTCCTGGCGGGCAAATCCTTGCCCACCTGGGTTCTCGCCGGGACCCTGCTGGCGACCTTCGTCGGCTCCGGTTCGATCATCGGCGGAGCGAACTTCATCTTCAGCAATGGTCCGCTGGCGGGGATTCTGTTCTTCGGCGGCACCTTCTGCGGGATCATCGTCCTGTACTTCATCGCTCCCAAAGTCCGGAGAAACGGGTTCCGCACCGTCCCGGAACTGTTCGAATCCAAGTTCGGCCGACCGGTTCGCGTTGCGGGCACCATTGTCGTCCTCGTGGCGTTTATCGGCATCACCGCGTACCAATTCACCGGAGCCGGTTATATCCTCACTCTCATTACGCCGCTGAGCACAACGCAAGCGACGATCGTCGCCACGGTGCTCATCACGTTCCTGTCGCTGTCAGGCGGGCTGAAGTCTGTAGCCTGGACCGACTTCCTCTCGGCCGTTCTCATTGTGATCTCCCTGCTTGGAGCTCTCGTCTGGGTGTTCCTCAATGATCTCGGCGGTTTCGGCAGTTACGTCGAACGGCTGGACCCTGCGTTCAAGTCCTTCACTGGTGTACTCACACCCTGGCAGATCCTGGGCTACTTTCTGCCACTGTTCCTCCTCATCCTCGGAGATCAGAACATGCACCAACGCCTCGCATCCGCCCGCTCTCCCAAAGTCGCCCGCAACGCGACGATCCTGTTCTTCATCGGAGCTGCGCTGATCGTCGCGCCGATCATTCTGCTTGCCTCAGGCTCATCCATTCTCATACCCGAGATCAATCCGGACATGGCGGTCCTCGCACTCGCAGAAGGCGAGTTCACGCCCGCGGGCATCGGTGCCGTACTCCTCGTGGCCGCACTTGCGCTCATCATCACCACCGGGTCGTCCTACCTCCTGACTTGTTCCGGCAACGTCGTCTACGATCTCGTATTCATCAAAGACAAGGAACGAGGAAACTCCAAGAAGGGGGTCCTGGTCGGCAGGGCTTCTGTTCTTGCGATCGCGATCTTGGGCTTCATCATGGTTCAGTTCTTCGAATCTGTGCTCGCTCTTCAGATGTACGCCTATACGATGTATGGCGCCGCGATCACCCCGACGGTTCTGGCCGCCCTGTTCTGGAAGCGAGTCACGGCAGCTGGCGCATTGTCGTCAATGGTCGCAGGTGGCGTCGTGACGGTTCTCTGGGAGGTCAGTGGCAGATCCGAGGACATCAATTCCGTCATTCCCGCGCTGCCTGCAGCGATCGTCGTCCTTGTCGTGGTCAGTCTGGTGACCAAGCCGACTGCCGCTCGGAGGAAGTCACCTGAGATGGACAGCAAGATTGTGCACGAGTCGTAGAAGCAGCTTCAGAGCGTACCTGCTCCGGCCACCTGAACCTGCAAAAGCGTCGTGCAGGCGGCGGTGTCGTGCAGGTTCGGGTAGCTGGGGCCGAGGAGATCACCGCGACGCGGCGAATGCCTCCAGCCGGTCGCATGCGTCGTTGATCGTCTCGGGTGAGACGGCGAATGTCAGGCGCAGGTAGCCTTCTCCGGCGGGCCCGAAGGCAGAGCCGGGGATCGTGGCGAGGTTGTGGTTCTCCAGCAGCGCTATCGCGAGTTCCCAGGAGCTCAGTCCCCACTCCTTGACGTTGACGAAGGCATAGAACGTCGCCTCGGGGCGGATGACGCGCAGCCCGTCGATGACGTTGATGCGATCGATCAGGATCTGACGCCGTTCGGCATAGGAGGCCACCATCATGCCGACGTCCGTCTGCGGTCCCTCGATCGCGGCGACCGCAGCCTCCTGAACGAATCCGGGCAGGCTCGAGGTCAGTCCTTCCTGGAGCAGGGACATCGGAGCGATGAGGTCCTCACCTCCGATGACGAAGCCGCAGCGCCACCCGGTCATCGCATAGGTCTTCGAGAAGCTGCCGATGGCGAGGTACCGGTCGAAGTCTGGGCGCACCTCGGCGATGGATGTGAACACGGCATCGTCGAAGACCATCTGGTCATAGACCTCGTCGGAGATGACGGTGAAGCCATGGTTGTCGGCGAGCTCAGCGATCCGCTCGAGCTCGGCCCGGTCCATGACCGAGCCCAGCGGGTTCGACGGGCTGTTGATGATCACGGCCGCGGTTCTGTCGGTGATGGCGGCCTGGACATCCTCGGCGCGGAGCTTGAAGTCGTTGACCTCCCGCACGGGAACCGACACAGCCGTCCCGCCGAGGCGGTGGACCTGACCCATGTAGTTCGGAAAGCTGGGATCGGGGATGATGACCTCTTCGCCCGGGGAGACGGTGACGTCGAGGGCGAAGGTCAACGCTTCCATGGCACCGAAGGAGACCATGACGTTCTCCGGTCCGATGCCCCGATCCCAGCGGCCGGAGTATTTGCGGGCGATCGCGCTGCGCAGTTCGGGGATGCCGGCATTGGCGACATAGCGGGTGTTGTTGTTCTCGATGGCTCTGATACCGGCGGCTTTGATGTGCTCCGGGGTGTTGAAGTCCGGCTCGCCGACGGTCAGTTTCACCGCATCGGGGAAGTCGAGGGCGAGGTTGAACATCTTCCGAATGCTCGAGGCCGGGTAGTTCTCTGCCACCGGTGAGATGCGGCGGTACGTGCGGGTCATGGAGTCCTTCTTTCGCTACTCGTGCAATCCTGCCAGGCGGGAACCGAACTGGGCGAGGAGGCTCGTCTTCTTCGCCCCGGTGATGCGTTCCCATTCGTCGGCGATGTTGAAGATCTTGTACATCGAGCGGATGCCCAGCCAGCGGATGGGCTCGGGCTCCCACTGACCGGAGAAATGATCGTTCCAGGGCAGTGCGGTCAGCGGCGTGGCGGCTCCCGAGGCCCGGTCGAGCAGGGTCTTCGCCGCCAGATGCGTGGCCGTCACCCCATGACCGGCATAGCCGCGGGCGACTCCGATGCGTTGGTCGGTATCGAAGAAGATGCCGGCGCACCAGTCCCGAGTCACGCCCAGGGCGCCGCGCCACGCATGGGCGACCTCGAACTCAAGGTCGGGGAAGAGCGAGGACAGGCGCGCACTCAACGCATCGACCACCTCGGCGGGGACTTGGCCGTCACCCGGCAGGCCGGATCCGAACTCGTAGGGTGCACCGCGACCGCCCAGAGCGATCCGATCATCGTCAGTACGCTGAGCGTAGATGAAGGTGTGCGCTGTGTCGCCCAGGCATTCCCGCCCGTCCCAGCCGATCTTCTCCCACGCTTCAGGCGGCAGCGGGTTGGTTGCGATCATCGACGAGAACACGGGAATGACCTGACGTCCTTCCAGCCCGGGCAGGTCGCCAGTGACGGTGTCCGAGTAGCCCTCGATGCAGACGAAGATCGTGTCACTGGTGACAGGCCCCCGATCGGTGGCGACGACGCCCTTGCCGATATGACCCGCCGAGGTGTCTTCGCAGATCGTGACACCCTGCTTCCGGAGGACGTCGGCCAGTCCACGTGTGAGCAGGGCCGGGTCGATGCGCGCGGTGCCCGGGAAGAAGACACTGCCGCGAGCGTTGTCGACGTTGATGTGTGCCTTGGTCGCCTCGGCATCGAGGAACTGCATGTCCTCGGGCCCGTACCCGTACTGTTCGTCGCCGTCGAAGAGTTCGCGCAGCCTGGACATTCCGGCCTCGGTTTGGGCGATGTCGATGTGACCGCCGCGGACCTGATGTGCGTCGATGTTCTCCCGTTCCAGGACCTCGAGCACCTCGTCGATCGAGTCGAAGAGCGCGGACTGGAAGGACCTCACGGACTCCACTCCGCTCAGTCCTGCCGAGCCGACCGGGCCGGTGGGATCAGCAGTGCGGGCACGGTCGACCGCCTCGGCGTATTTGGCTCTGTTGCCCGGCAGCAATGTCGAGAGCCAGCCGCCGTTGCGGCCCGACGCGCCGTAGCCGATGTGCTTGGCCTCGACGATGGTGATCTGCCAGTCGGGGTGGGCCTGCCTCGCATAGTAGGCCGACCACAGTCCGGTCATGCCGCCGCCGACGATGGCGAGGTCCTGTTTTGCGGTGGGAAGTGGGGAGGGAGAGGTGGTCTCGGGTGGTGACTGGGTCAGCCAATGGGAGGCCTCGCCGTTGAGGTAGGACATGGAATCAGTTCTATCCCACCGCTGGAGCTAAGTAAATGGTTGCGGGGCGGCGTATTGCCATATGGAATCCGTGCGGCCCTGGGATGGTTTCATAAATCACGGAGCGCGATCGATCCGGCTGCTGGATACACTGATTCCATGAGCGCAATGGAGCCGATCAGCACCCACGACTATTCTCTCGACCACGGGCCCATCGAGGACTGGCAGCGGGTGGATGCGACTGCCTCGGCGACGGGAAGAAATACGGCCCCGGACGCAACTACCGCGTTCGCAGAGCTGGGCACGATTGCCGGAGCCGAATACGGGCTGTGGGAGATGGGCGCCGGGGCGATGCGCGACGTCGAAGGTGAGGAAGTCTTCCTCGTCATCAGCGGCACCGGCCGGATCGAGTTCGACGAACCCGCATTGGCTCCGGTTGAATTGGGACCGGGGTCGCTGGTCCGGCTTGAGGACGGGATGAAGACCCGCTGGTGTGTCGACGAGGCACCGCTGCGGAAGTTGTTCATCGCTCCGAGCGAGGGCTGAGCCGAAGCCCAGAACACCGTGCCGCGGGCTTGTCGGTACTAGTACTCGATCTTCAAGCTCCGCAGACGCCGGTAAAGAGTCGTTCGGCTCATTCCCAGCGCTCGGGCGGCCTGGTTCTTGTTGCCTTCCGCAGCTGCCATGGCTTCGACGATCGCCGCGCGTTCGGCCCGATCCAATCCGAAGAGAGGCTGATTCTGATCGCGTCGATAGATTTCGGGCAGGTCGGATAGGGTGATCTGCCCGCTGGCTCGCTCGGCCAACACCTGCATGAGGACTTTTCGGAGCTGCACTAAATTGCCGGGCCAATGTGCTCGGGCCAGTCCCTGTGATGCGGTTGCAGAGAATGTGAAGCGTTTCTTGCTGGCAATCTTCTGCGCCATCGCCTCGATGAGGATCGGAAACTCGGCTACTCGTTCTCTCAACGGGGGGAGCTCCACGTATTGATCTGCCATTGACAGAACCGAGCGAAGACGCTCGTCTGCCTCTTGAGCGTGAGAATCCGCGGTGATGACGATTCGGGCACTGGAAGCATCGTCGCTGACCAGCTGGCGGAGAAAACTGAGCTGTGCCGTCGGCAGAAGATCGATATTGTCGATGATGAGTGCTCCGGTGGTGGCGCCCACTGCCTTCTGCAGACGTTTGGACCACACCTGAGCGCCAGCAGTCTGTAAGTCAACGCAATCGATGAGGGTGGGCTCGAGAGGGCGGGATGCCTCGCGGGCCGCGCTGGTTCTGCCGGTGCCCGGCTCTCCGACTACCGCGACTGAGCCCGAACGCCCCTGCACCGCTTTCAAACGGCCTCCCCACACGTCTCCGGCCATATTCGCGCGTGGGCGACCGCGAGGAATCGTCGCCTTCTTCTGCCACAGAGGGTGCAGCGTGAGAATTTCTCCGCCGGATCGAATGTAACGGATATCCACTGCGACGAGGCGGTCGGAGGCGACTGCGATGGAAGCCTGGGACGAGCGTGCGAGGCGTGCCTCGGCAATCGTGCTCCGGAGCACGCCATAGTCGATGTGTTCGAGAAGCCCCTCGGCCTTCTGATTGCTCATCACGGTCTCATCGCCGATGGCACAGACCGCCTGATCTGTGCCTCGGGAAGCCTGGAGGAATTCGGACATCAGAGAGTACTCGTCGTGATACGTGTTCTGCAGGAGCTGCTGCTCGATCTGATGCACCATCGTTCGGCCGAAACCCTCGAGCAGAGAAGTAGTCGATTCGGTCGGAGCGGTGACATTGAGCGCGCCTTCGAGCCTCTTGCTGCCGGGGTGGATGATGGGGATGCCGAAGCAGGAGAAATCGCGAAATGCTTCGACGAAGTGTTCGTCGCCGTCGACGGTGATTCCGCGACCTGTCTCCAGTGCGGTTCCGATGCCGTTGAAGCCGAGCTTCTCTTCGCTGAGGTCTGCGCCGGCAATCAGCCCGCGTTGTTCGACCTGCGCCCCGATCCGGGACTGTGCTCCGCCGACCGTCTGCACGAGAAGGCCCGAACGATCTGCCACCAGCAGAGACAGATCCAACCCGGCGAGCTCATCGCCGACAGCGCTCAAGGTGGCGCCTGCGGCGCGAAGCAGCGCGGTTTTCGCAGGGAAGAGGTTCGTCGTGTCTGTGAGGTTCTCCGGAAGAGAGTCGTGGGTGACACCACACAGCTGCGAGCGCTTCCATGCAAAGTCCACTTCGCTTCTGCGCGATGTAACTTGCGGCACGTGACCTCCAAGGGCGTAAGACTTCTTCATCTCGTCGTGCTTTTGAAACCTATCTCACAAGAGTGTCCGGCACAAGCAGTCCGATGATAGGTCCGAAATGGACTGGCGCAGCTGAGCAGGCGGACGTATGCAGAGTGTTTCATATGTGGACGCTTGTTCATATCGGTTCGACCCTAGCCTGGACAAGAGCCATCGCACCGTTGCAGCTCGCAGTGGTCGATGGTCCACATCAGAAACCGAGAAGGGAAATTCCGATGAAAGCATCATTGGCCACCGAGGTGGGCGGCAAATTCACTACCCACGATGTACAGATCGACGACCCCCGAGGGCGCGAAGTGCTCGTCGACGTCAAAGCCTCAGGGCTGTGCCACTCTGACCTCCACCTCATCGACCACGACTACGGAATGCCACTGCCAGCTGTCGGCGGTCACGAGATCTCCGGAGTGGTCAGATCTGTCGCATCCGGGGTGACGAGCATGAAAGTCGGTGACCACGTCGTCGCCTGCCTGATCCCATTCTGCGGTGCCTGTGCCGAGTGCCTGGCTGGCCACAGCACCTTGTGTCTGAACCCTGCCGCCGTCTCTCGTGGGGAAGATGAGAGTCCCCGGATCTCCTTCGCCGATGGGTCTGCGATCGCTCAGTCGGTCAACGTCGGCGGCTTTGCCGAACAGGTGCTTGTGCATGAGAATCAGCTGGCCGTTGTCAATAACGAGATTCCATTCCCCCAGGCCGCACTTCTCGGATGCTCGGTGGTCACGGGTGCCGGTGCTGCGATCAATACCGCTCACATCCGACCCGGCGACACAGTAGCGGTGGTCGGGACCGGCGGAATCGGCCTCAACGCCATCAGCGGTGCCAGGCTCTGCGGTGCCAAAAACGTCATCGCAGTCGATATCGTCGACAGCAAACTTGAAGCGGCGAAGAAGTTCGGCGCCACCGATGTCATCAATTCGGCTGAGACGGATGCAGTGGCTGCCATCCAAGAGCTGACTGGGGGCGTCGACCATGCCTTCGAAGTCATCGGAATCAGTGCCACTCAGCGACAGGTGCAGGAGATGACTCGTCCGGGTGGAACTGCCTACCTCATCGGAATCGCCCCTCCCGGTGCCACCACCTCGTTCGACTCATCTCTGGCTGATCTGTTCGCGCAGAGGAGCCTGCAGGCCGTGCTGATGGGCTCGACCAACGTCAAACGAGATATAGCGCTGTACGCGGACATGTACGTCCAAGGTCGATTCGAACTCGATGGCCTGGTCACCCGCGAGATCTCTCTGAGCGAGATCAATGAAGGCTACGAGATGCTGAAGAAGGGCGAAGTCATCCGCTCCATCATCACCTCATTCTGAGGCGAATCGAGAGTGTTTTTCGGACGTTACACGAACACAGACTGGCCAGCAGGGCCGGTCGGAGAGAAGTCATCATGAGTCCAACAATTGAGACCCGAACGACGGTCCAGTCACCCCAGATCAGCAAGTTCCTCAAGCAGCCTCAGAAGATGTTGATCAACGGCGAATGGTGTGACTCCGTTTCCGGGCAAACCTTCACCACCTATGATCCCGCCACCGGGGACGTCCTCGCTGAGGTTCCGCGAGGAGGACCGGAAGACATCGACCGTGCGGTCAAAGCGGCCCGCACCGCCTTCGAGGAAACCTCTTGGGCTCGGCTGCGGCCCAATCTGCGCGAAGATCTGCTGTGGCGGATCTCCCAAGCGATCGTGGAACGAGTAGAAGATTTCGCGGAATTGGAATCCCTGGACAACGGCAAACCGATCGGCATCGCCCATGCCTTCGACGTGCGCGCCGCCGCAGACTGCTTCCGCTACTATGCAGGGTGGCCGTCGAAGATCCAAGGAGCAACGAACAACCCCTCCATGCTGTTGGCTCCGACCGAAGTCGAATTTCATTCCTATACTCGGCGTGAGCCTGTTGGGGTCTGCGGTCAGATCATTCCGTGGAACTTCCCGTTGCTCATGGCCGCGTGGAAGATCGCTCCCGCGCTCGCCACTGGTAACACTCTCGTCCTCAAGCCGGCAGAGCAGACACCGCTGACAGCTTTGCTCCTCGGCCAGATCATGGTTGAGGCCGGTGTCCCTGCTGGAGTCGTCAACATCGTCACCGGGTACGGGGACGCAGGAGCTGCACTGTCGGGTCACGAGGATGTAGACAAAGTGGCATTCACCGGCTCGACCGAGGTCGGAAAGAAGATCGTCAACGCAGCTTCAGGCAATCTTAAGAAGGTGTCGCTCGAGCTCGGAGGCAAATCTCCGAACATTGTCTTCGAAGACGCGGACATCCCCAGCGCTGTGGGTGGGGTCCTACAAGGCTTCACGCTGAACTCGGGCCAGGCGTGTGAAGCCGGTACCCGAGTCTATGTGCACGAAAAGATCTATGACGAGTTCAACCAAGCCCTGGCCGAGCAGGTGCGGACCTTGAAGGTAGGCCCGGGCAACGATCCCGAATCTGCGATCACTCCGCTGGTGTCGGAAGAACAGCTGAACAGGGTTGTCGGCTACCTCAATGCGGGTAAGGAAGAGGGAGCGCACGCGTTGGTGGGCGGCAATCGCCACGGCGATTCAGGCTACTTCGTGGAACCGACTGTCTTCACGGACACGACCGAAGACATGTCGATCGTGCGAGAAGAGATCTTCGGGCCGGTTGCTGTCTCAATTCCTTTCTCCGACGAGAGCGAAGTGATCAAGGCTGCCAACAAGAGCGAATACGGACTGGCGGCGGGACTGTGGACCACAGACCTCAGCCGGGCACATCGAGTCGCAAGCAGGTTGAATGCCGGCTCGGTGTGGGTCAATACCTACCATGCACTCGATAGTGCACTTCCGTTCGGCGGGTTCCACCAGTCGGGTTGGGGACGTGAGCTCGGGCCTGAGAGCATTGAGCTCTATACACAGGTGAAGTCTGTGACTATGGCGCTCTGATTCCGTGCAGCTCCAATGAGACAGGTCCGTTGTCAGGTTCCGCGGTTCACATCGGCACTGTCTTGCTGAGCGCACAATTCGACGCAGAGTCGCCACCACATCTTCTTCGATGGCGGCTCTGCGTCTGTCGTGCCTGCGGCGCTGAAGCAGGCCAGAAGGATCTCACACCCGAGTTCGGTGCCGCACCCACACATTCGGCTCGATGTAGACGGCAGTGCCGTGCTCGACGTTGCAGAGCACGGGCGTCAGCGCCTGCGGAACCTCGATCGGCCCCGAAACATCCATCGGCAGACCGGTCCAGGTGCGCCATTCGGCAAGTGTTCCGGCGATGACCATCGAGCGATGCGCCACGCTGTCGATCATTCCACCTGCGCGTATATGGGTGCGCAGCCAGGGGTCGACAGGCAGGCCGTCCTCCCTTGTGCGATCAGCGTAGGAAGTCATCGGCTCGTGGATGTCGTGCTTGCCATTGGGGCGGAACGGAACGACCACCTCGGCGAATCCCTGATCCTTCGCATGCTCTCGCAGCGCGGTGAGGATCTTTCCGGACAACCCCAGCCCTTGCTTGTCAGAACGCACGAAGATCTCGAGGGCGGCCAACATGTTCGGCACCTCACCCAGGACCTGTGCCTGGATGCCGCGTCGTATCGCCCAGTCCCATCCGTCTTCGGGCAGGCGCTCGCCCTGGAACCGCAAGGGAATCGCATGTGCCTTGCCCACGATCCCGTCCGCGGAGGTGTGGGCGATGAGCAGGTGATCGGCGAACTGGGCGAGAGCGTCCCGCTGATAGTAGAGGTCGCCGAGCGGATCGTTCCGGATGAATTCCGGCCACGTATTCTCCAGGTCGAGGAGCTCGTCCTTGAGGTCCGGGCGCTGAGCCAATGTGAAAATCGTGAGGTCCATGGCCGCCAGTCTAGGCATCCTGCGGTTGTGTACCGACTGTGGATAGACTCGAGGCACGGCCGATTACTGCGAAAGGGTCAACGATGATCGACCAGTCCTTTCCGCGCGACCTCGTGATGATCAGCGCGGTGTTCTCTATTGCAGCTTTCGTGTGGTCCGGGTGGGCTCAGGAAGAGCCGCCCAGCCACTTTTCGTATCGATTCATCCTCGGTGGGCTCGGGGCAGCAGGACTGGTGCTGGCAGTGCCCAGCATTCTCATAGCGATCCGCAATTGGGGCGAACCGAGCGCGATCAGCACCGGTACCACTGCGTTCACTGTCTACATCGTCGTCGTCTGGGTGGAGGTCATCGCCGGCGGGGTGCTGGGCTTCCTCGCAATTCATTCTGGCCATTCCGAATGGGTCGCCCCGCTGATTCTCGCGATCGTCGGAATCCATTTCTTCGCACTGGCCTTCGTCTTCGCCCAACCTGTTCTCCACCTTTCCGGTGCGCTCATCACACTGATCGCGATCGTGGCGTTCTTTCTGCCGCGAGGCCTCGCGGCTCCGAGTTTCTGGTGCGGTATGCTCGGCGCCCCAGTGTTCTTGGTCATCGGCTTATGGTGCCTGTTGGCCGGGCGCAGCGCGATGGCCGCGAATTGACCGCCCGGTCACCGCTGACATTCGAGGTTGCGGTGATCTATCGTGAGGGAAGCGACGGTTCTCGGGCGGTGCGAGTACGCCGTCCGACACCACTGTCATCCCGCCTGCACAAAGGAGCCGACAATGAAGACTGCTCAACGCCTGGACAACCTGGGCACCGAGACCGCGTTCCGGGTCGCCCAGGCCGCCGCCGATTGGAAGGCTCAGGGCAACCAGGTCTATCCCTTCCACCTCGGCGACCTCAACTTCCCCATGGCAGGCCACATCGTTGAGGCCATGGACCAGGCCATCAAAGATGGCAAGACCGGGTACTGCCCAGGCCCCGGAATTCCGGAGCTGCGTGCTGCACTGGCAGCAGACATCGGATCCCGGCGAGGCATGAGCATTGACCCCGCCGAGGTGATCGTCACCACCGGTGGCAAGCCGGTGATCACGAAGTTCCTCCAGGCGGTCATGGATCCGGGCGAAGGCGTGCTCTACCCCAACCCGGGGTTCCCGATCTATGAATCCCAGATCGAGTACCTCGGTGGGACCGCGCTTCCCTACAGGTATGTGCCCACTGAAGACGGGTTCGCCATCGACCTCGACCATCTGCGGGCCTCCATCGATGACAAGACAGTGGCCATCATCTACAACGATCTGCAGAACCCGATCTCGGCCGAGTCCACCGATGCCGAACGTGAGGCGATCGCCGCGATCGCGCAGGAATTCGACCTCTGGGTTCTGTCCGACGAAGCCTATTTCGAGATGCGCTACAAGGGCCGTTCGACGTCCATCGCCGCACTCGACGGTATGCGCGAGCGCACCGTCATCCTCTACACATTCAGCAAGAAGTTCGCGATGACGGGATCCCGGCTAGGCTGTGCCGTCGCACCACCGGAGGTCGCTGGAGCGATTTCCACGATGAACACCAACGACGAATCCTGCACCACCCAATACGTCCAGTGGGCGGGCATCGCCGCGCTCCAGGGGCCACAGGACTCCGTCGGGCGGATGCTCGAGGTGCTGCGCAAACGCCGTGATGCCACATGCTCGATCATCAACTCGATCCCGGGAATGAGCGTGGCCACTCCCGGGTCGACGTTCTATGTCTTCCCTGATGTCACCGAAGCGATGGAAGCTAAAGGGATTGCCACCCTCGCGGATTTCTCCACCGAGGCGCTCCATAACACTGGAGTCTCGTTCTGCACCCGCGAGCACTTCGGCAGGAGACAGGGCGGGGAGGACCGACATTACATCCGTCTGGCCTACTCCGGCATCGGAGTCGACGAGATCAACGAGGGTCTCGGTAAGCTGCGCGACTGGATCACACAGGGGTGAAGTCTGCCGCTGGCTCTGCAGTGTCTGCCGTGCACGAGTAGGTCGTGCGGCTAGGCCCAACTAGCGGCTAGGCCCAACTATGTGAGGCAGGCCGCCTGGAACTGGGCAGTGAATTGTGCAGTCGCCAGTCGTGGATCCATTCGGGCAGTTCCAGACCCTCCGGTGGCGGCCCGAAGACCTCGATGGCTTCGTCCTTGGAGACCGTGCCGTTCTCGGAGAGCAGCCGAGTGGCAACGAAGGCGCGGGCATAGATCTCACCGTCGACCACGATGCGGTGCTCAAAGTACACGGCACGTTCATCGATCCCGATGATCTTGGTTTCCACACTGTAGCGCTGGCCGAGCTTGAGCGACTTGCGGAAGCTGATAGTCTCGGCGCTGACGACGCCGCTCCACCCCTTGTCGCGGAGGGCGTTCCAGACTCCGCTGCGGACCATCAGGTCAATCCGACCCAGATCCATGATCGAGAAGTACATGCCGTTGTTGACGTGCATGAAGATGTCGATCTCGGTCGGCAGGACCCGCAGAGGGAGGGAGTAGCCATCCCAAATGTCCTGCGCGGGACGGCGGCGGGATCTGAGCAGGTGAAAGAGCATTCGCGTGAAGTGCATAACATTTATGTTACTGGCTGGTACCTTCAAGCGTGGTGTCGGGTTGGGCAACGCGAGCTGAGTCCATCAGCGGTGCAGCTCAGTCGGCGGTTTCGGCCTCGGGTTTCCGGCCCTTGATGAATGGTGACTCTTCGGGTTCGGGGTGGCGCAGCCTCTGAACGACGATGATGAGGAGACCCAGGGCAACCGCACCGATTGCCGCCCACACATTGGTGCGCAGGCCGAGAACGACGAAGCTGGGATCGAGGCGGATGGATTCCCACACGACGCGGCCGGCGCCGTACCAGACGAGGTACATGCCGAAGAGACGTCCCCACTGGAAGAACAGATGGCGTCCCAGCCACAGCAGAACCAGGGCGCCGAGGCTGTTCCAGATGACTTCGTAGAGGAACGTGGGATGGAAGAGGGTGTCGACGGGCAGCCCGGGTGGGAAGGCCGGATTGTTCGGGTCGATCTCCAGGCCCCAGGGCAGAGTCGTCGGCTGACCGAAGAGCTCCTGGTTGAACCAGTTGCCGAAGCGCCCGCAGGCCTGGGCGAGGATCAGTCCCGGAGCGATGGCGTCGAGGAGTGCCGTCAGTTTGATGTTGAGTCGGCGGCACATGATCAGCGCGCCCAGCGTGCCGCCGATCAGCGATCCGAAGATCGCGATCCCGCCCTCCCAGATCGCCCATACGGAGCCCGGCTCAAAGGGGTTCCACGGATTGCGACCAGGGCCGAAGTAGTCCGTGTAGTGCGTGATGACGTGATAGATCCTGGCCCCGATGATGGCCATCGGGACGGCCAGAGTTGCAATGTCGAGGACCTGCCATTCCTCGACTCCGCGCTTGGTCAGACGATGATTGGTCAGCACGATGGCGATGATGATTCCGGCGAGGATGCACAGCGCATAGAAGTGGATCGTCAGAGGGCCCAGCGAGAAGCTGGAGACACTCGGGCTCGGAATGGAGGCCAGAACATCATGGGGCAGCGTGGGCAGGTCATCGACCGCTGAAAAGGCAAGCACGGGCTCAGTCTATTTCCAACCCCCTCAGACCGACAGTTGAGGGGCAGACCGACAGCTGAGCGGCCTCCACGGCTGAGCGGCCCCCACAGCTTGCCCATGGGAAGATGTGAACCATGGCCCTCGACTTCACTCTCGTTCAACTCCGGTACTTCCAAGAGGTTGCCCGCAGGGAGAACATGACAGAGGCAGCCAAACATCTCAACGTCACCCAGTCGGCGATCTCGACAGCGATGGCTCAGCTCGAGCGAACCCTGGGCATCGACCTGTTCGTCCGTCAGAAGAACCGCTCGGTGGTGCTCTCACCCGCTGGCCGACGCTTCCTCTTCGAGGTCAATCCGTTCCTCGAATCCTCCGACGCACTGGGGGAGACCGCACACGGCCTCGCCGCATCCCTCACCGGCAGCCTCAGCGTCGGCGTCTTCACCCCGATCGCACCGACTCGCCTGCCGCTCATCCACGCCGAATTCGAGAAGCGCTACCCGGGCGTGCGCATCAACTATTTCGAAGCCGACCTCCACGAACTGCAGACGGCAGTCATCGCCGGACTGTGCGACATCGCGCTGACATACACGCTGGGTCTGACCGACCGTTTCGATTCGTACCTCATCGACGTCGTCCACCCCCACGCTCTCGTCTCACTCGACCATCGCCTCGGCGGGGGAACGGATGGACCGGGCCCGATCCATCTGCGCGAACTCGCCGAGGAGGATTACATTCAGCTCGATATGCCCTTCTCCCGGCAGTACTACGACGAACTCTTCCGCATCGCCGGCATCGTGCCGAATGTGCGCCACAGCTTCGCCGGCTACGAAACCGTGCGGTCATTCGTCGCGATGGGCCACGGCTACTCGCTGCTGAGCCAGAGCGTGTCCTCGGGAACCTATATCGGGTCGATGACGGTCGATGTGCCTCTGCTCGATGAGTTCCCGAGTATCGACCTGGCCATCGTGTGGCCCAAGGAGGTGCGTCTGAGCAGACGTGCCCGAGCCTTCAGCGAACTCACCCGCGAGATCCTGGGGCCCGCAGCCTCAAGCTCATAGATTGAATCGATGCCTGGGTTAAACATTATCTGTTGGACTGATGGGTTGGTTCGGGCAACAATGGTTCCCACACCTGAGGACTAGGCAAGGGAGCTTCTATGTCCGCGACACCTGCGACGCCGGAGACACAACCGAAACACACCGGCAAGACCACGAGCATGCAGAAGAAGGTGCTCGTCGGCGGCAGCATCGGCCAGTTCGTCGAGTTCTACGACTTCACGCTCTACGGGCTCTCGGCCGTCATCCTCTCCGAGTACTTCTTCCCCGACGGCGACAAGGTCACTGGGCTGCTCGTCATCTTCGCCACATTCGGCGTCGCCTTCGTCATGCGTCCCCTCGGTGGGCTGTTCTTCGGTGCCCTCGGTGACAAGGTCGGCAGGCGCAAGACCTTGACCATCACGATCTTCCTCGTCGGGATCTGCACCGCCCTCATCGGCGTACTGCCCGGCTTCGACCAGATCGGCTGGTTCGCCCCCATCCTTCTCATCCTCGCCCGCCTGGGCCAGGGCTTCTCCGCCGGCGGCGAATCGGTCGGCGGACCCTCCTTCGTCTACGAACACGCACCGGTGGGCAAGCGCGGCCTGTGGATCAACATCACCTTGGCCGCCACCGCACTGCCCTCGGTCTTCGCCGGTGGCCTCATCCTGCTGCTCTCGACGGTGATGAGCGATGCCTCCTTCGACTCCTGGGGCTGGCGGATCCCCTTCCTCCTGGCTCTGCCGCTCTCAGCTGTCGGTCTCTGGATCCGCTCGCGGACCGACGAGTCAGAACTGTTCAAGAAGACCGCGGCCGAACGCCCGAAGGAATTCAGCCCGATCCGTGATTCCTTCCGCGAGAACTCGGTGGGAATGCTCCAGGTCTTCTTCGTCCTCGGGCTCACCGCTCTGGGCTTCTACATGCTCTCGGCCTACTTCGTCACCTACATCCAGACCACCGGCGATCTCACCCGCGAGCAGTCGCTGCTGACGAACGCGATCGCGATGGCCAGCTACACGATCTTCCTGCCCATCGCCGGAGCCATAGGAGATCGGGTCGGGCGCAAGCCGATGCTCATCGCGGGCTCCATCCTCTTGGCCGTCACCTCTATCCCCGCATTCGGGTTGGTGACGAGCGGAAACATGGGCCTGGCATTCCTCGGGCAGACGATCTTCGTCATCTCCCTGTGCTGCTACGGCGGAGGCTGCTACACCTTCTTCTGCGAACGCTTCTCCACGAAGACCCGGTTCACCTCGGCGGCGATCAGCTACAACGTCTCCTACGCCATCCTCGGCGGAACCGCCCCGTTCGTCGGCACCTGGCTCGTCGACATCACCGGAGTCAACACCGCACCCGGGTACTACATGGCCATCTGCGCCGTGATCGTCCTCGTCCTCATCTTCATCACCCGCCTCCCCGAGACCCGGGGCCGGTTGGGCTGATCGACAGGCCACCTCGTTGGGCCGGCTCTCACCGACCTTCACTTCAACAGCAGCCCAGCAACAGAAAGAGACGCACCATGACCACCCCTTCCCCGGCCTCGTCGAGCACCGTCGCCTCGACCGCGGTCGCCTCCAGCGATTCCACCTTCCTCATCGACTTCCACCACGTCGCCACATTCGGGGCCACCGACAACGACGGAGTCGACCGGCAGGCACTGACACTCGAGGACAAACAGAGCCGTGACTGGATGCGCGGCTGGGCCGAAGGAAACGGCTTCGACGTTCGTGTGGATGCGATCGGCAACATGTTCGCCTGCCTCGAACTCGTCCCCGAAGCCCCCTACGTCCTCATCGGCTCACACCTGGACTCCCAGCCCCTCGGCGGTCGCTTCGACGGTGCCTACGGAGTCATCGCGGCCCTTTTCGCAGCTCTGCGAGTCAAGGAGAACGTCGCCGAGTCCGGGCAGAAGCCGCGGTTCAACATCGCTGTCGTCAATTGGTTCAACGAGGAGGGCGGACGCTTCGCCCCGTCCATCATGGGCAGTTCGGTCTACGCCGGGCTCTTCGACCTCGACGAGATGCTCGCCGTGGAAGATCTCCAGGGCACTTCCGTCGCCGAGGCGCTCGCCGCCATCGGCTATGACGGCACCGATACCCCACCCGAGGCGATCTCCTACGCAGAGATCCACATCGAACAGGGACGCATCCTCGAGCGCGAGGCCACAGACATCGGGGTCGTCGAATCCAGCTGGTATACGCAGAAGCTCGACATCGACGTCCTCGGCGAACAGTCCCATACCGGCGCCACCGCCATGGCCGATCGCCACGATGCTCTCGTCGCAGGTTCCAAGATCGTCCTCGCTGTCGCCGACGTGGTCAACGAGTTCGCCGACGAGGCGCTCGTGTCCTCGGTCGGCCAGCATGTCGTCGAACCCAACTCACCCATCGTCGTACCCCGCCGCGTGCATATGGTCGCCGATCTCCGTTCCTCCGACCCGGACATCGTCAAAGCTGCCCGGGACTCCCTGCACCAGCAGATCGCGAACATCGCCTTGGAGCACGACATCACCATCAAGGTTGAGGATTTCGATGTCCGCGGCAAGCTCTACTTCCCGGAGACCGGCGTTGAACTGGCCGAGAAGGCCGTGGCCAATGAGGGGCTGTCGATCCGGCGCCTCGAGACCATGGCCGGCCATGATTCTGTGGCCATGAACCACCGGGTACCCGCCGTGATGATGTTCGTGCCCAGCGTCGATGGCGTCTCCCACTGCGAACGCGAGTTCACCACCGACGAGGACATGATCCGTGGTCTCGGGGTACTGACGTCGGTCGCCATGGAGTTGGTCAACGGGGAACTCAGTGAGGAACGCGAGGGCGATGTGTGGATCGGTCAGTCCGTCGTCGAGGCCCGGGCATGAGCGGCAGCGAAACGTGGGCGCTGTCGGCAACCGAAGCGCTCGCGAAGTTCCGGTCGAAGGAACTCTCTCCGGTCAAGTACCTCAGTGCGCAGATCGGACGCATCACCACCGGCGACGATCGCATCAATGCGGTCACGGAGGTCGTGGAGGAGGCGGTCACCTCGGCGCATGAGGCGGAGGCATTCTACGCATCGGCGACACCCGATGACCTCACCGAGGCGACCGCTTCCCAGCCCCTGCTCGGCTTGCCTGTGATCGCCAAGGAGAAGCACGCGCTCACCAGCCGCACACTGACCCAGGGCCTCATGCACCAACGAGACACGGTGGCCGACGCCGAGGCCGCGATCATCCGCCGCATCCGTGTGGCCGGGGGATTCGTGCATGCCAGGGCGACGTCTCCGGAACTCAGCTGTGCGACGATCACCCATTCGCCGATGTGGGGCGTGACCCGCAATCCGTGGAACACCGAACTCTCACCCGGAGGGTCATCGGGCGGTTCCGGTGCCGCCCTGGCAGCGGGCTTCGGTCCCCTGGCGACGGCATCGGACATCGCCGGATCGACGAGGCTGCCCGCCGCCTTCACCGGCACCGTCGGGTTCAAGGCACCCTACGGTCGGATCCCCGGCCTGCAGCCGTTGGCCGGGGACTGGTACCGCGGGGACGGGCCGATGGCGCGCACCGTCGCCGACACCGCCCTGCTGGCCCGTGTGATGGTCGGTGTCGATCCCAGCGATCATGCAACGATCGAATCGTCTGGATTCCTCGACGGCTTCGACGCCTCTTCCGCCGAGGTGGTCGACGGATTGAAGGGGAGACGGATCGCACTGTGCCTGCGCTTGGGCGACTTCCCCGTCGGCCAGGACATCATTGCCAATACCCGTGCAGTCGCCTCGGCGCTGGAAGCTGCGGGTGCAATCGTCGAGGAGATCGAGTTGCCGTGGACGGCAGAGCGGATCTTCGAAACCGCGTTCACTCACTTCGGCCATCTCCTCGCGCCCGCGATGCGGACCTCGACCCGCGGGCATGAGGATACTCTCGCCGATTACACGCTGCAGTTCATGGCCGACGCCGAGGCGGTCGCCAGCCGTCATGCCTTCTACGAGGGGCTGGCCGCGGAGGCACAGATTCAAGCGGAACTCGCGACCGCAATGGAGGGATTCGATGTCCTCCTGGCTCCCACCTCGGCGGTGGCAGGTCTCGAGGCCGATTCGAGCTACTTGGACGGGATCACGGTCGACTCGTCGGGCGTCGGGCGTGAGACCTCCGGAACCGTCCACGGCACCGGCGTCGGTGCTGGGGGTGTTGACGGTGAGGGAGTGCGGCTCGAGCATTATTGGCAGGCGCACATGACGATGCCGTTCAACATCTGCAACCGGGTGCCGATCGTCAACGTGCCCAGCGGCATGGCTGACTGCGGGATCCCAACAGGCCTGCAGGTCATCGCCCATCCCTTCGACGACCGCGCCGCGTTCGATGTCGCGGCCGCGGTCGAGCAGTTGGTGCCGTGGACGGGACTCGCTCCGGGGTGAGTGGTGGCATGTCGTCCGAGACGGAGCTTCGCCTTCTGGCACGATGAGCATCGTGGACGAAACCAACGCAACACGAGGGGAGCAGGGTTCGATGCAGAGCCTCGAACAGACACTGGCTGCAGGTGAAGGAATCGGCCGAGAACTCAATGCGGTCACCTCGGTGATGAGGGGTCGCGCAGGTACCCTTGAGCGGAAGTCCGTGCAGCGCGCCGCAGTCGGTGAGCCGAAACGTCTTCTCGAAGGTGTTCCCGTCGCCATCAAAGATGTCATCGATGTGGCGGGCATCCCCACGACCATGGGGTCGAACGTCAGCAGCGGACCTGACCCCAGCACGAGCGCCCCCGTCGTGAGCCTCCTCGAAAAGGCAGGCGCGCTGCCGGTGGTGAAGACGAACTGCCAGGAGTACTCCTACGGCATCCTCGGTGATGAGAGCGCCTTCGGGCGAGTCATCAACCCGATCGACCCCACGCTGTGCACTGGCGGGTCGAGCTCGGGTTCGGCAGCCCTTGTCGCTGCCGGGGTGGTGCCGCTTGCACTGGGAACGGATACTGCGGGTTCCGTGAGAGTTCCGGCCGCTTGCCAGGGAGTCATCGGGTTCAAGCCGACTTTCGGCATGGTTCCTGTCGAGGGAGTATTCCCTCTGTCGCCGTCCTTCGACACTGTGGGCCTGTTCGCGCGCGATCTGCCGCTGCTCACCGCCGCATTCGCAGTGATATCCGGGAACGGGTCTGGCTCAATCCCAACAGGTTCCTCACCGGCGAAGGCGCCGACCGTCGATCTGAGCCTGCTCAACCCCACAGACGAGTCATCCGCAGACGTACAGACGTGGGTCGAACGGCACCTCGGTGATTCAGCGATCGCCTCCATCACCTCAGAGAATACTGATCACTTGACGGAGCTCATCGAGCGAGGGATCGACTACTACGACATCGTGCGCCGCTATGAAGCCTATGTTCTGCACAAACAGTTCTTAGATGACCAGGGAGAGAAGTACCAGCCGGGGGTCTGGGCGAAGATCCTGTCGGGGCAGAACATCACCGAGGCTGAATACCAGTCCAACGTCGTCGCGCTCGAGGAGCTGCGTGCCACCGCCGAATCGTTCTTCGACGATGTTGACTTCATCATCACACCAGCCATGGGCGGTGACGTGCTCGCGTGGGATGAACTCGGATCAGACTCGGCCGCGACATTCATGCGCTACTCGCTGCCATTCAACGTTCTCGGGTGGCCGGCAGTGACGTTGCCGATCGGGGCGGTCGTGGGGGAGAGTCACAGCTGTATGGCAGCTGGGGCCAAGCCAACTGAGGCGGCCAAGCAGGCGAAGCCCGAGTCGGTGCAGATCGTCGGCCCACCGCGCAGCGATGAGAAGCTCCTCGCGTTCGTCTCCGGGCTCTGAGCCGAAGACGGGGTGAGCAAGGAAGCCAGATGCTCGGCCCACTCCTTGGGCTAAGCTGAAATCGAGCTCATCAGCCACAACCGAAGCGGAACCGTCCTGCCATGAGGCCCACGCACAGCCAAGTCGTCACGATCTCCGATGACACGCGCGCGAACGTGGCCATGGTGCCGGCACTCATCGTCGGACTTGTCCTGGTCTTGGGATTCGACTTCAGCCCACTCGGGCCCGAAGCCTCGCAGCTGGGTGAGCTCTTCGCGAAGCTCATCGCGCTCTTCCTCGTCGCCTGGCCGGTGTTCGCCCTCGTCTACCTGCTGTGGACCCACGCGGGGCTGAACGAATTGAGCGAGACCGAGCTCATGGTCCACTCCCGATGGGCGCTCGCGCGAAGGCGAACATTCTGGGCACGATATCTCGGCACGGGAGGAGCCGTGTCGTGGGCTGCCATCGCTGCGTATATCGCGATCATCCTCAACGTTTACCTCGTCACCATGGGTTCCGAAACCAACGTCGGCCTCGCAGTCACCCTCGGCCTGGCAAATGTCGTCGCCTCGTGGTCGGTCATGGTGTATTCGTTCGCTCTCGAATTCATGCGACTCGACCTCGGCGGCGGTGGAAACCCCGGTGCCAGACAACTCGAATTCGACATGCCGGAGGAGAGAGTCTTCAGCGACTACCTCACGTTCGCGGTGCTGTCCTCGACGATGACGGCAGCTCTGCCGGGCCGAGCTGTGACTCGCGCAGGATGGAGACTGGTCCGCACGAACGTCATCGTCGCCTTCGGCTTCAACTCGGTCGTTGTTGCGACATTGGTGTCGATGTTTCTGTCATACCTCAAGGTCTGAGGAGTGTCTGACCGACACGGTCTGGCAAGGCAGTGCCCCACGAAAAGTGCGGTGCCGCCTGCTCAGTGAACAGGCGGCACCGCACACCGACGAGAAGCTGTGCGAATTCGTCGCAGGGCTCGTCGGTGTCAGAAGAACGGTGTCAGTAGGCAGACGATGATAAGCGAAATGACAGAGGCGAGGGCTGTGACAAAGGTCAGCGCCTTCAGCGCGCCCTTAGTCGTCACCTGCATCATTGTCTGGAACATCCAGAAGAAGTTGCTGTTGACCTGCAGCGCGAACAAAGCACCCGAGCCGATGGCGAGGCCGACGATGATCGGTGAGACATCGAGCTGACCGAGGATGGGTCCGATGATGCCGGCAGCTGCGATCGCCGCGACAGAGATGGAACCGATCGCCAGGTGCAGAACAGCTGCGATGAGCCACGCGATGAGGACGCTGACGATGACGGGAGCGGCCGAATTCGCGGTGAAGAGGCCGCCGAGAACGTCTGCCAGGTTCGTGGCGCTGATGACTTCGCCAAGAGACCCGCCGACACCAGTGATAAGCAGAATCTGGCCCGTGGTGCTGAAGCCTTCCTCCATAGACGAATTCGTCTTCTCCCGACCATTGAAGATCTGGGAGAGCACATAGGCGATGACGAGCCCCAAGAACAGGGCGAAGACCGGATCGCCGAGGAAATCGGTCACGGAGTTAGCGGCGTTGAAGGCGCTCAGGATTGCTCCGGTGGCAATGAGGATGAGCGGTACGTAGACCGGGCTGAGCGCCAAAGCCAAGTGCGGCTGACGAGTTCGAACGGTGGTGGTTCCACCAGCTTCGGACGAATCATCCTGTTCTGCGTCAGGCACGATTCCGGTCTCATCGGTGTCGGGATTCCAGAACCCGCGATTGACGAGGAAAGAATAGGCGAACACTGTCAGTAGGACCGTAGCCACACCGACGGCGAGTCCGATGCCGAGCATCTGCGCAAGAGGAATGTTCAGGAGACCTGCGATCGAAATCGTGCCGAGGCCGGGGACCACGAATACGTATCCGACGAGGATGCCGGCAGTGACCGAGCCTGCCATGATGCCCAAGCCGCGACGTCCGAGCGCAGGTGCAGCATTCCGAGCCAATGGCGATGCGAGCACAAGTTGAACGTCGACGTAGATCGAAGGAAAGACCGCAGTAAGTGCTGCTGCCAGTGCGTAGGGCAGCTTCCGCGGTCCTAGGAGTCGGAGCAGCAGTTCGACGAATCTTTGCAATGCCCCCATATTGAAGAGCAACGCCCCGACAAGCACCCCGAATCCGATGAGCAGACCCACCTCGGCCATGATCGAGCCGAACCCTTCGACAATTGTCGTCAGAGTCTTTTCCAAGCCGAGCCCGGCCGCGATGCCGTAGTACATGGCACCGATGACCAGCGAGATCACTGGATCGACTTTCAGCAGGATGATGAGCAGGACGATCGCGAGAATTGCGATGATTGCGTGGAAAATGACCATGGCGGCTCCTCGTTGAGCTGAGAAAAGTGATTAAGTCATTTAATCACTATGATGGAAAAGAAGGCAATAAGTGTCGCCTTGGGTGATATTGGTGTCGATGTTTCTGTCATACCTCAAGGTGTGAGCAGGGAAGCCGCAACCTCGCCGATGACCAGGATCGCGCCGAGGATCGATGCGCCGACAGCCACACGATAGAGAACTGTCTTGTTCGCTCGTCGGATCACCAGGTTCGACAGCCACAATCCGGCAAGCATGAATGGCAGCAGAGTGGCCGCCGCGATCAGGTGCTCACTTCGGACCTCGCCTCCGATCGTCAGACCGGTCAGGGACAGGATGCTGCCGATGGTGAAGTAGGCGCTCATAGTGGACCGCATCGATGAAGGATCCAGAGAGCGCAGGACCAAGGCGATGGGTGGGCCGCCGATGCTTGTCGACGTGCCGAAGACGCCGGAGACGCTGCTGGCGAAGAACATATTGCGATTGCTGGCAGCCGGCGACCAGCCCACCAGGCTGAAACCGACTCCGGCGAGGACCGTGACTGCGAGGAGCAGAGACAGTCCTTGATCCGGCAGCAGCACCACTGCAGTCGTGCCGATGACGATTCCCGGCAATCGGCCAAGCGCGCCCCAGCCGACGAGCTTCCAGTCGACGTCGGCACGTTCGCGGATGAAGGCGGTGAACGACGTGAGAGTGGCGAGCAGAAGCAGCGCGGCAGGAAGCAGGTTCGGTTCGAGCAGTACGAGCACCGGGGCCGTGATCATTCCCAGCCCGAACCCGACGGAACCCTGCACGCAGGAAGACCCCAGCACCACCGCTCCGATGATGAGGTAGTGGATCAACTCCATCGGGACTCTGCTCCTTCGCATTGCGTCGTCGAGACGGGGCGAACGCCGCGAACTTACCTGCGGAATCAACCTCGAGCTCTGATCAATCCAACAGTCTTCCACCACTGTGCGCAAAATGAGCCAAACGTCCGGTATCTGGACCAATTGTTGCGCGAAACACGCAGGCATGGTCTACTCTCTACGTAGACCGCGCAGATTGTTTGCTGCATCACTACGCTGTGTCAGCGACCCTGAGACCGCGGTCAGCAGCCATACAATCGTCTACACACTGGAGTGCACGCCATGGCCACGGACGTCCATAGCATGAACGGCAGTTCCGGCTCACCGAAGCCGAATCAGCTTCCTCTGCCACGCGGCCTCGGGCTCGTCACATCGGTGGGGCCAGGCCTCGTGCTGGCAATGTCCTTCCTCGGCACAGGCGACCTCGTCAGTTCCTCGGTCTCAGGTGCATCGTACGGATATGCGCTGTTGTGGACTCTGGTGCTGTCCTTGATCGCTCGCACCTTCATCATCTCCTCCATCGCCAAGTACACACTGATGAATAGGCACGGAGACACGCAGATCCTCGACGGATTCGCACGGCTGGCCCCCGTGCTTCCGGGGATCATGGCCGCTGTCGTCATCGTTGCCGGTTTCATCACCCAGGCCACCTTCGTTCTCGCGGCGTCCACCGGACTGCATGAACTCACAGGCGGACAATGGGGCGGTGGCTGGGGCCGCTTCTACTGCGCGATCATCATCGTCGCTCTGACCCTGTCGCTGGTGATGCTGCGTAAACAGTTCGTCGTCCTCGAGTACTTCGCGCGCTTCGCATCGGTCGCCATGATCGTCGCCTTCGTCTACGCGCTGGTCAAGATCGGCAGCTTCGACATCGGGGGCTTCGTGCAGGGACTCGCATTCGAGATCCCCGAAGAGCAGAACACCTCCGCCTTCGCCCCCATCGTCATCGCCTCGGCAACCATCGGCACGATTGCCGGCAACATGCCGAACCTGCTGTATTCCGGCTTCATGCGGGACAAGGGCTGGATCGGACCGAAATATCGTCGCCTTCAGCAGTTCGACCTCATCGCCGGAATGGCACCACTGCTCATCATCAACCTTCTGTTCTGGATCGTTGCCGCCGAGTTCAGCGCCGCACATCCAGGGTTCTCAATCGCTGACGAGTTCGATCTCTCACACATGCTCTCCGTCGCGGTAGGGCCGGCGGGTCCCTTCCTGCTGTGGATGTGCATCTTCTTCGCCGCGATGACGAGCTTCCCTCCTCAGTCACGCGGGTTCGCGCAGCTCGCGATCAACGGCATCAACCATTCCGTGCCCTCGATGCGGAAGTTCCTCGGCCGAGATGAGGAGAACCCTGCGTTCCGTTGGATTCAGGCGATCGTGTTCATCATCGTCCCCTTGGTCTCGACGATTCCAGGTGCGCCAGACCTGATCTCTCTCAATATCGTCGGCACCGCGATCTCGACTGTGCTCAGCCTGCCGATCATCGTCGTCTGCATCCTCCTCCTGACATCGAGGAAGAAGCACATGCACAGTTACGCGGTGAACCCGAAGTGGCAGACCGCGCTGCTGGCACTTCTCGGTGTCATTGCGATCATCATCGGATTTCAGATTGCGATGCAGATTCCTTCGATGTTCGAAACCGCCTTCGGATGATCCGCACCGGATGCGACACTGACCGGACCACACAGCAAAGGAGTCACGCATGAATCTGCTCGCGAACGAGGGGCTTGAACACGTATCCGAGCCGCCAGCCGACGGCAGGCTCCGATACTTCGACGATTCGGGCAATGCCGCGGCAGTCATCCCGACTGATCGCCGTTCCAACCATGCTCCGTCGGTTCTGGCACTGCGTGATGGAATTCTGCTCGCGGCCTGGTTCGGTGGCAGCGATGAGGGCAACAAGGACATCGACGTGCTCGTTTCCCGATTCGACTCAAACACTGCCACGTGGTCTGCCTCTGCGGCTGTCACACACGACGAGATCCGATCGGACCAGAATCCCGGTCTGTTCGAGGCCTCTGACGGTCAGATCTGGCTTGTCTACACCTCTCAACTGTCGCGGCAGTCAGGTGTGCCGGAGACCTTCAACTTGCAGCACACCTCGGTAGTGAAGGTGATTCGTTCTGCTGATGGTGGCAAGAACTGGTCGCAGCCGCAGACGCTGTTCGACCATGAAGGCACATTCTGCCGCCAGCCGATCCAGATCCTCAGCGACGGCAGATGGGTTCATCCCCAATGGCTGTGCTTCGACGACGATTCGAAGAACGGTTCGGACCAGCCGGTGCTTCAGATCTCCGAGGACGAGGGCGGCGCCTGGCGGCAGGTCGAATTTCCGGACGCCGGAGGGAGAGTCCATCCCAATGTCGTCGAGCTTGAGCCGGGGCGCCTGGTGTGTCTGTTCCGCTCCCGCTTCGCGGACTGGGTCTACATCAGCAGATCCGAAGACGGGGGTGAGACCTGGACCGAGCCAGAGGCAACCGATGTGCCGAATAACAATGCCGGTCTCAGCGCATTCCTGCTGCCTTCCGGAATGTTGGCTCTGGTCTCAAACGAGCACCAGGTCACTCGCGAGCCCGTCGAGGTGGTGTGGCCCTACGAACGGATGAGGATCGTCATCGCCGTCTCCAAGGACGAAGGCCGCACCTGGCCGGTTCGCCGGGTCATCGAACCCGGCGATGGATTCACAGGCTCCGGCAATCTGCGCAGCAATCGCCGGCAGGAGTACCCGCACGGAATCGTCGACTCCGATGGGCTCATCCACGTCGTCTACGCGTACAGTTCACGTCGAGCAATCAGGCACGTCGTCTTCGCCGAGGACTGGATCTCAGGTGTCGAGGACCAGGTCCATACCGACTGCAAACTCTGGGGCTGACTCCGTCGGGGGTGTCAGAGAACGAGTCCTTCTAGGTGTGAGCCTTGCCCATGTCGTCGACGGTGACCACGCGGATGCCACGGGATTCGAATGCCTTGACCTGTTCAGCTTCAGCTGCGTCATCGGTCACGAGCGTCCACCCATTGCCCAGGTCTGCCCAGGCATGGAAGGGGCGTTGGCCCAGCTTGGCCGAATGGGCGACTACGAAGACGTGGGTGGCTCGTCGGCTCATGAGCTCTTTGAGTCGAACCTGCTCTGCTGTGGCCTCGCATACGCCGTCTTCGGCGGTGACGGCATCCGCACCGAGAAAGGCGAAGTCGAAGGTGAACTTTTCCAGCCCGACTTCGGTGATCGGGCCGATGAAGCCCTGGCTGATCGAACGATACCGGCCGCCGAGGAGGGTGAATTCGACCCCTTCCGTGCCCGTCATCTGCTGCAGAGAGGTGAGCCCTGTGGACACGACCGAAAGCGGAGTCGTCTCGCGCAGCGCACGTGCGATCTGCGCAGTCGTGCTGCCCGCGTCGAGGAGAACATGTGACCCTGCCGGTACCTGCTGCGCGCACCACACACCGAGCGCCCGTTTGATTTCAGGAGCCTCGTGGGAGCGTTCATCCAGTGTGCTCTCTGCCTCCGCGGGGACGGCGATGACACCGCCGTAGGTGCGTGCGAGGTCCCCTGAGTCGGTGAGTCGCGCGAGGTCACGCCGGATCGTTGAGGCAGTGACACCGAGCATCTCCGAGAGCGTCTCGACGCTCATCTCACCCTGCGCCCGAACTCGCTGGATGATCTCCTCGCGTCTATCGCCTGCGTTCATCACTCTCCGATGTCTGCTGTCGGTGGTCGAAACCCGCCGCCCGCCGATGGGCGGCTCTTAGCCGTGCGGCCACTGTATCGCGGTTGAGCACGGCTGGCTGAATCCCTGGCCGGTGGTCTGGGGTTGCCTCAGCGAGCACGAGGGCGCTGGAATCGTGGTGTTGGACTGGTTCAGACGGTCGCCAGCGTTGCGGCCTGGCGCATGGCTTCACTCATGCTTTCAGTGTCGACCTTGCCGGTGCCGGCGATGTCGAACGCCGTTCCGTGGTCGACGGAGGTGCGGATCACGGGAAGTCCGACAGTGATGTTGACCCCGGCGTCGATGCCGAGCACCTTGATCGGCCCGTGTCCCTGGTCGTGGTACATCGCGACGATGAGGTCGTAGTCGCCGCGTCCTGCGAGGAAGAAGGCGGTGTCGGCAGAGAGGGGGCCGACAGCGTCGATTCCGTCACCCTGCAGTGCGGTGATGGCGGGAGTGATCTTCTCCGCCTCTTCCCCGTAGCCGAAGAGCCCGTTCTCTCCGGCATGCGGATTGATCGCGCAGACACCGATATGGGGCCGCTCGATTCCTGCTCTGATGAGTGCGTCGTTCCCGCGACGGACCGTGCGCTCAACCAGGCCGGGCTCGATTGTGGCCACGGCATCGATGAGCCCGATGTGGGTCGTTACGTGGATGACTCGCAGCTTGGGTGAGGAGAGCATCATCGAGACTTCCTCGGTTCCGGTCAGAGCGGCCAGCATCTCGGTGTGCCCGGGGTACTGGTGGCCGGCGGAGTGCAGCGCTTCCTTGTTCAGCGGCGCCGTGCAGATCGCCTGGACCTCGCCGGACATGGCCAGCTGCGAGGCCCGCTCGATGTAGCGGAATGCGGCGTCGCCGGCAGTGTCGGACAGCTGCCCCCACTCCAGATCGGAAGGCAGCAGGCCGAGGTCGATGACGTCGATGACGCCTGGGGAGTCCTCGGCCGCAGCCGGGGAGTCGATGACGCGGATCGACGCACTGACGCCGAGGATCTCGGCGGCCTGTTCGAGCCGAGCCGCATCGCCGATGACGACGGGCCGAGCAACCTCGAGCACTGTGGGGTCGAGGCAGGCGGCGACGCAGATCTCTGGACCGACTCCGGCTCCGTCGCCCATGGTCACTGCGACTGTGGGACGCGATGTCATTCGTTCTCCTTCGTGGTTTGCGACGGTGTTCGCGGTGATCGGGGTGGGCGCTGTCCCGTGGGTCAGCGCTTCGTGGATGCGAGTGAGGGAATCGTCGTCTCCCTGGCCGCCGGGTCGCGTGACCACACGACCGAGCTCACTATGTTCACCGGGCCTCGCCGAGGTGGTCCCCGCCAGAGATAGGACCGCGCCCGGGTGGATCTCGCGCATCGTGACGACTTCCCCGACACCGAGGCGGTCGAGCACTGCTCGCGCCGTCTCGCCTCCTGTGGCGACCAGGTGGACAGGACCGATGTCTGTGAGCGAGCGTGCGACGAGTTCGGCCAAGAGGCCTGGAAGCGGGCGAGGATCGACCGCGTCTCCGGTGTCCGTGAGCCGGATGACGAGGTTGCCGCCGGTCAGTCGATTCCGGATCTCAGCGGCGGTGACGTGCAGGTTCTCGGGGTTGTCGTTCCAGGCCGAGACTTCGGTGGCAGGGATGTCGAGGACGCCGACTTGGGCGTGTGCCTGCAGGTGGGCCAACTGATCGTCGATGCGATCTGCTGCCGTGCCGAGAATGAAGAGGACCGGAGCGCTCAGGGCTGCGGGCGGTTCGACGGGCGGCGCAGAGCGTTTGAGGGCTCGACTGTCGGCGATGGCGCGAGCCAGTGCCGCTGATCCGACGACGGTGGCACCGGTGGATGCGGCGAGGGCGATGACCTGCCCGATGTCGTCCATGGTTTCGGCGTCGGCGGTGATGAGGCGCTTTGACCGGAATCGTGCTGCCAGTTCGTGCGGGCTGCTCGTGCGAAGTTGGTCGAGTTCGAGGGGCATCGGTGCTTCGGGGCAGAGGTCATTGAGACTGTCCGGGCCCGAATGGTCTTCGATGTTCCAGGCGCGTGTATCGGCAAGCCGTATACCGTCGATGTAGGGGACGCCGCCGATGACGGTGCGGTTGTGCTGGGGGAGTGCCGGAGCGAAGATCACCGGTCCGTTCGTGCTCTCCAGAGCCGCAGACAGATGTGCTCTGACGTTTCCACGCAGCAGAGAATCGACTTTGATGATGGTGGTCTGATTCTCGGTTCGCAGTGTCTCGAGTGCAGAGCGTGTGCGTGAGGCTGCTTCGACCGGTGTGAGATAGCGGCAGTCGAGGTCGAGCGCGACATCCTGCGGCGCCGCATTCGCGCTCTCGGATGAGGTCGGCCGTCCACTCAGGTCGGTGAGGAGGATGCGGACAGGAGTCCCGAGGGTTGCTGCTGCTTCCGCTGCTCCACTGAGGTCGTCGGCAAGGATGAGCATGCCGGGGTCGCTTGCAGGCATGGCACTCCTTTGCGTCCGATCTGGCTGGAGTTCCAGATTGCCACGATTGCGCGAAATGCGCAAATCTTTGCACGTTGCACGCAGAAGTGAGATGATTCATTGACATGGATCGCACCATTCACTCGACGAGGAGCACCGTATGACAGCAGACAAGAGCCTCTCCTTGGACGGTGTCTCCGTCCGATTGTCACCGCTGGTTCTAGGCACCATGACCTTCGGAGACACCGTCCCGGAGGTGACCGCGCACGAAGTGATCGAAGCGGCCCTGGCCGCGGGCATCACCGGAATCGACACCGCCAACGGTTACGCGAAATCGGCCACCGAAGGCCTCATCTCACCACTTGTGAAGAAGCATCGAGACTCAATTGTGCTGGCAACCAAGGCGGGCATGCCCCACGCCGACGCAGGAGACAATTCGCCGCTGTCGGCGGCAGGTCTGAGGGCCAGTGTCGAGGGCTCCTTGCGGCGCCTCGACGTCGACTCCATCGACCTCTTCTATCTGCACCAGCCGGACCGGGCTGCAAGTCTCGGGGAAACTATGGGAGCCGTGGCGCAGCTGCATTCTGAGGGCAAGATCAAAGCCATGGGCATCTCGAACTTCGCCGCATGGCAGGCCGTGGACGTCATCGCTGCTGCAGGTGTCGCCGGTGCCCCACGGCCCGCGATCGCACAGAATGTCTACAGTGTGCTCGCCCGCCAGATCGAAGACGAATGGCTCGAATGCGGTGCTGCGCACGGCATCGCGACGATGGCCTACAACCCGCTCGCCGGTGGGCTTCTGGCCCGGCGTCCGTCCAGCGACGGCACCCCGGACCGCTTCACCGGATCTGTCCTCGCGCAGATGTACTCACAGCGGTATCTCTCCGATTCGGTGCTGACGATGGTCGAAGCCTTCGCTGCCGTCGCCGATGAAGCCGGCATCCCTCAACCAGAGCTGGCTCTGAGGTGGGTGGCAGGCGGCAAGGGAATCGACTCCCTTCTGTTGGGTGCCAGCCGTGTCTCGCAGCTGGAAGCGAACATCGCCGCAGCGGCCAAGGGGCCCTTGCCTGAAGACGTTCTCACTGCGATCGACGAGGCAACAGTCTCGGTCCGCGGATCGCAGCCCAAATACAACCGCTGAACTCCACTCACATCCTTAAGAAGGGAAGATCCATGTCCTCGATCACAGGCGTTCTCGCCGCAGTAGCCACTCCGTTCGATGACGACGAAAAGCTCGTCGAATCGGCTCTGCGCGCCCATGTGCGCCGTCAGCTCGATGCCGGTATCCACGGCATCTTCGCCCTGGGCACAAACGGAGAGTTCTACGCTCAGTCCGCGGCGGAGCGCGCCGAAGCGACCAGGCTGGTCGTCGATGAGGTGGCCGGTCAGGTTCCAGTCGTCATCGGCGCAGGTGCCGCGACGACTCGAGAGACCATCACCATCGCTCAGGATGCCGCGGCTGCTGGAGCCGATGCGCTCTCCATCATCACCCCGTACTTCGCTGCGGCGTCACAAGCGGAGATCACCAATCATTTCCAAGCTGTGGCGGAGTCGGTCGATGTCCCGGTCATCGTCTACAACATTCCCGCGCGAACCGGCAATGCCGTGGCGCCCGCAACTCTCGAAATGCTCGCCGAGGTGGACAACATCACCGGGGTGAAAGACTCGAGCGGAAATTTCGACACGATCCTGCAGTACCTGGAGCGCACAGACCGCGACAGCTTCGACGTCATCTCCGGCAATGACTCACTCATTCTGTGGACACTCCTCGCAGGCGGTTCCGGTGGCATCAGCGGTATTGCGAACGTCTATCCGAAGACCATGGCGTCGATCTACGACCTCTTCGTCTCCGGGAATTCGGCGGGTGCGCGCGCCGCGCAGGACAGCATTCGTCCGATTCGCAACTGCCTGGCGCTTGGCAACCCCAACACCGTGGTCAAGCACGCAGCCAACGTCCGCGAATTTGGCCTGGGCCCGGCGCGGGCTCCATTCAACGCGCTTTCCGATGCGGCGAAGAAGCAGATCTCAGAGACCGTCACCGCTGATCTGGGGCGCGGATTGGCCTGAGAAGCGGGGATGACGCCAGGGGCTGCACCGAATCGGTGCAGCCCCTCCGTCATGTCCGGCAGTCAGAGCACCGGGAAGTGCGGCTCCTCGCCATGCAGCACGCGGACGACGTCTTCGACGGCCCAGGTGCCCATATTGGCGTTGGCGATATCCGAGTAGGCGCCGATATGTGGGGTGGCGATGAGATTCGGTGCCTGCAGCAGCGGATCGTCCACTGGAGGAGGCTCGGTGGTGAATGCGTCGAGTGCCGCGAAGGAGAGTCGACCGTCGTGCAGTGCCGAGACCAGTGCCGCCTCATCGATCAATCCGCCGCGGGCAGCATTGATCAGCCCAGCACCTCGCGGCATCGATTCGATGTGCTGAGCCGACAGCAGCGGCTCTTCTCCACCGGGCAGGTGGAGGGTGAGGAAATCTGAGCCTGCCACCACCTCGGCGAGGCTCTGAGGTTGTGCCTCTGCCGCGGCGATGGCTTCGTCGGGAACAAAGGGATCGTAGGCTGCGATCTGCAGGCCGAAGCCGGTCGCCCGCTTGGCGACGGCGCGACCGATGCGGCCGATGCCGAGAATTCCCAGCTGCTTGCCGCTGAGCTCGGTGCCGAAGAAGACATCCCACTGACCGCTGCGCAGAGACTCTTCGGCCTCACGTATGCGTCGGGCGCCCATGAGCAGGAATCCCATGGTCAGATCGGCGACGGCATCGGCATTGGCGCCTGGGGTATTCACGACCGTCACCCCTGCCGCCGCCGCTGCCTCGAGGTCGATGTTGTCGACCCCGGCCCCGTGTTTGGCGATCACCTTGAGATCGGGGCAGCCGGCGAAGACCTCGGCGTCCATCCGGTCGAGACCCACGAGAACCGCCTCGGCGCCGGCCAGTGCCGTGATGAGATCTCGACCGGACTTGGGGTGATTCTCCGTCCGGTGCTCAAGCTCGAGGCCCAGGGAATCGGCGCGGTCGCGGGGCGCGACCGAGAATTTTCCGAATGAAGGGGTGAGGACTCTCAGGCGCATCAGGCTCCGATCTCGATTCCGAAGGTCTCGAATATTGAATAGATCCCCAGCAGCCCGATGGCCAATGAGGCGAAGACGAGCATCACGGTGAAGAAATTGTTGGACTTGAACTCGGCGGGGACTTCACGAGTGCGAAGGTACCAGACGGCGATGACGACCGCGACGAGGAAGACGCCGCTGGCGACGCCGCCGATCTGCACCATGATCACCGGAGACTGGATGATGAGATAGCTCATTGCCCAGATGATGGGGAAGACGACGGTGAGGACGCGGATGATGCGAGTGCGGGTGCGCAGGTTCGTCCAGTCGAACGCGCCGAGGATGGAGACGGTGTTCGCCCATAGCCGGGGAACGCTGGCCGAGGAGGCGATGAAGGTGGAGAACAGAACGGCGAAGGCGCCGATCAGGAAGATCCAATGTCCGGCTTCGCCCATCACCGAGGAGTACATCGACGACAGCGTCGTGATCATCTCATTGCCCTCGGGGACGAGGTTCTGGGGGTGGAGGATCGCGGCACCGATGACGTAGAAGGACATGGTGCACACCGTCGAGACGATCCAGGAGACAAGAACGTCGGTGCGCATCACGGAGATCCAGCCATGCGCACGACGCGCACGCTCCGCGGAGCCGTCGTTGGGGCCGGTGTAGCGGGCGTAGCCCTTCTCTAGGCACCAGTAGGTGTAGGTGGTCATCTCGTCGGCCCCGACTCCGGTGATGCCGAACATTGCGATCGCAAAGCCGAGCGTGCCCGCGGGGATCGCGAAGGTCAGTCCAGTGATGACGTCCGCCGAGGTGTAGGCGAAGTCGGTGAATGGCAGTGAGAGTGCGAGCCCGACCGTGGAGACGGTGAAGATGATGACGGCCGCGACGGAGAACTTCTCGACGATGCTGTACTTGTTCGTCACCAGCAGGGAGATGACGACGGCGAGGGAGACGACCGTCCAGAATACGAGCGAGGGTGTGGAGAGAGGCTCGCCGAAGACCGGGAGCATGATCGACAGGGCGGCGACGGCGCCGCCGATGATGCCTCCGCGCTGGAGCACCTTCGCGAAGTCCATGAGAATCCAGAGCAGATTGATCCACCCGGCTCGACCGATGAGGCGGGGGCCGACGTGCCCATAGCCCTCAAGTGCGGGCTTGCCCGAGAGGATGGTCCACTGTGCGATCTCGAGTTGAACCCACACCTTGACCGCGGTCGAGATGATGACGAGCCAGAGGAGGACGAAGCCAGCCTTGGCGCCCAAAGCCGTCGTGGTGATGAGCTCGCCGGAGCCGATGACCGCTGCCGAGATGACCAGACCGGGGCCAAGGTACTTGAGCTTTCCCGCGAATGTGGTGGGCGGCTCGAGCACGTCTGCCGGATCGAGATGATACGGGTCGACGTTGGGCGTGACGGCTGCGGAGGCATCTGGTGTGGCTGCGGCTGAGCCGCCGTCAGCGGAGGCTCCGTAGGCGGAGTCTCCGTCTGTGGTGTGATTCGTCGTCATTGTCGGCTTCCTTGCGCGATGTCCGGTCTGGATTTCAGTGTCGAGATCGCTGGCATACTGCTTTCGCGAATGTGCAGCGCAAGCAACATGACGTAGTGCGGTGCTGCACGTCTCGACGCGGAGCGCGCAGAGGCCAGGTCCATCGATGAAGTCATTCTGCCAGTTGTGCGTGATCTGCGCAACATAGATGCGTGAAATGCGCGTATGCCTGGAATGGGCCGTGCGGACTCGTCGGCTCGAGGTGGTGCCGAGGGTGACCTTCCTGCGCTGCAAACGGGGCGATGGCACGACGAAATGGGCGACCCGCGCCGGAAAGTACGAAACTTTCAGCACGGATCGCCCACAGCGACAGAGGTGGTGCCTCAGTGTGAGTCGCTCATGACTGTAGTTCTTTCGTGGCCTTGAGCTGCTCCGGGGTCAATGCACTTCACAGCCTCCAGCAGCTGTCGACCGGAGCTTTCCCGGCGAATGTGCGGTTCGTGAAGATCTCGATTCGGGGGACGGTGGCGATGTATCCGCCGATATGCGTCGGTCCGAGGTTGTCCCGGAACAGCACCTTGTGCCCGGCATCGCACCAGGTGGAGGCGAGTTCCTCCCCCTGGGCAAAGGGCACGACATCATCGAGGCGGCTGTGGTTGACCAGCAGCGGAATGTCAGGAACCTCCGCCTGGCCGATCTTCTGCCTGTCGGCAACGTCGAGGAAGTTCTCTTCGATGAGCTCCTGGAACGAGCTCCCATCCTTGGTCAGGGTGTCGGTATCGAGGAAGGCGTTCGAGACGAGAGCCTCGACAGTGCACTGGTTAGAGGCCCGGTCGACGGCATCGAGGCCCTTCTGGTTGAGGTAATTGGTCATGTCGATATCAGCCTGCCGTGCAAACGAATCGACACCGTACAGGGCGAAGGCCGTATAGACGCTCGAGAGTCCGGACACTGTCTTGTACAGGTCCGTGGGCACGGCACCCGCCGAGGCGGACGTGACGTTGAGTTCGGGGGCCCAGTCCTTCTTGAGCTCCAATGCCGCAGCGGTGGCCTGCCCTCCCTGCGAATAGCCGCGCAGCTGAAGCTTCGTGTCGGCGTCGATCGAGCTTCCCTCGACCTCTTGCACGGCCTTGGCCGCGTCGAGCACGGAGCGGCCCTCTTCGACTCGATTGAGATAGCTGTGCGCACCCTCGGTGCCCAGTCCCACATAGTCGACGACGACCACAGGTCGCTTGGCCGCCAGCGCCGAGGTGACGGAGACGCCCTCGTACTCGGTGCCCATGCCCATCTGTCGGCTGGGGGCGCACTTGTCGGCAATGCCCTGTGTGCCCGGGGCGATGACGACGGCGTCCTTGGCCTTGTCGTCCGCACCCTCGGGGGTCAGAAGCGTGGCGGTGGCGGCGCGCGCAGTGCCCTCTTCGTCGGTGGTCCGATACATGAACGTCTCTGACTTCGCGCTGTGCTCAATGAGCTTGACCGGATCGAGATAGAACTTCGAAGCCACCTGCTTGACCACGCCGCCGTTCTTGTCCGGCAGTGTCGCTGGGGTCTTGTAGAAGTCCTCGGGAACTCCCGAATCGGGAAGATCTTCGAGCGCAGCCGCGTATTCGACGTCGGCGGTGGTGATCTCATCAGACTTGTCGACGGCCTTCTTAGCCTGCTCGACGCTCACGCTCTGGGGGACGTTGCTCCTATTGAGGGAGCTCGAATCCTCGGCCTGATCGTCTTCGATCATCTTCTTGGCTTCCTTGTCCGACTGGGGAACAAGGTCCTGGGCTTGGGCCGGAGCGGATACCGCGCCCATCGTGAGCGCCAGGCCGGCGATGGCGGCTGCGCTTGCCGTTGCGATGCGTCGTGCGTGTGGAAGCGTTACATGTCGAGAAGTACTCATATGGCGTTCCTACTCTGTCGTGTGTCTCGGCGGTGAGAGTGGCGGTCGAGGTGCCGACCGTTTCGACGGTGGTGCCGTGGTCGCAGTCGGCTCTGATGCGGAATCCGTTGGTGACGGACATCACAACACTACTCGATGGTAGAACTCATTGGTAACTTTATCGATCGAGCATTCGAGCAGTCGCGCCGTGAGTTGGTGGGGCATGACAAGGGCCCTGGACCGAGAAGTCTCAATCCAGGGCCCGCGCCAGAGGCTGCGCACGAGCTCAGGCGCGCTGCGCGTCCAGTGCCTCCACGTCAGGGTAGATCGTCTCCTCCGGTGCAACGCTGCGGTTGCGGACGAGGAAGTAGTAGAGGAAGAAAGTGACGATGCTGCCGACGAGCCAGGAGATGTCGGCTCCACCCAGTTTCTCGACCATAGGCCCGGTGTAGAAGGACTGTGCGAGGAATGGGATCTGGATGACGACACCGATTCCGTAGGTCACGAGTGCTCGCCAATTCCATTTGCCGTAGCGGCCCTTGTGGTCGTAGAAGGCCGGGATGTCGAAGCGGTCCTTGGAGATCAGGTAGAAGTCGGTGAGGTTGATGATGCTCCACGGGATGAAGACCATGAGCAGTGTCAGCACGAAGTTCTTGAAGTTCGCGAGGAAGTCCGCCGAGGCCATCAGTGCCACGAGCACGGTCAGGGTCACAATGCCGATGACGAAGACTGCACGTGTCCAGCGGCGGATGTTCGTCTTCTCACCGAAGGAGGTGAGGATGGTCAGCGTGCACATGAACGCACCGTAGGCGTTGAGGGTGTTGACGGTGAGCTTGCCCATCAGGATGACGATGAAGATGAGGAAGGCATAGACGCCTCCGCCGACGATGTCGCCGACGAAGCCGACCTGGTTCTCGACGAAGGAGTTGCCGGTCTCGGTCATTGCGGCTGCGCCGATGAGCGCGCCCAGGGTCATCGACCACTGCGACCCGATGACGGAACCGCCGAAGGTGAACCAGAAGGTCTTCGACGATGGTGTGGACCTGGGCAGGTAGCGGGAGTAGTCCGCGACATAGGGGCCATAGGTCATCTGCCAGCCGAATGACAGGGCGATCGCGGAGAGGAACGCAGGGAACGCGAAACTCGAGTTGGAGACCAGCCCGGGAACGTCGATCTTCGTGAACACGCAGACCGTGATGAACAGGAATCCGAGCAGGCCGGTCACCGAGGAGATGCGTCCGAGGACGTGGATGTACTTGTATCCCAGCAGGGCCACGGCCGCGGTCAGTGCACCGAAGATGATGATGCCCACCGCGGGTGTATCGACGCCGATGATGAGGTTGACGGCCTGGCCCGAGAGGACTGCGCCGGTCGAGGCGAAGCCGATGTACATGAGCACGACGAGCACCAGCGGGATGATCGCGCCGATGATGCCGAACTGCGCCCTGGAGGAGATCATCTGCGGCAGACCCAACTGTGGGCCCTGCGCGGAGTGGAGGGCCATGACGATGCCGCCGATGATGTTGCCGATGAGCAGTCCGATGATGGCCCACAGTGCATCGGCACCGAAGACGACGGCGAGTGCTCCGTCGACGATGGCGGTGATCTGGGTATTGGCGCCGAACCACAGCGTGAACTGGGAACGTGCGGTGCCGTGACGTTCATTGTCGGGCACCATTTCGATGGATCGTCTCTCAATCCCCGAATTGGACGAGCTCGCCATGGTTTTCTCCTTTGAAAGTTGAATCAGGAACAGTGTGGCACCGCACTGAGGTCCCAGACGAGGTCCACATCACATCTTTTGTCCGATATCTCGGAAAATTCGTAGGACAATGTTTCGCGCCGAGGCGGCCCGCCGTGATCGTTCACGTCAGGTCCCGCCTCGGCGAGGTTCTCGCGTTCGCCCTCAGGCCGAGAGGCTGCGGGCGATGATCGTGCGCTGGATCTCCGAGGAACCCTCATAGATGCGGTAGATCCTGGCATCGCGGACGTAGCGTTCGAGCGGGAAGTCCCTGGTGAAGCCGTAGCCGCCGTGGATCTGCAGCGCTTCGTCGGCGATGAACGCGGCGGCCTCGGATGCGGCGAGCTTGGCCGTGGCCGAGGACCTGGTGAAGTCCACCTCGGCGTCCCTCTGCTCCGCGGCATCCATCGTCAGCAGCCAGGCCGAGCGGTACTTCGTGTACATGTCGGCGAGCTTGAAGGCGATGCCCTGCAGACGATTGAGCGGTTTGCCGTTGATCTTGCGCTCGCCGGACCAGGCCACTGCCGCGTCGAGTGCGGCCTTCGAGATTCCCAGGCTCATCGCCGCGACCTCGATGCGGCCCCGGTCGAGGACGCGCATGGCCGTGGTGAAGCCCTCGCCCTCGACGCCCAGCAGCGCGTCGTCGGCAACGATCGTATCGATGACGAATTCGTAGACAGGGCTGCCGCGCAGGCCCATGGTCTTCTCCGGCGGATTGAAGTCCAGCCCCGCGGAGGCGGCTGCGGTGTCGACGATGAATGCGCTGATCCCCCTGTGCCCGGCCTCGACGTCGGTTTTTGCGTAGACGACGATGAAGTCAGCGAAACCGGCGTTCGTGATGAAGCACTTCGCGCCCTTGATGTGCCAGCCGCCGTCGACCTTCGTCGCCTTCGTCGACATTTCGGCAGGGTTGGATCCCGCCCCCGGTTCGGTCAGGCCGAAGGATCCGATGATCTCACCGGCTGCGGCCCTGGGCAGCCAGTCCTCGCGCTGGGCATCGGTGCCACCGAGGAGGATCGAGTCGGTGGCAAGGAACTGCGCGGTGATGATCGAGGCCGTCGAGGCGCACGCCTCGGTCACCGCGGCGACCATCTGGCTCATCGCCACGGAGCCGACGCCGGGCCCACCGAATTCCTCGGGCAGGTTGAGACCGAGGACTCCCACCTCGGCGAGGGTCTGCAATGTTGCGTCCGAGACGCGTTCGTTCGCATCCGCGGCCGCGGCCTGCGGCACGATGACATCTTTGCTGATCTGTGTGACGGCGGCGACGAGTTCCTGCTCGTCCGCGCTGATGTCGAATCCCATGGTCCTACACCTTCGTCGGTTCTGCTGAACGGGGTGCGTCAGTTCGTTCTGCGCTCAGCTCGTCATTGTGCTCGCCGAGGTGGGGCACCGGAAGCGCGGATGTCGGCCTGACACCGTCGACGAGGAGGGGGTGGCGCAGGTGCGTATGACAGGTGCGGGCATCGGTGGTGGTGAGATCGCGGCCGGCGGTGATGGGGCCGTCGATCGCCTCGGTGAAGTTGAGCACCGGGGAGTTGGGGACTCCTGCCGCGTCGAAGATCGCGCACAGCTCGGACACCGTGTGAGTGCTGGTGAACTCCTCGATCTCGGTGCGCAGATCCTCGTCGTTGTCCGAGCGGAGTCTGTCGGTGGCGAACCGGGCATCGGTGGCGAGCTCGGGTTTGCCGAGCGTGGCAGCGAGGACGCCGAAGAGCTTGTCATTTGCCACGGCGATGACGACGAGACCATCGGATCCGGCGTAGGTGTCGAAGGGTGCGGAGATGGGGTGCCGATTGCCGACGCGCTTCGGTGTGGAGCCGGCCGCATGGATGGCGGTGTTCGTCGGCTGCATCGCGAGCATGACGTCGAGCATCGGAATGTCGATGTGGGCACCTTCGCCGGTGGCCTGGCGGTGGAAGAGCGCGCTCGAGATGCCGAAGGCGGCGAAGACTCCTGCGGAGACGTCCGCAATGGATTCGCCTACGCGGGTAGGGGAGTCGTCGGGGAAACCGGTCGATGACATGAGACCGCTGAGCGCCTGGATGACGGTGTCGTAGGCGGGGCGTTTCGCCTGGGCACCACTCTGGCCGAACCCGGAGATCGAAGCGTAGACGATGTCGGCCTTGACCGCCTTGATGTCCTCAAAGGACAGTCCCAGTTTGGCCGCGACGCCGGGGCGGAAGTTCTCGACGACGACATCGCAGGTGCGGATGAAGTCGAGCAGCTTCTCGTGTGCTACAGGATCCTTGAGGTCGGCTTCGATGGATCGTTTGCCTCGGTTGAGGGAGGTGAAGTAGGTCGAGCCGGTCTCGGTGAAGGGACCTAGGTGGCGGGAGTCGTCACCGTGTCCCGGCATCTCGATCTTGAACACCTCGGCGCCCTGATCGGCGAGCATGGCGGTGGCATACGGTCCGGCCAGCACTCGCGAGAAGTCCGCGACCCTGACCCCGTGGAGTAGTTGCTTCGTTGCGTCCATGAGGACAATCCTCGAGGTGAGGAGCGCGGAAGACAACGAGTCCCGAATGAGATTCGTCCGATATGTCGGATGGCTGGCGTGAGTCATCCGTCGTGCTCGTGGCCAAAGGTTTTCGCACTGGTGCGCTAGCATTTGTAGTAACAATGGACCATGGCTGAATCGTTGATGATTTCGTCTAATTCGAGCGGGTGGGAATTCAGGATATGCAGCCAGTGAAGGGCATGGGAATGGTCGCAGAGGGCGGTTGGGCAAGACATCTGAATTGGGTGGTTCCGCTCTTGCTCATTCCGCTGTCGATCATCATATTCAGCGCCCTTGCTGTCATGGCGATGCCGGGAACAGACGACCCGGGGATCGTGTGGCTCATGGTCGTCGCCATCATCTGCGCCGTGGTCGCACCGATCGTGTTCTTGATCATGACCATCGTCGGTGCGCAGAAGACATACCGCTCCAGCCACATGTATCACCGTAAACTGCAGAAGCGCAATGAATGCATGGCGCGACAGTTGGAACAGCAGATCGTTGCCGAGGGTGGTCCTCGCTGTGATTTCGAGGCCAGGACGATTGCGCGGGTCCAGGCGACTCAATGGTGCGAGGCGCTGATGCGCGGTGACCGCCTGCCTGCCTTCGAGAATTTCAATCTCAACCTTGAACCGGGCGAACAGGTTGTCGACCAGTACCGTGCCAAATACGCCAGGTTCTACGGGCAGAACGTGACGTATCAGACTGGAGGGGTCTTCGCGATGGGCAGCCCACTCTTCGTCGCTGGGGCGATGATCGGATCAGCAGTCGGTAACGCGAACGCGAGAGCCCAGGCCCAGCGTGTGGCGGCCGCGCAGTGGCGCGTGATCCAGTACGTCGACGTACTGGTGACAGACCGTCGGCTGATCATCCCAATCGGTGGCCGCACGCTCTCCTTCTACTTCAATGCGGTAGCGGCGTTCTTCCCAGAGATCGACGCCATGACGCTGACTTTGGATTTTGGAGACAGAACCGAGCCGGTGCAGCTGTTTTCGCCGAACACGGCTGCGACGTCAGTCCTCGTCGTCCATCAGTTGAAGGGACGCGAGGCGCTGAGTGTCCACCCTGCGATCAAACCGATCAGTGCGAGAGCCGTCGCCAGCTGAAGCTATTTGGGTGTTGTGCTCTGGGTGGGCTCGCGGTGCATGAAATCGTCGCGCTTGTAGTCCCCAGGCTCAAGGAAGCGTGAGGCCACACAGCCGATGAGGATTCCCCAGAACGCCGCATGGATGTTGAACAGGTCGAACTCGGCGATCGTGACGACGAAGGTGACCAGAGCGCCGAAGGTGTACTTGGATGAGAACGCCGAGACGAAAGCCTGACGCAGAGCTCCGAGCATCGCCATTCCGCCCAGAGCCAGAATGTAGGCCTCCGGGGTGCCGAGCATGAAACGGGTGACCAGCGGTGAGAACAGCGCTGCGATGAAGCAGAGGAACGAGTAGAAGACGGCCGCCGAATACTGTCGCTTAGGGTCCCCGGACGAGGTGAGCAGCGCGTTGGTCGGCCCGGTCAGGCACGCGGAGACCGCACCGAAGCAGGCATTGAGCACCGACAGGAAGCCAGAGACCACGGCAGAGGCGTTGACGGGAGTCGCATGTCCGGCGGCGCGCAGCACGGCCTCACCCTGACCGTTCTGGACGACGAGGACCGTCAGAGTCAGGGGGACGACGAGTTCGAGCTGAGCCGCCCAGGTGAACTCTGGCGCGGTGAACACCGGGTCAGCCAGGACCGGGCCGCCGGATGAGAGGTCCAGCTGCCCGAGGACGACGACGGCGATGAAGCCGACCAGCAGAGCACCGAGGACCGGAGGCATGAAGCGGCCCAGTCCCGGCAGGGCCGTGAGTGCGATGAACGCGATGATCATCGGAATGACGATCGCAGGAGTCGAGCGTCCCGCGTCGACGATGTCGATGCCGAAGCGCAGGAAGATCGCGGCCACCATGGCCATGACGATCGGAGGCGGAATAGCGGCCATGGCACGCCGGACCAGGCCGCTCATGCCCAAGCCCAGGGTCAGCACACCGGCGACGAAGAAGGCCCCGACGACCTCGCCGAAGCTCAAGTGCTGCAGTGAGGGCCCGAGCAGAACGGTGCCGGGAATCGACCACGCGAATCCCAACGGTCGCCGGTAGACCAGCGACATGACCAGGGTGGCCAGGCCCGCTGAGAGGAAGATCCCGAAGACCCAAGACGAAAGCTGGGCATCACTGAGACCACCGGCCAGACCCACCGCCATGGTCACGGCGATGGGGCCGGTGATGCCGAAGATGAGTCCGACGACGGCATTGAGGCAGTACTGCGGGCCGATGTCCCGACGAATGTCGCGCAGACTGGGCATCCGCCCCGTCGGGCGCTCGATCAGGGGGGCTTTCTCAGTCGAGCGCGAAGTCGCCGAGGTGGTCGTTGGGTTCTCGTGCATACAGTGAAATCTCGTCTCGTGGTGGGTGTCAGCTCTGCGGGTGGGACGCCGATGCGGCGTCGTTCGTGGTCAGCGGTGTTCGGTCCGCAGCCGAGGCCGTAGTCGCAGTCGCGGGTACAGCCGCCTGGTCCATGTCGGCGGTTTCCAGGTCGGGCTGCTTGGGAACCAGATAGGCCATGAGCGCCCCGAAGAGGGCGACGCCGGCGAACACGTAGAACGCCTGTGCCCCGCCGAGCCCGATGGCGGCGATGAAGCCGCCGATGAAGGGCCCGATGACTCCGCCGATGCGCCCGAATCCGGCGAACCAGGCCACACCTGCCGACCGTGCGTTCGTCGTGTAGTACGTCGATACGTACCCGTAGCCCAGCACCTGAGTGCCGAGTGTCCCAACTCCGGCCATGGCGATGAACGCGAAGAGGAAGGCGATCGGCAGCTGGAAGGTCATCAGGGTGAGCGTGATCGCGGCAAGGACGAAGGTCGAGACGATGATCGGCCGGGGGCTGAAGCGATCGGCGATCTTCGACCCGATGAGGGCGCCGATGACGGCGCCTCCGTTAAGGATGAGGAGGAAGGCCAGAGAACCCGAGGTGTCGTAGCCGTACCCCTGCATGATCTCCGGCAGCCAGGTGTTGAGGCCGTAGGTCAGGAGGAGGCCAGCGAAGGACAGGAAGCCGAGGAAGATGGTGGCCATGCGCCAGCGCGGTGTGAGCAGAGCAGCGAAGCCGGTGCGTTCGACCGAAGCCGAATCGGTGACCAGCTGGGAATCGTCGATCAAGGGGGTGCCCGCACGACGAGCAGTTGCGATGGCCTCCTCGCGGCGGCCTCGAGTGAGCAGCCACCTCGGCGATTCAGGGACCTTGAAGAAAGCGATGGGCACCAACACGAGCGGAGCGGCACCGATGATGAAGAGTCCGCGCCAGCCCAGGGGCTCAAGGAGGATGATTCCCAGTCCGGCGGCGAGCACGCCGCCGGCCGGGACACCGGAGTAGACGATGGCGTTGTAGAGGTTGCGCTTGTTCGCGGGGGCGAACTCCGCCATGGTGGCCCCGGCTACAGCCAGCACCGCACCGAGGCCCAGTCCGCTGAGAAAGCGGAGGATGCCGAAGGCCATCACGGATGTGGCGAATGCTGTGAACAGCATTCCGAGTGAGAACCAGGAGATGCTCACGAGCAGGAGGCGACGGCGTCCCAGCCAGTCTCCGACTGCCCCGCAGGTGAGCGCTCCGACGAGGACGCCGAGCATAGCGTAGGAGCCGAGGAGCCCTGCCGTGGATGGGTCGAGGGCGCCCAGTTGGGAGGGGTCGTTGAGCAGCGTGGGCATGATGGTGCCGTAGACGGTGAGGTCGTAGCCGTCGAAGACGAGAGCGCCGCAGGCGATGAACGCCACCCAGCCCGCTGTCTTCCGTTCCTGCACAGGTTGTGCGCTGACAAGTGTGTGCGACATGGTCTTCAGTCCTTGAGGTCGGTGCGTTGATCGGCCCTCGGAGAGATTCCGGGGCACCCCCGCCGAGGTGGTCAGGGGGTGTGGTGGGACGTGAGCGTCGGTGCTCAGGTCCAGCGCGGAAGTGTGGGCAGAGTGGGCAGCGGCGACGTCGATTCCAGCTCACCGGGGTAGCCCCAGGCCAGCCACTGGACGAGATCTTCACGGTCGCCGCTGACGGCCTGGCCGTTCTCACCGATCTCCCAGTGGTCACCCTCGGTCGAGTCCACGACCAGGGCAGGTGCCGCCTCGGCGATCGTCAGGCGTCTGATCAAGGTCTCCAGTGCGTCGAGGGCGGAATCCGGATCCGCCTCTTCGATGGTCCACGCGGTGCCCAGGGAATCGTGGGCGATGACGATCTCCCCGATCCGCTGCGGCACGATGTCGCCAGGGGTCAGCTGCAGGCCGCGGTAGTCGAAGACGGTGTCCTCGGGCAGCTTGGCCAGCTGAGCGGCGGCGGCGGTGAAGGCAAGATGGCACCGGCGGTAGCGGGCACGGACATCGTCGGCCTGGTCATCGTCCGTTGCCGGCAGGTTCAGCTTCTCACCGATCAGATCGGCGAGTTCGAAGCCTCCGTCCACGACGCGGGAGATGACGACCTGCCTGCTGTGTCCGTCGGCGGTCGTTGACTCCAAGAGATCGTCGGCGAGCATCGTGATGACGGTGTCCATCATCTCCGTTTCCCGTCCGAGGCGTGAGAGATCCGAATACAGCGCTTCGATGCGATTCACGATTGCAGTCCTTTCCTCATCCGCGCAGAACACCCTTGTGCGCGCAGAGACTTAGATGAACTCCGACAGTTGTCCTTGCCGGGTCGACAGCAGTTTTCGCTGTGAGGTCACCGGTCACATTACGGGTCGCAGAGCTGAGTGACAGGCCCTGAGAACCCCAGTCCTGATGCCCTGGGTCACTCCTAGGGGTCCCCCTGGTGTGAACTGCATCACGGGCGACCAGGATGGAGTGGTCAACTCATCGGCGACAGGCCGACGACCAGCAAGATGACCATCCACAAGAGACCTACTCAACGAGAGACCAATGGAGGCTCACCATGACCGATACCCTCGATTTCAGCGCTGACACTCGAGATCTCATCGCGAACGGAGTCCAGGAACGGCCCGAAGAGGGCGTCCGCCGCGTCAATCGGCAGATCTTCACCGACGAAGAGACCTTTGAGCTCGAGATGAAGTACATCTTCGAAGGCAACTGGATCTACCTCGCCCACGAATCCCAGATCCCCGAGATCGGCGACTACTTCACGACCTACATCGGTCGACAGCCCATCATGATCACCCGGGACAAGCAGGGCGGGCTCAACTGCCTGATCAACGCCTGTGCCCACCGCGGGGCGATGCTCTGCCGCCGCAAGACCGACAATCGCACCACACTCACGTGCCCCTTCCACGGCTGGACCTTCCGCAATTCCGGTGAGCTGCTGAAGGTCAAGGATGGACGCAACGGCGGCTACCCGGAGCAGTTCAACAAGGAAGGCTCACACGACCTGACCAAGGTCGCGCGGTTCGAAAGCTACCGCGGGTTCCTCTTCGGCTCACTCAACCCTGATGTGCAGCCCCTGGAGGACCACCTCGGCGACACCCGAGTCATCATCGACTCCGTCGTCGACCAGTCACCGGACGGCCTCGAGATCCTCAAGGGTGCAACGACCTACACCTACGAAGGCAACTGGAAGCTGCAGACGGAGAACGGGGCCGACGGCTACCATGTGACCTCGGTTCACTGGAACTACGCGGCCACCACTGCGCGCCGCAAGTCCGGTGAGTCGGAGAACGAGACCAAGGCCATGGACGCCGGAGGGTGGGGCAAGGTCGCCGGTGGCTTCTACTCATTCCCCTACGGTCACCTGCTGCTGTGGCAGGAATGGACGAACCCAGAGGATCGGTCACTGTGGTCCGAACGCGAACGCCTCGTCGAAGAGTTCGGCGAGACCAAGGCCAACTTCATGACCAACATCTCCCGCAACCTCTGCCTCTACCCGAACGTCTACCTGATGGACCAGTTCAGCTCGCAGATCCGACATATCCGCCCGATCGCAGCCGACCTGACCGAGGTGACGACCTTCTGCATCGCCCCCAAGGGCGAATCACAGGAAGCCCGGGCCAACCGCATCCGCCAGTACGAGGACTTCTTCAACGCCACCGGAATGGCGACCCCGGACGACCTCGAGGAATTCCGTTCGGCGCACAAGACCTACCGGGCCTCGGCATCACCCTGGAACGACATGTCGCGTGGCCAGGAACACCAGATCGACGGCCCTGATGAGCAGGCCAAGGAACTGGGCATCAACCCGATCGCCTCGGGCGCGAAGACCGAGGACGAGGGACTCTACCCGGTCCAGCACGAGTACTGGCAGTCGGTGATGATTGACGCGCTCGCCACCGAGGACGCACGCGCCGCCGCACGGCAGCAGCAGTAAGGAAGGAACCCGCAATCATGACCATGACAGCACCCGCGACGAAGTCCGCACTGATCGTCGATCCCGAAACCTCAGAATGGATCCGCCAGTTCCTCTACCGTGAGGCCAGGCTCCTCGACGAATGGAACTTCGAAGAGTGGCTGGAGTGCTACCACCCCGACGCCCCGTTCTGGATGCCGGCCTGGGACGTCGACGACACTCTGACGACCGACCCCCAGAACGAGATCTCACTCATCTGGTACCCGAACCGCAGCGGACTCGAAGACAGAGTCTTCCGCATCAGGACCGACCGCTCGGCTGCCACCTCGATGCCGGAACCGCGCACCGAGCACAACATCAGCGGCGTGGAGTTCCTCAGCCGCGACGGTGACACGGTGGAGGCCCGCTTCAGCTGGACCACCCACTACTACCGGTACCAGTCGACGCTGACCTACTACGGCCACAGCCTCTACACGCTCGACATCTCCGGGGAGAGCCCGGTGATCACGGCCAAGAAGGTCATCCTCAAGAACGACACCGTGCATCAGCTCATCGACATCTACATGATCTGAGCCGCGTTCACCACGAGTGACCGCGGCGATACCAGCCGAGGACTGACCATCTGCGTGAGGAAGCGCAGCCCGAGAGAGAAGAAGGACAACCATGAGCAACGACGTAGCCATCAGCTTCGAAGATGGCGTCACCAAGATCATCAAGGTCAACCCGTACGAGACCGTGATGGAAGCCGCCTTCAAGGCACGGATCAACCTTCCCTCCGACTGCCGCGACGGGGCCTGTGGGACATGCAAGTCCTTCTGCACCTCGGGCGAATTCGACCCGGGCGACTTCATCGACGATGCGATGACAGAGGAGGAGCTCGAGGAAGGCTACGTGCTCACCTGCCAGGCCACTCCCGAGTCGGACATGATCATCGACGTGCCCACGACTTCGGATATCGCCAAGACCTCGGCCTCGGAGTTCGAGACCGAGATCGTCGACTTGGAGTTCCACGCGGACTCCACGGTCAGCTTCACCCTGTCCGTGGACAAGCGCGATGACCTGGCCTACCTGCCGGGACAGTACATGAACCTCCAGGTCCCAGGCACGGACCAGGCCCGCTCCTACTCCTTCAGCTCGGGCCCGAAGGTCGAGAAGACCTCCTTCATGGTGCGCAACACCCCGGGTGGTGCCATGTCGACCTTCCTCACCGAACGTGCCGCGATCGGTGACAAGCTGACGATGACCGGCCCCTTCGGCACGTTCTTCCTCCGCCCTCCGAAACGTCGCATGCTGCTGCTGGCGGGTGGAACCGGGCTCGCCCCGATCCTGTCGATCCTCGAGAAGATCTCTGACGACGGTACCGACCAGCCCATCCACCTCGTCTACGGCGTCACCAACGACTCGGACCTCGTGGGCCTCGACATCCTCGACGAATACGCGAAGAAGATCAGCACGCTGACCTACAGCTACTGCGTGTCCTCCCCGGAGTCCACCGCTGAGCAGAAGGGCTATGTCACCCAGTTCCTCGATGACGAGCACCTGGCCGGCGGCGATGTCGACATCTACCTCTGCGGTCCACCGCCGATGGTCGACGCAGTCTCGAAGTGGCTCGGTGACGAGGGAATCACCCCGGCCAACTTCTACTACGAACGCTTCGCACCCAAGGGCTCGACCGATGACGACGAATCGGGTGCACCGATGAGCACCGAGTCGATCAAGGAATCCGGTGACAAGGTCAGCGCCGGGGAAGCCGTTTCGTCGATAGAGACGGGCCGCCTCTCCTTCACCCACCAGGACTCGATGGCCCATCTCGAGGCCCGCACCGGCCTGGAGCTAGCCGTGACAGAACTGCTCATGGGCAGGCTCACTGACAAGCAGCTCGAACAGTTCCGCCGCCTGGCCGAGAACGTGTCGACCGTGCTCAAGGGCGATGAGATCGTCGACGCGGAGGAGTTCGGCAAGCTCAACGAGGAATTCCACGAATACCTCTTCGTCCTCTCCGACAACCCTGCCTTCCTCGAGAGCTTCCGTCGCCTGCAGGTGCAGAGTCAGATCGTCGAAGCGCTGAAGAACGGCGGCTGGATCGCACCCGAGGTCGACACCGAGCACTTCGAGCTCGTCGACGCCTTCGAGAACAACGACATCGAGGCCGCCCGCCGTGTCCTGCGCGCCCACAGTGAGCACGCTCGCGCCACGATGAGCTCGGTGGTGCCGCATGCCTCCTGAGGTACGAGCTGACCAGTCCGCGCCCGCCGACCAATCCGTGCCCACTGACCAGTCCGTGCCCACCGACCAATCCGTCCTCGTCGACCAGGGGCTGCTGGCCGGCAAGCTCGTCCTCATCACCGGAGCCGCGCAGGGCATCGGGCGCGAAACCGCCCTTCTCGCGGCCGCCCAGGGCGCGGACCTGATCCTGTCCGACCGCTCGGACCTCGTGTCCGAGACCGAAGCTGAGGCGAAGGACATCGCCGATGCACGAGGACGAAGCCTCACCTCGGCGACGGTGCTGGGCGGCCTGGAGACCTGGGAGGGCGCGGAGCACGTCGTCACCGAGGCGGCGCAGAAGCTGCGCTTCCCCGACGTCTGCATCAACGCCGTCGGCGGCACGATCTGGGCCAAGCCCTACGAACTCTACGAGCCCGAGAAGATCGAAGCCGAGATCCGTCGCTCCCTGTTCCCGACGATGTGGATGTGCCGGGCGATCCTCCCCGAGATGAAGTCGCGGGGGACAGGTACCATTGTCAACGTGTCGTCGATCGCGACGCGCGGCATCAACCGGGTCCCGTACTCCGCCGCGAAGGGCGGGGTCAACGCGCTCACCGCATCACTGGCCATGGAGGCCGCCGAGGCGGGAGTGAGGGTCGTGGCCACCGCACCCGGCGGCACCGAAGCACCAGAACGCCGGATCCCCAGAGGTCCGGGAGCCCAGACCGAGGAGGAACAAGGATGGTTCCGCGAAGTCGTCGAGCAGACGACCGAGTCCAGCCTGTTCAAGAGGTATGGGACCTTGCCGGAACAGGCCTGGCCCATCGTCTTCCTCGCCTCGGATGCGGCGTCCTACATCAACGGCTCCGTTCTGCCCATCGGCGGCGGTGATCAGGGATAGACGAACCAAACGCAGGCATCGGCCGGCGTGACCTTCTCCCCGGTCCCGCTCGGGCCCTGGCCTCCGTGCTCGAGCTGTGGGACTCGATCGCCGACAGCGGCGGTCGGGACCTCGTGCTCGAGGGCGGTTCCGGCTCCGGCAAGTCCAGTGTCCTGCGGGCCGTCCAGGACGAGACCGATGATGACTGTGAGATCCTCGTCGGCGCGGAATGGAGCCGAGAGGTGCCCTACGCGATGCTCGGGCAGCTGCGCACAAGGGACCCCATCTGGCAGTCCGTCGACGGCGAGTGTTCGGCCAGCGACCGGGTGCAGATCGCGGAGTCCCTCCTCGAGGAGCTGCAGAGCGAGGATGAGGAGAAGCGCATCGTCGTCCTCGACGATATCCACCTCGCAGATCCGGAGAGCCTGCAGATCTTCAGCCAGCTGGGGCGTCGTCTGCGCGGGACCCGTGTCCTGCTCCTCATCGCTGTCGACCCGAAGACGTCCGCCAAGGTGGACCCCGATTTTCTGCGGATGACGACCAGTCCCGTGTCCGAAAGGGTCACGATCCCGGACTTCGGTCGCGCCGACGCCCTTGAACTGGCGCGTGCCCGAGGGGTCTACGACATCGGCGAGCACGGTGCTTCGGTGCTCGTGGCCCAGAGCTCCGGTCGTCTGCGCGTGGCGCAGGAGATCCTGTCCCTGCTGCCCGAGAGCCGTTGGCCAGCTGATCCCGCCGACCTGCCTTTGCCCGACAGCGTGATCCGGGAGGTCCTCGACCCGATCGAGGCCACCGGCTCGGCCGAAGTCTCGGATGTGGCCTCCGCATTGGCGATCCTCGGTGGTCCCCAAGACCTTGCCCGCATCGCAAGCGTGGCCTCTCTGCACGATCCGGGTCCCGCCGTCGACCTTGGTGTGGCCCACGGAGTGTTCCGCGAACGGAACTCGGCCGGACGGCTCACCCTGGCCCTGAGCCGCACGACCTCGGCCCGCGTGATCATGGCCGCCATGGCACCCTCGACCAGACGGCAGTTTCACGAACGGGCCGCTGACTCCGCTTACCGGGAAGACGAACGCTTAGTCCACCTCGCCACGGCCGCGCTCGGGGCCGATGGTGAACTCGCTCGTCGCCTCAGGGACTCAGCGGCCGTCGCCGAGAGGTTCGGGCGCTGGGCCGACGCTGCTGAGCTGCACTTCGGTGCGGCACGTGTCCTGGCGCCTTCGGCTGACCGCGACGACGAGCTGCTGGCAGGCATCGACGCTCTGGCCAGTGCAGGCAGGGTCGTTGAGGTCCTGCCCTGGATCGACATCGGCAAGAACATCGCGCCCTCGACATTGCGCGACACCGTCCTGGCCAATGTCGCCATCCACCGGGGCCATGCCGCACAGGCCGACGACCTCCTATCCCGGGCCGCCGCCGCACCCACGGACGACGACGGACTCACCGCACAGATCGCGCTGCGCCGCACACTCGATTCCCTGGTGCGCTGGGATGGCCCGAAGGTTCGTGAGTGGGCGAACCGGGCGATGTCCCTCGGCGGGGTCGACGAACCGGCGAATGTCGAGTCCCATGCGATGCGAGCTCTGGGGTTCGCCGCACAGGGCAAGATCGTCGAGGCCAAGGAGGATCTTGAGGACCTCTCCGACCGTCACCTCACCGGGGCCCAGAACCAGCGGGTTCGTCTCTGCGTGGGGTGGGTGTCGATGCTGGCCGGGGACCTGCGGGAGGCGGTGCGGGAATTCGAAGCCGCCGTCCCGACCCAGTACGAACGGGGATCCCTGCGGATATCGCTGTGGGCTCACGGCTGGTTGGCCCGGGTCCAGTACCTCCTCGGCGAATGGGACGAGGGTCTGCGTACGGCCGAAATCGGCCTGCGGCGGGCCGACAGCGCCAACATCTCTCTCGTGGCTCCGCTCCTGAACTGGACCGCCGCGGAGATCAAACTCTGGCGCGGTCACCCCGTTGACGAGGTGATGAGGCGAGCAGACAGCAGCGCCATCCTCAGCGACTATCTGGCCATGCAAGTACCGGCACGTCTGGTGAGGGCCGTGGCAGCGAACGTCAGAGGCGACCACGATGGGCGTGCGGCAGCATTGCGACCGCTGCTCGACGTGGACTCATGGACCCAGGACAGGGCCTCCTTCTGGCCCTGGTCCACCGAATACGTCGATGCGCTCATCACCCTCGGCCACTCCGACCAGGCGCAGCAGGTGGCAGCGGACTTCAAGAAGAACACTGCCGAGGCCAGAGAACACATCCGCGCACAGTCAGCGCTCGCCTCGGCGAGGAGTCACCAGGACACGGGCGACATCCCGGCCGCGGAAGCGGACTTCGCCCGGGCGCTCGAACTCTTCACCCGCAGCCAGCAGGACACCGCGACTGCTCAAGTGCTGCTGCGCCGCGGCCAGATGCTGCGCCGAGCCAACCGGCGGCGTGAGGCGGTGGAGAGCCTGGTCCGGGCGCGCGAATTCTACGAAGGTGTGGGCGCCACGGTTCTCATCAAGCGCTGCGATCAAGAGCTGCGTGCCACGGGAATGTCTTGGCGCGGCATGTCGGAGACCGACAACGGCAGGGGTGCGGTCAAGAGTTCCGTTGAGGCAGGCGGCTACGTGCCTCTGACCCCGCAGGAGATGTCCGTGGCTGATCTCGTCGTCCAGGGAATGACCAACGCCGAGGTCTCACGCAAGCTCTTCATCGCAGAGAAGACTGTGCAGTACCACCTCACACACATCTACGGAAAGTTCGGAATCCGGTCCCGCACCGAGCTCGCCGCCGTGCACCTGTCGGGGGACGTGCCGTCGGTGTGATGGGTTGGCCCGCTTGGGCCGTTGGCTACTCAGGGACCCGCCGACTACCTTGGGTGCCGTCGACTACTCACGCTGGCCGTCGACTGCCTTAGGTGCGAGTGCATTGCAGCACCAAGAGTGCCGAACCTCAAGCAGTTGTCATCGCTGCTGCTGCCGCCTCCGCTGCCGCTGCCGCTGCCGCCTCCGCTGCCGCTGCCGCTGCCGCCTCCGCTGTTGTCTCGTCTGACACTTTTAGTGCAGAGACCCATCACTTTGCGGACGAGAAGCCAGTATGCAAACTGGCTTCTCGCACGCAAAGTGATGGGTCTCAATCAAACGGCGGAAATGCTGCCGCCGGCACCGCGCAGCCCTGCCGAGTTATGAGCTGTATGGCTCAACTGTGCCATGCGGGTCCGTGCGGCTGAGCTCAGCCTTCGACGTCGAATCAGCCCTCGGGGGTCGAATCAGCCCTCGGGATCGAGGACGAAGTTGTAGGTCGTCATCTCGCCTTCCTCATCCGGGTTGGGCTGAGGGTCGAGCAGGAGCTCGGGCTTGACCGCCGAGGCGATGTCGTCATCATTGTGCGGATCGCCGGGGAAGTAGAGCTGCGAAGTGATGAGCTTGTGGCCGGGCGCCGACACCTTGAAGTGCATGTGGGCCGGACGCCAGGCGTGCCAGCCGGCAGCTTCGATGAGCTGACCGCAGGCACCCTCGGTGGGGATCTGGTAGGGCGCGGGACGGATCGTGTGGATCTCGTAGGCGCCGTCTTCATTGGCCACGAAGGTGCCGCGGAGGTTCCACTCGGGCAGACCCGGCGCGAACTGGGAATAGAAGCCGAGGTTGTCGGCGTGCCACAGTTCGAGCTTGGCTCCGGGAAGCGGTTCGCCGCTGACCGAAGTGACCTGGCCCTTGAACACGAACGGGGTGCCGGGCTCGTCTGAGCGCATGTCGATGGTGCCGTTCCACTCGACTTCGGGCGCGTCCGGAAGGTAGTAGGGGCCCTCAATGGTGCCCTTCGAGCCTTCGCGATCCTGGTTGGCGACTTCCTCAACTGCGTGCTCGATCCAGACGTCGAGGAACAACGGCCATTCGCCGTCCTCGCCGACCTTGATCAGCCAAGCTTTGAGGGCGTTGTACTCCTCGTAGCTGACCTGCTCCTCTTCGACGATGTCGGTCAGCGCCTTGATGGCCTTGCCTGCCAGCAGCTCGACCCGCTCATGATCGACGACTCCGCCGCCGGTCTGAGCCTGGCGTTCGCGGAAGCGTGCGGAGGCGTTGGCGCCCGAGTCCGCTGCCTTGGCGGTGGTCTCAGTTGTGAAACTGTTCTCTGACATGTCTACTCCTTTGTTGATGTTGTGTACGTCAGGTTCTGCGAATCTCTCAGGCCCGGCTGGTTCACCTGGCCCGGGAAGTCATCGATCGATGCGGTAGTGGGAGAGCTTGTCCTCGTCGATGGCTGTGCCGGCACCGGGGACGGTTGGTGCGTGGATGTGCCCGTCCCTGATCTCCAGCGGGGAGGCGATGAGATCATCGGCCATGTCGAGGAAGTTCGACATCTCCGCCGGGTACCTGGAGGAGTGCTCGAACGCCGCACCGAAGGTCACGGTTGCGACACTGCCCAGCTGCGTGTCGATCTGGTTGCCCATGAGCACGTCGAGGCCCAGGGCCTCGGCGAAGGACAGAATCTTCTGGGACTCGGTGAAACCGGTGCGCGCCGTCTTGATCGACAGGGCGTTGGCTCCCCCCGTATGGATCTCACGGGCGGCATCGCCGAGGTTGGGCGCCGATTCGTCGGCGACGATCGGAATCGGTGAGTTCGTCACAAGCTGACGTCGGGTGAGCACCTCGGCGGCGTCATTGGGTTCTTCGAAGAACCGCAGATCCAGGTCGGCAGTGCCCGCGAGCATCTGGGCCGCCTCGGTGGCGCTCCAGCCGCGGTTTGCGTCCAGGTAGAGGAGCGCGTCGGGGCCCAGCGCTTCACGCAGGGCAGTGACGAGTTCGATGTCTAGGGAGACCGGACGGCGGCCGACCTTGATCTTGAACGAGTGGACACCGAAGGTTTCCGCAAACGACAGTGCCTCGTCGACGACGGCCTGAGTGGGGGAGAAGCCGAGCATATGGGAGACCTCGAGTGAGGAGGAGTACCCGCCGAGGAGACGATGGACAGGCGTGGAATACGCCTGGCCGATGAGGTCCCAGAGGGCGATGTCGACGCCGCCCTTGGCTGTCTGGTTGCCGATCGTGCGATGCAGTTTGGAATGGATCGCCGCGCGGTCGAGGGGGTCAGCGCCGATGAGTGCGTCGGAGAAGATCGTGTTGATGACGGCGATGACTGACTCAACGGTTTCCCCGTAGGTGTAGGGGCGGGGCGGAATGTCCGCGGTGCCGACGAGGCCGTCATCGGTGTGAAGGCGCACGAGCACATGCTCGACGTGGTGGACCGCGCCGCTGGCGAACTTCAGCGGCTTCTTCATCGGGATCCGGTAGGGCACCGTCTCCAGGTGGGTGATCTTCACGATGCGTTCTCCTTCGGTTCGGCGGGGGACTCGGCCGGTTCGGCGGGTGACTCTGCCGGATCGGCTGCTTTTTCCTCGATGACGTCGGAGACCACCTCGGCGATGATCCGGGTCATGCGGGTGACGGTCTGGGTCTCTTCGTTCGTGCGCCACGCCAGCGCGAGTTCTGTCCGGGGTGCTTCGGTGATCTCACGGAAGTGGACGCCTGGGATCTCCAGAGCAGTGGCAGTGCGGGGGACGATGGCGGGCCCCAGCCCGGCGGCGACCAGCGACATCAGAGTCGAGGTCTCCGAGGCGCGGATCGAGTAGTCGGGAGACGCCGACTGCTCGGAGAGAAACGCCGTCGTGACCGCCGACACCACGGAGTTCTCCGGGTAGCCGACCAGGGATGTCTCGGCCAGCTCGGCGGCTGTGATCGACTCGAGGTCGTCCAGCGGGGAACCGGTCGGTACGGCCAGGATGCAGGTCTCATGTCCGAGTACCTGGTAGCTCAGCCCCTTCATCGGAGAGCTGTAGCGCAGGAGCGCGATGTCGATGCTGCGTTCGAGCAGTTGGGAGACCAGCCGGGGCGTGGTCATCTCGCCGCTGACGCCCAACTGCAGGTTGGGCGCGGCCATGGCTGTGCGGCGCACGACCTGCGGCATCACTCCATAAGTTGTGGAGCCGGTGAAGCCGAGGCGCAGCGGGCCCTTGAGCCCGGCGCCGATGAGCTGGACCTCGGTGCCGAGGGTGTCGAGTTCGGACAGGACTCGACGGGCCTGCTCGAGGAGGTGGCTTCCTGCCGAGGTCAGGGCGACCGTGCGGGTGGTCCGGTTGAGCAGGGTGGTGCCCAGCTGTCGTTCGAGCTTGCGGATCTGCTGGGAGAGATAGGGCTGAGCCAGCTTGAGGCGCTCCGCCGCCTTGCCGAAGTGCCGTTCCTCGGCAACGGTGGCGAAGTACTGCAGCTGGCGGGTCTCGAGCATCATGCCGGTTCGACCTGCCTGGCTGCAGGCTGCGCAGGCGCCGAGGTGTCCGCGGGTGTGGAGCTCTCCTCGGGGGACGAGTTGCCGGAGGTCTCGTCCGTGGTGTGGATTCCGCGGAAGTGAGCGGCATGAACGAAGTCGTCGATACTCAGCGCCGCACCTCGGTGGGCGGCGATGCGCAGTGCCAGGCGCAGCACCATCTTGATGTCACGGGCGGTGATGTCGACGAAGTCATTGACCAGACGGTCGAGGAGGTCCGCGTCGAGCTCGATGTCATTGCCGCGGGCCATGATCTGCCAGATCTGACGGGCATCCTCGGGACTCGGGGCGTGATATTCGATGACGGCGGCACAGCGGGCGAGGATCGCCTCGTCGACTCCGTTCATCCGGTTCGTCGTGAGGAAGAGGAGCCCATCGAAGTATTCGAGGGTGCGCAGGAACTCCGCGACGATCGCGTTCTGAACGAGATCGAGGCCGCGTTCGAGGACGAAGACATCGGCCTCATCGAGGAGGAGCACGGCATCCCAGCGCTTGGCCCGGTCGAAGATGACCTCGAGATTCTTCCGCACGGCCTCGGGCGTGATGCCCAGCGATCCGGAGTGGATCGAGTACAGCGGTTTGCCGATGACCTCGGCATACACCTCGGCGGTCAAAGTCTTGCCGACGCCGGGACGACCCTTGGCGAGGATGACGTTGCCCGCAGATTTGCCGTTGATGATGTCACCGGTGAAGACGCCGATGTCCGAGGTGAGGATGGTCAGCAGCTCACGCTGTTCGTCGGGGAGGACCAGCTTGTCCTGCAGGCTCGGGTCGTAGGCGTAGGCATCGAGGTCGCCGGTGTTGACGTCGAGGTAGTCCTGGGCGCCGAGGTCGAAGACGCGCACTGCCGTGAGCAGCGGAATCGTTCCCAGCTCGTCTTCGTCGAAGAGGACGGAAGGGGTCGACCCGCGCAGGCCGGCGATCTCATCGGGGGCGACGTCGTTGACGACCTTGCGTCCGGCCCGGCGATTGGCCGCGCGGTGGTCGTCGGTGCGGATCGCGCGCCCGGTGAAGATGTACTGGGAGCCGAAGCCGTGTTCGATGATCTCCTTGAACTCGGCCAGACGGGTCGAGTACTCGTCCTTGAGCGACTGATTCTCGCGGAAGGCTCCGGCTGCGGTCAGTGCCTCTTCCGGCGTCTTGCCGACGATCTCGGTGTCTTCGAAATAGAGGATGCGGGGAACTCGGGAGGGGCGCTTGACCGTCGGATTGTCGGCCTCGAGAGTCAGCTTCACACGCGGTCCGCGAGTCTTGTCCCCGTGTTCGACCGCGATGGTCATCACGAGGTAGGGATGGACGTAACCGTCGGATTCGCGCACGTAGAGCCAGCCGTCGATTCGGCCTGCGCGGAGGAATTCGCGCAGGACCTCGGAGGCCGAGGTGATGTCGGGGATGACCGGGTAGTCACCGCTGCGGCTTGACTGGATCGCCGCGACGGTGCGTTCGAAGGGATGTTCGCCGAGGTTGGCCGCCGTCGTCGCAAGATCGGCCAGAGCCTGGTCGGTGAGGTCGCGGTCGGGGATTCCGATCTCCTTCGAGCGCCAGTTCTGGGCCCGGGTCCTGGTCGTGTGCAGGTCCTGTGATTCGGTGGCTGCGACGACAGCGGTGGGGGCAGTGAACATCGTTGTTCCTCTTCTCTGATGCTCGGAGATTCGGTGTTTCACTCGTCACACTATGCCCTTTTCATCATTACTTACAGAATCGATATCGTCTCGATTGAGAAGTAGATTGCATGAATGAATTTCGGACCGGGCAACACTGCAAGACCCCACATGGAATGAGGGTAGGGACCCGTCTCCTCCGAAAAATCCGATGAAACAGACGGTCGCACAGATTTCGAGGGGTCCCGAAACCTGCGTCTGAGGCGTATGGTTCCGATCATGGTCGCCATCGACGATTCGATCACCCTGGGTGCCGCCTCGGGCAACGAATATCTCAATGAAGAGAAGGGGTCAGACATGAAAATCCTGCAATCGCTGATCGAAGGGATCGAATCCCAGCAAAAGTTCGATAGTTTTGCCGAGCCTGCTGCAAGCGCCGTTCAAAAGGTGACTGGCGCCAGATTGGTGAAGAACGCGCTGTCCGGTACGTGGCTGGGCCACCAACTGCACCCGATGCTGACCGACATTCCCATAGGGGCGTGGACCATGGCGTCGTTGCTCGATCTGACGGGCGGGGAGGATAGTGCAGCAGCTGCGAAGAAACTCGTCGGTTTCGGTGTGCTGGCGGCGGTGCCGACCGCGATGTCGGGAGCCTCCGACTGGTCGGATGAGCAAGGGGCAGCTCAGCGCGTCGGTTATGTTCATGCGGTGTCGAACTCGATCGGAACATCGTTGCAGCTCGTCTCGTGGCTGGCCAGGACGAGGGGAAACAGGAAGGCGGGTGTGGTTCTGTCCCTGCTGGGCATGTCGGCGACAGGTCTCGGTGGCTACCTGGGCGGCCACCTCTCGTATGTTCAGGGCGTCGGTGTCAACCACACGGCTTTCGAAGAGGCCAGCGGACAATGGTGCGATGTTGCCGCGGTCGCTGACGTCACAGAAGGCACACCTCTCCGAGTGGAGGCCGACGGAGTGCCGGTGGTGATGGTCAAGGACGATGGGGCGATCCGTGCATTGTCCGCCACCTGCGCCCATGCGGGTGGACCCCTGGACGAGGGTGAGGTCATCGACCATTGCATCCGATGCCCCTGGCACGGAAGCACCTTCGCCTTGGCGGACGGCTCCGTGAAGCGAGGCCCGGCGTCGGTCGATCAGCCCGCATGGGACGTGAAGGTCGAAGGTGAGCGGGTCCTCGTGCGCGGCGACTCGGCCTGACCCATCGACTGAGCCTTCGGGCTGAGCCCTCAGTCCAGGCCGGGCCACGCGGTGACACACTCCCCTTTTGCGAAGGCGAACTCGTGTAGCGCACATGAAGTGTGTCCGACATTTCGGACAGAACTTGATGTGCGCCACTTCCGCATCTCCTCCCAAGCGACAGAATGGGTGATGTAGTCATTGACGACGCAGCGGCGGGCCGAGGGCACACCTGATTATCCGAAGCCACGTGTGCCGAACCAGACCATTGGACAGGCGATCCGCCGGAATGCACGATCAGAAGGAGAGACACATGACCGCCACCTCCGAGAACTCGGGCGCGAAGACCACGAAGCCCGGCTTCACCCAGCACGATCCCTCACGCGTGATCCGCGCCGACCGCGGCACCGAGATCACTGCCAAGAGCTGGCAGACCGAAGCACCCAAGCGCATGCTCATGAACAACCTCGACCCCGAGGTCGCAGAGCGCCCCGAAGACCTCGTCGTCTACGGCGGCACCGGTCGCGCGGCTCGCTCCTGGGAGGCCTACGACGCGATCGTGCGCACCCTTGATGACCTCGAAGACGATGAGACTCTCCTCGTCCAGTCGGGCAAGCCTGTCGGTGTCATGCGCACCCACGAATGGGCCCCACGCGTGCTCATCGCCAACTCCAACCTCGTCGGCGACTGGGCCAACTGGGAGCACTTCCGCGAGCTCGAGGCCGAGGGGCTGATGATGTATGGCCAGATGACCGCCGGGTCCTGGATCTACATCGCCACCCAAGGCATCCTCCAGGGCACCTATGAGACCTTCGGCGCCATCGCTGACAAGCGCTACAACGGCACCTTGGCCGGAACCCTGACGATCACCGGCGGCTGCGGCGGCATGGGCGGCGCCCAGCCGCTGTCCGTGACGCTCAACGGCGGGGCCTGCCTCATCATCGACGTCGATAAGACCCGTCTGGACCGTCGCAAGTCCAAGCGCTACCTCGACGAGGTCGAGACCGATCTCGACACCGCACTCGCCAAGGTCATCGAGGCCAAGAAGAACAAGCAGGCGCTGTCTGTGGGCCTCGTCGGCAATGCCGCTGAGATCCTGCCGATGATCCTCGACCGTCCTGAGGCCGCAGAGGTCGACATCGTCACCGACCAGACCTCGGCCCATGACCCGCTGTCCTACCTGCCCATCGGTGTCAGCGTCGATGACTGGCACGAGGAAGCTGAGCAGGACGCGGAGAAGTTCACCATCCGCGCAGAAGAGTCCATGGCCAAGCACGTGCGTGCCATGGTCGAGTTCCAGGACCGCGGCGCCGAGGTCTTCGACTACGGCAACTCGATCCGCGATGAAGCCCGCAAGGCCGGCTATGAGCGTGCCTTCGAGTTTCCCGGCTTCGTCCCCGCCTACATCCGTCCGCTCTTCTGCGAAGGTCTCGGACCGTTCCGCTGGGTCGCCCTCTCCGGTGATCCCAAGGACATCGAGGTCACCGACAAGGCACTCAAGGAGCTCTTCCCCGAGAACGAGCACCTCCACACCTGGCTCGACGCCGCCAATGAGTACGTCGAGTTCGAGGGTCTCCCGGCACGCATCTGCTGGCTCGGCTACAAGGAGCGTCAGCAGGCCGGACTGCTGTTCAACCAGCTCGTCGCAGAGGGCACAATCTCGGCCCCGATCGTCATCGGCCGTGACCACCTCGACTCCGGCTCGGTCGCCAGCCCCTACCGTGAGACCGAATCGATGCTCGACGGCACCGACGCCGTGGCCGACTGGCCGCTGCTCAACGCCATGGTGAATACCTCATCGGGTGCCACCTGGGTGTCCATCCATCACGGCGGCGGCGTCGGCATCGGCCGCTCCATCCACGCCGGCCAGGTCTCCGTGGCCGACGGCACCGAGCTCGCTGCCAAGAAGCTCGCCCGTCTGCTGACGAACGACCCGGGCATGGGCGTCATCCGCCACGTCGACGCCGGCTACGACCGCGCTGCCGAGGTTGCCGAAGAGCGCGGACAGCGTGTGCCGATGATCCCCGAGCTCGATAAGCGCGACGAGGAGTCCGCCGCGCAGTAGGGGCAGAGCCTCGATTCAACAGTCGAAGTCAGGGTGAGCAGTTTCAAACCTGCTCACCCTGACTTCGACTGTTGAACTACCCCCACCGGCTCGCGCTTCCCGCATTTCGCGCGATGCCTCTCGCGCCTCGCGCCTCCCGGCCCGCGCCCACGCTCAGTCCGGACCTGGTTCCCGTGACTCGAAGATATAGCTGTGAGCATAGAGGGCTGCCTCGATGTTGAGCCGATTCGAACTCAACTCCTTGCCGAGCATCGCCTCCGCCATTTCCACCCGATACCGGATCGAGTTCTTGTGCATCGTCATGGCAGCGGCCGTGGCCGTGTAGCTGAGGTCGTGTCGCAGGAATGTCAGCAGGGTCGAACGGTGGCGAGCATTGGCCTCGGAGTTCTCCGCCAGTGGGCCGAGCACGGAGCGCACCCAGCTGCGGGCCCCCTCGACATCATTGGTCAGCAGTGAGACCAGAGCCATCCCGGGCTCATCGTGCGAGCTCAGCGCCGCAGGAGTTCGTCCGGCCAGGCACACGTTCTGGACTCGCATGGCCTCATGGTGAGAGAGTCGGAATCCCTCCGCTCCCGTGTGAGCGGAACCGAGGGCCAGGTGCACGAATTCGGTGGCACTCAGATGATCACCGAGGGACTCCTCGTACTCCCAGCCCTCGGGCACCGAGATCCACCCCCAAGCAGTGTCCTGGTCGCGACTGATGATCAGACTGGATCGTGGGGAGCCCATCGCTGCGGCCGCGGCGTTGATGGCGGAGGTGAATCTGCCCAGGCCATCGACGGTGTCCGGTGCAGAGTGGTGGGTCCAGGCGATGACCGCCACATGACGGGCGGCGAGGTTGTATCCCAACGTCGCCGCGGCCGCCGTGGCGTCGATGTGCCTGCCTTCGATGATGCCTCTGACCTGGGATTCGCGGGCGGTGGTGCGATTGGCCAACCAGGCGTCACGTTCCTGCTGGTAGAGGAGGGCGACCTTCTCCGACATCCAATCGATGTATTCCGACACCTCGTCGACCAGACGCTGGAACACTGCCGGGACCAGATCGACCGGGAGTTCGGCATCCTCGGCGATGTAGTCGTAGGCGGCCTGCAGCAATCGCTGCTGCCCCAGGCGGTAGGCCCTGACCAGCGCATTCACGGAGATACCGCGCTGTGCCAGCCGTCTGGCGTATTCGTAGGCCGCGACCGGTGGTTCGAGGTTGTCTGAGGCGATTCCATGCCGGATCGCATGGAAGATGGTCTCGATATTTCCTTCGATGCTCGCACTGAGCAGGTCAAGGAGCGTGGGTTCCTCGCCGAGCTCTGTGATCCGCGTGGCCAGATAGTCGTTCACGGTCCGCGTCAGCTCTGGTACGCGCGGACTCAGCTCGGCGGAGATCCGCGCGAGGTGCTCCATCACCTCGGCGGTGTCATCTGTGGGATCGCGCCCGTCATCGGACGTCCCTGAAGGAGAGGGGGCCATAGGGACAGATTAGCGCGACCTGATCTTCGTGGTGAGAACATCTGAGGCGGTTCCGGGGTCCTTTTGTACCCTTGACCGAACATTGGGAAGTGCTTTGACGTGCGCGTCCAGTGTGCTGACTATGATGCTTGGATACGATCGGACTATGCAGATCTCGAATACCGCTTCCGCGTCGACCAGGAGCTACACGCCGACCCGCGACGAAGCAGGGGCCCGCGCTGATGGCTCGGCAGGTGTCGACGATCTGGCCGGTGTCGACGAGCTGTCATGTGCCGAGCAGAGGGTCGCCGAGGCGGCTGTGGCCTCAGCCTTCCCCGTGGCCGATGTGGTCGGACTCCCTGCCGATCGCGCTCTGTTCGATCCCAACGGGCCGTGCCTGAGCTGGCCCGGTGGCAGCTTCGACAACTCCGAATTCGCATCCGCTGTGGCTGCGACCGCACACGCAATGAGAACCAAGTTCAGGGTCGGTCACGGCTCTGTGGTCGGTGTGCTTCTGCGCAACGTTCCCGAGGTCATCACGACGATGTTCGCGACCTGGTCCCTTGGTGCGGCGCTGACCCCGATCAACCCTGCCCTGACCGACGCCGAGGTGAGCTTCCAGCTCGACGACTCCGGTGCCGTGGTGCTCATCGGCGACTCCCGCGCCGGGATGATCGCTGACATCCGTGGGCTTGGTTTCCTCCCCGTCGACGAGGACTGCTTCCGCGGAGGCGCCGAACCCATCCGTGATCTCGATATCCGCGGCGACGACGCATCACTCATCATCTACACCTCGGGTACGACAGGCAGGCCGAAGGGCTGCGTACTCGACCAATCCAACATCTCGTCCATGGTGTGGTCGATCCTCAGCGGGATCGACTTCGGCAAGGACGCTCGCAGCCTCCTCGTGCTCCCCCTCTTCCACTGCAACGTACTCCTCGCCGGCACGGTGGCACCGCTGATGTTCGGCGGCAGCGTCCACGTGTTGCCGAAGTTCGATCCGACAACCTTCTGGGACGCCGTCGAAGAAGAGCGCCCCACCTACTTCTCTGCGGTGCCGACGATCTACTCGGTCCTTGAGGCCACAGCCCAGCGCAGCGTCGATACCTCTTCCCTCCGGTACGTCATCTGCGGTGCGGCACCGATGTCGGTCGACGCGATCACCCGTTTCGAATCGAAGTTCGACGTGACCATCCTCGAAGGCTACGGTCTCTCGGAATGCTCGGTGGCGGCGACCCTCAACCGCAACGACGGCACCCACCGCCCGGGAACCGTGGGCACAGCCCTGCCGGGAATCACCGTGTCGGCCAAGGACCCGGAGGGACGATTCTTGGACGCCGGCGAGGCCGGGGAGGTCGTCATCGCTGGGCAGACCGTCATGAAGAGCTATCTCGGTCGCTCCGCGGCGACAGCCGAGACGCTCAGGGACGGATGGCTGCACACCGGGGACATCGGATATCTCGACGAGGACGGGTACCTCACCCTCGTCGACCGGATCAAAGACATGATCATCCGCGGCGGAGAGAACATCTACCCCAAGGAGATCGAGGACGCACTCCTGGGCCACTCGCAGGTCACCGAGGCGGCCGTTGTCGGCAGCCCGGACGATAAGTACGGAGAGGTTCCCGTCGCCCATGTGGCACTGCGCACCGACGCGAAGACCACGGGCGAAGAGCTCCAGGAGTTCCTCGAGACCAAGCTTGCTCGGTTCAAGGTTCCTGGCGCGATCCACATCGTCGCCAGCCTGCCGAAGAACTCGGTCGGCAAGATCCACAAGGGTGACCTGCGCGAGAAGTGAGGGCGTGAGGTAACGACGCCGAACTGCGTCTGCGGCGGGCTTGGGGGCTATGAGGCGCCGCTCACGAACTGTCCGAAATATCGGACGAATTTCGCTGATCACACTTCAGTGGTGAGCGTGCGCGGTCCATACTGAGAGTGAACTACTCTCGATCGCGAAGGACACTCCCTTGCAGCTCATCACCGGGATCAGCGAATTGGTCGTCAACGACCTCGACAGCCTCGGCGCCCTGGGCGTCATCGACGATGCCGCCGTGCTCATCGATGATGGTCGGATCCTGTGGTCAGGCCCGTCCGCTCAGGCGGACAGTGCGGTCAAGGATCACCTCGGCGATCGGAGCACCTCTTCGTCGTTGGACGACGATGACATCGAAAACGGCACCCTCACCTCGGCGAGCGGGGGAGTGGAGTTGGAGACGATCGACCTGGGCGGCAAGGCCGTCATCCCCGGCTTCGTCGACAGCCACAACCATCTCATCTTCGCCGGTGACCGGTCCGAGGAATTCGCCGCGCGCATGGCCGGCCAGAAGTACTCGGCCGGAGGCATCGCGACAACCGTCGCCGCGACCCGTGCCGCCGGCGACGAGGAGCTCGAGGCCAACCTCGTCCACCTCATGAGTCAGGCTACCCGTCAGGGCACGACGACCTTCGAGGTCAAATCCGGCTACGGGCTCACGCTCGAGGACGAACTGCGGGCGCTGAGGATCATCAACCGGCACACGCCCGAATCGACTCTCATCGCCGCACACGTGGTGCCACCGGAGTTCAAGGAGAACCCTCAAGCCTACGTCGACCTCGTCGTCGATGAGATCATCCCGGCCGCGACCGGTCAGGCCAAGTGGATCGACGTGTTCTGCGAAAAGGGTGCCTTCACCGAAGACCAGACTCGTCGGATCATCGAGGCCGGCAAGGCCGTGGGCATGAAGCCGCGACTGCACGCCAACCAGCTCACCGACGGGGGAGCGCTCAAACTCGGCGCGGAACTCGGCTGTGTCTCCGTCGACCACGCCACCTTCGCCTCGGACGAGGACCTCGAGGCTCTCGCCGAGGCGGGCACCGTCGTTACCCTGCTGCCGAGCATCGAATTCTCCACCCGCCAGCCCTACCCAGACGCCCGTCGCTACGTAGAGGCGGGAGTCAGCCTGGCGATCGCCACGGACTGCAACCCGGGATCGGGCTTCTCCAACAGCATCCCCTTCACGATCGCCATCGGCGTACGTGACATGCACTTCACCGTCGAACAGGCAGTCTGGGCCGTCACCGCCGGTGGAGCCAACGCCTTGCAGCGCACCGACGTCGGACACCTCGGCGCCGGAGCCCGGGCCGACCTCATCATCCTCGACGCCCCCAGCTACCGCCACCTGGCCTACCGGCCCGGAGTCCAACTCGTCGAACGCGTCTACTCCGGCGGCGAACTCGTCGCCGACAACCGCCCACAGGTCTGAACCACACCACGGGTCTGAACCACACACAACACGTACGTATAACTCACTCAACCGAAAGGTCCCAGATGTCAGTCTTCATCGATCTCGATCCCGATACCCTCACGTTCGCCCAGGTGGTCGACGTCGCCCGCCACGATGCGAAGGTGGCCCTGAGCGAGACCACCCTGACCCGCGTGAACAAGTACCGAGAGGCCATCGACGCACTCGCACAGGCAGAGAAGCCCGTCTATGGCGTCTCCACCGGATTCGGTGCCCTGGCCCAGCGCCACATCCCCGCCGAACTGCGCACGCAGCTGCAGAAGTCACTCATCCGCTCCCACGCCGCCGGCGTCGGCGAACCCGTCGAACGTGAAGTCGTGCGCGCCCTCATGCTGCTGCGCGCCCGCACCCTGGCCACCGGCCGGGCAGGCGTCCGCGCCGAGGTGCTCCAGACCTACGTCGACCTCCTCAACGCAGGCATCACCCCCGTCGTCCACGAATACGGATCGCTGGGCTGCTCGGGCGACCTCGCACCGCTGTCGGCCTGTGCCCTCGTTGTCATGGGCGAAGGCGTGGCCACCGGACCCGACGGTGTCGCCGGGCCCGCCGACGAAATCCTCAAGAAGGCGGGAATCACGCCCGTGACCCTCGCCGAGAAGGAAGGCCTGGCGCTCGTCAACGGCACCGACGGCATGCTGGGCATGCTCATCATAGCCCTGACGGATCTGGAGAACCTGCTCACCGCCGTCGACGTCTCCGCGGCCATGAGCATCGAGGGACTCTTCGGCACCGATGCCGTATTCGCCCCCGAACTCCACTACGCCCTGCGCCCCCACGATGGCCAGTCCGCGGCAGCCGCGAACATGCTCGCAGCCCTCAAGGACTCGGGTATCACCGCCAGCCACCGCGACTCGACCCACCTCGTTCAGGATGCTTACTCGATGCGCTGCGCCCCGCAGGTCAACGGATCCGCCCGCGATGCTGTGGCCTTCGCGACTCAGGTCGCCGAGCGTGAACTGCGTGCGGCCATCGACAATCCCGTTGTGCTCACCAACGGCATGGTCTCCTCCAACGGCAACTTCCACGGCGCACCCCTGGCTCACGCCCTCGATTTCCTTGCCATCGTCTCCGCCGACGTGGCCTCCATGTCCGAACGCCGCACCGACCGGATGATGGATGTCACCCGCAACCAGGATCTGACCCCGTTCCTCGCCGACGATGCCGGCGTCGACTCGGGACTGATGATCGCCCATTACACGCAGGCCGCGATGGTCTCCGAGGCCAAGCGCAACGCCAGCCCCGCCTCGGTGGACTCGATCCCGTCCTCGGCGATGCAGGAAGATCACGTGTCTATGGGCTGGTCGGCCGCCCGCAAACTGCGCAAGGTCGTCGACAACCTGGCCAGCGTCATCGGCATCGAGTTCTACGCCGCCTCCCGAGCCTGCGATATGCGCGAGGCCGCTCCGGCGCCGGTCACCGGTGCCGTGATCTCCACGATCCGCGAAACCGTTCCCGGACCCGGCCCGGACCGTTTCCTGTCCCCCGAGCTCGCCGAGACGATCGCCAAGGTCAAGGACGGCTCCCTGGTCGCCGCCGCCGAGTCGGTCTCCCCGCTGCAGCACACCGTCACCTCCGCTGCCGGCACCTGGCTGCCCGAAGGTGGATCACCGGCGGTCAACGACCCCGAGTTCACCGCCCTGGGCAACCTCAACGCTGCCGCTGCAGCCTCCGGTACGGACGCGGCAACGACCCATCAGGACGAATCCGGCACCGACGGTTCGGGTGAGTCCGGTTCCAACGGTTCGGGCGAGGCGAACTGAGATGAGCGACGTCGTCTCCCTCCTGGCCCAGATCGAGGACACCGGCCGTGACACTCGTGGTCCCGGATACCAGCGGGCAGGGTTCTCGAACACCGAACGCGAACTCCGTGACTGGTTCCTCGCCGAGGCGGCCCGGCGTGGCCTCGACACCGAAGTCGACGACAACGGCATCACCTGGGCGTGGGCGACCGCGCCCGGTGACAACGCCGTCGTCACCGGCTCCCACCTCGACTCCGTCCCCGGTGGCGGTGCCTTCGACGGCCCCCTCGGCGTCGCCTCGGCGCTGGCGGCCATCGACGAGCTCAAGGCATCGGGGGCACTCGAGCGCGCTCAGCGGCCGCTCGCGCTCGCCGTCTTCCCCGAGGAAGAGGGCTCACGCTTCGGAGTCGCCTGCCTCGGATCACGCCTCATCACCGGCGCCATCGAGGCCGACCGGGCACTGAGTCTCACCGACGCCAATGGTGACACCTTCGCCGACGTTGCCCGCGGATACGGGCTCGACCCGAACCGCATCGGCACCGACAAAGCCCGGCTGGAGAAGGTCGGATCCTTCATCGAACTCCACGTCGAGCAGGGCATCGGACTCATCAACACCGACCAGGCAGTGGCGATCGGCTCCTCGATCATCGGCCACGGCCGCTGGCACTTCGCGTTCTCCGGTCAGGGCAACCACGCCGGCACCACCCCGATGAGCCACCGCGCCGATCCTGTCGTCGCGGCCTCCCGCGTGATCGGCGATATTCCGACCCTAGCGGCCGCCACTGACGCGAGTGCCGTGGCCACGGTCGGCCGTACCCTTATCCACCCGGGCGGGACGAACGTCATCGCCTCGGGCATGAGCTTCTGGCTCGACATCCGTCACGCCGATGACGCCGTCGTCAAGCAGGTGCTCGAAGCGATCTCGAGGCGTGCCCGCGAGCATGCTGAGGGGGCCGGCGTTGAGGTGTCGATCTCCCAGGAGTCCTACTCACCGACGACGTACTTCACCGCCGAACTCAACTCCCGGCTGTCCTCCGTGCTGCCCGACGCACCGTTGCTGCCTTCGGGCGCCGGACACGATGCGGGCATCCTCGCCCCACACGTGCCCTCGGCGATGCTCTACGTGCGCAACCCGACCGGAGTCTCACACGCACCCGAAGAGGCCTGCGAGAACGACGATCAGCGAGCCGGAGTCACCGCCCTGGTCACAGTCCTCGAAGGGGAACTGGGAGTGAGCAGCTTGGGCGCTGCCGGAACTGTGGGGGCCGCATCATGAGCACGCGCTTCTGGTGCGAGACCGCCTGGGTCGACGGGAAGGTCGCCACCGGTGTCCTGCTCACCGCCGATGAGACCGGCACCCTGACTTCGGTCGAGACCGGAATCGACACCCCACCCACCATCGCCGAGGTGGTCCCCGGGTTCACCTTGCCCGGGGGAGTCAACGCCCACTCCCACGCCTTCCACCGCATCCTGCGGGGACGCACCCACGGTGACGGCGGGACCTTCTGGACCTGGCGCGAAGTCATGTACTCCGTGGCCGCGAAGCTGAGCCCGGAGAACTACGAAACCGTGGCTCGTGCGGTCTTCGCGGAGATGCTCGCCGGCGGCTACACCTCGGTGGGGGAGTTCCACTACGTCCACCACGAACCCGACGGGACACCGTACCGTTTGGGCACCGAGGCTGAGTCGCGACGTCCCCGCGGGGACGTTTCGGTCGGCGACGATGAGGAATCATCGGCGCGTGCACACGCGATGGAACGGGCGCTGGCACGAGCGGCCGCCTCGGCGGGACTGCGCATCCGACTCCTCGACACCTGCTATCTCACCGGCGGCATCGACACCGATCTTTCGGCCGAGCAGGCCCGCTTCGGCGACGGGACCATCGATGGTTACATGGATCGTCACACTGCTCTGTCCGAGTCTTTCGCCACCGAGTTCCCGGTCGTATCTCCTGGTGAGAGCTTCGTTTACGTGGGGTCGGCCATCCACTCGATCCGCGCCGTCCCGGCCGCGAACCTGCCCCGGTTCGCTGAACTCGAGGGACCGGTCCACGTCCATCTGTCCGAGCAACCGGCGGAGAACGAAGCCTGCCAAGCCGCGTACGGAACGACACCCACGCAGGTCCTTGCACGTTCCGGTGTGGTCGCGTCGAATCTTTCGGCCGTCCACGCCACGCACCTCAGTGATGTCGACATCGCGACCCTGGGCGGGGCAGAAGCCACCATCGTCATGTGCCCGTGCACCGAGGCCGACCTGGCCGACGGCATCGGTCCGGCCCGCGAACTTGCCGATGCCGGAGCGACGATCTCGATCGGCTCCGATCAGCACGTCCTCCTCGACGCCCTGCGCGAGACCCAGGGCCTGGAAGCCGGGGAACGGCTGCGCTCAGGCCAGCGGGGCCGCTTCTCGCCTGCCGAGCTCATCGCCTCACTGACGGCGGGTGGGGCGCGCAGCCTCGACCTGCCCGTCGGTGAACTGGCCGTGGGCAAGGCATGTGACTTCATCGCAGTGGCCACCGACAGCATGCGCACCTTCGGTTCGGTGGGAGAGCAGATCATCCTCTCGGCCACCTCGGCGGATGTGACGATGACCGTCAGCGGCGCCCAAGTTCGGGTCCGCGACGGTGTGCACACCGAACTCGGTGAGATCTCTGAGCTGTACCGGGCTGCCTTCGCGGCGCTGGGGATGGAGGGCTGAGCTGTGGCTGAGGTTCCGGCGCTGCGGCGCTCGATCGCAATTCTCAGGCACCTTGCCTCATCGAATCGTCCGATCACGGCCGGTGCACTGGTGCGGGCGCTGGAGATCCCGCGCTCGAGTGCCTACGAACTGCTCACCGTGCTCGAGGAGCTGGGACTCGTCGTCCGCACCGAATCCGGATATGCCCTGGGGGCCGGCGTGCACGAGCTGGGCAGCTCCTATCTGCGCACGAACCCGCTGCAGCGCCTGGCACAGCCCATCGTGCGGCAGCTGGCCGATGACACTTCGGCCACGGCGCAGCTGGCCGTCATCCGCGGCTGGGAGACCGTGTACGTGCTCAAGGAGCAGTCCCTGAAGTCCGTTGCGGTCATCACCGCCACCGGTGTGCGCATGCCCAGCTACCTGACGGCGACCGGGCGGGCGATACTCGCGCATCTGCCCAAGTCAGAGGTGCTGGCGATGTTCCAATCCGAGTCCGGGTTCGTCACCCGTACCGGCCAGGGCCCGACCACGGTCAAGTCGCTCAACGCGATCCTGGCGCAGGATCGGCGGGCTGGGTGGGCGATCGAACATGGTGAGGTCACCCCCGGGATCTCGACGATCGCGGCCCCTGTCTACGACGTCCTCTCGCGTCCGATCGCAGCCATTGGGCTCTCTCTTGCCGGTGATGCGCTGGGCTCAGGAGCCTCCGGTGACGCGCTGGACGAGGACGCCGACACCGAGCCGCTCGTGGACAAGGTCCTCGCGGCCGCCGCCGAGGTGACCGCCAAGCTGAGGTGATCCGTGAAGTTGAGGTGAACGCGCCATTTTTATGACTTAGAAGAGTTGCTCATAAAAATCAGCGCATCTCTTTATGAGTTCTGTCGCCGTCCGGCACGCGCGGCAAAGGCATCGATCGCTGCAAGGATTTCGTCGCTGCGCCAGAACGGCCCCAATCCATGTTCGGCCTTCGAGCTGGCAATGCCGGCGTCAACGAGCGCCTTCAGGGGTGGATAAATGTTGGGTTGCGCAACGCCCAGTTCCTCTGCCGCGGTGGCGGAATTGAAGACCGGGTGCTCGATCAGGATGTCAAGCAGCCTCCAGGCATTCGAATTCTTCCTGGCGGTCAACCTCGAATTCCAGCTTTGACGAATTCGGCGCAAATCTGCGACGAGTTGAGTGCTGTTATCTATAGCCCTGAACGCAGCCTCTGCGAATATTCGAATGATCGGATCGACGTTGCCTTTCCTATACTCCGTCAATGCGCTGTGGTATCGAGGAACATCTGCAAGCAGCCCTGCTGACACTGGTACAGCTACATTTCGAGTGATACCTCGCTGTCGAAGCATCGTTTGCACGATCGCGCGCCCGGTTCGCCCGTTGCCATCCGTGAACGGATGGATCGTCTCGAACTGTGCGTGCGTGATCGCTATCGCCGTCATAGCTGGAACATCGGCTCGTTCCGCAAAAATCATCAAGTCTTGGATGAGGTCAGGCACTCGGGAATGGTGAGGTGGCACGAACTCTGCACCTACAGGGGAATCGGCACGGGTGCCGATCCACACCTGTTCGTCCCGGAAGTCGCCCGGAGCGTGTCGGGACTGTGTCCCCATGAGGACTTCGTGGATCGTTCGTATCGAGTTACTTGAGATCGATTCAGCGCTTTTGAGCGCTGTGAGCAGAGCGCGAGCATTTGCCGCAATCAGCTCAGCGTTACTGCCAGATCGAGCTCCGAGCTCTGCGGAGAATATTGCGCGAGCGCTGGCTGTCAAGTTCTCGATCTGCGATGATGATGCTGCTTCCGACCGCAGGAGGACTGGTGCAAAACCTGCAATTTGAAATCCCAGTTCGGCGTCGAATCGGCTCAGCTCTCGAATTGCTTCCTCTGCGACTGCAGCCACTTCAGGATCTATAACGGGGGTTCGGTCAGCGATTGTCGGTGGAATTGAAGAGTCATATTGCATACTTCCAGCATGGATCGCTGCTCTCGGACCGAAGCTTGAGCGCGAAACCCAATCGTAGGTCTCGGCGCCGATCGGTGGCCAGTTTGGCGCGTTGTGTTGTGCTGGTTCGAGGTTGCCTAAACTCATAGTCACCATCCCAAAATTATGAGTAATACAAGTTTCTCATAAAAATGGCGTCGGCGCTTTATGAGTTATGTCGCTTCCAGGACGATCACTCAACTGCGGTGATCCCCTAACAAAACACATGAGCGGACCACTTACTGGCGAGAGGACTAGCTATAACTGGTCCCCTCGCCAGTAAGTGGTCCGCTCGATGAAGCTGGGGTCAGAGTGAGGCTCAGAGCCCGAGGACGTGCTTTTCGCGGGCGACTTCCTCAACGATCTGATGGTCGCTGCGCAGCTCCTTGATGAGAGCGATTCCGAGGACGACGACGATGACGGTGAATGGCACCGCGGAGAGCATCGCCGCCTGCTGCAGAGCCTGGAGTCCGCCGAGGAGGAGCAGCACGATCGCGCACGCGCCGGTGAGGAATCCCCAGGTGGCGATGACCGGTCGCCGCGGCTCGAACGAGCCTCGCGAGGACAGCGAACTGAGCACGAAGGTGTTCGAGTCAGCAGAGGAGACGAAGAACAGGATCACCATGATGATGGTGAAGATCGAGACGAGAAGCGTGAGCGGCAGTTCCTCGAGCAGACTGAAGAATGCGGTGTCGAGATTGGCAGCAGTCGCCTCGCCGATCTTCGCTCCGCCCATGTCGAGCTTGATCGCAGACCCGCCCATGATGGTGAACCAGAGGAAGAATACGGCGCTCGGAACGAGCAGCACGCCGGCGACGAACTGGCGGATCGTGCGGCCCTTGGAGATCTTGGCCAGGAAGATTCCGACGAAGGCGCTCCACGACAGCCACCAGGCCATCATGAAGTAGGTCCAGCCCTGCATCCATTCGCTGTCTGCAGCACTCGAAGGCGTCATGAAGCTCAGCTGCAGGAAGTCGCCGGCGAAGGAACCGACCGAGCGCACGAACAGATTGGCGACGAAGCCGCTGGGCCCGGTGATGAAGACGAACAGTCCGAGGACGGTCGCCATAGTCAGGGTGATCTGGGAGACGTATCTGATGCCGCGGCCGACGCCGGAGAGAGCCGAGCCGGTGAAGAGCAGCGTCAGCACGCCGATGACGACGACCTGCAGAGTCACGGTGGCGTCGATGCCGAACACGACTTTGAGGCCCTCACCGATCTGCGAGGCGCCGAGGCCCAGCGACGTTGTCGTTCCGAACAGGGTGGCGATGATGGTGAGGATGTCGATGAACTTGCCGACCCACCCGTCGACGAACCGTCCGAGGACTGGGCGCAGCATCGTCGATACGAGAGCCGGACGACCTTTGCGATGTGTGGAATAGCCGATGGCCAGGCCGAAGACTCCGAAGATGGCCCAAGCCTGGAAGCCCCAGTCGAGATAGGAGAACTGCATGGCGCGGATTGCGGCGTTCATGGTCTCCGGCTCAGCCAGGCCGTGGGGCGGGACCATGAAGTGCGACATTGGCTCTGCCACGCCGTAGCTGACGAGGCCGATGCCCATGACTGCGGCCAGGATCATCGCGAGCCAGGCAAACGTGCTGTATTCCGGCCTCGAATCCGCGGACCCGAGACGAAGACGACCGAATCTGCTGGCCGCAAACCATACGAGCATGACGATCGCGGCGAACGGCACGACGAGATAGATCCAGCCGAAGCCCGATGAGACCGCGGTCATCGCAGTGGTCATGATGGCGCCCAGGCTCTCCGGTGAGATCGCAGCCCAGAGCACGAAGGCGATGACGAAGGCCACCGACCAGTAGAAGACGCCCCCGATGGGGCTTCGCCGGGCGGAGTCGGCATCCTGCGCGGCTGCTGCGTCCGCGGCAATCTTTTGGGATGCAGTGGTGCTCGCCGCGGGGTCAGGCTCCGAGTCGGCTTCCGACCCGGGGTCAGGCTCCGGTTCAGGTACGTGGTTGTCCAGCATCGTCATTGTGGTCTCCAAGCTCGAGCCAGCCTCGGCGGCGGGCAGGAGTCTTCATCAGGGGGCGGTGGGGGTAGTGCGCAATGGCAAGAAACAGGCTCCGCGAACTGGGGTGTTCGTGGAGCCTTGTAGGTGACGAGTGTATTCGCTTTAGCGTGGAATGTCCGCCTCGTATCGGCACCCTGATGAAGAGTGTGAGGTATCTCGCGTGGCCTGCCAGCACTCAGATTTCGAACGTGAGCAGGTGGTAGCTCATGGTCTTTCCGTGTCCGTCCAGGTTGGGCGAGCCGGTGACTCCGCCGCCGAGCAGCCCGGAGAGTTCGAAGCTGAAGGAGTGCAGAGTCGGCAGCTCACTGCGCGTGACAGCCTGTGCGTTGAGGCCGAAGTGGGCGGCGACGCGTACACCGCTGAGCTCCTGGTCAAGCAGGTCATAGGCCGCCTGGTCGTGGCCGATCACTGCGAGGATGAGGGTATCGCCCTTGTCGCCGGTGCGCACCGACGCGAGTTCGTCGATCTGGGTCATGCGGGGCCTCCTTTTCGCCTGGCGTCGGAGTTCTGATCTGCGGGGTCGTTGTTCGCGAGTTCATCCGCTGAGCCGTCAACGAACTCGACGGTGACCGCTTCTTCGATGGTGCTTCGATCCACACTGCATGACTTCACCGAGACGACGCTGATTACGGACTTCCGGGCACCCCCACCGCCGGCCGGACCATTGGTATAGAGCGCCTCGACTTCGTCACCGATGATTGCAGCCTCCTGCCGGGTCGCTGCGCTTCCGACGATGCGCAGACGTACCTCGGCGGGGTCATCGACCTGCACCAGACCGCGGAATGCCGCAGCCATCCCAATGTATTCGACGAACACCGACTCGGGATCGACATCGTAGAGGTCATCGAGGCGTTCGAGAACGATGGCCGCCGCCAGTTCGGCACGTTCCTTCGACCGGAGACCGCTGTAGGTGAGCTGTCCTTCACCCTGCCACCCGGAGTCGTAGCCGAGAGTGACCTTCAGGTTGCTGGGCCGGGGCGTTCCCGTCCCTCCACTCACACGCACTCGGTCGACGCCTGCCTCCCCGAAGGTCACGCGTGAGAAGTCCGCGATGACATCGGGGGTGATGTAGGCGCTGGGGTCAGCGACTTCGTAGAGGAGCTGTTCGGTGCAGGTACGTGTTGTGACCTCGCCTCCCGAGCCCTCGAGCTTACTCAGTACGGCCTGCGCATCGGCGTCGACATCAGCGAAGGGGAACCCGAGACGGGCGAGGCCGGCAACGGGCTTCGTCACTGGGTCAGCGAAATAGCCGCCGGTCACCTGACCAGCGCATTCGAGCAGATGCCCGATGACCGTGGCACGGCCGATGAGATCGGCATCGCTGTGGTCCCAATCGAAGTAGTGCGCCAGAGCACCGACGTAGAGCGAGGGGTCTGCGACGCGTCCGGTGATGACGATGCGTGCACCTGAGTCCAGGGCTCGCCGAATCGGCTCGGCCCCCAGATAGGCATTGGCCGAAATCAGCTCACCGTCGGCGGTGGATGCCGGCTGCCCGGTTCCCCATGTCAGCGGATCCTCGTCGTTGACGATGCGAAGAACATCGTCCCCGGTGACGTAGGCAACGGGCAGGTCGATGTCCAACGCTCGAACCGCCTCGGCGACGGCATGTGCAGCAGCCCGCGGATTCGCGGCACCGCCATTGGTCACGATACGGGTGCCGTTGGCGGCGCAGTGACCGGCGACTGACCGGATGCGCTCGACCAGAGTCGGGTCGAAGCCGGTATCCGCGCTCTCCCGCTCACGTCGTTGAGCCGCGGCCACCGTTCTCTCTCCGAGGAGTTCGAAGACGAGGAAATCGAGCTTGCCGTGCTCGGCCAAGGCGATCGCGGGATCCAGCCGGTCACCGGCGAATCCCGCCCCGGCCCCCACACGCACATGATGGGCAGGTTTGGGCGGCGACGAGAGCCCGGACGGGCTCGATAGGTTCAAGCTACCCACAGGGGAATCACTCCGATCACGATTGCAGCGATGAGGACGATGATACTGACCAGCCAGGCCCAGCCGATGAGGCCGAGGATGTGCTTGCCGATCGGTACGTTCGCCAACCCGACCAGCAGGTAGAACGAACCGGTCAGCGGGCTGATGGGGAACCCGAGAGTCTCCTGTCCGATGATCGAGGCTTGGGCGAGGAGGACCGGGTCGATGCCGTAGTTCGATCCCACCGCAGACAGGACGGGCAGGACGCCGAAGTAGTAGGCGTCGGGGCCGAAGAACAGGCTCATGGGCACGCCCAGCACTGCGACGACGATGGGCAGGATCGGCATGATTCCGGCGGGCAGGACCTGGACCGCGGAGTCGGCCATCGACTCGATCATTCCGCTTTCGTCGAGGACGCCGAGGAGGACGCCGGCGGCCAAGAGTGTGCTGGCCATGAGCATGGCTGACTTCGCACTGATGTCGAACTGCCGGGACTGATTCTCCAGTCCGCGGAAGTTGATGATGAGCGCGAGGATTGTGGCTACGAGGAACGCGATAGCTGGTGAGACGATGCCCCACATCAGCACCACGAGAGTCGCAAGCAGGATGAGGCCGTTGACCCACAGTGGGATGTTGCGGTGGTCCTTTTCGGGGGAGTCGTCGGTGGCAGCAGTGCTGTCAGTGCCATCAACGGCGGTGCCATGGGCACCGGTGTCCACCATCACCGAGGTGGTCCGTGCCCCAGTGTCAGCACCGGAGGAACGTGTGGTCTGGTTGGCATCATGGGCGTGGACAGGTTCGGCGAACTCGGAGGGCTTTCCCTTGGCGATGCGCTTGGCTTCGCGGCTGCCGAGGAACCAGGCGACTCCAAGCGCGGCGATGACTCCGACGATCTGAGCGGGGATCAGCGGTGTCCACACCTCGTTCGCCTCGACGCCGACGGTGGCCGCGGCACGCGCGGTCGGGCCACCCCAGGGGAGCATGTTCATGGCACCGGCACCGAGACCCACACATGCGGTCAGCGTCAGGCGGCTCATGCCCAGACGTTGGTAGATCGGCAGCATGGCCGGAATGGTGATGAGGAACGTGGTCGCACCGGCGCCGTCGAGGTGGGCCACGCTGGCCAGGAGGGTCGTGGCCACGGCGACGGCCTTCGGCGAAGAACCGCCGAGGCGGATGATCCGATCGATGACGGGATCGAAGAAGCCAACGTGGCGCAGTATTCCGAAGAAGACGATCGCGAATATGAACATCACGACGACGCTGGCGACGCTGGTGATGCCGGCCAACGCGAATTCGCTGACCTTGGACGGTGAGTTGCCTGCGATGAGAGCCGCGACGATCGGGACTCCGGCAAGGGCAACGATGGGTGAGACCTTCTGCCAGAGCAGCAGAGCGAGAATCACCAGCATTGATACGTATCCAATGAGTGAAAGCACCTTTGATTCCTTTCTCAGAGATCAGTGTCTATGTTCCAGGAGTATTGAGTGGATCGTCCAATACCGATTCGCTCTACACTGATGATCTATGGTTATCAATCTGGCGATGTACCACCTGCGCACAATCGAGACGCTGCACCGACTGCGCAGCTTCACCCTCGCTGCCGAGGACATGCAGATCTCTCAGCCCGCAGTCAGCAGGGCGCTGGCTGAAGCCGAACGGCGCATCGGCGGCAGACTCTTCGATCGCAGCACGCGCTCGGTGGTGCCGACGCGCCTCGGCGAGGAGGTCTCCGCTCATGCCTCGATGGCCGTCGCCACCTACGATGAGGCGCTCGACCGGATCTCACGGCACATGAATGGTGATGACGGGGTTGTGCGGGTGGCATGCCTGCCCTCGGTGACGGCGACGCTGCTTCCCTCCGTGATCTCTGATTTCCGCCGCGACCTGCCGCAGGTGGGTCTGAAGATCCATGACGAACCGCAGGAGAACGTGGCCGAGAAGATCCTCAATGGAACCGTTGATCTGGGAATTCTGGCACTCGACTCAAGCATCCCGGCCGAGCTGGAGGTTGAAGGAGTTGCTTCGGACCGGTTGGTAGCGATCATGCCCGTTGGCCACCGCCTCGCTCAGCGCGATGAACTCGTCTGGACCGATTTCGCTCGTGAGAAGTTCATCGGTTTCGACGCTGTGACCAGCATCGGGCCCTTGGTCACCCATGCCTTCGCCAAGCACGATGTGGCCGTCGACATCGTGCAGACAGCACGCAGCATCCCGGCTGTCGGCGGCCTGGTTTCGGCCGGGTTGGGTGTCTCCGTAGTGCCCGAGATGGTCGTTCCATTGGTCAAGTTCGAGGGCATCGAGAGCGTGCTGATCAGCCCGGCCATCGAACGCACCTTAGTTGTCGTCCACCGCAAGCGCGGTCCACTCCCAGCCGTCGTCGAACAGTTCCGCCAGAGCCTGCTGTCGTGACGATTCGCGCGCCTCCTTCGATCTGAGTAACGGTCGGTAAGTCCTGGTCGATCCAGGCGCCTGGATCGACCAGGACTTACCGACCGTTGCTCGTTGCTCACCGCTCGTTGCTCACCGCTCGTTGCTCACCGCTCGTTGCTCACTGGCGGACGAGTGTGAAGGCGACCCTGTACTCGGGTCTTCGATGGTCGAAGCGGGATCAGCAGTGGCGAGCTGTGTGGCGCGGGTTATCGGCGACAGTGAGGTCGCGGTCGCGCAGAACAACTGAGGCCGGTGTCTCGGAGTCTTCGCAGATGTCGTCCCAGTTGCGAGGGAGGTTGTCGGTGTATTCGATGTCGATGACCGCCTGGCCGTAGACCCGAGTGTATTCATCGCACTCTCGGAAGGCGGAACACTCTTCGGCGACGGCAAAATCGAAGCCGACTTCTTCGTGCAGAGTACGCGAGAATTCTGCGGCGTTCTTCTGTCCGACTGCGAGGCCGAAGCGATGAGAGAGTTCGACATAGGAGCTTGCCAGAGCTGCGTTGTCTTCCATGACGAGTGCCTTCTGGGAGCGGGTGAACGAGTCGAAATTGTCGAACTCAACGGCATCGAAGCCCGCTTCGGCACACCCGCGTATCCACGGACTGACCGTGTCGAAGACTCTCTCGCGCTTGTCACTGGTCGACGTGTCGATCAGAACCTCATCAGGCCACTCGGGATCGACAAGCGCCTTGCCATCTCTGGACAACAGCAGATCCGAGTCCCAGGTCTCGAGTTCATCCGGCTGTGTCTGAAAGCCATTGACGTAGCAGATCGAGTAGCGACCAGGGGCTGGTTCGACCGACCTGTCACGCGCAACGATGCTGACACGCTCAACTGGCTCGTACGCGCCGCCGAGTTGGTAGTCGGGGAGGCCCCCGACGGGCGGAACCTCCACCGCATGGGCTGATGTCGTGCCGTCAGAGCGAGAGGCTCGGGTCGGATTCGATGCGCAAGCGGCGAGCGAGGCTGCGATCAATGCTCCGATCATCAGGATTGATCCTTCTCGCCGCATGCAACAGATCCTACACAGCCTGGTGAGCGATCCTGACCGACCAGCAGACCAGTACGGCCAGCAAACCAGGCCGTGCAGCGGATCCGAGCCCGGCCGGCTCACCCAAGCCCGACGAACTCGTCCGTGCCCGGCCACCGGAAACCGGGGCTGGCTGACTCACCGAAGCCCGAGCCTCACGGGTACAGCCTCACAGGTATGGCTTCGTGATGAGCTCCAAATACATGCCCGAAGGGTCCAAGAAGTACACGCCGCGGCCGTTGTGCTCGGTGTTCGTCTCGTGCAGGCGAGTCCGCTGCGGGTCCGCCCAGTAGTCGGCGCCCCGTTCGTCCAACAGTGCCACCGCGCGATTGAAATGATCATCGGTGCAGAGGAAGGCCATATGCACGGGCTGGATATCGAAGGTCGGCGGGGGAGTCGCGAACTGCAGCATCACACCTTCGTCGAGCATGATGTTGGAGAAGGCTCCCCACGACTGAGTGTGCTCGGCCTCGAGGATGTCGACGTAGAACTGAGCCGACTCCGCCGGATCAGCGGCGGCGATGATGGTGTGGTTGAAGATTGCTGACATAGTGTCCTTTCGAAAGGTGGATTCTGTGTGAGGTATACCTTCGAAAGGGGGTGGACCGCGAATATCGTATTCGCGTCCACGGCGGCTCAACGGTCGACCGGGTTACCGATCCGTGAGCGGCTGAAAGCCTGTCCGGTCATGATCGACAGCTTAACCGATTTGAGGTCAGCCGCCCGTACGCAAGGAACATCAGGATCTTTGGAATCAGCCGCTCTTAGGCCATGGAAGCTCGAAACGGTTGGTAAGTCCTGGTCGATCCAAGCACCAGGATCGACCAGGAGTTACCAACCGTTGCTTGCCGCCAGCCGAGTGTGAGAAGTCTTTGACGCCAAATGCAGGTGCTCTGTGCGCGGACGTAGGTTCACTGACGTTCCAGCACCACGGCGACCTCGAGATGCTTCGTATGCGGGAACATGTCGAAGACCCGGGCCTGGACGACCGCGTAGCTCGGCATCCGGTCGAGGTCCTTGGCGAGGGTGAGCGGATTGCAGCTCGAGTAGACGATGTGCTCGACCCCGGAGGTTTCCAGGGCCGCCGACAGCCTGGCCCCGATCCCTCGCCGAGGTGGGTTGACGATCACGCAATCCGGTCGTTCGCCGGTCGCCAGGTTCGCCTCGGCGAACTCCGTGGCATCACCGGCGATGAACTCGACCGCGGCACCTGACTGGGAGCCGACGCCGAGTTCGGCAGCGCTGATCTTCGCAGATTCGATGGCCTGCTCACTCAGTTCGACACCGGTGACCGTGCGCGCAGTCTGCTGCACGCTCGCCCCCGCGCAGTACAACGCGAACCCACCCACGCCGCAGTACAGATCCCACAGTGAGGTCGGCGCAATCTCGTCGACCCAGTCGGCTACCTGGCTGTAGAGACAGATCGCCACGTCTGTGTTGGTCTGGAAGAAGGACTGCGGACGCAGGTGCAGGTCGACCCAGTCGAGGTTCATGCGCAGGGAACCACCGAGCAGCATCACTTCCTGACTGCCTTCGAGTACGGCCTTGTGCTCCGGCAGCAGGTTGACGGAGATGACCGTCGCCGTCGGGATCAGCGCAATGAGCTGGTTGCGCCGCGATCGCAGCACGTCGAGGCCGTGCTGGGAGCGGACGACGAATCTGATCATCAGGTCCCCCGAGGGGGCCGCGGTGATGTGGACGAACTTCAGCTCACCTCGGCGAGCTTGAACGTCATAGGGCGCAAGCCCGGTGTCGTTGAGGAAGTCGCCGATGATCGGGATGATCGCGCGGATCTGCGGGGCTTGGATTCCGCACTCGCGCAGGTCGACGCCGTGGAAGTCCTGATCGAGGATGCCCAAGGTGACTGCACCGGCCGAACCGCCCACGGCGAGCTTCGCCCGATTGCGGAAATCGCGGTCGGGACCGACAGCAGCAGGCAGCCAGGCATCGGGGGAGTGGTCAGCCAGCACCTGGCGGCACCAGGCTTCTTTGTCCGCCACCTGATCGCAGTGGGGCGTTTCGATGAAGGTGCAGGAGCGGCACAGTCCGTCGTTGAAATAGTGGCAGTCCAGTTGCCCGTCTTCCGCCGAGGTGAGGGTGAGGGGCAATGAGGTCATCCACCTATTTTACGGTCTCGGCCAGTGCCCCGCCCCAGGGTCGAACACCGTGCCCCACCCCGGGGCCGAACACCGTGCTGGCCACAGACTTTCGGGCCGTTGACGCACCCCAGCGCCGACCCGTAGACTAAAGCTAACCAAATCGATTTGGCTTTCTCGGGTGGAGACCTCCGCGCGATATCGTTGACCAGAGGAAAATGCAGGGTCGAAGAGGCCCCTGTGACGACGAAGGATGACATGACCCAGCTGCACAATCTGCATCAGGCCCCGACACTGCTCATCCCCGAACAGGTCCTCCTTCCCGAGGGCCCGCAGTCTCACTATGGCGTCCTCGTTGCCCACGGTCGCATCGCCGCCGTCGGCTCGCTCGAATCGGTTGCCGCTGAAGCCCCCGCCGATGCCTCCCGCATCGACCTGCCTGGGCGCCTCCTCATGCCGGGCTTCATCGACGCGCATCATCACCTCACGCAGTCCTTCGGCAAGTCACTCGTCTTCGGTGAACCCTCCGAGATCTTCCAGCGCGTCTGGGTGCCGATGGAGGCGAATATGGACGCCGAGGCCATCGACGTCGCTGCTCGTCTGGCCGCGTGGGAATCGCTGCGCGGCGGCTTCACCACGGTCGCCGATGCCGGCACTCGGGCCAGCGTCGATGTCTCTGCCATCTCCGACGTCACCGCCGAGATCGGCCTGCGCTGCGTACTCGGCGTGATCTGCAATGACCTCGGCGGAGGTACGAAGACCGCTGAGGTCGCCGAGGTGGTCGCCGCCGCCGAACGCCACCTGAACAGGTGGGACGCCGATCCTCTGGTCCACCCCTCGCTGGCGGTCTCGATCCCCGAGGTCGCCTCGGACGAGGCCCTGATCGCGGTCACGCAGCTGGCACGCGAAGCAGGAGTCCCCTTCCAGACCCACCTCAACGAACATCTCGCCGCAGTCGAACGATCCCTCATCGCCAACGGGGAGCGTCCGCTGGAACGACTGGCCCGCCTCGGCGCTCTGGGTCCCGAACTTCTGGCCGCGCACGCCACCCTCCTGACTCCGCGCGAGATCCGACTCCTGGCCGAGAGCGGAGGAGCCGTGGCCTACAATCCGGTGGCGAGCTCCTGGAAGGGCAACGCGGTCGCACCCGCTCTGCTCATGCACGAACTGGGAATGCGCGTGGGACTGGGTACCGACGGCACGCGCTCGGACGCCTTCCGTCTCCTCGATGCGGCTGAAACAGCACAGAGACTGACCGGCGGAACCACCGTCGGCGACTCCTCGAGCGGCGGAGGCTGGACCTGGCTCGAACAGGGACTGCGCGGGGGAGCCGACGCAGTCGGCCTGGCCGGGCAAGTCGGAGAGATCGCCCCCGGAGCACTTGCTGACCTGCTCGTGATCGACCTCGAGGTTCCCGAATTCGTGCCCTCCTGGGATGTGCCCTGGGAGCTCGTGCGCATCGCCAACCGCGACCAGATCGAGGCCGTGATCGTCGACGGCAGGCTCCGGCTCGAGAAGGGCTGGCCCGTCGACTGGGACGGACGCGCCTTCCTTGAGCGTGCCCGCGAGGTCTCCCATCGAGTCGTCGCCGATTCTCCGATCACCCGCATCGACCCGTCGGCGAGCGAACATCGCGCCACGTGGATGAGCGAGCACCGCCGGTGACGGTCCTCGGCCTCTCGATCCTCGCCTTCAGCATCGTCGCGATCACCGTGCTGCTCTCAGCCTTCGTGCAGGGCTCGACCGGCATGGGATTCGCAATGATCACGGCACCCGTCGTCAGCTTCATCGACCCGAGCCTCATCCCCGTCATGCTACTCGTGCTGATGATCCCGCTGAACTTCTACGTTGCGGCCCGGGAGCGATCCGACATCCACTGGCACGGGGTGAAATGGATCAGCGTGGGCCGCTTCGCCGGCACGTTCTTCGGGCTGTGGATCCTCGTCATCGTCAACCTCCACCAACTCGCTCTGCTCATCGGCTGGTCAACGCTCGTGGCCGCCGTCATCGCACTGCTCGCCCCGAAGTTCACTCCGAACAAGCCCGTTCTGGCCATCGTCGGACTCATCACCGGCGTCACCGAGACCTCGACTGGCATCGGCGGACCCCCTTATGCACTGGCCTACCAGCACAGTCCCGGCCCGGAACTGCGCTCGACGGTGGCCGTGTGCTTCCTCGTCGGGGAAGTCATCTCCCTGATCGTCCTGGCCATCAGCGGTCAGGTCAGTGGGCCGACGATGCTGTTCACCGCCGCCATGCTGCCCTTCCTGGCCATCGGATCCTTCCTCAGCAAGTACGTCCACCACCGCCTCGACGGTCCGGTGCTGCGATACATCGTCCTCGGCTTCGCGATCATCTCCGGGGCCATCGTCATCATCCAGTCATGAGCCCTCGTCCAGTAGTCTGAGGGCATGGGAGATTCTTCGCGTCCGAGTCGGGCCACGATCGCCGATGTGGCTCGTGAAGCCGGTGTCTCGCGCACGACCGTGTCCCATGCCCTCAACGGTTTGGGCAAGGTCAACTCGGCTACACGGGACAAGGTCAAAGAGGTCGCCGCCAGTCTGAACTATCGTCCCAGCGTCCGGGCCCAGGGGCTCCGCTCAGGCCGGTCCCAGGCGCTGGCCCTCTTGTCGTCGATGCCTTCGGCCGTCTCCGCTGGACCCTCGCAGCTGGGATTCTTCACCGAACTCGCGATGGGATGCGCGCGGACCGCACTGCTCAAGGGCTACGTCTTCGTCCTCGCTCCACCAGACGGCGATGCCAATCCCGTCGACCGGCTCGACATCGATGGTGCGATCCTCCTTGAGCCGGCTGCTGATGACCCCATCGCTGCGGCTCTGAATGACCGCGGCATTCCGTTCGTGGCGATCGATGGTCCTGCAGGCGAACGCACTGTGGATCTGCATCATGAAGAGACCGCGGAGCTTCTCGTCTCGCATCTCGTGGAGCGCGGAGCCCAGCATCCGGCTCTCGTCGTGGGCTCGGATCGGCGCAGATCGCAGGCTGCCGCACGGGCGGTCTATGAGGCCGCTGCCGTTCGTATCGGCTTCACCCCATTGATCGCCGAGGCGGACGAAGGTGATGGTGAGGACGGCGGGTACCGCGCGTCGACCTGGCTGCTGGCTGAGCATCCGGAAGTCGACGGACTGATCGTTCCCATCGATGCATTCGCCACTGGTGCCGTGCGGGCAGGAGTTGAGGCGGGACGGACGGTCGGAGACGATCTGCTCATCGCCACGAGGTACGACGGTCTGCGCTCCCGCACGAGCACACCACCGCTCACCGCTGTCGACCTGGGACTCGACGAGATCTCGGGCGCGGCCGTTGAGCGCCTCGTCGCTATTCTCGACGGTGAATCCGAGCAGGTGGCCACAAGCGCATCCGCACCGACCCTCGTTGTCAGAGAATCGACCTCCGGGCCCGCCTGATCGACTTCCCGGCCTGCGTGATCGTCGCAGCCAGCCAGCGTGATCGTCTCAGCGGGCCTGCCTGATCGACTTCCCAGCCTGCCTGATCAGATCAGCAGAGCCATACCGCCACATCAGATCCGGTAGTCGCCGGGGCGCTGAGCCAGGTGGCTGGGATCGTCGATTGCCGTCCGAGACTTCGGGTGCCTGTTGCGCTTGCCCGTGTGGTGGAAGAGCAGGTTGAGAAGCACTGAGACGAATGCGGCCATCGCGACTCCGCTGCCCAGCAGCGAGGCGACGTTGGGTGAGAGCTGTGAGTACATACCCGGAATGAGCACAGGGAGAAGCCCGGCGGCCAATCCGACGGTGGCCGTGATGAGGTTGCCGGTCTGGTTGAAGTCGACCTTGGCGAGCATCTGTATGCCCAGGACTGCGATGATCGCGAAGACCACGACTGCCGTTCCGCCGACGACTGCCGCCGGTATGCCGTTGAGGATCCTGGCGATGGGGCTGATGCCGATGATGATGAGGAGGACGCCGGCGAAGGCCGTGACGAACCTGCTGCGCACACCCGAAGCACGCACAATGCCGACGTTCTCACCGCTGGTGACCATCGCCGGTGTGCCGAAGACTCCACCGAAGATCGTGATGATGCCGTCTGCGCGGATCAGCCGTGGAACGTCGCGACTGGCATCCACCTTCTTCTCGACGATCTCGCCGTTGATGATCGTCTGTCCGGTCGCCTCGGCCATCGAGGCCAAGGCCCACAGCAGCATCGGGATCGCGGCGATGACATCGAACTTTGGGGTGCCGAAGGGAAAGAGCGTCGGGGCCGCCAGCAGCGGGCCGCCGGTCTGTGCGGCGAAGTCGGTCACGCCCATGAACGCGGCGACGATGGTGCCGCCGATGAGTCCGAGTGCGACCGAGAGCTTGCCGAGCATTCCGCGCAGGAAGCGGAAGCACAGCACGGTGATGACGACCGTGATGAGGCCGAGCAGCAGGTTCTGCGGATCGCCGAACTCCTGGGTGTCGGCCTCACCGACGATGAGCTTGCCGGTGACTTGGACGAGGTTGACGCCGATGACGATGACCATGATCCCGATGACCAGCGGCGGGAAGAATTTGAGCAGTTTCACGAACAGGGTGACTGCCAGGATGTAGAAGACGCCGGTGAGGATGACTGCGCCCACGGCAGTCTCGATGTCGGCACCCTGGCCGATCGTGATGAACAGGACCGTGGCTGCGCCGCCGGGGAGCATGACGAAGGGCAGTTTGACGCCGATCTTCCATACGCCGACGGATTGGAGTATCGACCCGAGGCCGGAGAAGATGAAGACCGCCGCCAAGATCGCCGAGGTGGCAGCCTCGTCGAGGTCCAATGCGCCGGCGATGAGGAAGACCGAGGAGATCGGTGTGGCCACCATGACCAGGACGTGCTGGATGGCGAACGGGATGAGCCTGTGCATCGGTCGAAGCTGATCGACGGGATGAACGGTCTCGGCTGCTTCGGGTGCGGCGGTCATAGGACTCTCCTCGGAAACGCATCATGATCAAGCCCAGCATCATTGGAGGCCAAATCGATTTGTTTAATCGTCCCTGGAGACACGGATCGTGTCAAGAGTCAGTCTGAATATCGGACGAAGCCGAGTCTGAACTGCGCGAGAGCCTCAGGCGAAGATGAAGCTGAGGATCATGAAGGACCCGAAGGAGATGAAGGGGACTAGGACGGCGATGGCGATTGCGACGATGCCCTGAGTCCTGGCGCGGCCAGAGGCGGCTGAGACGATGCCCATGATGAGACCGGTGACGCCGAGCGCGGCACACAGGACCTGAAGGCCGGCGAGTGCGATTGCGAGGTTCTGGTACCAGCTGGGAACGTCGGAGAAGTAGTACCCGAATTCGGCCTCCGACGGTCCGATGGTGACACCCAGGACGATCGAGCCGAGCAGGGACAGTCCCGCGGCGACGATTGTGAGGACCAGGGCGACCTTGCCCAGCAGTGGGCGGTTCGCACCTGTCGGTGATGCCCCGTTGTGATCGGTCTCCGCGCTGGGTGAAGCGGGTGAAGTGGGTGACTGACCAGAGCTGAGCGCGTGACTGGGGCTGCGATGACTGGCGCTGTGATGGCTGGCGCTGTGATGGCTGGCCTCGTGCGCGTGACTTCCCAGTCCCAACGCCGCGGTATAGGGCTGCTGAGCAGCCAACTCGTCATCGGTGGGCTGGGGGTACATGAAGTCCGGCGAGGTCATGTCTTCGACACTATCGACGCCGCCCACTGCCCGCCCATGCGGCTTACCTGTGACCGAGGTCGGGAAAACCTGACCATCTGCCGAGGCGGATGCGTCAGCGTTCGGCGACGATGAGGAAGCGCTTCTGCGTGACCTCGATCGGAGAGCGGCGGGCCGCCAACCGGTCGAGGGCGACGAGGTTGTCCGCCACCGTGAACCCCGGGACATCCCAGGGGATATAGGCGAGGTATTCGATGACCGCCTCGACGTCGGCGAACTCCATCATGCCGGTCCACTCGTCGGCATCGGTGATGGTGAACCCCTGTTCCTCGAGCTCATTGAGGCGCGGTCCGAGCCGGTTCTGGGGAGTCTCGGGCCAGCCTCCGAACCAGAGCCTGAACTCGGATGCTTCCGTGCCGTCGACCTGCTGAGTGATGAAGCCTCCGTCGGGCTTCACTACTCGAGCGAGCTCGGCTGGATCGTAGCTCTCATGCCGGTTCATCACGAGGTCGAAAAAATCGTCGGGCCACGGCATGGGCTCGCCGGTCTCGCTGTCGTACTCGCGGACCTCGATGCCGTATTCCGCTAGCGCCGAGGTGGCCACGTCCAGATTCGGCTTCCACCCCTCGCTGGCATGGACCACAGATTCGCGACCGAGAAAGCCCCCGACTGCACTGACGCGCCTGACGAGGTCGCGAAGGCGCTCGCCGCCCCCGGTTCCCATGTCGAGGCAGGCAGCCGACCTCGCCATCGCCTTGGCGCAGCTCAGTTCAAAATCCCAGGGCGGTTCGTCGGCGACCAGGCGGGAGCCAAGTGCGGCGAAGTCCCACCCGGTCATCACTGCGGTCTCGTGGATCCACGTCCAACGGGCGTATCGATCCTCTGCAGATTCGGCCACGCTGCCAATCCCTCCGTCGTGGTGCCGTCCTCTCGGCCCTAGCCTCTGCCTTTGGGCCGCGGTGCCAAATGGTCGGCCGAAGCGCCGGTCACTGTGGAATTGCGTGCGAGAAATCGCCGGTAGTCGAACGCAACTCCACAATGAAATCTACCGCAAGGGGCCACACGCTTCCACAGGTGAAGACAAGTTCTCAGTCGCGGGCGCCTAGGCGATTCCGCGGTGTTCGGGCAGCAGCGGCTCAAGCGAGGCAGCAGCGGCTCAGACGAGGCAGCAATCACTCAGACGAGGAAGCAATCACTCAGACGAGGAAGCAGAAGACGAGGATGAGGACATTGAGTACGAGCAGCCCCAGACAGTTGACCCAGAAGTCGCGGCCGACGTAACCGGCACGCAGATGGGCGGCGGCAGCGGTGAGGAAGTAGACGATGAGGCCGACGGCCGCAGCCAGGCCGACGCCCGGAATCCAGAAGCCGGCGACCAGCCCGGCTGCCGCGAGGAATTTCACCACCGCGAGCACCCACCACCAGTCACGCGGAAGTCCGACCCCGTCAAGGCAGGCGGCGATGACCTTCGGCGGCCAGAATGTCAGGAAGCCGTCGACGAGGACGATGAGGGCCATCACCGCCACCGGCCACCAGGGATCGGGAAGCAAGGTCATGTCGAACTCCTTATATCGGGAGACGGCGTCATATGGGTCGCCTCAGCTGGGTGTGGAACGCGATGCTGTCCGAGAGGGCCTCGGTCGCCTCGGCGAGACTCATATCGCTGGCCGCCCACCGGAACAGGATGCCGAGGTAGGAGTCATAGAGTGCGACGGCACTGGCCTGGGCATACGCCTCGCTGATCCCGATCGAGACCAGACTCGACGACAGTTTGTCCTGCAGGTCCGCCGCCAGAGTTTCGAACACCTGAGGCTTGCCGGCCACGCGCATCAGCGCGGCCGCGTAGTCCCGGGACAGGTCCTCGTGAGCGGCGAAGAACTCGAGAAACGGCAGGAAGATCCCCACCAGGTGGTTCTGCACCGCCGAGGTGGCCGCTGGCCTGGCGCGGGTTCGCGTCGATTGCGTCGCCTCTGTGACTGCCCGTGCCCGAGCAGGGAGAGTGTAGTTCCCGGACTGGAGCTGGCCGATCCATCGGTCGTAGCAGCGAACGAGGAGGACATCCTTGTCGCCGGCGGCCATCACCCTGCCCACGGACACCTCGGCGCGTTTGGCGATGCCCCTGACTGTCGTGGTCTTGTAGCCGAACTCGAGGAACAGATCGGCGGCGGCAGAGATGACCTTCTCCTCGGTCCTCAGCCGACGATCTGCGCGTGAGTGAACATGTTCAGTGGGCATAGTCGAATCGTAGGCCTTTCTGTGTTCAGTTACCAGGGGCAGCCGAATGCGGAAGTGCAGTCCCATGCGGAAGACCAGCTTCGTGCGGAAGTGCGGTCCCATGCGGAGATGTTGCCCGCAAGGAAAAGTCAATGTACGTTAACTTTATGAACGTCGATCCATCGAAAACCGGCAGCCCCGAAGTCACTGCGGCGCGCCCGAAGAAGGTCTCGACGTTCTTCCTCCTGGGGCCGGCCTTCGTCGCGGCGATCGCATACGTCGATCCGGGCAATGTCGCGGCCAACCTCAGCGCGGGCGCCCAATACGGATATCTGCTCGTGTGGGTCCTCGTCGCGGCCAACCTCATCGCTGTTCTCGTGCAGTACCTGTCGTCGAAGCTCGGTCTTGTCTCCGGGCATTCGCTGCCAAGCCTCCTCGGGAACAGGCTGAGCCGCCGGTCACGACTGGCGTATTGGGGGCAGGCGGAGGTCGTGGCCATTGCCACCGACATCGCCGAGGTGATCGGTGGTGCCATCGCCCTGAAGATCCTCTTCGACCTGCCGCTGCTTCTGGGTGGAGTCATCGTCGGCGTCGTGTCCCTGTTCCTGCTCTCGATCCAGTCCACCCGTGGTCAGCGTCCCTTCGAAACGGTGATCATCACCCTGCTCGCAATCATCGCCATTGGCTTTCTAGCAGGCCTGTTCGTCGGCGATGTGAATTGGGGACAAGCGGCAGGTGGAATCGTGCCCAGACTTGAGGGCACGAACTCGGTGGTCCTCGCTGCCAGCATGTTGGGTGCGACCGTGATGCCCCACGCGATCTACCTGCATTCGGCGCTGTCCGTCGACCGGCACGGCGCGGCACCGCGTGCGTCGATTCCCCAGCTGCTCAGGGCCAGCCGGTGGGACGTCGTGCTCTCCCTCGTCATCGCAGGCTCGGTCAATATCGCCATGCTTCTGCTCGCCGCTGCCTCGCTGCGCGGTCAGGACGGAACCGACACGATCGAGGGCGCGCACGCGGTCGTGTCGGCCAACCTCGGCGAGGTTGTGGGCCTGTTCTTCGGCATCGGACTGCTCGCCTCCGGCCTGACCTCGAGCGCCGTCGGGTCCTATGCGGGGGCCTCGATCATGCAGGGCCTGCTGCGGGTCAACGTCCCGATCGTGTGGCAGAGGGCCGTGACCATGATCCCCGCGCTCATCATCCTGGGAATCGGAGCAGACCCGACCTGGTCCCTCGTCCTCAGCCAAGTCGTGCTCAGCCTCGGCATTCCGTTCGCGATGATTCCCCTGGTCAGGCTCACGATGAATCGGACGGTGATGGGCCAGTACGCGAACTCACGAATCATCACGATCGTCGCGATCCTCGCCTCGGGGCTCATCATCGCACTCAATGTCGTGCTCATCGTGCTCCTGGCGTTGGGCATCGACTGAGTCGGGTCCGCCAGACCGGGACTGACGTCGATGTCGTCAGTCGCGACTGCGCGGCCCCGACGGTCAAAGCGGGGCAACGGAAGAGCTCGTGTTGACCAGCTCCCGCCGCCTGCGCACAGACAGGCGCCGACCGATCAGTCCGTGCCGGGGGCTGAAGAGGTAGACGAGGGCGAAGGCGGCACCTTGGGAGAGCACGACCATGCCGCCCGAAGCGGTGTCGAGGTAGTAGCTCGCGTAGAGCCCGACCAGCGCACAGCCGATCGAAATCGCCGGGGCGATGAGAAGCATGCGTTGGAACCGGTCGGTGAGCAGATAGGCGGTGGCGCCGGGGATGATGAGCATGGCGACGACGAGGACCACCCCGACGGCCTGCAGTGCGACGACTGAGGTCAGTGCCAGCAGGCCCAGCAGCATTGCACCGAGGACCTTCGGGTTGAGGCCGAGCGCGTGTGCATGGGTGGGATCGAAGGCGAAGAGGGTGAAATCCCGATTCTTCGCCACAAGCACCGCCAGGGTGATGACGCCGAGGACGGTCACCTGAAGCAGCTCGGAGGAGGAGACGCCGAGGAGGTTGCCGAAGATGATGTGGTTGAGATCCGTGTGCGAGGGGACGACGGAGATGAGTACGAGCCCAAGAGCGAACAGCGTCGTGAACACGATTCCGATCGCGGCGTCCTCCTTGATCCGGCTCGTATCACGCACGGCGCCGATGAGCCCGACGGCGAGGAATCCGAAGACCACAGCCCCCAGCGCGAACGGTGCGCCGAGGACATAGGCGAGGACGACTCCGGGCAGCACAGCATGCGAGACTGCATCTCCCATGAGCGACCAGCCGATGAGCACCAGCCAGCACGAGAGCACGGCGCAGACGATGGACGCGATCAGGGTGGTTGCCAGTGCGCGAAGCATGAAGTCATAGCCCATTGGTTCGAATAGGAGGTTGAAGACGGTCATGTTGCCGCACCTGCGTTCAGTACGTCGAGGCCGAAGGCCAGGGCGAGGTTCTCGGGCTGGAGGATCTCCTGGGGGTCGCCTTGGAGCAGAACCCTGCGCATGAGCAGAATCGCCTCGTCGGCTAAGTCGGGCAGTGCGTGCAGGTCGTGGGTGGACACGAGCACTGTGGCACCTGCGGCGGCGAGTTCCCTCAGTAGGCTGGTGATCGTGGCTTCGGTGCGTTTGTCGACACCGGCGAAGGGCTCGTCGAGCAGGAGGATCGTGGCACCCTGCGCGATTCCCCGGGCAACGAAGGCCCGCTTCTTCTGTCCACCCGAGAGCTGGCCGATCTGACGGTCGGCGTACTCGGTGAGTTCGACGCGTTCGAGTGCCTCATCGACCGACTCGCGGTCGGCTCTCTTCCGCAGGCGCAGTGGCCCCATGTGTCCGTACCGGCCCATCATGACCACCTCACGCACGGAGAGAGGGAAGTCCCAATCGACGTCCTCGCTCTGCGGAACGTAGCCGAGGATACCGGCCCGCCGTGCCGAGGCAGTGGATTCGCCGTTGATGGCGACGGTACCGAAATCGGGCGCTGCCATGCCCATGATCGCCTTGAACAGCGTCGACTTTCCGGACCCGTTCATGCCGATCAGACCACAGATCCGGCCCGGCTCGAGGGTGAAGGAAGCACGGTCGAGAGCCACGACGAGCCCGTAGTGGACGGTCACTTCGTTGACGGCGATGGCGGGAGTGCTCATGAGTTCTCTCCTGTCAGGGCTTCGGTGATCACAGACACGTCGTGACGGATGAGATCAAGGTAGGTTGGAACCGGGCCGTCGGCCTCGGAAAGTGAATCGACGTAGAGGGTGCCACCGAATTCTGCCTCGGTGGCCTCGACGACCCGTTCCATCGGAGCCGGAGAGACCGTGGACTCGCAGAAGACTGCGGGCACGTCGTTGGCTTCGACGAATTCGATCGCCGAGGTGATCTGACCGGGTGTTGCCTGCGCTTCGGCGTTGACCGGCCAGATGAACTTCTCGGCCAGTTCAGCATCCCTGGCGAGGTAGGAGAACGCGCCTTCGCAGGTGACGAGGGCCCGCTTCTTCTTCGGCAGTACTGACAGGTCCGCGAGGAGTTCGTCCTGGACGTCCTGCAATTGGGTGCTGTAGGCCTCGGCCTGGTCGTGATAGTCCTCGGTGTGATCGGGATCGAGGTCGCTGAAGGCCTCTGCCATGTTCTGCGCATAGATCTGCACATTGAGCGGGCTCATCCAGGCATGCGGGTTGGGTTTGCCGGCGTATGCGTCCGCGGTGATCGAGAGCTCCTGGACGCCTTCGCTGACGACGGCATGGGGGACATCGAGGTCGCCGACGAACTGCTCGAACCACTGCTCGAGATTCAGTCCGTTGTCGAGGACGAGGTCGGCCTGCGAAGCTCTGCGAATGTCTCCGGGGGTGGGCTCGTAGCCGTGGATCTCGGCACCGACCTTGGTGATGGACGCGACGTCGAGATGTTCTCCGGCGACGTTCTCTGCGATGTCGGCGAGGACGGTGAATGTGGTGAGGACGACAGGCTTGCCTCCCTCGCCGACGTCCGATTCGGGCGCGGAGCTGCCGGCTGTGCAGGCGGTGAGACCGAGTGTGAGGGCGCACGCGGTGACGGCTGTCAGTGTGCGGGCAGGATTGTGGTGTCTGAGGTGGGGCAAGGCGGCTCCTGAATCGGAAACTGGTGCCCGAGCCTGAGTCAGGATCGGAAAGTTAATGTACATTAACTTTAGGCTTGGCTGAGCAGCGGAGCAAGTTTCTCACCTGCGCAATTGCGCAAATCGGGCCGTGGAGGCACTCAGCTCAGCGGGGTCGTCCGGTTCTGCAGAGCCGTTCACCCGTTCCGCAGGTCCGTGGGCTCGACCATGGTGCGAGGATTCGACCTCACCCACCACGGCCGAGGCTGTCCTTCCTCCCGTGCCTGCCGTCGTTCCTCACCGGTGGCGTAGCGGTAGGTGAAGATCCGGACCCGGATGAGAGCCGGTGCCTGACCGTCGAAGGGGTCAGGGCCCAGCTGCGTTCGGATCTGCGCGTCCCCGTCCCCGATGCGTTCGAGCAGCGCATAGAACCAGGACTGCCGGTAGTCACCGAGGGCCGCGAACCACATCAGCCAGTCCAGGCGCAGGTGATAGGGCGCAACGATCGGGGAGCGACGATGCACGTCCCCGGGTTTGCCCTTGAACACATAGGGCCGCCAGTCTCCTGAGTCCATCGTTGCATCGGGATCCAGGGTGCCTTCGATGATGATCTCGTCACGGGTCTCGGTCATCGACCCGAAGGCGCCATAGGCGTTGCCCAAACCCCACCGATTGAAGCTGGCATTCATCTTCTGACGTGGCGAGAACAGGTTGCGCAGAGCCGGGATGTTGAGCACGCACTGCCAGATGACGAAGGCCAAGATGAGGATCGCCCACCACAGCGGTTGGACTTCGGCCGACCCAGCCGACCCGAACTCAGCGTTCGACGTCGACCATCCCGCCACCTCGGCGAGGGACCCGATAGGCCAGCCCCATCCGGGCCAGGGCCCACCGACGATCCAGGCTAGGAACGAGTCGCTGATCCCGGCGAAGGCAAGCAGGATCGTCGCCCAATTCAGCCAGGCATAGTTGCCGGTGATGACGAGTGCGAGCTGTGTGATGATGATGGCGACGGCGGCGAAGGATGCGATGGGTTGGGGGAGGAAGAGCAGCCACGGTGCGATGAGTTGGACGACGTGACTGCCAAGAGTCTCACCTCGATGCCACCATCCGGGCATCAGATGGGCTCGGCGACTCAACGGCCCCGGCATGGGCTGGGTCTGATGGTGATAGTCCATGGCGGACAGGTCACGCCACGAGCTGTCCCCGCGCATCTTGATCATGCCCGCCCCGAACTCGACGCGGACGACGAACCAGCGGAGGAAGAAGATCATCAGCAGCGAGGGAGCCACCTCGTGAGAGCCGAGGAATCCGACGAGGAATCCGGCCTCGAGTAGGAGCGATTCCCAGCCGAAGCCGTAGAAGCGCTGCCCGATGCTCGAGATTGAGAAGTAGAGCCACCACATGAGTCCGAACACCGGGATCGTCGTCCACGCGGGCCCGGCCTGGGGGAGGCCGACGACGACGGTCATCGCCGCGATCATGCCGATGCCGCACACGATGCGCAGCCGGCGGTCCGTGTAGGTGAAGCGCTTCCACCGGAACAGGCTCGGCGCCTGAGCGGAGGTGGTGGCCGCGATGAATCGTGGTGCTGGAGTCAGCCCATGGTCGCCCAGCAGCGCGGGGAACTGGTTCCAGGCGCTGAGGAAGGCGATGAAGAAGAGGAGACCGAATCCGCGCTGGAGGACCTCGCGGGCGATCGTGTAGTCCTCGGCTGACAATAATGACAGCACCGCGATCAAGTCCACGGCGAACCACCTCCCGGTTCTCGCATCCGTGTGGGTCTCGCTGAGCCCACGACATCCCTGACTCGACTATGGTGCCAAGGACGCGATCGTGCAACACCCCGATGAATGCGCCGAGGCTGCCCCCGGTGTCGGGGACAGCCTCGGTTCACGGTCGGCTCGGTTCTCCAGCTGGCTGGTTCAGCGGACCTGCACGGTCTGGCGCATCAGCGGCCTTTGCCGGCAGGTTCCGATTCGACTTCCTCGACCGATTCGACTTCCTCGGCCGAGGTGGGCACCGCCGGAATCGAATCCGTGGCCGGGGGACTCGGAGGCGTGACGACCGACTGGTACGAGTGCTCATGCGAATAGGCGAGGAACGACAAGTGGTTCTCGTACCGATCGAGGACGTCGTCGATGATCTGCTGCCCACTTAGACCCATGAGGTCATAGCCCTCGGAACCGGTCTGGGTGAAGACCTCGATCCGGTAGTACACGTCATCGCCGCGCGGGGCATTGCGTGCACCGAATGAGGGAACATTGTGTTCGACAGCGGCGACCTGGTAGTGGAAGTTGCGCTGTTCGTCCATGTCGACGATGAGCGTGAACTCCGTGATTCCCGATTCCGGGCCGGTCTCCTGAGTCAGCTCGACAGTGTATTCGAGCTCGCGGAACTCGGCGGCCACAGCTTCCAGAGCGGGTTCGACCACCTCGTTGACGAACCTGTCGACGGACTTCTTCGATGGGTAGGAGCGCAGAGTAGCCAGGCGCTGACGCCACGTCTTCTCCGGGGTGCGGCCACCGTGGACGGCAGTGGTTCGACGCTTGCGGGTCCGGCCCTCCCTCTCTGCTCGCTCCATGCGCAGCACCTTCGAGAAGGAGGCCATGACGAGATAGGCGATGACCGTCACCGGCAGGGCGAAGATCAGCGTCGCGTATTCCATCGTCGTCACCCCTCCCGCGACGAGCATGGCGATGGTCAGCACAGCGGTGACGACGGCCCAGAAGATCCGCAGCCATTTCGCTCCGTCTTCCTCAGGGTTGGGGATGGTGGAGCTGAAGTTCGACATCACCATCGCACCCGAGTTCGCACTCGTGAGGTAGAAGAGCAGACCGGAGAGCGTGGCCAGGCCGATGAGGAACGTCGATCCCGGGAACATGTCGAGGAGGGCATACCAGCCCTGTTCGGGTGAATCGATGGCCTGCTGAGCGAAGTCCCTGTTGCCGCTGAAGACCTCTGAGAGGGCGGAGTTGCCGAAGATCGAGACGATGATGAAGTCGCAGATCACGGGCGCGGTGATCGCAGCGATGACGAACTCGCGCAGTGTGCGTCCACGGGAGATGCGGGCCAGGAACAGTCCGACGAAGGGACCCCAGGCCAGCCAGAATGCCCAGAAGAACAGCGTCCAGGCGCCCATCCAGGCAGAGCCGTCATCGACATAGGCGAACGTGGACAGGGTGCGCTCTGGCAGAGTGAAGATGAAGCGGCCGATGTTCTCGACCAATGCATTGAGCAGGAAGGCCGTCTTGCCGGTGACGAGGATGTAGAGCATCATCGCGGCACAGGACCAGAGGTTGAGCTCGGAGACCAAGCGGATGCCCTTGTCCACACCGGAGGTGCAGGCCGCGATCGTCATGATGACCGCGACGATGACGAGGGCGATCTGGAGTGCGAGGCCCTGTTGCAGACCGAAGAGTTCGGAGAATCCGACGTTGAGCAGGACGACGCCGATGCCCATCGAGGTGGCTACGCCGAAGACGGTGCCGACGAGCGCGAAGATGTCGATGACGTCCCCCGTGGCTCCGCGCACCCGCTTGCCCAGCAAGGGGTAGAGGACTGCGCGGATCGACAGGGGCATGCCCCAGCGGTAGGCGAAGTAGCCCATGGCCATGCCCAGCAGCGAGTACATCGACCAGCCGGCGATGCCGTAGTGGAACATCGTCCACACCACGGCATCCTGCGCGGCGGCCGCCGACTCGGGATCGGCGTTGACCGGCTGCAGGAACTGGGTGATCGGCCCGGTCACCGAATAGAAGAGCATGTCGATGCCCACACCCGCGGCGAAGAGCATCGCGACCCAGGTGAAGAGGTTGTACTGCGGCCGGGAATGGTCCGGGCCCAGACGCACCGAACCTTCTTTGGACAGGGCGACCCAGAGGACGAAGGCGATGACGACGGTGACCGTGAGGACGTAGTACCAGCCGAGGTTCGTCGCGATCCAGTCAACGATCGATTTCATCGTCGACTGTGCGAAGTCGGGCATGAGCATCGCCCAGATCGAGAAGCCGAGGATCACCGCCGAGGAGATGATGAAGACCTTCCAGTTGACCCGGGATCCCCGCTCGTCCGTGAGCTCGGCGGGACCGCGGCTCATCTCCGTGCTGGAGATCGGAGGGCGCTTCTCGGGGTCGACGTCTCGGGCAGATCTGTCGGTACCGCCGAAGCGCTCACGCTCGACGATGGGTCGTTTCATCTTCTCTTCGTTGGGATCCTGCACGCATAACCTCCGGTCGGAAACTCTGGACTCGCCCAAAAGGGCACCGATCTATCTTAGACTCTCGGTGCTTTGCCAGGGACTCCGCCCCCTATTTTCAGGGCAAGTTCGTTATCTTCAGGTAGCTCACGTGACCCGGCAGAGGCGGTGAGGAGGGGCCGCGACGGTCCGGTTCTCAACCGCGGACTAGGTCCGGCTCTCAGCCGCGGACTAGGTCCGGTTCTCAGCCGCGGAGTTGTCCGGTTCGTGCGAGACGACTGACCGCCTCGGCGAAGGCCCGGGACTGTTCGGGATCTCCACCGACGACGCGCATGTCCTGGCGGTCGCGGAAGTGCGCAGTCGTCATCAGATCGTGGCCCACTCGCTCAGAACTGGCGCCGAGGAGCTGCCCGGGACTGGCCTGTTCGAGAATGAAGGTCCGATCGGATCCGAGGATCGAGGCACGGACGAACCTATGATTCGTGGCGATGAGCATCTGCGGTTCCGGGGTCCGTTCGCTCTTGAAGTGCATGAGCAGCTGCTCCCCGTCTCGGAGCATGTCGAACGGCGGCGCACCTGGAGCGGGCCGGCGTTGATGATCGGGACCGAACTGCTCCGAACGCCGTCGCTCCCGAGCACTCAGTCGGGGGTGGTTCGCATCGTAGCGATCCACTCGGGCGATGGCCCAGGCGCGGGCGCCGATGACGGTGACCAGGGTCAAGGGCACAGCGAGTGCGGCCATCGTCAGCGCCGCGCCGGTCGACTGCTCTGGGAGGAAGATGAAACCGACAGTGATGCCGAGGGCGACGATGAACATGATGACCATCGCCGTGATGAAGAGACCGAGCCGATCCCGGTTGAACGCCTCGGCGATGGAGGCGAACATGAACCCGATATTGGTGCTGGCCCAGCACAGGAGGAAGAGGGTGAGGGCGGGAACTGGCGATGTAGCGTAGTCGCCCCACACCGTTCCCGGACGTCCCGGGAATTCGGCGAACGAATGCCAGATGAACACCGAGGCTGTGCAGAAGACCGCGAAGATGGGCCCCACCGACAGCACCTTGTACCAGGACTGTCGGATGAAACCGGTGTACGAATCGGGTGTCCCGGGGAGGTGGGAATCGGCGGCCGCAGCGGCTGACTTCGAAGAGTCATCCTCGTCGAAGAAGACGATCGCAATCGAGTGATAGAGGCCGAGCAGGCCGAAGCACGCCGTCGCGGCGCCTTTGGGGTCGAAATCCCCGATGCGGCTGGCGCGGGGGTCGATGCCGGCGTTCGCAAGGGCGAAGATGACCACCATGAATAGTGCGAGAGCCACTGCATAGACCAGGGTGGTGCTCAACTTATGCGTCCTCATCCTCATGCTGTGATTCTTCCAGGCTGCACCTTCTCCCGCAGGCGAAAGTTGTTCCAGATCCGCGACCCCTCGTGTCGGGGCGGAGCAGACTGAACCCGGGCCGAGGTCAGACTCGGGCCGGAGCTTTGGCCAGTGCCAGCTTCCGTGCACCGATGAGCAGTGGAATCGTGATCAGCAGAGCGAGACCGGAGGCGAGGAAGCTTGCGACGGGGTCTGCGGACTCGAGCCTTCCGAACGCCATCATGACCGCGATGCCGAGACCGATGAAGAGGAACAGCGCGAGAATCGAGAGAACAACGATAGTGCGCACGAGCATCGCCACAGATAGGTACGCGAGCCCGATGTTCGTACTCGCCCAGGCCGCTGCGAAGACCGCGAGGAAGGGCAGCGGGGTGGAGAAGAATTCTGCCCATAACGTGCCCGGGGCACCGGTGTCGACGGCGAAACCGCGACAGATCAGCATCGTCAGGGACAGGCAGGCGGCCTGGATCAGTCCCATCATCAGGATTCCGCCCAAGGAATACTCGTTGAGCACGATGAGGAATGTCGGTCCCGCCCCTTCACGTCGCTGCCGCTCGTGCGTCGAGGACCGGCGCCCGTGCGTCGAGGACCGGCGCCCGAACGAGACCACGACAGAGAGCACCGAGAACAGTCCAAGAAGACCGAACCCGAGACTGGGCGCATTCGACGGGTCGGCAGTGTCGTCAGATCTCAACGGCTGTCCGGCATTCATCGCAGCGAAGATGCCGATGAAGAGGACAGCGGTGATCACACCGGTGGTGATGGTGCGGCCGAGGTGCATGGTCATCGTCGTCTGCTCCGCTGGGTCTGTTCAGGTCTCACCCTCGACTGTAGACGAGGACCGTTTCTGTTGGCGGCCCCGTCACATCGGCTACGCTGAGCGCATGCGTGCAGGCGAAGTGTCCGAGGTCAGCCAGGACTATCTCAAGGCGATCTGGTCGGCCCAGGAATGGGGCGGGACACCGATGACTGCCACCGAGTTGGCGAACCGGTTCGGCACCACGAAGGCCAACGTCACCGAGGTGCTCAAACGTCTCGATGAACTCGGGCTCATCGTCCGCGTGCCCTATCGCCCTCCGGTGCTGACCTCGAAGGGGGAGACGATAGCCCTATCGATGGTGCGCAGGCATCGCCTGCTCGAAACGTTCCTCGTCGAATCCTTGGGCTATGGCTGGGACGAGGTCCACGATGAGGCGGAGATCCTCGAACATGCGGCCTCGGACCGGCTTGTCGATCGCATCGACGCGTTCCTCGGCCGTCCTCAGGCCGATCCTCATGGGGACCCGATCCCCGGCCCCGACGGGCAGATCGAGTCCCATGAGTCCTCGCTCCTCCTCGCCGAGGCTGACCCCGGGTCCTACACGGTCATCCGGGTTTCGGACGCGGACCCTTCAGTCCTTGCCCACCTCGCCGAGGTGGGGGTGCGCCCGGGTGCGACAGTCGAGGTTCGCGACGCTGGAAGTGCATCGTCCGACGCTGGAACTGGACGTGTCGGGGTCGCGATCGGCGGCGAACCAAGCGAGATCGATCGGGCGATCGCCTCGGCGGTGTACTTGTCGGTGGCCTGACCCCACCGCCGAGGATGATGCCCATCTGCAACAGGGCACCGCGTCAGCTGCGATAGGTCATGTCAGCGAACGTGAGCACCAGTTCTGCGGCTGTTCCCGGAGCGAATTCGTCGTCAAGGACCAACTGCGGCCACTCCTTCCACAGCTCGGTGTCGAAGGGAATCCCCGGAACGCAGGCGCGATTGGTGATCTCACGATTCTTCGGATGCCGTCTGAATGAGTCTGCGTCGATGGACTCCAAGGATGTGAAGAGCGAGTGGTAGAGCACGGGCGTGAAATCGATGGTGCGGGCCTGCTCTGCGGTCCTCACCCAGTCTGGGCCCGCGTGGGGTATGCCGCGCGAGATGTCGGCGTGTGCGAGTGCCTTGTCGCTGGGCGGAAGCGCTTGGGGTGAGTGGCGGAGGAAGACACGGGCCCATTGGAGGGACTCCTCCTTGGAGAACCCAGGCCAGTTTTCGTTGGTGTCACGTGACATGACGGCACCCGTTCCTCGGGCGCAGTGCGCCCGGATCGAAGCTTGCCAACGCCTTGTGGCGCCGACCCGTTCTATCCCTGGGGCACCCGGTCGATGACGGGTTGCCGCGTGGCCGGCCAGGTACCGATGGCCACGACTCGTGAACGTGAGAACAATTCTATCTGCAGAGGCTGACACGAGCGTCGACGAGGTCCGTGCTGCTCGAAACGCACGACGGCGGCTCGGACCGATGCATCTGATGCCGGTCCGAGCCGCCGTTGGCAGGCAGCTTGTCAGCCGAAGAACGTGCGCAGACTGAGGACGCTGATGGCACCGATGCTCGCGGCGGCCGGCAGGGTGATGACCCAAGCCATGGCGATCGGCTTCATCAGCTTCCAGTTCGCCGATCGGTTGACCAGACCTACGCCGATGATCGCACCGATGAGGATATGGGTGGAAGAGACGGGCAGACCGCTGACTGAAGCTGCCATCACGACGGCCGCGGCAGCGAGCTCGGCGGCGAAGCCGGATGCAGGGTGGATCTCCGTGAGTTTGGTCCCGACTGTGGCGATGACCTTGCGGCCGATGAACCAGAGGCCGGCAACAAGGGCGATCCCGCAGGTGAGCATGGCAGCGAAGGGGACGGTCGCCTCGGAGCTGATGGTGCCGGTCTTGAGCACGTCGAGGACTGCGGCGAAGGGCCCGATCGCGTTCGCAATGTCGTTGGAGCCATGGCTGAAGGCGAACGCCGAGGCGGTGAACACCTGCATCCAGGAGAAGAGGACGTAGGTCGCGCGGGGAACTGTCTGCTTGCGCAGGGTCTTGGCAAAGACGAAGACCGCCATCCACACGGCGAGGCCGATCATCGCCATGATGAGGGTGCCTCCGACGGCGTTGACTGCAACGTCGAGATTCTTCAGGCCCTTGAACAACAGCATCGCGGTGAGGATGACGGCACCGCCTGCGGCGATGAGCGGAACCCAACGTTGAAGTGTGGAGTGCGAACCGACCGGCTGATCGGCCGAAGCCGCGGTACCGGGGTCGCGTTCACGGTCCATTCCGACGCCTGCAGCGTGGCTGTTCTCGCCGGTGGGAGCGAGCATGTGGGGTTTCAGGGTCTTTGACAGGGCATCGCCGAGGACGTACTTCTTGATCGCCCCGTAGATGAGGAAGGCGACGAGCGCGCCGAGCGCGGGGGAGAGGACCCATGAGATGGCGATCATGCCGACCTCTGACCACTGCACCATGGCGAAGCCTCCGGTGCCGGTGACGAAGCCGATGGTCAGGGAGGCGCCGATGATGCCGCCGATGATCGAGTGCGTGGTCGAGACCGGCCAGCCCATGCGAGTGGCGATCAGCAGCCACACTGCCGCACCGAGGAGGGCAGCCATCATGATGTAGACGAACTCCATCGGGTCGAGGGAGACGGCACCCAGGTCGACGATTCCGCTCTTGATGGTGTCAGTGACATCGCCGCCGGCCAGCAGCGCACCGCTGACCTCGAAGACAGCCGCAACAAGGAGCGCCTGCTTCATCGTCAGGGTGCCCGCACCAACCGAGGTGCCGAAGGCGTTCGCCACATCGTTGCCTCCGATGTTGAACGCCATGAACGCACCGAAGATGACCGTCGTGATGAGCACCATGCGCGGTGCGCCCTGGCTGACATAGTCGAATGACCACAAGGTGAAGGCGATGAGAGTGATCGCGAGCAGCAGGCCGAAGGCCAGGTGCCAGCGACGATCATTGCTGCGGCCGACGGTCTGCGTCGGTGTGAAGGTCTCTGGTGCCAGAGCCTGGGTCATGCGCGTCTCCTAGCGAGGATCATGAGATGTATTTCCAGCTGTCTCCCATGATTCGCACTCTGGATGTCCGCAAGGTTAAGGGGTTGATGAATGGAAGATGAACACACTCAGCTCCTCCGGCGAACAGGAGATGCACAATAGCCGTAGTTTATCGTGTGTTTACGTGAAGTTCCTGGTCAGATGGTATACGGCCGTCATCTGATCCGAGCTCAGTGAGTATGTCTGCCGAGCGGAATTCTGGTTGTGATGATGGACACGCGGGCACGATTGGCTCGTGCCCGCGTGTGGTGTGACCGTCAGCTGTCAGCTGTCAGCTGTCAGCCGTCAGCCTTGGCGCCGTGGCAGATTCCACCGCGGCTGAGGCTGGGACGGCTTGCCGTGCTGCGGCATAAAACCGCGCTCGGCCTGCAGGTGTCCCTTGTCGTGGCTCTTCGTCTTGGCCTCAGAGTCGACTCCCGGAATCTGGGCCTCGAGCTTCTTTGCCGCCTGGGCGGCGCCGACGATGGGAATCTCACCCGTGATCACCGGCTTCTCGGCAATCACGGGGATCTCTCCCGTTCCGGCCGCGACGCTGGGGTTCTTATGTCCGTTGTCGTTTCGCATGGTGTTTCCCTTCTTCTGTGATTTCCTGCTCTGCTTCTGTGCAGCTGATGGGTTCTTCGCGGTGCTTGTCTCGGTCGTGCCGAGGGCCGAATACAGTCCGGCCCACTGTTCGGGTTTGAGATCTCGTGGCAAGGTGTCTCCTCTGACGTCGTTGCGGTCCATGGTCGATTGCAGCGTGGTGCGGTCAGTGAGGTTCATTGTCGTGAGGATTCCTTTCATCCCACGTCCGCGTCCGGTGAAGGCTGTGCGGATGAATTGTTGGTAGTCCGACCTGTGCCGATCAGGCACGAGGCTGTTTGCCAGGCGATCGATGGTGAGGATGCCGCCGTCGACGCTGGGCTTCGGTGTGAAGGCGTGGGCAGGTACGCGTTCGATGAGCCGGAAGTCGAACCACGGTGCCCATTGGGCGGTCATCATGGTCGATCCGCCGACACCGGCGCGTTTGCGGGCCACTTCCCATTGGGTGAGCAGAATGGCGTTCTGCCATCTGCTGGCGCGCAGGAGTCTGCGCAGAATGGGCGTGGTCAGGTGGAAGGGCAGGCTGCCGACGATCACGGGCTGATCGAGCCTGGACCTCAGGACATCTGCGTGTCTGACCTGGGCGCGCGGGAATGAGTGTTCAAGGTGACTGATCCTCGTTTCGTCGAGTTCCACGAGCGTGAGCGGTCTGCCCAGCGTGTACAGCTGAGCAGTCACCGCACCGGTGCCAGGCCCGATCTCCAAAATGGAACCGGTGGTGGCGCGGGTGAGGTTTGCGATCGTAGTGAGAGCTGAGGGTGAATGCAGGAAGTTCTGGCCGAGTTCGTGTCGGCCGCCGAATGATGAATGAGGTCGCATGGGCGCGCTCCGGAAATGAAGAAGGGAGCACCCAGGGCAGCACAATGTGCAAAGACACGTGTCAGAGAATTGCGGCTTCGCCCCGGATGCTGATGTCTGTCCGGGTCGACAACGCGCTGCTACAGATCCTGCTCGATCGGTTCGGCGGCGACGGGTCCATCAATGGACCGGTGGTGCCGAGGGTTCGATGAGGTCAGCGGATCGCAGGAAGTGAATCGAGCGCGCTGTCAGGCGCGGCGATCACGAATGTAGAAGCTCAGCGCTGTCGTTGCGCTGCAGTTTAATGTTCCCATGGTGAATAAGCTAACACGGAGCCCTGCCTTTGATCCAGAGTTTTGTCCGCATTTATCGGAAGCCGGCGCACTAGAACATCGAGCGGACCAGTTATCGTCGAGCGGACCAGTTGTAACCTGTGCGCTCGGCGATAAGTGGTCCGCCTGGTGACTGGTGGTGTCCCGTCGCCGAGGCGGTCGAACCTATTCGATGATCTCGCCGCTGATGACGTCGCCGCCACCATCCTCAGGTGGCCTGCGGTGCGGATCCTGGCGAATCGTCTGAGCGGTCTTGCGCAGACGCCACCCGAGGGCGACCAGGCCGATGCCGACGACGACGATGAAGCCCGCGAGGGTGAAGATCAGTGCGGTGATGCCAGCGCCCGGGGCCAAGAGGAAGAATCCGCCGAGGATGATGCCGGCGACGCCGATGGCCGTCAACAGCCACCACATGCGCACCCCGATGCGGCGAATGAACAGCGAGGCGGTGACTGCGAGGAAGCTGAAGAAGATGACCGCGAATCCGGTCAGTATGGTGACGAAGGATGCGAACAACATGGGCGAGAAGAAGATGAGCGCGCCCAGCAGAATCAACAGGACGGAGCGAGCCACCAGACTTCCCGAACGTGTGCCCTTCGGCGCCAGGACGAAGGATGAAACGGCGATGACGGCCAGCCAGATGGCGAAGATGCGCACGACCACCTCGGCGCTGGTGCCAGGCCAAACCACCATCAGCAATCCGACGAGAATCGCGATGACGCCGTTGACGATGACTGATCTGCTGGTGCGTTTCAAGTCCATGACTCAAGCCTAGTCACTCGGGATGGAAGCTCGCTGAGCACAACAGATCACAGCACATCATGCGGGCGTCTTTTTGTCGTTCGCAGCTGCGCTCCCCGAGGTGGCCGTGTCGTTTTCCATGCCGGGCAGTTTGATCGATGCGGGCAGGTGCATCGTTTCGTTCAGCCTCATCGAATCGGAGAGGGCACGGACCATTCCGCTGAGATCGTCCAACGAATGTTCTGTGTCCTTTGCTCCGAAGGTGGCGCTTAACGAGGCGTTCGCCGCCGCGCCGGTGCTGTTGCTGCTCGACGTTCCCACGGGGACGTCCTCGGCTGAGGCCGTAGCCGCCTTCGGTGTGTTCCCCTCGAGGAAACGCAGAAGCTCGACCGGGAAGGGCAGAACCAGAGTCGAATTCTTCTCGGAGGCGACTTCGACGATCGTCTGGAGCAGACGCAGCTGCAGAGCTGCGGGCGTATCCGCCATCGCACTTGCGGCCTGAGCGAGCTTGTTCGAGGCCTGGAACTCACCGTCGGCGATGATCACGCGTGAACGACGCTCACGTTCGGCCTCTGCCTGGCGTGACATCGATCGCTTCATCGACTCGGGCAGGGCCACGTCCTTGATCTCGACCCGGTCGATGTGGACACCCCAGTCGACGGCTGGGCTGTCGATCATGATGGCCAGACCCTGATTCAGCCGCTCCCGGTTCGTGAGCAGATCATCGAGTTCGCTCTGGCCGATGATCGAGCGCAGAGACGTCTGCGCCACCTGTCCGACGGCGAGCTGGTAGTTCTCGACATCGACGATGGCACGCCTGGGATCGTCGACCTTGAAGTAGATGACCGCATCGACCCGGACGGTGACATTGTCACGGGTGATGCCTTCCTGGGCCGGGATCGGCATGGTGATGATCTGCAGGTTGACCTTTTCCAGCTTGTCCACGAATGGGATGATGGCCGTCATCCCGGGCCGCTTGGGTTCCTCGGTGACTCTACCTAGGCGGAACACGACACCGCGCTCGTACTGTTTGACGATCTTCAGGCTGTTTCCGAGGCCGATGGCACCGAGCGCGATCAGACCGAAGATGAGAATTAAGAAGAACATCGAACCGCCTCCTCAGACGATTGCCTGTCCTTTCAGATTAACCCCGTTGCAGCAAAAAAGACCCGGCGCGGCGACAATGCCGAGCCGACTCCCGGCAATGGTTCAAAGAGTCGCGGACCATCAGGACCTTGCTGCCGCGATTCGCTCTCGCGCCAACAGTCGTTTTCCGGCGGGATAGGCATCCAATGACTGGGGCAGGCGCATGAGTCGACCGGAGGCATAGGTGGCGATGACCTCGCCGGTGTCGGGCTGATTCGGGCTGACGCCGTGGGCCTCGACTCCGATCCTGCGCAGGGTCTGCTTCGCCACCGGAATGGGGGAGTCGAAGAGTGTGATCGCGCCGGCCCGGGCGGCCATGATCCGGTCGGCGACCAGGCCGTAATGGGTGCATCCGAGCACGATGGTCTCCATGCCGGGATCCATCTGGTTCAGGGCTGCGTCGATCGCGGAATCGATCGTGGCGATGTCAGCCTCATTGATCGCCTCGGCGAGGCCCGGGCATGCCACCTTGGACACGGTCACCTCGGCGGCGAAGGTGTCGATGAGGTTCTGCTGATAGGCGCTGCCCGTCGTGGCCGGGGTCGCCCAGATGGCGAAGTCCTGCCCGGTCCCGGCCGCCATCTTCACAGCTGGCACGGTGCCGATGACGGGAATGTCGGGTTCGTAGCGGGCGCGGACGGCCTCGAGGGCTTGGACGGAGGCAGTGTTGCAGGCGATGACGATCGCATCGGGCTCCCACTCGGAGAGCACTGCTGCCGAGTTCAGGGCCCTGGCTTCAAGGGCTTCGGGGCTGAGACTGCCGTAGGGGGTGAAGTCCGGGTCCATGGCCAGGATCAGATCCGCGTGCGGTGCCAGGTGGAACAGTGCATCGGCGGTGCCGAGCAGCCCGAGTCCGGAATCGAGCAGACCGATACGCGTCATGAGTCCTCTTTCGGGTAGGCGAATTCCTTGATCTCCTTCAGGTGCGCCTTCGTCAGGCCCTGCGCGAATTCAGGAGCAATGAGTTTGAGCCGGTTCGCCGGATAGTGCTCGACGAAGTAGTGGTGCGTGGCCGGTGCTGCGAGATCGTCATCGATCCAGACGGCCCGACCGTGTTCGTGCTCCGCGAGCCAGTCCTCCATTGCGCGGGCCTTCCACCACAGGTGCGGATCGTTGGCGTAGCGGTTGTGGGACTCATCGGGCATCTCAATGACCTCGAAGGAGTTGCGCAGACCGAACTTCGGCTCCAGCTCAGTTTTGCACCGCTTAGACCAGGTGGAGAGCCACACGACGTCGACATCGTGGGTGTCGACGAGACGGTCGAAGAACGCGATCACCGCAGGCTTGTAATGCAGTTCGTAGTGCCAGGCCTGCAGCTTCTTGCGCCCCTCGGTCATGATGCGCAGTTTGGGCACCGGGTACGAGTTGAGCACTCCGTCGACGTCGAGGAAGACAGTGACATGCCGTGCCTGCCGACGTGCTGATGTCGGCGAAGGGGATGCAGCTGCCATTGTTCCTTCCTGGGGCGTCGAGTACCGGTTAGTCTGAGGAGAGAAGGCGACCGTTGCGGTCGAGCCGATCACCCTCAAGAATACCGCTCGAAACTGAAGAAGGCCGAGCACCCTATGTACACGGAGATGCGCATTCCCAGGCTCCGCGCTTCGCTGTGGACGTCGGCCCCCGATGCCCACCCGCCATCGGCCCTCGCCGAGGTGGCTGTGAGCGTCCCGTCGAAGCCTTCCCTCATCGTGCCCGACGGTTGCATGGATCTCATCGTCATCGATTCCCGCGTCGTCGTCGCCGGAGCAGACTCCACCGCACGAATCTTCCGTTCTGCGTCGACGAGTGGTGAAGCCCAGCCGGTCGTGGGTCTGCGCTTCGACCCCGGAGTGCTCCCGCAGCTGCTGGCCACCTCGGCGGCCGAGCTCGCCGACAGGGTGACCCCTCTCGATGCTGTGGTGACTGCAGGCAGTCGCACGACCGTCCCCGAACTCGGACCTGGTGTCGGGCAGAGGCATCTGTTGGACATCGCCAAGATGCTGACGGCCCGGGCCGACATCGATTCGGCGCCGCTTGAGCTGGCCCGTCTGCTCGGTGTGCGTGAGGAATCACCGGAGCCGGACATCGCCGAGGTGGCCGCACAGTTCGCATACTCACCCAGGCAGCTGCGGAGGCTGTCCGCCGCATGGTTCGGCTACGGACCCAAACACCTGTCGAAGGTTCTGCGCTGGCAGGCGGCACGGGCACTCATCGACGCCGGTTCCACCCGCACGGCGGCCGCAACGGCAACGGGTTACGCCGATGCGGCCCATCTGTGGAGAGACGAGAAGTCACTGCTGGGCCGGTGAACCCAGTGCTGCGAAGAGGTCGACATAGTTGTCGTCGGGATCGGAGACCACGGCGTAGCGCTGACCCCAGAACGCATCCCACGGTTCGTTGACGACTCCGGCCACGGGATCTGAACCGGCACCACCGGCAGTGAGCTGGGCAAATGTCGTATCGACCGCCTCGGCGGTGGAGCAGTCGAAGGCCAGGGACATCTTGTGGCCACCGGTCGGCCGGGTCCATTCGGGATCGATGCTGAGCATGACCGCCTCAGTGTCGAGGAGCAGGCGGAGGCTGCCCGAGGAGAACTCCGTATGCGGAGCATCCGCGCCGCCGTCGGCTAAGTCGAGGCCGAGCGCGGAGTAGAACCGCACTGCTGCGGACATGTCTGCGGTGATGATTGAGATCGCGTCGAGTTTCATGCCCTCAGATTATGTGCACGAGGGCCCATCGAGCATGAACAGAACGGCCATCTTGCTGAGGGGGCCAGATTCCTCCGATAGCGTGACTCTTGCGACCAAACGCAATCACGCATCACGGGAGGAGCGAGTTGTGGGACACGATGGCGTACTCACCAGTTCGCAGATCTTCGGCGCTGCCGTCGAGGACTGGAGGCAGCTGGCGGGACCGATCAGGGCCAGATTCAGAACCGACGAATTCGGCCAAGGTCTTGCCTTCGTCAACGCGATCGGGGAGGCGGCAGAACTGTCGAACCATGCCCCCGACATCGCTCTCACGAAGACCGGTGTCACCGTGACTGTGGGCAGTCACGACGTCGGCGGTGTGACCGAACGGGATATCACTCTCGCTCGAAAGATCAGCACGATCGCCGCTGAAGCGGGCCTGAGTGCTGACACCGCAAGCCTGATGCAGGCCGAATTCGCTCTCGACACGAGTTCAAGTGATCGAGTGTCTGACTTCTACGCGGCACTCCTCGGCGGTGAACCTGCGGGAGTGCATGCGGGTGGTGATCTCGTCGATCCAACTGGCCAGATGAATACGCTGTTGTGGTGGCAGAAGCCACGAGACGACGGCCAGTTCCCTCTGCCGGAGTCAGCCGTCCCGCAGAGGTGGCATCTCGATGTCTGGGTAAGCCATGGCGAGGCCGAAGGGCGGATTGCTGCAGCTCTCGCTGCGGGCGGCCACCTCGTCAGCGACACAGCTGCTCCGTCCTATTGGGTTCTCGAGGATCTCGACGGCAACCGAGCCTGCATCTGCGCGCCGATGGTCCACTGAGTGATCAGTCGGCTTCGGCGAGATATTCCCCGAGGATGCTGCGGATGCCCTCGGGGATCGGCGAGGGCTTGCCGGTCTCCCGGTCGATGTGGACGAGGACGACGTCGGAGTTGAACACCTTCTGGCCGCTCTGGTCACCGCGCGTGTGGACGGTGAAGGAGGTGTTGCCGATCCTCTTGATAGTCACCGTCATTGTGAGTTCGGGGCCGTACATGACGGGGAGCAGGTAGTCGATCGACTGGTTGGCGACGAGCATGCCACCGCCGGTCAAACTCCCGGCTTTGGCCTCGTGGAGCCACCTGATGCGGCACTCCTCGATGAGGGTGATCATGCGGGCATTGTTCACATGACCCAGCAGATCCTGATCGGACCAGCGAACCTCTGGGGAATACTCGAATGTCTTCACGGACAACCTTTCGACTCATCTGCTTCGGAGACTCTCCACCTCCGACTATGGGACGCTACCAGGGCGACCGGACGATCCAGATCACCGGGACCTCTTATCGTCGGGTGCGGCCCTGCTGCCTCTTCGGACCTGATCGATCGTTCTATAGTTAAACAGGACAGATCGACGAAAGGAAATCATGACAGTGCTCAAAGACGTGCGTGTCCTCGACCTCGGCGGAATCGGCCCCGGCCCCTTCGCCTCAATGATGTTGGCAGATATGGGCGCCGAGGTGATTCGCCTTGATCCGCCGAAGACAGCCGGCCAGCCCATGAACCCTGTTCTCGACCGTGGCAAAAGGTCGATGACCGCAGACTTCAAGTCCGAAGCCGGCATCGACCTCGCCCGGTCCCTGGCTGCGAAGTCCGACATCGTCATCGAAGGCTTCCGCCCAGGCGCCGCGGAACGCTTGGGCCTGGGCCCTGACGATCTCCACGCGCTCAATCCTGCCCTCGTCTACGGCCGCATCACCGGCTACGGACAGGACGGACCGAAGGCGCAGAAGGCCGGGCACGACCTGGGCTACATCGCCTCTGCCGGACTGCTCAACCAGCTCGGTCGCGCTGATGGGCCACCGCAGTTCCCCGCAAACCTCATCGGCGATTTCGGTGGGGGCGGCATGCTCCTCGTCGTCGGCGTTCTCGGCGCCCTCACCAGTGCCCGCACCAGCGGCATCGGCACCGTCGTCGACACCGCCATGATCGACGGCGCGAATCTCCTGTATTCGATGATGCATGGCTTCTCCGAGGTCGGCATGTGGCGTCACGACGCACGCGGGCGCAACCTCCTGGATTCCGGAGCACCGTTCTACGACGTCTATCCCACCGCCGATGACAGGTACGTGTCCGTTGCCTGCATCGAACCGGCCTTCTTCGCCGAATTCATCCGCACTCTCGACATCGAGGACCGCCTGCCCGAACCGCTGGGCGAGATCAACCATTGGCAGCCGAAGCACTGGCCCCTCATGCGGCCAGTCTTCGCCGAGGAGCTCGCCTCACGCACCTTGGCTGAACTCGAAGAACTCTTCGCCGACAGCGACGCCTGCGTCGAACCGGTCCGCACCATGGCTGAGGCGAAGACCGATCCTCATAACGTACAGCGGGGGCTCTTCTACACCGATGAGGCCGGAATCGAGCAGCCCGCACCGGCACCGAGGTTCGGCCCGGCAACCGTCGCCACCTCAACCGGAGCGGCCACCTCAACTGTGCCCACCTCGGATGGCATGGCCAGTGCAGGCCAACCTCGGCGGGCGCCGGTCATCGGTGCCGACACCGACTCGGTGTTCGCCGAATTGGGTCTGTGAGCAGCATCAGCCGCGCCGGCTCCTGATCTCCTCGTTGACCGCGCCGATGACCTCGTGGAGGTCTCCGATGATCGCGTAGTCGGCACGCTGGACCATCGTCGATTCTTCATCGGTGTTGATCGCGATCAGCGTCTTCGCCCCCTCGATGCCGGCCATGTGCTGGATTGCGCCTGAGATCCCACACGCAATGTAGACATCCGGTGTGATCCGGCTGCCGGTCTGACCGACCTGCTCTGTGTGGGGGCGCCAACCCAGACCCGTGACCACACGAGAGACACCCAATGCCCCGCCGAGGTGGTCGACGAGCTCGAGGACTTCGCCGAATCCGTTCTCCGAACCGACCCCGCGACCAGCACCGACGACGGCACGGGCCTGGGTCAGGCCCGAGGTGTCATTGTCGTCAGCGGTCTCGACCTCGGTGCGAACAACGCGAACGCGCAGATCCTCTGCAGCTGTTTCGGGGGAGTGGGTGAGGACCTCCGGCGTCGTCGGCGTGGTCTCCTCTGGGTTGCAGGCGTGACCGGCGAGGGTGAGAACCTGCAAGTCACCGCCGACCTGAAGACGTTCGAACGCGGCCCCGCCGAGCACCTGCCGCAGCAGTCCTTCCTCATCGGCGGCCACGACATTGGCCGCCATCCGCTCCCCGGTTCTCACAGCCACATGGGTCATGAGCTCCATTCCGCGCGGAGTGCCCGAGGCCAGAACCGCCCCGGTCTCCGGCGCGATGTCGACGAGGGCCTGCGCCCAAGCCGGAGCCGAATAGGCCTCGAGATCCGCAGTCTCGAGGTGGTGGATTCGGTCCACGCCGAGGGCGGCCAACTGCTCGGTGGCGGCCTCGGTAAGCGCGCCGATCACAGCGGCCTCCACTCCTGCCGAGAACGAGTCGGCGGCGAGGACGTCCGCGTTCGTGCGGGCGAAGGTGAGCGCCTCGGCGGAGGTCAGCGCCACCTGACCGCTCTCATCGGTTTCGACGAATACGAGAGTCATGACCTGATCACTCCGATCTCTTCCAGCACGTCGACCAGGGCCCCAGCTGCATCCGGGCCCTCGCCGAGGATGGTGACCTCATTCGCTGTGTCCGGTGGCAGCTCGAGGCCGATGCGCGGATTTCCGGCACCCGGTTCGGGTGCCACATATTCGGCGATGCGAGCCTTCTTCGCCTTCATCCGTCCGGTGATCGAGGGATAGCGCGGGTCGACGCCGCCCTCCTGGACCGCGATGACGGCGGGCAGTTCGAGAGAGAAGATCTCTGTGCCGGCCGGCCCGATCCCGCGTGCCTCGATTGACCCGCCACCTGAGCTGCCGGACCTGTCTGAGCTGGAACCCGTGCTCGCACTCAGCGTCTGGATCCCCGTCAGCACCGGGTATTCGAGGTCGTAGGCCAGGCGGATGGGAACCTGGAAGTCGCCGGTGTCGGCGGCATCATTGCCCAGCAGCACAAGATCGAAACTCTGGCCCCCTTCGGCGCGGTCGCGGATGACGTCGCCGATGACCTGGGCGATGTCCTCGGGCCCGAACGCACCCGGTTCCTCGGTTTCGATGAGGATTCCGTCGTTGGCGCCCACGCCCACGGCCGCGCGCAGCTGTTCGACCGCCTCGGCGGGGCCCAAGGTCAGTACCGTGACCTTGCCGCCGGTGGCTGCGGCCGTCTGGATGGCCAGCTCCACCGCGCATTCCTCATGCGCCGAGGTGGTGTGGCCCAGGCCGGAGTCGTCGATGTCCGTGCCTGAGGCGTCGAGCGTGATCTGGCCAGAGATGTCGGGGATGCGTTTGATGCAGACGAGGATGTCCATCGTCTACCTCCTGATGCTCTCGTTGCTGGGATCGAACAGAGGGGTGGCGTCGATCGAGGCTACCGTCACCGGGTAGGCCTCCTCCATGTAGACGACGGTGAGCTGGTTGCCCAGGACCGCCTCGGCGGGAGGAAGGAAGGCCATGAGCACATGTTTGCCGAGGCTCGGGGCTGACCCCGCCGAGGTGACGAAGGCGTGGTGCCCGTGCCCGTCGATGAGCGGCTGCCCGTCTTGTGATCGGATGGGTTCCCCACCGAGCATGTAGCGCTTCTCGCCGTTGGCGCTCCTGTGATCGTCGACCGTGAGCGAGCACAGGATCGCCTTCGGGTCCGCCTCGCGGTGGCGCAGGTGGGCGTCGCGGCCGACGAAGTTCTGCGACTTCACCTTCGGCCGGGCCATGCCGACCTCGATGACACTGCGCTCGGAGTCGAGTTCGGCACCGAAGGCGCGATAGCCCTTCTCGATGCGACCGGTCGTGCCGTAGACGCCGAGTCCCACCGGCACGAGGCCGTGTTCTGTCCCGGCCTCGGTGAGGACGTCCCAGAGTCTGAGTCCGGACTCCATGGGGATGTAGAGCTCCCAACCCAGATCGCCGACGTAGGAGATGCGGGAGGCCAGGACCTGCAGCGAACCGACTTCGATGGTCCGGGCTGTGCCGAACTTGAAGCCTTCGTGGGAGACGTCTGCGTTCGTGACCTGGGAGAGGATGTCGCGTGCTCGTGGTCCCCAGAGGCCGATCGTCGTCCACGAGGAGGTGAGCTCGGCGATCTGGGTACCCGTCTCCGGGAGCCGATCGGCGAACCATTTCACGTCGACCATGCCGTGGGCAGCGCCCGTGACGACCCGGAATCGGTCGTGGGCCAGTCGCATGATGGTCAGGTCCGAGCGGAACCCGCCGGTCTCGTCGAGGACCGGAGTGTAGACGACTCGACCGATGCTCACGTCCATCTGGGCCAGCACGATGGACTGGACGGCATCGAGGGCCGCAGGTCCGAATACGTCGAAGATGACGAAGCTTGAGAGGTCGACGAGTCCGGCGCGCTCGCGCAGTGCGAGGTGTTCGGCATTGATGATCGGTGACCACCAGCGGGAGTCCCATTCGGCGGTGCGGTCCATGACGCGCTCGCCGAATTCATCGAGCAGCGGCGCATTCGATTCGTACCACTGGGGGCGCTCCCAGCCGGCGACTTCGAAGAATACGGCGCCGAGTTCCTTCTCGCGTGCGTGCATGGGGGAGAGGCGGACATTGCGGTCGGAGTTCCACTGCTCGCCCGGGTGGACGATGCCGTAGGTCTTGATGAAGGCTTCCGAGGTGCGGGCGCGCACGTGTTCGCGCGTGCGTTGGTGCGGATGGAAACGGGCGATGTCGGCGCCCTGGACGTCGACCTCCGGACATCCGTTCGTCATCCACTCGGCCACGGCTCGTCCCACGCCCGGGCCTTCCTTGACCCACACCGCTGCCGCCGACCACAAGCCCTTGACCTCCGGTGATTCGCCGATGATGGGAGCGCCGTCGGGAGTCAGAGACAGAAGGCCGTTGATCGCGTAGCGGATCTCGACGTCCGGGTTGGACAGGACATCGGGCATGAGTTCGAGGGCCTGTTCGAGCTGCGGGTCGAAATCGTCGTCGGTGAAGGGCATCTCCGTGGGGGAGAGCTTCGCAGCCTCGATCGATGGGATCTCGTCGGGTTCGTGAAGAATCGCCCGGTGAGCGTAGGAGCCGATCTCCATGTCCGAGCCGTGCTGACGTTCGTAGCAGAAGGTGTCCATATCGCGCACGATCGGGAAGGAGATCTCACCCGTCTGCTCGGCCAGTTGCGGAACCGGGCCGACGCTGATCATCTGGTGCACCGCCGGAGTCAGCGGGATCGCGGCACCGGCCATGGCCGCGATGCGCGGACTCCAGACTCCGCAGGCGATGAGGATCTTATCCGTCTCGATCGGCCCCTTGGTCGTGTGGACGCGTGCGATCGCCCCGTTCTCGACGTCGATGCCGGTCACCTCGGTGTTCGGTGACACCGTGAGCGCGCCCTTGTCCTGGGCGGATTCGCGCATCATCGTGCCAGCCCCCACGGAGTCGACGACGCCGACCGTCGGTGTCCAGAAGGCTCCGACGATGACGGACGGGTCGAGGAAGGGGACCTTCTCAATGACCTCTTCGGGAGTGACCAGGTGGGATTCGATGCCCCAGGCCTTCGCCGAGGCCATCCGCCGTTGCAGCTCCTGCATGCGCTCCTGGGTGCGGGCGACTTCGAAGCCGCCGGACTGCGTGAAGACGCCGAGTTCCTTGTACTGGCGCACGCTGTCGAGGGTGAGGTCCGTGATCTCGCGGGAGTGGTCTACCGGGAAGATGAAGTTCGAGGCGTGACCGGTGGAGCCGCCCGGGTTGGGCAGCGGGCCCTTGTCGACCTGGACGATGTCTCTCCAGCCGAGTTCGGCCAGGTGGTGGACGAGGCTGTTGCCGACGATGCCTGCACCGACGACAACGACACTGGCCTGGGTGGGAATGGAAGCCATGGGAGGCTCCTCTCCGAAGGCATCTTCGCCTTCAACGGCACATGTTGCGTACTATGCAACGTGACGCACTATGTGAAACTGGGTGCTTCGATCGTCCTCCGCCCGCCGAGGCGTGTCAAGGGTTTGTTCGGCGAGCGTTCGTCAGCGCTGGAGACCGTGGAAGGCTCAGCGCTCGCGCCAGCCGAACCGTGACGAGATGTCGGCGGCCGCAGCCACCAGCAGGTCCTTGGCGACATCGACCTTTGTGTCGGTGAATCGGAAGCCCGGGCCCGAGGCCGAGATCGAGGCGATGACATCGCCGTGGGCGTTGCGGATGGGTGCAGACACGGCCGTGAGGCCGACCTCGAGCTCATCGATGACGATCGAGTGCCCGGCGGTGACCACCTCGGCGATCTCGGTGAGGAGGTGGGGGATCGAGGTCACTGTGTGCGGGGTGTAGGTCGGCAGCTTCGTTTCGAGCGCGGTGCGGATGCCGGCCTCGCTCAGGCCCGACAGGAGGACTTTGCCGTTCGAAGTGGCATGCAGGGGGATGCGTTGGCCGACCCAGTTGTGGCTCTGGACAGAGGCGTTGCCCGATACCTGGTCGAGGTAGAGGGCCGCGCCGTCGGAGAGGACGGCGACGTTGATCGTCTCACCGGTCTGTTCGGCTAAGAGCTTGGCGATGGGGCGGGCTTCCTGGACGATGTCGAGACGTGCGGTGGTGGCCCCGGCGAGACGGAGGATGCCAAGACCCAGGCGGTACTTGCCGCGATGCTGATCCTGTTCGACGAGGCCGCGGGCCTCGAGCGTGGAGACGATGCGCGAGGCAGTCGATTTGTGCACGCCGAGTTCGGCGGCGATGTCGGTGACGCCAGCGAGCCCGGTGCGGGCGATGACCTCGAGAATCGTGACCGCGCGGTCAACCGACTGCACGGAGCCGGAGTTCGTCTCGCTGTTGCTCATTTCGAAACTGTAGCTCACATGACACAACACGGACAGAGGCGAACCACGTGTGATGTAGGGTGAATGCCGCCGGAGTGCCGATGGTGCCGCGGCATATCTTTCCCCGACGGAGTTGAGCGCTATGACCAATGGGACCCAGTCGATCGATCGAGCGGCAGAGATATTGTCGCTGGTGGTGAAGTCGGATGACCCGATCTCCTACACCGAGGTGGTGGAGTCGACGGAGCTGGCTCGCTCGACGGTCTCACGCCTGCTCTCCGCCCTCGAGCGCAATGGGCTGGTCGAACGTGACGGCGAAGGGCTCTATCGCGGAGGCTCTCTGTTCGCGACCTACGCTTCGCGCTTCGATCGGGTCGAAACGCTGGTCACCGCGGCCGATCCCACCCTGCAGCGGCTGAGTGAGGAAACCGGGGAGACGGTCAACCTCGCCGTCCCGAGCTCCACGGGCGTGGTGCAGGTCGCGCAGGTCGATTCGACCTTCGTCCTCGGCGCCACCAACTGGGTCGACGTGGAGGTGCCGCCGCATTGCTCGGCGCTGGGCAAGATCATGTACGCCTTCGACATCATCCCCGTCCCCTCTGGCCGTCTGGAGCGGCGCACCCCGTACACACTGGGGTCCCGGAAAGACCTCATGGACAACCTCGCCGAGGTGCGCGAACGCGGGTATGCGATCGTGCACGAGGAATTCGAAGAGGGACTCGATGCCCTGGCCGCACCCGTGTACGGCGTTGACGGCAGGGTCGTCGCAGCCGTTGGCATCTCGGGTCCGACCATGCGCATCGCTGACCACCACGAGACCGTCGGCAAACTCCTCGTCGACGAGGCGGGTCTGCTCTCCCGCAGCCTCAAACGCAAGGTCACCCACCGGTAGGCACGTTCGCGACTCGTGTCGTCGATAGTCTCGCGGTGGTAGCTGCATCTCTCCCGCGTCTTGGTCGGCCTCACCCCGTTGAGGAATGAGAGGTTTTCCTGCTAGCTCAGATCCGACCCAGTTTGCCCGGATTGCTCACCAGACGCAGACCGCACACACGATCCGCGGCATCGACCTGCACTTCCAGGACATGGTCGTGATCGGCGCGAACCACAGCGACGACTACTCCGCCGTTGACGTCGACGATCCCTTTGAAGTCCAGACCGTTCGGGTCACCGGGTGTGATGACGGAGCTGAAGAACCGGGTGATCCGAACGGCGCCGAAGATCGGATTGAGCGCGGAGGAGACCTTTCCTCCTCCATCGGCCCAGAACACGGCATCCTCGGCCAGCAGCAGCGAAAGTGCGGTGGACAGATCTCCACTGTGGATGGCGTCGATGAGGCGGGTCAGCACCGTCCTGTCCGCTGCACGAGTCACCGGCTGGTCAACGTCGAGCCGGCGTGCCGCCCGTGAGACCATCTGCCGCACAGCAGCTGGTTTCTTCTCGAGAATCCGGGCGACCTCCTCGGCGCTCATATCGAAGGCCCGGTTCAGGACGAAGGCCGCTCGAGCCTCTGGGCTCAGCTGCTCGGCAAGGTGGAGAAGCGTCAGCGACAGCAGCTCCCGGTTCGCGACCGCGTCCTCAGGCAGCTGATCGGTCGCGACCGGCTCCGGCAGCCACGGACCCGGATAGTCCTCCTTGATGCTTGCGAGGTGCCGGGAGCGGTCGATCGCACGTCGGACACCCACCGTTGTCAGCCAGGCCGGCCAGGAAGCGATGGCCTCGTCGGTCTTGCGTTCGTGGACGACTGCGGCAATGCCGACTTCTGAGACCACATCTTCAGCATGGCCGGCATCGCCGAGGATGCGGTAGGCGATTCCGAACAGACGACCCTTCTCAGCGGCCCAGGCGCGGGTCGCCTCGGTGACGGTGTCTGTGTCTGTGTCCTCAGCGATGCCGAGCTCGATCTCGTCCACCTTCCCAATGTAGATCAGTTCGCCGATGATTCCGCGCCCGAGGCAACGGTCACCTCGGTGGGCGCTGCAGATTCCTCGCCGGTCGGCGGAGTGGTCTCGGTGGCGATCGCCAGGCGATTCCAGATGTTGATCGTGGAGATGGCAAGGAGCAGGTCGCCGAGCTGCTCGGCGTTGAAGTGCTTGGCCACCTCATCCCAGATATCGTCCGTCACGGTCTCCGGGCCGAGCTTCGTCACAGCATCTGTGAGGGCGAAGACGCTGCGCTCCCTCTCATCGAACAGGGCACCGGCGTGCTGCCAGGCCGAAACAGCGAAGAGCTTTCGGGACGGGACGCCGAGTCGCTCCAGGTCGGTGGAGTGCATGTCGACGCAGAAGCCGCAGCCGTTGACGATTGAGGCGCGGAGCTTGATGAGATCGTAGAGTTCGTCGCCGAGCGCGGTGCGGCAGTAGCTATCGAGCCGAGCCACATGGGCGTAGCCCTTCTTGCTGACCTGGTCGAGGCTGATACGAGCCATGAGTGTCCTTTCCTGACAGGAACGGCACGTTCCGGCGGGAACGCTGCGACAGACGTACTTCGCCTGTCACCAACGTCGTCGGATGGCGGGCTCGAAGTGTGACATGGTGACACGAATCTGTCGTCGGTCAGGCATGCCTGCAGCCTCAGGACGTGCTTGGGACCTCGTCGTTGTGACCGAGAGCCGCAAGCTGCCTGCGCCGCCAGATCTCCGTGTCCTTGATCTGATTGAAGGTATAGATGTGGAGACCGGCCACGCCCATGGTCGGGTTGTCCAGGGCGGGTGCGAGCTTGTCGAGGAACTTCCGGGGGTTGTAGCCGCCGGGTTTGGCCATCTTGGTGAACGTGACGGTGTTCTTGCGCAGGAACCGCGTCGATTCGCCGACCCCGATCTTCGATGCGACCCGGGCCAGCTTCGCCAATTCCACCTTGCCCGCGATGCCGAGGATGAGCGGCAGATCGATGCCGCGCGCTCGCACCCGGGCCAGCCAGGTGGCTATGGTTCCAGGGTCGAAGCACAGGTTCGACACGAGGTGGGTGGCGTAGTCGCGTTTGTCCCACATCGCTTGGACGGTGACATCGTCGGAGATGAGCGGATGGGTCTCCGGATAGGCGCTGACGCCGAGGTGCTGGATCGGTGCCGCCATGCTTGCGAGGTCGACGATGAGGTCGAGTGCTCCCGCATAGCCACCGGCAGGAGGGGTGGCGTCGCCGGCTGGGACGAAGATCCGATCGATGCCGGCCTGTGTCAGGCGCTCGACGATCTCCTCGAGTTCGGTTCTGCCTTGGACCATGCGTGCCGCGATGTGGGGCACCGCCTGGAATCCGAGCGCCTGCAGCTGCTCTGCCGTGGACAGAGTCGCCTCAAGAGTCAGGCCGGTCGAGGCGGTCACGGTGATCACGCGGCCGGGCACGACATATTCGTGGACACGGTCGACCACGCCCGCGGTGGGGAGGATTTCGTACCGCGCGGACTTCAGCAGTGAGGCCAGAACTTCCTGTGACATCCTCGGCTCCCTTGAGAGACTCCTGGGAAGTGGTCGACGGATGATGATTCTCTTCGGAAACCCTTGCGCCCGCCGATACTTCGATCCTACACTAATTGTACCCATAATATGGGAATCCAGTTCCATATTATAGAACTGTTTGAGGCAGGGAACATCATGGACAACAACGTTCCATCAGTGGACCAAAGCGACAGACAAGTCCCATTCAACCTACGCCAATCAGGCCCCACACCGGTCGAGATGCTCATCGACACCCGAGTGCGGAAGTCCCCGTACTGGGAGCTGTCCATGCAGCAGGGATGCTGGCGGGCCTCCATCTACAACCGGATGTACCACCCGCGCGGCTATGTGCCTCGCGAAGACGGCGGGATGATGGTCGAGTACCAGTCCCTCGTCAACGACGTGACCTTGTGGAACGTCGCCGTCGAACGTCAGATCCAGGTCAAGGGTCCCGACGCCGAGGCGTTCGTGAACTTCGTCATCACCCGTGACGCGACCAAGATTCCCGTCATGCGCGCTCGCTATGTGCTCCTGTGCAATGAGGCCGGAGGCATCCTCAACGACCCGATCCTGCTGCGGGTGGCGATCGACGAATTCTGGTTCAGCCTCTCCGACACCGATCTCATGCTCTGGCTGCAGGGTGTCAATGTCGGCAGCAGGTTCGACGTCACCATCCAGGAGATCGACGTTTCGCCTGTGCAGGTCCAAGGACCGAAGTCCGTCGATGTCATCGCCGACCTTGTCGGGGAGGAGGGACGTACCCTGCCCAGCTACGGACTCATGGAGGCCCAGGTCGGCGGGCACGACGTCATCATCTCCCAGACCGGGTTCACGGGGGAGAAGGGCTACGAGATCTACCTCAAGGACTCGACGAAGTATGCCGAGGACATGTGGAACGCGGTACTCGCAGCCGGTGTTCCCTACAATCTCAAGGTCGTTGCTCCCAGCCACCATCGCAGGATCGCCGCGGGGATCCTCTCATGGGGTCAGGACATGGACTTCGAGACGTATCCCTTCCAGGTCAACCTGAGCTACCAGGTGCCGCGGAAGAAGGAAGTCGACTACATCGGCAAGGCCAAGCTCGAGGAGGTGCGAGAGCAGGTCGAGGCCGGCACCCCGCCATTCAAGACCAAGCTGGTCGGACTCATGATCGGCGGCAGACCGATCACGGACTACGCACCCGACTTCTGGTTGGTCAGCGCGGCTGCCAGCGGATACCCCGTCGGCTATGTGACCTCTCCGTGGTACTCGCCGGAGCTCGAAGCCAATATCGCGATGGCCCACGTGCCGGTCGACGCGACGGCATTGGGTACGGAATATTGGGTCCATCTGCCCGAACCGTTCGCCGATACCCCCGGTATGCCGGTTCGCGCCGAGGTGGTGGAGATGCCGTTCCGTCCGAGCGTCAACCCCAATCAGCGTGAACGCCTGAAGATGAACGGACTCGATTCCGCAGTCTGATCTGCGGCGAGTGACTGGATAGCGGGAGGTCTCTGCCTCTGAGTTCCGCTCCCCTGAACCGAGCGCGGTCACTGTGCACTATGCCGGTGCCCGCGCTCGCTTGTGCCCGCAACTGGACATCTCGCTCACCATAGTTGGGCATCGTACTCACCACAGAGCCAAAGACTTCCCGCGCGGCTGCTGCCTTCTCGCGGTGCCGATGCAACCGCTGGTTTCACCTGCGGCACTGGTCGTGCCAATTCATACATCTGCGGCGGGGTGATTTGCGGCTTGCGGTGAGGTGGAGCCCACCAACACGCGTGCAACGAAGTGCGGCCGCTTCTCACTGCGGCCCTCTCCGAGTCACTTCTTGCGCAGCGACTTCACCTTCGCCAGAAGTTCCTCTTCGGCGTTGGGTCCTGCTTTGACGCCGGTGGGCAGGCGGAACATGAAGAAGATGCCGACGGCGAGCCAGAGTCCGAACATCGCCCACGACTGCCACGCCAGCTGCGCGGAGAACGGGGTGATGGGCAGGTAGAGGATGAAGAGCGCCAGGGTGAGCACGGCCGAGATGACGCCGATGACCATACCGCCGTTGCCTTGGCCCCCGATGCGCAGGGGACGGCCCATCGCAGGTTCGCGCTTGCGCAGAATGATGAATCCGACGCTGACGAGGAAGTAGGCGATGACGATTGCCGGTGAACCCGCGTCGACGATCCAGCCCAGGGCCGCTGAGCCGAGGAATGGAGCCAGGGCGGAGAGGATTCCGATGAAGATGATCGAGTTGACGGGGGTGCGGTACTTGGGGTGCAGCTTGCCGAACCAGGCAGGAATCATGCCGGCCACGGCCATGGCCCACATCAGGCGGGAGGACCCCATGAGGAATGCGTTCCACGAGGTGATGATGCCGGCGAGTCCACCGGCGATGACGAGCTTGCCCCAGAAGGCGGAATTGAACATCGTCGCCAACGCATCGGCCGTGACGAGGTCGTGGGTGGCCAGCTCGGAGGCCGGCATCGCCAGTGATGTCATCCAGATGATGATGACGTAGAACGCGATCGCCATGAAGACAGAGACGACGACGAGCTTGCCGATCTTGGCCGGCGGGAGCTTGATCTCCTCCGCCGACTGCGGGATGACGTCGAAGCCGACGAACAGGAAGGGCACAACGGCGACGACGGCGATGAAACCGGCACCGCCACCGGTGAAGAGCGGCTCGGCATTGGCAGCTTCGCCGCCGGTCAGGCCACCGGCCAGTAGGAGGAACGCGACGATGATGAGGAACGAGACGACGAATGTCTGCACCAGCGAGGCGAGTTTGACGCCCCGAATATTGATCCAGGCGATGATGATTGCGGTCACGGTGCCGACAAGCGCCCAGGTCAGATACACATCGGAATCGGCGATGGTCCACAGCTTGATGTGTTCGAGATTCGGAAACAGATACAGGGCGGTCTTCGGCACTGCGACTGCTTCGAACATGACAACGCTGATGTAGCCGCCGGTGATCGCCCAGGAGCCGAACAGCGAGACGCGCGGTCCCATCGCCCGGATGAGATAGTTGTGCTCACCTCCCGCGTGCGGCATGGCAGCGACCATCTCGGAATAGACCGTACCGACGAAGCACATGATGATGCCGCCGACGACGAATGCGAGAATCGCACCCATTGTGCCGGCACCGCTGAGCCATTCTCCGGTGAGGACGACCCAGCCGAAGCCGATCATCGCCCCGAATCCGATGAAAAGTGCATCGACCGTGCCAAGCGCCTTGACGAAACCGTGGCCCCGGTCTCCGACCGCTGTCTGCTGTTGCGACATCGCATCCCTCTTTTCACCCGACTGTGCTGTTGTGCACAGTAGCAGGATTCTGAGAGTTTCCGGCCGGTAATGTCAACGCCATCTCCGAAAGGGACACGGGTGCGATCACTCAGCAAATGAGTGCTGTCAGCCAGAGCCTATGGGTCGCGGAGCGGGCAACCCGGTGGCTGTTGTGCTGGCGGCTGCAAGGACCCGACCTGTGAGTTCGCCGTGTCTCGAGTTCGGCGGGTGACATGGTGCTAGATTTCTCGCTGTGCACAGCACTCATCGTGATGCCATCGCCCGTGTGGTGATCGGATACCTCACAGCTCTCGTCATCGGTACGGGACTGCTGATGATGCCTGCCGCTACGGTGGCACCGGGCGGTATCTCGCTGCTGTCCGGACTCTTCACCGCCACCTCGGCGCTGAGCGTGACCGGATTGGCGGTTCTCGACACCGGAGGAGATTTCACCTTCTTCGGGCAGGCGGTGATCCTCGCCCTCATCCAGATCGGAGGCTTCGGTGTCCTGCTCTTCACCGCTCTCTTGGCGATCGTGGTGGCGGGCAAGACGGGTCTGAGACTTCGCCAGTCCGTGGCCACGGAGACCAAGAGCTCTGCGATCGGAGGAATCGCACCCATGGTGCGGCGCATCGTCGTCCTTGCCGTGGGAGCAGAGTTCGTCGTCGCTGTGGCGCTCTTCCTGCGTCTGCGCCTCTTCTACGACGAGCCGCTGGGCGAAGCGGTATGGAGCGCGGTCTTCCACGCGGTCTCAGCCTTCAACAACGCAGGCTTCGGTCTGCACAGCACCAGCCTCATGAACTTCGTGGCGGACCCATTCATCTGCGGCCCGATCAGCTGCGCCGTCATCCTCGGCGGTCTCGGGTATCCGGTGGTCATCGAATTGGCGAGACGTTACCGGTCACCGTTGACCTGGAGTCTGACCACCCGAGCCGTCGTCGTCATGACACCGGTGCTGCTCGTGGGCGGAACGATCTACATCGCGGTGATCGAATGGAACAACCCGAACACGATGGGAACTCTCGACGTGTGGGGAAAGATCCAGGCGTCGGCGTTCCAGTCCACGGTGACCCGTACGGCCGGGTTCAACTCGGTCGACATCTCGCAGATGCATCCTGCGACCTGGCTGGGAATGGACATTCTGATGTTCATCGGAGGAGGCCCTGCCGGTACCGCCGGTGGTGTGAAGATCACGACGTTCCTCGTGCTCGGGGCCATGACCTGGACAGAGATCACCGGTGGGCGGGCGGTGAATCTGCTCGGCCGGCGAGTGGCCCGGTCCGTGCACCGGCAGGCGACGACGGTCATCGTGTTGTCCTTGAGCCTCATCATTGCGGCAACCATGGTCATCATGCTCGATGCTCCGTCGCTCGGCTTCGATCGGATCCTCTTCGAAGTCATCTCGGGCTTCGGCACCGTCGGGCTGTCGACGGGGATCACAGTAGATCTGCCGGGACTCAGCCAAGTGGTCATCATCATCACGATGGCCCTGGGGCGACTCGGCCCGGTGACAGTCGCCTCGGTGCTGGCCCTGCGGGCGCGCCCACAGCGATTCGAACTGCCGAAGGAAAGGCCGCTGATCGGCTGATGGATGACAGTACCGTTGACAGTTCAGAGAGGACGTCGAAATGAATGAGAAATCGTGGTTGGCTCGGCCTGCTGTGTTCTTCGCCGGCAATCCGAAACCTGCCGCCCGGCATGGAGCGGTGGCCGTGATCGGTCTGGGCCGGTTCGGCGGCTCCCTGGCGAGGGAACTGGTCAAGCACGGAGTCGAGGTCATCGGCATCGACATCTCCGAGGAGGTCGTGTCGGACCACGCCGAGGTGCTGACCTACGTCTCCCGCGGTGATGCCACCGATGAGACGGTTCTGCGTCAGGTCGGCATCGAGGAGGTCGACCGTGTCGTCATCGCAGTGGGCAGCGACCTCGAAGCGAGCATCCTCATCACCTCACGCATCCTCAAATTGGGCAATCGGCACATCTGGGCCAAGGCCATCACCGACCCCCACGCCGAGATCCTGCATCAGCTGGGGGTCAAGAACGTCGTCAGTCCGGAGAACGACATGGGTCGGCGCCTGGCGCACCTCATCAAGGGACACATCTCGGACTTCCTGCCCATCGATGAGGATTTCGTCCTCGCCAGGACCACACCGCCGGTGCGAGTCGCCGACGTGCCGCTGGGGTCGCTGGGACTGCGTACGGAATACGGCGTCACGATCGTCGCCTTCAAACGCGATGGAGGCGGTTCCTGGGACATCGCCGATCGCGACGTCACGCTCTATGCCAACGATGAGATCCTCATCGCCGGCACACCGCGGAACGTGGAGACCTTCAGCGAACTCGACAAGGACAACGACAGCTAGCAAGCGATCCGCTGCCGCCTGCCCACGGCAGGCAGATCAGTCGCCGAGGTCGACGACCTCGAACTCGAGGAGGTTGGCCTGCTCAGAGACGGGCTCCTTGGCGTTGGACTCGTGTGAGGGCTTGCGGGCTGAGCGCCAATTCTCGAAGTCCTCACGTGTGGCCCACTGCGTGTAGACGAAGTACTGGTCGCCGCCGGAGACCGGACGCAGCAGCTGGAAGCCTTCGAAACCGGGTGAGCCGTCGACGGAGTGCTTGCGTGCCGCGAAGCGCTTCTCGAGTTCACCGCGTGCCGCCTCGGGGACGGTGAGGGTATTGATGGCGACGACGGACATGCTGGCTCCTAAAGCTGGGGAACAACTATCTGCAGAACAACGGTTCACAGACCGACGGTGATACCGTTCGTGTCTGCTTCGAGGCTACGACCGAAATCTGGACTCGAGCTGAATTGTCCACATGAGACCGCGCCCCGTCTCAGCATCATGAGATGACAGAGGACACCTGAACCCCAGACGCAGTGCTCAGAACGCCGAGTGGGGTGCCCCGATGCCCGGATCGATCTGCGTGGGCCCGTTGGAGCTGGGTGAGATGTCGACATCGAACATCGCGGTCGGCAGGTACACGGTGGCACACGCATTGGGAATGTCGACGACTCCGGAGAACCTGCCTTCGATCGGTGCCGCGCCGAGCAGCAGATAGGCCTGCTCCGGGCTGTAGCCGAACTTGGACAGGTAGTCGATGGCGTGCAGGCACGCCCGCTGGTAAGCCAGATGGGAGTCGAGGTAGCGCTGCTCACCGTCGAGCGTCACCGAGGTTCCGGAGAATGCCAGCCACTCGGAGTACTGCGGGGCGGTATTGCCTGGTTGGAAGATGGCGTTCTCGCTCACCCCGTAGGTGTCCATTCCACCCTTGATGAGGTCGACGCTGATGTCGACGAAGTCGCCCATCTCGATGCCGCCGCAGAAGGTGATCTCACCATCGCCCTGGCTGAAGTGGAGATCGCCGACGGAGAAGTTCGCGCCGTCGACGAACACCGGGTAGAAGACTCGTGTGCCCTTTGTGAGGTTCTTGATGTCCTGGTTGCCGCCGTTCTCCCGCGGGGGAGCCGTGCGCGCACCTTCGGACGCCACCCGGTCGAACTCCGAATCGCTCAGCGAGCCGAGGATCGCACCCTGCGGTTCCGGTGGCAGCGCCAGGGGCGGTTCACGATCCGGGTCCGTGGCGATGAGGGCTGCCTCGCGGGTGTTCCACTTGCCCAGCAGGTCCTTGCTCGGGGCGGTGCCCATGAGGCCCGGATGGACGATTCCGGTGAAGGACACACCTGGGACGTGGCGCGATGTCGCCGTCCCGCCGGAGAAGTCCCAGACTGCTTTGTAGGCGTCGGGGAACTGGTCGACGAGGAACGAGCCGCCGTTCTTCTTCGCGAAGATTCCGGTGTAGCCCCAGCCTTGCCCGGCCAGCGGTCCATCCTCCTGTGGGATCGGCCCGACGTCGAGGATGTCGACGATGAGCAGGTCACCTGGCTTCGCACCTTCAATGGCTACAGGTCCGGACAGGGCGTGGACGATGTCCATCGGTGCGTCGCGGATGTCATCGGCACTGTCATCGTTCTTGATGGCCCCGTCGAACCATTCGCGGCAGTCCAATCGGAAGGATTCTCCCGGTTCACATGCACGGCTGCGGGAATGTCCGGGTGCCAGCGGTTGTGACCGGTGACTTCCTGGGCGGTGAATGGCTGAGTCGAATCGAGTGGAAATACATTGTCCGGCATTGTTCTTTCCCTTTCTCTGTGCTCCGCCCGGAAGCCGATCGACCTCAGGCGCGGGGGAGCTTCGCGTGCCGCGGATCCCGACTCACCGGCTGCCCACGGCGACCGGAGGAGGGAACGCGCGAGACGACGGGTGGTGACTCTGCGGTCTTCTTAGTTGCGTCGATGACGCCGAAGGCGGTCCCGGAACCGGCGCCGAGGTGAGGGGAAGTGAATGCTGAGACGGCCGTTCTGCGGCAGCCGGGGCAGGTGATGGATTCGGGTTTCCGGCTCATCGGAAAAACCTGTTCGGTGTCGCCGCAGGTCGTGCATCGGTAGACGTAGGTGGGCACTGGATCACTCTTCTCGAAATCATTGCCGACATATGAGTCTTTATGCATTCCTACACCGTCACCAGGAAAGACTCAAGGGTGCCGGCGAGAATTCATTGCTCGGCCACCGCGATTTCGGTGAAGCGAAGCTCGGGGTCGCAGCGCTTCGCGGCTCGTCGGATCCGTTCCGCGGTGAGTCGGCTGATCTCGGGGAAACCGTCCTCGGTGTCCGCGCCCACCAGGCTGCGCGCGTTCTTCGTCTGCAGCGGTTCCGGGGTCTGGATGAGGATGAACGTGCGTGAGCCTGCGTCGCGTTGGTTGGCGGCCATCACCGCCTGCGCGGTTGTGCCCGAGCCGGCGAAGAAGTCGAGGACGATTGCTTCGGGGTCGAAGAAGGTCTGGGAAGCCACGAGCGTCTTGACCAGTTCCACGGGCTTCGGATAGCTGAAGATCCCACCCAGCCCGAGATCCTCGAGGTCGTTCTGCCCTCCCAGGGCCTTGATGATCGAGTAGAGCTTCGAACTCGCCTTCTCCGCCGGCGTCACCCGCACCACGGCATGTTTGCCCGCTGGACCCCAGGGTCGCAGAACAAATTCTCCTGTGCCCAACTTCGCGTCCACCTCGGCGAGCTTCTTCGCGCCCTTGACTTCGAGGATGTCCTCGTACATGAGCCGGCGTTCCTGGCCGCGAGCGTAGCGGCCGAATCCGGCGCGGAGCACATCGGTTTCGACGAGCATGCGTCTGCCGCCGATGATCTCGAGCTTCGCCGGTGCCTTCTTCTCCGTCAGGAACGCACCCGCCTGATCAGCGACTTTCGCCCACACATGGACGTAGTCGTGACCGCGGACGAAGGAGGGGGAGTTGCCGCCGCCCTTGGCGCGCTGATGGATCAGGGTACCCAGAGAATTGGCCTCGCCGAAGATCTCATGCCCCAGCAGCTGCGCCCAGGCGCTCTCACCATCGTCGAGGTGAATGAAGATCACCCCGTCCTCGCGCATGAGTTCGCGCGCCAGCATCAGCCGCGGTGTCATGAAGTTCAGCCAGCTCGCGTGATCATGCCCGTGATCCTTATACGCCAGCGCGTTGCCGGTGTTGTAGGGCGGATCGATGTAGACGACCTTGATCCGTCCCCGGTGGGTGGCAAGCAGTCCGGTCAGCGCCGGCAGGTTGTCCCCGACGACGAGCATGTTCTCATCGACGGCGGGGACGTAGGCGTCACCGTCGCGAAGGAAGTGCGGCCCCTCGCCGAGGCGGCCCGAAGCATCCGCGGAGATCAGCCGTCGACCGAGTGCGAAGGCGGCATCCTTGCCAGTCCAGTTCAGGGCCGTCGACATCCTTCTCCTTCTCCGCGATCGGTGCCAAGATTGCTGTATGAGTATTTCACGAGTGGCCGTGGTCGGTGCCGGAATCGTCGGAGTGGCGCTCGCCCGTGAGCTCACCTGCAGGCTCCCCGCCGCCGAAGTCACCGTCTTCGACAAGGCCGACCGCCTCGCCGCGCATCAGAGCGGGCACACCTCGGGGATCGTGGATCCCGCCCTCGCTGCGCAGCCGGGTTCGGCGGAGGCGAAGCTCGCTCGCCGAGGTGTGGAGCTGCTGGTCCCGTTCGTGTCCGAACGCGGCATCCCCTACCGCGAGTGTGGGCAGCTGCTCATTGCGCAGAATACGGACGAGGCCGACCGACTCGAGGAGATCCTCGCCCGGGCCGAAGCGAACTCGATTCCGGGAGTCCGGCTGCTTGACCGTAAGGAGATGCTGGAGGTCGAACCCAACGCCAGGGGCGTCCTCGCACTCTACGCACCGCACACGGCCGTCACCGATTTCACTGCTCTGACCGAGGCGCTCGCCTCCGATGTCAGCGCTGCCGGCGGCACGTTCCGCTTCGGCACAGAGGTCACCGGCGTCGACGTGATGAGCAACGAGGTTCGCCTGCGCATGCGCACGGCAGCACCCGAGCAGAGCGAGCCCGCTGTCGGCCCCGATCGCTCCGCTTCAGGCGCCGAGGGCTCCGACGGTGACTCCGCTTCTGGCGCCGACAGGGATATCGACTCCGGCTCCGACGGCGATATCGACTCCGATGACGATATCGGCTCCGACGGCGATATCGACGACCAGGTACACGAGGCTCCGCGGACATATCGCGGCGATAACACCACCGGACCGGTCATCGACTTCCGCGACGAGCTGCGCAGTCGTTTCGGCTCTCAGGACTGGTTCAATCAGGTCGAAGACACGATCGACAACCTCAGCGACCGGTTCACCAATCCCGCCTCAGGACGTTCTCGACACTCGGGTGGGGGAGAGCCCCAGCACACCGGTGGGGACGAGCCCCGGAAACCTGCCGGACGCGAGCGCGAACGTACGGTCTCGCCCGAGGACACGGAGGTGTTCGACCTCGTCATCGTCTGCGCCGGCCTCCAAGCCGACCGTCTGGCAGCGGCGGCGGGCTTCGACGAGGAGCCTCGCATCGTCCCATTCACCAGCGACTACTACGCCATCGATGACCCGGCGACCGACGACCCCGCCGAGGTGGTCCGGGGCATCATCAGCACGGTCCCCGATCCGAGCTCCCCCTTCTCCGAGAGATCCGTAGTCAGAGGCATCAGAGGTGGGCTGGTCCTGGGCCCGAACACCATCGTGTCCCTGGGGCGCGAACGCTATGACAAGCACGGCTTCGACCTCGGGGATATGGGGTCGACCGTCGGCTTCAAGGGGTTCTGGAAGTTCGCGGCGCAGACAGCGAAGACTGCCGCTCGCGGAGCGAAGTCGGCCGTGAGCACCTCCGCCTTCGTCGAGGAGATCCGAAAGTTCGTTCCTGCCATCGACGCTACGAATGTCCGGGCCGACTCGCGCGGAATCCGCGCGCAGGCCATCGACGCAGAGGGCACGCTCGTGGACGAACTGCGGGTGACCACGCGCGGCAGGCTCACCATGGTCAGAAGCCTCCCCAGGTCAGGGGCCACCTCGGCGCTGGCCACGGCCGAACGTATCGCGAACCGAGTCCTCGACGGCTCCGCGGACGCGGACGGCCGCGCCGACGCGGACGGCTGAGGCGACGCGGACGGCTGAGGCGAACGCTTGGTGACCTCAGACGGCGCACACGGTTGATTCGACCGAATCAGCCGGAGTGGCGTTCGAGGAATTCGTAGACTTCAGTATCATCGACGCCCGGGACAGCACCGGGCGGAACCGCGGCCAGCAGAGACGCATGCATCTGCGCCGAGGGCAGAGCCTGGTTCTCCCATTTCTCGGCCAGATCATCGGGCGCCTGGCGACAGCACGCGGGATCCGGGCAGGCTGACTTGGAGCGGATCTGGGATTCTCGTCCCTCGAACCACTTCACATGGGCGAAGGGGACTCCTACACTGATGGCGAAGTCACCGCCGGGAAGTACGCGTGCGGTGCACCAGAAGGAGCCCTCAGGGGTGTCCGTGTACTGGTAGTACGGGCTGAACCTGTCAGCGACGCGGAACACCGTGCGAGAAGTGAATCGTTTGCAGGCGAACTGGCCCTCGATTGCGCCGAGCGGGTCGGTGGGGTAGGGCAGGCCGTCGTTCGAGTACGCCTTGTGGATCGTGCCCGAGCGGTGGACCTTCATGAAATGCACGGGCAGACCCAGGTGCTCGGTAGCCAGGTTCGTGAAGCGGTGGGCGGCCATCTCGTAGCCGACGCCGAACATATCGCGCAGATGCTCGACGGAGAGCTCGCGCTTCTTCTTCTCCTCGATGAGCATCGGCACCGCCGAACTCTGCGGCAGCAGAACAGCGGCGGCCAGATAGTTCGCCTCCACCCGCTGCTGGAGGAACTCGCTGAAATCCTTCGGAGCATCATGGCCGAGCACGTGCGCGGCCAGGCTCGTGAGCAGATGTGAGCGCGGGTCGAAGGCCGCATCGGTATTGGGCAGGTAGAGGCGATTGTTCGCAGTGTCGGAGATCGATCTGGTGGATGAGGGCAGGTCAGAGACGTAGTGGAGGCTGAACCCCAGCTTCTCCGCGATCGTCGCCGTCTGCCGCTGGGAGACCGTCCCCGATTCGTATCCGGCCAGGCGCAGGAGATCTGCGGCCTGGGTCTCGAGGTCGGCGAAGTAGTTGTTCTTCTCGCGCATCCGCTCGCGCAGTTCCCGGTTGGCCCGACGAGCCTCTTCCGGAGTCGCGGCACGGCGTTCGAGAACCTGGCCCAACTGCCGCTGCAGACCCACGATCGCTTCGAGGGCATCATGGGGCAGCGACTTGATCCGCACCTGCGGCAGACCCAAGGAGGAGTACATGGGTGAGGCCTGATTACGCTCGGCTTCAAGCTCGAGAGCCTGTCTGCCATCGATGGGCGTGGGATCGATGAGCTCGGCGACCTCGGTCTGCAGGGCTTTCGCGATGGCACTGAGGAGGGTGACAGAAGTTTCTCGCTTGCCGTTCTCAATCGTCGAGATCTGGGAGGCTGCACGCCCCACCTTCTCGCCCAGCTCGGTGAGGGTCAGTCCGCGCTGTTTGCGAAAAAACCGAATTCTTCTGCCGATGCTCAGGGTATCCGCTTCGGCTTCTGCATCCCTCAGATCGGTCTCTTTGCTTGTCATTGCGGCTCCAATCGTCATCGTGGCGTGGTTCACATGCGCTGAAAATCAGTATGACAGAACGCCGGAATTTCTAAAACCGGAAAACTGCCGATTATTCATCGGAGAAATGTCTGTCGGGCCCCTTGCGGTCACGGCAGACTGATCTCACCAACCCCGAACGACGAGGAGTGAATGAGAATGACTGAGAACACCACGCAGAGCAACTTGCACGATGCTGAGGCCATCCGCCGCGACTGGGCCACCAATGCCCGCTGGTCGGGAGTTGCTCGTGACTACGAGCCCGAGGATGTCGTCAAACTGCGCGGTTCGCTGATCGAAGAGCACACGCTGGCTCGCCACGGTGCCGAGCGCCTCTGGAACCAGGTGGCCTCCACCGACATCAAGTCCGGCGACTACGTCAACGCACTCGGTGCGCTGACCGGCAACCAGGCAGTGGAGCAGGTCAAGGCCGGCCTCAACGCCATCTACCTTTCCGGCTGGCAGGTCGCCGCCGATGCGAACAATGCCGGACAGACCTACCCCGATCAGTCGATCTACCCGGCCAACTCGGTGCCGCAGGTCGTGCGTCGCATCAACAACGCTCTGATGCGCGCCGACCAGATCGAGACCTCGGAAGGCAAGAAGAACGTCGACGACTGGTTCGCACCGATCGTGGCCGACGCAGAAGCAGGCTTCGGCGGTTCGATCAACGTCTACGAGCTCATGCGCTCGATGATCTCCTCCGGCGCAGCCGGTGTGCACTTCGAGGATCAGCTCGGTTCTGAGAAGAAGTGCGGCCACCTCGGCGGCAAGGTTCTCGTTCCGACCTCGCAGCACATCCGCACCCTCAACGCGGCTCGCCTCGCAGCCGACGTCGAGAACGTGCCCAGCCTCGTCATCGCCCGTACCGACGCAGAAGCGGCAACGCTGATGACCTCGGACATCGACGAGCGCGATCAGCGCTTCGTCACCGGTGAGCGCACCTCCGAAGGCTTCTACAAGATCACGAACGGCATCGAAGCAGGCATCGCCCGCGGACTGTCCTTCGCTCCCTACGCGGACATGCTGTGGATGGAGACCTCCACACCGGACCTCGAAGCTGCTAAGAAGTTCGCGGACGCCATCCACGCGGAGTACCCGGACCAGATGCTGGCCTACAACTGCTCGCCGTCGTTCAACTGGCGCAAGCACCTCGACGATGCCACCATCGCGAAGTTCCAGCGTGAGCTGGGAGCCATGGGCTACAAGTTCCAGTTCATCACCCTGGCCGGCTTCCACGCGCTCAACTACTCGATGTTCGATCTGGCTCACGGCTACGCCCGCAACCAGATGACCTCGTACGTCGAGCTGCAGGAACGCGAGTTCGCTGCCGAGGACCGCGGCTACACCGCAACCAAGCACCAGCGTGAGGTCGGAACCGGATACTTCGACCTGGTCTCGACCGCGCTGAACCCAGAGTCCTCGACGACAGCTCTGGCCGGTTCGACCGAATCCGCTCAGTTCAGCTGAGCCTCCGGTGACCCGACCGGTCACGCGAGGACGGACACCGGCTTCGCCGGGCCCGGTCACCTAGTACTCGGCGCGGATCGACAGTGTTTTCACGGGGTTTGCACTGTTGGTCCGCGCCGGCACACCACACATCACAGCTCCAACCACAACCTCGGCGACACCAGCACCACCGCAGAACAGCACCACCAGCGCAGCACCGCCACCGCAGAACCGCACCACCGGCACAGCCACCGCAACGCACATCAGCAGCACACATTCCGACGGGTGAGGAGAAGCCCCATGTCTCACATCAAAATCAACGCCCCCATCGAACCAGGCTTCGACACGATCCTCTCGGAGTCCGCCCTCAACTTCATCGCAGCGCTCCACGATCGCTTCAGCGACCGTCTGGGCAAGCTGCTGGGAGTCCGCGGGCGTCAGGCGCAGAGCATCCGGAACGGCACGTTCCCGAGGTTCACCCCCGACACCGCAGGAATCCGGGCCGACACCACATGGAAGGTCGCCGGCGCGACAGGAGCCCCCGGTCTCGAAGACCGCCGCGTCGAACTGACCGGCCCCGTCTCCGAACCTGAAGTAGTTGCGGCGCTGAACTCCCGTGCGAAGGTCTGGCTCGCCGACCTCGAAGACGCAACCAGCCCGACCTGGGCCAACGTCATCGGCGGACAGCTCAACCTGTTCAACGCCATCCGGGGCAACCTGCCGGGCGTGAACAACCGTGAGCAGCCCACCATCGGCCTGCGTCCCCGTGGCTGGCACCTGCCGGAGAAGCACCTGATCCACGTCGATGACAAGGGCAGCCAGTCAGAGACCTCAGGCGCCATGGTCGACTTCGGTCTCTACTTCTTCCACAATGCCCGCCGACTCGTCGACAACGGCTCGGGACCATACTTCTACCTGCCGAAGCTCGAGTCCTTCCGCGAAGCACGCCTGTGGAACGAGATCTTCGTCTTCGCACAGGACTACATGGGCATTCCGCAGGGAACCATCCGGGCGACAGTTCACATCGAGACGATCACCGCTGTGTTCCAGATGGAAGAGATCCTGTGGGAGCTGCGCGATCACTGCGCTGGCCTCAACGCCGCAGGTTGGGACTACCTGTTCTCACTCGTGAAGAACTTCCGCAACTCCCCGGAGTGGGTGCTGCCGGATCGCGAGCACCTGACAATGGGACTGCCGCTGCTGCAGGCGTTCGCAGACCGCCTCGTCTCGACTTGCCACCGCCGCGGGGCACACGCGATCGGGACCATGGGCAACCTCATGACCACTCACCCGGACAAGGAATTCGTTGCCTCGGAGCTGGTGAAGATGCGCGAAGACAAGGCTCGTGAAGCCTCGCGCGGCTTCGACGGCACCTGGGTGGCCGAGCCCGGACTGGTGAATGACGCGCTGGAGGTCTTCGATGCCGCACTCGGCGACAAGCCGAACCAGCTCGACAATCGCCGGGTCGATGCCCACGCCTGCGCCGAGCACATGCTCGACGTGTCGGGTCTGGACACCACGGTCACCGAGGAAGGTGTTCGCCTGAACATCCGTGTGGCCATCGGCTACATGAACGAATGGCTGGGCGGCAACGGCAACGTCGCACTCGAGAACCTGCTCGAAGACGCGTCGACCGCTGAGATCTCCAGGTCCCAGATCTGGCAGTGGATCCGCCACTCGGTGACGCTGGACAACGGGAAGCAGGTCACCCGCGACCTGGTGGAGCGGTACATGGGCGAGGAGCTCGCAGTCATCGAGCGCCACCCCGCAGACCACTACACCGAGGCCGTTGAGATCTTCCGTAAGAGCGCACTGGGTGAGGACTTCCCCGAATTCCTCACCATGCCCGCCTACACCGACCACCTGGTCGACAGGGTGTCGAAGGGCGCCGTGTTCGCGGCCTGAATCTCAGGCGCCGACGCTGTCGGCATTGCCGGCAAGACCAACTACCCGATTCTGCATCAGCACGTCGCACTCACCGTGCTGATGCAGAACCGGGTAGTTTTTTGCGTGCTGCAGGCGCCGGGCTGATTCAGCTCCATTCTTCGGGTGGCCAGGGCTGACCATCGGCTTGGGCATTGAGCTGATAGGCGATCGCGCCATCGATGGACTCGCGGATGATGTCCGCGTGACCGACATGGCGGGCGATCTCGGTGTTGAGATGGCCGAGGATCCACCGGACGTTCATGACGAAGTCCTTGGGCATCCAGGGATTGTGAGGCATCGGGGCGACCGTGGACAGATCGGTCCCGTTCTCCTCGACCGCCCTGCGGGCCACGTCGATCTCGGTCATGGCCGTCTCCAAGGCGGTGACCACCTCGGCGATGTCGAGGTCGGGAAGAGCCGAGCCATCGAACATTTCGTCGAGGCCCAAGCGTCTGTTGTACTCCGCATAGTCGTTCGCTGTCACCTCGAGCGAAGGATCGCGGACCTGCTGGATCCAGGAGATCACCACCTGCGCGGCGTGCGTCAAGAGGCCGGAGATACTCAGCCCGCTCACCGTCGGCGTGCTGCGCGCCTGTTCGTCGGTGAGGCCGAGAGCGGTGATCTTGAGCTGCGAGCACTGCTGTTCGAGGAACGAGAACTGGGCGTCGGCTTCGGTCGTGACGGATGGGGCGAAGAATGGCATGATCTCTCCTGATCGTCTGGTGCAGAACCGGCCGTCCGGATCTGTGACACAAGTGTCCGACGCTTTGCGGACATATACTGTCCGCTATGACCGCTGATTCTCGTCTGTTGTCCCTGCTGGGGATGATCGGCTCGGGACGGACCTACTCCGCGACCGAGCTGGCCGCGCAGTTTCGCGTCACACCTCGCTCCATCCGCCGCGACATCGCGAATCTGCGCCAGCTCGGCTATGTCATCGAATCCGTCTCGGGCGCGGCCGGCGGATACCGTGCTCATTCGCGCACTGTTCTGCCCCCGCTGCAGCTCGAGACCGGCGAGGCGCTGGCCACAGCACTCGGCCTGGCGCTGCTCAACGGCGCCGGCTTGGGCACCTCGAACGCCGATTCGGCCACCGCGAAGCTGCGCGGGATGCTTCCTGCCGGAATGCGCGAGACGATCGGGGACATCAGCATGGCAGTCTCTGTTGTTGCTGGTCACGAACCGGGAGTCGACATGGCAGCGGTCATGACGACCGCCTCGGCGATCGCGTCCCGGAGCGTCCTGACTTTCGCCCACGCGAAACGGATGAGCGCAGAGAGCTCGGGCGCGAAGTCGATGGAGCGCCGGGTGGAGCCGGTGCGGATGGTCGTCCTCGGCGCGCATTGGTATCTCTACGCCTGGGATCTCGCCCGCAATGACTGGCGGGTCTTCCGCCTCGATCGGATGGGCCAGGTCCACGAAACGACCTTCGCCTTCGCACCCCGGGACCATCCCGACGCCGAGGCGGCCGTGAGTTCCGCCGTCACCACCGACGCGTACCGCCACACCGTGATCATCGATGTCGACGCAACCGTGGCCGAGACGAAGTCGTGGTTCCCGACGAGGACGGCGACGATCACGAAGAGCGACGACGGCGCCCGCGTCGAGTTCGGTGTCGAGGACCTTGCCTGGGCGGCCGTGATCACCGCAGCAACTCCCGTGGATTTCCGGGTCGTCGAGCCGCCGGAGCTTTTGGGTGCGCTGCGCGATCTCGGTGAGCGGGCGGACCATCTGAGCAGGACCGGTGGCAGCCGATCGGAATGAGTACTCTGTGCACTGCCGGCCACCTCAGCCTGCAAAAGCGTCGTGCAGGCGGTGGGCTTTTGCAGGTTCGGGTAGCTGGAGCTGGGATGACCGCGCGATGTCCTCACGGTGATACGGGAATGAACGAATCAGGGCAGAGCTAATATACTGCTCGATATGACGATTCTCATTGGCTACCTTCCTGCTCCTGAGGGTGAGGCGGCTCTGCGCGCGGGTTTCGCAGAAGCCAAACTTCGGTCGAGCAATGCTGTCGTGATCAACTCCCAACGACGCGGAGCCAGTGGCACCCCGACCGAGATCGACCAAGACGTCATCGACCGCATCGTCGCACTGGGCAAGGACTCTGACGTCGCGGTCGAGGTTCTCCAGCCCGATCACGAAGACGATCTGCCGGGAACGCTGAACGAACTGGTGGAAGAACACGACGCCCAGCTCATCGTCATCGGCCTGCGCAAACGTTCGGCGATCGGCAAGTTCATCCTCGGCTCGCAGGCCCAGCGAATCCTGCTCGAAGCAGAGGTCCCAGTCCTCACCGCCAAGGCCTGAGCCCGGGAGTCGGCGAGCTGACCTCAGGCTCCGCGTGCCTGAGACCGTCCGCGTGCTTGAGCCCGTCGCCGCGCTGTCTTAGCGGGTGGGTTCGAGTCCCCAGCCCCAGGCGAGCAGCTCCGGCAGCGACACGCCCTGTGCATCGCTGAGGTCGGCGATCTGTGTGCGGCAGGAATAGCCATCGGCTAAGACGACCCGTGTTCGCTCATCGTCGCCAGCATGTCCTTGCGTCCCCGCTGCTCCTCCAGCGCCGACCGCGTTCGGCGTCCGATTGCGCAGTGCTTCCTGCTCGCGCAGGGCTGGCAGCAAGGCCACCTCGGCCACGGCGACAGAGGTCTCGTAATGTCCTTCCTCAACGCCGAAGTTTCCGGCCAGACCGCAGCAGCCGCCCAGGAATCGGCTTGCGGCTCCGGTTCTGGCCAGCAGCTCCTTGTCCGCGGCATTGCCGAAGATCGCCGACTGATGACAGTGCGGCTGCACGAGGGCCTCAACCCCGTCCAACTTCGGCAGTTCGGCACCCACGCTGAGCAGGTACTGCGCGAAGGTCTGCACACGTGCCGCGACTCGTGCCGAGGCCTCATCGGCCAAGAGCTTCTGCGAATCGTCCTTGAGGGTCGCCAGACATGAGGGCTCAACCCCGACGATGGGCACATCCCCGGTGGCGTCGAGCGCGCTGATCGTCGCTCCCAGGTTCGCCTTCGCCGCATCGAGCTGACCGGTCGAGATCAGGGGCAGACCACAGCACACGGTCTGGTCGATGACGCGCACCGTGACGCCAGCGCGTTCGAGCACGGCAACAGCGGCGGCGAGGATGCGCGGCGCGAAATGATTCGACCACGAATCGGCGAACAGAATCACCTCACGGGTCTTCGTTCGGCGCCCCACCTCGGCGGCGGTGCTGTCTGTCTTCGTCCACCATTTCCGAAACGTCGTCGACGCGAACTGCGGGATGGATCTGCGGATGTCGATCCCGGCCAGCTTCTTGGCCACGGTCGTGAGCCCCGGCAGGCCCGAGACGCGGTTGACCACGGGGGCCAGGGGTGTGATGACGCGTGCCAGCTGCGGCAGGAAACCGAGCGAATAGTGCTTCATCGGGCGCAGCCTGCCCTGGTAGGACTGGTGGAGGACCTCGGCCTTGTATGTGGCCATGTCAGTGCCGGTCGGGCATTCGGTGGCGCATGCCTTGCAGGACAGGCAGAGGTCGAGTGCATCGGCGACTTCGGGGGATTGCCACGAAGAGTCGAGGAGATCCCCGGACACCATCTCCTGCAGGACCCGGGCACGACCGCGCGTGGAGTGCCGTTCATCGCGGGTGGCCTGGTAGGACGGGCACATGACGCCGCCGCTGTCGGCGGAGTCGGCGCGGCACTTGCCGACGCCGGTGCAGCGATGGACGGCGGAGGCGAAGCCCGACGACTCTCCCTCGTAGGCCATGGCCAAAGTTCCGGGCAGCTCCTCTCGCAGCGGGAGCTGGGTCAGCCGCAGGGACTCGCTGAGGGCATCCGGGTCGACGATGACACCCGGGTTGAGCAGGTACTGCGGATCGAAGAGCTCCTTGACCTCCTTGAACATGTCCAGCACGGCCGGGGGATAGATGAGACGCAGCAGCTCGGACCTGGCACGGCCGTCGCCATGCTCGCCGGAGACCGACCCGCCGTAACGCGCCACGAGCTTCGTCGCGGCGACCATGAACGTGCGCATCACCTCGGGTCCGTCGGGATCCTCGAGCGGGAAGTCGACGCGCATGTGCAGACAACCATCACCGAAGTGCCCGTAGGGGATCCCCCACAGCCCATGCTCGGTGAGCAGAGCCATGAGATCACGCAGATAGTCGCCGAGGTGCTCCACCGGAACCGCGGAATCCTCCCACCCGGCGTGGGCGTCACGACCATCAGGTGTGCGCGAGACCAGGCCGGCACCATCGGCGCGGATTCCCCACACCGCTGCTGCGGCCTGAGGGCCGAGCACCGCCGAATCCAGAGCATTGGACTCCCTGATCAGGCGTTTCGTCTCATCGACCAATTCGGCTTCGTCCTCGCCGGTGAGCTCGACGACGAGCCAGCCGGCACCCTGTGGCAGATGAGGGACCGCCTCGGCGCCTTTGGTCTCGATGACCCGATCGAGCATGCGCGAGTCGAGGCCCTCGCAGGCCGCGACCGGGAAGTCCTTCAACAGGGGAGCGTCATGTGCCGCGGCGACCATGTCCTCATATCCGAGCACCACCGCCGAGGTGTGGGTGGGGTCTTTGACCAGGCGCATCTTCGCGGCGAGGACGATGCCCCATGTGCCCTCGGTCCCGGCGAAGGCCCGGCGCAGGTCGAAGTCGTTCTCCGGCAGCAGGGACTCCAGCCCATACCCGGAGACCTGCCGAGAGAAGGTGCCCAGATTCGTCCGGATGGTGCCCAGCTCACTGCCGACGAGTTCATGCAGACGCGGGAACGTCCCTGAGGAGTCGGTGTCGTCGAGGGTGACGACTGTGCCGTCGACGAGCATGACGATCAGCGCGAGGATGTTGTCGCCGGTGCGCCCGTAGCCCAGGGCGCGTGGCCCGCAGGCGTTGTTGCCGATCATCCCGCCGATCGTGCAGCGAGTATGAGTGGAGGGATCCGGGCCGAAGCGCAGGCCGTGCGGCCGCGCCTGTGCCTGCAGGTGAGCGTGGATGCATCCGGCCTGGACCCAGGCGGACTGCGCCTCGGGGTCGAGGGCGAGGACCTCGTTCATATGGCGGGAGAAGTCGAGGATGATGCCGGTGCCGATCGCATTGCCGGCGATCGAGGTTCCGGCGCCGCGGCTGGTGATCGGTACTCCCAGTCGGCGTGCGATCGCCAGTGTGTGCGAGACATCGGCCTCGTCATGCGGGAACACGATCGCCTGCGGAACCAGGCGGAACAGGGAGGCATCGGTGGTGTAGGCGGCACGATCGGTGTCGTCGACGCTGAAGTCCCGGACCCCCGCGGCCCGGAGCTCGGTCGAGAGGACATCGGCGAGAGACATCTCTGTCTCCGCAGACTTCCGAGGTGCACTGGAGCTGTGAGCCAATGTGGTCATGTCCGCATTCTGCCACTTCGGTTGTCAGTGAGGTACTCCCTCGACAGTGAGTGGGATGGTGCCGTCTGTAGGTGAGAATACCCGATAGTAAGGAGCGCGAAACCTCGTGGGTGTTATCGAACCGTTACATAAGATGAGCCAGAAAGCGTCTGAACTTCTGTAATTCGGGAATTATTGGCTTATTCTCATATACATGGTATCTAATGGAACTACACATCTAGCTGGCATCGAGCCATAGTCATAAGTAAGGGAAGAAACCATGTCGCGTCGCGCCCGTGAATTAACAGTTGACCAGACAGCCTTAGTTGGTGCAGTTCGAAAGGTTTCTCGTCAGCGAGCAAAAATCAATACCGATTACGTGATGGCGATTCTTCGCGCTCGTGAGGAAGGGGCCACCTTCGGGTCCATCGCCGAGGCGGCAGGCACCTCCTCGCAGGCGGTGCAGGAGATCGTGCGCAGGCATGGTCAGGTCCAGCGCAATGATGCTGCGAGATCGATTCCAGCCCCCGCTAAATAGGGCCAAGGCGGCGCTGTAGAAGCGCCTACCGGCTGACGGTGGACCGAGGTGCTCGTCGGGACTGCGCATCACAGTGACGTGATTCGCTCCCGAGGGGCACCTCGTTTGCTCAACGGTGACCAAAGTCATTCGTTTGATCACTGTTTGATAACAAGATTTCTTTATTGTGGGAATCATGTGAAAACCATGAACGCGGGATTAGATGAACTGCTGTTCAGAGGAAGAGAAGAGACCTTTCGACCGGGTGCTCTTGTCATCGAGAAGTCCGGTTCCTGAGTATCGATTTCTGATCCCCGCAGTGAAGCTCGGTTGGTCGAATTCGCAGTCCCGAATCTCCTGGAGTTCGGTCACAATGCGGCTTAGATACAAGAAGTACACACTCGGGCCTGTATTGCAGTGTTGTTACAGGAGAGGCCCCGCCGGGGCCGACTAGAGTTGAACCATGAGCTCAGAGACCGACCTTCTGCCCAGTGCTGTCAACGATCTGCCATTGATTCGCATCGCCTCGGACCTATCCATGATGGCGTGGGAGCAGATGGTGGCCTGGCGCAGCTCCCTCGGGGCACAGCTTGACGCTTCCGTGGTGGACACGAAGACTTCGCCCAACGATCTCGTGACTCTCGCAGACGCGCAGATCGAATCACTCGTCCGCGGATACCTGGCGAAGGTTCGACCCTCGGACACCATGGTCGGTGAGGAAGGTGCGCCGGGACTGGACCCCATCGACTTCTTCGATGCGCAGTTCGTGGCCAGACTCAACAGCTTCGACCCCAGCGGCGATGACCTCCTCGACATGAGCGACAACGGCCCGCCGCTGGAATGGCATGTCGACCCCATCGACGGAACCGTGAACTACGTGCGCAACATCGAGCACTATGCATTCTCGGTCGGGGTCTGTGAGGCAGGCGAGGCCCACGGGCGCGGCCTTGGCGAGGAGCAGTGGCTCATCGGCCTCGTCGCCTCGCCGGGATTGGATGCCACCTGGGTGGGCGCGAAGGGCCGTGGAGCCTATCGCGTCGAGGGGCAGCTCTCCGGGGGCCGAGGAGCAGGGCGTTCCGAAGGGGCGGCGCAGTCTGATGGGGCGGCACTGGCTGATGGGGCGGCGCTGGCACGGGGCTCCACGTCGGCCATCCCCGCTCGACGCCTGCGCGGCACACCGGTCGGGCTCTCCGGCAGACTGCTGGCAACCGGCTTCGCCTACACCGGGGACAATCGTGGGCCGCAGCTGGCGAAGCTGTTGACTCTCATGGACGGCTACGACGATATCCGGCGCTGCGGATCGGCGGCCATCGACCTGTGCATGCTCGCAGAGGGCAAGGTCAACGGCTATGCCGAACGGGGACTCGGAATCTATGACTATGCAGGCGGCGGCGTCATTGCCGCCGAGGCCGGTGCCTTTGTCCACCGCGGCGGATCCGGTGGCCCGACGGCGGCCGCGGCGTCCGAGCGGGAAGTCAGGCGTCTCATCGACTCCATCTGACGGCTGAGGCGCTGACCCGGCGCCATGAACTACTCCCAGAGTCAATGTGAGATGAATAACGTCATACTACTGTCACGTATTGAGTGAAGCTTAGGCTAAGCTAATTCACAGTTCGTGTTCATCTGACATCAATGACTTTTGCAGGAAGTAGATCACCATGGGTTCGTCTCGCCTTCGTTTCACCGCCCTGGCCGGCGTCGTTGCACTCGCTCTGGCCGGCTGCGGCCAAGCTGCCGCCGATGACACCGGTGCCGATGCCGATTCCGGCAGCACCATCGACATCGAGGACAACAACGGAGCGCAGAGCGTGGCGAGCCCTCCTTCCTCTGTGGTGGCCACAGACAACCGCACCTTCGAGACTCTCGACACCTGGGGCATCGAGCTCAGTGCCGGCGCGGTCGCTCTGATGCCCGAGGGCCTCAGCTACACGAAGGACGACTCCGTCCTCGACCTCGGATCCCACCGCGAGCCCGACCTTGAGAAGGTCGTCGAGGCCAAGCCGGATCTCATCATCAATGGCCAGCGGTTCGCACAGTTCCATGACGACCTTGCGAAGCTGGCACCCGAGGCGACCGTGCTCGAACTTGATCCGCGCGACGGCGAAGACTTCGGCTCCGAACTCAAACGCCAGACGACCAGCTTGGGAGAGGTCTTCGGCAAGCAGGACGAAGCGAAGAAGATCGTCGACGACTACGATGCCTCGGTGAAGCGAGCCAAGGCCGCCTATGACAGCAATGACAAGGCCATGGGCCTCATCACCTCGGCGGGTGACATCGGCTATTCGGCTCCTTCGGTCGGACGCACCGTCGGACCGGTCTTCGACATCCTCGGTCTGGATCCGGCCCTCGAAGTGGACTCGAGCAGCGAGGACCACCAGGGAGACGACATCTCTGTTGAGGCGATCGCCGACTCCAAACCCGAGCTCATGATCGTCTTGGACCGAGACGCTTCCTTCGCCCCCGAAGAACGCGATGAGGGATCGGCTCCCGCCGCCGAGGTGCTCGAGAAGTCAGAGGCGCTCAAGGATGTGCCCGCGGTCAAGGACGACAAGATCGTCTACTTCCCGCAGGACACCTACCTCAACGAAGGTATCCAGACCTACACCGAGTTCTTCAACTCATTCGCTGACAAGCTCGAAGAGCAGAAATAGCGCCTCCGGGCAGCAAGTGAGATCGAGAGAATGACGAGTACACGCCACAGCCCTGCCGAGGCCACCTCGGTGAGGAAGGGCCCTGCCAGGGCAAAGGGGCAGCTGCTGAGCTGGAAGCTGGCAGTTGGCGTCTTCGGCGTCCTGCTTCTCCTCGTGCTCTCCCTCTTCACCGGCGTCTACGACATATTCGGCGGGGATGGGGGATCCGAGATGTTCCAGATCACCCGCGTGCCGCGCACCATCGCCCTGGTCCTCGCAGGTGCGGCGATGGCCATGTGCGGCCTGGTCATGCAGCTGCTGACGCAGAACCGGTTCGTCGAGCCGACGACCACCGGCACCACGGAATGGGCCGGGCTGGGTCTGATGCTCACCGTCATCGTCTACCCGGACGCCTCGATCCTGGCGCGGATGATCGGGGCCATCATCGCCGCGTTCATCGGCACTCTGGTCTTCTTCATGTTCCTGCGCCGAGTCTCCCTCAAATCATCGCTCATCGTGCCCATCATCGGCATCATGCTCGGTGCGGTGGTCGGCGCGATCTCGACCTTCATCGCGGTCCAGACTGACATGCTCCAGAGTCTGGGCATCTGGTTCGCCGGCAGCTTCACTTCCATCCTGCGCGGTCAGTACGAGATCCTGTGGGTCGTCGTCATCGTCGTCATCGCGGTCTTCATCACCGCCGACCGCTTCACCGTCGCCGGTCTGGGCAAAGAGGTCGCGACGAACATCGGCCTCAACTACAACCAGGTCATCCTCATCGGCACCATCCTCGTGGCCATCGCCACCGGAGTCGTCACGGTGGTCGTCGGCAGTCTGCCGTTCCTCGGCCTCATCGTGCCCAATATCGTCTCGATGATCCGCGGCGATGACCTGCGCAGCAATCTGCCCTGGGTCTGCCTGCTGGGCATCGCGATCGTCACGATCTGCGACCTCATCGGCCGAGTCATCATCATGCCCTTCGAACTGCCGGTCTCCGTCATCCTCGGAATCGTCGGCGCTGCGGTGTTCGTCGCACTGCTCCTGCGACAGCGGAAGCGGGGATGAGGCGCGCCATGTCCGCAGAGACGACAGAGTCCACGCGATACCCGAACGAAACCACGCCGAGGATGCAGCGAGACTCAGCGCCACCTCGGCGCTCCTCCGGGTCGTTGGCCACGTCCAAATCCAAGTGGCGGTACTGGTCGATCATGGCCGGGCTCATCGTGGCCTCGGCGGCCATCGCTCTTGGCCTCCTGGCCTGGGACAACCCGCTGCCGATCACCGACGAGGGGTTCTGGCTCATTGCGCAGCTGCGGATGAAGAACCTCGTCGTCATCGCGATCGTCGCACTGTGCCAGGCGTTCGCGACCGTGGCGTTCCAGACAGTGACGAACAACCGGATCATCACGCCGTCGATCATGGGCTTCGAATCGCTGTACGTGGCCATCCAAACCGGGGCCATGTACTTCTTCGGGGTCACAGCGATCGTCGATCTCAAGGGGTTGGTGCCTTTCACCGTGCAGCTGCTGCTCATGGTGGGGCTCTCGCTCGCGCTCTACGGCTGGCTGCTCTCAGGCCGATACGGCAATATCGCGATCATGCTGCTCATCGGCGTCGTCATCGGCGGCGGACTCGGTTCGATCGCGACGTTCATGCAGCGGACCCTGACGCCGAGTGAATTCGACGTGCTCTCGGCCCGGCTCTTCGGCTCGATCTCGAACTCGGACTCCAGCTATCTCCCTGTCTCCATCCCGTTGTGTCTCCTCGCCTGCGCCGCGATCTACCTGAGCTCATCTAGGCTCAATGTCCTCGCACTCGGCAGAGACGCGACCAGCAACCTGGGACTCAACCACAAGTTCGAGATGATGAAGATCCTGTTCTTCGTCTCGATCCTCATGGCCGTGTCCGTGTCGATGATCGGACCGATGATCTTCCTCGGCTTCCTCGTCGCGATGCTCGCCTACCAGTTCTCCGACACCTACGACCACAGATACGTGCTGCCGATGGCCGGCCTCCTCGGGTTCGTCGTCCTGGGCGGGGCGTACTTCATCATGAAGAACCTGTTCTACGCCGAGGGCGTCGTCTCCATCATCATCGAGGTCATCGGCGGAGGCGCCTTCCTCTTCGTCATCATGAGAAAGGGACGACTGTGATTACTCTCAGCGATGTCCGTAAGTCCTACAGCAACGACGTCGAGATCGGTCCTGTCGATCTGCAGATCCCCGCCGGGGGAGTCACCGCGCTGGTCGGGCCCAACGGCGCCGGGAAGTCAACGCTGCTGACGATGATCGGCCGCCTGCTGGGCATCGACGAGGGGGCGATCGAGGTCGCCGGTTATGACGTGTCGTCGACGAAGTCGAAGGACCTGGCGAAGATCGTGTCCATCCTGCGCCAGGAGAACCACTTCATCACCAGGCTGACGATCCGCCAGCTCGTCGGATTCGGTCGTTTCCCCTACTCCAAGGGACGCCTGACGGCTGCCGACGAGGAGATCATCTCCCAGGCCATCGACTTCCTCGAACTCAGCGACCTCGAGGACCGGTTCATCGACGAACTCTCCGGCGGGCAGCGGCAGCGCGCCTACGTGGCCATGGTGCTGGCTCAGGACACCGACTACGTCCTGCTCGACGAACCCTTGAATAACCTGGACATGAAGCACTCCGTGCAGATGATGGCGCACCTGCGTCGGGCCGCCACGCAGATGGGTCGGACCATCGTCATCGTCCTCCACGACATCAACTTTGCCGGGCACTATGCCGATCACATCTGTGCCGTGAAGACCGGCAGCGTCGTCGAGTTCGGCACACCTGCGGAGATCATGACCGCCGAGGTGCTCACCCGCGTCTTCGACACCCCCGTCGAAGTCATCGACGGCCCGCGCGGTCGGTTGGCCGTGTACTACTGAAACAGGAGGCGCGGTTGCGGTAGGCGTCTGTGTGGGCGCCCGGCAGATCTCAACGAGGCGTGCCTGGTGTGCCGGGACGCCGCTTCTAGAGGGAGATTCGCGGTGTCGACCATCTTTGATGCAGAAGAGCAGTTCGCAGACTAGTTGTGTGCACTGAAAGTGAGCGAGGCCCGTACGCAAGGTGATCGACAGTGCCGTAGCGATCGTCGGGAACCGTAGGTCGTGGCTAGCTGAGCGGATCGTGCTGTGCGAATTGGTTCTTGTGAATCGGGGCAGAACACTTGTGGAAAACCCGGCCACTCGTGTTCGGAACGGCTGTGGATGGCTGAAGGCTTTCCACAGGCAGACAAATCGCTCTAGCCTTCTTTGGGCGCTGCAGCTCATGATCGGCAGATGTACAACATCGTCTACTACAGAGACCTTGTATCAGCCGGGGTATCGACTCGGGTTATTCGTCAGGCTCAGGAATGTTGCATGCGGCGCCTGTGTCGCGGCGTGTACACCGTCGTGCTCAACTGCTCAAACAGCGCTCATCGAAAAATTGCTCGTTTCATCGACGATCCGAGTTGGACCGAATTGCATTCGCAGAAGACGCGTGCCCAGCTTCGGGATGATTTCTCGTACCAGGAGCAACTGCGACGATTGCGCGTTCTCAGCTATTCGAGGTACAGGAGCAGCGATACTGTCTGGGGTACCTCTGCAGCGTTGCTACACGGTATTCCACTATTCGGAGTGAAATCTGGACCGATCTTCGTCGTTCACCCCACCAGCGGTTCCCGGTCTACTGAGATCATCCGAACGGTACGGACAGTCGACAAGGCAGACCAATGTGCGTTCTCCCACCTTGTGATCACACGTCCCATCAGAACTTCGCTGGATCTCGTGCGTCAGGAAGGACAGCAGGCAGGGTTCGCTGCGATGGAGGCAGTGCTTCGAACCTCTGTCCTGGATGTCGAAGGGGAACTCAACCTTCGCTTCGGGTATCCATCCTGGTTCCGGGAACTTGCGCGTAAACAGATTGTGGAGAACTGGTATCCCACGATCACGCGTCTTCCGACCGGTCACGCGACTGCTCGGCGGATGGCTGACTCACTCAATCCGGTGTCGGAGAGCATTGCCGAGAGTTTCTGCTCGTTCGACCTGCATGCTCTCCAAATCAGCGGATTCGAGCAGCAGATAAACATCTACGATGCCAGGGGCTTCGTTGGCCGCGTCGACTTCGTCCACGAGGAAACTCAGACGATTGTCGAAGTCGATGGCATAGGTAAGTATCTGGCCGAGGGTCGAGAGGCGATGAACCGGGAGAGCGACCGGCACAATCGGTTGCTGTCCTTGGGGTATACGGTTATCCGCATGAGGTTCAAGGACCTTCTTCACCTGAACACGTTTGCAACGAAACTGTACGCCCAAGCTCCTGAACTGAGGAAGTTTGCTGGCGCTGTTCGATAATCCTATGCATCGACGAAGCTGAGTCCACCCGCGCAGTGGCGTGGAGTCCCTTCGAGCGGAAGCTAGTGGTCTCAGATCTTGCAGGTCCTTATTTACACACCTGCGGGCTCAGGCGTCGGCACCGTCTACACCGCAGTCGCCGAGACGTCGAAGACGGGCACCACCTGAAGTGGCAGTGGCCCGTAACGGGCCGATTCCAACCCTCTACTTCTATCATTTTTGGTGCAGGAAGCCAGTCTGCAAACTAGCTTCTTGCACCAAAGGTGATCGACCAGTGCGCTCAACGTGGAAAGGTGTATGCTCGCCCAGATCCGCGGGGCGCGCCGACTCCCGCGCATGTTCCGGCCGACGCCGACAAGTGGCCTCGCGGACAGGCTGGACGTGAGCTGCTGACGCCGAGTCGGAACCACGCTGGCCCCGAATTCGGGCAGAGCAGACCCCGTGCTTGCCTCGAGCTGACGCTCCGCAGACGACCTCCGCCACCCGGCCGCAGACGACCTCCGCCACCCGGCCGCAGACGACCTCCGTCACCCTGTCGCAGACGACCTCCGTTGTGGACTTGACTGCCGCAAAGCGATGGGTAAGGTTGCTTGCATGAGCGTATTCTCGCGGGTGAGACGCTGCTCCAGGGCGTCATTCGACGTGCCCGGCCCGGGTCTCGAGCACCCGGGGTGACAGGCAGCCTCCACATCACCTTTGCGAATTGATACATACCTTTCGAACGCACCGGGGGAAAAGTGTTTCTCAGTTTGTATGAGCAAGAGCGTCTGATGATCTACACGGCCGGAAAATTGGCCCTGGAGCGCAAAGACCGCGGCCTCAAACTCAACCTGCCCGAAGCGACAGCCGTCATCACCTCCTATCTCCTTGAAGGTGCCAGAGACGGAAACAGCGTCGCCGACCTGATGGAATCAGGCCGGCACGTGCTCAGCAGAGATGACGTCATGGAAGGGGTACCGGAAATGCTCACCCAGGTTCAGGTCGAGGCGACCTTCGCCGATGGGACCAAGCTCGTGACCGTGACAGGACCGCTCCAATGATGAGCAACGAACACGGACCGGCGGGAACGGGACCCGACGACGAGAAGCAGGGCACAAACCCGTTCGAAAACGAAGAACTCCAGCCCGAGCATCGCGACATCGATGCCGAGCATCCCAGCGATGATCCGGGCCGTGACTACGACGACGTCGAAGCCACCGTCATCCAGGAACCTGGCATCGACGAACGTGAGCGGCACCCATCATCGGGCCCCAGCGGCCCCAGCGAGCCGAGGCGGCCCGGCTCGGGATCCCGCCAAGGCCCACGCGAGGAGTCCGCAGCACCGGTCACGGCTGCAGACAAGGTCATCCCCGGACAGATCTTCCTCCGCGATGAACCCGTCGAGATCAACGTCGGCTTGGCCGTGACGACCCTGAGAGTCGCCAACGTCTCCGACCGTCCGATCCAGGTCGGTTCGCACTTCCATTTCGCCGAGGTGAATCCCGGCTTGGAATTCGACCGCGGACGGTCCTGGGGCAAGAGACTGAATGTGCTCTCCGGCGGCGCGATGCGCTTCGAACCGGGAGCCGATGAAGAAGTCGAACTCGTTCCCATTCAGGGCGCACGCATCGCCCTCGGGTTCCGAGGCGAATGCAGAGGAGAGTTGGATGGTTGACATATCGAGGTCCGAATACGTGGCATCGTTCGGCCCCACCGTCGGTGACCGAGTCCGACTGGCCGACACGGACATCGTCATCGAGATCGACAAGGACTACTGCGTCGGCGGCAACGAAGTCGTCTTCGGCGGCGGAAAGTCCGCTCGCGAATCCATGGCCCAATCATCACGGACCCGTGCTGAAGGTACTCCCGACCTCGTCATCACCGGCGTGATCATCCTCGACCACTGGGGAGTCATCAAGGCCGATGTGGGCATCCGCGACGGCCGGTTCGTCGGCATCGGACGTTCAGGCAACCCCGACACCATGAACGGCGTCGACCCCAACCTGGTCATCGGCCCGAACACGGAGATCGCCAGCGGCAACGGACTTATCATGACCGCCGGCACCGTCGACACGCACGTTCACTACGTCGGACCCGACATGTTCCAAGTCGGACTCATGGCCGGAACCACGACAATGGTCGGCGGCGGAACGGGGCCAACGGAAGGCTCGAAGGCCACACTGGCCACCCCCGGCCCCTGGTGGCTGGCTCGCATGTTCGAAAGCATGGACCCCTGGCCGGTCAACGTCCTCTTCCTGGGGCGCGGCAACACCATGAACGACGAAGCCCTGCTCGAACAGGTGCGCGGCGGTGCCGGCGGCTTCAAGATCCACGAGGACTGGGGCGCAACACCCGCCGTCATCGACAACGCCCTGCGCGTGGCCGATGACACCGGAGTCCAGGTCGCCATCCACTCCGACACCCTCAACGAGGCCGGCTTCGTCGAAGACATGCTCGCCGCGGTCAAGGGGCGCACCTTCCACGCCTTCCACACCGAGGGTGCCGGCGGCGGCCACGCACCCGACATCATCACGATCGCCTCAGAGCTCAACGTTCTCCCGGCCTCGACCAACCCGACGCGGCCGTTTACGACCAACACCGTCGACGAACACCTCGACATGGTCATGGTCGCCCACCACCTCAATCCGCAGGTGCCCAATGACCTCGCGTTCGCCGAGAGTCGGGTGCGGGCGGGAACCATTGCCGCCGAGGATGTTCTCCAGGACATGGGAGCACTGTCGATCATGTCCTCCGACGCTCAGGCTATGGGTCGCATCGGTGAGGTCGCCATGCGCACCTGGCAGACCGCTCACCAGATGAAACGCCTGCGCGGACCATTGGCAGGCGATGATCGGGCCGATAACAACCGCGCCATGCGCTATGTCGCGAAGTACACGATCAACCCGGCCATCGCTCACGGCATCGACGCCCACGTCGGCTCGATCGAGGTCGGCAAGCTCGCCGACTTCGTGCTCTGGCAGCCCTCGATGTTCGCGGTCCGCCCGCACACCGTGTTCAAGGGCGGCATGGCGGCCGTGGCCGCCTTGGGCGACCCGAACGCCTCGATCCCGACCCCGCAGCCTGTCTCCGAGCGGATGGGTTTCAACTTCCGGTCGTCCGCGGCAGCAGCGACGAGCATGGCGTTCGTATCGGAACACGCGATCGCCGACGGCATCGCGGACAAGGTCAACGTCGACAGGCCCTTCGTGCCGATCACCTCGACACGCGGAGTCACGAAGGACGACATGATCCACAACTCGGCCCGCCCGAAGATCGAGGTCGACTCCGACACCTACGCGGTCACCATCGATGATGAACTCATCGAACACGAACCCGCGAAGTTCGTGCCCATGGCCCAACGCTATTTCCTGTTCTGAGAACGGGAATGACACGAAGCTCCTCACGCGCGACCCTCCTGATGCTCGGCGACGGGCGACTTCCCTCGGGCGGGTACGCGCACTCCGGTGGGCTCGAACAGGCCATCCGGCAAGGTTGGGTCACCGATGTGTCCGACCTGAAGGACTTCCTGCGCGGACGCCTGCACACGACCGGGCTGATGAACGCCGCCTTCGCGGTTTCGGCTCGGCACATCGTCGGTGATCACCGGTCCTTCGCCGAGGTGGGCGATCGTCCCGCTGATACGGCCGTGGACGAGATGCTCGGGAACGAGATCGCGCAGTCCCTCGCCGGTCTCGACGCAGAACTCTGTGCCCGCACACCCGCCCCGGCCCTGCGCACGACGGGGGAGTGGTTGGGGACGCTGATGCTGCGGTCGATGCAGCGGATCCATCCGCACCCGCTGCTGGAGAACCTGCCGAAGGGACTGCAGCAGCCACTCGTGTACGGGGCAGTCGGTCGAGCCTTGGGGCTGGGGGCTGCGGAGACGGCGGCCGTCGTGCTCCACGAAGCAGTCACCGGACCGGCCACCGCCGCGGTCAAGCTCATGAGCATCGACCCCTTTCAAGCCCACGGGGCGATCCTGTCCCTGGGCGAAGAGCTCGACGCCGCCGCGGAGGCAGCCGCCGACTACGAACTCACCCCGGCCCGGGACCTGCCGGCGCTGAGCTCGCCCCTGTCAGATTTCGCCGCCGAGATGCACGTGAAGGACCATGTTCGACTATTCGCATCCTGAGAGCAGGAGCCCCGGCACCATGTCCCCTGCCGAGGTGAAACCCAACGGCCCCAGCGGCATGACGTGCCGGGCCTCTGTGGCGACCGAGCTGAGCGAACCCGGCCAGCCGGGAACCCGCGTCTCGGGCCTGCGCGCTCAAGCCCCACTGGTGCCGCGACCCACCGGCGCCAGCGGCCACGAACCCTATATCGATCGAGATCCGAACGCCGCCCGCATCGCCCTGACCTCGGGAGCAGCCGGGCCACTCGGCGGGGACCACTACCGTTTCGACGTCAGCGTCGGCGACGGTTCGAGCCTGCTCATCCGTGAAGTCTCGGCCACGCTCGTGCTGCCAGGCGTGCACGGTCACCCCTCGCTGTTGGAATCGCAGGCCCACGTCGGTAAGGCAGCGACCCTGGTGTGGGTGCCGGAGCCGGTGATCGCGGCGAATGGGTGCCGCCACACGCACACCGTCGACATCGACCTCGCCGCCGATGCGCGACTCTTCTACCGTGAAGAGCTCGTCCTCGGCCGTCACGGTGAAGACCCTGGAGACCTCAGCTCCGGCCTGACCGTTCGCCGAGGCGGTGCCCCGCTGAGCATCCAACGCTTCGACCTGGGACCGAACAGCCCCGGCTTCGACTCACCCGCCGTAGCAGGACGAGGACTGGGCGTCGGCTCCATCGTCATCGTCGACCCCGAGGGCGGACTGCCGGCAGAGACCGTGGTCATCGACCCGCAGACCGCGATCCTGCCCGTGGATGAGAACTGCGTGCAGATCACTGCGGTCGGGTCTGACGGCCTGGCGCTGCGCAAACGCCTCGACGCCGCACTCACGCACATCGGCGAACCCTGGGGCCGCGAACAGACCTGGTCCGCAGTTCCACGATGAGCCCCACGACTGACCTGACATCCACAAACTACAAGGACCACCACGAAGAGAAGGAAAGACAATGAGCACTGGAAAACGCGCACTGCGCTTGGGCATTGCCGGGCCCGTCGGCACCGGCAAGAGCTCCTCGATCGCCAATATCTGCACCGCGCTCGCGCAGGAGTTCCGCATCGGCGTCATCACGAATGACATCTACACCGATGAGGACGCACGCTTCCTCAAGGCCGCAGGAGTCCTGCCTGACGAACGCATCCGCGCCGTCGAGACCGGCGCCTGCCCGCACACGGCCATCCGCGATGATGTGAGCATGAACCTGCTGGCCGTCGAAGCACTGGAAGAGGACTTCGATCCCCTCGATATCGTCCTCATCGAATCCGGCGGCGACAACCTCACCGCCACGTTCTCACCAGCACTCGTCGATGCCCAGCTCTTCGTCCTCGACGTCGCCGGCGGCGGCGACGTTGCACGCAAGGGCGGACCGGGAATCGGTCGCGCCGACCTCCTGGTCATCAACAAGATCGACCTCGGCCCGTACGTCGATGTCGACGTCGATCTCATGCTCGAGGATGCGAAGAAGGCACGCGAGGGCGGGCCTGTGCTCGGAGTCTCCCGCAAGGTCCCCGAGACCGTTGACGCACTGGCCGCCTGGGTCCGCGAGGTCCACGCTCGTTTCGTCAAAGGCGACCACACCCCAGTCGACCCCGGCCCGATGGCCCCGCACTTCCACGCCGAGGAAGAAGGCGAAGGCTATATGCACACCCATGCCGAAGGTGGAGAAGCCCACCAGCACTGAACTGAGTCGACCATATGAGACGAAGGACAACCTCGGCGCTGGTGGCCTCTGTGGGAGCGCTCGCACTCGTACTCTCCGCATGCGAGGCTCCCGACGGGGGCGACTCGCAGCTGGTCATCGGCACAGAGAACCTCGGCGGATACAACCCGGTCAACGGCTACTCCGTCGACGGCAACTCCCCCTTCTACGACGGGCTGCTGCGCCTGCAGGAGGACTCGGGAACGGGACAGATGCCGGACCTGACGCCGGCGCTGGCAGCCGCGGAACCGAAGGCGAATGAGGACTCGAGCGCATGGACGGTGAAACTGCGTGAGGGCGTGACGTTCTCCGATGGCTCCGCTTTCGATTCGCAGGACGTGGCCGCCACCTATCGGGCCATCATCGACCCCGACTCCGCATCGGAGGTCGTCGACGCATTCCGGATGATCGAGGACATCGAAACACCGGATGAGTCCACCGCCGTCTTCCGGTTGAGCGAGCCGACGCCCACGTTCGCCTCACGGCTGACCTTGGGGATCCTGCCCAGCGAGGCCATCGAGAAGGGCACTCCGGCCGCCGACTGGAGCGTCAACAGCGAACCCGTCGGCACCGGTGCCTACGTCCTGGACTCCCTGACCTCGGACACCGCGGTGCTCAAGGCCAGGGACGACTACTGGCGCACCACTCCGGAACTGAAATCGGTGACGGTCCAGGCCTACGCGGATTCCTCCGCGCTGGCGGCGGCAGTCTCCGACGGCAAGGTCTCCGGGGCAGCCGTGCCACCGCGCTCGGTCGACAAGATCGCGGGGGACGACCACGAGATCGTCACCGCGAGAACCGCCGACTGGCGCGGACTGACCCTGCCCTCTGACAACCCGTTCACCGCCTCGGCGACCGTGCGCAAGGCACTCAACATCGCCATCGACCGGAACACGATCGTCGACGAGGTCCTCGCCGGCCACGGCACACCGGCCTCGACCCCGGTCGGTGAGTTCTACGGAGACGCCTACGAACCCTCGGCCGACTTCGAACTCGACATCAAGGCCGCGCAGAGAATGCTCGACGAAGCCGGATGGAAGAAGGGTGACGACGGCCTTCGTTCCAAGAACGGTCAGAGCGCGAGCATCCCGTTCACCTATCCCGCCGGTGACTCCGTGCGCGGGGACATCGCCGCCGAGGTTGCCGCACAGCTCAAACCCTTGGGCATCACTGTCGAGGTCGAAGCCGGCGAATGGGACGAGATCGAGAAGTCCATGACCAAGCAGGCGATCGTCTACGCCGGAGGGGAACAGCCCTACAACATCGATCACCAGATCAGGGCGGCACTGCATACCCGCACAAGCACCTCCGGGGTCTTTGACAATCCCTCCGACGTGGAGATTCCCGGAGCCGACGAACTCCTCGACCATGCCGCCGAGGAGACCGATGAGGCGAAGGCCTACGCGGACTACCGCCGGGTCCAGGACCTCTACATGGACGACCCCGGTTACCTCATCGTCGCCTTCCTCGAACACACCTATGTCGCCGACACCGACGGCTGGGACGTTCCGGACACCACGTTCGAACCCCACGTCCACGGTTCCGACTGGGGTCCATGGTGGAATCTGGCGGACTGGACGAAGAGCTGAGGGGCACCGTGACCAGGGGCGTCGTACGTCGCTGCGCGATCGTCTGCGGTGGGATGCTCATCGCGGTGCTGGCCGCTGGTGCGGGCGTGTTCGCTCTGGCCGCGGCCTCACCGGCGAACCCTCTGGCCCACACCGTCGGCAGCTGGGAGTTCGCCTCCGAGCAGGCACGAGCCGACCTCGAAGCCGGCTACCACTCCGGTGGGTGGCTCTCCGCCTGGTGGCAGTGGCTGATCACGGCGGTGACCACGGGCGACCTGGGCTATTCCCGGATCCTCCACGCCCCGGTCGCAGAGATCGTGACTTCTCGCGGTCTCAACACCATCGCCGCCAGCATCTGCGCCGCAGCCATCACCGTGATCGTGGTGGGTGCGGTGGCGATAGCGCTGGCCCGCTTCCCGGGACTGGCCCAGAGTTCGAGTGCCTCGGGCATCCTCGGCGCCTGGCTGGCAGTCCCCTCGTTCCTCATCGCGCTGATCATCGTCGTGGTCTGGGGCGCTTCGCTGCCCAACCCCGCCACCAGTGCCCCGATCACTCTCATCCCCGGGGTGGCGATCACGATCGCGCTCGCCTGGGCCGCCCCGCTCATCGCCGCGGCCCGTTCTGCCGCCGCCGAGGTGTGGTCGACTCCGTGGGCCCGTGCACTGATCGGCCGCGGATTTGGCCACAGAGCCCGGATCCGCACGGTGCTGCCCACCGTGCTCGGCGCCGTGCGCGGCCCCGCACTGGTCTACCTGCCCACCATCGTCCTCGGCGAGGCCGCCGTCGAAGCGGTGCTGGCCTATCCGGGGTTGGGCAATGCACTCGTCCAAGCCGCAGCCGGAGCCGACCTGCCGCTGCTGGCCACCGTCACCTCGATCGCTGCGGGAGTGACGACAGGACTCGTGCTGCTGGTGCGCACCGCGACGACCAGCGGTGATCGGTCATGAGAATTCGACTGCCGATTCTCGCCATCGCGGCCGTCCTGGTGCTGCTCATCATCGGACGCTTCCTGCCGACGCAGACCACCGACTTCGCCAACTCCCTGCTGCCACCCGGAGACGGTGGACCGGCTGGAACCGACCATTACGGACGCAGCGTCTTCCGAACCACCTGGACCGCGGCCGGGGGATCGGCTCTTGCCGCACTCCTCACCGCCTCGGCGACAACTCTCATCGGGGCCGCCATCGGAGTCGTGTCCACCCTGTCGCGGGCACTGTCGAAGATCTCCACGGCACTGCTCATCGCCACCGTCACCGTGCCCTCGATGCTGCTGACCTTCATCGTCGTGGGCATCCTCGGCGGGGGACGAGAAGCGATCATGGTCACGGTGGCACTCACGCACTGGCCGATAGCTGCCCAGCTCATCGGGCCGAAACTCAGCGAAGAATGGAACTCCGGGTGGGTGCGCTTCGACCGCCGCCTCGGCGCCACCCGCCGTCAGATCCTGACTTGGCATCTGCTCCCGGCTGTCTGGGGGCGAGTGGCCGCTGCCATGGCGATCACCTTCCCCTCGGCCGTCGTCCACGAGGCCACCACCTCGTTTCTGGGCATCGGAGTCGACCCTGCCGCGGTGTCCCTGGGCCCGCTCATCGCCTGGGGTCGCAACGACATGACCGTGGGAGCATGGTGGACACTGCTCGTCCCGACGCTGGCACTCATGCTGCTGCTCCTGCCGCCGACGATCATGTCCCGCCGACTCGGAGAAAGGCCGCGATCACTGTGAAGACCATTGCCGTGAGCCAGTGTTCTCTGCGACTGCCGTCGGCCGGAGCCCACATCCTCTCCGACCTGTCCGTGACTCTGCCGCTGGGGCACATCACCTGGCTGGTGGGGGAGTCCGGGGCCGGGAAATCCACACTCTGCAATCTCTTGGCCGGGCTGACTCCTGCCCGCGCCGAAGTCACCGGTCGCCTCGACTTCGGTGCCGAGCATGGTGACTTGGGCAGCGATTTGATCGCCCCGGGTGCCCGCCGCACCGACTCGGGCACCCGCCGGATCGACTCGGGCGCCAGCCCCGCCGACTCGGGCATCCGCCGGATCGACCTGGGCACCCGGCGGGGCAGGAAGCGCCTGGCCGAGCTGCGCGGGCGCGGCGAACTCGCCTGGGCCCCGCAGAACGCCATGGACACGTTCCCACCGCGGCTGCGTCTGCGGCAGTGGTTCCACCGCGCCGGAATCGATGATCCGGACCTGCGCCCCTTCGGTCTGGAGAACACGCTGCTTCAGCGATACCCCCACGAGCTCTCCGGCGGACAGATCTCCCGGGTCTCTTTGGCCGCGGCCCTGTCACACACGCCGAGGCTGCTCGTCTGTGACGAACCCACAGCCGGACTTGATCCCCGGCAGGCCGATTCCATGGTTGGCATCCTCGACGAATGCGCCCGTACCAATGGAGCCGCCGTACTCGCTGTCACCCACGACCTCTCCGGCATGGCCAGGAACGCCCGAGGTGATGACCGTGTCGCCGTCCTCTTCAACGGACACATCGTCGACACCTGCACTGTCGAGAATTTCTTGGCAGGAGACGCCGACAATGCCTACAGTCGGGCCCTTGCCGCAGCCGCACCGGACGCGGGAGCCCACCCGCTGCCGCTGACTCCGGGCCACCTCGGCGGGCAGGATTATCGTGTCGGCGATGAACTGCGCCGCTTGGACGGGGCACCCATCCACGGCAGCGACGTCATCCCCGGCGGCGACGTCATCCCCGGCGGCGACGTCATCCATGTCAGTGATGATCGGGCACAGCAGAATCGAGGTGACGCCGATGGAGCTGCATGAGCTCGAAATCGACTACGGGAGCACCCGGATCGGCCCGGTCAGCGCCGATTTCCCCGTCGGGAACGTCACCGTTCTGCGAGGTGGTTCGGGCAGCGGCAAGACCACCCTGTGCCTGGCCATGACCGGATTCCTCACCCCCACCAGCGGGCGCATCCGCGGTGAGCCGGGAGTGCTGGTGCCGCAGAACCCACGCGAATGGCTCAACCCCAGGCACACCGTCGCCGAGGTGATCGACCGAACCGCTCGCATCCTCGGCCGCAAGCTGGAGACCGAAGAGCGAACCGACATCGTGGTCCGTGCGCTGCTGAGGCCGGAGCTGCTCGAGCACAAGTGCGGCGAGCTCTCCGGAGGTCAGGCAGCCCGAGTGTGCCTGGCCCGGGCCCTGGCCAGCGGAGTCGACACGATCGTCTGCGACGAACCGACCGCGGCACTCGATGCCTCGAACGCAGCACGGTTCGCCCGTCTGCTCAGCGCCTTGGCCGAGGCCGGGCACACGATTATCTGGGCCACGCACGATCTGCCACTGGTCATGGCGACCAACGCGAACAGCAGAATCGTGTCCCTGGATCGCTGACGATGAGCCTCAGCCGCACGCGGTGAGCGCCACCTCCGCCGAGGTCAGCTCCGCGGGCCGTCCTTGACGGCAGGTCGGATCGTGACCCAGCGGCGGGCCGCGACGATGAGCATGGTGATGAGTCCGACGATGAGCAGACCGTCGGCGGCGATGTAGAACAGGTGCAGGCTCGACCCGCCGTCATCGACACCGGCGAGCACAGCATCGGTGCGTTTGTTGAGCAGGGGTCGGATCACGGCGACCTTGGCGATGAGGACGACCGTCACCGCACATGTCAGCTGCCGGTACCGGGCACCGACGGCCGACTTGAACACCGACCACAGCAGGATCACGGCGATGACGATCTCGACCCAGTTCATGGCGGTGAAGACCAGACGGCCGATGCCCAGCCCCAGCGGGATCGTGATGCCCGGCGCGGTGAACTTCAGCGGCGCCTCGATGAGGGAGATGCCGATGATGAGACCGAGCCAGATGGCAGGAAGAACGATGCGAGCACCCGCGGCGAGACGGGTGTCCTGAGAACTGAAGACAGTGGCCATGCCTCGGATTCTACTCCCGGTAGAAGAGCCGCGGTATCGGCGCGCAGAAACCACCTCGCGCCCCAGCCCGGAACGCGTGCACTTGCGCTCTAGACTGGTGCTCATGCGTCTGTTCTCCAATGCCGTCGTGCGAAGTTTTGCACCTGCCGCCCCTGATGCCACCTCGGCGGTGGCACCCGACTCGATCCTCGTCGAGGGGGAGACGATCGTGGCCGTGGGCACCAGAGCCGAACTGCTCGACATCGCAGCCTCCGAGTCTTCGACGACGGCAGCGCTCGCCTCGGCGGGTGGAATCGGAGCCACCACGGTGATTCCGGGCCTCGAAATCGAGGAGATCGACTGCGCCGGCCAGGTCATCCTGCCCGGCCTCGTCGACGCGCACATGCACTCGGTCCACTACGCAGACTCCCTGACCGACCTCGATCTCTCCGATGTCCGATCCTTGACTGAGGCGGTCGACGCCATCCGTGAACGCGCCAGCCAGATGCCGTTCGGCGAATGGGTCGTCGGTTCCGGGTGGGATATCAACAAGTGGGATGACCCGCGCTACCCCGATCGCGAACTCCTCGACCAGGCCGTGCCCGACCATCCGGTGGCGATGTGGTCAGTCGATCTCCACACCCTCTGGACGAATGCCCACGGCCTGGAGATCGCCGGCATCGATGATCTCACCGCGGACCCGTTCGGCGGAGAATTCGTGCGCGATGACGAGGGCTCGCTGACCGGGCTGGTCCGTGAGGATGCCACCGACCTGGTGGCCAGATTCATTCCCGAACCCTCCCGCGCAGAACAGGTCGAGCGACTCGATCGCACCCAGAAGCTGTTCCTCTCCCAAGGGCTGACCGGGATCCACGACTTCGACTCCATCGCCTCGACGCTGGGGTGGTACGACCTGCGCGAAGCCGACCGACAGCACATCCGTGTCACGAAGTACCTGCGCTCACCGGAGGTGCCCTGGGCCATCGAGACCGGATGGCACACAGGCGACGGCGATGACTGGCTGCGCCGAGGTGGCCTGAAGCTGTTCTCCGATGGAGCCCTGGGCTCGCACACCTGTCACATGTCCTCACCGTTTCCCGAGCCGCACGCTCACGCAGAGACTGTGACCCCCGACGAGGTGGGAGACGAGGCGGGCGCCGAGCAGGAGTTCTACACCTACCCCGGCACCGTGCCCGAGGACGCCTTGAGCAGTGCGCCGGAGGACGCCAACTACGGGATCGCCCAGATGTCAGAAGACGACCTGTTCGAGAACGCACGCTGGGCCACCGAGGCCGGTATCTCTGTTGCCATCCATGCCATCGGCGACCAGGCCAACCACCATGTGCTCAACGTCTTCGAACGTCTGCGCCAGACCACGAAGGAGGCGCAGGAACGCTTCGAACGCCCACTGCGCCACCGGGTCGAGCACGCCCAATTCATCCAGCCCGCCGACGTCGCCCGGTTCGCCGAACTCGACGTCATCGCCTCCATGCAGCCCCGTCACTGCATCTCTGACCTGCACCTGCTTCACCTCATCGACGAATCTGCGCAACTTGCCGCCTACGCCTGGCCCGACCTGGTGACCGCCGGGGCACACGTGGCGTTCGGCTCCGATGGGCCGGTGGAGCCCGCGAATCCCTTCGCAGCGATCTATGCGGCGATGACCAGGGCGAACATCTCCGGAGACGCGGCCACGAGCTTCCAGCCTCGACGGCGGCTCTCCGCCGCCGAGGCAATTCGGCAGCACACTCAGGGCCCGGCCTATGCGGCAGGACTCGAAGATCGCCGAGGTTATCTGGCCCCGGGCATGGACGCCGACTTCATCGTCGTCGACTCCGATCCGTGTGTGGCAGAGGGGCTGAATCCCAACGCAGCCGACTCCGACGACGGCCTGCTCGGCTACGAATCCGAAGAGGCGCTCTTCGCCCACGCCGAGGCGATCCGTGACACCACAGTCGCGCTGACCGTGGTCGGCGGCCAGGTGAAATACCAAGCCTGACCGGCACCACCGCTCGCCCGCGGCTCAACCACCGCCTCCATGCTGCGGCCGTCCTGCTGCGGCCAGCCTGCCACCGCCGTCCGGCCACTTACCTGAAGTCCCATCCTGCCGAAAAGGATCCTCACATATGCCTCGCTCGTTCATGGCTCAGGCGCGGAAGATCGATGCCGCCACCCCTGACTCCCGCAACCGAGAAGTCGACTTCCTCCGCGCGGCGGCGATCACCGTCGTCGTGCTGGGACATTGGACGATCATCGCGGTGAGCTCCACCGGAGGCATCGAGCCGCACGGCCTGCTTGACGAGGCTCGCTGGACGCACCCGCTGACCTGGGTGTTCCAGGTGATGCCGATCTTCTTCCTCGTCGGCGGCTATTCCAACGCTCTGTCCTGGCGTTCGGCGAGACGGAAGCACATCGGCTACGCCGAATGGCTGCGCGCTCGCCTGCGTCGCCTGGGACTGCCCCTCATTCCACTGCTGCTCGTCTGGCTGCTCACCTGCATCATTGCGTTGAGCTTCGGCGCCGAACCTGCCGCGGTGCAGCTGGCATCGCAGATGGCTCTGGTGCCCACCTGGTTCCTCGCCGCCTACCTGCTGGTCGCGATCGTCGCTCCGCCCTGTTTGGTGCTGTGGGAGAAATGGGGCTGGTGGTCGATCGTCCTCGGAATCGCCGCGGCAGGGATCATCGACGTCATCAGCATCACCACCGGGAGCATCCTGGCCGGCTACCCCAACTACCTGCTCGTGTGGGCCAGCTTCCACCAGTTCGGCTACGCGTGGCTCGACAGCAGACTCGCCAGTCTGAAGCGCTGTCTGCTGCTCTTCGCCATCGGCGCTATCGGGCTCGGACTCCTCGTCGGATTCGGCCCGTACCCGGTCTCGATGATCACCGCCGGCACCGATGCGATCTCCAACTCGGCCCCGACCCGGGTGACCATGGCCTTCCTCGGAATGGCCCAGGCAGGAATCGTGCTCATGCTTCAGCGACCGCTGGCGGCGCTGCTGCGTAGCCCAGGACTGTGGATGCTCACCGTCCTTGTGAACCAGCGGATCATGACCTGGTTCCTGTGGCATCTCACCGCTCTGACGACGCTGGCCCATGTGCTCCTCGCACTCGATGCCGAGGCGCTGCTGCCCACCCCGCTGACCGGTGTGTGGTGGCTGACCCGTCCTCTGTGGTGCCTGGCGCTGCTCGCGATCACCGGCATCCTCGTAGTGATCTTCGGCCGGTTCGAATCTGCGCAGCCCGACGATCGCCCTGCCCCTCGGGTGTGGATGCCGATCCTCGCCGCAGCAGCGATCTGTGCGGGACTGGCGATCATGGCCGATGTGGGCATGGTCAACGCATCCGGGGTGACCTGGATCTGGCCGCTGCTGCCGCTGGTGGGCATGATCGTCTTCGGCGTCGTCAGACTTCCCCGCAGGCGCTCCTACCGAGACTGAGCACGCAAATTATCGCCGAGACTGACCACGTAGATCCTCGCCGAGGCTGACCCCGGAATGCGAAGAGCCGACGTCCCCGCGGGGACGTCGGCTCACCTCGGCGAGGGCCGAATGCTGACGGGGTCTGAACAGTGATCAGATGTGGCGCCCGCCGGAGATCTCGGTGACCGTGCCGGTGAGGTAGCTGGACAGGCCAGATGCCAGGAACAGCACCACCGAGGCAACCTCTTCGGGCTCTCCGGGGCGGCCCAGCGGGATCTCGGCGAGCTTCGAATCGATCGCGTGCTGGGGCATGGCCGCGGTCATAGCGGTGTTGATGAAGCCGGGCTGGATCGCATTGATGCGGATGCCCTTGAACGCGACCTCCTTGGCCACGGCCTTGGTCATGCCGACGATGCCGGCCTTCGCCGCCGAGTAGTTCGACTGTCCGAGCATGCCGACCTTGCCGCTGATGGACGAGACATTGACGATGGCGCCGCCGCGGTCCTGTTCGCGCATGACACCGGTGGCGACCTTGAGCCCGTTCCAGGTCCCGCGCAGGTGGACGGAGATGACGTCGTCGAACTCCTTCTCCGTCATTTTGCGGATCGTCGCGTCACGGGTGATGCCGGCGTTGTTGACCCAGATGTCGACGCCACCGAAGGTCGTCGTGGCCGCCTCGGCGAGTTTTTCGGTGTTCTCCAGGGAAGCCACATTGCACACGACCCCGGCAGCAGAGTCGACACCGCCGAGTTCAGTGACGGCTGCCTGCAGGCTCTCCTCGTTCATGTCGCCGAGGACGACCTTTGCTCCGGAGTTGACGAGGCTGCGGGCCATCGCCAGGCCCAGTCCCTGGGCGCCGCCGGTGATGACGGCGACCTTGCCGGTGAGCAGGCCGGGGATCTCTGAGATGCCCTGAGCGGTGGACGCGGAGGTGGTCGTGTGCGTATCGGTCATAGGGTCCTTCTTTCTCTGTATGCGGTTGAGCAGCGGCTGCGCGGTGTTCGACTGGGGTGCGGTGTTCGGCTGGTGCGTCGTTTACAGGTTGAACTGTGGTTTGTGGGCGCCCTTGAGCAGTTGTCGGGCGACGACGACGCGCTGGACTTCCGAGGTGCCCTCATAGATGCGGAAGAGACGAGCGTGCCGGTAGAAGCGTTCGACCGCGGATTCGCGCATATAGCCCGTTCCACCCTGGATCTGGACACCCTTATCGGCGATGCGGCCCAGTGCTTCGGAGGCGAAGAGCTTCGCAGAACTGGGGCCAAGCTTCCGATCCTCCTCGGCATCCCAACGTTTCGCAGCCGCGAGCACCAGGGCCTTGGCGGCGGCCACCTCGGTATAGATATCGGCGAGCATCGCCTGGACCAGCTGGAACCGAGCGATGGGCTCTCCGCCCTGTTTCGCCTCGGCGGCGTAGGTCACGGACTCATCGAGAATGCGCGTGGCCTGGCCCACGCAGATCGCGGCGATGTGCAGACGGCCCTTGTTCAGTGAGGCCATCGCGGCGTAGAAGCCCTTCTCCTCCTCTCCGCCGATGAGGTTGGCGGCGGGAATTCGGACGTCGTCGAAGAAGATCTCCGAGGTCCAGGCTCCTGCCTGCCCCATCTTGTTGTCATGAGTTCCGACGGTGACGCCGGCAGTTTTCGTCGGGACGAGGAAGACCGAGATGCCCTTCGAGCCCTTTGCGTTCGGGTCGGTGCGGGCGAAGACCATGAGGACATCGGAGGACTCGGCGTTGGTGATGAAGCGCTTGCTGCCGTTGATGACGTAATCCTCGCCCTCGCGCACGGCTCTGGTGCGCATGCCCGAGGGGTCGGAGCCGGCTTCGGATTCGGTCAGGGCGAACGAGGCGACGACATCGCCGGAGCTCAGTTTCGGCAGCCACTGACTCTTCTGTTCGTCCGTGCCGTAGTTGACGAGAACCTGACCGGCGATTCCATTGTTCGTGCCGAACACGGAACGAAACGCCGGAGTGGTGTAGCCGAGTTCCATGGCCAGCTGGGCATCCTGCTCGGCATTCATGCCCAGCCCGCCGTACTCCTCGGGCAGGGCCCATCCGAAGAGACCCATTTCAGCGGATTCCTTGATGATCGTCTCCGGGATGGCGTCGTCGGCTTCGATGTCGAGTTCGATGGGGACGACCTTCTCGCGGACGAATTCGCGGACGATGGACAGAACGTCATCGAGTTCCGAAGCATCCATTCTTCGTTCTCCTTATGTGGTGAGGCGGTGCGGTGAGGTTGATGTGGTCGCCGAGGTGGTGGCTGATTCCCTCGCCGAGGTGGGGCTTTCGTTGTTGACGGTCAGAAGCTGTCGAGCCAGGCGCGGACCTGATCGGAGTCGGCCCCGAGTTCGGGTGGCGCGAGATCGTAGGAGACCTCGGACTTCGCCAGACGGATCGGATTGCGGATCGTGGGAATGATGCGCTCGCCGTGGCCGGTGTCCATGATCGGCTCGAGGCCGAGGTCTTTCGCGCGTTCGACTCCCTGGGAGATCGAGTTGATCGGGGCGCAGGGCAGGCCGACGGCGGTGAGCTTGTCGAACCATTCCTGAGCCGTGTGGGCTTGGAGTGCTTCGAGCAGTTCCGGCTCGAGCTCGTCACGGTGGGCATTGCGGGTCTTGGCCTTGGCGAAGCGTTCATCTTCAGCCCAGTCCGGTCGTCCCAGGGCCGTGGCGAGGGCCGCGAACTGGCCGTCGTTGGCTGCAGCAACGATGAGTTCGCCGTCCTTTGTCGCCATCGGCTGATACGGGTAGAGGCTGGGGTGGGCGTTGCCCATGCGCGTCGGTGTCACACCTGCGGCGGCATAGGCTCCGGACTGGTTCGCCAGGCCCGACATCGCCGAGGACATGAGGTTGGTTTCGACCAGCTGCCCCTCGCCGGTGAGATTCTTGTGCTGGATTGCGGCCATGATCCCGATCGTCGTGTGCAGACCGGTGATGACGTCGAAGACCGCGACGCCGGCACGATAGGGGGAGCCGTCGGGACTGCCGGTGACGCTCATGAATCCGGACATGGCCTGCACCAGCAGGTCGTACCCGGGCAGCGGATTGTGGGCGCCGAAGCCGGTGACCGAGGCATAGATGACCTCGGCGTTGGTGTCCTTGACCGAGTCGTAGTCGAGGCCGAACTTCTTCAAGCCTCCCGGTTTGAAGTTCTCGACGACGATGTCGGCTCTGGCGGCAAGCTTCTGGGCGACCTTCAGATCATCGGCATCGGAGAAGTCGAGGACGATGTCGAACTTGTTCCGATTGATCGACAGATAGTAGGTGGCGTCCTCATCGCGAACCGGGGGACTCCAGTTCCTGGTGTCGTCGCCGTTGGGGCCCTCGACCTTGATGACCGTGGCGCCGAGGTCCGCGAGCATCATCGTGGAGTAGGGGCCGGCGAGGACTCGGGAGAAGTCGACGACGACCTGGCCGGACAGCGGACCGTTGCCAGCGCGAGGCAAGAAGTCGTCGATGGTGTGCCTCTGATCGGCCGCGCTGTCGGCGGGGGCCTGCGGTTCCTGACCGTGATCCGCTGCTGCCTGGGTCGCGGCTGTCTCGCCATTCATCGATGAACGCTCCCGGTGGTTCTGCTCGGCTCTGAAGTTCTTCAAAGTGTTTCACCCCACAATATAGCAAAGTGAGTCATAATGAGAAGTGATTGTTATCGCAAATGATAATTAAGTAGGCAGCGTGGCAACAGTTGCAGTGACTGGTGCAGCCGACGTGGACGTAGGGGAACAGGGGAGCCAGACATGATGGAGATTCAGCAGGTGCGTGCCTTTCTCGCCGTCGCCGAGGAACTGCACTTCGGCCGGGCCGCCGAGCGCCTGGGTGTGCTTCAGCCCCCGCTGAGCCGCACGATCAGGGCTCTCGAGGACGACCTCGGCGTCACCCTGTTCCAACGCACCACCCGGAATGTGAAGCTCTCGCCCGCAGGTGAGGCGCTGGTTGAGCCGGCGCGGAAGATGATCGAATTCCAGAGCCTCGCTCTCGACTCCGTGCAGCGAGCGGCAACGGGGGAGACCGGACGCATCAGCTTCGGTTTCGCCCGGTCCTCCTCGCGGACCTTAGCCGCCAGCCTGGTGACGGCCTCGCGGAGACAGAATCCCGGAATCGTCTTCAGCCTCGAATCCAATGTCTTCGCCGAGGAGGGCCTGGCCCGACTTGTCGACGGAACCCTTGACCTCGCGCTGGTGAGATGGGGCAAGCAGCCACCGGAAGTGACAGGGCGACCGGTAATGGTCGAGCGTCTGTGCGCGGCCCTGCCCGAGGGTCATCGACTGGCTGGCCACTCGGCCCTCCGCGTCGAGGACCTTGCCGACGAAGACTTCATCACCCTGCCGGAACACCCCAGCTCGACCCTGCGAGAGAACACGATGCGACTGTGCCGCGACGCCGGCTTCTCGCCTCGTTTGGTCCAGGCTGCCCCGGACTCGCAGACGATCGGGGCCCTCGTCGCCTCGGGCCTGGGCATCTCGATCACCTTCGACTCGGTTTCGGCGAATACGCGTGAGGCCGGCACGGTTGCCGTGCCCCTCGACATTCCGCAGGACCCCTCAACGCTGTACCTGGCGCACCGGACCGAGCATGGCAAGACCGCCCTGGCTGCGGTGCTCGCCCTCGCCGAGGAGGTCCTGCCGAGCGTGGGGTGAGCGACTCCGGACGTGCTCGCCCCGCCGATTACAACTTCGCGTTCCAGGCATCGAGGCGCTCGCGCAGCAACTCGGCAGTGATGTCGGTCCGTCCGATCCCGAGATAGTTCGGCAGCCAGGTCTCGACGCGGTCGTGTGCTCGAGCTGCGGCTTGCACATCCCAAGCGTTGATATCGCTGATCGGGCGGCCCAGGAGTCGTTCGTACTCGGCAAGAAAGAGTTCAGCGGCCTCGGGGGAGCCGAGGAGGACGAGATCTTGTCGGCACCAGGCGACGTCGACACCGCGTGGGCCGCATTTGGCGCCTGACCAGTCGACCACTCCGATGAGGCGCTCGCCCTCCCAGAGTGCATTTCCGCACCAGAAATCTGAGTGGGTGAGCACGGCCTCGTTCATGTCCAGGCGGTCCCATTCCCGTTGGGCTCGCTTGATGATCGGAGCATGCCCACGAGGAGGTTCTGCTGGAGTCGGTCGCAGTCCGGTGCCATCGATTTCGTGAATGTGCACGAGGGCAGCCGCCATTTCCGTGGCCATCGTCATCGGCGAGAGGTCAGGAAGCGGCGTACTGCCGGCAATGCGTGAGGTGACGATGACGGGATTGTCGAGTTCGGTGCTGGCCGCGACCAGATGAGGGACCCAGACGCCAAGTGCGGATAGTCTCTCTAAGATTTCGGCTTCCCGGACCGCCGCATCGTGGTGTGCCGGAAAGGCTCGAACCACAAGTTCGCTCTCACCGTCTGTAGTGAGGATGGTGGTCGCGTGCTGACCGCCGGTGAACTCTTCAAGGAAAGTCAGCTCTCGCCCCAGCAGTGATGAGGCCGATCTCATCGCGCGCAGTTGGGCTTCAGTCATGATCGCTACGCGGCCGCGGGGCGAGCATCCGTTTCAGCCCAGCGGCGTATCGCCGGGCCATCATTCGCTGCGCTGCAACGGACATCGGCGCGGCGGCTTTCAACAGCCGGTGCCCGGGAACGGATTCCGAAGTGATGGAGACGCCGAGGCGACCGTCCGAACCGACGGAGACGAGGAACGTCTGCTCACCCGACTCCAGATGCCCGGGCAGGGTGCGGTAGATGAAGCCGGCCCGGGCCTTCTCATCGATGACCTCGAGAACGATGCATGATCCCACCGGCAGCACCAGATCCCGGCCGCGCCACCGCCTCGGCGCCGAGGGCCAGACTGGATTGAGCCACAGGTCGATGACCTGGCCAGGATGCACGCGGCGCGAAGGGCGAGCGATGACTCCGGCCGATTCCTGCAGCGTCCAGGTGAGGATCGCTTCGCGTGCGCGGGGCAGCAGGTGGGCCTCGCCGAGGTCGAGATGATGCTCCAGATGGTTCACTCCTCCATTGTCTCCTCATCCGCGGGTGCGACCTTCCCCGAGCCCGCCCCGCTCTCCTTGTCTTCGGCCGCAGTCGTGCATACGATGTGATCGGGTCACTGAACGAACGCTCGCTTCACCGCGAGGGCCGCTCGCCGTCTACAGGAACATTGGAGTTCACCTATGTCAGATCGCACCGAAACCTCTCCCCAGTCAGGCCGCCGATTCACCGGCCAGGTCGCCCTCGTCACCGGCGCCAGCCGTGGAATCGGACTCGGCATCGCCCAGCGGCTGCAGGCCGAAGGGGCGACGGTCATCCTCACCGCCCGCAAGCCCGAGGCCCTCGCCGAGGCGGTCGCGCAGTTCCCAGAAGGCACTGCCCTGGCCATCGCGGGGAAGTCTGATGACCCGGCGCACCGGGCGGAGGTCTACGACACGATCGCCGAGAAGTTCGGTCGACTCGACGTGCTCGTCACGAACGTGGGCATCAACCCGGTCTACGGACCGCTCATCGACCTCGATCTCGATGCTGCTCGTAAGATCCTCGACGTCAACGTCCTCGGCACACTTGCCTGGGTCCAGGGCGCCGTCCACCACGAGAAGCTGGGCTTCCGCGAGAACAAGGGCCGGGTCGTGAGCATCTCCTCGGTGGCCGGTCAGGTGCCCAGCCCCGGAATCTCCTTCTACGGCATCTCAAAGGCCGCAGTCTCGCACCTGACGAAGTCGCTGGCAGTCGAACTCGGACCCGACATCCGTGTCAACGCTGTCGCTCCTGCCGTGGTGAAGACGAACTTCGCCACCGCGCTCTACGAAGGCAGGGAAGAGGAAGTCGCCTCCAGCTACCCCGCCAAACGGCTCGGCACTCCCGAGGACATCGCCGCTGCAGTGGCCTACCTGGCTTCTTCCGACGCGGAATGGATCACCGCGCAGGTGCTCACCGCCGACGGAGGAGTCATCACCGCTGGCGGAAAGGCCTGAGCCTTCCCCTCGGCAAAGGGGTGCGGCCACTCTGGCTGAACTGTTCTTCAAGTGGTGGTCGTCCGAACACGGTTCGGGCGGCCACCTCTTTACGCTAAGTGCCGCTGTTTCGCAGCAGGCGAGCTGCCGGTCTGACTAGTTGCCGACGGGCTGTCCTGCTGCGTGACGGCAGATCTTTCCATAGCGCTCGGCCACTCCGGCGGGATCGAGCTCGCCGCCGGGGCGGTACCACTGGGACACACCGGTGCAGATCGTGGTGATGGCGCGGGAAGCGTCCCGCGGGAATTCCGTCGCGAAGCTGCCGTCGGAGACGCATTCGGCGACCACCTCGTCGAGAAGCTTCTGCTGCCGGTCACGTGCGGCAATATGGGCGTCCCGCGATTCGCCCTGCAGGCTGCGGATCTCGCTGAACGCGATGAAGGCGATGTCTGACTGCTGGGCGTGGAAGAGCAGGAGGCATTCGATGAGTCGCTCGAACCGGGGGAGGGGCTCCTGTGGCCCGTCGGACAGGGCCTCAACGCTGCGCGACCACAGATCTGTCATCGCCAGCCGGTCGATCTCTGCCAGGATCGCCTGTTTCGATTGATAGTGGTGGTAGAGGCCGGGAACGGAGAGGCCTGCCGCATGAGCGAGCTGGCGAATGCTGGTTCCGTGAAATCCGCCGAGAACGAAGTTCTCCAGCGCCGCCTGCAGGATCGGAGAAAGCAACGGCGTCTGATAGTTTCTCCAACTGCCCACGAAAATTCCTTGTCTCAAGCGAACGGTGATGACTGCTTCCAGTCCTAATCTACGGGTACTCAGGGGCTGAGTGCCCACGCTCCCACTGCGAAGCGCAGTCGACCCCTTGTGCCTTTCGGTTCCTGTGACTTAGGATACAGGCAATACCGAGCGAGCGCTCGGTCGGTCCAGCCGAAAGCCCCCAGACCAGGAATGGATGTTCGATGACGAATGAACGCCTGAACGCCGCAGATACGGCCCCCGCCTCGTCGCACGTGTGGACACAGCTCTACCCTGCGGGTGTCGGCCTCGACCCGGATATCCGCGAGGAATCAGTGGCTCATGCCTGGAACGCCCGCGTCTACAGTAGCCCTGGGCAGACTGCCATCGTCTATCAGCACCGCAGCTTCACCACCGCGGACATCGATGGGGATGCTGAAGCCCTCGCGGCTGGTTTCCTCGCCCGAGGCTTCGGGAAATCCACGATCATCGGCATCTATCTGCAGAACGTTCCGCAGTTCGCGGTGGCGTTGCTGGCCGCGTGGAAGCTGGGTATCGTCCCGCTCGTCCTCAACCCCATGTACCGGGGGCGAGAGCTGCGGGCGCTCATCGATGATTCCCAGGCCGCAGCGGTCATCTGCGACGAAGGTGATCTCGAATCCCTCGTGCGGACTGTGGCCGACAGCTCCGTGGGCTGGGTGCTCACCACCACCGATGACGAGTACTCACCGGAGCACACCGAGCCGGCGGCGGCCTCTAAGCCCACTCCTTCAGCACAGACGCCTGCAGGCAGCACGGACGTCGACATCGACTCATGGCCGGCGTTCCTCGATGCGCACCAGACAGGCGCGACCAGACACGAGGAGCTGCTGCCCGGTCTCGATGACCCTGCCCTGCTCACCTACACCTCCGGCACCACGGGACCGGCGAAGGGATCGGTGGCCACTCACCGAAATGTGATGAGCGTGGCCATGGGTTACGGGCAGTGGCTCGGGCTGGGCGAGCGTGACGTGATGCTCGCCGTCGCACCGCTCTTCCACATCACGGGAGCAGTTGCCTGCGCCGCCACCTCACTGGCCTTCCCGATCACCCTTGCATTCACCGGTCGCGTCGATGCCGACAAGATCGTCACGGCCATTCGGGATTATGGAGTCACGGTGACCATAGGCTCGATCACCGTCTACAACGCTCTGCTCGAACACTCCACAGCCACCTCGGCGGACTTCGCCAGCATTCGCTTCCTCTACTCCGGCGGTGCACCTGTGCCGCCGGCCACGGTCGATCGGTTCCGGAAGAAGTTCGGACTCTATATCCACAACATCTACGGAATGACCGAAACCGCCTCGGCGGTCATCGGAGTCCCACCGAACACCGAGGCTCCCGTGGACCCGGCCACCGACACCCTGGCCATCGGAGTGCCCTTTCCCGGTCTGGAAGCCCGCGTCGTCGGCATCGCCGATCAGCAGGTCGTGACCGATGGCAGTGCCGGTGAACTCGAACTGCGCGGACCGCAGATCACTCCCGGCTACCTTAACAAGCCCGAGGCAAATGAGACCGCCTTCGACGAGGGGTGGTTTCGCACCGGCGATGTCGCCGTCATCGACGACGCCGGATGGATCTACCTGGTCGATCGAATCAAGGACCAGATCAACGCGTCTGGCTACAAGGTGTGGCCGCGAGAGGTCGAGGACGTCCTCTATGAACATCCTGCCGTGCTCGAGGCCGCTGTGGTCGGCGAGCCCGACGAGTACCGAGGTGAAACGGTCGTCGCCTTCGTGTCGCTGCGCATGGGCGAGACCACCACGGGTGACGATCTCATCGCCTTCACGAAGGAACGGCTCGCGGCATACAAATATCCGCGGACCGTTCACATCATCGGCGACCTGCCCAAGACACACACCGGAAAGATCCAACGCAGACTGCTGCGCGGCCAAGGCGCGCCGGGGAACAGACCATGACGACAGGAGAGCACATGACTGAGCCAAGTATCGGCCGTCGCTTCGAAGGCCAGGTTGCTCTGGTGACCGGAGCCAGCCGTGGCATCGGACTCGGGATCGCCAAGCGGCTCCAAGCCGAAGGCGCAAAGGTGGTGATCACCGCGCGTAAGCCTGAGGCCCTCGCCGAGGTGGTCGCGACCTTCCCGGAGGGCACCGCAGTCGGCATCGCCGGAAAGTCCGACGACGCCGCCCATCGTGCGGAAGTCTTCGACACCATCGCCTCCACGTACGGCCGGCTCGACGTTCTGGTCACGAACGTCGGAATCAACCCCGTCTACGGGCAGATGATCGACCTCGATCTCGACGCGGCCCGCAAGGTCCTCGACGTCAACGTCCTGGGCACCCTCGCCTGGATCCAGAACGCCGTCCATTACGAAAGGCTGGGATTCCGAGAGAACAAGGCGCGGATCGTCAGCGTATCCTCCGTCGCCGGTGAGGTGCCCAGCCCCGGCATCGGACTCTACGGAATCTCCAAAGCCGCCGTCTCCCACCTGACCAGAACCCTGGCAGTCGAACTCGGGCCAGACATTCGCGTCAATGCCGTAGCGCCGGCCGTGGTCAAGACGAACTTCGCCACCGCCCTCTACGAAGGCAAGGAGCAGGAAGTCGCCGACGCCTACCCGCTCAAACGCCTCGGCGCCCCAGACGACATCGCAGCCGCGGTGGCCTATCTCGCCTCATCCGATGCCGATTGGATCACTGCACAGGTACTCACCGCCGACGGCGGACTCATCACCGCAGGAGGAACAGCATGACCGCATTGCCCACTGAAGTCGAGGAGCTGCGGCTCCGGACCAGGACCTTCATTCGTGAGGTCGTCATTCCGGCCGAGCCTCGGCCCGGGGTCTACCTCGACGAAGAGGTGCGTCTGGAGCTGCAGGCCAAGGCGAAGGCCGCCGGTGTCTTCGCGCCTCATGTGGCCAAGGAATGGGGCGGACAGGGCGTACCGATCGAGCACTGGTCGCCGATCTTCCAAGAGGCTGGTTACTCGCCGATCGGGCCCGCCGTCCTCAACTGCATGGCTCCCGACGAAGGCAATATGCACATGCTCGGACTCATCGCCACCGACGAGCAGAAACAGCGCTACCTGGCACCGTTGGCCGCCGGCGATGTCCGATCGTCCTTCGCGATGACCGAACCGCATCCCGGTACCGGATCGGACCCGGCTGCCTTGGCCACCTCGGCGGTCAAGGATGGCGAGGACTGGGTCATCAACGGTGATAAGCGCTTCATCTCCGGGGCGGAACTCTCGAGTTTCTTCATCGTCATGGCCGCCACGGATTCGAGTGCGTCCCAGGGGGAGGGAGCTTCGGGAAGAGGGCAGTCGGCGACGATGTTCCTCGTCGACCGAGACACCCCCGGCATCGAGGTGGGCCGGTCGATCCACACCGTCGACCGGACCATCGCCGGCGGTCACCCCTACGTCCACTTCACCGACGTGCGCGTACCCGAATCCGCAGTTCTCGGCGCGCCCGGACAGGGATTCGCCTACGCCCAGGTCCGTCTGGCACCGGCTCGACTCACGCACTGCATGCGGTGGTTGGGTCTGGCCCGCCGAGCCCTCGACACCGCGCTCGACCGGTGTGAGAACCGCGAGGTGTTCGGCGACATTCTGGCCCGACAGGGACTGGCCCAAGAGCTGATCGCCCAGTCGGTCATCGACATCGAAACCGCTGACGCCATGATCACAAAGACCGGGCTCGTCCTCGAAGGAGATCAGAAGCAGGCAGGCTCTCTGTCCTCGATCGCCAAGGTCTACTGTTCGGAAGCCGTCTATCGGGTCATCGACCGAGCCGTGCAGCTGTGCGGAGGCGACGGGGTTTCAGATGAACTTCCGCTCATCCAGTACCTCAATGAAGTCCGGCCCTTCCGCATCTACGACGGCGCCACCGAGACGCACAAGTTTGCGATCTCACGCCGCGCCTCGTCGAAGCGTCGGAAGGAAGTCGCCGCAGGCGAGCCACGTCGCGATGTCGTTGGTGGTACCCCTTGAGTGCAACTCTCGTCGATGTCGTCGACACCTTCGCTGAAGCCGCCGAACTCCCGGCACCGCCATTGCTCGTCACCGAGCCGCTCACGGAGTACTTCGACGCCTGCGGGATCGGCAGCGGCCGGCTGCAGTGGTCGAGGATCGGAGAGGGACAGTCGAATGTCACCTACCGGATTCGCCGAGGTGACGCTGATGTTGTCCTGCGACGTGGCCCCAGGCCGCCGATTCCGAAATCGACCCATGACATGGTGCGCGAGGCGAAGATTCAGATCGCGCTCGGTGCCCAGGGGGTCGATGTTCCACGGATCCTGCAGGTCTGTGAGGACGAGTCGGTTCTCGGAGTCCCGTTCTACATCATGGATTTCGTCGACGGCCTCGTCGTCACCGATGCACTCCCGGCGATCCTCGATGAGCGGACCGACAGGCAGAGGTTCAGTGAGATCCTCGTCGATCAGTTGGCGTCTCTGCACAGCGTGGACGTGACCGTCCCCGACGTGGCGGCTCTCGGACGTCCGGACGGATACCTCAAGCGACAGGTGGCTCTGTTCTCCTCGCTGTGGGACCAGAACACGACACGCTCCCTGCCCGAAGTCGCCCGCATCGGTCAATGGCTGGAGGACAACCGACCGGAGACGCAGCGCCACTCGGTGGTCCACGGTGACTACCGGGCCGGCAACGCGATGATCAAGCCGGACCGGCCGATCGAAGTGGCCGCGATCCTCGACTGGGAGATGTCGACGCTGGGCGATCCTTTGGCGGACTTGGGGTACTTCACCGCGACCTACGCAGATCCCAAGTATCCGCAGACCATCATGGATCTCACGCCTGTGACCAGTCAGGACGGTTTCCTCGATCGCGCGCAGATGATGCAGAGGTACCAAGAACACACGGGCCTCGACCTCTCCGCGCTGCCCTGGTATCAGACCTTGGCGCTGTGGAAGGCAGCGATTTTCAGTGAAGCGATCTATACACGTTGGCTCTCGGGCGAAGCTCCGGCCGCTGGCGACTTCACCGGTTCACTCAAACAGGGTGTTCCACTGCTCCTCGAGTCCGCCTCGGCGATCTCGAAGAACCTTGAAAGGTAGAGAAATGACAGCACAAGCAGCAGCGGCAACGGCGCCTCTGCGTCTGAAGAGGCGTTCGGTCTTCGCCAGCACCATCGGCAATGTTCTGGAGTGGTACGAATGGAGCGCCTATGCGGTGTTCACTCCATTCATCGCCGCGGCCATGTTCAACAGTGATGACAAGGTGTCATCGGTCCTTGCCACGCTCGGCGTTTTCGCAGTCGGATTCCTGATGCGGCCCCTGGGTGGAATCGTGTTCGGCAAGATCGCTGACCGCAGAGGCCGGAAGTTCGTCCTCATCGTCACCATGCTCATCATGGCCGGAGGGTCATTCCTCATTGCGATCATGCCCGGGTACGGGCAGATCGGCATCTTCGCCTCGATCATGCTCCTTCTCGTTCGCGTGGCCCAGGGCTTTGCCCACGGAGGTGAATCGGCGACCGCGAACTCCTATATCGCGGAGATCGCTCCCGCGCATCGGCGCGGTTTCTGGGGCAGCATCGTCTTCGTCGCGATCTTCGGCGGATCCGTGCTGGCCTACACCATCGGCGGCATCATCACGAACGTCTTCTCCGAAGCAGCTGTCGGCGACTGGGCATGGAGGATCCCCTTCGCACTCGGTGGTCTGCTCGCACTGGTTGCCCTCTATATGCGCCGGGGCATGATTGAAAGCGACGTGTTCGAAGCCGAAGAAGCCGATACAGCTGCGGTCGTACCGCTCGATCGCCGACGAGTCGCCCGCGCCATCGTCCTCGTCGTCCTGATGACCTCCGGCATCACCGCGGCCCATTACACCTGGTCGTCCTACGCTTCGACATTGGCGATCACCGAACGCGGCATGGACGCGCAGACGGCATACTGGGCCACGGTCGGCGCACAGATCATTGCGCTCATCTCCCTGCCATTCTGGGGAGCGCTCTCGGACAAGATCGGTCGTCGCCCGGTCATCATCGGCTTCGGTCTCCTCATGGTCGTCTTCCAGTTTCCGCTCATGGCCATGATCACCTCGGCGGGATGGACACTGTTCGTGGCCTCCTCTGTTGCCCTCCTCATCGTCGCGATGTCCGGTGCGCTGCTGTCCGCGGTGCTCTCGGAAGCATTCCCGACGAAGGTGAGGACCCAGGGCATCGGCTTCGCCTATTCGGTGTCCGTCGCAGTCTTCGGTGGCACGGCGCCCTATCTCAACGGGCTGTTCAATTCGCTCGATCTCAGTTGGCTCTCGAGCGGCTGGGTGATCCTGCTGTGCCTCGGTACGGTCATCGCCATGGTCCTGCTGCCGGAGACCAAGGGCAAGGACCTCGCAGAGATCTGAACCCTGCCCCCGGAGATCGGCTCCAAGTGCGACTTCCGAGTGCGACTTGAGGAACTTCTGGTCCGATCTGCGAGCAGTTTTTCGGACCAAAAGTTCCTCAAGTTGTTCGGCCCAGGAATTCCTCGAGTTGTTCGGCCCAGGAATTCCTCGAGTTGGGGCGCGGCAGCTTCGGGACGACTCCGTCAGTGTGGGCTCGCGTGCGATTTCCTCGACAGAATCGCACGCGAGCCCACAACCACGGACGGAGCAGCCGACTCACGGGTAACCGCGCCCATCACGGTGTTTGTCCGCCGTGATCGCAGACACTAGACTTGGCCCCATAAGTTCATAGCCACACCAGCTATCGGAATATCCGCCACACCAGCAACATGCAGAACCACACAATTGAATACTGCCGTTAAGACATGACGTGGGAGAGCTGCTCAACTGTCGCAACCACCGGTTGCCCGACCAGTGCGAAGCAGCGCCGTAGGTGCAATTCCCTCCCCGGGAAACTCTCAGGCCCAGTACCACCGATTGCAGGCATATCTGAAGGAGCCGACTCCGGCCCGATGCGCGATACCTGGCGCACGTGTTCACGCACGTGACGTCGAGTGCGCATAGCGGAACGGAGGATCGCGTCCGACAGAACGGGGAGGACCGCCACTGCTCAGTGCGTCCTCCATAGGCGGGCGCGACACCGACCCAAGGACGGCAATTGACCAGTTCACTCGCCCACACAAGTTCACTCGCGCACACCACGGCTCCCACCGGAGACACCGAACGCCCCTTCTCCGACCGGCATATCGGCCCCCGGGCCGACGACACCGCGGCCATGCTGGCCGAACTCGGCTACGACTCCCTCGAAGCACTCTCCAGTGCAGCCATCCCAGAATCCATTCAGATCGACGGACTCGACCTGCCCACGGGCCGCTCCGAAGCCGAGGTCCTCGATGACCTCCGCGCGATCGCCGGCCAGAACATCATGCGCAAGCAGATGATCGGCCAGGGCTACTACGACACGATCACCCCGGCCGTCATTCGCCGCAACCTGGTCGAGAACCCCGCCTGGTACACCGCCTACACCCCCTATCAGCCGGAGATCTCCCAGGGCCGCCTCGAGGCGCTGCTCAACTTCCAGCAGGTCGTCCAGGACCTCACCGGTCTCGACATCGCCAACGCCTCACTCCTCGACGAGGCCACCGCCGTCGCCGAGGCTGTCCTTCTCATGCGTCGAGCAGTGAAGAAGGGGACAACCGTCGTCCTCGACTCCGAACTCCATCCGCAGACCATCGCCGTCGTCCGCGCCCGTGCGAAGGCCATGGACTTCCGCGTCACTGTCGCTGACTTGGCCGAGGGGCTCGCCGGCGAGGACATCTTCGGCATCGTCTGCGCCCAGCCCGGCACCACCGGCGTCATCCGTGACTTCACCGAGGCCGTCGACGGCGCCCATGACCGCGGCGCACTCGTGACCTTCGACGCCGACCTCTTGGCTCTGACCCTGCTCAAGGATCCCGCCTCCCAGGGCGCCGACATCTCCGTCGGCTCGGCCCAGCGCTTCGGCGTCCCCCTGTTCTTCGGCGGACCCCACGCCGGGTTCATGGCCGTGAAGTCCGGCCTCCAGCGTCAGCTGCCGGGCCGCCTCGTCGGCGTCTCCAAGGACGCCCAGGGCAAGCCCGGTTACCGTCTGGCCCTGCAGACCCGTGAACAGCACATCCGTCGGCAGAAGGCCACGTCCAACATCTGCACCGCCCAGGCGCTGCTGGCCAACGTCGCCTCGATGTACGCCGTCTATCACGGCCCCGTCGGCCTGACCCGCATCGCCTCCCGCATCCACCGCCTGGCACAGGCCTTCGCGACCGCCGCGAACACCGCCCCCGGCGCCGAGGTGGTCAGCCGTGAGTTCTTCGACACCGTGGCCATCCGCGTCGCCGATGCGGAAGCGGCCCGAGCCGTCGCAGAGCGCGGCGGCTACAACGTCCGCGTCATCGACGACTCCACCATCGGCGTCTCCTTCGGCGAATCCCATTCGGTCGCCGATGCCAACGGTCTGCTCGAAGCCTTGGGAATCATCGCCCGGGTCGATGAGGCGAACTTCGAAGCCGCCTCGGCGGGGACATTCGGAGCCAACCACGTGCCCACCCCGGCCTTCGACGAGAGCTTCCACCGCACGACCGAGTTCCTCACCCACCCGATCTTCAGCGCACACGGCTCCGAGACCTCGATGATGCGCTACCTGCGCACCCTGGCCGACCGGGACCTGGCGCTGGATCGGACGATGATCCCGCTGGGCTCGTGCACGATGAAGCTCAACGCCGCAGCAGAGATGGAACCCATCACCTGGCCCGAGTTCGCCTCGATCCACCCCTTCGCCCCCGTCGAGCAGACGCACGGATGGCGCACCCTCATCACCCGCCTGGAGAACTCGCTCGTCGAGGTCACCGGCTATGCCCGTGTGTCCCTGCAGCCCAACGCCGGCTCCCAGGGTGAACTGGCCGGACTGCTCGCGATCCGCAACTTCCACGTCGCCAACGGCGATACCGACCGCGACGTCGTGCTCATCCCGCAGTCGGCTCACGGCACCAACGCCGCCTCCGCGGTCCTGGCCGGACTCAAGGTCCAGGTCATCGCGACAGCCGAGGACGGATCGGTCGACATCGCCGACCTCGACGCGAAGATCGAGAAGAACGCGGACAAGCTCGCCGCGATCATGATCACCTACCCATCGACCAACGGCATCTTCGAATCCGAGGTCCGTGAGGTCTGCGAGAAGATCCACGCAGCCGGCGGTCAGGTCTACGTTGACGGTGCGAACCTCAACGCGATGGTCGGTCTGGCCAAGCCCGGCGAATTCGGCGGCGACGTCTCCCACCTCAACCTGCACAAGACCTTCTGCATCCCCCACGGCGGTGGCGGACCCGGCGTCGGACCCGTCGCGGTGCGCGAACACCTCGCCCCGTACCTGCCCGGTGATCCCACCTCGGCGGAACTCGTGGCCGGGGATGAGAATGCGCACGAGCTGCCGATCTCGGCCTCGATGTTCGGCTCAGCCGGCGTCCTGCCGATCAGCCTCGCCTACCTCGAACTCATGGGCGGCGACGGACTGCGCGAGGCCTCTCGTGCCGCACTCCTGGGTGCCAACTACCTGGCGGCCAAACTCCACGACGTGTTCCCCATCCTCTACTCGGGTGAGCACGGACTCGTCGGACACGAGACCATCCTCGACCTGCGCGAGGCCACCGCGAAGTCCGGTGTCACCGCCGAGGATGTGGCCAAGCGCCTCATCGACTTCGGCTTCCACGCCCCGACCCTGGCGTTCCCGGTCCCGGGCACCCTGATGGTCGAACCGACCGAGTCTGAAGACAAGGACGAACTCGACCGCTTCATCGAAGCCATGCGCGTCATCCGCGCAGAGATCGATTCGATCGGCGACAAGTACACCTACGAGGAGTCCCCACTGGCCGGTGCCCCGCACCCGGCGACCGTCGTGATGGATAACTGGGATGCCAAGTACTCCCGCGAGACTGCCGTGTTCCCGGTCAAGGGACTGAAGGCAACCAAGTACTTCCCGCCGGTCAGCCGCATCGACGGCGCCTACGGCGACCGCAACCTGGTGTGCACCTGCCCGCCGCCAGAGGCCTTCGAAGTCAACGATGAAGAGGACGACTGATGAGTACTGAGAACTCGACGCGCGAGACCCCGCTGCACTCAACCCACGACAAGCTGGGCGCATCCTTCACCGACTTCGGCGGCTGGGACATGCCGCTGAAGTACGGCTCCGAACTGGCCGAGCACCGGGCCGTGCGTGAGGCCGCGGGAATCTTCGACCTCTCCCACATGGGCGAAGTCCGCCTCACCGGCTCCGACGCCGCCGCGTTCCTCGACTACGCGCTCGTGGCGAAGTATTCGAAGATGAAGATCGGCAAGGCCAAGTACGGTGTGTTGGTCAATGAGGCGGGCTACCTCCTCGATGACCTCATCACCTACCGGATCGGCGACGAAGAGTTCCTCATCGTCCCCAACGCCTCGAACACCCCGACCGTCCTCGCGACCCTGAAGGAACGGCTGCGGTACTTCCTGCAGAACGAGTCCCCGGGAGCCGATGCCAAACTCTTCGACGAGTCCGAGGACACTGCGCTCATCGCCGTGCAGGGGCCGAACTCCGAGGCCATCATCCTGCGCGCCCTCGATGAGGGTGCACATGGGGAATTCGGACCCGCGACCACAGCGGCGGACGGATCAGCGGCCAACGATGCGGCCGTCGACGGCACCGCGGATGATTCCTCGGTCAACTCGACCGGGATCACCGTCGGCGAGGCGGTTCGGGAGCTGAAGTACTACGCGTGGATGCCGCTGACGATCGCGGGCATCGACCTGATGCTCGCGCGCACCGGCTACACCGGCGAGGACGGCTTCGAACTCTACATTCCCAACATCGCCGCCGAGCGCCTGTGGGAGACCCTGACGACGGCCGGAGTCGACTACGGCCTCGTGCCCTGCGGACTGGCCTCACGTGATTCGCTGCGCCTGGAAGCGGGCATGCCGCTCTACGGCAACGAACTCAGCCTCGAGACCTCACCCTTCGACGTCGGACTCGGCCGCATGATCGGGTTCACAACGAAGGAGAACTTCGCCGCCCGTGAGGCACTGGCGAAGCTGGGGGAGACCGAACCGGCCCGCGTACTCGTCGGACTCACCTCGGCGGGCCGTCGCGCCGCACGATCGGGAGCGAGCGTCTTCGCCTCGGCGGACGAGGTCGGTGCCGAAGGCGGGACAACCGTCGGGACCATCACCTCCGGACAGCCTTCGCCGACGCTCGGGCACCCCATCGCCCTGGCGTTCCTCGATCGCGGACTCGCCGATCCCGGCACACCAGTCTTCGTCGACATCCGCGGCAAGGCGCATGAATTCTCGGTGACCGAGTTGCCGTTCTACAAACGCGGCGAGAACTGATCCGTTGAACCTGGTGCCGATGCCCCCGGTGACTCGTACACTGGGGGGGCACCTGCTCACCCACACAGCTGTCAATCAAGCAGAAAAGGACGATCATGGCGCAATTGCCCCCACTTCCAGAGAACTTCACCTACTCCGCCGAACACGAGTGGATCAACGCCAGCGCTGACGCCATCGTCGGCAACACGGTGAAGATCGGCATCACCGCAGTCGCCTCTGACGCCCTCGGCGAGGTCGTCTACGTGGACCTCCCCGAGATCGGCGACACCGTCACCGCAGGCGAGACCTGTGGCGAGGTCGAATCGACCAAATCGGTCTCCGACCTGTACTGCCCCGTGACCGGTGAAGTCACCTCCATCAACGAGGCAGCCACGGACAACCCAGGACTGCTCAACTCCGACCCCTACGGCGACGGCTGGCTGTTCGAAGTCACCGTCACCGAGCTGGGCGAAGTGATGGATGCAGCAGGCTACGCAGAGGCCAATTCCCTCTGACACACCCTCCGACCGATGGGACCGGCCACGGCTGGAACGACGCAGTCCGACCGGGCTGGAACTTCCGGCCTTGGTCGGTCCCATCGATCACCTGAAAAGAATCGGAGTATCTTCCATGCCACTGAGCGTCTTCGATCTCTTTACCGTCGGCATCGGCCCGTCGAGTTCTCACACCGTCGGCCCGATGCGAGCGGCATCGAGCTTCCTCACACTTCTGGGCGACAAGCTCGGATCCGTCTCCAGCATCAAGGTTGATGTGTTCGGATCCCTTGCCGCCACCGGTGCCGGTCACGGCACCTTCGACGCCATCCTCATCGGCCTTGAGGGCTGTGCACCCGATCGCGTCGAAGCCAATGAACTCACTGCCCGCCGGACTCGCATGTCCGAGACGGGAACGATCCTCCTCGGCGACGCTGCCGGTGGCACTGGTGCTGCCGACGGCGCGGACTCTGCTGGGGCCATCGCGAACTCTGCTGGGGGCGGCGTCGAGATCGCCTTCACCGAAGACGATATGGTCAAGCGTCCCCTGACCATCCAACCCCGACACACGAACGCCATGACCATCGCCGCCTTCGACGCCGAAGGTCAGACTCTGGCCGAAGAGACCTACTACTCCGTGGGCGGCGGCTTCGTCACCTCCGAGACCGAGTTCCGTGAGAAGGAGCAGGCCGCCGAGGCTGTTGCCGAGTCCGGAGACGACGACGCCAGCGAATTCGCCGTTGCCGATTCGGTCGTCGACGCCGAGCTGCAGTCCTACAGCGAAGAGCTGCCGTACCCGTTTCACTCGGCCGTCGAACTCCTGCAGCGATGCAAGGACACGGGCATGTCCGTCGCTGAGATCATGCTCGTCAACGAGAAGTCGATGCGCGATGAGGACGAGATCCGCCACGGACTCCTCCACATCTACTCCGTGATGGAGGAATGCGCCTCGGCGTCCCTGGATCGCTCTGGCTATCTGCCGGGCGGACTCAAAGTGCGCCGGCGCGCCCACGACTGGTACCTCAAGCTCAAGGCCGAGGACCCCGATCGCGATCCCGGCTACTACCTGGAATGGGTCAACCTCATCGCCATGGCCGTCAACGAGGAGAACGCCTCGGGTGGCCGCGTGGTCACCGCGCCGACGAACGGTGCCGCCGGCATCATCCCTGCCGTCCTCCACTATGCGCTGAACTATGTGGATTCCGTGGTCAAGGGCGGCGAGGCCGCCAAGCACACGGCGATCGTGGACTTCCTGCTCACCTCGGCGGCGGTGGGCGTCCTGTACAAGGAGAGGGCATCGATCTCCGGCGCCGAGGTGGGCTGTCAGGGCGAGGTCGGATCCGCGTCGTCGATGGCAGCTGGGGGACTGGCCGCCATCATGGGCGGAACTCCCGAGCAGGTCGAGAATGCCGCCGAGATCGCCATGGAGCATAATCTGGGCCTGACCTGCGACCCGATCTCCGGGCTCGTGCAGGTCCCGTGCATCGAACGCAACGCGATCGCCGCCGGCAAGGCCATCAACGCTTCGAGGATGGCCCTGTGGGGCGATGGCCAGCACAGAGTCAGCCTCGACGAGGTGATCGAGACGATGCGCCAGACAGGCGCGGACATGAGCTCGAAGTACAAGGAGACAGCACAGGGCGGCCTCGCCGTCAACGTCGTCGAATGCTGAAGCTGCCCACGAGGCGGCCATGAGGCCCTGCTGCCCATACCCTGAAAAGCCATCCTCCAGGTATGCCCCGAGACGGCTTCGAAACGTGGAACAGCCGTGGAACCGCTGTTCCAAACCCTCTGGAATGTAACGAAACGATAACGAAGCTCTGCCCCGGAATGAGCGCGCAGGAGAGCCCTGGCGCATCCCAGAGATGCCATGGGGAAGCCCCGGTTCATGACTTGGGGAACACGCGCGGGAATCACCCCCGAATGTGGCGTGAATCGCCGATTTCGGAGTTGACGCTCATCCTCAGGTCGTTAGGTTTGGGGGCGTGAGAAACGCAGTCGCTGAACCTCAAACAGAAACCGATGTTCGTACTCCAACCATGGAGGACGGACAACACATGTGGAGACTGGCTAAAGATTCGGCCGTTCTCGACCTCAACTCTTCGTACTCGTACATCCTCTGGTGTCGTGATTTCTCGGCAACCTCGACCATCGCGCGAATCGGCGGAGAGCCCGCCGGGTTCGTCACCGGTTACACCCGCCCGGATCGGCCTAACACGCTGATGATCTGGCAGGTCGCAGTGTCGTCGGACTTCCGCGGACACGGATTGGCGAAGACCATGCTCAACGAGCTGGCTGATCGCACCAATGCGCTCCGCCTGGAGACGACGATCACCGATGACAACGACGCGTCAAACCGACTGTTCCAGTCATTCGCTGAGCAGCGTGACGCAAATTGCGAACGACGTGCGCTGATCACTCCGGATCTGTACCCGGATGGTCACGACACCGAGTACCTGTACGAAATCGCACCACTGTGATGCACCGCTGAGAAGCGTGGTGCCACCAGGCGACCTGGGGATCAGCTGATCCCGTCTGAGGACGCCGACGGGCGAGCGCCGTACCCGAAACTGATCGGTCGCGGCCACCGCCTAGCCGCTTGCTCACGAGGCAGGCGGGTAATCCAGAAGTCGAAAGGACTCAAGTGATGACCGAAACCTCTAAGACCACAACTCCCGATATCTTCGAAACCCGCGAATCAGAGGTGCGAGGATACTCGCGCTCCTGGCCCGCCACCTTCGCCAAGGCACATGGCGCGAAGCAGTGGGGCGAAGACGGCAAGGAATTCATCGATTTCTTCTCCGGCGCCGGAGCTCTCAACTACGGGCACAACAACCCCGTCGTGATGAACCCTCTCATCGAGTACCTCCAGTCAGGTGCTGTTCTGCACTCGCTGGACATGAAGACCCCGGCCAAGCGTGAGTTCCTCGAGACCTTCCAGGACCTCATCCTCAAGCCGCGCGGACTCGACTACACCGTGATGTTCCCCGGACCAACGGGAACCAACACCGTCGAGGCTGCCCTCAAACTGGCCCGCAAGGTCACCGGCCGTCAGCACATGCTGTCCTTCACCAACGCGTTCCACGGCATGACCCTGGGATCGCTGTCGGTGACCGGTAACTCGATGAAGCGCGAAGGCGCAGGCATCCCGCTGACCAACAGCTCGAAGATTCCCTATGACGACTACTTCGACGGCGAGATCCCAGACTTCCTGTGGCTCGAGAAGGTCCTCGAAGACTCCGGCTCCGGCGTCGACAAGCCAGCCGCTGTCATCGTTGAGACCGTGCAGGGCGAAGGCGGCCTCCGCGCCGCTCGCGCCGAATGGCTTCGTGCTCTGTCCGAGCTGACCAAGAAGCACGACATCCTGCTCATCGTCGACGATGTCCAGGCCGGCTGCGGCCGTACCGGATCGTTCTTCAGCTTCGAAGAGGCCGGCATCGAACCTGACATCGTGTGCCTGTCGAAGTCGATCTCCGGTTCGGGCCTGCCCATGGCACTCACCCTGTTCCGCCCCGAGCTCGACGTCTGGGAACCAGGCGAGCACAACGGGACCTTCCGCGGAAACAACCCCGCATTCGTCACGGCGACCGCCGCGATCAAGAACTTCTGGGCCGACAACACGTTCCAGAACGAATTGGCCGACACGATCGCCGCACTGCACCAGCGCCTCGACTCGATTGTGGAGAAGGCAGAGGGAGCATCCATCCGTGGACGCGGACTCCTCGCCGGACTGCACTTCGAGGACGACGAGGTCGCCGGCAAGGTGGCAGCAGAGGCCTTCGACAACGGCCTGCTCCTCGAGACCTCCGGTCCCAAGGATGAGGTCACGAAGATCATGCCTCCGCTGACCATCTCGTCGCACGATCTGGAGCAGGGCCTCGACATCATCGAGGCCGCTGTGCTGAAGTTCGCTCCGGCCGCAGAACCTGCGGCGGTCTGAGCCAGCCCCCAGCTGAGCGCGAGAGCCTGAAAAACTGAGCTTCGGTTCGCCGAGACTCAACCATGTAACTTGAATGACGCGTTGCCGGTGGATCGGTCGACATTTCGACTGAGACATCGGCAACCCGTCTGATATACCAAACGAGAGGACCACGAATGTACGTAGTCAACCGCGATGACCTCAACGACACAGACCGCGACATCAAGTCAGAGACCTGGCGAAGCCGCCGCATGGTGCTGGGCAAGGAGCGCGTCGGATTCTCGCTCCACGACACCGTGATCTACGCAGGAACCACCTCGACGTTCCACTATCAGAACCACATCGAGGGCGTGTACTGCGTGCAGGGCAAGGGCACACTGACCGATCACGAGACAGGCGAAACCTACCCACTCTCCGACGGCACCATGTACCTGCTCGACGGACACGAGAAGCACACCGTGGTCGCCGAGGAAGAGCTGCGCATGGCCTGCGTGTTCAACCCGCCGGTCACCGGCCGTGAGACCCACGACGAGAACGGTGTCTACCCGCTCATCGTCGAAGAGGACTGAGATCCTCTCGTGAGCTGACAAGCTCCCCCTCGCCGAGGTGGCCGATCGTTGATCTGTCACTGAAGCAGGCTGTTGTCCGGTTTCGGTGCTGACGCACCGGCGGACGCCGTGAAAGGTGGTCACGCACCAATGGCGATCGCATAGAGCGATCCACGCCATTGGCAGCGTGGCCACCTTTTCTCATGCGTGCGGCCAGCGTCGACTGCAGGCGTGGTACTCTTCGGTCATACAACTTTCAAGTTTCGATGCCTGACGCTGCCGACAGTACATTCCAAGACTCCAACTCTGGCAATCCCAGTTCTTACCTCTTACCTTGGGAGTCCCCTTGAAGTTCATCAGGCGCGCCCTTGTTTCTGCCGTTGCCGCTGTGGCACTTGTTGTCGGTCCCGCTGTGTCCGCGGAGGCCGCAAGTACATCCTTCGACGTGACCAAGTTGTCGGGCGACAGCGTTGTCGTCTCCGATTGGAACTGCAAGTGGACAAACGTCTACATGAAGCACAAGAAGACAAAGGTCGACGATTGGGACGTCGACACTGACATCAAGGGCCGTCACGGCTGGACAGATACGGCTTGGTTCTCGGACTACAGCAGTTCGAAGAAGGACCGGATCATGCTCTGTCCATCTTCAGATGGGCTCGGGAAGTACACGATCGGTCCGTCCGAGATCAGGGCGTATAGCCATGGAAGCTACCCTGATTACAGATACGGTGAAGTCGAACGAGCTGACCGAACCAAAGGCTACTTCTACGTCCGCGGCAAGACGTACGCCTCGCTCTCGACCAAGCGCAGCGGAAAGACCGTCACTCTGACTTCGAAGACCAAGGTCTACAACCCGGAGAAGTACGGCAAGGTCAACTACAGCCCCAAAGTGAAGTTCCAGGTCAAGTCCGGGAGCAAGTGGAAGACCATCAAGACGGTCACCGCCAAGAAGGGCAAGGCCACGTACAAGGTCAAGACGAAGAGCAAGAAGTCCTACCGGGTCACCTTCAGCCAGGTGAGCTGGGCGACAGGAGCCACCTCGAAGTCGGTCAAGCGCTGACCTAGGTCACTCGCGGATCGTCAGGTCTGCCCCGTGCATATATCCGCGGGCCCCTTCGAACGGACCTAACGCTTCGCCGAGAGGCAGCCCCAAGACACCGAGCTCGGCTGTCTGACGGCCTCCGTATCCTGATGCGCGGAGGTTCTCGTTGTACCGGAGGCGCCCGAGGTCCGCATCGGTGACCGTCCAGATGACCACCTGCGGTGGATCATCACTGGTGAACGTCACTCGATGGGAGTCGGCCGTGACCGTCCATCCGGTCGCCTCGGCGAGGGACTCGGCCAATTCTCTGCGAACCACAGTCATGGGAACTTCCTCCTAGGTAGAGAACATGAAAACCACATCGGGCGCTCTCAGCAAAGGGTGCGCCCGGTGTGGTTTCACGATCACTGTGCCGGCAGAATCACTTGTCGTCCGGGCGTACCTTCTTGCCACGGTCCTGCCAGAACTTCGCCGTGGTGACTTCGTCCGTGCCGTCCCAGGCGTCGACATCGGTGTTGATGCGTTTGTAGGTGGGAAGGTCACCGCGGCGGAAGATCGGCTCCAGCCCAGCGCGACGCTGCTCCATATAGTTCTTCAACAGGCTGAACACCACAGGTGAGAGCATCAGGAGCGCGAACAGGTTGATCAGCGCCATGATCGCCATGAAGATGTCTGCCGCCGTCCAGACCAGGTCGAGTGCGGCGATCCCGCCGATGAAGACAGCCACCATCACGATCACCTGATAGATGCGCAGCGCTGTCTTGCTGCGGGTCAGATGCTCGATATTGGCTTCGCCGTAGTAGTAGTTGCCGAGGATCGACGTGAACGCGAAGAGGAAGATTGCGAACGTGAGGAAGTGGATCGCCCACTGGCCGAGCTGTCCGCTCAAGGCGGTCTGCGTCAGCTGGACACCCTCGGCCGAGCTGCCGTATTCCGGGTTCGACAGGAGGATGATGAAAGCGGTGATCGAGCAGACGAGGATCGTGTCGAAGTACACGCCGAGTGCCTGAACGAAACCCTGCTTGGCCGGGTGCGACGCCGACGCTGTCGCCGCCGCATTTGGGACCGAACCGATGCCGGCCTCATTCGAGAACAGGCCGCGCTGAACACCGATGAGCATGATCGAACCGATCGAGCCTCCAGCGATCGAGTTGAAGCTGAACGCGTCGCTGAAGATGGTGACGATCATTCCGGGGACAGCGCCGAGGTTGATCGCCACTACGATGATGCCGACGATCAGATACAGCCCGGCCATGATCGGGACGAGGTATGCGGAGACGTTCGAGATGCGCTTGGCACCTCCGGCGAAGATCAGGTAGGCCCCGACGGCGACGACCACACCGGTGATTGCGGTGAAGGCGAAGTTGGAATCGTCGACGTCGAATGATGCTCCGACCGCGTCGACGATGGAGTTCGACTGCACGGAGTTGAAGACGATGCCATAGGTGATGGCGACGATGACTGCGAAGACCAGACCGAGCCATTTCATGTTCAGCGCGCGGTTGATGTAGTACGCAGGACCGCCTCGGAAGTTCGGTCCGTCCTTCTCCTTGTAGAGCTGCCCGAGTGCGGACTCAGCGAAGGCAGTGGCGCCGCCGACGATGGCAGTCAGCCACATCCAGAACACCGCACCGGGCCCGCCCAAGGAGATGGCAAGCGCGACACCGGCGATATTGGCCGTGCCGACACGAGAGGCCGCGGAGATGGAGAAGGCACGGAACGGGGAGATGTTCCGATTGCCTTCGGAATCGTGTCCGCCTGGTTCCACGATCGTGCGGAACATTTCGGGCAGCAGCCGTAACTGAACGGCACCCGTACGAATCGTGAAGTACAACCCTGTCGGGATGAGAACCGCGACGAGAACGTACGTGATGACTCCGCTGACACTGTCGAACGCGCTCTGGAGCATCTCCATCGATCTATGCCTCCTTCGACAAGCTCAGTGCTTGATGTGTGGGTATGGGGGTGTGTGGACACCATGTGCTACTTCTGCAGTTGCACTCCAGTCTGCCACCGAAGTGAGGAAACGCATGACATCGCCCCTGCGCAAGTCCCTCACACAGGCAAAGTCCCTCAGGAAGGCGCAAATCCCTCAGGAAGGCGAAAGCCGACCGAAACTGACGCTGTACCCATCTAGCATTCACGTCGCGTCTACCCAGACATCATCCGTTCATTGCTCGGGTTGCTTAGGGTTGTCGGCAATACACTGCGCCATCGGCCGCTCGAGCCTGCACCGAGTCGCCAACTCTGAGGAGTCCCCGCCATGCCAATCACCCTCGCAAACCACACCTCCGAGGCCGTCACCCACACCCGGGTTCCGCCTCTGGTCATCGCGCATCGTGGCGCGTCAGCCGACTATCCGGAGAACACGATCCCGGCCTTCGTCGCCGCCATCGACCAGGGCACCGACATGCTCGAGATCGACGTGCACATGAATGCTGACGGAGAACTCGTCGTCATCCACGACGTCACCGTGGAGCGGACGACGAATGTCCGCCTCGCCCATCCTGACCGCACGGACTACAGCGTGAAGACCATGACCACAGCAGAGATCGCCAGCCTCGACGCGGGCAGCTGGAAGTCCGAATCGTTCACCGGCGTCCGGGTCCCTCTTCTCGCCGAGGTGCTCGATCTGGTGCACGTGACCCGCACCGGGCTGCTCCTCGAGGTCAAACACCCCACCCAATACCCGGGGTTCGCCCAGGCGCTCGTTGAATCTCTGACCGCATCGCCTGACTATCTGGACCGGGCATTGGCGGCGGGGATGCTCGTCGTCCAGTCCGGTGACTGGGCCTTCATCCGTGAGTTCCACGCGCTGGCGCCGGAGATCCCCGTCGGGGTTCTGGGGCGGCCCTGCCCGGACGAACTGCGCGACTTTGCCACCTGGGTCGATCAGGTCAATCCCCAGTACATCGCGGCCGATGCCACCTTCCTCGGCCATGTTCACGAGCTGGGGATGTCGAGCCTTGTGTGGACCGTCGACAGCGTCGAAGACATGGAGAAGGCTGTCGACCTCGGCGCCGATGGCATCATCACCAACAGGCCCGACCGGCTCGTCGCGGTCGTCGAAGACCTCTGAGGTCAGCGCCGACGCCTCGCCGCTGCCACAGAGACGAGCAGGGCCGCTGCGCCGATGGGGAACCCCAACGTGGCTCCCCTCCAGAACATCCTGCCGCCGTCGCCAAGAGGATAGAAGCCCACGAGCAGACCTGTCGAGAGGCTGCACAGGTGCATTCCGCAAGCCAGGGTGACGAAGCCGAAGGCTCGGATGGCCAGAGACCAGCCGAACGACAGGGCGCGGAGCTGCACACGCCCAAGCACGAACGCCACGGCAACCGTGCCGACTCCGGAGTTCAGTGCGATCGGCAACTCCGTCCTGAACCATGAGGGCAGCGCAGTCGGATCGAGGAACCCGAAGTACGGCAGGAGGCAGCAGAACGCGATCACCACACAGGCAAGAAGCACGATACCTGCGCCGACTGTCGGCCGGCCCGCCACCGCAGGCTTGCTCGCCACTGCAACGAGGACCCCCGCGATGATGAAGGGGAAGACGAGCATGCCGATGAGCGGGACAATTTCTGCGAAGGTCACAACCATCAGTTCCGGCGTCGGTCGTTCGACGCGTCCGACCACCTCGGCGAGGCCGGAGATTCCGAAGACAGCAATGCTGAGCACGGTGACAATGCTGCGCGGGATGGGCGGCAGCTCGCGCGCGATGACGATGGCAGCGGCACCGGCCACACAAGCCAGGACGAACATGGCGACTCCGGTGGGCACGCCCTGGGCGAAGTAGTAGTTGGATGAGGCGACCATGAGTGCGCAGTAGCCGATCCAAGCGACGAAATGAACGACGAACGCGAGTGCGACCACTGTGAAGCGCATCGGAGTCGGGCCGCCGCTGAGAGCAGGATTCTGGTCCTCGGCGGCACCTGTCCCAGGCCTTTTCGTCTGTGAATACGTCTCCTCATCCATGGTGGAATCATCCCATAGAACCACATGGTAATTAACCAGTTGGCTTGTCGATAAGAGGACGGTTCCGATCAATGGTCGACGCCACGGTCAGGGCCGGTGGAATGAGACGCCGGTTCTCAAGTCGGGCCTCCGAATGAGACGCTGGGTCCATGGCCAATGAACTCGCGTCGTCCACCAGTCCCTACCTTCGCGCCCACGCCGACAATCCCGTCGACTGGCGGATGTGGACGAAGGGCAACCTCGCCGAGGCGGCCCGTCGTGACGTACCGCTGCTCATCTCGATCGGCTACTCCACGTGCCACTGGTGCCACGTCATGGCCCACGAATCCTTCGAGGACGAGGCCATCGCGGCCGTCATCAACGAGAACTTCCTGCCGATCAAGATCGACCGCGAAGAGCTCCCGGACATCGACTCCTATTACATGAACGCCCTCCAGGCGATGCGTGGCCAGGGCGGCTGGCCGATGACGATCTTCGCCACACCCGAAGGCAGTCCCTTCTACGCCGGGACGTACTTCCCGCCGGCGCCGCGGGGGAACCTGCCCGCGTTCACCCAGGTGCTCGCGGCCGTGTCCCAGTCGTGGATGGAGCGTCGCGACGAGGTGACCGAGATGACCAAACGCATGGATCGTGGGCTCGCCGATATGGCCAGCGCCGTCTCGGACGCATTGCCTGCCGAAGCCGCCTCGGAACTGCTGAGCGCCGAGGAGCTCGACTCGGCAGCCGAATCCCTGCTCGACTCGTATGACCCCGCGTGGGGCGGGTTCGGCAAGGCACCGAAGTTCCCGCCGCTGATGAACCTCATGCAGCTCTTGGCCACATTCGTGCGCTTGGGTGGAACCACCTCGGCGAGGGAAGGGGCGCTTGCTCCTGGAAAGGTCGACACGGTGGGAGCCGATGGCCATCTCGAGGGTGAACTCATCCTCGACTGCCTCATCGCGGTGCGCAGCACCTTCGCACGGATCGCGAGCGGCGGCATGCGTGACCAGGTGCGCGGCGGCATCGCCCGCTACAGCGTCGACCGGCAGTGGTTCGTGCCGCACTTCGAGAAGATGCTCTACGACAATGCGCTCTACCTGCGCGCCGCCGTCCAGTGGGCGAAGGTCGAACGCGCGCTCAACCCGGATTCTAAGTGGTTGGCGCTCGCCGAACGCGAGGTCACCGACACCGCGAATTTCCTCAACGCGGACATGTCCGACGGGGACCGCTTCATCGCCGCGCTCGACGCGGACTCCCTCAACGCTGACGGTGTGCTGGAAGAGGGCGCCGCTTACGTCGTGACACCCGAGGAGTTTGCCGAGGTGGGGCAGGAGGGGCTGCTCCAACTCGTCGAATCGCCGGCTGGCGCAGAGCTCTCCGGGAACGTCATCGCCGCCATCCGGATCATCGACTGGTTGGGCATGGACGAGGTGCCCTTCGACGAGGAGCATCCCGCGCCGTGGGCCACCTCGGCGACGGCCGCGCAACGATCCGGGCTCAGAGAATTGCTGGAGCAGCGGTCCCAGCCGGCGCGGGATGAGAAGACGATCACCGAATGGAATTCACTGGCAGTGACGGCTCTGGCCGAAGCGGCGCTGTACACCGGTTCCACAGGCGATGCGGACGCGACGAGTGATGCCGGGGCTTCCGCAGACACTGATGCGTCGGTGAGCTGGGGGAGTGCGGCAGTCCATCTGTGGGACGCGATGCTGGCGCGCTTCGGCGACTCCGGTCCACGCGTTGACGGCGACTCAGACGTGAGCGCCGGTGGTGCCAGCTCCGATTCGAGGCTCAACGTCCGCCGCAGCTTCACCGGCGACACACCTGGACCCGGCCAGGCCGTACTCGCTGACTGGGCACAGTTCATCACTGCCGGCATCACAGTTCGACAGCTGCCGGGGGCGTCCGTGCAGGTGAGTGACCTGGTGTCGTTGAGCGCGACGATGTTCGCCGACTTCACTGCTGAAGGGGAGACGCTCGAGGTATTCGACTCCATGGGCGACGAGATCCTGAGTGTGAGAGCATCCGATCCGGTGGATAACACGGTGCCCTCCGGCAGATCTGCCGCAGCAGAGGTGGCGCTTCTGCTCGCAGAGCTCGGTGTCGACAGCAGTGTTGGAAATGGCCCGACAGCCAGTCTTGCGGTGGGTGGCGACTCGTCCACTGGCACCGCTGGGGCTGAGGATCTGAGCACTGGAGGACTTCTTGAACTGCGCGATCGCTTGCTCGGTGTCTATAGGGCACTCGCCGGTCGAGCCCCGCGCGGCTGCGGTCACGCGCTGTGGCTGTCCGAGCGAGCACTCAGCCCGGTGCGTGTGGCCACTCGAAATGCCGAGTTGAGCGGATTCGCTGCCCGGCACCCTGCGGTCACGCTCCTGACCGATTCAACCGGAGTCCCGGGCGTGAGCGGATCCGAGGTCGAGGTGCCCGAAGGTACCGCGATCGTCTGCCGAGGGACGCAGTGCTCCCTGCCTGTTGCCACCGTGGGCGAACTCCTCGAGCAGCTCGACGGTTTCTGAGCCGTGGCCTCACCCTCAAAGCAGTTCAGTCCCAGGTGAGGCGTTCCAGCCCTGACAGGACGAGGTCGAGGCCCATGACGAAATCCGATGCCTCGTCGAGGTTTTCGAACTCGCCGAGCACGGAGTGCACGAAGGGGAAGTCTTCCTCACTGAAACTTGCCCAGTGGTCGATTTGGGCAGTGTGTTGGGCTTCAGCATCCTCGGCGGCTTCGCGTTCGATCGCACGCTGAGAGACTTCCGCGCCCATGCCGGAAGCATAGGTGGACACGACCATTGACGCCTGAAGCTGGCGGGTCAGGTCCAGCCCACTATTCTGGAGGGCCTGACCGACTAACTCCCAGTAGCTCAGCGAATTCTGCTCGTCGGGGCCCGCCTTGATGAGCTGAGAGGCCAGCCAACGGTGCTCGAGCATCTGGGCGAACAGGCACAGCACGAGCCGTCGAATCTGCAGCAGGCCCTCAGCGGTACCGGTGCTCGTGCGGCCATCGGGCTCTGGGGGAGGATAGTTCTCGAACTGCTTCGGGTGCGGCTGATCGGCACGTTCGAGGGCCTCGGCCTCGTCCAATGCCCGTCCCAACAGTTCATCGGAGACGATGGCCATCAGTTGGTCCTTGCCGGAGGCGTACCAGTAGAGACTGGCCACGCCGCTGTCGAGCTGTGCGGCCAGTCCGCGCAGTGTCATCTTCTCCGCCCCAACGGCGTCGAGCGTGGTGATCGCGGCGGCGATGATCTGCTCCAGCGAGAGGGACGTACGCGTGCGCGCCTCCCCACGACCACCTCGGCGTCGGGAGGGAATGCTCCTGCGTTGAGCGTCCGTCGATGAATCACGAGGGTCCTGGCTGCGTGAATTCACGTTGTGGTCGCCTCGCGGACGCGGGGGAGTCTCAGATGCCATGCCTTGAATCTACCGAGAGACTTGCATTCAATCAAACACCGTTCTATCCTCGAACACAGTTCGATGCATCGAACGTCGTTCCATTGGCGAACATTGTTCGATCGCAACGTTCTTCTCTCGCCGGCACTCCCGCCGACCTTTCGACCTACCCGCGAAAGGACCTACATGTCCTCCCCATACTCCTCGGCCACCTCATCCGCCGATACGCAAGCACGCAAACCACAGAGTCTCCGAGCTGCTTGGCCTGCTCTTCTCGCTCTGTGTCTGACCATGCTCGTCGAGATGGTCGACAACTCGATTCTCAACGTCGCTCTGCCCACGATCGGGCGAGACCTCAGCGCTTCTCCAGCAGACCTGCAGTGGATCGTCGGCGCCTATTCGCTGACGTTCGGCGGGTTGCTCATGGTTGGCGGGACGATGGGCGACAAGCTCGGTCGCCGTCGGACCCTCCTCTTCGGCCTCGTGCTGTTCGGTCTCACCGGACTCGCGGTGCTGCTCGTCTCCACGCCCGCACAGCTGATCGCGGTGCGAGCCATGGCAGGAGTCTTCGCCGCATTCATCGCCCCGTTGACCATGTCGTTGATCTTCCGCCTCTTCGACCGTGATGACCTGCGCACGAGGGCGATCGGCCTCATCGTGGTCGTCTCAATGATCGGCTTCGCAATCGGCCCGACCATCGCCGGATTGGCGATCACGAATCTGCCCTGGCAGGCACTCCTGGTGGTCAACGCCCCTGTCGCGGTCATCGCCTGGCTCGGTGTGCGTTTCGGGGTCGCCAAGGACGACCCGGCAGACCGTCGCGAAGGCGGTGCCGACATCCCCGGCGGCATCTTGTCGGTGGCCTCGCTGGGCTTCCTCCTCTACGGCTTCACCGCTGGGGTCGAAAACGGCTGGGGTGCACCGTTGACAGTGATCGTCTTCGCCGCCGGAGTGCTCTCCCTTGCCGGATTCATCTGGCGAGAGAAGACCGCCGAGGAACCGATGCTCGATCTCAAACTGCTCGCCCTGCCGACAGTGAGCGGGTCAGCGATTCTGCAGACCGCGACAATGATCGCCATGGTCGGAGTCATGTTCGTCTCGACTCAGCTCTACCAGTTCGCCTGGGGATGGTCGGCGTTCCAGGCGGGACTGGCGAACCTTCCGTTCGTCGCGGGCATGCTGCTCGCCGGCCCGTTCGTCGATCGCGCCGTGGCCCGATTCGGCCACCGTACGACCTCGATCGGCGGCATCGCGCTCGTCCTCGTCAGTCTCGTGATCTGGATCTTCGCGCTCACACACGGCTTCCTCTGGTGCGCGCTCGGGATGCTCATCATGACCATGGGGATGCGGACGATCATGACGACCGGTGCGGTCGCCCTCCTCGGCGCACTGCCGGAGACGCACACATCGATCGGATCGGCACTCAACGACACCGCTCAGGAACTCGGCAATGCAGTGGGCGTTGCGATAGTCGGCACGATCATGGCCACGGTTCTCGGCAGCACACTGCCGCAGGGGGCCTGGGATTCGGCGACGGTCGCCGGCTTCGTGCACTCACAGCAGATTTCGTTCGCGGTCCTCGCCGGTATCGTACTGGTGATGTCGATCATCGGGATTCGTACGCTGACCGACTCGAAAGAGATCGAGGAGCACTGAGCAGGTGCCCTGATTCTGAAGGCGAGTCGACTCCGGGGAGTCGGCTCAGTCCACCAGACGCAGCCCTCGGAAGCGGTTGAGAGCTGCCGCGATCTCCTGTGCACGAGGGCGGGCGACATGCCCCGGATGATCGCGGTTGCCGGTCAGGCCGTCGACTCCCTGTGCGTCGAGCATGTCCTCGACCTCGGCCAGAGCCTCGGTGAGTGAGATCTGGTCATCGAAGATCTCGGCCATATACTCAAGCGCCTCGGCGATGCCCGTCGTCTGCTGCGGGTCGACGAGCTGGGACACCGCGGTCAGATCGATGAAGGCCTTGCCGAACTGAACCTGGCCGAGCCCTTTCGCCTTCGCCGACTTCGTCTTCGAGCTGGGGTGCAGCGCCTTCGCCGTGGGGATCCGGGGTCGAGGCGTGGCGAACGCCTCTCCTGTGTCATCGGCTGATGTCACCCCCACGAGTTCATGCGCCTTCTCGGTGACCTCCTGGGGTACGTACGCATCGAGGGCGATGACATGATCAGCCACCTCGAAGAATGCGCTCGATCCACCGGCGACCAGCACTGTGGAGACGCCTCGGTGGGAGAACAGCGGACGGATGCGATCGACGAAAGGGGTGATGGGTTCGCGGTCGGCTGGGATGAGAGCGCGCATCCGATCGTCGCGGATCATGAAGTTCGTCGCCGAGGTGTCCTCGTCGATGAGCAGCGAACGAGAACCGACTTCCACAGCTTCCACGAGGTTGGCCGCCTGCGATGTGGACCCGCTCGCGTTCGTCGTGGTGAAGGCTCTCGTGTCAGTGCCGGATGGCAGATTGTTGATGAAGGGCGAGATGTCGTCGCCGGTCACGGCGCGACCGTCCTCGGCCCGGATGGAGGTGGCACTGGGTTCCGTGATGACCCATTCCCGGCCGTCGCCTGCAATATGCGGGTAGACGCCGCGCTCGAGAGCACGCAGAATCGTCGACTTGCCGTGATAGCCGCCGCCGACGATGACCGTGACACCACGCGGGATAGCCATGCCGGTGAGCCTGCGCCCGCTCGAGAGCGTGACGGTGTGCTCGAGTGAACTCGGGCTGGTGAAGGCCACAGCGTTCGAATCCATGGGCATGTCAGAATCCCCGGATCTCCTCGGCAGGATCGCGCCATTGCCGATGAACGCGAGAAGACCTTCCTCGCCGAGGTGATTCTGCAGTTCCAGCTGATCCCGGTGGAGCTGGACATGCTCACGCAGGTTCCCACCGGAGCGGTCGTCGGGGCCGTCGCCGGAATCGGCGCCTGGCAGATTGGAGTGGACGAACATCGCCTGAGCGAGCTCGGGGACATCGCGGGTGAGGATGTCCGCGGCCAGGTGACCCAGGATGCGTCTGCCGCGTGCTGGAAGGTTGACGAGCAGTCGTGCCTCGAAGCCCTCGTCGTCGATGATGACGTTGGTGCGCTCGAGCACTTCCTGGCCCTGTCGGCCGAGGACGACGGCGTTGCGGTTTTTACTGCGTTGGAATGAATTGCCGACGCGGAAGAGGAAGTCAGCGGCTGCGATGCGATCTGCGCGTTCGGTGGTGATGTCAGTGGGGAACCCCGCCTCGGCGCGGTTGATTCTGATCCGGACCTTCGACGGCGAGGCGAAAGGGTCGACCTGGACCCGGTCGATGAACACGGTGACCGGCCCGAACTCGTAGCTGCCCCGGATCTGCTTGTAATTTCCGTAGCTGCGACCGTCGAGGCTGTGCAGGGTGGATGCGAGATTCAATCGTGGGGAGTTCATCCGTGGAATGCTACTTGATCGAGGTCAACACAGGCCAAGACGAGCCCCGTGCTTCGCCAGGACTTGGCCCAGTGCTCCGCGAACAGGCTCTCGATGGCCTCGCGATCAGGCTCTCCGCGGCTTCGCCATCAGTCGCGCGTGCGTCCCAGATAGAACTCTGCGGCATTGTCCCAGCACGCCGCGGTGAGTTCTTCAGGCGAGAGGGTGTCACGGATGATGTCGAAATCTGTGTTCTCGAACGGTCGAGGAGCCCGGGTCGACGGCAGATCCGTGCCCACCATGAGCGCCGAGGGGTCAACGTCGACGATCGCTCGCATCGTGGTGGCAGGGTCGAGTTCGACTCGTCCGAAGCCTGTCGCCTTCACCTTGACGCCACGTTCGACTAGCTTCAGCAGGGCGGGCAGGCCGTCGCTGTGCATGCCGAAATGGTCAATGCTCACGGCGGGCAAACCGGCGATGCGGTCACTGAGATCCTCATCGATGCTGCGGGCATCGATGTAGAGCTCCGAGTGCCAGCCGGCGAGGTCATGGACCCGACGAGCCATATGTTCCATATCGTCCAAGACTGCGGAGCCTCCTCGGGCGACATTGAAGCGCAGTGCCTTGATTCCGTCGCGGTCGAGCTCCAGGATGCGATCATCGGACGTGTCGACGGGAAGTTGAGTGACGCCGACGAAGTCGGGGCCAAGAGTGCTCAAAGCATCGACAAGGTAGCACTGGTCGAACCCTTGGAATGACCCGGCGACCACTGCTCCGCCGGCAATGCCCAGACCGCTGATGCGCATCAGATAGTCCTCGACAGTGAAGGGGTCCGGCAGGTAGCCGTTGTTCTCGACGAGAGGATGCTTGGGGTCGATGATGTGCAGGTGTGAGTCGAAGACCGGGGTCGGAGAATTCATGGCCCCAATCTACCCCGTATTCGGCAAGGCACATTTCATCTCAAAGGGTGGCGCCGTGGTTGGCGAATGCGGAACTTGAACCGTCGTGTGTTGAGGGTCACCTGTGGCGAGGTGGGGCACTGCCGTGAGAACGTTGTCCCAGTCCCACCTATCGGCACTGCGAGTAACGATCTCGACAATATGACCGCTGGTCGGGACGCGGGAGATGAAGGTGAGCGGACGCTCGGTATATTGTGAGGTGGTTCACAACAACACCTGAGCAACATAGCTTGAGCAATATGACCCGAGCATCCGAAAGGACAATGATGTCCGCACGTCCTTCCGAGGCGCCTCCTGCGAACCCGATACCGCAGACGAACGTCGACGAACTGATTGCGCAGTACGATGAGGAGCTGCCTCAGCGCACCCTGACACGCAGGCTCGACCTCGGCGTGGGGATCGTGTGTTTCGTCGTGTCACTGTACGTTCTCAAACAGGTGTTCTTCCCGCTGACTCAAGGCAATCAGTACTACCTCATGTGGTTCCTGGCGTTCGTCCTGCCACTGGTCTTCATCTGCTATCGGCCAGGTTTCGGCCGCAAAAGCGATGTCGCCGACCAGGCCCTGGACGTCGCCGAGGCTGTCGACAGCGATGTCGCTGCCGGCAGCGATGTCGGCGCTGGCAGCGGTGCGGCTGCTGACTCCACCGCGAAACCACGCAGGAAGACAAAGCGCCGGTCGAACGACAATCCGTCGATCATCGACTGGGTGCTCGTCGTTCTCACCTTCCTCACCTGTGCCTACCCGGTGCTGCCCTTCTTCTCCGGCGGCTTCAACGAGTTCCTCAACCGGCAGGGCTCACTGACCACACTCGACGTCATCATGGGCGGCGTTCTGCTCCTCCTCGTCCTTGAGGCGACGCGCAGAACCACCGGTCTGATCCTGCCGATCTTCTGCATCGTCTTCTTCCTCTACAGCTACTACGGCGCCTACATTCCGGTCAGCTGGCCCGGATCCCACGCCGGCCAGAACTTCGACCAGATCGTCAACGCCCTCTACAACGATGCATCCGGCTTCTACGGCATCCCCCTCGACGTCGCAGCCACCTACATCGTCCTCTTCACGATCTACGGAGCGGTCCTCGACAAGACCGGAGCAGCAAGCTTCTTCATCGACCTCAGCTTCTCACTATTCAAGAAGTCGAAGGCCGCACCGGGACGCACCGTCGCACTCTCCGGCTTCCTCCTGGGCACGGTCTCCGGCTCCGGCACCGCCACTGCAGTCTCACTCGGTGCCGTGACCTGGCCCGTGCTGAAGAAGGCCGGATACCCGAAGGAAAATGCAGGCGGAATGCTCGCAGCCTCAGGCATCGGTGCGATCCTCTCACCTCCGACCCTGGGCGCGGCGGCCTTCATCATTGCGGAGCTGCTCAACGTCTCCTATGGACTCGTCCTGTTGTGGGCCGTGGTCCCGACCCTTCTGTACTACTTGGGCATCTTCCTCGCCATCGAAATCGACTCCCGCAAGATCGAGGTCGACTACACGCCGCCTCCGGGCCTGCGCGCGTGGCCCATCCTGAAGAGGGGCTTCTACCACTTCATCTCGTTGAGCATCATCGTCGTCTTCCTCTCCATGGGCATGGCACCCTTCAAGGCCGTCGTCTACGCCACCCTGGTGGGCATCGGCTTCGGGATCATCGAAATCGTCATCTCCCGCCTCGGCGAACCGAAGACGATTCTCCTCGCGATCTGGGACGTCTTCTACGGGGCACTGTCCTCGGGCATCCGCTCGGTCCTGCCGGTGACCAGCGTCTGCGCGGCCGCAGGCATCATCGTCTCGACGATCACGAAGACCGGCCTCGGCCAGGTCATCTCCGACATCCTCATCAAGGGCGCGCAGGCATTGTCGACAGACCCGACCGCGGTCCTCATCTTCACCTGCATCTTCGCCGCCGTGGCCGTGACCATCCTCGGCCTGGCGGTGCCCGTGACGGCCTCGTTCATCATCAGCTGGGTCATCGTAGGCCCGGCACTGATCTCACTCGGTGTCCCAGAGGCAGCCGCTGCGATGTTCATCTTCTACTACGCCGTCCTGTCCGAGGTCTCACCCCCGACGGCTCTGGCGGCCGTCGCGTCCTCGGCGATCACCGGCGGCCGGGTCATCGCAACGATGTGGCAGGCATGCAAGTATGCAATACCTGCGTTCCTGGTCCCGCTGGCCTTCACCTTCACGCCCGAAGGTGCCAGCCTCGTGGCCCAGGGCGGCTTCGTCGGCGCGGTATGGACCGGGCTCGTCTCCGCATTCGCCGTGGCTGCACTCGCCGCCGGCGCCGGTGGCTGGATCATCCGCCGTGCGGGCTGGCCGGAGCGCATCCTGTGCTTCATCGCAGCAGGAGCCCTGCTCTACCTCCAGCCGATGTCGATGATGATCGGGTTCTCTGCCCTCATCCTCGCCGTCATCGTTCACCTGCTGCTGCGTCGCAAACCGACGACCACCTCGGCGACTACCAGCGATATCGGATCCACCGAAACACACTCGACCGGATCTCCGGTCGAGTCCAACTGAGAAAGGGACGAAGTCCATGAAGCGAACAAGGATGTTCACAATCACGGCGACAGCCGTTGCCGCGGTGCTGGCGTTGAGCTCATGCGGCGGTAAGCAGGAAGCCAAACCGGCAGGTGAGGGCGGCGGCGACTGCACCGCGGCGTCCGGGCAGATCACTGTCGCCACCGGAAACTCGACGGGTGTGTACTACGTCCTCGGCGGCGGTCTGGCGCAGATCATCTCCGACAACTCCGATCTGAAGGCCACCGCGGCCGAGACCGGTGCCTCCGTGCAGAACCTGCAGCAGCTGTCATCCGGGGACTACGACATTGCGTTCTCACTCGCCGACACAGCAGCCGATGCGGTCAACGGTGACGCAGACTTCAAGCAGCCGGAGGACATCTCGGCACTGACGCGCATCTACTCGAACTTCACTCACGTGATCGTGCGCAAGGACGCAGACATCAAATCCGTCAAGGACTTCAAGGGCAAGACGATCTCCACCGGCTCGCCGAAGTCCGGCACCGAGGTCATCGCCAACCGCCTCATCGAAACGGCAGGGCTCCAAAAGGACGACGTGACAACTCAGCGCCTCGACCTGACCAAGACCGTTGACGGAATGAAAGACGGCACGATCGACGGCATGGTGTGGTCCGGCGGATTGCCGACAGCCGGCGTCACCGACCTCTTCACCTCCAATGGCAAGTACGTCGAATTCCTCGACATCTCCAAGCTCGAGGACCCGATGAAGGAGATCAACCCGGTCTACGAAGTCGACGAGATCCCCGCTGATACGTACAAAGGTGTGAAGGCCGTCAAGACCATCGCCACTCCCAACGTCCTCATGGTCCGCAACGACATGGACGAAGGCACCGCGTGCGCTCTGACGAAGCTGATCTATGACAAGAAGGCCGAGCTGGAGAAGGTCCACGCAGCGGCTAAGGACATCAAGCTCGAAAACGCCGAGACACCTGACCCGATCAAACTCCACCCGGGCTCGAAGAAGGCCTTGGAAGAGCTGAACAAGTAGACAGGTGCGCCGGAAGCTTCCGGCGGCTGGCTGACGGCTGGTTGTCTGAGGCGGGTTGGAATCAAGCCGCGTGGGCTCAGAGTCCTGCGGTCAGTAACCGTGAGCGGCCAGCAACCGCTCGCGGGGGTGTGCTTCGAGTGAGCTCTACACGCTAAGTCAGGCTGAGTTGGTTGCAACCAACTCAGCCTGACTTAACCTGTGGAGGTTCGTCCCCACATCCCGGCGCCGCCCACATCCCGGCGCCGCCTCAGCTTGATGTCCCCGAAGGCTTGACCTCCACCGAGGTGCTGCACCTAAAGATTCAGCGAGGCCCATTCCTCGGCGAGCATCGCGTAGGTGCAGCCGTCGAGCCAACCGTGGTCGGCGTGCCACGAGTCGCGGACTCCGTACTGTTCGAGCCGCATGCCCGACTTCTCAAGAACGCGTCGGGAGGCATGGTTGTCGGCGAAGCAGCCCGCAGTCACTCGTCGCAGATGGACTTCGTCGAAAGCCAGACCAAGCATCACCCCTGCGATCTGACTGGCGAACCCGCGTCCGCGGCGGCGAGGATCGACCAGATCGTCGATGTCTGCCTCTCGGTTGCTGTAGGCCTCGGGATCCCCATGGCTCTGGCCCATGCCGTCGACGATCCACAGCGATCCTGAGGCGACCACCTCATCACCGAGCCACGCGATGACAACATGCTGCAAAGGATTGGTGAGGCTGCTCAACCATTCCTTCTTCAATGACTCGGGGTTGATGCGCGTCTGGATCAGCCACTCCGTCACCTCTGGATCGTTGCGCCAGCGCAGTACGGCGTCGACGCCCTCAGGATCAGGCAGAGACAGCGTGAGAGAGCCCGCGCTGCGCGGCCATTCTCCCGGCGACACCGGCAGCTCATGCGGCAACATCAGTCCAGGTTACTCCTCGCGGAAACTCCCTGGACTGCCCCGCAAGAACGACTCAGCTCACCCCCGCGGCTCCGCGCTCACCCCTGAAGGAACGCCTTCGCAGCCGCACCCAGCGCCACGACATCCTCGATGGCGACCATTTCGCGGGCCGAGTGCATCGAATACAGTGCCGGGCCCACATCGACGGTGGTCATGCCCAGGCGGGTTGCGGTCAGCGGGCCGATCGTCGACCCGCAGGGCATCGCGTTGTTCGATACGAAGTTCTGGTACTCGACACCGGCCGCCGTACATGCCTGCGACCAGGCGGCGGTGCCCACCGCATCCGTGGCATAGCGCTGTTGGGCGTTGAGCTTCAGCAGCGGACCGCCGCCGAGGCGGGGGCGGACATGAGGGTCGTGGCGTTCCGGATAGTTCGGGTGGGCCGCATGCCCCGCGTCGGAGGACACGCAGATCGACGAGGCCAGCGCAGCCAAGTAGTCACTGCGCGTCGACCCGGGGAACAGGGAGGCGATGATGCGCTCGGTGACGTCGGCGAGGAAGGGCCCGCAGGCACCGGAGCGTGAACTCGACCCGATCTCCTCGTGGTCGAACCCGGCGAAGAGTGCAACGGAATCCAACGACGCAGCATCAACGTCGACCAACGCGGAGACTCCGGCGTGGACAGACAACAGGTTGTCCAACCTCGGCGCGGCGAAGAACTCCTCCTGGGCACCGAAGAGCCCGGGGGACTGAACGGGGATCGTGTAGACGTCGTGTCCCACGACCTGCTCCGGATCCACCTTCGCGGAGGCGGCGAGGATCTCGATGACATCGGCTTCAGCCAGACCAGCCAGGCCGATGATGGGGGTGGTGTGACGCTGCTTGTCCAGCGTCAGACCGTCATTGACCTGGCGGTCGAGGTGGATGGCCAGCTGTGGGATGCGCGCGATGGGCGGGGTCTGCGCGAGGACGACGGAACCGTCGGCGAGGCTGAGCTGCCCAGCCAGCGCGAGCTCCCTGTCGAGCCACGAGTTGAGCAGCGGCCCGCCGTAGATCTCGACGCCGATCTGGCGAGTTCCCTCGGTGGTGAACTCCTCGCCCGGCTTGAGTTTGAAGGCTGGGGAGTCCGTGTGAGAACCGAACACGCGAAAGCCGGGAACCGTGCCGGGCAGTCCACCCGAGTTGCTGAAAAGTTCACTCGAATCGCTGGACGCTTCATCCGCGCCAGCCTCGGAGGCGCCGACTTTGCCTGCCGGAGTCCGCCATGCGATGATCGCACCGTCACGAATGACATAGTGGCTCTGACCTGGCTCGAGAGACCATTTCTCGCGCTCATCGAGTTCGAGGAAACCTGCGGCCTCAAATCGTGCAGCCGCCGTCGCGGTGGCATGATAGGAACTGGGAGAAGAACTGATGAAGTCTGCCAGATCGGCTGCGACCTGGGTTTTCGTACGTGGTCTCACGGGCGATGCACTCATTTTCACAGCCTATCGTTTGCGGTAGCTTTGGCCACAAGGGCATTGGTTTTCGAGGTCGCGTCGACACGGCAGCGGGTGAGGGGGCTGGTGCCTTAGGAGCCATCGACCGCTCGGGCTGCGCCGACCATCACCCGAGAACCCGTGAACCAGCGCCAAGAAGCAATGCAATGCAAGGAGTGTTCGAAGTGAACCAGTTCGTGACCGAATGGAACACCTGGCGGGATTCGAGGAACTCGGCACTTGCGACTCCCTTCGGCTGGCTGAGTGTGTCCGGTCTGCACTGGCTCGAAGACGCGGCGACCTGGCCCGACGCTCCTGGCACCTTCACCGTCGACGATGACGGTTGGGTCAGTGTAGCCCTTGAGCCTGGGATCAAAGCCGGTCCCGCTGCCGCGACCTTCGACCTGATGAGCAAGTCCGCCGAGGCGGGCCCGAGCACCAATGCTGCGTCTCCTTCCAGTTCGGCTTCGGTGCCGAGCGACACCACGATTCTGCCGAAGATCCCCGAGATCGCAGGGCCCGAGGTACGGGTCGAAGAGAACGGATTCAGCGCGAAGCTGCCTACCGGTGGATCCCTCCAATGGTTCACCGTCGGCAATGTGCTCTACGAACTCATCGACCGTGCCGGACGGATCGGAATCCGTGTGCGCGACTCCAAGTCGCCGCTGCTGGGCAAGTTCTTCGAAGTTCCCGTCTTCGACCCGAACCCCAGCTTCGTGTTCCTCGCCAAGTTCACTCCGTTCGAGAAGCCTGAAGTGCACGAGATCAACACGGCGCAGGACGACCTGAACGTGCTGACTCCGGCAGTCGGCACCGTCTCCTTCACCAGTGAGGCAGGCGAGGTGACGCTCTTGGCCACAGGCAACCCCGCCAGCGGACTGCAACTCGACTTCCACGACTCCACGAATGGAGTGTCCACACCCGCGTGGAGGACCCTCGACCTGGGTGTCCCGAACCATGACGGCTCACTGGTCGTTGACTTCAACCGGGCCGTCAACTACCCGTTCGCGTTCACTGCATTCGCCACCTGCCCGGCACCGATCGAGGGCAACGTCGTTCCCTTCGAGGTCACAGCGGGGGAGCGCACCCCGCCGTTCTACTTCTCGGAAGCCGGCATCAACGTGCCGTTCCTGTTCTACGTCTGGTGGGACGAAGAGAGCGCGAAGGTGACCCGGCCGTGGTACGCCCGCTTCGGACTCGACACCACGCTGCTCAACCCGAACCACGAACACAGCGCTCAGTCACTGGTCGGCTTCGACGGCGTCGCCATGTCAGGAGGCGATGTCGCGCCGCTGACGCGCAAGGCGAGATCACGCCTGGTCAAGGTCGCGACCGAGGCCCTGACCTCTCGCATCCCCGTGATCGGCATCGGCGCGTATGCCGAGTTCGTCATCCGAGCCCAGCGCGAACTGCGCGAATCCGAGGGGTACGTCGACGGCATCGAGGAAGAGTACGCGGGTACCGACGGAAAGCTGCTCATCGTGATGAACAATGAGCTGACGCCGCAGAACGCCGGATTCGACGTTGCGCACACAGATGCGAGCGGACTCATCTACCTCGAGATGTCCTATGACATCCCGCTGGAGTCGGACTTCGACGAGATCGAAGAGTTCGAGGCGGCCATGGAGTCGAACACCCCGATCGCCAGCTGGGAAGAGTTCGACTACCGCATGGTCTGTCTCATCCGCCAGCACCGCTGAGGAACCTTGAGGGCGCCGTTACCGCTGAGCAGCGCTGATGGCGCCGTCGCCGCTGAGGAGCGCTGAAGGCGCCGTTACTGGGCGGTGTTGAAGGCGCCGTTACCGCTGAGCGGTGTTGATGACGTCGGCGGCGTGACTCAGCCAGCGAGCGACTATGGCCAGTTCCTGCTCATCGAATCCCTCGGTCAAAGCCGCGTTGAGGTTGCCGAGCGCAGTCGTCGTCTCGCCGGCAACGTGGTTGCCCTGCTGAGTCAGCGTGACCCGTGTGATGCGCTGATCCGATTCATCCGGGGCGCGGACGACGAGTCCGCCAGCTTCCATTCTCGCCAACAGCCCACTGGCACCGGCGGGGGAAGCCCGCAGCGCTGCCGAGAGTTCGCTCATTGTCGCCGCCGGGTTCTGGCGCAGATACAGCAGAACCCCGCCCTTCGCGGCCGTCATGCCGTTCGACCTGCCACGAGTTTCGATCCATCGTCGGACGGAGCGTTCGGCATTGCTGAGGAGGAAGATCAGGCGAGGCGTGCGGGCGCGGCTCATGGGATCAACTCCAGTCGCTGTCGCAGCCACGCGCTCACCTCGGGCCAGAGAGCGTCCCGATTCGTTCGCCGGAAGAATCCCATGTGACCGATCGCCGAGGCGCCCACGGAACCTGGGTCGATGGTGCGTCGTTCCACCTCGGCGCTGGTCAATTGATCGGCAATGGCATCGATCTGCTCGGGTGTCGCCCAGAGGTCATCACTGAATCCGATCGCCAGGACAGGCGTCGTCACCCGCGCCGCTCGAGCCTCGGCGCCCATTGTAGGGTCGTCGAAGAAGTAGCGGGGCAGTCTCGACCATCTGCTCCATTCCAGCATCGACGCGCCGGACATATCTTCACCCAGGCCCAAGCGGCGGCCCGGCACATACCCGAGGAGCCGAGCCGTGAGGGGGCCGAGCACGCGCAGCACAAGGCCGACTCGCAGCTTCTCCGAGAGCTTCGGAATGGCGGCGGTGACACCGGCGTGAGACGCGACGGTCACGAACCCCCGCAGCCCGGATGAGCCGTAATCCAGTGACAGGGCATGGCCGCCGATGCTGTGCCCGACCGCAAGCTGCGGCACATCCGGAAACCGCTCGCTGGCCCACTGCGCGACTGCCGGAACATCGAGGGCCATCCAGTCGCGCATTCGGATGCCCCGGTTCTCACTCGGCGCACCTGAGTTGCCGGTCCCTCGGTAGTCGTAGGTGATGACGGCGAAGCCATCGCCGGCCAGGAACTCAGCGAATCCCCTGTAGAGACGCTCGGGGACAGCAGTGGCCGGGTGGAGCACGACGACTGCTGCAATGCCCTCGGAGTTCCCCGGCTCGATCACGTGTCCATGGATCGGGCCGGACGATGTGGGGATGCGTACACTCACTGCTTCGATCTCGTTGATATTACTTCGCATGCGAAGTAACCTACCTCACATGCCGATGGTGCGAAACACCATGGCTCATCTTTCTGGAGGAGACTGACCAAATGGCTGCGTTCGGCCGGCGACACCCCTCAGCAGCATTCACCCTAAAACTCCCCGACGTCACTAATTTCGCCCGGCGCCGCGCGTCATTAGTGACGTCGGGGCGGTTTAGCGGTCGCGGTTACTGATGCCAGCACAAACAGGCGGCGGCTCGGACACTGCGAAGTGTCCGAGCCGCCGCCTGTTAACTGCCAAAGGTCAGGGTCGCTGACCGCCAGGCACACTGCTCACCAGCCTCGGAACCCTGCTCACCAGCCTCGGAACCCTGCTCACCAGCCCAGCCCCGGAATACTGCTCACCAGATGGTGACGCGCTCCTCAGGGGGCAGGTACATGCCGTCCGACTCGCCCACGCCGTAGGTGTCGTGGAAGGCGGTCATGTTCTTCACGACCTGGTTGCAGCGGAATTCCTCCGGAGCATGTGGGTCGATGCTCAGCCGTCGCACGCGCTCCTCGGTGCGCATCTTCGCCCGCCAGGCCTTGGCCCAGGCTTCGAAGAACGTCGCGGCCTCATCGGAAGACGGCGCCCGACCCAGCTCCAGCTCAAGTGCCTTCCAACCGATGGACAGTCCGCCCAGGTCGCCGATGTTCTCGCCCACGGTCAGTGCGCCGTTGACGTGCTGCGAGGGGTCCAGGCCGGCCGGAACCAGGGCCTCGTACTGGGCGATCAGCGCATTGGTGCGCTCCTCGAAACGCTCCCGATCCTCGGCCGTCCACCAGTCGACGAGGTTGCCGTCGCCGTCATAGCGCGAACCCTGGTCATCGAAGCCGTGGCCGATCTCGTGGCCGATGACCGCGCCGATGGCCCCGAAGTTCGCTGCGACATCACCGGCGGCGTCGAAGAACGGCGGCTGCAGGATCGCGGCCGGGAAGACGATCTCGTTCATCACCGGATGGAAGTAGGCGTTGACGGTCTGCGGTGTCATCAGCCATTCGGTGCGGTCGATCTCCTTGCCGATGCGCTTGATCTGACGCACGTGCTCGGCACGGGCGCAGCGGCGGACATTGCCGACCAGGTCAGAGGAGTCGATCGCGGCCGGGTACTCGCGCCACACCTCGGGGTAGCCGACCTTCGGCGTGAACTTCGAGAGCTTGACCAGAGCCTTCTTCTTCGTCTCCTCGCTCATCCAGTCGAGTTCGTTGATCGACTTGTCATAGGCCTTGATGAGCATCGCTACGAGGTGGTCGATGGCGTCCTTGGCCTCGGGCGGGAACTCTTGGGCTACGTAGAGTTTGCCCACTGCCTCGCCGAGGAGGCCCTGCACCAGTCCGACACCGCGCTTCCAGCGCTCCCGCAGAGCAGGGGTTCCTGAGAGGGTGCGGGCGTTGAAGTCGAAGTTCTCCTCGACGATCTCATCGGTCAGCAGCGAGGCGTTGGCGGAGAGGACGGAGAATCGCAGCCAGGTTTTGATCGTCTCGATGTCAGTCTGCGCCCACACCTCGGCCATGCCGGTGACGAAGGAGGGCTGGCCGATGACCAGGTAGGTCAGCTCACCGTCGACGTCGGCGGCCAGGGAGGCGAACCAGGAGTCGAAGTCGAATCCGGGACCCAGTTCGCGCAGCTCATCGAGGGTGAGCTTGTTGTAGGTCTTCTCGGCGTCACGGCAGGCGACCCGGTCCCAGTGGTGGCGGGCCAAGGCGGTTTCGAACGCCATCACCTTGGCGGCCACCTCGGTGTCGGAGATGTTGCTCTTGGCACCGATCCCGCCGAGGGCGGACATCTTCTTCACGTGATCGACGAACTTCACACGCACCTCGGCGTGGTCGTCGTTGAAGTAGTAGTCCTCGTCGGGCAGGGAGATCCCGGCCTGGTCGAGGTAGAGGGCGTAGATGTCGGAGTCCTTCGCATCGGCGGTGACGTAGCCGCCGAGGACCCCGCCGATGCCTTCGACCTCAAGTCGGCCGAGGAGGTTGGCCAGTTCGGACTTGTCCTCGGCCGCGTCGATGGCGGCGAAGGAGGAATCGAGGGGAGTGACGCCGAGGGAGTTGATCTGGTCGAGATCCATGAACGAGGAAAACACGTCGGCGACCTTCTGGCCTTCGCTGCCCGGCTCCTGCGGGGCATCAGAGACGGCGGTGATGATGTCGCGGACCTTGGTCTCTGCGGTGTCGAAGAGTTCGCGCATCGCGCCGTCGCCGGCACGGTCGTCGGGGATGGTGAACGAGTCGATCCATTCGCCGTTGATGTGGCGGAACAGATCGTCCTGAGGGCGCGCCGAAGCGTTCGATGTTTCAGAAGTCATGGTGCAACAGTATCGTGATCAGTAGGGACAATGGTCAGGATTTTCCGGTGCGCATGCGCTGGTGGCCCACCGCAGCTGTGGGTATCGGATCGACGAGGAGGAACGCGCAATGGTGGCATCCGTGGTGTTCGTGTGCACGGGCAATATCTGTCGTTCGGTCACGGCCGAACGCGTGCTCCAGAACCACCTGGAACGCAGCGGCGCCGAGGCGGTCGTGGACTCCGCCGGCATCAGCGATGAAGAGGCCGGCAACCCCATCGACCCCACTCAGGCGCGGGTGCTGAAGACCGCCGGCTACCGCACCGAGGATCACGTGGCGCGTCAGATCACCTCCGAATGGTTGGCCGAACGTGACGTGGCTATCGCGATGACCCGCAGGCATCATCGTGCCCTGCAGAACCTCATCGCAGACCTCCCCGCCGAGGTGCGCCCGCAGCTGCGTATGCTGCGCGAATTCGATCCTCGGGTGGCTGCGGAGAAGGCAGTCGATGCTCCCGCACCGGATGTTCCCGACCCGTGGGCGGGGCAATTGAAGAATTTCGAAGAAACTCTTGAGACAATTGAAGTGTCCGTGCCGGGAATCACAGACTATCTGCACTCTTTGGCCGAGCAGACTCGGTGATACTGAAGGTAATTGTTGAAGGAGAAAACTGACATGACTCGAACCACGTGGTCCGCCCTCAAGCTCGGCTTCGCTGCCCTGCTGGTGGCTACTTTGAGTGTTTTTGCTTTTGCCCCGGCCAGTGCTCACGACCAGCTCGTATCCTCGAACCCCGAGGATGGAACGACGGTCGACCAGCAGCCTGAATGGATCGAGATGACCTTCTCCGGTGAAGTCCAGGAGGTCGGCTCCGAGGTCAAGGTTGTCATCGACGGCAAGAACGTCTCCGCAGGTGAACTCGCTGTCGACGGCAAGAAGCTCACCGTTGCACTGCCCGACAACCTCAAGCCCGGCGACTACACGGTCACCTGGCGCGTGGTGTCATCGGACGGTCACCCGATCTCCGGTGACTTCGACTTCACAATCGCTGACGCCGAAGGTGCCGGCGGCTCGGTCGAAGAGTCCTCACAGGCCGGACTCGGCGGCGGCGTCGTCGACGAACCGGGCAAGGACACCGAAGAGCGCGGCGAGATCGGCGAATCGACCGGAAGTGATTCCGGCATGTCGACACCGATGATCGTTCTGCTCGGAGTCGGCGGCCTGGCGATCATCGTCATCGTCGTCCTCCTCATGCGGCGCAAGGCCCAGGGCCTGCCCGGCACCACCAATGATGATGATTCGGGAGACGGCCCGAAGAACGAGTGATGCTGATCCGACGCTGACATGAGAGATCAGCTCTGAACTGATGGTGAGGCCCCGAGCGCATATGTGCTCGGGGCCTCACCGCGTCTGAGCACGTTTGCGGAATAGAACCTCGGCGCGCGGCTGTTGTCCTCAACGACTGATCTCTGACACCCTCGACCGAAGGATCCCGCCACCGTGTCCGTTCCACTGAATATTCTCGACCTCGTTCCCATCCGTGACGGATCCACCGCCAGCGAAGCCATCGACACCTCAATGCAGGCCGCGCGCCTGGCAGATGAACTCGGCTATAGCCGTCTGTGGTTCGCTGAGCATCACAACACCATGGGACTGGCCGCGAGTGCGACGGCCCTGCTGATCTCACAGGCGGCATCGGTGACCGAGAAGATCCGTGTGGGTTCAGGCGGAGTGATGCTGCCCAACCATGCTCCGCTCATGGTTGCCGAGCAGTACGGCACTTTGGCCAACATCCATGGCGATCGCATCGATCTGGGGCTGGGCCGCGCGCCGGGCACTGACGGAATGACAGCGCAGGCGCTCAGCCGTTCCTCGGCCGAACCGCAGTCCTTTGCCCAGAACATCTATGACATGCAGGGCTGGTTCAGCTCCGAGGGCAAGGCTCATACGATGCCGATCGAATCCGCTGTCTCGGCCAACACCGACGTCCCCATCTGGGTGCTGGGCTCGACGACGAACGGCGCCGCGATCGCCGGGCAGCTTGGATTGCCGTTCTCGCTGGCCTCACACTTCGCTCCTGACCAGATCGATGCCGCGATCCGCGTCTACCGCGAATCCTTCACCACCGAGGCACCCACCGCGCAGATCGACAAGCCCTACGTCATGGCCGGGATCAACGTCATGGTGGCCGAGACAGACGCCGCCGCCCAGCGCGAGTTCACGTCGGTCAAGCAGATGTTCGCCGACATCGGCCGCGGCCGGCGCCGTCGGCTGCAGCCACCGGTCGACCCGAGTGAGCTGGCCGGCGGCGGTGACAACCCGATGCTTCAGATCAGCGCCGTGGGCTCACCCGAGACTGCGACCCGTCAGATGTCGGAGTTCGTCGAGCGCACCGGGGCAGATGAGCTCATCACCGTCACCTACGCCTACGACCCTGCAGTGGCGGAGCGTTCACTGAAGCTGCTCGCCGACGCCTGGTTCTGAGCGCGGGTTCTCAGCACCCTAGCGAAAACTCAGCTCAGTTCACCTCAGCTCAGTTCGCCTCAGCTCAGCGAGAGGGCGGGCTTGAGCCGGTCCAGCTCGGTCCACGGCGTCTGCTCCGCAACGTGCGGACGCAGGGTTCTCAGCGGTCTCATCATATTGACGCCCAGTGCTGCGCAGATTCGTCCTTGCCGGCCATAGACGGCTGTGAACCTGCCATCTGCGACGTCCCCTTCGATGACCTCAAACGAATCCGCTCCTGCAGTGAGGCCGTGAATCTGGATCTTCAGATCGTATTGATCGGACCAGACGTATGGCACGGAAGGGGGCAGAGCAGGCTGATCGAGAATTGCGCGAGCGACGTTCATCCCGTGCTCCGTGGCATTCGTCCGGTGCTCGAGCCGCACATGCCGATCAGCCTCGGGCCTCCACCAGGCAGCAACGTCCCCGGCAGCCCACACGCCGGGCACCACTCCACCGTGCTCGTCGCACGCGATGCCGTCGCTGATCGGAATGCCGCTGGTCTCAAGCCACTCGACATTCGGGTGGGAACCGACCGACATCAGAATCTTCTCAGCAGGCAGGTGTCTTCCGTCGTCAAGGGTGATCCCGCTGGCTGTGCCCTCCGGAGAGACCGTGACACCCTGAGCGCGACCCTGCTCCAGGTGCACGCCATTGCTTCGGTGTCGGTCCGCGAGCAGCCCCGCGACGTCCTCGCCCAGTGCCGCGGCAAGCGGAATCACCGTGGAACTGAGCAGAGTGACGCGTGTTCCCAGACTGCTCGCAACGGCGGCCGTTTCGGCTCCGAGGAAGCCACCGCCGACTATCAAGAGTTCAGAGCGGTCGTCCAAACCATCGCGCAGACTCAATGCGTCGTTGACAGTGCGCAGCACGTGTGCGCCGTCGACCTGATCGCTGAGTGGCAGTCGTCGAGAGCGGACGCCGGTGCAGACCACCAGCTCGTCGTAGCTGACAGCCGAACCGTCATCGAGGAACACACGTCGTGCCTGCACATCCAGGCTTGAAGCCCGGCGGCCGAGCAGCCATGTTGCCGCCAACTCTGCCAATGCTTCGGCGGAGCGGAGGTGCAGTCGTTCCGGCTCCCATTCTCCTGTGAGGAACCGCTTCGACAGCGGTGGCCGATCATAGGGAGTCGTCTCTTCGTCGCCGACCATGGTGACCGACCCGGTGAAGCCACAGCGTCTCAGATTCTCCAGCACGCTGATCCCGGCTGCTCCGGTGCCGACGATGACGACGTGGCGCTCGGTCATTCCTCGACCACGATTGCCGCGGCCGGGCAGAGCGCCGCCGCATTTCGGGTGTTCTCGTACTCGGACTCCGGAGGCTCCTCCTGGAGCAGGACCACGATGCCGTCGTCGTCTCGCTGGTCGAAGACCTCTGGGGCTGCCAGCACGCACTGGCCGGCCGCGCAGCACCTGTCTTCATCGATGGTTATTCTCATTGTGTATTCCTTTCGGTCGAGCCGCAGTGCACCTCGGCAGTTCGGTTGTGTGGGGTGATTCAGAAGGTCACGGGCAGTTCCCGGACCCCGTAGTTCGTCCCGAAGGCATCCATGGGGACGTCACTGGGGTCGACGGCCAAGTGGAGGTCGGGGAAACGTTCGATGAGTTTGGGCAGCACCGTCTTGAGCTCTGCGCGCGCGACGTTCTGACCCAGGCACTGGTGAACGCCGTAGCCGAAGGCCAGATGGCGCGTGGTCTTGCGGTCGAAGTCCGGTACGTCCGGATCGGTGAAGACCCGAGGATCACGATTGGCAATCGGCATAGCGACGACGACCAGGTCACCCTGTTTGATCTGTGCCTCTCCGATTTCGACATCTTCGAGGGCCACACGTCCGAGCCCGAACTGAACGATGGTCAGGTACCGGAGAAGCTCCTCGATGGCCGGACCGATCTTCTCCGGGTTCTCGCGCAGCTCCTCCCATTTGCCCGGATGCGTCAGCAGGGTCATGATCGACAGACCCATCATGGCAGCGGTCGTGTCGTGGCCGGCGAAGAGCAGAAGAGCACAGATGCCCGTGAGGTCCTTGTCGGTGAGGATGGTCTCGCCCGATGCGGCGATGCGGATGAGTTCGCTGATCAGTCCGTCCGACTCCGGCTGGCTTCTCTTGGTCTCGATGAGCTTTGAAATGTAGCCCATCAGCCACTGAGCTCCCGCGTCTCGCTCTTCGCGGGATCTGCCCATATCCATCATTGCCTCTGTCGCGCCGTGGAACCCGTCACGGTCTTCGTACGGCACACCCAGGATCTCGCAGATCACCAGGCACGGAATCGGCAGGCAGAGCGCCTCGATGAGGTCGACCGGCCCAGATGTCGACGCAATCGCGTCGAGGTGTTCGTCGACGATCCGATCGATGTACGGTTGAAGATTCTTCGCCACAGCCTTAGGCGTGAATTTCCCTGTCAGCAGCTTGCGGTAAGCGCCGTGATCCGGTTCATCCATCATCACGAACAGCGGAGGCAGGCCGCTCTCATCGGTGCCGGCGCTCTCTCCTGCTTCTCCTTCAGGATTATCGTGTCGCGGGCGGTGGGAGCTCATACGGGGGTCGGAGAAGACCTGGCTCCCCTCATCGAACCGGGTCACCAGCCAGCCTTCGGAGCCGTTGGGGAACCGCACCCAGTGGACAGGCCGTTCCTCTTGGAGTGCCTGGTACTCCGGTGGTGGATCCAGCGGCGACTCGGCATCGCGCACAGTGGGCATGGGGGTAGTTGTCTCAGTCATGTGATGTCCTCTTTCCTTCGGTGGTTGGTGTCTTCTCGGGTCGGGTTCTCAGTGAGCCTGGTCTCGGTTGCTGTGTTCGGCGAGGGCGGCGGCGACACCGCGGTGCACGCTCGATGCGCGCCCCCAGCCGACGTAATAGGCGAGTTGGAGCACAGCCTCATTGAGCTGTTCGCCGGACAGTTCCTGGTTGGCCAGGGCACCGCGGACCTGAATTCGGATGAGATCGGCGTCGCCCAAGGCTGCCGTGGCTCCCAGAACGAGGAGGCGGCGGTCGCGGATGGAGAGCTCGGGGCGGCTCCAGACGTCTCCGAAGAGATGCTCGGCGGTCTCCTTCTCGAAAGGCGTGCCGGTGTTCGGCATGGCCTGGCTGAATCCTGAGCCATAGACCGCATCCATCATCTGGTGGGCATCATCCTGGCTGCCATTCTCGGCGGACGCTTTCGGGTCATCCAGCCCAAGGGTGTCCGTCGCCTTGTCCTGCGCCACGTCAACCAGCGGCATCTGCAGGCCCGAGGATGCCGCCAGCTCTTTGGCAGCGGCGAGGTCCTTGGCCATCAGCGGACGAATCTGCTCACCGACAGCGGCAGCGGCACTGGTCTGCTGTTGACGCAGCAGCATCAGTGCAGTGGTGCCGTCCGGGTCGGCGGTCTCGATGACGTCGATGAGAGTCTGCGGGCTGACCCCGGCGGATGCGGCGAGTGAGGCAGCTTCGCTGACAGTGCGCCAGCTGCCGTAGGTGATGACGTTCCGTGCCAGTTTGGTAGCCATCCCTGCACCCAACGGGCCACAGTGCACCACTGCCTTGGCGAAGCCCTCGAGAGCTGGGCGGGCGTGTTCGACGGATTCCTCATCGCCGCCGACCATAGCGACCATTCCGTTCTCGGCGGCCTTGTCACCTGGCGTCACTCCGCAGTCCAACAAAGTCACGTCGTATTCGGTGCAGAGCTCGGACAATCTGGTTACAGTTTCCAGGCTGACCGTGCTCAGCAGGACGACGATGAGACCGGAGTGTGAACCGGACAGCAGGCCGTCCTTGCCGTTGAGCACGTCCAAGGCCTGATCGGCGTTCACGACGGAGACGAACACGATGTCGCTAGCTGTCGCCACAACCGCAGGAGAGGCAGCCAGTTCAGGGGTTCCGGGCAGGTCGGCTGCCTCTGGTCTGATGTCGTAGACGAGAGGAAGGTAGCCGCTGCGGGAGAGGCTGGTGGCGACTCCTCCTCCGATCATTCCGAGCCCGATCACGCCCGTTCGAAGGGCGGGGAGGTCATTGCGAGGCGCTCTGTTCATACACGTTCCTTCGGGTACGCGGCTCTCGCAGTCTGCTGCGATGGTTCGTTCGGAGAGCCGTTGTCGACAGTCGTGAACCTATAACCTAACTAAGTTCAGTTAAACTGTAGACCCACCCGCTGGCGACAGCAAAACTTGCCTGGTGAGGGCGATCGTTGGGGGCGGAGTCTAGTATTCGCTGAGCAGGCTGCGGAGGCGCCGGGCGGCCGAACTGTCCATCTGCTTGGATCGGTCGGTGAACTCGGTCCCGGGGGCCACGACTGTCGAGTCGATGAGGCCGTCGGCGATGTCGAGAACGATCGGTTCCAGAGCTTCGTCGTCGAAGAGGCTGTGTGCGAGAGACAGGGTGCCGTGCACACCGGACCATAGGGTCTGCACCAGCTGATCGGCAGGCAGGGACATGGGGCAACCCGCCTGTTGGCACCGGGTGACGGCTGCTCGGAGGCTGCCTGAGACGACGCTGGCCGGGTGGTGCCGGACCCGGTCGGTATCGGCCTGCGGCTGTCTGGTCTCGTAGAGCAGGCGGTAGTGTCCGGGGTTTTTCAGACCGAAGAGGCAATAGGCATGCACTTGGGCGCGCAGTCGTTCGACCGGTCCTTCCTGATCCGCTTTCTCGTCGGCGATTCGCATCTGGGTGGCCAGCTGTTGGTACTTGTCGGACAGTGCGGCCCAGACGAGGTCGGTCTTGTCCTTGAAATGCATATAGATGCTTGGGGCGGCGACTCCGGTCTCAGCCGCTACAGCCCGAATCGTCAGACGTTCAACACTGCCCCATTCGTCAAGGAGACGATTGACGGCATTGAGGATCTCTTCGCGAAGCTTTCCGCCCTCACCCCGACGATGGCGCGTTCGTTCTGTCGCCATGCTCCGCCCCTTTCAGTGAACTCTCGATGTAAGCATCCTCCCATGCCGGTGGACGCTTGGGCCCGTCGGCGGGCGCTTGTCGTGGTCGGTGCCGCCCCCTTACCTCACCAGCCGCACATGCGCCGCCAGGCCGGCATCCTCTTCGGCCAGTACCCTCGCGGTCGAGAGGATCGTTGTCTCCATCGCCGAGGCGGCTCTGGTCGGCCGTACGTCCGCTCGGGTGGCGAGGCTGACCGTCCGCGACAAACTCGGCTCCAGCAGCTGTGCCGAGGTCAGGCGCGGCCGATCGACGAGGACCATTGCCGGGACGATTGCGACCCCCAGTCCGCGTTCGACGAAGCGCAGCACTGCGTCCATCTCGGCTCCCTCGACGACGATGTTCGGTGCCAACCCGGCCGCATCGAAGGCCGCCGAGGTGGCCTCGCGCAGATCGTATCCGTGATGGAACAGCACCTGGGGGAGTGCCGCGACCTCCGCCAACGTGACCGTGTCACCGGGCAGGAGTGGAGCACCGCTGCGGCTGTCGCCCGACCATGAGGTGCTGCCGCCGGAACGGCGGTCCGCCCCCGCAATCACCACCAGGTCCTCACTGAGCACTTCCCGCATCCGCAACCTCGGCATCTGCGCGCTCGGAGTCAACGTCCGCGTGATGAGTGCAAGGTCCAGTTCGCCGGCACCCAGCGCCTCGATGAGCTCACGCGACCCCTTCTCGACAAGCTCGAGCTCGACCCCGGGATGCTCATGATGGAAGCTGCTGATCGCCTCGGCGACGAGGCTGACGCACAGCGTCGGAGTCGCGCCCAAACGGATCCGCCCCTTGCGCAGCCCGGCGAGCTCATCCATGTCACGACGGACCGCCTCGGCGTCGGCGAGCATTCGTCGAGCGGTCGGCAGGAGAGTATCGCCTGCGGCGGTGAGACTGATGTGTCCATGGGCGCGATGGAAGAGTTCGGAGCCGAGCTCCTTCTCCAGCGTCGAGATCTGCCGACTCAATGAGGGTTGGGCCAGGTGAAGCGTGGCAGCGGCCCTCGTGAAATGACCGGTGTTGGCGATCTCGACGAAGCTCGCGAGCTGTTCCAGATTCATGTTCATAGCGTATCGCTATCAACTCAAGCGAAACAATACATTGGACGCATGAGGTGGCCGAACCTAGCGTGGAATACATGAACTCCACACAGGGAAATGCCCACGCACACGAACACACGATCTCCACCTCGGTGCTGGTCATCGGCACCGGCGGATCCGGCCTGCGCGCCGCGATCGAGGTCGCCGAATCCGGCACCGACGTCCTCGCCGTCGGCAAGCGACCCAAGGACGACGCGCACACCTCGCTGGCCGCCGGCGGCATCAACGCGGCCCTGGCCACGATGGACCCCGACGACTCCTGGCAGCAGCACGCAGCCGACACGATCAAGGAATCCTATGACCTCGCCAACCCCCGCACCGTCGAAATCGTCACCCAGGGAGCCGGGCAGGGAATTGCTGACCTGGAGCGATACGGAATGGACTTCGCGAAGGAGGACGACGGTCGGATCTCGCAGCGCTTCTTCGGCGCCCACACCTGGCGTCGCACCGCTTTCGCCGGCGACTACACGGGACTCGAAATCCAGCGCACCCTCATTCATCGTGCCGAGGCCCTGAATGTCCCCATCCTCGACCGCGTCTACATCACCAAACTCCTCGTCGCCGACGGTCGCATCTTCGGCGCATTCGGCTTCGACATCGTCGACGGCTCCCGCTACCGGATCCATGCCGACGCGGTCATCCTCGCAGCCGGTGGCCACAACCGGATCTGGCGCCGCACATCCTCCCGCCGCGACGAGAACACCGGCGACTCCTTCCGCCTGGCCGTCGAGGCAGGAGCCCGCCTGCGCGACGCCGAGCTCGTTCAGTTCCACCCATCAGGCATCATCGAACCAGAGAACGCTGCCGGCACCCTCGTCTCCGAAGCCGCACGTGGTGAGGGCGGAATCTTACGCAACGGACTGGGAGAGCGGTTCATGGAACGCTACGACCCCGAGCGCATGGAACTCTCCACCCGCGACCGTGTGGCCCTAGCCGCCTACACCGAGATCGCCGAGGGCCGCGGCACGGAGAACGGCGGCATCTGGCTCGACGTCTCCCACCTGCCACGCGAAACCATCATGAACCGGCTGCCCCGCGTGTTCCAGACGATGATGGAGACGCAGATGCTCGACATCACCCAGTCACCGATCGAGATCGCCCCGACCGCGCACTACTCGATGGGCGGGGTGTGGGTCGACCCGGTCGAGCACAGCACCGACGTCGAGGGACTCTGGGCCATCGGCGAGGCCTCGTCCGGGCTGCACGGGGCCAACCGCCTCGGCGGCAATTCGCTCATCGAACTCCTCGTCTTCGGCCGCATCGTCGGTCAGTCCGCCATCGCGTACTCGTCTGAGCTGGGGGCGCAGGTGCGGTCGCAATCTGCCATCGCCGAGGCGAGAGCTGAGATCGATGATCTCCTGTCCTCCGAGGGGACGGAGAATGTCAGGGCGCTGCAGCGCGAGATCCGCAACCTCATGACCGCCCATGCCGGAGTCGTCCGCGATGAGGCCGGATTGGCCGAAGGGCTCGAGAAGCTCGCGTCGATCGAAACGCGCATGAGCGACGTGGGCATCCACCCCGACATCGCCGGCTACTCCGACCTCTCACACGCCTTCGACCTCAGATCCTCGGCTCTGGCAGCGCGCGCCACGCTGGAATGCGCACTCGAGCGCCGCGAGACCCGTGGCTGCCACAACCGCAGCGACTACCCCGAGCAGGATGAGAACCTGCAGGTCAACCTCGTGTGGTCGCCATCGACCGGGGTGGTGAAGGAGAGTATTCCCGCCGTCGATCCCGAGGTCGCCGAGCTCATGCGAGTCGAGGAGATCAGCCAGGTCGGCAAGCTCGTGGAGTGAAGCAGCAGTGGAGTGAGACGGCGTTCCTCGGGCTGCGAGCTCACCGCCAGAGCTGTCAGGCGGTGAGCTCGCGCTTCCAATCCCCGACGAGGCTGATCAGGGTGAAACCTGTGAGGAAGGCCGGGAAAGTGGCTAAGAGCCCGAGCCCAACGATCTCAAGGTTGGTGTCGGCGGTGTCTCTGACGAGAAGAGCTCCGGTCACCGCCAGTGCAGTGGCTCCCCACGCGGTTCCCACGACCGCGCCCGGAACTCGAGGCAATGCCTTCGACAGCATTCCGGTGATGAGGCTGAGGGTGATGGCGCTCCAGATAACTGATTCCACGTTGATCACACCACCGAATGCCCAGCTCATGGGTGCCCGGAAATCTCCTCTGTAATTGTGCTCGACGTTGAGCGCGGAATAGCGCCGAGGACTACAATAACTGACAAGGATCGTTGAGTAAAAAATGTCTCGCATTCTGTATTGACTGCGTTACCGGTATTACCGGCGTTGTCCACAGTGCCTACGAGTTCCGAGTTCTTGAACGACACCTAGACCATGATGTCGAGACAGGCCAGGATCGTCTCATCGGCGAGCACATCGACGGAGACGACCCTGCCATATGCGAACCGGAACCAGTAGATTGCCCGAGGAGCGCCATCGACGAGGTACGCGGCAGCGGGAACGCCATCGATATGGACAAGTCTGGTCGCCTGAGCGCGTCCGTTGAAAACTCGGGCCACGGCGTCAGAGCCGGCGATTTCGCGATCGAGGAGAGGTGCGCCGAATTCTGCACCAGCCCCGGCCAACCCCACGGCCATTGGGTCGCTGCGCAGTTCGATCTCGGGATCAAGCAGTTGGAGCAGACCGCCGAAATCTCCCTCACGGGCTGCGGAGAGAAAGGCCGTGATCGCAGACTCTTGCCTGTGTTGAACGCTGGTGACGTCAACGCGACGCAGGCGCGCTCGTGCACGGGACGCCAGCTGGCGGGTCGCGATGGGCGTGCGGTCGACGATGGGGGCGATGTCGTGATAGGTCAGCGCGAAGAAGTCGTGCAAGACCAACGCGAGACGCTCCAGAGGCCCCAAAGTATCGAGGACAATGGTCAAAGCAGCCGACAGATCGACCTTGAGCACGGCACTGTCTGCCGGTTGACCCTCCAGCGCTTCCTCCGCCGCCGTCTCTTCGGCCGACGCGGACCAGCGCAGGTCTTCGCGTCTCGCGGCGTCGCGGCGGATGAGATCGATGCACACTCGGGAGGTCACCGTCGTCAACCACGCCTCGAGGTTGTCGACGGCCGCGATGTCTGCTCGTTGCAATCGAATCCACGTCTCCTGCACCACGTCTTCCGCGGCCCAAGGAGATCCCATTGTGCGGTAGGCGATGGCGAACAGCTTGGGTCGATGGAAGGAGAACTGATCGGCCACATCGGCGAGGGGGTGGGGCGTCGAATTCGATGTCATAGCCATCCTGCCGGTGGTGACTCGTCACGTTTTCGTCGTGGGAAACGACTCATGGGTACGTTCGGCAGATGTCGGACTGACCAACATCCGCACCAACACCAGCCAAGGAGCAATTGTGACTCTTCTGCCGACATCCATTCTTGTCCAGCTGCAAGCAACTGTCCAGGGACGCCTCTGGTTCCCCGGCAGCGCAGATTTCGACGAGGTTCATCGACCATGGAATCGCGCCATCGACCAGGACGTCCTCGCCGTGGTCGAGGCGGCTGACGTCGGCGACATCAGCAATCTTGTGCGCTTCGCCCGGGCTCAGGGCCTGTCGATCGCGACCCAACCGTCCGGCCACGGCGCGACCGGGCGAGCAGGCGGGGCGATCCTCTTACGAACCACCCAGCTCAATTCGATCGACATCGACCTGAGCCAGCGCACGGCAACGATCGGATCCGGCACAAAAGCCGGGCAGCTGCAGATTGCCGCAGCCAAGCACGGACTCACGGGACTTCCAGGCAGTTCACCAGTGGTGACGGTGGCCGGTGTTGCCCTCGGCGGTGGCCTGAGCTGGTTCGGCCGGTCCTTCGGGTGGGTGGGTGACAACATCCGCGCATTCGACATCGTCGACGCCGAGGGTCAGGCCCGACGGGTCACAGCGGATACGGATCCCGAGCTCTACTGGGCTCTGCGCGGCGGGGGAAGCGAACTCGTCATCGTCACCGGTCTTGAGGTTCAGCTGCACGAGGCTCCGAAGGTGTTCGGTGGGCGCCAACTCTGGCCAGCCGTCCATGCCAGGGAGGTCGCCGAGGTGTTCCGGTCGATGACAGCGACTGCGCCGGATCATCTGAATCTGTGGCTGGAGCTCCTCAGCTTCCCCGGCGCAGACCCGATGGTCGCGATCGACTCAACCTCCCTCGGGGAGGAGGCCGAGGCTCGCAGTCTGATGCGCGCGAGCGAAGCGTTGCCGACACCGCTTTCTGACACTCGTGCACCGATGAGCGTTGCGGATCTGGGAACCATCACCGCCGAACCGACCGACCCTGTTCCCGGCAGCTCCCGCGCGGAGCTGCTCACCTCACTCGACGACTCAGCCCTCGACGCACTGCTCGAGACGCCCATCGATCCGCTGCTATCGGTGCAGGTCAGGCACCTCGGCGGGGCGCTCGCGCGAGCAACCGACAACCCGCACGGGGCATTGAGTGAACAGTTCAGTGTCTACATGTTCGGACTGCCCGTCACCGAGGAGGCCGCTGAGTCCATCACGAAGAAGCAGGCAGATCTGGCGCTGACTCTGCCGACGACCGGACGCAAGCCCGTGACGTTTCTCAACCCGAGCGAGAGCCTCGCGGATGCACTGCCCGAAGAATCGCTGCTGCGGCTGCGCCGACTCAAGGAGGAGCGCGACCCGGAGGCCATCTTCGTCGGGAACTTCAACACCTTGGGCTGAGCGTTCCGTGATCGCTGGAGGTGAACGGCGTCGCTATCGGCGAGGCCCGTGGGATCAGATCGACTGCATCGTCGAGGGCTCCGAATCTGCACCAGCGGCAACGGTGACTCCCGAAAGGCCGGAGCGCACCGACCGGTGGGCGACGATCGCCAGCACCACGCCGATGACTGAGGTGAGCACGACGAGTCCGACGGATCCGTGGAAACCGGTGAGCAGCGAGTCGATCTCGCTGGCACCTGAACTCATGCGAGCACCACTGAGCGCGCCGTAGATTCCGGCGGCCAGGGAGGTGCCCACGCAGCCAGCGATCTGGAAGCTCGTCGAGACGACCGTGACGCCGTGCGGGCTGGTCTCACGGTCGAGATGGGACAGCGCAAAGGTCTGTGCCGGTCCGATGACGAAAGCGGTGGCCAGCACTGCGGGAATATAGAGGATTCCGAAGAGCAGGATCGACGTGCCGCCGGCAGCAACCCCGACAAGAGTGACGAAGACAGCCATGACGAGGAAGCCGAGAGGAATCGACCATTTGCCGCCGTGGCGATCGAACAGGCGACCGGCCACGGGACCGAGGATCACGGTCAGCAGGATTCCCGGTGCCAGCGTGATCGATGCACCCAGAGGGTCCATGCCGCGTGCGGCCTGGAGGAACAGTGGAATGACGACATTCATCGCGAAGACGAAGAGCAGGCCCAGCATCGTCATGATCACACCGAGCACGAAGGGCTTGCTGGAGAACGGACGCAGGTCGAGCAGCGGGTGGTCGATGCGGCGCTGACGGACGATGAAGAGCCATAGGGTCATGAGCCCGACGATGAAGGAGCCACCCGCGATCAGGGCAGAACCGCCGAAGGCCGCGGTCACACCGTAGAGGACGCCGACGAGGGCGAGGGCCACGAGCAGGAACGATGGAATGTCCAGGACAGGGCGGCCCAGATCGGTCACGGTGCGCAGGAAGACGGCGCCGGCGATGAGGACGACGACACAGAGGGCGCCGAAGACCCACATCAGGGTCGTCCACGGAGCGATGGTCAGCAGCGCGCCGGAGAGCACGATGGCCAGAGAGGGTCCAAGCGTGGTCATGGCGGCCATGATGCCCATGTTCATGCCGAGCTTCTCCCGCGGCGAGACCGCCAGAGTGATGTTCATGCCGATGGGCGTGAGGAGGCCGGTGCCGATGGCCTGCAGCAGGCGACCGACGAGAAGGACGCTGAAACTTGGAGCGAGCGCGCCCACGATCGATCCGATGACCATGATCGTGACGACGCTGATGAACAGTGTGCGTGTGGGGAAACGGTGATAGAGGACGTTCGCGACGGGGACGAAGACCGCGGCGACGAGTAGGTATCCGGTGGTCAGCCACTGAACGCTGCTCACATTGATGCCGAAGTCGGGCATGATCGGTGTGAACGCGACGTTGAGGAACGTCTCATTGAAGGTGGCGAGGAACGCAGCGGCTGCGGCGACCGCGATCATCCACCCAGCGCGTCCTGTGGAGCGCGAGCGGGAATGGCGTGATGAGGTCATCAGTTCTCCTGACATGTCGACGGTTGTTGTTGATCGACCGTGCCGTGTCAGAAGATTCTGTAAAGGTCTTCGCGTGTCGTGTCATCGATGCTGTGGTGGCCGTGAGGCCAGGAGTCAATGTAGCAGTTTTCAGAAGTTTTCATAAGCGAGTGATGGTCAACGCCGAGCCGCCGAGGCGATCGTTCACCTCGGCGGCTCGGCGTTCAGTCCTCGTCCTCAAGTTCGGCGGCCCGAGCGGCCTGGAGGCGGGCCTGTTTGAGCTTGCGCTGGCGGGTGATGGTCATCGCCGCAATCGCAATGACCATTCCAACGATCCCGCCGATCACCAGGGAACTGCCGTTGGCGCTGTCCACGATCGAACCCAATCCTGCTGGGACAAGAGGGTGGCCGGTGATCTGATGGAACCCGATGGCGAAGACCCAGGCGATTGCGAACGCACCACATGTGACGTAGGAGATGATCAGCCGCCTCGGGGAAGAGAGTGCCGTTGCGAGGTCAAAATCGACGTTCTCACGTTTGCAGTAACTGGCCGCTGCGACACTCAACACTCCTGAGCCAAGCAGCAGAGGAAGGGTCCAGAATCCTGCTCCGATGACTGCGAAGAGAACTGCGAGGGCAAGGAAGACATAGATGGTGAGGACTGAGCCGAACATATACGCCCGGAGGATGACATCGCGTTCGCGTTCATCTCCCATCGACGGATCGTTGATTCCCGCGATCCGGTCGGCCAGAGCGTTGGGCCGGTGAACCTTGTGAGTGTTGCTCATGCTTCCTCCTGAAGTGAGAAGATCTCTTCGACAGTGGTGTCGAGGGAGTGTGCGATCCGCAGAGCTAGGTACACGCTGGGTGCGTAGTCGCCGCGTTCGGTGGCGATGATGGTCTGACGCGATACGCCTGTGAGCTGGGCGAGCTGGACCTGCGTGTAGCCAGCCGCCTTGCGAACCTGTTTGAGGCTCGACGTCTGAACATCCATACTGCTTCCTCGCACCTCATTTGCAATGTCAATGATTCTTTACATAAAAAGTAAAGCATCATTGACATCTTGATGTCAAGAATATTTGACACAGCAATTCCCTGATCACTGATGCATCTATCGATGTATGCATCTGATAGCGTGGAGGAATGAAAGACCTGCTGACGCTCCCGTGGGAGACCACCGACGATGCTTCCCCGATCGCAGCGCGGATGGCTGCGTGGGCCGCCCGCGAGATCATCGAGCAGCGCTACGAGCCCGGCCAACTCCTCACAGAAGCCGACCTCGCCGAGGCTCAGAAAGCCAGCCGGACACCGGCACGGGAGGCGATGCTCCAACTCGAGCGCTGGAGGCTGGTCCGCCTCGTGCCGAAAAAGGGCGCGATCGTGACCACGGTGACCCGTCAGGAGCGCCGCGACCTGCTTGCGGTGCGCGCCATGTTCGAGACCGACGCCGTCCAGGCCTTGACTCTCGACAGCGACTTCGCGCCGCTGGCGGCAGACCTGCGCACGCTCCTCGGCCGGCAGCAGAAGGCTCTGGATGCCAGTCATCCACTCGACTTCGCCAGTGCCGACTACGCCTTCCACGCCCGTATCATCCGCAGCGGCGGCAACAGCATTGTCGAGGAGATGCTGACCACGATGGGCCCGCGCTTGGCCCGCCTGACCTACCAAGTGGTCATCGATCAGCCCAGTTCGCTGCGCACGCTCTTCGACGAGCATGCCGAGCTCACCGATCTCGCAGAACGCGGCGAGGCCAAGGGCTTCGGAAAGGTCGTGCGCGAGCACATTCAGTCCTCGCACTTCCCCGAGAACCAGTGACCTCGGAAACCGCAGCACTCAACCCAGAATCGCCGGCAATGACTTCCGAACCCGCAACCGAAACAGCAGACCACCAGATCGCAACGACAATCTCTCACTCCGTAGCAACAGTGCCCCAACGCCGAGGCAGAGCTTGGCTTCGCGTCGTGCCCGCCATGTTCCTGCTCGCCTGGGGTGGCAACCACTTCACCCCGCTCGTGCACATGTACGAAGAGGACGGCGGCTACGCGGTCTGGCAGGCCAACCTCCTGCTCGGAATGTACGTCGGCGGGCTGATTCCAGGGCTGCTGGTGGCCTCGGCGCTCTCAGATCGACGCGGACGCAAACCGATTCTCATTGCCGGAACGATCGCCGCCATTATCGGCAGTGTTCTTCTTGGCATCGGCTTCAACCTCTTCTGGCTGCTGTGTGTGGGCCGCGTGCTGGCGGGGATCGGCGTGGGAGTGGCGATGTCGGTGGGCACGAGCTGGATCAAGGAACTCTCGTCCCCACCGTTCGACCGCACGGCCAACATCACCGCCGGCGCTCGCCGCCCCGCACTGACGCTGACTGTGGGATTCGCCATCGGCGCCGCGGTCACCGGCTGCCTGGCGCAGTGGGGGCCGCTTCCCGAAATGATTCCTTACGCGGTTCACGCTGTCTTGAGCATCGGCGCACTGCTCATCGTCTTCACTGCGCCAGAGACTCTCACGAGGGAGCGCCGCTCGGCTCAGCACTGGTGGCGGGGCCTGCGGATACCGCTGGTCGGCCATCGCACCTTCATCCGCCTCATCATCCCGGCCGCACCGTGGGTCTTCGCCGCAGCGGGTGTCGCTTACGCGGTCATGCCCGCTCTGGTCCAAAACACATTGGGGGAGTGGACGACCATGTACGCGACCGTGCTCACCGTCGCCACCCTGGGCGCCGGAGCCCTGGTGCAGAACCTTGTCCCGCGCATCAACCGGTGGACGGGTGGGCGTGCGCTCGTCGTCGGACTCACGCTCATGACACTCGGCATGGGCCTTGCAGTCGTCGCGGCGCTCGCAGCTGATCCGATCATGGCCTTCGTCGTCGCCATCGTCCTCGGCATCGCCTACGGCATCTGCGTGGTGGCAGGACTCGTCATCGTCCAGGCCATCGCGGAACCGAAGGACCTCGCAGGAATCACCGGCGTCTACTATTCGCTGGCCTACTCCGGCTTCCTGCTGCCCACGGTGCTCGCGGCGCTGCTGCCGGTCATGCCCTACAGCATCTCGCTTGGAGCAGTCGCGGTGATCTGCCTGCTCAGCCTCTCCGCGGTGTCGCTGGCGTCGAGGCGACACCGCTGAGTGACCCCGCCGGACAGTACATTCAGGCGGCGACTGTTCCCCATCAGCGGCAGGAGGCAGACGCAAGCCACGTCATTTGGATTCGGCTGACGCTGGGTCCGAGAGAGTTTCCGACCTGTTGGGGCGTGGAGAGACATCTATCGTCGGCCACTCAACGCCTGGTCCAAGTAGATGGATGAGATCTTCTTGTCTGGGCTGGCCCATGACGGAGCGATAAGCTCCGAGTGTTCTCCGTAAGCGCCAGTATTGGGAAATTTCGCGGCTCAGCGGCATTGCTGGAACGTAACGTTCGATTGCCGCTGCACCCTCGTATACCCAATATGGGCTGATGAGGGAACTGCCTGGAGGCTCAGCAAATTCTGCGGCGTCGAACACTGCCTCCCATGGGTCTGAGTAAGAAAAGTCCAATGCTGCTGTGCCGTGTGCTGCAGCAACGTTTTTCCGGATCGCATGTCCTTTATAACGATGGACACGTCCTTCACGCTGCTCGAGATCGACAGGATTGCTCGGAAGGTTCCAGTGGACGACAGAGTGACTATACGTATGGAAATCCAGTCCCTCCTGTCCCATGGAAGTGCTGGCTAGGACAAACGGCCAAAACGGAGAATTGAAGCTGTCCCTCACCGAAGCCTCACGTGCAGCGGCCGAATCTGAAGTTTCAACTCGACCGAAACGAGCAGCAATATGATTGCGCATACGCCGGTCAGTGACAACGACTTGATCGTGGTCGACATCAAAATTGTGCACTACACTTTCGGCAGTACGCATGGTGGCGGTTGAGGCGATCTGATCAGCCAGTCGCCTCATTCGTTCGATCGGTAGATCTGAACTCAGCCCGAGCGAATCAATCAGGGTATGGGTATATTCGTCCAGCACCGCCTGCAGATTACCGTCGGCACAGTATTCGAGCACTTGTTGCCAGTAAGCTCCGGTCATACCTGCGTCGGATTTGGCACTGCGGACAGCGGCAGTAATGAACGGGCGATTGAATAAGGAGACGAAGCCGCGAGAGGCGCGAAGCGCTGCTTGCCGCAGACCTTCGTCTTCCAACGACACAGCTTGTCCAGTGGCTCGGCTCAGTGCTCGTAGAGCGCATACGCCGGGCGCAGATGTCGCAGCCAATGCAAGAACGCTCGCAAGGTCCTCAGGTATTGGACCCAATTGGGAGAGATCCGGATCTACAGCAAAGGCCACATGATCGCTGAGGCGGGACGAAGAGTCCTCTTCTGTGGTGTAGGTCCAAGAGTTCTCGAGTAGGCCAGGATCGTCAATTCCGGCGGCGATGTCGAGTAGGTAGGGTGCGACCCCATACCAGGCTTTTCCGGTACCCAACCGTGAATTTGGCTCGGTGTAGGTGAGTTCTGAAATCGGCGGATCGAGACTATCGAGTGCGACTTGGATACGGTCAGTAACCATAGCCAGCAGCCGTTCCCGATCTAATGGAAGCTGCTGGTCGGTGGACCGCGCGACTTCGAGAGGGTCGCCAAGACGTGCAAGCACGACGGATGGGTGTACCAGCGCCAGCATCTCGAGATTGCCTGGCTGATCAGTGTTCACATCCCATTGAAAACGGATGTTCGACGTGGAACTGCGCCCTTCGTAGACGGGATGTTCCCCTTTAACTCTCCGAGCAGAATGGTCGACAAGCCTTCGTTCCGTTTCATAGCTGACCATTGTCGCTATTGCTTTGGGTACGACGTTCCAGGAGGAGAACACCAGGCGTTTAGTGAAAGTCTTTGCGCCCTCGCAGGCATATGGCCCGACCGGTTCGAAGTAGGGCATCGAAGGAGGAAGCCATGCCAACTTCCATACTTCGCGGCCCATGAAGTCATCAATGAGCGACCGCATCTTGGGGTTGCCGGCGTCCAAGGCAGAATAATTCTGCACATCGTTCCAATGAAGCAGTCCGCGCGGGTGGTCGGTGAGAACGCTAGCGCAGCTGGTGGCGTCAGCTTCGATTGCTTCAAGCAGTCTGGCCTTCAACTGATAGGTTGACGGATCCATGAGATTGACTGGGTAAGACGCTGATTTCCAGTATTCGAAAGCGTCGTGGCTACCCAGAAACTGCGTGATATCACTTAGCGCCATCCAGGTGTGCAAGTCTGACGGGTGCAACTGAGGAGGTGCAAGTTGCTTTTCAACGAGCATGCCGTCGCGTTTGGAGGTGGCTTTTAACCGTTCAGTGCGCGCCATTACGCGGCTCAATTCCGCGGAGGCTTTCCTGTTCGCCTCTTCGGCGGTCTCTCTGCCTTGGGCAGTTCGGCTGAGCATGCCATTGCGGACCTCGGACAAGAGGACCATGACTCGGTCAGATCGCGCTTCACCAGCCAGAAATTTTACGGTTTCGCGAAAATCGCGAAAGTGGTCGTCTCCCTCTGGCTCATCTGGCAGAGTAAACATCTTGTAAGGAGTCGCTGAGAGAACTAGAGACTTTGTGCCGTGAGATGAGATGACTCGTTGTGCAAGGCGTTGAGCGTCACTCAAATAGGTCAAATCGGCATCTGCTGCTGGAAATAGGTCTTTGAACCGCTGGAACTCATCGAGTATGACGAGGTCGGGCTCGAGCCTTGCTACAGACACGTGCGCCATGGCAATGCGTAAAGCACCGATCATACTGCGTTGCCGTCGTGCCATCTCTTCCGAGATAGAGTGTTTACCCTTCCAATGCTCAAGCTCGTCAATCAAGTCATCAAGTATTGTGTTTTCGAAGGGTCCCGCAGTGTTGGTCAAATAGTGCTCAAAGTCCGCTATGAGCGCGCTTCCGATGACAGGCTGGCTACTCTCCCATGACAGACGTTCGACGAATTTCTCTAGACCAACTTGATCGGCAAAATATCTGAGTGCACTCGTTCTGCTGAGGAGGCCATAATCGAGAATATGCCTGAGCATCCAATGCAATAATGCTCGTTCCTGGACTCTGCCAGTGGCTGATCCCAGGCGGAATGAAGTTCCTGGTGTAAACGAAATGACGTTGACCCGCTGGCGATCGTCTCGGCCCATAGTCTTGGGCAGCAAGGTGAGGCGATCTGCGAAACTCTGTTCGGAACCCCTAGTCAGATCGCGGAGTCTATTGAGGTTTTGACGGGCAATCTGGGCATTGGTACATATGTACACAATGGTGATCGGCTTGCCAGTGGGCCATAATCGGTCGATTAAGCGGGAGGCAACACCTCTCGCGACAAGAGTCTTCCCGAGTCCAACTTCGTCAGCGACGAGGAAACGGTCAACGCTGTCATCGGCAAGCCAGAGACGTTCGAATGCATGATCGACGGTATCTCGCTGAAATGGCTTCAGGCTTGAAAGCATCGACGCAGTGTCGGGCCGTGAAGAAAGTTCGTTCTCGCCTGTCATCGTCCCCGCCTTTCTGCGATGACCGTCAGTACAACGTCCCACATCTGCAGAAAGTCGGCTGGAATACGTGCTTCCACCTCAGGAACATCCCTGAGCTCTTTTATTCGATCCGCAACTGATGCGAGCTCATTGAGGTCATTTCCGACTGCACGGACAAGCGGTTCGAATAGCACGACCGGCGGTGACGCCGCGGAAGTTACATCGTCTGCGATTCTGAACTCGTCCTTGACTGCCGAGGTATCGGCCTGGGCACCAATGAGCGAACCTGCGCGAGGAGTTTCCTCAATGCCAAGCAGAAGAGCTAGGTAGGACAATACTCTTTCCGAGGAGTTGAGAATGTCGGCCAGTGCGCGTCGACGGCGTTCCTGGGGGGCTCCGACGACGTCGACCTTGATGAGGCAACGGCGAGTAACTCTTGAACCTTCTACCTCCTTGTGTGATTCGACCGCGATGAATGGAGTGATGTTCTCCAACGCGATGTCCCAAGTAGTCACCTCTGCCAGAGCCCGCCTCTGGCCGGAAACGGTCGACAGCCAGATACTCGTATCTCCAGGGACTTCGTCTGGAAGTGCAAGCGTGAGACGCACAGTCGCAGAAGCATCATCGCGTGGAATGACATCAAGCCTGGGACGCGGAAGTGCTCGGACCAGATCCCGGTGGAAGCTTTCTAGCTGGTAACTGGCAGCTATTGCTGGATCGTCCGAAGGGAGTTCACCCTCGGGCGTATATGGCTCCATGATCATCTGCAGGCCACCACCACTGGAACTTCCGGCGAGGACCGCGTCGACGCCGCACATGGACGTCGGCCCGGTGAGGATAGCGTTGAACTCGATATTTCTTTCCCACGCCGCAGCTGTGATGTTGGCGCTCCCCGTGACCACAGAGGAGCGTCCATCGAGAAAATCAGTGATGACGGTCTTCGCATGGAGTCCAGAGAGCTCTCCTGAGCTAGGCGGCTCGGTGTCGTCTGCAGGAACCGAGGCGAATTCGTCGATTTTCGTCGACTCGTCGCCGGATCGATCGACAAGATCTGTACCGGAAGAAAGAACGTGAAGGTCCCAGCCGGAGGTGCCTCTTGTACCGATCTGGTCGAGGGCCGCTGGGCGGCTCAGCAAAGTGGCTTCCGATGTAGTCGAACGGAGTCGACTGAGGGTGCCCGCCGTGATGAACGGAGTGATGGCAAGTGTTCGTTGTGATTTGGTGTTAAACGGCCAAGCGTCATTCACTGAAAGTCCGAGTGGCAGAAGGTCTCCGCCAGTGAAAGGATGTGGCGGCTCGAGACTCACGGACTGCATGGTGGAAGCGAGCGAATTGATTGCTTCGATTCGGTTGTCGGGGAGGGGATATGTGCAGAGCGCGGGAAGCTGCGATACGAAATCGGCGGCCGGAGCTGCCGCGATCGTTCCGTCTGAGTTTTCATCCAAAACGAGGACTGTGTCCCAGGAGCTATCGAGTGTGAGGTTCTTGCTGCCAACGACCACGCGATGGTGAAGAGAATCGTCTGAGTCGCGGGTGTATCGCAGGGCCCACAACTTGGGGTGGAACAGGGCATTCTCATCCATTGGCTCAACTTGGAAAATGCTGTCCTCAAGAAAGGTGTGAATTCGGCTGTGTGATGTAGGCACGTGAATGGCTGCCGCCTGACAGAAGACGGTTATGCGCTCGACGTGCTGCTGTACCGCGTCCAGTATTTGTACTGGATCGCCGGAATCCAATGCACGAGCATCGTCGATATCGCCAAATGCGAATGTCATCGGAGCAACGAGCATCGCTGTGAGATTAAGGGAGTACGTCGTGGCGACCGCTGTATCGATGCGAAAGTCTGGAGGTGGCTGCAATGCATCGGAAAGTAGTACAGCAGAATCAGGGTTGAGCATTATGCACGTTCCAAACCGTCGAAGATATCTTGCAAATGGCGTCGTGCGTAAGCCCAGCGATACTCGAAGCGACTAGTACCTGAGGCACCACTCCACGCGTCCAATGCTTTCCAGTTGCCGGGGCGTAGCCGGTCACGCTGGCGTTTGACGGCAAGTTCGCGGCGCCGTACCAGTTGCCGCGCAGCATCTGAATCTGCGATTGCAAGTGGATCGAGTGCGGCCTCGAACCAACTTGCTAGAAAATCTTGTGTTTGTTTCGTGAAAGTGCGTCTGCGCACTGCCATAAGGCTTCCGATGGCAGTGTGCTCTGCAGCTTCTAGTGGGCGCATCTCGCGTGCCTGGAACGCCCACTCCGTCATTTCGTTCCGAAAATATTCGACCCGATCATCGTGAAATCGCTCCTGGCCGCGACTGGATGTAGCCTCTGCAAGCAAGAGATTGTAAAGAAGATTTGCTCCCTGAATGATCAGGCTAAATCGCTCAGCAAGGTCGACTGTCGATTGCAATTCGGGGGTGAGCGTCTCAATAACTTCGGGGGACCAAAGGTGCTCCGGAGCTGAATGTGATTCCTTCCACGAATCGGGCGCGTGGTGAAGCAAGTGGACCAGGAGGCTTCCTGCGCACGTTTGAGATATTTGCTCGGACAGATATGCGGCTTCTTCATGGCGTAGTGAGAATGTCGCGTCTCTGAGCAGCTTCGAAGGTGCTGGCGGAAGATTGGGCTCGATGCCCGTTGGAATCAGTTCGAGTGGGGGTTCGTTTTCCTCACGAGCCGGAGCATTGCGCAATTGCTCTAAACGCAGCGCGTGTCGACGAAAATAGTCTTGGGTAGAAAGACCCGACTCGACTATTCCCCAAGTGAGCATCATCCCCCAGTAAATGACGCTCGGCACCCTTTGGACGCTTTTTCCCGCCCGACGTCCAACGATTCCTTCAGCAGTCTGGCCCATTCCAGCTTTGAGCACATCGATGAAATCACGTTCGAGATCGTGGAACGCCCAACTCATTTCTTTCACCGAGTCATGATTTGAGGCTTCTTCGAGCAGCCACGGAACAAAAAGAACGTACCGTAGGCGAGTGTGCAGCGTAGAGGTACCAGGGAAAAGTGTGTCGCTGATTGCGTCTCTGATAGCTCCGATGCCCAGGTCGTCGACCGTTCCTTTGTCGCGAAACAGCTCCACGGTCTCCAGCATCTGTTTTCGCTGTGTGGGATCAATCGCTATCCAGCCAAAGGTACTCGCCATGCTTCTATCATGCATGGTGACACTGACACAGGCACCAAGAGACGTTCAAGAATTGTAGAGCTTCAGGTTGAACTGACTTGAACTGACGATCAAGCGGGACCCCTAATCGCCTGGTGTCCACGCACGCCACCGGCTGCCGCAAGGTCCGAAGATGACAAGTGTTCGGCATAAACACAGAAGGGGTGACATCGTGGGTCTCGGCGGCCAAAACATTCAGAAGGGCCGCGCCTGAGATCTTGCAACGCTTGGCAGCGATGCCGCTGGCCGACCTGCCACCGCCTACATTCAGCTCTGAAACACCCTGTTGCGGCGGGGTGTTTCAGAGCTTAATGTGCCTTGTGTGCCGGGAAGCCCCAGGGTGCCGTCCCTGAGAAATGGTGTTGGTTGATCACCGCACCGGCGAAGACATCACCCAAACCTTGGTCGAGGAGTTCGTTCGGGACTCATACGACCTTGCCCGGGAACAACTGCCGATCAAGAACCGTTCACACGAGCAGAACCACCATTGCACCTAGGCTATGAAGATGGAGGTGACATCGTGAGCCAAGAGCCGCCGTCATTGTTTGAGCCTGACGACGTTGGCCGTCCTTTGGCCGACCGTCTGCGCCCGAAGTCCCTCGGCGATGTCATCGGGCAAGATCACCTCCTGGGGGAAGAGGCCCCGATTGGTCGGATGCTCGCCGAACGCAGGCTGGTCTCGATGGTGCTGTGGGGACCACCGGGTTGTGGGAAGACAACTATCGCGCGACTGCTGGCCGAACGCACCAACTTAGTCTTCGAGTCGGTCTCAGCCACATTCTCCGGTGTCGCAGAACTCCGGAAAGTCTTCCAGGCAGCGGCCAAGCGACGCGAGATCGGTCAAGGCACAATGCTGTTCGTTGACGAAATCCACCGCTTCAACCGCGCCCAGCAGGACTCCTTCCTCCCCTACGTAGAAGACGGCACGGTCGTACTCGTCGGCGCGACCACGGAGAACCCCAGCTTCGAGCTCAACTCCGCACTGCTCTCCCGCTGCCAGGTATTCGTCCTCAAACGCCTCGACGAGGAGGCGCTGACCACGCTCATCAAACGAGCAGAGGAAACCACTGAGAGAGAACTGCCGCTTGATGCGCAGGCACGACATGCCCTGGTGGCAATGGCCGATGGCGACGGTCGCTACCTACTCAACCTCATCGAGCAGCTTCAAACCGTCAGCGGGACTCTCGACACCTCCGGTCTAGTCGATCTTGTTCAACAGCGCGCGCCGATCTACGACAAGGCTCAAGAGGGGCATTACAACCTCATCTCCGCACTGCACAAATCAATGCGCGGCTCTGACCCCGACGCTTCACTGTATTGGCTGGCACGAATGCTCGAAGGTGGGGAAGATCCCCTCTACATCGCCCGACGGCTGGTCAGATTCGCCAACGAAGACATCGCGATTGCCGACCCGCAAGCCGTCCAACAAGCGCTGGCGGCATGGGATGTGTTCGAGCGGCTCGGCTCCCCAGAAGGGGAACTCGCGATCGCCCAAGCCGTCGTCTACCTGGCGACCGCGCCGAAATCCATCGCCGTCTACCGTGGATTCAATGCGGCTAAGAAGCTTGCGAAGAAGACCGGCTCCCTCATGCCTCCAGCAAATATTCTCAATGCTCCGACGAAGCTGATGAAGAACCTCGGCTACGGGGAGGGTTACGAGTATGACCCGGACAGGCCGGGGGGCTTTTCCGGTGCGAACTACTTTCCCGAGGGCATGGAACCGGAGAAGGTGTACCGACCCACCAGCAACGGTTACGAGCACATCATCGCGAAGCGTCTGACCGAGTGGGATCGGATGCGTGCTGAAAAACGTCAGCACGAAGGTCGCGCCGACAATGACCCGTCAGACGATGGGGACACATGAACAAATAACGGATGGGCGCAGGCGCCATTCCATCCGCAGGTTTGTAGAGTGAACAACGTTCGCATCGATGCAAGAGGAGCTATCAACAATGTTCGGAAGTCAACGACAGAGACCAGCGCCGGCGGTCAGCGCCTTCATCGACATCATGGGCAGTCGTCATGTGCTCACCTCCGCTCGGGCGACGGAACCCTTCGCCAAAGGCAATCGCTTCGGCGGCGGCAGTGTGCTCGCTGTCCTCAAGCCGGGCAGCCTTGTCGATATGTGGCGGGCTCTGCAGGTCTGCGTCGATCACGATCTCATCGTCATCCCACAGTCGGCGAACACCGGCCTGACCGGAGGTTCGGGTCCCGGCGATCAGGACTACGATCGTGAGATCGTCATCATCTCCACCCTGCGCATCAACCAGATCCATCTCATCAACGATGCTCGTGAGGCCGTGTGTCTGGCCGGATCCACGCTGTACGAACTCGATGACAAGCTGGCACCTCACGGGCGTGAACCTCACTCGGTGATCGGTTCGTCGTCGATCGGTGCTTCGGTCGTCGGCGGCATCGCGAACAACTCCGGCGGCAGCCAGATTCGCAAGGGCCCGGCCTTCACGAAGCACGCGATCTTCGCCCGGGTCGATGACGAGGGCAGGGTCGAACTCGTCAATCACCTGGGCATCAGCCTCGGCGATGATCCGGCCCATATCCTCGATAAACTCCAACGCGGCGAATGGGACGAAGCCGATGTCACGCCGCCCCCGGAAGACACCCTCGACACCGAATACAGCGAGCACGTCCGCGAGATCACCGATTCTCCTGCCCGCTACAACGCCAACCCGAAATTCCTTCATGAGGCGTCAGGGTCGGCCGGCAAGCTGATGGTCTTCGCCGTGCGCACGCGGACCTTCCCCAAACAGAAGGATTCGACGACCTTCTACGTGGGAACTGACAGCCCCGCCGAGCTCGAGGCCCTGCGCCGGGCGATCCTGACCTCGGACATGCCGCTGCCGATCTCCGGTGAGTACATGGGACGGCCGTCCTTCGACCTCGCCGAGAAGTACGGCAAGGACACGTTCGTCTCCGTCAAACACGCCGGCAGCCGCGAACAGATCAAGCTCTTCGCGTTGAAGAACTGGGCGAACGGGGTATTCGCGAAGCTGCCCTTCTTCGGACAGACCGTCGCCGATTCCATCGCGCAGGGTGCCTTCAACTTGCTGCCGCAGCAGCTGCCGGACCGAATGCTTGAGTACCGCGACCGCTTTGAACACCATCTGCTCCTCGTCGTCAGCGGCGACCAGAAGCAGAGGACCGAGGAGTTCCTCACGACCTTCTTCGCCGAGGCGGGCCGTGACGGTGAATTCTTCATCTGCACTGCCGATGAGGCTCAGTCCGCCATGCTCCACCGCTTCGGTGCCGCCAGTGCTGCGACCCGCTACTTCAATCTCCACCGCGAAGACTCCTCGGAGATGATCACCTTCGACGTCGCGCTGACACGCGATGACGAGGATTGGCTCGAGGTGCTGCCCACGGAGATCTCAGACCAGCTGCACATCAGTTCCTACTACGGCCACTTCTTCTGCCACGTCTTCCACCAGGATCATGTGGCGAAGAAGGGAGTCGACCCGATCGCTTTGAAGAAGCAGATGATGGCGCTGCTCGAGGCACGCGGAGCGGCCGTGCCCGCCGAGCACAACTATGGTCGCCTCTACCAGGTGCCTCCGGAGATGGAGGCTCACTTCAAGGAGCTCGACCCGTGCAACGTCTTCAACCCGGGGGTCGGCGAGACCTCACCGCACAAGAACTGGGCCTGAGGCGCACTCCGCGCATCGCTCGCATTCTTGGCATCTCGTGCGTCCGTCGCCGCAAACAGCAAAAACACCCCGGTGCGCCGGGGTGTTTTCGCGTTAACGGTGACGGACGCTCAGGCAGTGATGCGAAGTGACGTTGCCGCGAAGAAGAGCAGTGATGCCCGCCGTGGGCCCGGCAGTCGGTTGAACAGATGCCCACACCGCCGAGGTGGGTCAGTCCTCGTCTTCGATATCTGCCGCCGCGGCCGCTTCGGCACGGGCCTGCTTGATTTTGCGTATGCGAGAGAACGTCATGAGGGTGATCGTAGCGATGAAGCCGACCGTCGCACCGATGACGATGGCGTACGTGCTGGTTGCAGCACCGAGTGTGGTGCTTGCTCCCATGCCGGCATCGATGAGCGGATGGCCCTCACTCATGTGGAAGACAATCGCACTGACCCAGACAATGGCGAACACCGCGCCGGCGATGTTGCCGACGATCAGCCGTTTCGCTGAGACGCGGGCCATGGACATCGCGAAGTCCACATTCTCGCGCTTGCAGTACCCCGAAATGGCGCTGCTGGTCACGATGGAGCCGAGGATGATAAATGCACTCCACAATCCCGCGCCGAGAACTGCGAAGATGAGTCCGAGCGCGAAGAACACGTAGGTGGAGACGACGGCCCCCAGCGTATACGCGCGCAGGATGACGTCGCGCTCGCGTTCATCACCCATCGACGGGTCGTTGAAGCCTGCGATCTTGTCGGCGAGTTCGTTGCTGCGGTTCTTCCTGTCGCTGCTGTTGTTCATTATGCTTCCTCCTGAAGTGAAAAGATTTCTTCCACTGTGGTCTCCAGCGAACGGGCGATGCGCAGTGCCAGATAGACGCTGGGTGCGTAGTCGCCGCGCTCGGTGGCGATGATCGTCTGACGCGAGACGCCGGTGCGTTGGGCAAGTTGGGCCTGCGTGAGACCGGCGGCCTTGCGGACGTGCTTGAGATTCGAAGTCTGAACGTCCATCCCGTTTCCTGATGTCAACTATTCTTTACATAAAAAGTAAAACATCATTGACATGCCACGTCAAGAATCTTTGACATTTGGCGGCCATCACTACCGGTAACGGCACAACCTCCCGTTGCAACGCGGTGTTTTGATGCTCGTGGTGCGTGGTGCGTGGTGCGTGGTGCGTGGTGCGTGGTGCGTGGTGCGTGGTGCGTGGTGCTCGCCCGCGAGCGCGATGGGCCTCTCGCCGAGTTGGACTGGCTGGTGCTCGGGGTTCCACGGTTCGAGCGTGGGGCCCGGCCCCGTCGGGCTCTTCAGTCTGCTCGTCTGCGCAGAAGGATCACTCCGTCGGCCCTCGCTCTCTAACCCTTCAGCGACACGTTCCGTCCGGGTCGGTTGACCCGCACCTCGTGACTCGACCGCTTCGGGTTGAGCAGTTTGAGCAGCGACAGCGCCAAGAGAGCACCGACGATGGCACAGCCGGCCGGCAGCAGCATCGCCGTCTTCGCATTCGCGGCGTCGATGATGTTGCCGGCGAGGGCCGATCCGAAGGCGACGCCGAAGCCCAAGGATGTGCCCAGCCAGGCGAAGGCCTCAGTCAGACGCCTCGGCGGTGCCAGTGCCTCGATGACGGAGTTGGCGCCGATGAGGCTCGGGGCGATCGTGAAGCCGACGATGAACAGGATGATCGTATAGGAGACCATTTCCTGGGCCAGCATCATCGAACACGCGCCGATGGCCAGCAGGGCAACGGTGACGCCGAAACGGTGATGGGTTGCAGAGTTCCAGTTCCTCGACCCGTAGAGCGCACCGGCGATGAGTGAGCCCAGGGCGAAGGCGCTGAGCAGGATGCCGGCCAGGGACTTCACACCCTGCTCGTCGGCGAAGGCCACGGCGATGACGTCGATGGCGCCGAAGTTCACACCCAGGAACACGTTGACGATGATGATCGTGAAGATCCCCGGATTGGAGAACACGTGCCCGCGAGCCTCTGTGGTGCGTTCGATCGGCGGGGGCTCGGTCGACTTCTGGATGTAGAGCAGAGCCGAGCCGATCCCGGCGGTGAGCATCGAGAGGATGATGCCTGCCGGTGGGAACACAGCAGTGGCGAGCACGGTGGCGACGACGGGGCCGGTGACGAAGAGGAGCTCATCGGCGACGGACTCCCAGGAGAAGGCGGTCTGCAGCTTTTTCGGCGAATCCACGATGTGTGACCAGCGCGAACGCACCAGCGAACCGACGGAGCCGACAGTGGCACCGCCGATTCCGGCGAAGACGAAGATGAGGCCCACCCACCAGTCTGCGTAGACGGAGACGATGAGCAGCGAGAGCGCCACGAGGTGGGTGATGACGATGGGCACCATGACGGTGGCTTGGCCACGACGGTCGACAAGGCGCGCGATCCCGGGGCCGGCAAGAGCTTGGACGATCATGTACACGGCGGCGACGATGCCTGCCAGACCATAGGAGCCGCTGACGCCCTGGATGAACAGAACGATTCCCAGGCCCAGAACTGCGATGGGCATACGTGCAACAAGACCGGCCAAGGAGAACTTGAGAGCACCGGGAAGAGACAGAATTTCCCGATAGTTGTTGAACACCAGCAAAGTCTACCTAGCGCATGAAGCGCCCACTATACGGATATGACGTTGTTACCGGTGAGTCGAGTCACCTCGGCGACGGTCATTCGAGTCGCAGGCGAGCGATCAACCCAGGTCACAGGCAAGACACAGCCGAGCACCGGGGCAAGGTGTCCGGGGGAATGTAACAAAAGCTATATAATTGCTGATATTGCAATCCTCTCCCGCCGGCACCCACGCCGCATTGACTGAAACCCGGAGTGCCGATGACGGACAACAGCAGTTTCGATGATCTGTTCGACAGCCAGGAAGACCGACCGCAGCGTCCCAAACGCAAAAAGAAGAAGGTGTGGCGCAAGATCCTTGTCGCCCTGCTCGTCATCGTCATCCTCGGCGTGCTCGGTGTAGGCCTCTACCTGTGGAACGTGGGTCGGACCTTCGACAACAACGCGAACAAGCTCACCGACGAGCAGATCTTCGGCACGCAGCGTCCTGACGATCAGAAGGAAGACGGCGGCACGAACATCCTGCTGCTGGGCTCCGACGAGCCCATGGACCAGGTCGACGTCAACGATTCTCGCGGACTGCGCTCGGACACGATCATGGTCATGCACATCCCGGAGTCCGGATCCGATGTGCAAGTCATGTCGATCCCGCGTGACAGCTGGGTCGACATCGAAGGCCACGGCAAGGCCAAGATCAACTCGGCACTCTCAACGGGTGGTCTGCCCCTGGCCGTGTCCACGATCTCGGACTTCATCGGCACGGAACTCGACCACGTCGCGATCATCGACTTCGAGGGCTTCAAGGCACTGACCGACAGCCTCGGCGGAGTGACCGTGAACTCCGAGCAGGCGTTTGAGAAGAACGGCTACACCTTCACCAAGGGAGAGAACGTCCTCGACGGTGACGAGGCGCTGACCTTCGTGCGCGAACGCAAGTCCTTCCAGGACGGCGATTTCCAGCGCGCCCGCAACCAGCAGGCCTTCATTCGGGGACTGACCAACGAGATCATCTCCGCCGACACCCTGTCGAACCCGAAGAAGATCCAGAACATGGTCAAGGACTTCTCTCCGTATATGTACGTCGACTCCGGTCTCGACGCGCAGTACATCTCTGCCACGGCCTTCGCGATGCGCGACGTCCGCCCCGGCGACATCGAATTCTTCACCTCCCCAACCGCGGGCGTCGGAACATCGAGTGATGGTCAGTCGATCGTCAACGTCGACGAAGAGGAACTGAAGAAGGTCCAGGACGCGTACAAGAACGACACCCTCGATGAGTACGTCCAGAACGCTCCGGAGTCGCACCTGTAAACGTCAGACCAGATACCTCGCCGAGGTGGCCCCGCCCACCCGTGCACGTGAAGAACCCCGCCCCCTGAGTTCTCAGGGGCGGGGTTCTTCGCACCCGTATCGGGTGATGTCGCCTCAGTTGCCGAACTGGACCTTGTGGACTCCGTGGGGTGCGCCCCATTCGCCGCCGTTCGACACCTCTTCGTTGGCGACACCGACGGACATGGTCTCTCCCGTCACGGTGTTCTCATAATCCGAATAGATGGTGCCCGCAGCTCCGTCGCCGCCCGTCCTCACCCAATGTGTTGCATTCTTCGAGCCGTGCTCGTTCAGAGCCTCGACGACCTGCGGTGAGGCAAAGGCTTCGACCCGCTCCGAGTTGTCTGCACCCCAGGCTCTGACGAGCTCATCGGCGTAGATGCCGGTGTCGGTGGGATAGTGAACCGATTGCGGTGCGACGTCGGCGGCTGTGCTCGTAACCGCTGCGGGTGCGGGTGCTGCCAGTGCGGGGCCACTGGCCAGGCCGATTCCTGCGAGGCCGGCGACGGCGGTGATTCCCAGAGCTGCTGCGCGATTGCGGATGGTGGTCTTCATAGTGTCGATCCTTCTTCTTCGAGGGGCGTCTTCGCTGTGTGATGCCTGCGGTGAGTGTGGTCACCGGAGCGGTGACACCTCATCGACGCCTGCCAGTATTGCGGTCGGACTTGAAGTCAGGACCACACTGCCTGGGAGAAAACTCGGAGAGGGTCACAGCCTGGAGACGAGCTGTCTGCAATCCTGCGGCGGTCGCGCAAGCGCGCGGAATCCATAGGATCCATACGACAACGAATATTGCCTGATGACGCGGTGCGAACGACTGCTTGGCGGTGTCGACCAGACTGTGACACACGGTTGTTGCAGAGCGCTGTTTGCTACGTTTTCGTCTGCACAGTGAAACCCAATCGTGACCGGACCTCGCCGAGGTGGTTCTTCGTTCTCGTCGGACGTGATCCGGGCCATATGAAGACTGGGCTCGAAGGCCTAGAGTGGGCTCTGAGATTCATCCCATTCGTCACTTGGAGGAAGTGGACGATCCGAGCAGAGAGCGGAGGCCCGCATGACCTACGTGATCGCGCAGCCGTGCATCGATGTCAAGGACAAGTCGTGTGTCGACGAATGTCCTGTCGATTGCATCTACGAAGGTGAACGCAGTCTCTACATCCATCCCGACGAATGTATCGACTGCGGTGCCTGCGAACCGGTCTGCCCCGTCGAGGCGATCTTCTATGAAGACGATGTCCCGGAGGAATGGGCGGACTACTACACCTATAACGTGGACTTCTTCGACGAGCTCGGTTCGCCGGGAGGCGCTGCAGCCCTGGGCAACACCGGCCGGGACCACCCAGCCATCGCCGCCCTGCCGCCTCAGAATCAGGACGTCGAGCTGTAACCAGCTGGTGGCTGGGAGCCGCTTCGGGCTACTCCAGCACCCCATCCACCAATGTCCGAGCGTCGTGCTGGACGGCCCGCAGATGGTCCTCATCGCGCAGGGACTCGGCGTAGATCTTGTACACGTCCTCCGTGCCGGAGGGTCGCACCGCGAACCAGGAGTTCTCGGTCGTGACCTTGAGCCCGCCGATGGGGGCATTGTTTCCCGGCGCCGAGGTAAGTGTTGAGGTCACCGGTTCACCGCCGACGGTCTTCGCCTTCACCTGGGAGGCGTCGAGTGCTCCCAGTTTCGCCTTCTGCTCCCGGGTGGCCGGGGCGTCCTGGCGGGCGTAGGCGCTGGTGCCGAAGTTCGCAGCCAGTCCCGCATAGCGCTGGGATGGAGTCTGTCCGGTCTTCGCGGTCATCTCAGCGGCCAGCAGAGCCATGATGATGCCGTCCTTGTCTGTCGACCAGACCTTGCCGTTGCGGCGCAGGAATGAGGCACCTGCAGATTCCTCACCGCCGAAGGCCAGTGTCGAGTCGAGGAGTCCGGGGACGAACCACTTGAAGCCGACGGGAACTTCGAACAGCGGCCGGTCGTGGGCGGAGACGATGCGGTCGACGATCGAGGAGGTGACCAGGGTCTTGCCGATGCCGGCGCTGGAGGACCATTCTGGCCGGTTGTCGAGCAGGTAGTCGATCGCGGTCGCCAGATAGTGGTTGGGGTTCATCAGCCCGGCGTCGGGGGTGACGATGCCGTGGCGGTCGGCATCGGCGTCATTGCCTGTGGCGATGTCGAAGTCGTTGCGGGAGGCGATGAGCCCGGCCATCGCGTAGGGCGAGGAGCAGTCCATGCGGATGCTCTCGTCCCAGTCCAGGGTCATGAATGACCAGGTGGGGTCGATCTCGGGATGGACGACGGTGAGGTTGAGGTCGAAGTCCTCGGCGATTGCGGCCCAGTAGTCGACGCTGGCCCCGCCCAGAGGATCAGCACCGATGTGGATGTCGGAGCTGCGGATGACATCGAGGTCGATGACTGACTCGAGGTCCTCGGTGTAGTTGGAGATGAAGTCGAAGTTCTCGGTGTTCTCCAGGTGGAAGGCCCGTTGGAACCCGGTGCGTGGAATCTTCTCCCATCCTGCTTCGAGGTAGGAGTTCGCACGGTCGGCGATCCACGTCGTCGTCTCTGAGCCGGCCGGTCCACCGTGCGGTGGGTTGTATTTGATGCCGCCGTCGGAGGGTGGATTGTGGCTTGGGGTGACGATGATGCCGTCGGCCTGCGCATCCGTTGCGGTCTTGCCCGCGTTGAAGCCGAGGATCGCGTGGGAGAGCACCGGCGTGGGAGTGAAGCCGTCACGCTCATCGATGAGCGCGGGCACCTCAGCGGCGGCAAGGACCTCGAGCACGGTGAGGAACGCGGGTTCGCTCAGCGCATGGGTGTCACGGCCCAAGTAGACGGGCCCGTAGATGCCCTGTTTCTTGCGGAAGTCGACGATGGCGGCGGTGATCGCTGCGATGTGGGCTTCGTTGAATGCGCGGTTGAAGCTTGACCCGCGGTGTCCCGAGGTCCCGAAGCTCACGGCCTGCGCGGGCACGGAGGAATCGGGGACGAGATCGTAATACGAATCAAGAAGTGCGGAGATATCGACGAGATCCCTGTCCTGGGCCAGCTGGCCGGCGCGAGTAGTCATACTTCTACAATGCCAAACCCGAACCGATGCACACAGTCCTGAGCCTCCAGTTCTTGCATCGTGGACGGGGAGGGTCCATCGTCGCCGGAAAATCGCAGTCGGCACCTATCCAGGACATGTGCAGGAGATTAGGCTGAAAGTGGCGATCTGTGGCAACAATCCCTGTTCGTGAGGAGGCGGTCGACAGTGTTCGAAGGCGAACCCGCAGGACCCGAGCAGCGCGCTTACACCGGCGAGCTGCCCGGCCCTTCTGCAACGGCCCGGATCCTCGCCGAGGCTCATCACCGTTACCGTGACCTCGACGACGGCGAGATCGCCGACTACATCCCCATCCTCGCCGAGGCGGATCCCACCTGGTTCGGCCTCAGCTTCATCGATATCGCCGGCCGCGCCCATGAGGCAGGCGACATCGACGTGACCTTCTCCATTCAGTCGATCTCGAAGGCCTTCGTCTTCGCCCTCGTCTGCCAGGCCCGCAGTCATGAATTCGTCCACGAGCGCATCGGGGTCAACAACACGGGACTGCCCTTCAACTCGGTGATGGCCATCGAACTCAATGATGGGCATCCGATGAATTCGATGGTCAATGCCGGGGCGATCGCCACAACGGCTCTGGTGACCGGTGAGACTCCGGCAGAGAAGTGGGAGACCATCCGCAGCGGTCTCTCCCGGTTCGCAGGACGAAATCTCGAGCTCGACGGGCGGGTCTACCGCTCCGAGATCGAGAGCAACCAGCGAAACAAGGCGCTCGCCCGACTGCTCGAGAGCTACGGGAGGATCATCACTGATCCTCTGGACAGCGTCGACATCTACACCCGCCAGTGTTCACTGTCGGTGAGCGCACACGATCTCGCGGTGATGGGTTCGACTCTGGCAGATGGGGGAGTGAACCCGGTGACCGGCGAACGCGTGGTCTCCGCCGAGGTGGCCCGTGACACCCTCGCATTGCTGGCTTCGTGCGGAATGTATGAGAACAGCGGTGAATGGCTCTTCGAGATCGGGCTGCCGGCCAAATCGGGAGTCGCCGGCGGAATCGTCGCCATCGCTCCGGGCAAGGGTGCGCTCGGTACGTTCTCACCCCGGCTCGACTCCGCCGGCAACAGCGTCCGCGGCCAACGAGTCTGCTTCGACCTCTCCCGAGCCTTGGGTCTCAATCTCTTCGCATCCACCCCAGCATCCGCTTCACTTCAGCGCTGAAAGGAATCACTATGACTGCCCCGGCCGAACCGACCGACCACGCCGAGGTTCGTGCATCCTGGACGCCGATGATCGGGTTGTTCCTCGCCCAGGTGCTCATGTCCTTCAACGTGTCTGCCCTCCCGATCTCTCTGGGCGGGATGGTCGAGGACTTCGGGGTGGCGCCCACCGTCGCCTCGTCGACGATCGTCGTCTACGGCCTCGCCGTCGCAGCGCTGGTGATGACGGGTGCGAAGCTCGGGCAGCGTATCGGCTGGGTCATCATCTTCAGGGTCGTGCTCATCGTCTTCGCGGCATCGTCGCTGCTGATGATCTTCTCGCGCACAGTGGCGTGGGTGATCGGCGGGCAGATCCTCGCCGGTGCTGCCGCTGCCATCATCGTTCCGGCCCTGGTGGCGCTCATCGCGGAGAACTATCGGGGGTCACAGCAGGCGGCTGCAGTGGGTTCGCTGGGGTCGGCGCGTGCGTTCTCGGGTATGAGCGCCTTCCTCATCGGCGGCACGCTGGGCACTCTGGTCGGATGGCGGCCCATCTTCTTCATCACCCTCGGTCTGGCAGCCATCGTCTTCGCCCTGAGCTTCAAACTGCGTTCGGACAAGGGCGATCCCAGCATCCGCATCGACCTCGTCGCCTCGGTGCTCATCGGGGCTGCGATCGTGCTGCTGACCATGGGATTCAACAATCTCAACGCCTGGGGCATCATCCGCGCCGAGGACGGCGCCCCGTTCTCCATTGCGGGTCTGTCACCGGCACCGGTCTTCGTCATCGTCGGAGTCGTCCTCGGCCAGGCGTTCTTCATGTGGACACGCAGGCGCATCGCCAATGGCAAGATTCCGCTGGTCGACATCAGTGTGCTCTCGAGGCCCACGGAGCGAGCCGCCGTGTATGCGATGTTCGTCATCGTCGCGATGGAGGCGTCGGTGAACTTCACTGTCCCCACCTACATTCAGGTGGTGCAGGGCCGAACCCCCTTCGACACGTCGTTGGCGATGCTTCCGTTCAACCTCACCGTCTTCGTCACAGCAACCTTGATCGTCCGCTTCTACAAGCACTACTCACCGCGCACGATCGCCCTCTTCTCCTTCGGCCTGACCACCGTGGCACTGGTGTGGCTGGCCTTCGTGGTCACGAACAACTGGGAGACGCTGCCGACGATCCTCGGACTCATCGTCTTCGGCATCGGTCAAGGCGCTCTCGTCACCCTCGTGTTCAACGTCCTCGTCACCGCAGCACCGAAGCATCTGGCCGGCGACGTCGGCTCCATCCGCGGCACCGCCCAGAACCTCGCCTCGGCAGTGGGCACGGCGATGATGGGGGCCGTGCTGGTGACTGTGTTGAGCGCGGGAATCATGAACGCCGTCGACGACCATGCCGGCCTGCCCGATGACATCGTCGCCCAGGTCGACCTCGACAACATCAACTTCATCAGCAACGACGAACTCGAAGACGTTCTCTCCGAGACTACGGCGACGCCGGCTCAGGTCGAGCAGGCCGTGGAGCTCAATGCCGATCAGCGCCTGCGTACTCTCAAGATCGGGTTTCTCATCCTCGCGGGCATCAGTCTCGTCGCGGCCCTGCCGGCCTCGCGGCTGCCGAAGTATCGTCCCGATGAGATCCCGGATCCGACGAAGTAGCCCTTCGAATTCGCGCCCATGGACTGGCACCACCGGCTGGCCGTACTATTCAGACACACGCATGCCGAGCATTGGGGCCCGGCGCTGCGACGATAAAAGGACAACGACATGTCTTTCCAGGCCTATCTCGACACCATCGAAGACAAGACGGGGCTGACCCCACGCGAACTCATCGACATCGCCAAGACTCACGGCTATGACGATCCTGCGGTGAAGGCCGGGGTGATCCTCGATTGGCTCAAGACTGATTACGGGCTCGGCCGCGGACATGGCATGGCGTTGGTCCACGTCATCAAGAAGGGGCCGCAGATCGACAGCAAGCATGTCGGCACCGAGGGGGCCCACAACGACGAATCGGACACCCTCTGGCTCGATGGCAAAGCGAGCAGACCGGCATGATCACGATCACCGACCGCAATCAGACGCTGCTGCCCGGGTCAGCGACAGCGAAATTCATCGGCGCCGAGCACGGGGCCGATATCTCCTTCTTCTGGGTCGATGTGCAGGCAGGGAAGGGCCCTGATCTGCACTGGCATCCGTACACGGAGACATGGGTGGTACTGGCCGGCGAGGCGCGTATCGAGGCTGACAATGAGACTTTTGAGGCTCATGCAGGAAATATCGTCACCGTTGTGGCGGAGACTGTTCACCGCTTCCGCAGCTTAGGAGGCGACAACCTGCAGATGTTGTGCATTCACGCATCTCCGGAGATCATCCAGGAGTTCATCGCCGGATAGCTGAGGCGCTCCTCAACCGAGTGGCGTCTACTTCACCCACGGCTCCTCGCCGTTTTCGGACACGATCGGCTTGCCGTGGTCGAGGTTCCAGGAACCCATGCCGCCGGTGACGTTATAGGCGTCGAAGCCGTTGTTCGTCAGCCAGGCGACTGCGCGGTGGGAGCGTCCACCGGTGCGGCAGATGACGTACATGTCGTCATCGAGGGGGAGATCGTCGAGCCGGGTGGGCAGTTCGCCCAGCGGCACGTGCAGCGCGCCCTCGATGTGCCCGGCCTCCCATTCGTCGTCCTCACGAACGTCGATGATGGCAGCGCCATCGGGGATCTCTGTCACGGAGACTGATTCTTCATCCATGCCCACAGTCTAAACATGGGCCAGTTCCTCATGCACCATGCTCCCGGTCAGGATTGCTCGCCGAGGTGGTCCGCCGCTGACAGCGTGAGCCGCGACCGGTCAAGGGGGCTGTTGTCAGGTGGAGACCCATGTGAGAATGACCGTACAACCGCATTGGGAATCGTCGGCGAAGGGAAGAGATCATGACCAGAGAACAACGCGACGAGTCGGGCGCAGAGAACAAAGCGCGCGATGTCGCAGCAAAGTTGGATGAGGCGACTGAGCCTTTAGGTGGGACCTCCGAAATGGATTCCCATGCCAAGGTCGGATACACCGAAGACAACGTCGAGGACCGTGCCCAAGACGCCGCCGAAGGCGAAGGAGTGACCCTCTATCGCAATCCCGATGGGTCCCACACCGCCATCGATGAATCCGCAGCCCAAGATGACGAGTCCTGAGGTCCGATGACTGCAGGCTGACCTCAGCACACATCGTTCGACGCACACCGATAGGAGCGAACAATGACACACACTGAGAATCTGGAACAGGCTGACGTCGTGAAGATCCTCCGCGACAGCGGGTACGTGATGCTCACGACCGCCCTTGACGACGGCAAGCTGCTCGCGCATCCGATGGTGCCCCAGCAGGTCACCGACGATGCGGATGTGTGGTTCTTCCTCGGCATGAAGGGAGACCAGGCGGTCGCACTCCTCCAGAACCCGCAGGTCAATATTACCGTCGCCGAGGCGGGCAATTGGCTCTCGGTCTCCGGCAGAGTCGAGTTCATCGACGACCAAAGCAAGATGGACGAGCTGTGGAATGACGAGACGGCTGCGTGGTTCGAGGGCGGTCGCAACGATCCGAGTCTCGGACTCATCAAGGTCACTGGAGACTCCGCCCAGCATTGGGGCCTCAAGGGCGGGAAGGTCTCCGCGCTTGCGCAGATCGCCAAGGCCAAGGTTTCAGGCGATCGCACCGGTGGAGGCAGCGCAACCACGCAACTGTGACGCTTGATAGCACCCTGCCGCTGCGGAAACAGCCCTGCCGACCATCGGCGGGGCTGTTTCATGATGTCCCCTTGTGATGGTCCGCCCCAAAGCGACAAAACTCGCATAGCCGCTGTCTCGGACTAGCATGGAGACATGGCAAAGAAGATCGTCATCATAGGTGCAGGGCTGGCCGGAACCACCGCCGCCCGGGAGCTCAGCGAACGCGGCCAGGCGGTCACACTCGTCGACCCGGCAGCGGGGGAGACCAGCGAACGACCGCCACTGTCGAAACACCTCTTCGACGACTCCCGGTATCACCTGCCTTTCCACCTGGAGGCCGGTGAGTTCATCACCTTCGTTCGTGACAAGGCCACAGAGATCACCCTCGCCGAGGCGGCGGCCCACTCCCAGCAGGCCAGTCCCACCGTAGACACCCCAGTAGCCGGCACCGTCCACTTGGCGTCGGGGGAGACTCTGGACTTCACCCACTGCATCCTCGCTACGGGCATGGAGGCGAACCGGCCGGACATCCCCGGCTACCCGGATGCCCTGCCCGTGTACAACCTGGCCGAGGCCGAATGGATCCGTGAGTTCGTCGCCGAATCCGGTGCCCCGCTCAACGTCGGCGTCCTGGGCTCCGGGTACCTGGGAATGGAAGTGGCGGCCTCGGCGGTCGCCGCCGGACATGAAGCCACCGTCTACCTGCGCGGCGACGAACCTCTGCGAAAACAACTATCTGCCCCAGTGCGCAGGGCACTGTTTGAGAAGCACAAAGAAGCCGGTGTGACGTTCATTGCCCACACCAGCAGCCCGGACGAGATCCCGGCAGACGTTCACAACCTGTTCGTCACTAGTGTCGGAGCCCGTCCAGCCCTCATTCCCATCGATGGCCTCCGACCCGCCGAGGCGTGGGAGGTGAATGAGAAGTTGGCAACATCTCACCCAGGTGTCTGGGCGGCAGGTGATTGTGCGCAGATCGCCGACGGTACCTTCGCCCTTGACCATCCCTGGGCTTGCGAACCGGTGGCCGAAAGCCACGGCAAATACCTCGCCGAACTGCTGAGTACCGACGAGGACGGCAAAGCCGAACCCTGGTCTGATATCCCGTGGCACTGGAGCTTCCAAGGCCCAGAAAAGGTCTTCACTGCAGGCCTGACCAGCACCGATGCTACCGAAGCGATCATCAGACACGATCCGAGCGGCAAGAAATTCCAGGTCTTCCACTTCGATGGATCTGGCCCAGATGCCCGCCTCGTCGGTGTCGAGACTCTCAACTGGCCGCCCATGCAGGCAGCCGCCCGTCGAATACTGGCAGGTAATAACATTCCGACTCGGGCCCAGATCGACGACCCTGATTTCGACTTCAAGGCTCATAGCCGACTGTGAGAATCGGCCACCCTCATCACGTAGACTTCCTGTGTTCGCCCCAGTCGCCGACGAGAGAAATTTCTGTACATGGATATGGCTAAGCTAGCTGAGGAGCATGGGCTCGAAAGAGTCGGCGGTCGGCCGTCACTGCCTCAGTACATCAAGCAGCTGATCACTCGCAGCGACTTCACCTACACTCTCGCCAAGTACCGGATGCAGAGTGAGAACGAACGCAACCGCCTCGGAATGCTCTGGGTGCTCCTGCGTCCAGCGTTCTCGGCGCTCATCTACGGCACGGTCTTCGGCTTCATCATGAGGGGCGCCACCGCGCGTCCGGACGACTTCGCGCCCTTCGTCATCATCGGCGTCTTCGTCCTCGAGTTCTTCAACACCTCGATGAACGGCGGTGCGAAGTCGATCATCTCGAACGCATCCCTTGTGCAGTCTCTGCCGTTCCCGCGCATCGTTCTGCCCATTGCCACAGTGTTTCAGAACCTGCTGAACTTCATCCCCACCTTCATCTTCATGGCACTCCTTGTCATGCTGTGGGGGGCGAGGCCCAGCTGGGACTGGTTCCTCTTCATCCCACTCGTCATCCTGTTCTGGATCTTCAACCAGGGCGTGGCCTTCATCTTCGCCCGCGCTACTGTCCATTTCCGTGACCTCTCCCAGGTCACTCCCTTCATTTCGCGGATGATCTTCTACACTTCCGGTGTCTTCTTCGACCTCAAGGTCATGGTTGAGAAGATCAACCCCGCTCTGCAGCCCTACGCCGATTGGCAGCCGTTGAACAACGTGTTGGCTATTGCTCGTGGAATCCTCATGAAGGATGGCGTCATCCCCTACGACTACTTCTGGCACCTGGCCATCTGGGCCTTCGGCATCTTCATCATCGGCTTCGTCTTCTTCTGGCAGGCCGAGGAGAGGTTCGGTCGCGATGAGTGACAATGACGCTCTCGAATCCAATGACGTTGTCTACGACACCGGCAGTCTTCCCGACGTGACGAAGAACCATCCGCCCGTTGTGGTCTGCGACGACGTTCACGTCCGCTACAAGACCTTGGCGACGGGCAAGAAGCTCAAGCTCGGCAGCAAAGACGTGATGACAAAGCGGCGCGGACTTCGCGAGGTCCATGCCCTCAAGGGCGTCAGCTTCGTCGCCCACAAGAACGAATCCATCGGTGTCATCGGCTCCAACGGTTCCGGCAAGTCCACGCTGATGCGTTCCATCACGGGACTGACGCCCACTTCGGAAGGCGCGATCTACGCGACCTCGAGGCCGAACCTCCTCGGCGTCGGAGCAGCGTTGATTCCTGATCTCTCCGGTGCGCGCAATATTGTTCTCGGTTCCCTGGCACTGGGGCTGACCCGCCCCGAGGTGGAGGAGAAGTTCGACGAGATCGTCGAGTTCACCGGACTGAGCGATTTCATCGATCTGCCGATGCGCACCTATTCCTCGGGCATGTCCCAGAGACTGAAGTTCGCCATCGCGACTTCGGTCCAGCACGAGATCCTCATCGTCGATGAGGCACTTAACGTCGGTGACAAGAAGTTCCGCGATCGTTCCGAGGGCCGAATCCGTGCGATCAGAGAAAACGCCGGTACGGTCTTCCTCGTTTCGCACTCGATGCGCACGATCAAGGACACGTGCAACCGTGCGCTGTGGATCGAGCAGGGTGTCCTGCGTTCCGACGGTCCGGCGGCGGACGTCATCAAGGAATACCAGGCGTTCACAAAGTCGCAGAAGGACTGACCTCCGTATGTAAGCCAACGGGCGCCCGGTCGATGACCGAGCGCCCGTTCTGCGTATGGTGTGGTTGAGTTCCTCAGCTCCACACTCCGCGGGTGTCATGCACGATCTTCTGCGCCAGCAGCGTCCGATCCAGGCGAACGAACTCGTTGTGATCGACGAGCAGCAACACGATATCGGCGGCACGAACGGCCTCGTTCATCTCCGTCAGCGTCACATTCTCACGCGCATCCAACTCGGAAGGAAGCTCGTCGATGTTGGGTTCGACGGCCATGATGTTCGCCTGCGGGAGCTCGTCCGCAAGCTGACCCACGATCTGCCGGGCCGGGCTCTCCCGCAGATCGTCGATATTTGGTTTGAACGCCAGCCCCAGTGCTGCTATCTGCACATCGTTGATGCGCTTGGCCTGGGGGAGGAGTTTGTCGAGGACGAAGCCGGGCTTGGCGTCATTGACCTCGCGCGCGGTCCTGATCAGGGAGGAGCGTTCAGGATCGGTGGCCACGATGAACCACGGGTCGACGGCGATGCAGTGGCCACCAACTCCGGGACCGGGTTGCAGAATGTTCACCCGAGGGTGGTGGTTGGCCAGTCGGATGAGTTCCCAGACGTTGATGTCGAGGCCATCCGAGATCATCGACAGCTCGTTGGCGAAGGCGATGTTGACGTCGCGGTAGGCATTCTCAGTCAGCTTCGCCATCTCTGCCGTCCGAGCATCTGTCATGAGGAACTCGCCCTCACAGAAGAGTTCGTAGAGTTCACGCGCCCGTTCCCCAGCCTCACCGTTGAGGGTGCCCACGATGCGGTCGTTGGTGCGCAGCTCGATCATGATGCGCCCCGGCAGGACCCGTTCGGGGCAGTGGGCGAAGTAGATCGACTGGGCGCTGCCAGGCTTGAGCGTGAGGTCCGGACGGGCGGCGAAGATCGTATCGGCGAGGAACTCTGTCGCACCGGGAGGCGACGTCGATTCGAGGATGATGAGCTCATTGCCTTCCAGCAGCGGAGCGATCTGCTTGCCCGCTGTCTCAATGTAAGACAGATCCGGCTTCTTGCCATCGGTGAACGGCGTAGGGACGGCAACGATGTAGTTGTCCGCATGCGGAGTCACCGTCGTCGCCTGGAGGTAGCCCTGGGAGACGACACCGGCAACAGTTGTCGCCATATCGGGTTCGACGAACGGCACCTGGCCGGCGTTGATGACGTCGACGCCATCCTGGTTGATATCCACCCCCACAACATCCGCACCAGAGCTGGCGAGGACCGCGGCAGTCGGCAGACCGATGTAACCGAGACCGATCACTGCGACCGAAGGGCGGTTGTTGAGGGCGATGGCGTTCATGGATGGTGCTCCAAACTGTTGCTTAACAGATTCTGATGTTACCCGAATCGAAGAACGGGCAACTACATCAGAATGGTCGACAGAAAGGCCCTTCGAGTGGCGATCGGGACAATAGTGAGTGAACGAGCGGCAAAGGGTCGATAATTACTGCGAGATTGTGCGACAAACGTGATGGGATAATGAGGACTATTCGTCCGTGAACCCTACGGCGCCCCCAGTTCTCTTGACCAGGAGTGCTTTTGACACCCACAGTCCTCACTGTCTTCGGCACCAGGCCGGAAGCCATCAAGGTGGCACCCCTCATCCGTGGCATCGACGCCAGCAGCTCCCTGCACTCCCGCACCCTTGTCACCGCCCAGCACCGGGAGATGCTCGACCAGGTCAACGACCTCTTCGGCATCGTGCCTGACACGGACCTCAACATCATGTCGAAGGGCCAGACGCTCAATGGCATCGCCTCGCGCGTCATTGCAGAACTCGACACCGCATTGGCAGAGAACGCACCGGATGCCGTCCTCGTCCAGGGCGACACGACGACGGTGATGGGGGCCTCGATCGCGGCGTTCAACCGCGGCATCCCCGTCATCCATCTCGAGGCAGGTCTGCGCTCGGGTAATCTCCACAGTCCCTTCCCCGAGGAAGCGAACCGTAAGCTGACAAGCCAGCTCTCAGCACTCCACCTCGCCCCGACTCCGCGTTCGCGCGACAATCTCCTCGCCGAGGGCATCAGTCCCGCCGACGTTGTCGTCACCGGCAACACCGTCATCGACGCACTCCACCTCGCCGTGGACATGAACGTGGCACCGACAGACCCGATCGTCGCGGACTATGTGGTTGCCGATCGGCCGAAGCTGCTGGTCACCACCCACCGCCGGGAGAACCTCGGTTCGGCGATGGAGAACATCGGCGATGCCCTGGCCGAACTTGCACAGGCGCGGCCCGACCTCCTCATCCTTTTGCCCGCCCACCGCAACCCGCTTGTGCGCGAAGCTGTGCTTCCGCGAGTCGAGAAGTTCGGTAATGTCCTCGTCACGGAGCCACTGTCCTACGGTGAGTTCACCACGGTCATGGCCGCATCCGATGTGGTCCTCACGGACTCCGGCGGCATCCAGGAGGAGGCTCCAAGTCTCGGTAAGCCCGTCCTCGTCATGCGCGAGAACACCGAACGCCCCGAAGCCGTCGACGCCGGTTCCGTGAAGCTGGTCGGAACCGACAAGAACCTCATCATCGCCGAGGTGGCACGACTCTTCGACGATTCCCTGGCCTACGATTCCATGGCCAAAGCAGTCAACCCCTACGGTGACGGTCGTGGGGCAGCACGTTCCGTAGCCGCCATCGAAGAGCTGCTGGGGGTCGGAGAGCGCATCGGCGAGTTCGCCCCGTCGAGTCTCTACGACTGAACGTCTATAGTCTTCTGGTCAGATTGTGCGCCAGGCGCTGAACTTTCGATGCACTCGACTGCTCGGTCCCTTCTCCCGGGTGAAGACGAGTGCTCTGATTCGAGTCTCGGCAGGCACGTCTGCTAAAGAGAATCGAGCAGAGTGACGATCGTCATACCATTTCTGGCCGATTTTGGTCTGTTCCTGATATAGGTAGACCGCCCATTCGACCGAGTTCGCAGCGGCAGAATTGCAGCGAATGGTGACGACTGCCTCGTCGGTATGGGTCTCGAGGTCGACGTGGAATACCAGAAGCTCATCGTGCGCAACTCTCACCAGTGGGGCGGGGGCCGAGTGCCATGACCCGACAGCGGATAGAACTGAACCGTTCGCGGGCAGACCGGAAGCGAACAGCACCGAGTCATAGGGGGTATGGCGACCGGTGAAGACTGTCGTCATTGACTCCAACTTGGCAGCCGTATTTCCCGCGACCAGTCTCCCCTGTGCGATGAGAGTCGGAATGAGTGTATGCAGTTTTTCCAATGGTGTGTCAGTAAGATCCGACAGCTCACTTGCCGAGCTCGCGGCCAATGACGCCGCGGCACTGGTGCCGTCGAAAGGCGCGATGGGGTGCTTGGGATCGGAGAGAAGCGGCGTGGCCGCTCTGAGTGCGGTATCAAGGTCCTCCCCCTCGAAGAAGTCCCGATGATCGGTGGGGACATAGGGCGCTGTGCCGTGTCGGCGAACCTGTGCGGTGAGCGGAAACGGTTCGGGCCAGTGACCGTCGTCGAAAGCGAAATCGTTGAGCTGAGGATAGGTCATCCGAATGATGTCATAGGCGACCCTTCCGCGGTTCCGGTCGTCCGGGTGGATGAGACGTGAGGCTTGAAGGAACTCTGGCTGCGCAAGCGGATAGAGCTTTAACGAATTCCTTGCGAATTGCTGATTGATCTGCCCGAAGTGGTCTCTGTTGCGAAACGCTGCGTAATGCGTATTCAGCTGCTCCGACATGGGCAGATCCGCGTCACGATCCAGGCTGTCGGCGAATGCCTCTGCGGCTTCTTCGGCCATGTCCTGCGGCAGGTATCCATGGTGTGTGACCAGAGTGGGAAAAAGTGCGCGCGCGTCTACTGCCACGGTCTCGGGACGGTCGTCGAGTGCGCCGAACGATGGATGGTCCCGCATATTCTGGTAAGCCCGTCTCAGCAGTTCACCGGAGCCTCCGTGGACTTCGACCCGCAGTGCATCGGGCCACGTGGTTGCTCCGCTTCCCGCCCATGCGAAGCGTGCCCCGGCAACGTGGCTTTGAAAGATGTCCAAGCTCGTGTGGGCATCGTGCCTGACGCCTGTGATTCCGCTCTCTCGAGACCACTGCATTCCGAGGTGGCGACGAAGTTCGGATGCAACGGTGAGGTCATGTTCCAGCACTTTTCGCGAGCTGGGATTCCGACTTCTTCGCGGATCGGCAGTCATCATGGTGAACTCGCGGTGGACTCCGGCAGAGACCGTCATCGCCATGGCCATTCGTGAGTCGCGGCCGCCGGAGAGCGCGTGCCGCTTGTCGGGCACCTGGCTGTCCGCAAGCAGCCGGATCTGCGCCTGCGCTCGCGCGATTCCTGCCTCCAGCAGGTCGTCGTAGCCTGCATCGGAGGCGGCGGAGAACAGATGCTTGTGCTCCTCTTTCGCACCGGCATGGTCGACGACCAGCTCGGCACCTGCAGGAAGCGATCGGACCCCGGCGTACATGGTGCGGTGCGAGAAGCTGCTCTGCATCATCGTGTGTGTGCTCAGCAGGTGTGAGGCCGCGATGGGCCAGTCGATGTTGACCGGGCGGCCGAGGCGTCGGAGTTCGCCGACAACGGAGGTCTGATTGTCCCCGATGACGACGATCTGATCATCGCCTCGGCGAAATGAGGAGTAGTACAGGCGATGGTAGCCGAGGGGATCGGTGATGATCCGGTAACTGTCATCGCTGGCACGGTGGAAGAGAAGGAACCACTGCCCGGATTGGTGACGGACTGCTTGGCTTCTCATGCCGTCCGGCAGGCCGTGGTCGAGGGAGATGACCGCGGAGTCGGTCCACAGCACACCCCGCCCGTAGACAGCCCGGTACTCCCTGTTGCCCGACGACGGAGAAGTGGTTCGTGCAGGTCGGCGAGAATCCATGGCAAGGGTGAGAACGACTCCACGATGCTTCAGCTTCTGCTCGATGAGGTTGTCAGTCATGCGGGGGAGCTCTCGATCTTCAGGGCCAAAGAATGCATCGATTTGTATCGTCCTGCGAGCTGCGAGGTCGGCACTCCGGAGTGAAGCACACGGCCGATGACGTCCTCACCTTCGTGAGGGTTCTCAGTGAGATAGCGTGCGATGAAGCTGAGCTGGTCCATCTGCAGCGCGCGGATGCAGCCGGTAATCGTCGTCGGTCCGCCAGCTCGGACCTTCTCTAGCTGGGTGATGACGCCGAGGCGCTGGTCGACGGCGAAGTCCCGGGTGAGTTCTCTTCTCGAGACCGAATCGGGTCGCATGTGCCGAACATACGCGGAGTCGGGTGCCGTATCGGCAGGAACGAGTTCGAGGTCATGCAGAAGGAGCTGGCTCATATAGGCGACATCTTCTCCGCTGCGCAGACCTGTCGGATACTGGATCGACCGTGCGACGCGGGAAGGAATGAGCTTGCATGCGTTCAGGCCCAGCAGGCCGGAGGCTCGGTTGAGACCGATCCGTCGGCCGGAGAGATTGGCCAATCGGCGGTTGTTCGGGAGATCTGTCAATGAGATCCCCTCCGCGGTGACGTCGCGCAGCGGGGCTGCGACGACGAGGTCATCGCCGGCCGACAGCCACATGTTGAGGACATAGTTGCGCTCGATCTCGTCATCATCGTCGACAAACGTCACATAGTCCCGAGTGATCAGTTCAAGACCCAGATTGCGTGCTGGTGATGCCCCTTCGATATCGGAGTGCGCATACCGGACAGTCAGTTTCGGATTCGCCTCGGCAAACGCCTCCACCACCGAACGAGTCCCATCCTCGGGCCCGTTGTGAACGATCACCAGTTCCATTCGGGACGGATGCATCGTCTGTGCAGCAACCGAGGCCAACATGGTCGGCAGTCGTTGAGCACCGAGCCTGGTGGCGACGACCAATGAGACCCCGTCGGAGGCGCTGATCCGCAAGCGGGCCGGATCGACCCGAACACCATCCACACTCTGCCCGGTTGGCTGGCTGCGCTCGAGATCAGAACCGAGAGTTCCCACCCCGACGGCGGCCAGGGCCGCACGGAGTTCAGGACCGTTGCTGGTCATGAGTGAGGAGGAGCCGACACGGGTGATCGAATTCGGATTGCGCGCCAAAAGTTCGAGAGCGAACAAGGCGCGCGTTCCTGTCAGGGCATCGGCCTTCTCTGCGACCGTGGTTGCCGAGCGTTCACCGCCGACATTGGACTCGCTGTTGAAGATCCCGAGGACACCTAAAGAACGCGCCAGATCGAACAGGCTGCGGATCCGCTGTGTGAGAGTGCTGGTTCCAGGCATTGTATGGGGTTCGGCCAGTGCACTGTCGTCGACGATCAGTGCGTCGAACGACGGATCAAGGTCATCTGGCGAGTTCAACGACATCGCCTCGACCATTTCGTCTGCGGAGTTGAGGCGGTGAACGAATCGCTCATCGGCCAGAACCGCCAGGCGCAGGGTTCGGTCGCCACCGGCAGGTGACGGCATCGGAGAGTTCAGCGCGCCGAGAGGATGAGAACCATTCAGCGACGCGGAGAGCTCCTCGATCTGGTCCACAGTGCGGGAGTCGAACCGCACTGTGTCGGCAGAGGCAACGCCTTCCCGGCGAACAGCTGACACGTCGACACGATTGCGGATCTGTAGGTGCAGAACTGACGGTTCCTCAACACTTACTTGCGCTTCGGGAACGAGCACCGCTGCCGCGCGAGAAATGAGCAGACCGATGAACTGCGCTCTGATGTCGCCCGTGTAGGGGTTCGAGCTGATCGCTTCGACTGCGTTCTTCGTCGACTCGACCGGCGGTGCCCAGACGAAGCGTCGTCCCATTCGAACTGCCGCAATCGCGGCGGGCAGGGCGGTATGCCACGGCCCCTCGATAAGTACCTGGCTCGATTCGAATCGGCCCAGGTGGTCGCGCAGTTCGGAGGCGACCGCTTCGACCCACCTGTCGAAGCGCAGACCGTGGCGCACAGCCACATAGGCATCACGATGGTCTTCCAAGACATCGGTGACGATCGGACCCGAGTGTGCCGTTGCCGAGCGAGCAGTGCCGGCTGCAGTTCGGTACGCGGCGACAGGAACGTCGTCAGCGAGCCTCTCACCCGTGTATCCGAACGGAACGATGCCTAGAGACTCAGGCACGACAGTGGGATCGGTGACGAGGGACGAGCCGCTGGAGCCGCTGGAGCCGGTGGCCAGCGCAGAGATGAGAACGTAGGTCTCGGTGCCCCGTCCGTGCTGTGATGTACGCGCGCACTGACACGTTGGACTGTTTGGGGGCAGCAGTTCGGTGCGCCGAGTATCGAGCGCGAGCAACCCGCGGACGAACAGCTCCAGGTCCTTGAGCTTCGACGCATCGTTCTTCGTGATCTGAATGTTTCTGTCCAGAGCACCTTTGGCTTCGTCGAACTCTCCGGCAGCGACCAGGGCGTCGACCTCGCTGAAGACACTCCCCGTGACACCGCTGGGAACAGAAGCCGCGGTGGTTCTCGCGGCTCCGCTGAAGGTCTCGTAAACCACAGATCGCCAGCGGTGTCCGACCGTGTCGGAGCGATACCGTTCGGCGTGCTTCTGTGCTCGTCCGGCCGCTGCGGAATGCCCCTCCGCGGTGTCATTGTGGGCGAGGATGTACTCATAGATCTCGTCTGTTGATGCAAACGTCCATTCCTCGCCGATGATCTCCTGAGCGCCCTCTCGTTCCCATGCCAGAGGCACTGCCCCCGATGTCGCCCCTTCGATGGCAGCGAGGTGGAAGGTTTCTCGACTGCTGGGGGAGAGGATCCAGCCGATCTTGCGCAACCAGTTGCCCATGTCGGGCGCGAATGGTTCGAACGCAATCGCACGCTGGAGTTCGGGTCGTCGACCGAGGCGCGTGTAGAAGTCGCGATAGGCGTCTTGGTGGGCGGCCTTCTTCCATTCCCACGAATAGTTCCAAGGAGCGTGCCCGCGGATGTGCAGGATATAGCGGTCATCGGTTGCCGTGAGACGCTCCAAGAGGTCAAGCGCACGATCGGGTCGTTTGAGAATCGGAACCATTCCGACCAGGCCGAGGTGGAAGCGTGCGTCGTCGTGTTTGGGACGAACGAGGTCGAAGGGATTCACCGAGTTCGGAATGACGACCAGCTTGTCGAGCGGCCACCCTCTCAGCTCATGTGCTCGCCGGCGGTAGAACTCTGAGGGCACGACGACGGCAGCGACTCTGTCGATGTCGAGCTCCGTGATCCAGTCCGAGTTCAGTTCGAATCCGTGCAGATGAACGATCAGCGTTTGGTGGGAGGCCAAATTCTGCGAATACCAGATCGCGTTGTACACCGCGAACTCGGCCAGGATGACCTCGGCCCATTCCACGTAGGGCCGGCTCTTCTTCGGCTGCGGGTGTGAATGGTGGTCAAAGAGATCGAATCGGACATCGAAGCTGGGATCGGAGAGGAACGTCTCGACGAGGTCACCGGCGAATTTGAAGTCGCTTCCGGCGATGACCATTTTCAGCGGTCGACTGTTCACCGCTGTGATGGGTTCGACCGCGGCTTCATCCATTGGATCAAGCGATGGGCGGGAATCCTCGGGCACCAGATCAGCCGACACCACTTCGCTCGAATCCGGGCAGCTCGAAACCGGGCCATTCGAAACCATGCCAGTCGAAGCAGACCCGCCGACCCGATCGAGATCGGTCGTCGACCGTCCCTGAGCTTGAGCCAGGAGAAGTCCGTAGTGTCGGGCCATGGGATCGCTGGGAAGGACGAGCGATCCGCTGGCGGCCCCGGCATTTGAGGAAACAACGCCGGGGAGTGTTCTGAGAATCCCAGCAAGGCCGTACGATTGTGCGCTGCCGGGGTTCGAAGCGGTTGGTAGTCCCGCGGCGGACGGATCGTCGTGTATGTGGATGCGAGGAATCTGACGACGTTCGCGAAGCGCGAAGCCGAGGTGCTCGAATGCTTCGACGTCATGATCAGCAAACAGTCCCTCATGGATGTGCAGTGCCGCTGCCTCGCTGAGGTCTGTCGATTCGATTGAATGGGAGAGTTGCCCGAACAGGGGAAGAATTCGTACCTTCGAGGACGCAGCGGGAAACTCGGAGTCCAATGTCGATCGTTGGATCTCGTCCGCGACGAGTATTCGATTCGACGTTTTGGCGATCGTCGCGAGATCAGAGAAGTCTGCGTGGTCGAACCGTCCGCCGGTATAAGGATGATCCAGGGGAATCGTCCATAAGCGCGTGTCGATGTGTCCCGACCCAGCGACGAAACGGCTGAGGGTGCGCCCTTGCACCACGACGATGTCGGGGGTGAGCTCGGCGGTGGAGCGAACGATCGTGCGCGCTCGGAAGCGCGGTGCGTGACCGTGTTCATCGCGATGGTCGGCCGGGACATCCCCCGGGGAGACGATCTGCCCGCCAGCTCGCCGGATGTTTTCATAGTCGATCGCGGCGTCGACTTCCCGTACGAGCACATGAACGACCCACCCGCGGGCGACCAGTGCTGCGACGAGGGAGTCCATCCACGCCTGTCCCAACGGATCGGCGTCATATCGGATGTCACAGGCCAGGAGGGCCGTCGGCGTTCCGGCCTTCATCGATTTCCTTTAGTACTTCGGCGCGGGTTCTCGCCCGTCGCCAGGTCCACCAGGAGCGACCACAATGGCGACTGATTCGCTCCTTCTTCGATGTCAGCCTCGGAGACCTCGGCGAAGTTCGCCGTACACGTCGACAGCACCCGGTCACCCATCGTTCCCAAGCGGGTTCCGCTCGGAACGAACCATGTTTGATCTCCGCGTGCACGAAGCAGTCTGCCTGCTTCGAAGATCTCCTCGGCGAGGTGACGGGACTGATGGTCGTCGGCACCGAGCCAGGGCCCGTGGCTGAAGGCGACCGCGTCGATGATGAGGAGGTCGATCTCAGGTAGCGAAGCCATCTCGGCGAGAATTCCCGGCATTCCCACAACGGCCGGTCGAATCGTGAGCACGTCACGTGCGAGTTCTAGAGTTCCGACGATCAGTGCGGACCCCGGATCCACGGTCGGCGTCGAGTGGGTGAGCCGACCGAGGCTGAGTCCATCCGCAGCCTCTGGCACGGGAGGTGTTGCCGCGCGACCGATGACGGTCAGAGCGGCTCCTCTGTTGTCCGGAGGGCCGGTTTCGACGGTCGTTCTCATGGGACTCGTGCTCATAAGACGTCACCGTTTGAGAGCGGTATCGTGGCCGCCGGACCGAACTTCTCTTCCCCCATGGTCCAAATCGCTGCGCGGGCCGCATGAGTGTCGCCGATCGGTGTCCGGACATCGAGGTCCATCGTTGAAAGCACACTTTCCTGTTCGACGAGGGCCCACACCCGCGCCGCGGATCCGAGGTAGTCGCTCCACTTCGACGGCAGATAGGGATTGACTGAATGTCCGGTTCCTGATTGTGCATCGGTGACAATGAGGTAGTCGAGTTTCTGGGTCACAGCGAGAAACCTCAGATAGGGCAACGAGTTGTTGAAGACGACCAGGTCCTCGACCCCGCTGATCCCGACCCCGTCGAGTGTTCGCTGTACAAGCAGGTCGAACTGGCTGCGGGAGAAGCTTGCCGGCTTCACACCTCCGGCGGATTCGGGGATGTAGTTCGTGAAGACGTGAAGACGAGCACGTGCCCGGACGGATTCGGGCAGAGAACGCAGGGCATCGGTGATCTCGGTGATTCCTCGCGCGGTGTAGAACTCTCCGAAGTACCCGAGGTGAAGGTGATCGTCATCGAGCGGGTAGTCGACATGTTCGAGATCGTAGAATCCCGAATCGAGCGTCGGGTGGTGCGAGACGGTCGATATTGAGGCGACTCGTTCCCGCAGTTGTGGGCGGCGAATCGATTCGAGCATGACGAGGCGCTGGTGTTCGTTCGTGAAGATGATCTCGTCCGCATATGCGTACACCAGAAGTTCGGCGAATCGGAAGATCGTGAGGTCGAGCTCCTCGAGGGGACCGAAGTCGCGTTCCCATTCGTCGATGAGGGGCGCGGTGAACGCATCTCGCGGCAGACTTCCTCCTCGAGAGGTGCCCTCGACGTCGAGCGACAGAGGGTCGGAGAACTCCGCGGTCCACGGCAGATCCGGCTGCATGAACTTCACTCTGGCACCCGCATACAGCGCCGGTGCCCACATGGCACGCGTGTACAGCCGTCGGTAGTCCGTGCGGGTCCGCACGCGCTCGCCGGCCGCAGCTGCGGCCCGTTCGGCAAAGGCTCGGAACGACGCCCACGACGCCCACGAGGGTGTCAGCGGCAGGAATTCCTTGGACACAACGTAAGGGCGCGAAATCGACTCGACCGTCGGATCCTGTTTCTTGTGCTGGAGGAATGAGCACGCGATGACGTCGAATGATTCGGAGAACATTCGCAAGCGCTTCGATGCGACAGTTGAACCGGTGTCTTGGAACGGTGAGAAGTTGTACAGGATTGCCAGTGACTCGGCATCCGATCTGATCTCATTCCAGGGGAACTCGAAACCTGCTCCGGCAAAGGTGAGCGCATCACAGAGTCGTCTCCGAACCGTCCCTCCACAGCCATAGATTCTCGCCGTCGACTCCAGGGCGTCTGCAGTGAAGAGGGCCACTGCAGCAGCGTCTGCACCGCTGACCGAGGCAACTGCACGATGGATGCCGTCCACCGCAGCCACAGCGGCAGAGGCATGGGATTCGATGCTAACGAGCGTCGGAGCATCCGCCGGCTCTGTGGCGACGAGTGGCGGAGTCTGCCGATCGGCTTCTTTGCTCAAGGCAGGGCCCGTCGTCTCGATGACTCGACTCACCAGCGCATACGTCCAGGCCCTGAGGCTGTGTTCGCCGTCCTCGTCTGCCTTGTCCGGGAACGAAAGATCGTGTGGCAGACGGAGTCGGGCGGAGTCGGAGGAACGTACAAGGTCGAAAAGCTCTTGCCGTGTCACCGGGGCCTTAGGCAGTACGAACTCTGTTCGTCCGCGCATGAACGAAGCAGTCGGCTCGTCTTCGTGTGCACCGTCGACGCGCGCAAGGGCAGAGGATGCGAAGTTCACATCCCAGCACTCCCGTGGCTCCTCATCGCCGTCTTTCACCGGAACAGGCAAAGTCTGTGACATCTCGGCGTTCACATTCTCGGTTCAGCGGTCGCCGCCGAGGCCGATGGCTCATCATGAACGGTCACGGCATACTGCAGCAGGCGCATCTCACGGCGCAGACTGTGTGCCAGTCGGACGAGGTCGTCACGCACTTCATCCTGTGTCGGTTCTGCTTGCGCATGCGCTCTCATCAAAGCGAGATCCGCAGCCATGGTGTCGAGGTGCATTGCCAGGTCTGAGCCGGCATCGGTGTCTCCACCTCGGCGGGCCACGGAATCACGCAGAGCCCGTGCACCCGAATTGAGGACTCGAGTCTGCATATGCATGAGACAGACCGCGGCAATCATCCAGGTGCTGCCGAAGAGTGCGACAAGCAGCCAGATTCCGATCGCAGCGCAGAGGAAGGCCAGCACGGGCAGAACGATCCCCGCGGCGACCAATCCCCGATAGGCCAAACGATCTTTAGAGTTCACCGAACAGCCTCCTGGGCACATATGCCGACGGGATAACTGGTGAGACCACCGGCGGTTGTCGGCGACCCTGTCCTCGGTGATTCATACCCGCCGGGGCGAGGCAGAATGCCCAGCACCCGATGGGAACTCGTTCAGCTTAGGTGCGTCCTCACGCTCATTTCGCCGGATTCGCACCCTGTCGCCGAAGGTTCGATCCGACTTCGCCAGTTGTTCACCTACTTGGATGTGCTGGTGGCGACAGGGTGGGTCGGGACCATCATCAGAAGCAGTAGTGGCCCTTCGCATACCCGAACGAATGGACGTCTCCATTGGCCAGCAACAGGTTGTCCTCAACGCTCCAGGTATGGGCATGTGAGCCTCTGACCTGAACGAAGTTGAACCGATCGGCGGAGTAGATCCGCGCACCGTCTGCAACGAGCCGCTTCTGCAGGTCTGTATCCTCGCCCAGAGTGCGTTCGGCGAAAGGGTGCGCCGTCAGCGTCGATCTCCGCGTCATCAGCGTCGGTCCCATGACGAGGTCTGTGAAGCGATGCTCACGTTCGGGGAACCGGCAGATGACGATGTCGCTGCCGCGGATGTGGAGGTAGTGTGCCTGTTTGCCGACGAGGTCCGCGTTCGAATAGCGCATGGCAGCAAGCTGATCCGACAGATAGTGCGCCCCGTATATGTCGTCGTCATCCATCTTCGCGATGACCTCGCCCGATGCAGCCTCCACCCCACGGTTGAGGCAGACGCCCAACGGCTGTTGGGCGTCGACTTCGACGATCTGCAGATTCTCGATGCCTGCATCCCTCGCTCTGGAACGAAGATCCGTGTTCACTTCGAATCCGTGAGCGACGAGCACCAATTCCTTGTCTCCGTGGATCTGAGAAGCATGTGTGGTCAGCACCTCGGTGAGGTGATTCGGCCTGTTCGTAGAGACGACCGCTGATACCGAACGTGTGAAGGGCGGCTCATAGGGCAGCTCGAGAGCGTTCATGACCGTCATCGCACGGTGAGAGTAGGTGTGCTCAGCCCAAATTCGCCGCTGCGCAAGGTGCACGGTGCGATCCCGAAGTTCGGGGCTGCGGACATAGGCTCGAAGCGTCCATTCCGCTTCTTCTGAGGTCTCCGGCTGGGGCACCTCCTCGGTGGGGAAGAACGCTCTGGTCGCCGCACTTGGCGTGGTCACGACAGGGGTCCCGGCGGCAGAGATCTCGAAGATGCGACGGGCGCACATACTGGGAGAGTCGATGACCGAATTCACATTGAGGAACACTTTGAAATGTTTGTAGGCGGTGAGCAGGTTTCGATAGGGGAGACCGCCCACCACCCGATCGGCCAGAGCTCCCGGGAACTGGTAGCGCTCATCGTCGCCGAGGAATCGGGAGAAGATCTCCAGCCCGTGCTCCATTCGACCCGACACAGCCTCGGCCGCACCCAAGAGCAGATCCATCTGCTCACGACGCTCAGGGTATTTGTGCGCGAAATACATGCCGGCGAAGGCAATGTCGCGGGCCGCGAAGTTTCGGGCAGGTCTGGCCGGGTTGTGGATTGCCGGCTGAGCTGCGAACGGAAGAGCGGCCACCCGGTCATGGCCCAACCGTGCTTGGTAGTCAGGGACGAGTCGGACATCGCTGGTGAACACGACGTCGACAAGCTTTGCTAGCGGAAGGAAATCCTCGAAATGCGGCGGATCCTCCTTGTTCCAGAACACGGTCGGCAGACCTCGGCGTCGGCATTCTGTGAGCAGTTCGACGACGTCGGATCCTGGGCCGGAAGGGCCGTTGAGTTTGAACTTCCAGTCGCCGCCATTGCCGTTCCAGGCCGATTCGACGAAGACGAAGTCGAGGCCATCGAGTTGGTGAGACCAGTCGGTGCGAGTGAGTTCCATGGTCGACCACTCGAAGCCGAAGCTCTGAGCCGAGAACTCGTCGAGGATGACTCCGACGCGAGTGTGCGCGAACACGGGGATGCGATCGGGGACCGGCATGGGGGGAAACAGCTCGGACAGGACCTCCTCGGACAGTGATCCTGTGGCAATCTGCGGTGAGGCCTCTGCCGCCCCCTGAGCGATCGAGCGGCGGCGTCTCCACGCCGTCACCTGGGACAACCCGCCCTTCCGCCAATGCCACAGCGCAGTTCTCAGGGTGTGAATCGGCGTTGTGGCCAAGTTGTGTTCCTCTCGTCGGAGACTCGCGCTCCGTTCAGCCATGCCGGCTAGCAATGGACCAGGATCCGCAACCGAATCTTAATGTTGGCCACACTACCTTTGTGTCAATTCTGTCATATTCAATAGTACAATCGGGGAGTTGGAAAGCGCTGGCTTCGGCCACTGTGGCAAGGTCTGTTTCACAGATTTGCCCACCGGATCAGAGCGCGTGAGTCGAGTGAAATGAGAACTGTGGGAAGCAACTCCGGACCCATACACTCACGCACCCCTTTGGCCAAGGGCCTCTTCGCATTCATCCTCTCCGCCACCGATGGAATTGTGTTCGCCTTCCTTGTCGTCGCGATGACTCTTGTCCGCTACGACTTCTACTTCGACCGCGTGAATTTCCTCGGCATGTTCGTCTGCGCGGCCATCGCCTTGCTCGTCTTCCTCATCTGCGGCCCGCTGGCTGTCTATCGTGGACGCTACCGCCGTGGCTCGACCGACCAGTTCGCGGCGATCGCCGGAACCGTGGCCCTGGGCGTGGGGATTATGTGGGTAGCCGAATTCGTCTTCGCCGATCGGCTGCTGATTCCCACCAGCGTGCCGATCGCGGCCGGAGCCATGATGCTCGTGGTCAAGAGCTTGGAGAACTGGGTTCGCCGCAATCTGCGCCATCGGACCTTGACGTCCTCCGGGTCCTCTCGGTCGGCCCTCGTCGTCGGGGCTGGCAGCCAGGGAACCCTGGCCCTCGACATGATCGCCCAGGACTCCCACGGCGAATACGCGGCTGTCGGGATGCTTGACGATGATCCGAGCAAACGACATCTGCGCTACAACGGCATCCGCGTGCTCGGACCCATCTCAAGCATTGCGGATCAGGTTGACCGAACCGGGGCCAGTGTTGTGCTCATCGCCATCACCGACCTGCCTCCTGAGGAACTCCAAGCCATAGCTTCGAATCTCGAATCCAGGCCAGTCGAGATCAAGATCATGCCGCGATTCGCTGTATCCGATTACAGCCGACCGGAACCGGATTCAACCGATGTGGCCGACCTGCGGCATCGCAATTTCCGTGACGTCAGTCTGGAAGACCTCATCGGTCGCCAGCCGATCACGACAAATGTCGAGGACATCTCGTCTGCGATCACTGACCGCGTCGTCCTTGTCACTGGTGCCGGCGGATCGATCGGCTCCCAGCTGTGCAAACAGGTCGCCCGATTCGACCCGGCACGACTCGTCATGACCGACCGCGACGAGTCCGGTCTGCACGCCACCCAGCTCGGACTCGAAGGCTCGGCCCTGCTGACCAGCGAAGATCTCGTGCTTGGCGACCTTCGGGACCCGGCTTTCATTGATGCTCTCGTCGCCGAGGCGAAACCTGACATCATCTTCCACGCAGCGGCGCTCAAGCACCTGACGTTCCTCGAACGATTCCCTGAACAGGCGGTGCGCACCAACGTCGGAGCCAGCCTCGACCTGCTCGACGCAGCAGTGGCAAACGACGTCGAATCCTTCGTCCACATCTCCACGGACAAGGCAGCGGGAGCAACCTCAGTGCTCGGGCGCACAAAGTTCTCGATCGAACGCGCAGTTGCTTCGGTGGCTGCAGCCTCGGGTCGGAAATACATGTCCGTGCGCTTCGGCAATGTGCTCGGTTCCCGCGGATCGGTGCTTGAGACTTTCGTCGCCCAGGTCGCGGCCGGGGACCCGGTCACGGTCACAGACCCGGAAGTCACCCGCTACTTCATGACGGCCGACGAGGCCTGCGAACTAGTCCTGCAGGCTGCGGCCATAGGCCGCCCCGGTGAGACGCTCGTCCTCGATATGGGTGAACCGATCAAGATCAACGATCTTGCCCATCGTGTCATCGCGCTCAGCGGGCGCTCCGATGCTCGCATCGTCTACACCGGGCTGCGTCCGGGTGAGAAGCTGACCGAGGCACTCCTGTCCCCCGGCGAAGAAGACGTCCGGCCGACTCATCCGCTCATCACCCAGGTGCCGATCACTCCGATCGACCTTGACGCGCTGAGAAGACTCGTCGAAGCCTCTCGAGATGCCGGTGTCTACACCAGGCGAACACAGCTCGAAGAAGACCTCACCCGCGTCCTCGGTCAGTCTCTGGAGCGCAAGAGTCCGGAGATCACTGGCTCAGGTGATATAGCTGAAGATGTCGGGACCACCAGCTGATGGATCTGCAGTCGCTGGTGATCTTCGTCGTTGCCGCGGTCGTCACGACGGTCAGCGCTCTCATCGCCTTTCCGCTGCTGCGACGGGCGGGCGTCGTCGATGTGCCGTCCCACCGCTCGTCCCATACCAAGGCGACCGTGCGCGGCGGGGGAGTCGCCATCGGGTGTGGGATCACGGTGGCGACAGTGATGGCGATGGTCTGGAACGTCACCGAACATGGTGTATTCGGCCTCGGCAGTCTCATGCTGCCCGTCGGATTCCTCGTGCTGACCTGGTGCTATTCCGCCATCGGAATGAGCGACGACCTCGATTCGCTGCAGCCGGTCGGCCGTCTGCTCGGGCAGGTCATCCTCGCTGTAGTCTTCAGCGCCTGCATCGCTCTGTTCTCAACGCAGGGCATCGCTCACGTCCTCGTCTTCGCCGTCATCGGCGTCACGCTGGTCAACGCGGTGAACTTCGTCGACGGACTCAACGGCTACGTCACGACCTGGTCGATCGTCACCGGCGCCTGGTTCGCCTTCGTCGGGTACTACATCGATGAGAATGACCTCGCGCTGCTCTCCCTGGCGCTGGCCGGAGCCGCGGCCGGATTCCTGCCGTTCAACCTCGGTCGCGCAAAGGCCTTTTTGGGTGACACGGGAAGCTACGGCATCGGTGCAGCAGTCTTCGCCATCGCGGTGTGGATGTTCGTGATCGGTGTGCCGATCGTCGTCATCATCGCACCTATAATCTTCATCCTCTTCGACGTCGGACTCACCCTCGTGCTGCGCCTGTTCAAGGGCGAAAACATCCTCCTCCCTCACCGCCAGCACATCTATCAACGGATCCAACAGGCCGGCTGGTCGCACGGAAGTGTCTCGCTCTTCCACGCTTCACTGAGCATCCTCGCCTGTATTCTGGCCGTACCAACACTGATCGCAGGAAACACTGCGGCAACCTATCCGTCTCATGTGTTCTGGGCAGGCCTTTTGGCCCTCTACGCACTATTGCCGATGTGGCTGAATAGACGTGAGACAGCAAAGGCGGTCAATGCATGAAGATTCTGCTTCTCAGTCACTATTACTACCCTGAGGTCGGTGCCCCTCAGCGGCGGTGGCGGATTCTCGTCGACCACCTCCGCGCCGCCGGTCATCAGGTCATCACTGTCGCTCCGCACCCGCACTACCCATATCCTGATCGAGATGGGTTCTTCGGGTCCCGGGTCGGTCTAGGGCGTCGCCGCGTCGACGTGCGGCTCGGTGGCACTTGGGACACTGGGATCAACGGTGAGAGGATCCTACGAGTTCCCTATCTGCACAGCGGTTCCTCCATGGCCCGACAGATGCTCGACCAGACCGTGTCGGCCACCGGTGCCATGTCCGCCGTCATCGACCGGCTGCGCGGCAGGATGAAGCCCGATGTCGTCGTCTCGACGACCCCGGCCCTACCGTTCCTGCTCGCCGGAGACACCCTGTCGCGCCTTCTGCATGTGCCGCACGTCGCCGAGGTTCGCGACGCCTGGCCGGATCTCATCTCTGAGATGAACCTGGTCACCGGTGCCCTCGGGAAGTACCTGCCGGGTGCACTCACCGGCTCTCTCGAGCACCGGCTCCTGCCGGATCTTCTGACCCGCGCCCAACGTCGCGCTGCGGTCGTCGTCGTCACGACAGACGGCTTCAAACACCGCCTGGAGCAGCGGGGCGTGACCGCCGAGGTGGTGCGCAGCGGGGTCTCACCTGCAGAACTCGAAGGTTCCTCCGGGCTGACCGCCACGGGCGCGATTCCCCTGATCCCGCCGGCTGAGGAGACCGTGAACGCAGCCGACTTCGTGAACCGTACCCCTTCTGCCGCACGTACCGGACTTAATCTGCTCTACGTGGGTACCGTCGGCCGCTCCCAAGACCTAGGCACCTCGATCCGTGCTCTGGCCCGCACCGAGGGCGTGCGCCTGCGCATCGTCGGCGACGGTGCTGATACAGCCGAACTCAAGTCCGTGGCAGCTGAATGCCGGGTTCAAGTCGAGTTCCATTCTCAACACGCGGGAGCGGAACTTGCCGCCCACTGGGACTGGGCCGATGCCGGCCTCGTGAGTCTCGGCCCACTCGAGTCCTACGAATGCACGGTGCCCTCGAAACTCTATTCGCTGATGGCTCGAAGGATCCCGATCCTCGGCGTCGTCGCCGGCGAGGCTGCCGATATCATCACCAGCACCGCCGCCGGTGACGTGGCGATTCCCGGGGATGTCACTTCAGTGTCCGCGGCCATGACTCGGATGCGGGAGCGCGTCGAAGCCGGTGCAGAAGTCGGCACCAATCCTCCTGCTGGGCAGGAACCGCGCGAATGGGTGATCCGGCACGCCTCCGCTGCGGCTATGGGCCACAGCTACGAGCGCATCCTCACACAGGCGGTCTCATGAATCTGATCTTCCTTATCCGACAGCTTGCCAATGTGGCTTCGACGACGACGTCCCACATCAACGATGATCGTGTGTTCTTCGGTATGCAGCTGGCCCGGCGACTGCCGGGGCCGGCTTCGCGCCTCATCGGTCGTACCCTCGGCTTCGTACCCGGTGATGCAGGACAAGCTGCCTCGGCCTGGTTGCTTGGGCAGGAGACGAAGGCGAAGCGCCTCGTGTCGAAATCCCTGACGCCGTCCAGGCTGTTGGGAGAGATCGCGCTCAACCTCGGACTCCTTGACGAGGCCGAAGGCATTGCCGATTCGATGTCTGGCGCTGCCGCTCTGAGTTCACGCATCCGCTGGACCAAGGGTCAGCTGGACGAGGCGATCGACGTCCTGCCCGAGGGCGCCCGCCGCACGCGGCTCGTCGATGAGCGTCTCTGCCTGCAGCCGGGCTGGTGGCCCACAGTGACGAACCACATCACGGCCAGACGTGTCCGAGCCGTGAAGCCGGATTCAACGAATTCCACGAAGGGGGAGGCCGACCAGCCCGCGGCCCTGCACGTGCTGACGAATTCTCTGCCCCACACCCGTTCCGGATACGCATATCGTTCGCACGCCATCCTCACCACGCTTCAAGAAGCCGGACACCGGGTGGCCGCAGCGACCCGTCCCTCCTATCCGGTGACGATTGGGCGGGTGGGCTCAGGCCCGGTCGAATCCGTCGACGGTATCGACTACCTGCGGCAGGTGCCGCTGCGTCCGTTGCCCACACCCTCTCTCCGTCTGCGTGATCAGGCTGAGTGGCTTGCCCGCCAGGCACAGGAACGCGGCACCCAGGTTCTCCACACGACCACGCACTATGTCAATGGACTCGCTACGGGTGCGGCGGCTCGAAGCATCGACCTGCCCTGGGTCTATGAAGTCAGGGGTGTCCTCGAAGAGACTTGGGCAGCAGGTGGATCCACCCTCGCAGAGCGAGAGGCTCGTCGTTCCAGCCAGCGCTTCGAACTCATGCGGGCTAAAGAGATCGAGGTTGCTACGGCCGCCAACGCCGTCATCACGCTCGGCGAGACAATGCGTGACCACCTCATTGCGGGCGGAGTTCCGGCAGACAAGATCACACTCATCCCGAACTCGGTCTCCGACGCCGTCGTTAACGCTGATGTCACCCGCACCCCCGCTGAGGTCAGGAGTAGCCTCGGAATGGCTGAAGAGGGAATCTGGGTAGGCACCGCTGCCTCGATCGTCGGCTATGAAGGCCTCGATGTCCTGGTCGACGCTGTCATCATTGCGCGAGCCCAAGGCGTTGATCTGCGGCTCCTCATTGCTGGAGACGGTGTCGCACTGCCGGAGTTGCGAGAACGTGCAAAAGCTCTGGGCGAGCACGCGGTCTTCACCGGACGGGTGTCTCAGACCGAGGCCATCGAGCGTCAGTTGGCGCTCGACGCTATCGTCGTCCCCCGTAAGAACGTGCCGGTGTGCGGGCTCGTGACCCCGATCAAACCGATCGAAGCAATGGGTCTGGCCCGCCCGGTGGTCATCTCCGATCTGCCCGCGCTGAGGGAACTGGTCCCGGGCAATGCAGGCCGTTGTGTCAATCCGGAGAGTCCCCAGGAGCTGGCAGACGTGCTTTCTCAGTTGGCCTGCGATCATAGTGCGAGGAAGAGTTTGGGACAGAATGGACGTGAACATGTTCTTGAGACACGGAGGTGGAAGGACATCGGTCGTCGATATGGACAGGTCTATTCGCAGCTCACAGGGGCTGAAGCGAAGTGAGTGACACGACCAATGCGAGCGACCCCACGAACCCGCTCGGACTGAGCTCAATCCCCTCCATATCCAGCGAGGGCCTCGTCCCAGTCGGCAAGCGGACAAGCCTGCGCAGCTACCTTGCAGCGCTGTGGGACCGCCGGCATTTCATCGTCGCCGAATCTCGCGCGAAGGTGAGTGGCTCCACTCGACAGAACCTGCTGGGCTATGGATGGCTGTTCATCAATCCCCTGCTCTCGGTGTTGGCTTTCTGGTTCATCTTCGGCTTCATCCTGGGGACGCAGAAGAGCGTCGATAACTTCATCGGATACCTAGTCATCGGGGTATTCTTCTTCCAGTACACCAGCAGGTCGGTGACCGGAGGCACCGGCGCGATCCGGTCTGGATCCGCGATGATCAAAGGTTTCCAGTTCCCGCGTGCTGCTCTGCCGATTTCAACCGTGGTGCGGAACTTCTTTGACTTCATCCCGAGCGTTTTCGTCATGATTGTTCTCCTCGTGGTGATTCCTCCAGCTGAGGTCATGACGTGGAGAGTCGTCCTGGTCATACCCGTCATCGCCCTGCAGACGATCTTCAACGTAGGCATTGCCTGTATGCTAGCCCGCATCGGTCACAAGATCCCCGATATCGTCAATCTCATGTCAATTGTCAGTCGATTCTGGCTCTATGGTTCGGGCGTCTTCTTCGTCATCGACGACAAGCTCTCCCACCTCCCCCAGCTGCTGACCGTTATGCGGGTTAATCCGATGTATTCATACCTGGAGCTGACTCGCAATTCTCTCCTCTATGGAGTCGATTCCCCATGGTGGATGTGGACATCGGCAATCGTATGGGCGTTCGGAATAGTCGTTGTCGGATTCTTATACTTCTGGCGAGGGGAGGAGTCCTATGGTCGACTCTGACCTGCAATCGCCCAATATCATTGCGGAGAATATCCAAGTTCGCTATACGGTGAACACCAACGATCCCGGACGGCGTGCAAAAGGCCTGCGACGCCTTGCAGATGCGGCACTGGGGCGGGGTAGCCAGACCACCGTACGCGCACTGAGAGGCGTGAATCTTGTGGCGACCGAGGGCGAAATGATCGGTATCGTCGGCGCGAACGGTTCCGGGAAATCGACGTTCCTGCGCAATATCGCCGGTGTCGAACAGCCCGACCGCGGCCGTATTCTGGTCCGCTATCAACCGCTTCTTCTAGGCGTCAGCGCCGCGTTGCAGCCGTCGTTGTCCGGCAGCGAGAACGTCCGGCTGGGATGTCTGGCCATGGGGCTGTCTCCAGACGAAGCAGAAGAGGCTTTCGGCCGCGTTGTCGAACTCTCCGCACTTGGGTCGGCAATCCACCGTCCGATGGGTACCTACTCTTCGGGGATGGGGTCCCGGCTTCGCTTCGCGATCGCCTTGGCCGCACGACCGAAGATCCTGCTCATCGACGAAGCACTTTCCACCGGTGACGCCACTTTCGCTGAACGCAGCGAACGTGCCATGGACGAACTCCTCGCGGAGGCAGGTACTGTTCTGCTCGTCAATCACGCGGCAAAGGTGATTCAGGAGCTGTGCACGCGTGCCGTCTGGATGCACCGAGGCGAGATCCTCATGAACGGCCCCGCTGAGGCGGTGGCGGAGAAATACCGTTGGTGGGCGTGGAACGTCGCCAAGGGCAAGGAAGACATCGCCGACAAGCTTCTTCACGATGTCGTCAGCAACGCCGTCAAAGAAGAGATCAACATTCTCGAGCCGGAACTCATCCGGGACCCGATTCCACGTCATGCCGCCCGATCTGTGAAGAAGACAGCAGTCTCGTCCCGGCATGTCCAACGCAGAGACGAACGTGACGAGGTCGAGGAGACACCCACGCCTATGCTCGCAGCAGCCGGATCTCAGGTGTGGCCCGAGAACCTCGCGGACGAACCTCCCAAGGCGAAGTTCCCGGCATTGCCGAAGCCAGCTTCGCAGGCTGTCAGTGCACCTCCTATCCACGACGGGCCACCGCCTCTGCGTCTGCGTTCGAGTGAAAAACGGGTGGTCCTGCGCGCAGCGAACCCTGATGATCGGGCCTCTTCAGTTGCCTCCGCCGATGACTTCACCGGTCGTCGGTTGGCTTCCCGGGCTCAAAAGATAGCAGATGAACGATACCAACAGCGCGAGCATGCGCGTCAGACGAAGAACGCTGCCTCTGAACACCGGGATGCTGGGCGATGAGAAAAATTGCGATTTTCGGCTCATGCGTCAGCCGTGACACATCTGAGTTTCTTTCCAATTCTGAGGTCGTGGTGTACGTTGCTAGACACTCAGCGGTGACACTCAAACTTCCCCACGGCCACAACGGAATCAATCTCGATGGCCTGAATTCCGAATTTCAGGCGCGTATGGTCAAGAACGACCTTGACGGTGCCGGCCTACAAAGAATCGTTCAACACTCAACGAACATTGATCTGGTGCTAATTGATCTCGTAGACGAACGACGAGGCTTCTGGCTTTTTCCTGATGGCACTACTATGACCAACTCGATAGAGGCAGAGTCCTGTGGAGCGACGCGCGATGCCCGTCAGAATGGCGCTCGCAAAATCGAATTCGGCACCCAGGAACATTTCGACGCTTGGAAATTGGGCTACAAGACACTCCTCGACGGTCTTGCATTGGTTGGACTCGCCGACAAGACTGTATTGCTTGAAATTGATTGGGCCGCGGCAATCCAAGGTTCTCGCCACCCCAGCAAAAAAGTGCGTCACCTTTCACTGCTATCTCGTAGGCTAAGACGACTACACCGAGGAAAGAGAGACGTTGTCAGAGCAATCACCCAGGGGAGCAGCCCAGGCCAGGTATGGACACGCCTGCGTAACGTGCCGCCAACGGACGCAGAATCGTATGCAGACAGTGCAATTGCAGCTAACAAGGTCTACAGCCGATACTTCGAATACGCACGCAAATTGACTGTCCGCACGGTGCGAAGGGAGTCAAAGCAATTGCGAATAGATCCGCTCCATAAGTGGGGGCCCGAGCCGTACCACTACAGGACCGCCGATTACAGATCTATCGCGGATGAAATAAATAGGATCTACGAATAGATTGACCACGCGAGAGACTCGTCGGGACAACGTAGGCGACTAAGCACGCACCACGCATTCCAGAAGGATAGTACGATCTGGCTTGCAGAAAACGCACCAACGAATTATCCATACCGCACAGAGGGAGGAAGCCTCGAAAAGAGTACTATGAAAAACAATTCTGAAACAAACGAATTAGGCAGACCCTGGACCGACCACTGTAACGACGAATAGAAGCTGATTGAGCAACCACCGAGGAAAAAATCATGCCAAGTAGCAATACCTCCGCAACAGTGGGAGCTGGCGGTGATTCAGGCCAGAGCAATTCAGATGCCACCGACACATCCACGGACCGATATAGCTCCAAACGAGAGAACGAGACTAAGCAACTAAAATGCGAAATCAATGAAGTTCGTTTGATGAAAAACGGGGTGCTGCACTGCAACGGATATGCTGTAGTGCTGGGGCACTCCAGCGATAGGTACGGTTTGACGAAGAATCGCCTCATATTAACGAACGAAGATGCAGAAGGTGACGACTACTGGTACCCACTTGCTACGATCAAGAATCCGAGTCTCACACACGCGCTCGATCCAGCTGGCCGAATTGACTATTCTCACGGTGCGGTCACAACGCTAGGAGAGGCCGGAATCAATCTCTCAAGCCTTCCACCAGGGAAATACACGGTTGGCTTGAGCATCGAACGAGCAGAAGGCGTATACAGCCTGCAGAACCTTCAAGCGCCTGAACACATGAATTGGACTTTAGCAGAAAACGCGGCTCTCGGGTCAGTTTCAGATGGAAAGAAATGGACTCTATACAGGCTGCCGGTTCCGGGCCGATCAATCTCGGATGCCTATTTCGAATCAACGCAGCTAGAAATAGAGAAATCGAAACTCTATTTGCAGGGATATTTCGTTCCGCACGGTAAAGATTTTCCAGCATGGGGATCCATACAATACTACCTTTCGATGGCTTCGGTGGACAAGAGGCAAGGCCAGGTGACTGTAGAGCTGGCGAATGGAAACCGACCGAATGCGCAGGTGCTGACTGGCGATAGTTGGAGGGACCAGTCCAAGGCCTATTATGCGACTCCAAAGTATGAAGGATTGGATTTAACGAACATCCTCCCCGGCAACTACGTACTCTCGATAACCGGACGAGTAGGCGATGATGTATTTACTCGCTATCTTGACGAAAAACTTAATGTAAAAGATCCACAGTATCAAAACGAGGATAAACTGCCCACAGTCAGCATAATTGGTTCGTGTGTCACCCGCGACAATTTCAACGGAGAAATTTCACCATTTTGGAAATCATTGTGGCAAATAGAATCCACATTCTATCAATCCTCTATAATATCTCTAATGTCAGAATCCATCGAGGTCTCCGAACAGTTCTATGACGGTCTGAATGTCCATGACAAAGAGGTGGTCACGAGGGATTTGTCGAAATCATTTCTTGGGGAGCTTGTAACTGACCAACCCGATATCCTCCTTGTAGATCTATTTGCCGACACTCGCTTCGGGGTCTTGGAAATAGAAAACTCATGGATCACGAATAACGAATGGAAGCTTCCAAATGCAAACGGGTATCAGGATCTCAACAGTCACCGACGGGTCAATGGACAGAACGCAGAAGATGAGTTCTTCAGTCTCTTTAAAAACAAGTGTGCCGCTCTAAGGCTCTTTCTAGACGAAAATCTTCCGAACACTGTAGTATGTCTCAATTCTGCGCGTAATGTTTACATGCATAGAGGCATTAACACGAACGGACAAAAATTCTCATATGAGCATATCCTTCAACTCAACCAGTTGTGGTCAAGGCTCGATGAACAGTTCATTCAGACCATGAATCCTCTGACGGTTGACAGCATGGCCCCAGGGCTTCAAGCAGATTCCCACCATCGGTGGGGCCCGGGTCCGGTGCACTATGAAAAGGCATATTATTCGAGCTTCCATTCAAGACTTAGAAAAGGACTTGGTCGTGAGATGATGTTTTCGATAATACGATGATTTAGATGCTCTAGATGAGCGTGAAATGGATAAGAATAGGGTCAACTTATCTATCGGTCGGACGCAGTGTGGGGAGTAATAGTGTATGGAGATAGTGTGTTAGGCGAAGCATTGTCATTGATCGCTGAAGGTCACCGGGCAGATGGGTTGCGCCTGCTCCGCCTTCATTCGCTAAGAGCGGAGGATGCTGCTGAGGTATCTCCAAAGATGCTTTCTCGTGCGTGGTCCACTGCACGAGAATTGGAGCAAAAAGGCTACGATGAAGTTGCCGCAGCACTGTTCTCCTATTGTTTTCCGCACATGTCTACGTTCTCAGTCGACGATCTGAAGGCTCTGTGCTCGGCCGGCCTGGCTCGGGAGGTTTTGATCCTGTGTTCAAAGGAGGTGACTGAATTTGAAACTCGATTTATCGGAACTGCGTATGCTCTGGAGCGCCTCGGCCGATTAGACGATTTTGTTGAGAATAAGTATGTGGAAATCGTCGATGTAATCGAGAGTCGCTGTGGCGCGTCTCGCTTTGAAGCGGACATATGTATTCAACTTTTTCGAATTACGCGGGGGTTAGCTGCTGATACAACTTTCGGTCATGCGAATCCGACGGCACCGGCCCCAATAGAAGCGTGGATTGGATACCTTAGGGGTGAATTGGATAAGAACGATGTCCATGCGGCATTGGTCTGCTCCCGTGACGAGGTGTCGTGGGCCCCAGCGCGAATGGCGGTCGATTCAATGGAGCGTTGGGTAGAAACCATTGACCAGATCATCGAACTCTGTTTTGACTCTGGACAGAGCATTACTGAAAATCCAGCATTTGACCAAGATGCGAATGAATCCGAACAGCCAATGTTGACGTTATTCTATGACCTCATAGGAATATCGGTTCACAATGAAGTGACCCAGTTAGCAAAATCACTGGTGAGTGATCTCCCACCTGATGTTCCAAACCTCGAAGCGACTGGAGGGTCATTTCGAACTCTTCGGCAAATCAGTGAGTTCGCAGTCTCAACCTCAGCGCGTCTATTTCGACCGAAGAACCAGGTTGAGATATCGGATATCGAACAAGGTATTTTCGTTGTATCTAGCTCTTACGGGCCTCACTCACCGATAGTTGTCGGTCTCCGTCAGCTATTGGTTCTGGCGTTGCTCAAGGCAGGGCATACAGCCCGGGCGCTTTCAGAAGCTAGACTTTTGGAAACTGCAAGCGACCAGCCGAGACAGAATCTTCGAACACTGCGGGCACTGGCCGAGGCAGTGCAGTTGATGACTCAAAGGGCAGGATACTGGTTGTCTATCGACCCAGAGGTTTCGCTGGACCAAGGCGATAGTGAGTCCTTGTTAGACTATCTGTTGATAGAAATTTATAATTTGCAACGGTCGTTTCAGGCCGATGAAAGACTGGCACTTGTGTATCGACTGGTGCCAGTAGTCTCAATCTATCGCGATATTGCAATATCTCCACACGTATACAGTATCCCGGAGCTGGTTACTAGAATCGGAAGCGCCTGTGACGACCTGATCCATACTGGTTATCGTGACCATGAAGCGATATTTCGGCTTCGGTTCACACAAGCTTTTCTTCTCGAGTCGTTGGGGCGAATAGAGCACGCCCATCGTGTACTAGTCTATGTGCAGAGTCGTGCAGAAAGCTTAAACCTGAGTTCGGTTCTTAAATCGTGGACCCGCGTCGCGTTAGTGCGGGTGCTGTTATACTTGGGTCAAGCTGAAGAGGCCGAGGCGATCGTTACAAACGTCTCGTTGCAAGAGTCGGAAAGTGTAATAGAGCTATATGCGAAAAGTACTGTGCTGATTGATAAGGGCAACGTGACCGAAGCTCGCATATACCGCAATCATTTCTATGACGCTGCTCCCTCTCCATTGGACCTTCGGATACTGCGTTTGCCCTCTTCCACGGTCGCCGATTCGGCCACTTCTGCAATCTTGTCGTCAACGTTCTCTACCTCGGAATCGATTTAGAATGAGACCAACATTCAGCGTCATTATTGCCATCTATGAAGTTGAACAATATATCGATGCGTTTTTGCGGTCGTTGGACGCGCAGACGTATCCTATAGACAAGATAGAAATTGTAGCTGTGAATGACGGCTCAACCGATAGCTCAGCATCGATCTTTGAGGCTTGGATGAGTGGACGCGACAATGTTTCCCTGATCCACCAAGAGAACTGCGGCGCCGCTGCCGCACGCGCGGTTGCGTTAGAACGGGTATCAGGTGAGTGGGTCACGGTTGCTGATCCGGACGACATCTTGGACCCTGAATACTTCTCTTCTGTAGAGAGTTTCATCCTTAGAGATGAAGAGAACCTAAGTTCAATTCTTTCGACTAGGGTTTACATACTTAATGATGAGACTGGGGAATATCGGGACAGCCATCCATTGGCGAAGAAGTTCAAATTCGGTGAACGAATAGCGGACCTTGATGAGGAACCAGAAGCATTTCAGCTGGGTGCGACAGCGTTTTTTAAATTGAACCACCTGCGTGAGAATGATCTGAATTACGACACGGCAATTCGTCCGACATTCGAAGATGCGCATCTAATCGGTCGATATCTCGACCTATTTAACCGACCTATGGTCGGCCTAGTGTCGAAAGCGATCTACTATTATAGAAAACGAGCCGCTCAGAATTCGCTGGTACAATCAAGCTGGAGTACATCGGATAGGTTTTTGAACACCCCTCGACGAGGCTATCTAGACCTGTTAAATAAGGTTGGCCGAAGGGGGCAGGTACCTAAATGGGCACAGTACATGGTACTTTACGACCTCCTTTGGTACTTCAAAGAGGATCAAGTTATGGTTTCGAAGGTGGCGTGGATTGACTCGGCAACTCGTCGCGAATTTCTTGACCTATTAGAAGAAATCATGCGGCGTATAGACTCCTCGACTATTGAGGAATTCAGCTGCAACCCCCACCCCTGGGCCCTCCGCGAATCGATTCGTTTGAGATATGGTAAGACACCTCAAGACAAGGTGGCTCTATATCGTTGGAATTCTGATAAATACGGACGAGCAAAGATCACTTTTATCTATTCGGGAACTCGTCCGTACACCGAGTTCTATGCTGATGGCGCCGTTACGGAGCCCGTCGAACATGACTACACTACCCATAGACTATTTGGGGAAGCATTTGCTGTCGAGGAGAGCTTGACGCTCGAGGGTAGCGAAATAACGGTGTTTTCCAACGGTACGATGCTTAGGTCGCGCAAGTTCTCCAATCCGAAATGGCCAGCGCCGTCAAGTGAATCTGCTAGTCGAGTCAAGCAAAACGTAACCGCCGCACAGATCGGTCGCACTAGGAGTCAGGCTCAGAAGATTAGATCGCGAGTGCGAGTCAAATCCCTGACTACCAGGAGGTCCGCTGCCCGGGTTGTCTTTGACAAGACTGTGCAGGCAACACGCAGGTCGTTGTCTTCCGCGAGGCAGCAGACCGAGAGCGGGCGGGTTATACGCACCGTGCAAAACTCGAAGCTCCCGGAAGTACAACGTAGATACTCAAATGCCTGGTTGGTTATGGACCGTCCGGACAAAGCAGACGATAATGGCGAGCACCTGTACAGGTATCTAATGAAGGAACGGCCGGACATTAATGCCTTCTTCGTGTTGTCAAAGGCTTCTAAGGATTGGCCAAGACTGTCTACCGAAGGGTTCCGTATGCTCGAATATGGCTCTGAGGAGCTATATCTTGCCGCTCTGAACGGATCGTTTCGAATTTCTTCTGATGCCACGGCTGATGTGATGTACCCGGCTCCTCGTGAGTTATTTGGGTCTCCAAAAGGGAAGTTCGTTTTTTTGCAACATGGAGTCACCAAGGATGACCTTTCTAGGTGGCTCAATCCGAAGCAGATAGACCTTTTGATTACGGCTAGTCGTGACGAATACACGTCGTTTATCGGGCCCGGGTCTCCGTATAAGATCAGATCCGGAAACGTTGCTTTGACAGGGTTTTCTCGTTACGATCGCTTACTAGAGATTTCTAGAAGATCAAGCAGAGAGTCTATTCTCATTATGCCTACCTGGCGTGCTCATATTCGTGATGAGTTGTTGGGGTATTCATCGGCTGAGAGAAACGCGGTCTTTGGGCAGACGCTTTACGGTCGGCAATGGTTGGATTTGCTCAAATCCGAAGATTTGAGGCTGTTAGCAGAATCAAAGGGTCTTTCGATCGAGTTCGTTGTTCACCCATCTTTGAGCAATTTGCTCCCCAAATTATCTTTGCCACCACATGTGGCTCGGGTGGATCTATCCTCAAATTCTTTCCAAGAGACGCTAGCCCGTGCTTCGGTCTTTGTGACTGACTATTCGTCAGTAGCTTTTGATGCTGCGTATATAGATATTCCTTCAGTCTATTTTCAGTTTGATAGCGAAGCTGTGTTTTCTGGCGGACACAATTACCGCAAGGGGTATTATAATTACGATGATGCAGGTTTTGGTCCAGTTGTCAGTTCAGTGAGTTCGGTAGTTGGCTCAGTTGAGCGGTTGTTGACTGACAGGAAAGTGAGAGACCATTTCTTGGATAGGGCATTGTCTGTTTTCTATTTACGCGACTTCAGCAACAGCGAACGCATCGTTCAGGCTATTGAGGATGTTTAAGCTATGGAGGTTTGGCTTTTGTCTTTGACCTGAATGATTCATGCTTCGTCCTCTAATAAAAAACGTACGGTTCTATGCTTGGAGACAAATGCACAAAGTTTGTTGCTACTGGGAAGGTTTGAGGCCGCCCGAGTATCTTATGTGGTGCGTTTCGACATGGTTACGATACGTATCAGTTGATGACATCGTAGTCATCAATCAGTCAAACGTACATAGCATTTTCAATGGCCTAATTGATGTGAGTCTGCTTCGTCGATTTACCTTTGCGAAGCAGTCTGATGTCGTATCTGCTGCTTGGCTGGCACATTTCGGCGGGACGTTCCTGGACGTAGATTCACTTATGATCACTGATGGGGCCACTACTTTTCTGAATACGCGTCAAGAACTGGACGCGTTCGTATACTACGGAGACTCCCGCACGGACGGTGTTCATATTGGGGCGTTGTCTGCGTCGAAACGTTCGTCGGTGGCTACTTTGTGGTTGGACGGCGCAATCGACAAGATGCAGAATTGGGAGGATGACCGATCATGGGCCTATCTGGGGAATTCGATTCTTGAACCGCTCATCAAGGCCCCAGAGAACGATGGGTTATCACGTCGTATTGATGTGCGACAAAGTTTGGCGACTCCTGAACTGCTACTAGAGGAGGAGTACCCGCAGCTTGACCGGCAAGGCCTCTACGAAAGGTTTTGGTTCTCTCCTGATAATTTTAGATCCTATTCGGTTGATTGGAAAGAGTGCTCTGGAATTGTATCTCTTCACAATTCCTGGACGCCGTTATCGTTTCTCGGCCTGCGCGGCCAGGGGTTGGAGGATGCGGATAATCGTTTGTGCCAGCTGCTGCGAGAATATGGTGACCGTTCAGCCATCAAAGAGTTGGAGGCGAAGTTCTATTATGGTTCTTGAGAGTGACGGTCACGATCGCCATTTTATTCGCTGCGATCTGGACGCGCTTCGGTGGCGTGATTCCGAGTGGTTTTGTCTAGACGGCGTAAATATTCGGACACCGCGTGAAGATCCCGGTAGCGCCGTGATCATTTTGGGTCCTTCAGAGATGCGCGATTTGTCGGCTGTCGAGAATGTTCCAGGGTGGGTGTTGGCTGTTTATCCGGAAGATTCGTGCGCAACAGCTGGCTTGATCGCTGCACTGTTGGTGCGGCTGGGGATTGAGCGCAGGTTCGCGGTTGCTTTTGTCCACGATGGGTCTTGGCGTTTCGCCAACGTGTTGCGTGAACTTGTTCCAGAACTTTTCGTTATTTTTCTTAGGCAGAGTTTGAGTACTGACAATTCCGCTGTTGACGACGGAAAGGTGATTCGCAACTCGGAAACTGAGAGCACGATTAGCCTTGTTCATAGTAGCCCGGAGCTAGAACAAAAGTCCGTATTTCTCGTAGACGAGTATGTGCCGTTTGCTGGGCGGTCTTCTCGTCTCGTTAGGTACCCGTCTCGATTGGTAATGTCCGATGTGCCCGGAGGGCTTCGCAGGCTGATTTCCCTTTTAGCCGGCGTTGTGGCCTCATTACGTGGACAAGGCGATCCGGCTTCCTATTTATATTCTGTATTCACCCATCGCGGCTTTCCGCCTAGTGAAGAGTGGCTAATGGATGCTGCAGGAGAGTCGAGCATTGTCCGTTCTTCTGCAGTTCGTCTCTCTCTAGAGGCTGGTGGGTTGCTGCTCTATGGATTCGACGTAAGACAGACGCTTTTAGCGCACAGTTGGTCGGCTCGTCGTCATGAGTTTCGGTTGTTGCTTGGCGATTCTGTCGTATTCTCAGAACCTCTGGGCGCGCTTCGGCGGGAAATCTTGGATACACTTCCAATTCATATCGAGGACATGTCAAACTCGTACGGAGCGTTTTCCTTCCGCAACGCTGAGGCATTGGATTTGAATAGCATGGAAGTTGGGCGCTATGAAATTCAGATAATAGATGAGTTCGGTGACAATATGTTAGGCCGATGCCATAGGAAGATTGCTACAGCAGAGTACGTCACTTCTACCGTCGCTTACAATCTTATTGAGGAGTTGGACGGGGTTTCTCTATCAATCGGCCGCGTGGGATAATTATTCAGATGTGAGTTCCTAGTATCTTCGCAATTTTTCGGGACCCTTATGGTGAACTTGGTGTTTGGGCATTCGGGATTTCTTGTTTTTGATGTTTTTGTGGACTGCTAAATTGTGTATAAAAGTTGAGTCGAAGTCTAGTAGTCACGAGCACTAGTTTTCCTTGGGCAGGTTCGATTATTCGTTTCAGTGGGATGTATCGGTCGTGCGTGGCGTTACCGCTGAGTTGATCTTGGGCATCCCGGTGAGTTTGACCTGACTTGCTTCACTTTGGCCGATTGTGAATGATTCGACGGCATACCTCCTGGTGACCGGACTGTATGTAGGGAATTTGGGACACTAATCGGGTCCGTAGAATGAAGGCATGAGCCTGCGACTGAGGAAAGTCCCGACCGCATCTGGGGCAACCGCGGTCCAAATCGTGACGAAACGCCACGGCAAACTCACCGTCATCGAACACCTCGGCTCCGCTCACACCCCAGCCCAACTCGCAGCACTCGAAGAAGCCGGCCGGGAAAAGATCAACGAGTCCACCGGACAACTAGCCCTCGACCTCGACACCGGAGGCAACGTCTCGACAACGTCGCGCCGGCGAGTGAAGGGATCAGCATCACGGCTGCTCATTGACACGATCCGCACCGCCTACGACAGACTCGGCTTCGATGTCGTCGATGACGAAGCATTCTTCCAGCTCGTCCTCGCAAGGCTCGTCGAACCCACGTCGAAGACTGACAGCATCCGTGTCCTCGACGAACTTGGTGCTGATGCCAAACACCGCAGCACTTTCACCCGGTGTCTGCAACGAGTCAATGCCGACTCCTATCGAGAGACCATTGCAGGCAAGTGCTTCGACTACTCTGTCGCGACGACCGGGATCTCGCTGATCCTTTATGACGTGACCACGCCATTATGCCGACGTCGGCATAATAAGGTTTATGCCGATGTTTTGATTATGCCGATCAATGAGTCGTCGTCCCTGGTCAGATCGTGAACGTCTAGCGGAAACATCGGCATAATCAGAGTTCGTGTAGCCACGCGAGGATGTCAGGTTCTGGCTTGTAGACTCCTGGCCGTGTATCAAGCGGTCGTGTCCGATCAAGTGCAGTCTGCTTGATCGTCATATCGGCGTGGAGATACACGTCTGTCGATTGGGTTCGCTGGTGTCCCATCCACAAGGCGATGACTGAGATATCGACTCCTCCGGCGAGTAAGCTCATCGCGGCTGTGTGACGCAGGGTGTGCATGGTGATGTGTTTCCTGGCCAGACTCGGACAGTTCGCGGCTGCTGCCGCGACGTGAATGCGGAGCCTGTGTTCGATGGCGTCGCGGGAGAGCTCGTTGCCGTGTGGCCCGCAGAACAGCGCAGTTCCGGGCCGGTTCTTGCGGTCGTCGATGTAGGCTCTCATCACGGTTTCGGTTGGGGTTGTCATTGGTGTGACTCGCCGACGTCGGCCTTTCCCTAAGCATGTGACGCCGGCACCAGCACCGAAGTGGATGTTGGTGAGAGTGAGGCTGATGAGTTCGCTGATCCTCAGTCCTGTTTGGACCGCGAGGACGAGCAAGGCGTAGTCGCGTCGGCCCGTCCACCGGTTATGGTCGGGTGCATTGATCAGCGCTGTCGATTCTTCACCGGTGAGGAACTCGACATCCGAGCGTGGTCCGCGTTTGGGTGGAATCGCTAAGACCTGTGCCAGGGTGCCAGCGTGGTCGAGCTGGTTGGGCAATGCACGGGTGAGGACTGCGCGGATGGCGGTCAGGCGGGCGTTTCTCGTCGCGATGGTGTTGCCCCGGTCGTTTTCGAGGTGATCGAGGAACGCGGAGACGTTGGCCGCGTCGATGTGGCCGAAGTCGAGAAGATCGGGCCGAGTGTTGATTTCTGCTGCGAGGAAGGTCAGCAGCATCCGCCACGTATCCCGGTAGGCGGTGATGGTGTGTGGTGAGAGGCTACGTTGGTTGTGAGCGAATGTCGTGAAGTAGGCCTGCAAGTGCTGGGAGAGCATGGTCATGATTGTGGTCCTTCCACACGGGAGGGTTCGAGCCGATGCGCAGCGGCTGCGAGGAGTTCGGGAGCGGCACTGAGATACCAGTAAGTGTGTTCGGGGCTGGAATGGCCCAACCATGTCGAGAGCAGGCTCAGGGTTCTGGCGGGGTCGTGTCCATGCGTGTATGCCGCGATCATGTGCTTGGTGGCGAATGTGTGGCGCAGGTCGTGCATTCGGGGCCGTTTCTGGTCGGCAGGCACCAGCTGGAGGTCGTCGACGAGGGCGGCGAAGTGCTGTTCGATGGTTTCGAGGACGAAATCGGTGCCGCGAGCGTTGACAAAGATCGGGCCGGTCGGAGACGGACGGGTTGCTAAGCGTTCGGCACAGGAGAGGTACGTGGTGATGGCCGTCGTTGTGCTTGGGTGCAGAAGCACGTAACGGTCTCGTGGTGTCTTACGGCCGTGGACGAGGAGAACATGGGTGTCGACGTCGAGATCGGCAACCCTGAGGCGAAGGGCTTCACCCACCCGCATTCCAGTGGCGGCGAGCAACCCGATGATCGTGTGCATCGTCACCGCCACTCTGGGGTGGGCATAGAACGTCGGACAAGAGTTCAGGAGACGATCGAGGTCGGTTTGTGAGTAGATGTAGGGGATGCGTCGTGTTGTCGGAGTCGGCAGTAATCCTTTCGGGATCAAAGGGATGTCTTCGCCGCGGGCATTGAGCCACGCGGCGAAGGGGCGAATCGCTGTCAGCCGTTGCGACCACCACACAGGAGCCGTGTTCGGACGGTTCCTGGCCCAGTCGACGGCGTCGTCGACTGTGAACGTCTGAGTCTTCGTCTGATCGGTTACCCAGTTGCAGAAATTGCGGAGCAGGTACTCGGTGGTCTTGAGTTCGTATCCCAGGCTGCGTCGTTGCCCCAGATAGGAGTTGAGTTCGTCGAGGAGATTCATTCCGGTACTCTCCCAAACGGTATGGTCAGGTCGCGCAGGGAGTTGAGATCGACTCTTGCGTAGACACTGGTGATCGCTGCGTTCTGATGCCCGAGCAGTTCTTGTGCTTCGGTCAGGCTGCCGCCGGTGGCGATGACGTGCATCGCCGCTGTGTGGCGCAGCCGGTGAGCATGGACAAGACCGAGTCCAGCGTTGTCGGCCCGATGTTTGACGATGTCGGAGATTCCCGCGCCGGTCAACCCGTGGATGGGTGTTCGTGCGCGGACGAACACGGCCCGGTCCGTCGCGTCACTGGGGCGCACCCGCAGCCAGGCGATGAGGCTGTCGCCGACATCATGCGGGATCGGCAGAGTGAGCCGACGGTGTCCCTTACCCACGACGGTCAGTGATCCTGTTGCCCAGTTGAGACCATCCAGTTGCAGCCCGGCGCATTCCCCGGCACGTAGTCCCAGTCGCCATAGGAGGCAAATGACCGCGGCATCGCGAATCCCGATGACAGTGCGTTGGTTGCAGGCAGTCAGGAGGGTTTGGACCTGACCAGTCGAGAGTCCGCGAGGCATGGTGGCCCGTGAGGTTCGGGCTTGAAGGATCGCGGGTGCAAGGTCGCGGTCGATGCGTCCTGTGGCCAGCGCCCATCGCATGAGAGAACGGATTGAGTCGATGATCGCTGTACGCGAGGCCGGGGCGTATCCAGTACAGCGTTGTCCCACATAGGTGTTGAGCAGCGTCGGGGTGCAAGAACTCCAATCGATTTCGGTGCTCGTGTGTGTAAGAGAATCGACGAGCTCTGTCGCCCACATGCGTCGATATCGGATGCAGCCGTCGCTGATGTTGCGTGTGCGTCGTTGCCAATCAGCCCATGCGGCAAGTTGTCCTTCGGTCGCGTTGTGCAGAGGCGGAGACTGCTTCCCATCTGGAGGTCGGGGCCGTTTGCGAGGGGCGTCAGCATCGGTGAGGAGCCTTGATTCGATGAAGAAGCGGCGCAACACCGGAAGTCTTACGGTCACGATCGTGTGTCCTGGCGTTGTTGGACCATAGTGTGTTTGAAAATCGTTGAGAACGCTGGGGGTCAGATCAGTCGTTGTCAGGTTGTGGTCGTCCATCCAGGCGCTGAGGCCGCGAGCGACCCCCAATACTTGGGGCACCATGGTGCGGGCATATCCCTGGCTGGTCATCCACGAGCTGAGTTCATCGATCGTGGCTGTCAGTGGGCCCCGGGCAGTCAGGGGCATGATTCTTTTCATCGAGGGTTCCTCCAATTGGTTGGGTGGAGGTTCACCATGCCTGTTATGCCGATGTTTCCGCTAGACGTTCACGATCTGACCAGGGACGACGACTCATTGATCGGCATAATCAAAACATCGGCATAAACCTTATATTTTGAAGCAGAGAAGGAAGACAGGCTCCGCAAGGTCGGGTATTCGAAGGAACGCCGCGTCGATCCACAGATCGTGGTCGGCCTCCTCGTCGATCGGACCGGATTTCCGTTAGAGATCGGGTGCTTCGAAGGCAACAAGGCAGAAACGTTCACGATGATACCGATCGTCAAGGGTTTCCAAGACCGCCACGGGGTCAGCGATATGGTCATCGTTGCTGATGCCGGAATGCTCTCAACCGCGAACCTCACAGAACTCGATGATGCCGGGCTGCGGTTCATCGTCGGTTCGCGGCAGACGAAGGCACCGAACGATCTGGCAACGTTCTTCACCTGGAACGGGACAAACACTGATGATGGGCAGCTCGTCGATACGCTGACCCCAAGGACCACAGTCGGGTTGGATAAGAACCGGACGCTGACTCGTGCTGAGCCCGTGTGGTCACCGGTTGAGCATCCGAAGGCGTGGCGGGCAGTGTGGCAATACCGACGCAAACGCGCCGTGCGGGACAGAGAGACACTGAATCTGCAGCGCAATCGGGCGATGCGCATCATTGACGGGGAGTCGAAGCCGAAGGCCGCACGGTTCGTGAAGACGAAGGGATCGACGAAGGTCTTCGACGAGTCCAGTTACGACAAGCCGGTGGGTCTGGCCGGGTGGAAAGGGTACGTCACGAACATCGAGGCCAAAGTCATGACCGCCCGTGAAGTCGTAGGTTCTTATCATGATCTATGGCATGTCGAGCAGTCTTTTCGGATGTCGAAGACTGACCTTCGGGCCCGTCCGATCTTCCATCGCACACGGGATGCGATCGAGGCGCACTTGACGGTCGTGTTCACTGCGTTGGCGGTCGCGAGGTTCATGCAAGAAGCCACAGGGTTGTCGTTGAAGAAGGTCATCACCACGTTGCGGCCACTACGTGAGTTCGTGGGTGAGATCGATGGGCACGAGCTCGTGTTCCCACCCGAAGTCCCGCCAAACGTTGCCGAGCTAATTAGCAGCGTCGAAAGTTTCGGGCCCGGGCCGGGGCACTAAAGTGAAGCAACTCAGGTGAGGTTGACGACGTGGAAGGGGTCCATGACTTCCACAGCACAGGGCAGTTCCTCGACGGCTGCTGTTTTGAAGCCGGAGAATCTGTCCTGACTTGCACTGGTTTAGTGTTCCGGCCCTGGCCCGTGGATTTCGACGTTACTGGCTCAACTTAATTAAGAGTGTAGGACTGTCCTGAATCCGCCGGATACGAGTAGGCACCTCGTGATGCAATGAGTGAGGTTGCGGAACCCCAGGGCCGATCCCCGAAGGTGTTCGAGCCTGCCGTTGATGGCTTTGGTCGGACCATTCGATATTCTGGCTCGGGTGAGGAACGCCAGCATGTCGGCTGTTCGTCTATTCAGCACTCGTCTTAACCGTTTCAACCCTATCTATCCTGGTGGCGGACCCGATGCGAAAGTACCGATGACTTCCTGAAGGAGTCTGTTGCCTTCGCTACGATTTTCGGCCCGGTCAGCAGCCACGCTGTCTTGATAGATGCTTCAGGTTAGTTCGACTTCAGTGAGATTGTCGTCGGCGAAAAGCCGCACGATCCTGGCTCGCTGCTTGGTCGTGATCAAACTGGTACCGTATGCAGAGTCTTCCGCGCCCGATACAACGAATCCTTCGCGCGTCCCCGATGCCGAGTTGGCTCCTGCCTGACGCTACGACGAAGGTCGTCAAGGGCATGACCAGGAAGTTTAACGGCGTGGGACGGATCCATGACTTCCACAGCATCGGGAGTTTCCTCGGCGGCAAGTGTTTTGAATCCGGAGAATCCGTCCGTCGCGAGGACTTCGATCCCATCATGCCAGTCCTTCGGGCGTGCGGCTAACCATTGTTTGAAGACTTGTTTCGACCGTCCAGGGACCTTGTCGAGTGGGCGTGCTGGGCCTGTGGCCTGGCTGATCGGGGTGAGGTCGATGATGACGGTGACGTATTTGTCTCCCTGGCGAGTGTGGCGCCACACGTGCTCATCGACACCAATGACAGACACACCGTCGAAACGATTCGGATCATTGATCAGCAGCCGGTGCCCTTCGGCCAGAACCGCGGAATTCGCGGTATGCCAGGACACAGCGAGCTTGTCAGCGATCACGGACAGAGTGTCGTGATCAAGGACGAGTGCACGCAGCGCCCAATCGAGTCCGGACCGGGAGATCTTTGCTCAGGGTGGTGCCGCGGTCCTGGTGTCCTGGCGTCATACGTGGCTGCATTCGATGCACTTGTAGCGACGCACTCGAATGTGGAGTGTCGTGGGCCAGCGGCCGAAGGGTTCATGTGCCAGCCGCCGCAGACTGGTGTCGCGAATTTCGCCGTGGCCGCCACACCGGTGGCACCAGTTATCGGTGGTGTTCGGCCGGCATTTCAGGATGGCGTTGTTGGCGGTGATGTGTTGGCCGATGCAGGGTGAGGTCGAGGTCGTTGAGTCGGCAAAATGTCGTTAGGTCCGGGGTAGAGAAAATAGGCTTGGCCACGTCGGGGTCTTCCGTGCGGATTGTGTAAGATCTTTCGGCATCGGAAGACCTCGACGCCTATCCGGGCAGCGACTCGCTCTGTTTGAAGATCACTGACCTACACTTTCGATTACGAAGAGGCCCCAAAACCATCCATTACGAAGGCCTCATCGCTGACACTTGCCCCGGTGGGAAGGTCCCCGCTACTCCAACGATCGCGCGACTGCTGGCGGGTGTCGGCCACGTCCACGCCTCCCCGAAGAGGCGTCCCAAATCCTCCTACATTCCCTTCGCCAGATCCATAGCCATGGCCCTATGGCAACTCGACGTCTTCGAATACACACTGACCACCGGGACCATCATCACGATCTATCAGCTCCTGGATGACGCTACCCGCTTCGACGTCGGAACCGCACCCCATTCTCGAGATGAGAACCGTGCCGACGCACACGAGACCCTTGCCACTGCCATCGCTGAATACGGTGCGCCGAAATTGGTTCTGTCGGACAATTCGTTTGCGTTCAAGAAATTGCGCCAAGGACGGATCGGGGATTTGGAGACATTCCTCGCGTCGAAAGGCGCGATGCCGATCAGTGGGCTTCCGGGCAAACCGACAACGTAGGGCAAGAACGAACGCTCCCACCACCCCCTGATTCGGTGCCTCGACGCGAACACCCCAGCAACCCTGGAGACAGTACGAGCACTACTCCGACGCTTCCGCGACCATTACAACAATCGCCGGCACCATCAGTCGATTGGTGATGTCACTCCAGCCACCGCATGGAGCCTGCTGGCGTACACGCCGGCGACCGAACCGTCATAGAGCAGCAGCGAGATCCCGGCCGTGCCGACTGAGTAGTCAAGTCATTTGGCCGCGATGGTCTCCCGATACGAGTCGGCATTGGCCTGATGTAGGCGTCGGGTGAAGGTGCTCCGGTGCTTAGCATCGGCGCCGAGCTCGTCGAGGACGCGAATGCTGTCGGACTTCGACGTGGGTTCGACGAGCCTTGCGAGGACAAGTTGGAAGAACACTTTGTCATCGATGACGTCGAATCCGAGCCAGTTGTACGCGGTGTGGATGGTGTCGATGAGCAGGCGTGATTCAGGTTCCTTCACCCGCCGACGCGAGGTTGACGAGACATCACGTCCAGTGTCGAGGTCGAGAGCCAGTTGCCCAGTGGAATCGCTGATCCTTTCCCGGTTAGCTTCTTCGAGTGCTGCGAGTTGGGCCGGTGTGTGAGCGGAGCCTAGGTGTTCGATGACGGTGAGTTTGCCGTGGCGTTTCGTCACTATCTGGACCGAGGTTGCCCCGGAACTTGGTCGGGACTTTCCTCACTCGCAGGCTGATACACCCATTCTACGAACCCGTCTAGTTTCCCGAATCGGAAGTCGACAGTCCGTTCACCAGCAAAATCGCGAACCAAACCCGGAAAATCGCGCCCGACTGTGCAACTCGGGTCGGAAGTCCTCGACGTCTATCCGGGTAGTGACGGGCCCTGCTTCGAACTATCCCAAACTACGCTCTCAACTACGATGAGCCCCAAATATCTCCTCCCTGCAATAAACGCAAGGGCGAACGAAGCTGCATCCTATGATGTATTGGCCCTGACTCGCCCCCGAGACTTAGCGCACCTACCAAACGAAAGTGCTCGAATATAGTGGTGGGCACGTACTGGGTGTCTTTCGTGTATTTGACAAAGGGCAGACGATGATTTGATATTTCGGAGAATATGACGTGATCACAATTCCGGAACTCCAGAAACCATTGACGTTCCGAATCAAAAGATTGCTCGACGTTGGTACGTATTTGGACACCGGAACCGGTATGTGTGCTGTACACACGAAGTTCAGATATAGGTGCGCCCGCAGTGGTCCAATGCAGACCCAACATGTAACGGACAATTGCGAGTAACGTCGGATCAGCCGATGTGCGCAACCTGTCTGGATCGACGGAGAATCTGAAGAACGAGGTGTCTCTCGAGGCTTTGTAGCTCGATGCCAACGAAATAAGGTCCGCTTTACCAAGCATGCCGGCGTGTAAGATATAGTCTCTCGGTTTCGTCAATTGGGAAGATTGCCCTGAAGAACTGCTCCGACAGGTACCAATTGGAGCTACATCGAAGCAAAGATCTTCAGTTTCCCTCAAGATTCCACCAACACTGTCACAGAGAGCGATTGTATTTGCCCTCGGAAACTCGGAAATCAACATTCCGATGTCGGTAGTTGATCTGGTCTCAGAAATAAAAATCAAACTAGAATCATCAGATTTGGCTCGTGCAAGGACCCCACTAACAAATGAGACCAAAGGGGCCGAGTCGTCGAAAACTGTTGAATCGCCTTCTTTACGAGCCTCGGAGAGACGAGGCTGAACAGCGACTATCAAGGTTTCGGCCAACTCAATGTCAGCAATATTACTGAGATGTAGAATAGGGTAACGTACCGTGGCCGTAGCGTCCTGAGGCTCGGCAAAAGTGAAAACTATCTTCTCGGGGGACTCAACATTTCCACGCAGAGCGAAGAAGATGCCACGACGGTACCGCACTCTGTGCAAATTATCGTAGGAGCGCTGTGCCCTTGAAGAATACTGAAACCTTGACGCATGAGGCGGTTGCAGTCCGCGCGTGTGATGAAGTTCTTGGTGAAGCGAGGTGGACATTAGTTGGTTCAGGTAGGCCGGAGAGCTCGCTCCATCGAATTGTTGTCGGTCGGTTCTAATGGCGCTTTGGTCGTCTGAAACAGCTGAGGGCCGAACTCGGTGCCAATATTGGTCAATCATAGAGTCGCTCGATACATAAACGAATCCGCGAGGAGATCTTTCAGTGGAAAGTACAGCCAACAATCCATAATACCCACGATTCTCCATTACTCGTCGGAGTTGATCTGCTAATCGCGTATTCAAAAATGACTGTATGAACACTCGTGCTGGGCCGAAATCGAGGATGAATCTTATGAGGTATCGAGAGTCTTTGGTCAATTTGAATCTCACAGGGCCAATACCTTCTTCATTATCGACGAGCATATTGATTCGCGATCGACCGATGCAAAGAATTGTTTGGTGTTTTCCTCAAAGAAATCTCTGTCAAACCGGTATGCTTCGTTGACGATATACGAGACCAGTGACTGGAGCTTTTGAAAGACTGGACCCAATTTGATTTCTCTATAGTTTAGTCGTTGATGATATATCTGGCCTCTGTAGAAATCTTTCGAGCTTGGTTGATAAAAAGCAATCGGGACTCTCGCGAACGCTGCGTCCAAGGCTGCTGAACTGTAGTCAGTGAAGACGAAATCGCTAAATCCGATTAGGTCCTGATAGCTTTCGCTGGACATTAGCACTCTTTCGCTGAAGCAGAACGCCTCGGATCTATTCTCGAGGTTAGGGTGCAATTTAACCTTTAGGACCACGTCCTGTTCGTCCAAATAAGAAAGAAGTCTTGGTTCAGCGAGGACATCGTTCACACGCTGCACTGATTGAGTTCGAGAAAAGTCATCTTGAGACAATGAGTGATTGTCGAAATTCCAGGTAGGCATATACACAATAGTGTTGGTTCGTTCAGCATTTCTGGTAATTTGCTGTAAGCGAGGCATGCCGCTGTTTAGTGTCTCGACCGGAGAGACTTCTTTGAGATACTCTGTTTCTTCGTTCCCGGTTGATATTATTAAATCATAATGATTTGAGGTAAGCCATGAGTGCATGTCATTGAGTTGTATACCATGTTGAAGATAGACGAACCGCGAGTTTGTGAAATCTTTTCCGCGTCGACTCAGGTTGTACATTTGTGATGATATAACTACATCGGACTGCAGGAAGATATCGAAGAACTCGGATGAGTAGAAACTTGTAAGCCTAAAGTCTTCCGCCTTTAGGCGGTTCCAATCTTTGGAGGAGCTGTCTAGGGCAAAAAACACATTCTGGTATTCGGGCATTTCGCTTTTAATGTAGCGGTATAGGTGTTCTGCGTTATCGTCGGCTGCTGTTGGGCGATCGAATATCAGGATTGTCGAATCGGGTCGTATTCGCCGACTATAGAAATCGTAGATTTCAGGAGACGGGCTTCGAGTTCTTAAGGATTTTGGCCGATACTCCCGGTAGACGTAGACAGTGGTGTCATGAGCACGGATCGTATTGATTCGCGCCGATGGGTGTTCGAGGCTCAGAGGGGACTCAGAGAAGCGCGTGTACAGGTCGTATTCGGTGAGTTGCTTTGTCAGATATTCCTCATGCTCGGGGCTGGATAGCCACGAGAGCAATTGAGCTTCGACTGGATGATGTTGTTGTGCGTGTCCGAGCAAATTTTGAAGGCGATAGTGTCTTGCGACGACTCCTAGTCCGCGTATGTTTACCGATGCCTGGGATGTCTGGCGAAGTCTCCGTAGTCCGAGAATCAGTAGACGAAGAATTCCGCTGCGCAAATCTATTGATTCGGTATCTATCAGCGGTAGTGGAGTTTTGTTTGTGCTCCGCAGTTTGAGGCCATTGGAGTTCAGTGTCGGATTTCTGGTTGTATACGCTTCGTTGATCGGTGTGGTGTGATCTATGCGCCAATAGAGCCGATAGATTAGATAGATTGTGGATTTGTCAACGCTCTGAAGCTGTGCTGGGAGGTCTAGGAGTTTTGATACTTCGAAGAGTTTTCCATACACGCTAACGTCGCGCGAATAGTTGTACGCAAGCTGTTGCGCTGCCCATTCGGGATTGTTGGGGAGGGACGTTGTGAACGTATAGGGTTCGATGAGCGCCTGTTGGGTGTGATTGGCCTCGTCTATGAGGTTCGTTAGTAGTTCTTTCGACCAGTCGTGACCCTCTCGAATGAAGAGTATGTACTTGGTTTTGACCGTTGCAAGCAGCGTCCATATGCGCTTTTTTGTTAGTTTCTTGTTGACGCGGAGCACTGCAGCTGACTTGTGCCGGTTGAGCTCTTGTTCAACTCTGTCCTGAGCGGGCGATGTGGTACTTGGCCCTGCATCGACGAACCTGCGTGCAAATTCGACCACTACGGTTACGCTCGGAAGTGTCGATTGCATGTGTTGACCTCTTTGGATTTCGTTCAGTATGTCCGCCCCGATTCGAATATATCTGGAAAATTGCGTGTTCACGAGGTGGCGCGCATTGGCAGTGGTCTTGGCGCTTCACGGAGTTGTAGTTCGAGTTTGAGCTCTCACTGCATTGGGGCCTTTATCTGCTGGTGGGGCCTTCCACAAGGATAGGTCGCTGGTCCTATTGTGGCTATCTTGCTTAGCCGTTGATGTGCCCACGATCACAAGGGACCCAGGAGCCGAGCTGATGACTTGGGCGGAATCTACTAAGGTCCGGATTATTTGGGTGCTCTTCTCTTTGGTTCTGTGAGTAGCGGTAGCCTCGTCTACGGGCCGGTTGGCTTCTTCACGATGTATGTCGGTTGGCGCATTCGCCTAAAGAGTAGTGACAGCGTCGGACGAGATGTCCACCCTCCTCACCTTCTGTCTGCGCAGCAATTCCGTCAATGCTTGGGGGCTCGTCATATTCGCTATGAGGTCGAGGTGAAAGGATTGACTTTTGTGGCTCATAATATTGGGCTCGACTCGGACACGAACTATTGAGCCGTGTACGGACCTCTGCCAGGTGATCGAATCTATTTGGGGGTTCGTTCTCTTCGCACGGTGACTATCGAATTGTGGTCTAGTGCTTATCGTTTCTTCACTGCTGTCTTGTGTCCTGCCACTGACGATTGGGAGGGGTGAGGGGCTTTCGGGCTGAGATACGCGACGACCAGCACCGCAGCTATTTCCGGGTTGTCATTGTGCGGATAGCTCGACTTGAGCTCCTAGTACCCTAAGGAGACCAGGTGGCGGAAGAAGTCTGCAAGCCCGCTACCGGAAAGGACCTTCTTGAGGTCCGGCATTGCTTCGGGGCCGAAGTCGATGACGACTTTGCCATCCTCTAGGCGGCGGGAGTTCGTGAGCACTGTGACGACGGCGATGTCGTCCGTCTGCAGGGTGCGGAGGTCGTTGGTGATCTTGTCGAGTTCGACCGTGGTCAGCTCCGCATTGTGTTGAATACCCGGACCGAAATGTGCGAGCACGGCTGCGCCCTTGTTCGGGTCCTCTACCCGTCCGCCGTGCTTCAGGGACTGGAATAATGTCCGGATTACTGCATGCTGCTTGCGGGTTCGTGTCTGGCCCGCATCATCGACAGGGTCGGCAGCGGTGAAGATTGCCGAAGTTGTTCCATTGAGCGTGTTCGTCCCTTCAACGAAGTCAGTGCCATCCGCCCTGCAACCGGCGCGGCTGTAGCCCTGGAGGCTCCCGAGCTCGTCGATCACGGGACCGAGTGCATCGGCTTCCAGCTGCGCGATGCGATCAATGCGGATGCCCAGGAATTCCTCGGCCATAGCGAGGATTTTCGGCCAACCGCCCTCCTCGGCGATGTCGCCAAACGACTGACCTGCTTTGATCTGCGTCGACGGGTTGAAAACCAGAACTGCGGCGCAATGACCCGCGTTCGGCACGTGGGTGACGGCGAAGGTGTCGCTTTGGCTGGATCGGTCTGACCCCGGTGCCTCGGACTGCTGGGACTCCGGGCGCTGTTCAGCAGAAGGCTTCACAGACGGAGCAGGCGGGAACTCCTCGCGGGCGGGACCTGCCTCGGGGATGGGTTCCTCGGTGGGGACTCTTCTTCGGTGGACTCCGCGGATTCGGTGGGGGCCGCCTCGGCGACATTCTTGATGAGCGAGAGCTCAAGCTCCAAGTCTTGTCGCTGACGAGCACGCCACCGGATTTGAGCTTCGTATTCCAGGTCACGCCCCAGTCCTTGCGGTCGATGCGGCGGGTGCCCTCGAGGCCGGCGCGGAGGTTGCCGACGGGGTCGGACTCGATGCCGATGGGCTCGAGCGGAACCGGCACAGTCTTCGTCATGTCACTGATCGTCAGCTCACCGGTGACGATTTAGGAGTTTTCGTCCACCTCGTCGATGGCCGAGGAAGCGAAGCGGATCTCAGAGTAGGTCTCCACGTCGAAGGAATCTGCCGAACGCAGGTGGGTGTCCGGGGCGATGTCCCAATGACCTGTGATCCTGGGTGCTGCCGACATGGCGGAGCTGCTTCGATTCCTCCGCACTCTGCTGGGGAGGCTGTGGTGTTCGGTGGGCTGGCTCCGATTGGTGTGATCGTTGAAATAGCAATCGCCTACGTAGTCCCACAAGCACGATCGCTTGTGTGCCGTTTCGCCCGAACGGGGGAGAGAGAAACTGCCGAAACTCTCGGGTGCGGTGACTCCTCTCTTCAGGTGGCGATATCTCCACCCCTACGATGTCACGACATCGCGGGGTTGCCTCGGCGGAGGAGATATGGACAGGGGCCGTGCCTGTAGGGCAGACGGCATCTTGATTGCGACTGTGGGAGTTGTTGATTCCGAGGGAAGAGGGCAGAGTAATTGCCATGGACATCAGGCGGAGTATCCAAGGCTGCGTCGTGGCGCTCGCCCTCGTTTTGGCGGGATGCTCGCCGACCGATTCGGACGGTTCATCGTCTTCCGGGGACCAGAGTTCCGAACCGAGACCGACTCCGACCGAATTCGAGCAGTCGTTTGCCGACGCAGTCTCCGGCGAGGCCGCCGCTGTGACTGCGACCGCCGACCGACTTAGCCCCGGTTTTACCGCAGACAACATCGGTGTCTCCTTCGAAGCCACCGACCTCGCCGACCCCCGACTTGATCCGGCGAATTCCAACCTCGACGAGCAGCTGAAGTCGCTCGGGGCACCGGCGCTGCGGTTCGGCGGCAATGCCCTCGACCGGAGGACTTTCTGGACGTCGATAGGGGAGAAGCCGAAGCACGACGAAGAGGTCACCGTCACCCCCGATGACCTCTCGAGGCTGAAAAAGCTTATCGATGCCACCGGTTCTACGGTCACCATCGGCATTCCCCTGGGCACCTACGATCCGGGACGTGGGACGGACATGGCGGTGCACGCGATCGACATCCTTGGCGACTCCCTTGTGGGGCTCGGCATCGGCAACGAACCGAACGGATACACCGTCAAAGACGTTCCCAACGGCAACGTCCGAGGCGAAGGGTGGAACAAAGAGAAGTACGTCAGGCAGCTCGAGGCATATGCGAAGGCGATCCATGCCAAACGGCCCGACGCTCCAATCATCGGTCCGGATGTCTACGATGGTCCGTGGATGGAGGCATTTGCCGATTCTGGCGTCAAGCACAAGACCGCGATCTCTCAGCACTGGTATCAGCTCCCTGAATGCGATTCTGGGGAGGTGCCAGGACGTGGACCTCAAGCAGAAAATCTCATCGATCCCTTGGCGAAGAGATCGGCGCAGAGGAACTTGGGGATCGGCAAGGAGAAAGCCGACGCAGCTGATCTTCCTCTCTGGCTGGAAGAAACTGGACCGACGAGCTGCCCAGGCACGAACGACACCTCGTTGACCAATGCTTCGGCACTGTGGGCTGCTGACTACACCCTCTACGCGGCGCAGCTCGGGGTGGAACGGATGGCGATGCACTCGATGCTCGGTGCTTGCAATGGGGGAGCGCCGATGTCACTCGTCTGCGACCCGGCCGATCATGGGCAGCGATCCGATACCTTCGTTCCCCGGCCCAACATGCTGGGGCTCAGGCTCGTCGTCCCGAGCATCGGGGGAACATTTACCAAGACCTCGGTGAAGGGTGGTGGGGACATGAACGCCTATACCGTGTCGAAGGACAACGGCAAGACGCTCGTGACGACGATTATCAACGCCAACGATGCTGCCGAAATTGGAGGCAATCCAGTGTCGATGAATATGCCGAAGGGGTTCTCAGTGGATAAGGCGTCCCAGGTGTACGGGCCGTCCAACGGTGCGAAGAGCGCGACGAAGGTGATTCCATCCAATCCGTTGCCGGACACGATCCCTTATAGCGGGCCGAAAAAGACTGGAAGCGCGAGCGTGTCAGCGAGTCCTGGTGCTGACGATAACGAACTCAACATCGACATCGCAGGCAGCTCGGTGACTGTATTTATTATGCGTAAAGAATAGGCCGCTCAGTACCCCAGCGACACCAGGTACCGGAAGAAGTCCGGCAGGTCCTTGCCAGCCAGCGCGTCTTTGAGCGCCGGCATAGCCTCGGCGTCGAAGTCGATGATGACATCGCCGTCGTCCTCTCGGCGCGAAGTAGTGGGGATAGTGACGACGGCGATGTCATCTGATTCGAGCTGGCGGAGGCTGTTGGCGATCTTGGCCAGCTCCAGCGTCGTCAGGGCCTGATCATGATGGATGCCGCTGGCGAAATGACCGAGCACAGTCGCCCCCTTATGGGGGTCCTTAGCCAGTCCGCCTGTCTTGAGCGCCTGGATAAGGGCGCGCAGTGCGGCGCGCTGATTGCGGGTGCGTGTCTGGCCGGCGTCGTCGACCGGGTCGGCGGTGGCGAATGCGCCGACTGACGTGGCGTTGAGGTTGTTGGTGCCCTCGATGAACTCCACATCGCCAGCTGAGAACGCGGTTCGGCTGTAGACCGGCAGGCCGCCTAGCTCATTGATGACAGCGCCCAGGGCAGAGGCTTCGAGTTCGGCCACGTGATCGATGCGCACACCCAAGATGTCTTCGACCATGGCGACGATGACCGGCCAACCACCCTCATCGGCAATCGTGGCGAAGGTCGACCCTGATTCGATCTGCGCCGAAGGGTTGAGTGTCATCACGACCGCGAAGTCATTCGCGGCAGGGATATGGATGGCCGCGAAGGTGTCACCCTGGCTATTGACCTTCTTTGACTCGGCGGCATGCGTGATCCGCAGCAGAAGAGTACGGGCATCAGTTTGCGCAGGGCGAATGTCATCGGGTGGGAAGATCGCCTCGTCGGGCAGGATGCGGGAGGCATCGTCAAACTCGGCTCGGGCGCTGCTGAGGTCCTTGACGGAACCTACTGCCGAGACCATCTTCTTCAGCTTCGCCATCGCAGTGCGTCTCCCTCGGTGTGATCAGTACTTAGTCTGCAGTTTCAATCATAGCGGGGACGATGCAACAGGTGTCGTTGGGTGGGTACGGGACGGCCCGGTCACCTCGATGGTCATCGCTTGCCGTTGCCAGCCAGCGAGCCCATCAGAGTCAAAGTCATGGCCAGAAGCAGGGCAACCGCGGCGGCGATGAAGCTGCCGATGATGGTCCCACTCAGGGCAAGGGCGACCAGTGCGGGGCCGGCAATCTGACCGAGGCTGTACCAGGTCGTGAGTTTGGCCGCAGCTGCGGTGATGCCCATCTGAGAGCCTTCGCCGATGGTCATCATGACCGCCCCGACGAACGTCCCACCGAAGAGTGCCGCGGAGATGAGGAGCAGGACCGGATTGGTGCCGAAGACCGCGAGAACGGCTCCACCGACCTGCAGGCAGTAGCAGACGACGAGTCCGCGGCGGGTGCCGATGCGGGCGGCGACGTTCGACCAGATCAACGGTGAGGCCGCGGTTGCGATGCCGGCGACGACCCAGGTTGATGCGGCAGCTGTCTCACCGAAGACGGGTTTGGCCAGCACGACCAGATAGGTGCCGATGATGATGTAACCGAAACCCTGGAAGAAGTAGCCCGCGGTCAGCACCGTCATGGCCCGGCGGACGTGCGGGGCCGTCGGGATGACGGTGGGATGCTCGCTCGCGCCGACCACCTCGGCGGGGTGGGAGGCCTGCGCGTTGTCGCCGCGCGCAGGCATCGGCCAGGTCCAGGCGATGGCGGTGAATACGGCGCTGAGGAGTGCGCAGATGAGCCAGAGCTCTCTCCAATCGACAAGAGAACCAGCGGTCAGGACGATGGCTCCGGAGATGAGGATGCCGGTGCCGATTCCCGCATAGACGAGGCCGGAATCGACCGGTCTGCGGGCCACCAACGGAATGCGTTGGGTGACGCAGACGAAGATCAGGCCCGAGGCGATTCCGGCCAGTGTGCGAACCGACCCCTGCCAGATCAGATTCGACGTCAGGGGGATGGCGGCCAGGCACAGGGTGGAGACGATGAGGCTTAAGCGGTAGACGCCGCGGGTGGGTTCAACCCAGCCGCGGGCGATGACCAAGGAACCGATGAAATATCCCACGTAGTTGAGTGTGGCGATCCAGGCACCGGGAGCCGAGCTCCAGTGCAGGGCGGCGACCATGAGCGGGAGGACGGGTGTGTAGAAGAACCTGCCCATTCCCATGGCCAGTGCCAGTCCCAGGGTGCCGCGGATGGCGGTGCTGTTGATCATGCCCGGGGAGTTGGCACCCACAGCCATACCCTCCTTTGTTCGAAGATGTCTTGTCGCCTGGCTTCAGCATGTCACCGATTCGGTTCGGGTGGTGCCGAAACAACGCGGGTGCCGATACTCCCTGTTGGGGAGTGTCGGCACCCGCATCGGTGGTGACTGCTGCTTCGGCGATCAGGCGTTGACGGTGACCCGGCCCTTCTCATCCGGCTCGTCGGCAACCGCGGCCGATGGGGTGGCCTCTGGAGCCGAACCGTGAACATCAGGCTCAAGCGACTGCTCGTCGAACGGGCTGGAGCCATTGAGAGCCGCACGAGCCTGGTCGATGTCGATCTCGTGGGTCCACTTGCCGATGAGCAGGGTGGCCACGGCGTTGCCGGTGAAGTTCGTCAGGGCACGGCACTCGGACATGAACTTATCAATACCGACGATGACTCCCATGCCGTCGAGGAGTTCGGGGCGGTGTGACTGCAGGCCCGCGGCCAGAGTTGCCAGTCCCGCACCGGAGACGCCGGCGGCACCCTTCGAGGCGATGATCATGAACACCAGCAGCGAGATCTGCTCGCCCAGGCTCATCGGCATGCCCATGGCGCTGGAGACGAACAGCGAGGCCATGGTCAGGTAGATGGCGGTGCCGTCGAGGTTGAACGAATACCCGGTGGGCACGGTGATTCCGACGACGGGCTTCGAGACTCCAGCGTGTTCCATCTTCGCGATCAGACGCGGCAGAGCCGACTCGGACGAGGAGGTGGAGAAGATGAGCAGGAACTCACGAGCCAGGTATTTGAGCAGCAGGAAGATGTTGAGGCCGGTGACGACCTTGAGGATGGAGCCCAGGACGATGACGATGAACAGGGCACAGGTGAGGTAGAAGGCACCCATGAGGGTTGCCATCGCACCGATCGCGGCCCAACCGGTCTTGCCGACGACTGCGGCGATGGCACCGAAGGCACCGACGGGAGCGGCCCACATGATCATCATCATGAGCTTGAAGACGACGGCCTGGATGTGACCGATGCCCTTGAGGACCGGTTCGCCGGCCTTGCCCATCGACTGCAGGGCGAATCCGACGAGGAGGGCGAGGACCAAGGTCGGCAGGACCGCGATGTCACCGGGGATGAGGCTCATGAGGAAGTCAACGGTCCCGTTGGATTCCCCGCCGGCGGCTGCCTCGTAGGGTTCGAGCTTGAGACCCTCACCCGGGTGGATGAGGTTGCCGACGACGAGGCCGATGACCAGGGCGAAGGTGGCCATGATGAGGAAGTAGATCAAAGCGATGCCGCCGACTTTGCCCACGGTGGCCGCCTTGGCCACGGAGCCGACGCCGAGGACGATGGTGCAGAAGATGATCGGGGCGATGATCATCTTGATGAGTGCGATGAAGGCCTTGCCCAGCGGTTCGAGCGCCTTACCGGCTTCGGGGGCGATGAGTCCGATGGCGGCACCGGCGAACACGGCGATGATGACCATGATGTAGAGCCAGTGCGTACGGTCCTTCTTGCGCTGCGGTGGGGTGGGATCCGCCTCGGCGACGGTGTTGTCTGATGGCAACGTTGCCATGTCTCCTCCTTGAGTGGTGGTGCTCGCGACATCGGGCCGCGAAGAATTTCTCCATGAGCATTCCAGAGACTGTGACGGCTGTCTCGGTTGCGTTCATAGTGTTCATGGCCGCGATCACATCGTCGACTATTGTGGGGCTGTACGACATGACGAAACGAAGGGAATACTCATGAGACTCGATACAGCACTTCTGCGCGCCGTTCCCGGTGCGTTCATCCTCAACTCCGGCATCGGCAAACTCGGCCTCGATGAGGAATCCGCCGCCGGCCTGCAGCAGATGGCTGCCAATGGTGTCCCGTTCGTTGAAGAGATGACTCCCGCCCAGTTCGGGAAGTTCTTGTCCTACGGTGAGATCGCCGTGGGTGCCGCACTGCTGCTGCCCTTCGTACCCACCCGCATCGCCGGAGCCGCTCTGACGACGTTCTCCGCCGGGCTCGTTGCGAACTACTTCGCAATTGACTCCATGACCCAAGACGACGGCATCCGCCCCTCCGAGTCCGGCACCGCCGTGGCCAAGGACACCTGGCTGGCCGCAATCGGGCTGGCTCTGATGTTCACCACCGGAGACAAGAAAAAGAAGAAGCTCAAGAAATAGTCGAGGGCGGCATCGTCATCGACGAAGGGGCAATTGGGCAGTGAAGGCATCGGGGACGCTCGGCCGTACCCGGCACCGGCGGCGCAGCGGCACGTTGGCGCGCAGGCTCTTCTTCATGCAGCTGGCGCTCATCGCCGTCGTCTGCGTCGCACTGTCCATCACCAGCTACGTCTCGACGCTGGGCTCTGCCCGGCAGGCGACCTCGGAGCGGGTGCTCTCCATCGCCGAGACCCTGGCCCATGACCCCTTCGTCATCTCCTCGGTGGAGGATGCCGATGCCTCGGCGCAGCTCCAGCCCTATGCGTTGACCGTCATCGACACCGCCGAGGTCGACTTCGTGACGATCATGGACCGCGACCGCACCCGCTACACGCACCCGGACCCCCGGCAGCTGGGCAAGGACTATATCGGCAGCATCGATCAAGCGCTGTCCGGTGAGAGCCAGGTCGAGGAGTATGAGGGCACGCTGGGGGAGTCCGTACGCGCGATCGTGCCCGTCACGGACTCATCCGGCGAGGTCACGGCCATGGTCGCGGTCGGGGTGACGCTGAAGACCCTGTCGGTGGCCCGGGCTGCCGCACTGCCGCAGATCATCATCGTCGGCCTCGCCGCGATCGGTCTCGGTGGGTTGGGCTCCTGGATACTTAGCCGCTATCTGCGCCGAGTCACCCTCGGCTACGGGCCCGAGCAGCTCAAGTCCCTGTTCGCGTTCTACGACTCCGCGCTGCATTCGCTGCGCGAGGGCCTCATCCTCGTCGACGATGATGGGCAGCTGGTCCTCTACAACGATGAGGCCGCTGAGCTGCTGGGTCTGCCCGAGCCGGACGAGCGCACCCCCATCCCCCTCGCCGAGGTGGCCCTGCCTCAGTCCGTGTCATCGTTGTTGTCGTCGGGTCGGGATGCCGTCGATGAGATCCACCTGACCCGTGACCGGGTGCTCGTGGTCAACCAGAAGCAGGCGAGCCAGCCCGATCGTGGTGCGCTCGGTTCCAGCTCCAGTTCTGGAGGAACAGTGGCAACTCTGCGCGATCGTACGGACATTCAGGAACTCACCGGTGAACTCGAGACGATGCGGACCCTGTCCGAGGCGCTGCGGGCCCAGACTCATGAACATTCGAACCGTCTGCATACCGTGGCGACGTTGATTGAACTGGGGCGTTCGCGGGAGGCCCTGGACTTCGCAGTTCGGGATCAGCAGGAGTCGCAGCGGCTGACCGATTCGTTCGTCGATTCCCTTGACGAGCCCTTCATTACGGCACTCATGATCGGCAAGGCCGCCCAGGCTCACGAGCGCGGGATCGAGCTGACCGTCACCGCTGTCGGTGAGCTTCCGCCGAGCAGCCTGGACGCTCGCGACCTGGTCACCGTGGCCGGCAACCTCCTCGACAACGCCTTCGATGCTGCAGCGGACTCTGAAGAGCGACATGTGTGGGCGGACTTCGTCGCCGCCGACGGTGAGCTCATCATTACGGTTGCGGACTCGGGGCCGGGCATCGACACGGAGGAGATCGACGCGATCTTCCATCTCGGCACCTCTGCGAAGGCTGCTTCGGCTGGATCCGGTGGGCGCGGGTTCGGATTGGTGCTGGTGCGCCAGGCTGTGACGAGACTCGGCGGAGATCTCGAGGTCGAATCCGACGGGGGAGCGATCTTCACGGTGACATTGCCGCTGACTGCCGATAGCCTCGGCGAGGGTAGCAACGATGCCGGGAACCAACGGGGAGGAGGCGATGATGGCCGATGAACGCGACCTGCGGGTGCTCATCGTCGAAGACGACCCGATGACTGCCGAGGCTCACGCGGACTTCGTGCGCCGGGTGCCCGGATTCGTCGTCGCCGGCACCTGCCTGTCCGGCCACGATGCGCTCGAGAAGTTTGAGGCTTTCGGAGTGAGTGGGGAGCCGGTCGACATCGTGCTGCTGGACATGAATCTCACCGATTCGCACGGGCTCGACGTGGCCAAACGCATGAACGCCAAGGGCTACGGTGCCGACATCATCGCGATCACTGCGGTACGCCACCTGCAGGTCATCCGGTCCGCGATCTCGAGCGGGGTGACGCAGTATCTGATCAAACCGTTCACCTTCACCATCTTCCGCGAGAAGCTGGAGAACCAGCGGGACTTCCGCCTCAACCTTGACGGTGCCGGCGCCGGTTCCTTGGCCACGCAGGCCTCCGTCGACAATGCGCTCAGCGCCCTGCGTTCGGTCTCGTCAGGTCGCTTGCCCAAGGGGTTGATCGAGGAGACTCTGACAGCGATCTCTGGTGTCGTGCGGGATGCTGACTCTGCTGTGTCGGCCACGGAGGTGGCAACGACCTTGGAGCTCTCTCGGGTGACGGTGCGCCGGTACCTGGAGCATCTGGTGAAGACGAAGCAGGCGGTCAAACAGCCACGACACGGGACGCCGGGCCGGCCCGAGTATGAGTACCGGTGGGTGTGAGGGAAATCGTTCTTGGTGGCTCGAACTCGGTGCTTGACACCGGCCGGTGGTCCGTACGGTCAGTGGTCAACCAGATCAAGTTTTGGGCGGAGGTGATGCACCAATTGAGGAGAACTCGCCCTGCTTTCCGCTCAAGGTCCGCAGCACCTTTTGATGGAGCCAATCCAATGCCGAAGTATGCTGCAGAGTCATGCGCCTAAGCAGAGAGATCTCGGTAGGTGGAAGATCAAAAGGCAGTGGTCGCCATGTCAGTGGCCAAGTGGCAGCCCAACCCTCGGCAATCGATTCGGGCACTATTGCCAGCACTTTCTCGCAGGCGCTGAGCAGAGGAGGAATCGAGGAGAAGCGATGGACGGTCACCACCTTTCCGCTGCCACTGCCCATTCGATTGAGTCCTGTTTGGAGGTTCAGGCTCCCCGAGTCTCCAGTAACGACTGCGCGCTCGGAGTCTAGGAGTTGCTGCACCGTCAGTTCACCGGTCGCCAGTTCGTTGTTCTGGTTCAGCAGCGCGACGTAGTCTTCGATCTTGAGAAGTCTTTGATCGAGGCTGCCGTTCGGCAGCATCGGAGAAATGGCCAGATCGATGGTGCCGCGTGAGAGCCAAGCCGACAGCTGTGACACATCTATGGGAACGACCTCCACCGTGACCTTCGGAGCGGCGTCGCTGACTGCGGAGTAGAGGGCGGGAAAGTATCCAACCTCACCCAACTCAGACATCGCGATGCGGAAGTGGTGGTCCGATGACGCGGGATCGAATCCATGCACGGTGTCCAAGGTTCGATCGATGGCTAACAAGGAACCGTGAAAATCAGGGTAGATGCTGTGCGCCAGAGGGGTCGGAGCCATGCCCCTACCGCTTCTCTCAAACAGCGAATCATCCAGACTGCGTCTGAGCCGGCCAAGTGCCTGACTGACTGCCGGTTGAGTGATGAACAATCGATTCGCCGCCTCGGTGAGGCTCCGAGTTTCATATACCGCGATGAAGATGCGCAACAGATTCAGATCCACAGCATTGCCTGCCTTTATTTCAGATGCCCATCGATGAACGTAATCGAATACTACACATAAGGAAATCTAATAATTCTAATCACTGACCATAGGTATCGTCTATAACGGTAAGAATCAAGGCCCACAAAGGAGTGCCCATGACGGAATCACTGGCAGAAGCCATACAGCGCGCAGGCGGAGCAATTTCACTGTTGCGCAATGCGCAGGCGAAGCCCACCATCTTCCCGGTGCAGCCAGAGTTCACCAACTGGCGATCTGAGCAGAAGTCGTGGCGCAACTCCGTTGCACTACTCGATCAGTCGCATCATATGTCCGACCTATTCATCAAGGGCCCCGATGCCCTGAAGCTGCTCTCCGACGTCGCGGTGAACAGTTTTGAAAAGTTCACACCCAACAAGGCAAAGCAGTTCATCGCGGTCAACCACGAGGGGTACCTCATCGGCGATGCCATTCTCTTCTACCTCGAGGAGCAGTCGTTCGACTTAGTCGGCTGGCACATGGTTCTGGACTGGCTGCAATACCACGGAGAAATCGGCGGTTACGATGTCACCTTCGAGCGTGACGCCAGTTCTGCAGTACGCACGGGCGACCCAATACAGTACCGCTACGAGGTGCAAGGACCGCGTGCACTCGAACTCATGGAAAGCGCCACCGGCTGTGAGGTGCCGCAGACCCGTTTCTTCGGAATGACCGACTTCGTCATCGACGGACTGCGGGTCCGTTCGCTGCGTCATGGCATGGCTGGACAGCCCGGTTTCGAACTCTTTGGGCCCTGGAGCGAGGGCGAGCGCATTCGATCGGCACTGGTCAAGGCTGGCGAAGGTCTCGACCTGGTCCTCGTCGGTTCGAAAGCTTACTCGTCCTCGAACCTCGAGTCGGCATGGGTTCCCTCACCGTTCCCTGCGATCTTCAGCGGCGAAGGAACCGAGGGATACCGTGAGTGGCTGCCCGCCGATCGCGCAGGATCTCTCGCCGGAAGTTTTGACTCGGACAGGGTTGAGGACTTCTATCTCACGCCATTCGACCTGGGATATGGGCGAAGCGTGAAATTCGACCACGAGTTTATCGGCAAGGCCGCACTTCAGCGCCTTGCCGAGGAGCCGCCACGACAGAAGGTCACCCTGCTGTGGGAGCCATCCGATGTTGCGGCTGCTATCCAGACTCAATTCGAGCCGGGGGTTCCCGCGAAGTACATCGATTTCCCTAAATCTCGCTACGGTCAATACCAGGTAGATCGAGTCCTCGTTGACGGCAAGGAAGTTGGAATCTCACATGACCCTGGGTACATCACAAATGAACAGGCTTTCGTCTCGTTGGCGAGCATCGACAACGAATTCGCGGAACTCGGCACCAAAGTCACGGTTGTGTGGGGAGAGGACCCGGTCTCCGCGAAACCGGCGGTGGAAGCGCATCGCCAGGTGAACATCCGCGCTACCGTGGAATCTGCTCCGTATTCGGCATTCGCCCGCGAAAACTACCGCAAGGACTGATCGCCGAGCACTGATTTTCCCCTCGGTCGGCTCTATCGCCTCATGCCGGTTTGGCGTAGCAGGGCGCCGGGGTCGGACGAGAGGGTTCTGCAGGGGATACTGCCAGCAGCGAAATCTACGGGCCTGTGGGGATCAAGGGCTTGAGGAATTGAACTGCTGAATGTCCTAGCGAAGCAGGTGCGGCGTTGCCATCGACTGCTCCTCATTGCTGATATCACTGAGGACTCTCGGACGGGGTTCGGCATCGATCAACACCGGCGGAGAGAAGGTCTCAACGATCGTGGCGGTGCAGGCCGACTCAAACGTCACGTCGCATGACTTGCCGGCCTGGATAGGTGCTGAATTCGCCGTTTATAAGAAGCCTCGATCCATCAGAATCCGGGAGCCCCTGGACCAAACTCCTTCCGGCTAGCTCAATGCTGCACGTGCGAAGGAACTTCTCTGAAACATCGAGGAGCCAGATTGGCGAAGCGACGAATCCATCTCGGTGCCCGGGCAGCAGGAGGTGCAGCGACGTAGCTGAGGTAATCGAGACAAATGTCGCGGATCGGGCGGGTCGATGAGCCGATGCCCACCGCGGGCTCGCTCCCTAGGCTCAAGAAGTGAGCTGTATCACCGACATGACAGTACATGCCAACACTGACAAGGGAGACATCGTGTCGTCCTACACCCCAAAGGTTGAAGGGACCCACGTCTACGACACTCAGATGAGTCGTCAGGGACGTGCCCTCAACAAAATGCTGTATTCGCTGAAAGAGCCGAAGAACCGCGAGCTCTTCAGCGTCGATGAGGCCGCCTACTGTGACAAGCACGAACTCAGTGCCGAACAGAAAACGGCGGTCCTCGACCGCGATTGGAAGAAGATGACCGAAATCGGCGGGTCGATCTTCTACGTCATCAAGCTCGCCGCCATCGATAAGAAGTCGATGCAGGACCTCGGTGGAGTCTTCACCGGGATGAGCACAGAACAGTTCAAGGCTGAGCTGAAAGCAGGAGGACGGAACTTTGGCTGAGATCACATGGGGACTCGCAACATCCCACGTACCCTCGATCGGTGCCGCGATGGACAACGAGAAGACGGAGGACGAGCTGTGGAAGCCGCTCTTCGACGGCTACCAGCCGGCCCGCGAATGGATGGCCGAGCACAAGCCGGATGTGGCGATCGTGGTCTACAACGACCACGCCAACGCTCTCGGTTTGGAGATGATTCCGACGTTCTCGATCGGAACAGCTGAGCACTACGATGTGGCAGACGAAGGCTACGGGCCGCGTCAGGTACCGAATATCGTTGGTGATGCTGAACTCTCCGAACACATCCTGGTCAACCTGGTGGACGAAGGGTTCGACATGACCGTGCTGCAAGAACTCGACGTCGATCATGGGCTGACGGTTCCCCTCTCGGTCTATACCCCGAATCCCGGAGATGCCTGGCCCTGCAGAGTGGTGCCGATGCTGGTCAACGTCCTGCAGTACCCACAGCCGACGGCAGAACGCTGCTTGGCCCTGGGCGAGGCCCTCGGACGTGCGATTCTCTCGTTCCCACAGGACATCAAGGTTGCCGTCTTCGGCACAGGCGGAATGTCCCACCAGCTCTCCGGCGAGCGGGCGGGGCTGATCAACCAGGAGTTCGACCGCAACTTCCTCGAGAAGATCGAAACCGACCCCGAATCGCTCTCCCAGATCACTCGCGCCGAATATGTCGAGCAGGCAGGTTCGGAAGGCATCGAGATGATCATGTGGCTGATCATGAGGGGTGCACTGGGCGATAACATTCGCCGAGTCCACGACACATACCATGTGCCGGCTTCTAACACCGCGGCAGCATTGGCGCTGTTCGCCGCCGAGACATCGGCCGAAGAGAATACGGCCGCTGCAACTGCGCAGTGATCGATCCGTCAACCATGGCAACAGAGCAGCGGGCACCACGTAACGGTTCCTTAAGGGGAGTGTGCCGGTGCCCACTGCGGCTGTGCATAGTGACTAAGGACTAAGACATGAATGAGCACCAAGCTTCCGAGGCTGTCAATGATGACAGCGTCAATGCGGCGACTCAGCACACCTCGACCGCGACACCGATAACCGGGCAGGTACCCACAGTGCAGGAACGGCGCAAGGTGCTGGGTGCCTCTCTCGTGGGAACCGCCATCGAATGGTATGACTTTTTCATCTACGGTTCAGCAGCCGCGATCATCTTCGGGCCGCAGTTCTTCCCTGCTGGCGACAATCCGATCCTCGGCACCCTCGCAGCATTCGGAACTTTCGCAGTCGGCTTCCTCGCCCGCCCTCTGGGCGGACTCATCATGGGCCACTACGGCGACCGAATCGGCCGCAAGGCCATGCTCTTGGTGTCGATGCTGCTGATGGGATCTGCGACCGTGCTCATCGGCCTGCTGCCGAACTATGAGTCAATCGGAATCTGGGCTCCCATCCTGCTCGTCGTCCTCCGTCTCCTCCAGGGCATCGGCGTCGGAGGCGAATGGGGCGGCGCGGTGCTCATGGCGGTTGAGTACTCGCCGAGCAATCGTCGGGCCCTCTACGGAGCATTCCCGCAGATGGGTCTGCCACTGGGCATCATCGGAGCCAACCTCGTCTTCATCGTGGTTTCGAACATCATGTCGCCCGAGGCCTTCCAGAGCTGGGGGTGGCGGGTGCCGTTCCTCATCAGCGCGCTGTTGGTGATCATCGCAATGTGGATTCGTGTTCAGGTCGAGGACTCTCCAGCGTTCAAGGATGTCAAGCAGAAGAAGACCGTTTCCAAGGCACCCATGATCGACCTGTTTCGCAAGCACACGGGGACCGTACTGTTGGCCGGAGCCATCTCGATCGCTTGCCCGGCCCTTGGCTACATGTATTCGGTGTGGATGCTCTCCCATCGTGAAAACCTCGGCGCGGACGGCGTCTCCCAGAATGTCATGTTGGCGCTGATCCTCTGGGGTGCGGTCTGTCACCTCGTCATGGTGGCGCTCGGAGCAGTTCTCGCGGACAAGTTCACGCAGAAGTCGGTGTTCCTCTGGGGTGCAGGCCTGCTGGTGGTTTGGGCCTTCCCCTTCTTCTGGCTGATCGACACCGGCAACTGGCTCTCCATTGCCGTCGCCTTCGCAGTACTGCTGTTAGTCCAATCCTTGATGGCCGGGCCTCAGGCCACCCTTATCGCCGAACTCTTCCCCGCCGAAGTCCGCTATTCCGGAGCGTCTGTGGCCTATCAGATCGGATCGATCCTCGGAGGCGGGTTCATGCCGCTCATCGGCACCAGCCTCTACGCCGCATTCCACAGCTCGACGCCGATCGCCCTCTACCTCCTGGCGATGGGGCTGATCAGCTTCATAGCGATGGCTGCGCTCAAGGTAGGGCTGCACCGAGCGTCGGCCGACACGATCTGAACCGGCGGGCCGTTTCGTCGGAACCCGGCGCTCACCCCACAACGACAGCAAACACACAACGACACGGAAGCAGAGTCCTATGAGCACATTCGTACTGGTTTCGGGAGCCTGGCACGGCGGTTGGTGCTGGCAGAGGGTCGTACCTCTTCTCCAACAGACGGAACACGAGGTCCACACGCCCACCTTGACCGGAGTCTCCGATCGAGCCCACCTGATCAGTCCCGCCGTCGGTCTCGACACGCATATCGCCGATATCGTGAGTTATCTCGAAACCTACGATCTCAACGACGTCATTCTGGTCGGCCACAGCTATGCCGGTCAGGTCATCACCGGAGTCGCGGATGCCGTGCCTGATCGCATCTCCGTCCGAGTGCATCTCGACGCCTTCATCGGCGATGGTCGCGCTGCCGTCGACATGCAGCCCGCTGAGGTGGCCCATCACTACCGCGAATCCGTCGAGGGCCCCGGGTTCGGCTGGCTGATTCCCACCCGTCCGCTCGAAAAGCTGGGTGTCAGCAACCAAGAGGACCTCGACTGGCTAGCGCCTCGACTGACTCCTCATCCGTGGAAGACCTATACCGATGCACTTCCACTCACCGGCGCACACAAGCGAGTGAAGGGAGTGTTCATCGAATGTGTCGACTGGATGCGGGTATTCCAACAATCCCGCGAGAGAGCCGAAGAGCTGGGGTGGACGGTCCACGAGATTGCAACCGGGCACGAAGCGATGATTACCGCCCCATCAGAATTGGCCGCTCTGTTCGACAAAATCGCTGCCTGAGACCCGATCCGCACGAGCCACAGCTCCAGACCCCTTCCCATCACTACTGCTGAGGACACTTTATGGAATTCCTGGTTCGCTTCGAGACCAATCTTCCCGGCACCATGAGCGCAGACGAAGTCGCCGGACTCAAGTCCGCCGAACGCGAGCGAGCTCAAGAGCTGCGGCAGTCCGGCATCCTGAAGAAGCTCTGGCGCGTCCCCGGGCGCAAAGCGACCGTTGGGCTCTGGGCTGCAACCGATGCAACCGAACTGCATGATGCTCTGGCTTCCCTTCCGCAATTCGCGTGGATGGATGCCAGCGTCGAACCTCTTGCCACCCATCCTCAGGAGAAGTGACGATGTTTCAACTCGAAGAGCAGACGGTCCTTCCCTCTCCGCCGAATCGGCTTGAGGGAACGGTGTCCATCGTCACCGGAGCCTCCGGCGGATTGGGGAGCGCCATCGCTGATCGTCTGATCGCAGAGGGCAGCACTGTGGCATGCCTGGATGTCAAAGAACACACAGACCCCAACGGAACGTACAAACGAGATCACTTCTTCAAGTGCGATATCACCGATGCGGCCGCGGTGGAGTCGGTAGTCGACGACATTGCCGAACAGTTCGGTGGGATCGACATCCTGGTCAACAGCGCCGGGATCCTGTCCGGACGGGAGAGCTCACTACGCACCAGCTCTGAGAAAATGCATCGGTACTTCGACGTCAACGCTGTCGGACCGATGCATATGGTGCAGTCGTGCTACCCGCAGCTAAAAGCCAGTCGGTGGCGCGGTCGCGTGATTAACGTGGCATCTCGCACCTTCTTCATGGGCAATCCTGGCCAACTGGCATATATCGCCTCCAAAGGTGCTCTCACGGGGATGACTCGGGTTCTGGCCAAAGAATTCGGACCGGACAGGGTCACAGTCAATGCTGTCATGCCCGCTCAGGTGGCAACGCCGGGAACCAGAGAGCATTCCGGTGAAAAAGCGTTCAGCTCGACCATGCACAAGCAGGCAATCGAAGAGTTTGTCGCTCCCTCACACTTCGCGGGTCTCGTGGCCTTTCTGTCCTCGCCCGACGGTGCCCTCATCACCGGGCAGTCCATGATCTGCGATGGAGGCGGGCTGATGAGATGAGGTCCTCAATGCAGATGAATCAGCCAGATCCAACGAAAGTGGTATTCCAGTTATGACGACAGACAAGAAATCAATCGTAGTCTTCAGCGCTCACTCCGGGGACTTCGTCTGGCGAGCAGGCGGAGCAATCGCCGCATCAACGGCCCGCGGTGACGACGTCCACGTCATCTGCCTGAGCTTCGGGGAACGGGGCGAATCCCAAGGGCTGTGGAAGCAGGATGGCATGACCATCGAAACCGTGCGAGAAAAGCGACGGGCTGAAGCCACCGCTGCCGCAGAGATCCTCGGCGCAGGCACCGACTTCCTCGACCTCGGCGACTATCCGCTCAAAGTCGATGATGAAGCAGTCAACCATGTCGTCGACCTTCTCCGCCTTTACAGGCCCGACACGATTCTCACCCATGTCGCCAACGATCCCTACAACCGCGACCACAATATGGCTCATGAAGTTCTGTTGCGGTCCCGAATGGTCGCTCAAGCCATGGGTCATAAGACCGAGGACCAGCCTCTTGGTGCTCCGCAGGTGCTCATGTTCGAACCCCATCAGCCGGAGATGTGCAACTTCTCTGTCGATCTCCTCCTCGACATCACCGAGGTCTTCGACGTTAAGCTTAAAGCCATGCAGTGCATGGGCGCACAGAGCCACCTCATCGAGTACTATACGGAGTTGGCCGTACGCCGGGGTGTCCAGGCCGTCCGCAACAGCGGGAACAGCTCAATCACCCACGCCGAGGCACATGCCCGCCTGTTCCCAGTCGTCGGAGGTGATCTCGTATGAGCGCCCACCGAATCGTTCGCTCTCGATCCATCTCAGGTCCCCCCGCCTCGGCGCTTGAGGCCTTTTCTCATTTGGGAGTGTCCACCGTCCATGAGGCGATGGGAAAACGGGGGCTCGTCGAACCTGTGCTGCGTCCTATCTTCGCCGGGGCTCGCATTGCTGGCCGGGCGATCACCGTGCTCAGCCACCCCGGGGACAACCTGATGATTCACGCGGCAGTCGAGCAGTGCGGCCCCGGAGACGTCCTTGTCGTCACAACAACCTCACCGTCGATTGATGGAATGTTCGGGGATCTTTTCGCCACGGCGCTGCAAGCACGTGGAACAGCAGGTCTGATCATCAACGCCGGGGTGCGTGACGTGGCCGACCTCACCGACATGGGATTTCCCGTCTGGTCCAGGGCTGTTCATGCGCAGGGAACAAACAAACTCAATCCCGGTTCGATCAATGTGCCCATCCAGTTGCCGGGAGTCGCAGTGAACCCAGGCGATGCCATTGTTGCCGACGATGACGGAGTCGTCGTGGTTCCTCGTGCCGAGGCTGCTGTGGTTGCGCAGAAGGCCGAGGCCAGAGAAGACAACGAAGAACGGAAGCGCGGTCAGTTCGGCGAAGGTGCCCTCGGGGTCGACATCTACGATTTGCGACCCAAGCTGGAAGAGTTGGGCGTTGAGTATGTCGACCACGACTAGCATGCGCCGTCATCGGCACCACGGTCCAGTGCGCACAACTCGCCCTCAGCCTGCGCACGGACCGCTGCACAGAAGTGGACGATGCTGATGGCCACCACGACCGAGCCTCTGGCGCCTGCAGAGATCGAAGCTCTGCGTAGGCGGGGTCGGCACGCGGCAGCAGTGGCACGAACCGCAGCACAGGTGGCGTCGAAGCGTTCGCTGCCTGCGACGCTGCACGCTCTGGCGGAGGAAATTGTGCAGGCCGATGGTCTAGCAGGAGTTCAGGTGCTGACCAACGAACACTCCGGCGACAAACTGCACATGCTCGGCACCGCAGGGTTTCCGGCGTCAAGGAACAACTCGTTCTTCGCTCTGCTGATGGAATGCCGGCGGCGCGGAGCTGATTTGCGCATGTTGGATGTCTTCAGGACGGGAAAGTCGATCATTCTTCCTCACCGATATGCGGTCGTGATGAATAGTCCAGCTTGGGAACCGCTGCACGACTATCACCGCGAACCGGAATGGGATGCTTTCGCTTCGGTGCCGATCACCGCGCGCCAGACGACGATCGGTATTCTCAATGTTTTCGTCTCCCCCGGCAAGGAGATCGACAGCGAAGGATTCGACTTCCTCGTATCGATGGCCGAACAAGCCGGACTGGCCATCGACTACGCATCCCTGCTCGAGCAGGAGCGCAATGCCGTCCAACGTGAGGAACGTCAGCAGCTGGCTCGCGACCTGCACGATTCCGTTGTCCAACAGGTCTTCTCCATGGGTATGCTCGCGCAAACGCTGAAGGTCCTCGCCACTAATGACCGGACCGAGAGCTCAGATCGCATCCAGGAGATCACGACCGACCTCGTGGACATCACTGGTTCTGCGCTGGCGGACCTGCGCGGCCTTGTCACCCAGCTTCGCCCCTCAGCCGTCTCCGGGATCGGACTGCGCGAAGCTCTGTCAAAGCTGGAGTCGGCCACACACCGGCAGACCGGAGTGAAATTCGAGACCGATATCGCCGAGGCGGTCGACGACATCGTCAGTGAGCTCGCGGAGGATGTCTACTACGTCTTCGCCGAGGCGGTCCATAACGCCGTCAAACACTCATCAGCAGATCTCATTGCTCTCGGGATCAAACTCGACGAGGAGGGCATGATCGACTTGCACATCAACGACAATGGAGACCTGACATCGACTCCCTCGAGTGACGACCACCAGCTTATCGGCGGCAACGGATTGACCTTCATGCGGCAGCGCGTGGAGCGCTGGGATGGGGAGTTCGAGGTTTCCACCGGTGGAAACTCAGGTGGAACAACAATTCGCGCCCGAATCCCGCACCGGGGATAGGAACTCGACAACGAATGATCGCCGATAAGTGTAAGGACACCTCATGAATGTTCACAAGAGATACAGAGGCGAAGGTTCTTCTGGCGAACTGGGCCCGTCACGGGGATCGGCGGCGAAACATGACGTGCTTAAAGTTCTCATCGTCGATGACCATGCCGTCGCTCGGATGGGGATTTCGGCCTATATCAACGTGCTCGACGATATCGAGTCCGTGGGGGAGGCCGTCGACGGGCAAGACGCTCTCGACCAACTTGCCGAACTCAAAGTCTTCGGCGGTATGCCCGAAGTCGTCATCATGGATCTGCTCATGCCGCGACTCGACGGGCTGAGCGCGTTGAAGGAGATTCGCCGGCTTCATCCAGAGATCAAGGTCGTCGTTCTCACCAGCTACGACGAAACCGAGCGGCTGAACACTGCCATGCAGTTGGGTGCGGTCGGGTACCTTCTCAAGGACGCCGGACCTGTCGAGGTGTCGACGGCCATTCGAGCTGCCGCCAGAGACGAGGTCTTCATCGATACGGCCATGGCGAAGAAGCTCACACAGATGATGAGCTCGCCAGCCGAAGGAATCTCATCGTTGACCGAGCGTGAGAGAACTGTGCTGATGCTGGTCGGAGAAGGCAGGTCTAACCGCGAAATCGCTGCCGAACTCTTCATCTCCGAGCGCACTGCCCGTACCCACGTGTCGAACATGCTGGGCAAGCTCAACCTCACCTCGCGCACACAGGCCGCGCTGCTAGCCGTCAATGCCGGGCTCATCGCTCCCGCAAACTGACCCGGCATGCCATCCCTGTTCGATCGAGCCTTTGCTCTGTCCAAGATCCATCACAAAAAGATACGTCAAACGTCTCGGTCCGATTGCGCCGATTTCCATACTTCCTGAATTCTGATCCTTCCTAGAGTGGATTGTGAACCGAATCACGTGACACTTGTTGTCGCGGTCTCGCAATCGTTGCGGAACGCCAGTCGGAACGGTCCCGCAGTCGATGCAGACTACTCGTCCTCGCTGGTTGGACACCGCTCCACGACGCGAAAACAAATCGGATCTGACGATTCAAGAGCAAAGAGAGACGAACCGCTATGGCTAAACTGATCGCCAAAACCCCACAGGAGAAGCGGGCGCTGGCCCGGCTTCTGGACAATATCGGCTATGAAGTGATGCCTTTTAAGGGCGCGGTGTCCAAGGTCATCGCGAACGTCCCTACCGAGGTACCTCTGACGATCACAGCGACAGGCGGGAAAGGACTCGACCCCACGCTGAATGCAACGATCGAGCTCACGGAGAAGGGCTATATAGTCGCCCCGCACATTCCGGCTCGTCTTGTTGCGGGCCCAGAAGAGCTCGACCAGATCGCCACACGTCTCGAAACAGCTGGCGTAAGCCGAATCTTCGTCGTCGCCGGTGATGCTGAACAGCCAGCTGGCGTCTTCAACGATGCATTCGACCTCCTCAAAGCCCTTAAAGCGCGCGGGCATTTGTTCTCGAACATCGGGATCGGCGGGTATCCCGAAGGGCACGCCCTGCTTCCCGTCGAGAAGATCAATAAGGCCGTTCACGACAAGGCGCCGTTCGCTGACCGGATCCTCACTCAGATCTGCTTCAGCTCGGACACACTCCTCACATGGGGCTCGCGACTGAAAGCTGAAGGTGTCGGACTTCCCATCTTTGTCGGAATGCCCGGTCCAGTCCGTCGACAGAAGCTCATGCGAATCTCCGCAGGGCTGGGACTGGGGCAGTCGGCGAACTTCCTCAAGAAGCAGCAGAACTTGCTCTGGCGCTTCTTCAGTCCGTCTGGCTACACCCCGACAAGACTGGTCCGCGGCTTGGTTCAGGATCTGGCGAAATACGACACCACGATCACCGGGCTGCACATCTTCACGTTCAATGATCTCGCGCGGGCCGAAGCTTGGCGACGCGATCTCATCGCGCAGGCCGAATTACCGCTGACGAGGCCGTCAGCACCATCCGACTCTAGTGTGAGGAGCGCCAGCGGTGGTAACAAACACAGCTACAGCTGAGAAGGCAACCGCCTCGATACCGAGGAAGTCGCTGGCGGAAGTTCCCGATGAGGCGAACATTGCCCGCCTCATCGTCCATGGCACTGACCGTCCGGGCATCGTCTCAGAGGTCACCAGTGTCCTTTCGGACTTCGGTGCGAATATCATCGCGTTCGACCAGTACACCTCAGATCCCGCCGGAGGTCGCTACTTCCAGCGCACGGTGTTCTCCCTCGAGAACCTGAGCGTCGAGGTCGAGCGACTTCGAACAACACTCAGTGGGGCCTTGGAAGGAACCGGCCTGCAATGGAAGCTCATCGAGGCGAAGAAGCTCAAGCGAGTGGCTGTCTTCGCATCGAAGTCTGACCACTGCCTGCTCGATCTTCTGTGGAGGCAGCGCCGGGGCGAACTCCCAGTGACCATTTCGATGGTGATTTCGAACCATCCTGATCTCAGCGAAGATGTCCGAGCATTCGGCATCCCCTACTTCTATGTCCCGGTGGATAAGGAGAAACGCGACGAAGCAACACAACGGCACCTTGGACTGCTGCGCGACAACGTCGATCTGGTAGTGCTTGCCCGTTATATGCAGATACTGACCGAGGATTTCATTGCTGACGTCGGAGTCCCGATCATCAATATCCACCATTCCTTCCTTCCAGCCTTCATTGGTGCAGCTCCCTATCGCAAAGCGAAGGAGCGAGGCGTCAAGCTGATCGGCGCGACCGCGCACTATGTGACGAAGGATCTCGATGAGGGGCCGATCATCGCACAGGATGTCGTCCCTGTGACACACAAGGAATCCGCATCCGATCTGCAGCGTCGGGGCGCCGATGTCGAGCGCCGGGTACTTTCATTCGCGGTTGAAGCCCACTGCCAGGATCGCGTGTTGCGCGACGGCAACGCCACCATTGTCTTCTGACATTCCGTCAGGTCGCCGCAATGCAGAACTCAGTTATCAAGTATTGAAAGGAAAAGTGTCACATGAGTGCACAGATCCTCGATGGAGGTGCCACCGCGAAAACCATCGCCAACGATCTCATTGCTGAGGTGAGTCGGCTGTCCGAGCGGACAGGGAAGCGACCGGTGCTGGCAACAGTCATCGTCGGCGATGACTCGGCTTCGCACACCTACGTGCGAATGAAGGTCGCCCGGTGCAAGAAGGTTGGCATCGAGCCGCGTCAGATCACCTTGCCTGCGGAGTCGAGCACCGAGCAGGTCACGCGCGAAGTGCGCAAACTCTCCGAAGACGACTCCGTCGACGGAATCCTCGTGCAGCATCCTGCACCCGTCCAGGTCGATGAGAAGCAGGTGTTCGAAGCGATCGATCCCGGCAAGGATGTGGACGGAGTGACTTCCGGCTCGCTGGCGGCCATGGCTTTCAAGGAGCAGGGATTCCGGTCCGCGACACCTGGCGGGATCATGCGTCTGCTCGAAGAATATGGGATTGAACTCGCAGGGCGGCGCGCGGTAGTCGTCGGTCGCAGCCGAATTCTCGGAATCCCCATGGGGCTTCTGCTGTTGGCGGAGAACGCCACCGTCACCTACTGCCATTCGAAGACCACAGATCTCAAACAGCAGGTGTCTCGTGCAGACGTTGTGGTCGCGGCTGCTGGACGGCCCGGACTCATCGCCGGGGACTGGATCAAACAAGATGCAGTCGTGGTAGACGCCGGCTATGCCGATAACTCCGGTGACGTCGAATTCGATGCAGCCGCAGAACGGGCTTCCTGGATCACACCGGTGCCGGGCGGCGTCGGTCCGATGACCATCGCTTGTCTCCTTGGTCAGACCGTCGAATCCCACCGACGACGCCACGGACCGGGGTGAACCCCAGTGCCTCCGAAACAACGATCCACCCCAACAACCAAATCGCACAATCAACCGCACCACATCTCTACGAAGAGACCTAATGGGCTCATCGATTTCACTGGTATGAGAGGAACAAGAAAATGAGCGAGAAATCTCTGCAAGACGTGCTCGATTCGTCAGGTGACATTGTCGAACACCTGCGCAATGTCGAGGTCGGAGCCTACGTCTACCCGGTGGTCGCCGCCGAGTTCACCAACTGGCGCAACGAAGTCCAAGCATGGCGTGACACCGCAGTGCTCTTCGACCAGTCACATCACATGGATAACCTCTACATTAAGGGCCCCGAAGCTCTCAGGTTGATCTCGGACACCGCGATCAACTCGGTGACGAACTTCCCAGTGAATAAGGCCAAGCAGTATGTGCCTGTGACCCCCTACGGTCATGTCATCGGCGATGGCATCCTGTTCCGCATGGCCGAAGATGAGTTCGTCTACGTCGGACGAAGCCCAGCGGCAAACTGGCTCATCTTCCACGCCGAGACCGGTGGCTACAACGTCAAGCTCACTGTCGACCGCCGATCCCCTTCGCGCCCCATGGGCAAGGCAATCACTCGTCAGGAATGGCGCCTGCAGATCCAGGGGCCCAGTGCCTGGGACGTCATCGAGAAGGTCCACGGCGGTCCACTTGAGCAGCTCAAGTTCTTCAACATGTCGACGATGAACGTCGGAGGTAAGCAGGTCCGCACCCTGCGCCATGGCATGGCCGGCGCTCCGGGCCTGGAACTGTGGGGACCATACGAGGACTACGACTTCATTCGCGAAACCATCATCGAGGCCGGTGCAGAATTCGGACTGGAACCCGCCGGCGCACGCGCCTACTCATGCAACACACTGGAGTCCGGTTGGATACCGTCTCCTCTGCCAGGCATCTACTCTGGCGAAAAACTGGCAGACTATCGCAAGTGGTTGGGTGCTGATAGCTACGAGGCAAACTCTGCGGTCGCAGGGTCCTATGTCCCCGAATGCATCGAAGACTATTACGCTACGCCGTGGGAGCTCGGCTATGGATCGTTCATCAAATATGACCACGACTTCATCGGTGCCGATGCACTCAAAGCCATGGACCCTGAAGCCCAGCGCAAGAAGGTCACTCTCGCTTGGGACAGCGAAGACGTTGCGACCATTCATGCCTCCATGTACCAAAAGGAAGAACTGCCCTACAAGTTCTTCGACCTTCCCAATGCGAATTATGGTGCCTCGAACTTCGATTCCGTACTAGACGACTCGGGTAAGGTCGTCGGGCAATCGATGTTCACCGGCTACAGCTGGAACGAGAAGCGACCGCTGTCGCTGGCTATCGTCGATCCTGAGGTCGAGATCGGTTCTCCGCTCAACGTCTTGTGGGGTGAACCGAACGGTGGCACAAGCAAGTCTTCCGTCGAACGCCACCGGCAGACTAACGTGGCTGTGACAGTCAGTCCGGTTCCCTACGCCGAGACCGTCCGTACCCAGTACCAACAGGGATGGCGCACCGCCGCCGTTGCCCACTGAGCCACCGCCCGGGAGCGGAATTCGGCAAACCCTGCTCCCGGGCACTGGTCGGACCCATCAAGAAGCGTCGTTAACGAGTTCTTGACAGTGAAGCAGCCGGTGCCTTCGTCGTTGTGCATCTATGGCCGAAGTGCAATGCGCGAAAATCCGTCGTCAAAGTTCGGGTCCGAACGAATGCGGAACCAACCTTCGACATCGAGCACCTCGGCGGTGGCCTCGGGTTTCTTTCAATACCAGGGCATGACTGCCGGACCGCGCAACCGCCTTCCGCGAGAAGCTGGAGGACCAGCGGACGTTCCGGCTCAACATCACCGGAACCAGTGCCGGCTCCTTGGCCACTCAGGCCTCGGTTGACAATGCACTCAGCGCGTTTCGATCGGTGTCCTCGGAACGGCTTGCCCAAGGGGCTGATCGAGGAGACGCTGACGGCAATCTCCGGTGTCGTGCGGGATGCTGACTCTGCTGTGTCGGCCACCGAGGTGGCAACGACCTTGGAGCTCTCTCGGGTGACGGTGCGCCGTTATCTGGAGCATCTGGTGAAGACGAAGCAGGCAGTCAAACAGCCGCGGTATGGGACTCCAGGACGCCCGGAGTATGAGTATCGGTGGGTTTGAGGTTGAGGCCCCTCTGAGTGCGCCGAAGCAGTTGTTCACGACGAGTCGATCTCCCGAGAATGTCAAAACTGTACCGGAACTTGTACGCTTTTGACATAGGGAGAGAGGTGGAGTCATGGGCTACCGACACGATCTGTGGGAGATCGCTGCAGAACAGCACGGTGTCGTCACGATCACTGAGGCTGAGGACGCGGGGGTGCCCGCTGTCGAGGTGCGCAAGCTTGCCCACCGCGGCGCACTGCAGGCGTATGGCAAGGGCGTGTACATCCACCGTAGTGTGCCCACGACAGACCTGACCGAGCCGGCGGTGGCGGCGGCGCTGGCCGGTGACGGAGCATTCCTTGAGCGGGAGACTGTGTTCGATCTGCTGGGTCTGGGGCAGTTCAATCCGCACCGCATCCGGGTGGCTACCCGTCGCCGAGTGCGCAGGACCCTTCCCGAGTGGGTTGACCTCGAGACGCGGATGAATGTCCCTGACGAGGACCTGACGCATTACGAAGGAATCCCCGCGACCACTGTTCGTCGCGCTCTCGTCGACGTGCATGACAGGATGCCATTGGAGCAGTGGAAAACGCTGGTCGAACAGGCACGTCAGCGCGAGTTGATCGACAACCACGACGTCGCGAATCTCGACCATAGAGAGCGTGCCGGATGGGCATCACTGAACTACCCCTGAAGGTAGGGCAAGTGAAATTCTAGCCAACGGCAATCTGGGTGTGTCCAGCCAGTAGTGAGACGGAGGTTTCGAGAAAGCGTTCCGAGCAGATTCGTCTCGGTGGTGGGGTGCGTTGCGAGACGAGAGGGCTGGAAATCGCGAACTATGCCAAGCGTGTCAATCATGAATCGACTACTATTTATTCGAGATTGTTAGATTGTGGGCCAAGGCAAAGAACTACGTAAATTATGATGATGCTTATGGTTTCTCAAATGGAATTCGAGGGTTGGCTATCGCACGGGTGGGGGATTGAAGTGAAAACCCCGCACCAGCTTTTCCGGATAATTAATCACATCGCTCTACTGGAGCAGAGCCGCACATACGCTTGGCGCGGGCAGAACGATGCCTCATGGCCATTAAGTTCATCTCTGTATCGAAAGTGCAGTGAATCCGAGAAGTCTGTCTCCGAAGAGAGCATGCGCGAGGCCGAGATGAACATACTCGATGAGGCTAGACGATGGGGGCTTGGCAGGGATCTTGGTTCGTCTGCTACGGATATGCACATGCTCTCCCTATTGCAGCACCACGGCGTTCCGACTCGGCTGTTCGACGTCACTTCTAATCCGATGACAGCGCTATGGTTTGCATCCGAGGAACACCGCCCAGATGAAACGGGAAGTGTGCGAAGGAGCCCAGGGGTGTTATTCGCCATCGATGTTACGAAAGCTCCTTGGTACGACTCGTTCGATCATGGAGACGGTGCAACCTGGGATCATATGGGTAAACCTCTGTCCGCGACATACGAGCATGCGTTGAAAGCATCCAAGGCTAAGGGTGAGATGTTCAGGATTTTCCCGGCTTTGCCTGACGAGCGGATGAAAGCACAGGAGGGATTCTTTCTTGGTAGTGCAGTACCTGGGCGGCATAAGGCGCCAGGAGTCTTGGGGTTTAGGCCGGCCGGAGAAGCTCCAGGTGAAGCAAAGCTGAATCGCCTATTGGAAACAGAGCGTGGCCAAGGACGACCGGCAAACGTACCGTTTTGTGCGATTGTGATACCTGCTGCGGTCAAGGACAAAATTCGCGATCCACTTAAGCGTACCTACAACAGACGCCGGCGAGTGCTGTTCCCTGACGTTGACGGTTTTCGCGATGGATTTTTAAAGGGCCAACTCGACTAGTTGGACAAAAGTTGGCCGGGCAGCAAGTCTCAAATGCCTGGCAACATAGACCCTTGGCGGGGTGCAAAGGTTCCGGCGGAAGTGTCAGGCGGCGTCGGAGCGGTCGTGGAAGCTTGACTGGGCGAACGCCTCGTTGATGGTCTCGGTTAGGCGATCATCGATTAGCTTTCGCAAACGCCGGGCCAATGAGCGAGGGCTCGGATCCGGGGTGTTCAGGAACCCGAGGTGTACATCCGCACGATCTCGCGTTTAAGGATCTTCCCGCTCGGTCCCTTAGGCAGCTCCTCGACGAATTCGATGATCCGCGGAATCTTGTAGGCAGCGAGGTTCTCCCTGGCGAATCTCTCCACCTCTGCAGCGTCGAGGTGGGCGCCGGGGGATAGGGCGATGACAGCGGTCACCTGCTGCCCGTATTTCTCATCGGGGGTACCGACCACGCTGGCCTGAGCAACCCCGGGGATCTCGTAGAGGACCTCTTCGACCTCACGCGGGTACACGTTGTAGCCGCCGTGGATGATGAGGTCCTTGATCCGGTCGACGATGAAGAGGTATCCGTCCTCATCCAGGTGTCCCAGGTCGCCGGTGCGGAACCACCCCTCGTCATCGAGCACCTCGGCGGTGGCCTCGGGCTTCTTCCAATACCCGAGCATGACCGCCGGACCGCGCAGCACCACCTCGCCGACCTCACCGGCCGGCAGCGCTGCTCCGTCGACATCGATGACCTTGACCTCGAACCCGGGAGTGGGCAGACCGACGCTTCCGATCTTTCTCGTTCCGAACAGCGGATTGAACGTGCCCAGCCCGGCGGTCTCCGTCAGCCCGTATCCCTCCGCCACGGGTGCAGAGAAACGCGCTTCGACCTTGCGGATCACCTCTCCGGCGATCGCCGCACCGCCGGAGCTGACGAGTCGCAGGTTTGGTGTCGCGGCCCCATCGGCGTTCGTGGGCACCGACATCCACATGGTGGGCACACCGGAGATGATGGAGACCTCGTCCTTCGCCAGCGCATCGACGAAGGCCTGCGGATCCCACCGTGGGAAAAGCGTGAGAGGGGCACCGGCACTCAGCGCGGGCAGGGCCATGTCGGCGAGCCCGAAGACGTGGAACAGCGGCAGGCCGGTGGCCGACCGGTCATCAGGGGAGGTCTGAGTCATCTCCTTGACGATGTCCGTGGTGGCGATGAAATTACCCAGGGACAGCATGGCACCCTTCGGCTTGCCGGTGGTTCCCGAGGTATAGAGCAGGGCGGCCAGGTCATCCCAGTCGAATTCGACATGATCGAACTCGGCGACGCCGTCCTCTCTCAGCCGAAGGCTCGGCCCCTCGTTGCCGACCAGGGGTAGGGTGTCGAAGTCGATGCCGCGACCGCTCGCGGCGCTTCGTCCGGCCTCGGCCATGGCTGGGTGGGCCACAAGCCGACGTGCGTCCGAGTCCTCGAGGATGTAGTCCAGCTCCCGGGCCGTCGAGAGTGGATTGACGGCGACCGTCGCAAGTCCGGCGGCGTGGGCGCCGAGGAATTCGATGAGGAACTCCGGGCACGAGGGGGCGATGAGCACCGTCCGATCACCCGGACGAAGCCCGGAGGCACGGCAGCGATCGCGTGCGGCTTCGATCTCGCCGAGGAAGCGCAGCTGGGACAGCGAGACCCGGTCCGGGCCAGGGGGAGTGCGCACTGCAATGGAGTCCGGGATCGTCTGCGCCCAGGGGATGAGCAGATCGATGATTGACGTGCGCATGGTCGCGGCCATGAGACTCCTTCGGATCACGACGGTGCAGGAGCGGACCCGTGCAGGGTCCGGCGCCCATCATCGCCGCTCTGTTTACTTGAAACTGAGTGCGGGTTCAACTATAGATGGATGTGGCCCTGCACACAATGAGGTGAGGTCACTTTGCAGAGAGGAAGACGATGGAGCTCAAAGGACGAAATGCAGTAGTCACCGGCGCAGCAGGAGGGATCGGCGCCGCAATCGCCGCAGCCCTGCAGGAACGTGGGGCGCGCGTGCTCCTCGCCGACCTCGCCGAGGAGGTCGCCGACACCGCGGCGAAGCTGGGGCAGCCGCATTGGATAGGAGACGTCTCCTCTGCGAACGGCGTGGCCGAGCTGTTGGACACCGCCGAACGTGAACTGGGTCAGGTGGATCTCTACTTCGCCAACGCTGGGATTGCCGGCGTCACCGGACTGGGTGGCGACGGCGACTGGGACCGGATCATCGACGTCAATCTGCGCGCCCACATCCGCGCCGCCGAACGACTCGTCCCCGAGTGGACAAGGCGTGGGGAAGGATATTTCGTGGCCACCGCCTCGGCAGCGGGACTGCTCACCCAGATCGGACAGGCAGGATACTCGGTGACCAAGCACGCCGCCCTCGCTTTTGCCGAATGGCTGTCCGTGACCTATGGCGACGAGGGGTTGCGCGTGTCCGTGCTCGCCCCTATGGGTGTGAACACGAAGATCCTGTGGGGAGAAGATTCCAATGCGATCACCGGAGAGGCCTTGACGGGGCAGCGGGCAGTCGCCGAGGCGGGCAATGTCCTCGAGCCGGCAGACGTCGCCACAACCGTCATGGCCGCCATCGAAGCCGAGACCTTCCTCATCCTGCCCCACCCTGAAGTCCTCGACATGTACCGCATGAAGGGATCGGACTACGACAGGTGGCTGCGCGGCATGCGCAGGTACCAGGCGAAGCTACAGGGCACCTCGGCTGCAGGGCGCTGACGAAACGCCTGAGCGGCAGGGTGTCCCTGCCGCTCAAGGTGTGCCTGATTCCTCGAGTGCACGGCCGGTGGTAGACTAATACCAATCGTTCGGCCCGCCTCGGATCTATTTCCGGGAGTGGGCCGGATTTCTTCCGGTACTGTGGCTAACATGGTGCTCCACCTTAAGTCGTGGCTTTCCATCCCCGACCAAATCAACCAGCTGCGTATCCGTGGCATGGAGATCCCGGCCAGTGATCAGGCAAGCGACGCACTGAAGATCATCGGCTATTACCGCCTCAGCGGTTACTGGTACTTGTATCGTGAGCCTCATCCGACACAAAAAGATCAGCGACTCGACGACTTTCTTCCCGGAACGCAATTTGCAGAAATCCTCGCTCTTTACCATTTCGACAGCGCTTTGAAAGGACTTATCTGGCGCGGTATCGAGAGTGTTGAAATTGCCTTCCGTAGCAGGATCGGCCACCTCCTCGGTGAGGCGGGCCCCTCACTCACACTGACCCAGGTAACTTCCGTAGAACATTTGACCATGACAAGTGGTGGGGGATCGCCAAAGGCCGTATCAATCGGGCCCGAGGGCACGATGCGGCAGTTGACCACCACTACGATAACTACGGCGGCGACATACCGCTCTGGGTTCTCACCGACCTACTCGATTTCTCGGATGTATCGAAGCTCTATGCCGGGATGACTTCACCAGGCCAAAGGGAGATCGCCGATTGGTTTGGTGTGTCGATGGCAGACGGTGCTTCGAAAGCCTCCCGAAAGAGCTGGAATAAGCACCCGCCGTTAGCGAACTGGCTGGAAAATCTCACTACTGTGCGAAACATCTGCGCACATCACGGACGTCTATGGAACCGTCAGCTGATCCCGCTTGGCATAGCTCCCCGCGTCCAGCACTTACCCGCTTTTGCTGAGATTGCTCCAACACTTAAGGCAGCTCGACCTGAAACGTGGCAGATCGAACGCGTGTATGGAACCATCTGCATCATTTCTCAGCTCCTGGATCACATCGAGCCGAGGCACACCTGGCGTTCTGAAGTCGATTCGTTAGTCGCTTCGGCTTTCCCCACCAGTGGATACCGTGCCACCTCTGAAATGGGCTTCCCCCATTCGTGACACTGCGGACGAAGACAGCGTCACCGCGTTGCCCTGTGTGCTCTAGGAATGCCAATGAACGCATTGCCTGACTCCTTGAGCGGTCTTGATTCTTCAGACGGCAACGCTGTTGGAACGCAGATGCTCGCCGGGAACGGCAGTCGGGGACTGCCTGACCGACTTCGGATTGGTCTCCTTCAGACCGATGGCGCACCCGACCGTGATGATCGCCATGGCACACACGAAGAGGGTGATGCCCACGGTCGACCCGTCCATCTTCGCGATCAGCCAGGTCATCACGATGGGAGTCGAGCCCGACACGATGATCGCATTGAGCTGATAGGCCAAGGACACCGAGGAGAAGCGGATCTGCGGTGCGAACAGCTCACCGAAATACGAGGCGACCGGAGCATAGACGAGCGACTGGAACACGGCGGCAACGCTGACCGCAATCGTGAACATGGCCATGTTCGCTGCGTTGATGAGAGCGAAGTAGGGGAAAGCCCAGATCAGAATCCCGACGCCGCCGATGATGATGACAGGGCGACGTCCGATCCTGTCGGCCAACCTGCCGCCGAGCAGAGTCACGGGGATTGCGACGCCGGTGGAGAGCATGGCTGCAATGAGCATGCTGTTGTAATCCATGCCGAGGTACGTCGTGCCGTAGGACAGTGCGCCGGCGATCGTGATGTAGAAGACGCAGTTCGTGGCCGATAGTGTGCCGGAGGCGAGCAGGATCGTCTTCCAGTGCGACTTCACGGCCTGCCACAGAGGTGCACGCACGACAGCGGGTTTGTCCGCCGAGACTTCATGTTTGAGCGCTTCGAACTCCGGGGAGTCCTCGATTTTGAGCTGGATGTACATGACGACGGGCACGAGGAGCGCCGTGGCCCAGAAGGGGACCCGCCATCCCCACGAGATGAAGGCCTCATGGCTGATGGACGTGGAGACGATGACGAAGACGAGATTGCCCAACAACGCCCCGCAGGGGACGCCCACCTGCATGAAGGAACCTGAGAACGCCCGGTGTTTGGGACCAGCCGACTCGCTGAGCAGGAGCGCAAGGCCGCCCCACTGTGCCCCACAGGCGATGCCCTGGAGGAAGCGGCAGGTCACGAGCAGGATTGGTGCGATGAGGCCGATGCTCCCGGTCGAGGGTAGGCAGCCGATGGCGAACGTGAAGATCGCCATTCCCAGCAGAGAGATGACGACCATGGGTTTGCGGCCGAGCTTGTCACCGTAGTTGCCGGCCAGCAGCCCGCCGACCGGACGGGCGATGAAGCCTGTGGCAAAGGTTGAGAACGAGAGGAGCACGCCGTTGATGCCCTCGGCGTCGGGGAAGAACACGTGCGGGAAGACGAGTGCGGCGGCGGTGCCGTAGAGGAAGAAGTCGTACCATTCGATTGATGAGCCGACGAGTCCGGCCGCACGCAGGCGCCCGTGTTTTCCGGCGTGGACCTTGGATTCGCTGCGACTGAGGCTGGTGGTGGAGTTCGGGGGCATGCGGAGTCCTTTGTTCGTTGAAAACTGCTCCATCGGTGCTGCGTGCTGCGTGTGTCACTCGAAGTAGCGGCGCGGATTCTTCACCAGCATGGTGTCGATGGCGTCCTCGCTGACACCGCGTTCCAGCAATGTCGGAATGACCTCATCGGAGATGTGACGGAAATGCCAGTTCGGCTGGATGTCCCTCTTCTCCTGGTGTGAGAAGTAGTCGATGTAGCAGGAAGCGTCGTGGGCCAGGGTGATCTTCTCGACGTAGCCGCGGCGGACGAGTTCGACGATCGTGTCGATGCGTTGCTGTGTCGGCAGATAGACGTCGAGACCGAAACGGTCCATGCCCAGAAGCGAGCCGTTGTCAGCGACCTTCATCAGGTAGTCCAGATCCGTAGAATCGCCGGAATGTCCGATGACCACCTTGCTCAGATCCGCGCCTTCCTCCTTGAGCACCCGCTGCGCGACGAGACCGGATTCGGTCTGCGGATTGGTGTGCACGGTGATCGGGGCGCCCGTCTGCGCGCTCGCCTGCCCGACCGCACGCATGGCCCGCTCCACCCCGGTGGTCAGCCCCTGTTTCTCGATGACGCATTTGAGGAACGCCGCTTTGACTCCGGTGTCCGCGATTCCGTCCTCGATGTCACCGACGAATAGGCCGACCAGCGGCTCGGGCTCATCGATGAGGAGGCCGGGCCCGCGGACGTCGAACCGGTGCGGCAGATCGGTGTACGTGTAGAGGCCGGTGGCCACGACGATGTTGATGTCGGTCTGCGCGGCGACCTTCTGCACGCGTGGAATGTAGCGGCCCAGCCCCACGACGGTGGGGTCGAAGATCGTGTTGATTCCCGCGTCCTTGAGGTCGTTGAGTTTGGCCACAGCATCGGCGACCTTAGCCTCCTCGTCCCAGGTGGAGTCGTAGTTCTGCCGCATCTCTTCGCTGAGAACGAATATGTGTTCATGGACCAGGGTCTTGCCGAGGCTGCTGCTGTCGATGGTGCCGGTGACGGTTTGGACTTGTGCCATAGGTGCTGCTCCTTTGCATGCGTAGCTCGGCCGTGTGGCTGGTGCCGATGCCACTTGAAGTGACGGCGCTCACACGGTTAGTCTTACGTTATCGAATATGAAGTCAATTTCAAGTACGGCTTCGCGTTCCTTCATTTCGTATCCTCTTGTATTGCGCTGCGCCCATTGAAAGGCAGACCATGACAACCCCCATTCGCCCCACTTCGATCTCCGACCTCGAGGCGCTCGTCGGCCAGGAGCTCGGCCCGACCGGCTGGCATGTGCTGGTCCAGGACGACATCAACTCCTTCGCCGATCTGACGAATGACCACCAGTGGATCCACGTCGACGAGGAGCGGGCAGCGACCGGGCCCTTCGCGGGAACGATCGGCCACGGCCTGTTCACGCTCTCGCTCGGGCCGGCCTTCATGGAGGAGCTGATGGCCTTCGACGGCTTCGCCCACAGCCTCAACTACGGGTACGGGAAGGTCCGCTTCCCGAACCCCAGGCCGGTGGGGTCACGCGTTCGCATGCATGCCACCGTCACCGAGGTGGAGCGACGACAGCCCGGATCCGCCCAGATCACGACGACCCAGGTCTTCGAAGCCGAGGGGATCGACAAACCCGTGTGCGTGGCCGAATCGATCGGGTACTTCACCGAACACGGAGCCGATGTCGAGTCGTCGGCCCGAGCAAAGGAATCCGCATGAACATGTCAACACTGTTCAATCTCGACGGACGCTGCGCGCTCATCACCGGCGGTTCACGCGGCATCGGCCGAATGATCGCAGAGGGTTTCGTCCAACTCGGCGTGCGCGTCTACATCACAGCCCGCAAGGCCGAAGAATGCGATGCGACGGCCGCCGAACTGTCCCAGCAGGGCACCTGCGTCTCCCTCCCCGGGGACATCTCGACACCGGAGGGACTCGAATCCGTCGTGTCCCGACTGCGTGAGCACGAATCGAGGCTGGACATCCTCGTCAACAACGCCGGAGCCGCCTGGGGCGCACCCTTCGACGAGTTCCCGGAACACGGCTGGGACAAGGTCATGGACCTCAACCTCAAGGCCCTGTTCTTCCTCACCCAGAAACTCACACCCGAGCTGCGTTCGGCCGCCGCCGGTGGGGACCATCTGGCCAAGGTCATCAACATCGCCTCCATCGACGGCATCAGGACGAACCCGAACGAGACCTACAGCTACCACGCGAGCAAGGCAGGAGTCATCCATCTGACCAAGCGACTGGCCGCACAGCTCGCACCCGAGGGCGTGATCGTCAGCGCGATCGCACCCGGAGCATTCCCCTCACGGATGAACAAGGACGCCCGCGACCACGGCGACGACGTTCAGACACGCATCCCCGCCGGCAGGATCGGCCGCCCCGAGGACATGGCCGGAGCCGCGGCCTACCTGGCATCGCGCGCCGGTGACTATGTGGTCGGGGAGACGATCGCCGTCGACGGCGGCGTCGTCGCCTCGACAGGGTTCTGAGACACAACGGACAAGGAAGAACGAAGATCATGAAGGCAGTACAACTGAGCGCCACCGACGGGCCGAGTTCGCTCGCGCTCGCAGACGTCGAGACACCCACGGCCGGCCCGGGCACGGTGCTCGTCGACGTCGCCTATGCAGGAGTGACATTCCCCGAACTGCTGCAATCGCGCGGCCAATATCAGATGCAGCCGCCGCTGCCCTACACAATGGGCTCCGAGGTGGCCGGAACGGTCCGTGAACTGGGGGCCGATGTCACCGGCCTGTCCGTCGGTGACCGGGTCGTCGGCGTTGCCGGCACCGGCGCCTACGCCGAGGTCATGGCAGTTCCCGCCGCGAGCGTCCTGCCCCTGCCGGAGTCAGTGTCACTGGCGTCTGGAGCGGGAATGCCGATGAACCTGCTGACGGCGGACTTCGCTCTGCGGGTGCGGGGAAGACTCGAGAAGGGACAGAGCGTCCTCATCCACGGGGCCGCCGGCGGACTCGGCAGCGCCCTGGTCCAGGTCGCACTCGCCTACGGTGCAGAGGTCGTCGCCGTCGTCTCCACCCAGGAGAAAGCGGACATGGTGGCCGACCTCGGCGCTCAGCATGTGGTCTTCGCCGATGGTTTCAAGACGGAAGTCAAAGAGATCTACCCGCGCGGAGTCGACCTGGTCGCAGACCCGGTGGGAGGCGATCGCTTCACCGATTCGCTGCGGTGCCTGACGACCTTCGGCACGCTCCTGGTCCTCGGCTTCACCGCGGGCCAGATCCCCGAGGTCAAGGTCAACCGGCTGCTGCTGGGCAACATCTCCGTTGCGGGCGTGGGCTGGGGAGCAGCATTGGCGAGCCGGCCCGAGATGCTGGCCCAGCAGTGGGAAACCCTATGGCCCCACCTGTCTGCCGGAGACCTCGATCCCGCGATCCACGCCGTCCTGCCTTTGGGCCAGGCCGGTGAGGCGCTGGAGCTCATCGACTCCCGCTCCGTGCGGGGCAAGGTGCTCCTCGACGTCAACGGAGATGGCAGCGCAACAGCCGCGACGGGCACCTGAGCCTGCGCCTGCGCGCTATGGGCAAACACCCGCACGCACAACCTCGGCGCCCGAGAATTCTGATCCACTCATACGAACCCACTAGAAAGCAGGAGCCATGGACTTCGCGCCCGACGAGACCACCCTCGACTACCAAACCAGACTCAACGCCTTCATGGACGAATTCGTCTATCCGGCAGAGTCCGTCTACCACCGCCAGCGTGCCGAAGCCGGTGACCCGAACTTCCACCCACCGGTCCTAGACGACCTCAAACGGGAGGCGAAATCGCAGGGACTGTGGAACCTGTTCCTGCCCTACGAAGGGTGGGGTGCGGGACTGACGAACCTGCAGTACGCGCACCTCGCGGAGATCACAGGACGCAGCCCGGAGATCGCCCCCGAGGCCATCAACTGCAATGCCCCGGACACCGGGAATATGGAAGTCTTCGCTCTCTTCGGCACCGATGAGCACAAGGAGAAATGGCTCAAGCCCCTGCTGGCCGGTGAGATCGCCTCCGCCTTCTGCATGACAGAACCCGACGTGGCCAGTTCCGATGCGACGAACATCGAAATGAGCATCACCTCCGACGGCGATGACTACGTCCTCAACGGGCGGAAGTGGTTCGCCTCGAACGCACTGCACGCCAACTGCAAGGTCTTCATCGTCATGGGCAAGACCGACCCGAACGCGGAGACCCACCGCCAGCAGTCCATGCTCGTCGTGCCGAAGGACACCCCTGGCATCACCGTGGTCCGCGGACTGCCGGTGTTCGGATACATGGACCGGGAAGGACACGCAGAGATCCTCTTCGAAAACGTCCGGGTGCCGAAGACCGCGCTGCTCTCCGGCGAGGGGGACGGGTTCGCCATCAGCCAGGCCCGCTTGGGACCAGGTCGCATCCACCACTGCATGCGCACAATCGGCATGGCAGAACGCTCACTCGAGCTGATGATCGACCGTGCCCAGCAGCGAGTCACTTTCGGACAGCCCGTCGCCGAGCGCGCCAACATCCAAGACTGGATCGCCGAGGCGCGCATCGAGATCGAAGCCACCCGCCTCCTCGTGCTCAAGGCCGCATGGATGATGGACACCGTGGGCAACCGGGAAGCGGCGACGGAGATCGCGGCGATCAAGGTCAAGGCCCCAGAGATGGCGCTGACAATCATCGACCGAGCCATCCAGGTCCACGGCGGCGGCGGTGTCACTGATGACTTCCCACTGGCTGGCTTCTACGCTCACCTGCGCACACTGCGACTGGCTGACGGGCCCGACGAGGTGCACAAGCGCTCGATTGCCCGGCGGGAACTGCGCCGACGCAAGACCGCTCGGGACGCCGGATGAGCATCGAACTCGACCTGAAAGCGCTTGCCGTCTGGATGCAGGCTGTGGGGGAGACGGTCGTCGGTGAGCTCAGAGGGACTCGAGTCGGCCAGGGCCAGTCGAACCTCACCTACCGCATCGACGACGAGGCCGGACGTTCCTGGATTGCCCGGCGGCCCCCGCTGGGCAAGCTTCTCGCCTCGGCGCACGATGTCGCACGCGAACACCGAATCATGGCGGCTCTGCAGGGAACAGGAGTTCCTGTTCCCGAGACCCTTGGCGTGTGCACGGATCCCGCCGTTGCCGACGTCCCCGTCTTCCTCATGGCCCATGTCGAGGGCACGGTCGTCGACGATGAGGAGACCGCCCATTCGCTCACGCCAGATGTGCGCCGGAGACTCGGCCTCGAGCTCGCGCGGACGCTTGCGAAGATTCACGCAGTCGACATCGATGCTGTGGGGCTGGGCGATCTGGCCTCCCGGAAACCCTACGCGCCGAGACAGCTCAAACGGTGGAGCCGACAACTGGAGGACAGCCGAACTCAGGACCGGCCCGACCTCGATGACCTCACCGATCTGCTTCGAGACAACCAGCCGGACTCGGTTGAGATCGCACTGGTCCACGGTGACTTCCACATCCGCAACGTCATCATCGACGAGGACACGGGTGACATTCGCGCGGTCCTGGATTGGGAGCTCTCGACCCTGGGCGATCCACTGGCCGATATGGGCAGTGCGCTCGCGTATTGGACGCAGGCCGGTGAAATGCCGGGCGGAATGTTCGCCGCTTCAGCCTTGGACGGCTTTCCGACCCGGGCGGAGATGGCCGCGGAGTATCTGCGCGCTTCAGTGCGTGATGGGCAGGCGTTGGGATTCTGGCATGTGCTGGGAGTGTGGAAGGTCGCCATCATCGCCGAGGGGGTCTATCGCAGGGTCCTCGACAATCCGGAGAACGCCGCCGGAGTCACCCTCACCCCGGAGAACATCCAAGCGATGATCGACCACGGATGGGATGTCGCCAGGGAGAACGGGTTGGCACCATGAGGGCGCCAATTGTCGATGTCGGCAGTGTGTCGGCACATGCGCTGGGGCTGCCGGTGGGCGAGATCGCTCCGTCGCCGGATTGTATGATGGGCTGATCATGTCGAAGACCGAAGAACACGGTGAGGAACTGCCCGCGCTTGTCGACTCCGCACTGAAGCGTGAGCTCCCGTCCACACCGCGGGGCCTCCGCACTCGTGCGTCCCTGGTGGCTGCTGCCCGCACCGTCTTCGAACGCGATGGGTTCATCGATTCGCGCCTGACAGACATCACGAAGGAAGCCCGATGTTCCACGGGCACCTTCTACACGTACTTCGACAGCAAAGAAGAGGCTCTCGCTGCCGTTCTGCAGGAAGCTCAAGACGATATGCTCCATCCCGGTCCGCCGCAGGAGCACCATGCCAATCGCACTGTCGTCGAGTCTCTCGACGCGGGTAATCGTGCCTATATCGAGGCATACAAACGCAATGCCAAATTGATGCTCCTGCTTGAGCAGGTCGCATCGATCGACCCGAAGTTCCGGCGTTTGCGCCTCGACCGAGGGCAGGCCTTCGCCAAGCGAAACTGCAAGTGGATCAAGAAACTCCAAGACGAGGGTTTTGCTGATCCGAGTCTTGATCCGGTCATGTCTGCCAGCGCATTGTCGTTGATGGTCGGCCGCATGGCGTATTACAAGTACGCATTGGAAGAGCCGGGCTGGGGCACTGATGACCTTCTCGTAGAGACCGCAACGAAGCTGTGGGTCAACGCGTTGGGAATCCCTGCCGATGGTTCCCGCCGAACATAGGAGTCTCCATGACATCGTCGACGACATCTGACCCGCGCAGTGGTGCACCCTTCGACAACGCTTCGGTGGCGGCTCGCCTGGCACAATTGCCTTCGGTCGCAGAGGCGCAAGCACTGACGGTGACCACGGAGCACGGGGACTTTGCCGGGTTCCGTGCGACGCCGGCTCATCCGGATCCGCAGCTCGGCGATGCGCTGCTGCTGCATGGGTGGCCAGAATTCGCCGCCTGTTGGGAGCAGACCGCAACGATTCTCCTTGAGCAGGGGATGAGCGTGTTCGCCTATGACCAGCGAGGATACTCTCCTGGAGCGCGTCCCGACTCCGTCGATGAGTACACAATGCCGCACTTGGTCGCGGACCTCGACGAGATCTCACGCGCTATGGGGCTTGACCGCTTTCACCTCGTCGGCCACGACTGGGGTGGGATGGTCGCCTGGCATTACGCGACCAACCATCCAGAGCGTCTGCTGACGAGCACCGTTGTCTCGACTCCACATCCGATTGCCCATGCCAAGCAGGTGCAGGCGGACCCGGACCAGTACGAGCGCATGGAATATATGCGCTCGATCCAGGATCATCCGGACGGAGTTGCCCGCACTCTGCTGCGCAACGACGGAGAACGACTCCTCGATCTCTACTCCGGCGACGTCCCCGATGACATGGCGGCCTCCTACGTAGCGCGCTTGAGCGAGCCTGGAGCAATGGGCTCGGTGCTCAAGTACTACCAGGCCGCGGATGGTCGTGCTCGACTGTCGAGCACCCCAGCCACCGTGCCGACGACCTTCGTGTGGGGCAGTGAAGACATCGCGTTCCCTCGCGCCACTGCGGAGCGCACCGCCGAGTATGTCGAAGGCCCTTACCGCTTTGTCCCCCTCGAAGGCGCATCCCATTGGCTCCCGGAATCGCACCCTGGCGAGATCGCGCGTGAGGCCATCGCTTTGGCGCGGGAGCACTCGGCTTCATAGGTGCAGGCAGGGCAGGTGCCGATCGAAGGTGTCCGCGCCGCCAGCGCCAAATAGTCATTGCGATAAGACCCAATCGGCGACCGCATACAGCGCGTCGATTTCGGTGGGCAGATGCGTGTCGTCCGACGGCAGCGCTTGTGCGATCGAGAGCCCGTTGATGAAGGTGAAGAGGATGCGGGCTCGTCGAGCGTTGTCACCTGGCAGCAATGCGCCTTCGTCCTCGAGGGTATTCAGGCAGTATTCGATGCGGCGGTGAAGCTCTCGTTCGCTGGCCAGATACTGTGCCCTGGCCCCTTCTGAGGGCTCGTTTGCGATGTATCGGTCGAAGGTCTCACGCCACGCGTCTCGCGGATCGGCTCCGGCCGATACGAGAAGTCGTTGCAGACATGCCACGAGTCTCTCCCGTGCAGGTATTGAGGTGTCATGCATTGTGTCTGCGGGGATGATCAGGTCATACACCCGAGCGATCACCTCATCCATCAGCGCACGTTTGGTGGGGAAGTGGTGTTGGAGCGACCCCGTGCTCACTCCGGCCCGCTTGGCAACTGCCCGCACGCTCATCATCGCTCCCGGCTCTTCACCGAGCATCGTCGCGGCAGCCCACAGGATTTTGTCTCTGCTGCCGATTCCCTCTGGTGGCTGAAGTTCCATCATTCCCCTTCCATTACGCCGTATTAGTAGATTACGCTAGTGACCATCAAGTAACCAATACACTGTATTGCCCGGGTGGGTATTCCGGTGGTCACCGTGGAAGGAATCTCATGACGACATCAAGTAGGACTGTCTGGCTTCTCAGCTCTGAGGGGAAGCCGAAGGACTTCTCTGCAATTCCCAGCGGAGTGGAGTATCACCGAGTCCTCGCCGGCACCCATCGGCGCATCGGACGAGGCATCCTTGCGATCGTGCTGCTGCTGGCAGGGCTGGTCTTCTTCTCCCTCGCCGCCAACTGGCTCAGCGCCGTCATCGACACGGGGCTGGGAAACAGTCCATCCGACTACACGCCTGCCCGGCATGCCGGAAGCATGATCGGCCTTGCCCTTCTCGTCCCGTGGAGCATGCTCATCCAACGCTGGCTCTATGGTGTGCCAGCCGGATCGCTGCACTCCGTGTCCTCGCGGTTCCGATTCGACCTGCTCGGCAAATCGCTCCTGGTGTTCGGTCCCGCGTGGCTCATCGTCAACGCCATCGGATTTCTCGGACCAGTTGAAGAAGTCCCCTGGTCGCACGCGGATCTCATCGCAATGTTCCTCATCACCTTCCTCCTGACTCCGCTGCAGGCGGCGGGTGAGGAATACGGCTTCCGCGGACTGGTCTTTCGCATCCTCGGGAGCTGGACGCACAGCCGGCGCCTCGGGTTGATCATCGGAATCGTCGTCACCAGCGCGGCATTCACCGCCATGCACGGAGCCACCGATCCGTACATCATCACCTGGTACCTGACTCTGTTCACCTGCTTGTCCATCATCACTTGGCGCACGGGTGGGGTTGAGATCGCAATCGTTCTCCACGCCTTGCTCAACACCCTGAGCTTCATTGCAGCCTTCTACCTGCGCATCGACTTCGGAGCAGCTATCGGAGACCGATCCGCCGGGGTCGGAACGCCTTACCAGCTGCTTCCCGCCCTCGTCATCGTGGTCATCACGGCGATCATCTGGTGGTGGACACGGAAGTCGGGCCCCGCTTACACCCCAAGTGATAAGTTCCAACGCGGAGGCGAGGAGTGAGACGTCAACTCCGTTGATGTCGATGTGCGGGATATGCTCACTGTCTGACCCCATCCTCGGCCCTCGATGTGTCACTGCAGCAGGCCAGAGCGAAGCAGACGTGAGGAGACATGAGCAAGATGCGCGCGGTAGTCCAGAACGAATTCGGCGGGCCTGAAGTCCTCAACCTGATCCACGACGCACCGATCCCCGAACCCATTCCCACCGAGGTCCAGGTGCGCGTCAGCCATGTGGGAGTCAACCCCGTCGACGGCAAGACCCGCGGCGGAGCATCCGTGGCAAAGCTCATGGGCGCATTCCCCATCACGGTAGGGTGGGACATCGCCGGCGAGGTCTCCGCCCTGGGCAATGGGGTGAATCGCTTCGCACTAGGTGATCGCGTCTTCGGGATGCCCCGTTTTCCCTACCCGGCCAAGGGATACGCCGAATTTGTGACCTCACCGTCTCGCCACCTCGTGCGCATTCCCGATTCTCTGGATTTCGCGACTGCCGCATCGATTCCTCTCCCTGCCACGACGGCGTACCAGATCGTGCACGAAGCTGCGGATGTGCGCAGCGGGCAGAGCGTCCTCGTGCTCGGCAGCGGTGGCACCGTGGGTACCTATGTTGTGCAGATGGCGAAGAAGCTCGGCGCGACTGTCATCGGTCATGCGACTGGCGAGAAACTCAAGCGTTTGGAAGCTCTCGGCATCGACCGAGTGATCGACTATGCGAGCGAGGAATTCGACGACCCCAGCCTCGGCGAGGGACGAATCAGCGATGTCGACGTCGTCATCGACCTCATCGGGGGCGAGTTCGCCCTCCGCGCAGTTCCGCTGACCAAGTCAGATGGCATCGTCGTCGGAGTGCCCTCGGGGCAGCAGCAGGGCCTCGACGCGGCTGCCGCACAGGCAGGTGTCCGCTGGACGAACGTCATCGTCGAGCCGGATCATGTTGCGCTCGAATACGTGGCTGAGCTCATCGAAAACGGGGAACTTCACGTGCCCGCTCCGGCCACGGCCCCGCTCGAGGACGTTGTGGAGGTTCATCGGCAGATGGACGACGGCCACCTGCCTAAGACAGTGCTGACGATATGACCGTTTGACGGTCACACCTCCACGGGTAGATCGTGCCGTGCCACACTGATCCCATGACGGACGTGAATGCGATGTCTTCGCCGGAGAAGATCGAACGCGGCGCCACCGCCGTGCACAAGGTGGGTCTGCAAGGGGCGGCGATCGATGCGCTGCCGGCAGAGGCAGTTCCAGCGACCCGGGCAGAGGCCTACGCGATGCAGACCCGCTATGCCGAGCTGGAAGGGCAGCCCACCCGCGGGTGGAAGATCGCGGCGACGAGTGAGGCCGGGCAACGGCACATCAACGTCGAGGGCCCGCTGGGTGGTCGCGTGCTCGCCGACCGCGTCCAAGGAGACGGGGAGGCCGTGTCGCTGAGCGGCAACTCGATGTGTCTGGCCGAGCCGGAATTCGTGTTCGTCCTCGGCACCGCGCTGCCTCTGCACACAAGCATCTACACCCTCGACGAGGTGATGGAGGCGGTGTCTGCACTGCACTTCGGCATCGAACTGCCAAGTTCCCGCTTCACCGATGTCACCACAGCCGGTGCACTGCAGATGATCGCCGACAACGCCTGCGGCCACCGATTCGTGTTGGGACCGGCGGCGAAGGAGACCTGGTCCGCGCACGATCTGGCTGAGGTGTCGATGACCGCCGAAGTCGACGGCCCATCAGGGTCCCGAACCATTGAGGGTGTAGGCAGAAACGTTCTCGATGCCCCAGCCGCAGCACTGACCTGGCTGGTCAATGAGCTCTCAGCCGTCGACATCGGTCTGGCAGCGGGGGACTTCATCACCACAGGTACGTGCTCCGAACCCATCCCGGTTGAAGCGGGCGATTCTTTGTCAGCGAGGTTCGACGGTCTGGGTGCTGTCACCTGCACTTTCGTGGACTGAGTTGGGGCGTCGTAGAGCGTCAGGTCGCCAAGACACTTAGGATCGTATTGAGCGACGAGCGCAATAGACACCAATCGAGATGTGACAGTGAACCCTATCTGCGTCGCCGTCTGCGATCCCGCAGAATAATGACAGTACCGAAGAGAACCAGCGGAACCAGAGCCGCGGCGCTGATGGCAATTGCGGCAGAACCGTCCTCCTTCGTGAATGCAACCACCGAAATTGCTATCCACAAGATCAGGAATGCTCCAAGCGCAGCCCAGATGCCTGCTGTTGATGGCAATCTGTTACTTGTGTTGCTCATTTTCCTCCTAGCGGATCAGTCGACGGTACAGCATGTATGAGTCCGCAAACGAGTTATACACACTTTGCTTTGGAGAGAGTGCCGTTCCAGCCTGACGATACCGAGGCGAGATTTTGATGACAATGAAGCTTGCTGCTAAGGGTGCCATAACCAGTCGGACGGCTTCGTCACGGAGTACACGGTGAGTCGCGAGAACGTCGGAGCATGTGAGAAGAGGATGTTCGCGGAAGCGCTGGGTGCGATGTGGGAAGGGACTGGCCATGGAAGCATGACTGAGCAGCCGCCCCGGCGGGGGTGTGAAGGTCTCCTCCAGGTAGCTATCGAGCAGATGACGCAGCCTGACAGGCAGAACGAAGACGGCCCGTGTCATACCCGTCTGCCATGCTGATGCCATGTCTGAAGCGCAGCCATTTCAGAGCAACGTCGACCAATCCGAACTCGATGACCTCAACGACCGTTTGGCCCGGACTCGCTGGACGGACCAGCTTCCGGGCGTCGGCTGGTCGCATGGGGTCAACGGCGATTATCTGAAAGACATGGTCGAATATTGGCGCACTGAATACGACTGGCGAACCCACGAAGCCTGGCTCAATCGCGTCCCACAGTTCACCGCAGTCATCGACGGACAGAACCTGCATTTCCTCCATGCTCGTTCCGAGACCAGCAATGCCATTCCGTTGCTTCTGCTGCACGGATGGCCCAGTACAGTGGCCGACTTCTTACCCCTCCTGCCTCAGCTGACTGACCCTGAGAGAGGCCCTGCCTTCGACGTTGTGGCGCCATCCCTGCCAGGGTTCGGCTTCTCTGGCCCAACCACTGAACCGGGATGGGACATGAAGAGGATCGCGCGAATGATGGCGGAACTGATGCGCAGCCTCGGGTACTCGAACTATCTCGTTCAGGGTGGTGATTTCGGGTCACTTCTCGGACCTGAGATCGGGAGGATCGACGCTGATCATGTGCGCGGCGTGCACACCAATGGGCTGATCACCCTGTCAGCCATTGATTGGACGGCCGAGGAACCGCTCGAAGGACTCAGTGAAGAAGAACAAGGGATTGTCTACGCTGCGGCATCGGGGTGGGAGGAGCGCAGCGGATACGCTGCAATCCAGTCCACGAGGCCACAGACGCTCGCCCATGCGCTCAACGATTCTCCTGCCGGACTTCTCGCCTGGGACCTGGAATGGTTCGTCGACTACGACCCGGCGGCCTCGAGGCAGACCGCTATCGAGTGGGATGCGATCCTCACTGACGTCACGACAACGTGGCTCACCGGCACGGCTGGCTCCTCGGCGAGACTGTACAAGGAAGCAGGAGACGCATTCGCAGCCGGCTCCAACTCCGGGGTGCCCACAGCGGTTGCGAAATTCCCCGGCGATTCGTCCGTCCGTCCCTTGGCCGAGCTCTCTCACACGATTGTGCGTTGGACCGAGTATGACCGTGGTGGACATTTCGCGTCCCTGCAGGCGCCGGACCTGTTGGCTTCGGACATTCGGGCATTTGCCGATTCGCTTGGATGAGGAAGTGGCTTGGCGGAGGCAGCTACGCGATTGCCGACGGAACCTTTAGATTTTGGCAAAGAATAACCCCGGCTGCTTGCCGACTCAAGTTCGACAGAGGCGTTCGCCGGGGACTTCACTATCAGAATACCGTGAACGAGAGCGGGAGTCCATTGGAATTGTCGACGGAGCAATTTGCAGCACTCGATCGCTCGATCACTCCGATTCGCATGAGCACGTACGTCTCCGCAGCGTCAGGTGATGTGAGTCTTGCTCGCGACTTATACCTGTGGGATCGCGGAATTTCGGTCGGGTTTCTTGCTGATCTCGCCATCATTGAAGTCGCTTTGCGAAATGCCATGAATGCTCAGCTGGAAGCCAAATGGGGTGCCGAATGGTACGCAAACTTGTCTGTGCCACTTGATGATCGATCTGCGGCAGCGCTGAACACTGCTTGGGGACGAATTGCCGGACCGAAGACTCCGGGCAAATTGGTGGCACAGTGCATGTTCGGGTTCTGGCGTGGTTTGCTCGATAAGGGCGATCACGCAGGTAAGCCACCTCGACGAACGCGGTGCGACTATGAAGTTCTTTGGCGTGGGGTGCTAGACAAAGCGTTTCCTGGCGGACGAGTACAAGCAAAACTCGATGGTCATCGCTGGAATCGAGAATATGCTCTGGCTGTCGTTTCTCGCATTAACGATCTTCGTAACCGGGTCGCTCATCACGAGCCCTTGGTCAATGGATTCCCGCTTTCGGGGCAGAAAATGCGTCTGAGCGCAGAAGAAGCATTTGACGACTTCTTGAGGTTGGCCGCCATGTTGGATCGCGATCTACATTCGCTATTGATAGCTACATCGCAAGTGCCGATGCACCTTCGCAACAGGCCCCGGTAGAACGACCCTGTGGATTCTCACGCTTGCCATATGGGGCGCGGAGTTCAGGGAAGCGGTTCTGGGCCCGCGTGCATCCTTAGGCCGCGAAGACGCCCGGGGTCGTTCCTAAGGTCCGGCGAAAGTGCCGGGTGAGATGGGACTGGTCGTGGAAGCCGGACTGGGCGGCCGCCTCGGCGGGGGAGAACCCGGACAGGAGAAGCCTGCGGGCGCGGTCCACGCGACGGCCGATGACGTACTGGTGCGGGGCGATCCCGTAGGTCTGGGTGAACACCCGAACCAGGTGACTGCGGTGGGCACCTAAGTCAGCGGCCGCCTCGGCGATGGTGAAGGCCTCTTCCAAACGATCATCGAGCAGGTGGCGCAGACGACGGGCAAGTGGCTTGTCAGAAGCCGTGTCGACTGGTGATTTCAGGTGCGGCTGTACGAGGTCACGCAGCGCAAGGACCCCGCACTCGGCAGCGAGGACATCGGCCGGGTCACTCAATGCGGCATGGATCTGGTCGACGGTCGAGGTGACGCTTGGGTCGACGAGCATCGGTGTCTGCGCTGCTGCATCGATGGCGCCCATAGGCAACCATTCGGGTTCGAGGTAGAGCACACGCTTGCGAAACGGGACATCAGGAGTCGCCGAGCGGCCATCGTGGGGCACTTCGGGCGGCAGCAGCGTCACCGTCGAGTTCGTCGTCTGGTGCTCGTGCCGGTCCAGATCGTAGGTCACTGTTCCCTGATCGACGAGCAGAACCGTCCATGAATCATGAGTGTGCGACGGATAGGCATGATGTTCGAACTGTGCGTGGAACACCTCCTGCACCAGGGGCACATCCGGGTGCCACGCATGGATCACATCAGCCATGTCACAAACGTACAAGACCCACCTTGGGAATTGAACAAGAGTGTGAGCATGCACGAAAACACGAACACAGCAGAGACAGTCGCAGGCACCACCGATACGGTCAGTTCCACCGCCACCGAGGTGGTCCGCTTCGACACGAAGGTCGTCGTGGTCCTCCGCGATGACCTGCTGCCCTGGCAGGAGCTCAACGTCACCGCCTTCCTCATGTCCGGCATCGCGACCAGCGAACCGAACCTGGTGGGGGAGAGCTACCGAGATGCCGACGGCAACTACTATCTTCCGATGCTGCGCCAGCCAGTTCTCGTCATGACTGGTGGCGCGGAGGTGCTGGCCAAGGCTCGGACGAAGGCACTGGGCCGCGGGATACCGATGGCTGTGTACACGCAGGAACTGTTCTCGACCGGCCACGATGCCGCCAACCGTGAGGCTGTGGCTGCGGTCGCTGCCGATGATCTCAACTTAGTCGGCATTGCTCTGCGCGGGCCGAAGAATGCGGTGGATCGGTTGGTGAAAGGCGCGCGGATGCACGGGTGATCTCAATCCGCAGGTTCCCGGCTCTCAGGCGAAATGCTCTGCAAACGGGAAATAGCCGAACTCTTGGTTCTCCAGAGCTCCCGTGACTTCGGCGCCGAGGCTGTTCCTGACATGGGTGCGGACGAGATCGGCGGCTGCGATTCCATCGCCGGCAATGACCAGTTCGAGGATCTGATGGTGTTGATTCTGATCGATGGTGCGAGGCTTGGCGCCAGCGGGAAGCTCGAGGCCTATGCGTCGGTACCGATCGGATTTGTCCCACAGGTCGTCTAATAGCTTGACCATCACGTCATTGTGCGAGGCGACGTAGATGGACCGATGGAAGGCTCGGTGCGCACCGATGGCTTCCTCCCCCCAGTCCCGAGTCACAGGCAGCAGGTTGTCGGCCGCGGCCTTCATTGCGGCAATGTCCCTCTCGGTTCTGCGTTTGGCGGCCAGTTCGGTTGCTGATGGTTCCAGCGAGTAGCGAACCTCCAGCAGATGACGGGCCTCGGATGCGCTCATCGGGGCGACGCGTGCGTCCCGATGGGCATCTATTGTGAGCCAGTCTTCGCTCGCCAATCGTCGGATTGCCTCACGAAGTGGGGTGATGCTCATCCCCAGGTTTTCTGCGAGTTCATACTGCGACAAACGCGACCCGGGTGCCAGCTCGCCAGATGTGATCCGGCGCCGAAGCTCCGCGTACGCCTGCGAACCTTTGCTCGGCATTACGCCAGCGCCATTCATGGTGACCCCATTCCCAAGAAAAGGCCCTTTTGACCTTGTACCGCTAGTCCGGCCAGTGTACGGTATAACCATCTTATAAGAGTCTTATAAGATCCTAATCCGAAGAAGGAGGACCATGAGGATTGTCTCTGCTCATGCGGGCACCATTCCGATCAGTTCGTCGATGCGCAATGCCTACATTGATTTCAGCAAGATGGACTGCACGATCCTGGCGCTTGTCAGCGATGTCATTGTCGACGGCAAGCCGGTGGTCGGCTACGGCTTCAACTCGAACGGTCGGTACAACGCCACTGCCATATTGAACGACCGCATCCTGCCGCGACTCGAAAACGCAGCGATTGACGAGCTCACCGACAACGGTGAGCTCTCCCCAGCCAAGGCGTGGGACATCATGATGGCCAACGAGAAGCCGGGCGGTCACGGTGAACGTTCTGTTGCCGTGGGCGTTGCCGATATGGCACTCCACGACCTGGCCGCCAAGATCGCTGGAGTCCCTCTGTACCGTTGGATCTCCGACCACTACGGCGATGGCGATCCCGACGATGACGTCTTCGTCTATGCAGCTGGTGGCTATTACGCCCCCGGCAAGACACTGAACGACCTGCAGGACGAGATGCGAGGCTTCCTGGCTTCCGGCTATGAGAACGTCAAGATGAAGATCGGCGGTGCCGACCTCGCCGAAGACCTCGAGCGCATCGAGGCCGTCATTGACGTACTCGACGGGGATGGTTCGCGGCTCATGGTCGATGTCAACGGCAAGTTCGACCTCCACACCGCGCTCGAATACGGCAAAGCCATCGACCAGTACAACCTGTTCTGGTACGAGGAAGTAGGCGATCCTCTCGATTACGGACTCAATGCAACGTTGTCGGAGAACTACCGCAATCCCATTGCCACCGGTGAGAACCTCTTTTCTGTCCAAGACGCTCGCAACTTGATTCGATACGGGGGCATGCGTGCCGACCGTGACTACATCCAAGTGGACCCCGCTCTGAGCTATGGCCTGACAGAGTACAGACGTGTCCTCGACATGCTCTCCCAGCACGGGTGGTCATCGCGCCGTTGCATCCCGCACGGCGGTCACCAGTTCTCACTGCACATTGCCGCCGCGCTCAAACTTGGCGGCAACGAATCATATCCCGGGGAATTCCAGCCCACCGGCGGATTCACCGACGACGCTGTCATCTCCCATGGCCGTGTATCACCCGGAGACTTACCGGGCATCGGGCTGGAAGGAAAGGCCGCGTTCTACGAGGTGCTGCGGAACTTGCACGCCTGATTTCACCACATCCGGCTGGCGGCCCCCTGGCCTTCTCGGCAGAACGGGGCCGCCAGCTGTTACGAACGATCTGTCTATACCGGATCACCAAGCGATCGCCGTCAACGCCGCCGGCTTTTCCTCTCACACCGACCGGCCTCTACACACCCGGCATCACAGTTCCATCTGATGACGAAGTCGGACATCGCTTCGCACGCGACACACGAACTGACACTGCAATACATACGCCGAGCAAGAGACCAAAGAAGGTACAGCAATGGCAACAGCACACTCTCATCTCAACGCCATATGGGGAAGCCTGTGGGCGTCGCACTACGAGATCAAGAAGATCCTCACGTTCTCAAATGTCCGGAAGCCAACCGGTATCCAAACCATGGCAATGAGCAGCGCAGCTGGGGGCACATCGACCACAGACCGCTCGGACCACATTGACGAGGCCGGGGCGGCGAAGGCTCCGGACCCCATTGGGCCCGGTTACACGCCTGCACGCCTTACGGGGCTATTTCTAGGACCACTGCTCTTCACACTCACTCTCGTCTTCTTCAAACCTGACGGGCTGAGTTCTGAGGCGCAGGCAGTCCTCGCCAGCACGCTCTGGGTAGCGACATGGTGGATCACCGAGGCGATCCCCATCCCTGCTACGTCTCTGCTTCCGGTGGTCCTGTTTCCTCTCACCCGAGCGCTCGACGGAGATTCGGTCGTTGCCGCCTATGGCAACGACATCATCTTCCTGTTCATCGGGGGCTTCACACTGGCGATTGCGATGGAGAAGTGGAATCTGCATCAACGAATCGCACTTTCGATCGTCGCAGCGATCGGCACGAGCCCGCGCCGCATTGTGCTCGGCTTCATGGTCGCAACAGGATTCCTCTCTATGTGGGTATCCAACACCGCGGCCACAATGATGATGATCCCCGTCGGCTTGGCTGTCGCTTACCAGGCCGCGCGATCTCTGCGAGGAGGCGAGTACCAGGACGAACTCCCCAAGTTCGAGAAATCGATCATCTTCGGTATCGGGTACGCGGCCACCGTCGGTGGGCTGGGAACTCTGATCGGCACGCCACCTCTCGCCGTACTCTCTGCAACAGTCGGAGAGTTGTTCGACGAGACCATTTCGTTCGCGCAATGGATGTTGTTCGGAGTCCCAATCGTCGTCATATTGCTGACTCTCACCTGGCTCTACCTCACAGGCGTGAAGTTCAAAGTCCGCTTCAAACAACTGCCGGGCGGAGAAGAACTCATCAGGGACGAAAAGGCTGCCCTTGGAAAAATGTCGAGTCAGGAGAAGACAGTTCTCTGTGTCTTCATCGGTGTTGCGTTTATGTGGGTCACCCGCTCATTCATCTGGGAGGACCTGCTTCCGGGTATCAGCGACGGCGTCATCGGCATCATGGGCGCGATTGTTCTGTTCACGCTGCCGAGTCGCGGCACCCAAGAGAAGCGAATTCTCCGGTGGGAGGATTCCACCAAGATTCCGTGGGGCATCCTCCTATTGTTCGGCGGCGGCCTGGCAATTGCTGCAGGCTTCGTCGACAGCGGTCTCTCCGAGTGGATCGGCGAACAGCTGCGTACCCTGGACGGGATCAACATCTTCCTCGTGATCGTCATCTCCACCGCGCTCGTGCTGTTCCTCACGGAAATCACGTCAAACGCTGCAACTGCGACGATGATCCTTCCGGTCATGGCGGCATTCGCACTTGCCCTGGGCATCCACCCCTACGCGCTGATGGTGCCATGCGCAATGGCGGCCAATTGCGCGTTTATGCTCCCAGTGGGGACGCCACCGAATGCGATCATGTTCGGAACCGGGAAGATCACAATCCTGGAGATGGTGAGGACCGGATTCTGGATCAACATACTCGCCCTGGCGTTCATCATTGCAGCAGTGTTTCTCGTACTTCCCTGGCTGTGGGGGATTGACCTGCTCTCGACGCCTGCCTCATATCTGTGAAAGGCCGTTGTGACTCTGAGAGATCAACCGAGCCGATTTCAGCGTCCCTTGCATTGATCCGTGAGTTGCCCTGACGTCCTGCGAAAGCAAGGATGTGTGCATGGACGAGTCTCGAAGTGACCTGAGCGGCCCGCTGGCCGGATGCCGTGTGGTTCTGACTGCCCAGCGGAAGGCCGAACAGTTTGCTGGTGCCCTCGAACGGCACGGTGCGACCATCGTGCACGCGCCCACACTGTCGGTCATCCCGAACATCGATGACCCTGAGCTCGTCGCACGCACGCGTGCCCTCATCGACGCTCAGCCCGATGTCGTTGTGGTCACGACCGGGGTCGGCTTCAACGGCTGGGCCGAAGTCGCCGAGGCAGAGGGCCTCAGCGAACAGTGGCACGCCATGCTCGCCGGTGCCCGGATCATCGCCCGCGGTCCCAAGGCACGCGGCGCAATCCAAGCCGCTGGGCTCACACCGGCCTGGGTCGCCGAATCAGAGACCAACTCTGAGGTCCAGGAGGTCCTGCTCGAAGAAGGAGTGCGCGGCCTTCGGATTGCGGTGCAGCACCATGGTGCCGGCGCTGACGGTCTAGATGAAGCTTTCGCGGCAGCCGGCGCCGAGGTCAGTTCGCTGGTGGTCTACCGGTGGGGCCCCGCGCCCGATCCGGAGGCCGTGGTGGCAGCCGTCGGCCTCGTCGCGGGCCGTCGCTGCGATGCCGTGGCCTTCACCTCGGCGCCCGGGGTCAGCGCATTTCTGGACGCCGCCCGGGACCAGGGTCTGCTGCCGGAAGTCCTCGCTGCTCTCGCCGACGAGAACGGTGTGCTCGCCGCGGTGGTCGGCAACGTCACGGCGGCACCGCTGGTGGAGCACGGAATAACGCCGTTGGTCCCTGACAGATTCCGCCTCGGTGCGCTGGTGCGCGCCTTGGTGGCCGAACTCACGGCCCGGAAACAGGCGGGGGCGGAGAGCCGCGGGTGAGCTAATCCGTATCGAGTCCGAAGCTGACGCCGGTGAGCTCCTCAGAGACCTCCCACAGCCGGCAGGCGGTGGTGAGGTCGCTGGCCCTCGCTGATCGTCCCACCAAGGTGGGGGAGCCGCGCAGCTCCCCGCGACCGTCCGGGCCGACATAGCTTGCTTCAGGGAGGTCCTGAGTCGCGGCGAACAGTGTGGGCAGGGCACCGTGTTCACCGCTTTGGGCGAATATCCGTCCTGCGAGATTCGCCGCGGCGACGAGGACTGTGGGCTGACCTTTGGTCCCGAGGTTCGTCGCCGAGTAGCCGGGATGGGCGGCCACAGAGCGAACGCTCGAACCGGCACTGCGCAGGCGACGCTGGAGTTCGAGGACGAACAGCAGATTGGCCAGCTTGGATTGGCCATATGCCTCGGCGAATCCGTATCTGCGTCTGCTCAAGGTCAAGTCGTCGAAATGGATCTCACCTGCCTTGTGCGCGCCAGACGCCACAGTCACCACTCGATCGGAAATATGTGGCAGGAGAAGGTTCGTCAGTGCGAAATGACCCAGATGGTTGGTGCCGAACTGAAGGTCGAAACCGTCCTTGGTGCGAGCACCTCGGCGCCCGGCGACTCCTGCATTGTTGATCAGAATGTCGAGTGGACCGCCCCAGGACTGCGCGAACGATCTGATCGAGGACAGATCGGCAAGATCGAGTTCTCGGACTTCGGTGCTGCCGCCCATGGTGCGCGCGGCATCCCTACCGCGCTGCACATCACGGACGGCCAGAACAACATGCGCTCCTGCGCGTGAGAACGCGGTCGCGGTTGCGGCGCCGACTCCGCTGGTGGCCCCGGTGACGACCACCGTGTGGCCATCCATTGAGGGCATGTCCGCTGCGGTCCACCGATACTTCACCATGCCCCGAGGCTACGCAGTGGGCTCCGCGTGAACAAGGCAGGGACGGACGTCTCCGAATCACAGCCCCGAAAGTGCGATATAGCGATCCGTGAACCGACCGGCATCGTTGAGAACGTGTCCCACGCGCTTGGGGGTGCGCAGGATGACCTGGCGGCGCAGTTTGATTCCGGCCTGGGCCAGCGATGAGACTCTCTCCTCGAACACGTGTATGACGCTTAAGTTGCGCAGCCACACATCGAAGGCCAGGTTGGCCGGCCCCGCTGAGGTGCCGACGTAGCGGATCTCCGGATGCGCGGACAGCGCCGTTGCGACCGTGCTGAGCTGGCGCGGTGGGATGTCGGCGAAGTACCAGACGTGGACCGGCCATTCGCTCCACGCGCTGGTCACATCGGTGCGCAGCAGGAACTGCTTGGTGTGTACGAGCCGAGCGATCGCATCATGGACCTTCTGTTCGCTGACACCCAGTTCGCGTGCCAAGGCCGCAGCTGGCTTGCGCGCATCTTTGCCTAAACTGGCCATCAGATCACTGCGGAACTGCGGGTCAAGTGTTCGCGCGGCTCGAGCCCGTGGAGGACGTGGGGCAGGCAGCAAGGCGGCCTCCTCGGTGTCCAAGGCCCTGAGGTTCCAGTTGTCACCCGTCTTCAGCGTCGATGTGGCAATGTGCGTCTGCACCTCCCGGATGCCCGGCAGGCTCGGCAGAGTGTCGAGCAGAACAGTTGCGAGAGACTCATCGTCTGGCGCGATCAACGTGGCGATCAGGCAGGTGCCCGATGATGTGACGTCCAAGGTCATCGCCATCGGAAGCTCCACCAAGGTCGCCGTGACCGCGGCAAGTGACCCGGGTTCGCAATCGATCTCGACGAAGGCGAGATTGCGGCTGATGTTGACTCCTGAAGGGTGGCCGATGACCTTGGCCACTCCTGCCTCACGCAGACGCTCGTAGCGTCGGGCCAAGACGACAGGACTCTCTGCCAGGACCCGCGAAAGCTCGCTCCAGGTCGCTCTGGGGGCGAGCTGAAGTGCGTGAATCAGCCGGGCATCGCTGTCTGACATCGAGGAATCGATCACAATATCGTCAATTGTCACAGATTCATCGCGATGTGGCGTCCGGAGCGCACCACGTGACTAACATCACTTGGCAGATCGTTTGACCCAACGACGGGAAACGACTCGACGCGAAAGGCACAATATATGGAGAAGACCACGTCGACTCTGGTTCAGGCGGTCAGCCATCCGCTGCTGTGGATCGGTGCGATCGCCGTCCTCGTCATCATCGCCGTCCAAAGCGTGATCTACCTGCGGGCGGCGAAGAGTGCCGCGGTCAAGGTGGGTATGAGCGGGACCGAGGTGAACACGGCCTTCCGCGCCGGAGGCATCTCCGCGATCGGTCCCTCGATCGCGGTCTGTTTGGTGGCGCTCGCCCTGCTTCCGCTCTTCGGCACACCCAGCACGATCACCCGCCTGGGACTCATCGGCAGCGCCGCCTACGAGACGATCGCGGCCAACCTCGCCCTCGGCGTCATGGGCACCGGACTCGGTGAGCCCAACGTCGACGGCAACATGCTGGTGACCATGCTGCTGGCCCTGGCCATCGGCGGCAGCGGCTGGATGGTCGTCACCCTCATCATGACCCCGATCATGAAGCGCGGCATGGGCGAGGGGACGACCACGAAGACCGCACGCAAACGCTCGGCACGCTGGGCGCTCCTGCCGACCGCGGCACTCCTGGGAGCCTTCTTCACTCTGGGTCTGAAGGAGTTCGCGGCCAGCTCAGATGCCGCGATCGTCTTCGTCACCTCGGCGGGTGTGATGCTTTTGCTCACGTTGGTCGCGCAGTGGCTGAAGAAACCCATGCTGCGCGAGTTCGCACTCGGTGCGGCCATGATCGTCGCCATCGCCGTCGGCTACTTCATCTCATGAGATCCAGGGAGAACACCATGTCCGCAATCACGAACTCCACCACAGCCAATCCCATGGCCGATTTCGACAAGACGACGTCCACATGGGGGCCGATCACCATGCTCGCCGGTATGATCGCCATGCTCTCGGGCCCGATCATGCTCGTCGCGTTCGGAGGCTACTCCATCGAACCGATGACCCTGGTCACCTGTGTTGTGGCGATCGCCGCGGTGATGGGCGTCATCTGGGTCATCGAACCCATCTCGTACTTCCCGATCCTGGGTCCGGGCGCAATGTATCAGGCCTTCCTCATCGGCAACATCTCCACGAAGCTCCTTCCCGCAGCCGTCACCGCGCAGGAGAGCATCAAGGCCAAACCGGGCACGCCTCAGGCGCAGATCGCAGCGGCCCTGGCCATCTGCTCGGCCGCACTCATCCACGTCATCGGGCTTATGCTCATCGTCGGCGTCTTCGGCCAATGGCTGCTCACTGTCATCCCCGCTGATGTGCTGGGTGCTGTGACCACGTACGTGGTTCCCGCGGTCCTCGGAGCCTTCGTGATGCAGAACGTGATCGGCAACCGCAAGCAGCCGAAGCTCATCGTCACGGCACTCATCGTCGGCATCGTCGTCATCTATGGGTTGGCCCCGCTGACGCCGGCCTTGGCCAACGCGGCTCCGTTCCTCGGCGTGGTCCTCACTGCCGTCATCGCGATGCTGATGTTCAAACCAGCACCCAAGACCGAATCGACCGAATCGACCGAATCGACAGATTCGACAGTCTCGGCCGGATCGACCGACGCAAGCTCGCAGCCCGACGAGCGTTCGCAGCCGCTTGCGAGTCCGCGAGCTGAGGCGTCCAAGCAGGACTGACGCCGACCGGACCAGACTGAAGCCAGCGACACCACGCCACCAGTGAAAGGCACCACCATGACCGCAGACCCCGCCACACCTCCCCGTCAACCGCTGGAAGCGGAACACCTGGACGCCATCGTCGAGAGAGCCGATGCCGCAGCCTCGGAATTCACCGCGATGGCAGATTCGATCTGGGACGATCCTGAGATGCGCTGGGAGGAGTTCCGCGCCCAGGACAAGCACCAGGCCGCTGCCCGGGCACACGGATTCACCATCACCGAGGCGGTCGGAGGCATCCCGACCGCGTTCAGTGCCCATCGCGGCACCTCTGGACCGATCATCGCCTTCCTCGGCGAGTACGATGCCCTGGCCGACATCAGCCAGGAAGCAGGCAACCCCGCACGCACACCGGATCCGGCGAACACCTCGGGCGACGGGCACGGCTGCCACCACCATCTGCTCGGCTCCGGTGCGCTCATGGCCGCGGTCATCACCGCCGAGTACTTCGAGGCCGCCGGCATCGAGGCACAGGTGCGCTACTACGGCTGCCCGGCTGAAGAGGCTGCCGCCGGTAAGACCTTCATGGTCCAGTCCGGAGCGTTCGACGATGTGGACGCTGCCGTCACCTGGCACCCGTTCCCGACCACCAACGCCAGACAGCACCTGACCCTGTCCTACTCACAGGTCTACTTCCACTACACCGGGCTCGCCGCACACGCGGGTGCCATGCCCCACCTGGGACGCTCCGCCCTCGATGCGGTCGAACTGCTCAACGTCGGAACGAACTTCCTGCGCGAGCACATGCCTGACAGCGCTCGCGTGCACTATGCGATCACCGACGCCGGCGGCAGGTCTGCCAACGTCGTCCAAGCCCACGCCAGCGTCTACTACGTCGTCCGGGCCGAGGACACCCAGCAGATGCAGGACCTCTACGAACGTGTCGTCAAGATCGCCCGCGGTGCCGAGCTGATGACCGAGACCGAATTGGAGATCGAGTTCGACGGTGCCTGCGCCGAGGTGCTGCCCAACGAGGCACTCGAACACGCACTCGATGGTGTGCTGAACCAGCTGGGCCCGGTGCCCTTCGATGCCGATGATCAGGCTGCAGCCGCCGGGTTCGCCGTCAGTCTGGATGATCGGGCCATCGCCGAGGCGAAGCGCAACGTCGGATGGGCCGCTGATGACAAGCGAGCCATCCATGACGACATTGCTCCATTCCATCCGGACATGCCTCGTAACCAGGGAACCGGGTCCACCGATGTCGGTGATGTGAGCTGGGTGGTGCCCACAGTCCAGATCAGCTCGTCCACGGCAGCACTGGGCACTCCGTTCCACGCCTGGCAGACGGTGGCACAGGGCAAACTGCCGTCCGCGCACAAGGGCATGATCCACGCGGCCAAGTCCATGGCGGCTACCGCGACGGCGATCGCAACTAATCCTCAACTCTTGGCCGATGCCCAACGTGAGCATGGCCAGATCATGGCGAAGACTCCGTACCTGCCACCGATCCCAGACGGCGTCGTGGCACCGCCGCTGCGAAAAGACGGGCGCTCGGCCGGGCAGCAGGGGCCCGCGCGGCGGTCGTGACTTCGGCGACCCGGCTGGGTGGATCACCAGGCCGGGTCGCTAGTATTCCCGACCCCGCCGCACGACGCCTATTGAGGGTCGTCCTGCCCCGGTGTCTGTTCGATCTGCATCGCCTTGAATCGGTTGAGCCCACTGATGATATGGGTCTTGCTCACCGCGGCGACCCATTCCTTGTCCTCGGCTCTCGCCGCAGAGATGAGCTCATCGTGGTGATTCATGCTCGACGACACATCGTTGTCCGAGTATGACGCGAACAGTTTCGCCACGACGATGGGAATCATGAGGTTGTACGTCGTCGAAATGAGGGATTGGGCTGCGCTGTTGCGGATGAAGATGCCGTGAAACTCGTTGTTCACCGAAGCGATGTGGTGCCGCGTCATCGGATCGGACCCAAGGCTCTTCATCTGCTCGGTCAGGTCGGACAGTGAGGATAAGTCATCCTCGGTCAGCCGCCCGACGCTTTCGGACATGACGTAGGGTTCGATGACGGCACGTGAGCGATAGATCTGTTCGATCTCCGCAGCGTCATAGCTGCGCACACGCGTCCCGCGGCGCGGGACGACCTCGACGACACCGACCCCCACCAATTCGCGGAAGGCCTCGCGGATGGGAGTCCGGCTCACGCCGAGGCGACCGGCGAGGTCGTTCTCACGTATCCATGACCCTGGCGGCAGATCCCCGGACACCACCAAGCCGAGGATGCGTGAGCTGACTTCGGTCCAGTGTGAGTCGCCGAACTGAGGTGGCATCGCGTCATTGTCTAGAGGCATCGGGAACTATCCCCACGATGCGTTGGCGAGTTCCTCACGGGTGCCACCTCGGCTGACGAACGAGGAGACTGGGAAGTCCGTCTCCTCGATGAGACTTTCAGATATATGTCTGACACGGCTCAAGTCTATGTCGGTGGAGATGCCCATTCCATCAAGCAGGTGGATGAGATCCTCGGTTGCCATGTTCCCCAGCACACTCGGATCTCCGGGAAACCACATGTCCCCGCCGAGCCCGGCCACCGAGGATTCGAGCCAGTCGGCGCCGGCAGACAGGGCAGCCAATGCATTCGCCGGGGCGAAGCCGTTGCGGTTGTGCAGATGCGCACCGACTTCCAGGTCTGGGAAATCGCGCTTGGTCTCGCTGATTCCGGTAAAGACCTCCAGCGGGGTCTCCTCGCCGGTCGTCGTGGCGAGGTAGACGCCGTCGGCACCGACCTCGAGTGCTTTCCGAACGACCTTGTCCCGTGCCGCCTTCGACACCGGTCCATAACAGGGGGAGAAGAACGCGCAGGCAACGGCGACGATGAGTCGTTGACCTGCACCTCGTGAGACCTCTCTGATCTCTTCCAATTGGGCCAAGAGGCCGTCCGTCGTCGTCCCTTGGTTCTTCAGCGCCATGCCGTCCTCTGCCGGGACGACGAACGTCAGCTCGTCGAGTTCGCACTGTGCAGCTCGAACCGCACCTCTGGCGTTGGGGACGAGAGCGCGGAAACGCACATCAGGTGGGCGGGGGATTCCGGCCAGCACAGCCTCGGCGTCGGCCAATTGCGGCAGAACCTTCGGGTGAGCGAAGGAGGCGACCTCGATCTCCTTGAATCCGGCGGCGATCATCTCGGACACGATGGCGATCTTAGAATCGGTGGACAGCGGCGCCTCGATTGCTTGGAGACCGTCTCTGAGCCCCACCTCGACGACGCGAGCACGCTCTGGCAGATTCCACATCAGCGGATCACACCCTTGTCTCTCATTTCAGTGAGTGCATCGTGGTCGTAGCCGACCTCTGTGAGCACCTCGTCGGTGTCCTGGCCGAGCTCGGGCCCGACCCACCGCACGGCGGTGTCTGTGCGGCTGAGCCGGGGGAAGGCGTTCTGCATCGTGACCGATCCATAGTCCTTGCTCTCGACCTCGACGACGGATCTGCGGGCCTTGTACTGCGGATCGCTGAGCATGTCTTCGACCCGGAAGATCTTCCCGACTGGCACGGAGTGCTCGTTGAGGAGTTCGACCAGGTCGTCGGCTTTGAACTGCAGGGAGAATTCGGCGACCAGTTCGTCGAGTTCGGCTTGGCGCTCGCCCCTGGCTGTATGGGTGGAGTACTCGGGATCTTCGGCGAGTCTGGGATTGCCCATGGCCGCGGCCAGGCGTGCGAAGACCGTGTCCTGATTGGCGGCGATGATCAGCCATTGCCCATCGGCGGTGGGGTAGACGTTGCTGGGAGCGATCTTGGGTAAGGTCGAACCGCTGCGTTCGCGTTGGATGCCGTCGTCTGCCCACTCGGGCACCATGGATTCCATCATTGCCAGGACGGATTCGTAGATCGCAGAGTCCACGACCTGGCCGAATCCGCTGTTGTGTCGTTCCTGGAGTGCGGCGAGTACGCCGATGGTTCCGAACAGTGCCGCCAGGGAATCACCGATCGAGACACCGACCCGTGATGGGGGAGTGGATGGGTCTCCGACGACATAGCGCAGACCGCCCATGGCTTCACCGATGGACCCGTAGCCGGCCTGCTTGGCATAGGGCCCTGACTGGCCGAACCCGGAGACGCGCAGCATGATGAGTCCGGGGTTGTTCTTCTGGAGCTTTTCGTGGCTCAGCCCCCATTTCTCGAGTGAGCCCGGGCGGAAGTTTTCGACGACGATGTCGGCGGACTCGGCCAATGCTCGTGCAGCTTCCTGGCCTTCCGGGGTGCGCAGGTTGAGGGTCACAGATTTCTTGTTGCGGGCCAGGACGGACCACCACAGTGATGAGCCCTTGATGGTGGCCTGTCCCCATTGGCGCATCGGGTCACCGTTCTTGGGGTCCTCGATCTTGATGACCTCGGCACCGAGGTCGCCCAAGAGCTGTCCGCAGAAGGGACCGGCGATGAGCTGTCCCATCTCAAGAACGCGGATTCCCCTCAAAGGTCCTGTACCTGAGGGGCGCGGTGTCACTTCGTTCACTGGTTCTCCTTTGAAACAAAAAGTTGCATACAATTAACCGGTATTCTGAGGTATGCTTTCAATCGTTCCCAGCAATGGAGCCGATTCTAGAAACACCATACACGGATCTGTATGCAATCAACGAAGTTTGTCTACCAGGTAGGACCGGAACAATCATGACAAGTCGAGAAGTCAAAGAGGACTCTGCGCAGGCGGAGAAGGTGCAGGAGAGCGCCAGGTCATTCGACCGCACGATTATGGGGCTGCCCATCCTGGCTTTCATGCCGATGGCGATCATCGCACTCATCGCAGTGAGCCTCACATCTGAGGGGACCGGGATGACGGCGGCCTTCGCGGTAGTCATCTCCTTGGGTGGGATCCTGATGTGGGTGGGAAATTCCATCCCCTATTTCAAGGTGATCGGCGGCGGGGTCATTCTCTGCATCCTCTTTCCGGCGATCTTCAAATACGTCGGTGTTCTCCCCGGTTCCATCGAAGGCCTGGTGGCCAGCTTCTATGACACCTCGGGATTCGGGGAATTCGTCGTGGCGGCGCTCATCACCGGCAGCATCCTCGGGATGCCTCGCGGCCTGCTCATCAAGGCCGGCGCCCGAATTCTCATCCCGATCATCGTCACAATCGCTGCGTGCCTGACCGTGATCGGTCTGATCGGACAGGTCACCGGAGTCGGTGCGGGCTACGCGATCTTCTTCGTCGCCGGACCGGTTCTGGGTGGCGGCGTTGCAGCTGGAGCCATTCCGATCTCGGAGATCATCGCTCACAACAGCGGCGGATCCGCGGCCGAATACCTGACGGCCTTGGTGCCGGCGGTCGCGGTCGGCAACATCATGTGCATCATCATCGCTGCGGTCCTGAACAATGTGGGCAAGAAGCACGGGCACCGCCTCAAGGCCTTCAACGGTAAGGGGGTCCTCGCCCAGGGAGTTCGTCTGCCCGAAGCGACGGCCGAGAAGCTCGCCTCACCGGCGGCAGCAGTCAAGCTGGCCGCAATGGGCTTCTTCATCGCCGGCGCCCTCTTTACCGTGTCGAACCTGCTCAGTGATCTGTTTCCAGCACTGCACGCCTATGTGTTCCTCATCCTCATCTGCGCGCTGGCGAAGATCTTCGTCCCGATGCCACAGTACGTGGAAGAGTCGGTCGACCTCTGGTACGTCTTCGTCGCCAATGCGATGATTCCTGCGATCCTCGTCGCCATCAGCGTGATCGCCATCAACATCGATGAAGTCCTCTCGCTGGTCTCGGACCCCGGATATATGGCGATGACTCTGCTGACCGTGATCGTAGCCGCTCTCGTTGCCGGCTTCGTCGGCTGGCTGGTCAAGCTGTACTGGATCGAATCGGCGATCGCGGCCGGTCTGGGGCTGGCCGACTTCGGATCCAGCGGTGACCTCGCTGTGCTGCAGGCCTCGCAGCGATTGAACCTGCTGCCGTTCCTGTCGATCTCCTCACGCATCGGCGGTGGCCTGGTCCTCGTTGCCTTGTCTGCGTTGGCCCCGTACCTGCTGTAGAGGCCGATTATCGGTAGGTGACCTGCTCCGGGATCTGGTGGCCGTGTTCGTTGAAGGAGACGAGGCTGGTGCCGCTGCGGCCGGTGATGATGCGCGTGATTCCGGTGTTGACGGTGACCCGGTTGAATGCCATCCACTGGTCGAAGCCGCCGCCGAGCAGTCTGGCCGCCGTCCACGCGATTGCTCCGGCGCTGGAGACGACGATCGTGGATTCGCCAGAGCTCATTGCCGCGCACGCGTCATCGAGGGCGGTGTTGACGCGGGTGGTGAACTGCTTGAATGTCTCCGTATAGTCGCCGTCGTGGTCTCCGCTGGCCCAGCGGGCAGCTCCGCGTTCGAGCTCGGCCTGGAAGATCTTCGAATCCTTCGGCGCACGAGGATCGGGGTCGGTCAGTGCTCCGGTGAGTTCCCAGGCCTGATACTCGTTCCAGCCGGAGTCGATATGAGGAACCAGGCCGCTGCCGAGGCCTGTTTGGATGCCTTCGGCAGTCTGCCTCTGGCGCAGCATCTCACCGTGGATGATGCGAACCGGCGAGACTTTCTGAGCGGCGAGAAGCTCGCCGGTGATGCGGCTCTGCTCCGTGCCGAGAACGGACAGCCGGTCATAGTCGTCGGTGCCGAATGATGCCTGCCCATGCCGGACCAGATACAGAACACTCATGCTTCTCCTCATCTCGACCGTCCGCCATCGGAGCCGGTGCGCGCAAATGCCGATCGATTTCGAGTCTACGGTGCCGAGCGAACCTAAGCGATCGTTCGGTCGATAAAATTGCGTGACACAACGACCAGTGATGAATAATGCTCAGAATGTATGAATGGTGGACAGTTTCTGCATTGGACTGGCATAAATTGTTTTGGCAGGATGATCGAGGTCACAGTCAGTCGATGCTCATGGAGGACGCGGTGGACAAGACGATGAGTCTGTCAGAGGCGATCAGCACCCATCTCAATGATGGAGATACGGTCGCGCTGGAGGGCTTCGGACACCTTGTGCCAGTTGCTGCCGCACACGAGATCATCCGTCAGAAATTCTCGAATCTCACCCTGGCGCGCATGTCCTGTGATGTCATCGTCGACCAGCTCCTCGGCGCGAACGCTCTCACGGGACTGATCGCTGCCTTCGTGGCCAACAGCTCGGCGGGTTCCCTCTATGAACTTCGCCGGAGGGTCGAGCATTCGGATCCGGAGCCGCTGTGGTTCGACGAATACAGCCACGGCGGAATGGTGGCCAGGTACCAGGCCGGGGCCTCGAAACTCCCGTTCCAGCCGATCGCCTCCTACCGGGGAAGCGATCTCGCCGAGAAGAATCCCCGGATCAAGGCCGTGGATGACCCCTTCGGCGGCCCGCCGATCTATGTCGTGCCCGCACTCAACCCGGACCTCACAGTCATCCACGCCCAACGTGCCGACTCAGCCGGGAATGTGCAGGCCTGGGGGATGCTCGGGATCCAGACTGAGGCAGCCTTCGCGGGCCGCCGGCTCATCGTCACCGTTGAAGAGATCGTCGACGAGTCTATCATCCGCTCCGACCCGAACCGCACGATCGTTCCCTCCCACGTCGTCGACGCAGTCGTCGAAGTTCCACGCGGCGCGCACCCGCACGCAGTGCAGGGATACTACGACCGAGACGACGCCTTCTCTCGCGACTGGTCGGCTCTGGCCCGTGACGCCGAGGCGGTCAAGACCTGGTTGCAGACCAACATCCACGACACCGCAGATCACGAAGAATTCCTCGCACTCCTCGGACCCGACCATTTCGACCGCCTGGGAATCCGTGACGCCTATTCGACACCCGTCAACTATGGAGGTCGGGAATGACCGCTGGCACACCTGAACACACCGACACGAAGAGCCTTGGGGAGGACATCACGAGCAGTGAGCTGCTCACCATCCACTCGGCTCGAGCCCTCGCCGGACGCCGAGTCGTCTTCGCCGGACACGGACTTCCGACCCTGGCCACGTCACTGGCTCAGCGCACCGTGGCACCGGAGATCGAGATCGTCTACGAATCCGGCGTCACCGGGGCCAGGCCACCGGACCTTCCGCGCACCATCTCCGACTCGGTGCTGGTACCGGGAGCCGCCTCGGTGATTCCGATGACCCACCTGTTCAACTATGTCCTGCAGGGGCAGCGGATCGACGTCGGATTCCTCGGTGCAGCGCAGGTCGACCGTTACGGCAGCCTCAACTCGACTCTGATTGGTGATGACTGGGAGCACCCTGACAGCAGGCTTCCCGGATCCGGGGGAGCGATCGAGGCCATGGCCGGAGCGGCCGAGATCTTCCTCGTCATGCGTCGCCACACCCCGCGCACCTTCGTCGAGACGCTCGACTTCGTCACCTCGCCCAGCCCCCATCGAGCCGCACAGTTCGAGGTCGGCACCATGCCCGCCGGTGCTGGAGTCACGCACGTGATCACGGACCTGGGAATCATGACCCGATTCGCCCAAGACGAGGAGCTCACGCTGAGTGCGGTGCACCCAGGAGTCGACCCCTCCGAGGTTGTCCGACAGACCGGATGGGACCTGCAGGTCGCGACTGACCTCGAAACGACTCACGCACCTACGCCCGAAGAGTTGGCCGTGCTCAGGGACGATCTCGACCCCACCCGCATCTATCTGCGCTGAGTCGAGCTGCCGTCGACAGACAAGGCGGCAAACCGCGGATCGTGGAACCACAGGACGAGGATGATGATCAGGCCGAACGGCCTGAGCGATTCTCGAGATACTCCTCTTTGGCGTTTCTCGGAGTGCGGGTCTCAGACGCGAATGCGGTGGCGATGTCTCGCGCCTGGGCGGTTCCGGCGGTTCGGTTATCGGCGTTGTGCTCACCCTCGACGTCGTAGATGAGGTGGCTTTCGACATCTGTGATTCCGCAGTAGGCGAAGATGCCGATGTCGAGTTGGGCGTGCATCGCTTCCCCATACCCGTATTTGTCATACGTGCGCTGCTTGGAACCGCCGACTCCGAGGAGTGCTGCCGGTACGCGGGGGAGGAGCCCGGTCAGCGGCTCCTTGCCTCTGTCGGCAACACCCGCACCGTACTGATAGGCCCAGTCGCCGGTGAAGACCCGTTCGATCCACCCCTTCATCAGCGCCGGCATCGACCACCAGTAGACCGGGAACACGAACGCCAATCGGTCTGCGGCCTCAACCCGCTGGTGCATATCGGCGATGCCGGACGGGATCGGACCGCCCCAGAAGTGGGTGTGGTCCGCCTCGGTGAATCGTGGGTCGAAGTCCTCGTCGTGGAGGTCGAGGACATCGATCGAGTGATCTGCGGCCTCGAACGGTTCGTGGAAGGCATCCATCACCGCTCCCGGGTAGCTCGTGCGGATCGGGTGGGCGAAGACGGTCAGCAGGTGCAGGGATCTCCTCTCATCAGCACGGCGCTCGCCGCGCTGCGGGCCGCAGCGATTGTCCGCGGGCCCAGGTATGAGGCTGTCGATGTTGCTCCCTCGAAAATGATGAGCAGCTCATCGCTCAACGTGTCGTCATCACGGCCGAGCTCGTTGACGACGAGGCGGCCGATGAGCTCACGTAGTCGTCGCCGATATTCCGCGACCACAGTGGAGACCTCAGCCCCGGCGCTCAGCGCATCGGCTTCTCCTTGAGCACGCAGGAACAGGCAGCCACGGGCACCTTCTGCTTCGATCCATCGTTCAAGGTCAGTGAGCAGCTCGTCGAAGGTCGACGCCGTGCATGCGCTGAAAAAGCGCTCCATCCGGGCCGCGAGGACGGCGATTGTGAGTCCGGCCTTGCTGCCCAGATGCTTGTACAGGGTCCTTGTGGAGACGTTGGCCGCCTCGGTGAGGGTGTCCATGCCGGTCGCGGCGAAGCCGTTCCGGTCGAAGACGGGCTCACAGCTGGCGACGATGTCGGTGCGTGTCGTGGGCATGTCAATTACTGTACAACGAACGTTTTACTTTGGCGAGGTCCGGAGACGGCACGACCGGATGCGCGGTGGTCAAACTGTGGTCAAAGGTCTGATGAACATGCCGCTGGAATGAGGGGAAACCCCGGTGGAGGTGACGATTTCGGGTGACCTGGCGGCGGTGTTGGTCTATGCTGGCCAAGTTGCCGGAAGCGACCCACAAGGTCGAAGCTCGCTCTTGTGCGTGCCGCTTCTGCACTGCGCATGGTCGCCGATTCCTTCACAAAGGGGTCAGGGCACGCATCATCGCAGACGTCACCGCACTAACCTTCGCGTGGCCTTCAGTCCTGACCGAGCGCTGTCTCGAGCACTATTCGGTGCACGAGCAGTGATCGACGAAATTCGATGACAGCACTGGTTCTCAGCCGGCCGTCACACGACCTTAAGGGATCAATTATGACGACTACGACCGAAACTGCCGCAGAGTCGGCACAGACCTCTGCTCCTGCCATCACCGATGGGGAGATCTTCGCCGCACACGAAGGCGGAAAACTCTCCGCCGAGCTCACTCGACCGCTCGAGACCCAGCGCGATCTCTCGATCGCCTACACGCCCGGCGTGGCCAAGGTCTGCACTGCGATCAAGGACGAGCCGGAATTGGCTCGCACCCACACCTGGACCGGCCGCCTCGTCGCCGTCATCTCCGACGGCTCGGCTGTGCTCGGCCTCGGTGACATCGGCCCCAAGGCCTCTCTGCCCGTCATGGAGGGCAAGTGCGCGCTGTTCAAGAGCTTCAGCGGACTCAACGCGATCCCGATCGTGCTTGATACCAACGACACCGACGAGATCGTCGAGACCATTGTCCGCATGGCTCCGACGTTCGGCGCCGTCAACCTCGAAGACATTTCCGCGCCTCGCTGCTTCGAGATCGAGGACCGCGTCAAGGCCGCCCTCGACATTCCCGTCATGCACGATGACCAGCACGGAACCGCCGTCGTCGTGCTCGCCGCGCTGACAAATGCGTTGCGCGTGGTCGACAAGCCATTCGAGTCGCTGCGTGTCGTCGTCTCAGGTGCCGGTGCCGCCGGTGTGGCCGTCGTCAAGATTCTGCGTGATGCCGGTGTCGACGACGTCGTCGTCCTCGACTCCAAGGGCGTCGTGGAAGCCGGCCGCAGCGATCTCACCGAAACGAAGCAGGCACTCGCCGCCGAGACGAACCCACGGGCCATCTCCGGCGGAATCGACACAGCGCTGAACGGTGCCGATGCGTTCATCGGAGTCTCCGGCGGCACCATCGACGAGGCGCACTTGTCGCAGATGGCTGATGACGCGATCATCTTCGCCCTGTCCAACCCGAACCCGGAAGTTCTGCCCGACATTGCTGCGAAGTACGCCACAGTGGTGGCCACCGGTCGCAGCGACTTCCCGAATCAGATCAATAACGTCCTCGCGTTTCCCGGGATCTTCCGCGGGGCCCTGGACGTGGGAGCCACCGACATCACAGACGCGATGAAGCTCGCCGCTGCGCGTGCCATCGCGGACCTGGTCGGCGACGACCTGCGCCCGGATTACATCGTGCCCGGTGCGATGGACGAGCGAGTTGCTCCTGCCGTGGCTGCTGCGGTTGAGGCGGCTGCGGATGCCGAAGGCGTCGCGAGGCGCTGACTCGGCCTTCGATGAGATCAGGGCTTCGGGCTCGGCGGGCAGATGCCCTCCGAGCCCGAAGCTCTTTCTGGTGTCTGTGATCGCCGGGCCCCTGGGAGGGCGGATCGATCGAGGCTGACGAGGTCAGTCGTCAGTGACGGTGATTGTGACCTCGATGTTTCCGCGTGTGGCATTGGAATACGGGCAGACTTTGTGAGCCTTGTCGGCCAACGCCTGGGCCTCGGTCTGTTCCAGGTGAGGGAGAGTGACCTCGAGTACGACGGCGAGCTGGAAGCCGCCCTCATCGTTCTTGCCGATGCTCACCTGTGCCCCGACGGCGGAGTCGTCGATATTGGCCTTGGCCTGTCCGGCGACGAGGCGAAGGGCCGAGTGGAAGCACGCGGCATAGCCGACGGCGAAGAGCTGTTCCGGGTTCGTGCCTTCGCCGGACCCTCCCATCTCGGTTGGGGTGGCGAGGTCGACGTTGACCTTTCCGTCGCTTGTGCGTCCGTGCCCGTCGCGTCCTTCTCCTGTGGCCAGCGCTTCCGCGGTGTAGAGAGCCTTCATGTTCAGTCCTTTCATCGGTGATGCATTGTGTGGTGTGTCGTGGGGGCCTCGCGGAGATTACGCGTCAGTGATTGCAATGCGTCGAGCAGATCCGACATGTTGTCGGTGTCGATCTTCGTGCGTTCGGCCAGCTCGCGAGGAATGCAATCGGCATCGGCCCTGGCGGCTGCTCCTCGCGACGTGAGATTGACGAACACGCTGCGCGAGTCCGCTGCCGAGCGTCGGCGGGTGACGAACCCGAGACCCTCGAGGCGGGTCAGCAGCGGCGACAGGGTTCCCGAATCGAGCTGCAGTCGTGAACCCAGCTCCTTGACCGCGAGGCCTGTGTTCCTTGTCCCGGGGTCGTGGTTCGGTTCGGCTCTGTTGTCCTGCGACGAGTTCCCCGAAAGGCAGTGCTCCCATAGGGCCAACATCACCAGGTACTGCGGATAGGTGATGCCGAGATCGTCGAGGAGATCACGGTAGGTCGAGGTCATCGTTCGAGAGGCCGAGTAGAGGGCGAAGCAGAGCTGCCTGTCGAGTGCGAGCGGGTCCATGCTTTAATGGTTGCACACAATTAAATTGTGCACAACTCAAATTTTGAACCGCTGATTCCCAGGCGGATGCTGATGGGACCGATCGGGGGCCGGCTGCTTCGAACAGTGCCTGCATGCGTGCAAGTTCCTGTCAGCACACAAACGGGCGCCAGTGCGAAATTTCGCACTGGCGCCCGTCTACACATATCAGGCGGTCGTTTCAGAAGACCTGCTGCAGGCTGTTCGCCTCAGGCATCGTCGGCGGGCGAATTCCAGTCCTCGGTGCGCGCCTGCTGGGCGGCGCGGTCGAGGACCGACTGCGTGTCAGCACGTGCGCTCTGCGCCGCCTTCGACACAGACTGCTGCTGAGACTGGGGCCCGGTGGCTCCGTGCAGCCCAGTGGTGTTCTTCGCATCCTCGGATGCGTTGGCCGCGAAGAGAGTGTTCCTGATCTCCTGCGTCATCTCGCCCAGGCCGCCCGGGTTTGAGGGCATGAACAGCACATTCGAGCGGCCCTCCTGGGCCACGTTCTGCATGGTGTCGAAGTACTGGGTCATCATGAGCAGCTGCTCGGCGGTTTTGTCGATGCCCACTTCCTGCAGCTTCGCGTACTGTTCGGCGATACCTTCGGCAATGGCCTTACGCTGAGCGGCCACGCCCACGCCGTGCAGTCGCATCGCTTCGGATTCGGCCTGAGCTTGGGTGACTCGCTTGATCTTGTCGGCCTCGGCCAGGGACTGCGCGGCGACCTTATCGCGCTGTGCGGCATTGATCGAGTTCATGGAGTCGCGCACCTTCGAGTCCGGGGTGATGTCCGTGACCAGGGTGCTCACGATCTTGAACCCGTACCGGCGCATCGATTCCGAGAGGCGACGTTCGACGTTTTCAGCGATATCGTCCTTCGACTCGAACGCCGTGTCCAGGGTCAGTCCCGACAGGGCAGAGCGCACGGTGTCGAAGACATAGGAACGGATCTGCTCCTCGGAGTTCGCCAGCTTGTAGTAGGCGTCGGTGACATTGTCCTCTTCGACGACATACTGCACAGCCACCGGCACGGTGACGAAGACGTTGTCGCTCGTCTTCGACTCGATGTTGACCTCAAGCTGCTGAACGCGCAGCGATATCGGCTTGCTGGTGGTTTCGACGAGCGGCATCTTGAAGTTCAGGCCCGGCTTCGCAACCTTCTTGAATTTGCCGAATCGCTCGACGATGATGTTCTCCTGCGTCTTGACCGTGAAGAACAAGCTGGTCCTCAGCTTGCCGAACAGCAGTACGGCAAGAATGAGGACGATGACGATAACGACGATGACGCCGCCGGTGAGAATTTCCATGGCTCCTCCGAGCTTGGGTAGGTGCGGTGCTTCGGACAACATCTGTTGCTGACCACTCTAGTGACAACGGCGGGTGCTGTGTCAGGGTTCTCAAAATCAATCGGTGGCAGTACATCTGATGTCAGACGTATAATGGAATTCCGGTGCGAATCGATCTGTGGAGGGCGAGGATGGCGAAGACGACGACATCTGATCGGATCAAGGATCTCATCCTCTCCGATGGACTCAGGCCCGGCGATCTCCTGCCCACCGAAGGGGAACTGTGCGAGCGCCTCGGCGTCTCCCGATCGAATGTCAGGGAAGCCATCCGCAAGCTGTCGACGCTCGACATCGTCGACGTCCGGCACGGGCACGGAACCTACGTCGGCGAGATGTCTCTCGACGCGCTCGTCGAGGCACTGGTCTTCCGCGGCGTGCTCAGCCCCGGCGATGACTTGCGAGCACTGCGGGACGTCGTCGAAGTCCGCCGGGCCCTCGACTTCGGAATGTCCGAGGCGATAGTGAGAAGTCTGCAGGGGACAACGAACCCTGAGCTCTCAGCGCTTGTCGGCGACATGGTCGCCATGGCCAAGGAAGGGCGATCGTTTCCCCAGCAGGACCGGGCCTTCCACACGGGGCTGCTGTCGGCCTTGGACAATTCGCTCGTCGGCCAGCTCGTCGCCGCTTTCTGGGACGTGCACACGGCAGTGCTTCCCCGGCTCAACGTCGCCGTGGCCGCCGATCTGGAGCAGACCGCAAAAGCGCACGGTCAGATGCTCGAGGCGGCTCAGGCCGGAGATGTCGAAGCCTTCCACGCCGCGATCACAGTCCACTATGATCCGATTGCCCGAGCCCTCGACCGCGACGTCGATTGAGAGAAGAGAACTGATGGAAGTCATCATCGCCCCTGACCACGAGCTGTCGACGCTGGTCGCCAACGCAATCGAGACCCTCGTGCGCGAGGAGCCCTCACCCGTGCTTGGTCTGGCCACCGGGTCGAGCCCGCTCAGCGTCTACGACGAGCTGGCACGGCGCCACGAACAGGACGGACTCTCATTCGCCGAGGTGCGCGGCTTCATGCTCGACGAATATGTGGGGCTGCCGGCCTCGCATCCGCAGCGCTACCGCAACGTCATCGACAACGAATTCGTCTCCCGCGTGGACTTCGCGAAGGGTGCGGTGCAGGGCCCGGATGGGACGGCTGAAGACCTCAGTGCCGCCTCGGCGGAGTATGACCGTGCCATCGCCGAGGCGGGGGGAGTAGACCTGCAGATCCTCGGCATCGGCACTGACGGTCACCTCGCCTTCAACGAACCTGGATCGTCCCTGTCCTCACGGACGCGGGTGAAGACATTGGCCCGGCAGACGCGGATCGACAATGCTCGCTTCTTCGATGATGATGTCGACGCAGTCCCGCAGCATTGTCTGACTCAGGGCCTGGGGACGATTCTCGAGGCCCGGCACCTCGTGCTCATCGCCACCGGCGGTCATAAGGCAGAGGCCGTGCATCAGATGGTCGAGGGCCCGATCTCATCGATGTGGCCGGCCACCGTGTTGCAGATGCATCCCCATGTCACGATCCTCGTCGACGACGAGGCCGCCTCACGGTTGCAGTTGGGCGACTACTACCGACACACCTACGCGAGCAGACTCGACGGACAGAGGCTCTGAGCTCAGAGCTCGCCGTCAGCGAGACCGGCAGTCAGCGAGACTCGCAGGCGTCGACGAACCAGGACGTGATCGTCGTCGGGTGCGTGATCGCCGTACCCACGACCACAGCCTCGGCGCCGGCGGTCAAGGTCGCTGCCGCATCGGCCGGTGAATGGATGCGACCTTCGGCGATAAGCATCGGTCCCAGCTCCGCCGCCCGGATCTCGGCGAGGAGTTCGAGGTCGGGTCCCGTGGTCTTCGGGCGCTCGCCCGAATAGCCAGCCAGGGTGGTGCCGATGAGGTCCGCACCGGCTTTGGCCGCACCGCGTGCATCCTCGAGACTGCCGCAATCGGCCATGACCAGGGAGTTCGTCTCCGCATGCAGGCGGGCGATGGTCTGCAACAAGGTCAGTCCGTCCGGGCGTGCCCGGCGAGTGCCATCGAGGGCAACCACATGAGCGCCAGCCAGAGCCACGGCGTGGGCATGTTGATAGGTCGGTGTGATGACGACGTCGGAGGAACCGTCCTTCCACAGACCGATGATCGGAGTCTCCACGGCCGATCGGGTGGCCTGGATGTCGCTGATGCCTTGGATGCGCACCGCGGCCGCACCGCCGCGCACGGCGGAGGCAGCGACCTGGGCCATCGTCCGCGGATCGCGCATGGGTTCACCCGGGTAGGCCTGGGCCGAGACGATGAGGCGTCCGCGCAGGGTATCGAGGATCTCCTGTCTGGTGAACATCACTGAGTCTCCTTGCCAGTCAGCGTCCTGGTCATCTCGTCTGACCACAGGCTCGCGGCGCCGATGAGGGCGGCGTCTGGTCCCAATTGTGCCTGTCGCAGGGCCAGGCCGCCGACGGCGGGGATGAGTTCGCGGTCGAAGGCTTCGCGCACAGGCCTCCACCACAGCTCGCCGCTGCCGGCAAGGCCGCCGCCGATGACGATCACGTCGGGGGAGAGCACATTGGCCACTCCGCCCAGAACCGAGCCGAGTGCGGCTCCGGCCTGCGCAAACACCTCATCGGCGATGACGTCCCCGGAGTGTGCGGCCTCGGCCAGTTCACGGGTCGAGGACACCTCCGCGCTGCCGCCGTGGCGTCGATAGGCGCCGAGTACGGCGGGACCTGAGGCGATCGCCTCCACATGTCCTTCGCCCCCGCAGGGGCAGGGCAGCCCCTGGGCTGCGGCGACGGGAAGGTGACCGATGTGTCCTGCCGCAGAGTTCCGGCCGGTGAGCATACGGCCTTCGGTGATGAAGCCACCGCCGATGCCCGTGCCCGCGGCGACGAGCAGCGAGCTGCGGGTTCCTCGAGCTGCCCCAGCGATGGATTCGCCGAGCGCATGAGCGTGCACATCGTTGACGACCCGCGTCTCGAGATCGAGGCGATCGCTGAGCCCATCGCCCACCCGGGTCCCGGCCCAACCAGCGAGGGAATCGGTGGCGGAGACGACGGTCCCCGTCTCCGGGTCGATGACTCCGGCAGACCCGACCCCGACCCTCCAGCGGTGAACCTTCCCAGCACCGAGCGGCTCCTCGGTGTCGCGGATGACCCCGCGGACCACCTCGGCGATGGAGTCCAGGATTGCCGAACTCCCAGCGCGTGCAGGCGTCGGGACCTGAAGGAGGTGGCCGAGGACGCCGCCGATGACGGACCCGGCACGGATCTTCGTGCCTCCGACGTCGACGGCGACGATGGCAGCTGAGGTCACAGAAGCCCCTCGGCGGAGATGACCTCCCTGACGCGGTTGGTCTCCTCTGCATCGAGTGCGAGCATCGGCTCGGCCATACGGTTGGAGCCGATGACACCCATGAGCTGCAGGGCCGTCTTGAATGCCCCGAGGCCGGCAGCACCGGGGGAGACGCGTCCGGGAGTGGGCGCGGCGGTGATCTGGAACAGTCGTGCCAGGCGATCCTGTTCGTCTACAACGGTGGCCCAGTCGCCGGCTCTGGCAGCGTCGAAGAGTCGAACGTATCCGGCCGGGTCCACATTGCCCAGGCCCGGAACGATGCCGGCGGCACCGCCGAGAAGCGCACCGTCGGCGACCACCTCATGGCCGGTGAAGACCGCGAAGTCGGGCTGCCCCTTGGTCTCGATGAGCAGGCGACGGAAGGACACGTCATCGGCCGAGGAATCCTTGACTCCGGCGAGGACGCCCTCCTTGGCGAGTCGGACCGTGACCTCGTGCGGCAGCTTCGTGTGAGTGCGCACAGGGACGTCGTAGGCGAAGACCGGAACGTCGAGGCGTTCGGTGACCGTGCGGAAATGCTGCTCGATCTCGGCGGCATCGGAGAGTGCGTAGAAGGGGGTGGTGACGACGGCGGCGTCACCACCGATCGACAGCAGGCGCTTCGCCTCGTCGAGGACCCGGCCCGTCGTCTGCTCACTGATCCCGACCAGAACTGGGGCCCGACCACCGGCGGCCTCGATGGCCGTGCTCAGCACCTGATCGCGTTCGCTCGACGTGAGATAGGGGACCTCACCCGAGGAGCCGAGTGCGAAGATGCCGTGTACCCCACCGTCGATGAGGTGGTCGACGAGGGACGCGGTGCCCTCGCGGTCCAGCTCTCCGCGCTCTGTGCGCGGGGTCAGCAGTGGAGGGATGATGCCGTGGAACTCATTCATGTTCGTGTCCTTGCTTGGTGGTGCTGCTTGCCCCCGCCGAGGCTGTCGCCGGGGAGGTTGAGATGCGACGTGTGTACTGGTCACGTTTGCCGTAGATCGTCAGTGCGGTCACGTCGTGGTCGGCCCGAGCGCTTCGGGATCCGGTGAACAGGGAGATGACATAGCCGAAGACGACGGCGCCGACGAAGGCGACGGCCGAGACCGCGAAGGGTGTCAGACCCGCCACGTCCTGGACGTACCAGGCGACGGCAGCACCGAGGATGAGGCCGCTGAGGACTCCGGCGCTGTTGGCACGTTTGGTGAAGATGCCGAGTGCGAAGACTCCGGCGAGAGGAACCCCGAAGAGGCCGGTGATGGACAGGAAGAGGTCCCAAGTCTGGGCCTGGTCCGTTGCCGACAGGTAGAGGGCGACCCCGACCGAGAGTGCTCCGACGATGACGATGACGAGTCGGGAGAAGCCGACGCCGGTGCGGGCAAGACCGCTCTTGGGCGGGAAGAACCGATCCCTGATATCGACGGTGACGCAGGCCGAGATCGAATTCAGGCTCGAGGAGATCGTCGACTGGGCGGCAGCGAAGATCGCGGCGATGAGCAGACCCGAGATGCCCGCCGGCAGGGCCGTAACAGCGAAGTAGGGCACAAGGGCCGAGGTGTTGAACCCCTCAGGGAGAGCCTCGGCATGTTGGTAGTAGCTGTAGAGGACCGTGCCGATTCCGTAGAACAGAGGAATCGTCAGCAGGGCGAGGAATCCGTTGACGATGAGGGATCGGATCGTGGCCTTGGGTGAATCGGTCGTCTGGTAGCGCTGCACCACGTCCTGGCTGGCGGTGTACTGGTGGAGATTGTTGAAGACCGAGCCGAGGAAGACGATCGGGATGGCCGCTGCCGCGCCGCCGAACTTCCAGTTGTCTGCCGAGATGAACTTGTCGTCCGCGGCTGCGTCGGCGGCCACAGTGGCCAGACCCCCGTCGAGCGCGGCGATGCCGAAGACGAGGATCACGGCGGCGCCGACGAGGAGGATGATTCCCTGGACCACATCTGACCAGATGACGCCTTCGATGCCGCCGAGGAAGGTGTAGACCACGGAGAGAACGCCGACCGCAGCAGCGACGACAACAGGGCTGATATCGGTGACCGAGCTGATGGCCAGTGTGGGCAGGTAGATGACGATGGCCACACGTCCGATGTGGAAGAGCACGAACAGGAGTGATCCGAGGACACGAATGGTGGGCCCGAAGCGTTCCTCGAGGTATTCGTAGGCGGTGGTGACGTCGAGCTTGCGGAAGAAGGGGATGTAGAACAGGACGAGCAGCGGCACGATCGCGAAGATGGCGATGTTGCCCGCGGCATAGGACCAGTCCGTGAGGAAGGCCTGTTCAGGGGTCGACATGTAGGTGATGGCCGACAGAGTTGTGGCATAGATGCTGAAGCCTGCCGCCCACGCCGGAATGCGACCGTTGGCCTTGAAGAAGGAATCGGTTCCGGCGCTCGCCCTACGGGTGAACCAGACCGCGATTCCCAGCGTTGCCAGCAGATAGATGATGATCACGGCCCAATTCAGGCCGCCGAGTCCCGGAGCGTCCATGCTCCCTCCTCCACAGAAAGACCGAACGGGAATGCGTCAGTGCCAAATCCCGACTGATACATAAGACGTATGATGTCCTACGTTGCAAAGGTACGCGAATGGGTCCCTGCGCACAAGCCTTCCTGCTCACGGGCCCTCCTGAGCAACCCCTCAAGACTGAGACAGCGCGCATGTGGGAAGATTGAAGGCGTGTCGAAAATTCTTGAGATCCTGACCCCGGAGGGTCTGCCGCCGCTGGCCGAACGCCCTGGTGTCTCCTTCATCATGCCGGTCCTCAACGAGGCCGAGCACATCGCCAAAGCGATCACCACGATCCTGGCCCAAGACTACGAGGGAGACAAGGAAATCGTCCTCGCCCTCGGGCCCTCGACCGATGATACGAACCGCATCATCGCGGACATGGCGGCCAACGATCCGAGGATCCAGACCGTCGACAATCCGCAGGCGGCTACGCCGATCGGCCTCAACCTGGCCATCGCCGCGACTCATCACCCGGTCATCATCCGCGTGGACGCACACTCCGGGCTGCGCACCGACTATACGAAGCAGGCCATCGACACCCTGCGTCAGACCAAGGCCGCGAACTGCGGCGGGCTCATGCTCGCCCGCGGTCGGACTTCCTTCCAGAAGGCTGTCGCGCGAGCCTATATGTCACCTGTCGGATTGGGTGGTCCTGCCTACCATTCCGGTGACGAAGCGGGCGAGGCCGAGTCGGCCTACCTCGGCGTGTATCGACGTGAGGTCTTCGACCACCTCGGCGGGTTCGATGAAGGCATCAAACGCGGACAGGACTGGGAGCTCAATCTGCGCATCCGCACCGCAGGCGGGCGCATCTGGTTCAACCCGAATATGGAGGTCACGTACTGGCCGCGGGATTCCTGGTCGAAGATCGCCCAGCAGTTCTGGGCCACCGGCATCTGGCGCGCCGAGCTCATCCGTCGCTACGGATCGGCCAACTCGCTGCGCTACTTCGCACCACCGATACTGGTCCTCGGAATGGCCGCCAGCGTCATCGAAGCCCTCCTGCAGCTCACGGGGCGCACGAAGACATGGCCGAAATTCCTGCGCCGCTTCACCTCTCTGGTCCACGTTCCCAGCCTGGGATACGTATCGGCAATACTGGCGACCGCCTCGGCGGCTAAGGACTGCGGGCGACGCGAACGCGCCTGGTTCGGGCTCATCCTGCCCACCATGCACCTGTGCTGGGGTGCCGGGTTCCTGCGGGGCCTGGTCACCGGCGCCGGATCGACGAAAGACGGCAGTCGTTGAGCAAGAAGAATCGTCGCTACGGTCGCAGTGAACGTGAACAGAACAAGCGGTCTCAGGCCAACGGCCCGCAGTCGCCCGAAGAGCCGTTCGATCAGCCGGTCGACACCGGACGCGATGCGGTGCCCGAGCGACCAGCACCGAAGAAATTCAACGCACCGCTGTGGGCCGGCATCATCGTCGTCATCGCGGTCGTCGCCGTCCTCGGGTTCAACATGTTCAGCAGCAAGGACCACCTGACCGTGGACTCGCTCAACAAGCCCGTGGTCGCCGCTCTCGACGGCGGTTCCGAGGTGTACCCGGCGAACTCCACATTCGCCTTCACAGAGAACGCGAAGTTCGGGTACCTGCCCGCACCGACCCTGTCGGAACTCGGCGATGGCACTATCGTCGCCGCGGATCCGACGTCCGCGCCCAAGGCGATGGAGCTCAAAGACGACCTGGCCTCGCTGGATCGTGATTCGTTCCTGGGCCAGGACATTAAGCCTCCGCGCAAGAACACCGCCCCCGGTGAGCCCATCACGTGGGACCAGATGGTCGATGAGATGGCTGGAGCCACCGTGCTCATGCCCCTGATCGAATCACCCGAGGTAGCAACCCCAGTGCTGAAGAAGATCGCCGAGGCGGACATCGCCGATTCGACGATCGTGCGCACCGATGATGCCGAGGTCGCCAAGGCCGCATCCGACGCCGAGGTGGCCGTGATGTTCACCGGCGACTATTCCTCAAGTTCGCCCGAGGACTTGGAGAAGTCGGGTTACAGCATGGTTGCCGTCGAACCTGATGCGGTGAGCACCTGGACCGAGTCGAATCTCAAGGTCTGGGCCACCGGAGTCAAGGACGAGAAGCAACTGAAGGAACTTGCCGATGCTGGAATCTTCGGAGCCCTGAGCACCAACCCGTATTCCATCCAACCCTCAGAAGTGAAGTCCAACTGAAACCCTGCACGAGACCAATGATCAGGAGATGACATGACACAGCCCATCGGCAACCCATCGCACATCGGGAACCTCGACGCCGCGCAGCTCGGCCCCCAGCCGACCTACCTGCCCGATGACCACGCGGACGTTGACGCCAAGAAGCGCCTCGACGCCGGCGAAGAGCCCATCGACATCGTCGCCAGCCTGCCCGCCTCATCCCTGGCCTGGGCGATCCTGGCCGATGAAGCACACAGCGAGGGCCGCCTCGTCGACTCCTACGCCTATGCCCGCGTCGGTTACCACCGTGGTCTCGATTCGCTGCGTGCTGCCGGATGGCGCGGTGCCGGTCCGATCCCGTGGAAGCATGAGATCAACCGCGGATTTCTGCGCGCGCTCAACGCTCTGGGCCGTGCCGCCGGTGCGATCGGCGAAGGTGAAGAGGCTGCTCGGATCGAAGAGTTCCTGCGCTCGTCCGACCCAGCTGCCATCGATGCGATTGCAGCAGGGGAGTAGGGGCTCTTCAGAAGAAGAACTCTTTATCGCGAGAGGGCGGCTCCAAGCCGTCTTGGGAGCCAGTTCACGCCAGCTCCTGCAGGTAGGTGCTGAACCCGCCTGCGGCTCGTCCTTCCAACCTAGCTGAGGTGAGGACCCGGCAGGTGTCGGTGCGCAGCACCCGGCCGCCGGCCTCGAGAACCGCAGCCACCAAGGCCGCGTCCTCACCGCATGGCAGGGGCGGAATTCCGTCGACGAGTTCGAAGTAGGTTCCGCGGACACCAAGGTTGGCCCCGAAGACAAACGGGTGGTCCTCGCCCAGTTCATGTGCGGCATGCCATTTGGCAAGGAGCTCGGACGACCCGGTCTCAGGTCGCGGTGCAACCGTGCCCACGATGCAGTCGACACCGAGCTCGGCATTACGGATCTGGGAGGCGATCCAATGTTCGGGCACGCGGCTGTCGGCGTCGGTGAACGCGAGCCACATCGCATCAAGCGCCTGCTGGGTGTGAATGCCACATTGTCCGATGAAGTACTCGGCGGCGGCATTGCGAGCGTTGCCTACATTGTTGAACGAGACAGTGACCACCTCGACAATCGGATTCCGAGACGCGAAGTCCGTGACCAGGTCGAGCGTATTATCCGTGCACGCATCGGCCACGACGATCACCCGGATGTGCACGACTGCGGAGGTGTGCCGTGCGTACGCAATCGAGGTCATCACCGATTCGAGGCAATCCTCGATCTCATCTTCCTCATTGTGCGCCGGGACGATGACCGCAAAGACATCAATCATCGGTGTCGCCCCCGGCAGCTGCTTCAGAATCGTTCGGGGACTTCGTCACAGTGAGGGTGTCGAGACGATACTTCGCATCGGCATGGAACTCGACCCTGTGATGAGGCCAGAAGCTCAGGCAGCTGTCGTGGACCTCATCGGCATTCAAGGGCCAATCACGGATCTCGCCCTTCCAATGGCAGAGCACCAACACAAATCTGTGAGTCGTGGACTCATTGATGCGCTGCAGAGTCTGATGCAACTGGGTTCGAGACAGGTAGAAGCCCGTCTCGGACAGGACAACACAGTCGAAGAGCCCCTCGGGCCACTCGAATGGAACCGTGGCGCGAATGTAACTGACTCGGGAGTTGTCCAGGCTGTGCCGCTCGGCGATGGTCAGAGCCTGACTGCTGGCATCGACAGCGGTCACGCGTTCACTCACTCCAGCGAGTTCTTCGCTGAGGACCCCGATTGAGCAGCCGATTTCCAGCGTATGGGCAAACGAGGTCTGCGGAAGGTGAGCGAGCAGAGTCGCACGTTTGGAGATCTCGTATGCGGAATCACGCACGGCCCAGGGGTCACTGCGGTCAATGTGAACGCCGTCGAAGACCCGTGAGGCCGTGTGCGCGTCATTGACACCCGCCTCGGCGGCTGTCTCTGACTTGTCGGCGCCGAAGTCCGTCACCTTGAAAGTGTCGCCGCCTCGGTTGAAGTGCTCCAATTGTGCCCGACTGAGGATCGCCTCATCGCCGGTCTGGTCGGACAGGGGCAGAGTCTGCGAGGGGTAGCATTCGAAGACCTCCTGCCTGTCCAGGCCCTCAGGGTCAGGGAGGAAGCGCCACGATTGCCGCTGTGAGTCTTCGGGTGTAGCCCAGTGCCAATACCAGATGGGATACTCGAGCACCGTTGCCCTGCTTCGCCGTCCCACAGCCAGAGCGGCCTGACCAAGTGCCTCATGATCGGCGTGCCCATCACGGCTGTATGGGGCAACGATGGATACTGGCCCCTGAGCTGCAGAGAGCTCCGACACTATTTCCTGCTGTATTTGGTCGCTGTGCTCGGCCAGGTTGCCATCCTCGAATTCGAGGAATCTGCTCTTCACTGACGGGCCCAGCGTGCTCAGCGCAGCTTCGAATTCCTGCAGGCGAATCTGTTTGAGTCGGTCTCGAGTGTGCGTGGTCGAATGAGGGTGCGACTTCTCCCCGGCTGTGAACAGAAGCACCGTCACATCGGCGTCGCACGCCCGAGCGTGAGACAGCAGCGAGGCGGCGCCGAATGCTTCGTCGTCGGGGTGGGCCGCGAGCACCAGGACGGACCCACCCTGAGCACAGACGTCGTCGGTCAGGAGAGGGAGGTCGAGGACTCCGGCCTGGACCCACGCCTCTTCGCTGGTGCTCTCATCTAGGTGACTGAAGCTCATTGTGCTGTGAAATCTCTCACGAGCGCTTCGCCCAGGGACGCCTCGTCGCGGGGCCCGTGGTGTTGGCTGAGGTAGACGGTGAGGTCCGCGTCGGCCTTAGCGAAGGCCCTGTCGCCGGTGAGTGCGACGGGCCCTGCGAGCTCTCGGCTCAAAAGCTGAATCTGCTGGGCACTGCGATAGACGATGTTGCGCACCCGCAGAGCTAACGACCAGGCATCATCGCGTGAGAATTCCTCGTCACCGTCTGCGGCCTCGGCCGCCTGAGCGAGAACCGAACGGGTCGCGAAGATCTCCGCATCGAGCTGTCCCAAGCAGAGATCGCCCATCGGTGCGGGGGCGGGGCGCGCGAAATGTCGGCGGGCCGCATTCTGCGCCAGGCCCAGGGCACCACCGAACCAGCAGGCGGCGACCCTGATCCCGCCCCAGGCGAACGACGGACGGTCAAGATACCAGTCGGGCGGACCGACCGCCTCAGCGGGAGCCTGGTCAAACGTCACAGACCCGCTGGGGATCTCGCGGAGGCCAAGGCTCGGCCATGCGGTTTGGTCGGGATGGACTCGCGGATCATCCATGCCCACCGCCACGGCCTGCCCGTGTCCATTGCGATGGGCGATGACGATGGCATGACTCAACTCTGAAGCCAAGGAACACCACGCCTTCTCTCCGGTGATGACGGTGCAGCCATCCGCCTCGGTGACAGTGACGACCTTTCCAGGGACTTCCGCAGCATAGACACCCCATGAGGTCTGGTCTCCGGGTGGCTCGAGACCCGCCTCGGCGATGATGCCGAGGGCATCGATATGGGGCTCGAGCATGCGGGCGACGGCCACATCGATCGACGCGACCATCGACAGAGCCTCCCACTGTTGCAGTTGGGACGAGGTACCGGTGAGGTCCAAATGGTTCTGCAGTGAGGTGATCTTCGTCGGTGGGGCAGTGCCGTCAGTGACCAGCTGAATCAGGGCCTCACGCTGGGAGGACGCTCGGGGGAACTCGAACCAGGGGGCCAGTGGAGCGGAGAAGGCACCTGAGTCGGAACTAGCGAAGTCTCTGCTCATATCGTTTCCTTCGGAGTAGTTGGTGCCTGGACGGAAGAGAGAGGGGTGCTAGGAGTCCATTGCGGTGCGGAGGCGTTCGATGAGGTCGTCGAGTCCGTCGTCGAACTCTCGGGCGGAATGGTTCTCAGCGAGTTTACTCTGCAGCCGTTGCACCGTCGGATAATCACCAAGATTCTCGTTGTCCTGCTCGTCGTTGCTGTTCTCCGCAAGCGGAACTGGACTGACGCCGAGGGCCGATACCTGGAGCAGAAGATCGCCGAGGAGGAAGCTGGTGAAGGCTTTGTAGGCGCTGACGGCACGATCGTCGGAGAACCCATACTCCTTCAGTGACGTGAGGAAATAGTCGACCCAGCGGATGCTGCGCAAGGGTGGGCGCAGCCACGGGGCATCTGGCGGTTGGGTGATCATCAGGGGAAACATCTTCGGATGGGTCAGCGCGAGCTTGCGCATCGCATTCGCAACGTATTGAAAATAGCCCTCCCAGGACGAAGGCTTCTCCTGCATCAGATCGTCATTGAAGAGATCGTCGATGAGTTCTCCGACGGCCGCAGAGATGAGTTCCTCGCGCCCGGGAACATGTCGGTACAGGGCCATGGCCTCGACACCGAGTGCGGCACCCAGCCGTCTCATGGTGAGGGCTTGGACTCCGTTGTCGTCGATGAAGGTGATTGCAGCCTGAACGACTTCGGTGCGACTCAGACGCCGGCGAATCATGGAATCTCCTCACATCGGTGAATCGGCGGACATCCGTGAACGGGCCCGGCCCGCATTCATCCTAGCGGTCCTGTGGTCACCGGAGACGACTCTGGGCCCCGAACTCAGGTGAGCTCGGGACGCAGAGTGCACTGGGGATGTGCAGGTATCGAAGGGATCGATCCTCAGGCCTTGGCGGCCCGACTGCGGCCGGTGATGAGTCCCCAGACGATGAGGACGATCAGCGAACCGCCGATGGCGCATAGCCAGGTGGAGATATCGAAGAACGAGCTGACTCCCGCGCCGAACACGGCACTGCCGATCCAGCCGCCCAGGAGTGCGCCGATGACGCCCAGGACGAGGGTGGCGATCCAGCCGCCGCCCTGACGTCCCGGCAGGATCAACTTTGCGATAGCCCCGGCGATGAGGCCGAGGACGAGGTAAGCGATGAAGCCCATGGGTATTTTCCTTTGATAGTGCGGGGAGGCGCGAGGCCTGAGGCCTCTCGATGTTTACACTGTAATCAATGTTTACAGTGTAAGCAACATATCAGAGCAGTTGAGTGCTGGGCAATGCGGTCGGTGCCTCAGGGCGAGATGACTGCCGCTCCGCCTTCGATGTTCTGGGCGGTGAAGACCGCATCGAGCAGTCCGGGGAAGCGGGCGTCGAGATCGTCCTTGCGCAGCGAGTTCATGATCGACGTACCCTGGTACTCCTGGCGGATCACACCAGCCTCGCGCAAGGTTCTGAAGTGATAGGTCGACGTCGACTTCGATACCGGCAGCTCGAATGCAGCGCAGGCGTGATCGTCGTCGGCGGTGTTCAGACGGCAGGCGATGTGTCTGCGAATCGGGTCGGCGAGCGCGGCGAGCACGGTGTCGAGTCGCATCTCATCCCGTTCGGGATGGTCAAGAGTTCTCATGTGCAGCCTCCTCGTCTGAGTATCTCGGTGATCTTCCTGTCACATTGTTTCACTGTCCTTTGATTGTACGTCTTTCTTCGTAGTACGGTAAACGTCGAAGTACGAGGAGCTTCGTACTTCATCTCGAGTCCAGCATCCACGACTCGAGCCCACTACCGATGATCACGAGGTCTTATGTCCAACCTGCTGTTCGAACCACTCACCCTGCGTGGCGTGACTTTCCGCAACCGTGCTTGGGTGCCGCCGATGTGCCAGTACTCGGCAGACCACCTCGACGGCGTTGTCACACCATGGCACTTCGTCCACTACGGATCGATGGCCAAGGGCGGCGCCGGCGCCATCATCGTCGAAGCCGCTGGCGTCACTCCTGAAGGACGGATCTCTCCGCGGGACCTGGGTATGTGGAACGACGAGCAGCGTGATGCTCTGGTGCCGATCGTCGACTTCATGCACTCTCAGGGAGCGGCGGCCGGAATCCAGCTCGCCCATGCAGGGCGTAAGGCCTCGACCTACCCCGACTTGGGACACGGCAACGAAGGCAGCCTGTCCGAGAGCGAAGGCGGTTGGGAGACTCTCGCGCCCTCTGCAGTGGCGTTCCCCGGACTGAACACGCCACGTGAGCTCACCGAAGCAGAGATCGCTGAGACTGTCACTGCCTTCGCGGACTCAGCTCGCAGGTCGATGGAAGCCGGTTTCGACTTCGTGGAAATTCACGGTGCGCACGGCTACCTGCTCCATGAGTTCCTCTCCCCGCTGTCCAACACCCGCAACGACTCTTATGGCGGAACCCCGGAGAACAGGGCCCGTTTCCTCCTCGAGGTCGTTGACGCCACCCGCGCCGAGGTGGGCGAAGACGTTCCCGTGCTCGTACGCCTATCCGCGACGGACTGGACCGAAGGCGGGCTGACTCTCGACGATACGGCTCAGCTGTCGGGGTGGTTGAAGGACCACGGGGTTGATCTGGTCGACGTTTCGACTGGTGCGAACGTCGTGGCCAAGATCCCGGTTGGCCCCGGCTACCAGACGAGCTTCGCTGCCGGAATCCGCAAGCAGGCCGACATCCCCACCGCCGCAGTCGGACTCATCACCGAGCCGTTCCAGGCCGAGCACATTCTGGCGACCGAGCAGGCCGACGTCATTCTCCTTGGCCGCGAATCGCTGCGCGATCCCAACTTCCCTATTCGCGCCGCAGCCGCACTGCGTCACGAGATCGACTACAAGCCGACACAGTACCTGCGGGCGCATAAGTAGGCTGATCGGTCTGAGACTGTGAGCATAGGTGCGGGTGGAGCAATCGACTCCGCCCGCACCAGCGTCATATCAGCCCGCCGATCCACAGCCCCAATCCTGCCGCTGCGGTTGCCAACACCAGTGTGCCGAGGCAGTTGAACAGGCTGAACGCCCACCTGCGCTCCTGGATGAGGCGAACGGTCTCGAAGCTGGCGGTCGAGAAGGTCGTGTAGCCGCCGAGGAACCCAGTGCCGATGACCAGATGCCACGACTCAGGAAGGATCTGATCACTGGCCAGCCCGGTGAGCAGACCCAGCACCAGTGAGCCGCTGACATTGATGACGATCGTGCCCCACGGGATGCCGCTGCTCACGCGAGACTTGATGATCCCGTCGAGCAGCATCCTCGCCGCGGTGCCGATGCCACCGGCCAGTGCGAGTGCGATGAAGATCAGCGGAGTCATTTCGCACCTCGACTGTGCGCGACAGCTGCCGTGGCGATGCCAGCCCACGTGGCCAGACCACCGACGAGCACTGTGCCCAGACCGTAGGCGGTCCCGGCACCGACATCACCCTCGCCGAGGAGGCTCGCCGTATCCGTCGCCAGTGCACTGTAGGTGGTGAAGCCACCCATGAACCCGGTTCCGAGCACGATCCGCAGCCGGCGTCTGCGACCCTCATCAGGACCCATTCGAGCCAGGGCATCGAGAAGCAGCCCCAGCAGGAAGGCGCCGAGGATGTTGACGGCAAAGATCGCCCACGGAATGCCGTCTGCAGAGGGGAACGCGAGTGTGATGGCCTCACGGGCAGCAGTGCCGAACGTGCCGCCGATGAGCGCCAATCCCAGATAGGGCTGGCGCAGATGGGCGGGCCTGTTGCTGCTGGGGGCGTTGCTCATGGGAACTCCTACCTTCTGGGCATGCTGACGCCGGTCGAGGTAGGGACTGTTGTCGGAGAACCGAGGTTGGGTACGGCGAGCCCCACCGCCGTGACGCGCAGGCGTCTTCTTCATTCTGCCACACGGGCACGCGAAGAGGCCGCCGGATGACTGACATCCGACGGCCCCTGATTGGGGGTGGTGACTCAGCCCTCGCGGATCGTCATCCGGCTCAGCTTGGCGCCGTCGACGGCGAAGGCGAACGAGGACCGCCCATTCGCATGTGTTGAGCGCCAATCGCCGATGACGGTGACCTCATCGCCGTTGACACTGACCTCTTCGGGCGTGAGAGTGCCGGTCGCGCCGATGAATTCCTTGTCGCTCCAGGCCTTGATGGCATCGCGGCCGGTGAATTCTCTGCCCCAGTCATCGACGGTGCCGTCGGTGGTGAAGGCGTCGAGGAAGCCCTGTGCGTCGTGGGCGTTGACGGTGTCGATGAAGCCGGCGACGGGCTCGGGAATCTGCAGATCTGACATGGGTGCTCCTTAGCTTCTTGGGGTATGTGCTGTGCGTGCGGTGTGTCAGCGAGTGGTGTATCCGCCATTGGCGAAGATCGTCTGGCCGGTGATCCACCAGCCCTCGGTGGCGAGGAACCGCACGATCGGAGCGATGTCCTCGATCTGAGTGAGCTGATTGCCCATGCCCTGCGACTTGTGGAACTCCACCCGTTCGGGTGTTTCCTGACCGTAGAAGAACGGAGTGTCCATCGGTCCCGGGGCAATCGCCGTGACCGAGATTCCACGCTCAGAGTACTCCTTCGCCGCCGCCCTGGTGAAGTGCTCCACTGGGCTCTTTCCGCCGGCATAGGTCGAATACCCGTCCGTGAATGCCGCAAGCAGTGCTGTGACGATGGTGATGATCTTGCCGTTGTCGGCAAGGTGCTTCCCCGCTTCCTTGATGAAGAAGTAGGCGGCCTTGGAGTTGATGTCGAACATCGAGTCGTACTCGTCTTCGGTGGTGTCCGCGATCGGCTTGCGCAGCACCTTGCCCGTCGTATTCACTGCGATGTCGATCGTTCCCAGCGCCGAGGTGGCGTCAGCGAACAGCTTCTCGACGTTGGCGGGCCGGGTCAGGTCTCCGGTCAGGAGCACGCCCTTTGCCCCGCTCGACTCAACCGCGGCGAGCGTGGCCTCGGCCTCACTGCGGGAGGATTCGGAATTGTAGTGAATGGCGATATCGGCACCCGCCTCGGCGGCCTGCTGGGCGATGAGCCCGCCCAGATTCTTTCCGCCGCCGGCGATGAGGATGTGCTTGCCCTGGAGTGATTGATCGGTCATGGCATCTCCGTTGTATCGGTGGTACATCTGACTATAGCGACAATACACGATAATATAGCGACATGACAGAGGCGGCTTCGCTTGATACACGGACTCGGCTGCTCAATGCGGCTGCGGACCTCATTGCTGCAACCCCCGGGGAGGACTTCTCCCTGCGCGCGGTCTGCGATGCCGTGGGCGTGAAGATGCCGACCCTGTATCACTTCTTCGGCAACAAGCAGGGGCTCATCGAGGCCGTCATCGAACGTGGCTTCGACATGTATCTGTCTGCCAAGTCCGCCTCCGAATCCAGCGGCGATCCGATCCAGGACCTGCGGATGGGCTGGGATGCTCATGTGTCCTTCGGGTTGGAGAACCCCGGTTTCTACACGCTCATGTACGGCAAGGTCAGACCGGGGTACTCACCGGAGGCGCAGTCGAAGCCGAGCGAGATCCTTCGTTCGCTGACACGTCGGGCCGAGGCGCAGGGTCGACTGGTGGTTGGCTATGAGCAGGCCGCGGCCCACATACTGGCGACGAATATCGGAGTGACACTGCGGCTGATCATCCAGGGCCGAGCCGATCCGGATCTCTCAGCAGGAGTGCGTGAAGGCGTGCTCGCCGCGATCACCGGAACAGCGCAGGCCGGCGATGATGGGCAGCACTTAGGGCACTCGGTGATCGAACGTGCGGCAGCGCATCCGGAGATTCTGGGCACGACCGAGACCGCGCTGCTCATCCAATGGGTCGGCCGCCTCGGCGAGAGTGAGGGGTCAGGGCAGGGTCAGTGACGGGCGTGTGAGCGAGCCGAGTTGTACCTGTCGACGGCACGGCGCAGACGCTGCAGACCGTCTTCGATGCGCTGCGGTTCCGCCGAGGCGAAGCACAGGCGCAGCGCGTTCGTGAAGTCACCGGTCTGGGAGAACGCGGTTCCGGGAATGTAGGCCACGCCTTCCTCCAGGGCCCCCGGCATGAGGTCCTCGGTGTTGATGGTCTCGTCGTTGAACGTCACCCACAGGAAGAAGCCCCCGTCGGGATCAGTTGACCGGATCTCCTGGCCGAAGAGCCGTTCGAGCCCGGACGTCATGGCGTTCTTGCGCTCGCCATAGGAGCTGCGCAGATGGGCGACGTGGGTCTCGGCATTGCCGTCGTTGAGCCACTTCGCGACCATGTGCTGGGTGGGCAGGCTCGTGCATGAGTCCATGGTCTGCTTGGCATTGATGATCAGTCCGCGCAGCTCGGGATCGATGTCGAGCCAGCCGATGCGCAGGCCGGGGGCGACGAACTTCGAGAAGGTGCGCACGCCGAAGATCAGCGGATCATTGGGGCTGAGCTGGCTGAGTGAGGGGATGTCCTCCCCGGAGAAGCGCAGAGTGCCGTACGGATTGTCCTCGAGGATGACCGAATTGTGGCGGTGGGCGAATTCGAGGAGCTTCTCACGGCGGGCCAGGGACATCGTCACACCGGCCGGGTTCTGGAACGTCGGGACCGTATAGATCACCGAGGGGGCGCGACCGGCCCGGGCCACGATGTCGTCGAGCGCGTCGACCTGCATGCCCTCGTCGTCGACCGGCACCTCGGCGATCTCCGCTTCATAGCTCAGTGCTGTGGCCGAGCCGTTCGTGTACGTGGGGGCCTCGCAGAGGACGAGATCGCCGGGGCTGACGAAGAGTTTGAATCCGAGGTCGATTCCCTGCATGCCGCCGGTGGTGATGACCAGGCGCTCACGGTTGCCGAAGTGCTCGGCAGGGATCTGCCCGGTCTCCTGCAGGTAGTTCAGCAGCGCGTCGATGAGGACAGGCTCGCCCTGCGTCTCCCCGTAGGTGAAGCTCTCCGGAGTGAAGACGCTGTTCGCGATTCGAGCGAAATCCTCGGCCGGCAGCATATCGGGGGCGGGCGAGCCCATGCCGAACTTGACGATGTCATGGTCGTAGGCGGCGAGCATCGCCACGGAGGAATCGATGACAGAGCCGACGAGGCTGTCGGCCCGGCTGGCGAAGGGAAGAGTGGGACGCGATGACGCTGAGGATGAAGCTGACGGGCTCGCGATTGACATGACGACCTCCAACGGGGCTGCAAGCCTGACGTCGACGTCACCGGCGATGTTCAGGAGCAATTTGCCCGAACGACGGAACTACTGGTGGTCTCAGCATAAGTACGACGAGCTCGGCGGGGCAAGAGGCGCGGCTGGGCGGGTGAGTCGGCAGATCGACGGCGGGCCACCTCGGCGAGGGTGAGGCCTATGCTGGTGGCCATGGCCGACTCCAGAGAGCGTGACATCAGGACTGCACCCATCGATGAACAGCTGCCCGCACTCGTCGACGAATACCGGGGCAAGCTCCTGGCCTGTTTGGACGGGATGAGCGAGGACGAGGCCCGCCGTTCCCTGGTGCCCAGCCGGACGACTCTGCTGTCCTTGGCCAAGCACGCGATCTTCGTCGAGACCGTGTGGTTCGGGGAAGTGGTGACCGGGCGGTACCGAACCGAATACGGACTGCCGAGTGACTCCGGAGACTCGTTCATCCTTGCTGATGAGGACACGGTGGAAAGCGTCACCGAGGCGTATTGGCAGGCTGTCGAGCGCTCACATCACGCGGTGGAGGAGATGACTCTGGACACGGTGCTCACCGGGCACCGGTCGGGGCCGATGCCGCTGCGCTGGATCTACCTTCACATGCTGCGTGAGCTGGCCCAGCATTGCGGGCACGCGGAGATTCTGCGTGAGCAGGTCCTTGCGCAGCGAGCTCAGATCCCGAGCACCCGGATGTAGAGCCTGCTCGCCGTCGTGTCATAGTGACCCAGTAGACTAATGCGGTAATGACATCCCCTCCCTTCACTTCGAGGTGAACAACTCTCATGCCAGCAATCGTTGTCGTCGGCGCCCAATGGGGCGACGAAGGTAAAGGCAAAACGACCGATATCCTCGGCACCAGCGTCGACTACGTGGTCAAGCCCAATGGTGGTAACAACGCGGGTCACACGGTTGTCGTCGGCGGTGAGAAGTACGAACTCAAACTCCTGCCGGCAGGCATCCTCTCACCGAATGTCACCCCGGTCATCGGCAACGGCGTCGTCGTCAACCTCGAAGCCCTGTTCGAAGAGATCGAAGCCCTCGAATCCCGCGGGGCGGACACGTCAAAGCTGCGGATCTCGGCCAACGCCCACCTCGTCGCCCCCTACCACCAGACCCTGGACAAGGTGACCGAACGATTCCTGGGCAAGCGCGCCATCGGCACCACCGGCCGCGGCATCGGACCTGCGTACATGGACAAGATCGGACGCCTGGGCATCCGCGTCCAGGACATCTTCGATGAATCGATCCTGCGCCAGAAGATCGAAGGCTCCCTGCGTCAGAAGAACGAACTCCTCGTCAAGGTCTACAACCGTCGGGCCGTCGACGTCGAGGAGATCGTCGAATACTTCAAGCCCTTCATCGAACGACTGCGACCCTACGTCGCCGAGACCGAGCAGCTGCTCAATGACGCGCTTGACCGTGACGAGGTCATCGTCATGGAGGGCGGCCAGGCCACGATGCTCGACGTCGACCACGGCACCTACCCGTTCGTGACCTCCTCGAACCCGACTGCCGGCGGATCCTGCGTCGGCTCGGGCATCGGACCCACCCGCATCAACCGGGTCGTCGGAATCGTCAAGGCCTACACCACGCGTGTGGGTGCCGGACCGTTCCCCACCGAGCTCTTCGATGACATGGGGGAGTACCTGCAGAAGGCCGGCGGTGAGTTCGGAGTCAACACCGGACGCCCGCGCCGCTGCGGCTGGTACGACGCCGTCATCGCCCGCTACGCCGCACGCGTCAACGGCTTCACCGACTACGTGCTGACGAAGCTCGACGTGCTCACCGGCATCGAGTCCATCCCCGTGTGCGTGGCCTACGAGGTCGACGGAGTCCGCCAGGACGAGATGCCGATGTCGCAGACCGAGTTCCACCACGCCAAACCCATCTTCGAATACTTCGAAGGCTGGGCAGAGGACATCACCGGGGCCCGCACCTTCGAGGACCTGCCCGAGAACGCGCAGAAGTACGTGCTCGCACTCGAAGAGCGTTCGGGTTGCCGGATGTCGGTCATCGGCGTCGGTCCCGACCGCGAACAGTCGATCGTTCGGCACGACCTGCTGGACTGAGCGTCCGACAGTCAGCAATGGCTGCGTCTCATCGGCGGTGATCTTCTCTATGGAGGTCACCGCCGAAGTCGTCTCGGTCTCCGATTCCTGAATTCCGGCACTGGCCGTCGCCGGTTCAGGCGACTCATCTCATATTCGCAAGTTGCGTTGAGAATCCACCTCGTTGACTGCTAGCGTCGAACGCTATGTTCACTACGCTGTTCGCACCGATGCGAACATCAGGTTCTTTGCCGCCGAATCGTCCGATGCGAAAGCCCTTGGCCGCCGCGGTCGCGCTGATCACCCTCATGTCGACGACGGCCTGTATGCCCGACATCGACCGCAACGAGGGTTTTCCGCCACCACGGGTCACTGCCATTGCAGCCGGATCGCCGGGAGGCGGACTCGACCTGGCCGCGCGGATGACGAAGGACGGGCTCGAAGCCGCCGGCGTCGAAAGTCTGATGACGATCGAGAACATGGGCGGAGGCGGCGGCAATCCTGCCCGCGCGGCCGTCCTTCAGCGTGAGAATGACGGAACCAGCGTGGTCTTCGAATCCAATCGTGTCTTCCTGTCCCACATCACCGGGACCACCGACATGTCACTTGACCACTTCACCCCGATCGCCCAGCTGACCACCGACTATGAAGTCTGGCTGGCCAGGTCCGACTCGGAGTTCGACTCACCACAGAAGGTTCTCGATAGCGTCAAGGACGATCCCAAGTCCGTGAAGTTCGGCATCGGCACTATCCCCAGCGATGACCAGCTCAATGTGCTCCGACCGGCCAGTGAATACGGCATCGGGGACCTGGCGTCGTTGAACCTGGTTGCATTCTCCGACGGAGGCGACCTCAACAACGAACTTCTGGGTGGTCGCGTTGACGTTGCTTCGACAGGACTCTCAGAAGCGATGGAGCTCGTCGAATCCGGCGACGTCGAGATCATCGCCGTTTCAGCGCCGAAGACTCTCACCGACGGCCCGGCCAAGGGCGCACCGACCTGGCACGACCTCGACATGGACATCACGATCAACCACTGGCGCGGCGTCTTCGGTCCCGCCGGAATGTCGGACGAAGCCGTTCGATGGTGGCAGGCCTCCCTCAAGAGCAGCGTCGAGTCGGACGAGTTCAAGGACCAAGCAGATGCCTTGGGCATCGACCCCGCATATATGCCGGGCGACGAATGGTTGGATTCGGTCATTCTGCCTGAGAAGAAGGAATCGACCGAAGTGCTCGAAAAGGTGGGATTGGCGAAATGACATCTGAATCGACACTGACCGAGACGTCGTACGAAGCGGGGGCGAAGACAGAGAGCACCGCCCTGTCGACGGGCATCGCCGCAGTAGTCCTCGGCGCCATCGCCGTCTTCTATCTGGTCAACGCTCTGCTGCTGCCGAACACGGAGACCGACGAAGGGATCGGGCCCAAAACCTTCCCTGTCGTCGTCGCCATTGTCCTGATCTGCACCACCGCACTCGGCGTGCTCACCCTGCTTCGCGGACGCGTCGAGGTGCAGGCGGTGTCGAAGACGGAGCTGCTGCGAGTCGTCATCTGCATCGTGCTCTTCGCACTGTTCGCTGCGTCGATCTTCCTCATCGGATTCGCCGAGGCGGCTGCCATCTTCTCGGTCCTGACCTCCACATTCGTCTTCGGAGTCAGGTTGTCACTCAAGCGCGCGGCGTGGCTGCTGGTCGTGGGCCTGGTCATCGGCCTCGTGCTCTTCCTCGTCTTCGACGTGTGGTTGAACGTGCTCCTGCCTGTCGGCTGGATCGAGTACCTGCTCTTCGGAGGACTGAACCTATGAACTCGTGGACCGAACTGCTGGGCGCACTGGGCTCGATCACCACGTCGCCGATTCTCCTGCTCGTCATCCTCCTCGGCGTGCTCCTCGGGACCGTCGCCGGTCTCCTCCCCGGGGTCGGACCCTCGACAGCGATCGCACTGCTTCTGCCGGTGGCGATCACCATGCCTGCCGAACTGTCTCTGCCGCTGATGGTGTCGTTGTATCTCGGCGCCGAATACGGTGGCCGGATCTCGGCGATCCTGCTCAACATCCCAGGCGACCCCGGCGCGATCATGACCACGCTCGATGGACACCCGATGGCTCTCAAGGGCAGAGCCGCCACAGCCCTGACGATCTCAGCCCTCGCCTCGTTCGTAGGCAGCCTTCTGGCGTTTCTGGGGCTGGCATTCATCGCAGGGCCGATGTCCGAACTGGGGTTGGCATTCGGCCCGGCCGCCTACTTCGCCGTGGTTGTCATGGCCCTCGTGCTCAGCGCCACGCTGGTGGGAAATGCTCCGATGCTTGGTCTGACCGCTGTGGTGATCGGTGTCGCGATCTCAACAGTCGGCATCGAACTCCAATCGGGGCTGCCGCGATTCACCTTCGGGACGTTCACACTGCTTGAAGGCATCGAACCGATCGTGGCGATCATCGGAGTCTTCGGAGTCGGTGAGATCCTTGCCAGCACAATGATGGGCAACACCGGCCAGGGTCTGTCTCGCCTCAGCGGCCGCTTCTTCCCGAGCACGGGCGAACTCAGGCAGGGAACTCTGCCGAGCCTGCGCGGCTCGGTCATCGGATTCGTCTCCGGAGTCCTTCCAGGAGCGGGGACAACGATCGCCGCATTCTTCTCCTACGGTCTGGAGAAGCGTCTGGCACCCGCCTCGGCGGGGATGGGCAAGGGGGCAGTGCGAGGACTCGTCGCACCAGAGGCAGCGAACAACGCTGCTGTGTCCGGGTCCATGGTTCCGCTGCTGACTCTGGGTATCCCCGGGTCAGGAACGACCGCGGTGCTGCTGGCCTATCTGATGATGTACGGGCTCAACCCCGGGCCCGGCTTCTTCGATGCCAACCCCGTTTTAGGTTGGACGATCATCGGCGCGCTTCTGATCAGCGCCATCCTCGGCGTGATCATCAACATTGCGGCCTCCCCGCTCCTGGCCAAGATCCTCGCGATTCCCATGCCGTATATGGCACCGGTGATCCTCATGCTGGCTCTCATCTCCTGCTACAGCATCCACAACTCGGCAACCGACGTCTACATTGCACTGGGCTTCGGTGTTCTAGGCTACGTGATGCGTCTGGTCGGAATGTCACCAGCGCTGTTGGTCATCGGACTGGTGTTGGGTGAAATGCTCGAACGCAACCTGCAGCAGGCACTTGGCCTGACCGGTGGAGACTTCGGGGCAGTCATCTCACAGCCGATCGTGATCGTGTTCCTGGCCATCGCTGTTCTGTCCCTGCTGACAGCATTGCCGTGGAAGCGGATGCTGGGGAAGCAGGAGGAGGGGGCCACGAGGAAGGATACTGCCGACACGTAAGCTCGTGGTGGCCCGGCTGCCGTCCGGCAGTCGGCTGCCCGGCTCACATCCAAGAAGGGACTCCACATGTCGCACGAACCGAGATTGACCGAAGCCGCCTATCAGGGGCCCGCTCTCGAAGCCGACCACGACTTCTACTCAGCGATCGGGGACAACGTCGGTGACCGTCACGTCGTTGACGAGTTCACCATCCCGATCCGTTCGGGACAGGCCTGGGATGTGCCGGCCGGACATGTCTGTCGGATCTCGACCGTCGACGGCCCCCAGGTCGGGGACCTCAACCTGTGGAACCGTCACGACCCCCGGGAGCGGTTCTGGGCCTCGCGCACTCGCCAGCTGCAGGCGGCGCACGTCTCGACCTTTGACCGTCTGTGGTCGACTCTGCCCTTCCTGCGCCCCATGGCCACGATCGTCGGAGACACCTTGGCCGACTATGGAACAGACGCCGAGGGTGGACGCCTCCACGACACCCTCGGCACACGCTGCGACCCCTATGTCTCACAGATGCTCAACGGCATCGACTTCGACTACCACTGCCATTCGAACCTGGTCCGCGCTGTCCTCCCGTTCGGGCTGACGGAGTTCGACGTCCACGATGTCCTCAACGTCTTCCAATGCACGGGACTGAACGACAACGACGAGTACTTCATGAAGACCTGTCCCGCCCAGCCGGGTGACCATTTCGAATTCTTCGCGGAGCAGGATCTTCTGGCCGCGCTCTCGACATGCCCCGGAGGAGACCTGTCCAAGCCGATGTTCGGCGAGGGCAACGAAGACCCGGTCGAGAACTGCCACCCACTCAAGGTCACCGTCTATGCGCTGCCGGAGAACCTCCTCGGCGAGTGGAGCGAACCGAGCTCACCGAACTACCGGGGCGGGCACGGGTTGAAGCCCCAGGTCTGGGCGTGAGCTTAAGCGCTCAGGGTTGGACTCGACCGATCTGGAAGTGATCTCAGGCGCTCTGGGTGACGGCAGAGCGCGGGCGCCCGCCACTGAACCAGCGGAGGAGCGCCGCGCATAGGGCCAGAAGCGCCACAGAACCGCCGTACCAGCAGGCGGTTGCGAAGAGTCCGATGGCGGGGACGAGGATCCCGGCGATGACGACCGGAAGCCCGAATGCCAGGTAGCAGACGACGAAGACTGCGGCCATCACCTCGGCGTTGGCCTCCGGCTTCACGACTGCCTGGATGGTCTTCAGGGCACCCGGGAAAGCCGTGCCGAAGCCGGTTCCGGTGATGATGACGGCGAGGCAGTACAGTTCGGGCGACGTGAGGGTCAGGGCCACCAGGGTGAGAGTGCTGCCGACTGCGAGTGAGATCGTGCCGTAGAGGGTGACGGTGCGCGCGGATCGGTTGCGCATGAAGAATCCGGCCAGTCCTCCAGCGCCGGCGAGCATCGTGACGATGAGTCCGCTGACGAGGTGGGAACTGGAATGGAACTCGGTGGTGATGATGTTGGCGCCGAGGGAGAGGTATAACCCTCCTGTGGCCCAGCCGGCGACGAAGGCCGGCACCGCGAACAGGAATGCCTTGCGGACTTCCCGCGGCAGGGCCGCTCGCGGCAGCAGTGATGCCCAGGCTCCTCGGCGTCGGGCCGAGGTCTCCGGCAAGACCCAGATGATGGTGGCCAGCAGCAGATAAGTTCCCACGAGGGTTCCGAAGACCACTGCGGCGCCGCTGCCGTCGACGAACAGGGAGAGAGTCGCTCCCGCGAACAGCCCGCCGATGGCCAGGCCTGCCATCGCAGAGATTGCGTTCCACGAGGAGGCAGAGCCCGGCTTGTGCGGCAGTTCCAGATCGACGACCGTCGCCGAGAGGGTCGACAGCAGAATTCCACTGGCAATTCCTTGGACGACTCGGGAGAGGATCAGTGCCGCAGCACTGTCGGCATGCCAGAACAGAACCATGCTGATGGCAAGCACGACGAAGGCCGCGCAGATGACGGGGCGACGTCCGATGTGATCGGAGAGTGCGCCGGCAGTGAGCAGTGCAGCCAGCAATGCCACGGCATAGGCGGCGAAGACCACCGTGATCATCACCGGAGCGAAGCCGAACTCGTCCTGGATAACGGGGTAGAACGGCGACGGAGCGCTGGCGCCGGCCATCATTGCCCAGGTGGCAATCAGGACCAGGCGCAGACGCCAGCGCTCGCGCGACCACCAGACATAGGTGGGTGCCGGCTGAACTGCGGGAGCAGGAGCTTCTTCCATAGTGTTCGAAACTTTTGGAACCATTCTTGGAGGCTATACGACATTCTCAAACAGTTCAACTATTATCGAACTATGGTTGCCAATGAGAAACTGCCGCATCCCGATCGTGAGGACATCGAACTGACGTCTGTGCTATTCGCGCTGAGCGACGAGGCCAGACTGGCTCTGGTCCAGCAGCTGCGATCCGGGCCGCTGGACATGGTTGACTGCTCGGCTCTTGGTCCGGATGTGCCGAAGTCGACGCGCTCGCATCAGGTCAAGGTGCTGCGCGAAGCCGGTGTCATCATCAGCGAACTGCACGGGCGGAACCGTCGCCTGACACTGCGTCGGGACGACATCGATGCCCGTTTCCCGGGCCTGCTGGAGTCCGTGCTGCAGGAGGAATCTGCTCTGCAGGAGTGACGGTGCTCAGCGCACAGCCATGTCCCAGCTGTCGTCGGGCAGTGCCTGACCGGTCTCCAGGTAGGACTTGAGTCCGGCGAGAACCGCGGGCCAGCCCTTCGAAACTCCGGTGTGCAGGCCGGCGTCGGCGAAGTTCGTGTGGGTGACGGTCAGTTTCACCACTTCGCCGGACTGCTCGATAAGGTAGGAGGCGACGGAGCCCTCGTCGTCGAGATCCTGGTCGATGGGCTGGAAGGTGAAGACGAGTTTTTTCGGTGGATCGGTCTCAAGGATCTTGCCCCAGACATCGGCTTTACGGTCCGGTCCGCCTTTGTGATGAGCCCATGACGACCCGACCTGCCAATCGGAGACGACGGCGACATCGTCCCAGTACAGGCGCGTGATCTCGGGGTCGGTGAGCGCGTCCCACACCTGCTGCGGAGTGGCTCGGATATAGGTGACATAGACGAAATCGGGAAATTCTTCGGTGGTGGTCATGGCTGTCTCCTCAGCTCTTCTCTTGACGGCGTCGATGACGTCGAAGTGGTGCTGGTCGAACTCGCGGGTCCATCGATTCTGCATCTCATGGATCGGGTGCGAGTTCAGGTAGTGTCGTCGTTCTCGTCCGTGGCGGACGATCGCGACCAGGTCGGCGTCGACGAGCAGATTCAAGTGCTGTGTCACTGACTGCCTGGCCATCGAGAGGCCTTCGCAGAGTTCGCTCAGTGACTGCCCGTCCTCTTGGCGGAGGACGTCAAGGAGTCGTCGGCGGGTTGGGTCGGCGAGGGCTTTGAACACTTTGTCGAGTGTGTCGGCGTCGGTCACATCTCTAATATGCAGGTATTTACCTGCATATGTCAATGGGTTGGCGGCAGCAAACTGAAATAGGGTTCCCAGTCCCTCAGTCATAGGATCGAATCAGACAATGATTACGCCTGCGCGGCACACCAAGGAGGTCGACACATGACGCACGTTTCGATTCTCAGTCGGTATGCGGATCGGCTCGGGTTGAGTGATTCCGCCCCCGAATTACACCGACGTGCTCAGGGATCTTGTGCGCAGATTGTCGAACTTCTCGACGAGATCCTGGTCGCGCACACGCACTCGATCTGCTTTGAGAATCTCGACGTCGTTGCCTTTCGCGCCAGGGGAGACCTGGAAGCCGTCGCCATCGACGTCGACGGAGCCGCGGGCAAACTGCTCACTGATGGTCGGGGCGGATACTGCCACGAGCATGCGTCACTCATCCGCGGGGTCGTCACCGAACTGGGGCTGAGGGCACACCCGATTCTGGCCCGAGTCCACCTCGGCGACGGGCAGACGGCACCGGGAGCACTGACTCACCAGGCGACCATCGTCGACCTCGACGGCCGTCGTTTACTCATTGATCCCGGCTTCGGCGGGGGAACACCGGAAGCTGCGCTCGAACTCTCCGAATCCGCTGCGGCCAGAATGACGTCCCACGGCGAACACCGAATCGTCCCCGCGAGGACTGCTCTCACGCCTCATCTGCGCGCCGACAGCGACTGGGTGCTCCAATCACGAACGCGAGATGACCAGGACTTTCGCACCGTCTATGCGTTCAGCGAAGTCCCTCGCCCGCAGGCCGATCTCGACCTGGCGAACTGGTTCACCTCGACTAAACCCGGGGCGCGGTTCACCGGTCCGCCCATTCTCGCTCTGCCGCTCCCTGACGGCGGCAGGGTCACTTTGGAGGGGCGCCGACTGCGGCGCATGATCGGCGGTGTGCGACCCGACCGACACGAACGGACCCTGTCTGATGCCACGGAATTCGCCGAGGTGCTGTCGACTGAATTCGGACTCGACCTCGACAGGGAATTCACTGACCTGGTGTGGAGCGCGACCGCTGAGGGGTGAAGTGCCCGGTCTGAGGATCTGCGGGCAGACCTGAACAGCGGCCGGTGGACCAGGCCCGTGTCAGACCCCGGGTCTACACTGCTGTCATGTCCGCGGCGACTCGGGATGACCTCATTCGCAGGCCACACCCGCGCCTGAGCCCCTTCGTGGGTGACTATGTCGCCTACGACGTTTCGGGCGTCCCCGCCGGGACACATCTCGGGCTGCCATCGGGCACCCTGACGTTCATCGTCTCCATCGACGAACCGCTGCACCAATACGACGCGGCAACAGAAAGCACCGAGTCCTTCGACGTACTGCTCGCAGGCCTGCATCTGCGGCCCACCCTCATCAGGCACAACGGCGCAATGGCCGGAATCCAGATCAACTTCACCCCCTTCGCTCCTCGCATCCTCTTCGACACCCCTGCCGTCGACCTCGCTCACCGCACGCACGACCTTGCCGAGATCTCACGCCCCATCGCCGCCGAGCTGCACGAACGCGTCAACGAAGCCACGACCTGGTCTGCCCGCTTCGACGCCATCGACGAGGTCCTCGTCCGTGTCGTCCACGAAGGCACCCAGCCTCGGCCCGAGGTGGTCAGCTCCTGGAAGCAGATCGCCCGCAGTCACGGCGGGCTGCCCGTCTCACTTGTGGCGAATCGGATCGGTTGGAGCAGACGCCACCTCAACGGAGTGTTCCGTGCAGAATTCGGCATCGGACCCAAGGAAGCGGCGCGGGTCATGCGATTCGATCGGGCGAGACGAATGATCTCGGCGCAGTCTCGAGCGTTGGCAGATATCGCCGCGACCTGCGGTTATGCCGACCAATCCCATCTCAACCGCGACTTCCGACTGCTCACCGGGACCAGTCCGTCCCTGTGGCTGACCCAGGACCCCGTGGTGCGGCAGGACCGAGATCGCTGGTCGCTGGATCGGTAAGCGTCGCCTCGGCGAGCGTCGGTGCAGCTGCACCCTTTGTCTCCGCGGCCCGCGCAGTTCCCAAATGTCCAAGCCGCCGAGGTGGCGCCGGGTCCACGATGGTGTGGACCGATACGACGAGGAAAGGACACATCATGTCAATGACTACCGGAGCCAATGTCTGGCCCACATTCCGCTACCGAGATGCAAAGGCCGCGATCGCGTTCCTACAGGACGCCTTCGGCTTCGAAGTCGCCGCCGAATACACGAACGCCGATGATCCCGAGCGCGTCGACCACGCCGAACTGCGTTGGCCAGAAGGAGGGGGAGTCATGCTCGGTTCGGTCCGCGACGACGGCGGTGTCATGACGAAGACCGGAGTCGCAGCCGGCTCGGTCTACATCGCCACGGACCGGGTTGAGGAGCTCTATCATCGCGCGATCGCAGCCGGTGCCACGAAGGTCATGGGGCTGACCGAACAGGACTACGGATCCAAGGACTTCAGCGTCACCGACCCCGAAGGCGTGCTGTGGAGCTTCGGGACGTATCGGGGTGCGGGCGCAGATCAGGAGTGATGCCCGAGCACTGCGTCGGCCGCTACGTAGAGAGTCTGCGTCTCCAGCTGCGCGAGTGAGTCCTCGGCAGGCAGAGCCCGTTCGAGGGCGATGCCATCGAGGACGGTGCACAGGAAGCGCGCAAAGCGTGGGATGTCGCCTCGGTTGGGGATCCCGCCCTCATCGGCGAGCACGCGCAGCCAATCCTCTGTTCTGCGTTGCCCATCACGCTGAATAGCGAGGTACGTTTCGCGGACCTGTTCGTTCTGGTCCGCGACGATGAAAGCAGTGCTGACCGCCGTCATCGCCTCGCGTGCTTCAGATCCGGCTCTGGCTGTTGCCAGCACTTGACGAAGGCATTCGACCAGCCGATCCCGGGCAGGAAGTGTGGAGTTGTGGATGTCGGTGTCGGGCAGCATCCAGTCATAGGCGCGCCGCATGACTTCGTCCCGCAGTGCCTGCTGGGTGGGGAAGTGGTGGCGCAGCGACCCTGTACTCACCCCTACTCGCGCAGCGATCGCCCGTACGCTCAGCTTCGCCGTTATGCCGTCTTCGGCGATGATGTCTGCGGCTGCGGCGAGTATTCGCTCACGGGTGTTCGAGTCCTCACGTTCACTCATTCACATACCGGCTTCTTCTCTGCGATTCCTCCAAACAACACACTGTGTTAGTGTACTGGTGTTTCCACCAACACACTGTGTTGGTCTCGTGTCTAGGGCCAGGGAGGGCACCCAGATGTTCAAGCAATGGCGCCGACAGCGAGCAGTCAGACGGATAGAGGCCGGAGACGGAAGACCCGTGAAGAGATTCCGTTGGTGGCAACTGCTGGGTCGGTCACTCTTTCACTTGGAAATCGCCGATTCGACTGGTCGCTGCAGTGAATACTCAGTGGACGTGCGGCAGTGGAAGACGGACGAGAACGGCTACGTGAAGGTGTTTCTCTATCGCAATGGCCTCCAGCACGCAGTATCCCGGGCCCCCGCAGTCTTCCCTGTCGAGGGCGGAGCGATTGAAGTTGCCGCCAGCAACTTCGGATTGAAGCGCTGCCATTTCGTGTCCGATGCCGGAGTTGAACGGCAAATGCACCCCGATGTTCATTCCGCAGAAGGCCGCCGAGCCCGTCTCGACGAGCGCCGGCCACAACTGAGCCGGCTGATCGGAATAGTCTCAATAGTTGCGCTGCTGGTGGGCGTCTGCCTGCTGCTGCAGCAGATCGCCGTGCCGATCTTGAGAATTCCGCCGATTGCTGAACAGATCGGGCCCGTCGAGCCGTTGATCCACCTTCCCCTATGGCTGTCGATCGGTCTGGGTCTCGTTGCCGCGCTCGCCAGCACGGAAAGAGCACTGCGCATGCGCTATCGGTGGTGGCTCGACGCGGCTGGAAACTGATCCTGCACGTGCTTTCTCACCTGCGGGTCATGCTGGACTACACGCGTCTCGCGCTGACGCCCTCTGCCCAGCGATAAGGCTGAGTCGCAAGAAGCGCGCCGATCGAGCGGCGGAGGCGGGAGACTTCTGCACGCACCGTGACCAGATGCTCGGCATCGCCGTAGAGCGTGCGACTGAGATCGGCAGCGCTGATTCCAGAAGGCCCCGCAGAGGTGATCGCGGCGAGGATCTGCGCACGCCGTGGCGTGAGCGGAACGGTGAGCGGATCACCGCCGGAGTTGATCTCGAGCACCGCGGGTTGGCTTGTCTGTCGCAGCGTGACCGAGACCTGTGCATCGTCGACAGTGTCTGCTGGTCTCAGCAGCCACCCGCCGGTGATCTTCTCCGGCAGGCACAGTCCAGCGCCGGGGATGAGGATCGTGCGGTCAGGTGCCGGCACTTCGATCCGATCGCGGCTGCGCACACCCTGCTGATAGGCGACCCATCCATCGTCGTCGACGACCAGCGCAGGACCGTGACTGCCGCTGAGGACTGTCGACATGCGATTGCGCAGGCTGCTCAGCTGCTCCTGCTGGATGAGCGAGAGCCTCGCCTGCGCCAGATGGACGGCAGTTGTGACCAGAGACTGCACGGCAGGATGGAGGGTGAGTGCTGGCCCGCTGATGTCGACGACGCCGAGCAGGCTGCCATCGATGGGATCGTGGATGGGAACCGCACTGCAATACCAGGGATGCTGCGACGTTTCGAAGTGCTCCGCGGAGAACAGCTGGACCGCGGCCTCCTCGGCCAGAGCAGTGCCGATGGCATTCGTGCCCACCTTGGACTCGGACCAGTGGGCGCCCTCGACGAATCCCAGCGAATCCGCCTGACGTCTGGCTGCGGTGGCGCCATCTCGCCACAGGATCACGCCCTCAGCATCGGCGACGACAAGGATGAAGCTGCCTGCATCTGGCATCCTCAGCAACACGGATTTCAGCTCCTCGACGATGAGGCGCAGCTTCGAACGGTGCCTTCGGGATTCCACATCCGCCTCGGCGGCGAAGATTCTGCGATTACTGCCCGCTGGGTCGAGGCCCAAGCGCAGCATTCGATCCCACGAGCGCGCAACGAGCGCTCGCGGCTGCTCCGGCGGCGATGCGCCGGTGATCACGGCATCGTGAATGCGTGTCAGATCTCTGGCGAGATGCGCCAGATCCGGCTGAGGCATATGACGAGTATAGGTGCGGTCGTCGGCACTGACCATGCAACTCGATGCAACTCTTCCGCGGCTGTTCTTGGCGGGATAGCTTGAGGACACACAGCTCAACGAAGAGGAGTGACATGACAACGACAATTGATCGCACGCAGCTCACCGCCGATGACATCGCGACCGAATGGCTCAACGAGTTCGAGTCCGCACTGCGGGCGCGTGACGTCGAAGCCGCAGTGGGACTGTTCGCCACTGCCAGCTACTGGAGGGATCTCGTGTCTTTCACGTGGAACCTCAATACGGTAGAGAACCATGACGGGGTCAGGGACCTGCTGACCGTGAACGCGGACCGGGTCGCACCATCAGATTTCGAGCTCAGCGATCCCGCCACCACCGCCGACGGAGTCACCGAAGCTTGGTTCACCTTCGCCACCTCTGTCGGCCGCGGCAAGGGTCTGGTTCGGCTCATCGACGAGGACGGGGCCAAGGCATGGACCATGCTCACCTCGTTGCAGGAACTGACAGGCTATGAAGAGCCTCGCGGAGACCGACGAGTCAAGGGGGCCGAGCATGGCGTCGATCCTGAGCGGAAGAGCTGGTCGGAGAAACTCGCGGAGGAGGACGCAGCCTGGGGAGACACCGCACAGCCGTACACTCTCGTCGTCGGCGGGGGACAGGGCGGCATTGCGCTCGGCGCTCGCCTGCGTCAGATGGGAGTCCCGGCGCTCGTCATCGACCGGTGGGAGAGGCCGGGAGACCAGTGGCGTTCACGGTACAAGTCACTGTGCCTGCACGACCCGGTCTGGTACGACCACCTGCCCTACCTCAAGTTCCCCGACAACTGGCCGGTTTTCGCACCCAAAGACAAGATCGCCGATTGGTTGGAGTTCTACACCAAGGTGATGGAGATTCCGTACTGGTCTTCGACAGCAGCCACCTCGGCGAGGTACGACGAAGAATCGCAGCAGTGGACGGTCGAGGTCGAGCGCAATGGTGAGAAGGTCACTCTGCACCCGACACAGCTCGTCATGGCCACGGGCATGTCCGGCAAGCCGAATGTCCCAACGTTCCGCGGTGCCGATATCTTCAAGGGCGAGCAACAGCACTCTTCGGAACACCGTGGACCAGACGCCTACACCGGTAAGAACGTCGTCGTCATCGGCAGCAACAACTCCGCCTTCGACATCTGCGGAGCGCTCTACGAACACGGTGCCGATGTCACGATGGTGCAGCGCTCGAGCACGCACATCGTCAAAAGCGACTCCCTCATGGAGATCGGGCTCGGCGACCTCTACTCGGAGAAGGCGCTGGCCAACGGCGTGACGACCGAGAAGGCCGACCTCATCTTCGCCTCCTTGCCGTATCGGATCATGCACGAATTCCAGATTCCGCTCTACGACCAGATGAAGGAACGCGACAAGGACTTCTACCAGCGCATGGAAGACGCCGGTTTCGATCTCGACTTCGGCGACGACGAGTCCGGGCTCTTCCTCAAATACCTGCGCCGCGGCTCGGGCTACTACATCGACGTCGGCTCGGCAGAACTCGTCGCCGACGGCAAGGTGAAGCTAGCCAAGGGAGACGTCGATCATCTGACCGAGGGCTCGGTGGTGCTTGCCGATGGGACCGAGCTGCCTGCCGACCTTGTCGTCTACGCCACCGGATACGGCTCGATGAATGGCTGGGTGGCCGATCTCGTGGATCAGGAGACTGCGGACAAGGTGGGCAAATGCTGGGGCCTCGGCTCCGATACCACCAAGGACCCTGGCCCGTGGGAGGGTGAGGAGCGGAACATGTGGAAACCCACTCAGCAGGAGAACCTCTGGTTCATGGGCGGCAACCTCCACCAGTCACGGCACTACTCGCTGTACTTGGGGCTCCAGCTCAAGGCGCGCTATGAGGGGTTGGATACCCCGGTGTACGGGTTGCAGGATGTGCACCACCTGAGCTGACCTCGTTGTGTGCCTGCCTAAAGTGGTCGAAATGGGCTGATTCCGATTGTCCGAATCAGCCCATTTCGACCACCTAAGAAGTTCTGCCCTGTCGTGACATTTCAACTCGGGGGCTGAGAGTGCTGCTGATGGCCGAGAGCGCTGCTGATGGCTGGCTCGAGATGCGAGATCGCGAGCCGTCTCATTTTGGACTGCCTCAATGCGAATCATGTCAAGCCCAGAAGGCGGCGGATCTTGGCCTGGAGCAGGCGATAATCGGTCCGGCGGGTCACCTTGAGCACTGTCCAACCTGCGTCCCTCATCGCTTCATCGCGTTCGATGTCTCGAGCCCACTGGGTTGGAGATGACCTGTGGTGATCGCCTTCGTACTCGAGCGCGAGACGTGCATTCTCGTAGCCGAGATCGGGCTCTATGTCGCCTCTGTCCAGGTCACTGCTGATCTTCGGGTGAACAGTCGGTTCGGGAAGTCCGACGGAGACGATCCACAGGCGCAGGTCGGTCTCAGTCGGGGAATCGACATCGGGCCGGATCAGATCAATCGCATCACGCAGGCGACGACGCGCCCTCAGCCTTTTGCGCTGCCCCACTCGATCAGTCAACGTGTCGACAGTCAGCTGAGGCGGCCCGTGCCACCGGCCGACAGCCGCATCCCCGACTTTCACCAGATCTCGGATCGTCAGGTCAGGCGCGATGGAGATGAAGACGTCGGCGGGAGCCAGTACAGGAAGATCGAGCCACCTTGCAGCGGTGATCTGCGCGGATCGACGAAGTGTGACGTTCGGCAGTCGGACCCGCAACGCCAAATCATCTGTGCACAGGCTGAGGCGGGGATCTGTCCTGAAGTTCGCCGGCATCGGCCAGCCGTAGATGCGGGCCGCTGTCGCATGATCGGCGAGCACCTGATCGAACTTCATTCGGGCCGCTCGTAGGCGTAAGGAGTCCCATTCCCAGCGGTCATCGGCCCACCGTGGTGTGCGGCGGCTCTCGAGAGTCTCCCGGTCCATGCGCACGCCTGGAAGTATGATCGGGCAGCGTTGTGTTCTGAACAGGTAGTGGCGGGTGATCCCCAGAGCCTCTGCCTCACTTGCTGCAAACAAGCGTGGATAGTCGCGCATCTCCCATCTGCTGTCGTTGAACATGATTGCTATCGTGCAGCATTCTCGCCCGGAAGGGGAGTGCTGTTTTATGCCCTGTGGACAGAGAATGGCTGTCCACAGGAATCTGCGCGCAAGTGACTGTCAAGAAGGTGGCCCCTGCTGCCGTAGAAATTGCTCAGCGTGGCCCTTAGGTGGTCAGAATGGACACGTTCTGGGCTGCGGAATCTGACCGTTTCGACCACTTAAGGCGCATGGCCACTTAAGGCGCATGGCTGCGTAAGGCGCATGGCCACTTAAGGCGCATGGCTGCGTAAGGCGCATGGCTGCGCGTGGAGGCTCCGCATGTGCGGACGAAGTTCGCCGAGGCTATCCCCTGTCCACGGGGTTCAGGGTTGCTGCACCGGTTTGTTGTCTACAGTCCCAACCGCGCCAGCACGTTCTTGACGTGTTTGAGAGCCTCGTCCTGGGAGAGGCTGAAATTCTGATTGAAGTACATGCCATCGCCGATGAGCTGAACCGTCATCGCCAGATCGGGATCACCGAGATGCTCATTGAGTGCGTCGAACCATGCTTCTCTGGTCTTCCGCAGTGAATCCTTCGCTTCGTCATTCTCCTGCGCCAGGCAGCTCGCCGCGATGAGGCTGCGGTCCAGGGGCGTACCGGTCTCGGCTGATGTCTCGAGATAGTACATGTGCAGGCGGTCACCGGCAGCCTCCATCGATGCAACGTCCTCGTCGACAAGTCGGTCGAGTCGTTCGAGGCTTCCCTTGATCAGCTCCGCCTTCGAACCGTAGTGGTAAAGCAGGCCTCCCTTGGACACGCCGGCCTTCGCCGCGACCGCATCCAGGGTTGCGCCGGAGATGCCCTGCTTGTCGAGGAGGATGTCGAAGGCGTCGAGAAGTCTCTCTTTGGTGTCGGAGGGGTTTCGTGCCATAGCGCTGAGCCTAGTCGAAGCCCGCAGGCCAATCATTGTGTGCGGCTCTTCTTGCTCACTGTACCGTCCAGACGGTACAGTAGATTTCATGTTCACCACACAGGCACCACAAGTGCGCGCCGGCCGGCGCGAATGGGCTGGTCTGGCTGTGCTGATGATCCCTGTTCTGCTCATCTCGATCGACAACACCGTCTTGGGATTCGCGATACCGGCCATCAGCACCGGCCTCCATCCCACCGGCACCCAGCTCCTCTGGATCGTCGACATCTATGCACTCATGCTCGCGGGACTCCTCGTGGCTATGGGCAGCATCGGCGACCGGGTCGGCCGCCGCAAACTGCTCGTCATCGGCGCTATCGGCTTCGGGCTGGCCTCGTTGCTGGCGGCATTCTCCACCTCGGCGGAGATGCTCATCGCCTCCCGTGCATTGCTGGGAATCTTCGGAGCCACCCTCATGCCCTCGACGCTTTCGCTCATCCGCAACATCTTCCTCAACGCCAAGGACCGCCGAGTCGCCATCGCCACCTGGTCCGCCATGTTCTCAGGCGGCGCCGCACTCGGTCCTATTGTCGGCGGCATCCTGCTCGAGCACTTCCACTGGAGTGCGATCTTCTTCATCAACCTGCCGCTGATCGCGATCTTCATCCCGGCTGCCATCGTGTTGCTGCCGGAATCGCGTGACCCGAACCCGGGTCGAATCGACCCTCTGTCGATCGTGCTGTCCATGCTCATGCTGACCCCGCTCGTCTACGCCATCAAGCACGTCATGGCAGACGGAGCAGACCTGCTGTTCTGGGGCACCATGACTGTGACCGTGCTCGCGGGAACCGGGTTCGTCCTGCGCCAGCTGTATTCCTCGCGCCCGCTGCTCGATGTCAGGCTCTTCACCAACAAGGTCTTCACCTCGGCAGTGGCGTCCAACCTGCTCAGCGTCATGGGTCTGGCCGGGTTCCTCTACTTCGGCACCCAGCTGCTCCAGCTGGTCCTCGGGCTGTCCCCGGTCGAGGCGGCGCTCGTCCTCATCCCCGGCCTCATCACCGCGATCATCTCCGGGTATGCGGCGGTGCCGATCATGGCGCGCTTGCAGCCGCGCGTGGTCGTTCCCTGCGCGCTTGTGCTCAATGCGTTCGGCCTCGGAATCGTGGCCTTCACTCCCGAGCATTCGGTCGCGGGCATGCTCATCTCCTTCCTCATCCTGGGCATCGGCATAGGTACGGCCGAGGTCATCACGAATGATCTGATCCTGTCCGCAGTGCCTGCGCACAAGGCCGGAGCCGCCTCGGCGATCTCTGAGACGGCCTACGAATTCGGATCGGTCATGGGAACTGCTGTCCTCGGCGGACTCTCGACGATGGTCTTCGGCTCCCACCTGCAATCCACGCTGGGCGCCAAGGCGAGTGGGCCAGAGTTCGAGACTCTCGGATCGTCACTCGAGCACGCGGGTGCTCAAGGCGGTCACCTCGGTGACCAGCTCGCCGAGGCGGCTGTGGCGTCCTTCGACCTCGGCGTCCAATGGGCGGCGGGAGCTGCGGTCGTGCTGGTGCTCATCGCTGCTCTCCTCACGTCCTTCGGCCTCAAGGGTGCGGGCCGGTCTCGAGACCTCAGCCGGAAGGTCGGGCCCCCGGTGGGGCGGAATGCGAACGTCTCTCCACAGTGAATGCGCCGGTGGCCCGGAGCGAAGGGGATTCTCCTTCGGCCCGGGCCACCGAACGCGCCTGGCGTCACATCCGCCACGTCGCCTCACATCATGAGCTGACCGATTCGCTGTCGCGCGATGCCGCGTCGACGGTCTTCTTCTGCCGTCTGCGCGCCAGCACACGACCGATGCCCGTGTAGAGCAGCGCACTGATGAGGATGACGTAGAGGACGATCGTGATCGGTGAGGACACGAGGACGGAGACATCGTTGCCCGACGCCAACAGGGCATCGCGCAGGCTGGACTCGGCCAGCGGGCCGAGGACCATGCCGATCATCAGCGGCGCCAGCGGCACACCGTAGCGCTTGAGCACGAAGCTGATGATGCCGATTCCCAGCAGGATCATGAGCTCGAACTGCGACGCCGAGGTGGCATAGATGCCCAGTCCGCAGAACACGGCGATGCCGCCGTAGAGGTAGGGATCCGGGATCTTGAGCAGCTTCGCCCACAGGGGAGCGAAGGGCAGGTTGATGATCAGCAGCACGATCATGGCGATGAAGAAGCTCGCCAGCAGACCCCAGACGAGTTCCGGGGACCGGTCGAAGAGCAGCGGTCCCGGCTGCAGACCGTACTGACGGAATGCGGCGAGCATGATCGCAGCCGTCGCGGAAATCGGCAGACCCAGTGCCAACAGGGCACCCATGGCGATGCCGGTCGTGGCAGAACCTGCCGACTCGGGCCCGGCCAGGCCGCGAATGGCACCCTTGTCGCCGAACTGCGGATCCTTGCGCTTCGAGTCGAGTTTGCGCTCAAGGCCATAAGACATGAACGTCGGCACATCGGCACCGCCGACGGGGATCACGCCGAATGGAAGGCCGATCGCGGTGCCGCGAAGCCACGCGGGCAGCGCCTCACCGAACTCCTTGCGGGAGAGGAAGGGGCGACCCGATGAGTTGATCGTATTGTCGTTGACCTTGCGGCGGATCCGGGAGGCGATGAAGAAGACCTCGCCCAGGGCCAGCATCGCCACGGTCACCGTGACCAGTGAAACTCCGTCGAAGAGTTCGGGAACGCCCATTGTGAAACGTTCGGTGCCGGAGACCGAATCGATGCCGATGACCGAGAAGCCGATGCCGAGCACCAGAGCCATGAGGCCCTTGAGCACGGAGTCCGCGACGACCGAGGAGGTCGCCACGAAGGCGAAGAGGGCGAGTGCGAAGAACTCGGCGGGACCGAAGTTCGTCGAGAAGTCGGCCAGAGCCGGGGCGACGAAGACGACGAGGCAGCAGGAGATGAACCCGCCGATGAACGCACCGATTGCGGCCGTGGCGAGAGCCTGCGGCGCTCGCCCGTTGCGAGCCATCTTGTGGCCCTCGAACGTCGAAGCGATCGCCGAGGCCTGGCCGGGGGTGTTCATGAGGATGGCCATGGTGGAGTCACCGAAGAGGCCACCGAAGTAGACACCGGCGAACATGATGAAGGCGCCGGTCGGGTCGAGTGCGAAGGTCATCGGCAGCAGCAGAGCCACGGCCATCGATGAGCCCAGGCCCGGGAGGACGCCGACGGCTGTGCCGAGGAAGCAGCCGACGAGGACCCACAGCAGGTTCATCGGCGTCAGTGCGTGTGTGAAACCTTCGAAGAGGGACATGAGAGCGTCCATATCAGAAGCCACCTCCCAGGATTCCCGAAGGAAGATTGAGCCCCAGCAGCACCGCGAACGCGATGTAGACCAGAGATGAGAATGTCAGCGCCATAGTGAGGTCGAACAGGGGTCGCTTTGAGCCCATCGACCTGGCCACGCACCAGAACAGGAGTGCCGCGGCGAGGATCCACCCGGCGAACTCGAGGATGAGGGCGAAGGCTGCGAATCCTCCGGCGCCCCAGGCCAGAGACACGAAGTCGCTGTGCGTGCGGTGGCGCGAATCGGCGGCCCGCGCCTCGGCGAGTGCCTTGCGATCCTGGGACGGTTCATCCTCTTCGTGCGGGTCGAGACGTGAGGCCGACACCGCGGACGTCACAGGTGTCGAGAACGCCTTCTTCTCCTCCACCTCGGCGGGGAGATCATCATCGACATCGACGGGTTCGGGATTGCGGATATATGCAATCGTCAGCAGGATCGTGAGCACGTAGCCGACGATCATGATGATCATCGGGAAGAACTGCGGCCCCGGCGGATCGGTGTCCTCGGCGATGTCCATCGTGATGATGCCGATGAGCAGGTAGGTCGAGAACCCTGCCATGATGAGGGGGACCAGGAGACCTGATCGACCCTGCCACCAGGTCCCGGCACCGAGGTGGGCCGTCCTGGTTCTCTTCTTCGTTGACGTCTGAGCGCTCACAGTCCCAACTCCTTCAGCAGCTTCTCGATCCGGGAGGTGTCCTCTTTGATGAATTCTTTGAACTCATCACCGGTCAGCCACACGTCCGTCCATTTGTTGCGGTCGAGGGCATCTGCCCATTCCGCGCTGTCGCGAGTCTGCTTGAGAATGTCGACAAGCTGTGAGGCCTCGTCCTCGGTGATGCCTGGGGCGCCGAGCCAGCCGCGCCAGTTGGTCAGCGTCACCTTGTAGCCCTGTTCGGTCATCGTGGGGACGTCGTCGAAACCGGCGATGCGCTTCGGTGCGGCCACGCCGATTGCTTTGACGCGGCCGGCCTCGATCTGGTCAGAGACCTCGTTGAAGCCACAGGAGGCGAAGTCCGTGGTGCCCGAGAGCAGAGTCTGGATCGCTTCACCGCCGCCGGATTTGGGAATGTAGGTGATGCTCGAGGCGGGGATGTCGGCCAGCAGTGCCAGCTGGGCGATCGTGAGGTGATCGACTGAACCGGCGGAGCCGCCGGTCCAGACGAACCCTTCCGGGTCCTTCTTCCAGGCGCTGATGACGTCGTCGATCGTGTCGTAGGGGGAATCGGCGGCGGCGATGAGCACGTCGTAGTCCTCCGCGACCCTGGCGAGCAAGGTCGTGTCATCGAACCCGACGGGTGACTTGTTGAGTGCAATGCCGCCGACCATCGCGGTGCCTGTGGCCAGAATGGTGTCGGCCTGCCCGCCCATGGTGGAGAACTTGCCGAGACCGATGGTGCCACCGGCTCCGGGGATGTTGACGACTTGGGCGTTGTTGGCCAGTTTGTTCGCGCGCATGGCCTGCTGGGTCTCCCGAGCGAACCCGTCCCAACCGCCACCGGCACCGGCTGGTGCGATGAGCGTGAGGTTGGAGGAGAGATCACCCTTGGCTGTTGCGGCTCTGACCGAGTAAGTGGTGGCCGTCCCGATGGCTGCCACTGCGATTGCGCCGTAGGCGATTCGGCCGAACATGCGCCGAGTCGGATGGGGCGGCGCGGACCCTGGATCTGCGCCAGGATCTGAGGCGGATTGGTTCGTCATTGACCAAACTTTCATATCTGTTGTGAACTGCATGTGAGGCTCGTCATAGCTTAGATTGATGCAGGTCACATTACGCGCTTGTGCGCACTGATCGCGTTCTGCTCATTCTGCTCACTCGGTGGTCCGGTACTGGAACGTCGCGAGGGCATCCGGTCCCAGCGGTGTTTCAGGTGCTTCGTCATCCTGTACTGCGTCGTCGGCATCGAGGTAGCTAGGCTGGGACCATGAACGACACTGCCCCCAGCGCCCCCGTGGCCAAGAAGATCCCCCATGAGCGCACCCATCACGGCCACACCTTCGTCGACGACTATGAATGGATGCGCGAGAAGGAGTCCCCGGAGGTCATCGCCCACCTCGAGTCCGAGAACGAGTGGACGCAGTCCCAGACCTCGCACCTCGAGTCACTGCGGGAGTCAATATTCACCGAGATCAAGACCCGCATCAAGGAAACCGACATGTCGGTGCCGACCAGGCGCGGCAGCTACTGGTACTTCTCCCGAACGAAGGCCGGGCTCGACTACGGGATCAGCGTTCGCGTGCCCATCGCGGACGTCGATGACTGGACTCCGCCCGAGGTCGGCGAGGAGACGCTTCCCGGCGAAGAAGTCATCTTCGACTCGAACATCGCTGCCGAAGGCCAGGAGTTCTTCTCACTGGGCACCTTCTCGCTGACCGACGATGGACGGTATCTGCTCTTCGGCGTGGACAACTCCGGCGACGAGCGGTACACACTGAGACTGCGCGACCTGAGCACTGGCGAGGATCTGCCCGACACCGTCGACGGCACTTTCGCCGGAGCCTCGATCGACCCCACCGGCCGCTACGTCTTCTACACCACCGTCGACGAGGCTTGGCGTCCGGAGAAGGTCTGGCGTCACAGTGTCGGCACCGACAGCAGTGACGATGTCTGCATCTTCCACGAGCCCGACGAGCGCTTCTTCGTCGGCTCGGGATTCTCCCGCTCGGGCAAATACATGTTCATCGTCACCGGGTCCAAGACCACCACAGGCTTCTGGTCGCTTGAAGCCGATGACCTCGAATCGGCACCGCAGGTCGTCTGGCCCCGCGTCGACGGGGTCGAATACTCCGTGGAGCACGCGATCATCGCCGGTGAGGATCGCTTCCTCATCACTCACAACCAGGAGCGCGAGGACTTCGACATCGTCGACGTGCCCGTCTCCGATCCAGCCGGTACAGCACGCGAAAGCGTCGACGCCGTAGACGAACCGGACACCATCGCCGATCCGACCTCCATCGGTCGTCCGCTGCTCGCTGACGTCGACGGGCTGCGCATCGAAGATGTCGATGCCTTCGCGGACTTCATCGTCGTCAGCTATCGCCGCGGCGGATTCGCCAGAGTCGGCATCATCGAGTTGGGCGCGCATGAGCTGCCCACGTCCGGTGACACCGCGTCGCCCTTCGGCCCTTTGCAGGAACTGCCTTTCTCGCGAGATACCGGAACCCTGGGATTCGCCGGCAATCCCGAGTTCACACAGACGAGTATCCGACTGCTCTTCACCTCCATGTCCACACCCGCTGTGATCTATCAGCACAGCGTGGCAGACGGCACTGACACGGTCCTCAAGCGCCAGCCCGTCCTCGGCTCGGTCGACCTCGACCGCTACAACGAATCCCTCGTCTGGGCCAGTGCCGAGGACGGAACTCAGGTTCCGATCTCGATGGTCTATCGCACCGACCTCGTCGCACTTGCCGACGGCACCACCACCTCGGCGACCACCACCTCGGCGAGGGAAACCGACGCCCACGAAGCAGCCCCCGTCGACCCTGCGCCTTTGGTGCTCTACGGGTACGGCTCCTATGAGATGAGCATGGACCCGTACTTCTCCGTGTCCCGGCTCTCCCTGCTCGACCGCGGGGTCGTCTTCGCCATCGCCCACGTGCGCGGCGGCGGCGAGATGGGCCGCCATTGGTACGACCAGGGCAAGACCACGACGAAGAAGAACACCTTCACTGACTTCATCGCCGCCGGACGCCACCTCGTCGCCGAGGGGTGGACGAGCCCGGACAGGCTCGTCGCGACCGGGGGATCGGCCGGAGGGCTGCTGATGGGAGCGGTGACGAACATGGCACCGGATCTCTTCGCCGGGGTCAGCGCACATGTGCCCTTCGTCGACGCACTGACGTCGATCCTTATGCCCGAACTTCCGCTGACTGTCATCGAGTGGGAGGAGTGGGGAGACCCGCTCCATGACCACGACGTCTATGAGTACATGCGCTCCTATTCTCCCTACGAGAACGTCGCCGAGGTGGTCCATCCGAAGATCTTGGCCGTGACCTCTCTCAACGACACCCGAGTCCTCTACGTCGAACCCGCCAAATGGGTTGCCCGACTGCGTGAGGTCGGAGCTGATGTGCTGCTCAAGACCGAAATGGTCGCCGGTCACGGCGGTGCGTCGGGACGTTATGACTCCTGGAAGGAAACGGCCTTCGACTTCGCGTGGATCCTTGATGTGCTGGGTCGATCGGACGTCGACCTCGATGCCTGATCCTCCGGCACGGGGTCCCCGCGGGGACGCCGTGCCGGGACGCTTGGGCGGCGGATGTGCGGCGCCAGGGGACGTTTGTCGCGACAGATAACAATACTGGGACGATTGTCTCCAAAACCTTGTTTTGGTCGGTCGTGTCAGCGGCGCCCAATAGAGTGGTTGTCATCACAGTCGCACCCCTGACCGACTGCGGAATCAGAATGATCTGAGCTGCGTCGGTGCGTGGGTCGTCTGCCGTTCCATGTGTGGCCCACCGATGGGTACGACCGGGAACAAATGACAGGGTTCGTCCCGGTTCTGCGCAGGTGGACCGGTTTTTTCAAAGGGGAGAAATATGCGTCTCAGGCATCTGGCCACAGCGATTGTGGCGGTGAGTTCGGTTATTGCGGTGTCAGCATGTTCGGGCGGAGACGGCTCCAGCAGTGGCGGGGAGGGCGGCGATTCCTACTCGATCGGCATCTCCCAGCTGGTTCAGCACCCGGCGCTCGACGCGGCCAGCGCAGGATTCAAGAAGTCCTTCGAAGATGCTGACGTCACCGTCGAATGGGACGAACAGAATGCTCAGGGCGAGCAGGCCAACGCGACCTCGATCGCGCAGACATTCGCCAACGAAGACCTCGACCTCGTCCTCGCAGTGGCCACCCCTGCAGCACAGGCAGCGGCACAGGCTATCACCAACGTTCCCGTGCTCTTCACCGCCGTCACCGACGCCCAAGAAGCAGGCCTCGTGAAGTCCGACGATGCACCGGGAGCCAACGTCACCGGCACCTCCGACCTCAACCCGGTCGCCGAACAGCTCCAATTGGTCAAGGATCTCAAGCCGGACGCCAAGTCCGTCGGCATCGTCTACAGCTCCGGCGAGGTCAACTCGGAGGTGCAGGTCAAACTCGCGAAGAAGGCCGCGAAGGACATGGGCGTCGAGATCAAGGAAGCCACGATCGCCAACTCCAGTGAGCTGGCGCAGGCAGTGGACTCCCTCGGCAAGGTCGACGCCTACTATGTTCCGACCGACAACAACGTCGTCTCCGCTGTCACGACCATGGTCCAGGCAGCTGAGAAGAACAAGGCGCTCCTCGTCGGTTCCGAAGCGGGCCAGGTGGAACAGGGTGCGGCGATCACTCGCGGCATCGACTACACGAAGCTGGGTGAGCAGACCGGCAAGATGGCGCTGAAGATCCTCCAGGATGGTGAGAAGCCCGCCGACATGCCAGTGGAGACCAGCTCCGACCTCGAGCTCGTCGTCAACCCGAAGGCCGCCAAGGCCCAGGGTGTCGAGATTCCGAAGAAGATCATCGACGAAGCCGACAAGGTCATCGACTGATCGACCCCCGTCGCCGGCCGAGACACGGGATCGGTCGGCGAGACCTACCCACGCCTCACATCACCACCTGATCGGAAACACATGTTCGGAGCACTGGAACTCGGGCTCATCTACGGAGCGATGGCGCTCGGGGTCTACCTGACCTTCAAGGTTCTCAACTTCCCCGACCTCACCGTCGACGGAAGCTTCACCACGGGTGGTGCCACCGCAGCATCCTTGATCATCGCCGGGGTCAACCCCTTCCTGGCGACCCTGGCAGCCATCGGCGCAGGACTCATCGCCGGCTACATCACCGGACTCCTCCACACCAAGGGCGGCATTGACGGCCTGCTCGCCGGAATCCTGACGATGATCGGACTGTGGTCGATCAATCTGCGGATCATGGGCAAGGCAAATCTCCCGCTCCTGCGAGAAGAGACCGTGTTCACCCCGCTGCGGGAGAACATGTGGCTGGGCACCTGGGTCTCCATCGCAGTGCTCCTCATCTTCACCCTGATTCTGAAATTCGCCATCGACTGGTTCCTCACCACCGACTTGGGCCTGGCGATCCAGGCCAACGGCAACAACCGACAGATGATCCGCAGCCTCGGCGTGAACACCGACAACACGACGATGCTCACCCTGGCCCTGTCCAACGGCTTCGTCGCACTCTGCGGCGCGCTCATCGCCCAATACCAGGGATTCTCCGACATCAGCATGGGCATCGGCCTCATCCTCGTCGGACTCGCCTCGGTCATCCTGGGGCAGGCAGTCTTCGGCAGCCGCAACATCTTCATGGCCAGCCTCGGAGCTCTCATGGGCTCGGTCATCTACCGCCTCATCATCTTCCTGGCGCTGCGTGCTGGTCTCGACACCAACGACATGAAGCTGACAACCGCACTGCTCGTCGTGGTCGCACTGCTGCTGCCCCGGTGGGGGTTCCTCAAGCGAGTACCGTCGCTGAGATCGCGCGGCAACCGAGCCGCGTCAGGAGCTCCGGCAGCCGACGATCCTGCCAACGAGGCGGGTGCCAAAGTGCCCGCCGGCACGGTCGACGTCCCCGCTGGGAACAGCGAGGTCCCCGCTGGTACCACCGACGTCCCCGCGGGGACGTCTGCGAGGACCGCAGGAACCGCTGCCGCGTCAGATCCGAAGGAGGACTGAGACACATGCTGAAGATCGACACCATCTCGAAGACCTTCTTCCCCGGCACCGTCAACGAACGCAAGGCTCTGCAGAATCTGTCGCTCGAGCTCGAAGAATCCGATTTCGTCACCGTCATCGGCTCCAACGGCGCAGGCAAGTCGACGCTGCTCAACACGATCTCGGGCCGCCTGCCCATCGACTCCGGATCGATCACGATCGACGGCGCCGAGGTGTCCCGGATGCCCGAATACAAACGGGCCAAATATCTGGGCCGGGTATTCCAGGACCCGATGGCCGGCACCGCGCCGGACCTCACGATCGAACAGAACCTGTCTCTGGCACTCAAACGCGGAAAAGCACGTGGGCTGGGACGAGGAACCACCTCGGCGAGGCGGGACCTGTTCAGCGATGAGCTTGCCACTTTGGAACTCGGCCTGGAGAGCCGGTTGAAGACCAAGGTGGGCCTGCTCTCCGGCGGACAGCGCCAGGCGCTGAGCCTGCTTATGGCCGGATTCACCCAACCTCGCATCCTGCTCCTCGACGAGCACACGGCGGCACTCGACCCCCAGCGTGCGGCACTCGTGACGGACCTGACGCAGAAGATCGTGTCGAATGACGGGCTGACCACGCTCATGGTCACGCACAACATGGAGCAGGCGATCGCGCTGGGCAACCGACTCATCATGATGCACGAAGGCGAGATCATCTACCAGGCTTCGGCCGAAGAGAAGAAGACGCTGACGGTGAAGACTCTGCTGGGCGAGTTCTCCAAACTCAAGGGCGCGACACTGGGGGACCGGGCGCTGCTGAACTGACCTGCCGCCGGTCACCGTCGAGTGATGAATTCCTCGATGTCGGCTGCGACCTCTTCTAGGTATTCTCCGGTGACGGCGTGTGAGGCGTCTTCATAGACATGCACCGCGCCAGTACCCAGGGTTCGCCTTGCCGTGGCTACGGCAGTTTGCGGGTCATGCATGACCGAGCGTCCCGCAATGATCGCGAGCACCGGCATCGACAGGGCCGACAGCTGTCCCTCGGTGATCCGGGACGGCTGGGGCTTCTTCATGGCGTAATGATGCATCCCGGACTCGATCATGTCGGCTACCGGGACATCCTCGACCTCGATGCCGCCGGCCGTGTACGAATTGAACGCATCCCGTCCGGCCTTGGGCATCCACGGAACCGTTGCGGGGATCGCACGAAGGATCGTCTCCACTGGTATGCCGTCGAAGGTCTGGACTGGATCGATGAGGGTCAGAGTCCTCACATGCTGCGGATGACGGATGGCGAGATTGGCTGCCGTCCATCCGCCGAGCGAGAGCCCGACCAGGTTCACAGAATTCTCTGGAAGCGCAGCGATCGTCTCAGCGAGCCAAGCGGCCTCATCTTCGGTATCGGTGATCGGCGCACTCTGCACGCTCCGACCCGGCTCACCGAGGAGATCGAGGGTGTAGACATCGGCGATCCGGAGCAGAGACGGCATGTTGTCCGCCCAGACCGGAGTCGACGAGGCGGTTCCGGGGAGCAGCATCATCGGCGCGGCGTCGCCGGTTCCTTCGAAGCGATAGACCCGGACGAATCCGAAGTCGGTGCGTATGTCCATGGTGTCTGCAGGCTTCGGCATGCTGGCGAAAGCCGCGTTGTAGGCGGAGTCGAATTCTGCCTCTCCCTCGGCGCTGTCCCAGTGGCCGAGAGGCGAGGGAGCCCGGAGGAAGTACCCGATGGCAACCGCGGCAACAATGGCCGAGGCTATCGGCATGAGCACCCGTGGGCGCAGCATTCGGCGTCTGGGGGTTTGGATATCGTGATCCGTCATCAGCACTCCTCTACCGATCGGTCAGTGATTCAACCGTAGAGTATGATCACCCCATGGGACAAGACTTCACGAAGGATAAAGAGCAGGATCGGCAGTCGACCTTCACGCAGCGAGCACGGCGCGCACAGATCATCGACGTCACGATCGAGCTGCTCGCCGAGCACGGATTCTCCGGTGTGTCACTGTCTCAGATCGCTGATAGTGCAGGGGTGACCAAGCCGACTGTCCTGTATCACTTCACCGACAAGGCCACTCTTGTCCGTGGCGCCTATCAGCATGTGCTCGACGCTATGGTCGAATCGGTCGGAGAGGCAGTTGCCTCCGCCGAGGTGGCCGAGAGGCCGAGTGTCTATGTGCGATCCATAGTCGCCCACTTCATCAGCCATCGCAGTCACTCCCGACTGAGCGTCGAAGCGCTGATCCACGGCGAGGTAAGAACAGGCAGCTCCGCAAGGTGGAAGCCGGTGGCTGAGCTCCTCAGATCGGCACGCGAAGCGCGCGGAGTGGAAGGTCCGTCCGATTCACGGACTGCTGCACTCATCATCGGCGGAGCCATCGACGCCGTCGTCGGCGAGGCGCTCGAAGACCCTGGATACGACGCCGTTGCCGCGAGCGAGGAGATCGTGGATCTCGTCGAGCAGCGTTTCCTCACCGACTGACCCGGGGCAGCACGAACCTTCGTCCGATTGCGTGGGGCGCCGCAGCAAGATGGCAGGGTTCCTTTGAGAAGCTCTCAGGAAGCTGTTAGGGTCCGAAGCTATGGCACAGACGGGTATCTTCGGGGCAGACCTCTGTGCCCGGACCCTTTCTGCCACACGCACAGCACCCCATCCCACTGCCGGTTTCGCCAATGATTCCTGGGAAGGCGCAGCAATCGGGTGGTGCGGTTCAGAGCCATAGACAACGCTGGCAACTTTCGATCATCCGTTTCCTCGACGATTGAGAAAGGGCCATCGTTGCATGTCCGATGACTCCACACCAGACACATCCAGACCTACGGGAACCGACGCTGATACTACGGGAACCGGCTCTTCGGCAGCAGGTGCCGACGCCTCGGCGACCACCGCACCGACCCTCGGCACTGACGGTTCCGGCTCCCTGCGCCCCGAGCGCAAGGCTTCCCGCGAGAAGCTCAAAGCCGATGCCCGACGAGTGAGCCGCGAGACAGGGAAGGGCTTGGGCAAACTCGACTACAGTCGCCCCAGGCATCCTGCCGAGAATGCGCCGGAGAACAACACCCAGTACCCGCACAACACCCACCCGATCCTGGTCCCGGGAATCGCGATCGACGAACAGCGTCGCCGCTACTCCCTCGACAAGATCATCTTCGCCGTCGCCGGCACTCTCACCGTTGCCTTCGTGATCTGGGGCATCGTCGATTCGGACGGCGTCTCCACAGTGGCCAAAGCCGCCTATGACTGGTCGACGATGAACGTCGGCTGGTTCTTCAACCTCGTGGCGATCATCGTTCTCGTCGCGCTGATCATTCTCGCGTTCTCCCCTTACGGCAAGATTCCGCTGGGCAAGGACGATGAGAAGGCCGAGTTCAGCACCTTCTCGTGGGTGGCGATGCTCTTCGCAGCCGGCATCGGGATCGGCGTGCTCTTCTTCGGACCTTCGGAGCCGCTCACCTACTTCGTGTCCCCGCCGCCGATGACGAACGCTCCGGAGACCACCGAGGCACTGCACGGCGCCATGGCCCAGACATACTTCCACTGGGGCTTCCATGCGTGGGCAATGTACGCTCTCGTCGGCGGTGCGATCGCCTATGCTGCCTACCGGCGCGGTCGCTCTCTGCTTCTGTCCTCGATCTTCCAGACGCTCTTCGGCAAGCGCCACACCGAAGGCTTCGCAGGAAAGCTCGTCGACATCTTCGCGATCGTAGCGACCCTGTTCGGCACCGCCGCGGCATTGGGCATCGCTGCGATGCAGATCGGTTCCGGCGTCAGCATCGTCAGCGGCGTCGGTGAGATGACGAACAACATGCTCGTCGTCATCATCTGCGTCCTCACTCTCGGCTTCATCATCTCCGCAGTCTCCGGTGTCTCAAAGGGCATCCGTTACCTGTCGAGCATCAACATCATCCTCACCGTAGGAATCGTGGGCCTCGTGCTCTTCCTCGGACCGACACTGTTCCTGCTCAACCTTCTCCCCTCGGCGCTGATGGAATACTTCGGCTCGCTCTTCGACATGATGGGCAAGTCACTGTCCTGGGGGTCGGAGACACAGGAGTTCCAATCCGTGTGGACGGTCTACTACTGGGCATGGTGGATCTCCTGGTCGCCGTTCGTCGGCACATTCATCGCCCGCATCTCGCGCGGGCGCAGCATTCGGCAGTTCATCCTGGGCACGATCTTCATTCCCTCGACGCTGCTCTTCGTGGCCTACGGCATCATGGGCGGAACGTCGATCTGGATGTACCGGGAAGGCGCGGCCGGATTCACCGACAGCATGGCCGCCCCCGAGGTGTTCTTCACCCTCATCGACAATCTGCCCTTCGTCGAGTGGCTGCCCTTCGTCGCGATCGTCGTACTCGCCATCTTCTTCATCACCTCTGCGGACTCCGCTTCGATCGTGATGGGAATGCTCACGAGTCGCGGCGACCAGGAACCCAGGAAATGGGTTGTGGTCTTCTGGGGTCTCGTGATGTCCGGCATCGCGGTGGTCATGCTGCTGCTGGGAAATGCCAATGCGCTGGAAGGTCTGCAGCAGCTCGTCATCGTCACCGCAGTGCCGTTCGCCGTCGTCATGCTGTTCATCATCATTGCCTGGTTCAAAGAACTGCGCACCGACCCGCTGGCATTGCGGCGTCAGTACGCGCAGAACGCTGTGGACAATGCGGTGGTCGAAGGTGCCGACCGATTCGGTGACGACTTCGCCCTCCAGGTCGTGCAGACCGAACCGGGTGATGGCGCCAACGGCGGCATCGACTCCGAGCATGGGGACTACACCGATTGGTACCAGCGCACCAATGCCGACGGCGAACCGGTCGGCTACGACTACGAAACCGGGCAGTGGGCCGATGGGTGGACGCCGGAGGAAGGTGACGCCGAGGTGGACGACTCCGAAGCCACCACCGCCGAGGCGGACGCGAAGTCCGACACCACCTCGGCGGGTTCAGAGGTCGAGGGCAAGACGGAATCCCGTGTGACCGAGTGATGTGTCCGGTGTCGCGGCCGAGCGTGCCGAGGTCCGGTACCTGCGGCAGTACGAGTCATGGCACATATAGGACCCGCCTCGCAGCACCGGTCGCTGGTCGTGGTCGCTGAAGTGACTGCTCGTCCACTCCCATACGTTTCCGGTCGTGTTGTGCAGACCGAAGCCGTTGGGAGGAAATGCGTCGGCGGGAACGGTGCCGACCGGCGCAGTCGGTCCGCTGGGGAAGACACCGGCGAAGGTGTTCATGCGGGCCAGGCCGTCGGGTTCGCGCACCGCACCCCAGGGAAAGGGCTGCTGCTCAAGGCCGCCGCGGGCGGCGAACTCCCACTCGGCTTCGGTCGGCAGCCGGGCACCCGCCCACTGCGCATAGGCCTCGGCGTCGGTGTGGGAGACATGGGTGACCGGATGCCTGGCCCACTGTTCGAGAGTCGAACCTTCGAGACTCGAGCCCGGAACGCCAGCCACACCTGCCGCTCCGGTCGGCCCGGGTCCGCCGGGGTGGAGCCAGGTGGCCCCTGTGACCTGACGCCACCAGGGGGTAGCCTGCACAGAGGGAGAGGTCTCGGCCAGGCCTTCGGCCACCAGGCCGGTGAAGACCAAGGAGTCACCATGAGTTTCGGCATCAGTGCGATGACCCGTCGCTGCAACGAACGCGGCGAATTCTGCGACTGTGACGGTCGTCGCGCCGATGGCGAAACCCTCGACGCCGGCTTCGCGGACCGGGCCTTCACCGTCCTCGGGATAGGCCAGCGGGTCCTCGCTGCCCATGAGGAATGTGCCGCCGCTGAGACCGATCATCGACAGATCCTGCGGGGCCAGCGCCGCGAGCTCGGTCAGCAGCTGCCGATCGGGAGCGGACACGGTGGTCGATTCCCGGCTCGACATTCGCACCTCGGCGGGGGATTCTTCTTCCTCAACACCCACCTCGGCGGACCCAGGACTGCCCTGGCTCGCTCCGACGGGCGAGTTCCGTGCTGGGCCACAGCATGAGGCCAATGTCGCCACCTTCAATCCATATCTGAGAACCGGATTCACAAGAGTCTGTTCCAACTGACACACCTGCGCAGGTCTTCAACGCAGCTGACTTCGCAGACCATGCTTTCACAAGCAGACCATACGTTTTTGAGAAAGGACGTGACCAAGCATATGCAACCGCCGAACATCGTAGTGATCCAGGCCGACCAGATGGCCGCACAGGCACTGGGCGCCTATGGGGACACCGCCGCGCTGACCCCGAACATGGACTCCCTGGCCGAGGACGGAGCGGTCTTCGATCGCGCCTACTGCAACACCCCGCTGTGCTCACCCTCGCGGGCGTCGATGATGACCGGTCGGATGCCCTCCGACATCGACTGCCTCGACAACGGCGACGACTTCGCCGCCTCGGTGCCGACGTTCGCCCACCGCCTGCGCAAGCTCGGGTACCACACCGCGCTCATCGGGCGGATGCACTTCATCGGCCCCGACCAGCACCACGGGTTCGAAGAGCGCCTGACCACCGACGTCTACCCGGCCGACCTCGACATGGTTCCCGACTGGCAGCGTCCCCTCGACCAGAAGCTCCAGTGGTATCACGAGGCCGATCCCGTGTTCACCGCCGGTGCCGCGAAGGCGAACGTCCAACAGGACTTCGACGACGAAGTGATCTTCAGGACCCTGCGTCACCTCAACGGCCGGGTCCGCGCCAACCAGGCCGCCGGTGAGAACCAGCCGTTCCTCATGGTCACCTCGTTCATCCACCCACACGACCCGTACGAGCCGCCGCGGGAGCACTGGGACAGATTCGCCGAGGTGGACATCCCGGACCCAGCCCACCCCGAGGTCCCCGACATCGCCGAGGACCCGCACAGCCACCGGCTGCGCACGATGAGCGGTCTGGACAAACAGGAACCGGGCACGGAGGACATCCGTCGTGCCCGCCGCGCCTACTATGCGGCGGTGAGCTACATCGACGATCACATCGGCAAGATCCGCCAGCGTCTGCGCGAGCTCGACCTGGAGGACAACACGGTCATCATCGTCACCAGCGACCATGGAGACATGCTGGGGGAGAAGGGCCTGTGGTACAAGATGTCCCCGTACGAGCAGTCCTCCCGTGTCCCGATCATCATCAACGGCCCCGCCGAGGCGGTCACGCCGGGTCGGTATGCCAACCCCGTCAGCCTCGTCGACCTGATGCCGACTCTGCTGGAGCTGGCAGGAACCTCGGACCCCGATGCGACAGGTGTCTCTCTGTTCGAGTCCGCTCGGCGGGAAGCCGCAGGGGAGACGGAACCTGCCGATCGTGACGTCATCATCGAGTACTTCGCCGAGGGCACTTACCGACCGCAGGTGACGCTCATCCGCGGTCAGTACAAGCTGACGATCTGTCCGGGAGACCCGGAGCTGCTCTTCGACCTCGAAACGGATCCGGACGAGCTGGTCAACCGTGCCGGCGACGCAGGATATGCGGAGCTCGTGGCCACGATGCGAGCCGAGCTCGATTCGCGCTACGACCTCGAGCATCTTGAGGAGCATGTGCTGGGCAGTCAGTCGAGCCGCCAGCTCGTCGCCGATGCGCTCAAGATCGGCACGGTCCGGCACTGGGACTACGATCCGGAACCCGAGAACGGCTACGTCCGCGGAGACTTCTGGACCGCGTTCAGGTTCGGAAAGATCCCCGACACCACCGCCTGAGGACGGGCATGGGCCCTGCGGGGCCTGAGCCTCACGCACCAGCCGTGACGTTTCATCGCGCGCAGATCGCAGCGTCGAGAGCAGACTGTATACCCTCTGCTCTCGACGCTGCGGTCGTCTTTCGGTGAGATCGAGACGAGATCGAGACGAGGGAGTGGCGGATCCCCGGCTCGAGCCGACCCGCACCTCGGCTGGGATAATTCACTCAGGGTTGGGCGAGTTGCAGGTCACACTCTCAGATTCCGGTGGCATCATCTGGAGTAGGAGGGATGTCATGACCAATTTCGAGTGGACATCTGAAGTCCCGCTGGCCGCGGAGACGACGTATCTGTGGCACGCACAGCCCGGAGCACTGACCAGGCTGTCCCCGCACTGGGCGCAAGAGATCGTCGAGGAGAGCTACCCTCCACTCGCGCCCGGATCGGTGGCCCAGGTCAAGACCAGTCTGCCCGGCAGCTACGGCCTCGTGCGACGACCATTCAGTTCGGTGCATTCCGAGGGCCCCTCCCGGTTCTCGTTCGTCGATGAGCTCAAGAAGGGCCCACTGAGCCAGTGGAAGCACACCCACGAATTCTCCTCAGTCGCCGGGGGAACCAAGATCGACGACCACATCGAGTTCTCGATGGCACCGGCGGGCTTCGACTCGATCGACCGCAGCCTCATCCACAACTTGGAAGCGACTTTCGAGGCCAGACAACAGCGCATGCTCATGGACATCGAGTTCCTCGAACGCATGAACGCACCACTGCTGACGCGCAAGAAGGGCAAACGCATCCTCATCGCCGGCGGCAGCGGACTCGTCGGACGGCAGGTCGCGGCGCTCTTCTCCACCGCAGGACATTTCGTGCGTCTGCTCGTGCGTCGGACTCCGAAGGCCGAATACGAATCTCACTGGAATCCCGGACTGGGAATCATCAACCCGCGCGACCTGGCCTGGGCAGATGCGGTCGTCCACCTCGGCGGGCGCACCATCGCCACCCGGTTCACGAAGAAGGCGAAGGAGGAGATCCGCTCCTCACGCATCGACTCGACGATCCTGCTGGCGGAGACGATGCGTACCTTGCCCGAGGCGAAACGACCCGAAGTCTTCGTCTGCGCCTCCGCCGTCGGGATCTACGGATCCCACGCTGAAGAGCCGGTGGACGAGACCGCTCCGGCCGGGGACGGATTCCTTGCCGAGGTGTGCCAGGAATGGGAAGCCGCAGCCGCCCGTGTCGAAGAGCTGGGCATCCGCCGGGTCTCGATCCGATCGGGGATTGCGCTGACCTCTCTGAGCGGATTCCTCAAGCTCCAGACACCTCTGTACCTGGCGGGCGCGGGAGGGCGCTTGGGCAGCGGTGAACAGGGGCTGGCCTGGGTCTCCCTCGACGATCTGGCCAGATCATATGTCCATGCGGTGCTCACCGACTATGTCCGCGGACCCGTCAACGCGGTGGCCCCGGACATGATCTCGCAGCAGGAGTTCGCCGAGGCGCTCGCCGCCCACCTGCACCGCCCGGCCCGCATCCCCACGCCCGGTTTCGTCACCGAGCTGGTGCTCGGGGCCGACGGAGCCAAGGAACTCGCCCTGGCCGACCAGAAGGTGCGTCCGGAGAAGCTGGAAGAGACCGGGTACCAGTTCGCCCACCCCACGCTGTCCGACTGCTTCGAGGAGGAACTCGGCAGCGGAGCGTGAAGTGGGCCAAAGGTTTCAGAGACGCTTTCCGGCGATCTGTGCACCGGCGGTCAGCGACTGCAGCTTCGCAATGGCGATCTCAGGGTGGACGCGTCCGCCCAGGCCACAGTCCGTCGAGGCCATGACATTGTCGGGACCGACGAGCTTCGCGAAACGTTCGATACGATCGGCGACGAGTTCGGGATGCTCGACGACATTCGTGGAGTGGGAGACGATGCCCGGGATGAGGTACTTGCCCTCGGGCAGCTTCGTGTCCTCCCAGATCCGCCATTCGTGTTCGTGGCGGACGTTGGCCGCTTCGAAGGTGATGCCCGCGGCATTGAGCGTGAGCACCTGATCGACGATCTCCTTGAACGGCAGATCCGTCACGTGCGGACCGTGCCAGGAACCCCAGCAGGTGTGGATGCGGACCTGGGCCTGATCGATGCCGCGCAGTGCGTGGTTGAGTGCATCGATGCGGACCTGGATGAAGGACCGGTAGTCGGCGAAGGACGGTTCCGGGTTAATCTGGTCGAAGTTCTCGGCCAGGGAAGGATCGTCGATCTGAACGGTCAGACCTGCCTCGGTGATGGCGAGGTATTCCTCACGCAGCACATCGGCCCACGCCCAGATGAACTCCTCATCGGTCTTGTAGTACTCATTGGCGATGCGTGAGGCCGAGCCTGGGGACAGGGCGTTGATGTAGCCGTCGCGTTCACCGTATCCGGCAGCGGCGAGCCCGGCCTTGAGGTTGGCGATGTCGCTGGCGACCTGGTCCTGGCCCACGTAGCTGATGGCGCTGGTGGCCTTGGGGAACTGCGGCTGGTGGCCGGTGTCGGTGCCGGCGTTGGCATCGCCGTAGACGCCGGGGAAGAGGTTGCGGTCGCGACGGTCGCCGAAGCTGGTCAGCACCGGCTTGCCCGGTTCCGAGCGCACGGCCGGGGCATCCCACTTGTCGACATTGTCGAGTTCGAGTCCGCCGGTGCGGGCGAAGGAGTAGTGCCACCAGGCGCCGTAGTCGAATTCCGCGGCCATCGAGTGACCGTACTCCCCGTCGTTGGGGTTCGAGATGCCGAGATCCTTCTGGCGCTTGACGAGGTCGGCCACGCTTGCGGCGAGCAGCTCGTCGAATTCCTGCGTCTGAGCGTCGGAGACGGTTTCACCGGCGAGGCGGGCGTGGTTCTGAGCCTGCTTGACCTTGTTGGCTTCGATGAGTTCGGGGGTGCGGGGTAAGGATCCTGCGTGCGAGGTGCGGATCGTTGCCATCTGGGTGACTCCTCTGGTTGTTCGGCGGCAGTTCAGCCGCAACGTTCCTCTTCAGGCAATCACATAAGCGGTCCCGCATGCGAGGGGTTTGTCATGTTGGGTCACGTGCTGCGGCTTTCACCTGCTGAAAAGAATGCGATCCTTGCCTTCACAGACCTACAGTGATGACATGAGTCAGCCGGCTTCCTCGGGAGGATGCGAACGCGCAGTCGGTCCAGGGTGGACGGCGCGAATCCTGTTCTGGGCTGCCATCGCCATCGGCTCATTGCCGGAATTCGTGTTGATGCCGATGATGATCGATGGAGTGCGCCCCGAATTCTTCACCCTGTATCCGGCCGTGACCGTCGTGGTCGCGCTCCTCGAACTCATACTTGGCGTCGTCGCGCTGCTCATCGTGAAAGCCAGTCCGCTGACGATGCGGCTGTTCGGGATGGGACTGCTCATTGTCAGCAGCATCTACGCATTCGCCTTGCCTCATCTGCTGCCGATCATCGTGAACCGTGTTGTCGGCAGCGTCGATCTGGCGATGAACATCCAGAGCATCATCTGGACCTTCCACAGCGGCGTCGTGCTGGCCGGACTGCTCATCGCCTGGAACCTCGCGCGCAACAGAGCTTGGTGGACGCACCTCGTCGCTGCCGGCTATGCGATGTGCACGGGACTCGTCGTCGCCTTCGTCGAATGGGCGATGAACTCGCTCGGTTCCTCGTTCGCGACGTCAATGGTCTTCACACAGGCTGTTCTGCTGGGAGTGTCATTCGGCGGTCTGGGACTTCTACACGTGCTCGGCCGGGTGGCCAGCGTAGTCCGCTAACGACGAAGGGACCGCCTGCCTTCGAACGAGCCGTGGACAAACGGCTGATTCGAGGACAGGCGGCCCCTTCGGCCCACCTCTTAGACTGCGGTTTCGGTCACTGCGGCGACGCGTCCGCCGAAGTGCTTCGGCAGCGTCCCCTCGTGGGTCTCGCGCAACTCGTCCAGACCGATCTGGAAATGATCGACGACTTCGAGGACAGGTGCCTCGTCGCCGGTGTCGGTCATGCCGATGCGGATGAACGGGAAATGCCGAGCGGTGCACATGTCCTTGAAGCGGACCTCTTCGGACCGCGGCACGGCCACGATCGCACGCGCGGTGGACTCGGAGAACAGAGCGGTGAACACGTCGATGTCGTCGCGGTCGCACACCTCGTCGAGCCAGATGCGGGCACCTGTGCCGAAGCGCAGGCAGGATTCGATGAGTGCCTGCGACAGACCGCCCTCGGACAGGTCGTGCGCGGCATCGATCATGCCGTCACGCGAGGAGTTGATGAGGATCTCACCGAGTTCCTTCTCCGTGCCCGGCTTGTACTGCGGAGGCACTCCGCCGAGGTGGCCGGCAGTCACGTCGGCCCACGCCGAACCGTCGAGTTCGGCTTCGGTCGTTCCGAGCAGGTAGATGGTCTGGCCCGGTTCCTTCCAGCCGCTGGGTGTGGCGCGGGTGACGTCGTCGAAGACGCCGAGGACACCGACGACCGGGGTCGGGTGGATGGCCACGCCACCGGTCTGGTTGTAGAGGGAGACGTTGCCGCCGGTCACGGGAATGCCCAGGTCCTGGCACGCCTCGGCGAGGCCCTCGACTGCGGCCGCGAACTGCCACATGATCTCAGGGTCCTCGGGGGAGCCGAAGTTGAGGCAGTCAGTGACCGCACGCGGGATGGCCCCGGCGGTGGTGACGTTGCGGTAGGCCTCGGCAAGCGCCAGCGCTGCGCCTCGGGCCGGATCAAGGTAGCAGTAGCGACCGTTGGCGTCGGTGGCGATGGCCACGCCGAGGCCGGACTCCTCGTCGACGCGAATGACTCCCGCATCGTCGGGGAACGCCTGGGCGGTGTTGCCCTGCACGTATTTGTCGTACTGGGAGGTGATCCAGTTCTTCGACGCCAGGTTCGGTGCGCCTGCGAGCTGGAGGACGGTCGCGCGCAGCTGCTCGTCGCCCTCAGGCTTGACCAATCCAGCGGATTCCACGGTGTTCGCCGCGACCTCGGCAGTCCATGATGGCTCGACCATCGGACGTTCGTAGACGGGGCCGTCGTGGGCGACCGAGCGAGGCGGCACATCGACGATGACGTCTCCGTGCCATTCGATGATGAGGCGTTCGGAGTCGGTGACCTCGCCGAGGACGGAGGTTTCGACGTCCCATTTGCCCACGATCGCCAGGAAGTCGTCGAGGCGTTCGGGGGTGACAACGGCCATCATCCGCTCCTGGGACTCCGACATGAGGATCTCCTCAGGGGTCAGAGTCTCATCGCGCAGCAGTACGTCGTCGAGGGCGATGTGCATACCGCCGTCGCCGTTCGAGGCCAGCTCGGAGGTGGCGCAGCTGATGCCGGCAGCACCGAGGTCCTGGATGCCTTCGACAACGCCCGCGTGGAAGAGTTCGAGGCAGCATTCGATGAGGACCTTCTCTGCGAAGGGGTCGCCGACCTGCACAGCTGGACGCTTCGAAGGTTTGGTGTCGTCGAAGGACTCTGAGGCGAGGATCGAGGCTCCGCCGATGCCGTCTCCACCGGTGCGGGCACCGAAGAGGATGACCTTGTTGCCCTTGCCCGAAGCATTGGCCAGACGGATGTCCTCGTGGCGCATGACGCCGACTGCGAGGGCGTTGACCAGGGGGTTTCCCTGGTAGACGGAGTCGAAGACGGTCTCGCCGCCGATGTTGGGCAGGCCGAGGGAGTTGCCGTAGTTGCTGATTCCGGAGACGACTCCGTGGAGCACGCGAGAGGTGTCGGGGTGGTCGATGGCTCCGAAGCGCAGCTGATCCATCACGGCCACGGGGCGGGCGCCCATCGAGATGATGTCGCGCACGATTCCGCCCACGCCGGTGGCAGCGCCCTGGTGGGGTTCGACGTAGCTGGGGTGGTTGTGGGACTCGACCTTGAAGGTCACGGCCCAGCCGTCGCCGATGTCGACGACGCCGGCGTTCTCGCCGATGCCCACGAGCAGGTGCTTCTTCATGTCTTCGGTGACCTTGTCACCGAACTTCGACAGATGCACCTTCGAGGACTTGTAGGAGCAGTGCTCGGACCACATGACCGAGTACATCGCCAACTCCGCCGAGGTGGGGCGACGTCCCAGGATCTCGCGGATCTGCGCGTATTCGTCGGCCTTCAGTCCGAGGTCGGCATAGGGCTGGTCCACGTCGGGATTCGCAGCAGCGAACTCGACGGTCTCCTTGACCTTCTTGGAGGCGGCCTGATCGGTTTCGACCTGCTGGGATTCGACCTGCGTGGAATTCGCAGAGTTGAGGTTACTCGACATGTCCTCTTAACGGCCCTTTCATACGACACGGCATCAGAGCCAATCTTAGCCGTGGTGCGGGGGAGGGGGAGAAACCGGTCTCATCGATGAGTGGATTATGTGATCGAGGCGACCAGTAGTCTGCGCCACATGCGGGTACCGCCTGAGGTCTCGCCAACTAGAATATGGGCCATGGCAACTCCCAAAATCGTCTTGTTCTACGTCTTCACCCCCTTGGCGGACCCAGAGGCAGTCAAACTGTGGCAGCATACTCTGGCTGAGAGTCTCGGGCTCAAGGGGCGCGTGATCGTGTCGAAGGACGGCATCAACGCCACCATCGGCGGCGACATCTTCGACGTCAAGCAGTATGTGCGGGCGACGCGATCCTATGAACCGTTCAAGAAGGCCGACATCAAATGGTCCAACGGCGAGGGCGACGATTTCCCCCGCCTGAGCGTCAAGGTCCGGCCCGAGCTCGTGACCTTCGGCACCGACGACGAGATCACCGTGACCGAGAGCGGAGTCGAAGGCGGCGGCGAGCATCTCAAACCGGGAGCCCTGCACAAGCTCCTCGACGAACGCGGCGATGATGTCGTCTTCTTCGACGGTCGCAATGCGATGGAGGCCCAGATCGGGAAGTTCCGGGATGCGATCGTGCCCGAGACGGACACCACCAAGGACTTCATCGCCGAGATCGAATCGGGCAAGTACGACGACCTCAAGGACAAGCCGGTCGTCACCTACTGCACCGGAGGAATCCGCTGCGAAGTTCTGTCCGTGCTGATGAAGAACCGCGGGTTCGAAGAGGTCTACCAGCTCGACGGCGGCATCGTCCGCTACGGAGAGACCTTCGGCAACACCGGGTACTGGGACGGCTCCCTCTACGTCTTCGACAAGCGCATGCACGTGGAGTTCGGCGAAGGAGCCGAATCGATCGGTCACTGCGTCGCGTGTGACAAGGCGACCCCGAACTTCGTCAACTGCGCGAACCTGGACTGCCGTGAGCAGTACCTGCGCTGTGAGGACTGCACGGAGAAGAACCGTCAGCCCTACTGCCCCGATTGTGTGCAGGCCGGTATCCCCGCCGAGGTGACCGCCGGCTGACGCCGCCCGTGCCGGATCCGTGTTGTGCAGCTTCTACCGAAGCAGGCTCTTCGTCGCCGCACCGATATCCGTCCACCTGAACTCGAACCCTGCCTGCTCCAGCCGCTTGGGCAGCACCCAGCGGCTCTTGAGCACCAGCTCCGACTCCTGTCGGAGGACGGTCATCCCGATTTCCAGCAGCCAACGTGGTGCCGGAATGCCGATCGGCATCCGGACGGCTCGTCTCAGGGCAGCCATCAGCGCGGTGTTGTCCGAGACTCCGGGACTCGAGACGTTGATAGGACCGGTGATCTCCTCGTGGGCATCGATGAAGCGGATCGCACGCACAACATCGTCGATGTGCACCCAACTGAACTTCTGTTTCCCATGACTGAGCGGATGTCCCCGCCAGACCTTCGGTCCTGACGCGTCGGGTCCGATGCCGCGGTAGCGAGTGTGGCCGAACCAGCGCCCTTCCAGCTGGGGACCGCCGGCACCGAATCTGGCCGCGGTCGCGAGCATATTCAACGCCGCGCCGTCACCGAGCACGATCGCCATCCGCAAAGCGACCCGTCTGGTCTGCAGGAGATCGCCACGGAAGAATTCTCGCTCCCAGCCTTTGGCCACATCAACTGAGAAGCCCTCACCGATGTCCCCGTCGGTCTCGGTCTGCGGCCGATCCATGGCATGACGGTAGACAGTGGCCGTGCTCGAGTTGATCCACAGACGCGGTGGCGCCGAGGCGGCCCTGACCGCATCGTTCAAGGTCCGAGTCGTCGTCACTCGTGAGTCCCAGACCTCCTGCCGGTTGCGATCGTTGTATCGACACCCCACGCTGCGGCCGGCGAAGTTGATGAGCAGATCGGCGCCATCGATCATGGCGGCGATTCCGTCCGGATCGTCCCAGGAGACATGTGTGCCCGAGGATGCTGCCCGCCCGATGGTGCGCACCTGGTAACCCCATGACAGAAGGGGAGCAAGGAGCGATCTGCCGATGAAGCCGGTGGCTCCGGCGATGACAGCTATCGGTGCTGAGCCGTTGTCGGGACGAGGAGAAACATTGTCCGCAGTCATGAAACGACCGTAACACCGGCAGAACCAAGCATCGGCGAGGTTCTGCGCCCACCGATCCCCGGTATTCCGGGCCCGAGGCTGTCGCAACTGTCCTGGTGACGGGCGTCACGCTGAGTTTTCCGGTTTCGAGTTGCACGCACTGGTCGGCCTGGTCTAGAGTTGTATCTCGTTGCCCCGCAGAAAACGAGTTCTTCGAGAACAGTTTTCACCCGGTATGACCAGCACAAACACAGTTTGAGCAGGTTGTTCACAGGATGGGGATGGCAACAACAATTGAAACTGACACCCCCGGTGTACGCCGCCATTTTGTGATGGTGTGTGGTGACGGGTGAGTGTGTGTGGTTTGAGAATCCAATAGCGTATTTGTTTGAACAGATAGTGATGCCAGAAACATTATTTCTGGTAAGACAATCACATGTTCACACACAAGTCACGGCCCCCTCGCCGGGGTGGTGACGCCAGCGTGTGTGGACATGATTTTTTTAAGCTGACCGCGGTCACCCCGTGACCGTAGTGTTGGCTGTCTTGCTGGGATTCATTCGTAACATAATTTTTTTATGGAGAGTTTGATCCTGGCTCAGGACGAACGCTGGCTGCGTGCTTAACACATGCAAGTCGAACGCTGAAGCCCGCAGCTTGCTGTGGGTGGATGAGTGGCGAACGGGTGAGTAACACGTGAGTAACCTGCCCCCGACTTCGGGATAAGCCCGGGAAACTGGGTCTAATACCGGATATGACAACCGAAGGCATCTTTGGTTGTGGAAAGTTTTTTCGGGTTGGGGATGGGCTCGCGGCCTATCAGTTTGTTGGTGAGGTAATGGCTCACCAAGACGACGACGGGTAGCCGGCCTGAGAGGGCGACCGGCCACACTGGGACTGAGACACGGCCCAGACTCCTACGGGAGGCAGCAGTGGGGAATATTGCACAATGGGGGAAACCCTGATGCAGCGACGCAGCGTGCGGGATGACGGCCTTCGGGTTGTAAACCGCTTTCAGCAGGGAAGAAGCCCCTTGGGGTGACGGTACCTGCAGAAGAAGTACCGGCTAACTACGTGCCAGCAGCCGCGGTAATACGTAGGGTACAAGCGTTGTCCGGAATTATTGGGCGTAAAGAGCTCGTAGGTGGTTGGTCACGTCTGCTGTGGAAACGCAACGCTTAACGTTGCGCGTGCAGTGGGTACGGGCTGACTAGAGTGCAGTAGGGGAGTCTGGAATTCCTGGTGTAGCGGTGAAATGCGCAGATATCAGGAGGAACACCGGTGGCGAAGGCGGGACTCTGGGCTGTAACTGACACTGAGGAGCGAAAGCATGGGGAGCGAACAGGATTAGATACCCTGGTAGTCCATGCCGTAAACGTTGGGCACTAGGTGTGGGGGACATTCCACGTTCTCCGCGCCGTAGCTAACGCATTAAGTGCCCCGCCTGGGGAGTACGGTCGCAAGGCTAAAACTCAAAGGAATTGACGGGGGCCCGCACAAGCGGCGGAGCATGCGGATTAATTCGATGCAACGCGAAGAACCTTACCAAGGCTTGACATACACCAGACCGTCCTGGAAACAGGTCCTCCTCTTTGAGGTTGGTGTACAGGTGGTGCATGGTTGTCGTCAGCTCGTGTCGTGAGATGTTGGGTTAAGTCCCGCAACGAGCGCAACCCTCGTTCTATGTTGCCAGCACGTGATGGTGGGAACTCATAGGAGACTGCCGGGTCAACTCGGAGGAAGGTGGGGATGACGTCAAATCATCATGCCCTTTATGTCTTGGGCTTCACGCATGCTACAATGGCTGGTACAGAGAGATGCGAGACCGCGAGGTTTTAGCGAATCCCTTAAAGCCAGTCTCAGTTCGGATCGTAGTCTGCAATTCGACTACGTGAAGTCGGAGTCGCTAGTAATCGCAGATCAGCAACGCTGCGGTGAATACGTTCCCGGGCCTTGTACACACCGCCCGTCAAGTCACGAAAGTCGGTAACACCCGAAGCCGGTGGCCCAACCCTTGTGGAGGGGGCCGTCTAAGGTGGGACTGGCAATTGGGACTAAGTCGTAACAAGGTAGCCGTACCGGAAGGTGCGGCTGGATCACCTCCTTTCTAAGGAGCACACATCAGAACCCCAACGCAGCATCCATTCGTGATGCTGGTTGGGCAGCTCAAGGGTGGAACATCCCTATCTGGCTCGTCCACACAGCGGTCTTCGAGGTATGTGCCTCGTGTGAGCGTGTTGGTGGTGGATATGAATGAATACGTTATTGGGTCCTGGAATCACAGGCCCCACACAACACAGTCCTTCTTTGTGGCTGCGAGTGTGTGTGGTGTGGTGGTTTCATCTAACGGACCGACCCAGACCATAGTCACAGCGCTTCGTCGTTGTGGGTGTGGGTGGTGTTTGGTAGTGGTTTGAGAATCGTATAGTGGACGCGAGCATCAACAACACACCAGTGGTGTGTTGTTATGTAATGTGATTTTTCTTGTGAAATCCGAAAGTGTTTTTTTCGCGCACACAATCATCGACCATGAAAGTGGTTGGTATGAGTGTGTAAGAGCGCATGGTGGATGCCTTGGCATCAGGAGCCGATGAAGGACGTGGAAATCTGCGATAAGCCTCGGGGAGCCGATAAACGGGCTGTGATCCGAGGGTCTCCGAATGGGGAAACCCCGCCACATGAGAGTGTGGTGACCCGCATCTGAAATATAGGATGTGTGGAGGGAACGCGGGGAAGTGAAACATCTCAGTACCCGTAGG